>NZ_JANAVO010000001.1 GCF_024213555.1 Allokutzneria sp. A3M-2-11 16 | reverse complement strand
AGGGGTTCAATCTATATAAGCTCACTGGCTTACATCGGCACACTGTTGAGTTCTCAAAGAACACACGCACACCATCCGCAGAAACCCGGTTTCTCGAGCTCCCCGTCCGGGGCTTTTTCATTTTGTTCTGTTCGAAGCTTATCCGAACCGTGTTTCCGGTGTCAAATCCGCCAATTTCCGGGGATCTGGCCGGTTCCGATTCGGTTTTAGCTGGTGGAACCTTATCCGGGTCGCTTTCCCGGTGTCAAATCGGGGCCTCAGCCTCGCTTTTCCACAGAAAAGACAATTCCGGACATGGCAGACCCACATCGGAACATATTCACTTCAGTACAGGTTGGGAGCACACGCCAGCGACGCACCGCGTTGAAGCGGGTTTAGTCAGGAGTGTGTTGTTCCCGAGGGTCGTACGCTATCTGATCAACGGAGCCGTCTTGAAGTGACCCCCTCAACAGAGGGCCAGCCTGTCAGCTGCGAATCAGAAGCACCGCAGTAACTTACCCGGTTCGTATCGCGGTGTCAACCCGCTCGACCCGGAGTGTCCAGCCGTCCTGCCCGGGTTCTCGCGATCCCGGCCCGTTCGGCTTCCTGTGCGGCGGAGAGAAAGTTACGCAGCGCCGCACGGGAAGTCAAATCGGCTGGTCAGAGGCTTGGAGGCCGATCTTGGGTGATCGCGTTCAGCGACCGCGCGGGCGGAGCCAGAGGCTCAGCGTGTCCGGCGTGCGCCCCGTCTCCGGGTCAGGCACGAGCAGGTCGGCGGGGTCCTTCGGATCGGTGGCGCCGATCGGCACCAGGTCGTAGCCCCACGTTCCGAACTCGCGCAGCACCGCGGCCGGGTCGTCGCCCAGCGCCACGGTCTGCCGTAGTGACAGCGAGCACACCACGTGCGGACGGTCCCGGCGCAGCAACCGGACGAGACCACCGAGCGCACGGTGACTTCCACCCGGTGCGTCGACCTTCACCACGGACAGGCGCATTCCGTTCGCGGCGGGCAACGCGTCGAGTTCGGCCTCCAGGCGGACAGCGCGCACGGTCGGTGCCGGCTGCTCCCCTTCCGCAGGTTCCCCGGCGGGGTGAACCGAGACGCCGCCAGTGAGTGCGGGCCGCATCGCGAGCTCCGTCGACGAGTCCCAGGCCGCAGCGTCCACAACGGACAGTCGCTCGGCCACGGCGGGTGCGACGTTCACTCCAACGTTGTGCCGCAGTAGCGCGCTCGCCTGCGCGTCGGGCTCGACCGCCACCACTGCCCCGCTCGTTCCGAGCATGTTGAGTACCCGGATCGAGTGGTAGCCGACGTGGGCTCCGATGTCGACGAAGACCCCGTCTGGCTCAACGAGGGAATCGATGAGCGCGGACAGCTCGGGCTCCCACACACCGTTGGTGGAGAGCACGGGCAGCATCAGCGAGTCTTCTGAGGGCAGTCGCAGGAGACCCGCGTCAGTCAGGACCACTGAGGTCGCCGTGCCCTCTAAGGAGGGGTCGGAATCACCCGCGCGGTCGTGCTCGCGGACGACGATCCGGCGGAGCGAGTCGGCGGTGCGCAGCGCGTCGTTGGCAGCGCGGACCCCGGTCTCCAGGCGAGCGTCGCGGTCGCGCAGCGTGGCGACCACGCTCGACTCCAGCGAGTCGATGCGGTCGAGCGTGCGGTTGAGCGCGGAGGTCAGCTTGTCGATGCGCTCGGCGAGCGTGTCGATCTGCTTGTCCCGCGCGGCGTCGCGCTCGGCGAGCGAGTCCTCGATGGCCTGGAGACGGCGCCCCTGGCTCGCCATGTCGGCTCGGGCGCGGACAACGCCGTCGTCGACCCCGATGAGCTGGTCGTCGAGTTGGGTCTGCCGTTCGGCGAGCTGGATCACGTCCGCGCGGAGGTCGGCGTCGACGCGGCCGCCGGAGGCTCCGGTGTCTTCGTTCTGCCTGCGGGCCAGTTCGCCCGCGGTGCGCTCGACACCGTCCACCACCGCGGTGAGGACTTCGCGGAGGTGGTTGTCGTAGTGGCTGAGCACGCGGAGGACCGCCTTGCGCAGCGCCGGAGCGCCCGGGGTGCGGCTCTCGGTCTCCACGTTCGGCTTGCGCAGCAGCGCGTGCCTGGCGACGAGGAGCGGGCGAAGCGGGTCCTCGGCCGGGCCGGGCGGCGGGGCGGCGTGTTGCGCGCGCCAGCCTCGATAGGCGTGTTCGACGCGATCGCGGAGCTGTTTCGCGGTCCCGTCGAGCGTGCGCGCGTGGGTCAGGTGCTCGCGGGCGGCCTGGCCGAGGCGGATCGTCGCTTCGGGGTCCTCGGCGACGGAGCGCATCAGCTCGACGGCTGCCTGGACGTCCGGCTCGGTGCCGACACCGTGGCACGGCACCAGCATCGCGACCTCGGGCGTGAACATCTCCGCGACGGCGCCGTGGTGCGAGGCGAGGATCGGGAGGGACATGCTCGCCGCGCGGGCCAGCAACAGCGACGTGCGGTCCGCGCCGTTGCCTTCCGCGCGGTGGAGTGACACCACGCAGTCGGCCATCGCGAGGAGGTCGTCGGTCAGCTCGATGTCGGTGACCCGGCCATCGGAGCTGCGCTCGACGAGCAGGATGCGGTGGTCGGAGGCAGTGGCGAGGCGCAGGCGCTCCGCGGCTTCGGGGTTGCGCGCCGCGCCGCTGACCGCGAGGACCAAGCGGGCGTCCTGGCGGTCGGGGAAGGCGCTGAGGAACGCCGACACCAGGCCGAGCGCGTTGCCCCTGCGCTCCACGGTGTGGTCGACGGCGGAGACGAACACGATGCCGTCGTCGAGGCCGAAGCGCGCGCGGGCGGCCTTGCGCGCCGGGCGGTCCACCTCGCCGCGATCGGGCACGGGCAGGGCGAGCACGCGGACCGGCACGGCGGTGTTCTGCATCGCCTGCCTGGTCGCGTCGGAGAGCACCCACACTTCGTCCACTTCGGACGGTGCGGCGGTGAGGACGCCATCGGGGCTGACCGAGATCACGTAGCGGTCGCCGGGGACCGGGTGCGCACCGGCGCAGCGCAGCACCACCGGGTAGACGGGCTCGTCGGCGGTGGGCAGGCCGGACGCGCGCACGGTCGCGCGCAGCAGGTCGGCTTCGGCGCCGGTGCCGACGACGCTCACGCCGAGTTGGTCGACGAGGGCGAGGCTCGCGCTCGGGTCGAGACGCGGGACGGCGTCCGGGTGAACGCGGCCGGTGGCCACTCCGGTCGTCGCGCACCAGGTGCGGAACTCCTTGGCCTGCGCGCCGAACGGGTCGGGGTACTGCCTGCGCAGCTCGGGGTCGTCCTGCCAGAGCGCCGAGCCCCAGCGGGAACCACCGGACGCGTGCTGGTTCTCGTCAGCGGGCTCGCAGGCCCACCGGAGGAAGTCCGCGACATCGGAGGCCGGGCCGACCGCGGGCTTGGCGGGCGGGACGCCATTGCGCTGCTCGGTGACGCGCCGGTACTCGCGACGCAGCGCGTCAGGGATCGGGGTGCCGTCCGGCAACGCCGCGAAGGCGTAGGGCTCGCGCTCCCGGTTGTGTCCGACCCTTACAAGCTCGTTGCGGTAGATCGCGCACAGCTGTGCCATCGGCGGGTGCTCGGAGAGCAGGACGCGTGGCCGGTCAGCGATGTTGGCGGACAGCAGCCACGGGCGCTGCGGGTCGAAGCCCGACAGGTGCACGGTGCGCAGCGGCTTGTCGCCGACCAACAAACGGCCCTTGGCGTCGCGCCACGGAGGACGCTGGTCGATGTTCCAGATCGAGACGCCGATGCCCGGGTCGCGCAGCACCTCGTGCTCGACGAGCGCGGGAGCGCCGTCCAGGAACGCGCCCGCGGCGTCGGGGGCCTGGCGGACCTGCTCGGCCCACATGTTGAGGAACGGTGCGGAGCCGGGCGCCACCGCGATGAAGCCTGGGTCGAACATGCCCGCGGTCAGCAGCTCCTCCGGTGCGGGGCGCATGCCGTCGCGCGGCAGCGGCTCCAGCACGCGTGGCAGCAGCACCACGGGGCTGCGCGAGATCGCCTTGAGCACCTCGTCGACGACCGAGTCCAGCACCAGGACGTTCGAGTCGAGGTAGAGCACCGGACCGACCTCGGCGAGCAGCCGCATCATCAGGCGCGGTTGCAGGACCGCGCGCAGCTCCTCGGGCGTGCACGCCGTGGCCAGCCAGGACAGCTCGGCCGCGTCGACGCCGATGTCGGCGGGGGTGAGCAGCCCCGGCCCGACCGCCTCCGGCTCGGCGTCCACCAGCAGCGCCAGGAAGCGGCCGCCGGGGTGCTTGGCCAGGAAGGCGCCGCTGAGCAGCCGGACGGCGGGCAGATCCGCTCTCGTGGCCACTGTGCACGCGTTGAGCACGGCCTTCGGCTGCGGCTGCGGTTCGGTCGTCTGCTCGGACATCGCTGGTGCCTCGGTCACGACGCAGAACCTATCCCGCACGGACGGTGTTCGGGGTCGGTCAACCGGAGCACAAGCGCCTCCAAGATCGGTTCGAGCTGGGTCAACGCGGCAGCGTCGGCAGGTAGCGCGGGGTCAGCCGCGCTGGTTGGAGCTTGTCGAGGTCAGCGGCGTAAGCGAGCAGGCGCGCGTCGGTGTCGCGTCCGGCGAACAGCGACACGCCGATGGGCAACGGCCCCGCCGCACCTGCGGGAACGGTGATGTTGGGATAGCCGGCCATCGCCGCCGGGCCGCCCGAGCCCAGGACGAACGCGTCGCCCTGGCCGTACTCCGTCTTCCAGGCCGGGCTGTTGGTGGGCGCGAGGATCGCGTCCAGCCGGTGCTTCGCCACGGTCTCGTCGATCGAGCGCCGGGAGAGATCCGTCACGAGCGCGCGCTTGCGCCGGTATTCGGGGTCCGTTGTCGGCGGAGCGGCAAGGGTCTGGGTGAACAGCTCCTGACCGAACTTCGACAGTTCGACGGGGTCCTTCGTGTTGAAGCGAATGAGTTCTTCAAGCGTCTTCGGGCCACCGACGCGCGTCGCGAGGTATGCGGGGAGATCGTGCTTGAACTCGCTGAGCAGCACGTCGAGTGAGTGCTTCCCCGTCTGGTCCAGGTACGGCAGTTCGACGTCGACGACCGTGACTCCGTTGGCGCGCAAGCGGTCCACGGTGGCGTTGACCACGCGGTCGGTGTCCTTGTCCAGACCTGCTTTGCGCCACACGCCGATTCGGGCGCCTTTAAGAGTCGCCTTCTCCGCTGCGGCGGGCTTGATGCGCAACGCATTCAGCGTGAGCGCCGCATCGACGACGTGGCGCGCCATCGGTCCTGCGGTGTCCTGCTCGTGGGAAATCGGGGCGACGCCTTCACCGCTGACAGTGCCAAGGGTGGGCTTGAGGCCGACAATGCCGTTCGCGCCAGCCGGGCAGACGATGGAGCCGTTGGTTTCCGTGCCGATCGCGACCTGGGCCAATGATGCGGCGACGGCGGCCCCTGATCCAGAAGAAGAACCGCATGGATTGCGGTCGAGCACATGCGGGTTCGCCGTTTGGCCACCTACCCCGGACCAACCGGATGTGGCGTTTGTAGAGCGGAAGTTGGCCCACTCGGAAAGATTCGTCTTCCCCAGGATCACCGCGCCCGCGGCCCTGAGCTTCCGAACGAGCTCGGCGTCCTTTGCGGGGCGGCTGCTCAACAGGGCACGCGAGCCGACAGTGGTGACTCCCGCGTCGATGTTGTCCTTTAAGAGGACGGGAATGCCGTCGAGTGGGCCGCGCAGCGCGTTGGCCTTTCTGCGCGCGTCACTGGCCGCGGCCTGCGCGAGCGCGTCCGGCTCGACGCGGAGGACCGCGCGCACCTTGTGGTCGACAGTGCGAATGCGGTGCAGATAAGCGTTGGTGAGGCGCACGGCGTTGAGCTGGCCTGCCGCCATCCGTTGTTGCAGCGCGGGGATCGTCGCGCTGTCCAGGTTCTCGCTGGCGTTGGCGGCCGGGGTGAACGCGGCGATGGTGACTGCTGCGAGCAAGACCGTGCTGAGGCGGCGGCGCATGGCCCCCACCCCAGCGGCGATCCGGGTCCGGGTCAACCCCCCGTTCAGAGCTTCGGGGTCACAGCCTTTCGGGCTTCAGAGCATCGGGAGGTACGTGCCCAGTTCGTACGGCGTCACCTGGCGGCGGTAGTCGTCCCATTCGGAGCGCTTGTTGCGGAGGAAGTAGTCGAAGACCGCCTCGCCGAGGGTCTCCGCGACCAGCTCCGAGCTCTCCATGACCGCCAGCGCTTCGGCGAGGTTGTACGGCAGCGCGTCGTAGCCCGCTGCACGGCGCTCGGCCTCGGTCAGCGACCACACGTTGTCCTCGGTGGGTGGCGGGAGCTCGTAGCCCTCCTGCACGCCCTTGAGCCCCGCGGCGAGGATCACCGCGTAGGCGAGGTACGGGTTGCACGAGGAGTCAGGGCTACGGATCTCGACGCGACGCGAGGACGCCTTGCCGGGCGAGTACATCGGCACGCGCACGAGCGCGGATCGGTTCGCGTGGCCCCAGCACACCGTCGTAGGAGCTTCACCGCCGACGATGAGGCGCTTATAGGAGTTGACCCACTGGTTGGTGACCGCGCTGATCTCACGGGCGTGCTTGAGAAGGCCCGCCACGAACGCCTTGCCGGTCTGCGACAGCTCGTAGGGGTCCTCGCTGTCGTAGAAGGCGTTGCGGTCGCCCTCGAAGAGGCTGAAGTGGGTGTGCATGCCGGAGCCCGCGTGCTGCGAGAACGGCTTCGGCATGAAGGACGCGCGCACGCCCTGGGTGATCGCGACCTCCTTGACCACGTAGCGGAAGGTCATCACGTTGTCGGCCATGGTGAGCGCGTCGGCGTAGCGCAGGTCGATCTCCTGCTGGCCGGGCGAGGCCTCGTGGTGGCTGAACTCCACCGAGATGCCCATCGCCTCCAGCGTCTCGATCGCGTGGCGGCGGAAGTGCGGCGCGGCGTTGTGGCTGGCCTGGTCGAAGTAGCCGCCGCGGTCGGCGGGCTCGGGCGAGGTGCCGTCGCCGGGCAGGTCGCGGAGCAGGTAGAACTCGATCTCCGGGTGCACGTAGCAGGTGAAGCCCGCCTCGCTGGCCCTGGCCAGGGTGCGCCGCAGCACGTGCCGCGGGTCCGACCAGCACGGGGAGCCGTCCGGCATGGAGATGTCGCAGAACATCCGCGCCGAGTAGTGGCTGCCGTCCCCGGTCTCCCACGGCAGCACCTGGAAGGTGGCCGGGTCGGGCTTGGCGACCATGTCGGACTCGTAGACCCGGGCGAAGCCCTCGATCGCGGAGCCGTCGAAGCCGATGCCCTCGGCGAAGGCCCCTTCGAGCTCGGCGGGCGCGACGGCGACCGACTTCAGGAACCCGAGGACGTCGGTGAACCACAGCCGGACGAACCGGATGTCGCGCTCTTCCAGGGTGCGGAGCACGAACTCCTGCTGGCGATCCATGTGGTCACCCTAGATGTCCGGGGCCGCGCGCGATCAACCCGCGCAGCGCGCACCCTCCGCGGGCACCTTCAGATCCACCAGGTAGGCGACGCCGGAGCTGTCCACGCACGGGTTGCCGGACAGGAAGCCGGTGTGCCGCGTGGCGTCCTGGGTGAGCAGGCGCGCGCGGAGCACCCTGGCGAGCTTGATGCCCGCCTCGTGCGGGGTCGCCGGGTCACCGGTGGTGGACACGACGAGCAGCTGCGGCAGACCGGGCAGGTCCGCGCGGAGCGGCTGCGCGGAGACCGGCGCGGGCCAGAAGGCGCACGCGTCGAGATAGCCGACCACGGGAGATCCGTCGTCCAGGAACGGCGCGGCCTGGCGGTAGCGCCGTTCGACATCTGCGCGGACGGCGCGGTCGTTCGTCCTGTTGTCGTCCACACAGCGCACCGCCGCGAACGCGTCGTTGATGTTGGAGTAGCGCCCGTCGCCCCCGCGGCCGTTGTAGTTGTCCGCCAACGACATCAGCACCTCCCCCGCGCCCTTGCTGAGCTGGTTGAGCCCGCTGTTCAGGCTCTCCCACAGGGTCTCGGCGTAGAGGGTCTGGATGACCGCGGTGACCGAGTCGCCGTAGGAGAGCTTGCGGCCGTCCTTCAAGGCGATCGGGTTCTCCGCCAGTGGACGGACGAGGCGTTGGAAGACCTTCGCGGTCTGCGTCGCGTCCGTGCCGAGCGCGCAGTCGGAACGCTGTGCGCACCAGCGGCTGAACGCGTCGAACGCCTTCTGGAACCCGGCGCCCTGTGCGATGAGCTCGTCGTTCGGGTTCTGGTCGGGGTCCACGGCGCCGTCGAGCACCATGGCGCGCACGTTGCCCGGATACGCCTCCGCGTAGACCGTGCCGAGGCGCGTGCCGTAGGAGTACCCGACGTAGGTCAGCTTCTCGTCGCCGAGGGCTGAGCGCATGACGTCGAGGTCCTTGGCGACCTCGCGGCTGCCGATGTTGGCGAGGACGTCGGCGCCGGTCCGCTCCGCGCACTTGGTGGCGTAGTCCTTCTCCTCAGCCTCGGACTTGGCGACGCCTTCCGGCGAGTAGTCCAGGTCGGTGTCCAGGCGCAGCTCGTCGCGCTCGGCGTCGGTGAGGCAGCGCACCTCCGGCTGGCTGGCCCCGATCCCGCGCGGGTCGAAGCCGACCAGGTCGAAGCGCTTGCCCAGCTCGTTGTCCCGGACCTGGCCGACCATCCCGGCCGCCGCGGCCATGCCGGAGGCCCCGGGCCCGCCGGGGTTGATGATCATGGAGCCGAGGCGTCGGCCCTGCTCGCTGGCCGGACGGCGGAGCAGGCCGAGGGTGATGTCGCGGGAGCCGGGCTTGGCGTAGTCCAGCGGCACGGTCAACCGGGCGCACTCGACGGTGCGGCGCTGGAACGCCTCGCGCTGCTCGGAACTGGTCGCGTAGCCGTCGCAGGACTCCCACGTGAGCTTCTGCGCGTAGTAGCGCTCCAGCCCCGCGGGCACCGGCCCGGCCGGGCCGCGCTGCTCCACGCGGGGTTGCTGGGGCTGCGGCGCCGGGGTCGCGGTGCAGCCGGCGAGCAGCACGGCGGACAGCGCCAGCAGGGCGGTCCAGCGTCGTTCCACAACGGACATGCCGTGATCCTGCCAGGAGCTGTGTTGTGCCAGATGCGGCGAAGTTACCCAGGGGGTCTCAAAGTGCGCGAAAATACCCGCTATGGCACAGCTCCGCCTCGCACTCGCCCAGGTCAACGCATGTGTCGGCGATCTCGTCGGCAATTCCAAACTGATCGTGGAATGGACTCGCAAGGCCGTTGACGAGGGCGCGGCGCTGGTTGCGTTCCCGGAGATGGCGCTCACCGGTTACCCCGTGGAGGACCTCGCGCTGCGGAAGTCCTTCGCGGCCGCGTCCCGGGCCGCGCTCGACGAGGTCGCCGGACAGCTCGCCGCGGCGGGCTGCGGGGACGCGCTCGTCGTGGTCGGTTACCTGGACCACGACGAGAAGGGGCCGCGCAACGCCGCGGCGTTCATCCACAACGGCGCGGTGATCGGCAGGCTCGCCAAGCACCACCTGCCCAACTACGGCGTCTTCGACGAGGCGCGGTACTTCGTGCCCGGGACGACGCTGCCCATCGTGCGGCTGCACGGCCTCGACGTGGGCGTGGTGATCTGCGAGGACATCTGGCAGGACGGTGGCCCGGTCGCCGCGCTCGCCGAGGCCGGGGTCGACCTGGTGGTGTGCATCAACGGCTCGCCTTATGAGCGCAACAAGGACGACTCGCGCGGTCCGCTCGTCGGTCGCCGTGCCGCGGAGGCCGGTGCGCCGATGGCCTACGTGAACCTGGTCGGCGGGCAGGACGAGCTGGTCTTCGACGGCGACTCGCTCGTCGCGGCGCCGAACGGGGAGATCCTGGCGCGGGCGCCGCAGTTCGTGGAGCACCTGCTCGTGCACGACTTCGACCTGACGCCGGGCGGTCACGATCGGACGGGCTCGGTCGGCGGTTTCGAGGTCAGCCGGACGGTGGTCAGCTCGGCCCCGGTCGTGCCCTACGAGGCGGTGCCGGGCACGGTCGCCGTACCGCTCAGCGAACTGGCCGAGGTGTGGAACGCGCTGGTCGTGGGCCTGCGCGACTACGTGCGCAAGAACAACTTCCGGTCGGTGGTGTTCGGTTTCTCCGGCGGCATCGACTCCGCCGTGGTGGCCGCGCTGGCCGCGGACGCGCTCGGCGGCGACGCGGTGCACGGCGTCGGCATGCCGTCCGACTACTCCTCCGAGCACTCCCGCACCGACGCCGCCGAGCTGGCGAGACGGATCGGCGCGCACTTCCAGGAGGTGCCGATCGGCAAGCAGGTGGGGGTGTTCGTCTCGCAGCTGGGCCTCACCGGGCTCGCCGAGGAGAACATCCAGGCCCGATGCCGCGGCATGGCGCTGATGGGGCTGTCCAACCAGTACGGGCACCTGGTGCTGGCCACGGGCAACAAGACCGAGCTGGCGGTCGGCTACTCCACCATCTACGGCGACGCGGTCGGCGGGTTCGCGCCGATCAAGGACGTGCCGAAGACCCTGGTGTGGCGGCTGGCGAAGTGGCGCAACGCCGAGGCGGAGCGCAACGGCGAGGTGCCGCCGATCCCGGAGAACTCGATCACCAAGCCGCCGTCGGCCGAGCTGCGCCCCGGTCAGCAGGACAGCGACAGCCTGCCGGACTACGCGCTGCTGGACGCTGTGCTCGACGACTACATCGAGGGCGACAGCGGCTTCGGTGATCTGGTCGCGGCCGGATTCGCGCCGGAGCTGATCGAGCGGGTCCTGCAGATGGTGGACCGCGCCGAGTACAAGCGGCGGCAGTACCCACCGGGCACGAAAATCACCTTCAAGGCTTTCGGCCGCGATCGGCGTCTGCCCATTACGAACGCTTGGCGCGAGCACCGCGTCTGATTCTTTGGGCCTATCCGAAGCGAACTGGCGCTTTGGTGACGATTCACTACATTTGCCGCTATGTCGTTTTCTGTTCTTGCCACCGCCGCTTCGTTCGCGCTTGCCTCCCTCGCGGGTGGCCCGACCGCGGTCGAGACCCAGCACAAGGTCTCGACCGCCACCGCCCATTTCTCCGGCAGCGCCGTCGCGTTCTCCGAGGGCTCGGAGCTGAAGTACCGGGTGACCGGCAAGCTCAAGCTGGTGTGCGAGACCGGCGACACCAAGGCCACCGCCCGGTTCGAGCACGGTTCACCGTTCGCGCACACCGCCGAGGTGAGCTGTGCGGCGGGCAAGGACGTCCTGGACGTCGACGTGACCGGCAAGCTGCTGGCCAACCGCAAGCTCGCCGTGCGACTGGGCGTGTGGAACTTCAAGACCAGCTGGGGCGGCGACAAGACCTACGTCCTCGGCATGTGAAGCCCGTCGCAGAGGTTCGCGGGAGCGCACGGCGCGTGTCACCCTGATTCGGACATCATCCGCACACCCAGGGACCAGCCTTTCCGGCGGCCTTGAGGGAGGACGGTCAACGATGACCAGCCCGGTTGAGGAAAGCGCCCCGTACGGCGCCGGAAGTACCGCGAAGCCCGCGCGACGGGTTCGTGTCCACCACCTTCGTGAACTCAAGCAGCGCGGTGAGCCGTGGCCGATGCTCACCGCCTACGACATGTTCAGCGCCAAGATCTTCGACGACGCCGGGATTCCGGTGCTGCTCGTCGGGGACTCCGCGGCGAACACGGTGTTCGGCTACTCCAGTTCGCTGCCGGTCAGCGTCGAGGAGCTGATGCCGCTCGTGCGGGCGGTGACCCGGTCGGTGCGCAAGGCGCTCGTGGTCGCCGACCTGCCGTTCGGCTCGTACCAGATCTCGCCGGAACAGGCGCTCACCACGGCCGTGCGGTTCATGAAGGACGGCCAGGCGCACGCGGTGAAACTGGAGGGCGGCAGGCGGTTCGCCCCGCACGTCGAAGCGATCACCGCCGCCGGCGTCCCGGTCATGGGCCACATCGGTTTCACCCCGCAGAGCGAGCACAACCTCGGCGGCTACCGGGTGCAGGGCCGGGGCGACGCCGGTGACGACCTCGTCGCCGACGCGCTCGCGCTGCAGGAGGCCGGGGCCTTCGCGGTGGTGCTGGAGATGGTGCCCGCGGAGGTCGCCAAGCGGATCACCGCCGAGCTCGCCATCCCGACCGTGGGCATCGGCGCCGGATCGGACTGCGACGCGCAGGTGCTGGTGTGGCAGGACATGGCCGGGATGAACCAGGGCAAGGCACCGCGCTTCGTCAAGCGCTACGCCGACCTCGCCGGGGCGCTGTCCCAGGCGGCGGGCCAGTTCGCGGCCGAGGTGCGCGGCGGCGAGTTCCCCGGCCCGGAGCACGCCTTCCACTGACACCCTTCATCACTGACGCGAGGCACTACCTCGGCGGCGTCCCCGCTCCGAAGGGGCTGCCGCCGAGGGCTTCCCTGCCGTGCGGCTCGTACCAGGCTCCGCGGTCCGGGCCCTTGGGCACGATGAGGCTCGGGTTCAGCTGGTGGTGGGTGGCGTAGTAGTGCCGCTTGATGTGGTCGAAGTCGACCGTCTCGCCGAACCCGGGCGTGGTGAACAGGTCCCGCGCGTAGGCCCACAGCACCGGCATCTCGGTGAGCTTGTGCCGATTGGTCTTGAAGTGCCCGTGGTAGACCGCGTCGAAGCGGACGAGCGTGGTGAACAGCCGGATGTCGGCCTCGGTGATCGTGTCGCCGACGAGGTAGCGCTGGTCGGACAGGCGGGCGCTGAGCGCGTCCAGCCGCGCGAACAACGCGGTGTAGGCCAGGTCGTACGCCTGCTGCGAGGTCGCGAACCCGCAGCGGTACACGCCGTTGTTCACGTCGCGGTAGACCTCCGCGTTGATCGCGTCGATCTCCTCGCGCAGCGTCTCCGGGTACAGGTTCGGTGCGCCGTCGCGGTGAAAAGCCCTCCACTGCAAGGAAAAGTCGATGGTGATCTGCGGGTAGTCGTTGGTCACGACCGTGCCGCTCGGCACGTCGACGATGCTCGGCACGGTGAAGCGACCCGCGAACCCGGGATCGGTCGCCAGGTACGCCTCGGACAGGAAACCTATGCCCAGCACGGGATCGCGGTCGTTCTCGTCGAGGGTGAACCGCCAGCCCTTCTCGTCGCGGATCGGATCGACGACGCCGAGGGAGAGGGCGTCTTCAAGACCGAGCAACCGGCGGACGATCACCGCGCGGTGCGCCCACGGACAGGCCAGCGAGACCACCAGCCGGTAGCGACCCGCTTCCGTGGGCCACTCCGGGGAGCCGATGCGGTCGGTGAAGCGGTTCGCCTGGCGAACCCACTCACCGCGTTGGGTCTCAGAACCGAACTGCGCTGTCGCCATGAATTCGACGATAGGTCGGTTCAGGCTTGATCGGTGGGACGCGGACTCAGTGCGGCGGCGAGTTCGGCGTGCGCGGCCACCAACGACGGGCCGTACCAGGTCAGGAACCTGCCGTTGACCAGCACGGATCTGGTTCCGGGAAAGGCTTCCGGGCCATCGTCGGCGGTGAACTCGTACGGCTCGTCGGGCAGCACGACCAGATCCGCGTCCACCGCTTGGAGCTCGTCGAGCTTGGGGCGCGGATAGCGCTCCTCGTGCTCGGCGTAGGCGTTGGCGACGCCGAGCCTGCGGAGCACATCGCCCGCGAACGTGTCCCGGCCGACCACGATCCACGGCTTGCGCCACACCGGCACGACCGCGGTCGCGGTGACGGGCGGCAGCTCGCGGTTCCACAGGCGCTCCGCCTCGCGCAGCCACTCCGGCTCGGCGAGGTCGAACGCCTCCCCCAGCAACCTGCGGATCGAGGCGAGCGCCGCGGGCACGGTCGCGGGGGCCTCAGTCACCCACACCGGCACTCCGGCCTCGCGCAGCGCCGCGACCTCTTCGGGACGGTTCTCCTCGGAGTTCGCCACCACGAGATCCGGGCTCACCGCCAGGACCTCGCTGACCTTCGGGTACTTCGAGCCGCCGATCCTGGGCAGGTCCAGGTCAGCGGGATGCGTGCAGTAGTCCGTGACGCCGACGAGCGCGTCACGGGTGTCCGCGGCCAGCACCTCGGTCAGCGAGGGCACCAGCGACACGACCCGCCGAGGCCGCTCACGCAGCTCGACGAGCGCCCCCAGATCGTCTTTCAACGCAGCCGTCTTTTCGCTGGCATGTCAGACGTCGGTGATCCGGATGCCCGCGTGCGCCTTGTAGCGCTTGTTGATCGCGATCAGGTTCGCGGTGAGCGCCTCGACCTGACCGGCGTTGCGCAGGCGGCCACCGAAGACCCCGCGCATGCCGGGGACCAGGTCGGCGAGGGCCCGGACGGTGCCAGTGGCCTCGCGGTCGTCACCGAGCACCAGCACGTCGATGTCGACCTCCGCCACCTCCGGGTCGGCCAGCAGCACCGCGGAGACGTGGTGGAACGCGGCGGTGACCCTGGACTCCGGCAGCAACGCCGCGGCCTGCTGCGCCGCGCTGCCCTCCTCGACCGCCAGGGCGTAGGGGCCCTGCTTGTCGAAGCCCAGCGGGTTGACGCAGTCGATGACGATCTTCCCGGCCAGCGCCTCGCGGAGCGGCTCCAGGGTCTTCGCGTGGGCGTCCCACGGCACGGCGACCAGCACGATGTCCGCGGTCTCCGCGCAGGAGGCGTTGTCGGCGCCGGTGACGTCGCCGCCGGTGGACCCGGCCAGCTCCGCCGCGGCCGTTTCGGCGCGGGCGGCGTCGCGGGAGCCGATGACGACCTTCACCCCCGCCTTGGCCCAGCGGTAGGCAAGGCCTCTGCCCTGCGCTCCGGTGCCGCCGAACACCCCGACGGTCAGCGAACGCACATCGGCTTCAGTCACTTCGTTGTCCTTCCGAGAAAACTAGGCGGCTTCGAAGACCACCCGGCGGGTGGCCGGGTCGACCTCCAGCAGCCTCGCCATGATCCGCTGGCCCTCGACCAGCCCGTCGCCCCGGCACTTGCCGAGCACGGGCGGGTCGAGCAGGAACACGGTTCCACCGCTGTCCCCATTGGTGCGCAACACCACGGCCGGGAAAAGTCTTCCGACCTGACCGGCCAGCGTCCACGTCTCGGCCTGGTCGATGCAGGCCCGCTCCACCTGGGCGGCCAACCGGTCGGAGCTCTCCATGGCCGCGGGCAGCTCCGGCAGCGCCTCGCGGACCCAGTCCGGGACCTCCCGGCCCGCGGTCACCGCGAGGCAGACCTCCGTGGCGAAGCGGTCGACCAACCGCCGCAGCGGCGCCGTGACGTGCGAGTACGGCGCCCCGATGCCCGCGTGGCCGCGCACGTGCGGGGGTGCTCCGTCGAAGGCGGTGTAGCCCGCCCCGCGCAGCAGCCGGGTGGCGTCGTCGAGCAGCGCCATCGTGGCGGGGCTGGCCGGGTCGAGGCCGATCAGCAGGCTCGCGGCATCGGCGTCCTCGGCCCAGTCGATGCCCAGCGCGGCGGCGGAGCGGCGCAGCTCCACCACGGCCTGCTCCGGCGCGTCCGGCAGCGTCCGCAGCACGCCGATGTTCGCCTCGGTCATGATCTGCGCCGCGCACATTCCGGTGAGCAGCGAGATCTCCGCGTTCCAGGTCTCGACGTCCAGTCTGGGCCGGACCACCACGCGCCAGCCGCCGTTGCCGTCCGAAGCGACCTGCTGCTCGGGCAGTTCGAGTTCGATCGCGCCACGGGCAGCGGCCGCCTTGCGGCGGAGTTTGCCCAGCTCAGGAAGGGCAGCGATGGAAGGGTGCGGGGTTCCCGCCGCGATCGCGGCCTGCACACCCGCGTAGTCGAGCCTGGCCACCGAGCGCACCAGCGCCCTGCGCAGCTCCACGCGGATCGGCTCGGCGTCGGAGTCCAGGTCGATGGTCCAGAGCA
The DNA here is from genome assembly GCF_024213555.1 of Allokutzneria sp. A3M-2-11 16. Classification (GTDB taxonomy): domain Bacteria; phylum Actinomycetota; class Actinomycetes; order Mycobacteriales; family Pseudonocardiaceae; genus Allokutzneria. The sequence goes on along the minus strand of NZ_JANAVO010000001.1, from coordinate 3,659,349 downwards.
CCGCCGCCCGCACTTCGGCTGGCAGCAGGCTGGACGCGCCCTCGGAGAGCACTCGCGGGTGCAGCGGGATGGCGCCGTCCGGCAGGTAGAACGTTTGCCCGCGCCTGCGGACCTCCGCGTCCAGCGCGCCGCCGGGACGCACGGTCACGCCCAGGTCGGCGATGGCGTAGTGAACCCGGAACCCGGAGCCGAGGCGCTCGATCAGCACCGCCTGGTCCAGGTCGCGGCTGCCGACCGGGTCGACCGTCACCAGTGGCAGGTCCGTGGCGTCCACGCGGTCGACGCCGTCCGGCACCCCCGCGGCCCGTTCGGCCTCGGCCAGGGCGGCGGCGGGGAAGGGACCGGGCAACGGGAACTCGGCGCGGATGACGGCGAAGGCCGACTCCGGGTGGTCGCCGCTCGCCGCACTCAGCACAGGCAGAGCCTAACCGCGCCCGGCGCGGGTCGGTTGGTCCTAGTCCTCGTCATCGGCCCACGCCCGGTCCTGGTCGTCGGCCCGCTCCGTGCGCTGCCGGGCGATCTCCAGCGCGCGCTCCGCCGTCGCCCTGTCCGGGTACGGTCCCATCCGGTTGGCACCGCGACAGGTCTTGCCCTGCTCGGCCGTGTGGTGCTTCAGGCAGAAGTACCAGGCGTGCTCCGCGTCCACCATGGACCGAGCCTGACATGCGTGATCGGACATGTCACGCGTCCGGCAAGGTGATCAGCGGCCTGCGCTCCACGGGGGCATCGGCTGACCGTGCGGTGGGGTGCCCGGCGGCTGCTGCTGGCTGTTGGGGGGCTGGGCGTGCCGCGGCGGCTGCTGCACCGGGTGCGGACCCGTGTGCATGCCGCCGTTCTGCGGCACCGGCGGCAGCGGGTTCGGCGCGGGTGGCACGTGCCCCGCCTGCTGCCGGGGAATCGGGTCGAGGCAGGAGACCAGCACCCGCTTGTTCTCCGGGTCGGCGATCCGCTCGCCTGTGCGCTCGCGGTACACCAGGTCCCCGGTGACGTCGATCTCCGCGAACACCCCGACCTCGGCGAGCTGTTCCTCGTCCAGGTCGACCAGCCGCTCGTACCGAGAGGGCACCACCTTGTAGACCGGCCAGCGCAGGTGGCCGAACGCCTGGTGGAACTCGGCCATCAGGTGCGCCATCTGCTGTTGCCAGGGCAACGGCATGGACTCGGCGAGCGAACGCGGCAGCACGGCGTAGCCGGAGTCCACCCCGTGCCTGGCGCCGTTGAGGTAGTCCCGCAACGGCGTCGAGGACGCCGGTGGTCCCGCGGGCCGCGGAATCGGCTCGTTGTTGTACATCCCTGCCCCTCCCAAGTCCCCGCGCGCGTCAGGCCGTCGGCCGGACCACGTAGTCCAGCAGTCCCGGATACCGGTCGACGGTGACCCTGCGGACATCCTTGCCGCTGTACGGCGCCTCCACCATCTCACCGTTACCCAGGTACATGGCCACGTGATGGATCGTCGCGGGGTTGCGCGTGTCGTAGGCCCAGAACAACAGATCACCCGGCTGGGCTTGGGACCGGGGGATGTAGGCGCCCGCCTTCCACTGGTCGCGGGACACCCGGGGCAGGTTCACCCCGGCCTTGCGGTAGGCGATCAGCATCAGGCCCGAGCAGTCGTAGGAACCCGGGCCGGTCGCCCCCCACACGTACGGCTTGCCGATCTCGCCGAGCGCGAAGGCGATCGCCGCCTGGGCCACCGTGGACGGCGCGGGCAGCGTCTCGCAGCTGGCGGGCTCGACGTCGCCGGCGAGCTGGCTGATCAGGAAGATCGCCATCGACTCCCAGCGGTGGTAGCGCAGCGGGAACGCCGAGCGCTCGACCCGCTGCGCGGCATCGCCGGGCCGCATGTCCTCCCAGTTCGGGATGCGTTCGAGCGTGTCGTAGAACCAGGTGATCTGCCACGGGATGCTCATCCGGTCCGACAGCGGCCCGTGCATCCCGCGGATCTGGAAGATGCCGACGGAGTCCCGGTCGCCGTAGTTCAGGTTGCGCAGCCCGGACTCCGTGCGGCCCGCCTGGATGGCGATCTGCCACGCCTTGGCCGGCAGGTTCCGCTGCTTGCCCATGGAGATGATCATCGCGACGATCTGCCGCGACTCGTCGCCGAGCTTGGCGGCGTCGGACTCGCCCTGCGCCGCGCCGGAGGCCGACCAGTTGCCGCCGAACTCCGTCGGCGCGCAGTAGGACAGCCCGCTCTGCTGTTTGCCCGCGCCGCCGAGCAGCGCGGAGACCACGGCGATCGCCATGATCGTGCCGATGGCCGTGATCGCCAGAAACACGGGGACGACACGCCTCATGGCTACTCCACCGGTGTGTAGTAGGACACCCGCCAGCCCTGCTCGGGCACGCGGATGACGTAGAGCTTGATCGCGCCCTTGTCGGTCGGCACCGTCACCTCCACCGAGCTCGTCGTCGAGTTCCCCGCAGTCGGCTTACCGGTCACAGCGGTCGCGGGCACGTTGGCGGGATCGACCGTGCCGAGCACGGCCATCTGCTCCTCCGTGCTGTGCGGGCGCAACGCGGCGAGCCACTGCTGCGCCGTGATGCCGTCGGGATGGGTCACGAACGCCTTCGTCCACGCCTCCGCCACCGTCAGCGCCTCCGCGGCGGGCGCGGCGGGCACCGGGGCGGCCAGCGGGTTGGTGGTGATCCTCGGCGCGGTCGACGACGACCCCGGCGTCGATCCACCGCCGTTCGACGGGCGCGAGGTGCTCGTCTGCGCCTGCGGCAGGTCCTGCTCGGGGGGCGGGTCCGGTAACAGCAGACCGACCCCGGTCGCGGCCGCCACCACGATGACGAGGGAGATGACGAAGTGCGTCGGCGAACGCAGGGGCCAGCCCCACAGCCGGCGGTAGACCGCGGTGCGGCCCCGGTTGGTGCGGATCGGCATCGGCGACTACCTCCTCTCAGCTCTCGGGCTCGTTGTTCTCATCGGGACTCACCGTCGCGGAGCTCCAGCCCCCGCGACGGCCGGTAAACCACCCATACCGGACGTCCGGCGACGGTTTCCATGTCGGAGCGGCGTGAACTCGACATCGATCCGGTCGACATCGCGCTGGGCGAGGCGTCCAACCGCGAGGGCACCACCACGGCGTCCTCCCCGGTCCGGTCCCAGCTCCGGTCGAACACCGAGGCCGTGTCCACGATCCGGCTCCGCGCCGCGGGCAGGGCCGCCCGGTTCGCGCCCAGCGCACCGCCCCCCGCCTCGTGCAGCCGCTGCGCCACCGCGGGCAGCACCCGCCCGTCGGCTCCGACGACCGTGCCCTGCACCGTGGCCGCCAATGAACCCCGCGCCCCGCGCCCACCCGCGTAGGCCGCCTCCGGCCGGTCCCGGTACCCCTTGCGGCGCCCCTCGACGTTCTGGTCCGGGTCCATGCCGCGGACCTCGTCCCAGAAGTCGTCCTGCGGCGTCCGCTGCCCGGCGCGCCTGCCCCGGAACCGGGAGAGGAAGCCGGGCGGGGAGGCGGGCAGCGTGCTGCCGACCGCCCCGACGGAGAGCTCCACCATCTGCCACATCCGCCGCAGCGGTTTGCCCACCAGGAACAGCACCAGCGTGACCAAGCCCGCCAGTGCGATCTGGGCCAGCATGGAAAGTCCGCGGCCCGGGTTGAAGATCCAAACCAGGACCATCGTGTGCAGGCCGGCCAGCGCGGCGATGACAATGACGTTGAGCAGGGTCGCGCCCACGGCGCGCCCGATGTTGCGCAGGATGTTGTGGTTGATCATCGCGATCAGGCCGATGAGCGGCCCGGCGAGGATCGCGACGCGCAACAGCACCTGCCCCATCAAGATCGCCAGCTTGGCGAGGAGCTGAAAGAGCGAGAAACAGATCGCCTGGAGCAGCGACAGGAAGCCCGCACCCATCCGGCTGCCGTCAACGCCCTGGAAATATCCGTAGGCGCTGCCGAGCTTCGTCGCAATCTCCTTGAAGGCAGCTTTCTTCGGGTCTGGAGAGCCGCGGTCGAGACCGGCGATCCTGTCCTGCTTGGTCCATGACTGAGCGGCGAGAAGCGGTCGGGCGTACTGCTCTGCCTCGGGTGCGTCGGCAGCGCCGAACTCGCCCCGCTTCCAGTTCTGGAAGACGACCTGGTCGTGCAGGACCGTGGGTACGGCGTTGTTGGCGCCGATACCCACCTCGCGCAGGAAGCCCGCCTGCACCTGCGTCGTGCCCGCGATCAGGATGCCGTCCAACGCCTCCGTGTAGATCAGCGGCGTCAGATAGGTCGCGGCGGCCAACCACACGCCGGCGAGCGCCCACAGTCCGCGCTTTCCGATCGCCGCCAGGTCACCTTTCCAGATGTAGCGGAACAAGAAGACCGCGAGCAGCAGCGCCAGCAAACCGAACAGCGGCGTGTACACGGAGTCGTACAACGCCACCGTGCCGTTCTTGACCAACTCGTCCAGCGGCCACATCGACTCGCCCTTGACGAGCAGGTTGTGCAACCCGTTGGTGGCGGCGACGATGTTCTTGCTGACGTTGAAGAGCTGGTTGCCGACCCAGGTGTCGATCGTGGCGTTGGGGCTGGTGATCCCTTCCGGGCCACAACCCAGGTCATAGGTGTGCCACACGAGGCCGGCGTAACCGAACTCGTCATAAACGGAGCCCGGTTGCCCTGTTCCCGGCAACGCCGGGTCGAGGACGCCGACCATGCCCGCGCCGGGGCGTTCCGGGTTGGGGGCCTGGGCGCAGCTGGAGGTCTGGGCCATCGCCGGGGCGCCGAAGACGGCCTGCATGCCGACGATGGCGAAGACGACCAGCAGCGCCCGCCTGCGCGCGGCCGGGCGCGGGGCGGAGTCGAGCCGCCGGCGTCGGGCACGCCGCCGCGCCACGATGAGCGCGACGGCGAGCGCCAGCACCACCAGGGTGCTCATGCGGCGCTGTCCCGCCCGACACGGCTCCTGCCGCCCCTGTCGTCAGTCCCGTCCGGTCGTGGGTCGAAGTCGTCGGAGTCCAGGCCGACCTCGTCGAGGGCGGCCTCCAGTTCGGCGTCCAAGTAGTCCTCCCCGGCCAGGTCCGGAACGGCCGCGTCGATCCGCGCCTGGGCCGCGTCCTGGGCCCGCACGGCCGCCGCGGACTTCACCGCGTCGCCGCGGACCGCGTCCGGCGTGGTGTCCATCGCCCCGCGCAGGTGCGCGAGGTGCGGGCCGCCGAAGTCGATCCGGATGCGCTCGACCCCGCCCGCGCCGTCGCCGAAGATGAACTGGCGCGGGGACTGGTCGCGTTCGGTGGCGCTGCGCACTCCGCCCGGCCTGCGCCCGAGGCTGGCCACGACCTGCTCGTAGCCCGCGCCGACGGGCACCTTGAGCAGTCGCAACGCGTCGGCCTGGGCGTTCTCGTCGTCGAGGCGGCCGACGAAGACGGAGTCCAGCAGCGAGACGAAACCCTGGATCTTCAGGAAGTCGGCGGGGATCTGGGAGGACAGCAGCACCCGGACGTTCCACTTGCGGGAGTCGCGGGCGAAGCGGTTCATCAGCACCCGGCCTGTCGGCACCTCGGAGAGGAAGAACGCCTCGTCGATCCAGACGCCCTTGCGCATGTCCTTGGGCCGCTCGTAGATCGAGCGCTGGGTGAGCCACGCGGCGAGGTTGAGCATCTCCACGCCGAGGGACTCCGCGTCGGTCCAGTGCTCGCGGCCGACCGCCTCCTTCGGCAGGGTCAGCCCGGCCATGGTGAGCACGGTGAACCGGTCGTCGCGGGTCTCGGAGTAGGGGTCGGCGTCGTGCTCGGGGATGAGCAGCGACATCCGTTCCCGCATCTCGTCGAGGAAGTCCGCGACCACGGTGGCGTGCTCGTGGTGCTCGGAGGCGTCGCGGCGCAGCGCGTCGAAGACCATGCTCGGGTTGGCGTTGGGCCGGCCGCCGACGGTGCGGACCGCGCGCAGCAGCACGATCCTGGTCTGCGGCATCCGCGAGACCTCGTAGGGCAGCAGGCCGGTCAGCACGTCCAGCACGAGGCGGCGGCGGGTGGCGGCGGCGAGCGCCTTCTCCCGGCGCCACGAGCGCTCGGGGTCCTCCTCGTCGAGGAAGTGGTCCAGCTGCGGCTCGGCCACCACCCGGTACGGGTTGAGGATGCCGGGCTGGGCGTTGAGCAGGTTGATCGGCCGCGCGTAGGGCCGCAGCTCCGGCATGTCGCACAGCTTCGCCAGCGGGCCGGAGGGGTCCAGCACCGTCCAGTACGCCCCGGCGCGCAGCGTCTTGTAGACGATGCCGCCGCCGAGGAAGGACTTGCCGCCACCGAGCCCGGCGACCATCGCGGTCAGGCCCGAGGCGTCGCGGATCTCCTGGGCCATCCACGGGTCCCACGCCACCGGGCGGCGGGTCGCGGTGCAGGTCTCGCCGAGCAGGATGCCGCGCCGGTCACCGACCTCCGCGGTCGCGGTGGGCACGGCGGAGGCGGCCCAGATCACCGAGCCCCTGCGCAGGTAGGCGGCCGAGGCCAGCGGTTCGCCCGGGATGAACTCCCTGGCCATCGCGTACTGGGCCTCGGGGTGCTCCACGGCGATCTTCGGCTTGTACAGCTCGACCAGCTGCTGGGCCAGCCGCAGCGCGTCGCGCTCGGTGTTGCCGGACACCGCCAGCCGCCACCACGAGCGGACCCGGGTGGCCAGCGCGGTGAAGCCGGAGGTCATCTCGTCGTCGATCTCCAGCACCCGCGCGGCCTGCCGGGCCAACGACTGCGGCGGCTCCAGCTCGTGCTCGTCGGTGTAGTGCCGGACCTGCGAGCGGACCTTGTTCATCTGCCGTTGCAGCTCGCCAGTGACGTCCTCGGGTTTGCGCACGTAGATGCGGGCCGACCACTCCACGGACGCGGGCAGCCGATCCGAGCGCTGCACCCACGGGTCGTCGATCTCCGGGATCTGCAGGCCGTGCATCATCCCGACGGTGAGCACCACGACGTTCTTCGTGGTGCCCGCGTTGGAGCCGGTGCGGCCGCGCACGGTGACCGTGGGCGCGTAGGGCTCCTGGTGGAAGTCGGCGGCGTCGGTGAAGGAGGCCAGGTCCTCCGGCTCCCACTCGGCGGCGGGCACGGCGGGCAGGTTGCGCGGCGCGGGCAGGCCCAGCGAGCACGAGCGGTGCATCAGCCAGGACATCTCCTCGGCCGTGACCGGGCGGCCCTCCAGGCCCGCGGAGCCGATCACCTGGTCCAGGTGCTCGACCTCGCTGTCCAGCGCGACCAGCTCGGCGTCGACGGCCTCCGGGAAGATCTTGCGCAGCACCGGGGCGGCCCGCTCGACGGCGCGGTCCATCACGTTGCGGGTCTGCACCTGGACGCCGAGGTAGACCTCCTTCTCCGCCATGGAGCGGCCCATCAGCTGCTGCTGCTCGCCGACCATGTAGTCGTCGAAGGACAGCGCGCCCGCCGTGTCCGGCAGCCTGCCGACCGCGTTGTGCACGTGCGCCTCGGCCCACATCCGGATCGGGTACGGCCGGTTGGTCACCCGCAGGTGCAGCCACCGGCCCTGGAGCTCGGCGTACTGCCCGGCGATCGCGTGGATCAGGTCCTGGCGCTGCGAGTCGGAGCGGAACGACCAGCGCTGCGGCGAGAGCCGGTACCAGGCGTAGACGTCCTGGCTGGTGCGCAGCAGGTGGCCGTCGATGCTGCGCGCCGAGATGGACGGCGTGTAGGTCGGCACCGACTGCTCACCGGGCAGTCTGCGACCTCTCTTGCTGTGCGCCCGCTGGTCGGCTTTGCCGCGCGCGCCCTGGCGGTGGTGACGGGTCGACCCGTCCATGCCGGAGCTGCGGTCATGGTTACGCCGGCGACGAAACACCGGGTACCTCCTTGCTGCGGGTTCGGCGCGGCCTCCTGCGGCCCCCCGAGTTCTGCGCTGCCTGTGCTTGCTGTGCCTGCTGCGGGCCCGCGGCGCGGGCCGAGGACCGGGAACCGGCCGACTGGCGCCGGGCGGTGCCGTTCCTGGCGGCAGCCTTCTTGGACTTCTTGGCGGCCTTCTTCGCCGCCCGTTTGCTCTTCGGGCGCGGCCGCTCCGAGCGCACCCGGATCCTCGCGGCGCTGGACGCCCCGCCCCGCCCGGAACCGGTCTGCCGGGGCGCGGTGAGCTCGCGCACCCACATGGCGGCGACCGCGCCGAGCGGCCGCTCCTGGTTGATCCGGGAACAGATCATCCTGGTGAGCAGGATGGTGATCACCACGGCCCACGCGGTGGAGAAGAAGCTGAACCCGAAGCCGATCCGCCGTTCGATGACGGTGACCAGCAAGAACATGCTGATGCCGACGCCCCAGGCCACGTACCGGGCCCGCCACGGGAAGGTGGCGCGCGGCGGCCCGAGCCACACGGCGTCGATGCGGTAGACCTCGTCGTCGGTGCGGATGCGCACTCCCGATCACCCGGTGAACAGCTGGGCGATCCACTTGCCGATGTTCACACCGGCGCCGCTGACCGCAAGACCGACGATGGCCAGCGCCACGATCACGCCGCCGAGGCGGCGCATCACACCCGCGTTGTCCCCCCGGCCACCGCCGAGCCAGAGCAGCAGGATGGCGACGACGAGCAGGAGCAGAGGGAGGAGGTTGCTCTGGATCCAGCCCTGGATCCCGGAGGTCTGGATCTGCTGCGCGCCCTGGGCCAGCAGTTCCATGGTCGTTGTGGTGTTCATTGTCCCTACTCCCGAGTACGAGGAGCTCTGCTCGATCACGAGTCCGGGCCTGGTTCGCGGTCCCGGCGAGTCCTACGAGTACAACATGCCGCCATCACGAGGTGTACTGGCTAGAGTGCCGTGCGTCGAGCACGAAGAGGTTGAAGAGCCCGAAATACGTCCAATCCGACCACACACATCATCGTGTGGAGGCTCCCGGCGGTGAACAACCGACGCGGCTTTGTCCCGCTTGCCGCAACGTTTCACCCGGCTGCGAACACAACGGTGACGGATCGTGCGCGGACCGGACGGGGTAAGGATTTGCTTGCGCACACTTCACGGTGTGCGGAAGTCTGTGGAACGCGTACCCGCAAGCCTGTCCTCGGGGTTGAAGCCCATGGGGCGTCGATCTGGCGTAACCCGGCGCGGAGACCAGCAAGCGAACTCGAAGGAGTCCGCCGATGACCCAGTCCACCGAGCCCTCGGCCGGCGTTGCCGAGCAGGACATCGCTGAGCGCGAAGCCGACCGCGGCGCCACCGGACGTGGTGACGATCAGGTTACCGGCACTGTCCAGGCGGGCCCGCGCAGGGTTCAGCGCACCGTCAACTTCGAACGGACCGTGCTGGAGCGCGCCCGGGCGGCCGCGACCTACCTGGCCGCCTACGAACCGCAGGCCGGTGTGCGCAGCCTGGCCGACATCGTCAACCCCGCGGTCGAGGCGCGGGTGGCGGAGTTAGAAGCGGAGTTCAACGACGGCAAGCCCTTCCGCCCGGTCTACCGGATGCCCGCGGGACGCCCCGCCCGCAACGTCCCCCGTCCGGAGCAACGCGAGCACGACTAGCCCGGCACCGCCGAAAGCCGGATTCCCCCGAACGGCCGTGAGCCACTTCACTGTCGGTGATTGTCCGCCTGGTCCCGCATCCGGCCGATGAGCACCGCGAGGAGCCAGCCGAGCCCGGCGAACAGGGCCGCCGCCACCAGCTGCCCCGGCTGCCCGAACGCGGCGGCGAACTCGTCGACCAGCAGCAGGCCCGCGCCGATGGCCAGCGCGATCGGCAGGAACTGCGCCCTCGGCATCGCCTTGACCAGCGGAAGCAGGAAGGCGATGGTGATCAGCGCCTGCCCGAGCAGGGTCAGCACCCAGTCCACGCCAGCGCCCTTTCATTTTCCTGTTCCCGGTTCACCGGGACGAGGGATGAGTCGGCCTGTAAGCCGGATCCTGTTCCGGGACGCCTCGCGGCGTTCCCTTCGGCGGCCATCCATCTAGGCCCGCCGTCGCCGACGGGCTCGTGCGGCCTACCCGCGAGCTCGGGCGGGCAGCCCTCAAGCACTCGCGCAGACCCCTCGCGGGGTCTTCTTGGCCTTGCTCCAGGTGGGGTTTACCGAGCCATCCCGGTCACCCGGGATGCTGGTGGTCTCTTACACCACCGTTTCACCCTTACCCGGTCCGCTCGCGCGTCCGGGCGGTCTGTTCTCTGTGGCACTGTCCCGTGGGTCGCCCCAGGTTGCCGTTGACAACCACCCTGCCCTGCGGAGTCCGGACTTTCCTCGGCGGCGGGGTCGCCCCCGCCGACGCGGCCGCCCGGCCGACTCATCCGCGCACCAGCCTACGCACCCGCCCTGATCACCCCAGGTGCGAGGTGTCGTTGACCAGCCGCACCGAGGCGTGCCCGTCGGGGTAGAACTCCGCGACCGAGACCGACGCCAGGTCCAGGTGCAGCCGGAACAGCAGCGACGGGCCCACGTCCAGCGCCATCCGCAGCAGCGCCTTGATCGGGGTGACGTGGCTGACCACCACGATCGTCGAGCCGCCGTACCGGGCGATCAGGTCGTCCCGGCAGCGGCGCACGCGGCGGTGCACCGCGTCGAAGCTCTCCCCGCCGCCCGGCGGGGCGATCGAGGTGTCGGCCAGCCAGGAGCGGTGCAGGTCGGGGTCGCGCTCGGCGGCCTCGGCGAAGGTCAGCCCCTCCCAGGAGCCGAAATCGGTCTCGATCAGCCCGTCGAGCGCGACCGGCTCGACGCCGAGGGCGTCCGCGACGCCGCGCGCCGTGTGCGCGGCCCTGGACAGCGGGGAGCTGACCACGGCGGCGACATCGGTGAGCTTGCCCAGCCGTTGCGCGGCCGCGGCGGCTTGGCGCTGGCCCTCCTCGGTCAGCTGGGCGTCACCGCGCCCGGAGTAGCGGCGCTCCACCGACAGCGGGGTCTGGCCGTGCCGGAGCAGGATCAGCCTGGTCGGGACGCCGGTCGCGCCGGTCCACGACGGCGGCGCGGCGGGCTTCTCCCGCGCGGCGGGCTTCTCCTGCGGGGCGGCCTTGCCCGCCTGGGCGTCCATGGCGACGTTGGCCAGTCGGTCGGCGCGCTTGTTCCGCTCGCGCGGGATCCAGGTCCACTGGACCCGGTCGAAGCTCGTGACCAGCTGTTTCGCCTCGGCGGCCAGCGGCTGCATCGACGGGTGCTTGACCTTCCAGCGCCCGGCCATCTGCTCGATGACCAGCTTGGAGTCCATCCGGACCTCGACGGCCTCGGCACCGAGGTCGACCGCGGCGGTGAGCCCGGCGATCAGGCCCTGGTACTCGGCGACGTTGTTGGTGGCGACGCCGATGCCCGCGGAGCGCTCCGCCAGCACCTCGCCCGTCGCGGCGTCGAGGACGACGGCGCCGTAACCGGCGGGGCCGGGATTGCCCCGGGAACCGCCGTCGGCTTCGACGATGACGCGGGTGGTCACAGACCGGACTCCGGGGTCCTGACCAGGATCGCGCCGCACTCCTCGCACCGGGCGATCTCGTCGGCGGCGGCCGTGCGCAGGTCGCTGATCGCGGTCCGGTCGAGTTCGAGGCGGCAGGCCCCGCACCGGCGAGCGCGCAGCAGGGCGGCGCCGGTGCCCTTGTTGGCGCGGATGCGCTCGTAGAGGGTGACGAGTTCGGTCGGCAGCTCGGTGAGCACGGTCTTGCGACGGTCACCGGAGCGCGCCTCGGTGGTCTCCAGGTCGGCGAACGCCTGGTCGCGGCGGCTCTGCGCGTCCGAGAGCTTCTCCTCGGCGGTGGCCAGCTCGCCCTTGGCGAAGATCACGTCCTGCTCGACGGCCTCGCGCCGCTCCATCAGCTCCAGCGACTCGTCCTCCAGCACGCCCTGGCGCCGCTTGAGCGTCTCCAGCTCGTGGTTGAGGTTCTCCGCCTGCTTGGTGGGCACGCCGTCGTCGAGGAGCTTGCGGTCGCGGTCGCTGCGCGCGCGGACCTGGTCGATCTCGGTCTCCAGGCGCTTCACGTCCCGGTTCAGGTCGCCCAGGGTGGTCTCGGCGGCGACCACCGCGTCGCGCTTGGCCCGCAGCACCTGCTCCGCCTCGGCGATCTCGGCGAGCTCCGGCAGGTTCCGCCTGCGGTGGGCGACGCGGTCGAGCTCGGTGTCGACCTCGGCGAGGTCGAGGAGGCGGCGCTGGACGGCGGGTGCTGCTTTCACGAGGTGCTCCCCCAAATGGAGTTGTCAGGACGCTGAGAGGGTCCAGGGATCAGTGCGGCGCGTGGAGACGTGGACTTGGACGTTACCGCCGAAGGCATCGCGGATAACACGCGCCGCCTGCTCGCACCACGGCCACTCGCTCGCCCAGTGCGAGACGTCGACCAGCGCGGGCAGATCCGCGCCCTTTTCCAGGTGTTCACCGGCCGGGTGGTGACGGAGGTCCGCGGTGACATAGGCATCCGCCCCAGACCGCGTCGCCACGCCGAGCATCGAGTCGCCAGCGCCACCGCAGACCGCCACGCGCTTGATCATCCGCTCGGGGTCGCCCGCGGCGCGGACTCCCCACGCGGTGGCGGGCAGCGCCTTGGCAACGCGGCGGACGAACTCCGCGAAGGGCGCCGCCTCGGGCAGCTCGCCGACGCGGCCGAGGCCCGTCGTGGGCGCGTCCGGCTTGGGTTCGAGGGGGATCGTGCCGACCAGGCCGAGCGCGTCGGCCAGCGCGTCGGAGACCCCTGGGTCGGCGGAGTCGGCGTTGGTGTGGGCGCAGTACAGCGCCGAGCCCGCGCGGATCAGGCGGTGGATCAGCTTGCCCTTGGGGTCGTCGGCGGGCACCCCGTGCACCCCGCGCAGCAGCAGGGGGTGGTGGGCCAGCACCAGGTCGGCGCCCAGCTCCAGCGCTTCGTCCACAGTGGACTCGACGGGGTCCACGCAGACGAGCACGGACCGCACCGGCTCGGTCCGGTCGCCGCAGACGAGCCCGACGGCGTCCCAGGATTCGGCGAGCGCGGGCGGGTAGGCCCGCTCCAGGGCGGTGATCACCTCGGCGAGGGTGGCGCTCAAGGGGTGGTCTCCTCTAGTAGTTCGCGCAGCGCGGCGAGCAGTGGGGCGGACTGGTCCGGGGCGCGCACGGCGACGCGCAGGTGGTCCGGGGTGAGACCGGGGAAGGTATCGGCGCGGCGCACCGCGAAACCCTTGGTGCGCAACCGTTCCCGCAGCACGGAAGCTCCGGGGACGTGCAGCAGCAGGAACGGTGCGCGGGCGGGCTCGGCCACGGTCACACCGGGCAGTTCGCCGAGCGCCTTGGCGAACCGGGCCCGGTGCTCTTCAAGTGCGCGCGCAACGGCTTCCGCCTCGGCAACGGCGCCCGGCTCGCAACACGCGCGGACGGCTTCGAGCACGAGCGCGTTGACCGGCCACTGTGGACGGCGCAGGCCCAGCCGCGCGAGCAGTTCCGGTGCGCCGAGGGCGTATCCGGCGCGCAGGCCGGGCAGGGACCACGTCTTGGTCAGGCTGCGCAGGACGAGCAGACCGGGCGTGGTGTCCCCGGCCAGCGATTCGGGCTCGCCGGGGATGGTGTCGGCGAACGCCTCGTCCACCACGAGCACGCGTCCAGGGCGTGCGAGCGCGCGCACCGCGTCGGCTGGGTGCAGCACGGACGTCGGGTTGGTCGGGTTGCCGATCACGACGAGATCGGCTTCGTCGGGAACCTCCGCGGACGCCAGCGTGTGATCGTCCAGCAGCACCCGCACGACCGGCACGTCCGCGTCGGTCAGGGCGACCTCGGGCTCCGTGAAGGACGGGTGGATCACCGCGGCCAGACGAGGCTTCAGCGCGGGGAGCAACGCGAATCCCTCAGCGGCCCCGTTGAGCACCATGACCTCGTCGGGGCGGCGGCTGTGGCGCGCGGCGGCACTGGCCCTCGCGTCGGCGTCGTCCTGAGCGCTCGGGTAGCGGCCGAGCTTGTCAAGAGCGGCGACGAGACGATCGCGGAGCCACCGCGGCGGCCGATCGGCGCGCACGTTGACGGCGAAGTCGGCCAGCCCCGGCTGGGCCTCGACATCGCCGTGGTGGCGCAGCGCCGCCCGGTCCACATCCATGCTCGATCCCGCAAGCGGATCTTCGGTGTTCCCGCTCATCAGCGCGGAAGTCTATGCATCCACCCCGGCGCGGCACGGAGACTGGGCGGTGTGGACTTGCGGGGGACGGTGCGCGAACTCGTCACGCTGGACTGCGCGCACGGGGCGGCCGGGATCGCCGACCTCGCGCTGCGCCGCTTCGCCGAGGCTCGGCGGGCTGTGACATGGGAGCTGCGCGAGGCGACGGCGGAGCTCGGTGAGCTGTGCGGCTGGCTGCTCTTCGATTCGGAGCGGCACCGCGAGGCACGACGGGTCAACCGCGCCGCGTTGGAGTTCGCCGACCTGCCGATGCGGTGGTTCATCCTGTCCAACCAGGCGCAGGCTTCCGTCCACATTGGACTGGATCGCGAAGGGTTGCGGATCGCCGAGGGCATGCTCGCCACCGACCTGCCGCCGCGGGTCGCCGCGCTGTTCCGGGTGCGGCGGGCGAGGGCGCTGGCGGCGCTCGGCGCGCCGGGTGAGGCGGAGCGGGAGTTCGCCCGCGCCCGGAGCGCGTTCCTCGACGGGATCGGCGCGCGCGATCCGTCCTGGACGTGGTGGATCACCGAGCGCGAGCTTTCCTGGCACGAGGGCATGATGCGCGCCGAATGGGGCCGGGGAATCGAGGAGCTGGCCGATTCCTACGAGTCCGGCGACAGCAACCCCCGATCCCGATTCGTGTACGGCGCGCACTTGGCGGAGGCATTGGCGCGCGTTCGGTCACGGGAAGCCGAGCGGATCGCGGGCGAGGTCGTTCCGTTCGTGGGCGTGGTCGGCTCCGTCCGCGCGGAACGAGCACTTGAGCGGTCCGGGTGGTGGAAATGACTTCTCCCCGTCAGGGTCGCGCCCGCTGAATATCCGGGACTTCCCGGATCATGCGGGAGCGCGGCTGCCCGAAGCTGGAAGTCGCCGAAGCCGCCCCCAATTCAAAGGCGAATTCCTCTTCATGTCTCGCGCTTTCACCATCCTCGTCTACGTCGCCGGACTCGCCATGGCGGTCAGGACCATCTCGGGCTTCGCCATCGACCTCGGCGTCTACCGCGCGGGCGGGCAGGCCGTGCTCGACGGCGCGCCGATGTACGAGAACGAGCTGTTCGCGGGACTGCTGTTCACCTACACCCCGTTCGCCGCCCTGATCTTCGTGCCACTCGCGCTGCTGCCGATGATCGCTGCGCAGTCGCTGGTGGCACTGGGGAACTACGCGCTGCTGACGTACTCGCTGACGCGGTCGTGGCAGGCTCTCGACAAGCGGAAGGCCCTCGCGCTCGCGCTGCTGATGGCCGCACCCCTGCTGCTCACCGAAGCGGTGCGGGTGACCCATTCGATCGGCCAGGTGAACCTGGCGCTGCTCGCGCTCGTGCTGTGGGACCTGCTCCGCGACGATTCGCGGCGCACCAAGGGAATCGGGGTCGGCATCGCGGCGGGCATCAAGCTCACGCCGCTGTTCTTCGTCGCCTACCTCGTCATCACCCGGCGATTCCGCGCGGCCGCCACCGCGATGGCCGGATTCGTCGGCACCATCGCGGTCGGATTCCTGTTGCTGCCCAAGGATTCGACGCGGTTCTGGTTCGGCGGGACCTTCGCCGACGCCGCCCGCGTTTTCCCGGACGTCGCGGCCGTGCACAACCAGTCGCTGCGCGGAATGGTGCTGCGTGCTTTCGGTGGCCTCTCGCCCGAGACCCAGGATTTGTGGATCGTGCTGGCGGCCGTGGTCACGATCGGCACGCTCGCCCTGGCCGCGTGGGCCAGCCAGCGCGGTGAAGAACTGCTCGCGGTGACCCTGTGCGGCTTGTGCGCCGCGACCGTGTCGCCGTGGTCGTGGGGGCACCACTGGGTGTGGATCGTCCCGCTCGCCGCGATCGTGGTGCGGAAGTCGTGGTGGGTGCTGGCGCCGCTGCTCGCGCTGACGTTCCCGAAGCTGCACGCGCTCGCCGCGCCCAACCCCGGCGTCACCGAACCGCCCGTGCTCCAGGGCAACCCGCTCGCGTTCCTCCTCGGCAACATCTACGTGATCATCTTTGCCGCGACCGTGGTCGCCGCGATCGTGCACCTGCTACGACGGGACGACATCGGGTCGTCGAGTCGCCCGGAGGGGATGGACGTCGTCCCGTGGAAGGCTCTGGAACCCTCGGTCTGACCGACGGCGTCGTTCTTGAGGTCAGGCGGGCTGCCAGTCGATGCAGGTCGGCCGCCGCGCGGTCCGGTGGTACTCCAGCAGCGCCTGACGCAGCTGAGCCAAGGCGATTTCCGAGTCCGCGGGGAAATCCAGATCGGCGTAGTACACCTCGGTGTCGCCGTCGCGGGCGGGAGCGCCTCGGCTGAACCAGGCTCCGCCCTCGTCCGTGTAATAGATCGCGCCCCGATCCTGCCCGGTCCGCATGCCGAAAATGATCTCCGAGGACAGCGGCGCGCCGGGGGTCGGCTGGTCCTGGATCGTCGCGCCGTACTCGGCCAGCCGCTGCTCCAGCAGTCGATCGACGACCTCGGCGGTGACCGGCTCCCACCGCTCCTCCAGCTCCCCGTCGACCAGCGTGCGGTAGGAGACCTCGACGCTCATTCCTCAGTGACCCCCGTGTACTCGAAGCGGCGCCCGCCTTGCGTGATCACGGTCAATGTTGCACCGGGTGGCAGAAACTCCACCAGCTTCTCCTGAGGGCGCTTCACCCCGCACGGCAACCGGTCGATCACGATCGTCTCGTTGCTCAGGCCGTGCGCGCGCATGCGCATCGCGAACTGGATTTCCACGTGGTGGGTCAGGCCCAGCGTGGCCCGGCCCGGGGCCATTCCCCGGGCAAGGGTGAACTCCTTGGCAGCGGCTGCCCAAGCGGTGTTCCGCCCGCTCTTGAGGGGGTAGGCGATCCCCACCTCGTCCACCCACCATCCCAGGGGCGCCGCGCCTGGCTCCCCGGGAGCCAGGCGTTGCCGATGGTGCTCCAGCAGCCGGGCCCGCTCGGCGACCGACACTTTCACCGGCGGCGCCGCTGACGTTCTATCCGCATCCCCGCCAAGACCCGCGACCCAGGACTCCACCCGCACCGGGAGCTGGCCCAGAACAAGTCGAACGGCGCTCAGATCGTCCTTGGCACTCTCCAGCAACACATGGACTTCCTCGCAGGCGGCATCCCGGCTGCCCGCGGTGGTGTGGTGCCAGACGGTCGCAACCTCGTCGATGGCGTCCTCCGCAGCGTCAACGAGGTTGTCGGGCAGCATCGCGACCGCGGCACGCGCCGCGGCAATCACCCGCTCCCGAATCGATGACACGGCTTCGACCCTGCCGAGATCCGGGCAATCGAGGGCTGGTTCGGCAGCGCTACACCTGATGGGAGGAGAGAGCCACGACAGGTGTAGCGCCGCCCGGTGTGCTCGATGACGTGCAGCACCGCGCGCGGCGGGAGAAACGCAGGCAGACGATCCACCATGATCGTTCCTCGCGCATTCCGCGCTCCCGCATCCGGATGGCGAACTTCACCTGGGCCGCTCCCAGAGCGTGGTCTCCGACGTCGAATCGATGAGCACCGACCCAAGGCTTTCCACGCTGCGGCGCTACGCCATCGCGGTCGGAGCCTCGGTGGAGCACCTCGTGCGGGACACGGTCCGTTCGGTGAACGTCCCAGTGACCGTGGAGCAGGTGCCGTCCGGGAAGGCGCGCGTCAGGAAGCTGCCGATCAAGGAGTGGCCGGTGCGCGGACATCACGGCGCGCTATTGGGAGCACAAGGTGACTAAACCGAAAGCGTGGCCCGAACATGTGCGATGCGTGTCTTTCCAGGCGACCGTAGAACCTTTGGACGCGCCAAAGCCGAAGGATTCCTTCCAGCTGAACTTCCAGTATCGGGTCGACGGCGAAGCAGGGCTGTTCCGCGTCCTTTCCGAGGTTTACGACGATGACCTCCTCGTCCTCATGACGCACATCGCGCGCTTCCCCATCGCTCCGCTGCCGGACGACGCGAACGACCGCGTTGTCGGCAGGTTCATCGACGAGTCGGTCATGCCCGCGGTCTTCCCCTACATCCAGGAAGGCGCCGCGTCCGCAGCTGCGCGTGTACGGCCGAAGCGGCCCCTTCTGATCACCTGGAACTACAACGAGGCACTGGAGTTGGGAAACTGAACGCGTGAGCACTGACGAGACGCGTCTGCACATCTGCTTCGTCTGCACGGGGAACATCTGCCGGTCGCCCATGGCCGCGCTGGTGTTCGCCGAGCACCTGCGGCGGGAGGGGCTCGACGACCGGGTGCGGGTGAGCAGTTCGGGCACGGGGTCCTGGCACGTGGGCGAGAAGATCGACTCGCGGGCGGGGGCGACGTTGCGGGAGCACGGCTACCCGACGAAGCACACGGCGGCGCAGGTCGGCGAAGCGCACCTGGACGCGGACCTGCTGGTGGCGCTGGACGCGGGGCACGCGCGGGATCTGCGGCGGCTGGTGGACGATCCGGAGCGCGTCCGGCTGCTGAGGTCGTTCGCGCCGGAGGGCACGGACCTGGATGTGCCGGACCCGTACTACGGCGGACGCGGCGGGTTCACGGACGTGCTGACGATGATCGAAGCGGCGTCACCGGGGCTGATGCGGTGGGTGAGGGAGCGGCTGTGATCCCGATCGGTTCCGGGGCGAGCGGAACGGTCTACCGGGCAGAGCGCGACGGGCGCACGGTGGCGATCAAGGAACGAAGCACGCCGGAGCGCAACGGGACGTGGGCGGAAGCTGCCTCGCTCACCTGGCTGGGGATAGCAGTGCCGGAGGTCTTCGAGTGGGACGAAGACCGGATCGTCATGCAGTACATCGAGCCCGGCGAGCCCACACGAGAATCCGCCGAAGAGCTGGGCCGGGCGTTGGCGGAGATCCACGCGCAGGGCGCGGCGAAGTACGGGTCTCCGCCGGACGAAGGGCCGCGTGACGCCTGGATCGGGCCGGTGCCGATGCGGAACGAGGAGTGCGACACCTGGGCGGAGTTCTACGAGCGGTTCCGGGTTGAGCCCTACGTGCGCATGGCGGTGGATCGCGGCCACCTGACCGCGAAAGAGGCCGAGGTCTTCGATCGCGATTGGGAGGCGCCGGACGAGCCGCCCGCGCGGGTGCACGGCGACCTGTGGAACGGGAACGTGCACTGGGGCCGCGAGCGGGCCTGGCTGATCGATCCGGCGGCGCACGGAGGGCATCGGGAGAGCGACCTCGCCATGCTTGAGCTGTTCGGTTGCCCACACCTGGAGCGGGTGCGCGGGGCGTACCTGGAGGTGGCCCCGTTCGCCGACGGCTGGCGGGATCGCGTTGGGCTGCACCAGGTGTTTCCGCTGCTCGTGCACGCGGCGGCGTTCGGGCGGTCCTACGTGGAGCGAGCCCTGGCGGCGGCTCGTAGCTGAACTACGCATACCGTGGTGTCCGTGCGTTGGAAGTTTCTGCTGCGGCCGGGTTGGCTGGCGTTGATCGCCGGAGTGCTGATGTTCTCCGCGGCGTGCTTCCTGCTGCTCGGGCCGTGGCAGTTCCGGCAGCACGAACGCAAGCAGCTGCTGATCACCAACGTGAGCAGCTCGGAGACGGCCCCGGTCATCGCCTACGAGCGCCCGGCCTCGAACAACGAGTGGCGCCAGGTGCGGCTCACGGGCACGTACCTGCCCGAGGCGGAGACGGTCGCGCGCCTGCGCACGGTCCTCGGCGAAGCCGCGTTCGAGGTGCTGACGCCGATGCGGCTGAACGACGGCAGAACGGTGCTGATCAACCGCGGCTTCGAGCGGCCGATCAACGGCACGCAGATCCCCGACTACGACGCCCCGCCCACGGGCGAGGTCACGGTCGTCGGTCGGCTGCGGGTCGACGGGGGCGGCGGGGAAACCCGCGAGATGGTCAACGTCGGCAAGCACAAGCAGGTGTACTCGGTGAGCACGGCGGCGGTGACGGCCGCGACCGGAGTCCAGCTGGAGCCGGGCTTCGTGCAGCTCAACCCGAACCAGCCGGGCGTGCGCGGGCCGCTGCCGCTGCCGAACCTGGACGCCGGTCCGCACTTCTCCTACGCGTTGCAGTGGTACGGATTCGGCGTGATGGCACTGCTCGGACTGTGCTACTTCGCTTACCGGGAAGCCAATCCCGATCAGCCGCGCAAGCTGACCGTGCAGGAAATGCTCGCGCAGGAAGAATCAGCGGCGCCGACGAAGCCAGCTGACCGCTACGGAAGCCACCGCTGACACCGCCGCGGTCGCCGTTCCGATCACCCGCGACAGCTCGACGCTGCGCGTGACGTCGCCGGAGTCCGGTGTGCGGCCCTCGCCGAGCACCGGACGCTCCTCCGCGCCGTAGCCGTAGACCGTCCGCCCGCCCAGCCGCACACCGAGCGCACCCGCGAAGGCCGACTCGATCTGCCCGGCGTTGGGACTGGGGTGCGCCGACGCGTCCTGCCGCCAGGTCCGCCACGCCCCGCGAGCCGAGCCGCCGACGACCGGCGCGCACAGCGAGGTCAGCATCGCCGCGACCCGAGCCGGGACCAGGTTGGCCGCGTCGTCGATCCGCGCCGACGCCCAGCCGAAGTTGGTGTAGCGCGGCGAGCGGTGGCCGACCATCGCGTCCAGGGTGTTGATCGCTCGGTAGCCCAGCAGGCCGGGCACTCCGGCGACCGCGCCCCACAGCAGGGGGGCCACGACCGCGTCGGAGGTGTTCTCCGCGACGGACTCCACGGTCGCGCGCGAGAGGCCCTGGTTGTCGAGCAGCCGGGGTTCGCGCCCGCACAGGTTGGGCAGCCGGTCACGGGCCTCGTCGAGCCGTCCGCCGTCGAGGGACTGGGCCATCGCCGTGCCCTCCGCGCCGAGCGAGGTCCCGCCGAGCACCGCCCACGTCGCCGCGGCCGTGCCGAGCGCCTGCACGAGGGGCCGACCCCGGCCGAGCCGCTCCACGCCGACGCCGAGCGCGACGACGCCTCCGGTCAGCACGGCGTTGTAGAGGACACCGGCGCCCCGGCTGTCGCGGTAGACCACGCGCTCCAGGGACTGCGCGGCCCGGCCGAACGCGGCGACGGGGTGCCCCCGGCGGGGATCGCCGAACGCGGCGTCCGCGGCGACTCCGAGCAACAGACCGATCGCGCGAGCCGCGCTCAACTGAGCCTCCCGGTGATGCACTGCTTGGCGAGTGCCGAGCACGTTAGCGCTCGCGCGGGCGCCGCGCGGGATCGGGTTAAGGTGGCGCGGAAGTGAGTGCCGGGCACGAGGGGCAAACGATCGACACCGAGACCAGCTTGCCGGACCGGGCGGGTGAGGCGGCCGGGGCGGACCAGGAGGCCGAGCCCCGCCTCGCCCTGTACGCCTACCTGACGGCCGAGCATCGCCGCAGCTACCTGGCCATCATGCGGCTGTTCACGGCCACCCTGCTGCCGGACCTCTCGCCCAACGAGGTCGCCGCCGCGCTGGCTCCGCTGGAGCGCGAGGGCGCGATCGACCCGGGCGAGTCCGACCCCGAGGTGGTGGCGGACCGGCTCAAGCGGCTCCACGACTGGGGGAATCTGGTCAAAGGGCGGCGGGAGACGATCGCGTCGAGCATCGCCGAGTTCGTCCGGGGCGCGTTCCGCTATCAGGTGAACAAGCTCGCCGTGCGCGTGCAGCGCGACGTGGACGAGCTGCTGCGGGTGCCGGAGGGCGCGCGCGAGGTCTCCCGGGAGCTGCTGCCCGCCATCGAGCGCGGCCTGGTCCAGCTCGGGGGCACGCTGTCCAGGGCGATCACCGCCGAGGGCCAGGGCGGATCGGTGGCCAAGCGGGCCCGCGAGGAGCTGGCCGAGCAGGTCACCACCCTGTTCCTGCAGCACTCCGAGCTGGCCGTGACGGTCCGCGACTTCTACGCCTACCTGGGCCAGGTCGTGACCAGGCACAACCTGGAGCCGGACGAGATCTCCGGCTTCCGCAACCTGCTCGTCGAGTACATCCAGATGGTCGTCGAGGACGTGCTGCGGCACACGCCGACCATCGCGGACGCGTTGAAGGGCCTGGCCAGGGGCCGTATCGAGCTGTTGCGGCTGCTCGGCCCGAACGACCAGCTGGGCACCGCCGTGGAGCGGGCGCGGGGCCGGTCGCGGACGGACTGGCAGGAGCTGACGGACTGGTTCGTGGACCGCCCGGGGCGGCCGAGCCAGGTCACGGCGCTGCGCGAGGCCACGGCGCGCGCGATCGGCTCGCTGCTGGCCAGCGTGAAGCGCGCGACGGCGGGCGGCGGACTGCTCCCCGGCAGGCGCTCGGAGCTGCTGGACCTGGCCACATGGTTCGACAAGGCCGAGCCCGCCGAGGCGCATTCGATCTACGCGGCGGCTTTCGGGCTGTACTCGTCGCGGCACCTGCTGCCCGCGCCGGAGCACGACGGCGACGACGAGCACACGCCCTGGCGCGACGGCCCGGTGGTGGACGTGACGGTCAGCGTCCGCAGTCGCGGTGACCGTGGTGCGCGTGGGCGCGCGTCGCGCATCCTGGACGATCCGTTCACCCAGGAAACCCTTCTGGCAGAAGCGAGAAAGGCCGATCAGCGGCGGGCTGCGGCGGTGTTCGAACTCGCGGCCGCGGCGCCGAAGCTGGAGGAGACGGAGCTGTCCTCCGACGCGCTCGGGGTCTTCTGCGAGCTGCTGACGCTGGCGATGGCGCAGCGGGAGCGCGATACCGACCAGGGCTCGGCCGCCGATCCCGTGCGCGGGCTGCGTCTGACCGTCCGGCCGACCGAGGAAGGGCCGACCCGGATCAAGACGATCGGCGGAGTCCTCACGCTGCACGGCGCGCGGGTCGCCCTGACCACCGAACAGCCCGAGGTGCGCACGTCATGACCACTGCAACCAGACAGCGGGGCGCCGCGGCGGCTGTCGCCGTGCTCGACGGGCTGTCGGACATCGACGCTGCGAACGTGGTGCGCTGCGCGCGAACCCTGCTGCGCCGCCCACTGTTGCGAGTGGACAGTCACGACGGTGATCTCCTGCCGCTGGTGTTCCGGCACCGCGTCGCTTTGCAGGAGCTGTTCTCCTCACTGCTGGGCTATCGCCTTGTGGTGCAACGGAAATTCGCCCGGCTCTACAAGTCCGGGCCCGGCCCGCAGGTCACCCGCGGCGAGCAGTCGCTGACCCCGCGCGGCTATGCCTACCTCGCGTTGAGCATGGCGGCGCTGATCGGCGTCGGCCGCCAGGTGCTGCTGTCGCGGCTGGTCGCCGAAGTCCGTGCGGCAGCGGTGGAAGCGGGGATCGAGGTCTCCGACGGGCTGCCCGACCGGCGCGCGCTGACCGCCGCGCTGCGCCACCTCGTCGCGCTCGGCGTGATCACCGAGACCGAGGGCTCGGTGGCGCCGTGGACGGGCGAGGCGCCGAGCGAGGCGCTGATCACCGTGGACACCGATCTGCTCGGGCACCTGCTCGCCGGGCCGATCGGCGAGGTCGAGACGCCGGAGGAGCTGATCACGGCCTCCGCGTGCACCGGCATGGTCGGCGGGGAACGAGGCATCGAGCACGCGGTGCGGCGCAGGCTCGTCGAAGATCCCGTTGTGCTGCACGCGGATCTGCCGGATGCACAGCGAGTCTGGTTGCAGCGCAACCACAAACGCGAGTCGCTGCTGCTGGAGCGCTGCTTCGGGCTGGTCGCCGAGGTCCGCCTTGAGGGCGTAGCGGTGACCGATCCCGAGGAGTACCTGACCGACCTCGGATTCCCCGGCATGGGCACGGTCGCCAGGGTCGCGCTGCTTTCCCTGCCTGAGTTGCTGGAGCAGGACGAGGAGCCTCGCGCAGACGGCCGCATCGAGGTGAGCAGGTTGCGCGTGCGCGAGGTCTGCGTGAACCTCGTCGAGTCCTATCCCTCCGCGTGGTCCAAGCAGGCCACCGAGGACGTGGACGAACTGGTCGACGGTGTCCTGGAGCTGCTGGCGGCGCTCAGCCTGGCCGTGCAGCGGGACGAGGGCACCTGGTTGATCAGCCCGGCCGCGCACCGCTGGGTACCCGATCCGGACGCTTCCCCCGGCCGTGACAGCGCCGACGAGACCCCGGAACCCGTTGTCCAGACGCCAAGCTGGTCGCTTTTTGATGAGGAGAGCAAGTGAACCGCTGGCGACTCAACCGTGGCGGCATCGTCAACATCTGGCAGTACGCCGAGCAGGAGTTCGACTTCTCCGGCGGCCGGGTGATCTTCCAGGGCACCAACGGTTCCGGCAAGTCGCGGACGCTGGAGCTGCTGCTGCCGCTGTGCCTGGACGGCGAGCTGCGGCAGATGGGCTCGAAGGGCTTCGACACGGTCAGCATCCGGCGCCTGATGCTCGACGACTACACCGGCGGCCCGAACCGGATCGGCTACGCGTGGGTGGAGCTGGAGCGCGGGGAGGGCGAGTACCTCACGTGCGGCATCGGCGTGAAGGCGTCGAAGACCTCGCAGCAGGTGACCGACTCCTGGCGGTTCATCACCAAGGCCCGCGTCGGCCGCAACCTGCAACTCGTTGGGGCGGAACGGGTTCCGCTGGGTCCGGCGCAGCTGCGCGAGGTGATCGGCGCGGACTGCGTGCTGGAGGAGGCGTCCTTCCGCGCGAAGATCGCCGAGACCGTGTACGGCGTGCCCGCCGACCGCTACGCCGACCTGCTGCACCTCCAGCGGACGCTGCGCAACCCCGACGTCGGCCTGAAGGTGTTGGAGGGGCAGCTCGAACAGATCCTCTCCGACGCGTTGCCGCCGTTGGAGACCGCGTTGATCGAGCGGCTGGCCACCTCCTTCGACGACCTGGAGTCGATCAGGGAGAACATCGTCCGGCTCAGCACCGCCGACTCCGCGCTCGGCACGTTCCTCAGCTCCTACTCCGGCTACGCGCTGACCGAGGTGCGCAAGGCCGCCGAGCAGGCCGAGGCGGCGCAGCGCAGGCTCACGTCGCTGCTGTCGGAGCTGAACCGGTTGGAGCGCAGGAAGATCTCCTCAGCCGAGGACCGCGCCGATGCCGAGGCGAAGGTCACCGAACTGGAGGAGACCGAGAGCGAGCTGGAAGTCCGCATCGAGGCGCTGAAGGCGTTGCCCGCCTACCAGGGCCTGCGCGACCTCCAGGACCGCGAGCGCCTGGTCGCGACGTCCCGCAAGGGCGCGGAGAGCGCGCTTGAGGTGGCGAATCGTCAACGCGCGCAAGAGGATCGCGCGGTCGACGCCGTGCTGGGCAGCCTGGAGCGGCTGGAGCGGGACACCGCGGCGGCCGGTGGACTTGCCGAACAGGCAAGCCAGCTGCTGGCCTCGGCCGGCCTGGAGCGGACGCTGTCCGTGCAGGCCCCCGCCGCGCCACCGGCGACCGTCGAGGTGGTCACCGCGCGCGTGCGGGCGAAGCCGGACCCCGACGCCGAGGCGCTGCCGATCGAGCGCAGGGAACTGCCGCCGCTGAGCCCGGACACGTTGCTGACCGGGCTGCGCGAAGCGGGCGAGCGCGCCGAGGAGGCCGCGGGCGTTGTGCGGCAACGAAGTGCGCTCACCCTGACGCTGCACCAGCGGGCCATGGAGTCCGACCGCGCGCGGGACCGGGTCGAACAACTGCACCGCACGGCGCGCGACGCGATGATCGCGGCGACGGAGTCCGCCGGGCGGCGCAACGAGGCCGGGCAGCGCGTCGAGGTGGCCGCGCAGGACTGGTCCGAGGCCGCCCAGCGCTGGGCCCAGGACGGCCCTCTGTCCACTTTGGACATCACCGAGCTGCCGCACCTGCCGCGCCCGGAACTGCTCGTCGCGGAGAGCGCGGCGGGCCGCCGGGCGGCGCAGGAGATCCGCAAGTGGGCGGGGCCGCACCTGCACACGGCGAGCCAGCAGGTGCTCAACGCGGAGCAGCGGCTGACCGAGCTGCGCGCGTCGATCTCCGAGCGCGACACCGAACTGCGCGGCCTGCGCCAGGGCCAGGAGCCGGTGCCACCGCGAAGCACGCTGACCGAGCGCGATCCCGGTGCGGGCGCGGAGTTCTACCGCCTGGTCGACTTCCGCCAGGTCCTCTCCGCCGAAGAGCGCGCGGGCCTCGAAGCCGCTTTGCAGTCCAGCGGACTGCTCGCCGCGTGGGTGCACTCCGATGGCAGCATCGCGACCGCGGGTGAGGCGGATGTCATTGCCAGCCCTGGTGAACAGCTTCCCGGGCGAACCCTCGCCGAGGTACTGAGCCCCGCCCCGGAACCGGGCTGCCCGGTGCCCACGGACATGATCGAACGCCTGCTGGAGTCAGTGTCGATCGAGCCCTCGGACAACTCCCCCACCGCCGTCTCCATGGACGGCACGTGGCGTGCGGGATCGCTGTCCGGCTCCTGGCAGAAGGACGCGGCGGAGTACCTGGGCGCCGGTGCCCGCAAGGCCGCGCAGGAGCGGCGGATCGCGGAGCTGGAAGAGGAGCTCGACCAGCTCCGGGGCCTGCGGGCCGAGGCGCAGCAGACCGTGGAAACCGCGCGTCAGCACGTGAAGGCGTGGGAGCGGCACCTCGCCGCGTTCCCCGACGACGGCGACCTGATCACCGCGCACGCGCGGCTGGCCAGCGCGCAGGAGGCCTCCGCCGAGGCCGAGCAGCGCGCGCGGACGCTGCGCGAGCAGCACCAGGAAGCCGATTTGCGTTGGCAGGCAACGAGAACCGAGCTGACGCAGGCCGCGACCGAGGCGGGGCTCTCCGATGAGACCGCCGCGCTGGAGCAGGCGTACCGGGCGGCCGAGCAGGCACGCGGAACGGTTGAGCAGCTTCGGGAATCGCTGGTCGAGCGGTGCGCGGGCACGGTGAACCAGCTGGCCGACGCGCTGCACAACCACCACGCCGCGCTGAGCGACCGCGAGGAGGCCGAGGCCGAGGCGGAGCTGCGCTGCACC
Source organism: Allokutzneria sp. A3M-2-11 16 (assembly GCF_024213555.1). Lineage (GTDB taxonomy): Bacteria > Actinomycetota > Actinomycetes > Mycobacteriales > Pseudonocardiaceae > Allokutzneria. The sequence continues at coordinate 3,632,626 of NZ_JANAVO010000001.1, read as the reverse complement.
GAGTACGGCGAGCAGGCCAGGGCGCTGGAGGAGCTGACCAGCTCGATCGGCGGGGAGGCGCAGCAGATCGCCGCGCAGCTCGCCGAGGTGGAGCGGGAGCACCGCCAGGCCCGCAAGGACCTGCCCGCCGCGCGCGAGCGGGTGATCGCGGTGCGCGAGGAGGCCACGAAGGTCGAGACGCTGCTGGAGACCAAGCAGCAGCAGCGGGGCGGCACCGAGGCCGAGCGCGAGCGCGCCAACGAGGCGTTCCGCGCGCTGCTCACCGCGCCCGGCGTGTGGTCGGCCGCGCTGCCGGAGGCCGAGGAGCCGCCGCTGGACGACCTGACCGCCGCGATCGAGGCGCTGCGCGACGCCCCGGAGAAGCGGCCGGTCAGCGAAGGCACCGTGATCGGCAAGCTCCAGGCGCTCCAGTCGTCCTTGGCGGGCAGCCACAACATCACCGCCGAGACCGTGGCGGGCGTGCTCACCGTGACGGTGACCTCCGAGGAAGGCCCGCGGCCGGTCGCCGAGGCGGCGGCGCGCGTGGCGTCGAAGCTCGGTGAGCAGCGCGGATACCTCGGCGAGCGCTACCAGGACATCTTCTCCGACTACCTGATGCGCGACCTCGCGGAGCGGCTGCGCACGCAGATCGGGGTCGCCGAGGACCTGTGCAAGCGGATGAACGAGGTGCTCGACCAGGCGCGGTCCAGCCAGGGCGTGCACGTGCAGCTCGAATGGCGTCCGTCCGCGGCGCTGGACCCGGACACCAAGGACGCGCTGGAGCTGGTCCGCACCCCGTTCGCCGACCGCGACGAGGAGCAGGACGCGTTGCTGCGCCGGGCTTTCACCGAGCGCATCGAATCCGAACGGGACGCGCATTCCAGTGGCTACGCGGAGATCCTGGCTCGGGCGCTGGACTACCGGACCTGGTACTCCTTCACCGTCCGGGTCCGCGACAACGGTCCGGACAGCAAGCCGCGCGTGCGGCGGCTGCGCCAGCTGTCCTCGGGCGAAACGCGCCTTGTGTCCTATGTGACCCTTTTCGCCGCCGCCGCTTCGTTCTACGACGCCGTCGGCACGGAGCCCGGTGAGGACACGCTGGCACCGCTGCGTCTGGTGCTGCTGGACGAGGCGTTCGAGCGGCTGGACGATCCGACGATCGCCAGGATGCTCGGGCTGCTGGTGGACCTGGACATGGACTGGATCATCACCTGGCCCAGCGGCTGGGGCGTGTCGCCGAAGATCCCTCGGATGCACATCTTCGACGTGCTGCGGCCGAAGAACGGCGGCGGCGTCGCGTGCACGCACACCACCTGGGACGGCAGCTCGCTCGACCGCGAGGACGGGTGACTCACAAAAACCGTGAAACAGAGGGTTCTTTCGGAGGGTTAGCGGCGGACGCCGTTCGGCTTAACGTCGATAAACGCTGCACACCCTGCGGAAGGACAGAGCATGTCCCGTGTCCCGATCCTGGGCATAGCCGTCGCACTCGCCGTCTCCGGCGCGCTGCTGGCGCAGAACACCGGAACCGTGCCGGTCGCCCAGACCGACACCCCGGTCGCCCAACAGTCTCAGGAACAGTACGTCTACCGCGTGAAGCAGGCGGTGAAGAACTCCGAGCGGCTGCTCGACCTCGGTTCGGACGTCCTTGAGGAGCGCGACGGGGACGACCTGTTCGTCCTCGGCGACAAGACCGAGGGCGACCGCATCCGCGCGGCGGGTTTCGCCACGACGATCGAGTCGGTCATGCCCGCCCCGAAGTGGGCGCCGCCGAAGGCCCAGCGCGACGCGGGCCCGATCACGCGCGCGGACATCAACGAGACCTACTACGGCGGCTACCGCACCGTGCGTGCGCAGCACGCGCACCTGGACAAGGTCGCGGCGGACTTCCCCGCGCTGAGCAGCCTGGTGACCTACGGCCAGTCGTGGCGCAAGTCCACCGGCAAGGGCGGCTACGACCTCCGCGCGGTCTGCCTGACCAAGAAGAACGCGGGCGACTGCGAGCAGAAGCCGAACTCGGCCAAGCCGCGCTTCTTCCTGATGGCGCAGATCCACGCCCGCGAGATCTCCACCGGCGACATGGCGTGGCGCTGGATCGACCACCTGACCACGAACTACGGCAAGGACGCCGAAGTCACCAGGCTGATGGACTCCACCGAGATGTGGGTCGTGCCGATCACGAACCCGGACGGCGTGGAGATCGTGCAGCAGGGCGGCAACTCGCCGAAGCTGCACCGCAAGAACGCCAACGACAGCAACGGCGCCTCGTGCGGGTTCGGGCAGATCGGCATCGACCTGAACCGCAACTCCAACACCCACTACGGCCAGAGCGGCACCTCGACCGACCCGTGCAGTGAGATCTACCGCGGTCCGGGCGCGTCCTCCGAGGTGGAGACGAAGGCGCTGGAGGGTCTGCTCGGCAAGATCTTCCCGGACACCCGCGGCGAAGGTGACAACACGCCCGCGTCCGCGGACACCAAGGGCATGATGATCACGATGCACAGCTACACCAACGGCATCATCTTCCCGTGGAGCCACAAGTCGGGCGCGACGACCGGCAACGACGCCAAGATCCGCGCGATGGCCAAGGACATGGCGGGCATCACCGGCTACACCTACGGCACCGCGCCCGAGGTGGTCGGGTACGCGGCCTCCGGTGGCACCGACGACTGGGTGTACGACAAGCTCGGCGTCCCCGGCTACACCTTCGAGATCGGCGCGCGTTTCGGCGCGTGCAGCGGCTTCCTGCCGCAGTACTCCTGCCAGGACAGCACGCACTGGCCGAAGATGAAGCCCGCTCTGATGTACGCGGCGGGCAAGGCAGCGGCCCCGTACAAGTAGTAAGTCCACTGTGGACTGATTTCTGGTTTACTGTCGGCGCGTCGGGTCCTCCCGGCGCGCCGACGTGTTTTCGCGCTGCGAGAGGACGAGCATGCCCCGGCTCCTGGGAATGATCACCGCCCTGACAGCGTCCGGCGTGCTGCTGGCGCAGAGCACCGGTGTCGCCGCGAACGCGTACGAGACCTACTACGGCGGCTACCACACCGTGAAGGCGCACTACGCACACTTGGACGACGTCACGGCGGCTTATCCCTCGCTGGCGTACCCGGTGATCTACGGGAAGTCCTGGCGCAAGACCGACCTCCGCGCGATCTGCCTCACCAAGAAGAACGCGGGTGACTGCAAGCAGAAGCCGAACTCCGCCAAGCCGCGCTTCCTCCTGATGGCCCAGGTCCACGCGCGCGAGATCACCACGGGCGACATGGCGTGGCGCTGGATCGACCACCTCACCGCGAACTACGGCAAGGACACCGAAGTCACCAAGCTCATGGACTCCACCGAGATGTGGGTCATCCCGATCGCCAACCCCGACGGCGTCGAGATCGTGCAGTCGGGCGGCGCAACGCCGAAGTACCAGCGCAAGAACGCCAACGACAGCAACGGCACCTGCACCCCGAACGGTCAGATCGGCATCGACCTCAACCGAAACTTCAACACCCACCACGGCGTCCCCGGTGCCTCGACGGACCCGTGCGACGAGACCTACCGCGGGCCCAGCGCCGCGTCGGAGCCGGAGACCAAGGCGCTGCAAGGCTTGATGGGCAAGCTCTTCCCGGACACCAGGGGCGAGGGCGACTCCACGCCCGCCTCGGCCGACACGCGCGGCATGATGATCACGCTGCACAGCGCGGGCGACATGATCCTGTTCCCGTGGAACTTCCAGAAGGGCGCCAAGGCGGGCAACGACGCGAGCCTGCGCGCGATGGCCAAGGACATGGGCGCGATCACCGGCTACGTCCACGGCACCGTGCCCGAGGTGCTCGGCATCTCCGCGGGCGGCAGCACCGAGGACTGGATCTACGACCAGCTCGGCGTCCCCGGCTACACCTTCGAGGTCGGCGCGCGCTCCGGCGAGTGCAGCGCGTTCTTCCCGCCGTACTCCTGCCAGGAGGGCACCCACTGGCCGAAGATCAGGCCCGCGCTCATGTACGCGGCCGCCAAGGCCGCTGCCCCGTACCGGCCCTCCTGAAATGATCTTCTGGTAACACCTACACCGGGGGAACCGGCACAGGGAGGCCACGGTGCTCGCGAACCGCGTGCGTCAGTTCGTCGCGCGCCACCCACTCGCGCTGGATCTGCTGGCGCCCGTCCTGCTCACGGCGATCGGCGCGGCGATGATGCCCGCGAAGTACGGCGCGGACGCGCTGCCGTGGATCTTCCAGTTCGTCCTCGTGCTGCCGCTGCTGTGGTGGCGCCGCGCCCCGGTGACGGTCTTCGCGATCACCACCGCGCTGGTCGGCACGCAGTGGGCGCTGGGCTTCAGCGTCGTCGGCGAACTGGCCGTGTACTTCGCCTACTACAGCGTCATGCTGCGCCGCCCCTCCCGAGAGGCGTCCATCGCCACGGCGGTGGTCGTCGTCGGCATCCTCGTGCAGTCGCTGTTCGGCATCGTCGTCCCGCGCTTCCTCGGCATCCCGCCGGTCGGCATGGCCACGATGGCGGGTCTGATCGGCCTGACGCTGCGCAACCAGCGCGCTTACCGGGCCTCCATGCGGGAACGCGAGGCCCGGCAGGCCGAACTGGCCGTGGCGGCGGAGCGGACCCGCATCGCCAGGGAGATCCACGACATCGTCGCGCACAGCCTCGGCGTGATGATCTCCCTCGCTGACGGGGCGACCACCGTGGCGCGCGCGGACCCGCAGAAAGCGCTCGGGGCGATGGAGGCGGTGTCCAGCACGGGCCGCGGCGCGCTCGGCGAACTCCGCCGGGTCCTCGGCGTGCTGCGCGCCGAGCACCAGCAGGACGACCAGTTCCCCCAGCCCGGGATCTCGGCGCTGGGCGAACTGGTGGAGAAGACGCGGGCGGCAGGCCTGCCGGTGACCTACGCGCTGGAGGGCCACCCGGACAACATGCCCGCCAGCGCCCAGGTCGCGGTCTACCGCATCGTCCAGGAGGCGCTGACCAACACGATGAAGCACGCCGACGGCTGCGCGGCGGTGCGCGTGGAGGTCCGGCTCAGCGACTCCGGCGCCGAGATCGTCGTGTCCGACACCGGCGGCGTGGACCTCGCGCCGCGACAGGCGGGCAGCGGGCACGGCCTGGTCGGGATGCGCGAGCGGGTCGCGGTGTTCGGCGGCTCCTTCTCGGCGGGGCCACGCGAGGGCGGCGGCTGGCTCATGAGCGCCCGAGTCCCGGTCTCTCCGGCCTAGACCGCGTCCTGCAAGCGCCCCCCAACGACCGTCCGCCCACCCCTTCGTCCCCTCCCCCACAACATCACCAGCGCAGCCCAAACTCCCGTTTCGTACTCTTGTCGGGTTTTTGGAGCGCTCTTTTTCCCGTTATGAGTACGAAACGGGGTTCTCTAGACGGCGCCCGCGGGGGATGGGGTGGACGGGCGCGTGTGGGGCATGGGACAGAGTTTACTTGGTGTGCGGAGTGCGGGGGCTTGCAGGCGCCAGGGCTCGCTTTTCCCCGTTACAGGAAGCTGGGTGCGATGTTCACCTGGACGCCGTCGAGTTCCCGGATGAAGTCGGCGCCGAACGCGGACGACGGTGTGTGCGCCCCGGGTCGCACGATCCCGGACTCCAGCCGGTGCACCGCGCGCACGACCGCGTCGGCCGTCATCGGGTAGGGGCCAGGCCCGGTCAAGGTGGCCGAGATCGTCTCGCCGTCGACACCGGTGATCCGGCCCCACAGCTCGGAACGACTGCGCTGCAACGTCTTCTCCGAAGGCCCCGGCACGAACCGCTCCACTAGCACCGTCGCGATCTGTTGCGCCGCAGGGAGTTTCAAGAGCGCAGTGCCCAGATCCTGTGCCAGCGAAGGCATCCTGGGCACGCGCAGGTACGTCCCGATCTCCTCGATCCCGGTGGAGCGGTGCGCGGTCACCAGGTCGCCCCACGGGATCGGCATCGCCGACGCGGTCCCGGACGGGAACGGCACCTCGACGTGGTGCCCCGACCGGATCCGCCGCAGCCCCTCGGTGGTGCGCACGAACGTGCCCCGCCCGGCGGAGGCGATCACCGACTTGAGCGTGCCGGGACTGGCCCCGCCGGTGATCGACAGCGCCAGTTCCAACCGCCGCGCTCCGGGGAGCTCCGCGGCCAGCAACGCCGCGAGGCAGTCGGTCGGCACGACGTCGAAGCCGCTGCCCGGCAACAGCACGATCCCCGCCTCGACCGCGTCCTCGTGGTAGGCGAAGACGTCCTCGAAGACCGCGATCTCGCCCGTGACGTCGAGGTAGTTCGTACGCGCGTCCACGCATGCCTCCACCATCGGCACGGCGGTTGCGGAGAACGGGCCCGCGCAGTGCGCCACGGTGTCCACCTGGCTCAACGCGGCGCGCGTCGCTTCTCCGTCGGCGAGGTCGAAGATCCGGTACGGCAGGTCCAGCTCCGCGGCCAACGGCGCGACGCGCTCCCGCGAACGACCCGCCAGCGTCGGTTGTTCACCGCGCTCCACGGCCAGCTTCGCAACGAGACGACCCGTGTAACCGTTGGCGCCGTACAGCATCCACGTCATGACCCCAGAATGCCGCCCGGCCCCGCCAATCGCCAAGAATCCCGATCACGCTCCCGAAGTACGACGGTCTTCAAGTCCCCCCAACCCCTCTCCAGAACGTCGCAAACCGCCCCCAACCCGAGCTACGAGTCCGATCGCGTAGCGCGTCGCAACCGAGCCTTCGCCGGATCGCTGGGCTGCTTCGCCGAGCGGTGCGCCTTGCCCGGCAACACCCCCGCGGGCTCCGCGTGCCGGACGAACAGCGTCACCGTCACCCGATCGCTGAAACCGTTGCGCTGCATGAGGGTCGCCGACGCGACGTTGCTCGCCTCCACGTCCGTGACGATGCGCGTCGCCCCCTCCGCGAACAACGCGCCGCAGCACGCGTCGAGCAACTTCCCCGCCAGGCCCCGCCCCTGGTGCGCCGGGTCGACGGCGATCCACTCCAGGTAGCCCCAGTCCTCGCGCTCGTCGTAGGAAGGACATCGAACCGAGCACGAACCCGACCACCTCGCCGTCGCTCTCCGCGACCCAGCAGGCCGACGGCTGCGCGTCGAGGTGAACGGCCACGCTCGACAGCGACCACGAGGTGTACGGCATCGCCGTGACATCGAAAGCCCGATTGCCCAGGGCCAGGACTCCGGCCAGGTGGTCAAGGCGCATCAGCTCCAGGCCGACCACGTTCTCACTTCCCCTGCCTCAGGTGACACCGGAAAACCTACCCGGCGGCCCTAGACGGCGCAGGTCGCAATTCGACCAACAAAGCATCTCGACATCGCTCCGTCCACCGAAAAGGTGGTCACGGCGAAAACCGGAAACACACGTGGACGCTCCGACGAAGAGGTCAGTAATTCAACGATTCTCCAAGGGGTCACAATGAACAGGTCACCCAAAATCGGCGGAGGCGTGCTCGCCGGACTGCTGCTGATCGGCATGGGATCGGCCATCGGCAAACAGGACCAGGAGCCGGTCGCGGCACCGGTCACCTCGGTCACGACCTACACGCAGACGCAGACCCAGTACGTCACCGTCACCCCGACGACCACGCAGACCCCGGCGCCCGCAACGGAAGAACCGGCACCGCAGAAGACATGGAGTCCGGGCACCTACAAGGTCGGCGAGGACATCGACCCCGGCACCTACGTCTCCGACGGCGGAAGCACGATGTGCTATTGGGCACGGATGCGCAACGATTCCGAAGAACTCGGCTCGATCATCGCGAACGACATCAGCCAGGGGAAATCCCGTTTCACCACCAAAAAGGGCGAGTACGTGAAGATCTCCGGCTGCACGTTCGCCAAACAGTGACCCACCCGGAAAGCGGGCGATGTCAGACCCCTCGGGCACACTGCGGCGCATGCACCAGCACCATGCGATCGACTACATCGAGTTCACCGTCACCGACCTCGCCGAAGCAAAAAGGTTCTACGGCGAGGCCTTCGACTGGCAGTTCACCGACTACGGGCCGGGGTACGCCGGTATCCGGAGCTCACGCGCCGGGTCGCCGCCCGAGGTGGGCGGACTCCGGCAGGACGAACGGGTGCGGGCGGGCGGGCCGCTGGTCCTGCTCTTCTCCGCCGACCTGGAGCGATCGGTGGAGGCCGTGACCAAGGCGGGCGGCACCGTGACCGCGGGCCCGTACGACTTCCCGGGCGGGCGCCGGTTCCACTTCACCGACCCGAGCGGCAACGAGCTGGGAGTCTGGGCCGAGGCCTAGCCGCCGCTGAGACGATCTTCATGTCCAGTACGCTCCGGCATCCGACATGAAGATCATCTCAGCGCCGGGACGGTCCGCCATCACCGAGACAAGAGATCCCAACTGGGTTCCCGACGAAGTCGACATCAACAAGCCGAGCGTGGCCCGGATCTACGACTACTTCCTCGGCGGAGGCCACAGCTTCGCGGTGGACCGGGAGTTCGCCGAGAAGGCCCTCCTGGTGCACCCCCACGCGCCGGAGATGGCGCGGTTGAACCGGGCGTTCCTGCGCCGCGCCGTGGTGTTCATGGTCCACCGCGGAATCCGGCAGTTCCTCGACCTCGGCTCGGGCATCCCCACCGTGGGCAACGTGCACGAGATCGCGCAGAGCAGGGCGCGAGCCAGCCGCGTGGTCTACGTCGACAAGGAGGACGTCGCCGTCGCCCACACGCGGCTCATGCTGGAACACAACTGGCGGGCGACCATGGTCCACTCGGACGCGACGCGGGTCGACGACGTCCTCAACGCTCCGGAGACCAGGCAACTGCTGGACTTCGACCGGCCGATCGGCCTGCTCGCGCTGACCCTGTTCCACTACGTGCCGGACGACCCGTTCGCCGTGGCGGAGCGCTACCGCGACGCTCTCGCCCCGGGCAGCTGCCTGGCGATCAGCCACCTGTGCAGCGACCTCATGAGTGATGCCGAGAACGATCGTCTCGTCGGGTTGGTCGGCAAGACCCGGGACTCCCTCTACCCCCGTGGCAGCGCCGACGTGGCGCGACTGTTCGGCGACTTCGACCTGGTCGCGCCGGGCCTGGTCACCGCGTCGCGGTGGCGGCCCGATCCGGGGTCCGGCCACAGCGAGGTGCTGGAAGGGGATCGGCTGCTCGTCGGGGTCGCCCGCAAACCCGTTGACTAGGGCGGAATCGGTGGGCGCAGTAGGTTTCGAACCTACGACCACTCGCGTGTAAGGCGAGTGCTCTACCACTGAGCTATGCGCCCCGACTCGCGGTGACCGGACCGGCCACCGCGAGCGAGAGTACTAGGCGGTGACAACCGCCTTGACGGCCTGCTTCCAGCCGGACTGGTCGCGCGCCTCGCCGGGCGCGTTGACCTCGGCGAAGCGGACGACGCCCTGCTTGTCGACGAGGAACGTGCCGCGCAGAGCGAACCCGGCGCCGTCGTTGAACACGCCGTAGGCCTTGGCGACCTCACCGTGCGGCCAGAAGTCCGACAGCAGCGGGAAGGCGTAGCCCTCCTGCGCCGCCCAGGCCTTCAGCGAGAACGGGGTGTCCACGGACACGCCGATGACCTGCACGTCGTCGTTCTGGTAGTCCGCGAGCTCGTCGCGCACCTGGCACAGCTCGCCGGTGCAGATCCCGCTGAACGCGAACGGGTAGAAGACGAGCAGGACGTTCTTCTCACCGCGGAACGAGGACAGGGTGACCTGCTCCTTGTTCACGTCGGGGAGCGTGAAGTCCGGGGCCTCGTTACCGACCTCAAGCGACATCTCGGGCACTCTCCTGGGTCTAGGCTGCGCGCTCTCGTGCTGCGTGCAGCCTAGCCCGTCGGGAGATCGGGTCTCAGCGCTTGGACTTGGCCGAGCGCGAGGTGACCAGGCGGGTGCCCAGCCAGTCCTCGGCCGCGCTGATGTTCGAGGTCTGGGAGAGCCCCGCCGTCTGCGCCGCCTCCGCGATGTCGGCCGGCTCCACGTGCCCGCTCCGGCCCTGCTTCGGTGTGAGCAGCCAGATCACACCCTCGTCGGCCAGCGGGGTCATCGCGTCGACCAGATCGTCGGTGAGATCGCCGTCGTCCTCTCGCCACCACATCAGCACGACGTCGACCACCTCCTGCGCGTCCTCGTCGAGCAGCTCGCTCCCGCAACGCTCCTCGACCTCGGCACGGAGGTCGTCGTCGACGTCCTCGTCCCAGCCGAGTTCCTGGACGACAGTGCTCGGTTCGATCCCGAGCTTCTCGGCGACGCCGACCTTGCCGGCGTCTTCCGCGGCGACCACGGCTTCTCACTCCTCCAACTACGCTGAGGCGGCGACCCCTGGTGGACCGCCGCTCCTCGATGTGAATTCAATCGCGGTTAGCGAACACCGGACATGCCCGGTTCCGCAACCGCCCACACCGGGACACGCCGTAACGGTTCCGTTCAGGCATGCCTCGATCGGTTGATTGACAGTTACCGGCGAGTAGCACTCCCACGCGTGCGCGCACACGCGAGCGTGGGGGAGGATAGACGGGTAACCACCAGGATCGAGTGAACACCACGAGCAGCAGGCGAGGAGAACCCTTGGCCCCGCACAACACCGGCTCTTCCGGCGTGGGCGCCCCCGAGCGGGTGCGCGTCATCCGCGACGGACTGGCCGCGCACCTCCCGGACATCGACCCGGAGGAGACCGCCGAATGGCTTGAGTCCTTCGACTCAGTCCTCGAAGGCGCTGGTCAGCAGCGTGCGCGGTACCTGATGCTGCGTCTGCTGGAGCGGGCGCGGGAGAACCACGTCGGCATCCCGTCGCTCACCAGCACCGACTACGTCAACACCATCCCGACCGAGCGCGAGCCGTGGTTCCCCGGCGACGAGGAGACCGAGCGCCGCTACCGGGCGTGGATCCGCTGGAACGCCGCGATCATGGTGCACCGCGCGCAGCGCCCCGGCGTCGGCGTCGGCGGGCACATCTCCACCTACGGCTCCTCGGCCGCGCTCTACGAGGTCGGCTTCAACTGGTTCTTCCGTGGCAAGGATCACCCCGGCGGCGGCGACCAGGTCTTCATCCAGGGCCACGCCTCCCCCGGCATCTACGCCAGGGCGTTCCTGGAGGGCAGGCTCTCCGCCGAGCAGCTCGACGGCTTCCGGCAGGAGTTCTCGCACGGCGGGGCGGGCCACGGGCTGCCGTCCTACCCGCACCCCCGGCTGATGCAGGACTTCTGGGAGTTCCCGACGGTGTCCATGGGCCTCGGCCCGATGAACGCCATCTACCAGGCGCGCTTCAACCGCTACCTGCACAACCGCGGTATCAAGGACACCTCGCAGCAGCGGGTGTGGGCCTTCCTCGGCGACGGCGAGATGGACGAGCCGGAGTCGCGCGGCCTGGTGCACGTGGCCGCGGCCGAGGGCCTGGACAACCTGACCTTCGTGATCAACTGCAACCTGCAGCGGCTCGACGGCCCGGTGCGCGGCAACGGCAAGATCATCCAGGAGCTGGAGTCGTTCTTCCGCGGCGCGGGCTGGAACGTCATCAAGGTGATCTGGGGCCGCGAGTGGGACTCGCTGCTGCACGCCGACAAGCAGGGCGCGCTGGTCAACCTGATGAACAGCACGCCGGACGGCGACTACCAGACGTACAAGGCCAATGACGGCGCCTACGTGCGCGAGCACTTCTTCGGCCGCGACCCGCGCACCAAGGAGCTGGTGCAGCCGCTGACCGACGAGGAGATCTGGAACCTCAAGCGCGGCGGGCACGACTACCGCAAGGTCTACGCGGCGTACAAGGCGGCCACCGAGGGCAACGGCCAGCCCACGGTGATCCTGGCGAAGACGATCAAGGGCTACGGGCTCGGCCCGCAGTTCGAGGCGCGCAACGCCACGCACCAGATGAAGAAGCTCAACGACCTCAAGCTGTTCCGCGACCTCCAGCGCATCCCGATCACCGACGAGGAGCTGGAGCGCGACCCGTACCTGCCGCCGTACTACCACCCCGGCAACGACGCGCCGGAGATCCAGTACCTGCTGGAGCGGCGCCGCCAGCTCGGCGGGTTCTCGCCGGAGCGGCGGGTCAAGGGCACGCCGCTGGTGCTGCCCGGTGACAAGGTCTACGACGTGCTCAAGCGCGGGTCGGGCAAGCAGGAGGTCGCCACCACGATGGCGTTCGTCCGGCTGCTCAAGGACCTGGCCAAGGACCCGGAGATCGGCTCGCGGCTGGTGCCGATCATCCCGGACGAGGCGCGGACCTTCGGCGTGGACTCGATGTTCCCCACGCAGAAGATCTACAACCCGAACGGCCAGCTCTACACCTCGGTCGACGCCAAGCTGATGCTGTCCTACAAGGAGAGCGAGCAGGGCCAGATCCTGCACGAGGGCATCAACGAGGCCGGTTCGGTCGCGTCGTTCACGGCGGCGGGCACCTCCTACGCCACGCACGGCGAGCCGATGATCCCGGTCTACATCTTCTACTCGATGTTCGGGTTCCAGCGGACGGGCGACGCGTTCTGGGCCGCCGCCGACCAGATGGCGCGCGGCTTCGTGCTGGGCGCCACCGCGGGTCGCACCACGCTGACCGGTGAGGGCCTGCAGCACAACGACGGCCACTCGATCCTGTTGGCGCACACCAACCCCGCGGTCATCGCCTACGACCCGGCGTGGTCGTTCGAAGTGGCGCACATCGTCAAGGACGGTCTCCGCCGGATGTACGGCGAGAACGCCGAGTCGGTCATGTACTACCTGACGATCTACAACGACCCCTACGTGCAGCCGGCCGAGCCGGAGAACCTGGACGTGGACGGCCTGCTGAAGGGCCTCTACAAGTTCCGGTCCGCTCCGGAGGGCTCCGGCCCCAAGGCGCAGGTCCTCACCTCCGGTGTGGCGATGCCGTGGGCGCTCAAGGCGCAGGAGCTGCTCGCCGAGGAGTGGGGGGTGCAGGCCGACGTCTGGTCGGCGACCTCCTGGTCGGAGCTGCGCCGCGAGGCCGTGGAGATCGACAAGCAGAACCTGCTGCAGCCCGACGTGCCGCCGCGCGTGCCGTACGTGAGCCGCGTGCTCGCGGACGCGCCCGGCCCCGTGGTGGCGGTGTCGGACTGGATGCGCGCGGTCCCGGACCTGATCCGGCCGTACGTGCCCGGCGAGATGGTCACCCTCGGCACCGACGGTTTCGGGTTCTCCGACACCCGCCCGGCGGCTCGTCGCCACTTCCTGGTGGACGCCGAGTCGATCGTGGTCGCCACGCTGGCCGCGCTGGCGAGGCGCGGAGAGGTCGAGCAGTCCAAGGTCGTCGAGGCGGCGCGCAAGTACCGCATCGACGACGTCCAGGCCGCGGGCCCGCAGACCTCGGACTCCGGCGTCGCCTAGCTCTCCGCCCTACTCGAAGGCGCCCCACCAACCGGTGGGGCGCCTTCGTGCGCTTGCGTACCCAATGTGGCATTTGTTTCGTCAGACGTAACCAATGCCACATTGGGTACGCAACCGGGCTGGGTCAGGGGATGAGGGACTGGGCCGGGATGGTGAGGAAGTCGGCGAAGTCGGAGTCGAGGACCAGGCGGGCGAAGAGTTCTTCGGCCTCGGCGTAGCGCTGCGAGACATATGCCTGGTCGCCCAGTTCGGCGCGCAGGGACGCCCGCTGCTCCGACAGGAACGAGTGGATCAGCTCGGGTGTCACGTGGCGGCCGTCGGTGAGGCGCACGGAGTAGCGCAACCACTGCCACAGCTGCGATCGGGAGATCTCCGCCGTCGCCGCGTCCTCCATCAGGTTGTCGATCGCCGCCGCACCCGTTCCGCGCAGCCAGGAAGCGACGTAGCGCACTCCGACGCTGAGGTTGGTGCGAACGCCCGCCTCGGTGATCTGACCCGGCGTCGCCGCCACGTCCAGCAGCCGCGCGGCGTCGGCGCGCAGCCGGGGGCGCTTCGCGAGCTGGTTGGGCTCCTCGTCGAGCACCGGGTCGAACACCTCGCGGCACACGGGCACGAGGTCGGGGTGCGCGACCCACGAACCGTCGTAGCCCAGGGCGGCCTCGCGCTGCTTGTCCTCGCGGACCTTGGCCAGCGCCCGCGACGTGACCTCGGAGTCCCTGCGGTTCGGGATGAACGCCGCCATGCCGCCGATCGCGTGCGCGCCCCTGCGGTGGCACGTTGCGACCAGCAGTTCGGCGTAGGCGCTCATGAACGGGGCGGTCATGCCGACCGAAGCGCGGTCGGGCAGCACGAACTCCTCCCCCGCGTCGCGGAAGTTCTTGATCACGCTGAACAGGTAGTCCCACCGGCCCGCGTTCAGCCCGGACGCGTGCTCGCGCAGCTCGTAGAGGATCTCCTCCATCTCGAACGCCGCGGTGATCGTCTCGATGAGCACGGTCGCCCGGATGGTCCCGTGCGCGATGCCGAGCGACTCCTGCGCGTGCGCGAAGACCTGGTTCCACAGCCGGGCCTCGTAGTGGTTCTCCATCTTCGGCAGGTAGAAGTACGGCCCGCTGTCCCGCCGCAGCAGCTCGTGCGCGTTGTGGAAGAAGTACAGGCCGAAGTCCACCAGCGCGCCGACCGCGGGCTGCCCGTCGACCAGGACGTGCGGCTCGTCGAGGTGCCAGCCGCGCGGGCGGACCACGATCGCGGGCAGCGGGACGCGGTCGTTGCGCAGCCGGTACTCCTTGCCGCCCGGCGCGGTGTAGCTGATCTTCCTCCGCACCGCGTCGGCCAGGTTGACCTGCCCGGAGACCACGTTCTCCCAGTGCGGGGTGTTCGCGTCCTCCAGGTCGGCCAGCCACACCCGCGCGCCGGAGTTCAGCGCGTTGATGGTCATCTTGCGCTCGGTCGGCCCGGTGATCTCGACCCGGCGGTCGACCAGGTCGGCGGGCGCGGGGGCGACCTTCCACGCCGCGGCGCGCAGGGAGGCCGTCTCGGCCGGGAAGTCGAGCCTGCCGGTCCGGCCGATCTCCGCGCGCCGCTCGGCCCTTTGGGCGAGCAGGCGGTCGCGAATCGGCCGGAACCGGCGGTTCAGGTCCGCGACGAAGGCCAGTGCCCGCGGGGTGAGGATCTCCGCCCCCCGCTCGACCGAAGCGCCTAAAACCTGAGTGTCTGCCATGTCCCCATGATGCCCGCATCCACCGCACCCAGAAACACGGTGCGATGACCGTTGCGGCACAGGAACATCAGCAAGTACCCACGCGCTCCGCGGTGGTGATCCTGTACTGGCCTTTCGCGTCAAGCAGCAAGGGAATGAGCCCGCGCGCCTGTTGCGCCAGTGGCACGAACGGCGCGTCGCCCACCGACCAGCTGTGCACGTCGTGCAGTTCCAGCGTCTGCCGCACCTGCTGGAACTGCGGCGCGGTGAGCCGGTAACCGCACGGCGGCGTGCTCAGCACCTCTTCCGGCTTCGCGGGCTGGTTGTCCGCGCCACCGAAGTAGATCGGCTTGCGCTTGAAGGGTTCCAGGTTGCGGCTGAGCGTGGTGGCCAGCTCGATCTGCGCGCGGCGCTCGCGCGCCATCTTCAGCGTGCCGTTGACGGAGACGAGGTGCGAGTGCACTCGCCGACGCGCGTTGAGCACCGGATCTGCCTTCTCTGCGTCGTTCTTGGGATCAACGGCCGATTCGAGCAGCATGCCCACCGCGTGCTTGAGCCCGGAAGTGTTGCGCAGAATGCGTTCCTGCCCGTCACCGGCGGTCTGCTTGATCGGCTCACCGGTGTTCGGGTCGGTCCAGATGCCGTAGACACCGCTCGTGTGCCCGGCGCTCTCCACCGCGACCTTGGCGTAGTCCCGCGACAGCTTCTCCGACTCGTCGTGCACGCGGTCGGCGACGTTGAGGTTGCGCGGCCACAACCACGTCACATCCTTGTTGTAGTACGGCGGAGTCGTGCCGTACTCGTGCAGATCGTGGACGACGTCGGGTTTGTAGTCCTTGAAGACCTTCGCCATCGCGCGCGCTTCCGGAGTCGCCAGGGCGATGTGGTCGCGGTTGATGTCGACACCGTCGGCGTTGCCCCTGGTGTCCGCCACGCGCCCGTCGGGATTGGCGGTCGGCAGGAAGAGCACCGTGGTACTGCGCAGCATCCGGACGATCTCCGCGTCGCGGGAGAACGCCAGGTCACGGATGCGGCTGAGGCAGCCTTCGCGCCCGGCGGGCTCGTCGCCGTGCTGCGAGCAGATGAACAGCACGACCGAACCAGCGGCAACGGCGGGCGCGGGGCGTGGCCCCGGCTCGGCGATCTGCACGAGCTGGAGCGGGCGGCCCTGCACGGTCGAGCCGATCTGGTCGATCTTGACGCGACGCGAGCCCGCGGCGACCTTCCCGAGGAAGGCGGCTTCTTCGGGCAAGGTCGTCCACGCCTTGCCGTTGGACGCCTCGAACGGCGTCTTCAAGGGTGGCGCACTCGCGGCGGCGGGCACGGCTAGCGAAGCGCCCAGGCCGACGACGAGCGCGGCCAGGACGGTCATCCGGCGAGAAGTCACGAACTGGACTCTCACTCGCCGCTTAGAGCAGGTCAAGAACCGTTCAGCGCAGTGTCGTTTACTCGCTGGCGGTCAGCCGTTCGCACCCAGTCGAGCAGACCGCGCACCACCAGAACCGCGAAGACCACGTAGACCGCTGCCGAGAAGTAGAGCCCAGAAGCGATCTGCAACGGCACTCCGACTGCGTCGACGGCCAGCCACACCACCCAGAACTCCACCAGCCCCCGGCCCTGCGCGGCGAACGCGACCACCGTGCCGACGAAGATCCACGCGTCCGGCCACGGCGCCCACGACGCGTTCAACGCGTCCAGGGTGAGCGCGAACGCCACGGTGCCCAGCACCATCGCGCCGACCAGTGCCAGGCGTTCAATCCCGGTCCCCCTGCGCACCACGACCCCGAACACCGGGTCCTGCCTGCGCGTCCACGCCCACCAGCCGTAGAGCGAGATCGCGAAGATGACCACCTGGCGGGTCGCCAGGCCACCGAGGTTCGCGGAGACGTAGACGGCGTACAGCAGCACGGTCGCGCCGACCTGCACCGGCCAGGTCCAGAGCGTGCGGCGCTGGGCCAGGAAGACCACCGCGAGCGCGCACAGCTGACCAATCAGCTCGGCGTAGGAGACCTTCTGCCCGAACAACGTGAGGCTCTGTGTGACCAGCACGTCCACCGCGTTCTCCTCTCCCCTGCGTTCCCGGGGCGGCACAACGCGGCGGACGGCATGCGGGCAGCGCACACCGTCAACACGCGCGTGCGCTGCCTACCATCCGGACTTTCACCGTCGGCCCTGGACTCTCACCAGGTCAACCGCCAGCTGGCTACTGGCGGGTCGCGGGCTTCGGGGTCTCCCCCGTCACCGCCGGTTCGGACTTCCACCGACCCCGGTAGCGCACGACTTCTTCGTGACTGGTCCAACAGTCTCGCGCACCGGGGCTATTCCTCGGACGTGACTTCCGACGCCCTTATCCGTTTTTCTGCGGCGGCTGCTCGTCGCCGTACGGGGGCGGGGTACCGGGCGGCATCGTGCCACCGCCCGCCGCGCCGGGCATCGGCGTTCCCGCGGCCGGGGTGGGCATGTCCTGCACGGCCGCACTGGTCCGCGGCGTGCTCGCCTCGGTCTGGAGCCGGTCCAGCCAGCCCTCCCACCGCTGCTGCATCGGCCGGACCAGCCCGCCGCCGACGCCGACCACCAGGATTCCGCCGACGGTGGCCAGGATCGTGATCAGCACGGGCAGCGTCACCGTGGTCGCGATGCCCAGCTGGTTGAGCGCCGCGATCACGCCGAGCGCCACCACGAACACGTAGGCGAGCGTGGTCAGCGGGCGGGTGAACGGGCGCGGCCCGAGCGCGGTGGCGAGCAGGTCGCGCAGCACCCTGGCGATCGCCGCGGCCACCAGCACGAGCACGATCGCGACCACGATCCGCGGCAGGTAGGCGATCACGTCGTTGAGCAGCAGGCTCACCGAGTTGCCCGGCCCGAACGCGCCGAAAGCCAGCTGCAGCGCGATCAACAGCACGAAGTAGTAGACCAGTTTGACGATCAGGTCACCGACGTCCAGCCGCGAGCGGGCGAGCAGGTGGCCGAGCCCGGCCTTCTCCACCAGCCTGCCGAACCCGGCCCGGCCGAGCACCAGTCCGACCACTTTGGACAGTCCTTTGGCGATCAGCCAGCCGACCAGCAGCACCAGCAGGAAACCCAGCAGCTTGGGCAGGAAGGTGGCGATCATCGACCACGCGTCGGCGAGACCTTGGCGCAGTTCGGCTCCCATGGTTCCTCCAGGGATCGTTGCGGTTGTCCCCCCGTTCTGGTGGACCCGCGATCGCCCCCGGCAAACCGGCGGCGGCGACATTAGCCCGATCGGGTCAGTGCACTGGCCCCCGCGTCCCGCTCCGTCCAGAGTGGACATACCGGTGGGGACCGGGGACCCCGAGACCGCCTGGCGCACGCGCCGGGCGGTTTCGGCGTTCCCGGGCTCTGTCGGCTCTCCCGGCGACGACGTGCGATTGTGTAAGCCATGACCGCATCCGCCGAGGACGACGTGCCGCAGCACGGGATGTCCGCAGCCACTCTGCGCACCCTCGAACGCGCGTCCGGCGGACTGGCCTCCTCCAGCATCGGCGAGATGGACCAGCTGCTGCCCTGGTTCCGCAGGCTGCCGGCGGACCAGCGGGCCAGCGTGCTGCTGGTGATCCAGACCGGCGCGGCCAACTTCGTGGAGTGGCTGCGCGACCCGACGCAGGCGATCCGGCTCACCGCCGAGGCTTTCCGGGCCGCTCCCAAGGACTTCTCCCGCTGGGTGAGCCTGCGCCAGACCGTGGAACTGGTGCGGATAGCGATCAACATCCTGGAGCGGGAGCTGCCCGCGCTGGCCGCCGACGACGCGGAGCGGGCGGTGCTGACCGAGGCGGTGCTGCGCTACGGCAGGGAGATCGCCTTCGCCGCGGCCACCTCCTACGCCGCCGCGGCCGAGGCGCGGGGCGCGTGGGACGCCCGGCTGGAGGCGCTGATGGTCGACGGCATCGTCCGTGGCGACGCCGAGGAGTCGCTGCTGTCCAGGGCCGCCGCGCTGGGCTGGGACCCGGCCGCCGAGGCCACCGTGCTGGTCGGCGCCTCCCCCTCCGACGACCCGCCCGCCGTGGTCTACGAGGTGCGCAGCCGCGCGGCGCGCATAGGGCGTCCGGTGCTGTTGAGCGTGCAGGGCTCCCGCCTGGTCGTGGTGCTGGCCGGACCGGTGGACAGCCCGGCCGGGCAGGAGGTGCTGACCAGGATGGCCGACGCCTTCGACAAGGGACCGGTCGTCGCGGGCCCCACCGTGGTCGCGCTGGCCGACGCCTACCGCAGCGCCGCGGACGCGCTCTCCGGCCTGCGCGCCGTGGTGGCGTGGCCGGACGCGCCGCGCCCGGTGCGCTCCACCGACCTGCTGCCGGAGCGGGCGCTGGCCGGGGACCCCGAGGCGGAGCGGCAGATGATCGAGAAGGTGGTCCGGCCGCTGGTGGACGTCGGCGGCTCGCTGCTGGAGACGGTCGAGGCCTACCTGGAGGTCGGCGGCGTGCTGGAGAGCTGCGCGAAGCGGCTGTTCGTGCACCCCAACACCGTGCGGTACCGGCTGCGCCGGGTCACCGAGCTGACCGGCTACACCGCCTCCGACCCGCGCGACGGACTGGTGCTGAGGATGTCTCTGGCGGTCGGCAGGCTCGCGCGTGCGCGGGGTCACTGGTGAGAGCACTTTCGTGTGCATTCAACAAAGGACTGTGACGTAGCTAGCACAACCCTTAGGGGTAACCCTGAGGTGGGCACTCCCGCTTCCTGGGCCCCGTGGTGTGGGTAAACCCGGATCTCACACGGGCCTTTGTAGACACCCCACAGAATCGGCTGCGGTACTTCGTCAGCGGCGGCATCCCGGCCGGGGAGGGTGACCGTGTTCAGTGAGCACGTGATCGCGCTGCTTGCCCCAGGACAGGGTTCCCAGTCGCCCGGCATGCTCACTCCCTGGCTGGAGTTGGACGGTGCCCGGGAGCGGCTGGCGCGGTGGTCGGAGACGACCGGCCTGGACCTGCTCCGGCTGGGCACCACCGCGAGCGCGGACGAGATCAAGGACACCTCGGTGACGCAGCCCCTCGTGGTGGCGCTGTCGCTGCTGGTGTTCGAGGAGTTGGCCCGCCGGGTCGAGGTTCCCACCGACGTTCCGGTCGCGGGCCACTCGGTCGGTGAGCTCGCCGCCGCCGCGGTGAGCGGCGTGCTCACCGCCGACGAGGCCGTCGAACTGGCCGCGGTGCGCGGTGCGGAGATGGCCGCCGCCTGCGCGTTGGAGCCCACCGGCATGAGCGCGGTGCTCGGCGGGGACGAGGGCGAAGTGCTGTCGCGGCTGGCGGAGCTGGGCCTGGCCCCGGCCAACCGCAACGCCAAGGGCCAGGTCGTGGCCGCGGGGTCGGTGGCCATGCTGGAGAAGCTGACCGCCGAGCCGCCCACGGACGCCCGCGTCCGGTCACTGGCCGTCGCGGGCGCGTTCCACACCCACTTCATGGCGCCCGCCGAGGAGGCCCTCGGCAAGCGCGTCACCACGATCACCCCGGCGACGCCGGTGCGCCCGCTGCTGTCCAACGCCGAGGGCGCGGTCGTCTCCGACGGCGACGACGCCCTGCGCAGGCTGGTCGCCCAGGTGACCCTGCCGGTGCGCTGGGACTCCTGCATGGCCACCCTCGCCGACCGCGGGGTCACCGCCGTGATCGAGCTGCCCCCGGCGGGCACGCTGGTCAACCTGGTCAAGCGCGAGCTGCCGCACGTGGACCGCCTCCCCCTCAAGAGCCCCGCGGACCTGGACAAGGCCGCCGAACTGATCGTTGGTGCCGTGTGACCGAGTCCCGACCGCTGATCCAGCTGCCCGCCGGCCCCGGCGGCAGCAGGCTGCTGGGCTTCGGCTCCGCGCAGGGCGACCGCGTGGTGACCAACGACGACATGGCCAAGATCGTCGACACCTCCGACGAGTGGATCCGCTCCCGGGTCGGCATCGCCGAGCGCAGGCTGGCGACCGAGGAGCAGTCGCTGCACGTGCTGGCCACCGAGGCGGGCCGGGCGGCACTGGCCGACTCCGGCATCGCACCCTCCGATGTGGACACCGTGATCGTGGCGACCTGCACCATGTCGGTGCCGATCCCCAACGTCGCCGCCCGGGTCGCCGACGCGCTGGGCATCTCCGGCGCCGGCGCCTTCGACCTCAACGCCGCCTGCGCGGGCTTCTGCTACGCGCTGGGCAACGCCTCGGACCTGATCCGCTCCGGCACCGCGCGGTACGTGCTGGTGATCGGCGCGGAGCGGTTCTCCAACTGGGTGGACTGGCAGGACCGGTCGACCTCGATCATCTTCGCCGACGGCGCCGGTGCCGCCGTGGTCGGTCCCTCCGCCGAGCCCGCGATCGGGCCGGTGTCCTGGACCAGCCGCGGTGACCTGTCCGGCACCATCGGCGTGACCGAGCGGAACTTCCTGTTCCAGGAGGGCCAGTCGGTCTTCCGCTGGGCGACCACCGAGGTGTGGCCGACCGCGGAGCGGGCGGTGGAGCGGGCCGGGCTCAAGCTCTCCGACGTCGACGCGCTCATCCCGCACCAGGCCAACCTGCGCATCGTCGAGACGATCGCGCGCAGCCTGCGCGGGCGCGGCGCGCGCGAGGACATGGTGGTGGCGCGGGACATCGTCAACAGCGGCAACACCTCGGCCGCCTCCATCCCGATCGCCATCGACCACATGCGCAGGGCGGGGGAGCTGTCCTCCGGTGCCGTGCTGCTGCTGGTCGGCTTCGGCGCCGGGCTGGTGTCGGCGGGGCAGGTCGTGATCTGTCCCTGAGCGGGAACAAGAACTCCGGGAGCGCGGATCCGCCCTCCCGGTCGGTGGGAAGTCAAGAGAGGAACACCAACGTGGCGAGCAACGAAGAGATCCTGAAGGGCCTTGCCGAGATCGTCGAAGAGGTCGCGGGTGTCGACCAGGAAGACGTCAAGAGCGAGAAGTCCTTCGTGGACGACCTGGACATCGACTCGCTGTCCATGGTCGAGGTCGCGGTCCAGGCCGAGGACAAGTTCGGCGTGAAGATCCCGGACGACGAGCTGGTCAACCTGAAGACCGTCGGCGACGCGGTGACCTACATCGCCTCGAACGCATGAGTTCACCTGACGTGGTCGTCACCGGCATCGGGGCGACGACCCCGCTGGGCGGTGACGCGAAGTCCACATGGGACGGACTGGTCGCCGGCCGCAGCGGCGTGTCCAAGATGCAGGGCGACTGGGCCGAGCGGTTCGAGCTCGACGTGCGCATCGCCGCGCACCTCGCGGTCGAGCCGACCGAGGTCCTGCCCCGCGTCGAGGCACGGCGTCTTGACCGCTGTGAGCAGGTGGCGCTGGTCGCCGCCCGCGAGGCCTGGGCCGACGCCGGTCGTCCCGAGGTCGATCCCGAACGGCTCGCCGTCGTGGTGGGCACCGGGATCGGCGGAGCGCTGACCATCCTGCACCAGGACGACCTCCTGGAGGAGCACGGCAAGCGCAAGGTCTCACCGCTCACGGTGCCGATGCTGATGCCCAACGGCCCGGCCGCCTGGGTCGGTCTCGACCTGGGCTCCCGCGGCGGTGTGCACGCGCCGGTCTCGGCGTGCGCCTCCGGCGCGGAGGCCATGGCCTGGGCGTGGCGCATGCTGCGCTCCGGCGAGGTCGACGTGGTCGTCGCCGGTGGCGCGGAGGCGTGCATCACCAGCCTCCCGGTCGCCGGGTTCAGCCAGATGCGGGCCATGAGCACCCGCAACGACGAGCCCGAGCGCGCGTCCCGGCCCTTCGACGCGCAGCGCGACGGCTTCGTCCTCGGTGAGGGCGCCGGTCTGCTGGTGCTGGAGCGCGAGGACCACGCCAAGGCTCGCGGCGCCCGCGTCTACGCGAAGCTCGCCGGTGTCGGCACCAGTGCCGACGCGCACCACATCACCGCGCCGGACCCCGAGGGCAAGGGCGCGGCCCGGGCGATCACCAAGGCGCTGGCCACGGGTGGGCTCTCCCCCGCCGACATCGGTCACGTCAACGCGCACGCCACGTCCACCCCGGTCGGGGACGTCGCCGAGGCGATCGCCATCCAGAGCTCGGTCGGGTCGCACCCGGTCATCACCGCTCCGAAGTCCGCCCTGGGGCACCTGCTCGGCGGTTCGGGCGCGGTGGAGTCCATGTCGACCGTGCTGTCGCTCTACCACGGCGTGGTCCCGCCCACCCTGAACCTGGAGAACATCGACCCCCGCGTCCAGCTCGACGTCGTGACGGGCGAGGCCCGCGACGTCAAGCTCGAAGCCGCGGTCAACGACTCCTTCGGGTTCGGCGGGCACAACGTCGCCCTGGCGTTCACCAGGGTGTAGCACCGCAGCGCGCGGCCCGGCTGGTTCCTTCACGAACCCGCCGGGCCGTTCTGCTGCACCTCGAAGACGACGGGCAGGGGGTCCGAGGCCCGCTGGAAGATCTGGGAACCCGGGGACCGTTTCGCACTGGGTCAGGTCGATCTCGCCGCCAGGGCCTTCACCTGCGCGAGCCACATCACGCCGGGGGGTTGGGGGTGGTTTGAGACCGGTGGGGTGGGGGTCGGGGGTACTTGAAGACCGGCGAACTCCGGCTAGCAGCGGGCGGTGCGGGCGCTGTTGTAGAGGCCGTGGTTGATCTTCCAGTTGCCGTTCTCCGGCACCAGCGGGTAGACCACGCGCCAGCGGATGCAGTTCAGGCGCATCTCCGGCGGGGCCTTGCTCGGGTCCTGCACGCTCACCAGGGACAGCATCACGCGCAGCGCTCCGCCCGAGGTCGGGTCCACCCGGTGCACGTAGATGCTCCCGTCCTGTGTGGACTCGTACTCGGCCCGCCACTTCGACTGCGGCATCTCCTGCACGCGCGCCTGGACCACCGTGGTCTTCCAGACCTCGTAGTCGCCCCGGTTGATCGCGCTGAAGTGGCGTTGCAGCAGCTCGCGGATCTCCTCGGCGTGCGGGTGGCTCGCGGCGTCCTGGGTGAGCTGGACGGTGTCCGGACCTGGCTGGTTCACCGCCGGGTTGCGCGAGGTGGTCTCCGGCAGCACCACGGCGGGGACCACGGGGGGCTCCACCCGCGCGGACAGCTCACGGACTCCGAGCCCGACACCCACCGCGAACACGGCTGCCACCAACACCACCGGAAGCAACCAGCGTTGCCCGGCGCGCTTCGACGTCCTCACCGGCACCACCGCACCAGCGTGCCACAAGCGCCGGAAAAGCCTGGCTCAGCCCACCCGGTGCAGCCAGGTGACCGGAGCACCGTCGCCCGCCCTGCGGAACGGCTCCAGCGCGTCGTCCCACGCGGAGCCGACCAACTCGGAGACGCGGTGCGCGATCGCCTCCACACCGCGGTTGCCGACGAGGGAGCGCAACTGGTCCTCGTTGACCACGATGTCGCCGTTGGCGCTGGTGCGGGCCCGCCACAGGCCGAGCCCGGGTGCGAAGCAGAAGCGCTCGCCGTCCACTCCGGGACTGGGTTCCTCGGTGACCTCGAAGCGCAGCATCGGCCACGCGCGCAGCGCGGCGGAGAGTTTGCCGCCCGTGCCCGCGTCGCCCGTCCAGGCGCACTCGGCCCGGAGCTGCCCCGGCGCCGCGGGCTGTGCTGTCCATTTGAGGTCAGCGCGGACGCCCAGGGTGCCCGAAATCGCCCACTCGACGTGCGGACAGACCGCGGACGGCGAGGAGTGGACGTACACGACTCCACTGGTGATGCCCCGGTTGCTCACTGCTGACCTCCGCTGCTGACGAGGGACGTCTTCCCCTACGCCCTGTCAGTGCTCCAGCAGGTGACCGCCCGGCGATCACATGGCGTCATTTTGCCCTTAACCGCCGCTGTGCGCCATAAGAACCAATGCGGCGACATCCACCCGAGACCTTTGCTGCGGACGGACTATCGACCGAACGACACTGCGCGCGACGACCGGCCGCCCGACCGCGCACCGTGATCGGATGGCCGCGGTCACCGGTCGGGGTGACCGAGGCTACCGTGTGTGCCGCAAACAGTCTCCCCGAAGTTCGTCGTGGGTAGGAGGTGGGCCGTGCGGCTGGTTCGGCTCGGTGGTGAGCCGACCAAGGTCGGTGCCGACGTTCGCGCCGCCTTGGCCGCATGGGGTGACGGCACCTCGGTGCTCGGCGGGATCGCCCTCCTCGGCGTGACCCCTCCGGGCTGCACCCGGCCGCTGGACGCGCTGATCGTCCTCCCGCGCGTCGTGCTCGTCGTGGTCGGCGTCGACCTGCCGAGCCCGGCGCTGCGCCTGGAAGCCCCGTTGCAGGGCCAGTGGAAGGTCGACGGCTGGCCGCTGACCCGCCATGACGGCGCGAACAGCCCGGCCGAGGAAGCGCTGGCGGCGACGCGCGCGGTCACCGCGCGGCTCCAGGAAGTCCGGGCCGAGCCGCTGCCGGTGTGCACGGTGATCGCGGTGGGCCCGTACGTGGAGCGGGTCATCCAGCCCACTTCGGACATTCACCGCGGCGTGCGCGTGCTGCACCCGAAGCCCTCCTCCTTGCTCAGCGCCGTCCGCGAGCTCGCGATCAGCGACCGCCCGTGCACCGCGGAGCAGGCGTGCCGACTGCTCGCGGGGCTGCACGAAGAGGCGGGCGAACTGCACTCGGGGGAACTGATCTCCGAGGGCTTCCCGGACGCCGTCACCGCGGACCTCGCCAGCGCGCGCACCGCGTTGATCCCCCGCTACCGCGACGTGGCCGCTCCGGAACAACCCGTGCCGCCCAAGCGGAAAGGTCCGCGCTTCGTCCTCGCCGGGCTCGCGCTGCTGGCCGTGGTACTGCTGATCGTGATCGTCAGCTCCGGCGGCGGGGGCGAGCAGCCCGTCGCGCAGAACCCGGCACCGACCAGCACGCGGTCCACTGTGGATGATCTGGACTTCACGCCGAGGGGCAACGAGAAGGCGACCAACTGCGCACGCGAGTCCTACGGGGACGTCCAGACGTGGTTCGACGCGCACCCGTGCGCCGGGTTGATCCGGACCCTGTTCGAGGTCTCCGAGCCGCGCCGGGCGGCCGTCTCCATCGCGGTGGTCAGCTTCTCCGACCCGGCGGACGCGGAGGAGTTCCAGAAGCTCGCCGACACCCCGGGCACCGGAGCGGTCAGCGATCTGGTGGCTTCCGGGAAGGGCTGGACGAACGGGCCGACCTCCTTCGAGGGCGCCGCGTTCGCGTCTTCCCGCGACACCAAGCGGGTCCGCGTCGTCCAGGTCGTGTGGATCGGCGCACCGTCCACTCCGGACGATGTGTCGCTGCGCGGGATCGCGGCGCGGGCGTTGCGGTTGCCGCTACCGGGCTGACCGGCGGCGACGCACCGCGAACACCACGGCGAGGAGCACCGCGGCCGCTCCGATCACCGCGAGGTCCGGCACGGACTCGGCGAGCCCGCGGACCCACAGTTCGATCGAGAACTCCGTGTCCACGTCGATGAGCCCGCTCAGGCCCGCGGTTCCCTCGGTGAAGACGAACAGCAGGCCGATCCCGATGAAGAGCAGGCCGGAGACCAGGGTCGTGCTGTGCACTCGCAGCGGGCCGAGCGTCACCTCGCGCCCGCGCAGCCACGCGCGCTGGCCCAGTTTCAGCCGCTCCCACAGCAATGCCAGCGCGAACAGCGGCAGCACCATGCCGAGCCCGTAGACCGCGAGCAGCACTCCGCCGTACGCCGGATCACCACCCGCCGCGGCGACGGTCAGCACCGCGCCGAGGATCGGGCCGGAACAGAAACCCGCCAGGCCGTACACGGCGCCGAGCGCGAACACCGACGCCGCCGAGCCCACCGTGATGCGGGCGGCGGCTTCCTGTGCTCGCCGTGAACCGAAGCCCTTGCCCAGGATTTGAGCCACACCAAGGACGATCAGCACGATGCCGGAGATCAGCGTGACCGTGGCCCGGTGTTCGGTGAACAGCGCTCCGAGCGCCGCCGAGGCCACGCCGAGCGGGACGAGCGTGGTGATCAGTCCACAGTAGAACACCGCGGTGCGGGCCAGCAGGCGCTTCGGGTTCTCGAAGGCGTACGCGAAGAACGCGGGCAGCAGCAACGCCGAACACGGGCTCGCCAGCGCCAGGACCCCGCCGAGCAGCGCACCGAGGTAGCCGACCTCGACCGTCATCTGCCGGTGTTCTTGAGGCGCTCGATCATCGCGACGAAATCCTCCAGCGGGCGGGCGCCGACCATCGGCCGTCCATTGAGGACGAACGCGGGCGTCCCGCTCACGCCGATCCTGCGGCCGTCCATCATGTCGGCCTTGATCTCCTCGGCGAGCGCCGGATCGGCAAGGTCGGCCTCGAAGCGCTTCAGGTCGGCGACACCGACGCGCTTGGCGATCTCGACGAGGCGTTCGCGCGGGAAGGACGCCCGGCCCTTGCGCGGGGCCTCCTCGAAGGCGAGCTCGTGGTACGGCCAGAACTTGCCCTGGCGCCCGGCGGCGCGGGCGGCGAGCGCGGCGTTCTCCGACTCCTCGCCGAACATCGGGTAGTCGCGCCACTCGATGCGCAGCGTGCCGTTGTCCACGTAGCGGCGGATCAGCTCGGGCTTGGTGTCCGTGGCGAACTTCACGCAGTACGGGCAGCGGTAGTCGGCGAACTCGACGAGCACGACCGGCGCGTCGACCCGGCCCATCGCGTAGGGGTCACCCGCCTTGCGGCGCCCGACCGACTCGTCGATCCGGCCCGTCGTGCCGTCGTCGGCGGGGGTGGTCTGCTGCGCTGTCGACTGCATTGTGGACTTCGGTGCCGCGGCGGGCGTGTCCTCGTTCTCGCCACCCCGGCCGGTGGAGACGTAGACCAGCGCCACGAGCGCGACCACCACCAGTGCCGGAACCAACCAGCGGCTCACCGGAACGCGCTGGTCGGGCTTGGAAGCGGTGAAGTCCTGCTGCTCGTCGCTCTGCGTGCTCACGTGTCCTCATCCGTGCGGGGTCCGACCCGCTCACCGTACCCACGTGCCGCAGGGGGTATGGCAGGCCCCACCCCGGTCGTGGTGCTGGCCGCCGCCCAGGTCGGAGGCTCGCCAGATCTTTTTTCACCTGCCCCGTCGTCAGTCTGGGTGAGAGGGCGATCTCAAGGGGAGAACATGAAGGAACGCAACCCGGTGATCGACGCCGTGCGCGTCGGTTCGGTGGGACTGGTCGTGTTCGCCCACTGGTTCGGCGCTTACGTCGGCGTGGACAACGGCGTGGTGCGGGTGGGGATCGGGGTCAGCGGGCCGGTCATGTGGGCGCTGACCTGGCTGCTCCAGGTGATGCCGTTGGTGTTCTTCGCCGGTGGCTACGCGAACGCGGCCGGGGTCGACGCGGCGCGGGCACGCGGGGAGTCGTTCCTGGCGAAGCGGGCGATGGCCCTGATGATCCCGGCGATCCCCTTGGTGATGCTCTTCACCGCGGCGAGCACGGTGGGCGGCGCGCTCGGCCTCCAGCCAGTCGCGACCGTGGGCCAGCAGGTCATGAAACCCCTGTGGTTCCTGGCGATCTACCTGGTCGTCGTGTGCGTGGCGCCGCTGATGGTGCGGCTGCACGACCGCTTCGGCATGGCCGTCCCGCTCGCCATGACCGCCGTTGTGTCCATTGTGGACTTCGTGCGGTTCTCCACCGTCGGCCTGGTCGCGGACATCGGCGTCGGCGGCGACATCAACTTCCTGCTCGTCTGGCTGACCGCGCACCAGTTCGGAATCGCATACGCCCGAGGCGCTTTCGCCCGCTACACCCGACCGGCGCTGTACGCGCTCATCGTTGTGGCCGTTGCCGCGATGGCGACGATGGTGTTCGCCGGGCCGTATCCACCGAGCATGCTCGGACTGCCGGGCGTTCTCGTCTCCAACCTGTCCCCGCCGACGCTGGCGATGATCATGCTCTCGTTCGCGCAGGTGTGCGTGTTCCTGTTGGTCGCCCCGTGGGCCGAACGCAAGCTCTCCGGCGACCGGGCGCAGAGATTCCTCAAGCGCGCCAACCCTTCCGTGATGCCGGTGTACCTGTGGCACCTGCCCGCCGGGGCGATGCTGCTCGGCATCGCGTTGCTGGCGCCCCAGATCCTGTTGCCGTCGCCCGGTCTCGGATGGTGGCTCTCCCGGCCGTTGTGGCTCGCGGTCAGCACTCTCGCATTGCTCGGCGTGCTGCGCGTCGTGCGCCGAGTGCACCTCGCTTTGCCCACAGTGGACTCACGGTGGCCGCTGGTCGGTTTGTTGATCTGTGCCTATGGCGTGCGCGAGGGCACACGCCACGGCCTCGATCTGACCAACCCTCAAGCGTCGCACGCCGTCCTCGCGATGACGGTCGGCGTCGCGGTGCTACTGGTGGAGTCTCAGGGCAAGCGCCTCGGTGCGGCGTGGGAACGCAGCGCCGGTGCGACCGGACGCCCGTCGAGCAGCCCCTCCACACTCCCCGCGTCCAGCGCCTTGCGGTAGACCTCCAGGGCCGCGCGGACCGCGGTGACCGTGTGCTCGACATCGGCGTCGGTGTGCGCGGCGGAGATCACGAAGGACTGGCCGAGCACGCCGTGCCGCAACAACTCCTGGAGGAACAGCGTGCGGAACGCCTGGGACGGCTTGCCATCAGCGTCAGCGGTGGTGAACACCAGGCACGACGGTCTGCCGATGACGGAGACCGCGGGGAAAGTGCCCAGTTCCTTGGACAGGTCGTTGACGGCGTCGGCGAGCACTACGCCCTGCCGCTCCATCACGCCGACCGGGTCGGTTTCGCGGTAAGCCCTGACCACGGCGCGGAAAGCCGCCAGTGAAGCCGATTCGGGGCCGTGCGTGGTGGAGAGCAGGAAGACCCGCGCCGCGTCCGTGCGCAGCCCGCCCAGCTCCATCAGCTCGCGCTTGCCCGCCAGCGCCGCGATCGGGAACCCGTTGCCCATTGCCTTGCCCCAGCAGGACAAGTCCGGACGCACGCCGTAGACCTGTTGCGCGCCACCGGCCGCCCAGCGGAACCCGGTGATCATCTCGTCGAAGACCAGCACGGCGCCCTCGCGGTCGCAGATCTCGCGCACGCCTTCGAGGAAACCGGGCTCGGGCTCGCGCAGCGCGGTCGCCGCCTCCAGGAAAACCGCGGCGATCTGTCCACTGTGGACTGCGAACAGCTCGCGCAGCGAAGCCAGGTCGTTGTAGCGGAAGGAGACCGTGAGCTCCCGGGTGGACTCCGGGATGCCCGCGTTCATCCCCGCGGTGCCGATGAACCAGTCGTCAACGGAGAAGAACGGCTGGTCGGCGCAGATCGCCACCTTGTCCCGGCCAGTGACGGCGCGGGCCAGCCGGAGCGCGGCGGTGGTGGCGTCGGAGCCGTTCTTGGCGAACTTCACCATGTCCGCCCCGGGCACCCCGGCGAGGAAGTCCTCCGCCGCGGCGAGTTCGAGCGTGGTCGGCCGGGAGAAGTTGATCCCGTTCGCCATGGCTTCGCGGACCGCGGCGAGCACCGGCTCGTACCCGTGTCCGAGGGTCACCGAGCGCAGCCCCATGCCGTACTCGACGAAGCGGTTCCCGTCGGCGTCCCAGACGTGCGCGCCGCTGCCCCGCTCCAGGATCGGCGTCATGTGCTCGGGGTACTGGTCGGAGGCGCGGGCGTAGGTGTGCGCCCCACCGGGGACGAGTTCGTGCAGGCGCGCCTGCATGCTCGCCGAACGGGTGAAATCGTCGTTCACAGCCAGTCCACATCCTCGGGCAGAAGCGACCAGAGCTGGTGATCCCGCAGCTCTCCTCCGACGTCCATGTGCCTGCGTAACAGGCCCTCCTTGCGGAAGCCGTTGCGCGCCAGCACGAACGCCGCGGGACGGTTGCCGACCCCGACCGGGGCGACGATCCGCCGCAGCCCCACCGGGCCGAAGGCGTGCCGCACCATCATCCGCAGGGCCTGCGCGGCCACCCCGCTGCCCCGGTGCTCGGAGGCCACCCAGGCGCCCAGCTCCGCGGTGCCGTGCGAGTGGTCCACCCGGTGCAGGATCATCTCGCCGCCGAAGCGGCCGTCCACCTCGATCACCAGCGGCAGCACCGTGCCCCTGCGGGCGTTGCGGCGCAGGGACCAGCCCTGTTCCCGCCAGCACGCCTCGGTGGTGCGCTCGGCCCACGAGCGGTCGCTGGTCTGCCACCAGGGCTCCAGCTCGGCCTGGTCTGCGCGGACGATCCTGGACCAGTCCGCGGCGTCCTCGGGCAGCGGCGGGCGCAGCCGCAGCCGCCTGCCCTGGTCCAGCTCCGGGCCGAGGACGGCGGGCCAGCCGGGGTGCTCCGGGCGGATCCTGCGGACGACGGCGCCCGCGAGCGAGCGTGCCCTCACCGTGGTCGACCAACTGTGCACATAGGACACCCTCAGACCGGGAACTCATTGCAGTACAACGCGATCGCATACCCCATCGGCGGGGACGGCAAGATAGTTACATGCGAACGGACATCCCGACCGTGCCGATCCTCGGTGTGCGCGTCGCCAAACTGACCGAACAAGCCGCGCTCGACGAAGTCAAGCGGCTGTTCGAGGGACCCTCGGCAGCGGTCGTGGTCTACGCCAATGCCCACTCGATGAACGTGGCCTGCGCGAACACCGCGTACCGGCGGGTTCTGGAGGACGCCGCGCTGGTGCTCAACGACGGTTCGGGTCTGGCGATCGCGGCCCGGCTACAGGGAGATGTCTTTCCGGCCAACCTCAACGGAACCGACTTCACCCCGAAGATCCTGCGCGAGGCGGCCGACCGCGGCGCGGCGGTGTACCTGCTCGGCGGGGAGCCCGGCATCGGCGAGACCGCGGCGGAGAAGCTCACCGCCGCGATCCCGGGGCTGAAGATCGCGGGCACGCAGCACGGCTTCTCACCGGACGTGGAGGCGGTGGTCGGCCGGATTCGGGCCAGTGGCGCGGAAGTGCTGATCGTGGCCATGGGCAACCCGGCGCAGGAACTGTGGCTGGACCGCTACCTCACCGCGACGGGCGCCCGGTTGGGTGTTGCTGTGGGCGCGTTCCTGGACTTCACGGCGGGCAAGGTCGAGCGCGCGCCCACGTGGATGCGCCGCGCGGGCGTCGAGTGGCTGTACCGCCTCGCCCAGGAACCGCGGCGGCTCTTCCAGCGCTACGTCGTCGGGAATCCCTTGTTCCTGGGCAGGGTGCTCGCGGAGCGGTTCGGTTTGCGGAGGAAAGCGTGAAGATCTGTTTCGTCACCACCTACCCGCTCGGCAGGCGCGAGCTGGGCGGCAGCGGTTGGGTGGATCGCCGCCTGCTCGCGATGCTGAGCCGCTCGCACGACGTCGACGTGGTGTGCGTGACCGGCGACGAAGGCAACTGGTCCGACGAGGGCCTGCCGTGCCATTCCGCGGGCTCGGTGCCTCTTGAGGTGCGCGGCGACCGCGCCCGGCTGCTGCGCGTCGCCGCGGGCATGCTCACCAGTCCCGAGCCGTATCTGGCCAGGAAGTTCACCGTGTTCCCGGGCTGGCGTCGCGCCGCGGCCCTGCTCCGGGAGCGCGCGGCCGGTCGCGAGGTGATCACCAGCGGTTGGCCCGGCCTGCTGCTCGCCGAGGCGGCCGGGGTTCCGGTGGCGTCGCACGTCGCGCACAACGTGGAGTCGACGATCGCGGTGGAGCACTCCCCGCGCCCCCTGCGGCTGCTGGGCGAGACGTGGCGCCTGCCCCGCGCGGAGCGCAGGCTGCTCGCACTGCCGGACAAGGTGTTCACGTTGTCCCGCACAGACGCGTATGTGTTGCGCGGCTGGGGAATCGGCGCCGAGCACCTGCCGCTGCCGTTGATCCCGCAGCCCGTCTCCTCGTCGACGGAGGCCCTCGGCTTCATCGGCAAGGCGAGCTGGCCGCCGAACGAGCGCGCCCTCGCGGCCCTGGTCGGCCCCGTGCGCGCGGAGCTGGACCGGCTCGGCCAGGACGTGCCTTATGTGTTGGCGGGCAACGGAACCGAGTCCTACGCGGGTCACCGGGCCGTCACCGCGCTAGGCCGGGTCAAGGAGGAGGCTGACTTCTACCGCAAGGTCGGCCTCGTCGTGGTGCCGCGCTTCGGTGCCTCAACGGGAATCAGCGTGAAGATGCTGGAGGCCGCCGAATACGGCCTCCCTTCCGTCGTGCCCCCTCAGCTAGCCGCCGCCGTGGACCCCCGCGGCCCTTGGCTGATCGCCGACGGCCCCGCCGCCACCGCCTCGGCCATCGCGTCCTGGCGCTCCGGAGAGTCCACAGTGGACGTCGCGTCCTGGCTCGCCCGCCACAACGTCACCACCACGCCAACCCCCCTTCTCCCTCAGTCGTCGTAGGCCTCGATCTGCTTGCGCTTGGGGTGCTTCGTGACGATCTCGATACCGCCCATGAGCGCGTAGCCGTTGATGCGGATCGTCGGCGAGTCCGCGGTCACCGAGTCCTCGTCGACGTTGACGTCCTTGCCGCCCATGAAACTGAAACCGGCCACTTCGACGCGCACGCCGGGCGGGACGGTGATCTGGATCCCACCCATGATGGCCACGGCGGTGATCGTGGTGACCTTGGACGTGAGCACCGCCGTGCGGAAGTCCAGCTCGACGCCGCCCATCAGGGCGAACGCGCTGACGTCCGACTCGACCCGCCAGCGGCCGTTGCGCACGGCACCGCTCATCACCGCGACCGCCCACTGGCGCTTGCCGGTGCCGCCCTCGTCGGTGACGGGCAGGGGCGCCGCGGAGGGGCGGGCCACCGGGAGGTCCGCGACGACCAGGTCCAACTCGCCCCTGGTGCGGGCGGCGTAGGCGAGGCCGACGCGCTCGTTGTACTCGGTCAGGGTCAGGCGGCCCTCGCCGACGGCCTGGTTGAGCAGCTGCGCGATCTGTTCGCGCTCGAGGTCGCCGACCCGCAGCTCGGGCTGGTCATTCATGCCGCCGAGGCTAGCGAATCCGCAGGCCCGCCGGGCACGTTGTTACCGATCAGTCGCCGTTGATGAGCCGCATGGCCAGCTCCGGGTAGAAGGCCCCCGACGAGGTGCCCGCGCCGACCCCGCAGTCGCCGTCCGACTCCCCCGGGCGCTTCACCCACAGCAGCGCGTCCGCCCCGCCCGGCCCGCCGACCTGGGGCGGAGCCCCGAGCGATCGCCCACCGGGGTTGCACCAGCTGCCGTCGGAGCCGTTGCCGTTGCGGCTGATGTCGATCACGAAGCCCGCTTCGATGCCGTAGCGGGTGGACAGCACGCGCTTGAGGTCGTTGCCGTACCGCGCCGCGTCCTCGGTGCTGTTGAAGTTGGAGACGTTGACCGCGAAGCCCCGCGCGCCGGTGCCGAGACCGGACTCGGCGAGGCCGGTGGCGACGCGGTCGGCCGGGTTGTGCGCGCCGTCGCCACCGTCGAGGTAGACCCAGGTGGAGGTGGCGAAGCGGTTCAGCGTCGCCACCGCGGCGGTGAGGATTCGCTTGCGCTCCTGGCGTCCCGCCTCGTCGAGGCACTCGAAGTGGATCACCGCGTCCGGCTCCAGGACGATCAGGGCGGGCCGGTCCCCGATCGCCCGCGCGACGACGTCGACCCACCGCAGGTACTCGTCGGCGGACCGGGCCCCGCCCGCGGAATGGTTGCCGCAGTCGCGGTTGGGGATGTTGTAGCCCACCAGCACCGGCAGCTGACCGAGGGCGTAGGCGGCGTTGACGAAGCCGGAGACGCGGCGGTGGGTGTTGTCGCCGGGGCCGATCCACCGGGCGGTGGCCTGCCGGGCGATGCGTTCCTCGATCACCCCCGCGCGGCCGTCACCCCGGTTGCCGTTGAGCCACGAGACGACGTTGGCCTCGGGGTCGACGTAGAAGAACCGGCTGTCCTGGAAGGGACTGGGGATCGGCGTTCGCGGAGACCCGCGCTCGGACCGGTCGGGCGGGGACGGCGGCTCGGAGCCGGACGTGCACGCGGCCAGGACGAGCAGGACGGCCGCCAGCGCGGCCAGTAACCGAACCTTGGCTCCCCGCATTCCGCCCACCACCTCTCACCAGGGAAAATCGTAAGTCCGGAATGGAGTTCTCACCCGGCGACCGCCAGAGCCTCGTCCAAGGTGTGGCGGTATCGAAACCACCCGATGGCGACGACGGCCGCGGTGAGCGTCCCACCGACCGCGACGCTCAGTAGCGGGGAGGGCGAGAAGGCCCGGACCAGGATCAGCCCACCGCCGGTGACGGCTGCGGACAGCAACGACGGAACCATCCCCCGAACTAGGGAAGAAACGTGCACCCCGGCCCGCCGCAGGCCCCACACGTGCACCGGGACGGCGACGAACAGCGACACCGCCGCCTGGGCCCAGCCGATCCCGGGCAGGCCCCACACCTGGGCCGCGACGATGGTCGCGGGCACGAGCGCGGCCAGCCACGAGAGCTGGATCAGCGCCGAGGACAGCGGCACCCCGACCGCGAGCAGCAGGTGCATCGCCAGGTCCACGAACACCCTGCCGATCGCCGCGACCGCGAGGCCGACGAGCACCGCCGCGGCCGGCTCCCACCTCGCGCCGTAGACCACCTCGACGATCGGGTGCGCCAGCAACGCGAGCGCGATCCCGCCCGGCAGCACGGCGACCCCGACGAGGCCGATCACCCCGCCCGCGGCGCGATCCAGGTCGGCGCCGTGGTCGCGGGAACGGGAGAACATGGCCAGCGCGACCCGCTCCATGGTCCCGGAGACGATCGACACCGGCCAGTTCGCCACGTTGTTGGCCAGGTAGAAGAAACCCAGCGCGGTCACGCCGAGCGCGCTCGCCGTGACCATCTGCGGAACGCTCTGCGCGAGCATCAGCAGCAGCGAGGACGCGATCACCGACAGGCCGTACGCGCCGACTTCGAGGAAGTGCTCCTTCACGAAGCCGAACCGCGGCCACTGCTTGCTGAGCACGAGCAGCAGCACCACGACGAGCGCGGTCCCGCTGACGTGACCGATCACCAACGCCCACGCGCCATAGCCGAGGAACGCCAGCGTCGCGGTGAGCGCCAGGTTGAGCACGCTGCCGGAGAGGTCCGCGACGAGCCTGCGCGCCTGCGCCAGTTCGCGGGTCAGCATTCCCGCTGGCACCGCGGCAAAACCGTCCAGCAGCACGTTGATCGCGAGGAACCGCACGATGTCCGTCGCGTGCGGGCTGCCCAACGCCGAAGCCAGCCACGGCGCGCTCACCGCGCACACGAGGAACGCGATGGTGCTGCCGACCACCGAAACGGTCCACGCCGTCGGCAGCATCGCGCGCACGTCCCCGGGCCGCCGCACCACCGCCGTCGCCGCGCCGAGGTCGCTGAAGGTGAACAGCAGCGTCAGCACGACGAGCGCGGTGGCGTAGAGGCCGAACTCCTCGGGAACGAGCAGCCGGGCGAGGACGATGCCCAGCACGAACGTGCCGAGCCTGGACAGCAACGTGTTGAGCAGGCTCAGCCAGAGGCCGCGTTTGAAGCGTCCGGCGAGCGCCGTCGTCTCGCTCATCAACCCCGCCCGGGATTGGTGGGCTTGCCCGAGAGCAGCGCGCGCCGTCCGGACAACAACGCCCGCAACGCCGCGAGGTGGGTCCCGCGCCGCAGCGGCAGCCGGATGAGCTGAGCCAAAACCAGTGCCCCCCAAACAATTCGCGCGCCGATCGCGCCGTTCCACTTCGCCGCGTGCACGACGCGATTGGTCACCAGCTGCGCCCACAGCTTCGGCGACGTGGCGACCTCACCGCCCTTGTGGACGGCACGAGCGCCCCGCACCTGCTTGGTCGACCAGCCCGCTTCCTGGACTCGGAGGCAGTAGTCGACCTCTTCGGAGTACAGGAAAAGCTCCGCGCGCCAGTCCCCCACGTGCGGCCACACCGCGGGCGCGATGAGCAGTGCGGCGCCGTTCGCCCAGTCCGGCTTCTCGGTGCTACCAGTCGGGATTTCCTCGCTCAGCAAGGG
The DNA here is from genome assembly GCF_024213555.1 of Allokutzneria sp. A3M-2-11 16. Classification (GTDB taxonomy): domain Bacteria; phylum Actinomycetota; class Actinomycetes; order Mycobacteriales; family Pseudonocardiaceae; genus Allokutzneria. The sequence continues at coordinate 3,595,946 of NZ_JANAVO010000001.1, read as the reverse complement.
GAATCGCACCGCGCGGCGGCCGAGCAGCGAGTCGCCGATCACCCGCAGCGGGGTCGGTCTGCGCCGCAGAGTCGGCTCGGGCTCACCATTGGGCCGCGTCACCTCCGGCACCGCGATGCCGACTCCGCGATCGTCGAACACCCCCAGCAGGCGCGCCACCGATCCGGGCGCCAACCGCACGTCCGCGTTGAGCACGAAGAGCGCTTCCCCGTCCTTCGCCCGCGCCATGCAGGCGTTCACCCCGGCCGCGTACCCGAGGTTGCCCCCGGTCTCCACGACATCGGCGGACGGCAGCAGTTCCCTTGCCAGGTCGGCACTTCCGTCGCTGGATGCGTTGTCCGCGACCACCACGCGCCACTCCGGGACGCCCTCCAGCGCGTCGGGCAGACCCTCGAACAGCTCCGGCAGCTCGTGCGCGGAGTTGTACGTGACGACGGCGATGACAACCGGTGTGCTCATGCTCGCTCCCACGCTGCGACGGCGCCCGCGCACCCGATCAACAGGAATGTCATGCCCTGGAACTGCGGAAAGGCCAGTGCGTCGAACGTGGCGAAGCACATGATGGCGACCGCGAGCGCGCAGCCCAGCGCCCACGCGGCGTCCCGCAGCTCCGGATCTCCGTTGCGCCCCACGCGAATCCACGCCGCGCGCATCGACACCGCGGGAACCACCAGCAGTGCGACCAGCACGAGCAGGCCCGGCACTCCGGACTCCACGGCGGTCAGCAGGTACTGGTTGTCCAGGAACGGTTGCGGCGGCGCGAGGTACGTGCCGAAGCCCTGCCCGCTGAACGGCCGCTCCGCCAGGCGTTCCCCGACGTACTCGTAGTCGGCGAGGCGGCTCCAGACGCTGTAGTCGTTGGTGGAGCCCGCGACCGTCTGGCTCAGCACGGTGAAGACCTTGGGCGCGGCCACCAGTCCGAGCGACCCGAACACCGCGACCACCGTGCCCCCGAGCAACCACCGCACGATTCCCATACGGGGCAACAGCAAAACCGCGATCATCGCGAGGCCGACCAGCCCGGTGCGCGAGATGCTGACCACGATCCCCGCGATGAGCACGATCACGCACGTCCACCACAGGACGCGATAGCGCGCGAACCTGGTGAGGTACAGGGCGAGCGGCACCGCGCAGGCGCACAGCGCGGCGAGCTCGATCGGGTGGTTGGCGAAGCCCAGAGCGCGCTCAAGACCACCACGCCCGAGGTCCATCGTCGCGAGCCCCTGGGCTTCCATGCCCGGCAGGAGCGTCAACGGCCGCAGGTCGATCTTCGCCGTGAAGTGCGCGCAGGCCGCGAACGCGGAAGCGCTGGCGGCCAGCACCATCGCGCCGAGGAGCGCCCGCATCGCGCCGAGTCCGCTCAACCCGTCGCACGCGAGCAGGGCCGCTCCGACGCACAACGCGTAGAGCATCCAGGCTCGGTCCGCCCCGCCCAGGATCTCGTCCGGCGCACCGAGCCCCAACGCCAACGCGTGCGCGCCCAACAACACCAGCGACCCGATGAGCAACGTGGCGCGCACCGGGTTCAACCCGGTTCGCATCCCCATGCCGCCCGCGACGCGCGCCACGACCCACCAGATCAGGCAGACCGCGGCGGCCAGCCTCCCTGGTGTCAGCGAGCCGCCGACGCCCGCGATCACGTTCGTCTGCGGCAAGGCCAACAGCAGGGCGACCGCGACGAGCAGGTAGTGCGCGGGAATCGTCCGGAAGAGCTCCCCCAGCTTCCGCCTCGGCGGCCGCTGGGGTCTCGGCTGGCGAGCCTCGTGCACCGCGGCGAGCCGCTGCGCCACCCCCGCGATCACACCCCACCCCCGTTATACCCTGAACGAGTCATTGGGGGCGTTGAACTCCCCCAATGACTCATTCGGTGCGTTGAGCGTGCTGAATGAGTCATTGAGGTGCCTGAACGGAACGAACGAGTCATTGAGCCACTTCGCCGCCCCCAACGCCCCGTTGAGCACGTCGAAGGCCCCGAACGACCCGTTCGGGGCGTTGAAGTCCCTGAACGACCCGTTCGGGGCGTTGAGTGCCCTGAACGGGTCGTTGAGGGCGTTGAGTGCCCTGAACGAGTCATTGGGGTACTTGAGGGACCTGAACGAGTCATTGGGGTACTTGGACTCCCCCAATGACTCATTCGGGGCACAACGGGCTCCGGGCGGAAGCCGAGGCGAAGGAGGCGGACGCGCGGGTCATCGGCTGGCCTTGTCGTGGTCGTCCACGCGCGCGGCCTGGTAACGCACGTTGAGGACATCGGTGGGCCGATCGAGCGCGGGACGGGATGCCTGCTTCACCCGCTCCACGGCGGACCGCGCGGCGTGCGCCAGCTCAGCGGCCTGTTGCACGGAAGGCGCGGGGTCGACGGGCTCCGGCTCGGAAGAATCCTTGCGCGCCAAGGCGAACGGTACTTCGGTCCGCCGTTGCTGCGCCCGGTCCACCATCACGACGACGCACAGCAGCAGCGCCAGCCCGACGCCGCCGCCGATCGCCAGGGCGCGCAGCTGGGCGGAGCGGGTCGTGGTGACGGTGTCGGCGGGAACGATGTCGCTCAGCGTCAGGTGGCCTTCCTGCGGCACACCGAGCTGGTCCTGTTTGCGCTTCAGCTCAAAGCGCAGCTCTCGCATCGCGACCTGCGCGGTGGTGCGCGCGGAGTCGGCCGTGGCACCAGTGGCGATGACCGTGATGAACGGGCTGTCGGCCGCCACGCTCCCGGCGCTCTCATTGGTGATCTCCAGCTCGGCGGTCGCGCCCTGCTGGGCCATCCGTTGCTGGACGGCGGGCGTGCCTACGACGCGCAGCAGCATCATCGCCGCCTGGCCCTGCGACGGGTCGACCGCGGCGTAGGGGTTGCGGTCGGCTCCGCCGTAGGCGCGCAGCACGAGCATGCTGGCGTTGACGCGGTACTGCTGCGGCACCATGAAGGCGAGGCTGGTCAGCAGTGCGGCCAGGCCGATCGCGAGCACCATGGCCAGGGCCCACCGCCTGCGCAGCGTCCGCAGCAAGTCCAGAGCGTCCACGTTCTTCTCTCCGATAACTGGTTGTCAGGAGCGGGGGGTCAGCCGCGCGAGCTGGAGGGCCGCCTTCGCCACGTTGCGCGCCATTGGCACGGCGTTCGCGCGCAGCCACGGCGAGAGCGCGAGCATCGCACGCCCGCGGTCGGCCAGTGTCAGCGGTGAGCGGGCGACGGTGCGGAAGTACCACCCCGCCTCCTCCACGTTGGGCAGGATGATGGACTGGCGGCCGAACTCCGTGCGGTACCACTCGCTCTGCGAGGTCCGCTTGGACAGCTGCTCCTCGTGCTTGCGGTGCAGCAACAGGTCTTCGGCGATCTCGACGAACGGCCCGTGCAGCGCCAGTTCGGCGATCAGCACGCGGTCGGAGTTCTTGATCGGCGGCAGCAACCGCGTCTGGCACAGCACATCGCGCCGGATCAGGCCGTACATCAGCGGTGCGGTGTCGTAGAAAGCGCGTCCCTCGATGCACAGCAGGTTGCGCAGCCGCACGGACGGGTCGGGGTCGTCGGTTCGGCGCGGCTTCACCCAGTGCCCGATCCGCTCGCCGGAGCCGTTGATGTGCGCGGTGGTGTTGAACGCCAGCACGGCGTCCGGGCGGTCCTGCAACGCCGTGTAGAGCTTGCTCAGCCGGTCCGGCGCGTAAGCGTCATCGGCCGCGAACCACGTGAAGTACGGGCTGTTGACCTCGTTGACGAGCATGTTGTGGTTCGCGGTCACGCCGACGTTGCGCGACCGCCGGTGGTAGACCACGCGCGGGTCGCGCTGGGCGAGGTCGCGGCACAGCTCCTCGGTGCCGTCGGTCGAGCAGTTGTCGGCGATGTGCACCTCGAAGTCGACGCCGGTCTGGCCGAGCAGCGACTCCAGTGCCACGTGGATGTACGGCTCGCCGTTGTACACCGGCAGGGCGACGGCGACGGGAGCCGCGGCGCGTCCGGTCAGCGAGGCCGCTTGGCGCTGAGAAACCTTGTGTTCCATGGCTTATCCCTGACTCAGGCGACGGACAACGGGGCGAGCGGGTCGGGGCGCGGTTCGGCGATCACCCACCGGCCGCCGCCCGCTTCGATCTGCGGCAGCGCGGTCCTGGCCTCGGTGGCCAGGTCGGGCAGGAAGAGCAGGACCTCGTCGGGTTGGGCCGCGACCAGTTCCGCCGGCGAGATCACCGGGACGCCGCTGCCGGGCATGCGCCGCTTCTGCTTCGCGGGCGCGGCGTCGGCGATGGCGGGCAGCAGCACGCTGTCGATCCCGGCCCGGCACAGCAGGGCCACCGCGCGCGAGGCCGCGCCGTAGCCGTACACGCGCCGACCGGCCTGCCGCTGTTCGGTGAGGTAGCGCCGCAGGGCGTCGGCCGTCGCGGCGGCCTCGTCCTGGAGCGCCCGCAGTCGGTCCGGCTCGGTGATCCGCATGGCCGTCTCCTCGGCGAGCAGCGCGCGGACGATGTCGTCCGGCTCCGCCGTCCTGGAGGCGGCGAGCAGCACCGTGCCGCCGTAGAGGTCGAACGTCCACGCGGTGCGCGCGGTCAGCCCGGCCGCCGACAGCATGGTGATCAGCGCGGTCGTCGAGTAGTACGCGTAGTGCCCGTGCCGCAACGCGTTCCACTGTCCACATCGGATGATCGTGGCCAGCGAGTGGTACTGGACCAGCAGCACGCCGTCCTCGCTGAGCCGCGCGGCCCGTTCGGCGAGCGCGGTCCGCTGGTCGGGGCAGTGCATCATCCCGAAGCAGTCCAGGACGACGTCCGCCTCGCCCTCCTCCACCGGCCGCAGCCCGCGCTCGCGCAGCATGCCGAGCCAGCTCCCACCGTGCGGGCTGCCGTACTCCGCGACCCGCGCGGACTCCGGCAGCAGCCCCGCCCTGGACACCCGGTGCACCGCGTCGCGGGCCTGGGCGACCAGCGCGGCGGGTTCGGCGCCCTTGGGCTCCTCCGGCACGGTCGGGTCGGTGAGCAGCTGCGCCAGTCCGCAGTCGGCGCACAGCCACATCTGCAACGGGTGCCGTGCGTCCGGACCCGGCTCCACCAGGCGGGGAAAATGGTCCGACGCGGGCTGGCGGCCCAGATCGAGCACGATCTGCCCGTTCCGGCCCCTGCACGCGCGACACACCGGCTCGCTCATCACATCGGCCCCATCGCGCAGGTCAGCGGTTTCGCTACAGCTGTGCTGAACCGGGTGAAAGCCGTAACGAAACCGGTAGCGGCGAAGATGTGCGCGTGTTGGTTGAGACGACGTCGCTGCCCGGGGTCCTGGTGTTCACGCCGACCCCGCACCACGACGACCGCGGACTGTTCACCCGGACCTTCGACACCGAGATCGCCCGAGCGCACGGGCTGGACCCGGACGCCTTCACGCAGGACTCGCAGTCGCGGTCCCGGCGGGGCGTGCTGCGCGGCATGCACGGGCGCTCCGGGCGCGGCGAGGCGAAGCTCGTCCGCTGTGCCCGGGGCGCCGTGCACGACGTGCTCGTCGACGCCCGCCCGGATTCCCCGGCCTTCGGCAGGCACGAGGCGTTCCTGTTGGACGACAACGCTTTCCGGCACCTGTACGTGCCGCCGGGACTGCTGCACGGCTTCCAGGTGCTCAGCGACTGGGCCGATGTCTGCTACCGCATCGACCGGCCGCACGACCCCGCTGAGGACGTCGCCGTGCGCTATGACGACCCCGAGCTGGCCATCTCCTGGCCCGCCGAGGTGAGTCTGATCAGCGCACGGGACGGCGCCGCCGGTTCGTGGGCGGCGCTCCGGGGCTAGTGGCTCGTTCACGGAACCGGTGCACCCACCGGTCGCATGTCCTGCGCGAGGCTGCCCGCCGCCTGCCGGTCGGCCAGCCTCGCCAGGCGGGTGAACCGCTTGGTGAAGCCGTGCTCGGTCAACCCGTGCTCGACATAGGCCGCGTGCAGCTCGACCGCGCCCGCCGCCACCGTCCACTGTGGAGAGAACGCGGGCAGGTACTTGGTGATGCGGGCGAAGTCCACCCGGTAGGAGCGCGGATCGGCGCCCGCCTCCCCGGTGATCACCAGCTTCGAGCCGGGAACCGCTTCCACCACGGCCTCGGCGATCTGCGCGACGGTGAGGTTATTCGCCGCCATGCCCACGTTGAAGGCGCGGCAGTGGATGGACTCGCGCGGAGCCACGAGCGCGGCCAGGAACGCGTCGGCGATGTCGGCGGCGTGCACCAGCGGCCGCCACGGCGTGCCATCGGAGAGCACCCGCACCTCGCCGCTGAGCACCGCGTGGCCCACCAGGTTGTTCAGCACGATGTCCGCGCGCAGCCGCGGCGAGAAGCCGAAAGCCGTTGCGTTGCGCAGGAAAACCGGGCTGAAGTCGTCGTCGGCGAGCAGCACGAGGTCGTCCTCGACCCGCACCTTGCTCTCCGCGTACGGCGTCACCGGGCGCAGCGGGGCGTCCTCGCCGACCAGGTCCTCACCCGCCGCGCCGTACACCGAACACGTTGAGGCGTAGAGGAAACGACGCACTCCGGCCGCGCGCGAGAGCTTGGCCAGCCTGGTCGAGGCGAAGTGGTTGATGTCGTAGGTCAGCGACGGCGCGAGGGAACCCAGCGGGTCGTTGGACAACGCGGCGAGGTGGATGACGGCGTCGAAGCCCGCCAACTGCTCGGCGGTGACATCGCGCAGGTCCACCGCGATCGTCGGCGGGTCGTCGGGCGCGGGCCCGAGCACGCAGTCGGCGAACAGCCCCGAGTCCAGCCCGACGACGTCGTGCCCGGCCTCGGCCAGGCGCACCGCCATCACACTGCCCAGGTACCCCTGGTGTCCGGTCAGCAGGACACGCATTCTCATCCCTCTCCCAAGCCGAGCACTACCTTGTCCACGAAGAAAGCCTCGGCGTAGCGGGCGCGGCACTGCACCCCGCGCATCCGGGCCAGGCCGAGGAAGGTCTCGGCGTCGAACCAGTCCCGCCCGCGCTGCGACGGGTAGTGCGCGTCCAGCAGCTCGGCCTTGCGCAGCGCCACGCTCGCCGCCAGCGGCACGAAGGCGACCGGCTGCACCATGTCGCTGTCCCACTTGATGATCTCGTACCCGAGCACCAGCTGGTCCCGGAACGCGGTGGTCACCAGCTGCGCGAGCGTCCGGTGGTCCTGGTGCGCGTCGTGCTTGGCCGGGCCGATCACCACGTCCGGGGAAACCTTGCGCGCCAAGGACTCCAGGGCTTCCTTCGCTTGGCCCCAGTGCGCGGGCAGCCGCCCGTCGGGCAGGTCCAGCACCTCCACGTCCAGGTTCGCACCCGGGCAGAACGCGGCCAGCGCGGCGCGCTCCTCCTCCTCGCGCTTGGTGCCGCCGCCGCTGAGCACGAGCGCGGTGACGCGCAGTCCGGGCGACGCGGCGCAGGCGGCCAGCAACGTGCCACCCGCGCCGATCGCGATGTCGTCGCAGTGCGCGCCGAGCACGACCACGCTGCCGAGTTGGTCAGGCGCGAGGGAGATCACTAGCGCACCCCGCTCAGCCGGAGCACGTCGTCCTGCGCGGGCTCGTCCTCCCACAGCATCCACGGCCGGTCACCCGACGCGTAGCCGCGCTCCAACGCCGCGCGCTCCTTCACCGTGTCCGCGGGCTGCCAGAAACCCTTGTACTGGTAAGCGATCAGCTTGCCCTGCTTCGCCAGCGCGCCGCAGCCGTCCTCGACCAGGTCGCCGTTGCGCGGCAGGTGCTCGAAGACCTCTGGGCGCAGCACGAAGTAGCCGCCGTTCTCCCACAGCGGCAGGCTGCTGACCGCGGTGATGCCCGAGACCTTGCCCTCGTCGCCGACCTCCACGCAGTGGAAGGACTGCTGCGGCGGGACCACCATCATCGAGGCCGCCGCACCGGTCGACCGCACCCGTTCCACCATGTCGTCCAGCGGCGCGTCGGTGAGCACGTCGGCGTAGTTGGCCAGGAACATCTCCTCGTCCTCGACGAGGTGGCGCACCCGGCGCAGCCGCTCACCGATCGGCGAGTCCTGCCCGGTGTTGACGAAGGTGATCGTCCAGTCGCTGATGTCAGAGGACAGCAGTTCCACCTTGCCGTCGCGGAGCACGAAGTCGTTCGACGCCGCTTCGGAGTAGTTCAGGAAGTAGTCCTTGATGTACTGCGCCCCGTAGCCCAGGCACAGCACGAAGTCGGTGTGGCCGAAGTGCGCGTAGTAGCGCATCACGTGCCAGAGCAGCGGGCGCGGGCCCACCGGGTGCATCGGCTTGGGCAGGTCGTCCGCGGAGCCAGTGCGCATCCGCATCCCGTACCCGCCGCAGAACAGAACGACCTTCATCGGCCAACCTCGACGATCTCCAGAGTCGGAACGGGGAAGACGAGCTGTCCGCCCCAGTCACCCACGTAGCTCAGCTGCGCGGTCAGTTCCTCGCGCAGGTTCCACGGCAGGACCAGCACGTAGTCGGGCCGGTCCTCGGCGATCTGCTCGACCGGCAGGACCGGTATCCGGGTGCCCGGCGTGAAGCGGCCGTGCTTGTACGGGTTGCGGTCCACCGTGTAGCGCAACAGGTCCGGCCGGATGCCGCAGTAGTTCAGCAGCGTGTTGCCCTTGCCCGGCGCGCCGTAGCCGACCACGGTCTTGCCCTGCTCGGCCGCCTCGATCAGGAAGCCGAGCAGTTCCCACCGCGACCGCTGCACGGCCTGGCTGAACCGGGCGTAGCCGCTGACGTCGTGCAGCCCGGCCGCGCGCTCCTCCGCCAGCGCCTCCGCGACCGCGGCGGTCGGCGTCGAGCCCGTGCCGAAGGGCCGCGCCCACAACCGGATCGAGCCGCCGTGCGTGGGCACCAGCTCCACGTCGACCAGTTCGAGACCGCCCGCCGCGAGCGCCCGCTGCGCCGAAGCGACGGTGTAGTACTGGAAGTGCTCGTGGTAGATCGTGTCGTACTGGGTGCGCTGGATCAGCGTCAGCAGGTGGTGCACCTCGATCGACACCCAGCCGTCGTCGGCGACCAGCTCGCGCAGCCCCTGGGTGAAGCCGAGCACGTCCGGGATGTGCGCGTAGACGTTGTTCGCCACCACGAGGTTCGCCGCCCCGTGCTGCGCGCGGACACGGCTCGCGGTGTCCGGGCCGAGGAACTCGGTGACGGTCGGGACGCCCTTCTCCCGCGCCGCGTCCCCGACGTTGACCGACGGCTCGATGCCCAGGCAGCGGATGCCCGCCGCGACCACGTGCTGCAACAGGTAGCCGTCGTTGCTGGCCACCTCCACGACGAAGGAGTCGGGGCCGAGCCCGAGCCGGTGCGTCGCGGACTCGACGAACCGGCGCGCGTGCTCCACCCACGAGGTGGAGAAGGAGGAGAAGTAGGCGTACTCGGTGAAGGTCTCCTCGGGCTTGATCAGCGGCGGCAGCTGCGCGAGCAGGCACTGCGCGCAGACCCGCAGGTGCAGCGGGTAGGTCGGTTCCGGCTCGTCGAGCTGGGCCTCGGTGAGGAACAGCTCGCACGGCGGGCTCGCGCCCAGGTCCAGCACGCTGTGCAGCTCCCGCGCCCCGCACAGGCGGCACGACAGGCCGCCACTGACCGGGCTCACCCGGTCGACGGCGCTGGTCAGGCTTGTCGTGCTCATGCTCAGTACGCTCCCTTGCCGCCGACGACCGCCGACACCGTCTTCCACAAGATCACCAGGTCCATCGACAACGACCAGCTCTCCACGTAGCGCAGGTCGATCCGGACCGACTCCTCCCACGAGAGGTCACTGCGGCCGCTCACCTGCCACAGCCCCGTCATGCCCGGCTTCACCAGGAGCTTGCGCCGCGCGTCCTGCCCGTAGCTGGCGACCTCCTCGGCCAGCGGCGGCCGCGGCCCCACCAGCGACATCGAGCCGAACAGCACGTTGAGCACCTGCGGCAGCTCGTCGAGGGAGTAGCGGCGCAGCACCGCGCCGACCCGGGTCACCCTGGGGTCGCGGCGCATCTTGAACAGCGGGCCGGAGCCCTGGTTCACCGCGGCCAGCGAGGCCCGCAGACCGTGCGCGTCGACCACCATCGAGCGGAACTTCAGCATCGGGAACGCCTGCCCGCCCCGGCCGACGCGGTACTGCCGGTAGAACACCGGGCCGCCGTCGTCGAGCTTGATCGCCGCCGCGATCAGCAGCAGCACCGGCGCCGCCAGCATCGTCAGCACCAGCGCGCCCACCCGGTCCATCACCGCCTTGATCAACCGCGGGATGCCGCTGAACGTGGGGGCGCTGACCCACAGCATGGTCAGGCCGAACACCGGGGCGACGTGCAGCCGCGGTCCCGCGACCTCCATCAGCGTCGGCGTGACCACCAGTTCGGCGGTGCCGCCCTCCAGGTCCCAGGCCAGCCGCTGCACCCGATCGGGTGTCCATTCCGGGGCCGGCGCCACGGCCACCACGCGGTAGCCACCCAATCGGGTGCGTTCGACCAGTTCGTCCAGGTCGCCCACCACCGGGACCCCGGCGATCTCCGCGACGCGCCCGACGCCCAGCCCGGTGGGCGTGCACACCGCCTCCACGCGCCAGCCGATGTGCGAGTCGGCCCTGGTCCGCCGGATCAGGTCGTGCACCGCCTCGACGGTGCCCGCGGCGAGCACCGGCAGCAGGCAGCTGCCGTCCCTGCGGCGGGCGTGCAGCACCTTCCGCAGCAGGTAGCGCTGGGTCACCGCGACAACGGCGAGCGTGGGCATGCCCACGAACACCCACGGCCGCAGGTCGTCCAGCCGCAGCGCCAGCGCCACCACGGACAGCGCGAGCATCGCGATCACGGCCGCCCGGCCGACCCTGCGGAACTCCTCGGGGCCCTGGCCGAGCACCCGGACGTCCCACGCCCGGCACAGCGACAGCGTCACAGCGGCGACCACACCGGCTCCCCCGGCGAGCACAGCCGTCCAGCGCGGCGAGTACGCGGCGCTACCGCTGACGATCACGCCTACGGCCACCAGAGTGGTCGTGGCCACGATCGCGCAGAAGTCGCTGACGATCACCGACCGCTGGTAGCGCTGTTCCCAACCGAGCGTATTTTTCGGAAGTTGTAACGCGGGGTTGTCATGAAACGATGTATTCGATTTTGACGTCCCAGACAGAACGGATGTCACTTTTTCACCTCAGTGGTCCACGCCACACACCTTGGGCGCAATGAGGTGTAACTCCCTTAAAAAGCCCAGGTCAGGCTCCTTAAAAGTGCACAGCACAACGCCGTTGGGAAATTACCGGCAAGTCGACCCCGCTTCGACTTTCCCTCCACACCAGCATCGCGCCGGGCATCAATTACACCCCGTCGCCGAGCAAACGTAATCAATTCAAGAAAGTATCTGCCATCGTCCGTTCGGGCGAAGCCAGAAGGACTTAGCGTGACGGTTGACCGTTCTCGCAGGTAGGCGCATCGGGGACGGGTCCGCCGGGATGCTTACGTGCCATGATCGTTGTCACTCGGTCATCGGAGCACGTCCATGACCGTGACGCGGCGGAGATCCGACCGTTGTCTGCCGCCCGCGTCCCTCCTTTCGGGGAGGCGGGATGACACGCGAAGCGGGGACGCCGCGCCGGCTCGGATCGGGCCGCGCGGGCCGCGTCAGGTACGGCCGCAGCAACCGGGTCAGCGCGAGCCCCGGCGCCAGCAGCGGCACCAGCAGGGACAGCGCCGCGGCGACCGCGCCCGCACGCAGGACGTCCTTGGGCAACAACCCGATCCGGCGCACGATCATCCGGCCACGATTGGGTATCGAGATCAGGGTCAGCAGGGTGACGAACCCGGTGAACGCGGCCGCCGCCCGGGTGAACGCGGGCACGTAGCCCAGGCCCTCGCCCGCCACCATCAGCACCAGCCACCCGCCGAGCGCCGGAACCTGCGCCCGCGTGCTCGTCGCCGCCCAGAGCAGTCCCGCGGCCACCGCCAGCCAGCCCACCAGCCCCTGGTGGACCGGGTCCCGCGACCACGTCGTGACCGCGCCGAGCCAACCGGGCTCCGGTGCGCCGAACCGCCCGGTGACCGATCGGAGGACATCCAGCGGCGACCATCGCGCGCCGCCCTCGACGAACTGCCCGCCGACCCACGCCAGCGCCCACAGCGAGACCGGCACCGCCAGGACCAGCTGCGCCTTCGGCCGGTCGACCAGCGCCGTCCACACCTCGCCGAGGCCCCGAACCTTCGCCGCCACCGCATCTCCCCCACCGCCACTCGTGTCCTGATCGTGGTGGCGGCGAAACCGGCGGGCAACCCGGCGAACCCGGCCGCGGCGGGCGGATACCGGCACTACCCGCCGGTATCACCCTTCTGCCCCGCCGGAGCCGGAGAACGGTGTGAAGACAGGGAAACACCGCGCATGGCACCATCGGTGGAGGAAGCGGTCGGTGCGTACGAGTCCCCCGGGCCTCACCCCTTCGGCCGTCGTGGAATACCGGTAGCGCTGGAGCCACGCCGAGCCATTCGCCGAGAGGCGACCTACGCGCCGACCCTTCCTCCTTCTCCGTCGTTGAGATCATCTCAACGTCATACCCGGCGCCCCGCGGGCGATAACGCGACCTTCAGCCCTTGACAGCCCCGCCCAGCTGATTCCGGATGAAATGGCGCTGTGCCACCAGGAAGACCACCGCGACCGGGATGGTCGAGACGAGCGCGATGGTCAGTTTCAGCGGCAGCTGCTGGCCTTCCCCGAGCGCGCCGCTGACCAGTCGGGCCAGCCCGAGCGTCAGCGTCTCGTACTGACTGTCCGAAGTGGACACGAGGAAGTGCGCGAACTCGTTCCAGGAGTTCTGGAACGCCAGCACCGCCAGCGTGGCCAGTGCGGGCCGGACCATCGGCAGGACCACGTTCCACCAGGTGCGCACCACCCCGGCCCCGTCGATCCGCGCCGCCTCCTCGACCTCGCGGGGGATCTGCTCGAACGCCTGCTTGAGCAGGAAGATCCCGATCGCGTCGGTGATCAGCGGCAGGATCATGCCCAGGTAGGAGTTGTACATCGAGAACTGGCGCAGCAGCAGGAACTTCGGGATCAGCAGCACCACCGCGGGAACCGCGGCCAGCGCCAGCACCCCGGAGAACACGAGCTTGCGGCCCGGCCAGCGCAGCCGCGCGAGCGCGTAGCCCGCCATGGCGTCCACCAGCAGCCTGCCGAAGGTCACGCAGAGCGTCACCAGCACCGAGTTGGCCAGCCAGCGCGGCACCTCCACCGCGGGATCGGTGGCGACCCGCTCGTAGGAGGCGGTCGTCGCCGGGTCCGGCACCAGGGACAGCGGGTTGGCCACCGCGTCCGCGTCGGTCTTGAAGGTGGTGACCAGCTGGATCACGAACGGGCCCAGGTAGCAGACCGCGCCGAGCAGCAGAACCGCGTAACCGAACGCGCGCTTCATGACGTCCTCCCGTCGCGCAGCAGGCGCCGCTGCGCCCAGGTCAGCACGACGATGATCGCGAAGAGCAGGAAGGCGATCGCCGCGCCGAGGCCGTAGGAGCCCTCCGCGAAGGACCGTTGGTAGGACAGGAAGGCCGGGGTCAGCGTGGTCTTCGCCGGATTGCCCTGGCCCATCACGTAGATCTGGTCGAAGACCTGCCAGCTGCCGATCAGCCCCATGGTCAGCACCAGGAAGACGGTCGGCATCAGCATCGGCACGGTGACCTTGGTGAAGCGCTGCCAGCGCGTGGTGCCGTCCACGTCCGCCGCCTCCAGCACGTCCTCCGGCAGGTTCTGCAGGGCGGCCAGGAAGATCAACATGAAGTTCCCCGAGGTCGTCCAGATCATCAGCAGCGTCACCGCCGCCATCGCCACGGACGGCCCGGACAGCCACTCCCACAGCGTCAGGCCCCACAACCTGGTGCCGCTCAACCACTCCGGCGGTGCGGCGGGATCGACCAGGCCCAGCGCGCCGAACAGCTCGTGCAGCACCCCGCGCGGATCGGCGAACCACGTCGGCCCGTCGATGCCGAAGAAGCCGAGCACCGCGTTGATCGCGCCGGAACCGGAGAACAGGAACAGGAAGACCACCGAGATGGCCACGGCGCTGGTGACCGACGGGAAGTAGAACGCGGCGCGGAAGAAGCCCCGCCCGCGCAGGGTCCGGTTGTGCACCACCATGGCCAGCCCGAGCGCGAGCAGCGTCTGCACCGGCACGGAGATCGCGACGAAGTAGAAGGTGTTGCGCACGCTCAACGCGAAGTCACGCCGTGCCAACCCGTCCTCGGTCAGCAAGGCCGCGTAGTTGTCCAGCCCCACCACGGGAGCCTTGCCGGACAACGGGCTGTACGTGCCGTCCCAGTCCAGCACGCTGACCCACAGCGCCAACAACATCGGCAGCAACACGAAGGTCGCCAGCAACGCGATCCCCGGCGCCGCGAACATCCACCCGGCAACGGCTTCCCGCCGCTTCGCGCTCAACCCGCTCCCGCCACCCCCACGCCCCCACCCCCACCACCGCGGTTGCGTACCCAATGTGGCATTTGTTTCGTCAGACGTAACCAATGCCACATTGGTTACGTCTTTGCCCGCGGTCACCGGCCGAGCACCTGTTCGGCGTTGCGCTGCGTGGACGCCAGGATCGCCTTCGGGTCGGCGCCGTTGGTGAGGCCGAGCAACTGCGCGTCGAAGTCCTTCAGCACCGACTCGAGGCCCTTCGCGGTCGGCTCGCCCTGCGCGTAGTCCGCCCCGGCCAGGAAAGCCTGCTGCTCCGGGTGCGAGCGCGCGAACAGGGTCGCGGCGAGCCTCCGCGAGGGGATCACGCCGAAGCCCTCGCCGAGCGCGTTCTGCTGCGAGACATCGGTGAGGTGGGCGACCAGGCTCTCCGCCGCCTGCCGGTTCTTGCTGACCGTGGGGATGCCCCAGCAGTTGGTGAACGCCAGCGTGCCCTTGCCCGCCGGGCCCGCGGGCAGTTCCACCGCGCGCCACTTGCGCTGCGGGTAGTCCTTGGCCAGCGCGCCGATCACCCAGTTGCCCTCGATGACCATGGCCGCGCTGCCCTTGCCGAGCGCCTCACCGCTCCACCCTGAGTCGATCTGCTTGGCGAACGCCGTGGTCCCCGACCGCAGCAGCCGCTGAACGTAGTGCAGCGCTTGAAGGTTCTGCGGACTGTCCACAGTGGCCTTTTTGCCGCTCGGGTCGACCAGCCAGCCTCCGGCCTGCCTGAAGAACGCGCCGATGCGGTCCACGTCGTCCATCAGGACCAAGCCCTTGCGCTTCGGCGTCGTCAGCCGCTTCGCCACCGCCTCCAGCTGCGCCCAGTCCTTCGGCAGGTCGGCGTCGGTGAGCCCGACCGCCGCCCACGCCTCGGTGTCGATCACCAGCGCGAGGGTGGAGAAGTCCTTGGGAGCGCAGACGAACTTGCCCTCGTGGGTGAAGATCGACCGCAGGCTGGGGTAGATGTCGTCGGCCCCGGGCAGCCGGTCGGCGTAGGCGTGCAGCGCGCCGGGCTGGGCGTAGCGGGTGAACGCGCCCGGCTCCAGCACGAACAGGTCCGGCGGGGTGCCGCCGGCGAAGCCCTGCCCGAGCTGCTGGGGCAGATCGGCCGACGCGACCACGTTCACCCTGTTGCCGGAGCGCTGCGCCCAGGTCTGCATGATCGCCCTGGTGGCCTCCAGCTCGACGCTGGTCGCCGAGCCGAGCAGCACCTGGAGGGTGGCCGACCCCGTGGCCTGCTGCCGGGGCGAGTCGTCGAAGCCCTCACCGCATCCCGCCAGTACCAGGGCAGCCGCCAGCGCCGCGCCGATGCGACGCCGTCGTCCGTTCATCTCATCTCCTCCCGCTGCTCGCTCGCACCACCAGTTCGGGGCGCAGCAGCGATTCGTTCGTGGATTGGTGGTCCAGCAAGGACAGGACCTGTTCGGCGATCCGCTCGACCGGCTGCCGCACGCTCGTCAGCCCCGGCAGGGTCGCCGCGGCGAGCGGGCTGTCGTCGAAGCCGGTGACCGCGACGCCGGTCCCCGCGGGGATGCCGCGCTCCGCGAGCAGCGCCAGCGCGCCCAGCGCGACCGCGTCGCTCACCGCGACCAGGGCGGTCGGCGGGTCCGCGGAGTCCAGCAGCGCCGCCGCCCCGCTCCGCCCCGCGTCTATCGTGTTGCCTCCCCTGACGACCAGACTGTCCTCTGTGGACAGTGCGAAGCCCTCGGCGGCGATCCGCCAGCCGCGCAACCGGTCGTCGCCGACCCCGTCGCCCTCCCGCCAGCCGAGGAACCCGATCCGCCGGTGCCCGAGGGAGTACAGGTGCTCCACCACCTGGGCCATGCCGTGCGCGCCGTCGACGTCCACCCACGGCCCGGCCTCGCCCCGGCCCCAGGTGCGCCCGAAGGCGGCGAAGGGCACTCCCCGCTCGGCCAGCCAGCCGGGCCGGGGATCACCCACCAGCGTCTCCGCCAGCACGAACGCGTCGACCGCGCGCTGGGCGAGCAGGTCGGCGTACACGCCCAGCCCTTCTTCCCCGGGCGGCGCCGTGAACAGCAGGACGTGCCGGTCCCGCGCCTCGGCCGCCGCGCACAGGGCGTGCAGGAAGTCGTCCATGAGGGGCGTGAGGACTCCCCGGTTGCGCGGGGTCATCCGGTAACCGATCAACCCGCTGCTCCGCGTCCGCAGGCCACGCGCGTTGCGGTTGGGCCGGTAACCCAGCTCGTCGATCGCCGCCAGCGCGCGCTCCAGCGTCTCCGGGTGCAACCGGTGCGGGGCGTTGAGCGCGTTCGAGACGGTCTGCCGCGACACCCCGATGTGCGCGGCCACCTGCTCCAAGGTCGCCCCTGCCCGATTCCCGGTCATTCGACCCTCCCAAGTTCGCCGATGAGGTGTCAGACTGTGTCGCACCGGCCATATGAACGTTCAAATAGCCCCTGCGGAGACGATTTGAACGTTCATATGGCGCGGAAGAGTGAACGCCATCACACGATTTGTCAAGAGGAGCTGCCCAGTGGCTGACCGGGTCTACCTGCAACCGACGCTGCACGAGCTCGTCACGGTGCTGCGCGCCCCGTCCGCGGTCCTCGGCGGGAGCGACGGGCAACTGCGCGCAGATGGCGCGCAGGGCTTCTACCGCGACGACCGCCGGGTGCTGTCCCGGCTGGAGATCGACGTGGACGGGGTCGCCCCGACCCGGGTCGCGCACCGGACCGAGGAGGCCGAGCGAGCACGCTTCCTCGGCGTGCTGCGCGGGCTCGGCGAGCCGTCCGCCGACCCGAAGCTGCATCTCCGCCGCGAGCGGCAGCTCACCGACCACGCGCTGGTCGAGCGGTTCGAGCTGACCAACTCCGGCGCCACCGCCGTGACCGCCACCGTGGGGCTCACCGCCGCGACCGATCTCGCCGCGATCACCGCGGTCAAGTCCGGCGCCGTGCCGCTACCGCTCACCCCCACCGTCTCGAATTGCTTGGCGCAGTGGGAAAGCGACGGCTGCCGCGTGGACCTGCGGCTCGACGGCGACCCGTTCCTGGAGTCCACAGTGGACTCCGTGGTCGTCACGTGGGAGGTGCACATCGCGCCGGGGGCGACCTGGCGGACCGAACTCGTGGTGACCCCGTCGGAGGAGGGCGCGGACGGGTTCCTGCCACGCAGGCCCGCGAACCCGCCGCGGCTCGCCGAGTTCCCCAGTACCGACATTCGCGCCGCACGACTGGCCGAGCGCGGCCTGGCCGATCTCGACGGCCTGCTGCTGGCCGACCCGCAGCAGCCGGGGGCCGCGTTCCTGGCCGCCGGAAGCCCGTGGTTCTTCACCCTGTTCGGCCGGGATTCCCTGTGGGCCGCAAGGCTCTTGCTGCCGAACAACACCGATCTCGCGCTGGGCACGCTGTGGGCGCTCGCCGCGCGCCAGGGCAGGCGCAACGACGCCGTCACCGAGGAACAGCCCGGCAAGATCCTGCACGAGGTGCGCCGCGGTGAGCTCAAGCTGCCCGGACTGACCCTGCCGCCGCTGTACTACGGCAGCGTCGACTCGACGGCGCTGTGGGTCTGCCTGCTGCACGACGTGTGGCGCGCCGAGCGGGACGTCGAACGCATCCGGCCGTTGCTGCCGCACCTGGTCGCCGCGTTGGAGTGGATCGCCGGTCCCGGTGACGCGGACGGCGACGGCTTCTGCGAGTACGCGGGCTCGGACGGCGCGGGCCTGGCCAACCAGGGCTGGAAGGACTCCTCCGACGGCGTCCGCTGGGGCGACGGGCGGATCGCGAGCCGACCGCTCGCGCTGTGCGAGGTCCAGGGCTACGCGCACGCGGCCGCGCTCGGGGGCGCAGAACTGCTCGACGCGCTCGGCGAGCCCGGCGGGCAGCGGTGGCGGGACTGGGCGGCGGCCCTGCGCGAACGGTTCCGCGCGGCGTTCTGGGTATCCGACAAGTTCGGCAGGTACCCGGCGATCGCGCTGGACGGCGAGAAGCGCGCGGTCTGCGGGCCCTCGTCCAACATGGGTCACCTGCTCGGCACCGGCATCCTCTCCCCGGCGGAGGCGGAGCTGGTCGCGGAGATCCTGGTGCGCGAGGACATGAGCTCCGGCTACGGGCTGCGCACGCTCTCCGCCGACACCGCCGGGTACAACCCGCTGAGCTACCACTGCGGCAGCGTCTGGCCGCACGACACGGCGATCGCGGTGTTCGGCCTGCTCGCCGAGGGCCACGAGGAGCGGGCGCGGGTGCTCGCCCGAGGGCTCCTCGCGGCCGGGGAGGCGTTCGAGTACCGCCTGCCCGAGCTCTACGGCGGCGACAGCGCGGCCGAGGGCGACCCGGTCACGGCGTACCCCGCGGCGTGCCGCCCACAAGCGTGGTCTGCCGCTGCCGGGGTCGCGGTGGCCGGTTTCCTTGCCGGGCAACCACATCCGATGGCGCAGCCGTGGGCGCGGAGCGTGCTCGCCTGAGCTTGCCCCAGGGCTTGTAGTAGGAGAGCACGGTCGCGAAGACCAGCAACGTGGTCACCACGATCGCGTTCGCCAGGAGGGAGTACTGGATCGACCCCACCGCCGAGGCGTCGAGCGTCTCGATCCGCGCGCCCAGCACGCGCTGGCCCGCGTCGCGCATGAGCCCGGCGATCGCGAGGTTGCCGCCGAGCAGGGTGGCCAGGTTGATCGCGAGCTTGGCCACCACCCAGTAGTGCCTGACCAGCCCCCAATGGGTGCCCAGCGACAGCACGACGCCGCTGACCAGCGTGAAGAAGCTGAACGGGAAGTACAGCGCGGGCCCGAACTCGCCGAGCACCACGTAGGCGGCGTGCAGCACGCGCGGGTCCTCCGTGGTGACGCCCGCGAGTGCGAGCAGCATCACCACGACTTCGAAGCCGATCCACGCGACGCCGAACAGCACGTGCACGAGCAGCGCGAGCTTGCGCGTCCTGGGCTTGAACTGGCGTTTCACGGTGTCGTCCCTTCGTCCTCCCTGCGACTTCCACTACGAAACCATTCAGGAGCTGAATGATTTCTCAGCGGTAGTGTCGTGGGCATGGACAAACCGAAGGGCGTGGCGTTCCTGCTCTCCCAGCTGGGGGCGTACGGGGCGCAGCGGTTCGCCGAGCGGCTGCGGCCGCTGGACATCGAGCCGAGGCACGTCGGCCTGCTGCGGATGATCTCGGTGAGCGAGGGCGCGTCGCAGCAGGAGCTCGGGGAGCGGATGGGCGTCGTGCCCAGCCGCATGGTGTCCTTTGTGGACGATCTGGAGGACAGGGGGCTGGTCGAGCGCGGCCGCAACCCCAAGGACCGCCGCGCCTACGCCCTCCACCTCACCGAGAAGGGCACGAAGATGCTGCGCCAGGCGATGCTGGTGTCGGTGGAGCACAACGAGGAGATCTGCGCCCCCCTCTCCCAGGACGAACGCGACGTCCTGGCCCAGCTCCTGGACCGCCTAGCGGGCGCCCACAACCTCATCCCCGGCGTCCACCCCGGCTACCGCCACCTCCGCTGACCCGATCCCCCCACGTCTTCAAGACCCCCTAACCCCCCCACTCACCCATCTCCAACCACCCCCAACCTCCACGGCCAACGCCGCATTTGGGGCGTTGGGTTCCCTGAACGGGTCGTTCGGGGCGTTAGATTCCCCGAACGACCCGTTCAGGGCATAAACGCGGGGTCAGCAGGTGTAGAGGGTGCTGGTGTGGACCTTCTCGCAGTAGCGGATGTGCAGGTGGTTGGCGTGGTTGACCAGTGGCGCGGTCAGGCCCTCGTTGATCAGCACCGGGTCGTTGAACCAGATCACCTTCACGTGGCCCGGCGCCGCCGCGCGGATCGCCTTGACCAGCTGGCGGGTCGCGGCGCGGTCGTAGGTCGGGGACTCCCAGGTGATCCGGCCCGCGGTGCACTGGGCGCTGTCGGTGCGGATCGGCCAGATGTCGACGTCCATGCCGACGCGGTGGCTGGAGTGGCCGTTGATCGCGCCGCCGTGCTCGAAGCTGACGTCCCCGAGCGGGATCTTGCCCTGGCCCGTGGCGGCGAAGGTCCGCGCGGCCGCCTCGAACTGGCCGATGGCGGCGCCGGTGCCCCAGTTCGCGGTGCCGTTGTTGTCCGGGTCCTTGTCGCACAGCCCGGCGCCCATGTCCGGGTAGTCGTAGTGCCACAACAGGTTCTCCCAGGTGACCGGGCCCGCGACGCCGTCGGCTCCGATGCCCGCGTGGGACTGGAAGCTGCTCACGGCCTGCTTGGTCGCGGCGTCGAAGGTGCCGGTGACCTTCAGCGAGAGCCTGCGCTTGGCGTTGAGCTGCGCCTGCAACGCGGAGACGGCCTCACCCTTGTCGCCCTCGCGCACCTGCACGACCAGCGCGCTCCACGTCCTCGGCCCGGCGATGCCGTCCGCCGGGAGCGATTTGGCTTGCTGGAACGCTTTGACGGCGGCCGTGGTGCCCGCGCTGAAGATCCCGTCGACCGCGGTGGCGTGCCCGTGCTGGCGCAGCAGGTGCTGCAGCGCGGTGACGTCGGAACCGCGGTTGCCGACGCTCTGGGTGGGGTGGAAGGCCCCGGGGAACGCCGCCGCGGAGGGTGCCGCCAGGCCCAGCGCCAGCACCGCCGCCGCAGCGGTGGCCAGGCCCCTGACCAGGGTTGATGTGCACTTCAACATGAACGGCCTCCGTACCCCGGGAATTTGGTAGGACTTTTTCCCATAGGGCTCCGAGTGCGGCAATCCTCCACCTGGACCACTCGGTGGAGTGAACGGATTCGAGTCCGGGCGGGCCGCGGTGATTACATGGCGGCGCGGTTCGGGGAGCTACACGCGGCGGTGTGCCGCGCCTTGGTTTGGAGTCCCCGGTGCAACAGTCACGAGCGCAGGAAACCCCCGCCCAGAACGCGGAAGCGCCGGAGCGGCGGCGGTCCCGCCTGCCGTTCCCCGTCTGGTCCCTGGCCCTGGCCACCTCGGCCGCCGTCGCGGTCGTCGCCGGTGTCGTGCTGACCGACCGGCTCGCCACCACCGGCGTCCCCGGTCGCGACGGCGGGGCGCTGCACCCCGGCGAAGGCGGGGCGGAGCAGCGGTTCGAGACCGACCCGGACGGCAAGCCGATGGAGTACCAGCCCGGCCGCACGTCGGTGACCCTGGTCCCGACCACCACGGTGATCAACGGGAGCACCGTGGTCACGCCCAGCCCCTCGCCGATCGAGCTGCCCTCCATCGTCGTACCGGACGTCGTGCTGCCCGTGCCGAGCCCGCCCGCTCCGACGACCACCACCACGACCGCGCGGCCCGGCACCACGACCGCGACGACCACGGCCAAGCCGACGAGCACCACCGCGACCAGCCGCTGAACGAGCCGCCACCCACTACTTGCACAAGGGCAACAGTCGCTCGCTAGAATTCTTGCCCTAGGGCAAACATCTTCTGGAGGCTGGCGGCATGTCGAGGCTTCACGGCTCTGGGCACAGCACGGCGCCAGCCGATCCCGGCACGGCGCTAGCCGGTCTCCCCGCTGCGCAGCCCGGACCGCACCGCGGCCACCCGGAACGCGTCCAGCCCGGCCAGCAGCGCCTCCCTGGCCTGCGGGTTCATCGCCCCCAGCACGCTGGCCAGCTCCTCCCGCCTGGTCAGCCGCAGCTCCTCAAGCAGGCGCTGGCCGTCCTTGGTCAGCCGCAGCGACACCTCACGGCGGTCGGTGGACCCCGCGGTGCGCGCGAGCAGACCGGCGGCCTGCAGCCGGTCGCAGAGCCTGCTCGCCGAGGAGGGGATCGCGCCCAGCTCCTCCGCGAGCCCGCCGAGGGTGAGCGCGCCGCTGTGCTCCACCACGAGCAGCGCGCGCAGCTGGGACGGCGAGACCTTGGGGTGCAGGCGCTCCGAACTCCGGCCCCAGACGATCACCAGGGCCTCTGCGGCAGCCTCCACTGCGGCCGCGATATCGGCCGATTGGTGGTTGGGGTGCCGCACCAGCGTCATACTCCGCTCTGACGAGAAGCGTCGACATCACTGCCCCCGTATCGGGGCATCCACTGGAACAACGTCCCCGGGCAGGGCCGTTCGTTCCGCGCCCGGCGCCCCAGGAGGACCTGTTGCACCCGACCCAGCGGCTGACCGATGTCGAGCGTGCCATGCTGCGCACGCCCGCGCACAGCCTCGGCGACGCCTTGGGGGACATTCTCCACACCCACTACGGGGTGGCGGAAGCCGAGGTGTTCCTCGCCGACTACCGGACGGCCTCCCTGGAACCGGTGCTGAACCCCGGCTCGGGCGGGCAACCGATTTCCTCCTCCCCGGCCGGGGCCGCCTACGCCCAGCAGAAACCCGTGGTCGACGGGGAGTTCCGGCACCTGCCGATCAGCGTCCGCGGTGACCGGCTCGGCGTCCTCCGGCTGCGCTGGCCGGGGCCGCCGCCCGAGGACCTCTCGGAGCTGGCCGAACTCGCCGAGCGCGCCGGGCAGGCGCTGATCGCCGCCGAGGTGGTCACCGACCGCTTCCGCAGGGCCCGCCGCACCGAACGCCTCACCCTGGCCGCCGAGATGCAGTGGGACCTGCTGCCCGGCCGCTGCCTCGACCAGGCCGAGTTCAGCCTCGCCGGCCAGCTGGAGCCCGCGTACGCGGTGCGCGGGGACAACTTCGACTGGAGCGCCGACGAGGAGCACCTGACCGTCGCCGTCACCAACGGCATGGGCGAGAGCGTCGACGCGGCGCTGCTGACCAGCCTGGCCATCCACGCGCTGCGCAACGCCCGCCGCGCCGGGGTCGACCTCGCCGACCAGGCGGCACTGGCCGACCAGGCGATCTGGGCGCAGTACGGCGGCAAACAGCACGTGGCCACGCTGCTGCTCCAGGTCGAACTGGCCACCGGGAGGCTCGCGGTGATCGACGCGGGCTCCCCGCAGATCTGGCGGCTGCGCGGGGACGAGGTGCTGGACGTGCGGCTGGAGCCGCAGCTGCCGCTGGGCATGTTCGACAGCACCCACTACCTGGAGCAGCGCTTCGAGCTGCGGCCCGGCGACCGGCTGGTGATCATCAGCGACGGCGTCTACGAGGCGCGGGCCGAGGGGCTCAGCTACGGCGAGGAACTGCTGTCCCGGCTGCTCGCCGCCACCCGAGGGCTCTCGGCGGCGGAGGCGGTCCGGGCGCTCATGGCCGACCTGAGCCGGTTCAGCGGGCACATCGACCTCGACGACGACGCGGTCGCGGTCTGCCTCGACTGGCGGGGCCGCACCGCCTGAGAACGAGCCTCAGGCGCTCATCGTCGCCCAGACGACCTTGCCGTCCGCGCGGTGCTCGGTCCCCCAGCCGGTGCTCAGCGCGCCGACGATCACCAGCCCGCGGTGCCGCTCGTCCCTCGGCCCGGTGCTGCGCAGCCGCGGCAGATCGGCGCCGTTGTCCCCGGTCTCCATCCGGATTCCGGTCCCGGTCCGGCTCAGCCCGAACCACACCGGGCCCGCGCCGTGCTCGACCGCGTTCGCCACCAGCTCGTTCGCCACCAGCACCGCGTCGCGGACCAGGTCCTCCGGCATGCCCCAGCGCCCGAGCACGTTCGTCACCAGCGCTCGGACCGCGGCGCAGGACCCCGGATCGCGCTGCAACGCGACGACGGTCCGCATGGTCTCCGAACTCGCTGCCTCTGGCACGCACTCACTCCGCATCAGGGTTCTCGGGCGCCACTCG
This sequence comes from Allokutzneria sp. A3M-2-11 16, assembly GCF_024213555.1. Taxonomy (GTDB): domain Bacteria; phylum Actinomycetota; class Actinomycetes; order Mycobacteriales; family Pseudonocardiaceae; genus Allokutzneria. The sequence goes on along the minus strand of NZ_JANAVO010000001.1, from coordinate 3,572,009 downwards.
CTCGCACAGGAGAAGACACATGTCGTCCTCGTGCCGACTGTCTGTCAACAGATCGGCGAGCATCGCCCGGACCAACGGCTCCCCCTGGATATCGGGGTCGGCAGCAAACGCGTCGACCAAACGTCTCAAACCGGTATCTATGTCGTAATGCCGCCGTTCCACCAGACCGTCGGTGTAGAGCAGCAGTCCGCCACCGGGCTCGATCACGGTCGAGTGCTCCGGTACCTCCAGGGTGGCCAGGGGCAGCCCGAGCAGCGGCGCCTGCCGCTCGGTGAGCAGTTCCGCCGTGCCGTCCGGGGCGCGCAGGGCCATCGGCAGGTGCCCGGCCCCCGCCCAGCGCAGCGCCCCGCTGCCCGGATCGAGCTCGGCGAGCACCGCGGTCGCGAGGAGATCGGTCTCCTGCGTCCGCATCAGCTGGTGCACCAGGCGCAGCGTGGTCCCGGGGCCGTGCCCCTCGATCGCGTAGGCGCGCAACGCCTTCTGCAACTGGCCCATCATCAGCGCGGCGTCGATGCCGTGGCCGGTCACGTCGCCGACCGTGAGCACGAGGCGCCCGTCCGGCCGGATGAACGCGTCGTACCAGTCTCCGCCGACGTTGATGCCGCGCGTGGCCGGGCGGTAGCGCGCGCAGACCCGGATCGCGGGCGACCGCGGCAGCGCGGGCAGCATCGCGCGTTGCAGCGTCTCGGCGAGATCCCGTTCCCGCTCGTACTCGCGGGCGTTGCGCAACGCGATGGCCGCCCGGCCCGCCACGTGGTTGCCGAGCTCGCGCTCGTCCTCGTCGTAGTCCGGCTGTTCCCGCCCCAGTTCGAGCACGCCGAGGCACTGGGTGCCGACCAGGAAGGGCAGCACCAGCAGGCCGCTGCCGGTCTGCGCGCGGTGGGCCCGCGCCGCGGCGACGACCTCCGGGCAGGGCATGCGCGGGATCTCGTCCTCGGTGGTCGCCGTGCAGGACAGCGCCTCCTCGACCGGCACCCAGGCGGTGGCCGTCTCGGCGAAGCCGGCGCGCACCAGGTGCTGCACCAGCCGTTGCAGCACCTCGTCCTCGGCGAGCGAGGTGACCAGCATCCGGCTGATCTCGTCGAGGAAGGTCAGCCTGCGCCGCTGCTGCTCCAGTTCCGCGTGCAGCGCGAGCAACCCCGCGTTGGTCTGCTGGAGCTCCGTCTGGTGCCAGCTGAGCGCCTTGCGCTGCTCGGCGATCACCGCGAGCAGCGGGCCGAGAACCGCGTCATCGCCCACCCGCCCCGGCTCCGTCCCGAGCACCGGCAGCGAGGTCCCCTCCGGCAGGTCCTCCACCACGATCCGCACCGTGCCGCCACCGGCGTCGAGGAGATCGCGCAGCTCACGGGATGCCGCGACGAGCAGTTCGGCGCCGTGCACGTCGTCGACCGGCAGCTGGGCGAGCACCCGCAGCAGCTGTTCCCGCAGCCGCGCCGCCTCGGCCTCGGTGTCGACCCGCTGCTCGACCAGCTCGGTCCTGCGTGGGTTCATCGACCACCGCCCTCACCGGCGAGCACGAGCACCCCGGCGTCGTCCCGCAACCGGTTGGCCTGCCACAGGACCAGCGCGCTGAGCAGCAACGGGTCGGCCGCGCGCACTCCGGGCCAGTCGTCGAGCGACCACCGCTGGCTGATCCCGTCGGTGTTCATGATCACCATGGTCTCCGTCGTCCACTGCCGCGACGTCTCCACCGGGCGATGGCGTTGTGCCCGGTGGCCGACGATGCCCGGGGAGGACACGAGCTGAACGCTGTGCTCCGCCCCGGGTTCGTGCACCCGCACCACGATATTGCCCATCCCGGCGAACCGGAGCAGCCCGGCCCCACGATCGATCCGCACGAGCGCGACGGCGGCCCCCCTGGTCCGCGCGATGCGTTCGCGCATCAGCTCCAGCAGGTCCAGCGGCGGCAGCAACGGGGACTCGTCGACGACCCGCAGGGCGCTCGCCGCGGCGGCCTCCGCGGCCTCGCCGTGCCCGGAACCGTCCACGAGCGCGGCGGTCAGGGTCCGCCCGTCGTCGCGCACCCGCCAGCCGTCCCCGCAGGCCGACTCGCCCGGCGCGGGCAGCACCAGACCGGCGGGCCCCGGCTCGGCGTCCCCTTCGAGCCACCGCGCGAGCACGGCGGTTCCCTTGCCGCGCAACGAATACAGGTCGAAGAAGTCGGCCGCCCGGCGCACCGCGCCCATCCCGGTCCCCATGCTCCCCGCGGTGGAGAACCCGTCGACCAGGCAGCGCTTCGGGTCCCGCATGCCCGGCCCCCGGTCCACGGTGACCAGGTCCAGCCTGCCCGGCGCGTGCCGGGTCAGCAGCATCCCGTCGGCGGCGTGCTTGACCAGGTTCCCCGCGAGCTCACTGGCCGCGAGCGCCACCCGGCCGACCGCGTCCTCGCTGAGCCCGGCGCGCTTGGCCGCCTCGACCGCGAGCGCCCGCGCCCGTCCCACGTGGCTGGGCTCGTGCACCCGCATGTCCAGTCTGCGTTCGCTCACCCGCGGACCCTCGTGTGGAAGCGGACGGTCACCGTCGTGCCCTCGCCGGGCACCGAGTCGATCTCGAACTCGCCTGCCAGCCTGCGCGTGCCGCCGAGGCCGAGCCCCAGCCCGCCCGCGGTGGTGTAGCCGTCGGTCAGCGCCAGCTCCACATCCTCGATACCGGGGCCGGAGTCGATGAAGCTCAGCCGGATGGTCCGCCGCCGGTCCTCCTCGACGGACTCCACCTCCACCTTGCCGCCCCCGCCGTGCAACAGGGTGTTGCGGGCCAGCTCGCTCGCCGCGGTGACCAGCTTGGTCTGCTCCACCAGCGAGAGCTCCGCGGCAGCACCGTGCTGCCGGACCAGTTGCCGGACGCCGACGATGTCGCCCTCGGACCTGATCGGCATGGTGTCAGCCGCCAGGACTCGGCTCATCGAGCCTCCCCGGACACGTCGAGCCTGCGGATGCCGAGCTGACGCAGACCGGCCTCGACGTTGAGCGCGGTGCGCAGCCCGTGCAACGAGAGCCCCAGCTCAACCAGGGTGATCGCGACGGCGGGCCGCATGCCGACCACCACGGTGCGCGCGGCCAGCACGGAGGTGGTCGCCGCGATGTCGTGCAGCACGCGGCCGAGGAAGGAGTCGACGATCTCCAGCGCGGAGATGTCGATGATCACCCCGCGGATGTGCTCGTCGGCGACCTTCTCGGCCAGCTCCCGCTGGAACCGCAGCGCGAGCTCGTCGTGCAGCTCCGTCTGGATGCTGACCAGCAGGACGTCGCCGATCCGCAGCAGTGGCAGCGCGTTCATCGGCCGATCGCCCCGGTGGGCGCGGTGACCTGGTACCCGATCTTGGTCAACGCGAAGGCCAGCGCGTCCGCGAGACCGGCGCGCGTGGTGACCTCCTCCAGGTCGATGCCCAGCTGCACCATGGTCTGCGCGATCTGCGGGCGGATTCCGCTGATGATGCACTCCGCGCCCATCATCCTGGCCGCCATCACCGTCTTGAGCAGGTGCTGGGCCACCATGGTGTCGACCATGGAGACGCCGGTGATGTCCAGGATCGCCACCTCGGCGCGCTGGTCGACGATCGCCTGCAGCAGGCTCTCCATCGCGATCTGGCTGCGCGCGCTGTCCAGGGTGCCGATCAGCGGCACGGCCAGGATGCCCCGCCACAGGCTGATCACCGGCGTGGACAGCTCCAGCAGCTGTTCCTGCTGCTGCTGGATGAGCTCGGCGCTGGTGGACACGGCGATCTCCATGACCGCCACCCGCAGCGTGCCGAGGGCGTCGACCAGCAGCGCGGTCTGCTCGACGCCGCGGTGCCCGCCCGCGGACTTCCACAGCCGCACGACCGGGCCCTTCAGCCTGCCCGCCTCCACCGCGACCTCGCTGGCGGAGTCGCCGAACCGGGTGCGCCTGCCCGCCAGCTCCATGAACAGCCCGCGCAGCGAGTTGAACGGGGCTGCGGCAGGATCGTCCTCGTCCCCGGTGCGCACCGCCTCCGCGAGCGCGCGCACCACGGCGCCGCAGTCCCGCTCGACCTGGGCCTGGTCGCCGTCCCCGGAGTCGAAGAAGGGCAACCGCCGCCACGAGTCGATGATCTCGGCCTCGCGCTCCAGCAGGAAGGAAGCGACCTCGGCTCCGGAATGGCGCTGCTGTTCACCCATGGACTGCCTACCTCACTGCGGACGACGGTATGTTTGCCCCTCGACAAACATATGGGGAATGACTCATCAGGGTTCAACTCGACCCCGGCGGGACACATCTGTAGAAAGCGAACCGGGCATCCTCCCGGGACGCGGCACGGCCGACCGACGACCTCAGCGGGAGTTCAGGATGACGAGCAACAACCCCATGCCGCCGGCGACCGAAGCGGGCGAGGCCGGCCTCGGCAGCTCGGTGCACGGTGAGGTCGAGGGCACCGCGGGCCGGATCAAGCTGGTCGGCGAGATCGACTACGCGGGCGCCCCGCAGCTCGACGCCGAGGTCGCGCGCCTGCTCGGAGCCGGGGCCAAGCAGCTCACCGTGGACTTCTCCGGTGTCTCCTTCTTCGACTCCGCCTGCCTCAGCGCCCTGGTGCGGGCGCGCGAGTCCGCCCAGGAGGCGGGCGGTGAGCTGGTGCTGACCCATCTGAGCAAGTACGCGTTGCGCATCCTGGAGATCGCGGGCGTGACCACGCTGTTCACCGTGACCGACAGCCCCGCCTGAGATCGCCTTCACGGGTCGCGGTTTTCCCCGGCGACGGGTGGTTCCAAACCGCCTGTCGCCGCCCGGGCATACTCCTTGCCGGCGCTGTCGGGGGCGCCAAGCGGGAAGTGTGCGGGGATGTCATGCGGATTCTGGTCACGGGCGCGAGCGGGTACCTGGGTCGCGTCGCGGTGCGGCTGCTCGACGCCGAGGGCCACGAGGTGGTCGGGCTCGTGCACCGGAACCAGCCACGCGGCTTCAGCCGGGTGGAGTGGCGGCGCGGTGACCTGCTGGACTTCCACTCGCTGGTGCTGGCCACCTCCGACGTCGACGCCGTCGTGCACCTGGCCGGGCTGACCAGGGTCCGCGAGGCGTTCGCGCACCCGACCAGGTACTACCGGGTCAACGTGGCGGGCACGCTGAACCTGATGGAGGCGCTGGCGATCTCCGGCGGGGACGCCCCACCGGCGCGGCTGGTCTTCGCCTCGACCGGAAGCGTCTACGGCGTGCCCAAGCGGCAGCCGATCGACGAGGACGTCGCGCCCGACCCGCGCAACCCCTACGCCGCCTCGAAGCTGGCCGCCGAACAGGCCATCGCGTGGCAGTGCGCGACCGGCCAGCTCGGCGCGGTCAGCCTGCGGATCTTCAACATCGCCGGCGCGGTCGGCGAGACCGGCGACCCGGACGGCTCGCGGATCATCCCGAAGGTCGCCGCGGTGGCCGCCGGCAGGGCCCGGCGGGTCGACGTCTACGGCGACGGCTCCGCGATCCGGGACTTCGTGCACGTCAACGACGTGGCGCGGGCGGTGCTGCTGGCGCTGGAGGAGTGCGAGACGGGCACCAACAAGGTGTTCAACGTCGGTGCCACCCCGGCCAGCGTGTCCTCGATCCTGGAGACCGCGCGCAAGCTCACCGGCCGCAAGCTGCCGGTTGCCCACCACCCCGCGCACCCGGGCGAGGCGCCCAAGCTGATGGCCGACAACGGGCGGCTGCGCGGCAAGCTCGGCTGGCAGCCGAGGAGCTCCTCGCTGGAGCAGCTGATCGCGGACCAATGCCGCACCGAGCTGAGATCGGTCTGACCCGCCCTTGCGCGGGTGGCCCGAGTTCGCCACCATCCCTCCTTCGGGTGATCGACTGCGGAGGGCGGAGAGCATGACGGCACCTGCGATCGCGGGTTATCGCAGCGGGTTCTGGTCGATCGACCAGGAGCACTCCAGCGTCCTGTTCACCGCGCGGCACATGGCGGTCGGCAAGGTGCACGGCCGGTTCCGCCGGTTCGTCGGCAAGGTCTTCACCGGTGAGACGGTCGAACAGTGCGCGGTGCGCGCGATCATCGACGCGACCTCGTTGGACACCGGCAGCGCCAAGCGGGACAGGAGCCTGGCCTCCGCGGAGTTCCTGGAGTCCGAGACCTATCCGACGATGGAGTTCCGGTCCTCGGCGGTCCACCCCTACGACACCGACTTCCTGGTCGACGGGGAGCTGGCGATGCACGGCCAGACCCGGCCGGTGCGGCTGAAGCTGACCTTCAACGGGATCATCGACGACCCCTACACCGGCGTCACCCGGGCCGGGTTCAGCGCGCACACCACCATCCGGCGGCGCGAGTTCGGGCTGACCTTCGACGCCCGGCTGCCCGGCGGAGGACAGCTGGTCAGCGACCAGATCACGATCACCCTGGACATCGAGGCCACGCTCGACACGCCCGAGCCCGACTGAAGTTACCCAGACAAATAGTCACCATCCGCTCACGTCACGTCACGGATCGGACTCGGGGCCGTCCCCCCTGCACGGGGCACCCCAGTCGAGATCCGTTTCCAGAGGTGAGCGATGTACGCCACTGATCACGTCGGTACCTGTTCGAAGTGCGATGGCGAGGTGGTCCGGCACAACGGCCGGCTCATCTGCACCCAGTGCGGCGCCCAGTACTGAGAACACCCGTGTTCACCCGGTCCCGGGCGCGGGGCCGGGTGAACGGATCTCTAGCTAGACCGTTCTGCTTATTTTCGGAAGTATTCGGACCCATGCGCGTCCACCACCTGAACTGCGGCAGCCTCGCCCCGCCGTTCCGCAAGCTGGTCAACGGCGATGGCGGCCTGTTCGCCCGTGCCGAGCTGGTCTGCCACTGCCTGCTGGTCGAGACCGGCTCCGGCCTCGTCCTGGTCGACACCGGCGTCGGAATCCACCCGGGCGCCACGACCGGAGAGTTCCGCCGCGGCATGCGGCCGTCGATGCGGGCGTCGGAGACGGCGATCGAGCAGGTCCGCGCCCTCGGCTTCGCCCCGGAGGACGTGCGGCACATCGTGGTCACCCACCTCGACTACGACCACGCGGGCGGGCTCCGCGACTTCCCGTGGGCGAAGGTCCACGTGCACGCCGCCGAACTCGACGCGGCCACCAACGCGCGCTCCCTGCCCGAGCGCCGCCGCTACCTCGCCGCGACCTGGTCGCACGGTCCGGACTGGGCGACCTACCGGGCCGGTGGTGATCAGTGGTTCGGCTTCGACGCGGTGCGCGGCCTCGACGGCCTGAGCGAGGACGTCCTGCTCGTGCCGCTGGCCGGGCACACCCGCGGGCACACCGGGGTCGCGGTGCGCGATGGCTCCCGTTGGCTGCTGCACGCCGGTGACGCGTACTTCTTCCGCGGCGAGGTCGACCCGCGCAGGCCGCACTGCTCACCGGGCCTGAAGGTCTTCCAGTACCTCGTGGGAACCGATCACGCCAAGCGCACCGCCAACCGCGATCGCCTCCAACAGCTGGCGTCGGCCCACGGCTCCGAGATCGAGATCTTCAGCGCACACGACCCCGAGGAACTCCGCCGCTACCGCTAGCCCCTAGCCCCCATGGCCCACTGGCACTCCGCCCCAGGGGTTCCCCCGTCTTCAAGTACCCCCGACCCCCACCCCAGCGATCGCAAACCGCCCCCAACCTCCGGGGTGTCCGGGGGTTGGGGGCGGTTGAAGACGATCGCGGGTGGGGTGCGCTGTACTTGAAGACGCCCCAACCAGCCCAGCTCAGGCGGCGCAGCTCAGGCGCAGGCGTCGTTGAGCGAGGTCGCCGGGGCGGAGCTGGGGTTCACCTGGCTGGACGGCTTGCCGGTGCTGGACTTGCCGCCCGCCTTGCCCGTGGTGGTCGTCGGCGCCGTGGTCGTGGTGCCCGGCACCGGAGCCGCGTGCGGGTTCGGCGGCGGGCTGATCGCGGACTGCACGACCTGGCGCATGAACGCGTAGTCCGGCCGCGCGGTGTCGAACTTGCCGTCCCGCGCCCGCGGGTTGGGCAGGTTCGGGTCGAACGAGATGCTCTCCAGCGGCTGTTCCTTGATCTTCATGGCCAGCTGGAGCAACGCGGGCAGCACGTCCTGCGGGATGTTGGTCGAGACGTTGGCACTGGTCGCCTGGGCCACGCTGCTGAAGTTGTTGAAGATCTTCGACGGCGGGTTCTGCTCGACGACGTACTTGATCAGGCAGCGCTGGCGGCCCATCCGCGTGTAGTCGTCGGTGTTGGTGCGGGACCGGGCGAACCACAGGGCCTGGTCACCGGTGAGGTGCTGGCGGCCCGCCTCGATGTAGCCGAAGGGCTTGACGACCTCGCCGAACGGGCCGATGCCGCCCATCGGCACCCGGTGCGGGCCGACGTTGACGTCCAGTCCGCCGAGCGCGTCGATGATCGCGGCGAAGCCCTCCATGTTGACCTGGACGTAGTAGTCCAGCTCCAGGCCGAGCATGGTGCTCATGGAGGACCACAGCAGGTTCAGCCCGGCGATCTTGCTCGGTCCGCCGGGCGGCACCAGGTCGGGGTGCTCGTTGCCGTACTTGTACATGGCGTTGAGCAGGTACTCGGAGGAGTTGGGGCTGCGCGGGTCGGTGAAGCCGTTCGGGAACTGCTTCGCCAGCTTCGACCCGGGCGGGAACAGCGCGTTCTGCGTGTTGCGGGGCAACGCGAACAGCGTGGTCCGGCCGGTCTTGGTGTCGATGCTCGCGGTCATCATCGTGTCCGTGCGGGTGCCGATCCGGTCGTGACCGGCGTCGCTGCCGAGGAGCAGCACGTTGATCCGCGGCTTGCGGAAGCTCGCCTCCTTGGTCACCTGCTTCCCGGCATCGGCGGAGTCCCCGGAGAACACGCTGTTCAGCAGGAAGCGGTGGGCGTCGAGGTTGTAGGCGGCGTAGCCGAACGGCGTCGCGACCGCGAGGCAGAGCACCGCGACCATGGCCCCGCCCGCCAGGCGCTGCCCCCCGGCGGTGCGGCGCGGCACGGCGGCCAGGTAGGCGCTCACCACGACTGTGATCCACAACACCGCCACCACCGCGAGCCCGCCCATGACGTAGAGCAGGAACTCCGAGGAGGCGACGTACTCCAGCAGGTCGCCGGTGGAGGTGGTGAGCGCGAGGTAGGCACCCGCGCCGATCATCAGCAGGAAGAAGCCGAGGAAGACGTAGCCGACGCGGCGGCGGAGCACGAGGTGCCCAGACCCCGGGAGCACCATGGAGAACAGCGCGAGCATCAGGGCGCCGCCCACCGTGCGCGCGCGCTTGACCTGGGATTTCGTCGGCGGCGTCACGATGGGCTCCGGTTGGTACCGGAACGCACGGTGATGTCGGCCCACTGGGTGCTCCTCGTTCTCCAGTCGGCCGGAAACAGGGCCGCCCCGCTGATCAACGCTACTCCGGGCCGCGTCGCGCCGGGTTGCTTTTCATACAGAAGACGCATGACAAGCAACTCAGGTTGCACCGTCGCGATGCGTATGCAACCAATTACGCTGAGCACAGGGTTTGCGCAGGTCAGCGGCCGTGACCGTCCATACTACGGGGCCCGCTTCGATCTTCGGCGGCGGCCGCGAGACCGGCGACCAGACGGCGGATGAACCGATCCAGCATGGTATGGACCAAACGGCCCAACAGCGGCACCCGGGCGCCGAAGGTGGAGCGCCAGCGGATCACCGTCCCGCCGTCACGGGGCTCCAGGTCGACCTGCGCGAGGTAGTCCCGGATCGGCAGCCCGGACTCCAGCACGTAGGCCAGCCGCCGGTCCCGCACCAGCTCCACGATCCGCTCGCGGCTGCGCAGCGGCCCGGTGCGGAACACCCGGATCGCCCCGACCCCTTCCCGCTCGGTCTCCCCCGGCCGCTCCAGCTCGAACGACCCCAGCGGCGACCAGGTCGGCCAGCCCGCCCCGTCCCGCAGCAACGCGTAGACGACGGAGGGGGCCGCCGCCGCGAGCACTTCGACCTCGATAGTGTGAACCATGTGGTACATGTACCAACTGGTACACCGGTAGGGCAAGGGGATGCGATGAAGGACGCGCGGCAACGGCTGCTCGACGCGGCGGTGCGGCACCTGGCGGAGCACGGGCTGACCGACCTGAGCCTGCGCGGGCTGGCCACCGCGCTCGGCACCAGCCACCGCATGGTGATCTACCACTTCGGCTCCAAGGAGGGGCTGCTCGTGGAGGTCATCCGCGCGGTGGAGCAGCAGCAGCGCGACGCCTTCGCCGACCTCTACTCCGCCGGTTCGCCCCCGGAGGTGATCCGCGAGTTCTGGCGGCGCCTGTCCGACCCCGAGCTGTGGCCACACGAACGCCTGTTCTTCGAGATCTACGGCCAGGCGCTGCAGGGCCGCCCCGGCACCACCGCCCTGCTCGACGGCGTCGTGGAGAACTGCCTGGAGCAGGGCGTCCTGGCCGCGGAGCACTGGGGGCTCGATCCCGCGACCGCCCGCGCGGAAGCCCGGCTCGGCCTCGCCGTGGTGCGCGGGTTGCTGCTCGACCTGCTGGCGACCGGCGACCGCGAGGGCACCACGGCGGCGCTGGAGCGGTTCGCCGCGGGCTTCGAACGCGAATAAAAATCCCTTTGCCGGATGTTCCGGCGCGCGAGCAGGCGGGACGATCACCGCATGGCGCTGACCAGGCTCGTGGTTGCGGGGTTGTTGCTGGCGACGATGGCGGTTCCTGTTCCTGCCGCCGCAGCGGTGCCGTGGACCGCGCCGCTGAGCACCGAGGGGCGCTACGTCGTCGACGCGAAGGGCGACCGCTTCAAGCTGAAGTCCGGGAACTGGCACGGCGCGAGCGGCACCTGGACCGGCTCCGGCGACGTCAACGATCCCGCCAACCACCACGCGGGTGAGAAGAGCGACGGGATTCCGCTCGGCCTCGACCGCGCGCCGATGGCGGCGATGATCGAGAGCTTCCGCGGGATCGGGCTGAACAGCATCCGCCTGCCGTTCTCCAACGAGATGGTGCACGACACCCGCCCCGTCCCCGACGCCGCCGTGCGCGCGAACCCCGTGCTGCGCGGGAAAACCCCGCTCCAGGTCTACGACGCGGTGGTCGCCGCGCTCACCTCCGCCGGGTTCGCGGTGATCCTGAACAACCACACCAACACCACACGATGGTGTTGCGGCGTCGACGGAAACGAGCGGTGGAACACCAGCCAGGCCACCCGGAAGTGGGAAGCCGACTGGCTGCTGATGGTCCAGCGCTACCGGCACAACGCCCGCGTTGTCGGTGCCGATCTGTACAACGAGGTCCGGCGGAACATCCTGGACGACCCGAATTGGGGGTGGGGCAACGAACATGACTGGCACGCGGCGGCGCAGCGGGTAGCGGACCGCATCCTCACCGAGGCCAACCCGGACATCCTGATCGTCATCGAGGGCATCAACTGGTACGGGATCCCGGCCAACGGGTTCCCGCACGGGCGGCCCACGCTCGAACCGGCGCGCACGCTGTCGCACACGTTGGTGCGGTCGCGGAAACTGGTGTACTCGGCGCACTTCTACGGCTACACCGGCCCGAACCACAGCGGTGCCACGGGAGTCGGCGAGACCAGCGACCCCCGCTACCGCGACTTCGGCCGCGAGGAGCTGTCCGCCGTCCTGGACCGGCAGGCGTTCTTCGTGGCGCAGCAGGGCGGTCAGCACTTCACGGCACCGGTGTGGATCAGCGAGTTCGGCTCGGGCGGACGCGAGGAGACCGATCCGAAGTCGCGGGCGTGGTTCGAGAACTTCGTGGACCACCTGGTGCGCAACGACACCGACTTCGCGTACTGGCCACTGGTGGGCTGGCACCAGAACCGGCGCGGAAACGGCTGGGCGATGCTGCACTGGGACGCCGCGGGCAACCGGATGAGCGTGGACGACGGTGACGACTGGCGGGCCCCGGCCTGGCGGCGACTCGTTGGCGCGCAAGGGAAAACCGGCCCGGTGCCGCGGTCCGACGCGTGGAACATGCTCGCGCCGGACCACGGCGACGCGGTGCGGTCGTCGCGGTTGCTCGCCGAACCGGACTGGGACTCCGGCGCGCGCAAGGCGGCGTGCCCGGACGGCCAGCGCCTGATCGGCCTCGCGCACACCGGAGGTCGCGGCCTGTGCACCGAGGCCGGGCTCGACGCGAATCCGCTCGCACACCAAGCTGATGCTCGATCCCGCGAGCGGATCTTCGAAGCAGTTCGCGATGAGCGCCACGTCGTCGGCGACTGGGCGTCCGGGTACACGAAGTTCCAGTGCCCTCCTGGGCATGTCGTGACCGGGTACGCACTGCGCGGCGCCGACGTGTCCTCTGTGCTCTGTCAGCGCGTGCGGCAGCAGGTGGGCGCGAGTGGCCGGACGGTGTGGTTCGACCGCGGCGACAACCGCCCTGCCGGGGCTCGCGGCGGCGACTTCGCGCACGGTCGTTTCAAGGGCCAGTGCGCGGAGACGGAGTACATCGGCGGCGTCGCGTGGACCGGGCGCGTCGTCGGCAGGGCGAAGACGCCGGACGCCGTGCTCTGCGTGGGGATCAACTCTCCACAGTAGACGGAGGTCAAGCAGCAGCCTTGGCGCGCAACGGTTTCAACGCCGCCGACCAGGCGATGAGCTCGTCGAGCATGGCGCTCAGGTTCTCCACCTGGTAGGAGCTGGCCGTCCACGCGTCCGGATCGGTGAACAGCTCGATGTCTCCGGCCATCGAGAAGAACACCTGCGTGCGCACGGTGGCCAGCTTCACCTCGGCGAGCACCGGGCGGAGCTGCTCGACGGCGCGGATGCCACCGTGCGCGCCGTAGCTCACGAAGCCCGCGGCCTTGTCGTTCCACTCGGCGAACAGGTAGTCGATCGCGTTCTTCAACGCGGCGGGGAAGGAGTGGTTGTACTCGGGAGTCACGAAAACGAAGCCGTCGTACGAGCCGATCACCTCGGCCCAGTTCCGGGTGTGCTCGTGGCGGTAGTCGGCGGCGAGCGCGGGCACGGGCTCGTCCAGCAGCGGCAGCGAGTGGTCGGCGAGGTCGATCACGTCGATCTCGACCTCGCCCGCCGCCACCGCGGCGTGCTCGGCGGCGGCCTTGGCCACCCAGTCGGCCACGGTCACGCCGCGACGGCCGGGGCGGGTACTGCCGATGAGGACTGCGATGCGGGTCATCCGGTCTGCTCCTTCGATGCGGGTCGGCACGGAAGGTAAAGTACAACGACCATGGCAATAAATACAACGCTCATTGCACTTCACCGTGCGCCCAACCCGAGGAGAACGCGATGACCAGCAAGAACAGCGCCCGGGGGCGGCCGCGCGGCGGGAGCACCGACAAGCGCGCCGCGATGCTCGACGGGGCGCTCACGGTCTTCGCGCGCGACGGCTACACCCGGGCGAGCATCGACACCATCGCCGAGGCGGCCGGGGTGTCCACGCGGACGATCTACAACCACTTCCGCGGCAAGGCCGAGCTGTTCGAGGCCGTCATCCAGGCGAGTGCGGCCCGCACCGCGCAGCGGCAGATCGAGGTCATCGACCGGCACCTGCGCAAGGTCACCGACCTGGCGGCGGACCTGATCGAGTTCGGCCTGGAGTGGGCGAGCCCGAACGCGGGCCCGAGCGAGCACTTCGCACTGGTCCGGCAGATCAACGCGGAGGCCGCGCACATCCCCGAGGCCGCGATCGAGGCGTGGCAGGAGAACGGACCGCTGCGGGTCCGCCGTGAACTGGCGGGGCACCTGCGGCGGCTCAGCGAACAGGGGTTGTTGCGGGTGACCAACACCGATCGCGCGGCGGTCCACCTGCTCGTGCTGATCGGCGCGTGGAACCCGTCCTACCCGGGCGCCGAACCGTCCGCCGAGGAGATCACCGAGATGGTGACCACCGGGGTGCACGCGTTCCTCCACGGCTACGTGCCCTGAGCGCCCTACAAAGCCCCGGCCACCGGGAACTGCGGCGGTGCCGGCTCCGCTCCGTCCTGCGAGGAGGGTGCGGTGGAGACGAGCGGCGACCGGAACCTCGGCGGGTGGCGCGAAGGACTCGTCCGGCCGGATGCGCGGCGGCTGGGCCGACCACGGCTTGAGGTCCTGCACGACCCCCTCGTAGAACTGGTTGATCGCGGAGAGCACCGAGTCGATGAACGCTCCCCGCCCGGAACCGCGCTTGACCCCCATGGCGAAGTTCTGCGCGATCCGGAACGACCGCAGGTCCCGCTTCGCGTCGACCACCATCAGCTCCGCCCGGAGCCGCACGTCACGCAACAGCTCGGCGGCGCCCTGTCCCCTGGAGTGCATCAGAAAACTCTCCACGCGCACGGTTTCCGGCGCGTTCTTGAGCTGGCGCACCAACCAGTTCACCCGCGTGGTCGGCCGCCCTTCCCGAGGCGCGTCCACGTCGACGTGGCAGACGACCTGCCCGGCACGGAGGTCCGCGGTGACGTGCAGGGTCCCCACGGTGTCCGGAATCCGGATGGCCCCCACGAGGACGCCGTTCGCGGCCAACTGCGCCGCCTGCGTCTGCGTTCGCAGGGCCGGATCGGCGATCTCCTTGCGGGACAAGGAGGGCGTGACCTCGGTGCCGAGCTGCCTGCCGAGCTGAAGGCACGCGAACCGCACCAGCGCGTCGAAGCGCAACGCGACCTCGGACGCGGCGCTGTCGTTCGCCCGCAACGTGCCCGCGGCGAGTGCGTCCCGCGCGGGCACCCACGAAGACCCCATGTCGTCGAACATCATCGCCCCGGAGCGCGGGTGCTCCAGGTAGCGGATCAGCTCACCGAGGATCCACGCCTGCTCGGGATCGGCGACGCCGCGGTGCTCCTTCTGCATCACCGCCTCGCACAGCAGCTGCGACCAGGAGAGGTGGTGCAGGGCGACCTTGCGCAGCCTGCGCTTGTCCACTGTGGTCGGATGCTGACCGGGAACAGCGGGGATCTCGTTGGAGATCGTCAGCAGCGCGTCGAACCCCTGCTCCCGCGCGACGTCGAGGTAGGCGTCGAGCTGCTCGGCCTGCAACGCGTTGTTCCCGGTCTTGACCTCCACGAGCGCGGTCCAGGTCCGAGCGCCGCGCGTGACCCGGACGAGGCCGTCCGGGATGAACTTCTTCTCCCCCAACTGGAACGGGACCTCGATGAAGGTCTCGACCCGTCCGGCGGGCGCGCCGAAGGGCTGGACCACGGCCCGGCCGAACTCCCGCACGACGGACATGACCGCGAGCAGCGCCGAGGTGGCGCGGCGCTCCTGCTCGTCGGCGCCGCTGATGCCCGAGGTCGGGATGAGCCGTGCGGCGTGCCAGGACTCTTCTGCCATGTCGTGACCCTCTTTCTCCGGGAACAGTCGGCGTTTCGGAGCAACGGGAAGATCCGTTAACCGGTCCAGCGGCTTCACCCGAACGGCCACACGAGCATGGGCACACGCCCAGATTTCCCCGTCCGTCCAGGAGCTACCGTTGCGGGGTGAGCGAGCACCTCCAGCTGACCGTCGACGGCGCGGTGGCGACCCTGACCATCGACCGGCCCGCGAAGCGCAACGCGATGAGCCACGCCATGTGGTCCGCGCTGCCCGGCCTGGTGGACCGGGTCGAGCGCGACGACGCGGTCCGGGTCCTGGTGGTCCAGGGCGGCGACCACTTCTCCGCGGGCGCGGACATCAGCGAGTTCGGCACGCTGCGCAGCGGGGCCGAGGGCGCCCGCGCCTACAGCGAGGTCGTGCACGCGGGCGAACGCGCCATCGCCACGCTCAGCAAGCCCGTGATCGCCGCGATCACCGGGTTCTGCGTCGGCGGCGGCTGCGAGATCGCGCTGGCGTGCGACATCCGCGTCGCCGCCGAGGACGCGCGGTTCGGCATCACCCCGGCCAAGCTCGGCATCATCTACCACTTCATGTCGACGAAGCGGCTCGTCGAGGCGGTCGGCCCGGCGTGGGCGAAGCAGATCCTGTTCTCCGCCGACCTGATCGACGCGGCCACCGCGCTGCGCATCGGGCTGGTCAACGAGGTGCACCCGGCCACCGACCTCGCGGCGCGGGCCAAGGAACTGGCGGCCGTGCTGGCCACCCGCGCCCAGGTCAGCGTGCGCGGCGCCAAGACGGTGGTCAACCGGATCACCGACGGCCTGCACGCCGAGGACGACGACCTGCACGCGCTGTTCGAGGCGAGCCACACCAGCCCGGAGTACGCCGAGGGCGTGCGGGCGTTCCTCGACAAGCGCCCGCCGCGGTTCTAGCTACAGCGCTCCCGCGACCGCCTCACCGGACCGCATCCGCGGCACCGCCGCCGACCGGGTCCTGATGTTCTGCACGACGTCCTCGTAGAACGTGGTGATCGCCGTCAGCACCGAGCCGACGAACCCGGCGCGCCCCGTGCCCATCGGGAACTCCTGCGAGATGCGGAACGAGCGCAGCTCCTGCTGCTGCTCGACCCGCACGGTCGACGGCGCGTTCCTGAGCTGTCGCTCCACCCAGTTCGCCTTGGTCGCCGGGCGGCCGTCGCGCGGCGTGTCCATGTCGACGTAGCAGGCGAGCCGGTCCGCGCGCAGGTCGACGGTCACGTGCAGCAGGCCCGCGCTGCCCGGGATGCGGATGGCGCCGGTCAGCGTGCCCTCGTCGACGAGCCGCTCGGCGAGGGCGTGCGTGCGCAGCGCCGGATCGACGCTTTCCTTGCGGGACAGGGCGGGCGTGGCCTCCACGCCGAGCCGGAGGCTGGCGAAGCGCAGCAGCTCGTCGAAGCGGGCCGCGACCTCGGTGGCCGCGTGGTCCTCCGCGCGCAGCGTGCCCGCGGCGAGCGCTTCGCGTGCTGGCTCCCAGGCTTCGCCCATGTCGTCGAAGGCCACCGTGCCGGAGCGGGGGTGCTCCAGGTAGCCGATCAGCTCGCCGAGGATCCAGGCCCGATCCTCGTTGACTGCGCCGCGCGCCGCGACCGCCTTGCACAGCAGCTGGGACCAGGAGATCTGCAGCCGCCGTGCTTCGTCCACTGTGGGCAGACACGGAGCGGGGACGGCGGGCACCTCGTTGGAGATGGTGACCACCGCGTCGAAGCCCTGCTCCCGCGCCAGGCTCAGGCAGGTGCCCAGCCGGTCGGCCGGAATGGCGTCGCAGCCGGTCTTCACCTCCACGAGCGCGGTCCAGCGGCAGGCTCCCCTGGTGACCCGGATCAGGCCGCCCGGCGCGAACACGAGGTCACCGACGCGGAACGGGACGTCCACGAACGTCTCGATCCGCCCGCACGGCGCGCCCAGCGTCGCCGCGACGGCCGCGCCGAACTCCGGGACGGCGGCGAGGACGGCGAGTAAGGCCGAGACCGACCGCCGCTCCCGCTCCTCCGCACCATCGATGCCGGAGGTCGGAACCAGCCGTGCCGCGTGCCAGGACTCCGCCGCCATGACCCCACCTTCGCCTTGATCAGTACCTCGCGTTTCGCCCTGCGCCGAAAATCGTTAGCCCGTGCGCGACTCCTCACCCGATCGGAGAAGCTGGTCACCGGCAGTTCTCGGTCGGACAACGCTTCGGCACTCCCGGCCCGGGGAGATTTCCTGGTCAGGACCCGCATACGCTCGATGGCGTGAGAAAGATCAACAAGGGTCTGGTCGCCGGCGTCCTCGCCGCGACGACCGTGACTGCTTTCCTGACCGTGCCGGTCGCCCAGGCCGCCCCGGCCCCGGCCGGATCGGTCGGAACGGGCGTCGCCGTCTTCTTCCCTGGCGAGCTGCGCGCGCGCATCGCCAAGGCGCAGAAGTACGCCGAGAGCCGCCCCGGTGTCACCGGCATCGTCGTCCGGGACCGCCTGACCGGCGCCGTCTGGCGCAACCCCGCCGCGGGGACGCACGCGTGGGCGTGCTCCACCCCGAAGCTGGCGATGGTGGTCGACCTGTTGCTGCGCAACGACTCCGGCGCGGTCAAGCTGACCGCCGAGGACCGCGAGCTGATGCGCAGGATGCTCAACTCCAGCGATGACGACGCCGCGCACACGCTGTGGAAGCGCTTCGGCGGCGAGGCCGAGTTCGCCAAGCGCTTCCCGCTCTACGGCATGACCGACATGAAGTTCACCGACAAGCACCCGCACCACTGGGGCTGGATCCTCACCACCCCGAACGACCTGGACCGCCTGGTCAACTACGTGCTGGGCAAGCTGCCCGCCAAGCACCGCGACTACATCGTCAAGGAGATGCGCACCGTCGACGCCAACCAGCAGTGGGGCGTCTGGGGTGCGGGCGCGAAGGCCCAGCCCGGCAACAAGAACGGCTGGTCCGACGACAACGACGACGGTTCGTGGATCATGAACTCCGTCGGGTTCGTCGGCCCGCGCGAGCGCTACACCGTCGCGATCATGAGCAACACCATGGTGATCAAGGACGGCTTCGACGTGGGCAAGGAAACCACGACGAAGGTCAGCGAGCTGCTCTTCAACGGCTACTTCGGCTGATCGAGCCCGGGGCGGCGCCGACCGCGCCGCCCCGGCTCAGCGTCGATGTGGTCCAGGTCACTCCGCCCGGCTTTCGATCCGACGCGGAGCCGTTCGTCATGTCCATGTCCCCCGGCAGTGGTGGGATGGAGTCGAACGGAGAGGAACCGATCATGCAGTACCTACTCACCGTCCTCAGCGACGAGCAGCAGTGGGCGTCGATGGCGGACGCCGACCAGAAGCAGAACATCTCCGACAACGGGAAGTTCGCGAAGTCCCTGGTCGAAGCGGGAGTTCTGGTGCACGGCGCCGGGCTCGGGCCGTCGTCCACCGTGACCACCGTGCGCAAGCAGGACGAGCAGGTGCTGGTGACCGACGGCACCTACACCGAGACGACCGAGTGGCTGGGTGGCTTCTACCTCCTGGAGTGCCCGGACCTGGACGCGGCGCTGGCGTGGGCGCGCAAGGCTCCCCTGCTCTCGTTCGAGGCGATCCAGGTGCACCCGGTCGCCGATCACTGACGCCGTGGTCACGCTGTCTCCCGCCGATCGCGCGCGGCTGCTCGCGGTGCTGGTCGCCGACCTGCGCGATTTCGACCTCGCGGAAGACGTGCTGTCCGAGGCCGTGCTTGCCGCGCTGGGTACCTGGCCCGAGCGCGGTGAGCCCGCCAACCCCCACGCGTGGCTGCTCACCACCGCGCGCCGCAAAGCTCTGGATCACTTGCGCCGCAACAAGGTCTTCGCCGAGAAGCTGCGATTGCTCGGTGCCACGCTGACCGAGGACGAGCTGGCGGCCGAACCACCGTCACGCGTCGTCGACGAGCGGCTGCGGCTCATCTTCACGTGCTGTCACCCGGCGTTGGCGATGCCCGCGCGCGTGGCCTTGGCCCTGCGCTACCTCGGCGGGTTGTCGACCGCCGAGGTGGCGAGGATGTTCCTGGTGACCGAGTCGGCCATGGCCGCGCGTCTCACGACCGCGAAGAAGAAGATCGCCCTGGCGCGGATTCCGTATGCCGTCCCGGCCGATTCCGAGCTGCCACACCGGCTTCCCGCGGTGCTCGCCGTGGTGGAGCTGATCTTCACCGAGGGCTACGCGGCGACCGCGGGCAGCCAGCTGGTGCGGGAGGAGCTGTGCGAGCGGGCGCTCGGCTTCGCCAGGCTCCTCGCCGAGCTGATGCCGGAGGAGCCGGAGGCGCGTGCGCTGCTGGCGCTGCTGCTCTTCCAGGATTCGCGGCGCCGGGCCAGGGTCGACGACGAGGGGCGACTCGTTCTCTTCGCCGATCAGGACCGAACTTTGTGGAACCACAAGCAGATCGCCGAAGGCATCGCTCTGGTCGAGAACGCGCCCGCCACGCCCTATGCGATCCGGGCCGCGATCGCCGCGGCCCACGCCCGGGATGAGACCGACTGGCCGCGCGCCGCGGAGCTGTACGCGCTATTGGAAACCGTCGCTCCGTCGCCTGTGGTCACGTTGAACCGCGCTGTCGCGGTCGGTTTCGCGGAAGGCCCGGCGGTGGGCTTGGGCCTGCTCGACCGGCTTGTTGAGGCTCGGGAACTCCCTCGTTCCCATCTGCTCTTCGCGGCTCGCGCGGAGTTCCTCCGTTCTCTGGGCCGCACTTTGGAAGCGATCGCCGCCTATGACACCGCACTGAGCTTGGCGACGAATCCCGTTGAACGCGACCACCTCGCCCGACGACGAGCGCTAGCAGACTCGTAATCTGTCAGGTCATCATTAGCGCTGTGCCGCGTCGATCACTTCGTCGAGCACGTCGCGGGAATTGACCAGGCTGTTGATCATCTGGTCGATCCGCTGCCGCTCGGCGACCAGGTCGGTGACCAGCCGTCCGGTGGCGACCTCGGAAGGCCCGCCGTCCGCGTCCCGCATGCACGGCAGCAGTTGCGCGATCTTCTTGCTGTGCAGACCCGCGGCGAACAGTTCCTGGATGCGGATGACCCTGTCGACGGCCCGGTCGGGGTATTCGCGCTGTCCGCCAGGCGTGCGATCGGCCACGAGCAGGCCCTGCTGCTCGTAGTAGCGCAGTGATCGTTCACTGACCCCGGTACGCCGCGCGAGCTCACCGATCCGCATCTCGCTCCTCGGGGTTGAACCTGACATTGATGTCAGATTTTACCGTGTCCGCATGGAGCTCTTCGACTACAGCCCGATCACCGAACGCCCTCCGCTCAGCTGGCCCGGCGGCGCCCGGGTCGCCGTCTACATCGGCCTCAACATCGAGCACTTCATGGCCGACCGCCCGTCGACCAGCATTTGGCCCGGCACCGCGGACCTCATGCCCGACGCCCTCAACTACGGCTGGCGCGACTACGGGGCCCGCGTCGGCATCTGGCGCACGATCCAGAGCTTGGACCGCCACGGCATCCGGGCGAGCGCGCTGCTGAACTCCGCCGTCGCCGAACACCACCCGCAGATCATCAAGGCCGGGCTCGACCGGAACTGGGCGTGGCTCGCGCACGGGAGAACCAACTCGATTCTGCAGGCCGACATGGCCCTCGACGAAGAGCGCGCTTTTCTCACCGATGTCGTCGACACCATCACCGCCGCCACCGGTCAGCGGCCTCGCGGCTGGATGGGCCCAGGATTGACGGAAACGGTGAACACCCCGGCGCTGCTCGCCGAACTCGGCCTGGATTACGTGCTGGACTGGACGAATGACGACCAGCCCTATGCGTTGAACGTGCCAGGAATGATCAGCGTCCCGTACTCGGTCGAACTCAACGACCTGCTGCTGTTCAGCAAGGGCTTCACCGGGCCGGAATTCGTCCAGATCGTCAGGGACCAGTACGAGCAGCTGCGCGCCGACTCCGAGCACAGCGGCCGGGTCATGGCGCTCGCCCTGCACCCGTTCGTCATCGGCCAGCCGTTCCGGCACGGGTACCTCGACCAGGCACTGGAGTTCCTCGCCGCTCAGCCCGACATCTGGCTCACCACCAGCGACGAGATCGCCGAGCACTACCAACGGAATCGCTGATTCGGTCCACAATGGACTCTTGTGCCCTCGGCTGCAGATCACGCGGCGAGGTTGGTGGGGCGGGTGGGGCTCGAACCCACGACCTGACAGATTATGAGTCTGCTGCTCTGACCGGCTGAGCTACCGCCCCCTGATGGCCCGTCTCCACGAACGGCCGAACACATCACGCGTTGTAGCCTCGCGTGAGGGCTGCGATGTTAGTCCACCCACACCTGCGGAGCCCCTCCGGGGGCGGTACCGGTTTCTGGGCATTTTCCTGTACCGCGCGACTACCGGCCGTAGTACAAGCCGTGCGCCACGCGGGGCAGGAACTCGGACGAGGCGCTGTGCGGTGCCACGCCGTAAGGGCCGTCGGACTCCCCGGGGAGCTTCACCCACAGTTTCGCGTCGAAGCCGTTCGCGCCTACGTACTGGGGCCTGTCTCCCAGCCTCCGACCAGGCGGGTTGCCCCACCACGTGCTCGGGTTGGCGCGGATGTAGGAGTCCGGCGGCGGGCCGTTGCCGTTGCGGGAGGTGTCGATGACGTAGCCGACGTCGGGCAGGCCGAGAAGGTCGCGCAGCTCCGTCGCGAAGTCCTGACACATGCCGTTCGTGTTGTAGTTCGAGACGTTGACCGCGAAGCCCCGCGCGTCCGCGACTCCGGCCTGCAACAACCACGGCGCGAGCGACTCCGGGGAGTTGTAGCGACCGTCTCCGCCGTCGAGGTACACGTAGGTGTTGGGCGCGTACTGCTTGAAGGCCTGCACCGCGTATGCCAGGCACGCCAAGCGATTCTTGCGTTGCTCCGCGTTCAGGCCGGGCATGTGGATCAATGTGTCGGGTTCGAGGATCACCACCGCCGGTGCCACTCCGACCAGCCGCGCGAAGGACTTCGCCCACGCCTGGTACGACCGCACGTCCCGGAAGCCTCCGGAGGAACCCCCTCCCGCGTCCCGGAACGGAATCGCGTAGGCGACGAAGACCGGCAACGTGTTCGTTTCCCCTGCTGCGTCAAGGATTTCGTCGATCTGCGGCTCGATCGGCGCCGGCCCGACCCACCTCGCCTGCGGAACGGCCGCGATCTTGTCCCAGACCACCCACCGCTCACTCGTCGTGCGGCCCGCGTGGAACTCCGTTTTGCACCAACGGTGTGCTTGGGTGTCCGTGAGGACGTAGAAGCCCTCGCGCATCTGGTAGGGGTTCGCCATCGCCGCTCCCCACGTCGGGTTACCTTGGGAGACAACAGATAGCGGCTCCTTCTCCGCAACACCACAACTTCGGCCCACGACGACACTTTAAGGCGACCGAACGGCTTCCCCGTTTCCTGCCCCCTCGCCTCGATAGGGAATCCAGTCGAAGCCGTCCGCAAACGGCTGAAGGCCCGTCGCTGTAGGCAACTTCCGGCGTGCCCAGGGCGACAGCACCAGACCAGGCAACTGCGCGTGGGCCAGCTCGTCCGACCAGTCTTCCCGCAGCTCGGCCAGGTCTACGAAGCCTTCCGGGTCCCACCCGACGATGGCAGCCTGGTAGCCGTCCAGGTGGGAAAGCACGTCGTACAAGGCGTGCCCGAGCGCGGAGAGTTGCGCCCTGTCCAGCACAACCCGCTCGCCGTCGCGATCGAGTGGCAGCCCCCACCCGATACCCGCGGGAATGGCCGAGAACTCGATGTACGGATCGCCCGCGCGCGAGACCGCGTCGCGCAACGCAGGGCGGTGCAATCTGATCAGCGAATCGCCAGCAGGGATGGCCGCCGTCTCCGCAACCACATCCACGGCCCGTTCGGCCGCGGCCCGCTCCTCGCCGAAGTTGATCACGAGTTCGAAGATGACCGCCACGGCTCTCCTGTCCTTCGCTATCCGTGGATATCGGGGAGTTCGTCGGCGGTCACGAGCGCGTGGAACACGCCCAGCATTGTCTTGGATTCAGAGGCCATCTGGTCGACGACGACGGCGCATCCGGCCAGCTTCGCCCCGGCATTCTCGACCAGCTCGCGGACCGCCAGAGCCTGGCTTCCGGTCTCGATCCAGTCGTCAACGAGCAGTACGCGGTCGGTCGGGCTCAGCGATGCCCGTTGAAGCCGCAAAGCGTGCCTGAGCCCCCGATAGTCCGGCTCCGTTTCCCTGACCAGCTTCTCGCCCGGGAAGAGCCCTGCCGCCTTGCGCACAGCGACAAAACCCACGCCCAGCTCCATCGCCGCAGCCCCGCCGAGCAGGAACCCTCGCGACTCGATCCCGCACACCGCGGTCACACCCACGCCGCGGAACGGTTCGACCAGCGCCTGGACGACCGCCTTGAACGCGTCGCCGTCCCGGAACACCGGCCACATGTCCGCGTGGCCGTCGATCCACCGGAACCGCTCCAACAGAAGATCACGTGCGGGAGTCTTCACAACGGTGGATCTTCACGCATTCATCGGGGCGAGGCGACCGACTTACCTTGAAACGACAACATGCCAGGCCGCTGACCTGGGATTCTCGACCGAACTCGAACCGGTGACCCTGCGATTCAAGATTGACTCTGGTCGATGTCAGTCATTACTCGTCTGCACTGGTCACACTCAGCAGAAATCACACATGCAAACAGTCGTTGCATGCCAGCGCTTGCGGGCTACTGGCGCCGATCAGTGGGATTAAGCGGGGCCGCCGCGCCTACCCACTTGAACTCACCCAAGCGGATGTTGACTGACAGGATGCCGAACATTGCCAGCCAACACCCGCTCAGCGCCTACTTGCGCGGCTTTCCGGCGTCACCCCGCTTCTTGCGCCACGAGCCGTCGTTGTTGCGGTCCCGATCTTGAGAACCGCCACCCTTCTTGGGCACCTTAGGTACTGGCATCGACCTCTCCTTCCTGCATGATGACCCCAGATGTTCTTCGCATGATGGATGCGTCATCCGGGTAGGCTCTGAGCTGGAAGCCCCGCAGTCCGAGGTGTTGCGACCACCTCGGAAGGCGGGGTTCCGTTCTTCGAATTCCTCCCTACTCGTCGATGGAGCCCCAGCGCGCCTCGTCGATGATCTTCTGCGCCGTACGGCGCGCACTCGACTTAGCGGTGTAGGTCTCGCTCGTGGCCAGGATGTTGACCCCAGAGCGGATGACGAAGTACCACTGCCCGTTGGCGCTCGGTTTGATCTGGAATCTCATTGCACGCTCCTGAATCGAGGGCTGAAATGGCGTCTGCACCGAAGTCCGTCGCAGCGCTTTCAAAATCGTGAACTATGACACCCCTTTGGCGCAACCTGCCACAACTGGTTCAGACCACAACATGTAGGGGTCGGGCCTTCCTCGCTCTTCTATATATGGCGTCCTCGACAGTCCTTGGCGGCCCTTTGACATCGCTGTCATGCACAGAGGTCAACCCTCTGATCACTGGGAGTATCGAGAACTGCCACAGCAGGACCACCTGAATGGAGTAGTCGGAAGTCAGTCAAAATGTCTAGAGAAGGACCATCGTGGGCTTCCGGAGACCACTTCGTCGTGGCAAGGGGACCCGGAGCGCAAGCCCGCCAGGGCCGAGGACCGAAGCCCACGCAGTCGCGGACCACCGGCCACGTCATCATCACGTTCAGGTCCACATAGGGACCGCACTCATTCCGCGGTTTCTCCGACGGCCGCATATCGGTCTGGTCTGCTCGGTCCTCCGCGTCGTAGCGCGCCAGGGTTCCCTCTGCGGCCAGCGGACTGAATCACTCCTTGTGAATGTGTGCTGTCTTCGCCGACCCGGCGCGGGACCGGCCGCCAGCCCGCAGCCCGCTAGCCGGGGTCGGCAAGATGCGGACCGCGCTCCTGGTTAGCGCATGTCCGCGGTGTGCGTGACCGGCGTTGCTAGCCTGAGCTGGTGAGGGGTGGTGGCGATCAGCTCAGTGTCGGAGAGCGCATTGCCTTCTACCGGCGTCGGCGAGGGCTGTCGCAGACGGTGCTCGCGGACCTGGTGAACCGCTCCGAGGACTGGCTGAGCAAATCGAGCGAGGCGAGCGGGAGACCGTCGGCTGGACGTGCTTGCCGACGTTGCCAAGGCGCTTCGGGTCACCCTCGGCGACCTGCTCGGCGAGCCGGTGTTGATGGAGGATGAAGACGACCACGACGATGTACCGGCGATTCGTGACGCGCTGATGGCGCCTCGTCGGTTGGCGAGGACGTTGTTCTCGTCCGCGAATTCCCTTGAGTACATCGATCCCGCTCCGATTGCAGCGCTGACCGAGGCAGTGTGGTCAGACTGGCAGCGGGGAAACCTCGGCCGAGTGGTGTCGGCCCTGCCGAACCTGATCAAGACGGCTCAGCGCCTCGAAGTGGCCTCGGCCGACGACCCGCCGTACAAGCGGTCGTGTGCTGCGGTGTCGGCTCGAATCCATCACTTGGCCGCGACGGCGATGAGCAAGATCGGTGAAGCGGACCTCGCCTGGATTGCGGCTGAACGCGCGACCCAAGCGGCGGAAGACGCGGATGATCCGCTCGTGTTGGCCTCCGCGGCGCGCTCGGGAACCCATGCGCTGTTTGCAGTTGGGCGTTTCGAAGACGCACTGGAACTGGGCAACGCGGCAGCGCGCTGGCTGGCTCCACGCATGAAGGCTGGAGATCCGGCCGCGCTGAGCCTGTACGGAATGCTCTTCCTGCGTACCGCCGTTGCTGCCGCCCGATATCAGGACAGGGCAATGGCGAACGAGCTGTTGAACCGGGCGGAGCACGCTGCGGAGGAGCTGGGAAGGGATGCCAACTACTGGATGACCAGCTTTGGCCCGGCCAATGTCGCGTTGCACCGTGTGTCAGTCGCTCTCGATCTCGGCGATTTCGTGCAGGTTGCCGATGCTGGGCTGCGCTCCGACACCGAACACCTTCCGCTCGAACGACAGGTAGGGCACATGATCGACGTCGCTCGGGCGCTCAGCCTCGTGGCGAAGGACGATGACGCTGTGCAGATTCTCCTTACGGCAGAACAAAAAGCGCCTGGCATCGTTCGGCACAGCGCGGTAGTCCGTGAGGTTGTGCGGTCGGTCTACCGCCGTGCTCCCGCTTCAGCGGGCAAGAAGTCGTCGGCCCTGCTGGCGTTCGCCGAGCGTTGCCGGGCGGTGCGGTGATGGCAGGGCGGGTGCTCGGTGTGGTCGGCTCTGGCGCTGGTGGGGTTGAGGATCTGCTTCCCGGCTTGATCCGACCGGCGCAAGAAGCGGGTTGGACGGTGGGCGTCACGTTGACCCCGACTGCGGGACGCTGGCTCGCGGAAACCGGTGCGCTCACGGCAATCGAACGAGCGACGGGGCTTCCGGTACGGGTTGAGCCACGGTCTCCAGGGCAACGTAGCCCGCATCCGCCGGTCGACTGTTACGTCGTCGCGCCCGCCTCAGCGAACACGGTTGCCAAGCTCGCGCTGGGCCTGGCGGACAACCAAGCCCTCACTCAGGTCAACGAAGCCATTGGCACGCACGGCCTTCCGGTCGTGATCTTTCCGAGGGTCAACGCCGCACATGCACGGCATCCGGCGTGGAACGACCACTTGGCGGCGCTTCGCGGAGCCGGAGTGCATCTTGTCTACGGCGATGACGTCTGGCCGCTGCACGAACCACGCAGTTCACCGGGAAAGGAACTCCCCTGGACGGCGGTGCTCGATGCGGTGAATCAAGCACACAGGAGGCCGGACAGTTTGTCCGGGTAGTTGCCCGCGCGTCGGTGTCTGCTGTGCCGCATGGGCACCGTTGGGCAGTCGAGGATGCCGGTTCGTCTGGATGACGTGCGGGCGTGGCTGCTTTCCCGCTACCCCAACGAGAAGCGGTCACCGGAGGCGTTGCGTGACTGGTACCGGTTGCAGGCCGAGGTTTTCGAACACGTGGCGGAGACGGACCACGGCCACAAGCACGAAGCCATCGCGTTGGCGGCGATCGCTCGCGAGAAGATGGGACACCCCTGAAACGACAACACCCCAGGCCGCTGACCTGGGGTGGGAGCTCCTCCGACTGGACTCGAACCAGTAACCCTGCGATTAACAGTCGCATGCTCTGCCAATTGAGCTACGGAGGATCGTTTTCTGTTGTCGTCCGGCCTCGGCCTGACAGGTAGTAACTCTAGCGCATCCGGACGACTGGTTTTCACCACCCCCGGGTACCCGCTCCCTGGACACATTTTCGCAGGTCATGGGTGGAGGTAGTGATGATGAAGGCGTTGGTGCTCGGTGCGGCGGTGGGCTATGTGCTGGGAGCGCGGGCAGGGCGGGAGCGGTACGAGCAGATCAACCGGGCCTACCACCAGGTGCTGGACCATCCCGCCGTCCAGGGCGCCGCGGGGTTCCTGCGGGCGAAGATCTCCGAGAAGACGGGGCACCGCAAGAACAACCACACGGCGCCCTTCGAGAAGCGGGATCCGGTGCTGGCGCGCTAACCGGGCTTCTGGCCGACGGCGAAGACCCGCCGGAACGGGAACCAGGTGCTGCCGTCCGCGCTCTGCGGGTAGGCCTCGCGCAGCCGCGGCGCCAGCTCGGCGAGGAACGCGGCCCAGTCGCCATCGGACAGGGCGGCGCGGACGGGGCGGAGCGCGGTGCCGACGACCCAGTCGAGCACGGGGTCGTCGCCGGAGAGCCGCTGCTGGTAGGTGGTCTCCCACACGTCGGCGTGCCAACCGGCGTCGGCGAGCAGGCACGCGTACTCGTGGGCGGTGTGGACGGGCTGTTCGTCGCGCAGCGCGGAGCCGAGGGAGTCGTTCCAGCGCGGCGCGGCGGCCAGCTCGCGCAGGATGACGTGGGACGGCGCGTCGAAGTTGCCGGGCACCTGCCAGGCGAACCACGCGGACGGCGGCAGCTCGTCCAGCCAGCCGCGCACCAGGTCGGCGTGGCCGGGCACCCACTGGAGCACGGCGTTGCAGACCACCACGTCGGTGTCCCGCTTGGGGTGCCAACTGGCCACGTCCATCACCTCGGCGGGGATGCCGCGGCGGCGGGCCTCCTCGACCATCTCGGCCGAGGAGTCCAGCGCCTCCAACCGGGCGCGCGGCCAGCGGTCGGCGAGGACCGTTGTCAGGGTGCCGGGACCACAGCCCAGGTCGACGACCGCTCTCGGCTCAAAAGCGCCGATCCTGGCCACCAGCTCGTGGAACGGGCGAGCGCGGTGGTCGGCGAACGCCAGGTACTGGGCGGGATCCCACATGCACACCTCCATAAAAACCGTACGTACGTACTTTATAGGGAGAGGGTGCGCGGGGGAAGGGGTCAGTGCTCCTCGGCCCTCGCCTGCCGCAGGCGCTCGGCGACCTCGACGGCGATCGGCTCCACGAGGGCCATGTCGGTGCCGGGGTCGGCGCGCACCTGGAGGACGAAGCCGTCGCTGCCGGGGATCTTGCGCTGGACGAACCACGCACCGCCACCGGGGAGGTCCCTGCGATGGGTGGACCTGATCGAGCCGGTGACCCGCTTGTGCACGGCCTCGGGCAGCTTGCCCGCCTCGCTGAGCACGTAGCGCCGCGGCGCGCGGTCGGTCAGCAGTACGGCAGCGCCCGCGGTCCCGGTCTCATCGGCCTCGGTGACGGTGAGCGAGCCGTTGGCCCAGCCCGCCTTGCTGATCAGGTGCCAGCCGACCCGCCGGTGCGCGCCGTCGCCGTCGGGCAGCCACAAACCGTGCGAGGACGCCACCAGGTGACCGCCACCGCGCACGTCGGCGACCGCGACGACGTTCTCCTCGGCGGCCAGGGTCTCGGTGAAGCCCTGGGGCAGCTTCGCTCCCCCGGTCAGCCGCTCGACGGTCCGCCGCCACCATCCGCTCACTGCGCCGCCACCCCTTGGGCACGTAGCCCTCTGTGGTACTCCTCCATCGCGACCAGGTCACCGAACAGCGCGGTGTACTCCTCGCGGTCGGTCACCGGCGAGATGCGCTGCAGCCGGGACTTGATCTCCGCGATCTGCCTGCCGACCAGGTTCGCCTGCAAGGCCGACAGGACGCCGTTGATGTAGCGGCTGTCGTCGTCGGACTTGGGCGGCAGCTGGAGCGGTTCGACGCACAGCTCCGTGACCATCGAGCGCAGCGTCTCCGGGCAGTGCTCCGCGACGGAACTGCTGAGCGCCGCCCCGGCCAGGCCGCAGGAGGTGCCCCCGGCGGCCAGGATCGCCTGGTGCAGCGCGAGGTAGGCGGGGTGGGTGAACGCCTCGTCGGAGAGCGAGTCGTAGACCGGACCGGCCAGCCCGGGGAGCTGGAGCGCGGCCTTGATCGCCTCGCGCTGCAACCGCAGGTGCGGGTCGCGGGGGTCCGGGCGGGACGGGCCGCTCGGCACCTCGACCGCGAGGGCGCCCTGGTTCGGGTCGACCGGCTGCGGCCTGCGCTGGCGCCCGGCGCGCGCGTCCGGGCTCTGGCCCGCCGCCACGCGCACGCGGCGCAGCACCTCGGCCGTGTCGTCCCAGCCGAGCCAGCCGGAGAGCTGCCTGGCGTACTCGTCCCGCAGCGCGGAGTCCTTGATCTGCGCGATCAGCGGGGCGGTGCGGCGCAGCGCCTCCACCCGCCCCTCCGCGCGGTCGAGGTCGTGGTCGGCGAGCATGCGGCGGATGGCGAACTCGAACAGCGGCTGCCGCCGGGCGACGAGGTCGCGGACGGACGTGTCGCCCTTGGCCTGGCGCAGCTCGCACGGGTCCATGCCGTCGGGGGCGATGGCGATGTAGGTCTTGGTGGCGAACTTCTGGTCGTCCTCGAAGGCCTTCATCGCGGCCTTCTGGCCCGCCTCGTCGCCGTCGAAGGTGAAGATCACCTCGCCGCGGAACTCGGCGTCGTCGAGCATCAGCCTGCGCAGCACCGAGATGTGGTCGGAGCCGAACGCGGTGCCGCACGAGGCCACCGCCGTGGGCACGCCGGAGAGGTGCATGGCCATCACGTCGGTGTAGCCCTCGACGACGACGGCCTGGTGGCGGCGGGCGATCTCGCGCTTGGCCAGGTCGATGCCGAAGAGCACCTTGGACTTCTTGAAGATCGGCGATTCGGCCGTGTTGACGTACTTCGCCTGGATCGGGTCGTCCTCGTGCAGCCGCCGCGCGCCGAAGCCGACGACATCGCCCGCGAGCTCCTTGAGCGGCCACAGCAGGCGCTTGTGGAAGCGGTCGATCGGCCCCTGACGGCCTTCCTTGGACAGCCCGGCCTTGTACAGCTCGGTCAGCTCGAACCCGCGGCCCAGCAGGTGCTTGGTGAGCTTGTCCCAGCCCGCGGGCGCGTAGCCGCAACCGAAGTTCGCCGCGGCGTCGGCGTCGAAGCCGCGCTCGCTGAGGAACTCCCGCGCGGCCTGCGCTTCCGGCGAGGCCAGCAGCTCCATGTAGAACTGGTGCGCGATCTTGTGCGCCTCCAGCATCCGCGAGTTCGTGCCGCGGTCCCGCTGGACGCTTCCCGAGCCGCCGCCGGTGTAGACGATCTGGATGCCCACGCGCGAGGCGAGGCGTTCGACGGCCTCGGTGAAGCTCAGGTGCTCGTACTGCTGGATGAAGCTGATGACGTCGCCGCCGACCCCGCAGCCGAAGCAGTGGAACGTGCCGTGACTCGGGCGCACGTTGAACGACGGGGTCTTCTCGTCGTGGAACGGGCACAGCCCTTTGACCGCTCCACCGGTGCGTCGTAGCGCCACGTACTCGCCGATGACGTCGTCGATCCGGTTGCGGTCCCGTACCTGCGCGATGTCGCTTTCCCGGATCCTGCCTGCCACGTCTACGAAGTGTAGGCCCTGTGCCTGGGCCACAATCGGGCGTGTGACTTCAACGGACGATGCGCTCGCCGAACGGTTCACCGAGCACAGGGCTCATCTGCTCGGTGTCGCCTACCGGATCACCGGTTCGCTCGCGGACTCCGAGGACGCTGTTCAGGAAGCGTGGTTCCGCCTGTCCACGGCGGACGCCGCGGAGATCCGGGAGCTGCGCGGGTGGCTGACGACCGTGGTCGGGCGGATCTGCCTCGACCGGTTGAAGTCCGCGACGGCGCGCCGTGAGCGCTATGTCGGCCAGTGGCTTCCGGAGCCGGTCGTGCGGCCCCTCGGCGTGCCGGAGCAGGCGAACCCGCTTGATGTCGTAGTGCAGGACGACGGGCTGCGCATGGCCGCGCTGGTCGTGCTGCACGAGCTGTCCCCTGAGCAGCGCGTGGCCTTCGTGCTGCACGACGCGTGCAGCGTGCCGTTCACGGAGATCGCGGACATGCTGGGCTGCTCGGTGGCTGCGGCGCGCCAGCACGCGTCGCGTGGCCGGAAGGCCGTTGCCCAGGCCGATGCGCCGCCCCGGGTCGACCTCGCGGAGCAGCGCCGCGTGCTGGAGAGCTTCCTGGCGGCCATGGCCACGGGCGACCCCGCGGCGATCGCACAGGTGCTGCACCCGGACGCGGTGCTCATCGGCGACAGCGACGGCAAGGCGCGCACGGCGGCGCAGCGGATGGTCGGTGCGGACAAGATCTCCCGCTTCACCGTGGGCCTCATGCGGATGTACGGCGCCCTGGCCGCGACCGAGAGCATGCGTTTCGTGCTGGTCAACGGCGATCTCGGCCTGCTGTTCACGGAGTCGCCGGGCACGGACGAGTTCCGGCCGCTCGACCGCAGGGTGACCGCGATGGTCGTGCGCGATGGCAAGATCGCCGCGATGTACGACGTGGTCAACCCGGACAAGCTGACCACGGTCGAGTTCTAGCATTCCCAGACAACCGCCCAGGGGCATGCGCCTGGGCGGTTTCTGCTGTTCAGGGGGTCGGACTTGACTCGACCCCGGCGACTTGTCCTATGATCATAGGTAAATAGATCGATGGGGGAACCTCTTGATCGAGTTCCGGGTCGAGGTCGGATCGGGCGTGCCGCCGTACCGGCAGCTGGTCGACCAGGTGGAGCACGCGCTGCGCCTGGGCCACCTGCACGTCGGCGACCGCCTGCCCACCGTCAAAGAGGTGGCCAAACGCCTGGTCATCAACCCGAACACGGTGCTCAAGGCCTACCGCGAACTGGAACACAAGGGCCTGGCCAAGGGTCGCCCCGGCATGGGCACGTTCATCGAACGCGGCCTTGCCGGGCTGCCCGCGGAACAGCAGGCCGAACTGCGTGCCGACCTGGAGAAGTGGCTGGCCACCGCTCACCAGGCAGGCATGGATTCCGACGGCATCGCCGCCCTGGTGGCGACGGTGCTGCACGAGTTCCGTCCTGAGGAGAACTAGGTGACGCAATCCGCGATCACGGCCAGGAACCTGGGCCGCCGCTACGGCCGGGCGTGGGGGCTCCAGCACTGCTCGCTGGAGGTGCCCGCCGGTCGCGTGGTCGGGCTGGTCGGCCCGAACGGCGCGGGCAAGTCCACGCTGATGAACCTGATGGTGGGGCTGCTGCGGCCCACCACCGGCGAGCTGGAGCTGCTCGGCGAACGCGTCGGCCCGAACACGGTGCTGGAACGCGTGGCCTACATCGACCAGGAGCACTCGCTGTACCGCGACTTCACCGTGCGGGAGATGCTGACGGCGGGCCGGGTGCTCAACCGGCGCTGGGACGACAAGATCGCCACCGATCGGCTCGCCGAGCTGGGCATCCCGTTGACCGCCAAGGTCGGGCGGATCTCCGGTGGCCAGCGAGCGCAGGTGGCGCTGGCGGTCGCGCTGGCCAAGCAGCCGGAGCTGCTGATCCTGGACGAGCCGGTCGCGAGCCTCGATCCGTTGGCCCGCCGGGAAATGATGTCCACGCTGATGGCGGCGAAGGCCGATCACGACTGCACGATCGTGCTGTCCTCGCACGTGGTCTCCGAGCTGGAACGGCTCTGCGACTACCTGGTGGTGCTCGACCACGGCCGGGTGCAGCTGCTCGGCGACATCGACGAACTGCTGGAGCAGCACCGGCTGCTGTTCGGCCCGGCGGTCACCGAGGACCTGGTGTCCGCGCACCAGCACGTGCTGCACCGCGAGGACCTCAACGGCCGGGTTTCCTTGCTGGTGCGGGGAATCCGCCCGGTCGGCGATCCCAGCTGGCAGGTCCAGCGGGTGAACCTGGAGGAGCTGGTCATGCGCTACCTGGCCATGCCGTCGCGAGTCGCCGAGGAGGTCTTCGCGTGATCTGGATGACCTGGCGGCAGCACCGCACCACGCTGTTCATCCTCGCGGCCGTGTTCCTCGGCTTGGCCGCGGTGTTCGTCGCCGTGACGGTGTCCGCCGGACCGGTGTCGGAACACCCGACCAACCCCACGGGGATCCACGAGCTGCTGTACCGGCTCGAACTGGTCAACGAGGTTCTCCTGCCGCTGCCCGCGCTGATCGGCATGTTCCTCGGCGCTCCGCTGCTCGCCGCCGAGTACGAGCACCGCACGGTGCGCTACGCCTGGACGCAGAGCGTGTCCCGCTGGCATTGGCTGAGCACCAAGCTGCTCTTGCTCGGCAGCGCGGTCGTGCTGCTCGCGACGGCGTTCTCGACGACGCACATGTGGTGGTACACGACCGCCGGTGCTCCGCACGAAGGCCCGTTCAGGATCTTCAACCAGGGGCCGCTGTCCTTCCCGGCCGCCTGCCTGTTCGCCTTCGTGGTCGGTGTCGCCGCGGGCACGGTGCTCCGCAGGACGGTGGCCGCGATGGGTTTGACGATCGCCGGGACCTGGGCCGCGTCGATCGTGTTCGTCAACTGGCTCCGGCCGAACTACATGACACCGGTCACCGATGCC
This sequence comes from Allokutzneria sp. A3M-2-11 16, assembly GCF_024213555.1. Taxonomy (GTDB): domain Bacteria; phylum Actinomycetota; class Actinomycetes; order Mycobacteriales; family Pseudonocardiaceae; genus Allokutzneria. The sequence goes on along the minus strand of NZ_JANAVO010000001.1, from coordinate 3,538,172 downwards.
AACGGCGCCTCCACCAGCGGCGGGTGGTTCCTGAGCCAGACCGCGGTGCGGCCGGAGGACTTCGTCGGCGTGGACTCGGGAGGCCGGATCAACGGACTGATCCCCGTCACCACCTTTCAGCCCGCCGACCGCTTCTGGACCTTCCAGGTGATCGAGGCCGGTCTGTACCTCGGGCTGACGGTCGCCTGCGTGGCGGTCGCCTTCTGGTGGGTTCGGCGCGCGGTGGCCTAGGGCAGGGGCACCTGGCACGCGTCGCCCGAGGTGAAGCCCTGGTCGACGATGCCGAGCGCGTGGAAGCACCGCGCGCGCAGGTTCTCGACGCCGATCACGAAGGTCAGCTCGGCGAGTCCCTTGTGACCGAGTTCGGCGTCGAGTTCCGCAACCTGCTCGTCAGTGACCGTTGGCGGCTGAGCTGTCATAGCGTCCGCGTATGCCAACGCGCGCTTTTCGGTCTCTGTAAAGCGATCCGAAGTGGCGTAGTGGTCGATCTCGCGCAGACGGTCGACATCGAGGCCGTCGAGGCGCTGCTTCATGGTGCCGAAGTCAACACACCACGAGCATCCAACGACCGTGGCGACGCGGAAGACCGCCAAGTCGCGCAGGCTCCCCGGCAGCTCGCGGAGCGTCCGCTCAAGACTGCCTTCCATCAGCGACCACGACACCAACGCGCCGGGGTGGTGCGCGAGAACCGACATGGGCTCAGGAACCGCACCGAACTTGCGCTTGGCGAAGCGGTAGAAGAACCGCGTGAGCCTGCTGGCCTTGGCGTAGGGAACAACGGGAATGCGGGGCACGGCGTCCTCCTCGAATAGGGGTTCACCTAGAGGACGACACCGCCGCGCGAGGTGTGACAGCTCAGCTCTTGCGGGTGAGGCGCGAGTGCCACGCGATCGCTTGTGTGTCCGTGAGCAGGGAAACCTGGTCGATGAGCACACGGAGGTGTTCGGAGTCCGTCGTCGCTGCCTCCCACGCGGGGCGGAACGCCGGATCGAGCCCGTTCGGCGCCAAGGTCCCGAGAACCGCGACAAGCTCGGTGAGCATCTGTCGTTGGCGCAACTGGAGGTCCAGCCGTTCGGGGTCACTCATGACGTAGCGCAGGGCGACGGATTTCAGCAGTGCGACTTCGGCCGCGACCTGGTGCGGGATCTCCAAGTCCGCGTCGTAGCGGCGCAGCGGCCCGTCTCCGTGCACGCGCCGCGTCTCGACCACGGCGGCCGACGCGAAGCGGCCGACCAATTCGCTCGTGAGCTGCTTCAAAGCGACCTGTGTGGAGAGCGAGCCGTCGTACTCGTGCTCAGCCAATGCGCGCACGACGTCGAGTTGGAGCAGTTGGGTCGCGGCGGCTTCAAGGGCTTCGACGGGCTCGTCGGAGAAGTTGTGCGAGGCGAGCTCGGCGAGCGCCGTGACCTCGTCGGGGTGCGTGAGCGCGCGTAGCGAGATGCGGCCGGACAGCACTCCGTCCTCCACGTCGTGCACGGAGTACGCGACGTCGTCCGCCCAGTCCATGACCTGCGCTTCGAGGCATTTGTGCTCGTTGGGCGCGCCCTTGCGGACCCAGTCGAGGACGTGCAGGTCGTCGGCGTAGGCACCGAACTTCACGCGGCCCTCCTTGCGCGCCCACGGGTACTTGGTGGCCGCGTCCAGGCAGGCCCGCGTGAGGTTGAGGCCGTAGCAGCGCCCGTCGGGGCCGAGCACCTTCGGCTCGAGCCGGCTGAGGATGCGCAGCGTCTGCGCGTTGCCCTCGAAACCGCCGCACGACTGGGAGATCTCGTTGAGGGCGCGCTCGCCGTTGTGCCCGAACGGCGGGTGCCCGATGTCGTGCGCCAGCCCGGCGGTGTCGACGACGTCGGGATCGCAGCCCAGCGCGGCGCCGATGCCGCGGCCGATCTGCGCGACCTCCAGCGAGTGGGTCAGCCGCGTGCGCGGAACGTCGCCCTCACCCGGGCCCACGACCTGTGTCTTGGCCGCGAGGCGGCGCAGCGCGGCGGAGTGCAGTACCCGCGCGCGGTCCCTGGCGAAGTCGCTGCGGTCTTCGGCGCCGCTCCACAGACCGGCGGCGAGCTTGGGGGGCTCGTCGTACAGCCGCTCGGCGTCCTCGTGGGTGTAGCTGGCGCTCATCACGCGCGCAAGAGTATGACCAACCGGGGGCTCGCGTGGTGACCACGTCTTCAAGTACGCCCCACCCCTCTTCCAGCGGTCGCGAACGACGTCATACCCGGGAGGAATGGGGCGGTTTGCGATCGCTGGCGGTGGGGTTCGCGGTACTTGAAGACCGGCCAACCCGGCTGGGACGGGAGGCTCAGCCCAGGCCCGTGTGGTCGTTGGCGGGGGCGTGGGTGAGGCGGTAGTAGAGCAGCGCGCCGGTTTCCCGGACGATGTAGTTGAACTGCGTTTCCCTGGTCTGGACGATGGGGCCTCTGCGGGTCGGCGAGGCCCACGCGGCCAGGCCGAAGTCCTGCGCCATGGTCCGCGAGCGCAGCGAGTGCCACGGATCGCTGACGATCACCGCGCTGTTCCAGCCCTGCGCCTTCGCCTCGTCGGCGACCGCGCGGATGCTGCCGAGGGTGTCCGAGCCGGTGGTCAGCGCCACCACGTGGTCCGACGGCAACGGTTCCTTCGCGGTGCCCGTGCGCGTGCTGGTGCCGAGCAGCCATCGTTTGCCCGCCTCGGCTTCGCTGAACGCGTCCCCTTCGCGCGCGCCGCCGACCGTGACGATGGTCTTCGCCACCCCGCGGGCGTAGAGGCGCTGCGCGTGCACGAGACGCGCTTCGAGCACTTCGGAGGGCTTGCCGTTGTACTGGGCGGCACCGAGGACGACGACGACATCGGCGGGGCGCTGGTCGTCCAGCCGCGCCACCTGCCAGATCCTTGCGGCCGTGCCGCCGACGACGAGCCCCGCGATCAGGAAGGCGCCGAACAGGGCCCGCCGCACCCAGCGCGCCCGGCTGGGACGTTTCCTCGTAGCCGGTTCCGTCACGGCCTCCATGGTGACAGAGGAACGCTCTCCGCATCGGCCGGGTCCGGGTGGCAGGATCGGTCCATGCCCGCTGAACAGCCGACGATCCTCGCCACCTCGGGTGGTTACCTCGCAGGTCATCGCACCCGCATCGAGCTCGCGCCGCTGGTGCACCACGCCGTGGAACTGGCCGGGGTGAGCGGGCGCGCGCCGCGGATCTGCCAGATCGGCACCGCCTCGGGTGACCAGCGCACGTGGAACGCCGACTTCTCCGAGGCCGCAGACCTCGCGGGCTATCGGGCCAGCCACCTCAACCTGTTCCCGATGCCGCCGACCGGCGACCTGCGCGAGTTCGTGCTCGGCTGCGACGTGGTGTGGGTGCACGGCGGTTCGGTGGCCAACCTGCTCGCGCTGTGGCGGCTGCACGGCGTGGACGAGGTGCTGCGCGAGGCGTGGCAGCGCGGAGTCGTGCTGGCCGGTGTGTCGGCGGGTTCGATCTGCTGGCACCAGGGCGGGCCGACCGACTCCTTCGGCCCGGAGCTGCGTTTGGTCAACAACGGCCTGGGTTTCCTGCCGTTCCACAACGGGGTCCACTACGACTCCGAGAAGCGGCGGCGGCCACTGGTGCACGCGGGCGTCGCGTCCGGGGAGCTGGGCCTGACCTACTGCACCGACGATGGCGCGGGCCTGCTCTACCGGGGCACGGAACTCGTGGAAGCGTTGGCGGAGCGCAAGAACTCCGGTGCCTACGTCGTCGAGCGCGACGCGGACGGCAAGGTCAGCGAGACCGCGCTGGACGTGCGGCGGCTCTAGTCCAGCCGCATGCCGAAGGCCGCTATGCCCGGCACCGACGTGGTCAGCTCGGTGAAGCCGACCGTGCGGTAGAACGCGACCGCACCCGGGTTGTTCCGGCCGACCAATAGGTGCACACCCGGGGAACCCTTGGCGCGCAAGGCTTCGAAGAGCACGGCCAGCAGCTCGCGGCCGCGTCCGGCTCCCCTCGCCCGCGCCAGCAGGTCGATGTGCAGGTGCGAGGGGTAGTCGGAGAAGTCCGTCGCGGCCGGGGACGACGGGTTGTGCAGGAACTCGCGCAGCCACGCGTCCGCCTCGGGTTCGGCGGAGACCGAGGGCGGCGGGTGGCTCTCGATGAACCTCGGCGACCACTCGGCGCGCCAACGGTTCTCGAAGGCCGTCGTGTCCAACGCCGCGATCACGTAGCCCGCGACACCTTCCCCATCCTCGTAGACGAAGGCCAACTCGGGTTCGAAGGTGACGTAGGGATCGGCGAAGCAGTGGCCGACGATGTCCGGGTCCGGCAGCCCCGTCATCGGCACCCCCGCGTTCGCGGTGGCCAGGCAGATGAGGTGCACGGCGTCGAAATCGCTTGGGCGGTAAGGACGAATGGTCATACCCGCTGCCGTTCGACCAGGGGGAGCGACCGCAACTGCCGTTCCAGGTGCCACTGGAGGTGTGCGGCGATCAGGCCGCTGCTCTCCCGGCGGATCGTGTTGGGCATGCTCTCCGCGACCGGCCAGTCGCCGTGCTGGAGCGCGTCGAGCATCCGGAAGGTGTCCGGGACGGGCTTGGCCGCGCCCGCGGGACGGCAACCGCCGCAGACCGCGCCGCCGACCGGCACGCTGAACGACCGGTGCGGGCCGGGCGTACCGCAGCGCGCGCACTCGGAGACAGCAGGCGCCCAACCCGCGAAAGCCATGGCGCGCAACAGGAAAGCGTCCAGTACGAGGGCGGCGTCGCGCTCCCGTCCGGCCAGCGCCCGCAGCGCGCCGACGACGAGCAGGTACAGCCGGAGCGCAGGTTCACCCTCCTCGGCGCTGAGCCGGTCCGCGGTCTCCAGCACCGCGCAGGCGGCCGTGTAGCGCGGGTAGTCGCCGACGATCCCGGGCCCGAAGGCGTCCACCGTCTCCACCTGAGTGACGACGTCGAGGGTCCGCCCCGTGTAGAACTGCACGTCGACGTGGCAGAACGGCTCCAGCCGCGCGCCGAACCGGGAGCTGGTGCGGCGCACGCCTTTGGCGGCGGCGCGCACCTTGCCGTGCTGGCGGGACAGCAGCGTGATGATGCGGTCGGCCTCACCCAGCTTCTGCACCCGCAGCACCACACCGGTGTCGCGATACAGGCTCACCACCGGATTCTCCCACCTACCCCCGACAAAAGCGCCGTCAGAAACCGAGGCGGCGCAGCTGCTTGGGATCGCGCTGCCAGTCCTTGGCCACTCGCACCCGCAGGTCAAGGTAGACCTTGGTGCCGAGCAGCTTCTCGATCTGCTTGCGGGAGACCATGCCGACCTGCTTCAGGCGCTCGCCGCCGCGGCCGATCACGATGGCCTTCTGGCTCTGCCGCTCCACGTGCAGCGCGGCGTGGATCTCCAGCATGTCGTCACGGCCCTCGCGCGGCAGCATCTCCTCGACGGTGACCGCGATCGAGTGCGGCAGCTCGTCGCGGACCCCGTCCAGCGCGGCCTCGCGGATCAGCTCGGCGATCAGCGTCTGCTCCGGCTCGTCGGTCAGCTCCCCGGCCGGGTAGAGCTGCGGCCCCGTGGGCAGCCGCTTGACCAGCAGGTCCGCCAGCAGCCCGACCTGGTAGCCGTCCACCGCCGAGACCGGGATCAGCTCGGCGAACTCCATCACCTGCTGCAGGGCGAGCAGCTGCTCGGCGACCTGCTTCGGCGGGACCAGGTCGGTCTTGGTGACGATGCCGATCACCGGGGTCTTCTTGGCGATCTTGGCGAGCTCGCTCGCGATGAACTTGTCGCCGGGGCCGACCTTCTGGTCGGCGGGCACGCACAGGCCGATCACGTCCACCTCCGACCAGGTCTCCATGACCAGGTCGTTGAGCCGCTGCCCGAGCAGGGTGCGCGGCCGGTGCAGGCCGGGGGTGTCGACGATGATCAGCTGCGCGTCCTCGCGGTGCACGATGCCGCGGATGGTGTGCCGGGTGGTCTGCGGCTTGTCCGAGGTGATCGCGACCTTGGAGCCGACCAGCGCGTTGGTCAGGGTCGACTTGCCCGCGTTGGGGCGGCCGACGAAGCAGGCGAACCCGGACCGGTGTGCGTCTTTGGGGCTGGTCACGCCCGTCATTCTCGCAGCCGTCCTCAGGACCGCACGGGCGGGGAGATCCGGTGCAGCTCAAGGGTGTCCGGAACGGGCCCGCCGCCCTTGATCCACTCGTGCAGGTCGTCGAGCACTCCGTCGCCCTTCACGAAACCGAACCACTCGGGCCTGCCGCCCCGGCGGTGCACCACGACGACGTTCGCGTGCTCGCACACGTCGAGGCAGTCCGAGACGGTGACGGCGGCCCCGGTCGCCTCGGCTATCTCGCGCAGCCGGGCGAGCTGCGCGTCGTGGTCGACGCCGGGGTGCTTGGTCGCGTTGCCGCAACAGCAGTCCCGGCACACGGTGAGCCGAACGGCCGGAGAGATCACGAGAGGCCACGCTATCCCGCGCTCGGGCACTGCGTAGGATCGACGGCTGAACTCGCAGGGAAAGAAGGCGAACCCATGCTGCGACGGCGTTCCGGCCGCACGCGGACCGACATCCAGGCTCCCGAGGCACACCCCTCCGGCGCGACGTTCCCCACCGTGCTCGCCGATTTCGTGCCCAAGCACATCGCGCTGGTGATGGACGGCAACGGCCGGTGGGCCAAGGAGCGCGGGCTGCCCAGGATCGAGGGTCACAAGCGCGGTGAGGCCGTGCTGATCGAACTCGTCAACGGCGCGGTGAACGCCGGGGTGAAGTGGCTCTCGGCGTACGCCTTCTCCACCGAGAACTGGAAGCGCAGCCCGGACGAGGTCCGGTTCCTGATGGGCTTCAACCGCGACACCATCCACCGCCAGGTGGACTACATGGACTCCATCGGCGTCCGCGTGCGCTGGGCCGGGCGGCGGCCGAAGCTGTGGCGCAGCGTGATCAAGGAGCTGGAGGCCGCCGAGGAGCAGACCAAGGACAACGACGTGCTGACGCTCACCATGTGCGTCAACTACGGCGGGCGCGCGGAGATCGCCGACGCGGCGCGGGAGATCGGCCGCAGGGTGGCCTCCGGGGAGATCAACCCGGAGAAGATCACCGAGAAGCTGCTTGCGCGCTACCTCGACGAGCCGGACATGCCCGACGTCGACCTGTTCCTGCGCACCTCGGGCGAACAGCGGACCTCGAACTTCCTGCTCTGGCAGTCCGCGTACGCCGAGCTGGTCTTCCTGGACAAGCTGTTCCCGGACATGGACCGCCGCGACCTGTGGCACGCCTGCGAGATCTTCGCCAAGCGGGACCGCCGCTACGGTGGCGCCGTGCCGAACCAGGTGAGCGCGAAGTGACCGAGGCGGCGAACACGGCGGCGCTGCTGAGCCACGCGCGCGGCGCCCTGGAGACCTACCACGAGGTCCGCGTCGACGACGGGGGCGCGCTGTTCTTCGAGCACTCCGGCATCCCGTGGCTGGTCCAGGCCGCCCAGCTGGCCGAGGGCCTGGTCGTGCTCAGCCTGATGTGCGTCGTCGCGGTCAACCTCCCCGACGACGCCGAACTGGCGCTCTCGGCGATCGACCGCGCCTCGGAGCTGCCCTTCGGCGGCACCCCGGTGCTCTCGCGCAACGACGGCAAGATGGACCTGACGCTGCGCTACGAGTTCCCGGCGGAGGGGCTGAGCAGGGACGCGCTCGGCACCCTGTTCGGGATCATGATCGGCAACAGCTCGAAGCTGCGGGACTCGCTCTCCGCGCCGAAGGGACCCCGGCACCGCGCATAACCGGCGGTCGTTGGTAACGGTTATCGGATCGGCCTGGCACCATGTCCGGGTGACCACGACCACCGAGGCCGAGCCGGAGGCTCCCGAGGAACGCCGCCGCTGGGTTCCGTCATCGCTGGAAGTGCTGTGCCTGGTGCTGGTGCTGGCGCTGCTCTTCCGGACCCCGTTGACCCAGTTCTTCAACGTGCCCGAGCTGCGCACCGGCTCGACGATCTTCGTCGCCGTGTGCGTGCAGGCGCTGCCGTTCCTGGTGTTCGGTGTCCTGCTCAGCGGCCTCATCGCGGCGTACGTGCCGATGAGCGCGCTGCGCAAGGCGCTGCCGGGCAACTCCGCGCTGGCCGTTCCGGTCGCCGGGGTCGCGGGCATGGCGCTGCCCGGCTGCGAGTGCGCGTCCGTGCCGGTGAGCCGCAGGCTGATGCAGCAGGGCGTCGCTCCGGCCGCCGCGCTGACCTTCCTGCTGGCCGCGCCCGCGGTCAACCCGATCGTGCTGGTCTCCACGGCCGTCGCGTTCCCCGGCGAGCCGCTGATGGTCCTCGCCCGCTTCCTCGGCTCGTTCCTGACCGCAGTGGTCATGGGCTGGCTGTGGCTGCGGCTGGGCAAGGCGGAGTGGATCGCCGAGCGCGCGCTGCGCAGGCCCGAGCCGAAGGCGGGCGACTCGAAGTTCACGATCTTCGCCGAGACCGCGCGGCACGACCTGGTCGAGGCGGGCGGGTTCCTGGTGCTCGGCGGGGTCACCTCAGCGGCGCTGCACGTGCTCGTCCCCGGGTCGTGGATGACCTCGCTCGGCGGTCAGGTCGTGCTCGGCGTGATCGTGATGGCGCTGCTCGCGGTCATCCTGGCGCTGTGCAGCGAGGCCGACGCGTTCGTGGTGGCGTCCCTGTCGATGCTGCCGCTGCTGCCCAGGCTGGTGTTCCTCGTGGTGGGTCCGGCGGTGGACGTGAAGCTGATCGCGATGCAGGCGGGGGCGTTCGGCCGCCCGTTCGCGGCGCGCTTCGCCCCGCTGACGTTCGTGGTGGCGATCCTGTGCGCGGTCGGCGCGGGCCTGGTGGTCTTCGGAGGGGTTCGATGAGGCGTGAAACGCAGAACATCCTGCTCGTGCTGCTCGGCGGGGCACTGCTCAAGATCGGGTTCACCGGCGCGTACCTGAACTACGTCAAGCCCTCGTTCCAGTGGATGGTGCTCGCGACCGGTGCCGTCATGGTGCTGCTCGCGCTCTTCGCGATCGTCCGCGACCTGAAGAAGCACGTCCGCGGCTCAGCCTCCGACGGGCACTCGCACGACTCCGGTTCTCATGATGACGGGCACGCGCACGGCCGCAGCAGCTGGATGCTGATGCTCCCGGTGCTGGCGATCTTCCTGATCGCCCCGCCCGCGCTCGGCTCGGACTCGGTCACCCGCAACGACGGCCGCTCGGTCGCGCAGAGCGAGCGCAAGACCGGCGGCGCCAAGTTCGACCCGCTGCCGCCCGGCGACGTCGTGCCGATCACGATGACCGACTTCGTCACCCGCTCCGCGTGGGACGACGCCAACACCCTCAACGACCGCACGGTCCGGATGAGCGGCTTCATCGTGCGGGACAAGAACTCCACGTTGATGGCGCGCCTGGTGATGGGGTGCTGCGCCGCCGACGCCACCCCGGTGCGGGTGCGCCTGGACGGCGAGCCGAGCGCGTCCGGCTACGCCGTGGACAGCTGGGTCGAGGTGACCGGCCGCATCCAGCCCGGCACCGCGACGGAGGCGAACTCCTACACCCCGTCGCTGACCGTGGCGAGCATCAAACAGATCCCCATCCCCGAGATGCCCTACGAGTAACCCCACCGCTTTCCCGTTTCGTACTCTTAGCAGGAAAAAGAGCGCTCCCAAATCCCGTTATGAGTACGAAACGGGATACCCCCGGGGGGTTAGGAGCGGGTGCAGTCGGCGCAGGTGCCGAAGATCTCGATGGTGTGGCTGACCTCGGAGAAGCCGTGCTCGGCGGCGATCTTCTCGGCCCACCGCTCCACGGCCGGGCCCTCCACCTCGACGGTGCGTTGACAGGTGCGGCACACCAGGTGGTGATGGTGGTGCGCCGAACAGCGCCGGTACATCGCCTCGCCGGAGCCGGTGCGCAGCACGTCGATCTCGCTGGCGTCGGCCAGGCTCTGCAGGGTCCGGTACACGGTGGTCAGGCCGATGCCCTCACCGCGGCGCCGGAGCTCCTCGTGGATCTCCTGGGCGGAACGGAACTCGTCGAGCTGGTCGAGCAGCTTCGACACCGCCGCCCGCTGCTTGGTGGCCCGCAGTCCGGGCACCGCCGGAGTCGGCCGTTCGCTGATGGTCACGCTTCCTCCACGTGCGCGACGGCGTCGATCACGATGTGCGCCAGGTGCTCGTCGGCGAGCCGGTACACGACCTCGCGGCCGTGCCGTTCACCGTGCACCACACCGGCCGACTTCAGCACGCGCAGATGCTGGCTGATCAGGGGCTGGGTCACGCCGAGCGCGTCGACGAGCTCGTGCACGCACCGCTCGGACTCGCGCAGCTGCAACACGATGGCGATCCGCACCGGCGCCGCGAGGGCTCGCAGCAGGTCACCCGCGGCGACCAGCGATTTCGTATCGCGGCGCGGTGCGGGCGGTGGTGGCGTGCGGTCGTGCGAGTGCACGTGCTCGCCCGCGGGAGCGGCCTCGACCGGCGCGAGAACGGGACCGTCCGCAACGCCGTGCGGTGCCGGCGACGTGGAGTCCTGACTCACGGCGGACATGGCTCCTCTCCATCAACGCTCGATCCCGCGAGCGGATCTCGCTGGCAGTGCTCGATCCCGCAAGCGGATCTTCGGCAGTGACCGACCGAATACCGGAAGGCACCCGGGAGCGCAAGGCTACCCGTCATTCTAGGAGACGACGGTAATCGTGTTCGCCCGCGCCGAGCCCGGCACCGGATCAGCCCAACTCCGGATCAGCCCAGCACCGAGAAGGTCACGGCGACCATCGCGGCGAACACCACGAACCGCATCAGCCGGTCGACCGGGGACAGCACCCGCCACGCGGCGACGAGCAACCCCAGCACGCCCAGCGTCAGCAGGCCCAGCAGCACCGCGCCGACCACACCCTTGATCAGCACACCGGCCACGAACAGCACCAGCACTCCGAAGAACGCCGCCGCCGGTGGCACCCGGGAGAGCGGCCCGCTGCCCGGCAGCAGCTGAGCGCGCGGTGACCTGCGCTGGTTCATGGCGCCTCCTCATCCCTTCAGGGCGACATCACAGCCATCATCCACCGCCCCGTGGGACCGGGACGCGCGGCCATCCTGCCAGGATGGGCGGGTGCTGCTGGTATGCCGCTTCGCCGTGACCGAAGCCGAGGCCGGGACGTTCACCGCGCGCGCCCGGCGCGCCCTCGAACTGCTCACCGCCCAACCCCGCTGTCGCTCCGGGCACCTCGCCAGGGCGACCGACGAGGCGGACCGCTGGGTGCTCGTGGTGGAGTTCGAGTCGGTGGTGGCCTACCGCCGCGCCCTCTCCCCCTTCGAAGTCCGGGAGCACGTGATCCCCCTGCTCTCCGAGGCCCTGCCCGACGAGCCCGCGGCCTACGAGGTCCTCGCCGAGGCCACCGGCGGCGCCGTCACCGACCACCCGAGCCTGCTCGCCGAGGACGCCGGAACCGTCCGCCTCGGCGAGGCCGCCCAACCCCGCTCCACCCCCCGCTGACCCGTTTCGTACTCATAGCGGGAAAAAGAGCGCTCCCAAATCCCGTTATGAGTACGAAACGGGGTTGGGGGCTGGGAGGTGAGGGTTAGGCGGCGTGGTTGCAGGTGGGGCAGGTGCAGCTGGCGCACGTGCAGTTCTGGCACGAGTCGGAGCAGCCCGAGCACTGGCAGGTGGCGTGGTTGCACGTCGGGCATGAGCAGTCGGCACAGGAGCAGACCGCGCAGTTGTCCGAGCAGCCGGAGCACGTGCAGGTGTCGCACTCGTCGTAGTGAACCCCCTCTTCGGTGCGGTGTTCGCGGTGCACGTGGCCGTCGTGCAGGTAGTCCACGTGGTCGCCGTGCAGGACTGCGTCGTGGCCGCAGCCGGGGCCGTGCGTGTGCTGGTGGGTCTCCGCGGGGCGGTGGTCGAGTGCCGCGCTCATGTTCGCTCCTCTGGTGCCGGCCACCGGGGCGATGACCGTGAGGAGACAAATACTCATATGCGCACGATTGCATGTCTAATCGAAAACCGGTCTCGGCCCGACCGGGTGAAGTTCGGTGTCGGCGGAACGATTCCGGGTAGTGATTCGCGGCCCCCGGGCGTGCGCGAATCCCGTTTCGGGGCCGGTGAACTGGGCCGCTACGCTTGCGAACTCCTGAAGTAGTGCTCGTACAAACCCGCCTGGAGCGTTCGTGCCCGCCGATCAGATCGAGACCGTCGTCAGCCTCTGCAAGCGCCGTGGCTTCGTCTACCCCTGCGGCGAGATCTACGGCGGGACGAGGTCCGCGTGGGACTACGGTCCGCTCGGCGTCGAGCTGAAGGACAACATCAAGCGCCAGTGGTGGAAGTTCATGGTGCAGAGCCGGGAGGACGTCGTCGGCATCGACTCCTCGGTGATCCTGCCCCGGGAGGTCTGGGAGGCGTCGGGCCACGTCGCCGAGTTCGTCGACCCGCTGGTGGAGTGCCAGTCCTGCCACCGCCGCCACCGCGCCGACCAGCTCGCCGAGGAGTACTCCGAGCGCACCGGCAAGGAGCTGATCGAGGGCGACCTCTCCGACGTGCCGTGCCCGAACTGCGGCAACCGCGGCCAGTTCACCGAGCCGAAGATGTTCAACGGCCTGCTGCGGACCCACCTCGGCCCGGTGGAGACCGAGGAGGGCATGCACTACCTGCGGCCCGAGACCGCCCAGGGCATCTTCATCAACTTCCTCAATGTGCAGACGACCGCCCGACGCAAGCCGCCGTTCGGCATCGGCCAGATCGGCAAGTCCTTCCGCAACGAGATCACCCCGGGCAACTTCATCTTCCGGACCCGCGAGTTCGAGCAGATGGAGATGGAGTTCTTCGTCGAGCCCGGTACCGACGAGGAGTGGCACCAGTACTGGATCGACGAGCGCACCCGCTGGTACACCGAGCTCGGCATCGCCCAGGAGAACCTGCGGCACTACGAGCACCCCAAGGAGAAGCTCTCCCACTACTCCAAGCGCACCGTCGACCTGGAGTACCGCTTCCGCTTCGCCGGGCAGGAGTGGGGCGAGCTGGAGGGCGTCGCCAACCGCACGGACTTCGACCTCACCACGCACTCCAACCACTCCGGCGTCGACCTGATGTACTTCGACCAGGCCACGAACTCGCGGTACCGGCCGTTCGTGATCGAGCCCGCCGCGGGTGTCGGCAGGCCGATGATGGCGTTCCTGCTGGAGGCCTACACCGAGGACGAGGCGCCCAACGCCAAGGGCGGGGTGGACAAGCGCGTGGTGCTGCGCCTTGACCGCCGCCTCGCGCCGGTGAAGGCCGCGGTGCTGCCGCTCTCGCGCAACTCCGACCTCTCGCCCAAGGCCCGCGACCTGGCCGCGCAGCTGCGCAAGCACTGGAACGTGGACTTCGACGACGCGGGCGCCATCGGCAGGCGTTACCGCCGCCAGGACGAGATCGGCACGCCGTTCTGCGTGACCGTGGACTTCGACACCCTCTCCGACCACGCGGTCACCGTGCGGGAGCGGGACTCCATGACCCAGGAGCGGGTGGCCATGGACCAGCTGGAGTCCTACCTGGCCGGGCAGCTGCTCGGCTGCTGACCGGAGTTTCCGGGGCGGGGTGGCCTTCACGGTGTCGGGGGCATCGGTGAAGGCCACCCTCTCTACGCCCGTCACGCCGCGACCACCCGGGGGCGTGGTCTGCGAGCCGCTCGGGCGTAGGCCCTTCGGAGCTCCCCGGCGACGTCCGCCGCGTCGCCGAGGAGGTGGTTTCTTGCCGTGCGCACGACGATCACCCCGGTGCTGGTGAGCTCGGTCCCGGCGAGGCTGTTCTCCACGATCCGCCACGCCATCGCCACCTCGTCCCACCACGCGTCCGCCCAACCGATCACGTCGCCGTCGGCGCCGCGGACCCGCACGTTCCACCTCGGCTTCGGCACGCCGGACAGCTGCACCACCCGGCGCGGGGAGAACTCCACCGCGCGCGGATCGGACAGCTCGGCCAGCAACCGCTTCGGATAGGCCGAACCCCGCGCGCTGCCCAGCGACAGCTCGCAGAGCAGCTCGGCCGGGTCGAGGTGGTAGCGGTACACCGTTTCCCGCAGCAGCGCGCGCATCGTCATCGGATGTCGCATCCCGCGCAGGGTGTCCAGCAGTGCCCTGTTCACCGGAGCGGTCAGGAATCCCTTGCGCAGCACCGGTTTCGGCATGCGCCGCGTGCGCTCCACGAACAGCGTCCGGCAGCTGCGCAGCTGACGCCCGTGCGGCACCAGCAGGTGGACCTGGCCGCCCGCCTCCGTGATGCGCGCGCCGTGCAGCCGGAGCGCGTCGTGGCCGCTGACCATCGCCTCCGGGCCCGCGAAGCACAGCGCGCCCTGGACGAGCTGCGTCCGCGTCGGCGGTTCCGGGCCGAGCAGGAGCACCCCGGGGAACAGGGACCGCCACGGGCCGCCGGGCTGGCAGCGGCGGTAGGCGGACGGGGAGCTGATCCCCAGGCCGACCAGGGCGGTGATCCTGGCGACCCGGTGCGGGAAGACGGTGGCGAGGCCATCGAGGTCGATGACCGTGCGGCTGGTGGGCATGGATCGAGGATGCGGTGGCGGGCGGGCGGCTGGTGGGCGTTGCCCGGGATCTGTGGACAACGGGGTCCGATGTGGACAACTCGCCGGTGGTGCGGGTAGCGAGGGTGGCTTTCGCACGGTCGCCCGTCGCGTGGGCCGGGGCCTCGCGGCGGGTCACCCAGAATGCGGTCGCCCGATCGGCGGGCGCTCACATGGAGTGCTCGACCTTGACCGCTGCGTGACTAAGGTCACTACATGCTCTGGTCCGAGCTCGCGCGCGATGGCACCGGGATCGCGCTGTTCCTCGTGTGGCTGTTGCTGCCACCCGCGTACATGGTGCTGATCGGCTTCCACTTCCAGCGCCGCTGGCGCCGGGAACGGCGGCTGCTGCTGGACTACGTCGACGAGGCGCTCGCCGAACGCGTCATCCCGCAGCAGCTCACCCCGGAGTCAGCGGAGAACTTCCAGCACCGCGCCGGCGGCGTCGGCACGCAGCACGGTGGCGGTGTTCGTTAGATCCCGCACCGCGGCAAGGGAATCGGCGTCGACCGCGTCGGCGCCGGTGACGACCGCGGCCGCCTCCAGCCCCTCGGCCCCGCTGGCCACCGCCGCCGCCACCGCGGCCTGCACCGCGGTCAGCCGCAGCGAGGGCAGCGCGACGGTGCACGCCGAGTAGGTCCGGCCGTCCGTGTCGCGGACCGCCGCGCCCTCGGCCGCTCCCGTGCGGGCCCGCGCGGACCTGGCCAGCGTGACGATCTTGGCGTCCTCGGGGTCCAGCTCCCGCTGCTCAGCCATGGCCGTCGCCTCCCTCCCGCTCCTCGCCGCGATCGGCGGAGCGCCCGTTGCCGTTGTTCGCCCTGTGCACCAGGACGGTGGTGATGCGCATCCGCCCGCGGTGGTCCTTGCCGCCCTCGGCGCGCAGCCGCAGGCCCTCGATCTCCGCCTCGGCGCCCGGCAGCGGGACCCGGCCGAGGCGCTGCGCCATCAGGCCACCGACGGTCTCCACCTCCGAGTCGTCCAGCTCCACGTCGAAGAGCTCGCCGAGGTCCTCGACCGGCAGCCGCGAGGAGACCCGCACCGCCCCGTCGGCCAGCTCCTCCACCGGCGGCCGCTCGTCGGCGTCGTGCTCGTCGGTGATCTCGCCGACGATCTCCTCGATGATGTCCTCGATGGTCAGCAGCCCCGCGGTGCCGCCGTACTCGTCGACCAGGATCGCCATGTGCCTGCGGGAGAGCTGCATCTCCTTGAGCAGCTCGTCCAGCCGCTTGGAGTCCGGGACGAACTCGGCGGGTCCCATCAGCTCGTCCACCGTGGTGCGGCAGGCGGTCTCGTAGTCCACTGTGGACGCTCGCGCCAGGTCCTTGATGTTCACGACGCCGACCACGTCGTCGACGGACTCGTCGATGACCGGGATGCGCGAGAACCCCGTGCGCAGGCTGAGCGCGAGCGCCTGGCGCACCGTCTTCGCGCGCTCGATCCACACGAGTTCGGTGCGCGGCACCATGACCTCGCGCGCGATCGTGTCGCTGAGCTCGAACACCGAGTGGATCATCTCGCGCTCGTCGTCGTCCACGACCCCGCGTTCCTGGGCCATGTCGACGAGCTCGCGCAGCTCCACCTCGGAGGAGAACGGCCCCTCACGGAAGCCCTTGCCCGGTGTGATCGCGTTACCGACGAGGATCAGCAAGCGGCTCAACGGTCCCAGCACGATGCCGAGCACGCGCACCGGCGCCGCGACGACCATGCCCACCGCGTAGGGGTGCTGACGGCCGATGGTGCGCGGCCCGACGCCGACAAGCACGTAGGACACCACGAGCATGCTGACGCCCGCGGTGAGCAACGCGACCCAGTCCGGGTCGATGTGCCGCAGGCAGACCATGGTCACGAGCACCGTCGCGGACAGCTCACAAGCCAGGCGCAGCAACAACAACAGGTTGATGTGCCGTGGTCTGTCCACAATGGCCAGTGACAGTTGGCGCGCACCGAGACGACCCTGGCGCACCAACGCGTCCACGCGCGCCCGGGACACCGTTCCGAAGGCGGCGTCCGCGGCACCGAACGCCCCGGCGGCGAGCACGAGCAGCACCGCCAACACGATCAGCGCGGTGGAGCTGGTCATGGGTTCAGCCGCCGGTCTGGTCCTCGTCGAGGCCGACCGCGCCGAGCACCCGGTCGTCGGCGCTGCGCTGGGCGGCGCGGCGCTGCTCCTCGGCCCGCTGCCCGCGGAAGTCGGCGAGGAGCCTGTTCTGCAGCGAGAACATCTCCTTCTCCTCCTCCGGCTCCGCGTGGTCGTAGCCGAGCAGGTGCAGCACGCCGTGCACGGTGAGCAGGTGCAGCTCGTCGATCAGCGCGTGCCCGGCCTTGCGGGCCTGGTCCTTGGCGAAGGCGGGGCAGAGCACGATGTCGCCGAGCAGCGCGGGACCCACCCCGGCGGCGTCGGGGCGGCGCGCGGAGTCCAGCTCGTCCATCGGGAAGGCCATCACGTCGGTGGGACCGGGCAGGTCCATCCACCGCTCGTGCAGGTCGGACATCACGTCCAGCTCGACCAGCAGCACCGACAGCTCCGCGAGCGGGCTGACGTTCATCCGGTCCAGCGCGAACCGCGCCGCCGCGACGATCGAGGTCTCCTCGACCGCCACTCCGGACTCGTTGGCGATCTCGATGCTCACCGGCGTCCCTTCCGAGCCTTGCCGCCGCGGTCCTGCTGACCGTCGTCCTGGATGACGTTCCACCGCTCGTAGGCGTCCACGATGTCCCCGACGAGCCGGTGCCGGACGACGTCCTGGCTGGTCAGCTGCGAGAAGTGGATATCGTCGACCTTGCCGAGGATCTCCTGCACCACGCGCAGGCCGCTCTTCTGCCCGCCGGGCAGGTCGACCTGGGTGACGTCGCCGGTGACCACGATCTTGGAGCCGAAGCCGAGCCGGGTCAGGAACATCTTCATCTGCTCGGGCGTGGTGTTCTGCGCCTCGTCGAGGATGATGAACGCGTCGTTGAGCGTGTTGTGCGTGAGCAGGAAGTCCTCGGTCACGTACAACGAGTCCGCCGCCCCGACCTGGATGCACACGGCCTCGTCGGTACCCGCGGGCTCGATCCGGTCGATGTAGCGCATCGGGCGCCCGCCACCGCTGCTCTGGTACTTCGCCGCCTTCCGCGCCAACCGGAACGGCTCGACGCCCTCGGGGAGCCGAATCTCGAGAATGTGGGCGTCGTTGCGGTGATGAACGTCGCGCCCCTTGGCAAGCCCCGGCGTCCTCCCCAGCGCAGGACGAGTGCGCTCGTAGACGACACCGCCCAACGAACGAACGAGGAACAGGACGTCCTCTCGAAGGCCGCGCGAGGTGGTCGTGTACTGGATGCGACAGGTACGACCGCTCTGGGTGACCGGGCCGCCGTCGGAGTCCAGCAGCCCTTGGAGAACCGCCAGACGAACGCTCGCGCTGTTGTAGAGGTACGCCTCGGGCACGAACTTGGTGTCCGACCTGGCGCCCCACAGAGCGAGCTGGCGCAGAACCGCCGTCACGGGGTTCTCCACGGTGATCACGTCGCCCGGCGAGGTGACGCGGTTGAGAACGTAGTCGGGTCCACCTCGCGAACGGACCCGAACGCCGGGCAGCGCGGCTTCGAGCATCTCGGCCAGCTCAGAGTCGGCCGTGGCGAAGGAAGGCGTGGTCGAGCCGGTGAGGCACCCGTCGCCCAGCAGCAGTCCCAGGGCATACGGATCCATCGGCACCGGCTCCGGCACGAACTCCACCGGCTTGCTGAGCAACGGCAGTTCGTAGCGGTGGTAGTGCTCGGCGCGCAGTCGGCCGACCATCTCCTTGGTCTCCAGCACCCGAAGCGGCTTGCCCCGGCGCCGGTCGTCACGCGTGGCCACCGCCCACAGGTGGTCCTCCGAGCAGAGGGTCGACGCGCCGTCCTGCGTGCTGACCCGGTAGATGTTCTTGGGCCCCTGGGGGAAGACACCGAGAACCGGCGTCGGGCGGCCGTCCGAGCCGACGACGAGATCGCCGACTTCGAGTTCACCGATGGGCCGGAAACCCCACGGCGTGAGCACCTTGGTGAACACCGGCTGAGCCCGGCCACGCATGTACGCCAGCGGTGCGACCTCGATGGTGCCCGCCGCGGTCAGCCGCGGGATCGACTCCGGGTCGATCATGTCGTGCAGCGCGTCGTAGAGCGGGCGCAGGTACGGGTCGATCTTGTCGTAGAGCGTGCCCGGCAGGAAGCCCAGCCGCTCCCCCGCCTCGACCGCGGGGCGGGTGAGGATGATCCGGGAGACCTGCTTGGCCTGCAACGCCTGCACGGCCTTGGCCATCGCCAGGTAGGTCTTGCCGGTACCGGCCGGGCCGATGCCGAAGACCACGGTGTGCGAGTCGATGGCGTCGACGTAGAGCTTCTGGTTCAGGGTCTTCGGCCGGATGGTGCGGCCGCGCCTGGAGATGATGTTGAGGCCGAGCACCTCGGCTGGCGACTGCTTGCCGCCGGTGGCCAGCATCGCCACGCTGCGCCGGACCGCGTCGGGGCCGACCTGCTGGCCGCCCTTGGCGATGGCGATCAGCTCGGTGAAGACCTTCTCGGCGAAGAGCACGTCCTGGGCGCCGCCGGACAGGGTGATCTCGTTGCCCCGGACGTGCACGTCGGCGGCGAGCAGTTCCTCCGCGAGGCGGAGGTTCTCGTCGCTGGAACCCAGCAGCGCCAGCACGGCGTCGTCGGGGACGGTCAGCTTGGACTGCGTGCCCTCTCGGGTCGCGCCGTCCTGGCCCCCGCCGCTGGGTTCGGTGGAACGGGCTGCCTCGTCCTGTGCGCTACCGGACAAATCCGCTCGGGCCTGCTTCCTGGTGTGTGCGTCTTCTGAACAGGAGGATGCTAGCCGCACCGGCGGAGCCGCCCCCACCGCATTAGCGCAGTTCCCCGCCGACGAGGCCGCCGAGCCACTCCCCGCCGAGCACGTGCAGGTGCGCGTGGAAGACGGTCTGCCCGGCCTGTTCCCCGGTGTTGAACAGCAACCGGTAGCCGGCTTCGGAGATTCCCTCCTGCTCGGCGATGGTCCCGGCGGCCGCGACCAGCTCGGCGGTCACCTCGGGCCGGGCGGCGGCGAGCGCGGCGGCGTGCGGGTAGTGCTCCCTCGGGATCACCAGCACGTGCGTCGGCGCCTGCGGGTTGATGTCCCGGAACGCCAGCACGTTCTCGCTCTCGTGCACGACCTTGGCCGGGATCTCCCCCGCGACGATCCGGCAGAACAGACAGTCCGCAGCACTCATGGCCGAGAGGCTAATGGTGCGGGGTGACGGGATCAGAAGTAGCCCGAAGAGCGCGGAAGGTACGTCGCGGCGGAGCCTGGGGGTTACTCCGCCGCGACGCAGCCGACGCCGGACCGAGGGGGGAGGTGTCCGGCGATCCTTCGGGTGCCCGTCACCCGAGGTCACTCACGGTGGAAACCGCCCGGGGCGGCTCCGCTGCCGTGGCCACCGAGAGTAACGCGAGGCGCGCGGCGTTCGCTACATACTCAGGTAGCTATAGGGGCCGTTCGAGCCCCTAATGCGCCCATTCGGTTATGTATAAGGACTTCGTATCCGATGGCGGCATAGTGCGGTCATGATCGCCATCGCTCCGTGAGCACTCCCAGAGCCCCCAGAGCCACCGCTCCGGCCGTCGACGCGCGGAGCACCGTTGGCCCCAACCGCACCGCGTGCGCGCCCGCTTCGGTGAGCGCGGCGACCTCGTCGTCGGTGATGCCGCCTTCCGGTCCGACCACGATGATCAGGTCGCCTTCGGTGGGCAGCGGGATCTCGGTCAGCGGCACCTCGGCCGACTCGTGCAGGACCAGCGCTCCCGCGCCTGCGCGGACGAGCGCGGCGAGCTGCCTGGTGCTGACCGGCTCGCCCACCTCGGGCAGGCGGGACCTGCGGGCCTGCTTCGCCGCCTCGCGCGCGGTGGAACGCCACTTGGCCAAGGCTTTCGCGCCGCGCGGGCCGTCGTCCCAGCGGGCGATGCAGCGGGAGGCGCGCCACGGCAGGACGGCGTCGACGCCCGCCTCGGTCGCGAGTTCGACTGCGAGCTCACCACGGTCGCCCTTGATCAGTGCCTGCGCCAGGACCACCCGCGGCGCGGGCACCGGCTCCTGCCACGCCCTGCGCACCGACAGCTGGAGAGCGCCGTCGTCGACGTGCTCGATGGAGCAGTCCGCGAGCCCGCCGACGCCGTCGGAGAGCAGCAGCCGCTGGCCGGGGCGGAGCCTGCGCACGGTGGCGGCGTGCCTGCCTTCGGGGCCGTCGAGCACAGCGGTCGGCCCCGGCGGCAGGGTGTCCACCAGGAAGACCGGCAGACCGCTGGTGGAGGTCAACGCCTGCGCAGCCGCGAGAACAGGCCGCCGCCGTTGCCCCGGCCGTTGGTGGCCAGCTCCGGCTGGTCCTCGCCGCGCAGCATGGCCAGCTGCCGCAGCAGGTCGGCCTGCTTGGTGTCGAGCTTGGACGGCACCACGACCTCGACGTGCACGTGCAGGTTGCCGCGGCCGTCGACGCGCCCGGAGGACCGCAGCCGGGGCATGCCGCGCCCGCTGAGCACCAGCTCCGTGTTGGGCTGGGTGCCCGGCTCCAGGGTCAGCTCCTCCTCGCTGTCCAGGGTCTCCAGCGGGATCGAGGTGCCCAGCGCCGCCGCGGTCATCGGGACCCGGATCGTGCAGTGCAGGTTGTGGCCGTCGCGGGTGAAGACCTCGTGCGGCAGCTCCTCGACCTCCACGTAGAGGTCACCGGCGGGTCCGCCGCCGGGGCCGACCTCGCCCTGGCTGGCCAGCCGCACCCGCATGCCGTCGGCCACGCCCGGCGGGATCTTCGCGGTGATGGTGCGCCGCGCGCGGACCCGGCCGTCGCCGCCGCACTGCTGGCACGGGTCGGGGATGACCTCGCCGAAGCCGCGGCAGGCCGGGCAGGGCCGGGCGGTGACGACCTGGCCGAGGAAGGACCGCTGCACGGACTGCACCTCGCCGCGCCCGCCGCAGGTGTCGCAGCCGACCGGGCGGGAGTCGCCCGCGCAGCCGGAACCGGAGCAGGTGGTGCACAGGACCGCGGTCTCCACGCTGATCTCGCGGGTGACGCCGCTGTTGCACTCCTCAAGGGTCAGCTCGGCGCGGATCAGCGCGTCCGAACCGGGCTGGACCCGGCTGCGCGGGCCGCGCCCGCCGCCGCCCCCGCCGCCGAAGAACGCGTCCATGATGTCGCCGAGGCCGAACCCGCCGAACGGGTCGCCACCCATGCCGCCGCCCGCTCCGCGCATGCCGCCGGACGGGTCCAGCGGGTCGGCGCCGAGGTCGACGAGCTTGCGCTTCTCCGGATCGGAGAGCACCTCGTAGATGGCGCTGACCTCGCGGAAGCGCTCCTGGGCCTCCGGGTCAGGGTTGACGTCGGGGTGCAGCTCGCGGGCGAGCTTGCGGTAGGCGCGCTTGAGCTGCTCGGGCGTTGCGTCCCGGCTCACTCCGAGCGTGCCGTAGTAGTCCCTGGCCACTGCGAATCCTCCCGCCGTGGCGCGCGTGCGCGCGTCACGGCCAGTTCGGTCAATCCGGTCCGGCCGGTCAACGACCGGCCAGGATCTCTCCCACGTATGCGGCAACGGCTCGCACCGACGCCATGGTTCCCGCGTAGTCCATCCTCGTCGGCCCGACGACCCCGATACCGCCGAGGATCATGCCGGGCGAGCCGTACCCGATGGACACCACCGAGGTGCTGCGCATCTCCTCGGCCTCGTTCTCCTCGCCGATCCGCACGGTGACGGTCGACGGGTCCCGCGAGGCCGCGAGCAGCTTCAGGACGACGACCTGCTCCTCCAGCGCCTCCATCACCTTCCGCAGGGAACCGGGGAAGTCGGTGACGTTGCGGGTGAGGTTGGCGGTACCGCCCAGCACCAGCCGTTCCTCGGGGTGCTCCACCAGCGACTCGATCAGCACCGTGCAGACCCGCAGCATGGCGTCGCGCAGCTCCGCGGGCGCCTCCTCGGGCAGCTCGGCGACCAGCGCGGACGCCTCGGTGAGCCGGCGGCCGACCAGGGTGGAGTTCAGCACGGTGCGGACCCGGGCGGTCGCGTCCTCGGTGATCACGTCGCCCAGTTCGACCACGCGCTGGTCCACCCGGCCGGTGTCGGTGATCAGCACCAGCATCAGCCGCGCCGGGGTGATCGGGACGACCTCGACGTGCCGCACCGTGGAGCGCGTCAGGGTCGGGTACTGCACGACGGCGACCTGCCTGGTGAGCTGGGCGAGCAGCCGCACGCTGCGGCGCATCACCTCGTCCAGGTCCAGGGTGCCGTCGAGGAAGTGCTGGATCGCCCTGCGCTCGGCCGAGGACAGCGGCTTGACCTCGTGCAGCCGGTCCACGAACAGCCGGTAGCCCTTGTCCGTCGGCACCCGCCCGGCGCTGGTGTGCGGCTGGGCGATGTAGCCCTCCTCCTCCAGCGCGGCCATGTCGTTGCGCACCGTGGCGCTGGACACACCGAGGTTGTGCCGGTCGACGATGGCCTTCGACCCCACCGGTTCGTGTGTGGACACGTAGTCCGCGACGATGGCGCGAAGAACCTGCAGACGTCGCTCGTCCGCGTTCACTGCACGTCACCTCCGAACACGCTGAGCACACACTCGCCCGTGTGAACGCCAATTCTATGCGGTCGCACGAACAGGATCAGGCGAGGAGGCGGTGGACGAGGGCGTCGGCGAGGAGGCGGCCTCGTCGGGTGAGGACGCAGCGGCCTTCCGCGAGCGCCTCGGGGGAGAGGAGTCCGTCGGCGGCGGCACGCGAAGCTTCCGAAGGCGAGGGCAGCGCGGACAGGGGCATGCCCTGGGCGAGGCGGATCTCCAGCAGGACGCGCTCCGACTGCGCCTCGGCGGGCGTCAGGGTCTCCCGGCCCGCCGCCGGTGAAGCCCCTGAAGCCAGGACGGAGGCGTAGCGCGCGGGGTGCTTGACGTTCCACCAGCGGACCCCGCCGACGTGGCTGTGCGCGCCCGGCCCGAAGCCCCACCAGTCGCCACCGAGCCAGTAGCCGAGGTTGTGGCGGCATTCGGCGGCCACGTCACGAGCCCAGTTCGACACCTCGTACCACCGCATGCCCGCGCCGCCGAGCATGTCGTCGATCATCTCGTAGCGGTCGGCGAGGACGTCGTCGTCGGGCGCGGGCAGCTCTCCGCGGGAGATGCGGCGGGCGAGCGCGGTGCCCTCCTCGACGATCAACGCGTAGGCGGACACGTGGTCCACGCCCGCCGACAGCACGGCCTCCAAGGTTGCTTTGAGGTCGGAGTCGGTCTCCCCCGGTGTGCCGTAGATGAGGTCCAGGTTCACGTGCTCGATCCCGGCGGCGCGGGCTTCGCGGGCGGCGGCCACGGCCCGGCCCGCGGTGTGCTTGCGGTCCAAGATCTTCAGCACGTGGCTGGCCGCGGACTGCATGCCGAGCGAGATCCGGTTGTAGCCCGCCTCGCGCAGGCCCGCGAAGAACTCCGGCGAGGTCGACTCCGGGTTGGACTCGGTGGTGACCTCGGCCCCTTCAGCGAGCCCGAACGTGGAGCGGACGCCGTCCAGCACCTCGGAGAGGCCGGAGACACCGAGCAGCGAGGGCGTCCCGCCGCCGATGAACACCGTCTCGACCGGCGGGGCTGAGCCGAGGACCCTCGCTGCGAGGGACAGCTCGTGCTTGAAACCCTCAAGCCAGGACTCGGGCGAGGCCGACGAACCCAGCTCTCCGGGCGTGTAGGTGTTGAAGTCGCAGTAGCCGCAGCGGGCCGCGCAGAACGGCACGTGCACGTACACGCCGAACGGACGGGTACCGAGGCCCTCCAGCGCGGAAGGGGGCAATTCCCCGCTTGACGGGGCCGGATCGCCTTGGGGAAGAGCAGAGGGCATACCCCAGTGTCTCAGTATTCGGATGGCGGTAGACCAAGCCGTGGACCCATGGCATCGTCGAGGCATGACCTCGGATGGCCTGCCGCTCGTGGCTCGACGCCACGTCGATCAGTTGCGCGTGGCCAGTTCCCTGTGTCGGCTCGGTCTGTAGACCGCGCCGAAGTCTGTCTTCATCCAGCCGGCGCCGGTCGCGTCGGCTGAGCTCTCCCACCGGTAGTCCCGGGACTCTGCCTGCGCGCCCAGCGCTCCAGACCCCCGGAGGACTCCGATGGTCCCCCCTACCACCACACCGACCCGGCGCCCGCAACAGCGCCGGGGTGAGGGGCAATGGGCGCTCGGCTACCGCGAACCGCTGAACCCCAACGAGCGCTCCAAGAAGGACGACAACCCGCTCAACGTCCGCGCGCGCATCGAGAACATCTACGCGCACCGCGGCTTCGACTCGATCGACCCGGGTGATCTCCGAGGGCGTTTCCGCTGGTACGGGCTGTACACGCAGCGCAAGCCGGGGATCGACGGCGGGCGCACCGCCGTGCTGGAGCCCGAAGAGCTCGACGACGAGTACTTCATGCTGCGGGTGCGCATCGACGGCGGCGCGCTGACCACGGAGCAGCTGCGCGTCGTCGGCGAGATCTCCCAGACCTACGCGCGCGACACCGCCGACATCACCGACCGGCAGAACATCCAGTACCACTGGATCCGCATCGAGGACGTGCCGACGATCTGGCAGAAGCTGGAGGCGGTCGGCCTGAGCACCACCGAGGCGTGCGGCGACAGCCCGCGCGTCGTGCTGGGCTCGCCGGTGGCCGGGATCTCCTCCGACGAGGTCATCGACGGGACGCCCGCGATCACCGAGATCGTCGAGCGCTACATCGGGGACCCGGCGTACGCGAACCTGCCGCGCAAGTTCAAGTCGGCGATCTCCGGGCAGCAGGACATCGCGCACGAGGTCAACGACGTCTCCTTCGTCGGGGTGGAGCACCCCGAGCACGGGCCGGGCTTCGACCTGTGGGTCGGCGGCGGGCTCTCGACCAACCCGATGATCGCTCAACGACTGGGCGTGTGGATCCCGCTGGACGAGGTCCCGGACGTGTGGGAGGCGGTGATCAGCGTCTTCCGCGACTACGGCTACCGCAGGCTGCGGCACCGGGCGCGGATCAAGTTCCTGCTCAAGGACTGGGGCACGGCGAAGTTCCGCGAGGTGATGGAGACCGAGTACCTCAAGCGCCCCATGCTCGACGGGCCCGCCCCGGAACTGCTCGCGCGGCCGATCGACCACGTCGGCGTGCACCGGCAGAAGGACGGGAAGTTCTACGTCGGAGCCGCTCCGGTGGCCGGGCGCGTCTCGGGTTCCACGTTGGTGGCGCTGGCGAAGACGGCGGAGCGGGCCGGGTCGCGGCGGGTCGCGTTCACCCCGTTGCAGAAGCTCGTGGTGCTCGACGTCGCCGAACGGGAAGTGCCCGCGCTGTCGGAGGAGCTGGCCAAGCTCGGGTTGCAGCCGAACCCCTCGCCGTGGCGGCGCTCCACCATGGCGTGCACCGGCATCGAGTTCTGCAAGCTCGCCATCGTGGAGACCAAGGCCCGCGCGCTGTCCCTTGTGGACACGTTGGAGGAGCGGCTCGCCGATGTTCAGTCCACTTTGGACACTCCGGTGAGCATCCACATCAACGGCTGCCCCAACTCCTGCGCCCGCATCCAGGTCGCCGACATCGGCCTCAAGGGGCAGATCGTCACCGACTCCGATGGCAGGCAGGTCGAGGGTTTCCAGGTGCACCTGGGCGGCGGCCTCGGGCTGGACTCCGGTTTCGGGCGGAAGTTGCGCGGTCACAAGGTGACTTCGGCCGAGCTCGGCGACTACGTGGAGCGCGTGGTGCGCAACTTCGTGAAGCAGCGCACGGACGGCGAGCGCTTCGCTCAGTGGGTCACCCGCGCCGAGGAGGCGGATCTGCAATGAGCGAACGCGCAGCCGCTTTCTATTGCCCGTACTGCGGGGATGAGGACCTTCGTCCCGAGCCGGAGCCGCACGGTGCCTGGTTGTGCGGTGGGTGCCGTCGCGTGTTCGCCGTGAAGTACGTCGGTTTGTCGTCCACGACTGCGGAGGTGAGCAGGTGACCACGCGCGAGTTGGCCGAGAAGGCTTCGGTGGAACTGTCCGAGGCCAGCGCGGGAGAAGCCCTGGCGTGGGTGGCGCGGACCTTCGGGGACCGGTGGATCGTCGCGTCGAACATGCAGGACGCCGTGCTCATCGACCTCGCCACCAAGGTGAAGCCGAACGTGGACGTGCTGTTCCTGGAGACCGGCTACCACTTCGCGGAGACCATCGGCACCCGTGACGCGGTGGAGACGGTCTACGACGTGAACATCGTCAACGCCCAGGCCGAGCAGAGCGTCGCGGAGCAGGACGCCGAGTACGGCAAGGACCTCTTCGCCCGCGATCCCGGCAAGTGTTGCGCGCTGCGCAAAGTCGTTCCGCTGCAACGGACTCTCGCGCGCTACGAGGCGTGGGTGACCGGAGTGCGCCGGGTGGACGCGCCGACGCGGGCGAACACGCCGATCGTGCAGTGGGACGAGCGCAACGGCCTCGTCAAGATCAACCCGATCGCGGCGTGGACCGACGACGAGTTCAACCACTACATCGCCGAGAACGGAATCTTGGAGAACCCCTTGGTGCAGGAGGGATATCCGTCCATCGGGTGCGCACCGTGCACCGCGAAGCCGTTGCCCGGCGCCGACCTGCGCAGCGGCCGTTGGGCCGGACTCGCCAAGACGGAGTGTGGTCTTCATGGGTAAGGGCACTATCGATGTCACGGACAGTGTCTCTGGTTCGATCCTGCAAGCAGATCTCACACTCGACGCGCTTGAGGCCGAGGCGATCCACATCTTCCGCGAGGTGGCGGGCGAGTTCGACAAGCCGGTGATCCTGTTCTCCGGCGGCAAGGACTCCACGCTGCTGGTGCACTTGGCGTACAAGGCTTTCTGGCCCGCGCCGATCCCGTTCCCGTTGCTGCACGTGGACACCGGGCACAACTTCGACGAGGTCATCGAGTTCCGCGACAACCTCGTGGACAAGCTCGGCGCGCGCTTGGTGGTCGCGAAGGTCCAGGACTGGATCGACGACGGCCGCCTCACCGAGCGTCCTGACGGCACCCGTAACCCGCTGCAGACGGTGCCGCTGCTGGACTCGATCACCGAGGGCAAGTTCGACGCGGTGTTCGGCGGCGGTCGGCGCGACGAGGAGCGGGCGCGGGCGAAGGAGCGCATCTTCAGCCTGCGCAACGCTTTCGGCCAGTGGGACCCGCGCCGCCAGCGGCCGGAGCTGTGGAGCCTCTACAACGGCCGCCACCGCCCCGGCGAGCACGTCCGGGTGTTCCCGCTGTCCAACTGGACCGAGCTGGACGTGTGGCGCTACATCGACCGGGAGAACATCGAGCTGCCCTCGATCTACTTCGCCCACCGGCGCGAGGTCTACCAGCGCGACGGCATGTGGCTGACCTCTGGACCGTGGGGCGGGCCGAGGGAGAACGAGCCGGTCACCGAGATGACCGTGCGCTACCGCACCGTCGGCGACGGCTCGTGCACTGGCGCCGTCCAGTCCGAGGCGTCCACTGTGGACGAAGTGATCACCGAGGTGACCGCGAGCAGGCTCACCGAGCGCGGGGCCACCCGCGCCGACGACCGGCTCTCCGAGGCCGCGATGGAAGACCGCAAGCGGGAAGGGTACTTCTGATGAGCGACCTGTTGCGGCTCGCGACCGCGGGCAGCGTGGACGACGGCAAGTCCACTTTGGTCGGACGCCTGCTTTACGACACGAAGTCCGTGCTCGCCGACACCCTTGAAGCCGTGCACCGCGCGAGCGCGGACCGTGGACTGTCCACTCCGGACCTGTCGCTGCTCGTGGACGGGCTGCGGGCGGAGCGTGAGCAGGGCATCACCATCGACGTGGCCTACCGTTACTTCGCCACGCCCAACCGCAGCTACGTGCTCGCCGACACCCCAGGCCACGTGCAGTACACCCGCAACACCGTGACCGGCGCCTCGACCGCGCAGCTCGCGATCCTGTTGGTGGACGCGCGAAAAGGCGTGCTGGAGCAGACCAGAAGGCACGCCGCGGTGCTGGCACTGCTGGGCGTTCCCCGGCTTGTGCTGGCGGTCAACAAGATCGACCTGGTCGGCTTCGACAAGGCGGTGTTCGACACGATCTCGCGGGAGTTCACCGAGTACGTCACCGGTCTCGGCTACACCGCCGACGCACTGGTGATCGTGCCGGTTTCCGCGCTGCACGGGGACAACGTGGTCGAGCGCTCCGAGCAGACGCCCTGGTACACCGGGCCGACCCTGTTGGAGCACTTGGAAACCGTGCCCGTGGCGCCGGACCCGCGCGATGTGCCGCTGCGTTTCCCGGTGCAGTACGTGATCCGCCCACGCACGCCGGAGCACCCCGACTACCGGGGCTACGCCGGGCAGGTCGCGGCGGGTGTCGCGACGCCGGGCGACGAGGTGGTCGTGCTGCCGTCCGGCAGGCGCAGCCGCATCGAGCGCGTGGACACCGCGGACGGCCCGCTCGGCGAGGCGACCGCGGGCCAGTCGGTCACCGTGCTGCTGGCCGACGACATCGACATCTCCCGCGGCGATGTGATCGCGGCGGCCGACGACCAGCCGAAGCTCGTCGACGAGCTGGACGCGACGATCTGCTGGCTGGCCGAGAAACCGCTGCGCGCGGGCGCTCGCGTACTGGTCAAGCACGGCACCAGGACCGTGCAGGCCATCGTCACCGAGCTCTCCGGGCGCTTCGACGAACAGAACCTGTCCCTTGTGGACGGTCCGGAGGCGTTGTCGCTCAATGAGATCGGCCGCGTGGTGATCCGCACCTCGGAGCAGCTGCCGGTTGACGACTACGTGGCGAGCCGCCGCACGGGCTCGTTCCTGGTGATCGACCCGGCGGACGGCGGCACACTCGCCGCTGGGCTTGTCGGCGCACCACTGCCGCTGCGCGGCGGTGTACCGGTCCAGCTCTCCCCCGGCCCCTAATCCCCTTTCAGGAGGGTCACGTGCTCCGCACCATCGCGATCGCAGTCGTCGCCGCCCTGGCGCTCGGCGCGTGCACCCGTGCCGACGGGGGTCCGGCCGAGGACAAGCCGATCGCCGACGCCGGACCGGCCGCGGAACTGCGGCTGGGCTTCTTCCCGAACGTCACGCACGCGGCCGCCCTGGTCGGCATCGACCAGGAAAAGGGCTTCGTGGCCAAGGAACTCGGCGCGACGAAGCTGAGCACCCAGGCGTTCAACGCGGGGCCGTCCGCGATCGAGGCGCTGCTGTCCGGCTCGCTGGACGCCAC
The DNA here is from genome assembly GCF_024213555.1 of Allokutzneria sp. A3M-2-11 16. Classification (GTDB taxonomy): domain Bacteria; phylum Actinomycetota; class Actinomycetes; order Mycobacteriales; family Pseudonocardiaceae; genus Allokutzneria. Next base: position 3,508,539 of record NZ_JANAVO010000001.1, on the reverse strand, counting down.
GTTCGTCGGCCCCAACCCGACGATCAACGCCTTCACCAAGACCAAGGGCGAGGCCGTGCGGCTGATCGCGGGCGCGGCCTCCGGTGGCGCGCAGCTCGTGGTGAAGCCGGAGATCACTTCGGTGGAACAGTTGCGCGGCAAGACGATCGCGACCCCGCAGCTCGGCGGGACGCAGGACGTGGCGCTGCGGGCGTGGCTGGCGCAGCAGGGCCTGAAGGTCGACACGACGGGCGGCAACGACGTCAAGGTGCTCACCACCGACAACCCGCAGACGTTCGACGCGTTCCGAAGTGGACAGTTGGACGGCGGCTGGCTGCCGGAGCCGTGGGCGTCGCGGCTGGTGCTGGAGGCGGGCGCGAAGGTGCTCGTCGACGAGCGGCAGCTGTGGCCGGAAGGCAAGTTCCCCACCACTGTGCTGATCGTGCGGACCGAGTTCGCCAAGAAGCACCCGGAGACCGTGAAAGCGTTGCTGCGCGGGCACGTCGCCGCGGTCCGGTGGATCAACACCGAACCCGCGGCGGCGAAGAAGGTGGTCAACGCGAGCCTGGCCAAGAACGCGGGCAAGCCGCTCGCGGAACTGGTGCTGGACCGCGCTTTCAGTCAGATCGAGTTCTCGTTCGACCCACTCGCCGGGCGCTTCCCCAAGCTGTCGAAGGACGCCGTGGCGGCCGGTGTGACCAAGCAGGAGATCGACCTCAAGGGCCTTGTCGACGTCACGGCGCTCAACGAAGCGCTGAAGGCGGGCGGTCTGGCCACAGTGGACGCTTCCGGACTCGACAAGAAGTGAGGCTGCCATGACCGCGATCCTCGAAAAGGCCACCAGTGTTGACCACGTCGTAAGGCTTTCCGGCGTCGGCAAGTCCTTCGGCACCGTCGCGGCGCTGGACGGTGTCGACCTCGACGTCAAGCCCGGCGAGTTCGTCTGCCTGCTCGGCGCGTCCGGCTGCGGCAAGTCCACGTTGCTGTCACTGGTCGCCGGGCTGGACAAGCCCACGACCGGTGTCGTTGATGTCCACAGTGGACGACCGGCCGTCGTGTTCCAGGAGCCCGCGCTGATGCCGTGGCTGACCGCCGCGCGCAATGTCGAACTTCCCTTGAAGCTGCGCGGGATCGGGCGCGCCGAACGCGAGGAGCGGGCCGCGAAGCTGCTCGACCTGGTGCGCCTCGGCGATGCCGCCCGCAAGCGCCCGCACGAGCTGTCCGGCGGTATGCGGCAGCGGGTCGCACTGGCCCGCGCGCTCGCGACCACCCTCGACGACAGTGACACGGGCGCTCCGCTGCTGCTGATGGACGAGCCCTTCGCCGCGCTGGACGCGATCACCCGCGATGTGCTGCAAGGGGAACTGCGGCGGATTTGGGCGCAGACCGGCACTTCCGTGCTGTTCGTGACGCATGACGTGCGCGAGGCGGTGCGGCTCGGGCAGCGCGTCGTGCTGCTGTCCTCCCGGCCCGGCCGAGTGGTCCGCGAGTGGGAGGTCAGCGACGGCGGGGAGGACCTGGCGCACGAGATCACCGGTGAGCTGCGAGGAGTGATCTCCAGTCATGCCAGAGGTTGACCACAGGGCGCTCGAAGCGGGACTGGACGCGCTGGACACCCCCGCTGCCGAGCAGCGGGGGCCTCGCGGACTGCGCCGCTTCGCCGCGGTCGTGCTGCCGCCGGCCGTCGCCGTTGTGCTGATCATCGTGGTGTGGCAGGCGTTGTGGGCCTCGGCGCTGTGGCCGGAGTGGAAACTGCCGTCGCCCTTGGCGGTGGCGGGTGAGTTCGTGCGGTTGGCCGGGGAAGGCCGGATCACTGAGACGCTGTGGACCTCGACCCACCGCGCGGTGCTCGGCTTTCTCGTGGCGGTGGCGATCGGCACACCGCTGGGGCTGGTCGTGGCGCGGGTACGAGTGGTGCGCGCCGCGATCGGCCCGTTGCTGAGCGGCCTGCAGAGCCTGCCGTCCGTGGCGTGGGTGCCCGCCGCGGTGCTCTGGCTCGGCCTGAACGACTCGATGATCTACGCGGTGGTGCTGCTCGGCGCCGTGCCCTCGATCGCCAACGGCCTGGTGGCCGGGATCGACCAGGTGCCACCGCTGCTGCTGCGGGTCGGTTCGGTGCTCGGCGCCGGACGGCTCCAGTCGGCGCGGCACGTGCTGCTGCCCGCGGCGCTGCCCGGCTACCTGGCCGGGTTGAAGCAGGGCTGGGCGTTCTCCTGGCGCTCGCTGATGGCCGCGGAGATCATCGCGCGCTCCCCCGACCTCGGCATCGGCCTCGGCCAGCTCCTGGAACAGGGCCGGTTGCTCACCGACATGTCCACGGTGATCACCGCGATCCTGCTCATCCTCGCCGTCGGCGTCGGCGTCGACCTGCTCTTCTTCCGTCCACTGGAACGGCGCGTGCTCCGTTCCCGCGGCCTCACCGGAGCCCCCGCATGACGATTCCTTTGGTGGCAGTCGCCCACGGCAGTCGCGATCCCCGTTCCGCGGCAACGGTTTCGGAGCTGCTGGACGTCGTTCGCCGACTCCGGCCGGGGCTGGACGTGCGGGCGGCCTTCCTCGATCTGTCCGCGCCGCGCCTTCCCGAGGTGCTGGGCGGTGTCGAGCGGTCGGCCGTCGTGGTGCCGTTGCTGTTGGGCAGCGCATTCCACGCGCGGGTCGACGTTCCGGGCGCGGTCGCGGAAGCCGTTGCGCGGCAACCACTTCTGGACGTGCGCATCGCCGACGTGCTCGGTCCCGATCCGCGGCTGGAGTCGGCGGCGTGGCGGCGGTTGCTGTCCGCTGGCGTCGACCCCGCTGATCCTGAGCTCGGCGTCGTGTTGGCGGCGGCCGGGTCCTCGCACGCGCCCGCGAACGCCGCTGTGGCCGATGTGGCGCGGCGGTGGCAGCGCGGCTCGCGGTGGGCGGGCGTCGAGGCGGCGTTCGCGGCGTCGGCCCAGCCCGACGTGCCCGCGGCCGTGGAGCGGCTGAAAGCCCGTGGTGCGCGGCGGATCGCCGTGGCTTCGTGGTTCCTCGCGCCGGGCAGGCTGCCGGACCGGATCATCGACCTCGCCGGGCCATCTGCCGTGGTGGCCCCGCCGCTCGGGGACGACGTCGAGGTGGCCGAGCTCGTGCTGCACCGCTTCGACGCGGCGCTGGGCGCGGCTTTCCACGCGGCGCGGTCGGCATGACGACGCGGCGGATCGACACCACGGCCGTGCTGGTCGCGGCGGTGCTGATCGTCGCCGCCTTTCTCGGGCTCATACCGCCCGTACCGTGGTGAGCCAATTCCCGTGACCAGAATTCACTGAAGGCGAGAACCTACTTTCGTCGCATCACTGGAAAGCATTGGCCGTGCGAGGCTCGCTTTCCTCCCGCCGCCGAAGCCGGGAGCGCACCATTCACAAAGCGAGGTTTCGTCGATGAGCCCTGCCCGCATCGCCCTTGGCGGCTCCCTTGTCACTGCACTGGCGCTCGCCCCCGTGCTCGCCCTGGCCACCCCCGCATCCGCCGCGTCGGTGACCTTCGCCTGCCAGGCCAAGACGCCGATCGGCCCGATCAACGCCAGCGTCACCCAGGCCATGGAGGCCAAGGCGCCGGCGACGGTCAAGCCCGGCGCGGAGTTCGAGCTGGTCTTCGACCCGCCCGCGAGCACCATCCCGGGCACGATCAACGGGGTGAAGGTGCGCGAGGTGAAGAACTTCAAGCTGGCCGTGCCGGTCCCGGCGAACTCCACGTTCATCTCGGTCGCGCTCTCCGGCGGCGTCGGCGTCGGCACGCCGACGATCGTGCAGGAGGGCGGGAACATGGTGGTCACGCTCGCCGGGCCGCTCAAGGGCGGCGCCGCGATCGAGATCCCCACGATCACCGTGAAGCTCAAGGCGGGCGCGTCCGGGACCATCGAGAGCAAGCTCGGCGGGACCAGCTTCGACAAGCCGGGCCTGACCTTCACCGGCACCGCCGAGTTCGGCCCGCTCCCGGTGGACGCCCCGGTGGCCTGCTACCCGGACCCCAACCCCGCGCTGACCACCACGAAGATCGCCTGATCCCCCGTGCGGGCGCCGACCCTGCTCCGGCGCCCGCACGGACGCGAACCCCGACCTTCGGCGGGTTACCCGGAGGTAGGCCCCGTGTGATGCTCGCATTCCCGCCGCCGTTGTCGGGAATGTTGAAGAAGCGAGGTCAGCAGATGTCCCCTGCATCTCGAATCGCTCTCGTCGCCGCCATGGCCATCGCACCGGTATTCGCGTTGGCCACTCCTGCCGCCGCAGCCCCCATCGTCTACAAATGCGAGGCGACCACGCCCATCGGCAAGGTCTCCGCCACGCTCAACCAAGAGGTCACAGCCACCGCGCCGGCCACGGTCGCCGCGGGCGGGGATGTGGCCGTCGTCGTCGACCCGGCCCCGAACAAGGTTCCGGCGAAGGTCGGCGACTACACGCTCAAACAGGTCAAGAACTTCGCACTGAAGGTTCCGGTACCGGCGAACTCGACGTATGTCTCGTCGAGTTTGTCCGGCGGTTCCGGAGTCGGCGAAGCCACGGTGACCCACGAAAACGGGACGCTGGTGCTCCGCCTTTCCGCGGCCCTCGCCGGTGGTGCCGACTTCGAACTGCCCACGCTGACGGTGAACCTGAAGGCGGGCAGCTCCGGAACGATCGAGTCCAAGCTCGGCGGAACGAGCTTCGCCGATCCGGGCCTGACCTTCATCGCCACCGCGCAGACGATCCTCGGCGACGTCGACGCGCCGACCGCCTGCTACCCCGACCCCAACCCCGCGCTCACCACCACGACCATCTCCTGACCCCCGCGGACCCGTGGCGGAGCCTCGCACTCCGCCACGGGTCCGCCGGTCTTCAAGTACCCCCGACCCCGCATTCGATCGTCTTTAACCGCACGACCGTGGTGTGCGGTTAAAGACCGCTGGGGCGGGGGTTCGTGGTACTTGAAGACGCCCCGACCACGGCGGCCGGGGAGGATGGGCGCTTAGAGTGCCTTGCATGGCTGACGAGCTGGTGCACTACTCCGTGGAGCGCGGGGTCGCGACGATCACGCTGGACTCCCCGCACAACCGCAACGCGTTGTCCGCTCAGCTGCGCCGGGAACTGCGCGCGCACCTGACGACCGCGATCGAGGCGCCCGAGGTCCGGGTGATCGTGCTCGACCACACCGGCCCGGTGTTCTGCTCGGGCATGGACCTCAAGGAGTCCAAGGGGGCGGGCTCCACCGCCCAGGGCGTCAACGAGTTCCCCGAGCTGCTCCAGCTGATCTGGGAGAGCCCCACCCCCGTGGTCGTGAAGCTGGCGGGCCCGGCGCGCGCGGGCGGGGTCGGCCTGGTCGCCGCGGCGGACATCGCGGTCGCGGCCGAGGACGCCAGCTTCGCCTTCACCGAGGTCCGCATCGGCGTGGTGCCCGCGGTGATCTCGGTGACCGTGCTGCCGCGGCTGCTGCCCAGGGCCGCGCACGAGCTGTTCCTGACCGGGGAGAAGTTCGACGCGGCCAAGGCCGCGCGGATCGGCCTGATCAACTCCGCCGTGCCCGCCGACCGGCTCGACGACGAAGTGCGCCGCTTCACCGGCATGCTCGCCCTCGGCGCCCCGCAGGCCCTCGCGGCCACCAAGCAGATGCTGCGCAGGCACCCGGTGAGCATGGCCGACGACTTCGCCGCGATGCTCGACCTCTCCGCCAAGCACTTCGCGGGCGAGGAGGGCCAGGAGGGCATCGCCTCCTTCCTGCAGAAGCGCCCCGCCTCCTGGGTCCCCCAGGACTGATCACCCGGGCAGGGGCCGACTCGGCCCCTGCCCGCATCCCTTGCCCACACCCGTCGGCAACTTGTTATAGTTGTATGCAAATAAGAGGTGATCCGCCGTGGCGTTGTCCGTCTTCCTCGGGTGCGCCGGAGAAACGAGGTAGGCCCATGCAGTCGCCGAAGTTCGTGCGCAGGTTCCTGCTGACGCTCGCGCCGCCGGTGCTCGTGCTGGGCGCGGCGCTGCTGACCTTCCACTCCCTCGCCGAGCGGTTGCCGGACCCGCTTGCCGCCCACGTCGGACCGTCCGGGCGCACGGACAGCTACCTGTCGGGCCCGCAGTTGCTCTCCGTCTTCTCGTTCCCGCTGAGCGCGATCAGCCTGCTGTGCCTGGGCATGTTCGTGGTCGCCCGGCGCAACCCGCACGCGCAGCGCTTCCTGGTCATGACCAGCTTCGCGGTGGGCGGCCTGCACGCGGCGATCTTCGCGGTGGTCATGACCGCCAACCTCGACGTCGCCGACGCCAGGACCGTGGTCTTCGGGTGGTGGACGCTGCCGCTGCCGCTGCTCGCGGCCGTGCTGTCCGGGGCGCTGGGCTACGCGTTGGCGGGCAAGGTCGTCCTGCCGAAGCGCGACGACCCGCTCCCGGCGGACGCGCCGCGGCTCGAATTGGCCGAGGGGGAACGCGTGAGCTGGAGCCACACCATGACCTCGCGGCTGCCGTTGGTCGGCGCGACCGTCATGGTGGTCGCCGCGCTGGCGCTCGGGTTCACCGTCTCCTGGCACGCGGCGATCATCATCGTGCCCGCGTTGCTGCTGGTGCTCACCGCGTCGGTCCGGATCACCGTCGACGGCAACGGGTTGTCCGTGCGCTCCGCGCTGCTTCGCAGGCCGCGCAAGCAGATCGCGCTGGAGCAGATCAAGCTCGTCCGGGTGCGGACCGTCGATCCCTTCAGGGACTTCGGCGGCTGGGGCTACCGCCACCGCGGCGGCGCCTCCGGTGTCGTCCTGCGGGCGGGCGACGCGCTCGTCGTCGAGTTGGACAATGACATCGACTTCGTCGTCACCGTCGACGACGCGGACACCGCGGCCGCGCTGCTGAACTCGCTCGCCGAGCGGGCGAGAACCAGGGACTGACCATGCTGATCAGAATCGACCCGTCCTCCTCCGTGCCCCTGGGCGACCAGGTCGCCGCCTCCGTGCGCGGCGCCATCGCCGACGGCGCGGTGAAGGCGGGCGACCGGTTGCCGCCCGCGCGGGAGCTGGCGGAGTCGCTGGGGATCAACCTGCACACGGTGCTGCGCGGTTACCAGCAGCTGCGTGACGAGGGGCTGATCGAGCTGCGCCGCGGTCGGGGCGCGGTGGTCGCGGACGGGGCGACCGGCCAGCGGGCGGAGCTGGTGCGGCTCACCCGCGAGCTCGTCGCGACCGCACGACGGCTGGGACTCGCCGAACCGGAGGTGCTGGACCTGGTGCGGGGGGAGCTCAGTTCGCGGTGAGCCGCAGCACCAGCCTCGGGTTGGCCTCCGCGGCGTCCTCCAGCACGTCGCGCACCCGGCCGTAGGCGTCCGGGTCCTCCTCGGCGAGGACGTGGTGGTCGGTCCAGACCAGCACGTGGTTCCCGACGGGCAGCCAGGACAGGTCCACCAGGCAGTCGTAGAGCGCGTCGAGGTTGCGTCCGAAGTAGGACGGGAACGACATGGCCTTGGCGATCGCGTCGATCGCCGCGCTCTTGGAGTTGACGGTCGTGCCGTCGACCACGTGCCTGGTGGTCATTGCCTCACCTCACTGGAAACGGTCATCGGGACGGGTCGACGACGACGAAGCTCTTGTAGTGGTCGGCGGTGTAGTAGACCTCACCGGACTGACCGGTCACCAACCGGCGTGCCCCCCTGTTGCTCTCCCCCGGGGTCGGCACGGTGAACTCGCGGTAGTAGCCCCTGGCCTTGGCGGGCAGGACGCCCTCGCGGTTGAAGAAGTCCACGTTGTCGTTCTTGGGGTACTTGTACGGACCGCCCGCCCGGACGCTCTCCCATGTGGTCCCGGCCTCCTTGGGCAGCCCGCTCAGCGCGCACACCCGCAGCCCGCTGGCCGCGCCGGGGACCTTCGACTGGGCCGAGGCGGACGCGCACCCGCCCGGGGGCTCCGAGCCGGTGAACAGGTCCCGGGCGAACCAGCCGACCACGACGAGCGCGACCAGTCCGACCAGGGCGACGGTGATCCGCCTTCGCGAGGTCACCGGGTGCGTTCCCGTTTGTCGGCGGCGTTGCGGCGGGCGGTGTTCAGCGCGGCCGAGACGCGGTCGACCGCCCGGTCGATGCCGAGCGCGACCCCCCAGCAGACCGGCAGCAGCACGGCCATGACGAGGACGAACTGGAAGGGGAACCAGAGCCCGACCACCCAGAACTCCACGCCGTCCCACCAGGAGACCAGCCAGTCAAACACGTTGTGCACCTTACGCCCCGCGCCCGACGTGACCGGCGTCACGGGCACCATCCGGACGGCGGCGCTAGGTTTCGTTCATGTTCGCCGTGTACGCCGACGCCCCGCACCCCGACGACCCCCTGGCCGGCCTCGTGGTCGGCGAGCGCCCCGAACCACAGGTCCCGGACGACTGGGTGCCGGTGACCGTGCGCGCGGCCAGCCTGAACATGCACGACCTGTGGACGCTGCGCGGGGTCGGCATCAAGGCCGAGCGCTTCCCGATGATCCTCGGCTGCGACGGCGCGGGGGTGCTCGCCGACGGCACCGAGGTGGTGCTGCACTCCGTGGTCACCTCGCCGGGCTGGACCGGGGACGAGACCCTCGATCCCAGGCGCACCCTGCTCACCGAGCTGCACCAGGGCACCTTCGCCGAGACCGTGGTGGTGCCCGCGGCCAACGTGCTGCCCAAGCCCGCCTCGATGACCTTCGCCGACGCCGCCTGCCTGAGCACCGCGTGGCTGACGGCCTACCGGATGCTGTTCGTGAAGTCCGAGCTGCGGCCGGGCCAGACCATGCTCGTGCAGGGCGCCTCCGGCGGCGTCGCCACCGCGCTCGTCCAGCTCGGCCGCGCCGCCGGGCTGCGGGTGTGGGCGACCGGGCGCAGCGAGGCCAAGCGCGCGCTGGCGCAGCAGCTGGGCGCGCACGCGACCTTCGAGTCCGGGGCGCGGCTGCCGGAGCGGGTCGACGGCGTCTTCGAGACGGTCGGCGAGGCCACCTGGAGCCACTCCATGCGCAGCCTCAAGCCGGGCGGCGTGATCGTCTGCTCCGGCTCCACCACCGGCGGCAACCCGCCAGCGGACCTGCAACGGCTGTTCTTCCTCCAGCTGCGCGTCGTGGGCTCCACCATGGGCACCCGCGCGGAGCTCGCCGACCTGATCTCGTTCATGGACGTGGCCGGGCTGCGGCCGAGCATCGGCGCCGAACTGCCGATGGAGCGGGCCGAGGAGGGCTTCCGCGCGATGCTCGACGGCGATACCGCCGGGAAGATCGTTTTCACGCGTTAGCAGCTGCTTGAAACGTCGATGAAGCCCCCGCCGGGTGCGTAGAAACCGCTAGACTCGCCGTGCCCCGCGAGGGGTGCAGGTAATGAGAAAAATGGGTGCCCGTAACAAAACCATTGCTGGACCGCATGGGGGCGGTCCGTAGCGTTCACATGGACACACCCTCGTCCGGTCCGGCGCGCAGCGGTAACCGAGGAAGTGGGGGCTTCCGAATGATGCGAGTCGGCTACATCACCGGAGACAGACCAGCGGCGTCGTGGATCTACACGCTCAACGGCGATCTCTACGGTCTGAACATCGTCGACGTCTGGTACGACGCGGTCACGGCTCTGGCACAGCCGCCCCGGTCGGACATCGACGTGTGGCTCGTGGACCACGACGCGATCGCCGGTCACTGGGAGGTCTTCGACCGGCACCGCGAGCGGGACGGCAGGCTCGTCCCGGTCATCGTGGTCTGTGCCAGTGAGGAACACGTGGCCCGCACCCTGCGCCGCAGGGTCAACGCGGTACTGACCGAGCCCGTCGGGGCCTGGGACGTGCTGTGCGCGGTGTCCGCGGCGGCGAGCGGCGAGCTGTTCATCTCGCCGCGCATGCTGAGGCAGTACAGCCAGGAGATCATCCACCTCCTGTCGCCGAGCGACCGGCGGCCGGAGGAGGAGCTGACCGAGCGGGAGACCGAGGTTCTTCGGTTGCTCGCGGAGGGCATGTCGAACTCCCGGATCGCGGCCTACCTGCACATCTCCAGCGCCACGGTGGGCACGCACGTGCTCAGCATCCGGCGCAAGCTGCAGGCGGCCAACCGCACCGAGGCGGTCGTCCAGGCCTACCGGATGGGCCTGGTCACCAACCGCTCCGTGCTCGAATCGAGCGCGATCTAGCACCACCGCACGACACGGCGAAGGCCCGGCGGCCACCTCGGGGGAGGTCAACCGCCGGGCCTTCGCCCGTTCTCAGGCGCTCTGGTTCTCAGGCGCCGCGCAGCAGGTCGAGCAGGACCTCGGCGGACTGCGCGCCCGCGACGCCGCGGCGGCCGACCACGAACGTCGGCACCGAGCGCACCCCGATCGCGATGCCCTCGGCCAGCTCGGCCCGCAGCGCGTCCACGTCCTCGTCGTCGGAGAGGTCCACGCCGGGCAGGCCCGCCTCGGCGGCCAGCGCCGTGAGCGCCGCCCGGTCACCGAGGTTGACGCCCTCGGCGAAGTAGCCGCGGAACAACCGCTCCTGGACCGCGTCCTGCACGCCCTGGCGCGCGGCGAGGGCCAGCACGCGGTGCGCGTCGAAGGTGTTCGCGCGGACCGCCCGGTCGAGGCGGTACTCCAGGCCGACCTCAGCCGCGGTCGCGGTCACCCCGGCCATCATCCGCGCGGCCTGCTCGGCGCCGCCGAACTTCTCCGCCATCGCCTCGTCGAGCGGGCGTCCGTCGCTGCTGCTGCCCGGGTCTAGCTGGAACGGGCGCCACCGCACCTCGACGTCCTCGCCGCCCTCGGCACGCCAGGTCTCCAGTGCCTGTTCGAGTCGGCGTTTGCCGATGTAGCACCAGGGACAGACGACGTCGGACCAGACCTCTAGTCGCATGCCAGCGGCAACACTCAGGTCTGGCGGACTGTTCCCCGCTGTGCTCCGGCCAACAGCTTCTCGGTGTGCTCGGCCCACGGGTCCGGGAGGTGGGCCAGCACCGGCGGAATCCGGTCGGCAAGCTCTCGGTTGCCGAACAGGAAAGCGAACAGCGTCGCCACCGACACGTCGTGCTCCGGCCGGTCGACCAGTTCCACGGTGTCCCCCGGGCTGACCTCTCCGGCCTCCTCCACCGCGAGGTACGGCCCGGGGCGACCGACCTGGGTGAACTCCTTGACGAGCTTCTGGTGATCCCAAAAGCCCGCGAAGACCACGCAGGGCGAGCGCGGCCCGGTCACCCGCAGCAGCGCTCCGCCGATCCGCCACCGCTCCCCGACGAGCGCGGCGTTGGCGTCGAACCCGGCCAGGGTCAGGTTCTCACCCGCGTTGCCCGGCACCAGGTCCTTGCCGAGTCGCTCCGACCAGTAGCGCAGGTCCTCCAGCTGGAAGGCGTACGCGGCCTGGTACCAGGCGCCGTGCACCGCGCGGTCGACGACGGTGTCCCCCGCTACCCCGTCCGGGGTGAACATCGTCGGCCCGGCCGTCGGGCGCTTGTCCATCCCGGAGCTCTTCTTGCGGCCGGTCCACGCGGCGGTACTGACGACGGCAAGGTTGACTGACTCGACACACCCCAGCTTCATGTGATGAACGTAGCGCTGCTCTTCCTGAGGTGTTCAACTACTTTTCGCGCCTGGATCTGATGCGCACCGTCGCGCGTGGAGGGAGAAGGCATGACTACAGCAGGCCCCCGGGGTGGTCGGAGCGTGTTCCGACGCAAGCCGGTGGAACAGATCGCCTCCGAGCACGAGGGCGAACTGACGCGGTCCCTCGGGCTGTGGCAGCTCACCGCGATCGGCATCGGCGGCATCATCGGCGCGGGGATCTTCTCCCTCGCCGGAGCCGTCGCGAACAAGACCGCGGGCCCGGCGGTGCTGATCTCGTTCCTGATCGCGGGCGTCGCCAGCGCCGCGGCCGCCTTCGCCTACGCGGAGTTCGCCGGGCTGATCCCCAAGGCGGGCTCGGCCTACACCTACGGCTACGCGGTGCTCGGCGAGATCGTCGGCTGGTTCATCGGCTGGGACCTGTTGCTGGAGTACACCGCGATCGTGGCGGTGGTGGCCATCGGCATCTCCGGTTACTTCACGAAACTGCTGGGCTTCCTCGACATCGACCTGCCGCAGTGGATGCTCGGCGCCCCCGGCACCGAGCCGGAGGGCGTCGCGGCGGGCACGTACTCGGTGAACCTGTTCGCCGTGCTGCTGTGCCTGCTGATCGCGTGGGTGCTGAACATGGGCATGAAGAACGCCGCCCGCTTCGAGACCGCGCTGGTGTGGCTCAAGGTCGGCGTGGTGGTCCTGGTGATCGCGGTCGGCTTCTTCTACATCGACACCGGCAACTACACCGACTTCTTCCCGTTCGGCTTCACCGGAGCGGTGACCGGCGCGGCGACGGTGTTCTTCGCGGTCTTCGGCTACGACGCGATGAGCACCGCCGCCGAGGAGTCCAAGGACTCGCAGAAGCACATGCCGAAGGCGATCATCTACTCGCTGGCCATCTCGATGGTGCTCTACGTGCTGGCCTGCCTGGTGCTCACCGGCATGATCCCGTTCGCCAAGATCGACGGGGAGGCCGCGTTCGCCGACGCCTTCGCGCAGGTCGGGCTGCCGCTGATCGGCATCATCATCGCCGTCGGCGCGATCCTGGGCATCCTCACCGTGATGTTCACCTTCATGATGGGCGTGACTAGGGTCGGCTACTCGATGAGCCGCGACGGGTTGCTGCCCAAGTGGTTCGCCAAGACCCACCCGGTGCGCAAGGTGCCGACCAGGATCACCTGGATCGTCGGTGTCGCCTCGGCGTTCATCGCCGGTTTCCTCAACATCAACGAGGCCGCCGAGCTGACCAACATCGGCATCCTGCTGGCGTTCGTGGTGGTCTGCATCGCGGTGATCGTGCTCCGCTACCGCCAGCCCGACCTGCCCAGGAGCTTCCGCTGCCCGTGGATGCCGGTCGTCCCGCTGGTCGGCGTCGCCTTCTCGATCTGGCTGATCACCTTCCTGCAGTGGGAGACCTGGCTGCGCTTCGGGGCCTGGTTCGCGGTCGGCCTGGTGATCTACTTCGCCTACTCCTACCGCAAGTCCGAGCTGAACAAGGCGGATCAGCCCTAGGGCCACCGGCGGCGAGCCCGGGACACCGCGTCCCGGGCCTCGCCGTCCAGCCGGGCGAGCAGCTCCGCGGCGGGCAGGTCCCGGCAGAGCGAGTACGCCTGCCCGGCCCACAGCGACGTGGCTTCCGGGTCTCCGGCGCGATTCGCCGCCGCCCGCAACGGTTTCGTCAGGTGGTGCAGCTGCGGGTACGCCGAGGGCGCGTCCGCGCTGTGCTCGACGAGGAACCGGTTGACCAGCCCGCGCGCGGGGCGTCCGGTGAACGCCCGCGTGAACTCCGTCGGCCTGTCCCCCGCCAGCGCCTCGCGGTGCACCGCCGCGGTCCCCGCCTCAGGACACCGCAGGAAGGCCGTTCCCAGTTGCGCCGCAACGGCTCCAGCGGTCAGCACCGCCGCGATGTCGGCCCCGTGCATCAGTCCGCCGGTGGCGATCACTGGCACGTCCACGGCCTCAAGGACCAAGCGGAGCGCCGTGAGCAGCCCGTAGCTCGGACCGCCCGCGGGTGATCCGTCGTCGACGAACAGGCCGCGATGCGCGCCGGCGTCCGCGCCCTGCACGCACAGCACGTCGGCTCCGGCGTCCACGGCGATCCGCGCCTCGGCGGGCGTGGTCACGGTGACGACGACCTGAATACCGTTGTCCCGCAAGCGACGTACGACCGCGGGCTCCGGACAGCCGAACGTGAACGACACCACCGGCACCCGCTCGCGCACGACCAGGTCGAGCTTGGCCGCGTAGTCGTCGTCCTCCCAGCGGGGATCGCCGAGCGCCACCGCGTACCGATCGGCCTCCGCGCGCAACGACGCCGCATAGCCGCGAAGGTCCGCGGCGCTCTCCGGCCCGGGCACGAAAAGGTTGACACCAAAGGGATGCGGGCCGAGCTCCCGGGTCTTGGCGAGGTGCCCGGCCACCGCCTCCGCCGACAGGTACCCGGCGGCGAGGAACCCGAAGCCGCCCGCCGCGCCGACCGCCGTCACCAGCTCCGGCGTGGACGCGCCACCCGCCATGGGTGCGACGACGACCGGAATGCGCAAGTCCGCCAACATCCTTCGGACCCTAGACCCGGTTCACCGCCCCGCAGACGCGAATGCCGCGCACGCCACAACTACTGCCCGCGCCACCACCGGCCGAGCGCGTGCCTCCAGCCGGTCGGCGGCGGGGGCTGCTCCTGCGGCACCTGGGGCACGGAGCTGGGGGTCAGCCGCGCCCACGACGGGACGGAGACGGTGTCCCCGCTCACCGCCTGCACGGGGGTGAACTTCACCGGAAGTGCCGTCAGCGAACGGAAAAATGGGCTCGGCCGCCACTCCAGCCGCTCCGCGGGCACCGCGAGGCGCAGGTCCGGCAGCCGGTCCAGCAGCTTCTCGATCGCGATCGAGGCGATCAGCCTCGCGGTCCCCTGCACCGGGCACGCGTGCGGTCCCGCGCCCCAGGACAGGTGCGCGCGGTTGCCCGCGCGGTACCCACCGTGGACGGTCGGGTCGGTGTTCGCCGCGGCGTAGCCGATCAGCACCGGCTGGTCGGCGGGCAGCGTCACCCCACCCACGTTCACCGGGTGGGTGGGGAAGGTGACCGAGAGGTTGGTCATCGGCGGATCGGTCCACAGCACCTCGTCGAGCGCGTCCTCGATCTGCATGCTGCCGCCCGCCAGGTCACCGGCGAAGCGGTCGTCGGAGAGCAGCAGCCGCAACGCGTTCGCGGTCAGGTTCGCCTGGTGCTGGGTCACCGCGCCCAGGATGATGAACAGCTGGTGCAGCATCTCGTCGTCGGTCAGCCGCGCGGGGTGCGCCATCATCCACGACGTCACGTCGTGCCCCGGCTCCCGCCGCTTCAGCGCCACCAGCTCGGTCAGCGCCCGGGTCAGGTCGATGTTGGCCTGTTCCGCCTCGACCACGTCCACGACCCGGCTCATGCCGCTGACCAGGCGATCACCCAGCTCGGTCGAGCACCCGTGCAGGTAGTTGAACACCCACAGCGGCAGCGCCAGCGCGTAGCCGGCCAGCAGGTTCACCTCGCCCGTCGCGGCGAAGCGGCCGATCAGCATCTCGGCGGTGGCCTCGACGTGCGCCCGGATCATGTTCGGGTCGACCTTGCCGTAGGCGTCGCTGATCACCCGGCGCAGCCGCGCGTGCGCGTCCCCGTCGGACATCAGGCAGGTCGGCCGGTAGCCCATGACGGGCAGCACCGGGGAGTCCGGCGGCATCGTGGCCTGCCACCGCCTGCCGTCCCGGACGAACGTCCCGGGGCTGCGCAGCACCTCCAGCGCGGCGTCGTAGCCGAGCACGAGCGTGGCGTGCACGCCCGGCGCGAGCTCCACCGGCGCGGTCTGCCCCTGGTCGCGCAGCCGCTCGTACACCGCGGCCGGATCGGCGGTGAACTCCGGGCCGTACAGGGGAACCCGGCCGCCGGAGAACGGACAGCTCGCCGGGGCGCGGTCCTCGTCGGGGGGAAGAGAGCTCACTGTCCGCGCCACCACCGGATGATCGTGTGCACCCAACGCTTCCTGACCGCCGTGGGCAGCGGGGCGACCAGCTTCTGCTCGCCGGGGACCACGGGCAGCGGGGCGGTCGGGGGTGCCGTCTCCACCGGGCGCACCGGGGTGAAGGTGACCGGCAGTCCGGACAGCGCCCGCAGGAACGGCGACTCCCGCCACGGCAGGTCCTCCACCGGGACCGCGAGGCTCAGATCGGGCAGCCGGTCCAGCAGCTTCTCGATCGCGATCGAGGCGACCATCCGCGCCTGCCCCTGCACCGGGCACGCGTGCGGTCCCGCGCCCCAGGCCAGGTGCGCGCGGTTGCCGGAGCGGTGCTCGACGCCGAAGCCCGGGTCGGTGTTGGCCGCCGCGTAGCTGATCACCACCGGCTGGTCGGCCGGCAGCCGGGTCCCGGCGACCATGACGTCCTGCACCGGGTAGCTGGCGGAGAGGTTGGCCACCGGCGGGTCGGTCCAGAGCACCTCGTCGAGCGCGTCCTCGATCCGCATGCTGCCGCCCGCCACGTACCCGGCGAAGCGGTAGTCCGACAGCAGCAGCCGCAGCGCGTTGGCGATCAGGTTCGCCTCCGGCTCGGTTCCCGCGCCCAGCATCAGGAACAGCTGGTGCAGGATCTCCTCGTCGGTCAGCTGCGCCGGGTGCTCGATCATCCAGGACGCCATGTCCTGCGCGGGTTCCCGCCGCTTCAGCGCGATCAGCTCCAGCAGCGCGGTGGTCAGCCGCTCGTTGGCCTGCTCGGGATCGCGCATGTCCACGATGTCGCGCATGCCGGTGACCATCCGCTCGCCCACGTCCCTCGGGCAGCCGTGCAGGAAGGTGAACACCCACAGCGGCAGCGCGACGGCGTACTCGGTGAGCAGGTCCGCCGACCCGCGATGGGCGAACTGGTTGATCAGCATGTCCGCGGTGGCGTCGACGTGGGCGCGGACCTTGTTCGGGTCCACCCTGGCCACGCTCTCGGTGATCACCCCGCGCAGCCGCGCGTGCTCCGCGCCGTCGGTCATCAGGCAGTTCGGCCGGTAGGACATCACCGGCAGCACCGGGCAGTCCTCGGGCACCGTCGCCGCCCAGCGACGGCCGTCCCTGGGGAAGTCACCCGGGTTGCGCAGCACCTCCAGCGCGGCCTCGTAGCCGACCACGAGCGTCGCGGGCACCCCGGGGGCCAGCTCCACCTGCGCGAGCTGGCCCTGTTCGCGCAGCCGCTCGTAGACCCGGGCCGGGTTCTCGTTGAACTCCGGGCCGTACAACGGAACCCGGCCTCCCGAGACGGGGCAGCCGGTGCCGATGTCGATGCCTGCTGGAACTGAATTCACGCGTACTCCCGAACCGGGCGACGGAGGAGGTGTTCCACGAGGGCGATCAGAGCGTGTGTGGAGGACACCCGGTCGCGGGCGTCACAGGTGATCAGCGGGGTCTCCGGGAGCAGGTCCAGCGCCTCGCGCAGCTCCGGCTCCGGGAACCTGGGCGCGCCGTCGAAGTCGTTGACCGCCACCGCGTAGGGCAGCTCCAGCTCCTCCAGCAGCCCCATGATGTCGAAGGACTCCTCGAGCCTGCGGGTGTCGGCGAGCACCAGCGCGCCGAGCGCGCCGGTCGCGATGTCCTTCCACAGCTGCTTGAAGCGGTGCTGCCCGGGCGCGCCGAAGAGGTAGAGCACCAGCTGATCGTTCAGCGTCAGCCTGCCGAAGTCCATCGCCACCGTCGTGGTGCTCTTGCCCTGGATGCCCGCGAGGTCGTCGACGTGCTCGGCCGCCTGCGTCATCGTCTCCTCGGTGCGCAGCGGACGGATCTCCGAGAGCGTGCCGACGAAGGTGGTCTTGCCGACCGCGAAGTGCCCGACGACGAGCAGCTTCACCGCCGTGCGCACGGTGGCCCGGACGTAGATCCCCTCAGACGAGCGCGCGGAGGCCATCGAGCACATCCCTGAGCAGCTTGAGGTCGGGGCCGCCGCGAGCCGGGGACTCGGAGGTGACGGCGAGGTGCCCGCTGTCGACCAGGTCCGACAGCAGCACCTTGGTGACGCTGACCGGCAGGCCCAGGTGCGCGGCGGCCTCGGCCACCGACAGCGCCCCGCCCCGGCACAGCTCCATCGCGCGGCGCTTCTCCGGGCTCAGGCCCGCGACCTGGTCCCGGGCCACCGTCACCAGGGTGACCAGGTCGAAGGTGTTCCGGGTCGGATGGGCCCGGCCGCCGGTCACCACGTGCGGCCGCACCAACGCCCGTTCGCGGCGGTTCGCGGTCATGCCCGGCTACCGATGCCTTGCCGCGGCGGACTGGTCAGCTCCTTGCCGAGCCGCTGCACGAGCTCCTGCAGCCGGAACGACACGGCCTCCATGTCCACCCGGTCGGTCGCCGAGACCGCGAGGTAGGCGCCCGGTCCGGCGGCGACGAGGAAGACGTAGCCGCCCGCGAACTCGTTGACCGTCTGCTGCCAGCCGCTGATCGCGCCGCCGCAGAACTCCGCGGTGCTGCGGGCCAGCGCCTGCAGGCCGGACATGGCCGCGGCGTGCCGGTCGGCGTCGTCCCTGGTGATCGTCTGCGAGTGGGCCATCAGCAGCCCGTCCGCGGAGAGCAGGATCGCGTGCAGTGTCTCGGGCATCTGCAACGCGTTGTCGAGCATCCAGCCCAGCCGGTTGTTCGTGGGTTCGGTCATTCCTGGGGGCTCCCCTCTGCGACGGGCGGGACGGCGCGGCCGGACCGCGTGCCGCGCTGCCACGCGCCCAGTCCGGACGTGGTCCTGGACGCCGGGCGGATCGGCAACGGTGTGGTCTGGGCGCCCAGTTCGGCCGGGGCGTCCCGGCGGCGGCGCTTGGGCAGCCCGCCCGCGGTGCGCTCGGTCGCGCCCGCGGTCACGGGCTCCTCCTGGCGGCCGTGGCGGGGTGAGCTGGGGTGCTGCACGACGGTCGCGTGCGTCTCGGGGACCTCGGGCCGGGTCACCGCGGGCTCCGGCAGGGGAACCCTGGTCAGCAGGGCGGTCGGCAGGAACACCACGGCGCGCACGCCGCCGTAGGGCGAGCGGGTGTCGACGGAGACGGAGAACCCGTAGCGCGCGGCGAGCAGGCCGATCACGGCGAAGCCGACCTGGGGCGGGTCGCCGAGCCGGTTGATGTCCTGGCCCGCGCGCCCGGAGAGCAGTTCGGCGGCGTGCCGCAGCTCGTCGTTGTTCATGCCGACGCCCGCGTCGTCGATGACGATCGCCATCCCGTTGTGCGCGGGCTGGAAGTTGACCTGGACCGAGGCGATCGGCGGCGAGTGCCGCGCGCCGTTGTCCAGCAGCTCGGCGACGGTGAGCACGACGGGCTCGACCGCGCGGCTGACCACCGCGGTGTCGGACTGCGTGGGCACCTGGACGCGGAGGTAGTCCCGGATGCGCGAGGTGGCGCCGCGGACCACGTCGGTCAGCGCCGATGCGGACCGCTGCTGGCCCGGCCACGAACCGCAGAGCACGGCCGTCGCCTGCGCGCGACGGCCGAGCTGGGAGTTCATGTGGTCGATCGTCATCAGGCCGCCGAGCACGGTCGGGTTGTCGTGCTCCTCCTGCATGCCCGAGATGGCCAGCTGCTGCTCGTTGGCGAGGCTCTGCACCGCGCGCATCATCGCCTTGACGGCGGTGCGCGCGGACTGCTCACCGCGGTCCTTGGCCTGCCGCATGGACTCGGCGAACAGTTCGAGCACTACCTGGTGCGCGCCCGCGACCCTGGGGTGCAGCGGCGGCGGGACCTCGTCCTGGCGGTGGTCGGGCGTCGCGGCGAGGGCGGGCAGGCGGGTGGAGACGAGGTGCGCCTCCTCCTCCGTCCGGGCCCGGACCGTGGTCTCGAGTTCGGTGTTGCGCGCGCGCAACCGGTTGGTGATGCCGTGCTGGCGGGCCAGCAGGACGACCACGACGAGCGCGAACGCGACCGCCACCCATAACGCGGCGGCGAGTACTTCTTGCCCCATCAGATCCTCACGGTCGACAGCGACTCCGACAACGACTCAGACAACAGCACTGGCAACAACGGCACCGACAGCGAAGTGACCCCGGTGCCGCCGGGAGGTTTGGGCGATCACCGAGTGGCTTACCCTATCGGGTACATCTCCAAGATCATCAACAGTCGATTCGCCGCACAATGCGGTGAAATCCTTGCTCACCCGGCACTTCCGGCGATTCCCCGCGCTGCACGCGGGGCATCTCCGAAGAGTATTCGCCTTTTTCCCGGCGCGAAACAAGGCCAATTGCGGCGAGTGGACTGCCGGGAAATCACCCGAAGTCATGATGTACCACCCGGTTCAGCTAATCCGCTTGCCCCGGCACGGCTTCGTGTGGCACGGCTCCGGCTTTCCCTCCTTTCGCCGGGGCTGCCGAATCAGCGCGAACCCCCGTCCCACTAGGCCGTTAGCGTGATCGTTTGGGTAATCGCGGGCCGCGAGGCAACGCAACCCCCTTCTCGCTCGTCCCTATCACAGATGTCCTCCAGCCTGTTCGCAGCGTTTGCATGCATCCGCGCGGAGGCGGGGCCGTCTTCTCAACTACGACGGTGGCGACCGGACTGTCGGGGGCCGGCCGCCACCGTCACTCTCCTCTGCCTGTCAGCGTGCCCGGGGGGTCTGACAGAAAATCCCCGGAGGAGACTGGGCGGGCTCCACTTCACCGGATCGTGCGACGACGCCCTCGGAGGCACCATGAGCGAACCCACCTCTTTCACGCTGGACACCGCGATCGCCCTGGCCACGCACGCCCACGAAGGCCAGCTCGACAAGGCGGGGAAGCCCTACATCAAGCACCCGCTGCGGGTGATGGACACCGTCGAAGGCACCGAGCACCAGATGGCCGCCGTGCTGCACGACGTCATCGAGGACACCCCGGTCACCGCCGACGACCTGCGCGCGGCCGGTTGCCCGGAGCGCGTTGTCACCGCCGTGATCGCGCTGAGCCACCGCCCCGGCGAGCCGATGGCCGACTACCTGGCCCGCGCCGCCGCCGACCCGATCGCGCTCGTGGTCAAGCGCGCCGACATCGCCGACAACAGCGGCCCGCTCCGGCTGGACCAGCTCGACGAGCCGACCAGGAAGCGGCTGCGGCTCAAGTACGCGACCGCGCTGCGCCTGCTCGACGAGTACGAGGCCGCGAACTCGTCCTGACCGCTTCGCCGAGTGGACCTGTCCCGCGCGGGCGAGTCCGGCGCATCCTCCCCGCATGTCCATGTGGAGGAGCGTGCGCCCGCGGACCCCGGCGAGGGTCCTCGGCGCCACCGCCTTCGGCGCGATCGCGCTGATCATCGCGTTCCTGTTGTGGGACAACGAAGTCCCGACCGCCTTGGTGCTGCTGCCCGGCGCTGTCCTGGCGCTGCGCCACGCCCGCTCCGGTGTCTACGTCAGCGATCACGGCGTGCGCGTGCGCCGCGTCCTGAGCACCCGGACGCTGCGCTGGGTGGAGCTGTACGCGGTCACCAGCCGCCCCGACGGCCTGCGCGCGCTCCGCACCCGCCGCACCGTCCTGTGGCTGGAACCCTTGCGCGGCAACCCCTTCCCCACGCCCATCCGCTGCCGCCCCACCGCGTCCCCCACCCAACGCACCGCCTACGACAACGCCGTGGCCCTGCTCCACGCCCCAGCCCGGGTATGACGGTCTTCAAGTACCCCCAACCCCACCCCCACACATCGCAAACCGCCCCCAACCCCGGCAGAGCCAGCGGGGTTGGGGGCGGTTTGCGGTCAGCACAGGCGGGGTTCGTAGGACTTGAAGACGCCCCAACCACCCCAGCCGAGGTTGAGGGGTGCGGGACGGCTACTTCTTGGACTTCTTGTCGCCCGCCTCGTCGGTGGACAGCGCGGCTACGAAGGCCTCCTGGGGGACCTCTACGCGGCCGACCATCTTCATCCGCTTCTTGCCTTCCTTCTGCTTCTCCAGCAGCTTGCGCTTACGGGTGATGTCACCGCCGTAGCACTTGGCGAGCACGTCCTTGCGGATGGCGCGGATGTTCTCGCGGGCGATGACCCTGGACCCGATCGCGGCCTGGATCGGCACCTCGAACTGCTGCCGGGGGATCAGCTCGCGCAGCTTGCTGGTCATCCGGGTGCCGTAGCCGTAGGCGGCGTCGCGGTGCACGATCGCGCTGAACGCGTCGACCGGCTCGCCCTGCAACAGGATGTCCACCTTGACCATCTGAGAGGCCTGCTCGCCCGACTCCTCGTAGTCCAGCGACGCGTAGCCCCTGGTCCGCGACTTCAGCGCGTCGAAGAAGTCGTAGATGATCTCCGCGAGCGGCATGGTGTAGCGCAGTTCGGTCCGGTCGGCGGAGAGGTACTCCATGCCGCCGAGCTGACCGCGCCTGCTCTGGCACAGCTCCATGATCGCGCCGACGTACTCCGCCGGCGAGATGATGGTGCACTTGGTGATCGGCTCGTGGATGTCGGCGATCTTGCCCTCCGGCCAGTCGGAGGGGTTGGTGACGATGTGCTCGGTGCCGTCCTCCATCTCCACCCGGAACACCACGTTGGGCGCGGTGGAGATGAGGTCGAGGCCGAACTCGCGCTCCAGCCGGTCGCGGGTGATCTCCAGGTGCAGCAGGCCGAGGAAGCCGCAGCGGAAGCCGAAGCCCAGCGCCGCCGAGGTCTCCGGCTCGTAGGTCAGCGCGGCGTCGTTGAGCTGGAGCTTGTCCAGCGCCTCGCGCAGTTCCGGGTAGTCCGAGCCGTCCATCGGGTACAGGCCCGCGTAGACCATCGGCTGCGGTTCGCGGTAGCCGCGCAGCGCCTCGGTGGCGCCGCGCTTCTCCGAGGTGACGGTGTCGCCGACCTTGGACTGGCGGACGTCCTTCACGCCGGTGATCAGGTAGCCCACCTCGCCGACGCCGAGGCCCACGCTGGCCTTGGGATCCGGCGAGACGATGCCCACCTCCAGCAGCTCGTGCGTGGCGCCGGTGGACATCATCTTGATCCGCTGCCGCGGGGTGATCTTGCCGTCCATCACCCGGATGTAGGTGACCACGCCGCGGTAGGTGTCGTAGACCGAGTCGAAGATCATCGCGCGCGGCGGGGCGTCGCTGTCGCCGGTCGGCGCGGGGATCAGCCGGACCGCCGCGTCGAGCAGCTCGCTGACGCCGAAGCCGGTCTTGGCCGAGACCCGCAGCACCTCCTCCGGCTCGCAGCCGATGATGTGCGCCAGCTCGGCCGCGTACTTGTCCGGCTCCGCGGCGGGCAGGTCGATCTTGTTCAGCACCGGGATGATGGTGAGGTCGTTCTCCAGCGCCAGGTACAGGTTGGCCAGCGTCTGCGCCTCGATCCCCTGCGCGGCGTCGACCAGCAGGATCGCGCCCTCGCACGCCTCCAGTGCGCGGGAGACCTCGTAGGTGAAGTCCACGTGGCCGGGGGTGTCGATCAGGTGCAGCACGTGCTCGGTGTCGCCGACCTTCCACGGCAGCCGCACGTTCTGGGCCTTGATCGTGATGCCGCGTTCCCGCTCGATGTCCATCCGGTCCAGGTACTGGGCCCGCATGGCCCGCTCCTCGACCACGCCGGTGAGCTGCAGCATCCGGTCGGCCAGGGTGGACTTGCCGTGGTCGATGTGCGCGATGATGCAGAAGTTCCGGATCAGCTCCGGGCTGGTGAACGTCTTGTCCGCGAACGAGCTCATGCGGCGACCTCGCAGTGCTCGGCGGTCGTCAAGGCGGCTGCGCTCTGGTAGTTCGTTCGCTTCACTCGGTGTCCTCGCTGGATATGGGTGACACCCCATGTTCCCATGTCGGTGACAATGCCCGGCACACGTCCGGGGCAACCCTGATGTGGTCTCAGTCGCCCCGCGCTTGGCTGGACTCCATGAACGGCGTGGTCATTTCCCCGGCGAGTCCCCTGACCGGCCTGTTCGCGGCCGGGTCCGCGCGGGCGGAGCGGCGCCTGGTCGAGCACGCGCGCCTCGGCCCGGGTGACGCGGTGCTCGTGCTGGGCGCGGGCACCGGGACCGGCGTGCGAGCGGCGGGCGCGCTCGTGCCGAAGGGCGTCGCCATCGCCGTGGACCCGTCGCCGGACGCGCTGCGATCCTGCGCGGCGCGCTGCTCGGGGCTGGTCGGCACCGGCCAGGTCAGGCTGCGGCCCGGCACGGCGGAGCGGACCGGGCTCGGCGACGGCTCGGTCGACGTGGCGATCTCCGTGGACACGGTGCACCTCTGGCCGGACGTCGCGGCGGGGTTCACCGAGCTGCACCGCGTGCTCCGGCCCGGAGGCACCCTGCTGCTGTCCGTGCGGCGATCGCGCTTGCGCTGCAAACCGCTGGATCTGCGGCTGCTCGCACGCGACGCCGGCTTCACCGAAGTGATCATGCGACTCGGGTCGCTGCGGTTGTTCTCCGCGCCACGCTTCGAACTCCTGGCCCGCAAACGCTAAGCGGACGCAAGCATGGCGACTCCGGCGAGCACGACGACGGAGCCGCCGATCCTGCGCACCGGGTCCTTCTCGCCGAACAACTTCCACGCCGCGATACCGCCGATGACGATGCTCAGCTCGCGGGCGGGCGCGATCAGGCTCACCGGAGTGGTCTGCACCGCGATCAGGACCAGGATGTAAGCCAGCGGTGAGAGCACCGCGACCGCCAACACCGCGCGCCGGTGCAGCCGCCACGACAGCCGCACCTGTGAGCGGTGGGTGGCCGCGTACGGCGAGAGCATCAGCACCTCACCCACCGCGCTCCCCCAGTTGAGCACCAGGGGCGGCACGCCGAGCTCCTTCACCGCGTAGGCGTCCCACAGCGTGTACGCGGCGATCATCACGCCGGTCAGCAGCGCGAAGAGCACCGCGGAACCACCGGCTCGGCCACCACCTCCGATCACGAGCACACCGACGACGACCGTTCCCGCACCGAGCAGACCGAGCAGACCGGGCCGCTCTCCGAAGAGCAGTACAGCGGCCAGCACCGACAACATCGGCCCCGTTCCGCGCGCGAGCGGATAGACCACGGACATGTCGCCGATCGAATAACCGTGTTGCAGCAACAGGAAATAGCCGGTGTGCAGCAGAGCGCTGAGCCCCATCCCGAGCACCGCCGTGAAGCCGAGCGGCGGCCCGCCGAAGGCGATCGCGGCGGCGAACGGCAGGTAGATCGTGGCGGTGACGGCCGAGTACAGCCAGACGAAGGCGGGGCCGCCCGCCCCGGCGCTCTTGGCGGCGAGGTTCCACCCGGCGTGGGCGAAGGCGGCGGCGAGGATGAGCAGCAGTGCGGTGAGGCTCACCGGGATTCCCTCCAGACCACGCCCAGGGCAGGCGTGATCGCGGTTCCTCCAGGCTTTTCCCCCGTCAGATGAACGACCGCGCAGGGGCGGCCGACGGTGCCGCTCGGACCAGTCCCCCACGCCCTGGTTGTCGGGTGATGGCGGGCGAGGGGCGGAACCCTAGGCACTGACCACCGCCAACCTATCCCCTGGCGGAGCGCGCGGACACCTGCTATAAATCTGATATCAGTTTGCTAGGCACCACTGGGGAGGCCGCCATGTCCGACCAACTCGTCCACACGCCGTCCGAGATCGCCGCGACCCGGCCGACACCGAAGATCGGTGAGCACGACGGGAACCGGCTGCCCGGCGTGCCGATGTTCCTGCTCGGCTTCGTCCTGCTGGCCGCGGGCGTGCTGCAGATCGTGCTCTCCGCCAAGACGCACACGTCCGCGTTCCTCTTCACCGGCATCGGCTGCACGATCGTCGGCTCCGTCCTGTTCGCCGGGCTGGTCATGGTCGCCCCCGGCCAGGCCCGCGTGCTCCAGGTGCTCGGCCGCTACACCGGGACGATCCGCTCCGACGGCTTCCAGTGGGTGAACCCGATCGCCACGAAGACCCCGGTGTCCACGAGGATTCGCAACCACGAGACCACGGCGCTGAAGGTCAACGACGCCGACGGCAACCCGGTGGAGATCGCCGCGGTGGTGGTGTGGCAGGTCAACGACACCGCGCAGGCCATGTTCGAGGTGGACAACTTCGTCGACTTCGTGCAGGTGCAGACCGAGACCGCGGTGCGGCACATCGCCACCAGCTACCCCTACGACAACCACGGCGAGACCGGGCTGTCGCTGCGGGAGAACGCCGACGAGATCACCGAGCGGCTCTCCGCCGAGGTCGCCGCGCGCGTCACCTCCGCGGGCGTGAACGTGATCGAGTCCCGGATCACCCACCTCGCCTACGCGCCGGAGATCGCGCACTCGATGCTCCAGCGGCAGCAGGCGAGCGCCATGGTCGCCGCGCGCCAGCGCATCGTGGAGGGCGCGGTCGGGATGGTCGAGATGGCGCTGGACCGGCTCGCCGAGCGCGATGTCGTCGACCTGGACGAGGAGCGGAAGGCGGCCATGGTCAGCAACCTGCTCGTCGTGCTCTGCGGCGACCGATCGACCCAACCCGTCGTCAACACCGGGTCGCTCTACCACTAGGAAGTAGTCGTGGCGGAACGCAAGAGCGTCCTGCTCCGCCTGGACCCCGCGGTGCACGACGCACTCACAAAGTGGGCGAACGACGAGCTGCGCAGCGCCAACGCGCAGATCGAGTTCCTGCTCCGGCGAGCTCTGACGGAGGCGGGGCGGATGCCCGGCAACGCGGCGAAACCCGCCCGCCGGGGCCGCCCGCCGAAAGACGCGAAGGATTCTCCTTAGTTGTGCCTCCCTGAGGTCGGGCAGCAAGTTCCGCGCCCGACCTCAGGGAAGTGGACATCGTGGGGTACACGGGTTCCCTCCCGGACTGGCTCATCAAGCGCTGAGCGGCCCCGCGTCAACGCGCCTGCTGAGGCCGTTCAGTGGAGTGACAGGCGAATGTGACCCGCCTTACATTCTGGGTTACTCGCCAGTTCACCGCCGCTGGTCTCAACGGGGAGACGACTATGCGACTGCTGCGCGCCCTGCTCTGCGCCGCTCTGCTCGCCACCGCCGTCACGATCGCCGCCGCCACCACCGCGACCGCCGCGCCTGCCGCGTGCCAATCGGGCAAACGGCCGGTGATCCTGCTGCACGGAACCTTCAAGAAGTCCGGGAACACCTGGGACGTGCTCGCTCCCGAGCTGAGCCGGGGCGGTTGGTGCCACTACGCGCTCGACTACGGCAACGCCGGGCTGAACCCGATCGCCCAGTCCGCGCGCGAGCTGGCGACCTATGTCGACCAAGTGCTCTCGGCAACCGGAGCGTCCAAAGTGGACATCGTGGGGTACAGCCAGGGCGGCATGATGCCCCGGCACTACCTGAAGTTCCTCGGCGGCGCGGCGAAGGTGAACTCGGTGGTCGGCATCGCGCCCTCCAACCACGGCACCACCCAGCCGCTGGCGAAGCTGCTCGGCGTGACGTTCTGCCCGGCCTGCGACGACCAGTCGGCCGGGTCGGCGTTCCTGCGGGCGCTCAACGACGGCGGCGACCTCGCGGGCTCGGTGAAGTACACGACCATCGCCACCCGGTACGAGGCGGTGGTGACGCCCTACCGCGGCCAGGCGCTGTCCGGCTCGGCCGACCGCGTGACCAACGTCGTGCTGCAGGACGCCTGCCCGCTGCACCTCACCGAGCACCTGCTGATCCCGCACTCGCGGCCCGCGGTGAAGTGGGTGGTCAACGCGTTGCAGCGCGGCGGCGTCGCCGATCCCGGCTACCGCCCGCCGTGCTGATCACGTTCCCAGCGCGACCTTCCACCCCAGGCTGAGCACGAGGGCGGCGACAACGGTCAGGAACACCTTGCGGACGAACTCCGATCCCCGGCGCACGGCCATCCGCGCGCCGAGGACGGACCCCGTGAGGTTGCACAGCGCCATCGCCAGGCCGAGCCCCCACAGCACCTGCCCGGCGGGCACGAAGTAGCACAGCCCGCCGAGGTTGGTGGCGGTGTTGATCACCTTCGCCGTCGCCGACGCGCGCACGAACGCGAAGCCCACCAGGCCCACCAACAGGAACACCAGGAACGAGCCGGTGCCCGGACCGGCGAGGCCGTCCCAGAAGCCGATCACCACTCCCCCGGCCAGCATCACCATCAGCTGCCGGGCGCGCGAGAACCGCTCCGCGTCCTCGGCCCCGAACTCCGGCTTGCGCCAGGTGTAGACGCCGACGACGACCAGCGCGCACAGGACGACCACGTTCAGCGCGCCCGGCGGCAGCATGTCCGCGAACGCCGCTCCCCCAACGGAACCGCCGAACGCGAGGACGGCCGTGGGCGCCGTGCTCCGCCAGTCGATCTTCGTGCGCCGGACGTAGGTGCCGACCGCGGCGGCGGTGCCGACGAACGAGGACAGCTTGCTGGTGGCCAGCGAGTAGAGCGGGGCGCCACCCGGCATCACCAACAGCATCGCGGGCAGCTGGACGAGGCCGCCGCCCCCGACGATCGCGTCGATGGCTCCGGCGAGGAAGGCGGCGACGCAGAGGAACACCAGCGCGGCGATCGAGACCCCGGCGAAGCCGGGCAGGTCCAGGGTTGTGAACACGGACGGACGTTAGGCACGCACCCCTGCAACAAAACAACGCTTACCAGCAGGAAAGCGCTCCCACATTGCTCCGAACGCAGCTATTGGTGACCAACCTCACCGTCGAACGTTAAGGGGCTGCTGCCGCACACCCTCTCGTTGGAGGAGCACGTGCTCACCGCTCGAAGAACAACCGCGTTGGCCGTCACGGCCGCGCTCACCCTCCCGCTCACCACCGCGGCGCAACCCGCGGACCACCTCAACGCCGGGCTCCCGCTCGAAGCGCGGGTGCACGCGTTGCTCGGCCGGATGACGCTGGAGGAGAAGATCGGCCAGATGACCCAGATCCGGGTCGGCAAGCTGAGGGGCGACTGCGACGCGGTCCCGGGGCCGCTGCGCGAGGACTGCATGAAGCCGGTGCTCGTCGACGCGAAAGTCGGCTCGATCCTGTCCGGCGGCGGCGACGTCCCCGCCCCGGACCCCAGCCCCAAGGCGTGGGCGGAGATGACCAACGCCATCCAGAAGTACGCGCTGGACAACAGCAGGCTCAAGATCCCCGTGCTCTACGGCGCGGACGGCGTGCACGGGCACAGCAACGTCGTGACCGCGACGATGTTCCCGCACCAGATCGGCCTCGGCGCCACCTGGGACCCGGAGCTGATCGAGCGGGCGGGCGCCGCGACCGGGCAGGCGATGCGCGCGACCGGCGTGTTCTGGAACTTCGCCCCGGTCTCCGACATCGCCAGGGACACCCGGTGGGGGCGCTACTACGAGACCTACAGCGAGGACCCGCACCTGGCAGGAACCCTTGCCGCGTCGGCGGTTCGCGGCATGCAGGCCGATGACGGCAAGACCGCGCGGCTCACCGCGACCGCGAAGCACTTCGCCGGGTACTCCGAGCCCAAGGGCGGCCACGACCGCGCCGCGGCCTTCCTCCCGGTGCGCACGCTCCAGGACCAGGTGCTGCCGCCGTTCACCGCGCAGTTCCGCGCGGGCGTGAAGACCGTCATGATCAACTCTGGGTCGATCAACGGCGTCCCGGTGCACGCGTCGAAGTACATGCTCACCGAGCAGTTGCGACACCGGCTCGGCTTCACCGGTGTCGCGATCACCGACTGGCAGGACATCCGGTCGCTGGTGACCAAGCACAAGGCCGCGGCCGACTACCCGGCGGCGATCGCGATGGCGGTGAACGCGGGTGTGGACATGGCGATGGAGCCTTCCGCCGCCGGGGAGTTCACCGCCGGGCTGCGCCAGGTCGTTCGCGACGGCCGGGTCAGTGAACGCCGCGTCGACGAGGCGGTCCGGCGCATCCTGCGGCTGAAGTTCGAGCTCGGCCTCTTCGAGCGGCCCTACGTCGACCCCGCCGTGGCCAACGAGCGCGTCAACGGCGTCGGCCTCGACCTCGCCCGCAAGGCCGCGACCGAGTCGATGGTGTTGCTGCGCAACGAGAAGTCCACGCTGCCGCTGGCCAAGGACGGCAAGATCGTGGTCACCGGCGACACGGCGGACGACGTGCGGCGGCAGCTCGGCGGCTGGACCGTCGACTGGCAGGGCGTCCCCGAGCAGGGGCCGGTCCCGGAGGCGGTCACCGTGCTGGAGGGCATCCGCGCGGCGGCGCCGGGAGCCACCGTCGCCCACGCGCCCAACCAGGCCGACGCGGTCGCGCAGGCCAAGGACGCCAAGGCGGTCGTCGTGGTGCTCGGCGAGAAACCCGGAGCGGAGGGGCCCGCCGACACGGAGGAACCCGCGCTCACCCCAGCGCAGCAGAGCCTGGTGGACGCCGTGCGCGCGACGGGGAAGCCCGTAGTTGTCGTGCTGCTCACCGGACGGCCGCAGGTGCTCGGTTCCGTCGCGGACGCCGAAGCGCTGCTCGCGGGGTGGCTGCCCGGCACCGAAGGCGGCACGGCGGTCGCGGATGTGTTGTTCGGCACTGCCAACCCGAGCGGCAAGCTCCCGGTGTCCTGGCCGAAGCGCATCGGTGACCAGCCGATGTCCTACGACCAGCTGCCGGGCACGAACGGCGGTGAGAGCTCCAAGTACGACCCGGCCTTCGCGTTCGGCCACGGCCTGTCGTACACGAGCTTCACGGTCGGAGCACCGAGCGTGCCCAGCTCCGTCCGGGCGGACGCCAAGGTCAAGGTCGGCTTCACCGTGCGCAACACCGGCTCGCGGACGGGCACCGCGGTCGTCCCGGTCTACGTGCACCAGCCGGTCGCGCCGCTCCAGGTTCCCGACAAGCGGCTGGTCGGCTGGGCGCGCGTGGAGCTCGCGGCAGGAGCCCAGCAGGCGGTCGAGGTGGAGTTCTCAGTCGAACAGCTCGCCCTGACCAGCGGTGACGTCGACGGTGCCGGCCGCAGGGAAGTACCGAGAACCGGCTACGAGGTGGTCGTGGAGGACAAGCGGGCCCCGTTCACGGTGCGCTGACCCGGCCCGCTCCGGGCCGTTTTGGGTGGCACGGCGCCCGGTTGTTACCATCACCGGCGTCGTGCCGCGCGGCGTTCCGTCGTGGAGGAAGACTCGCCGGAGTTCAGGCGAGTGCCGATCAAGCGCGGTGCACACCCCACTCGAACGAATATGAGGGTCCAGCCATGGCCAACATCAAGTCGCAGGTCAAGCGCATCAAGACCAACGAGAAGGCGCGCCTGCGGAACAAGTCCGTGAAGTCGGCCCTCAAGACGGCCATCCGCAAGTTCCGCGAGGCCGCCGAGGCCGGGGACAAGGACAAGGCCGCCGCGCTGCTCGCCGAGGCCAGCAAGAAGCTGGACAAGGCCGCCAGCAAGGGCGTCATCCACGCGAACCAGGCCGCCAACAAGAAGTCGGCGATGGCCCTGCGCGCCAACAAGATCTGATCTCAGATCCGCCGTACCCGAGAACGCCGCCCCGCTTCGAGCGGGGCGGCGTTCTTCGTGTGCCCGGGGGCCCTGCTCTTCCTGGCAAGCTCTTCCTGACAAGGTTCCTGGCAGGGTTCCTGGCAAAGGAGAAGGGCCTAGGTACGGGGCCCTGCTCCCCGTACCTAGGCCCTTTCAGCAGCCGATCACCCTGTTGAGGGGCGAACGGCGAGCCATCCACTGACGGACCCGGCAGCGCGCGCGGCTGGCGATGCACTCGGTCGCGCGTCGTGTCGTGCCCAGCCTCCGTGAGATCTCGTCGTGCGGGAGACCGTGGGAGAGCCAGAGCAGGACATAACGTTCGCGCCGACTGAGCTTGCCGCAGTGCGCGACGAGCCACTCCGCCTCGGCCTGGTCGCTGATCGACTCGGCCGGATCTGTCACGTCCAACGGTAGCAGCCTGGCGTGCGTGGCAACCTGCCGCGCGGTGGTGCTCCTGCGGGCCTCGTCGACGCACAGCCGCTTCACCACGGCCACCAGAAAGGGCATCACCCGTTGCGGGTCCAGCGCCGGGAACTCCATCGCCCTGATGAAGGCCTCGTGCACCAGGTCCTCGGCCGACTCACCGGCCCCGGCCCGCACCGCGATCCGGATCAGCGCCGGCCGCAGGTCGACGCATTCCCGCCAGAACTCCTCGCTTCGCGGCCGGGCGCAGCCGTCGTGGAACGCACCGGCCTTCTGATTGGTCAACAACACAGCTCCTAGCATCGACAGGAATTATCGGCGGGACCGACAAGCACGTCTGAACGAGTTATCCGGCCAAATTCCCTTCGAAGCACCTAGGTCTTCACGAGGCGCAACCCGAAGCCCCCCTCGACCGCCTTAGATACCACCGCAAGAACGGTCCGTTGGCAAGGCTTCGTTGCACAGGAAAACATGGTTCCCTCGGACAGCAGGGCGCATACCGCCATTGGAGGGATCGCGTCCTGCTTCCCCCGTCTGTGAGGACGCTCACTGAGTGCGACCGGAAGCCGCTCGCGTATTCGGAGTGGGACGCCCACAGGTGGCCCGCGACATATCCGAACATATTTCGACGAAAGGCAAATCATGCTCAGGAACCGACCGCTTCGGTTCGCCCTGATCACGGCGGCCGCGCTGCTCGCGGTGCCGGCGGTGCCTGCCGGGGCGACCCCCCGGACCGCTCCGCCCGCCGCGGCCCTCGTGCTCACCGGCAACCCCGGCGAGGCCGTGACGCCCGCCGCCAAGTGGGTCCTGCTGACCTGCGGGCCGAACGGCGGCACCCATCCCGCGCCCGGTGCCAGCTGTTCCGCGCTGGCCGCGACGGGCGGGAGCATCTCGACGCTGCGCCTGGACCGCGACGCGATCTGCCCGATGATCTACGACCCGGTGACGGTGTCCGCCACCGGCGTGTGGCAGGGCCGCCGGATCCGCGAACAAATCACGTTCCCGAACAGGTGTGTATTGATCGCGGAAACCGGACCGGTATTCGGATTTTGATTAGTTCTCAACAACCCGATATGATCCGGGTCGTTGACGCGACAAACACATATTCGATCACGCCCGGCTCCCGCAACCGTCAAGGACGTCACTCGACGGTTGTATTGACATGAATTTCGCGGAAACCTATTCGGATATCGGAAAGGGCTCGCAATGCTGCGCAACCGTTTGCCCGGCTTGGTCCTCACCGTCGGCGCGGTCGTGTTTTCCCTCACCCCCACCCCGGCAGTTGCCGAAACCGCCACGGGTGCTCCCTCGGTTCTCGCACTGTCCGTGGCCGACGAGCGCGAAGGCACCCCCGCCAGGAGAGTGACGCTGACGTGCGACCCCACGGGCGGTAACCACCCGTTCGCCGGCCCGGCCTGCCTGCAGCTGGCGAAGGTCGAGGGAAACTTCACCCGATTGAATGTCGGTCTCGATCCACACTGCACAAAGGAATATGCACCTCGCACAGTGACCGCGCACGGTTTCTGGCGCGGAACGCGGATCACCCATCGGGCCACCTACGCCAACGGCTGCCTGGCCGAGGCGCGCACGGACGCGGTCTTCCGCTTCTGAGCTGGGGTTTCCCGGCAGGCGCCGACCAGGCGGGGGGCTCCTCGGCATGCCGCTGGCCGAGGAGCCCTCGCGGTCGCCTGCCCGATCTGTCTGTTGCGTCCTGTATGTACCGCTCTCAGCGGCGGTTGCGCGCGGCGGCGACCTTCAGCACGGCGCGCTCCACGGCGTAGTCCGCGCTGGCGGCCATGCCCTTGACCTCCGCGTTGAGGGTGGCCACCAGGCCCATCGCCTCGGCGAGGCCCTCCGGTGACCAGCCCTGGGCCTGGCCGAGCGCCTTCTTGACCTTCCACGGCGGCATGCCGAGCTGGCCGGCGAGCTGGAACGGGTCGGCCCGGCCCACCCCGGCCACCCTGGCGATGGTGCGCACCGCGTCGGCCAGCGCGTCGGCGAGCAGCACGTGCGGGACACCGAGTTGCAGTGCCCAGCGCAGCGATTCCAGCGCGGCGGTCCGGTCTCCGGTGACGGCCTTCTCCGCGACCACGAAGCCGGTCACTTCGGCGCGGCCGCGGTGGTAACGGCGCACCGCCTGCTCGTCGATCTTGCCGCCCGTGTCCGCGACGAGCTGCGACGCGGCCGCCGACAACTCGCGCAGGTCGTTGCCCACCGTCTCCATCAGCGCCGCGAGGGCCGGTCCGTCGATCTTGCCGCCCGCACGACGAACCTCGTTGCGCACAAAGGATTCCCGGTCTGCGGCCTTGGTCAGCTTGGCGCACTCCGCGACCTCGGCCCCGGCTTTGCGCAACGCGGTGGGCAGCTCCTTGGCGAGCTTGCCTCGCCCGCCGCCGGTGTGCGTCACCACCAGGGTCACGCCCTCGGCGGGGTCGCGGATGTAGGACAGCACCGCCTCGGCGATCTCCTTGCCCGCGTCCTGGGCCGCCTCCAGCACGATCACCCGGCCCTCCGCGAACAGCGAGGGGCTGAGCAGCTCGGCCAGCTCAGGCGGGGTGAGATCGGTCACCCGGACCCGGCGCAGCTCGGCCTCCGGATCGGCCTGTCGCGCGGCGTCCAGCGCGGCCCGCACGGACCGTTCGACGAGGAGCTCTTCCTCTCCGATGACCAGGTGCAACGGGGCAGGCGCCGTGGCGGGAGCACTCACGGCGCCATCCTCGCACGACCGACCGACGCCGGACCGCCGCGGCGCTCCCCTGGCCACGTCCCGCATCCTGGACAACGGTGGCTGCCGGGTGGGACGTTGCCGTAGCGTTGCCGCCGGACGGCCGCCGAAGAGCGCCGCCGCACAACTGAATAGCTCATCCAGAGGGGTAGAGGGATCGGCCCTACGACACCCCGGCAACCGACGCCGACAGCAGCGGACTTCCGCGAGGCCATCAGCGATCACGGTGCCAAATCCGGCCCGCACGAGCGGGAAAGATGAGGAGAGACCTCGCGATGACGACCATCGAGGCGCGCCGCAGCGCCCACCAGTTCGACCTCGGCCCGGCCCGCGCCCTGGTGTGCCGCGAATGCGGCAACGAGGTGCCGCTCGCCGCGGAGTTCGCGTGTTCGGAGTGTTTCGGCCCCCTTGAGGTCGGCTACGACTTCGGCAAGATCACCCGCGCGGAGATCGAGGCGGGCCCCCGTTCCATCTGGCGCTACCGCAACCTCCTTCCGGTGCCCTCGGACGTCCAGGAGCACCCCAACACCGACCCGGGACTGACCCGGCTGGTCAAGGCCGACCGCCTGGCCGCGGCCCTCGGCGTGCGCGAGCTGTGGGTGAAGGACGACACCGGCAACCCCACGCACTCCTTCAAGGACCGCGTGGTCGCGGTGGCGCTGGCCGCCGCCCGCCAGCTCGGGTTCACCGTGCTGGCCTGCCCGTCCACCGGCAACCTGGCCAACGCCGTCGCCGCGGCCGCGGCGCGGGCGGGCTGGGAGTCGGTCGTGCTGATCCCCTCCTCTCTTGAGCGGGCGAAGGTGCTCACCACCGCCGTGTACGACGGGGCGCTGATCGCCGTGGACGGCAACTACGACGACGTGAACCGGCTGGCCACCGAGCTGGCCGCGGACCACGAGGACTGGGCGTTCGTCAACGTCAACGTCCGCCCTTACTACGCGGAGGGCTCGAAGACCCTCGGCTACGAGGTCGCCGAGCAGCTCGGCTGGCGCCTGCCGCAGCAGATCGTGGTGCCGGTCGCCTCCGGCTCGCAGCTGACCAAGGTGGACAAGGCCTTCCGCGAGCTCGGTGAGCTGGACCTGGTGGAGCCGACCCCGTACCGGGTCTTCGGCGCCCAGGCCACCGGCTGCTCCCCGGTCGCCGCCGCGTTCCAGGCGGGCATCGACGTGATCCAGCCGGTGAAGCCGGACACGATCGCCCGCTCGCTCGCGATCGGCGCGCCCGCCGACGGCCCCTACGTGCTGGACACCGTGCGCCGCACCAACGGCTCGGTCGAGCACGTCAGCGACGAGGAGGTCGTCGACGCGATCCGCCTGCTGGCCCGCACCGAGGGCATCTTCGCCGAGACCGCGGGCGGCGTGACCGTCGCGACGGCGAAGAAGCTGATCGAGACCGGCCAGCTGGACCCGGACGCGGAGACCGTGCTGCTGATCACCGGCGACGGACTGAAGACCCTCGACGCGGTGGAGGACAAGATCGGCCCGCGCGCCACCGTGCCGCCGTCGAGCGCCGCCGTCCGCGAGGCCCTCGGGCTCTGACGAGCGCTCACCGCCTGGGCGGTGGCCGTGGTTCTCCTCTCCGTGCGGTCGCCAGACCATCGCGGGTGGCCAGAACGGCGACGTCACCGTCCAGGTCGGTGCGCAGGACGCGCACCCCGGCGAGTGCTTGCAGTACCAGTGGGCTCGGGTGGCCGTAGTCGTTGCCCGCGCCCACGCAGATCACCGCGACACGGGGCCGCACCGCGCCGAGGAACCGGGGCAGGCTGTACCGGGAGCCGTGGTGCGGCACCTTGAGCACCTCCGCGCTGATGTCCACTGTGGACGCCAGGAGCTCGGCCTGGGTGGCCAGTTCGATGTCGCCGGTCAGCAACATCCGCCCGGCCCGCGTGTGTGCCCGCAGCACCAGTGACGCGTCGTTGACCACGGTTCCTGGCAACGGGGTCTCCGTGGTCCGAGGTGCCGGGGAACGCAGCGGTGCCAGCACGTCCAGCACCAGTCCCGGCCACTCCAGCCGTTGACCACGGCCCAGTTCGATCAGCGGAACTCCGGCTGCCGCAACGGTTTCACGCACCTCCTTCATCGCCCACGCGGGCTCTCGCAGCGGCCCGACCGCGACCGCTCCCACCGATCTCTCCGCCAGGACGGCGGCGAGGCCACCGATGTGGTCGGCGTGCAGGTGGCTCAGCACCACCAACGGCACCCGGTCCACGTCCAGCCGGTCGAGGCAGGCGTTGACCGCCAACGGTTCCGGCCCCGTGTCGACCAGGACCGCGCGTCCCGGTTCGGCAACGGCCAAGACCACGGCGTCGCCCTGCCCGACGTCACAGGCCACCGCTGCCCAGCCGTCGACCGGCCACTGGGGGTTGAGCAGCTTCGCCGGAACCGTGGTGAGCAGCACCGCGACTACGCCGAGCACCAGCACGATCCGGAACCGAGGGCTGCGCAACAGCACCACGACCGTGACCAGCAGCGCGGCGAGCAACAGTCCGCCGAGCACACCGGAAGGCCAGGGAATGCCGCTGTCCGGCACGGCCGCGGCATGCCTGCCCACGGTGATCAGCCACCACACCTCCGGCCCGGCCAGGTGGACCAGCAGCTCCGCTGCGCCTTCGTGCACCGTTGACACCAGCGCGGCGAGCACACCGAACACCGTCGCGGGCGCGACCACCGGGGCAGCGAGCAGGTTGGCCGGAATGGCCACCAGGCTGATCTGCCCGGACAGTGCCGCGATCACCGGAGCGGTGGCCAGCTGCGCTGCCGCGGGCACCGCGATGGCCTCGGCGAGCCCCACCGGTACTCCGCGATCGCGCAGCGCTGCCGCCCACCTGGGCGCGAGGATCACCAGTGCCGAGGTCGCCAACACCGACAACGCGAAGCCCGCAGTACCGGCCAAACTCGGATCGAACAGCAGCAACGCGATCACGGCTCCGGCGAGCGCGGGTAACGCGGATCCTTTGCGCCCCAACACCAACGCCAGCAGCGTGACACCGCCCATCACCGCGGCGCGCAATACGCTCGGTTCTGGTCTCGCGAGCACCACGAAGCCGATCAGGGCCAGTACCGCCGCGAAACCCGCCAGCCGTGGTCCTGCCGTCAGCAGACGGAAAAGCAGCAGCACAGCACCGCAGACGATGGCCAGGTTCGCCCCGCTCACCGCCAGCAGATGGGCCAGCCCGGATACCCGGAACTCCTCCACAACTCGTGGCGACAGCCCACTGGTGTCACCGACCACCAACGCCGGGAGCAGTCCCGCGAGTTCCGGGGAGAGCACCTTCGCCGCATCGCGGAGACCGGTGCGCACACCGTCGGCGGCGGTCTGCCAACTCGGCGCGGGGCCGACAGCGATCGGTGGGCCGCGGACGCGCAGCACTGCCACCGTGAAGTCCCCACCGCGTGGCACGATCAGTGCTCCGGTTGCCGTGATCTCCTGTTCTGGCAACAACTTCGACCATGCTGCCGCTGGAGCCAACAGCAGCACCGCACCACCTGGCTCGTCGCGCAACCGCGCCCGCACCGCCACCTGGTCCGCACCGGCGGGACGACCGGCATATCCCTTGGTGCGCAAGGGTTGTGGGTCCTCGGACAGCTTCGCCTTGATCGTCGCGATGGCTCCCTTGCTCGCGAGTTCACGCAACGGGTGTGTCGCGGCCGGGAGGGCGTGGCTGGTGACGACAACGGCCGCCGCACCCGCCAGGACGCTCGTCGCGAGCAGTCCGTTCGCCCACGGGCCCGACCCCCGCCACACCGCCAGGAACGCGAAGGCCATCGCGAGCACGCCGCACAGCACGGTGGCGACCCAGCCGAGGTGCAGCCCGACCAGTGCGACCGCCCACACCGCCACCGCGGCGGGAACGAGCCGGAAATCCAGCGGAGCCGAGGTCACAGCGTCACCAGCTCGCGCAGCTTGGCCAAGCGCGAGCTGCCGATGCCGTCCACCTCGCGGAGCTGGTCGACCGAGGAGAACCGGCCGTGCTTGGTGCGCCACTGGACGATCCGCTGCGCGGTCACCTGGCCCACACCTGGCAGGCCGTCGAGCTGCTGGACCGTGGCCGTGTTGAGGCTGATCTTCGCGCCCTCCACCTGCCCCGGTTCCGCGGCCGGGGCGGGCAGGCCGACGACGATCTGCTCGCCGTCGCCGACCTTCCTGGCGAGGTTGACCGTGACCGGATCCGCGTCGGGCAACAGCCCACCTGCCGCCTGCACGGCATCGGCGATCCGCGCACCCTCCGGCAGCGACACCAGGCCGGGCCTGCCGACGCGGCCGACCACGCTGACCACGAGCTGCGTCGGTTTCTGTTGTGGCACAGCCGGAACGGAGACCGCCGGTGCCGGTTCGGCCGCGACGCCACCCGGCCACAGCAGGAGCGCCACCAGAGCGACCAGGGCAGCCACCGCCACGAGCGCGAGCGTCCCGGAGCGGCCGGGGTTCAGCCTCGCGCGGCGCAGCCACTCCGGCACCAGCCGGTCGAGCAACGAGACGCGGGCGTCGGGACCGATGTGGATCTCCACCGGTCCCGTTGGTGGGACGGGGTCCTCCGGTCCGGGACCGGACAGGGCCGCCAGGCGCTTCTTCGCCAGCAGTTCCTGCCTGACCCTGGCCGTGCCCGCCGGGTGGTCGAGGTGGGGGTTCGTCACCGCTCCGACGTTAGGGAGCGGGTGGGGGTGGTGGCGGGTGGTGTTGCCGAGCTGTGGACAAGTGGTGGTGATGTGGACAGATCAGCCGTTCCTGGTCCGCTTTTCCGTTGGAGTGTCAGGGGTTCGTGCTATGTATCAGCCATGCCCCAACTCCCCTCCCAGCCCTCCTCCTTCCCCTCCTCCCCACCTCGATCCACCTAGAGATCTCCCGTTTCGTACTCATAACGGGAAAAAGAGCGCTCCCATTGGCCGCCATGAGTACGAAACGGGAAAACGACGGGGCGGGTGGGGATGGGGGTGGGGTTAGGAGAGGCCGCCGGGGAGGACGACGACGCCGAGCACGCCGAGGCCGGTGTGCGCGCCGATCACCGCGCCGACCTCGGAGATGAGGCAGCCCTCGCCGTCGGTGAGGCGCTCGTCGAGCTTGCTGGCGAGCTCGGCGGCGCGCTGCGGGGCGCAGAGGTGGTGCACGGCGAGGCCCGCCGGTCCGTCGCCCGCGGCCTCCGCGGCGAGGTCGACGAGCCTGGCCATGGCGCGGCTGGTGGTGCGGACCTTCTCCAGCGGCACGATGCGCCCGTCCTGAACGTGCAGGAGGGGGCGCACCGCGAGCGCGGTGCCCAGCAACGCGGCGGCGGGGCCGATGCGACCGCCGCGGCGAAGGTGTTCGAGGGTCTCCAAGCAGAAGAACGTGCGGGTGCGCGCCGCGGTGCGCACCGCGGCGGCCTCGACGTCGGAGGCGGACGCGCCGGAGCGGGCCGCTTTCACCGCCGCGAGCACGGCGAAACCCAACCCCATCGCCGTGGACCTGGAGTCGACCACGCGCACTCCGCCGACCTCCCCGGCGGCGATCCTGGCCGCGTCCCACGTGCCGGAGAGCTCGCGGGAGAGGTGAACCGAGACGATCGAGTCCGCACCGCTGTCGAGCACGCGGCGGTAGACCGCGGCGATGTCCTCCGGAGAGGGCCGGGAGGTGCTGACGGCGCGGCGTTCGGACAGCGCGTTGGCGAGGCTGGCCGGGGTGATGTCGACGCCGTCGAGACCGGTGCTGTCGTCGACGGTGACGTGTAGCGGGACCACGGAGATGCCGCGCCGGTCCGCGAAGCCTTCCGGCAGGTACGCGGTGGAATCGGTCACGACGGCTACGGCCACGAGCGAGCAGCCTACGTGGCCCGCCGCAGCAGATCCGCCAGCGCCGCGCCGACCACCTCGTGGGTCTCCCAGCCCCAGTGCATCCCGTCGGGATTGCCCCGACCGGCGGCCACGTGCTCGCGCGCCAAGGCCGCGAGGTCAAGTAGCGGAACGTCCACAGTGGACGCCCAGGCGGTGATCGCCGAGGCCGCGGGTGCCCGGCCGGTGTGCACGTGCCCGTAGGCCGGGGCGCGGTGCACCGAGGGCAGCGTCGCGATCACCGGCAGCTCCGGGCGCAACGAGCGCACTCCGCGCAGGCACCGGTCCAGGTAGGCGACGCTGAGCCGGGGCGGGAGGGCCACCGGGCGCCCGCCGAGCAACCGCGCGAGGTGCGGCTGCGCGGTGAGGTAGGTCTCGCGCACCCGGCGCCGCAGCTGTTCGGGACGCAGGTAGCGCAGCCCTTCGCGGAGGTAGGTGGGCAGCGGCGACGGCAGCGTGTCCATGCTGCCGACACCGAGCACCAGCGCGTCGATCCGCGGCATCAGCGCCCAGACCCTGGGATCACGCGTGATCGCCCACCACGCGTCGCGGGCGGTCCAGCCGAACCCGGCGACGATCTCCGCCGAACCGCCGACCCGCCGTGCTGCCACGTTCGGCCAGAGCCGGGGGTCGTCGGCGGGCATCGCCTCGCGCGGTCCGTGGAAGGCCAGCGAGTCGGCCAGCACCAGCAGCCGCACGGTCTCAGCCGGTCACACCGGCGTTGTACGCGACGAGCCGCCAGTCCAGGCTCTCCGGACGCCGTGCGAGCACCGCCCAATGGCAATTGAACAGCCCGCCGAGCGACGGCCAGCACGCGATGGGCAGGCCCACCAGCGAACCGGTCAGGCCGAGGATCAGCCCACCGTGCGCGCACAGCAGCGCGGTCCCGTCGTGCGCCGCGTCCAGCTCGGCGACCACCTCGGCGGCCCGCGCGGCCACCTCGATCCGGCTCTCGCCGCCCGGCGGGGCCCATTCGGGGTCCCTGCGCCACTGGGCGAGCGCACCCGGCCAGTCCTGCTCGACCTCGGCGTGGGCCAGGCCCTGCCACTCGCCGACGTGGGTCTCGCGGAGCCGCTTGTCGATGCGCACCGCACTGCCGGTCACCTTGGTGAACTCGGCCGCGGTGTCCATCGCCCTGCGCAGGTCGGAGCTGAGCACGACGTCGGGCTCGAAGCGCGCGACCACGGGGGCGGCGGCGCGGGCCTGCTCGACGCCGGTGTCGGTGAGCAGCGCGTCCAGGTGGCCCTGGATGCGCCCGGTGGCGTTGTGGCCGGTCTCGCCGTGCCGCCACAGCACGAGCCGCTGGAGCGTCACTCGGCGGGTTCCTCGGCCGCGGGGCGGTCTTCGAACGCGATCCGCGGGCAGTCCTTCCAGAGCTT
Organism: Allokutzneria sp. A3M-2-11 16; assembly: GCF_024213555.1. Taxonomy (GTDB): domain Bacteria; phylum Actinomycetota; class Actinomycetes; order Mycobacteriales; family Pseudonocardiaceae; genus Allokutzneria. The sequence goes on along the minus strand of NZ_JANAVO010000001.1, from coordinate 3,467,504 downwards.
CTCCAGCGCGTAGAAGGTCCGCTCCTCGGCGTGCTGCACGTGCACGACGACGTCGACGAAGTCGAGCAGGACCCAGCGGCCCTCCCGCGCGCCCTCGCGGCGCACCGGCTTGCTGCCGGCCTCGCGCATCTTCTCCTCGACGTTCTCCACGATCGCGTCGACCTGGCGCTCGTTGGGCGCGGAGGCGATCACGAAGCAGTCGGTGATCACCAACTGGTCGGACACGTCGAGCACGACCACGTCGTGCGCCTTCTTGTCAGCCGCTGCGTGCGCGGCGACCAGCGCGAGGTCGCGTGCCTGGTCGGTGGCTGCCACCTGTGTAGTTCCTTTCCTACGCCCGTTCCGGCGCGGTGTAGAGCTCGCGTTTGCTGATGTACTGCACCACACCGTCGGGCACGAGGTACCAGACCGGGAGCCCGTCGCGGACCCGGTCGCGGCAGTTCGTGGAGGAGATCGCCATGGCGGGCACCTCCACCAGGCTGACCGCGCCCTGGGGCAGGTGGTCGCCGTCGAGCCGGTAGCCCGGCCTGGTCACCCCGATGAAGTGGGCCAGCCGGAACAGCTCGTCTGCGCGGTGCCAGGACAGGATCTGTTCCAGCGCGTCCGCCCCCGTGATGAAGAACAGTTCGTCATCAGGGTACTGGGTTCGCAGGTCACTGAGCGTGTCGATGGTGTAGGTCGTGCCGGTGCGGTCGATGTCCACCCTGCTCACCGAGAACCCGGGGTTCGACGCGGTGGCGACGACGGTCATCAGGTAGCGGTCCTCCGCCGGGCTGACCACGCTGTGGCACTTCTGCCACGGGTTGCCGGTCGGCACGAAGATGACCTCGTCCAGTTCGAAGCGCGCCTGCACCTCGCTCGCCGCGACGAGGTGCCCGTTGTGCACCGGGTCGAACGTGCCGCCCATTACCCCAATTCGGCGCTTGGCCATGGCAGGACAGAGTACGGGGCGACCTGCGGCGGCGGTGATGAGCACGGTCACTCGTTCGGGCCTGCGTTTGATCTTCGGAGCGTGGTGATACTCGCGGCCATGAGGACTTGGGAACCGATGCACGGTCGCCCCTACCGACCGACCGCCTATCACCCGTCCCGCATCCCCGCCGACGAAGCGACCGGAATCGCCGAACGGTTCCGCGAGCGCATGAACGAGCGCCGCACCGTTCGCGCCTTCTCCGCCGAACCAGTCCCGGAACAGCTCGTGCTGGACGCGATCGCCGTGGCGAACACCGCGCCGTCCGGGGCACACCAGCAGCCGTGGACCTTCGTGCTCGTGCAGAACCCCGTAGTGCGCAGGCAGATCCGCGAAGCCGCGGAGTACGAGGAGCAGATCTCCTACGACGGCAGGCTCGGCGAAGAGTGGCTGTCCGCACTAAGCCCGCTCGGCACCGACGAGCACAAACCTCACCTCACGGACGCTCCGCACCTGCTCGTGGTTTTCGAGCAGCGATACGGCATCCGCGCTGACGGCAGCACTTATAAGCACTACTACGTCGGCGAGTCCGTGGGAATCGCCGTAGGCATGCTGCTGACCGCGTTGCACCTCTCGGGGCTCAGCGCGCTCACGCACACGCCGAGCCCCATGGGCTTCCTACGAGATGTGCTCAACCGTCCGCGCAACGAGAAGGCGTTCGCCGTCATACCGATCGGGTACGCGGCGGAGGACGCCGTAGTGCCCGATCTGGTCCGCAAGACACTGGACCAGGTCGTCGTCCGCGTCTGACTATTCGGCCGGTGCGACCACTTCGCCGGTGGAGGCGAGCTTGACCAGGATCGCCTCCACCGGGCAGGACTCGGCGGCGTCGATCACGGCCTCGTCCGAGTCCACCTCGTCCTTGATGGCGCGCGCGTAGCCGTCCATCAGCTCGAAGTGCTCCGGGGCAGCGCCCGCGCACATGCCGGAGCCGATGCAGTTCTGGTCGACACTGACCAACCAACGATCACTCATGGGACATTTCTACCTTCACCACGCCACCGGGAGGGCCTCCAGGCCCCGAACAAGCATCCCCGTCCGCCACGGCAGCTCGTCCACGGGCACGGCGAAGCGCAGGTTCGGGAAGCGCGCGATCATCCCCTCCAGGGCGACCTGGAGCTCCAGCCGGGCGAGCTGCGCGCCGAGGCAGTGGTGCAGGCCGTGACCGAAGGCGATGTGCGGGTTGTGCGGCCGGTTGAAGTCGATCTCGTTCGGCAGGTCGAAGACCGCGTCGTCCCGGTTCGCCGAGGCGTTCTGGGCGAAGACGGACTCGCCCTTGCGCACGGTGACCCCGGCCAGCTCGACGTCCTCCAGCGCGACCCGGACGAAGCCACCCGAGGCGCCGAGCGGAGTGAAGCGCAACAGCTCCTCCACCGCGGCGGGCACCAGCGAGGGGTCGGCGACCAGCGCCTGGTAGCGCTCTGGCTGGCTGAGCAACAGGTACGTGAAGTTCGTCAGCTGGTTGGCCGTGGTCTCGTGGCCCGCGACGAGCAGCGTGATGCCGAGCCGCACCAGCTCCATCTCGGAGAGCCGGTCGTCGTTGTCCCTGGCCAGCACGAGCGCGCCCAGCAGGTCGTCAGTGGGGTCGGCACGGCGCCGCGCGACCAGGCCGCCCATATAAGCGAGGAACTTCTCCCGCGCGTCCTCGATCTGTGCCTGGGTGAACTTCGTGGTCGACAGGACCGCGTCGGAGAAGGACCGGAACAGGTGCCGGTCCTCGTAGGGCACTCCGAGCATGTCGCAGATGACCGTCACCGGTAGCGGCAGCGCCAGGTGGTGCACCAGGTCCGCGGGCGCGCCGTGCTTCTCCATCTCCGTGAGCGAGCTGTCGACCAGCTCGCGCAGGCGGGGCCGCATCTGCTCGACGCGCCGCGCGGTGAACGCCTTGGCGACCAGGCGGCGCAGCCGCGTGTGCTCGGGCGCGTCCATGCCCAGGATGCTGTCGCGGTCCAGCGGGAACGGGGTGCTGCGCGGGGTCTCCGGGGTGGTGCCCGCGGCCATGCTGAACCTCGGGTCGCCGAGCACGGTCCTGGCGTCGGCGTGGCGGGTGACCAGCCACGCCGTGCCCTCGCCGAAGGGCATGCGGACCCGGGTGATCGGCTCGTCGCGGCGCAGGCGTTCGTAGACCGGGTCCAGGTCGAGTGCCCTCGGCGGGCTGAACGGGTAGGACGGCGCCGAGGTGGTGGGATCGACGGCGGTCACCGTGATCTCCCTTCGCCAAAGATGTAAGCAGTCGCTTACTTTCCACGCTACGAAGGAGTCACGGGCGCGTCAAGATCCAGCAGCGCGGAGATCCCCCGCCGCACCTCGGCCTCCACCCGATCGGCGGGAGCCGCCCGCAGGTTGTCCGAGCCCAGCACCGAACGGCAGAAACCGATCCCGACCAGCCACGCCAGCACCAGCTCGGCACGCAGCTCCGCCTCCGGCCCCTCGGCCAGCTCCGCCAGCGACCGCACGTAGGCGCGGCCCATCTCCTTGCGCAGCTCCATCGACTCCTTGCCGACGACGGCCGAGCGCAGCATCGCCAGGATCGGGTGGTCGGAGCCCTCGGGCGCGTCGGCGAGGAACAGCTCCAGGATGCGGTGCGGCAGCTGCTCGGCGGGCCCCGCGTGCAACAGGTCCATCCCCCGGTGCGCCACCACCGCGTTGAACAGGTCTTCCTTCGTGCCGAAGTACCGGAACAGCAGGGCCTGGTTGGCTCCCGCGCGCGCGGCGATGTCGCGCACCGTCGTGCGGTCGTAGCCCCGTTCGGCGAAGAGCTCACCAGCCGCTTTCAGCAGTGCGGCACGGGTGGCCTGGGAGTCCCGACGACGCGGCGGTGGGTTCTGCGGCATCCGGACATTCTGCGGGAAACCTTCTCAGGAAGACGGGCGGACGTGCCCGTCTCCCCACACCACCCACTTGGTCGAGGTCAGCTCCGGCAGCGCCATCGGCCCGCGCGCGTGCAGCTTCTGCGTGGAAATGCCGATCTCCGCGCCCATGCCGAACTCACCGCCGTCGGTGAAGGAGGTGGCCGCGTTGACCATGACCGCGGCCGCGTCCACCCGCGCGGTGAACTCGCGGGCCGTGCGCACGTCGGCGGTCACGATCGCCTCGGTGTGCCCGGAGCCGTGCTCGGCGATGTGCGCGACCGCGTCGGCGAAGGAGTCCACGACCTTGGCGGCGATGTCCAACGACAGGTACTCGGTGTCCCAGTCCTCGTCCTGCGCGGGCACCGTCGCGGTCTCCGCCAAGGCGGCGAAGCTGTCATCGGCGTGCAGCGTGACCCCGGCCGCGGCCAGCTCGCGCGCGACCGCGGGCACGAAGCGCTCCGCGATGTCCTTGTGCACCAACAGGTTCTCAGCCGCGTTGCACACACTGGGGCGACGCGCCTTGGAGTTGAGGACGATGCGCACGGCCATGTCCAGGTCGGCCGCGGAGTCCACGTAGACGTGGCAGTTGCCGACGCCGGTCTCCACCGTGGGCACGGTCGCGCCCTCGACGACGGCGTTGATCAGCCCGGCGCCACCACGCGGGATGACCAGGTCCACCAGGCCGCGCGCGGTGATCAGGTGCCGGACCGAAGCACGGTCGTGGCACGGCAGCAGCTGCACCGCGTCGGCGGGCAGACCGGCTTCGACGACGGCATCGCGGAGCACGGCCACGAGCGCGGTGTTCGAGCTCTCCGCCGACGAAGATCCGCGCAACAGCACGGCATTGCCCGCCTTCAGGGTCAGCCCGGCCGCGTCCACGGTCACGTTCGGACGGCCCTCGTAGACCATGCCCACCACGCCCATCGGCACGCGGACCTGACGCGTCTCCAGCCCGTTCGGCAGAACGCCGCCACGCAGCACCTCACCGACCGGGTCGGGCAGCCCGGCGACCGTGCGCTGCGCCTCCGCGATCGCGGCGATCCGCGACTCGGTCAGCGAGAGCCGGTCGATCATCGCCTCGTCCAGCCCGGACTCGCGGCCCCGGCGCACGTCCTCGGCGTTGGCGGCCAGCACCTCCGGCGCCCTGCGGACGAGCGCGTCGGCGATGGCGTGCAGCGCCGCGTCCTTGACCTGGCGGGTGGCCAGCGCCAGGTCGGAGGCCGCCACGCGGGCGCGGCGGGCGGCGTCGTGCACCTGCGCACGGAGATCTTCGTCCACAGTGGACTTCATTGCGGTCACACGTCCCAGGGTAGTCCGCATGCGGCCCCACCCGATCCGGTTATCCCACAGCCCGGACGCCGGACTGTCCGACCCATGGGGCACCCTGGACGACGTGGATGAACTGGCCCAGGAGGATCAAGCACTGCGGGACCTGGCCGAGGAGAAGCTGCGCTCTCTCGCGGGAGAGCACGCGAAGCTGCGTGAAGACCAGTGGACGGCGATCCGCGCGCTCGTCGTCGACCGGTCCCGCGCGCTGGTCGTGCAGCGCACCGGATGGGGCAAGTCGGCCGTGTACTTCATCGCGACCGCGCTGCTGCGCGAGCTGGGCGAGGGGCCGACGGTCATCGTCTCCCCGCTGCTGGCGCTGATGCGCAACCAGGTGGTCGCCGCCGAGCGGGCCGGGGTGCGCGCCGCGACGATCAACTCCGCCAACCAGGAGGAGTGGGAGAACGTCCAGGAGCAGGTCGCCACGGGCGAGCTGGACGTGCTCCTGGTCAGCCCGGAACGGCTGAACAACCCGGACTTCCGGGACAACGTGCTGCCCGAGCTGTCCGCCGACGCCGGCCTGATCGTGGTGGACGAGGCGCACTGCATCTCCGACTGGGGCCACGACTTCCGGCCGGACTACCGCCGCCTGCGCACGCTGATCGCGGAGCTGCCGGAGGAGATCCCGGTGCTCGCGACCACCGCGACGGCGAACGACCGCGTGGTGCACGACGTGGCCGAACAACTGGAGTTGGGCGAACGCGAAGCGTTGGTGCTGCGCGGACAACTCGACCGGGAGAGCCTGCGGTTGAGCGCGGTCCGGCTGCCCACGGCGCAGGCGCGGCTGGCCTGGCTGGCGAACAAGCTCAACGAGCTGCCGGGCTCCGGGATCATCTACACGCTGACCGTCGCCGCGGCCGACGACGTGGCCTCCTTCCTCCGCGACCGCGGCTTCGAGGTGGCCTCCTACTCCGGCAAGACCGAGACCTCGGAACGCCAGCAGGCCGAGGAGGACCTGCTCGCCAACAAGGTGAAGGCCCTCGTGGCGACCTCGGCGCTGGGTATGGGCTTCGACAAGCCGGACCTCGGGTTCGTCGTGCACCTGGGCGCCCCGTCCTCGCCGATCGCGTACTACCAGCAGATCGGTCGTGCCGGTCGTGGCGTGCAGCGCGCGGAGGTGCTGCTGCTGCCCGGTCCTGAGGACAAGGACATCTGGGCATACTTCGACTCGCTGGCCTTCCCGTCGGAGCACATCGTGCGGCGGCTGCTGTCCGTGCTCGGCGAGGCGGACGGCCCGATGTCCACGGCCGCACTGGAACCACGGGTGGAGCTCAGCCGCAGTCGCCTCGAAGCAGTGCTGAAGGTGCTCGACGTGGACGGCGCGGTGCACCGTGTGCGCGGCGGCTGGACGGCCACCGGCGAGGAGTGGACCTACGACGCCGACCGCTACGCGCGCGTGGCGAAGGCGCGGCAGGCGGAGCAGCAGGCGATGGTGGACTACCTCGCCACCACGGGCTGCCGCATGGAGTTCCTGTTGCGCCAGCTCGACGATCCGCACGCGGCCCCGTGCGGGCGCTGCGACAACTGCACCGGCGAGCGCCTGTCCACGGAGGTGCCGGGCGAGGCGGTGGCGGAGGTCGAGCAGCGGCTCATGCGCCCCGGCATCGACCTGTCCGCGCGCAAGCAGTGGCCGAGCGGGATGAGCGCGCTCGGCATCGACCTCAGCGGCCGCATCCCGGCGACGGAGGCCGCGTCGGTGGGCCGCGCGCTGGGCAGGCTGACCGACATCGGCTGGGGCAACCGGCTGCGCCCGCTGTTCGCGCCGGACGCCCTCGACGCCGAGATCACCGACGAGCTCTTCCAGGCGTGCGTGCAGGTCCTGGCCGGGTGGGGCTGGGAGCGGCGGCCGGTCGGCGTCGCCGCGATCGACTCGCGGAAGCGCCCACGCCTGGTGGCGAGCTTCGCGACCCGCATCGCCACCATCGGCAGGCTGCCGTTCCTCGGCCGCGTGCTCTCCACCGGCGAGGCCCCGACGGCGGTGAACAGCGCGCAGCGGCTGGCCGGGCTGACCACGTCGCTGAGCCTGTCCCCGGAGCTGGAACAGAACCTGTCCACAGCGGACGGCCCGGTGCTGCTGATCGACGACCGGGTGGACACCGGCTGGACGCTCACCGTCGCGGCCCGGATGCTGCGCCGCGCCGGAGCCCGGGAGGTGCTGCCCTTCGTCCTGGCCGCGACGGCCTAGCGACAACACCAGCTTGACCATTAGATTGAACTCATGGGTTCAATCTACGTCATCACGGGTGGCACCGACGGCATCGGCGGGGCGCTCGCGCGCGCCTACCTCAAGCGCGGCCACGAGGTGGTCGTGATCGGCCGTGACCAGGCGAAAGCGCCGGAGGGCGCGCATTTCGTCCGGGCCGACCTGAGCCTGGTCGGCGAGACCAGGGCGGCGATCGCCGAGCTGCGCTCCCGGTACCCCAAGATCGACGCGTTGGTGCTGTGCGCCCGGCACCTCCAGTCCGAACGCCGGGTCACCGCCGAGGGCTTCGAGCACAACTTCGCGCTTTACTACCTGAGCCGCTTCCTGCTGAGCTACGAACTGGCCGACCTGCTGCACGCCGCCGACGACCCGGTGATCCTCAACGTGGCCGGCCCTGGCCCGAACCCCGAGCGCGTGCGCTGGGACGACCTCGGCCTGGAGTCCGGCTACGACGGGATCGCCGCGATGTTCCAGGGCGGCCTGCTCAACGACCTGCTCGGCGAGGGCTTCGCGCTGAACCGGCCCTCGGAGAAGATCCGCTACGTCCTGGTCAACCCGGGGACGGTGAACACGAGCTTCTCCGGCTCCTACGACGAGGGGGTCGCGCGGCAGATCGAGGCCATCCGCGCGTCGGCGACGCCGGTCGACGTGGCCATCCAGCCGCTCATGGCGCTGTTGGACGCACCGCCTGCCAGCCCGCTGAGCGTGTTCATCCAGGGCACTCCGCACACGCCCGCCCCGGACCCCGGCGCGGCCCGGCGGCTGGACACGTTGACACGCAAGCTCTTGGGCATGCCCGTACTGCGTGGAGTCTCAGCGATGAACCTGCGCGAGTTGCTGGACTCACCGGTCTTCGGCGTGATCGGGACCGTCCAGCCCGGCGGCGAGCCGCACCAGTCGGTGGTGTGGGTGAAACGCGACGGCGACGACGTGCTGTTCATGATCGCGGAAGGCAGCCGCAAGGAACGCAACCTCCGGCGCGACCCCCGGATCAACGTCCTGGTGACCCCTGCGGACGCGCCGCACACCTACGCGTCGATCCAAGGCACCGCAACCATGTCGCGCGAAGGCACTCACGCACTCCGCGAGGAACTGACGATGAAGTACATCGGCACGTCCTACGCCGAGCACATCCGCCGCACCCCGGAGGCGGACCACAGCCACGCCACCGTCACCACCGTCCGCGTGACCCCCGAGCGCATCACCGGCCGCCTCTAACCCCTCCCAAGATCAACGCCGCTTTTAGGGCGCTCAACGCCCTGAACGACTCGTTCGGGGACCTCAACGCCCCCAATGACTCGTTCAGGGAATCCAACGCCCCAAACACGACATTGGCGGGCAGCACCACCGCCCTGAACGAGTCATTCAGGACCCCCAACACCCATGCGCTGAACGAGTCGTTCGGGGACCCCAATGCCCTGAACGACTCGTTCAGGGAATCTAACGCCCCGAACGACTCGTTCAGGGCGTTCAAGTACCCCAATGACTCGTTCAGGGTGAACGTGGGGGGAGGAGGGGGTTAGGGGCGGAGAGGGACTAGGTCGTCGGCGTGGACGACTTCGCGGCGTTGCTCCGGTGGCAGTTCGTGGCTGGAGTGACCGATCAGCGCGGGTAGCTCCGCCGCGTCGAAGGCCACCGCGCCCCGGGCCACCACCACTCCGGCGGCGTTCAGCAGCTCCACCACGTCGCCGGCCTCGAAGTCGCCGTCGACGGCGGTGATGCCCGCGGCGAGCAGCGAACGACGCCGACCCACCACCGCGGCGACAGCGCCGTCGTCGAGGTGCAGGTGGCCGACCGCGTCGGCGGCGTGGGCCAGCCAGAAGCGGCGCGCGGACATCCTGGGGCCGGTCGCAGCGAACACAGTGCCCACCGCACCGGAGGCCAACGCGGGTCCCGCAGCGGCGGCGGCGGTCAGCAGCACCGGAATCCCCGCCGCGGCGGCAAGACGAGCCGCGGCGAGTTTCGAAGCCATACCACCGGTTCCGAGGCCGGAGCCCACCGCCGCGACGTCCACACCGTCCACATCGGACTGACCGAGGACTTCGGGGATCAGCGAGGAGCCTGGCAGGCGAGGATCTCCGTCGTACAGACCGTCCACATCGGACAGCAGAACCAACGCGTCCGCGCCGACCAAGTGCGCCACCAGGGCGGCGAGCCGGTCATTGTCGCCGAAGCGGATCTCGTCCGTGGCAACGGTGTCGTTCTCGTTCACCACCGGCACCACGCCGAGAGCCAGCAACCGAGAGAACGTCCGCTGCGCGTTGCGGTAGTGCGCGCGCCGCACCACGTCGTCGGCGGTCAGCAGGACTTGGCCGACCGTAAGCGAGTGCCGCGCGAAGGACGCGGCGTAGGCGTGCGCGAGCTGGAGCTGCCCGACGCTCGCCGCGGCCTGCTGCGTGGCCAGGTCGCGCGGGCGCTTCGCCAGCCCCAACGGGGCGAGCCCCGCCGCAATCGCACCGGAGGACACCAGGACGACCTGGCTGCCCGCCCCGCACCGCGCGGCGAGCGCGTCGACCAACCCGTCCAGCCTGCTCGTGTCGAGGCCGCCCTCGGCCGTGGTCAGCGAGGACGACCCCACCTTGACCACGACCCTGCGGGCCCCCGCGATTGTGGCGCGGGCCGGAGAGACAGTGGTTGAGGGGTTCACTCCTCCCCCTCTTCCTCCTCGCCGACGAGCCCGCGGCGCACCCGGCGGGCCTGCTTCCGGTCGGCGGCCGAGATCCGGTCGCTGCGGTCCAGCCGCGGGTCCTCTCCGCGCACCTCCATGGCGAGCGCGATGCCCGCGGGCGTCGTCGGCTCCCAGTCGAAGGTCATCTCGCCGATGGTGACCGCGCAGCCGGGCTCCGCGCCCCGCCGCGCCAGCTCCTCCTCGACCCCGAGCCGGGCGAGCCGGTCGGCCAGGTAGCCGACGGCCTCGCTGTTGCCGAAGTAGGTCTGGAGCACCCAGCGCTCCGGCCGCTCGCCGCGGACGATGAAGCCCCCGGGGTTCTCCGGGTCCGGCTCGACGCTGAAGCCGGTCTCGTTGACCGCCTTCGGCCGCAGCACGACGCGGGTGTTCTCCTCGACCGGCTTGTTGGCGCGGTAGTCCTCGACCACCTTGCCCATGGCGAAGGTCAGCTCGCGCAGGCCCTCGCGGCTGGCCGTGGAGATCTTGAACACGGGCAGGCCGCGCTCCTTCAACTCGGCCTCGACGAGCTCGGCCATGTCCCGGCCCTCGGGGATGTCGATCTTGTTGAGCACGACCATCCTGGGCCGCTCGGCCAGGTCACCGCCGAGCGAGGGCGTGTAGAGCGCCAGCTCCCGCTCCAGGGCGTCGATATCGGAGATCGGGTCGCGGTCCGGCTCGTAGGTCGCGCAGTCGATGACGTGCACCAGCACCGCGCACCGCTCGATGTGCCGGAGGAAGTCCAGCCCGAGTCCCTTGCCCTGGCTCGCCCCGGGGATCAGCCCCGGCACGTCGGCCACGGTGAACACCGTCTCGCCCGCGGTCACCACGCCGAGGTTGGGCACCAGGGTGGTGAACGGGTAGTCGGCGATCTTGGGCCGGGCCGCGGAGAGCACCGCGATCAGCGAGGACTTGCCCGCGGAGGGGAAGCCGAGCAGGCCGACGTCGGCGACCGACTTCAGCTCCAGGACCAGGTCCCTGCGCTCGCCGGGCTCGCCGAGCAGCGCGAAGCCGGGGGCCTTGCGCGCCTTGGAGGACAGCGCGGCGTTGCCGAGGCCACCGCGGCCGCCCTGCGCCGCGATCAACCGGGTGCCCTCACCGACGAGGTCGGCGATGACCTCGCCGTCCTCGCTCATCACCACGGTGCCGTTGGGCACCCGCAGTTCCAGGCTGGCGCCCATCGCGCCGTTGCGCATGCCTCCCTGGCCTTGCTTGCCGTTGCCCCCGGTGTGGTGCGGGCGGAAGTGGAAGTCGAGCAGCGTGTGCACGCTGGAGTCCACGACGAGCACGACGTCGCCGCCGTTGCCCCCGTTGCCCCCGTCCGGCCCGCCGAGCGGCTTGAACTTCTCCTTGTGCACCGAGGCGCACCCGTTGCCGCCCTCACCGCCCGCCGCGTGCAGGACCACGCGATCGACGAACCGCGACACGACTTCCTCCTAGAAACGCACTTCAGGGGCGGTCCGGTGACCCGGCCCCGCCCCTGAAGTAATTCGGTGAGGCTTTAGGCCTCGACCGGAACGATGTTCACGGTCTTGCGACCGCGCTTGATGCCGAACTTGACCGCACCGGCGGCCAGCGCGAACAGGGTGTCGTCGCTGCCGCGGCCGACGTCGACACCCGGGTGGAACTTGGTACCGCGCTGACGGACGAGGATCTCGCCCGCGCTGACGACCTGACCACCAAAGCGCTTCACGCCGAGCCGCTGGGCGTTGGAGTCGCGGCCGTTACGAGAGCTGGATGCACCCTTTTTGTGTGCCATGGCTGGTCAGACCCTCACTTGTTGATGCCGGTGACCTCGACACGGGTCAGCCGCTGACGGTGACCCTGCCGCTTGTGGTAGCCGGTCTTGTTCTTGAACTTGTGGATGACAATCTTGGGACCCTTGGTCTGCTCGACGACCTTGCCGGTCACGGCGACCTTGCCGAGGGTGTCGGTGTCAGCGATCACATCGCCGCCGTCGACGACGAGCAGCGCCGGGAAGTTGACCTCGGTGCCCGGCTCGCCTTCGAGCTTCTCGACCTCGACGACGTCCCCGACAGCCACCTTGTACTGCTTGCCGCCGGTCTTGACGATCGCGTACATGGTTCGGAAGTCTCCTGCTGCTCGGTGTCGGTATCGCGCTCTGGTTCTTCCGCGATGGGACGACGCGTGCGTTGCCACAGCACATTGGCGGGCTTTCGCACAACAGAACCCGCCTGATGGCGGGCCGTACGACAGAGTACGGGGCGGCTGGGAACAGGGTCAAACCGGGTGGTCCACGACCCAGTCACACCCGCCCTGAACAGCACTGGGTTCACGAGAACGCCCGCCGATGCTGACATCGGCGGGCGTTCTCACGCGGTGCGTGGGCTCAGGCTTCCTTGGCCGCGCCCTGCGGCGGGCCCGCGGGCCGCGACGCGGCGCGACGGGAGGTGCGGCGACGCGTGGTCACCGACACCGCCGCCACGGGGTCCTGAGACGGCGCTGAGGACGCTGAGGGCTCCTCGGGCGCCGGTTCCTCGGCCTTGGCCGCGGGGGCCGTCGCCGCGTTCTCCTCGCGCGGAGTGGCGATCAGCACCTCCGGCTCGGCCGCCTGCTCCTTGGGCGGGCCGGACGGGCGCTCGCTGCTGCGGCGCCTGCGCTGGCGGCGGCGCTCGGTCGCGGGCGGGGCCGCCTCGGCGACCTCGGCGACGACCTCGGGCTCGCTCACCGGCTCGGCGGTGGGCTCCTGAACGGGCTCGGGAGCCCGCTCCGGCGCCTCGGCCGCGACCGGCTCGGGCTGGGCGGGCGGCTCTTCGGCCTTCTTCTCCGCGGCCTCCGCCTCGGCCTGGGCCGCTTCGGCGTTGGCGCGGTTGCGCTGGCGCTGCCGCTTGCTCTCGCCCTTGCCGCTACCGCTGTTCCCGTTGCCACTGCCGTTGCCGTGGTTGTGCGAGCCGTTGCCACCGCCGTTGGTGATGTCGGTGGTGACCACGAGGCCGCGTCCCCGGCAGTGCTCGCAGGTGCTGCTGAAAGCCTCCAGCAGACCGGTGCCCACCCGCTTGCGGGTCATCTGCACCAGGCCCAGCGAGGTCACCTCGGCGACCTGGTGCCGGGTCCGGTCGCGGCCCAGGCACTCGGTCAGCCTGCGCAGCACCAGGTCCCGGTTGGACTCCAGCACCATGTCGATGAAGTCGATGACGATGATGCCGCCGATGTCGCGCAGCCGGAGCTGGCGGACGATCTCCTCGGCCGACTCCAGGTTGTTGCGGGTGACCGTCTCCTCCAGGTTGCCCCCGGAGCCGGTGAACTTGCCGGTGTTGACGTCGATCACGGTCATCGCCTCGGTGCGGTCGATGACCAGGTAGCCGCCGGAGGGCAGCCACACCTTGCGGTCCAGCGCCTTGGTGATCTGCTCGTTCACCCGGTACTCGGTGAACACGTCGTTGGCGCCCGCGTGCCTGCGCAGCCGCGACGCCAGGTCCGGGGCCACGTGCTGGACGTAGGGCTCGATCGTCTCCCAGGCGTGCGTGCCCTGGACCACCAGCGCCGAGAAGTCCTCCGTGAACATGTCCCGGATGACCTTGATCAGCAGGTCAGGCTCCTCGTAGAGCAGCGAGGGCGCGCCCGCCTTGGACACCCCGGGGGCGCCGTGGGCCTTGCCCTTGACGACCTCCCACTGCGCCTGCAGCCGGGTCACGTCGCGGGCGAGAGCCTCCTCGCTGACGCCCTCCGCCGCGGTGCGGATGATCACGCCCGCGTCGTCGGGGACGATCCGCTTGAGGATCTCCTTGAGCCTGCGCCGCTCCACGTCGGGCAGCTTGCGGCTGATGCCGGTGGCACCGCCGGCGGGCACGTAGACCAGGAAGCGGCCGGGCAGGCTGATCTGCGTGGTCAGCCGGGCGCCCTTGTGCCCGACCGGGTCCTTGGTGACCTGCACCAGCACGCTGTCGCCGGTGGACAGCGCCTGCTCGATCTTGCGGGACTTGCCCTCGAGACCGGCGGCGTCCCAGTCCACCTCGCCCGCGTAGAGCACCGCGTTGCGGCCGCGGCCGATGTCGACGAAGGCCGCCTCCATGCTGGGCAGCACGTTCTGCACGCGGCCCAGGTAGACGTTGCCGACCAGCGAACCCGAGCCCGCCGAGGTGACGAAGTGCTCGACCAGCACCCCGTCCTCCAGCACGGCGATCTGGATCCGCTCGCCCTGCTCGCGGACGACCATCTTGCGGTCGACGGCCTCGCGGCGGGCCAGGAACTCCGACTCGCTCAGGATCGGCGCGCGGCGGCGGCCCGCCTCGCGGCCGTCCCGGCGGCGCTGGCGCTTGGCCTCCAGCCGCGTCGAGCCCTTGACGCTGCGCACCTCGTCGTCGGAGGAGGTGGTCTCGCGCTCCGGCCGGCTCTCCCGGACGTGCACGACCGTGTTGGGCGGGTCGTCCTCGCGGGTCGTCGAGTCGTCCTCGGCGTTGCCCTTGCGGCGGCGGCGCCGCCTGCGGCGCTTGGTGCCACCCTCGTCCGAGTCGTCGGCGGAGTCCTCGGCCTCGGCGTCGTCCTGCTGCTCGGCCTCGGCGGAGACCGCGACGTGCGCGGGCAGCTCCTGGTCGGAGACGTCCTCGTCGTCGATGTCGTCGCCGAACTCGGACGGGCCCTTGCCCCGGCCACGGCCGCGGCGGCCGCGGCGACGACGGCGGCGGGTGCCCGCGTCGTCATCGCCGTCCTCGCCGCCCAGGTCCACATCGCCGGGCAGGTCGTCGACCTCGGTGGCGTCCGGGTCCAGGTCCGCCTCGGTCAGCGAGACCCGCTTGCGGCTGGGCCGCGCGGCCTTGCCGGACCGGCTCGCCTTCGCCGGGGCCTCCGGCTCGGCGGGCGCGGCCTCGGCGGGCTGCGGCGGCAGGAACAGGGCCTGCGGGGCGGCGAACAGCGGCGTCAGCGCGGCGGGCGCGGCGACCGGCTCGTCGTCGATGTCGTCGTCGATGTCGTCAACGTCGTCGACGTCCTCGACCACCTCGTCGGCGTCCTCGTCCGCGTCGCCCGCCAGGTGGTCGACGACCTGCGTCGCGACGTCCCTGGTGATGCTCGACTGCGCGCTGCTGACCGCGAAGCCCAGGTCGACCAGCGTGGCCATCACCTCGCGGCTGCTGGCACCCAGCAGCTTGGCGAGCGCGTGCACCCTCAGCTTGGCCGGAAGGTCAAGTCCGGGTGCGGTGCTGTCCCCGCCGGCGCCGCCGGCAGGGGTGTCAGTTTTCGGCATGTAGCTCCCTCGCCCCCGGGCGCGTCGATGGTTCCGACGCGGCCGCGCAGGGGCTCCTCTCTCGTCCAGTCGCCGCCGCGTGGGGCGGCGGAAATCCTGCCTACGTCACCCGTGGTTCCCGAATCGGTGGACACGGGCGCACAGGCAACAGGTCATCGCGCGATGACGCGCGGGCCCGACCCCTACTCCCCGACTGCAGGTATGCCGCTCGTGGCCCGAGTCGGCTCCCGGTCGTTGGTGAACGGGTCCGTGAGAGCTCCACCATCGTCGAGCCGCCCCTGAGCCATCCGGATCGCCTTCGCGGGTACCGGCGGTTGCAGGTCGGCGACGACGCGAAGCGCACTCAACACGTCATCCGGCCGGACAACAGGCTGTGTCTGCCGTACGACCGTGCTGAGTATCCCACACCTCCGGGTGCCCTCGGCTCCATCGCCCAGCCGAGTGGTAGTCACTTCAACTTCCCTGACGACCTCGGCGGAGACAATCGCAGCTCGCGCGTCGATGTCCTTCCGGCCGTCCTTGGTCAACTTCTGCACGACCACCTCGGGCGCGGCGAGCAGCAGCTCGACGGCCCGTCCCAGCTCATCGGGGTCGACGCCGGGCAACTCGATCCGCCACAGGCAGCCGTCGATGCGGTCGGCCAGCGAACCGCCCGCCGCTTCGACGGCCTCGATGACGTCCAGGCCCGGTGGCAGCGCCGTGTCCAGCTCCCTGGCCAACGCCGCCGCGTCGACCCGGTCCACCACCGACACCTCGACGTACTCCGCCTCGCTGGCCGTCCCGGTCGGCGCGGCGCCGATCCAGGACACCTTGGGGCGCGGGTTGAAGCCCTGCGAGTACGCCATCGGCACGCCCGCCCGCCGCAGCGCGCGCTCGAAGGTGCGCGCCACGTCACGGTGTGACGTGAAACGCAGGCGGCCCCGTTTGGCGTATTTGATGCGCAGCTTCTGCACGGGAGCGGCGGACGGGTTGGGTTGGTGCTGGGCGCTCAGGGCTGCTCCTCGGCGGAGGTCGTCTATCCAGGTACGTCGTCTAACCAGGCACGCCATTGTGCCCCGTTGCCCCTCGGGGACGCATTCAGGCCATCGCCCGCTTGTCTGCTCAGTGCATGGGTGGCTACCTTCCGGTTTCATCGAAGGAACCCGTACTCCCACCGATGGAGGTCTGCGTGCCGCTGACCCGCGGTAACGGAGCGCGCCGCGTCGCGGTCGGCTCCTTGCTGCTCGTGGCGGGACTGGTGGCGGCCCCGGGACCGGCGGGCGCGGCTCCTGAGCAGCAGTGCGGGATCGGGAAGACGCTGCGCTACATCGTGGTCTTCGACCAGGGCACCCGCGCCGAGGAGGCCCAGCGCCGGATCGGCGCGGCCTGCGGCGAGACCGTGACCTACTACGCGCAGATCGGCGTCGCCGTCGCCGGTTCGCGGGACCGCTCGTTCACCGACCGGCTGAACGACGCCCGCGCCTTCAGCACCCAGCAGGAGCTGGGCGGACAGGGTTCGGCGAGCCGGAAGAAGAACCGCACCCGGCTCACCGCGGCGATCAAGGCCAGCCCCTCGGTGGCCACCACCGACCGCTCCGGCGAGCAGTGGGACATGGCCATGATCAAGGCCGACGAGGCGCACCGGTACTCCACCGGCAGCCGCTCGGTGGTGGTCGGCGTGCTGGACTCCGGCATCGACGCGGGGCACCCGGACCTCGCCGCGGCGGTGGACGCCTCGGTCTCGGCGGGCTGCGTCACCGGCGCCCCGGACACCAAACGCGAGGCGTGGCAGCCCTCGGCCTTCGAGCACGGCACCCACGTCGCGGGCACCATCGCCGCGGCCAACGACGGCAAGGGCACCACGGGGGTCGCCCCTGGCGTGCGACTGGCGTCGGTCAAGGTGGTCGACGACGACGGCTACGTCTCCCCGGAGTCGGCCGTGTGCGGCTTCATGTGGGCGGCGACCAAGGGCATGCGCCTGGTCAACAGCAGCTTCACCGCCGGCCCGTGGACGTTGACCTGCAAGGACAGGGCCAGCGACCAGTGGGTGGTGCACGAGGCGATGCGCCGTGCGGTCACCTACGCCACCAACCGCGGCGTGCTGACCGTCGCGGCGATCGGCAACGAGGGCACCAACCTGGCCAGCACGAAGTGCGACGCGCTGCCGGGCGAACTGCGCGGCGTGATCGGCGTGTCCTCGATCGGCGCGGACGGCACGAAGGCCAGTTACAGCTCCTACGGCCTCGGCACCGCCGACCTCACGGCACCGGGCGGCGACCACCGGCAGAAGCCGCAGTCGTCCAACCAGGGCTGCGTGCTGTCCACGGTGCCCGCGGGCTACGGCTACTACTGCGGCACCTCGATGGCGACGCCGCACGTTGTGGGTGTCGCGGCGCTGCTGGCGTCACGCTTCCCGTCCGCTGGTCCTACGGCGCTGACGAAGATGTTGAGCAACCAGGCGGAAACGCTGCCCTGCCCGACTGACTACGACCTGAACGACGACGGTGTTCAAGACGCCGCGTGCTCCGGCTACGCGGACTACAACGGCTTCTACGGGCACGGTCTGGTCAACGCCCTGAACGCGGTGCGCTGATGGCGACGATCCCCGTCCTGATCGAGGACTGGCAGTACGAGTGCTGCGGTGACCCGTTCAAGATCGGTGACCGGGTGACCTGGCAGCTCTGCTACTTCAACGAGCTCGGCGAGTTGCTGAGCGAGGCCGAGCGCGCGCAGCTTTCCCTTGGTGTGGAAGCGATTCCGGACAGCGAGGACGCGCATCTGAACTCCGGGGAACTGCACGCGTTCTGGCGCAACCCGTCCACGAAGGACGGTCTGGTGGAGATCAGCGGGGTGCTGTACGAGGAGCACCACGACACCCACCCCGTGCCGAAGACGACCGGAACCATCAAGCGCATCCGGCGCCTGGCGATGCGGCACCGCCGCGAGGACGGCAACGTCTGGTACCGCGAACCGGGCACCGAGACGTTCACGGAGATGTGGGAGAGCGACCTCGAGCCCGATGCCCCAGCGGAGGCCGAGGAGGCGCGCTGGGGCATCGGGATGCTCGTCGATCTCGAGGTCAGCCTCCGCTGAACGCGGGGTTGCTGACCGGGGAACCCTTGCCGACCGGGGAGATCGGCAACAGCTTGCGTCCGGTCGGGCCGACCTGGATGTCGGTGTTCATCGCCGGGCACACCCCGCAGTCGAAGCACGGGGTCCAGCGGCAGTCGTCCTGCTCGTGCTCGTCCAGGGCGTCCTGCCAGTCCGACCAGAGCCACTCCTTGTCCAGGCCCGAGTCGAGGTGGTCCCAGGGCAGCACCTCGTTCTCGTCGCGCTCCCTGGTGGTGAACCAGTCCAGGTCCACGCCGAGCGGCTCCAGCTCCGAGGCGGCGGCGGAGACCCAGCGCTCGTAGGAGAAGTGCTCGCTCCAGCCGTCGAAGCGCCCGCCCTCGCGCCACACCCGCTCGATGACCCGGCCGATCCGGCGGTCACCGCGGGAGAGCAGTCCCTCGATCAGGCTGGGCTTGCCGTCGTGGTAGCGCATGCCGATGTTGCGGCCGAGCTTGCGGTCGGAGTTGACCGCCTCGCGCAGCTTGCGCAGCCGCGAGTCCACGGTGTCCGGATCGCACTGCGCGGCCCACTGGAACGGGGTGTGCGGCTTCGGCACGAACCCGCCGATGGAGATCGTGCAGCGGATGTCCTTGCGGCCCGAGGCTTCCCGGCCCGCGCGGATGACGTTCTTGGCCATCTCGGCGATCTGCAGGACGTCGTCGTCGGTCTCGGTCGGCAGGCCGCACATGAAGTACAGCTTCACCTGGCGCCAGCCGTTGGAGAAGGCGGCGCTGACCGTGCGGATCAGGTCCTCCTCGGAGACCATCTTGTTGATCACCCGGCGCAGCCGCTCGCTGCCGCCCTCCGGCGCGAAGGTCAGCCCGGACCGGCGGCCGTTGCGGGAGAGCTCGTTGGCCAGGTCGATGTTGAACGCGTCGACCCGGGTGCTCGGCAGGCTCAGCCCGGTGTTGGTGCCCTCGTAGCGGTCGGCGAGCCCCTTGGTCACCTCGGCGATCTCGGAGTGGTCGGCGCTGGAGAGCGAGAGCAGGCCGACCTCCTCGAAACCGGTCGCGGCCAGGCCCCGCTCGACCATCGCGCCGATGCCCTCGATGGAGCGCTCGCGCACCGGCCGCGTGATCATCCCGGCCTGGCAGAACCGGCAGCCGCGGGTGCAGCCGCGGAAGATCTCCACGCTCATCCGCTCGTGCACGCTCTCCGCGAGCGGGACCAGCGGCTGCTTCGGGTACGGCCACTCGTCGAGGTCCATGGTGGTGCGCTTGAAGACCCGGTACGGCACGCGGTCGGAGTTCGGCACGACCCGCTGGATGCGCCCGTCCGGCAGGTACTCCACGTCGTAGAGCTGCGGCACGTACACGCCGCCGGTCTCGGCGAGGCGGAGCAGGATCTCGCGGCGGCCGCCGGGGCTGCCCTCGTTCTTCCACCGCCGGACGATGTCGGTGATCTCCAGCACGGCTTCCTCGCCGTCGCCGAGCACCGCGCAGTCGACGAAGTCGGAGATCGGCTCCGGGTTGAACGCCGCGTGCCCGCCGGAGACGACGATCGGGTGCTCGTCGGTGCGGTCCACCGCGTGCAGCGGGATCTTCGCCAGGTCCAGGGCGTTGAGCAGGTTGGTGTAGCCCAGCTCCGTGGAGAAGCTGACCCCGAACAGGTCGAAGGCGCCGACCGGGCGGTGCGCGTCCACGGTGAACTGCGGGACGTCGTGCTCGCGCATCAGCGCTTCCATGTCCGGCCACACCGCGTAGGTGCGCTCGGCGAGCACGTCCTGCTGCTCGTTGAGGATCTCGTAGAGGATCATGACGCCCTGGTTGGGCAGGCCGACCTCGTAGGCGTCGGGGTACATCAGGCACCACCGCACGCACGTGTCTTCCCAGTCCTTGGAGGTGGCGTTCAGCTCGCCACCGACGTATTGGACCGGCTTCGACACCTGCGGCAGCAACGGCTCCAACTGGGCGAACACGGACTGCACACTCACACGACCAGGGTAGTTCCTCCGTCTTCAAGTACCACATACGCCGCCTAGAAGTGTCCGTAACCGCCCCCTACCTCCCCAGATGAACCCCCGTCCCACGACGCGCGCCCACCGTCCTCGACACGGACTCGACGAACCCCTTCGGCTGGTCGACCACGTCCCACCACGTGAAGCGGAGCAGGACCCACCCCAGCTCCACGAGGTCGTTCTGCCGAGTCCGATCGCGGAAGAGCGCTTCCGGCGCCGAGTGGACCGACCGGCCGTCGAACTCCAGCCCCACGCGTTCCTCCGGGAAGGCACCGTCCAGCCGGGCGATGAGGCGCCCGTCCGCTCCGAACACCTCGAACTGGGTCCGCGGCAGCGGCAGCCCGGCGTCGGCGAGGGTGAGCCTGGCCGCGGTCTCCAGGATCGACTCCGCGCGACCGTCCGAGCAGGCGAAGACCGCTTTGGCTCGGACGCATCCGGTACCGCCACGCCAGCGGGCAATGGCCTGCTCGACCCGATGGGGTGGGCACAGCCCGCGGCGAAAGGCGTCGTCGAGTGCCCACACCGCGGACAGCCTCTCCCGGTCGGCGGCAAGATCGGCGAGCGTGCGCGGCACCGTCGTCACGGGAATCCCTTGGCGTACCTCGACATCGCCCAACTCCAGGGCTCGGTTGTGGAACACCAGCTCCCGGCGGTCGCGCTTGCGGACATCGCCCGGCACGGTCACGTGCTCCCGCCTGCCGGTCTCCGGCACGGCGATCCCGTGGATGCGGGCCGCCGTGTCGTGGCTGGCCACGGCGCGCGGCACAGCGGAGCTCAGGATCGCGGCTCGCGCGATCGTCAGCGGTGGTGCGTCGATGTTCCTCGGCATGTAGATGCCGCGCTGCACTCGCCGAAGCCGACAGGACCGCAACGCGACGAGCAACGCGTCGGGGTCGACTTCGGCCAGCACGCGCTCGCGGATCAGCAGCCCGTCCGGCTCCAGCAGGGGTTTCCACCATTCGTCCATGTCCGTGAGGGTGACTCGTTCGGACCTGGGCCGGGGCACGGTGGCGGAGATCTGTGGATGGCCGGGGTGGTTGTGGACAACTCGGCGTACCTGGGTGGGGGGTGGGGGCGGTTAAAGACTGCTGGGGAGGGGGTCGGGGGTACTTGAAGACCGCCCTACGTCAGGTGAGGAGGAGTTTTCCGAGGCGGCGGGAGGCGTAGTAGAGGCCGATGGTGGCCATCACCGCGAAGTAGGCGACGTGGATCAGGGCGGACCAGCCGACAGCGCCAGTGGTGAGCGCGCGCATCAGTTCCACCGCGTGGTAGAGCGGCAGGCACTGCACCACGGCCTGGAGACCCTCGGGGTAGACCGAAAGCGGGTAGAACGTGGTGCAGAACAGGAACATCGGCAGGATCACCAGCTGGACCAGGTCGAAGTCCTGCCAGGAGCGCATGAACGTGGTCGCGGCCATGCCCACGGCGGCGAAGGCCAGCGCCACGAGCAGCGCGGCGGGCAGCGCGAGCAGGCCCCACGGCGAGGTGATCAGCCCCATCCCGAGCATCACCGCGAGGAAGCCCGCCGCGTAGACGCCGCCGCGCAGCAACGCCCACGCGATCTCGCCGATCGCCACGTCCACCGGGCCGAGCGGGGTGGCCAGCATGGCGTCGTAGAGCTTGGCGTACTTGAACTTGAAGAAGATGTTGAAGGTGGCGTCGTAGACCGCGCCGTTCATCGCGGAGGAGGCGAGCAGCGCCGGGGCCACGAAGGCCGCGTAGCTGATCACCTCACCGCCGGGGCCGATCACGTCGCCGACCAGGCTGCCGAACCCGACGCCCAGCGCGAGCAGGTAGAACAGCGGCTCGAAGAAGCCGGAGAAGATCACCAACCAGGCGCGGCGGTGCACCAGGAAGGAGCGCTCCACCAGCACGCTGGCCCTGCCCGCGTACAGGGAGCTGGGCAGGACGCGCAGCAGCAGGCCGGTGCGCGGCGGGGTCATCACATCACCAGTCATGTCGTCCCCTCACACCGTCAGCCGGACGCGGAAGTACTTGCGGGCCAGCACGAGGCCGACGACGACCCACACCAGCAGGTAGGCGAGGTGCCCGAGCGCGGGCAGGACTTCGAGCGTGCCGAAGGCCGCGCCCCTGGACAGCTCCGTGCCGTGCCAGAGCGGGGTGATCCACGCCAGCGGCTGGACGAACACGGGCAGCTGGGACACCGGGAAGAACGTGCCCGCGAACAGCGTCATCGGCATCACGACGAACCGGAACAGCAGGTTGAACTGCTGCCCCTCGTTCTCGATGGTCGCGGCGAAGGCGACGATGGGCGCCGCGAAGGCCAGCCCGGCGAGCACCGACACGAGCAGCGAGACGATCACGCTCGGGCCCTGGACCCCGCCGAAGAACGCCGCGACCACCATGAAGGCGACGCCGGAGAACAGCAGCCGGGCCGCCAGCCAGAGGAACCGGCCACCGAGGATCTGACCTGGGGTGACAGGCGTGGAAACAATTCCCCAGAACGTTTTTTGCCACTTGAAGGCGGACAGGATCGGGTAGGTCGAGTCCATCGCCGCGTTCTGCACCGCCGCCGACACCAGCAGGGCCGGGGCGAGGAACGCGATGTAGGTCGAGCCGCCCGGCACCGCGCCCGCGCGGATCTGCGTGCCCAGCCCGAGGCCGAGCGAGAGCAGGAACAGGATCGGCGTCACCACGCTGGAGAACACCGTGGCGCGCCAGTTGCGGCGGTACCACATCCACAGCCCCTCGACCACGAGCAGCGAGGCCCGCACCGAGCCGACGACGCGCCCGGTGGACCGGGCCGCCACAGGGTTCACGGTCACAGTCATCCCGGCCTCCTCAGTCCACCAGCGTGCGGCCGGTGAGCCGGAGGAACACGTCCTCCAGGCTGGACCTGCGGACCAGGCTGGCCACCGGCATCACCCCGCGCTGGTGCGCCGCGGCCAGGGCCGCCTCACCGTCGGCGGTGTAGAGCAGCAGCCGGTCGGGCAGCTCCTCGATGCGGTCGGCCAGGCCCTGCACGCTGGGCAGCGCCGCGTGCTGCTGGCCCGGGGCGAAGCGCAGCTCCAGCACCTCGCGGGTGGAGTACTTCGCGATCAGCTCAGCGGGCGAGCCCTCGGCGGCGATCTTGCCGCCGTCCATCACCACGAGCCGGTCGCAGAGCTGCTCGGCCTCGTCCATGTAGTGGGTGGTGACGATCAGCGTGACGCCCTGCTGCTTGAGCCGGAACAGCCGGTCCCACAACAGGTGCCGGGCCTGCGGGTCGAGGCCGGTGGTCGGCTCGTCGAGCAGCAGCAGCTCCGGGTCGTTGACCAGCGACCTGGCGATGGTGAGCCGCCGCTTCATCCCGCCGGAGAGCGGTTCGACCTGGTGGTCGGCGCGGTCGGTGAGCTGCGCGAAGTCCAGCAGCTCCTCGGCCTTCTCGCGCACGTGCCGCTTGGACAGGCCGAAGTAGCGGCCGTAGACGAAGAGGTTCTCCCGCACCGTCAGCTCGGTGTCGAGGTTGTCCTGCTGCGGCACCACACCCAGGCGGGCGCGCACGCGCGGACCGTTCACGTCGGGGTCGTCGCCGAGCACACTCAGCTCCCCGCCCGACCGCGGCGAGACGCACGCGATCATGCGCATCGTCGAGGACTTGCCCGCCCCGTTGGGCCCGAGGAAGCCGAACGCCTCCCCCGGCCGCACCTCGACATCGATCCCGTCCACGGCGGTGAAGTCGCCGAAGCGCTTCACCAGGCCGCGAGCTCGCACCAGCGAATCAACCCCAGTCACGCCACGGAGGCTAGCCGGAGGGTCTGACAGCGCCGAACGGTTTCCTGGATCGGTACGGACTGGTCAGTGTGCTTGCCAGATTGTACGGTCATCTGAAAAGAACTCTTACCAGCACTTGAGCTGCACTTTCCTTTCTTGTCGGCCTCACGAAAGGCTCAGACAAATGTTGCGAAGAAGCGCGATTCTCGCTGCCCTGATCGTCCTGCTCACCACCCTCACGACCGCCCCTGCGGCCACCGCGCTGACGGTCCCCAGCCCGACAGTGGACGCCTTCTACAAGCCACCCACTCCCCTCCCCGACGTCGTGCCCGGCACCGTGCTGCGCTCCCGCCAGGTAACGGTGAAAGCCCTGGTAGTCCCCGTTCCCACCAAGGCGCAACAAGTCCTCTACCGCTCCACTGACACCCACGGCCGCGCCAACGCCGTAGTGGCCACTGTGCTGACCCCGATCACACCGTGGCTTAGTGGCGGACCGCGGCCCGTAGTGGCCTACAACGTGGGCTCGCACGGCCTTAGCGCGAACTGCGCACCGTCGTACTGGCTACGACAAGGCATCGAGTACGAATTCGCCCTCCAGTCGCTCGCACTCGCCAAGGGCTGGGCCGTCGTGGTCACTGATTACGAAGGCTCCGCGACACCGAATCCGCACACCTACACCGCCGGACCCGCCACGGGCCACGCGGTCCTGGATGGAATCCGTGCCGCACAAGGGATTGTCGGCAAGGACGGCCCGGTCGGCATCTGGGGGTACTCGGAAGGCGGCCTCGCGTCCTCGTGGGCCGCGGAGCTGCAACCGACCTACGCGCCCGAGCTGAAGCTCAAAGGCGTTGCGGCAGGCGGAGTTCCGCCCAACATCGGCAACGTCGGCTACAAGATCGACGGCGGACCGTTCTTCGGCTTCTTCATCGCCGCGGCCACGGGGCTGAGCCAGGCGCACCCGGAGATGGGCCTCGAAGGCTTCCTCAACGACAAGGGGCGCAAGGCTTTTCAGCAGGTGAAGGACATGTGCCAGGTGCAGTGGACGCCTACGTACGCCTTCCACCGCATCTCGGAGTACACGACGGTCAGGGACCCGATCCAGCTCCCGCAGTTCCAAAAAGTGCTGGCGGCCAACGAACTCGGCAAGCGGAAGCCCGCAACGCCGATGTTCGTCTACCAGTCGGTGAACGACGAGATCATCCCGGTCACCGACGCCCGCGCACTCGTCGGGAAGTACTGCGCCGCGGGCACAACGGTGAGGTACACCGAGAGCTTCGTCAGTGAGCACATCTCGCTCGCGGTCACCGGCGCGCCCGGCGCCGTGGCCTGGCTCGCCGACCGCTTCGCGGGCAAGCCCGCCCCGAGCACCTGCTGAGGAGCTGAGATGGTCGCACTCCGTTTCAAGAGGGACGGCCGATGGCGCGAGCTGTCATACGAGGAACTCCACGACGAAGTGGCCCAAGTAGCCGGAGGTCTTGTCGCACAAGGAGTTCGCCCGGGAGACCGGGTCGCGGTCCTCGGCCAGACGAGTCCTGAGTGGACGATCTGCGACCTGGCCATCGACCGGATCGGCGCGGTGTGCGTCCCCATCTACCCGACGAGCTCGCCCCAGGAACGCGATTGGGTGCTCAGCGATTCGGGCGCGCGCCTGCTGGTCGAGCCGCCTGACCTCCCGCGCGGGGAACCGGTCGCCCCGGTTCCCCGCGGGGAGGACGACCCGAGCACGATCATCTACACGTCCGGGACGACGGGGCCTGCCAAGGGGTGCCTGTTGACGCCCGGAAATCTCCGTGCCGCAAGGGAATCCCTGGACAGCCTGATCACCGTGGGCGTGGGCGACGTCGTGTACCTCTACCTGCCGCTGGCACACCTGTTCGCGCGGATGACGCAGGCGATGACCCTGGCACGAGGGGCGACGCTGGCGTACTTCGGCGGCGACATCAAGGAGATCGTCACGGAGCTGACCGAGGTCAGGCCGACGCATCTTCCTTCGGTGCCAAGGCTTTTCGAGAAGGTCTACGCAAGGGTCACCGCGCTCACCGAGGGAATGGACCGCGCGCGCGTGCACGCCTTGGTGCGCGGTGCTTTCGGCGGGCGCTTGCGTGAGGCGTTAACGGGGGCCGCGCCGATCTCCCCGGAGATCCTCGAGTTCTTCGCCGCGTGCGGGGTCCCGGTCTACGAGGCGTACGGCATGACCGAGTCCACCGCGGTGATCAGCGCGAACGCGCCCGGGGCGGTGCGGTTCGGCAGCGTCGGCAAGCCGCTTCCCGGTGTCGAGGTGCGCATAGCCGAGGACGGAGAAGTGCTTGCCAAGGGCCGCAACGTGTTCGCCGGGTACCACCGCGACGAGGCGGCGAGCGGCGAGGCGCTGCGGGACGGCTGGCTGCACACCGGGGACCTCGGCGCCCTGGACGACGACGGCTACCTGCACATCACCGGCCGCAAGAAGGACCTGATCATCACCGCCGGCGGGAAGAACATTTCACCTTCCAACCTGGAAAACGACCTGCGCCGCAGCCCGTGGATCTCGCACGCGGTGATGTTCGGCGACCGCATGCCCTACGCCGTCGCGCTGATCACCTTGGACGCGGAGGAGATCCTGCCGTGGGCCAGGGAGAACGGGCTGCCGGAGGACATCGCCGAGCTGGCGCGCCACCCCAGGGTGCTCGCCGTGGTCGACGAGGTGGTCGCCGAGGCCAACTCCGGGTACTCGCCGCCGGAGCGGATTCGCCGGTTCACCGTGCTGGGCCACGACTTCAGCCAGGAGTCCGGGGAGCTGACGCCGACCATGAAACTGCGCAGGAAGGTGGTCCACGATCGGTACTCGGACCTGTTCTCCGAGCTGTACGGCGGTAATCTGCGATCATGACGGAGGCACAGCAACGGCACTACGGCGGGCGGTCGGCCGAGGACCGCCGCGCCGAGCGGCGCGAACGACTGATGACCGCTGGGCTGGAGCTGTTCGGCACCGAGGGCTACTCGGCGATCTCGATCGAGCGCCTGTGCTCCGCCGCTTCGGTGTCCACCAGGAACTTCTACGAGGAGTTCCCCAGCCGGGAAGCCCTGCTGATCGCGCTGCACGACCGCGTGCTGGACAACGCGCTGAGCGCGGTGGTGGCCGCGGCCGAGGAGGCCGGGCGGGAGGCGACCACGCTGACCAGGATCACCGCCCTGATCAACGCCTACGTGGCCACGACGGCCAGCGATCCCCGCTGGGCGCGGTTGTCCTATGTGGAGATCATCGGGGTGAGCCCGGCCGTCGAGCAGCACCGGATGGCCTGGCGGCGGCGCTGGTGGGCGTTGATCGAGGCGGAGGCGAAGCGGGCGGTGGACCGCGGCGAGGCCAAACCGAGGGACTTCCACCTGACCGCCGTCGCGTTCATCGGCGCGGTGAACGAACTGGTGCACTACTGGTCGGTCTGCGGGGCGCAGCGGCCGCTGTCCGAGGTGACCGACGAGCTGCTGCACCTGGCGATCACCAGCCTGACCGCCGACCGGGGCTAGGCCCCGGCCGGGCGGAACGGCTCAGAGACCAGCGAACCAGAGGTCGATCTCGCGCTTGGCGGACTCGGCCGAGTCGGAGCCGTGCACCAGGTTGTACTGGGTCTCCAGGCCGAAGTCGCCGCGCAGGGTGCCCGGGGTGGCCTTCTCGACCGGGTCGGTGCCGCCGGCCAGCTGGCGGAAGGCGGCCACGGCGCGCGGGCCCTCGACGACGAGCGCGACGACCGGGCCGGAGGTGATGAACTCCAGCAGGTCGCCGAAGAACGGGCGCTCGGAGTGCTCGGCGTAGTGCTGCTCGGCCAGCTCGCGGGTGACGTCGCGCAGCTCAAGGGCGACCAGCTTCAGGCCCTTGCGCTCGATGCGGGAAATGACCTCGCCGACCAGGCCGCGGGCCACACCGTCGGGCTTGACCAGGACAAGGGTGCGCTCGCTCACGGCGTTCCTACTCTTTCGTGCAAGTGGACGTTTCGGTGTGCGCAGGGTATCCGGTCAACTCCGCCACCTGATCGGCAGCCGTTTCAGGCCGTTCTGGAAGTTCGACCGCAGCCGCACCGGCTCGCCCGCGGGCTCCACCTCGCCGAGCAGGTCCAGCACGGCGCTGAAGATCGCGCGCATCTGCACCCTTGCCAGGTGCGCGCCGAGGCAGAAGTGCGGCCCGTGACCGAAGACCAGGTGGTCGTTGGGGCGGCGGCGGATGTCGAAGCGGTCCGGCTCGGCGAAGACCGCGGGATCGCGGTTGGCCGAGGAGAACCACACCACGACCTTGTCCCCGCGCCTGAGGCCCATGTCCGCGACGTCTTCCGTCGCGGTGCGCCGGAAATGCATCACCGGGGTCCACCAGCGCAGCATCTCCTCCACCGCGTCCGGCAGCAGCGACCGGTCGGCGAGCAGCGCGCGGTACTGCTCGGGATGGCTCATCAGCGCGACGAGCCCGCCGGGGATGCCGTTGCGCAGCGTCTCGTTGCCCGCCACGGAGAACAGCCAGAACAGGTTCTCGAACTCCTCGATGCCCACGTCCTGGCGCATCAGGTTGCTCATCACGTCAGGGCCGGGGTTGGCGCGCTTGTACTCGCCCAGCGCGTGCGCGTAGGCGTAGAGGTCCGGCATCCCGGCGCGCGTGCGCGGATCGGGCATCACGCCGTCACGTGGTCGCGGCGCGAGGGCCAACGCGGCTCGTGCCATGTCCGAAACGCGCGCGGGGTCGACCGTCGAGCTGACCGCGTACTCGGGGTCCTGGTAGCCGATGACGCGGTTGCTCCAATCGAACATCAGGCCCCTGTCCTGCTCGGGCACGCCGAAGACCTCCGCGAGGGTCAGCAACGGGAGATCGGCGGCGACCTTGGCGAAGTCGCACTCGCCGTTCCGGGCCACCGCACCCACGAGCTCATAGGCCCATGCCTGAATTCGGTCGGCGATCGCGGCGACGGCGCGCGGGGTGAACGCCTTGGTCAACAGGCCCCGCAGCCGGGTGTGCTCGGGTGGATCGAGGTTCAGCAGCATCCGCCGCACGTAGCGGAGGTCCTCCGGGGTCGCCGGATCACGGATCTGCGTGGCGCCGAGCTGCGAGGAGAACACCTTGGGGTCACGCAGAACCCGGCGCACCTCGGCGTGCCCGAACACCGCGAGGAACCCTTCGTCGGCCCACCGCACGGGCCCGTTCTCGCGGAGTTCCCGCAACCTGTCGTACGGGACTCCCCGCACGTACGTCTCCGGATCAAGCACGCTTCGCACGAATTCCATTGGAGCAGAAACGCAACGATCAGTGCGGCATCCGCGACAGAGAGCTACGAGAGGTGGATGATCATGGATGTGACGTTGCGCGTGCGAAGAGGCGGAGAAGGCGGCCCGACCCTGTTGCTGCTGCACGGGATGGGTGCGACCAGCGAGGCGTGGAACGGGGTGATCTCCCGGCTGGAGCAGCACTGGGACGGCTCGTGGGCGGTGCCGGACCTGCCGGGGCACGGCGACTCCGACCCGGTGGAGCACTACTCGTTCGGCACGATGGCCGCCGCGGTGGCGCAGAGCGTCCGGGGAGCCGAGCGGCTGGTGGTGCTCGGGCACTCCCTCGGCGGCGTCGTCGGGCTCGCGCTGGCCAGCGGCTGGTTCGGCGTGCGGGTGGACGCGGTGTGCGGCCTGGGCATCAAGGCCAGCTGGTCCGACGAGGAGCTGGCGGGCGCCACTGCCGCGGCCCGGAGACCGGCTCGCAGCTTCGAGAACCGGGCCCAGGCCGCGGAGCGCTACCTCAAGGTCTCCGGCCTGCTCGGGCTGGTCGAGGCGGACTCCTCCGAGGTGGAGGGCGGTCTGGTGCTCGCGGACGGCGGCTGGCGGCTGGCGATGGACCAGCGCGCCTTCGGCATCGGCGCGCCGGACCTGCCCGGCCTGCTCGCGGCGGCGCGGGCGCGGGTGACCCTGGCGGCGGGTGAGCACGACCCGATGAGCTCCGCCGCCGACCTGCGCGCCCTGGTCCCCGACCCGGTCATCCTGCCGGGGCTCGGCCACAACGCCCAGGTCGAGGACCCCGACGCGATCCTGGCCCTCATCCGCTCGCTGTGACGGCCTCCAGGGTGGGGCG
The DNA here is from genome assembly GCF_024213555.1 of Allokutzneria sp. A3M-2-11 16. Classification (GTDB taxonomy): domain Bacteria; phylum Actinomycetota; class Actinomycetes; order Mycobacteriales; family Pseudonocardiaceae; genus Allokutzneria. Next base: position 3,437,451 of record NZ_JANAVO010000001.1, on the reverse strand, counting down.
CTTCGGCGTGACGCCCTCCCCGGAGGAGACACCCTTGGCGTGACGCATGAGCCACGGCACGAAGTGGTTGCGCAGCCAGGCCACCTCGGCCGCGACAACGTTCTGCCACTTCGGCGTCGGCAGCGCGGGCAGCGGGTCCCGCCACGAGCTGTCGGCGCCGGGCAGGCCGAGGCTCTCCGCCAGCGCCCCGGCGATGCGCTCGTGGCCGAGGGAGTTGGCGTGCAGGCGGTCGTCGCTCCACAGCCGGGCATCGGCGCAGATCGGCTCGCGGTCGATCTCCACCAGCGTGGCGCCGGTGCGGCGGCACAGCACGCGCAGCGCGTCGTTGTAGGTCAGCAGCCGCCTGCGGACGATCTTGGTGACCGGGGCGATCGGGGTCAGGTCGGGCATGGTGAAGGTCAGCACCTCGGCGCCCGCGGAGCTCAGCGCGGTGTGCATGACCTGGAGGTTCGTCATGGTCTCGTGCAGCGAGTACCCCGGCCGGAGCAGGTCGTTGAGCCCCGCGACCAGGGTCACCAGGTCGGGCTCCATCGCCAGCGCCGGTTCGAGCTGGTCGGCGCGCACCTGGTCGCTGGTCCGGCCCCGGATCGCCAGGTTGGCGTAGAGCAGGCCCGGATTCACCTCGGTCAGCTTCTCGGCGAGCCGGTTGGCCCAGCCGCGGTAACCGCCGTTGCCGTCCGGATCGTCGAGCCCCTCGACCGTGCTGTCCCCGATGGCGACGTAACGCTGAACCACGAACACACCCCTCCAACCAGCTGGGTTCACTAGAACAACCCTAGTATGACCCGGATGAAGCGCACCGCACTCGGACGGTTCCCCTGCTCGGTCGCCCGCACGATGGACCTGCTCGGTGACTGGTGGACACCGCTGGTGCTGCGCGAGGTGTTCTACGGCGTGCACCGCTTCGACGAGATCCAGCGCGCGCTGGGCATCGCCCGCAACACGCTGGCCGACCGGCTCACCCGGCTGACGGCGGAGGGCCTGCTGGACCGCGTGCCCTATCAGGACAAGCCCGCGCGCCACGAGTACGTGCTGACCGAGAAGGGCCGGGACTTCTTCCCCGTGCTTGCGGCGATGGTGCGTTGGGGCGACAAGTGGCTGACCGCCGAGGAAGGCGTGCCGGTCGATCTCGTGCACTCGTGCGGACAGCGCGCGCACGCGAAGACCGTGTGCTCGGAGTGCGGCGAGTTGTTCACGGCCGACACGGTGCGCTCGCGGATGGGGCCGGGCTTCCCGGCCGAACTGGCCGGGAAACCCGAAGTTCAGGCCCGCTTCACCTGACGAAGACCGCGACAGTGCGAGCCGGGATCTGCCCGACTCCGCGCTCCGTCGTGGCTTCCTTGACCGTCCGGTCGGTTCCGCCCGCCTGGATCTCGTGCAGCTTCCACGGCAGGCCGGGCGGCAGCAGAACGGACTGCGCGGTGGGCCTCGGGTTGATCACCACGAGCACGCCCTCGCGGTTCGGGTCCACGTTCGCGCCGACCAGGTCGTCGAGGTAGGCGAGGACGACGCCCGCTTCCGCCTGCGGCCCGGGATCGGGGAAGGACAGCTTCTGCTGCACGACCGCCTGGTCCTTCAAGGTGAACAGCGGCGAGGACTTCCGGATGCGCAGCAGGTCCACCGTGCGGTCCAACGAAGCCTGCATGTCCGAAGTGGACGGTCGCAGCGCGGGATCGGCCAGCAACGGCTTGGAGTACGGCCACTTGTCCTGGTTGTCCCGCGCGGGCGGAAGCCCTCCGCCGAAGCCCGAAACGCGCAGCGACGGGTCATAGCGGTTGAACCAGTCACCGGAGTCGTAACTGTTGCGGTCCATGGATTTCGACCGCAGGAACTCCGAGCCCGCGAGCACGAACGGCTGCCCTTGGCCGAGCAGGGTCGGAGCGAGCGAGACGACCTGCATCCGGACTCGATCCGCCATCGCCGTCGACTGCGGCAGCTTGAACGCGAGTGTGTCATACAGGGCCTCGTTGTCGTGCGCGTCGGAGTACGTGACCGCTTCAACGGGAGACGCCGTGTACCCCGCGGGGCTGCCGTTGTAGGACACGTCGCGGCCGTTGACGTCGTGCCCTGCCGTGGAACGGAAGCGGAAGTTCGCGCCGTTGCCCGCCATTCCGAGCTTCACGATGTCGGTGTAGTTCGTCAGCCGCGCGGCCTGCTGCTCCGGAGATCCGTTGGCGGGTGAGCCGTTCAGCGCCCCGGCCAACCCGGAACCGAGCCCCTGCACACGCGGGTCGCCGTCGAAGGGGCCGCCTCCGCGCACCGCGTCCCGGAGTCGATCGGTGAAGGTGCCGATCCCGGTTCCCGCCATGTTGAACTGGCTGGCCTGTTCGAAGCGCGCGTTGCCCGCGACCTCGCCGAAGTCCCATCCCTCGCCGTAGATGTGGACGCGCTTGCCGTCAACGCCGTCCTTCGCCACGGTGAGCGCGTTCAGCGCCGACCGCACGGCGAGGATGTTCGCCTTGGGGTGGTGGGCCATCAGGTCGAACCGGAAACCGTCCACTTTGTACAGTCGAGCCCACCGCACGACGGAGTCCACGACGAGCTTGCCCATCATGGCGTTCTCCGACGCGGTGTTCGCGCAGCACGTCGAGTTCGCCACCGACCCGTCGTCCAGCAACCGTTGGTAGTAGCCGGGAACAACGCGGTCCAGCACGGAGTGCGCGGCGTTGCCGGACGCGGGGGTGTGGTTGTAGACGACGTCCACCACAACGCGATTCCCGTTGTCGTGCAACGCCTTCACCATCTCGCGGTACTGCTTCGACCGTGCCCAGCCGGACTGCGCGTCAGGCGTCGCGTAGGAGCCCTCCGGCACGTCGTAGTGCAGCGGGTCATAACCCCAGTTGAAGCCGTCCTTCGCCGCGACAGCACCGATACACGCCTGCTGCCGGTCGGAGTCGGCGGGCAGCGAGGGCAGGTCGCACGCGGGCTTCGCCTGGTCGGCGCGGCGCTCCGGGATCGTGGCGATGTCGAAGGTGGGTTGGAAGTGCACGACGTCCATGCCCGCCTGCGCCAACCGCCGCAGGTGCTTCATGCCGGTGGAGTCGCGGTGCGTGAAAGCCCGGTAGGTGCCGCGATCGTTCTCCGGCACGGAGGAATCGGCGACCGAGAAGTCCCGCACGTGCAGCTCGGTGATCGCGTGTTCGGTCGGATCGTCGCCGAGCCCCTTGGCGACATCGGCCTGCCAACCGCTCGGCATCGTCCGCGTGTCGGCGAGGTCCGCGACCTGGGAGTGCGTGGAATCCACGCTGAGCGCCAAGGAGTACGGGTCGGTGACCACGGCCGTCTCCACCCGCTGCGTCGCGGGCTGCCAGGCGGCGATCTCGAACTGGTAGTACTTGTCGCGCCACGCGCCCGTGCCGGACCACGATCCCGAAGCCGCATCCCGCGCGAGGTCGAGCACTTGCGGCTGACCGCTCGGAGCGTCGAACAACCGCAGCTTCACCGATCGCGCCGTGGGCGCCCACACTCGCAGAGTTGCTTGCGCACCAGCGAATGTCGGCCCATAACCGCGTTGAGTCGCTTGCGCCGCATACAGATCGTCGAGCACACCCGCGATCTGCACTCCGGTGGCGTCCTGTAGCGCTCCGCCTTCGCGGTGCGCCGCAACGACCTGACCGCGCAGGGCTTCGGCCGCGGTCGCCGAACTCGCGAGCTTGTAGACGGGTTTTCCGCGCAGGTGCGGGAACTTGGCCGCGATCCCGGAGGGCAGGCCACCCGGCTCCGGCCGCAGCGCGATCGGTGTTCCGCCTTGGAGCTGGCCGTTGACGACCTTGATCGAGCCCTGCGGATCGTGCCGCAGCTCGTGTTCTCCGGTGGTCGCCGGGCCGTTCCACACCACGTGGTCGCGGCCGACCCAGATCGCCTTCGCCTTGGTCAGATCCGTCTCCGCGGGAGCCGCCACCGCGGGCGCCGCGAAGACCGCGGTCGCCAGCGTCGAAGACAGCAAAACAGACAGCAGGACGGACAGCGGGCGTCGCAGAGTCATGCGACCTCCTTGTCGCAAACTTTTGCAGCCTAAAGGCAGGGAATCCGGAGCGTTCCACGCCCGCCAAGCCGGATCAAGGCTTGATGGCGTGCAAAAGCTTGCTTACCCGATCGGCCTTATCGCAGCGATGCGCACTGACCGAGCGCGAGGCCCACCCCGGTGACCGGGGCGTTCAGGTTGACAGGCGGCGATGCGTTGCCGGAGCACTGAATGACGCCGTTCACCTGCACTCCCGCCATCACGGGCGCCCCGTTGTCCGCCAATCGCACCAACCCGTTGATCCGGCCGCCCACCACCGTCACGTCACCGGTGGTGCCGGTGATCGCGACCGAGCCGGTGACGGTGCTGTCCACCAGGTGCACGCTCGCCGCACCAGACGTCGAGACGGGCCCGGTGATCGAAGACCCGGTGGAGACCAACGAAGCACCAGGCGCCACGGTGATCGGCCCGACCACGTCCGCGCGGTCCAGGCACGTGACACCGGAGGTGATGTTCAGCGGTCCCACGCGACGGCCGGTGACGGTAGCCGTGCACGCCGGAGGCTCGCGCAGGAGCGTCACCCCGAACTGCCCAGGGCTGCCGATGTTGCCCGCCGGGTCGATCGCGCGGTATTCGATGGTGTGCTTGCCATATCCGGGCGGCACATCGTCCCAAGGGGACAGTCGCGGCTTGCCGAGCTTGCCGTAGACGAGGTCGTCGATCACGGTTCCGTTGGGAGTGAACAGAAACGGCTTCGAGGCGTCGGTCGGCCAGCCGAAGTAGTTGAACCACCCGTCGCCGTTGGTGCGGAACTCCGGCACGACGAAACCCTTGGCGTTGTCGGTTGCCGTGAGGCGCATGGTGAACGGGCCGTTGAACACGTACTCGGTGGGCTTGCCGGGTTTGTTGATGGTGAGCAACGCCTTGGACAGCTCTGGCCGCACGGTCGGCCCGGTGGCGTCGATCGTCCATGTCCGGGTGCGCTCCCCCACCATCGCCGTGAGCGTGTGCTGTCCCTTGGCGGTCTTCAACGCACCGAGGTCCAGATCGCGACCATCAACGGAAGTGCTGACCAGCTTGCCGTCGAGCTTCCACGTCACCTCAGGCTGCTGCGCCACCGGACGCGAAGTCTGCACGTACACAACATCTTCGCCGCCCACCGGACGATCAGTCGGCGTCGACGCGAGGAAATCGACCGCGACAGGCTCACGCGGAGTGGTGATCGACGTGTCCACGGTCCAGGTGCGGCTCTTGGTCAGCACGGCGCGGATCGCCGGATCGCGGACGAACTCAGTCGGGTCGGACACGGTCGCGGTGAGCGTGTACTTGCCCGGCGCCAGCTTCAGCGCGGCGAGGTCGACCGCTCGACTTCCCTTGGTGGGCAAGGGTTTCTCATCGAGCTTCCAGGTAACGTCAAGGCGGTGGCTCACCGGGTGTTGCGGCTCCACCCACACCACGCGATCCGCCCCGATCGGCTTCGCGTCGGGCGTGCCGTCCTGGATGAGCGTGGTTTTCGCGGACAGCTTCTCGGTCATCCGCTCGCGGCCCGGTTGGTCGAAGTAGTAGCCGAGCGTCTTCATCATCGAGTGCGCGCTCGGCCGCCAAACCCCTTTGCTGGAGTACAGACCGGCTTCGTAGCGGCCGATCACACCGCCCGACTCGCTCGGTTCGCCCAGCCAGCGCCACCATTTCTTCTTCTGGTCCTTCATCTGCTGCTCGGTCAGCAGCGTGTGGTGCACCGAGCCCGGCTCGCCACCCGAGTACGTCCCGCCACGGACTCCGCGTTGGTAGTAGTCGTACTCGTCGTCGAGCTTGCCCAGCGAATGCCCGAGTTCGTGTGGCGTGATGAGCGCCGACAGCGCGTTCCCGCCGGAGGCCGTGGCATAAGTCCCGCCCGCGCCGCCGTAGGTGTCGCTGTTGGCGATGGCCAGCAGTTGGCGGTTGGCCCCCGAAGTGCCCGTGACCAGGTCCGCGTAGCGGTTCACCGCCGCACTGTCCACTGTGAGCAGTCGCTGCACGCTCGACGCGTTGCAACCACCCCAGAAACCCATGCGCAGCGGGGTCTTCTTCTGCGGCGAGGTGAGGTTCGGATCGCAGCTCACGCCGGACTCCGGCGACGCGATCTCCACCGTGTAGACGTTGACGTAGCTGCGGTAGGACTTGAACGGCTCAAGCGTCCACATCACGTTGAGGTGCTTGTCCACGTGCTCGCGGAACTTCGGCAGCTCCGCCGCGGTGTAGCCGTCCGGCACGATCACCAGGTTGAAGCGCTTCGCGGGATCGCCGGTGACCTGCACGGGCACCACGGTCCCCGGCGGATCGGCGGTCTGGGCCTGCGCGGGAACCCCGCTCAGCGCGATGGTCAACGCTCCGACAAGGCTCGCGATTCGGCTCAGCACGACAGCGAGCCTAGGTACGCGAGGCCGCCTCGCCTATCCCCCTCATGGCCCCTTCCATGACAGAGCCCTACCGATCGGATCTGGACTTGGGCAGCACGGGAGGGGTCCCGCGAAACCCGTGGTACCAAGCCGAAATGAGGACCCGTGCCAGTGTCACCTTGCTCGCCCTGGCGTTGTTAGCCACGGGCTGCTCGATCGCCAACCCCACCTCCAGCGAGGTGTCGTTGCAGTACGGCAACGGCCCCTTCGACTCCCGCAACTTCGTCGAATGCCAGAGCGACCTCGACTTCAGCGACATCAACGACGACCACTACTACTACCCCGCCGGACAGCGCGACTTCACCTTCGGCGAGGGCGACGGCATTGACTCCGCCCCGCTGACCTCCACGACGCAGGACTCGCAGGAGATCAAGGTGACGGGCACGGTGAAGTTCACCCTGAACACCGACTGCGCCGAGTTCACCGACCCCTCGGGCAAGAAGTGGCCCGGCGGCAAGCTCCAGATGTTCCACGAGCTGATCGCCTACAAGTACGACGCGGCACCGAGCGACGGCGGCGAGCAGATGAAGGCGGGCTGGACCTCCCTGCTGCGCAACTACGTCGGCGCCGCGCTGGACCGCGCGACCGACAACGAGGCGCTGAAGTACCCGTGGCAGAAGCTCTACACCGATGCCGCGTCCAAGGCGCAGTGGGAGAAGGACGTGCTCACCCAGCTGCCCGCCACGCTCAAGACGCTCACCCTCGGCGTGGACCTGATCACGATCAACTCGGTGCTGCTGCAGAAGCCGAGCATCCAGCCCGCCCTGGTGCAGGGCCTCACCGACAAGCAGGCCGCCGAGCTGCGCAGCCAGGCCGCCGAGGTGGACAAGCAGGCCGCGGCCAACTTCCCCGGTGGCATCGCGGGCTACCAGCAGTACCAGCAGCAGCAGGCGGTGAACGAGGCGATCAAGTCGGGCAAGGTGCAGGTCCTCCCGGTCCCCCAGGGCTCGCCCATCATCGTCCAGCCGAAGTGACCGGAGTGGGCAAACGCCCAGCCAGGACCGATGAGAGCGCTTCCACGAAATCCTTGACACGGCCGTGACGGGACGGTCAGGATCGGCGCCGCCGCCTCCTGACCGTGTCCCGCTCGAGATCGGATCGTCATGGCCAGATCACGTCTGCTCGCCGCGGGGCTCGCCGCCCTGCTCGGGCTGAGCACGGCACCGGGGCTGGCGCAGGCCGCTCCGGAGCCCGCGACCGCGCGGCAGCCCGTCGTCTCCCAACCCGACCTCGGCTGGAACGGCTGCGCCCGGATCGACCAGAAGCTGCCGACCTACTCCGACTGGCCCAGGGTGCGCAGCAACATCACCGACAACGCCGCGGTGGAGCGCCGCGTCGCCGGGCTGCTCAAGGACATGACCCTGGCCGAGAAGGTCGGGCAGATGACCCAGCCGGAGATCGCCGCGATCACGCCGGAGGAGGTCAAGCAGTACTCCATCGGCACCGTCCTCAACGGCGGCGGTTCCTGGCCCGACAAGAACAAGCGCGCCACGCCCAAGCAGTGGCTGGACCTGGCCGACGCGTACTGGCAGGCGTCGGTGAGCAGCCGCACCAAGATCCCGGCCATCTGGGGCATCGACGCGGTGCACGGCAACAACAACGTCTTCGGCACGACCGTCTTCCCGCACAACGTCGGCCTCGGCGCCGCGCAGGACCCGTGCCTGATCCGCGACATCGGCGAGGCCACCGCCGAGCAGGTCCGCGCGACCGGTCAGGACTGGGCCTTCGCGCCGACCCTGGCCGTGGTGAAGGACGACCGCTGGGGCCGCACCTACGAGGGCTTCTCCGAGGACCCGCGGATCACCCGCGCCTACGGCTACGAGGCCGTGCGGGGCTTGCAGGGCAACAACCCCAGGGGTATCGGCCCCGACGGCGTGATCGCCACCGCCAAGCACTTCATCGGCGACGGCGGCACCCAGGGCGGCAAGGACCAGGGCGTGAACCCCTCGTCCAAGGCAGACATGATCAACACGCACGGGCAGGGCTACTACGGCGCGCTCGCCGCGGGCGCGCAGACCGTGATGGCCTCCTTCAACAGCTGGACCAACCCCGAGCTGGGCATCAAGGAAGGCAAGATCCACGGCAGCAAGCTGCTGCTCAACGACATCCTGAAGAACAAGATCGGCTTCGACGGCGTCGTGGTCTCCGACTGGAACGGCCACGGCCAGGTCGAGGGCTGCACCAACGCCAGCTGCGCCGGCGCGGTCAACGCGGGCATCGACGTCTTCATGGTCCCGCACGACTGGAAGGCGTTCATCACCAACACCGTCGCCCAGGTCGAGAGCGGCCAGATCCCCTTGTCGCGCATCGACGACGCCGTCACCCGCATCCTCCGGGTCAAGGCGCGGGCCGGTGTGCTGGACGCGCCCAAGCCCTCCGCTCGCGCCCACGCGGGCAAGCCGGACGCCAAGGACGCGCGCAAGATCGCCCGCGAGGCCGTGCGCAAGTCCCAGGTGCTGCTGAAGAACAACAACCGCCTCCTGCCACTGGCGCCGCGTTCCAAGGTGCTCGTAGTCGGCAAGAGCGCGGACAGCATGCAGAACCAGACCGGTGGCTGGACGCTCACCTGGCAGGGCACCGGCAACACCAACGCGGACTTCCCCAACGGCACCACCGTCCTCGGCGGGCTGAAGGAAGCGCTCGGCCAGGCCAACGTGACCTTCAGCGAGAACGGCGACGTCGACCCCAAGGGCTTCGACGCGGTGATCGCGGTGATCGGTGAGACCCCGTACGCGGAGGGCAACGGCGACATCGGCAAGCGCACGCTGGAGGCCGCCAAGCTCTACCCGAACGACCTCGCCGTGCTGGACAAGGTCAGCGGCAAGGGCACTCCGGTGGTCACCGTCTTCGTCTCCGGGCGCCCCATGTACGTCAACAAGGAGCTCAACCGCTCCGACGCGTTCGTCGCCGCGTGGCTGCCCGGCACCGAAGGCGGCGGCGTCGCGGACATGCTGGTGCGCGGGTGGAACACCGGGCTCGGCTACACCGGCAAGCTGCCGTACTCCTGGCCGAAGGCGGCCTGCCAGACCCCGCTGAACCCGGAGACCGCCGGCTACGACCCGCTGTTCCGGCTGGGCCACGGCCTGCACAACTGGGAGACCGGCCGCGTCGGCAAGCTCCCCGAGGAGTCACCGGCCAACTGCGGCGGTGGAGGCGGCGGCGAGGCGGACGAGGACCTGGAAGTCTTCGTGCGCCAGGACATCGCGCCGTACAAGAGCTTCATCGGCTCCCCGGAGAACTGGGGCGGCACCGAGATCGGCCCGGACGGCGAGGCCGCGCACGCCTCGATCACCACCGTCCCGACCGACGTGAACGTCCAGGGCGACGGCCTCAAGGTCACCTGGAACGGCACCGCGCCCGGTCAGGTGTTCCTGCAGAACCCCGCTGGCGGCATCGACCTCCGCGGCTACCTCAACGCCAACGCCGCGCTGACCTTCGACGTGATCGTCGGCCAGAAACCCGCGGGCCGCACGGTCATCAGCTCGCACTGCGTGTACCCGTGCCAGGGCGAGGTCGCCGCGACGAAGCTGTTCACCGATCTCCCCGTCGGCACCAAGTCCACGGTGAAGATCCCGATCGCCTGCTTCGCCGAGAAGGGCCTCGACCCGGAGAGCGTCAACACCCCGTTCCTCGTCTACACCGACGGCGCGTTCCAAGCGTCCTTAGCCAACGTCCGCTGGGTCCCCAAGGCCGGCGCGCACCCCGACGCCAAGAAGTGCTCCGACCTGACCTAGCGCCTTTGCCATGACCGCAAAGGGCCCTGTCCGCGTGCCGCGGGCAGGGCCCTCACCTGTCCAGCGGCTTGACCCCGGTCCGCGTCAACCGCCACAACCGGGGGCTCTTCTTCACCGTGAGCACGCAGATGTCGGCCAGGTTGATCGCGACGAGCTCACACAACTCGTCCCGCTTCGCTTCTCCCGGCAGGTAGAACATGTGCACTTTCGCCCGCCGATAAGCGGCGAACTCACTGGGTCTCCGAGTGATGGCGACATCTCTGTTGAGCACCGCCCACCCACTTCCCGCGATCCTGGCCAGCCACACCTCGTCCGGCGCACCACAGGCGTCAGCCCTGGTGCCGAACAGCTCAGCCGGCGTGTGCACGACATAACCCAGATCGAGAAGCAGTTTCCGAACGCTGCGAATGCCCGCGTTCTCGTCGAGATAAAACTCAGGCGGCGCGGCCCAGGAGGACGCGTGCGGCGGCTCGGACATCTTCGATGCTTATTCCATGCTCTTCGGCGACGATGTCGGGTTCCTCGCCCGCCTTCAGCATCGCGGCGACGTTGGCGACGTGCACGCCGTTCCCCGCGAACATCGGCTGGCCGAACCCGCGATACGGGTCGACAGTGACCTTGGACGGCTGGTATGTCCTCAGCTCCAGCTTGTGCGGGTGCCCGTCATCGGCCCACCCGACGTAATGCATGTAGTCGGCCACGATCTCGCGAATGATGAGCTGATCGGTTCTGCCCTCGATCAGGCCCTCACCCTCGTTGGTCCGAGAGAAGTCCCAGAGCACCGCGATGCCGTCAGTGGCGAGTTCCCGTGATGTCAGCACATATTCGCGGCCGAATTCCTGTTGCAGCCGCTGGAGCGCGGGACGAATGCGCTGGGGGACCACCCCGGCTTTGCGCAGTCCCGCCAGCACCCATGCCTCGACCAGCGAGATGAACGTGACGCTGGCGTCGTACTTGCGTTCCGTGGGCACGAGGTGCAGCAGTGGTCCGCCCCGCTCATAGCCGCGGGCCCAGCGCTGGAAGGTCCGTCGCGGGATACCCAGGTGCCGGGCCGCGTCGCTCATGCCCATCAGCCCAGCCGAAAACCGGATATCGGCCACCTCACACCTCCCTCGCTGTCGACCTCGTGCAGGTTAGGCACCGAGATCGGCTTGACACTAGCGAAACCTGTCACCGAATCGGGTGCGGTTGCCACCTTGATCACCACAAGAACTCAACGGCAGGTTTCCGCTTCACCGGGGTCAGAAAAGGATGCCGGTGAGCATCCACGTGGTGCCGAGGCCGAGTGAGCCGAGGGTGACGACGAAGAACACCAGCACCCAGGTGATCGCGGGCGTGCTGGTGAGCCGCGCCAGCTGGTCGGCGTCGGAGTCGCGCGCCCGGCCCCGGCTGCGCTTGCGCTGCAGCTCGCTCACCGGGCGCACCCCGCCGACCAGCAGGAACCAGGTGATCAGGTAGGCGAAGGCGGCCTGCACGCCACTGGTGGTCAGCAGCGACACCGATACCAGCACGGCACCGGTGACCAGCAGCAACAGCGCGCCGTAGACGTTGCGCACCATGATCAGCATGGCCAGCAGCACCGCCGTGCACACCCACAGCAGCAGGGTGATCCGGTCGGTGCCGAGCAGGGCCGCGAACCCCAGCCCGACCAGGGACGGGGCGATGTAGCCCGCCAGCGAGGTGAACACCATGCCGGGCCCGGTCGGCCGGCCGCGGGAGACCGTCACACCCGAGGTGTCCGAGTGCAGCCGGATCCCGCTCAGCCGCCGACCGGCCAGGACCGCGATGACCGCGTGCCCGGCCTCGTGCACGATGGTGATGATGTTGCGGGCCAGCCGCCACGGCGTGTGCGAGAGCACGACGACCAGGGCGAGCGCACCCGTCACCAGGACGACCGGCGGCGGTGGCGCGGTCTGGGTCCCGATGAGTTCTGACCAGAAGTCCACCCCACACTGTTAGCAGAAGCGGGGGTGGCGAGCGTCAGGAGGCCGCGACCTGCGCGGCCTCTCGACGTCGAAGATCCTTGCGCAGCCACAGCAGCGCGCCCCAGACCAGGGCGAACACCACTCCGACCGCGCCAAGGGCGAAAACGATGACACCGGAGGCGATCATCAGGACCTGCAGGGCCACCGCGAGGCCGACGCCCCACGGCTTGCCCTGAACCCCGCTGGCCACGACCATCGCCACCGCGAGCGCGCCGACCAGAATGCCGCCCAGACTGGTGATGCCCTGGAACTTGGCGATGACCAGCAGCGACAGCGCCACCACGATCGCCTCCATCACCAGTGTTCCCGCCTGGATGCCGCGGAGCCCCTTCCAGGGGTCCTTCCGCCGCACCTGGGGGCCGGGCCGCGTCGGCGCCTCGGTCATCGCGAGCGCCGCCGGTTGGCGGGACCACCCGCGACGAGGGAACGCATACCCCGCTCCTGGGCGACCTTGACCACGGAGAACCCGCGGACGACGCGCCAGGGACGATCATCGAACTCGGCGTCCCGGTTGGCCGTGTTTGCCGGCGGTTTGGGACGGGAACAGGACTTCATGACGGCTCCTTGCCAAAAAGTGCGCGGGTATCCCCAGCTGTGATCACGGAACCGGTGATCAGCACACCGCCGCCGGACAGGACTTCATCCGGGGAGTCGGTCTCCTCGGCCAGCTGCACGCCGACCTCGATAGCGTCCTCGAGCCTGGGCTCGACGACGATGCGGTCCTCGCCAAACACCGAGCGGGCGATGCCGGCGAGTTCGTCGGCGTCCATCGCGCGCGGGGACGAGTTCTGGGTGAGCACCACTTCGGAGACCACCGGTTCCAGCTCTGACAGGATGCCGGAAGCATCCTTGTCGCGCATCACCCCGACTACAGCGATCAGTCGACGGAACGCGAACTCACTAGAGATGGTGGCCGCGAGGGCGCGGGCACCATGTGGATTGTGCGCCGCGTCGACCAGAACCGCAGGTGCAGCCCGCATCCGCTCCAGCCGCCCAGGCGTGGAGACCCCTCCGAAAGCCACCCGAATGGCTTCCACGTCGAGCTGCCGGTCGGGTCCGGCGCCGAAGAAAGCCTCCGCGGCGGCCAGCGCCAGCGAGGCGTTCTTCGCCTGATGTTCACCGTGCAGCGGCAGGAAGATCTCGTCGTAGACACCGCTCAGACCTTGCAGTCTGAGCATCTGGCCGCCCACCGCGATCTCGCGCTCCAGCACGCCGAACTCCATGCCCTGCCTGGCCACCGTGGCGTCCACCTCGACGCAGCGCTTCAGCAGGACGGCGGCCACCTCGGCGTCCTGTTCGGCGAGCACCGCGACCGAGCCGGGCTTGATGATCCCGGCCTTCTCCTCGGCGATCTTGAGCACGTCGTCGCCGAGGAAATCGACGTGGTCCACGCCGATCGGTGTGATGAGGGACACCTGCCCGTCGGCCACGTTCGTCGCGTCCCACGAGCCGCCGAGGCCCACCTCGACCACGGCCGCGTCGACCGGGGCGTCGGCGAAGGCGGCGAAGGCCATCGCGGTCAGCACCTCGAACTTGCTCAGCACCGGTTGCCCGGCGTCCTGGGAGGCCTTGTCGACCATCCCGAGGTAGGGCTCGATGTCCCGGTAGACCTCGACGTAGCGCTCGGCGCTGATCGGCGCCCCGTCCACGCTGATCCGCTCGGTAGCCAGCTGCAGGTGCGGGCTGGTGTAGCGACCCGTGCGCAGCCCCAGGCCGGTCAGCAGCGCGTCGAGCATCCGCGAGGTCGAGGTCTTGCCGTTGGTGCCGGTGAGGTGCAGCACCGGGTAGGAGCGCTGCGGCTCACCGAGCAGATCCACCAGCGCGCGGATGCGGTCCAGGGACGGTTCGAGCTTCGTCTCCGGCCAGCGCTGGTTCAGCTCGGCCTCGACCGCGGCGAAGGCGGCCAGGGCGGCGGGATCGGTTCGAGGCACTTCTCACTCCCCCGACGGGGTTCGGTGCACGGGGGTCCGGTTCACGTCCACCAAGTCTACGACCGGCGCTTATACGCCCCGCCCCCGGCACCCGGAAATATCTAGAGAGTAACTTTCAAGTACTCTCTAACCATACTGGAGAGTCGTTGGAGAGTTGGCCCCCGGATGGACACGAAGACGCTGACCACCCTCGTCGCCCGCGTGCGGGAGCTGGGCGGCGAACCCAGCGAAGTCGAGGTGAAGTCGGCCGCGGGCGGCCTGCCGAAGAGCGTCGTAGAGACCCTGTGCGCCTTCGCCAACACCAACGGTGGCCTGCTGGTACTCGGTCTGGACGAGTCGCGGGGCTTCGCGCCCGTCTACCTCGACGACCCGTGCAAGCTCAGGGACGACCTGGCCTCGCTGGCGAGTTCCTCCCTGCACCCCGCGTTGCGGATCTCCGTCGACGTTGTGCGAGTCGAGGATTTCGACCTGGTCGTGGCGGAGGTCGATCCACTGCCGTCCGCGGAACGCCCCTGCTACGTCGTGAACAAGGGCATGAAGGACGGTTCCTACGTCAGGGTCGGTGACGGTGACCGCCGGATGACCCAGGCGGAGATCGGTCTGACCATCGCCAACCAGGGACAACCCCGCTACGACATAGAGCCGGTCAGCGATGCGACCGTCGAGGACCTCGACCGCACAGCGTTGCTCCGCACGCTGGACCGGGTCCGCCAGACGTCACGAGCCTTCCGGGACGTGGACGAGACGACGGCGCTGACCCGACTGCGAGTTCTGGTCCGCGACAGCCAGGGCAGCCTCGTTCCCTCGCTGGGCGGGATGCTCACGTTCGGCGTCTACCCGCAGCAGTTCTTCCCCCAGCTCACCGTGTCCATCGTCGTGCACCCCGGCGATGACAGCGGACAGGACACCCCTCGGTTCGAGGACAATCCCACCGTCCGCGGCGCGATTCCCGATCTCATCGCCGAGACGCTCTCGGTGCTGCGGCGGAGGATGAGCGTCCGCAGCTTCGTCGACGCCTCGGGGCGGCGGGAGCAGCTCGACTACCCAATGGAAGCCGTTCGCGAGGCCGTGGTGAACGCGGTCCTGCACCGCGACTACAGCCCCTCGACGCGAGGGACGCAGATCCAGGTGAACCTCTGGCCGGACCGCTTGGAAGTTCGCAGCCCCGGCGGCCTCTACGGCCCGGTCGTGCTGGAGGACCTGGGCGAGGAAGGGGTTTCCTCGTCGCGCAATGCCTTTCTCGCCTCCTTGCTGGCGGACACCCATCTCCCTGGCAGCGACCGGCTCGTGGCGGAGAACCGGGCGTCGGGAATCCCGGCGATGATCCGGGAGCTGCGGCGCTCGGGAATGATCCGGCCCGCCTTCCGGAACTACGTGAACCGGTTCGAGGTCGAGTTCCAGCGATCGGAGTTGCTCGATCCGCGCACGCGCCGGTGGCTCAGCGAACTCGGCGAGGTCGGGCTCACGCCACTGCACGAGCTGGCACTGGCCACCATGTTCCACGGACAACCGGTCAGCAATGCCACTCTGCGTGAGTTCGGCGCCGACAAGACCGTGGCCACCTCGGTCATGCGCGATCTGGTGGAACGGGGACTGGCGCTTCGCAGCGGAGGTCGGCGCTACGCGACGTACGGCCTCAACGCCGCGCCCAGGGTCCCGAATCTGTTCAGCGGCAACGAATCCACCGACGAGAGTATCGAGTCCGCACTTCGTCGCCGGGGCATCGCCCGGACCAGTGAGCTGATCGAGCTGACCGGGTTCTCCCGCCAGACCGTGCTCACCCGGCTGGACGAGTTGATCTCCGAGGGAAAGGTCGCCACCGAGGGCAAACCGCGCAGCCCCCGCCGGACCTATCGGTGGGTCGGCGGGGGCTGACTGGGAAAGCGGCTACGCCTCCGGGAGGGTGGCGAGGCGGGCGGTGATGCGGTCGATGTCGGCAAGCGCGGCCTCGCGGCGGGCGCGGATCTTCTCCACCACCTCGGCCGGGGCCTTGTCGGTGAACTTGGGGTTGTTGAGCTTCGCGTCGGTGCCCGCGTGCTCCTTCTCCGCCACGGCGAGGTCCTTGGCCAGGCGCTTGCGCTCGGCCGCGACGTCGATCGCGCCGGAGAGGTCCAGCTCCACCGTGACGGTGCCCGAGTGCAGGCCCAGCTCGAAGGAGGCGGACGCGGTGAAGGACTCCGCGGGCTCGGTCAGCCGGACCAGCGAGCGCAGCGCCTTCTCCAGGCCGCCCAGCCCGGCCGCGTCGATGCCGACCAGGCGGGCCGCCACCTTCTGACCCGGCTTGAGGCCCTGGTCGGAGCGGAACCGGCGGATCTCGGTGACCAGCTTCTGCACCGAGGCCACCCGCTCGGCGGAGCCCGCGTCGGACTGCCTGCCGGTCGCCGTGGGCCATGGCGCGATCACCAGCGACTCGTTGCCGGTGAGGGTGGTCCAGAGCTGCTCGGAGATGAACGGCGCGACCGGGTGCAGCAGCCGCAGCACGGTGTCGAGCACGTGGCCGAGCACCGCGCGGGTCTGCTCCACCCGGTCCGGGTCGGCCAGCTGGACCTTGGCCAGCTCGACGTACCAGTCGCAGAACTCGTCCCACACGAAGTGGTAGAGCGCCTCGGTGGACTTGGCGAACTGGAAGTCCTCCATGAGGGCGTTCATGTCCGCGGTGAGCTCGTCGAGGCGGCCCAGGATCCACCGGTCGGCGTCGGTCAGCTCCGCGACGGTCGGCGGGTTCGCGACCACCTTGGCGCCGTTGAGCAACGCGAAGCGGGTGGCGTTCCACAGCTTCGTGCAGAAGTTGCGCGCGCCGCCGACCCATTCCTCGCTCATCGGCACGTCGGTGCCCGGGTTGGCGCCGCGGACCATGGCGAAGCGCACGGCGTCGGTGCCGTAGCGGTCCATCCACTCGATGGGGTCGACGCCGTTGCCGAGGGTCTTGGACATCTTGCGCCCGAGGCCGTCGCGGACCATGCCGTGCAGCGCGATGGTGCGGAACGGGGGGACGCCGTCCATGGCGTACAGGCCGAACATCATCATCCGGACGACCCAGAAGAAGATGATGTCGTAGCCGGTGACCAGAACGCTGGTGGGGTAGTACTTCGCCAGGTCCTCGGTCTTGTCCGGCCAGCCCATCGTGGAGAACGGCCACAGCCCGGAGGAGAACCAGGTGTCGAGGACGTCCTCGTCCTGGCGCCAGCCGGGTCCCGTCGGCGGCTGCTCGTCCGGGCCGACGCAGACCATCTCGCCGTTCGGCCCGTGCCACACCGGGATGCGGTGGCCCCACCACAGCTGCCGCGAGATGCACCAGTCGTGCAGGTTGTCGGTCCAGTCCAGGTAGCGCTTGGTCAGCTCCGGCGGGTGGACGTTGACCTTGCCCTCGCGGACGGCGTCGCCGGCGGCCTTGGCCAGCGGTCCGACGTTGACGAACCACTGCATCGACAGGCGCGGCTCGATCGGCTCCTTGCCGCGCTCGCTGTGCCCGACGCTGTGCAGGTACGGCCGCTTCTCCGCGACGATGCGGCCCTCTTCGCGCAGCGCCTCGCGGACGGCCACCCGCGCCTCGAAGCGGTCCATGCCGTCGAAGCGGGTGCCGGAGTTCGCGATCCGGCCCTGCTCGTCCATGATCGTCGGCATCGGCAGGCCGTGCCGCTTGCCCAGCTCGAAGTCGTTCGGGTCGTGCGCCGGGGTGATCTTGACGGCGCCGGAGCCGAACTCTGGGTCGACGTAGTCGTCGGCGACGACCGGGATCTGCCGTCCGGTCAGCGGCTGGGTGATCAGTGTGCCGACGAGGTGCTTGTAGCGCTCGTCGTCGGGGTGCACCGCGACGGCGGTGTCACCGAGCATCGTCTCCACGCGCGTGGTGGCGACGACGATCGAGGCGTCCCCGTCGCCGTAGCGCATGGAGACCAGCTCGCCCTCGACCTCCTTGTGGTCGACCTCGGCGTCGGAGAGCACGGACTGCGCGGCGGGCGACCAGTTCACCAGTCGCTCGGCGCGATAGATCAGGCCGTCGTCGTAGAGCCGCTTGAACATCGTCTGGACGGCGCGGCTGCGCGCCTCGTCCATGGTGAACGCCTCGCGCGTCCAGTCGACGCTCTCGCCGAGGCGGCGCATCTGGTCGAGGATCTTGCCGCCGTACTCGTTCTTCCACTGCCAGGTGCGCTCGATGAACGCCTCGCGGCCGAGCTCGCGCCGTGAGGTGCCCTCGGCGACGAGCTGCTTCTCCACCAGCGTGTGCACCGCGATGCTCGCGTGGTCCATGCCGGGCAGGTACAGGGCGTCGTAGCCCTGCATGCGGCGCCAGCGGACCAGCGTGTCGATCAGCGAGTGGTCCAGCGCGTGGCCGATGTGCAGGCTGCCGGTGACGTTGGGCGGCGGGATGACGATGGAGAACGGCGGCCGGTCGCTCTCCGGCCGCGCCGTGAAGTAGTCCCGGTCTACCCACCGCTGGTACAGCTCGCCCTCGACCCGCGCGTGGTCCCACTGCGCGGGAAGTTCGGTGCTGGCCTGGTGCGGAAGGGTCTCGGTCACACCTGCAGAGTTTACGGAGCGCCGAGAAGCGGTTTCATCCGACATCGCCCGCACAGGCCGCTCGCACTGTTAGCGTTCCGCCGCTACTCACTCGGCAGGGGGACCGGTATGAGCGACCGCAAGCGCGGCAACCTGATCGTCTCGGTACTGGCCGTCATCGGCATCGTCGGCGTCGGCGTGCTGATGTACCAGGACGGCCGGCTCGACGGACTGCTCGGCCGGGAGGACACCGCGACGGAGGCGCCCGCCCCGGTGAACGCCTTCCTCGGCACCACGATGGCCAACTGGCCCGAGGGCGCGGCCGGTTTCGTCGCTCCGCCGCCCGCCCAGGTCGGCAAGTACGGCCCGGACAAGGTCGCCGCGTTCACCGACAAGGTCCGCGCGATGCTCGTCGCGGCCCGGCTCAATCCCGACGTGCTGGCCGGGAAGACGATGCAGCCGGTGCTCGACCTCTACGACCCGGAGTCGCACAAGGACATCAAGGGCACGCCGGAGGAGCTGGGCTGGGCGCGCACGCTCATCTCGCCGAAGGTCCGCCTGGCCGCCGATCCGCCCAGGGTCCCGGATCGATGACGATCGGGATCGGGGATCGCGGCGCGCTGGTGGCCAAGACGAACTTCATCGTGGCGTACGCCTTCCACCACGACACGCCGCAGCGCCTGGCCGATCCGACCGACCGCATCGCGACCGCGCGGCGGGAGGTGGAGTACCTGCTCTACGAGGACTCCGACGGCAAGCTGTGGCCAGGCGCCGCCAACGGCTTCACGTACCTGATGGACTGCGCCGCCGCGAAGGAAGGCTTGCTGGCCCCCACATTCGGCCGCCATCGCGTCTCCTCCACCACAGGCCCCACCGCGAAACACGACGAGTCCTACTACCTCGACCCCAAGAACCCCATCACCGACGAATCCTGCACGTGACCACCGCGGGTCAGGCGCGCCACATGCCGCGGAGCACGGGTCCGCCGTCGGGGATCTGGATATCGCTGATGACCTTGAAGCCGAAGCGTTCGTAGATCGGCACGTTCGCGTCGACGCACTCGAGGTAGGCGGGCAGCCCGTCGCGGTCGCACTCGGCCAGCCGCGAGCGCAGCAGGGCCCCGCCGACCCCCGTCCCCTGCGCGCTCGGCTCAGTCCCGAGCACGGACAGGTACCAGTGCGGCTCCGCCGGATGCGCGAGCTTGAGCACCGAATCGAGCTGCGCACCACGGCGGCTGATCCGGACGAACCGCACCGGCCCGGCGTTGGCGATCATGGTGGGCGCCGCGAAGAGCTGGCGCCACAGCGGGACCTTGGCCCGGCCCGGCGGGATCCACAGCGCCACGCCGAGCAGCTCGCCGTCCCCGCCCGCGACCTGGCACCCGCCCTTGTACAGGTAGGTGTGCTTGATCAGCGCGGTCATCATCCGCGGGTAGATCCGCCTGCGCCGCTCGGCGTCGGCGAACATCCACGTCATCACCGGGTCCTCGTCGAAC
Organism: Allokutzneria sp. A3M-2-11 16; assembly: GCF_024213555.1. Classification (GTDB taxonomy): domain Bacteria; phylum Actinomycetota; class Actinomycetes; order Mycobacteriales; family Pseudonocardiaceae; genus Allokutzneria. Next base: position 3,417,404 of record NZ_JANAVO010000001.1, on the reverse strand, counting down.
GCCCTGACCAGGACCCCACCCATCGCCCGCGCGTCCGCCCGCGCCGCGTCCCGGACCTGCACGATCACCTCCGTGTATGTCGTACACGGTTTAGTGTAGGCCATACACAGTTCTACGATGAGGCCCGATGACCGAGTACAGCGGCGGCGATCCGCACCGCACCCTGGAGCTGCTCTGGGGCGATCGAGCGCGGCCCAGCCGAGGCCCCAGACCCGCGCTGACCCTGGACCGCGTCGCCCGCGCCGCGATCGAGATCGCCGACGCCGACGGCCTGGGCGCGCTGTCCATGCGGGCGGTCGCCGAGCGGCTCGGCTTCACCACGATGTCGATCTACCGCTACGTACCGGGCAAGGCCGAGCTGCTGGACGTCATGGTGGACACCGTCAACGCCGAGTCCCCGGTGCTGGAGCGGGTCGAGGGCGGCTGGCGGGCGAAGATGGAGGTCTGCGCGCGCGAGGAGTGGGAGCTGTTCCACCGCCACCCCTGGGTGCTGCACCTCGCCTGGCACCGCCCGGTCCTCGGCCCCAACGGCACCGCGGCCTACGAGTCCGCGCTGACCGCGCTGACCGGAATCGGCTTGTCCGACAAGGAGATCGTGGCCGTCTTCAACACCCTCTACGGCTATGTGCGCGGAACCGCGAGGGTCTCGGTGGACACGAAACTGGCCGAGCGGCACACCGGGCAGTCGGAGGACGAGTGGTGGTCGGGCCGCGAACGGTTCTGGCGGGAGTTGGCCGATCCGGAGCGGTTCCCGACGCTGAACCGCATCCGCGACTCCGGCGGCTTCGACGTGGTCGAGATGAACTTCGAGTTCGGACTGGAACGCGTCCTCGACGGCCTGGAGGCGCTGATAGCCAGTCGACCGCTTGGTGGGACGGCGAACGACGGCGCAGTATGAGTGCATGAGCCGCAAGCCTCCGGAGCACGACGTCGACGAGTCCCAGCTGGTTGTCGGAAAGCCCAAGGACTGGGCGGCGGGCCTGCCCGGCGTCGCCGTCTCGCTCAAGCGCAGCGTCGAGCAGATGGGCGTCGGCCGCACGGTGCGCTCGCTGAAAGTGCTCAACCAGCACGACGGCGTCGACTGCCCCGGCTGCGCCTGGCCGGAGGCGCAGGGCCACCGCAAGCTCGCGGAGTTCTGCGAGAACGGCGCGAAGGCGATCGCCGAGGAGGCCACGCGGCGGCGGGCGGACCGCGAGTTCTTCGCCAGGCACAGCATCGCCGAGCTGGCCGATCGCACCGACTACTGGCTGGGGCAGCAGGGCAGGCTGACCGAGCCGATGGTGTTGCGGCGCGGGGAAACCCACTACTCGCCGATCTCCTGGGAAGGCGCGTTCGCGCTCATCGCGGAGAAGCTGAACGGCCTGGCGAGCCCGGACGAGGCGATCTTCTACACCTCCGGTCGCACGAGCAACGAGGCCGCTTTCCTCTACCAGCTGTTCTGCCGGAGCTACGGCACGAACAACCTGCCCGACTGCTCGAACATGTGCCACGAGTCCTCCGGCGCCGCGCTGAAGGAGACCATCGGCATCGGCAAGGGCTCGGTCTCGCTGCAGGACGTGGAGTCGGCCGACCTGCTCATCGTGGTCGGCCAGAACCCCGGGACGAACCACCCGCGCATGCTCTCCTCGCTGGAGGTCGCGAAGAAGCGCGGTGCGCGGATCGTCGCGGTGAACCCCTTGCCGGAGGCGGGTTTGCTGCGCTTCAAGAACCCGCAGAACGTCAGCGGCCTCGTGGGCAGGGGAACTCCGCTGTCGGACGAGTTCTGCCAGATCAAGCTCGGCGGCGACCTCGCTTTCTTCCAGGCGTTGGGCCACTTGGTGATCGCGGCGGAGGACGCGGCGCCCGGCACCGTGCTGGACCGCGCGTTCATCGACGCGCACACCCACGACTTCGACGCCTACGCGAAGCAGGTCCGCGACCTCGACTGGGACGCCGTGGACGCCGCGACCGGCCTGCCGAGGGAGCAGATCGCCAAGGTCTCGCGGATGATGATCGAGTCGAAGCGGACGATCATCTGCTGGGCGATGGGGCTCACCCAGCACAAGCACTCCGTGCCGACCATCCGCGAGATCGTGAACGTGTTGCTGCTGCGCGGAATGATCGGCAAGCCTGGCGCGGGGGTCTGCCCGGTGCGCGGCCACTCCAACGTGCAGGGCGACCGCACGATGGGCATCTGGGAGAAGATGCCGGAGGAGTTCATGTCCGCACTGGAGAAGGAGTTCTCCATCTCCGTGCCGCGCAAGCACGGCTACGACACCGTGGACTCGCTGCGCGCGATGCGCGACGGGAAGGCTTCGGTGTTCTTCGCGATGGGTGGCAACTTCGTCTCCGCGACGCCGGACACCAAGCTGACCGAGCGCGCGCTGGCCTCGTGCGCGTTGACGGTGAACGTCTCCACGAAGCTCAACCGCTCGCACGTCGTTCCCGGCGAGATTTCCCTTGTCCTGCCGACACTCGGGCGCACTGAACGCGATGTGCGACAAGGCGGCGAGCAGTTCGTCAGCGTCGAGGATTCGATGTCGGTGGTGCACAGCTCCCGCGGTCGCAACGCTCCGGCCAGCGAGCACCTGCTCTCCGAGGTCGCGATCGTCGCGCGGATGGCCCGCAAGGTCCTCGGCACCGCGCACTCGATCCCTTGGGAGGACTTCGAATCCGACTACGACCGGATTCGCGACCGCATCGCGCGCGTGGTGCCGGGCTTCGCCAAGTACAACGAGCGCGTGCGCGACAAGGACGGCTTCGTCCTGCCGCATCCGCCCCGGGACAGCCGCGAATTCCGCACTACGACAGGGAAAGCGAACTTCACCGCGAACACTTTCGAGGCGCCCCAGATCCCGGAAGGCCGTCTGCTGCTGCAAACCCTGCGCAGCCACGACCAGTTCAACACCACGATCTACGGTCTGGACGACCGTTACCGAGGCGTGAAGGACGCGCGGCGCGTGGTGTTCGTCAACCCGGACGACCTGACCGAACTGGGCGTCGCCGATGGCGCGCTGGTCGACCTGGTCAGCGAGTGGGCAGGCGACGCGGACCGCACCGCGGAGCGCTTCCGGGTGGTGGCCTACCCCACGGCGCGGGGCTGCGCGGCGGCCTACTTCCCGGAGGCGAACGCGTTGGTACCGCTGGACTCCACGGCGGAGATCTCCAACACGCCGACGTCGAAGTCCATCGTGGTCCGCCTGGTCAGCCGGTGAAGAGCTGGGTGACCTTGGTGATCAGCTGGTAGAGGCCGTAGGCGAACGGTACGCCCACCCAGACCCACGCCAGCACCATCAGCGGGATTCGCCTGTCACGCACTGGCGGCCTCCTTCTGGGGAGCGGGCTCGTGGTGGCGCGGGTGCACCGGCCGCACGAGCTCGTTCGCGATGAACCCGATCACCAGCAGGGCGATCACGATGTAGAGCGAGGCGGTGTAGAGCTCGGGCCCCGACCGGCCCGCCGCCTTCTGGGAGTCGGCGACCGCGTTGATGATCAGCGGCCCGAGCACCCCGGCCAGCGACCACGCGGTGAGCAGCCGCCCGTGGATCGCGCCGACCTGGTAGGTGCCGAAGAGGTCCTTGAGGTAGGCCGGGATCGTGGCGAACCCGCCGCCGTAGAAGGACAGGATCACCATCGCGCAGATGATGAACAGGGGCTTGGAGGTGTTGCCCAGCAAGGCGATCGCCAGGTACAGCAGGGCTCCCGCGCCGAGGTACAGGCGGTAGATGTTCTTGCGCCCCACGATGTCCGAAGTGGACGACCACACGAACCGACCGAGCATGTTCACCAGCGACAGCAACGCGACGAAGCCCGCCGCCGCACCGACGCTGACCGCCGCGGAACTGTCCGCGAAGAAATCGCGGATCATCGGCGCGGCCTTCTCCAGGATGCCGATGCCCGCGGTCACGTTGAAGCACAGGACGACCCACAGGCACCAGAACTGCGGCGTCCGGATCGCGTTGCGCGCCGACACGTTCACCGTGGCGACCGGCTTCGCCGAGGCGACGGAGCCCGGCGGCGTCCAGTCGTCGGCGGGCACGCGCACCAGCAGCACGCCCATCGTCATGAACACCGCGTAAACCAGGCCGTGCACCAGGAAGGTGGTGGCGATACCCGAGGTGTCCTTGCCGAAGCCCTCCAGCATCGCGGCCGACCACGGCGAGGCGATCAGCGCGCCACCGCCGAAGCCCATGATCGCGATGCCGGTGGCCATGCCCGGCCGGTCCGGGAACCACTTGATCAGCGTGGACACCGGGGAGATGTAGCCGATGCCGAGCCCGATCCCGCCGATGACGCCGTAACCGAGCACCACCAGCCAGTACTGCGAGACGGCGACGCCGAGCGCGGACACCAGGAAGCCGGAGCAGAAGCACACGGCGGAGACGAACATCGCCCACCGCGGGCCGTTCCGCTCGACCAGCGTGCCACCGAAGGCGGCGGACAGGCCGAGCATCACGATGCCGAGCTGGAACGGCAGCGCGCTCTGCGTCCCGCTGAGCCCGAGCGCGCCCTCCAGCGGCGGTTTGAAGACGCTCCACGCGTACGCCTGGCCGATCGCGAGGTGCACCGACAGCGCGGCCGGTGGGACCAGCCACCGGCTCCACCCGGGAGGCGCGACAATGCGCGCACGGCTCAAGAACTCCACCCGCCACCTCCCGGTAGTTGAGAACGCAACATAAGCTCACGATCGGGGGCTTGTCACTCCCCAGCCGCCGAAGGAGGCCCACATGGGCAGGGTCACGGTCCGCCGTCAGGTGCTGCGGATCTCCGACGGCCGCGAGGTGCGGCGCCCGGACGCGCTCGCCGCGGAGGAACCGTTGGAACTGCGCGTGAACGGCCGCGCGCTCACGGTCACGATGCGCACGCCCGGTCACGATGTCGAGCTCGCACACGGATTCCTGCTCACCGAGGGCGTGATCGCCGACGTCGAGGACGTGCGGACCGCGCGCTACTGCGACGGCACGGACGAGGACGGCAAGAACACCTACAACGTCCTCGACCTCGCCCTCGCCGAGCACGTCCCGCCCGTCCAGGTCGGCGTCGAACGGAACTTCCACACCACGTCGTCCTGCGGCGTCTGTGGCAAGGCCGCGCTGGAGTCGGTTCGCGTGCGCAGCCACCACGACCTCACGCAGGACGAGGCGAAGGTCAGCGTCGACACGCTGATCTCCTTGCCCGGCAAGCTCCGTGCGGCTCAGCGCGTCTTCGACAGCACCGGCGGCCTGCACGCGGCCGGGCTGTTCACCTCCACCGGGGAGCTGCTCGTCGCGCGTGAGGACGTCGGCAGGCACAACGCGGTGGACAAGGTCATCGGCTGGGCGGTGATGTCCCGACGGGTTCCGCTCAGCGGCTGCGTGCTGATGGTGTCGGGGCGGGCGTCGTTCGAACTCGTGCAGAAGGCCACGATGGCCGGGATTCCCTTTCTGGCAGCGGTTTCGGCACCGTCTTCGCTGGCCGTCGACCTCGCGGCGGAGCAGGGCATGACCCTGGTGGGCTTCCTCAGGGGCACGTCGATGAACGTCTACTCCGGACAGTCCAGAGTGGACCGATGACGGGCCCGCTGAGCGGCGTCGTCGTGGTGAGCCTCGAACAGGCCGTCGCGGTCCCCTACGCCTCCCGGCTGCTCGCCGACCTCGGTGCCCGCGTGATCAAGGTGGAGCGCGTCGGCGGCGGAGACTTCGCGCGCCACTACGACAACGCCTGCGGCGAGGTCTCCTCGTACTTCGCCTGGACCAACGTGGGCAAGGAGTCGATCACCCTCGACTTCAAGCAGCCGGAGGGGCGCGAGGTCCTGGCCAAGCTCATCGAACGCGCCGACGTCGTGCTGTGCAACCTCTCCCCCGCCGTGGGCCGTCGCATAGGTGTGGACGCGGAAACGCTGTGCGCTTCCCGCCCGGACCTGATCGTCGGCGAGCTGTCCGGATACGGCGACGGCGGTCCGTACTCGGAGCGCAAGGCATACGACGCGCTCGTCCAGTCCGAGGCCGGGCTGATCGAGCTGACCGGCGAGGGCGAGGTGACCGCCCGCACGGGGATCTCCGTCGCCGACATCTCCGGCGGAGTGCACCTGCACGCGGCGGTCCTGGCAGCGCTCTACCACCGTCAGCGCACCGGAGAAGGGACGGCACTGCGCCTGTCGCTGCTGGAGTCGCTGGCGGAGTGGGTCCAGCAGCCGCTTCTCTACGCGACCGGCACCGGCCGCATCCCGCCGCGCGCGGGCGCGCACCACGCCAGCATCGCGCCGTACGGGCCGTTCCGGTGCGGCGACGGCGGAACAGTGCACCTCGCCGTGCAGAACGAGCCGCAGTGGACCCGCCTGTGCGAGCGCGTGCTCAACCGCGCAGATCTCGCGATCGACCCGCGGTTCACAACGGTGGCGTCGCGGGTGGAGCACCGGCAGGCGCTGCACGCGGAACTCCACACGGTCTTCGACGGGATGACGGCGGAGGGCTTGCTGGCCGCGCTCGACGCCGCCGACGTGCCCGCCGCGCGCACCAGGGACGTGCTGGGCCTGGCCGAGCACCCGCAGCTCGCCGCGCGCGACCGCTGGCGCGAAGTGCCCGTGCCCGGCGGCGCAAGCCCCCGAATGCTGCGACCACCGGTGGACGCCACGCATTGGAGCTGGTCACCGGCACCTGTCCCCCGGTTGGGGCAGCACACCGGGGCGATCTTGAGCTGGCTGGGCTACGACGAAGGGCGGGCCCGTAAACTCCGCGAAAAGGGAGCCGTCTGACAACCCTCTTTCGAGTGTGAGGCGGATCACCCAGGAAGAATTCCGGGTGATCGGTAACGAGAATGGCCTGAGTTGCGTCAAGTGAGTGCGGGGACGATTCGGTCGCCGCGCTCGCAGGGGAGGTTCAGCGTGGCCCAGGGGGGCAACAGTCAGCGCCGCGTCGTCCGACGCACGGTGCTGATGGGCGCGGCCGCGGGGGCGGCCGCCACGGTCACGCTCGGGGTGAGCGCGGGCAGCGGGGCGCTGCGCCAGCCGGAGAAGGGGCTCAGCAAGCCCGTTCCCACCCCGAGCAGCACACCCGCGCTGGCTTCGGCCCCCTCGCGCGGCGTGGTGCGGGTGGAGCGGGTCCGCTCCGCCTACCGCAGGCAGAGCGTGGAGATCGCCACCTTCCTGCCCAGCAACACCAGCAAGGACCTGCCCGTCTGCCTGCTGCTGCACGGTCGCTTCAGCAACGCCCGCACCGCGCCCGGCGGCGACCTGGCCGGCGCGCTGGCTTCCGCGGTCAACAAGGGCCACGTCCGCCCGTTCGCCTTCGTCGCGGTGGACGGCGGCGCCAACACCTACTGGCACCAGCAGCAGAACGACAACCCGATGGCGATGCTGCTCGAGGAGATCCCGGCCTGGCTGGCCGAGCGCGGCCTCGGCGGCCCGGAGGGCAAGCCCTTCGCCGTCTCCGGCATCTCCATGGGCGGCTTCGGCGCGTTCCTCTACGCCCGCCGCAGGCAGGAGCGCCGCGACCCGGTGCGCGCGATCGCGGCGATCTCGCCCGCGCTGATCACCTCGTGGTCGGAGATGAGCAAGCGCAAGGCGTTCCGCGACCAGGCCGAGTGGGCCTCGATGGACCCGCTGCGCAACATCGACAAGCACGGCGTGGCCAAGGTCGGCATGTGGTGCGGCACCGAGGACAGCTTCATCGGTGGCGTCCGCCAGTTCATCCAGCGCGCCAAGCCCGTCGTCGCCGCCACCGGCCCCGGCGGCCACAACCACACCTTCTACAACCGAGTCCTGCCCGATGTGGTCCGCTTCGTCGGCCGCCACCTCCCCTGAGGCAGTTCTCCCGTCTTCAAGTACAACGAACCCCCCTCCTGATCACCGTCAACCGCCACTAACCCCTGAGCGCGCCTTGGGGGTTAGTAGCGGTTAACGGTGTCCGGGGAGGGGGGTTCGGCGTACTTGAAGACTGCGGAACCCCGGTCAGGTGGGAGCGGGGACGCATCAGGTGGCCGGGAGAGATAGCCCGATCAGGCGGACTTCTCGCGGCGCTCGCGGCGCGTGGGCTGGCGGGCGACGATGGTCGGGTTCACGTTCTCCCGGACCGTCTGCTCGGTGATCACGACCTTGGCGACGTCGGTGCGGCTGGGGATGTCGTACATCACCGGCTGCAGCACCTCCTCCATGATCGCGCGCAGGCCACGAGCACCGGTACCGCGCAGGATCGCCTGGTCGGCGACGGCCTCCAGGGCCGACTTGGTGAACTCCAGCTCGACGCCGTCCATCTCGAACAACCGCTGGTACTGCTTGGACAGCGCGTTGCGCGGCTCGGTGAGGATCTTCACCAGCGAGGGCTTGTCCAGGTTCTCCACGGTCGCCACGATCGGCAGCCTGCCGATGAACTCCGGGATCAGGCCGAACTTGATCAGGTCCTCCGGCATGACGTCGCCGAAGACGTCGGCCGCGTCGACCTCGGCCTTGGACCGGATCTCCGCGCCGAAGCCCAGGCCGCGCTTGCCGACCCGGTCCTGCACGATCCGCTCCAGGCCCGCGAAGGCCCCGGCCACGATGAACAGCACGTTCGTCGTGTCGATCTGGATGAACTCCTGGTGCGGGTGCTTGCGGCCACCCTGCGGCGGCACGCTCGCGGTGGTGCCCTCCAGGATCTTCAGCAGCGCCTGCTGCACGCCCTCGCCGGAGACGTCACGGGTGATCGAGGGGTTCTCGCTCTTGCGAGCGATCTTGTCGACCTCGTCGATGTAGATGATGCCGGTCTCGGCGCGCTTGACGTCGTAGTCGGCCGCCTGGATCAGCTTGAGCAGGATGTTCTCCACATCCTCGCCCACGTAGCCCGCCTCGGTCAGCGCCGTGGCGTCGGCGATGGCGAACGGGACGTTGAGCAGCTTCGCCAGGGTCTGGGCGAGGTAGGTCTTGCCGCAGCCGGTCGGGCCGAGCAGCAGGATGTTGGACTTGCCCAGCTCGATGTCGTTCTGGCCGTCCTTGATCCGGTCGCCCGCCTGGATGCGCTTGTAGTGGTTGTAGACCGCCACCGACAGCGTGCGCTTGGCATCGCCCTGCCCGATCACGTACTGATCGAGGAAGTCGTGGATCTCCGCGGGCTTCGGGAGCTCGTCGAGTTTGACGTCGCCGGCCTCGGCCAGCTCCTCCTCGATGATCTCGTTGCAGAGGTCGATGCACTCGTCGCAGATGTACACGCCGGGGCCGGCGATGAGCTTTTTCACCTGCTTCTGACTCTTCCCGCAGAAAGAGCATTTCAGCAGGTCGCCGCCGTCACCGATACGTGCCATGGCCGTTGACCTCTGTCCCCTCCGGCGCACCCGCACGCGCGCCTGGCCGTCTACGTCCTCGACGGTACCCGTCCCACCCGGAAAAGCGAGAGTGGTAGGACACGTCTGCCGAACTGTCGTGCTCCGAACGTGTCCTCGGTAAGTGAGTCACAAGCCTCTCTCGAACACGCCGAGCACGCAACGGAAACCGTGCTGCTCGGCGTGTCGAGGCAGGACCACTTGTTTACTACACATCCGCCCCGCGCGCGCTGCTAGTTCGCGGAGAGCTTCCGGTACGGCATGACCTCGTCGATGATGCCGTACTCCTTGGCCTCCTCGGCCGTGAGGATCTTGTCACGGTCGATGTCGGCGCGGACCTGCGCGGGGGTGCGCTTGGTGTGCCTGGCCAGCGTGGTCTCCAGCAGCTTGCGGACCCGCTGGATCTCGTTGGCCTGGATCTCCAGGTCGGACACCTGGCCGTACACGCCCTCGGTGGCGGGCTGGTGGATGAGCACCCGGGTGTTGGGCAGCGCGGAGCGCTTGCCGGGGGTGCCCGCGGCCAGCAGCACCGCGGCCGCGGAGGCGGCCTGGCCGAGGCAGACCGTGCGGATGTCCGGGCGGACGTACTGCATGGTGTCGTAGACGGCCATCAGCGAGGTGAACGAGCCACCGGGCGAGTTGATGTACATCTCGATGTCGCGGTCCGGGTCGGCGGACTCCAGGTACAGCAGCTGCGCCATGACGTCGTTGGCTGAGACGTCGTCGAGCTGGCTGCCGACGAAGATGATCCGCTCCTCGAACAGCTTGTTGTAGGGGTTGGACTCCTTGACCCCGTAGTTCGTCCGCTCGACGAAGGACGGGAGGATGTACCTGGACTGCGGGGAGCGTGACTCGCTCATCATGTTCCTGCTCTCCTATCCGGTTCGGCGGTTCAGCGGGTCTGGGCGGCGCGGCTGATCACGGAGTCGATGAAGCCGTAGTCCTTGGCTTCCTCGGCGGTGAACCAGCGGTCGCGGTCGGAGTCGGCCACGATCTTCTCGACCGGCTGACCGGTCTGGGCGGCGATGAGCTCTGCCATCTCCCGCTTGTGCCTGACCAGCATCTGGGCCTGGATCTCGATGTCGGCCGCGGTGCCGCCGACGCCGGCGGAGGGCTGGTGCATCATGATCCGCGCGTGCGGCAGGGCGTAGCGCTTGCCCCTGGTGCCCGCGGAGAGCAGGAACTGGCCCATGGAGGCGGCCAGGCCCATGCCGTAGGTCGCCACGTCCGGCTCGATGAACTCCATCGTGTCGTAGATGGCCATGCCGGCGGTGACGGAGCCGCCGGGCGAGTTGATGTAGAGCTTGATGTCCTCGTCGGGGTTCTCGGCGGCCAGCAGCAGCATCTGCGCGCAGATCTGGTTGGCGATGTTGTCGTCGACCTGCGAGCCCAGGACGATGATGCGCTCACGGAGCAGGCGCTCGTACACCGAGTCGTTGAGGTTCAGCCCGCTGCTGTTCGCCCGCATCAGGGGCGTCGGGACGGTCTCGTGCTGCGTCACGTCTGCCTGCCTTTTCCACGATGGTCGGTGGCCTTGGATGATCTCGTGTCGCCACCGGGGCCCCACGGCGGGATCCGCCGGCTGGGAAGATCTTGTTGCAATCGACCCTAACGAAAGCGGGCGGCGTCGTAGTCCCGACACCGCCCGCGTTCGCTCAGAGCGTGTCCTGGGGGTGAGCCCCGGCACCCCTGGAGGGTTCAGTCGTCACTCCGCGGCCGCGGCCACGGGTTCTTCGGCGCCGAAGAGCTCGTCCATGTCGACCGCGGTGCCCGAGGCGTCGGTCACCGTGGCCTTGCGGACGATCCCGGCGAGCGCCTTGCCGCGGCGCACGTCGGCGTAGATCGCGCCGAGCTGGCCGGACTGCTGGGCCCGCTGGACGTACTCGTCCGGGCTGATGCCGAAGCGCTGCGCCTGGTAGACGATGCGCTCGGTGAGCTCGTTGTCGCTGACCTCGACCTGCTCGGCGTCGGCGACCGCGTCCAGCACCAGCTGGGTCTTCACCGTCTGCTCGGCGGCTTCGCGCAGTTCGGTGTCGAACTGCTCGCGGGTCTTGTCCTGACCCTCCAGCCACTGCTCCAGCTTGGCGTCGTCCTGGCCGAAGTTGTAGAGCGCGTCGTACTTGCGGACGTCGACCTCGGCCTCGACCGCGGTCTCCGGCAGCGGCACGTCGACGACGGCCAGCAGCGCCTCCAGGACCTTGTCCCTGGCCTGCATGCCCTGCTGCATGTTCTTGACCCGGCCGAGCCGGGTGCGCAGGTCGGCCTTGAGCTCGTCGAGGGTGTCGAACTCGCTGGCCATCTGGGCGAACTCGTCGTCGGCGTCGGGGAGCTGGCGCTCCTTGATGCCCTGGACCACGGCGGTGACCTCGGCGTCCTTGCCGATGTGCTCGCCGGCAACCAGCTTGGTGGTGAAGGAGCGGGCCTCGCCCTGGGCGGCACCGATCAGCGCGTCGTCGATACCGTCGATGAGCTGGCCGGAGCCGATCTCGTAGGACAGGCCGGAGGTCTTGGCGTCCTCCACGTCCTCGCCGTCGACGGTGGCGGAGAGGTCGAGGACGACGAAGTCGCCCTTCTCGGCCGGGCGCTCGACGCCGACGAGGCTGCCGAAGCGGGCGCGCAGCTCGTCGAGCTGGGTGTCGACCTCCTCGTCGGCCAGCTCCACGTCGTCGACGGTGACGGCGAGCTCACCGAAGGCGGGGACGGTGATCTCGGGGCGGACGTCGACCTCGGCGGTGAAGGCGAGCAGGTCGCCGTCCTCCAGCTTGGTCAGCTCGATGTCCGGGCGGCCGAGGGTGCGCACCTCGCCGGTGTTCACCGCTTCCAGGTACTTGGCCGGGATCGCCTCGTTGACCACCTCGTCGAGGACGACGCCCCGACCAAGGCGGTTCTCCAGGACGCGCGCGGGGGCCTTGCCGGGGCGGAAGCCCGGGATGCGGACCTGCTTGGCGAGCTTCCGGTACGCCCGGTCGAAGTTCGCCTTCAGCTCGTCGAACGGCACCTCGACGTTGATCCGGACGCGCGTCGGGCTCAGCTGCTCGACGGTGCTCTTCACGTATTTCTCCTCGTGCGGACAACAAGCGTGCGCAAACCCCGGCAAACCGGATCCGGCCCCGGGTAACAGCCAGCGAGTCTATGTCAGCCCCCGCAACCACCTTCCGGTGGCACCCACGAAGCCCAGAACACGACAACGCCTCAACCGAACGCAGCCGCACACAACCGGAACGCAGCCCCGAACCGAACGCAACCCGGCTGGATCGGAACCAACCGCAACGTGGGGGGTCTCGGGGGGCTCGGCCCCCCGGTGATACGAAGACGACCCGGCCTGCGCTCTCCGCAGGCACAGGTCGCCCATCGTCGGGGTGACAGGATTTGAACCTGCGACCCCCCGCTCCCAAAGCGGGTGCGCTACCAAACTGCGCCACACCCCGGTACTGCCTCGCACGAGCCTAGCCGGAGCCTGTACGCTTCCCAGCGTCGCGGTCGCCTTTGGCGTCGTGCGGGTGTAGCTCAATGGTAGAGCCCCAGCCTTCCAAGCTGGCCACGCGGGTTCGATTCCCGTCACCCGCTCTCGACGAGGAGGCTGGTCGGTTGCGTCGCAACCTCCCAGCCTCCTTTGTCATGTTGGGGGACCGAGTCCCCCACTCCCCCCGCGGTGCGAGTTCCTGCCGAACCTGCGTTGTCCGGCTGGGCGTGGACCACCATCGGGCCGACAGCTCCGCGCGCCGGGCACTGTCCTTTGTAGACAGTCTTTGTCCTTTCCGGCTCGTTTACAGTCGATGGCATGAGCGAGCCGCCCTGGTTGTCCCCGCCGGAGATGCGTGCCTGGCTCGGTTACCTGGAGGCCACGAACCTGCTGGAGCGCCAGCTGGAGCGGCAGTTGCAGGACGAGGCGGGGATCTCACACGCGCAGTACGACATCCTCTCGACGCTCTCGGCGTGCCCGGAGCGGCGGATGCGGATGACGGAGTTGGCGGCGGCGGTGATCGTCTCCAAGAGCGGCCTGACCTACCAGGTCGGCAAGCTGGAGAAGGCGGGGCTGGTGCGCAGGGAGGCGCATCCGCTGGACGAGCGCGGGGTGCTGGCGGTGCTCACCGACGAGGGTGTGGAGCTGCTGCGCCGGATCGCGCCGGGGCACGTGCGGACCGTGCGGTCGTACCTGATCGACGTGCTCTCGCCGAAGCAGCTCAGCCAGCTCACCGAGATCACCAGGGCGATGCGGGAGCGGCTCCGGTCGAGCTAGTCCTGGCCGAACTGGGCTTCCATGACGGCGATGCGCTGTTCGATGGTGACCGCGTCGGCGGCCAGTTCCCTGGTGCGCTGCGCGGCGAGGGCGAGGCGCCAGCCGTCGTCGACGAGGAGTTCGCCCGCTTCGGCGGGGAGGTCCCAGTCGCGCACGGCGCGAGCCAGTTCGTCGGCGATCCGGTCAGCTCGGTCGGCCAGATCGAGGAGGGACTGCCTGCCCGCTTCGGACATCAACGTTGATGACTCCGGCAGATTCATGTCGAGCAATTTAAGGGGAACCGCGCCGTCGATTGCGCAATGTTGACCACCGTCACACAGGGCGTGTTCCCGCGTGGATGAAAAAACCAGTGGCCGAGTGTCCTCGGCCTGAGTAACACAGTGACCATGACCACAGCGCCCCCGCGTGTCCGGTTGCTCGGCGACTCCGATTTCGAGACCTTCCAGCGCACCGTGAACTCGGCCTTCCTGACTGCGCCGACCGATGAGGCAGTGGCGCTGGACCGGGTGCTGTTCGGGAACGGCCACTTCCACGGCGCCTTTGACGGCAACGAGATGATCGGCGGAGCGGGAATCGTTCCGAAAAGCATGACAATGCCCGGAACCGGCTCGCGCGCGGTAGCGGCGGTAGTCGCGGTCGCGACCGCGCCGGGAAACCGCCGCCGGGGTGTCCTGACAAGCTTGATGCGCGCTCAGCTCGAAGGGTTGCACAACGAAGCGGCGGAGCCGATCACCGCGCTGTGGTGTTCCGAGGCGAGCATTTACGGGCGTTTCGGCTATGGCTCGGCGTCGATGCGGTTGTTCACCTCGGTTCCCAGGGGCAGCGCATTTGTGTCCACTGTGGACTGTGGGGGCGAGCGCGTGCGCGAACTGCCACGCCAGGACGCTTTCGTTGCCATGAAAGAGATCTACGCGCGGGTCGCTCCGAAGCGCATCGGCTGGATCGGCCGCACCGACTATGAGTGGGAACGCTGGTACCTCGACGACGGCACCACGACCCCGTTGCGGTTCGCCGTGCATCCCGGGGCCTATGCGGCGTATCGGGTGCAGGCGAACGTGACGCTCCGCGGGCCGCGGCACCGGGTGGACGCGCACGAGATCGTCTCAGTGGACCCGGTGGCGCACGCCGCGATCTGGCGCCACCTGCTCGACATCGACCTGACGGGCGAGGTCACGTACAACAACATGGCGGTGGACGATCCGCTGCCGCACATGCTCGTCGACCGCCGCGCGGCGGAGCGCAGGGTCGGGGACGGGTTGTGGATTCGCCTTGTCGACGTGGACCGCGCGTTGGTGGGGCGTCGCTACAGCGTGCCCGCCGATCTCGTCCTGGAGCTGACCGACACCTTCTGTCCCTGGAACGCGGGGCGCTGGCGGTTCACCGTGGACGGCGACGGCGTGGCCCGGGTCCGGCGCACCGACGACGACGCGGACCTCGCGATGGGTGTCGAGGAGCTGGGCGCGCTGTTCCTCGGCGGCACCGCCCCGTCCGAGCTGGCCGGGGCCGGGCGGATCAGCGAGCTGCGGCCGGGCGCGCTGGTCACGCTCGCGCTGACCTTCTCCACCGAGCGGCTCCCGCACTGCGCCGAAATGTTCTGAACGGGAACCTGTGCGGTGGGCTCGACCGTTGACCAGGCGAGTCAGGTCCCGCGATCGAAAGGCTCGTGATGGAGTTCCTCTTGGTGGTGCTGGTCATCGCGGTGATCGGCGGGATGGTGGTGATGTCCCGGCAGCGCGCGGCCGCGCAGCGCCGGGAGCTGGACGACGCCAAGGCCGAGGCCCGCCGCTGGGTGGAGCGCCTCGGCGGCCAGGTGGTGAACCTGATCGGCACCAACGAGGCCGCCAAGCAGGCGCTGGCCGACGCCTCGGAGCGCTACACCGCGGCGGGCTCGCAGATGGAGCAGGCGAACTCCGCGGCGCAGTGCCGCCTCGCCACGCAGACCGCGATGGAGGGCCTCTACTACGTCCGAGCCGCGCGCGTCGCCATGGACATGGACCCGGGCCCCGAACTGCCGGACCTGAACGGGCAACGGCACGCGGGCTCGGTGACCGAGGAGCGCGACGTCGAGGTGCAGGGCCACGGCTACATGGCCTCGCCGCGCCCCGGCAGCCGCACCCCGCACTACTACCCCGGCGGCATGGTGGCCGGACGGCCGGTGCCGCAGGGCTGGTACAGCGAGCCGTGGTGGAAGCCCGCCCTGGTCGCCGGTGCCTGGGGCGTCGGGAGCGCGCTGCTGTTCGGCGCGATGTTCTCCGGGATGGCCGGGGTCGCCGCGGCGGCCGCCGTCACCGACTTCGGGGACATGGGCGGCGTCGGCGACCTCGCCGGAGCGAGCGATGTGGACAGCATCGGAGACATCGGCACGGACTTCGGCGGGGAGATGGGCGGGTTCGACTTCGGCGGCAGCGACTTCGACTTCTGAGAGGTTTTCGGAAAGAGTGCTCGATCCCGGCTAGTTCCGCGCGTCCGGCGGTGGTGTAGTTGCCCGCCTCCACCCTTGGACCGCGGGAGAGGTCATGGACTTCCGGATGTTCGGGCCCGTCGAGCTGTGGACCGGCGGGCGGCTGGTCGAGCTGGGCCCGGCGAAGCAGCGGTGCGTGGTCGCGGCCCTGCTCTGGACGCCTGGCCAGGTCGTTCCGCTGGAGACGCTGACCGACCGGCTCTGGGGCGCGCACCCGCCGCGCGAGGCCAGGAGCACCATCTACGCGCACCTGACCAGGTTGCGAGGCGTGCTCCGGCCGCATTTCGGCGAACACGCGCCGATCGAGCGGCGCTCCGGCGGGTACGCGCTGAACGTCGCCCCTGAAGCCGTGGACTGGTGCCGGTTCCGCTCCGCGCTCGCTACCGCGCGCACGACCACCTCGGGCCGGAAAGAGCTGTTGCGGGATGCCTTGGCGCAGTGGCGGGGCACGCCGCTGGCCGGAGTGCCCGGAGCTTGGGCGACCGATGTGCGCAGCGGCTTGGAACAGCAAAGGATCGGTGCCGCGGTGCAGTGGGCCGATCTGGAGCTGGCCGACAACGCGTGGGAGCCGGTCGTCGGCGAGCTGCGGCACCTGCTCGACGAACACCCGCTGGCCGAGGCCGTCGCCGAGCGGCTGATCCGGGCGCTGGTCTCGGCGGGCCGCAGCGCGGAAGCCGTTGCCTGCTATGCCGAAGTGCGTCGTCGCATCGTCGATGAGCTCGGCGTGGAGCCGGACAGCCGATTGCGCGCACTACACCAGGAGATTCTCGCCGCGGAGTCCGTGGTGGTGGTCGCCCCTCCGAGGTGGCGCGGGCCGCAGGCGCACTTGGACCGGCTGATCGGGCGCCAGGCGGAACTGGACGCGGTGTCCGAGGCGCTCGCGCGGAGCAGGCTCGTCACGATCACCGGCGCGGGCGGCTCCGGCAAGACCACGCTGGCCTTGCACGCGGCGGCCGAGATCTCCCGCGCCCGGTGGCTGGACGTGCTCGCGGTGACCCTGGCGCCGTTGCGCACCGCCACACAGGCCGCGGATGCGTTGCTGGAACTGCTCGAAGCCCGTGCGCCGAGCGACGCCGATCATTGGGCCGCAGTGGAGGAGTCGATTCCCGACTGCCCGCAACTGCTCGTGCTGGACAACTGCGAACACCTCGCGACGGACCTCGCCGGGCCGGTGCGGCGGCTGCTCGCCGCACGGCCGCGGCTGGTGGTGCTGACCACCTCGCGGCAGCCCCTGGGCATCGCGGGAGAAACCCTGTTCCCGCTCGCCCCGCTGGCCGTGCCGAAGGCGGGCGAGCCGATAGACCCGGACAACCCGGCGATCGCGCTGTTCGTCGAGCGCGCTTCCCAGGCCGATCCCGAGCTGCGGGTGGACGCGGCTTTCCTCGACGTGGCAGGGGAAATCTGCCGCAGGCTGGACGGCCTGCCGCTCGCGCTGGAGTTGGCGGCGAGCCGGGTGCGCACGTTCCCGGTCATCGAGCTGGCCGCGCGGCTGGGCACGGACATGGACCTGTTGCTGCGCACCACCGGCTCCGACGACGACCGGCACGCGACCCTCACCGCCGCGGTGGACTGGTCCTACCGCGATCTCGACGAGGCCGAGAAGGTGTTGCTGGCCAGGCTGTCCACCTTCCCCGGGGGCTTCCGGCCCGCCGACGCGGAGGCCGTGTGCGCCTTCCCTCCGTTGTGCCGCATGGAGATCGCCGGGATGCTCGGCACGCTGGTCGACCGCTCCCTCGTGCAGCCGTACCAGGTGGTGCGAGACCGGCGCCTCCGGCTGCTGGAGATGATCAGGGTGTTCGCGCACCGCAGGCTGCTGGCGTTCGGCGACGCGGAGGCGACCGGGCACCGGCACGTCGACCACTGGCTGGCCGTCGCCGCCCGGATCGACGCGTTGAAGGTCTACCTGGACCGCGCGAACGCACTGCGCGAACTGGCCCCGGACATCGAGAACCTGTTCCGCTGCTGGGAATTCGGCCACGCGAACGGGCGGGCGGTGGACGTCGCCGAGATCATCGCGCGGACCTTCGAGCTCTGGTACGCGCTGCCCGCCCACCTCACCAGGGGGCAGCGGTGGCTCGACCGAGCGCTCCGGACGCCGGACACGCGGCCGGAGACGCGGGCGTTGCTGCGGTTCCACCACGCGCTGCGGCTGGGCTACGACGGCGACAACCAGGCGAACGTGGTGGTGATGTCGGAGATCGTCGCGGACCTGCGGCGGTACCGGCCACGCGAGCACTGGGAGGCGCGGGCGAACCTGATCACCGCGCGGAACCTGCTGATGGACCCCGGAGTGCTGGAGGAGATCCCGCCCGCGGTGGCCGAGGCACTGGAGTCCGATCTGGAGGACGCGCTGATCGTGCTCAGCGCCGCGAGCAGCGCGCTGGTCGCCTGGGGCCACTACGCCGAGGCGAGCGAGCTGTGCGACGCCTACCTGAGCCGCGCGGAGGTCATCGGCCGACCGGAATCCCCCATACAGCAAGCGATCCGGATCGAAGCGTTGCTGGGCCAGGGTGAGCGGGAGACGGCTCGGTCGCTCGCCGCGCGGCTGCACAGCGAACTGGGCGACGTGCGGCACGCCGCGGAGCACCAAGGACCGCGGCGGGCGCTGGCGTTCGCGTACCTGGCCGTCGGGGAGATCGATCGGGCGACGCGGCTGGTGGCCGAGACGATGGCGTGGCTGAGCACGGTGCCGCGCTCGGTGGCCACCCGCTACGCGGTACTGGAGATCCTGCACGCGGACCTGCTGCGCAGGCGGGGCGAGCCGGAGGCCGCCCTGGCCGCGCTGCGCTCGGTCCTTGACCGCCCTGACCAGCAGGACCAGCTTCGGCTTACCGCGGTGCTGGTGGCGGCCATGATCGCGCGCGACCTGGGCGACACCGACGCCGCCGACCGGCTCGCGCGACGGTGGGACGGACTGCGGCGGGAGCGGGGGTTGCCGGTGCCGCTCGGCTTCACCGACCAGCTCGACGGGCTCGACCTGACCAGGCCGCTCCCGGCGCCCGCCGACGTGCGCGCGGGCGTCGCCGAAGCGGCGGAGTACTGCGCGCAAGGTTCTCGCAAGGATTCTGCTCACTGAGCCTGCGAGGCTTTCCTTTCCCCCTCCCTGCGGGAAAGGAAAGCCATGAACAAACGCATCAGGCACGTCGTCGCCGGGATTGCACTGGCGTTGACAGCGGGCCTGCTCGGTTCCCCGGCCGCATCGGCGGAGAACCCTTCGTCATCGGCCGCACCGAATTTCCAGTTGCCCTTCCCCTGCGGACAGACCTGGTCGCTGACGACTTATCGCGGACATTCCCCGGATGACAAGAAAGTCGACTTCTTCCGGGTCGGCGGGGTCACCAACGGCTCGGCTGTCGTGGCGGCGGCCGCGGGCGTGGTGAACGAGGTGCACCCGGGCGTCGGCGGTGTCGAGATCAACCACGGCGGCGGCTACTTCACCCTTTACCTGCACATGAGCGGCCGGAACGTCAACGTCGGCACCCGCGTGGCCGCCGGGCAGCGGATCGGCACGGTCGGCCGTGTCGCCACCGGGGTCCCGCACCTGCACTACGAGCTGCTCTACGACTTCAACGGCAACAACAACGGCGAGAACGGCGAATGGGTGCGCCCCATCTTCAATGGCGTGACCTACCAGCTCATCCCCGGCCGACCGTTCAGCCTGGTGAGCCGAAACAGGTGCTGATTATCCTTCCCCCGCAAAGGAAACAGCCATGAAAGCACGCGTAATCACATTATTGTTCGGCCTACTGGCCGCTTTGGTCGTCGCCCCGGGCGCGCAAGCGTCACCCGATGCGCGGCCGGTGTTCCAGATGCCGTTCGGCTGCACTGAGATCTGGCGGGCGTACACGCACACCGGGCACACGTTCCCGCAAGCCCAGATCGACATGGGACAGCCGCCGTCCCAGGGCAAGGCCGTGATCGCCAGCTACGCGGGCCGGGTCACCGGCAGCGGCATCTACAACGACGGCGTCTCGTTCGTGCTCATCGACCACGGCGGCGGTTGGTCCACCCGCTACCTGCACATGCAGCGCGGATCGCTGATCGCGGCGGGCACCACGGTCGCCAGGGGCACGCGGGTCGGCCTGGTCGGTGACGTCGGCAGCCCCGGCGCCTTCCACCTGCACTACGAGCAGCGGCTCAACGACAGGCCGGTGCCGATCCTGTGGAACAACAGCGCGATCGGCTACGTGAACTACCCGAACTTCCTCACTTACCAGAGCCGCAACTGCTGATCACCTGAACTGGAAGCCGGGCCCTCCCCCCATCCCTCAAGGGCCCGGCTTCCTCCTACGCCTGGCAGGTGGGGCACCAGTAGAGGTTGCGGGCGACGAGCTTGGCGGTCGCGACCGGAGTGCCGCAGACCAGACAGGGCTGGGAATCCCTGCGGTAGACGTAAACCTCGCCGCCGTGCCGGTCCTCGCGCGGAGCCCGCCCCATCGCCTCCGGCTCGTGCTCGGGCCGGACGGTGTCGATGCGACCGACCCGGACGCCGTACTCCATCAGCTCTTTCAGGTCCTCCCAGATCGCCTTCCACGTGGCCTCGTCCAGGTCGCGGCCGGGTGTCAGCGGCGGGATGCCCAGCCGGTAGAGGACTTCGGCGCGGAAGATGTTGCCCGCGCCCGCGACGATCCGCTGGTCCATCAGCAACGCCGCGATCGACGTGCGCGAGTTCTCGATGCGACGCCACGCCTTGCCGGGATCGGCGTCCGCGCGCAGCGGATCGGGTCCGAGGCGATCGCGGAGCACGTCGACCTCTTCCTCGGTGAGCACGTCGCAGGCGGTGGGGCCGCGAAGATCGGTCCAGTGCGTCGGCCCGATGACGCGCATCCGCACGAGCCCTTGGGGCGGCGTCACCGGCCGCGGCTGCTCGGCGAACTTCCCGTAGAGGCCGAGGTGGACGTGCACGGTGCGGTCCGGGCCGTAGTGGTGCAGCAGGTGCTTGCCGATCGCTTCGGCGCTCTCGAACACGCGTCCGTTGACGAGTGAGGCACCAATCGCGAACCGGCCCTGCGGGCTGTCGACGGCCACCTCGTGGCCCGCGTAGCGCTTGTGGTGCAGCCGGGCCAGCCGGTGCAGCGTGTGACCTTCAGGCATCTGCGCTCATTCGGTTCAGCTGGGCCACCACGCGGGGCCCCATGCGATCACGGAGAGGCCAACGTAGCCGAGCAGGCACCACGCGGCGATCACCAGCCCAGAGCGGACGGCGCTGCCGACGACGAGCTGCGCACGACGGCGGCGGGCGTGGATCACCCCCGCGACAAGTGCGACGAAGGGCATCACGAAAGCGCTGACGATCAGCCACACCCCGATGCCCAGCCCGCAGTCCGGCGGGCCGCACGGGGGCTGGCCGTCGAAGGCGTTGATGATGATCGTGCTCTGCGCGAAGTACAGCGCCAGCACGCCGACCACGGTCACCCCGAAGGCGACCGCGGCGGACACCACCCACGTCGCCGTCCCGAACTCACGCAAGCGAACCATGCGCTCCCGGGTACCCATCGGGAGCGCACGGCAACCGGCGTCACGGCAGGACGGGCGCTTCCCTGGTCTTCTCGTACTCCGAGATCAGGCCGATGCGCCGGATGTGCCGCTCGTCGTCGGAGAACGGGGTCCCGACGAAGGCGTCCACGATCGCCGCGGCCTCCTCGGCGGTGTGCTGCCGGGCGCCGACGCCGATCACCTGGGCGTTGTTGTGCTCCCGGGCGAGCTGGGCGATCTCGGTGCTCCAGGCGAGCGCGGCCCGGCAGCCCTCGACCTTGTTCGCGGCGATCTGCTCGCCGTTGCCGGAGCCGCCGATGACCACGCCGAGGCTGCCGGAGTCGGCGACGACGCGGCGGGCGGTCTCGATGCAGAACGGCGGGTAGTCGTCCAGGGCGTCGTAGGCGTGCGGGCCGACGTCGACGACGTCGTGACCGCGGCCGGTGAGGTGCTCGACGAGGAAGGACTTCAGCTCGAAGCCCGCGTGGTCGGATCCAAGGTAAACGCGCACGGAAACGGAGTCTGTCATCCGCCGTCCGGTTATTCGCTGGCCGCCCCCTGTCAGGATGCTCGGGTGGACGCGTGGTTCAGACAGGACGGCTACCAGGTCAGACTCGAATGGGGCCTCGATGGGGTGACCGCGCTCGGTGCCGACTGCGCCGTGCTCGTCATCGTGGATGTGTTGTCCTTCACCACTTCCGTGGACATCGCGGTGGGCAGGGGCGCCCGGATCATGCCGCTGCGGTGGAAGGACGAGGCCGCCGCAGCGAACGCACGCCGGGCCGGGCTGCCCGTGGGTGAGGCGTTCGGCGACAAGCTGTCCTTGCGGCCGTCCTCGCTGGTCTCCATCGAGCCGGGCACGACTTTGGCACTGCCGTCCGCGAACGGCGCGACCCTGTGTGACCTGGCCTCGAAGACCTCGGCCCAGGTGTTGACGGGCTGCCTCCGCAACGCCGACGCCGTCGCCGCACGAGCGCGTGAACTCGCCGGTGACCGCCCGATCGGGCTCATCGCGGGCGGCGAGCGCTGGCGGCTGCCCGGTGACCCGCTGCGGCCGTGCTGGGAGGACCTGCTCGGCGCGGGCGCGATCATCTCCGCGTTGCCTTCCGAGTCGCGGTCCCCCGAAGCGGAGATGGCCGCGCGGACCTATCGGGCGACCGGCGCGTCGCTGCTGCGTGAATGCGTCGGCGCCAAGGAGCTGATCGCGGCGGGCTACCCCGATGATGTCCGTCTGGCCACCGAGGTCAACGTCAGCACCGCGACCCCGCTTCTCACCGATGGAGTTCTCTCGTGACTGTTTCCTGGACCGAGGTCGCCGACCGCGTGTACGTGCGGCGCTACGAGGAGTTGGACCTCACCGTCGGGCTCGTGGTCGGTGACGACGGCTGCCTGGTGATCGACACCCGCGGCGACGAGGACCAGGGCGCTGAGCTGGCGGCGGCTGTCCGCGAGATCACTCCGCATCCGTGGACCGTCGTCTACACCCACGCCCACTTCGACCACTGCTTCGGCACTTCGGCGTTCCCCGGCGCGCCGGTGTGGGCGCATCGGTTGTGCCACAAGGACATGGTCGAGCACGGCGACGCCGATCGGCGGAACTGGAGCGCCCGCTACCGCGCTCAGGGCAAGCCCGCGATCGCCGACGCCCTCGACCGCACTTCGCTCGTGCTGCCCACCCATCTCGTGGATGACCGCGCTTCACTTTCCCTTGGTGGGCGGGAGGTTTCGCTCGTGTACGTGGGGCTGGCGCACTCCAGCAACGATCTGCTCGTACACGTTCCGGACGCGCGGGTCCTGTTCGTCGGCGACCTCGTCGAAAACGGCGCTCCGCCCCAGTTCGGCGACTCGCACCCGCTGAGCTGGCCCACCGCATTGACCACGATCCTCGACTTCGACGCCGACGTTGTCGTTGCGGGGCACGGAGATCCCGTGGACAACGACTTCGTCGCTTCCCAACGCGAGGAACTGCGCCAGGTAGCTCAGCTCTGCCGATCGGTCGCCGCGAACGAACTGTCCACAGAGGACGCGATCACCCGCTGCCCCTTCGGCGGAGACACCACCCGCACCGCGTTGGCCCGCATGACGTGACCGCTCGGTGGTTGGACAGTCTTCAAGTACCCCCAACCACCCCGCTGAGCGTCTTTAACCGCACCCAACCCCCGCCTGGCTGCCCCGGGAGTGGGGGGCGGTTAAAGACGGCTGGGAGGGGGGTGCGGTGTACTTGAAGACGGGAGAACCCCTGCGCTCAGCACTCGATGACGTTCACGGCGAGGCCGCCGCGCGCGGTCTCCTTGTACTTCACCTTCATGTCCGCGCCGGTCTCGCGCATCGTCTTGATGGCCTTGTCCAGCGACACGAAGTGCGTGCCGTCGCCCCGCTTCGCCATGCGCGACGCGGTGATCGCCTTGATCGACGCCACCGCGTTGCGCTCGATGCACGGGATCTGCACGAGGCCGCCGATCGGGTCGCAGGTCAGGCCGAGGTTGTGCTCCAGTGCGATCTCGGCGGCGTTCTCGACCTGCTCCGGGGTACCGCCGAGGACCTCGGTCAGCCCGGCCGCGGCCATGGAGCACGCGGAGCCGACCTCGCCCTGACAACCCACCTCGGCGCCGGAGATCGACGCGTTTTCCTTGTACAGCACGCCAATCGCGGCAGCGGTGAGCAAGAAGCGCACGATCGCGTCGTCGTTGGCGCCGGGCACGAAGCGCGCGTAGTAGTGCAACACCGCGGGAATGATCCCGGCGGCCCCATTGGTCGGCGCGGTGACGACGCGGCCCCCGGAGGCGTTCTGCTCGTTGACCGCGAGGGCGAACAGGGTCACCCAGTCCATGACGCGCAACGGATCGGTCGTGTAGTGCTCGTTGGACAGCGTCTGGAACAACGTCGCGGCGCGGCGCTGCACCTTCAAGCCGCCGGGCAGCACGCCCTCGGTCTCGCAGCCCTCGCGCACGCAGTCCTGCATGACCTGCCAGATGCGCAGCAGCCCCGCGCGGATCTCGGCCTCGGAACGCCAAACCTGCTCGTTGGCCAGCATGATGTCGCTGATCGACATGCCCATGCGCTTGGTCTGCTCCAGCAGCTCGACACCGTTGCGGAACGGGTACGGCAGCTCGGTGTCGTCTTCCTTGATCCGATCGGCGCCCGCCGCGTTCTCGTCCACGACGAAGCCACCGCCGACGGAGTAGTAGGTCCGCGCGCGTAGCTCGTTCCCCTTGGCGTCGAACGCCGCGAAGGTCATGCCGTTGGGGTGGTACGGGAGCGACTTGCGACGGTGCAGCGTGAGGTCCTCGCGCTCGGCGAAGGCGATCTCGTGCGTGCCGAGCAGGCTCAGCCGCCCGGACGCGCGGATGCCCGCCACCCGCGGCTCCACCGAGGCGGTGTCCACCGACTCCGGGTCCTCGCCTTCGAGGCCGAGCAGCACCGCCTTGTCGCTGCCGTGGCCGTGCCCGGTGGCGCCGAGCGAGCCGAACAGCTCCGAGCGCACGCGGGTGACCTCGGCGAGCAGGCCGTCAGCCTTCAGACCCGCGACGAACGTGTGCGCCGCGCGCATCGGGCCGACCGTGTGCGAGCTGGACGGACCGATGCCGATCTTGAAGAGCTCGAACACGCTGATCGCCATCTGCGCCTACCACTTCCCTGCCGATCAAGGCCGCCCCGTCGCGGCCATGCCCGAGTCTGACACAGCCGGGTGAACACCGGCCCCACGCAGTGAAAACGGCGCCACCGGGAAGGTGGCGCCGCACACAGTCGAACAGCCTCAGGAGAAGTCGGGGTCCTCGGTCCGCGTCCGCTTCAGCTCGAAGAAGTGCGGGTAGCCCGCCAGCAGCCGGGCGCCGTCGAAGACCTTGCCCGCGTCCTCGCCGCGCGGGATGCGCGAGAGCACCGGGCCGAAGAAGGCCACACCGTCGACGTGGATCACCGGGGTGCCGACGTCCATGCCCACCGGGTCCATGCCGCGGTGGTGGCTGGCCTTCAGCTCCTCGTCGTGCTCGGTGGAGGTCGCGGCCTCGGCCAGCTCCGCGGGCAGGCCCAGCTCCGCAAGCGACTCCGCGATCACGGCGTCCCAGTCCTGCCTGCCGTCGTTGTGGATGCGCGTGCCCATCGCGGTGTAGAGCGGGCGCAGCACCTTCTGGCCGCCGTGCTTGGCGGCGGCGATGGCCACCCGCACCGGACCCCAACCCTTCGTCAGCAGCTCCTTGTACTGCTCCGGCAGGTCACGGCCGGTGTTGAGCACCGAGAGGCTCATCACGTGGAAGTCGAGCTCGATGTCACGGACCTGTTCGACCTCCAGCATCCAGCGGGAGGTGATCCAGGCCCACGGGCACAGCGGGTCGAACCAGAAGTCGACGCGGGTCTTACCAGGCTCAACAGCGGTCATGTTGGTGCCAACCGTGCCGCGTCCGCGACCATTCCCCGCACAGGTAGTAAAAAGTTCTTTGGGGGTCCGTGATTGGATGCCCAGCAGTCGACGTCTACGAACCAGGACAGGGGTGAACACGTGGCAGCACCGAACCTCACGTGGGAGCAGGCGCGGCAGCGCGCCGCGTTGCTGAAGGTGGAGTCCTACGACATCTCCTTGGACCTCACCGACGGTGCCGCCGGGCCCGGTGAGACCACGTTCCGCTCCACCACGACGGCCCGCTTCACCTGCGCGGAGCCGGGCGCCTCCACGTGGATCGACATCGTCGCGGCCGGGGTGCGGCGCGCGGTGCTCAACGGCGTGGAGCTGGACGTCACGGGCTACCGCGAGGAGGACGGCATCGCGCTGCCGGACCTCGCCGCGTCCAACGAGCTGGTCGTCGAGGCCGACTGCCGCTACATGAACACCGGCGAGGGCGTGCACCGCTTCGTCGACCCGGTGGACAAGTCGGTCTACCTCTACACCCAGTTCGAGACGGCGGACGCGAAGCGGATGTTCGCCTGCTTCGACCAGCCGGACCTGAAGTCGGTCTACACCCTCACGGTGACCGCGGCCAACGACTGGAAGGTCATCTCCAACGCGGCGGCCAAGCGCACCGACGCCACCGAGCTGGGCGCGGTGACCCACCACTTCCCCACCACCAAGCCGATGTCGACCTACCTCGTCGCACTGGTGGCCGGTCCCTACGCGGAGTGGCGCGACGTCTACACCGACGACGAGGGCGAGATCCCGCTCGGCCTGTACGTGCGCGCGTCGCTGGCCGAGCACATGGACCACGAGCGCCTGTTCGCCGAGACCAAGCAGGGCTTCGAGTTCTTCAACAAGGCGTTCGGGGTGCGCTACCCGTTCGGCAAGTACGACCAGTGCTTCGTGCCGGAGTTCAACGCGGGCGCGATGGAGAACGCGGGCTGCGTGACCTTCCGCGACGAGTACATCTTCCGCTCGCGCGTCACCCGCTACGTCTACGAGCGCCGCGCCGAGACCGTGCTGCACGAGATGGCGCACATGTGGTTCGGCGACCTCGTCACCATGCGCTGGTGGGACGACCTGTGGCTGAACGAGTCCTTCGCGACCTGGGCGAGCGTCTACGCGCAGTCCGAGGCCACCGAGTACAAGAGCGCCTGGACCACCTTCGCCAACGTGGAGAAGTCGTGGGCCTACCGGCAGGACATGCTGCCGTCCACGCACCCCATCGCGTGCGAGATCACCGACGTCGAGGCCGTCGAGGTGAACTTCGACGGCATCACCTACGCGAAGGGCGCCAGCGTCCTCAAGCAGCTCGTCGCGTACGTGGGCATCGAGAACTTCCTGTCCGGCCTGCGGATGTACTTCGACAAGCACGCGTGGGGCAACGCCACCCTCGCCGACCTGCTCGGCGCGTTGGAGCAGGCGTCCGGCCGCGACCTGTCGGGGTGGAGCGCGCAGTGGCTGCAGACCACGGGCATGAACACGCTGCGCCCGCGGTTCGAGGTCGACGCGAGCGACCGCTTCACCTCGTTCTCCGTGCTGCAGAGCGGCGCCAAGCCGGGTGCCGGTGAGCTGCGCGCGCACCGCACCGCGATCGGCGTCTACGACCGCGACGCGGCCACCGGCAAGCTCGTGCGGATCAACCGCATCGAGCTGGACGTCACCGCCGACGTCACCGATGTGCCCGAGCTGGTCGGCACCCCGCGCGGCAAGCTTGTGCTGGTCAACGACGACGACCTGACCTACTGCGCGATGCGGCTCGACCCGGGGTCGCTGGCCACGCTGATCGACAGCATCGGCGACGTCGAGCAGTCCCTGCCGCGCACGCTGTGCTGGTCCGCGGCGTGGGAGATGACCCGCGAGGCCGAGCTGAAGGCGCGCGACTTCATCACCCTCGTGCTCAACGGCATCGGCTCGGAGTCCGAGATCGGCGTGGTGATGCGGCTGCTGCTCCAGGCCCAGGCCGCGCTGACCTCCTACGTCGAGGAGTCGTGGCGGTCCGAGGGCTGGTTCCGCTTCACCACCAAGCTCTTCGAGCTGGTCGAGTCCGCCGAGGAGGGTTCGGACGAGCAGCTGACCTACGTCAACACGCTGTGCGGCTCGGTGCTGCGGCCCGAGCAGGTGGACGTGCTGCGCGGGTGGCTGGACGGCTCCCGCGAGCTGCGCGGGCTCACCGTGGACACCGACCTGCGCTGGCGGTTGCTGGTCGCGCTGGTCGCGCACGGCGCGGCGGGCGAGGACGAGATCGAGGCGGAGCTGGCCGCAGACCAGACCGCGACCGGTCAGCGCGCCGCCGAGCGCTGCCGCGCCATCCGCCCGCTGGCCGAGGCCAAGGCGGAGGCGTGGGAGCGGGCCATGCGCGATGACGAGCTGCCCAACGCGATCAACGAGGCGATCGTCAGCGGCTTCTACCACCCGACGCAGACCGAGCTGCTGACCTCGTACGTGCCGCGGTACTTCGCCGAGGTCGCCGAGATGTGGTCGCGCCGCTCCACCGAGCAGGCTCAGCCGTGCGTCGAGGGCCTGTTCCCGAGCTGGGCGATCGAGCAGTCCACGGTCGAGGCGGCCGACAAGTGGTTGGAGGGCGAGGCGTCCCCCGCGCTGCGCCGCCTGATCACCGAGGGCCGGGCGGGCGTGGTCCGCGCACTCCGCGCCCGCGACTTCGACCGCTCCTGACCACCCTTTCCGCCACGGCGACCCTCAACCCGGCTCGCCGTGGCGGAAATCCCGTTTCGTACTCTTAACGGCCTTTGGGAGCGCTCTCTTCGCGGCTTTGAGTACGAAACGGGCACAGCGAGGCCCGCCCACGTGGAGATCGTGGGCGGGCCTCGCTGTGCGTGAGGTGGATTCTAGTGCTTGGGGGCGGGGCCGGCCTGGTCGGAGAGCATGCGCAGGCCGCTGACGAGGCCGCCGGAGAGATCGCCCTCCTTGAACGAGGCGACCATGCTCATCACCGCGAGCTTGCAGCTGCGGTCGGAGATGCGGCGGGAGGACTCCTCGCCGGTCACCACCTCCAGCACCCGCGCGCCCGGGGACACCGCGATCAGCACGGCGTCGGAGGCGCCCGCGCCGATCTGCGCGTGCAGCGACTCCGCGCTGGCCCGGCTGTCCTCGCCGAGGTCACCGAGGTAGACGCTGAAGTCCAGCCCGGTCAGCCTGCTCGCCAGCGTCAGCGCCTCGTCAAGGGACGCGAGCTGCGACGGCGTGAAGGGGACGGCGGGCGGCTGCGGCTCCACCATCTTCGCCGCCGAGATCCGGCCGCTGATGGTCAGCGCCTCACCGACGCCGAGCTCCCGGTCGAGTTCCTTCTTGACGACCTCACCAGCTACCACGGGCACCTCCCCGAGCGGTCCGGACGGGCTGCGCGTCCACGGCGGTGGCGGCGGAGGCGGGACGCGCACCCACCCCGGCGGGGTTGGCCGTCCACCACACCGGCTCGTAGTCCCAGTCCTGCCCCGGGCGGTACCTCGGGGTACGGGCGAACTTGGGCCACAGCGTCAGGAGCGCGATCACGCCGTAGATGGCCAGCGGGATCAGCGCAAAGACGAGGAGGGTCTCCGCGACGTTCACGGCTCGTACTCTAGATGCCCGATCCCCGCGAGGCGTGGCCAGGTCCACCGGTCCGCACCAGCGGCCCGCCGAGCACCACCGCGGTCGTGGCGACGATCACCGCGGCGCCCAGCAGCACCGTCCCGAGCGAGGTCACGCCCGCGATCGGGCCCGCCAGCGCGGCGCCGACCGGCATCAGCCCCCACGCCAGCACGCGGTAGCCGCTGGAGACCCGGCCCATCAGGTGCCCGGGGGTCAGCCGCTGCCGCCGGGTCGCCGAAAGGACGTTCCAGCACCCGCTGCCCAGGCCCGTGACGAAGTACGCGACCCAGGCCAGCTCCGGCACGGCCGCCGTGGCCAGCAAGGCGAAGCCCGCGGCGACGAGCAGCAGGGAAGCGATCATCAGCGGCCCCTCGCCGACGCGCGCGCCCAGGGCCGGGGTCAGCCGCGCCGCGACCAGGATGCCCAGCGCCATCGTGATCATCAGAGTGGGCACCAGCGCGGGTGCGAAGCCCAGGACCTGGATGGCGAACAACGCGCTCACCACGTTCACCGCCGCCGCGGCCAGCGCGCTCATGACGACGGCCAGCACGAGCACCCGCAACGAGCGTTCGGTCAGCAGGTAGCGCACGCCCTCGACGACCTGGAGCCGCAACGATTCGCCGTCCCGCTTCTCGCGGTGCGGAACCACGTCCGGCACGTGCGCGACGTACCAGGCGGCGATGGCGAACGACAGCGCGTCGAGCGCGAAGCACGCGGCGGGCTCCCACGCGAAGAGCAGGCTCGCCGCGAGCGGTCCGGCGAGGTCCACGCCGATCGTCTCGGCCGTGACGAAGCGGCTGTTGGCGCGGTCCAGGTCGGCGGGCCCGGCGATCTCCACGAGGAGCAGCTGCGACGCCGAGTCGGCGAAGGTCTCCGCGGTGGTCAGCAGAAAAGCGAGAACGGCGAGGATCAGCACGGTGTCCTGGCCGGTGAACACCACGACGGCCAGCACGGCGGTCAAGACGGCACGGACGATGTGAGCCGTCAGGACGACAACCCTCGGCCGCCAGCGGTCCACCAGCGCACCGGCCGGGAGCGCGACCAACAGCCACGGCAGCAGTTCGGCCGCGACGACCGCGGAGGCGGCCAGCGGGTCCCCCGTGCTGACCGCGACGTAGAGCGGCAGCGCCGCGGCCCGGACACCGTCACCGACGAGGGAAACCGACCAGGCGAAAAAAAGTCGCCGGAACGCGGGTCCGCGCACGCCGGAGCCCTCGGCCACCTGCTCGTCGGAGCGACTCACCGTGATCGTGTCCTCCCTGGGCGCCGCGGCCGGAGCAACCCCCGCGAACACCGGCGGACCTGCGGTGATACCGCATTGTCCGAGACCGTCAACCCGCTTGTGACCGCGTCCTGGGAGCGGTTGCCGAAGATCACTCGACGAGACCACGCCGTGCGGCCGAATGGCCCCGGTCCGGACGGCGGCGAATGGCGGTCAGCTTGGCGGCTTGTTCTCCGAGCGCCGTGGCTCTACTTTTTCACCTATCCGGGTCTTGCGTACGTTTCTGATCTCCCCTTATCCGAACAATGATCGCTGGAGGGCAATCATGTCCACTTCGACCATCCCCGCTCAGAGCAACAACGTCACCCGTCCGGGTAAGGGCCTTTTTAGCTCCGCGTGCACTTCGTACCAGGGCGTGCGCATCAGCGCACGCGAAGGCGTGCGGATCAGCAACCGGGGCGGCGTGCGCATCAGCGCGTGCTCGGGTGTGCGGATCAGCTCCCGCGAAGGCGTTCGGATCAGCCGGGAGGGCGTGCGGATCAGCAGCCGGGAAGGCGTCCGGATCAGCCGCGGCGGCGTGCGGATCTCCGCGCTGGCGGCCTGAGGCGACCCCTCAGGCGGCTTCGTCCAGGTAGGGCAGCCAGAGCGGATCCGTCTCGGAGATGCTCGCGAGCAGCCGCCAGTACCGCCCGCGCGGAGCGCGCGGGACCACCCGCAGCCGCCAGCCCAGCTCGGAGAGCTGCTTGTCCGCCTTGCGGTGGTTGCACTTGGCGCAGCAGGCCACGCAGTTCTCCCAGGTGTGCGGCCCACCCCTGCTGCGCGGAACGACGTGGTCGATCGTCTCGGCCCGGCCGCCGCAGTAGGCGCAGCGGTAGCGGTCGCGGTACATCAGTGCCGCCCGCGTCATGGGAACGCGCCCCCGGTAGGGGACGCGCACGAAGGTACTCAGCCTGATCACCGATGGGACGAGTATGACCTCGCTCGCGGAGTGCAGCTCCAGGCCGGCGGGGTCGCCGTGCACGATCTCGGCCTTGCCGCAGATGAGCAGCACGATCGCCCGGCGCAGCGGGAGCGCGGTGAGCGGCTCGTAGGTGGCGTTGAGCAGGAGGACCCTGCGTCTGCTCCAGATCGGCTTACCGTCCGCAGTGGCCTTGTCGACCCCTCGCGGATCACCGGATTCGGCATGGGATGATCTTGTCGCCACCCCTGTCGGACACGGCTTTACCCTGGGCGCCACCCGCAGGGGGGCGCCCTTGGTAGTCGGTTGTCGGTCTGGCACGCGACCACCTCCACCGGTTCAGTTCTTAGTCGACCACACAACCCGCCTCGAACGCACGTGTGATTCATGACGTGTCGATGAAGAATCGGTTATTGGGCGTCAGACACGGTCGCTGAGCAGGCCAGGGGCGATGTGCGCACGGTGTGAGCCTCTATCGTCGGGACCGTGACCCACTCGCGACCCTCCGCACCGCAGAACTCCTACCCCGCGGCCGAGCGCCTCGATCTCGTCGAGGACCTGCACGGCCACCTCGTCGCCGACCCCTACCGCTGGCTTGAGGACGTCACCGACGAGCGCACGACCGCCTGGGCCGCCGCGCAGGACGAGCTGGCCAAGGCGCAGCTCGCCGCGCTGCCGGGCCGGGACCGGATCGCGAGCAGACTCGACCGGCTGATGCGCACCGGTTCGGTGGGCGCGCCGCGCTGGCGCGCGGGCCGGGCCTTCTTCACCCGGCGGCAGCCCGACCAGGAGCACCCGGTGCTCTACCTGCGCGAGGCCGACGGCAGCGAGCGAGTGCTCCTCGACGTCACCGCGATGGACCCGACGGGGCTGACCACGCTGGACGGCTGGTCGCCGAGCATGGAGGGCACGCGGCTGGCGTACAAGGTCTCCTCCAGCGGCGACGAGGAGTCGCGGCTGAGCATCATCGACGTGGACTCCGGCGAGCTGCTGGACGGCCCGATCGACCGGATGCGGTTCAGCTCGATGACCTGGCTGCCCGGCGGCGAGGAGATGATCTACGTGCGCCGCCTGCCGCCCGAGGCGGTACCGGAGGGCGAGGAGGTGTTCCACCGCCGGGTGTGGCGGCACCGCGTCGGCGCGGACACCTCGACCGACACGATGCTGCACGGCGACGGCCTGGACATGACCCTCTACTACGGCACCCGGGTGTCCGAGGACGGCCGTTGGCTGATCGTCGACGCCACCCCGGGCACGGCACCGAGGCAGACGGTGTGGCTGGCCGACCTGCACGGCGACGGCGAGCTGCGGCGGATCGTGGACGGCGAGGACGAGGGCGGCTACTGCTCGGCCTGGTTCGAGGACGACGGCCGCCTCTACCTGATGACCACGCTGGGCGCGCCGCGCTGGCGGCTGTGCGTCGCCGATCCGGAGCGCCCCGAGCGGGAGAACTGGACCGAGCTGATCGCCGAGGACGCGGGCTCGGTGCTGGAGGCCGTGCACCGGGTGCCCGCGACGGCGGACCGGCCCGCGCGCCTGCTGGTGCTGCGGACCAGGCACGCCGTCTCCGAGCTGTACCTGCACGACGACGTCACCGGCGCGCTGGTCGACCAGGTCCGGCTGCCGGGAATGGGCTCGGTGCACGCTCTGTCCACTGTGGACAAGCTGACCGACGGGCGCTCCGACGACGTGTGGCTGGGCTGGGCGGACTTCGTCACGCCGCCGTGCGTCTACCGATTCTCGTTGGCCACCGGCGCGTTCGAGCTGGAGTCCGCGGCACCCGGCGCCGCCGCCACCCCCGAGGTGCACGCCAGCCAGGTCACCTACACCTCCAAGGACGGCACCGCCGTTCGCATGTTCGTCATCTCCCCGGTCGAACGCCCGGAGCGGCCGCTGCCCACGCTGCTCAACGGCTACGGCGGGTTCTCCAACAGCTCCAGCCCCGGTTACCGCGCGGCCGCGCTGGCCTGGGCCGAGGCGGGCGGTGTCTTCGCGATCGCCTCGCTGCGCGGCGGCGGAGAGGAGGGCGAGGAGTGGCACCAGGCGGGCATGCGGGCGAACAAGCAGAACACCTTCGACGACCTGCACGCCGCCGCCGAGCACCTGATCGCCACCGGCTGGACCACCTCCGAGCAGCTGTCGATCATGGGCGGCTCCAACGGCGGGCTGCTCGTCGGCGCGGCCCTCACCCAGCGGCCGGAGCTCTACCGCGCGGTCGTCTGCTCGGCCCCGCTGCTGGACATGGTCCGCTACGAGAAGTTCCTCATCGGGCGCACCTGGAACGACGAGTACGGCACCGCGGACTCCCCGGAGGAGCTGGCCTGGCTGCTGTCCTACTCGCCGTACCACCACGTGCGCGAGGGCGTGGCGTACCCGGCGACGCTGTTCACCGTCTTCGAGTCGGACAGCCGCGTCGACCCTTGCCACGCAAGGAAAATGTGCGCCGCGCTCCAGCACGCCACCTCGGGGTCCGATGGTGATCACCCGATAGTGTTCCGCCGCGAAACCGAGGTCGGCCACTCCGCGCGGTCGGTGTCCAGGATGGTCGACCTCCTCACGGACGAGTTGGCGTTCCTGGCCTCGGCCATCGGACTGGACCTGGAGAGTCGGTAAGTGGAGTCGCTCCCGATAAGCGTGAACGCGCTGGACACGCCGGTGCTGGACCCGGAGGCCCTGGTGAAGCAGCTGGGCGAGGTGAAGTGGCCGGAGCTGCTCATGGGCGGCGGCCAGGTCGTGCTGATCATCGTGCTGGCGTTCGTGGCGCGGTTCCTGGCGCACCGGACGATCCGCAAGCTCACCAGCGGCGGCGAGGGCCACGTGCCGAAGCTGCTGCGGCCGTTGAAGGAGCGGGCACCGGAGTCGCTCGGGCCGCTGCTGTCCGAGCGCCGCAAGCAGCGCGCCCAGACCATGGGCTCGGTGCTGCGCTCGGCGTTCTCCATCCTGATCTTCAGTGTGGCGTTCCTGATGGTGCTGCGCGTCCTCGGGCTCGACCTCACCCCGATCCTCGCCTCGGCGAGCGTGCTCGGGGTCGCGATCGGCTTCGGCGCGCAGAACCTGGTCAAGGACTTCCTGTCCGGCATGTTCATGCTGATGGAGGACCAGTACGGGGTCGGTGACGTCGTCGACCTCGGCGATGCCAGCGGCACCGTGGAGGCGGTCGGCCTGCGCATCACCACGCTGCGGGACGGCAACGGCACGGTCTGGTACGTCCGCAACGGGATCGTGCAGCGGGTGGGCAACTCCACCCAGGGCTTCGCGGTGGCCGTCGTCGACGTGCCGCTGGCCTACACGGTGGACATCAACAAGGCCATCGAGCTGATCGGGATCACCACGGCGGAGGCCACGAAGGTCGCCCCGCTGGCCGACGACGTGATGGAGGCCCCCGAGGTCCTCGGCGTGGAGCAGGTGACCTCGGAGACGGTCACCGTCCGGGTCACCGTGAAGGTGCGGCCGAGCAGGCAGTGGGCCGTGCAGCGCGCGCTGCGGGCCAAGGTCAAGGCGGCGGTGGACGAGGCGGGCATCGAGGCCCCTCCCGTCACGACCGCCGACTCCTGATCCAGCCCTGGCCGGGCGCTCGTCGAAGCGCCCGGCCGCGGCGTGTCAGGATGGAGTCGTGGGCACTCCCGAGACTTTCTACGAGGCCGTTGGCGGCGAAGACACCTTCCGGCGGATCGTCGCCCGCTTCTACGCCGAGGTGGCCACCGACCCGCTGCTGCGCCCGATGTACCCGGAGGAGGACCTCGGTCCGGCCGAGGACCGCTTCCGGATGTTCCTGATGCAGTACTGGGGTGGCCCGCACGACTACTCCGACCAGCGCGGGCACCCGCGGCTGCGGATGCGGCACATGCCGTTCAAGGTCGGCCCGCTCGAACGGGACGCGTGGCTGCGCTGCATGCGGATCGCGGTGGACGAGGCCGGGCTGGACGACGCGCACCGCAAACAGCTCTGGGAGTACCTGGAGATGGCGGCGAACAGCCTGATGAACTCCGCCATCTGACCCCTGTTCGGCCTTCGCCCGCCCCTGAACCGGGGGTGGTTGTCGGTGCCGGATGGCAGGATGGACCCTCGTGCGACCTTCCCCCGGCCCTGAGTCCGCAGCCCTGTCCACGGCCCCCTCGACGCCTTGGTGGAACGACTCGGTCTTCTACCAGGTCTATGTCCGCTCCTTCGCCGACTCCAACGGTGACGGCGTCGGCGACCTGGACGGCATCCGCGCCCGGCTCGGCTACCTGGAACTGCTCGGCGTCGACGCCCTGTGGCTGACCCCGTTCTTCCGCTCCCCGATGGCCGACCACGGCTACGACGTGGCCGACCCGAGGGACGTCGACCCGCTCTTCGGCGACCTGGCCGCGTTCGACCGGCTGGTCGCCGACGCGCACGCGCGGGGCATCAAGGTCACCATCGACCTGGTGCCCAACCACAGCAGCGACCAGCGCGACTGGTTCCAGGAGGCGTTGCGCGCCGGTCCCGGCAGCCCGGAGCGGGAGCGCTACATCTTCCGCGAGGGGCGGGGCGATGACGGCTCCGAGCCGCCGAACAACTGGCCGAGCATCTTCGGCGGGCCCGCGTGGACCCGGGTCGCCGACGGCCAGTGGTACCTGCACCTGTTCGCCCCGGAGCAGCCGGACCTGAACTGGGCCAACCCCGAGGTGGCCGAGGACCTGGACGACACGCTGCGGTTCTGGCTGGACCGCGGCGTCGACGGGTTCCGGATCGACGTGGCGCACGG
This sequence comes from Allokutzneria sp. A3M-2-11 16, assembly GCF_024213555.1. Lineage (GTDB taxonomy): Bacteria > Actinomycetota > Actinomycetes > Mycobacteriales > Pseudonocardiaceae > Allokutzneria. The sequence goes on along the minus strand of NZ_JANAVO010000001.1, from coordinate 3,381,092 downwards.
CATGGCCAAGCCCGCCGACCTGCCCGACGTCTCCGAGGGCTTCGTCGACGGCAGCGGGGTGCTGCACGACAACGCCAACGACCCGCGCTTCGACAACGAGGAGGTGCACGAGATCCACCGCCGCATCCGCAAGGTGCTCGACGAGTACCAGGACCGGATGGCTGTCGGCGAGATCTGGGTGAAGGGCGACGACCGCTTCGCCGCCTACGTCCGCCCCGACGAACTGCACCTCGGCTTCAACTTCCGCCTGGTGGAGACCGGCTTCGAGGCCGCCGAGGTGCGGTCGGCGATCGAGCACTCCGTCGCGGCGGTGCGCGCCGTCGGCGCGTTGCCGACCTGGACGCTGTCCAACCACGACGTGGACCGGCACACCACCCGCTACGGCGGCGGCGAGCTGGGCCAGGCGCGGGCGCGCGCGATGGCGCTGGTCGAACTGGCGCTGCCCGGCGTGGTCTACCTGTACAACGGCGAGGAACTGGGTCTGCCCAACGTGGACCTGCCGGACTGGGCGTTGCAGGACCCCGTGTGGGAGCGCTCCGGGCACACCCGGCGCGGGCGCGACGGCTGCCGCATCCCGATGCCGTGGGAGGGCTCCGGCCCCACGTTCGGCTTCACCACCGCCGAGACGACCTGGCTGCCGATGCCCGGCGACTGGGGTCCGCTGACGGTGGAGGCCCAGCTGGAGGACCCGGCCTCGATGCTCTCGCTCTACCGCCAGGCCGTCGAGCTGCGCCGGACGCATCCGGGCTTCGCGGGCGAGGAGATCGAGTGGTATGGCGCACCGGAGGGCTGCTTCGCCTTCCGGCGCAAGACGGGCGGCCTCATCTGCGCCCTGAACACCTCCGACTCCCCCGTCCCACTCCCGCCCGGCGAGGTCGTCCTCTCCAGCGCCCCCCTCACCTCCGACGGAGAACTCCCCCCCAACTCCGCCGCCTGGCTCGCCTGAGCCTTTGCCCGTTTCGTACTCATAGCGGGATTTGGGAGCGCTCTTTTTCCCGCTATGAGTACGAAACGGAGCTTCTCTAGACGAGGAGGGGGAGGAGGGCGTGGCGGCGGCGGACCACGGCGCCGAAGCGGGCGTCGAGGCGCAGCCACGAGTCGGTGGCGGTGACGCGGACCTTGTCGCCCTCCTGGCGGCTGGTCAGGAAACCCATGCCGGAGAGCGCGAACAGGCAGCGCAGCGGGATCTTCACGTCCAGCCCCGATCCGCTGACCGTCAGCACCGACTGGTCCAGCAGCGACGCGGGCGGGGTGCCGCGCGGGCCCGGGTTCTCCTTGGCCACCGCGACGCCCTGATCCGCCAGGTCGGAGACCATCTCCGCGGGCAGCTCGTCGACCGCGAGCCAGCCGGTGGCGGGCGGCAGCGCCGAGCGCCACATGATGTCCTGCGGCGGGCCGGGATCGATCCGTTCGCCGCCGACCACGGCGAGCGAGGCCAGCAGCTCGTTGCCGTTGACCGTCAGGTCGCCCGGCTCCACCCGGCCGCGGACGGTGCGGGTGACGAGGGTGTCGAACGGCGTGGACGCCCACGCCTCCAGCAACTGTTCGCCGTCGGCGCTCGGCCGCGTCCGCAGGCGGACCAGGACAGCGGTGTCCAGCCGGACCGCGCGCGCCACGAAGGCGCCGAGGTCGTCGCGCTCGTCCCGGTCGGCGATGAGCAACTCAGGCATTGACGTCCTCCACCACGTACTTCGCCAGGAACTCCCGCTCGTCGTCGCGGAGCCTGCGCGGGCGGGTGGTGGCCACGTGGAACCCGGCCACCAGCACCTCTCCGACGGCCGCGATCCTGTCCTCCTCGGACGGTCCACAGTGGACGGTGTGGCGCATGACGAACGTCGCCGGGCGCAGATCGCTGATGTCCACCCGGACGCGCACCGGCTTGCCGGTCCAGTCCAGCGGGGCGCGGAAGTCCACGGTCAGCTTGGCGACCACCAGGCCCCGGGCCGGATCGGTGAACCCGGCCCAGGGCGAGGAGTCGGTGAACAGCATGTGCCCGCGCGCTTCCTCCATCAGCGTCACGATCACCGCGTGGTTGACGTGGCGGTTGAGGTCGATGTCCGCCCACCGGGGGTGGACATGGGTGACGAACGGGCTCACGAAACCACCTCGCAAGCTCGGCGGCCCGTGAACCGGGGCACTGTGTTCAATGGCTCGCTCGCACGCTCGCTCACTGCCGGGATTTCCCCTTATCTCACGATGCTGCGGACCTGCCGGGCCGCCACCGACAGCGTAGGCAGGTCGAGCCGGCCGGCTTCCTTGATCTCCTGCATCGCCGCCCGCATCCGGGCCAGGCGGGAGGAGTTGGCCTCCTCCCACTTCGCGATCTTCGCGTCCGCGGAGTCGTCCGGATCGCTGGTGCGCAGCACGTCCAGGGTGATCGCCCGCATCGTCGAGTACAGGTCGTCCCGCAACGCCAGCCGGGCCAGCGCGTGCCAGCGGTTGCCCCGCTCCAGCGCGCTCACCGAGACCAGCATCCGGTCCACGTCCAGGTGCTCCGACAGCGCGTAGTACAGCTCCGCCGTCTGGCGCGGGCTGTGCTCGCCGCCGTGCACCAGTCCGCCCTCGCGCTCGGCCAGCTCGGCCACCTCGGTGACGTCGAGCAGGCAGTACGTGTAGAGCAGCGAGGCCACCCGGCACGCCAGCTGCTCCGGGACGCCCGAGGACATCAGCCGGTCGGCGTGCGCCTGGACCGTCTCCAGCTCCCGGCCGCGCAGCATGTCCATCGCCCGCGGCGCGAGGTCGGAGACCACCGGCTGGAAGCGGGTGATGTCCGCGCCCACCGCGAGCGGCTGCGGGCGGTTGGACAGCAGCCACCGCGACGCGCGGTCCAGCAGCCGCCGCGACTCCAGCACCATGTCGTCGGCGACGTCGGTCGGGATGACGTTGTCGAGGGACTCGATCTCCCGCCACAGCGACGGCAGGTCGTAGACCTTGGTCACGACCGCGAAGGCGCGCACCGCGTCCGTCGGCGACGCCGTCATCTCCTCGGCCAGCCGGAAGGCGTAGGAGATGCCACCGCCGTCGACGACCTCGTTGACCAGCAGCGTAGAGATGATCTCCCGGCGCAGCGGGTGCGAGGGGATGGCCTCGCCGAAGCGCTCGCGCAGCGGCGTCGGGAAGTACTCCGGCAGCCGCGCCGCGAACGTGCCCAGCTCGGGCAGGTCGCTGGCCAGCACGTCGTCCTTGAGCGAGAGCTTGACGTGGGCCAGCAGCGTCGCCAGCTCCGGCGAGGTCAGGCCCTCGTTCGCCTGCTCCATGGACTTGAACTGGCCGCGGGTGGGCAGCGCCTCCAGCGCCCGGTCCAGCCCGCGCCGCTTCTCCAGCTCGCTGACCAGGCGCGAGTGCACCGACAGCATCGGCGCGGCGTGCGCCCGGCTGACGCCGAGCACCCCGTTCTGCCGGTAGTTGTCGGTCAGCACCAGCTGCGCGACCTCGTCGGTCATCTCGACCAGCAGCTCATCGCGCTGGGTTCCGTCCAGCCTGCCGTCCGCGACCAGCCGGTCCAGCAGGATCTTGATGTTGACCTCGTGGTCGGAGCAGTCCACGCCCGCCGAGTTGTCCAGGGCGTCGGTGTTGACCTTGCCGCCCGCCTTGGCGAACTCGATCCGGCCGCGCTGGGTCAGGCCCAGGTTGCCGCCCTCGCCGACCACCTTCACCCGCAGGTCGGCGCCGTCCACCCGGACCGCGTCGTTGGCCTTGTCGCCGACCTCGGCGTGGCTCTCGGTGGTGGCCTTGACGTAGGTGCCGATGCCGCCGTTCCACAGCAGGTCGACCGGGGAGAGCAGGATCGCCTTGATCAGCTCGGCCGGGGAGAGCTTCTCCACGCCCTCGTCGATGCCCAGCGCCGCCCGCACCTGCCGCGAGAGCGGGATGGACTTCGCGGTGCGCGGCCAGATCCCGCCGCCCTCGCTGATCAGGCTCCGGTCGTAGTCGTCCCACGAGGAGCGGGGCAGCGCGAAGAGCCGGGTGCGCTCGGCGAAGCCGCGCGCCGCGTCCGGCTCCGGGTCGATGAAGACGTGCCGGTGGTCGAAGGCCGCGACCAGGCGGATGTGCTCGGAGAGCAGCATGCCGTTGCCGAAGACGTCCCCGGACATGTCGCCGACGCCGACGACGGTGAACTCCTCGGTCTGGGTGTCGGTACCCAGCTCGCGGAAGGCGCGCTTGACCGCCTCCCACGCGCCGCGGGCGGTGATGCCCATGGCCTTGTGGTCGTAGCCGACGGAGCCACCGGAGGCGAAGGCGTCGCCCAGCCAGAAGCCGTAGCTGGCCGCGACCTCGTTGGCGATGTCGGAGAAGGTCGCCGTGCCCTTGTCCGCCGCGACGACCAGGTAGGTGTCGTCGCCGTCGTGCCGCACCACCTGCCGCGCCGGGACGACGACGTTGCCGTCCGCGGTGGCCCGCAGGTTGTCGGTGAGGTCGAGCAGGCCCGAGATGAACATCCGGTAGCAGGCGATGCCCTCGGTCAGGTTCGCCTCGCGGTCCAGGCCGGGGTCCCCGGTCGGCGTCGGCGGGCGCTTCACCACGAACCCGCCCTTGGAGCCGACGGGCACGATCACCGCGTTCTTCACCGCCTGCGCCTTGACCAGGCCCAGGATCTCGGTGCGGAAGTCCTCGCGCCGGTCGGACCAACGCAGGCCGCCGCGCGCCACCGGGCCGAAGCGCAGGTGCACGCCCTCGATCCGCGGCGAGTACACGAAGATCTCGAACGCCGGGCGCGGCTGCGGCAGGTCCGGGATGGCCTTCGGCTCCAGCTTGAAAGACAGGTACGGCTTGGTCTCGCCGCTCTCCTCGTCGCGCACGAAGTAGTTCGTCCGCAGCGTGGCGTTGATCAGAGTGAGGTAGGAACGCAGGATGCGGTCCGCGTCCAGGCTGGTGACCTCGTCGATCATCCTGGTGATCTCGGCGACCAGGGTCTCGGTCTGCGCCAGGCGGCCCTCGTCGGCCAGCTTCGGGTCGAAACGGACCTCGAACAACCGCACCAGCGCCGCTATCACGTCGGTGTGCGCCAGGACGGCGTCCTCGATGTAGTCCTGGCTGTACGGGGTGCGGGCCTGCCGCAGGTACTTGGCGTAGGCGCGCAGCAGCGCGGCCTGCTGCCAGTCCAGCCCGGCGCGCAGCACCAGCGAGTTGAACCGGTCGACCTCGGCCTCACCCCGCCACGCGGCGGCGAAGGCGTCCTGGAAGCGCTTGCGCACCAGGTCCAGGTTCTCGGTGCCGATCTGCTCCAGCACCGACTGCTCCAGGCGCAGCCCGAAGTCGAAGATCCAGCACTGGATGCCGTCGTCGCGCACCACCTCGTAGGGGTGCTCGTCGACGACCTCGACGCCCATGCCCTGCAACACCGGGAGCACCTGCGACAGCGTGATCCGGCGACCGGCCAGGTAGAGCTTGAAGCGGCGCTCCCCCGGCTCGGCCTGCTCGGGCACGTAGAAGCACATGTCCGCGTCGCCGGGGCCGGACAGCCGCTGCAACCTGCGCAGGTCGGCGAGGCCCTCGGTGGCCGGGAAGTCCTCCTTGTAGGACTCCGGGAACATCGTGGCGTAGCGCTGGCCGAGCTCGGTCGCGGACTCGGCGCCCGCGGTCGCCGCGGTCTGCTCGGCGAGCACCGCGTCCACCATCAGGTCGTCCCAGCTGCGGGCCGCCTCGGACAGGCGCTGCTGGATGCTCGCGGTGTCCGGCTCGATATCGCTCTGCGGGTCGGTGTGCACCATGAAGTGCACGCGGGCCAGCGCCGACTCGCCGATGCGCGCGCTGTACTCCAGGCCGGTGCCGTTCAGCTCCGCCAGCAGCACCTCCTGCATGGCCAGCCGCGAGGTCGTCGTGTAGCGGTCGCGCGGCAGGTAGACCAGGCAGGAGAAGAAGCGGCGGTACGGGTCGCGGCGCAGGAACAGCCGCAGCTTGCGGCGCTCCGCCAGCGCCAGCACCTTCGTGGTGGTGTGGAACAGGAAGTCGGCGTCCTGGGAGAACAGCTCGGTGCGCGGGTAGTTCTGGATCACCTCGAGCATCCGCTGTCCCGAGTAGGACTCCAGCGGGAAGCCCGCGCGGTGGATCACCTGGCGGACGCGGCGCTCCATCACCGGGATGTCGAGCACGTTCTCGTGCAGCGCGGTGGTGGTGAAGACACCGAGGAAGCGGTGCTCGCCGCTGACGTTCCCGTTGGCGTCGAAGGTCTTCACGCCCACGTAGTACGGGTAGACCGAGCGGTGCACCGTGGACGGCGCGCTGGCCTGGGTCAGGACCAGCAGCTCCTTCTTCATCGCCTGCGCGGCCGCGTCGGGGCCCGCGGTGAAGCTGCGCGCGGCCAGGCTGTCCTGGCGCAGCACGCCGAGTCCGGAGGCGAGCACGGCGCGCAGCGCGGGCTCGTTGTCCGTGCTCTCGTCCTGGACCAGCTCGTAGTGCCGGTAGCCGAGGAAGGTGAAGTGGCCGTCGGCCAGCCAGCGCAGCAGGCCGGCGCCGTCGACGACCTCCTCCTCCGGCAGCGGCGGCGGCGCGGTCTCCAGCTGTCCGGCCAGCTCCAGGGCGGTGCCCGCCATCTTCTCGCTGTCCTCGACGACCTCGCGGACGTCGTTGAGCACCGAGAGCAGGCGCTGCTCCAGGTCACGAGCGCGCTCGGCGTCGGTGATGTAGTCGACTTCGAGGTGCATCCACGACTCGGCGAGCGCGTCGGCGGGCGGGGCGCTGGGGTCCGCGTCGTCGAGGACCTCCAGCAGCGTGCCCGTGACGTCCCTGCGCACCACCAGGATCGGGTGCACCACGCGCTGGACCTGGACACCGCTGCGGGTCAGCTCCGCGACCACGGAGTCGACCAGGTACGGCATGTCGTCGGTGACCAGCTGGACCACGGTGGCGGGACAGGCCCAGCCGTCGTGGGCGCGTTCGGGGTTCAGCGCGCGGACCGCGGGGCGGCCGGGAACCCGGTTCTCGGCGAGCTGGTAGTGCGAGCGGACCGCCCCGACCAGGTCGACGGGCTCGTCCTCGACGACCTCCTCGGCCGGCACGTGCCGGAAGTAGAGGCGGAGCAGCTCGGCGAGATCGGGAGCGGCTTGCACCGCTCGGTCAAGCAGCTCGTCGCGCACCGACTCCGGACTACCCGGAATGTCGTCGACGGGGTTGCGGGTGGACTCGGGACGGGACGTTGCGGTACCCAACGGATCTCCGGTCGAAGTCATGGTCAGCAGGCTCCACGCGCTCTCCGGCACGCCGCTGTGCCGGGACCTCGCGAGGGTAACTCCCCGAATGCGCTAACCGGGAAGCGGGCGTACCCCCGTTCCGGCGCGTCGAGCGGTGCGACGTCAGTCGTTCGAGTGACCCCGATCCAGCGAAGACCACTGCTGTTCAGGCGCGCCGTAGCTCACCCAGGGTCGCGATCCCTCGGGCCCGTCCTCCCTGTACGGGGGAAGGTCGGCGTGCCCGAATTCGGCGTGATCCGATGCGACGGCTGGTGGTCGCGGTGCGGCGGCCGGTGGCGGCTCCACCGGCCCCCGGTGCCGGGCAGATGGATCTTGCTGGCCGGGCGCGCCCGCGGCCGCGCCGAACGGCGTCCAGGGCTCGCCCGTGCCGTACTCGCCCGGGGCCGGGGGCAGGCCCATCGGCGCGGATGGCAGCCCCATCGGCACCGAAGGCATCGACGGCATCGACAGCGGCGCCCGCTGGGTGCGCGCCAGCCAGCCGCTGTCGTAGGTGGGCGCGGGGTGCTCGCCGCTCGGCGCCATCTCGTTGCGGTGCCGCGGTTCCGCGGTCGGGGTGGGCAGGTGACCGGAGGAGACGTAGGGCGCCGTCCTCGGCATGTCCTGGGGCTCGCCCCAGTACTCCGTGCGCTGGTCCGGCCCTTGCTGGTCGGGGTTGGGGGGTTCCGGACGCCGGTGGCCCGCCGACCGGTGCTCCGGCGCGCGGTGCGCGAATTCCTGCGGCCGCAGGAACGTCGTCTCCTGGACGGGCGCGGGAACCACCCTCGTGTGCTGGCCGGAGTTGCCGGTGGGAAGCGCGGTGGTGTGGTGGTCGGGCCGGGGAACGACCGTGGTGGGCTGTCCGGGCAGCGGCAGCGCGCCGGAGTGGCCCGGCGCGGGCATCAGCGTCGTGGCCGAGTCCGGTGCCTGCACGACCTTGGTCGGCGGCGCGGGCGGCGTGCCGTTCGCCGGGCGCTGGTGCTGCTGTTCGAGCATGCTGTCCAGGGCGACCGCGTCGGGAATCACGGTGGTGTTCTGCGCCTCGTACTTGCTGCTCTCGTAGGCGACCATGGCCTCAGCCAGCAGTTCGGCCAGTCCGATCCCCGCCTTGCTGCGGCGTCGGGACGACGGCCCGCCCGCCAGGCGCTTGCGCTCCCCGGGCTGCTGCTCCGGCTGCTCCGCCGGTGATGGCTCTTCTTGCGGTGAGTCCCCTTGTGTTGACTCCACCGCGGCGGCGGGAGCCGTTCCGGACTCCGCGACCGCGGCCGGGGGCGTTTCGGCGGCCTCGTCGAGGGTCCGGCGCTGCACGACGCGGTGGATGGCCAGCGAGGGGTTGGTCCCGGGACCGTTCGCGGCTGCCGAACGGTCGGCTGGGCTCGCCTGGTCGCCGGTGTTGGGTTGATCGCCGGTGTTGGCACGATCACTGTCGCGTTCGTCACCGCGTCCTTCGGGCTCGCCCGTTGCCTCGGGGCTGTTGGCCCAGCTGGCGAATTCGGCGGCGAGGGACCTGCGGCGGATCACCCGCGTCGGTGGGGCGGCGGGCGCGGGCTCCTGCGCTTCCGGTTCCGCGGCGGCAGCTTCGGCGACGGGCACAGCGGGTGCGGCGGCCGCGGCTTCGGTCATCGCGCGTTCAGCTGTCATGCGTTCGGACGTCGCTTGTTCAGCGGGTGCGGCGCTAGCGGGTTCGACGACGGGGGGTTCGGTGACCGGGTCCGGCTTGCGCTGGACATCCGCGTGTTCGACGGCCTTCGGCGCGATGTCATCGGGTTCGGCGTTGGCGCGTGCCGCGGGCCTCGGCGCACCGTTGCGCTGTTCGACGGCGTCGGGTTCAGCGGTCCTCTGCTCGGCGCCTCCACTCGGGACGCGTTCGGTGGCCCTGTGCTCGATCTCGGCGGGTGTCTGCTCGATGTCGGGCTGCTGACGGGCGATCGGCCTCTGGTCGCTGTGGCGGTGCTGGACATCAACGTGACCAGCGGCCCTCTGCACGATGTCGCGATGCTCGGCATGGTCGACGGACCTCGGCGCGGAGTCACGAGGCTCAACGGCAGCGTCGTCGATGTCTGGTTCGGTGACTGTTGGTTCGGCGACGGCGTGGTCGTCAGCTTTCGCCGCGGCGGCGCGACGTCGGATGCCCGGTTGGTCGGCGTTTCGCGCGTGGTCGCGGTGCGCGACGGCGTCGTGCCCAACGGGACTCTGGTCGGCGTCGGCGTACCTGGACTGGCCGTGCTCGGAGTCGAGGGTGGTCGGCTCGCGGTGCCCGCCTCGGCCGATGGACAGCGCCGCCTCGGGGTGCGGGGGCGGCACGGGGCGCGGGGGCTCGGGGATGGCGTCGGGGCCCGGCTCGTCCGGAATGGGCTGCGGCTCCGGCACGTCCGGGATCGGGCTGGGCTCCGGGCGCTCCGGGTCCTCGCTGGGCTCCGGCAACTTCGGCGCGGGCGGCGGCTCGGGGATGGAGTCCACCGGGGTCTCGGCAGTCGGCGCGGGCCATGCCGGGAACCCGTTCGCCCAGCCGTTCCGCGGCGACTCGGCGGTGTCGGGCTGCGGTTCGAAGGACTGCGTTTCGAAGGACCGGGGCTCGAAAGACCGGGGTTCGAACAGCTGGGGCTCGGCGGGTTCCTCGGCCGCGGGCGGCACCGAGCCGGGCAGCCGGAGATCGCGCGAGGTCAACACCGGCGGCCAGTCGGCGCGCGCTTCCGGGATCTCGTACTCGTCACCCTCGACGGTCTGCGGGGCGCTGACCGGGAGCCCGACCGAGAAGCTCAGGCCGTCGAAGGCCGAGTCCTCTTCCAGCTCGTCCGGTTCGGGCTCCGGCGTCGCTTCCGCGGTCGCTTCCACGTCGGCCCGGCGCATCTCGGCGAGGAAGTCGTGCGCCATCACGCGGTCGTACGCCGAGGAGTCGTCTTCCCGGGCGGGCTCGGCGGAGCGGGTCTCGGCCGGGTCGGTCCAGCCGTTGTTGCGCACCGGGACCGGCTCGGACAGTTCCGGTTCGTCCTCGGCGGGGTCGACCGGCAGGCTCTCGGCTCCGCCCTTGGACATGGCCATCACCTGCGCGAGCAGTTCGGCCACCGAGTCCCGGCGCACCTGGTCCTCGGTCTGGTCCTCGGTGTCGTACTCCGCGTCGTGCTCCGGTGCGGGCTCGGACTCGCCGAAGCGGGGCAGGACGGCCGGGGACAGTTCCAGCTCGTCCGGTTCCGACCAGCCGTCGTGGTGGTAGGACTCGACCACCGGCTCGGGCTCCAGCCGGACTTCGGTGATCTCCACCAGCTCGTCGTCGAGGTCGGCGGTGCCGGTCTCCCTGGTGTCGGGGTCCGGCATCGCGGCGAAGCTGACCACCGAGGGCAGCAGGCCGCTCGGCAGTTCGAACGTCCCGCTGGCCTGCGGCTCCGCTTCGCGCACCGAACGGGTTTCCAGCTCCTCTGCGGAGAACGAGGTCTCCTGCTCGGGGTAGTCAGGATCGTCGGAGTAGTCGTCCTCGGAGTGCTCGTCCACGGTTAGGTCAGCGGGGGCGTAGCGCTCCGCGGCGTCGCTGATCACCGGTAGCGGTGTCGTCGGTGCCTCGAAGAACGCGGGCTCCGGCGACTCGCCGAGCGCGGGGTGGTCCTCGTCCGGAACGGCCTCGTCCTCGAACTCCTCGGTGACCTCGCGATGCGGCTCCGGGGCCCGATCGAGGACCGGCCAGGAGGTGTCCTCGTCCTCCTCGGCTTCGGGTGCGTCGTCGAGCCGGTGACCGAAGTCGTCCGGTACCGCGCTGCTGGGCAGCGGGGTGATCGCGGCGGGCTCGCTGCTCGGCTCGTCCTCGACCGACTCGTCCTCGACGGGCGTGTCATCGGCCAATGTGTCGTGGACTGGTTCGTCGTGGACCGGTTCGTCGAGGCGCGGGTCGCCCAGGAACGGGGCGTCGAGCAGCTGGTCCGCCCCGAACGGCTCGGCGCCGGTGCTGAATGCGGAGTCGGTGCTGTAGTCGGTGTCGCTGTAGTCCGTATCGCCGTGGCCGGTGTCGTCGCTGTAGCCGTTGTCGCGGAAACCAGCGTCACGGAAACCAGCGTCGCGGAAATCGGTGTCGCGGAAATCGGTGTCGGTTCTGAAGCCGTTGCCGGGCAACGGGATCGGGGCGGGGCGCTTGGCCTCGGCGAGTGCCCGGTCGGCCTGGGTGAACAGGTCCTCGGTGCGGGCACCGGGCCAGTGCTCGGCGACGCCCGCGTTGACGGTGACCGGGAGGCCGATGGCCGAACGCAGCTCCGCCACCCAGCGCTGCGCCTCGTCCCGGGTGGTGCCGGGCAGCAGCACGGCCAACTCGTCGCCGTCGACCCTGGCCAGGGTGGCCTCACTGGGCACGCTGCTGCGCACGCGCTCGACCAGCGAGTTGAGCATTTCCTCCGGCTGGGGCTCGGCATCGGCCGGATCGGACCCGCCGAGGTCGAGCAGCACCAGCGCGAGGGTGTCGGTGGTCCCGCCGTCGTTGACCACCGCGTCCAGCCTGCGGAGGAACCCGGTCTGGCTGAGCAGGCCGGGCATGTCGATCGGGGCGGACCCCCGGCCGACGTCGCGGCGGATCCGGCCCCGGCGCAGCGTCGCCGCGACCTGGTCGCGCAGTGAGGTCCCGGCGTCGGCGGTCTCGTGGCCGGGCGGCTGGATGCTGCTGAGCCGCTCGATCAGCATCATGCGCACCCCGTGCACCGCGCGCTGGCGACGGCGTTCGGCGGCGTGCGCGTCCCGCAGGCAGCCGAGGGCGTCGGTCAGCTCGCCGGTCAGCTCGTAGACGTGCGCCAGCGATTGCAGGCTCTGCGTGAGCAGTGCCTCCGAACGGTGCCTGCGGGCCAGGTGGGCGGTGCCGCGCAACAGGTCAGCGGCCGTTTCCGCGCTGCCCCTCGGCAGGTGCAACCGGGTGGCCAGCGCGAACTTGAGCCAGCCGACGCTGGTCGCGAGCGGGGAGCGCACGGGGCGCTCCATGAACTCCAGCGCGACCCGCTCCGCCTCGCGACCCCGGTCGAGGTCGAAGAGCGCGCACACCCGTTGCAGGACAAGCCTTCCGCTGGCGTAGCCGCTGTCGGCCGCCGGATCGGAGAGGTCGGAGAGCATCGCCATGCCCTCCTCCGCCGCGTGCACCGCCGCGGGCAGGTCGCCCCACCGCCGGTTGTTGCCCGCGGCCGCCGCGCGCAGCAGCGCCCGCAGGATGACCACGGTGTCCGCTTCGAGCTGCCGGTCCTGCTGGTAGAGCTGGTCCGCCTCGGTGAGGGCGTCGGTCAGCTCGGGCACGCTGCCGAGCCGGGCGAGGCAGTCCACCAGCTGCACCATGGCCGCGCCGCGCAGGCCCGCCGGTGCGTCGCCCGCCTCCAGCAGCGGGCGCAGCAGCGCGAAGCCGGTGAGCGGCGTGCCGACCACCCTGGCGGAGTTGGCCAGCTCGATCCGCAGCCGCCAGCCCAGTTCGACCTCGCCGACCGCCTCCGCCGCAGACATCGCGACGATGGCGCGCTCGGCGACGGAGACGCCCTGCCCGAGCCGGTTGAGCGCGAACAGCGCCAGCATCTCGCCGCGCAGCCGGGCCCACTCGTCGGAGTGGGCGAGCGCGATCTCGGCCGCGCGCTCGCCCAGTACCAGGGTCAGCTCGGGCGCGCGCCAGCGAAGCCGCCAGGCGGAGGTGACAAGTAACCCCGCCTCGCTGCTTCCCTGGCCCGCGCCACCAGCCGCCATGGTCGTCAGTCCCCGCTCAGCCTCTGGTGAGCTTGCGGTAGGTGACGCGGTGCGGGCGCGCCGCCTCCGCGCCGAGCCGCTGGATCTTGTTCTTCTCGTAGCCCTCGAAGTTGCCCTCGAACCAGAACCACTGGGACGGGTTCTCCTCGGTGCCCTCCCACGCCAGGATGTGCGTGGCGACGCGGTCCAGGAACCAGCGGTCGTGCGAGATGACCACCGCGCAGCCCGGGAACTGCTCAAGGGCGTTCTCCAGCGAGCCGAGCGTCTCCACGTCCAGGTCGTTGGTGGGCTCGTCGAGCAGGATCAGGTTTCCGCCCTGCTTGAGGGTGAGCGCGAGGTTGAGGCGGTTGCGCTCACCACCGGAGAGCACTCCGGCGGCCTTCTGCTGGTCGGTGCCCTTGAAGCCGAACGCGCCGACGTAGGCGCGCGAGGGCATCTCGACGTTGCCGACCTGGATGTAGTCCAGCCCGCCGGAGACCGTCTGCCAGACGCTCTTCTTCGGGTCGATGCCGGCGCGGTTCTGGTCGACGTAGGACAGCTTGACCGTCTCGCCGATCTTGACGTTGCCGTCGTCCGCCTTCTCCAGGCCCACGATGGTCTTGAACAGCGTGGTCTTGCCGACGCCGTTGGGCCCGATCACGCCGACGATGCCGTTGCGCGGCAGGTCGAAGCTGAGCCCGTCGATCAGGACCCGGTCCTCGAAACCCTTACGCAGCTTGTCGACCTCGACCACGACGTTGCCCAGGCGCGGGCCCGGCGGGATCTGGATCTCCTCGAAGTCCAGCTTCCTGGTCTTCTCGGCCTCCGCCGCCATCTCCTCGTAGCGGTCGAGGCGGGCGCGGGACTTGGTCTGCTTGGCCTTGGCGTTGGAGCGGACCCAGGCCAGCTCCTCCTTGAGGCGCTTCTGCAGCTTGGCGTCCTTCTTGCCCTCGACGGCCAGCCGCTCGGCCTTCTTCTCCAGGTAGGTGGAGTAGTTGCCCTCGTAGGGGTGGGTGCGGCCGCGGTCGATCTCCAGGATCCACTGGGCCACGTTGTCCAGGAAGTACCGGTCGTGCGTGACGGCCAGGACGGCGCCCGCGTAGCCCGCGAGGTGCTGTTCGAGCCAGAGCACGCTCTCGGCGTCCAGGTGGTTGGTGGGCTCGTCGAGCAGCAGCAGGTCCGGCTTGGACAGCAGCAGCTTGCACAGCGCCACGCGGCGGCGCTCACCACCGGAGAGGATGTCCACCGGCGAGTCCGGCGGCGGGCAGCGCAGCGCGTCCATCGCCTGCTCCAGCTGGGAGTCCAGGTCCCACGCGTCGGCGTGGTCCAGCTCCTCCTGGAGCTTGCCCATCTCCTCCATCAGCTCGTCGGAGTAGTCGGTGGCCATCTGCTCGGCGATCGCGTTGAAGCGGTCGAGCTTGACCTTGATCTCGCCGACGCCCTCCTCGACGTTGCCGAGGACCGTCTTCTCCTCGTTCAGCGGCGGCTCCTGCTGGAGGATGCCGACCGTGTAGCCCGGGGCGAGGTAGGCCTCGCCGTTGTTGGGCTGATCGAGGCCGGCCATGATCTTGAGCACGCTCGACTTGCCGGCGCCGTTCGGGCCGACGACGCCGATCTTGGCACCAGGCAGGAACTGGATGTAGACGTCATCGAGGATGACCTTGTCCCCGTGTGCCTTGCGCACCTTTTTCATGGTGTAGATGTACTCGGCCATAACCGCGATCGTATCCGTCCTGTCGGTGCCTGATTGACTCGCGACCCCGCCATGGTGACGCCATCGCCGGGTGGTGCGCGAATAACAAGTGTGGATCACACGGGATACAGCGATCCCGCGGCCTCAGGGACAACGCTGTCATCGCTGCCCGCGTCGTCCCGGGGCCCGCGCGGCTCCGGCGCCGCGCCCGCGTCGCCGTTCCCGGCCCGGTGCACGCGCTGCACCCGGGCCAGGCTGCGCGCGAGGTCGGGACCGACCGCCTCGGCGTCCAGTTCGACCACGGAGCGGCGTTGCCCCTCGGCCTCCCACTCCCTGGTGCGCAGGCGACCGGTGACGATGACAGGATCGCCCTTGCGCAGCGAGTAGGCCACCCCCGCGCCCAGCTCTCCCCAGCATTGCACGGACAGGAACAGCGGGTCGCTGTCCACCCACTCGCCGCTGGCCCGGTCCAGGCGCCGCCGGTTGCTGGCGACGCGGAACGACACCACGCACGCGCCGGACTTCACCGTCCGGCTCTGCGGGTCGTTGACCACGTTGCCGATCACCGTTGCCTTCGAGTCGTGCATCTCCACCTCCGGGTCGGACTGGGCTGACGGGTTCCACTCTGCGGTCCCCGCCGACGCCGAGGACCGTCCCGCCGCGGATCTGTGGACAACCACCAAGGATGTGGACAACTACCCGCACCTGGTGCGAAAAGGTTGAGGTCGGGTTGACTGAGTGAGGACTCACTCAGATAGGTTGGCCCGCATGACAGTGGCCAGCCCGCGGCGCAGGCGCGCCCCCGCGATGAGCCCGGAGGACCGCAGGGACTCGATCGTGCGCGCGACGCTGCCGCTGCTGGCCGAGCACGGCGGCAACGTCACGACCAGCCAGATCGCCAAGGCCGCCGGCATCGCCGAGGGCACCGTCTTCCGGGTCTTCGCCGACAAGAAGGAACTGATCGGCGCCTGCCTGGAGGCCGCGTTCCGCCCGGACGGCCTGGCCGCCGAACTGACAGCCATACCCGCGACCGAGGGCCTGCACAAGAGCCTGGTGCGCGCGGTCGGGGCGATCGGCGCGCACGTGGACCGGCTGGGTTCGCTGATGCAGGGGCTGGCCGCCTCCGGCTACCGCCAGGACGACCGGGAGAATGCCGACGGCGGGGACGGCCCGATGCGCCACCTGGGGCCGATCAGCGAGGCGCTGTCCGCCCTGCTCGCCCCGCACGACGGGGAGCTGCGGCTGGGCGCGGAGCGCTCGACCGGCTACCTGATCGGCCTGGTCTTCGTCGACCGCCTGGCGGGCCGGTTCGGCGGCAGCACCGCAGACCCCGAGGAACTCGTGGACCTCTTCCTGCGCGGAGCAGGCAGCAGCACCGAGGAAGGACCGCAGGCATGACCGAGCTGATGATCGACGCCGTCCGGATCACCAAGAAGTTCGGCAAGATGACCGCCCTGGACGGCGTGGACCTGAGCGTCCCCAAGGGCACGGTGATGGGACTGCTCGGGCACAACGGCGCGGGCAAGACCACCCTGGTCAACATCCTGTCGACGCTGACGACGGCGACCTCCGGCACCGCGCGGGTCGCGGGCTACGACGTGCTCACCCACGGCCACGACGTGCGCGGCCGGATCGGGCTGACCGGGCAGTTCGCCTCGGTGGACGAGCAGATCACCGGGCTGGACAACCTGGTGCTGATCGCCCGGCTGCTCGGCGCCAGCCCGAAGCAGGCGCGGCGCAGGGCCGAGGAGCTGCTGACGGTCTTCGACCTGACCGCGGCGGGCGGGCGCAAGGCGCAGACCTACTCCGGCGGCATGCGGCGGCGGCTGGACCTGGCCGCGAGCCTGGTCGGCCACCCGGACGTGATCTTCCTGGACGAGCCGACGACGGGCCTGGACCCGTCCAGCCGCAACAGCCTGTGGGAGATCGTCGAGCGGCTGGTCCGCGAGGGGACGACGGTGCTGCTGACCACGCAGTACCTGGAGGAGGCCGACCGGCTGGCCGACCGGATCACGGTGCTGGCCTCCGGCCGGATCGTCGCCGCGGGCACCGCCGACCAGCTCAAGGGCGATATCGGCACGCGGACGATCATGCTGACGCTGGCCCACCCCGGGGACGTCACGGTGGCGATGGACGCCTTGAAGCGGGCCGGGCTGCACCCCTCGCACGACGTGACCCGGCGCAAGATCTCCTCCCCCGCGGTGGCCTCGACCGACCTGATCCTGGCGGTCCGGGCGCTGGACCGGGCCGGGGTGATGGTCACCGAACTGGGCATCTCCGAGCCGTCGCTCGACGACGTCTACCTGGCGCTCAACCACGACCCGAAGACCGACGCGGACAACGCCAACGCGGTCACCCAGATCATCAAAGCCATCTCCGCGGCGTGAGTAGGAGTTCCCAGATGAGTTCGTCACTCGCTCCCGCCACCCAGGGCGCCACCTGGCGGGGCAGCAGCCTGTACACCCAGATCATGGTGCTCACCGGGCGGTCGCTGCGCAGCGTGCTGCTGGACCCGAAGAACCTGCTGTTCACCCTGCTGACCCCGCTGATGATGCTGTTGCTGTTCAGCCAGGTCTTCTCCAACGTGGCCAACACCCCCGGCTTCCCCAAGGGCGTCAGCTACATCAACTTCCTGATGCCCGCGACGCTGGTCACCACGGCCCTCTCGGCGGCGATGACCGCGGGCGTCGGCTTCGTCAACGACCTGCGCAACGGCGTGCTGGCGCGGTTCCGGGCGCTGCCGATCAACGGCGGCTCGATCCTGGCCGCGCGCAGCCTCGCCGACCTGGTGCGCAGCGCGGTGCAGCTGATCATCATGATCGTCGCGGCGGTGGCGGTGTTCGGCTTCACCCCCAAGGGGTTCGGCGTCGCGGGCGCGCTGCTGCTGGCGCTGATCGTCGGCTGGGGCCTCGGCTGGCTGTTCCTGGCCGTGGCGACCTGGATGCGCAATCCGGAGACCCTGCAGATGTTCACCTTCCTGGCGATGTTCCCGCTGATGTTCGGCTCCAGCGCGTACATGCCGCTGGACGGGCTGCCGGGCTGGATGCAGTTCGTGGCCACGGTCAACCCGCTGACCTACGCGATCGACGCCTCCAGGGAGCTGACGTTGCAGGGCACGATCAGCTCCACCGCGTTCACCTCGATCGGCATCAGCCTGGTGATCGCGGCGGGCGGGATGGTCTTCGCGGCCAAGGGCTTCCGCAGGCAGTAACCGCTACCGGTCGCGGTCGGCCAGACGGGCGAGCATCTCGTTGTAGGCGTTGAGGTCGGCGTCGCCGTCGACCTCGGCCCTGCGGTCACCGCGCCTGGCCTCGCGCTCGTCGTCGCGGGCCCACTGCACGACCAGCGCGATCACCACGACGAGCAGCGGGATCTCGCCAGAGGCCCAGGTGAGGCCGCCGCCGAGGCGCTGGTCGAGCAGCAGGTCGGTGACCCACGGCAGTGCGAGCTGCGAGTAGAACTCCTGGCCGATCACGTACTGCGCGCTCATCAAGGCGATGCCGAAGAACGCGTGGAACGGGATCGCGGCGAAGAGCAACCCGAGGCGCCCCAACGGCGGGAGCCTGCGCGGAGCCGGGTCGATGCCGACGACGGGCCAGTAGAAGACGTACCCCGCGACGATGAAGTGCAGGTTCATCGCGATGTGCGCCCAGTGCTCCGGCAGGGCCGCGTCGAACAGACCGGAGAAGTACAGGCCGTAAAAGGAGCCCACGAACAGCACGAGCGCGACGATCGGGTGCGTGAGGAACCTGCTGACCGGTGAGTTGACGAAGGCCAGCAGCCACTCGCGCGGTCCGGGCGGCGCGTCCTTGCCCGCGGGCGCGATCGCGCGCAGTGCCAACGTCATCGGGCCACCGAGCACGAGCAGGATCGGCACGAGCATGGACAGCAACATGTGACTGCCCATGTGCACGCTGAACATCGCGGGCGCGTATCGGCCAATCCCGGTCGAGGTCGCGATGAGAAGAGTGGCGCAGCCGCACAGCCACGACACAGTGCGTCCTACGGGCCACTTGTCGCCGCGTAGGCGCAACCGGCGCACACCGGCCACGTAGAGCGCCGCGAGCACCAAGGCCGCCGTGCCGAAGATGAGGTCGAACCGCCAGTCCAGCACAAGGTTGAGCACCGTGGGCGGACCGTCGAGCGTGTAACCGATCATGACTTCGGTGGTGCCGAGGACCGGCTTGTCGTTGGGCGGAGGAGTGCTGCCGAGCGCCACACCGATCGCGATGGTCGCCAGCATCAACAGCACTTCGAGGCCGCCGATGCGCAGCAGCACGCCACGCGCCGCGCCTTCGGAGACCGCTTTGACGCCACGCCGGCGTTGGAGCTGACCGAAGACGCCGAGCGCGCCGAGCGCCACGACCTTCGCGACGAGGAGCAAGCCGTACGTGCTCGTGAACAGATCCGCCAAGGGCAGTCGCACGAGGCCGTTGATCACGCCCGAGACCGCCATGACGAGCCAGCAGACCAGCGCCACCTTGGAGAAGCGCGAGTACGCCAACCCGAGGTTGCCGCCGCCGCGACGCGCGTGGGCCACGAGCGCGATGAGCCCGCCGACCCACAGCGACATTGCTACAAGGTGGTAGATGAGGCTGTTGGTACCCACGTCGTGCGAGCCGCCGGTAGCGGAGTGACCGGTAACCGCGACGGGCAGCAGCGACACGAGCGCGAGCGCGAGACAGCCGACGGTCCAGCCCCACGACAACACCACGCGGCTCACGATCGCAACGACCCCGGCCAGCAACGCGGTGAAAACCCAAGCCCTCGCCTGCTCCAGCTGTCCTATGAGCGCGAACAGCGATCCCGACGAGATCAGATCCGCCACCGGCTTGCCCGCGGCGTTGGCCGTGAAGAACGGCACGGTCAGCACCGCGCCCACGAACCAGGTGATCGCTCCCCAGGCACCGAGCCGCAGCGCGGCCCACCCGTCCGCAGTGAGCCTTCCGGTCGACTGCTGCGGCACCATGAACGCCGCGAACATCAGCGAACCGACGCAGAGCACCGCGCCCGCCTCGGCGAGCGTCCGGACCATGGGCAGCCCGAGGCGGGTGAGGTCACCGGGATCGGACAGACCGAACCGGATCAGCACCTCGACGGGCGAGAGCGCGGTGAGCGCCCCGGCCACGACCAGCGCCAGCAGGACGGCAGGCAGTACCAGAGCGGCGATACCGGCGGCGCGGCCACGGCTCGGGGCGGGGGCTTCAGGCACCCGTCGAGCCTAAGCCGTGACCTGGATCGCCCCACTTCGCGTGTTCGTGTTTGCCGATCATGCGCGAACCACCCGGAAACAACAGTTACTCTTCTTCCGGCGCGCGAGCGCCCGGCCTCCATAGCTCAGCTGGATAGAGCAACAGACTTCTAATCTGTCGGTCGCAGGTTCGAGTCCTGCTGGGGGCACCTGATGAGCGCCGGGTCGGCGCGGGACACGGTGTGGGCTCCCGCGTCGGCATGGCGGACGGCGGGCAGCCGGTCGGCTGAGCGTGTCCGGTGCCGGGCGGTGCTCGGTGAAGCAGGTGCGGCAGGTGCCTTTCGCGGCGGCGAGTTAGCCGTCGGCGTACACGGCGAAGATGCGTCGCACAACCTGTATTTCATTTTCGACGATGACGATTTTTGTCGCCACTCGTGTTCGACTCCGTTGATGAAGCGGTCGACCCTGGTGGCGCACTTGAACTCGGCGAACGCAGTTGAGCGCTCCGTCGAACAGACCCGTCCGCCACGGCGTAAAGATCATGGTCCACGGGCCTTGACGATTACTCGGACCGGCTCATTCGAGAACAGAACACCGGTCGAACACGCCGCCGAACAGGCCAAACCGTGGCATCCAAAGGATTGTTGATCCATGTCTTGACAGTCGCTCAGACCAGCTCAAATACTGGAAACAGCAGGACGCGCGCCAGTGGCGCGGAGGAGAAGATGTTAAATCGACTTAAGGCGAGGATCGCGAGCCGAACATAAGCCCCCCGGACCGGAGACGATTCGGGTACGATGGTGTCAACTCGCTCGCCTGTGCGGACTCCGGCTCACCGGAACGTACGGCAGGGAGTGTACTGGGGTGACTACCGCCAGCCACAAGGGGAATGGCAAGCGCGGCCTGCGTAGATCAACTGGAACCGCCGCTCCACCCTTTGCTGCGCTCACTGGCAGCGAAAACCGGCATTCCACACTCGGGTGCAGTGTGCCCATATGGCGCAAGATTCAACACTAAGGGAACACATGACTGCGGAAGATACACGGGCGGAACTGCGCAAGCAAATCTTCGAAGCCCTGTACGAGGTTGCCGGCAGCCTACTGGAAAGCCAGGACATCGGGCCGGACACGGAGTTCCCCGAGACGGGGATGAGCTCGATCGAGTTCCTGGCGTTCATCGAGAAGATCGAGACGAAGCTCGACGTCTTCATCGACCTCGAAGAAAACCAGGACCTGACCACCGTCAACAAGTTCTGTGATCTCCTGCTGGAAGAGGCGCAGGCAGTCTGAGGCAACAGCACACTCCTCCTCCGACACAAGATTACGGGGTTTTCGCATCATGCACGCAAAGGCTTTCGGCTGCTTCCTGCCTCCGTTCCACGACCCTTCGGTCAGCCCGTACGCCGCCCTGAAGCGCGATATCGAACTGAGCGGGCTGGCCGACGATCTGGGCTTTGACGAGATCTGGCTCGGCGAGCACCACTCCAGCGGGTGGAGCACGCTCAGCGCTCCCGAGATGCTCATCGCGGCGCTGGCCCGGGAAACGCACCGCATTCGACTCGCCACCGGCGTGATCCCCCTTCCCTACCACCACCCCCTGCACGTCGCGGAACGGATGGTGCTGCTCGACCACCTCACCGACGGCCGGGCGATCCTGGGCGTCGGCACGGGCACGTACGTGCACGACATGGAAATGATCGGGGTGGACCCGAGCACGCTCCGGGCGAACTTCCGAGCGTCCTTGGACGTCGTGCAGGCGCTGCTCCGCGGCGAGACCGTCGACACCACGACCCCGTGGTTCACCGCGAAGAAGGCCGTGTTGCAGCTCCGGCCGCTGCGGGGCTCCATCGAGACCGTCGTCGCGTCGTCGCTGAGCGACCCCGCGATCGAGATGCTGGCGGACACCGCGACCACGCCGACCGTGCACGTGGTGCCGCCGTGGGGTGCCATCCGGCCGGGCATGGACAAGGACCCGGTCGGCGCGATGGTCGAGCGCGTCGACGCTTACCGGAACAAGTCCGGCGGCGACACGCGGGTCCGGTGCAACGTTTTCGTCCACGTCGCCGACTCGGCGGCCGCGGGTATCGACGAACTTCTGCCTGGTTTCTCCGATCTGCGCCGCGGTTTGTACAAGAACATTCTGGGCATGCCCATTCCGGACTCCCCGGTCGCGCACCGCAAGACGATGGAGAGCCTGGTCGACTCGGGCGCGTTCATTGTCGGGGACACCGCGACCTGCACCCGCATGATCAGCGATCTGCTGGCTCGGCTGGGCGACCCGGTGTCGCTGAACTTCTTCGTTCCCCGTTGGGTGTCGCACCAGGCGACCCTCGACCAGTTGACGGCGCTTTCCCACGAGGTTCTGCCCGGACTCTACGGCGCGCTCGACGGTACCGCCGAGTCCATGAAGCTCACCGCGGAAGAGGCCGCCCGTCAGATGAAGCGTCGGACCGAAATCGGGTAAGGGTGGCAATCGATGAGCTCCGCTAAACTGAGTTTGGACTTCAGCTCCGACGAGTTTCTCGCCGACCCCTGGCCCATCTACAAGGAGCTCCGGGCAGCTGACCCGGTGCACTGGTCGGAAGCCTTCCAGGCTTTTCTGGTCACGCGGTACGAAGACGTCGTCGAGCTGCTGACGGACCGACAGGTCATCAGTGGATTCCCGATGCGCAGCAGTCGCCGGTTGTTCGGCCCGACGCTGCTGGACGCCGACGGCCCGCGCCACCGCGAATTGCGAAAGTTGTTCACGCCGTTGTTCGTGGGCGCCTCGGTTCGGCGGCTGCGCGAGGAGATTCTCATTCCGGCGGTGGACCAGGTTCTCGACTCGATCGAGGCCGAGATGGGGTCCGCGGACAACGTCGAGATCGAGTTCATGGAACGCGTCGCGGTCGGCGTGCCCTATGCGATGGTCACCCGGCTCTTCGGGGTGCCGCCGGAGGAAGCGGCCTGGCTGCGGCCCCGGGTTCTTCCGCTGGCGGGCGCGATCGAGTTTCCGGCGACCTCGCTGGAGACGGCGCTCAGGACCAAGGCGGAGCTGGTCGACTATCTGAAGGACAAGCTCGCGAATCGCCGTGAGGGCGACCGGATGCCGTTCCTCGATCTCGTCTTCCCGCCGGGCGAACCGGTCGACGAGTCGCTGCTGGGATCGGCCACGCTGTTCCTGCTCGCCGGGACCGAGACGAGTGTCGCCACCATCGGCAAGATCATGTACGCCTTGTTGGCGCACAACGTCGAATTGTCCGCATTGGCGGACCCCGAATACCGGGACCAGGTGGTTCGCGAGACGCTGCGGTGGGAACCGCCGAGTCACACCGTCCTCAGGTACGCCTCCAGGGACCTGGACCTCCACGGCGTGCACGTCAAGCGCCGGTCCGCGCTCCTGCTGTCGCTGGGCAGCGCCAGTCGCGACGAGCGGACGTTCGAGGACCCGGACACCTGGCGGCCGGGGCGGCCGGACCAGCGGATGCTGGCCTTCTCCTCCGGCCCGCACACCTGCCTGGGCATCCAGCTGGCCCTCGCGGAGTTCGACACGCTGTTCGAGCGGTTGTCGCTGCGGTTCGGCGGCGTCCGGCGCAGCGGCTCGCTCGACGGCATCCGGCCGGGTTTCTGGCGGCTGCGCGAGCGCGGCCACATCTTCCGCAGGCCCGACCACCTCCATGTGCGACTGGATCGCCGACGTGCGGGGAGCAGCTAGGCCGATGCTTGACGCCGCTCCTTACGATCTGACGGCCGAACTCCCGGCCGGGTCCGCCGACCGCGACCGCGCGGCGCTGGTGGTGGCCGCGTTCGCGGTGACCCTGTGCCGGTGGACCGCGGTGGGCGAAGCCGCGATCGCGGTCGGCGGGAGGGTGATCCGGCTCCAGGTCGACGACCACGCGCTCATCGACGACTTCCTGCGGGCGGATCACCCGACCCGCGGCGCCGACGACGGACCCGTGGACCTCGTGATCGCTTCCGAGCACGCTGATCTTCGGTCCGGCGAGGTGCGCTTCACCACCGAGGTGCCTGACGCCGCGCACGGGTTCATCGCCGACGTCGCCGCCGCGGTGGACGAGATGACCTCCCTCGACGGTCCGCTTGAGGACGTGCGCTGCATCGCGCCGGAACGCCGCCGAATCCTCGATGCGCTGGTGGGCGCCGACGTTCCCGCGGTCGACATCGAAACCCTGTTCCTGGAACAGGTTCGGCGGCGGCCGCGGGAGGTCGCGGTCCGTGACGCGAGCGTTGAGCTGACCTACGAGCAGCTCGCGCACGCCGCCGACCAGTACGCCGGTGTTCTGCGGAGCGCCGGGGTCCGGCCCGGTGACACGGTGCTCGTCGCGACCCGGAGGTCGGTCGGCGAGGTGGTGGCGCTGCTGGGGATCATCCGCCTCGGCGCCGCGTACGCGGGGTTCGACGATGACGCGCCGGAAGCGCGGCTGAGCAGGATCATCGGCAAACTGGCGCCCGCGGTCGCGGTGACCGACGCCAGCACGGCGGACCACCCGGCCCTGCACGAGCTCACCTGCGTCGACTCCTGGCAGCCCGGACAGCACGACGACAGGCCGCTCGACTGGACGCCTGGCTCTCCGGACCCGCACCGCACGGCGTACATCGCGTTCACCTCCGGATCGACCGGCGAACCGAAGGGTGTGGTCGTCCCGCACCACGCGGTCACGCGGCTCGCGCTCACGACCGAGCTCCAGGTGCGCCCCGGTGATCGCGTCCTGCGCATGGCGCCGCTGGCTTTCGACGCCT
Organism: Allokutzneria sp. A3M-2-11 16; assembly: GCF_024213555.1. Taxonomy (GTDB): domain Bacteria; phylum Actinomycetota; class Actinomycetes; order Mycobacteriales; family Pseudonocardiaceae; genus Allokutzneria. The sequence continues at coordinate 3,356,636 of NZ_JANAVO010000001.1, read as the reverse complement.
CGACGTACGAGATCTGGGTTGCCTTGCTCAACGGCGCGACCCTGGAAGCCTTCCCCGCCAAGCTCCCGACGGTCGGCAAGCTCGAAAAGTTCTTCAAGGACAACAAGATCTCGGTCGCCTGGCTGACTGCCAGCCTCTTCCGGCTGGTCGCCCAGTCCCGGCCGCGGGCGCTCGCCGGACTCCGCTGGCTGGTGAGCGGCGGCGAGGTCGTGCCGCACGAGGCCGTGGCGCGCGTGCTCGACCTGCACCCCGGGTTGGTGATCACGAACGGGTACGGCCCCACCGAGAACACCACCTTCACGACCACGCACACCGTGCGGGACAGCGCGGAGATCGACGGGCCCCTCCCCATCGGCAGGCCGATCGCCGGTACCAAGGTTTTCGTCCTCGACCACAACGCCCGCCTCCTCCCTCCCGGCGCGGTCGGTGAGCTGTACGCGGCCGGATCGGGTCTGGCTGACGGGTACCTCGACGACGAGACCGAGACGAAGGGCCGGTTCGGCCACTTCTCGCCGGATGTCGGCGAACGCCTGTACCGCACGGGCGACCTGGTCCGGCTCGACCCCTCCGGAAACGTGGTTTTCCTTGGCCGCGTGGACAAACAGGTCAAACTCGACGGGCACCGCATCGAGCCCGAGGAGATCAGCACCGCCCTCGTTCGCCACCCCGACGTCCGCGACGCCGTGATCGTCGTTTCCCGGCAGGCGAACCGGAGCGCCCAGCTCGTCGCGGCCGTCGTCCTGCGCCCCGGCACCGACGCGGACCCGCGGTCGTTGCGCACGTACCTGTCAGATCTGCTGCCCAGCTACGCGATTCCCGCACAGTGGGTCGTGGTCGACGAGATTCCCCTCACCCGCAACGGAAAAGTCGACGAACAAGCTCTGCTCGAATCCGCGACGCGGCCGGTGAGCGCCTGATGAAGGAGAACTCGATGAGGTTGTCGCTCGGGCAGGAGCGCCTGTGGCTGGTGCAGCAGCTCGACCGGACCAGCGCCGCGTACAACATCCCGATCGTGCTGCGGTTCCGCGACGGCATCGACTTCGAGCAGCTGGACCGGGCGCTCGACGCGCTCGTGGCGCGCCACCCGGTGCTCAGCTGGACCTTCGACGTGGACGAGTCGGGCCTGCCCGCCGCGATCCCGGTGACGGGCTTCCGCATTCCGGTGGTGCGACGGACCGCGGGCACCGGTGACGAATGGCAGAAGCACGCGGGAGAGCTGGCCGCCGAGCCGTTCGACCTCGCCGCGGCGCCACCCGCGCGTGCCGTCGTGGTCGAGTGCTCCGACGGATCGGCCGTGCTGTGCCTGGTGTTCCACCACATCGTCATCGACGGCCGTTCCCTCCAGATCATCGTCGAGGACGTGACCACCCTCTACCCGTCGCCGACGCCCGTGCCGATCGAGGCGAAGTACGAGGACTACGTCACGGCGCAGCGCGCGAGCACCGATGACGAGGCCGCCGCGAAACACCTCGACTACTGGCGGAAAGAGCTCGACGGGTTCGAACCGCTGCGGCTGCCGACGGACCGGCCGCGATCGGCTGTTCCCGAGTTCGCCAGCGACCACGTCTACTTCGAACTGCCCGCCGAGCTCACAGCGAGGCTCAACTCCTTCTCCCTGCGGAACCGGTGCGCGCTCTCCAGCGTCATGGCGGCGGTGTTCCAGGGGCTGATGTCCCTCCAGACCGGCCAAGACGACGTGACGATCGGAACGGTGCTGGCGGGCCGCGACGACCGCCGCTTCGCCGACGTCCTCGGCTTCTTCGTGAACACCGTGGTGTTGCGCACCCGCATCACCCCGACGACGACGTTCCGCGAACTGCTCAAAATGGCGCACGCCAAGGTGTTCGAGGCGTACGCGCACCAGCGGGCGCCGTTCGACCAGGTGGTCGCGGAGGTCCAGCCGGAGCGGGAACCGGGGCGCAACGCGATCTTCGACGCCGTGGTCGTGCACAACGGCGAGCTCCCCGTGCTCGGCGAAGGCGAGATCACCTTGTTGCCGTGGGCGGGCGTGAACACCCGGTTCGACCTGGAGCTGGTCACCCACCTCCAGGGCGGCAAGCTCTACGGCACAATGACGTTCCGCTCCAGCCTCTTCCACCGCTCCACGATCAAGCGGCTCGCGAGCCGGTTCGTCAGGCTCATCGAACAGGGGCTGGAGAACCCCATCGAGCCGATCTTCGGAGCACTCCGCGAACCGCTCGACTACTGGCGGAAGCAACTCGCCGATGTCCCTGCGGCGCTGGAACTTCCGACAGATCGCGCGCGCCCGCCGGTGTCGTCGTCCCGCAGCGGCTCGACCTCCTTCGTCGTGGATGCCGGTGTCGCGGAAAAGCTCCGTGAGCTGAGCAGTCGCCACAGCGTCCCCCTCTTCACGACGCTGCTGGCGTCCTTCAACCTCGCGCTGTCCCGCTACGCGCGCACGACCGATGTGACGGTCGGAGCACCCACGTCCGGCTCGATTGGGTTCGACACCAACATGTTGGTGCTGCGCACTGACTTGTCCGGCGATCCCACTTTCCCGGAACTGCTCGGCCGTGTGCGGGAAACCACGCTCGGCGCGTACGAGCACGACGACGTTCCCTTCGAACGCCTCGTGGAAGAACTGGTGCCTGAACAGGACTTCAGCCGCCACCCCCTCACCCAGGTCGCTTTCCAGCTGGTGGATGCGCCGTTGTCGGAGGTGTCGCCCGCGAGCACCGAGGCGAAGCCGTTCGATCTCGAATGCCATGTGGCAGAACGGAACGGCGTGCTGGAGGTGCGGATCGACTACGGCGCCGATCTCTTCGACCGCGTCACGATCGAACGGTTCACCCAACACTTCCAGCAGCTGCTCGCCTCTGTCGGGGCTGACCCGGAGCGACCGCTGTCCGCCTTGTCGATGATGAGCGACGCCGAAGTCCGGCAGCTGGTGGAAACCTGGAACAACACCAGCACGACGTTGCCGACTCCGGCGACCGTGCCCGCGCTGTTCGCCGAGCAGGTCCACCACCGACCTGACGCGAAAGCCTTGGTGTGCAACGAAGAGTCGCTGACCTACGCCGAGCTCGACACCAGGTCCAACCAACTCGCGCACCGCTTGCGGGCCCTCGGCGCTGAGCCCGGGACCCTCGTCGGAGTGTGCCTGCCGCGTTCCCTCGGGCAGATCACCGCTTTGCTGGCCATTCTCAAGACCGGCGCCGCGTACCTGCCGATCGACCCGGACTACCCCGAGGAACGCCAACGGCTCCTGCTCGCCGATGGTGGGGCCGAGCTGGTGATCACCACCGACCTGATCGGCGATCCCACCCTCGACGAGGAACCGCGGACCGCGCCCGAGTCCGGAGCGGGGCCACGAGACCTGGCCTACGTCATCTACACATCCGGCTCGACCGGACGCCCCAAGGGTGTCGAAATCGAGCACCAGGCGATCATCCGGCTCGTCACCGGGCTGCCGGACGGCATTCTCGGCCCCGGCGAAGTGCTGCTGCACGCGTCGGCGATCTCCTTCGACGCGGCCACTTTCGAGATCTGGGGAGCCCTGCTCAGCGGCGCCACCTGCGTCATCTCCACCGAGCGGGTGCTCACCGCCCGGCCGCTCGCCGACGCGATCACCCGCCACCGGATCAGCACGCTCTGGCTGACCTCGTCGTTGTTCAACCACATCGTCGACGAGGACACCACCGCGCTGTCCGGGCTGCGCCACCTGCTCGTCGGCGGCGAAGCGCTGTCCGCGAACCATGTTCGCCGCGCCGTCACCGCACTGCCCGGCACGCAGATCGTCAACGGCTACGGCCCCACCGAGTGCACCACGTTCGCCACGTGCCACCTCGTCACCGCGCCGCTTCCCGCTGACACCAACGGTATTCCCATCGGTCGACCGATCGGCAACACGCGCGTGTACGTCCTCGATGAGCACGGTCGACTCGCGCCCACCGGGGTGCCGGGCGAACTCCACGTGGCCGGACCTGGTGTCGCACGGGGCTATCGCGGACAACCGGAACTCACCGCGGAGCAGTTCGTCCCCAACCCCTTCGACACCACCAGCGACCGGCTCTACCGGACCGGGGACATCGTCCGCCACAACGCAAACGGCGACATCGAGTACCTCGGGCGCGTCGACGACCAGGTCAAGATCCGCGGCTTCCGTATTGAACCCCGCGAGGTCGAAGCCGCCCTGCTGACCCACCCGGACATCTCGCAGGCCGCCGTCATCGCGCGCGAGGACAGCCCCGGACAGAAGAGGCTCGTCGCCTACCTCGGGGTCTCCGGGGTTCTCGACGACCTCGATCTGCGTGCCCACCTGCGACGTGAACTGCCGGAGTACATGGTGCCCTCGGTGTTCGTGTCGCTCCCCGAGCTTCCGTTGACCATCAACGGAAAGCTGGATTCCAGGGCGCTTCCCGAGCCCGACAGCGCTACCCGGTCGGACACCGCCGCGACGTCTGCCGCACCGCAGAACCCGACTGAGGAAGCGTTGGCGGCGATCTGGGCGGGGGTTCTCGACCTCCACACCGTTGGCAGGGACGAGAACTTCTTCGACCTCGGCGGGCACTCGCTGAAGGCCGCGCAGCTCGTCGTCCGGATTCAGGAGACGTTCCAGCTGAATCTGCCGTTGCGGACGCTGTTCGAACGGCCCACGGTCGCGAAGCTGGCCGAAGTGGTCAGTGGTGGGACAAGCACAACCCATGTCCGCTCGTTCGACGCCCAGTCCGTGCTGCGCGATGTCCTCCCGGATTCGTTGCCAGCGCGCAAATCCGGCGGGATCTCGGACGTCCTGCTCACCGGAGCGACCGGCTTCGTCGGGGCGTACCTGGTCCGCGAGCTGCTGACGCGGACCAGCGGACGCGTGCACTGCCTCGTCCGGGCAGCGGACGAACAGGCGGCCTGGCAGCGGTTGCGCGACAACCTCGACCGCTACGGCCTGTGGCAGGAGATCGACCACGAGCGGATCACGGTCGTGGTCGGCGATCTCACGGCACCCGGGCTCGGCCTCACCGCCGAGACCTTCGGCAGGCTGGCGGAGGAGATCGACCTGATCTGCCACAACGGTGCCCGGGTCGATGCGCTCGCCAGCTACGAACAGCTCGAAGCGGCCAATGTGGACGGCACCCGCGAACTGATCCGGCTGGCGGTCACCACGCGGCTCAAGCAAATGCAGTTCGTGTCAACCATTTCCGCCGCCGACGAAGGTGGTGACAGCGGCGGGTACGCGCGGACCAAGTCGGACGCCGAGCAGCTGATCACCACCGCGCACGAGCGCGGACTGCCGTCAGCGGTCTACCGACTGCCCCGGATCGTCGGAGATTCGCGCACTGGGCAGGGAAACACGCGCGACATCATGTTGCGGGTGCTGCGGCTCATCCTCGAACTCGGCGCCGCACCCGACACCGAGCTGGAAGAACCGTGGATCGCGGTGGACGAGACAGCCGGTCTGCTCGCCCAGCTCGGTGCGGAGGAGCAGCGCGACGGCAGCCGGTTCGTGCTGACGAGCCAGCGACCGGTGCGCCTCACGCACCTGCTGCACCTCCTGCGGGGCACCGGAAAGCCGATCGACACGTTGCCGGTGGCCGACTGGCTCTCGAAGCTGGAGACCCACTCCCCCGAGGAGCACGCCATCCTGAAACTGCTCTTCGACTCCACTCTCGAGGCCGCCGACAACGGTCAGCGAGGGCCTAAATTCACTCCGATCGTCGCATCGGGCCCCGACGACAGCGCACTACTTCGTTACGTCGACACGATGCTCGTCCGGGAAAGCGAAGGGCTGTTGCACAAATGACTCGTGAACACCAGATGGCCCTGTACCGGTCCATGAAACTGATCCGGGAGTTCGAAGAGCGCTGCCTGGACATGGCGATCGCCGGTGAGATCATCGGCGGTATCCACCCGTACATCGGGCAGGAGGCCGTTGCCGTTGGCGTCTGTTCGCAGCTGACGGAACGGGACTTCATCACCAGTACCCACCGCGGACACGGACACGTGCTGGCGAAGGGTGCCGACCCCCGCCGACTGCTCGCCGAACTCCTTGGCACCCTTGAAGGTTTCAACAAGGGTCGTGGCGGCTCGATGCACGCCGCGGACATGAAACTGGGCATCCTGGGCGCCAACGGAATCGTCGGAGCCGGTGGAGCGATCGGCTCCGGCGCCGCCTGGGTCGCCAAGGCCCGGGGGAACTCCGAGGTCGTCGTCAGCTTCTTCGGCGACGGGGCGATGAGCCAGGGCGTGCTGCTGGAAGCGTTCAACCTGGCCGCGATCTGGTCCCTGCCGATCCTGTTCGTCTGCGAGAACAACATGTACGCGACGAGCCTGAAGCTCGAATCGGGACTCGCGGGCAGCGCGGCACGGCGCGCCGAAGGCTTCGGAATGGTCGCGCGCACGGTCGACGGCATGGACGTCGAGGCTGTGGCCGACGTGACCGGGGAACTGATCCAACGGTGCCGCGAAGGCAAAGGCCCGGCGTTCCTGGAATGTTCGACTTACCGGTTCTTCGGACACCATTCCGTCCTGGAACTGCTGGGCGTCGAGTTCCGCGATCCCGACGAGGTGGTCAGGTGGCGCGAACGGGACCCGATCGTCGCGCTGGGCGCGAAGTTGGGCGACGACGTCGTCGCCGAGATCGATGAAGCTGTCAAGGGCACGATCGACGAGGCGGTCGAGTTCGCGAAGAACGCCCCGTCACCTGATCCGAAGGACGCGCTGATGTATCTGTACTCGGGAACGGCCGCGGTCCGGCCGGGGGTGATCCTGTGAGCGACCTGCCTTCTCCGTCGCCTGCCGTCGGATACATGCACGCGATGAACCGCGCCCTGCACGCCGAGATGGCGGCCGACGAGGACGTGCTCCTGCTCGGCGAGGACGTGGGGGTCGGCGCCAGCGGGGTCACCTCGGGGCTGCTGCCCAGGTTCGGCCGGGAACGGGTGCTGGACACGCCGTTGTCCGAACAGGCTTTCACCAGTTTCGGGACCGGCGCCGCGATGATGGGCAAGAAGCCCGTGATCGAGTTCCAGATCTCCACGCTGATCTACCTGGTTTTCGAGCAGATCGTGAACCAGGCCCACAAGTTCTCGTTGATGACCGGCGGACAGGTCAGCGTGCCCGTCACGTATCTCGTCGCGGGGTCGGGTTCGAGGTCCGGGTGGGCGGGCCAGCATTCGGACAGCCCCTACAGCCTGCTCGCGCAGGCGGGGATCAAGACCGTGGTTCCGGGCACGCCCGCGGACGCGTACGGACTGTTCCGGTCGGCGATTCGCGATCCCGACCCGGTGGCCGTGTTCGCGCCTTCCGCGTTGTTGGAGTCGACGGCCGTGCCCGACTCGGGGGCGGAGGAGATCGTGCCCCTGGGAGAAGCGAACGTCCTGCGGGAGGGCGGCGACCTGACCGTGGTGGCGGTGGGCCAGCACGTGGGTACGGCGCTTGAGGTCGCGGACAGCCTCAGCGACCGGGTCGACATCGAAATCGTCGACCCGAGGACGGTTTATCCGTTCGACTGGGACTGCCTCCGCAAATCGGTCAACAAGACCGGGCGCCTCGTCGTGATCGACGACTCGAACCGCATGTGCGGGTTGGGCGCGGAGATCGTCGCGACGGCGGCCGAGGAGTTCGACCTGGTGGCACCGCCGAGGCGGGTTTGCCGACCGGATGGCACGGTCATCCCGTACGCCCTCGCGCTCGACAAGGCTTTGGTGCCGGGCCCCGAACAGCTGATGCAGGCCATCAGCGCGACGTTGAAGCTGTAACTCGGACACCGCGGCACCAGGGGAGAGCATTGGAAACCAACGACATCGTGGATCGCTACCGGCGCGCACAGGACGCTTTCGACGCTGTACTCGCCAAAGTCCCGCAGCACGGGTGGGACTCGGCATCGGCGTGCGAGCTGTGGACGGTGCGTGACGTGGTGGGTCACGTCGTCTGGGGCCTGGAGGTTCTGCGCCATCACGCGACGGGCCAGGAGTACACGGAACGAACCGGCCCACCGGGGTCGGAGAATCCCGGCGAGCTCGCCGGTGACGACGCGCTGGCGGGGTGGCGCGCGGCCCGCGAGGCAACCGCCGCCGTCCTCACCGATGAACTGATCGACGGGCCTGCCCCACAACGGTTCCTGGCCAACCGCCCGGACGCGAAGGTCACGGACGTCCTGGAACTGATGACCTTCGACACCGTGGTCCACACCTGGGACATCGGCTCCGCGCTCGGCATGGACGTGCAGCTGGAGCCCGATCTCGTCGCGCGGTCGTTCTCCCTCGCCCGCCTGGTCATCACCCGCACGCCGACCACCTTCGGTCCCAGGGTGCCACCGCCGCCGGGCGCCGACGCGCAGGCCAAGCTGCTGACCTTCGTCGGCCGGAAGGTCTGACAGCCGGTCATGGCATCGTCGTGCATGGCGGCCGGAACTCCTCGCCGCCGTGCACGACGGGAACACGACATGACGACTTTCATGGAAGAGCAGATCGCGCGGCTGGCCGGTTCCGGTTGGGCTCGCAGCCGGTCTGTTGCCGCGGCCGGGCTGCCCGCGATCACCGAGGACTACCTGCTGACGGCCTTCCCCGCCGCGAGGTGGGATGCCGCCGAGGAAGCTGTTTCCGCGCTGCGGTCGCACTTCTCGGGGGCCAGGTTCGCCGATGAGGTGACCTACGGCGTCCTTCTCGTCCCCGATCCGGCGAAGCTCGACACCCGCGTGGTTCCCGCCGACTTCGTCGACGACCGCCTCCCGCCGGGCGAGTTGGGAGTTCGCGCGGCCCCGTGGTCGATGATCGCGACGGTGACCGGCGCGTACGGCCCCGCGATGGGGAGCTACCAGGACGTGCTCGACGCCCACGCGACGAGGTTCACGGTGCTCGGTGTGGACACGCGGAAACTGATGATCCGGCAGCTCTGGGGCGCCCGGGTGTTGCAGTGCGGCGAGCAGCCTCCGGACTGCGAGCACAACGCGCGGTGGACCTTCACCCTGTTCCCCGGTGAGCCGCTGACCGAAGGGTGCGCGGTGTCAGGCACGGTCTTGAAGGACAAAGTCCGGTTCCGGTTGGGAAAGCCCTCCCGTGGGATCGGATCGGCGCGTATCGCTCCGGCGGTGGAGGTGTAGATGGGTGACCAGACACGCCACAGCTATGACCTTGTGGCAAACCGCTATGCGGTCGAGCTCCGCGACGAACTGCGGCGCAAGCCGTTGGACCGCGCGATGTTGGACGCGTTCGCCGAGATCACCGAGGGTGGGCTCGTCGCGGATCTGGGCTGCGGTCCCGGTCATGTCGCGGCATATCTGGCCGACCGTGGACTTCGCACTGTCGGCATGGACCTCTCCCCTGCCATGTGTGCGAACGCGTCAGTGCCGACGTGCGCGGCGGACCTGACTGCGCTGCCCATTCGGCCGGGCGCGCTCGCGGGCTTGGTGTGCCTCTACGCGGTCATTCACCTTGGTCCAGCGCAGCGTGCCGCGGCTTATGAGGAGTTCGCGCGAGTGCTGCGTCCCGGTGGGCACGCGTTGATCTCTTTCCACACAAGCGATGCCGAAGTTCCCGTGGGCGGGACAAGGCAGCTCAGCGACTGGTGGGGCCACGACGTCGATCTGACGTTCCGGTTCCTCGATCCCGCTGAGGAGAGCCGGATGCTGACCGCGGCCGGGCTGGAGGTCATCGCCCGCCTCGACCGCAGTCCGCACCCCGGCGTCGAACACGCCAGCCAGCGCTGCACGCTGCTCGCCCTACGCCCCTAGCTTCTCCAAGTCCGTCACCGCCTCGTCGAGGTCCGGCAACGCGAGCACCGCGCGCTTCGCCTGCCTCGCACGCGCCACAAAACCCGGCTCCGACAGCACACGCGTGCACGCCGACCGAACGTGCTCGGGGCCATCGATCCGCAACCCGAGCCCGAGTTCCTCCACCCGCACCGCATTCGACGGCTGGTCGGCGACGCCCGGCCACACCACCATCGGCACTCCCGAGCGGAGTGCCTCGCGGATGCCGTTATAACCGCCGTGGGTAAGGAAAAGGTCTGCGACTTCGAGGACCAGCGGCTGCGGCACGCTCGGCGTTACGTGCACATTGGACGGCAGCGGCACACCTGCCACATCAAGACCCGCGGTGACGACCACCGCCGAACAGTCCACTTCGGACAGTTCTTCGGCCATGGCGCGAAGGCGGGCGGTGGCGTCGATCGTGCGCGGAGCTCCGGGCAACGGCATCGTCAGTGCGGTGCCCATCGCCACGAGCACCAGCGGCCCCTCCGGCAACCACCCCGGCAGCTGCTCCCCCGGCCGGGTCAGCACGGGTTGCCGGTAGGCGCGCGCGGGCGGGGCGGGCGCCACCGTGAAGGAGAACTCCCCTGGCACGTAGTCGATCCGCCCGTCCGGGAACAGGGTGGGAAGATCGATCTGGACGTGGTCGCTCAGCGCGGAGCGCATCATCTCCGGGTCCACCACGTTGACCAGGCCGCCGGGCAGCGTCACGCAGGGAACGCCGAGGCGTTCGGCGACCAGGATCGCGCCCAGCTCCGCGTCGTCGCGAAGCACGAGGTCCGGGCGGAACTCCCGCGCGATCGGCAGGACGCGCTCGGCCTCGTCCGCCGGGATGGACGTGACCGACAGGCGCAGCAACGTCGCCATGGGGTCGAGGGAAGGGGCATCGGTGAGCGCCTTGCGCAGCCCGGCCTCGAACCCGCCGAGCACGCCCTCCGCGCGCACGGGTTCGTCGGCGAAGAGAGCGGCCAGGTTCGGCGGCGCGGCGACCAGGACCTCATGCCCACGCGCGGCGAGCGCCCTGGCGATGGGGACGACGGAGCGGGTGTGCGACGGCGATCCGGAGACGGTGCAGAGCACGCGCAAAGGAGGCTCCTCAGGAAGAAGGCGACTCTCCAGTCTCACCGGAATCCTTGGGCCACAACGAGGAACTCGCACCAAGGTGCAGAGTGACCCACGTCACAGCATGCCGCCGATGAGTTCTTCGGGGAGCTGGCGTCTACCTGAGTGACACCACCTCGGGAGGCATGCCATGACCAGGATCGTCCACTTCGTGCACCAGTCCGCGGACGGGTTCATCCACGGGCCGAACGGCGAGTTCGACTGGCCGATGATGGGCCCCGAGCTGTCGGCGTACTCGCAGAGCCTGACCAATTCCGCGGACGCGTTTCTCTACGGACGCGTCGTGTGGGAGCTGATGTCGAGTTACTGGCCGAAGGCGGAGGAATATTCCACCCACGAGCACGACCTGGCATTCGCGCCCGTCTGGCGGGAAACGCCGAAAGTGGTCGTGTCGAGAACGCTCACCGAGGCGGGCTGGAACACCCGGATCGTCGGCGATGTCGCCGAACTCGCGGACCTCGGGCAGAAGCTCGTGCTGTTCGGCGGCTCCGACCTGGCGGCGAGCCTGACCGAACGGGACATGATCGACGAGTACCAGGTGTTCGTGCACCCGGTCGTGCTCGGTGGCGGAAAGCCGGTGTTCCGCGATCCCGGCAAGCGGTTCTCGCTGAAGCTCGCGGAGTCCCGCGTGTTCGACGCCGGAGTGGTACTGCTGCGTTACCAGCGATAGGCGTTACACCCCTGCGTCGATCGTGACTTCCCCGCCGGGGGTTTCACTCTTTCCACTTAGCCTTTCAGGAAAAGCGAAACGCGCATTCAACGGGCCTCGACTTCCTTGACGACACCACCGCGTCGAGGGAGAGAACATGACCGTCATCCAGCTCCGGCCGACCCCCACCAGGTTCGGCGGTCTCGCCATCGCCTCGCTCGTGCTCGGGATCGTCGGGGTCTGCGGTTCCCCGATCCTGTTGCTGAACAACGCGACCGCCGTCGCGGCCGCGGTCGGGTTAGTGCTCGGCGCGGTGGCGCTGTTCGGTTCGAAGAAGGTCATGGCCGGGTTCGGCGTGGGGCTCTCGGTGCTCGGCGTCGCCCTCACGCTCGTCGCGCAGAACGCCGCGGTGCGCGAACTGGAAGGGAGCGATCAGCGGGTCGAGCAGTTGACCTGGGGGAAGCGGCACACCTGGCGGGACGGGCTCGCGGTGGAGGTCTCCGCCCCCGCCGCGTGCACGCCGGGCCCTTACGCCGCCCCCGCGAAGATCGCGCGAGCGGTGAAGTTCACCGTCACCGTCACCAACGGAACGGACAAGCCGTTCGAGACCGCCGTGCTGAGCGTGGGCAGCGACGCTCAGTTCGACGGCCGGACGGCGGAGGCGGTCTTCGACCACAGCGGCGGCTGCGGCGGCAACGGCGGTTTCGGCTCGGCGACGGTGCTGCCGGGCAGGACCTACACCTACGACGTCTCCTACTCGATCGGGGCCGAACCGGGGGAGATGCAGCTGACGCTGCGCCCCTCCTTCGTCGCGGACAAGGCGGTGTTCACCGGACGGACGTGAGGCTCGTCCGGCCGGCACGGGCAGTCCTTCGGGCAACCGTCGGCCCGCAGCTCGGTGATCAGTACGCTGGGCAGTGCGACGCCGACGGCGACAGCTGTCGCCACCAGCAGGATGTCGAAGGCCATCGGGGAGCTCCCTTCGTCACCCCTACCGGCGTGCCACCCGACTGAACAATGTTCACCCCGCCCCGGGCCCGGCCGGTCCGGGCGGGAGATCATAAGGTGGGAGCGGCCCAGAAAACTTGATCAACTTCTCGCGCAACGACCCGGTGTCCGCAACGTCCTCTTTGTGTGGTCCGCGAGTTTCACCAGCAAGGGGGGCACGGCATGACCAGTGAGCTGACGGGGCAGGACCGGGTCGAGCTCGACCTCGGCGCCGTCGCCGGGGTCAGCGACCGGGGCCTGCGCCACCACCGCAACGAGGACGCGATGGCCGTGCGCCGCGTCACCCGCTCGGCCGAGGTGATCGCCGTGGTCTGCGACGGCGTGTCCACTTCGGACAACCCGGACCTCGCCTCGCGCACCGCGTCCACCATCGCCGCGGACACCCTCCTGGAGGGGCGGGAGACCGGTGCCGACCCGATCACCGCGACCCACGCGGCGATCACCGCGGCCGCCGAGGCGGTGGCGGCGCTGGAGCGCCCCAAGGAGGAGAGCGACACCGGGCGCCCGCCCGCGTGCACCTTCGTCTCCGCCGTGGTCACCGACGAGACGATCACCGTCGGCTGGGTGGGCGACAGCCGGGCCTACTGGCTGACCGCCCCGGCGGAGAAGTCCGCGTGCATGACCCTCGACGACGCGTGGGCGGCGCAGATGGTCGCCGCGGGCCACCTCACCGAGGAGGAGGCGCACAACCACCGGATGGCGCACGTGCTGATGGCGTGGCTCGGCGCGAACGCGGGCGAGATCCGGCCGCACGTGGTCACCTTCCGCCCGGAGGGACCCGGCGTGGTGGTGGTGTGCAGCGACGGGCTGTGGAACTACGTGCCGTCCGCGGAGGAACTGGCCGAGATCACGCTCTCCAGCAGCCTGGAGTCCCCGATGGACGCCGCGCGGGTGCTGACGCAGCGCGCGCTGGACGACGGCGGGCGGGACAACATCACCGTCGTGATCGTCCCCTTCCCGCAGGGGCACGCGGGCCAACGTCCTTGATCAACACGCCAAACTAAAGTTTTCTTTTAGTTTCGCGCGGACCGGCTACGCCAAACTAAAACTGGATCAAGGCCGTGCGGGGTGTCTACCGGTTCAGGGAGTATCTGGACCTGCCGGACGAAGAGAACGACCACCTCGTCAAGTGGGCACTCTGGAGTCGGCACCGAGCCGTCGTGTCGCACACGACCGCACTGGCCGTCCACGATCTGAGTATCGCCAACCCCGACCGGGTCCACCTCAGCGTTCCACTGAAATTCCGGCAGTCGAGCCAGGAGGTCGCGCCGCACGCGGCACAACGCACGAGCCTCGAGCCGAACTCGCCATCGAGCGAGCACTTCAGACCGGCAACGGTGACGCCGGGGTTGGAGTGTCTTCAAGACCACCCACCCCCCTTTCGATCATCGTTAACCACCCCCAACCCCTCAGTCGAGTGCGGTTAAAGACCGTGGAGACGGGGGTTCAGGGGTCTTGAAGACCGGCGAACCCGATGGCTTACCAACAGCCGCGGCGCATTCGAACGGCTCGCGGCGCGCCTCGCTGAGGCCGGTTCGGGCGAGAGGGGGCTGAAGGGCTGATCGCGTCGCCCGCTTGACCTTAACTATTGTTGAGGTTGCACGGTGGGCGCATGACGACGACGGAAGCCGCGAGCCCGCTGAGCCACCGGCAGCTCAGACTGGTGGTCTTCGGCCTGCTCAGCGGCACCTTCCTCGGCGCACTGGACACCATGATCATGGTGACCGCGATGCGCACCATCGCCGACGAGTTGCACGGCCTCACCCTTCAGGCCTCGGTGACCACCGCCTACCTGATCGCGTCGATGATCGCGATGCCGTTGTACGGCAAGCTCTCCGACATCTACGGCCGGAAACGGCTCTACCTGGCCGCCATCGCGGTCTTCCTGCTCGGCTCGCTGCTCTGCGCACTGGCCCAGAGCATGGGGCAGCTCGCGGTTTTCCGTGCCGTGCAAGGACTTGGCGGCGGCGGGCTGATGGCGTTGGCGCTCGCGGCGATCGCGGACATGGTGCCGCCGGAGCAGCGCACGCGGTGGCAGGCGCTGTTCGGCTTCTCCTTCGCGGGCGCCAGCATCAGCGGTCCCGTTCTGGGCGGACTGCTGGCCGGGCTGGACAGCCTCCTGGGCATCGACGGGTGGCGCTGGCTGTTCCTGGTCAACCTGCCGATCGGCCTGGTCGCGATGGTGGTGGTCGGGAAGTACTTCACCGTGCGGACACCGCGAACCCGGCAGCCGGTTGACTTCCGGGGTGCGATCGCGCTGGCCGCGGGGCTGGTTCCCTTGCTGCTCCTGGCCGAACAGGCTCGCGAGCTGTCCTCGGTGGTCGCGCTGCTGCTGGCCACCGCCGGGGTGCTGGGGCTGGCGGTCTTCGTCCGCGTCCAGGTGCGCAGGCAGGACTCCGCACTGCTGCCGCCGAAGTTGTTCCGCGACAAGGCTTTCACGCTGATCAACGTGGTGAACTTCCTCGGCGGGGTCGGTGTCTTCACCGCGCTGGCGTTCGTGCCGCTGTACCTCCAGCTCGTGCAGGGCCTCAGCCCGACCGGCGCCGGGCTGCTGATGCTCCCGCAGTCGCTGGCGACGATCACCGGTTCCCGGATCGTAGGACCCTTGCTGGCCAAGGGAATCCGCTACAAGCACGTGCTGGCCACCGGCCTGGGGCTCACCGGTGTCGCGTACCTGGCGCTCGCGTTCGCCGGGCCGACGACGCCGATGACGCTGATCACCGTGCTGGTACTGGCCAACGGGATCGGCGGCGGCATGTTCTTCCAGATCGTGCTGGTGATCCTGCAGGACGCCGTCGAGCCGCAGGACCTCGGCGTGGCCACCAGTCTGTCCGGCTTCTCCCGTCAGCTCGGCGGAGTAGCGGGGACCGCGGTGTTCCTGTCGCTGGTGTTCAGCCTTGCCGGTGAACGGATCGGCGGCGGTATCGACCTGAACGACACCTCGTTCCTCGCCCAGCTCGACCCGCGCGCCGCTGCCCCGATCGTCGAGGGGCTGGCGCGCGCGATGAACACGGTCTTCCTCAGCATCGGCGTCGTGGTGGCACTCGCCGCGGCGCTCGCCCTGTCCATCAAACCGTCCAGAAAGGACACTCCATGAGCACGATCAAGCTGGCCGTCATCATCGGTAGCACCCGGGAAGGCAGGCGCGCGGACGTGATCGCGAACTGGTTCACCAAGCGTGTCGAGCAGAGCGCGGACTTCGACATCGACATGATCGACCTCGCGGACCCCCTGCTCGGCGAGCGCCACCCGATGAAGTCCACCCCCGAACTCGACCGGTTCAACGAGCGCGTCGCGGACGCGGACGCGTTCGTGGTGCTGACGCCGGAGTACAACCACGGGTACCCGGCTTCGCTGAAGTTCGCGATCGACTCCTGCTACTACGGCTGGCAGGCCAAGCCGGTCGGGTTCGTCTCCTACGGCGGGATCTCCGGCGGGCTGCGGGCCGTCGAGCAGCTGCGCCAGGTCTTCGCGGAGCTGCACGCGGTCTCGGTGCGCGACACGGTGAGCTTCCACAACGTGTTCGGCGCCTTCGACGGCAAGGGCGAGCCGCACAGCCCTGACGAGGTCAACGCGGCGGCGAAGACGATGCTGGACCAGATCAGATGGTGGGCCGAAACCCTGCGCGAGGGGCGCGCGAAGCGGGCCTACACCACCTGATCCGGCGCGGGGGTCACGCGGCGTTGAACTCGTCCGGGTCGAAGCCGGTCCGCTCGTTCTTGTTCAGCGTCGCGATCCGGTCGAGGTCGGTCTGGTCCAGCTCGAAGCCGAACACGTCGAAGTTCTCGGCGATCCGCTTGGGCGTCACCGACTTCGGGATCACCACGTTGCCCAGCTGGAGGTGCCAGCGCAGGATCACCTGCGCGGCCGACCGGCCGTGCTTGGCGGCGATCTCGGCCAGCACGGGGTCCTTCAGCAGTTCACCGCCCTGGGCGAGCGGGCTCCACGCCTCGGTGTGGATGCCCAGCTCCGCGTGCACGGAACGCAGCTTTTCCTGTTGCAGCAACGGGTGCAGCTCGATCTGGTTGACCGAGGGCACGACACCGACCTCGTCGATCACCCGGCGCAGGTGCGCCTCCTGGAAGTTCGACACGCCGATCGCGCGGACCCGGCCGTCACCGAGCAGCTTGTTGAACGCCTTCCAGGTGTCGACGTAGAGATCGCGCGCCGGCGTCGGCCAGTGGACGAGGTACAGGTCGATCCGGTCCAGCCGCAGCTTCTCCAGGCTGGCGTCGAAGGCGGCGAGGGTCCTGTCGTAGCCCTGGTCGGCGTTCCACACCTTGGTGGTGACGAACAGCTCGTCCCTGGGGATGCCGGACTTCTCCAGCGCGGTGCCGACGCCTGCCTCGTTGCCGTAGATGGCCGCGGTGTCGATGCTGCGGTAGCCGGTCTCCAGCGCCGAGGTGACCGCCGCGGCGGTCTCGTCGTCGGGCACCTGGAATACGCCGAAACCCAGCTGCGGCATGGCCACTCCGTTGTTCAGGGTGACCGTGGGAACGCCGCTCATGATGTGTCCTTTCCTGTGGATCAGGGGATGATGGCGGTGGCGACGCCGCCGTCGACGCGCAGTGCGCCGCCGGTGGTGGCCGACGCCAGGTCGGAGGCGACGTAGGTGATCATGTTCGCCACCTCCTGCGGACGGATCAGCCTGCGCAGCAACGAGGTCGGGCGGTCCTTCGCCATGAACCGCCGCTCCGCCTCCTCGAACGGCACGTCAGAACCGTTGAGGCCGCTGATGAACTCCTCGACGCCGGGGGTGAGCGTCGGTCCGGGCAGCACGCTGTTCACCGTGACACCGGTTCCCGCCACGGACTGCGCCATGCCACGGGCGACTGCGAGCTGCGCGGTCTTGGTCATGCCGTAGTGCACCATCTCGGTCGGGGTCTGCACGGCGGACTCGCTGCTGACGAAGATCACCCGGCCCCAGCCGCGCTCGACCATGCGCGGGGTGTGGTGCCTGGCGAGGCGGACGCCGGAGAGCACGTTGACCTCGAAGAAGCGCAGCCACTCCGAGTCGGGGATCTCGAAGACGTCCTGCGGGGCGAAGATCCCGGCGTTGTTCACCAGGATGTCGACCTCGGGTTCAGCCGTGAGCAACGCGTTCGCGCCCTCCTCGGTGCCGACGTCCGCGGCGACACCCCGGACCCGGGCGCCACCGGCTGCCAGTTTGTCCACAGTGGACTTCACGCGTCCCTCGTCACGACCGTTGACGATGACCGTCGCGCCCGCGCGGGCCAGCGTCTCCGCCGTGGTGAGGCCGATCCCCGCGGTGGACCCGGTGACGAGCGCGGTGCGGCCGGTGAGGTCGATGTTCATCAGACGAGGGCTCCTTGCTTGGTCTCGTGCGCGGGGCGCCGGTCCAGCGCTCCGGAGTAGAGGGCGACGGCCAGTCCGGACGCGGCGAGCAGCGCTCCGATCCAGCTCGGCGCGGTGAGCCCGAGCCCGCCCTCGATCGCGGCACCGCCCAGCCAGGCGCCGAGGGCGTTGCCCAGGTTGAAGGCGGCGATGTTGGCGGCCGAGGCGAGCGCGGGCGCGCCCTCGGCCTTGCGCATCACCCGCATCTGCAACGGCGGCACCGTGGCGAAGCCGACCGCGCCGAACGCGGCGATGGTGACCGCGGCGAGCACCTGTGAGTGCGCGGTGAACACGAAGACCACCAGCACCACGGCGAGCGCGGTGAGGAACGCGTACAGGCTGGGCATCAAGGATCGGTCGGCGGCGCGGCCTCCGAGGAGGTTGCCCGCGAACAACCCGGCGCCAAACAACACCAGCAGCCAGGTCACCGCTCCGGGCGAGAACCCGGCGACCTCGGTCATCATCGGCGCGATGTAGGTGAAGGAGGCGAACACGCCCGCGAACCCGAGCGCGGTCGTGACCAGCGCGAGCCACACCTGCCGGTCGCGGAAGACCGCCAGCTCGCCGCGCAGGCCGCCGTTGTCCACCACCGGCTGGCGGGGCACGAGGGTGATGATGCCGACGAGGCCGATCACGCCGAGCACCGTGACCGCCCAGAACGTGGAGCGCCACCCGAGTTGTTGCCCGAGCGCGGTGCCCATCGGCACGCCGAGCACGTTGGCGACGGTGAGGCCGGTGAACATCATCGCGATGGCGCTGGCCTTGCGCTCGGGCGCGACGAGTCCGGCGGCGACGACCGAGCCGACGCCGAAGAACGCGCCGTGCGAGAGGGCTGCGACGATCCGGCCCGTCATCAGCAGGCCGTAGCTGCCCGCGACGGCCGACACCAGGTTGCCGACGATGAACAGGCCCATCAGCGCGACCAGGATGGTCTTGCGGGGCAAGCGCGAGCCGAGGGCGGTGAGCAGGGGCGCGCCGACGACGACGCCGAGCGCGTACCCGGAGATCAGCAGGCCTGCGGCCGGGATGGTGACCCCGAAATCGGTCGCGACCTCGGGCAACAGGCCCATGATGACGAACTCGGTGGTTCCGATGCCGAAGGCGCTGATCGCCAGGGCGAGCAGGGCAGCGGGCATGTCAGTCTTCTTCCTGCGTAGTCTGTTACCTAGCGCACTCAACAACCCGCGTCCGAGATAGTTGCACACGCTTTCTATTGACGACGCCTGATAGTGCCGTATGCAATGACGACGCGCAAGTCGTACGCTCGGCCTACACAGCCGGTACCGGAGAGGTGAACCGTGGGACTGTCCGACGACGCGGTCGAGGCGCGCGCCCAGGGCTGGCGCGCGTTGGCGGCGCTGCACGCGCGCATCGAGGACGGCCTGGAGCGCGCCCTCCAGCAGGAGCACCGGCTCTCGGTCAGCGAGTACAGCGTGCTGGACGTGCTGGCCAGGCAGGACGGCTGGCACATGCGGATGAACCAGCTCTCCCGCGCGGTCGTGCTCAGCCAGTCGGCGACGACGCGCCTGGTCAGCAGGCTGGAGGACCGCGGGCTGCTCCAGCGGTACCTGTGCGCCGACGACCGGCGCGGCATCTACACCGAGGTGACCGCCGAAGGCCACGAGCTGCTCGACGCCGCCCGGCCGACCCACGACCGCGTGCTGGACGAAGCGCTCACCGAGGCGGCGAAACTGCCCGAGCAGGCCCCGCTGGTGCGCGCACTGGAATCCCTCACCACGCCCTGAACCCGACCCAGCTCGGGTTCCCCGGTCTTCAAGTACCCCGAACCCCCGCCCCCGCGATCGCTAACGACGACAAACCCCCCTCGCCGACCAGGTTTGCCGTGGTTGAAGACGCTCGAAGCGGGGGTGCGCCGTACTTGAAGACGCCCCAACCACCGGGCGGCGCGGGTTGAGGTCTCCGACGATTCGGTTGCTCGGGGGCCGCTGCGCGCGGTGAGATCGGGGGCAGCGCGGTCGCACGGGAGGCCGCCCCGGGCCTGGTCGCGTCTCGGGAAGAGATTTCCGCGGAAGTGGATGCGGCGGAAGTGGATGCGGTCGCGCATTCGGTACGCATGAGCGAGCCCGAGGTTGCTTCGCGATGGGAAATTTTCGTTCCCCACCCACATCTGCTCGGTAAATGGTTCGCGGAACGGCGTGATGCACCGGCCAGAAAGACTTTGTGGACCGTAACGTCCCAGATAGGGGTAGCGATAGTGCCCCCCACCACGGTGGCCACCCGGAAAGGTCAGCCGTGGCGAAGGTGATCTTCACATCAGCACCAGCCGTTACAGTCAGTTCGAACATCACACGTTCAGGTGATACCCCTAGGGGTCGGGTTACCTGGGGAAATGCCCTAATGCCGCTGGTTGCGTGTCTCGGCCGCGATGGCGTGGGGCATTGACCGCGCCTTTTCTCTGAAGTAGGAAGTTGCCGCACAGTCTTGGTTTTCCGACTAGCGGTTGTCGCCCCCGGACAACGCACAGTCACCGCATTCCGGCTCGCCCGCCTCCTGGCTCCGCCACCGACCGGCCTACCCGGCCCTCGTGATCGGTTACCGCGTGGACGCCTTCGGGCAGGACCGAAACGCCCTCGCATTCGGCGTACGCGAGGGCGACGGCCCCCGGTGCGGCACAACCGCCTCCCCCACCCACACCTGAATTCCCGGAGTCAAGGTTTTCCGATGGCAACAACCGCGTCCGTCCCCCGCACGGTGCTGACCGCTCTGATCGGCGTCGTGAGCGTCGCGCTGCTCAGCTCGGGCTGTTCCTCCGAGGCCCCGGCCCAGGCCGCCCCGGCCGAGCTGGGCACGGCCGACCTGGCCGTGCTGCCCGACCTGAACACCTTCGGCAAGATCGACAACGCCCCGCTCGACCCGGCTCCGACCGCGAAGGCGACCGACAAGGTCTTCAAGGTCACCAAGGAGCTGCCCGTCTACGACAAGCCCGGCGGCAAGCCGTTCGGCAAGCTCCCGACGGTCCAGGTCGGCTCGCCCACCTGGGTTCCGGCCATCGCCGAGCAGGGTGACTGGGTCCAGGTGCTGCTGCCCGCGCGGCCCAACGGCCTGGCCGGTTGGATCCACGCGCCGGGCTCCACCGAGTCCGCGCGCAACCCCTACACGGTCACGGTGAACCTGGCGAACTACTCGCTGGAGATCTTCAAGGACGGCGCGTCGCAGGGCACGCACAAGGTTGGCATCGGCAAGGCGGAGTTCCCCACGCCGAAGGGCAGGCACTACCTGATGGCCTCCATCGAGGAGACCAAGAACACCTACAGCAAGTACGTGCTGCCGCTGTCCGCGCACTCCGACTCGCACGAGACCTTCGGCGGCGGGCCCGGCACGGTCGCGCTGCACACCTGGCCGACCAACGAGCACATCGGCAAGAGCACCAGCGACGGCTGCATCCGGGTCACCCCGGAAACGCTGACCAAGCTGATGGACCTGCCCCTGGGTACGGTCATCTCCATCACCTGATCTCCCTTCCCCCCGGTCAGCGGCCGGGTCGCGTCGGGGAAGCACCGCCAGCACCCGGCCCTGGCCTCCGCCCCATTCACCCCTGAAAGGTCCTCTCCTTGTCCAGCAAGAAGATCCTGGGCGCGCTCGCCGCGCTCGCCGCAGCAGGACTCGTCGCGGCGCCCGCCGCGTCCGCGACGCCTTCCGCCGCCAGCGAGGCTTTCGCTCTGTCGGCCAAGGGCCTGCTCAACATCGACCCGCTGCCGTACGTGAACGGCAAGAACGGCTACGACCACAAGAAGGTCGCCGAGGTCCCGGCCAAGTCCGTGCAGGTGCGGGCGCTGGAGGCGGAGGCGGGCAAGCACAACGCCAAGGCCACCGTCGTCAACGTGTCCGTCGACCTGGGCCTCGACCTGCTCAAGGAGCTCAAGCTCGGCGGCGGCCAGCTGCTCAGCGCGCAGGTCATCACCTCCAAGTGCGACAAGTCCGGCGTGTCCTCCTCGCTGGTCGGCGCCAAGCTCCTCGGCAAGCCGCTCGACGTCGCGGTCCCGGCCAACACCGGCATCGAGGTGCCCGGCCTGGCCAAGGTCATGCTCAACGAGCAGGTGAAGAACAAGAACGGGACCACCACGGTCAACGCGATCTCGATCAAGGTCTCGGAGCTGCAGAAGATCACCGTCGCCTCGGCGACCTGCACCCCCGGCAAGGACGGCAACACCGGCGGCGAGACCGGTACCTCGCCCACCGGCAAGCCCTCCCCGACCAGCAAGCCGTCCAGCGCCACCAGCAAGCCGTCCAGCTCCTCCTCGGCTGCCACCGGTGACAACGGCGTCGCGCCGAAGCCGGTTCCGGCTCCGGCCCAGCTCGACGTGACGGGCTGAGCGAACTCCGCTGCATGACCAGTGCCCCGGCCGGATCTCCCGGCCGGGGCACTGCGCTGTTCCCCGCCCGTGAGCCGTAGGGCGCCGAAGCCACCCCAACGACTCATTCAGTCCGTTGAACGTGCTGAACGAGTCATTGAGGCGCATCGCCGAGCCCGTGAACAGGGTCGTGGTGCGGGCGAGGGTGGCTTCCGCACGGTCCGGGGGACCCCCCCACTTTCAAGTGTGGCGCGGCGGGGGTGGGGCGCCAAGTCCTGGGGCGCGGTGGGCGGAGTTCGACTCACCGCGGGCTCGACTCGCGCGGGTTCGCCTCAATGACTCATTCAGCACGTTGAGTGTGCCGAATGACTCATTTGGTCAGTTGAACGTGCTGAACGAGTCATTGGGTGCACCGCCGCGCCGAGCGATCAGAGGGCGGCGGAGACGCGAAGGGGCCGGGCGGGGACCGACTGGAACGGTCCCCGCCCGGCTGTTAGGGGTCCGGCGACGCAGGGCGTCGTCGCCGGACCGGCCGGTCCACCCGCGCTGGGGGTTCGGGGTGCACCGGCGTGCCGAGGTCAGCTCTTGCTGTTGACCATCGGCAGGCTGACGGCGATGCCGATCACGACACCGATCGGGATGAGGATGCCCGGGTTGAGCACGAACAGACCGCAGAGGCCGCCGATCACGCCACCGATGATCGCGGCGACGGACATGACCAGAATCTGCTTGTTCTTGTCCGGCTTCGTCATTGTTCCTCCTCGGTGCTGGTGCTCGAAAATCCGTAAACGGACGAATCGAGTTCTTTACCCATTGACCGGGGTGGCCTTCGGGCAATTCGGGTGATGACCGTTCCCCGCCGGGGCGGGGGCTGCCGTGGTCATGGCACCAGACTGCCCCTGAGCCGGGCGGACCGCCTAGGTCTCCTGTCACGAGCTGCCCGTGACAACTGTCAGGCGCGCAACTCCGGCATCCGGGGCGAGTACGGACAAAAGAACTGGGTACGCACGCACCGTCACGGATCGTTCCTGCCCGTATTTAGGGGTTGCGGCTTATTCAGTGAATAGTAGCTTCGGGGTGCCTCGGCTTCTCCGCACGCTAGAAGGGTCGCCCGCCACAATGGCTCACATCGCCTTCTTCCCGCCGTCCGCCGCGGGCCACATCAACCCCACCCTGGGCATGGTCGCCGAGCTGACGGCCCGGGGGCACCGGGTCACCTACGCCACGACCGCGACCTACGCGGACCGGGTGGCGGAGGCGGGCGCGGAGGTCGTGCTGTTCGAGACCACGGTGGCGCCGCCGCCGGACAAACCGTTCCGGCTGACCGGGGTGGACCTCTCCCGCGGCCTGATGGCGAACCTGACCGAGACGAAGACGCAGGTCCCGGAGCTGCTGCCGTTCTACCGGGAGAACCGGCCGGACCTGGTGATCTTCGACGGGATCGCCGGGTGGTGGGGCAGGTTGATCGCGCGGGAGCTGGACGTGCCGTGCATGCCGGACTGGACCACGTTCGTCTCCAACGACACGTGGGCGCTGACCCACAACTACATCAAGCCGAACCCGCTGGACCTGCGGTTGTGGCGGTTCGCGCTGGGCATGCACCGGATGGCGAAGAAGGCCGGGCTGACCATGGCCGAGCTGGCCGACGGCACGGGCAAGGGGGTGGCCGGGCACCTGGTGTTCATGCCGCGCTCGTTCCAGTTCGCGCAGGAGAGCTTCGGCGAGGAGTTCCACTTCATCGGGCCGTGCCTGGCGGAGCGCTCGAGCCAGGGCGAGTGGCAGCCGCCTGCTTCCGGGAAGCGGCTGTGCCTGGTCTCGTTGGGCACGATCTACACGGCGCGGCCGGAGTTCTTCGTGGACGTGATCAAGGCGTTCACCGGGACCGACTGGCACGTGGTGCTCGTGGTGAGCGAGCGGGTGGACCGCGCGCTGCTCGGCGAGATCCCGGAGAACTTCGAGGTGCACAACGCGGTGCCGCAGATGGCGATCCTGCCGCACACCGATCTGTTCATCAATCACGCGGGCATCACCAGCGTCATGGAGGCCGTGCACTTCGGTGTGCCGATGATCGCGGTCCCGCAGATGGTGGAGCAGAGCGCGACGGCGGACCGGATGGAGGCGGTGAACATCGGCCGCCACCTGCCGTCGGACAAGGTCACCGTGGACGCGCTGAAGAAGCTGATCGCCGAGGTCCCCGACGACCAGGGCATGAAGGACAGCCTGGTGAGCTTCAAGCGGGAGCTGGACGAGGCGGGCGGCACCACCGCGGCCGTGAAGGTCATCGAGGAGATCGTCGGCACCCCCTGACCCAGCCGGGTTGGACGGTCTTCAAGTACCGCGAACCCCACCCCCAGCAGTCTCTAACCGCAGCGGACCCCGGTCACGAGTCCGGGGTTCGCTGCGGTTAGAGACGGTGGGGACGGGGGTGGGGGGGTACTTGAAGACCGCCGGACCCGAGCGGTCACACAGGTTGGAGGAGGCGGGTGCGGATCTCGGCGGCCAGGGGGCCAGGGGTTTCGCCGAAGTAGAAGTGGCCGCCGGGGAACGTCTTCGACGTGTAGGGGGCGGTGGTGTGCGCGGCCCAGCCGTCGAGGTCGGCGGGGAACACGCGTGGGTCGGAGTCACCGCAGAAACCGGTCACCGGGGAGCTGAGCGGCTCGCCGGGGTGGTAGGCGTAGGTCTCGGCCGCCTTGTAGTCGTTGCGGATCGACGGGAGCACCATCCGGATCAGCTCCTCATCGCCGAGCAGGGTCGACTCGGTGCCGCTGAGCCGGGCGATCTCGGCGATGATGCCGTCGTCGTCGCGCTTGTGGATGTCGGCGCTGCGGTGCAACGACGGCGCGCAGCGGGCGGAGACCAGGAAGCGCTCGATCGGCTTCCCATGCGAGTGCTCCAGCCGCCGCGCGACCTCGAAGCCAACCGTCGCGCCCATGCTGTGGCCGAAGAAGGTCAACGGCCGCGAGGTCAGCGGCAGGATCGCCTCGACCACGCGCTCCGCGAGCGCCACCACGTTGTCCACGCAGCGTTCCGCACGGCGGTCCTGGCGACCGGGGTACTGCACCGCCAGCACGTCGACATCGGGCGAAAGCGCCTCGGAGAGCTTGAAGAAGTAGCTCGCCGAGCCGCCCGCGTGCGGGAAGCACACCAGCACCGGCGCGTCGGCGGCGGGCTGGTGGAACCTGCGGAACCACAGGGACAACTCCGGGGAGAGCTCCAGCATCTGGTCGTCCCTTCCAGGGCTAGTCAAGGCCGTCGATCCAGTCGTTGATCGCGGTCGCGGTCTGGCTGGAGTACTCCTCCAGCATGGAGAAGTGGTTGCCCGGCACGTCGACCACGTCGTGCGGGTACTCCCAGAAGGAGCGCCAGTCCTCGCCGAGCGCGCGCATCGACCCCTGCGAGAGCGGCTCGGTCGCCCGCACCAGCAGCGTACGCGTGTCGATCTCGTCGGGACCCCACTTCCCAAAAAGTGTGAGGTACCAACCCATCGCCGACAGCCGGGCGTCGTCCATGGTGACGAACACGCCCTCGCGCTCGACCATCCCGTCCATCAGGGAGAGGCCGAACTGGTTGATGAGGTTGCTCTTCGGGGTGTAAGTGTCGACGAGCACGACGCCCGCGGGCCGCTCCCCCACGCTTTCCAGGTAGCCGGCCGCGGCGTGCGCGAACCAGCCGCCCGCCGACGAGCCGAGCAGCACGATCGGGGCGCCGTCGGCGTCGCGGCGGACCGCCTCGGCCTGCGCCTGGATCACCGCGGCGATATCGGTCGGCAGGCTCTCACCGCGGTTGAAGCCGGGCACGGCGAGCGCGGAAACGTTGCGCTTGCCCCGGAAACTCGCCGCGAAGCGCGCGTACTGGTGGATACCGGCGACGGCGAGGCAGGAGGAGAAGCAGTAGATCTTCTTCTCCGCCTCACCGCGTGAGAGCAGCACCGGCTTCGGCATCTGCTGGAGCTTGTCCAGGTCGTCGGAGCCGGTGAAGCTCGGGCGCAGTGCGGCGGCGGCGCGGAGCAACTCGAAGATCTCCGCCCACTTGCCAGTCTGGAAAGCCTCCAGGTAGAGCGACATCAGCGTCGTGCCGCCAGTGTCCTTAGTGGACGGTGTGGCGGCAGCCTCGGTCGGGGCCGCGTTCCCCAGCTCTCCCACCAGGTGCGCGGCGAGTGCCGCGGGGTCGGCGTGGTCGAAGACCAGCGTCGCGGGTAGCCGCAGACCAGTCGCGGTCGCCAGGCGGTTGCGCAGTTCCACGGCGGTCAGCGAGTCGAAGCCGGAGTCGACGAACGCGTGGTCAGCGCTGATCGACGAGGCATCGGCGTGGCCGAGCACCGTGGCGACGTGTTCGCGGACCAGGTCGAGGACCGTGCCCAGCCGCTGCTCCTCCGGCATGGAAGCCAGCTTCTGCGCGAACCCGCCACCGGAAGCAGCACGAGCCTTCGCCGCGCGTCGCGTCGGGACCTTCACCAAGCCGCGCAGCAACACCGGGGCTGAGCCCGAAGCGGCGTTGGCGCGCAACGAGTTCATGTCCAGGCGCATCGGGATGACCGCGCCCTCGCCCAGGCGGAGCGCCGTGTCGAACAGCGAGAGCCCCTGCGTGGTGGACAGCGGCGCGATGCCAGAACGGTTGCCGCGCCCAGTGTCCGCCATGCTGCCTTCGCTCGCCCACACGCCCCACGCCAGCGAGATCACGGGGCGGCCCTGCTTGCGGAGGCTCTGCGCGAAGGTGTCGAGGAAGGTGTTCGCCGCCGCGTAGTTTCCCTGGCCCGCACCGCCGAGCACACCGGCGGCGGAGGAGAACAGCACGAACGCGGCGAGGTCCATGTCCTTGGTGAGCTCGTGCAGGTTGACCACGGCGTCGACCTTCGGCCGCAGCACGGTGTCGATGCGCTCCGGGGTCAGCGAGGCCATCGTGCCGTCGTCGAGCACTCCGGCGGTGTGCACGACAGCCGACAGCGGGCGGTCCAAGCCGTTGATCAGCGCGGCGAGAGCGTCCCGGTCGGCCGCGTCGCAGGCCATGACGGACACCGAAACCCCTTCAGCGGCGAGGGAATCCCGGAACTGCTCGGCGCCTTCGGCGGCAAGGCCCCTGCGGCTGGTCAGCACCAGGTTCCGCACGCCGTGCTCGGTGACGAGGTGCTTCGCGAGCGCCTTGCCCAGCGAGCCGGTGGCGCCGGTGATCAGCACCGTTCCGTCGGCGGGGAACTCCACCGCGTCGAGGTTGTCCGGCACCGCGACGCGCGCCAGGCGCGGCGTGTGCGGCACCGCGGCTCGAACGGCCAGCTGCGGCTCAGTGCTGGTGAGGATGGTCGCGAGCGCGTTGTAGCTCGTGGGATCGTCGTCGATGTCCACGAGGCCGACGCGGTCCGGCATCTCGGTCTGCGCGGAACGCAGGAGGCCCCACAGAGTGGAGTTCGCCAGGTCGGTGATCTCGTCGGACTCGGTTGCCTGGACGGCACCTTGGGTGACGAAGACCAGCCGCGAGTCGCCGTAGCGATCGTCGGCGAACCACTGTTGCACCAGGTCCAATGCCGCGGCGGTCGCCGTGCGCGCGGCGGTGGGAACACTGCCGGAGATCTGTCCACAAGGGACAAGAACCACGCTGGGCGCAGACGTTCCGGTCGACAGCGCACCGGCGAGTGCTTCGAGGTCCGCGTAGGACTCGACGTGCACGCCCGCGCTGTCCAGGGCTTCGGTGATCTTCAGCTCGTCGAGCCCGACCAGACCCGCGCGGCGAAGCGGGGTTCCGGGGGCGGCGATCGCGTTCCAGTCCAAGCGGAACAGCGACTCGTGAAGATCGGCAGTCGGAGCAGCCGTTGCAGCCGCCATTTGCCGAAGCACCAAGGCTTCCACGTCGGCGACAGGGTTGCCCTCGGCGTCGGCAATGGTCAGCGTGACAGAGTCACCGCTGGCGCGGGCGAGGCGCACGCGGACTTCCTCCGCGCCGGACGCGTGCAGGCTGACTCCGGTCCACGAGAACGGCAACCGTCCACGAGTCGGGTCCTCACCCGGGTCGAGCAGCGAAGCCCCCAAAGCGATCGGGTGCAGGGCCGCGTCGAGCAGCGCGGGGTGCAGGCCGAAGGACGCGGCGTCCTCGCGTTGCTTGGTCGGCAGGGCCACCTCGGCATAGACCTCGTCACCCTTGGCCCAGGCCGCGCGCACGCCCTGGAAGGCCGGGCCGTAGGCGAAACCGTTGCTGGCAAAGCGTTCGTAGAGATCCTCGACCTCAAGTTCTTCGGCATCGGCGGGCGGCCACGTCGTCAGCGAAGGAGTGGGCTCGGTGGCACCGACCGCGAGCAGACCGGTGGCGTGGCAGACCCAGTCTTCACCGTTGTGGGAGTAGATGTTCAGCTCGCGCGCGCCGGACTCATCCGGAGCGCCGACGCTGACCTGGAAGGACACAGCGCTCTTCGCGGACAGCGTGAGCGGGGCCTGCAACGTCAGGTCCTCGACGCGATCGCAGCCGACCTCGTCACCGGCGCGGATCGCGAGCTCCAGGAAACCCGTGCCGGGGAACAGGATGGTGCCACCGACCGCGTGGTCGACGAGCCAGGGGTGAGTCTGCGCGGAGAGCCGTCCGGTGAACACCACGCCATCGGTGTCCGGGAGATCGACGACCGCGCCGAGCAGCGGGTGTTCCGCGCCGCGCTGACCGGCGCTCTCCACGTCACCGGCCTCGGCGACCGCGTCCAGCCAGTACTTCTCGCGCTGGAAAGCGTAGGTCGGCAGGTCGATCCGCGAACCGCCGGTGCCCGCCAGGTATTCCGTCCACTTCGCCTGGCCGCCGGAGACGTAGATCCCGGCGACGGCGGCGAGGAGGGTGTCGACCTCGTCGCGCTCGCGGCGCTGCGCGGCGACCAGGGTCGTGGAGTCCGCAAGCGACTCGGCAGCGGCGGCGGTCAGTACTCCGTCCGGACCGAGTTCCAGGAACCGCGTCACACCAAGGCTTTCCAGGGTGCGAATGCCGTCCTTGAAACGCACCGCCTTGCGGATGTGGTCCACCCAGTAGTCGGCGGTGTAGGCGCTCACGCGCTGGCCGTCGAGGTTGGAGATCACCGGGATCTTCGGCGCGGAGTAGGTCACCGACGCGGCGACCTTGCGGAACTCCTCCAAGATCCCGGCCATGTGCGGCGAGTGGAAAGCGTGGCTGACCTTGAGCTGCTTGGTCTTGACACCCTCGGCTTCCAGAGCCGCCGCGATCTTCAGGACTTCCTCGGCGTCACCGGCGATGACCGTGGCCTCGGGACCGTTGACGGCTGCGATGTCGACGCGCTCGGTGAGGTGCGGAGTGACGACGTCTTCGGCAGCGCGGACGGAGACCATCGCACCCCCCTCGGGCGCGGACTGCATCAGCCTGGCGCGAGCGGTGACCAGCGCGGCGGCGTCCTCAAGGGACAGTGCGCCCGCGACGTGGGCGGCGGCCAGTTCGCCGATCGAGTGGCCGATGAGGAAGTCCGGCTTCACGCCCCAGCTCGTGACCAGGCGGAACAGAGCGACCTCGACCGCGAACAGGGCGGGCTGCGTGTACTCGGTGCGGTCCAGGCCGTCGCCATCGGCGATCACGTCGGTGATGGGCCGGGCGAGGTGCTTGTCCAGCTTTGCCGCGACCTCGTCGAAAGCCTTGGCGTAGGCGGGGAAAGCCTTGTAGAGCTGCTGGCCCATGCCGATGCGCTGGGCACCTTGGCCGGTGAACTGGAACGCGGTCTTGCCGCTCGTCGCACGCCCGGTGACGCGGTTTGCGCCGAGGATGACGGTCCGGTACTCGAAGGCGGAGCGCGTGGTCACCAGGGAGTGCGCGATGTCCACTGTGGACGCCTCGACCGACTCCAGCCGGGCGACCTGGGCTTCCAACGCCTCGGGAGTCTTGCCGGAGAGCACCAGCGGGATAACCGGGACGGAGGCGGTGACCTCGACTGGAACCGGCTCCACCGGAGGGGCTTCCTCAAGGATCACGTGCGCGTTGGTGCCGGAGAACCCGAAGGACGAGATCCCACCACGACGGGGGTTCTCGCCGCGCGGCCAGTCACGGGCCTCGGTGAGGAGCGAGACCGCACCGACCGACCAGTCCACTTTGGACGAAGCGGCGTCGGCGTGCAGGGTCTTCGGCATCAACCCGTTGCGCAGTGCCATGACCATCTTGATCACACCGCCGACGCCCGCGGCCGCCTGGGTGTGGCCGATGTTGGACTTCAGCGATCCCAGCCAGAGCGGTGTGGTCCGCTCCTGGCCGTAGGTGTTCAGCAGCGCCTGGGCTTCAATCGGGTCGCCGAGCGAGGTGCCGGTGCCGTGTCCTTCCACCAGGTCGACTTCGTCGGCCTGGAGACGCGCATTGGCAAGGGCGGCGCGGATGACGCGCTCCTGCGAGGGGCCGTTGGGCGCGGTGAGACCGCTGGACGCGCCGTCCTGGTTCATCGCCGAACCCTTGACGATCGCGAGGACCGTGTGCCCGTTGCGCTGCGCGTCGGACAGGCGCTCCACGGCGATCATGCCGACGCCTTCACCCCAGCCCGTGCCATCGGCCGAGTCCGCATACGCCTTGCAGCGGCCATCGGGCGCGAGGCCGCGCTGTCGGGCGAAGTCCACGAACGCGACCGGGGTCGACATCACCATCGAACCGCCGACCAGCGCGAGGTCGCACTCGTTGTGCCGCAACGAACGCGCGGCCAGGTGCAGAGCGACCAAAGAGGACGAACAGGCTGTGTCCACGGTGACCGCAGGGCCTTCGAGGCCGAGGATGTAGGCGATCCGGCCGGACGCGATGCTCCCGGAGTTGCCCGCGCCGAGGTAGCCCTCGACGTCGTCGGGCACGGTTGTCAGGCGACGGCTGTAGTCCTGGTACATCACGCCTGCGAAGACGCCGGTGCGGCTTCCCTTGAGCGAGTTCGGGTCGATTCCCGTGCGCTCCAACGCTTCCCACGCGGTCTCCAGCAACAGGCGCTGCTGCGGGTCCATCGCGACGGCCTCACGCGGGGAGATCCCGAAGAACGCCGCGTCGAAGTGGTCGGCGTCCTCGACGAAACCGCCTTCGCGGGCGTAGGAGGTGCCAGGAACGTCGGGATCGGGGTTGTACAGGGCTTCCAGGTCCCAGCCCCGGTCCTCGGGGAAGTCGCTGATCGCGTCCGTTCCCGAGGCGACCAGCTCCCAGAGCTGTTCCGGCGTGCTGACCCCGCCGGGGTAACGGCACGCCATGCCCACGATCGCGACCGGCTCCTCGAAGGACTGGAGCCGTTGCCGAGTGCGGTGCAGATCAGCCGTCACCCGCTTCAAGTAATCCCGAAGCTTGTCCTCACTCACCGCGCTACCGCCTCACAGACCCAGCTCGTTGTCGATGAAGTCAAAGATGTCGTCGTCGCTGGCCTCGGAGAGCCGGGCCGAGACCGCGTCGGTCTCCACGCCGAGCACACCGAGCAGTTCCTGCAATCGGGCCGCCACCTTGGCCTTGGCCTTGTCGTCCGAGGCGATCCGGCCGAGTCCGCGCGCGACCTTGTCCAGTTCGGCAAGGCTTTGCTGCGCCGGGTCGACCTCGGTGGTCTTGATCTGCGTACCGAGGAAGCCCGCGATGGCCGTGGACGTCGGGTAGTCGAAGAGCAGCGTCACCGGCAGGCGCAGCGAAGTGGCCTTGCTGAGCCGGTTGCGCAGCTCGACGGCGGTCAGCGAGTCGAAGCCCAGCTCCAGCAGGCCGCGTTCGGCGTCGATGCCTCCGGCGTCGGAGTAGCCGAGCACCGCCGCCGCCGTGGACTGCACCAGGTCCAGCAGCACCTGGGCCTTCTCGTCAGTGTCCAAACCGGACAGTCGCTCGGCGAGCCCGGTCGAGGTGGCGGCGGTGGACGCGGTGGCCCGCTTCGCCGGGGTCCGGACCAGGCCGCGGAACACGGGCTGGATGCTGCCGCTGGCGGCTTCGGCCTTGAGCGCGGTCGGGTCGAGCCGGGCCGGGATCACCGCTCCGTGCCCGGAGCACAGTGCGGCGTCGAACAACCCGAGCGCCTCCTCCGTGGTCATCGGCGCGATGCCGGACCGCGCTGCCCGCTGCATGTCGGCCGAGTCGAGCTTGCCGGTCATGCCGCTGCGCTCGGCCCACAAGCCCCACGCGTGCGACTGCGCCGGGAAACCCTTGGTGCGCAAGCTCTGCGCGTACGCGTCGAGGAATCCGTTGGCGGCCGCGTAGTTCGCCTGACCAGCTCCACCGACCACACCGGCGATCGACGAGAACAGCACGAACGCGGCCAGATCGGTGTCTTTGACCAGCTCGTAGAGGTTCACCGCCGCGTCGACCTTCGCGCGGAACACCGTGTTGATCCGCTCCGGGGTCAGCGAGTCGAACACACCGTCGTCCAGGACACCGGCGGTGTGGATGACCGCGGTCAGCGGGTGGTCTTCCGGAACTTCCTTCAGCACAACGGTGATGGCTTCGGGGTCGGAGACATCGCAGGCCACGACGGAGACTTCGGCGCCGAGATCGGTCAGCTCGTCCCGGAGTTCGACCGCGCCAGGAGCACTGAGGCCACGGCGGCCGACCAGGATGAGGTGCTTGACCTGCTGCACGGTGACCAGGTTCCGCGCGACCAGCTGGCCGAGCATGCCCGTCGCACCAGTGACGAGAACGGTTCCGTTGGGGTCGATCTCCTTGGTAGCTGGGACTTCGACGGCCCGGCCGACCCGTGCCGCGAAGACCTTGCCGTCGCGTACGCGCAGCTGCGGCTCGTCGGCGGCCAGCGCAATGGGCAGCGCGGCGTGTGATGCGTCCGTCCCGTCCGTGTCGACAAGAGCGAAACGGTCGGGGTTCTCGTTGCTCGCTGAGCGGATCAGGCCCCACACGGCGGCCTGCGCCAGATTGTCGGCGTCCTCGGTGAGAAACACCAGCTTCGAGCCGCCGAACCGGTCCTCGCGCAGCCATTCCTGCGCCAGCGCGAGCACCGCGTGCACCTCACTGCGCACCCGTCCTGGCAGCTCGCCGGATGCCGTCGCGCGGCGCGGGACCAGCACCACCTCGGGGATCGTGGTGAGGGCGGAGATGCTGGGGCTCGCGGTGATCTTGACACCGCTGGTCCGGAGCGCCTGGATGGCCGGGTGGGCCTCGTCACCGAGGAAGACCCACTCTCCCGTGCTCACATCGTCCGAAGTGGACAGTTCCGTCCAGCCGACCGTGTAGAGCGCCGAACCGTCACCGGCCGAGGCGGCCTTGATGCTGTCCTTGGAGACCGGGCGCAGCACGAGCGACTCGACCGAGGCGACCGGCTGACCGGTCTGGTCGGTGACCTCGACGCGCACGGACTCCTTGCCATTGGGCGTGACCCGGACCCGCAGTTCGCGGGCACCGATGGCGTGCAACGACACCCCGGTCCACGAGAACGGCATCAGGCCGCCCTCCAGCCCTTCTAGGCCACCGAACGCCAGGGTGTGCAGCGCCGCGTCGAGCAGTGCCGGGTGCAGGCCGAACTTGGCGGCAGCCGACCGCTGATCCTCCGGCAGCGCGACCTCGCCGACGATGTCGGAGCCGTCGCGCCACGCTGACTTGAGGCCCTGGAAAGTCGGGCCGTATCCGAAGCCGCCCTCCAGCATGCGGTCGTAGAGGCTGTCCGTGTCCAGCTTCTCCGCACCGGCGGGCGGCCACGCACCCGTCATGCGCTCAGCGGGTTCCGAGGAGCCGGTCAAGGTTCCGGTGCCATGACGGAGCCAGGTGTCGCCGGACTGCGAGTGCACGGCCAGCGAGCGGTTGCCGTTCTCGTCCGGCCCGCTCACGGAGAGCTGAAGGGTCACAGAACCCTTCTCCGGCAGCACGAGCGGGGCTTCGAGGGTCAGCTCGTCGACGACCGGCGTGCCGACCTCGGCCGCCACGTGCAGGGCCAGCTCCAGGAAACCCGTGCCGGGGAAGAGAACCGAGCCCGCCACGGCGTGGTCCAGCAGCCAAGGATGCGTCTTCGCCGAGATCGTTCCGGTGAAGAGGTAGCCCTCACTGTCAGCCAGTTCGGTCACCGCACCGAGCAACGGGTGCCCGGTGGTCTTGAGGCCGACGCTGGCCACATCGGCGTTCTGCTGCGAGGCGTCGAGCCAGTAGCGCTGGCGCTGGAACGCGTAGGTCGGCAGGTCCACGCGGCGCGCACCGTCGAAGAGCGAGGTCCAGTCGATCGCGGCGCCGCGCACGTGAAGCTCGGCGAT
This sequence comes from Allokutzneria sp. A3M-2-11 16, assembly GCF_024213555.1. Classification (GTDB taxonomy): domain Bacteria; phylum Actinomycetota; class Actinomycetes; order Mycobacteriales; family Pseudonocardiaceae; genus Allokutzneria. The sequence goes on along the minus strand of NZ_JANAVO010000001.1, from coordinate 3,322,343 downwards.
CACGGTCAGGAAGGACTCCGCCTCCGGCCGGTCCTTGCGCAGCGACGGGGCCAGAACCGCTTCGCGCTCAAGGCAATCCCGCGCCATCGACGTGAGGACACCACCGGGGCCCAGCTCGACGAAGGTGCCGACGCCGTTGCTCTCCAGCCAGCGGATGCCGTCCTGGAACCGCACGGCCTCGCGAACGTGGCGGACCCAGTAGTCGGCGTCGATCTCCTCAACCGGCCCGCCCGTCAAGTTGGACACAATGGACAGACGCGGCTTCTCGTACGTGATCGACTCGGCGATCGTCCGGAACTCCGCGAGCATCGGCTCCATCAGCGGCGAGTGGAAGGCGTGCGAGACCGTGAGGCGCTTCGTCTTCACGCCGCTGGCCTCGGCGACCTTGAGGACCGCGTCCTCGGCTCCGGCGATCACTGTCGACATTGGGCCGTTCAGCGCCGCGATGCTGACCTCGTCGTTCAGCAACGGCAACACATCGGCTTCGGCGGCCTGGAGCGACACCATCGCGCCGCCGGTGGGCAGGGCCTGCATGAGGCGGCCCCGCGCGGCGACGAGCTTCGCGGCATCGGCGAGCGACAGCACTCCGGCCACGTGGGCCGCGGCGAGCTCGCCGATCGAGTGGCCGACCAGGTAGTCCGGGCGAACGCCGAAGCTCTCCGCGAGCCGGTACAGCGCGACCTCGACCGCGAACAGCGCGGGCTGCGTGTAGCCGGTCTCGTCGAGCCCGTCGCCGTCGAAGATCACGTCCCGGATCGGGCGGTCCAGATGGGCTTCGAGGTGCGCGCACACCGCGTCGAACGCCGAGGCGTAGACGGGGAACGCGTCGTACAGCTCGCGCCCCATGCCCGCGCGCTGTGAGCCCTGGCCTGTGAACATCACCGCCGTGCTGCCGTTGCCAGCGATACCGGTAACAACTCCGCGCGCTTCGCTGCCCTCAGCGAGGGATGCCAGTCCAGCACGCATCGCCGCGAGGTCCTGGCCGACGATCACCGCGCGATAGTCCGAAGTGGACCGACTGGTCACCAGGGAGTACGCGGTGTCCACCAGGGGTGCGTCGACGTGGGCCAGGAGCTGTTCCGCCTGACCGCGCAGACCTGCGCTGCTCCGAGCGGAGAGAACCCAAGGCGTGGCGGGGAGTTCGGGCGCGACCCGGTCCTCTTCGACCACCACAGGAGCTTCCTGGATGATCACGTGGGCGTTGGTACCGCTGACACCGAACGCGGAGACACCGGCGGCGCGTGGGTGGCCGTTGCGCTCCCACTCCACCGGCTCGGTCAGCAACGCGACCTCACCGGCAGACCAGTCGATGTGCGGCGACGGCGTCTCCGCGTGCAGCGTGCGGGGCAGCAGGCCGTTTTGCAGCGACAGCACCATCTTGATGACGCCCGCGATGCCGGACGCCGCCTGGGTGTGGCCGATGTTGGACTTCAAAGCGCCGAGCCACAACGGCTTCTCGCGGTTCTGACCGTAGGTGGCGAACAGTGCCTGGGCCTCGATGGGGTCGCCGAGCGAGGTGCCGGTGCCGTGCGCCTCGACCGCGTCGACCTCCTGCGGAGTCATGCCCGCGTCGGCGAGCGCCGCCCGGATGACCCGCTGCTGGGCGGGGCCGTTCGGCGCGGTGAGGCCGTTGGAGGCGCCGTCCTGGTTGATCGCGGTGCCCTTGAGCACGGCGAGGACCGGGTGGCCGTCGCGCTGCGCGTCGGAGAGCCGCATCAGCAGCAGCATGCCGACGCCCTCGGCCCACCCCGCGCCATCGGCCTTATCGGAGAACGCCTTGCAACGACCGTCCGGGGACATCGCGCGCTGGCGGGAGAACTCGATGAAACTGTCCATTGTGGACATCACGACGACGCCACCGGCAAGCGCGGAGTCGCACTCGTTGTTGCGCAGTGCCTTCGCCGCGAGGTGCAGCGCGACCAGCGAGGACGAGCACGCGGTGTCCACGGTGACCGCCGGGCCTTCGAGCCCGAAGGTGTAGGACAGGCGGCCGGAGGCGACGCTGCTGGAGCTGCCGAGCGCGAGGTAACCCTCGAACTCCGGCGGCGCCGTGTCGAAGCGCGAGCCGTAGTCGTTGTAGCTGGCGCCGATGAACACGCCGCCCCGGCTGCCCTTGACCGACGTCGGGTCGATGCCCGCGCGTTCGTAGCTCTCCCAAGCGGTTTCGAGGAGCAGCCGTTGCTGCGGGTCGATCGCGAGGGCTTCGCGGGGGCTGATGCCGAAGAAGGCGGGGTCGAAGTCGGCCGCGTCGTGGAGGAAGCCGCCGCCGGTGGCGTAGAAGGTGCCGGGCTTGTCGGCGTCCGGGTCGTAACGGCCTTCGAGGTCCCAACCACGGTCGGTCGGGAACTCGCCCACTGCGTCACGGCCCTCGACCAGCAGCTCCCAGAACTTCTCGGGAGTGCTTGCGCCACCAGGGTAACGGCAGCTGAGCGCGACGATCGCGATCGGCTCGTCCGTATTTCCGACAGCAACAGGCGCGGCGGTCTCGGTGGTGGTCCCGCCGAGTTGCGCAGCCAGGTGCCCGGCGAGCGCGGTCACGGTCGGGTAGTCGAAGACGAGCGTGACCGGCAGTCGCAGCCCCGTGGCCTCAGCGATCCGGTTGCGCAGGTCCACTGCGGTGAGGGAATCGAAACCGAGGTCGCGGAACGCTTTGGCGGGCTCGATCTGGTCCCCACCGGAGTAGCCGAGGACCGCGGCGACCTGACCGGCCACCACGTCGATCAGCGCTTTGCGACGGTCCTCTTCGGACAGTCCACCCCAACCGTCAGCGCTCGGCGCGTCGGAGGTCTGCGGTGCCGCCTTGAGCGCCTTGATCTCCGCCAGGTCACCGAAGACCGGGTTGGTCTTCACGGCCGGGGAGTTCTGCGCGAGCGTCGGCCAGTCGATGTCGACGACCGCGACGCAGGTGCCTTCCTCGTCCAGGGTGCGCTGCATGGCCGCGATGGCGATCTCCGGCTGCATGGCGGGGATTCCGCCGCGCCGCAACCGTTCCGCGGTGGCCGCGTCAACGAGACCACCGCCAGCCCAGGCACCCCATGCGACGGAGGTCGCGGGGAGCCCGTCCGCTCGGCGCTGAAGTGCGAGCGCGTCGAGGTAGGCGTTCGCGGCGGCGTAGCTGCCCTGGCCAGAACCGCCTGCGGTACCGGCGAAGGAGGAGAACAGCACGAAGGCGTCGAGGTCCGAGGTCAGCTCGTGCAGGTTCTGCGCAGCGGCGACCTTGGGCGCGAACACGATGTCCGTGCGGTCCGGCGTGAGCGTGTCGATCAGCCCGTCGTCCAGCACACCGGCGGTGTGCACCACGGCGCGAAGATCGCTGATCCCGTCGATGAGGTTCTTCAGCGCGTCACGGTCCGAGACGTCGCACGCGGCGATCGTGACCTCGACGCCGAGTTCGCGCAGTTCCTCGGCCAGCTCAGCGGCTCCGGGCGCGTCCGGCCCCCTTCGGCTGGTCAGCACCAGGTGCTCGGCGCCGTTGCCCGCCAGCCACCGACCGACGTGCTTCGCGAGCCCACCAGTGCCACCGGTGACCAGCACAGTTCCACGCGCGGTCCACTTCTCCCCGCCAGTGCCCACGTGGCGGACCAGGCGACGCGCGAAGGTGCCGGACGTGCGAACCGCGCACTCCGGCTCGGCGCCAGCGGTGAGGAGCGCCGTGACGCGGCGAAGTGCCCGTGCATCAAGGTTCTCGGGGAGGTCGACGACGCCACCCCAGCGGTGCGGGTACTCCAGCGCGGCGATGCGGCCGAGGCCCCAGATCGCGGCCTGGATCGGGTTAGCGACACGGTCGGCGCGGGAGACCGAGACAGCTCCGCGCGTCGCCAGCCACAGCGGTACGTCCAGCCCGGCGTCACCGAGAGCCTGCGTCAGGATCACGTTCAGCGCCATGCCGACCGTCTGCCCCGAGGCGGAGTGCGCTCGCTCGTCCAGCGCCAGCAGGGAGATCACACCGTCCACTTCGGACAGCTCGGCCAGCTCCGTGATGCGGGCGGTCAAGCGCGCACGGTCGATGTCCGCGGTGTCGAGTTCGAGGCTTATCACCGTGGCGTCGAGCACCGCGCTTCGATGCCCCGCCGGAACAACGGCCAGCCAGGTGCCGGTGGACACGGGTGCTGCGTCGGCTACCGGCTCCCACGTGACCTTGTAGCGCAGTGAGTCCACAGCGGAGGTTTCTTGCTTCGCCTTGCGCCACTTCGCGAGCACGGGCAGCAGTGCGCCCAATGAATCCTCGGCCTCAATACCCAGGGTCGAGGCCAGCGCGTGCAGATCCTCGGTCTCGACGGCGGACCAGAAGTCGTCGTCGGGAGCAGCGGCCGTCACGGCGGAGACGGTCGCGGAGGACTCCATCCAGTAGTTCTGCCGCTGGAAGGCGTAGGTGGGCAGCTCGACCTTGCGGGCCTTGGACTCCGCGAAGACCGGGTCGAAGTCCACCGCGCCGCCGCGCACGTACAGCTCGCTCAGCGAGGTGAGGAACCGGTCGAACCCGCCCTCGTCACGGCGCAGCGAACCCACCGTGACATAAGAGGAAACCCTTGCTGTGCTCATGCTCGACCCCGCAAGCGGGTCTTCGGCGGTGAACAAGGTCTCCTGGATCGCCGGAAGGAGCACGGGGTGCGCGCTGGTCTCGACGAAAGCCTCGTGACCGTGCTCGATGAGCAGGCGGGTGATGTCCTCCAGCTCGACGGTCTGCCGGAGGCTGCGGTACCAGTAGTCCGCGCCCATCTCCGGCCCGGCGATCACCTCGCGCGTCACCGTGGAGTACACCGGGATCTCCGGGGTGCGCGGAGACACCGGCGCGAGGACTTCGAGGATCTGGTCGCGGATCTCCTCGACGTGCGCGGAGTGCGAGGCGTAGTCCACGTTCACCCGGCGGACGCGGATGTCCTCGGCCTCCAGGGCTGCCTGAAGCTCGTCGAGGGCGGAGGTTTCGCCCGACACCACAACGGAGTTCGCACCGTTGACCGCAGCAAGGGAGATGCCCGGACGGTCCAACCAGGGCTGCACGTCCGTGCGTGACAGGGCAACCGACATCATACCGCCGCGACCGGCGATCGCACTGATCGTCTTGCTGCGCAAGGCCACCACGCGCGCACCGTCCTCAATGGACAGCGCACCGGCGACGACGGCCGCCGCGATCTCACCCTGAGAGTGACCGACAACGGCAGAGGGGTGAACGCCGTGCGACTGCCACAGAGCGGCAAGGGAGATCATGACCGCCCAGAGAACGGGCTGGACGATGTCGACCCGCTCCATCCAGGAGGCGTCGTCGCCGTCCAAGATGTCCAGCAGCCGCCAGTCGGCGAAGGGAGCGAGCGCGTCGTGACACTCCCGCATCCGCGCGGCGAAGACCGGTGAGGTGCGCAGCAAGGAGTTGGCCATGCCCGCCCACTGCGAGCCCTGGCCGGGGAAGACGAAAACCGTGCGGTTGATGTCGGTGACCGCGCCGCGCACCACAGACCCGGCGGGCTCGCCCTTGGCCAGAGCGTCCAAAGAGGACAGAAGATCCGCACGGGTCTTGCCGAGCACCACGGCGCGGTTCTCGAAGCGGGCCCGAGTCGTCGCCAGCGAGAACGCCACGTCCAACGGCTTGAGGCCGGGGTTGTTCTCCATGTGGTCGCGGAGGCGCTGAGCCTGCTCGCGCAGGGCCGACTCGCTTCGAGCCGAGAGCAGCCACGGGGTGTGCGAAGGCTCGTTGCGCTCGTCCGATTCCTCCGGAGCCTTGGGCGCCTGCTCCAAGATCACGTGGGCGTTGGTGCCGCTGAGGCCGAAAGAGGAGACGGCGGCGCGGCGCGGCGACCCGGTCGTGGGCCAGGCGCGCTGCTCGCGCAGGACCTCGACGTTGCCGGTGTCCCAGTCGATGAAGGGGGACAGTTCCTCGGCGTGCAGCGACTTCGGCAGAACTCCGTGTCGCAAGGCCATCACGGTCTTGATCACGCCCGCCACGCCGGAGGCGGCCTGCGCGTGCGCGATGTTGGTCTTCACCGATCCGATCCACAGTGGACGGTCGTCGGTGCGGGCCTGGCCGTAGGTCTCCAGCAGCGCGTGCGCTTCGATCGGGTCGCCCAGCTTGGTGCCGGTGCCGTGCGTCTCGACCATGTCGATCTGCTCGTGCTTCAGCTGTGCGTTGGCCAGCGCCGCGTTGATCACCTTGCGCTGCGCGGGACCGCTCGGCGCGGCGATGCCGTTGGAGGCGCCGTCCTGGTTGAGCGCGCTGCCCTTGATGACCGCGAGCACCTTGTGCCCGTTGCGCTCCGCGTCGGACAGGCGCTCCAGCAGGATGACCGCGGCACCCTCGCCGAGGCCCATGCCGTCCGCGCCCGCGCCGAAAGCCTTGCCGCGCCCGTCTTCCGCGAGCCCGCGCTGCCGCGCGAAACCGACCAGTGAGATCGGCGCGGAGATGATCGCCGCGCCACCCGCGACCGCGAGCGAGCAATCCCCTTGGCGCAGCGCCTGGATCGCCATGTGGATCGCGACGAGCGAGGACGAGCAGGCGGTGTCGATGGTGACCGCCGGGCCCTCAAGTCCCAGTGTGTAAGCGATCCTGCCGGAGATGATGCTCGTCGACATGCCGGTGACGAGGTGCCCCTGGAGGCCGTCCGGCGCGTCCCGCCAGCTCTCGCCGTAGCCCTGGTAGGCCGCGCCGACGAACACCCCGGTCGGGGTTCCCTTGAGCGCCTGGGGAGTCAGGCCCGCGCGCTCGAAGACCTCCCACGAGGTCTCCAGCAGCAGCCGCTGCTGCGGGTCCATGGTCGCGGCCTCGCGCGGGGAGATCCCGAAGAACGCCGGGTCGAACCGATCGGCCTCGTAGATGAAGCCGCCCTGCGTGGTGTAGCAGGTGCCCTGCACATCCGGATCCGGGTCGTACATGGCGTCCAGGTCCCAGCCGCGGTTGGCCGGGAAGGAGCCGACGACGTCGCGGCCCTCGGCGACGACGTCCCACAGGTCCTCGGGCGAGGCGACCCCGCCCGGGTACCGGCAGCTCATCGCCACGATCGCGATGGGCTCGCGGGAAGCGGCGGTGAGCTGCTGGTTGGCCTTGCGCAGCCGCTCGGTCTCCTTCAGAGACGCGCGCAGCGCGTTGACGACCTGCTGGTTCGAGTCCGACATCATCCGCTCCGAACTAGTTGTCGGTTTCGAGGGCCATGGCGACCAGGGCGCTGACGTCCATGTCGTCGATGTCGCTGCTCTCGGGCTCGTCCTCGCCGCCGTTGGCCAAGCGCAGCAACGTGTCCAGCAACCCGGCCTCGCGCAGCTTGTCCAGCGAGATGGTGGACAGCAGCGCCAACGTCTCGTTGTTGACTGCTGAGGACACACTCACTGAGCCGATGCTCGACCCCGCAAGCGGGTCTTCGGTAGCAGGGACGAGCTGCTTCTCCACGTGCTTCGCCAGCTCCACCACATTGGGGTGGTCGAAGACGATCGTCACCGGAAGCCGCAAACCCGTTGCCTCACCGAGCCTGTTGCGCAGATCGACCGCGGTGAGCGAGTCGAAGCCGAGCTCGCGGAACGCCCGCGTGGTCTCCACCGACTCCGGCCCCGGGTACTTCAGCGAGGCCGCGACCTGCGTCCGCACAACGGATGCGATGGTCAACGAGCGCTCGGCCGGACTGAGCGTGGCGAGCCGGTCCTTCAGCGAAGCCTCACCGTTGCTGACCTTCGCCGCGGCGGCCTGCTCCTTCTGGAGCGCGGCGCGAACCTCGGGAACGGTCCCCAGCAAGGGACTCGGCCGCGCAGCGGTGAACACGGGCACGAACTTCGACCAGTCCACCTCGGCGACGACCTCGACGGCACGGTTGGAATCGCTGAGCACGCGGTGGAAACCGTCGATCGCCAGGCGCGGGTTCATGAACGGGATTCCTCGGTCGCGCAACGCCTGCTCGACGAGGTTGGCCGCCATGCCGCCGCCCTCCTCGGGGTCCCAGATGCCCCACACCAAGGAGAGCGCGGGACGACCGCGGCCGCGCCGCGACTCGGCGAGACCGTCGAGGTAGGCGTTGGCCGCCGCGTAGGCGCCGTGGTCACCGGAGCCCCACACCGCGGAGATCGAGGAGAACAGGATGAACTCGGCGACCTCGTCTGTGTCGAACACCGCGTCGAGCACGGCCGCGCCGGCGATCTTCGCGTAGGCGGTGTCGGCGAACTCGTCGAGATTCGTCGCGGACAGTCCATTGAGGACACCCGCTCCGGCGATGTGCATGACCGAGGTGATCGGCCAACCATCTGCCTCCATGCGGCGCTTCAGCTTGATCAGCGCCTTCTCGTCGCCGACGTCGCACGCCACGACGACGGCTTCGGTGCCGTACTCCGCGAGCTCCGCGACGAGTTCGCGGGCGCCAGGAGCGTCGATGCCGCGCCTGCTGGTCAGGATGAGGCGGCGAGCGCGGTGCTTCGCCAGCCAGCGGGCGATCTGTGCGCCGACACCGCCGGTGCCGCCGGTCAGCAGCACGCAGCTCTGCGGCTTCCACGTCGCCTGAACGTTGTCGCTCGTGACCCGGACGAGGCGGCGCGCGAAAAGGCCACTCGGGCGGACCGCGACCTGGTCCTCATCCCCATGTCCTGCAAGGACTCCGGCGAGGCGGTTGACCGCGTTCTCGCCGAGGTTCTGCGGCACGTCGACCATGCCGCCCCACCGCTGCGAGAACTCCAGCGCGGCGACGCGGCCGAGGCCCCACACCGCCGACTGCGCGGGGCTCTGCTCAACGCCGTTCGTGACCAGCCACAGTGGAGCGTCGATCTCCGCGTCGCCCAGCGCCTGGATCAGCGCGAGAGTCGCGGCGAGCCCGTTGGGCAGGCCCCTGTGCTCCACGTGCCACCGCTGGTCGAGCGCCAGCAACGAAAGCACTCCGCGGAACGGCCCGTTCGCGTCGCGTAGCCGCTTGGCCAGCAACTCCCGGTCGGTGTCACCTTCGGCCAACTCCAGCACGACCGGCTTGCCACCGTGCTGCTCGACCGTGGCGCGAACCCGGGCCCGCAGCGCGTCGTAGCCCGCGTCGACCGGGGCGAGCACGAGCCAGGTGCCGTCCAGCTTCGCCGGGGCGGGCTCGTCGATCGGCGCCCAGTCCACCCGGTAGCGCCAGGAGTCCACGATGGACTGCTCGCGGCGCTTCGCCCGCCAGTCGGCGAGGTCCGGGAGCAGCGCGCTCAACGGCCGGTCGGTGTCCAGGCCGACCGTGCTGGCCAGCGCTGCCACGTCGCCCTGCTCGATCGCCTGCCAGAAGTCGTTGTCCAGCCCGGAATCCACGGTGACGGCCTGCTCGACCGGTTTCTCCGGTGCTTCGAGCCAGTAGCGGCGCCGCTGGAAGGCGTAGGTCGGCAGGTCGATCACCGACGCGTCCAGCCCGGCGAAGACCGAGGTCCAGGCAACGTTTCCGCCGCGGGCGTGCAGCTCGGCGACCGAAGCGAGGAAGCGGTCCAGGCCGCCCTGGTCGCGGCGCAGCGAGCCGACCGTCGCGCCGTCGCGGCCGAACGCGTCCAGGGTCTCCCCCAGCGCGGGCAACAGCACCGAGTGCGGGCTGACCTCGATGAACACGTCGTGGCCGTGCTCGATGAGCAGGCGCGTGGTCTTCTCCAGCTCGACGGTCTGCCGCAGGTTCCGGTACCAGTACTCGGCATCGACGGTCGTTGTGTCGATCTGCTCGCCGAGAACCGTGGAGTAGAACGGGATCTCGCTGGCCTTCGGCACGATCGGACCGAGCACGTCCAGCAGCTCGGCGTGGATCTTCTCCACGTGCGCGGAGTGCGAGGCGTAGTCCACGGGCACCCGGCGGACCCGGACCTCCTCGCCTTCGAGCTTCGCCTGAAGTGCGTCGAGGGCTTCGTTGTCGCCGGAGATCACCACTGAGCCGGAGCCGTTGACCGCCGCGAGGGACAGCCCGTCGGTCACGTACACCAGGGCCTGCGCACGGGGCAGCTGGACGGACATCATGCCGCCCAGACCGGCGATGGCGCGGATCGCCTTGCTGCGCAGCGCGACCGCCCGCGCACCGTCCTCAATGGACAGTGCACCGGCGACGACCGCGGCGGCGATCTCACCCTGCGAGTGGCCGATCACCGCAGACGGCTCGACGCCGGAGGCCCGCCACAGCGAGGCGAGCGAGACCATGACCGCCCACAACGCGGGCTGGACCATGTCCACCCGCTCCAACCAACTCGTGTCAGTGCCCTGAAGAACGTCGAGCAGCGACCAGTCGGTGAACGGGGCAAGCGCGTCGTGGCACTCCTGGATTCGCGCGGCGAACACCGGCGAGGTCTCCAGCAGTTCCACCGCCATGCCCGCCCACTGCGCGCCCTGGCCGGGGAAGACGAACACGGACTTGCCGAGGTCGGTGGAGACCGCGCGGACGACACCGTCCCGCTCCTCGCCGAGCGCCACCGCGTCGAGCCCGGCCAACATGGATTCGCGGTCCGACCCGATGATCACGGCGCGGTGCTCGAAGGTGGAGCGCGTCTTCGCGAGCGAGTAGCCGATGTCCGGAACCGATCCGTCCACAGTGGATCGAAGACGACGGGCCTGGGCGCGGAGGGCGTCAGCGGTGCGCGCGGAGATCACCCACGGCAGCGCACCGGTGCTGACCTTCGTGGCTTCCTGGACTTCCGGCTCTTCCTCGAACTCCGGGGTCTCTTCGAGGATCACGTGCGCGTTGGTGCCACTGGCACCGAACGCGGAGACACCGGCGCGGCGCGGGTGGCCGTTGCGGGTCCACTCGCGGGCTTCGGTCAGCAGCGACACCGCGCCCGCCGACCAATCGATCTTCGGCGAGGGCTCGTCGACGTGCAAAGTCTTCGGCAGCAAGCCGTTCTGCAACGCCAGCACCATCTTGATCACACCGGCGACCCCGGCCGCCGCGGCTGCGTGCCCGAGGTTGGACTTCAGGGAACCCAGCCACAGCGGGGTTTCGCGCTTCTGGCCGTAGGTGGCGAGCAGCGCGTGCGCCTCGATCGGGTCGCCGAGCGTGGTGCCGGTTCCGTGCGCCTCAACGGTGTCGACCTCATCGGCGGAGACCCGCGCGTTGGCCAGCGCCTGCTGGATCACCTTGCGCTGCGCGGTTCCGTTGGGGGCGGTCAAGCCGTTGGACGCGCCGTCCTGGTTGATCGCCGAGCCCCGCACGACCGCGAGGACGTTGTGCCCGTTGCGGCGCGCGTCGGACAGGCGCTCGACGATGAGCACGCCGACGCCCTCCGCCCAGCCGGTTCCGTCGGCGGCGGCGGAGAACGCCTTGCAGCGCCCGTCCTTGGCCAGCGCGCCCTGACGGCTGAACTCGGTGTACCCCTCTGGGGTTGACAAGACGGTGGTGCCGCCCGTAACGGCCATCGAGCAGTCGCCCCGGCGCAGCCCCTCGCAGGCCAGGTGCAGCGCGACCAGCGAGGACGAGCACATCGTGTCGATCGTGACGGCAGGCCCGTGCAGGCCGAGGAAGTAGGCGATGCGGCCGGAGGAGATCGCGCCGGAGCGGCCGATCATCACGTTGCCTTCGAGCTCTTCGGGCAGCTCGGTCATGCCGCGGCCGTAGTCGTGGTCGGTGGCGCCGAGGTAGACCCCGGTCTGGCTGCCGCGGAGAGAAGCGGGGTCGATGCCCGCGCGCTCGAAGCCCTCCCACGCGGTCTCCAGCAACAGCCGCTGCTGCGGGTCCATCGCGAGCGCTTCACGCGGGGAGATGCCGAAGAACCCGGCGTCGAAGAGCGCGACGTCGTCCAGGAACGCGCCTTCGTTGACGTAGCTGCTGTTGCGGCGCTCGCCGGTCGGGTCGTAGAGGGCGTCCAGGTCCCAACCGCGGTCGCCCGGGAACGGGCCCATCAGGTCGCGGCCCTCGGCGACGGCGGCCCACAGGTCCTCGGGACCACGCACACCGCCGGGGAACCGGCAGGCCATGCCCACGATGGCGATGGGCTCGGTGGCCTGGTCCTCGACCTCCCGCAGCCGGCGCTTCACCGCGCGCAGGTCCGTGGTGGCCCGCTTGAGGTAGTCGCGGAGCTTCGCCTCGTTGTTGTCCACAGCCCGCAGCTCCTTCCGTCCGGCCTCTCGACCGCCCCCTTATCCGACCCGTTCGCCCCCGCGCACCGCTATAGACACGGACCAAGTGAGGGGTGGACTCAGGGGTGGCCTGGGGTCCGCCACGTTCATGAACCCAATGCGGCTTTGGTTACGTCTGACGAAACAAATGCCACATTGGGTACACTCCCGCGCCCTGTCGTGGCGGGCGCTCCACCTGGGCAAACGCGATTGGAGGGGTCCCGTTTCGTACTCATAACGGGGTCTGGGGCCGCTATGAGTACGAAACGGGGTAAACCGATCCGATTCAGGCGAATCCGAGTTCTTTATCCAGGAGGTCGAACACCTCGTCGTCGGTGGCGGCGTCGAGGTCTTCGGAATCGGTCGAGGCGGCGCCTTCCCACTTCCACATCAGGGTGCGGAGGCGGGCGGTGATGGCGTCCCTGGCCGCGGCGTCGTCGGCGGGCACGGAGGTCAGGGTCGCCTCCAGCCTGTCCAGCTCCTCGCCCACCAGGTCGGCGACACCGGCCGCGCTCGGGGCCAGCTCCTCGTAGAGGTGCTCGGCGAGCGCCGCGGCGTTGGGGTGGTCGAAGGCCAGGGTCACCGGCAGGCGCAGCCCGGTGGCCTCGGAGAGCCGGTTGCGCAGCTGCACCGCGGTCAGCGAGTCCACACCCAGCTCCTTGAACGAGCGCTGGGCGGGCAGCGTTCCGCCGTAGTAGCCGAGGACCGATCCGGCCTGCGCGATCACCACGTCCTGGAGCAGCCGGAGCCCGGCCACCTTGTCCACAGTGGACAGCTTGGCCTGCAACTCGCCGGTGTCCTCAGCGGAATCCGAGACAGCAGGCATCACTTCGGTGAGCAGCGGAGTGGCCGAAACCGCGCCGCTGTCGAGGAACTTCTCCCACGTGATGTCCGCGACGACGAGGAAGGTCTCGTCGACGTCCAACGCGCGCTGCAACGCGGTCGTGGCCAGCTCGCGCGACATCGCGGGAATACCACGGCCTTTGAGCACTTCGGCTGTGGCCGCGTCGACCATGCCCGAGTCCTCCCAAGCACTCCACGCCACGGTCGTCGCGGGGAGCCCCTGCGAGCGCCGGTGCTGCGCGAGAGCGTCCAGGTAGGCGTTGGCTGCGGCGTAGTTTCCTTGTCCCGCAACACCAATCGTGCCCGCGACGGCAGAGAACATGACGAACGCGTCGAGGTCCGAAGTCAGCTCGTGCAGGTTCCGCGCGGCCGTGGCCTTGTTGCGGATAACCGCGTCAAGCTGCTCCGTGGTGAGCGTGTCCAACGGAGAGTCGTCGAGCACTCCGGCCGCGTGGAACACCGCCGTGATCGGCGTCGGCGCCTGCGCGAGGGCAGCCTCCAACTGACCACGATCGGCGACATCGCACGCCACGACCGTCGCCCCCAGTTCATCACGCAACACAGATGCGCCAGGCGTTTCCAGGCCACGGCGACCGAGGAGCAGCACGTGCTCGGCACCATTCTCGGACGCCCAGCGCGCCAGGTGGCTTCCAAGAGCGCCGAGGCCGCCAGTGATGACAACGGTTCCGCTCGGCTTCCAGTCGCGGCGAGTACGACGGGCGACCGCAGGAGCCAGGCGCCGGGCGAAGACGCCGGACTGACGGACCGCGTACTGCTCGCCCGGCTCGGAGTTGCTGAGCGCCGCGACGAGCTGGCTCAGCGACCGCTCGTCGGCCTGCTCCGGCAGGTCCACCAAGCCACCCCAGCGCTGCGGGCGCTCAGCACCGTAGGAGCCGGCGAGGCCCCACACCATGGCCTGGTCGGGATTGGCGAGGGTTTCCGCGGCGTTCAAAGCGATCGCGCTCTGCGTGACGCACCACAGTGGAGCGTCGATGCCCGCATCCCCCAACGCCTGGGTCAGCGTCAGCGTTCCGGTCAAACCGGCGGTCCGCGCTGAATCGTCCAGGGCCAACAAGGACAGCACTCCGTCGTAGTACCCCTCGATGCGCGAGGCGAGGTCGGCGCGCTCCGCCACATCGGTGGCGTCCACGTCGACGCGGGTGATCTCCGCGCCAGCCGCGGTCATGAGGCTCAGCACGTCCTTCACCGCCTCCGCACCGCTGGCGGGCGTGACGACGAGCCAGTTTCCGCTGAGCGCCTTCTCCGAGAGGGTGACGGAACGCCAAGCGATCTCGTAGCACCAACCGTCCACAGCGGACACTTCGAGGCTGCGGCGACGCCAGCTGGACAAGCTGGTCACGACCGCGCTGAGCGGAGCATCAGAGCCCAGGCCGAGTGTGGCCGCGACCGAAGGAAGGTCCTCGGAGTCGACCGCGTCCCAGAACCGCGTCTCCGCCGGGCTGGCCGTGGACGGGGCGGGCGGGGTGTACCAGAACCGCTGCTTCTGGAAGGCGTAGGTCGGCAGTGCGATCTTGCGCGCGGGCAGCTCCGCGAACGCGGCTTCCCACTTCACCGGAGCACCGTTGACGTACGCCTCGGCGACCGAGCGCAGGAACCGCTCCACACCACCTTCGTTGCGGCGCAAGGAAGCAATCACAGCGACTTGCGCGACAGTGTTGATGCTCGACCCCGCAAGCGGGTCTTCGGTGGACTCGGCGGTGGACTGAAGGGCAATGCCCAGCACGGGATGCGGGCTGGACTCGATGAACAGGCGGTGCCGCCGCTGAAGAGCAGCGCGGGTCGCGGCCTCCAACTGGACGGTCTGGCGGAGGTTGGTGACCCAGTACTCCGCGTCGAGCTTCACCGTGTCGATCGGCTCACCGGTCACCGTGGAGATGAACGAGATCTCCGACGAGCGCGGCTTGATCGGCGCGAGCACTTCGAGCAGCTCCGCGCGCAGTTCCTCCACCTGGGCGGAGTGCGACGCGTAGTTCACGTCGATCATCCGGGCACGGACGTCCTGTGCCTCGGCGGCCTGCTGGACCTCAAGCAGTGCCTGCGGTTCACCGGAGACGACCACGGAGGACGGCCCGTTCACCGCGGCGACGGAGACCTTCGCACCCCATGCCTCGATGAGCTGCGACGCGTCCGCCAACGGCATCGTGAGCGACAACATCCCGCCACGATCGGAAAGCGCGATGATCGACCGGCTCCGCAGAGCACACACCCTTGCCGCATCGGAAAGCGACAGTGCGCCGGACACCGCGGCGGCGGCGATCTCGCCCTGCGAGTGGCCGATCACCGCGGCGGGCTCGACGCCGAAGGACCGCCACAGCTCGGCCAGCGACACCATGACCGCCCACAGCAACGGCTGGATCACGTCGACCCGCTCGGTGGACGGAGTGCCGGGCTTGCCGCGCAGCACATCCACGACCGAGAAGTCCACGAACTCCGACAGCGCCTCGTCGCACTCCTTGATGCGCTTGGCGAAGACCGAAGAGGAGTCGATCAGCTCGACCGCCATGCCCGCCCACTGCGAGCCCTGACCGGGGAAGACGAAGACCGGGCGCGGATCGCCGATCGCCTCGCCCACAACGACGTTCTCACCGGTGAGACCAAGAGATGCCTTGAACTCCGAGTTGGAGCCCGCGAGCACGACGGCACGGTTCTCGAAGGCTGACCGCGTGGTGGCCAGCGAGTACGCGAGGTCCACCGACTCCTGATCGTCCACAAAGGACGCCAGTCGAGCGGCCTGAGCCTTCAGCGCGTCGGCACCGCGGCCGGAGAGCACCCACGGCATGACCGCCGGAGCCTCAACGACCCGCTCCGAAGCCTCCAGGACAGGAGCCTCTTCGAGGATCAGGTGCGCGTTGGTCCCACTGACACCGAACGCGGAAACACCGGCGCGACGAACACGGTCACCCGAGTGCCACGGAACAGCCTCGGTCAGCAGTGACACCGCGCCCGCCGACCAGTTGATCTCCGAGGACGGAGCGTCCACGTGCAGCGTCTTCGGCAGGAGGCCGTGCTGCAACGCCATGACCATCTTGATGACCGAGCCAGAACCCGCGGCGGCCTGCGTGTGCGCGATGTTGGACTTCAGCGAACCAAGCCACAGTGGACGATCGGCCGGGCGCTCCTTGCCGTAAGTGTTGATGAGCGCGTTGGCCTCGATCGGGTCGCCGAGCGTGGTGCCGGTGCCGTGCGCCTCGACGACGTCGACATCCTCGGACTTGAGGCCCGCGTTGGCCAGTGCCTGCTTGATAACCCGCTGCTGCGCGCGACCGTTGGGCGCGGTGAGGCCGTTGGACGCACCGTCCTGGTTCCACGCGGAGCCACGCAGCACCGCGAGCACCGGGTGACCGTTGCGGCGCGCGTCGGAGAGCTTTTCGAGCAGGATCAGGCCGACGCCCTCACCCCAGCCGGTGCCGTCAGCGGCCTCGGCGAAGGACTTGCAGCGCCCATCGGCGGCCAGTCCGCGCTGACGGCTGAACTCCACGAACACACCCGCCGTGGACATGACCGCCGCGCCACCCGCCAAGGCGAGGGAGCACTCACCACGCCGAAGTGCTTGTGCGGCAAGGTGCATCGCGACGAGCGAGGACGAGCACGCGGTGTCGAAGGTCATCGACGGGCCTTCGAGGCCGAGCGTGTAGTTGACCCGGCCGGAGAGCACGCTGGTCACGTTGCCCGTGATCAGGTGGCCGCCCAGCTCCTCCGGCGCGCCGAGGTAGTCACCGCCGTAGTTGAACGAGGTCGCGCCGACGAACATGCCAGCCTTGGTGCCGCGCAAGGAAAGCGGATCGATGCGGGCGCGCTCGATGGCCTCCCACGCGACCTCAAGGACGAGGCGCTGTTGCGGGTCCATGGCCAGCGCCTCGCGCGGGCTGATGCCGAAGAACGCCGGGTCGAAGTCGCCCGCGTCGTAGATGAACGCGCCCTGCTGCGTGCTTGAGCCCTTGACGTCGCTGTCTCCGGCGTCGAGCAGTGCCGGGTCCCAACCTCGGTCGGTCGGGAATCCGCCGACCGCGTCACGGCCTTCGACGACGAGGTCCCACAGGTCTTCCGGAGAACGGACGCCACCGGCGAACCGGCAGCCCATCGAGACGATCGCGATCGGCTCGCTTTCGGCGGCTTCCTTCTCCTTCAGCTGTTCGCGCGCCGTGGCGAGATCACCGGCGACCTTTTTGAGGTATGCGAGAAGCTTCTCGTCGTCACTCATAGCGGCTCCCTATGACCCCAGCTCATCGATGAACCTGAACACGTCTTCCGCACTCGCGTCGTCGCCCAAACGATCGTCCACCTTGGACGCTGCACCAAGACGGCTGGCCAGATCCGCGAACCTGGCCGCGAGTTCGGCACGCAGCGCCGGGTCGGCCTCGATACCGGGCAACGCGGACTCGATGCGGTCGAGTTCGACGAAGACCGAAGCGGGTGTCCCGCAAGGCAGAGTCTCGGGCTGCTCCGGCAGCAGCTCGCCCCGGATGTACTCCGAGAGCGCCTGCGGATCCGGGTAATCGAAGATCATCATCGCGCTGAGCCGGAGTCCGACCGCCTTGTGCAGCCGGTCCCGCAGCTCGACCGCCATCAACGAGTCGAAGCCGACTTCCTTGAACGCGCGGTCGGCGGCGACGGCGTCGGCCGAGGCGTGCCCCAGCACCGCGGCGGCCTGCGCGCGCACCATGTCCAGCAGTTCCCGCGCCTGCTCGGACTTGGGCAGCCCGGCCAGGTGCTTGGCGAAGTCGAACGCGTCCGGAGCCGGTTCCGGCTGTGCGGCTTCGGCCTGCATCGCCTTCACCGCGGGGAGTTCGTCGAGCATCGGCCGCGCCCGGCCCGCGGTGAACCCGGGAACGAACCGCTCCCAGTTCATGTCCGCGACCGCGAGGCACGTGTCGTCATTGTCCAGAGCCAACTTCAGCGACGTCACCGCCAGCTCCGGCGCCATGGGCACCAGACCGCGCCGGGCCAGGTGCTCTTCAACGCCCTCGCCGCGGATCATGCCGTCGTCGGCCCACGGTCCCCACGCGATCGACATGGCCTTCTGGCCGCGCGCCCGCCGCCGCTCCGCGAGGGAGTCGAGGAAGGCGTTGGCCGCCGCGTAGCCGCCCTGCCCACCGCTGCCCCACACCGCGGCGACGGAGGAGAACAGCACGAAAGCGTCCAGATCGCGGTCGGCGAACAGCTCGTCGAGGTGCGCGGCGCCGATCACCTTGCCCACAGCCACTTCCGCGACCTCGTCGAGCGAGGTCTCGGCGAGCGGCGCGAACCGCACCACCCCGGCGGTGTGGAAGACCGAGCGGATCGGTCCGTCCTTCTCCACCTCGGTGATCAGCGAGGCGAGCTGGTCGCGGTCCGCGGTGTCGCAGGCGGCCACGGTCACCCAAGCGCCGAGCGCTTCGAGTTCGGCGACCAGCTCGGCGGCTCCAGGGGCATCGGGGCCACGACGACTGGTAAGCACAAGCCTTTCCACACCATTGCGGGCCAGCCACCGCGCGACGTGTCCGGCGAGCCCGCCGGTGCCGCCGGTGATAAGAACCGTGCCCCAGGGGAGGAATTCCGCTCCCGTCGGGTTGTCCCCGTCCGCGTGCACCAGGCGCTGTGCGAAGGTGCCCGACGACCGGATCGCCAGCTGGTCGTCGTCGGTCGGCGCGGACAGGGCGCACGCGAAGCGGTAGAGCGCCCGCTCGTCCAAGTCCTGCGGCAGGTCGATCAGCGCACCGAGACGCTGCGGCTGCTCAAGGCCGAGAACCCGGCCAAGGCCCCAGAGACTCGTTTGCGCGGGGTTGATCGCTCCGTCCTCGTCGCCGGTGACGACCGCGCCGGAGGTAGCCAGCCAGAGCCGGGCCTTGGCGTCCATGTCGTGCATCGCCTGCACCACACCGATCGTCGCCGCAAGCCCGACCGACAGCGCCGGGTGCTCCGGGTGCGGTCGTTCGTCCAGGCCCAGCAACGACAACACGCCGCTGATGGGCTCGCTCGCGGTGGCCTCCTTGAGCTTCACGGCGGCCAGCTCGCGGTCGGCCTCCGCCGCACCGAACTCCACAGTGGACACTCGGGCACCGAAGGTCTCCAGCGCCTTCACCGCGGCCGAGACCGCGTGGCCCCCGATGCCGGGTTCCGGGGTCAGCACGACCCATGCGCCGGGCAGGGCGGGCTCGTGCACCTCCGGCTGGGGGCGCCACACCGCGCGGTACCGCCAGGAGTCCACAGTGGACCGTTCCTGGTTGCGGCGACGCCACTCCGACAACGCCGGCAGCAGCTCGGACAGCGGCCGGTCGGCGTCGACGTCCAGGAAGGACCGCAGCGCGTCGGGATCGCCGTTCTGCACGATCTCCCAGAACTCCGCGTCGGTCGATCCGGTGGCGAGGGAGACCTCCTCCTTCGGCGGCTGGTACCAGAACCGCTCGTGCTGGAAGGCGTAGGTCGGCAGCTCCGTCCACCGCGCGCCGGTGCCCGCGAAGAACTTCTGCCAGTCCAGCTCGGCGCCGCGCCCGTACAGCTCGGTCACACCGATGAGCAGGGTCTGCTCTTCGGACCGGTTGCGGCGCATCGCAGCGGCGACAACGGCCTTCTCGGTGGTCAGGCAGTCCCGGGCCGCGGCGGTGAGGATCGCGTCGGGGCCCAGCTCCAGGAAACGGGTGACCCCGCGCTTCTCCAGGAACCGCACCGCGTCAAGGAAACGCACCTCGTTGCGGACGTGCGTGACCCAGTACTCAGGATCGTCCAGCTGCGCGATCTCCCCGGTCACCGTGGAGACGATCGGGATCGTCGACTCCCCGAGCTCCAGCCCCGCGACCAGATCGCGGAACTCCGCGATCATCGGCTCCATCAGCGGCGAGTGGAACGCGTGGGAAACGTTGAGCCGCTTGGACTTCACACCACTGGCCTCGGCGACGGCCAGTACCGGCTCCTCGGCTCCGGCGATGACCGTCGAGAGCGGGCCGTTGATCGCGGCCACGCCCACGTCGTCCCGGCCCTCAAGCAGCGGCAGGACATCGGCCTCGGCGGCCTGGAGCGAGACCATCGCCCCGCCCGCTGGCAGCGCCTGCATCAGCCTGCCCCGCGCGGTGACCAGCTTCGCCGCGTCCGCCAGGGACAGCACCCCGGCGACGTGCGCCGCGGCGATCTCGCCGATGGAGTGCCCGGCGAGGAAGTCCGGCGTCAGCCCCCACTCGGACACCAGGCGGAACAGGGCGACCTCGACCGCGAACAGCGCGGGCTGGGTGAACTCGGTCCGGCTCAGCTCGTCGGAGTCGAGAACGTCGACGAGCGGCTTCGACATGTGTTTGTCCAGCTCCGCCGCGACCTCGTCGAACGCCTTGGCGTAGACCGGGAAAGCGTCGCACAGCGCGCGTCCCATACCGGCTCGCTGCGCGCCCTGGCCGGTGAACAGGAAGGCCGTCTTGCCCTCGTTCACCACGCCGAACGCCCCGTCGCCCTCGGCCAGTGCGGCGAGCGAGTTCAGCAGCTCGTCCCGCTCGGAACCGACGATCGTGGCCCGGTACTCGAAGGCCGTCCGCGTGGTGGCCAGCGAGTAGGCCAGGTCCAGCAGCGAACCCTCTTCCGCCCGCTCGCGGAGCAAGGATGCCTGTGCCCGCAACGCCTTCTCGGACCGAGCCGAGAGGGTCCATGGCAGCATGGAGATCTCGCGGTCGGCAACCACGGCTCCGTCAGCTTCTACGGGCGCCTGCTCGATAATCGCGTGCGCGTTGGTTCCGCTGATGCCGAAGGCGGAGATGCCCGCGAGGCGCGGACCTTCGCGCTCCGGCCACTCCATCGCCTCGGTCAGCAGCGTCACATCGCCCGCCGACCAGTCCACGTGCGTCGACGGCACCTCGGCGTTGAGCGTCTTCGGCATGATGCCGTGCTGCATCGCCAGCACGAGCTTGATCACGCCCGCGACACCGGACGCGGCCTGTGTGTGGCCGATGTTGGACTTCAACGCGCCCAGCTGTACGGGGCGGTCGCGGTCCTGGCCGTAGGTGGCGAGCAGGGCCTGCGCCTCGATCGGGTCACCCAGCACGGTTCCGGTTCCGTGGGCCTCGACCAAGTCCACTTCGGACGGTGCAACGCCCGCGTTGGCCAGTGCCTGCCGGATGACCCGCTGCTGCGAAGGGCCGTTCGGCGCCGCGAGCCCGTTGGACGCGCCGTCCTGGTTGACCGCCGAGCCCCGCACCACCGCGAGCACCTTGTGCCCACGGGCGCGTGCGTCGGAAAGCCGTTCCAGCAACAGCATTCCCGCGCCCTCGGACCAGCTCGTGCCGTCCGCGCCGTCGGAGAACGCCTTCACGCGGCCGTCCTTGGCCAGGCCGCGCTGGCGGGAGAACTCGACGAACAGGCTGGGCATGGACATCACGGTGACGCCACCGGCGAGCGCGAGGTCGCACTCGCCCTGCCGGAGTGCCTGGCACGCCAGGTGAATCGCGACCAGCGAGGACGAGCACGCGGTGTCCAGGGTGATCGACGGGCCCTCGGTGCCGAGGATGTAGGAGATCCGGCCGGACACCACGCTCGCGGCCTTGCCGGTGAGCAGGTAACCCTCCAGGTCGGCGGGCATCTTCGTCAGGTGCCCGGCGTAGTCCTGGCCGTTGGTGCCGACGTAGACGCCGACCTGCTCGCCGCTGACCGAGGACGGGGCGACCCCGCCGCGCTCAAGGGCTTCCCACGCGGTCTCCAGCAGAACCCGCTGCTGCGGGTCCATCGCCAGTGCCTCACGCGGGCTGATCCCGAAGAACGCCGGGTCGAACTCGCCCGCGTCGTAAAGGAATCCGCCCACCCGGGAGTAGGTCTTGCCGTGGCTGTCCGGGTTCGGGTCGTACAGGTCCTCGTCCCAGCCACGATCGGTGGGCAGCAGCCCCATGGCGTCGCGGCCATCGGTCAGCATCTCCCACAGCTGCTCCGGCGAGCGCACCCCGCCGGGGAGGCGGCAGCTCATCGACACGATCGCGATCGGGTCGTCGTCCTGGACCACCCTGGTGACCGTCGCCGGTGCGGCGCCCGCCTTCCGCTCACCCAAAGCCTGGCTGCGCAAGAACTCCGCGAGCACGGCGGGCGTCGGGTAGTCGAACAGCAGCGTGGTCGGCAGCTTCAGACCGGATGCCTCGCTGAGCCGGTTGCGCAGTTCCACGGCGGTCAGCGAGTCGAAGCCGACCTCCTTGAAAGCGCGCTTGGGCTCCAGGGCATCCGGGTCCGGGTGCGCGATGACCGCGGCGGCCTGCGTGCGCACCAGGTCGAGCACGGCGCGGTCCTGGTCCGCGGGCGAAAGACCGGCGAGGCGGTCGGCCAACGCGGAAGCGCCCTCGGCGGGCTTGTTGATCGCCGTCGCGGCGTTGCGCCGCTGCGGCACCTTGACCAGGCCCCGCATCAACGGTGACAGCGCCGGGTCGCTGATCCGGTTGCGCAGGGTCGCGGTGTCCAGGCGGACCGGCAGCAGCGCCGCGTCCTCGGCCCCGGCCGCCGCGTCGAAGAGCGACAGACCCTCTTCGGAGGCAAGGGGAACGACACCGGAGCGGGCCATCCGCTGCACGTCGGCGTCGGTCAGGTGGTCGCTCATCCCGCTGCGCTGAGCCCAGAAACCCCAGCCGAGCGAGACACCGGAGAGCCCGTTGGCCCGGCGGTGGGTTGCCAGAGCGTCAAGGAAGGCGTTGGCCGCCGCGTAGTTCGCCTGCCCGGGGTTGCCGAAGGAGGCGACCATCGAGGAGTACAGCGCGAACAGCGGCAGATCAAGGTCCTTGGTCAGCTCGTGCAGGTTCATCACCGCGTCGACCTTGGGCCGCAGCACTGTGTCCACCCGCTGCGGGGTGAGCGCGGCCAGGATGCCGTCGTCCAGGACACCGGCCGTGTGCACGACACCGGTCAGCGGGTGCTCCGGGTAGATCGAGTCCAGCAACACCTTGACCGCGTCGCGGTCCGCCGCGTCACACGCTGCGAACCGCACAGTGGCACCGAATTCGGCCAGTTCCAGGGCGAGTTCGACAGCACCTTCGGCGTGCAAACCACTGCGGCTGGCCATGAGCAGGTGTTTCACGCCGTGCTCGGTGACGAGGTGGCTCGCCAGCAAGCCCGCCAGCACACCGGTCGCGCCAGTGATGAGGACGGTGCCCTCGGGGTCGAGGTCCAGCTTCTGCGGCTTCGCCTCGACACGGGAAAGCCTCGGTGCCAGAAGCTTTCCGCCGCGCAGAGCGAGCTGCGGCTCGTGCACCGCCATGACCCGGCGCAGAGCCTGCCTGGACTCCGCGGTGCTCGTCGTGCTGTCCAGGTCAACGATGACAACGCGGCCCGGGTTCTCCGACTGCGCGGACCGCACGAGGCCCCAGAGAGCGCCCGCGGCGAGGTCGGTGACATCAGCGCCGACCTCGGTTGCCATGGCGCCCTTGGTGACCAGCAACAGGCCCGAGTTCTCGAAGCGCTCGTCCGCCAACCAGTGCTGCAACAACTCCAGCGCGCGGTAGGTCACCGTGCGCACGGCAGTCGGCAGATCGCCATCGTCGAGCGGGTCCGGTCCGAACTGGACGACGACCACGTCCGGAACGTCGCCGCCCGCGTCGATCAGGAGCTGCAAGTCGTCCAAAGTGGACGGACGACCGCTCGTGCCGAGCACGGCGTCCAGGCCGAAGCAGTCCGCCCCGAGCCGCGTCCAGCGACCACCGGCGGGCTCGGACGGCAGCGGGACCGGCTGCCACGCGGTGCGGAACAGCGCGTCGTCGGCGGGCGAACCGGCCGTGCGCAGGAGGTCGATGTCCAGCGCGTCGAAGCTGACCGTGCGCGCGGTGATCACCGGCATGCCGGTCGGGTTCGCCACGGTCATCGCGTAGCTTCGCCCGCCGCCCGAAGATCCGCTTGCGGGATCGAGCATTGTGGTCGGCACGAGCCGCACGCGCAGCGCGGTCGCGGCGTTGGCGTGCACCACGACGCCCTGCCAGCCCATCGCGATCATCGGCTCACCCGGATCGGCGGGCATGTTCACCCCGGCCGCGTGCAGAGCCGCGCCCAGCAGCGCCGGGTGGAGCACGAACTCCGCCGCGTCGGCGTGGTGCTCGGCGTCGATGGCGACCTCGGCGAAGACCTCCTCGCCGCGCCGCCACACCTTCCGCAGGCCCTGGAGCGCCGGGCCGCAGCCGAGTCCGCGCGAGGTCAGGTCCGCGTAAACCCCAGTGACGTCAACAGGGTTCGCGTCCGTGGGCGGCCACTCGGAGAGGTCGAAGTCGGCCTGCTCGGCGCCCGTCGCGACAATACCCGTCGCGTGCTGGGTCCACTGCTGGTCATCGACCTCGACCTCGGTGTCCGGCCGGGAGAAGATGCTGATCCGGCGGCGACCGGAGTCGTCGGGGCCGCCGAGCACGACCTGCACCATGCGCGCGCAGGACGGCTGGACGACCAGCGGGTGGTCCAGCGTCAGCTCTTCGACCTCGTCGCAGCCGAGCAGATCTCCCGCTGCGACAGCGAATTCCACCAGCAACGACGGCGGAGCGACCACGAGGCCCGCGACCTGGTGATCGGCCAGCCACGGCTCCTCGCGGAGGGAGAGGCGCCCGGTGAAGAGGTACCCGTCGCTGGCGGGCAGCGCGGTTCCGGTGCCCAGCAACGGATGCGCGGTGCCGCTGAGGCCCGCCGCGCCGAGATCCCCTGCTGTCTGCGCGACCTCAAGCCAGTAGCGCTGCCGTTGGAAGGGGTAGGTCGGCAGGTCCATCGTCGGCCCGGCACCGAAGATCTCGCCCCACGACACGGTCACACCGCGCGAGTAGGCGTCAGCGAGCGAGAGCATCAACCGCGCGCGGCCACCCTCGTCGCGCCGCATCGTGCCGACCGTGACCGCGTCGGTTCCGGAGTCCTCAATGGTTTCCTGCATCGCCATGGCCAGCATGGGATGCGGGCTGACCTCGATGAAAGCGGTGTGCCCCGCGGCCAGCAGCGCGCGCGTGGTCCGCTCGAAGTCCACCGACTCGCGGATGTTGCGGTACCAGTAGTCGGTGTCCAGCTCCTGGCCCGCCAGCACGTCGCCGGTGACCGTGGAGTAGAAGGGAATGCTGTTCTTGAGCGGCTCGATGCCTTCCAGGTCCGCGTAAAGCTGCTCGCGCAGCACATCGACCTGCGGCGAGTGGCCCGCGGTGTCCAGGCCGGGCACCCTGCGGCACTTCACGCCGAGCTCGGTCAGCTCCGCGGACAGCGCCTCAAGGGCTTCGACGGAACCGGAGATCGTCGCCGAGCTGTGGCTGTTCACCGCGGCGATGCCCAGGGAATCGCTCCACTGCTCCAGGTGCGGGCGGATCTCGTCGGCGGGCAGCAGCACGGAGAGCATGCCGCCCTTGCCGCTGAGCCGGGACCACGCCTGGCTGCGGCGGGCGATGATGCGGCACGCCTCGTCCAGGGTGAGCGCGCCCGCGATGAACGCGGCGGCGACCTCGCCCTGCGAGTGCCCGACCACGGCGCTGGGCTGGACGCCGTGCGACCGCCACAGCTGGGCGAGGCCGGTCATCATCGCGAAGAGCACCGGCTGGATCACGTCGATCCGCTCGAGCGACGGGGCGCCGTCCTTCTTCAGCAGAACGTCCACAATGGACCAGTCGGTGTAGGACCGCAGTGCCTCGTCGCACGCGAGCACCTGGTCCCGGAAGATCGGGTAGTGCTTCCACAGCTCCAGCGCCATGTCCGGCCACTGCGAGCCCTGACCGGGGAACACGAAGACGACCTTGCGGCCGTCCGCGCCGTTGCCCCGGCTGACGTTGGCCGCGGGCTCGCCGTTGACCAGCGCGTCCAGGCCGCACAGCAGCTCGACGCGGTCCTTGGCGACCACCGCCGCGCGCTGGTCGAACGAGCTGCGGGTCGTCGCGAGCGACCGGGCGAAGCCGTGCAGGCCCAGCTCCGGCTGAGCGTCCACAAAGGACCAGAGCTGGTCGGCCTGTGCCTTGAGCGCCGCTTCCGACTTGCCGGAGAGCACGAACGGCACGGGGCCTTCGACCTCTTCAGCGCTGTGTACCGTGGCCTGCGGTGCTTCCTCGATGATCGCGTGGGCGTTGGTTCCGCTGATGCCAAAGGAGGAAATGGCCGCGCGGCGCGGGCGGTCGCTGTGCCACGGCTGAGCCTCGGTCAACAGCTTCACCGCGCCGGAGGACCAGTCCACATGCGTTGTCGGCTCGGTCACGTGCAGCGTCTTCGGCAACGTGTTGTGCCGCAACGCCATGACCATCTTGATGATGCCGCCGACACCGGCCGCGGCCTGCGTGTGACCGGTGTTGGACTTCAGCGAGCCCAGCCACACCGGCTTCTCCCGGTCGCGGCCATAGGTGGAGAGCAGCGCGTTGGCCTCGATCGGGTCACCGAGCTTGGTGCCCGTGCCGTGCGCCTCGACCGCGTCGACGTCCTCGGCGTTGAGGCCCGCGTTGGCCAGTGCCTGCCGGATGACCCGCACCTGCGCGAGGCCGTTCGGCGCGGTGAGCCCGTTGGAGGCGCCGTCCTGGTTCATCGCGCTGCCTCGGATGACCGCGAGCACCTGGTGCCCGTTGCGCTGCGCGTCGGAAAGCTTCTCCAGCACCAGCATGCCCGCGCCCTCGGCCCAGCCCGTGCCGTCCGCGTCGGCGGAGAACGCCCGGCAGCGGCCACTCGGCGACAGCGCGCGCTGTCGGGTCAGCTCGATGAAGATGCCGGGGTTCGGCATGACCGTGACACCACCGGCCAACGCCAGCGTGCACTCGCCGGTGCGCAGCGACTGCACCGCCATGTGCACTGCCACCAAGGAAGACGAGCACGCAGTGTCCACAGTGACCGCTGGGCCTTCGAGGCCGAGCGTGTACGCGATGCGGCCGGACGCGACGCTCGTGGTCGTCCCGGTCAGCAGGTAGCCCTCGACGCCTTCGCCCGCCTCGTACATCCGGGGGCCGTAGTCCTGCGGCATCGCGCCGACGAACACACCCGCCCGGCTGCCGCGCAGTTCCTTCGGCGTCAGGCCCGCGCGCTCAAGGGACTCCCACGCGGTCTCCATGAGCACCCGCTGCTGCGGGTCCATCGCCATGGCCTCGCGGGCGGAGATCCCGAAGAACGTCGGGTCGAACTCGTGGGCCTGCCTGAGGAATCCGCCCTCGCGGACGTAGCTCTTGCCGGTCTTGTCGGGGTCCGGGTCGTAGATCGCGTCGATGTCCCACCCGCGCTCGGCAGGGAACTCCCCGACCAGATCGCGGCCGTTGGCCAGGACCTCCCACAGCTGCTCCGGCGAGTTCACGTTGCCCGGGAAGCGACAGCCCATCGCCACGATGGCGATCGGCTCGTTGAGGTCCTTGCTCCCAGCTTCGAGAGCGGCCTCTTCGGTGCGCCCCAGGAACTGGTCCAAGGTGTGCTCGGAGAGCCGCCGCGGCGTGGGGTAGTTGAACAGCAACGAACTCGGCAGGTTCAACCCGGTCCCGGTGGACAGTCGATCGCGCAACTCGACGGCGGTCAGCGAGTCGAACCCGAGGTCCTTGAACGGCAGGTCCGGATCGACCGCCGTGAGATCGGCATAGCCGAGCACGGACGCCACCAGCGCCCGCACCATGTCCAGTGAGATCCGCTGCTGCTCCTCTTCTTCCAGGACATCGGCGAGCTTCTGCCACAGGATCGGCAGATCCTCGGTCTCCGGCTCGGGCACCTCGTTCGCGACCACCGCCGTGCCAGTGGCAACAGCGGCATCGAGCCAGTAACGCTGCCGCTGGAAGGCGTAGGTCGGCAGCGCGACGCGACGGGCTCCGGTGGCGGCGAAGAACGACTTCCAGTCGACCGCAACACCGCTGGTGTGCAAGGAAACCAAGGCGCTCAGCGCAGATTCGTCCTCAGCGCGGTCCTTGCGCAGCAACGGAACGAGCGTGATCCCGTCCGTGCTGCTCAAGGACTCCTTGGCCGCCGCGGTCAGCACTCCGTGCGGGCCGAGTTCCAGGTAGCGCGTGACGCCGTTCTCTTCGAGGAAACGGACGCTGTCGTAGAAGCGCACGGTGCCGCGCACGTGCTCGACCCAGTAGTCGGCGGAGTACTGCTCGACCTCGTTCCCCGAAACGATCGGGATCGTCGGCGGCGAGTACGTCAGCGAGGCGGCGACCTCGCGGAACTCGTCGAGCATCGGTTCCATCAGCGGCGAGTGGAACGCGTGGGACACCGTGAGCCGCTTGGACTTCACACCGCTCGCGGCGGCGATCGCGAGCACGGCCTCTTCGTCACCGGCGATGACCGTCGACTGTGGACCGTTGAGCGCCGCGATGCTCACCTTGTCGTTGAGCAGCGGCAGGATGTCGGCTTCGCTCGCCTGGAGCGACACCATCGCGCCGCCGGTCGGCAGCGCCTGCATCAACCGGCCGCGCGCGGTGACCAGCTTGACGGCGTCCGTCAAGGAAAGGACTCCGGCGACGTGGGCCGCCGCGATCTCGCCGATGGAGTGCCCGGACAGGTAGTCCGGACGCAGTCCCCAGCTCTCCGCGAGCCGGAACAGCGCGACCTCGATCGCGAACAGCGCGGGCTGCGTGTACTGCGTCTGGTCAAGTTCGTTGCCGTTGGCGATGATCTCGTCGAGCGACATGTCGAACGCGGCGACGATCTCGTCGAAAGCCTTTGCGAAGACCGGGAAAGCGGCGTGCAGCTCGCGCCCCATGCCGACGCGCTGAGCGCCCTGGCCGGTGAACAGGAACGCCGTCTTGCCCTCGCCGACGCGTCCTTCGACGACCGCCGCGTGCGGCATGCCGTCCGCGTACGCACGCAGCCCGCTGATCAGCTCGTCCCGGTCGCGGCCGACGACTCCGATGCGGTGGGTCAGCGCCGCGCGCGTGGTGGCGAGGGAGTTCGCGACGTCCAGCACATCCTCCTCGTCCACAGTGGACAAG
Organism: Allokutzneria sp. A3M-2-11 16; assembly: GCF_024213555.1. Taxonomy (GTDB): domain Bacteria; phylum Actinomycetota; class Actinomycetes; order Mycobacteriales; family Pseudonocardiaceae; genus Allokutzneria. Next base: position 3,293,657 of record NZ_JANAVO010000001.1, on the reverse strand, counting down.
AGGCGGGAAGCCTGTGCGCGCAACGCCTTCGGCGACCTCGCTGAGAGCACCCAGGGCAGGATGCTCGGCGCGGCCCCAGGCTGCTCCGCTTCGCGCTGCGGCGCCTCGGTCAGCACGAGGTGGCAGTTGGTGCCGCCCATGCCGAACGAGGAGACACCCGCGATGATCTCGCCCGACCACTGCCCCAGCTCGGTCTGCACGCGGAGGTTCAGGGCGTCCATGTCGATGTCGGGGTTGGGCGTCTCGAAGTTCAGGCTCGGCGGCAGTTCCCGGTTGCGCACGGCGAGCGCGGCCTTGATGAGGCCCGTGATGCCCGCGGCGCCTTCGAGGTGACCGACGTTGGTCTTGGCGGAGCCGACCAGCAGCGGAGCGTCCGACGGCCGCGCCGCGCCGAGCACCGCGCCAAGGGCTCCGGCCTCCACCGGGTCGCCGACCCGGGTTCCGGTGCCGTGCAGCTCGACGTACTTGACGGTGGCCGGGTCGATGCCCGCGCGCCGATATGCGGCTCGCAGAAGGTCTTCCTGGCCCGCGCGGTCCGGAGTGGTCAGCGTGTCGCCGCCACCGTCGTTGTTGACCGCGCCGCCCGCGACGACGCAGTAGATCGGGTCGCCGTCCGCGAGTGCCTTGTGCAAAGGCTTCAGGACAACGACACCGCCGCCCTCACCACGGACATAGCCGTTGGCGCGGGCGTCGAAGGTGTAGCAACGGCCGTCCGGGGAGAGCGCGCCGAACGCGGCCGCGCCGAGCGTGCTCTCCGGCGCCAGGTTCAGGGTCACACCACCGGCGAGGGCGATGTCGGCGTCCCCATTGCGAATGCTCTCGCACGCCATGTGCACGGCGACCAGCGAGGACGACTGTCCACTGTCGACAACCATGCTCGGCCCGCGCAGGCCCAGCAGGTAGGACACGCGGTTGGCGATCATGCCGCGGTTGAGCCCGGTCAGCGTGTGCTGCCCGACCCCGGCACCCGCGCGGTGCAGCAGCGTCGCGTAGTCGTCCCCGATCGCGCCGACGAAGACACCGGCGCGCTGCCCGGCGAGGGAGTCAGCGGGCAGCCCGGCGTCCTCCAGGGCCTCCCAGCTCAGCTCCAGCGCCAGCCGCTGCTGCGGGTCCATGGCCGCGGCCTCGCGCGGGGAGATGCCGAAGAAAGCGGGGTCGAACCCGTCCACCTCGGCGAGGCGCCCGGCCCGCCCGGCGGAGGTCTGCGAGATCGCGTCGGTACCCGAGCGCAACAGCTCCCAGAAGGCGACCGGATCACCCGCTTCCGGCAACCGGCAGGCAATGCCGACGATGGCGATGCTCGATCCCGCAAGCGAATCTTCGTTAGCTACATCGCGTCCGGTCCGGTTCTGGTCCTTCTCGCCTTCAGCCACCATCGCCCCTAGTCCCCACATACTCGGTTGATCGAGAAGGAGAACAACCTCGGTGTTGTCCCGCCCTACGCCCTAAAGCGAGACCCGTATCAAGAAAACTGATCGCCCTGTCGTTCTTGTGCACGGTTGTGCGTCCACGCGCGGTTGAGTTCGAAACTAACTGCCGCCCCACCCCTAGCAACAACCCCTAACGTTCCGCCTGGGGAGCGATCGACATGGCCCCCGACGAGGGAAAAGGTTCTGAGGGCGATCGACCGGACGGTGGACGCCCACGGGTCTGGCAAGCCGCCGTTCGGAGTAATCCGAACCCCCCTTTGAAATGCTCCGGGATACGACGATTCAGACCCTCCGAAACAGGTGTTTTGCGACTTCACAGGGGCGGAAAAATGCGCCACCACACCCGTCCCGAGCTGAAAAATCAGGTCAAGTACCCACCCCTGACCCTTCCGGAGGCGGCCCCTTAATTCCTGGATGGCCCTGGCTCGGGCGCACGGGGGCGACATAGCTTGGCGACCGGGGCCGCACTGACGGGCAGCCGGTCCCGGGAGGAGCCAGGCGTGAAGGGAATCGTGCTGGCAGGCGGGTCGGGAACCCGGTTGCACCCGGTGACGCTGTCGGTGTCCAAACAGCTGTTGCCGGTCTACGACAAGCCGATGGTCTACTACCCGCTGTCGGTGCTGATGCTTTCCGGTATCCGGGACATCCTGCTGATCTCCACGCCGCAGGACCTGCCGCTGTTCCAGCGGCTGCTCGGCGACGGCGGGCAGCTCGGGCTGAACATCACCTACGCCGAGCAGGCCGAGCCGCGCGGGCTGGCCGACGCGTTCGTCATCGGCGCCGACCACGTCGGCGACGACACGGCCGCGCTGATCCTCGGCGACAACATCTTCCACGGCCAGCGGTTCTCCGAGATCCTCGAAGTCACCGCGCAGGACGTGAAGGGCTGCGTGCTCTTCGGCTACCCGGTGCACGACCCGCACCGCTACGGCGTCGGCGAGACCGACTCCGAGGGCAGGCTGATCTCCATCGAGGAGAAGCCGGAGAACCCGCGCTCCAACCGCGCGATCACCGGGTTGTACTTCTACGACAACGACGTGGTGGACATCGCCAAGAACATCCGGCCCTCCGCGCGCGGCGAGCTGGAGATCACCGACGTGAACCGGGTCTACCTGGAGCGCGGCGACGCCCGGCTGATCGACCTCGGCCGCGGGTTCGCGTGGCTGGACACCGGCACCCACGACTCGCTGCTCCAGGCGGGCCAGTACCTGGCCACGCTGGAGAACCGGCAGGGCGTGCGCATCGCGTGCCTGGAGGAGATCGCGCTGCGCATGGGGTTCATCGACGCCGACGCGTGCCACGCGCTGGGCGAGAAGCTCGCCAAGACCGGCTACGGCCGCTACATCATGGACGTGGCAAGAGAATTCCGTTCCTAGGAAGGTTCGCAGCGTGCGCATCCTGGTCACCGGTGGGGCGGGTTTCATCGGCTCGCACTTCGTCCGAGAACTGCTCACCGGCCGCTACACCGCGCTCTCCGGCGCCGAGGTCGTCGTGCTGGACAAGCTGACCTACGCGGGGAACCTGGCCAACCTCGGGCCGATCGCCGACCGGTCCGAACTGCGCTTCGTGCGCGGCGACATCTGCGACGCCGAGCTGGTGCGCTCGCTGATGGCCGGGGTGGACCTGGTCGTGCACTTCGCCGCCGAGTCCCATGTGGACAGATCCATCACCGGCTCGGCGGAGTTCATCCGCACCAACGTCCTCGGCACGCAGACCCTGTTGCAGAGCGCACTGGAGGCGGCGGTCGGCAAGTTCGTGCACGTGTCCACCGACGAGGTCTACGGCTCGATCGCGAGCGGCTCGTGGCCGGAGGAGCACCCGCTGCTGCCGAACTCGCCGTACTCCGCGTCGAAGGCGTCCTCGGACCTGCTCGTCCGGTCCTACCACCGCACGCACGGCATGCACACGTGCATCACGCGCTGCTCCAACAACTACGGGCCGTACCAGTTCCCGGAGAAGGTCATCCCGCTGTTCGTCACGAACCTGTTGGAGGGCATCAAGGTTCCGCTCTACGGGGACGGCCGCAACGTCCGCGACTGGCTGCACGTCGACGACCACTGCCGGGGCATCGCCCTGGTCGCCGAGCGCGGGCGCCCCGGCGAGGTCTACAACCTCGGCGGCGGAACGGAACTGAGCAACCGCGAGCTGACCGGGACGTTGCTGGAGCTGATGGGCGCGGACTGGTCGATGGTGCGCCACGTCCCCGACCGCAAGGGCCACGACCTGCGGTACTCCGTGGACATCGGCAAAGCCGCGCGTGAACTGGGCTACGCGCCGCTGAAGGACTTCGCCACCGGCATCGCCGAGACGGCCGCCTGGTACCGGGACAACCGCGCCTGGTGGGCCCCGCTCCGGGACAGCGCGGCCCTGCCAGCGAGCTGAGAATGCGTTTCTTGTCGCGTTTTCCGGCTGGTCCGGAATATGTATTCTGCTGCCATGCAAACACGTGAGCTGGCCGTCAAGGGCGCATTCGAGTTCAGCCCGACGGTCTACCCCGACAGCCGTGGCGTCTTCGTTTCCCCGTTCCAGGAGCCGGCATTCGAGGCGGCCGTCGGGCACAAGCACACGGTGGCGCAGACCAACCACAACCGGTCGGCGAAGGGCGTCGTGCGCGGCATCCACTTCACCAGGACGCCCCCCGGTCAGGCGAAGTACGTCTACTGCGCGCGCGGCAAGGCCCTGGACGTGGTCGTCGACCTGCGGTTGGGCTCTCCGACCTTCGGCGAGTGGGACGTGGTGGAGATGGACGACGTGTCCTTCCGCGCCATGTACTTCCCGGTCGGCGTCGGGCACGCGTTCGTCGCACTTGAAGACAACACGGTGATGTCGTACGTGGTCACCAGCTTCTACAACCCGGCGAACGAGCTGTCGATCAACCCGCTCGACGCCGACCTCGCGCTGCCGTGGCCGAAGGGTGTGGACTACCTGCTCTCCGACCGCGACACCGCCGCGCCGAGCTTCAAGGAGGCGGAGACCCAGGGGCTGCTGCCGCAGTACTCCGACTGCCTCACCCCCTGAGGTCCCACGGTCTTCAAGTCCTACGAACCCCACCCCCCACGGTCTCAAACCGCCCCAAACCCCATGGTCTGCAGCCGTTAGCGACCGTCCGCGCGGGGGTTCGCCGTACTTGAAGACTGCCGAACCCCGCGCGCGAACCGAGTGGGTTCAGCGTGGTTGGCGACCGTCGCTGCGGGGGTTCGGCGTACTTGAAGACCGGCGGACTCCGGAGCGGGCGGACAGCCCCTGACCTGCACGTTAGGGGTTGTCGGGCGGTGTGGGCCGTGATTGCGTCAGCCCATGACCATCACCGACCGATTCGCCCGCCCCCGCGTGGCGGTGCTCGGCGCGACGGGCTGCGTCGGCAGGCAGGTCTGCGCGGCCTTCGCCGACGCCGACTACGAGGTGATCGCGGTGGCCAGGCGGTTCGCTCCGCAGATCGCCGGCTACCGCTACCGGTCGCTGGACGTGGGCGGCGCGGACGTGCCACGCCTGGCCGAGATGCTCACCGCGGAGCGGGCGCAGGTGGTCGTCAACGCCACCGGCGGCTGGGGCAGCACCGAGCGGGAGATGACCTATTCCCACGTCGACCTGGTCGAACGCCTGGTGGAGGCGGTGGCCGAGGTCCCGCAGCGGCCACGCCTGGTGCACGTGGGCACGATCCACGAGTACGGCCCGGTCGCGCACGGCACGGTGATCGACGAGACCGTCGTGCCCGCGCCGCGGACGATGTACGCGAGGACGAAGCTGGCTGGCTCGGAGGCGGTGCTGCGCGCCACGGCCGCCGGGGACGTCGACGGCGTGGTCCTGCGGCTGGTGAACGTCTTCGGCCCGCATCCCTCCCCGGCCAGCTTCCTCGGCGCGCTCGCCACCAGGCTGCGCACGGTTTCCGCTGGTCAGCAGCTTGAGTTGAGCATCGCGGAGGCGCAACGGGACTACGTCGACGCCCGCGACGCCGCCGCCGCGGTGCTGCGCGCCGCCCACTCCGGGGTGGTCGGCGAAGTGATCAACATCGGCCGCGGCACCGCGATCGGCCTCCGCGAACTGGTGTACGCGCTGGTCGACGCGGCGGGGCTGGACGCGGGCGCCGTGCGCGAGCTGGGCACGGCCGTCACCAGCAAGGGCGGGGACTGGACCCTGGCGTCCACCGCCAAGGCGCGCGAGCTGCTCGGCTGGACCGCGGCTGTACCGGTGGCGGAGTCCGTGCGGGCGATGCTGGGCGCACTGCCCGTATCCGTTTGATCACTTTCACGCCCCCTAACCCCACCCCTATTCTTCGCGGCCCGCGCTCGCCCATATATGAATTCACCATAAGGTGGGGCCACGAAATTGGCTTACGGATAACGGTGCTATTCCACGTGATCGCCAGCGGACGAAGGACTATCCCGTGACCGAGACTTCGACCCACGTGCCACTGCGAACCGCGGACGCCACCATCGCGCTGCGGATCGCCGAGTCCGCGCTGACCGTCGACGGCCGCACCTCCCTCGCCGACTTCCGCACGTGGTTCGAGGACTGCGGGACCCGCAACTACACCGAGGTGGACCGCGTCCCGCTGGACCGCCTGGCGAACTGGTCCGCCGACCCGGTCACCGGCAACATCGGCCACGCCAGCGGGAAGTTCTTCGTGGTGGAGGGCCTGGAGATCAGCAGGCCGGGGCACTGGGTGGAGCACTGGGCGCAGCCGATCATCAACCAGCCGGAGATCGGCATCCTGGGCATCGTCGTCAAGGAGTTCGACGGTGTCCTGCACTGCCTGATGCAGGGCAAGGTGGAGCCCGGCAACTGCAACGGCGTCCAGCTCTCGCCCACCGTGCAGGCGACCCGCAGCAACTACACCCGGGTGCACAAGGGAAAGCCGGTCCCCTACCTCGACTACTTCATGGACACCAAGCGGCACAAGGTGATCGCGGACGTGCTCCAGTCCGAGCAGGGCTCCTGGTTCTTCCAGAAGCGCAACCGCAACATGGTCGTCGAGGTCACCGAGGACGTCGAGCTGCTGGAGGACTTCTGCTGGCTGACGCTGGGTCAGCTGCACCAGCTGCTCGGCGAGGACGACCTGGTGAACATGGACGCGCGCACCGTGCTGTCCTGCCTGCCGTTCTCCGGCACCGACCTCGCGACGCTGCTCCCCGCTGCCGAGCGCGACGCCTTCACCACGTCGATCATGCGCTCCTGCACGGAGAGCGAGGGCGCGGTGCACACCACCGACGAGATCCTCAGCTGGATCACCGGCGCCCGCACCCGGCACGACATCACCGCGAACCGCGTTCCCCTCAAGGGAATCGACCAGTGGAAGCACACCGACGCGGGCATCTCGCACGTGACCGGCCGCTTCTTCAACGTGATCGGCGTGGACGTGCGCGCGGGCGGGCGCGAGGTGCTGCAGTGGTCCCAGCCGATGCTGGAGCCCAGCGGGGACGGGCTCTCCGCCTTCCTGGTCAAGCAGTTCGGCGGCGTCCTGCACGCCCTGGTGCACGCCCGCGTCGAGCCCGGCTACCTGGACGTGGTGGAGCTGGCCCCGACCGTGCAGTGCACCGTGGACAACTACATGCACATGCCGCCGAGCGACCGGTTGCCGTTCCTCGACACGCTGCGCACCGCGCCACCGGAGCAGATCCGTTACGACACAATGCTTTCCGAGGAAGGCGGTCGCTTCTACCACGCCAGGACCCGGTACCTGGTGGTGGAGACCGAAGAGGACGTGGACCTGGACGACCACCCTGACCACCGCTGGCTCCCGCTGCACCAGCTGGTAGGACTGTTGCGGCACAGCCACTACGTCAACGTGCAGGCCCGCAGCCTGGTGGCGTGCATGCACTCCCTCTTCGGCACCCGCACCGCCGGTTAGACCTCGCCGAGGAACCAGTTGTTGGAGTTCTCCGGGTCGTCACTGGTCAGGTACTCGCGGATATCGGCGGTCATCTCGTCGAGCGTGAGGACCCCGTCGCCGTCCCGGTCGATCTTCGCCAGCGCCGCGTCGGCCTGGTCCGCGTTGCCGATCCCGGCCTGGAACTGGCGGAACTCCTCGTCGGTGACCACGCCGCTGCTGTCCGAGTCCATCAGGGTGAAGATCGCCTCGACGAGCGGGCGGAACACCGCGTCGAAGTCGGCGGCCTCCCCCACGCTGAGCTGCCTCATCCCGCCGACGAACTCCTCGCGGGTGAGCCGGTCGTCCAGATCGCTGTCGATCGCCGAGGTCAGCGCCGCCCAGAAGTCGTCCCACCGCTCCCGGACCACGGCGCCCTTCTCGGAGTCCGCCGCCCCGAACGCGAGCAGGAACTGGTCCTGGATCTGCCTGAGGTCGGCCTGGTCGACAATGCCGTCGCCGTCGTGGTCGTAGAGCAGGAAAGCCTTCTCGTACTTCCTGGTCAGAATGTCTGCGGACATCGCGTCTCTCCAGGTGTGTCGGCTCGAAGCGGCCCGATCCGGCCAACACCCCACGCTACGACCGCGCCGCCGCGCTCCGACCGCCGTCACCCGATATCGCCGCAACCTCCCCCATCCCGCCCACCGCCCCCCTAGGTAACCGCCTGAACCCACGCCGCTTTTCCCGTTTCGTACTCATAGCGGCCTTTTGGAGCGCTCCAAACCCCGCTATGAGTACGAAACGGGCTTGGGGGGGCTGGGGGTTAGCCGAGCAGCCAGTTGCCGGAGCTGTCGGGTTCGGTGCTGGTGAGGAACTCGCGGGCGTCCTGGACCAGTTCGTCCAGCGAGATCACGCCGTCGCCGTCCTGGTCGATCCGCGCGATCACCGCGTCGGCCTGGTCCCCGTTGCCGACGGCGTGCTGGAAGCGGCGGAACTCCTTCACGCTGACCGATCCGCTGCCGTCGGTGTCCATCAACGTGAAGGCCGTCTCGATCAGCGGCCGCAGCACGGCGTCGAAGGCGCCCGGATCACCGAGGGCCAGCGCCCCGAACCCGGAGAGGAACTCCTCCCGGCTGACCTGCCGGTCCTGATCGTGATCGAGCGAGGACGTGAGCGCCGCCCAGAACGCGTCCCAGCGCTCGGCGGCCGCGAGCCCCTTCTCCGACGTGGGCGGCACGTCGAAGGCCATGAGGTACTGCGACTTCATCCGGTTGACGTCGGCCTTCTCGATGTAGCCGTTCCGGTTGCTGTCGTAGAGCTTGAAGATCTTGTCGTACTTCCTGGTCAGACTGTCGGCGACCATGTCACTTCTCCCGCGAGCTCGTGTGCTTCGGCCGCATCGACGCTACGACCTCCCCGCCCCGTTCCGCCCCTCTCCACCCAAGATCACCCGATCTTCCCCCAACCTCCCCCGTCCTGCGCTGTTCACCGGCGCGCCTGTGGATGAGTGGGGCAGTTGTGGACAAGTCAGGCGCACCTGCCCCGTTTCCGCCCCGTTTCGGGCGGTGCCGGAAACGACGCGAGGCATCCTCGCGGCATGACACGAACACGACCCGCTCTCGAAGTCGAGCTCTTCCGCGGCAGCGACGCCATCACCGATGGCGTGCTCACCCCCGACGTGCTGCGCACGCCGCACTTCGTCCGCCTGTTCCGCGACGCGTACGCCGTGCGGGGCACTCCGATCACGCATGAGCTTCGGTGCCGTGCGGCCGCGCTCGTCCTGCCCGAGGCCGCCACCCTCACCGGGGTGTCCGCGGCGACGATCTACGGCGTGCCGCTGGCCACCGGCGACGATCCCGTGGAACTGGCCGCGCCCAGTGAGGCCCGCGCGCACCGCCGCCCGGGGATGCGCGTGCGCAACCTCCGCATCCCGGACGAGGAAAGCGTTCCCTGGAACGGAATTCGCCTCGCCACACCGCTGCGCACCGCCTACGACCTGCTCATCGGCCGCCGCTCCCTGGTGGAGCGCGTGGCGTGCACCGACGCCTGGCTGCGCTCGGGCCTGGTGGACTTCGAGGAGCTGCGGCGGATCGTCGTGAAGCGGCACGACCACGGCGTCGTCGTGGGCAGGCAAGCGGTCGAACTGGTGGACCCGCGTGCGGAGTCGTTCCCCGAGTCCGAACTGCGGGTGCTGCTCAACCTCAACGAGCTCTACCCCGTGCCTCAGCTGAAAGTGTGCGACAGCAACGGTTTCATCGCCCGCGTGGACCTCGGGTTCGAAGAGGAGAAGGTCGCGGTGGAGTACGACGGAGCCTGGCACGGCGACGCCAACCAACTACCCCGCGACCGCGAACGCATGAACCGCCTCCAAGCAGCAGGCTGGCACGTCGTCTACGTCACCGCGAAGTGGCTGCGCTCCTCCCCGCGAAGCGTCGCCGCCGTCGTGACCCAAACCCTCCGCGAACGCCGCCAAACCCCGTTTCGTACTCATAGCGGGAAAAAGAGCGCTCCCATTGGCCGCTAAGAGTACGAAACGGGAAAAACGACGGCGGGGGGTTAGGTGCGGTGGGTGGTGGTGAGGGTTTCGAGGGTGCCGACGATGTCGTTGGGGGTGGGGGTTTCGAGGATGCCCTGGCGGAGGTGCTTGGCGCCCTCGGCGAACTGGGATTCGTCCAGCAACCGCCGCACGCCCTCGCGCAGGCTCTCCGCGGTGGTCTGCGTGGGATGGGAGTAGAGGCCAGCGCCGGCCTTCTCGGTCTGCTTGGCTTTGATCCACATGTCGGCCATGCGGATCGGCAGGATGAACTGCGGCACCCCGTAGAGCGCGGCCGTCGACCACGTGCCGAAGCCACCGTGGTGCACCACCGCGGAGCACGTCGGCAGCACGGCGTGCATCGGGACGAAGTCGACCACGCGCGCGTTGGACGGGAGCGTGCCCACCGTGGAGAGCTCCTTCTCGCTCAGCGTCGCGACGATCTCAACGTCCAATTCGGACAGTGCTTCGAAGGATTCCTTCAAGGGCACGAAGGTGCTGCCGAGCGCCTTGGCGAAGGACATGCCCGGAGTGAGCAGGATGCGCCGCCGCTCCTGCGGTTCGTTGAGCCACGGCGGGATGACCGAACGGCCGTTGTAGGGCGTGTACCGCATCGGAACCCTGTTGACGGACAACGGGATCTGGATGCTCGACGGAACCTGGTCGACGGTCCACTGGCCGCTGACGACGTCCTCGTGGAAGTCCGAGCCGAAGCGCGAGAGGTGCCCGCCGAGCCAGTTCGCCATGGGGTCGGTGCGCGCCTCAAGGGGCTGCTGCTCCAGCAGCTGGAGGAAGACGTCGCGCATCGCGCCGTAGATGTCCAGGGCCCAGTTCAGCCGCGCGTGCGCCGCCCCGACCACCCGCGCCGCGACACCGCCCGCGAAGGTGATCGGGTCCCACAGCACGAGGTCCGGCTTCCAGAACCGCGAGAACTCGACCAGGTCGTCGACCAGCGTGTCGTTGTACGGGGTGAACGCGTACTCGACGGCGATCTGGTACCTGAGGAGCAGCATCTCCCAGTTCTGCTTGTCCAGGAACGGTTCGCTCCAGTCGGAGAACTCGTTCTCGACCGTCTCGTGCTCGGCGAGCATGTCGTGCACGGTGTGCTCGGTGCCGATCGGGACCGCGGTCAGGCCCGCGTTGGTGATCGTGTCGGTCACCCCGGGAGCACTGGCCACCCGGACCTCGTGGCCGGCGTTGGTCAGCGCCCACGCCAGCGGAGCCATGGTCAGGACGTGCGACTTCTCCGAGACGGTTGTGAACAGAACGCGCATGGCTGGATTTCCCTCACGGCTCAGACGGTGGCGAGCACTTCGCGCACCGCGGCGATGACCTTCTCCTGCGTGCCGATCGGCAGCGACGGGTACATGGGGAGCGAGAAGATCTCCTTGGCCAGCTTCTCCGTCACCGGGAGCGAACCCTCTTCGTAGCCCAGCTTGTGGAAGCCGGTCTGGCGGTGCACCGGCCACGGGTAGCTGATGTTCAGGTGGATGTCGTAGGCCTTGAGCGCCTCGATGATCGCGTCCCGCTTGGGGTGCCGGACCACGTACACGTAGTAGACGTGCTCGTTGCCGGGGTTGACGCGAGGCAGCACCAAATCGGTGTCGCCCAAGCCTTCCATGTACCTCTGCGCCACATCGCGACGGCCCTGCGCGTACTGGTCGAGCCGGGTCAGCTTGCGGCGCAGGATCTCCGCGTGCAGCTCGTCCAACCGCGCGTTGTGGCCCGGGGTGGACACCACGAAGTAGGTGGTCTCCATGCCGTAGTAGCGCAACCGGCGCAGGTTCGCCGCGGTCTCCGCGTCGGAGGTGATCGTCGCGCCGCCGTCACCGTAGGCGCCGAGAACCTTGGTGGGGTAGAAGGAGAACGCCGCGGCCTTGCCCATCGTCCCGGCGATCTTGCCGTGGTGGCGGGCGGCGTGGGACTGGGCGCAGTCCTCCAGGATCGGGATGCCGTGCCGGTCGGCGATCTCCTGCAACGGAGCCATGTCCACGCACTGCCCGTACAGGTGCACCGGCAACAGCGCCTTGGTCTTCGAAGTGATCTTGGCTTCCACCTGGCCGACGTCCATCAGGTAGTCGTCCTCGTGGATGTCCACGAACACCGGGACGGCGCCGATCTGGTCGATCGCGATCACCGTGGGCGCCGCGGTGTTGGACACCGTGATCACCTCATCACCCGGGCCCACGCCCAGGGCGCGCAATCCGAGCACGATGGCGTTGGTGCCGTTGTCCACGCTGATGGTGTGCTCGACGCCGTGGTAGGCCGAGTACTCCTCCTCGAAGCCCCGCACACTGCTGCCCAACACCAACTGGCCGGACCGGAAGACCGTCTCCACCGCATCGTGGATGTCGTCACGCTCCTGCTCGTATTCGAGCATGTAGTCCCAGACGCGAGTAACCATGGGTACGCAGAACCTCCAAGCCAGCGACCGCCGCCGCTGGTCAGCCAATCTCAGCGAGTGGACGACAACAACCCCTAGGCACCCCAGAAACCCGCGCCCGTCTTGCGGCCGAGGCGGCCCAGTTCGACGAGCCTGGTCAGCAGGGTCGCGGGCTTCACGTCCGGGTCGTAGTTGATTTCGTGGAGCCGCCACTGGATCGCCTCGGAGATGTCCAGTCCGATGGTGTCCAGCAGGGTGAACGGCCCCATCGGGTACCCGAAACCGCTCTCGATCGCGGCGTCGAGGCCGGGTACCGTCGCCGCGCCCGACTCCACCAGCCGGATCGCGTCGTTGAGGTACGGGAACAACAGGTAGTTCACGATGAACCCGGCCCGGTCGGAACAGTCCACTGTGGTCTTGCGCAGCCGGGAAGCCAAGGCGTGCACCGAGGTCAGCACGTCGTCGCCGGTGAACTCGGTGCGCGAGACCTCGACCAGCTTCATCGCGGGCGCCGGGTTGAAGAAGTGCATGCCGATCACGTCGGCGCGGCGCGCGGTCGCCTCGGCGCACGCGGTCACCGACAGGCTGGAGGTGGTGGTCGCCAGGATCGCGCCCCTCTTGCAGATCTCGTCCAGCTCCGCGAAGACCGCGGTCTTGACCTCGATCTCCTCCGCCGTCGCCTCGATGACCAGATCGCATTCGGCCACCGCGACCCGGGAGGCGCTGGGGATCAGCAGCGACAGCGCCGCGCGGCGCTGGTCCGGGGTGACCCGGCCCCGGCGGACCGCGCGCACCAGTGCCTCGTCGACGGCCCGGACGGCGGCGTCGGCCTTGTGCTCGTCCCGCGCCACCAGCACCGTTTCCAGTCCGGCCTGGGTGGTCACCTGGGCGATGCCGCGCGCCATCGTGCCGGAGCCGATCACGCCGATGCGGGTGATCTCCCGCGCCCGCGCGGCGCCGCCGCGGTCGGAGCGCTCCGGCTCCGAGTCGATCTCCCCGGCCGGGGAGTAGGTGTAGAAGCCCTGTCCGGCCTTGCGCCCGAGCAGCCCGCCCTCGACCATCCGGTTCAGCAGCCCGGTCGGCGCGTGGGTGGCGATGCCGGTGCGCGCGTGCAGGTCGGTGAGCGCCTGCTGCGCCACGTCCAGCCCGATGCGGTCCAGCAGTGCCAGCGGTCCGGTCGGCAGGCCGCAGCCGAGCCGCATGGCGGTGTCGATGTCCTCGCGCGTGGCGTAGCCGACCTCGTACAGCGCGACCGACCGGTTGAGGTAGGCCAGCACCAGGTCCCACGCGTGCCCGCGCGCCGCGCCGAGGTCCTTCTGCGCGGTCGGCAGCAGCCCGAGCAGCTCCTTGGCCTTGGCCACCGCATCCGCGCCGGACATGGCCGTGGTGACCAGTTCGACGCCGGTGCCCGCCGCGGGCGGGGCCAGGAACGCGAGGCCGACGACCTGTTCGGGGCGCCCGGAGGCGACCGCGAGCGAGGCCATCGACAACGAAGCCGTGGTGCTGACCAGAACGGTGCCGGGAGAGCACGCCTCGGCGATCGTGCGCAGCACCAGCGCCTTGGACTCGTAGTGCTCCGGGACCGCCTCGATCACCACCTCCGCCGCGCTCAGCACGGAGAAGTCGTTGCCCAGCAACACTGATCCGGGTGCGCGGCCACGGGCGCGAGCCACCGCGCCGGGGTCGCAGTCGACGCCGACCACGTCGATGCCCGCTCCGCTGAGCAGCTCGACGAGGGACTGGCCGACCGAGCCGAGGCCGACAACGCCGACCGGGCCGGAACTAGCGGGCTGAGCTGTCATGGCGCCGTTCGCCTCTCAGTGGCTGGAATGCTGCTGGAATCGGGTGATCTGGGAGACGTGCCGCGCGCGCAGCTCCGGGTCGGTGACGCCGAGCCCCGGTTCCGGCGCGAGGCCGAGCACGCCGACCTTGCCGCTGTGCTGGTTCGAGTGCACCTCGCTGGCCGCCCGCCCCGTCTCCGCCAACGGGTACACAGTGGACAGTGTCGGGTGGATCATTCCCTTGGCGATCAAGCGGTTCGCCTCCCACGCCTCGCGGTAGTTCGCGAAGTGCGAGCCGACGATCTTCTTCAGGTGCATCCAGAGGTAGCGGTTGTCGTAGCTGTGCTCGAAGCCCGAAGTCGACGCGCAGGTGACCACGGTCCCGCCGCGCCGCGTGACGAACACGCTGGCGCCGAAGGTTTCCCGGCCCGGGTGCTCGTAGACGACGTCGGGGTCCTCGCCGCCGGTCAGCTCACGGATCTTCGCGCCGAAGCGCTTCCACTCCCTGGGGTCCTGCTCGTGCTCGTTCTTCCAGAACCGGTAGCCCTCCGCGGAGCGGTCGATCACCAGTTCCGCGCCCATGGAGCGGACGAGGTCGGCCTTCTCCGGGCTGGACACCACGCACACCGGGATGCCGCCGCCGTTGAGCACGATCTGCGTCGCGTACGAGCCGAGTCCGCCCGCCGCGCCCCAGACCAGCACCACGTCGCCCTGCTTCATCCGCGCGCCATTGGCGGAGACGAGCTGGCGGTAGGCCGTGGAGTTCACCAGCCCGGACGCGGCCGCCTCCTCCCACGTGAGGTGCGCGGGCTTGGGCATCAGCTGGTTCGCCTTCACCACGGTGAGCTGTGCGAGGCCGCCGTAGTTCGTCTCGAAGCCCCAGATCCGCTGCTCCGGGTCGAGCATGGTGTCCCCGTGCCCGTCCGGGGAGGTCAGCTCCACGTTGAGGCAGTGCGCGACCACCCGCGAGCCGGGCTTCCAGGAGCGCACGGCGGAACCGGTGCGCAGCACGATCCCGGACAGGTCCGAACCGACCACGTGGAACGGCTGGTCGTGGTGGGCGGCGCCGGGAACGCTGCGCGCGTAGCGCTGGAGGAAGCCGAAGGTCGGCAGCGGCTCGAAGATCGAGGTCCACACGGTGTTGTAGTTGATGGAGCTGGCCATCACGGCGACCAGCACCTCGTCGGGCCCGACCTCGGGGGTGGGCACCGGCCGGATGTGCAGCGATTTGGCCGGGTCCTTGTCCCGGCTGTCCATGCCGGCGAACATCTCGGACTCCTCGGCGAGCACAACCGCGCCGAGATAGCTCTCCGGGATCGGCGCGGCGGCGAAGTCCGCGGCGTCGGCGTCCTCGGAGAGGACCGCGTCGACGATCTCCTGCACGACGGTTCCTCCGGGGGTTCGAAGGGCGCGCCGGCGCGGCGGTGCGGCAGGTCAGGCTGCCACCGCGCTGATGCCCCCAGATCCATGCATACGCATACACGCGCCTGCCCCACCGACAGTAGCCACGGCCCTGTTGCCCGCGTCACCCCTACAAGCACGGACGGCGCCCCTAAGAAAAGGGGCGCCGCCTACGTGATTTCCCCTTATCCGACACTGGCTGGTTCCACAACCCCTCACTTCCCGGGGCCCAACGGAAAGATCGGCGCGGGACGCCTGCCACCCGGGAGATTAGGGGGGCGTATCCCCCCGGGCTTCGCCGTCCCGCGCCGAGCCCCGCGAAGGGGCGCCTGCGGAGGTGGTGGGCTAGAGCCAGCCGCGCTCCTCCGAGATCCGGTACGCCTCGCCCCTGGTCCGGGCGCCGGTCTTGCCGATCGCCGAGGACAGGTGGTTGCGCACCGTGCCCTCGGTCAGGTGCAGCGCCTTGGCCACCTTCGCCACGGTGCTCCCGTCGGCGACCGCGCCGAGCACCTCCCGCTCCCGCACGGTGAGCGGGTTCGGCCCGGTGGCGAGGGATTCCGCCGCCAGCACGGGATCGACCACGCGGAGTCCGTTGTAGACCCGGCGGACCGCGTCGACCAGCTGCTCCGGCGGGGCGTCCTTGACGATGAAGCCGGAGGCGCCCGCGGCCATCGCCCGCACCAGGTAGCCCGGCCGCCCGAAGGTGGTGCAGATGAGGATCTTGCACGCGGGCAGCTCGGCGTGCAGCTCCTTGGCCGCGGCCAGGCCGTCCTTGCCGGGCATGTGCACGTCCAGCAGCACCACGTCCGGCGCGGACTGCCGCGCGGCGGGCAGCACGTCGTCACCCGATCCGACCTGGGCCACGACGGTGATGTCCGGCTCCAGGTCCAGCATCGTCGCCAGGGCGCCGCGCACCAGCGCCTGGTCATCGGCGACAAGAACCCGAATCACGCCTGTCCTCCCGTGCTCTCGACGGCATTCTCCGCCTCGGCGGACGCCGGGGAGTCCTCGGGGTGATCGGGAACCTTGGAGATCACAGCGCTCGCGCGGACCACGAAACCACCCCTGCTCGGCGTGCCGCTCTCCAGCGTGCCGCCGACCGCGGCCATCCGCTCCTGCAGTCCGCGCAGCCCGTTGCCCGCGGCGGCCTGCGGGGCGCCCACCCCGTCGTCGGTGACGCTGATCCAGTCGTGGCCCAGCCGCACGCTCACCTTCTGCGCGCCGGAGTGCCGGACCACGTTGGTCACCGTTTCCCTGAGCACGTAACCGAAAACCTGCTGCAACTCGGGTGCGACGTCGTCGACGGCGCGCGGAAGATCGGCCTCGATGCCCGCGGCGCGCAAGGTCTCGTTGGCTCCGGCGAGCTCTCCGGCGAGGGTGACGACGCGGTACTCCGAGACCGTCGCCCGCACGTCCGCGAGTGCTTGTCTGCCAAGCCTTTCCACGTCCCGGATCTCCGTCATGGTGCGGTCAAGGTCGCCCATCTCCAGCACCCGGCGGGCGAGCCCGGCCTTGAGGGTGATCGTGGTGAGGCTGTGCCCGAGGATGTCGTGCAGGTCCCTGGCGAAGCGGGCGCGTTCCTTGGCGACGGCGAACATGGCGATCTGGTCCCGCGCGTGCTTGAGCTCCACGTAGGCGTTGGCCAGCCCCACCATCAGCGCCGCGGCCGCGGTCACCGAGAACAGCAGGACGAAGTTGGGCAACTGCGCCTCGAACTTCTGCTGGTAGATCGCGCTGGCCGACAACCCGACCAGCGTCACCAACGTGACGACGCCGGTGACCACCGGCGGCATCAGCGCGGCGACGATGCCGAGCGCGCAGATCAGCACCCAGGAGTTCTCCAGGCCGGTCAGCACGACGAAGGCGATGCCCATCGCGAGCAGGGCCAGGCACACCAGCACCTGCGAGGTCCAGGAAACCTTGCGCGCCAACGGAACCGCGAGGATGCAGGCGATGCTGTAGGAGACGCCGACGAACGCGGAGAGCGCCCACAGGTCCGGCCGCGCGGCGCGCACCTGACCGAGCGCGTCGATCCACGCGGGGATCATCATCAGGCTGAAGAGCACCGCGAGCGCGGGCGCGGCCTTCGACCCCTCATCCGGCTCCGGGGTGGTGGATCGGAAGCCCGATCCACCACCCCAGTCCAGGAGCTTGCGCATCATGCCGGCGACACTATTAGGTGCGAGCCGAGTCGCGCTGGTAGCGCCACACCACACCGGCGGCGAGCACGACGGACCAGCCGAGCAGCACGAGCGCGGGGGTCACGATGGTGCCGTAGTTCGGCAGCACGCCGACCCGGCCGATCTCGGCCAGCCAGTAGCTCGGCACGAACTGCGCCAGGTCGTTCCACCACGGCGGCAGCATGTCCAGCGGCATGAACAGCCCGCCGAACATGGCCAGCAGCAACATGCCGACGATGACGAAGTTCTGCACGTTGTCCTTGTTGGACAGCTGGCCGATCAGCAGGCCCATGATCGCGAAGGGCAGCGAGCCGAGCCAGACGAACAGGGTGGCGTGCAGCCAGCCGACCGGGGTCAGCTGGACGTTCTCCACCAGCACCGCGACCACCGGCACGACGATCGCGGTCGGCAGGGCGACCGCCATGCCGACGGTGACCTTGCCGATCAGGAAGCCGCCGCCGGAGAGCGGGGTCAGCCGCAGCTGGCGCTGCCAGCCCGCGGTGCGCTCGTGCACCACGCGGGTGCCGATGAGCAGGCCCGCGGTCATCACGCCCCAGGCGCACAGGCCGACCATGATCGTCACCGGGTAGTCGGCGGCCGCGGTGCCCGCCCCGCCCGCTCCCGCACCGGCGACGTCCTTGAACAGCATCATCTCCAGCAGGTAGAACATCGCCGGGAAGCCGATGGTGAACAGCAGGGTGCCCGGAGCGCGCAGCGCCCGCCGGATCTCCAGGCCGAGGTATCCGAGGTTCATGGCTGTCCTACTCCCGCTCAGCTCTTGTTGATGTTGCTGGTCAGCGTGATGAAGGCCTCGTCGAGGCTCACCCCCGCGATCTCGATGTCCCGCGCGTTGGGGAACCGGGCCAGCAGCGCGCGCAGCGTGGTGTCGGAGCTGGAGCTGACGATCACCACCTTGTCGTGCCGGACGTCCACGTCGGCGACGGCGGGCAGCGCCTCGATCTCCGACCGCGTCGCGCCGGGGATCTTGGCGTGCAGGGTGCGGCCGGCGGCCAGCGCCTGCACCTCGGCCACGGAGCCGTCGGCGACGATCTTGCCGGACTTCATGAAGATGACCCGGTCGGCGAACTCCTCCGCCTCCTCCAGGTAGTGCGTCGCGAAGACCACGGTCCGCCCGGCGGCGGTGAACTCCTGCATGGACAGCCAGAACTCGCGCCGGGTGCCCACGTCCATCGCCGCGGTCGGCTCGTCCAGGATCAGCAGGTCCGGGTCGCTGACCAGGGCGACCGCGTAGCGCACGCGCTGCTTCTGGCCGCCGGAGAGGCGGGTGGAGCGGCGCTTGACCAGGTCCGCGATGCCCGCGCGGCGCAGCGCCTCCTTGACCGGCATCGGCTTGCGGTGCAGCGAGGCCACCATGCCGACCATCTCGCCGACGGTGGCGTCGTCGAGCAGCGCGCCGCTCTGCAGCATCGCGCCGATGGTGCCGTGCGCGACGGCCTCCTTCGGCGCCTTGCCGAAGATCGTCACCTCGCCCTCGTCCGGCTTGGTGAGCCCGAGGATCATGTCGACGGCGGTCGACTTGCCCGCCCCGTTGGGGCCGAGCAGCGCGACGACCTCGCCGGGGGCGATGGACAGGTCGATGCCGTCGACCGCGCGGACCGCGCCGTAGTGCTTCTTCAGCCCGCTGATGTGGATCGCCGCAGCACCGTTCCTGCCGGCCGCACGCCGCCCGGTGCTCTCCGAAGCCAGAACCTCTTCCATGTCACCAACTATGCGCAAGGCACCGACAATCCGGGTAGTTCGCCCGTCACGAGCTGCCGGTGACAGTTGTCATGCTCGTGCATGAATCTCTTTTCGCAGGTCAACCCCCATGAACGCAGCGCGGGACCCCCCGTCGCCCGACAGGGGGTCCCACGATGGTTTGAACCTTCCGCCCCAGCGAGGCAGGCCGGTCTTCAAGTACACCGAACCCCCTCCCAGCCACCTCCAACCGCCCCTAACCCTCGTAAGCGCTACGGGGGTTAGGGGCGGTTGGCGACGGTGTCAGGCGGGGTTGGCGGGACTTGAAGACCGGCCGACCCATGCCTAGCTCGCCGCGGTGTCGGCGGTCTTCATGTCGAGTTGGAGCTCCCTCGGCAGCGCGGCGCGGCTGCCGACGTTGAGCTTGCGGTAGACCCGCGTCAGGTGCTGCTCCACCGTGCTCACCGTGATGTAGAGGTGCCGGGAGATCTCCCGGTTGGTGTAGCCGTGCGCGGCCAGTTCGGCCACCCTGCGCTCCGAGCTGGTCAGGCTGGACACCCGGGCCTGCGGCTCTGGTTCGCGGGCCTGCGCCTCCGGCTCGCGAGCCGCCGCCTCGGGCTCCGGCCGGTCGGCGTCGGCCGGGCGCAGCTCCCTGGCGAGCTGTTCGGCGCGGTGCTTGAACATCCGCGCCTTCCCGGGCTCGTTCAGCGAGTGGTAGGTCTGCCCCAGCCCGTGCATGGCCTTGCTGAGCATGAACCGGTCGCCCGCCGCGTACAGCGAGTCGATCGCCTGCCGGAACACCGCGACCCGCTTGCCCACCTCCTTGGTCCTGGCCAGCAGGAACAGGGAGATCCCGCGCGCGCGGTGGCTGGCGGCGCAGGTCAGGTCGAGCTGCTCGGTCAGCAGCTCCTGCGCCTTGGCCGCCTCGCCGAGCCGCAGGTACACCTGGGCGGCGTCGGAGCGCCACGGCAGGAAGCTCGGCGAGTCCATCCCCCACTCCCGCATCAGCGCGCCGCAGAACTGGAAGTCCGCGAGCGCCGCCTGGAGCTGGTCGGTCGCCAGGTAGTAGTGGCCCCGCGCCTGGAGGTAGTGCAGCCCGAACCGGCTCTGGAACACCGAGTCCGGCACCTGGAACTCCAGCTGCTCGGCGGCGGCGTCGATCTCGCCCATGGCCAGGGTGGCCAGCGCGAGGGTGGCCAGGGGCCCAGCGGCGGCCACGCCCCAGCTCTGCCGCGGGATGCCCGCCAGCGAGCGCTCGGCGTACTGGCGGGCCGTCGGCAGGTCGCCCTGCCGCAGCGCGATCTCGGCCCGGATTCCGCAGAGCACGGCCTGCCAGGTGCGGACACCGCGCGCGGTGGCCTCCTCCAGCAGCTCGTCGCAGAGCGGTCCGGCCTTGTCCGTGCGCTCCCCGTAGACCAGGGCCAGCAGCGCCGACTCGACCGCCTCGACGGTGTTGTCGGTCAGCTTCGTCCGCTGCAGGAACTGCAACGCGCTCTCGGTGACCCGGTTGCCCGGACCGTCGGTGAGCACGGTGTGCAGCGCGTTCGCCGCCTGCGCGCACCGGCTGACGTTCGCCGACGCGTACGGCTCGATGACCGGCAGCTGCTGCGCCCGCGCCACCACCGGCCGCAGCGGCGGGTAGGAGTTGACCAGCAGCTGGCAGGCGGACCCGAACTGGAGCCCGACCCGCGAGCGGTCGGCGTGCGCCGTCCGCTCGATCGCCTCGGCCGCCTTGTCGACCCGCCCGTGCCACAGCAGGTAGCGCAGCAGCGTGCTGGCGTCGCCGTCACCGAGCTGGTTGCGCGTGAAGGCCTCGAACAGCGGCGTCAGGTAGCGCAACGCCGTTCCCGGGTTCAGCCGCCACTCCACCCTGGAGAGCGCGGCCCTGATCCGGGCCAGCTGGTCGTCGTCGGAGCAGCCCGCCTCGGCCAGCTCCAGGTAGCGCGACGCGTTCTCGGTGTCGTCCTCGGTCAACGCCTGGTCGGCCGCCTCCAGCAGCACCTCGGCCTCCCAGCCGGAGTCCGCGTGGCCGATCGCGACGAGGTGCGCCGCGATGCGCCCGGCCGGAGCGCCCTCCAGGTGCAGCAGCTGGGCGGCCCGGAAGTGCAGCTGCGCCCGGTGCTCGCGGTCCAGGTCGTCCAGCACGGCGGCGCGCCCTGCCGCGTGCCGGAAGGCCAGGGAACCGTCAAGCACGCCCATCGCTTCGAGCACGCCGAGCGCGGTGTCCACCGTGTCCGGGTCGGTGTCGAGCACCCGGCGCAGCAACACCTTCGCCTCCGCGACCGATCCGGCCGCGAGCGCCCCGGAAGCCTCCAGGACCGCGGCCGCCCTCGCCACGTCCAGGGTCTGCTCCTCGCTGCGCTCCAGGCACGCCAGCACCGCCTGGCGGAACCCGTGCCCCGGTGCGCACTCCAGCGTCACGCCCGCCGTCGTGGTGGTCACGGTGGCGGTCTGCGCGTCGTCGATCAATGCGCGCACCAGCAATGGATTTCCGCCCGTGCACCGGAAGTAGTCCCGCGCCAGGCGGTCCGCCGCGTCGGTGCCCAGGTGCTCGGCGGTGACGGCGTGCACGGCGGTCTCGGAGAGCGTGCCCAGCCGGACCCGGCTGCAGATCCTGGAACGCAGGGTCTCGGTGTGGAACACCGGGTGCACGGGTGCGGAGTGGGTGGACTCCGTGAGCACCATCATGATCCGCGAGCCCTGGAGGTGGTCCACCAGGTGCCGCAGGCAGTTCAGCGACGCGAAATCGGCGTACTGGATATCGTCGACGGTCACCAGGACCGGTGCGGACCGGGCCAGTTCGGTGAGCGCCTCGGCCACATCCCGAACGAGGTTCAGCGGCAGGCGGTCAATTCCCTTGCCCATTCCCCCCGAATGGGCACCGACGGTTCCGCCCGCAATTCGCGAACTCGCGAGGATGTTTTTGACGAGTGGCGCGTGCTCCGGAGTGAGCGGAGCCCGCGACAATAGTTGGTGAAGCACTCCGAGCGGAATCGCCCGTTCCATCGGAGAGCCATTTGCGTTGAGATGCAGAGCGCCCGATCCCGTCGAGTGCTCCACCATGCTGCGGAGTAGTTCGGTCTTACCACTGGCAACACCGCCGCTCACGACCGCGACTCGCCCATTGCCACGCATCGTGTCCGCGAACAGGTCTTTCAGGGTGCCCAGCTCCTGATCCCGCTCCACTAGTAACACGTACTCCACCTCCCCCAGCCACATGCACCGCGCGCCCTACGCGATGCTCGTCGAAGGCTGACAAATATGTTCCACCGAGCGGAGACACCGCGAGGTTACGTGATCATCACTTAGCGCACTAGGGACTATCAATCTATCCACGGACAAACCTTGTGTAACGCCTGGATGACGCGTGGGGAAGCATTTCCCTTAGGTGCACGACGACGTATCTGGGCCTGCGTCGGAGGTGGGGGGCAGGTCCATTGCGACTGTTGCTCTCCAAAAGCCAACCAACAGCCTGCCCCACCCATGACAACTGTCACAGGGGCGGTTCAGCGTTTTCTATATAAAGGGATGCTTCCATAGTCCCCGGACTAGCCCGGAAGGGTCGCCCGGACACGACCTGGACACGATTTCATTGCGCACCGTGCCGGGCGGTCATCAGTGTGTCACCACACCCCGAGGCTCATTTCAGCGCACTATTACGCCAGTTGGCGTACATCGCCTTCCGGAAACCTCCTCCCAGGGTCCTCCCGGACGCCTGGGCGGCGGCTCGCCGGCACCGGGACGGCGGCCGTCCGGGGCGGGGCGGGGGTCCGGGGAATACGGCCGGGTGGCCGAACGGTAATCCGCCGCGAATGACAAGGGGAAGAAAACACCACCTGGTAATCGCAACACCTGTCTGATGGACCACCCCATCGTCGTCGCCGAAACGCACGTACCCGCCGCGCCATGGACGGCGCGGCGGGTACCGAGGGCGACCGAAAATGAATGCACGGGACAGTGATGCGCCGATCGAGTGAACCCGTGTGCGCTTCCTGGAGCAGCCGCATAACCGGGATATCGGCGGGGCCGAACCCACCCGCCCACGAGTGAAATAAACAGCGCGAGCGACTCAGCCCCGTGGCCGCATCAGCGCAGTGCTGACAGGCGGGCGAACTGCTCCGGGCTCAGCCGGACGCCGGCGGCGGCCACGTTCTCCTCCAGGTGCGCGCGCGAGGAGGTCCCCGGGATCGGCAGCACCACGGGTGACCGGGCGAGCAGCCAGGCCAGCGCCACCTGCGCCGGTGTCACCCGCTTCCCTTTCACACCAAGGGAAATCTCGTCGGCGACGGCGGCGAGCTCGGCGTTGACGTCCGCGTCGGACTCGGCCGTCCCGTTGGCGATGGGCAGCCACGGCACGAACGCGATGCCCTCGCCCTCGCAGTACTCCAGGACCTCCTCGTGCCGCCGGTCACCGACGTTGTAGAGGTTCTGCACGCTGGCGACGTCGACGAAGCGCCGGGCCCGCTCGATCTGCTCGACGCCGACCTCGGAGAGCCCGACGTGCCGCACCGTCCCGTCCTTGCGCAGCTGCGCGAGGGCGTCGAACTGCTCGTCCTCGGCGACCTTGGGGTCGACGCGGTGCAGCTGGAACAGGTCGATCCGGTCGACCCGGAGCCTGCGCAGGCTCAGTTCCGCCTGCTGCACGAGGTACTCCGGCCGCCCGAGCGGCACCCACCTGCCCCGCCCCGGCCGGGACTGGCCCGCCTTGGTGGCGATCACCAGGCCCTCGGGGTACGGGTGCAGCGCCTCGGCGAGCAGTTCCTCGTTGGCGCCGAGGCCGTAGGAGTCGGCGGTGTCGATGAAGGTCACGCCGAGCTCGACGGCCCGGCGCGCGACGGAGATCGGCCCGGCGCGGTCGGCATCGGCCCGCCAGCCGGTCAGCCGCATGGCGCCGAAGCCGAGGCGCCGCACGGGCAGCTCGCCGCCGATGGTGAACGTGGAGTCAGTCATCACGCGCCCAACGGTCGCCCCGCGGACCGCGGCACTCCATGAATTCAGTCCCGGCTAAATCCGATCATGCCTCGGGCGAGCGCAGGTGCGGGAGCTGCTGTTCGAGCAGGCGGAGCTGGTCGTCGACGCGGCCGAGGTCCGGCTGGGCGGCGAGCTCACCGGCGACCTCCGCGATCCGGCGCTCCGCCGCGGCGAACTGCTCGACCGCTGCCTTGAGGCGCACGTACACCGGCTGCGTGGTGATCGAGGGCGTGTTCGGTGGGTGCAGCCGTTTTCCGGTCTCCGCCAGGGAACGCGCGGCGGGCAGCTCCGCCCGCATCGCCTCGGTGATCTGCGCCAACCAGTCGCGGGCCGGGGACGGCGGCAACGCGGCGGTGACGTCCTCCGCCCGGCGCACCGGCCCCTCGCACGCCGTGAGCAGCCGGTCCCACGCGTCCCGGTCCCGGACCCGCTCCGGTGGAGCCGAGGGAAGTTGTTGTGGCACAGGGCTTTTCCGGCCACGCAGGCGATCAGCCGCGAGTCCCACCGCGAGACCGGGCAGCCCGCCGAGCACCGCGGGCGCGATGAACAGCGCGACGACCTGCACCGCCGCGCCCTCCGCGGGGTTCCACAGCTCCCCCGTCACCAGGAGCAACAGGTGCAGCGCCATCGCGAGGCCGTAGCCGATCACGAAGCCGGTTCGCCATGCGGGAGCGCGCTCGCGTGTCACCGGCCCAACCTAAAGCCTGTCTGGTGGGTCTCGTCGGACTATCGCGGACATGGACCTGCCCCCTAGGGGTGGCGGGTGCGGCGAATCCGGGCAATCGGGGTGGTAGCACGGTGTTTCGGCACCTCGGTCCGCGATCAGAGTGGGACACCCACCAAGTGCTCTTGTCGCACCGGGCTCGCGCATGCGGTCCGGCCCGAGAGGAAGACATGCATCGCAGAACACTGCCCGGCGCGATCACCGTCGCCGCGCTGGTAGCGGTGGGCCTCGGCGTGCCCGCGCAAGCGGCTCCGAAGCCCACCACGACCGCTCCGGAAGGCCGCGCGGTCACGCTGATCACCGGTGACCGCGTGCACCTCGACGCCACCGGGGTCCCCGTGCACACCGAGGCCGCGCCGAACCGGACCGGGACGAGGTTCCACACCTCGACGCGGAACGGCCACCACTACGTGATCCCCGAGGATGCCAAGGCGCCCTTGGAATCCGGGCGGCTGGACCGCAGGCTCTTCGACATCACCCTGCTGGTGAAGTTCGGCTACGAGGACTCGAAGGTCGACGAGATCCCGTTGCTGCTGTCCCAGGGCGCGGCCCGCTCCGCACCTGCCGTGCCGGACGGCAGCAGGCGCACCGGACAGGTCTCCGCGCTCGGCATCACTTCCGTGCGCACCGCCAAGGCCAACGCGACCGCGACGTGGGAGCGCCTTCGCGGGCCGAGCGGCGCCCGCTCGCTCACCGGCGCGGACCGCGTGTGGCTCAACGGAAAGATGTCCTACTCCCTGGACCGCAGCGTCCCGCTGACCGGAGCTCCGGCGGCGTGGCAGGCCGGGCACACCGCCAAGGACGTCACCGTCGCGGTGCTGGACTCCGGCATCGACACCAAGCACCCGGACCTCGCGGGCGTGGTGGCGAAGGACTTCTCTGGCTCGCAGCACGGTGTGCAGGACGTGCAGGGCCACGGCACGCACGTCACGAGCACGGTCGCGGGCACCGGCGCGGCCAGCGGCGGCAAGTACGCGGGCATGACCAAGGGCGCCAAGGTGCTCATGGGCAAGGTCGGTGACTACGACGTCTCCGACGAGGCCGCGCTCGGCGCCATGGCGTGGGCGTCGGTGGAGAACAAGGCCAAGGTCGTCAACATGAGCTTCGGCGGCGGGCCCGAGGAACAGGGCCCGATCTACGAGGGGATCGAACGGCTCACCGAGGAACAGGGCACCCTGTTCGTGGTGGCCGCGGGCAACGACGGCAAGGACGGCTCGGTTGGCTCCCCCGCCACCGCGGACGCGGCGCTCGCCGTTGCCAGCTCGACGAAGCAGAAGGAGCTCAGCTCGTTCTCCTCGCGCGGGCCCCGGCACTGGGACCACGCCGTCAAGCCCGACATCACCGGCCCCGGCTCGGAGATCATCGCGGCACGCGCGGCGGGCACCTCCGGCGTCGGCGGAGTCCCCGAGCAGTACACCGTGATGAGCGGGACCTCGATGGCCGCACCGCACCTGACCGGCGCCGCCGCGATCATCGCCGGGCAGCACCCGGACTGGAGCCCCGGCCGGATCAAGGCGACGTTGATGAGCACGGCGAACCCGATCGACGGGACCTCCGTGTACGGCCAGGGCACCGGGCTGGTCGACCTGGCGCGGGCCACCTCGCAGCGGTTCACCGCCGAGGAGGGCAGCCTGTCGCTGGGCCTGTTCACCTGGCCGCACACCGGCCAGCGGCCCGCGACCAACGACGTCACCTACCGCAACGACGGCGACAAGCCGCTCACCGCGAAGCTCGATCTGTCCATTGTGGACAAGGATGGCAAGCCCGCCGACAGCGTCCAGTTCCGCTTGAGCACCAACGAGATCACCGTCCCCGCGAAGGGCAGCGCCAAGGTCTCCGTCACCGTGGACCCGACCAGGCGGGTCGGACTCTACGGCGGCAGGCTGACCGCGACCGCGGGCACTGACGTGGTGCGCACCGCGATCGGCGCCCACGTCGAGGACACGATGCACGTCATGTCCTTCAAGGCCACCGGCCGGGACGGAAAGCCCGCCGAGCCCACCGTCACCGTGGTCGGCCTCGACAAGGAAACCCAGCTCACCGAAACAGTCGAGCTGGACGCGAACGGCACGGGCAAGCTCCGGCTGCCCGCCGGGGACTACATGGTGACCAGCGAGCTGTACGAGCACGGGCCGCGCGGTGCGTACGCGTCCGATCCACTCGCCCTGATCAACCAGGTCGCACCGAAGATCACGCTGTCCGCCGACCGCACCCTGGACATCGACGCGCGCACGGCCAAGCCCATGCGCGTGGAGCTTGACGACCCCGAGATGAAGGTCGTCCGGCAGAGCCTTTCCCTGTTGCACGCCAAGGGAAGCGACGCGCAGCCGTGCTGCACCCCGCAGCGGGCGAGCACCTACGTCGACACCGACACCCCCGTCCTGGTCGGCTCGCTCGGCGGTAACGCCAAGGGCTTCCGCCACATCAACCACGTCACCGCCGTCCGCCCCGAAGTGATCTCGGAGATCGTTGCGCCGCAACGCCTTCCGCTCTCCCTGACCCGGGACGCGAACTCGCCGCGGCTCGTCGGCGAGCATCGGATGGACGTGGTCGACGGCAAGACCGGAGGGGACCTGAAGGGCAAGCTCGTCCTGCTCGACCTGGACCCGAAGACCGGCGACACGGCCAAGGCGGTGAAAGCGGCCGCTGACGCGGGAGCCAAGGCGGTACTGGTCGTCCAGCCCGCGAGGGGCCTGTTCTCGCCGACGCCGATCCCGGTCTTCAAGGCTGCCGAACACCGGTTGGCCAAGCTGACCGAACTGCTCAAGGCCGGTCCGGTCGCGGTCCGGGTACTGGGTGCCAAGGACAACCCGATCAGCTACGACGTCGCGCTGACCGCCTCCGGCGGCATGCCGGACGGCGGCGAGCACCGGATTCGCAAGGACGACCTCGTCAAGATCGACGCCCGGTACCACCGCGACGGCCGCAACTTCGGGGTGCGCCCGCAGCTGTTGCCCGGTCTCGACGGTCCGAACGCCGCCGTGGTGCCGGTCTCCTTCCCGTTCCGTGAGCCCGCGCCGCTGGTGGAGCTGGGCACGACCCGCACCGAGTACGTCAGCCCCGGTTGGTGGGAGCACGAGCTGGGCTTGGCGGCGACGCCGACCTCGGGTTTCCCCGCCAACAACCGGATGGAGGTCGCGCACCCCACCAAGTTCGGGGCGCCCCGGCGGATGGAGTTCAACTCGGGCCCGTTCGGTCCCGCCGTCGCCCGGAACTCGATGGCCAGGCTCGGCAACGAGTTCGTCGCCTCACCGACGCTGTTCGGGCCGCGCGGCTGGAGCACCACGCTCGACAAGATCGGCGAAGCGACCCTGCGCCGCGACGGCAAGGTGGTCGCCACGTCCACCGGGCGCGCCCTCCACACGCTCCTCCCGGCCGACCGCGGCCGCTACGAGCTGCGGGTGAGGTCCACCCGCGACGCCAAGCCCGGCGCGCTCGGCACCTCGGCGGACCTCACGTGGGGGTTCACCTCCAGCGGCACCGGGCAGGACTACACGCCGATCCCGGTGCTGGTGCTGGAGCCGAAGCTGCCGTTGGACATCGGCAACGCGGTGCCCGCGAACACGCCGCAGCCGATCGAGATCACGGCCTCCGCGAAGCGGATCACCGAGATGCGGCTGTCCGTGAGCTACGACGAGGGCTCCACGTGGGTGGAGGTCCCGGTGCGGCAGAGCGGCGAACGCTGGCAGGGCACCCTGCCCGCCGGAGGCAAGGCGGGCGGCTACGGCTCGCTCCGCATGGAAGCCAAGGACCGCGACGGCAACACGGTGAAGCAGACCGTTCTGCGCACGCATTCCCTTGGCTGACAACACGAATCAGCAGCCGGGGTGGCGGTTCGCCGCTACCCCGGCTGCACTACGCCGGAGTCATCACATGCATCACAAAGCAACGGCCGCAGTACTGGCGCTGAGCCTTCTCGCGCTGGGCACACCCGCGACGGCCGCACCGCCTCCCGCCAGCGCAAGTCCACTGAGGACGGTCACGCTGATCACCGGAGACCGCGTGCACGTGAACGCCGCCGGGATTCCCGTGCACACCGAAGCCGCGCCACAGCGGACCGGTACCGCGTTCCGCGCGTGGTCGGAGAACGGGCACCACCACGTCGTTCCCGAGGACGCCGAGGCACCGCTGGACGCGGGCAGGCTCGACCGCAGGCTGTTCGACATCACCCTGCTGCTGGAGTTCGGCTACGACGACGCGAGCACTCCCGAACTGCCGCTGCTGCTGACGAACGCCGCGGCACAGCGCTCTGCGGCACGACCGGGTCTGGGCTTCTCTTCGTTGCGCACCAAGAAGACCGACGCCGCCAAGACCTGGACGCAGCTCAGGGGCTCGGTCGGAGCGCGGTCGCTCACCGGCGCGGACAAGGTGTGGCTCAACGGAAAGCTCAAGATGAGCCTGGACCGGGGCGTGCCTCTGACCGGAGCGCCCGCCGCGTGGAAGGCCGGGCACACCGCCAAGGACGTCACCGTCGCCGTGCTCGACACCGGCGTCGACACCACCCACCCGGACCTGAAAGGCGTGGTGGCCAAGGACTTCAGCAACTCCCCCGACGGCCCGAAGGACACCGACGGCCACGGCACGCACGTCGCCTCGATCGTCGCGGGCACCGGCGCGGCCAGTGGCGGCAAGTACGCGGGCATGACCAAGGGCGCGCGGCTGTTGGCGGGCAAGGTCGGCGAACGCTCCGCCGACGAGGAGGCCGTCATCGCCGGGGTCGCATGGGCGGCCGTGGAGAACAAGGCCAAGGTCGTCAACATGAGCTTCGGCACGCCGCTGCCGCACGAGGGACCGCTGGACGAGCTGATCACCAAGGTCACCAGGGAGCACGGCACGCTGTTCGTCGCCGCGGCCGGGAACACCGGCGCCGACAAGATGATCAGCTACCCCTCCACCGCCGACGAGGCGCTGTCGGTGGCGAACACCACCAAGCAGGACCGGCTCAACGGGGAGTCCTCGCGGGGCCCCAGGTTCGGCGACCACGCGCTGAAGCCGGACATCTCCGCGCCGGGCAGCGACATCGTCGGGGCCAAGGCCGCGGGCACCTTCGGGGAGACCGGCGGTCTTCCGGAGCAGTACACGATGATGAACGGCACGTCGATGTCCGCGCCGCACGTCTCGGGCGCGGCGGCGATCATCGCCGGACTGCATCCCGACTGGAGCCCCGGCCGGATCAAGTCCGCGCTGATGAGCACGGCTCGCCCGGTCGCGGGAGCCACGGTTTACGGTCAGGGCAGCGGAATCGTCGACCTGGACCGCGCGATCCGGCAGCAGGTCACGGCCGAGCAGGGCAGCCTCTCCCTCGGTCGCTTCACCTGGCCGCACACGGGACAGAAACCGTCCACAAAGGACGTCACGTACCACAACGACGGGGACCGGCCCGTCGCGCTCAAGCTCAACCTGTCCATTGCTGACGGCAAGGGCAAACCGGGTGACAGCGGCCAGTTCCGGCTCAGCGCCAACGAGATCACCGTTGCCGCCAAGGGTTCGGCGAAGGTCTCCGTGACCGTCGACCCGACCCTGCGTCCAGGCCTCTACGGCGGCTGGCTGACCGCGACCGCGGGCGACACGGTCGTGCGCACCTCGATCGGCGCGGACGTCGAGAACACCATGCGAGTCCTCACCGTGAAGGCCACCGGCCGCGACGGCAAGCCCGCTCGCTCCACCGTCAAGATCACCGGACCCGATGTCTCCCAGACCTTGCGCATGGATGCCAACGGTGTCGGGACCGCGCGCCTGCCCGAGGGTGAATACCTGGTCAGCAGCACGCTCGCCGAGCACGGCCCGCGCGGCGAGTACAAGTCCGACCCGATGGCACTCATCCAGCAGGTCGCCCCGAAACTCAAGCTGGACAAGGACCTCACGCTCGAAGCCGATGCGCGCAAAGCCCAGCGGCAGCAGGTCTCGCTGGACGATCCGTCGCTGAAGGTCGTCCGCCAGACGGTGACCACGCTGCTCGACACGACATGCAGGCCGCGACGTACGCCGACAGCGACACCCCGCTCTACCTGGGCTCGCTCGGCGGCTCCGACCAGCGCTTCACCCACGTCACCCACCTCACCGCGGTCCGACCGGAGCTAGCAGCAGAAGTTGTTGCTCCACAACGCATTCCCCTCTCCCTGTCCTATGACGAGCATTCACCGAAGCTCGTCGGTGAGCACCGGATCGACGTCGTGGACGGCAAACAGGGCGGAGACCTGAAGGGGAAGCTCGTCCTGCTCACGCTGGACCCGAAGACCGATGACACCGTCAAGGCGGTGAAAGCTGCCGCCGACGCGGGAGCCAAGGCGGCACTGGTGGTCCAACCCGCACGACAGGTCTTCCAGCCGCTGGCACTGCCGACGCTGAACGCCGCCGAACACCGGTTGACCAAACTGATCGAACTACTCAAGGCCGGTCCGGTCACGGTGAACCTGGTGTCTACAAAGGACAATCCCGTCAGCTACGACATCGCGTTGACCGCACAGGGAAAGATGGTGGACGGCGGACGCCATGACGTGCGCAAGGAGCAGCTGGCGCACATCGACTCGCGATACCGGCCGGGCGGCGCCAAGAGCATGCGCCCGACCATGGCCCACGCACCGAACGACAGCTTCCCCCTGCCGCAGCCGCAAGGCATGTTCCGCCTCGCCGCACCGGAGGTCGCCATCGGCAAGGAGCGCACCGAGTACGTGAGCCCGGGTTGGTGGCTTCGCCAGCTGGGAACGGACAACGAGCCCCTGTCCGAGGCCGGGTACAGCCGCTTCGACGCGGGCCGGACCTATCGGCGGGACTGGAACTCGGCGGTCTTCGCCCCCGCGTTCGGCAGGACCGCGGTGCACCGGATCGACGACAAGATCACCGGCATGCTGTCGCTCGCGGCACCGCGCCCCGCCGCGGAAGGTGCCCGGACCTGGAACGGATCGGCCGCGCTCCAAGGCAGGACGACGCTGCTCCTCGACGGCAAGCAGGTGTTCACCACCGAGGCGACCGGTTTCGGCACCGTGGTCCCACCGCGCCAGGGGAACTACGAACTGCGGGCGACGGGCACCAGGGACGGCACGCTCACGACCTCGGTCGACGCGGCGTGGACGTTCCGCTCCGGGCCGACGCCGGACCAGAAGCCGGTGGCGGTGCCGCTGCTGACGGTGGACCCGCGGATCTCCCTGGACCACGCGAACGCCGCACCGGCCGCGGCACCGTTGCCGATCCGGGTCTTCGCCGCGAGGCAACCCCAAGCCGCCGGGCGGGCCACAGTCACCGAACTGCGCGTCGCGCTCAGCTACGACGAGGGCCGGACCTGGACGGATGTCCCGGTGCAGCGCAGCGGTGAGGTGTGGGCCGGAATGCTGCCCGCGGCGGGCAAGGCGGGCGGATTCGGTTCGCTGCGCATCGAGGCGAAGGACTCCGACGGCAACTCGGTACGCCAAACGGTGCTCCGCACACACGCGTTGAGCTGAGTCTATTGATTTCGTGAAAGCGAGGTCCGGGACCCGGGGTACCCTCGCCCAGTTCGGTTCACGGGCGAGGGTGGGACACCGATGCCGAAAACCAATTCTCCGCGGGTTGCCCCGACCCGGAAAAACGGGTGATCGGAGTGCTGTCCCCGATCGACAAGGCCAGCACCGCGGCCGAGCTGAGCGCGCGCCGCACCGCCGACGACAACCTCGCCGAGGCCCGCGCCGCGATCGACGAGGGCCGGGCGTGGGAAGCGCTGGAGTGGGCGGAGAAGGCGGCCGCCGGGTTCGCCTGGCTGGGCGACCCGGTCGGCGTCGCCTACTCCGCGGTCGTGCAGGCGGTCACCCTGGCCAAGCGCGGGTTGTGGGCCCCGGCCCTGGACGCGCTCGCCGAGATCGAGCGGTTCGCCGTGCAACGCCGGACCATCGAGCTCCAGGCGCGGATCAACCTGGCCCGCTCCTCGATCG
This sequence comes from Allokutzneria sp. A3M-2-11 16, assembly GCF_024213555.1. Lineage (GTDB taxonomy): Bacteria > Actinomycetota > Actinomycetes > Mycobacteriales > Pseudonocardiaceae > Allokutzneria. The sequence continues at coordinate 3,260,846 of NZ_JANAVO010000001.1, read as the reverse complement.
AGGTCAAGGTCAACTCCACCGAACGGGCCCTCGCCACCCTGGCCAGGGCCCAAGGGTTCGCCGAGCTGTCCGGCGACGGCGGCCTGATGGGCGAGATGCTGCTGCACCAGGCGCAGATGGTGCGCACGCAGTACTTCGGCAACTGCATGGTCAAGGTGCAGTCCCTGCGCTGCGGGGTCGAGGGCGACGCGTGCAAGCTCAAGCTGCTGCGCTCGGAGGAGCTGGCCAAGGCGTGCCGGGACAAGTGGAAGTCGCTCGACGACCCGGTCCGGCTGGCCCGGGTGAACATCATGATCGGTGATCTGCGCGCCGAGCTCGGCGACAAGCTGCGGGCCCGCCGGTTCTGCGAGCGCGCGGGCTACCTGCTGCGCAGCTCCGACCGGGTGATCGCGCAGGCGGAGCTGAAGATGCTGCGCGGCAGGCTCTACGGCATGGACGGGCGGCACGCCGAGCAGATCAAATGCCTTGAGGCCGCCGCGGAACTGGCCGAGAGCGCGCTGGCCAGGGAGTACACCGCGCGGGCGCACGAGCTGCTGAGCCAGGCGCACGAGCGGGCCGGGAACCTCGACCGCGCGCTCTACCACGCCCGCAAACACCTGGAGCAGTACAAGCTGTGGGAGGCCCAGCAGGGCCGCGACCTGCTGCGGATCCGGGAGAACAACATCGTCGGGCACTGGCTGGCCGGGCTCGGCCTGCACACCGACGAGGGCCAGTCCGAGCAGCAGCGGCCCAAGGAGTCCGGCATCTCGCCGACCCCGGTCGCCACCACCCCGGAGCCCGACCCGCACGCCGAGGACCCGGTGCGGGTGGCGCTGCGGATGGGGCTGACCATGCGCCGGATCGAGATCCTGCAACGCCTGGTCGAGGGCCAGTCCGCCACGATGATCGCCGAGGACCTCGGCCTGTCGCCGAAAACGGTGCAGAACCACCTGCAGCGGATCTACAAAACCCTTGGTGTGCAACGACGAACCGGCGCCGTCGCGTGGTGGGCCGGTCTGGCCGCGCACCGCGCGCACACCGTGGCCGACTCCGACTGACGCCACCCGCCTGAACGCCCGGATTCCCGTTTCGTACTCATAGCCGCCCTGGCTCCCGCTATGAGTACGAAACGGGATTCCGGCTAGCGGAGTGCGCCGCGGAGCAGACCGAGGGAGATGGCGGTCGCCACCGCCGACGCCCGGTCCGGGACGCTGAGCTTGTTGAACACCCGGTGCAGGTGCGTCTTCACGGTCGCCTCGCTGATGAACAGGTTGCGGGCGATCTCGGCGTTGGTGTTGCCGGTGGCGACCTGCTCCAGGATCTGCAGCTCCCGGCTGGACAGCCGCTGCCGGGTCCGGCCGCCGCCGCGCACCTCGGAGGCCAGCATCGGCAGCAGGGAACGGGACACCGGGGTCTGGCCGTCGGCGGCCTTGAGGATGCCGCTGAGGATCTCGCCCAGCACCGCGGTCTTGAGCAGGAACCCGTTGGCCCCCGCGTCCAGCGCGGCGCTGACGTAGTCGGTGTTGTCGCTGAGCACGAGCACCGCGAGGTTCGGGTACTCCCGCTGCAACAGGCGCAGCAGCGCGATCGCGTCCGGCCCGGCGACCTGCGGGTCCACCACGAGCACGTGGGCCTCGCACCTGGTCAGGCTGGCCAGCGCGTCGTTGACCCGGTAGAAGCGGCCGACGACGGTGACGCCCTGCTGCGCGGAGAGCAGCTGCGCCAGCCCCTCCACGGTGACGGGGTGCCGGTCCAGCAGCGCGACCCGGACGGGACCGCGCCTGCGTTCGGCCGCGAGCATGCCTGGCGTGGGTGTCGCCGCCGGGGTGGTGGGTTTGTGCGGCGGCCTGCAAACGGTCTGGATCTGTCTCATGACTCACTCCACGCCTACTCGGCGAAGCACTCCTGGCATCGGCGCTGGGGGCGCCGGAGTTGGTGCTGTGCGAGGCGAGGTGGCCCCTCACTCGTACCGCGGCCTCGCGCTCCGACTGTTCGATCGGGATGCGCTTCGCCGAAGCGGTACAGAGGGCACTGTGGTCAATCACAAGGGGCGGGGCAAGGAGGTCAAAATGCTCACCTTCGCCATCCTTTTACCCCTCGAAGTGGGTATTTCGGAGGACGTCGAAGGTCGTTACCTGCCGGTACGGCGAGTACATCGAGTGAGTGTCGACAGTGTCGCCGAGAAGGAATTCATCTCGGACCTTAGCGCGACGGGGCGCACTTTTAGTCGTTTGAGCACAGATACGACCAACCGGACGCACTACTCCGGGACGATGTGGGCGGATTGGTTGTTTGTTACAACCAGCCTGTTGACTCGTCCCCGCTGAGGAGGCTCGCTTTGCGCGTCCTGTGCACCGTCACCGGTTCGCCGTCGCACACCCGTTCCCTGGTCCCGATCATCCGTGCGCTCGCCGAGGCCGGGCACGAGGTCCTGGTCGCCATGCCGGAGGACTTCGTCCAGCTGTTCGCGGCCGAGAAGGTCACCGCGGTCGGCGCGCTCTACGGGATGCGCCAGCAGCTCACGAAGATGGTCTCCGACCCCGAGCGCCCGCTGCACCCGCCCGCGAACCCCGGCGACATGTCGATGGTCATGCGGGCGATGTCGGGCCCGCTGGCGGCGGACTCCTTCCAGCGCGTGCTCCCGGTCGCCGAGGAGTTCCGGCCGGACGTGGTGCTGCGCGACGACGCCGAGTACGGCGCCGTGCTGCTCGCGGAGAAACTGGGCATCCCGCACCTCTGCCTGCCGGGCGGGTTCGTCAACGCCGGTCTGCCGGAGCTCGCGGAGCAGACGCTGCGCGAGCACGCGCCCCACGGGCTCGACCTCGGCCGGGATTTCCTCTACCGGTACGGGCGAATCGACTACGTGCCAACGGAATTCTCCTACACCGCCGCGGCGGCGCCGATCGCCAGCGCCTACCGGCAGCCGGTGCTCGTGCGCCCCGGCGAGCGGCTGCCCGGCTGGCTGGCCGATGCGCCAGCCGACCGGCCGCTGGTCCTCGCCGCGATCGGCACGGCACTGCCGATGACCACCGAGCTGGACAAGTCGAAGATGGCCCTGCCGCCCTCGCTCGCGGGCGTCGATCCCAGCGAACGGCTGCGCGTCGCCGTCGAAGCTCTGTCCACTTTGGACTGCACGGCGATCGTGGCCACCGGCGGGGTGCCGATCCCCGACGCGCCGATCGCGCCGAACGTGCACCTGGTCCAGCAGGTCCCGCAGCCGCTCGTGCTGGAGTGCGCCGACCTGTTCCTCACCCACGGCGGGTACAACGGCATCCGCGAGGCGCTGCGGTCCGGGGTGCCGATGGTGGTCCAGCCCGCGTTCGGCGACCAGCCGTCCAACGCCGACCGCACGGTCGAACTGGGTCTGGGGCTGCGCATCCACGACGGCGGGGTCGAGGAGGTGCGCGAGGCGTGCTCCCGCGTGCTCGGCGAACCCGGCTTCACCGCCCGCTCGCGCCAGGCCAAGCGCGCCGTGCTCGCGCTGCCCGACCTCGACCAGGCAGTCCGGGACATCGAGGCGGTCGCGAAGCTCAGCTCCGTTCGATGACGTCGAGCAAGCGGTGCAGCGCGGGCAGGGCCCGTTCGATGTCGGCGCGGTCCTCGGCGGGCAGCCGCGCGGCCGCGTCGGCGATGATCCGCCTGCGCTGGTCTTGGTAGTCCGTCATGGTGGCGCGGCCGTCCTCAGTGAGGGCGAGCCGCACCACCCGCCGGTTCGCGGGGTCCCGTTCCCGCAGCAGCAGCCCGGCTTCGGTGAGGTCGCCGACCAGGGTGCTGACCGTGTTGGCCGCCGCGCAGAGCACCGTCGCGACCTCCTTCACGCTGATCCCCGGCTGGCGGAGCACCGCGAGCAGCAGCTCGACCTTGGCGTTGGACAGCGCGGAGTCACCCGCCGCGCGGGCCGAGGCGCGGCGCAGCGCTCGCTGCAACCGGCCCACCGTGCAGCTGAGGTCGAGGGCTTGCGAAATAGGGGTCACGGGCGGGACCGTCCTCAATTACTCTGTCACAGAGCTAACGGCTTCTGAGCGTACTGGGGGATGGATGCGGGACAGTAACGGCAGGCTCACACTGGTGCTCATCCTCGGTGGGCTCAGCGCCTTCGGGCCGCTGTGCCTGGACATGTACCTGCCTGCCTTCCCCGAGATCGCGGACAAGATGGGCGCGACCCACTCACAGGTCCAGCTCACGCTGACCGCGTGCATGATCGGCCTCGCCGCCGGTCAGCTCGTGATCGGCCCGCTAAGCGACATGTGGGGCCGCAAGCGCCCGCTGCTGTTCGGTGTCGGCCTGTTCGTGCTGGCGTCGCTGGCGTGCGTGTTCACCACCGACGTCGCGAGCTTCACCGTGGTGCGCTTCGTGCAGGGCTTCGCGGGCGCCGCCGGGATCGTCGTGGCCAGGGCCGTCGTGCGCGACCTGTACTCCGGCGCGGAGGCCGCGAAGTTCTTCTCCACCCTGATGCTGGTCTTCGGCCTCGCCCCGATCCTGGCTCCGGTGCTCGGCGGGGAGGTCACCGCGGCGGCCGGCTGGCGCGGTGTCTTCGTGGCACTGTCGATCTTCGGTGCGCTGCTGCTGTTCGTGGTCGCGCTCGGCCTCCGCGAGTCCCTGCCCGCCGAGCGCCGCAACACCGGCGGCCTCCGCTCCGTCGTCCGCGCCGCCGCCACGCTCTCCGGCGACCGCTCCTTCGTCGGCCTGTCACTCACCAGCGCGTTCGCCGGGGCGGCGCTGTTCGCCTACATCTCCGGCTCGCCGTTCGTGATCCAGGACATCCACCACGCGTCGCCCCAGATGTTCAGCATCATCTTCGGCGCCAACGCTTTGGGCTTCGTGCTCGTCGGCCAGCTCAACGCCAGGCTCGTCGGCCGCTTCGGCCCGCGCCGCCTGCTCGCCATCGGCGTCGGGGTGAACGTCGTCTCCGCGCTCGCGCTGCTGCTCACCACCGCCATCGGCACGCTCGGCCTGGCTGGTCTCCTCGTCCCGCTGTTCACCCTCGTCGCCAGCATCGGCATGATCAGCCCGAACGCGCTCGCCCTCGGCATGGCCGACCACCCCCGGATCGCGGGCAGCGCCAGCGCCCTGCTCGGCATGGTCCAGTTCCTGGTCGCCGCGATCACCGCCCCGCTCGTCGGCCTCGGCGGCGAAGGCACCGCGCTGCCGATGGCCATCACCATCGCCACCGTCTCCACGCTCTCCGTCTTCGCCCTCACCGTCATCGCCCGCCACCGCGCCCCCGCCGACCTCCCCATCCCCGCCTGACCCCGCCGTTTTGCCCTGAATGAGTCATTGAGGTACTTGAACTCCCCCAATGACTCATTCAGGGCACTACACCCCCCAAACACCCAGCTCAGAGCGTTGGAAGTCCCTGAACGGGTCGTTCAGGGCACTCAACGCCCCCAACGACCCGTTCGGGGCGTTAGATGCCCTCAACGACCCGTTCAGGGCACGTGGAGCAGACCCAATGACTCGTTCGGTGCGCTCAACGTTCCCAATGACTCGTTTGGTGCGTTGGGAGCCCTCAATGACTCATTCAGGTACTTGGGAGCCCTCAATGACTCGTTCAGGGCATCCCGACGGCGGCGGCCCACGAAGCGAGGTCGCGTTGGGCAGCGGTCAGATCGGCGACGGGCACGCGGGCGTTGACGACCAGCGCCACGTGCACCCCGGCCCCCGCGCTGATCACGAGCTTGTGCGCGACGGAAGAGCCCGATTCGTTCTGAACCCGTACAACAGAGTCCGAAGTGGACAGTCCTGAGTGGACACCGAAAGAAGCGGCGACGGAGGAGTTCACCGGGGAGAAGGTGCGCGGCAGGTGAAGCTCAGTGGGACCGCGAGCCCCACCGCGCCAGGCGAGGATGCCGAACTGCCGGTTCTCCACCACCTTGGCGAGCGCGGGGTACTGGGCGGGCACCTTCATCCACCGCACGGACGGCGCAGTCGACGACGCGAACCCGTCCTTGGCCATGTCCTCGTAGGCGAACGCGAGGGTGTCACCGGCGACGGCACTCGGATACATCCGGTCGAGAACACGCTGATCGACGCGGAACCGGACGCCACCGGAAGCGTCGGTGTCGACCACCGAGTGGTCCTCGTCGTTCCAAGCGTCGCCCGCGGTCTGCACCTTGGAAGGGTTGCCGTTCATCAGCTCGCGGTGCTTGCCGTTGTAGATGTCCCACTGCCATTGGGTCGCGGACATCACCGCCCCCGAAGCAGTCGGCCGCGCCCACCAACCGTCGTTGCCCGCACCGCGATCGAGTCCTTGGTACGCGCTCTTGAGGATCATCGGCGCCTTCTCCGCGGACCAGCCGGTCATGCGGTGGCCGAACTCGGAGAGGAAGCTCGCGGTGCCCAGCTGCGCCGCACGGTCGCGAATCTCGTTGGTCTGATTGGCATATCCGCCGTCGCCGGGCTTCGTCGGGTCGATCGAAAGGCGCAACGTGTCGTAGAAGTGGGCGTTGAACACATAGCGCGGCCCCATGGTTCCGATGGTGCCGAACCCACCTCGCCGCAGCCCGACGATGGCCAGGTTCCAGTTCACCAAGGGCTCGGCGTAGAGCGGTTTGTCCTGCCACCCCACGGTGTCCATCCGCGCGCGAACCCGTTGGTAGAACGGCCAGATCAGCTCCTTCTCGCGGTCAGCCGAGGAGATCGAGCCTTCTCCGTCCGCGGGCTCGTTGACCGGGTCGAGCCCGAGGACCAAGCCGAACTCCTTGGTGGGCAAGGAGTTCCGCAGATGGCGCATGGTCGCGGCGGCCTGGTCGAGGAACGCGTCCTGCATGCCGATGAGCCCGGCGGGCGTCTCCAGCTTGCGGTTGAGCCAAAAATCGCGGAAGGCTGAGCGGACGGCGTCGTTCTGCCACTGGTTCTGGCCCCACGTCACGCAGGCGACGCAGTGCTCCTCGGGGTACTTGCCCGCTTCGATCACCCATTTCGGGGCGCCGTTGCCGGTGTACCAGCTGTCCTTGTTGAACAGGTCGCGCGAGAACAGGTCCTGGTGGAAGTCGACCAGCACGTGCACTCCGCGCCGGGTGAACTCGCGGATCTGCGCGGTCGCCCGGTCGAGGTAGGCGGTGTCGATGATGTTCGGCGCGGGCTGCACGCCGTCCCACCCGACGAGGAAGCGGATCGCGTTCGCGCCCGTCAGATCGCGCATCGCGGTCGCGGAGCGGGCGGCATCGGCGACGGAGGCGAAGGGCAGCTTGCCGTGCTCGTTGAGCTTGGTGGTGCCGGAGACGTTGAAGCCGCGCAGCACCACCTCGCGGCCGAGCCGATCGCGGAAGATCTGGACGGTCTTCCCGCCGACGGACTTGGTGCCGACGGTGACCGTGCCTCCCTCAACCGGCGCCGCCGAAACCGGCACCCCAGAGACGACCAACACCAGAGCAACTGTGACCGCCAACACCCTCATACATGAGAAAGTTCCACATTTCTGGGCCGCAGCGGTACCCACACCCGAGTGAACCCACCGCGGGTCCGCCGGTCTTCAAGTACCCCGCACCCCCACCCTGAAGGTCTCAAACCACCACAAACCCCCGGCCGCGCCAGCCGGGGGTTTGTGGTGGTTAAAGACGTTCTGGGAGGGGGTTGGGGGTACTTGAAGACCACCCAACCACGCCAGCGGCTACGCGGGGATGGCGGACGTCAGCAGGTCGGCGCCGTTGTGCTGGACCACGTGGAGTTCGCCCGCGCTCCGACCGGCCACGACGGCGACGGCGCCCACGTGGTCCCGGGGAGCCTGGACGTCGGCCATGCGCATCTCCGCCGGGTAGCGGTCCGCGCCGGGCTCATCAGCGGGCCAGCCGAGCAGGCGCGGCGCGGCGGCCGGGCCGGTGAGGACGACATTGGGCAGCGACACCATGAAGCCGACGCCGACCGCCTTGACCACGGCCTCCTTGCGCGTCCACATGCGCAGGAACGGCTCGGCGCCGCCGCCCGCCCTGGTGATGCCCGCGATCTCGTCCGGCCCGAACACCACGTTGAGGTTCTTCAACGGCGCGCGCGAGGACGGCTCCACGTCGAGCCCGACCAGGCCGTCGACGGACGCGGCGACCCCGACCAGCTCCCCGGCGTGGGTGACCGACAACTTCGGAGCGCCGGGCAGCGGCGACGTCACCGGCCCGTGCGGGCCCTCGCAGCGCGAACAGTGCCGCTCCAGCGGAACGTCGGCGGCGGCGATGCCGAGCTCACGGGCGACGATCGCCCGGGACAGCGAGGCGCCGAGGAGGAACCGCTGCTTGTCGTCGTCCTTGAGGTAGCGGGACCAGCGGTCGCGTTCCTCGTCGTTGAGCCAGGCCAGCATCGGCTCCAGGGGCACCGAGCCGAGCTCGACCCACCACACGTCCGCCTTGGGCACCTCAGCCGTCCTCTCGTAACGCGGTGATGTGTTCCGGCAGCCGCTCCCAGACCTCTGGCACGTAGAAGTGGCCACCGGGCAGCCGGTCGGTCCGGAAGTCACTGGTGACGATCTTGCTCCAGCCGCGCACGGCTTCCTCGTCGACCTCGTCCAGCTCGCCGTAGAGCACCTGGGTGGGCACCGTGATCCGCCCGGCGGGGTCGTACCGGAGGCTGTGCAGCGCGGCCACGTCGCCGCGCAGCATCGAGACGGCCATGTCGCGCAGCTCCGGGTGCGCCAGCACCTCGTCGGGCACCTGCGCCTTCGCCCTGATCCACTCGACGTACTCCTCGTCGGAGTTCGTGGGCCCGAGGGAGTACGTGTACGTCGACAGCGGCGAGCGGGTCGCCGACAGCACCACCGCGGCGGGGGTGAGGGACCGCGACGCGAGCCCCGCCGCCACGGCACCGCCCATGCTGTGCCCGAACAGGACGTAGGGACGGCCCGCGGCCGCCTCCTTGACGCTCACCTCGACGTCGTCGAGCAGCTGGTCCCAGAGCGGCGGCATCGGCTCGCTGATCCGGCGCTCCCGGTTGGGGTAGCAGACCAGCGCGAGTTCCACGTCGTCCGGCACGTGCCCGGCCCAGCCGCGGAACGGCGCGGTACCGCCGCCCGCGTAGCTCAGGCAGATCAGCGCGCGCCGCGCTTCCGGCCGGGGTCGGGGCCGCACCACTCGGTTCGTCATCACCGTTGAGGTCACTCGATCGGCGCAAGGGTGTCAAGTGGGCTTCGAAACGGTTCAGCGCGCCGCCGGACGGGTCGAGGCGATCGCCCAGCCGCCGACGCCGATCACCGCGACGACCTCGCACAGCGCCAGCACGCGTTCGATCACGCCGAGCGGCAGCACCTGCCACCACGCGCCGCCCACCGCGGAGGCGTAGACCAGCACGTAGACGATGGGCGCGAAGGACAGCACGGCCAGCACGCCGAGCGCGCGGGCGCGCCGCGCGTGCCCGCTCCACCGCTCGTCGCGCAGCCAGCGGCGGGCGATGAGCAGCACCGCGACGGGCAGGCTGAGGAACGCCACGAGGCTGCCGACGCGGTGGATGTCACCGCTGAGGCTCGGCCCGATGGCCCAGTTGTGCTTGGGGAAGAGCACGACCACGGTCAGCCCAGCGCTCCACAGGCCGAGCATGACCGCGCCCACCGAGCGGAACCGGACCAGGCCGCCGCGCACCAGGGCCGCCAGGATCGCCAGCGAACCGGCCGCCAGGAGCAGCAGCGCGAGGTCGAACAGCATGCGGTTGGGGCCGAGCGCGTGCTCGCTGATGGTGCGCCGGACCGGGTTGATCATGCCGATGGCCGGGACCAGGTCCAGCACGGCGATGATCGCCACGGTGGTCAGCACCGCGACCGTGCCGCCGACCGCGAGCGCGCGCGCGACGGCGCCGTGGTGGCCCGTCGCGGCCGGGGTGAGTTCAGGGGTGAGCACGGCGCCTCCTCTTCCACGTCACCCCCAATATCAACCGGTGACCCGTGAAATACCGGTTACTTTCCGGTCGGGGACTTCTGTCGCTTGACAAGACATAAGTCGATGCGGCTAGGTAGGCGAGTGCCCAAAGTCGTGCAGTTCTCCGCCCCGCGTTCGGTCGAGCTCGTCGAGGAGCCCGGCGCCCCACTGGCGTCCGGGCAGGTCCGGGTGCGCACGCTGTACTCCGGGATCTCGGCGGGGACGGAGCTGACGGCCTACCGCGGCTCCAACCCGTACCTGAGCAAGCTGTGGGACGCCGAGCGCAGGTTGTTCGTGGACGGCACGCCGTCCTTCGGCTATCCGGTGGCGGGCTGGGGCTACCAGGAGGTCGGCGTGGTCACCGAGACCACGGTCCCCGATCTTGAGGTGGGGCAACGGGTCTGGGGCATCTGGGGGCACCGCTCCTCTGCGGTGGTGGACGCCGCCAAGCTGGCGGGCCACGTGCTGCCGGACTCGGTGCCGCCGGTGGCCGGGGTGTTCGCGCGGCTCGGCGCGATCGCGTTGAACGCGGTGCTGGACGCGGACATCCACCTCGGCGAGGACGTCGCGGTGTTCGGCCAGGGCGTGCTCGGGTTGCTCACCACCAGGCTGGCAACGCTCAACGGCGCGCGGGTCGTCGCCGTGGACGCGCTCCCACGACGCCTCGCGCTCGCCGCCGAGCAGGGCGCGGTGCTGACCCTGAACGCGATCGACGACGCTGTCGCGGAGCGGATCGCCGAGCACACGGGCGGCCGGGGCGCGGACACCAGCATCGAGATCAGCGGCTCGGCGAAGGCGCTGCACGAGGCGATCAGGTCCGTCGGTGTCGCCGGGCGCGTGGTCGCTTCCGGCTTCTACCAAGGGGATGCGGTCGGGCTGCGGCTCGGCGAGGAGTTCCACCACAACCGCGTCCGGCTGGTGGCCTCGCAGATCGGCGGGGTGAACCCCGAGCTGTCGCAGCGGTGGTCGGTGGAGCGGTTGCAGCGCACGTTCATGGAACTCGTCGTGGCGGGCACGCTCGATCCGCTGCCGCTGGTGACGCACGTGATGTGCGCGCACGACGTGGCGAAGGCGTTCGCCGAGATCGACGAACGGCCCGCCGACACGTTGCAGGTCGTACTGGATTTCGCTGACGTGGACGGGGAATGACGATGTTTCTGTCGTGTCAGGAGCAGATGCTGCCCGGCGCCACCCTGCTCGCGAAGTGGGACTTCGCGCGGCGCGCCGGGTTCGACGCGATCGAGTTGCGCGGCAAGGGTGATCTCGCGTTCCGCGAAAGGCTCCCGGAGCTGCGGCAGGCCAAGGCCGCCGGTGTCGTGATGCCGACCGTGTGCGTGGAGATGACGCACTTCATCGGCGACTTCGACGCGGGGCGGCGGCGGGACGCGATCAAGAACATGGCCAGTCAGCTGTCCGTGATCGCCGAGCTCGAAGGCGTCGGCGCGATGACTCCGGCGTCGTGGGGGATGTTCTCCTACCGGCTGCCCCCGTTCGTCCCGCCGCGCAGCGCGCACGAGGACCGGCACGTGCTCATGGACGCGCTCGGCGAACTCGGCGAGCACGCGAAGCGCGAGGGCGTCGTCCTGTTGCTGGAGCCGCTGAACCGCTACGAGGACCACATGGTCAACCGTCTGGACCAGGCAGTCGACCTCATCAAGGCGACCGGGACGGACGGTGTCCGGATCGGCGCGGACACCTATCACATGAACATCGAGGAAGCCTCGCCGATGGACGCGCTCCGCCAGGCCGCGCCGTGGCTGGGGCACGTGCAGGTCAGCGACTCCAACAGGTTGGAGCCCGGCGCGGGCCACCTCGACTGGTGGCAGCTGCTCTCGACGCTGAAGGAGATCGGCTACACCGGATCGCTCGCGATGGAGTGCAGGCTCAGCGGGCCGCCGGAGGACGTGCTCCCCAAGGTGCCACCGCTGTTCCGCTGAGCGCGTCGGCCGCCGCGCCACACCGCGACGATGTCGAGGGTGGCCCCGATCGCCTTGGTGGGATCGCCTTCGACGAGCAGGAGATCCGCTCGCAGGCCCGGCGCGATGCGACCGCGGTCGCCCAGCCCGAAGCAGTCCGCTGGCGCGGAGGTGGCCGACGTGAGGGCTTCGAGTGGCGAAAGTCCTGCCGCGACAAGCAGTTCCAGCTCGACGTGCAGGCTCGCGCCGTGCGCCACGAAGAGGTTCGACGTGTCCGAACCGGCGAGGATCGTCGCTCCCGCTTCGCGAAGCTCCGCCACGGTCTGCGTCGCGCCGTCGAGATCGTGGCGCGCCGCGGGCCCCAACGGAACCGGGTCGGCGTTGAGCAGATACCGCGACGTGTCGTCGAGGTACGGTTCGACGCGGGGGTCATCGAGGAGCTGGCGCGCCTTCGGTCGACCGAAAAGCCCTTGTACCGCGACAAGAGTGGGGATGACCGGCGTACCGCGCTCGGCGATGCGGTACGGCAGCTCCGCGTCCGTGCGGTCGAGGTACACGTGCGCGAGCACATCGACTCCGGCGGACAGGGCGGCGTGCGTGGTCTCGACGGTCAGCGCGTGTGCGACCGCGAGCTTGCCGTGCTGGTGCGCGCTGTCGACGAGCGCCGCCGCGGTGTCGACCGAGAGCGCGGGAAGCGCTTGGCCGGTGGTGGTTCCGTCCTCCAGGAGGATCTTGATGTGGTCCGAGCCTTCACGGACACGGTCGGCGATGAAACCCGGCGCCTCGTCCGGCTCGGTGATGGTCGGGAACGGTGTCAGGTAACCCATGTCGACGAGGAACCACGGATAGCCGCCCGGCACGGTCGCCCCGGTCCCCGCGGAGCGCAGATCCGCGATGCCCGGATCGCTCGCCGCCGCAGCGCGCAGCTCGGCGACTTGACCCGGGTTGCCCAGCATGTCGAGCACCGTCGTCACGCCGAAGCCCAGCGTGTGCCGCAACTCCGTCGTAGTGAAGACGTGGCCGTGCGCGTCGATGAGGCCCGGTAACAGCGTGCGGCCGCGGCCATCGACGCGCTCCGCTCCGCGCAGGGCGGTGCCGACCTCGCGAACGAGACCGTTCTCGACGAGGACGTCCGCTTCCGGCAGGACCCGGTCCCCGGTGAAGACCCTGGCTCCGGCGATGACGATGCTCATGCCACCACTATACATACATGGGCGCATGTATATTATCCTGATCGCATGCGGAGAACGGCGGCCGAGGCCGCAGCGACGAGGTCGGACCTGGTGGACGCGGGACTGCGGGTGTTCGCCGACCGCGGCTTCGCGGAGTCGTCACTGGCCGACATCGCCAAGGCGGCCGGGGTGACGCGAGGCGCGGCCTACCACCACTTCAAGGACAAGGCCGAGCTGTACCTGGCCGTCGTGTCCGAGAAGTGGCCCGTCGCCGCCGCCCCCGTGTGGGAGCCGTTGTTCACCGAGGGCCCGGCGGAAGATCGGCTGCGCGAACACCTGCGGCGGTACTTCGTCGCGTTGGAGCGCAACGACACCATGCGGTCGATCCTGAGCGTGACGATCTACAAGTCCGGCAACGCTCCTGGCTTGGAGCTGAAGCGGGACGTCATGCGCTTGTGGGTGAGCCAGATCGCGGATGTGCTTGCGGCGGCGGAGAATCCGGGGGTTTCGGTGGCAGCGTACGGGATCGTGTCCACCGTGAGCGGCGTGACGAGCATGTGGCTGGCCGATCCTGACTTTCTGTCCCCTGCCGCGCAGGCCGACAATCTCGCTGATTTCGCTCTGCGTGGTGCTTTTTCGGGTTGACCAGCGTGGGGTCGGCTTGACCTGGGGCCCCTTGCGCGTGCCCTTGGGCCTCACGGGGGCACGGGATGGAACCCCGGCCCTCGCGGGGGAGCGTATGGCACGCGCACCCCAGGTAAAGCCGACCGTTCCAGCCGCAGCCCGCTTTCCCTTGTGGCCCTTGCGATTGGTATCGCCCACTTGGGGGACCCTCCCCGAATGCCGATTTCGGTGACACGCTGGAACCGTTGGCGTGCAGGGATTCACCCACTGGTACTTGGATGTCGATCTTGCGTCTTGAGATAATGGAGGTGTCCACGGAGAAGGGGGTGAATCATGTTGGATACCAAGGCAATCACAGACATGCTGACGACCGAGATCGAGGTCAACGACTCCTACCGACTCTCCGAGAAGGATCATGTCGTGTTGTTGAAGGAGTTGGAGCGGATCAGTAATCTGCTCACCGCCGTGAAGACCGATGTCGCCACCCACGCCGAGGAACGTGGCCTGCACACCTCACGCGGCTGTAAGGATCTCGCGGTCCTGCTGCGCAGTGAACTCAATATCGCTCCTGCCGAAGCCCACCGCCGCAAGCGATTGGTCCACGAACTACCGAAGCTGCCCACAACCCGGGAAGCCGTCTACACCGGAGCGATCAGCGGTGAGCACGCGTTGGTGATCTCCGATGCGATCAAGCGCATCCCGGAAGAGTACGTGGGCAAGGCCGATGCGGCGTTGGCGAAGGCGGCACGGAAGGTGAACCCGCGTGATCTGATGGTGGTCGGCAAACGCGTGCGACAGCACGTCGACCCCGACGGCGTCTACCGCGACGAACAAGAAGCGATCGCCCGGCGATCAGCGCGGATGGGCCGGGATCAGGACGGATGCCTGCATCTCAAGGCGATGATTGATCCGATCAACGGCGAGAAGATCTGGAACTTCCTCTCGGCATTAGCCAAACCCAAGTCCGTCAACGGCGAGAAAGACCCCCGTAGGTTCGAGCAGCGGTTGGCCGATGCCTTCATCGAAGCCATGACCATGGCGATGTCGATCCAGGACATCCCCGGACTCCCCCGTACCCTGCTGATCATCACCATGGGCCTGGACGACCTGGAACACAGGACCGGCTGCGGGGAAACCCACACCGGCCAGCCCATGTCAGCGGACCTGCTGCGGCAGACCGCCTGCGACACCACAGTCATCCCGATCGTGCTCAGCGGAGAAGGCGAACCCCTCGCCTACGGACGCGAACGACGACTCGCCTCCCTCGCCCAGAAACGCGCACTCGCGGTACGGGACAAGGGATGCGCCTTCCCCGGCTGTGACCGGCCACCCTCCTGGACAGAAGCACATCACGTGGTGCACTGGATCGACGGCGGGCCGACCGACCTCAACAACCTCGTACTCCTGTGCGTGCACCACCACCATGTGATCCATGATCAGGACTGGGAGATCGTTTTCGACCACGGGATACCGGCGTTCATCCCACCAAAGTGGATCGACCCTGACCAGGCACCGCTGCGGAACATCCGAGTCGATCACCCACTGAAGCTATAACGCCGGGGGCGTCCAGAGTGGACGGATGCCCCGGAGACAACGCTGGAACGGTTCCAGCGTGGTGCAGGCGCGAGCTGGAAGGCAAGGGGCACAAGCAAACCGAGGCTTTACCTGGGGTGCGCGTGCCATACGCTTCCCGCGAGGGCCGGGGTTTCATCCCGTGCCCCTGAAAGGCCCAAGGGTACGCGCGAGGGGCCCCAGGTCAAGCCGACCCCCAGGCTGGAAAACAGCTGGTACCGACGCGAGCAACCGCGCGCATGGGCAACGAACGAGGGCGGGGCACAATGGCGAGAACCTCGCGAACCGGACCACACGGCCGGAGAGACCACCGGGCGGCAACAGTCGCGACGGTGACCATCATCTCGGCCAGAGCGAAGTGCTCGCCGACGCACTTGTGCACGCCGAAGTTGAAGGGAGAGAAGACATCCGGCACCGAACGGTCGGGGTCGAAGTGCAGTGGAGAGGGGTACAGAGACGGATCACGGTGCAGGGCGTACGGACTGTACGCAACCTCGACACCCGCAGGAAACTGAACGCCACCAAGGGAAACGTCCTGAGTCGCCCGCAACGTGAAGAGCAGCGTGGGGTGCAGGCGAAGCGCCTCGGTGACGACGCGGCGCGTGTACTCCAGCTGCCCCAACGTCGACAAGGTCACCGGCGCGGAGTCGACCTCCGCGTGCAGGCGCTGCTCTACGGACGGATGCTGAGCCAACTCGTGGAAGATCCACGCCAAGGTCGAACTGGGGGTCTCGGTTCCCGCCATGAGCAGCGACACGACCTCATCGCAGATCTGCTCATCGGACATGTCCGCGGCGACGAGCATGGCCAGCAGATCGGAGCCCTCACCGGAAGAAGCGCGATAGCCGAGGATCAGCTCGCCGACCAGCGCGCGCAAGCGATCCGCGGCGGCGTCGAAGCGCGGGTGCACCGGTGTGATCATCCGCAGCGCGATGCCCTTCATGATCACGGGCATCAGGCGGTGGATCTCCGCGGCGGCGGAACGGCCGATGTCGCGGGAGGTGAGCGCGGTGACGACGATCTTCAACATGAGGTCGCTCATCGCCCGGTCGACGGCCACGACCTGGCCGTGCGACCAGGAATCGGACAGGGCCCGGGCTTGGGCGAGCATCATGCCGAAGTACGACTCGACGTGGGCACGGTGGAACAGCGGCTGCACGAGCCGTCGCTGCCGGAGGTGCAGCGCACCGTCGGAGGTGGCCAGCCCGTTGCCGAACAGGGTCCGCGCGCGCTCGTAGATCCGGCCGCGGGAGAAGCCCGGGGAGGTCAACGCCTGGCGGTGCAGCCGTGGCGCGGTCAGGAAGTAGACGGGTTTCGGGCCGAGGTCGACGCGCACGATGTCGCCGGATTCCCGCAGCGCCACCAAGAAATCCAGCGGACCACGGGCCAGCGCGGCGAGGTGCCCGATGCCGGGCAGGCGCCCGGGAGCGACCGGGACCGAACGGAGATCAGCCATCGCAGAGCACATCGTCGAAGGTCCCCCTGATCCGCGGCAGGTCGAGGTCGTACCGCCTGGTCTGCCCGATCCACACCAGGTTGGCGTACGTATACGCCCGCAGCTGCCGGGTCAAGGCCAGCGCCGACGCGGCAGCCGGAGGACCCAGCCCCAGCTCATCAGCCAGCGAAGGCAACTCTTCTTCGATACGGAGGAAAAGGCGCTGCCGCTCCTTCGCCCGCTCCACCACCCGATCCACGGCGACCTCGGTTGAGCAGTCCTCGCTCGCCGACGTCACGAGCACCGCGTTGCACAGCTGCCCGTCCGCGATGTCCTTCTCCAGCCCGTAAACGTCGTTGTGCCACGCGGTGACATCGGCGAAGCACCACACGAGTTCGCGGAACATCCGGTGACCGCGCAACGACCCTGGAATGTCCAAACAGGACAGAGCTTCGAGCACGTCGGCCTGGAAGATCATCGCGATGGTGTGCCTGCGCAGTCCGAGGAAGGTCGCGGCGTCGGGGACCTCCCCCTTGGCGTGGAAGCGGTTCTGGAACCGGACGGCTTCGAGGTAGTCGAGGAAGTTCCGCGTCACCCTGCGCCGCGCAGCGGGTGACATGTTCGCGACGAGCGCGGGCCAGAACTCGGCCAGCCCCCGGACAACGGGATCACCACCGAGGACCGCACCGCCGCCGAGGATCGTCCGCGCGGCCTGGATGACGGAGCGCACACGCTCTTCCCGGTCACCGCAGTCGTAGTTGTCGTACTGGTCGTCGGCGAGCGACCCCCAGCAGAACCACTTCATGCCGAGCACGAGCGCGGGCAGGCCCAGCTCCGGCGTGGCGATCCCGTGGTAGAGCCCGAACCGGAAGGAGCGCAGGTGCTCCTCCTGGGCCTCGTTGGTCAGGAACCCGGTGCGCCACAACCACGCGACGACCTCGTCCTCCGCGCGCTCGGCCAACGGGTTCACCGGCGGACTCGTCGGCTCACAGAAGCCAGGCACCAACGCGGACAAGCCGAGCTGCGGCATCGCGCCACCTCCGCCGTTCAACTACGCCATTCGGCGCAGCGGACGCTACAACACGCTTGCCAAGACGGAAACAGACTTCACGTACGGCTACGCCAGCGCGCCAACCGGCGCCCGGCGAGCACCACGGCCCCGGCGAGAACGGTCACCACGCACGCCACGACGGCTGTCTGGAGCACTCCGGGCCATACGGCGAGGATCAACGTCCACAGCACCAGCAGCAGCGTCCCGAACGCGAACAGGACGCTGGCCAGCAACAACAGCTTCCGCGAGCGCGCGAGCCGCACGAGTCCAGGCCGCACCGCGGCGGGCACCTTGGACACGAAACGCCACACCACCGCCCCCAAGACGAGGAGCAGGACCAGGCCGAACACCGCGTATCCGGACCCTGGCCGGGGGAGCCCGCCGATCACCAGAGCGAGGCTGCCGATCCCTTGCAGGACCACCAAACGCCAGAGCAAGTCCCATAAAACGGGTTCAGCGTCGCGGACCACCGGTTCGGGGTCGGGCTCTCCGCGCTGCACCTTCGCCAGCTCGTCGCGAAGGTGCTCGTTGCGGGGATTGAGCTGCAACGCGGTCAACAGAGCCTGCTCAGCGACGTCCCACCGGTGCGCGCGGGAGGCGATCTCGCTGAGCACTTCGAAGGGACGCGACTCCGTGGGCGCGAGTTCGGACGCACGGTGTGCCGCGATCAAAGCGCGCTTCGCGTCGTCTTCCGAGTGCTGCACCCGCTCCACGGCGCCCGAGCCGATCAGGGCCTCGGCGAGCGCGATGTGACTGCGCCATTCGAAGGGGTCCGCGCGGATCGCGCAGTCCGCGGCGACCACGGCCTCCGCCGAGCGGCCGAGCTGGGTGAGCGCGCAGCTGGCCAGCCGGTGCGGCCCTTCCTTGCCGGAGCCGAGGACCACCGCGTGCTGGGCCGCTTCCAACGCCTTCTTCGGCTGGTTGTCGGCGAGGTACGCGGCGGAGAGCGCGCACCAGGCGTCCACGTCCGTCGGGGCCTGCGCGGCCACCGGGCGGAGCAGCCGGACGGCCTTGGCGGCCTTGCCGGTCCGGCACAGCTCGGCCGCCTGCCGCATGGCCATGGCTACCGGGTCGTCGGCCATCCGTGCGTCCTTCCGGGCAGTGGGCTCGGCGGGACCAGTCTGGCACGCCGGTGATCACTAGCATCGCCGGTGAGTGAGGAGGACTCGTGAAGGTTCTCATGATCACCGCAGGTAGCCGGGGTGATGTGCAGCCCTACGCGGCGTTGGCGGTGGCGCTGAAGAAGGCCGGTCACGTTCCGGTCCTGGCCGCTGCCACCCGTTCGGGCGAGATCTTCGCCGGGCTCGGTTTCCGGTTCGTCGAGCTGGACGAGGGGCCGATGGCGCTCACCGAGACCGTGGCGACGGAGAGCAAGCTGGCGCTCTACCGCAAGGCCATGGGCATGCTGGAGCGGATGTTTGACGACGCCTGGGAGGTCGCGGCCGAGGGCGCCGACATCGTCCTGCACCACCCGGGATCGCTTGTGGGAGCGCACATCGCCGAGCGTCTCGACGTCCCGGCCGTTGTCGGCGCGCTGACCCCGCTGTACGTGCCGACCAAGGCGTTCCCCCTGCCGTTGGCCCCGCGGTGGCTTCCCGCGGCGCTCAACCGCGCGAGCTACCGGGTCGTCGACCTGATCGGCTTGCCGTTCCGGAAAACGCTCATGCGGTGGCGCGCCGACCGGCTCGGGCTGCCGTCGGGCAAGGGGCGCAAGGACGCGGTGCTGCACGCGATCAGCGAGCACGTAGTCCCCCCGCCGCCCGACTGGCCCGCGACCGCGCTCAGCACGGGCTACTGGTTCCTGGAATCGGCCGAGGAGCCCGAACTCCCGGAGATCACCGGCACGACTGTCTACATTGGATTCGGCAGCATGGCCGGAGCCGATCCCGAGCGGACGACGGCGACGGTGCTGGAGGCGGTGCGGCTGGCCGGAGTCCACGCGATCCTCGCGCGCGGCTGGGGCGGGCTGACCGCGACCGACCTGCCGGAGAACGTGACGATGATCGACAACGTTCCGCACGAGCGCCTCTTCCCCTTGGTGGATGCCGTTGTGCACCACGGCGGAGCCGGGACCGTGGCCGCGGCTGCCGCCGCCGGGCGCCCGCAGGTGCTGTGCCCGTTCCTGGCCGACCAGCCTTACTGGGGCCGCAGGATGCACGAGCTCGGCGTGGCCCCTCCCCCGCTCCCGGAACGCGAGCTGGACGCCGGGGAACTGGCGGCGTCGATCAAGGAGGCGCTGAGCAGGTCCGCGGAGGCCGCGCGGCTCGGCGCGTTGGTGCGCGCGGAAAACGGTGTGGGCAAAGCGGTTCACGCACTGGAACGACTCTGTCCTCCTTCCGGATGATGACCGGGCGCGATGCGGGCACTACGGTCGGCTGGGCCGTCGCAGGTACTCCGACCCTAGGAGATCCAGCGATGAAACGTGCCCTCATCCCGGTGACGGTGTTGCTATTGCTCGGCATGTCCCCGGTCGCGGACGCGGCGCCGGTGACCTCGCTGTCCGCTCTGCAGAGCGCGATCGACAAGGCGCGGCCCGGTGACCGCGTCGTGCTCGCCGCGGGGCGCTACGACGCGAAGCAGCCGATCAGGATCACCCGCAAGTCCGGTGTCACGATCGCCGCCGCCTCGGTCGGTGGCGCCGAGATCTACGGTGCGAACGGCTTCACCTTCGACTCCTCGGAGCGCGTCACCGTCGAGGGCTTCAGGTTCACCCACACCGCGACGGTGTCCGTTCCGTCCAGTTCGCACCACATTCGCTTGAGCCGCAACGTTTTCCAGCTCCGCTCCCCGGAGGACAAGCACTGGGTGAACGTGGACGGCGACGATGTCGAGGTGGACCGGAACACCTTCACCGGCAAGAGCACGAAGGGTGTGTACCTGTCGATCTTCGGGCCCAGCAGCGGGATGGCGCAGCGGACCCGCGTCCGCCTCAACTACTTCCACAACCACAGCTTCGCCGGTTCCAACGGCGGTGAGTCGATCCGGCTCGGGGTCAGCTCGAAGCAGCGGTTCTCCGCACGCGCCGTGGTCGAGAACAACCTCTTCGAGAAGGCCAACGGCGACCCTGAGGCGATCTCGGTCAAATCGTCGGACAACCTGGTGCGCAACAACACCATCCGCGACAGCAAGGGCCAGATCGTGTTGCGGCACGGCAACCGCACGCGCGTCGAGGGCAACATCATGTTGGGTGGAGCCTCCGGAATCCGCTTCTACGGCAACGACCACGTGATCGTGAACAACGTGGTGAACGGCAGCAGCGGCAACGGGATCACGGTCGGCAGCGGCACCGTCATCGACGACACCAGCAGCACCGGCAACGACCGGCCGGACCGGGTCCTGGTCGCTTTCAACACCGTCTCCGGCACCGCGACCGCCATCGCGGGCGAGAACAAGACCTACGGCCCGGACTCGTGCGTGATCTCGAACAACGTGCTCACCGGGAGCGGGCAGCTCGTGCGGCAGACGCAGTTCTCGAAGTTCCGCTGGGAGGGCAACGTGCTCTGGGGCGCCACCGCGGGGAACATCCCCTCGGGCGGCTACCGGCAGGTGGACCCGAAGGTATCTGGAGAACTCCGCCGTCCGGCCGCCGACAGCCCCTGCTGAACGCCTCGGTGGGCTCCTACCCCGCGGTCGAACTGGACCTGGACGGGCAGCGGCGGGACGACCGCAAGGACGTCGGAGCCGACGAACGCGGCGGCCACCGCGTCCCGCTCACCACCGCCGATGTGGGTCCGGGGGCCCCGGCCGAGTGATGTTGGCGAACGGCGCAATCGTCGGTTGCGCCGTTCAGTCGCTGGTCAGCGCGTCGATCATCTCCGAGGCTGCACGCCGTGCTCAGCCGATCGGCTGAACAGGCTCAAGCACCGCGTCATGCCCGGCCCCGGAACCTGTCCCACTCCCGCATCGCCGAACGGACCAGGTCTGGAGGTCGGGGAACGTGGTTGTCCGGAGGGAGTGGATCGTGGGCTGCCGCGATGTCGCGGGCCGGCGACGGTCGTTGACGGTGCTGGTGAACCAGGGACAGGTCGTCGTGATCTCGCCGCCGGGCGAGGCGGCCGTGCTCGCGCCCTTGGAGGTCGGTGAACTGCGGTCCGCGCTGCGGCAGGCGGCGATGGCGGCGGTGGGTGCCGAACTGTGAGCGAGCAAGCAGGAGAACAGGCGTCGGAGCTGACCGTACGGAGCGGGACGGTCAGCGACGCCACAACGGTGCTCGGACTCTTCGACGACGCGGTGCGGTGGCTGACGGCCCGGGGGCAGACCGGCCAGTGGGGCACCACCCCGTTCTCGGAGAGTCCGAAGCGCGTCCTGCAGATCGAGCGGTGGTGCGACTCCGGTGGGTTGCGCCTCGCGGAGCGGTACGGGGACGTGGTCGGCGCCATGGTGCTGCTGCCCGACGCCCCGGCCTACGTGCCGGTCTCCGGCGAACCCGAGCTCTACGTGGTCGGCCTGGTCTCTGGGCGGCAGGCCGGAGCACGCGGCGCGGGTCGGAAACTGCTGGAGACGGCACGGGAAGAGGCGGTGGCGGCGGGGGTCTCCCGCTTGCGGGTCGACTGCTGGGCGGGCGGTGACGGCGCGCTGGTGGACTTCTACGTCTCGGCGGGTTTCACCAGGCTGCACGGCTTCGAGGTCGGGGACTGGCCGGGCCAGGTCCTCGAACAGCGCCTGCGCCGCCACCCCTGAGGTGGTCCGGCACGTTGGTCCCCTGCTTCCTGCGTGCCGACCCCTCAGCTCTTCCTACTCGCGGGTAGGTAGTGCCACTATCAAGCGGTGACCACGTACCTGGTGACCGGCGCGACCGGCTTCCTCGGCGTCCGGCTGGTCGAGCGACTGCTCCGCCGAGCCGCGTGCGAACGCGTGTTCGTGCTGGTCAGACCCGCGTCGAA
This sequence comes from Allokutzneria sp. A3M-2-11 16, assembly GCF_024213555.1. Lineage (GTDB taxonomy): Bacteria > Actinomycetota > Actinomycetes > Mycobacteriales > Pseudonocardiaceae > Allokutzneria. The sequence goes on along the minus strand of NZ_JANAVO010000001.1, from coordinate 3,238,381 downwards.
GGCGAAGCTCGACCAGATCGCGCAGCGCTGGCCGCAGCCGGAGCGGGTGTGGCCGGTGTCCGGCGACCTCACCGAGCCCGGCCTGGGCCTCGACGACGCCGACCACGCACGGCTCGCTGATGTCGATCACGTGATCCACCTCGGCGCGAGCTACGACCTCACCGCCGACGAGGCCACCGCGCGGGCGGCCAACGTCGACGGCACACGGCACGTCGTCGACCTCGTGGCGGAACTGGGCAGCGCGAAGCTGCACCACGTGTCCTCGGTCGCGGTCGCGGGTGATCACCGCGGCGCGTTCACCGAGAACGACTTCGACCTCGGGCAGCGGTTCGACTCACCGTACCACGCGACGAAGTTCGAGGCGGAGCGCGTCGTCCGGGAACGCTCGGGCATCGCGTGGCAGATCTACCGCCCCTCCGCGATCGTCGGCGACTCGCGCACAGGCGAGATGGACAAGATCGACGGGCCGTACTACTTCTTCGGCGCGCTCGCGGAGCTGTCCCGGCTGCCCGCAGCGCTGCCGCTCGCCGGAGCCGATCTGGGCTCGACCAACATGGTGCCGGTCGACTGGGTTGCTGATGCGCTGGACCGCTTGGTGCACAACGACTTCGAGCCAGGGCGGACCTTTCACCTCACGGCGCCTGGCGCGCAGTCGCTGACCTCGGTCTACAACGCGCTCGCCGAAGCCGCCGGAGCGCCGCGGATCGCGATCACGGCTCCGGTGCCCGTTCGCGCCCTGCTGAACCTTCCCGGGCTGGGCAAGCTCCTCGGTGTTCCGCCGGAAGTGTTGCCGCACATGACGTTTTCGGCGAGCTTCGATCGTTCGAACACCGATCGCGCGCTCGCTGACCTGCCGACACCGGAGTTCGGCGAGTACGCGAACCAGCTGTGGCGGTACTGGCGGCGGCACCTCGACCCGGATCGGGCACGGCGGCCGAGGGACGGCCTGCGCGGACGGCAGATCGTGATCACCGGCGCGTCGTCCGGCATCGGGCGGGCGACGGCGCTGCAGGTGGCTCAGCTCGGCGCGGTCCCGCTGCTGGTCGCCCGCCGTGCCGAGGAACTGGAGACCGTGCGCGACGAGATCATGCGCGAGGGCGGCCAAGCGCACGTGTACCCGTGCGACCTGACCGACAGCGAGTCCGTGCGCGCCACGGTGAAGCGGATGCTCAGCGACCACGAGGGCATCGACATGCTGGTCAACAACGCGGGCCGGTCGATCCGGCGCGGTGTGCTGAACTCGGTGGACCGGCTGCACGACTACGAACGCACGATGGCGATCAACTACTTCGGCGCCGTGCGGCTGGTGCTGGCCTTGTTGCCGCACATGACCGCGCGGCGGTTCGGCCACATCGTCAACGTGTCGACGAAGGGCGTGCAGATCGCCACCCCCAGGTACTCCGCCTACCTGGCCTCCAAGGCGGCGCTGGACATGTTCAGCCGCGTCGTGGCCAGCGAGACGGTCGCGGACGGCGTCACCTTCAGCACCGTCCACATGGGACTCGTCAAGACCCCGATGAGCGAGGCGACCTCCGCGTACGACCGGATTCCCGGCGCCACCCCGGAAGAAGGCGCGCGGCTGGTGGTGCGCGCGCTGACGCGGCGGCCCAAGCGCGTCGGCTCCGCCGCGGGCGCGCTCGCCCAGGCGGCCTACGCCATCACCCCCAAGGCGGTTGATCGGGCGATGCACGTGCTGTATCGCCTTATGCCGGAGGCACCACGGCGCACGCCCTGACCATCCACTGTGGAGGGACGCGATGAAGCGGTTCACCCGGTTAGCCCAGGATTTCGTGCAGCGCACCGCGACCCGGGCCAAGGGCCTGCTGGTGCTGGCGAGGAGCCGGGTGCTGACGCCGCATCGGCCCGACCGGCTCATCAAGGCGGGGCAGGCCCTCGCGAAGTACGAGTACAGCGTGGGCGCGGGCTACGCGTCCGGCGCCGCGCTGCGACCGGACCACCCCGCGATCATCGACGAGCTGGGCACGCTGACGTGGGCGGAGGTCGACGACCGGACGACCAGGCTCGCGCACGGCTTCGCCCAGCAGGGAGTGCGGCCCGGCTCGTTTGTGGGTGTGTTGTGCCGCAACCACCGCGGCTTCGTCGAGTCGATGGCCGCGCTGTCCAAGCTCGGCGCGCACACCGTGCTGCTCAACACGGGCGCGAGCCCCTCGCAGACGGGCGCGGTGCTGCGCGAGCAGGAGATCTGCCTCGTCGTCGCCGACACGGAGTTCCGGCCGCTGCTGGTCAACGCCCCGCGCGGGCTGAAACGCGTGACCGCGTGGACCGACGGCCCCACCAAGAGCACCACGCTGGAGCAGCTGATCGCGTCCTTCCCCGCGGCGGAACTGCCCAAGCCGCCGATCTCGCGGATGATCGTGCTGACGTCCGGCACGACCGGAACCCCGAGGGGCGCGCGACGGCCGCACGCCACGGGACTGCTGGGTTCGGCGGCCCCGTTCCTGTCCCGCATCCCGCTGCGCGGCGGCGAGCCGATGTTCATCCCCGCGCCGATGTTCCACAGCTGGGGGATCGGCGCGTTCCAGATCAGCCTCGTGCTCGGCTCACCGATCGTGCTGCGGCGCAAGTTCGAGCCGGAGAGCGCGCTCGCCACCGTCCAGAAACACCGCTGCACCAGCATGTTCGCCGTTCCCGTGATGCTGCAACGGATCATGGAGCTGCCACTGGAGGAACGGCGGCGCCACGACACCTCGTTCCTGCGGACGGTGGCGTGCACGGGATCGGTGCTGCCCGGCAAGCTCGCCACCGAGTTCCTGGACGCGTTCGGGCCGGTCCTCTACAACTTCTACGGCTCGACGGAAGCCTCGTGGATCTCCGTCGCGTCGCCGGAGGAGCTGCGGATCGCCCCTGGCACAGCGGGAAAACCGCCGCTGGGCACGCGGTTGGAGATCCTCGACGATGACGGGCGGCCGGTGCCGCGCGGGCGGACCGGGCGGATCTTCGTCGCCAACGAGATGCTCTTCGACGGCTACACCAACGGTTCCGGCAAGCAGGTCGTCGACGGCATGCTGTCCACCGGCGACGTCGGCTACCTCGACCGGCACGGCCTGCTGTTCGTGGCGGGCAGGGACGACGACATGATCATCTCCGGTGGGGAGAACCTGTACCCGCGCGAGGTCGAGGACGTGCTCGCCGCCCTGCCCGAGGTCCGCGAGGTGGCCGTGGTCGGGGTGCCGGACGAGGAGTTCGGCCAGCGGCTGGCCGCGTACGTCGTGCCCGCGCAAGGCGCGTTGCTGGACGCCGAAGAGCTGCGCGGGCACGTGCGCGCCACGCTCACCCGCTTCTGCGTGCCCAGGGACGTGACCTTCCTCGACGCGCTGCCCCGCAACGCGGCCGGAAAGGTGGTGAAGCGCGAGCTGGGGTAGACGAAAGTCGCTGCCCACCGCTCACTAAAGGCGCGTTCTCCTGCCGGGTACCGGCCGGGTCGGGCAGAGTGGGCGCGTGAACACAGCAGAACCCCGCCTCCAGCTGCGTCTCCGACCGCCCGCCAACCAGGTGAGCCGCAAGGCGATCGGCTGGTGGGCGCTCCAGGCGGTGATCGAGTGGGCGGTGCTGGTCGGCGTGCTCGTCGCGGCCCGCCTCCTGTTCGACTGGACGGGTGGATGGCCGACCACCCTGCTGGTGCTGGTGATCGTCTTCGCCATCGCGCACTCCGCGGTGATGCCGTTCTGGCGGTACCGGGTGCACCGCTGGGAAACCACCGAGCAGGCCGTGTACGTGCAGTCCGGCTGGTTCTGGCTGGACGCGCGGGTGGCTCCGGTGTCGCGCGTGCAGACGGTGGACATGAAGCGCGGCCCGCTCCAGCAGTGGCTCGGCCTGGCCACCGTGGTCGTCACGACCGCGTCCGCCGCGGGCCCGCTGGAGATCGCCGGTCTGGACCACGACGTCGCGACCCGCCTGGTCGACGAGCTGACCGTGGTCGCGGAGGCCGCCCAGGGTGATGCGACGTGAGCCAGCACCCGACCGACTTCGCCGGTCTGCCCGCGGCTCCCCCGCTGGAGGAACCGGACACGGAGTGGCACCGGCTCAACCCGCGGGTGATGATCGCCGACCCGCTCAACGAGATCGCCAGCGTGTTCGGCGTCCTCGTGCTGATCCTCGTGGTGCGCGGGCGGTTCGAGCTGGAGCTGTGGGAAACCGCCATCGCGCTCGGCATCTCCGGCGTCCTGGTCGGCTACGCCATGGTGCGCTGGCTGACCACCCGCTACCGGGTCACCGCCAAGCACGTCGAGCTGCACTCCGGCTGGCTGGTCAAGAAGCACCGCCAGGTCGCGCGGGACCGGCTGCGCACGGTCGACCTGACCGCGTCGGTGCCGCACCGCCTCGTCGGGCTCGCGGTGGTCCGGCTCGGCACCGGCCGCCAGGACGCGGGCACCGAGGACGAGCTGACCCTCAACGCGATCACCAAGGCGCAGGCGGAGAACCTGCGACTGACCTTGCTACGCCGCGAGGTGAGCCCGCAACCGGCCGAGACCCCCGAAGCACCGTCCCAGAAGGACAGTCCGGGAACCCTTCTGTCCAAAATGGACCCGAAGTGGCTGAGGTTCGCGCCGCTGACCCTGTTCGGCGTGGTCGCGGTCGGCACCCTGCTCGGCGGCGCCGCGGCGATCGCCCGGCAGATCAAGGTGGACCTGTTCCACATCGGACCGGTCCAGGCCGTCGTTGACTGGTTCACCACGATGCCGCTGCTGACCACCATCCCGGTGATCGTCGCGGGCGGCCTGGTGATCTCCACCATTGCGGGCGTCGCCGTGTACGTGATCCTGTATTGGAACTACGAGCTGAACAGGGAGGAACACGGCTCCCTGCTGGTGCGCTACGGACTGCTCGAAGTCCGCTCGGTGTCCATCGAGCAGAAGCGCATGCGCGGCGCCAAGGTCGAGGAACCGTTGCTGTTGCGCACGGGCAAGGGCGCCAAGTGCAGTGCCGTCGCCACCGGCCTCGGCACCGGCGCGGGCAGCGGCATGCTGCTCCCCCAGGCCCCGCGCGCCGAAGCGCACCGCGTCGCCGCCGAAGCGCTCCAGCTGACCGAATCCCCCACGACCGCCGCACTGACGCGACACCCGCGCGCCGCCCTGCTCCGCCGCCTGTTCCGCGCCACCGTGCCGCTCGTGGCGCTCGCGGCCGTCCTCGGTGGACTGCGGATCTACCTGTCGTTCCCGGACTGGCCGTGGATCGTGGCCCTGTGCCTGCTGCCGTTCTCGTTGCTGCTGGGCATCGACCGCTACCGCAACCTCGGCCACGCGCACAGCCAGGACCACCTCGTCAGCCGCTCCGGCTCGTTGATCCGGCAGACCGTCGCGCTGCACCGGCACGGCATCATCGGCTGGAAGATCACGAGGTCGATCTTCCAGCGCCGCGTCGGCCTGGTCACCCTGCACGCCACCACCGGAGCGAGCACCGGCCGCGCGGAGACCGAGACCGGCGCCTACTCGGTGGAGGACATTGGCGAGGCCGACGCGCTGCGGCTGGCCGAGACCGCGCTGCCCGGACTGCTCACCCCGTTCCTGGAGCGCGTACCCCCGTTGAATGCGGACGGTAAGGGATAGGCTCACCCGCGTGACGGACCGTCTAGTGTGGATCGACTGCGAGATGACCGGCCTCGACCTGGGCAAAGACGCGCTCATCGAGATCGCGGCCCTGGTGACAGACGCCGATCTGAACGTGCTCGGCGAAGGCGTGGACATCGTGATCCACGCCGATGACAAGGTGCTGGAGACCATGCCGGACGTCGTGCGCGACATGCACGCCAAGTCCGGGCTGACCGACGAGGTCCGCCGCTCCACGGTGACGATCGACGAAGCCCAGCGGGCCGTGCTCGACTACGTGCGCGAGTGGGTCCCGGACCAGCGGACCGCACCGCTCGCGGGCAACTCGATCGCCACCGACCGCGGCTTCATCGCCCGCGACATGCAGGAGCTCGACGCGCACCTGCACTACCGGATGGTCGACGTCTCCTCCATCAAGGAACTGTGCCGCCGCTGGTACCCCAAGGTCTACTACGGCCAGCCAGCCAAGGGGCTCGCCCACCGCGCCCTCGCCGACATCCAGGAGTCGATCATGGAGCTGGCCTACTACCGGCGCGCGCTCTTCGTCGCCCCACCCGGCCCGAGCACCGAGAAAGCCCAGGCCATCGCCGCCGAACTCCTCGCGGGACCGGCCAAGGGATAACCCGATTTCGCTCCCGGCACGCGGCACGCTACGCTGATGCGGCTGCCTCGGCGGCGCGAAATATGGTGGGTGTAGCTCAGCTGGTAGAGCACCTGGTTGTGGTCCAGGAAGTCGCGGGTTCAAGTCCCGTCACTCACCCTCGATGGTGTTCAGGGACCCGACGCGTTGCGTCGGGTCCCTTTCCCGTTGTCCTTCATCATGTTGGGGGAGCGACTCCCCCAAACCCCCTGCGGTGCGGTTGGTTCCGAATCTGCGTGGTTGCGTTGTGTGTGCGTGGGTGGGAGTTACCTTGATCACTTGTGTGGGTTGCGTGGGGGGGGGGGGGTCGTGGGGTGGGAGATCAACTGGGAAACCGGGGCTGACCAGGCGATTGGGAAGCGTGGAGGGGGCTGTGCTAAGTTTTCTCCCGTCCGAAACGGACAACAACTGAACAGGCGCCGCTAGCTCAAGTGGTAGAGCAGCTGACTCTTAATCAGCGGGTTCGGGGTTCGAGTCCCTGGCGGCGCACAGTGAAAGCCCCCTTCTTGTGGAAGGGGGCTTTTTTGTTGTGCGGCAACCAGATCACGGCGTGACGGGACTGGGAAGCAACCTGCGGACTGATTTTTGCGTCTCACCAAAGTGGGGTGACGCGGACTACGTCCGGTTGTCCCCACCGGGGCGTTCGCCTCGACCGGGTGGTGTAGCACACTGGATCGTGCACAGCCGGTGGTAACTAGCGAAACGGACGGTCGCCGATGTTGGTGCCAGGAAGCCCGAAGAACCGAGTCGTACTGGGGCGGCGCCGCGCGCTCGCGGTCGGGACTCTTGGGCTGGTCGCCGCATTCGTCTCCGGCTGCACCGGAAGCGGCGGCGGCCAAGGAGCTCCTGGGGGCGCACAGCCCGGTGGAGGCGGGTCGGCGCCGACCACCCCCACCGGACCCGCGACGCTCGCACTGGTGCCCGCCGAGGGCTCGCAGGGGGTGGCACCGGGCGAGCCGGTGACCGTCACCGCGACCGGCGGCAAACTCGGCCAGGTGAGCCTGCTCAACGCCGAAGGCAAGCCGGTCGCCGGACAGGTCTCGCCGGACGGTCTCAAGTGGACCTCGACGGAATCGTTGGGCTACAACAAGTCCTACACCCTCAACGCCACCGCGACCGGTACCGACGGCAAGCCCGTCACCGCGAAGTCGGCGTTCAGCACGGTGAAGCCGCGCAGGCAGGCGTTCGTGTCCATGATCCCGCTCGACGGCGACACCGTCGGCGTCGGCCAGCCGCTGGCGTTCATCTTCGACGTGGCGCCACCGAACAAGGAGGCCGCGCAGAAGGCCATCCAGGTCACCGCGGAGCCCAAGGTCGAAGGCGCCTTCCACTGGGTCTCCGACAAGGAGGTGCGCTGGCGTCCGCGCGAGTACTGGAAGCCGGGGACCAAGGTCAGCATCGACGTCAAGGTCTACGGCAAGGACCTCGGCGGCGGGATCTACGGCGAGAAGGACCGCAAGTCCACCATCACGATCGGCGACGCGGTCATCGCCGAGGCCGACGGCGGCTCGCACCAGATGGTGGTCAAGATCAACGGCCAGGTGGTCAAGGAGATGCCGATCTCCCTCGGCAGCGCGAAGTTCCCGTCGAACAACGGCATCCACGTGGTGACCGAGAAGCACCCCACCAAGATCATGGACTCCACGACCTACGGCCTGCCGCTGGACCGGGGCGGCTACCGCACCAAGGTCAACTGGGCGGTCCGGATCTCCGGGGGCGGCGAGTTCACCCACGCCGCCCCGTGGTCCGTGCGCGACCAGGGCCGCCGCAACGTCAGCCATGGCTGCGTCAACATGTCGACCGAGAACGCCAAGTGGTACTTCGACACGGTGAAGAAGGGCGACATCGTGGTGATCACCAACTCCGGCGGCCCGAACCTGCCGTCCTGGGACGGCTTCGGGGACTGGCAGATCCCGTGGGAGGAATGGCTCAAGGGCGGCAAGAAGTAGCTCAGGAACGGCCTCTGGGCAGGCAGCACTTCTTGTCCTTGAGGCCGGAACCGCACCAGCACGGCTGGTTGCGCGGGGGCGGCCACGGCACGTCCGAGGCCCGCTCCTGCTCCGCCAGGCTCCGCGTGTAGTCGTCGAAGGCGTCGGTCCGACCGCCGATGTCGCCGAACTCCGGCCAGAACGACAGAAGACCGTCGAACTCCGCCCGCGGCCAGAGCAGCAGCGCCAGGCCGTCCAGCTCGTCGGCGATGCGGTCGCGCTCGTCGTACGGGAGATCGAGGACGCGACGGAGCCGGTATCGCTGTTGCAGCAGGACGAGCGGCACGTCGCCGTCCGGAATCCGCGCCGCTGACGACGATGACGGCTTCAGCAGGGGACGCAGCGCGGTCATCACGGCCGCCGCCTCGTCCTGGCGACCGAGCTTGGCCAGCAGTTGGGCGCGCAGCGCTCTCGGATAGGCGCCGTCGGGATCTCCGTGCTCGCGGTTCGCCTCGACCGCCCGCTCTGCCAGCGCCTCCGCCCCGGCGGTGAGCAGACCCCCTGACGGCATGGGGAACCTAGCGCCGGCGGTGCGTCGAGGCACACCGCCGACGCCGGGGATTCAGTCCGTGAACACCAGGTCGGAGACGGCGAGCGCCCCGGTCGGGTTCACGTCGAGGGCGAACGTCACCGACGTGATCTTCGTGAGGTCGACCCCCGCGAACGCATTCAGCGGAACGCGCACCTGGTTGAGGTGCAGCTTCGGCAGCACGTCGTTCTTACCGCCCTGGAGCGGGTAGTCCAGCGCCTTGCCGTGCTCCGACGCCTTCACCGACGCGGTCTTGCCCGCGGTGTCGGTGAGCACGATCCGCAGGTCCTGCGGCTTGCCCGCGGTGTTGGCCGGATCGTTGAAGTCGACGCCCGCGCGGAACTGGAGAGCGGCGTACTTGCGCACGTCGCCGTGCTGGGCGGGCACCTCGTTGGTGATCGAGCCGCCCGTCTCCGCCCACGTGGTCCGGCCCGCGAACACCCCGGCGACGCCCCACCCGCGATGCGGCTCGGTCAGCCGTGAGCCCGGCTTGCTCAGGCACGATCCGTAGAGCGGGTCCGGGTTCGCGCCGCCGCACCTTGCCTGTTTGGCGCCGGTGACGGTGACCTTGCCGCCGAGGGTGTTGGTCGCGCCGTGACCGTCCTGCCGATTGACGTCCAAGCGCTGCCCGGAGGCCGCGGGCGGGTGGTAGGAGACGTTGACCGTGGCCGGGGCGATCGACGGCGGGGTTCCGGTCGAGCCGCGCCACAGCGGCGCCAGGGCCTTCTCCCCGCCCAGGTAGTGCCGGAAGAAGCCGCCGATGTAACCGATCCCCACGTTGCGCTGCTGCTGCTCGGTGAGCCGCGTCGGCTTGGCGGGGTGGCAGGCCGACTCCGGGTCACCCTGTCCGCCGCGCCAGTCGTCGCCCGAACCGGGCAGGCCACTGCTCGGCGACCAGTTGGTGTTGAAGAAGTTGTGGTTCGCCCCGAGGACGGTGATGTTGTTGCGCGTCGCGCGATCGGTGCTCACGTAGTAGCGGCCGTCGTCGTAGTAGTGCACGCCCTGGAGGTCGGAGACGTCGCCGTCGCAGTCCGGCTGGAGCGTGGCCATCGTGATGCCGACCGGGATGCGGCGCTCGAAGTCCGTCGCGGCGAGCGGGAGCAGGGCGCGCAGGCGATAAGGCTTCTCCCGCAACGCGTTCTGCTCGACGGCGTTGACGACGCCCTCACCGCCGCGGGAGTGGCCCATCAGCCCGATGCGGTCGAAGTCGAAGGACCGGGTCACCGCCACCGAGACCGGGCCGCCGGGCTTGGTGCGCCACTCGTTCCACAGGTCGAGGTGCTTGAGCACCAGCTCGCCCCGCGCGCGTTGACCCCACTGGGGGTCGAGCGAGTCGTTGCCGTTGATCCCGTTGGCACTGATGGAGATCACCGCGTACCCGTGGCTGGCGAGCTGCCTGCCGAGGTAGTCGTAGCCGCGGTGGCTCGGGATCGGCTGGTAGCCGCTGGGGCACGGCCAGGCCAGCTTCGGCCGGGGCTCCGTGGTGGACATGCACGTGACGTGCCTGCCGTGCAGGAACATCACGACCGGGTAAGCGGAACCGGACGGCTTCTCCGGGTGGTACACGTGACCGGTCAGCTCCACCGGCCACGGGAAGCCGTTCGCGCGGAACGCGTCGTCGCCCAGGTGGTAGGAGGCTTCCGCGACCTTGTGCGGTCCGGGGGTGAGCGGGTCCACCTCCGGCGCCGCGGTGGCGGCACCGGCCGTGGTCAGCGAGGCCGCGATGACGGCGGTCGCGACCGCCGCGGCAAAGATTCCGATGCGCTTCACTTGCCCTCCACCTTCAGCGGTCCGACGGTGGTCGCCTGGCCGTCGCCGTAGCGGTAGGACACGACGGCCCCGGTGCGCGGCTGCGGAAGCGCGACGCGGATCGCGTTCAGGTCCTCGGTGGGGATGCCCCGGCCGACCGCCTGCCCGTCGACGAGGACGGTGTAGTCCAGCGAGCGCACCGGGAAGTCACCGGAGATGGTCAGCCGGATGAGCGGGGCCCGGTCGGTGTGCGAGGCGATCTCGTCGGCGACCATCGCCGGGCCGCGCGCGATGACGCGGCCCTGCGGGGCGCTGCGGACCTGTTCGGCCGCACCGGCGTCGGGAACGGGCACGGCCTGGCGCGCGGCGGGCTGCTGGGCGACGGGCGCGCGCGGGACCTCGAAGCCCGGCTCGGCGTCGGCCTGGCCGCGGGCGCCGACCCAGGACACGCTGACGATCGCGGCCACCAGGAGCGCGGCGGCCACCACCACTCTCACATTCCACACACGTGAACCCCGTAATGTGCGCACAGTTCTCCTTTGAAGAAGCGAGACATCCACTTCGCTTGACGCCACACCCCGCAGCCAGGTTCTCCGGGTCGGCAACGGAGTCCCTTATGCGCCAACAGAAAGTCTCGTGGCCGTCGCGCCGGCCTTGCCGTACCCTGTCGACCTCCCGACCAGCCACGACAGTCTCGGCAGCGCCCTCCGGCACTCAAGAAATGCACCGCGTCCCGATACGTCGACCCCGCCGGAATTCCCTGCCGAAAAAGGAATTCGCGGCAGCGATTAAACAATGGTCCGGCACCTGCCGGAGACCGACGTCCCGACCTCGCCGACAATGATCGTTTTCAGTGGATCACCGCAGCTCAGCGGGCAGGTCGCCGCGATAGGGGTGCGAGCGGCTAGGGGTGCGGCCTAGGTTAGGGGTTGGCCTGTCCCTTGCCCCCACTTAGGTTGTGCGATATGGCTGATTGTCGTATCTGCGGCGGCGTTCTCACCGAATTCTACGATTTCGGACGCCAGCCCCTCTCCGATGCTTTCCTGGAGCCGGACAAGCTCGAAGGCGAGTTCTTCTTCCGTCTCGCCGTGGGCCTGTGCTCGGACTGCACCATGGTGCAGCTCATGGAGGAGGTCCCCAGGGACAAGATGTTCCACGAGGACTACCCGTACTTCTCCTCGGGTTCCTCGGTGATGCGCAAGCACTTCGAGCTGACCGCGCGGAAGTTCCTGGAGACCGAGCTCACCGGCCCGGACCCGTTCATCGTCGAGATCGGCTGCAACGACGGCATCATGCTGAAGACCGCGGCCGAGGCGGGCGTGAAGCACCTGGGCGTCGACCCCTCCGGTGGTGTCGGGGAAGTGGCGCGCGGCAAGGGAATCCGGGTGCGCACCGCCTTCTTCGAGGAGTCCACCGCGGTCGAGGTGGCCAAGGAGGAGGGGCACGCGGACGTCATCTTCGCCGCGAACACCATCTGCCACATCCCGTACATGGACTCGATCTTCCGCGGCGTCGACGCGCTGCTGAAGCCGAACGGCGTGTTCGTCTTCGAGGACCCGTACCTGGGCGACATCAACCAGCGGACCTCCTTCGACCAGATCTACGACGAGCACTACTACCTGTTCACCGCGCGCTCGGTGCAGGCGATGGCGCGGCAGTTCGGTTTCGACCTCGTCGACGTGGAGCGCTACCCGGTGCACGGCGGCGAGGTGCGCTACACCATCGCGCGCGCCGGTGCCCGTGAGCCCAGCCCCGCCGTGGCCGAGCTGATCGCCGAGGAGAACGCGGCCGGCCTGGCCACGCTGCCCACGCTGGAGGCGTTCGGCGCCAAGGTCACCAAGATCAAGGAGGACCTTGTCGCGCTGCTCACCAAGCTGCGTGAGGAGGGCAAGACCGTCGTCGCCTACGGCGCCACCGCCAAGAGCGCGACCGTGGCGAACCTGTGCGGGCTGAGTTCCGAGCTGGTGTCCTTCGTCTGCGACACCACGCCGCAGAAGCAGAACCGCCTCACCCCGGGCACGCACATCCCGGTGCGCAGCCCCGAGGCGTTCAGCAACCCCTACCCGGCCTACGCGCTGCTGTTCGCCTGGAACCACGCCGAGGAGATCATGGCGAAGGAGAAGGCGTTCCGCGAGGCCGGCGGCAAGTGGATCCTGTACGTCCCCGAGGTGCACGTCCTGTAGACCCCACCTCCCTGAGAACACCGCTCGCACGACGATCAGCGAAGCTGGGGCCGGCCGTCCGAACCGGATGGCCGGTCCCGGCCGGAAAGGCGAGCGAACGCCACCGGCGCCGCGTCCTCGACGTGGCGCTTGTTTCTTTTCTCGGACCGAACGAAAACGGCCCGACCATTTTCGGCCGGGCCACTCGCACGACCGCCTAGCGCATGACTTCGATCACCCTGCCGAATGCTTCCATGGCGGGTTCCATCACCGTGACGTAGTTGATCCCGTACACCTCGCGGTTCTCCCGGAGCTGTTCCGCGATCTGTTCGGGGGTGCCGATCGACAATGTCGGAGCTGCGAGGATCTGTTCGTCGTCCAGGTGCGGGGCGAAACGACGGACCTGATCGAGCGCCGCCCTCCGATCCTTGGTGATCACGGTCGCCTTGGAAAGGATGTTGTATTCGATCTCATCGGCCCGAGCCCCGGCTGCGGCACGAGCGAACTCGGACCGCTCCACCATTTCCTGAGCCGTCGCGATGACCATCCGCCCGTACTCGGCGCGGTACTGCGCACCGACGAAGCTGACGATCTCCGCGTTCCGCGCCGCCAGCCGCAGTACGCGGTTCCCATGCCCTCCGACCAGCATCGGAGGGTACGGGCGCTGCACCGTCTTCGGGTGCTCCGGGTCGGCGAGGAGGCGTTGCAGCTCGCCGATCGTCGTCTCTAGCCGGTCCACCCGGCTGCCCGGGGTGCCGAAGGGAATGCCCGCCTTCTGGAATTCCCATTCGACGTACCCGGTTCCCAGCCCGAGTTCGAGGCGGCCTTCCACGAACTGGTCCACCGTGACCACGTCCCGGGCGAGCAGGGTGGGATTGTGGAAACTGGTGTTCAGCACATAGATACCGATCCTCGGCCGCTCCGTCGCTTCCGCCGCGAGGATCACCGACGGAAACGGTGATGGAAGGTTCACGTGCTCACAGGCGGAGACGACGTCGTAACCGAGTTCTTCCGCGCGGCGGCACTTGGCCATCCACTCCGCCCGCGAACACGCCTCGGACACCAGAACAACGCCGAACCGAAACGGCGCACGCGGCGCACCCATGTCGCTCTCCTGCCTGCCGGTCACGACTATCGCCGGAAAAGCTCATCGTAACCGCCGGGAGCAGATCATCCGAAGCGCAGGCAAGAATTTTCAGTTGTTTTTTCGCAATCCGCACATGACGCGGTCCAGATGGGCTCGCACCGCGGGTCCGTGCGCCATCATCTCCTCCATCGTTCGGCCCGTGGCTCCGCTGAAGCCCATCGCCACACCGTGCGAGCCGTCCGGAGCGAACGCCTCACGGCTGATGTAGCCCGCGCCGTTCCCTCCGTGGGACCAGTACTCCCCACCGCACGACAGCGCCACCCGCGCGATGCCGAGGCCGTAGTCCCCGAACTCCGCGGCCCCGGAAGGCACGGTCCGCTTCATCTCCGCGAGCAGATCGGGCCGGAGCACGTCGCCCCGCAGCAACGCCCGGACGAACGTGCTCAGGTCCTTGCTGGTGCTGATGATCTCCCCCGCCGAGTTGCTCGTGCTCGGGCTGTGGTCGGTCGCGTCGGTCAGCGGGCCGCCGGGCACCCACTGCACGTACCCCTTGGCGTGCGGCCTCGGCAGTCGCGGGTAGCGGTCGGGAATGCTGGTTTCCTTGAGCCGCAAGGGGTTGATGATGCGCTCACGGACGTGGTCACGCCATGATCGGCCGGTCACCTTGTCGATGACCATCCCGATGAGGGTGTACCCGGTGTTGGAGTAGGACCACCTCGTTCCTGGTGGGAAGTTCGGACCGAGACCGACCGCGAGCCGCACCAGTTCCTCAGGCGGGTAATGGCGGTACCGGTCGCGCTCGAAGACATCCGGCCCCGAGGGCAGACCGCGGTGGTAGTTGGCGATGCCGCTGGTGTGCTGGAGCAGCTGGCGCAGCGTGATCGCCGACGCACCTGGCACCACTCCGGGCAGGTGCCGTTCCAGGCTGTCGTCGAGGCCGAGCCACCCGTCACCGACGAGCTGGAGGACGGCCGCGGCCACGAATGTCTTGGTGTTGCTGGCAATTCGGTAATGGCCGCGCGGGTCCACCGGGCGCCGCGTGCTCAGGTCGGCGAACCCGCTCGACGCCAGGATGTCGGGCCCCGATCCGGTGATGATGCGCCCGTGCACGCCGATGACGCCCGCGCGGTGGCGGATGTCCAGGTCGCGTTGGAACTGTTCACGGTCATATCCCTTGTCCGGCAAGGCGTTCGCCTGGCTGGGCAGGACGACGGCGATCGCCAGGGCGATCACCAGCAGGAGTGCTCTTCTCATGGCTCCACCTTGGCGAGCGGGGCGCGGCGGCGGATCGGACCCGGGTAGGTCATACCGTGGCATGACCTCAGCCCGGCCGGTCCGGGTTAGCTTCGCCTGGTGCGCATCCCGTTGAGCAGACGCCTCGGCCCCTGCCAGCTGCTGGCCCTGGACGTGGTCGCGGCGGTGGCGATCGGAGCGGGCGCCCTCGCCAACCTGCTCGCCGGGGTGTGGGGGGCGGGGATCACGCCGTGGCTGACGGTTCCGGTCGCCGTCCTCTCCGGACTCCCGCTCGCCCTCCGGCGGCCGGTCCCGGCGGCCGCGGTGGCCACCGGACTGATCTTGTCGGTGCCCGCGGCTAGCCTCGGTGTCGGTTGGCTCCCCGCCCTGGTTCTCGGTCCCGTGCTGTACACGGTCGCGAACACGGTGACTCGGCGGAAGTCCTTGGCCGCCTTGGGTTTGGTGCTCGCCGTCCCGCTCGTGTGCAACCTCGTGCTCCTCGGCGCGAGGGCACACGAACCGGTGACCGTCGCGTGGGCGGTGGCCGGAGCGGGCTGGGCACTCGGCCGGATCGCCAGGGAACGGCGGGAGCACGACGCGCGCTCGGCGGAGCAGTCGGTGGTGCAGGCGATCACGGAGGAGCGCCTGCGCATCGCCCGCGAGCTGCACGACGTGGTCGCGCACAGCATGAGCCTGATCGCGATCAAGGCGGGAGTGGCCAACCACGTCACCGACACGAGACCGGAGGAGGCACGGAAGGCCATGCGGGTGATCGAGGAGACGAGCAGGGACGCGCTGGCGGAGATGCGCAGGGTGCTGGGGGTGCTGCGCGAGGGCGGCGCGGCGGACCTCGCCCCGGCGCCAGGCATCTCGGGCCTTCCCGGGCTGGTCGGCCGGTCCGGGACGCGGGCCGTACTCGACGTCCGCGGGCCGGGCGGCCCACCGGCCGGGGTGGGCCTGGCGGTGTACCGGATCGTGCAGGAGGCGCTGACCAACGTGGCCAAGCACGCCGGGGACCGGGCGTGCCGGGTGGTGGTGGAACTGTGCGACGACCACGCGCGGGTGGAGGTGGTGAACGAGGGTGACCGGGTGGCGGGCGACCCACCACCGGGCAACGGGCTGACCGGCATGCGCGAGCGGGTGGCGGCCCACGGCGGGACGTTCGCTGCCGGGCCCCGTCCGGAAGGCGGCTTCGCGGTGCGCGCGCTGCTGCCCTACCGACGCGGGGAGACGACGTGAGCGAACCGACCCGGGTGCTGATCGCCGACGACCAGGCGTTGGTGCGCGGCAGTTTCCGGGTGCTGGTGGAGAGCGATCCCGGGCTGGTCGTGGTCGGCGAGGCGGCCACCGGGGCCGAGGCGGTGGAACTCGTCGGGCGGGAGCGGCCCGACGTGGTGCTGATGGACGTGCGGATGCCGGAACTGGACGGCATCGAGGCCACCAGGCGCGTGTCCGGCAGCACGAGGGTCCTCATCCTCACCACGTTCGACCTGGACGAGTACGTCTACGCGGCGCTGCGGGCGGGAGCGAGCGGGTTCCTGCTCAAGGACACCCCACCGGCCGACCTGCTCGCCGCGGTCAAGGTGGTCGCCGCGGGCGACGCGCTGATCACGCCGAGCGTGATGCGCAGGCTGGTCGCGGAGTTCGCCGGGCGCCCGGACCAGCCGCCGACGCACTCGCTCTCCGGGGTGACCGACCGCGAACTGGACGTGCTGACCCTGATCGCGCGGGGACTGTCCAACGCCGAGATCACCCAGCGGCTGTACCTGAGCATGGCCACCGTGAAGACGCACATCGGCCGACTGCTGGCCAAGCTGCACGCGCGCGACCGGGCGCAACTGGTGATCATTGCCTATGAGTCCGGCCTGGTGCGGGCCGCCCAGCGCGAAGGATGATGCCGCTATGTCGACGCGTCTACTGTGGATGATCAATATCGGATTGGTGGCGGTGGTCCTGGCACTGCTCGTGCTGGACTACCCGCTGGCCGCGACGTTCGCCGCGCTCGCCTCGGTGGTCTTCTCCGCTTATGTGTCCACTGTGGACAGAAAGCGGCGGCGGGCCGAGTTCGTCGCGGAGCACACGTCGGTCGACCACATCCTGGAGACTTCAGACCTGTCCCGCTTCCGCGAGATCCGCGACGGAGCGGGGCAGATTCGCGCCGTTCGCGAGGTACGACGCGCCTACCCCGGCATGGACCTGGCGGAGGCGGTGAAACTGGTCGAAAACCTCTGACGCCCCATCCCATCCCAACCTGAGACCGAGTTGGCCGGTCTTCAAGTACCACCAACCCACCCCGCAGAGGTCTCAAACCGCCCCCAACCCCGGCGGGCGCACGAGGTTGGGGGCGGTTGAAGACGGTGGGAGGTGGGGTTGGTGGTACTTGAAGACACCCCGACCTCGGCACGGTTGATCGGTGCCGACACGTTGTGCGCAACGGTTGAGAAGTGTTGCGGCGCAAGGGGGCGTTGCGACGTCAGGGGACGTTGCGGTGCAAGGGGTGTTGCGATGTCAGGGGCGTTGCAGTGTCAGGGACGTTGCGGCGTAGGGATGTCAGCGGGCGCCTACGGTGCGGGCTACGCGGCGGAGGGCGGCCACGGTGGTCCGCACGGTCGGCACGCGCATCAGGTCCGGCCAGGTGTACAGGAACACCTCGCGGCACATCGCGGGGTGCACCGGGCGCGCGACGATGTCCGGGCGCCACGCGGCGGTCAACATCAGCTCCGGGACGACGGCGACGCCGAGATCGGCGGCCACCAACGCCTGCACCGCGAGGTTGTCGTCGGTGGCGAAGGTGATCTCCGGCTCGAAGCCCGCCGCCTGGCAGATGCGCACCAGGTGACCGCGGCAGACGGCGCACCCGGCGATCCACTGCTCCTCGGCGAGGTCGGTCAGCGACACCGACTCGGCCTCGGCGAGGCGGTGCCCGGAGGGCAGCAGCGCCACCAGCGGATCGGTGAACAGCCGGACGCGCAGCAGGCCCGCGGCGTCGGGCTCGTCGAGGAAGGCGAAGGTCAGCGCGAGATCGCATTCGCCGGAACGGACGAGCTCGATCGACTCGGGCGGCTCCGCCTCGGCCAGGGACATCCGGATGCCCGGGTGGTCCCGGCGGACCTGGGCGGCGGCGGGCGGCACCAGGGTCGCGCTGCCGCTGGGGAACACCACCAGGCGCACCCGGCCCGAGCGGCGCCCGGCGATGGCGTCGACCCGCTGCTCGGCCGCGGCGACCCCGGCGAGGATGACCTGGGCGGAGCGCACCAGCTCCGCGCCCGCCTCGGTGAAGCGCATCCGTCTGCCCAGCCGGACCAGCAGCGGGGTGCCGTAGACCCGTTCCAGGGCCTTGACCTGCTGGCTGATCGCGGGCTGCGTGTAGCCGAGGTTCACCGCGGCGGCCGAGTACGAACCGGTGCGTGCGATCTCCCGCAGCATCCGGAGGTGGCGTAGCTCGAGCATTTCCCAGCAGTACCACGCCTGACGCGGTCGTGGCGGGCTCGCATAAGCGGAGCTTGGGCAAGCCCTGCGCAACGGTGATTGGACCACCCGTCCGGACGCCAGCACGATCGGACGCGGAGGGTGATGACGATGCTGACCGAGCGCATGCGCGAGTTCGTCCTTGACCTGGAACTGTTGGTAGCGGCCGAATCCCGCCCAGGAGCACGGGCGGCGGAGGTCGCCGACGCACTGCGGGACCTGCTCGGATCTGGAGGCGTGCTCGGGCCGGAGCACATGGAGCCCGCCCCGGACGGCTACCGCCAGCACGTCGTGCACGTCGACCCGCTGTCCCGGTTCTCCGTCGTGTCGCTGGTGTGGCTGCCGGGCCAGCAGACGCCCGTGCACGACCACGTGTGCTGGTGCGTGGTCGGCGTCCTGCGCGGCAGGGAAGAGGAGATCTGCTACGAGCTGGACGAGGCCGGGGTACCGCACCAGCGCTCGACGAGCCACAACGCGCCTGGCGAGGTGTGCTGGCTGGTACCGCCCGACCGCGACGTGCACCGGGTGCGCAACGACGGCGACAGCCTCGCGGTGTCGATCCACGTGTACGGGGCCGACATCGGCAAGCTCGGCACGAGCATCAACCGGGTCTACGCCGAACCCGCTGCCGAACCCGCTGGTGAACGCGCCCACAGCGGTTTTCCACTCGCGGGCGATTAATCGTCACCCGACTGGGTAGGTACCGGAGGGCTTCGCTGTGTCGAGGAAGCCGGAACCGGAGGCCCAGATGATCACCACTGACGCCGAGACTGCGCGGTTGCACCGCAAGACCGAGACCCATTGGGTGATGCGGGTGGGCGAGCAGCTGGAGTTCCGGATCGAGCACGACCCCGACGTCGCGCCGCCGATGTGGGCGCTCCGCGACACGTTGCTGTGCCACGGTTTCCACCCGTATCCGAGCGATCTCCGCGCCTGGGAACTGGCGCCGGAGACCACCCGGATCCGCGTGGTGCGGGACCTCGACTCGCTGCCCCGAAGTGAACGACCGGTCGCGCACCGGTCCGGACAGCCGTCGCTGTCGCGGAACAGGTCGACGCGGACGGCGCGGTCCCGCCGCTGGTGACCTAGCGGGTCGTGGTCACGAAGGGCCACCTGCTCGTCGTGGTGACGGGCGGCCTGGAGGTGGTGGTCGGCCGGGACGTGGTGGTCGTCGGCCGGGGCCGCGTCGTCGGCAGGGCGCGGGTGATGCCGGGCTCCGGCGGGCACGCGGAGCGCGGGTTGTCGGTGGCCGCGACCAGCCAGAACCGGCTCACCTGGGTCAGCAGCACCAGGGTGATGGTGTTCCCGGAGACGCCGAGGTGGAACCGCCCGGTCAGGCAGGCGGCGAGGTTGCCCTCGACGCGCAGCGTGTAGAGGTCGCGGACGTCCCGGTTAGCCACCCGTTGCTGGATCACCAGCAGATGCCCCTCGGCCTCGTCCACCACGGGCAGGTCCGCGCCGAAGGTGAGCCGACCGAGCGGTGTCACGAAGGACTTGTCGTAGGAGACGGTCACATCGCCCTTGCTGTTGATGCCGAAGGCGATCGGCAGGAACGGCGGTGCCAGCTTCACCGTTCCGTCCGCACCGCACGCGGTCGTCATCAAGAGCACGAGCAGGGCGACGACGCCCCGTATTCGCCAGTTCATGGCCACCCCTGTCAACGCGGAGTGACCCATGATCCGCGCGGCCGGGATCATGGAGAGCACGGCGGCATCACAGAACAGATCAGCCGGAACCGATCAGCCCGCGCGCTGCTCGATGAGCGTCTTCAGCCGCGCCAGGGTCTGCTCGATCGACTTCGCGTTGCGCTTGGGGTACCCCAGCAGCTCCAGCGCTTTCGGTGAGCGCGCGGTGCCCCAGTCGAAGCTCTCGGTGACCAGCGTGCCGCCCTCGGCGGGCTCCAGCCGGTAGCGCCAGCGGTGGCGCCCGGTGTGCTGCCAGGCGATCAGCCGGTCCGGCTCGAACTCCACGACCTCGTTCTCGATCCGGTAGGGCAGCAGGACGCGCATCCGCATGCCGAACTTCGTGCCAAGCGCAAGCCGTCCTGGTCCGTGCACCTGCCCGCGCACGCTGCCGGACCCGTCGAAGTTGGCGTGCTCGTACGGGTTGGCCAGCACCTCGAAGACGCGCTCCGGCGGGGCGTTGATGACGACGCTTCGGGAGACGACCTGGTCCGCTGCCATGGCGCCAATCTAGGTTCAGCGCGGGAGCTTGACCACGGTGACGAAGAAGTCGTCGATGCGCTGGACGATCTCCACGAACCGGTGGAAGTCGACCGGTTTGGTGACGTAGGCGTTGGCGTGCAGGTCGTAGCTGCGCAGGATGTCCTCCTCCGCCTCGGACGTGGTCAGCACCACCACCGGGATCGTGCGCAGCGACTCGTCGGCCTTGATCTCGGCGAGGACCTCGCGGCCGTCCTTCTTCGGCAGGTTCAGGTCGAGCAGGACCAGCCCGGGGCGCGGGGCGTTCGCGTAGGCGCCCTCCCGGCGCAGGAAGGCCAGTGCCTGGACGCCGTCGGAGACCACGTGCAGGTTGTTGCGGATCTTGTGCAGCTCGAAGGCTTCCTGGGTCATCAGCACGTCGCCCGGATCGTCCTCGACCAGCAGCACGTCAAACGGGGGGAGCGAGGTCTGGTCAGTCATGGCCACCTTCGGTTGTCGCGTCGGGGGCGGCGGGCAGGGTGAAGACGAAGCGCGACCCGCCCTGGTGCTCGGTGTCCAGCCGGATGGTGCCACCGTGGTGCTCGATGATCTTGCGGCACAGGGCGAGGCCGATGCCAGTACCCGCGTACGCCTCCTTCGGGTGCAACCGCTGGAAGATCACGAAGATCCGCTCGGCGTACTGCGGCTCGATGCCGATCCCGTTGTCGGAGCAGGAGAACTCCCACATCCCGTCGACCGGCCGCACGTCGATGCGCAGCCGCGGCGGCTGCTCGCCGCGGAACTTGATCGCGTTGCTGATCAGGTTCTGGAACACCGTGGTCAGCAGCGACGCCTCGCCGCACACCGTCGGCAGGTCCTCGGCGACGACCTCCGCGCCGCTGTCCTCGATGGCGGCGGCCAGGTTCCGCTGGGCCTGCGCGACCAGCTCCGCGCTGTCCACCGCGCGCGCCTCGCCACTGGTCCGGCCGACCCGGGAGAACGCCAGCAGGTCGTTGATCAGCACCTGCATCCGCTTGGCGCCGTCCACCGCGAAGTCGACGTACTGGTCCGCCCGCTCGTCGAGCTGACCGCGGTACCTGGTCGACAGCAGCTGGCAGAACCCGGCGACCTTGCGCAGCGGCTCCTGGAGGTCGTGCGAGGCGACGTAGGCGAACTGCTCCAGTTCCGCGTTGGAGCGCTGGAGCTCGCGGGCCTGCGCGTCGAGCGCGCGGTGGGCGCTCTGCAGCGCGTCCAGCTCGCGGAGGATGTGGCCGCGCATCTCGTCGACGTCGTGCCCGAGGTCGAGGATCTCGCGGGGGCCGTGCACGGCGAGCTGGTGGTCGAAGTCGCCACCGGCCACCCGCCGGGCCTCGGCGCGCAGGTCGGCCAGCGGCTTCAGCACCACCCGCCGGGTGCCGAGGAACAACGCGATGATCGCCAGCACCAGCAGCACGGCGACCGTCACGCAAAGCGTGATCAGCGTCGCCCCCGCGTTGTCGACCCGCCGCTGCGAGTCCCCGCGCAGGATGTCGTAGTGCTCGGTCTGCCGGTCGAGCGCGGCCCGGACCGCGTCGAACAGGATCTTGCCGCGGGCGGAGTTGCCGGTGTTCCCGGAGGCTCCGCGGGTGCGGACGATCTCCAGGGTCGGCTCGATGTAGCCGCTCACCCACGCCTGGTTCGCCACATCGATCGCGTCGAGGTTGGACCGTTCGAGCTGGCCGCCGTTCTTGGTCAGCTCGGTGAGCCGCGCGCGCACCTCGGTGGCGTCGCGCACGCCGGTCCGGTAGGGCTCCAGGAAGTCCGCGCGGCCGGTCAGCACGTAACCCCGCACGCCCGTTTCCTGGTCGAGGAACGCGGTGGTCATCCTCTGCGCCAGCCGGGCCGCGGGGTCGACGTAGGTGGTGCCCGTGCGCCGGGCATCGGTCAGCTCGGTGATCGCGTAGGCGCCCAGCAGGATCGCGGTCACCGCGAACGCCAACAGGAACGCTCCTGCGGCCAGCAGCCAGCGGCCGAGGGAGCGGGTCACCGCGGCCGCCGGTAGTTCGAGGTCAGCAGCAGCACGGCCACGTCGTCGGTGAGCCGCTGGCCGTGCATGGCCTCGGTCCGCTCGATGAGGTGGTCGAGCAGCGTGTGCGGGGACGAGCGCCAGCGCGCGTCCTGCCCGATCCGCGACTCGATCAGCTCGTGCAGTCCTTCCACGCCAAGGCGTTCGGGCCCGTCGCCGACGCGGCCCTCGATCAGCCCGTCGGTGTAGAGCACCAGCGCCCAGTCCGGCGGCAGGTCGAGGGTCATCGGCAGCCAGCTCGCCTGCGGGTCGATGCCCAGCGGCATCCCCGCCTCGTCCCTCGGCACCGCGACGGCCCGGCCCTCGCTGATCAGCAGCGGTTCCGGGTGCCCGGCCAGGTGCATCGTCGCGGTCTGCTGGTCGGGGCTGACCGAGATCGTCGCGATGGTCGCGAAGACCCCGCGCCGCAACCGCTCGGCGAGCAGAACCTGTTGCAGCGTACGGAGAATCACCTCGGTCGGCTGACCCGAGAGCACCAGAGCGCGCCAGGCGATCCGCAGGCACACGCCGACCGCGGCCTCGTCCGGACCGTGCCCGCAGACGTCGCCGATGACGACGTGCACCGTGCCGTCCTCGGTCTGCACCGCGTCGTAGAAGTCACCGCCGACGAGCATCGTGGCCCCGCCCGCGCGGTACCGGGCGACGAAGGTCGTGTGCGGGTCGCGCAGCAGCGGCGACGGCAGCAGACCGCGCTCCAGCCGCGCGTTCTCCTCACCGCGCAACCGTTCCTCGTCGAGCTGGCGCTGCGTCTCCTCCGCGCGCAACCGCTCGATGGCGTAGCGGATGGCCCTGGCGAGCAGCCTGCCGTCCACATCGCCCTTGATCAGGTAGTCCTGCGCTCCCGTCGCGACGGCGGCCACGCCCTGCTGCTGGTCGTCGTGCCCGGTCAGCACGATGAACGCGACGCCGCCCGCGTTCCTGACCGACCGCAGCCTGCGCAGGCCGTCGAGCCCGGTGGCGTCCGGCAGTTGCAGGTCGAGCAGCACGCAGTCGACCCGTCTGCCGACGATCTTGGCCTCGGCCTCGGCGAGGGTGCGCACCCTGGTGAGGCGGATGTGGCTGCCGTGCAATGACAGGTGCTCTTCGACCAGGAAGGCGTCGCCGTCATCGTCCTCGACCAGCAGGACCCGGATGTCCCGCTCGCCCAGCCGAACTGGTTTCGACACCCGGCCTCCCTCGGACTCGTCGCCCGCCCGAGGACGAGCGACAGATCGCGTCGATCGTACGGGGGTGCCCGACGGCTCCGGGAAGTCCTCCGGTCGGTTACCAACTACTCTCGCGCCATGGCAGGTGACGGCGAGGTCGAGGTGGACGAGCTGTGTTCCTACGCGGTGGACGCGTGGGTCGCGGACCCGGCGATCCTGACGGACGAACCCGCGCTGCTGCGGCTGCTCACCGACGCGGCGCTGGCGGGCAACGCGAAGGTCCTCGGTGAGTCCCGGCACGTGTTCCCCAACGGCGCGGTGACCGCGGTGCTGGTGCTCTCGCAGTCGCACCTGAGCATCCACACCTGGCCGGAGTTCAACCTGGCCAACATCGATCTGCTCGCCTACGGCCGGATCAACGCCGAGCGCATGATCGCCACCATCGAGGACGGGCTGTCCCCGGTGCGCACCAACGTCTCCCGCCTGCTCCGGGCCACCAAGTGAGGACGGGCATACCCGCTGGTGAGCTACCCGGTTGCTAAGCTCGCCGGACCATGCTGAACACCATCGTGCCGATCTGCCCGCGGTTCGCCTCATGAGCGCCGAGTCCCCGAACCCCGACCTCGCCCTGCTCGCCGAGGTCGCCGACGCCGTGCGGCTCCAGGAAGGCGAGATGGGCGTCCGCGCCATCCTGCAGGCCTTCCGCCAGCTCGCGCCCGCACCGACCAGGGCCATCAGCCGCCGCACCGGCCTGCCGCTGCCGATCGTCGCCGCCGTCGGCAACGAGCTGCGCAGCCGCGGCCTGCTCGGCGAGGAGCGGCCGTCCCGGCTCACCCCGCGCGGGCACGCGCTGACCACCGAGCTGGGCGTCGAGCTCAACCTCAACCCGGACTGCTACCGCTGCGGCGGCCTGGAGATCGCCATCCCGGCGGTGCTCAACGAGGCCGTCGAGCGGATGAAGCGGATCATGGCGGCCGCGCCCGGCGTGAACGTCGCGCTGGACCAGTCGCTGTGCACCGCCGAGACCAAGATCCGCCGGGTGCTCGCGCTGATCAGGGCGGGGGTGCTGCCGGGCGGCTCGGTGCTGCTCGTCGGCGACGACGACCTGGTCTCGATCGCCATCGGCGTGGTCAGCGACGTCCTGGACGTGCCGCTGGCCAGCAACGTCACCGTGGTCGACCTGTCAGCGGACATCCTGGAGTACATCGCCGACACCGCCGACACCCTCGGCATCGACGTCGACCTGGTCCAGCACGACCTGCGCGACCCGCTGCCGGAGGACCTGCGCGGCCGGTTCGACGCGGGCATGACCGACCCGCCCTACACCGCCGAGGGCGCGAAGCTGTTCCTCTCCCGCGTCGTCGAGGGCCTCAAGCCCGGAGCCGCGCGCAACGTGCTGTTCTCCTTCGGCGCCAAGGGAACCGAGGAGATGCTGGACGTCCAGCGCGAGGTGCTCGACCTCGGTCTGGTCACCCACGGCATGATCCGCAACTTCAACGAGTACGAGGGTTCCGGCATCCTCGGCGGGACCGGCTTCCTCCAGCACCTGCTGACCACGGCGACGACCGCGTCGCTGGTCGAGGGCAGTTACGAGGGCCCGCTCTACACCAGGGAGAAGCGTTCCCGGCAGCGCGAGTACGAGTGCGTCTCCTGCTCCGAGCGGTTCCCCGTCGGCGTCGGCGCGCAGTGGAACTCCGTCGCCGACCTTCGCGCGGCTGGCTGTCCCAAGTGCGGTGGTGGTCCGTTCCGCCCGCTCCAGCTGGTCGCGGAATGAGTGCCTCCGGCTACACCGTGCGCCGGGCCGAGGAGCGGGACCTGGACGCGATCGCGGACTTCGAGGTGGAGATCGCGAAGATCTCCTTCGGCGCCGACGCGGTGGACGATCCGGCGACGCACCGCAAGAAGCTGGCCAACGCGCTGAAGAAGCAGCCGGAGGGCATGTTCGTCGCCGCCCGCGGGGACGAGGCGCCGGTCGGCTGGCTGTGGATGGCGCTGAACACCAACTTCCTCACCGGTGACCGCTACGCCAACTTCCGCTCGCTCGCGGTCGCGGAGCTGCCGGAGCGGACCGAGGTCGCTGAGCTGCTGCTGGACGAGGGGCTGGCCTTCGCCAGGCGCAACGACCTGACCGAGGTCACGGGCAAGGTGCACGTCGGCAACACCGGTATGCGCACGCTGTACCGGAAGTTCGGCTTCGAGTCGACGCACCTGTCGATGCGCCTGGACATGAGGAAATGACTTCAGGGGACCGGACGGTCAAGTGCGTCGTCTGGGACCTCGACGGCACGGTGTGGGACGAGGTCGCGATCGAGGGCGCCGAACGGAGCCTGCCGAGGCCGCGGCCGGAGGTGCTGCGGGCGATCGACGTGCTTGCTGGGCGGGGCATCCTGAGCAGCGTCGCCAGTCGAACGGACCCGTCGCTGCTGCCGCTGCTCACGTCCTCGCCCGAGCTGGCGGAGCGGTTCGTCGCGCCGCAGCTGGGCTGGGGTGACAAGAGCGAGGCGCTGCGCCGGATCGCCGACGAACTGGGCATCGGCCTGAACACCCTCGCGTTCGTGGACGACACCGCCTTCGAACGCGCGGAGGTGGCGGCGCGCGCTCCCGAAGTGCTGGTCCTGTCCCCCGAGGACCTGGCAGCGCGGCTGAACGAGCCGCCGCTGCTGCCCGCGGTGCTGACCGCCGACAGCAAAGCGCGAGTCCGGCGCTACCGCGAGGACGAAGATCGCAAGGCCGCGGCGGCGACGTTCACCGGCTCCCGCGAGGACTTCCTGCGCGACTGCGACATGCGGCTGGCGGTGCGCGAGGCCCGCGCCGAGGACCTGGACCGCTTGCTGGAGCTGGCCGCGCGGACCCATCGGCTCAACTCGACCGGCGAAGTTCCGTCCGCGGAGGAACTGCGGTCGATGCTGGCTTCGCCGCGGTGGTTCGTGCCGATCGCGCGGTTAACCGACCGGTTCGGCGACTACGGCATGATCGGCGCCGCGTTGGTGGAACGGCGGGACACGATGTGGCGCGTGCGGCTCCTGGCGCTGTCGTGCCGGGTGGCCGGGCGCGGTGTGGCGCTGGCTTTCCTGCGCTGGCTGATGGCGCGCTCCGGCACGGGCGTCGAGGTGCTCATGCGGCCGACCAGCGCGAACCTCGAACTCCGGGTGCTGTTCCGCCAGTGCGGGATGCGCGTGGTGGAGCAGCCCGAGCCCGACCTTGCCGTGCTCGGTGCCCCGGCGGGCGCACCGCTCCCGGACGCGCCGACCTGGTTGACGATCATTGAAGGGGATTCATGAGCACCGCCGACGTACTTTTCTCCGCGGAGGCGGCATGAGCACCGACGCTGTCGTCCGGCGGCTCATCGCCGATGCGGTCGGCCAGGACGAGTCGGTGGTCGCCGCGCTGCCCGGGGACACGCGGCTGTTCGGTCCGGAGGTCGGGCTCAGCTCGCTCGCGGGCGCACGACTGCTCGACTCCGTGCGTGAGCGGTTCGGCGTCGACGTCGCCGCCGAGGACCTGAACCTGGATGCGCTGGAATCCATCGCGAGCCTGTCCGGCTTCGTCGAGCGCCGGGCGTGACTGAGCCGCCCAGGTCACGGGTGCACGTGGCCGGGCGGCTCAGTTCAGCTGTTCACCCGCGGTAGTTGTCGTACCGGTCGTCGAGTTCAAGTCGGTCGTCCGGCCTGCGATCGGCCACTGACCCCCCACTCGACAACTCGTTCTGCAGCGCTTGCAGGTCAGTTGGGTGAGAGCTGTACTTGAGCTCCCGTGCCACCTTCGCCTGCTTTGCCTTGGCCCGGCCGCGCCCCATAGCTCGACCTCCCTATACAAGGACAAGCGGGCCTCACCCGTGGGCGGCTCCGCTTGTCTGGGCAGCTGTTCCTGCAATTATCGTAGCGTGCCCGGCCGACAGTGGAAGCAGACAGCCGCCGTTGCCGATCAAGGTGCGCCGGCGGTCTCCGCTCGCAGGGCTCGCAGCATCCGATCGAGGAACTCGGCCTCGTCCAGCTCCGCCGCGATCTTCACCGCGGGCCGCTCGGCCACCGTGTCCTGGTAACCGCGCAGGTCGGCGATGGTGGTTCCCCTGGTGTGGGTGCCCCGCAGCTCCACGTGCACCGGCAGCTCGCGGTAGCCGGCCAGCTCCGGATCGAGCAGGATCGCCGCGGCCAGCGGGTCGTAGAGCGTGCACTGCCGGACCCCGACGAGCGGCTGGTAGAAGCCCACGTAGTGGCCGAGAACACCGCTGGCGAACCGGGCGCGCGGGCTGTCGTGCCCGGCCAGTTCATCCAACCAGGTGGCGTTGGCGATGGCGTGCGCCGTCGCTTCCAGGCCCACCAGCGTGAGGTCGAACCCCGCCCCCAGAACAAGATCAGCGGCTTCCGGGTCGTTGTAGATGTTGGCCTCGGCGTGCGCCGTCGCGTTGCCCGGCGCCCACACCGCGCCGCCCAT
Source organism: Allokutzneria sp. A3M-2-11 16 (assembly GCF_024213555.1). Taxonomy (GTDB): domain Bacteria; phylum Actinomycetota; class Actinomycetes; order Mycobacteriales; family Pseudonocardiaceae; genus Allokutzneria. The sequence goes on along the minus strand of NZ_JANAVO010000001.1, from coordinate 3,210,173 downwards.
CACGACCACCTTGCGCAGCAGCTTCGGCAGCTCCGGCTCGACGAGCAGCGCGACCGCGACGTTGGTCAGCGGCCCCAGCGCGAGCAGGACCAGCTCCCCCGGGTACTGCCGCGCGAGCCGGACGAGCTGTTCGACCGCCGACTCCGCGGTCGGTTTTCCCTGCGGCTTCGGCCCCGCGACGTTGCCCAGGCCGTCGTCGCCGTGCACGTACTCGTAGGTCCGCAGCGGCTGCGCCATCGGCATCCTTGCGCCGATGGCAACCGGGACGTCGCCCCAACCCACGAGTTCGAGCACGCGCAGGGCGTTCTCCGCAGCCGTGTCGGCCGGGACGTTGCCGTGCACCGTGCCCACGCCGACGAGTTCCACATCCGGCTGTGCGGCCAGGTAGAGGATCGCGAGCGCGTCGTCGATCCCGGGGTCGGTGTCCAAGACGATCCGCATGGGTGGGAGTCAACCAAGCCCACCCACGTGAGCGCTCGTCTCTGCTAGATGTCTCTCGATCCGTTTGCGGGACTGGCAAACCGAGGGGGACGCGTGGCACGCACGGTGCTGATCGATCCAGACGAAGACCGCAAGATGCGTGATGTCGCGATGGCCTGGCTGACTGACCTTCCCAAGACCGAAGACGGATGGGTCAAGCAAAGGCAACTAGAAGACTTCGAGTTCAATGGCGAACGGCTACCGCTGATGGATCGCCAGGCTGGCATCCGCAAGCCAGCGGGTTATGACACTGCTCTTTCTATGCGCACCGTCTACACCCCAGCCGGGAAGAAGCCGCCATACGAAGATTCCCTGGGCGATGATGGGCTCCAACGATACAATTACCGCGGCGAGGACCCCACTCACCCAGATAACGTTGGCCTTCGCAACGCCTATGCACGCGATCTTCCGCTCATCTGGTTCCTAGGCGCCGCCGACGCGTTCTACCTGCCGAAGTACCCTATCTGGATCATTGGCGACGAGCCCGAAAAACTTCAATTCGTGATCGCCGTAAGCGAAGAGCAGAAACCGGAGAACACAGGACCGATCACCACCACGACTCAGAAGAGAATACAGAAGCGACTCACCAATCTTCGCCTTCACCAACCTCTGTTCAGTACACGAGTTCGCCACGCCTACAAGCACCGCTGCGCGATGTGCGGACTGGGATACAAGGGGCTCATCGAGGCAGCCCACATCATCCCGGACAGCGAGCCGGACGGGCATCCAGAAGTGTGGAACGGCCTGGCACTCTGCAAACTCCACCACGGCGCGTATGACAGTGGAATCATTCGAATTCACCCAGACAACTTCGTGATGGAGGTCAGGGAAGATGTCCTAGCCGACCGGTCCACGGAACCGATGCTTGTGCACGGCCTGCAAGGACTCCACGGCAAGCGGCTCCGTCTCCCCCACCCGTCCCACCATCCGAGCAAGAACGCCTTGCTCTGGCGGTACAACAAGGTTCGGGGCATCTGAGCACGGCGCTGCTACGGTGAGTCAGCGACTGCCCACGATCTGCGCATGGGGGACGACGTGCCGGAACCGATGATCATGACGATGGCGGCTGTGCTGGCGACGCGGGCCACGACGGCCGCGTTCGGCGGGCTCTGCCGGTGGGTGAAGGAGCAGTTCAGCCCCGAAGCCCAGGCGGTGTTGGAGGCCGCGATCGAAGCGCCGGAGGACGGGGCGCGCGTCGAGGAGCTGGGCCGGGAGCTGGAGCGGGCCGAGCAGGCGGACCCGGAGTTCGGCCAGAAGCTGCGGGAGCGGTACGAGCGGGCCAACGTGGAGATCCACGCGGACAACGGGAGCGTGGCCAACAGCGTCAGCGGGAACGTCGGCGGCAGCGGCAAGGTGGTCCAGATCGGCACCGTCGGCGGCAACGTCAGCCTCTGACCACAACCGCCCCTGTGAACGTTCGACCGGAACGTTCGCAGGGGCGGTTTTCGCTGGTCACTCCGCTTCGGGCAGCTCCAGGCGGGGGAACAGCGCCGGGGGCTTGCTGATCGCGCGGCCCGCCAGGTCGGACAGCCACGCGTCGGCGGCGGGGACGCTCTCCGCCTTCTCGCCGAGGGCCTCCAGGATCGCCGCGCTGGGCACCGGGAGGTACGGCTGGATCAAGCCGCCGAGCTGCCGGACCGCGCCGACCAGGTGGTGCAGCGTGGTGTTCAGCAGGGCCTCCGACTCCGGGGTGCCCTCCTTCGCCAGGTGCCACGGGGCGCGCTCGTCCACGTAGGCGTTGGTGCGCCGGACGAGGTCCCACACCTTGGTCAGGGCCTCGCGGTGGTCGTAGCGGACCATCGCCTCCAGCGACTCCCGCGCACTCACCTCGACCTGGGCGGCCAGGGACTCCTCGGGAGCGGACACAGGGCCGGACGCGGGGACGATGCCCTCGCGGTAGCGCTGGGTCATGCTGGTCACGCGGCTGACGAGGTTGCCGAGGCCGTTGGCCAAGTCGTTGTTGTACCGCGCGATCAGCGGCTTCACGCTGAAGTCGCCATCGCCGAAGGGCGAGAAGTCGGCCAACAGGTAGTAGCGGATCGCACTGACACCGAAGCGCTCGATCAGGGCCACCGGGTCGACGGCGTTGCCGAGGGACTTGCCGATCTTCTCGCCGTCCACGGTGATGTAGCCGTGAACCACGATCTCGGTGGGCAGCGGCAGCCCCGCGGACATCAGCATCGCGGGCCAGTACACCGCGTGGAACCGGGAGACGCCCTTGCCGAGCACGTGCACGCGGTCATCGGCCTCGACCCAGTACTTGCGGTAGTTCTCGTCGTCGCGGAACCAGCCCAGAGCGTTGGTGTAGTTGGTCAGCGCGTCGATCCAGACGTACATGACCTGGCTGTCGTCGCCGGGCACCGGGATGCCCCAGCCGCGCGCGCGGGCCATCGAGCGGGAGATGCTGATGTCTTCGAGGCCGGCGCGGACGAAGCTGGTCACCTCGTTGCGGCGGGTCTCCGGGACGACCTTGATCTCGCCGGACTCCAGGGCTTGGAGCAGCCGGTCGCCATAGCGGGAGAGCTTGAAGAAGTAGTTGGTCTCGCTGACCAGCTCGGGCACCGTGCGGTGCTCCGGGCACTTGCCGTCGACCAGTTCGCCCTCACCGTAGAACTGCTCGCAGCCCACGCAGTACAGGCCCGAGTAGTCCTTGGTGTAGATGTCGCCGCTGGCGGCCATCCGGCGCCAGATCTCCACGGCGCCGTCGATGTGGTCCTGGTCGACGCTGGTCCGGATGAACCGGGTGAGGCCGACCTCCAGACGCCTCATCAGCTCCTCGAAGAAGACCACGTTGCTCGCGACCAGGTCCTTGGTCGAGACACCGGCCTTCTCCGCGGCGAGCACGTTCTTCAGCGCGTTCTCGTCGGAGCCGCTGAGCACGTAGACGTCCTGGCCGCGCATGGCCATGTGCCGGGCGAACGCGTCCGTCTGGACCCACTCCAGCGCGTGGCCGAGGTGCGGGCTCGCGTTGACGTAGGGAATCGTCGTGGAGATGAAGGACGCGCCGGACATGGTCTCCCCAGCATTTGGTTGAGCAAGAGCGGGTCGTCACCCAGTTTAGTGGCAGGCGGTACCGCGTTTTCCGCAGGTCAGCCCAGAGCTGCCAGCACGGCCTCACCCCGGGGCGACAACCGGTAACCCACGGCGAGGCTTTCGGTCAGCCCCAGCTCTTTCAGCTTGCGAACGTCCACTTTGAACAGTCGGGTCTCCCGCCCACGCCGTTCGGCGAGGCGGGCGGCGGGTTCCCCCGGGCACTCCGCGATCAGTCGCAGCACGGCGAGCGCCCACGCGCCGTGCGTGCTCGCCGAGTCGAAACGGGCGAGGCGGTCACGGATGTCGCCCAGTTCCGCCGGAGTCGGTTTCTGGTCGCGCAACGCCAAACGCGGGTCGGCGCCCACGAGCCGGACCTGGATCCGGTACACCTCGCCGGAGCGCCGCTCCAGCTCGGCGAGCAGGGCCGCGCGCGAGGCGTACCCGGCTCGACGCGCGGCCTCGAAGTCGATCGAGGAAGGCGCGATGACCTCGACCGAGACGAACTCGACGACGCCAACAGCTGTGCGCTGACGACCTCCGGCCCGCGCCGACGGCTTGGTCCACCTGCGGAAGGCGAGGTCTGCTCGCCCATCGGCGAGCGCGTCGAGGAACCGTTGGGGGAACAACACGCGCTGCTCCTTCCAGCTCTATGAACCACGGCTGACGGCCACTACCTTGCGACCGCATGAGGTGGTTGCCCCTGAGTGTCGCCCTGCTCGTGCTGGCCCCGCTCCCCGCGGTCGCGGCGGAATCACCGTGGCAGCTGACGCCGACGAACACCGAAGCGCGTTTCCGCGGCCTGTCCGCGGTGAGCGACCAGGTCGCGTGGGCGGGCGGCAGTGGTGGCGTCGTGCTGCGCACCGTCGACGGAGGACGAGCGTGGCAGCGGGTCGACCCGCCCGGCGCCACGACGCTCCAGTTCCGCGACATCCACGCGTTCGACGACCAGCGCGCGGTGGTGCTCTCGATCGGCGAGGGCGCGGACTCGCGGGTGTACCGGACCTCGGACGGCGGGCGGAGCTGGCAGCTGGCCTTCCAGAACGCCGAACCCAAGGCGTTCTACGACTGCCTCACGTTCTTCGACTCGCGCAACGGCATCGCGCTGAGCGACCCGGTGGGCGGGAAGTTCCGAATTCTGTCCACTTCGGACAGTGGCAGGAGCTGGACGGTGTTGCCGGACAAGGGGATGCCGCCCGCGCTCGCCAAGGAAGCCGCGTTCGCGGCGAGCGGTCAGTGCCTGGTCTCCTCCGGCCGCCGGGACGCGTGGTTCGCCACCGGCGGCGGGGAGAGGTCGCGGGTCTTCCACACCGCCGACCGCGGACGCACCTGGCAGGTCAGCGAATCCCCCGTCGCGGCGAGCGAGAGCGCGGGGATCTTCGGGATGGCCTTCACCGGGAAGCGGCACGGCATCGCGGTCGGCGGCGACTTCGCCAACGCCACCGGAGCGAGCACCGTCGCGCTGACCTCCGACGGCGGCCGGACCTGGCAGACCGGCCCGAACCAGCTCGGCGGGTACCGGTCCGGGATCGCCGTCCGGACGTCGTCGGTGCTCGCGGTCGGGCCGACCGGCAGCGACGTCAGCCGGGACGGCGGGCGGACCTGGACCCGGCTCGACGAGGGCAGCTTCGACACCGTCGACTGCACGCCGGACGGCGCGTGCTGGGCTTCCGGTGAACGCGGGCGGATCGCGAAGCTGCGCTACCGGGTGCCGTAAGCGCGCGCGGGCTCCGAAGCCGTTGTGCGCTCAGGAGGATTGCGCAGCAGCGAAGCACCGAGCGGCGTGAGCGTGTGCAACACCGCGCTGCCGTAGCGGCGGCTCGTCACCAGACCGGCGTTGCGCAGCACGGTCGCGTGTTGGCTGGCCGAAGCGGGCGAGATGTTCATCCGCCGCGCGAGCTCGCTCGTGGTGTGCCCGGCGGCGACCGCGTCGAGCACCCCGGCGCGCGTGCTGCCGAGCAGGGCCGCCAGTGCGCGTTCGGTGTCGCTGCGCGCCTTCCGGGATGTGTCGCCGATCCACTTGACATCGCGCTCCACCGGGTAGACCAGCACCGGCGTCAGCGTCGGGTCCATCAGCGAAACCGGGTACTGGTAGCAGAAGAACGACGGCAGCAGGAGGAGTCCCCGGCCGTCCAGGTGCAGCTCCTGGTCCACCGGGTACTCGACTTCGAGCACGGGGTACGACCAGCGCATCAACGGCCTCAGCCCGGACAGCAGCCCCTCGGCGCCCGCGTCCAGCACGGTGCGGGCGCGCACCGCGCGGTCGGAGTCGACGCACGCCTGCAACCTCGACTGGTACGGCGCGAGCGCGACCTCGTGGTAGGTGACGATCGCCGAGGTGAGCCTGCGCAGCACCTCCCGGTCACCCTCCGCGAGCGCCCCGACCCAGGACGGCAGCTGATAACGGTTGTCCAGCAGGTCGAGCTCGGCGCGCAGGCGCTGCTTGGGCGTGCTGAGGATCGCCTCGATGCCCGCGCGCAGCCCCTGCGCGCCGTTGGTGGGCGTGAGGAAGTCCGGGAAGTAGCCGCGCGGCGGCAGCAGTGGGAGCAACAACCGCAGCTGGTCGAGCAGGCTCGGCTGGGTGAAGGCGGAGCGGACCTGGTGCCGCCAGCCGTCGAACACCACGTCGCCGTCCCGTGCGAGCAGGCGCTGCACGCTGAGCACCGTCTCCCACAGCGGGTCCGGCGCGGCGGCGACGCGCGTCCGGCCCAAGTCCTCCGCGGTGAAGTAGATGCGCAGCATGGTGACTCCCGTTCTCCCCGGCGAACTGGAATCTGAAGAGAGTCACACGCCGTTCGACTGAGTCAACAGAAGCGAACAAGACCTCGATGCGCGACCGGGCGCTTGCGCCGAACGGAGCAAATCAGACCTGAATTACCCGCGCGTACTTCGATCAGCCTTGAAGGGGGGCGCGGGACCGGGCGGCAGGGGCGAACCTGATTCACGTGTGAGGCCACTCACACTCCGTGTTCGGATCACCCAACTGCCCCACGGAGAGCAACATGATCACACGATTGGCCACCCTGTTGGTCGTCGCATCGGCGACCATGGCCCTCGTCTCCGGCGGCACCGTTTCCGCCGCCCCCGCGATCCCCGCCAGCAAGGCCGAGGCCTCCATCGGCTCGGTCAACGCCCTGTCCAGCAAGGTCCTGAACTTCAGCTGGTACGGCCAGCAGACCGGCTACTGGTGCGGCCCCGGCTCCGCCCAGATCGCCATCAGCTCCCGGCGCACACCGCCGACCCAGGGGCAGCTGGCGAGCTTCATGGGCACCCACACCGGCGGCACCGACCACGTCGGACTGGTGCGCAACGCGCTGAACTACTACATCGGGACCAGCTGGTTCGAGGTCAAGAACATGTACGACCCGCCGACGCAGGCCCAGCGCAACCTGCTCTCGCGCGACCTCGTTCTCAACATCAACAACAACTTCCCGATCGTCGCGAACGTGATCAGCGGCTGGCGCCCGCCCGGCTACCCCGGCGGCACCATCTACCACTACGTCGCGGTCATGGGCTACCGCGGCGGCGGGGCCGAGGCCCTGATCGCCGACCCCGCTGCGGCGGGCCACGGTGGCGGCGGCTGGGGCAACGTGCCGCGCACCTACTGGATCAGCACGCACAACCTGGGCACCTGGATCGGCGGTAAGGGCTACACCGCCTAGGTTCCCGTCCCTCCACAGTGGTTTGTCCACTGTGGAGGGATTTGTGCGTCCCCTCGTTCTCCTAACCCTGCATTGGAGAAACCATGATCAAGAGACTGGCCACCCTGCTGCTCGTCGGCGCGTCGACCATGACCCTCGTCACGGGCGGCTCCGCCTCCGCCGCCCCGGACGCCGCATCCGTCGGCGTCGTCGCCAAGGCCGACAACAAGGTCCTCAACTACACCTGGGAGCGCCAGCAGACCGGGTACTGGTGCGGCCCCGGCGCCGCCCGGATCGCGTTGAGCACCCGGATCTCCCCGCCCAGCCAGCAAACGTTGGCGAACTTCATGGGCACGCACACCGGCGGCACCGACCACATCGGACTGGTGCGCAACGCGCTCAACCACTTCCTCGGCACCACCTGGTTCGAGGCGAAGAACATGGCCGACCCGCCGTCGCAGGCGCAGCGGGACCTGCTCCGCCGGGACCTGGTCCTCAACATCGACAACAACTACCCGATGGTCGCCAACGTGGTCAGCGGCTGGCGCCCGCCGGGCTACCCGGGCGGCACCATCTACCACTACGTCGCCGTGGTCGGCTACCGCGCGGGCGGGGCCGAGGCGCTGATCGCCGACCCGGCCGGTGAGGGTGCCGGTGGCGGCGGCTGGGCGAACGTGCCGAGGGCGTACTGGATCAGCACGCACAACCTGGGCACCTGGATCGGCGGAAAGGGTTACGCGGCATAGGAAAGCGGAGGCCGGGGAGCCCTGATCCCCCCGGCCTCCGCCCGCGCCCGTGCCTCAGGCGGTCGCCAACGCCTCGGTCGGCGAGAGCTTCGCCGCCTTGCCCGCCGGGAACCAGCCCGCCAGCGAACCGATCAGCACCGAGGCCCCCACCCCGGCCCCGATCGCCATGACGGGCACCGTGATCGGCCAACCGCTGTTGACCGACCACGCGATGCTGATGCCCAGCCCGAGCAGGACCCCGAAGAGCCCGCCCAGCCCGGACAGCAGCACCGCCTCGGTGAGGAACTGCGCCCTGATCTGGCGGCGGCCGGCCCCGAGCGCGCGCCGCAACCCGATCTCCGAACGCCGTTCCAGCACCGAGACGACCATGGTGTTCGCCACCCCGACCCCGCCGACCAGCAGCGCGACCGCGCCCAGGCCGAGGAACATCGTGGCGAAGGTGTTCTGCGCGGTGATCTGCGCCTGCAACGCGTCCGAGGGCCTGCTGACGCTGACCTCGTTGGGGCTCTTGGGGTTCACCGTCCCTGGCAGCACCTCGCGGACCTGCTCGACGCTGTCGTCGTCAGAGCGCTCGTAGACGGTGCTGGGGTGCCCGTCGAAGCGCAGCTTCCGCTCCGCGACCTCCCAGCCGACCAGCGCGGCGCGGTCCAGCTCCGGGGCCAGCTGCACCGGGTCGAGGATGCCGACGACGGTGAACCACTGCGCGCCCAGCCACACCTGCGCGCCCGGCTTGTCGATGCCCAGGTGCTCGGCCGCCTTGTGCCCCAACACAACCCCGGGGTACTTGGCGATGGCTTCGTTGAGCCACGTTCCACTTCGGACAGACGCGCCGACGGTCTCCGGCAGGTTCAGCTTCGCCGCGAGGACGGAGATGCCGCCGGTCTCCCGCGCGTCGCTGAGGTCGGTGCGGAAGACGTTGACGTTGGGCACCGTTCCGGTTCCGCTCGCCAGGCGCACGCTGCCGATCCGGGCCACCATCTCCACCACCTCCCTGGGCAGCCGGGTGTCCTCGCCGAAGAACGTCTTGCCCGCCGTCACCTGGAGCAGGTTCGTGCCGAGCTTGTCCAGCTGCGCCTTCAGCTCCGCCTGGCTGGCCGCGCTGATCCCGAGCACCGCCACCATCGCGGCAACGCCGATCGCGATGCCCAGCGCGGAGAGCACGGCCCGCGTCGGCCTGCCCACCACGCCCGCGAGCCCCGCGCGGACCAGGTCCGCCAGGCCCACCCGCGCGGACTTCGGCAGCGGTCGGGGTTCGGGAGCGGCGCTCGCGGGCCGGTCGATGAGCGTGGTCATGCCGCCTCCCGTCGAGCGGTGTCGTGCTTGATCATCCCGTCGAGCAGTTCCACCCTGCGCGGCAACGAGCGGGCGATCTCGTGGTCGTGGGTGATCACCGCGATCGTCGTGCCGTCCGCGTTGAGCTCGTGCAACAGGGCCAGCACCCCCGCGCCGGAGCGCGAGTCCAGCGCGCCGGTCGGCTCATCGGCGAGCAGGATGACCGGCCGCGCCACGAGCGCCCTGGCGACGGCCACCCGCTGCTTCTCGCCACCGGAGAGCTCGGCGGGCCGGTGCCCGACGCGGTGCCCGAGCCCGACGCGCTCCAGCGCCTCCAGCGACCTGCGCCGCCGCTCCGCCCGGCCGATCCCGTGGTAGAGCAGGCCGGTCTCCACGTTCTGCGCGGCGGTCAGGTGCGGGGTGAGGAAGAACTGCTGGAACACGAAGCCGATCCAGTTCGCCCGCACCGCGGAGAGCTGCCGGTCCGACAGGCTCGCGACGTCGTGGCCGAGCAGCCGCACCACGCCCTCGGACGGCCGGTCCAGCGTGCCCATCAGCTGCAGCATCGTGGACTTGCCGGAGCCGGACGGGCCGACCACCGCGAGCAGTTCGCCCTCCACGATCCGCAGCGACGCCTCGCGCAGCGCGCGCACGTCCCCGGCGTAGTTCCGCGAGACCCGCTCCATCTCGATCACGGTGGCGAGGGTGGGGTTGGTCATGCCGCGACCTTCACCTTGGCGCCCTCGCGGATCTCCGCGCCGGTCACCTCGACCTTGCCGTTGCCGAACAGGCCCAGCTCCACGCCGACCAGCTTCGTGCTGCCGTCCGGCTGCACCAGCTCGACGCCGTACCCGCCCTCGGACAGCCGCAGCAGCGCGTTCAACGGCACCGCGAGCACGTTCTCCTTGCTCTCGCTGGTGAAGTAGACCGAGACCGGCGCGCCGTCGAGGGTGCCGACCGACGACGGGTCGTCGAGCACGACCTCGACCTTGACCGTGGGCGGCGAACCGCCGAAACCCTTGTCGTCCTCGGCCTTGGTGGCCACCGTGCCGACCGAGGTGATCCGGCCGGGGGCGCGCTTGCCGCCCGGCAGGGCGACCTCGACCTTGGCGCCGGTCTTCGCCACCGACTGCTTGGTCACCGGCATGTCCACCGTGACGACGCGGTCGGTGCTGCTGGCCGTGCCGAGCTTGCCCTGCGCGGGACCGCCGAGCGCGCCGTCCACCTTGGTCACCCGGATATCGCTCGGCATGATCACCACGTCGCCGACCTCGATCGCGCCGGTCTGCTCGGCGCCGAGCGCCTTCTGCCACTTCTTGATCGCGGCGGCGGTGGCGTCGTTGAACTTCTCGTCGGGGGTCTGCTTGAAGAACCCGAGATCGCGCAGGTTCTGCTCGACGAGCTTGATGTCGGAGCCCTTGTCCATCCCGGAAGCGATCTTGCGCCACAACGGGACGTCGCCCCGCCACAGCGGCACCGTGCGGTCGTTGACCGAGTAGAGCTGCTGACCCTGCTTGACGACCTGTCCCTCCTTGGGCAGCGACGTGTAGATGCCGCCGCCGGAGCCACCCGCCGACACGTCGTAGGTGCCGCCGAAGCCGAGCTTGCCGTCTACCTTCTCCTGCTGCACCAAGGTGGTCTTCTCGATCTCCGAGGTGGCACCGGGCTTGTTCTTGTTGTCGTTGGCCGCCGCCGGGCCCCCGCCGCTGAACAGGGCCGCCGCGGTGATCCCGCCCGCGGCGAGAACCGCCGCCGCGCCGACTACGACCGCGGCCCGCATGCTCTTCCCGGTCACTTGTCACCACCGGGGCGAAGCGAGACGACGCCGCCCTTGCCGTCGGGGCTGCACTTCTTGAACGCCTCGTCCATCTTCTTCGGGTCCTTGTCCATGGGGATCGCCCTGGTCGAGCCGTCAGCCCCGGGGTCGGGCATGTCGATCCCCTGCTCCCGCATGCACTTCGCCCACTTCAGCTGCTCTTCCTTGACCTTCGGGTCGTTGGGGTTGAAGTCCTTGGCGCCCGAGTACTTCTCGCACGCCTTGTTGGCCTTCTTGAACTTCTCCATGTCCGCGTCGCCGCCGAGGGTGATCGCGGCCCCTCCCCCTTCGAAGGTCGGATCCGGCATGTCGATCCCGTTGTCCCGCATGCACTTCGCGAACTTCAGCGCCAGTTCCTTCGGGTCCTTGGGCACGTCGGCGTCGTTCTGCGCCGCGGCCTTGTCCTTGTCCCCGCCGAGGGAGGCGACCTTGTTGTCGGGCTGACCGGAGCAGCCGGCCAGCAGCAGTGCCGACATCAGGACCGCGCTGACACCCGCGAGTCGAAGCGTTCTCATCGTGTTCCGCTCCTCGATTAGCTGACTTCGCCGAATTCGGCGGTATGGGGAGCAGGTCTACGTGGTGGGGTGTTTCGGAAGGTTTTCGTCGGCCGGAAATGTTCCGGAAACACCGGTACCGGCAGGGTGGGCGGGTATAACCGAGCTGGTGGAGGGCCGGATGAGGGTGTTGGTGGCCGAGGACGAGAAGGTCCTCGCCGACCTGGTCGCGGCCGGACTGCGGTCCGAGGCGATGGCCGTGGACGTCGCCTACGACGGGCTCACCGCGCACGAACGGCTCGCCGTGCACGACTACGACGTCGTGGTGCTCGACCGCGATCTGCCCGGGATGCACGGAGACGACATCTGCAGCGACCTCGCGCGCTCGGCGAGCCGGACCAAGGTGCTGATGCTGACCGCGGCGGGCTCGCTGGACGACCGCGTCGACGGACTGGAACTGGGCGCCGACGACTACCTCACCAAGCCGTTCGAGTACCCGGAGCTGGTCGCGCGGGTGCGCGCGCTGGCCCGCCGCGCGGCGCCCGCGTTGCCGCCGGTGCTCAGCGCGAAGGGCGTCGAGCTGGACGCCGCGCGGCGCCGCGTCACCAGGGATGGCAGGCGGATCGACCTGACGCCGAAGGAGTTCGCCGTGCTGGAGGTCCTGTTGCGCGCGCAGGGCACGGTGGTCAGCTCGGAGCAGCTGCTCAGGCAGGCGTGGGACGAGCACGCCGACCCCTTCACCAACGCGGTCCGGGTGGCGATGTCGAAGCTGCGCGCCAAACTGGGCGAGCCGCCGGTGATCGAGACCGTTCCCGGCGCCGGCTACCGGATCTGAGGCACCTCGTGGACTTCCTGCGGCCGACCGTGCGCACCAAGCTCACCGCGCTCTACAGCGGGCTGTTCCTCGCCTCCGGCACGGTCCTGGTCACCGTCGTCTACCTGCTGATGTCGCAGACGATCTCGGGCCGGGTGTCGCTCGCGATCTCGAAGTCCGACGTGCCCGAGCTGCTGTCGTCGGGCGCGATACCGGCCACTCCCCTGCCGACGAGTCCGGGAATCGCCGTCGCGCAGCGGATGGACGCGCTGACCAGGGACTTCACCGCAGTCACCGTCGACACCACCCTGTCGTCGCTGCTGATCTACTCCGCGCTGGCGTTGATCCTCATCGCGGCGCTGTCCGTCGTGGCGGGCTGGTGGATCTCCGGGCGGGTGCTGCGGCCACTGCACCAGATCACCGCGACCGCGCAGCGGCTGTCCTCGGCGAACCTGCACGAGCGGATCGCGCTGGCCGGGCCGCGCGACGAGCTGACCGAGCTGGCAGGCACCTTCGACACCATGCTCGACCGGTTGCAGCACGCCTTCGACAGCCAGCGGCGGTTCATCGCCAACGCCTCGCACGAGCTGCGCACGCCGCTGGCCATCCAGCGCGCGGCGATCCAGATCGGGCTCAAGAACCCCAGCGAAGCGCAGCTCGCCGAGGTGAGCGAACAGATGCTGGAGGCCAACCGCCGCAGTGAACGGCTCATCGACGGGCTGCTGCTGCTCGCGCGCAGCGACCGCGGCATCGAGAACCGCGTTCCGGTGGAGCTGCACCGCGTCGTCGCCGACGTCGTCGAACAGCACTCCGCCGCCGCGGCCGCCCGCTCCATCGAGGTCGAGGTGAACGCGGAACCCTTGCTGGTACTGGGAGATCTCGTCCTGCTGACGCAACTGGTGACCAACCTCGTCGGCAACGCGGTGCGGCACAACGTCGACGGCGGCCAGATCTGGGTGCGCACCAACTCCCGCAGCGGACTCCAAGTGGTCAACACCGGCCAGGTGATCGCCCCCGGCACCGTCCCGCTGCTGTTCGAACCGTTCCGCCGCGGCACCGAACGCACCGGCTCCGCGGACGGCGGCGCGGGCCTCGGCCTGTCGATCGTCTCCTCGATCGCGCAGGCGCACGGCGGGACGGTGCTGGCCGAGGCCAGGGCGAAGGGCGGCTTGCACGTGCGGGTGACGCTGCCGCTCAGGTCATCACCCAGCCACCGTTGACCTCGATCGTCTGCCCGGTCACGAACGACGCGTCCGGCCCGACGAGGAAGGACACCACCGCGGCCAGCTCCTCGGGTGTGCCGCGCCGCTGAAGTGCTTGGTGCTGAAGGACGAAGTCGTTGTACTCGGCGGGATTCGGGTGGATCGCCTCCGCGTCGGTCGGGAAAGCGCCCGGGGACACGCAGTTGACGCGGATCTCGCGCGGCCCGAGTTCTCTGGCGAGCGCCTTGGTGAGCGCGGCGGCGGCTCCCTTGGTGGCGACGTAGGCGGTCAGCTCGGCCCAGCCGCCGTGCATCGTCATGGAAGCGATGTTGACGATGCTGCCGCCTCGTGCGGGCATCCTTTGGACGGCGAGTTGCGCGGCGAGCCAGTAAGAACGCTGGTTGATCGCGTGGACCTCGTCGTACTCCGCGAGCGGGACCTCGACGAACGGGCGCGTTGGGTAGACGGCGGCGTTGTTCACCAGCACATCGAGTTCGCCGACCGCGTCGAAGGCGTCCTCGACGGCCGTGGCGTCCCGCAGGTCCACCGGGTACGGCGTCGCGGTGCCACCGGCTCGCTCGATCAGTTCGACGGTGTCCTCGGCGTGCGCGATGTCCAGGACCGCGATCGCGAACCCGTCTTCGGCCAGCCGCAACGCGATCGCGCGGCCCAGCCCTCCGCCTGCCCCGGTGACCAATGCGACGCGTGCGCTCATGCCTTTCACGTTCTCACGCCTCGGCCCGCCACGTTCGCCGGTCTTCAAGTACCCCCAACCCCCGCCCCACCAACCACTAACCGCCCCCACCCCCCCCCCGCCCTCCCCACCCCCCTTACGTGCTGAATGAGTCATTGAGGGCGCTCAAGTACCTCAATGACTCATTCAGTGCGCCCAACGCACCAATCGCGACATTCACGTTCGATGCCCTGGGGGTTTGCTGTGGTTAGAGACGTCTGGCGCGGGGGTTCGTAGGACTTGAAGACGCCCCGACCACCGTGCGGCGGAGGTTGAGCTAGTCAATGCGCAGAGCGGCGGCGATCTCGGCACCGTCGAGGGTGATCCCCGTGGGTTCGACCCCGGCGGAGAACCACTCGACCAGGAACTCGAAGGGCTGCTCCGGCGGCAACGGCCACAACCACAGCATCGCGTACGCGCGGACCGAATCGTCGCTGGCTGTCGCATCGGCCCAGGTGACGCTGAACGACGGCTCCAACCGCCACGCGCCGTCGCTGTGCCGGTAGGTGGGCCAACCGCCACCGTGCTCGACGGCGAGCGTGTCGTCGGCGAACCGGACGGCGAAGCGCGGAGGCTTGGCCGAGCCGGTGAGGCCCGCTCGGATCCGGTCCCACTCCGCGCCCGCGAGGCCGTCAGCCCTGGCGGTGACGCTCACCTCCAGGTGGCAGCCCTGCGGGGAGGCCCACACCGCGGTGACACCGACCGCGACGTTGCCGGTGCTGGCCACGGTCCGGCAGACCGGCAGCACGGTGCCACCCGAACCCCCGCCCGCCCACGGCTGGGCTCCCGGCGCGAGCGCGAACCGCGGCCTGCGGTGCACCTCGTCGAAGGAGCAGAACGATTCCATGCTCCGAAGGTAACCCCGGAAAACCCCGCGTGGACCAGCGGGAAAGCGATCTGGGGGTGTTTTCAGGGTTCCCCCTTGCGGAGCACGACGGCCCCCCGGAATCGGTCGTCCGGGGGGCCGTCGGGGTCGTACTAGCGAACGGGGATCAACGCGAGCGCGCTTCCCCCGCCGCGGCGGTTCGGCTCGGCGGCGAACTGGATGCGGCCGTTGCCGAGGAACTCCAGCGCGGCGACGGTGCCGATCTCCGGGTTCGGCGCGAACGTGCTGGGTGCCAAGGTGAACTCGTGCCCCTTGCGTTCCAGGACCGAGCGCAGCGGGCCGTCCATGAAGCCGCGCTCAGCCTCGGTCTTGGCCGCGTTGCGCTGCGAGATCCGCGGCGCGAGAACGGCCTCCGGCAACGACTTCCCGAGATCGAGCCGGTTCACCAGCGTCTGCAGCACCGTGGTGATGATCGTGGACCCGCCGGGCGAGCCGACCGCGAGCAGCGGCTTGCCGTTGGAGAGCACGATCGTCGGCGACATGCTGCTGCGCGGCCGCTTGCCCGCGGCGGGCGCGTTCGCCGGGAGCGGTGCGCCCGCGGCGGGCGGGGCGATGTCGAAGTCGGTCAGCTCGTTGTTGAGCAGGAAACCGCGCTTCGGCACGGTGATCCCGCTACCGCCGGTCTGCTCGATGGTCAGCGTGTACGACACGACGTTGCCCCACCGGTCGGCGGTCACCAGGTGCGTCGTCGACGGCCCCTCGTAGGTCATCGGGGCCGCGGGCATCGGCGTGGCGCACGGCTGACCCGGGACGATCTTGGTCGGGTCACCGGCGATCGCGGGGTGGCCCATCGTCCTGTCCGGCTTGATGGTGCACGCCCGCTGCTTGGCGAACTCGTCGGAGAGCAGCCCGGCCACCGGAACGTCCACAAAGGACGGATCGCCGACCCACTTGTTGCGGTCGGCGTAGGCCAGCCGCGAGGCTTCGAGGTAGAGGTGCAGCGCCTCGGTCTCGTCCTTGGGCGTCTTGCCGGAGAGCCGGTAGTTCTCCAGGATGTTCAGCGCCTCGCCCATGGTGGTGCCACCGGAGGACGGCGGGGCCATGCCGTAGACGTCCAGCCCGCGGTAGCCGATCTTGGTCGGCTTGCGCTCGGCCACCCGGTAGGCGGCGAGGTCTGCGGGCTTCATCAGCCCGGCGGGCACGGTCCGCCCGGCGGCCGGGTCCACCGGCGGCTTCTCCGCGGTCCGGGCCACGTCGCGCCCGAGCTCGCCCTTGTAGAGCCAGTCGACGCCCTTGCGTCCCAGCTGCTCGTAGGTGTCGGCCAGGTCCGGGTTGCGCAGCACCGCGCCGACCTCGGGCAGCTTCCCGCCCGGCAGGTACAGCTCGGCGGTGGCGGGGAAGTCCCGGAAGCGCTTCTCGTTCAGCGCGGTCTGGCCGCGGAACTCCTCGTCGACGACGAAGCCCTTGCGAGCGATCTCGACGGCGGGGCGCAGGTTCCGCCGGAGGTCGAACCGCCCCCACTTGCGCAGCGCGCTCTCCCAGGTCGCCGGGGTACCCGGCACGCCGACGGACAGGCCGGAGGTGACGGCCTGGTCGAAGGGCAGCACCTTGCCGGTCTTGGGGTCGACGAAGGAGTCCGGGCGCATCGCGGCGGGCGCGGTCTCGCGACCGTCGATCGTGTGCACCTGCTTGGACTTCGCGTCGTAGTAGACGAAGAAACCTCCGCCGCCGATGCCCGCCGAGTACGCCTCGGTGACACCGAGGGCGGCTGCCGCGGCGACGGCGGCGTCCACCGCCGTGCCGCCCCGGGCGAGGACCTCGATCCCCGCCTTGGTCGCATCGTGGTCGACGGTGGCGACGCCACCGCCGTAGCCGGTCGAGGTGGCGCGTTTGGCGGCGCCCGGCCATCCCACTCGCTCGTCCGGCGCCGCGATCGCGGACACCGGCGAGACCACGCCTGCCAGCACCGGGACCAGGGCGAGGACAGCCAGGCCGCGCCGGCTCCGCGCAGTTCTCGGAGTTGTCATCGCACCTTCCTACACGCAGGTCCCGGCAGATGGCATCCCCACGAGATCACGAAGTGGGTACCCTGATCCCGTGCGAGACGAGACGGCCACACTGCGTGACCGAAGCCGCGTCGTGGCCTTCGTGCTCCTCGCCGTCTACGTGACCCTGCACCTGTCCGTCTGCTGCTCCGGTCAATCGGACGCCTCGGTGGCGGTCACGCACGTCTCGCACGGGCACTCGCACAACCTGCCGCCGTGCGAGCCGCACGCCCACTCCGCGGACGACGTGCTGTGCACCGCCGTGCCGCGCACGAAGGGTGAACCCGCGCCACTGGCGGACGTCGCCGTGATCCTGCCCACGCTCGGGCTCGTGCTGCCGCCGTTGCCGCTGCGGAGAAGGCGAAGCAGCGCCTCCGGCTGGAGTGTCCACAGTGGACGCTCATTGCTGCTGACCATCTGCGTGGCGCGGAACTGACAGTGCCACCGCCCCGCCTCGCGCGGGGACGGCCCACTGCCACGTTCGCACTCAGCCGTGCCGAGCGGTTCTCGCGCGGCCGAAATCCCTTGAGGGACAACGCACATGGACACCGTCACGCAATCCCGCCCCGACCTGACCACCGTCGTGGGCAACACCCCCGTGCTGTGGATCGACGAACCGTCCACCGGCCGCGGTTTCTGGGCGAAGCTGGAGGGCAGCAACCCCGGCGGCATGAAGGACCGCCCAGCGCTGCACATGATCACCAAAGCCAGGGAGCGCGGCGACCTCGCGCCCGGCTGCATGATCGTCGAGTCCACCAGCGGCACCCTCGGCCTCGGTCTCGCGCTGGCCGGGATCGCCTTCGACCACCCGGTCACCCTGGTCACCGACCCCGGGCTGGAGCCGATCATGCACCGCCTGCTCGCCGCCTACGGCGCACGGGTGGAACTGGTCCGGCAGCCGCACCCCACCGGCGGCTGGCAGGAGGCGCGCAGGCAGCGCGTAGGCGAACTGCTCGCCCGATACCCCGGTTCGTACTGCCCCGACCAGTACAACAACCCCGACAACGTCGACGCCTACGCATCGCTGGCGCACGAGCTGATCGCGCAACTCGGCCGGGTGGACGCACTGGTGTGCTCGGTCGGCACCGGCGGTCACTCCGCGGGCGTGTCCCGCGAACTGCGCAAGCACTTCCCGCGCCTGCGCCTCGTCGGCGTGGACACGATCGGCTCGACGATCTTCGGCCAGCCCGCGCGGCCGCGGCTGATGCGCGGGCTCGGCTCCAGCATCTACCCGCGCAACGTGGCCTACGAGCACTTCGACGAGGTGCACTGGGTCGCGCCCGCCGAGGCCGTCGGGAAGTGCCGCGAACTCGCCGCCACCAGCTTCGCCAGCGGCGGGTGGAGCGTCGGCGCGGTGGCCCTGGTCGCAGGCTGGCTCGCTCACACCTCCGGACCCGACACCCGCATCGCCGCAGTGTTTCCCGATGGGCCGCAACGGTATTACGACACCGTGTTCAACGACGAGTACTGCGCGAAGCACGACCTGCTCGGCGCATCCGTGGCAGCGAATCCCGACGAGGTCGCCAGCCCCACCGAGCGCGAGATCCACCGTTGGACCCGCTGCGCCGACGTGACCGCCCCGGCGGGTGCGTGATGCGGGAAACCCTTGCGCAGTACCGATCCTTCAACCGCCCGGCACGGATGCTGGTGGTCAACCAGTTCACCATCAACGTCGCGTTCTACATGCTGATGCCGTACCTGGCCGCGCACCTGTCCGGCACGCTCGGGCTCGCGGGCTGGCTGGTCGGGCTCGTCCTCGGCGTCCGCAACCTCTCGCAGCAGGGCATGTTCCTGCTCGGCGGGGCGCTGGCCGACCGGTTCGGCTACAAGCCGCTGATCGTCGCCGGGTGCACGCTGCGGACCGGGGGCTTCGCGCTGCTCGGGCTGGTGGACTCGCTCCCCGCGCTGATCATCGCCTCGTTCGCGACCGGTTTCGCCGGGGCGCTGTTCAACCCGGCGGTCCGCGCCTACCTCGCCGCCGACGCGGGTGAACGCCGGATCGAGGCGTTCGCGCTGTTCAACGTCTTCTACCAGGCGGGCATCCTGGTCGGGCCGCTGGTCGGACTGGCGCTGACCGGCCTCGACTTCCGGCTCACCTGCCTGGTCGCGGCCGCGGTGTTCCTGGGACTGACGATCGCGCAGGTCCGGGCGCTGCCCACGCACGAGGCGGCGAGCGCGGACCGCGTCTCGTCCTGGCGGACGGTGCTCAAGAACCGGCCGTTCCTGGTGTTCTCGGCGGCGATGATCGGCTCGTACGTGCTGTCGTTCCAGGTGTACCTGCTGCTGCCGCTGCACGTGCGGAAGGTGACCGGGACCGAGCTCGGCGGCACCGTCGGCGTTGGCGCGCTCTTCGCGATCTCCGCGGTCGTGGCGATCGTCGGGCAGGTCCGGATCACCGCGTGGTGCAAGCGAAACCTGCCGCCCGGCCGGTGCCTCGTGCTCGGCATCGGGCTGATGACCTCGGCCTTCGCCGTCCTGCTCGGCGCGTCACTGCTCGGCCTCGACGGCTCCCCCGTCGCGCTCGTTCCCGCACTGCTGGCCGCGGCGGTCCTGACGGCGGGCACGATGGTCGGCTACCCGTTCGAGATGGACACCATCGTCTCGCTGGCGGACAACCGGCAGGTCGCGACGCACTACGGCCTGTACAACACGATCTCCGGCATCGGCATCACCGTGGGCAACCTGCTCACCGGTGCGGCGCTGGACATCGCCGAGCAGGTCGGAGCGCCCTACCTGCCCTGGCTGGCGCTGGTGCTGGCCGGGGCGGCGTGCACGCTCGCGGTCCACCTGCTCGACCGGTCACACCGGCTGCAACCCGCCTGACCTCAGTCCCGGACGATCCGCACCGCCACCGCGCCGACCCCGGCGAGAGCCAGCAGGGCGAGGCCGATGGCGAGTGCGGGCGCCGGCTCACCACGGGTGGAACTCACCGGCGGCGCGGCCAGCGAGGCGCCGCCGGACACCTCGTCCTCACCCGCGAGGTAGGGCTCCAGGGCCGCGGACGTGGGCTCCGCCGTCTTCGCCGTGGGGATCGAGGGCGACGCGGCCTGGCAGTCGGCCGGGCTCAGGCCGAGCACGACCACAAGACCGCAGTCCGGGCCGGGCTCGGCCGCTGCCACGGCGCTGCCCGGAACCGCCAGGACAAGCGCGCACGCGACCAGCACACCGCCGAGAAATCGCACGCTGCCCCTCCTCATCAGCCCTCAGTCATCTGGAATGTCCCTTTACCAACCGAATTCGTTACCTGCGGCCATCCGAGTGACCCTTCGTCATGCGGACCGGCCGACCGTCTCTCACCATGGGAGCGAGCCCATGGGGAGGCGTCACATGGACAGCACACCGATCACGATCAACTACGTTCCCGATGGTGACGACTGGACCATCACGGTCGACGCGGGCGAAGAGAGCACGACCGCGCACGCCCCCGGCCTGATCGCGGCGCGGGACAGCGCGGACCAGATCGTCGAGAAAATCGTCACCGGCAAGAAGCAGCGCACGGTCGTGCACCTGCTCGACGGCGACGCCTTCGCCTTCACCACCGCGTACCTGCACGCGCGCCACGGGATGACCACCAGCTACGCCGTCCCCGAGCAGGACGAGGCACCGGAGACCGAACCGGAGGAGTCCACGAGCGCCGCGGGCTGACACCGGCGACTTAGGATTGGCGAGCGGGCACACGGGCCGCACCGGTCGCAGGGGAGGCATGGTGGCCACAGCGCCCCAGGCGGAACAGCCCAGAACGGTCCAGCGGGGCAGGCCCCGTGACGCCAGCCGGGACAACGCGCTGCGCAAGGCGACGCTCGAGGTCATGGCCGAGGTCGGCTACCGGGCGCTCACCATGGACGCCGTCGCCGCACGGGCCCGGGCGGGCAAGGCCACCATCTACCGCCGCTGGGAGTCCAAACTCGAACTGGTCATCGACACCTGCCATGAGCTGGTCAGCCGCAGCATTCCCCAGCCGGACACCGGAACGGTCGCCGACGACCTCCGCGAGTTCCTGTCCACCTACGCGACCCTGCTGACCGGACCGATCGGCAAGGCGGCCCAGGCCCTGGTCGGCGAGCTGCCGCACGAGCCCGAGCTGGCCGAGGCGTTCCGCGCGGGTTTCCTCAGCTCACAGCGGAGAATCCTGCGCAGGATCCTGGAGGCGGGCACCGCGCGCGGTGAGATCCGCGCCGACGCCCCGCACGGCATCGTCGTCGAACTGGCCGGTGCGGCGCTCACCCACCGGCTGATGCTGATCGGTGAGCCCGCTGATCCGACCTACATCGACCGGCTCGTCGACGAGGCCCTGATGCCCCTGCTGCGCTGAACCGCCTAGCGGAACAGCTTGCGCACGAGGGTCAGCACCACAAGCACACCCAGCCCGATCAGCGGAAGCTTGATCTTGGGGTTGTCCAGCTTGTGACGCACGGCGTCCGAACCGCTCTCCACGAAACGCTTCGGGTGCGCACGCACACTCAGCTGGTCCAACGTGGTGGCGAGCGCGTCTCGCGCCTGCTCGATCTCGCGCTCAATGGTGTCCGGGTCGCGGGCCACGGCTCCTCCTCGCTCACGACACACTCCGGCCCAACACGGTAGTCAGCGCCGCGCCAGGCCCGGACACCGGCACGCCGAAAGTGGGGAAACGACGTTCCGACGCTGCCCGAGAGCGCCCGCGGCAGGGCCGATACGCTGTGTCCCGCAGGGGCCGTAGCCCAATTGGCAGAGGCACACGGTTTAGGTCCGTGCCAGTGTGGGTTCGAGTCCCACCGGCCCCACGGCCTCTGGCCGACCCTGCTCGGTGCTCCGCACCTCGCCGGGTCGGCCGTCGCCATGTTGGGGGACCGAGTCCCCCACACCCCCTGCGGTGCGAGCTCCTACCGACCCGGCGTGGCTCGGTGGGTTGTTGACCAGCACACGTTCGTGTCGCCAGCCCGGCAGGCCGCGTGCTGGGAACTATCTGTGTCAGCCGAGCGGCTGGGGTTCCTGTGTTCAACGGAGTAGTGCCTCGCGTTCCAGGGTAAGGCGGGCACGGTCTGCGGCGGCGTGTCCGGCTACCCAGCCGGACTGGTCGCGCGCGGTGAAGGAACGCGCTCGCATCTGCGGGAACAGGGCGTCCATCGTGTCGGCGACGGCCCGCTCGCGGTCGGCGAACACGGGGACGAGTGCTTGGGAAACCGACTCGTCCAGGTCGGTGACCGCGTGCAGTCGTTCGCCGATGCGCACCGCGTAGGAGATCAGGAAGGACTGCCGGAACGCGCGAGTATTGGCCTGTCCCGTCCCCTTTCGCTCGGCCAGCATCGCCCTGCTGGCCTGCACCAACAGCGAGGTCGCCAACAGTTCGGCCGAGTCCAGGTCCAGCTCGTCGCCGACCAGCGTGAGGAATCCCGGCTTCTCGGCGAGCACCGACCGGCACCGGTTGGCGCCGGCCACCGCCGAGACCAGGTGCGCCTTCTCCGCCAGGTACGGACTCTCCAACCAGATCCGCCGTGCGTTCACCACAGGAGACGCGCGTTCCGTGGCCTCAGCCGAAGCCCGGTCCAACGCGTGCCGGTTCATCAACTCCTGTGCCTTGGCGGACAGTGCCTCGGCCTCATCGGGATAGTCGGTGGACTCGGCCTTGGCGAGCAGCCCACGCACCCGCGCGAGCACCTTCTCGTCGACGCCCGCGCGCCTGTCGGGGCTGTCCTGCGCGTTGCCCGGCGACGGCAGGATCGGCGTGGTCGTCCCGGCGAAGGCGAGGTCGCCGATGACGGCGACGACAGCCACGAGCGTTGCCGTCTGTTCGTGGCCGTGTCGCCGTGCCCACTGGCTCAGCAGCGGTTCCGCCCGGTCCCACCACACCGTGGCGCCGATCTCCGTCAGCTGATCCCGCCACCGCGGATGCACGGTGGCGGGGGCGTAGCACGCGCATTCCGCGGCGATGACGTCCACCGCCAGCGAAGCGGCTTCCCGACCCACCCGTCGCCGGACGAGCTGGAACACGTCGACCGGCAGCCAACCTCGTTTCCACATCTCGCGAACTTCGGTCAGCAACATCTGATCCAGGTGGAGAAACGCCTTGCGGACACCCATTTCCTGAACCGCGGCGCTCAGCGTCTCCATCCGGTCCGCCGTCACATCCGGCCCCATCTGAACGTGTGCGTGGGCCGCAGCACGCACAGCCGCGAGCAACGAGTGCCGTTGCGCCTCCGCGTACAACTCCTCGTCGAACACATCGCCGCGCACGTCGTGCCGCGACCGGGTCGGGCCGCCGTGCGCCTGCGCCCGCTGCTTTGCCTTGGCGGCCCGTTTTTCCCGGTTCCGCTTGCCCATTGATCAACCCCCTCCCAGCTTCGGCCGACATCAGTGTCCTGGTTTCTCGCCCGGTACCCAGAACCGGCTGTGTGATCCGTGCACAGCTCGTCTGTCGTGGCCTCGCCAGTCTGGGGCGGGGCGCGGACTGGGCGCACTGAGGTTTTCTTCAATGTTCTGCTGTGGTTTTCAGCCCAGGTTTGGCTGGTCTTCCTCAGCGACTTGCCGACGCCGGATTCCTAGCGTCGTGGACGTGATCGACGAAGTCATGAATCTGGCAACCGGCACCGAACCCGGCGGCATCACCGGCTGGGCCATCGGGCTCATGGAGGCGTTGGGAGGGCCCGGCGCGGGGCTCGCCATCGCCCTGGAGAACCTGTTCCCGCCCCTGCCCAGCGAGGTGATCCTCCCGCTCGCGGGCTTCACGGCGAGCAAGGGAAGCCTCAGCCTGGTGGGCGCGATCCTGTGGACCACGCTCGGATCGGTGGTCGGCGCGATGATCCTCTACGCGGTCGGGGCCCTGCTCGGCCGGGAGCGCACCCGGGCGATCGCCGCGAAGCTACCGCTCGTGAAGGTCGCGGACATCGACCGGACCGAGGCGTGGTTCGCCCGGCACGGGGTGAAGGCGGTGTTCTTCGGCCGGATGATCCCGATCTTCCGCAGCTTCATCTCGGTACCCGCGGGTGTCGAACGGATGCGGATCCCGACGTTCCTGTTCTTCACCACCCTCGGCAGCCTGGTGTGGAACACCGCGTTCGTGCTGGCCGGGTACACCCTCGGCGAGAACTGGGGGTTGGTCGAGCAGTACGCGGGTGTGCTGTCGAAGGGGGTGGCCGCGGCCGTCGTCCTGGCGGTGATCTGGTTCGTGGTGACCAGGGTGGCGAAACGCCGACGGGTTCAGGAGCCGAGGTAGCGCAGGACAGCGAGCACTCGGCGGCTGTAGCCGGTCGTGTGCGACAGGTCGAGCTTCTCGAAGATCGCGTTGACGTGCTTCTCCACGGCACTCCGGGACACGTGCAGTTGTTCGGCGATGGTGCTGTTGGTGTGTCCCTGGGCCATCCTGCCGAGCACATCGCGTTCCCGACTCGTCAACCGCGCCAACGGATCGACGTGGGTGGTCCGGGACAGCAACTGCCGGACCACCTCCGGATCGAAGGCGGCCCCGCCTTCCGCGACCCGCTGCAGTG
The DNA here is from genome assembly GCF_024213555.1 of Allokutzneria sp. A3M-2-11 16. Classification (GTDB taxonomy): domain Bacteria; phylum Actinomycetota; class Actinomycetes; order Mycobacteriales; family Pseudonocardiaceae; genus Allokutzneria. Next base: position 3,185,611 of record NZ_JANAVO010000001.1, on the reverse strand, counting down.
CGTCGAGGAACTCGCCCACCTGGACCACCCGGTCCTTGAGCAGGTACCCGACCCCCTCGGAGTCGGTGCTGAGCAGCTCGGTGGCGTACCGCTTCTCCACGTACTGCGACAACACCAGAACACCCACTTCGGGCCAGGTGCGCCGGATCTCCAGTGCGGCGCGCAGTCCCTCGTCCGTGTGCGTCGGTGGCATCCGGACGTCCACCACGACGACATCCGGCTGTTGCCGCCGCACGTAGGCCAGAAGCTCGGCAGCGTCACCGACCGCGGCCAGCACCTCGTGGCCCTCCTCGGCCAGCAGCCGGACCAGTCCTTCCCGCAACAACGCCGAGTCCTCGGCGAGGATCACCCGCACGGCAGCATCACCCGGATCTCCGTCGGTCCCCCGGCGGGACTGCTCAGCACGAACTCTCCGTCCAGCGCGGCGACCCGGCCGGCGAGGCCGCTCAGCCCGTGCCCGGCCGGATCGGCACCACCCCGTCCGTCGTCGCCGACGATGACCACGATCTCGTCCCCGATCCGTCCAATGTGGACCTCAACGCAGGAGGCACCCGAATGCTTCACCGCATTGGTCACCGCCTCGAACACGACGAAGTACACGACCGCCTCGACCGGCGAAGCGAGGCGTTCCTCCAACCGGTAGTGCAACCGCACGGGGACCTCGGAGCGTTCGACCAGTGCCGCGAGCACCTCGGCGAGTCCCAGATCGTCGAGGGCGCTCGGGTACACCCGCCACGCCACCTCGCGCAGGTCGGTCAACGCCTGCTGCGACTCCTCGTGCGCCTGGCGGAGCAACTCCTGCGCCATGTCCGGGTCCGTCCCCCTGCGGGCCCTGCCCAGCAGCATGCCCAGCGCGACGAGTCGCTGCTGGATGCCGTCGTGCAGGTCCCGCTCGATCCGGCGGCGCTCGTCGTTGATCGCTGTCACCATCTCGGCCCGGCTCACCGAGAGCTGGGTGACCCTGCGCTCCAGCACCTCGACCGCGCTCGGACCGAGCAGGCTGCGCAGCAACCAGCGTTCGACGGCGGCCTGAGCGAAGGTGAACAGCGCCGTGACGTACAGGCCGATCAGGCCCAGCACCGTCAACGCGACCATGTAGAACTCATTGTGGGAATCGGTCGGGTCGGCCTGGATGGCCCACCCCCGTGTGCCTTCCAGCAGGGACCCCGGCGGAACGTAGAGGTACACGGCAAGAAAACTGACGCCGTACCAGAATCCGACAAAGACGACGAGGCCTCCGAGCAGGCCGATCGGGGCACGCGCGGCGAGGTACCGCAGGGCGCGACGCCCATCGTTGTCCCTGCCGGGTTCGGCGCCGCACCACCGCACGAGGCGTCGGCGTTCCATCCGCACCAGCGCACATGCCTGGACAAGAACCATCGGGCGGGACGAGCGTCGAAGGACCGGCCACACGAGTCCCGGCGAGGACACGAGGCCGGCCCACAGCAGGAATCCGAGGTCTACCAAGGCCATCGGCAGTCCGAACAGGACACCGAGGGTCACTGCTCCCCAGGCGCGAACCCCCTCGGGCTTCGCCCTCCGCCACGCCGAATCAGCCCCCACAGGGCGAGGCTAACCGAGCCCGGGTTCCACTGCTTCCCCAACAGTGAGGCCATGTTCGGCACCACCGTGCCCGGCACCTCGACCGCGAGCCTTCGAGGCGGTCGAGCACCACCTACGCCACCGCGACGATGATCCCCGCTCGCAGCAGGGAGAACTCCATGGTCCGTGGAGGTTCGAACGCTAGACCGCTGAGGGCGCGAGCACTTCGAACCCGGCGTCCACGCGGATGATCTGGCCGGTCACCGCGGCGAAGCCGTCATCGAGGACGAGCCCGACGACGCGGGCGATGTCGTCCGGCTCCATCACGCGACCGAGCACCGACCTGCTCGCGAGGTGTTCGCGGTAGGCCGGGGACAGCACGGCGGTGGTGGCCTCGGTGTCGACGGCCGCGGGCGCGACCGCGTTCACCGTGATGCCCGCTCGTCCCGCGTCTGCAGCGACGTTACGCATCAACGCCTCCAGCGCGGTCTTGGCGGTTCCGTGCGCGAGTAGGGCGGGCGCGGCTTTTCCGGTGACACTGCTGGAGATGTACACGATCCGACCGCGTCCGCGGTCTCGCATGGCGGGGAGCACCTGCTGGGTGATGTGGAAGGCACAGGCCAGTTCGCCGCCCACCTTGTCCAGGAACACCTGCCACGGCAACGATTGGAGGTCTGCGAATGGCGGTTGGACATTGGCGTTGCACACCAGCGCGTCGATCCGGCCGGTGGCGCTGAGCACGGTCTCCACCAGCACCTTGACCTGATCGGCGTCCCGGACGTCGGCCGCGATCGCCTGGGCGGTGCCACCGGCGTCGACGATGGCGCGCACGGTGGCTTCGGCCGCCTCCGCGTTGCTCCGGTAGTTGACCACCACGTGGTGCCCGCGGGAGCCGAGGTCGCGGGCGATGGCCGCGCCGATGCCCCGGCTCGCTCCGGTGACCAGGGCGACCGGTCGCGGGTTGATCATGCGTCTCCTCCGGTGCGGTGCGCCGCGGTGCCGTTCAGGTAGGCGAGGACCGCCAGGACGCGTCGGTTGTCGTCATCGGACGGTGCCAGGCCGAGCTTGGTGAAGATGCTCGCGGTGTGCTTGCCGATGGCGCCCTCACTGATGAACAACCGCTGCGCGATGGCGGCGTTGGACCGGCCCTCGGCCATCAGCTCCAGCACCTCCCGCTCGCGCTCGGTCAGCTTGCCGAGAGGTTCGTCGCGGGCGTTGCTGGCCAGCAACTTCGAGATGACCTCGGGGTCCATCACCGTGCCACCACCGGCGACGCGGCGGACGGCGTCGACGAACTGCTCGGCGTTGAAAACCCTGTCCTTCAACAGGTATCCGATGGCGCCCGTGCCGTCGGCGAGCAACTCCCTGGCGTAGAGCTGCTCCACGTGCTGGGACAACACGAGCACCGGCAGGCCGGGCACCGCGCGGCGGGCGGACAGCGCCGCCTGGAGGCCCTCGTCGGTGAACGTCGGTGGCAGCCGGACGTCGACGACGGCCACGTCCGGCCGGTGTTCGGTGAGCGCGTGCTGGAGCTCCGGGCCGCTCTCCACCGCCGCCACGATCTCGAAACCGTGCGCCTGCAACAGGTGCGTCAGGCCGTCTCGAAGGAGGTAGAGGTCTTCGGCGAGGACAACACGCACGGCAACTCCATGATCACCTTGGTCGGCCCGCCCACCGGGCTGTCGACGGTGAACGTACCGTCGAAGGTCGCGAACCGGCGCTCGATGCCGCGCAGGCCGCTGCCCTGGCCCGGGTCCGCGCCGCCGCGCCCGTCGTCGGTGGCGACGATTCGCAGCCGTTCGCCGTCGTGGTCCAGCTCGATCGACACGCGGGCGGCTTCGGCGTGCTTGGCGGCGTTGGCCAGCACCTCGGACACGCCGAAGTACGCGGCGGACTCCACCGGTGCCTCGGGTCGCCCGCGCAGGACACCCGCGACCTCCACGTCGAGCGCGCTGTCCAGCGCCAGGGCACGGACCGCGTCGACGAGGCCGCGTTCGGCCAGCACCGGTGGGTGAATGCCGCGCACGAGGTCGCGGAGTTCGCGCAGGGCCACCGAGGACGCCTCGCGGACCTGGGCGACCAAAGCCTTGGCCGCGGCGGGGTCTCGTTCGATCAACGCCTCGGCCGCACCGAGCTTCAGGCCCATCGCGACCAGGCGGGCCTGGGCTCCGTCGTGCAGGTCGCGCTCAATGCGGCGCAGCTCGGCGGCCTGGGCGTCGGAGGCTTCGGCCCGGGACTCGGTCAGTGCCTCGACCCGCTTGGCGAGCAGGGCCGCCTGGGTGGGCGCGAGCAGTAGCCGGTTCCACTTCGCGTAGGCCTGGAGCAGCCGCGGGGTGACGACGAACGCGAGCACGGTCAGCAGCACGCCGAACACCGGCTCGAAGACGCCGGGCAGCGGGCCGAGCACGGTGGCCTTCGGCAGCAGCAGATCGGCGAGGGCGTAGCCGGACTTCACCGGCTCGCCGAGGAAGGAGGCGATCAGCGGCTCCCAGAACCACGGGAACACCCAGCCGAACGTGCCGATGCACGCCAGCACCGCGGGGAGGAACGGCAGCAGACTCACCACCGTGTTCAGCGCCATCCAGGCGAGGTCCCGCCAGGTGGCCCGGTCGGACATCACCCATTTCCACCGCTCGTACCGGATCACCGGGCCCGCGGTGCGGTACAGGGAGCGCCCGGCCTGGTACTTGCCGTCCGGGCGGGGGCGAGGCAGGACGGGCTCGGGCAGATAGGGGTCCGGGATCTCCTCGCCGAGCAGGTCCTTCACCCGGGCGCGGGCGAGGTTGGGCAGCGAGCGGCCCGCCTCGACCAGGGGTGGCCACACCAGAGTCTGCAGCCCGGTGAACAGAGAGACGACGAAGACGAGGAGGTGAGCGAGGAACAGCACCAGCCCCAGCGCACCGAACGCCGCGACGGCTGCCCCGTAGCCGATGGTGCGCAGCCGGTTCCCCAGCCAGACACGCGGCCTGGACTTCGGGCCGCGCGGACGGCGCTGCGCGAGCAGCAGGCGGTTCCACCGGCCCTGTGCGACCAGCAGGTGCGGCGCGGAGAGCACTCCGAACGTCATGACCAGTAGGCCGATCACGGGCGCCAAGCTCAGGGAAACGCCTGCGTACCAAGTGATTCCGATCGGCTGCCAGGGCGCGAGGAACCCGAGCAGGCCGTAGCCGAACGCCGCAGCGGGCAGCAGGCCGAGCACGGTGCCGACGATCCCGTTGACCAGCATCCACAGGTGGTCCCGCCAGGTCGCGGGGTCATCGGAGATCCAGGTGAACCGGCGCTGGTAGTTCAGCCACCAACCGCGCTTGTACAACATGTCGCCGTCGCGGTACCACCCGTCCTCCTCGGGTTGCACCGGTTCCGGTGCCGGGCGGTACGGATCTGGTATGTCCACTGTGGACCATCGTCCGCAGAGGCGGCGCACGAGCCTCGGCAGGGGCCTCGTCCACTCGACGACGTGCATGTGCGTGAAGACCAGGCCGACGAAGACCGGAACGAGGGCGAGCAGCACCAGCGCCCACGTGAGCAGCCCCACCACCGCGAGCCCCGCGAAGACGACGCCCCGCGCCATCGCGAGGGTGTACCTGCGCACCATGCCCTGCTCCTGACGACCGAGGTGAACGACAACGCGGACAGTCTGCGGCCCCGGCCCGCGCGAACGCATTCCGCCGAGCTCCCCGATGGCGGTGGTGCTAGGCCCACCCCCGTTCGGGAGCCAGACGGATTCTGGCCGGAGCCCGCCGTCCATAGCGTTTTCCCCGTCACCGCACCACAGTCGGAAAGGCGGGCGAGATGCCGGTCATCGAGGTCACCAACCTGCACAAGCGCTATCCCGGCAAGGTCGCCGTCCACGACGTGTCGTTCAGCGTCGAGCGAGGCGAGATCTTCGGCATCCTCGGCCCGAACGGGGCGGGCAAGACCACCACGGTGGAGTCCGTGATCGGGCTGCGCAAGCCCGACGGCGGCACGATCTCCGTGCTGGGCCTGGACCCGATCCGGGACCGCGACCGCCTCCGCACCAGGGTCGGTGTGCAGCTGCAGCAGAGCGAACTGCCGGAACGGATGCGGGTGCGCGAGGCCCTGGAGCTCTACAGCTCCTTCTACCCCGATCCCGTCGACTGGCGGGAGCTGGTGGACCAGCTCGGCATCGCGGACAAGGTCGGCACCGCGTTCCGCAAGCTCTCCGGCGGGCAGAAGCAGCGGTTGTCCATCGCGCTCGCGCTGATCGGCAACCCGGAGGTCGCCGTGCTCGACGAGCTGACCACCGGGCTCGACCCGCAGGCCCGCCGGGACACCTGGGAGGTGATCCAGCGGATTCGGGACCGTGGCGTCACCGTCCTGCTGGTCACGCACTTCATGGAAGAGGCCGAGTACCTCTGCGACCGGCTCTCGCTGATCGACGCCGGACGCGTGGTCGCCACCGACAGCCCGACCGGGCTGATCGCGCGAGTGGACAGCGGGGCTCGGCTGCGCTTCCGGGTCGCCGGACCGTTCGACCCCGCGGTGCTGACCGCGCTCCCCTGCGTGACCGGCGTGCGCAGGACCGGACCTCAGGTGCAGGTCACCGGAACGGGGGACCTGCTCGCCCAGGTCTCCGCGGCGCTCGGGGCGGCCGGGATCACCGCGGCCGACCTGCGCACCGAGCACACCACCCTCGACGACGCCTTCCTGGCGCTGACCGGCCACCAGCTGGCCGGCTGAGAAACGGGAGAGATGACGATGAACCGCCTGGCCCGCATCACCTCGGTCGAGCTCCGCCTCTTCCTGCGGGAGCCGATGACGATCTTCTTCGGCATCGCGTTGCCGCCACTGCTGCTGGTGATCTTCGGATCGATCCCGTCCTTCGCAGCGCCCAGCCCGGATTTCGGCGGGGAGCGCTTCATCGACGTGTACGCGCCCGCGCTGATCGCGACGTCACTGGCGATGCTGGCGCTGAGCTCGCTGCCGACGATCCTCGCCTCCTACCGGGAGAAGGGGGTGCTGCGTCGGCTGGCCACCACGCCGGTCCGGCCGGGGTTCCTGCTGACCGCGCAGGTGGTGTCGCACCTGCTGATGGCGCTGGTCTCGGTCGCCCTGCTGCTGGTGGTCGGCGCGACCGCGTTCGACCTGCCGTTGCCCGCGAACGCGCTCGGTTTCGCGATCGCCGTGGTGCTGGCGACGACCTCGGTGTTCGCGATCGGCCTGCTGATCGCCGCGCTGGCCAGGACCGGACGCCTCGCCTCCGGGATCGGTTCGCTGCTGTTCTTCCCGGTGGCCTTCCTCGCCGGACTGTGGACGCCGGGCCCGGTGATGCCGGAGTTCCTGCGCGGGATCGCCTCGTTCAGTCCGCTCGGTGCGGGCAGCCAGGCGATCAAGGACGCCTGGTCGGGCGCGTGGCCGCAGCCGCTGCACCTGCTGGTGATGCTCGGTTTCACCGCGCTGGCCGGGCTGGCGGCGGCCCGCTGGTTCCGCTGGGAGTAGGAACCGGGCGGGGCGGCGGGTTCGGCGGCTGTCTACCGTGACTGCCATGTCCGAGCTCGCCGCCCTTTCCGCGCGCCTGCGCGCCTTCGCCGCCGCCAGGAAGTGGGAGCCGTTCCACACGCCGAAGAACCTCGCGATGGCGCTGGCCGGTGAGGCGGGCGAGGTCCTCGCCGAACTCCAGTGGCTCAGCGACGCCGAGATCAGCGAAGGTCTCGCGGACGGCGAGCTGAAGCGGCGGCTGGCCGACGAGGCCGCCGACGTCTTCCTCTACCTGATGCAACTGGCGGACGCGAGCGGGATCGACCTGCTCGCCGCGGCGCACGCCAAGATGGACCGCAACGAGCTGCGCTTCCCCGCCTGATCAGCTCCCGCCGAGGTGGCGGTCGAACACCAACCGCTGCGCTTCCGCCAGCCCGACCGCGATGGCCCCGGAGAGCACCGCGTCCTCGCCCAGCTCCCCCTCGACGATGCGCGGCGCGAGCGGGGTGAACCCGCGCAGCGCGCGGTTGAGCGGTTCGAGCAGCAGATCGCCGTTGCGGCCAATCCCGCCGCCGAGCACCACCAGCTCCGGGTCGATCACCGCGGCCACCGACGCAACGCCGTAGGCCAGCCGCACGGCGATCAGTTCCACCGCGCGCAGGGCCTGACCATCGCCAGCGCGGGCCGCGTCGAAGACCTCGCGGGCGCTGTCGGGTTCCTCGACGCCGAAGGCCGCGGCGAGTTCGACGACCGAGCGCGCGGCGGAGACGCGTTCGAGCATTCCGCCCGGCGGTGGGGAAAGCTCGCCGGAGAGCAGCATCGCCTCGTCGAAGCGCCCGTACGGGAGGTAGCCGATCTCCCCGGCCGCACCGTGCGCGCCGCGGAAGAGCTTGCCGTCCACCACGATGCCCATGCCGAGACCGGTGCCGACGGTGATCAGCACGAAGGAGTTCGCGCCGCGCGCCGCGCCCTGTTCCCGTTCGCCCAGCGCCGCGAGGTTGGCGTCGTTCTCCACCATCAGGCCCGCGCCGAGCTCCGCCTCCAGCTCGTCGAGCAGTCCCCTGCGGCCCCAGCCCGGCAGGTTCGGCGCGTGCTGGAGGGCCCGGTTGCCGCGGTCGGCCACCCCCGGGCTGCCGACGACCTTGGCGACCACGTCGTCCAGCGTGCGACCCGCGCTCTCCAGCAGCTCTTCCGCGAGCTTGCGCACGGTGCGCACCAGGGAACTGGCGGAGCGGCAGCGGTTGCGTTCGTCCCGGTGGGCGATCAGCGCCCCGCTGAGGTCCACCACGCTCAACCGGATCCGTTCCCGGCCGATGTCGACCGCGAGCACGTGACCGGCGGTGGGATCGGCTTCGTAGACCACGGCGGAGCGGCCAGGTCCCGCCGAGGTCCGCCCGGCGGCGCGGACCAGTCCCGCCTCTTCGAGCCCGAGCAGGGCCTGGCCGACGGTGGGCTTGGACAGCCCGGTGTCCTTAGCGATCCGGGGCCGGGTTGCCGGTCCGGTGTGCCGCAGCCGCTCCAGCACGGCGCGCTGGTTGAGCGTGCGCATGCTCGACGGGGTGCCGAGGGGTGGGGTCAAGGCGACCTGCCTTCGTCCGAGAACCACAAAGTCTATTCAGCGCGCTGCACGAGCGGAGGATTCCCTTCCCTCCCAGCATATGTTAAGAAGTCTTCCAAATCGGCCCAGGAGGTTCGTCGTGGCAGGTGTCTCCCCACCGTCGTCCGGATCTCCGGAAGCCGGGTTCGAGCGCAGGATCGGCCTCCTCCAGGCCACCGGGATCAACATGACCCAGATGTGCGGGATCGGCCCGTTCATCACGATCCCCGGCATGATCGCGGCGATGCACGGGCCGCAGGCCATGTTCGGCTGGCTGATCGGCGCGATCATCGTGCTGGCCGACGGCCTGGTCTGGGCGGAGCTCGGCGCGGCCATGCCCGGCGCCGGGGGCACCTACCTCTACCTGCGCGAGGCGTTCCAGTACCGGACCGGGCGGCTGATGCCGTTCCTGTTCACCTGGACCGCGATGCTGTTCATCCCGTTGATCATGTCCACCGGCGTGATCGGCCTCGTCACGTATTTGGGCTACCTGGTCCCGGGCCTGGTGGACGCCGACGGGGTGACCACGTTCGCCGGGCACGCGGTCGGCATCGGGGTGGTGGCCCTGGTCGTGCTGCTGCTCTACCGCAGGATCGGCGAGATCACCCGGCTGACCACGGTGCTGTTCGGCGTGATGCTGGTGTCGGTGGTCGCGGTGATCGTCTCGGCCTACTCGAACTGGCACCCGGAGCTGGCCTTCGCCTTCACCCCGGGCGCGTTCTCCCTGGACGGCGGGCCGTTCTGGCTCGGCCTGGGAGCGGGCCTGATGATCGCCATCTACGACTACCTCGGCTACAACACCAGTGCCTACCTCGGCGCGGAGATCCGCGATCCGGGCCGGACGATCCCGCGCTCCATCGTGCTGTCGATCGTCGGGATGATGTCGCTGTACTTCGTGCTCCAGGTCGGCATCCTCGGCGTGCTGCCGTGGGAGGAGGCCGCCAAGCCCGGCCCGATCGCCTCCACCATCGTCGAGCACAACTGGGGTGTGACGGCCGCGCAGATCCTCACCGCGCTCGTGGTGGTCACCGCGTTCGCGTCGGTCTTCGCCGGTCTGCTCGGCGGTTCCCGGGTGCCGTACAACGCGGCCAAGGACGGGGTCTTCCTGCCGTGGTTCGGCAAGCTGCACCCGCGCCTGCACTTCCCGCACGTCGGCCTGCTGGCGATGGGCGTGGTGACCGCGGTCGGCTCGCTGCTGGACCTGGCCACCGTGATCGCCATGCTGACCGCGGTGTTCGTGCTCGTGCAGTCCATCGCCCAGATCGCCGCGCTGATCGTGCTCCGCAGGCGGCAGCCGGACCTGGCGCGGCCGTACCGCCAGTGGCTCTACCCGGTCCCGTGCGTCGTCGCGCTGCTCGGCTGGGGCTTCGTCTACTTCCACTCCGGGCAGCAGGAGATCCCCGGCACCGGGATCAACCAGTTCATGTTGTCCCTCGGTTGGGTGGGTCTCGGCGTGCTCGCGTTCCTGGTCTGGGCCCGGCGCGAGGGCTCGTGGCCGTTCGGCCCCAAGGAGATCCGCGAGGAGTTCCTGGGCAGGCCGTGACTTTGTCCCGCCCCGATCGGGACACCTGCTCCCGTGACCGGGCGGGGCATCACCGGCACACTGAGCGGGTGGTCGACCAAGACGCTCGGGTGGACCAGGAGAAACCCCAGCACAGCACGTTCTGGTCGAAATTCCCGCACAGGACCGTGCCGCTCGTTGCGGCTTCCCTGGTCCTGCTCGTGCTCAGCGTGCTCTGCTTCTCCTCCCGTGCCGTCGCGCCGTCGGACGGCACCGTCATCAACGTCGGCGACCTGGCCTTCGCTGACGGCAAGGTCGTGGTCCAGCAGACCCGCCCCGGCGCGCGGCTGCACCAGGGCGACGAGATCCTCAGGATCGGCGGGCGGGTGCTCGCCGATCAGGTCCGGCCCGGCGCGCTCGACGCCGAGGTGGGTGAGCAGCTGACCTACGTCGTGCTGCGCGGCGGCGTGGAGACAGAGGTCCTGGTCACGCTGGAGCCTTACCCGGTGGTGTCCGCGCTCGCCGGCCAGTGGCCGATGGTGCTGCTCATCTCGATCATCGTCAGCGTCGCGCTGTTCATCTACGCCAACCGGCCGAGGGACCCGGCGGCCCGCGCGTCGCTGATGATCGCGATGACCTCCCTGTTCTGCACCTCGGGCAGCGGCTACTTCAAGCTGGAGGCGCTGGACCTGGTCTCCGGCGTGCAGTTCTGGCGCTGGTATCTCGCGCAGATCGGGTTCGCGCTGCTCTGGAGCTCGATCCTGTACTTCGCGCTGTCCTTCCCGACCGCGCTGGCTTCGCGGCGGCGCAAGCTCTGGGTGGCGCTGGCCTACCTCGGCCCGCTGCTGCTCTACCTGGGCGATGTCGCGCTACGGCTGCCGTGGGCCACGTCCGCGCTCGCGCGCTGGGGGCTTGTCGGTGCACCGGTGCGCCTGATGGTCTTCGTCTACCCGGCGCTGGTTTTCGTGATGCTGGTCTACCGGTACCAGACCTGCGAGGACTCGCTCGCGAAGCAACGGTTGCGCTGGCTCGCGGCGACGCTGGGCGGAGCTTCGCTGCTCTACGTGCTGTTCTGGATAGCGCCGGAAATGGTGTGGGGCACGCTGCCGCTGCCGCGCGAGCTGTATCCCGTCGTCTTCATGCCCGCTCCGTTGGCGCTCGCCGCGGCGGTGCTGCGCTACCACGCGTTGAACATCGAGGTCGTCGTCAGCCGCTCGCTGGCCTATGCCTTCTTGTCCGCGTGCGTAGCCGTCGGTTACGCGGCAATCGTCAGCATGCTGTCCACGACGCTGCCGAGGCTGAACGGCTTGTGGAATCAGGCAATCGCCGCAGGTGTGGCAGCCGCGCTAACTCTGCCCCTGCGCGACCGCGTGCACGCCATGATCAACCAGCGGCTTTTCGGAGCGCGACAGGACCCGTACCGCGTCGTCTCCGTGCTCTCTGACCGTCTTCAAAGCACCAAGACGCCACAAGAGACCGTACAAGCCGTAGTGGAAACCGTTGGGCAAGCGCTGCGTCTTCCATACGCAGCAATCGAACTACGACGCGGAGAAGGTTCTGAGCAAGTCGCGGTCTTTGGTACACCGGCGGGCCTGTTGACCCGTCTTCCCTTGAGCTACCAAGGAGAAGTGCTCGGTGACCTGGTGGTGGCGCGAGGCCCGCGCGAGCGGTTCAACCGCAAGGACCGGGCTGTGCTGACCGACATCGCGCGACATGCCGGAGCGATCGTGCACACCGCGCGGCTGACCACCGACCTCGCGCGCAGCCGTGCGGAGATCGTGCAGGCGCGCGAGGAGGAACGACGACGGTTGCTGCACGACCTGCACGACGGCGTCGGCCCCACGCTCGCCGCGGCGACGCTGGGGCTCCAGGCGTCGCGGCGCCTGCTGACGACGAACCCGCCCGCAGCCAAGGACATGCTGCACCGGCTCGAAGACGACCTGCAGAACGCCATCGGCGAGATCCGCCGCGTCGCCAACGAGCTGCGCCCGCCGGTGCTCGACCAGTTGGGCCTGGTGACCGCAGTGCGGGAGCACGCGAACACCCTGGCCGGGCGGCTCGGGCCGTTGAGCGTGGAGATGGACCTGCCCGACGAGCTGCCCGCGCTGCCCGCCGCCGTGGAGGTCGCGGCCTACCGCATCGTGTGCGAGGCGCTGACCAACGTCGCGCGGCACTCGAAGGCGCAGCGCTGCGCGGTCCGGCTCGGGCTGGACGACGGGCTCAGCCTGGAGATCTCCGACGACGGGGTGGGGCTGCCCGCCCGGTACCGCGACGGCGTGGGACTGCACTCGATGCGGGAGCGCGCCGTGGAGCTCGGGGGAAGTTGCACCGTGGAGTCCGAGGCCGGCCGTGGCACCCGCGTGCTGGCCCGCCTGCCGTTGCCAGAAGGGGGAGCCTGAGGATGGAGCAGATGCGCGTCCTGGTTGTCGATGACCATCCACTGTTCCGGTACGGGTTGTGCGCGATGCTGTCGACCGTTCCGGAGATCGAGGTGGTCGGCGAGGCCGCGACGGGCACGGCCGCGGTGTCGCTGGCCGCGTCGCTGCAACCGGACGTGGTGGTGATGGACCTGAACATGCCCGACTTCAACGGGGTCGAGGCGACCAGGCGGATCACCCACACCAGCCCGCACATCGGCGTGCTGGTGCTGACCATGTTCGACGACGACCAGTCGGTGTTCGCGGCGATGCGCTCCGGCGCCCGCGGCTACCTGCTCAAAGGCGCGGGCGAGGACGAGATCGTCCGGGCGATCCGCGCGGTCGGCCAGGGCGAGGCGATCTTCGGCCCGGTGGTGGCCGCTCGGCTGCTCGGGTTCTTCGGCAGCACACCGGCCCAGCCGGTCGAGGCGTTCCCGGAGCTGACCTCGCGGGAGCGGGAGGTGCTGTCGCTGATCGCGCAGGGCGAGAGCAACCCGGCGATCGCCCGGCAGCTGGTGCTCAGCCCGAAGACGGTCCGCAACCACGTCTCCAACATCTTCAGCAAGCTGCACGTGGCCGACCGGGCCCAGGCGATCATGCGCGCTCGGGAAGCCGGGTTGTAGCCCGTTCAGGCAAAAACGGGACTCCCGGTCCCATGCGCCCGGGACATCCCCCCGGCCAATGTAGGCGCTGCGAACCAAGGCAGGGTCGATCTAGGGGGATCGAAGTGAGCACCTTGATGATGACCGAACGGCTCTCGCTGCTGCTGCACGCGACGGACGGCATCTCCCGCGCGGGTGTGGCCGCCGCGCTGGGTCCACGACAGGAAGTCCGGTTCGTCAGCGTCGACGAGGCGCGACCGGACGCGGTGGCCATGGTCGTCACCGACCGCACTGACGCCCGCAGCTCGCAGGTGCTGCGGGAACTGAGGTACCGGGGGTTCACCAAGCTGGTGCTGGTGGCCTCGGAGTTCGACGACGCCGAGTTGCTGACCGCCATCGAGATCGGGGTTTGCGGGGTACTCCGACGGGCGGAGGCGACACCGGAGGCGCTGCTGCGCCTGGTGACGGCGGCGGCGAGCGGGGAGAGCAACCTCCCGCCGGAGCTGCTCGGCAGGCTGATCCAACGCGTGTCCCGGCTGCACCGGCCGGGGTCCCGGCGGGGCGGGGCGATCACGGGGATGACGCCGAGGGAGACCGAGGTCCTTCGGATGGTGGCCGACGGGCTGGACACCCGGGAGATCTCCGAGCGGCTGAACTACTCGCAGCGGACGGTGAAGAGCATCCTGCACGACATCATCAGCCGTTTTCAGTTGCGCAACCGCCCGCACGCGGTGGCGTTCGCCTTGCGGGAGGGACTGATTTGATCACCGGCCGGCCCGGGGTCGGAGTCCCCGGGTGATCGTGGAAGTGGACGAGGCGCTCCGCGCGGCACTGCGGGAAAAGCTGCCGCGCGGGACTCTCGTGCGTTTCGACCCGCCGACCCCGAGCTGGCTGGCCGAACCCCGCCCGAGACCGACCGTGCACCTGTTCCTGTTCGAGATCCGCGCCGACGCCGAGCTCAGGTACCTGGTGACCGCGCGGTCTGAGGACATCGAGCGGGAGCACGAGTTGCTCGACCGGTCGCTGCACGTGCTGAAATCGCTGAAGGAACCGCTTGTGCGCCTTGCAGATCCGGGAGGCGGTCAGCTGTGGAGCGCGCTCGGCATGCCCGCGCGGGCCGCCTTCGTGATCGCGGTCAGCTCACCAGGCTAGTTCGCGGCACGGGGTGGCGCAGTCGACCGGCTCGACCTGCAACGTGGCGTGCTCGATGTGGTAGTTCTCGGTCAGCAACCGTTGTGCGGCAAGGAGAACCTCGGTGTGCTCCCGTCCGGGCTCGGTGATCAGGTGTGCCGACGCGACCTCCATCCCGGAGGTCAGCGTCCACACGTGCAGGTCGTGCACCTCGACCACACCGGTGAGGGTGAGCAGGTCCGCCTGCACCGAGGCCACGTCCACCCGCTCCGGCGCGTGCTGGAACAGGATGCGCAACGCGTTGCGGCCGAGCACGTACGCCCTCGGCAGGACGAACAGGCCGATCGCGACACCGATCAGCGGGTCCGCGTAGCGCCAGCCGAAGAACATCGTGACCAGGCCGCTGATCAGCACCCCGACCGAGCCGATCATGTCGGCCAGCACTTCGAGGTAGGCGCCGCGGACGTTGATGCTCTCCTTCGCCCCGGACCGGAGCAGGAAGAACGCGATCACGTTCGCGGCCAGGCCGATCAGCGCGACGATCGTGACCGGCAGCCCCGGCACCTCCGGCGGCGCGCCCAGGCGGTCGACCGCTTCGACCAGCACCCCGATCGCCACGCCGAAGAGCAGCAGGGTGTTCGCCAGCGCGGCCAGGACCTCCGCGCGGTACATGCCGAACGTCCGCCCTTTGTTGCTGCGCGCCTTGCGGGCCACCAGGATCGCGACCACGGCGAGGCTGATCCCCAGGACGTCGGTGAACACGTGCGCGGAGTCCGACAACAGGGCGAGCGATGACGTGCTCAGCCCCACCACAACCTGCATGACCAGCGTGAACGCTCCAAGAGCCACCGCCGCGTAGAGCCGGTTGAGGTGTTTGGCCGACGCGCTCTCAGGGTTGTTCGCCGCGATGCCGTGCCCATGTCCGTGTCCCATGGGACCTCCTCTCACCTCGAACATATAGCGAGATGCGCATATGAGCAATCGTGCCCTGGGCCACACCGAGGGTGCCCGCGCGAACCCGGTCGACGCATGCGCTAAGCTTCAGCAGTCGCTAACGCGATGGGCCCCCGTAGCTCAGGGGATAGAGCACCGCCCTCCGGAGGCGGGAGCGCAGGTTCGAATCCTGCCGGGGGCACCACACAGACCATCCCTTACCCGGGGATGGTTTTTTGTGTTCATGGCGCCTTCTTCCTTGTCGTTGCTGCTGACGGTGTCGGGGAGTGGGATCACGACTGCTTCGGCAGCAGTGCGGGCGACTGTTTCGATGGTCGTGCCTGTGAGGGTGACGCGGCATACCGCTGTGCGCGTCGTGTGGTCGTAGTGGATCTCCAGGCGCAGTGCCTCGAAGAGACGGCGGGACAGCTCGTCGGGGAGGTTCGCGAGGTCAACGGCGCTGACCGGCAGGTGGTCGAGCAAGGCTGGGTTGGGCGCGTGGTGGATCTGGTCTTCGAGTTGGTCAAGCTGACGTTGTAGGTCGTCGCGCTGGCTGCCGAGTTCGATTCGGCGTTCGTTGATGTCGCGGATCAGGGTTTGGTCGACGTCCTCGCTCTGTTCGAGCGCCTGGATCAGGCGCTTGCGTTTGGTCTCGATGTCGGTGATCGCTCGGCGGAGCGCTGCGGCCCGCTGAGCGCGCTCGTGGTGTGCGTGGTCGTTGAGGGTTCGGAGGTTGGCGGCGAGGAGGCTGCGGCGGTAGGGACCGAAGACGTGGTCGGCGAGGAATCCTGTGAGGTTGTCGAGGATGTGGTCCTCGCGGACGCGCAGGATCGTGGGGTGGCCTTGCGGCAGCCAGGATTTCTTCGGAGCGCACGCGTAGTAGCAGTGGCGTTTGGTGTTGCCGAACATGCGGCGTCCACACGAGGTGCAGAAGATGAAGCTGCGCAATCTGTAGACGTGTTTTGTGGCGGGCGCCTGGTTCTTGCCTGCTGCGGCGCGGGAGCGCTCGCGTCGGTCTGAAACCTGTTGAGCCAGAACGAATGTTTCCAGGTCGATCAAGGGCTCGTGGACGGGTTCGACGGACCACACCCACTCGCTGACCGGGTTGGCCCGGTTCTTGCCCTTTCCCTTGCGGGCCTTGCGGTTCCAGACCATGTGGCCGGTGTGTTTGGGGTTGGTCAGCATGTCCCGGACGCTGGAGGCGGTCCAGAATCCCACGGCCCGTTCAGGATCTACGGGGACGGGCGGCGGGTTGGTCACCAAGTCTTGGTTGAGGCGGTCGGCGATGGGCTGGTACCCGAGTCTTTCGACGACGCGCCAGCCGAACGCTTTCGTCACGACCGGACCCTCGATCGGATGGGCTTTGAGGCGGGTCTTCTTGAGCCCCTTGGCCCGTTTGGCGGGGACTGGGTGCGGGATCTGGAGGGCTACGTGCCCGTATGGGGGCTTACCGATGTTGTAGCCCTGCTCGGCGTGGACCTCGAAGCCGTCCCAGCTCTTTTCGAGCATTTCGATGACGTACCACTCGGCCACGCCCTGTTTGAGCCTTCTGGTCAAGACCTGGGTGGAGGTCTTAACTCGCCGTCCAGTCTCGGCAAGCTGAAACGGCTCGTCTGAAGCGATCAGCCGAACGCCGAGTTGATCGAGGCGATGTTCGATCTCGGAGGAGATGTAGCTGCGTCGTCCGATGCGCGAGATGTCCTCGCAGATCACGACGTCGAAGCGACGGTTGGGCGAGGCGGCTTCCTCCAGCAGTTCTTGGATGCCACCGTCACGCGGAACTGGGATTTGGAGCATCTCATGGGCGTTGCCGTCACCGCGGTCGAGCAAGTCCTTACGTCCGGACTCGATGTCGTAGAAGTGCGCGGTGATCACAGCGTTCTCCGGCAACACCGCAGAGCAGACCCGCACCTGTCTCGGAATTGAAAGCGTGGGGTCTTGCTGATCATGGGTCGACGTCCGTCCGGCGAAGGCGACCCGGATCACCGAGGACTCCGTAACGACGGTGGGACCGGCGAGCGGGTGCCCGCGGTCTACTCGACGAGGTCCTGCCCAGTCCTGGATTGCTTGCGGGCTACCCATTCTGCTACCTCCAGCAGCACCCGCAGCTGCTCCAGCTGTAGCTGCTCGGCTTCTGCGCTTGGCGCCGTTGTGATGTCGATACGTACTTCGATGTCGTCCTCGTCGCAGGAGCTACGTCCCGTCAATGGCGCCGGATGACGCTGCCAGGCTCCGCTGACCGTCGCTTCTGTGCGTGCACCTGAAGCGGGGTCTGATCGACTGCTTCCGGAACGTAGCGTCGATCGCCGCTCACTGGAGCTCCCCAACTTGGGGACGTCGACGCACTCGCTCATGCGGCACTTCGAATCTCGTTGGGCACCGATTGGGCGGGGCCGAGCTGCTGGAGAACGCGGGAACGCCAGCGCAGCGCATAGGTGAGGCAGTTCGCGCAGCTGCTGTGCCGGGTGGAACCGCATGTGGTGCGGCCCTCGCGGCGTGCGCTGTAGGACCAGGCCATCGAGTCAGCGGAGTGGAGAAGGTGGCCGTAGCGGCGCAGGCCGTTCGTCTTGACGCCGTAGCCATGTAGACGGGTGAGGCCCTTCTGGTGGAGTGCTTCGATGATGGTGTGCACGTCGGTGGTTGCTTGGCGGCGGCACACGCTGCCGACGCCGACGAGCCGTTCGGTGGCCAGGTCGATCCCAGCGCGCTCGTACATCTCGACGCACGCCAGGTAGTCGCGTTTGGTGTGGCCCTGGATCACGGGAATGAACGGCAGATCCGGCGCGCGGTCGCGGAGTTCGACGAAGTTGCGCACGGTGCGTCGTTGGTGCTCGGCGACGGTGAGGCCGGTCCCGGCGAACCGTTGGGTGCCAAGGCGTCCGCCGGTTCGGATGATCGGTTCGGCCATCCAGTCTTGCGGGGCTGCCCAGTCCAGCTGGCCGATCTCGTCGCGGTACCGGCGTACGCGGGCGATGTAGTCGCCCGCGGGGATGGTCCATCGGCCGTGTTGCTGGAGTTGGGTGAACCCGCCGCTGTCGAGTGCCCAGGGGGCGATCGCGCGGGGCAGGTTGCGGTAGTCGCGGAGGCGGGTGTCGGAGATGAACAGCGGTACTCCGGCGGTGCGCAGCCAGCCGGGTTGGTGGCAGCCCAGCAGGAATCGCGTTCTCATGCTGCCTCCGGCTGGGCGACGGGGCCGGAACGACAGGACCACGGTGAGCAGCCGTCTGGGTCCGCGTCCTCGGCGAGCGTGCTCGCCGAGGAGGGGGGCGCGGTCGGCGGATCGAGGTCGACCGCGTCGAGTGGTCGGCAGGAGCGGTGTAGGAAGTACTGCCCGCGCAAGGGTTGTCCGTGTTGGGTGGCGTGCGGGTAGCCGTGGCGGATGGCCTTGTCGAAGTCGACGGCCTCGGCCCAGCCGTCAGGGTCGTGGTCGCGTATCCAGCGCCATCCGGCGTTGCCGTGGAAGGGGCAGCCGACGCACGCGCTTTTCACGGTGTCGGCGAAGCCGTGCTCGGCCAGGTAGTCCTGGCAGCGGGCGCGGTCGAAGCCGAGGTCGAGCAACGGGAAGACGTTGCGGAGGTAGCGGACGTCGGCGTCTTTGGCGCGGCCGATCTCGTCGGTGCTGATCCCGATGGCCTGCTCGGCGAAAACCCCGGCCGGAACCCGGCGTGGGTGTGGATAGCCGAGCAGAAGCCGAGCCGCTTTCTTCAGTGGCGCGATCTTGTACTCGTTGGTGCACTGGCGTCGGGCCAGGCCGCGAGTGCCGTCGGGGTTGAGCACGTGCAGCGGCATGGAGACGAAGCGGTGCGCGGGGTCGAGGGCGTCGGTGCGGATGTTGCCGGAGCGCACGACGCGGATGGGGATCCCGGCGTCCTGCGCGTATGTGGCCAGCCGGGTGAGGTGGGTGTAGACGGCGCGAGGCTCCCAGCCGGTGTCGGCGAACAGCGCGTAGTCGAAGAGCGCGATCTCGCGGTGGCACGCGAGCAGCAGCACGGTGGTGCTCTGCACCCCGGCGCCCAGTGACAGCAGCCGCAGCGCCGGTTGCGACCGAGGCGGTGGGACGGTCATGCCGCCCTCCGCTCGTCGGCGCACTGGCTGGAGGCGCTGAGGCGGGCGAGGTCGGCGAGCATCGCTTGGATGGCGGCGGTCGCCTGCTGCGGGACGACTCCGTTGCCGAGCGCGCGCAACTGCGCCGCGCGGGACAGCGCGAGCGCGGGGTCGGTGACCCATCCCGCTGGGAGGCCCATGAGCCATTCGACGAAGGCGGGGTTCAGGCGTTGTCGGCCGCGGGTGTTCGGCGCGAGCGGGTACGGCGCGGGGCGGTCGAGTCGCGTTTCCCATCGTCGGATGGCGGGGGTGTAGGCGCCCCAGTCCGTGCCGCTGTCCATGTCCGGGGCGCGGTCGCCCAGTTCTCCACTTCCTGTGGCGTGGTCCCGAGGACGATCTCCACCGCTTGTTCCAGTCCCGGGCCGGAGCGTTGGGTGAGGATCGCGGTGCGGCTGTTGCGGTTCGGGCCCGCGCACGGGGTGGGCAGGAGCCGGATCACCGCCGAGGACAGCATGAGGTCGCCGGAGCTGCCGTGCTGACGCGGCGAGCCCTTCGTGCCCTCGGTCGCCCGTGGCGTCGGAAACAGCGGCGGCGTCGAACCCGAAGGCTCCGTGGTCGGGATGGCGGGCAGCAGCCGGACCGCGATCCCCAGGGGCACGCCCGCCCCGTTGCCGTTGATTCCGCGCTGCTTGTGGTGAGCCTGGCGCCGCAGCCAGTGGGCCACGTCCTCGCCGTCGTTGGGGTTGCTGGAGGTCGGAGTCGGCAGCAGCACGTCCGGCAGGTTCAGCTGATGTCCTCCAGCGCGGAGCTTCGACGGGTCGGTCGGCGAGCGGTAGTCCCGTGCCTGGGGTGTCGGCAGCAATCGGATCACCGCGTCGGGTAGCCGCCCGACGATCCAGCGCGTCGCGGGCCAATCGAGGGAGCTCGGGTTGGACCAGTCCCGTGCCCTCGGTGTCGGCGACAGGCCGCAGGGTGGTTCCGGCGGGGTAGGCGAGAAGGAAGACGCGTTCGCGGCGGTGTGGTGCGCCGACATCGGACGCTCGAAGGCTGTGCCAGTGCGTGTCATACCCGATGGCGGCCAGGTCCGCGAGTACGACGTCCAGACCACCTGACCGCCAGCGCAGCGCCGCGACGTTCTCCACAACGACGAGCGCGGGTCGAAGGACGCGAACGCCGTCGACGACGTTTCTCCAGATGCCACTGCGCTGTCCTTTCCGGATGCCCGCGCCACGGCCGGCGGAGCTGATGTCCTGACAGGGGAAACCGGCGGTGAGCACCGTGACCGGCTCGACCGTGCTCCAGTCGATCGCGGTGATGTCGCCGTGGTTCGGGACACCGGGCAGGCGGGCGTTGAGAACACGGCGCACATGCGGGTCGTTCTCCGCACACCAGGCGATGCGTCCGCCGCCGAGCGCGGCGAGCACTCCGAGGTCGAGTCCGCCGTAGCCCGTGCACAGCGATCCGACCACCACCTCCCGGGCGCGGGCGTTCATGCCGCCCTCCCCGTGCGCGGACCGGTCAGCGGTGCTCGCGCGCCGAGGAAGGACGGCGGCGGCGCGGCGAGGACGTGGGCGAGGTCCTCGGGGGCACGGAAGACGAGCAGTTCCCAGTGCTGGGCGGCACGGTCGGCGAGGGTGCCCACGGTGGGGCTGGGGTGGTCGAGCAGTCGGGCGCCGCGGGTGCGTCCGGTGAGGGCGATGTAGTGGCGCACCAGCGCGAGTCCGGCGCGCGTCGCCGTGCCCAGGACGCGGGCGCGTACTTCTCGCGGACCGTTGTCGGCGTGGCGTCGCGGGCGCAGCGCGACCGCGACGTGAGCGCCGGCTCCAAGCAGCGGCCGGCTCGCGTGGATCGCGTCGCCGAGGTCGGCGATGGCCTGTTTCGTGTCGGCGGGCTCGGTGTGGCGCAGGGCGGTGAGGACGAGGTCGACGCGGCCGAGCAGACCGGCCGCGTGCGGTGTGGCCAGCAAGCTGGGGTGACCGTCGAGTACGCAGGCGTCGGGCCACGCGCCGCCGCGCCGTGCGGCGGTGACGTTGGCGCGCGCCAACGTCCACCACCGAGGGTTCGGGGTGAGGCCGACGGTGTGCCGTCCGGCGCGCACGGCTTCCACGAGCACGGTGCCCGCGCCGCAGGCCGGATCGAGCACGAGGTCCCCGGTCGCGGTCAGCGTGGTGATGGCGCGCGCGGCCAGCGCGGGCGGAACGCGGTCGAGGTCGGCGGCGGTGCCGGGGTGGTAGCCGCGGCGGCGGAGCTGGGTCAGGGGCGCGTACTCGCCGGTGGCCCAGACGCTGCGGCTGTACCAGGACGCGACGGTGCGACGGGCCTCAGGCATCGGAGGTCTCCCGCCGCGACCGCGCCGAGCCTCCGGCGGGCAGACGGAAGGTGAGCAGGTCGGAGAAACCCGCCGTTGTGCCGTCCGGAGCAGGCGGGAGCGGCTGGTGTGGCAGGACGATGTGGTCCAGCCACACCAACCCGCAGTGGCGCGCGGCACGCACCACCGGGCCGGTCGCGTCCCGCAGCACACCATCGCGGTGGTCACCGTGGGTGATGACGGCGAGCGTGCTGTGTGGGGAGAGCAGCGCCCGCCAACCACCGATGTCCAGTCGTGGCAGAACCGTGGGGTCGACGACAGCGATGATCAGCTCGGCGCGGTCGCGACCCGGCCGTCGCGGTGACCGCGAACTGACGCGGTCATTGGAGACCTGGTCCGGCTCGGACTCGTCGCGACCGGGGGCCTGGACCGACCGCAGACCCGGACCACGCAGGTCCAGGACGAACTCGGCGAACGGCGCGGCGTCCGATCTGGCGAAGTCGGACTCGGTCGCGTCCGGACTCGTCGTGAGGACTCGGACTCGGCGGCCGAGCCGCAGGACGGTCCAGGCGTGGTCGAGCAGTCCGAGTCCGTCCACCCGGTCGCCTCGGTTCGCGCGCGGCGCGGGTCCGGACTGTTCGCGGGACGCAAGCTGGAGGAGACGGACGTGGTCGCCGGGGCGGGTGTAGGTAGTGACGGTGCGGGCGATCGCGGTCGCCATCCACACCTCGTCCGTTCCGGTCGATGCGGTGGTCAGCCACACGGTCTCGACGGGTCGCGGTGTGTTCGCGGGGCGGCGGGGACGGAGTCGGCGGCGGCCGTGGGGCCGACCGGGAACGCGGAGTGCGCGGCGGTCATACGGCTCGGAACGGCCAGGGGCGGCGGGAGGCGGTGCGTTCATCTCGAATCGCTCCTGCGGCAACGGGGGACGAACGGTCACCCCTGAACTCCGCGCCAACGCCGCTTATTGGACATCGCGGCCCCAGTAACATCTCGCTCAGCCTCATCAAGAACTGGAAGCCCGAGTTCCGGGAGCGCGTGCAACGACGGAAGCCGTGGGCTCGGGCCATGCCTCGCGCCGAGTGCGCTGAACTTCGGCAAGATTTTTTCTGCGATCTCGGCAAAAGACGCTCGCCCGACTGCGGAGCTACTAGAGACCTACAGTTTCAGCACGTCGATCGGGCTTTGTCAGAGTTCGAGCGCCGGGGTCTCCGCCGCTACTAAGACGCGCCGTCGGGTGCCTCGTAGTCGATCCCTAGTACGTTTCTAGATGGCGCGTGTGTGTTTCGTAGTAGCGAGTTCTGCTCACTGGTGTCACTGGTTTTCGCGACTCCTGTGAGGAGCTTTCGGTGTCTACTCGTTTTTTGTCTCGGTCCCGGTCGTCGGGCTCGGGTAATGCGCTGGATATCGCGCGGTCGGCATTCGCAGTGCTGGTGTCGGGGCCGGAGCCGTTGTCGTTGTTCGGCGGTGATGTGCCGGGGTTGCCGGTGCGGGAGCTGCCGCTGGATGAGGTCCGCGACTTGCTGTTGGCGCGGCGCTGTCCGCAGGCGGTGCGAGACGCGGTGTGGGCCGAGCTGGTTCACCGGTCGCGTTCGCGGGGTGCGGCGTGGACGGTCGGAGCGGTCGGTGTCGCGTTGCCCGCGTTGCTGGCGGTCGCCGCTCGTCTGACGGTCCGCTTCGCCGGTGACCCGAGCGATATCTACGCCGAAGTCCTGGGCGGTTTCCTGGCCGCGCTCGGCGCGGTGGACGTGACCGTGCCGCGGATCATGACCCGGTTGCGGTGGGCGGCGTTCCGGGCCGGGCATGACGCGCTCACCGACGCCCTGTCCGGTCCGACTCCGATCGCCCCACTCGGCTTCGGATCCGTGGCCCCGCGGACTCCGTGGGGGCATCCGGACGTCGTGCTCGCCCGCGCGGTCCGGGACGGGGTCGTGACCGAGGACGAGGCGGCGTTGATCGGCGCGACCCGATTGGAGGCGGTCTCAGTCGCCGACTGGGCGCGCGCCCACGAGGTCGGCGAGTGGTCGGTCTACAAGGCGCGACGGCGCGCCGAGCACCGCCTGGTCACCTACCTGCGCGAGCAGACCGCCAGCGCCGAGACCGATGACCCGGTCGCCGCCGAAGCCGTCCGCAACCTCCCCGGACCATCACGTGCGGTAA
Organism: Allokutzneria sp. A3M-2-11 16; assembly: GCF_024213555.1. GTDB lineage: Bacteria > Actinomycetota > Actinomycetes > Mycobacteriales > Pseudonocardiaceae > Allokutzneria. Next base: position 3,161,937 of record NZ_JANAVO010000001.1, on the reverse strand, counting down.
CCGACGCGCGATCACGGAGGCGGGTGTCCAAAACCGGGGCCGCAGAGGGAGTTCAGAAGCGCGGGAGCACCCCGCCCACCGCGTCCTCGGAGGTACCGCGATGTGCCTGAACACCCACCCCACCCCGATGCCCACCGCGTCGTCGAGCGCCTGCTCGTCGACGCCCGCTGCCCCACGGCGCGCGGTGATTGCTCGGAGGTCTCGACTGCTCGGCCGAGTGTGCTGGATCGGCTCGTTCACGGTGCTGGCCACTGTGGTTGGCGGGGCGGTCGCCAGCGCGGAGGCGGTCGCGGTGCTGGCGCAGCCGGGCTCGCTGGACCAGGTGCTGACCAACATCCGCAACTATCTGATGGGCATCCTCACCGTGCTGGCGACGCTGTGTGTCACGATCGCCGCGATCCGCTACGGCACCGCCAACGGCAACGTCGCCGAGATCGACAAGGCCAAGCTCGCGCTGAGGTCCGCAGGCTTCGGCTACGGGCTGGCGGTGCTGGCGCCGTTGCTGGTGTCGATCCTCAAGCAGATTTTCGGAGCCTGAGGTGGACACCGACACCACCACGACTCCGGCCGCCGCGTCCGGGGCGGGGCGGTGGTGGCGGGTGGTGCCGGTGCTGGTGCTGTCCGGGCTGCTGGTGTGCCTGGCGGTCGTCGCGCTCGCCCAACCCCGTCCGCCGGCGGGTGACTGCTCCGGACCGGGTCCGCACCCGGTTCCGTGCGCGCCGACCCCGCCGCCGGGGCCGCAGGTCATCTGCCCGACCGGACCGGTCTCCGGTGGTCGGCTGGTGTGCCGCACGGTGCCGAACTCGACGGGCACGCCCGCCACGCCACCCGCATCAACCCCGTCCTCCGCTCCGTCTCCTTCGGCTGCGCCGTCGGTGAGTTCTTCGCCGAGACCGTCCTCGCCGCCGCCGGTCATGCCGACCACCACGACACCGTCCACGGGCGGCGGCCTCGGCTGGTTGGCCAGCGCGGTCACCGACGCCATCACGGGAGCGATCAGCGGACTGCTCAGCGGGATCATCACCGCCACGCTCGCCCCGCTGCTGAAGCTGCTCGCCGCCACGTTGCTGACGACGCCGCCGTTGGCCGACCTACCCCGGATGGTCGAGCTGTGGCTGGGCAGCCGCGCCATCGCCGTCGGCGTTTACGCGCTGCTGGTGCTCGCGGGCGGGCTGATCGTGCTGTCCCGAGAGAGCTTGCACACCCGTTACGGCTTCGCTGACATCGCGCCGCGCCTGGTGTGGGGCTTCGCCGCGGCGATGCTGTCGCGGCTGGTGATCGGCAAGGTCATCGAGCTGGCCAACGCCTTGAGCTGGGCCGCGCTCGGCGTGTCCTCGGTGGATGCGTCCACGGCGTTGTCCCAGTTGGTCACCGGGGCGTTGAGCAACCCCGGGAGCTTGTTGTTCCTGCCGGTGATCGCGGTGGTCATCGTCGTGATGCTCGTGATCGTCCTGCTCACCTTCATCGTCCGCGTCGCGCTCACCGTGATCCTGGTGGCCGCCGCGCCGGTGATGCTGGCCTGCCACGCCCTGCCGCAGAGCGAGGGCATCGCCAAGTGGTGGTGGAGGGCGTTCACTGGGCTGCTCGCCGTGCAGGTCGCCCAGTCGCTGGCGCTGGCGTGCACGATGCGGATCTTCATCACCCCCGGCGGGCTGTCGCTGTTCGGGGTCGTCGACGGCCTGGTGAACCTGCTCGTCGTCGTCGCGCTGCTCTACATCTTGATCAAGATCCCGTTCTGGGTGCTCGCGTCGCTGCGCGGACAGCAGCGTTCGTTTGTCGGCGGGCTGGCGCGCGCCTACGTCGCCGGGCGCGCCTTCGGCGTGCTCGGCGGGCGCACCCGACCACGCCGGGCTCGCCCGCCGAAGCCGCCCGGCGGCGGAGGCGTAGGCGTGCCGTGGCCCGCGCCGTTGTCGCAGTGGGGCGGGCTCGGCGGCATCTACTCCCCGCAGGCCACCGCGCACCGCCTGCGCAACCAAGTACCCCACGTTTCCGGAGCGGCGCACGGGTTGAACGCGGCGCTGTTCCAGCAGCCCGGGAAGCCAACCCACTTCCGCCCCACTGGCCCGTTCGGGAGTACCGCGATGCCCCCCTTCAGCTCGACCCGCGCCCCAGGCGCGTGGACACCGCAGCTTCGTGCCTGGGCCTCCCCGCCGCGCTTCCAGGAAGCGCAAGCCGCTTCCTCTGGTCCGACGATGCGGACCGCCACGGTGCCGCCGCATCTGCGATTCCAAGCCGCCACCCCCGAACACGAGACCCCGCCGCCGACACGCGCGACCGGTAGCGCCGCGCCACCGGTATTCGACACCGGTACCCCGGTGCGGCCGACCACGCGCGCCCGGGTGGAGCGACCGTCGCCACCGGCGTTTCACACCGGTCGCCCGGAAGGGGGAGGTGGACGGTGACTGGGCCGGTGCGAATTCCCTCCGATATCGACCGCGAGGACCAGCTGCTCGGGCCGCTGACCGCACGCCAGCTGACGATCCTCGGCGTCACCGCCCTGCTGCTCTACGGCGTGTGGACGTTCGTCGAGCACGTCGTGCCGGTGTGGGTGTTCCTGGCGGTGGCCGCGCCGATCGTCGTCGCGGTCGCGACGCTGGTGTTGGTGCGCCGCGACGGCGTCCCACTGGAGCGGCTGGCGCTGGCCGCGCTCACCCACGCCCGGCAGCCCCGGGAGCAGGTCGCCGCCGACCAGGTCCTGGCCCCACCGGAGTGGGCCACGCGCGCCGCGACCGACACGCACGGGCGTCCGTGGTCGCACAGCGCGGTGCCCGCGCCGCTCGGCCTGCCCGCCACCGGCGTCGGTGAGACCGGGCTCATCGACCTCGGAGCCGATGGGGTCGCGGTGGTCGCGGTCTGCTCGACGGTGAACTTCGCGCTGCGCACACCGGGCGAGCAGGCCGCTCTGGTCGGGGTGTTCGCCCGACTGCTTCACTCGCTGACCGCACCGGTGCAGCTGCTGATCCGCGCCGCCCGGATCGAACTCGGCGGACAGATCGCCGAACTCCGCGCCGCCGCACCCGGCCTGCCGCCCGCCCTGGAGGCGGCGTGCGTCGAGCACGCGGACTACCTCGACCAGCTCTCCCGCTCGACCGTGCTGCTGCGCCGCCAGGTGCTGCTCGTCCTGCGCGAACCCCTGCACCCGCACGGCATCAGTCCGCGCTCGGCACCGCAGGGCGACGGGGACGCCGTGGTGCGGGCGGCGGAAACGCGGGTCGCGCGGCGACTGGCCGAGGCCGCCGACGTCCTCGCCCCCGCCGGAATCACCGTCACACCCTTGGCCAGCGGGCAGGCGCGCGCGGTGCTGACCGCAGCGTGCAACCCGGAATCCGCCCTCCCCACCGACACCGCCGCCCTGCTGGCGCGGCCGGAGGAGGTCATCACCACCACCGACCCCGAGGACACAGCATGACTCCGCGCGCCCTCGCTCGTCTCCTCCGCCGACACCACGCCACCGAGCACACCGGGCAGCCGGGCGGGTTCGTCCCCGACTCGATCCGCATCGGCTCCCGGCACCTGGAGGTCGGCGGCGACCACAGCGCCTCCTTCGCGGTCATCGGCTACCCGCGCGAGGTCACCGCGGGCTGGCTGCAACCGCTGCTCGCCCACCCCGGGCGGGTGGACGTCTCGCTGCACATCAGCCCGGTCGATCCGTCCATCGCCGCCGGACGATTGCGCAAACAGCTGGCGCGCCTGGAGTCCGGGCGCCGCTCCACCTACGAGTCCGGCAAGCTCGCCGACCCTCAGGCCGAAGCCGCCGCCGAGGACGCGGCCGATCTCGCGCACCGGCTCGCCCGCTGCACCGACAAGCTGTTCACCGTCGGCCTCTACATCACCGTGCACGCCACCAGCGAGACCGCGCTCGCCGACGAAGTCAGCGCGCTGCGCTCCCTCGCCGCGAGCGTGCTGCTGGACGCCCGCCCGTGCAGTTTCCGGGCGTTGCAGGGCTGGATCACCACCCTGCCGCTCGGCCTGGACCAGATCGCGATGACGCGGACCTTCGACACCAGCGCGCTCGCCGCGGCGTTCCCGTTCACCTCACCCGATCTGCCCGCACCCGACCCCGCCTCCGCCGGAGTCCCGAACGGGTCGCTGGTCGGGTTCAACCTCGGCTCCCAGGGCCTGGTCCACCACGACGTATTCGCCTGCGACAACTACAACACCGTCATCCTCGGCCGCTCCGGCGCGGGTAAGTCCTACTGGGTCAAGACCGCGGTGCTGCGGGCCCAGTACCGAGGCATCCACGCGGTCATCGTCGACCCCGAGGACGAGTACGGGCGCATGGCGCGCGCGGTCGGCGGCACCGTCCTGGACATCGGCGCACCCGGCATCCGGTTCAACCCCTTCGACCTCCCGGTGCACGTCGGACTCGACGGACGCCGCAGCGCCCCGCGCGACGCCCTCACCCGTCAAACCCTGTTCCTCCAGACCGCGATCGCGGTCATGTGCGACGGCACGTTGACCGCGCACGAGAACGCCGTTCTCGACACCGCGATCACCACCACCTACGCCCACGCCGGGATCACCAGCGACCCGCGCACCTGGACCCGGCCCGCACCGCTGCTGCGCGACCTCGCCGAGGTACTCCGCACCGACGGCGGCGCGGTCGCCGCCGATCTCGTCGCGCGGCTGCATCCCTACACCCATGGCTCGGCCAGCGAACTGTTCGCCGGGCCCACCACCGCCCGCACGGACGGGCACCTCGTGGTGTTCTCACTCCGACAGCTCCCGGATGAGTTGAAGAGCGTCGGCACGTTGTTGGTGCTCAACGACATCTGGCGCACCATCGCCAACCCGGCGCTGCGGCGCCGCCGTCTGGTCGTGGTCGACGAGGCGTGGTTGCTCATGCGCCTGCCGGAGGGCGCGCGGTTCCTGTTCCGCATGGCCAAGACGTTTCGCAAGTACTGGGCGGGCCTGACGTTGGCCAGTCAGGACACCGCCGACGTCCTCGGCTCCGAACTCGGCCGCGCGGTCATCGCCAACTCCGCCACCCAGATCCTGCTCCGCCAAGCAACCCAAGCCATCGCCGAGGTCACCGACACCTTCTCCCTATCGGAAGGGGAGAAGCAGTTCCTGCTCACCGCCGACCGCGGCCAAGGGTTGATGTCGGTGGGCGCGCACCGGGTCGCCGTGCAGGTCATCGCCTCGCCCACCGAGCACGAGCTGATCACCACCGACCCCGCCGAACTCGCCCACCTCACCACCGGCGCGCCCGGACAGCTCGACCTCGACGACGAGCCCGCGCCGCAGGACGAGGACGCCGTGGTCGACCTCGACCCCGCCTGACACCCCGCATTCGCGTGAAGGGACTGCCATGTCCGCGATCGAACCCGTTATCCCACGGCCGAAGCGGTTGTTGACGCAGAACGCGCGGCTGCGCCGGATCGGCGTGTGGAACTGGACCTTGCCCGCCCTGGCCCTGCGCCTGCCGGACGGGCGCACGGTGCGCACGTGTCCGTCGGCGGGAGTGTGCGCGCAGGCGTGCTACGCCCGCGCGGGCACCTACACCTGGCCCGTCGTCGCGGCCAAGCACGCCGCGAACCTCGCCTTCGTGCTCGACGACCCGCACGGGTGGGAGAAGGCGATGCTCGCCGAGCTCGCCGCGCCCCGCTTCACCGGCGCGTGGGTGCGCATCCACGACTCCGGTGACTTCTTCTCCGACACATACCTCACGGCGTGGCTGCGGATCATCCGCGCCCGCCCCGCAACCTACTTCTACTGCTACACCAAGGAAGTCGACCGCGTGCGGCGTCTGGTCGTTCCTGATCCGCCGGGCAACTTCCGGTGGGTGTTCAGCTTCGGTGGCACGCAGGACGCCGAACTCCGCGAGGATGACCGGGTCGCGGATGTGTTCCCCGACAGTGACGCGATCACCGAGGCGGGCTGGGCCTCGCAGGAAGCCTCCGACCTGCTGGCCGTGCTCGGCCCGCGCCGGGTCGGCATCCCGGCGAACCGGCTGCCCAGCGCGCGGAAGCGGTTGCGGGGCAGGACCTTCCGTACCTGGCAAGCCGAAACCACCCGAAACCGTGCACGCGAGTCCGGGGAACGGGACGCGGCATGAGACACCAGTTGTGGCCGCCGGTCGTGGAGTTCCTGCACGACCCCTCCGGCACGCTCACCCAGCTCCTGGACGCCCTCACCGGGATCGCCACGCGGTGGTGGCCGATCGTCCTGCCCACGACGGGGATCGTCGGCGCTGTGGTGCTCGCTGTGTCGCTGTGGTGGCGCCAGGAGTGGAGACGGCGGCTGGGCGCGCGGGCGCGCGTCATCTCGATCCTGCCGCCCCCGACCGCGACCGTGGAGGGGGCGATCACGTTGTGGTCCAACATGCTCGGGCTGCTGCGGCCCAAGCGGCTGCGGTGGTTCCAACCGCATGTCGCCTTCGAGTACGTGTTCACCCACTCCGGGATCGACATCCAACTGTGGGTGCCCGGAGTGATCCCGGCAGGGATGGTCGAGCGCGCGATCGAAGCCGCCTGGCCCGGCGCCCACACCCGCACCCGCCCCGCCACCACGCTCCTGCCGAACGGGGAGAACGTGGTCGCGGCGGGCGGACGTCTTCGGCTCGCGATGGCCGAGGCGCTGCCGCTGCGCACCGACCACCCGGCCGATCCGCTGCGCGCGCTGCTCGCCGCTCCCGGCGTGCTCGGCGACCACGAGGCCGTGTGCGTGCAGATCCTCGCCCGCCCCGCCGCAGCGTTGCGCGTCGCCGCCGCCCGGCGCGCGGCCCGCCGCCTGCGTGCCACCGCGACACCCGGCCGGGTGCTGGACGCGGTCACGCCGGGCCGCCACCCGGCACGGCTCGTGGATCGGCAGACGACGATGGCAGCCACTGTGCAGGACCGGGCGGTGGTGACGAAGCTGCGCGGGACCGCGTTCACCGCGCACCTGCGCTACGCGCTCACCACCGTGCCCGATCCCGCGGAGACCTCGGTCGCCCGCAGCGCGGTGCGCGGACGAGCGCACGCGGTCGCCGCGGCCTTCGCGGCGTTCTCCGACCACAACCACCTCCGCCGCGCCCGACTCCCCCAGCCCCAGCCGTGGGTGAACACGCGACGGTGGGCACGCGGGAACCTGTACTCGGTGCCGGAACTGGCCGCAGTCGCGCACCTGCCTACCGATGACACGGTGCTCGGGCTGCGGCGGGCCGGAGCCCGCCCGATCCCACCGCCGCCCGGCATCGCCACCACCGGGCCCGGGATCAAACCGCTCGGGATCAGCGACGCCGGAGCGGCCCGCCCGATCGGCCTGCGCCTGGCCGACGCACGCCACCACGTGCACATCCTCGGCCCGACCGGCTCCGGCAAGAGCGAACTCCTCGCCCGCCTCGCCCTCGACGACGCCACCCACGGGCGCGGCGCGGTGGTGATCGACCCCAAGGGCGATCTCGTCACCGACATCCTCGCCCGCCTACCCGAACACCTCGGCCCACGCGTCGTGCTCTTCGACGCCCGCTCCACCACCCGGCCACCGGTCCTCAACCCCCTCGACGCACCCGATCGCCTGCGGGCGGCCGACAACCTCGTCTCGATCATCTCCCGCATCTACGCCTCCAGCTGGGGACCCCGCACCGAGGACGTCCTGCGCTGCGGTCTGCTCACCCTCGCCGCCGCCCCCGGCACCCCGAAACTCAGCGACCTCCCGACCCTGCTGACCAACCAGGCGTTCCGGCACCGCGCGCTCGCCCACGTCGGCGACCCGATGCTGCGCACCTTCTGGGCCGACTACAACGACCTCTCCGACGCCGCCCGCCTGCACATCACCGGACCGCTGATGAACAAACTCCGCGGACTCCTGCTCCGACCGTTCGTCCGCAACGCCATCACCGCCGGACCCTCCACAGTGGACATGAACCGGGTGCTCGACGACGGCGGCCTCTGCCTCGTACGCCTGGCCAAAGACCACCTCGGCGCCGACACCGCCCGTCTGGTCGGCTCGATCATCGTCGCCGCGACCTGGCACGCCACCACCGCCCGCGCCGCAATACCCCGACACCAACGGCGCGACGCCGGGCTCTACGTGGATGAGGCGCACAACTTCCTGAACCTGCCCATCCCTCTGGACGACATGCTCGCCGAAGCCCGCGCCTACGCCCTGTCTGTGCTCCTGGCACACCAGAACCTCGACCAGCTCTCCCGCGAACTCGCCGAAAGCATCTCCGCCAACGCCCGAACCAAGATCATCCTCTCCGCCAGCCCCGAGGACGCCCGCCGCCTCGCCCGCCACACCCACCCCCAGCTCACCGAGCACGACCTCGCTCACCTCGACGCCTTCCAAGCCGCCGTCCGCCTCGTCTCCCACGGCGCCACCACCCCGGCGTTCACCCTGCGCACCGAGAAACTCCCGCCCGCCATCCCCGGGCGCATCAAAGCCATTCGCCGCGCCGCCGCCGTCAACACCGGTCCACACGGTGCGTTCGCGCCCGCGCCGAACGCCCGCGGCGCCGCCTAAACCGGACCGGCTCAGGAGGTTCACCGTGATCACCAACACCACGCGGCAACGACAACTGCGCGGGCACATGCCTCGTCGCGTCCCCATCCGCCACGCAGGAAGCGCCCAACACCAGGCTCACCTGGCCGCTCGGCTCACCGCCCGCGATCGGTGGCTGGCCCGGATGCTGTTGGAACACAAGGTGTTGACCACCCACCAGATCACCGCGCTCGCGTGGCCCAGCCGCCGCGCAGCGAACCTCCGCCTCCGCGCCCTCTACGAGGCGCGGGTCGTGGATCGGTTCCAGCCCTTCGTCACCATCGGCACCGCCCCGGCGCACTACGTCCTCGACACCGCCGGGGCCGTGCTGCTCGCTCACGAAGCCGGCCTCCCGCTCAAGGCACTCGGCTACGAGCACCGAGCGGCGATCGGAATCGCCCACTCCCTGCGCCTGGCCCACACTGTCGGCACCAACGACTTCTTCGCCGCACTCGTCCACCGCGGTCGACTGCGTTCCGACCACGGGCGGCTCAGCGTGTGGTGGTCGGAGAAGCGCTGCCGCCTCCATATCGGCGACCTCGCGCGTCCCGACGGTTACGGCCGCTGGCACCACGGTGATCGCGAAGTCGACTTCTTCCTGGAGTACGACACCGGTACCGAAACCCTCGCCGTGCTCGCGGCGAAGTTGCGCGACTACGCCGACCTCGCCGCTGCCACCGGCATCACCATTCCCGTGCTGTTCTGGCTGCACAGCACCGCCCGCGAAGCCACCGCTCGACGCGTCCTCCTCACCGCGCACGCGGCGCTCGATGACCCGGCGCTCGTCCCAGTCGCCACCACCGCGACCGACCTGTTCGGCGCCCAACAGGACCCCGCGGCAGCCCGCTGGCTTCCCCTCCACGCCGCAGGCGCAACCAGTTCGGCGTCGAGACGATGCCGCCTCGACGAACTCCCCGCACGGCCCGCCAGCTCGCACGCGGAGAACGCCGCGACGCTCAGCGGGACCGGCGTGGCGGTGCCCGATCCGATGCCGCCGGAGGAGCCGCTCGCCTGGCACGGACGACCGTCGTGAAGATCGTCCTCGCCGTCGCCGCCGTCCTGCTCGCCCTGGCCACCACCGTGCTCGCCACCGCCCACGCCGCCGTTTCCCTGCTGCTCGGCGGAGGCAGCACGCCGAGCACGAGCGCGCTCGACGACATCCCCGGCGACTACCTCGCCCTCTACCGCACCGCCGCCGGACGCTGCCCCGGACTCGACTGGGCCGTGCTCGCCGCCATCGGCAAAGTCGAAACCAATCACGGCCGCAGCACCCTGCCCGGCGTCCACTCCGGCGCGAACTCGGCCAAGGCCAAGGGACCGATGCAGTTCCTACAACCCACCTTCGACGCCGTCGTGCGCCGCCACCCACTCCCCGCGGGCGGAACGAACCCGCCCTCCCCGTACAACCCGCACGACGCCATCCACGCCGCCGCCCACTACCTCTGCGACAACGGTGCAGGCAGCGGCGACCTCCGGCGCGCGATCTTCGCCTACAACCACGCCGACTGGCACGTCACCAAAGTCCTCACCCAGGCCAACGCCTACCGCGCCCCCGCGCCCGGAAGCTCCCCGAATCCCGCTGCGGCACAGGCGATCGCCTACGCGCACGGCCAACTCGGCCAGCCCTACGTCTGGGGCGGCGACGGACCCGACGCCGGAGAGCACGGCTTCGACTGCTCCGGGCTCACCAAAGCCGCCTACCACTCCGCAGGAGTCTTTCTCCCCCGCACCGCCGACGCCCAATACCGCGCCCTCCATCGCGTTCCGCACGACCAGCTCCAACCAGGAGACCTCGTCTTCTACGACAATCCCCGCGTCAGAATCACGCATGTCGGCATCTTCATTGGCCAAGAGAAAATGATCCACGCTCCAACCTTCAATAAGCCCGTACAGATCAGCGACTATCGCTGGAACGGTGATCAGTTCGTCACCGGCGCCAGACCTGCGCACTGAGGATTACCCAAGCGACGACTGCCTTCCCATAGATGTCGCCCGATGTCGACAAGTCTTAGCATGGCACAACGTCCATCCCGATTGACTTGGACGAGAGTCCCCAGAAAACTAATTTCTCCCCGCCGCTATATTGTTCAACCAGCAGATCACGTCACATACAGGAAGGATCCGGGCCCGGGATGGGGAACAGCGTTCGCAACAGGGACATGGTTCGACTCTACGTCGAGTCCCAGACGCGGGAGAAGGTCGTCCATGTCGAGTTCGCCACCGAGGAGCGAGTCGGCATGACTCTCTACGACATCTGGGATGTGCACTGCACGGACAGCCGGTGGTGGGTGATCAATCATCCAATGAATCTCTACACCCAGAACGACTTCAAGAGCCGCGACGTAGCGCTGACATTTCATATCGGCCTGACTACCCGAGTGAGGTCTCAACACGACCAGGCCATATATAGGGAAGATGAGATGGCGCCCGGCACGTGGGGACGTTGGGCTCAAGCCGTGGAAGCAATGCTGCACGGAAGTGAAGCCGAAGATTTTCAGGCAGTCGGTGTCCGACTTCGTGAATGCCTTGTGACCTTTGCGATGGAAGTAGCGGATGATCGCTTGATACCGGAGGGAGAACAGGCTCCTCGCGCAGCTGACGTCAAAGCATGGGCAGCCCTACTCGCGAACTATCTTGCCCCAGGAAGTAGCGCCAAGGAGCTTCGAGCGTACCTGAAAAGGGTATCGGAGCAAACGTGGACATACGTCAACTGGCTTACGCATTCAAAGAATGCACGGTATATCGATGCTGACATCGGATCAGAAATGGTGCGCCACATCATTGGAATGTACGCCGGAGCACACATTCGCATGAACGAAATTCTGAACCCCAACTTTCACCCCTGCGACGACTGCGGGTCGTACGAGATCTCAGAAGGAATCTGTCAATCTTGCGACTGGGTGGACCCCAACTATCAACCCATGCTCCCCCTGTCAGAGTGGCCGGAAGCCAAGAAGACACATTCCGGTGATTGCGTACCCAGCTCGGACATCTCGACCTTTATCAGCCCAAAGAATCCCCCTCTAGGGAATACGCGGTAGTCACACGAAGATGGGAGCCATAAAGAATTGGCTACGGAGTGCAGGCGGGATCCAACGACACGCGACAGCTCCAGCGCCAGCGCCACTTGGTACGACATGGACTCGACTGTCGGTGGGAGGAGGTAGATTGCTCTCGCCACGTTCTACCGCATCGGACTGGACGGTCACCATGGACTTCTCGACGCTGCCCCGTGGGCAGATCGCATGGTCTTCGCTGATCAACGAAATCAGCAAGACTGACGACCGGGTCGAGCGACACTACCTCGAACTGAAGTCCGATATCGATCTTGACGAAGCCGCCGGGCGAGCTAAGGTAGTGAAGTTCATCCTCGGCGCGGCCAACCGAGATCCTGACATCGCGGCGCGATACCTTGAAGGGCACGCGTTGATGATCCTAGGAGTCGCACCCGGTGCGATCCACGGTATCCGCGCTTTCGAGGCCAAGGATCTCCAGCGCTTCGTCGACCGCTGCACCGGAACTCCAGGGCCAGGCTGGGATTTTGAGCGCATACCCGCAGCCAACGGAAGAGACGTCATCATCATTGTCGTCATGCCGCCCACAGGTGAGGTCTGGACATGCAGGAACGACGGTGCGGACAAACTGACGGACGGCGCCATCTTTCTCCGCGCTGACGGTGAGACCAGGCTGGCTAAGGGCGCAGAGGTTCGAGCAATGATCGACCGAGTCCAACGGAAGCCCGTCGCGGTCGAACTCGACGTCAAGTTTCTCGGTAGTGCCGTGCGACACCCACACGAGTCCGAGGAAGCACTTAACGAGTACCTAGAACACGTTGCCGGAAACCTCAGGCGTCTACCAAAACGTTCCGAGCTTTCCTTGAGTCCTGAGGTTATTACAGCCTTCAGCGTCATTTCATCAATGCCGCCAGTCGATCGTCGCAGCCGGGCAGCGTTCTTGGATGAAGTCGAGCGCTGGAAGGAGAAGGTGCGTGAAGCTTGGCCGGAGCTGCTTGACCACTTGGCTGGCGCCGCCGGCCACGGATCTCATTTGAGCGTTCACAACAATAGCGACGCCTTCCTGGAGAACGCGCAGCTTCAGGTCAATATTGGACCCGCTCGGACTATTGACCCAGTGGAGCGTGACGATTTCAGCCTGACATCAACACTGCCAAATCCCCCCACCCCCTGGGGGACCGATACTCTCCTACAGGGCGCGATTCTGGACCCGTTGCTTTTCGCAGATATAAGTTCTCGAACTCCTGCCAATGTTCGTGGTGTTTCTTACCGGAACTATGGCAGCTTCACGACTCTGACCGTGGACTTGGGTGCGCTGCGCCCGCGTAGCGTCCATGTGACCGATATAGATGAGTTCGTTCTGACCACAAGAGCATCCGACACTACCGAGCTGCATGGCACCTGGAGCATCACCGCCCGCGGACATCATCGCGTATTCGAAGGCGAACTGATCATTCCTGTCAGAACGCTTCAAGACACCAACAAAGTTATCAGCTCCATACTCATCCCCAATAGTGGGGGCCACGATTAAGCAAACGAGATTCGACCCGGCCAATGGAAATGCACATAAGCAGGTTGAACATTTTTAACAATTACCCCACAGAAGATGGATTCCTGCCCCTCAGCCCCGAAGGACCTACGGATACAGGCCGATTTCTGCCAAAAATCGACTGGGGCCATCGCATGATCGATTTCCGTTCGACCATTGAACGTAGCCCGAGCAGAAGATCTGCACCTCGTCGCGAGCCCGGGTGACCGAAACATAGAATTTCCTGCGATCTTCGGCCATTTTTGTGGGACTGTCGAACGAATTGAAGTGCGGCATTTGCCTTTCGTCCATTCCGAGGATTAGAACGAGGTCGAATTCGAGCCCTTTGCTCAACGTCATGGTCGTCACTTCAACTCTATCGAGTTTACGCGCTCGTTGCGAGAGATCGTGGACGGTCAGTCCGGCAATCGGTCCACTTGTGAGCGCGGCCGACATGTCGGCGATGGCTGCGGCGTCCTCGGAGCGGGTGACGGATTCGAATCCTTCCCGTAGGCCGAGGTCGAGGAGTTCATTGAGGAAGTCCTGGGCGAGCCGGGTCGCGTTGCGTCGAGAGTTCATGAGCAGCGTGGTGAGGCGTACGTCGTCCTCGCGTTGCCAACGCGATCCCAGGAGTTGGCGCCAGCGCTTGAGCAGGGTTCCGAGGGAGTGGCTGCTGTTCTCTCGGCCCAGGACTGACCACGCTGCACACGCTTCAACGAAGGTGGTGGCGAGAGTCTGCCCGTATTCGGTGCTGCGGACGGTGGCGGGGATGCCCCGATCACGGAGTGCTTGGGCGACCTGGCGGCATTGGGCGTTGGTGGCGCAGAGGGCGACAATGTCGTGTAGGAGGACTCCGCGCTTGTGTGCGTCCTGCGCTGCTTGGGCGGCTGCGTCGCACTGGGCGCGGAAGCCAGCGATGTACCGGGTCGCGATTACCGCGCCTCCGGCTCGGTCACCGACCATGTGGTGCGCGCCTTGGCGGAGCAGGTTCGCGACGCGGATGATCTCGTTCCTGGACCGGTAGTTGTGGTCCAGCCGGACCGTCATCACGCCTGGGGTGGCGGCGAGCTCGTCGAGCAGTTCGGGGCGGGTTCCAGTCCAGCCGTACACCGCTTGGTCGGGGTCGCCGACGGCGAAGAGCTCCGCGTGGATCGAGTAGTCGAAGCACAAGGCGCGCACGAGGCGGTGGAGTCCTGGTGCGAGGTCCTGGTACTCGTCGACGTAGAGGCGGGGATGCCGGGCGGCGAGGACTGTGCGGACCAGTTCGTGTTGCTCGACGAGGTCCACCGCAGTGGCGATTGCCCTGGAGAAGTCGATCAGCCCTTGGTCGAGAAGGTGCTGCTCGTAGAGCACCGCAGCATCTCGGATGCCGACGCCGCTGGCCGCCCATTCGGCGTCGTCGGACAGCTTCGTGCGATGGTAGTCGATGGCCACTCGTCTTGCGCGCGTGTCACCGTCCGGGCCGAAGACGATCGTGTTGGCACGCTTGAAGGCGTCGTTGACCTGCTGCGTGGTCGCGATCGAGGCCGTAGCGAACTCAGGCCGGCCGACGAGGCCGGCGAAAGGCGCGATGATCCGACGCAGCGCGAAGCTGTGCACGGTCCCGACAAAGAGGGTCGAGCGCTCAGGGGTTCCGAGAAGGTGCAGGCGGTGCCGGAGTTCGTCGGCAGCTGGTCTGGTGAGGGTGATGCAGGCGGCGCCGTGCGGTGGCGGAATCGTGTTGAACAGATCGTAGGCGAGGCGCGTGGTCAGGAGTTTCGTTTTCCCACTGCCGGGCGGGGCGAGCACGACGCAGTGTCCTTGGCTACAGAAGGCGTCCCACTGCCGTGAGTTGGTTTGCAGTGCGCCAATGGACGCCGACAGCGAGTTCACTGGCGTCCCAGGTAGTCCAGGGCACGTGCGATATAGCCCGGGGCGCGCAGGTCTCGAAGGGCGAGCCGTTGCGCGAAACGTCCTTTGCCGCCCACGGCGTCGATCCTGTCCATGAACGCCGTGAGATCGGGGGCCGTCGATCCCCACGCCTGCACGAGGTCGTGGTGGTGCATTGTCTGCTTCAGCTCGGTCAAGGTGGCGAAGCAGTGGTTGACGTTGTCACCGCCCGCGGTCAGCAGGTCGTACTCGAATGTGGTGGTCCCTACGAAGATCCCGTGCTGCTCGCGGGGGCCGGTCTTGCGGATGACGGCGAGCAGCTTCTCCGCACGCCGGACGCCTTCGCTGACGCCGTGGTCGGTGAGGTCAGCGTCGGTCACCACCGCCCACGGGATCTTGAGCGCTTCGCAGAAGCGAGCGTAGGTCGTGAAGTGGGTTCCGTGGATGGCGCAGACGGTGACCCCGGCCTTGTCGAGATCCAGGCCGCGGGTGCGGGCGAGGGCGGGGAGAAGAACCTGCTCGGCATATCCCTCGACCAGCAGGACACGGCGGGCGAAGACGAGTTCAGCGCGGGTGGCGTCAAGGTAGCGGGCGATGTCGTCCCACTCGGCGTCAGTCAGCTCGGCTTCGTGGGCGGAGGCCGCCGTGGTCTGGCCGTCGACCTCGCGCAGGACGACGAGACTGCGCGGCGCGGCGACACTGGCGATGTGCGGGGATTGTGTCGTCACCAGCGTGGTGCGGTCGGTGTCGTCGGGGTTGAGCAGGCGCCGGAACACCGAGCGCTGCATGTGCGGGTGCAGGTGAGCTTCGGGTTCTTCGATCGCCATGACGACGTGGGCGATGTCGGCGGTACGGAGCTTGTGCTCGAGGCCGAGTTCCAGCAGCGCCAGGTAGAGCACGTTGAGCGTTCCGAGGCTGGTGGTGCCGAGTCGACGGTGGGCTGGGCCGTCGACGAACAGCTTCATGTTACGGATCAGACGCAGTGGATCGTCGGCGGCGACGGCGAGTTCAGTCTCCAGCGCTTGGTTGGCGCCCACGATGTCGGCGATGCGCTTGCTGATGTTGACCGCGACCTGCTTGATCTCGCCGAGGTCGTTGACCTTCTCGTTGGCGTCCTTCATCGCTTGCCGAACGGCGTCGAGCTCGCTCGTCGGCACGGCGCTGGCTGCGGCCTCCAGCAACGTGCGCAGCGGCGAACGGCGGTAGTTGTTCAGGTCGGTCTCCACGTCGCGCAGCGCTGGCAGGAAGACCAGGCACAGGTAACCGCGCAGATCCGGGTGGAGCGGCTTGTCCGCGTTCTCGCCGCCGAAGAGCTGCGCCTGGTAGGACACCGTGGCGCCGGGGTCCAACGATCCCGTGTCACGTGGGGCGAACAAGTAGGTCAGGCGAGCGCGCATCGGATCGCCTGGCACGAGCGCGTCCCCCAGCACGGCGACAAGGGCATGCTGGTCCTCGAACTCCACCAACTCGACCGAGATCATGATGACCTCTTCGGCGGCCATCGGGTCCCAGTTGACGGTGCTGTCGCTCAAGCCGTCCCAGAAGTCATCGCGGCTGAGGTTCCGCTCCTGGGATGACAGCGACGGATCGAGCACGAGCCGGATCGCATGCAACAGGTTGCTCTTGCCCACACCATTCTCGCCGACCACAACAGAGCCCGGTTCAAGGCGAAGGTCAACATCCGCCAGGTTGCGGAAGTTCTTCACGACGAGTCGGTCGATACGCACTACGCTCTCCACGCTCCGGGACCAGATCCGGGTGGCCGTAACGTCGTGCAGTGGACCCGGTCCAGGCTCGTGCAATGCGCGAGCCGTAGCCTCGCAGCCTAGACAGAGACGTGCTCCACCCTCCTCTCCAGACAGGATCGACGGGCACCGCTAGGGCTGCGGTCGCGGCATCGGGTTCCGTTGAGCAACAGCACTTTCGCGTTCAAGGGTAAGTGAGTGCTGCCAAGGCTATCTGTGCTTGGATGATGTCCTGGGCGATCGTGGTGCACTCGTTGCGTTGTCGAACGGCGCGGGTGACCCAGTCCTCGGTGAGGGTGTTGCCGACGCCGAAGATCGTGTTGGGACCGAGGTTCCAGAGCAAGCTGTTGACGGCGAGGCAGGCGACGGCGAGTTCGTCGATGTCGCCCGCCACCCAGGTGACGGTTCGAGGGTCTTTTCCGTTGTGACGCATGGCTTCGGCGGCAGCGCGGAGCATCTCTCCGGTGCCTGCGGCAGGCTCGCAGAAGGAGCTGTTCTCCTCAGGCGTGACCAGAGCGGCCATGAACTCGGCGACGCAGGCCGGCGTGTAGATCTGGCCACGTCCGGTCCGGGCGGAGTCGCTGCGGAGCAGCGCGAGCAGCGGCCCGAGGAGGTCGACCTGGTGGTTTCGGTCGCCGTGGCTGAGGGTGAGCAGTCCGGTGTTCACCGCGGTGTCGGCAACGGCTTTGACGGCGTCGACCACGGTGTTTTCTGGGTTGTTCCAGAGCCATGCGAGCATGGGATACAGGTTGGGGATGAGGTCGGGTTGTGCGGTGATCACCGCGCGCCACGTGGCGCGGCAAGTGTGCGCGAACTCGGCGCTGCTGACGCTGTTGAACAGCTCGCGGGTGCTCAGGCTGTCAGGTTCGGGTGGTTGGAGCAGGCAGAGAACGGCGACCGTGGACACCGGAATGTGGGCGTGATCGCTGGCGTAGGCGTGGCTCCACGTTCGTTCGACGGCTTCGGCGATGCGAAGTGCGTGTTGGCGCGCGTCACGTGGCCACGCCGCGTGGTGCTTGGCACTGGGGATGTCTTCGTTCTTCATGGTCGTCTCCATGGGGTTGCGCTTCAGGGTGTTGTGGAGAGCTGGGCTCTGAATCGAGCGTTCGCTTCGTTGCGGAGCGAGCGCGACGACAAGCCCGTTCGGCCCCGCGGCTTCAGGTCGCACTGCCCGTGCGGAGCACGGTCATGAAGATCAGGCGGCGCGCCGTTGTGACGCTCGGGCCGTGAAGGCATCCGCGCTTGCGAAGGCGACGGCCAGGCGAGGAGCGGCTGCTGTATCGCGATAGCAAGCTCGGCTCAACGTATTGTCCATTGTGGACCATAGGGCGCTAGACTTGTTACTGTCGAACGGTTTCAAGCGTTGGCGTTGTCATACTGGCCCCGTGTCGAACGGTTCGAATTCGATCCTGAGAAAGATCCGACGTTCGTAGGTGTCGATGTCGTTGTGCCAGTTGTGGGCGTGCACCATGTCCGAGATCACCTCTCGGGCGAGGTCGGCACGCAGGCCCACGGGGTCGAGTCCGCGCACGGTGACGTAGAGCCACGCGATGCCCGGTGTCGTTTCGACGGTGATGTTGCAGCGTGCCAAGGGGGAGCTGGGGATTCTTGTCTGGACGGCGAGGTTGTCGGCTAGCAGTCGCGCGAGGTCGCTGAGGGCGAGGTGCGCGGTGGTGTGTGCAAGCGGGCCGTAGTGGCGTGCTTCGGGGATCAGCCACACGGTCCCGGTCTGGTGCGTCTCGGTGGTGTCGAGGGTGTGCCATTGCCCCGCGCGGTGCTGCGGATCGGTGTCGATGAGCCACAGGTGCACTTCGCCGTGGTCGAAGGCGTAGACGTGCGTAATGCCGGACGGTGGAAGCTGTTCGGTCCAGACTCGCGCGGCTGACCCGCGCGGCGGACACACCAGCTTCGGGGGCGCGGTGCCGGGGTCGCTCCAGCAGCAGCAGGCCGATACGGTGGCCCGGAAGACGTGCGCGCTGGTGGCGGTGATCAGCGCACGGCCGTGCGGGTCGGAGTCGTGGAACAGGCCCGTGGGTGTGGCATCCGTCTTGCGGTAGCCGAGCAGGCGTGCTCCGGGGCCTGTCCCGAGGTATGCGGCGGCGGCTTCGCCGTAGTCGGTGTTTCCGGGTGTGGATCGGTAGCGGTCCCATTCGTAGTTACGCATGGCTGGGCTCCGTGGTCGCGGCGAGGGCTTTGGCAATGGTGGTGGGGTGGATGCCGTTGTCGAGGGCGTGGCGGAGCAGGACGGCGAGTGTGGTGTTCGGGTTGGTGTTCAGCGCGATGTCCAGTGCAACGCGTGCGAGCGGGCCGTCGCCTTTGAGGTAGGCCGACAAGGCGAGCAGGGCAGCCGGATGGGCGCGCAGTGGTCCGGGGATCGTGCGGGTGAGGTGTTCCCACAGCACGCGTGCACCGTGCGCGGTGTCACCGAGGGCGAGCTGAGCCGCTGTGTCGCGCACGATGCCGATGTCGAGTGCCGCCACGATGGTGATCAGCGAGTCTGCTTCGGGAGGATTCCCGTTCTCGGCGGCGGTGATCGCCTCGGTCAAGGTGCTGTTGATCTCGCGCACGAGCGTGGATGAGCTGAGGTGTTGGCGCAGCTCGTCGGTCGCGGCACTGAGACGTTTCTCCCTCTCTGCCAACACTTCCGGCGGCTCGACGGGGTTCAGGCTGCGGGCGGCGGCTTTGGCGCTGGCGTGAACCACTCTGCCCCGCAGCGTGCTCTCGGCGGCGAGAACGCTGGAGTCGGAGTCGGCGACGGCGAAGCACTCGGCGGGATTGCCGTAGCGGCGGCAGGGCGCGCGGTGGAGCGTGCTGCGGGCCCAGAGGCTGGCGATGATAAGGATTCCCGCCGTGGTGAACACCTCGGACAGCACGTCCATTTCGGATTCGCGTGGCAACGAGGTGTCCGTGGCGGTGCCGTCGCAGATCATGATCACCAGCGCGCGATCGGTGGGGCCGATCGTCTCGGTGAGCCGTTCGGCGAGCGGGCGCATGTCGTCGACGAGTTCCGGGAGATCAGCGCGGAGCGCCCGGGTAAGGCGGTCGCTGTCGGCGTCAACGACGAGGATGACGACGGAGTCGGTGGGGTGGAACCCGAGCAGCGGCGGGATGCTGGCGACGAGGTCCCCGACGGCCGACAACCGGACGGGGGCGTCACCGGTAGAAGTGTTGGTGGACATGGCTCTTCCTCATTCCTGATTCCTGCTGGCATGGCGTTCACGAACTGAGGGGTGAACGGCGTTGGCGCGCTGCCCGAGCGGTGCACGCTGCCGCGGAGAAAGGTGAGGGTGCTTCGGTGCTGGGTGTGGGTCGGCGGAGCCCCGGACCGCGGGGACGAGCCCGCGCGGCGCGGGTTCGTGCGCTCCGCCGACCACCACACATCCCACCCCGACATGCGGGGTGGGCCCGCTCCCGCGAACGGGAGGAGCTTCCTACCTTACCCGCAACCTCAGTGCGCCGAAGCACGATGAACCCGTCGTGTGCTGGCGAACTCGGGTAGGCGCGCGTGGTGGACGTGCTCGTTCACGCGTGCTGCGGTCGCGTGCTGGTGAAGGTGAGTGAGACGTCGAAGCGTCGATCGTCCGGCGCGGACAGGCTGGAGTAGTTGTAGCAGTCGGTAATCCGGTGGATGGCGGTCGCCAGCTCTCCGTACTCCTCCTCGTCCACGGCGTACAGCGTGGCGTCCCGGAGCGTGATACCGAGGTGCCGCCGCTCGTCGTCGCCGTCGACCTCGAAGCGCATCTTCCATATCGCTGACGGCTGGAAGTCGGTGTGGCTAAGGGTGATCAGGTCGGTCAACACCGCCGACGCGGTCTGCCGCAGTGTCCAGCGGCACGTCCGCGCGAACTCCGGGCCGTACTCGCGGTCCACGGGGATGGGCCCGTTCGTGTCGTTGTCGAGCATGCGCGGCAGGGACGTGAACGGTTCGGCGTGGCACGTCGGGTCGTAGACGGCGCACAGGTAGTCCGAAGGTATTCGCCGCCATGCGTCGCTGGTGTGCGCCAGCACCCAGACCGCGCCGTGGTCGAACGCGTAGGTCCACTGTGTGGGGCGGCTGGACGAATACGGCCATGGCCAACCCCGGTTCGGGCGCTGGTCGCTCGGGGTGGACGGGCAGCCCGAGTCATCCATGACCTGTCGAGCCCAGGCGTCGAAGTCGCTCGCGGTCTGGCACCCGAGTACGTCGGAGCCGTATTCGGTCTCGGCGAGAGCGCGGGGACTGGCGACCCCTTCCAGGGAGCCAATCCACCGTGCGTCGTGGCCACGTCCGATGTAGAAATCGGCGAACTCGTAGTCATTCATTGATTCTGCTCCTTGGTCTGGGGTGCTACGACTGGCCATGTTCCTTGCTGTGAAAGAACATCCTCACGAGGCGGCAAGGGCGTGGGCAGTGCACGCTTCCGAAATGCTTGGCAGTAAAGGGCTTTCGCGGTACGTGGTCGGTGTTCCAGCCTCCTGTCAGGACGCTGAGAGCACGTGGACGGTCGGCGAATGTGTCGGGCTAGCTTGGGTGATCGAGATCGTGGCGAGGAAGCGCCGATCGTTGGTGACGCTTTCGCTGCTGTAGTTGTAGTTCGCGACGATCTTCGACAGTTCCAGGCGAAGGGCGTCCTGCTCGTCGTCCGTCGCCGAGTCGGGCAGCCCCGAGGCTGTGATATCCAGGGTGCGCGCCGCTGTGTCCGTGGCGACGTCGTAGCGCAGCTGCGCGGCGAACGGTGGCGTCTCCGGTGAGTCGCTGGCAGCGATCAGGTCCGTGAACACGGCTGAGGCGGTCTGTGTGAGCCCCCATCGGGATGTGCGGGCGAACTCGGTCCCGTACTCGCGATCGGGTGGTATCGGGCCGTCCGCGTTCTCGGTGAGCATGATCGGAAACGGAAAATCCCCGTACCAGTGGGTCGTTGGGATCTCTCCCAACCCGTCGTGCCCGTAGGCGGCGAGCGGGTTGCCCGGAGGGACGAGATTCCAGGCGTTGTCCTTGTGCGACAAGGCGAAGATGTGGCCGCCGTCGAACGCGTAGGTCCAGTGGCTGGGTCGGCTGGTGTGGTAGACCCACGGCCACCCCTGATACTGGAAGTGGGCTGCCCCAGGAACCCAACGGTCGGCGTCCTCCAATACCTCAACGACGGCGAAATGAAAGTCTTCCGCGCTGTCCTGCTGGGTGAACATCCACGGGCCGGAGTCCGTGCCCAGGCCCAGGTTTTCGGGGCTGCCCAGTCCTTCCAGAGATCCAATCCACTGCGCGTCCTTGCCTCTGCCAGGGTAGAAGTCAGTGAAATCGTGGGGAAACATGGCGTTCGTTCCTCTCGGCTGATGGCGCTCGTTTCCTTGCTAGCTAGGGCTTGTGGCTCAGGAGATCAGGTAGGTACCGGGATGAAGCTCGCTCAATGGGCGATGCGGCAAGCTCTCCCCGGGATAGGGGGTGTGCAGGATCAGCGCGCCACCGTGCGAGGGGGCGTCATCAGGGACACGGCGGACGGTGAACGCGAACGCGCCGCGCGGATCGCCCACGCTGATCAGCACCGTGATCGAGTCCTCCGCCTCGTTGGTCACGATCGTGGCGGAATTGGCCCACGCCAACGCGATGGCTTGTGGTTCGTGGGGCCCGTCGTCCGGGTCGCCGTCCTCGTTCTCGTAGTCCGGACATAGGGTGTCGCCGTCGGCTCCGCTGAACCCGTCTCCGGTGTCGTCGAGGTCGGCGCCGCATCGCGCGCACCGGTACCCGGGAAGGTCGCCGCCGAACTCCAGTGCGACACGGGATTCGTCTTCTGTGGTCGCGACATAGTCGGAGTCGAGGTAGAGCGAGGCGGTCATGACGCGTTCCCCTCGAACAGGGTGCGCGCGAGGTGCGCGACCGCTTCGGCGTGCCGCAGGTTGACGACGGTGGTCGCCGTATCGCACACCCACTCGTTGGCCTCGAACCCGTAGTAGGTCGTCCGGATCAGCCCGTCATCAACCGGACACCCATCGCACCCGTTGGGACACAACGCTTCCAAGCCGCTGATCACGTCGTGACGCAACCACTCGTCCCATGCGTCCTCGGCAAGCCCGTCGACGTAGGTCGACCACGCTTGCTCATCGATCACGGGGTGGTCGCGCAAGCGCTCGATCACGTCAACGAGAACGGGGAGGATGTCGCAGTCGTCGTCATCGGGAAGCGCACGCCCGTAGGGCAAAGCAAGCCCCGTCGAGCCGTGGCCGCCGGAGAGGTGCACGAACGTGTCGTCGCCGTAGCCCGCAAGCAAGGCACGCACATTGGCGGCGTCGATGTCACTGCCGCCGTAGTCGGAGTACGACACGGGCAGCTCGATCAACTCCGCGTCCTCGGCACGCTCGGCGTGGTGCACGTGGGAGTAGGCAAGGTGTTCGCCGTGGTCGACTGGCTCGTGATGCAGGTAGCCGTTGACCGTCAACAGCTGGCAGCCAGCCGCGCGCAGTCGCTCGAACAGGTCGTTAATTCGGTTGATGTCTGTCGCTGTCGTGGGTGTGTCCGTGGTGGTGCGCATGGGATTCCCCTTGGCGTAGAACGGGTGTGTGTGGTTGTGCACGGAGTTCGCGGGGCACGACTCCCACTCCGTGGCTCGGTTCTACTGCTCGCCCTTCTCCATTCGCTCCAAGTCGCGACGCAGTTCCTCGGCCTCGCTGCGCAAGATCTCGGCCTCGTACGGGGTGTCGGTCAGGAAGTGCTGACCGCCCATCTCGACCAGGCGATCAGGCAGACGGCGAAGGCATTTGGGGCACACGGCCACATCCCTGTGCGGGCAGATCACGTTGCCCTGTCTCGGATCGACGTCGAATCCCAGCACTGCTTGGGGCGACCACTGATCGACAACACGGGCGGAGTCAGGCTCCGACGACGAGGTGCCGTCGTCGTCGCCGTCGCTGGCCTCGGTCCATTCCCACCAGCACCAGCCGTCGGCAATCGCGTACCAGCCGTTGCTGTCGGGGCGGATGATCTCGATTCCCTTGTCCGGGTCGTCGTAGACGAGGGCAACGAGGGCATCGACCCAGAACGCGCGCAGCCCGTCCCCTGGCTCGTAGGTGTCGTTCACGTCGTTGACGACCAGCTCCGCCTGCGCGCGTTCGAAGCGCGGGCAGAGCGCCCCGTTCCACCGTTCGCGTCGGTCGACGTATGCCGGGATGGGGGTCTTCATGTGGTCCAGCGCGACGTTGACGATCTCGAACCTGCTGCGATCCATAGCGATCACTCCCGTTCTTCAAGAGCGGTGTAGGTGTGGGCGCGCGGAATACACGGGCACGACTCCCATTCCGCGACGATCTACGAGTTCAGCCCCTCGCTGACGTTCGCTTCCGAGGAGGCTTTCTTCGCTGTACCACCATGCTACGTCGTCGCGGAGATCGACGGCGGGAAATTCAAAGGGAATTTCCAAGATTTTTTGCCCAATGCACATGAAAGTCGACACCGAAAGGGATCGAAAGATCGGAGGCGTGCATGTGGAAATACAAAGCCGGCGCGCACGATAGAAGTAAATGAAATAATCTGTCAGAATTGCGGAGATCTCGCGTGGCAACCTAAGGGGCATGCGCTGGCTGCCCGACCACCAGCCTCCTGGTCCAGGTGACCCGCCGCTCACGACTGTTCACCTCATCGGTGACCACCGAGTCTGCCCAGCCTCGGGATGCCCCTCTCGCGCCCCTGAAGTGCGATGACCGGGCAGTTCTCCCCTTCTCGTCTAGAGGGAAGCCCTGTGGGTAGGCCAGTGGGTAGTGCTGTGGGAAAGCCAGCGGGCGCCGACTACGCCACTGCGGGCGGCTCGCGAAGCATCTCCTCTGCGAGCCAGAGGGATCAACGGCGCGAGAATGCTCACCCAGTGCGAACGACCTGGTGCACGGTATATCCAGCCCCGCTGCCCAGTATCTCACTTCTCTGTCATCGGCTCCACTCCTTCACCGGCGTTCGCGTAATTGATCTGGCGTACTCCAGGAATCCGGCGCTGAGTTCGAGGTCGATCTCACGGAACGTGCGTGCGGCGAGGGCGAGTGTTCGTCCGATAGCGTCGACGCGGCCGAGCTGCACTTGAATTGTCATGATGTCGCGGTAGACGCTCTCGTTGTAGCGGTCGAGTGACCGGGCATGTTCCAGCAGTTGGAGCATGGTTTCCGGGTTGTTCTCCTGGGCTCGGATCAGGACACCGAGTGCGTCGAGGGCGTCTCGGCGAAGGGCTTCACGGAAGGGCTCTATCCACAGCGCGTCAACGTCCTCGGCGAGATCACCGCGGTAGAGCTGGAGGGCGTGCCCCAGCTGGGCGAAGGTGGCGGCTTCGGCCGCGCGCGTTGTTCGCAGAGCATGCTGGAGATGCCAGAGATCGACCGTGACGAGCTTGTCGTTGAGCCGGTACCGCCCGTCGTAGTTGACGATGACGTCGTTGACCGCGCCGTTGGCGGCATCGTTGAGCGCGCGGCGAAGCGTGGACATGGTGGTGTGCAACGAGTTGTAGGGGCGCGGCGGACGGCTGTCGGGCCACACCGCGTCGTTGAGGACGTCGCGGCGGACGCCTTGCGGATGCAGTGCGAGGTGAACGAGTACTTCGCGCTGCCGCGGCGTCAGGATGCCGACGAGCTCACGTTCGTCCGCGCCCTCACGAACGGCCAGCTGCACGTGGCCGAGGACCCGGACGGCGAGTGGGCAGGCCTCGGACGGGTCTCCAGCGCGTGGTTCCAGCAGGGGCGGGGCCGCTTCGATCCGCGTCGTCTCGACGTGCGGACACCGCCCAGGGACCGGCGGGATGTCAGCGGCGCCCTCGTCGGCGGGGTTCTCCGCGGTGTCGGCTGGCTGCGTTCGAGCAGCGACAGGTGTCGGTTCGGATGCGGAATCGTCGGCGTCGCGGAGTACGGCGAGCAGCGCGGAGGTGTCCTCGGCGGGGAGCGCGAACAACCGTGCACCGTCAAGTGTCACGCCTGCGGACCGCGCGGTGTTGACCGTTCCGTCGGGCAGCACGTGCAGAGTGACGCCGGTGCGCCATCGGCTCAGGAAGATCCCGGTGAGCCCGCACACCGTTCCGTGGTCGAGGATCTGTTGGAGACGAGGTTCGAGGTCGGGGGTTGGACGGGCGAGCAGCACGAGCGACGGCGAGCGGGAGCTGCTGGGCTCGCCAGCGGTGCGTGCGCGCACGGTCGTGTCCATCGCGGCGAGTGCGTCGTTGAGCGAGCCGACGACATGGACGGTGTACGGCAGATCCGGCAACGACACGGGGCCGACGAGGTGCTCCAGGTCGTTCGCGGGGATGAGGATGCGCGCGGGGCTTGTCCGCTGCTCGGTCAGCAGGTGCAGCAGCAGTGCGCGCGCGGCGTCGGGGGCGCCGGGCCCGGTGAGGCCGAGCCCGCGGCAGGCGGCGAGGTCCAGCGCGATCTCGCGGCCCCCGCGCACGCCGAGCTTTGTCACGAGCCGCGCTGTTCCGTGACGGCCCGGCGAGCTGTCAGCGGCGTCGTCGGAGGGCGCCGAGCCCGGCGTCGCGCCGATGACCGTCGTGTCGACAGGGAACTGGTGATCGGCATAGTTGGCGTGGTGGGCGCGCAAGGAGCGGATGACGGGCGCGCTCTGACGTTGGAGGTCGGCGCGTTCCCCGCTGCCGATGCGGTAGCGTCGTCGTCGCCACATCGCCGTTGAGGCCACCGCCGTTGCGATGACTCCGGCGAGGCCGAGGCTGACGAAGGCACCCGTTGCCACGTTCAGCCCCGGCGAGCTCGGACCGTCGCCGTGGTCGTCGACAGCGCTCGCAGTCGGTGGTGCCGCGCCGGAAAGCGTCGTGGAGGGGATCGACGGTGGGTGGGGTGGCGCGGTGCTCGCTGGTGGAGCGTGAGGCGAGGGCTCATCGCGTGGCTGCGGGGGTGGCGGAACCGGGACGTGCGCGGTGATCATCCATCCTGGGCGGACCAAGTGGGGATTGGTCAACGCGCGCCCGTCTGCCTGCTCGACGTCGCGGTTGAGCCGATACAGCTCAGGCCAGCGACTACCGGAGCCTGGGCCGTAAACGCGCTCGGCGATGCGCCACAGGCTGTCATGGATCTCGCCCTGAGGCGGGCGGACGTCCTCGGTCACACGGACCATGCCAGGCGGGGCCGCTTGCCGCTCGGGTGAGCCGGGCGTCAACGGTGCGGTAACGACGGTCGTGGCGGGCGCGGTCGACAGGGTTTTCATGCTGGGAGCCGCGTCCACGGCACGGTTGCCGACCAAGGCCAACACGATGGTGCCGATCAGGGCGGCGGCGAGCCTGCGCAGAGGCTCCCGGGAGCAGACACGTGCTTGGGTGATCCCGCGCGCCGCCTCGACGCTGCACCGCAGGACATCGAGGGTGAAGACGGACCAGACGATCCAGCACAGCAGGGCCAGGACGTCGAGCAGGAACCGCGGGCTCATCGGGCTGAGCAGAACCGTCTCGATCTCCAACCACGTCGGAAGGCGATCCGGAAGCGGAGAGCCAACGAACCGTACGAGGGCGTACGGGATGCCCACGACGAGTGCGAGCAGCACCGCGATCGCCAACAGCCCACGCGCCAGCCGGAACAGCACGGCGAACACCGCCCGCGCGGTGTGCTCGGGATGCGGCCGGTTCGGAGGCTGACGTGTCATGGAGGGCTCGATCCTTTGCAATACAAGGATTTACGGTGTCGATCGTGCTGGTGCCCGGGGACCGCTTGGGCGTGGATCGACGACATCGGTTGGGGCGTCTACCGATGCCTGGGGCTGTTCGCCACCGCTGGTGGTGGAGGAACCCGCGCCACGCCGCTTTCGCTTGGCACGGGAGGATTTCTGCGATTCCAGCCAGCGCGTCAGGTCGGCTGCGGGGATGTCGGTGAACGTCGCCAGTTCGGTGACGTCGATGACATCGAGCGCGGCGACCAGGGTCTCGCCGAGCTGCCGTTCGAGGACCTCAACCTGGTTCGTGGCGTTGGCATGGCGATGAGCGAGTTCGGAAATCTGCTTCGCGGCTGCCGCTCGGCGCACGCTCCGCGACGCGTCGCTTTCGGCTACGCGTCGCTCGATCTCATCCGGTGTTGCCATGGGGAGGTCCTTCCGTTGGTGACGCCCACGAGGGGCGGGTTCGGTCATGGAGTGCCAGTCACGTCGTCGTGGGGTTGAGCGCGTCCTATTCCGTGGACGGTGAGCCGGGTGATGCCGACCAGGCCGAGTACGAGCGTGGTGTGCGTGGCGGTGACGATCACGGTGACCGTGTTGTCGGTGACGGTGACTGAGCCGGTGGCGCTGACGGTCGCGAGGTAGCGATGCGCGTCGGCGACGACTTGGGCAGGGGCGAGATGCCGTCTGCCGTGAGCGCGGAAGGCGTTGAGGTCGATCGCTTGTGCTCCGGCGCGCGCGGCCGATTCGGCGTGGGCGACGGCTCTGACTTTGGCGGCCAGGGCAAGGCCGCCGTCGAGGGCGAGTCCGGCGAGGGCGAGCAGTCCGCTGGTGAGCACTAGGACGAACGCGGTCACGCGGCCGTCGTCGGCCCGCCACCAGAGGCGTCGCCATCCTCGTCCACCGTGGACGAGATGCGAGGGAGAAGTAGGCGGCCTTGCGCGGTCGGTCATGGCCGGCCCCCGGCGGCGATAGGAGTGGAGCGCCAGGTGTCGATGGGCTCCGATGCGGTGGCGGACAGGCGTTTCGTGCCAGGGACGCCGAGAAGGAGCGCGTCACCGAGATCGACGGTGCACGTGATCGTCACGGTCACCGTGCCGCCCGGCCGCATCCCGCCGGTGGCGATGTCCACGGTCAGCGACGTGCACGCCAGTCCGGCCGAGGACAGCGCGTTCGCGGAGGTGGACCGCGCGGCGGTAGTCGCTGCGGCGGTGTGGCGCTCGATGCTGGCGGCGCGCGCGGCTTGGTGCGCGGCGCCCTCCAGTCGCACGCGGGCCGCGACGCCGCGGTGGATGAGGACGCTGACGAACACGAGCAGGGTGATCAGCAGCGGCGTGATCACGGTGATCTCCGCCGCCGCGGAACCGGAGTCCGCGCGCCACCATGCCGCCCATCGGTTCCTGCCGCGCCCGCGGCAGCGTGGCGCGGTGACGCTGGTCGGTGCCGGCATGCTGGTCTCCTTCACCCTCGGCCGGCCAGCGGGGCGAGGCGTTCGACAGGGCCTGCGGCTTCGGCGTGGACCGGCAGCGTCAGGAACGGCACCGCCGAGGTCGCGGTCCCGGTGATCCGGACCGTCGCGGTCGTGGCGGTGCGCTCGACGGCGACCCGGGCAGCGATCAGCGGTCCGTGGGCGAGCTGGTCGAGCAGGTGCCGCGCGCGGGCGGCGCCAGCGGCGCTGCTGCCGTGGTGTGCTCGCGCGGCGGCGAGCCCCTGGGAGGCCGCGGCTTGGGCGATGTGCGTGGCGTGGGACCACAGCGCGAACTGCACGATCACCAGCAGCATCACCAGGATCAGCGGGGTGATGATCACCAGCTCGGCGCTGACCGCGCCCCGTTCGCCGCGCAGCACGGTGCGGGCGCGCTCGCGCCAGCCCGATGCTGCCGACTGGTGTCGTTCTCGACGCCGGTCCATGGCTAGAGGGTGATGCCGCGG
Organism: Allokutzneria sp. A3M-2-11 16; assembly: GCF_024213555.1. GTDB lineage: Bacteria > Actinomycetota > Actinomycetes > Mycobacteriales > Pseudonocardiaceae > Allokutzneria. The sequence goes on along the minus strand of NZ_JANAVO010000001.1, from coordinate 3,132,789 downwards.
GCCTTGGCGATGACTTTGGCAGTGATGATGGCGATGACCGCGATCGCGGCCACGACCAGCAGCGCGGTCACCAGGACGGTCTCGGTGGAGTACCCGGCGTCGGGTTCGCGGCGCAGCACCTCCCACCGAGCGGTCACCGCCGCCCAGAGGGTTGTCCACTGTGTTCGCATCACGGCCATCACACGGTTGCGGTTCATGGGTTTCTCCTTCGCTTATGCTCCAAGGGTTTTCTCAGAGTCCGTTGAGGACGTGCGTGAGTGCGGGGTAGGCGATGAAGCCGAGGTAGCCCAGAAACAGCGCGACCACGGGCAGGGACATGCGTTCGGTGGCGCTCTGGGCGTCGGCTTCGGCATCGGTGATCTGGTGGGCGCGAAGCGCTGCGGCTTTGGTGGCCAAGGAGGCGCGGACTTTCGCGCCCTCGCTTCCGGCGAGGCTGACCGAAGCGGCGAGCTCGACCAGTTCGGTGACGGCGAGGTCCCCGCCGAGCTGGCGCAGCGCCGTCCACGGCGGGATGCGGGTCAACCGCGCGGTCTCCAGCGCGTGACGGATCTGTTCGAAGGCCCACCCACGGCCGATGGTGGCGGCGTCGGTGAGCGCGGAGTCGACTCCGGCGCCTCCGGCGAGGGTGATCCACACCAGATCCAGGTAGGCCGACAACGCGTGCCGGAACGCGGCGCGTGCTCGTCTCGCCGCCGAGCGCACCTGGAGGTCCGGGAGCAGAAACCCCGCGACCGCCAACGCCAAAGCGGTCAAGGCCGAGAGCTCGATGGTCACCGGAAGCTCGGTCACGACGAGGACGACGTGCAGCGCGAGCGGGGCGAGCAGCCCGGCGACGGCGTAGGCGACCTTCGTCGCCAGGTGCGCGGCGACCGGTCGCTGGAGGACGGTCAGGTCGCGGGTCAGGCGCTCACCGGGCAGCCCGGCGGCGTGCAGCGCGACGACCACCGGGCGGGCAAAGGCGTGCGCGTCGACGGCCGGGCTCGGTGGCGGTTGCGGTGCGCTCGCGCGGGCCAGCAGAGCGCCGAGCGTGGGACGCGGCGGAACCAGCCAGACGGCCAGAGTCCACAGGCCGAGCCCCAGCCCTGCGCCCAACGCGAGTGCGGTCAACATGGCCATCACCCCTGCCCACTGGCGGCCGGATCGGAGGCGAGGAACCGGGTGGGTTCGCCAGGGTGAGCGATGCGCGCCAGCCAGGTGAATCCGGCGGCGAACAGGGCGCCGATGCTGAGCAGGACGAGCTGCCCGGTCGCGGTGTCGTAGGCGGTCAGGTAGTCGCGGTTGAGCAGCACGACGGTGACCGCGAAGCCCAGGGTGGTGCCGACGATCACCCGGACCGAGGTGCGGGTGCGGGCTCGTCCTGCGCCCACGCGCATTCGCATCGCGGCGTGCTCGCGGGCGGCGTGTGCGAGCGAGCCGAGGACGTCGCTGAGCTGGCGGGCCGGCCTGTCTGCGGCCAGGACGAGCGCGGCGATGACGAGGTCCCCGGTCGGGTCGGCCAGCTCGTCGGCGAGCTGGCGCAGCGCGGCGGCCAGGCGTGCTCCGGCGGCGATCCGCGCGGACAGGGCGGCGAGTTCGCCGCGGATGACCGAGGGTGCCAGGTGCGTGGTGGCGAGGACGGCCTGCTCTAGTCCGGCGGCGGCCGAGAGGGTGTCGCGCAGCATCTCCGTCCAGGTCGCGATGGCCTCCACCCGGGAGATCCGCCGGGCATGCTGCCGGTCGGGGCCGAGCACGCCCGGCAGCGACCAGCACGCCAGCCCAGCCAGGACCGCGCCGACAACCCAGCCGGTGATCGCGCCGGTCACCACACTGACCGCGACCGCGATAACGACGCGTCGTGCTCGGTGTGGCGGTGTCGTTGTGGAGCGGCGAGATCGTGGTCGCGGTGTCGAGCCGCGTCTGCCGTGCCAGCCGACGCAGACCAGCAGCAGCCCGACGCCGACTCCCGCCCCGAGCAGCGCGGCGATGGTGCTGCTGATCGGGGCGATCATCGCGGCCACCACCCCTCGGGGCGCTCCAGCACCGCAGGATCGAACCCGGCGTCGATGAGGTCGGCGAGCGTGTCGGCGCGCAGCGCCCCGGCGACGGGACGAGCTCGGTGGTCCGTGCCTGGCCGGTAGATCTCGTTGGAGATCACCTGTGGTCCGTCCGCGCCGACGACCTCGCGGATCGAGGACACCACGCGGCCCGCCTCCCGGGTGCGGGCGAGGTGCACGACGAAGTGCACCGCGCTGGCCACGAGCAGGTTGGTCGCCTCCAGTGGCAGCCGTTCGACGCTTTGGGCGGCGTAGGCGGCCAGCCGCGTGAACGCGATCGCGGAGGAGCTGGCGTGGAGGGTGGCCATCGAGCCGTCGTTGCCCTGCGACATCGCGTTGCACATCGGAATGACTTCCGGGCCGCGGATCTCGCCGACGATCACCCGGTCCGGGCTCAACCGCAGCCCCAGGCGGACCAACTCGGCCGAGGAGATCTCGCCCGCGCCCTCGATGTTGGGATCGCGGGACTGCAGGGCGGTGACGTCGGCGTGGATGTCGGGATCGCGTTCCAGCCCGAGCTCAAAGGCGTCCTCGATCGTCACCAAGCGCTCGAACGGGTCCATCTCCGCGGCCAGCGCCCGCAGCAGGGTGGTCTTGCCCGCGCCGGTGCCGCCGGTGATCAACAGGTTCTTCCGCGCGTGCACGAGCGCGCGCAGGAACTCCGCCAGACCCGCGTCGACGGTGCCGCGCTCGCGCAGCTGCGGCAGGGTGGCGGTGAGGTAGCCGTGACGGCGGATCGACAGCGCGGTCACCCCGCCCGCGGTCACCCCCATCACCGCGCACAGCCGCTCCCCACCGGGCAACTGCACGTGCACGATGGGCGAGCCGTAGTCGAAACGCCGCTCCTGCGACGAGGCGCGCGCGGCGAGCATCCGCACCAGCTCGGTCAACTCGTCATTGGACGCCGCGATCGGCGCGACCTGAGCGCGACGACCGTCGCGATACTGAACGAACACCTCATCGAAGCGGTTGGCGTTGACCGTTTCGACCGCCGGGTCATCCAGCAGCGGCTGCAATCCGGCCAGACCGAGAAGTTCGTCGATGACCTCGCCAATCACCCGTTGCTCGTCGCCGCGATCCGCCAAGGGGTGGTTGGCCATCAGCTCGGCCTCGCTGTGCGCAGTGAGCGCCTCCGCGAGGATCTTCCGCGCGATCTCCCGCCGCGCTGTCGCGGTGACGGGGATGCCCGTGCGGCGTTGGTGTTCCTCCACGCACGCGGGCAACGCCGACCGCAGGCTCTCGCGCAGACGGCCACGCAGCCGCGTCACGGTCTCGCTGCCCGCTGAGGTACCGGAATGGCCTTCCCTCGCAACCGATTCGTTGGTTGTCGGGAGGAACCGGTGGATGTTCGTGATGTCGTGCGAAGGGTCGCCGTCCTGCGGTCCGGTCATGACGCTCGCCCTCCCCGGGACGGGATCTCCTCGTGAAACGGCTGGGGCGCGGGCTTCAGCCCGTTCGCCGAGATCGCGGCGGTCGGCACGCCCGGAACGACATGCAGACCCGGAGCCAACCGCTGCTCGACCACCCGCGGGATCGGGATCGCCCGCCGGGCAAGCAGCGTCGTCGCGACCTTGCGCGCCACGCCGCCCACCGCCGAGCGCTCCAGTACCCGCGAACCCGGGCGCACGATGGTGCGTCCGCACAGCAGTGCCGCGCCCCGCGGATCATCTGGAATGCGCCCTAGCGGGGCGACGCGAAGTTCGCGGGCGACCTCGGCGGGCGAATACCCGTTTCCAACCAGCAGGAGAACCGGCTGCGGCGTCCAGCCGCCGATGGCCGGGAGGCGGTGAGCGAGGTGCGCGAGATCGGCAGCGTGCGCGCGGGAGAGCAGGATCAGCGCGTCCGCGCATCGCGCGAGCGGCAACCCTGGAGAGCCCGCCTCGATCCGACCGCAATCGACGATCACCACCGCCTCCGAGGCGATCGCGCGCACGAGCCGGGTTCCGGTGCCGGGTTCAGACGTCAGGGCAGACAGCGCGGTCCGGGCACGGTCACCGTCGGCCGGTGCGGCCACCACCGGGAGTCCGAGCGGCAGAACCTGGGCATGCTGCCACACCACCAACAGGTCCTCGGCGTGCCGCGCTGCGGCGGCCAGGCTCACCAGGCCCGGCGTCGTCGCCATCCCCATCCGGACACCGACGTCCCCGCCGGACGGGTCGGCCTCGATCAGCAGCGTCCGGGCGGGCGCTGGCCAGCACGCGGCCAAGGCGAGCGAGAACACGCTCACGCCGGGCGAGCCCTTCACCGACGCCACCGCGACCAGCATCACCGCTCACCTCCCGCGAGCAGCACGATCGCCACCTGCCCGGCGGGCACCGCGGCGACCTGCCGAGCGGCGGCCTTGCTCAGCTGCACCGAGACCACCGTGTCCTGCTCCTGCGGCGAGGAGGTCACGCTGACCACGACCGCCGGCCACACCGCGCTGACCTCCGTTGCTGGGCCGCTCTCCGCGGTGTCGGCCCGGCCGGGCACGCGGACAACCGAGACCTGCGCGCCCGCGGCCACTTCCACTGGTACCTGGCCCGCCTTCACCGCCACCGCCACGATCGCCTGCCCAGCCGGGACAACAGCGGGTCGCACCGCCTCGGCGGTGAGCAGCGCACCGGCGGGCAGGTTCACCGACATCCTCTTGCCCACCACGGAGGCGGCGTCCCGAACGTCCACAAAGGACACGCCGGTGTCGACGGCGAGGGAGACCTCGCGCAGATCCTGCGCGGTCACCACCTGCCCGACCGCGACCGGCCGAGCCAACGCCAGCACGAGCTGACGGGCATCGGCGGTCAGCGACACCACGAGGAATCCCGTGGCGCAGCCCAGGACGAGCAGCACCCCGACCACCAAGTGCGGGACACTGCGCCGCCGCGACCTCGCGGCGGGCTTGGCTCCTCCCGAAACCCACGTGCTCTCGCCATTGGCGTGGGTCGTGATGTTCGTGCTCACGCTGCCTCCAGGCATGGGGGTACTACGCCGCGTCGCCACGGTCCTTTGGCGAGCGGACGAGAAAAGTGCGGATTGTCATGTGCCAGAACGGAAAAGGAGGCGGCTAGCCGCTGTCGGTGTTCAGGGCCTGAGACTCCGCGACACGGAAGCTCGTGCTCGCCGTGGTCGTCAAATCAGGGAAGGTCCCGGCCTGCCCGGCACCGGACCAGGTGACCGTCCACCGCACCGTCGCCGACACCGTGAACACCTTGTTCGGCTGGGCCGCAGAGGAGGTGCGGTAGGTGTGGCCGCAGTCCGGCGAGGCCGACCTCGGATCGCTCCCCGGCCGGAACGGGGTGCCGCCGCCGGTGCAGGTAATCGTGGTGCCGTCGCCCATCGACCACGACACCGACCTCGGCCTGGCCACCGCAGTCACCGATACCCCGGGCACCTCCGCAGTCGCCGACACCGACGCCCATCCACTCGACAGCCACAGCCAGCTCGGCAAATGCACCAGGTGCTCCCCGGCCGGGCTCGCTCCGAGCGTCGGCGTCGGCAACCGCAACTGCTCCCGGGCCTGGGCCGCGACCTCCGCAGGCGACGGACGACGCACCGCATCCGGCTGCGCGCCTTCAGGAATCCAGACCGGTGGCCGGTAGAACGCATCAGCGAACCCGTCACCGGAGCAGCGCCACACGTACCACGCACCGCGCGGCCCTGACCCGAACTGCGGTACCGCCACATCGTGCCGCGTCAGCACGGCCCGGCGTACCACGGCGACGGAGTCCTGAGCCGCCGAAGAGGTGAAGCTGATCGTCGTCGCACCGCCGCCGCTCGGCGGCTGGTAGGAGCTTCTCACGTACGAGCACCGTGACAGAGCCAGGTTCCCGCTGACCGAGTCGCCCTTTCCGCTCGCCTCGCGGCGCGGCTGGACGGGCTTCGGCTGCTGCGGCCCGCCTCGGCGCGGACCGGTTCCACCGCCGCGTCCCGTTGTGCCCGCGCCCAGCTGGCAGTCCGGCGTCGGACTTTGGGTGCACTCCACGCTGCCGTAGATGTCGGCGAACGCCGGAAGGAGGCCCGCGACCATCGCCGCGACGGTGACACCGCCGACGATGCTTACGCGCGCGGCGGTCAGCATGTTCCCACCGCCTGGACGCCGAAATCGGTGACCCGCCACGTCCCGTCGGTCTGCCGCTGCACCGTGGCGTTGATCCGCCGACGCCCACCCGGCCCGTCATTGGCGGGCTGACCGGTGTCGGCGCGGTACTTCAGCGCTGCGGTCGAGTCGCTGCAATCACCGACGATCACCTTGCTCGGAGCCGACTCCGAGTCCACAGAGGACACCTCGGTGTTGTGCGTCGGCGAGCCCTTGCTGACGAGCCCGTTGTAGTGATCCGCGTAGAGCCCGCGGGACAACGTGGACAACGCCGTCCCCGTCGCGTGACGGCCGAGCGTGGGCGATTGCCAGTCCGAGGTCGTCGCAGCGTGCACGAAGTCGTTCCACATCCCCAGATACGCCGCGATGGCCTCCCGCTTCGCGGTCTCCACCGGCGTGGCGGCCGAGGTGGACGCAGCAGTCGAACCAGGTGTACCGGGCGTCGTCGTGGATACAGGGCGGCTCGCCGACCCGGAGTCGCACGCGGCGACGGTCAGCAGAAGGCCGATCGCTGCAGCGGTGGCTGCGGCTCGTCCGCGCGCGGGAACCGTGAGCGTTCTGGCGTTCACGCGCCACCTCCGGCGATGTTCGAGAAGCGCACTCCGATAAAGGACAGGAACCACGTCTACACCACGGTCCCGTACTGACTGCAAAGTCTGTATGCACTAACTCTGTGGTCAGAATGGGTTCATTCGTCGAATGTTCGCTCTTTTGGCTTATTGGCATCTGCATGTCCAGGCGGCGTCCGGCAATACTCGACATCCTGCTGACGAGCCCGCCGAATTCATCGAGAGCGAGGTGGTGCCCGATGTCGGCCGTGTTCATCGCTGCCTGGGCGAGCACCGGAGCCGCCGTGGGCGCGGCGTTGTCACCGCTCTACCTCCGACTGCTGCCCAGCCTCCCCAGCGACACGGGAACTCCGCGGCTGGCGACGCTGGGCACCGGCATCACCTTCGCGGCCGTGGCCTGGCGCTTCGAGGACCAGTTCGAGCTGCTGCCGTACAGTGCCCTGGCCGCGCTGGGTGTCGTCCTCGCCGTCATCGACCTCATCGAGCAGCGACTGCCCACTCCACTCACCTACGTCTGCGGCGTCCTCGTCGGGGCCCTGCTCGCGTCCTCGGCGGCGCTGCACTCCCGCGTGCCAGACCTCCTTCGCGCTGTGACGGGGATGGCCCTGCTCACGGTGTTCTACGTCGTTCTCGCGCTCGCCTCAGCAGGCAATCTCGGGGCAGGCGATGTGAAGTTCGGCGCCGTGATCGGACTCGCCACGGCCTGGCACGGCTGGACCGCTCTGCTCGTCAGCACGTGGCTCGGCCTGGCCTTGGCCGCCCTCACGCTGCTCGTTCCTCCGCTACGCCGCCGGTGGCGGCGACAGGACACCGTGGCCGTTCCCTTCGGCCCTTTTCAACTCGCCGGAGCGCTCGTAGCTGTTCTTGCGCCCAGCAGTTGATCAGTTCTCGGCGGGCTCCCACGCTTGCGCTCACTGGATCACGCACTTGTCCTGGAATGGTGGACGGCCCCGGCCTTCCCAGGGGGAGAGGTAAGGCTGGGGCCGTCCCGCGCGTGCCAGGGGGGAGAGCACGCGATGCAACGAACGTACACATCGCGCCACAGAAACATCCATCGAACCTCCCCAAAGCCATCCATTCGGGGAAACGTTTCCTTTCTGACTCATTGGTCAGTACTTCCTGACGTTGACGTCAGCTGGGTGACGCAGGATAGAAAGTAGTGGCGTCGACAACGAAGCCGCCGCTCTTTCTTTTGCGGCACATCGCGAGATGTTCTGCAACGTTGTCGGCGGACTTCATCCCATTTATTCGATCGCGCCACGGAGGATACTGTGAAACCGCATGCCAGGGCACGTCGCACCACGGCCCCTCAGTCCGACTCGCAACAGGAAAAGGGCTCCCCACGCCGGACCGCGGCGCGGCGAGCAGCGGCTTTCCTCGTTGTCGCGACCGGTGCGCTCTGTGTGCCCGTGACGACGACGGCCACCGCCGCGCCCGTTCCCGGATACCGACTCGTGCATGAACACCGCCAAGGTGGCGCGCTGCTCAAGGTGTGGCGCGGCGACTCAGGAACTACCCATGCCGACCTCGTCGCCGCCAAAGACAACACCGGGATCTACTTGCACGACTGCAACACCGGGCGCGAACTCGCCCGCGAGGTCCAGTGGTACGGCATCGGCCGCAAAGACATTCGCGTCGGGCCGGTACACCAAGCCGCGAAGGTACGCATTTCCGGACCGGAGGGCAACTACGAGCCGCGAATTTGCTTCCTGTAGCCACGTCCTTCGCTTGTTCACCGCTTAACAGTCTCGGCGACCTCGAATGGGCCTTCGACGACCAAGTGACCCCAAGGGAAGAATCAAGGAATTCTGACATGATCGGATTGACGACTAGGCGACCGAGAGCACGGAGAGGGCTACTTAGCGGTGCCACAGCTGCCATCATCGTCGCCACATTGCTTACCAGTTCTGGTGTCGCGGCGTCTTCGCCCGGCGAGGCAAGGGCGGGTCGACCATGTGGATACTCGGAAGACAATTATATGGGCTACTACCGGAACTGCTCGGATCATCCGGTGAGACTCAAGCTGGAATATTACGGGCAGGAGTACACCTATAAGTGCGTCGACGGCTGGCACACACGCAAACTTGGCTATGTCGGCCCGGACTGGGGCCTGCTCTGTGGGCTGTGGGTTCTCGGCCGATGCTGGGGTTGAAAGCCGCATCTGCGATGCGTCGATCACATCCGGGGGTGGTCTTCCCACGAGGTAGACCACCCCGCCCGGAAATCGCCTGTGCGGCGGACGGGGGAGTCGACGCCAGTTCACTTCGCGGAGCGGGGATGTCGGATCGAATCTTCGCCCGAGGTCTACTAAAGGAACGTCCGTGAATACTCAACGACATCGAACTTCGCTGGCGATCGCCACGCTCCTCCTGGCGCTCGCCGCGTGCACATCCACGAGCCAGGAGACGGCTCCCTCGCCGGCCAGCACTCCGGAGTCGACGATCGCGCGGGAGCCGTCGCCCCCACGTCCGGCTCCGGCACTGCCGACATCGCTGTCGGCGTCCACCGAAGACGCCGTGCACCACGCGATCACGAGCTACACGTTGCTCTGGCAGGACTACGCGATGGCCGCGGCCACTTCCGACTACAGCACCTCGACCCTGTCCCGTCACGCCAGCGACCAGGCCCTCCGTGAACTCCAGGGCTGGCTCTACCGGGACCGGATCGCCGGACTGATCACCCTCGGCCGCCCCGCGCCCACCCCGCGCGTCCTCGCGGTCCGCGTACCCGAGATGCCGATCGAGGTGCTGGTCGCCGACTGCCTCGACGCCGCCCTGTGGCCGAAGTACCTGGCGGCGGGTGGACGCTCCGACAAGCCCCCGGCAGGCCGCCAGCACATCGACGCGACGGTCAGGCTCGACCGCGGCCGATGGACCGTGATCGGCCTGACCCTCGCATCCCCGGGCACGTGTTAGGACGCCCAGTTCCCCAGCGGCCCCAACGCCTTGATGAGATCCTTCGCCTTCTCCGTGAGCCGGTAGGTCACCACCCGCGGAAAGCAGCCTGGACGCTCCGTTCTCACGACCAGTCCATCGCCTTCCATACGCTCCAACGTCTGTGCCAGCACTCGGTCCTGCACAGGCGTCGAGGTCTGCGCCTGATTCGCACGTATGGCCTTGGCGAGCTCGCCGAAGCGTCGCGGCCGACCGTCCGACAGGCCAGCCAGGACTGCTGGAACCCATTTCCCTGTCAGCATGCTCGCTGCCTTGCTTACTCCAGGCCAAATACTCTCCGCTGCCATGGCTCGTCCTCCCCGTTGAGCTCGCAGTCCCGCCCAGATCCCGCATCCGGGCCGCGAACTTGGCACGCATCGCCAGCCACAGACGTAACGCGCACGCTCTGCGCCAGCGCTCGATCCCCCGATGCCAGCTGCCCCCATGCGGGCAGCTACCGCCGCGGTCGGCGTCCCGACCAGTGGCATCCCATGTTCACTCAGTTGATGAGTGAGGAGCTATGGCATCAGCTCAGTTGACAGATCGAGCGTAAGCCCAGGTAGTCGACTTGGTTCGCCTGTTCACTGGCTTCAACCCGATCAGGGCATGGCGGTCAGCTGAGTGAACACCGACGATCGGGTACCAGGGTGTACAGGGGGTGGTGGCAATTTCTGACCTGCAGTTGTTCAGCAGGCGCCTTGACGCTCTCTGCGAGGAGCGCCGCTCCTCCGACGAGGCTTACTCGAACCTGGCCTTGGCGAAGGCGATCGGGTGCACACGGAGCTATATCACCGAGCTACGCAACGGGAACAGGCTGCCCACCTACAAGACGGTGCTCGCGCTCGGGGAGCAACTGAATGCCCACCCTGCCTACTTCGTGGGTGGGCGCCGGGACAGGGAGCCGGGGAGCCTGCCGACGAGGACGGTGGCGGACAAGGTCGACACCTTGTTCAGGCTCGTGCACCCTGCGCACAAGCCCGAGATGCCAACCGAAACCATCGTTGCCCGGGTGCGCGACCACGGGCGGGAACTCGCCGATCCACTGTGGACGATCTCGACGAACACCGTGAACGACATACGCAGCGGCCGAAGCGCCAACCCGACGCTGCGGCACCTGATCGCGCTGGGCGTGGCGTTCGGTTCTCAGCCGATCTACTTCTTCGACGACGAGTTCGCCCGGCGTTTGGAGGCCCAGCTCGGACGGCACCACGCGTTGGCCTTGCTGAACGTCGACGGGTTCCGGTTCCGCGCGGCCGATCTACCAAGCTCGGTGCACGACGAGATTCTGCTGTCCCTGGCGAGCGCCTTGAACCCTAGCGCCGAGGTCGAAGCAGCCATCCGAGCGGCCTTAAGGGATGGGAGGGACCTTAGCGAACTCGACCACGGCGACAGCAGCCGGACATAGGCCAGACCAGGGAACGAGATGAAGAGCAAGAAGTTGCGCGAGCTGCGCACGAACCTGGTGGCGGAGTTGGCCCTCGATCGGTCGGCGTCCATCCAGACCGTGTGCCAGCGCCTGTGCGAAGTGCTCGCTCACCGGCTACGGCGCGAGATCCGTTTGCGGTTCCACGACCTCGGTCCGTACGGCCTGAGCGGGGCGTGGGCTGTGACCGAGCACGGCGTCTACGAGATCATCGTGACGACAACGGCAAGCTGGCTCCAACGCCTGCACATCCTGCTGCACGAGGTGGCTCACGTCCTGTGCGGTCACCCGCCGATCGAACCCGATTCGGAAGAGGCCCGGCAGCTGTTCTTCCCCGACATCTCGCCCACCATGTTGACCCTGCTCCGGGGCAGATCTGCTTACACAGACGAGGAAGAACGCGAAGCGGAGCACGTGGCTGGCGTGCTGCTGAAGACACTGCTCGCCTGGTCCCGACCAGAGTTTGAGGAACAGAAACCGCCCTCGGACGCCGCCGCGCGGGTCTGGCTCTCGATGGGCGGCATTCCCTCCCGGCGAACGGAATAGACCGTGCCGATCTGGATGCTCTTTGCGGGCGCGACTCTGGCACTGGTCATCTACAAGTTTCGGGTGTGGCGTCACGCACCGGCCGACGTCCGCTCGTCGATCGTTCCAGTCTGCACTGGAGGGCTGGCGGTCGCCGCTGGTGCAGTCCTCGTCCCACCCTCGGTCGGCACTGCGCTCAACAACTTCGTCGGGATCCCGAGCCTGTCGGTGCTGCTGCTGAACAGCTTCACCTTGATGTGGGCGTGCTCAGCGCACGCGATGCTGTTGTACTGGCGCCATCAGCCGCAACAGGCGTGGCGCACGACTCGCTGGATCATGGTGGCCTACGGGGCTGTGATCGCCACGGAAACCATGCTGTTCTTCCTGGGAGCCCCCGAGGAGCACCACAAGGACTTCACCCTCGTCTACGCCGACGCCCCGTGGCTGGGCGCGATGCTCGCCGTCCACTACAGCGCGTACTCCGTTGCCATGGGCGGCGTGGTGTACATGTGCTGGCGTTGGTCCCTGAACGAGGGAACCGCCAATCGCGCTTGGCTCCGCCGAGGGCTACGCATCACCGCGGTTGGCCTCTTCCTCTCCTGCGCGGGCACCACGCTCATCCTCATCGCTGTTCTCGGCCGCTGGCATGACGCCGCGTGGAGCGACGCGAGCATCACCTCCGGGCAGCAGTTCTCCGTCGCAGCCCTGCCACTCGTCATCGTCGGCATGACGATCTCCGCCTGGGGACCACACGTCGAGGATCTGCGCGACTACCAACGCCTACGGCCGTTGTGGCGCACCCTGCGAAGAGCGGCCCTGCCCCGAATCCGTCGGCACCGCGGCCTCGCTGACTGGACTCCTGAGTCTCTTCTGATGTGGCGGATGCTGGAGATCAATGACTGGCTCCACCGGCTCCATCACTACTGCGGCCCGCTGGCTTCCGCGCCGACGATCGCCGACCGCACCACCACCTCCTCGGCCAGCGACCGTGACCGCGCAATGAGCGAAGCAGCGCGAATCCGTCTCGCGCTCGACGCACGACGGCGCGGTGCAACGACGTCGGCACGTGATGTCGCGGAACCGAGTAGCAGCAACGAGCAGACCGCAAACGTCGTTGCCGCCGCTGAGCGCTCCTGGTTGGTGGGCGTCTCGCAAGCGCTGCACAGCCGACGCGTCGACGCCCTCGTGCGACGACACCGAGACCAGTTGTCTCCCAAAACGAATCCGTACGCCGAAGCCACAACCACCGAAGTTCATGGAGGACCTGCCTCATGAGGATGCCCCGTCACGCCCTGGTGCTCGGTGGCGGCTTCGCCGGAACGCTCGCGGCGATCGTGCTCGCTCAACGCTCCCATTCCGTGACGATTGTTGACCGAGACCGCCTCAGCGACAACGACGCTCCGCGCAAGGGAATCCCGCACGGGCGGCATACACACGTCCTCGTCTCGGGTGGCGCACGCGCACTCGAAGAACTCCTCCCTGGCATCACGGACAGGCTCTACTCCCTTGGTGCGCAACGAATCGGGATACCCGGCCGCTACATGGCCACCGCCGCGGGCGGAGGGTGGTTTCCACGCCAAGACGGCAAGCAGTTCATCATCGGCTGCAGTCGATCACTGCTGGAGGCCACGATCCGCGAGCGACTGCTCGCGTGCCAGAACATCACGTACGTGAACTCTGCTGATGTTGTTGGCCTGACAGGTGATTCCGTACGGATCACCGGAGCACGCATTCGCGAGCGAGCAACACGAGAAGAACGGATCATCGAGGCGGACTTCGTTGTCGACAGCACCGGACGAAGCTCCAGCGCCTCGCAGTGGCTTGTCGACCTCGGACTGCCTGCGCCCCAACAGGAAGTGGTCGATCCCCAGATCTTCTACGTCACGCGGCGCTACCGAGCTCCCGACGGCGCGCACAGCATGCCCGCGATCAACATCATGGCCGATCCCGCCCGCACAGACCGCGTACGCGGGTCCGGTCTCCTGCTCCCCATCGAAGACGGCATCTGGACCGTCACCCTCTCCGGCACCGTCGGCGGGCACCCGCCGGCCGACGACGCCGGCTTTCTCGACTTCGCTGCCGAGCTTCCCTATCCCACGATCGCCGAACTCCTCAAGCTCGCGGAGCCCCTTGGTTCCCCGTTCGGCTTCAAAGCTGACGCCAACCGACGCCTCCACTTCGACAAGCTCCCCCTCCCACCGGGCTTCGTCGTCATGGGAGATGCGGCGTGCACGTTCAACCCCGTCTACGGGCACGGCCTCGCGGTAGCAGCTCGCAGCGCGGTCGCGTTGCGCGCGGGGCTCGCCCGCGGTGGAGTGGACGCTTCGCAGGACATCCAGCGCGCGATCGCGCAGGCATCCCAAGACGCGTGGATGATGGCCACGAGCCAGGACCTCCGGTTCCCGCAGACGCTCGGACCGAGACCTGAGCAACGCGACGGGCTCCGGTTCCGGCAGAGGTTCCAGGAGCGGCTCGCACGAGCCGCGATGAGCCGTCACCCCATCGCCGAAGCGCAGATGGCGGTGTTCACGCTGTCCGCGTCCCCAGTGACAGCATTCCTACGCCCGAGCGTCCTCATCAGCGCCCTTCGAGGCCCAGATCCCAACGTCCAGCCGCTGCCTGACCCACCGTTCACCCAACAAGAACGAGAAGTCCTCACGCGCCGTAGTTGAGTTTCATCCTCGGCAGTCGCAGGTCGACCACCCAACTTTTCAGGCAACGCTGGGCGCTGTCGCACGATGTGGCGGGGACTACGACTGGTTCGACGGCAATCATGATGTTCATGAGCGATCCCAGGGGGCCTTTGCCCTTCGCCGCCACCGACTCGTCGACGCCTTCGCCTGGGCGAGCAGCGACTCGCACACCGTTGCCACGGTGGACGGTGCCCCTGGTCGCCGTTCTGGTGCTTGCGGCCACGGCGCTGGTGTTGATGTTGCTGTGGCGGTGGATTGACGGCCTGGCCATGGCAGATGAGGCAAAGAAGGCAACCGCGCAACTGGATGCCATCAAGGTGGCCGCCTCGACCGCAGTCGGTGGTGGCGGATTGTTCGCCCTGTACCTGGCGGCCCGCCGCCAGCGCACCCAGGAACTGGAACTGGATGCCCGGCACGCCGAGCTTCGCCACCGTGAAGCCGAGTTGGCCCAACGCGACCGAGTGCAGTCGCACGCTGAGCAGGTCGCCGAGATCAACCGAGTTCATGCCGAACGGGTCGCTCTGGCCACTGAGCGCGACTCCGCCGATCGGCGCGTCACCGATCTCTACGCCAAATCAGTCGAGCAACTCGGATCAGAGAAAGCCCCAGTGCGCCTGGGCGGTCTCTACGCCTTGGAACGCCTTGCCCAAGACAACCCGCACCAGCGGCCCACTGTGGTTGCCGTCCTATGCGCCTACCTACGCATGCCTTACACCCCACCCGCAGAGCCGCCGAGCGACAACGCCGACGAATCGATGCGTACCCAACACTCAGACCGTGTGCAGGAACGCCAGGTCCGACTCGCCGCCCAACGTATCCTCGCCACCCATCTGCGCCCTATCAATGATCTGGCTCAGCTGATCGACACCTTTTGGCCCAACACCGACCTCGATCTCGCCGGCGCCGTACTCCTCGGCTTCGACTTTACCGGTTGCCTAGTCCGCACCGCAGATTTCCAAGGAGCGACGTTCATCGAGGACGCGCGGTTCCGAATGACCAAGTTCACCGGGGCCGCCAGATTTGATAACGCGAAATTCACTGCGGACTCCTTCTTCAACCAAGCAAATTTCAACGAGGATGCCCGGTTCCAGGAAGCGACCTTCACAGGAAGCGCTTGGTTCGAGCGCGCAACGTTCACCACGGCGGCAGTTTTCAGGGGCGCAACGTTCCTTGATGACGCCTTGTTCGACAGCGCAACCTTTCTGGCCTCCGCTCGATTTTTCGCAGTGACGTTCGCTTCGGTGACCTCATTTGACAGCGCCACATTCAAATTGCCGTTGAATTTCCACGATACGATCGTCCGCCACGAGTTCGTCGAACCTTCTGCCTGGCCGACCGGATGGCTGCCATCCGAAAAAGGCTTCGCCGTTGCAGGCCGGAAAGGGACCTGGCATTTCCTCGCGCGGGCGCGAGAAGCCGAGAGGGAGTCGCCGAGCTAACACCGAAGGCCCATTCACCGTGGACGCCGTCACGAGGTGACCGATCGGTTACCGCTGGTCAAAACAGTCCACTTCGGCCTGCTCCGACTTGACTTGCCACCCCGGCAAGGGTTGACTCACGACACAAGTCGAACACATGTTCGAGCGTCCGCCGACCTTCCCCGTGGCGGGTGTGCTCGTGAACCCCACGCGCCCACGCACACGGTGAGGAGGTCGACGTCGGTGTCCCTGGCCAGGGTCAGCACCGCGTCCGGCGAGGAGTTCGTCGGACGCACGCTCCCGGTACGGCCCGAGCTGCGGGAAGTCCTGCCGTGGCCGGGACTGCGACGCGGGGCGACCATCGCGCTGCGCGGGTCGACCTCGTTGCTGTTCGCGATACTGGCCTCCGCCACCGCCGAAGGCTCCTGGGCCGCCGTCGTCGGACTCCCGGGGTTGAGCGTGCTCGCCGCCGCCGAAGCCGGAGTCGCGGTCGAGCGCATGGCGTTGGTGCCGCGCCCGGGAACCAGCTCGGCGAGGTCGTCGCCGAGCTCACCGACGGCCTGGACCTGGTCGCCTTCGCGGGCACCACCATGATCAACGCCGCCCAGACCCGCAAGCTCGCCGCGCGGGTGCGCCAACGCGGGACAGTGCTGCTTCCCTTGGGCCCCTGGCCTTCCGCGGATGTCGAGCTGCGCTGCGCCAACGGCCGCTGGTACGGCGTCGGCGCCGGAGACGGCTATCTGCGCTACCGCGAGGTCGAAGTCCACGCCACCGGCCGGGGCGCCGCCGCCCGCCCCCGCTCGATCCGCATCCTCATGCCCGGACCCGGCCGCCCCACAGCACCCGCAGCCAACCTTGATCGTGCTCACCGTTCCACAGCTGCCACGTCGACTATCCACTCTGCAGGATGAAGGTGTTCTCTCCCAATGGCTTTCCGCGACACAGGGCGCTCCTCGACCACATGTCCGGCCCAGTACCGGATCGACGGATTCGGTGCTCGGGTCGTGCTTCTGCCCGCGCGCTGCGTTCTCGGGAAGCACGTTCTTGCGGCGACGGGCTACACCGCGACCCTTACCGCCGACCAGGTCCTTCAGATCACGTGTTCGGCGTGCACAGGGTCCGGTGTGGACAGTCGATGGCTCCTGGCCGCTTCGGACGAAGCCGCACGTGCGGAGTTCAGCGCCACCGCCTACCCAAGCCCCGCCGCGGCTTCACCGCAGTAAAGGTGTTGGCGTACATGGACAAGCTCATCACGCCGTACACGCGGATGACCGGTAACCACAACCACGGCTGGCGTCCCGAGTTGACGCCGGTCTGGGTGCAACTGGACGCACTCGTACGGCTTCCCCCAAGATTTCGGCGGCGCACGGTCGGTCACGGCCTGAACATGGCCGGCCGGGTCGAAGGCACGCTGACCGGGTGGTTCCAGACAGTGGACGGTCTCTGGCTCGGCGTGTGTCACTTTCGCATCCCCTACGCGGACGGCCGCGCCGACACGGTCGCGGTTCGGAAACAGCTCGTCCCCGAATACGCCCTGAATCCGCGTGCCAACAACGCCTCCGCAGCCCCGTGACGGTCGGGGGGGGCGCGGCCCTGTTGATCGACGACCGCGCCACCGGCCTGCCCACCAATCCCGCTACTGGCCGGGCGAACACCGCCTTGTCCTCACCGGCGCCACCGTGATCGATTCGACATGATTGGCTGCCATGTCGGCACCACCTCGTTCAATGGAGCGATCTTCACCGGGTGATGCTGGATTCGCCGGTGCTCGCTTCACCGACGCCGCATACTTCATCGACGCTGTCGTCGGTCGAGATGTGGTGTTTCTCGAGTGACGTTCACCGGCGACGTGGTGTTCAGCGGGGCAGCGTTCACCCTCAAAGGCGTGCTTCAACCACGTCGGACTCGGCTCTGGCGTCACCTTCGCTCGCGCTGCGTACGACAGGGCAGTGCGCGTGGGCGGCGGGGAGATGGGACCTCTTCGAATGGCGGAGGACTCCTCCAGCCAGCGCGAGGGTTCAGAAGTTTCCGCTGGAGATAGCGATGAGCCCGGCCCAGGTCGCGGGGCGCTTGTCGTGTTCGGCACGCCAGCGTAGTTGGGCGCGGCGCAGGGCCCAGGGAGCGCCCGTTCCCGTTGCAAGACCTGCATAGAGGTAGCCGAGAATGGTCGCGGTGGAGTGATCGTTTGCGGGACCGTCAGGCAATGGGAACGCTCCGCCGATCACTGTCGTCGCGCCCCGGCACAGCATCACGGCGGGAATCCCCGTCGGATCGGTTCCCACCCGCTTGTCCAGATTGCCGGAGAAGCACGCTCCCACGACGACGGTACGTGCGAAGTGGAGGCGCATCATGCGCCCGGCGGAGAGCCGGGTTCCGCGCGCCGGATCCAGCAATAGCGAATGGGCCAAGCCGGTCCGGTTGTCCCCGTGTACCGACATCGCCAGCACTGAGTAGTCCGCAGCGCCAGCCAGGGTGCGCACCAGGTCGTCAGCGTCGGAGGCTTCGTGGACCTGGCCGGGCCAGGCCGAGTACAAGGCGTCGCGCTCGATGCTCAAGCCAGTCCGGTCTACGCCGTGAAGGTAGCTCAGCACGCCGGTCGTCGCGGGCAGGCCGGCTCGCTCGTGTGCGAGCAGCGAGCACGAGGGCACTAGGGCGAATGCGGCGCGGTCGCCCAGCAGCGCGCCGGAGTCGTCAAGTACGAGCGCGGACCACGGCACTGTCCACAAGAGACTGTCCGCCGAGATGAGCACCAACGGCACATCCTCATCCGCAGCGTCCGGCGAGACCTCGTTGAGGAGGGAAATCAGTCCAGGTGGCAGGAGCCGAAACGTTAAGGAACGCCATTCTCCCCCGCCCGAGAGAGCACAAAGCTGCGAACTCTTTGACCAGTCCGTGGTCGAGGAACGCAGGTCGGTCAGCCCGGTTACCTCCCGGAGTGCGCGTGCCTCGTCGGCCGGAAGCTCGAAGCGGTAAGGCACTGGGTCCTTCCCTGGCGCTTCCCAGCTGCCGTAGAGCGTGGTGGTGTCGTCTTGCTCGATCATCCGCACCTGTATTAGGTGGTGTGTAGTGGTGAAAGCGAAGTCGGTCGTGGCAGGTGGCTGCACCAGTTGTCGGAATCGCGCTGAGGCCGCGACCTCCAATTTCTCGTACAGGGCGGCGGCAGCGGCAGGGGAGGCTGGTCTCGGTGAATCCGGATCTTCCAGCTCGGAAATCCGCGCGAGCAGATCTGCGATGACGGCTGGCAGGCCGATGTCCCCGTTTGCATCGGCCTCAAGAGTGCCTGAGCGCAGAAGGTGCGCGATGTAGCTCTCGCGCAGGAGTCGCAGGGCGGCGACGTAGACCGCAGTTGCCTGGCGGTCACCCGCCAACGCCAGGGTGGCTCCCAGTTCTAGAGCCCGATGCTCGACCGCTGCCAGCTGGCCCATGATTGTTGCCTGGTCCTGCCGCCACCCGCGGCCGACCTTCACGTCACAGATCGCTCGCATGAGCTTGAAGACTGCGGCCAGTTCGTCACGAGGGCGTTCCTGTACCTGTTCGAGCGCCCACCTGGTTTCGAGGAGGAGAAGGCGCTGACCGGCAGTGGCGTCCGCGGGCATCCTCAACTCGGCGGCTTCGAGCAGACGGCGACACTCGTCAAGTTCACCCGCGCTCCCGACCGCCCGGGCTTCGCACACGAGCGCCTCAACCGCTAGGAGCGTCAGCTTCCACTTCTCTGCCAGCTTTCGGGCTTCCCGAGCGTGCTCCGCACCCCGGGTGCACTCGTCGGCGGTGGTGCAGAGCTTCGCGAGTTCGAGTTCGGTACGAATGGCCGTCTGCCGGTAGGCGCCTTTCTTGTTGATCTTCCGCACCTCTTCGAACGTCTCGATCGCAGCGGCGAAATCTTCCCGGCTGAGGTGGATCTGCGCGAGCTGATGCAATGCCTCGCCCAGCGAGGCCGCGTTGGCGACGGTGCGCTGCTGGGCGTAGACCTCGCGCAAGAACCCGACGCACGTCCGCGCACTCGGCAGCCCGTCATCGTGCCGGTTGAGCATCTGCAGCAAGCGGGCCCGGTGGAAGTGGACTTGGGCACCCATTGCGGGCACCTTGGCGGTCTCCGGGCGTTGGATGAGTTCGTCGAGTACGAGCATCGCCTGACCGATCTCCCCCTTCTGGACAAGCTGATCGGCGTACACCACCACCTTCATGAACTCCTCGAGCTGGGTCAGCATCGCCAGATTCGGTCGTACGCCGAGCCGCACCCCCACCCAGCGAACAAAGATCTTCTCGCCCCAATAGACAAACAGAAGTAACAGGAGCCCCCACTGCCACAAGGAATCGAACATCGACGTCCCGCTCTCAACTATCCTGATTGGCCCGCTTCGGTGGTACGTGCTTGCCGTGAACTAGCTTCACAATGGACCGTGGGATCAGCACGAAGTCCTCGTCAAATTCCTTGCGCGGCACCTCGCCGGGGCCCGACACTAGAATCGGCCGACGCAGCGCCAGCACGTCCCGAGCAGGATCTTCGGCGACTGAGACGGTCCGGAAGTACCCCTCGACCAACCGGCCATCATCGAGTTCGACCGCGAGAAACGCGGGCCTACCCTCGTGGCGCGCCGCGAGCACCCCGGCCCAGGCCGACCCTTCCCTGATCCTGCCCGGACCGGTGTCAGCACGACGGATCCACAGCCACCCGCCCAGTGCCGCCAGCGCCAGACTCAGCACCAATGCGAGAGCCGCAGAGATCAGCACACTCCATGGATGGGCGCGAAGGATAACCGGGTCGCCGACCAGCTCCGCCAGCGAAACCAGCCCCGGCACTACCTGGCCAGCGCCTATGACCATGACAGTGGCGACCGCCGACGCCACAGCACCAGCAGTCGCCATCTCGACGAGCTCGACGATCGTGCTTCTGGAGTCTCGCTGCGAGAATCGCGCGAGCATCCGATGGTAAACGAGTCCGGGTGACAGCGCGGCGATTAGGAAGACAAGCCCAGCAACCGTGCTCGGGGGCATCGCAGCGCTCCGCCGGCGCTACTTGTCCGCACGGGGATCCGGCGGTGTGACCGCAAACGGATCAGGAATTCCGAGCTCCTCTACGTCCTCGTCAGCAACATAGGATCTCCACTCCGGTTCCCCGTCATTCTGCTCATGCGAAGAAGTCATGCCGCACACGTTCCGGTATCAGGATTCCGAGAAAGCAGCGGCACCATAACGATCAGGAGCGCGTGATCAGACTGAGCTTTCACCTAGTCGGGAAGGTTATAATCAAGCCATATCTAGGTAAATGTGGCAGTCAACCGCGCGGGCTTCGTCGGATTCCGTTACTCTTCCTCCATAAATCACACCTTCGCAGGGCCTCTGAATCGCTCTCTCGAGCACGACGACGAACACCGCAGACATCACGTGGGCGCACCGTGAGCGCGCTTTGCATGGCTACTCTGGGGGACCACCTGGGAGCTGCGCGCGGTCGTCCCCGCTTTACCAGCCAACAGATACAGACGCGCCCACCACTTCCCCGCCTTCCGCGAGAAAGTGAAGGCAGCCACTCTAGAATTTCGCGCCTCTGTGCATACTTCCACCTGTCGCTAGTCGCAGACGGGCAGAGATCGCGAGAGCGCCCCAGTTCGAGTTATGGCGCTAATGCTGCTTACCTCTCGGCGAGAATCGAAGTCATCGGGCAGAAGCCAGCCAACGCCGAGCCAAGCAGTCCAGCCCCTCAAATCAATGAAGCCGATCACTCTGTCCAGGGGGCTGATCTCGACGGCTAGGCGGGGGCAGTCCACAGGCGGCGCACGAGGGCTGCACCGCCGATCGCGGCAAGCGCGCCACCGCAGTAGATGACCGAGACCAGATCCACGGTTAGCGATGGCGCAGACAGCACGTAGTCACGCAGGAACGGCCAGGCGTATTTGCCGTCCGTCAGTAAGTGCAGCGCGAAGAAGAGGAGGTCGAAGCCGAGGGACAACACCGTCATCACGACGCTGCCCCACAACAAGAACCAGAACGGTGTGGCGGTGACGAACCACAAGAGTCGTGTGGGTGCCTTCTCGCGATACGCGAGCACCATCAGGACGATCGTCACCAACACGTAGGAGACGGAGAACAGGTCCACGGCAAGGAACCGCTCCAGGAACACCGGGTCAATGAACAGCAGAGGCGAGGAACCGAACGCAGCGTCCAGTGCCTTCCACCGCACTGGGTCGAACAGGCTCGCCACGATGCTCCCACCGACGTAGCTGAGGCGGAGCATGATCATCTGCGCGATCAGCACAGTGATCGTCGTAGCGACCGTGACGACGATCCGCACGGGCCGTTGCCTGACGAGCCAGGCAGTGCCGCGCGCGGTGGCGCCGCCCACCACAACCGCAGCACGCGCCATGCGCTTTCCATTGGAAAGCCACGACTCCAGGGCGAACGCCAGCAGGACCGCAGCGATCAGGAACGGACTCACGCCGATGAACCGCAGGACCCCCGCCACCGCTGCGTCGAAGTCGGGGACAGGCGAACTCGGATCGGCGTCCATGCCCCGTCGATCGCCGGGAACCTCAGCGGCGTTTCACGACGTTGGCGTTTGCCTATCCTGTTCTGTGCTCAGCAGCAGATATCAGGCGGCACTCCGACCTCGAGGGTAAAGCGGCGCCGCAGTTGCCTGGTGGTTCCACGTCGGTGATGTGGCCCGAGCGCGCGCCGCTGAAATTGCCTGGCGACGATTAAGTAACTCGCCGGGCACAGCCGGGACTCGGGCGTGACGTCGATGTCGCAATCCGCGACAGTTCCAGTGTGAGTGATCAAGGTGCTAGCCGGCGGCCGGTAGCCGCGATAGTGGCCATGCTGGCGGGGCTACTGCTGGGCGGGGTAGTCCTGCCCTCAGTGGCCGGGTGGTTCGACTGGCCCGCAGTCGGGCGCTGGATGCACTCGCATGCACTGCTGCTGACGTTAGCGGGTGCGAGCGTTGTGCTGCTGGCGGTTGGCGCGTGGTCGTGGTGGGGACAAGACCGCGGAAACCCCCCTCGTCGGACACAGACGGCGCCATTGTCGTGGAAGGTAGTCGCCGGTGCCGCAATTGTGATCGCAGTCGCAACTTGGGGCGCGACCGTCTGGCTTTTGGCTGAGGCCAATACCGCAACCGATCGCGCTTCGGCCCGAGTGCAAGCCATCAAAACAGGGCTAGGAACCGGCGCTGGCACCGTCGGAATATTCGCGTTGCTGCTTGCGGTTCGCCGGCAGCAGCACCAGGAAATCACAGCAAACGATACGACCCATGACGCTACTCAACGACGGGTAACCGAACTTTACACCAAGGCGATCGAACAACTCGGCAACTCCCAGGCACCCGTGCGACTAGGTGGACTGTACGCATTGGAGCGTCTCGCACAGCACAACAGTGACCAACGTCAGACAATCGTCAACGTGCTGTGCGCCTACTTGCGCATGCCCTACCAGCCACCCGCAACTCTGACGGAACTACCCAAGGACGCCGACCAAGCCAGCGTCGAGAAGCACGACAAGCAGACGACCGAGAATCTCGAGCGCACCCAAGAACGCGAAGTCCGCCTAGCCGCCCAGCGTATTCTCCATAGCCATCTCCAACCAGGCCCGGAAGGAATAGGCGCGCCCGACGAAGCCTACTGGCAAGACATCGACCTCGACCTCAGCGGCGCACACCTAATCAACTTTGCCCTCACTCGCAGTCACGTCCGTTCAGCAAATTTCCGATCAACTACCTTTGCCGAAAGCACCAGTTTCCGACTTGCCACGTTTGCGGGAAACCTTACCTTTCATTCAGCCAGATTCATGAACACCGCTACCTTCAACCAGGCAACTTTCAACATGGGGGCCAGCTTCGAAGCGGCCACATTCGATAGCGGCGCAAACTTTCGCTCAAGCACATTCAACAGCCATGTCAACTTCAAGCGCCTAGAAGCCAGGGGAAGAGTTGGTTTCATACTTACCCGCTTTGTCGGCAGTGTGCAATTCACATACTCCGAGTTTCTCGGAGTTGTCGACTTTGAGCAAGCCAACTTCGCCGTGGCTAGCATCTTTCAAGCGGTCACATTCAAGAAGGACGCAAACTTCTCAATGGTCGAGTTTGCCGACGATGCAAACTTCGATCGATCAACGTTCGATGATACCGCAACGTTCCACGCGGCCAGATTCGACGACGACGCCAGTTTCGCCTCAACTACGTTCACTGGGAAGAAGTTCAACCCGCTGGAGCAAGATCTCCCACATACCGATTTCCGTAAAGCGGTCTTCAAGCAGGGCATCCCAGAGGAGATCAAACCATTCCTGTCTCCTTGAATGATGAACAGCCGTCGCCATCCGATCGATTCGCGACGCTCGAGGACTGGTGCGTTGAGAGCTGCACTTCTGCGTCTGTTCGGGACCGTCTGGGGACCATTCGCAATCCCTCGTACGGATCATGGTCAGCGTGTTCTGCAACGAAGCGTTGTCTCAAGGGTGCGAGGTTCAGGCAGTCCCTGCTCCAGGGGTTGACGCCGTTCCGGGGGTCGTCGCTCGTCCGGAAGAGTCCGGCGATGGTGTCGGTGATGCCCAGGGCGGGTCTGCTGTCAGCTCTGTGCGTGGTCGAGGTGTTCTTCCAGCGCCCGCACGGCGGTGTGGGCGCCGTTCTGGGCGCGGATCACCTTGGCGAGGCGGGTGGCGTTGTCGGCCGTCTCTTTGGTGGACAACGCTTTGGTGATCGCGGCGGCCAGCCGTTCGTTGGTGAGTTGTTGCTGGCGCACCGGTTCCGGGGCGACTCCGACGGCGTGCATGCGCTGTGCCCAGTGCGGCTGGTCGGCGACGAATGGGCACACCACCTGCGGGCGTCCTGAGGCCAGCGCGGCGGCGGTGGTGCCTGCGCCGCCGTGGTGCACGATCGCGGACGTGCGTGGGAACAACCAGTCGTGGGGTGCTTGGTCGATCACCAAGATCTCGTCGGAGGATTCGGTCTCGCCGAGCCCGCCCCATCCGGTCGCCAGTACGGCACGCACCCCGGCGCGGCGCACGGCGTCGGCGACGATCGTCCCGGTGCGGCTCGCCTGTGGTCCGGCCATGCTGCCGAAGCCGATGTAGACCGGCGGCGGCCCGGCGTCGAGGAACCGGCGCAGCTGTTCCGAGGGTGACCACGAGTCGGCTGCGGGCAGGAACCAGAATCCGGTGGTGCGCACGTTCTGCGGCCAGGCCGGGTCGACCTGCGCCACGTGCGGGCTGAATGCCTGCAGCACCAGGCGATGCGCGCCGTCGGCGTCGTGCAGGAGGTCGTGCCCGCGGCGCCGGGCGGGCAGACCGAGTTCGGTGGTGCGCCAGGTGTTCGCCACTCCGGCTTGGGAGCGCAGCGTCGCTGAGACCGCGAGGTAGGTTGCGCGGTTGAAGGCTTTGGGCACTCGTGGCAGCGGCAGCATCGGGCACGGGAACTGCGAGCTGGGCACCCACCCGGGTTGCAGGGTCGCGAGGACCGCAGGCACGCCGAGCATCTCCGCGATGTGCTGGGCGGGCAGTGTCGGCGAGTGCACCACCATGTCCACCGTCCCACCTTCGCGGGCCCGCTCGCTCAGGTCGCGCAGCACGTCGGCTATGAGCGGTGTGATCCGCTTGGCCGTGCGCACAGCGCTGATCTTGCCGCGTACACCTCGGTACCCGTTACCGATGGCCTCGCGAACCACGGGGTCGGCCATCAACCGATTCGGGCCCTCGTCCAGCGCCGCGAACTCCACGCCGTGCTCGTGTGCTTGCGCGGCAAAGGATTCCGGCGCCGCCAGGCGCGCGTCATGCCCTGCGGCGCGCAGGGCGAGGGCGAGCGCGAGGAACGGCTGCACATCGCCTCGGGTCCCGTGGGTGACCAGAAGCGCCTTCATCGGGTTTGCCCTTCCTTGGCGATGGTGGTGAACGCCGATAGCCAGCGGTCGTCGGTGAACAGGCCGCCGGTCAGCATCTCCAGCCCGGCCCGGGCTGCCCGCAGCGAGGTCTCGGTCTCGACGACATCGCCGCCGAGCAACCGGCTGACCTGGTCGCTGAGCACCAGCGGGGCCAGCAGCCAGGACACGTAGGTCACCGCGCGCGCCCGCGCGTCGGCGGTGGAGGTGACCCATCCCTGCTCCTCGCCATCGGCGAGCCACCGCTGGGTGGAGTCGACGATCTCGGTGAACAGCGCGCTTGCCGCCTCGGAACCGTCCAGCAGCGCCCGGCCGAGGTAGCGCCGCGCGGGGGTCGCCGCGCGCAGCATCTCCGCGAGCGCGCCCTGCTCGATCACTCCGTCCCCGCCGGAGCCGGAACGGATCGCGGCCAGCACGTGCTCGTCGCACGCCTGCCGCAGGCCCGCCTTGGAGCCGAAGTGGTGCAGCACCAACGCGGGCGAGACACCCGCGGCGGCCGCGATCGCGCGCACGCTGGTCCCGGCCACCCCGTCCGCGCCGAAGCGCTCCAACGCCGCGTCCCGGATGCGTGCCCGGGCGGTAAGGTCCTCGACTGAACGCATGAACAGAATGCTAAACGATCGTTCAGCCGCGTTGGTGATCGCCGTTACCGATTCGCAAGACAGCGAACGGGTGATCACCGATTGCCCCGCGGGTCCGCGTGCTGCATCGTTGGCCGTGGTGTGCCGGGAAGCCTGGTCGGCACGGTCGGCTCCTGCCGGAGCGGGCCGTAGGTTCGGATGAAGGCGGGCATGCCATGACCACCCTCTTGGTGCACACGCACGCGCTGACCAAGCGCTTCGGCACGCTGACCGCCGTTGACGAGCTCGACCTCGGTGTCGGGCCGGGCGAGGTGCTGGGGTTCCTCGGCCCCAACGGCGCGGGCAAGACCACGACCATCCGCATGCTGCTCGGCCTCGCCCGCCCCACCTCGGGCGCGGCGACCGTGCTCGGATGCGATGCGTGGTCGCAGGCACCGCAGGCCCACCGCGACGTGGGTTTCCTCCCAGCCGAGTTCGCCCTGCACCCCAAGCTCACCGGCTGGGCCAACCTGGAGCACCTGTGGCGACTGCGGGAGACCGCGCCCTATCGTGCGCGGGCGCGCGAGCTGGCACAGCGGCTGGAGGCCGACCTGAACCGTCCACTGCGGACACTGTCCTCGGGCAACAAGCGCAAGATCGGCATCATCGCCGCGCTGGCCCATTCCCCGCGCCTGGCGGTGTTGGACGAGCCGATCAGCGGACTGGACCCCTTGGTGCAGAAAGAGTTCCACGGCATCGTCGACGAGCTGCGCGCTTCCGGCTCCGGAGTCCTGCTGTCCTCCCACACCCTGCCGGAGGTCGAGCGGATCGCTGACCGCGTCGCGATCATGCGCGCCGGACGGCTGGTCGCGTGCGAGCGCACCGATGTGCTGCTGGGCAAGGCGGTGCACCGCTTCGAGGTCACCTTCGCCGACGACGTCGAGGCTGCCTCCTTCACCGAGAGGTGCCGCGGGCTCACCACCGTCTCGCTCGTGGAGCAGGACGGCGCCCTCGTCCGCTTGGCCGTCGAAGGCGCGGTCACCGACGTGGTCGCAATCCTTGGTACACATCGGGTTCTGGCACTGCGAACACCGGAGACAGAACTGGAAGAGGTGTTCCTGCGCTACTACGGCAGCGTGACGGAGGTGGCCCGATGAGCACCACCGCGGAACTCCTCCGGCGTGCCATCGGTGAACGGCGCCATTCGCTGACCGGCCTCACCGTGGGAGCAATCGGGATGTGCGCGCTGGTGATGGCCATGTACCCGTCACTGCGCGACCAACTCGGCGCGCTCACCGCCGTACTCCCACCGGAGATCACCGCGTTCTTCGGCGCCGACATGGTCACTCCGGCCGGCTACGTCTCCTCCCAGGTCTTCACCAAGATCGCACCGCTGCTCGTCATGATCACCGCCATCGGCGCCGGAGCCCTCTCGTGCTCCTTCGAACGATCTGGCGTGCTCGCGGTGACCCTGGCCACCCCGGTCCGGCGCGTTCACGTCGTCACCGCCCACGCGCTCGCCGTCACTGCGGAGGTCGTCATGCTCGCCGCAGCGGTCGGTGTCGTCTTGGTGGTGTTGCGCGGGCCGACGGACCTGGACATCCCCGTCACGCGGTTGCTCGCGGGCACCGCGGCACTGGCACTGCTCGGTGTGTTCCACGGACTGGTGACCCTCGCGGTCGGCGCGGCAAGCGGCTCCCGCGGTCTGGCCGTCGGGGTCGGCACCGGTCTCGCCCTGGGCGGGTTTCTGCTCAGCGGCCTCGCCCCCTTGGTCGACTCCGATGTGCTCGGCCTCTTCAGCCCGTTCCACTGGGCCTTCGGGGCGCAGCCGCTGGAGGTCGGCTGGAACGCGGCGGTGCTGCTCGGCCTGCTCGCGCTGGCCACCGGATGCGCCCTGCTGCTCGCGGCGGCCACGGTGCTGTTCCGCCGTCGCGACATCGGCTGATCGGAGCCCGCGCTGACGGTGATCCTGACCGTGTTGCTGATCCTGTTGTGCGTGCAGGGCTTGGTGAAGTTCACCGTCGGTTTTCTCGTCCTGTACTCGACGCGAATCCGTCAGGTCGCCTCCTACTACGAGCGAGGCGGACGGGTCATCACCTTGTACGACAACATCATCCTGGCCGTGATGGTGGTGCTAGTCGGGCTGCTGCTGGTCACCGGCGTCCACCCGCACAGCTTCGTCACCGGCCTGGTCGTCGGCATGCTCGTGATCCAGGTGTTCTTTCACCGCTTCAGCCAGCCACTGCCAGAGGACCGAGCACCCGAGGCCCCGGTGCAGCCGAGAAAGTTGATGTCCTACGCCATCCAGGCCGATCCGGGTTTGGCATGGCGGGAGATCGCGTTCATGGCGCTGTTGTTCATCGGCTCTCTCCTCGCGCTGGTGTCCACCTGGTGACGGTGCCTCGCGCCATCAGCGGCCCAGCAGGTCCTGGATCGCTTGGAGGACGGCGTCCGGGCCGGTGTCGCTGCACGTTGGTGCGTAAGCGGTGTAGCCCGGTGGCGCGCAGCTGAACAGTCACTTCGCAGCAAACCGCGACGGTGCCCGGAGAAGGTTTGTCATTGCACGCCCACCGTCGCAGTTGCGTGAGAGGTCGTCAGCGCGCAAACGCGCGGGATGTCTGCACTGACGGGACCACCAGGAGACGAATGGCGCTCAGCAAGCGGGGCTCCGTGCGACGGATCGGATGCTCTGGCGCGTAAGGGTTTCCTTCCTGCGTCCCTACGCCGGCGTGGTGTGGATCAAGGTGACCGGGTGCGGTTCGGGTGAAGCCCGAGTTGTGATAGCCAGCCCGGTTCCCGCGGTGGTTCGCCGGTCCATCTCGGGGCGGGCCGAGGGCGACCACTTCCCGTGGAGACACGCTCGGGTGATCTTGATATGCCTGCCCTCCTGTCGTGCGGTCTCATGGCTGGGTGGCGCTGACGGGGCGGATGGCCTCGCGGCGTTGGTCGGCGAGAAGGAGGCAGTGACAGTGAGTTGGATCAAGCCCGGGCTTCGTACGGTCGCCCTGGCGCTAGCGGCAGTTCTGGCGTGGGGGATGTCTCCAGCGGCCACCCCGCGAGCGGAGGCGATCGTGGGTGGCCGCGACGCGGAGGTCGGGCAGTTTCCCTCCTTCGCCTCGTTGCTCAGAATCACTGACGACGGGTTGAGTGACCCATTCTGCGGGGGCACGCTGATCTCACCCACATACATCCTGACCGCCGCGCACTGCGTGTACAACAAGACACCGAAGACCATGACCGTCGCGCTGGACTTCTACGCGATCGACGATTTCAAGGATGAACTCCTTCACGACGTGGCCAGCATCCGTGTCCACCCGGAGTACGACAACCACCCCAAGTCACCCAAGCGGGATATCGCCCTGGTCAAGCTCAAGGCTCCGGTACAGCCATCAGCACGCGTGCGTCCAGCACCCCTGCCCACCCAGGAACCAGCCGCGCAGGAACCGCTGACCGTGGTCGGCTGGGGCCGCCTCTCCCGCTTCGGCGACCACCCAGAGCAGTTGCAGACCGTGGAGATCCCCCATAACACCGACAACTGCGCCCTGATCTACGGTGCGGAGTTCCTCAAGGATCACATCTGCGTCCGTGACACCGCAGGCGACAACCGGAACTGGACGGACATCTGCAACGGTGATGACGGTGGCCCGCTGTTCCATCGCGTGAATGGGCGCTCTGAAGTCGTCGGTATCGCCAGCTTCAGTAACTGCCTAGGTGCGCCCGCGGCGGTGTTCGCCAGGACCAGCTACTACCGGCAGTGGATCATGGACAACACCACCGACAGCCCACCGGCGAGCTGACCCGCACAGGACGCGCGTCGCCGAGTTCGAGCACGACCGGACACACACGCTCGTGCTCGAACTCAGCATCGCTCCCACCTGGCCTCCACGCGGTGTACTCGTCCCACGCGCCGCTCCTTGGTGAGGCGTTCGAGCTCGGCAACGACCTCAATCACCTGCATGATCATCGATTTCGACCCGCTTCCTTGAGCGTCTGCTTCGGAACGCCGTGCTCACCGGCAACGACACCGCGCCAACCACCACGGTGGGGCTCGGCCTGACCGGCTTGGACTACCAGCAGTTCCGGAGCTGCCTGGTGCTCGGCTGGACGAAGCCCCGGCCTGACCACAACCGCGCGCACTCACCGGGGGGTTGGCCCTTGGCGCCGTGGTACCCGTTCGGGCCGAGGTGGGTGGGCGCAGCGTGAATGCGGATCACCCGGGTACCCCGGGCGAGCGAGAAATGAGTCGGCAGGGATGAACTCGGGAGGCGCTGTGGATGAGGTCACCGAGGGGAAGTTCGTCTTCGATGTCGACCTCGACGCGCTCGCCCAACCTCCGCTGCACCGCCTTCGGCAGCAGATCGCCCAGGCGCCGCGGGGAGTGTCCGAGGAGTGCGTGCACGGCGCGCAGCTGCTGGCCACCGAACTCGCGACCAACGCCTTCGAACACGGACGACCGCCGCGGCGCCTGTCCTTCCGGCGTGACGACCGCGCGCGGCTGGTGCACCTGGAAGTCCGCGACAGCGACCCGGTCGGCACACCGACACCCGGGCGCTCCCGGCTAGGCGCGCACCGCGGGCGCGGGCTGACCCTCATCGCCGAGTTCGCGCGAGACTGGGGAATCCGCCGCCAGCCCAACGGCAAGGCCGTGTGGGCCTGCCTGGATTGCCCCGAGCCCTCCCCGCCGCAGTGGCACGAGCAGAACGACACTCCCCACGCTCCGGTGCCTCGGTGTCCTCACCACCACTCCTGACCGGCAGCTGTCCGCGCACCGGCCGACAAGGCGGCGATCCCCAGGTGGGGATGGAGCTTGGGGGTAACCGAGGTGTCCAAACCACGTCCATGTTGGTAGCCCTGGGCGCACACGGCTCGGGCAGCAGGACCGGTGTCTGCACAGTGTGCGCGAGTATTGACCGGCTCTTGGGTGGTGGTTGTGCACGTGCACGATCCTGACCACCACGGCCACTGACGCGCTCGGGCACATCCACGACCGCAGCCCCGTCGTGCTGCCGTCCAGCGAGATGCGCAAGGCGTTGCTGGACCCGGAGTGATGCTCGTCAGCACGGCACCCCGCAGCAGATGCCGACAATTGGCAGCGCGCACGCTGGTGTGCCTTTCAGCTCCAATAGGACGGTTGCCAGGACAGTGCCGAGGGAAGTTCGCTGGTTCGGCAGTACTCCAGCGCTGCTGTCTTGGCGGCTGCTCGGGGAATGATCGCGTTGGGAGGGAAGAAGATCCCACCCTCGGAGTCAAAGATGATCTCCGGTGCGTCGGCGAGCGGCGTCGGGTTCAGGGACTGCAACAGCAGGCCGTTCTTGTCGGTGGTGACGAAGTGGACGGCGGCGTGCGCTCCGGTCTTCTCGGTCCCCAGACCGAGTTGGTGACCGGGATAGGTTCCGTCCGAGCAGGGGCGGTCCGAGGCGTAGAGCTTGGTCAGGGAGTTCCAGAACCGTCCGCTGAGGGCGTCATCGATGAGGACTTCGGCTTCGTCGAGGGATTCGGCGAAGTAGAACTTGTTCTGGATGATGGCGGTGACGACGATCAAGGCCGTGCCTTTCCTTGGATGACAACGGGCTCGTCGGCGCCGCGTTCCCAGATCACGAGCGTATACCCGATGGGCAGGATCGCGGCGACGGCTACGCGGCAACTGCGTTCGCCTTCGCAGACGGAGCGGTTGTTGATGACGGCCGCGGCGTAGGTGAGGCCTCGTTGTCGCATGAGCGTTGCTGTCTTGGTTTCGACGTGGGTTTGGACGGCGAAGCTCCCGGAGGTGGATGTCTCAGGGAAGTGCTCGGAGTTGGTGAGGATCAGTCCGGCCGCGTTGATGAGTTCGCGATCGGCGCGGTCGGCGTCGGGCTCGTCCTCTCCAGGGCGAGGCATCGGGGGCGCTCCGCTGGTGATCACGCCCTCGGAGAGGTCGGTGAAGAACACCAGGCCGGTCGTCGGCCCGGAGTCGTCGGGCCGGTCGAGCAGCTTCGCCTGTTGAGCGCGAGCCCACTCCGGATCGAGGGAGTCGGCCATCAAGGTGGGAGGCAACGTAGACGGGTGGGGAATCGAGCCGCCCCTCCGTGCCGGCCCCCGGTTCTCTGGTTCGCTGACGCGCTCTGACGTTCCCGCCACGGTGTAGGTGTCGGCGAGGTAGGAGTGGACGCGTTCGGCGGCGCAGTCGAGGTTGTCTGCGGCCTGCTCGAACCCGTCTGCCGCCTTGCCGAAAATGCCCAGGGCATCGTCGAGTTCGAAGTTCTGGCTGCCCTGGACGACCTGTGCCAGGGCTGGGCGTAGCTCGTCGCGGATTCTGCGGGCAAGCTCCCGAAGCTGCGCTGGCGAGAGACTGTTCCGGGCCGCGATCAGGCGCGAGGCGACCTCGGAGAAGTAGGAGGGCACGCGGTCACATCCGGTGCGCGGCGGAAGTCACGATCTCGGCGGCACGGTGCAGACAGGCGAGGCCGTCCTGGATCTCGGAGAGGGCTGTCGCGGCGTACGCCTTCCCGGTGTAGGCGTCGTCGTGCCGGGAGCCTTCCCAGGCCGCGTGCAGTTCGTTCAACGCCTCCTGCGTCCGCGCTCTCAGGTCCTCCGCCTCGCCTGCCTTCTCCCGTGCGCTCGCGGCGAGGAAGAGGAGAACATCGCGGACCTCACCTGCTGAGAACTCCATCCCTTACCCCCATCAGTCGCCGCCCTGGACAAGACAGTGCGACCCTGCAATGGGAGCAATAAGGCCGCACCGTTCGTCTCCGTGATCAGACATAGCCGGTGCAACTTCCTGAACCCGATCTGCGGTCCTCTCGGAAGCACCTTCTTCTTGTTGGGGGCGTTACTCCGGTCCCTCGCTCACCCCGGTGGCCGTGGTCTCCGCGTCGGCTTCTGCGCACCGAACAAGCGAGCGCGCCAAGTCCGCCGCGTCCAGAAACACGCCGTGCCCGTCCTGGGCGCTTGCTAGCTCGGAGAGCAGGCGACGGACAGACGGCCCCAACTTGCGCAGCCCGACCACACCCGCGAGTTCATCATGCACCGATTCATACGGCTGCAAGCCCCACTGCGCCGCAGCTTCCTCCGGTGACCCGTGCAGCTCGCACCACGCCTTCCCCGCCGCCTGCATCGCTTCCAGTGCTGCGAAGAACGCAAATGGCTGGTACGTAAGGGAAAACTCGTCACGCGTCTCGCCAGGCGGGTAGTAGTCGACGCTGATCGTCTCGGCGCAGTCCACGTCCCGGATGCGAGGCTCCATGCCGTTCTGCACCCAGATGCGGCGGCCGATGAACTCCCCCGGGTCCACCAACGCCGCGTACCTCGTAACGGCCACCAGGTCCTCCAATGCTCTCTGTCGTCAAGCTGCCTGTCACAGCAGAAGTACATGTGCTTCCTGTTGCCCTGTAACGGGATCACGGACGAGGAATCGGCTCGGCTCGGCCGGCTCAGCCGTGCTGTCATCCACGCTCTCGCCCTTGGTCGGGTACATCGATCTCAGGCTCTTCCATCTTCGACTTGGAAGGTTCGCTTACTTCATTCTGAAATTCGGGATCGACATACGTCGCATGGTCGTCAGCAGCACGCTGATACTTCTTAAAGTCTGGTTTCTCGCCTCTGGTCATCGACTCAGGAGAACTCTTTGCCAGCCGGTCG
This sequence comes from Allokutzneria sp. A3M-2-11 16, assembly GCF_024213555.1. GTDB lineage: Bacteria > Actinomycetota > Actinomycetes > Mycobacteriales > Pseudonocardiaceae > Allokutzneria. Next base: position 3,099,086 of record NZ_JANAVO010000001.1, on the reverse strand, counting down.
CCTCGGTGGTGCGACCCCCGGCGGGGTAGACGGTCGTGCCGATGTCTCCGGGGAACGGCGCGATCCATGTAGACCGAGCCCGGAGACGCCCGTCGAGCGTGAGGACCGCGAGGTCATTGACACCAGGTGGCCTCTGACTGAAGTTCGCAGTGCGGCTAGCGACGACCTTGGCGTACACACCCTTGTGCTTGTTCGGATGCCCAGCTCGAACGTGCACCTGCGGGGCGTGGGTGGCCGGGCAGCAGGAAGCAGTGCGCCGCGGTGAGAACGTGCTGACCGCCGGACAGCAGCGCTCCGCCGCAAAGTCGAAGTTCGGATTTCCCTTGTGCGACATCTGCAACGACATCGCGATCGGGGACTCGGCGGGAGAGCCGCCGATGATCCTGCTCTCCTCAGACGTGCTGTCTGTGAGTGTTGGCGTCACTGGTTGTGCGGCGGCAGCGGTCGCTACGGCGAGCAGCGCGGCCGACAGCGCAACGAGCCGTCCTGATGTTGTTCTCAACGTGTCCTTCTTCTGTCGCAACATGTTCCGGTCGGCCTGACCGGAATTCGGTGCAGAGCAAGCAAGTCACGCGACGCGACCATGGCGCAGCATCTCCAGGCGCTCGTTGAGCAACACCTCCAACTCAGCAATCGTGCGCCTTTCGAGGAGCATGTCCCAGTGGGTCCGCGCCCGGGCTCGGGGCTGCGGAGCGTCCGGCGCGGACGTGATCACGGCGGTGGTCCCGTGCTGAGGGCAGTCCCACTCGTCGGGCAGTTTGGTGGCGTTGGCGGCGAACAGGATCACGACCTCGTGCTTGTGCGGGCAGCGAAATCGCCTGGGCTGTTTCGCCACAGGCGAGTCGATGGGCCTCTCGTGAGAGGCGTGGTACCCCCGGGCGCCGCGGACGTTGCGGTTGCCGTTGCGTATTCGGGTCACCGGACCTGCTCCAAGGTGGTCAACACATCGGTGGAAGCGCCGCAGAGCCGCGTGATCATGTCGAAGGCGTTCATCTCGTAGCGCTCGCACAGCACGCTGACCGACAACCCCTCGCAGAGGTGCGCACGGGTGACGCGCTCCGTCAGCATCAAGTCGGCCAGGTGCAGCACACCCGGGAGCGGTCGGCGCTCCCATGGCGGGGGAATTCCGGCCTCACGCAAGAAGTCCTCGATGACGTCCCGGGAAACCCGGGTGCGTACCGAGATCGACTGCGCGGGCTCACCAGCGGTGAAGGCGGCTACGACCGCGTCCGCGAACGCCATCGCCTCGGCATCACTGGTCGAGCGCCACGAGGAGCCCACATCCGGCATGGCGAAGGGATCACGCGACGGGATATCCAGCGTGGCGGTTGAAATATCGGTGTGGTCCGGCCACCACAGGAGCGGAAGGCCGAGGCACGCCTTGCTCTCTACGCGGCGGTGGCCGTGATGCCGCTGCGCATTCGTGTAGTGCAAGCCCATCTGCAAGGGCGTCAGGCCCATGTCCTCGCACACCTCGTGCACGGGTCTCGCACGAGTCTCGACGTTGAGCCACACCAAATCGGCCAAGTGCGCTGAGACGAGCGCGACCAGGTCCCGCCGTAGCGCCGGGTCGGCCGGATCGATGCCCGCCCGGGCCAACGCGGTGGTCACCGCGTTCTCCGGCCACTTGGTCATCACCACCAACTCCTCGACCGGTACACCGGCTCGCACCGCGTCGGCGAGCTGCAGATCCAAGTGACGCTGCTGCTGCGGTGAGACGAGCCGAAGCGGCGGAAACGACAACACCCTGAACGGATCACGCTCCGGGATCACGACGCCCTTGAGGTTGCTGTGGAACTCCGGCACAGGCGGGTAGGTAGGCATAACCAATCCTGAAATGCTGTGATGAAACGGAAACTGGTGAATCGATGTCGCTGCGTTGGCCTACCACGGTGAAGCGCGCTTTCCGTGCTCGACGAAGCGGGGGCGCCGCACGAGCTTCGCGAATCGCAGGAACTGTGTTGCGGTCTCCGAGGTCATCTCCATATCATCAGCGATTTGCTCCAGCGACCTGCCTTCGCAGAACCGCAGCCAAACCAGATCGGAGATGTGCACGGCAACCAGCGACATCAAGCCACGTCGACGGTCCAACTCGGTGAGGGCCGCATCCGCCAAGATTGTCTTTACAACCCACGTGCTCCACCCAGTGCGGACAGAAATCTGGTTGCGGCTCAAGCCAGCCCGATACGCCGTGACGATCCGACGCTCGCACCGGAGACGCTCCAGCCCGGTCGTCGCCTTGTACTTCGGGAACGTCTCCAACGCGAACGGGTCGCTGTCGGGGATGGACACGGCGCGGTTGACTGCGTCGAGTTCCGGGATACTCGGCTGAGTCCTTCGACGGATAGTCATGGTCTACCTGTTTCGTTGCTGTGCGAGGAAGATGGGAGGGCTGCGGGCGAGGTGGGCCGCTCGGCGGGACTCGCCCACAGCCCCCATGTCCGGTCACGGGGAGGTACGCCGTTGAGCGCCGTGACCGGTGGCCTAATCTTGCGCTGGGAAGATGGGTTCGGTGACTTCTCCGTCACGCTCGTCACCGAACTCCCTTACTTCACGGGGAATCGTGGGCCAAAGACCAAAGATGGCGCCCGCACTGATTCCCAAGGCGACCGCGAGCGTGACGAGGTCCCAGCCGCAAATGCACATTGACGATCACTCCGGGAGCCCGAAACAGGACGGTCAGTGCGGAAGTGGGCGGGTGGCGGGGAACGCGGGGCCTGCGTTCTCCCGCCATCCGCACGGCTGACATCGCCGCGTCAACGCAGGGCACGACGCCAACCGAGTTTGCGCGTCAGCTCACACGCAGTAGATGACGCGGCGCGCGGTCGCCGGGTCTGAGTAAGGGCACGGGAGCGGGTTCACGCGGCTCGATCAGAGCAGCGATTGGGGCGATTGCCTCCTCCTCGATGCGCTGAGCCTTTCGCTCCAGGGCTGTGAACGTCTCCGTATGAGCATCAATCGCCTCGATGCTGGGACACGGCCATGCCACAGGGCGTTGAAGGAATCGCGTCGCGCAAGACGAGCACACGCGCTGCGCGTGCCGCCCCCGACGTCTCCAACGCGGCGTAAGTGGAACCGGCCAGTGTTCGTCACGCATCGCCAGGAACCAACGCGTCGCAGACCGTAGATGAGAAGACCGGAGACCTCGGCCCCGCGGCGTCGACCCCGCCGCTTCCACCTCGCCGAGCACCTCCAAGGCGTACTCCACCAACGCATCGAGGTAAGGCACGCGGATCTGGCGGATCATGACGCCCTCGCCTGTCGGATGCGCCAGACCCCCGTGGCCGTCGCCATGGCCGACAAGATCCTCAGCTGCGTGTCGTACGGAAATTGCCGCAGCAGGGCACAGAAGACCGTTTCGGGGTGCCGGGCCTCCATGACACTGCGCTGGTCCGGAGCGGAGCCAGGCGTGTCGTCTTCAGGTCGGCTCGTGGCTTGTGAGTCGATCACGGTGCATCACCTCCGGTAGTGGAAGTGACGCTAGAAGTGATTTACGACACCGAGGTAGGCAGCTTTGGCCTACAGCCGGACGGGTGACGTGCTAGTCGACTACGCCTTGGCGGACAGCGAGCTCACGTAGCCGCCCCTGCTCACGAAGATCTAGAAGCTCACGCAGGATCAGGTTCGGCAAGCGTTGGGCGCGCATGAGGTTCGGCGCCGCACTCTCCATGGTCAGCAACGTGTCAGTAGCACGCTCGACTTGACCTTCGCGCGTCTGTGCCAGAGATACGTCAGAAAGGTGCCGAAACCTGCCAAGGAGATTAAGGGAACTGTTCCGAGGCATCCTCCGGGCAGCTCGAAGCGCGCCGCTGTAATTCTCGGAAATGACGCACGTATCGGTCTGCTGCACGGTCACCTGCGAAGGGCCAAAGCTGAGCATGTAGTCCGTAGAATCACTTCCGACGCGGGCGGCGGCATCTCGACTCTCTGCAATCAGCGATTCCGCGCCCGAAATATCGTTCGCGCGCCCAGCCGCCCCTGCTGCCCGCAATAGGAGGCCACCATATACGACAAGATGCTGCCGCGAAGTACCCAAGCCCTGGATGCTCTCGGCGGTCTTTTGCGCTAGAGTGCTTGCCTTTGGGAAAAGGCCCTGCCTGATGAGCACATGTGCCATTGTTTGCTTAATGGCAGCAACCCGAAGTGGATCGTTACTCTTCTTGGCATCCTTAACTGCGTCACGAGCTGCGCCGAGCGCCAGGTCTGCAGCATCCAATCTCAAAAGGACGGCCGCAGCAATCTGCCTGACTTGAGCTGATAGATCAGCGTAGGGAGCAACCGAATCAACAGGCGCACTGTGTACTGCCGTGTGAGTATCCACAAGTAACCGCGGAAGAATTTCCCCCAGTAGGGCATACTGCCCTGCCCAATAGGTGCCAGTAGCATAAATCGTTGCACGCTCAAGCTCCCTCAGATTGGGAACTTCTTCATCGCAATAGTCGTCAGCGAGGTCTGCGACATTAATGAGGGCGTCACGAAGCGATGCAACAATAGGGGGCTGTGATAGCTCTTCTCTTACCGGGCGGACCGCGCCGAAGAGATCGGCTATACCGACGTCAAGCGCTCTGGCGATCCGGTAGAGGTTTTCGAGCTTAGGAGTTCTCCGCCCTTGCTCCAGTCGTTGAACTACGTCAACGGACACGTCCGCTGCCACCGCTAGGTCGTTCTGCGACATCCCCTGGCGTGTCCGGAGACGGCGAACGCTAGAGCTGAGCTGGGTCGAGTCTTCCACGCTGCACTCCCTGTTCTCGCAGGCTCGTCAGCCGGGACGGGTGTTCGACGACATCGCTAACGGTACGCGCGTCCTCACCTTCACGACACAGCCCGAGCAACCGGCCCAGTCTGTGGACGCCCGCACCGGCGAGGCCGACCGCGGGACAGCCTGTCCGCACTGTGCGGCCGGGCAGAACTGGCTCCAGCGCAACCTCTCCACAGCCGAGGTCGTGGAGCCGTTCCACCTCGGCGCCCGCCGCGATCCCCGACAGTGCGCTGCCTGCCGGAAGGCTGCCTGCACGAGAGACTCGATGCTCTTCAGTCCGTTGCCAGTGGCTGGCGCAGCAGGTGGACAAGTCGTCGTGCGCGCTCGGCCCCGATCTCCAACCGCTTTCGTAGCGTGTCGGCTGCGATGGGCCGGCCGTGCAGTTCGCGATGACGCGCATCCTCTTGGCGTGCCAGCTCAAGAAGCTCGGCCCCTGTCCACTTCGACCTGCGAACCGCTCGCGCAGCCGTCGGCACAGAACCTCGCCTCGGTGGGCGTTCAGCTTCCTCGGTCGGGCTGGCTTGCTCCTGCCGTTCGAGGGAGTCCAAAGCCTCCAGCAGGTCCGGCCCGACCTCCGCCCACCCGATCAACAACAACGGACCTACCGCGTCGAACGCCGCCTTCGCGTACTGCCCCAAGATCAACGGCTCCGCGATGTTGAGCAGCAGCGTCGCCATACTGGCCAGCACGAGTAGCCGACGAGCCGCCCGGATTCGCTCCGGCGCAACACCGGCAACAGCTAGTCGACGGATCGCCACCAGCAGGCCGACCACCGTCAGATCAACTGCGGGCGCGACCAGCGGCGCCACCCACACGGTCACCCCGAGGCGCAACGCCAGCGCCAGCACGTTGCCGAACCCGAACACGAAGCTCAGCCCAACGACAACGGCCATGACTCCCGTGACCAGCTCCGAAGTCGACCTCGCCCGCCACCTGGACAGCTCCGACCCGCCCACGGCCAACCCGGTGATCGTCATCGCGAACCACCGAAAACATCCAGCTCAAACCGTCCTTCAATGACGAGCATGCCTTCGAGCAGACGACGTGCAGGCGGAGATGGTCTGCGTGTAGCCCTGCCGGGGGCACCAGCCCAAGAACGCACGAAACCGGCCCCTGGCCAGCAGAGATGCTGTCAGGGGCCGGTTTTGTTGTGTCCGGTCGTATCCGGCTGAATCCGGCCGTTTACGGGTGTCTGTGCCGAATGTGTGCCGACGCTTCTTCTGCGGCTCAGTGGCCGAGAGCCGCCTGGATTCGTTGCTGCGCCGCGGCTTGACCGCCGTCGAGGCACTTGGCGTAGATCTTGAGCAGCACCTCGACCGAGTGCCCCGCCCACGCGGCGACCTGTGTCGGCGGGACACCTCCGTTGAGCCACGTCGACACCACCGCGTGCCGAAGGTCGTACGGGACCTTGGCCAACGGTCCAGCATGGACCGTTGGCACGAACACGTGCTGCCGCGCTCGTTGCCAGCACCGCACCACAGTCAGCTTGGGCAGCGCGTCCGGTTGCGATCACCGACGAGCACCTTGCCACCGGGCCGCGACGAAGGGCATGACGCCAGGGTCGTGGATGCCGTCGGAGGCCAGGTCTTCGGGAGAAGGCAGCCGCAGTTCGAGCCTTGGCGTGGTCAGCCGGAGCCCGACCAGCGGGAAGTGATCAACCAGCATGCCATGCGCCTTCGGTGACTGGTGAGCGGTCGCGCAGCGGCTCCCACCAGGTGCGGTTGTTGGCGTACCAGCGGACGGTCTCGCGCACTCCGGCGTCGAACTCCACGAGAGGTTCCCAGCCGAGCTCGCGGCGGATCTTGGTGGAGTCCAGCAGGTAGCGGCGGTCATGACCGGGACGGTCGGGCACTTCCTGCTTCAGCGATGCGGGCAGGCCCAGTTCGTCGAGCGCGTTGGTGGTGAACAGCGGCAGCACCTTCTCGGGGAACTGGTGAGAGCCGTAGTTGTTGGCGCAGTTGGTGATTGTGATCGGCAGACCGAAAGTCTCGTAGTAGGCGCGCACCGCGTGGTCGCTGCCCGCCTTGCTGGCGTTGTACGGCGTGCGTGGCCGGTACGGCGAGTCCTCGGTGAAGGCTTGTTCAGCGTCCAGCGCGAGGTCGCCGTAGACCTCGCACCTGGAGATGTGGTGGAAGCGTTCGACTCCGACCTGGCGAGCGGCTTCCAGGAGTGCTTGTGTGCCAAGGACATTGGTGCGGAAGAAGCGTCCGGGATCGAGGATCGCGAGGCTGTTGTGCGACTCGGCGGCGAAGTTGACGATCACGTCGACTCGGTGGTCGCGCAGCACCTGCTCGGCGTCGGCGATGTCGGCGTGCACGAAGGTGATCCGGTCGCGCACGTCGGCGAGGTTGGTCTCGGTGCCCGCGTAGGTCAGCGCGTCGAGCGCGATGACGTTGTCGCCTGCGCGCACCCGATGACGGACGAAGTGGGAACCGATGAACCCGGCCGCGCCGGTGACGAGGAGACGCATGTCAGCCTTCCTGTTCGGCGCTGGTGATCGGTGCGACTCCGGGTGGCTCGGCGGCGGGCCAGCCGCGGAATTCCACCTCCAGCCGGAATCGGTGCCCGAGATAGCGATGTTCGGACAGGGCAATGGGTTTGTCGTCCGGCCCCACGGCGAGGCGGCGGACGAGCAGCACGGGGGTGGCCACGGGTACCTCAAGCAGGTCCGCAACGCGTTGGGAGGCGGCCGTGGCGGCGATGCTCTGGCGCACCACGGCAATCTGATGTCCTTGGCGGCGCAGGGTCTCCCACGTTCCCGGATCTTCGGCGTCCACGCGGCTGACGGGGGCCGCCTGTGCCAACGGAACCCACTCGGTCACCACGTCCAGTGGCGTGGAACCGGTGCGCCGCAACGCTTGGACGCGGAGCGTCTCGGTGCCGCCGGGAATCGCCAGCAGATGGGCCACGCTGTCGGGCGCGGCGCCGTAGCCGTATTCGACCACCGTGCGCGCGAGTGGGACACCGGCCTCGGCGACCGCCGAGCCCGCGTGCTGGAAACTGCCCAGCGCCAGGGACTGCCCGAACGAAGCGCCGGAAACGACGTACCAGCCCGCTCCCTTGCGGGAAACCAGAAGCCCTTCCGCGCAGAGTTGTTCCAGGGCCCGCCGCACGGTCACCCGGCTCACCTCGTACCGGCGCCCGAGTTCGGCCTCGCTGTCCAACGCCCCGGACGGTCCGTAGTCGCCGAGCGCGACCCGTTCTCGCAGCTCACCGGCCGGGTGATCCGAGGATCACCCGGCCCGCGCGAAGCCTTACCTGGGCTCGACGACGAAGCGCTGCGTGACGGTGTCCTGCTCGCCGTCGCAGCCCATGACGGCGATGTACGTACCGGGCTTCACGTTGGTGAAGTGGGTCGTCCACGAGCCGTTGGCGTAGGTCATCTCCTTGATTTCCTCGGGCTCGACGCCGTCGACGAAGCCGTACCAACCGTGCGCCTTGGGAGCTTCGTTGGGGCACGCGCCGACGAGGTCGACGAGGCCTTCGGTCACCGAGACGCTGAGCTTGGGAGGAATGGCGTTGCCGGTGCCCACCGTCACGACGGCGAGCGAAGTCGCAGCCAGAACGGCCAGGCCGAGCGTGCGCCGGATCTTCCTCATGTGAAGCAACTCCCTCAATGGTCTTTCGCGCTGACATGAGGTGTGATGCCGCCACCGGCACGAGAGTTGGAGTGACCTGGATCACGCCGGGGTGATCGTGCGGAACTGTGACAATCGGTCGAGATTTCGTGACAGAACAGGGAACAGGCCGGAAAGGTTCGCGCGGACCTTGGCGTTATGACCGAATCGCGTGCCATTCCTGATCGTCCCCGTGACCGTCTGATGAGGGTGAGCACGCGGGTGCTCGCCGTGCTGTTGCTGCCCGTGGCGTTCCTCCGCGCGCCGGGGCGAGCGCGCCACCTGGCCTGCCAATGGGCGCTCGGGCTGAGGTATCCCGCGGAGAACCTGGACGGGCTGGACCCGCGCGCCCGAAGGGCGTTCGAAGAAGCGCGCACCGACGCGTTCTGGCAGGACGGCCAGCTCATCGGGTTGACCTCGGGTCATCGCGACGCGGCGGAGCAGCACCGCATGTTCGCCGAACAGGTGCGCAGAACCGGCTCCTGGGCGGCGGCGCGGCGATGGGTTCTGCCACCGGAGGAGTCGAGCCACGTGCGCGGGATCGCGATGGACGTGCGGCCGACGCAGGGCGCATATTGGCTGGAGCTACATGGCGGTCGCTACGACCTGTACCGGACCTACGACAACGAATGGTGGCATTTCGAGTATCGCCCGGAAACGGACGGAAGACCGCCGTTGCGGATGCCGCATCCGGGTGCCGAGCCCTACCATTCGGCCAGCAGGTGGTGATCGTCGGCGAGGAGTCTCGGTGGCCCGGTTGTTGCTCGTCGAAGACGACGCCGTACTCGCCGAAGCGCTGTCCCGGGCCCTGCGCGGACTCGGCCACGAAGTCGAGGTCTCCCCCACCGGCGAAGACGCACTCGGCATGCTGTTCGAGCAGCACGTGCCCATGGATGCGGTGCTGCTGGACGTCATGCTGCCGGGGATGGACGGTTTCGAGGTGTGCAGGCGCATCCGCGCGCGGGACACGATTCCGGTGCTGCTGCTGACCGCCCGCAGCGATCCGGTGGACATGGTGGTCGGCCTTGAAGGCGGTGCCGACGACTACGTGGTCAAGCCGGTCGAGCCGCGAGTGCTGGACGCTCGGGTGAAGACGATCCTGCGCCGTGTCGCGCCCGCGCAGCCGCAGCGCGAGAGCGTGCACGCGCTGGGCGGACTGGAGATCGACCGCGACGCGATGACCGTCACGAAGGACGGGACGGAAGTGCGGCTCACCGCGACCGAGATGCGGCTGCTGATGGAGTTCGCCGACCACCCCGGCCAGGTGCTGAGCAGGCAGGTGCTCCTCCGCCGGGTGTGGGACTACGGCTACGCCGGGGACGCGCGCCTGGTCGACGCGGCGGTGGCCCGGCTGCGCGGGAAGATCGAGCCGGACCCGGGCAAGCCGACGCTGCTGCGCACGGTGCGCGGGTTCGGCTACCGCCTGGACCCGCCGTGAGGTGGCAGCCCGGCCTGCGCGCCAGCATCGCGCTCACCGTCGTCCTGGTCACGTTCGTCGCGACCGGCATGGTGGCCCTGGTGACCTATCGGCTCCAGGTGGGCGCGACGCTGGACAGGTTCAGCGCGTCCGCCCGCGCGAGTTTCGAGTCCGATGCCCAGCAGGCGCACCAGTTCATCGTCAAGACGACGCCCGCGGGGTCCAAAGTGGACCAGATCGCGGAGTACATGGAGGGCAGGCTCGGACTGTCGGGCTGGGCCGTGGTCAACCTGAAGGCGACCTCGGGCCCGGTCTCCCCGGTGGTGGCCGGCGAGTACGCCTCGGTCGCCGGGTCGTCCGGTCTTGAAGAGCACAGGTGGCCCGCGGAGCAGGTCGAAGGGGCTCGGCGGCAGCTGAAGCCCGCCACCGCGTGGGCGGAGATCCACGGTGACACGCGGCTCGTGCTCGTCGGGCAGGTCAACCCGGACCTGCTGCTGGTGGAGACCTACACGACCAAGAAGCTGGACAACGAACTCGCCCAGCTCGCCCGCCAGCTCCTGCTGGTCACGCTGGTCGTGGGACTGCTCGGGGCGGCGACGGGCGTCTTCGCGGCACGGCGGATCCAGAGCCGGGTCCGGGTGGCGGCCGCCGCGGCGCGGCAGCTCGGCGCGGGAGCGCTGGGCACGCGGCTGCCGGTGCGCGGCCGCGATGAGCTGGCCGACCTGGCCACCTCCTTCAACACGATGGCGCACCGGCTGAGCGAGTCCATCGACCAGCTCCGCCGCAAAGACCAGCAGCAGCGCCGGTTCGTGGCCGATGTGGCGCACGACCTGCGCACTCCGCTGGCGTCGATGCTCGCCGCGACCGAGAGCCTGCGCAGCGGTGGTCCGCACGATCGCGAGCGCTCCGCCGAACTGCTCGGCACGCAGGTGCGGCGGCTGAGCACCCTCGTCGAGGACCTGCTGGAGATGTCGCGCTTCGACGCCGGAGCCGCGGACTTCCGGCCTGAGCGGGTTGATCTCCCCGCGCTCGTGGCGGACGTGATCGCCATGACGGAGGCGGAAATCAGCGTCCAGACGATCGGCGACACGGCGGTGGCGGGCGATCCCCGGCGCCTGCACACGATCGTCCGCAACCTGGTGACCAACGCGCTGCGCCACGGCGGGCAGCCGATCACCGTGACGATCGACGGAAGCGGGACCGGCTGGGTCCGGGTCGTCGTCGCCGATTCCGGCCCCGGACTGCCCGACGACCTCGCGCCGTACGTCTTCGATCGCTTCGTTCGCGGTGACCGGGCCCGTCAGCACACCGAAGGCAGCGGGCTGGGATTGGCGATCGCCTACGAGAACGCGGTGCTGCACGGCGGCCGGATCGACGTGTCCAATGTGGACGGCGCAGTGTTCACCCTGGTCGTTCCCCGTGGCCGGTCCGGCGGCGAACCGGCCGAGTAGGCGCGCCACAAGATCGTCCTGTGGTTTCACCCGGATTTCAGGGCCCGCCGCTAGCGTCTCGCCGCGCATTCCCATTCATGGGAAAAGAAAGGGAACAACGTGAAGAAAACCAGACGCGCCGCTTTTGTCGGCGCGGCTGTAGCGGCCCTCGTCGCCGGTTTGTTCGGGGCGACCACGTCGACTGCACAGGCCCGAGGGGCCAACTACTACATTCTCATCGGCGGCACCTGCGACGGTGCCGGGAACGTGTACGACAACGCGTGGCTGCGCGGCGGCATCCGCAAGGTCGTGCACTACCCGGCGGGCGCCGCCGGGCTGCCGGGCTGTGACCAGACGCCGATGGACCGCAGCGTCGCGGTCGGCCACGACGTGGCGAAGCGCGTGGTCACGGACTCCTTCCGGGAGAATCCGCGCGCCACGTTCACCATCGTCGGGTACTCCCAGGGCGCCCTGGTGGCGAACAAGGTGCTCGACGACATCGCCGACGGCCGCCTCGGCGTCGACCGGTCGCGGTTCCGGGCGAAGATCTTCGCCGACCCGATGCAGCCGGTCGGTCCGCCCGGAAGGGGGATCAGCGCCATCATTCCCGCCGGAATGGGTGTTCCATCGCCATTCGGTGGATACATTTCCTTCGGCCCCGGCCGAACCGATTTCGGCGGAATTCCCTACATCCGGTACTGCATCGAGAGCGATGGCGTCTGCCATTTCGACACCCTGGAGGCGCCGGGCGGGTACTTCGCCCAGCACCAGTGCTACCAGTGGGTCCGGCCCGCCGACCACCGCTCGATCATGGGCGACACCATCGCCGACGGCGTGTTCACCAACGGCACGGTGCGCCTGCCCCGGCAGAACTGCCGCCCGCCGTGGCCGACCGGCTGACGCACGTGGCTGGGGCGCGCGGCGGAAAAACCCTGAAAAGACCTGCTCGGTCTGGCTGAAACCCCTGGGCTGGACAACCGGTCGGCGGCACACTTGTCGTCGACCGGTTGAGCCATGGTGAGGGGGCCGAGTAGCGGTGCAGTTTCGCCTGTTCGGTGGTGTCGCGGCCTGGGTGGACGACCAGCTCGTCGACGTCGGCCACGCGCGGCGGCAGTGCGTGCTGGTCGCGCTGCTGGTCGAGGCGAACCGGCCGGTGTCCGCCGAGCAGCTGATCGAGCGCGTCTGGGGCGACTGCCCGCCGAACAGCGCGCGCAACGCGCTGCACGGGTACCTCGCCCGCCTGCGCACGGCCGGGCTGGAGATCAACCGGAACCCGGGCGGCTACGTGCTGGTGGCCGACGAGCGGTCGGTGGACCTGCACCGGTTCCGGCAGCTGCTCGCCCAGGCCCGATCCGCCGACGACGAGCGCGCGCTGGTCCTCTACGGCCAGGCCCTGGAGCTGTGGTGCGGCGAGCCGTTCGCCGGGCTGGACACCGCGTGGCTCACCACGGTCCGCACGGCGCTGGACGCGGAGCGGGCCGAGGCCGAACTGGACTACACCGATGTCCGCCTGCGCTGCGGCCAGCACGCCGACCTGGTGCTTCCCCTGGCCGCGCGGGCAGATCAGCGACCGCTGGACGAGCGGCTGGCCGGGCAGCTGATGCTCGCGCTGTACCGCAGCGGTCGCCAGGCCGAGGCGCTGACGCGCTACGAGCTCACCCGAGGCTGCCTCGCCGAGGAACTGGGCACCGACCCCGGTCCCGCGCTGCGCAAGCTGCACCAGCAGATCCTCCGCGAGGACCCGGCGCTGGCGCTCTCCGCACCGCGCAGCGACCTCCCCGGCGACGTCGCCGACTTCACCGGCCGTGCCGACGAGATCCGGCAGCTGCTCGACGTCAGCTCCGGCACGACGGTGGTGATCTCCGCGATCGACGGGATGGCGGGCATCGGCAAGACCACCTTGGCGCTGCGCGCCGCGCACCAGCTGGCCGACCGCTACCCCGACGGGCAGCTCTTCCTGGACCTGCACGGCTACACCGAGGGACGGCAGCCGGTGGCGCCCGCGGCGGCGCTGAGCAGCCTGCTGTGCGCGGTCGGAGTGCCGGTCGAGCAGATCCCCGACTCCGTCGAGGAACGCGCGTCGCGCTGGCGGGCCGAACTGGCCCAGCGCCAGGTGCTCGTGGTGCTCGACAACGCGGCGACCGCGGCGCAGGTGCGACCGCTGCTGCCCGGCACGGCGGGCTCGCTGACGCTCGTCACCAGCCGGCGCCGCCTCTCCGATCTCGACACCGCCCGCTCCATCTCCCTGGAGTTGCTGCCGCGGGCCGATGCGATCGCGCTGTTCACCAGGATCATCGGGTGGCAACGAGCCGATGCCGAACCGGACGCGATCGACGAAGTGGCTCAGCTGTGCGGATATCTGCCGTTGGCGCTGCGCATCGCGGCCGCCAGGCTCCGCTCCCGCACCGCGTGGTCGGTCGCCCACCTCGCCGAGCGGTTGCGGGACGAGCGGCGCAGGCTGACCGAGCTCGCGGTCGGCGATCGCAGCGTCGCGGCCGCGTTCTCCTTGTCCTACCACGATCTCCCGCCGGAGCGGCAGCGCCTGCTCGGCCTGGTCCCCGGCCCGCACTGGGACGCCTACCTCGCGGGCGCGCTCACCGGCACGCACTTCACCGAGGCCGAGGAGGGCCTTGAGCAGCTGCTGGACGTCCACCTGCTCACCCAGCCCGCGCCGGGCCGCTACCAGCTGCACGACCTGCTCCGCGAGCACGCGCGCACGGTCGCCCTCGCGGAGGAGCCGGAAACCGAGCGCGATGCCGCCGTCGACCGGGTGCTCGGCTACTACTGCACGGCCGGTACCAGCGCGGCGCAGATGGGTGTCCCCATCGAAGGCGTGACCGACCGTCCCTTTAGGACAGACGAGATCACGACCGGTCTGCCGGAGTTCACCTCCTACGAACGCGGGACCAGCTGGCTCAAGACCGAGCGCCCCAACCTCTACGCCGCGCAGAAGCTGGTTCCGGACGGTCCGGGCGCGGAGCCCGTGCGGTTGCAGATGCTGATGCTGCTGGCGTTCGCGCAGTGCCTCGACGGCCAGGGCGCGGAAGGCGTCGAGTCCAGCAGGCGGCTGCTGGCGCTGATCCCCGGCGAGGACGGTGTGCGCCGGATGATCGCGGCGATGCTGTGCGCGACCGTGGAACGCATGTTCGGCTCGCCGGGCCGAGCCAAGTCCCTGTTGCTCGGAGAGCTGAACAGGTTGCCGGACAACGGTTCCGCCGAGTCCGCGGCATTGCACCTGCGGCTGGCGGTCGAGCACCTGACCACCGGGGACGCCGCGGGTTCCGGGCTGCTGCTGGACCAGCTGGAAGCGATGGAGCTGGACCCGGCGATGCGGTTCGCGCTCGCCGTCCTGCGGGCGATGTCGGCCTACCTCTGCGGCGACATCCCCGCGGCGCGGGAATGGCTGGACATCGCGGACGCGCGGTTGCCGGAGCTGGCCCCGCACGAGCACGCGCTGTGGATCGAGGCCCTGTCGTGGCTGTGCTGGACCGAGGTCCTGGCGGGTCGCGTCGAACGCGGGCTGGCGCGGTTGGACTACACCGCCGAGCTGGCCAGGACCAACATGCAGAACTACGTGATAGAGCACCACGTGATCGCCACCGTCTACTCGGAGAAGGCGTTCACGTTGGGGCGGCTGGGACGCCTGGCCGAGGCGGCGGCGCTGGCGGCGGAGGCCGTCGACCGCGCGCGGTTGGTCGGCCTGCCGGAGACGATGTCGATGGCGCTGTCCGCTCACTCGCTGGTGCTGAGCTGGCTCGGTGACCACGACAGCGCACTGCGCCTGGGCGCCGAGGCGGCCCGTTGCTCCGAGGGCAGACGCGACTGGCGGGCGATCATGGCGCGCTGCGGTCCCGGCCTGGTGCTCGTCTACTCCGGCGATGTCGACGCCGGCCGGGAGAGCGTCCGGAACGCTTGTGACGACTACGAGTCCTTCGCCAGGGACGAAACGGAGATGCTCGTTCTGCTGGAGGCGCTCGCCTACGCCGAGGCCGCCCGTGGACGCCCCGAGGACGCGACCGAGTGGGTTGAGCGCGCTGAGCGCGTCCGGCACCCCGCACACGAGACCAACGTCGCGGTGGCGGAGCTCATCCGCGCCCACGCGCTGACCGCGAGCGAGCCGGACCGCTCGGCCGAACTCGCGCTGAAGGCGGCGGAAACCTTCCGCACCAACGGTTTCCGGCTGGAGGAAGGCCGGGCACGGCTCCGGGCCGGAGTGAGCCTGAGCAACGCCGGGCACCACGACCGAGCGCTCACCGAGCTGACCGCGAGCGCCAAGCTGTTCACCGCGTGCGGCGCTCGGGCCTTGCGCGACCACGCCATCACTGCGCGCGGAGAACTCCCGCAACGCGTTCGAAGGCTTCGGTGAGCACGGGCAGCGGTGGCCCCAGGTAGAGCCTCAGCCACGAGGACGGCGTGCTGTCGCTGAACAAGACTCCGGTCTCGCGGAAGCACCTGAGCCGGAAGTCGGCGTCCGGGGCTTTGAAGCGCATGAACGCCGTGCACTCACCGAGGTGGTGGTCCTCATCCTTGAGGGTCGTCTTGAGCGCAGCCCGTTTCGCCGCGTACTCCTCGTTCATGTGCCCGAGGAACGTCGCCGATTCGGGGTTCTCCAGCCACTCCGCCATGGCGTACTGGAGTGGGATCGCGGCGGCGAAGCCGTGGTGGAACAGCTCCTCGTTCAGCAATATGTCCAAAGTGGAGGGTGTTGAGGTGACCGCGCCGATTCCCCAACCACTGCAGTGGAACTGCTTGCCAAGCGAACGGACCGCGAGCCAGTGCTGTCGGGGTTGCTCCTCCAGGAGAATGCGCAGCGCCGACGTCGGAGTGATCCCGGGATCGTGCACGCCGTAGTAGGCGTCGTCCAGCAGCAGGGCGGCATCGGTGCGGCGGATCAGTTCGCGTACGGCGGTGGCGTCCCAATTGACCCCGGTCGGATTGTGCTGAGCATTGATCACCACCAGGTCCGCACCGTCGACCACGCCGAAGTCCTCTGTGGACAGTTGATAGCCGGTTTCCGCGCGCAGCGGGAGGTAGCGCGTTTCGTAGCCGAGCGCGGAGAACACGCCCTCGTAGTCCCACCCCGGCATGGGCACGACCGCGACCGGGGTTCGGTCTCTTACGGACTGGCGCACCAGCCGTGCGAAGTCGAACATCGCATTCCGCGTGCCGCCCGCCGTCGCCGCGACCTCGAAGTCGGCTCCAGCGGGCAGACCGTGCGTTTCGGCGATGTAGCCCCGCAGCACCTTTTGCAGGCGTGGCAGGCCGAACTGGGAGATCACGTAGCCGTGGCTGTGCGGGGGCATCGGCGTCGCCAGGATCTTCGCGAGCCCCGGAGCGATCTCCGTCCAGGTCTCGCCGAACCCGAGGTAGATCGGTTCTCCCGCAGGGCTTCCGGCGTCGAGGTAGCGCGTCACCAGCTCCGCGTCGGTGAACCTGGTCGGGAGTTCGGGGCCGGTCATGACCTCCCGGAAGGGGATCGACATGGCGCCGCCTCAGCCGAATGCGCGTTCGAGGGCCTGCCCTATCCGCAGGAGCACCCGATCGCTTCCGGGCGGCCCGTCAAGGGCGACACCGACCGGCAGGCCGGATTCATCGAGTCCGCCGGGCACCGTGAGGCCCGGCCAGCCGATCGCGCTGCCCGGCCCCGTCGTGCGTGTGTAGGCCGCGAAGGCGGAGACGGTTTCCCCGCCAAGTTCTACTTCCTCCGCGCCCAGCGGTGCCGCGGTCACGGGCGTGGTCGGGGCGATGAACGCGGTCAGGCGATGTGTTCGCACCCGCTCCCGGAACACCGACTCCAGCGCCGGCCGGTGCACAGTCATCGCCGCCTCGTAGTCGCTGAGCGGAATTCGTCCCTCGCCGAGGATCATCTGCAGGATCTGTTTGACATCCGGACTGGCGCACTGTTCGACCACATCGGCCAGTTCTTGTTCTGCCCCAAGGTAGTTCTGCAACGTGAGCGGGGTTTCGTGGAAGGCGATCGGGAAGCCCGCGCCGACCATCAGCTCGGCGAAGCCGTCCGGCAGCTGCACCTCGACCAGTTCCACACCAAGCGATTCCAGTTGCGCCAGGTGGTTTTCCATGACCGCGGCGACACCCGGTGCAGCGTCGACGTAGAACGGATCGCGCACGACACCCATGCGGAGGCCACGGAGGTCCATCTCGCTCAGCGGCTCCGCGCCGGTGATAGCGGCATCGAGGACCGCGACATCCGCAACCGTTCGCGCTAACGGTCCTGCGGTGTCACGGGTCGTGGACACCAGCATGATCCCGTCCTGCGGATATCTGCCAGATGTCGGCCGTAGTCCGACGATTCCGCACAGCGCGGCGGGAATTCGGACTGATCCTCCTGTGTCGGTCCCCAGCGCTCCTGGTGCGAGCCCCGCGTAGACGGCCGCTGCCGAGCCCGAGCTGCTGCCGCCCGCGATGCGGCTCGGGTCGTGAGGATTGCGCGCCGCACCGAACGCGCCGTTCGCTCCGGTCACGCCATAAGCCAGCTCGTGCAGGTTGGTCTTGCCGAGGACCAGTGCTCCCGCGCTGCGAAGAGCTTCGACGACTGCGGCGTCCTTTCGTGGCCGATGGTGGCGAAGTGCTGGTGTACCACCGGTTGTCGGCAGGTCGGCGGTGTCGATGTTGTCCTTGATGGCAATGGGAACGCCGTGCAACGGACCGACCGGCGACGTCTCGTCGGCCTGCTTCGCCGCGGCGAGAACCGCTTCCGGCGACACGGTGATGAACGCGCGGAGCTGATCGTTCTCGATGTGCTCCAGCAGATGGGTGGCGTAGACGAACGCGGAGAGCTCGCGGCGGCGGATGTGCCCGGCGACCTCGGCCAGGCTGAGCGATAAGAGATCCATCTCAGCCCTCACTCCGGATCAGGTGGGGCAGCTCGCGGGCGATGTAGGGCTTGAGCGTCTCCAGCGTCCCGTGCACTGCCGCGACGAAGGAGTCCAGATCGTCCTGAGCCATCGGCAACGAAAGGCAGTACAGGCCGCGCCGCGAGATGAACATGCCGCGGTTGGTGAGCTCGAGGTGGAACAGCTCGGGCAGGGTTCCGAGCCCGGTCCTGCGATCCAGCGCGTCCTGCGCGTCGGAGATTTCACCTTCCCCCCAATGCATGTGGCACAGCGAGCCGATACCGGTCACTTCGAGCTTCACCCCGACATCCTTGGCAGCAGCGGAAATGTCGAGTTTGAGTCGCTCGCCGGTGGCGTTGAGCCGCTCGATCTCCGCCGGGCCGAAGGTGCGGAGCGCCGCGAGGCCGACCGCCAGGCTGAGGTTGTTCCCGCCGAACGCGCCCGCGTGGTAGAGCGGATCAGGCCGCGTCGGATCGTACTGGGCCATGACGTCGTTCCTGCCGCCGAACGCGCCCATCGGCAGGCCACCGCCGATGATCTTGCTGAGGGTCATCAGGTCCGGGGTGATCCCGTAGCGGCCCTGCAACGGACCCAGCCGGAACGTGGCGCACTCGTCCAGGACGAGCAACGCGCCGTGCTCCTCGGTGATCCGGCGCAGGCCGTGGAGGTAGTCCGCGGTGGCCGGGATTCCGCCCGCGGCACTCAACATCGGCTCCACGATGATGCACGCGATCCGACTCCCGTGCCGGGAGAACAGCTCCTCCGCGGCTTCGATGTTGTTGAAAGGCAAGAGGAATACGTTGTCCACGGTGTTGAACGGGACACCGCGCGGGATCTGCGCCGCGGGGAACCAGTCGGGCAGGTCGTCCTGCTCCTTGGTCGGCTCGCTCATCCCGGTGAACATGTTGATCTGAACGTCGTTGTGCAGGCCGTGGTAGCCCCCGGCGATCTTGACGATCAGCTCCCGCCCGGTGAACGCGCGCGCGGTGCGGATGGCGAGCATCGTCGCCTCGGTGCCGGAGTTGCAGTAGCGGATCTTCTCCAGCGCGGGGATCGCCGAGCACAGCACCTCCGCGTGCTCCGCCTGGAGTTTGGTCGGCGCACCAAGGGCCGTGCCGAGGGCGATCTGCTCCGTGGCCGCCGCGACGAGGGCGGGATGCGCGTGGCCGTGCACGATCGCGCTCATGTTGTTGTTCAGGTCGAGGTAGTCGTTGCCGTCGACGTCGGTCACCGTGCAGCCGCGGCCGTGCGCCATGAACACCGGGTACGGCGTGTAGTGGTTGATCGTGCGGGTGTCGCCACCGGGGAGCCAGTTCTTCGCCGCCTCGTGGATTTTCAGCGATCCGGGAGTGCGGTCGCGGAAGCGTTCGACGATCACGGTTGCCTCGGACATGGGGTTCCTCACTAGATGAGCGGCCACACGGCGGACGGTTTCCTGGGGAACAGCACGGGGATCAGCAACCCGGCGGTGCGGTTCTGCAACCGGCAGTCGGGGAAGGCGGGTGCGATTTCCGGCCAGCTCGCATGACCGAGCAGCAGTTGCAGGAACATCTGTTCGGGCAAGGAGGCGTCCGATCCCCGGCGGCTGTGCTCTGCCCAGGAGGAGACGTCGACGAGCTTCCCCCGCTCGAACACCAAGCGGGTGCCGTAGGTGTAGAAGTGCAGCAGCAGTTCTCCGGTGTACGCCTCGGCGGCGGTGCCGACGAGCCGGTTCTCCAGAACGGGCGCGATGTGCCGGAGGAACGCGTCCACATCGGGCATGCGCAGGAACCAACCGATGTTCTGCGGTTTGCGCGTCAACGATTCGCCCAGCACTTCGTAGGCCGGGTGCTCCGTGCCGAGCCAGAGCACGTATCCGTCCACATCGGACGGACAGAGGCGTTGGAGGACTCCGGGAACGACGTCGTGCCACGGCATCCCGGCAGCCAGCTCGAACGCGCTGACCGAGATCACCGGCTCCGGAACGGGAATGCCCGGCCACCACGGCGGAATCGGATAGCTGGGGATGCCGCCGTAACCGAGGACGACGTAGCCGGCCGGAATCCCGTGGTACTCGACGAGGAAGATCTCGTCGTGCACCATGCTCCCGGGTGTGCGGCCGGTCAGCTCATGCCGCCACTGGGCCTTGTTCCGCACACAGGACAACAGCATCCGCCCGCGCGCGTGCCGATCGACCTCCAGCAGGAACGGGATGTCGTCCCCGGTGGCCGGTCGCAGCGATGCCGTGCCGGACGGAAGATCGCGGGCGAGCCCACCGCGACCGGCTCGTTGGGTCAGCGCCGTCCAGTACCGCGCCTTCCCCGGGGAGAACATCAGGTCGGTCAGCGCCTGGAGCACGTCGCCGCGGTGCGCACTGCGCTCGTGCAGCACTTCGAGTTGCCGGGCCAGCAACCCACGGCCCCGGTAGGCCGGGTGGCTGGCGACCAGTTCGACGCGGCCGACCCCGAACGGAATCCCGTCGTAGGACCAGGTTTGCGGCACCATCATCAGGCTGGAGGCGAGCACACCGGTGCCGATGTCCTCGACGACGACCATCTCGTCGAGGCTCGCGGTCGGGTGCCCTCGGTCGAACAGGTCCCGTATCCATTGCCCGACCGCGGTGTTCGGCGCCCCGTCCGGCCCCGCGTGCACCGAGGAGTGCAGTTCGACCAGCGCGTCTCGATCCCCGGGGGCCGCTCCCCGGAGCAGGAGACCGCCGGGCAGTGGTGTCGGGACGATCGGGCCCATGTGCCTAGGTATAACCGTCACCACCTTCGGGACCAGCGGTTTTTCACCCGCCCGGCAGCAAGGTTTCGCTCCTCGGCGAAATCGCGCAACCAATGGCCGAACACCCGGCCTTGCGACGGCGGCCCGAGCCGATCAAGGTAGGGGTTTGTCACGACGGGGGGAACCATGAAGGCCGTGATCATCGGCGGTGGCATCGCGGGCACGGTCGCCGCGATCGCCCTGCACAAGGCGGGGATCGACGCGGTGGTCCACGAGGCGTACCCCACCGGGGCCGACGACGCCGGGGCTTTCTTCACGATCATGCACAACGGGATGAACGCGCTCGCCGCGGTCGGTCTCGACCAGGTCGTGGCCGAGCACTCCTATCCCGCGCGAGGTGTTCGACTGCTCACCGGAGCCGGGCGCGAGGTCAGCGCCCAGACCTACAGCCAGGGGCCGAGAACGCTGCGCCGGGCCGCGCTCTACCAGGTACTGCACGCCGAGGCTGCCAAGCGCGGGATTCGCGTCGAGCACAACAAGCGCCTGGTCGCCGCCACCGAGCAGGACGGCGTGGTCGCGACGTTCGCGGACGGCAGCACGGCAGAAGGCGATGTGCTCATCGCGGCCGACGGCACGCACTCCACGGCTCGCGCGATCATCAACCCCGGCGCCCCGCGCGCGAGGTACACCGGGCTGAACGTCGTCTACGGCTACGCCCCGGCGCGTGAAGGCGAGGAGCCCAACACCTACACCTTCGTCCACGGCGCTCGCGCCGCGTTCGGCTACATCGGGGTCCCGCACGGGCAGACGTGGTGGTTCAGCCGCCTTCCCGGCCCGGAGCTGGACCTCACCGGAATGACGCCCCAGCAATGGAAAGACCACGCCAGCGCGTACTTCGCCGATGACGACTTCCCCGCCGTGGAGATCATCCAGTCCACGGACGGCGAGGTCATCGGCAGCAACGTCTACGACATCCCGACCACGCCGAACTGGCACACCGAGCGCATGGTGCTGGCCGGGGACGCCGCGCACGCCGCGTCACCGGCGGCGGGCCAGGGCGCTTCGATGGCGCTCGAAGACGCGGTGACCCTGGCGAAGTGCCTCCGGGATCTCCCACCGGACAAGGGTTTCCCCGTCTACGAACGCCTCCGCCGGGATCGCGTCGAACGCCTCGTAGCCAACAGCGCGGCACGGGACGCCACCAGAACGGGTGGCGCCCCGCAGCCGCCGATGAGCGAAGCGGAACTGGCCGAGGTGACGCGGCGGCGGCAGGCTTACCAAGCCTGGTTGTACGAGCACCACATCGACTGGGCCGAGACCGTCTCCTAGGGGATGCTCGGCGTGCAGACGGTTCCCTTGGGCGGCAGCACCTTCTCCGCGAAGTAGCGGTCCGCATGCCCGATCACGCACCTGTTGTTGTAGTTGAGGTAGTGACCGTGCGCGGCCTTCCCCGATACTTCGAACGCCAGCGAACCCGGAATCGTGTCGGTCACACTGCGCACGTGCGACACCTCGCGCCAGTCCCCAGCACCGAGGAGCGGCGGGAGCCCCTTGGGATTGATCGGCCCGTTCGGGTTGCTGGCCTCATTGGGGAATCCCACGCAGAACATACGGCGACCGGTGCGGTTGCCCGGGAAATGTGGCGACAGCTTGCGCTCCTGCTCCAGTAGCGCCTGGAATTCCTCATACGTCCTAAGCCCCGGGAAGTCCGCGCACTCCACCGCCAGGGCCGCGGCGGCGCCGAAC
This sequence comes from Allokutzneria sp. A3M-2-11 16, assembly GCF_024213555.1. GTDB lineage: Bacteria > Actinomycetota > Actinomycetes > Mycobacteriales > Pseudonocardiaceae > Allokutzneria. Next base: position 3,076,557 of record NZ_JANAVO010000001.1, on the reverse strand, counting down.
AGCCTGGCGCCACCGAACAACGCCGGAGTGAAGCCGATCGCGTCGCCGTTGCGGGCCTTGTCCAGCGCATCGGAGAAGTCCTGCCACATCTCCGTGTTGGTCAGGAACATCGGCCCGACCAGGATGAGATCGCGGCCGGTGAAGCTGACCGATGGGTTGCTGCCCTTCGCCGGGATCGGCTCCTTCTCAGCCCTGGCAAGCAGGTCGAGCCAGATCCTGGACACGTCCTGACCGTTTTGCTTGCAACTGTTCTCCTTCGCGCACCACTCGATGAAGTGCTTGAAGGTGCTCTCATTGCCCTTGATCAGTTCCGTCTCCTCGACCTCCTGGTCATCGACGTGGCCGACGATGCTGTCCAGAAAGATCGTTCGCACCCGTTGCGGGAACAACCGCGCGTAGGAAGCCGCGATGACTCCGCCGTAGGAGTTGGCCAGGAAGTTCAGCTGCCGGTCCCCCACCGCCGCACGGATCGCGTCCACATCACGCGCCACGTTCGCCGAGCTCATATTGTCGAACAACGCGGGGTTCGTTTCCCGGCACTGGGCGAACTTCTCCCTGTTCTCCGCAGCGGCCGCGTCGAACTCCGCCTGCGTCCGCGGGATCGAGATGAACGGTCCGACCTTCAGGCAGTGTTCTTCGGGCAGGTGGTCGCTCCCGGGGAAGCCGCGCGGGTCGAAGGTCACGATGTCGAAGCGCCGCCTCAACTCGACGAAGTTCGGCAACGTCCGCTTCAGGGTGCCGATCCCGCTCACGCTCGGCCCACCGGGGTTCATGATCACGGAGCCGATCCGCTTGTCCGGCCCGGTCGCGCGGGCACGGGCCAGCTTCAGCGTGATCGTCTTGCCCCGCGGCTTCGCGTAGTCCACCGGCACGGTGATCGTTGCGCATTCCATGCCGTCGCACGGTTTCCAGTCAAGGCCGGGGGCTGCCATCGCCGGGGCAGCGGTCGTGCAGGCCAGCACCGCGGCGAGGATCAATGCTCTCTTCACACCGCGAACCTAGGACCGGGTTTTCGCCGTGGCATCTGCTGAAAGGCATACGTCGCCTCAGGGGAAGTCCCGGAGGACCAGCGGCAGTGCCCTGCGCACGCTGCCATTGTGATCCGCGTCGCCGACATCGGTTAATGTGCCGTTGGTCTTCAGCTGGCTCTGGCAGTGCTCGGCGTGGTGGAACGCCACATCGCGATCACCCTTGGCGTGGTATACGCGCACCGGAACCTTCGGGCTCCAGTCACATGAAGTGTCGTTGGGGCGCAACAGATCGCGCAGCTTCCCCGTGGGGTTCTGCATCTCACGGAGAAATTCGGCGGTGAACAGGTCCTGCGAGCGCGGCGGCAGAGCCTTCGCGATCTCGTGGGTCTTGTGGTTGCCGTCGAAGAGAACTTCCACCTGCGCTGCGTATGGCTCGCGGAAGACCTGTTGCGGCGAATCGTAGATGTCGTACACGCGGTCCCACGCGGTGGCGAAATAGGCCAGGTAGAGCGACGCCATCGTGACCTTGTCGGCCGCTGCGTCGGCTTCGAAGCGGCTCACGTTGAAGGGCCCGCCGATCGGTGCGAGCCCGGCCGGGGTGAAGTACGGGTCAGCGCCCTCCTGGAGAGCCCTGCCCAGCATCATCGTCGCCGGGCCGCCCTGGGAGAAGCCACTGATCAACACGCGCTCGTCCAGCGTCTTTCCCTGCTGCCGAGCCAGTTCACGGGTCGCCCGCAATGCGTCCAATGTGGATGAAACCGTAGCTTCGGGGTGCCCGTAGGGATGGTGCCCCGGACCTTCACCCAGGCCGAGGTAGTCCGGCGCGGACACCGCTCGTCCCGTCGACGCGATCAGGAAGGCGGCAGCGCGGTCGCTGGACTCCGCCTTCACGGAGGCCACGTCCCCTCGGTACACAGTGGTGCCGTGCAGCCAGGACACCGGACGCAGGTCGCTGTCGTCGTTCTTCGGGAACACCACGAGCTGGGTGGCCGTGGTGGGCTCGCCCTTCGTGCCGATCGTGCGGTAGAGCACCCGGTACGCCTTCACTCCATATTGGACAGTCGCCGGGTCGAACTTGGCCGCTTGCAACGCCGTCGTGACCTCAGCGGCTTGCAGGTCGGCCACCGGTGTCGTGGAGACGATCGATCCGCGCACTTCCGGGACCGGCCGCGGGGCCGGGGCGCAGGCGGCGACCGCCACGATCAGGGTCGCGGCCGTGACATGCTTGATGGACATGGGAACCAGCCTGTCCGACCGGGGGCGGCACCGACATGATGTCCGCCCCCGGCCTCCCCTGGGGCCAGCCCTACCCTTGCGGCGCCGGGCTCAGCGCGTTCAGCGCTGTGACAACGGTCTTCTCCTCGTAGGCGAAGTGGGCTTCGAGTTCAGCCGTGAGGCGGACCAGCTCCTCGCGCAGCCGCACGGGATCGCTCTCGCCCGGCGCGTAGCCGTCGACCAGCGCGCTGATCTCCTCCTGGAGCCGCGCGACGACCTTGTGGTCGTCGCCGAGCTTCTCCAGTGCGGGCGCGAGTGCCGGAAACCGTTGTGCCAGCATCGGAAACGCGCCGTAGTCCTCGCCGGTGTGGTGCTTCGACAGCGCCCCGCAGAACTCCAGGCAGTGCGCGCGCAGCTGCACCACGAGGTCCCCCGACGCGCGTCCGGCCACGATCTCGTCGACCTCGTCGAGGAGCTTGGCCAGCTCGGCGCGCAGCCAGTCGTGCACCTCGACCAGGAAGTCGCCCAGCCCACCGGCCTGGGGATCGACCCGGTGCAGCGTCACCACGGGGATCACCCGCGTGGTCTTCTCCTGGTAGTCGCCGTAGCCCGGCGCCTGCTCGACGGCCTTGGTGAAGAGCTGGTCGCGCTCGGCGCCGACCGGGATGCCCGCGACCGCCTCATAGGTCTCGGTGCCGATCTCCACGGTCACGGCGGGGTTCTCGCGGATGTTGTGGTACCAGGCGGGGTGGCTCGGCGCGCCCATCGCGGAGGCGATCACCACCGGCTGCCCGTCGATCTCCAGGTAGCCCAGGGGGCTCGTCCGAGGCAGTCCGCTGCGCGCTCCGGTCGTGGTGAGCAGCGCGAGCGTGGCGCCTTCGAACATCCCGCCGACCCGGCCGCCGTTGGCGCGGAATTCCTCGATGATCTTCCGTTGGAAGTCGGCGAAGTCGAACTCGTCGTAGCTGTCAGTCATGTGGTCCTTTCCCAGTTGATCACATGGATCGACCGGCCCGGAACCACGACGGAACGCATGAGAAAACCCCGCGGGCGGACTACGCATTCGGACAAGGCGCGAGCGCCCCGAAAGGTTCGGGGATGCCAAGTGCGAGGGAACGGGCTCATGCCGTCCTGAAGTGGCTCAGAAAGCCGCTACCTCCATGCGTAGGCCCATACGGGGCACGGCACGACAGTAACACGATGGGATGTGCGGAGCGCAAGGTTCAGTTCGACCGCAGTGCACGGACAAACGATCAAGATCACCCGCTCGGCGGTTGAGCGAATATGCGCCCGGGGGCGGCACGATCAGTAGCCGGAGCGGATTCACATTCTCTTCGGAATGCCAACCAGGATCTGCGGATTTTGCCCAGATCGATGCCGAGTCGCCGATCGACGCACCCCCGCGCGCGTGGTAGACACAGCAGCAGGAAGAGATTCCCCGGAATGATCCGACCAGCCCTGGAATGACTCGATTTGGCAACGGGAGCGGAACCCGTCGCACATCGGCCGGAAGGAATCACGATGACCACTGAAAGCATTCCGACGCTGCCGCTCGTCACCCGCATAGACGCCGCGCTCGCCCGTTCGATGGAACGTTTCTGCCGTGTCGGCGGGCACAGCGCGGCCGAGATGCTTGACCTGGTCAGCGCCCTCACCAGGGTGACAGCGGCCGGTGGCAAGCGCATCCGGCCGCAGCTGTTCTACTGGGGCTACCGCGCGGGCGGTGAACCCGACCGGCCTGAGGTAATCGAGCTGGCCACGGCCATCGAACTCTTCCACGTCTTCGCCCTCGTGCACGACGACCTGATGGATCGCGCGGACACCCGGCGGGGCGTTCCGACCGCGCACAAACAACTCGCCGCCCTGCACCGGGAACGGGGCTGGAATGGCGACGCGGAGCATTTCGGTTTCTCCGCCGGAATCCTCGCTGGTGATGCGCTCTGCATCTGGGCCGATATGACGATATCGAGCATTCCACTTCCTGGAGGACGGACCGAACCGTTTCGCAGAGCCTATGACGAAATGCGCCTGGAACTGATTTCCGGCCAGTACCTGGACATCGCGTCCGGCAGCTCCGGTGACACCTCCATGGCCGCCGCGCTGCGCTTGGCGAGACTGAAGTCGGGCAACTACTCGGTCAGCATGCCGCTGCGTCTCGGCGCGCTCGCGGGTGGCGCGGACGAGGACACCATTCGCGGGTTCGGCTCGTTCGGCACCACCCTCGGCGAGGCGTTCCAGATCCACGACGACGTCCTCGGCGTCTTCGGCAGTCCGGCCGCGGTCGGCAAGCCGGTCGGCGAGGACATCCGGCAGGGCAAGCGGACGACCTTGATCGCGGCGGCACTGGCGGGCGCCCACCCCGTCGTGGCCGACCGGCTGCTGGAGCTGCTCGCCGACCCGGGCCTGAGCCAGGCCGGGGTGGACGAGGCGAAGGAGATCATCCGCTCGACCGGCGCGCTCGACGAGGTGCGCGGGATGCTGCGCGAACGCGTCCACTCCGCCGAGCGCACCCTCGCGGGCCTGCGCCTCGACGACGAGGTGCGCCAGGCGCTGCACGACCTCATCAAGATCGTCGCCCACACCGACTGACCCCAGACCCAGCGCGGCGTTTTTCCGTTCTCTAGACCGCCTCAGGCCACGGGGAGTGCGCCGGGCGGTTGGGCGTCATGGGGTGGAGTCTAGGTCAGCGGGCGTAAGCCTCCAACTCCACGATGCGCGAGTACGCGTGATCGTTGGAGTCCAGCGCCACGATCCGCACCGCGTCCGCCTGCACAGCGGGGAAAACGGACTTCACGCGGCCGACCGCGTTGCCTCGCACCTGGTCCACCGTGACCCACGAACCCGCAACGCGCACCTGCACGTCCCAGTCGCGCAAGCCGTTCTGCGCGGCGGGATAGCGCGCCGAGTCAAGCGTTTGCAGCTCCACGCGACCGATGGCGGAAGGCGCGATCAACGACACCGAGTACTCGTCCGGGAAAACCGCGCGCGTGGCGTCGTTCCACCCGGTTCTCGTCGACCAGTTCGCCGAGTCCGCATCTCCGTCGACCGCACCGCACGTCCGGAAGCTACCGTGCGTCGAAGACGCCGAAGCCTGCTCGCCGAGCACGAGATTGTCCTTGGGCGGCAAGGGAAGCACCTCGACGGGGACGGTGCGGCGCGTCCGGTCGACGCTGAGGGTCAGCGAGTAGGTGCCTGGCTTCGCGGTGCGCGGAACCGTCACCCCGACCGGAGTGGTCACTGTGTGGTCCGGGTCCCACGCGGGCAACCATGTTGAGATGATCTTCCGATCCGCAACCACCGGTGACGGCGCGGACAGCTCCAGATCGGCGTAGCGGTCGGTGGTCCCGGTGTTGGTCATGCCGACCTTCAATGAGCCCGGCATGCACGGAAGTCCAACCACCTGAACCTTCTCGGGGTTCACCGAGATCGTGACGGGCGCGGTCGCGGCCAGCATCGTCGCCGTCAATGCGAGAACCCACATGACTGATCACCTCACCTGGATCGCGGGGACGCCGTCCTCGACGATGAGCTTGGACCGCGAACTCACCGTTCCGTCGGCCACCGTCACACGGTCCGCGACGCGGTAGTCAGCCACCCACTGCGCCGCGTTCACCTCGCACCGGACGTAGCCGCGCTGGAAGTTGTGGAACTTCACGTGCGGGTTCTCCGCCAGGATGGTGCGGCCGATCTGGTCGTGGTCCATGCCGTCGCGGCCGGACGTGACCGACGTGCCGACGAACTCCGTTCCCACGACGGGAGTGGAAGCGGCGTAGTCCTCGCGCAGCTCGGAAGCGACGCTGCGGTGCAGGTCGCCCGCGATGCTGACGAGGTTCCGAACGCCTCTTTCCCTTGCGCCACCGAGGATTCGCTTCCGAGAGGCCACGTAGCCGTCCCAGGTGTCCATCGGCACCACCATGTCCGGACCGGCCTTGACGTCGAGCTGCGCGATGGCGGTCTGGTGCGCGAGCACCTCCCACCGCGCGGACCTCTCCGCCATGCCGTCCAGCAGCCACTTCTCTTGCGCCGCACCGGTGATCGACCGCTTCGGGTCGAGCGAGCCGGGGTTCGGCGGCTTCTCGCCGTCGCCGCCCGCCTGGTCATCGCGGTACTGGCGGGTGTCCAGCAGGTTGAAGCGCACCAGGTCGCCGTACTGGAAACGGCGGTACAGCTGGATTCCCGGCCCGTTGGGCGCCTGCGCGAGCCGGACCGGGGTGTGCTCGTACCAGGCGCGGAACGCGTTCGCCATGCGGACGAGGAACTCCTCGCGCGGCGCGTTGTTCTCCGAAATCGGGCCTGCCCAGTTGTTCTCCACCTCGTGGTCGTCGACGGTGACGACCCACGGCGCGGCGGCGTGCGCCGCTTGGAGGTCCGGATCGGTTTTGTAGAGCGCATATCGCCCGCGGTACTCGTCGAGCGTCATGGTCTCGCGGGTGAGCTCCACGGGCACGGGTTGCCGACGAACACCGGAGTCCGCGCCCACGCCGTACTCGTAGATGTAGTCGCCGAGGTGGAGGACGACGTCGTGGTCCTTCGCCGCCATGTCGCGGTAGGCGGTGTAGAAGCCCTCCCACCACGCCTGGCACGACGCGAAGGCGAAAGTCATGCCGGACAACGCTTGTCGCGGTGCGGGAGCGGTCCGGGTGCGGCCGACCGGGCTGATGTGCCCGCCGACGATGAAGCGGTAGTAGTAGTGCCGCCACGGCCGCAGGCCCCGCACGTCCACGTGGACGCTGTGCGAGGACTCCCGCCTGGCGATCTCGACACCGGTGCGGACGACGCGGCGGAACCGCTCGTCCTCGGCGACCTGCCAGACCACGGCGACCGGGCGGTCGTTCACGCCGCCGAACGGGTCGAGCGGGTGCGGCGCGAGCCTGGTCCAGAGCACCACCGAGTCGGGCAACGGGTCACCGGAGGCGATGCCGAGCCGGAAGGGGTAGTCGCGGAGCCGGTCCACCTCGACGGTGGAGGCGTTGGAGGTTCCGATGCCCGGGAGCGCACCGGAGATCGCGAGTCCCGCAGCCACACCGCTGGCCGTCAGGAACTTCCGCCGGGTCTGGTTGCGGGTCACCTCGCGGACGTTAAGAGGCGCGCACCCCGTCAACAACAAAGATGTCCTGATGCGGCCGGGGTTTCGCCTGGCCCGGAACCGTCACATCTCGAAGGTCTCCAGCAGCTTGCGGAGGAGCTCGGCCAGCTGGTCCTGCTCGGCACCGGTCAGCCCGCTGAGGATTCGCCGCTCGTTCTCCACGTGGTCGGGCAGGACGCGGTCGATCAGGTCGCGGCCCTCGTCGGTGAGCCGGACCAGCACCACGCGCCCGTCGGTGTCGCTCGGCGTGCGGCTGACCAGGCCGCGCGCCTGGAGGCGGTCCAGGCGCTGGGTGATCGCGCCCGAGGTGACCATCGCCGACCGGGTCAGCTCGGCCGGGGTCATGCAGCGCTCCGGGCCGTTGCGGCGCAGCGTGGCGAGCACGTCGAAGGACGCCCGGTCGAGGTCGTGCTCGGCGAACACGCGCTTGAGCTCGGCGCCGACGCCGAGGGCCGCGCGGCTCAGCCTGCCGATCACCGCCATCGGGGATACATCCAGGTCAGGGCGCTGTTCAGCCCACTGCGCCAGCACGTGGTCGACGTGGTCCGCCATGGCATGAGCGTAGCGCCCTTGCCAGATCTCTTAGCGCTAAGCTACTTTATCTTAGTGCTAAACAATCGGGTCGGCCTGATCGCGGTGACCGCCCTGGCCCCGGCCATCTGGGGTACGACGTACCTGGTCACCACGGAGTTCTTACCGCCGGACCGGCCGCTGCTGGCGGCGACGCTGCGCGCCCTGCCCGCCGGGCTGCTGCTCCTGGCGATCACCCGGCGGCTGCCGTCCGGCTCCTGGTGGTGGCGCGCGGCGGTGCTCGGCACGCTCAACATCGGGGCGTTCCTCGCGCTGCTGTTCATCGCCGCGTACCGGCTGCCCGGCGGCATCGCGGCCACCGTCGGCGCGCTGCAACCGTTGCTGGTGGCCGGTTTCTCCGCAGCTCTGCTCGGCCAGCGCATGTCGGCGCGGACCGTCGTGGCGGCGGTCGCCGCGATCGTCGGGGTCGGCCTGCTCGTGCTGCGGGCCGAGGCGCGGCTGGACGGGATCGGGATCGCGGCGGCGGTGGCCAGCGCGGTCGTCATGGCCGCCGGGGTCGTGCTCAGCAAGCGCTGGACCTCGCCCGCCCCGGTACTGGCGACCACGGGCTGGCAGCTCATCGCGGGCGGGATCGTGCTGATCCCCGTCACACTGCTGGTCGAGGGACCGCCGCCCGCGGAGCTGAGCGCGACGAACCTGCTCGGCTACGGCTACCTCTCCATCATCGGCGCGGCGTTCGCGTACGCCTTGTGGTTCCGGGGAATTCGCGAGCTCGCCCCCACCCAGGTCACCTTCCTCGGCCAGCTCAGCCCAGTGGTCGCGACCGCACTCGGCTGGCTCGCGCTCGGCCAGGAACTCACCGTCCTCCAAGCGATCGGCGCGCTCATCGTGCTCGGCGCGCTCGTCTTCGCCCAGACCAGAAAGGCATCACCTGATGAAGATCACCGTGTTCGGAGCGGCGGGCGGCGTGGGCAGCCGGGTGCTGACCGAGGCGCTCTCGCGCGGCCACGCCGTCACCGGAGTCACGCGTGAGAACTCTCGTTTTCCCGAGCTCCGCCAAGGCGATGCGGCGAACATCGACGACGTGGTCCGGCTGAGCGCGGGACAGGACGTCGTGATCAGCGCGACCCGCCCGGCGCCCGGACGCGAGGCCGACCTCGTCGTCACGGCGAAGGCGGTGCTGGCCGGGCTCGCCGAGACGGGCGTGCGCCTGCTGGTAGTCGGCGGCGCGTCGAGCCTCACCGTGCCGGGCACCGGCGGGACCGTGCTCGACGATCCGAACTTACCCCCGGAGATCCGCGCGATCGCCGAGGCGTGCACCGCGCAGCTGGCGGTCTGCCAGGCGGAAACCGTTGTGGATTGGGCATATCTGAGCCCGCCCGCGCTCTTGGAGCCCGGTGTGCGGACCGGGAGCTACCGGTTGGGCCGGGACGAGCTGATCGTGGACGCCGACGGGAACTCGGCGATCTCCATGGAGGACCTGGCGGTGGCGCTGCTCGACGAGGCCGAGCGCCCGCGCCACCACCGCGCCAGGTTCACCGTCGGCTACTAGCCCCTGTCCTGCAAGTCCCCCAGCACTCCGCACACCAAGTAAACTCTGTCCCATGCCCCACACCCGCCCGCTCACCCCATCCACGGCGGGCGCCGTCTAGAGAACCCCGTTTCGTACTCATAACGGGAAAAAGAGCGCTCCAAAAACCCGTTTAGAGTACGAAACGGGATTTTGGGCTGCGCTGGGGATGGTTCGGGGGGCGTCACGATCGTTGGGGGACCGCTTGCAGGGCGGGGTCTAGCAACGCTTGGTCGAGCCGCCGTCGTCCAGTTGGCTTGAAAGCACCCAGCCCTGTTTGTCCGTGCTGTTCGGCACGTCGGGGCGGACGTGCGTCCACTTCTGGCCAGCGCTGTTGACCGTGTAGCAGTGGTAGAAGAGCTTGTCGTCGATCATCGGCCAGAACCGCGTGGCGCATCCGGTGCTCGCGCCGACCCGGATCGGGCCGCCGGTGCTGTCCTTCGTGGTGCCCCAGCCGGAGTCCTTGTCCGACGCGGCGGGATTGGGACAGGCGGCGGGCGCGGCGGCGGCGGACGGGGCCACCAGCACCACCGCGGCGGTGACGACGACCGGAAGCACCGCTGTGAGCCGCATGCGCTTGATCTTCATGTTTTCCTTTCGCAGCAACGGGAATCGCTGCGAAGTATGCGGGATCACGCGGACGTTGATCTCACATTTCGGCCTCACCCCAAGCGTCGTACGTAAACGATCATCCCACCGAAGGTGGCGACCTTGTCGTAGAGCGCGCGGGCCGTGGCGTTGTCCTGATGCGTCTGCCAGTACAGGCGAGGACATTCGCGGTCCCGCGCCGCCTCCTCCACCCGCTCGATGAGTGCACGCGCCACACCGTGACCGCGCGCCGCCTCATCGACGAAAAGGTCCTGGAGGTAACAGGAATCGTCCATCCACACCGTCGAGTGGAAGAGGAAGTGCGCGATCCCGACCAGCCGACCGTCGACGTGCGCGGCGATCCCGTGCACGTCCCGGCCGTCCAGCAGGCGCTGCCAGGTCCGGTCGTAGCCCTCGTCGGATTCGACCGTCTTGTAGAAGTCCTTGTAGCGGCGGGCCAGGACTTCCCATCTCTCGCGGTCGGCAGGGACCAACGGGGCGATCTCCATCATGAACGCAGCTTGACACTGTCAACTTAACGACGTCAACATAGGGGCGTGGAAGCCAGGAGGGCCCGGGCCAGGCCGGGCGACGGCGCACGGCTGCGCGAGGAGATCCTGCGCAACGCCGAGCAACTGCTCGTGGAGACCGGCGACGAGGGCGCGATCACGCTGCGCTCGGTGGCCCAGCGGACCAGGGTCACGACGCCCTCGGTGTACCTGCACTTCAGCGGCAAGGAAGCGCTGATCGAGGCGGTCTGCCTGCGGGTGTGGGACGAGCTGGGCAACCGCATCCGCGAGGCGGTCGGCCGCGTCACCGACCCGCTCATCGCGCTCGGCGAGTGCGGGCGGGCGTACGTGCACTTCGCGCTCGATCATCCGGTGCAGTACCGCTTGCTGATGATGCGGCCCTCCGCGTCCACCGAGGCGTCCAAAGCGTGCTTCGGGCACATGGTGAACGCGGTCACCGCATGCGTGGAAAGCGGTGTACTGCAAGGGAATCCGGACACCCTGGCGCTGACGATGTGGACGGCCGTGCACGGCTGCGCCGCGCTGTTGATCACTCAGCCCGCCCTGCCGTGGCCGGACGACGTGAACGAGATCATCGACGCGACCGTGCGCATGGTGGGCTTCGGGGCCGCGCTCAACACCCACCTCCCCCGTCGTCGCGTGCCGCGCAGCGCGGAGCTGCTGGACGGGGTCACTGCGGCGGCGGAGCGCCTGAAGGCCTTGGGGAGAAAGAAATGATGACGGGCCGAGTGGTGCTCGTGACGGGTGCGTCGCGCGGCGTCGGCGCCGAGACCGCGCGCCTGCTCGCCGCTTCCGGAGCGCACGTCTTCGTGAACTACCGGGACAAGGCGAAGCGCGCCGACCGCGTGGTGGCCGACATCGTAGAAGCACGTGGCAGCGCCGAGGCAGTCAAGGCCGACCTCACCGATCCTGACGCGGTCGCCGCGATGTTCGAACGTTGTGGACGGCTGGATGCATTGGTGCTCAACGCTTCCGGAGGCATGGAACGCAATAGGGACCCGGACTACGCGATGCGCCTCAACCGGGACGCACAGGTGCGCGCGGTGGAGATGGCGCTGCCGTTGATGCCCGCGCTCTCCCGCGTGGTGTTCGTGACGAGCCACCAGGCGCACTTCCACGGTCAGCGCCCGAGCTACGCGTCCTACGAAGCCGTCGCCGCGAGCAAGCGGTCCGGCGAGGACGAACTCCGCGCGCGCATCCCGCTGCTGAGCGAACGCGGTGTCGGGCTCGTCGTCGTGTCGGGCGACATGATCGAGGGGACGATCACAGTCACGCTGCTCGACCGCGCGGAGCCGGGCATCGTCGACGCGCGCCGCGCCGAGGTGCGGAGCCTGCCCACCGTGGCCGAGTTCGCCGAGGCGGTGGCCAGGGCGGCGGTGGAGCCTGTGGCGACCGGGCACACCGTCTACGTCGGCGGGGCGGACTACCTCACTCCGGCAGGCTGATCTCGATCCCCACGGCCGCGCCGCCGTTGCGCCGCCCCCTGCCGAGCATCAGCACGATGGTGAACCACCGGAACTTGTTGCCGTACTTGGCGGTCATCGCGCGCTTGGCGGTGCGCAGCTCGCCCGGCGGCAACACCCGCGCCCGCCCGCTCCGCCATTCGCCGTGCGGGTTCCCGTGGAAGTCCGACGGCGCGATCTCGACCCGCGGATCGCGTCGCAACCGCTTGACCTTCCACGACTGCCCAGGCGTGTAGCCGTACATCCGATCCCCCGCTGGCGCGAGCCAGATCGGCCCCACCACCGCGGTCCCGTCCTTCTTGTACGTCCGCAGCGCGAAGTACTCCTCGTCCATCGGCCTCAACCTCCCCCACGCCGAAGTACCCCCGTCTTCAAGTACAACGCACCCCGCCCCACAACGTCTCTAACCGCCACCAACCCCACCGCACCGCCGAGGTGGGTAGCGGTTAGCGACCGCTGGAGCGGGGGTTCGGGGTACTTGAAGACCGACGAACCAGCTATGGGTGCAGCGACGTGGCGAACACCAGCAGCGCGAGCACCGCCTGACCGAGCGCGAGGGTGATGCCCGCGACGGCGGTCCAGTCGATGCTGTGCCACTTCCTGGTGACGATCGAAACGGTGCCGCACACGCACGCGGCGGCGACGAGCGCCAGGTTCACATAGGGGAACACCCAGCTGGCGACCGCCAGCCCCAGGGAGATGGGCCCTAGCCAAGCCTGGCTGCCGGAGCGCTCCTTCATGGGCAACTGCTTCATCGCTCCGTCCGCTCAGGGCTCGGGGCTGGGACCCCGCCGAGCCTACCGCGACCCGCCGCTGCCAGTGCCGTTCCCGTTCTGGCCGGGCGGGCTCGGAACCGGCACGCACACCCCGACCGGGCCTTCGGCGAAGCTGACCTGGAGCGCGGAGACGTCCCCGCCTCCGGACGTTTCGATCACCACCGAGCGGTCGCCGGTGAACTCCGCCGGGTTGAAGGTGAACACCGCCGCCGTCCCCGCCGCCTCGGAGCTGCTGAGCCCGCTGGACAGCATTCCGGCCGACGTGCCCCGCGTCGGGGTGAACCGCGGCGCCCGGCAGGTCTTGCCCGCGGGCAGGTAGTCGACCTTCGCCTTGATGCCCAGCTCCCCGAGCCTGCGCTCCAGCCCCGCCGCGTCGCTGAGTTCCTTGATCTCCACGCGCACGGTGCCGTCCTGCTGCTTCTCCAGCGCGTACGCCGCCCCGCCACCCGTGAGCAGCGTCGGCACGGCGACTCCTGCGGCGACCACGAGCCCGGCCGCGACGACGACGGGTCGCCACCTGGTTGCCGGGCGAACGGGTTCCCGCTCCGCGACGACCTGCTTCAGCTCGGTCAGCAACCTGTCTTCGAAACGCTCGTTCATGGCAGGACCTCCGCGGTGGAAGGGGCGAGGTGATCACGCATCAGCCGCCGCGCGCGGTGCAGCCGCACCCTCGCGGTCCCGGCCCGGATGCCCAGCGCCTTCGCGGCGTCCTGGACGGTCAGCCCGTCGAGCGCGACCAGTTCGAGCACAGCCCGCTCCCCATCGGAGAGCCGGTCCATCGCCAGGTACAGCGTCCGCGCCTGGCTCGCCGCGTCGATCCGCGCCTCAAGCACGGCGATGTCGTCCTCGTCGAGCAGGGCCCGCCCGGCGATCCGGCTCGTCGCCCGCAGTCCCCGCGCCCGCCGCCGCAGTTCGCCCGCCACCACGTTGCGCGCGACCCCGTAGAGCCAGCGCGCGGGCTCGCCCCGATCGGCGCGGAAGGTGTGCGCCGTGTCGATCACCGCGAGGAACACGTCCGCGGTGAGGTCGGCGGCGAGGTGCGGATCGTCGACGCGGCGCGCGACGAACCGCTGCACCGCCTGGACGTGCTCGCGGTAGAACTCCTCGAACGCGGCGGGATCTCGGCCTATTCGCGCGAAGTCGGTCATCTCTCACCCGTCTCGAGATGTACGTGACGACCGTTCTTGGACGCCGCCCGCCTCCGCGTTACGCAGCTTAGGTTAGCCTTCCCTCAAACGGGTTACACGCCGAAGGGAAGCCCCATGCCCAGAGTGCCCTTACGCCTGATCAGCGCGCTAGCGTTGACCGCAGTCCTGACCGCGTGCAGTGGCGCGGCAACCCCTCAGGCGGGTGACACCGGAGGCACGGCGCCCGCGGTCGACGGCGTGTTCCCGGTGCGCGTGGAGCACAAGTACGGCGTCACCGAGGTGAAGGCCCCGCCGCAGCGCGTGGTGACCCTCGGCCTGTCCGACCAGGACGTGGCGCTCGCCGTCGGCGTCAAGCCGGTCGGCGTCGTCGACTGGTTCAAGGAGCGCCCGTTCGGCAAGTGGCCGTGGACCCAGCCGCTGTGGGGCGGCACCGCGCCGGAGATCGTCGGCGAGCGCGACGAGTACAACCTGGAGAAGATCGCCCGGCTGCGCCCCGACCTGATCATCGCCCAGTACTCGGGGATGAAGAGGGAGCAGTACGACACGCTCAGCCAGCTCGGCGTCCCGGTGGTCGCGCAGTCCGCGAAGTTCGCCGACTACGCCGCGCCCTGGCAGGAGATGACCCGCAACCTCACCAGGGCGCTCGGCAAGGGCGCGACCGGGGAGAAGCTGATCACCGACATCAGCGACCGCTTTGCCAAGGTGCGCAAGGAGAATCCCGCGTTCGCGGGCAGGACCGCGATCGTCTCCGACACCTTCGAGCCCGGTAACTACGCCGCCTTCGCCGCGCACGACCCGAAGGCCGCGTTCCTGGTCGAGTCGGGCTTCAAGATGCCGCAGAAGCTGCTGGACGTGCCGAAGAGCGAGAACATCATCAGTCTCGGTTCCGAGGCCTGGACATGCTCGACGTGGACCTGCTCGTCTGGCTGTCCGAGGACGAGGTCGCCTCGCAGCGGGTCCGCGACGAACCGCTGTACCGCAAGCTGAAGGTGGCCCAGGACAAGCGCGACCTGTTCGTGCCGTACAACGAGCCGCCGATCGGTGCGGCCATCTCGTTCAACACCGTGCTGTCGATCCCCTACGCCATCGACAAGCTCGTCCCGCTGCTCGCGAGCAAGGTGAAGTGAGGCCCGCTCTCCGGGGTCTCGGCCTCGTCGTCGCGGTGGTCGCGCTCGGCGTGGTCATCGTGCTCAGCGTCTGGCTGGGGTTGCGGAACATCCCGCTTTCCCAGCTGTGGCGGGTGTTGTGGCACCACGACGGCTCCGTCGAAGCCGTCACCGTGCACGACGTGCGGCTGCCCAGGACGCTGCTCGGCGTCCTGGTCGGCGCGGCGCTCGGGTTGTCGGGCGCGCTGATGCAGGCGCTCACCCGCAACCCGCTCGCCGACCCCGGCCTGCTCGGCGTGACCTTGGGCGCGTCGACCGCCGTGGTCGCGGGCATCGCCTTCCTCGGCGTGAGCACCGTGTCGGGGCACGTCTGGATCGCGTTCGTGGGCGCGGCGGCGGCCTCCGTGGTGGTCTACCTGCTCGGCGCGAGCGGGCGCGGTCGGGCCACCCCGGAACGCCTCGTGCTGGCCGGGGCGGCGATCACCGCGACCCTGTACGCGTTCAACTCCGCGATGCTGCTGCTCAGCCCGCAGTCCTTCGGGCAGTTCCGGTTCTGGGAGGTCGGCGCGCTCGCCGGGCGCGGCTCCGACGTGCTCGCCCAGGTCGCGCCGTTCCTGTTGGCGGGCATCCCGATCGCGTTGCTGCTGGCTCGCCCGCTCAACGCGCTCGCGCTCGGCGACCAGGTCGGCAAGGCGCTCGGCGCGCACGTCGGCCGAACCCGCGTGCTCGGCGTTGTCGCCGTGACCGTCCTTTGTGGAGCGGCCACCGCCGCGGCGGGCCCGATCGGCTTCGTCGGCCTCGCCGTGCCGCACGCCGCGCGCCTCATCGTCGGCTCCGACCAGCGATGGGTACTCCCCTATTCGGCAGTGCTGGCGCCGATCCTGCTGGTGGGCGCGGACATCATCGGCCGTCTGGTCATCGCGCCCGCCGAGCTCCAGGTCGGCATCGTCACCGCGTTCATCGGGGCCCCGGTGTTCATCGCACTGTGCCGCCGCAGTTCCCCTGGCAGGTTCTGATGATCATTCGTTTCCGCGCCGTTTCCCTGCGCGTGCACCCGCGCTCGGTGACCGTCGTGATCACGTTGCTGCTGCTGACCTTCGTGCTCGCGGCGATCAGCATGACCACCGGTGACTTCCCGCTGTCGGTGTCGGAGGTCGTGCGCACCGTCCTCGGTTTCGGCGATCCGGCGACCGAGTTCATCGTCAACCGCCTGCGGCTGCCCCGTGTGCTGATCGCGATCCTGGTCGGCGCCGCGCTCGCGCTGAGCGGGGCCGTGTTGCAGAGCTTGACCCGCAATCCCTTGGGCAGCCCCGACTTCATCGGCTTCGCCCACGGTTCGGCGACCGGGGCGCTCATCGTCATCCTGCTGTTCCAGGGCAGCATGGCGGAGATCTCGCTCGGCGCGCTGGCAGGCGGCATGCTGACCGCTGCCCTCGCCTACCTGCTGGCGTTCCGGCGCGGCGTGCAGGGCTTCCGGCTCGTGCTCATCGGCATCGGCCTGAGCGCGATGCTGTTGGCCGCCAACAACTACCTCGTCACCCGCGCGTCACTGACCGGCGCCATCGCCGCGCAGACGTGGATCACCGGCACCCTCAACGGCCGCACCTGGAACCAGGTCGTCCCGCTGCTGATCGCCCTCGCCCTGCTCCTGCCGCCGACCGTCTACTTCGGACAGAAGCTGGCGCTCTTGGAGCTTGGCGACGACAAGGCTCGCGCGCTCGGCGTCCCCGTGGAGATCACCCGGCTCGCCCTCCTCGCCATCAGCGTCACCCTCGCCGCCGTCGCCACCGCCGCCGCGGGCCCGATCGCCTTCGTCGCGCTGACCGCCCCGCAACTGGCCCGCAAGCTCACCGCCGCCCCCGGCTCCGGCCTGACCGCCGCCGCGGCCACCGGCGCGCTGCTGTTGGTGGCTGGCGATCTGGCCGTACAGCGCCTCTTCGCGAGTCCCCTGCCCGTCGGCATCCTCACCAGCGCCATCGGCGGCACCTACCTCGCGTGGCTCCTCGTCCGCGAATGGCGCCGCGGCCGCCTCTGACCGCCTCAGCCAACGGCCACGTCCCACAAGCCGTCACCAACGATCTTCACGCCCGCCCGCCAGAACATCCGCGCAGCCCAAAATCCCGTTTCGTACTCAAAACGGGGAGTTGGAGCGCTCTCTTTCCCGTAATGAGTACGAAACGGAAGTTCTCCAGACGACGCCCGCCCTGGCTGGGGTGGAGGGGCGCGTGGAGTGCATGGGCAGAGTTTACTCACGCACCCGCGGATCGCCGCGCCGATCACTGAGCACAGCGATCGTCTCAGCGGTGCAGGCGGCGGTGCAGTGACTCCATCCGGGCGTCGAGCTGCGCGGCGACGGCGGCTGTGCTGGCCAACTCGTCGGCGAAGTCGGCGGGCACCTGGTCGTCGTACTTGTAGAACAGCTTGTGCTCCAGGGTCGCCCAGAAGTCCATCGCGATGGTGCGCATCTGCACCTCGACCTTGACGTGCTCGACGCGGTCGGACAGGAACACCGGGATCTGCACGATCAGGTGCAGGCTGCGGTAGCCGTTGGGCTTGGGCGAGGCAATGTAGTCCTTGGTGCGCAGGATCTTCACGTCGTGCTGGCGGCCGAGCATCTCCTGGACGCCGTAGACGTCGGAGACGAACGGGCACACCACGCGCACCCCGGCGACGTCGTCGAGGTGCTCGGCGATGGTGTCGAGGTCCGGGCGCAGTCCCTTGCGGCGCAGCTTCTCCACGATCGCCTCGGGGCGCTTGACGCGGTGGGTGATGTGCTCGATCGGGTCGTGCCGGTGGACGAAGTCGAACTCCTCGCTGAGGATGCGCAGCTTCGTCATCAGCTCCTCGACGGCGAACTTGTACACCAGCAGGAACTGGGACAGTCTGCGGTAGTCCTCGAACACCGGCGGCCCGACCAGCTCCGAGCGCGAACGGCGCACCAGTGGGTTCTCCCCGGTCGTCTCCATCACAACTGTCTTTCCGTCCCCCACCGGCGGCACTGCCACCACTCCCAACGAACGTGGCGGCCGCCGAGTTCCCGAGTCCGAAGAGGACGGTCAGGCCAGCGCGGGGAACATCCGGCCGAGGCCGAAGTCGGCACCGGCGCAGCGCCACCAGTCCAGCTGCGCGGCGGTGTCGATGCCGTCGACCACGACGGCGACGCCGGCCGCGTGGGCGTGGGCGACCAGCTCGGTCAGCGCCTGGTCGAGCGCGGAGCGGCCCGCGCGCTCGGCCTGGAGCCGGACGAGGGACGCGGCGAGGCGGACACCGCGGATCGGCAGGTCCTCCATGAAGGCGAGGTCGGTCGCGGAGGTGCCGAACCCGTCCAGCACGATGCCGATCCCGGCGTCGGCGAGCACCGCGAGGTTGTCCGCGGCCTCCCCGCAGTCGGAGAGCAGCGCCCGCACGGGAACACCGAGCTGCAACCGGGTCGGGTCGAGGCCGGTGTCCTCCAGCACCTGGAGGACCTCGCCGACGAGGTCGGGGTCGGCGGCCTGGTACGGGGTGAGCCCGACGCCGAGCGGGAGCGGGCGGTCGGCCATGCCCTCGCACGCCGAGCGCAGCAGCCAGGTGCCCAGCGGCATGACCAGCCCGATCTGCTCGGCCAGCTCGACGCACTGGGCGTGCGGCAGCTGCCCCAGCTCCGGGTGCTCCCAGCGCAGCATCGCCTCCACCGCGACGGTCCGGCCGCCGTCGAGCTTGGTGAGCGGCCGCGAGAACACGGCGACCTCTCCGCTCTCCCACGCGCCGGGCATGGTCGCGGCGAGGCCGAACCGGGCGCGGTCCAGCTCGCTCTGCACGGGGTCGTACACGCCCCACTGCCTGCTGCCGTTGCGCTTCGCGCGGCGCAGCGTCATATCGGCCAGGCGCAGCAGCTCCCCGGGTTCGACGTCCGGGTGCGGGCGGTGCACGACGCCGATGCACGCCGAGGAGGCGATGCCGTGGCCGTCCACGTACAGCGGCTCGGCCAGCACCTCGTTGATCTGCTCGACGGTCCGCAGCACGTCCGGCGTGCCCGCCTCGTTCTGCACCAGCACGCCGAACTCGTCGCCGCCGAGCCTGGCCACCATCGCGCTCTCGCCCGCGAAGATCGACCGCAGCCGTTCGGCGACGCTCTTCAGCAGCGCCTCCGCCGCGGACCCGCCGAGGCCGTTGGCGATCACCGAGAAGGCGTCCAGGTCCAGGTGGTACATGGTCACGCCGAAGGTCTCGTCGGCGTGCCGCAGCACCCGCTCCAGCCGGGTGGTGAAGAACTGCCGGTTCGGCAGCCCGGTCAGCACGTCGTGCAGCGACTGGTGGCTGAGCTGGCCCTGCAACAGGGTCAGCTCGGTGTCGTCGCCGACGATGACCACGTAGTGGTTCGGGTTGCCGTCGCCGTCGCGCAGCAGCGAGATCGCCAGGTGCGCCTGCACGGTCTCGCCGTCCTTGCCGAGCATGGTGCGGCGCTGGCGCAGCCGCTCCGACTTGCCGTCGGCGAGGTCGCGCAACGCGTTGCGGACGAAGGGCACGTCCTCCGGCGCGATCACCTCGAACAGCGTGAGCCCGTCGAACTCGGCGACGCCGTAGTCGAGGATCTCGCCGAGGGCGGCGTTGGCGCGGACGAACGCGCCGTCCAGGTCGGTGATGGCGATACCGCTGTTGGAGGAGGTGAAGACCTCGTCGAAGCGCGCCTCGCTGGCCTTGCTGTCGCGCTGCGCGTCCTGGGCCGCCTTGATCAGCGCGCGGTTGAGGTTCTCCTGCTGGGTGAAGATGGACAGCCGCACGGCCTCGACGTAGCCGGAGGTGAGCGCGCCGAGCAGGCCGACGACGCGCTCCGGCAGCCGGTCGACGCGGAGCAGGTCGGCCATGCCGAGCAGGGATTTGCCCAGGATCTCGACGGTGCGGCGCAGGCTGGCCCGGCCCGCGAAGTTCAGCTCGACCAGCCGGGCGCCCACGTCGGTCGCGCGCTCGGCGGAGAACGGCTCGGTGCGCATCGCGGTGATCAGCACGTCGACCAGCTCGACCAGCCTGCGCTCGATCTCCGGCTGCGCCATCGGGATGTAGGTCGTCTTGCTGACCAGGTAGGCCCATTTCCGGGCCAGCCTGCCCCGGGCGCGCTCCAGCGACTCGGGGGAGAGCTCGAGCTCCGCCGAGTGCAGCGGCCGGTCCGGCAGCGGAGTGGTCATCGGGTCCATCCGCCGCACGGCGCGGCCGGCGAAAGAACGGGGAACGGCACGGCTACCTCGCTAGGTTCCTTTGCGCACAGGGCAAGCAGCCTAGCGAGTCTAGGGAACAAGCGGCCACGGATGGTGATCGCGCATGCCACCCCTCGGATGGGTGCATTAGGCCGCCCGAGTGCACCGAGAACGAGGGACGCGCAGGTCAGCGCCTCGTGATCAACTGGGCGACCCGATTGCCGGTCAACCGCCGTTCAGGGATTTTCACCCCTTCAGACATTGGGCATTTGCCAGGTGCGCAAACGTTTCCGGAAAGGCGACGGTTATTCACGGGGAATCGGCCCCGGTAGGCCACCACGATTGGGCGATGGGCGATGATGCTCGAACCGGTCGCTGAGCCCGAGGAGACGTCGTGGCTGTGTTCTCTTCGGATGCCCACGCCACCGCGCGGGCCTTCGATCCGTCGCGGCTGTCGATGGCCCGCGAGCTCGCCGGGCTGCGCGGGCGGGAGCTCGCCGACGCGGTCGGCCTGGCCCCGGCGGCGGTCTCGCGGTACGAGCTGGGCCAGCTCCACCCGGACCCGTGCACCCTCGCGCGCTGCGCCGACCACCTCGGCGTCCGCGTCGGCTTCTTCGCCCAGGGCCGCCCGCACCTGCGCCTGGACACCGCGCACGCGCACTTCCGCTCCCTGCACGCGACCACGGCCGCCCAGCGGGCTCAGGCGCTCGCGCACGTGGAGCTGCTGTGGGAGCTCACCACCGCGCTCGACGAGGTGGCCGGGCTGCCCGCCGCCGATCTCAGCTGCCAGCACGACGGACCCGAGCGCGCCGCGCACGCGGTCCGCAGGGCGTGGGGCGTCGAGACCGGTCCCGTCCCGCACCTGGTCCGCGCCGTCGAAGCACGCGGCGTCGTCGTGAGCCGATTACCAGCCGCAGTGGGTGCAAACGTCGGTGTGTTCTCCTGCGCGCTCCCCGACCGGCCGGTGATCGTGCTGACGGAACGGGAAGACCCCCTGCGCCAACGCTTTTCCGTCGCACACGAGCTCGGGCACCTGCTGCTGCACCCGGACGCCGCACCGGGCAGCCGGGAGCACGAGTCGGCGGCGGACGCCTTCGCGGCCGAGTTCCTGACGCCCGCCGAGGAGATCGCCGGGACCTTCCCCCTGCGCGCCGACCTGGACGCGGTGAAGGAACTCGCCGACGCGTACGGGATCTCGGTCACCGCGCTCGCGGCGCGCGCCCGCGGCCTCGGGCTGATGACCGACGCGGCGCACCGGCGGCTGCTGACGGAACTGGCCAAGCGCGGCTGGCGCGCCGCTGAGCCGGTCCGCGGCGAGTACCCCGGCGAGCAGCCGAACCTGTTGTGCCGCGCCATGGTCCTCGCTGAGGAGCACGGGGTCGACGTGCCCGCTCTCGCTGTTCGCCTGCGCGTCGACATCGCGACGCTGCGCGGTCTCACGGGGTTCACCGAGCGGCACGAAAGCACACCGCGCACCCTCCGCTTGGTGTGACGTTAGCCCGCGAGAGCAGCGGTTTCACGGGGCACGCGGTAAGCTCTGCGGTCGCGCCGATCGGATTTTCCTTTCGCAGGAACGAAAAGCGCATCCCAGAGTTCGGAGGACGCGCATGACCGCGGTGCAGACGCTCGCACCGGCCCTGTTCGCGGCTTCGTCCGCGCCGCCGGAGCGCACGCTGCTCGACATCATCACCGAGACCGCCCGCCTGCACCCCGCGGCGCACGCGCTGCGGGCGGGCTCCACCGTGCTGAGCTACCGGGCGTTGCTCGCCGAGGTCGACGAGCTGCGCGCTTCCCTTGCGGCAGCGGGGATCGGCGTCGGTGACCGGGTCGGCGTGCGCGTGCCCTCCGGGACCACGGACCTCTACGTCAGCATCCTCGCGGTGCTCGCGGCGGGCGCGGCCTACGTCCCCGTCGACGCCGAGGACCCGGACGAGCGCGCGGAACTCGTCTTCGGCGAAGCGGGCGTGTGCGCGGTTCTGGGCGAGGGTCGCGAGCTGACCGTGCTCGGCACACCGATGCGCGTGGCTGGCGACCCGGGCCCGGACGACGACGCGTGGATCATCTTCACCTCGGGCTCCACGGGCAAGCCGAAGGGCGTCGCGGTCAGCCACCGGTGCGCCGCGGCGTTCGTCGACGCTGAGGCTCGACTGTTCCTTGTGGACGAACCGATCGGCCCGGGAGACCGGGTGCTCGCGGGGCTGTCCGTCGCCTTCGACGCCTCCTGCGAGGAGATGTGGCTCGCGTGGCGGCACGGCGCGTGCCTCGTCACCGCGCCGAGGGCGTTGGTGCGCACAGGAATGGACCTCGGCCCGTGGCTGGTCGAGCACGAGATCACCGTGGTGTCCACCGTGCCGACGCTGGCCGCGCTGTGGCCCGCGGAGGCGCTGGACGAGGTGCGGCTGCTGATCTTCGGCGGCGAGGCGTGCCCGCCCGAACTCGCCGAGCGCGTCGCGGTGGAGGGCCGCGAGGTCTGGAACACCTACGGCCCCACCGAGGCAACGGTGGTGGCGTGCGGCGCGCAACTCACCGGCGAGGGACCGGTGCGCATCGGCCTGCCGTTGGACGGCTGGGAGCTGGCGGTCGTGGACGCTTCCGGCGAGCTGGTGCCGATGGGCGGGTCCGGGGAGCTGGTCATCGGCGGCGTCGGCCTGGCGCGTTACCTGGACCCGGCCAAGGACGCGGAGAAGTACGCGCCGCTGCCATCGCTGGGCTGGGACCGCGCCTACCGCAGCGGTGACCTGGTCCGCGCGGAGCCGGAGGGCCTGGTTTTCCTTGGTAGAGCGGACGAACAGGTCAAACTGGGCGGACGTCGGATCGAGCTCGGCGAGGTCGACGCCGCGCTGCAGGCGTTGCCCGATGTGGCCGGTGCCGCGGCGGCCGTGCGCGGGACCAAGGGCGGCAACCAGATCCTCGTCGGCTACCTGGTGTCCACAGTGGACGAATTCGACCAGGCCGCCGCGCTCGAACGACTGCGCGCCGCACTCCCGGCCGCGTTGGTGCCGCTGTTGGCGATCGTCGACACGCTGCCGACGCGCACGTCCGGCAAGGTGGACCGCAACGCGCTGCCGTGGCCTCTGCCCAGCACGACCGAGCAACCAGCGGATCTGACCCCCACTCAAGCATGGCTGGCCGAGCAGTGGGCCGAGGTGCTCGGCAGGCCACCGGCCGACAAGGACACCGAGTTCTTCTCCAGCGGCGGTGGCAGCCTGGCCGCGGCGCAGCTGGTCTCGCTCCTCCGGCAACGCTATCCGAGCTGCTCGGTCAACGACGTCTACCAACGCTCCACGGTCGGCGAACTGGCCGCGCGGCTGGACGAGTTCAAGGCGACCGAGTCGGCGGAACGCTTTGTGCGGCCGACCCGACTGCGCGCCGGACTCGCCCAGATCGCGTTGCTTCCGTTGCTGCTGACCGTGGTCGCGATGCGGTGGGTCACGGTGCTCGCGGCGGCGGGCAATGTTCTGGGGTGGACGCCCACCGTGTCGTGGTGGTGGGTGCTGGCGGGCTGGGTGGTTTTCATCAGCCCGCTCGGCCGCCTCGGGATCGCGGTCGGCGGAGCACGGTTGCTGCTGCGCGGCCTGCGCCCCGGCTCCTACCCGCGCGGCGGGAGTGTCCACTTGAGACTGTGGACCGCGGAGAAGCTGGCGGAGCTGAGCGGTGCGGCCAAGCTCTCCGGAGCGTGGACGACGTACTACGCCAAGGCCCTCGGCGCGCGGATCGGGCAGGGCGTCGACCTCCACTCGGTTCCCCCGGTGACCGGAATGCTCAAGCTGGGCAAGGGAAGCGCGATCGAGCCCGAGGTCGACCTGTCCGGGCACTGGCTCGACGGCGATGTACTGCACGTCGGCCGAATCCGCGTCGGCGCCGGGGCGACCATCGGTGCTCGCAGCACGCTGATGCCAGGAGCGCGAATCGGCAAGCGCGCGCAGATCGCGCCCGGCTCGTGCGTGCTGGGTTCCGTCCCCGCCGGGCAGCGCTGGGCCGGTGTCCCCGCGGCGCGCTCCGGCAAGGCGGCGCAGCGGTGGCCCGACGAGCGCCCTGAGCACAAGCGCCGCTGGGCGCTCACGTACAACGTGACGTCGTTCTTCTTGGACCTGCTGCCCGTCGTCGCGGCGATCCCGAGCATCCTCGTCCTGGTGGCGTTCAACGGATCGCTGCTGTCGGTTCCGTTGGTGACAGTGCTGTTCATGCTCGCGTACGCGCTGCTGGTCTTGGTCAGCGTGCGCCTGTTGAGCATCGGCCTGCGCGAGGGCTACCACCCCGTGCACGGGCGGATCGCGTGGCAGGCGTGGGCCACCGAGCGGCTGATGAACTCCGCGAGAGTGGCGCTGTTCCCTTTGTACGCCAGCTTGTTCACACCCGTGTGGTTGCGGGCGCTCGGCATGAAGGTCGGTCGTCGGGTCGAAGCGTCGACGGTGCTCGCGCTGCCGTCGATGACCACTGTCGGCGACGGTGCTTTCCTTGCCGACGACACGATGGTCGGCACGTACGAACTCGGCGGCGGGTGGCTGCGGATCGCCGCCGCGAAGGTCGGGAAGCGCGCTTTTCTCGGCAACTCCGGCATGACCGCGCCGGGTCGCTCGGTGCCCAACCGCGGCCTCGTCGGCGTGCTCTCCTCGACGCCGAAGCGGGCCAAGGCGGGCAGCTCCTGGCTGGGCATGCCGCCGATGAAGCTGCCGCGCGTCGCGGAGAGCGGCGACCAGAGCAGGACGTTCGACCCGCCGCGCGGGCTCGTGATCGCGCGGGCACTGGTCGAGCTGTGCCGGGTGATCCCGGTGATGTGCACGGTCGCGCTCGCGGTCGCGGTTCTCCAGGTGCTCCGGTCGACTCCGTTGTGGCTGGGCGGTTTCGTGCTGCTCGGCGCGGGCGTGGTCGCCTGTGTGGTCGCGTGCCTGGCGAAGTGGTCGCTGGTCGGTCGGTTCGGTCGGATCGAGCGTCCACTGTGGAGTTCGTTCGTGTGGCGCAACGAGCTGGCCGACACCTTCGTCGAGGTCCTGGCCGTGCCGTGGCTGGTGGGCTCGGTCGGTGGCACCCCGCTGATGAACCTGTGGCTGCGCGGGCTCGGCGCGCGGATCGGCCGCGGCGCGTGGTGCGAGTCGTACTGGCTGCCCGAGGCGGACCTCGTGCGGATCGGCCGCGGCGCAACGGTGAACCGGGGGTGCGTCGTCCAGACCCACCTGTTCCATGATCGGATCATGCGGATGGACACGGTCACCCTCGGCGAGGGCTCGACGCTCGGCCCGCACGGCATCGCGTTGCCCGGCACCACGATCGGCGCGCGGACCACGGTCGGCCCGGCGTCGCTGATGATGAGCGGCGAGAGCGTTCCGCCGGACACGCGCTGGCTGGGCAACCCGATCGCGGCGTGGCGGACCGGGAAGGCCCGCAAGGGATGAGGCAGGTCCCCTACCTCGACGCGCACGGCGACACCGACTACTCGGTCCTCCAGTACGACCTGCACCTCGACTACCGCCCGGGGGCCAATCGGCTCGCCGGGCGCGCGGTGATCACGGCGGTCGCGCGCACCGCGCTCAACAGCGTGAGCCTCGATTTCGGCCCGCTGCGGGTGGATCGGATTCTCTTCGACGGCAAGCCTGTTCGCTACGCACACCGGCTCGGCAAGCTGCGCGTCCGTCCGGGCCGCCTGATCGAGGCGGGCGCCGAGTTCACCGTGGAGGTCCGCTACGCGGGAGTGCCCCGGCCGAATCGCGGTCACTGGGGCGAGATCGGCTGGACCCAGCTCTCCGATGGGGCTTTGGTGGCCAGCCAGCCGACCGGCGCTTCGTCGTGGTTCCCGTGCAACGACCGCCCCGCGGACAAGGCGGCCTATCGGATCTCAGTGACGACCGCCCCCACGTACACCGTGATCGCCAGCGGCACGCTGGTTTCCCACTCCGGCAACACGTGGGTCTACGAGCAGCCTTCGCCGACGTCCACGTACCTCGTGTCTGTCCAAATTGGACGGTACACCTCGGTGGAGCTGACCGGGGCGCCCGTTCGGCAGCCCGCCGCCGTGCCCGCGCGGCTGATGCGCGCTTTCCGCAACGACTTCGCCAACCAGCCGCGGATGCTCCGGGAGTTCTCGCGCCTGTTCGGCCCGTACCCGTTCACGGAGTACGGCATCGTGGTGGTGGACGAGGAGCTGGACGTTCCCGTTGAAGCCCAGGCGATGTCGATCTTCGGCGCGAACCACGTCGACGGCATGCGCGGCTCGGAACGCTTGGTGGCGCACGAGTTGGCGCACCAGTGGTTCGGCAACAGCGTGACCGCTGCCGACTGGCGGCACATCTGGCTGCACGAGGGCTTCGCGACCTACGCGGAGTGGCTGTGGGCTGAGGCCGATGGTCGCTCCGCCCACGACCTGGCGCTGCGCTCCCACGCGAAGCTCGCGCGGCTCCCCCAGGACATCGCGATCGGAGCACCCGGAGCTCGGCGCATCTTCGACGACCGCGTGTACGAACGCGGCGCGTTAACCCTGCACGCGTTGCGCCGCACCATGGGCGATGCCCCCTTCTTCCGCCTGCTCCGCGAGTGGGCCACCACCCACCGTCACTCCACCGCCACCACCGCCGACTTCACGTCCATGGCCGAAGGCATCTCCCCCACCCCCATCCGTCCCGTGCTCCAATCCTGGCTCCACGAAACCCCCCTCCCCCCGCTGTAGTTCCCCCGTCTTCAAGTACCCCCAACCCCTCCCCCAGCGGTCGTCAACCGCCACTAACCCGGGGGTTAGTGGCGGTTGACGATGCCCTGAACGGGGGTACGGGGTACTTGAAGACGGGCCTACCCGCGCGCTAACGGAAGGCGGGGGCGTGGCGTTGAGCCCAGGCGGAGAAGGGGCTTCCGGGGCGGCCGACGACGTTCTCGACGGTCTTGAGGGGGTCGGTGGCGGTCTCCTCCAACGACGCGAACCAGTCGATCATCTCCTGAGGGACGCCGAAGCTCCGCCAGTACTCGGCGGTTTCCTCCTCGGAGAGCGCCACGAAGCCGATGTCGCGGCCGATCACCTCGCCGATGACGCGGACCTGCTCGGCGGGGGTGATCAGCTCCGGGCCGGTCACCTCGTAGGTCGCGCCCGAGTGCCCGTCCTCCAGCAACGCGGCCACCGCGACGGCCGCCGTGTCGATCTCGTCGACCGGCATTCCTGGCACGTCGCCCGAAGGAGCACGGACGACCTCACCGGCGCGGATCGCGTCCGCCCAGCCGAGGGCGTTCGCCATGAACTCGCCGGGCCGCACGACGGTCCACTCCAGCCCGGAAGCCTGGACAGCGCGCTCCGCGGCCAACTCCTCCGCGTGGTGGTAGCCCGCCGGACCTGTGTCATCCGTGGCGTCGTCCAGGGCCATCGAGGACAGCACCACGATGCGCCGCACACCCACGCGGACCGCGGTCGCCACCGCCTCACTTCCGTTGGCGGGGAACAGGAACATGCGTTCCACCCCCGCGAACGCCTCCGCCGGGAGATCGGCGAGATCGCCGCGGACCACCTCCACTCCGGCGGGAAGGTTCGCGGTCGCGGGATTGCGCGTCACCGCCCGCACGGCCTGGCCCGCGTCGAGCAGCTGCGCCACAACGCCCCGGCCCACGTTGCCGGTCGCGCCCGTCACCAAGATCGTCACTTCGGCCCCCTCAGCTCGTAACTTCGTACACGGTACGGAGTTTTAGGATGGGTCGTCAACCGAGTGAGGAGCCAGCGTGAGTCCTGCCGAGTACAGCGGCCTTGGCGATCCGGAGCGCAGCATCGCGCTGCTGTGGGGCAAGGCCGGTGCGCCGACCCGGGGGCCGAAGCAGCGGCTCACCGTCGAACGGGTCGTCGCCACCGCGATCGAGATCGCCGACGCGGACGGCCTGGACGGCCTGTCCATGCGGAAGGTCGCGGAGCGGCTCGGCGTCGGCACCATGTCGCTCTACACCTACGTGCCCGCGAAGGCGGAGCTGGTCGACCTCATGCTCGACCGCGCGACCGGCGAGGTGCGCCGCCCCGAGGCGGGCATGGGCTGGCGGGAGCGGCTGGAGCTGTTCGCCCGCGAGCACTGGCAGCTCTACCACCGGCACCCGTGGATGCTCCAGGTGACCGGCCACCGGCCAGTGCTGGGGCCGAACGAGCTGCGGGCCTACGACGACGCGCTGGGCGCACTGGCGCTCGCGGGGCTGGACGAGCGCGACATGGTCGGGTTCGTCGACCTCGTCGAGGGCTACGTGCGCGGCAAAGCCCGCAACTCCATCGATTCCGCACAGGCCGAGCGGCGCACCGGCGTCAGCGACGACCAGTGGTGGACCGCGCGCCAGTTCTTCTGGGACAAGCACTTCGAGCGCGCCGACCACCCGAATTTGACCAGAGTTCTGGACGCGGGCGCGTTCAGCGAACAGGGCGGTGCGTTCGAGTTCGGCCTGGCCAGGACCCTCGACGGGATCGAGCGCTTCCTCGCCGACCGGGACTGACTCCACCTTTTTGCTGATTCGCGATGCACCGGGTCAATGGGATTCTTCGGGCCCACCCGAGGAGGACTCCCTGTGCTTCGGTTACCGACGATCGCCCTGCTCGTCGCGACGCTGATCGGGTCCGCGGTGCCCGCCGTCGCGTCCCCCGCCAAGCCCGCCGACCCCGTCGCCTGGGGCCCGTGCCCCGAGGACGCCCTGACCTACGTGCCACCGGAGCACCGCTTCCGGTACAGCTGCGGAACGCTGGCCGTCCCGCTCGACCACGCCAAGCCGAGCGGCGCCAAGATCGATCTGATGTTGTTGCGCCGCGCGGCTTCCAAGCCCGCCGAGCGCATCGGCTCCGTGCTGATCAACCCCGGCGGCCCCGGCGCCGACGGGTTGCTGCTCGCGACCATCCCGAACGCGCTGTTCCCGTCGTCGGTGCCCGAGCGCTTCGACCTCGTCGGGTTCGACCCGCGCGGTGTCGGCCGGAGCAACCCGCTGAAGTGCTTCACCACCCAGGAGAGCGCGGACGCGCTGCGGGCGCGGATGACGCCGGTCCCGGTGACCACCGCGCAGATCAAGTCCACTATGGACGCTTACGCGGAGTACGGCCGCGGCTGCGGCAAGGTGGGAGGGCCGATCATCGAGCACATGTCCACTGAGGACACTGCTCGCGACATGGACCTGATCCGGGCCGCGGTCGGCGACCAGAAGCTGACCTACGTCGGCCTGTCCTACGGAACGCTGCTCGGCGCGACCTACGCGAACCTGTTCCCCGGCAAGGTGCGCGCGATGATCCTCGACGGCGCGGTCGATCCCTCGTTGCGCACCAACGACGGGCTGCGCTACGACCGCGAACGGGCGCTGGCCTTCGAGCACGCGCTGTCGGCTTTCCTCAAGCGCTGCAAGGAAGAAGGTCCGAAGTGCGCGTTCAGCGAGGGTGATCCGCGGGCGAAGTTCGACGCGATCCGCGAACGGCTGCGCAACGGTGGCGGCCCGATCACCTTGAGCCAGTTCGTCGCGAAGGTCGGCGACGCGCTGGAGAAGATCCCGCTGTCCGGCCCCGTGGACCTGGCGAAGCTGGCGACCGAGCTCCAGCAGCTGTCGACGGCGTCCGATCGGACCACGGACGCTCCCTACAAGGGACACGACGCTTTCTACGGCGTCAACTGTTCCGACAAGCCGCTCCCGAGGACGCCTTCCCTGGTCCCGACGACCGCGACGGCCTGGGAGCGCGACGCGCCGACTTTCGGGCGCAGGCAGGCCTTCCACGACTTCGTGGGCTGCGCGCACTGGCCGGTCAGCGCGAAGAAGGTCTACCGCGGCCCGTGGAACGCCAAGACCGCCGCGACCGTGCTGGTCATCGGCATCTACCACGACCCCGCTACGTCGTACACGTTCTCCAAGCGGATGGCGGCCCAGCTCGGCAACGCGCGGCTGCTCGACGTGGACGCGTTCGGGCACACCAGCCTCGGCTCCAGCGCGTGCGTGGACAGCGCCGCGGAGAAGTACCTGACCAAGGGGGAGCTCCCCGCAGCCGGACTGGTCTGCAAGCCGAACCGGCAACCGTTCTGATCTGCTTGACCTCAACCTAGGTTGGGTTCCTAGCGTCGGCTCCGAGACGAACCACGATCGAGGAGACGACATGCGCGCGATCCGCCAGTACGAGTTCGGTCCGGCCGAGAACCTGCTCTACCAAGAGGTTCCCGACCCGGTACCGGGCGAGGGCCAGGTCCGGATCCGGGTGGCCGCGTCGGGTGTGCACCTGATCGACACGACCATCCGGTCCGGGACCGGCGGCGGCCCGATGCCGCTGCCCGAGCTGCCGATGACCCCCGGGCGCGAGGTCGCCGGGGTGGTCGACGCGCTCGGCCCGGACACCGACCCGGTCTGGCTCGGCCGCCGCGTCGTCGCGCACCTCGGTATGGCCAGCGGCGGTTACGCGGAGCTGGCCGTGGCGAACGCGGAGTCGCTCTACGAGATCCCTTCGGGCGTCGAGGACGGTGCCGCCGTCGCGATGATCGGCACCGGCCGGACCACCATGGCCGTCCTCGACGCCGCCGCGATCACCGCCTCCGACGTCGTGCTCGTGACCGCCGCCGCGGGCGGCATCGGCAACCTCCTCGTCCAGCACGCGCGCAACATCGGCGCGACCGTCGTCGGCCTCGCCGGCGGTTCGGCGAAGGTGGACCTGGTGCGCGGGCTCGGCGCGGAGATCGCCGTGGACTACACCCAGGAGGACTGGGCGGCACAGGTGCGCTCGGAACTCGGCGACCGCGCGATCACCCTCGTTCTCGACAGCGTCGGCGGCCCGGTCGGCCAGGCTTCGCTCGACCTGCTCGGCGCGGGCGGCCGGATCTACTTCTTCGGCTGGTCCGCGGGGGAAACCACCAAGATCTCCCAGGACGACCTGTGGGCGAAGAGCATCACCGCGGGCGTGGCGATCGGCCCCGCGATCGTTGCGCGAGCGGGCGGCCTCCGCGTCCTGGAGCGGCGCGCCATGGACGCACTGGCCAAGGGCGAGCTCGTGCCGCTGGTGAACCCGCCGATCCCGCTCAGCGACGCCGCCGCCGCGCACACTGCGTTGGTCAGCCGCGCCACCATCGGCAAGGTCATCCTCATCCCCTGACCCCCGCCGTTGCGAACGCCGCATTCGGGGCGTTGGTTTCCCTGAACGGGTCGTTCAGGGCACTGAGCGCCCCAAACGATCCGTTCACGGTTCCCCCAACGCCCCAAACGCGTCATTGGCGCGGTCGAACGCGACCGCCCGAACGAGTCATTGAGGTACTCCAACGCCCTGAACGAGTCATTGAGGTACTTGAGGGCCCTGAATGAGTCATTGGGGGACTCCAACGCCCCGAATGACTCATTCAGGGCCCTCAACGCACTGAACGGGTCATTGGGGTGCTTCAACGCGCTGAACAGGTCGTTCGGGGGATTGAGTGCACCAAATGAGTCATTGGGGTGGTTGGGCGCAACTGCCCCAATGACTCATTCAGGGTGAACGTCGGGGGTGGGGGCGGCGCGTTCGATGAGGGTGCGCAGTGCGAGGGCGATGTCCTCGCCGGTCGGCGCGCGCTCCGGGTCGAGCAGGCGCTGCACCATCACGCCCTGCATCAGCGCGACGTAGAAGGCGCCCACCGCGCGGTCGGCGCGCTCGTCCGCCTGCTCCGGGCCGGGGCCGAACAGCTGGGCGAAGGACACCCGCGCCAGCTCGACGTCGCTGGAGAGCCGCTGCTTCAGCTCGGGCAGCCGTTCCGCCTGGTTGAGCGCCTCGAAGGTGGACACCCAGAGGTTGCGGTGTTCGGCGAGGGAGGCGACGACGGCCTTCCACAGCGACTCGAACCGCTCCATGAACGGGGCGTCCGGATCGGGGTCCCACATCTTGTTGACGGCCTCGGCCCACTCCTCGGTCGCCTCGATGAGCGCCGCGGTGAGCAGCGCCTCTTTGGAACCGAAGTGATACCCGATGGAGGCGAGGTTGGCACCGGAGACCGCGATGATGTCCCTGGCCGTCGTGCGCGCGTAGCCCCGCTCGTACAGACACTGCTTCGCCCCGGCGAGCAGTTCTTCACGATGTCCCACGGAGTGAGCCTATCCATTCATACGTACGTACGCGCCTGTGCGTCCCGCGCTCGGTTCACCGGCTCAAGTAAGTTCCTGGTGAACCACTCCGATCATGGGAGCGCAGGAGTTGAACCAGCCGCGACACGGCCTTCCGGCCACCCACCCGCAGCGGTACCAGCAGTGGGAGGTCGACGACGCGCACCTGCGGACAACCAGTGGCCACTACACACAGTGGCGGGCCGGTCTGAGCAGGGCTTTGTGGGCCGCGTTCCCGGTGCTGGCGCTGAGCGTCTGGGCGATGACCGGCCCGTGGTGGGCGATCGTGCTCGGCGTGGTCGGGGCCCTGGTCTCGATCGGCGGGCTGGTGCTGGTCCTTGCCGGGCGAAAGCAGCCGTGGCGCCCCTACCAGGGCGGGCAGGTGGTTCCCGGGGTCGTGCTGGAGGTCGGCAAGGACGGCCGGGCCGCCGTGCTGGTGATGGCCGAGATGTCGCGCTCCCCCACGACCGTGCCGCGTTTCGCGCTGCGGCTGGTGCAGCTGCCGGGCGGTGCGATGTGGTCGCCCGGCGAGCGCATCCCGTGCGTCGCGTTCGACCACAGCGGCAGGAACTCGGCGTACTGGTCGAACTTCGACGCCGCCCCGGTCTC
Source organism: Allokutzneria sp. A3M-2-11 16 (assembly GCF_024213555.1). GTDB lineage: Bacteria > Actinomycetota > Actinomycetes > Mycobacteriales > Pseudonocardiaceae > Allokutzneria. Next base: position 3,043,766 of record NZ_JANAVO010000001.1, on the reverse strand, counting down.
CTGGGCCACCGCGGACGCGCAGGTGCTGCGCGAGGTCGGCACGTCCATCGACGCGGCGGAGTGGGTGCTGCTCGGCGAGCTCGCCCACGGCGCGGGCCAGCTCAAGGGCAAGGACCGGCCGATGGTGCTGCCCGCGGACAAGCTGCCGACCGAGCTGCGCTACCCGCGGCAGCGCTTCGGCGTCGAGCTGGCCTGGGACGAGCGCGGCCAGCCGCACGTGTCCCCGGAGGCGGTTCCGGTTTTTCCCCTGATCAGGGGAACCGCGTGGTCGCCGCAGAACGGCCAGCGGCGCCTGGACTTCCAGCCCGAACGCGGTCACGCGCGCCGGTACAACGAGATCTACCGGCGCGGGGACCGACCGTGGCTGCTCACCGTCGGGATCACCAGCGCGGTGCTCACGGCCGCGGGCGCCTCGTTCGTCCTCAGTGGACAGATCTGGGGCTACGTGGTCGGCGGCGGCCTGCTCGGCCTCGCGCTGCTCGGCGGGCTGTTCCTGGCGCGGGCGCGGCGCACCAACGGCAGCCCGCACCAGTACTTCCGCCGCGGCGTGCTCAACCCCGGGATGATCTCCCACGTGGACAGCACGGGCGCGGCGACCGTGCTGGTGCTGGCCGACGTGACCACGACGCGCGACGTTCCCAGGCGGTTCGCGCTGCACACGCTGCGCGCGGAGCACCTGCCGGGGCACCGGCTCGCGGTCGGCGAGCGGGTCCCGGTGACCTGCCGGTTCGCCAGCAGCCCGAACCACCCGTGGGCGCGCATGGGCTACTGGGACTTCGTGGTCGCGGTGCCGGTGGCGTGGGGCACCTCGGACCCGGCGACGATCGCCCGCGCCGTCGAGGAGATCGACGAGATCGAGTGGGCCTACCTGGAACACGTCCTGGAGCGGGCGCACATCGTGTCCGGGACGACCGACCACACGATCCTGCTGACCCACGAGGAGCTGCCGCACCGCATGCGGGACACCACGGCGCCGAAGCCCGCCGAGGGGTAGGGCTAGCCCCACCAGCGGTGTGCGGGGCACCGGATGGAACGGACCCCGCCGAACAAGCCAGTCTTGGGCCATGACCTCGAACGCGACCGGCATCGACCGGTACCAGCCGGTCCCGGTGACCTGGGCCCAGGCCCGCAGGGATTTCGGCTACCTGATCCCCGGCCTGTTCATCGGGCTGGCCACGTTCATCCCGCTGATGGTCACCTTCTGGCTGGGCGTCGGCCTGACGGTGATCTGGATCGGCATCGCGATCCTCGCGGGCTGCCTCGCCGCGGCGCGCGGCTTCGCCTCGGGTGAGCGAGCGCGGGTCCGCTGGCTCTACCGCCGCGAGCTCCCGCCGACGTACTACCGGCGCAACGAGGGGCGCGGCTTCGGCAGGCTCTGGCGCTCGCTCCACGACCCGCAGTCCTGGCGGGAGCTCCTGTTCGGCATCATCCAGCTGCCCGTGCGCGTCGTGGGCTGGGTGTTCACGGTGACGTGGTCGGCCGTCGCGCTCGGGGGCGTCAGTTACCCGTTGTGGGAGTGGTCCCTGCCCGAGGGCAACGTGCACCTCTTCGCGTTGCTCGGCTACGACTCGGAGTTCATCCACCTCACCGGGTACGTGGCGATCGGGCTGCTCTTCGCGGTGACGCTGCCGTACGTGCTGCGCGGGCTGGCCGCCTTCGACTCCGGCATGGTCCGGCTGATGCTGACCAACGAGGCCGCCGCGCTGCGGGCTCGCACCGAGCAGCTGACCACGAGCCGCACCGCCGCCGTGCAGGCGGAGGCGCAGACGCTGCGCCGCGTCGAGCGGGACATCCACGACGGCCCGCAGCAGCGGCTGGTCCGGCTCAACATGGACCTCGAAGCGGTGCGCAGGCGGCTCGACGACGACCCGGAGGCGGCGCGTCCGCTGATCGAGGAAGCCCTTGTGCAGAGCCAGGAAGCGCTGTCGGAACTGCGTGCGGTCTCCCGCGGCATCGCCCCGCCGATCCTCACCGACCGCGGTCTGCGCGCGGCCCTGACGGCGACCGCAGCGCGCTGCCCCGTCGAGGTCGCGCTGGACATCGACCCGGAGACCGGGGAGCGGCTGCCAGAGGCGGTGGAGAACGCGGCCTACTTCGTGGTCAGCGAGGCTTTGACCAACGTGGCCAAGCATTCCGGAGCTTCCCTGTGCACCGTCACGGTGAAGCGCGACGCGCAGGTGCTGCTGCTCCAGGTCCGCGACAACGGCACCGGCGGCGCGCACCTCGGCAAGGGCCACGGCCTCGCCGGGCTGGTGGACCGCCTCGCCGCGGTGGACGGCCGCCTGGACATCGCCAGCCCCGCCGGGGGCCCGACCGTCCTCACCGCCGACATTCCCCTGACCTGAGCGATGCGCACCGGTAGCGTTACCCCTCGGATTCGAGGGGGGTGGCGCGGTGCGCGTCGTGTTGGCCGAGGACTCCGTCCTGTTGCGCGAGGGCCTGGTCCGGTTGCTCGGCGAGGCCGGAGCGACCGTCGTGGCCGCTGTCGGCGACGGCGACTCGCTGGTCCAGGCCGTGGTCGAGCACCGGCCGGACATCGCGGTCGTGGACGTCCGGATGCCGCCGTCGTTCACCGACGAGGGCCTGCGGGCCGCGATGCGCGCCCGGTCCGTCGTCCCCGGTCTCGGTGTCCTGGTGCTCTCTCAGTACGTGGAGGAGTCCTACGCCTCCGACCTGCTCGCCGAGGCGGGGCAGCCCGGCTCCGGCGGCGTCGGCTACCTGCTGAAGGACCGCATCTCCAAGCTCGACGAGCTGTCCGACGCCCTGCACCGCGTCGCCGATGGCGGCACCGTGCTCGACCCGGAGGTGGTCGCCGGGCTGTTCGCGCTGCGCCGCCGCAACGACCCGCTGACCGAGCTGACGCCGCGCGAGCGCGAGGTGCTGGCGCTGATGGCGGAGGGCCGCACCAACACCGCGATCGCCCGCACCCTGTCGGTCAGCGGCGGCGCGGTGGAGAAGCACATCTCGTCGATCTTCACCAAGCTCACGCTGCCCCCGTCCAACGACGACCACCGCCGCGTCCTCGCCGTCCTGGCCTGGCTGAAGGCGTAGGGGTGTCTTCAAGACCACCCAGCCCCCTCCCGATCATCGTTAACCGCCCCCAACCTCTCAGGTGAGAGCGGTTAAAGACCGTGGGGACGGGGTTCGGGGGTCTTGAAGACCAGCGAACCGAACGCCCGCATGAGCGGGCTCACAGGGTCGGCGGGTTCCCCGTCACTTGGAAGTCCTACTATTTTATTTCCAAGCTTCTATCGTCGGCCCGAGGAGTCTCCCGTGTCCGATCTGCACGTACCCGTGAACCCGGTGCGCTTCGTCACCGCGGCGAGCCTGTTCGACGGGCACGACGCCTCGATCAACATCATGCGGCGGATCCTGCAGGCCCAGGGCGCGGAGGTGATCCACCTCGGGCACAACCGCTCGGTCGACGAGATCGTCACCGCCGCGGTCCAGGAGGACGTCCAGGGTATCGCGATCAGCTCCTACCAGGGCGGGCACGTCGAGTTCTTCGGCTACCTGGTGGACCTGCTGCGCGAGCGCGGGGCCGGTCACATCAAGGTCTACGGCGGCGGGGGCGGGGTGATCGTCGCCGAGGAGATCGCGGAGCTGCACGAGCGCGGCGTCGCGCGGATCTTCTCGCCGGAGGACGGCCAGACCATGGGCCTGGCGAAGATGGTCAACACCATGGTCGGCAGCTGCGACGTGGAGCTGGAGCCGCTGCCGCTGACCGGCGTCTTCCACGGCGAGCAGGCCGCGCTGGCCAGGGCGATCACCCGGATCGAGCGGGGCGGGCTGTCCGAGGACGAGCGCGCCGAGCTGCACAAGGCCGCCGATCGGGACGTCCCGGTGCTGGGCATCACCGGCACCGGCGGCTCGGGCAAGTCCTCGCTGACCGACGAGCTGGTCCGCCGGTTCCGCATCGACCAGCAGGACAAGCTGCGGATCGCGGTGATCGCGGTCGACCCGAGCCGCCGCAAGGGCGGTGGCGCGCTGCTCGGTGACCGCATCCGGATGAACTGCCTGGACGGTGACCGGATCTTCTTCCGCTCCCTGGCCACCAGGGGCGCGGGCACCGAGCTGCCGACCGGCCTCGCCGACGTGATCGCCGCGTGCAAGGCCGCCGGGCACGACCTGGTGATCGTGGAGACCCCGGGCATCGGCCAGGGCGACGCCGCGATCGTGCCGTTCGTCGACGCCTCGCTGTACGTGATGACGCCGGAGTTCGGCGCCGCGTCGCAGCTGGAGAAGATCGACATGTTGGACTTCGCCGACGCGGTGGCGATCAACAAGTACGAGCGCAGGGGCGCCGAGGACGCGCGCCGCGACGTGGCCCGCCAGCTGGTGCGCAACCGCGAGGCGTTCGGAACGCCGCCGGACGAGATGCCCGTGTACGGCACGAGCGCCGCGACCTTCAACGACGACGGCGTGACCGCGCTCTACCAGTTCCTCCGCGAGATGCTGACCTCGCACGGCCTCAAGGCCGCCGAGGGGGTGCTCCCGGTGGTCACCGGCAAGGCGTCCACGCGGATCGCGCAGATCATCCCGTCCGCGCGGGTGCGCTACCTGGCGGAGATCGCCGAGTCGGTGCGCGGCTACCACGTCGAGACCGCCAGGCAGGTGGAGATCGCCCGCCGCCGCCAGCAGCTCGCCGCCAGCAAAGCCTTGGTGGAAGGGCGAAGCGGCGCGACCGACGTGCTGGAGCAGCTGCTCACCGAGGCCGAGCGGGAGCTGGCCGCGGACAGCCACGCACTGCTGGAGGACTGGCCGAGGACGGTCGAGGCGTACTCGGCCGACGAGCTGGTGGTGAAGGTCAGGGACAAGGAGCTGCGGACGCAGCTGTGGCGGGAAAGTCTTTCCGGCTCAAGGATTCCGCGTGTCGCGCTACCCCGCTACGGCGACCACGGGGAGCTGCTGCGGTTCCTCCGCGCGGAGAACCTGCCGGGCCGGTTCCCTTTCACCGCAGGGGTTTTCCCGTTCAAGCGGGATGGTGAGGACCCGGCGCGGATGTTCGCGGGTGAGGGCGATCCCTTCCGCACCAACCGCCGCTTCCACTTCCTGTCGTCGGATTCCAAGGCCACCAGGCTCTCCACCGCCTTCGACTCGGTCACGCTCTACGGCCGCGACCCCGACGAGCGCCCCGACATCTACGGCAAGGTCGGCACCTCCGGCGTCTCGATCGCCACGCTGGACGACATGAAGGTGCTCTACGACGGCTTCGACCTGTGCTCGCCCAGCACCTCGGTGTCGATGACGATCAACGGTCCGGCACCGACGATCCTGGCCTTCTTCCTCAACACCGCCTTCGACCAGCAGGTCGCGAAGTTCACCGAGGACAACGGCCGCGAGCCCACCGAGGCCGAGTCGGCGGAGATCGCCAAGAAGGTGTACAGCACGGTGCGCGGCACGGTGCAGGCCGACATCCTCAAGGAGGACCAGGGCCAGAACACCTGCATCTTCTCCACCGAGTTCTCGTTGCGGATGATGGGCGACATCCAGGAGTGGTTCATCGCCAACGGGGTCCGCAACTTCTACTCGGTGTCGATCTCCGGCTACCACATCGCCGAGGCCGGGGCGAACCCGATCAGCCAGCTGGCCTTCACCCTGGCCAACGGTTTCACCTACGTGGAGTCCTACCTGGCGCGCGGGATGGACATCGACGACTTCGCGCCGAACCTGTCGTTCTTCTTCTCCAACGGCATGGACCCGGAGTACTCGGTGCTCGGCCGGGTGGCGCGGCGGATCTGGGCCGTGGCCATGAAGAACCGCTACGGCGGCAACGAGCGCTCGCAGAAGCTGAAGTACCACGTGCAGACCTCGGGCCGGTCGCTGCACGCGCAGGAGATGGACTTCAACGACATCCGGACCACGTTGCAGGCGCTGATCGCGATCTACGACAACTGCAACAGCTTGCACACCAACGCTTTCGACGAGGCGGTGACCACGCCGACCGAGGATTCCGTCCGCCGCGCGCTGGCCATCCAGATGATCATCAACAGTGAGTGGGGCCTGGCCCGCAACGAGAACCCGTTGCAGGGCGCGTTCATCATCGACGAGCTCACCGACCTGGTCGAGGAGGCCGTGCTGGTGGAGTTCGATCGGATCAGCGAGCGCGGCGGCGTGCTGGGCGCGATGGAGACCGGCTACCAGCGCGGGCGCATCCAGGACGAGTCCATGCTCTACGAGCACCGCAAGCACGACGGCTCGCTGCCGATCATCGGCGTGAACACCTTCCGCAACCCGCGCGGTGCCGAGGCGTCCGGGCCGATCGAACTCGCCAGGGGCACCGAGGCGGAGAAGCAGTCCCAGCTCACCAGGTTGCGGGACTTCCACCGCGGCAACGCCGACACGGCCGAGGCCGCGTTGAAGCGGCTGCGCGAGGTGGCGATGGGCGAGGGCAACGTGTTCGCCGAGCTGATGCGGGCCGCGCGGGTGTGCTCGCTTGGCCAGGTCACCGAGGCGTTCTTCGAAGTCGGCGGCCAGTATCGTCGGAACGTCTGAGTTTCTTGCGAAGGGTGATGACGTGAGCGTCAGCAAGGTCGGTGTGGTCGGATCGGGCCTGATGGGCGCGGGCATCGCCGAGGTGTGCCTGCGCGCCGGGCTGGACGTCGTGGTCAGCGAGGTCAACTCGACGGCGGCCGACGCCGGGCGCGGCCGGATCACCAAGTCGATCGACCGCGCGGTCAGCAAGGGCAAGATGGCTGCCGAGGAGCGCGACGACGCGCTGGGCCGGTTGCGGCTGACCACCGACCTCGGCGACTTCGCCGACCGCGACCTGGTGATCGAGGCGGTCGCCGAGCACGAGCAGACCAAGGTCGACGTCTTCGCCACCCTGGACAAGGTCGTCACCCGGCCGGACGCGATCTTCGCCTCCAACACCTCGTCCATCCCGATCATGAAGCTCGGCATGGCGACGCAGCGGCCCGAGCAGGTCATCGGCATCCACTTCTTCAACCCGGTGCCGGTGCTGAAGCTGGTGGAGCTGGTCACCTCGCTGCTCACCGGCGAGGAGACCTCGCGCCGCGCCGAGGAGTTCGCCGCGAACGTCCTGGGCAAGCAGGTGATCCGCTCGCAGGACCGCGCGGGCTTCATCGTCAACGCGCTGCTGATCCCCTACCTGCTGTCGGCGATCCGGATGCTGGAGTCGGGTTTCGCCTCCGCCGACGACATCGACAACGGCATGGTGCTCGGCTGCGCCCACCCGATGGGCCCGCTGCGCCTGGCCGACCTGATCGGCCTGGACACCACGAAGGCGATCGCGGAGTCGCTGTACGCGGAGTTCAAGGAAGCCCTCTACTCGCCGCCGCCGCTGTTGCTGCGCATGGTGGACGCGGGCCTGCTCGGCAAGAAGTCCGGGCGCGGCTTCTACGACTACTCGGCGTAGTGCGGCGGTTCGGGGACTACTTCGTCGTCGGAGTCGGCTCGGACGGCCCCACGTTGCGCCAGGTCTACGACGGCCTGGGTCTCGCGGAGCGCATCGATGACGTGTGCGCTCGGTTGGGAACCACGGAGCGTCGGGTTGGGGCCTCGATCCTGTTCCAGGGCTACACAGCGCGGGTGTGGTCGCCGTTGTGGGGTGCCGTGGCGCTCGGCGAACCTGTGCCCGCGTTGCCAGCCGACAAGGTCCACTGGGCGGCGAGCGGCTTCACCACCGCTGCCCCATTGCCAAGCGCCACAAGGACAATCGCCGAGATCGCCCTCGACGACCACTTCGAACCGATGGTGTCGGCGCTCCGCGGCGAGGTGGCGGAGGGCCTGTTGTGGGGCAACGCCGCGTCCTCACTCGTGGGCACGCTGAAGGTGATCGCGAACGCCGGCGAGCTGGACCAGCGGACGTGGGACGCCGCGATGGACGTGCTCGCCGATCCCCGGCTGAGCGGGGCCGGTGACTTCACCGCCAACGGCTACAAGCGGCGGAGCTGCTGCCTCTTCTACCGAGTGCCCAACGGCGGCCTCTGCGGCGACTGTTCGCTCAACCGCGCGTAGCCGCGACGCGATCAGGGCGCTGTACGAGAGCGGCCTGATCCTTGCCCGACCTCGAACTTTGCGATACAAAGTAGTTGGACTTTGTATCGCAAAGTAGGAGGAAGACATGGCAGAGGACGACGGACCGCTGTCCCCCGCCGAGTCACTGGCGCTGATCAGCAGCCAGCGGGCCCGGGTCGACCGGAGCCTGTCGCCGAGCCAGGCGCTGCTCTTCGGCATGTGGGGCACGACCTGGCTGGTCGGCTGGACGCTGATGTTCCTGGCCACGCCCGGCGGTCCGGAACTGCTGCCGCTGTGGCTGGCGGGAGTGGTCTTCGCCGCCGCGATCATCGGGTCGGTCGTCCTGTCGACCGTGGTCAGCGCGCGGGCGGGGCGCGGGATCGCCGGGCCGTCCAGGCTCAGCGGCGCGCTCTACGGGTGGACCTGGACGCTCGGGTTCTGGGCGCTGGGCGCGATCAACGTCGGCTTCACGGTGAAACTCGGCGTGAGCATCGAGGTCACGTCCCTGCTGTGGACCTCGGGTCCGCTGCTGGTCATGGGCCTGCTGACCATGCTCGGCGCCGCGCAGCGCCGCAGCATCCCGGAGTATGTCGCCGGGGTCTGGCTGCTGCTCGCGGCGAGCGCGAGCGTGTACGTCGGCACCCCCGCGAACCTCCTGGTGCTCGCTTTCGCCGGTGGCGGCGCGATGCTCGGGCTCGCCACCCACTACGCGCGGCAGGCGAAGACAGCATGACGGCGGGTCTTCCGGAACTGGACCCGGTGATCCACGCTCAGGCCCGGTTGCGCGTCACGGTCGCACTCGCCGCGCTGCCGAGCGGAGACCGGATCACCTTCCCCAGGCTCCAGGAACTGCTCGACATGACCGCGGGCAACCTGTCGACGCACCTGCGCAAGCTGGAGGACGCGGGGTACGTCGAGATCACCAAGACCCACCAGCGCCGCACACCGGTCACGTACGTGGAGCTGACCACCAAGGGGCGCAGGGCCTTCGAGGACTACAGCGCGGCGCTCAAGGAGATGCTGACATGATCGAGTTGTCCGGCTTGGGCAAGTCCTACGGTGACGTGCACGCCGTTCGAGAGCTCAATCTCAGCGTGCACGCGGGCGAGGTCTACGGCTTCCTCGGGCGCAACGGCGCGGGCAAGACCACCACGATGCGGATGCTGCTCGGCCTCATCCGGCCGACGTCCGGATCGGGCTCGGTGTTCGGGAAACCCTTGGGAGATCCCGCTTCCGTGGCGCGGATCGGTTCGCTCGTGGAGTCGCCCGCGTTCTACCCGCACCTCAGCGGCCGCGACAACCTCAGGCTGCTCGCCCGCTACTCCGGCCTTGGCGACTCCACAGTGGACAGTGCACTGGAGCTGTCCGGGCTCATCGATCGGGCAGGCGACCGCTTCACCGGCTACTCGCTCGGGATGAAGCAGCGGCTCGGCGTCGCGGCGGCACTGATGGGCGATCCGGAGCTGCTGATCCTGGACGAGCCGACCAACGGCCTCGATCCGTCGGGTATGCGCGAAATGCGCGACCTGGTAAGGAATTTCGCCGACAACGGCGGTACGGTCCTGCTGTCCAGCCATTTGCTCGGCGAGGTCGAGCACGTGGCCGACCGGATCGGCGTCATCCACAGTGGACGGTTGGTCGCGGAGGGCGCGCTCGCCGAGATCCGGGCGCGCGTCGGCGGCCCCCGCCTGGTGGTGCGCGCGGAACCGGGACCGGCGGTGGAAACCGCGCTGCGCGCACGTCCCGGGGTGCTGGGGGTGCGCCGGACCGGCGAGCTGGTCGAGGTCGAGCTGGGCACCGCGACCGCCGCGGCGGTGAACCGCGACCTCGTCGTGGAAGGCTTCGAGGTCAGCGAACTGCGCATCGAGGAACGCACGTTGGAGGACGTCTTCACGGGGGTGACCGCGGCATGATCACGAACAACCTGCGCGCGGAGCTGTTCGCGCTGCGCCGCCGCCCCGGAGTCCTGGCGATGGCCGGGATGTGGTCCACCCAGGTCGTGGTCTTCGCCTACCTGGTGCCCTACATCGTCTACCTCACCCAGGGTTCGTCGATGGCGCCCGCGGTGGCCGCCGACATGATCTCCGGGCTGCTCCCGGAGGGCGCGCACTACTACGTCGCGGGCGCGCTGCCGACCTTCGGCGGACCGGTGATGCTGGTGATCGGCGCGCTGCTGGCCACCGGCGACTACCGCTGGGGCACCCTGCGCACCGTCCTCGGCCGCCAGTCCGACCGCGGCGCGTTCCTGGGCGGGCGGTTCCTCGGCCTGCTGGTGGCGTTGCTGCCGGTGGCCACGGTGACCCTGGTCCTCGGCCTGCTCAGCAGCGGCGTGATCGCGATGGTCAACGCCAGTCCCGCCCGGTACGGCGACGTGGGCGTGATCGCGCTGGAGCTGGGCTCGCTGTGGCTGGTGATGGCCGCGTGGGGCGCGGTTGGCTTCGCCATCGGGATGCTCACCCGCAGTCCCGTTGCCGCCATCGTCGTCGGTCTACTGTGGACGGTCTTGGCGGAGAACGCCTTGGCGCTGCTGGCGAATGTCGTTCCCGGCCTGGGCTTTCTCAGCACGCTGCTGCTCGGCAACAGCTCCAACCGCCTCGCCGCAGCGCTGGGCTCGGAGCCCATCACGATCACCGGTGCCTTCGGCGCGCAGCCCCAGGGCACCCCCCTGCTGGCCGTCGCGGTGCTCATCACCTACATCGCCGCAGCCTTCCTGGTGAGCCACACCGCACTCCGCCGCCGCGACGTGACCTGACCGCGGTTGGAGCGTCTTCAAGTACCACTGACCCCCTCCCCAGAAGTCTCAAACCGCCCCCAACCCTCGGCCGGATGCCGGAGGGTTGGGGGCGGTTTGAGACGTTTCTAGGTGGGGTTCGTAGGACTTGAAGACGCCCCTACTCGCCTAGCGCAGGATGAGGCTGCACGAGCCGGACGCCTTGGTCTGGACGCCCTTCTCGGTGACGGTGAGGTCCAGCGTGTAGGTGCGCTTGTAGGGGCGGGGTTCGTCGGGCGCGCCGGTGCCCTTGACCAGCCGGTCCCGCTCGGTCCACGTTCCGCTGCCGTTCGCACGTTCGCGGCGCGGTTCGCCCATGGCGGCGGCGCCGAGCCCGTGATCGGCCCATTCCTCCACAATGGACTGGTCGACGCGCACCTCGACGGCGGCCCGCTTGCCGTGCCCGGAGCTGGTCGCGGTGTAGCTCACGCTCCAGGTCGCGGCGTCGCAGACCGGCTTGATCGAGGCGGTGGGCGCGGCGTGCGCGGTACCGGCGAGCACGGGCAACAGGAGGACGGCGCCGAGCGGCGCGAGAAGCCTTGACACGCCGCCGAAACTAGCGCTCGCGCCCCCGCGCCGTCGCTCCACGATCGGGTGGTTCCCTTCGGAGCGTCGCCACACCGCTGTCCAGATCCACCGTGCTGTGCGGCGGGGCGCCGTCGTCGGCGTCGTCGCGCATCATCGAGTGGCTGTTCCGCTCGTCGATCTTGTGCCGTTGCCCGGCGTCGAACGCGGCGCCGAACACCTCCATGCCGGGGCAACGGCCGAGAACGGGCAGGAGTTCCTGGTCAGGCCACCGGAACGAGCAGCACCGGCGTGGTGGTCGGCTGTGCGGAGCCGCCCGAGGGCTCCACGGTCACCCCGATCTTGCTCACCCCCGTCGTCGGGAACACCATCGGCGCGTGCCTGCCGGAGTGCGTCCGCGCCATCAGGCCGAGCGAGACGACGCCGGAGTCGGAGATCGCCCACGCCTGGAGGTCCTTGCCGGACCGAGGCGCCGGAACCTGATCACTGGCCAGCAGCACGGCCTTGCCCAGCAGCCTGGACGACACCACCTTGCCGTTCCCGGCGACCTCCGTGCGCGCGTCGGCCGCGCCGACGATCGCGGTGACCTGTTCCGCCAGCGCGCGTTCGCGGTCGAGCTCCTGGTTGGCGGTGAGCACGCCGATCCCGAACACGACGGCGACGAGCACGCTGGCCGCCGCCACCAACGAGACAACGGGCACCGCCCACCGGCGCTGACGCGGAAGCGCGGGCGCGATCGGGGACTGTTGCCGCGTCCGGGAAACCTCTGCGAGCACCTTGGCGCGCAAGCCGGGCGGCGGCACGGTCGCGGCGGCCATCCCGAGGTGGGCGGCCGTGCGCTCCAGTTCCCTGGTCTCGCGTTCGCAGTCCGGGCACACGGCCATGTGCCGTTCGAACTCGCGGCGCTCGTCCGCGTCGAGGGCGTTCATGGCGTAGGCGCCGGTCAGGGTGTGCACGTCCGGGTTCATCACGCCACCCCCAGGCAGTCGCGCAGCCGGATCAGCCCGTCCCGCAACCGAGTCTTGACGGTCCCCAACGGAGAGCCGAGCAGTTCGGCGACCTCGCGGTAGGTGTAGCCGCGGTAGTACGCGAGCAGCACTGCCTCGCGTTGCAGGTCGGTCAGCGCTTTCAGGCAGATGCGCACCTGCTCGCGCTCCAACCGAGCGGTGACCTGCTCGGAGACCTCGTCGAACGGGCGCCCGGCATCCAGTCGCCCCGCCCTGTCCTCGCGGTCAGCACTGGACTGCGCGGAGCGCACGCGGTCCACGGCGCGTCGGTGCGCCACCGTCAACGCCCAGGTCAGCACCGAGCCCTTGTCCGGCGCGTAGCGCGTCGCGGTGCGCCACAGCTCCACCAGCACCTCCTGGGCGACCTCCTCGGACTGCGCCTGGTCCCGCAGGACGCGCAGCACGACGCCGTAGATCGGTCCCGCCAGCACCTCGTAGAGCTGGCCGAACGCGGCCTCGTCTCCCCGAGCCACCTGCTGCACCAGCTCCTCCGGTGTCAGTGTCGCGACGCCGGCCGGACCGTGCAGCTGACTCACAGCTCGCGCTCGGTCGCGCATGACCACCCCTTTCGACCAGGCCGTCCACTTCTGTTCTTCGGAGCCGGTCCCGAGCCGGATTGGTCCAGCTTGACGCTACGCCAGATTTCACGGATCGGTAAGGGATTCCCCGCGCGCGTGCGCGTAGGTTCCTTTTATGACCGAAAAATCGCATCGGCTCGACCATTCGAGTGAGCCGGAAAACCGGACCCATCCGTTCCCGGAACAGTCGCGAATGCCCCATGTGAACAGCGAGAGAGGGTCAGCCCTCATCGGCGTCCTTTCCGCCGGTGCGGCACTAGGAACAGCAGAACTCGTCACCGCGGTGACGGGACCGAACTCATCGCCGATCACTTCGGTGGGCGGCGCGGCGATCGATCTCGCGCCGGTGTGGCTGAAGGACTTCGCGATCAGCACTTTCGGCAACTACGACAAGCCGGTCCTGCTGGGCGGAATCCTGGTCGTGCTGGTGGTCTTCGCCGCGGTGGCGGGGATCGTGGCCGCGCGCCGGTTCGCCGTCGGAGCGGTGATGATCGGCCTGATCGGCGCGGTCGGCGCGATCGCGGCGATCGCCCGCCCAGGTGGGTCGCCGTTGGACGCGCTGCCCTCGCTCGCCGCGATCGTGGCCGGGGTCGCCGCGCTGCACCTGCTGCTCACCAGGCGACCGGCGGCGGACGGGTCGAGCCGCCGGAAGTTCCTGATCACCGGCCTGGGCACGGCGGCGTACGCGGTGCTCGGCGGTTCGGTGGGCAGAATTCTCCAGCAGCGTTCCGCCGATATCGCACAATCCCGTTCCGCCATTCGGCTGCCCGCACCCGTGAGCCCCGCGGCGGCCCGGCCGCCCGGTCATGATTTCGCGCTTCCCGGGCTCACCCCGTTCGAAACACCGAATCGCGATTTCTACCGCGTCGACACCGCACTGGTGATTCCCGAGCTGACCGCCGAGGAATGGCGGCTGCGCATTCACGGGATGGTGGACCGGCCGGTCGAGCTGAGTTTCGCCGACCTCATGGCGAAGCCGCTGATCGAACGCGACATCACCCTGTGCTGCGTCTCCAACGAGGTCGGCGGGCCGTACGCGAGCACCGCGCGGTGGCTCGGCTTCCCGCTGGCGCAGCTGCTCCGTGAGGCCGGGGTCCGTGCCGGGGCGAACCAGCTCGTCGGCACCGACCGCGACGGCATGACCATCGGCACACCGCTCGACGTGGTGATGGACGGCCGCGAGGCACTGCTCGCGATCGGGATGAACGGCGAACCTTTGTTGCCCACCAACGGGTTTCCGGTCCGGCAGCTCGTTCCGGGGCTCTACGGCTACACCTCGGCGACGAAGTGGCTGGTCGACCTCGAACTCACCACGTTCGACAAGTACGACGCGTACTGGACCGAACGTGGCTGGGACCCGATCGGCCCGGTGCTCACCGCATCGCGGATCGACGTGCCCAAGCCGTTCGCACAGGTCCCCGCGGGCCCGGTGACCGTCGCCGGGGTCGCGTGGGCGCAGCACCGCGGGATCAGCGCCGTGCAGTTCCGCGTCGACGGCGGGGAATGGCGCCCCGCGCAGATCAGCACCGAGGTCAGCCCGGACACCTGGCGCCAGTGGCGCGCCACCGTCCAGCTCGACAAGGGCTTGCACCGCTTCGAAGTCCGCGCGGCCGATGGCCGTGGGGACTGGCAACCGGAAGAACGATCCAGGCCGTTTCCCCGTGGTGCCACCGGATGGCACTCCGTCGCGGTCACGGTCACCTGATGAAGGAGAGAACCGATCATGCAGTTCAAGCGCACCGCCGTCCTCGCCGCGGCCGCCGTCTCGGCGCTGGGCCTGACCGCCTGCTCCGACGGGACCGACACTCCCGCGGCACAGCCCCCGGCACCGGCGCCGATGACCACCACCGCGACCATGACCTCCGGCGAGTTCGGCTCGGCCTGCTCGTCGGTGCCCACGGACGGCCCCGGCAGCTTCGCGGGCATGGCCAAGGACCCGGTGGCCACCGCGGCGAGCAACAACCCCGCACTGTCCACTTTGGTCACCGCGGTGAAGAAGGCGGGCCTGGTGGACACGCTGAACACCGCGAAGGACATCACCGTGTTCGCGCCCGCCGACCCGGCCTTCGCCAAGATTCCCAAGGCGGACCTGGACAAGGTGCTCGCGGACAACGCCACGCTCACCAAGGTCCTGACCTACCACGTGGTCCCGAAGCGGCTCACCACCGCGGACCTGGCGTCCGGGAACTTCGAGACGCTCCAGAAGGGCATGGTGAAGACCTCCGGCGCGGGGACCTCCTTCAAGGTCAACGACGCCAGCGTGATCTGCGGCAACGTGCAGACGGCCAACGCGACCGTCTACATCATCGACACCGTCCTGATGCCGAGCTAACTGATGGTTACAGTGACCGACGCGCCCTCGCCGCTGGTGGGAATCTTCGTCTTGCCCGGCGAGGACGCGCGGTACTGCCACTCCTTCTCGGTCTGCAGGTGCAGCCGGACGTACGGGTCCTTCACCAGGGGCGCCCCTTCGCCCGGCGGCACCGAAATCACGTCACCGATCTTCACCGCGATCTCGCCCGTCTGTCCCTTTTCGACAGTCACCGCAGGCGGTTTTTCCTGTGAGGACGAAGGAGACGGCTCGCTTGGCTGGGCGTTCGCCCCGCACCCGCTGAGGACGAGGACCATCGCGCCGATGAGGAACTGTGTTGTTCTCATGTGGAGTAGACGGGCGCGACCGGGTCACCAGTTGCTCAGCGACTCACCGAAGATTTCACAGATGTCGTCCCCGGTCACCTGTCGCGGAGCCACGTTGAGCAGCCGCTGCTGCTTGAGGGTGCCGTCGACCAGCGCCGGGATGTCCGCCTCGGAGTAGCCCACCGCGCCGATCCCGTTGGGGATTCCGATGTCGCGCATGAGCGCCGTGAGCACGGCGGGCAGCTTCTCACGAGGGTTCGGTTCCGCGTCGGCGGTCGCCGCGTCCAGCAGCCGCGCCGCGTGCACGTGCCGCTCGGGATCGGTGGGGAAGGTGAACCGGAAGGCGGCGGGCGCGGTCAGCGACACCGACTGCCCGTGCGGCACCATCGGCTCGTCCTGCGGATACCCGGTGGGCCGGTAGTCACGCACCCGCCCGGCGATCGGATAGGCGCACGCGTGCGGGATGTGCACTCCCGCATTGCCGAAACCCATCCCGGCCATGGTCGCGGCGAGCATCATTTCGGTGCGTGCCTTGAGGTCGTTGCCGTTGAGCACCGCGCGCCGAAAAGCCTTGCTCAGCAAGGAAAGTGTCTTCTCGGTCCAGGTGTCGGAGATCGGGTTCGAGCCGCAGTAGGGCACCCGCTCCTCCGGCTTCTTCCTGGCGAACGTGTCGTACGGCCGCGCGGTGTAGGACTCCAGCGCGTGGCACAGCACGTCCATCCCCGAGGCCGCGGTGACCTCGGGCGGCATGCTCAGCGTGGCCAGGGGGTCGACGACGGCGAGCGTGGGGCGCAGTCGCGGATGACTGATCCCGGCCTTCACGTGCAGGCTCAACAGGTCGAGGACGCACACGGGCGTGCTCTCCGCCCCGGTCCCGGCCGTGGTCGGCACCGCGATCAGCGGCTTGAGCGGCCCAGGTGGCGCCATTCCCCTGCCGATCGGCTTGTTCACATAGTCGAGCACGTCGCCGGGGTGGCTGGTCATCAGGTTCATCGCCTTGGCGGTGTCGATCGCCGAACCCCCGCCGACCGCGACGAACGCCTGCCAGTCCTCTTGCGCGGCAAAGGAAACCGCCTCGGCGAAGCTCACGTCCGTCGGCTCGACCCGCACCCCGTCGTACACCGCGACGGTCACCCCGGCGGTCTCGATCGCCGAAGCCACGCGCGCGGGGAAGCCGGTGGCCGCGACCCCGGCGTCGGTGACCACGAGCGCCGACCGCACGCCCAGCTGCGCCAGCTCGAACCCGATCTCCTCGGCGGCCCCGGCCCCGAACTTCAGCGGCGGAGCACCCCACGTGAACACGCTCTCCGTAACCACACGACCACCCTACTCACGCCGTTCCACCGGTCGGTTGATGTCGCGGCGCGCAAACGAACCGAGGATCGACGCATGCACACGCTTCATCGGCAACCCGCACGTGATTTGGCGCGGCATCGCCTCCTTCTGGCAGACGCGGCTGACCATCCCGGACAAGCTCGACGTGGACGGCGCCCAACTCCTGGGCATGCCCGAGACCGTCGCCGGGTACACGCGGAACACCGCTTGGGCCGCAACGATTGCGACGTCCCTGAGCTATTCGCTGGCGGAGGTGAAGCTCGTCCCCGGCGATCCGACTTCGTACACAGTGGACGGTCGTGCTGAGCGACTGCGCACCGGGAACCGACAGGGATTCCCTTGTGCCAGGTACATTCGGCGCACACCGCATGCCGAACCTGATCAGCACGGACCAGCTGTCGAACTCCAACGACTCGCACTGGTTGACCAGCGCGACGCAGCCGCTCACCGGCTTCCCCCGGGTGTTCGGCACCGAGGGCACGGCACGGTCGCCGCGCACCCGGTTCGGCCTCCAGGAGCGCGTGACGAGCCTGCGTGACGCACAAGAAATGGTGCTGTCAAACCGTTCCTTCATGGGCGAGCTGGCGGGTGACGATGTGCTCCGCATGTGCAACGACCTCGACAGCCGTGGCGCGCTCCTGTTCGACCAGTTCTGGCAGGAGATCGGCGAAATCCCTTGGCTGGTCCCGTTCAACTCCGCCGACCCCGTGCGGACCCCACGCTCGCTGGACATCGACAACCCCCGTGTGCGCGCCGCGTTCACCAAGGCCGTCGCCGAAGCACCGGACGGGCCTATCCGCGATCACCAGTTCGCCTTGGACGGCAAGGGAAAGCGGATCCCGATGCACGGCGGCGCCAACGCACTGGGCGTCTACAACCTCATCGAGACCAGCAAGGGCCAGGCGGTCGGCGGCACCAGCTTCCTGTTCGCCGTGCGGTTCAACGGAAAAGCCTGCCCCGAGGCGAGACCGATCCTGGCGAACTCGCAGTCGAGCAATCCCGCCTCACCGCACTACTCCGACCAGACGGAGTTGTTCGCGGCGAAGCGGTGGCTTCCCGGCCGCCTGTGCCAGGGCTGACCACTCGATCACGCGATTGACCCCGAGTACACAACCGGTCACGATCCGAAGTAACCCCTGTTCAACCAGGTTACGAGGACCCCCATGGCCGTGTCTGCCCTGCTCCGCCGCGCGTTTGTCCTCTTCACAGCCACCGCGACAGCAGCCTTCGCGGCCCCGGCGACCGCCGGAGCCGTTCCGGCGTTCCAGAAGTACGTCGCGCTCGGAGACTCCTTCACGGCCGGACCGTTCATCCCGGGGCAGCGCATGGACCCGATCGGGTGCCTGCGCTCCGACCGCAACTACCCGTCCCTGCTGGCGAAGCAGCTCGCGCCCGCGAAGTTCGCCGACGTCAGCTGCAGCAGCGCGGTCATCGACGACATGACCAACCCGCAGAAGGTGCTGCTCGGCGAGAACCCGCCCCAGCTGGGCTCGGTCACCCCGGACACCGACCTGGTGACGGTCAGCATCAGCGGCAACGACGTCGGCTTCATGCCGGTGCTCGCGACCTGCGCGCTGGCCAGCGTCCGCGACCCGTTCGGCCACCCCTGCAAGGACGACCACACCGTCGGCGGCACCGACAAGCTGGCGCAGCGGATCGAGCAGACCGCACCGAGGGTCGGCGCGCTGCTGGCCGCGATCAAGCAGAAGGCGCCCAAGGCGAAGGTGCTGGTGGTCGGTTACCTGCGGCTGCTGCCGCCGTCGAACGGGTGCTGGCCGCTGGTGCCCATCGCCCGCGGCGACGTGGCGTACCTGGACGGGCTCCAGCAGCGGCTGAACGGAATGTTGGCGGCTCAGGCAACCTCGGCGGGGGTCGGTTACGTCGACACCTATGCCCCGAGCATCGGCCGCGACGTCTGCCAGCTGCCCGGGACGAAGTGGGTGGAGGGACTCGTCCCGACCGCGCCTGCCGCGCCGGTGCACCCCAACGCCGCGGGAATGACCGCCGTGGCCGCTCTGGTGGGCAAAGCCCTGACCAGTGCTTCGAGCTGACCCCAAAACGATCTATCTTCTCTCAACCTGGGCCGTGTGCGCTCCGCAATCGCCCTAGTCGGGTGACGCTCGATCCGGTGTATACCCGGGAGTATCCGCCTTATGGGCGGCAATTGCGGGTAAATCAATCACCATGCGAGCACTTCGTCTGTTTACCTGCGCTGCCCTTTCCGGCGCCGCGCTCCTCGCTTCGGTCACGACCGCGTCGGCCACCGCCGCCCCGGCCGAACTCGTCGCACCCTCGGCGCTGACGCTGACCGTCACCCACGACGGCATCACCTCCGAGGCGCCGAAGGTCGCGCTGCTGAGCTGCAACCCCTCGGGTGGCACCCACCCGAAGGCCGTCGACGCCTGCCGCGATCTGCAGCTGGCCCAGGGCGACTTCTCCAGGCTCAACCCCAGCGGTCGCCGCGCGGCCTGCACCATGGAGTACGACCCGTTCGAGGTCACCGCGACCGGCACCTGGCGCGGCAAGCCCGTGACGCACAAGGCGACCTACGCCAACCCGTGCGTGCTGGCCGCCTCGACCGGCACCGTCTACCGCTTCTGATCCCCACCGTCCCTACGTCCCCGCTGTAACCGCCAAAGGGAGCGAGATCCCGCTCCGGCGCCGCGTGCCGCACCCACCACGCGCCGAGGAACCGGGAGTTCGCTCCCTTTCGCGCGTCCGGGGGCCGGAACTGGTCGAGGCGCCCGGTAGTCCCGGGCGCCTCGCTCCTTCAGAAGAACATTCACAGCTGAGCTACTCATCCGTATTTCCTGTGAAGCGGCTGAGAGAACCGCCGCGATCAGCCGCCGTGCTGGGCGGCCAGCCCCTGCTGCGGCTCCCCGGCGTCATCGCCGAAAGCCCAGACCTTCGACGTCCCCGGCACCGTCGCCACGCCCATCAGGATCGCGTGCTCGGGCAGCCCGGCCTTCTCCTCGACCCACGCGGACCCGTTCCACCGCAACGCGATCGGCCGCGCGCTGGAGGTGTAGCCCGAGGCGTAGGCCCCACCCTTGCCGTCCGAGGCGGCGCCGTAGAGCAGGCCCTGCTTCGCCGGGACGGGCACGACCGACCACTTCGCGCCGTCCCACCGCTGCACGTGCGGGGCGAGGGCGAGCGGGTTGCCGCCCTCCGGGTCGACGAAGCCGACGGCCCACACGTCCTTGCCGCTGATCACGACCTGGGTGAACTTGGCCTCCGGCGCGCCGGTCGCGGCGGCGGCGACCTCGGTCCACTTCGCGCCGTCCCACCGCAGCGCGAGGGGGCGCACTCCCGCGCCGGTGCCCGCGTACCCGACTGCCCACGCCTCGTTGGCGCCGCGGGCGGCGACACCGCGCAGGCAGGCGAAGTTGGCGTTGGCGGGCTTGGGCACGGCGACCGCGCTCCACGCCTTGCCGTTCCAGCGGTTGAGCAACGGCACCCCGGCGCTGAAGTCGTCGGTCTGCGCACAGCCCGCGGCCCAGGCGTCGTTCTCCGAGACCACGGCGATCGAGCTCAGCTCCGGGTCCGCGCCCGCAGGCAGCCCGCCCGGCGTCGGCGAGGGCAGCTCGACCCACTTCGCGCCGTCCCAGCGAGCGGCCAGGCTCGCCTTCTCCGACTTCAGCCCGACCGCGAGCGCGTTCCTCTCCCCCGTGGCGGCGACGGCGCTCAGCGTGAGGCCCTTCGGCGTCGGGGTGTGCTTCCAGCCCTTGCCGTCCCAGCGCAGCGCGACGGTGCCCGCCCACATGTTGGTGAGGTGGTAGCCGACCGCCCAGCCGGAGTTCGCGTTGACCATCGAGCCGCCGTTCAGCACGTAACCCGGCGTGAGCTTGGGTGTCGGGGTCACGGTCCACCCCGGAGCCGCCGCCGAGGCGCTGCCGAAACCGGTGAAAACAACAGCGGTGGCCAGCACGGCGGCCCCGCGCAATCTGTTCCTCATGTCGCAGAACCATCCTCGTGCGCGACATACGCTGGATACAAAGCGGCCACAAGCCCGCGCGTTCCACCGACGCCCAAGCTCGTGACCAGCCATTTCCAGGCTCCGAAGCCGTAAGTAGGTGCGCTGCCCGACGTCCGTACTGAGCCGAACGGGTGTCTCGGGTGGACCACGCGGGCCTTTCCCGCTCCTATTCAGTTTAAAACATAAAACATCTGGACGTGCTATATCAGTGAATTGCTTGTGCAATTACCTTCGAACGGCCGTGGTAAACGCGGACACCGGCTTCCTATCGTGGGTTTCCTCATGCCCCTGCACATGAGCAAAAGGTGAGATCATGAAGCTGAATCGGTTGTTCGCTGTCCTCGGTGCCTCTGCCGCCGTGTTCGCGCTCGCCCCGGCCGGCCAGGCCGCGCCGAGCCCCGACGTCGTGGAGCGGTCCCAGGCACCGAGCTCCGAGGTCGACGCGTACTGGACGCCGGAGCGCATCGCCGACGCGCTGGCCAACCCCATGCCGATGCCCACCCCGGACGGCACCCCCGCCGCGCCGGAGGCCGGTGAGCGGGCGCTGATCCAGAAGGTGCCCGGCCCCTACACCACGGACAAGCTGCGCAGCATGGGCCGGCTGCTGTTCACCACGGGCGGCCGCAACTCCAGCTGTTCGGCCACCTCGGTCGAGGCCGCCAACAAGAACCTCGTGTGGACCGCGGCGCACTGCGTGCACTACGGCGGCGTCGCCGCGCAGAACGTGACGTTCCTGCCCGCCTTCCTCAACAACCAGAAGCCCTACGGCACCTGGGCCGCGAAGAAGACCTTCATCCCGCAGGGCTGGATCTCCGGCGGTGGCCGCGACTTCTCGCTGGACTACGCGGCGTTCAGCGTGGACTCGCAGGGCGGCAAGACCCTCACCGACACCGTCGGCGCCAAGGGCGTGGTGTTCGAGGACAAGAAGAACCAGAACACCGACATGTACGGCTACCCGGCCGAATCGCCCTACACCGGCCAGGAGATGTACACCTGCGGTGGGATCGCCGCGACGGTGCAGACCTTCGACGCGAAGATCGCCTGCAACGGCATCGGCGGCCAGAGCGGCGGCGCGTGGCTGAACGCGCAGGACAAGGTGTGGGCGGTCAACAGCCGCTCCGACCGGCGCACGGTCACCTACGGCACCCTCTTCGACGCCAAGGCCAAGCAGCTCTACCAGCAGGCGGGCGCCTGACGCTCGCGAGGTAGGGGCGTCTTCAAGTACCACCGACCCCCTCCCCAGAAGTCTCTAACCGCCCCCAACCCTCCCGCCCGCTCGCGCGCGGTTGTGAACCGCGCGGGAATGAATTGGGTGGGAACGTACGGGAAAGGCCCGGCCGGTGTTCCGGCCGGGCCTTTCCGCGGCAGTACTTCAGTACTTCAGTACTCAGGCGTCGGCGAGCAACCGGTTCACCACGCGGGCCATGCCTTCGCGGACCTCGTCCGCGTCGGGGACCTCGATGTCGGTGATCTCCAGCTCCTCGTCACCGTCCTCTTCGGACTCGTCGCCTTCGGCGTCCTCTTCGGACTCCTCAGACTCGGCGTCGTCGTCTTCCTCTTCGTCGTCCTCGTCCTCGTGGACCTCACGCAGCTCGGCGATGTCGGCGAGGATGTCCGCGGGCTCCAGCGCGGGCAGCAGCGGCTCCACCGCGGCCAGCACGTCGTCCTCCTCGACCGCGACGGCCTCGGCCAGCGCGATGGCGTGGTCGCGCTCGTACGGCCCACAGGTGAAGGAATCCCACGCGTCGTCAAGGGACTGGAACACGACGACCCAGGGCAGGTCCTCGATTGGGGAGCCCTCTTCCGGCTCGCTGATGATCACGCCACCCATGCTGGGTTCCTCCTCGGTCCGAACCGTTCAGGGCAATGTCTACCGCCCCTGCTCCGGGCCCCGACGGCGACCCCTCGTAGTTCACCGGATGCTCGTGTGGGCGTTGCCCGGCGGAGGCGGTCCGGAAACGTCCGGCCACGGCCTTCCGGACGCCGTGGTTCAGGATCTTCGACTTGGCCCGAACCAACGCAACCCGGCCGTGCGCCGCGGCGTCATGACAGATACCGGTGGAAACCGGTCACGATCGAGTTGGGGACTTTGGTGCGGAAAAGAATAATTCTCCGAATGGGCGGATTGGCCGTGGTCGCGGCCATGGCGACGGCATGTGGTGGCTCGGAGACACCGGAGTCCAATCCCGAACTCGCGCCGCGCGGGACCACCGTGACAACGGCGAAGGTGAGCCGGCAGAGCCTCACGAACAAGGTGAGCCTCACCGGCAAGGTCACGATGAACCCGGTATTCGGATTGACCACACCCGTGAACGGTGAGATCCGGTACCTGGAATTCGAACCGCCCAAGGGCACCCCGACCAAGGCGACCAAGGTCGCGGAGATCTACTCGGGCAAGCGGGTCGCGAGCACGATCAGCGTGCCCGCCAAGGCGACCTTCGCCGGCCGCCTCGTCGAGGACCGCGCGTCGGTCACCGGGGGCATGCCGGTGGTCTCGGCGCGCTACGCCGGTTACGGCATCGTCGCCGAGATCGACGGCGACCAGGCGTACAAGATGTCCGGCTCGCTGAGCTCGGTCGAGGCCCAGATCACCAACGGCCCCGGCCCGTTCCCGTGCTCGGTGCTGGGCACCATCGCGGCCATGCCCGCGGGCAGCATCCCGGCCCCGGAGCCGGACCCGTCCGAACAGGACAAGAACAAGCCCCAGCCGACCGGGAGCAAGCCCGTCCCCGGCCAGAACGGCAAGCCCGGCGGCGGCGCGACCCCGTCCGAGCCGACCGGCCTGCGCCTGGTCTGCACCGCGCCGACCGACGTCAAGATGATCAACGGCAGCGCGGCCACCGTCGAGGTCGTCACCGACCGCTCCACCAACGCGCTGGTGCTGCCGGTCGAGGCCGTCGCGGGCACCTCCGGCCGCGGCAAGGTGGACGTGCTGGGCGCCGGTGGCGCCCGCAAGACCGTCGACGTGGAGCTGGGGCTCACCGACGGCAAGGTCGTGGAGATCAAGTCGGGCCTCTCCGGTGACGAGACGGTCGCCGTGCCCGGTCCGAACCTGCCCGCCGGTCCCGGCGGCAAGGCGGGCGGCGGCGGCTCCCTCCCGGGGTCCCGATGAACCCGCTCATCCAGCTGACCGGGGTCACCAAGACGCTCAAGGGCCAGGAGGAACCGCGGCAGATCCTCGCCGGGGTGGACCTGACCGTGAACCCCGGCGACAGCGTCGCGATCCTCGGCCGCTCCGGTTCGGGCAAGTCGACCCTGCTGAGCCTGCTCGGCCTGTTCGACCGGGCCGACGGCGGGCAGTACCTGCTCAACGGCAACGACATCACCTCGCTGCCGGAGCGCAAGGCCGCGGTGCTGCGCAGCGCCGAGTTCGGCTTCGTCTTCCAGCGCTTCTTCCTGCTCAAGCACCTCACCGCCGCGCAGAACGTGGCCATGGCCCTGGTCAACGGCCAGGGCTGGCTGCCGGCCCGCAAGCGCAAGGCGAAGGTCATGGCGGCGCTGGAGAAGGTCGGCATCGCCCACCTGGCCAAGAACAAGCCGACCCGGCTCTCCGGCGGTGAGCAGCAGCGGGTGGCCATCGCGCGGGCGCTGGTCCGCGAGCCCAAGGTGCTGCTGGCCGATGAGCCGACCGGCGCGCTGGACACCGAGACCGCCGAGCTGGTCATCGACGTGCTGCTGGCGGCGACCTACTCCGGCTGCGGGCTGATCCTGGTCACCCACGACCGGCAGCACGCGGACCGGATGGCGCGGGTGCTGCGGCTGACCGACGGCCGGCTCTCGCGGGCCAACGAGAGGGTGTTGACGTGATCCGGATGTCCGGCAAGTTCCGGTCCTCCCTGATCATCGGCGGCCAGGGCATCCGTGCCCGCAAACTGCGCACGCTGCTGTCCATGGTGAGCCTGTTCCTCGGCGTGCTCGCGGTGATCGCGGTGCAGGCGGGCGGTCAGGTGGCCGAGAAGGCGATGCTCGCCGACATCGAGCTCCAGCGGGGCATCGACGGCACCGAGTCGCTCTACCTGCCCCAGCACGAGAAGACCTCCCAGATCGTCCAGGAGACCTTGCAGGGCAAGAAGGGCGTATCGGCCTTCGGCAGCACCCAGATCACCATCGGTGAGCCGAACACCACCCCGCTCAACCCCGGCGGCAGTTCCTTCGACCCGAGGTACAGCAGCTTCGGCGGGAGTGGCCGCTACACGACGGTCTGCGACGCCAGCGGCATGTGCTACGGCAAGCCGGTCGACGAGAAGCAGCCGCCGAAGGGCGCCGCGATCGAGCTGCGGACCACCACGATGATCGGCGACATCCGGCAGTTCCGGCCGTTCCGCCTGGTTTCCGGGCAGTGGCTGGACTTCGACTCCGCCCCGTCGATGTCCCCGCAGATCGTGCTCAACACCGCGGCGGCCGAGGGCTTCAAGAACAACAAGATCCCGGCCGAGCTGCACGTGCAGGGCGGGACGAAGAACGCGACCCCGAGGATCGTCGGCGTCGTCGACGACGGCCAG
The DNA here is from genome assembly GCF_024213555.1 of Allokutzneria sp. A3M-2-11 16. Lineage (GTDB taxonomy): Bacteria > Actinomycetota > Actinomycetes > Mycobacteriales > Pseudonocardiaceae > Allokutzneria. Next base: position 3,018,456 of record NZ_JANAVO010000001.1, on the reverse strand, counting down.
GGCGCGTACTCGGCCACCGCCTACGTGCGCGCGGACGAACTGCAGAACTGGGCGCCCGCCGAGGCCAAGCCGCCGGCCGCCGCCGGTGCGGGCAAGGGCGCCCCGGCCAACTTCGGCCGCAGCAGCGGCAGCGGCGGTCTCTCGTCGGTCTTCCTGGCGCCGGGTTCGGAGGGGATCAAGCAGACCCTCAAGGCCCGGCTGGCCGCGGCGGGCGCCGAGGTGGACGGGATGAGCAGTCAGCGGACGAATCCGAAGAAGCAGATGGAATCGATGCTGAACCTCATGAAGATCATCTTCCTGGCCATGGCCAGCCTGGTGCTGCTGATCGGCGTCGCGGGCATCCTCAACGTCGGCCTCGCCACGGTCGGCGAACGGGTGGAGGAGTTCGCGTTGCGGCGCGCGGTCGGCACCTCGCGGATGCTGCTCACCTTCATCGTGCTGTCCGAGACACTGCTGACCGGTCTGCTCACCGCGTTGGCGGCGATCGGCGCCGGGGTGATCGGCTTCGAGGTGGCGGCGATGATGCTCAGCGGCAAACTGCCCGCGCTCGCCGACATGTCCTTCCCGTGGGAGGCGGGCATGGCCGGGGTGATCGCGGGCCTGGTGGCGGGCCTGCTCGGCGGCCTCATCCCGGCGATCCGGGCCGCGCGCATCCCCATCTCCACCGTCATGCGCGCCTGACTTTTGTCCCGCGGTTGTGAACCCAATGTGGCATTGGTTACGTCTCACGTAACCAATGCCACATTGGGTTCACGGTTTCAGCCCACGAGGTTGACGAGCTTCGGCACGATGTCGACCGGCAGCGGACGCGCCGCGTTCTCCGCGCGGAGCCGCTCGCACGCCGCCCGGATCTCCTTGTCTTCCAACAGCTTCGTGAGGTGCGAAGCGTCAACGGCGGACTCCTCGATCCACAGGCCGATGCCCGCCGCGCGCACCATCGCGGCGTTGTCGAACTGGTCGGCGCCGTGCGGGAGCACGAGCTGCGGCACCCCGAGCGCCAGCGAGGTGAACGTGCTGCCGGAGCCGCCGTGGTGCACGACCGCGTCGCAGTTCTCCAGCAGCGAGTTCAGCGGGATCCACCCGGAGACGCGCACGTTCTCCGGGAGCTCACCGAGGTCGGAGAGGTCGCTGTCGCCGAGCGCGAAGACGAACTCCGCGTCCATTTCCCTTGCCGCGTCGACGATCTGCTTCAGCGCGCCGACGCCGGAGAGCCTGCCGACGACCGTGCCGAGGGTGACGCACACGCGCGGCCGCTCGCGCTCGGCGAGCAGCCACTCCGGCAGCTGTCCGCCCGCGTTGTAGGCGACGTACCGCATGGGCCAGCCGATCTGCGGGCCGCCGAGCCCCTCGGTGGCGACGTCGATGACCGCCGCGGCTTCGGTGGGCCTGGTGACGCCGTGCCGGTCGTAGGCGGCGGTGTGCTTGGCGTACATCGCCACCTCACCGACGCCCCGTGCGACGCCGAAGTTGTGCTGCACGGCGGGAATCCCGAGCTTCGCGGCGACGAACGGGCCCGCGGAGTCCATCTGCTCGAAGACCACCAGGTCCGGCCGCCAGCCCTGGGCCGCGGTGAGCATGTCCTCGCTGAGCCGGTCGCCGAGCGCGGCGAACCGCTCCGCGACGAGGTCCATGGCCTTGGCGGGATCTTCCTGGAACAGCTTGCGCAGGTGCCCCCAGTCGGTGAACTTCGAGCCCTTCCCGGACTCCTGGAAGAACTGGAACACGTCCAGCCCCGGCGCCGCGTCCACCACCGGCAGTCCTGCCTGCGCCGACCGCTGCACCCCGTCCCCCGTGGTGGCGACCAGCGCGTCGTGCCCCGCCGCCCGCACCGCCCAGGCCAGCGGAATCATCGGAAACAGGTGCCCCAACCCCGGCGATGACGTGAACAAAACCCGCACGCTTTCCTCCCTCAGCTAGACCCCACCATCCAACCCCTCGAAAAGATTCTCAGCAACAAAGATATTCAAACTCTGCACCAACATGAACCACGCTGGATCAGAGGGGGACGCAACGTGGGGGGCTTGGGGGGTTCGACCCCCCAACGAGATGAGGACGACCCGGCGAAGCCGCAACGCGGCGAGCAGGGTACGGCGGAGGCCGGGGCGGCCTGCTCGACCAGCCTGGGGGTTACCGGGAGCAGGCCGCCACGGGGGAGTTTACGGGGTGGTCACCTGGGCGGTCGCAACACCTCGGACACTTTTGATCAGCGCTACCCGTGCGGTCGCGTTCCGGTGGGACCAATTGGGGCAACAGGGTGATTTTGTCGGTGTCGGCCTGTACGCGGTGCCGCCTGCCGCCGATGACTTGCCAGTGACCGAGCCGGGGTGTCCGAACGTGGTGGTTCGGCAGGCGCCGCGCGATGATCCGGGTCCGCCATGAACGACCAGCGCTGGTGGGTCGAGTGCGGAGATCCGTTCGGCCGGGATCGCTCGGTCACCGTGCTCGTCGAGGAGGACCAGGTACTGGTGGTCGCTCCGCCCGGCGGGACCGCCGTGCTCTCCGCGCAGCAGACCCACCGATTGCACCGGACGCTCGGCACCGCGAGCGATGCCGCGGCCGAGACCGGGGACCCGAGAGGATGAGGCCGATGGAAGACCCGATGCGCCAGGCGGTGCTGATGCGGCTGGCCATGCTGGACCAGGCCGCCGAGAGCGGGGACGCCTCCGCACTGCTGCCGCTTGCGCGCGCCGAACTCCAGCGGCTGGCGGAGGGCTGGCGGCTGCTGCTCACCGTGCACCAGCGGGATCAGGACGGCCGCTGCCGCGCGTGCCCCGCGGGGCTGCGCAGGCGCCGCTGGCCCTGCCAGGTGTGGTTGATGGCGCACCGCCACCTGATCGGCGACGGCACCACGCACCGGGAGCGGCGGGCGTCGGTCCGCAACCCGTTCACCCGGCGGCTGCGCGCCGTGGGCGGGATCAGCGATGTCGATGTGATCAGTGAGCAGGACCCGAGGGAGACCAGCGGCGTGGGTGAGGTCGAGTTGATCGGTGTGGTGAGGGACATGCGTCCGGCGGATTCGGTGCGCGCGGAGGAGGACTTCCGGGCGGTGGAGACCGTGGCCTCGGTCGAGATCACCGGCCCGATCCCGATCCCGATCCCGATCCCGGCGGAGACGCCAGCCGAGACCACCACGGAGATCCCCGTCATCCCAGCCTCTCCCCCCGCGGACCTCTCCCCTGCTCTCTCCACGGAACTCACCCCCGATCTCTCCGCAGGTCTCTCCCCGGATCTCTCCGCACTCCTGCCCCCGAACGCCGCACCCCCCAAACCCCGCCACGCCCTCAACGACTGACCGAAGCCCGTTTCGTACTCATAGCGGGGTTTGGGAGCGCTCCCTTTCCGGCTATGAGTACGAAACGGGTCGTGGCGTGCCCGGAGTGCGGCCGGTGGGTGCCGGGATGGGGCAGGATGGCCAGGGTCCGGTGAGCTGGCCGGGCGCGAAGAGCTCACGTGGAGGGACGCGTGCACGACGGCACTGGCCGGATCGTGGTGCAGGACCTGACCAAACGGTTCGGGCCCGTCACCGCGGTGCAAGACCTCAGCTTCACCGTCGAGCCGGGCTCGGTGACCGGGTTCCTCGGGCCGAACGGGGCGGGCAAGACCACCACGCTGCGGATGCTGCTCGGGTTGGTGCGGCCGACCTCGGGCGGCACCACCATCAACGGCCTGCCGTTCGAGCGGCTGGACAACCCGGCGACCGTGGTCGGCGCGGTGCTGGAGGCGCAGAGCTTCCACCCGACCCGGTCGGCCCGCGCCCACCTGCGCTGTTTCGCCGCGGCGGCCGGACTGCCGGACGAGCGGGTGGAGCAGGTGCTGGCCCTGGTCGGCCTGGCGACGGCGGCCAACCGGCGGGCCGGTGAGTTCTCCCTCGGCATGCGGCAGCGGCTGGCCCTGGCCACCGCGCTGCTCGGGGACCCGCAGGTGCTGGTGCTGGACGAGCCCGCCAACGGGCTGGACCCGGAGGGCATCGCCTGGCTGCGCACCTTCATGCAGTCCTTCGCCCGCAGCGGCCGCACCGTGCTGGTCTCCAGCCACCTGCTGGCCGAGGTGGAGCAGACCGTGGACCAGGTCGTGATCATCAGCGCCGGGCAGACCCGCTACCAGGGCCCGCTGGAGAACCTGCGGAAGTCCCAGCGCAGCCGGGTGCTCGTGCAGCCCGCCGACGCGCACGCGCTGGTCGACGCCCTGCGCGAGGCCGGGCTGACCGATGTGGAGACGCTGCGGGACGGCAGGCTCGCGGTCACCGGCTCGCACACCAAGCAGGTCGCCGACGTCGCGCTGGCGGCCGGGGTGGCGATCTACGGCATGCAGGAGGAGCAGGCCGACCTGGAGCGGATGTTCCTCCAGCTGACCAGCGGGGAGCAGGGCCAGATCGGCGGACTCGGGGGTGGGGCGGCGTGAACGGCCTGGTGAAGGCGGAGTTCCGCAAGATCTTCTCCACCAACCTGTGGTGGGGGATGCTCATCCCGGGCGCGTTGATCACGCTGGCCTTCGCCGCGGGCGGCGCGTGGATCGGCTCGCTCGGCGTGGACATCCAGGACATCGACCAGCAGGTGCCGCTGGCGCTGCCGATGTTCGCGAGCGGGATGACCTTCGGCACCCTGTTCGCCGCGCTGGTCGGCGTGATCGGGGTGACCGGGGAGTACCGGCACCGCACCATCACCACCACTTACCTCACCTCGGGTTCGCGCGATTCCGTGCTGGTCGCGAAGCTGATCGCCTACGCGGCCCTCGGCGGGGTCTACGGGGTCACCTCCGCGGTGTTCGGCTCGATCGGCGCGGTGCTCGGCTCCGGCGGTGAGGGCTTCCCCAGCGTGGTGTCGTGGCTGGCGATCTGCGCCGTCGGGGTGGTCTCGTCGGTGCTGTGGGCGCTGTTCGGGGTCGGTCTCGGCGCGGCGGTCGGCAACCAGCTCGGCGCGGTGCTCGGCCTGCTGCTCTACACGCAGCTGGTCGAGGGCGCGCTGTCGGCGATCCTGCGGGCGCAGGGCGCCGAGGAGGTCCCGCCGTTCCTGCCGTACACGGCGGGCAACGACATGACCATGGACCTCGCGCTGAACCTGTTCTTCGGCGACCTGCCCGAGCGGCTGGCCGACTCCCCGCTGGTGGCCCCGCTGCGGCAGGCGCTGACCGAGGGCGCGCCGATCTGGTGGGCAAGCGCGTTGATCTTCCTGGGTTACACGCTCCTCGTGGTGCTGGCCGGTTCGACGGTGGGCAAGCAGCGCGACATCACGTGAGTGTCAGTGCCGGGTTCTAGCCTGGCTCCCGTGTCCAGAACTCCCGGTTGGATCCGTCGCCTGAGCGCGGCGAGCTGGCGCCATCGGCGCGTCGTGCTCGCCGCGTTCGGGGCGTCCGTGCTCGGCGTCGGCCTGCAGGCGGCAGTCCCGTTGCTGACCAGGACGGCCGTGGACGACGCGGTCGCCGGGCACACGGACAACCTGGGCTGGCTGGTCGGCCTGCTCGTCGGGCTGGCCGTGCTCGCGTTCGCCAGCGCCTTCGTCCGCCGCTACCAGGGCGGCCAGCTGTCCCTCAACGTCCAGCACGACCTGCGGCGCGAGGTTTTCGCGTCGGTGCAGCGGTTCGACGGCGGCAGCCAGGACGCGATGCGCACCGGGCAGATCGTGTCGCGGTCGATCAGCGACCTCCAGCTCGTGCAGTCCCTGCTGGCGATGCTGCCGCTGATGACGGGGCAGCTCGTGTTCGCCGTGGTGGCGCTCGGCGCGATGTTCTGGCTCTCGCCGTTGCTGACCGCGGTCGCGCTCGTCGTGCTGCCCGCGGTCGTGCTGATCGGGGTGCGCAGCCGCACCGTCCTGTTCCCCGCGACGTGGTCGGCCCAGCAACGCGCGGCCGACATCGCCCAGCACGTCGAGGAGACCGTCACCGGCGTGCGCGTGGTCAAGGGCTTCGGGCAGGAGTCACGTGAGGTCGCGGACCTGGAGGTGGCGGCGCAGCGGCTCTTCGCCGAGCGGATGCGCGCGGCCCGGCTGACCGCGCCACCGACCGCGCTGATGGCGGCGATGCCGGTGATCGGCCAGGTCGCCGTGCTCGGCCTCGGCGGTGTGCTCGCGATGAACGACCAGATCAGCCTCGGCACGTTCCTGGCGTTCGCCACCTACATCGCCGGGCTCGTCGGGCCCGCCCGGATGCTGTCCAGCCTGCTGGTGACGGGCCAGCTCGCGCGGGCGGGCGTGGAGCGGGTCTACGAGCTCGTCGACTCGCAGCCGGAGGTGCGCGAGGACCCGGACGCCGTCGACGTGCCGGACGGTGCGCTGGCGGTGGAGCTGGACGGGGTCCGGTTCGGCTACACCCGCAGCGAACCGGTGCTGGACGGGGTGTCGCTGCGGGTGGAACCGGGCGAGACGCTGGCGCTCGTCGGCCCGGCGGGCTCCGGGAAGTCGACTGTTTCCCTTTTGCTGCCAAGGTTTTACGACGTCCAGGAGGGTTCGATCCGACTGGGCGGCGCCGATGTGCGGCGGCTGCGGACGGCCTCGTTGCGCGGCGCCATCGGCGTGGTGTTCGAGGAGGCGTTCCTCTTCTCCGACTCGGTCCGCGCGAACATCGCCTACGGCAGGCCGGACGCCACCGACGACGAGGTGCGGGCCGCCGCCAAGGCCGCGGAGGCCCACGCCTTCATCGACGCGCTGCCCAACGGCTACGACACCGTGGTCGGCGAACGCGGGCTCACACTTTCCGGTGGACAACGACAGCGCGTCGCCCTGGCGCGGGCGTTGCTGTCCGATCCGAGGGTGCTCCTGCTCGACGACGCGACCTCGGCGGTGGACCCGGCGACCGAGGCGGCGATCCACGCGACGCTGCGCGCGGTCACGGAGTCCAGGACCACGCTGCTGATCGCCCACCGCCGCTCGACGCTCGCCCTCGCCGACCGGATCGCCGTGCTCGACCGGGGGCGGTTGGTCGACGTCGGGACCCACGCGGAGCTGGAGCAGCGGTGCGCGCTGTTCCGCTCCCTGCTCGCCGGTCCCGGTGATGCGATCGAGGACGTCACCGCGCCGAATGTCGGCGACGGCGCGTTGTGGCCGGTCACGACACCAGAAAACACATCGACCAGAACGTTCACAGAGAGCGTGAGCGGGCCGAGGGGCGGTGGCGTGGCCAGCGCGCTCGGGGCGATGCCGCCGACGCCGGAGCTGCTCGCGCAGGTCGAGGCGCTGCCACCGGCGAAGGACTCGCCCAGGCTCGGTGACGTGGACGCCCGCGCCCCCGATCCGGGTTTCCGGCTGCGCCGCCTGCTGCGCGTGGTGCGGTGGCCGCTGGTGCTGGCGACCATCGGGGTGGCCGTCGACGCGCTCTCGTCGATCGCGCTGCCCACGCTGTTCCGCTACGGCATCGACGACGGCGTCAGCGCCGGTGCGGCCGGACCGCTGTGGACCGCGACCGTGGTCGGGGTCGCCGTCGTCGTACTGGCCACGGTGGTGCTCGCCGTCCAGACGGTGATCACCGCGCGAACCGGCGAGACCGTGCTCTACGCGCTGCGCGTGCGCAGCTTCGCCCACCTGCAACGGCTGGGGCTCGACTACTACGAGCGCGAGCTGGCCGGGCGGATCATGACCAGGATGACCACGGACGTCGACGCGCTGTCGACGTTCCTCCAGACCGGGCTCGCCACCGCCGTGGTCAGCGTGCTCACCGTCGTGGGCATCTCGGCCGCGCTGATCCTCACCGATCCCGGGCTGGCGCTGGTGGCGCTCGCCGCGCTCCCGGTGCTGCTGGTGGCCACGCTCATCTTCCGCAGGCTCTCCTCGGTCGCCTACGCCGAGGCCAGGGAGCGGGTCAGCGCGGTCAACGCCGACCTCCAGGAGAACGTCTCCGGTCTCCGGGTGGCCCAGGCGTACACCCGCGAGGAGCGCTCGGCCGAGGAGTTCGCGGAGCGCAGCGACGCCTACCGGCGCTCCCGTCTGCGGGCGCAGCGCTACATCGCCACGTACTTCCCGTTCGTCACGATGCTGTCCGACCTGGTGCAGGCGGCGGTCCTCGCGGTCGGCGCCCACCGGGTCGCCACCGACGGGCTGACTCCGGGCGTGCTGCTGGCTTTCCTGCTGTACCTGGCGTTGTTCTTCTCGCCGATCCAGCAGCTGTCCGGTGTCTTCGACGGCTACCAGCAGGCCAAGATCGGTCTGCACCGGATCGGCGAACTGCTGCGCACGCCGACTTCCGTGCCACCCGCTCCGCGTCCGCGCGAAGTGCCGCCGCGGCTGCGCGGCGAGGTCGAACTGCGCGATGTCGGCTTCAGCTACGCGGGCACCGACGCGCCCGCGCTGTCCGGGATCAACCTCCGCGTCCGGCCCGGGGAGACGGTCGCCCTGGTCGGTGCGACCGGGGCGGGCAAGTCGACCCTGGTCAAGCTGATCGCGCGGTTCTACGACGCCACCGAGGGAACGGTTCTGGTGGACGGCGTGGACGTGCGCGACTACGACCTGCCCGGCTACCGCAGGCGGCTCGGAGTGGTGCCGCAGGAGGCGCACCTCTTCTCCGGCACCGTGGCGGAGAACGTCGGCTACGGCCGCCCGGACGCGACTCCGGCCGAGATCGAGGCGGCGGTGCGACGGGTGGGCGCGTTGCCGGTGGTCGCGCGGCTCCCGCACGGTTTCCACCAGGAGGTAGGCGAGCGTGGCCAAGGGCTGTCCGCGGGGCAGCGGCAGCTCGTCGCGCTCGCGCGGGCGGAGCTGGTCGACCCCGACGTGGTGCTGCTGGACGAGGCGACCGCGGCGCTGGACCCGGCGACCGAGGCCGCCGTTTTGGCTGCAGCCGAAGACCTGCTTGCAGGGTCGAGAATGGACACAGAAGACTTGTCGATGTCGCCTCGGACGACCTTCGTCGTCGCGCACCGGCTGGCGACGGCCGCGCGGGCGGACCGCATCGTGGTGCTCGCGGACGGGCGGGTGGTGGAGGAGGGCACCCACGCGGAGCTGCTGCGCCAGGATGGGGCGTATGCCGGGCTGTGGCGGGCTGGAACGGCCGAGGTGGCTTGAGGAAGCCTTGAGGCTTCTACACTTCAGAATCGATCAGGTAAACGATTCTGTGAGCCAGCCCTCACCAGAGGAGTACGTCCGTGTACCACCCGCGCGATGCGGAGGGCTAGCCTTGGCAACACCTGTGTCTGTACCCCGAGCAGATGGATAGAGGCGAGCAGCGGCCGTGTCCAGCAGCAGTACTGCGTCCCAATTCGGCCCGAACGAGTGGCTGGTCGAGGAAATGTACGAACAGTTCCTCAACGACCCCTCCTCCGTGGATCCGGCGTGGCATGACTTCTTTGCCGACTACAAGCCGACCGCCCAGAAGATGGCGACCGGCAACGGCAGCACCACGACGAAACCGGCTCCGGCGAGCCAGTCCGCGCAGGCCGAGGCGGTGAACGGAACGGCGGCCCCCGCCAAGCCCGCCCCCGCGGCCAAGGCGCCCGCGTCCGCCAAGCCCACGCCGACCAAGGCCGCGAGCGCCGCGCCGGTGAAGCCCGCCGGCGCGGGCGAGGAGCACAAGCAGCTGCGCGGAGCCGCCGCCGCGATCGCGAAGAACATGGAGCAGTCGCTCAGTGTTCCCACCGCGACCAGCGTGCGCGCCGTACCGGCGAAGCTGCTCGCCGACAACCGGATCGTGATCAACAACCACCTCAAGCGGACCAGGGGCGGGAAGGTCTCCTTCACCCACCTCATCGGCTTCGCGGTGGTGAAGGCCGTCGAGTCCTTCCCCAACATGAACCGGTTCTTCTCCTCGATCGAGGGCAAGCCGAACCTGGTGACGCCCGAGCACGTGAACCTCGGGCTCGCGATCGACCTGCCCGGCAAGGACGGCCAGCGCACGCTGGTGGTGGCGTCCATCAAGGGCTGCGAGACGATGAACTTCGCGCAGTTCCTGCAGGCCTACGAGGACCTGATCCGCAAGGCCAGGGGCGGCAAGCTCGGCAACGACGACTTCACCGGCACCACGATCTCGCTGACCAACCCCGGCACCATCGGCACCAACCACTCGGTGCCGAGGCTGACCGCGGGCCAGGGCGCGATCATCGGCGTCGGCGCGATGGAGTACCCGGCGGAGTTCCAGGGCGCCAGCGAGAAGGTGCTCGGCAAGATGGGCATCAGCAAGATCATCACGCTGACGTCCACCTACGACCACCGGATCATCCAGGGCGCGGAGTCCGGCGAGTTCCTGCGCCGCGTGCACCAGCTGCTGCTGGGTGAGGACGGCTTCTACGACGAGATCTTCGCCTCGCTGCGCATCCCGTACGAGCCGATCCGCTGGGTCACCGACATCCCCGAGGGCGCGGTCGACAAGACCGCCCGCGTCCTGGAGCTGATCGACGCCTTCCGCAGCCGCGGCCACCTGATGGCCGACACCGACCCGCTGAACTACCGGCAGCGCAAGCACCCCGACCTGGACGTGCTCTCGCACGGCCTGACCCTGTGGGACCTGGACCGCGAGTTCGCGGTCGGCGGTTTCTCCGGCAGGGAGCGGATGAAGCTGCGCGAGGTGCTCGGCGTGCTGCGCGACTCGTACTGCCGCACCGTCGGCATCGAGTACATGCACATCCTCAAGCCGGACGAGCGCCAGTGGCTGCAGGAGCGCATCGAGGTCCCGCACACCAAGCCGGACCGCGCCGAGCAGACCTACATCCTGAGCAAGCTCAACGCGGCCGAGGCGTTCGAGACCTTCCTGCAGACCAAGTACGTCGGCCAGAAGCGGTTCTCCCTGGAGGGCGGCGAGACCGTCATCCCGCTGCTGGACGCCGTGCTGGACAAGGCCGCCGAGCAGGACCTGGACGAGGTCGTCATCGGCATGCCGCACCGCGGCAGGCTGAACGTGCTCGCCAACATCGTCGGCAAGCCGATCTCCCAGATCTTCCGGGAGTTCGAGGGCAACCTCGACCCGGGCCAGGCGCACGGCTCCGGTGACGTGAAGTACCACCTGGGCGCGGAGGGCAAGTACTTCCGCATGTTCGGCGACGGGGAGACCAAGGTCTCGCTGACCTGCAACCCCTCGCACCTGGAGGCGGTCGACCCGGTCCTGGAGGGCATCGTCCGGGCCAAGCAGGACATCCTGGACAAGGGCGGCGAGGGCTTCACCGTGCTGCCCGTGCTGATGCACGGCGACGCCGCGTTCGCCGGTCAGGGCGTGGTCGCCGAGACCCTGAACCTGGCCCTGCTGCGCGGTTACCGCACCGGCGGCACGCTGCACGTGGTCGTCAACAACCAGGTCGGCTTCACCACCGCGCCGGAGTCCTCGCGCTCCAGCCAGTACTGCACCGACGTGGCGAAGATGATCGACGCCCCGGTCTTCCACGTGAACGGCGACGACCCCGAGGCGTGCGTCTGGGTGGCCAAGCTGGCGGTGGAGTACCGCAAGGCGTTCGGCAAGGACGTCGTCATCGACATGGTCTGCTACCGCCGCCGCGGGCACAACGAGGGCGACGACCCCTCGATGACCCAGCCGGCGATGTACGACGTGATCGACACCAAGCGCAGCGTCCGCAAGGGCTACACCGAGGCGCTGATCGGCCGCGGCGACATCTCCGTCGAGGAGGCCGAGAGCGCGCTCAAGGACTACGCCACCCAGCTGGAGCACGTCTTCAACGAGGTGCGCGAGCTGGAGAAGCACCAGGCCGCGCCCAGTGGTTCGGTGGAGGCCAGCCAGGTCATCCCGACCAAGGTGCCCACCGCGATCAGCCGCCAGACGCTGGAGCTCATCGCCGACGCGCACGTGAACCTGCCGGAGGGCTTCAGCCCGCACCCGCGGGTGAAGCCGGTGCTGGAGCGGCGGGCGAAGATGGCCCGCGAGGGCGGCATCGACTGGGCGTTCGGCGAGCTGCTGGCGTTCGGTTCGCTGGTCGCCGAGGGCCGCCCGGTGCGGCTGTCCGGTCAGGACTCGCGGCGCGGCACCTTCGTGCAGCGGCACTCGGTGCTGATCGACCGCAAGACCGGCCAGGAGTACACCCCGCTGCAGAACCTCACCGAGGACCAGGCCAAGTTCCTGGTCTACGACTCCGCGCTGTCGGAGTTCGCGGCCGTGGGCTTCGAGTACGGCTACTCCGTGGCCAACCCGAACGCCCTGGTGCTGTGGGAGGCGCAGTTCGGTGACTTCGTCAACGGCGCGCAGCCGATCATCGACGAGTTCATCTCCTCCGGCGAGGCCAAGTGGGGCCAGCGCTCGGACGTGGTGATGCTGCTGCCGCACGGCCACGAGGGCCAGGGTCCCGACCACACCTCGGGCCGGATCGAGCGCTGGCTGCAGCTGTGCGCGGAGGGTTCGATGACGGTGGCGGTCCCGTCCACCCCGTCGAACTACTTCCACCTGCTGCGCAGGCACGCGCTGGACGGCATCAACCGCCCGCTGGTGGTGTTCACGCCGAAGTCCATGCTGCGCCTGAAGGCCGCGACCAGCCCGGTCGAGGAGTTCATCGAGGGCAGCAAGTTCCACTCGGTGCTGGACGACCCGCTGGTGAGCGACCCGTCCGCGGTCCGCAAGGTCCTGCTGTGCAGCGGCAAGATCTCCTACGAGCTCAACGCGGAGCGGCAGAAGCGCGGCGCCACCGACACCGCCATCGTGCGGGTCGAGCAGCTCTACCCGGTGCCGTACAAGAAGCTCACCCAGGCGCTGGAGCGCTACCCCAACGCCAAGGACATCCGCTGGGTCCAGGAGGAGCCGGCGAACCAGGGTGCGTGGCCGTACTTCGGCCTGGCCCTGCCCGAGCTGGTGCCCGACCGCCTGTCCGGCATCCGCCGGGTGTCCCGCCGTGCCATGGCGGCCCCGTCGGCCGGTTCCGGCAAGGTGCACGACGTCGAGCAGGCCGAGCTGATGAACAAGGCCTTCGAGTAGGTTCTCCTCGTGGTTCACGCCGAGCCGCCGGGTCCTCAGGGCCCGGCGGCTCGGCCGTCTCCTGTCCCGTTCTCTTCGCAGGGAGTTGCGTTGTACTTCACCGACCGCGGCATCGAGGAGCTGGAGCAGCGGCGCGGCGAGGAGGAGGTCACCCTCGCCTGGCTGGCCGACCGCCTGCGGGCGTTCGTCGACCTCAACCCGGACTTCGAGACCCCGATCGAGCGCCTGGCCACCTTCCTCGCCCGCGACGACGAGGACGACCTCGACGACTGACCCACCGGGGTTGGTGCGTCTTCAAGACCACCAGACCCACGCCTCAACGCATCGCCAACCGCCTACACACCTCGTTCGCAGATGACGGGGAGACCATTGAGCGCCCCGCCGCACCAACCGAGTGAACGACGCGGTTCGCCGGTCTTCAAGTACGCCGCACCTAGCTCCCAGAAGTCGCTAACCGCAGCAAACCCTCGGTGGCGGGCTGGGTTTGCTGCGGTTAGCGATCGGTGGGGGTGGGGTTCGTGGTACTTGAAGACTGCCCAACCTCGGTCAGAGGCGGGTGCCCTTGCGGTAGACGGAGTGGGTGAGGGGGACTCCGGGGCGGTAGGCGAGGTGTGTGGTGGAGGGCGCGTCGAGCACGTGCAGGTCGGCTCGCGCGCCGACGCGGATCACGCCGACGGCGCCGTCTCCGGTCTCGCGGCGGAGTGCGCGGGCGCCGCCCCAGGTCGCGGCGCGGACGGCCTCATCGACGCTCATGTGCATCTGAAGTACAGCGGTGGCAACGCAAAACGCCATGGACGACGTGTAGGACGAGCCCGGGTTGCAGTTGGAAGCCAAAGCGACGGTGGCTCCGGCGTCGAGCAAGGCGCGAGCGTCGGGAAGCGGCTGGCGGGTGGAGAGATCGCACGCGGGCAGCAGCGTCGCGACCGTGTCGGAGTTCGCCAGAGAGTCCACATCGGACGGTGTGAGGTGCGTGCAATGGTCCACGCTCGCGGCGCCGAGTTCCACTGCTAGGCGCACACCCGGGCCAGGACCGAGCTGGTTGCCGTGCACGCGCAGCCCCAGACCTGCCTCCTGAGCAGCCTTCAGGACAGCGCGGGACTGGGCCTCGTCGAACGCGCCGGTTTCGCAGAAGACGTCGGCCCAGCGCACGAAAGGCGTTACCGCACTGAGCATTTCGCCGCGAACCAGTTCCACATAGGACTCAGCATCGGAGCCTGGTGGCACCAGGTGGGCGCCGAGGAAGGTGACCTCATCGGCTACTGACGCGGCGATGCGGGCGGCGCGGACCTCATCGGCGACGGTCAGGCCGTAGCCGGTCTTGGTCTCGATGGTGGTCGTGCCCTGACGTCGAGCTTCACCGACGTGGAGCACGAGGTTCTTCAGCAGTTCGTCATCGGAGGCCGCCCGGGTCGCCTCGACGGTGACAGCGATTCCGCCTGCCTGGTAAGGCTTTCCAGCCATCCGCGCGGAAAATTCGGCGGTGCGGTCGCCCGCGAAGAGCAGGTGGGTGTGGCTGTCCACCCATCCCGGCAGCACGGCGCGACCGCCGACGTCGACGCGCTCGTCCGCGTCCGGAGCCTCGGATGCGAGGCCCACCCAGGCAATGCGCTCGCCGTCGAGAACGATTGCCGCGTCGGCAAGTGAGCCCAGTTCGTCGTCGTTGGTGGTCAGCTCGCCGATGCCAGTGATGAGGATGCTCACGCCCACAACCCTTCGATCGCGTCCTTCAACAGCTTGCCAACATCGCCCAACCGCTCGTGCCTACCACCTCGCGCCACTACAGCGCCAGAGTTGATCACGGTGTCCACATCGGACGACGAAGCACTGAGCAATGTCTGTTCGGGCAACGATCCCGCGGTGCGCGGGCTGTCCAACCGAACCTGAACGAGATCGCACGGAGCACCAACCGCGATCTTCCCCGCTGACGGCCACCCCAGCGCTGCGTGCCCCGCACTGGTCGATGCGGTCATCAACTCCGCCAAGGTGAAGCGTCCGCGCGAGCCGGTGCGCAGCCGCTCGCCGTGCTCCAACGCGCGGGCCTCAAGAATCGGATCGACCACCGCGTGCTGGTCGCTGCCGAGGCTGAGCGGACTTCCCGCGTCGACCAGCTCGCGCGCGGGACCGATCCCGTCAGCGAGATCCGCTTCCGTTGTGGGACAGAAGCACGCGCCAGTTCCCGTGCCCCCCAACAGCTTGATGTCGTGGGCCGTCAGGTGCGTTGCGTGCACGGCAACAGTTCGCGGCGACAGTACACCGGCATCGTGCAGCAATTCCGTTGGTGTCAAACCGTATGCGGCTTGGCATGCGACGTTCTCCGCTGGCTGTTCGGAGAGGTGGACGTGCAGCGGACGATCGGCGGCCACACCCGCAGCGACCTCTGCCAAGGACGAACGAGGAACGGCGCGCACGGAATGGATCGCGCCGCCCACACGGGTATTCGCATCCTCTTTGAACACAGCCACGCGCGAAGCCCACTGCGAAGCGGAAGTATCGCCGAAGCGCAGTTGGGTCTCGTTCAGCGGCTCGCCGATACCGCCTGCGAGGTAACAGGTGTCGAGCAGCGTGAGCCGGACGCCCGCCTCAGCCGCCGCCTGCCGAAGCGCCTCGCCCATCGCGTTCGGATCCGCGTACGCACGACCGCCCGTCGCGTGATGGAGGTAGTGGAACTCGCCAACGCACGTAACACCGGCAATGGCCATCTCGGCGTACGCGGCGCGGGCGAGCGCCAAGTAGCTGTCTGGTTCGAGTCGCTGGGCCAATGCGTACATCCCGGTCCGCCAGGTCCAGAAAGTCCCGCCGTCCCCATGCGTCCGGCCGCGAAGTGCACGGTGGAACGCGTGCGAATGCGCGTTGGCGAAGCCCGGGAGCACAAGTCCCCCAAGCCTTTCGGCGCCATCGCGAGGCGCGCCGACCGTCACCGCGGCGATAACCCCGTCAGCCGCCTCCACCAGGACGTCACGGGCAACCGCGTCGTCTACCCACGCGGACTCGCACCAGAACCGCATACCACTCTCCTAAGTGGACAGATGGTGTTCGAGCACCGTTGCCAGTGCGGCAACACCCGCCTCGCAGTCGTCCGGCTCAGCGTGCTCGGCGGGCGCGTGGCTGACACCAGTGGGGTTGCGGACGAACAGCATCGCGGTGGGCACGTGCGCGGCGAGAATGCCCGCGTCGTGACCCGCTCCCGTTTGCAACGCGGGAACTCCGCCGAGCTGCTCCGCCAAGCGGTCCCGGAGCGCGGGGTCGAAGATCACGGTGTCGCCGTAGGACTCTTCGGTGACCGTGAGCGAGCAGCCTTCGTCCTCGGCGGCGGACAGCCCGGCCGCCTTGATCTCCGCGACCACGTTGCGGGTCACCTCGTCGGTCGCCGCTCGCGCGTCCAACCACACGTCCACAGTTGACGCAATCACGTTGGTGCCGCCCGGGATTGGCTGGATGCGGCCGATCGTGGCTCGCGCACCGTCCACACCGGACGCAGCCGCGCGAGCGGCGAGCACCAACTGCGATGCGGGCAGCATCGGATCGCGGCGATCATCGATGGGCGTGGCACCGGCGTGGTTTCCCTCGCCAGTGAAGCTGAACCGCCAACGTCCGTGCGCCAAGATCGAACTGGCCACACCGACCGGCACTCCGAGATCGATCAGCCCGCGCCCCTGCTCCACGTGCAGCTCGATGAAGCACCCGATGTTCGCCAGCGCCTCGGCATCCCGCCCCATGCGCGCGGGATCGAGCCCAGCGGCGGAAACGGCTTCAGCGAAGGAAACCCCGTCAGGATCGCGCAGATTCAGAGCGACAGAGGGGTCGATCGCGCCGGACATCAGCCGCGAGCCCAGGCAGGCAACGCCGAATCGGCCGCCCTCCTCCTCCGCGAACACGACGATCGCGAACGGTTTCGACGGCTTGAAACCCTTGGCGCGCATGGCATCCACGGCAGCGAGGGCGGACACCACACCCAGCGGGCCGTCAAAGGCACCGCCACCGGGCACGGAGTCCAAGTGGCTGCCCGTGATGATCGCGTCAGGGCCGGGAGGCCCCCACCACGCCCACAGATTCCCGTTGCGGTCGCACGTGACGTCGAGCCCGCGATCGACCGCCTCGGCGACGAACCACTCGCGCAGGCTCAGCTCGGCGGAGTCGAAGCCGTGCCGCGAATAGCCGCCACGGCTCCGATCCCGCCCCACATCAGCGATATCGCCCAACAAGGAGCTAGCGGTCATGACTTGGCGACCGGGATCGTCACGCCACGCTCGGCAGCGACCTCGTCCGCACGGTCGTAACCCGCGTCGACGTGGCGCAGAACGCCCATCGCCGGGTCGTTTGTCAGCACGCGCTCCAGCTTCTGCGCGGCCAGCTCGGTTCCGTCGGCGACGGTTACCTGACCGGCGTGGATGGAGCGGCCGATGCCCACTCCGCCGCCGTGGTGGATGGACACCCAGCTCGCGCCGGACGCGGTGTTGATCAGCGCGTTCAGCAGCGGCCAGTCGGCGATCGCGTCCGAGCCGTCCGCCATCGCCTCGGTCTCGCGGTACGGGGAGGCCACCGAACCGCAGTCGAGGTGGTCGCGGCCGATCACGATCGGCGCGGACAGCTCGCCGGAGGCCACCATCTCGTTGAACTTCAGGCCCGCGAGGTGCCGCTCACCGTAGCCGAGCCAGCAGATCCGCGACGGAAGCCCTTGGAAGGCAACGCGTTCGCCCGCCATCTTGATCCAGCGTGCGAGCTGCTCGTTCTCCGGGAACAGCTCCAGGATCGCGCGGTCGGTCTTGGCGATGTCCTCCGGGTCACCGGAGAGCGCGGCCCAGCGGAACGGGCCCTTGCCCTCGCAGAACAGCGGGCGGATGTAGGCGGGCACGAAGCCGGGGAAGTCGAAGGCCCGCTCGTAGCCGCCGAGCTGCGCCTCACCGCGGATGGAGTTGCCGTAGTCGAAGACCTCGGCGCCCGCGTCCTGGAACCCGACCATCGCGGCCACGTGCTCGACCATCGACTCGCGGGCGCGCATGGTGAACTCCTCGGGCTTGGCGGCGGCGTAGTCGGCCCACTCCTCCACCGAGACGCCCTTCGGCAGGTACGCCAACGGATCGTGCGCGGAGGTCTGGTCGGTCACCACGTCCACCGCGACGCCTCGGCGCAGCAGCTCCGGCAACACTTCGGCGGCATTGCCGATCACGCCGACCGAGAGCGCCCGTCGAGAAGATTTCGCTGACAGGACACGGGAAATCGCGTCGTCCAAGTCGTCGGCGACCTCGTCGAGGTAGCGGGTCTCGACGCGGCGCCGAGCGCGCTCCCGGTCGACCTCGATGACCAGCGCGACGCCCTCGTTCATCGTGACCGCGAGCGGCTGGGCGCCGCCCATGCCACCGAGACCGGCGGTGACGGTCAGGGTCCCGGCGAGCGTGCCACCGAAGCGCTTCTGCGCCACAGCAGCGAAGGTCTCGTAGGTCCCCTGGAGAATCCCTTGCGTGCCAATGTAAATCCACGAGCCCGCGGTCATCTGGCCGTACATGGTCAGGCCCTGCGCTTCGAGCTTGCGGAACTCCGGCCAGGTGGCCCAGTCCCCCACCAGGTTGGAGTTCGCGATCAGCACGCGCGGCGCCCATTCGTGGGTGCGCAGCACGCCGACCGGCTTGCCGGACTGGACGAGCAGGGTCTCGTCCTCGGCCAGGTTCCGCAGCTCGCGGGTGATCGCGTCGAAGCAGTTCCAGTCGCGGACGGCCTTTCCGGTGCCGCCGTAGACGACCAGGTCGTCCGGGCGCTCGGCGACCTCCGGGTCCAGGTTGTTCTGCAGCATGCGCAGCGGCGCCTCCGTGGCCCAGCTGCGCGCGGTCAGTTCGGTCCCCCGGGCGGCACGTACGGGGCGAGGTCCTGCGTTCACCGGTTTCTCCCGTCCACAATGGACTCAAGGTGGGCAAGTACGGCACCGGAGCGGATCAGCTCCTCGGCCGCGGCGATCTCGGGTGCGAGGTGGCGGTCCGGGCCGGGACCGCCCGCGGATTCACGAAGCAGGGCAAGGACTCCCGCGCCTGCCGGGCCGGGCTGCAACGGGGCGCGCATGTCGATGGCCCGCGCCGCGGTCAGCAGCTCGATGGCCAGCACGGTGCGCAGCCCGTCGATCGCCTTGCGCAGCTTGCGCGCGGCGGACCAGCCCATGGACACGTGGTCTTCCTGCATGGCGCTGCTGGGAATGGAGTCGACCGAGGCGGGCACCGCGAGGCGCTTGAGCTCGGACACGACCGCGGCCTGCGTGTACTGGGCGATCATGTGGCCGGAGTCGACGCCGGGGTCATCGGCGAGGAACGGCGGCAGCCCGTGCGAGCGCGCCTTGTCGAGCATCCGGTCGGTGCGGCGCTCTGCCATGCTCGCGACGTCGGCGAGCGGGATCGCCAGGAAGTCGAGCACGTAAGCCACTGGGGCGCCGTGGAAGTTGCCGTTGGACTCGACGCGGCCGTCCGCCAGCACAACGGGGTTGTCGATCGCCGACGCGAGTTCGCGCTCCGCAACGGTTTCCGCGTGCGTGAGGCTGTCGCGGGCCGCGCCGTGCACCTGCGGGGCGCAGCGCAGGGAGTACGCGTCCTGGACGCGGTTGCAGTCCGGGCCCCGGTGGCTCGCGACGATGCCCGAGTCCTTGAGGAACGCGGCCATCCGCGAAGCCGACAACGCCTGCCCGGGGTGCGGGCGGAGGGCGTGCAGCTCCGGCGCGAAGACGCGGTCGGTGCCCAGCAGGGCTTCGACGCTCATCGCGGCGGTGAGGTCGGCGACGTCGAGCAGCTCCGCGAGGTCGGCGCAGGCCATGACCAGCATGCCGAGCATGCCGTCGGTGCCGTTGATCAGCGCCAGCCCCTCCTTCTCGGCGAGCTGGAGCGGTTCGAGCCCGGCCTCGTACAGCGCCTCCGCAGCGTCGCGCAGGTCTCCTCCGCCGTCACGGACCTGGCCCTCGCCCATGAGCGCGAGCGCGATCGACGACAGCGGGGCGAGGTCGCCGGAGCAGCCGAGCGAGCCGTACTCGTGCACCACCGGCGTGATGCCCGCGTTGAGCATCCCCGCCAATGCGTCCACAGTGGACAATCGAACGCCGGTGTGCCCCGATGCGAGCGTGCGCAACCGCAGCAGCATCAGCCCCCGGACGACCTCGGCCTCCACCTCCGGCCCAGCACCCGCGGCGTGCGAGCGGATCAGCGACCGCTGCAACGCGGCCCTGCGGTCGAGCGGGATGTGCTTGGTGGCCAGCGCGCCGAAACCGGTGGACACCCCGTACGTGGGGGTCTCGGCGGCGGCCAGCGCCTCGATGTGGGCGCGGGCCGCGGCGACCGCCTCGCGGGCCTCCGCGGTGATCTCCACCGGCGCTCCGCCGCGGACGACGGCGAGCACCTGCGCCCTGGACAGCGGCTTCAAGCCGACAGGAACGTGCGACATGCCCCCATCACACCCGCTCGCGCCACCGCCCCCAACCCCGCACCGTGTGACACTGTCTGAAACCCCAGACACTCCGCCCCGCGTTTACGCCCTGAACGAGTCGTTCAGGGAACTGAGCGCCCCGAACGACTCATTCAGGGAACACGGAGTACCGATTGGGGGATGGGGTGGATCGGGGTGGGAAGGAGGAGGTGGGCGTGGGGGCCAGCAGTGATGTGCCGGCGTTGCGGAGGGGGTTGGCGGTGTTGAAGTCGCTGGCGAGCCGTCCGGGGCCGGTGTCGGCGGCGGCACTGGCGCGCGAGCTGAAGTTGCCGAGGTCGACGACGTATCACCTGCTCGCGGAACTGCACGAGGCCGGGTTCGTCACGCACCTGCCGGAGGAGCGCCGCTACGGGCTCGGCGTGGCGGCGTTCGAACTGGGCTCGGCCTACCTCCGGCACGACCCGCTGGAACGCCTCGCGCGCCCGCTGCTGCGCCGCCTGGTGGACGAAACGGGCTTCACCGCGCAGCTCGGCGTACTGCACGGCGGCGAAGCCCTGTACCTGCTCAAGGAGCAACCGAGGCGTCCGCAGACGCTGGTCACCGACGTCGGGGTCCGGCTCCCCGCGCACCTGCCCGCCTCCGGCAGGGCGATGCTGGCCGCGCTGCCCGCCGCCCAGGTCCGCGCGCTCTTCCCGGATCAGCACAGCTTCCTCGACCGCACCGGGCGAGGCCCGAAGGACCTGCCGAGCCTGCGCAGGCTGCTCGGGGCGGAGCGCCGCCGCGGCTGGGCGGTCGAGGACGGCCACGTCACCGCGGGCTTCGCGTCCGTGGCCGCGGCGGTCTTCGACCACGGGCAACGCCCGGTCGCCGCGATCGGGTTGACGCTGCGCCACATCTGCGAGGACGAGTGCGGGCAGACCTGGCCGGAGCTGGCAGCGCCCGTGCGCCGCGTCGCCTCCGACCTCACGACGCGCATCGGCGGGCACCCCCAGCAGTGAGGGATGCCCGCCGAAACAGAAAGATCAGAGCTTGTTCTGCGTCACGAACTCCTTGGCGACGTCGGCAACGGTCTCCTTGTCGATCTCGATGCGCTTGTTGAGCGCCACCAGCTTGTCGGTGGTCAGCGCGGCCGAGACCTTGTTCAACGCCGCCTTGCCCTTGGCGTCCAAGGCTTCCGAGCGGATCAGCGGCAGGATGTTCTGCGCCGGGTAGAGCCGCTTCGGGTCCTCCAGCGCCACGAAACCGTTGGCGCTGATGGCCGATGCGGTGGTGAACAGGTTGGCCACCTGCACCTGGCCGCTCTTCAGCGCCTCCACCGTCACCGGGCCCGCCGCGTCGGTGGTCTTGATCTCCTTGAAGGTGCAGCCGTAGAGCTGGGCGATCTTGGCGGGCCAGCGGTCCTTCCACTCCCCCGCCGCGCCGAGCACGTACTGCGAGCACTTCGGCCCGAGGTCGGCGATCGACCTGATCCCCTGGTTGGCGAGGTCCTTGGACACCACGAGCGCGTCGGAGTCCTCGGCCGCGGCCTTCTCCAGCACCTCAAGACCACCGGGCACCTTCTGCTTCAGCGCCGCCACGACCTCGTCCGGCTGCGCCGCGGGGTTCTGCTTGTCGAAGTACTGCAACAGGTTCCCGCTGTACTCCGGCACCACGGCGAGCGACTTGTCCTGCAACGCCTTCACCAGGACCTCGCGCGAGCCGACGCGCGGCTTGGTGGTGACCTGCACGCCGGCGTTGGTCAGCGCGCCCGCGTAGATGTGCATCAGCAGTTCGCTCTCGGAGAAGTCCGCCGAGCCGATGACGATCTGGCCACCAGCCGCGCCGCCTCCGCCCTTGAGCGGATCGCCACCGCACCCGGTGAGCACGAGGGCGGCGGCCGCCACGACCGCCATGGTGCGCTTCATGACTCAGTCCTTCCTGAGGATCTTGCTTTGGGCCGCCCCGCGACCGCGGCCGCGGCCACCCGGAGCCCGCGCGGCACGATGATCCGCTGCAACCCGGCGAGCACCAGGTCCAGCAGCACCGCGAGCAGCGCGATGAACAGCGCTCCGGCCAGCACCTTCGAGTAGTCGATCACCCGGAGCCCGTCGAGCAGCAGCCTGCCGAGGCCGCCGAGCCCCACGTACGCGGCGACCGAGGCGGTCGCCACCACCTGCAGGGCCGCGTTGCGCAGCCCGCCCATCAGCAGCGGCAGCGCGTTGGGCACCTCCACCTGCCACAGCCGCTGCCAGCCGGTCATCCCCATGCCGCGGGCGGCGTCCACCACGCCGCGGTCGGTGTCCTGCACGCCGGAGTACGTGCCCGCCAGGATCGGCGGCACCGCGAGCACGATGAGGCCGACGATGGTGCCCGCCTCGCTGCCGCCCGCGATCAGGAACAGGAAGGTCACCAGGCCCAGCGTCGGCAGCGCCCGCATCGCGTTGCTCAGCCCGACCAGCACGACGCCGCCCCGGCCGCTGTGGCCCACGTACAGGCCGAGCGGGATCGCGATGGCGGCGGCGCCGAACACCGAGAGCAGCGTGTAGCCGAGGTGCTCCAGCATCCGGTTCGGCACCCCGTCCGGGCCCTGCCAGTGCGCGGGATCGCCGAACCAGCCGAACAGCTCCTGGAGGATCATGTGGTGCCTCCCGCGCGCAGCCAGGGGGTCAGCGCCCGGCGCAGCCCGACCAGGATCAGGTCCACCACCAGCGCCAGCACCAGGGTGAGCACGATGCCGACGATGATCGGCGCGGTGTAGCTGATCTGGAAGCCGCTGGTGAACAGCACGCCGAGCCCGCCGGTGCCGATCAGCGCGCCGACGCTGACCAGGCTGATGTTGCTCACCGACGCCACCCGGACCCCGGCGGAGAGCACCGGGACCGACAGCGGCAGCTCGACGGTGACGAAGCGCCGCACCGGCCGGTAGCCCATCGCGGTCGCGGCGGCGACCACGTGGAAGGGCACCGCGTCCAGCGCGTCGCAGACCGGCCGGACGAGCAGCGCCGTGGTGTAGATGGTCAGCGCCACCACGACGTTGAGGCTGTCCAGGATCTGCGTGCCGAGCACCACCGGGATCACCACGAACAGCGCGAGCGACGGAACCGTGTAGACGGCGTTGGAGACACCGAACACCACGCCGCTCGCCGCGCGGTAGCGGTGCGCCAGCCAGCCCAGCGGGATGGCCAGCGCGAGCCCGATCACCAGTGGCAGCAGGGAGAGGTAGATGTGTTGCAGGAGTTGGGTGAGCACCAGTTCCTGGTTGCTCGTGCTGCTCAGGTACCGCGAGAGGTCGTCGAACATCAGGCGGCGTCCTTCCGCCGCTCCTCGATCAGGTCGATCACCTGCTGCGCTGTGACGACCCCGGTGTAGCGACCGGCGTCGTCCACCACGACCCCGAGGCCGGACGGCGACGACAGCGCGGCGTCCAGTGCCCCGCGCAGCGCGGTTCCCTCCGTGTACAGCGAACCACCGGGGCGCAGGTCCTCCTCGGCGGGCTCGCCCTGGATGACCACGCCCGGCGGGAGCCAGCCACGGGGGCGGCCGTCGTCGTCGAGCACCAGCGTCCAGTCCGGACCGCCCACAGTGGACGGTCGTTCCCCGGACAGGTGTTCACCGTGGAGGCCCATCGTGCTGACCCCACCGAGCTGGATGCCGTCGGCCTGGAGGAAGGACAGCCCCCGGTAGCCGCGGTCCTTGCCGACGAAGGAGGACACGAAGTCGTCCGCCGGGTTGGACAGCAGCTCCGCGGGCGCCGCGTACTGCGCCAGCACGCCGCCCTTGCGGAACACCGCGACCTTCTCGCCGATCCGGACCGCCTCGTCGATGTCGTGGGTGACGAAGACGATGGTCTTGTCCAGGTCCGCCTGCAACCGCAGCAGCTCGTCCTGGAGTCCTTCCCGCACAACGGGATCGACCGCGCTGAAGGGTTCGTCCATCAGCAGCACCGGCGGGTCCGCGGCGAGCGCGCGGGCCACGCCCACCCGCTGCTGCTGGCCACCGGAGAGCTGCGACGGGTAGCGCTTGCCCATGGCGGCGTCCAGCCCGACTGTCTCCAGCAGTTCCGCCGCGCGCGCCCGCGCCTTGCGCCGCGTCCAGCCGGACAGCAGCGGCACGGTCGCGACGTTGTCCAGCACCGTGCGGTGCGGGAACAGCCCGGCCTGCTGGATGACGTATCCGATTCGCCTTCGCAGCAGCGCCGGATTCGATTTTCGAATGTCCTCGCCGTCCACCAGCACGGTGCCGGAGGTCGGCTCGATCATGCGGTTCACCATCCGCAGTGAAGTCGTCTTGCCACACCCCGACGGCCCGACAAAAACGGTGATTGTCCCGGCTTCGACGACCATGTCGAGGTTGTCGACGGCTGTGGTGCCGTCGTCGAAGCGCTTGGTCACGGCCTGGAACTCGATCATCCGAGCCCCCTTGTGGTCGTGACGGCCCCTTGCCGGCCGCCCGTATGTCGGCGACGACTGATGTGCCGTTGTGAGCATCAGCCGTCGCCGACGTTCGACCTTAGTCCGATCGACTGACAGGGGCGAGGCGGACGCGCGACCGATACGTCTAAGGTCAACAGTTTGTGACCACCGATGACCCCGTGCAGCGGGTATCAGCGCTCCTCGCCGAGCACGGAGTGCACGGCCGCAGGCTGCGGATCGTCGTGGCGCTGCTCACATCCGGCTGGCAGTCGCTGGCCGAGCTCGTGCGCCAGCCCGCCGTCCCGCGCCGCACCGTCGAGGAACTGCTCGCCGCCATGGAGCCGGACGTCGAGCGCGAGGGCGACCGCTACCGCATCCGCCCGTGGCGCACCACGGTGTACCGGGAGCACCTCGATCTGGGGCTGGAGTTGGGCAATGCCCTGAACTACACCGATCCGCTCGAAGTCGCCGCGCGGACGCACGAGGAGATGGTCACGCGGATCAAGCAGGACATCCACGCCGTGCCCGCGCCGATGCCCGCGCTGGACCACGTCGCCGCGACCGCGCAAACGATGCTGCGACGCGCGATGTGGCTCGACGAGCAGTACACCCTGTCCGGGGCCCGGCTGCTCTGCCTCGGCGACCACGACCTCACCTCGCTCGCGGTGTGCGCGGTGCGCCCCGATCTCGAGGTGCTCGTCGTCGACCTGGACGAGCGCGTGCTGGAGTTCATCGACAACCGCGCGGCCGAGCGCGGCTTCAACATCCGCTGCGTGCACGCGGACTTCCGCTTCGGCCTGCCCCCGGCCGCGCAGGGCTGGGCCGATCTCGTGTTCACCGATCCTCCTTACACGCCAGAGGGAATCGGCCTCTTCGTGGCGCGCGCCGCGTCGTGCCTGCGCGATGTGGACATGGGGCGCATCCTGCTGGCCTACGGCTTCAGCGAGCGCAATCCCACGCTCGGGCTGAAGGTGCAGCAGGAGATCATGCAGCTCGGCGTGCTGTTCGAGGCGATCCTGCCGCGCTTCAACCGCTACCACGGCGCGCAGGCGGTCGGCAGCGCGAGCGAGCTGTACGTGCTGCGCACGACGTCCAAGACGCGCAAGCTCCTCGACCGACCGGCGAACACCGCGATCTACACGCACGGCCCGCAATCGGTTGAGGCGCAAGAGAAAACCGCTTCAACGCAGCTGGAAGCCTTGTGCGCCATAGCTTCCGCCGACGGTCGGCTCAAGGTCGACGAGGTCCGGGGTCCGGCGTGGGACCGCCCGCTCAACGCCGCCGAGGACACCGCGGTCGCGATCAACGCGACTGGTGACCCGGGCCCGTGGCTGCTGCGGGTGCTGCTCGCCGCATCCGCGCCGCGCGTGGCGGTGCTCGTGGCCAACAACCACTTGGACCTGTCGAACCAGGCGGGCCAACGCGCGCTCACCGCAGCGTTGCGGCACAAGTACCGCTTGCGGTTCCTCCGCAGCAATCCCGACGACCGCTCGGCCGTGGTGGTGGCCGAGCAGATCCCGGCGACCCGCCTCGACGCGGGCGAGCGGCTGGCCCGGCACGTCCTCGACCGCGCGCACGGCAAGGTCGGCAACCTGTGGCGCGAAGGCTTGATCGCCACCGCGAAGGCGAGCGGGATCACTCTGACCCGCAACGCCGCCCGCGACCTGATCACCGAGGCGGCCCCCGTCCCGACGGACCTGGACATCCGCCTGATCGACATCCCCAGGCACCGCATCGCACCACTGCTCGACGCGATCACCGCCTCCGCCGCCGACCTCTCCTAACCCTCGCCTCATTGGTCCAGACCTTTTCCGTTTCGTACTCTTAGCGGGAAATAGAGCGCTCCCATACGCGGCTATGAGTACGAAACGGGCGACGGCGACCGCGGCGGAGTGCGGGTCAGCCGGCGCGGGGGACGTGCAGCGGGCCGAGCGAGAGCACCGCGCGGAACTCCCGGGGCGGCACGGCGCGCGAGAACAGCCAGCCTTGGTAGGCGTCCACACCGACGCCTTGGAGGATGTGGAACTGCATCGCGGTCTCCACGCCCTCCGCAACGCAACTGCGCCCCATCGCGCGCGCCATGTCCACCACGGCCTGCGCCACGGCGAAGTCCGACGGGTCCTTGCCGACCCCGGAGACGAAGCGCCGGTCCACCTTGATGATCTGCGCGGGCAGGTCCTTGAGCCGGGCCAGGGACGAGTAGCCGGTGCCGAAGTCGTCGACGGCGAAGCGCACGCCCCGCTCCACCAGCTCCGCCATCGCCTGCCGGGTCCGCGAGGGCAGGTCCACCAGGCTGGTCTCCACCAGCTCCAGGACCACGCGGTCCCAGGCGATCCCGCTCTCCGCCACCGCCGTCGCGACGATGTCGACGAAGTCCGGATCGCCCGGCAGCAGGCCGCCGAGGTTCACCGCCACCGCGACCGGGCGCCCGTCCGGCTCCGGCCAGGCCGAGGCCTCCTTCAGCGCCGTCCGCAGCACCCAGCGGTCGAGTTCCTTCATCAGGTCGCCCTGCTCCGCCACGGGCAGGAACACGTCCGGCGAGAGCAGCCCGCGGTCCGGATGTGGCCACCGCACAAGGGCTTCCGCCGTCACCACGCGACCATCCGGCCCCACGACGGGCTGGTAGTGCAGCACGAGTCCATCGCGGTTGAGCGCCTCGCGCAGCTGGCCCTCCAGGTGCACCTGCCAGTCCGCCGAAGCCATCAACGCCGCGCTGGCAAGGGAAACCCGCCCGGCACCGCGGCGCTTCGCCTCGAACATCGCCGCGTCGGCGAAGCGCAGCAGGTCGTCCCCTGTCGCGCGGGCGCCGTTCGGGATCGCCGCGCCGATCGACGCCGAGACCCGCACCAGCTGGCCGTGCACAGGGACCACCGTCCGCAGCAGGCTGGAGACCTTGGTGGCCAAGGCATCCACGCCGCCGACCGCCTCGATGTCGGCGCAGATGATCACGTACTCGTCGCCGGAGAGCCGGGCCGCGGTGCAGCCCTTGGGCAGGCCGCCTTCC
The DNA here is from genome assembly GCF_024213555.1 of Allokutzneria sp. A3M-2-11 16. Lineage (GTDB taxonomy): Bacteria > Actinomycetota > Actinomycetes > Mycobacteriales > Pseudonocardiaceae > Allokutzneria. The sequence goes on along the minus strand of NZ_JANAVO010000001.1, from coordinate 2,990,844 downwards.
AGCCGCCGCGCGAGCACCACCAACAGCTCGTCGCCCGCGTCGTGGCCCAGGGAATCGTTTACCCGCTTGAAGTTGTCGATATCGCAGAACAGCACGGCGACGCGGGTCGGCTCGTCCTGCTGGAGCAACTCCGCGAGCAGTTCCTTCACCGCCGTGCGGTTCGGCAGACCGGTGAGGTCGTCGTGGGTCGCCTGGTGCTTCAGGGCTTCCGCGGTGCGCCGCCGCTCGGTGATGTCCTGGAACACCACGAGCCAGAACCGCCGCCCGTCGTCCTGCACCGACAACGCCACGTGCAGCTCGCAGTAGACCGGCTCACCGTCGGAGCGCTGCAACAACCGCTGCGGGATCTTGTAGCTGTTCTGCTCGTCGTCGACGGCCTTGTCCGCCATGCGCAGGTGCTGCGCGGGTTCCTCCGGGTGCGCCAGCTGCTCGGCGGTCATACCGCGCATCTGGTCCAGCTCGTAGCCCAGCAGCTCGCACAGCGCGTCGTTGGCGTCGACCAGCCGCTCGCCGTCGTCGAAGATCCCGATGCCGACCGGGGTGACCGAGACGAGGTCGGCGAAGCGCTGGCTGGAGCGCTCCATCCGGGTCTCCGTCACCCGCTGCTCGGTGACGTCCTGCGCGGTGCCCACCAGCAGCAGCGGTTCACCGGGACCGCTGACCGGGGCGCCGTAGCAGCGGAACACCCGCTGCACGCCGTCGCGGCGGACCAGCCGGTGCTCGCATTCGAAGGGCTGCGCCTCGACGCGGATCTGCTGCCACAGCTCCTCCACCCACGGCCGGTCCTCCGGGTGGATGAGGTCGAAGAAGTCCTCGAAGGTGATGTGCTCGCCGACCGGCACGCCGACCAGTTCCTTGAGCATGTCCGACCACGCCATCTGGTCGGTGGTGGAGTCCCACTCCCAGGTGCCGAGCCGGGCCACCCGCTGCGCGTCGTCCAGCCGCCTGCGCTCGTGCCGCAGCTGCCGTTCCAGCGCCCGGAGCGAGGTCACGTCCTGGACGGTGGCCTGCAACCGCCGCACCTTGCCGTTGTCGCCGTGCTCGGCGCGCACCCGGCAGTTGTAGATCTTGTCGGCCAGCTCGCCGCGGAACTCGACCTCGGCGGTCTCCCCGTGCTCGGCGTGCAGCAGCCGCATCTGCAGCGCGGCCATCTTCTCCCGGTCGTCGGGGTGCACACCGGAGAGCAGGTCCCCCGGCTCGTTGCCGACTTCCCGGAAGAGCTCGACCATCACCTCGCTGCGGCGGACGTCGGCCGACTCCACCTCGTAGGTCCAACTGCCCATCCTGGCGATCCGCTGGGCTTCCAGCAATCGCGCCTTCTCCTCGGCCAGTTCGTTCTCCACGCGCCATTGGTCGGTGATGTCCCGGATGTAGCCGGTGATCCGGACGGTGCCGCCGCGCTCGTCGCGCACGGTCTCGGCCTCGCCGCGGATCCGCCGGACCTCGCCGTCCGGCCGGACGATCCGGTACTCGATGTCGATTTCCTCGCCCGAGAGCCGGTGGTCGCGCCAGTACGTCGCGACCAGCTCCTGGTCCTCGGGGTGCACGCGGTCGAGCACGGCCTGCGCGCCGGGCACCACGTCGCCCGGCTTCAGCCCGAACAGCTCGAAGTGGTTGGGCGACCAGTAGGTCTCGCCCGTCGCCGGGTCCAGCTCCCAGGACGCGATGCCCGCGACCCGCTGGACCTCGTTCAGCCTGCGCTCCTCGACCCGCAGCGCGTCCGCGGCGCCGGAGAGGTCGGAGACGTCGACCAGCAGCACCAGTTCGGTGCCGGTGCCCGGCTGCGGCAGGCGCACGACGCGCACCGGCAGCTCGGTGCCGTCGGCGCGGTGCAGGCCCGCGCACTCGCCCGCTTCGGAGATCAGCTCCGACAGCGGTCCGCCGACCAGTTCGGCGGGCCGGGTGGTGCCCGCCAACCGGGCGACGGCCGGATTGGCCTGGAGCACTAAGCCGTTCGGGTCGCAGAGGAGGGCGGGCGCGTCGGGCAGGACCACCCCGTTCGCCGAGGGCGGCACGGTGGCGGCACCCACGGCAGGGTCGAGCACCCCGGGAGCACGCCCCGTGCGCTGGACCTGGTCGGCCACGACGTCCACCCTTCGGCATCGACGAGCCGTCGGTGCCGGAAGGCGGCCCCGGCCGACGGTCGTCTCAGCAGTGCACCCGAGTGACTCCGACGGCCCGGGCCACATCCCTCAAGTGCTCACCCGACCGAGTGAAGGTAGCGGTTCTGCGGCGTAAGGCCCAGCCCCAGGAAGACGCATTCCGCCGGTGGAGGGCACCACTGCCCACCACCGGTGGAAGGGCTTCCACCACCCCCGGCAGGGATCTTGCTGTGTACCGGAGGGGCTGCTGGTCCCCCGGTCGTCTCAGGCTACCCCGTCCTGCCTAGCGGCTTCGGCGACAGCGGCGGCGACCTCGATGGCCACGCGGGGGTCCAGAGCGCTCGGCACGATGCGGTCCGCGGCCAGATCGTCCGAGGCCACGGCATGGATGGCGTCGGCCGCGGCGATCTTCATCCGCTCGGTGATCCGGCGCGCGCCCGCGTCGAGGGCGCCCTTGAACACCCCGGGAAACGCCAACACGTTGTTGATCTGGTTCGGGAAGTCGCTGCGCCCGGTGGCCACGATCGCGGCGTGCCTGGCGGCGACCTCGGGGTGGATCTCCGGGTCGGGGTTGGACAGCGCGAAGACGATCGACTCCGGCGCCATGGTGGCGACCAGCTCCTCGGGCACCTTCGAGGAGGAGACGCCGAGGAAGACGTCGGCCCCCTTCAGCGCCTCGGCCAGCCCGCCGGTGATCCCGCGCGGGTTGGTCACGGCGGCCAGCTCGGCCTTGACCGCGTTCAGCCCCTCGCGACCGGCGACGATGATGCCGCGCGAGTCGAGCACCACGACCTCGCCGACGCCCGCGGCGATCAGGATCTTCGCGCAGGCCACACCCGCCGCGCCGGCCCCGGAGATGACCACCTTGAGGTCGCTGAGCGAGCGGCCCTGGACCACGACGGCGCCCTTGAGCGCGGCCAGCGCCACGATCGCGGTGCCGTGCTGGTCGTCGTGCATGACCGGGCAGTCAAGGGCCTCGATCAGCCGCGCCTCCAGCTCGAAGCAGCGCGGGGCGGAGACGTCCTCCAGGTTGACCGCGCCGAAGGACGGGCGGAGCCGGACCAGGGTCTCCACGATCTCGTCGACGTCGGTGGTGTCGAGCACCAGCGGGATCGAGTCCAGCCCGCCGAAGGTCTTGAAGAGCGCGGCCTTGCCCTCCATCACCGGCAGCGAGGCGCGCGGGCCGATGTCGCCGAGCCCGAGCACGGCGGTGCCGTCGCTGACCACCGCGACCAGGCGGCCGGTCCAGGTGTAGCGGGCGGCCAGGGAGGCGTCCTCGGCGATCGCGCGGCTGACGCGGGCGACACCGGGGGTGTAGGCGATGGAGAGGGCGCGCGGGTCGGCGAGCGAGGCGGTCGCGCCGACGGCGAGCTTGCCGCCCTCGTGGGCGTCGAAGATCTCGGCGTCCGTGAGCTCGATCGCGGAAACGGCCGGATCGTTCGCCACCGGCTCCTTCATGACAGTCACAGCGTCCCTCCAGGCAGGGGCAGGCCGGAATCGCGCATCGGCCCGAAAGCAAGGCGGAACCCGTCGTCGGCCGCGATCGCGGCCGGGCTCGACAGGCATGGCGACGACGGCACCACTCGTGCTCAGGGGTGGTGAACACGACGGCGCCGGGCGTCGGAGTTGGGCCAGTGTGGCAGGCGATCCCTCCGATGTCTGCGGCGGGGATCACAGAACCGAGAAAGTGACGCCGCAGGTCAGAGGCGCTTTTTACAAGACGACCGTCCGACTTGTTTTGATCTTCGCTGGCCACGGTGGGGGTACTGGGAGATGTAATAGACTTTTTTGTCGTGCAGGTCCGCAAACTCGCCGTCCCAGACGCCTTCGAGTTCACTCCCCGTTCTTTTCCCGATTCCCGTGGACTGTTCGTCGCCCCGTTCCAGGAGGCGGCGCTGATCGAGGCGACCGGTCACCCGATGCGGCTGGCGCAGACCAACCACAGCGTGTCCCGGCGCGGGGCGATCCGCGGCCTGCACTTCGCCGACACCCCGCCCGGCCAGGCCAAGTACGTCTACTGCCCGCGCGGCGCGCTGATGGACGTCGTCGTCGACCTGCGGGTGGGCTCGCCGACATTCGGCACCTGGGACGCCGCCCGGCTGGACTCCACCGATTTCCGCGCGGTCTACATCGCCGAGGGCATCGGGCACGCCTTCGTGGCGCTGGAGGAGGACACGGTGATGGCCTACCTGTGCTCCACCCCGTACAACCCGGCGGGCGAGCACGCGGTCAACCCGATGGACCCGATGATCGGCATCCCGTGGGAGTCCTACCTGGACGGGACCGAGCCGGTCCTGTCCGACAAGGACCGCGGCGCCCCGTCCCTCGCCGAGGCCGTCGCGTCGAACCTGCTGCCGAAGTACGACGCCTGCCAGGCCCACTACGCCTCGCTGCGCTCGGTCCTCGTCTAGCGAATCCGGCCGGGGCGCGGGCTGATCCGCCAGCGGAGCACGCCCAGCACCTCGGCCGGCCCGAGCTGCCGCGAGTCGGTCGAGCCGAAGCTGTTGTCCCCCAACACCCACCAGCCGTCGTCCTGCCTGCGCACGGCCCGTTTCACTGACAGCTGCCCCGGACGGGCCGCCCAGCGCACCAGCACGACCTCGCCCGGTCGCGGGTCCACGCCCATCCGCACCAGGGCGGTGTCGCCGTCGTAGAGCGCGGGCACCATCGACGGCCCGCGCACTCTCAGCCAACGCAAGCTGATCACCTCCCCGACTGCCGGTTCTACAGGCGCGGAGTAGGGTCGCGCACGTCGGAGCATCCACTGTCAGGGAGGAAAGATGCGACTTCTGTCGCGCGTCCTCGGCCCTCGTCTGGAGGTCACCGCCCACTGCGATCTGCCGTGTGGCGTGTACGACCCGGCCCAGGCCAGGATCGAGGCCGAGTCGGTCAAGGCGATCCAGGACAAGTACCAGTCCAACGAGGACCCCGAGTTCCGCCAGCGCGCCATCGAGATCAAGGAGCAGCGCTGCGAGTTGGTCAAGCACCACCTGTGGGTGCTCTGGACCGACTACTTCAAGCCGCCGCACTTCGAGAAGTACCCGGAGCTGCACGAGCTGTTCAACAAGGCCACCAAGGCCGCGGGCGCCGGCGGGGCCAAGGGCTCCACGGACCCCAAAACCGGTCAGGACCTGCTCGACCTGATCGCGCAGATCGACAAGATTTTCTGGGAGACCAAGGCCGCGGCCTGATCTTCCCCTGAAGACGACGCTGACCAGCGAGAACCCTTCTCGTCAGTCAGCGTCGTTTTTCGTCGTTGGGCATTGCCTGACGGCCCCCAGACGGCCCATGTCTGTCCTCATTGGACTAGAGCCGATACCCGTTTCGGTGGCCCTGGTGAGCGCCTTGGCCCACACTCGAGGTGAGTCGCGAGTGACCGCAACCGCCCTCCTTTGACCAGCGCCAACAGCACGTGGACAGCACACTTGCGCTTCCCACCCGGACATGGCCCGCGGCGACGAGGCGCGATGGAGAAGCGATGCGGACAAGACGTGCAACTCCAGCTCTTTATATGTAGAGTTGGAGTCGTGGAGAAGATTGGACGCATAACACCAGCCACTCTGGATGTACTCACGGCGCTGGTCTGGACTACCGAGGACCTTCATGGTTTCGCCCTGGCCAAAGAGGCTGCCCGGCCAACCGGGACCGTCTACGTGATCTTGTCTCGCATGGAGCAGGCCGGATGGGTTGAAAGCTACTGGGAAACGCAGAACGAGCAGAACGAGGGAAGGCCTCGTAGGCGCTTCTATCGACTCACTCCAGATGGCCTCGCGAGTGCCCGTCAGACGCTCGCGGAACGACGTGGGGCGAACGCCGCGCCCGGATTGAAACTGGGGTTGCCACGGCCTGGGATCGGGCAGCGCCCGGAGGTCCAAGGATGAACATCTGGCTGGCCATCATCTCGATGTTCGTTATCCCTGCCGCTGTCGCCGAGGTCGGTGAAGTTTCGCCGTGGATTGCTGGCAAGTTGGTCAGGTGGGGGGCGCGCCGGATTGGCGATCCAGACCTCAGTGCTCGCTTTGCCGAAGAGTGGACAGCGGGCCTGCAGTCAACTCCCGGCAAACTCACAAAGCTGCTACGAGCAGCCAGTATCGTCGCTACAGCGGTTCCGCGCATGCACTGGTCGGTACAAAAGGGCTCGTACCTGTGGCCATTCGTCCGAACGGCGGACGTCCTGTTGACAATCGTGTGCCCACCGCTGGCCCGCAAGCTTCGCGCTCGACGGTTCTCGCGGTTCACGGTTCATATCCGCAGAGGAACACGCTTTAGCACCACTGTTGGCAGCTTGTCGATTTGCCTCAAGCGCCTCGATTTTCCCCAGTCTCGTTGGCCGCGCAGGAGCTACACGATCGTCGAGGGGCCGCTAGCGGTCACAGTCGATCATGCACAAAGGCGAATCATCCTAGGGAGCTCCGCAGACGGCACGGACGACGTGTTGACACCGGTAGTGGGTGTGTCGCTAGTTGATGTACCCCGTCCCATAACGCGACCGCTGCCCTGAAGCGCAGGGACCCGGCCCGCAGGCCCGCCAGGGCCGAGGACCGGAAGCCCTGAGCAGTCGCGGACCCCCGACCACGCCGCGAACTTGGCCACCCACAGGTCCGCGTAGGGACTGCGCCACCTGAAGACGGGCAAGCATGACCTTGGCACCTTCTCTATCTGGCTCCTGTGGGGTCGCGCGGCCGCTTCCCCGCAGCGGGCCGACGCCGTGATGCCTCGCTGTCCACGCCCGGCGGCGGCAGCCGCCTTGGGCGTGGACAGACACACAGCACGGCGTCGGCTCCGCGTCGCGGGATCAGCACGCGGCCGAGCGGCCCCGCAGGGGCCGCCTTGAAGAAGCAAAGAAACTTTGAACACGCCGGTCTGTAACAGACGTTCTGGGGCTATAGCTGTTCTGGATTCTGCGGACTGCCCTTGGTGTAGCTGGGAGTCAGGGGATGCCACGTGCCCTCGTGTGTGCTCGGCGCGTCTTGAGGCATGGCGGCTGCGTCCCCCAATACCCATCCTGGAGGCCACACCGAGCTGGCTAGGCCAAACACAACCCTCGCGTGTGCCCTGCCGAAGCGGATTTCCTCGGCGAAGGTCGCCCCCTCGAACGAGACAGTGCTGGCGAAAGTCGTGCTGTTGAACCGGGCAGCACTGGTGAAGGCTGCCCCCTCGAACCAGGCGGCGCTGATGAAGGTCGCCTTGTTGAACCAGCCATCTCTGTTGAAGGCCGTGCTACCAAACCAGGCGTCCCCGGTGAAAGTCGTGCTGTTGAAGTGGGCTTCCTCGGTAAAAGTCACCTCGCCGAACCAGGCGTCCTTAGTGAAGGTCGTCCCGTCAAACCAGGCATCACCCGTGAAGGTCACCCCGCCGAACCGGACGTCCGCGGTGAAAGCCGTCCGGTCAAACCAGGCGTCCTTAGTAAAAGCCGCCCCGTCAAACCAGGCGTGTCCGATGAAGCGGGCACTGGTAAAGGTGCCGGTTCGGAGACGACAGTGCTTGAGGTCGAACTCCAACAGGGTGGCGCCGGTTAGGTCAAGGTCAATGTTGGGCCAAAACTTGGGGTTGGTGGGCTTCCCTCCGCGTTTCCTGGGATCGGGTTCGAGATGGGCGGCGAGGATTCGCTGAGCAGTCAGCCGTACTTGGTGTTCCTGTCGACGGTCATCGTTGGTGGTGGCATCGGCGCTGATGGGTTGAGGGCGCATCCATGCGGGGCGACGGGGACGCAGGCTCGCGGTGCTACGTAAGGCTGCCGGGCGCTCTGGTGGCGGGGTGTAGGGCATGCGGAGGTAGGCGCACATCACGTCGACGATGGTTTGCCGATGGCTGGGGTTGTCCTGGGCCAGGCGTTCCAACGCATAGAGCCCCGCGAGGCGGACCGCTGCTTTGTCGGAGCCAAGTTGATCGGCGGCCTTGGTCTGCAAGTCGGTGATCCGTCGCTCGGTGCCGTCCAACTCGACGAAGCGCTGTCGACGAGCCGCCAACAGCAGTGCCGTGGCACCGCCAGTGCCGACCACGACGGTCACGGCGGCCTTGATGATCTCCAACCGGAAACTGCTCTTCGGGTCACTGCCGAAGGTGGCCAGCAACAGCCACACCGAGCCAGCCGCCACCACGGTGAGCACGATCGCACCCACCCAGATCGCCGTACTCGACAACACCCGGTAGGACGGGCGGCCCGGCTTGTCTCGCTGCCTCATCTGCCACATCCTGCCGACACAGATCGGCGATCTGTGAAGCGATAGCGACCGGGGCAGCGAGGATGACTTGGTGCACAACGAAGACGTGCGGGAAGCGGCGGCGATCTGGGCTCGTGCGACGGCGCGCCGCGACGAGGAGCCGGAACCCGCCACGGTCGAACAGGCCATGCCGGGAGTGCTGCGCCGCCTCAGCCTCGATGGCGCGAAGCTCATCCTGGCGAGGCGCGAGAACCGCGCGGTGGGCTTCGCGCTGGTGGCGCCCCGGCCGGAGACGTTGGAGGTCTTCTACCTCGCGGTCGACCCGGACGCGTGGGGCGGCGGCGTGGGCAGTCAGCTGCTCCGCGAAGTCGACGAGCACGCGCGCGCCATCGGCCGCGACACGCTCGAACTGTGGGTGATCAACGACAACGAGCGCGCGATCGGGGTGTACGAGCGGGCGGGCTGGGTGGCCACCGACGAGGTGAGCCAGGACACACCCGAGGCGCGCCCGCACCGCCGCTTCCTGCGCCATCTTGGTTAGGGTCTGCTAACCCGGGTTCCGAGGCGCCCCACCGAGCTGTCACAGTGGCTGCGTGATCGATGAGCTGCGCGAACGCTGCGCCGGGTTGGCGTTCGCCCCGCTGCCGGAGCTGACCGGTCCCGAAGGCGTGCCCACCGACGACGCCTGGTTCACCGCGGCCGAGATGCGCGAGCGCGTCGCGGAACTCCTTGCGGCGCAAGACAAGGACGTTCCGCCGGGCCCACGTGCGATGGAAGCGCTGCGCATCCTGCTGCGCGAGCTGATCTTCTGCACGGCTGCCTCGGTCTACTTCTTCGAAGTCGCGCCGCGCATCGATGCCGATAGTTACTGGTTCCACTACGACGGCGAGGTCGACCGCAGGCGCCTGGTGGCCACGGAGATCGCAGCCGATGACGGCGACCTGGCGCAGGGCTTCGTCGCCACGGTGACGCCGCTGGTCACGGAGGTGTGTGCGCGGTCGAAGGTCGGCACGCGCACGCTGTGGAGCTACGTGATCGACATGATCCACTTCGGCATGCTCAACGTGGCGAGGCAGCTGGGGCGCAACCGCCGGGCGGCGTGGGACCGGGCGGCGGAGCTGGCCGAGCAGCTGTACGCGGCGGGCGTCCCGCGCCGGTCCCGTCCGGTGCTCGTGAACTACGGCGACTCCGACGACGAGTCCTGGGGCGTGCGCGGCGCGTGCTGCCTGGACTTCACCGACGGCGTGCAGGGCATGTGCCTCACGTGCCCGCTGCTCGACGACGGGGCGCGCGGCGAGCTGTGGGCGGTGTCGAAGCTCCGCCGCCCGCTGGACATTAGGCAAACCTAAGAAATACCGTCACGCCGTGTTTCGCGACCTGGATCGACAACTCCCGGTGCTCGGCGGCGGCGTGAGCCGACGCGGCCTGCTCACCGCGGCGGGCCTGCTCACCGTTTCCGGCTGCTCGCTCGGCCGCCGCACCACGGGCGACAAGCCGATGCGCGCGGTCACGCACCCGCTCGGCACCAGCACCGTCCCGGTCACCCCGGAGCGCGTGGTGTCGCTGGACAGCAACGGCGGCCTGCAGGTCAGCCTCGAACTCGGCGTCCCGCTCGTCGCGTCGGAGACGTTGCAGGGCGGTCAGCCGCTGCCGCCGTACGTGCCCGCACCGGCCGCCGGGTTCACCGCGCTGGGCTTCAACCAGCTCAACCTGGAGCAGCTCGCCGGGCTCTGGCCGGACATGATCATCGGGAACACCCCGCGGCTCAGGGACAACTACGCGAAGCTCTCCGGCATCGCGCCGACCGTGGCCTACGAGAACGCGGGCAGCGGCGTGGGCTGGCAGCAGTCCGTCCGCACCATCGGCGACGTCCTCGGCGCCCGCGCGGAGATCGACCGCAGGCTCGTGGCGTACACCGAGCGCGTGGCGGCCCTCTCCGCGAAGTACCGCGACCTGCTGGCCAAACGCTCCGTCGCACTGTTGCGGTTCACCAGCAACGAACTCCGCATCGTGCGCGGACCGATCTTCGGCTCGTCGATCCTCGCCGATCTCGGCGTGCGCCGACCGGCCTCCACCGACCGCTCCTCCCCCAGCTCGACGTACGTGACGTTGAGCGAGGAGAACGTGGGCGCGCTCGCGGACTCCGACATCCTGCTGTACTTCGTCGGCGGAGGTGGCTTGGTGGACAAGGCATCCACCACCTTCGACAAGTACACCAAGGGCGGGCTCTGGCAGCAGCTGCCCGCTGTGCGCGCAGGCCGCGTCATCGAGCTGGACCCGATCGCGTGGTGGGACGGCTACTCGGTTTCCGCAGCGCAGACCTGCCTCAACCAACTCGACTCGGCACTCGGCCCGCTCTCTTGAAAGACTCGGCGCATGCCGAACGGACACGTGTACGTGCTGCGGCACGGGGAGACGGAGTGGTCGGCGACCGGCCAGCACACCGGGCGCACCGACATTCCGCTTACCAGCGACGGAAAACAGCAGGCCGTCGCGGCGGGCCGGGTGCTGGCCCGGCTGCGTGGAACGGAAAAGCCCGCGCTGCTGCTGTCGAGCCCGCGCGAGCGCGCGACGCGGACAGCCGAACTGGCTGGCCTGGGCACTCCCGACGACGTCACCGAGGACCTGGCGGAGTGGGACTACGGCGACTACGAGGGCCTCACCACGCCGCAGATCCGCGAAAGCGTTCCGGACTGGACGGTGTGGACGCATCCCTGCCCGAACGGTGAGACCGCCGAAGCCGTGACCGCTCGCGCCGACAAGGTGCTGACGAAGATCCAACCGGCGCTGGCGACCGGGGACGTGGTGCTCATCGGTCACGGCCACTTCAGCCGCGTGCTGGTGGCCAGGTGGGTGGGACTGCGCGCCGAGGCCGGAGTCGGTTTCGCGATGGGCACCGCCGGGGTCGCCGCGCTCGGCTTCGAACGCGGCGTGCCCCAGGTCGTCCACCTCAACCTGCCACCCGTCTGACGAGAGGAACCCATGCCAGTCCGTCGCATTCAACCGTCCGATGTGGACGATGTGGTCCGCCTGGTGCACGCGCTCGCCGAGTACGAGCAGGCGCCGCAGGAGTGCCACCTGACCTCCGAGCAGCTGCACGCGTCGCTGTTCGGCGAGGCACCCGCGCTCTTCGGCCACGTCGCCGAGGTGGACGGCGAGGTCGTCGGCTACTGCCTGTGGTTCCTGAGCTACTCGACCTGGCGCGGGACGCACGGCATCTACATGGAGGACCTCTACGTCGACCCGGCGCAGCGCGGTTCCGGACTCGGCAAGGCGCTGATGGTGGAGCTGGCGAAGGAGTGTGCCGACAAGGGCTACCACCGCCTGGAGTGGTCGGTGCTGAAGTGGAACACCCCGGCGATCGACTTCTACAAGTCCATCGGCGCCGCGCCGCTGGACGAGTGGGAGACGCACCGCCTCAGCGACGACGCGCTCACCGGCTTCGCCGCCAGGGGCTGAGGCATGCCGACGCCGATCATCCTGGACTGCGATCCCGGCCACGACGACGCGCTGGCGATCATGCTGGCCGCGGCCAACCCCGCGATCGAGCTGCTGGCGATCACCACGGTGGCCGGGAACCAGACGCTGGCCAGGACCACGCTGAACGCCCGGCGGATCTGCTCGGCCGCCGGGATCACCGATGTCCCGATCGCGGTGGGACGCGGAGAACCGTTGAACGGCAACGCGTCCGCGGTCGGCGCCGAGATCGGTGGCGTGGAGGTCCACGGCGAGTCCGGCCTCGACGGTCCCCGGTTCGGGCCGCCGACCGTCGAACTGTCCACAGTGGACGCGATAGCGCTGATGCGGGACATCCTGTTGTCCCACGAGGAACCGGTCACGCTCGTCCCCACGGGACCGCTCACCAACATCGCGGTCCTGCTGCGCGATCACCCGGAAGTCCGGCCGCACATCGCGGAGATCGTCCTGATGGGCGGGGCGGCGGGACTGGGCAACGCCACCCCCGCCGCGGAGTTCAACATCTACTGCGATCCGGAGGCGGCCGACCTGGTCTTCACCTCCGGCCTCCCGATCACCATGTGCGGCCTGGACATCACCCACCAGGCCCTGGCCACGCGGGAGGTGTGCGACCGCATCGCGAGCATCGGCACCCCGCTGGCGACGCTCTGCGTGGAACTGCTGACGTTCTTCGGCTCGACCTACAAGGCGATCTGGGGTTTCCCGGCTCCGCCCCTGCACGACCCGGTCGCCATCGCGAGGCTGATCGACCCCGCCGTGGTCACCACCGTCCCGGCCGCCGTCGCGATCGAGCTCACCGGGGAGCACACCCGCGGCGCGACGGTGATCGACTTCCACGGGGTCACCGGCCGCCCGGTCAACGCCGAGGTCGCCACCACCCTCGACGTCCCCGGTTTCTGGGACCTCATCACCTCGGCCGTCGCCGACCTGTCCTGACGGTCGTCGGCGGGCCCGGTACGAGCCCGCCGACGACCGTTCTCAAGGCGTGTTCCTGCGGCGCTTCGAGGCGTCGTCCACATCGATCTCTTCCTTGCGCACCTCCCCGGCGACCCTCTGCTGTTCGGTGACCGTCTCCTTGCTCATCCGGACCCGCTCCACCGGCACGGTTTCCTTGCTCACCACCGGCTTCTCCGCGTGCAGGGTCACCTCCTGCTCCGCTTCGCCGATCCGCTCGGTGCCCCGCGCGGCACCTTCGGCGATCGGCTCCCGTTCGAGCCGGACCTCTTCGTGCCGCACCGGAACCGACACCTGCTGCTGTTCCGTCACGACGTGCTTGCGCAGCCGGACCTTGCCCGTCTCCACCTGCTCGGTGCCGACCCTCAACCGCTCCTCGGAGCGCGTCATCTCGGTCGCGTCGTCACGCGCGGGCCGCTGTCCGCCGCGCTCGCTCTGGCGTTGACCGGGAAGGGCGGCGTACTCGATGCCGTAGTAGCTGTAGAGCTGCCGCTCTTCCGCCCTGGACATGTGCCCGCCGTCGACGTCCATCCTCGGCGCGTCCTTGACCTGGTCCTTGCTGACGTGGACGTGCACCGCGTCGCCGTCGACGTGCGCCTGGTTGAGCGGGACGAAGCTCTCCTTCATGCCGAACAGGCCGGTGCGCACCGTGACCCACACGGGCTGGCCCGTCTGGTCGTCCAGGTAGACCTGCCCGACCTTGCCGATCTTGTCGCCGTGCCGGTCGTAGACCTCGTCGCCGAACAACTGCTGGACCATTTCCTGAGTGATCACCGCGTCCACCTCTCTGCTCGTCGGGCTGACTGAGCAGGGCTGGCCGCGACCCCTGATCGACATGCCGATCGCGCCCGCGAACCACCGGTGCGAGCTACCGCGACGCCACGGACGTGCGACGCGGGACTACTCCCCGTCAGCGCTGTCGCGGCCGTCCCAGTGCGCCCGCAGCGCCACGTGGGCGACGTCCGGCTCGACCTGCGCGTCCCGCAGTGTGCGGACCAGCCAGTCGTGGCAGATCGCCCCGGCCTCCTGGCAGATCCACCGCTGGTTGGCGAGGTCCCCCGGCACCAGCACATCCCGCTCGGCAAGCGGATGTCCTTGTGGCAGAAGGACATCCGCCGCGTCCTCGCCGATCCGAGCCCTCGACAGCCCGTCCGGCACCGCCAGCGGCGTGTTCTGCCAGTCGTGCACCACCGCGAGGTCGATCTCCCCGCGCGACGGTCGCGAAGGCGGCGACGGAGAACCGGCCGACGGGCGTTCCCCGTTGCGCTTCAAGGGTTATCTCGGCCTGCTCGACCAGGTCGAGCACCTGCCCGGCGGTCTCGGCGAGCAGCAGCGCCGCGTCGCTCCAGCAGCGCAGTCCTCGTCTCCCGTTCCAGCTTCGCGAGCTGCTGGGAGATCGCGGACGGCGTGTAGCCGAGCGCCGAGGCCGCCGCCCCGATCGAACCGTGGCGCGCGACGGCGTGCCGCGCGCGGAGCCGACCCAGATCAATCATGGGGCGTCAACTTCGTCGTGATCGAGATCGGCCTCGGCGAGTTCCCGCCGCTGCTGTTCTCCGCGCTGCGCTTCCTCGCCGCCGCGGTCCCGGCGATCCTGTTCATCGGTGCGCCGCGCGTCGCCTGGCGCTGGGTGCTCGGCGTCGGCCTGGTGCTCGGCGTCGCCAAGTTCGCGCTGCTCTTCGTCGGTATGAAGGCGGGGATGCCCGCGGGTCTGTCCTCTCTGGTGGTGCAGAGCCAAGCGCTGTTCACCGCGCTCTTCGCGGCCCTGCTGCTGCGCGAACGCCCCGGCCGGACCCGGCTCGTCGGCATGGCGGTGGCCTTCGCCGGGATAGCGCTGGTCGCGGTCGAGTACGGCGCGTCCAGCCCGCTGTCGGCATTCCTGCTGGTGATCGGCTCGGCCGCGTGCTGGGGCCTGTCGAACGTCATCACCCGCAGGGCGCGGCCGCCGGACGTGCTCCGCTTCATCGTCTGGGGCTAGCTGCTGCGCGAGTACGACGCCACGGCGGTCGCGCCGTTCTCGCTGCTCGTGATCGCCGGAGTCGGCATCACGTCGCTGCCGAAACGGCGTCAGTCGTCGGCGCCCGCGTCGGAGTACTCGCCGACGCCCATCGCCCAGTCCTTCGCTGGAGCGGTGAAGAGCAGGACCAACGGGGACGCGCAGTAGATCGCCACGAGCGCGCCGTAGACGTACTGGTGGGAGGGGCCGAAGGCGTACCAGGCGACGCCGAGCAGCAGCAGTTCGATCACTACGGCCGGCGTGCGCGCCCACCGCTTGGCGCGCAGCAGCCCAACGGCGGTGGCGGCAACCCCCGCGGTCAGCACCGCGAAGTAGACGGCCTCACCGAAGACCTTGCCGGGCTCGGGCGCCCCGGTGAGGGCGCGCACCACGAGCGCGACCACGAACACGACACCGGCGAGGCCCTGGAGTGCGACGAGCGCACCCGCGGCGCGGACGGCGGTCGGGGCGTTGCGACTGGTCACGAGCAGCGATACTAGTCCAGCCCCGCACGCCCCCGACCGCCTCACATCACCCACGGAGTTCCACCGTCTTCAAGACCACCCAACCCCGCCGTTGATCACCGCAAACCGCCACGAACCCGGAGCCGCCGTGGAGGTAGGGGGCGGTTTGCGATGTTCCTGGCGGGGGTTGTGCGTACTTGAAGACACCCCAGCTACGGCAGGGCACGCGTTCGGCGGAGATGACCGGGCCCCGCCCCGGTAGGGCGTGCGTCACCCGTTCGAGAGTGAGGTCCGTCTAACCCGAGCGCTCGCGCCGCGCAGCTGGTCACGCGCTGTCATACGCTGCTGGGGTGCGTGCCCTTCTCGTGGTGAACCCCCAGGCCACCTCCACCACCCCGGCGGGCCGCGACGTGATCGCCCACGCCCTGGCCAGCGACACCAAGCTGGACCTGGTGGAGACCCAGTACCGGGGCCACGCGGCCGACGCCGCCCGGCAGGCCGTCGCCGACGGCTTCGACCTGGTGGTCGCGCACGGTGGGGACGGCACGGTCAACGAGGTGGTCAACGGCCTGCTCGCCGACGGCGTGCGCCCGGACGCCCCGATGCTGGGCGTGGTGCCCGGCGGCTCCGCCAACGTCTTCGCGGGTGCGCTCGGCATCCCGCTGGACCCGCTGGAGGCCACGCACAAGCTGCTCAACGCCATCGAGTCGGGCAGCAGCAGGCGGGTCGGGCTGGGCCGCGCCGACGACCGCTGGTTCACCTTCAACGCGGGCCTCGGCTACGACGGCGACGTGGTGGCCGGGGTCGAGCAGCGCCGGGTCAAGCGCAAGGAGGCGACCCCGCTCCTCTACGCGAAGGTCGCCGTCTCCCGGTACCTGCGGCTGCGCCGCGAGGAGCCGCAGCTGACCGTGCACCTGCCCGGCCGGGACCCGATCCCCGGGCAGTACATCGCCCTGGTGTCCAACACCGACCCCTGGACCTACTACGGGACCCGCCCACTTCGGCTCAATCCGGAGTGTTCACTCGACTCCGGGCTCGGCGTGTTCGCTCTGAGTAACGTTCGTACACTCACGGTGGTAAAACACCTCGCCCAGGCAACCCGGAGCGCTCCCGACCCTCGCGGTGTACACCTCCTCCGAGAAGACGACATTGAATGGGCGCGCGTCACGTGCGAGAATCCGGTAAAGTTGCAGGTTGATGGTGACCTGCTCGGCGAACGGACCGAGGTGCGCTTCACTTCGGTGCCCGGCGCACTGCAGGTGGCGGTGTAACCCTTCGGCGGTGGCACAGCGATCGGCACACCATCGCGAGGCAAGATTTTCGAAGGTCCGGTTACGGCCTGAAACCGCAGGTCAGTCCGGTCCCCCCATGTGGTGAGTTCCCTCACCGATTTGGTTCGGACCTCTTGACATCGCCGGAGTTCGTGAAAGCATTCACAAGCACCCACGAACGACACCCCAACCCCACAACTGGCGTGATTATCGCGCCTGGCGAGGAGCTAGGAACAATGGACTGGCGCCACCGCGCGGCCTGCCGCGACGAAGACCCGGAGACGTTCTTCCCGGTCGGGAACAGTGGGCCTGCGCTGCTGCAGATCGCCGAGGCGAAGGCCGTGTGCCGTCGCTGCCCCGTGATCTCCGACTGCCTGACCTGGGCACTCGAAAGCGGCCAGGACGCCGGCGTCTGGGGCGGAATGAGCGAAGACGAGCGTCGTGCGCTGAAGCGCCGCAACGCTCGCACCCGGGCCCGGAGCGGTGCCTGATTGCAGGCTGCACACCCCCACATATATTTCTGAGGGCCGACACCCGTCCACAATGGTGTCGGCCCTCAGTTATGTCCGGAGCAATCTCCGGTTCACCAATTATTACGTGTGCATTCACGTATACGACTAACGTCGCCGTTTCAGCGGTACCCGAAGCACGGCTTCGGTGCCCGGTGCCGAGGTGCGCCTGCGCAGGCTGAGCGAACCGCGCAGTTCCGACTCCACCAGCGTCCGCACGATCTGCAGGCCCAGCGATTTGGTCCGCTCCAGCGAGAACCCCGGCGGCAGGCCCCGTCCATCGTCGTAGACGACCACGTCCAGCCACTTCGACGAGCGCTCCGCGGTGACCAGCACGTCCCCGCGCTGACCAGGCTCGAAAGCGTGCTCGAAGGCGTTCTGCACCAGCTCGGTCAGCACCATCACCAGCGGCGTGGCCAGTTCCGCCGGGACGACCCCGAACTTGCCCTCGCGGCGCACGGCGACCCGGGTCTCGGTGGTCGCGACATCGCTCATCATCGGGATCACCTGGTCGACGACGTCGTCCAGGCTGACCCGCTCGTCGGCCGACATGGACAGCGTCTCGTGCACCAGCGCGATCGAGGTCACCCGGCGCACGGACTCCTCAAGGACCTGGCGGGCCTCGTCATTTCCGGTCCGGCGCGCCTGCAGGCGCAGCAACGCCGCGACGGTCTGCAGGTTGTTCTTCACGCGGTGATGGATTTCGCGGATGGTCGCGTCCTTGGACATCAGCGCGCGGTCCCGGCGCCGCACCTCGGTGATGTCGCGAACCAGCACGAGCGCGCCCGCGGACTGGCCGCGCGGGCGCAGCGGCAGCGCGCGGAAGAGCACCATGGCTCCGCGCGCCTCGGCCTCCACCCGCATGCTCGGCTTGCCGTCGAGCGCTGAGCGGACGCGCTGCACGACCTCGGTCGCGTCGAACGGATCGGAGATCAGCGAG
Source organism: Allokutzneria sp. A3M-2-11 16 (assembly GCF_024213555.1). Taxonomy (GTDB): domain Bacteria; phylum Actinomycetota; class Actinomycetes; order Mycobacteriales; family Pseudonocardiaceae; genus Allokutzneria. The sequence goes on along the minus strand of NZ_JANAVO010000001.1, from coordinate 2,972,970 downwards.
CGCGTCAGCGGGGCCAGGTGCACCCCGACGAGATCCGAGGCGTGGCCCATGCGGTGGTAGGCGGACAGCGCGTTCGGGCTGGCGAAGACGACCGCGCCCGCCGGGTCGAGGCGGATGAACCCGTCGCCGACGCGCGGGCTGGTGTGCGCTCCCGGTGTCGGCTCCGGCGCGGGGAAGGTGCCGTCGGCGATCATCTGGCACAGGTCGGCGGCGCTGCCGAGGTAGGCGATCTCCAGCGGACTCGGCACGCGGGGAACGGCCAGGTTGATGTCCCGGCTCAGCACCGCCACGCAGGACCGGTCGATGAGCACCGGGATGGTCTCGCGGCGCACCGGCACTCCGAGGTGCCAGCGCGGGTCCTCCTCGCGACAGATCCGGCCCTCGGCCATGGCACGTCGCAGCTGCGGGTGCTCCGCCGCGGTGACCACCGAGCCCACCATGTCCTCGGGGTGCGCGGTCGGCGCGGTGGTGGGCCGGGCCTGCGCCACGCACAGAAATCGCTCGTCCCCGCCGCCTTCCTCGCTCTCCTCGACAGGAACCCACATGAGGAAGTCCGCGAACGAAAGATCGGAGAGCAGCTGCCACTCCGCCACGACGAGCTGGAGGTGGTCGACAGCGGTACCGGGCAGGCGAGTGTGCTCGGCGAGCAGTTCACTGAGGGTGGACACACCTCATTGTGACCCGCGTTGTCACCCGCCACCCCCACAACGCGGTGGCTGTTCCCATCCTGAGCCCCAGTGGTGTGGGGGTCTTCAAGTACCCCCAACCCCCGCCACAACCGTCGTCAACCGCCACCAACCCCCGGCACTGCACGAGGTTCGCCGCGGTTGACGACCGCTGGAACGGGGGTTCGGTGGTCTTGAAGACGCTCCAACCCGTGGGCGGACGTGGGGGCGGTTCTAGTCGACGACCGCGACCAGGTCGCCTTCCTGGACCACGTCACCCTCGGCGACCTTGATGGTCACCACGCCGTCGGACTCGGCGACGACCGGGATCTCCATCTTCATGGACTCCAGGATCACCAAGGTGTCGCCGTCCTCCACGGTGTCGCCGTCCTTGACGACGACCTTCCAGACGTTGGCAACCATCTCGGCCTTGATCTCCTCGGCCATCCCATGTCCTCCTTGACGCTGATGAACCGCCGCAATCCAATCACGAGCGAGGCCACGCGGGAGCCCCTGTTTCACACGTGTCAGACTTGACGGCGGCAAGCCACGGCTGGAGTCACAGCCGTTCATCAGCAAAAGAGGTGACGCAATGTCGAAGCGGGGACGCAAGAAGCGCGACCGTAAGAAGGGTGGCGCGAACCACGGGAAGCGCCCCAACGCCTGACATCGGGCATGCGAAGGCCCCGCCGACCAGACGGTCGCGGGGCCTTTTCGCGTCTTCTAGTCCTCGGTGCGGGACTCGACGGTTCTGGATTCGGCAGTCCGGGACTCGACCTTCTTGTGCCGGATCTCCACCGTGGTGCCCTCCGCACCGTGCTGGACGATCACGTCGGCCTGCTCCCGGATGCAGGCGCGCAGCCGGTCCTTGAGCGTGTCCGGCGCGTGCTCGCCACCGCACTTGCGGGCGAGCAGCGCCTTGATGTGCTCCTCGATGCCGTAGCTCTCCAGGCACGGGTTGCACTCGTTGAGGTGCCGGTGCAGCAGCTCGCGCCGCGTCTTGTCGCACTCCTGGTCCAGGTAGAGCCACACCTCGGCCAGCACCTCGGAGCAGTCGGTCTCGTGGTCCCCGCAGTTCATGACCCCGTCACCTCGCGCTGACGGCCGCGCAGCAGACCACGCTCCTCGGCCACACCGGTCAGCATCTCGCGCAGTTGGCGACGGCCGCGGTGCAACCGGGACATGACGGTCCCGATCGGCGTACCCATGATGTCCGCGATCTCCTTGTAAGCGAATCCCTCGACGTCGGCGAGGTATACCGCGATCCGGAACTCCTCCGGAAGTCGCTGAAGGGCGTCCTTGACGTCGCTGTCCGGCAGCCGGTCCAGCGCCTCGACCTCGGCGGAGCGCAGACCCGATGAGGTGTGGCTCTCCGCCTGGGCGAGCTGCCAGTCCTGGATCTCCTCGGTCGGCTGCTGCACCGGCTGGCGCTGCTTCTTGCGGTAACCGTTGATGTAGGTGTTGGTCAGGATGCGGTACAGCCACGCCTTGAGGTTGGTGCCGTCCTTGAACGACGCGAAGGCGCCGTATGCCTTGAGGAAGGTCTCCTGCACCAGGTCCTCGGCGTCGGCGGGGTTGCGCGTCATCCGCAGCGCGGCCGAGTACAGCTGGTCCAGCATCGGCATCGCGTCCCGTTCGAAACGCGCTCCGCGCTGATCCGCGGTCTCCTCGGCGACCTCTTCGACCTCGGGCGAGGTGTCGGGCACCTGGCTCCCTTCCAACCACTCCGGCGGGACCTGTCCCATCGCCGGTGACGTCGGCCCCGAGGATACGCGGCGCGCGGCCCCACGGCCGGTCCGCGAGTCTCTCGGCGGCCGCGACGGGCAGCGCTTGCCTGGATCGCTCATCAGCTCGGTTCCCACACGTGGGGAAACGCGGTGGGCGCTCCCCGCATTCCTGGTTCTAGGGTTCGATCATGGCGGGACGCGGGACTCCGGCGACGGCGTTGCTGGACAAGCAGAAGGTGCGGCACGAGCTGCACTCCTACGAGCACGATCCGAGGCACGCCTCCTACGGCCTCGAAGCCGCGGAGGCGCTGGGCCTGGAGCCGGAACGGGTCTTCAAGACCCTGGTGGCCGAGGTCGACGGCAAGCTCGCGGTCGGCGTCGTCCCGGTCACGGCTCAGCTCGACCTGAAGGCGCTGGCCGCCGCGGTGGGTGGCAAGAAGGCGAAGATGGCGCCGGTCCCGGACGCGGAGCGGGCGACGGGCTACGTGGCGGGCGGGATCTCGCCGCTGGGCCAGAAGAAGCGCCTGCCGGTCGTCGTGGACGCCTCAGCCGAGACCTTCGCCACAGTCTTCTGCAGCGCGGGCCGCCGCGGCCTCGAAGTCGAACTCTCCCCCGCCGACCTGGCCCGCCTCACGTCCGCCGTCTTCGCCCCCATCGCCGCCGACACGTAAACTGACCCCATGCACTTCGCCCCCGCCACCCCCTCCTTTGGCTGAGGTGGTCCAAACCAATCCCGTTTCGTACTCATAACGGGAATTGGGAGCGCTCTCTTTCCCGGCAAGAGTACGAAACGGGAGAACTAGTCGAGGGGGCGGAGGACTCGGGCGAGCCATTCGCCTGCCGTGCGGCCGACGAGGGCCACGTCGGCCTTGAGGGAGTGGTCGCCGGGGACCACCACGACCTCGCGGTGGTGCGCGGCGGGCGGCATGCCGAACGGGTCGCGCTCGCCCTGGACGACGAGCACGGGGGCTTCGACCTCGGACAGCTCCGCCATCCGCGACTTCTCCGGCTTGCCGGGCGGGTGCACGGGGAACGCCAGGCACAGCACGGCGACCGCTTGGCCCTCCGCTGCCGTGCGGCAGGCGACGCGCGCTCCGGAGGACCGGCCTCCGAAGACCAGCGGGAGGTCCTCGCACCACGACGAGCCCAGGTGCTCAGCCACCGCCAACCACGCGGCGTCCAACTGCTTGGCGGGAGCGGGCGCGCGGCGGCCCGCGACGCGGTAGGGCTGCTCGACCAGCGCGACGTCCAAACCCGCCGCGGTGGCCGCGCGGGTCACCGCGACCAGGTCGGGGGCGCTGATGCCACCACCGGCGCCGTGCCCGAGCAGCAACGCGGCGCGGGCCTCGGGTGCGCAGTGCAGCTCGGCCCGTGCCGGGCCGTACGGGGTGTCGATCTCCAGTGTCGTCATGGCAGCTCGAAGAGTGCTTGTTCGGCCGGTTCCTCCGGGACGAACCGGGTGAGCAGTTCCGGACCGTTGTTGCGGACGCTGTTGACCTTCGTCGTCACCGGGCGCAGTTCCAGTCCCGCGTGCAGCTTCGGGTCGGGCTCCGCGACCAGCGCCGTGGGATCGGGCGAATCCGGGTTCAGCCAGTCCGCCCACGCGTGCCGCGGCAGCATGATCGGCATCCGGTGGTGCACGTCGGCGAGCTGCCCGAAGGAGTCCGTGGTCAGCACCGCGAAGGTCACCATCGGGAACTCGTCGGCCGCCGACTTCGGGGAGCGCCACGTCTCCCAGATGCCCGCGAGCGCCAGCCCGGAACCGTCCTCCGGGGTCACGTAGAAGGGCTGCTTGCGGTCGCCGTCGCCCTGCCACTCGTACCAACCGTCGGCCGGGATCAGGCAGCGGCGGCGGGCGAAGGCCGTGCGGAACGCGGGTTTCTCCGCGGCCGACTCCACCCGTGCGTTGATCATGCGTGAGCCGACCGAGGGGTCCTTGGACCACATCGGCACCAGGCCCCAGCGCATCATCCTGATGCTGCGGACCAGGGAGTCCGGATCGGGCTCGCCCTCGGCGTCGCGCGGATGCCGCGCCACGACGGCCGGGACGTGCTTGGTCGGGGCCACGTTGTAGTCCGCGCCGCCCACCAGACCTTCGGTGCCATCCACCGCGTCGAACTCGGCGGCAAGCGAGTCCGGGTCCCGGGTGGTGGCGAATCTGCCGCACACGTGATCCATCGTGGCATGTCAGCCCGGTCCGGGCGAGGGCCGCGCGGCAGGTTGGGGGATCATCGACACATGACCTCGCACTGGCTGGCCCCCCGCACCGACTCCCCCGTGCACGCGGAAGTCCCGCTGCCCGGCTCAAAGTCGATCACCAACCGCGCGCTGGTGCTGGCGGCGCTAGCGGACGGTCCGTCGGTGCTCCGCGCGCCCCTGCGCAGCCGGGACAGCGAGCTGATGGTCGGCACGCTGCGCGCGCTCGGCGTCGGCATCGAGGACGGGCCGGATGGGTCGTGGCTGGTCACACCGGCGCCGCTGACCGGTCCCGCCGAGCTCGACTGCGGGCTCGCGGGCACGGTCATGCGCTTCGTCCCGCCCGCCGCCGCGCTGGCCAAGGGCGCCGTGCGGTTCGACGGAGATCCACGCGCGCGGGAACGCCCGATGGGCACGATCCTCGAAGCGCTGCGGGCGCTCGGCGCGGACGTCGACGGTGACGCGTTGCCGTTCACGCTGCACGGCACCGGGCACCTCACCGGCGGCCAGGTGGTGATCGACGCTTCGCATTCGTCGCAGTTCGTCTCCGGTCTCCTGCTCTCCGGCGCGCGCTACGACAACGGCCTGACCGTCGTGCACGACGGCGAGCCCGTTCCGTCCTTGCCGCACATCGAGATGACCATCGAGATGCTGCGCGCGCACGGCGTCGAGGTCGATGACGACGAGCCGAACACCTGGCGGGTGCGGCCCGGCGTGATCACCGCGCGGGACTGGGACATCGAGCCGGATCTGTCCAACGCGACGCCGTTCCTCGCGGCGGCCGCAGTCACCGGCGGCCAGGTCACCGTGCCCGGCTGGCCCGCGCGCACCACGCAGCCCGGCGACGCGATCCGGGAGATCCTCACGCTCATGGGCTGCGAGGTCGTGCTCGACGAGCGCGGGCTGACCGTCCGCGGCGCCGACGTGCTCACCGGGATCGACATGGACCTGCGGCACGCTTCCGAGCTGAGCCCCACCATCGCCGCCATCGCCGCGCTCGCCGAGGGGCCGACGCGGCTGCGGGGCATCGCGCACATCCGCGGCCACGAGACCGACCGGCTCGCCGCGCTGACCGCGGAGATCAACCGGCTCGGCGGGGACGCGGAGGAGACCGAGGACGGGCTCGTCATCCGCCCGCGTCCGCTGCACGGCGGCGTCTGGGGCGCCTACGCCGACCACCGCATGGCCACCGCGGGCGCGATCATCGGGCTGCGCGTCGAGGGCGTCGAGGTCGACGACATCGGCACCACCGCCAAGACCATGCCGGACTTCCCCGCCATGTGGCGGACAATGCTGGACGGGGCAGCCGTGGAGGCGTCGTGAGTCGGCGGGGCTGGAAGAACCTGGACGAGTCCGACGTCCGGGTCCGGCCGGGCAAGGGCACCCGCCCGCGCAGCAAGCTGCGGCCCGGCCACGAGGACGCCGAGGCGGCCATGGTGCTCACCGTGGACCGGGGCCGCTGGACCTGTGCGCTCGGCGGGGACCCCGAGCGCGAGGTGACCGCGATGCGCGCCCGCGAGATGGGCCGCACCCCCGTGGTGGTCGGCGACTGGGTGGACCTCGTCGGCGACACCTCCGGCAAGACCGACACCCTGGCCAGGATCGTGCGGGTGACCGAGCGCAAGAGCGTGCTGCGCCGCACCGCCGACGACACCGACCCGTTCGAGCGGCTCGTGGTGGCCAACGCAGACCAGCTGGTGATCGTCACCGCGCTCGCCGATCCCGAACCGCGCACCGGTTTCATCGACCGCTGCCTCGTCGCGGCCTACGCGGGTCACCTGGAACCGTTGCTGTGCCTGACAAAGGCCGACCTCGCCGATCCCAAGGAACTGCTGGCCGCCTACGCGGACCTCGACCTGCCGGTCGTGGTGACGCGGCACGACGAGGAGCCCGTCGAGCTGCGCGAGCGGATCACCGGCCGCGTCTCGGCGTTCATCGGGCACTCCGGCGTCGGCAAGTCGACCTTGGTCAACAAGCTGGTGCCGGACGCCAACCGGCGCACCGGCGCGGTGTCCGGCGTCGGCAAGGGACGGCACGTGTCCACCACCGCGCTGGCGCTGCCGTTGCCCGGCGGCGACGGCTGGGTGGTCGACACCCCGGGCGTGCGCTCGTTCGGCCTGGCCCACATCACCCCGGACGACCTGGTGCTCGCCTTCCCCGAGTTCGCCGCCGCGGCCGAGGAGTGCCAGGTCAACTGCGGCCACAGGGGCGATCCGGAGGACCCGGACTGCGCTTTGGACCAGGTCGTCGCCGACGGTGTGGCACCATCCGGTCGGCTGGAGTCCCTTCGCCGGTTGCTCGGGTCCCGGGCGGGCGTCGAGGACCTCGCGTCCGACCAGGACGGAACCGGACACCACCAGGGGCCGTCGTAACGGCACCCCACCACTCGCTCCAAGGGAGTAGCACCGTGCGTCGCACCACCATCACCGTGATCAGCGGCCTCGCGCTCGTCGGTGCGCTGACCGCGTGCACCACCACACAGCCCGGCGAGCCCATGCCGGAGCCCACTCAGGGCACCACCCGCGGCCCGGAGAACGAGGGCGGCAACGCCGCGAAGGGCGCGCTGGCGCCCCTGATGGAGAAGGCCGCGGTGGCCATGAAGGCCAAGAAGTCCGCGAAGGTCACCGTCACCGGCAGCGGCCCCAAGGCGTCCAACGTCGGCGGCAACGGCGCGATCCGCTTCGACGGCAACGACGTGGCGCTGTCGATGACCTCCAAGGTCCCCGGTGAGGACGGCAAGCCGCCGCAGGACAGCAAGATGCTGCTGGTGGGCGGGGCCATGTACATCGAGGCGCCCAAGGACGGCTCCGTGCCGCCCGGCAAGAACTGGCTGAAGATCGACCCCAAGGGCACCGACGTCATGTCGAAGCTGATGGGCAGCCTGGTCCAGCAGATGCGCGACTCCGCAGACCCGCAGATCGCCATCAGGAAGTTCGGCGACGCAGGCACGCTCGCCGCCTCAACGCCCGGCACCCTGGACGGCGCGCCCGCGACCAAGCACAAGATCGACGTCGACCTGAAGAAGCTGGCCGAGCGGGCCGCCGACCCGCTGCAGAAGCTCGGCTTCGACATGCTGATCAAAGCGGGCATCACCACGATGAGCTACGACTTCTGGATCGACGCCCAGGACCTGCCGAAGCAGATCGACTTCAGCCAGCGGATGCCGGGCGACGACAGCGCGAACGCCATCTCCGTGAAGTACACCAACTGGGGCGAGCCGGTCGACATCAAGGCGCCCGCCGAGAGCGAGATCGCCCCGCCCATCGAGATCCCGCAGCCGCCGCGCTAGCCCCCTATCCGCAAGCCTGCCCCGCACAGTGGTTGGGGCGTCTTCAAGTACCCCCAACCCCCGTTCAAAGCGTCTCAAACTGCCACAAACCCCCGTCACCGACGGGGGTTTGTGGCAGTTACGGATCGCTGGGAAGGGGGTTCGGGGTACTTGAAGACCGGCGAACCTGGCTCAGCCCATGTGCGGATAGGTGTGGTCCAACGGCGGGACCAGCGTCTCCTTCACCGAGCGCGGACTGGTCCAGCGCAACAGGTTGAACACCGAGCCCGCCTTGTCGTTGGTGCCCGACGCGCGGCTGCCACCGAAGGGCTGCTGGCCCACAACAGCACCGGTCGGCTTGTCGTTGACGTAGAAGTTGCCCGCAGAGAAGCGCAGCGCCTTCTGCGCCTGTTCCACAGCCACGCGATCAGTCGCGAAAACCGCGCCAGTCAACGCATAAGGCGTTGTGGTGTCGACGATCTCCAAGACCTTCTCGTAGTCCGCGTCTTCGTAGACGTGCACGGCGAGAATCGGCCCGAAGAACTCCGTCGTGAACACCTCGTGCGTCGGGTCGCTGCCGACCAACACGGTGGGCTGCACGAAGTAGCCGACGGAGTCGTCCGCGGTGCCACCGGCGAGCACCTCGATCGACGAGGACGTGCTCGCCATGAGCTGGGCGCCCTTGTTCTTCGCGAACGCCCGCGAGTCGATCACCGCGCCGCCGAAGAACGAGAAGTCGGTGACGTCGCCGTAGGTCACGGAGCCGGTCAGATCGGCCAACTGCTCGCGAAGACCGTTGTCCCACAAGGAACGCGGCAAGTACGCACGCGAAGCGGCCGAGCACTTCTGGCCCTGGTACTCGAACGCGCCGCGCACGAGGCCCACCGCGACCGCCGCCGGATCGGCGGAGGGATGCGCGACCACGAAGTCCTTGCCGCCGGTCTCGCCGACGATGCGCGGGTAGGACCGGTAGACGTCCAGGTTGTCGGCCATGGTGCGCCAGAGCTTCTTGAAGGTCGCGGTGGAGCCGGTGAAGTGCAGGCCCGCGAAGCCGGGATCGGTGAGCGCGACCTCGCTCACCGCGGCGCCGTCGCCGGTCACCATGTTGATCACGCCCGGTGGCAGGCCCGACGCCTCCAGCAGCCGCATGGTCAGGTGCGCGGCGAGCTGCTGGGTCGGCGAGGGCTTCCACACCACCGTGTTGCCCATGAGCGCGGGCGCCAGCGGCAGGTTGCCCGCGATGGCGGTGAAGTTGAACGGCGTGATCGCCACGACGAAGCCGTCAAGCGGCCGGTGGTCGAAGCGGTTCCACACGCCGGGGCTGGAGATCGGCTGCTCGGCCAGGAGCTGGCGGGCGAAGGACACGTTGAAGCGGAGGAAGTCGATCAGCTCGCAGGCGGAGTCGATCTCGGCCTGCTGCGCCGATTTGGACTGCCCCAGCATCGTCGCCGCGTTGATCGTGTCCCGCCACGGCCCGGCGAGCAGGTCGGCCGCGCGCAACAGGACCGCGGCGCGCTGGTCGAAGGGCAGCTCGCGCCAGCCGGGAGCGGCCTGCTTCGCCGCGGTGACCGCGTCCGCGACGTCGGCGGTGGTGGCCTGCGCGGTCACCCCCAGCACGTGCGCGTGGTCGTGCGGCTGCACCACGTTCACCCGGTCACCGCCGGCCATGCGCTGCTTGCCGCCGATGGTCATGGTCAGCTCGTGCTGTTCGCCTTCGAGCTCGGAGATCCTGCGCTGCAACGACTCGCGCTCGGCGGTTCCGGGCGCGTAGGAACGGATCGGCTCGTTCACCGGGCGCGGAACGGACGTGACGGCGTCCATGGGTCGGGTTCGCCTCCCTCTCGGATCGACTTACCCGGCCCATCCTGTCACTGGACGCTGGTTACATCAGCTCCAAGAGAAACGGGAGCTCCTGCACGGCGTACCAAGCCAGCTCGTGGTCCTCCGCGTCGCCGAGGGTGAACTCCGCGTCCGCGTCGCCGAGGTCCGCCGCGTCGATCACCGCGGCCGCGGCGCGCACGGCGTCCTCCGCGTCGGGCAGGTCCACGTGCACCGCGGCGACTGCGCTCATCGGCACCGGCCCGGACAGCTTCACCACCGCGTCGTCCAGGTCCGGACGCAGCTTCACGTCGTCGACGTCGGCCGAGACGACCGCGCGGCGCACCGGGGCGCCCGGGTCGTCGGCCTGCTCGGCGGCGATGAGCCGCAACGAGGCGCGCGCGGCCTCCGTCATGGCCGCGTACTCAAGCTCTTCGGTGTCGCCCGTGGCGTAGGACTCCCGCAGCATCGGGGTCAGCGCGAACGCCGTACCACCGAGCGGCTGGAACTCGCTGTCCTTAACGAAACGCTGCAACATCGGCACCGTGACCGGGATGTAGACCCTCACACCGACACCGCTCCCACCAGTTCTTCCAAGGACTCTTCGACCATTCCGGCGAGCACGTCTGCGTCTGACATCGCATCGCGATCGGCGTTGAGCCCGAAATATACGCCGCCGTCGTAAGAGGTGACACCGATCGACAACGCCTGGTTCATGGCCAACGGGACCACCGGGAACATTTCCATCATTTTGGCCCCTGCCGCGTACAACGGCACCTGCGGCCCCGGAACGTTGGTCACGACGAGGTTGAAGATGCGCTTGGAGAACGAGCTGGCAGCCCGTGCGCCGAGTGCGTGCAGTGTGGGCGGCGCGAAACCGGAGAGCCGGACGAGCGCCTCAGCAGCCACGGACTGACCGGATTCCGAGTGCGCGCGCATGGCGTGACTGACGTGGTGCAGGCGCACTACGGGGTTCGGCTCTCCCACGGGCAGGTCGACCAGGTACGAGGACACGCTGTTGCCGACCGGCCGTTCCCCGTTGCCGTTCGTGCCGAGCACCGACACCGGCACCATCGCGCGGATGGTGGTGGAAGACGTGACCGCCTCGCCTCTGGAGAGCAGCCAGTTGCGCAGTGCCCCGGAAATGACGGTGAGCACGCCGTCGTTGACCGTGCCGCCGTGCTTGCGGCGAACCGCGCGGTACTCCTCAAGCCGCGTGCGCGCGACCGCATAACGGCGCTGCGTGGAGATCCGCACGTTCAGCGGACCTGAGGGCGCGGGGCGCGCCGCGGTGGTCACCGCGGACGCGAGACCGCCTACGGCATCGGTGACCTTGCGAACCGTCGCGGCCGCGTCTAAGGCGGCGGCGTGCACGTTCTCCAGGAGTTCGCCTGGGCGCTGCACGACCTCCGCCACGGCCTCCAACACCAGCTGAGCCCCACTGGGCTGCGGATGGGGCATCCAGAGCTCTTCTTTGGCCCTTCTAGGTGTCGCGGTGACGTCCAGGATGACCTGGGTGATGTCCGGTGCCGCGATGCCGTCGACCATCGCGTTGTGCGTCTTGGTGACCACGGCGACCCGGCCCCGCGCGAGCCCCTCTACGAGGTATGCCTCCCACAACGGGCGCGTGTGGTCCAGCTGCCGCGACATCAGCCGCGCCACGAGCTCGTTGAGCTGTTCCTCGCTGCCTGGCTTGGGCAGTGCGGAGCGGCGCACGTGGTAGGTCAGGTCGAAGTCCGGGTCGTCCACCCACACGGGGCGGGCGAGTTTCGCCGGGACCTGCATCACCTTCTGCCGGTACCGGGGCACCAGCGGCAGCCGCTCCTCGATCAGCCCGAGCAGGCGGTCGTAGTCGAACCCGCTCCGCGGCTTCCGGAAGATCGACACGCCCCCCATGTGCATCGGCGTCATCGGGTCCTCCAGGTAGAGGAACGAGGCATCGAGTGCGGAGAGGCGATCGGGCATGCGTTCGATCCTGACACAGCGCGAGCCCGCTACGAGCCGTCGCGGGGAACGAGTCACTTATGCGGCATGGGATGCTGACCACGTGGAGCAGGTGTCGCCGAAGGACCGATTCGTCACCGTCTACGGCCGCAAGCCGGTGCTGGAGGCGCTCGCCGACGATCAGCTCGCCGTGGACAAGGTGATCCTCGCCGAGAACGCGCGGGGAGCTGCGGCGCACGAGATCCTGGACGCGGCCCGGCGCCGTGGGGTGCAGGTGCAGCGCGCGACCCCGCACCGGGTCAAGGTGCTCGCCGGGAACGGCCGACACGACCAGGGCGTGCTCGCCGACGTGGTGGCGCCGAAGATGCGCACGCTCGACGCCGCGTTGTCCGGGCGCAAGCTGCCGAACTCGGTGCTCGTGTTGGACGGGATCACCACGCCCGCCAACGTCGGGATGATCCTGCGCACCGCGACAGCGGCCGGGATCGGCGGGATCGTCGTGCCGCGGCGCGGGGTCGCGAGCATCGACCCGCTCGTGGTGAAGGCGTCCGCGGGCGTGGCCTTCCACGCGCCGATGCTGCGCTGCGCCACCGCGGGCGAGGCAGCGCACGACCTGCGCTCCGCGGGCTACACCGTGATCGGGATGGACGGGACGAGCCGCACGACGCTGTTCGACGCGAAGATCCCGGGCCGCGCGGCGTTCGTGCTCGGCGGTGAGACCGACGGCGTCTCCCCCGAGGTCCGCGAGCACGTCACGAGCTGGGTGTCCATTCCCATGGCGGGCGGCGTGGAATCCCTCAACGTGGCCAGCGCCGCCGCGGTCCTGTGCTTCGAGTTGGTGCGCAGAGGCCGCTGAGCCGCCCGTGCACTAACTTGGGTTCCGTGCGAGCAGACCGCCGTGGCCGGATCACCGCCGCTCTCGCGGTGGCCGCACTCCTGCTGACCGGGTGCACGAAGAACGCAGACGGCGCCCCGCCGCCGCAGCCCGAGTCCACGGTGCCGCCTGTGCCCTTAACAAGGCCGACTACCAGCGGTGTGGAGCTCGATCCGACTCCGACCACCACCTCCGGCGCGCCGTTGATCACCGGTGTCGTCGAGGACGAGTGCCTGCTCACCGCGGCGGAGTTCACCGCGCTCGTCGGCCAGCCGGTCTCCCCGGGGCGCAACACCCAGCTGGACATGGGCCCCGAGGGCCAGAAGCGCAGCTGCTTCTACCCGACCGAGGCTTCCGGGCTGCCGAAGAACTGGATCAACGTCTACGGCACCACCGGCCAGCACCCCAGCGAACTCGTGCAGCGGGCCAACAAGAACACCCCGGGCAGCAAGCTGCTGACCGACATCGGCCTCGGCGCGGTCACCGTCCCCGCCGCGCTCGGAGCACCCGGTGGCGACATGTACGTGGCCACCGAGAAGTACCTGCTGGAGATCCACGTCGGCGACGGCACGCCCGACGAGCCGCGCTGGATCGTCGCGGGCACCGCGATCGTCGCGAAGGCCCCTGCCTAAGCGAGCTTCGTCTCGAACAGCGCTTCGAGCTCGGTGATCGTCGCCGAGACCGAGGTGTGGTGCACGCCGACCATTCCCGCCGCGACGGCCCCGCGCACGTTGCCCGCGAGGTCGTCGACGAACACGCAGTCCGCGGTCGCCAGGCCGAGTTTGTCCGCGACCAGCTGGTAGATCCGCTCGTCCGGCTTGGCCACGCCGACCTCGCCCGAGAGCACCATCACGTCGAACAGCATCCCGAACGCGCTGTCCGGCGCGGGCCCTGGTCCGTCCGCATTGGACAGCAGCGCGGTGCGCAGGCCGTGTTTTCGGGCCTGGCGAAGGACATCGAGCAGCGGCGGTTCGTCTCCGGGCTCCGGGCCCCAGTCGGTGAGCACACCGCCGTAATCCACGACAAGACCAGCCAGCTGCATTCCCGGACCCTAGGTCACCGTCACCCGATACGGCGAGAACTGACCGGATTCGCCGGCTCGGCCCTCTGTTCCTGTGGGGACACAGAACTTGGGGGGAAGACATGGTTGTCGTTCTGCGATTGCCCGCGTACCTGTCCGAACCGGAGCCGGAGGAGCCGCCCGACCCGCCGACGTGGCCGATCGACCAGCTGACGCTGGAGCTCGACCTGGCGCAGGACCGCCGTTCGGACCCCGGGCCTTTTCGCGCGCGGCAGCTGCGGCTGCACGCGGCGGCGGGGCACCTCATCGCGACGGTCCTGGAGGCGCTGAACGGCCAACGCCCGCTCCGGCAGCTGTTGCACACCAAGCTGACCGAGGCGGTGCACCGCCGCCTGGCCGCCCAGCTCCGCCGCGCCCGGCCGGGTCACCCGCACCGGCTGCGCACCGTCCACGTCTGCGAACCGGCGGCCGGAGTGATCGAGGCCAGCGGCACCATCACCCTCGGCCCCCGCGTCCGCGCCGTCACCGCACGCATCGAAACCACACCCCGCGGCTGGCTCTGCACCTCTTTCGCCATCCTCTGACCCAGCGGTGTTTAGCCCGTTTCGTACTCATAACGGGATTTGGGAGCGCTCTCTTTCCTGCTATGAGTACGAAACGGGAACAACGACGCCCGCCCTCCGGAGTGGGAGGGCGGGCGTTGGGGAGTTGTGCGCGGACGGAGGAGTCAGCGCGGGAGGAGGAGGGTCAGCGGCGGGGGCGCTTCTTCTCCTTCTTCGCGGCGCGCTCGGCGGCGCGGCGCTCGCGGCGGGTGGCACCGTCGCCGTCAGCGTCGTTCGCGTTGCCGCGGCTGGCGACGCCACCGTCCTCCGAGGGACCGGAGAACATCAGGTTCTGCGGCGAGTGACCGTCGAGGCCCTTGCCGCGCAGCGCGGGCGGGATGTCCTCCTCGATGCGCGGGATGATCGTGGTGGCCTCCATGTCCGGGGTCGGAGCGGGCTGCTCCGGCTGGTCCGGCACCTCCACCTGGAGGTTGAACAGGAAGCCGACCGACTCCTCCTTGAGCGCGTCGAGCATGGCGTTGAACATGTCGAAGCCCTCGCGCTGGTACTCGATCAGCGGATCGCGCTGGGCCATCGCGCGCAGGCCGATGCCCTCCTTGAGGTAGTCCATCTCGTAGAGGTGCTCGCGCCACTTGCGGTCCAGCACCGACAGCACGACCCGGCGCTCCAGCTCGCGCATGGCGCCCTCACCGGCGAGGCCGTCGATCTCCGCCTCGCGCTTGCCGTAGGCGGCCTGGCCGTCGTCGAGCAGCAGCTCCAGCAGGCGCTCCGGGGTGAGGTCGTCGGTCTCCTCGACCACGGTCCGCCAGTTCAGCCCGACCGGGTAGAGCGTCTTGAGCGCGGTCCAGAGCTGCTCGAGGTCCCAGTCCTCGGCGTAGCCGTCCGAGGTCGCGCCCTGCACGTAGGCGGTGACCACGTCGCGGATCATGTGCTCGACCTGCTCGCGCAGGTCCTCGCCCTCCAGCACCCGGCGGCGCTCGGCGTAGATCACCTTGCGCTGGAGGTTCATCACCTCGTCGTACTTGAGGACGTTCTTGCGGATCTCGAAGTTCTGCTGCTCGACCTGGGTCTGGGCGCTGCGGATCGCGCGGGTGACCATCTTGTGCTCGATCGGCACGTCGTCCGGCACCCGCAGGCGGGTCATCACGGCCTCGACCATGGCGGCGTTGAACCGGCGCATCAGCTCGTCACCGAGGGAGAGGTAGAACCGCGACTCGCCCGGGTCGCCCTGACGGCCGGACCGGCCGCGCAGCTGGTTGTCGATGCGGCGGGACTCGTGCCGCTCGGTGCCCAGCACGTACAGGCCACCGGCATCGCGGACCTCGTCGGCCTCGGCCTTGATCGCGGCCTTGACCTCGGTGAGCACCTCTTCGTAGAACTCGGCGTGCAGCCGCGTGCGCGCGGTCTCCCACTCGGCGGAGGCGTCGGTGACGCCGCGCGGCTGCCCCTGGCTGAAGCTCTTGCGCAGCTGCGCCTCGCGCCTGCCCAGCTCGGACTCGCGCTTGCGCATCTCCTCCTCGGCCAGGAAGTCCGGGTTGCCGCCGAGCTTGATGTCGGTACCGCGGCCCGCCATGTTGGTGGCCACGGTGACCCCGCCCTTGCGGCCGGCCATCGCGATGATGTGCGCCTCGCGCTCGTGGTGCTTCGCGTTGAGCACCTCGTGCGGGATGCCGCGCTTGACCAGCAGCTTCGACAGGTACTCGGAGCGCTCGACGCTGGTGGTGCCGATCAGCACCGGCTGGCCGTTCTGGTGCCGCTCCGCGATGTCGTCGGCGACGGCCTCGAACTTGGCCTCCTCCGACTTGTAGATCAGGTCGGCGTGGTCCTTGCGGATCATCGGCCGGTTGGTCGGGATCGGCACCACGCCCAGCTTGTAGATCTGGTGCAGCTCGGCGGCCTCGGTCTCGGCGGTACCGGTCATCCCGGACAGGCGCTTGTAGAGCCGGAAGTAGTTCTGCAGCGTGATCGTGGCGAGCGTCTGGTTCTCCGCCTTGATCTCGACGCCTTCCTTGGCCTCGATCGCCTGGTGCATGCCCTCGTTGTAGCGGCGCCCGGCGAGCACGCGGCCGGTGAACTCGTCGACGATCATGACCTCGCCCTGGCGGACGATGTAGTCCTTGTCCTTCTTGAACAACTCCTTGGCCTTGATGGCGTTGTTCAGGTAGCCGACGAGCGGGGTGTTGGCGGCCTCGTAGAGGTTCTCGATGCCGAGCTGGTCCTCGACCAGCGCGACGCCCTCCTCGGTGACGCCGACGGTGCGCTTGCGCTCGTCGACCTCGTAGTGGACGTCCTTCTTCAGCATCGGCGACAGCCGCGCGAACTCCTGGTACCACCGGGAGGACTGGTCCGCGGGCCCGGAGATGATCAGCGGGGTGCGGGCCTCGTCGATGAGGATCGAGTCCACCTCGTCGACCACGGCGAAGTTGTGGCCGCGCTGCACGCACTCGTCAAGGCTCCACGCCATGTTGTCGCGCAGGTAGTCGAAGCCCATCTCGTTGTTCGTGCCGTAGGTGATGTCGGCGTTGTAGGCGACGCGCCGCTCCTCCGGGCTCATCGCCGAGAGGATCACGCCCACCTCCAGGCCGAGGAAGCGGTGGATCTGGCCCATCTCGTCGGCGTCGCGCTTGACCAGGTAGTCGTTGACGGTGACCACGTGCACGCCGTCGCCGGGGAGCGCGTTGAGGTAGCACGGCAGCACACAGGTCAGGGTCTTGCCCTCACCGGTCTTCATCTCCGCGATCTGGCCGAGGTGCAGCGCGGCGCCACCCATGATCTGGACGTCGTAGTGGCGCTGGCCGAGCACGCGCTTGGCGGCCTCGCGAACCACCGCGAACGCCTCCGGCAGCAGGTCGTCGAGGTCTTCACCGTCCGCGTAGCGCTTGCGGAACTCCTCTGTCTTGGCGCGCAGTTCGCCGTCCGAGAGATCGACGTAGTCGTCCTCGAGGGAGTTGACGTGCGTCGCGATGGCGCGCAGACGCTTGACGATCTTGTTCTCGCCGGTGCGGAGCAGTCGCGACAGGACCATGCGGGGTCGACCTCACTACCTGATCGGTTGCGCCCGACACGGACGCCTTCAGCCACCCATCGTAGAGGCGCGCGCCCCGGCACCGCGAAGAGATGACCCCAGCTCGTGGAAAACGGGCGAAATACGGCCGGCGGCCCCCGTGCGCTTGGGTCGCACGGGGGCCGCCGGCCATTCACCCAGTCCGAACTAGGCGAGCCTGATGACTCCGTAGTCGAAGCCCTTGCGCCGGTACACGACCGTCGGTCGTCCGGAGTCGGCGCAGTGGAACAGGTAGAAGTCGTGTCCGACGAGCTCCATTTCGTAGAGTGCCTGGTCGACCGTCATGGGCTTGGCGGGGTGTTCCTTCTCCCGCACGACCCGGCCCGGGAGCTTCTCCTCGAGTCCGTCGTCCCACCGCTGTTCGGGAACCTCGGCGACGTGGGGTTCTGCTGCGTAGGCGGTGGTCTCCAGTACGGCGGTGCGGCCGCGCTGGGCCTGCATGGACGAGGTGTCGTAGTCGTTGAGCAGCTGAGCGGCGCTGGCTGCGGTGGCCTGGGCGACGGACGTCGGTGCGTGCCTCCCGCGGTGCACCCGACGGCGGTCGTGCACCCTGCGGAGCCTGGCTTCCAGCTTGTTGACCGCGACGTCGAGCGCCGCGTAGAAGTCACCGGCGCACGCTTCCGCGCGGATGACGGGGCCCCGCCCCTTGCCGGTGATCTCGACCCGCTGACAGTTCTTCATCTGCCTGCGGTTAGGCTCGTGAAAAAGCTCGACATCGAAGCGGACGACCTTGCGGTCGTAGCGCTCCAACCGGGCCAGCTTCTCGGCGACGTGCACTCGATAGTGATCGGGCACCTCGACGTTGCGGCCCTTAACGACGATGTCCATACACGGACCTCCCATCGCGTCATGCGCGGTGTATCAGCAAAGGTATCGCTGTGGCGCTCCAGCGGAGGGGGTCTCAGCCTGCCTCCGGCGCCTTCAGTCGTGGGAATTCGCCTCCAAACAAAGCCCGGAGTTGCTGATAGCCGAGCACGCTATCCCGGCTTGTTCGGTCACAACACCCCCCAGGACGGGGGATGTCAATGCGCCGAGTGCAGTTACTTTCCGCAACCAAACAGAGGTCGAGCCCCTGGCGACCCCCGCGCCCAAGATCGCAGGTAGCTCGGGCCATCGGGGTGCGTCTTCACCCTTTCGCAGCAGCCGAACACACGCTGTGGTCAACGCGGTCGGTAGCCCGTTCGGGATCACCCGATACCTCATACCCAGCCAACGAGGCTCGCACTCCGCAAGGTTCCTCGGAGCCCGAAATCCCAGGGAAATCTCAGGTTGGGCCATGGCGTCCGGCCTCGGTCAGCACCAGCGCGAGCGCGGGCCGGGCACCCGCCCCGGCGAGCGCGGCGGAGCACGCGGACAGGGTCGCCCCGGTGGTCACGACGTCGTCGAGCAACACGACCGGAGCAGCGGGCGGTGGCAGCGCGTCGCGCCGGGTCAGCACGCGGCCGTCGAGGTTCGCCGCGCGCTCGGCCGCGGTCAGGCCGACGGCGTCCCCCGCGCCCCTGGCCAGCCGGAGCGCGGGCGAGAGCACGGCGGGGCGACCGCCCGCGCGGAGCGCGAGCGCGCAGTGCCGGGCGATGTGGCGCATGTGCTGCCCACCTCGGCGGCGGGCGGTGGCGGCGAGCGAGGGCACGGGGACCAACCAGAGCGCTGGGGTGGCGGAGGGGGGCTGCGGCCGGAGCACCGGTGCGAGCAACCGGGGCAGCGCGGCGGCGAGACAGGACCCGAGTGGCCGGGCGAGGTCGCGCCGGCCGCCCAGTTTGGCGGCCAGCACGGCCTCTCGGGTGACCCCGGCGTGACCGCCGAGGGCGTGGACCGGTGGCCCCGCCGCGAGGGCGGAGCGGTACACCCGGCGCGGCCGGGAGAACTCGGCGCGGCACGGGCGGCACAGTGCCCCGCCCGGTGCGCCGCAGACGCAGTGGGCGGGCATGAGCAGGTCGAGCAGTGCGAGGACCACGTCCCCACCGTGCCGCCGGGACTCCGGGGCGTCGAGGGAGACCGATACCGTGGGTGGAGTTCGTTTCACGCGTCCGGTGCGAGGCGCTACCCGCGCGGGGGAAACGAGGGGGGGTGGGGTTCCTCCTCCGTATCGGCACCGATCCGCCGGACCTGACTAGGCCACCCGGGTGGTGTTCTGAGGGCCGGGCTCAGCCCGGGTAGAACGGCACCGCGTTGGGGCCGGGGTTGAACGGCAGCGGCTGCCAGACCTCGGTGGACTCGGTGACCTTCCACAGCCCGCCGCCGTCGGAGACCACCACCGGGCGGCTCGGGGCGGCGGCGATCGCGTGCACCGGTGGCGTCAGGTTGGTGCTGAGGTAAGACTCCACCACCAGCCCGTCCACGCCGATCTTGGCGACCGGCGTGGCGGCGTTGGTGGTCGCGACGATCACCGCGTCCGGCAGCGGCCACTCCACCGCCACCGGGTTGGCCAGCCGGTTGAAGCCCAGCACCTGCGCGGCGCGGACGCTGCGTTCACCGCCCTGTTCGGCCACCGTGCCGACGACGACGCGGCCACCGGCGATCGCGGCCACCCGCAGCCCGTCCCTGGACAGCCGAAGCTCCGTGATCGGCCCGAAGCGGGTCAGCTCGTCGGCGTTGACCCTGGTGGAGCTCCACGTGCCGCGGCCGGTGGTGTCGACGACGCGGACCACGGTGCTCTGGTCCAGCACCGTCCACATCTCCGGCGCGTCTGGCATCCAGGTCGGCCGGGTGAGCCGCCCCGACTGCCGCAGCGGCACCTCGCGCAGAGGGCCGTTGGTCGGGCCGACCCGCAGCTGGACGCCGCTGCCCTGGCGGGCGACGACGGCGAGCAGATCGCCCTGCTTGGACTGCCCGGCGGAGACCACGTTGAGGTCGGAGGCGGCCCCGACGAGCGACTCGTCCTTGAGTGAGCGCAGCTTCCCGCCGGAGACGAACATGCCCGCCAGCTCCGGGCTGGGGCCGAGGTGCGCCTCAAAGGTCGCGACGTCGGCGGGCCGCCATTCGAGCTTGTCCGGCACCAGCGGCTGACCGTCGGCGTAGAGCTTGATCCGGCTGTTGGTGACGCCGCGCAGGGACAGCACCACCTGGGCGGCGATCACCCGCCGGTCCGGCGTGGTCTTGTCGCCGAGCTTGCCGAGGTTCACCTGGAGCGCGCCGTCCGCGCTCTCGCTGACGTTGCTGGCGAGGGCGGTGTTCTGCGGGATCACGCTGGTGACCGAGCCGCGCAGGGCGGCGGACGGTCCGAGCAGCAGCGCGTCGAGGACCTTGTCCGGCACCGCGCGCGCCGGGCGCATCGGCACGTACCGCAGGTCGGGGACGACCGTGCGGTGGTTCGGATCGGAGAAGTAGACCCGGACCTGCTTGTAGTTCTCCTTGAAGGTGCTGAACGTGACCACCACGCCCTGCGGCGGGTCGGCGATCCGCCAGTCGCCGTCGGCCTGCTTCTCGACCCGCAGCTCCGTCTCGATGGCCTTGGTCTCGGGCACGAACGAGGCGTCGAAGTCCACCCGGCCGAACTGGGTGCCGCGCAGCACGACGATCTGCTCGTTCGGCTTCGGCTCGCCGTTCGGACCGAGCACCGGGCGCGGGATGGTGTCGAAGTCGTCGGCGATCACCCGGTGCAGGCTGCGGTCGTCCCAGGACCGGCTCGCCTGCTGGGTGAGGTAGAGCCGGGCGTCGGCGTGCAGCTGTTCGGAGTTCGCCGACGCCTTGACGAAGTTGCGGACCAGGCCGAGCGGGGTGAGCCCGCGATCGGGCTGGACCGCCTCGGTCCCCTGCCCGAAGCCCCCGCCGGGGCGCAGCTTCTTGGGCGCGCCGGACTCGGGGATGGAGGCGCAGCCGGTGACCAGCAGCAGGCAGGCCAGGGCCAGGCGGAGTGCGGCCACACGAGCCCGGGACCCGCTCACAGCTCCTCCTCCTGGCGCTGCGCTCCCGCTCCGACGGTCTGCCGCTCCTGCTCCTGCGCGAGCGGTGGCAAGGCCTTCGCCTGCGGCGGTAACGGGGCGTTGCCGGTGGGGTTCAACGGCAGCGGGCTGCCGGTCAGCTCGATACCGGGTCGCTTCGGCAGCGTCAGCCGGAAGCACGCGCCGAGGCCGACCTCGCCCCACGCGTCCAGCCAGCCGCCGTGCAGCCGCGCGTCCTCCAGGCTGATCGCCAGCCCGAGCCCGGTGCCGCCGGTCTGCCGGTTGCGGGAGGGGTCGGCGCGCCAGAACCGGGTGAAGACCAGGTCCTCCTGGCCGGGCCGCAGGCCGACGCCGTGGTCCCGCACGGACACCGCGACGGCCTCGGAGTCCTCGGCCACCCGAACCTCGATCGGACGCCCCTCGCTGTGGTCCACCGCGTTGGCCAGCAGGTTGCGCAGAATCCGCTCCACGCGGCGGAAGTCGATGTCCGCGACCACCTCGGTGTCGGGCCTGTGCAGCTGGACCTCGACCCCGGCGTTGAGCGCGATCACCCGGACGGCGGACATCGATCGGTCGACGAGGGAGCGCACGTCCACGCTCTCCACGGACAGGTCGGCGACGCCCGCGTCCAGCCTGCTGATCTCCAGCAGGTCGGCGAGCAGCACCTCGAACCGGTCGAGCTCGTTGACCAGCAGCTCGGTGGAACGGGCCAGCCCGGCGGGGAACTGCTCGCGGGAGGCGTGCAGCACGTCCGCGGCCATCCGCACGGTGGTCAGCGGGGTGCGCAGCTCGTGCGAGACGTCGGAGGTGAACCGGCGCTGGAGGGTGCCGAACTCCTCCAGCTGCTGGATCTGGTTCTGGATGCTGCCCGCCATCTCGTTGAACGACTCGGCCAGCCTGGCCACGTCGTCCTCGCCCACCGCGGACATGCGTTCTTCCAGGCTGCCGTCGGCGAAGCGCTCGGCGATCTCGGCGGCCTGCCGCACCGGGTGCACCACCTGCCTGGTCACCAGGTTGGCGATCCCGGCGAGCAGCAACAGCAGCACCAGCCCGCCGACGAACAGCGTGCTCTGCACGACGTCGACGGTGCGCTGCTCCGCGGTCAGCGGGAAGACCAGGTAGAGCTGCACGGCGCGGCCCGCGGTGCGCACCGGGGCGCCGATGACGTAGATCGGGGTCCGGCCCGCTTCCCGGGTCACCGTGGTGTTCTGGCTCGCCCAGTCACCGCTCTCGACCATCCTGCGCAGCTCGGCGGGCACCTCGTGGAAGGGGCCGACGCTGGAGGAGGTGGTCGCGACCGGATCGGCGGCCCTGCCGTCGATGAGCACGGGCGTGAACACACCGGCCTCGGTGTGGTTGTTCGCGGTCTCGGTCTCGTTCGCCCCGGGCGCGGCGGTCAGCATGGCGAGTGCGCTGGCGAACTTGCTCTGCAGGTTCTCCGAGACCGGATCGACCCCGAGCAGTTCGCGCTCGACCTTCTTCACGCTGATCTCGGTCTGGATGTAGGCCGCGCGGTCCTTCTCCGAGATCAGCTTCGTGGTGATCTGCGTCTGCAGCACCATGCCCAGCACGAACACCACCGACGAGGACAGCGCCAGGGTGCTGACCACGATGCGCAGCTGCAGCGACCGTCGCCACAGGGCACCGAGGCTCGCCCAGCGGCGCTGCAGGTCGGCACCGAGGCGTCTGCCCCGGTGCGCGAGCGTGCGAGCGTGCTGGGCGCCCGGCTTCATCCCCACCGTCCGCCAGGGACGGCCCGACGCGCATCGATCACGGAGGACCGGCCTTGTACCCGACGCCGCGCACCGTCAGCACCACCTCGGGGTGCTCCGGGTCGCGCTCGACCTTGGACCGCAGCCGCTGCACGTGGACGTTGACCAGCCGGGTGTCCGCCGCGTGGCGGTAACCCCACACCTGCTCCAGCAGCACCTCGCGGGTGAACACCTGCCGGGGCTTGCGGGCGAGCGCGACCAGCAGGTCGAACTCGAGCGGGGTCAGCTGGATCGCCACGCCGTCCCTGGTCACCTCGTGACCGGGGACGTCGATGGTCAGGTCGCCGATGCCGAGCATCTCGGCGGGCTCGGACTCGGTGCGCCGCAGGCGGGCGCGGATGCGGGCGACCAGCTCCTTCGGCTTGAACGGCTTGACGACGTAGTCGTCGGCGCCGGACTCCAGGCCCAGCACCACGTCGACGGTGTCGCTCTTGGCCGTGAGCATGACGATGGGCACCCCGGACTCGGACCGGATCGCCTTGCAGACGTCGATGCCGTTCATCCCGGGGAGCATGAGGTCGAGCAGGACGAGGTCCGGCTTGAGCTCCCGCAGCGCGGGGAGTGCCCGGGTGCCGTCGCCCACCACCGCGGTGTCGAAGCCCTCGCCGCGGAGCACGATCGTGAGCATCTCCGCCAGCGCCGGGTCGTCGTCCACCACCAGTACGCGTGCCTTCATGGGCCACATGTTCGCACTGCCCGCCGGACGCCCTCGAACCGCCCGGTGACCATTCTGGTTCGCGGGCATCGCCGGTGTGCCGACTCCCATGTGCTGCTGCCTGTCGATCTGGACCATTGCCAGCCTCCTCGCCCCCACGGCGCCGCTGCCGTTCGCCCCGTACAGCGGTGTGATCCCTCTAGACGTTACTGATTCGCGACCAACTCCAGTCAACTTTGTCAAACCGAGACCGGGGCGCGGGTCGGTTGCGCCTGGTCCACCCGCCTCCGAGAGGGCCCGGCGGGGACTCGTCAGACGTTAGCGATCTTGCCCGGAATTCGGGGTCCCACCAGCGAATCCGGCATCGCGAAGTGATCGACTCGAGACC
This sequence comes from Allokutzneria sp. A3M-2-11 16, assembly GCF_024213555.1. GTDB lineage: Bacteria > Actinomycetota > Actinomycetes > Mycobacteriales > Pseudonocardiaceae > Allokutzneria. The sequence goes on along the minus strand of NZ_JANAVO010000001.1, from coordinate 2,949,134 downwards.
CTTCGTGAGGTCCCTCTGCCGGTGAAACGTCACGATCCGGGTTTGTTCGGCCCTGGAATCGATCCGTGACCTGGGGTGCGGGTCGAACGACCCACGGGATTTCAGCCGAGGACGACGTCCGCGAGGGCCGCGGCGTCGACGGCGCTGGAGCCGTCCACGACGTGCCACGGGCTGACCCAGTTCTGCTCGGCAAGCTGCTCGTAGACCTTGGCGCAACGGGCTTGGAGACCGCCGTCGGTCTCGTAGGAGTCGCGCTCGCGCCCGGCCTCGGTGTCCGCGCGGTGAGCGGTGCGGGCGGCGGCGATCTCGACCGGGACGCGCAGCAGCAGGTGCGCGTCCGGGACGGGCAGGTCGAAGCGGCCCAGCTCCACGTCGCGCACCCAGCGCACCATGGCGCCGTGGGCGTCCTCGTGCAGCCGCGCCGCGCAGTACGCCGCGTTGGAGGCGAGGTAGCGGTCGACCAGCACGATGTCGAACTTCTCCAGATCGGCGCGGATGCCCGCGGCCGCGCCCTGGCGGTCCAGCGCGTAGAGCACGGCCATGCCGTAGACGGTGTCCACGAGCGGGCCGAGGCGGTTGTGCATGGCGTCGGTGATCAGGTCGGCGTGCACGCTCTCGCCGTAGCGCGGGAACGCCCAGCGCGTGGTGGTCAGCCCGCGGTCGGCCAGTTCCTTGGTCAGCGCGTCGGTGAGCGTGCGCTTGCCCGAGCCGTCCAGGCCCTCGATGACGATCAACCGACCCATATCGCACACGCTAGCGCCTCCTCGGCTCCGACCAGCGGCAACGGGGTGCGTTCGGCCGAACGGCCGTCGTCCTGTCGGGGGTGCGCCGAGGGAGTCGCCTTGCCCCCGTGCTCAGGTAAACGCCTGGTCGGAGGTACTGTCGATGGCCGAGTTCCAGGACAGTGGGGTGCGCCGGGGCCTCCACCGCCGACCCACATCGCCGACCTACGGAGCAGCACGACGATGCGACTGTCCGAACGCTGGGCCTTGTTCCGCGCCCGCCGCCGGTACGGCTCGGACTTCCTCATCCAGGCCAGGACCGTGGCGCTGGCGAGCGCGGCCGCGACCGCCCCGAAACCCGTGACCGCCGACAAGCCCGCCGCGCCCGCGCCGACCTCCACGGCACCCGCGAAGCCGGTCCCCGCGGCCAAGCCGAACCCGTTCCCGCAGCAGTCGATGCGCCCGCCCGCGCAGCCGAACGTGACCACCCTGGCGACCAGGCTGCCCAGCTTCGTCCCCGGAACGTGGTTCGACGCGAGCTTCACGCTGCGCTGGGAGTCCCTTCCCGGCCAGCACCTGCGCCACTCCCGCCCCGAGGAGGTGGTGCGCGCGGGCTCGGCCGAACTGGTCGCGGTGGTGGCGCGGTGCGCGCTGGTCACCCAGGTCGAGGCGGTGCAGGCGGAGGCCAACCGGCGGCTCGGCCTGCGGCACGAGTTCGACGAGCTGGTCGCGGTGGTCGGCGAGGTCACCCTCAGCGCGAGCCAGGCGCACGTCGAGGCCACCGAGGAGTACGAGCGGCTGCGCCGGGCGGAGGCGATCGGCGAACTCCGCCGCAAGATCGACAAGGAGGAGATGGAGCACCTGCGCTCCACCGCCTTCACCGATGTGCGCACGGCGCGGGTGTGGTGGGCCTACCGCCACCCGGAGCGCATCCACGAGATCGCGTCGATGGACGAGGTCTTCGCCCGCCTGTGCGGCGCCGACGCGCGGCTCGACGGCACGTTCGAGGAGTTCTCCCCGGGCGAGCTGTCACCGTCGAACGGGCACGAACCGAGCTGATCCGGGCCCGCGCGCTACACCGGTCGGTTGACACCGCCATCAAGGACTTCGCAGCTCACAGCTTTGCGAGGTCCGCAAGAGCACTGAGGCTACGACGTGGGTTTTCAGCGTTTTCCCTTTGCCACCAACACAAATCCAGTCCCCGGAAACGGCGGCGGCCCGCCTCCGCGTGGGAGACGGGCCGCCGTTCGACCGCGGTCGATCAGTAGCGGTAGTGGTCCGGCTTGTACGGGCCCTCGACGTCGACGTCGATGTACTCCGCCTGCTCCTTGGTGAGCTTGGTGAGCACGCCGCCCAGCGCCTCCACGTGGATGCGCGCGACCTTCTCGTCCAGCTTCTTCGGGAGGCGGAAGACCTCCTTGTCGTACTCCTCGGCCTTGGTGAACAGCTCGATCTGCGCGATCACCTGGTTGGAGAAGGAGTTCGACATGACGAAGCTCGGGTGCCCGGTGGCGTTGCCCAGGTTGAGCAGGCGGCCCTCGGACAGCACGATGATCGTCCGGCCCGAGGGGAAGACCCACTCGTCGACCTGCGGCTTGATGTTGTTGCGGCGCACGCCCGGGTAGCGGGCGAGACCGGCCATGTCGATCTCGTTGTCGAAGTGGCCGATGTTGCCGACGATCGCCTGGTGCTTCATCCGCGCCATGTGGTCGACGGAGAGCACGTCCTTGTTGCCGGTGGAGGTGACGATGATGTCGGCCTGGTCGACCAGCTCGTCGATGGTGCCGACCTGGTAGCCGTCCATCAGCGCCTGGAGCGCGCAGATCGGGTCGATCTCGGCGATGATCACGCGAGCGCCCTGGCCGCGCAGCGACTCCGCGCAGCCCTTGCCCACGTCGCCGTAGCCCGCGACCAGCGCGACCTTGCCGCCGATGAGGACGTCGGTGGCGCGGTTGATGCCGTCGATCAGCGAGTGGCGGCAGCCGTAGCGGTTGTCGAACTTGGACTTGGTGACCGAGTCGTTGACGTTGATCGCCGGGAACAGCAGCTCACCCGCGGCGGCCAGCTGGTAGAGCCGCAGCACGCCGGTGGTGGTCTCCTCGGTGACGCCGCGGATCTCCTTGCCGATCTTGGTCCACTTGTCCGAGGACTTGTTCAGCGACTCCTTGAGCACGCCGAGGATGACCTGCCACTCCTCGGGGTCGCCGTCCTCGGCGGACGGGACGACGCCAGCCTTCTCGTACTCGGTGCCCTTGTGCACCAGCAGCGTCGCGTCACCGCCGTCGTCGAGCAGCATGTTGGGCAGCTTGCCGTCCGGCCAGGTCAGCATCTGCTCGGTGCACCACCAGTACTCCTCCAGCGTCTCGCCCTTCCAGGCGAACACCGGGACGCCCTTGGGCTCGTCCTCGGAGCCGTGCGGGCCGACCGCGACGGCGGCCGCGGCGTGGTCCTGGGTGGAGAAGATGTTGCAGGAGGCCCAGCGGACCTCGGCGCCGAGCGAGACCAGGGTCTCGATGAGCACGGCGGTCTGCACGGTCATGTGCAGCGAACCGGAGATCCGGGCCCCGCGCAGCGGGTACACCTCGGAGTACTCCCGGCGGAGCGCCATCAGACCGGGCATCTCGTGCTCGGCGAGGCGGATCTCCTTGCGGCCGAACTCGGCCTGCGAAAGGTCGGCGACGGCGAAGTCGATGCCGTTGCGGGTCTGCAGCCTTTCGGCGGTCATGATCGCTCCGTCCAGGTGGGATGTTCAGTCGAGACCCTACCGTTAGCCACGCCGTGCGCCCCAGGTAACGGGATTCACGTTCCCGATGTCGCAGGATGCACGAAGGGGATACGACCCGGGCAAGGGCTAACCGAAGCGAGCGCCGTCCGGTCACCATGGTCGGCGAGGGGAAGGAGACGACACGTGCTGCTCCCAGGACCGGACACACGCGTCGTCGAGCTTCGGGTGCCGGGGATCGCGGGTGCCACACCGGAATCGGTGACCGGCGCGGTCGCGACGGCGACCGTGGCAGGCGACAAGCTCGGGCGGATCGTCCGGCCCGCCGACCGGATGCGCAGGCCCGCGCCCGCGCCGTCGCTGCACGCTGGCGGGCGGCCGGTGCCGAGGGTGATCGAGGGCTACGTCTGGTCCGCGATGACCTCGGGCGGCCTCGCCAAGGCCAGCTGGGCCCTGCTGTTCCCGTTCTCCCTGGCCAACGTGGCGCACTGGATGCTGCCGCCGATCCCCGAGGGCAAGCGCGTCGCGCACGCGCTGGGCACGTTCCTGCGCGCGCTGCTGCGGCTGGCCGCGCTGCTGCTGACCATGCTTCTTGTGGGGCAACTCACTGTCGTCTCGGCCGATCTGATCGCCGCGCAGTGCCTCGCGCCGGACGCGGCGTGCCTGACCTCGACCGTGCCCAGGTGGGTGCGGGAGATCCCGGGGGTGCGCGGGCTGATCGGCCTGCTCCCCGTGCTGCTCATCGTCTTCGCGATGCACCGGCTGTCCACCGTGGACTGGACGGTGTCGATCAAGCACGAGCTGGGTGACGCGCCCGGCCGCCGGATGCCGACGCTGCCCGGCGGCGGGGTCGAGGCGGACCCGGACACCCCCGCGCTGCGGGCGCTGCACGTGACAGCCGCACTGGCGGTGGCGTCGTTGCTGGTCCTCGGCGGTCCGATGGGGCCGGTGACGGCGGGCGTGAGCGCGCTGTGGACCGCAGCGCTGGTGTTGCTGGCCATCTCGATGGTCGGCGTGTTCTTCCTCGACGACCCGACCGGAACGCAGCCGGAGGGGCCGGGCCGCTGGCTGCGCGGGGCGCTGGGCACGGGACCGCGCCGGTTGCTGATGATCGCCGCCGGAGCCCTGCTGATCGCGACCGCGGTGCTGGTCGAACCGCCCGCGGGCAAGCTCGTCGGCGCCGATCCGACCGCTGAGCTGCTGGGCGCGCTGCTGGCGCTGGTCGCGGTGGTCGTCGCGATCGTGCTGGCCCCGGCCGCGCTGATGGCCAGGTCGGAGTGGGCGAAGCAGGCCCGTGAGCTGCGTCCGTGGGCGGGCGGCTGGATGGCGGCGCCGATGCTGGCGCTCGCCGGGCTGCTCGGCGGCGGGTTCGGCGCCGGGATGGCGATCACGGTGCGCAGCTCGCTGGGCTACGACAAGCTCGCGCTGCCGCTGGGCTACCAGTGGATCACCCTGCTGTGGGGGACCTTCGCCGCGATCGCGCTGGTCGTGCTGGCCGTCGCGGTCCCGCTGTGGCTGCTGTCGCGCTCGGTCGCGGAGAAGCGCGGGAACTACACCCCGCCCGAGGTCGCGTTGCTGCACAAGGACCGCCCGGAGGACGCCAAGCGCGCCGCGCGCAAGTGGCGGAAGGCCACCTGGCAGCGGCGGAACTACCACCGGCTGCTGATCGCCACCGCCGGTTTACTCACCGCGGGCGCGGTCTTCGGCGGGTTCTTCCGCGCACTGAACATCCCGGTCCCGGACTGGGCATTGGGGTTGTCCGGGCTGGGCGTGGCCACGTTGGCCGGACTCGCCGGTGGCTTCCTCTTCGTTGTGTACCAAGCCTCTCAGCACCCCGACCGGGCGCGGAAGCTCGGCATCCTCGCCGACCTCGCCTCGTTCTGGCCGCGCGAGGCGCACCCGACGGTGCCGCCCTGCTACAAGCTGAAGGTCGTCCCGGAGATCGTGGCGCGCGCCTGCGAGCACCTGAAGGAGCCGAACACCAGGGTCGTGCTGGTCGGGCACAGCCAGGGCAGCCTGATGGCCGCGGTCGCCGCGGCGTGGCTGGTCGACTCGCTGCCGGAGTACGACCGCGAGCGGATCGGCCTGGTCACGGTGGGCTCGCAGCTGCAATGGGCCTACCCGAGGGGGTTTCCCGCCGTGGTGCCGCATTCCTCGCTGGCCACGCTCGCCGGGATGCTGGGGCCGCGCTGGCGGGCGCTGTGCCGCGGTACTGACGCGCTCGGCGGGCCGGTGACCACGTGGTCGCAGCAGGTCTACAACGGCAGGATGCTCGGCGTCGGCTTCCGGCACGACGGTTCGGAGGGGCCGCTCTCCCCCGCCGCCACCGGCCCGACAGGGGCTCTCGTGCTGGGCAACGACCACTGGCTGCCCGATCCGCTGCGCGGGCCTTTCCCGGGTCTGCGTTGGGCGCCAGGAGTGTTGGGGCACAACGAATATCAGCCCGACCCGGAGTGGGACCGCGCCGTCGCCATCGCGGCGGGCCTCGAAACGCCCTGACCGCTGGGCGGGTTGGGGCGTCTTCAAGTCCCCCCAACCCCCGCTGAGGGTGTCTCAAACGACGAGCAACCTCGCGGCGCCCCGGGCCAGGGTTCGCTGTGGTTTGCGATGGTTTTCGGTGGGGTGCGTGGGACTTGAAGACTGTCCAACCACGGCGCGCTAGGGGATGAGGCGGGTGCGGAGGAGGTGGTCGGCGGCGTCGGTTAGGGCGGCGTCGGCGAGGAGGCCAGCGGGGGCCAGCACGTAGTCGGTGTCCACCGTGACGCGCGCTTGGCGGAGGATCGGGCGCAGCACGGAGTCCCCTGCCAGCACTTCGCGAACAATGTCCAATGTGGACGATGACGCGTGCCGGAACACGCCGCCGGAGAGCACCAGCAGCCCGGCGCCCTTCGGTCCCATGCGACCTTCGACGAGCCGAAGGTGCCTGCGCAGCGCCACGACCGCGGCCAGCGAAGCAAGGCGGGCGTCGATCGCGATGTCTTGCGCCGCTTCGGGAATCCAGCCGACGTCGGCAGCACGGAACGCGGCGGCCTCGGCGAGCGGGCCTTCCTCACCGTCCGCGAGCAGCCGCTCCGCGACAGCCTCGGCGACCACGCCAGGAGCCGACCACCGCATGCCGAGGTCGCCCTCCACGGTGCGCCGATCGGCGGGCAGCCCAACGGTCCGCCGGGGCGTGTCATCGTCCACAGTGGACACTGCGGAGTACACATCGCTGGTGGCTCCGCCGACGTCCACCACGAGCACCGCGCCCGGACTGTCCTCATCGGTGGCCGACGTCGCGGCGAGCCGGGAAACCCCGCGAAGAACCGCGTCCGGGGTCACCGCGCGCACCATGCGGCGGAAACGGGGCCCGCGCGAGAGCCCCTTGCCGCCGATCACGTGCTGGAGGAAGACCTCGCGGATCGCCCGCCGCGCGGGGCCAGGGGCAAGCTCGCCGACGTCGGGCAGCACGTTGTCCGTGGGAACGACGGTGCGCTTCGTGGCGTGCAGCGTGGCCAAAGCCTCCTGCCCCGCATGCACATTCCCCGCGAGCACAACGGGACAGCGCAGGCGGTTCGCGGCAATGCGGTGCGCGTTGTGCAACAGCACACGAGTCTCGCCGCCGTCCGTCCCACCGACGAGCAGCAGCACATCAGGACGGCTCTCCCGCAGCGCGCGGACTCCGGCTCCGTCCAGCTCGCCCGCCGCGACGTGCACCACCTTCGCACCGGCGGACAAAGCGACGCGGTAGCCCGCCTCCGCGCTGACCATGCGCTCCTGGCCGACCACGGCGAGCCGCAACCCTCCGCCCGCCGATGAGCAGACCAGGGCCGTCGCGGGATCACCACCGACCGCCGCCGCGACCGCCGCGATGCCGTTCATCACCTCGGGTGGCGTGGTGCGGTGCTGGGCCGTGCCGAGAAGGCTCCCGTCCTGGCCGATCAGCGCGCCCTTCGTCCACGTAGAGCCCACGTCGAGGCAGAGAACGGGTTCCATGACCGCAAACGTACTTGGTTGGCACTCCAACTCTTACTGGTTCAGGCTGTCCCGTATGAACAGGTCCATCGGCGGAATCCCGGTGAGTGCGATCGGCCTCGGCGAGTGGCCGCTGTCCGACGTAGGCCGCCCCGCGAAGCAGGCAGCGCTCGCGACGATCCGGGCCGCCCTGGAAGCCGGGGTGACGCTGATCGACACCGCCGACGCCTACTGCATCGACCACACCGAGTTCGGCCACGGCGAGGAACTGGTCGCGGAGGCCGTCGTCGGCCGCGAGGACGTGCTGATCGCGACGAAGGCCGGGTGCACGCGGGAGCACGGCGCCTGGGGGCTGAACGGTTCGCCGGAGTACCTGCGCCGGGCCTGTAACGCGTCGCTGCGGCGGCTCGGCGTGGACGCGATCGGGCTCTACCAGCTGCACGCGCCCGATCCGGACGTGCCGCTGAGCGAGTCGGCGGGCGCGATCGGCGAGCTGATCGACGCCGGGAAGGTCCTCATGGCCGGAATGTCCAATGTGGACACCGAACAGATCCGGGTTGCCAACGAGGCGCTCGGCGGACGACTGGTCAGCGTGCAGAACGAGTTCTCGCCGCGCGTGCGCTCGTCCCGGCCGGAGCTGGAGCTGTGCGACGAGCTGGGCATCGCCTTCCTGCCGTACAGCCCGCTCGGCGGCGTCGGCACGGCGAGCCGGATCGGCGGCGCCTTCGCCGAGGTCGCCGAGAAACACGGCGTCAGCGCGCAGCAGGTCTGCCTGGCCTGGGAGCTGGCGCAGTCCCCGGTGGTGATCCCGATCCCCGGCTCCCGCCGCCCCTCGACCATTCGCGACTCGGCCGCCGCGGCGCACCTGCGGCTGTCCGAGGAAGAGTTGAATACGCTCGACAAGGAGTGACATTGCAGCAGCGCAGGATCGGCACGGTCTCCGTCTCCGCGATCGGGCTCGGCGGCATGCCGCTGTCCATGCCGCCGTCCGGCAAGGCCATGCCCAGCCGTGAGCAGGCGATCACCACCGTGCACGCCGCACTGGACGCGGGCATCACGTTCATCGACACCGCCGACGCGTACGCGATGACAACGGCCGAGTTCGGGCACAACGAGGTGCTGATCGCGGAGGCGCTGAAGGGCCGCGACGACGTCCTGGTGGCCACCAAGGGCGGTCACACCCGCACGCCCGGCGACGGCTTCGACCTGGACGGCAGCCCGGCGTACCTGAAGCGGGCGTGCGAGGGCTCGCTGCGCAGGCTCGGCGTCGACGCGATCGGCCTCTACCAGCTGCACCGCCCGGACCCGAAGGTGCCGATCGAGGAGTCGGTCGGCGCGCTGGCGGAGCTGCTGGACGAGGGCAAGATCCGGATGGCCGGGGTGTCGAACTTCAACCCGGCCGAGATCCGCTCGGCCAACGAGGTCCTCGGCGGGCGGCTGGCCGCGGTGCAGAACGAGTTCTCCCCGCGATTCCGGTCGTCCCTGCCGGAGCTGGAGCTGTGCGACGAGCTGGGAATCGCGTTCCTGCCGTGGAGCCCGCTCGGCGGTATGGGCGGCGCGGCCGACCTCGGCTCGCAGCACGCCGCTTTCGCCGAGATCGCCAAGGAGCGCGGCGTCAGCCCGCAGCAGATCTGCCTGGCCTGGGAGCTGGCGAAGTCCGAGCGGGTGATCCCGATCCCCGGCTCCTCGCGCCCCGAGACCATCCGCTCCTCGGTCGAGGCCGTCCACCTCACCCTCAGCGCGGACGAGCTGGCCCGCCTCGACGCCTGACCCAGCCGGGTTGGGCAGTCTTCAAGTACCACGAACCCCACCAAAAACGGTCTCAAACAGCCCCCAACCCCGGCCGGGGTTGGGGGCTGTTTGAGACTGCTGGGGAGGGGGTCCGGTGTACTTGAAGACGGGTGGACCCGGTTACTTCTTCGGCTTGGCGCGCATGCGGCCGATGATGCCGGTGTCGTAGTCGCCGCTGATGAACTCGGGGTTCTCCAGGAGCTCGGCGTGGAAGGCCAGGTTGGACTTCGGGCCCACGATCGTGAAACCCGCCACCGCCTTCCGCGCCTTCTCCAGGGCGTCCGCGCGGTCGGCGCCGATGAGCACCAGCTTGGCCATCAGCGAGTCGTAGTTCGGCGTCACCACGGTGTCCGGGCCGTAGCCGGAGTCCACGCGCACGCCCTCGCCCTCGGGCTCGATCCACTCGGTGATCGCGCCGGGGCCGGGGAAGAAGCGCTTCGAGTCCTCGGCGTTGATCCGCAGCTCGATGGCGTGACCGGTGGACGTCAACCCGTCCACGTCGAAGCCGGGCTCCAGGCCCGCGGCCACGCGCAGCTGCTCCTCCACCAGGTCCACGCCGAAGATCGCCTCGGTGATCGGGTGCTCCACCTGGAGGCGGGTGTTCATCTCCAGGAAGAAGAACTCCTTGGTCGCGGGGTCGAGTAGGAACTCCACGGTGCCCGCGTTGCGGTAGTCCACGGCCTCGGCGGCGCGCACGGCCGCGGCGCACATCGCGGCACGCAGCGTCGCGTCGACGGCGGGCGACGGGGTCTCCTCGGCCACCTTCTGGTTGCGGCGCTGGACGGAGCAGTCCCGCTCGCCGAGCGCGATGACGCGGCCGTCGTTCAGCCCGAGCACCTGGACCTCCACGTGCCGCACGCTCGGGAAGAAGCGCTCCACGAACACGCGGCCGTCGCCGAAGGTGCGCTCGGCGAAGGCGGTGACCTTCTCGAACTCCGCGCGCAGACCGTCCACATCGGACGCGGTGGCCATGCCCATGCCGCCCCCACCGGCGGAAGCCTTGATCATCACGGGGTAGCCGACCCGCTCCGCCTCGACCACCGCTTCGTCCACTGTGGACACAGCGTCAGCCGAGCCGGGAGCGACCGGCACCCCGGCCGCGGCCATCGCGGCGCGCGCGGCGACCTTGTCGCCCATCGCGGAGATCGCGGCGGCACCGGGACCGACCCAGGCGATGCCCGCCTCCTGCACGGCTCGGGCGAAGTCGGTGTTCTCCGACAGGAAGCCGTAGCCGGGGTGGACGGCCTTCGCGCCGGTCCTGCGCGCGGCCTCCAGCACCCGCTCCGCGTTGCGGTAGGACTCCCCGATCGCGGCGCCGCCGAGCAGCACCGCCTCGTCGGCCTCGCGCACGAACGGCAGACCGGCGTCGACGTCGGAGTGGACGGCGATGGTCCTGATACCCAGCCGGCGTGCGGTGCGCAGGACCCGGCGGGCGATCTCACCGCGGTTGGCGACGAGAACGGATTCGAACATCGGTGCTCCTCGTGGGATCGATGAACAAGACGGCCAGGGCCGCCCACGCAGATTACGTGGGCGGCCCTGGCCGAGTGCTCGGTCCTACGAGTCGGTCTTCGCCGAGGTTTCCTCGCCGAGCTGGACCGCGCGGGAGCGCAGCACCGAGTTGCGGGCGCCGTAGGCGAAGTACACGACCACGCCGAGCGCCATCCAGATCAGGAACCGGACCCAGGTCAGCGCGGTCAGGTTGATCATCAGCCACAGGCAGGACAGGATCGCCAGGATCGGCACCAGCGGAACCGCCGGGGCGCGGAAGCCGCGCGGCAGGTCCGGGTGGGTCTTGCGCAGCACCAGCACACCGCCGGAGACCAGCACGAAGGCGAACAGCGTTCCGACGTTGACCATCTCTTCGAGGGTGCCGGTCGGGAAGAAGCCCGCCGCGATCGCCACGACGATGCCGACCAGGACGGTGGCCCGGACCGGGGTGCCCCGGTCGCCGGTGACGGCGAGGCCGCGCGGGATCAGGCCGTCGCGGGACATGGCGAACAGCACCCGGCTCTGGCCGAGCAGCAGCACCATGACCACCGTGGTCAGACCGGCGAGGGCACCGACCGCGATGATCGTCGACCAGTTGATCCCGAGCCAGTTGATGCCCGCGTCGGAGAAGGCCGTCGCCAGGTTGGAGCGGACCACCTCGCCGTTCGGGCCGACCTTGTTCTTCAGCTCGGTGTACGGCCGGATACCGGTGATCACCAGCGAGACCGCCACGTAGAGCACGGTGACGATGGCCAGCGAGCCCAGGATGCCGCGCGGCACGTTGCGCTGCGGGTTCTTGGTCTCCTCCGCCGTGGTGGCCACGATGTCGAAGCCGATGAAGGCGAAGAACACCAGCGCCGCACCGGCGAGCATGCCGTAGACGCCGAACTGCGAGGTCTCCACGCCGGAGATCAGCGAGAACAGCGACTGCTCGAGGCCACCGCCGTGCCCGGAGGCCGACGCCTCGGCGGCGGGCGGGATGAACGGCGAGTAGTTGGCGGTGTTGATGTAGCCGATGCCGACCGCGATCACCAGCAGCACCACGAACACCTTGATGGCGGTGATGACCTGGCTGACCCGCGAGGACATCTTGGTGCCGAGGGCGAGCAGCACGCTGAGCGCGACCACGATCAGCACCGCGCCCCAGTCGAAGTCGATCCCACCGATCTGCACGGTGGTCGACGTCTCCATGCCGAAGTTGCCCATCACCGTCTGCAGGTAGCTGGACCAGCCCTTGCCGACGACCGCTGCCGCGAGCGCGAACTCCAGGATCAGGTCCCAGCCCAGGATCCACGCGATGAACTCGCCGAAGGTCGCGTACGAGTACGTGTACGCGCTACCGGCCACCGGCACGGTCGACGCGAACTCGGCGTAGCAGACCGCCGCGAGCCCGCACGCGATCGCGGCGAGCACGAAGGACAGCGTGACCGAAGGACCGGCCAGGTTGCCCGCGGTGCTCGCGGCGAGCGTGAAGATGCCCGCGCCGATGACCACCGCGACACCGAAGACCGTCAGGTCCCAGGCGCTGAGGTCCTTGCGTAGCCGCGTCTCCGGCTCATCGGTGTCCGCAATGGACTGTTCGATGGTTTTCTTGCGCCACAGACCAGACACGCCGGTCCTCCTTGACCCCTCGACGTGGGCGTCCCTCGACAGACACCCGCGATGTGCGGGCACACTGTACTGAGCGGTCAAGGGGTCATAGCTGATTCGGGTGAAGATTTAGGGAAGGCTTAGGAAAAGATCTTCACTTCTTGTCGGGGACCGCGGTGGAGCGGTCGATGTCCGGCTCCAGGTACATCAGCCTGGCCTCCGGGACCCTGGCCCGCACCCGGTGCTCGGCGTCGTCGATGGCCTGCGCCACGTCGTCGATGTCCCTGGTCCCGATCAGCGAGATCTTCGCGGCGACCAGCAGCTCGTCCGGGCCGATGTACTGGGTGCGGATGTGCAGCACGCGGTCGACCTTGCCGGCCTGCAGCTCCTCGACGATCACCTTGAGCACGTCGGGGTTGGCCCCCTCGCCGATCAGCAGGCTCTTGGTCTCACCGATCAGGATGATCGCGATGACGCCGAGCAGCACGCCGATGCAGATGGTGCCGACCGCGTCCCACACCGGGTTGCCGGTGACGTAGGTCAGGCCGACCCCGCCGAGCGCAAGGACCAGGCCGAACAGCGCGCCCGCGTCCTCGAGCAGCACCACCGGCAGCTCGGGGGTCTTGGCCCGGCGGATGAACTCCCACCAGGTCGCGTCGCCCTTGACCGCCCGCGATTCGACGATCGCGGTGCGGAAGCTGAAGGTCTCCAGGACGATCGCGACCACCAGGATGACCACCGCGACCATCGGCGAGGTCAGCTGCTCGGGCGCCTCCAGCTTGTGGATGCCTTCGTAGAGCGCGAAAACCGAGCCCAGCGTGAACAGCAGCAGCGCCACGACGAAGGAGTAGAAGTACCGGTCCCGGCCGTAGCCGAACGGGTGCTCCTCCGTCGGCCTGCGCCGAGCCGTCTTCTGGCCGACCAGCAGCAGGCCCTGGTTGGACGTGTCCGCGACCGAGTGCACCGCCTCGGCCAGCATCGACGACGAGCCCGTGATGAAGAACCCGACGAACTTCGACACCGCGATGCCGGCGTTGGCCAGCAGTGCGGCGACGATCGCCTTGGTTCCGCCCCCAGCAGCCACTTCTGCTCCCTGTCCTGGGTCCGAATTGTCGGGCTGACCTTAGGCCATGCGCCGTTGGTGCGATCAGTGTTCCCCTGAAGTGGCGCGGAAGACCCGCGCCGCGGCCGGACCAGCCGGACCGATGTGGGCCTTGCCGTCGCAGGCCGGCAGCCACGCGGACTCGCCCCGCTCCAGCAGCAGCTCGTCGCCGTCGTGGGTGTGCAGCCGCACCGCGCCCTCGACGCAGATCACGATCTGCGGGCCGTCGCCGCCGAGCGGCACGTCACCATCGGGGGCGTCGGCGGGCCAGTCCAGCCGGGACAGCTCGAACTCGGCCGCGGGCGTGCGGTAGACGGTCAGGTGCGGCTGGACCTGTTCGCCCCGCTGCACCGGCATGTCCCCGCAGGAGAAGTCCAGTACCCGCAACAGTTCCGGCACGTCCACGTGCTTCGGCGTGAGCCCGCCGCGGAGGATGTTGTCGGAGTTGGCCAGGATCTCCACGGCGCTGCCCTGGAGGTAGGCGTGCAGGTTGCCCGCGGGCAGGTAGATCGCCTCGCCGGGCTGGAGCGCGAGCCGGTTCATCAGCAGCGCGCACAGCACGCCCGCGTCCCCGGGGTGGCGCTCCCCCAGCTCCAGGATGGTCCGGCACTCCAGCGCGAACTCCCCGCGCTCCCGCACGTGCCGCACGCACGCGTCCAGCACCGGCGGCAGCAGCTCGTCCAGCGCGGTCTGCGGCAGCGTGATCCACGTGGTGAACAGGAACCGCAGCCCGTTCTCGGTCGGGTCGGCGGTCAGCAGCTGGGCGTGGCCGCGCAGCTCGGGCACGTCCAGCGCGCCCAGCAGCTCGACGGTCCGCGCCGCCTCCCGGAACCCGGCCAGTGCGTGGAACTCCGAGAGCGCGCACACCAGCTCGGGTTTGGCGGTGGGGTCCGGGTAGTTGCGGGTGGACGCGTCCCTGGGGACCCCCGCCCGCTCCTCGCGGTCGAAGCCCTCCGCGGCCTGTTCGGCGGAGGGGTGGGCCTGCAGGCTCAGCGGCTCCTCGGCCGCGAGCACCTTCATCAGGAACGGCAGCCTGCCCCGCCAGCGGTTCAGGCAGCCCTCGCCCAGCTGTCCGGCGGGGTCGGCGTTGACGGCCTCCAACAGGGAGACCTCGGAGCCGTCCGGACCCACCAGCCAGGACGGGTCGCCGGGGTGGGCGCCCATCCACAGCTCGGCCTCCGGGTGCGGAGCGGGCACCGGCCGACCGAGGAGGTCCGCGATCACGGTGCGCGAGCCCCACGCATAAGGGCGCACCGCGTTGCGCAGTAGATCCACTCTTGCTCTCGCTCCCTACCTCGCGGCCGGGGACACGAACCCGGGGCCGCCGAGGCGTCCGGCGGCGAGTCCAAGGTAGAGGGCCGCGAGGTCGAAGCGCACGGCGAGCAGTGCCGCCCGCAGCGCCTCGTCGCCCGCGACCTCCTCGGCCGGGGCGATCACGTCGGCCCCGCGCAGCGACTCCGACGCGGCCCGGCGGGCGGCGTCGGCGACCGGTCCCTTGCTGACGGCGAGCAGCAGCACCCTCGGCGGGACGCCCTCGTCGTCGTCCGGGTCGGCGAAGATGTCGGCCTGGCTGGTCGCGCTGATCGCGGCCCGGTGCAGCGCGGGCCTGATCACCGCCTGCGGGTACCCGGCGACGTCCGCGACGACGCCGGAGAACGAGGCCAGCGCGAGCGCGCCGTGCGCCGCGACCGCGGTCGCCGCGTGGTCCAGCCCCCACAGCAGCGGGGTCCGGTCGGCCAGCCGCAGCGCCAGCGACTTCGCCGGGTTGACGAAGGACTCGTGCATCGGGTGGTCCCGCTCGGCCTCGCGGTCGAGCTCGTCGGCCAGCGCGTCCAGGTCCGTGCGCAGCAGCCCGAGCGCGTTCAGCGTGACCAGTCCGGCCGCGAGCACCCTGGCGAAGCCGAGGCCGTGCGGAACCGGGACCCGCTGCGGCAGCAGCAACGCCCGCCCCGCGGCGGCCTGAGCAGCCGGACCGTCCTCCGGAGCGGCCATCACCATCCGCGCTCCGCGCCTGGTCGCCAGTCCGACCGACTCGGCGAGCACGCCGTCACCCGGGTCGTCGGTGTAGGCGAACACCACGTCCAGCGCGCCGACCCAGCCGGGGACCACATCGGCGATCACCACCGGCACCGGGCAGGCCGGGCCGAGCAGCGCCGCGAGCAGCTGCGCACCCGCCGGTCCGACGCCCGGCCTGGTCAGCAGCACCAGCGCGCGCGGGCGGTCGGAGCCGATCACGCGGTCGATGCCGCCCTCGGCCGCGGCCTCCGCGGTCGAGCGCACCTGGGCGCCCGCCAGCGCCGCGGCGCGCAGCAGCCCGCCGCCGTCGGCGTCCTGGAGACGGCGTGGATCGTCCAGCAGCGTGTCGTCGAGCAACACCGTCACGCCTTCGCCGGGTCCTCGGGGCCGCCATCGGCCTCTTCGAGGAGCAGTACCGGGATGCCGTCGCGCACCGGGTAGCGCCGGGCGCACGCGGTGCAGGTCAGGTAGTCGGCGTCCGCGTCCTCCGGGGTCCCGGTGACCAGGGCGCCGTGGTCGTCACCGGGGCACGCCAGGATCTCCAGCAGCTGGGCGTCGAGCTGTACGGCCATGTCTCGTCTCCTCCAGCCAGCTTCAGGCGCGGACGATCGCCAGCACGCGGTCGCGCAGCTCGGCGACGGCGTCATCGGATGGGGCCTCGATGTTCAGCCGCAGCAGCGGCTCGGTGTTGGACGCGCGCAGGTTGAACCAGGAGCCGTCGCCGAGGTCAACGGTCAGCCCGTCCAGCTCGTCGATCTCCACGCCCTCGCCCGCGAACGCCTCGCGCACGGCGGCCATCCGGCCGTCCTGGTCGGCGACGGTGGAGTTGATCTCCCCGGAGGCCGAGTAGCGGGAGTACTGGCTCATCAGCTCGGACAGCGGCTTGTCCGTCTCGCCCAGCGCGGCCAGCACGTGCAGCGCGGCCAGCATGCCGGAGTCGGCCCGCCAGAAGTCGCGGAAGTAGTAGTGCGCGGAGTGCTCGCCGCCGAAGATCGCACCGGTCTCGGCCATCGTCTGCTTGATGAACGAGTGGCCGACGCGGGTGCGCACGGCCTTGCCGCCGTGCTCGGTGACGATCTCCGGGACGCCCTTGGAGGTGATCAGGTTGTGGATGATCGTGCCGCCCGGGTCCTTGGCCAGCTCGCGCACGGCGACCAGTGCGGTGATCGCGCTCGGCGAGACCGGGGCGCCGTCGGCGTCGACCACGAAGCAGCGGTCGGCGTCGCCGTCGAAGGCCACGCCCGCGTCCGCGCCGACCTCGCGGACCTTCGCCTGCAGGTCGACGATGTTCTTCGGGTCCAGCGGGTTGGCCTCGTGGTTGGGGAAGTTCCCGTCCAGCTCGAAGTACATCGGCACGACCTCGAACGGCAGGCCGTCGAAGACCCGCGGCACCGTGTAGCCGCCCATGCCGTTGCCCGCGTCCACCACGATCTTCAGCGGACGGCTGCCGGAGAGGTCGACCAGCGTGCCGAGGAACTCCGCGTAACCGTCGAGCATGTCGCGCTTGGACACGCTGCCCTTGGCGCCCAGGAAACCGGGAACGCCGTGCTCGACCATCTGCCGGATCTCCGACAGCCCGCTGTCCTGGCCGACCGGGGAGGCACCCGCGCGGCAGAGCTTGATCCCGTTGTACTTCGCCGGGTTGTGGCTCGCGGTGAACATCGCGCCGGGCAGCTCCAGCCTGCCGGAGGCGAAGTAGAGCATGTCGGTGCTGGCCAGGCCGATGTCGACGACGTCGACGCCCTGGCCGGTGACGCCCTCGGCGAAGGCGGCCGACAGGGACGGCGAGGAGTCGCGCATGTCGTAGCCGATCACCACCGCGGGCCCGCCGACGAACCGGGCGAAGGCGGCGCCGAGGTCGCGGACGACGTCGGTGTCGATCTGCTCCCCCACCACCCCGCGGATGTCGTATGCCTTCACGATGCCGGACAGGTCGCGCACGCCATCTCCAACTGGTCGGCTTACAGGAAGATCCGTCAACGAACTGACGGCAGAAGCCTACCGGCGAGCGCTTGGCGCTCCCCCGGCCACTCGGTCCGTCGGGTCTGGAACCTACTGCTCGTCGTTCGGATCGGGCAGGACCCGGAGGTGGCCACGGCGTCCGGTGCCCACCGAGATCTCGGGGCGGTCGACCGGGCGATCGGCCCTGCCCGCCTCGCGCACGGCCTCGGCCAGCGCGGTGAGATCGTCGACGGAGGGCTGCGGGACGGTGAACTCGCCCTCGTGCCGCACGACCTCCCACCCGCGGGGGACGGTCAGGCGCATCGCGTGCACTTCACACAGGTCGTAGCTGTGCGGTTCGGCGTAGGTGGCGAGGGGCCCGACCACGGCGGTGGAGTCGGTGTAGGCATAGGTGAGCGTGGCAACAGCCGGGTTGACACACCCGGTCCGCGAGCATTGCCTCACGCTGCGCACGATGGGGACGATAGCGCTTCACGGGGCGTGGCGTCGTCAGGCTCGCTGATGACACACGGTGCTGCGGCCGACCGGCGTACTCTGCGGGCCGTGGTGACGGCTCACGGGGCACAGCGAAGGAACCGGCGCAGGCGAGATCGGCACGGCCGCGGACTGCGGGGGCAGCTCTACCCCGCGAACCTGCCCGCGGCGCGCAGTCGTTCGGAGCGCTTCGACGCGGTGGTGCTGGAGGCCCTTGAGCCGATCGAGGCCCGCTGGCGCAACGAGCTGACCGAGCTGGACGTGGCCGTCGACGACGTCCCCGAAGTGCTCGGATCCGCCCCGGACGAGCTCTCCTGGGGCGAGGACGTGGTGGAGGACGGCAGCGTCCCGCTGGCCCGGCTGGTGCCCGCGGGCGTGGACAGCCGGGGGGTGCCCACGCGGGCCCGGA
Organism: Allokutzneria sp. A3M-2-11 16; assembly: GCF_024213555.1. Taxonomy (GTDB): domain Bacteria; phylum Actinomycetota; class Actinomycetes; order Mycobacteriales; family Pseudonocardiaceae; genus Allokutzneria. The sequence continues at coordinate 2,930,901 of NZ_JANAVO010000001.1, read as the reverse complement.
TCGTGCTCTACCGCCGTCCCCTTGAGGCCCGTGCGCGCGACGGGGCCGACCTCTCCGACCTCGTCCACGACCTGCTGATCGAGCAGGTGGCGAGCTATCTCGGGCTCGACCCCGACATCGTCGACGGCGAGTAGCCATCTAGGCATTCGCCCAACCCCAGAACGCGACCAAGATCACCCCACCCCAGGCGCCCGCCGAACCCTGAATGACTCATTCAGCTCGAAAGCGGGTGGGGGTGGGGATGGCGGTGAGGAGGGCGAAGAGGGCGGCGAAGGCCTGGACGAGCAGCAGGACGTCCCGTGAACCGGTGGCGACCTCGACGCGGACCTCGACCTCGCGGCCCGGCAGGGTGAGCGCGACCTGGCCGCCCCACGCCCGCGTCAGGTTCGCCGGTTCGCCGTCGACCGAAGCCCGCCAGCCCGGTTCGTCGGTGGCGGCCAGCACGAGCAGCCTCGCCTCGGCGCCCCGGGACACGCGCACCGCGACCGCGGGCGGTCCGCCGGGCACCGGAGCGACCCCGGCCAGCTCCTCCGGCGGCGGCGTGGTGGACCGCGCGATCACTCCGACGTCGGTGGGCAGCAGGACGGCGGGCGGCTGCACGCGGAGCAGCCGGAGCACCGGCCTTCCATCGGAGCGAGCGGGCACTGTCGCCACGAGGTCGGGTGCGAACACCTTGACCCGGTCCGCTGTCGCCGAATCGGGCAGGACCACGAACCGCACTCCGGCCGCGGCCGCGCGGGACACCGCGGTCCGCACCGCGGGCTGGTCGTAGCTGGTGAAGTCGGCGGCCAGCACGGGAGCGCGGTCGGTGCGCAGTTGGAGCGCGGAGTCACCGAAGCGCGGCGAGCGCCCCCGCACCAACCACGGCCGCTCTCCGACGATCAACTGCCATGACGAGGTCGACGCGAGCTCAGCGGCCTGGTTCTTGCCGAGCTGAGCCTCCTCGCCCACCCGCAGCGGCCCTTCGCGCCCCACGACGAGCGCCCCCACCGCGAGCCAGAGCAGGACCACGGGCGCGGCGAAAGCCAAGGGGCGCGGGCGATCAACGTAGGCCACCGCCGCGAGCACGATCCACAACATGCCGCAGCCGACGAGCAGCAGCGGCGCGCCCGCCCACCCCGGCAGCACGGCCACGACAGCCGCGCCGAGCACGACGAGACCGACTCCCGGCAGCACTTCGCGGCGCGGGCAGGCGACGAGCGCGAGCACCACCGCCGCGAGGACCGCGAAGCCCACCCACGGCGTGCCACCCGGTCCTCCGGGGTTCAGAGCGGCGAGCGAGAACGCCGAGGCGGCCGGACCGCCCGGGAGCAACACCTCGGGGTGCTGCACGATGACGGCGGGCCACGGCAGGAGCAATCCCAATGGCAGCAACACAATCGCGACCAGTGGCGTCACGCTGCGACCCACCAGCACGAACGCGATCACCGCGACGACCAGCACCAGCAGGTGGGTCAGCGGCGAAAACGCGCCGATCACCGCGAGGCCGAGCGCGGTACCGGAAGCGACAGACAGCCAGGAACCGGTCGCGGGTCCGACCGCGGCGGCGACTCCGGCCAGCACGAGTGGCAGAAACACATGCACCACAACGACTTCGAGCCTGCCCTGTGCGGTGGCGGCGGTCGCGGCGGGCAGCAACGCATACCCAGCGGCAGCGACGGCGCGAACCCACCGCGCCACGGGCAGGCGGCGCGTCGCGAGATACCCGGTGAGGCCGGACAGCGGCAGATCCGCGAGCAGCAACACCGCCACGGCGACGGGAGGACCGCCGAGCAGCGCGCCGAGCGAGCCCAGCACCGCGAGCGCCGGGGTCGCCGGAGCTGTGGTGCCGCCGCCGACGCCGTGCCAGCTCGCCAGGTACTCCGACCACGTCTGCGCGAGATCGCCGATCGGCAGCAGCTCGCCGCCGGAGAGAACCCCGCCCAGACGGGCAGCGTGGATCACCAGTGCGAGCAGGACCATGACCGCGACGAGCAGGACCGCCGGGGACAGCAGGAGTTCGCGGAGCACCCGGGCGCGATCGACTTCGACCACCACCAGCTCGGGCGCGGGCCGGGGGTCGGCGGCGCGGGGCCGGGGGCTCGGGCGGAACGCGGCGGGCTCGGGGACCTCGACGACCACGGCCCGGGCCGGGCGGCGCAGGCCCGCGGCCAGCCGGGCCGGGCGGTTCCGCCGCCCGAGGGCTCCCGCGGGCAGCGCGGGCGGGCCGACCTGGGCGGACGGCGTCCACGTCGGCAAGCGATCGGCCCTGGCGGGCAGCCTGCCGAGCGCGGCGTCGGCGCGCAGGCGACTGCGCAGGAACCCGGTCAGGCCACCGCGCGCGGCATTGCGCAGCCGGGTCAGCCGCGAGGTGAACAGTCCGCGAACATCGCGTGCGTCCGGATCGCGATAAAGGCGTCGATCACGGCGGGCCGCGAGAAGTCCGGCGCGCCCGCTCAGTAGCCGGGCCGTCGCGCTCAGTTCCGCCCGCGCCGCGGAAAACCGCCGCAGCAAGGCGAACCCGATTCCGCGCAGCAACCCGAGAATCGCCAACCGGGGCAGCCCGAGCACAAACGACAACAGCGAGCAGTTGACCAGAACCGTGCGCAGACCGTGTTCTCGGCGTGCCCGCAAAGCGAGGAAAGTTCGAGACAGTCCGGAATTCCGGTCGAGCGCGTCGAGCGATCGATTGCCCTTCGCCGCCGCCGTCGCGTGCCGGATTCGCGCCGCGGGCACGACGATCACCACGTAGCCCGCGATATTGGCCCGCCACCCGAAATCGATGTCATCACCGAACAGCGGCAGCGCCTCGTCGAAACCGTGCAGCTTCTGCCAGACCTCGCGGCGCACCAGCGCACCCGCCGAGGACACCGCGAGGGCTTCGGTGTTCTGCTCGATCCAGACGCCGACCGCGCCCGGCTCGCCGTAACGGCCCCAGTCCAGCTCACCGGGCCCGATCCCGGTCTGCCGGTGGCCGGAGGAGTCGGTGGAGACGCCCGCCTCCACCACCAGTCGCGGGTCCGTCCACTCCAGACAGAGGGGGCCCAGCACCGCGGCGGACGGGGACACCTCGGCGACCGTGAGCAGCGCGGCGAGGCAGTCCGGCTCCGGCGCGCAGTCGTCGTGCAGCAGCCAGATCCACTGCCCGGGATCACCCCAGCGCTGCAGCGCGGCGGTCACCGCGGCCGCGGTCGCCGAGCTGAAACCGGTTTCCCTCGGCAGGGTAAGGACTCCGTCGAGGGTCTTGTCGACCCCGGTGCACGCGGCGCGCAGCGTTTCCGCCGTGCCGTCGACGGAACCGGTGTCCACGGCCAGGATGTGCCGTGGCCGCAGCGTGAGCTCGCGCAGCGCCGCGAGGGCCTCGTCCAGCCACGGATCGGCGTCGTGGCAGACGAGAACGGCGAGCACCGGCGCGGTCCGCAGCAGCGGCGTCCCGGAAAACCCCGTGCTCACGGGCACCCGCGATCCGCGAGCGCCCACCGCGCCACCACTGCCACCGCGTGGCCTCCCGATCGCCGAACGTGACCCCGAGTGCTTCCGGGGTCACGGTACGACGTCAGTGCGGTCTCGCCTCAGGCGGTCAGCCCGTCCACCTGTTCGACGGCGAGGCTGCCGTCCAACAGGATCACGTCGTCCGGCCGCTTCTTGAGCTTGCGCCGTTCACGCTCGGACAAACCGCCCCAGATTCCGAAGCGTTCGTCGTGCGCTAGGGCGTATTCCAGGCATTCCGACCGGACGGCGCAGCCGCCGCAGATGCGCTTGGCCTCACGGGTGGAACCGCCCTTCTCGGGGAAGAACGCCTCCGGATCCGTTTGCGCGCACAGCGCTTCTTCCTGCCAGTCGAACTCGTCATCGTCGGTGTCGAACAGCTCGGCGATGACGCCCAGCCCCGTGGCCGCGGCATCCCCCCGCGGTCCCACGTGGTTCTCTTCGTCTTTCAACACGTCCGCCTCCTCGCCTTCCGCTCCCCGGTTGGCGGACCCATTCGCCCTCTCTCCCGGCGAATGACACCAATGTGATTACACCCGTGTGATGCAAGGGGGTCAAGCCAAGTACACACGACGGGGGACCCCCCATGCGGCTGGAAAGCGCCGCGCGGGCACGGGCAGACTGGCCCCGTGATCCGACAAGCGGTACGACCGAGCCCCCTGTTCCTGCTCATCCTGGCGATCACTGCTGTCGGCTGCTTCCTGTCTACTGTGGACAACGAGGTCGTCATGACCATCGGCATCGTGGTCACGGTTCTTGGGGGGTGGACGGCCTCTTTGTGCCTGCACGAGTTCGGGCACGCGCTCTTCGCCTACCGCGGCGGGGACCGCTCGGTGGTGTTCAAGGGCTACCTGACCCTCGACCCGCGCCGCTACACCGATCCAGTGCTCAGCCTCTTGCTCCCGTTGCTCTTCCTGGCCATCGGCGGGATCCCGCTGCCGGGCGGTGCCGTCTGGATCAACCGGCACGCGCTGCGCAACAAGGGCGCCGAGTCCGCTGTTTCCCTTGCCGGGCCACTGGCAAACCTCGGGATCGGGATCCTGCTCGCGTTGGCCGTCACGATCACCCAGCCGGCCCCGGGTCTGGCGGCGGGGCTGTCCTACCTGGCCTCGCTCCAGGTGATGGCGTTCGTGTTGAACATCCTGCCGATCCCCGGGCTGGACGGGTACGGCGCGATCGAGCCGTACCTGCCGTACCGCTACCAGGAGATGGGCGCCAAGGCCCGCCAGTGGGCTCCGCTGATCCTGTTCGCGGTGCTGATCGGAATTCCGCCGGTCAACGAGGCGTTCCACAGCCTGTCCGGGGGACTGTTCGGGCTCGTCGGCGGGGACCCCTTCGCCGCGCTCGTCGGGCAGTACCTGTTCATGTTCTGGCGGTGAGCCCACCGTCGGCGGCGCGCGTGCGAGGATGGCCATCCGTGAAGGTCGTTGTACTGGTCGGTGGTGTTGGCGGAGCCCGGTTCCTGCTGGGGGTGAAGGCCGCTCTCGGTATGCCCGCCATTGGCGAGATCGAGTCGCCGCACCAGGTCACCGCGCTGGTCAACACCGGTGACGACGTCTGGATGCACGGGCTGCGCATCTGTCCCGACCTGGACACCTGCATGTACACCCTCGGCGGGGGCATCGACTCCGAGCGCGGCTGGGGCCGGGCCGGGGAGAGCTGGTCGGTCAAGGAGGAGCTGGCCGCCTACGGCGCCGACCCGACCTGGTTCGGGCTGGGCGACCGGGACGTGGCGACCCATCTGATCCGATCCAGGATGCTGCGCGCGGGTTTCCCGCTCTCCGAGGTGACCGCGGCGCTGTGCGACCGCTGGCGGCCGGGCGTGACCCTGCTGCCCGCCAGCGACGACCGGGTCGAGACGCACGTGGCGATCGACGACCCGAACACCGGTGAGCGCCGCGCCGTGCACTTCCAGGAGTGGTGGGTGCGCTACCGCGCCTCGCTGCCCGCGCACGCGATCGTCGCGGTCGGCGCCGAGGAGGCCAAGCCCGCCCCCGGCGTGCTGGACGCGATCGCCGACGCCGACGTGGTGCTGCTCGCCCCGTCGAACCCGGTGGTCAGCGTCGGCACCGTGCTGGCGGTGCCGGGGATCAGGGCGGCGCTGCGCGAGAGCAAGGCGCCGGTGATCGGGATCTCCCCCATCATCGACGGCAAGCCGCTGCGGGGCATGGCCGACGCCTGCCTGACCGCGATCGGCGTTGAGACCACCGCGCAGGCGGTCGGCAGGCACTACGGCTCCCGCACGGCCTCCGGTGACGGCCTGCTGGACGGCTGGCTGGTGCACACCGGCGACCGCGCGGACGTCCCCGGGGTCCGGGTGGTGTCCGCGCCGATGCTCATGACCGATGTCGATGCCACCGCGGCCATGGTCGCCGAGGCGTTCTCTCTCGCGGGAGTCACAGCGTGACCGAAGCCACCCTGCCAGCCGACCACGCTTCGCCGAAGCTCGAAGTGCTTGTCGTCGAAGGGCTTCCGGAGTTCCGGCCGGGCGATGACCTGCTCGGCGCGATCACCTCGGCGGCCCCGTGGCTGCGCGAGGGCGACGTGCTCGTGGTGACCAGCAAGGTCGTGTCCAAAGTGGAGGGACGACTGGTCGCGGCACCCGGTGACCGGGACGCGCGGGAGGAGCTGCGGCGGGAGCTGGTGCGCGCCGAGTCCGACGCGGTGGTCGCGCGGTTCCGCAACACGCTGATCACCCGGAACCGGCTCGGCATCATCCAGGCCGCGTCCGGGGTGGACGCCTCCAACGTGGCGGGCGACGAGATCGCGCTGCTGCCGGAGGACCCGGACGCCTCGGCGGCGGCGTTGCGCGCGGGTGTCAAGCGGGAGCTCGGCGTGGACGTGGCCGTCGTGGTCACCGACACGATGGGCCGGACGTGGCGGGTGGGTCAGACCGACGTGGCCATCGGCTCCGCGGGCCTGCCGGTGCTGCACGGCTACCGGGGCAAGGTGGACGCGCAGGGCAACGAGCTGGCGGTGACCGAGATCGCCATCGCCGACGAGCTGGCCGCCGCCGGTGACCTGGTCAAGGGCAAGCTCGGCGGGAACCCGGTCGCCGTGGTCCGCGGACTGTCCTATGTGGACGATGGGACTACCGCGCGGGACCTGTTGCGGCCGCTGGAGGAGGACCTGTTCCGGCTGGGCACCGACCTGGCCATCGCGCAGGGCCGCCGGGAAGCGGTGCTGACGCGGCGCTCTGTGCGCCTCTACGACCACGACCGCCCCGTCGACGCGGACGCGGTGCGCAGGGCCGTCGCCGCCGCGCTCACCGCACCCGCCCCGCACCACACCCGCCCGGTTCGCTTCGTGTGGGTGCGCAACCGCCCGCTGCGGGCGAAGCTGCTCGACGCGATGCGCGAGGCGTGGCAGGTGGACCTGACCGGTGACGGGATGAGCGCCGAGCGCATCGAGCGCCGCGTGCAGCGCGGGCGAATCCTTTACGAGGCACCGGAAATCGTGCTCCCCTTCCTCGTTCGCGACGGCGCGCACTCCTATCCGGACGCGCGCAGGACCGAGGCGGAGCGGACGATGTTCACCGTCGCCGGGGGCGCCGCCGTGCAGGGCCTGCTCGTGGCGCTGGCCGCCGAGGAGCTCGGCTCCTGCTGGGTTTCCTCGACGATCTTCTGCCCCGACGTGGTGCGGGGCGTGCTCGACCTGCCCGGGAACTGGGAGCCGCTCGGCGGTGTCGCGGTCGGGCATCCACTGGACGGCGATCCGAGCCCGCGCGCGCCGCGCGAGCTCGCGGAAGGACTGGTCGAGCTGTGAGCACGCTGCACGCGGACGTTGTTCGCCGGTTGACCGACTGGGAGCCCGCGGACCACGGGCAGCAGTCGGTCAAGCACGCGATCCTCGCCTTCCTGGCCGCGCGGCCCGACGCGTGCGAACGTGCTTGCGCGCCAGGGCACATCACCGCTTCGGCAGTGGTGCTGGACGCGACCGGGGATCACGTGCTGCTGACGCTGCACCCGCGCGTCGGCCGCTGGGTCCAGCTCGGCGGCCACTGCGAGCCGGAGGACGCCACGCTCGTCGAGGCCGCGCTCCGCGAAGCCACCGAGGAGTCGGGAATCCGTGGCCTGACAATCGATCCGCGTCCGGTGCACATCGAGGTGCATCCGATCACGTGCTCTCTCGGTGTGCCAACGCGGCACCTGGACGTGCGCTTCGTGGTGCGCGCTCCCGTTGGCGCGAAACCGGTTCGCAGCGAGGAGTCGGTGGACCTCCAGTGGTGGCCCGTCGACGAGCTTCCGTCCGATGTGGACTCGATCCCGGATCTGGTGCGCCGCGCGCTGGAGCTTCAGAACGCCCGGTAGTCGCGCGGCGCGTACCGCGGTCCGAACCTGGGGCGCCGCACCCCGGCGCCCGCCAGGTAGCGGATCGCGCGTTGTCGTTGCGGCGCATAGGGTTTCAGCAACTCGTGCAGCTTCGCGTCGTCGATGTCGTGGCCCAGCAACGCCCAGCCGACGATCTTCGCGAGGTGGAAGTCGCCGAAGCTGACCGCGTCCGGGTCGCCCCAGGCCCGCTGGGCGACCTCGGCCGCGGTCCAGACCCCGATCCCCGGAATCCGGCGGAGCAGGTCTCTTCCTTGCACACCACGGAGTTCCGCCGCGCGTTCGAGCCGGTCGGCCACCGAGGCCGCGGCCAGCAGCGCGCGGCGGCGGCCCCCGTCGAGCCCGGCGCGGTGCCACTCCCAGTCGGGGATCGCGCGCACGCGCTCCGGCGTCGGCGGGGCGAACATCTTCTCCGGCACGGGTCCGGGGGCGGGCTCGCCGAAGCGGGCGCACAGCTCGCGCCAGATCCGCCACGCCTCCTTGCCGGTGACCTTCTGTTCCAGGATCGCCGGCAGCAGGGCGTCCCACACGCGGCGGGTCGAGCCCAATCGCAGGTCCGGCCGCAACGCGCGCGCCTCGGCGACGAGCTGGTGGTGCGCGACGAACCCGCTGTCGTCATCTGCGGCGCCGAGCAGCTCGGGCAGCCCGTCGATCACCCACTCCGCTCCTGGGCCCCACGCCCGCGCACGCACGTGCGCACCCGCGCGCCGGACGGCGAGGGTGGCTGTGCCCGCCGGAGTCGTGCAGGCCCGCCAGACCGTTCCGCGCGCGTCGATCTTCCAGGCCGGATCGCCGTTCCCCCGCCGATGCGGACGCAGCACCGCCACGGGATCCACCTCGAACCCCGGCAGCCACTCCGTCTCGACCGCACCCGCCGCGCGCATCCGCAGCACGCTACCCGCAGACTTTGTAAAGAAGATTGCCGAAGTCGGGGACGGCGGCGATAGTCGGGCGATGCGACGTTCAATCAGAGCACTGGTCACCGCGTTGCTCGTGGCCGGTTCGCTGTCCCTGCCCGCGACCGCCAACGCCGCCGTCACCGACGGGGCGGTCTTCAACAACCCGCACGTCGCGGGGCAGCAGCGGGCGATCGTCGACCACCTGCGGTCCTTGATCAAGGGCGCGGCCGTCGGCTCGACCGTCTCCATCGCGATCTACCACTTCAACGACGCCGGGGTGGTGAACGAACTCGTCGCCGCGCGGGACCGCGGGGTGAAGGTGCACATGGTGCTCGACAGCAAGCACTCCGCGAAACCCGCCGCCGTCGACCTCGTCAGGAAGCTCGGCACCGATCGTTCGAAGCCGTCCTGGGTTGCGTTGTGCACCAAGGGACGCGCGTGCATCGGCGACCTCGGCACACCGATCATGCACAACAAGTTCTTCCTGTTCTCCGACACTTCCGGCTCGAAGAACGTCGTCGTGCAGGGCTCGGCGAACCTGACGCCGACCAACACGACGAAGATGTGGAACAACGCGGTGACCCTCGCGGGGAACACCGGGCTCTACAACTCGTACCTGCGCTACTTCAGCGATCTGGTGGCGCAGAAGAAGAACAACAACTACTTCCGCTCCGACCTCAGCGGCAACGCGAAGACCTACTTCTTCCCGCGCGCCGGGTCCGACACCATCACCAACGTGCTCGGCAACGTGGGCTGCGCCGACAACACGATCATCCGCATCGCGATGTGGAACTTCAGCCGCGACGGCATCGCCGCCAAGCTCCGCGAGCTGGCCGGGAAGAAGTGCCGGGTCGAGGTCGTCTACACCAAACTCGACGCGGGCAGCCTCGGCCACCTGGACAACCACGCGCGGATCACGCTGAAGAAGATCCCCGGCGACTTCATCGTGCACTCGAAGTACATGCTGATCGAGGGCACCTACGCCAACCAGAAGAACAGCAAGTGGGTGTTCACCGGCAGCCACAACTACACCAACGCCGCGCTCCGCGAGAACGACGAGGCCCTGCTCCGCCTCCACTCGGCCGCCATCCACGACCAGTACCGCGCCAACTTCACCAAGATGAGGACATCCTGACCGCGGTCTTTTGCCCTGAACGGGTCGTTGGGGGCGTTAGATTCCCCGAACGACTCGTTCAGGGAATCTAACGCCCCAAACGCGGCATTGGCGTGGGGGAGGGATCAGGCGTCGGCGGAGAAGCGGACGCCTCCGTCGGGGAGTTGGACTCCGGGCCAGACGCGCACGCCGTCGCGGAGCTCGCAGTTGGCGCCGACGACAGCTCCATCGCCGATCACCGCGTCCCGGACCACGGCGCCGTCGCCGATGCGGGCGTGGGCACCGATCACCGAGCGCTCGACCACCGCGCCCGCGCCGATCACCGCGCCGTCGAAGACCACGGCGCCATCGACCCTGGCGTCCACGCCGAGCTGGCAACCCGCGCCGATCGTGGCTCCGCCGGTGACCGCGGCGCCTTCGCGCAGCACCGCGCCGTCGAGCACGATCGCCTCACCCGCGGGCTTGGGCAGTGCCGCCGACGGGGCGATGCCGCGGGCGAGGTCCGCCGAGCCCTGCACGAACGCGGCCGGAGTGCCCAGGTCGAGCCAGTAGGAGGCGTCCACGTGCCCCTGCACCCGCGCTCCGGAGGCGAGCAGGCCCGGGAAGGTTTCCCGCTCAACGGAAACCTCGCGGCCCGCCGGGATGGACTCCAGCACCGAGCGGCGGAAGACGTAGCAACCCGCGTTGATCTGATCGGTCGGCGGGTTGTCGGTCTTCTCCAGGAACGCGGTGACCCGGCCGTCCGCATCGGTGGGGACGCACCCGAACCGGCGCGGATCCTCGACCTTTACCAGGTGCAGCGTCACATCGGCGTCGGCCTCGCGGTGGGTGTTCAGCACCGCGCCGAGATCCACACCGGACAGGATGTCGCCGTTGAAGATCATCGCGGTGTCACCGCGCAGCCGGTCGGCCACGTTGCGGATGCCGCCGCCGGTGCCCAGCGGGACCTCCTCGACCACGTACTCCAGGTCCAGGCCCAGGTGGGAGCCGTCGCCGAAGTGCTCCTCGAAGACCTCGGCCTTGTAGGAGGTGCCCAGCACGACGTGGGTGATCCCGGCCGCGCGGATGCGGGAGAGCATGTGCGTGAGGAACGGCACACCGGCCGTCGGCAGCATCGGTTTGGGGGCGGAGAGCGTCAACGGCCGCAGCCGGGTGCCCTTTCCGCCGACGAGCAGGACGGCGTCGACGCTCATGCTTCTCGCTCCTTGGGTGGCTGACGGATGCCCGGCGAACGAATACTCTGGCAGACGCCGAGCACGATAGGTTGAGGCCCACCAGGACCCGGCGGTAGGAGAGGTCAGCGAAATGGACCCCCGCGAACGGGCCGAGGAGCTGCTGGCGCGCGCCAGGGCACGCGGCTCCTTCGTCGTCACACCCGACGACGCCACCTCCCCGATGGACGCGGCCAACACGGTGCAGATCCCGCGCATCGTGGTGCAGGCCAACGATCCGCGCGGCTCCGACCCGGAGTCGACGATGGTGCTGCCGCAGGGCGGTCGGCCGGTCCGGCCGCAACCCCCGCAGCAGCAGCGCACCGAGCAGTTCCAGCAGCCGCGCCCGCAGGGGCAGACGCAACGGATGCCGCAGAGCCAGCCGACCCAGCAGCTGCCGCAGCACCCTCAGCAGGTGCCGCCGCAGCAGCAGAACCCCAACCAGTACCCGACGCAGCAGCTGCCCCCGCAGCAGCAGCGCACCGACCCCCACCCGCAGCAGAACTGGTCCTAACGGGCGCCGCGGACTTCGAGCTTCAGGCGGAGCGCGAGCCCGGCCTTGATCGCCAGGCGGACCGGGGCCCAGAGCGGGCCGGGGTGCCGGTCGGCGAGGTACCGGTAGGCGCTGTCGTGGTGCGCGGCCAGCATCTTCGGCTTGACCTTCGCCGTGGACACCCCGCCGATGTGGACGACCTCCGCGGTGGGCACGTACACGTTCTGCCAGCCCTTGCGGGTCAACCGGTCACCGAGGTCCACGTCCTCGAAGAACATGAAGTAGCGCGGGTCGAACCCGGCGACCGAGTCGAACGCCTCGCGCCGCATCAGCAGGCACGAACCGGACAGCCACCCGGCGGTGCGCTCGCGGACGGTCTTGTCCTCCTGGCGGTACTGCCGCGTCCACGGGTTGCCCGCCCAGATCTTGCCGAACAGCGCGTGCCCGATGCCGCGGCCCAGTTCCGGCAGCAGCCGCGCCGACGGGTAGACCTCGCCGTTGGGCTCGCGGATCAGCGGCCCGAACGCGCCACCCCTCGGCCACCGCTCCGCCGCCTTGATCAGCTCGTCCAGCGAGCCGTCGCCCCACTCCAGGTCCGGGTTGGCCACCACGACCCACCCCACGGAGTCCGGCAGCGCCGCCACCCCTCGGTTCGCGCCACCGCCGTAGCCCAGGTTGCCGCCCGTGGGGAGGAACTCGACGTTGTCCCGCTCGGTAGCCGCCGCCTCGGGCGCGCCATCGGTGGAACCGTTGTCGGCGAGCACCACCCGCACGTCGCGGCTCGTGGCCTTGACCAGCGTGTCCAGGAACCGGCCGAGGGTCTCCCCCGGCGAGTAGGTCACCGTGATCACGCCGAGCTCGTCGCCGTAGGACTTGGGTTCGCTGGTCACGGGGTCACATTCTGCACCTCCACGCGAACCCGGCCCCAGCCGCACTCCAGCGGGCGAGGGTGGCTTTCGCCCGCTCCTGGGGACCCCCGATTCCAGCATCACCCGAGGCGCCCACACCCCACAAACCGTGGACACCCCTTGGGCGGAACCCCACTCACCCCACCCATCCGTCCACAGTGGACGCTTGTGTACCCAATGTGGCATTTGTTTCGCTAGACGTAACCAATGCCACATTGGGTAGATCAACGAGGGGCGGTGGGGGTGGGGGGCCTCCGCCAATGTCGCGATTGGGGCGTTGAGGTCCCTGAACGGGTCGTTGGGGGCGTTAGATTCCCTGAACGGGTCGTTCAGGGCACAACGTCAGCGGCCGCGGCGGTGGAGGACGGCGGCGCGGGCGTAGGCGTCGCGGTGCTTGGCCGCGCTCGCCGACCAGGTGAACTCCTTGGCGCGGAGCTGAGCGGCGGCGGACAACGAAGCGCGGCGCTCGGGGTCGTCGAAGAGGTCGGACAGGGCCGCGGCGATGTCACCGGCGCCGACGCCGCAGTAGGCGACGGCGTCCCCACCGACCTCGGGCAGGCTCAGGCGGCGCGTGGTCAGCACGGAAGCCCCGCAGGCCATGGCCTCCAGCATGGGCAGGCCGAAGCCCTCGCCGAGGCTGGGGTAGCAGACCAGCTGCGCGCCGCCGAGGAACCCGGCGAGGTCGTCGAAGGGCAGGTAGCCGGAGCGGATCACGCGCAGGCGGTGCGGCACGGAGTCCAGCGCGCGCTCGACCTGGCTGTCCCACCCGGGTTGACCGGCGAGCACCAGGGCGGGCGGGTTCGACCGACCACGACAGGCCCTGGCGAAGCCGCGGATCAGCGCGGGCACGTTCTTGCGCGGTTCGAGGGTGCCGAGGAAGGCCACGTACTCGGAGTCGCGCAGCGACAGGTCGTCGCGGACCCGGCGCACCTCCTCCGGCGTGGGCGGGTGGAACCGGTCGTGCTCGACGCCGTGCGGGGCCACGTGCAGGATGCGCGGGTCGGCGCCCGCGACACGGACCAGCTCGGAGGCGGTGGCGCGGCTGGGCACCACGCAGACGGCGGCCCGGCGCAGCGAGGTCCTGGTCCAGGCTCGGAAGAAGCGGGCCTTCACCGAGGAGTGCAGCGTCACGTCGGTGAAGAAGGTGGCGTCGTGCAGCGTCACCACGGACGCGACGGGGTTGGCCAGCGGCGCCGTGTAGTGCGGCGAGTGGACCACCTGCACGTTCAGCTTGCGGACGAGGCCGGGCAGCGTCGCCTGCTCCCAGGTCAGCCGCGAGGTCCTGGTCGCGACCGTCTCGGTGGCGACGACGACCCGCGCGTTCGGGGCGAGCTTGCCGTACAGCTCAGCGTCCCGGGGCTGGCAGACCACGGTGATCCGGGAGCCGTCCGAGTCCAGGGCGGCGACGAGCGCGTCGACGTAGCGGCCGACCCCGCCGCGGTCGGCGGGCACGGAGGTGGCGTCGATGAGCACGCGGGGATCGGGGAACACCACCCGGGCAGCCTAATCCCGTGCACGCGCGCGCATGTCGGCATTCCGGGATTCGGATGCCAAGGTGACGATGCGGAGACGATCAAAAACCTGATCAGGTGATCTTCGCGCGCGCCGCGGCGTAACAGCGCTCGTGCACCCGCCAGGCGAGCCGCGCCGCGTTTTCCCAGGTGTACTCCCGTGCGCGCAGCCTGCCCGCGCCCGCCATCGCCGCCGCGTGGTCGGAATCCGTCAGCACGGTGCGCAGGGCGCGGGCCAGCGCGCGGAAATCGTTCCTGGGCACGGAGATCCCGGCGCCGCCAGCCACCTCGACCAGCGCGGGCGCGTCGGAGTGGACCACCGGAGCCCCGGCGGCCATGGCTTCGAGCACGGGGAGCCCGAAGCCTTCGGCCTGGCTCGGAGCCACCAAGGCGGAAGCGGAGTGCAGCAGCACACTGAGATCGGCGTCGGACACCGCGCCCAAGTGCCGGACGCGCCCGGAGTCCAGGTCTGCCGCGCGGGCGAGCGCAGCCAGGTCGACCCCGCCCCACCCCTGCGCGCCGACGACGAGCAGCGGCACGTCCGGCACGATCGCGAGCGCCTTGATCAGCACGTCGAGCCCCTTGCGCGGCTCCACGGTGCCCACCGCCAACAGGTACCGCCGTGGCACGTCCAAGCGCCGCACGACGGCTTCGCGAACCGCATCGGAAGGCTCGCGCAAGCTCGCGGGGACGCCCTCGCCGATCACGTTGACCTGGGTTGAGCCCGGCGCGTAACGGCTGAGGTCGGCGGCAACGGCCGCGGTCGGCACCACGACGGCGTCGGCGCGCTCCACAGCTCGCGTGATCATGCGCTGGTGCCAGCTCACCCCGCGTCGGGTCAGCGTCTCGGGATGGGTCCACGGAACGGTGTCGTGCACAGTCACGACGAGACTCCGCCCGCTTTTCGCCCGCGCAGGCGCCAATGGGGTCGGTGCGTGCACGGAATCGCCGCCCGGCCATAACGGCAGTCCCCGCTCCCACGCGGCCGTCAGCGCGCGCCGAGGCAGGCTGAGCACCCGTGGCCCGTTCGCGCCGGGGATGATCGCGGCACTCGGGTCGGAGTGCCGGGCGACGACCGTGCCGACCTCCCACCCCGTGGGCGCGGTCGCGGCCAGCGCGCGCACCAGCTCCCTGGTGTACCGCGCTGTCCCGCCAGGCACGGGCGCCAGCAACTGCTCCGCCACCACAACCAACTCCGGCATGCGGGTACTTTCCCAGGGTGAGCGGTGCGCGGAGCACAGTGGTCGTGGTGACGTGGCGGGGGCGCGAGCACATCGAGGCGTGCTTGAACGCCCTTCACGTCCAAGATCGTCCACATAGGACACTCGTGGTCGACAACGCGTCCGACGACGGGACAGCGGACCTGCTCCGCGACGTGGAAGTGTTGCGCCTCAACAAGAATCTCGGTTACGCGGGCGGAATGGCCGCCGCTCTCCCCCGCGTCCGGACGGAGTTCGTGGCGTGGCTGAACGATGACGCCGCACCCGAGCCGGGCTGGTTGGGCGCACTTGAAGACGCACTCGACGACCGTCCCGACGCGGCGGCGGCCAGCTCGGTCCTGCTCACCTCGACCGGAGCGGTGCAGTCGAGAGGCGTGCGCCTGACCGACGACGGGCACGGGGCCGACATCAACCAGGAAACAGGAGAGGTATTCGGTTTCTGCGGTGGAGCGGCGCTGGTCAGGACCGATGTCCTGCGCGCGGCGGGCGGGGTTCCGGCGGACTTCTTCTGCTACTACGAGGACACCGACACCGCGTGGCGGCTCAGGCTCAACGGGCACGAGATCGTTCCCACCGCGAGCGCGCGCGTGCTCCACCTCCACGGCGCCAGCACCGAGCCCGGTTCGCGGAGCTTTCACCTGTGGAACGAGCGAAATCGCCTGCTCATGCTGCTGCGCTGCGCGCCGACCGGAATCGCGTTGCGGCAGCTCGCGAAGTTCGCGGCGCTGACCGCTGTGCTGCCGCTGCGCAGGTCACGGCCGGACGCGCTGAACTTCTCCGTCCGCCTGCGCCTGCGCGTGCTCGGCGAGGTGGTGATCAGGCTGCCGCGAATCCGGCGCGCCGCGGACTCCGCGCGGCGACGCGCGGTCTGGGCCAGGTGGGCGGGTCAGACCTCGTAGCGCTCGACGCCGTAGTGCTCCGACAGCAACGCCTTGACCAGGCCGTTCGGGTCCTTCACCGGGCTGTTCGGGTCGAGCGCCATGATCAGCATCGGCTCGGCTGGCAGCCCGAGGGTCGTCGGCATCACGTAGTCGTGCACCGGCAGCACCTCGCCGCCGATGGACTCGTAGAACGCCAGCGCGGTGCTGCGCGCGTCGTGCTGCGGCGAACCGGGAGCGGCGCGCTCGGGCAGCTGCGCCTCCCACAGCAGACGGCGTGGCGCGACGTTCATCGCCAGGTAGTCGACCACCTCGGTCCACAGCCGACGGCCGAGGCCCTCGCGCCTGCGATCGGGGGTGATCGCGAAGTACCGGAGGAAAGACCAACCCGATCGGGGGAGCACGCGGACGGCCGCGAACCCCACCGGGACATCGCCGAACAGCCCGGCGACGGCGATCCGATCCGAGCCCTTCCCGCCGTCGAGCTCGTCGATGGACAGCCGCAGCCAGTCGGGATATGCCTGCTCAAAGATGTCCTGGACGACATCGAACTGGTCATCCGACAGCTTGTGCAGCGGCCGGATCCGAAGCTGGCCCATCACTGCCTCCCTACCTGGGTGCGCAGGTCACCATACGGTGAGCGCCAGATCACGTGGCGTTGCACCCGACTCCCAGTAGTGATCAACGCGGGATAGGGCAGGCTTATGCCCCTCGAACGGCACTGCCGGAAGGAGCGAAGCGAGTGGCGGAAGCGCCTGTCGTCTCGGTGGTAGTCGTGAACTACCGCGGGGTCGAGGACACCCTCACCTGCCTGCGCGCCCTGCGCACCGACCTGGATTACCCGAGCGACCGACTGGAAATCATCTGCGTCGACAACGCCTCGGGCGACGGGTCGACAGAGCGGCTGCGCGCCGAGCCGGGTGTGCGGGTGGTCGAGTCCCCGGCCAACCTCGGTTTCGCCGGGGGCTGCAACCTCGGCGTCGAGCACGCCAAGGGCCAGGTGCTGGCCTTCCTGAACAACGACGCCCGCCCGCACCGGGACTGGGCGCGGGCCGCGGTCGCGGTGCTGGCGGCGGACCGCACGATCGGCGCGGTCGCGGGCAAGGTGCTCGACTGGGACGGCGAGAAGATCGACTTCGTCGACGGCGGGCTGGCCTGGTACGGCGCGGGCTACAAGCTGCACGGCGGGCAGCCGGACGACGGCAGCCACGACAGCCAGAAGGACGTGCTCTTCGGCACCGGCTCCTCGCTGTTCGTCCGCTCGGAGGTCTTCCGCGAGCTCGGCGGTTTCGACGAACGCTTCTTCATGTTCTACGAGGACGTCGACCTGGGCTGGCGGATGAACCTGCGCGGCTGGCGGGTCCGCTTCGAGCCGCGCTGCCTCGCCTACCACCGGCACCACGCCTCCATGTCCACTGTGGACAATTCGCGGGAGGCGTACCTGTTGGAGCGCAACGCACTCGCGGCGCTCTACAAGAACGTCGAGGACGAGACGCTGGCGAAGGCGCTGCCCGCCGCGCTCGCGTTGACCGTGCGCAGGGCGACCGCGCGCGGCGGTGTCGACCCGGAGCAGCTGGAGATCACCCGCAAGCCCGACGGCCCCGACCTCACCGCCGCGGTCGAGGTCCCCAGGATCACGCTCGCCGGGGTGCTGGCGATCGACCGGTTCGTGGAGATGCTGCCGTCGCTGAAGGCGTCCAGGGAGGCCGAGCAGGCCGCGCGCCGTCGCTCCGACCGGGACCTGCTCCCGTTGATGCGCAACGCGATGGAGCGCGCCTCGCCGGAGGTCCCGTACCTGCTGGCGCACGACGCGCTGGTGGAAACCCTTGGCGTGGACGAGGTCTACGGCCGCCCGCGCAAGATCATGGTGATCACCGCCGACTCCATCTCGAAGAAGATGGCGGGTCCGGCGATCCGCGCGTGGAACATGGCCGAGGTGCTGGGCCGCGAGCACGAGGTCCGCCTGGTCACGCTGAACAGGCACTGCCAGCCGCCGGAAGCGCCGTTCCCAGTGCGCTACATCCCCGCGGCGAAGATGCACGAGCAGACGCCGTGGGCGGACGTGATCGTGTTGCAGGGCCACGTGCTGGAGATGCTGCCGTGGCTGAAGACCTCCGACCAGGTCCTGGTCTGCGACGTCTACGATCCGATGCACCTCGAACAGCTGGAGCAGGGCAAGGACCTCGACGCGGGCCAGCGCGCGCACGTGGTCGACGTGGTGACCACCGTGCTGAGCAACCAGTTGGAGCGCGGCGACTTCTTCCTCTGCGCCTCCGAGCGGCAGCGGCACCTGTGGCTGGGTCACCTCGGCGCGATCGGCAGGCTCACGCCGCTGCTCTACGACGCCGACCCGACCGTGCGCTCGCTGCTGGCGGTCTCCCCGTTCGGCCTGTCCGCCAAGCCCGCCGAGCGCACCGGCCCCGGACTGCGGTCCACTGTGGACGGTATCGGCGAGACCGACAAGGTCGTGCTGTGGGCCGGGGGCGTCTACTCCTGGTTCGACCCGCTGACCCTGGTGCACGCGGTGGACCGGTTGCGGCACAAGCGCGACGACGTGAAGCTCTGCTTCCTCGGCATGCGCCACCCGAACCCGGACGTGCCCGAGATGGACATGGCCACCCAGACCCGGCGGCTCGCCGAGCAGCTGGACATCGTGGGGCGCCACGTCTTCTTCAACGAGGGCTGGGTGCCCTACGACGAGCGCCAGAACTGGTTGCTGGACGCGAACTGCGGCGTCACGACGCACTACGAGCACGTGGAGACGACGTTCGCCTTCCGCACCAGGACGCTGGACTACCTGTGGGCGGGGTTGCCGATCATCACCACGGACGGCGACGCGTTCGCGGACATGGTGCGCACGGAGGGCCTCGGCCTGGTCGTGCCCGCCGAGGACCCGCAGGCGCTGGCCGACGCGCTGGAGAAGGTGCTCTACGACGCGGAGTTCGCCAAGCGCTGCTCGGAGAACATCGCCGTGGTGCGCGAGCGGTTCACCTGGGAGCAGGTGCTGGCTCCGCTGGTGGAGTTCTGCCGCAACCCGCTGCCCGCCGCCGACCGCAGGACGGGCGCTCCGGCCCCCGCGCTGCTGCCGGTCGGGGTGGCGCAGCGCGTGCGCCGGGATGTCGGCCTGGTGAAGGAATACCTTGAAGCCGGTGGAGCCGCCGAGGTCGCCAAGCGCGCCTCCGGCCGCCTCCGCCGACTGGTTCGTGAGAGATTGCGGGGCCGTTGATGGCTGACCACACCAAGCCGTTGCGGGTCCTGTTGGACGGCAACCCGTTGCTGGGCGACCGGACCGGCGTCGGCCGCTACACCTCCGCGCTGGCCGAGGAACTCGCGTCGATGGCAGAGATCCAGGTTCGCGCGGTGGCGTTCACCACCCGCGGCTGGCGGCAGCTGCGCACCGTGGTGCCGCACGGTGTGAAGGCCCGCGGCCTACCGGTGCCCGCGCGGGCGTTGCGGGCTTGTTGGTTGAAGTCCTCGCTTCCGCCGATCGAGCTGTTCGCCGGACCGACGGATGTCGTGCACGGCACCAACTTCGTGCTGCCGCCGTCGTTGCGGGCGGGCGGGGTGCTGACCATCCACGACCTGGCGTTCCTCGACGCCGCGGACGAACTGTCCCAAGTGGAGAGTGACCTGCCGGAGCTCGTGCGCGTGTCGGCCAAGCGCGCCGCGGTGATCCTCACGCCGACGCGGGCCGTCGCGGACGTGGTGCGCGAGCGGCTGCGGGTGCCCTCGGACAAGATCGTCGTGACTCCGCTCGGCGTGGACCCGGCGTGGTTCGTGGCTCAGGCGCCGAGCCTGCCGCTGCGCAGGCGGCTGAAGCTGCCGGAGAGCTACGTGCTCTACGTCGGCGCGGAGAACCCCCGCAAGGGACTGCCGAACCTGTTGAAGGCGCACGGGGCCAGCGCCGCGCTGCCGCCTCTGGTGCTGGCGGGCCCGGGTACCGCGCGGGTGGACGGTGACGTGATCCGCACCGGCTACCTCTCCGAGCTGGACCTGCGCCGAGTGGTCGCGGGCGCGTCCGCGCTGGTCCTGCCGTCGCGCGACGAAGGCTTCGGCCTGCCCGTGCTGGAGGCGCTGGCCTGCGGGGTTCCCGTGGTCTGCTCCGACGTGCCGTCACTGCGCGAGGTGTCGGGCGGCCAGGCGCTGCACGTGCCCGTGGGTGACGTCGAGGCGCTGACCGACGCGTTGGAGACGGTGGTGAAGTCCTCCGCCGACGCCGCCACCCTCGCCGCGCGCAGAACGCGGGCCGCCGAGTTCACCTGGCGGCGCTGCGCCGAGCTGACCGTCGAGGCGTATCACCGCGCCGCCTCCTGACACCACCTCTCACGTACCCAATGTGGCATTTGTTTCGCTAGACGTAACCAATGCCACATTGGGTACGCAATCGTCCACAGTGGACGTTCTGGTGGGTTGAGAGGGATTCCGCCCAAGCGTCGATGCGGTTCGCCTGATCGCGCGACGTCAAGCAACGCTTGAAGTGGGGGGTCCCCCGGAGTGGGCGAAAGCCACCCTCGCCCGCCGTCGTGCCGCCAGGCCGTGCCCCGTGCTGATCACCGGGTTCGCCGGTCTTCAAGTCCGCCCCACCCCCTTCCTCGCGGTCTTCAACGACGACAAACCCTCGGCCGCCCCGAGGTTGGGGGCGGTTAACGATGATCAACAAGGGGGGTCGGGTGGTCTTGAAGACCGCCCTACTCCGGCACGAGCGTTCCGTGGCCTCAGCTTAACCGTGAGCGGTGCGGGCGGAGCAGGAGACAGCCGGTGGGGTGCACGGTGGCGGCGTGGTCGGGCAGCACCAAGGTCGTGGAGTCCATCTCCATGATGATCGCCGGACCGACGATCACGTTGCCCGCCAACAACTTCGCGCGGTCGTAGATGCGCGCGTCCACCGGGCGCCCGCCGTGCCAGATCTCCGTGTGCGCCACGAGCGCGGTCACCGGGACGGCCTCGCCGGGCGGCAGCGCGGTCGCGGTGAAGTTCAGGCGCGGCCCCTGGGCGACAAGGTCGATGCGCACGAGCTCCGCTGACGGCGGGTGGCCGATCGCGGCGAGCGGATCGGGCGCGGCCAGGATCGCGTCGGCGAGCTCCACGTGGACCTCGCGGCCGCCGTCCCGGAGCACCGCCGAGCGGCACAGGGTCTGCTCCGCGCAGGCGACGCCGAGGGCTTCGAGCCGGTGGCACACCGACTTCTCCAGATCGTCCACCAACGCCCTGAGCTCACTGTTATCGATTTCATCGAGGGTCCGGCGAATGATCACGGTGTCCTCGTCGCGCAGGCCCGCGGTCGCGTCGCCGTGCGCGCACAGCACACCGGGGGCGGGCGGGACGATCACCGGCCAGCTGCCGGTCAGCACGCCGATCGCGTTGGCGTGCAACGGTCCCGCGCCCCCGTAGGCCAGCAGCGCGAAATCCTTGGGCTCCGCGCCCTGGCGCACGCTGACCAGGCGCAGCGCCGCGGCCATGTTGTCGTTGACCAGCTCGACGACCTGCTCGGCGGCCTCGAAGGAGCGCGGGATGCCCAGCTCGTGCGCGAGCCCCTTCAACGCCCGGCGGGCCGCCGCCCGGTCGAGCATGATCTCGCCGCCCGCGAGCTTGCCCGGGAGGTGGCCGAGCAGCACGTTCGCGTCGGTGACCGTGGGCTCGTCGCCGCCGAGGCCGTAGGCCACCGGGCCGGGGCGCGCGCCCGCCGACTCCGGCCCGACGACCAGCTCGCCGTTCTCGTCCACCAGCGCGATCGACCCGCCGCCCGCGCCGACGCTGCGGACGTCCACGCTGCTGGTGCGGACCTCCAGCCTGCCGACGATCGCCTGCTTCGCCAGCCGGGGCCTGCCGTCGCGGACCAGGGTGATGTCGGTGGAGGTGCCGCCCATGTCGAAGGTCAGGAAGTCGCGCAGGCCGAGCTGCTCGGCGAACCAGCTCGCCCCGGCCACCCCGCCGACCGGCCCGGACAGCAGCAGGCCCAGCGGGTGGTCGGCGGCGCGGTCCGGCATGGTCTGCACGCCGTCGCCGCGCAGGATCGACAGCGGCGCGGTGATCCCCGCGCTCGCCAGCACCTCACCGAGGTCGTCGAGGTACCGGGCGACCCGGGGCCGCACGTAGCTGTCGGCGACCGCGGCGAGCGCGCGCTCGTACTCCCGCGGCTCGGCGATCACCGTGGCGGACAAGGAGATCGGCACGCCGGGCAGTTCCTCGGCGGCGATCTCGGCGAGCATCCGCTCGTGCACGTCGTTGGCGTAGGAGTTGAGCAGCGAGATCGTCAGCGCCTCGATGCCCGACCCGCGCAGGCCGCGCAGCGCCTCCCGCGCGCCCGGCACGTCCAGCGGCTGCACGATCCGGCCCTCGGCGTCGACGCGCTCGGCCACCTCGATGGTGTTCTCCATGCGCGCCAAGGGTTCCGGCTTCGGCCACTGCACCCAGCCCGCCAGCGGGCCGGGCAGGTAGGAGCGGGCGATCTGCAGCATCCGGCGGAAGCCGTGCGTGGTCACCAGGCCCACCCGGGCGCCCTTGCCCTGCAGGATCAGGTTGGTGGCCAGGGTCGTGCCGTGCACCACCTGGCTGATCTCGTCCGGGCCGATCCCGGCCTGCTCGCAGACCAGGGCGATGCCCCTGCGCACGCCCAGCCCGGCGTTGTCGGGGGTGGAGGGAGTCTTGACGCGGAACGTGCGGCCGGTGACCTGGTCGACCAGCAGCACGTCGGTGAAGGTGCCACCGACGTCGACGCCGAGGCGGTACCCCATGGCGTGTCTACTCCTCATCCCTCGACCGGCCGGCGAGCACCCGCCGCGCGGCCAGCACATGAGAACGCATCACGGACTCCGCCCATGCCGGATCCCTCGCTCGGAACGCGTGCACCAGTTCGCCGTGGTGGGCCACACTGCGCTGGAGGTCCTCATGGGTGTATCGGTGAAACGTCTGCAGCACAAGGGGCAGCTGGATCACCGCGTTGAGCATGGTGACCAGCCGGGTGCTGGAGGCGGCCCGCCGGATGATGCCGTGGAACTCGGCGTTGCAGGCGGCGATCCGCTCGACGTCGCCGGAGTGCACCGCGCGGTCCATCTCCTCGCGCAGCTCGTCCATCCGGCCCAGTTCGCCGTCGGAGATCCGGGAGGCGGCCCTGGCCGCGGCGAAGGACTCCAGCAGGATGCGCAGCTCGTAGATCTCGTCGAGGTCCTCGCGGGACCAGCTGGCCACCCGGGCGCCGCGGTGCGGCAGCACCTCGACCAGGCCCTCCACCTCGAGCCTGCGCAGGGCCTCCCGGATCGGGGTACGGCTGATCCCCAGCGCCTCGGCCAGCTCGACCTCGCCGAGCCGTTCGCCGGGCGGGTAGCTGCCGTCCAGGATCGCCGTGCGGACGACCTCGTAGGCCTTCTCGGCCGCCAGAGCCACTTCAGTCACCACCGTCGTCGCGGTCGGTCCCCAGCCTACCGATCTTTTGTATGCAAATTAGAGTCCAATTCGGCTTGACACAACTGTCTGCGGAAATCAATCCTTCAAACAGCCAAGAAGTTGTATACAAGGGCGGGTCGATGCGCAGCGTGGAGTTGATCGAGGTCGGGCCCAGGGACGGCCTGCAGAACGAGTCGCGCCTGCTCTCCACGGTCGACAAGATCGAACTCATCGAGTGCTGCGTGGCCGCCGGGCTCCGGCGGATCGAGGCGGTCAGCTTCGCCCGTCCCGAGAAGGTCCCCCAACTGGCCGACGCCGAGGACGTGATGGCCTCGGTGCCAAGGGTGCCAGGGGTTTCCTACGCCGGACTGGTGCTCAACCGCAAGGGGCTCTACCGCGCGTTGGCCGCGGGCGTCGACGAGGTCAACGTCGTCGTGGCGACCACCGAGGAGTTCAGCAGGCGCAACCTGGGCGTCGGCGTCGAGGACGCGCTGCGCAGCTGGACGGAGATCGCGGCCGAGGCGGCGAGCACCGGCGTGCGGACCACGGTGACGCTCGCGGCCGCCTTCGGCTGCCCGTTCAGCGGCGACGTGGCGGTCGAGGAGGTCATCGGGATCGCCCGGCGGATCGCCGAGGCCCGCCCCGACGAGATCTCGCTCGCCGACACGATCGGCGTCGGCACCCCCGACCAGGTGCGCAGGCTCGCCAACGGGGTGCGCGCCGTCGCTCCCGGAGTGCCGTTGCGCGGGCACTTCCACAACACCCGCAACACCGGCTACGCCAACGCGCTGGCCGCACTGGACTGCGGTGTGGCGACCCTGGACGTCACGGTTGGTGGCATCGGTGGCTGCCCGTACACGCCGTCGCCGCAGGGCAACGTGGCCACCGAGGACGTGCTCTACGCGCTGGACCGGATGGGCGTGCGCACGGGAGTCGACGTCAACGCCGTCCTGGACATCTCCGCGTGGCTCTCCGAACGCCTCGGCCGCGAGGTCCCCGCACTCCTGGGCCGGGCCGGAACGTTCCCGCCCACCACCTGACCCCACCGCTTTTCCCTGAACGGGTCGTTGGGGGCGTTAGATTCCCTGAACGACCCGTTCAGGGAATCTAACGCCCCAAATGCGGCTTTCGTGTGGGGTCAGGAGGAGCGGGCGAAGACGCCTCGGATGAGGGAGAGCAGTCCGCCGAGGACTACGGCGGCACTGAAGAGGATCACGGCGCCGACGATCGCGTAGATCATCGTGGCGGTCCACTCGCCCCCGCGGTCACCGCCATCGCGCTGATAGGACTCCGGCGCGGGCAGCCACTGATACGGCGACGTGGTCACGCGGACCACGCGCACGGGCTGCCCCACGTCCTTCGCGGTCAGCTCGGAGCCGTCGAACTCGCGGGTCTCACGCGTGCCGTTCTCCCACGACACCTCGGCAGTGCAGCGCGCGTACGTGCCGAAGCCGTTCGAGCTGACCGGCCCCACGTCCGCGCAGGACTGCGTGACGGCAGTACCGCGTAGATCGCTCGCGCTCGGGTTGGGGAGGCGGTTGGCGGTGAGGGCCGTGTTGGCCAGCAGGTACCCCAACGCGCCCACCACCACGACCAGCAGCAGCGTGCCGGTCAGCCTGGTCCAGCCCGCCTTGCGTCGCTTCGGCTTCGGCTTCGGCTTCGCCTCGGACTGCTTGCCCCACTTCGCCATCCGCGCGCTCCCCGCAATCGCCGTAGGTAGGTGCTCAGGATCGCAGCGCTTCCCCGCACTCCGCGAACGCAGCGGCCAGTGCTTCACGCCACGGGCGTAGTGGGCTCAGCCCCGCCTCCTGCCACGCGCGTGCGGACAGCACCGAGTACGCGGGGCGCGGCGCAGGGCGGGGGAAATCGGCCGTAGTGCACGGAGAAACCCTCGTCGGGTCCGCGCCGAGCTCTTCAAAGACAGCGCGGGCGAAGCCGTACCAACTGGTCTCTCCACCGCCCGCGGCGTGCAGGACGCGCTGTCGCGGCCCTTCAGGACGCGCGGCCAGCTCCAACAGCCCACGGGCGAGATCGGCCGACCACGTCGGGCAACCCACCTGGTCACCGACCACGGAGAGCTGGTCGCGCTGACTCTCCAACTTCACCATCGTCTTCACGAAGTTGGTGCCGACCGCGCCGTAGACCCACGCGGTGCGCACAACCCACGCCTCGGCTCCGGAGTCGAGCACCGCGCGCTCCCCCGCGAGCTTCGTGCGCCCGTAGGCAGTGCGCGGGTCCGTGGCGTCGTCCGGCTCGTAGGGGCTCGTGGCGTCCCCCGGGAACACGTAGTCCGTGGAGACGTGGAGCAGCCGCACACGATGCTTCGCGCACGCGGTCGCCAGGTTGCGCGGGCCGTCCGCGTTCACTTCGAGCGCACGGGCCTCATCGGTCTCCGCCGCGTCGACCGCCGTGTACGCCGCCGCGTTGATCACTACCGGGCGCAGGCCCGCGTCGCGCGCCGTGGCCGCGAGCGAGCTGACCGCGTCAGCGACCGCCTCGGCGTCGGTGATGTCCAGTTCGGCCGAGCCGGGCGCGTGCACGAACCCGGCCCCAGCGGCTTCGGCCAGCGCCGCGATGTCCACGCCGAGCTGGCCGCGTCCGCCGGGAACGAGAAGAGCGAAGTCGGTCACAGCGCAACCCTAGATGGCAGCGCGCGCCTTCAAGGGCTCCCACCAGGAGCGGTTGTCCCGGTACCAGGCGACCACGTCGGCGAGGCCCTGTTCGAACGGCACCTGCGGCGCGTAGCCCAGCTCGTTGGCGATCTTGGTGATGTCCACCGAGTAGCGGCGGTCGTGGCCGAGGCGGTCCGCGACGGGCGTCACCATCGACCAGTCCCGGCCGGTCGCGGCGATCAGCTTCTCGGTCAGCTCGCGGTTGGTCAGTTCGGTGCCGCCGCCGATGTTGTAGATCTCACCGGCCCTGCCGCCCTCGGCGACGAGCTGGATGCCCCGGCAGTGGTCGTCGACGTGCAGCCAGTCGCGGACGTTGAGGCCGTCGCCGTAGAGCGGCACCTTGTGCCCGTCGAGCAGGTTGGTGACGAACAGCGGGATGACCTTCTCCGGGAAGTGGTACGGCCCGTAGTTGTTCGAGCAGCGCGTGACGCACACCTGGAGCCCGTGGGTGCGGAAGTACGAGCGGGCCAGCAGGTCGGAGGACGCCTTCGACGCGGAGTACGGCGAGTTCGGCTCCAGGATGTGCTCCTCGGTCCACGAACCGGACTCGATGGAGCCGTAGACCTCGTCGGTGGACACGTGCACGAACTTCGACACGCCCGCGTCGAGCGCGGCCTGGAGCAGGGTCTGCGTCCCGAGCACGTTGGTCAGCACGAAGTCCGACGCGCCCATGATGGAGCGGTCCACGTGCGACTCCGCGGCGAAGTGCACCACGGTCGACACGCCGGACATGACTTCGCTCACGAGTGCCGCGTCGCAGATGTCGCCCTTGACGAACCGGTAGCGGGGGTCGCCTGCCACGGGGTCGAGGTTGGCCTCGTTCCCGGCGTAGGTGAGCTTGTCCAGCACCACCACCTCGGCCTCGGCGAAGGCCGGGTAAGCGCCGGTCAGCACCTTGCGCACGTAGTTCGACCCGATGAATCCGGCGCCACCGGTGACCAGTACGCGCATCGTCCCCACTCTCCAGTCCCCCTCGGATGTACCCGCTCCTGGCAGTCTGCCACGGGCCTGAGCAGCGCCGGGACACGCCGAAGCAACCCGGAAGAAGGGCGGTACGTCCTCCAATGACCGGGGAGTCGCCCGGCCAGGAGACGGCACGCCGTTAGCCTGGGAGGTCGTACCGGTGTGACCAAGTGGTGGGGGAGGAGTGAACGTGGACGACCGTCCGATGCGGCCAGGGGGCAACCCCCGGCGCGGGGTCCCGAGGAACCAGCCGGGGCAGCAGGGACGGTCCCAGCCGCCCGGCTCGGGTGGCGGACGCGGACGAGCCGTTCCCCCTCCAGGTGGCAGGGTGCCGCCCGAACAGCCGCGTCGCCAGGACCAGGCGGGCGGGCGCGCGCGTGATGCCCGCGTCGTGCCGCAGGGACCTCCTCCGGCCCGGAGCAAGACCGCGCGCGTGCGCAGCGAGTCCGCGCGGACCACCAAGCGCCCGGTCCCCGCCGCACCCCCGAACCGCCGGATCCACCCGGGCAAGACGGTCGCGGCACTCGTCTCGGTGATCGTGCTGTGCGTCACCGGCTACGCCTGGGGCACGCTCAACGACTTCACCACCGACGACGTGACCGAGGCCCAGGGCCCGAAGCCGCTGGACGGCGCGCTCGACATCCTGATGGTCGGCCTGGACAGCCGCACCGACGCGCAGGGCAACGACCTGCCCCCGGAGGTGCTGCGCGAGCTGCACGCGGGCGGCAGCAACAGCGGTGGCGACACCACGGACTCGATGATCCTGGTGCACATCCCGGTGGACGGGAAGCCGGTGGGCATCTCGCTGCCCCGCGACTCCTACGTGGACATCGCGGGCGGCTTCGGCAAGCACAAGATCAACGCGGCGTACTCGTTCAACAAGAACGCCGCGACGAAGAAGCTGCTCAAGGCGGGCAAGAGCAAGGCTGTCGTCGCGCAGGAGGCCAACACCGCGGGCCGCAAGGGCATGGTCGACACGGTCGCCGAGCTGACCGGGGTCAAGATCGAGCACTACGCCGAGGTGAACCTGGCGAGCTTCTACGAGATCACCAAGGCGATAGGCGGCGTCGAGGTCTGCCTTAAGGCGGCGACCAAGGACAACATGTCCGGGGCGAACTTCCCCAAGGGCGTGCAGACCATCCAGGGCGCGCAGGCGCTCGCCTTCGTCCGGCAGCGGCACGGCCTGCCCAGCGACCTGGACCGGATCGTGCGCCAGCAGACCTTCCTCAAGGCGATGGCCAAGAAGATCACCTCCGCGGGCACCCTCACCGATCCCGGCAAGCTGACCGGGCTGGTCAACGCGGTCAAGAAGTCCGTGGTGGTGGACAAGAACATGGACCTGCTGCAGTTCGCCCAGCAGATGCAGCCGGTGATGAGCGGCGGGGTGGAGTTCAAGACCATCCCGATCGAGGGCGACATCAAGACCGACGACGGTCTCGCGCTCAAGGTGGACCCGAAGCAGGTCAAGGCGTTCGTCACCAACCAGACCAAGGAACAGCCACCCGCGTCCTCGACCCAGCCCCCCTCGGGCGGCGGTGGGGCGGACACCAAGTCAATCACCATTGAGGTGCGCAACGCCACCGGTGCCTCCGGGCTGGCCAACGACGTGCTGGACGCCTTGGTGTCCAAGGGTTTCGCCAAGGGCAACGTGGACAACGCCGTCGCGCGGGCGAAGACCGTGGTGCGCTACTCCAAGGGGCAGCAGGACTTCGGCAAGAAGGTCGCCGAGGCCATCGGCGGCACCGCCGTCCTGGAGGAGGACAAGGACCGGATGATCCCCCCGGGCACGGTGCGGCTGTTCATCGGCAAGGACTACTCGGGTCCGGGCAAGAAGAACAACGTGGCGGGGCACCAGCTCCTGGAGCTCGGCGGCCTCCGTCCGGCGGCGCCGAACCAGGGCGGGAGCCCGGAGATGACGCCCGACGGCATCCCCTGCATCAGCTAAAGCGCACGAACGAGTGGACTAAGAAGTGCCGTGACCTGCGTGGAGCTGGCTAACCTTGAGGTAGCGGCTCCCGCGGGCGTTCGGTCCCGGCGGAGCGGCCGCGATCCCAAGCCGAGACTTCCGCTAGGAGGAGCACGTGCCGGACCGGCCGCGCCCGAAGGACCACGACGAGGGGTCCGAGCAGGCCGAGAAGTTCGTGCCGCTCGACCCCGCCGAACTGCCGGAGGAACCGGCGCAACCCCGACGCGGCAAGGGGAAGCGGATCGCGGTGAACTCGGTCCGCGTCCTCGCCGCGCTGCTGTCCGCGGTGGCGCTCGCGGTGAGCGGGGTGAGCTGGGCGACCCTGGAACGCTTGCAGGACAACGTCAGCACCACCGACATCGTGAACCAGCTCGGCAGCCAGCCCGGGGCGCCGCCCGCGCGCGACGGGGCAACGGACATCCTGCTGGTCGGCAGCGACAGCCGCACCGACGCGCAGGGCAACGAGCTGCCCGCGGCCGTGCTGCGGAAGCTGCGCACGGAGGCCAACGCCAGCCTGAACACCGACACGGTCATCGTGCTGCGCATCCCCGACAACGGCGGCAAGGCCACGGCGATCTCCATCCCCAGGGACACCTACGTGAAGGTGCCCGGCTTCGAGGACGCCAAGATCAACGCTGCCTACGTGCTCGGCAAGAACCGGCGGCTCGGCGAGCTGGACGCGCAGCGCGTCACCGACCGCCTCCGCCGGGAGCGCGAGTCCGACCAGGCGGGCAGGCTCGCACTCGGCCGCGCGGTGCAGGAACTGACCGGCCTGCGGGTGGACCACTACGCGGAGATCAACCTCTACGGCTTCTACCTGCTGACCGAGGCGCTCGGCGGCGTGGAGGTCTGCCTGCGCCAGTCCACCAGCGACCAGGACTCCGGCGCGAACTTCCGCAGGGGCAGGCAGTCCATCTCCGGCGGCGACGCGCTGGCGTTCGTGCGGCAGCGCTCCGGCCTGCCCCGCGGCGACATCGACCGCGTCGTCCGGCAGCAGGTGTTCATGGCGGCCGTGGTGAAAAAGATGCTCTCCAGCGGCACGCTGACCGACACCGCCAAGCTGTCCGCGCTCTTCGACGCCGCGCGCAAGTCGCTGGTCTTCGACGAGGGCTGGGAGCCGCTGACGCTGGTCAGGCAGTTCCAGGGCCTGGCGGCGGGAAATTTCGAGTTCCGCACCATCCCGGTGGTGAACATCAACGCCCGCAACGACCGCAACCAGAGCATCGTCGCCGTGGACGTCACCGCGGTCCGGGCCTGGGTCAGCGGCCTCGTCGGCGGCACCCCGCCGAAGATGGCCGGGCGCGGGCCGCTCAGACTGGACGGGGCCGCACGGCAACCGAACACCAGCGAGGAGCCGATCACCGCGGACGGCATTCCCTGCGTGTACTGACGCCGTTACCCCGCACCGAGAGTGGAGACGACCAGCTGATGAACGTCACCGAAGCCCTGTTCGCCCCGCTGATGGCCGATTCGGCCCGGCCCCTGGTCAGTCACTACGACGACGCGGACGGCACGCGCATCGAGCTGTCCAGGGCGACGGTGGCGAACTGGGCGGCGAAGACGGCGAACTGGCTGCGCGACGAGGTCGACATGCAGCCGGGGGCGCGGGTGCTGGTCGCCCTGCCCGCGCACTGGCAGACGGTCGGGGTGCTGCTCGGCGCGTGGTGGGCGGGCGCGTCGGTGACGACCGATCCCGGCGCCGGTGACTTCGAGATCGCCTTTGTGCCGCAAGGGTTCGAGGTGGAGGCGGAGACCGTCGCGGCAGTGGCGCTCGACCCGCTCGGCCGGGGCATCCGCAACCCCGAGCCCGGAACGGTGGACTACATCGGCGAGATCCGGGTGCACGGCGACTTCTTCCGTTCCTACGCCGTGGTTCCCGGCGACCAGCCCGCGCTGAACGACCTGAGCGTGGACGGGCTGGTCGAGCTGGCCCGCTCGCGCGCGGCGGAGCAGGGCATCGGCGAGGGCGACCGCGTGCTGTCCGACCTGGACTGGCGCTCACCTGAGTCCATTGTGGACGGACTGGTCGCGGTGGTCGCGGCGGGCGCGGCCCTGGTGCAGTGCACCAACCCCGATCCGGCCAAGCTCGCCGACCGACGCCGCACCGAGCGCATCACCGTCGACCTGACCTCGCACTAGACCCCAGGCGAAGGGGCGCTGCTCGTCGGCTCGGTGCCGGGCGAGAGTCCCCGCCCGGCACCGGACGCCTCAGACCGAGGCCGGTTGTTCCTTGCGCGCGGCGAGCGCGGCGTCGACCGAGTACTTGCCACCGCCGCCGAAGCCCAGCGCCAGCGCGGCGAGGGCGAGCGTCATCACGAACTCGTAGCCGCCGGTCTGGGCGAAGAAGCCGTTCTTGAAGTGGACGAAGACACCCGCGCCGACCATCACCACGGCGAGCAGCACACCGGCGACCGGCATCAGCACACCGGCGATCAACGCGGCCCCGCCCAGGGTCTCCACCGTGGCGGCGAAGTAGGCGGACAGCGTCGGCATCGGGACGCCCATCTTGCCGAAGCCCGCGGCCGTGCCGTCGATGCCGCTGAACTTGGAGACTCCGTGCGCGATGAACACGATGCCGATGCCGATCCTGGCGATCAGCAGCACCACGTCACGAAGGGCGTGCACGAGCTTGTCCACAGTGGTTCCTCCCGTTGTTCCTCTCGGTGAACGGTACAAATTTGAACTAAAGAGGAAGTAAAGATGATCAAGCGCTCAATCAAACCCGCGAATACCGTGAGGCAGACGCCGCTCACGGACAAGCGGAACCCCGCTCACTCGAACGGCCCGGAGGCTCTACCCCCGGGCCGTTCCGCCGTTCCCCGCGCGGACTACCGCAGCAGCGCGCGGGACATAGAGCCAAATTCAGCAGAGCAAGCGAGACGTGCGAGACGCCGATGACTGATGCGGGCCGATTGTCAGATGAGTCGGCTGGTAAATCCGGCGTCAACGAGCCGTTGATAGGCGGCCTCGACATGAGCGGGCACGTCCTGGTGGATGGCGAAGCCACGTCTCGCGTACTCGGTCACCCGCTGGGTGTCACCGACCAGCATGTTGATCACACGGTCGGCGTCTCCGATGTTGGCCACATACTCGTCGAGTGGGAGCGGACGGGAAGCGCACCGGACCTCAACCTCGGGCCACAGCTTCCGGCATGTCGCGTACGCGCGGCGTTGCTGGTACGGCCGTGAGATCAAGATGACGGACTGGACGTTGATTCCCTTGTCCGCCAACAGTTTTCGGGTCAGCTCGATATTGGCCCCGGTGTTGGTCGCCTCGGGCTCCACCAGGATCGCCTCACTCGGAACGCCCAGTTCAAGGGCGTGCTCGCAGTAGTGGACGGCCTCGCCGCGTGGGAACCGGTCGATGGTGGTGGGTGCGTTGGCGCCGGTGAAGACGATGAGCGGGAATGTTCCGCGCTCGTACAGCTCGGCGGTGAAGGTGGCCACACCCAGGTCGTGGCTGCCGAGACCGATACCGACGTCGGTCGGCTGGATCTCGTGGTGCATGTCGTGGAAGTCCCACAGAACCTGAACATCGTGACGGAGAGAGGCGGGCAACGTGGACTTCCGGCCTGCGCTCAACGCTCTCTCCTGGGGGTCACTCGGGAATCTTGAAGGTGTACGACCAGGAAAAACGGCTGGCGGCGTGGACGCCACGAGCAAACTCGACCACCCGTCCATCCTCGGTGAAGGTCTGGCGCTGCAAGACCATAACCGGCTCGCCCGCCGGTAGCTCCAACTGCTCGACTTCGGCCGGTGTCGGCATCCGCGAGTAGAACGTCTCGGTGATCCGGTCGGGCTCAAGCCCCTGGAGGGTCAACACCAGGAAGCCGCCACCACGCCCGGCGGGACCCGCTACCTCATCCACAAGGGGAGTGCCCTCGACATCGGCGGGCCGGTAGTAACTCGTGAGCATGTGAGTGGGCTTGCCGGAGTCCTTCACCAGACGAGCACGCTCATAGACCGGGGACCCGACCATGACGCCCAGGGCCTGGGCGACCTCGGCGTCAGCCTCGACCTTGGTGATGACGTTGGTCTGGTCTCCGGCCGTCCACTCCCGGCCGGATGCCTCCCGGTCGGCTGCGAAGGCCACTACACCGCCGTACTTCCACTTGCTCTTCGCGTAGCGGTCAGTGCCCAACCGCTTCATCGGTGGACGGGCGCGAACCACGGTGCCTCGTCGGCGGATCGGCGTGACCAGCCCCTCGGCTTCGAGTACCCCGATGGCCTTGCGGACGGTGCCGACGTTGACGCCGTGCTGTGCGGCCAGCTCGTCTTGCTTGGGCAAGGTGGTGTCTGGGGCGTAGTCACCACGGCGGATCGCTTCCCTGAGGATCCCCGCCAGCTCTCGGTACCCGGTGCCCACTTGGCCCTCCTTTCGTTTCATTAACGCTAGCGCTACTGCCCCACCACGCCTAGATCTGGAATATAGACGTAGTTCTATTGACCCCAGAGCTATCTTGATGTCGTATAGAGCTAGCTCTATTGCGGAGCTGCCCAAAGGTTCAGGCGTGGGCCCAAGAGAGCAGAGGTGCAGAGATGGCGATCCCGAAGGGGCACCGGTTGGAGGTGCCGTTTGATGTGGCGTTCCCCCAGGGCTTGGTGTTGGTGGGGGAGTTGGCGCCGGATGACGAGTATCAGGAGAACCGGAGCAAGCCCGCGCGCCAGAAGGTGGACGCGGTGACCGACCAGGACGAGACGAAGGCCGAGCGGGCGTCGTTCCAGGTCACGTTTCTGGCGGACGTGCAGCCGGGTCCGGTGAGGGGTGAGGTGTTGCCGGGGATGCGGCCGGTCGAGCTGGGCGGCTTGGCCGTTGAGCCGCGTGTCTCGGGTAGTGGCGAGTTGAAGTACCAGGGCTGGTTGTTCTGGGCGACCGGGTTCAAGGCTGCCGGTAGTGGGGCGGGCAAGGCGTCGGCGGGCAGGGGCGCTGAGTCGAAGTCGCCGGAGCAGGGCAAGGCGGCGTAGCCGTGCGGGCGGGGCGAGATGAGGCGGGTCTTGATCTGATGCTGTCGGCCTTTGGGGACATCACGGTCCGGCTGGACCCGTCAGACGACGACACGGTGGTCGTGGTGTTCGGCGGTGCGGTGCAGCGGGTGCGGTTGGTGATGAACCGGGCCGACTTCGATCGGCTGTACCGGGTGATGGGCGTGGTGTGGTGCCGCATGGCCCGGTTGGACGGTGTCGGCTGATGGCGGTGCATGTCTCGCTGGTCGCTGACGAGTTCAGCAAGGCCACGCTGATGCTGCTCTCGGAAGGGCGTCCGCTGCTGTCGGTCACCGATGCCCGGACGGCGGTGACATTCGGGGTGGGGGATGCACCCCAGTCGCCAGTGGAATTGGTGATGTTCGCGCGGGAGCTGCGGCAGGCGGCTGCACAGTTCGCCGATCAGGCAGAGCGCTACGCCCAAGCCAAGGCCCACCACGGGTTGACGGTGCCACCACAGGGATTGATCGTGCCCGAGAAGAGAGGACCGGGCTAAACCACGGCGTCGGATGGGTGGCGGTGAAGCACCCCGGCGCCCACCCCACTCCGATGACGTCCACTTAGGACAGTACGCAAAGGACTGACGCCGTCCTTCGGGCGTCTGCCCGCTTGGGGCGGGCTGTCACTGTGCGGCTGCTCGCGACCGGTGAGGCCGGACGGCTCTACACAGGGGCTTCTCGGCAAGACGGCCTGGAGGCGCCTGATCATGGAAATCAGGAGCCTCCAGGCCGGTCATGAGATCGTTGATCTAGCCCCTGAGCAGCGCGCGGGACATCACGACGCGCTGGATCTGGTTGGTGCCCTCGTAGATCTGGGTGATCTTGGCGTCGCGCATCATCCGCTCCACCGGGAAGTCGCGCGTGTAGCCCGCGCCGCCGAAGAGCTGGACGGCGTCGGTGGTGACCTCCATGGCCACGTCGGAGGCGTAGCACTTGGCGGCGGCGGTGATGAAGCCCAGGTTGGGCTCGCCGCGCTCCGCCTTGGCCGCGGCGACGTAGACCATGTGCCGGGCGGCCTCGATCTTCATCGCCATGTCGGCGAGCATGAACTGCACGCCCTGGAACGTCGAGATGGTCTTGCCGAACTGCTTGCGGTCCTTGACGTAGGCGATCGCCGCGTCGAGGGCGCCCTGCGCGATGCCGACGGCCTGCGCGCCGATCGTCGGGCGGGTGTGGTCCAGCGTGC
Organism: Allokutzneria sp. A3M-2-11 16; assembly: GCF_024213555.1. Lineage (GTDB taxonomy): Bacteria > Actinomycetota > Actinomycetes > Mycobacteriales > Pseudonocardiaceae > Allokutzneria. Next base: position 2,895,720 of record NZ_JANAVO010000001.1, on the reverse strand, counting down.
GCAGCGCGGTCTTCAGGCCGGTGCCGGGCTCGCCGATGATGCGGTCCGCCGGGATCGCGCAGTCGGAGAAGTAGATCTCCCGGGTCGGTGAACCCTTGATGCCGAGCTTCTTCTCCTTCGGGCCGACCTCGAAGCCCGGGTCGTCCTTGTGCACCACGAACGCGGAGATGCCGTTGGACTTCTTCTCGGCGTCCGGGTCGGTGACCGCCATGACGGTGTACCAGTCGGAGATGCCCGCGTTGGTGATCCAGCACTTGGTGCCGTTGAGCACCCAGTTGTCGCCGTCGAGCCGCGCGCGGGTGCGCATCGACGCGGTGTCCGAGCCCGCCTCGCGCTCGGACAGCGCGTAGGAGGCCATCGACTCGCCGCTGGCGATGGACGGCATCACCTTCTGCTTCAGCTCCTCGGAGCCGGAGAGCAGGATCGGCATGGTGCCGAGCTTGTTGACCGCCGGGATCAGCGAGGAGGAGCCGCAGACGCGGGCGACCTCCTCGATGACGATGCAGGTCGCGATCGAGTCCGCGCCCTCACCGCCGTAGGCGTCCGGCACGTGCACGGCGGCGAAACCGGCCTTGACCAGCGCGTCGCGCGCCTCGCTGGGGAACCGCTCCTGCTCGTCGACCTCGGCGGCGTGCGGGGCGATCTCCTTCTCTGCCAACGCGCGCACCGCATCGCGGAGGGCGTCGTGCTCCTCGGCCAGTTGGTAGGTGCCGAAGCTCGGGTCCACGCTTGTTACCTCCGAGTAGCCGTTCCTGCCCAGGATGCTAGCCGCCCCCGCCAGTCCCCCCGTAGGGGCAAGCTGTACAACCATCGGTGCAAACAGATTTGCAAAGCCCTTGTTTCCTGCACCGCGACTTGTAGCCTCATCCCCATGCTCAGCTACCAGAGCGCGCCGGCCCGCACCGGCCTGCCGCAGTCGGCGACACTCGCCGCGAACGAACGCATCCGCGCCATCCAGGCCACCGGCGAGTCGGTGGTGCACCTCGCGTTCGGCGAGGCGGGACTGCCGGTGCTGCCCGAGGTCGCCGCCGCGCTCTCCGCCGCCGCCACCGAGAACTCCTACGGCCCCACCGCGGGCACCGAGGCCGTGCGCGCTGCGGCCGCGGGTTACCTCAGCCGCCGCGGTGTGCCGACGGAGCCGGACCAGATCGTCGCCGGGCCCGGCAGCAAGCCGCTGCTGTACGCGCTGCTCACCGTGCTGCCGGGGGACATCGTGCTGCCGCGGCCGAGCTGGGTCAGCTACGCCGCGCAGGCCGCGCTGGCGGGCAAGGACGTCATCTGGGTCGACGTGCCGGAGCACACCGGCGGCGTGCCCGATCCGGAGGCGCTGGAGAACGCGCTGCTGGAGGCGCGGTGGAAGGGGCAGCGGCCCGGCGTCCTCGTGGTCACCTCGCCGGACAACCCGACCGGAACCACCCCGAACGCCGAGCTGGTGCGCCAGGTGTGCGCGGTCGCCGAGCGCTACGGGCTGGTGGTGATCTCCGACGAGATCTACCGCGACCTGGCGCACGACCCGGACGCGCTGCTGAGCCCGGCCACGGTGTTCCCGGAGCGCACGATCGTCACCACCGGGCTGAGCAAGGCCACCGCGCTCGGCGGCTGGCGGCTGGGCTTCTGCCGGATTCCGGCCACCAGGGAGGGCGCGCAGCTGCGGGAGCGGCTGGTCGGCGTGGCCAGCGAGGTGTGGTCGAACCCGGCGATGCCGGTGCAGACGGCCGCCGGGTACCTGCTGGACGAGCCGACGGAGGTGCGCGAGTACGTCCGGATGGGCCGTGAGCTGCACCGCAAGGTCGTCACCGAGGCGTACCGGCTGATCGTCGCCGCGGGGGCCGCGTGCCGGGCGCCGGGCGGCGGCTTCTACCTCTACCCGGATCTGGAGCCCGCGAGGGAGCGGTTCCAGCTGCGGTCCGGGATGGACCTGGCCGAGGTGCTGCTGACGAAGTACCGGGTCGGTGTGCTCTGCGGTGAGGCGTTCGGCGATGATCCGAGGGTACTGCGCTTCCGGATGGCGACGAGCCTGCTCTACGGGACCAACGACGTGCAGCGGTGGGAAGCCCTGCACAGCGCGGATCCGGTGGCGCTGCCCTGGATCGCCGACGCGCTGAACCGCCTCGCCGAAGCCGTCGACGACCTCACCGGAGGGAGCACTGGGTGATCTTCTGCTTGAGGCGGCGAGCCCGGTGAGCGACGCGCCGACGTCGTTCGCCGAGCTGAGCGAACTGCTGCGGAGCGAGTCAGAGGGGTTCACCCCCTCGCAGCGGACGCTGGCCGAACGCGTGCTGACCGATCCCGAGGGCATCGCCTTCAAGACGGTCAGCGAACTGGCCCGCGACGTCGGGGTGAACGAGGCGACCGTGGTCCGCTTCGCCCAGCGGTGCGGCCTGTCCGGCTACCCCGCGCTGGTGAAGCTCTGCCGTGAGCACCTCTCCGGTCAGGCGCAGCTGGTCCGCAGGCTCGGATCGCTGGCGGACGCGCCGGACGAACTGCTCAGCAAGGCCGTCGAGCTGGACAAGCAGAACCTCACCCGCACCCTGGCCAGGGTCGACCCGGACGCGTGGCGCCGGGCCGTCGGGGCCCTGGCCGGAGCGCGCCGGGTGCACGTGATGGGGCTGCGCAAGTCGCACTCCGTGGCCTACCTGCTGGCCTACCTGCTTGACCTGGTCCTCGACGACGTCTCCCTGGTGATCCCCGGCCCCGGCACGCTCACCGATCGGTTGCGGCGCTTGGAATCCACCGACGTCCTCGTCGCCGTGTCGCTGCACCGCTACGCCGCCGACACCGTGCGCGCCGTGCGCCAGGCCAAGTCCGCCGGTGCCACCACGATCGCCCTCACCGACACCGCGGCGTCCCCCTTGGCCGACCTGGCCGACTCCGTCTTCTTCGCCGACACCGCGGGCGCGGGCCTGCTCCGCTCGGTGACCGCCCTCGTGGGCCTCGCCCAGGCGATGGCCGCGGGCGTCGCGGGCCGGCGCGCCGACCAGGCCCCCGAAGCCCTGCGCCGCCAGGAGGAGCTGCTCGTGGCCTTCAACACCTACCACCCGTGAGGTGTATCGTTGGTGTATGGCGCGCACAAACATCGACATCGATGACGAGCTCGTAGCGGAGGCGATGCGGCGCTACGGGTTGACCACCAAGCGGGAAGCGGTGGACCTCGCGCTGCGCCGCCTCGTCGGCACGAAGGTCACCACGGAGGACCTGCTCTCGCTCCGCGGCATCGGCTGGGACGGCGACCTCGACGAGATCCGCGACGACAACCCGGAACACAAGTGGCACTCTGCCTGATCGACAGCTCCGTCTGGATCGACTGGTTTCGCGGCCGTGAATCACCGGCCACCGCCACCGTCGAACGGCTGGTGCGGCAACCCGAGGTCCTAGCGACGACCCAGCCGGTCTTGATGGAGCTCCGGTTCGGCGCCGCTCCCGCCGCGCTCTCCAGGATCGAGCAGGTGATGAATTCCTTGGTGCAGCTCGATGTCGACCCGGCCATCGACTTCCACCAGGCGGCCGACCTGTTCCGCGCGGTTCGCCGGAGCGGGCACACGGTGCGCTCCGCCATCGACTGCCTCATCGCATCCGTCGCGCTTCGCCACGACGTGGTTCTGATGTACAAGGACGTCGACTACGAACGCATCGCCGCGGTCGCCCCGAACCTGCGCACGCAGATGCTCGACTGACCGGGGCACCCGCACACCACGTAAACTGTGCCCATGCCTCACATCCGCCCCCGCACCCAACGCGAGGCGGACGCAACCTAGAGATCTCCCGTTTCGTACTCATAACGGGAAAAAGAGCGCTCCCAAATCCCGACAAGAGTACGAAACGGGTGATTTCGGCTGCGCTGGTGATGGTTCGAGGGGCGCCACGATCGCTGGGGGGCGCTTGCGGGATGCGGCTGCTTAGTCGTCGTGGGGTGAGCCGCCGAGGCGGCGGTGGCGGAAGTCCCGCGGGGCCTCGCCGTAGCGCGCCTTGAAGGCGGTGGAGAACCACGTCGGGGTGAGGCCGGTGCGCAGCGCGATGTCGCTGATCGCCATCGCCCTGGCGGCGGGGTCGGCGAGCATGTCCCGGGCGGCGCGGAACGCCTCCTCCTGGCGCAGCTCGCGGAACGTGGTCCCGGACTGCTGGAGGATGGACCGCACCTGGCGCGGGGACCAGCCGAGGGCCTGCGCCACGGCGGGCAGCCGCACGTCACCGTCGCCGACGTTCTCCCGGACGTAGCGGCGGACGGCCTCGGCGGTCTCGGCGAGGTGGCTGGGCTGGGCGGGCGTGTCGCCGTTGGCCATCATGCACAGCAGCTCGCAGATCCGGTCGCAGACGGCGTTGAACTCCTGCTCGGTGACGCGCCCCCGCTCCGAGTGCAGGCCGCGGATGATGTCCTGGGTGATCCGGCCGAGGCCGGTGCGCACGTCGAGCAGCAACCGCACGCGCCCCGGCGGCTTGATCCGGAGGTGGATCTCGCTCTTGGGCACCCGGAGCGCATATGCCTGCGATACCGGCACGTGCATGTGGAGCGGCTCGTCGAGCCCGTGGACGTAGGCGAGGCCGGGCAGCACGCGCGTCAGATTGTCGTCGTGCCACATGGAATACACGCCCTGCTGCGGGACGACGACCCAGTAGTGGTCCTCGTCGGGGACGCGGCGGACGTGGGCGGGCGTGCGGTAGGCCATCCGTTCGTTGCCCTGGTCCCAGTGCAACAGGTTGTAGACGTCGGATTCCTGCGCGGTGAGGCCCGCGTACCAGTCGCCGTGCGCACGGAAGCGGTGGTCCATCGGAGCGATGCTGTTGCTCAGCTCCGCCCAGTCCTCGGTGTGGTCGACGATCCAGTCGTGGAACCGCATGCGCCCAGTCTGCACCCAGCCGGGTGCGGAGTTGCGGTTTTGTTCCCCCGTAGTTACGGGTTGCGGCGGGGATTCAGGCAAAGCCTGGGCAGCGGAACGCACCTGGCAGGAGGCTCCTCACCTGTCGGCTCCACGGCTTCGGAGCCCGGAACCCGATCGCTGCAACCGGAGGCCACCCGTGATGCCCCACCCGGTCCCCTTCCCCACCGCCGACGAGACCGTGCCGGACGCCTTGGCGCGGCTGCGCGGGATCGCCCCCGTGGTGCCGGTGGAGCTGCCGGGCAACGTGGTGGTCTGGGCCGTGCTGACCCACGACGCGGTCAAGGAGGTCCTTGGCAACGAGAACAAGATCTTCGGCAAGGACAAGAAGCACTGGCCCGCGCTGCACGACGGGACGATCGCCGAGGACTGGCCGATGCGGGCGCTCATCCACGGCAGCCACATCAACAACGTCGACGGCGCCGACCACCGCAGGCTGCGGGACTACTTCGGCAACGCGTTCTCCCCGCGCATGATCGCCGCGCTGGAGCCGCGGGTCCGGGGCATCGTCAACGAGCTGCTGGACTCCATCGCCGAGGGCGGTGACGAGGTCGACCTGGTGCCCGCGCTCACCGAGCAGGTGCCGATGCGGGTGATCTGCGAGCTCTACGGCGTCCCCGAGGACGATCGCCCGCTCCTGCGCCGCCGCGCCGCGACGATGCTCGCGTACACCAGCACTCCGGCGCAGGTGCGCAGCGCCCACCTCGGTCTGCTCGCGTCGATCGACAAGCTGGTCGACCGCAAGCGGAAGGAGCCGGGCGACGACCTCGCCAGCGCCCTCGTCCACGCCCGGATGGGCGAGGACCGGCTGTCCCAGACCGAACTCGTCGACATGCTCTGGCTGACGCTGCTGGCCGGGCACGAGACGACCGCGCATGCGCTCGCCAACTCGGTCATCAGCCTCTGCGCCCACCGGGACCAGCTGGACCTGGCGGTGCGGGACGGGCTGTGGCCGAGGGTGGTCGAGGAGAGCCTGCGGGTGAGCTCCCCGGTGCAGGCGAACCCGTTCCGCTACTCGCTCAAGGACACCAAGGTCTGCGGCGTCGAGATCCCGGCGGGCGAGGCACTGCTGATGTGCTTCGGCGGCGCGGGAACCGACCCGAACCAGTACGGCCCCACGGCGGGCCGGTTCGACATCACCAGGCAGCCCCGCCCGCACCTCTCCTTCGGCTACGGCCCGCATTTCTGCGCCGGTGCGCCACTGGCGCGGCTCGAAGGGCGGATCGCGTTGTCGGAGTTGTTCCGCCGGTTCCCGAACCTGGATCTGGCAGTCGCACCAGAAGACGTTCCGTACCAACCGAACTTCGTCACCTACGGCCCCGCCGCGGTGCCGGTCAACCTGAACCGGCGTTAGGCGGTGCCCTTGGCCCAGATCGCGGAGAAGTTGTCGGAGTAACCCTTCGACACCTCTGGGCGCTCCACGCGGATGAGGGTCTCGTCGTGCGTGCGCAACGCCGGACCGGTCAGGTTGTGCGAGCCCGTGAACACCAGCTGCCGCTTAGCCGTGGTGTTGTAGTGCGACTTCACCACGATGTATTTCGAGTGCAGGTTCGTCAGCTGGCGGACGGTGATGTTCGTCTGGCCCTTGAGCGCGTCGCGCACGTACTGGCTCAGGTTCTCCCCGATCAGCACGCGCACCTTGCAGCCGAGTTTTCCGATGCGGATCAGTTCGTCGATCACCGGCTTGCGCGGTCCGGTGAACTGCGCGTGCGCGACGTCGACGGTGCAGCCGGACTCGAACTTCACGTATTTCAGCACCTGGGCGACCGTGTCGGTGGCGTGCTCCGCGGAGGTCCCGCCCGATGAATCCGCTCGTGGTGACAGGTAGGCCCGGACCTGGGCGGTCTCGGAGTTGAAGTACTTGTTGTAGTCCGATGTGCGCTTCTGGTTCAGCATCGAGTCGAGGTGCTGGTCGAAGAAGTCGTAGAGCGGTTTGTCGCCGTGCACCACGACCGCGTTGTTGAACTGGGTGTTCTGGGTGCTCGTCAGGTTCTGCGAGGCCACCCACACCGCGTTGGTCATGCCCTTCGTCGCGGAGAACATGAACACCTTGTTGTGGTTGATCGCACCCGCCCGGTTGCTGATGCACGAGGAGTAGGTGGCGTTCCCGCAGAACACCAGCCGGGTCAGCCCGGCGGCCTTGAGGATCTTGACGGCCTCGTTGTCCGGCTTCAGGTTGGCGCCGCCGGAGCCCTCGCGGTCGATCGCCAGGTACACCTTCACCCCGCGCGCCTGCGCGTTCTTCAGCGCAGTTGCGACCGGGGTCCTGGTCCAGGTGAACATCTCGCCGTGGATCTCCGAGCCCGCCGGTGCGCCGTCGACGAGGCTGACGAGGTCGTTCTCGATGCGGTAGTCGGGTGTGCTCGCGGTCGGGTTGTTGAACACCGTGTACGCGCCAGGAGCAGCCACCCCATGGGACACGGCTGCCTGTGCCGGAACCGCCCCCAGGCTCAGGGTTCCGGCGAAGAGCAGGGCGGCGGCGCGGCGCCACCCTGCTTTACCTGCGGAGATTTTTGCACCCATGAAGCGAAAGTAAGTTCACGAGAGATGTGAATCACTCTCACTTCAGCTTCTCGGATGCGAATTGCTCTCAGTGGCCGATCCGCTCGCGCAACGCCTTGTCCTTGTCCAGGACGAGCCGCTCCAGGTCCGCCTGGAACTGGGCCATCCGGCCGCGCAGCCCGGCCGCGAGCTCGTCCGTTCCGGCCGCGAGGGTGCGCACCGCGAGCAGACCCGCGTTGCGCGCGCCGCCGACCGAGACCGTGGCGACCGGGACGCCCGCGGGCATCTGCACGATCGACAGCAGCGAGTCCATGCCGTCCAGGTACTTCAGCGGCACGGGGACGCCGATCACCGGCAGCACCGTCGCGGAGGCGACCATGCCCGGCAGGTGCGCCGCCCCGCCCGCGCCCGCGATGATCACTCGAATGCCCCGGTCGGCCGCGGTCGCCGCGTAGTCGAGCATCCGCTGCGGCGTGCGGTGGGCGGAGACCACGCTCACCTCGTGCGGCACGTCGAACTCGGTCAGCGCGTCGGCCGCGGCCTGCATCACCGGCCAGTCCGAGTCGCTGCCCATGATCACGCCGACGAGCGGGGTGCCTGCCATCTATCTGCCTCCGTGGATGTCTGCACCGTGGATGTCGTAACCGTCCGGCCATTCGGCGTGGGAGAGCCAGTGCGCGGCGAGCCCGGCCCGGCGCCGGACCTCCGCGAGATCGGTGCCGAGCACAGTCACGTGCCCGACCTTGCGCCCCGGGCGCTCGGCCTTGCCGTAGAGGTGCACGTGCGCGTCGGGGAAGCGGGCGTACAGGTGGTGCAGCCGCTCGTCCACGGTCATGCCCGGAAGTTCAGGCGCCCCAAGGACGTTCGCCATCACCACGGCGGGCGCGACGGTGTCGGTCACGCCGAGCGGGTAGTCCAGCACGGCGCGCACGTGCTGCTCGAACTGCGAGGTCCGCGCGCCCTCGATGGTCCAGTGGCCGGAGTTGTGCGGGCGCATCGCCAGCTCGTTGACCACGACGCCGTCCGCGGTCTCGAACAGCTCGACCGCGAGCACGCCGACGACCCCGAGCTCGTTCGCGACGCGCAGCGCCAGCTCCTGCGCCGCGTGCGCCAACTCCTCGGACAGATCGGGTGCGGGCGCCAACACCTCGACGCAGATGCCTTCGCGCTGCACGGTCTCCACCACCGGCCACGCCCCGCCCTGGCCGAACGGCGAGCGGGCGACGAGCGCGGCCAGTTCGCGGCGCATCGGGACGCACTGTTCGACCATGAGAGAAGTCCCGGCGGCGAGCAGCTCGGGAATCACTCGTTCGGCGCTGCTCGGCGTGTTCAGCATCCACACGCCCTTGCCGTCGTAGCCGCCGCGGACGGCCTTCAGCACGCAGGGCCAGCCGTGCTCGCCGCCGAACCGCAGCGCGTCGGCGACCTCGGTGACGGGGGCGAACGGCGGCACCGGGAGGCCCAGCTCGGCGAGCCTGGTCCGCATCACCAGCTTGTCCTGCGCGTGCAGCAGCGCGTCCGGCCCGGGGTGCACCTTGACGCCCTCGTCGACGAGCACCCGCAGGTGCTCACCCGGCACGTGCTCGTGGTCGAAGGTGAGCACGTCGCAGGACTTCGCGAAGGCGCGCAGGGCGTCCAGATCGGTGTGCTCGCCGAGCGTGACCGAGGGCGCGACCAGCGCGGCGGGGTCCTCCGGTGAGACGGCGAGCACGTGCAGTGACTGGCCGAGGGCGATGGCGGCCTGGTGGGTCATTCTGGCCAGTTGGCCGCCGCCAACCATGCCGACGACGGGGGTGCCGGTGCGGGAGTCCACGGTGCGATGACATTACTGGATAGCCGCAGGTCCTCAGCGCGTGCAGCACCACCGTGGTTGGGGCGTCTTCAAGTACCCCCAACCCCGCCTACCACCACCGCTAACCGCAGCTAACCCCCTTGAGTTTCACGGGGGTTAGCTGCGGTTAGCGACTACTGGGGAGGGGGTGCGCGGTACTTGAAGACCGGCCAACAACGCCAGTGTTGTTAGGTGCGGGCGAGGTGGGTGATGAGGTCGCCCGCGGCTTCGGGGGTGGCGGGGAGGCGTTCCTGCCACACCCGCACGGGCCCGGCGTCGTCCAGGTCCGGATCCACCGAGAGGCGCCGCTTGACCAGCCACGCGGTCGCGGCGATGCGCTTGCGTAACCGGTCGTCGCGGCGGACCAGCACGGCCGCGACCGAGGGGCCGACCGCGGCGAGGGTCTCCCCGGAGTCGAAGACCAGGCGGATCACCTCGGCGATGAGCACCATCACCACCAGCCGCGACCAGCCCGTGGCCTTCGAGAGGTCGGGCGCGACGAGGACCAGGCAGAACTCGTCCCCGCAACGCTGCTCCCGCGACCGCGTCTCCCGGTAGACCTCGCGCAGCCGCGTCCGCAGGTAGGCGGTGGTGGCGAGGCCGGTCAGCCCGTCCTCGGCCTCCCGCTCGCCGACCTGGTGGGAGAGCACGTCCGCCCACGCCAGCGCGTATTCGCGGAGCAGCTCCACGGGCACGGCGTCCGGGTCGACAGCGGTGGGGACGCCGTCCTGGCCCGGCGGCGTGGTGAGCACGGCGTGCAGCGCGGCGAGGTCCTGCAAGCTCTCGGCGAGGCCGGCCCCGGTCTGCGCGCGGGCCCTGGCGAGCCGGTTCAGCGCGGGCGCGGTGTCGCCGTGCACCACGAACGCCCGGCAGACCTCGTCGACCTCGGCCAGGGCCCAGTCGCTCGGGAACGGCCAGCCGCAGGCCCGGCTCGCCTCGCGCCACCGTGTACGGAGAGTGCGTATCGCGCCGTCATCACGCTCACGGTCCACCCGTGGCGTGAATTCGCGCGTACCCACCGTTGCATCCCTTCCCGACCTCGATCGCTGTCGACTTCTACGACGCAGCTCTGGAGAACTCGTGACGCCGTTCGGCGTGACGTTTCCGGTGTCACTCCGTCACACTGAGCAAGCACAACGGACGACCGGAGCCATCAGACCGGTCGCCCCAACGAGAGGGCAAGTGTGGCGAGCGTGCAGGGGGACACACCGGGCCGCGGTGACGCCGAGCTGATCATCGATGTCCGCAGCGGGTCGACCGAGGCGTACGGGCAGCTCTACGAACGGCATGTGGCGGCTGCTTACAACCTCGCGCGCCAGCTCGCGCGCTCAAACGCGGAAGCGGATGACCTGGTCTCCGAGGCTTTCGCCAAGGTCCTCGACACGCTTCGGGCGGGCCGCGGGCCCGACGCGGCGTTTCGCGCTTACTTGCTCACCGCCCTCCGGCACACCGCCTACGACAAGACCCGCCGGGACCGGAAGGTCGAGTTCTCCGACGACATCTCCGGGGTCGCCGACGCGGCCGCCGCGGTGGTGCCGTTCACCGACACCGCGGTCGCCGGGCTGGACCGCTCGCTGGCGGCTAAGGCATTCGCCAGGCTGCCGGAGCGGTGGCAGGCGGTGCTCTGGCATACCGAGATCGAGGGACAGTCCCCCGCCGAGGTCGCCCCCATCCTGGGACTGACCCCGAACGGCGTCTCGGCGCTCGCCTACCGCGCCCGCGAGGGCCTGCGCCAGGCGTACCTCCAGGTGCACGTCGGCGCCGGGACCGAGGAGCACTGCCGGGCCACGATCGACCGGCTCGGCGCCTGGACCCGCGACGGCCTGTCCCGCAGGGAGACCGCGCAGGTCGAGACGCACCTCGACAGCTGCGACCGCTGCCGCGTCCTCGCCGCCGAGCTCGGCGAGGTCAACGGCGCGTTGCGCCTGGTCATCGCCCCGCTCGTGCTCGGAGGCGCGGTCACCGCGTACCTCGCGGCCGCTGGCGCGGGCTCGGCCAAGGCCGCCGCGGCCGGGCTGGCCATGGCGGGCGCCGCCGCGGGCGCCGGGAGCGGCGCCGGTGGCGGTGTGGGCGGAGCGGCGAGCGCGTTGCCCAGGCAGGTCGTGGGCAGCGCGGTCTCCGCGGTCGCGCTCGGCGCGGCCATCGCGGTCGGGATGACCGCGGACCAGGGCCAGGAACCGCCGAAAATCGTCGCGCAGCAACCCGTGAAGCCGGTGGCGCCGCCTCCTCCCAAGCCGGAGCCGCCGCCCCCGGCACCCCCGCCGGTGCAGCCGCCTCCGCCCGCACCACCTCCGCCGCCGCCCCCGGCACCGACGCCTCCGCCCGCGCCGCCTCCGCCTCCGCCTCCGGAGCCGCAGCCCGCGCGGCTGGTGCCCTCGGTGTCCGCGCCGCAGGGGCCGCTGGTGCCCGGCGGTCCGCCGCAGGAGATGGGCATCACCGTGGCCAACAACGGGGAGAAGACCTCCGACCCGGTCACGGTGAAGCTGAACCTGCCGCCCGGCGTGACCGTCGGCAAGCCCGCACCGCGCTTCGCGCCGATGAGCTCGCGCTCGATCATCGAGTGCGCCAGCGCCACGTGCACCAGCTCCGGCGGCATCGCGCCCGGTGACACCGCGACGTTCCGGTTCAAGCTCTACGCGGCGCCGGACGCGAAGCCGGGCCAGATCACCGGGACCATCAACGCGGGCGCGCTGCCGAACGTCAACATCCCGACCGTGCCGGTCGAGGTGAAGCCCGTGGACGCGATCGACCTCTCGGCCCGGGTGCGCTACATCGGCCGGTGGCCCGCGCGGCTGGACATCGTCGCCACGAACCGCGGCTCGCAGCGCGGGGAGATGCACGTCGAGATCGGCATCCCGAAGGGCTTCGTCGGCATCGGCTGGCCCGCCCCGTGCACCGGCCAGGGCACCACGCTGCACTGCGAGAAGGTGGTCAACCCGGGGAGCCAGTACACGGTGCAGCTGTGGCTGCTCTCGCTCGGCGCGGACAAGGGCACGGTGCAGCTGCGCGCCAGCCTCGGCTCGGCGTCCAAGTCGCTCGCGGTGCCGGTGGACCTGCCCGAGCACAAGGTCGGCATCCCCGGGCTGAGCCCGAACATCAACAGCGTGCCCCCGGTCCCCGGCGGCCTCCGCGTCCCCGGCGACCCGACTCCCGAGCCGCCGAGACCCACCACTCCCCCACCCTCCTCAACCACCCCGCCGCGCCCCACGACCACCACTCCGAAACCCACCACCACCTCAGGCGGCTAGAGGTCGGGGCGTCTTCAAGTACCCCCGACCCCGCCCACAACCACCGCTAACCGCAGCTAACCCCCTTGGAGTTCAAGGGGGTTAGCTGTCGTTTGCGACCGCTGGGGAGGGGGTCGGGGGTACTTGAAGACGGCGGAACCCCGGCTGGGACGGGAAGATCGAGGTCTGACGACGTAGGGGGAGTCGCCGGACGACTCCCCCCGCGCGTCAGCGGACGCCCAGTTCGCGGGCGATGACCATGCGCTGCACCTCGCTGGTGCCCTCGCCGATCTCCAGGATCTTGGCGTCGCGCCAGTGCCGGGCGACCGGGTACTCGTCCATGAACCCGTAGCCGCCGAAGATCTGCGTGGCGTCGCGGGCGTTGTCCACGGCGATGGTCGAGGCGTAGAGCTTGGCGATGGCCGCCTGCTTCTTGAACGGCTGCCCCGCGACGAGCCGCGCTGCCGCGTCGTACCAGGCCAGGCGGGCGACGTGGGTGCGCATCTCCATGTCGGCGATCTTGAACTGGATCGCCTGGTAGTGGCCGATGTTGTGGCCGAAGGCGGTGCGCTCGGCGGCGTAGCGGACGCACTCGTCGAGGCAGCCCTGGGCCAGGCCGACGCTGAGCGCGGCGATCGCCACCCGCCCTTCGTCCAAAGTGGACAGGAACTGGGCGAAGCCCCTGCCGCGCTGCCCGAGCAGGTTCTCCTCGGGCACGCGCAGGTCGTCGAAGGACAGCTCGCGGGTGTCCGACGCGCGCCAGCCGACCTTCTGGTACTTCGGCGCCACGGTCAGCCCCGGCGTGCCCGCGGGCACGATGATCGAGGAGATCTCGTCCTCCCCGGTGCGCGCGGCCACGGTGATCATCGAGGTGATGTCGGTGCCGGAGTTGGTGATGAAGCACTTCGAGCCGTTGATCACCCACTCCCCGCCGTCCAGCCGCGCGGTGCTGCGCAGCGCGGCCGCGTCCGAACCGCTGCCGGGCTCGGTCAGCCCGAACGCGGCGAGCTTGGTCCCGGCGACCAGGTCGGGCAGCCACTGCCGCTTCTGCTCGTCGGAGCCGAAGCGGTAGACCGGCATCGCGCCCAGCGACACCCCGGCCTCCAGCGTGATCGCCACCGAGGAGTCGGCGCGGGCCAGCTCCTCCAGCGCCAGGCAGAGCGCGAAGTAGTCGCCGCCCATGCCCCCGTACTCCTCCGGGAAGGGCAGGCCGAACAGGCCCATCTCGCCCATCTGGCGCACGACGTCGTAGGGGAAGGTCCCAGCGGCGTCGCTGGCGTGCGCTTGTGGCGCCACCACGGTGCTGGCGAAATCCGCGACGGTCTTGCGGAAGTCCTCCTGCTCGGCATCGAGCCGGTAGTCAGGCATGTGACACCCCTTGCTGAATAGTTGGCTCAAGTGTCACATCCAAGCCCGCGCCGCGCCAGGACCCGTGCGATGAGGGGTTGCGTCCGGACGGGTGAACGCCCCTCCGTAGACTGCGCCGGTGGCCGCACTGGATGCCGTACTCGTCCGCCTGCCCCAGCCGTACCGCGATCTGGTGGTGAAGCACCAGGAACTGCTGAAGTTCGCGGTCGTCGGCTCGATCACCTTCATCGTGAACACGGTCGTGTTCTACGGGCTGAAGTGGACGATCCTGGAGCCCAAGCCGGTCAGCGCCCTCGCGGTCGCGGTGATCGTGGCCACGATCGTCGGCTACGTGCTCAACCGCGAGTGGTCCTTCCGCACCCGCGGTGGCCGCGAGCGGCACCACGAGGCCGCGCTCTACTTCCTGATCAGCGGCGTCGGCGTGCTGATCAACTCGGCCCCGCTCTACGCCTCCCGCTACTGGCTGATGCTGGAGGAACCGCACGTCAGCGCCCTGACGCAGGAGCTGGCCGACTTCGCAAGCGGCATGCTGCTGGGCACCGTGCTCGCCATGGTCTTCCGCTGGTGGGCGTTCCGGAAGTACGTCTTCCCGGACGAGGGCGCCCGGGTCGTCCAGGACGCGGAGAAGCTGCTCAAGGACACCGCGCGGGCCCATTCGGCATCCGAGTGAATTCCGCGTACGTAGACTCGCGCGGGTGTCCCTGATCCACACGGTCGTCGGCAAGTTCCCCAAGCCCGTGCGCGAGCTGATGCTCAAGCACCGCGAGCTGCTCAAGTTCGGCTTCGTCGGCGGAACCACGTTCGTCATCGACACGGCCATCTTCTACGGCCTGAAGCTGACGATCCTGCACGACCGCCCGGTCACCTCGAAGGTGATCGCCGTGCTGGTCGCGACGATCGTGTCCTACGTGCTCAACCGCGAGTGGTCCTTCCGCCAGCGCGGCGGCCGGGAGAAGCGGCACGAGGCCGCGCTGTACTTCCTGGTCAGCGGCATCGGCGTGGGCATCTACGCGTTCCCGCTGTTCTTCTCCCGGTACGTGCTGGACCTGCGCTTCCCCGACGTCACCGTGACCTACCAGGAGCTGGGCGACTTCTTCATCGGCCAGATCGGCGGCGTGCTGGTCGGCATGGTGTTCCGCTGGTGGGCGTTCCGGAAGTTCGTCTTCCCGGAGGAGAACGCGCGCCCCCGCACCCAGCCCGGCTCGATCGGCCGCAACGGCGACGCTGAGGACGAGGAGTTCGGTCACTCCTGAGCCCGCCGTCCACTTGGCCATGGCGAGGCGGACCGCGCGCGACTAGCGCGGCGTCTCCGCGGGCCAGGGCTGGCCGAGGACGTCATCGGCGCGCGGCACCGGCAGGAAGATCACGAAGGTCGCGCGGCGGGTCGAGGACAGCTCAAGCCGCCCGCCGTCCGCCTCCACCAGAGCACGCGCCAGAGCCAGGCCGACACCGGTCGAGCCCGAGCCGGAGACCCCGCGCTCGAAGACGTGCGCGACCAGTTCGTCCGGCACCCCGGCCCCGCCATCGGTGATCTCCACGGTCACCATGCCGTCCCCGTGCCGCGCCGACATCGTCACCGTGCCGTCGCCGTGCCTGCTCGCGTTGTCCAGCAACACACCGACCGCCTCGCGCAGCCGGGACGGAGTGGCCCTGGCCAGCAGCCCCGAAGTGACCCGGATGCGCAGCGCCCTGCCGTCCTTGCGCAGCGGTTCGCGCCACTCGGCGGCGATCGCGGGCAGTTCGACGGCCAGGTCGACCGGCTCCGCGCCGACCGACCGGGCCTTGTGCGCCGCCGCGAGCAGCTCCTCCAGCACGGTAACCAGGTGGTCGACCTGCTCCAGCGCCGCCGCGGCCTCGCTGGAGGTGGCCTCCTCGGGGTGCATGGCCAGGCTCTCCAGCCGCAGCCGCATCGCGGTGAGGCGGCTGCGCAGCTGGTGCGAGACGTCGCCGATCAGTTCCCGTTCCCGCTGCATCAGCTCGGCGAGCGCGGAGGCTGAGGTGTCCAGCGCCTCGGCGAGCCGGTCCAGCTCGGGCACCTCGTAGCGGCGGCGGTCGGGCCGGAAGTCGCCCGCGCCCAGCCGGGCCGCGCGGTTGGCCACGTGCCGCAGCGGGTCGGCGAGGCGGCGCGCGGTCACCGTGGCCACCGCGGTCCCGATGCCCATGGACAGCACGACCAGCAGCATCACCAGTCCGGCCATCTCCAGCTGTTCGCGGCGCAGGTTCGCGTCGGGGATGGTGAGCAGGACCTCGCCCTGGCGCACGATCGGCTGGCGCTCGGTGAGCGTGTCCGCCTCGGCCAGGTCCGGGCCGAGCCTCCGGTCCGGTTCCCCCGGCATCGTCACCAGCAGCTCGCCGCCCGGCGGCACCAGCTGGACCTCGGCGAGGTCGATCTTGGCGCCCCTGGCCAGCTGGTCGTCGAGCACCGTGGCGATCTGCCGCGCCCTGGTGGTCAGCTCCTTGCGCGTGAGGTCCTCGACGACCTGGAGCGCGCTGTAGCCCAGGGGGATGCCCAGCGCGAACCCCGTCACCAGGACGGCGAGCAGGATGGCGCGGAGGATGCGGCGGCGCATGCGCCTGTCTAGCAGGCCCGGCCCAGCGCCCGCGTGAAGGCCGACTCGTCGTACCGGATGAGGTTCTCCACCACCAGGCCGTCGCGCACGGTCAGCCGGTCCATGCCCTCGCTCTCGAACGGGCCGTCGACCCCGGTGCCGCGGGCGAGGTAGTGCAGGAAGACCGCGTCACCGCTGGTCGCGTGCGACAGCAGTTCCAGGCGGAGCGTTGGCATCTCGGTGAGCAGCCGCTGGATGCGCGCGTAGTAGTCGCGCAGCCCGCGCACCGGCTCCGGCTCGCCCGGCCAGTGCCCGACGATGTCGTCGGCGAGCACGGTCTCGCCGCCCGTCGCCGCGAGCGGGTCCTTCCAGAAGTCGGCCCAGAATTCGACGGTGAAGTTCTTCTTCGCAGCCATGCCACGAGCGTTCTGCACGCCGCGGACCACCGCAATTACCCCGCGGGTAAGGGGAAATCAGTCGGCGTTGAACCGGAAGCCGACGCCGCGCACGGTCGCGATGCGGCGCTCGGCGGTGCCCGTGTGGGCGTCGCCGATCTTCCTGCGCAGCCAGGAGATGTGCATGTCCAGCGTCTTGCTGCCGCGCAGCTCCGGGTCGTTCCACACCTCTTCGAGGATGTCGTCGCGGCTGACCACCTGGCCCGCGCGCTCCATCAGCACCCGCAGCAGCTCGAACTCCTTGTTGGCCAACTGCACCTCGCGCCCGTCGACCTGCACGCGGCGGGCCGCGAAGTCGATGCGCACGCCGTTGGCCTCCAGGCTGCTGTGCGCGCGGCGGCGCAGCAGCGCCCGGATGCGGGCCATCAGCTCGGCGAGCCGGAACGGCTTGGCCACGTAGTCGTCGGCGCCCGCGTCGAGGCCGACGACGAAGTCCACCTCGTCGACCCGCGCGGTGAGCATCAGCACCGGGATGCCGCGCCCGGCCGCGCGCAGGCGGCGGCAGACCTCCAGGCCGTCCAGCCCCGGCAGGCCGAGGTCGAGCACCAGCAGGTCGACCCCGCCGTTGACCGCGGCGGCCAGGGCGGCCGGGCCCTCGGAGACGACCTGGACCGAGTAGCCCTCCCGGCCGAGGGCGCGGGAAAGGGGTTCAGCGATGGCCGGATCGTCCTCGGCCAGCAGCACGACGCTCACGGTGCCAGCCTAGGCTCATCCGCGTGGACCTCACGGCTGATCTCGATCTTGCACACCGCCTCGCCGACGCGGCCGACGCGATCACCACGCACCGCTTCCTCGCGCGGGACCTGCGGGTGGACCGCAAGCCCGACCGCACCCCGGTCACCGACGCCGACCTGGCCGTCGAGGACGCGGTCCGCGAACTGCTCGCCGAAGCGCGGCCCACCGACACCGTCGCGGGCGAGGAGCGCGGCGGCACCGCCGGAGCCGGGCGCGCGTGGGTGCTCGACCCGATCGACGGCACGAAGAACTTCCTCCGCGGTGTACCCGCTTGGGCGACGCTGATCGCTCTGGTCGTCGACGGCACCCCGGAGCTGGGCCTGATCAGCGCGCCCGCCCTGGGCCGCCGGTGGTGGGCGGCCCGGGGCACGGGTGCGTGGACGACCGATCCCGACGGGTCCGAACGCCGGATCTCGGTGTCCGGGGTCGACACTATGGCCGACGCCTACCTGTCGACCACTCACCTCGGCGCCTGGGTGGAGTTCCACTCACGGGAGGCGTACCTGCGGCTGGCCGACGCGTGCTGGGAGACCCGCGCGTTCGGCGACTTCTGGCAGCACTGCCTGGTCGCCGAGGGCGCGCTCGACCTCGCCGCCGAGGCGATCGTCAACCCGTGGGACGTCGCCTCGGTCCAGGTCCTGGTCGAGGAGGCGGGCGGCCGGTTCACCGCACTGGACGGCTCCGCCGACTACACCGCGGGCAGCGTCCTGACCTCGAACGCGCGCCTCCACGACCGGGCCCTGGCGCTGCTCACACGGGAGTGACGCCGTGGCGGCGGCGGGAGAAGTGCCGTTCCTTGCCCGCTGCCGCCCGGTACCGCCGGATCAGCTCGGCGCGCAGGTCTTCCGGCTGGGTGATGGTGTCGATCACCAGCTCGCTCGCCAGCCGGAGGATGTCGATGTCCTGCTCGTACTCGGCGCGCTTGGCCTGGACGAACGCCGCCCGCTCCGCCTCGTCGGCGATGGCCGCGATCTTGTTGGCGTAGACCGCGTTCACCGCCGCCTCCGCGCCCATCACCGCGATCTTGGCGGTGGGCAGCGCGATCGTGGCGTCCGGCTCGAAGCCCGGTCCGGCCATCGCGTACAGGCCCGCGCCGTAGGCCTTGCGCACCACGACGCACATCTTCGGCACGGTGGCCTCGGAGACCGCAGTGATCATCTTCGCGCCGTGCCGGATGATTCCCTGCTTCTCCACGGCCGTGCCGACCATGAAGCCCGGCACGTCGGAGAGGAACAGCAGCGGCACGTTGAACGCGTCGCAGAGCTGGATGAACCGGCTCGCCTTGTCCGCGGAGTCGACGAAGAGCACGCCGCCCTTGAACATCGAGTTGTTCGCGACGACACCGACGACCCGGCCGTCCAGCCTGCCGAAGCCGACCGTCAGCTCCTTCGCCCACAGCGCGTGGATCTCGAAGAACGAGCCGTCGTCGAGCAGCGCCTTGACGTAGCGGCGCATGTCGAACGCCTGCCGCTCGCTCTCCGGCACGAGCTTGCGCAGGTTGCCCTTGCCCGGCTCGGCGGGCTCGGCGACCGGCGGCTCCCCCTGCCAGTTCGACGGCAGGTAGGACAGGTAGCTCCGGACGGTGCCCAGCGCCTCGTCCTCGGTCTTGGCCAGGAAGTGGCCGACGCCGGAGGTGGTGCAGTGCACGGCGGCGCCGCCCATCTCCTCCAGGGTGGTCTTCTCGCCGGTGACCATCTCGACCATCCGGTCCGAGCCCAGGTACATCGACGCGTTGCCCTCGACCATGATCACCACGTCGCAGAACGCGGGGATGTAGGCGCCACCGGCCGCGCTCGGCCCGAACAGCGCGCAGACCTGCGGGATCGAACCGGACGCGCGGACCTGGTTGTGGAAGATCTTGCCGGCGCCGCGGCGGCCGGGGAACAGGTCGACCTGGTCGGTGATCCGGGCGCCCGCGGAGTCGACGAGGTAGACCATGGGCACGCTGGTGGCGTAGGCGACCTCGATGATCCGGATGATCTTCTCGACGGTGCGCGCGCCCCAGGAGCCCGCCTTCACCGTGGAGTCGTTGGCCATCAGGCAGACCGGGCGCCCGTCGATGGTCGCCGTCCCGGTGATCACGCCGTCCGCGGGCAGGCCCTCGGCCAGCGCGTTCGCGTACAGCCCGTCCTCGACGAAGCTGCCCGCGTCGACCAGGCGCTCGACCCGCTCGCGGGCGAACAGCTTGCCCTTGGCCGCGTTGGCCTTGTGGTACTTCTCCGCTCCGCCCGCGGTGACGCGGTCGTTCACCTCGCCGAGGTGATCAACCGGGAGATCGGTACCAGCGTCATTGATGGTCTGACTCACACCAGCAGGCTACGGGCTGCCCCCATCGACCGCGTATGACACCCCTCACCATTCCGTGCGAAATGGTGTAACACTCGAGCCATGGCATCGATTGCGTACGAGGACCTGACTCCCGGAAGGGTCATCGACCTTGGCGAGATCGTCGTGGACAAGACGGAGATGCTCGCCTTCAACGAACGCTTCGACCCGCAGCCGTTCCACCTCGACGAGGAGGCCGGGCGCGACTCCGTGCTCGGCGGGCTCTGCGCGTCCGGCTGGTTCACCGCGTCGCTGTGGATGCGCCAGTACGTCGACCACGTGCTCGCCGGTTCCACCTCCCAGGGCTCGCCCGGCGGCAAGGACCTGTCGTGGCGCGCCCCCGTCTTCCCCGGCGATGTGTTGCGGTGTCAGATCGAAGTGCTCTCCGCGCGCCTGTCGAAATCCCGGCCGAACCTGGGCCTCGTGGAGATCAACGGAACCGCCGACCGGGGTAACGACTGCGTCATGAGCTTCACCTTCACCGGCATGTTCGGCACCCGCGACTGAGCTACGCACGGGTACGACCGAAAGGGCGGTGCGGACGATTGTCCTTGCGCCGCAAGGAGTCCAGCATTCTGATCATGGCCAACAGGTTCAGCTCAACCCTCGTCGCGCTCTGCTTGGCGACGGGCAGCGCCCTCGCTCTCACCACTCCGGCGGAGGCCGCCCCGAAGTGGGACTGCTCGTGGCGAACCCCGTACGGCGATCCGGTCAACGACGGCAACAAGGCGTGCATCCGCATCCACAAAGGCAACTTCGAGGCGTACGCCGACATCAAGAACGTGCCCAAGGGCTGCACGAACAGCATTTTCTCCCTGAACGAGTACAGCCAGGGCTCGCGCGACGAGGAAACCCTCCACTGCAAGAAGGGCAAGACCAAGACCCTCAAAGCAGCTGCCAAGGGTCACAAGAACTACCACAGCGGATGGATGACCTTCTACTTCGAGAACTACCCCGGGAGGCAGTACGGCAGCCCCTCGAAGAAGGCGTAGTCAGGACCGGACCAGGGCTACACTCCACCCCATGACGCTCAACCGCCCCTCCCACTCCCCGTGGGCCCAGGCGGCCTAGAGAACTCCCGTTTCGTACTCATAACGGGGTTTGGGAGCGCTCTTTTTGCTGCTATGAGTACGAAACGGGGAAAAGCCACGCTGGGTCAGGGGGCGGTCCAGGGCTCGTAGCGCGGGGACTTCACGCGGAGGCCCTCCTCGATCGAGGCGTGTACGGCGCGCGCCATCGCCGAGCCGATCCGCGAACGTGGCCCGCCGTAGGACTCGGCGGGCCCGTTTGTGGGGCACAGCAACACAATCGCGTCGGTGACGGTCCCGGTGCCGGGGATCTCAGCCTCGCGCAACGCCTGCGCCTTGGCCTCCGCGACCGTGGCGACCGCGTTCACCAATGCCGCCTCCGACATCCGCACGGGGAGCCAGCAGACCACGTTGATGGTCCCTGGCGTTGTGTCCACCGAAGACTCGCTTGCGGGGTCGAGCATCGATGCTGTGGACGATTTCGCGGCGGCCCATGTGGGGTGCAGGCCGACGCCGGTCGTCGCCGACGCCACCACGCCGTTGTCCGCGTTGGTCACCGCGAGGCGGACGTCCACGGCGGTCAGCAACCCCGTGCCCGCACCGGAAAGCCCTGACGCGGCAGCGAGTTCGGCCACGTGCACGTCCGGGTCGTCGCGCTCGTAGTTCGTCCCGACCGACGCGTTGACCACCCACGACCGCTCTCCGATGCCGCCGCCATGCACACCGGAGGAGATCGCCAGCCACGGTCGCTCGGCCTGCCAGGTCAGCACCGGATACGACTCCACCCAGTGCAGCACCGGCGCCGGCGCGGTCCACTCGCTCATCAGAACACTCTACGAACCAGCGCGCGCCGCGTGCCACGCCTCTGTACAACTTCAAAACCGTTGGCCAGGAACAGGTTCAACGTCCCGTGGTAGAGCGAGCTGGATTCCCGCTTGGCCCCCTCGGTGTCCACAGGATAACCCTCGACGACCCGCGCGTCGCCCTCCCGAGCGTGCTCGACAGCGGCTTCCAACAGCGCCGCGGTCACGCCCTGGCGACGCGCGGAACGGTGGACGAAGAAGCACGTCACCGACCACACATCGGTCAGATCTTCTTCGCGCTCAACGGGTTTGGCGACCTGCGAGCGTTCGAGTCGCGAATAGTCCGACCGAGGCGCGACCGCCACCCAACCGACCGCGTGATCTTCTTGTATGGCAAGCAATCCGAGCGGCGTACCGGCGTGCACGAGGCCCTTCAAGGCTTTCCGGTTACCTTCACCCGCGTTCTCGCGCTGCCCGGCATTGCTCTGCCGGAACCACATGCACCAGCAGCCCTCGACCGCACCCCGTGGCCCGAACAGCTCCTCCAGCAGTGGCCACGTGCTCCGGTCGAGCGGCTGGACGTTCATCCCGTGAGCGCCTGGACCACCCGCGACGGGCTCGGCCTGCCGAGCTGCTGCGCCATCCACGCGCTGGTCCTGGCGAGCGCGTCCAGGTCGACGCCGTGCTCGATGCCCATGCCCTCCAACGCCCACACCAGATCCTCGGTGGCGAGGTTGCCGGTGGCCGACTCCGCGTAGGGGCAGCCGCCGAGCCCGCCAGCCGAAGAGTCCACAGTGGACACGCCGCAGCGCAGCGCGGTCAGCGTGTTGGCCAGCGCCTGGCCGTAGGTGTCGTGGAAGTGCACGGCGAGCCGGTCGATCTCGTCGAAGCCCGCGATGACGTCCTCGACCAGTCCGGGCGTGGCCACGCCGATCGTGTCGCCGAGGGAGATCTGCCAGCAGCCCATGTCCAGCAGCCGTTCGCCGACCCGGTGCACCTGCTCCGGTTCGACGTCGCCCTCCCACTGGTCGCCGAAGCACATCGAGATGTAGCCGCGCACCCGCAGCCCCTCGGCCAGCGCCCTGACGACCACCGGCTCGAACATCTCGAACTGCTCGTCCAGAGTGCGGTTGAGGTTGCGCTTGGCGAAGCTCTCGGTGGCGCTGGCGAAGATCGCGATGTGGCCGACGCCCGACGCGAGCGCACGCTCCAGCCCGCGCTCGTTCGGCACCAGCACCGGGTAGTCGACGCCGGGGCGGCGGTCCAGCCCGGCCAGCAGCTCCTCGGCGTCGGCCAGCTGCGGCACCCACTTCGGGTGCACGAAGCTGGTCGCCTCCAACGTGGTCAGCCCCGCGTCGGCGAGGCGCCCGAGGAACTCCAGCTTGGTGGCGACCGGGACGGTCGTCTTCTCGTTCTGCAGCCCGTCGCGGGCGCCGACCTCCCAGATCGTCACCCGCTGCGGGTAGAAGGACTCCAGCGGGACCGACCTGGTCGGCAGGCCGACCTCGCGAGCCCCCATCAGCGAGCCTGCTTCGGGGCGAAGTCGTCGTTCGGGTCGTCGTTGGTCTCGCGGTAGAGCACCGTGCGGACGTACTCGACCTTGGGGATGTCGTCGAACTCCAGCGGTTCGTCGGAGGCTGACTCGACGACGAGCGTGCCGCAGCCGAACAGCCGGTCGGAGAGCGACTGGTTCGAGCGGACACTGTTGATCTTGGACATCGGCAGGTCGATGCCGGTCCGCTTGAGCACGCCCTCGCGCACCATCAGCCGGTGGGTGGTCACCACGAAATGCGTGGTGCGCCAGCGCACGAACGGCGCGAAGACGAACCAGACGAGCAGGATGCCGCCCACGACGGCGATCCCGATCTGGCCGATCATCCGCCAGTCCGTCGCCTCCACCAGCGTGGCGAGGTAGATGCCGCCGCCGACAACGACGAGCAGCACGATCACGGGGAAGAACAGCATCTTCCAGTGCGGGTGCTTGTGCACCACGACCTGCTCGTCGTCGGAAAGCAGGTCGTCCGGGTATGCCACGGCAATCCTCCTGGGGTGTGCGACGGCCACACGGTACCGGCCCCGCCGGATCACCCGGGATGGGTGGCCGGGCGCAAATGGATGACGTCACCGGCGGAGATCGGTTGCGCCGAACCGTCCGCGGTCCGCACGACGAGCCTGCCGTCGTCGTCGACGTCCTCGGCGACGCCGAGCAGGAAGCGGGTGGCGCCCCCGCTCGCGGGCAACTCCACCCGGACTCGCTGGCCCAACGTGCCGCAGACCTGCCGGTACTGCTCGACCAGCCCGCTGCGCACCGGGTCGCCGGAGTGCTCGCGCCACTGCCGCTCGGCGAAATCCAGCTCCCGCAACAACTCCACCAGAATGCGGTCGCGCTCCAGGCAGTCCGCGCCCTGGAGGGCCAGCGAGGTCGGCGGGAGCCCGCCGGGGCCGACTGGAAGTTCATCCGCTCGTTGGTGCACGTTCACCCCGATGCCGAGCACGACCGCCGGACTCGACCCGCCGACCGCTTCGGCGAGCACTCCGCAGCACTTCGCCCGATCGGGGCCGACCAGCAGGTCGTTCGGCCACTTGAGCACCGCGTCGACCGCGCAGAGCCCGCTGAGCACGCGCTGCACCACGACGCCGCCGAGCATCATCAACCACCCGAACCGGGCAACCGGCACCCCGGCCGGGCGCAGCAGCACCGACACGTGGATGCCCGCCCGCGCGGGAGAAACCCACGACCGGGTGTTCCGGCCGCGCCCCGCCGTCTGCTCCTCGGCGATGAGCACCGTCCGGTCCGGCGCGCCCTCCCGGGCCGCGGCGGCGAGGTCGGTGTTGGTCGAGCCGGTGCGGTCCAGCACGTCGAGCGCGGTGTACGGCCCGTTCGGGGCCAACAGCTCGGCGCGCAGCGCGTCCGCGGGCAGGGCGGCGAGATCGGCGATCACGCCTGGTCAGGGTAGTCGCCGGGGAACAGTCGGCGCTCCGGGGGCGAATAGTCCACTGTGGACACTCTTTCGGGTAACCCCTCGGCGAGCGGGTTTGGCCGCGCTGGGGGACATTCTCCGCCGAGGCCCTCGCCGAGAGAGGAATTCGATGAGCACTGACCAGCTCGCGGGCGCGGATGTGCACGCCGACCGCGCGTACGTCGTGGGAATGCTGTTCGCCTTCTGCCCCGCACAGGTCGTGCACACCGTCACGAGGCTCGGCGTCGCCGACGCGCTCGCGGACGGCGCTCGCACCACCTCGCAGCTCGCCACCGACCTGACCGTGCACGAGCCGTCGCTGAAACGGCTGATGCGCGGAGCGACGCAGGTCGGACTGGTGAAGGAGACCGAGAAGGACGTCTACGTGCTCACCGGCGCGGGCGAGATGCTGCGCGAAGGCGTGCCGGGCTCCGTGCGCAACCTCGCGCTCACCTTCGGCGGCGAGCCGACGTGGAACTCCTGGGGCCGCATGGCGGAAAGCGTGCGGACCGGTCGCTCCGGGATCGAGCTGGAGTACGGCCGCGAACCGTTCGAGTGGCTGGCCGAGCACCCCGAGGCCGAGGCGCACTTCAACGGCGCCATGGCGGAGACGACCGAGACGCAGAACCCGGCCGTCGTCGCCGCGTGCGACCTGTCGGCCACCACGACGCTCGTCGACGTCGGTGGCGGCAACGGCACGCTCATCGCGGGTCTGCTGGCGGCGAACCCGCACGTGACGGGCATCCTCTACGACCTGCCGATGGGGCTCGCCGAGTCGGCTCCCGTGCTCGCGTCGGTCACGGACCGCTGCCGCGCGCTGCCGGGGGACTTCTTCGAGTCCGTGCCCGCGGGCCACGACACGTACGTGCTCAAGAGCGTCCTGCACGACTGGGACGACTCCAGCGCTGTCCGCATCCTGCGCAGCTGTGCGCGGGCGATGCGCCCCGACAGCGAGCTCCTGATCGTCGAGCAGCTCATGCCGTCGGGCATCACCGACTTCGCCGATGAGCCGTTCGTGGTGATGAGCGACCTCAACATGATGGTGTGCACCACCGGCAAGGAGCGCACCCAGGAGGAGTTCGCCGCGCTGCTCGCGGAGGCCGGTCTCGGCATCGCGTCGGTCAGCCGCTGCGCGTTCCCCGTCGCGATGAGCGTCCTCCGCGCCACCCCGGTCTGACGGCGTGTCTGGGATGATCGGCGGTGCACGGCGGAAGGAGGAGCCATGGACCCCAATGTCGAAGTCAACGACGCCCCGCACCGCCGAGTCACCCTCGACGAAGTCCGCGCACACCGCGACGAGATCTATGAAATCGCGTCCCGCTACGGCGTCAGCAACATCCGCGTCTTCGGCTCGGTCGCCAGGGGCGAGGCGGACGACGACAGCGATCTGGACCTGCTCGTCGAAATTGACGGCGGCTACTTCGCGCTGACCGGCTTCGCGCTCAGGGTCGAAGAGTTGCTCGGCGTGTTCACGCAGGTCGCCACGCCGAACGGGATCAAGGAACGCATGCGCGAGCGCATCCTCAACGAAGCGGTCGCGGTGTGAAGCGCGACTCCGACGAGCGCCTGCGGGACATTCTGGAAGCGGCCGACGCGATCACGTGTCGCCGGATGTTCACGCCGCCTCCCCAGCTGTGCCGTGACGAAGCGTCGTCGGCATGCGCGACCGGACAGCGCACGCCGCACATCCGCGCGCGAACTCGGCCCTGAATCGCTCTAGAAGCCGGTGGTCAACGCTGAACGAGTGATGTGGGATACGCATCAGTAACCACTCCTGGCCGGGGTGGATACGCTCACCGGTCATGAGCAGCGCCACCGAACCGATCGGCGTGGCACCGAGCGCGGAGCCGGACACGCACACCACCGCCGGCAAGCTCGCCGACCTGTACCGCCGCAACGACGAGGCCGTGCACGCCGGTTCCGCCCGCGCGGTGGAGAAGCAGCACGCCAAGGGCAAGATGACTGCCCGCGAGCGGATCGAGAAGCTGCTCGATCCCGGGTCGTTCGTCGAGCTGGACGAGCTGGCGCGGCACCGCTCGATCAACTTCGGCCAGGAGCGCAACCGGCCCTACGGCGACGGCGTCGTCACCGGCTACGGCACCGTGGACGGGCGGCCGGTGTGCGTGTTCAGCCAGGACGTGACGATCTTCGGCGGCTCGCTCGGCGAGGTGTACGGCGAGAAGATCGTCAAGGTGATGGAGCTGGCGCTCAAGACCGGCAGGCCGATCGTGGGCATCAACGAGGGCGGCGGGGCGCGCATCCAGGAGGGCGTGGTCTCGCTCGGCCTCTACGGGGAGATCTTCCGCCGCAACACCCAGGCCTCCGGCGTGATCCCGCAGATCTCGCTGATCATGGGGCCGTGCGCGGGCGGGCACGTGTACTCCCCCGCGCTGACCGACTTCACGGTGATGGTCGACCAGACCTCGCACATGTTCATCACCGGCCCCGACGTGATCAAGACGGTCACCGGTGAGGACGTCGGCTTCGAGGACCTCGGCGGCGCGCGGACGCACAACACCAAGTCCGGCAACGCGCACTACATGGGCGCCGACGAGGACGACGCGATCGGCTACGTCAAGGCGCTGCTGAGCTACCTGCCGTCGAACAACCTGTCCGAGCCGCCGGTCCACGACTCCCCGGCGCTCACCGAGACCTCGATCGCCGAGGCGCTGACCGACGAGGACCGGGAGCTGGACGCGCTCATCCCGGACTCGGCGAACCAGCCCTACGACATGCACGAGGTCATCACCCGCGTGCTCGACGACGGCGAATTCCTTGAGGTGCAGCCGTTGTTCGCGCCGAACATCCTGATCGGCCTCGGCCGGGTGGACGGGCAGAGCGTCGGCGTGGTGGCCAACCAGCCCACCCAGTTCGCCGGCTGCCTGGACATCGACGCCAGCGAGAAGGCCGCGCGCTTCGTCCGCACCTGCGACGCCTTCAACATCCCCGTGCTGACGTTCGTGGACGTCCCGGGCTTCCTCCCCGGCACCGACCAGGAGTGGAACGGCATCATCCGCCGCGGCGCGAAGCTGATCTACGCCTACGCCGAGGCCACCGTCCCGCTGGTCACGGTGATCACCCGCAAGGCGTACGGCGGCGCCTACGACGTCATGGGCTCCAAGCACCTCGGCGCGGACGTGAACCTGGCGTGGCCGACCGCCCAGATCGCGGTCATGGGCGCCTCCGGGGCCGCGAACATCGTGCACCGCAAGACTTTGGCGCAGGCGGCGGAGCGTGGCGAGGACGTGGATGCCTTGCGCGCCAAGCTCCAGCAGGAGTACGAGGACACCCTGTGCAACCCGTACGTGGCGGCCGAGCGCGGCTACGTGGACTCGGTGATCCCGCCGTCCTACACCCGCGGTTACGTGGCCCGCGCGCTGAACCTGTTGAAGGAGAAGCGGGAGACGCTTCCGCCCAAGAAGCACGGGAACATCCCGCTGTGAGCGCCGAAGACCCGCTCGCGGGGTCGAGCAAGAGCACCGGCGAACCGCTGCTGCGCGTCGTCCGGGGCGAGCCGACCGACGAAGAACTCGCTGCCCTCGCGGCGGTGATCACGGCCATGGCGAGCCAGCAGGCGCCCGAACCCCCGCCGCAGCCGCGCTCCCTCTGGGCCGACCGATCCTCGCTGCAACGAC
The DNA here is from genome assembly GCF_024213555.1 of Allokutzneria sp. A3M-2-11 16. Taxonomy (GTDB): domain Bacteria; phylum Actinomycetota; class Actinomycetes; order Mycobacteriales; family Pseudonocardiaceae; genus Allokutzneria. The sequence continues at coordinate 2,867,428 of NZ_JANAVO010000001.1, read as the reverse complement.
GCCCGCACCACCCCGGCCCAGGAGCCTGGCGAGCCTCCGCCCACCGCTTCTGACCGAAACATTGCGCACGGTGGTTAGGGCGTCTTCAAGTACACCGCACCCCCGCCCACAAAGTCGCTAACCGCCCTCAACCCCAGCCGCAGAGCGGGGTTGGGGGCCGTTAGCGGTTGCTGGGGCCGGGGTTCGCGGTACTTGAAGACCGGCCAACCCGGCGAGCACAAGGTTCAGGGGAAGAGCGCGGGGTCGGCGAGCATCAGCAGACCGGCGAGACCGCCAACCACGGCTGCTCCGAGCATCGACAGCAGCCACGCGTGGCGGCGCACCTTGGTGATCAAATACATCCGGCCATGGTTGACCCGCGCGGACACCGCCCGCATCCGCACGACTACTCACGACGGCCGACAACGATCGGCTCTGTCCGGTGCCTGGGCAGGGTGAATAGCGTTGTTCCAGGTCATCAGGCGGAGGTGCGCTTTGCTCACACGGATCAGCGTCCTGGTCGGGCTACTGGCCCTCATCACATCGACGGTGGTGCCGCCCGCGTCGGCGCGGCCCCTTTCGGGAGGGCTCAGCCAGCCCGTGCACGCGCTCGCCGACGCGGTGCGCGAGACGGTGTGGGTGGACATCGGCCTGGACGGCGACCGGGACGGTGTGCGCGACCGGGTGGCCGCGGACATCGTGCGGCCGCAGACCACCGCCAGGGTCCCGGTGATCATGGACGCCAGCCCGTACTACTCGTGCTGCGGGCGCGGCAACGAATCCGAGCTCAAGACCTACGACGCGAACGGGCGACCGGTCGGCTTCCCGCTCTTCTACGACAACTACTTCGTGCCGCGCGGCTACTCCGTCGTGCTCGTCGACCTCGCGGGCGGCAAGCCGGTGCAGGCCACGTGGTCGACCGGCGCGGTCGGCATGATCGGCAAGTCCTACGACGGCACCGTCGCCAACGGTGTCGCGGCCACGGGTGTCGAGGGACTGCGCACCATCGTGCCGATCGGCGCGATCAGCTCCTGGTACGACTACTACCGCGGTGACGGCGTCCCGTTCCGCCGCAGCGGCCCCTCCGGTCTCGCGAGCCGGGTCGAGGGCGGCGGGCGGGCCGACTGCGGTCACGCCAAGACCGCGCTCGACCAGGGCACCAAGGCCAACGGCGACTTCACCCCGATGTGGGCGGAGCGCAACCACGTCCCGGACGCGAGCAAGGTGAAGGCCAGCGTCTTCGTCGTGCACGGGCTCGGCGACGTGAACGTCATCGACACCGAGCCGATGGCCGACGTGGAGCGCGCCCCGGACACGTGGGCCACCGACGAGGTCTGGCCGCCCGCGACGAAGCTGACCTCCGTGCGCCCGCAGCCAGGCACCACCGCGGGCCTCGGCAAGCTCGCCGCAACCCCTGCCGCGGCTGGGAAAACCGAGCAGCTGACCGACAACGGCCGGGCCAACGAGTTCTCGCGGGCGTTGCAGCCCAACACTTCCTTACCGTCCCGGGTGCTGTTCACCACGGGTTCGCTGAGCAGGGAACTCCGTCTCTCCGGCACCGGCTGACCGCCGCGCTGGTTCACTACGGCCCCAACACGATCCGCGACTACCGGGGTAGCGGGGAAGGCATCAGGACGCTGTCGACGGAGTCGTGCTGGGGCGAGAACCGCGACGGCGACAACGCTTGTTACAAGGACACCGCGACCACGACGAAACAGGTCGACCACGAGGTGCTGGCGCGGGGTTGGGCCGACCTGAGCAACCACACGTCGCTGAACAGCAGCACACCGTTGCGCTCGGGGCAGAACTACACGATGACGTTCCGGCTCTCCGCGCTCGACCACGTGATCCCGGCGGGCCACCAGCTCGCGGTGATCATCGGCGGCACGGACAACTCGTTCATCACCGCTCCGGCGCAGCTGCCCCAGATCACCGTCGACCTGAGCCGCACCGCGTTCAGCCTCCCCCTGGTCGGCGAACTGCCCACCACGGGCGGCGAATCGGCTCCGGAAGCACGTTCCGGGATGCCCGCGCCCACCGCACTGCTCAACGGCGAGCGCTGAGCGACTCATCCCGAGAGTGCGCGGGGGTTGGGGGCGGTTTGAGACCGCTGGGGAGGGGGTTCGCTGTACTTGAAGACCGCCGAACCGCCGCGCTGGGACGGAGCGAGACGCGGAGCGGCGGACTGGCTACCCTCGCGGCTCGTGCGATTCGTGCTTGCCTCAGCCTCCCCCGCCCGCCGCGCCGTGCTCGGTGCCGCCGGGATCGACCCGATCGTCCGCGTCTCCGGTGTGGACGAGGACGCCGTCACCGCGGCGCTCGGCGACGCCTCCCCGACCGACCTGGTCGTGGCGCTCGCCGAGGCCAAAGCGGCGGCCGTCTGCCAGGACGTGGCCGCGGAGTTCCCGGACTGCGTGGTCGTCGCCTGCGACTCGATGCTGCTGATGGACTTCGGCGACGGGCCGAAGGTGGTCGGCAAACCGGGCGCGGTCGAGGTGGCCCGCGAGCGGTGGAAGCACATGGCGGGCGGCACCGGCGACCTGCTCACCGGGCACGCGGTGGCGCTGTTCCGCGACGGCGAGGTCGTCGCGCGCGCCAAGGGCTCGGCGTCGACCACGGTCCGCTTCGCCGACGTCACCGGCGAGGAACTGGAGGCCTACCTGGCGACCGAGGAGCCGCTGGCGGTCGCGGGCGGCTTCACCCTGGACGGGCTCGGCGGCTGGTTCGTCGAGGGCGTTGACGGCGACCCGTCCAGCGTCATCGGCATCAGCCTTCCCCTCACCCGGAAGCTCCTTGCGCAGGTGGGGGTGGGTGTCGTCACACTTTGGCGGGACCAGGAAGGCCGCGCGGGCGCCGATGGTTAGTTGAGGGCGCGATGAAGATTCCTCGGCTTCTGCTCACCAGGCGCCTGCACGTCGATCTGCGACGGCAGGCGAGTTCGCTCTGTCCTGGCTGACCCGCCCCGACACCGAACCCCGTTCCCTTACACGCCAAGGAATCCCCGTGCTCAAGAAGATCCCCTTCTGGGTCCAGATCGTGGCGGGCCTCGTGCTCGGCATCGCGCTGGGCGTGATCGCCAGGGTCGGCGACCTGACCTGGCTCGGCACCGCGCTGAGCACGATCGGCGGCACCTTCGTGCAGCTGCTCATGCTCGCCGTGGTGCCGCTGGTGTTCACCGCGATCGTGGTGAGCATCGCCAACCTCCGGCACATCAACGGCGGGCCCGGCACGGTCGCCAGGCTGACCGGCAAGACCCTGCTGTGGTTCGGGATCACCTCGCTGATCGCGGTGCTCGTCGGCATCGCGACCGGGCTGGTCAGCAACCCCGGCCAGGGCGTCGCGCTCACCCCGGACACCGGTTACACGCCGAAGACGCAGGGCAGCTGGCTCGACTTCCTCAAGGGGATCATCCCGAGCAACCCGGTCGACGCGTTCACCTCCAACGGCAAGGTGCTGCAGATCGTCTTCCTCGCCGTGGTGATCGGCATCGCCGCGTACAAGGTGGGCGAGAAGGCCGAGCCGTTCGTCGCGTTCAACCGCTCGCTGCTGGAGGTCGTGCAGAAGGCGCTGTGGTGGGTCATCCGGCTCGCCCCGCTCGGCACCCTCGGCCTGATCGGCAAGGCCGCCTCCCAGTACGGCTTCGACCTGCTCCGTCCACTCGCGACGTTCGTGATCGGCGTCTACGTCGCGTGCGCCGTGGTGCTGTTCGTGGTCTACCCGGTCCTGCTGCGCGTGGTCGGCAAGGTCAGCCCGGCGAAGTTCTTCGCCAACGCCTGGCCCGCGATCCAGCTGGCGTTCGTGTCCCGGTCCTCGATCGGCACGCTCCCGCTGACGCAGCGCACCACCATCGACAACCTCGGCGTGCCGAGGGAGTACGCGAGCTTCGCGGTGCCGTTCGGCGCGAGCACCAAGATGGACGGCTGCGCGGCGGTCTACCCCGCCATCGCCGCGATCTTCGTGTCGCAGGTCTTCAACGTGCCGCTGTCGCTGTGGGACTACGTGCTGATCGCGTTCGTGTCCGTGGTCGGTTCCGCGGCCACCGCCGGGCTCACCGGCGCCACGGTGATGCTCACGCTGACCCTGTCGACGGTGGGCCTGCCGCTGGCCGGTGTCGGCCTGCTGCTGGCGATCGACCCGATCCTGGACATGATGCGCACCGCGACGAACGTGGCGGGCCAGATGGTCGTCCCGGTCCTCGTCGCGCGCAGCGAGGGCACCCTGGACGACGAGGTCTACAACGCGCCGCGGACCGACGTCCTGGACTCCGACTCCGACTCGGAACCGGTCCCGGCCTGACCCCAGCTCGTCAGCACTTGCGCAGCGCGGACTTCGCGGGCGCGAGTGCTGAGGGGTATCCGGGCAGCCGGTCCAGCCTGTTCACCGTGGCCGTGCAGCCCATCTGCTCCGTCTCGGTCGACCACACCTCGATGAAGTAGGCCTCGCAGAGCGTGGCCCCGCTGCCGCAGCGGCTCTGCGCGGTCACCAGCTCGGCGACGCCGTTGCCGTCCACGTCGTGCAGGTTCATCAGGCCCGCGGTGGCCACGTAGGCCGACTGCGCGCGCTCCCACGCCTCCGGACCGCGCACGAACAGCTCCCCGGTCACGGTGTCCCCGGCCTCACCGGAGACCAGGCAGACCGCGGTGCGGCCGGGGGCGCAGCTCAGCGACTGCGGGGTCAGCCGCGCCGAGTACTGGCCGATGGTGACCTCGAAGATGCTGTGCGCGTTGTCCCGCCCCACCCGGATGCGCCCGTTGCCGCCGTTCTTGTCGGTCAGCAGCTCGATCTGGTCGCCCTCGATGCGCTGGGTGGCCAGCACCTTGCACGGCCCGGTGTTGCAGTAGAGCTGTCCCTGGGCCGCGGACGTCGTGGTGGGCGAGGGTCCGGTGCCGGGCGGCGAACCGTCGTGGGTCCAGCGCAGCGCGGCGACGGCGAGCAGGGCCGCGACGGTCACCACCGCGCTGGCCCACATGGTCACGACGACCGACTTCGGCGCGGACGACACCTCGCACACCCCCTTCGCCTGAATGGTTACCGGCTGGAAACAGCAACTGCAACGACGCCTGCGCGACACGTGAGGTTGCTCTCCAGTAGCACCCCTCACCTGGACCCTAGACTCGCCGACGCGCCAGTCTGTTGACCGACGCGTCGTCACGAGGAGGTGCGGTGTCAGTGCGCAGCGACACGCAGGGGCGAGCCATCACCAAGGTGCTCGTAGCCAACCGCGGCGAGATCGCCGTGCGGGTGATCAGGGCCTGCCGGGACGCGGGACTGGCCAGTGTGGCCGTCTACGCCGACCCCGACCGCGACGCGCCCTTCGCCAGGCTCGCCGATGAGGCGTTCGCGCTCGGCGGCAGCACCGCCGCGGAGTCCTACCTCAGCGTCGACAAGCTGCTCGACGTCGCCAAGCGCGCGGGCGCCGACGCGGTGCACCCCGGCTACGGCTTCCTCTCCGAGAACGCCGACTTCGCCCAGGCCGTCATCGACGCGGACCTGATCTGGATCGGGCCGACGCCCCAGGCGATCCGCGACCTCGGCGACAAGGTCACCGCGCGGCACATCGCGATGCGCGCGGGCGCCCCGCTGGTGCCCGGGACCAAGGAGCCGGTCAGCGGTCCCGACGAGATCATCGCCTTCGCCTCCGAGCACGGGCTGCCGATCGCGATCAAGGCCGCGTTCGGCGGCGGCGGCCGCGGCCTCAAGGTCGCCCGCACCATGGAGGAGATCCCGGAGCTCTTCGACAGCGCGGTGCGCGAGGCGGTCGCCGCCTTCGGCCGCGGCGAGTGCTTCGTGGAGCGCTACCTGGACAAGCCCCGCCACGTCGAGGCCCAGGTGCTCGCCGACCAGCACGGCACCGTGGTCGTGGTCGGCACCCGCGACTGCTCGTTGCAGCGCAGGCACCAGAAGCTGGTCGAGGAGGCCCCGGCGCCGTTCCTCAGCGAGGAGCAGCACCGCGGCATCCACGAGGCCGCCCGCGCGATCTGCGCCGAGGCGGGCTACCACGGCGCGGGCACGGTGGAGTTCCTCGTCGGCCTCGACGGCACGATCTCCTTCCTGGAGGTCAACACCCGGCTCCAGGTCGAGCACCCGGTCAGCGAGGAGACCACCGGCATCGACCTGGTGCGCGAGCAGTTCCGCATCGCCGCCGGGGAGAAGCTGCGGTTCACCGAGGACCCCGCCCCGCGCGGGCACTCGATCGAGTTCCGGATCAACGGCGAGGACGCGGGCCGCAACTTCCTGCCCGCGCCCGGCACGGTGACCACGTTCGTCGCGCCCTCCGGCCCCGGGGTCCGGGTGGACGCGGGCGTGGAGTCCGGCAGCGTGATCGGCGGTCAGTTCGATTCGTTGCTGGCCAAGCTGATCGTCACCGGTGAGACCCGGGAGCAGGCCATCGAGCGGGCCCGGCGCGCACTGGACGAAATGGTCGTCGAAGGCATGGCGACCGTGCTCCCGTTCCACCGCGCTATCTTGCGCGACCCGGCGTTCACCGCCGAAGATCCGCTTGCGGGATCGAGCATCGGCACAGCTGAACGCTTCGCTGTTCATACTCGGTGGATCGAGACGGAGTTCGACAACACCATCGAGCCCTTCGGCGGCGCCGCGGGCACCGAGGACGTCGAGATCCCCCGGCAGAGCGTGGTCGTCGAGGTCGGCGGGCGCCGCCTTGAGGTCACGCTGCCCGGAGACCTGGCGCTCGGCGGCAACGGCGGTGGCGCGGCCGTGAAGGCCAAGCCCCGCAAGCGTTCCGGCGGCAAGGCGGCCGCTGCCGCCTCGGGTGACGCGGTCGCCGCGCCGATGCAGGGCACCATCGTCAAGGTCGCCGTCGAGGACGGCCAGCACGTCGAGGCGGGCGACCTGCTCGTGGTGCTGGAGGCGATGAAGATGGAGAACCCGGTCACCGCGCACAAGGCGGGCACCGTCGCCGGGCTCACCGCCGCCCCGGGCGACCCGATCGGCCAGGGCGTCGTGCTGTGCGAGCTGAAGGACTGAAAGAGTCCACAGTGGACGTTTCGCATCAGCTGCTGGTCGTGTTGCACGACAAGGACGAGGCGCAGGACCTCGCCGAGGAGATGCTCGCCGCGGGCTGGGTGCCGTGCACGGTCCACCGCGAGCTGCTCGCCGGGGAGGACGACGCCGAGGACGCGGACTGGCTGATCCTGGTGGAGACGACGCCGGACGGCCTGCCCGCGATCCACGAGCAGGACGAGCTGGAGTTCCTGGCCGACCGCTACGGCGGCTTCGTCACCGACGCCGGGTGACCACCCGGATGAGGTAGTACTGGCCGATCGGCCGAGGGGCGGCGCGGTCCGGCTGGCTAGCGTCGTGCGCATGACGCAGCCGCTGGACCCGCAGACCCGCATCGGCGACACCGAGAGGGCCGAAGCACAACGGATGCTCGCCGAACACCTGGAAGCGGGCCGACTCACCACGGAGGAGTACGGGGAGCGCGCCGCGCTCGCCGGTACCGCGAGGTGCACCGCCGACCTGCTGCCGCTGTTCGCCGACCTGCCCGGCCACCACCGCCCCGCGGTGCCCGTGTCCTTCGCCCCGCGACCGCAGCAGCAGCACGGGGTGCGCTCCGAGGTCAGCGGGCCGATCCAGGCCCTCGCGATCTCCGCGGCCGTGTTCATGATGGGCTGCGTCGGCGCGTTCGGGCTGACGGTGCTCACCGGGATGTCGTTGCGCGGGATGTTCGAGCTCGTCGCGGTGGCCGGGGTGCTGTCCTCGATGCTCTTCGTCGCGCTCGGCCTGGTGCGCATGCTGCGGCCGACTCCCTCCCGCCCCTACGATCAGCAGGGTGGGTGACTCTTCCTTCCCGGACGTCCGGATCGGCGATGTCGAGCGCGCCGACGCGCAGCGCCTGCTGAACGAGCACCTGACCGCGGGCAGGCTGACCCCGGAGGAGTACGGCGACCGCGCGACGCAGGCCGCGGGCGCGCGCACCCAGGGCGATCTGCTCCGGCTGTTCACCGACCTGCCCGCGCCGCACCCGGCCTTCGGGATGCCGCGTTCGGCGGACGCCTACACCCCGCCGCCCCCGCCGGTGGCCTACGAGCCGCGGATCGAGCACCCGCCCGCCAAACGCGGCCCCAGCACGTGGATGATCGCCGCGATCACCGTGCCGATCATCGTGCTCGGCGTCGTGGTCACCATCCTCGGCACGTTCGGCTCCACCTCGTTCCTCATCGGGCTCGTCGTGGTCGGTGTGGTGTTGCTCCTGCTGTTCGGCGGAGGCTGACCGCCGCGGGTCGCCGCGCGCCTACCATTCGTTCTTGTGAGCGAACCCGATCCCTCCCTGCTCCGCGTCGGCGACACGGAACGGGAAGCCGCCGTCCAGGCCCTCGGCAAGCACTTCACCGCCGGGCGGCTGGACGTCGACGAGTACGGCGAACGGACGGCGAAGGTCACCACCGCGCGCACCCAGGGCGAGCTGTTGGCCGTCTTCACCGACCTGCCGGAGCCGCACCCCGACCTCAGCGGGCTGGTCCCCCGCGCTGCCGCGACCACAGTGCCCGCGGTGGCCGGGGACGCCGAACTCGACGTGCCGGGCATGACGAAGGCGCAGCGGGTCACCGCGGGCGTCATGGCCGTGTCCTGGGTCGCGATGGTGCCGCTGTTCTTCATCCTCGGCACCTGGATGGTCTTCCTCGCCCCGCTCGCGCTGTCGATCTTCCTCGGCGCGGTCTGGGGGCCGAACTGGAACGACCCCCACGAACGCGCGAAGCAGGCGCGCAAGCGGGCGAAGAAGCAGCTCAAGCACCGGGAGATGCGCGAGCACCACCGGGAGATCCACGACCGGCACCGCGAGATGCGGGACCGGCGGCGCTCCGACGACGAGGACTGACCGCGTGGAGCCGATCGAGATCAACGCGGGCGACCACTACCTGCGGGCCCTGCGCGCGGACGACCGCATGGACGACCGGCCCGCGCTGGTGACCGCGTTCGCCGACGAGGCGATGCGCCGCTGGATCTACCACTACAGCGTGCCCGACCTGGAGGCCGCCGGGCGCTACGTCGCACTGCGCACCCGGGAGTGGGCCGACGACGAACGCTGCTCGTGGGCGGTCGCGGAACCGACCACGGGCGAACTGCTCGGCGAGGTCGGGTTGAAGAACCTCGACCTGAACGCGGGCACCGCCGAGGTCGCGTGCTGGACGCACCCGCTGGCCAGGGGCCGGGGTGTCGTGACGACGGCGCTCGGTGCCGCACTGCGCTTCGGCTTCGGGGCCCTGGAGCTCAAAGAGATCCGCTACGCCCACGCAGAGGGCAACACGGCCTCCGCCAGGGTCGCCCACAAGTGCGGGTTCACCCTGCTCGGCCAGCTCCCCGGCGAGACCGAGGTCGACGGCGAGCCCGCCGCGCTGGTGGTCTGGCGGCTCCGGCCGTAGGGGCGTCGCTACGGTACGTCGCATGCGCGCGCTCGGAGCCCTCATCGCCATCCTGCTCCTCGCGGGGTGCACGGCGGCTCCGACCGACGGCACGCGGCAGAAGCGGACGCGGGTGGACGAGCCGCTGCCGACGACGACGCCGATCACGCTGCCGCCCCGGCCGCGCGAGGTGAAGCTGGACCGGGCCGACCCGTGCAAGCTGCTGACCTCGGGGCAGCGCAGGGAACTCGGCATGGACCGGCCGCCGCAGCCGGGCCGCAACCCGAACATGGGCGAGGCCAAGGTCTGCGACTTCCGGGACAGCACGCGGGCGCTCTCGGTGCGGATCGGCCTGGTGCTGATCCAGGGCGTCGAGGTGTGGCTGGACGAGACCGCGCAGGCCGACGTGACGCAGACCCAGATCGCGGGCTTCCCAGCCGTCGTGGTGCGCACCGCCGCCCAGACCGCGTTCTGCAACGTCGACGTCGACGTCGCGGCGGGGCAGTTCCTCGACGTCCAGTTCGGCAACTCCGGCAGCGCTCACCCGCCGTCGCTCGAGCAAATGTGCTCTCGCGCTCAGGAGGTTGCCCAAGCCGCCATGCGCACCCTGATCAGCGCAAAGTGAATGACCCTGAGCGGTGAGTGACTAGCCCGGTCCGGGGTTCGTCACGGGAACCGTTCCAAGTGATCACGCACAGTCGCTACAGTGACCCCGGCAAGACGTCCGCGCGCAGGGATCGGGAGTGCACTGTGCCGTTCTCCAACGCCCCGAATGGCGACCTGTCCCGCCGGCTCGCCGATTCGGAGGCGATCTCCGGTGGTTCCGGGCAGCAGCGGATGAAGGTCGAGAAGACCGCGATCCCGACGATGCGCAAGGCGTTCCAGCGCGCGCTGGACCGGCTCACCCCCGAGGTCGGCCAGGCCCGGTCCGACCTGCGCATCCGGCCGTGGGCCGGGGACCCGGTCAGCGCCGAGGCCGCCGCCAAGTTCAACGACCGCTCCATGGACAGCGGTGAGGCCGCGCTGGGCGCCCTCGAGGGCTACCAGCAGCAGCTGAACAACGCCGTGCTCGCCCTCGACCAGATCGAACGCGGCTACCGGCGCATCGAGAGCGGTAACCGGGACCTGATGAACGACAAGCAGTCCGGCTGCTGAACCCCGACTTCCCGGTTGCAGGAGGCGAAGAGATGAACGCCGACCACCGCTGGCAGGGCTACTCGCACGAGGAGCTGTACCGGCAGTTGCACAGCGGGCCCGGCCCGGCCGCGTCGGCGGCCTCGATCCGGCGCTGGTCGGAGATGTCCAAGGCGCTCGAAGAGATCGACAAGGACATCAAGGAGGCGCTCGCCAGGGGCGGTTCGGCCTGGGAGGGCAAGGCGGCCGACGCGGCCCAGGGCAAGCTCAGCCCGCTGGTGCAGTGGGCGCGCGACGCCAAGACCGGCGCCGAGGTGATGCGCCTGTCCGCCGAGCAGCAGGCCGAGCACGTCGGCAAGGCCCGCGCCGACATGCCGCGCCCGGTCAAGGTCAGCGCCGAGCAGCCCAACGCGCTGGTGTCCGGGTTGGTGCACCTCTTCGGCGGGCAGACCGACTACGAGGTCCAGGAGGCTTCCCGGTCCGCGGCCGAGCGCCAGGCCGTCGAGGTCATGTCGGCCTACCAGTCCAAGACGACCAGCAACACCAGCACGCTCGGGCAGTTCACCCAGCCGCCGCAGCTCTCCGTCGAGCCGATGAACCCGCGCGTGGACGGCGCCCCCGTTCCCGGGCACGGTCGTCCGGTCACCCGGCCGAGGGGCGGCTCGCTGCCCACGCAGCGCACGCCGGTCAACCGCGGCACGACGAGCCAGCCCACCCGGCCGACCACCGGCGCACCGGCCGCGAAGCAGATCACGCCCGGCCCGCGCGCGGTGACGCCGACCGCCGCGCACGTCAGCCCGCCGCCCGGGGTGCGCCCCGCCGCCGCGCTGCCCGGCGTGCCGTCGCTGTCCCCGGCTCCGCCCTCCGCGCCGTTGGGCGTGGTCACCCAGGCTTCCGCGGTCTCCCTCCCCACCCCGCAGGCCCCGCCGCCGAGCAGTTACAGCGTGATCGGCGTCGAGCAGGCCCAGTCCGGCACCGCGCTGTCGGGGGTCTCGGCCCGGCGCGAGGAGGACCGCGAGCACCGCAGCGCCGACTACCTGGTCGAGACCGAGGACATCTTCGGGGACTCCTTCCTCGTCGCCCCGCCGGTGATCGGGGAGTCGTGACCCTGTTCGGCGAGGCCCCGGCCAGGGAGGTCGTGCTCTCCTCGGTGGAGTTCGACGTCCTCTGGAACCACCTGGGCCTGCCGGAGATGCCGCTGGTGATCAAGGTCCCGTCGCCGGGCAAGACCCACCAGGAGCGCGCGGAGCTGGAGCACGCCGTGTGGGACGGCATCGGCGAACGCGGCCTCGGCAGGCCGATCCGGCTCGACGCCGAACTGGAGCGGATGCTCGAAGTGCTCGCGGTCCCGGACCGCGAGGTCGACGGCCGGGTGTGGCTCGGGCACAGCGTCCGGGTGCTCTGCGCGGCCCGCGGCGGCGACGGAGTGCTTGCGGTGCTTGAAGGTTCACAGCTCAAGCTCCGGCAGACCGCCGACTTCGGGCTCCCCCGCCTCGCGCTGTCGGTGCTGCCCACGCTGCCCGCCGGTCCCGGCCGGTCGATCACGCTGCCCAGCTCCGAACTGGACGCCGCGGCCGCGCAGGCCGGGAACTCGGTCGAGGCGCTCGAAGCCGCGCTGCGCCAGTACGGGGTGCGCGCCGAGGACGCCCACGCACTGTCCACTGTGGTCGGTGAGGTCGGCGATCGCGGCCAGTTCGGCGTGGCGGCCCGGGACGAGCGCGGCAAACGGCAGCGCGCGGACCGCGTGATCGCCTTCTTCGACACCCCGGCGGGGCGCTACCTCCAGACCCGCAGTCCCTCGCCCAGCGGCGTTCCGTGGAGCACGATCTCGCCCGCCGACATCCGCAGGCTCACCCAGCACCTGGACGAACTGCTCACCGAACTGACCGATCCCGATCTGTAGGTCACCCCGCAGATCGGGATCGACTCGTCAGTTCGCGGCGGGCTCCAGCATCTGCTGCCGCGCCTCCGGGGCAGCGGTCCGCTTCGCGTCGGCGGCCTGGTCGTCGGGCTGCGTCTGGGAATCCCGCTCCGCCTCGACCCGCGCGGTGTAGACCTCCACCTCGCGCTTGATCGTCTTGTCGTTCCAGCCGAGCACGCCCGCCATCAGCTCGGCCACCTTCTCCGCGCACTCCACACCGCGGTGCGGGTACTCGATGGAGATCCTGGTGCGCCTGGTGAGCACGTCCTCCAGGTGCAGCGCGCCCTCGTGGCTGGCCGCGTAGACCACCTCGATCTGGAGGTAGTCCGGCGCGCCGGGCACGGGCCGCAGCAGCTCCGGCTTGCCGTCCGCCTCGGCCAGCACCTCGTGCACCAGCGAGCCGTAGCGGTCGAGCAGGTGCCGGACCCGGTACGGGTGCAGGCCGTGCTTCGACGCCAGCTGGTCGGCCTGGTTCACCAGCGCGTGGTAGCCGTCCGCGCCCAGCAGCGGCACCTTGTCGGTGATCGACGGCGCGATCCGGCCGGGCAGGTCCACCGCGGCGGCGTTGATCGCGTCGGCGGCCATGACCCGGTAGGTCGTGTACTTCCCGCCCGCGATGGCCACCAGGCCCGGCGAGACCCGGGCGACCGCGTGCTCGCGGGAGAGCTTGGAGGTGTCGTCGCTCTCGCCGGAGAGCAGCGGTCGCAGACCCGCGTAGACACCCTCGATGTCGTCCTTGGTCAACGGCGTCGCGAGCACGGTGTTGACCTGGTCGAGGATGTAGTCGATGTCCTGCTTGGTCGCGGACGGGTGCGCCAGGTCCAGGTTCCAGTCGGTGTCGGTGGTGCCGACGATCCAGTGGTTGCGCCACGGGATCACGAACAGCACGGACTTCGTGGTGCGCAGGATCATCCCGCTCTCGGAGACGATCCGGTCGCGCGGGACCACGATGTGCACGCCCTTGCTCGCCCGCACCCGGAACCGGCCGCGGCTGCCGGAGAGCTTCTGGATCGCGTCCGTCCAGACACCCGTGCAGTTGATCACCGCGTGCGCCTGGACCTCGGTCTCCGCACCGGTCTCCACATCGCGCACGCGCACACCGCAGACCCGGTCGGACTCGCGCAGCATCCCGATCACCTGGGTGGAGGTCCGCACGACCGCGCCGTAGTGCGCCGCGGTGCGGGCCACCGTCATGGTGTGCCGGGCGTCATCGGCCTGCGCGTCGAAGTAGCGGATGCCGCCGATCAGCGCGTCCCGCTTCAGCGCGGGCACCATGCGCAGCGCGCCCGCCCTGGTGAGGTGCTTCTGGCCGGGCACCGACCGCGCCCCGCCCATCGTGTCGTAGAGCATCAGGCCGGCAGCGGTGTACGGCCGCTCCCAGATCCGGTGCGTCAGCGGGTAGAGGAAGCTCACCGGCTTCACCAGGTGCGGCGCCAGCCGGGTGAGCATCAGCTCGCGCTCACGCAGGGCTTCTCGGACCAGACCGAACTCCAGTTGCTCCAGATAGCGCAATCCGCCATGGAAAAGCTTGCTGGAGCGGCTCGACGTCCCGGACGCGAGGTCGCGCGCCTCGACCAGGGCGACCCGCAGGCCACGGGTGGCCGCGTCCAGCGCGGCGCCCGCACCGGTGACACCACCGCCGATCACCACGACGTCGAACTGCTCCGAACCGAGCTGCTGCCAGCTCCGCTCCCGGTCGGCCGGGCCGAGCTCGGCCGCGCCGACCGAGGACGCCGTCCTGCCGGTCGAACCTCGTGATTCCCGCTTCGCCACGCGGCATCGCCTCCCTGAGCCCGGCGCGTATTGGACCAGCAATCACGCTACTCGGCAGTCCGATCGGACGAACACCCATGTCATCGGGGTAACGGAATCACTCGGTTCAGAAACAAGTCGTGGACATCCACTCGCTCGCGGAAGTACGGTCCGCCGAGTTCGAGGATGCGCCGCCGCAGCCCTGACGTGGGTCGCGCTGCCGCATGCGGGTCCGGGTAGCGACACAGAGGGGCTGCGATGACTGGCGGAGAAATCTTCGTCTGGGAACTGATCGGGACGGCGATCCTGATCCTGCTGGGTGCCGGAGTGGTGGCCAACGTCACCCTGAAGGACTCGCTCGGCCACAACGGCGGCTGGCTGCTGATCAACTTCGGCTGGGGCTTCGCGGTCTTCGCGGGCGCCAGCATCGCGGCCCCCAGCGGTGCGCACCTCAACCCCGCGGTCACGCTCGGCCTCGCGGTGGCCGAGAAGGTCGAGTGGGGCACCGTGCCGATCTTCATCGCCGGGCAGATGGTCGGCGCGTTCCTCGGCGCAACCCTGTGCTGGCTGACCTACAAGCTCCAGTTCGACAACCACGACGCCCCGGAGAACACCCTCGGCATCTTCTCCACCGGTCCGACCGTGGACAACAAGCCGTGGAACGTCGTCACCGAGGTCATCGGCACGTTCGTGCTGGTGCTCTGGATCCTGCTGAGCCCCGGCGCCAAGACCGTCGACGGCGTGCTGTCGCTTGGCAACTCCGCGCTCGGGTACGCGGCCGTGGCGTTCCTGGTGATCGGCATCGGCAACTCCCTCGGCGGGCCCACCGGCTACGCGATCAACCCGGCCCGCGACCTCGGTCCGCGCATCGCCTACGCGGTGCTGCCGATCAAGGGCAAGGGCGCGGCGAACTGGGGCTACTCCTGGGTTCCCGTTGTCGGCCCGCTCATCGGCGGCGCGCTGGCCGGCCTGCTCGCGCTGGCCCTGGTCTGACCCGCCCACTCCCCAGCCAACGCAGAAAGGCGAGAGCGCAGATGACGCAGTACGTGGCAGCGATCGACCAGGGGACAACCTCCACCCGCTGCATGATCTTCAACCACTCCGGCCGGGTCGTCTCCTCCGACCAGGTGGAGCACGAGCAGATCTTCCCGAAGGCGGGCTGGGTCGAGCACAACGCCGAGGAGATCTGGGAGAACACCCGCCGGGTCGCCGCGGGCGCGCTGGCCAAGGCCGACCTGACCACGGCCGACGTCGTCGCGGTCGGCATCACCAACCAGCGCGAGACCGCGGTGGTCTGGGACCGCACCACCGGCAAGCCGGTCTACAACGCGATCGTCTGGCAGGACACCAGGACCGACAAGATCTGCGACCGGCTCGGCGCGCTCGGCGGCGGGCAGGAGCGCTACCGCACCAAGACCGGCCTGCCGCTGGCCACCTACTTCTCCGGCCCCAAGATCGCCTGGATCCTGGAGAACGTCGAGGGCGCGCGGGCCAAGGCCGAGGCGGGCGACCTGCTCTTCGGCAACATGGACACCTGGGTGCTGTGGAACATGACCGGCGGGGTCGACGGTGGCGTGCACGCCACCGACCCGACCAACGCCTCGCGCACCCTGCTGATGGACCTGGACACGCTGTCCTGGGACGCCGGGATCGCCGAGGACATGGGCATTCCGCTGTCCATGCTCCCGGAGATCCGCTCCTCCTCCGAGGAGTACGGCAAGGTCCGCGAGCGCGGCGCGCTGGCCGGGGTGCCGATCGCCGGCATCCTCGGCGACCAGCAGGCCGCCACCTTCGGCCAGGCGTGCCTGTCCCCCGGCGAGGCCAAGAACACCTACGGCACCGGCAACTTCGTGCTGCTCAACACCGGCACGGAGAAGGTGCTCAGCGAGAACGGCCTGCTCACCACCGTCTGCTACAAGATCGGTGACAACGCCCCGGTGTACGCGCTGGAGGGCTCCATCGCCGTCACCGGCTCGCTGGTGCAGTGGCTGCGCGACAACCTCGGCCTGATCAGCACCGCCGCCGAGGTGGAGGAGTTCGCCAAGACCGTCGAGGACAACGGCGGCGCCTACATCGTCCCCGCGTTCTCCGGGCTGTTCGCGCCGTACTGGCGCTCCGACGCCCGCGGCGCCCTCGTCGGCCTCACCCGCTACGTGAACAAGGGCCACATCGCCCGCGCGGTGCTGGAGGCGACGGCGTTCCAGTCGCGCGAGGTGATCGAGGCGATGAACGCCGACTCCGGTGTCCCGCTGACCTCGCTGAAGGTCGACGGCGGCATGGTGGTCAACGAGACGCTGATGCAGTTCCAGGCGGACATCCTCGGTGTCCCGGTGATCCGCCCGGTGGTCAACGAGACCACGGCGCTCGGCGCGGCCTACGCGGCCGGGCTGGCGACCGGGTTCTGGGCCTCCGAGGACGACATCCGGGAGAACTGGGCCCAGGACAAGCAGTGGGACCCGGCCATGGACGACAAGCTCCGCGACCGGGAGTTCCGCAACTGGAAGAAGGCCGTCACCAAGACCTTCGACTGGACCTCCGACGAAGACTGAGCCGACTGAGCCGACTGACTCACAGCAAAGGAAAAAGGGGCGCCCCGCCACCGGGACGCCCCTTTTCCTTGCGGTGCTTCAGTTGTCGCCCTGCGAACGACTGCGGTAGGTGGCCACGACGACACCGCCGCAGAGGCCCAGTGCGAGTACGCCGAACAGCACGGCGGTGATCAGCTCACCCGCGACCGAGGCCGAGGGGACGAGAAGGAAAACGGCGATCGCGGCCACGACAAGGCTCGCGAGCGCGGTACGAGCGCGCACGAAGTACTCCCGGAATTGATCATGAAACGAATCCGGCCCCCTGCCGAACCCGTGCACTGACGAAGACGCGAGTACCTCGCCGGTCGTTGCCGACTGTGACCCATCACCAAGCACGGCAACCGAATCGGCCGCCGCGACGTGTTCATGCCTTGGGCCGCACCGTGAAACTGCTTCAAGGGCTCATCGGCGGACGCCACGGCCACCGACGAGAGGCGGGCGATCGGCGGTCAGGTTCGGCCGAAGCTGATCTTTTCGGGCGGGGCCGATCTCAGTCCAGGTCGTCGTGCCGCATCAGGCGGCGACCCGCCTCGGTGATCGTCCCGGACAGCGACGGGTACACCGAGAACGTGAACGCCAGGTGCTCGACCGTCAGCTGGTTCTGCACCGCGAGCGCGATCGGCAGGATCAGCTCGCTGGCCGTTGGCCCCACCACGACGCCGCCGATCACCACACCGGTCTGCGGTCGGCAGAAGAGCTTCACGAAACCGCGGCGCAGGCCCTCCATCTTCGCCCTGGCGTTGGTGGCCAGCGGGAGCATGATCGTGCGCGCGGGCACCTTGCCGGAGTCGATCGCCTCCTGGCTGATGCCCACGGTGGCGATCTCGGGGTGCGTGAACACGTTGGCGGCGACCGTCTTGAGCTTGATCGGCTGCACGCCCTCGCCCAGCGCGTGCCACATCGCGATGCGGCCCTGCATCGCCGCGACCGAGGCGAGCATCATCAGCCCGGTGCAGTCACCGGCCGCGTAGACGCCGGAGACGTTGGTCCGCGAGACGCGGTCGACCGGGATGAACCCGCCCTTGCCCAGCTCAACGCCGACGCTCTCCAGGCCGATGTCGCCGGTGTTGGGCACCGAGCCGACCGTCATGAGCGCGTGGCTGCCCTCGACCATCCGCCCGTCCGCCAGGTAGACCTGCACGCCGTCCTTGGTCCGCTCGACCCGGTCGGCGCGCGCGTACTTGATCATCGCGGTGCCGCGCTCGGTGAACACGTCCTCCAGCACGGCCGCGGCGTCGGCGTCCTCGTGCGGCAGCACCCGGTCCCGGCTGGAGACCACGGTGACCTTGACACCCATCTCGGTGTAGGCCGAAGCGAACTCCGCACCGGTGACACCGGACCCGATCACGATCAGGTGTTCGGGCAGCTCCGGCAGGTCGTAGATCTGGCGCCAGGTGAGGACCCGCTCTCCGTCCGGCTGCGCGCCGGGCAGGATGCGCGGGCTGGCCCCGGTGGCGATCAGCACCACGTCGGCGAGCAGCACCTCGGAGTTGCCGTTGAGCATCTCCACCGCGATCCGGTGCTGCGCGAGCCCCGGCGCGTCGTCGCAGAAGCGGGCCCGGCCGGACAGGATGCGCACGCCCTCGCGCTGCAACCGCGCCCGGACGTCGGCGGACTGCGCCAGCGCCAGGCCGCGCACCCGGCCGTTGACGACCGGCAACTCCACACCGACCTCGGCGTCATCGTTGCGAATGCCCAGCTCGTCGGCGGCTCGGAAGGCCGCGCGCGCCCCGGAGGAGGCGATGAAGGTCTTGGAGGGCACGCAGTCGTAGAGCACGCACGAGCCGCCGACACCCTCGTCCTCGACGACGGTGACATCGGCACCGTGTGGCGCTGCGACCAGTGCCGCCTCGTACCCGGCAGGTCCGCCGCCCATGATCACAATGCGGGTCACGGATGAATCCTCCTAGAGCACTGGCTGTCAACGCCGAGCGCGTCAACCGTACGCGGTACCCGAACGGTGCGAGCCGGGTGTCCGCGTGCCCGATGGGTCCCATCCGTTGATCGAGGTCGCTACTCTGTCCTCGTGCCGCTCTACGCCGCCTACGGCTCCAACATGGAACCGGACCAGATGAAGCAGCGAGCCCCGTACTCGCCGATGTCGGGGACCGGCTGGCTCGTCGGCTGGCGACTGACCTTCGGCGGTGAGGACCTGGGCTGGGAGGGCGCGCTCTCCACCGTCGTCGAGGACCCCGACTCGCAGGTCTTCGTCGTGCTCTACGACGTCAGCCCGGAGGACGAGACCCGTCTCGACCGCTGGGAGGGCAAGGAGCTGGGTCTCTACAAGAAGATCCGGCTCCGCGTGCAGACCCTGGAGGGGTCGACGCTGGCCTGGTTGTACGTGCTCGACGCGTACGAGGGCGGCCTGCCGTCGGCCAGGTACCTCGGCGTGGTCGCGGACGCGGCCGAGGCCGCGGGCGCCCCCGCCGACTACGTCAGCGACCTGCGCACCCGCCCCTGCTCGGGCCTCGGCCCCACCTGATCCCAGCCGCGCCGCCGGAACGCGGCCCGCAACCGGGCCACCAGGGCGGTAGGCGCCCGCAGATCGGCGGGCCCGGCCCAGATGCCGATCCAGCCCGGTTCGGCGAGCACCCGATCCTGTTCGGCGTCCGGCGGATGCCGCCCCGGTTCGCGGTAGCCGAGCGCGATCCGCAACTCCGGCCACGCCAGCTGCACGCTCCAGTCTCGCTCCGGGATCTCGTACTGCACCTCGGGCACCGGAAAGCCGTGGTCGACGACGAGCCACCGCAGCGCGCTCTCCTCCGCCGTCCGCGCCCGTTCGGTGATCAGGCCGACCATCGACAGCGCACGGGCGACGCCGCGCCGATCGCCGCGCTTGCCCAGCCGCTCCCGGAGCTGCTCCCGGAAGGCCGGTCGCAGGTCCTCCGGCAGTGATCGCATCAGCTGGTCGGCGCAGGCG
Organism: Allokutzneria sp. A3M-2-11 16; assembly: GCF_024213555.1. GTDB lineage: Bacteria > Actinomycetota > Actinomycetes > Mycobacteriales > Pseudonocardiaceae > Allokutzneria. The sequence continues at coordinate 2,847,769 of NZ_JANAVO010000001.1, read as the reverse complement.
AGCGCGGTGTGCTTCGGGCCGGTGCACAACAACTCGGCGAAGACGAGGTCCGGGGCCAGCACCGGCAGCTCGTCCAGCTCCACCACGTCCTCCCGCCCGAAGGCAGCGTGCCGGACCAGCAACCCCGGCCTGCTCCGCGCCAAGCGCCCGTGCGGGACGGTGACGCACACCCGCCGCGTGTCCGCCGCGGTGCAGCCGTACATCGCCGCCGCGGTGAACCCGGAGAGCACGGCTTCCGGTCCGATGACCATCAGAGCCGCGCTGGCCATCGTCTTCGGGTCGCCCATCCGTTCTCGCGAAACGATGACGCCACGCCAGGGCTGGACGAGCCTGCCGTGCCGCAGCGCGTAGCGCAGTCTGTTCTCGCCAAGGGCGTTCAGGACGGAGCGGTGGCTGTACGCCCAGTGCCAGGGGTCCGGTCGATTCGGCATGCATCGACCATGCGCCCTCGCCGGACCTCGTGATGCCGAGATCGGCCGGTCTGTGGACAACTGCCGTCGTTGTGGACAACTAGGCGCACGTGCCCAGGGAAAAGGGGCGGCCGGTTCGCACCGACCGCCCCTTTTCCCTGCTTGATCAGGCCAATGAGGTGAGCGCCGTGTGCACCATGACCCGGACCCCGGCGAGCAGCGCGCGCTCGTCCAGGTCGAAGGTCGGCTGGTGCAGGTCGCGCTGCGGGCCGTGCCCCGGCCACACGCCGAGGCGCGCGAAGGACCCCTCCACGTGCTCCAGGTACCAGCCGAAGTCCTCACCACCGGAGGACTGCTCGGTCCCGGCCAGCGCGTCCTCGCCGAGCGCGGCGAGCACGCCGGAGCGCAGCAGCCTGGTGCTCTCCCGCTCGTTGACCACCGGCGGCACGCCGCGGCGGTGCTGCAGGTCGAAGCCGACGCCCATCGGGGCGAGCAGCGCGGTGATCAGCTCGCGGACCAGCGGCTCCAGCTCGGCCCAGGTGTCCCGGTTGCCGGTGCGCAGGGTGCCGCGCAGCACGCCCTCCTGCGGGATGGCGTTGGCCGCCTCGCCCGCCTGGACCGCGCCCCACACCAGGACGGTGCCCGAGCGCGGGTCCACCCGGCGGGAGAGCAGCGTGGGCAGGCCGGTGATCACCGTGCCCAGCGCGTGCACCAGGTCCGCGGTCAGGTGCGGGCGCGAGGTGTGCCCGCCCGGCGAGGTCAGCCGCAGCTCGATCAGGTCGCTGGCCGAGGTGATCGCGCCGACCCTGGTGCCGACCCTGCCGACCTCCAGGCGCGGATCGCAGTGCAGGCCGAAGATCCGCTCCACCCCGTCCAGCCCGCCCGCGGCCAGCACGTCCAGCGCGCCGCCGGGCATGACCTCCTCGGCGGGCTGGAAGATCAGCCGGATCCGGCCGGGCAGCCCTGGCGCGTGCGCCAACGCCAGCGCGGTGCCCAGCAGGACCGTGGTGTGCGCGTCGTGCCCGCACGCGTGCATGACTCCGTCCACAGTGGACGAGAACGGGTTCCCGGTGCGCTCGGTCAGCGGCAGCGCGTCGATGTCGGCGCGCAGCGCCACGCAGCGCGGCCCGGACCCGATGTCGCAGATCAGCCCGGTGCCGATGGGCAGGACGCGGGGCTTGAGCCCGACGGACTCCAGCTTGTCGGCGAGGAACTCCGTGGTGGCGTACTCCCGCCGGGAGAGCTCCGGGTGGGCGTGGATGTGCCTGCGCCAGCTGACCACGTCCTGGGCGTGGAGCTGCATCCAGGCGTCCAACCAGGACGGCCCACGTCCAGCGCCGAGATCCTCCACAGCGGACATCGTCGCGCCGGAGCCGGTGATCAGCACGTCGGACTGGGGGTAGTCGGGACGGGAGTCGAGGACGGTCACGCGAAACCTCCTGCTGCCGCCGCACCTGCGGCGACCCGACCGTGGAGACGGTCCGCGACCCCGGAGAGCAGGCGGGCGCGCTGCTCCTCGTCGGTCGCGGCGGCGACGGCGGTCCACGCGAGCGCGAGGGCACCGTCGAGCACCGCGCGATCGGCTGATGCCGACACGCAGGCCGCGGCGAACTCGGGCTGGTGGTTGACCGCGTCTCCACAGTCGATGGCGATGGTGGGGTGAATGCCGGGCAACGCACGGGTGATGTTGCCCATGTCAGTGCTCCAGAGCTGCCGCTTCCGTTCGGTTTCCGGGTCCATGGGTACCCGGCCCAGTTCGGAAATCGACCTTCGATATGCCGAGGCCAACCACCGGTCGGGGTTCAGCTCGGCGTAGATGGCTGAGATGTGGGTGACCTCATGAGTGCAGCCCGTGGCGACGGAACCCGCCTGGAAACAGTCCCTGATCCGCTTTTCCAGCCTGCTCAGCGAGTCGAGATCCGTCGCACGGAGATAGAAGACCGCGGCGGTGTCCGCCGGGACGATGTTGGGCGCCGCGCCGCCGTGGGTGACGATGCCGTGCACCATCTGGCCGGGCTCCAGGTGCTGGCGCAGCAGCCCGATGGCGACCTGCGCGACGGTGATCGCGTCGGCGGCGTTCAGCCCGAGGTGCGGGGCCGCGGCGGCGTGCGAGGTCCGGCCCGCGTAGCGCACCTCGATGTCGGCGATGGCCAGCGACGTGCAGGCGACGGACTCCTCCGGCGAGGGGTGCACCATCATCGCCAGTGCGACGTCGTCGAAGACCCCGGCGTCCAGCAGCGCGACCTTGCCGCCCCCGACCTCCTCGGCGGGCGTGCCGACGAGCTTGACGGTGATGCCGAGCCGGTCGGCGACCTCGGCGAGGGCGAGCGCGGCTCCGGTGGACGAGGCGGCGATGACGTTGTGGCCGCAGGCGTGGCCGACCTCGGGCAGCGCGTCGTACTCCGCGCACAGGCCGACGACCAGCTCACCCGAGCCGTAGGTGGCGGTGAACGCCGTCTCCAGTCCGCCGACGCCGTGCTCGACGGCGAAGCCCTCGCGCTGCAGGACGTCAGCGACCCTGGCGGCCGCCCGGCGCTCCTGATAAGCGAGTTCGGGGTCGGCGTGGATGGCGTGGGAGAGCTCGACAAGCGCGTCCGCATGCCGCTCCACGGCGGAGCGGCACTGGGCCTTGGTGTCGGTGCTCATGTGCATCCATCCTGCACCATGCACTCTTCATAGGTGATCAAGAAGTGGCCTGGCGCGGTTGCCGGTCGCCACGCTGCGCCGAGTGGAGCAGCCGACTTCGGTCTGGCTGTATCCGGATAACCGGTCACGGCATAACGCTTCCACGAAGTGGAGCGCTATGACCCGCCTATCGTCAACGAAGTCGGAACGATTTCAAAGCCGGTTTACATCGTGGGAAAAACAGTACTCCCGTACTGAGAAGAACGGTTACCGGCCGGTCACCCGAGGTAACCGCGCAATAATGCGCAATTGCCGTGCCCACGGTTGCACGATTGTGTGACACCCGACCCGGATCAGGTCTTCTGCGCCCGCTTGCGAATGCGGCGGCCGATCACCACGGTGCCCAGCAGGACAACCGCGATGATGCCGATGGTCACGCGGTTGCGGTCCTCCTGCGCCGCGGGCGGCTGTCCCGCGGGCGGCGCCGACGTGGTGGGCTGCTGCGCCAGCTCCTGCCCCGGCAGCGCCGAGGAGACCGGCGCGACGGCGAGCAACGCCAGCACCCCGAGCAGGGTGATCACGATCGCTCGACTCGCTGCACGCATGACTGCCTCCTCCGGCACCCGAATGACGTTTCGAGTCTGCCCTCCTCCCCCGCCCGAGGTCATCCGAGTCAGCGATCTTTATGGCCTTTGTTACTTCTGGTCACCGCATCAACGAACGCCGAACAGGTGCTCCAGCGCGAGCTGGTCCAGCCGTTCGTATCCCATGCCACGGGTACCCGCCGCCACCGCGTCGAACTCCTCCGCGCGCAGGTCGTCGAGGGTCTCTCCGGGGAGCAGCGTCGGCACGGCCAGCTGGGCGACCCGCGAGGCCGACAACGCCTCGGCCACCTCGGGATCGGCCCGGAACGCCCGCGCCCGCTCTGCGAAGATCAGGTAGTTGCGCATGCATGCAGCGGCCGAGGCCCACACGCCGTCCTCGTCCTCCGTGCGCGCGGGCTTGAAGTCGAAGTGCCGCGGCCCGTCGTAGCCGGAGTGCTCCAGCAGGTCGACCAGGAAGAAGGCCGTCTTCACGTCACCGTTGCCGAAGCGCAGGTCCTGGTCGAAGCGCGGCCCGTTCTGGCCGTTGAGGTCGATGTGGAACAGCTTGCCCTGCCACAGCGCCTGGGCCACCCCGTGCACCATCGACAGCCCGGCCATCTGCTCGTGCCCGACCTCGGGGTTCACGCCGACCATCTCGGGGTGCGCCAACTGGTTGATGAAGCCGAGCGCGTGGCCGATGGTGGGCAGCAGGATGTCGCCGCGCGGCTCGTTCGGCTTGGGCTCCAAGGCGAACCGGATGGTGTAGCCCTTCTCGTTGACATACGCGCAGAGCAGGTCCAGTGCCTCGGCGTAGCGCTGCAACGCGTCGCGCACGTCCTTGGCCGCGGGCGACTCGGCGCCTTCCCTGCCGCCCCACAGCACGTAGGTGGTGGCACCGAGTTCGGCCGCCAGGTCGATGTTGCGCAGCACCTTGCGCAGCGCGAACCTCCGGACGTCGCGGTCGTTCGCGGTGAACGCGCCGTCCTTGAAGACGGGGTGCGTGAACAGGTTCGTGGTGACCATCGGCGCCACGAGACCGGTGGCGTCCAATGCCTTCCGGAAGGCCTGGATGCGTTGGTCCCGCTCGCGATCGTCCGCTCCGAACGGCACCAAGTCGTCGTCGTGGAAGGTAACGCCCCACGCGCCCAGCTCCGCGAGCTTCTCCACCGCGTGCACCGGATCCATCACCGGGCGCGTGGCGACGCCGAACGGGTCGTTTCCGGGCCAGCCGACCGTCCACAGGCCGAAGCTGAACTTGTGCTCGGGGCGCGGGGTGTAGTCGGTCACGCGATGCCTCCAAGGTGTGGGACTTCGGTCGGAGCGATCGAGGGGTCGGCGACGACCCGGTCCAGGGCGGCGTGCGCCCCACCGCGCACGGCGGCGGTGAACCCGAGGTCGGACAGCACCAGGCGGCACGAGCCGGAAGTCATGACCCGCTCGGTGAGTTCCCGTCGCGCGGGTTCGGCAAGCCACTCCCCGAGGAGCGCGAAGTAGCCACCGAGCACGAGGGCGGTGGGGTTGAGGACGTTGACCAGGATCGAGGCGCCGACGCCGAGGGCGGAACCGATCTCCGCCAACGCGGTCCGCGTCCTCGGGTCACCGTCAGCGGCTCGTGCGGCGATCACGCGCAGCCGCTGTTCGAGATCGCGAGCGGAGTCGTGGACCTCATCGTCCGGATCGGCGACCGCCCGCAGCAGCGCGGCCAGGCCGACCTGGGTCTCCCAGCACCCCGTGCGGCCGCAGCCGCATTCGGCGGAGCAGGGGTTGAGCGGCATGTGCCCCACCTCGCCGGTGAAACCGGTGGCGCCCCGGACCAGACGGCCGTCAGCGATCACTCCGCCGCCGACGCCGACTTCGCCGGTGAGGTAGAGCAGGTCGCTCACCCCCGCCGCCACGCCGATCGCGTGCTCGGCGAGAGCGGAGAGGTTGGCGTCGTTGTCGACGGAGATCGACTCGCGGGCCAGGTCGATTCGGGCGGCGAGCCGATCCGCCACCGAGGCTTCCCGCCAGCGCAGGTTGGGCGCGTGGCGCACGACGCCGTTCCCGGCGTCGACGAGCCCCGGCACCGCCGCGGTGACACCCGCGACCCAGTTGCCTTCGTCCCGCATCGCGCCGATGGTCTCGTCCGCCAGGTCCGCCAGGAGGTCGATCGCCGCGACCTGCCCGAGCGCCACGACGTCCAGGGGCACCCGTTTCGAGAACAAGACCTGGTCGGTCAGATCGAGCACGGCGACCGCGGCGTAGTTGACGTTGATCTCCAACCCGATCCCGCACACCGCCCGCCCGCGGATCTCGACGAGTTGGCTCGGCCTGCCCACCGCGCCCGCCACGACCGCCCCGAGCTGGACCAGCCGACGCTGTTCGAGCTCGGCGACGAGACTCGACGTGGTGGCCTTGTTCAGCCCCGTCCGGCGCGCCAGCAGGGCTCGCGACTGCGGCCCGTCGGAGCGCAGGGTCCGAAGCACCCGGGAGAGGTTGAGCCGACGCAGACCGGTCTGGTCCACGGGTCGATCGGCCTGGCCTCGCATGGCGCTCCCATTTCGTTTGTTGGATCGACAAACTAAGTCCCCCCGCCCACCCGGGTCAAGACCTGGTCCGGGGGTGAAACCGCGGGTTGTGAACCGCCGCCCCGTTCGTTCACTGCCGTAGGGGCGGCGGTTCGGTGCAGGTCACTGGCCGTAGACCTGCTCGCGGGCCGCGCCGTAAGCCGCGCGCAGCTCGGCGCCGATGTCGGAGGCTCCCGGCTCACAGGCCGTGGATCGGACGGCCCACGTCGGTGGCTCCGCGCTCCCGGCCAACGCCCATGCAGCCTGGCGGGCCGCGCCCAGTGCCACGTACTCCGCCGGCTCCGGCACCTCGACCGGCAGGCCGAACAGCAGCGGCGCCACCGCTCGCACCGCGGCCGACCGCGCCGCGCCGCCCACCAAGAGCACCCGGCGGGCATCGACGCCCTGCTGGCGGAGCGCGTCCAGGCCGTCCACCAACCCGCTGAGCATGCCCTCGACCGCCGCCCTCGCCAGGTTCTCCGGCGTCATGTTCGACCGCCGCAGTCCAATGAGGGTGCCGCTGGCGTCGGGCAGCTGCGGAGTGCGCTCCCCGTCCAGGTAGGGCAGCAGCACCAAGCCGCCCGCGCCCGGCTCGGCCCGGAGCGCCAGCTCGTCCAGGCCGGCCAGGTCGACACCCAGCATCGCGGCGGTCGCGGTGAGCACCCGCGCGGCGTTGAGCGTGCACACCAGCGGCAGGAATCGGCCCGTGGCGTCGCAGAACCCGGCGACGGCCCCGGTGGGCTCGGCGGTCGGGTTCTCCGCCACCGCGAACACGGTGCCGGAGGTGCCCAGGGACACGACGACGTCTCCGGGTCCGGCCCCCAGCCCCAGGGCCGCGCCCATGTTGTCGCCCGTCCCCGCGCCGAGCAGCGCCCCGTCCGGGGTCCGCCCCGCCGCCTCCGCCGGTCCGAGCACCCGGGGCAGCTCGGGCCTTCGGCCGTCGAGGGCAGCGGTGAGCAGGTCGGGCAACCACTCGCCGGTCGCGGGCGAGAAGTACCCGGTGCCCGAGGCGTCACCGCGATCGGTCGCCGTCTCCGATCCCGGTGCGGCCAGCCGCCACGTGATCCAGTCGTGCGGCAGCAGGACCCTGCTCGTGCGGTCCGCGTTGGCGGGCTCGTGCTCGGCCAGCCAGGCCAGCTTGCTCACCGTGAAGCTGGCGACCGGGACCGAGCCGGTGCGCTCCGCCCAGCGCTTCGGCCCGCCGAACTCGTCCGTCAGCCGACGGGCCTGCGGCGCTGAGCGGTTGTCGTTCCACAGCAGCGCGGGACGGACGACCTCACCCGACGCGTCCAGGGTGACCATCCCGTGCTGCTGACCGGCGACCGCGATCGCCGCGACCGGTTCGGACAGACCGGCCGCGGCCTCGGCGATCGCCTGCGTGGTGGCCCGCCACCACGCGTCAGGATGGACTTCGGTGCCGTCGGGGTGCGCGGCGCGGCCTTCGGCGAGCACCTGGCCGGAGGCGGCGTCGACGGCGATGGCCTTCGACGACTGGGTCGAGGAGTCGATCCCGATAACCACGGTCATGACGCCGGATCATGCGTCACCGCGGTGGGCTGGTGGAAGGGGCGGGCCCCTGGCGAACGCGGGCTCCTATAGGCGTCACCTCCTCTTTCGCTGCCCTGGTCGTGTTGCCCGGTTGGTGCTCCTCGCCCAGATTGCGTCGGGGTGGACGGGGATGCCAGTGGGGAATCGCGATCTGTGGACAGGCAGTGCCGTTGTGGACAACTCAGGCGGTGAAAGGGGTTTCCACGGCCGGAATGTCAGTGCCGTCTGGGATAATTCGCAGCGGGGGGGTCCCCGCGCATTCGGCCATGAGTACCTATCCGCGACGATCACGATGTGTAATCAGTCGGGCCGGAGTTGTCGCACAAGGCGGTGACGGGGGCCGAGTTGTGGAGAATGGGAACGTGCCACCGGCCGACGAGGACAGGAACGCCGACGCCCAGGAGCCGAGCGAGCGGTTGATCGCCGAGCGCTATCGGCTCAAGCGGGTGCTCGGACGTGGCGCGATGGGCACGGTGTGGGCCGCCTACGACGAGATGCTGCGCAGGCAGGTCGCCGTCAAGGAGGTCCGCCTGCCACCGGGGATGCCGCCCGAGGAGGCCGACGCCATGCGCGAGCGGACCCTCCGGGAGGCGCGGGCCATCGCCGTGCTCTCTCACCCGAACGTGGTGACCCTGTTCGACGTCGTCCGGCATGACGGCGAGCCGTTCGTCGTGATGGAGCTGCTGCCCTCGCGGAGCCTGGCCCAGCTGGTCCGCAAGCACGGCCCGTTGGACGTGACGCAGACGGCCGAGGTCGGCAACGCGCTCGCTGCGGCGCTGGCGGCCGCGCACCAGGCCGGTGTCACCCACCGCGACGTCAAGCCGGGGAACGTGCTGGTCGGAGCGGACGGCAGGGTGAAGCTGACCGACTTCGGCATCGCGCGCAGCGTGTCCGACTCGACCCTCACCAGCGCGGGCCTGCTCATGGGCACCCCCGCCTACATCGCGCCCGAGGTGGCCTCCGGCGACCCGGCCGCGCCGAGCGCGGACCTGTGGGGACTGGGCGCCACCCTGTTCGCCGCCATGGAGGGCACGCCGCCCTACGACGTGGAGGACGACCCGCTGGAAACCGTCACGCAGGTCGTGCACGGTGAGATCCCGTCGCCGAGCGACGAAGGCGTGCTCGGCGAGGTGATCCGCGGGTTGATGGTCAAGAACCCCGCCGAGCGGATGCCGCTGGCCGAGGTGCGCAAGCGGCTGCACCCCCTGCTGCCCGAGCCGGGGACCCGTCTGTTCCCGCACGACGAGGCCGAACCGTCCTTCGCCCCGAACCCCCTGGTCGAGCAGGCGAAGCAGCGCGGATCTGAGCGGCAGCGCGCGGTCGAGGAGTCGATGGTCAAGGCGCTCGCCTCCGACCCGGGCCCCCTGCCGTTCATGCTGTCCAGCCGACCGCCACCGCCGCCGCGGCGACGGAGCACCCGGCTGCTGACGATCGCGAGCGCGGTCGTGCTCTTCGTGCTGTCCGCGGGCGGCGGGTTCGCGCTGGCCAGGACGGTCGCGGGGCAGCAGGTCATTCCGGACTTCAGCACCCGGCAGACCCCGAAGACCACGTCCGTCCAGTCGGCTCCGCTGGCCGCGCTGGAGCAGCGCAACGAGGTGGCTCAGCTCGCCAAGGGCGACCCGGGCGGGACCTTCAGCATCCACGTGCCCAAGAACTGGACGGACTTCCAGGAGCAGCGGCCGAACTCACCGATGTCGAGCACGCTGATCAGGTTCATCTCGCCGGACGGGCACAACGAGGTGGCCGTGGAGCGCTTCGCCGGCTTCTACCCGCACAACAAGATGCCCCGCTACATCGACCAGCTCGCCACGATCGCGAAGAGCGACGGGGGCAGCTTCAACCTCCTCACCCAGGTCGACGCGCCCGCCCAGAACTCCTACGAGCAGTCCCAGGAGCTCATCTACCGGACGATCTCGCCGAAGAGCGGCAGGTCCAACAGCCGGGGCCGGGCGACCGGGGCCGAGGTGGCGCGCACGACCTACGCGCTGCTGCTGCCCAACGCCAAGGACCTGTGGGTGCTCCGGGTGACCGTGCCCACCGACTCCGAGGAGTGGGGCAAGACCGACCTCTACGACCGGATCACGCCGACCTTCGCCATCGCCGCCAGCTGACTCGGCCCGCACCGGGTCGTTAAGCTCCCCGAACGTGAGCATCGAGACCCACGCGACCGCCGCCACCAGCGACGCGGACGCCCTCAACCCGGCCGTCGACCCGGAAGCCGCCGCCACCGCGGCCGCGGCGGCGCTGGCCCAGCGCACCGGGGTCGACCGGCACGACATCGCCGTCATCCTCGGTTCGGGCTGGCGACCGGCCGCCGACATGATCGGCGACCTCGTCTCCGAGATCCCCATGGGCGAGCTGCCCGGTTTCGCGGCGCCCAGCGTCGCGGGGCACGGCGGCACCGTCCGGTCCGTGCGGATCGGTGAGAAGCGCGTGCTGCTGATGCTCGGCCGCACCCACTACTACGAGGGCAAGGGCATCCCGCAGACCGTGCACGGGGTCCGCACCGCGACCGCCGCTGGTTGCACCACCGTGGTGCTGACCAACGCCGCGGGCGGCCTGCGCCAGGGCATGCAGGTCGGGCAGCCCGTGCTGATCAGCGACCACCTGAACCTGACCGCGGCGTCCCCGCTGGTCGGCGCCAGGTTCGTGGACCTGACCGACCTCTACTCCAGCCGCCTGCGCGGGGTGGCCAGGGAGATCGACGCGACCCTGGAGGAAGGCGTCTACGCGGGCCTGCCGGGTCCGCACTTCGAGACCCCCGCCGAGATCCGGATGCTGCGCACGCTGGGCGCCGACCTGGTCGGCATGTCCACCGTGCTGGAGGCCATCGCCGCGCGTGCCGCGGGCGCCGAGGTCTTCGGGCTGTCCCTGGTCACGAACCTGGCGGCGGGCATCACCGGTGAGCCGCTGAACCACGAGGAGGTGCTGGAGGCCGGGCGGGACGCCGCGGGCCGGATGGGCACGCTGCTGCGCGAGCTGGTGAGCCGGGCGTGAGCCTGTCCCCCGAGCTGCGCGACCGCGCGTTCCGCTGGATCGCCGACGACCTCGCCCCTGCTGACCGCGAGGAGATGCAGCGGTTGCTCGGCAAGGCCATGGTCGGCGAGCAGGACGCGATCGACGAGCTGGCCGACCGGATGCGCGCGCCGCTGAGCTTCGGCACGGCGGGGCTGCGCGGGCCGGTGCGCCCGGGGCCGAACGGCATGAACCGCGCTGTCGTGGTGCGCACGACGGCGGGCCTCGGCGAATGGCTCGCTGCCTCGGGGAAGTCCGGTGGCGTGGTCGTCGTCGGCCGCGACGCGCGCCACGGTTCGGAGCAGTTCCACCGCGATGTCGCGGGCGTGCTCACCGCGGCCGGGTTCGACGTGCGCGTCCTGCCCCGCCCGCTGCCCACGCCGGTGCTGGCCTTCGCCGTGCGGAAGCTGAACGCGGTGGCCGGGGTCCAGGTCACCGCGTCGCACAACCCCCCTGCCGACAACGGGTACAAGGTCTACCTGGACGCGGGGTCGCAGATCGTGCCGCCCGCCGACCGCGAGATCGAGGCGGCCATCGCCAAGGTCGGCGCGGCGGTCGTCGTTCCCACCGCGCAAGGCTGGACGACGCTCGGCGAGGACCTTGTTCAGTCCTATGTGGACAGAGCGGCGAGCCTGACGAGGAGCCCCGAGCGGGCGCTGCGGATCGCGGCGACCACGCTGCACGGTGTCGGCGCCGAAACATTGCGGGAAGTGTTGGCGCACGCGGGTTTCACCGATGTGCACCTGGTCGCGGAGCAGGAGCGGCCGGACCCCGACTTCCCCACCGTGAGCTTCCCGAACCCGGAAGAGCCCGGGGCGTCGGACCTGCTGTTGAGCCTAGCGTCCACTGTGGACGCTGACGTGGCCGTGGCACTGGACCCGGACGCGGACCGCTGCGCCCTGGGCGCGCGGGAACGCGACGGTTGCTGGCGGATGCTGCGCGGCGACGAGACCGGAGCCCTGCTCGGCGAGCGAGTTCTGTCCACTTTGGACCGAACAGCGCACCCAGACCCGTTGGTGGCGGCGACGATCGTGTCATCGGAGCTGCTGCGCTCGGTGGCCGCGAAGCACAACGCCCGCTACGACGAGACGCTGACCGGCTTCAAGTGGCTGGTGCGCGCCGGAGACGGGAACGGCACCGGGCTGGTCTACGCCTACGAAGAGGCGATCGGCCACTGCGTCGACCCGGATGTGGTGCGGGACAAGGACGGCATCAGCGCGGCCGTGCTCGCGTGCGACCTGGCCGCGTCGCTGAAGGCGTCCGGGCGCTCGCTGCTCGACGCGCTGGACGACCTCGCCGTCGCGCACGGCCTGCACCTGACCGACCAGGTTTCCCTGCGCGTGCAGGACCTGAGCGTGATCGGCAGGACCATGGCGCGTCTGCGCGCCGAACCACCGGTGGAGCTGGCCGGGATCGCCATCTCGGTCTCGGATCTGCGACCGAAGGCGGACGTCCTGACGATGCGGGGCCCCGGGCTGCGCGTCCTGGTCCGGCCTTCCGGGACCGAGCCGAAGGTCAAGGCGTACTTGGAGATCGTCGAGCCGGTCGCGGACGCGGGCGAACTGGACGACGCGCGCAAGCGCGGCCGGGAACGGCTTTCGGCGCTGCGCGAAGAGATCTCCGCGCTGCTCGGCTGACCCGAGGGTCGCGCAGGCCGTTCAAGCCTGCGCGACCCCGGTCGTTCAGCCGTTGAGCAGGCCCATCATCTGCTCGGCGTAGCGCGTGCCCGCGACCTGGTCGGCAGGCACGGCGGAGGCGATCTGGGCGAGCTCGTCCGCGCTCAGCTCGATCGCGACGGCCGCGGCGTTCTCCTCCAGGTACTTGCGGCGCTTGGTGCCCGGGATCGGCACCACGTCCTCGCCCTGGTTCTGCACCCACGCCAGCGCGAGCTGGCCGGGGGTGACACCGCGTGCGTCCGCGAGCTCCCGCACCGCCTCGACGATGGCGAGGTTCTTCTCCAGGTTCTCCTCGCTGAACCGCGGCTGGCCGACGACGCGGAAGTCGCTGCTGTCGAAGTCGCTCGGCTTGGTGAACCGGCCGGTGAGGAAGCCGCGCCCGAGCGGCGAGTACGGCACGATGCCGATCCCCAGCTCGCGGCAGGCCGGAACGACCTCGTCCTCGATCTCGCGCGTCCACAACGACCACTCGGTCTGCACGGCGGCGATCGGGTGCACGGCGTGCGCGCGGCGGATGGTGGCCGCGCTCGCCTCGGAGAGGCCGAGGTAGCGGACCTTGCCTTCGGCGACCAGTTCGGCCATGGCGCCGACGGTCTCCTCGATGGGCGTGTTCGGGTCGACCCGGTGCTGGTAGTACAGGTCGATGTGGTCGAGGCCGAGCCGCTTCAGCGACGCCTCCGCCGCCTGCCGCACGTAGGCGGCGTCACCGCGGACACCGCGCGCGTGCGGGTCGGCGGTGCGCACGATGCCGAACTTCGTGGCCAGCACGACCTGGTCACGGCGGTCGGCGATGGCGCGGCCGACCAGCTCCTCGTTGCGGTGCGGGCCGTAGATGTCGGCGGTGTCGAGGAACCGCACGCCGAGCTCGACGGCCCGGTGGATGGTGGCGATCGACTCCTGCTCGTCGGTCTCGCCGTAGAACTCGCTCATTCCCATGCAGCCAAGGCCCTGGGCGGAGACCTCGAGCGCACCGAGCCTTCGGGTGGGCAGCTTGCTCATGCTGTCGCCTCCTGGGCGAGCGGGGTCAGCTCAGCGACCCGGCGCTCGACCGTCTCATAGTTGTCGATCTTGTAGTCCAGCGTGCTCAGGCACATTTGCAGCTCCGCGATGCGCTCCCGCACCGCGGCACGCTGTTCCAGCAGGATCTGCTTGCGCGAGCCCGCACTGGCCGCGCCGAAGTGCCGCAGCCTGGCGTACTCGCACATCAGGCGGATCGGCATCCCGGTCATCCGCAGGCAGGACAGGAAGCCCAGCCAGCCGAGGTCGTCCTCGGAGTAGCTGCGCCTGCCGCCCGAGTCGCGGGCCGGTGGGTCGATCAGCCCGATGCGTTCGTAGTAGCGGAGGGTGTCCATGGACAGCCCCGTGCGTTCGGCGGCTTCGGCGATCGAGTAGCTCACGGGGACGACGGTAGAAGTTGGAGCGCGCTCCAGGTCAAGCTCGCCCCTGGGAAATCAGCCGGGCTGGCGCTTGGCGACCGCCCACTTCTCGAACCGGACCGCGACGTCGGCCACGTCGAGATCGCCCCGGCCGACCTCGCGGACGACCTCGAGCGCGTCGTCCTCGTCGGCGTCGATCCACCAGCCGTTGATGTCGCAGAGGGTGACCGCGGCCACCCAGGCCAGCCGCCAGTTGCCCTCGACGAGTGGGCGGGTGCAGACGATGGAGTCCAGCATCGCGGCGGCCTTGAGCCAGAGCGTTCCGTACGCCTCGACCCCGAGCACGGCGGCCCGGGGGCGGTGCGCGGCCGCGTCGAGCAGCCCGACGTCGCGCACGACTAGGTCACCGCCGGTGACGGCGGTTGCCAGCACCAGCAGGTCGCTGGCGTCCAGGTAGGAGATCACTCGCCCTTTTTCCCGTGGTCGACGTAGCTCGCGGCACCGGTGGGCGCCGGGGTACGGGCCGCGGTCACCGCGCTGTCTGACGATATCGGGGATCACTGACAGTGGACGCCCGATCGGCCATTGGGGGCGATCTTCATAGAGGACTTGAATCTAGAGAGAAACCGGGAGATTTCTCAGGCGCGGCAACGTAAATTGGCCTGTTGGCCAGTGCCGCTGATCCTGGGTTCAGGTGGGGCCGAGACGGTCGAGCAGGGCGCCGTAGCGGGGCATCACGCGGGCCAGCACCTCGCTCAGCTGACGCTCCTTGTGCAGCCGCGACCACCGGTCGGCCAGCGCGAGGCGCACTATGTCCTGTTTGGACCGGCCCTCGGCAGCGGCGAGCTCGTCGAGTTGCCGATTCTCGTCCTCGGACAACCGCAGCGTCATAGCCATGCGCGGGATGGTACCGCCGTGGTATCACAGATCACCAGGGTCAGCCGGTGTGCCGCAGTTTTAAAACAGTGTTCCGTTATTCTGGCGGGGTGCCACGACCCAAGGTTCACGACGAGGCGCTGCGCGCCCGCCTGCTCGACCGCGCCGCGGAGACGCTGTCCACGGACGGGCCGGACGGGCTGAGCCTGCGCAAGCTCGCCGCCGACGCGGGCACCTCCACCACCGCGGTGTACTCGCTCTTCGGCGGCAAGCCCGCCCTGCTGCGCGAGCTCTACCTCGAGGCGTTCCGCAGGTTCGGCGAGCGACTGTCCACTGTGGAGCGGTCGGGGGACCCGATCGAGGACCTGGTCCGGCTCGGCCTCGCCTACCGGGAGAGCGCACGGGCCGACCCGCACCTGTACGGGATCATGTTCTCCACCATGGCACCGGGATTCGAGCCGGACGCCGACGCCTCCCGGCAGGCGCTCGCCACCCTGCAACCGCTGCTGGACATGGTCCAGGCCGGGATCGACTCCGGCCGCTTCACCGGGTACCGGGCCGAGGAGATCGCGCTGGCCTCGTGGGGCCTGGTGCACGGCCTGGTCTCCCTGGAGTCCGGCGGCCGCCTGCCCCCGGGGATCGACGTGGCGGCCAACTTCGAGACAGTGCTCCGCGCCCAGGCGCACGGCTGGTGCACGGCGCCGCAGTAGCGGAGGGGCCCGGGATACCCCGCCGCCAACGGTTCCCCGGGCCCCACCAGGACTGTCCGATCAGGACAGCCCGTCCTTGCGCACCCTCACCGGAGTCCGTTGTCGAGTGCGGTCATCAGCGTTCCGTCGTCGCCGTCGAGTGACCAGATCATGGCGCCGCCAAGCCCTTTCGCCTTGACGTACTCCATCTTCTTGCCGATCACCCACGCGTCGTCGAACGACCACCACTGACCGTTGGCGAACGCGTACGCCGCGACGGCCTGCTCGTCGTGGTGGACGGTCGGGAACTGCGCCTTGAGGTTCTTGTAGGCCCGCGTCCCCGCCTCGGCGGCGAAGTCACCGGGAGCGGCGCCGTTGGCGGCCTGCCACTCCCCCTTCTTCCCGCCGTCGGTCACCTGCTGCCAGCCACGGCCGTAGAACGGCACACCCAGCACGAGTTTCCTCGGGTCGACACCGGCGTCGGTGTAGATCTTCAACGCCACGTCGACGCTGAACTTCGTGGTGTACGGGTCGTCGACGTCGGTGTGCAGGTTCGCGTGGTGCCCGGTGCGGTTGGGCTCCCACGAGTTGTCGCTGCCCGCTCCGTGGAAGTCGTAGCCCTGGAAGTTCAACAGGTCCAGGCTGTTGGCCACCCTGGCCATCTCCCAGCCCGCCGACGCCAGCGCGGGCGCGGCCGGGGTGAACGCGGTCAGCAGGTACTTCTTGCCGACCGTGCCCCCGAGCGCGTCGAGCTGACGGCGGAACTCCTCGATCAGCAACGAGTTGTTGACCTTGTCCTCGGGGCCGAAGTGGTTGCCGGGGTGTCCTTCCGCGCCCGGCCACTCCCAGTCGAGGTCGAAGCCGTCGAAGACGTTCGCGCCGGTGCCGGGCCCGCCCATGTCGTAGTGCCTCGGCAGATTTCCCTTGATGTACATGTCGACGCAGGACGAGACGAGCTTCTTGCGCGAGGCGTCGGTCCTGGCCGCGTCGGAGAAGAACTTCGAGTACGTCCAGCCGCCGAGCGAGAGCAGCACCTTCAGGTTGGGGTGCTTGGCCTTGAGCTTGCGCAGCTGGTTGAAGTTGCCCTTCAGCGGCCCCGCTCCGGCCCAGCCGCCGTCCCCGACGCCGTCCACGCTCTGCGCGGCGTCGAAGGGCCACACGTAGTCGGCCGTGGAGTCGCCCGCCCCGGTTCCCTGGTCCGGGTCGGCCGGGTTCGAGCTGGTCGGCTTGGTGACCGCGAAGCACGTCAGCTCCGTCGGGTGGATGTTGGCGAAGGAGTAGTTCAGGTGCGTCAGCTTCGCCGCGGCGCCCGAGGTGTCGAGGTTCTTGATGAAGAACTTCCGCTCGTAGATGCCCCATTGCGGGAAGTACCCGACGCGGACGCGCCCTTCGGTCCCTGGCTTGCCCGTGCGCGCGGAGACGGAAGTGCTTTGCGCGGAAGCGTTTCCTGCTCCGTCCTTGGCGCGGACGGTGAACGCGTAGTCGGTCTCGGGGGTCAGCCCGCTGGCGGTGAAGGTCGTGTCGGGCGTGCTTCCGACGGAGGTCCCGCCGCGGAAGACCTCGTAGCCCGTCACTCCCACGTTGTCCGTGGATGCGTTCCACCGCAACGAGATCGTGTTGGCGCTCGTGCCGGAGACGGTGAGGCCGGACGGCACGCTCGGCGCCTCGGTGTCCGGCGCTCCGCCCTCGCAGGGCTGGCCGTCGAGGCGGCAGTTCGCCGGGGCACCGTTGCCGATTCCGTTGAAGCCAAAGGAAACCGAGGCTCCGACGCCAACGGCGCCGTTGTAGTCGCGGTTGGTGAAGGAGTAGCGGTCGCCGGTGCGGGTGAGGAGGGAGTCCCAGTAGGCGCCGACGCTCGTTCCCGCCGGCAGGTCGAACTCGACCTTCCACCCGTTCAGCGCGGTCGCGCCGCCGTTGGTGATCGTGACCAGGCCGGTGAAACCACCGTCCCAGCTCGAACTCTTGGTGAACGTCGCCGTGGGGGTGGTCGCGGCCTGAACAGGGGTGGTCGCGAGCCCGAGCACGACGGTGACGCCCGCGCAGAGCGCGAGCAGGGGCTGCCATCGCTTGCGGTACATGATCGATCGCTCCAGGGGTGCAGGGCGGCGGAGCGGAATCGTTCGCGGATGTGTACAGCAGACGATGTGGTCCAGACCACAACTCGTCAAGGTCTAGACCACTGGACTCACTCGAACGGCGCAGCCTTGACCCGCCGCGGCGGACGGGCCAAGATCGGCGCCACTATATGTTTTTCAAGTAGCAGCGGGAGGGGGCGATGGTGCCGCGATCAGACCGCGCCGTACTGGCGGTCCCCGGCGTCGCCGAGCCCGGGCACGATGAACCCGGAGTCGTTCAGCCGCTCGTCCACGCTCGCCGTGACCACGCGCACCGGCAGGTTGGCCGCTTCCAGGGTGCGCAGCCCTTCCGGCGCGGCCAGCGTGCACACCGCGGTGACGTCGGTGGCGCCGCGGTCGGTGAGCAGCGTGATCGTGTGCACCATCGAGCCGCCGGTGGCGAGCATCGGGTCGAGCACGAACACCGGACGGCCCGCCAGGTCCTCCGGCAGCGAGACCATGTACGGCGTCGGCTGCAGGGTCTCCTCGTCGCGGGCCAGGCCGACGAAGCCCATCTGCGCGTCCGGGATCAGCTTGTGCGCCTGGTCGGCCATGCCGAGTCCGGCGCGCAGCACCGGGACCAGCAGCGGCGGGTTGGCGAGCCGGAATCCGGTCGTCCTGGCCACCGGTGTGTGGATGCGCTCCTCCGCGAGGGGCGCCCCCCGCGTGGCCTCGTAGATCAGCATGACGGTCAGCTCGTGCAGGGCGGCGCGGAAGGCCGCGCTGTCGGTGCGGGCGTCACGCATGGTGGTGAGCCGGGCCTTGGCCAGCGGGTGTTCGACGACGAGCACGTCCATGACCGCAGACGTTAGCCGGAGAAGGGGTACCGATGTACGACGTGATCTACCGCGAGGCGCGGCAACGGATCACCGCGATCGCGCGGACGCTGACGGAGGAGCAGCTGGCGACCCCGGTTGCCGCCTGCCCGGAATGGACCGTCCGGGCACTGCTGGCCCACCTGTGCGGAGTCGCCCACGACGCCGCGACCGGAAGGCTCGACGGGGCACCGGGCCGCGCGTGGACCGAACGGCACGTCGGCGAGCGGGTGAACAGGCCGGTCGCGGACAACCTCGCCGAGTGGGAGGGCTTCAGCGAGCGGCTGGAACGGCGCCTGTGCTCGGAGAAAGCCCAGCTCAACATGGTGCACGACGTCACACAGCACGAGGCGGACCTGCGCACCGCGCTCGGCTTGGAGCGGCTGCCGGACGCCGCGTGGCGGCCGATGCTGGAGCACATCGGGAGCGTCGTCGGCGGTTACCACGAACAGCCCTGGGCGCTGGTGGTCCGCGCGGACGGCTCGGAGTGGCGGATCGGCGACGGGGAGCTCGCCGCGACCGTGGAGGCGGAGCCGTTCGAACTGTGGCGCGGGTTCTTCGGTCGCCGCAGCCCCGACCAGATGCGCGCGTGGACGTGGGACCGCGCTCCGGAACCGGAGCACCTGCACGCGATCCCGGTCTTCCCGGCGCGCTCGGAAGCCTTGGTGGAGAACTAAATCGAGGGTCCACCGGTGGCGCGTCCGGTGGACCCTCGGGCCTTGCCCGGTCTGCCTCCGCATACCGGCTACTCCACAGTAACCTGCGCCGACGTGAGCCTTCAACGACTTGATGAACACTTAAGAAAAGGAATCACCGAATGGCCTATCGGAGAGCGCGCGACCTGCAGTGGTCGCGCTCTCATGCCGGTCAGTGCCGGTCAGCCGAGGTGTGACCAGTGCCATCACCACCCACCCCCACTGACCGGCCGAACCCCGGCGCACAGCGGCTGAGCAGCGCGAACGAGTTGTCCACAGGTCCGGCGCAACAGGCTGGACGCCCGGTGACCTGGCCGTAGGGCGTGTTTCACAGGTCCATATCCGCGATAGCCGGGCCGAGCCCGCCCCTGGCGGCGCCGAGTGAAAGCCCCCGTACAACACCGGTACGAGGACTTCCCCTCGTCTTGCCAGGAACGACCTCGATCCCGGCTCTCATCGAAAGAGACCTGCGAAACACGCCCTAGACTCCTGGCCATGGCCGCACCGTCACCGCCGACGGCTGCCGAGTCCGCGGACACCCCCGCGACCCGCCAGTCGCCGCACATCCCGGGACTTCCCCCAGAGCTGGCAGACGCCACCAGGGACGACGCCGCGCTGCGTCGGTTCCTGCACGGACTGCCCGGCGTCGACCAGGTCGGACTGGAGCAACGCGCCGCGACGCTCGCCACGCGCAGCATCAAGAAGGCGTCCAAGCTCTGGGCGATCGACACCGCCATCAGGATGGTCGACCTGACCACCCTGGAAGGCGCCGACACCGCGGGCAAGGTCAGCTCGCTGTGCGCCAAGGCGCGCCGCCCCGACCCCGAGCGCCCCGACGTGCCGCAGGTCGCCGCGATCTGCGTCTACCCGGACATGGTGGAGACGGCGGTGCGCGAGCTGAAGGGCGCCGACATCGGCGTCGCCAGTGTCGCGACCGCGTTCCCCTCCGGCCGCTCCTCCCTGGCGATCAAGCTGGAGGACACCAGGATCGCGGTGGACGCGGGCGCGACCGAGATCGACATGGTGATCGACCGGGGCGCGTTCCTCTCCGGCCGCTACGGCCAGGTCTACGACGAGATCGTCGCGATCAAGGCCGCGTGCGGGGACGCGCATCTCAAGGTCATCCTGGAGACCGGAGAGCTGTCGACCTACGACAACGTGCGCCGCGCGTCCTGGCTGGCGCTGCTCGCGGGCGGCGACTTCATCAAGACCTCGACCGGCAAGGTCTCCCCCGCCGCCACGCTCCCAGTGACCCACCTGATGCTGCAGGCCGTTCGCGACTGGAAGACCCAGACCGGGCAGCTGCGCGGGGTCAAGCCCGCGGGCGGCATCCGGGTCACCAAGGACGCGATGCGCTACCTCGTCGCCGTGCACGAGGTGGCGGGCGAGGAGTGGCTCGACCCGAAGCTGTTCCGCTTCGGCGCGTCCAGCCTGCTCAACGATCTGCTGATGCAGCGGCGGACCCAGCTTGAGGGCCACTACAGCGGCCCGGACTATGTGACGGTGGACTGAGATGACACAGCTCTGGGAGTACTCCCCGGCACCGGAGTCGCGGGATATCGCCAACCTCAAGCCGAACTACCGGATGTTCGTCGACGGCCAGTTCGTCGAGGGCGAGGGCGAGCCGCTGAAGACGGTCAACCCGTCGACCGAGGAGGTGCTGGCCGAGGTCAGCACGGCCTCGGCCGCGGACGTGGACCGCGCGGTCAAGGCCGCCCGCCGCGCCTACGACAAGGTGTGGGGCCGGATGCCCGGCAGCGAGCGGGCCAAGTACCTGTTCCGCATCGCCCGGCTGATCCAGGAGCGCGGCCGCGAGCTCGCGGTGCTGGAGAGCCTGGACAACGGCAAGCCGATCAAGGAATCGCGCGACGTCGACGTGCCGACGGCGGCGGCGCACTTCTTCTACCACGCGGGCTGGGCCGACAAGCTCGACTTCGCGGGCTACGGACCGGACCCGAAGCCGCTCGGCGTCGCCGGTCAGGTCATCCCGTGGAACTTCCCGCTGCTGATGCTGGCGTGGAAGATCGCGCCCGCGCTGGCCTGCGGCAACACCGTGGTGCTCA
Source organism: Allokutzneria sp. A3M-2-11 16 (assembly GCF_024213555.1). Classification (GTDB taxonomy): domain Bacteria; phylum Actinomycetota; class Actinomycetes; order Mycobacteriales; family Pseudonocardiaceae; genus Allokutzneria. Next base: position 2,826,737 of record NZ_JANAVO010000001.1, on the reverse strand, counting down.
AGCCCGCCGAGACCACGCCGCTGACCGCGCTGGTCTTCGCCGAGATCTGCCAGCAGGCCGGGCTGCCCGCGGGCGTGGTGAACATCCTGCCCGGCGCCGGTGACATCGGCTCGGAGATCGTGAACCACGCGGGCGTCAACAAGATCGCCTTCACCGGTTCCACCGAGGTGGGCAAGCTGATCCAGCGCTCGCTGGCCGGGACGGGCAAGAAGCTCACCCTGGAGCTGGGCGGCAAGGCCGCCAACATCGTCTTCGACGACGCCCCGGTGGACCAGGCCGTCGAGGGCATCGTCAACGGCATCTTCTTCAACCAGGGCCACGTCTGCTGCGCGGGTTCGCGGCTACTGGTCCAGGAGTCCATTGTGGACGAAGTGATGGAGAAGCTGCGCTACCGCGTCTCCACGCTGCGCGTCGGCGACGCGCTGGACAAGAACACCGACGTCGGCGCGATCAACTCCAAGGAGCAGCTCGCCAGGATCCGCGAGCTGACCGAGTCCGGCGAGGCCGAGGGCGCCGACCGCTGGTCGAGTTCGTGCCCGTTGCCGGACAAGGGTTTCTTCTTCGCCCCCACCGTGTTCTCCAACGTGCACCAGGCGATGCGGATCGCCCGGGAGGAGATCTTCGGGCCGGTGCTGTCCGTGCTGACCTTCCGCACCCCGGACGAGGCGGTCGCCAAGGCGAACAACACCCCGTACGGCCTGTCCGCGGGGATCTGGACCGAGAAGGGTTCCAGAATCCTGTGGATGTCCCAGAAACTGCGGGCCGGTGTGGTGTGGGCGAACACCTTCAACCGGTTCGACCCCACCGCCCCGTTCGGCGGCTACCAGGAGTCCGGTTTCGGTCGCGAGGGCGGCCGCGCGGGACTGGAGGCGTATCTCGATGTCTGACGGGCGTATCGGCGTGACCAAGACCTACAAGCTCTACCTTGGCGGGAAGTTCCCGCGCTCGGAGTCCGGGCGGGTCTACCCGGTCAACGACGCCAAGGGCAACTTCCTGGCCAACGCGGCGCACGCCTCGCGCAAGGACGCGCGGGACGCGGTCGCCGCGGCCCGCAAAGCGTTCCCGGGCTGGTCCGGAGCGACCGCGTACAACCGCGGCCAGGTGCTCTACCGCGTCGCGGAAATGCTTGAGGGCAGGCGGGAACAGTTCATCGCGGAGGTCTGCGCCGCGGAGAACGTGAACGCGAAGAAGGCTGAGTCCATTGTGGACGCAGCGGTGGACCGGTGGGTCTGGTACGCGGGATGGACCGACAAGGTCGCCTCGGTGCTCGGCGCGTCCAACCCGGTCGCGGGGCCGTACTTCTCGTTCTCGGTCCCCGAGCCCACCGGCGTCGTCGCGGTGCTCGCGCCGCAGACGTCCTCGTTGCTCGGGCTGGTGAGCGTGGTGGCGCCGGTGATCGCGACCGGCAACACCTGCGTCGTGGTGTCCAGCCACCACCGCCCGCTGCCCGCCGTCACGCTGTCCGAGGTGATGGCGACCTCGGACCTGCCGGGCGGCGTGGTGAACCTGCTGACCGGCAACGCCGCGGAGCTCGGCCCCTGGCTGGCCTCGCACGCGGACGTCAACGCGCTCGACCTGTGCGGTGCCCCCGAGGTGATCCGCGCCGAACTGGAGCGCACCGCCGCGGGCACGGTCAAGCGCGTGCTCCGCTCGTCGGCCAAGGAGACGGACTGGACGCGGCGGCCCGATATCACCAGGCTGCGCGCGTACCTGGAGCACAAGACGGTCTGGCACCCGATGGGAGTCTGATCGGTCGGTTCGGCCACGATGTGCCCTGCGGTCCGCGGATCGCGGGGCACATCGTTTCGAAGGGGTTGTCCAAGGTGGAAGAACTCGACGCCGGCGGCATCGCCGAAGTGATCGCGGCCATGCTCCGTGAGTCGCACGACCTGCGCACCGAACGCACCGGCACCGTCGTGGCGCTGGTCGACCTCGACCTGGAGATCGCCGTCGAGGAGCCGGAACACGATTCGGACGGCGCGTACGTCCGGCTGCCCTTAGGCGTGCGCTGCACCGCCTGGGAGGAGGGCTACGCCTGGGACCAGGCCGTCGGCGTGCGCTCCGCCGAGGCCCACCCGCTCGCCGACGCGCTGATGTCCTGGGTGGACAACGTGCTGCCGGTGTTCATCGCCATCCAGCAGCCCGACCACCCGCTCGCCGACGCCGTGTTCCACCAGCTCGGCTCGGACGGCGACGGCCGCCCCACCGAGCTGTTCGCGGGCCCGGTCGGCTGGCGGGACTTCGGCGGGATCGACGACGGGTTCGTCGACGTCGCCCGCCAGCGCCCGCCCACCCTCGTGGTGGCCGAACGCCTGATGCGCGAGGGCCAGCTGCCCAACCGGCCGGTGTGGTTCTACAGCCTGTGCGGCCGCACGTCGGGCGAGCCCGACGACACCGTCGAGGTCATCCTCAACAACAACGACGTCAGCGGGCATTTCGTGGACGTGGGCGAACACCTGCCGTGGGGCACCGGCCACGGCACCGTGAAGTCCTGGGCGCTGCTCGTCCCAGCCGCCTGAACCTCACTCCGCCCGGGTCAACGCCGCGATTCGCCGAGCGGTCGCCTGGTCCGCCGTGAGTTCACCGGTTGGCCACGGCGCGCAGGGTCATGAGCCCCTCCGGTGAGATGTCCCGCCCGTCCAGCCGCGCGTTGGCCACGGCCTCGGTGACGGCGGTTTCGGGGTCGGCGATCTGTCGCCGGAAGTAGCTCGCCATCACGTCCGGCGAGAGCGGAGCACCGCGTATCGCTTGGCGTATCGGCTCTTCCTGGCGCGTCATGGTGGCCAGTTCGTGCTCGGTGAAGTCCCGGTACCTGTCGACCACGGACGCGACGATCGCGCGTTCTTCCGCGGTCAGCAGCTCCGGGTCGCCACGGTCGACCTCGCCCTGCCGCCACACCGAAGAGACCACTGGTCCGTTCCGCCGAGCCTCAATGCGATCGACGAACAGCGGTCTGTCGTGCAACGCCAGATGCCAGGCCTGCGAGTAGTACAACAGCGCGTGGAGCTGGAGCCGGGACACAGGGCCCGTACCGGCCAGCACCGCGGCCGCGACGTCATGGACTTCGGCCAACGCACACCACCTTCACAGCTTCCAGATCAGCATGCCTCCTTTCGTGGTCGTGGGGTGGTAGCGGCCGACCCGTCCGCCCGTCTCCAACGCGTCGGCGACGCCACCGAGCAGCGCGGCGAGGCCCTGCCACTCGGGCGGGTGGGCAACGCCCCATGTGTGGCTGAAGGCGAACAGGCAGCCGTGCATCGGCCCCGGGCGCAGGTCGACGGCGAGGTCGTGGTCGCCGCCGTCCGTGGCGATCGGGACGAACCACGGGTGCCAGCCCGCGCCGGGGCTGCCCGCGGGCGCGTCGGTCCGCGGGCCGGAGCCGTGCCGCCGGTGCCACTCCCGCCACGCGCTCACCGACCCGATCGGCCGGTACGGGATGTAGCCGTGCGGCAGGACGGGGTGCAGCCCGCCGCCGCAGCTCGCCCACCACGCGTGCAGTTCCTTCGGCAGGGGTCGTCCCAACGCCCGTTCCGCGGCGCGCACGTCCGCGTCGGTCGCGGGTGGCAACAGCTCCTTCGCGGTGGCTGGAGCCCGCACGGTGAGGATGCGGGTGATCCGGTTCCAGTTCCGTGAAACAGCAGTGCTTGATGAAACGGCGGCGCTCGACCCCATGAATCGGATGTTGGCATGCACCCCTGACACTCCCGGCCCATCGCTCCCTCACTAGCGTGAATCCTGCGTATTCCAGGACAAGGCCGTGGGTGGTGCGGCAGCCTGGAGCGCATGGTTGAGCAGGGCTTCAAGGTCGATCAGGCCGCGTTGTCGAGCTATGCGAAGTCGACACCCGGGCTCGCCGAGGACCTCGGCAAGGTGGGCAGCGCGACGCTGAGCTCGATCACCGCCCTGCCCTCGGACGCGTTCGGCAAGATCGGCGGCGAGGTCGGCATCAGCCAGGCTTTCCAGCAGGCGGCCAGGACGACCGTGGACGGGGTCGCCGCCGTGTCGGCCGGGCTGAGCGGGCTCGCCACTTCGGTCGCGGGAGCGCTGACGGCGTACCAGAAGCAGGACGCCGACCACGCCGCGATAATGCGCCGAACCCAGGCTCAGGGGTGATGGCGTGGCGGACGCCGCGGGTCTGATCGAACCGCTCATCCGGCCGCTGCGGGAGCACCTGGCGAAGCTGGACGGTGACACGGGAAGCGCGAGCAGGGCGGCCGAATCCCTCGGCAAGGCCAAGACCACGATCACCGAACTGAAGTCCAGGCACGGCGCGCAGGTCCGCTCGGCGCTCGGTGGTTGGTACGGCGACAAGGCCAACGCGTTCCAGGGCCGGGTCGCGACGCTGGACGGTGGGCTGGACCGGCTGTCCGGCAACTGCGGGAGCGCACAGGGCACCGTGACGGGAGCGGTCGGCGCCGTCACCACGGGCCGCAAGGCGATCCAGGGGCTGATCGACGAGTTCGTCCGCTGGGCGAAACCGGCCTTCGAAGCCGCGCTGACCGCACAGAAAGCGGGCGACACCAACGCCGTGCGCGAGGCGACCGCACGGGCCTTCGGCCGGTCGGCGTCCTACGCCGAGAAGTCCGCGGCGGAGCTGAAGAAGGTCTCCGATCACCTGACCGAGGCGGCAGCACGGTTGCGGGCATTGCAACCGGCAGACCCTGGTGCCCTCAAAGGACTTGGGTCCCCGCTCGGTGGCAACGGCGTTGTGGAGGTGCAAGGCGGAGGCATCTCGCCGGTCGCACCTCCGGCACCGCCTGAGGGACAGGGCAGGGGTGACGGCGGCGGCGGAAGTGGCGGCTCCGGCGGTGGCGGTGGTGGAGGAGGCGGCGGCGGTTACGGCGGAGGGCGCCCGAACCTCCCCGTCGCGATCCCGCCGCAGCCAGGATCGGGCGTCGACATCAACCTGCCCGGCGGGCACACAGTGCAGGCGCCGAACCCGGTGGCGGCGGCAGCGGTCCGCAACGCGCTGTCCGTCCTCGGTACTCCTTATGTCTGGGCGGCTTCGGATCCGCCGCGGGCGACGGACTGCAGCGGGCTGACGAAGTGGGCCTACGGCAACGCCGGGCTCGACCTGCCACGGCACTCCGCGGCGCAGGCGATCGGCGCGTCCGTGCCGCCGGGCCAGCTGCTGCCGGGTGATCTCGTGGTCTGGCGCGGCCACGTGGCGATGTTCATCGGCAACGGGCAGATGGTCGAAGCCGGGGACCCCGTGCAGATCCGGCCGCTGCGCACGACCAACTCCGGTATGCCGTTCGTCGGTTTCTACCGGCCGACGGGTTGAGAGCGAGCTGATCATGGACGACGTCACCCGCGCGGCCGCGGGAATCAGGGCGACCGAGGACCGCGTGGCCGACCGCCTCGCCCGCACCGGACCGATCCTCGGCCGGGCCACGTCCGGCGACGGCGAGGTCGTCGTGGAGGTGGTGCCCGGTGGCGGACTGCACGACGTGCGGCTGGGACCGGCCGCGCTGCGGATGAACACCGATGCGCTGGCAAGGGAAATCCTCGCGCTGGCCGGGCGTGCGGAACGCGCGGCGGGTGGGCGGCTGCACCACGCGGTCGGCGCCGTGTTGGACGCGTCGGCCCGGAACGAGTTGGTCTCGCTGGGCATCGAGCGCGCGGACGACGAGGACGACGACGAAGCCGGTCCGCTGCTGAGGAGGCCGTTGTGAGCACGCCCGAGCTGATCGCCTCCGCGGAACAACAGCGAGCCCAGGCGGCCGAGCTGGAGCGCGCCCTCGCAACGGTCACGGGAACGGCGACGAGCGCGGACGGTCTTGTCGAAGCGACGGTGACCGCCCGGGGACGCCTTGTCGGACTGCGGTTGCACCCGAACTCGGTGCGGCTCGGACCAACGCTCGGCGAGGAGATCGTGCGCGCCGCCCAGGCCGCGGCCGAACAGGCCAATCAGCGGGCGTACAACGTGATGGCGCCGGTACTCGGCGATGAGCTGACAGCGGCGATCGAAGCCGTCGCCGGGCCTGCCCCGGAACGGGAACGAGCCGCCGAAGTGGTGCCGGTGAGCACGGCTTTCCCTGACGCGGCAACGCACTCCGCCGAGGCGGACGACGAGGACGACGTGTTCACCTTCGACGCCTCCACCCTGCGGTCGGACCGGTGAACAGCATGATCTTGAGCACCCCGTAGGCTGCGCCCCGGAAGAAGTCCGCTTACCCGGAGGCATGGATGGCGCAGGACATCGTCCCGATCGAACTCGTCCTGCCCAAGGGCGACCTGCTCACCCTGTGGGCACCGCGCTGGCGCGAGGACGGCGAGGAGTGGGAGGCGTTCCTCGGGCACGAGGACGACCTCTACGCCTTCCCGGACGCGGCCCAGCTCGCGGCGTACACGCGCACCGCGACCGAGCACGACCTGATCGACCACCCGGCCTGGCACGTGGTGCCCGCGCTGACCGTCGGCGAGCTGGTGCCCGAGGAGGACCACCGCTACGACCTGGTCGGCGTGCCCGAGCTGGTCGCGGAGGAGCCGGACACCTGGACGATCGGCGACCTGGCCGACGTCGTCGCGATCCTGCGCTCGCTCGCGGACGTGTGCGACCTGGAGGTCGTGCACGAGGTGCTGAACGAGGCCGCGGGCTTCACCGTGCTGCAGCAGGGCACCTTCCCGTTCACCGGCCGCGAGGGCGAGGCCCGGTGGAACGAGATCGCCAAGGTCGTCTCCGAGCGCTGGGACGAGGTGCTCGACGCGATCGACGGCCTGCTGACCACGCCGGAGGTCGAGGCGACCGCGCTCGCCACCGCCCAGGAGGAGCTGGCCGCCTTCGAAGAAAGCACTGCGGAGGCAGAGACGGAGCCCGAGGAGATCGACGACGAGTCCGCAGCGTCTTCTGAAGAGGACTCCGACGAGCCGATCGGCTTCTGGGGCGAGGTCGGCATCGACCCGATCAAGATCATCACGAGCCAGGCCGAGTACTACACGCTGCGCTGCTACCTGCCGGTCGACGACCAGGAGGAGCGCCCGGTCTTCCTCGGCTCCGACGGGCAGATCGACGTGTTCACCTCGGCCCGCGCCCTGGCCCGCCACCTGGCCGACAGCTCGGCGGCCGACCCGACGCGCAACCAGCTCGCCGAGGTCTCGACCTGGGAGGACGTCCTCGCCAAGGCCACCGGCGGCGAACTGGACGTCGAGGTCCACCAGGACAACGTCTACGTGCTCAACGGCATCGCCGACGATCTGGCCGAGGGGCCGGAGGCGATGGACCCGACGCAGCTGGAGCTCGCGGTCGAGCTGCTGACCGACGCCGCCGAGTGGGCCGACGACGACCGGGTGGCCAACGCGCTGACCACGTCCGAGCCGCTGGGCTGGATGGTCTCCTTCGTGCTGCGGCCCGACCCCACGCGGCTCGCGCCGAGCGCGCCGTTCACCGCGGAGGTCGGCGTCTGGCAGGAGCTGGTCGGAAACCTCGAGGACCGGCTGCGCAAGCACTGACCTGACAACGAAAAGGGCCCCCGCCACATCGGCGGGGGCCTTTTGCCGTGCGGGATCAGCCGATCAGCTTGGCGTATCCCGGCTTGATCACGTCGTTGATGAGGGCGAGCCGCTCGTCGAACCCGAGGAACGACGACTTCATCGCGTTGACCGTGAACCACTGCATGTCGGCCCAGTCGTATCCGAAGGCCTCGTGCAATGCGGCGAACTCGCCGGAAACGGTGCAGTTGCTCATCAGCCGGTTGTCGGTGTTCACCGTGACCCGGAAACGCAGCTTCGCCAGCAGGCCGATCGGGTGTTCGGCGATCGAGGTGGCCGCGCCGGTCTGCACGTTGGAACTGGGGCACATCTCCAGCGGGATGCGCCGGTCCCTGACGTATCCGGCGAGCCTGCCGAGGTGGACGGTGCCGTCCTCGTCGACCTTGATGTCGTCCATGATCCGCACGCCGTGGCCCAGCCGCTCGGCGCCGCAGTGCTGGATGGCCTCCCAGATCGACGGCAGCCCGAACGCCTCGCCGGCGTGGATGGTGAAGTGGTGGTTCTGCTGGCGCAGGTACTCGAAGGCGTCCAGGTTGCGGGTGGGCGGGAAGCCCGCCTCCGGGCCCGCGATGTCGAAGCCGACGACACCGGCGTCGCGGTAGCGCACGGTCAGCTCGGCGATCTCCAGCGACCGCGCGTTCTGCCGCATGGCGCACAGCAGCGTGCCGATGCGGATCTTCTTGCCCGCCTCCGCGCAGCGGCGCTCACCGAGGCGGTAGCCCTCCTCGACGGCCTGCACGATCTGGTCCAGGGTCAGGCCGCCCTCGGTGAACAGCTCGGGGGCGTAGCGGACCTCGGCGTAGACGATGCCGTCCGCGGCCAGGTCCTCGACGGCCTCGGCGGCGACGCGCACGAGGGCCTCGCGGGTCTGCATCACGCCGACGGTGTGCGCGAAGGTCTCGAGGTAGCGCACCAGCGAGCCGGAGTCGGCGGCGTCCCGGAACCAGACGCCGAGTTCCTCGGCGTCGTGGGTGGGTAGTGCGTCGTAGCCGTTCTCGCGGGCCAGGTCGATCACCGTCTGCGGGCGCAGGCCGCCGTCGAGATGGTCGTGCAGGAGCACCTTGGGTGCGGTGCGAATGCTCTCCAGGGTCACCGGGGTTGACATGGCGACACGGTACTCCTCACCTGCGCCAACCTCGGCTCGCACACCAATTTCGCTCACGCTATGATCATGTTGGCCCGTTTGCGGCGTGCGAAACTCCACACTGTCGGCTGGCTCTTGGCGCCCCGTCGCGGACATCTGCGCGACGGAAAGCAATCAAAGTCGGGGTTTTTGTAACTCGAACGGGGTGCGTGCACTCGAACGAAGCCGTCGCCCCTCGCTTCACTTCGCCTTCACCTCCACCCTGGTGTCACCTGATCGGGCTAACTCATCGTGGGATTCCGTTCCCTCGGCGGGGTCTCATGGACCACTGATCGGGGGACTGGCTACGCTCGCCATCGTCCTCTCCCCTCCCCATCGGACGAAGGTCACCTGCTGTGAGCGAGAACAACCACACGTCGACGATGTCTTTCGATCGGATGCGGAACATGCTCACCCGCGCCGCGGAGATCCGTGAGAGCGAGCAGCAGCAGATCTTCGACGCGCTGGACGAGATCCACGCCCGGATGTCGCCGCTGGAGTCCCTCGGCGCCGTCCGCAAGCGCATCTCCGAACTGCCGGACCGGACCGAGGTCAGCGTGCTGGCCGAGCGCCTGGACGAGGCCCTCGCGAAGCTCGAGGCCCAGGACGGCGCCATCGCCGGACTCGGCAGGGCGGTCGACGGGCTCGTCGACAAGCTCGCCGTTCCCTTCAGCCAGCTCGACGGGCGCCTCGACGGTGTGTCCGGTCGCATGGAGGGCGTGCACGTCCGGATGGACGGGCTCGAGGACAAGCTCTCGCACATCCACAAGCGGCTCGACGACCTCGACCTGCACCTGGACAAGCAGGACGGCAAGACCGAGGCCGTGCCGAACCTGGTGACGGGTCCGATGCGCGAGCGCCTCGAAGCGCTGGAGACGGTTCTGCGCGGCCGCATCGACGAGGTCGACGAGGGCGTGCACGAGCACCTCGACGGCACCCGCGAGGCCCTGCAGCGCTCGCTCACCGAGAGCACCGACGGCCTGCGCACCGAGGTCGGCCAGGCCCGCACCTCGCTGGAGCAGGCGGTCACCGCGGCCCGCACGTCGCTGGAGGGCTCGGTCGCCGACGCGCGGACCTCGCTGGAGAACTCCGTCGGCGAGACGCACGACGCGCTCCAGGGCCGCTTCGAGGAGGTGCTGGCCCGCCCGGCGGTGGACCACACCGACCAGCTCGACGCGCTTGCCGAGCGCCTGGACGGCGTCAACACCCGCATCGAGGGCGTGGACAACCGGATCGACGGCGTCGAGGGCGACCTGACCTCGAAGCTGGACGACCTGGGCAAGGCCACCGGGCAGTACCTGGACAAGCTGACGGGCGTCGTCGGTGACCGGCCGACCAACGAGACCGTGCTCTCGCTGGTCCGCAAGGCCAACGAGGAGACCGAGCGCCGCAACGCCGCGCAGCTGGACGAGGCCATGGCCACCTTCGCCGAGCTGATCCTCGGTGGCGGCGCGCCGACCCCGCCCCCGCCGCCCGCGCAGCTGCCCCGGCCGCAGCGCCGCGCCCGGCAGCAGAAGGTGAACGGCAAGCCGCGCGGTGACGACAAGGACGCCGAGCTCCCCGAGGAGATCGACGCCTGATCTAGGACCAACCGTCGAAAAGGGGCGCATCCGGACCTTCTGCCGGATGCGCCCCTTTGCTATCCCCTGATGACTGCTATCCCCTGATGACGTCGAGCACCAGGGAGTCGCGGACCGGCGCGGAGCCGGCGACGGTGTAGCTGCCTTCGAGGTCCCGCAGCGCGGCCGGGATCGCGTCCGGGGTGTCGGTGTGCAGCTCCAGCAGCGGTTCGCCCTTGCGGACCTCGTCGCCGGGCTTGGCGAGGCAGAGCACGCCCGCGCCCGCCTGCACCGGGTCCTCCTTGCGCGCCCGGCCCGCGCCCAGCCGCCAGCCCGCCACGCCCACGGAGTAGGCGTCCAGCGTCGCGAGGACACCGTCTTCGGGCGCTTCGACGACGTGCACGTGCTGCGCCCGCGGCAGCTCCGCGTCCGGGTCGCCGCCCTGAGCGGAGATCATCTGCGCCCACGTGTCGTACGCGCCGCCGGAGGCGAGGACCTCGGCGGGATCGGTGGAGATCCCGGCCAGCGACAGCATCTCCCTGGCCAGCGCCACGGTCAGCTCGACGACGTCGGCCGGGCCGCCGCCGCGCAGCACGTCGACGGACTCGGCGACCTCCAGCGCGTTGCCGACCGCGCGGCCGAGGGGGACGGACATGTCGGTGAGCAGCGCGCTGACCTTGAGCCCGTGGTCCACGCCGATGCCGACCAGCGCCTCGGCCAGGCGGCGGGCGTCATCGGCGGACTTCATGAACGCGCCGGAGCCGAACTTCACGTCCAGCACCAGGGCGTCGGCGCCCTCGGCGATCTTCTTGCTCATGATCGAGCTGGCGATCAGCGGGATCGCCTCGACCGTGCCGGTGACATCGCGCAGCGCGTAGAGCTTGCGGTCGGCGGGCGCCAGCCCCTCGGTGGCCGCGCAGACCACCGCGCCGACCTTGGTCAGCTGCTCGGCGATCTCCTCGGTGGTCAGCTGCGCGCGCCAGCCGGGGATCGACTCCAGCTTGTCCAGCGTGCCGCCGGTGTGGCCGAGGCCGCGGCCGGACAGCTGCGGGACCGCGGCCCCGCAGGCGGCGACGAGCGGGGCCAGCGGCAGCGTGATCTTGTCGCCGACGCCGCCGGTGGAGTGCTTGTCCACGGTCGGCCTGTCCACCGAGAGCGACAGGCGCTCGCCGGAGGCGACCATGGCGCGGGTCCAGCGGGCGGTCTCGGCGGACTCCATGCCGTTGAGGAAGATCGCCATGGCGAGCGCGCTCATCTGCTCGTCGGCGACGACGCCCCTGGTGTAGGCGTCGATCACCCAGTCGATCTGCGGATCGGTGAGCCGCTTGCCGTCGCGCTTGGCTCTGATGACGTCCACGGCGGCGAAGTGCTCAGCCATTGGTTCTCCCGGGCAGGTGGTCGGGCCCGAACGCGTCGGGCAGCACGTCCCGCATCGGCAGCACGCCGCGCGGGGTCTCCAGCAGGCAGTCCGGCCCGCCCATCTCGAACAGCAGCTGGCGGCAGCGGCCGCACGGCATCAGCAGGTTCCCGCCCCCGTCGCGCACGGCGACGGCGACGAAGTTCCCGCCACCGGTGAGCCGGAGCTGGCCGACCATGGCGCACTCGGCGCACAGCCCGACCCCGTAGGAGGCGTTCTCGACATTGCAGCCCTGGACCAGCCGCCCGTCGTCACAGATCGCGGCGGAGCCCACCTGCAGCCCGGAGTACGGGCAGTAGGCGGACTTCGCCGCGGTGACGGCGGCGGCGCGCAGGTGTTCCCAATCGACGGCGACCACTACGGCATCCTCGCAAACGAAAGCCGGAAAGTGGTACGCACGCCCCACTTTCGGGCTCAGCTCACGTCGGTCTTCAAGTACGCCCGACCCGCCGCTCCGCGATCGCAAACCGCCCCCAACCCGGGGCGAGCCTCGGGGTTGGGGGCGGTTTGAGACCGTTTTCGGCGGGGTGCGTTGGACTTGAAGACTGTCCAACCTCCGCTGGGACGGGCTAGTGGCCTCGGCCTCTGCGGTACTCGTCACCGTTGGCGGCGGGTGGGCGGAGGCGTTGGGCGGCGACCGCGAGCACGATCAGGGTGACCATGTGCGGCAGGTAGGTGGAGAGCTGGCTGGGCATCTCGTCCACCGAGATGTAGAACAGGTACAGCGCCGCGGTCCCGACGAGCGTGACGCCCGCCGCGACCACCTTCCGGCGCGCGACCAGCCACACCGCGATGGCGATCAGCACCAGCACCGCCGCGTAGAACAGCGCCATCACCGTGGCGCCGCCGCTGCGCAGCTGGAGGCCGTCGACGTAGCCGAACAGCGCCGAACCGCCGAGCAGGCCGGTCGGCCGCCAGTTGCCGAAGATCATCGCGGCGAGGCCGATGTAGCCGCGGCCGCCGGTCTGGCCTTCGAGGTAGCCGGGCTGACCGGGGTTGAGCACCAGCGCGGCGCCGCCGAGGCCCGCGAGGGCACCGGAGATGACCACCGCGGCGTACTTGTGCAGGTAGACGTTGACGCCGAGCGACTCGGCGGCCACCGGGTTCTCCCCGCAGGAGCGCAGGCGCAGGCCGAACCGGCTGCGCCAGAGCACCAGGTAGCTGACCGGGACCAGCAGCAGCGCCAGCATGGTCAGCGGTGAGACACCGGTGACCAGGCCGCGCAGCACGCCCGCGACGTCGGACACGCCGACCCGCTGCATGTTCTCCAGGTCCGCGAGCCAGTCGGAGAGCGGCTGCGCGGAGTACGTGTCGAACTTGGGCACCGCGGGCGATTCCCTCGGGTTGTTCGACACCGGCTGGAACAGCAGCGTGGACAGGTACTTCGTCAGGCCCGCGCCGAGCAGGTTGATCGCCACACCGGAGACGATGTGGTTGACGCCGAAGGTGATCGTGGCGATCGCGTGCACCAGGCCGCCGAGCGCGCCGAAGACCGCGGCCGCGATCAGCGCGGCCCACGGGCCCCACTGGTAGCCGGCCCAGGCCGCGCCCCAGGTGCCCATGATCATCATGCCTTCGAGGCCGATGTTGATCACACCGGCGCGCTCCGCCCACAGGCCGCCGAGCGCGGCGAGCAGGATCGGGATCGCCAGCACCAGCGCGGTCTGCAGGGTGCCGGAGGCGGTCAGCTGCGCCACCCCGGTCAGGTACGAGGCGGCCGACAGCGCGGCGATCACCGCGGCCAGCCAGATCGCGCCCTTCGACCAGCCCGGGACCTTCCGCTTCCGGGACGCGGGCACCGCGCCGCCGTCGACGGGGTCCTTGGAGATCAGCGTGGTCACTCCGCACCTCCACCGGCACTCGTCGCGGCCGGTTGTCTGTCCGCCCCGTTTCCGTTCGTCGTCCCGAGCTGCTGGCCGACCCGCCGTTGCTCGGCGGCCAGCTGCATCCTGCGGACGATCTCGTAGGCCACGACCACGGAGAGCACGATCGCGCCCTGCATGATCGTGACGATCTCCTTGGGCACGCCGATGTTGTCCAGGGCGAGCGCGGAGCGGTCCAGGAACGCCCACAGCAGCGCGCCGAAGGCGATGCCGCCCGCGTGGTTGCGGCCGAGCAGCGCGATCGCGATGCCGCTGAAGCCGTAGCCCTGCGGGAAGTTCTGGGTGAACGTGTGGTCGCGGCCGAGCAGCTCGGGCAGCGCGGTCAGCCCGGCGATCGCGCCGGAGATCAGCATCGCCGCGATGATCATGCGCTTGGCGTTGACGCCGCCCGCGGTTGCCGCGGTGGCGGACTCACCGGAGGCGCGCAGCTCGAAGCCGAACCGGGTGCGGTTCATCAGCACCCAGTAGCCGACGCCCGCGACCACCGACAGCAGGCCGAGGCCGAAGATCGTGCCGGCCGCGCCCAGCGGGATGCCGGGCACGTGGGCCGACTCGGGCAGCTCGCCCGTGGTGAGGCTGTTGGCGCGCAGCTCGCCGAACACGTCCGGCTTCAACAGGAACGCCACCACGCCCAGCGCGATCGCGTTGAGCATGATCGTGGAGATGACCTCGCTGACCCCGCGGTAGGCCTTGAGCAGCGCGGGGATCGCGGCGTAGAGCGCACCGGCGACGATGGCCACCAGCATGATCACCAGGGCGTGCAGGCCGGGCGGCAGCGTGATCGCGCCGCCGACGATCATCGCGGTCACCGCGGCGATCCGGTACTGGCCCTCGACGCCGATGTTGAACAGCTTCATCTGGAAGCCGATCGCCACGGCGAGCGCGATCAGGTAGTAGGTCGCACCACCGTTGATGATGTCGACCGCCGCCGTGCCCTCGCCGACCTCGGCCACCATGGCGCCGAAGGCGGTGAACGGGTTCGCGCCGGAGAGCAGCAGCGCCAGGCCGCACAGCAGCGCGGCGAAGGCGACGGCCAGCACCGGCGGCAGCACGACGGAACGCAGGTTGAGCTTCACTCCTCGTCCCCTTCCCCGGCGGCGCCGGTCATCGCGGAGCCCAGCTGCTCCGGCGTGACGGTGGCCGGGTCGGCGTCGGCCACCAGGCGGCCGCGCAACATCACCTTGATCGTGTCGGACAGGCCGATCAGCTCGTCCAGGTCGGCGGAGATCAGCAGCACCGCCAGGCCCGCCGCGCGCGCGGCGCGGATCTGGTCCCAGATCACCGCCTGGGCGCCGACGTCGACACCGCGGGTCGGGTGCGAGGCGATCAGCAGCTTCGGGTTCCCGGACAGCTCGCGGCCTACCACCAGCTTCTGCTGGTTGCCGCCGGAGAGCGCCGCCGCGGCGACCTCGATGCCCGGGGTGCGGACGTCGAACTCCTCGACGATGCGGCGGGTGTCGGCCTTGGCGCCCTCGATGTCCAGCCAGGCGCCCTTGGCCGTGGGCCTGCGGGTCTGGTAGCCGAGGATGCGGTTGGCCCACAGCGACTGGGTGAGCAGCAGCCCGTGCCGGTGCCGGTCCTCGGGCACGTAGCCGATCCCGGCCTCGCGGCGGGCCAGCGTGCCGAGGCCGGTGAGGTCGGCGCCGCCGAGCCGGATGTGCCCGGCGTCGGCCCTGCGGATGCCCATGATCGTCTCGACCAGCTCGGTCTGGCCGTTGCCCTCGACCCCGGCGATGCCCAGCACCTCACCGGCGCGGACGGTCAGCGAGATGTCGTCGAGCACCGGGCGGTCGGCGCCGAGGCTGCACAGCCGCACGTCCTCGACCACCAGCACGTCCCGGTCGGTGACCGTGGAGTCGCGGGTCTCCGGGCTGGGCAGCTCGCTGCCGACCATCATCTCGGCCAGCTGCCGGGAGCTGATCTTCTTCGGGTCCGCGCTGCCGACGGTGGTGCCGCGGCGGATCACGGTCACGCTGTCGGCGATGTCGCGGACCTCGTCGAGCTTGTGCGAGATGAACAGGAACGTGTAGCCCTGCTCCTTCATCCCGCGCAGGGTCTCGAACAGCTCGTCGACCTCCTGGGGCACCAGCACGGCGGTGGGCTCGTCCAGGATGATGATCTTCGCGCCGCGGTAGAGGACCTTGAGGATCTCCACTCGCTGGCGGTCGGCGACGCCGAGGTCCTCCACCGGCTGGTCCGGGCTGACGTTGAGACCGGTGCGCCCCGCCAGCTCGGCGATCCGCGCGCGGGCCTTGCCGCCGATGCCGTGCAGCGACTCCGCGCCGAGCACGACGTTCTCCAGCACCGTCAGGTTGTCGGCGAGCATGAAGTGCTGGTGCACCATGCCGATCCCGGCGCGGATGGCGTCGGAGGGCGAGCGGAAGTGCACCTGTTCGCCGTTGACCTCGATGGTGCCCTCGTCCGGGTTCTGCATCCCGTAGAGGATCTTCATCAGGGTCGACTTGCCCGCGCCGTTCTCCCCGCACAGGGCGTGCACCTCGCCGGGCGCGACGCTCAGGTGGACATCGGAGTTGGCGACGACGCCGGGGAAGCGTTTGGTGATCCCGGAGAGGCGGACGGCGCAGGCCCCGCCGGTGGGCTGGCCGACACCACCCTCGGCGGCGGCGGTCGGAGTTGTCATCGTGTCAGCTCCGTAGCAGTGGTGAAGGCCCGACGTCGTTGTCGGCTGCCGGTTGTTCGGCGGGTGGCGAGCATAGGGCCCGGAGGGCAGTAACCCCTCCGGGCCCGTAGCTCATATCAGAATCTCGCCGGAATCAGCTGGTCGGCTTGTCCGAAACCTTGATCTGGCCGGAGACGATCTGGGCCTTGTAGCCCTCGAGCACGGCCTGCAGGTCGGCGTCGATCTTGCCGCCCGAGGTCGAGTAGCCGACGCCGCCGACGCTGAAGTCGAAGACCTTCGGCAGCTTGGTCAGGTCGTTCTTGGCCACGGCCAGCAGGTAGTCGAAGACCGCGACGTCGACCCGCTTGAGCATGGAGGAGATGATCACGTCCCTCTCCTGCTCGACGGTCTTCTGGTTGTACTGGTCGGAGTCGACGCCGATGGCCGACACGCCCGCCGTCTTGGCCGCGGTGAACACGCCCTTACCGGAGGCGCCCGCCGCGTGGTAGAGCACGTCGGAGCCGCCGGAGACCAGGCCCTGCGCCGCGGCGTTGCCCTTGGCCGGGTCCTGGAAACCGGTGAAGTCGCCCGCCGGGGTCAGGTACTTCTTGGCGATCTTGATGTCCGGCGCCGCGGCCTTGGCGCCCTGGTAGTAGCCCGCCTCGAACTTCTGGATCAGCGGGGTCTCCACGCCGCCGACGAAGCCGACGTTGCACTTCTTCGACTTGTACGCGGCGATCACGCCGGTGAGGAACGAGCCCTGCTCCTCGGCGAAGACCAGCGGGGTCACGTTGGTCGCGCCCTCGACGGTGGCGTCGACGATCGCGAACTTGGTGTTCGGGAAGCTCGGCGCGACGGCCTTGAGCGCGTCGGCGTAGGCGAAACCGACCGCGATGATCGGGTTCACGCCGTCGGAGGCGAGCTGGCGGATCCGGGTCTGCTTGGCGCTCTCGGCCTCGTTCGGGCCCGCGGAGAGCTCCTTGACGTTCTCCTTCTTCACCCCGAGCTCGGCGACCGCCTTGTCGACCCCAGCGGCGGCGGAGTCGTTGAAGGACGCGTCGCCTCGGCCGCCGATGTCGAAGGCCAGGCCCACCTTCAGGGCGCTGCCGTCGGCCTTCTCGGGGGTCTTCGCGGCGGTGGTGCTGGCCACGGCGGCTGGCGGCTTGGGCGCGAGCTTGCACTCGCTGCCGGAAGCGTTGCCACCGCCGGACGGGGCACCAGAGTCCTTCGCACAACCGGCAAGCGTCAGGGCGGTGGTAACCGCCACGGCCGCCAGAACGGTGCCACGCATACGACGCACGGCGTGTGTCTCCCTCCCTGCTCAGAAGAGCAGCGCAACCCCGGGCGGCGAGCCTGGCCGAACACTTCGGGCCACGGCGGCGTTGCCGGGGAATATCGGACGCGCAACCGTACCCGCCGGTACTGAGAATGCCGCCCCCCGAAGTGGCCGACGTGACCGAATCGTTTGACGCCGGGCCCGGTGAACACGCGCGGTCAACGCCCGGACACGTTTGCGGGCAATTGCCGAACGCGTTTCACGTGGCGCCAAGATCTTCGAATTCGAAACCGCTCGTCCGGCCCAGCACTGATCAACTAAGGCGACGCTAAGTTCCCGGCGACCTCGGCGGACCAGCCTGTCTGCTCGATCACACAGCCCTGTGCCAAGTGGGTCCCGGCGCGCGCTCGGGGCTAGCATTCCCCGAATCGAAGGCTCCGTGACGAACGCCGGAGCCGGGGTCCGTGATTCGGGTATCCCCCTCGGACTGCGGGCCTTCATCCACCAGCGATGTTGGAGGCCAGTCCACCATGGCCAGCACCACCGCCGCGGCGGGGGCGCCCAGCTCCGGGACCAGGTCCCGGGGCGGCGGCAAGCTCTATCGCGGAGACCTGGGAATGTGGTCGTGGGTCGCGCACCGGATCACCGGCGTCCTCACGTTCTTCTTCCTCTTCGTCCACGTGATCGACACCGCGCTGGTGCGCGTCTCCCCCGACGCCTACGACGAGGTCATCTCCCTCTACAAGGAGCCGTTCTTCGTCCTGTTCGAGCTCGGCCTGGTCGCGGCGATCCTGTTCCACGCGCTCAACGGCGTGCGGATCATGCTGGTCGACTTCTGGTCCAAGGGCCCCCGGCTGCAGCGCCCGATGCTCTGGACGATCATCGTCCTGTGGCTGGTCGTGATGATCCCGGGCACCTACTACCTGGTCAGCAAGGCGCTCTCGATGCTGCTCGGAGGTAGCTGATGTCCGCTCCCAACCTCGCGGCGCCGCGCTCCCCGCACCACCAGCAGCGCAAGCCCGCCCGGCGCAGCAACTTCGAGCTGCAGAGCTGGCTGTTCATGCGGATCTCCGGCATGGTGCTGGTCTTCCTGGTGCTGGGCCACCTCTTCATCATGCTGTTCCTCGACGGTGGCGTTCACAAGATCAACTTCGCCTTCGTCGCCGGCCGCTGGGCCTCCCCGTTCTGGCAGGTCTGGGACCTGACGATGCTCTGGCTGGCGGCCATCCACGGCGGCAACGGCCTGCGCACGATCATCAACGACTACGCCCGCCGGGACGGCACCCGCTTCTGGCTGAAGGTCCTGCTGACCGTCTCGATGGTGCTCACCGTCGTGCTCGGGACCTACACGCTGTTCACCTTCAACCCGAACATCGGGCACTGAGCGGGCACGGGGAGAAGAGACGATGCAGTTCCACAAGTACGACGTCGTGATCGTCGGCGCGGGCGGCGCGGGCATGCGCGCGGCGATCGAGTCCGGCCAGCGGGCCCGCACCGCGGTGCTGACCAAGCTCTACCCCACCAGGTCCCACACGGGCGCGGCGCAGGGCGGCATGTGCGCCGCGCTGGCCAACGTGGAGGAGGACAACTGGGAGTGGCACACCTTCGACACGGTCAAGGGCGGTGACTACCTGGTCGACCAGGACGCCGCGGAGATCATGGCGAAGGAGGCCATCGACGCGGTCCTGGACCTGGAGAAGATGGGCCTGCCGTTCAACCGCACCCCCGAGGGCCGGATCGACCAGCGGCGCTTCGGCGGGCACACCCGCAACCACGGCGAGGCCGCCGTGCGCCGGGCCTGCTACGCGGCGGACCGCACCGGGCACATGATCCTCCAGACGCTGTACCAGAACTGCGTCAAGCACGGCATCGAGTTCTTCAACGAGTACTACGTGCTCGACATCTGCATGACCGAGACCGAGAACGGCCCGGTCTGCACCGGCGCGGTCGCGCTGGAACTGGCCACCGGCGAGATCCACGTCTTCCAGGCGAAGGCCGTCGTGTTCGCCACCGGCGGCTTCGGCAAGGTCTTCAAGACCACCTCGAACGCGCACACCCTGACCGGCGACGGCATGGGCATCATCTTCCGCAAGGGCCTGCCGCTGGAGGACATGGAGTTCTACCAGTTCCACCCGACCGGCCTGGCGGGCCTGGGCATCCTGCTCACCGAAGGCGCGCGCGGCGAGGGCGGCATCCTGCGCAACGCCGACGGCGAGCGCTTCATGGAGCGCTACGCCCCGACGATCAAGGACCTGGCGCCGCGCGACATGGTCGCCCGCGCCATGGCCACCGAGGTGCGCGAGGGCCGGGGCGCCGGTCCGCACAAGGACTACGTCTACCTCGACCTGACCCACCTGGGCGCCGAGGTGCTGGACGCGAAGCTGCCGGACATCACCGAGTTCTCCCGCACCTACCTCGGCATCGACCCGGTGACCGAGCAGGTGCCGGTGTACCCGACCGCGCACTACGCCATGGGCGGCATTCCCACCAAGATCAGCGGGGAGGTGTTGCGGGACAACGACAACATCGTCCCGGGCCTCTACGCCGCCGGTGAGTGCGCGTGCGTCTCGGTGCACGGCGCCAACCGCCTCGGCACCAACTCGCTGCTCGACATCAACGTCTTCGGCCGCCGCGCGGGCATCGCCGCCGCGGAGTACGCGCTCGGCCGCGAGCACGTCGACCTGCCGGAGACCCCGGCGGCGCTGGTGGAGTCCATGGTGGAGTCGATGCGTTCGGCGCACGGCGGCGAGCGCGTCGCGGACATCCGCGGCGAGCTGCAGACCACGATGGACCTCAACGCCTCGGTCTACCGCACGGAGGAGACGCTCAAGCAGGCGCTCACCGACGTGCAGGCGCTCAAGGAGCGCTACGCCGGGATCTCCATCCAGGACAAGGGCAAGCGGTTCAACACCGACCTGCTGGAGGCCGTGGAGCTCGGCTTCCTGCTGGAGCTCGCCGAGATCCTGGTGCAGGGCGCGTTGGCCCGCAAGGAATCCCGCGGTGGCCACGCGCGCGAGGACTACCAGGCCCGTGACGACGTGAACTTCCTGCGTCACACCATGGCCTACAAGCACGGTGAGGGTCTGACGGCGGACATCCGCCTCGACTACAAGCCGGTGACCATCACCCGGTACCAGCCCATGGAGCGTAAGTACTGATGACTGCGACTACCGAAGACCCGCTTGCGGGGTCGAGCATCGGCACAGCGGAGGCGTCCTCAGGCGCTAGGGGCGCTCGGCCCCCGGCACCTGAGGGCTCGACGGTCGTCACGGTGAAGCTCTACCGGCTCAACCCGGAGCAGAACAACGGCGAGGCGTACTGGGAGACCTTCGACGTCCCCGCGCTGCCGACCGACCGCGTGCTGAACCTGCTGCACTACGTGAAGTGGTACCTGGACGGCACGCTGACGTTCCGCCGCTCCTGCGCCCACGGCATCTGCGGCTCCGACGCCATGCGCATCAACGGCGTCAACCGGCTCGCCTGCAAGGTCCTGGTCAAGGACCTGATGAAGAAGGGCAAGCAGACCACGATCACCATCGAGCCCATCAAGGGCTTGCCGGTCCACAAGGACCTGCTGGTGGACATGGAGCCGTTCTTCGAGGCTTTCCGCGCCGTGAAGCCGTTCCTCATCAACTACGGCAACGAGCCGTCGAAGGAGCGCATCCAGTCCGCCGCGGACCGCGAGCGCTTCGACGACACCACCAAGTGCATCCTGTGCGCCTGCTGCACGACCTCGTGCCCGGTGTTCTGGAGCGAGGGCTCGTACTTCGGCCCGGCGGCGATCGTCAACGCGCACCGGTTCATCTTCGACAGCCGCGACGAGGCCGCCGAGGAGCGACTGGACATCCTCAACGACGTGGACGGCGTGTGGCGCTGCCGCACGACCTTCAACTGCACGGACGCCTGCCCTCGCGGTATCGAGGTCACCAAGGCGATCCAGGAGGTCAAGCGCGCGCTGTTGTTCCGCCGCTGACCCGCGAAACGGAAACGGGCCGTGACCGCAGTTCCGCGGTGACGGCCCGTTTTTCTATATGTGGATACCGAATTCCTCGCGCCGTAGTTGACCAAGGATTGACTCGGCACTATCGGTGGAGCATGGCCAGCACAGGGGGACTCGTCGTTCGCGCCGCCACCAGAGCGGACCTGCCGAGGATCACGGCTGTCCTCGGCAGGGCATTCCAGGACGACCCGGTCATGGCGTGGATGTTTCCCGGCGACGGGCGCAGGCGCAGGCAGCTGCCGAGGTTCTTCGCGCTGAACGCGCGCGACGAGCACTTCCGGCTCGGCGGCATCGAGGTGGCCGAGCGCGACAGCGTGCTCCAGGGCGCGGGCCTGCACCCGGGCGAGGGCACGTCGCTGGGCGCCGCGCTGCCCGGCGACCTCCTCCTCCGCCTCCGGCTGGCCGTGATCGCCGGTGGGCGCACTTCGGCGGTGCTGAAGGGGTTCGAACTGCTGGAGGCGGCCCGGCCGCGCGACGCGCACTGGTACGGCCGGTTCATCGGCGCCGACCCCGATCGCACGGGGAAGGGGGTCGGCGCCCGGTTGCTCCGTTCGGTGGTCAACCGTTGCGATGCAAAGGGACTACCGCTGTATTTCGAAACCTCGAACCACGATTCGATTCGTTATTTCGAGCGGCTCGGCTGCGAGGTGCACGGCAAGGTCGCCCTGCCCAACGGTCCCGAGCTGATCACGTTCTGGCGGGAGCCGCGCTAGGTCTAGACCCAGAACACGGCGACGCCGGTGTTGAGCACCACAAGCGCGGCGAGCGTCGGCACCAGCCAGCCAGCGAACTTCTCCTTGCGCACGTTCACCGCGACCAGGCCGAGGATCACCAGCAGCACCACCAGCTTCACGCCGACCTTGGCGTGGTTGACCGGCGGCTCGCCCATCTCGGCGATGCCGACCAGGGCCAGGCCGGTGACCAGCTGGAGCAGGCTGCCGTGCAACCAGCCCTTGTTCAGCGGGCCGTCCGGGGCCGTCCTGCGCTGGAGCAGCAGCATGGCGACGAGCACGGCCATGCCGAGCAGGTGCAGGAACACGAGGACGAGGCGGAGGAACTCCACGGTTGATCTCCTGTGGTGGTGGGGAGTCAGTCGGTCTTGCGCGCCGCCCGGTCAGCGCGGAAGCCCCGCCAGCCGATGACGCCGATCACAGTTCCCAGCGCCAGAGACGTGAGAACGAGCACCAAATGCACGGTGAAGAACGTGGTGGGAGCGCCACTGTCGGTGAAGGCCCTGTCGTCCTTGGCGATGTTCACCATGAAGTTCGGCCAGATCAGCCAGGTCCACACCCCGAATGCGAGCAGGAACACCGAGGCGCGGCGGGTGAGCTTCACCAATGAAGTATCCGATGCTTCGCCTACCGCGGGCGGCGCGGGGTGGCTAGCCTGCCTTCCGTGCGTCTCACCGCCCACCGCCTCGCTGCGGCGCTGGTGGTCTCCGTCTGCATGGCCTCGACAGCGGCCGTGCTGAGTCCGGCATGGGCGTCGCCCGCCCACGTCCAGCGGCAGCAGCCCTCGTGCGGCAACCAGAACGTGCCCCCGCCCCCGGTCGACTCCGCGGAGCAGCCTCCGGCTGGCAAGCCCGCTCCGGCCCCGCTCCCGGTCCCGGAGCGGCCCGTCGGCGGCCCACGGCTCGGCGAGTGCGACAACGTGCTGCCGGAGAAGGCCGCCTCGGTCCCCAGCCAGGTCAACGCGGCCTCGTGGATCGTCGCCGACCTGGACACCGGCGCCGTGCTCGCGGCCAACGACCCGCACGCACGGCACCGCCCTGCCTCCGCCATCACCGTGCTCACCGCCATGGCCGCCGTCCAGGAACTGGACATGGACGCCTCGGTCACTGTGACCAAAGAGGACACCGAGCAGGAGGGCGACAAGATCGGCCTCGGCGCGGGCGGCAAGTACACGGTGAAGCAACTGCTGCGCGGCATGCTGCTGGTCGACTCCGCGGTGGACGCGGTGAGCGCGCTGTCCCGCCAGCTCGGCGGCACCGAGGCGACGCTGTCCAAGATGAACGCGCTCGCCGCGCAGATCGGCGCGCTGGACACCCGCGTGGCCACGGCTTCCGGCCGGGACGGCCCCGGGATGAGCAGCTCGGTCTACGACATCGCGCTGATGGTCCGCACGGCCATGCGCAACGAGAACTTCAGCGAGATCACCAGGGCGCGCTCGGCGAACTTCCCGATGACCGGGTCGAAGTCGGCGTTCACCATCACCAACGACAACAAGCTGCTCACCAGCTACAGCGGGGCGATCGGCGGCAAGACCGGCTTCACCGCCAACGCGGGCAACGCGGTCGTCGGCATGGCGTCGAAGTCCGGCCGCCGCCTGGTGACCGTGCTGCTGCGCGCGGAGGCCCGGCCGGTCGCCACCTGGCAGCAGGCCGGGAAGCTGCTCGACTACGGCTTCGCGATGAAGTCCGACGTGAAGCCGGTCGGCCAGCTCGTCGAGCGCGCGCCGGGCACCAGCTCCACCCCGGAGACCCCGGTCCAGGCGGTGCGCGACCCCAACGGTGAAGCGGTGATGGACCCGAGCAGCGCGGCCCCGACCGCCTTCGGCAACGTCGGCGGTCCGCTCACGATCTCGGCGGGGGTGCTGCTCGTCGCCGCTCTGCTGATCTACCTGCAGAAGAAGCGGTCCAGGCGCTCCAGGGCCTGATACGCACCGCGACCGGGTGACTGCGTAGAGCCAACCCGATTATCGGCGCTTGGACGGGGTGGCTAGCCTGCCTGCGTGCGTCTCACCGCTGATCGCCCCGTTGCCGCGCTGGTGATTTCGGTCTGCGCGCTGCTGACCGCAGCCCCCGCGGCGCTCGCGCAGTCGAACCCGGCCAACGCGTGCTCCTACCGCAGCGTGCCCGCGCCGCCGGTGGACACCTCAGAGCGCCCCCCGCCGGGCAAGACCGCCCCCGCCCCGCTGCCCGTGCCGGAGCGCCCGGTCGGCGGCCCCCGCCTGGCCGAGTGCGGTGACGTGCTCCCCGACAAGGCTCCCGCGCTGCCCAAGCAGCTCGTGGCGGCCTCGTGGATCGTCTCCGACCTGGACACCGGGGCCGTGCTCGCGGCGCACGACCCGCACGGCAGGCACCGCCCGGCCTCGACGATCAAGGTGCTCACCGCGCTGACCGCGCTCCAGGAGCTCAGCCCGGAGACCGCGATCACCGCCACCAAGGACGACACCAGCCGCGAGTGCACCTGCGTGCCCCTGGTGACCGGCGGCAAGTACACCGTCCGCCAGCTGGTCCGCGCGATGCTGATGAAGTCCGGCAACGACGCGGCCTACGCCCTGGCCCGCACCATCGGTGGCCCCGGTGGTGTCGAGGAGGGGCTGAAGAAGATGAACGGCGTCGCCCGCGGCCTCGGCGCGCTGGACACCAGGGCGGCGACGCCCAACGGCCTCGACGGGCCCGGGATGAGCACCTCCGCCTACGACATGGCCCTGATCTTCCGCGCCGCCATGCGCAACACCGAGTTCGCCGAGGCCGTGAAGACCCGGCAGATGATCGTCCCCGGCCAGCACGGCAAGCCCGACGTCGACGTCTTCAACGACAACAAGCTGCTGGCCAACTACCCCGGCGCGCTCGGCGGCAAGACCGGCTTCACCGACGACGCCAAGCACACCTACGTCGGCGCCGCCAGCAAGAACGGCCGCCGCCTGGTGACCGTCGTGCTGTTCACCCCGAAGCAGCCGGTGGAGGCGTGGCAGCAGGGCGCCCGGTTGCTCGACTACGGCTTCGCGATGAAGCCCGACGTGAAGCCGGTCGGCCAGCTCGTCGAGCGCGCCCCCGGCGACAACAACGTCGTCACCAACCGCCAGGCCAAGCCGGACGGCACCGCCGACGGCATCGACCCCAGCGCCGCGCCGACCGCCTTCGGCAACGTCGGCGGCCCGCTCACCGCCGTCGCGGGCGTGCTCGGCCTGATGGGACTGTTGCTGTACCTGCGCAAGAAGAAAGCACGGCGCGCACGCGCACGAGCCGCGAGCTAATTCCCCCATTTTGTGCTTTGCGCCCTATCGGCCTAATTCCCGATAGGGCGCTTTGGCGTTCGCCCTAGCTTTCCCGAATTTTGCCACTGTGGCAAAACGTCCCCCGCTAGAGTTTTTTCACTGAAGTCGGCACACGGGGGAGCCGAAGATGGTCGCAGTGCACGACGGCGGAGGTTCCGGCCGCCGCCCACCGCCACCCGCACCACCAGCCCAGACGATCGACGTCGAGCCGCACATGATCCCCGAGCTGGCCGCCACCTTCGCCCACCAGGCCGAGATCCTCAGCAAGGAGATCGAGCGCGCCCGACGTGACCTGAAAATCCAGCAGCCCTGGCTCGGCGACCCGGTCAGCGCGGAAGCCACTCGCCTGTTCAACAAGCACTTCATCGACGATGCCCTGTCGCTGGTCAACGTTCTCACTCAGCTGGTCGGGGAATACAAAGCGCACCGCGCGGCCCTTATAGCCGCCGCGAAGCACTACAACATGACCGAACAAACCAATGCCGCCTTGCTGGAACGAGGTCTCGAACCGTGATTGGGCGACCAGCACTGTTGATGACCTGCCTCGCCCTGCTCGTTTCGGCGACAGCCTGTGGCGGCACTCCACAGGGCGCACCGTCGACCACCGCGACCTCAGTTCCCACCACCACGGGAACGCATCGGCCACTTCCACCCCGCCCGCGCGAGATCTCTCTCAAGGGTGTCGATCCCTGCCAGGTGCTCACAGACCAGCAACTGGCGCAGCTCAGGTACAGCAAGACCCGGTTGCCTGACACGGGCAACCGCCTCGGCGAGGCGCAGTGCAGTGTTGGCAACACATTCGGGTCATCGCCCAACTACGGCTCCCTGATCTCCCTCGTCGTCAACGAGGACATCACCGAGTGGTTCACCCCGGACCGGCAGGCCGGGCTCAGCTCCACCAACAAGATCACCGTCGCCGGTTTCCCAGCTCTTGAGATAACCGGGAAACAGCTCAGGGACGACTGCCAGGTGCTCGTCGACGTCACCAACGGGGAATACCTCGACGTTCTCTCGAACCCCCGCGGCGAACGAGGCACCAGCCCTGAGCCGTACTGCGTCGAAGCGAAACGAGTTGCCGAGCTGGCAATGCAGACACTGCTTGCCCGGAAATAGCCGCTGCGGGGGAACGATGAACTTCGACGTTCGCTGGAAAGGCATTGCGCACCAACAGATCTGGGACTGGGTGCACGCCGGGGGCGGCGCGAAGAGCAGCGTCGCGGCTGAACGAACGCTGGAGTCGATGAACAGCGCCCTCATCAAGTCGGTCGACGCGGTCGCCGGAGCGCTCGGCAGAACCGAAGGCGTGTGGAAGGGCGAGGCGGCGACGAAAGCGACGGCGGGAATGCAGTCGTTGCGGCAGTACACCGATGGTCTTCGGCTGACCAGCTTCACTTCGCGGAACAGCACGATGGGACAGGCGGGGACTTCGGACTGGGCGCGGAAGAACGTGCCGCCCGTGCCGAACGCGGGGCCGAAACCCGTGCAGCCGACGGGAAATCCGGTCGGTGATGTGCTCAAGCAGATCCAGGACTGGCAGCAGCGGGAAGCCGAAGCGCGGAATGCGGAGCGGCGGGCGCAAGAGATCATGGAGCAGCACACGAGCTACACGCGGCAGCGGGTCGCGAGTATGCCCGCGTTGCACCCGGTGCCGAAGATCGTGCTCAACACCGAGATCGCCCCACCTCCGGCACCCCAGGTACCCCCTGGGGCGCCGCGCACGGCGCCGCGAGTGCGTGGTGGCGGATCGGGAGGCTCAGGTGGAGGCCAGCCCACGCCGAATCCGCCTCCCGATGGCGGTGTTCAGCCGGGGCCGCGACCGACACCGACGCACACACCGACTCCCGGGCCGAACCCGATCATCCCGCCGGATCGCAACGAGATCGTCTGGAGCAAGCCAGGAGACGGCTTGCCCAACGGAAGCGGCGGAGGAGGAATCGTCGGTACCGGAGGCGGACTGGTTGGCGAGGGCCCGGGAGGTGGCGGCGGGCATCCGAGTCCGCACATCACGCCGGGCAGAGGGACAACCGGAGCAACAGCAGCGCACGGCGCGACGCCGCGCTCGGCGGGAACGCCTGGGCAGCAAGGGTTTCTGCAACCGGCGAGCGGCGCTCAGCGGGTGGAGGACTCCGAACACCAGCGGAAGTACTGGGTGCCCGGCGGTGATCTCTTCGATGACGAACGGCTCGTCCCGCCGCCGGTCATCGGTGAGGACTGACCGTGGACGTCCGGCTCACCGGGGTGGAGCTCGACGTGCTGTGGGAGTCGGCGTGCCTCGGCGAGCTGCCGCTGGTCCTCGACGTCCCCTCCCCCGGGACGACGCACGCCGAGCGCGCGGAGATCGTGCGGCGGACCTGGGCGGAGCTGACCGAGCGAGGTGTTCCCACGGCGGCGGTGCAGGGGTGGCTGCGAACGCTCGCGATCGGACGCCGTGCACTGGAACTGCGGGCGTGGCTGGACGGGGAAGTCCGCGCGCTGTTCAGTTCCGAAGGGGACAACGCCGTCCTCGCGGTCCTGTCGCACGGCGGCTGTGCTCTGCGGTCGCTTCCACCCGCCGATCCGGCCGGGCGAATGGTGGCGGTGCTCCCGGAAGCACCGGCGGGGCGCGGTGTCTCCGTGAGCGTGCCGATCGCGAGCTTTGAAGCGGCGGGGCGCAGCTACCGCGGGACGGACATCGCGGAGGCGTTGATCCGCGACGGGCTGCCGAGCACCGATGCGCGCGTGCTCGTGTCGATGTGCGAAGGCGTCACCCGAAGGGGGCAGTTCTGCGCGACGTGGCGGACTTCACACGGCAGCCGTGAGCGAGCGGCGCGCGTCGTGGGCTTCCACGACAACGACTCCGGCCGTTATCTCACCCTGAAACGCGGCGACTACCTCACCGTGGCTCCCGCTGACTCCGTGGTGCTGGCGCGCGAGCTCAACGACCTGTTCGCCGGAACCTGAGCAGCCTGCCCAGCAACAGACCGACGCCGAGCAGGCCGACAGCCGCCCTCGGGCTCGGGCGGCCGTGGACCTCAACGATCGGCTGGATGACCGCGGGCGCCGGGGTCGCCTTCTCCACCGGCGCGGGCGCGTTGTCCCGGGCGGTCGCCGTCCAAGCGGCCGAGAACACCAGCAGGCGAGCCACCAGGTTCACGAAGATGAACAGACCGAGGATGGAGCCGAACACCGCGCCGGTCGTGGACTTGGTGACCTGGCTGAGGTACAGCGCACCGGCCTGTTTGAGGAGTTCGAAGCCGATGGCGCCGAAGATCGCGCCACGCATCGCGCTGCGCCAGGTCACTGGTTTACGGGGCAGCTTCGCCAGCACCCACAGGAACACCAGCCAGTTCGCGCCCAGGGACAGCACGATGCTCAGCGCCCGGATCGACGCCTGCGCCCAGCCCTGGTCCGCGAGGCCCACCCAACCGAGCACCGTCTCCGCCATGCCGCTGCCCGCGACGGTGATACCGATGGAGATGAGCAGCGCGACGCCGAGGCTGACCAGCGCCAGCAGGTCCTTCAGGATCGTGCGCAGGAACGGCAGCTCCGGCCGCGCTAGCCCCCACTGCGCGGTCAGCGCGTCGCGAAGGCTGACCATCCAGCTGTAGCCCGAGTACAGGGCGACGACGAAACCGAAGTAGCCCACTGTCCGGCGCTCGGCCAGCACGGTGTTGAGGATGCCGTCCACGGAACTGTCCGCCCCGCGGGGCAGAGCCGCGACGATCTCCGCCTTGAACTGCGCCAGCAGCACCGCGTCGCCTTCGAGGATCACGCCCGCGACGGAAAAGGCGACCATGAGCAGCGGCACGATCGCGAGGATCGAGAAGTACGTGATCGCCGCCGCGTAGTGGTCGCCGTAGTTGTCCATGTAGCGACCGCCGGAGCGGATGAGGTGGTCGAACCAGCGGTGCTGTTTCCGCTTGCGCTCGAACCAGGAAGGCTTCGCCTGTTCAGCCACTACCGGAAGTTACCGCGACGGTGTGCCGCCCGCAGATCAGCTCGCGGGAGGGAGGAAACCGATCCGCTTGTAGACGGCCTCCAATGTCCTGGAAGCCACCTCACGCGCACGCTCGGCGCCGCCCAGCAGGATCTTGTCCAACTCGGCCGGATCGTCCAGGTAACCGCGGACCTTCTCGCGCACCGGAGTGACGAAGTCCGTGACCACCTCGGCCAAGTCCTTCTTCAGATCGCCGTAACCCCTGCCTTCGTACGCCTGCTCCAGCTCGGAGACCGCGCGCCCGGTCAGCGCCGAGTAGATCACCAGGAGGTTGCTGATCCCCGGCTTCTTCTCGGTGTCGTAGCGGATCTCGCGCTCCAGGTCGGTCACGGCCGACCGGATCTTCTTCGCGCTGGCCTTGGGCTCGTCCAGCAGCTCGACCACACCCGCGGGCACCGACTTGCTCATCTTCGAGGTCGGGTCCTGGAGGTCGTAGATCTTGGCGGTGTCCTTGACGATGTAGGCCTCGGGCAGCACGAACGTCTTGCCGTAGCGGGAGTTGAACCGCTGCGCCAGGTCCCTGGTCAGCTCGAGGTGCTGCCGCTGGTCCTCGCCGACCGGCACCTCGTTCGCCCGGTACACCAGGATGTCCGCGGCCTGGAGGATCGGGTAGGTGAACAGGCCGACGCTGACCCGGTCCGCGGCCTGACGGGCGGACTTGTCCTTGAACTGGGTCATCCTGCTGGCCTCGCCGAACCCGGCCAGGCACTGCATCACCCAACCCAGCTGCGCGTGCTCGGGCACGTGGCTCTGCACGAACAACGTGGAGCGGGCCGGATCGATGCCCAGGGCCAGCAGCTGGGCCGCGGAGACCCTGGTGCGCTGGCGGAGCTGCTTCGGGTCCTGCTCGACGGTGATCGCGTGCAGGTCGACCACGCAGTAGAACGCCTCGTGGGTGTCCTGCATGGCGACCCACTGCCGCAACGCGCCCAGGTAGTTGCCGAGGTGGAACGAGTCGGCGGTCGGCTGGATGCCGGAGAGCACCCTCGGCCGACGGGCGGCCTGGTCCTGGGTCTGCGTCGGGCTTGCCACGGAAGGATTCTCGCAGAACCGCTCAGCGGGGAACGGCGGATCCCACCATCTCGGGCTCGCGGAGCTCGTTGGCCGGGTCGATGACCGCCACGTTCTTCTTGCGGCGGACGATGCCCAGCAGCAGGCCACCGATGCCGAGGCCGACAGCGGTGATCGGCACCAGGCTCGCGGAGAGACCGGGTGCGGCCAGGCTCATCTGCGCCCCCTGGGCGGACGCGTTGCCCGCGGTGAGGACGCCGACCAGCGCGGCGGCGGGCACGGTGGACAAACGCGCTGCACGTCGAGCGATCCGGCTGCGCAACTCAAGTGCCTCCTTGACGGAGGTTCCCCGCCCTTGTGGGGGAAACCACGGACACGGCCGAGAAACTACCCAACGCGCCGCCCCGGGTGGAGAGGTGTCAGGCAACGCGTTGGTAACGGCGGCTGAGCGTAGCGGTCACGGTTTGAGGGCGTGTCACCCCCATTTGGATCATGAATGCAGATACGTGGTGGTACGCTCCCGCGCCCTCCGGCCGACCGAGGCCGCGATCCGCTCCAGCTGCTCGACCGTGCGCGCCGACCCGTGCTCCGAGCCGGCCATCCGGCTGATCGTCTCCTCCATCAGCGTCCCGCCGAGGTCGTTCGCGCCGCCGTTGAGCATGTGCGCGGTGCCCTCGTCGCCGAGCTTGACCCACGAGCACTGGATGTTGGGGATGCGGCCGTGCAGGGCGAGCCGCGCCATGGCGTGCACGGCCCGGTTGTCCCGCAGCGTCGGCCCGGGGCGAGCCAGGCCCGCGAGGTAGATCGGCGCGCTGCGGTGCACGAACGGCAGCGGCACGAACTCGGTGAACCCGCCGGTCTCATCTTGAATCCTGGCCAGCGTGCGCAGGTGTCCCAGCCAGTGCCCGGGATGGTCGACGTGGCCGTACATCATCGTGGAGCTGGACCGGATGCCCAGCCGGTGCGCCGTGCTGACGACCTCGATCCAGGTCTTCGCGGGCAGCTTGCCCTTGGTCAGCACCCAGCGGACCTCGTCGTCAAGGATCTCCGCCGCCGTGCCCGGAATCGTGTCCAGCCCCGCGTCGCGCAGCTCGGTCAGCCACTCCTCGACGCTGACCCCGGCCTTCGACGCGCCGCTGACGATCTCCATGGGGCTGAAGGCGTGCACGTGCATCCCCGGAACCCTGGCCTTGATGGCGCGCACCAGGTCCGCGTAGCCCGTCACCGGCAACCTGGGGTCGATGCCGCCTTGGATGCAGACCTCGGTGGCTCCGGCCTCGTGCGCCTCCTGCGCGCGGTCGGCGACCTCCTCCGCGGAGAGCCGGTAGGCGTCGGCGTCGCGCTCGCGCTGGGCGAACGCGCAGAACCGGCAGCCGACGTAGCAGACGTTGGAGAAGTTGATGTTCCGGTTCACCACGTAGGTGACGTCGTCCCCGACAACGCTCGCGCGGAGCTGATCGGCGAGCTTCGTCAGCTCCTCCAGCGCAGGCCCCTCGGCGGTGAACAACGCAAGCGCCGCAACGGAATTCGCTTCGTCGAGCAATGCCGCGGGATCGGACTCCGCGATCTTGAGCCCGGCGCGCACGTCCCCGTCGAGCCGCTCGGGCGCGGCGATGACGGGCAGCTCGTTCCAGTCCCCGTAGACACTGTCGAAGTCCGCGCGACGATCCTGCGTGCGGCCCTCGGTGTCGATGCTGGCGTGCAGATCAGTGCGACCGGTGGACTCCAATCCGCCGTCCGGCTCCTGCCAGTCGCTGCCGACCGGGATCGCTCCAGCGCGCACGAGCCCGTCCGATTCCGCAAGCGCGCCAACGTGTCCGGCGACGCGCAGGTCGATCCACGGCGCGCCCGCCCTGACATAACGCGGGTAGACCGTGAGCCGCTCTTTCAGCTCGAACCCGGCAGCGGCGGTACGCGAGGCGAGCGAGTCGATGTGCGGCCACGGCCGCTCGGGGTTGACGTGGTCCGGAGTGATCGGCGAAACTCCGCCCCAGTCGTCGATCCCCGCGCGCAGCAACAGTTCGTGCTCATCACCGATGAGGTTCGGCGGCGCCTGCACGCTGACCCCGGGGCTGAGCAGCAGGCGTGCGACGGCCACGGTCGCGGCCAGCTCGTGCAGGTCGGCGTCTGGCATCCCGCGCATCGCCGTGTCCGGCTTGGCGCGGAAGTTCTGCACGATGACTTCCTGGATGTGGCCGTACTGGCGCGCGCTCTGCCGGATCGCCAGCAGCGACTCCGCGCGCTCGGTCAGGTTCTCCCCGATGCCGATGAGAATGCCCGTGGTGAACGGAACTCCGACGCGCCCGGCGTCGGTGAGCACCTGGAGCCGCACCGCGGGTTCCTTGTCCGGGCTGCCGAAGTGCGGCCCGCCCGGCTCGCTCCACAACCGGGTCGCGGTGGTCTCCAGCATCATGCCCATGCTCGGCGAGACCGGCTTGAGTCGCTGGAACTCCTCCCAGCTCAGCACTCCCGGGTTGAGGTGGGGCAGCAGCCCGGTCTCTTCGAGCACGGCGATCGCCACCGAGCGCAGATAGTCCACAGTGGACGAATAGCCGCGCGCGTCGAGCCACTCGCGCGCCTGCGGCCACCGCTCCTCCGGGCGGTCCCCGAGCGTGAACAGCGCCTCCTTGCAGCCCGCCGCGGCACCCTCGCGGGCGATCGCGAGCACCTCGTCGCGCTCCAGGAAGGCGGCGGGCACGCGGTGCGGGACGGTGGCGAAGGTGCAGTAGTGGCAGCGGTCCCGGCAGAGCCGGGTGAGCGGGATGAAGACCTTGCGGCTGTAGGTGACCACACCCGCGCGCCCCTCGGCCGCGAGGTGCGCGTCGCGGACGGTACCCGCCGCGGCCAGCAGCTCGTCCAGGTGCTCGCCGCGCGCCGAGAGCAGCACCGTGGCTTCGGTGACATCGAGGGTGGCGCCGTCCCGGGCCCTGCGCAGGGCTCGGCGCACGGCCGCGTCAGAGGGCACCGGCTCGGGCCGCTGAGTTTCGCTCACTTTGACACCCTAGGTGGGCGTTACGCCGATTTACCCTGCGATGATCACCACTTCAGCTCATTCCGGTGCGTCGTCCTCGCCCGGCGGGCATCCCTGGGGCAGAGTCGCGAGATGTGACGGAGACCGCACTTTTCCGCAGACTGGCCAGGGAGACTCCCCGCGGCTGGTCGCGGCTGCGCTTCGAGCTGGACGTGTTCCGGGACGACGTCCGGGACCGCCGCCAGCGGATCGAGCTGACCCGCGAGGGCTGGGTGCGGGTGGCGGACTGGACCGACGGCGACTGGGTGGAGCGGGAGGCGGGCGAGGACCTGCTCGAACCGCGGCTCGGCGTGCCGATGTGGGACAGCTACCACGGGCCGTCGCTGCTGGCACCGCGCGAGCTCGCGGACGGCTTCGGCTGGTCGTGGCCCGGCGAGGACCCGGAGACCCTGCCTGGGCCGTTACGTTTCAAGCACCTCGCGATGATCAGCTCCGGCGGGCGGAAGATGCTCGACGCGGTGGTCCAGCCGACCGACGACTACGACCCGCTCTGCCCGTGCTGCCCGCTGCTGGACGGCGCGCGCGGCCACGTGCAGCAGCCGCCGCACAAACCGGCCAAGCGCTTCACCGTGCGGTTGGACGTGGCGACCGGCGTGTGCGTGATCGCCCGCCCGCTGGACCGGCACGTCGGCTACGGCCACGTCCTGCGCCGCTTCGAGGTCGACCCGTAGGCCGGTCTTCAAGTACAGCGAACCCCACCCGCGGCAACCGAAAACCGCCTCCAACCCCCTCCGGGTGACGAGGTTCGTGGCGGTTGACGACGGTCTTGGCGGGGGTCGGGCGTACGTGAAGACCGTCGAACCCTAGAAGTCGTAGGTAGCCCGTTTAGAAGTCGTAGGTGACTGTGACCGGGGAGTGGTCGGACCAGCGCGCCTCGTAGGTGTCGGCGCGCTCGATGCGAGCTTCCTTGACGCGGTCGGCCAGGCCGGGCGTGGCGATCTGGTAGTCGATGCGCCAGCCGGAGTCGTTGTCGAAGGCCTTGCCGCGGTAGGACCACCACGAGTACGGCCCCGGGCCCTCCGGGTGCACCTTCCGGAAGACGTCGACGTAGCCCGCCTCGTCGAACACGCGGTCCATCCACGCGCGCTCCTCCGGCAGGAAGCCGGACTCCTTCTGGTTGCCCTTCCAGTTCTTCAGGTCGATCTCGCGGTGGGCGATGTTCCAGTCGCCGCACACCACGACCTCGCGCCCCTGCCGCTTCGCCGCGCGCTTGCGCTTCACCAGGTAGGGCAGGAAGGCGTCCATGAAGCGCTCCTTCTCATCCTGGCGCGGCGTGCCCACGTCGCCGCTCGGCAGGTAGAGGCTGGCCGCCGTCAGACCCGGCAGGTCCACCTCGACGTAGCGGCCGCTGTGCTCGAACTCCTTGGCGCCGAAGCCGATCCGCACCGCCTCCGGCTGCTGCCTGGTGAGGATCGAGACGCCGCTGCGCCCCTTCTGGTCGCTGTGGGCGTGCACCACGTGCCAGCCCTCCGGCTCGCGCACCTCGGCGGGCATCTGCCCCGGCTCGGCCCTGACCTCCTGGAGGCAGACCACCTCGGCCGACGTGGCCGCCAGCCACTCGACGAGGCCGTTCTCCTTCTTCGCGGCGGCGCGGATCCCGTTGACGTTCACGGTCGACACAGTCAGCACCCGGCGAGCGTAACCCCGCCCCCCGACACCACTGTCAGGCGAGCAGCCCGGCCTTCGCAGCCCACTCCTCGAAGCCGTTCTCGCGGAACGGGAACCTCGCCCCGCTGCCGATCAACCGGTTGACGAGCGCGTTGGCGCTGCACGAGGTCGAACGCCCGGCCTTGATGCCTTCGGCGATCACCCACAGCCTTCCGTGGACGGTCAGACCGAACGCCTTCGCGGTCTGCCTCGCGTGCTTGTCGTCGATCACGGTCGCTCCGCCGTGGACGTCCGCCCACGCGCACACGGTGGTCTCTCCAAGATCCCGATCACCAGCACCGAGCCGCCGCGCCCAGGTCAGCACCGAGCGCAACTCGTCCGGTTCGTCAACGTGGACGACCTCCAGCCAGTCCTGCCGCACAACAAGGTTGTTGCGTCGCATCTCCGCCACGACAGCGGCGGTCGTGAGATTGCGCCACGGGCCCTCTGAAGGTCCTCGTGCGAGGTCACCGAGAACGTCGAGCCGGTCGGCGTCCGCCGCGTGGTGCAGGGCGGAGGCGTCCCAGACCAGTGTCCTGCTCATGGAGTCTCGTCCACCTCGCGCAGCGGCAGGTCGTTCTTGCTGCTGACCGCTCCGTGCAGAAGTTCGAGCGCTCGGTTCCCGGTGATCAGCGAACGCTCGTAGGCCCGGAGCACCGCCCGTTTCCACGCGGGCCCGGTGGCACCCAGTTTCAGGTCCTCATCGGGCGCCACACCCAACTCTGCGAAGAAGTCACCGCGCACCGGACAGCGCGGGCGGAGCACTCGCGCGACTTCGGGGCTGATCAGACCGAGTTCGCGGGCGCGTTGGACGGCGACGCTCCACGACACCCGGTAGCGGCCAGCAAGGCGGAGCAGAGCGCGCCACTGTTCGTCCTCGTCACCGCCCACCGTGCGCCACTCCGACCGGAGATCGGATTCGGGAAGCAGGAAAGCACGGGCGAAAGCGTCGATGAGGGCTTCGCGGTCGTCGTGGCTCCCGCCGACGTCCGAGTTGTACGCATCACCCAGGAGATGGTGTCCCAGCTCGTGAGCCGCGGTGAAACGCCGACGACCCGGATCGGCCTGACCGCCGATGACGGCCACGCCAACGCTGACGGGCTCGTCGAGCAACATCGAAGCGCCGTCGACGTCGCGGTCGACCACCAGCAGGTACAGCCCGAAACGCTCGGTGACCTCGGCAAGCGGAGGCAGCGGACCGTGCGGAATCCCGAGGTGCTCCCGCGCGGCAGTGGCGAGCTTGTCCGCGTCAACGCATCCGAAAGAGACAGCCAGCTGGTCGATCAGGCCCAGCTCGGCGAGGAAGCCGAGGTCGTCAGCGTGCGACTCGAGGTCGACGTCGAGTCGCCACACGGTGCGCGCGGCGGCGTCGGGGTCGTCGGCCAGTCGCTGTCTGCGCGAGACCACCGGGGCTGGCGACTCGCGGAGGAAGTACGTCAGCGGGACGTCGAACAGCTCGGACAGCGCAGCCAGCTCCAGGGCCGAGATCTTGCGCTGCCCGGCTTCCAGTCGCACCACCGAGGAGCGGTCGATGTCGAGCTTCTTCGCCACCTCGTCTTGCGTGTGCTGGGAACCGACCCGCGCGGAGCGGATCCGTTCACCGATGCGAGCCCATGCCTCAGCAGCCATAGTGCGATTTTTGCACATGCGTTCATGGATGCAACACCCAAGCACGCATGTCAGCCTCAGGTCAGGACTGCTCGGTGAGGGCCAGGCGGACGCCGAGGGCGAGGAAGACGGTCGCGGTCACCCGCTGCCGCCACTGGTGGAAGCGGCGGTTCCGGGTGAGCCGGGTGGTCAGCGCGCCCGCGGCGACCGCGAGCACGCAGTCGGTCAGCACCCCGACGACGGCCAGGACCAGGCCGAGCACCAGGAACTGGAGCACCACCCACCCGCGCTCCGGGTGCACGAACTGCGGGAGGAACGCGAGGAAGAACAGCGCGGTCTTCGGGTTGAGCACCCCGGTCAGCACGGCGCTGGTGAACACCTTGCGGCCAGGAATGCCCGACGGGGCAACCGAAACCGGCTCGGAGCCGTCCCGCCACGCGCGATAGGCGAGGTAGACCAGGTACGCGGCGCCGAGGTACTTGAGGATCGAGAACGCCACGGCCGAGCCCGCGAGCAGCGCGGAGAGCCCGATGGCGGCAGCGGCGGTGTGCACGAGGGTGCCGATGCTCAGGCCCAGCGTGGTCAGCACACCGGCGCGTCGCCCGCCGTTCGCGGTGCGCACGAGCACCAGGGCCTGCGCGGGGCCCGGCACGAGGACGAGCGCGAAGCACGCGGCCACGTAGGTGGCCAGCGTCGTGCCGTCGAAGAGGGACATGGCCTCACCATGTCATGGAACCCCTGGTCAGCGGCAGGTGTTGAGCTTGTCCGGGCTGAGGTACTGGTCGGCGACCCAGCGCTCGTTGCCGAGCTTGCGGAAGCCGTTGTCCAGCTCGACGGTGCCCGGGGTGAGCGCGTCGCGGCGGAGCTTGGCCGTGACCGGGTACTGGGTGCTCGGGCCGGACCGCACGTTGAGCAGGTCCGCGGTGACCTTGAAGTCGCAGCGCGGGGCGCCGCCGGTGAGTTCGGGTGGTTGGGGTGCCGCGCCCATGTTCGACAGGAAGATGAAGCCCGCGACGGCCGCGCCGATGAGCAGAAGTGGACGTAGGAACAGGAACACGGTTCCTCCAAGATCGGTCCCGTTCCTGGTATAGCTCCTACCTGCCTGAGCTGCGAAGATCAGCGCGCGAAGTGCACCCGGGCAACCGGTCAGCTCCACCCGTTGGGGGCAGCCGGGGCACAACGCGTGAGGGCCGCCCCCTGGTGGGGACGGCCCTCGGCGAGGAGAAGGTGGTCAGGCCATCTTCTTCTGCAGGTTCTCGTCCAGCGAGGCCAGGAACTCCTCGGTGGTCTGCCACGGCTGGTCCTTGCCGATCAGCAGGGCCAGGTCCTTGGTCATCTTGCCGCTCTCGACGGTCTCGATGACGACCCGCTCCAGCGCGTTGGCGAAGCCGATCACCTCGGGGGTGTTGTCCAGCTTGCCGCGGTGCGCGAGGCCCCGGGTCCAGGCGTAGATGGACGCGATCGGGTTGGTGGAGGTCGGCTTGCCCGCCTGGTGCTGGCGGAAGTGCCGGGTCACCGTGCCGTGCGCGGCCTCGGCCTCGACGGTCTTGCCGTCCGGGGTCATCAGCACCGACGTCATCAGGCCGAGCGAGCCGAAGCCCTGGGCCACGGTGTCGGACTGCACGTCACCGTCGTAGTTCTTGCACGCCCAGACGTAGCCGCCCTCCCACTTCATGGCCGCGGCGACCATGTCGTCGATGAGGCGGTGCTCGTAGGTCAGGCCCTTGGCGTCGAAGTCCGACTTGAACTCGGCGTCGAAGATCTCCTGGAACACGTCCTTGAACATGCCGTCGTAGGCCTTGAGGATCGTGTTCTTGGTCGACATGTAGACCGGGTAGTTGCGCTGCAGGCCGTAGCTGAACGACGCGCGCGCGAAGTCCTCGATGGACTTGCGGTAGTTGTACATCGACAGGGCGACACCGCCGCCCTCCGGGTACTGGGCGACCTCGAACTCCATCGGCTCGGAGCCGTCGGCGGGCTGGAAGGTCACGGTCAGCGTGCCCGGGCCCGGGACCTTGAAGTCGGTCGCCTTGTACTGGTCGCCGTGGGCGTGGCGGCCGATGATGATCGGCTGCGTCCAGCCGGGGACCAGCCGGGGGATGTTGGAGATGATGATCGGCTCGCGGAAGACGACGCCGCCCAGGATGTTGCGGATGGTGCCGTTCGGGCTGCGCCACATCTTCTTCAGGCCGAACTCCTCGACCCGCGCCTCGTCCGGCGTGATGGTGGCGCACTTGACGCCGACGCCGTGGCGCTTGATCGCGTTTGCCGAGTCGATGGTGACCTGGTCGTCGGTGGCGTCCCGGTGCTCCATGCCCAGGTCGTAGTACTCGAGGTTCACGTCGAGGTACGGGTGGACCAGCTTGTCCTTGATGAACTGCCAGATGATCCGGGTCATCTCGTCGCCGTCGAGCTCGACGACAGTGCCTTGGACCTTGATCTTGCTCATACGGCGGAGCGCTCCTCTCGCGACGGTGCAAGCGGGACAAGCGTACTGCTATGCGCGCCCACCGCCTGACCCGGCCAGTGTGATGCTGGCCGCTCCCGGCCTGCCAGCCGACTTCAACGGCCCGATTCAGCCCGGTACCGCCGGACGATCTCGGTCACGCCGTCGGTGATGCCGCGGAGGAAGTCGCGGATCAGCCGCAGCTCGTCCTCGCCGTAGCCCTCCAGCCCGCGCAGCATCAGCTCCCTCAGCGGCGCGAACGCCCGCGCGGTCTCGGCCTCGCGCCTGCCGGTGGACACGACGAACACCCGCCTGCGGTCGCTCGGGTCGCGGCGGCGCTCGATGAAGTCGGCCTTCTCCAGCCGGTCGAGCAGCGCGGTCACCGCGGAGGTGCTCAGCCCGGTGATCTCGGCGAGCTTGCCCGCGGTCAGGTTCTCCTCCTCGCGGGCCAGGTCGAGGCACTTGATGTCGGTCGGGCCGAGCCCGAAGCGGTCGGCTATCGCCTGGTGCATGAGCAACCCCCTGGAGGCGTTGTCCCGCATGACCCCCTCCATCTCGGCGAGCAGCTCCGCGCGCGAGGACGCACCGCTTGACATCGACCCCTCCCGACCCAATACTTCGATCCATCGAGATATCCTGCCCATAGAGATTTACTGCGGGTCGAGATATCCGACTGACAGGACCATATTACGACAGGGGAGTTGCCGATGTCGCAGGAACACGCGCCCGTGTTGATCATCGGGGCGGGGCTCGCCGGGTTGTCCGCGGCGATGTTCCTCGGGCTGCACGGGGTGCGGCCGCTGGTGGTGGACAAGCACGCGGGCACGGCCCAGCACCCGAAGGCGCGCGGCCAGTTCCCGCACACGATGCAGGCGCTGCGGATCGCGGGCGTCGACGACGCGTTCCGCGCGGCGCAGCCAGCGGACCCCGGACTGACGATCAAGATCGCGGCCACCACGGCGGGACCGGTGTTCCACACGATCCTCGCGGGCGAGTCACCGGACTTCAGCGCGTTCAGCCGCAACGCCTGGGCCAACGTCAGCCAGGAGAAGGCCGAGGTCATCCTGCTGGAGCGGGCCCGGGAACTGGGCGCGGACGTGCGGTTCTCGACGAAGGTCGAATCGCTGGCCCAGGACGACCACGGGGTCACCGTCGTCCTCCGCGACCTGACCACCGGGACGATCCGCGAGGTGCGCGCCGACCACGTCGTCGGCGCGGACGGCCACCGCAGCCCGGTCCGCGAGTGGCTGGGCATCGGCAGGCACGGGCGCGGCGTGCTCGGCGAGGGCATCAGCGCGGTCTTCGAGGCCGACCTCGGTGACGCCTTCGACGGCCGGAACGTGTTGTTCTACCTGCAAAATCCCGCTTTGCCGGGCGGTGGCGGGGTGTTCACCAGCACCGACGACCGCAACCGCTTCACCTTCGGCGTAGGCGAGGTCGAGGACATCGACGAGCGGCGGTGGACCGAGCTGATCCGCATCGCCACCGGCCACCCGGACCTGGAGCCGAAACTGCTGGCCTGGAACAGCCGCACCACGACCTCCGTGCTGGTCGCGGACCGGTTCGGCGCCGGGCGCGTCCAGCTGATCGGCGACGCCGTCCGGACCATGCCACCGCACGGCGCGATGGGCGGCAACAGCGCGATCATGGACGGCTTCTCCCTGGCGTGGAAGCTGGCGATGGTGGTGAAAGGCCAAGCGGGACAAGGGTTGCTGGACAGTCACGACGCGGAACGGCGGCCCTACGCGGACGTGCTGGTCGAACAGCAGTACGCGAACATGGTCCAGCGCAACAGCCCGCACCTCGCGGACGGCAGCGAGGCCGAGCCGATCGCGCCCGAGCAGATGATGCTCGGCTACCGCTACCCCACCGGCGCCATCGTGCGCGAGGCCGACGACGACGGCGCGCTGTTCGAGGACCCGGCGGAGCCGACCGGCCGCCCCGGCTCGCACGTCCCCTACAGCGAGTCCACTGTGGACATTTTCGGCCGGAGTTTTGTCTTGCTGGCCAACAAGTCCACTTGGGACGGTAGAGCCGCCGAAGCCGCGGAGGCACTGGGCGTCGAGCTGGCCGTGCACCAGGTCGACGATCCTGACCGGTACGGGGTGAGCACTAGCGGAGCCGTCTTGGTGCGGCCGGACGGGTTCGTCGCCTGGCGCGGCGAGGGTGACCTCGAAGCCGCGCTGCGCACGGTCCTGGCCCGCTGAGCATCAACCGAACGGTGGATCCGCCCTCCACCACGGCCCCGCCGATCCGGGGCCGCGCGGTCGATTCGCCCAGGTCGGCCACGCCGCAAGCTGATCACATGTCCATCATCGAAGTGAGCGGCCTCGGGAAGCGCTACGGCGACCACGTGGCTCTGCGCGATGTCTCCTTCTCCGTCGAGGAAGGAGAGATCTTCGGCATCCTCGGCCCCAACGGGGCGGGCAAGACCACCGCGGTCGAGTGCGTCGAAGGCTTGCGGCGCGCCGATTCCGGCACGATCAGGGTGCTCGGGCTGGACCCGGCCGAGGACGATCGCGAGCTGCGCGAGGTCGTCGGAGTCCAGCTCCAGCAGGCACAGCTGCCCGAGCTGATCAAGGTGTGGGAGGCGCTGGACCTCTACGCCTCCTTCTACCGGAACCCGCGCGACTGGCGGGAACTGCTGGAGCAGTGGGGCTTGGCGGACAAGCGCGACGCCAAGTTCTCCACCCTCTCCGGCGGTCAGAAGCAGCGGCTGTTCATCGCGCTGGCGCTGGTCGGCAACCCGAAGATCGCGTTCCTGGACGAGCTCACCACCGGGCTCGACCCGCAGGCGCGGCGGGCCACCTGGAACCTGATCTCCGAGATGCGCGCGACGGGGGTGACGGTCGTGCTGGTCAGCCACTTCATGGACGAGGTGGAGTGGCTGTGCGACCGCGTCGCGATCTTCGACAGGGGGCGGGTCGTGGCGCTGGACACGCCCGCGGGCCTGGTCGAGAGCACGTTCGCCGAGCGGCGCCTGCGGTTCCGCCCGGTCGCCGCGTTCGACGAGAACGCCCTCGCGCCGCTCCCGGGGGTGCGCGAGGTCGTCCGTGCCGGTTCGCAGGTCGTGGTGACCGGGACCGGGCGGTTCGCCGACGAGGTGACCGCGCTGCTCGCCAGGGAGCACGTGCTCGTGGCGGACCTGCGGCTGGACCAGCCGACGCTCGACGAGGCCTACGTGACGCTGACCGGAGGAAACCAGTGACCGGCTTGGGCAAGCTCACCCTGACCGAGGCGAAGTTGTTCCTGCGGGACAAGGTCTCGCTGCTGTTCGCGCTCGTCGTCCCGGTGTTCCTGTTGCTGGCGATCGGGCTCCAGTTCCGCGGCGGCGGGGGGCCACCCGACCTGGCGGGGTTGCAGGCGGCGTACTTCGTCGCCTCGATCTCCCTGGCGCTCGCTCTGGCCACGCTGTCCTTCAACTCCCTGCCGACCTACCTGTCGACGTACCGGGAGAAGGGCATCCTGCGCAGGCTCCAGGCGACTCCGGCGCATCCGGCGATGGTGCTGATCGCGCAGATCCTGGTGGGGGCGGGCACCGCGCTGCTGTCCACGTCGGTGATCGTCGGGGTCGGTCACCTCGCGCTCGATATTCCTTTGCCCGCAAGCGTTCTGGAGTTCGCGGCGGCGCTCGTGCTGAGCATCGCCGCACTGTTCTCGGTGGGCCTGGCGGTCGCCGCGATCGCACCGACCGCTCGGGCGGCGACGGCCGGGGGGATGATGCTGTTCTTCCCCAGCATGTTCCTGGCCGGGGTGTGGACGCCGAAGGAGACCATGCCGTCCTGGCTCGTCTCGATCAGCGACTTCACGCCGTTGGGAGCGGCCTTGCAGACGCTGCGCGACACTTGGTCGGGCGTCGGCCTCCAGCCGCACTACGCGCTGGTGCTGGCCGTGACCGCGGTGGTGCTGGGATCAGTCGCGGCCGCGCTGTTCCGGTGGGAGTAGGGGTCCGGTGGGAGTAGGGGGCACGGTGGGCAAGCTGGAGTTCTGGTCCAGGTACGGCCAGTACGTCATGGTCGCCATCGGGTTCACCGTGCTCGCCCTGTCCACCGTGTTCTGGGCGCTGATCGAGAACGACCCGGGCCGGGCGCCGTTGGTGCTCGGCCTGGTCGGCCTGACGGTGCTGTGGTTGCTCGTCGGGACGCTGCTCCGCACGCGGGCGGACATGTCGGCGCGGCGCAACAACACCGGCTGGCTGGCCGGGAGGCCCGTGCTCAGCGTGGTGTTCTACTGCGGCCTGTTCGTGCTGATTTTCGCGTTGCTGCGGACTTCCCCGGCCTTCTCGGTGTTCGCCGCGCTCTGCTACCCCTACGCGTACGCGCTGTTCCCGGCGCGCTGGGTGGTTTTCGCGGTCGGGGTGACCTCCGTCGGCGGGCTCGTCGCGCAGACCGGGCTGAGCAAGCTGCCGACCACCTCGCCGTTCATCGTGCTGGTGAACGTCGCGGTCCCGCTGGCGTTCACCGGCTGGGTCGCGGGCATCGAGAGCCAGAAGCGCAACGAGGTGATCCGCGAGCTGACCGAGGTCAACGAACGCCTCGAAACCGCGATGCGGGTCAACGCCGGACTTCAGGCGCAGTTGCTGGAGCAGGCGCGCGAGACCGGGATCACCGAGGAGCGGCAGCGGATGGCCCGGGAGATCCACGACACCATCGCCCAGGGCCTGACCGGCATCATCACCCAGCTCCAGGCCGCGGACGGTGATCCCGAGCAGCGGCAACGGCACCTGGACAACGCCGCGACGCTGGCGCGGGAGAGCCTGAGCGAGGCGCGGCGCTCCGTGCACGCCGTGCGGCCGGAGGCGCTGGAGTCCGCCCGGTTCCCCGACGCGCTCGCGGACGTCGTGCGGCGGTGGTCGAAGATCAACGGGGTGGCCGCCGAGTTCACCTCGACCGGCTCCGCGCGGCCGTTGCACGCCGACGTCGAGGTGGCGTTGCTGCGCACGGCCCAGGAGGCGCTGGCCAACGTGGCGAAGCACGCTCGGGCGGAGCGGGTCGGTTTGACGTTGTCGTACATGGAGGACGTGGTGACGTTGGACGT
The DNA here is from genome assembly GCF_024213555.1 of Allokutzneria sp. A3M-2-11 16. Lineage (GTDB taxonomy): Bacteria > Actinomycetota > Actinomycetes > Mycobacteriales > Pseudonocardiaceae > Allokutzneria. The sequence continues at coordinate 2,782,610 of NZ_JANAVO010000001.1, read as the reverse complement.
GCGGGACGACGGCGTCGGCTTTTCGTCCACAGTGGACAGTTCTGGGTTCGGGCTGACGTCGATGCGGCAGCGGGTCGACGGGTTGTCCGGCACCCTGGCAGTGGAGTCCGAGCCCGGTTCGGGAACGGCGATCTCCGCGACCGTCCCGGCGATTCCCGTTGTCGGCAAAGTCCTTGGGGGGCAAGGTTGATCACGGTGCTGATCGTCGACGACCACCCGGTGGTGCGCGACGGGTTGCGCGGCATGTTCACCGGCGACCCCCGCTTCGACGTGGTGGGCGAGGCCGCGGACGGCGCGGAGGCGGTGACCTTGGCCGCTGCCCTTGAGCCGGACGTCGCGCTGATGGACCTGCGGATGCCCGGGACCGACGGGGTGACCGCGATCCGTGCCATCGCGGAGAAGCGGCTGCGGACGCGGGTTCTGGTGCTGACGACCTACGACACCGACGGCGACGTGCTGCCCGCGATCGAGGCCGGTGCGACCGGCTACCTGCTCAAAGACGCGCCGAAGAGCGAGCTTTTCCGTGCCGTCGAAGCTGCCGCGCGCGGCGAGGCCGTGCTGGCGCCCGCGATCGCGACGAAGCTGCTGAGCCAGGTCCGCTCCCCCGCGAAGGAGCCGTTGAGCCAGCGCGAGCTGGAGGTGCTCGGCCTGATCGCCCGCGGCATGACCAACCGCGACGCCGCGGCGAAGCTGTTCATCAGCGAGGCCACCGTGAAGACGCACCTGCTGCACGTCTACGCCAAGCTCGGCGTGAACGACCGCGCCGCCGCCGTCGCCACCGCCTACGAACTGGGCCTCATCACCCCCCGCCGCCGCTAGTGCCCTGAATGAGTCATTGAGGTACTTGAGTGCCCTGAATGAGTCATTAGTCAAGTGCGCTCTTGTGCCCCAGCGCGCCATGCAGGGTTTCCCCTGGTCATACGGTCAAGGGCTCGTTGAGGAGCCAGATATCCGGAGCAGCGTGGCGGCACGGTGACGAAGTGGGTTGATGAGGTCTGGGTGGTCACCTTGTTCGGCGCGGCGGAGTAGCCGGGCGATGACGCTGAGCTGTGCGGCGTGTCCGGTTGGGCTGTCGAGGATGTCAGCGAAGACCTCGTGCACGGTGCGTGCGGTTTCGGGGGCGAGGAGGCTGTAGCAGTAGAGAGTGGCGGCGTCGGTTCCGGCGGGGCCAGTTCCCCAGAGTTCCCAGTCGAGCACTCCGAGCCGTGGGTGCATGAGGTTGGCCCAGTGCAGGTCGCCGTGGATGGTCTCCCACTGCTGGATGTCCAGGGTGACGCCGGGACCGAAGGCTGAGTGGATGCGGCGGTTGACCTTCTCCTGGTCGGCGTTGACCCGGGTAGTGGGTGTCGCGGCAAGAGTGCCGAGGCAGGTGCGCAGCTCGGTCCACCACTCCTGTGGCAGATCGAGTTCGTCGCGCAGGACGTCAGTAGACGAGCACGGATGGCCTGGGAGCAGGGTCATGACCTCGGCTCGTTGGCGCCGCCATTCACCTTCGGCCCATTCGGTACTGGCCAGCACCACGGGTTTGGGGATGCCGACGAGGGCGGCGGCGTCGGTGTTACCGCTCCAGCCGTCGCCTTGCGCCCACTGCGGTTCCTCGGTGACGACGCGCAGCCAGCGCGGACCGTCCGGGCTGTGTGCTGGGGCGCTGATGGAGCGCAGTCGCCACCCGAACACCGGTGTGCCGGTGATGGTCAGGTCGTACTCGGTGGCGGCGCGGGCGAGGTTGAGCCGCATCCAGTTGCGGAATCTGGCGTCGGCGTCGGTGGCTGGTTCGGGGGCCAGCAAGGGGTTGGTCATGAGTCCGCGAGGTGGCGCAGGTAGGCGTCGGGGTTGTCGAGGTAGCGGCGCCAGTGGTCGACCAGTTCCAGCTCGGCCCACTTGACTCGGCGGAAGCCGTGCTCGCCGACCTCGATAACGTCCGCCCCGGGCACGGTGGTCAGGATCGGTGAGTGCGTGGCGCACACGACCTGGGCGCCGCTCTTGCCGAGTTGGTGCAGCAGGGCGACCAGTTGCAGGTTGGAGGTGAACGACAGGGCGGCTTCGGGTTCGTCGAGCACGTAGAAGCCCGGGTCGCGGAACATCGCCGCGAACACCGCGAGGAACCCTTCGCCGTGGCTCATCTCGGCGGTGTTGTCCTCCCAGTATCCGGGGACGCCTCCGAGGTTCTCGGTCATGGAGAACGCGGTCTCCGCGCGCAGGAAGAAGCCCTTCTTCTTCAACCGGGGACCGGACAGCATCGCCGCGCCTCGCGCGGTCGTCTCCAGCCGCAGCACCTCTCCCAGCGGAGTCTTGACGGGGTTGGGTCTGCCGGATCGGGCCGAGGCTCGTCCGCCGTGCGAGTCCAGTTTGAAGCCCTCGGCGATGGCTTCGACCAGGGTGGACTTCCCAGAGCCGTTGTCTCCGACCAGGAACGTCACCGGATGCGTGATCGTCAGCCCCTCGTCAGCGAGCTGGGCCACGCACGGCACGGTGAACGGCCACTTCCGGTGGTCCGGGGGCTGCAAGCCCTCGGGGATGTAGGCACGGCGGACGAACACCGGTCTCCTATGCGTCGTAGTTGGGCTGACAGCCGCGTTTTGGGCCGCACGGTCCGGTCCCGGTCGGCCAGCAGGACGGCAAGCACGCTGGACTGCAGTTCGGGCCGCACTGCGGATCGCAGGGGCGCGGTGACATCACCGGCCCGAAATGCTCCTCCAGTTGTGCGGTGGTGGAGACCATCGCGGGCCCGGCCAGGATCTCAGCCAGCGGGGCGGTGCGCACGTTACCGACCGGCATCCAGCGGGAGAACACGCACGGCCAGACCGCACCGTCCGCAGCGACGGCGATCTGACCGCGTGCGCAGTTGCCGCAAAGCTGGTCCAGGCTCGGCTTCTGGTCGCGCACGCCTCGACCCACCTGCCGCAGCCGGTCCAGTCCGATCTCGGTCACCCCGAGCGCGTCCAGTTCGGCGCGGGCCTGATCAACGCGCTGCCCGTCCTGGACATCGATGAGCCCCACGCGCAGCGGAATCGAGCGACGCAGCGCCTCAGCGATGTTGGCCTTGGTGCGGGCGTGACTGCCCCGACCCTTGGTGATCGAGGCGTGCTCGGCGGCGTCGTCGGAGTAGTAGCTGGTCGCCAGCCGCACACCCGGCTGAGCGAAGACCTCCCACAGCGGCGACGGCACGTGCACGAGATTACTGAACACCTCCACTTCCACCCCCGCGGCGAGCGCGTGGTTCACCAGCTCGGGCAAGCTGCGGTGCAGCGTCGGCTCCCCGCCGATGAACTGCACCATCCGCCCGCCCAGGCGAGCGGTCTCCTCAATCACGCGTCGCCAGTCGGTCGGCTGCATCGCGCCGTCGGTGCCCTTCGGCCCGGAATCGGCGTAACAGTGCTCGCAGGCGAGCTGGCACTTGCCGGTGATCTCCAACCAGACGAACCGCAACTCTTGCATGGCGAACTCCCTCAACAACGGTATGGACAGGTGCCGTGTGGTGGACAACGAAGACGGCTCGACGACCATCCACATTGGACAGATCGCGTATCGCGAAACGGGCGCAGCGCGAGTAGTTCCGAGAGTGCATTGCCGTCATCGCTGTACCGGCAACGTCGCACCGCAAGGGCATAGGCGTTTCGTCCTGGCGCTGTTCCACGTGAAGGTGTGCCCATTCGGGTTTCTTGAACAGGTTGCCGCCGAGGCGTTCATGTGCGGAGCCCCTTTCCGTGTGGCGGGTGTTCTTGGTTGGGGACGTAGTCGGTAGGAATCCACAAGCTGTTTGAGGTCCGCCATGGCAGGGGCTGGCTCGGGTCGTAGCCCTCGCGGTCGGGTTCGTAGACGCTCTGCTGATCGACCCAGCTGCGGAAGTAGGCCCTCGTGTGCTCGATCGACGGGTAGTGCTGGCGCCTGATCCGCAGCAGTTCCGGGCTCTCGCTCACCTCGGCCATACCCACCCGCCCCTGGTCTGGATCACGGTTACGTCGGGTGGGAGACCGCCGAGGCGCAGACTCGGCGGTCCCCCGGCTTCATCAGCCCGCGGCGGCGCGGGCTTCGTCAGCGGCGCTCACCGGCGCCGAGTCCTCCAGGCCGAGGACGGCGCGGATGATCGACCAGCGGTGCTTGCCCGTCACGTCGGTGTAGATGTTCGGAAACCCGCCGTCGCAACGGCGCAGGTTGTCCGGGCGCGTGCCCCGGCTGGCAACACCGGCGACCATCCACCGGCCCGCCACCCGGCGCAGCGTCGGACTTCCGGAGTCGCCGAAGCAGTTGCCCTTGCTCTGCCCGCCGCGCGGCGGGGCGAGGCACAACTCGTTGGCATCGATCGGCCCTGCCGCGCACGCGCTCGGCTCGGCAAGCCGCATGTCGACCTGTTGGAGCACAGCCGCGTCCGGTCCGACACCGGCCGCGTCTGTGCGGCCCCATCCGGTTTCGCGCAGCGTGCCGCCGATCCGCCCGGCGGTGGGCGCCAGCCACATCGGGGTGACGTTGATCGCTCGATCCAGCGTGATGACCGCGACGTCGTTGACACCGGGCGGCTTCTCGCCGAAGTCCCCGGTCCACACCTTGGCGACGCGGGCGTACTCGCCCTTGTTCTTGTCGTGGTCGCCCGCGCGGATGTGGATCTGCTCCGGTTTGGGGTGCCCCGGCAGCAGGAAGCAGTGCGCCGCCCCCAACAGGTGCTTCTTGGTGATGGGGACCGCGCCGCAGTAGTGGAAGTTCGGGTCACCCTTGTATGCGAACTGCAAGCTCGCGCCGATGATGTCCCGATCGGCTGGAGTACCGCCGATGATGCGGGCCTCGGCATCCCGCGACGGCGTCGGCTGCACCGGTTGCGCACTCGCCCCGGCCGGGGCGACCAAGCCCGCGGTCAGCACCGCGACAGCGGCTCTGCGCATCCGACGCGTTCTCTTCTGTTTCACAGTTTCCTCTTGTCTCGCAACGAAACCCGGGCATATCCCCGGACGTCTCAGGGGGGCGGTGCCGCTACTGCTCGCCCGTGGCGCGCAGTTCGTTTAGTCGGCTGTCGAGAAGCTGCTCCAGCTCCGCGAGGCTCCGGCGTTCACACAGTCGGTCCCAGTGGTTCTTGAGCGGCTTGGGCGCGCGAGGCGATGGACCGTCTGCCGTCCGCCGCAGGACCGCGTCCTGGCCGTGGCGTCGGCACCGCCACAGCGGGGGCGTAGTGGGCCGGTCGGCGTTCAGCCTCACCGCGAACTCGTGACCGCGCGGGCAGACGTAGTCGACAGCCTCGCTCTGCACGGGCTCGGCCGAGTCGACGTAGTACTCCGGCGAGCGATCCGGGGTCAGCGACACCAACGTCATGACGCGCAACCAATGCATGACACTCCGATCAACATGGACAAACAGGGGAGGGCGCAGGCAGCGCGGCACTGTGCGGGAGTGCGGCGCTGCCCGCGACCTATGACCGGTGTCAACCCCGGGGGACGGCGAGCATGAGGGCTGAGACCGGAAGAAAGCATTGCGGCACAACGAGTTCACATCCGGCGTGAACGATCCCGCTTGGGGCGAGGTCGATAAGGCCACAGCCACAGCACGAACCCGACCCCGAAAGCGGCGAGCACCACCAGCAACAGGAACGCCTCGCCCGGAAGACAAGCCGTCCCCAGCATGGAAACCTCCTGTGCCACAACGAAAGTGGAAGGATGGTGGGCGCGCCTCCTGCACGCGCCCACCACCCCGCAGAGCGCGCCGCCGCCACGGGAAAGCGGCGGCACGCCCGCGTCTACGCAGCCGAACGACGCGGCTGGTACAAACTGGCGGCAACAACAGAGCTGGACGTCGGGACTGCGACGTCACGCCTGACGAGTTCGTCCTGCGCAAGCACTGCCGTCATGGCGGATAAGTGCAGAGTGCTCGACTCCCAGGTTCGACAGGGAAATCGAACTGGGCGACGAAAGACCACCGTTCGGCAGCTGGCGCACACGACCCCGGACGGCGAGTCCAAAGGATCATGCTGTTGCAGCAGGTTCCGCCACCATCGCAGCCCTTGCCGGATGACTTGGCGGTCATTAGCGGAAAGCGGCTGTTCGACGTCGCCAAGGGTGCGCAACCTCGCGTGAACAGCTGCAACCACTGCACCGAGGTACGGATCAGGAAGGTGGCCGATCATGATTTCGTCACCGCTGACGTCTGGGCCTCGTCGGCGCCCCCAGGAAATCCCATCGGCAAGGACTGAAGTGCCTTGGACAGGATGTCGATGCGCCGTGTTGCGGGGAACAAGCCGAGTAGATCAGTGAAGAACTGCGGCGCCCACTCATCCGGGACGTAGAAGCTGCTCTCGGCGGGCGGGACCACGTGCGCCGCCTCGCCCGCGTGATAGGTCCGTAGTCGGACTAGCCGCCCCGAATGGTCGTACACGTCAATCCAGTGCGGATCGCCACCCTGTGGACGCGTCTGACCAGCCGCTCTGGAAGAGATGCCCGTCACCCCGGTCCCCTCTCAGTGTCGTAGCCACGGTGCTACCTGCTGTGACGACGAAGGCTAGGAGGGGTTCGGCGCGGAAAGTTTTCTAACAGTAAACCTGGCTCTGGTGCACCCGATCGGATGCCCGTACCGTCGTTGCCATGACGAGCGAGGACCCGTCCACCATCGGCGCGCACATCCGACGTATGCGTCGTACACGCGACCTCACGTTGCAGCAGCTAGCCGACCTGTCAGGGCTCACCAAGGGCTACCTCAGCAGGGTCGAGAACGGCAAGGCCATCATCGAACGGCGATCAACTCTCACCAAGATCGCCAACGCGCTTCGCTGCTCGGTCGCGGACTTCACCGGGGCGTTCGTCCCTACGGATGCGCACGACTCCGAGGCCCACGCAACCCTTCCCGATATTCAGCGCGCCCTTGTCGCTACCAGCTTCGAGGGGGCACAGCGGCCCTCCAGTCGAGGCATTGACGAGTTGGAGACGGCAACTGTTGAGGTTGCCAAGCAACGCCAGGAATGCCGCTATCCCGAGGTCGGGAAGGCTCTTCCTGAGCTACTCCTTGATCTACATGCGGTCGCGGCGAGTGGGACGAGCGACGAAACAAAGCGGGCACTGTGCTGCATCGTGCAGACCTGCCAGGTGGCAACGCTATTCGTGAAGAACCTCGGGCAGCAGTTGCTTGCGTGGACTGCCGCCCAGCGCGGTTGTGACGCGGCTGCAAAGCTCGGAGATCCCACGTGGATTGCCGTCGCAGAGTTCGCGAATACTCAGGCGCTAATCGGCCTTGGCCTCCATGATCAAGCTGAATCGAAGGCGCGCAACGCGCTTGCTCTTCCGATTCGCGATACCGAACAAGGGCTTCAGGTCTACGCGACGAACGTGTTGACTTCAGCATTCTGTTCAACCGTAACGCAAACGGCCGACGCGTCTGCGGCGATCGAGGAAGCCGCACAGGTCGGAGGCCGAGTCGAGACTGGAAATGCGTTCTTCCTGGGCTTCAGCGCTGTCAACGTCGACCTATGGCGCGTGTCCATTGCCCTTGAGGACGATGACGCCGACTTGGCGGCAGAGATCGCTCGGAAGATCATCCCGAAGTCCATCCCGCTGAAGTCGCGGAGAGCAGCGTTCCTTATCGAGTACGCGCGGGCCATTCGGGCGATTCATGGCGACCGTGAAGCAATGCTCGAACTGCTTCTAAAGGCCGAGAAGCTTGCTCCCGTGCGCACGCGCGCAAACCTCTTCGCCCGCGACATGATAAGCGAAGCAATCAACAGGGCGCGCACTGACGCCGGAGGGCGACAGCTTCTCGGGCTAGCGGACCGCATGGGGCTAGTGCGCCCGAGTTAGGTCTCCAGAAGAGGGCGCCCGCGAGGCGCCCTCTTCTTTTGGAATCAAATCGTGTCGGTCAAGGGTTTCCGTTGAAGTGCTGCGTGCAAATTGGCCTGTAAAGCAGCCATGGGATCGGCTGGTTCGAGTCCTCCGGGCGGATGGCTGCCCGCGGAACGAGCTGTTCGGCCAGCGTCATCTGGAGTTCGCCAGACCGGTTACGCAGATGCAAACCCCGGACGAGCCCGTACTCCGCACTGGTGTCCATCAAGACGATTTCATAGAGCAGGCCGGTTACGACGACGGTGTGTTGCAGTCCAGCGATTGAGACCCATCCCTGGATGTGCGCCCTGTCCTGTTCGGTGGAGGGCAGAGCCTTCCCGAGGTCGACGCGCACGCGCCTGGGCGGTGCGAGCCAGCGGTGAAGCTGCTGCTTGGGACGCCGCCCCCACCCTCCAGTCGAACGCATGTTCGAGAACAGTAGTAGAGTTAGCCACGCGGTTCAGTCACAAGTCCCGCATGGCCCCGTCCCTGGGGGAAGCAGGGACGGGGCCATTTCTCGTCACGGTGATGTTGGCGATCAAGTCAGCAGCATGAGGAGTCCCCAGTAGCCGCCACCGCCGACGATCGCGCCGACAGCCGTCCCGAGAACTGCTTCTCGAATGGTGTGCCCCTTGCCCGGGACGTTGTTGTTGATCTCGATGCGGGACCAGGCGACCAGTGCGGCGACGGGGGCGACGAGGAGAGCCCAGGGGCCGTAGGTGCCCACGAGCGTGATGACGACTCCTGCCGGTACCGCGGCGTGGAAGGACACCTTGATCTTCGCGCCCTGGGTGATCGCGAGGCAGACGACCAGCGAGACGATCATCGAGACGGTCAGCGCGGTCATCTCGCGCGGTCCGTCGCCCAGGACGATCACGACCAGGCCGAGGGCAACCGAGCCGATGCACGCGAGGATCGGGATGAGGCGGCCTTCGCGGTTGGTGACGTGGTGGCCGTCCCACCGCCCGCGCTTCGCGCCGAAGATGATGACGGCCATGGGGATGACCGCGCCGGTGAACCCGACGAGAAGTCCCCACCACAGCGCCGGGCCGAGTTGGTAACCGGTGGCGGGCCATGCGATGGCCAGGGGCATGGTGAGCACCCAGACCCACGGCGCCAGCACTTCGGTTGCCAGCTTCGCGATCTTCAACCGCGCGCCGGTCTCAGCGGGCATGGTCGTGCTCATCGAACGAGTTCTCCTTGGTAATGGTGGAAACGATGGGGGACGTGGTGTAGGCGTCCGCGATCTTGGCGAGACGCAGGACGTGATCGGGGCCGTCTGCGGAGATGACCACGCGGTTGGTGAGATCCGCCGGAGGCTCGTTGCGCTGGTAGGCGCGGAGAGCCGCGGCGATGACTGCGGCATGTGCTGCCGCATCGGCGTCCTCGCGGGAGATGCCAGCCAGCTCGCCTAGCTCGCGCGCTCGATCGGCGATGTCACGGCGGAGAAAGGGGCGCAACGGTCCCGATACGGCGTCGCGGATGGTCGTCACTCGGATCAGCAGCCGATCCGGCGACGCGCCCACAGGTGGAGTGAACAGCACATCCGGCACGGCCCCGATCACCGCCGCCCAGAGCGGTTCGAGCTGCCGATCCGCCTGCCGTCGTTCCCAACGTGATCCGAGTGTCGGCAGGGTGATGCCCATCATCATCAGGAGGGCACTGGTCATGGCCAGGATCGTTCCTACGCCAACGCCGTTGCTGTACTCCGGCCACGGCAGCGGAGCTCCAAGTGCCTTGCCGACCATCTGCGCGGCCTTGTGCGCGACGAAGAGGAATCCCGCTGCCGCGCCGAACGACACCAATCGCAACCCGAGCCGGAGGAACCGGCGCGTCATACGCCCGGCGTGGCGCAGGGTCCAGATCACGTCGAGCATGGCCCAGGCTGCGTACAGCTCGAAGACCAGCAGGTAGGGAACAACGAGTGGTGCGCCCGTGTCGTTGGCGGTGATCGCGCGCAGACCAGAAGCAAGCGGCCCGAACATGTACAGGACGACCAGGGCCGCAATCGCCACGGCGACCGCAACACGGCGCGGTTGGGTTCGCTCGACAACGGTCTCGCCGGACTGCCCGAGGTGCAGACACAGGACCTGGGTGTTGTACAAACCGGCCACGGTGGTTACGTGGATGAGCAGCTGCGGCAGCGCAGGCACAGGGAGGACGCTCGCGGCCGACTCGTAGAAGAAGCCGATGATCAGCCCGACGTCGAGCGCGATCACCGACCGCAGCAGCGCCGCCGAGAACGGTTTGCGGGTGCGCCACCAGCTTCGTGCCCAGTAGACGACGGCGAGAGTGACGACGCCGATCGTCGCCACGGTTAAGCCAGACACGGTGGTCAGTCCTCCAGTTGGGCGTAGCGACCGAGCACGTCGCGGTACTCGGGGGCTACCGGCTCCGCATCCAAGCCTCCGCGGGCGTGCGCCCGTTCAGCCACGAGGTAGGCGAACGACTCCGCCGCGCGCTCCTGGTCGTCGTGGAAGGTGGCGCGCCGCAGGACCCCTTCGCTGGGCTCTTCTCCTGCTGGCTGGTGACGACACACCACGTGCCCCAGTTCATGGAGGATCACGTGCTCGCGGTGCTCCGAAGACAGCCTCGGGTCGTAGAAGATCCCGTCAACGTGGACTCCTGGGGAGAACAAGCCGTAGGGCAAGGCGACGTCCGCGAGGTCAGCTTTGGCCACCACCTCGCCCGGATACGGCATGACCTCGATCGCCTTGCCGCGCCGCTTGCCGACAGCGCTGCACAATTCGTTCACGTCGAACGGCACTGGAAGTTCCAGGTCTGCGACCAGCTCCGCAACGTCGCGGTACTGCACGATCGGCGCGTGGCGGTCGACGCACACGTCAGGCGCATCGCCGCGCCTCCGCCGAGACCACGGCAACAGGCTGCGGGCTTCACGGGCGGGGCGCATCGCCGTCCGTCCCTCCTTCGCCGCGCTGGACGTCGAGTTGGTGGAAGTGGCTGACGACCTGTTGCAGGAGGTCGCGGCTGTCCTTGGAGAGGCCACCGAAACCGCGTAGCAGGACGCCGCCGTCGTGCTGCTCCCGCGCGGTGTTCGACGGCGGCTCGGCGGGCTGGAGGTCCGCAGTCGTTCCGTCCGTGAAACCTCGCTTGATCCGATCCGCGATCTCCGGGTCGACGAAGAACCCAGCGGACACGCCGAAGGCGTGCGCCACGGCGCGGATGGTGTCCCGCCCTGGATTCGGCGTTTCGCCCTTGCGCAGCTTCGCGATCGCCGCCTTGGACAGCGGGACGCCGAACTCCGCAGTCGCTGCTGCGATGGCGCCGTCCGGGTACTGCTGTCCGTCGGCTCCCCGGATGCGCTCGTGCAGCCAGCGGAACTGCTCCGCGAAGGACGGAAGGTCGTTGACGTGCTTCTCCACGCGTTCCCCCCAACAAGACGTGCGCCAACAATAGTTTCCGGCATGCGCCTTGTTGCCTACTTTAGTTGACATACCGAGCAGTACGTCAACTAAAGTGCAACATGCAAACGATCGGGGCGGCAACGTGACGCTTGCCGGGAAGGAAGGACGTGAGTGAGCACTCAGGCAGACGCACAAGGTTGGGCGCTGCTGCACTCCCTGCGCGATGAGAAGGGGTTGACCTTCCGTGCGCTGGCCGAGGCGTCGGGTCTGTCGGTCAGCCAGCTGTGGAAGCTGGCGGCAGGGCGGCAACGCCCGACCGACCGCACGGCCGCGAAGCTTGCAGCGGGGCTCGGCGTCGAGACCTCGGCGCTGGTTCGGCAATGCCAGTGCGGGCGGTTGGACCGCCGTGAATCACGAGAGACCGTCCCACCCCGGGACGTGACGCCGCTGCCGAAGCGGTAGCGGAAGACGCATCAGCGCGCTCGCCGGGGGGCGAGGAGTCGGCGCGCATCATGGCAATGCGGGAGAAAGGACGTGCGGTGACGCACGCAATAAGGGGGGTCCGGCGCACTCGCGCGGGATCACAGAATCACCTTCGTCAGCAGCGTGGGCAGGTGGGATCGTGACGTTTCCGATTCCGATCCAGGACCCGTTGCCCTTCGAGCACGGCGAATCGCCGGATGCCTCAGCGAAGCCGTTGACCGTCGGCGAGCAGATCCAGGCCGTGATGGAGCTGCTGACCACCACAGCGCAGAACGCTAGTCAGGTTGCTCGCATCGTGGCGGCGATCGTGCATGCCTCACGCGCGAATCGCGGCACGGTCACGGCGAACAGCCTGCGGCCCTGGCTTGACGGAGTTCATCCTCCGCTGGTCGGCAGCGTCATCCGCCGCTTGGCCTTGGCCCGCGTTCTCAGCGTGACCGGCCACTACGTGCAGTGCACGGCCAAGCGCAGCGGGAACGGCGGCAAGCTGCAACGGGTTTACCGCTACCACGCGCCCAGCCGGGCCACCGACTGATTCCGCAGACGCTGCCTCGCCGCTGGCCGTGAACCAGTGCGCGAGGCCGCTTCCGCGCGCCCACGCAAAGACCATCCGCTCATGCCTTCGTCGGCAGAGCGGTGAATTCGCCTGCCTACCAAGGGAAACTGTGTCCCGCATTCGCTCGATCAAGCCAAGCTTCTTCAAGTCCGACGCGGTCGCCGTGCTGCCGCTGCGCGCCCGAATGACGTGGATCGGCCTGTGGACCTACGCCGACGACCACGGACGCGCCCGCGAACACGCCCGGCTCATCCATGCCGAGCTGTACCCGCTCGATGACGATGTCACAGTCGAGAACGTCGCCGAGGACCTCGACATGCTTGCCACCGCTGGACGCATCCAGCGGTACGAGGTCGACGGCAAGCGGTACTTCGTCGTCACCAACTGGACCGAGCACCAGCACCCGAACCGGCCGAACAAGCCGCGCTGCCCCGCCCCACCATCCCCAGAGCACATCCACACGCCTGTGGACAACACCCCAGTTGTCCACAGCGAACAGGCCCAGTGCGGACGCACTGCGTCCGCACTGCCGGAGGGGGAGGGGGAAGTAGGAGAAGGAACTAGGGGGTGGGAGACGCGCGAGCGCGCCCAAGAGCGGCCAGGACGCCGGGCCGAGCCGCGCAGCGGGCACCGGACCGGTCCGCCGTCCGCCCGACCACGCACACCGCACCCGGCTCCGCCGAGCTCCCCGCGGGCACGCTGCCCCCGGCACGCGGCACTGCCAGCCGACGATCCCGGCCCGGCGTGTGTCGGCTGCCGGGATGCCCGAGTAGCCGCTGAAGCTCGCTGTCGCGAGGAACGAGCAGCCGCCGAACAGCGCAGTCAACGCTGCTCGGACTGCCGAGGTGAGGGCTGGGTGCTCGACGGCTTCGGCGTGCCGCTCGAACCGGCACGGCACTGTAAGCACCAGGGCGTGACCGTAGGAGCCGCCCAGTGACGGCGATCGTGCTTCCCTTCCGTACCAAAGAAATCAGCTTTGTCGTCGAGGGATTGCCCGCGCCGCAGGGCAGCAAGAGCGCCTTCCGCTCCGGCTCTCGGATCGTCGTGGTCGAGTCGGCTGCTGCCGCTGTGAAAGCATGGCGCGCCGCTGTGAAGGCTGCCGCTTGCGGAGCTCGGGGGTTCGCCTCCGCGCGGCTGGCGGTCGAAGTGCGGATCGTGTTCACCATGCCCGCGCCCGACCGGCTGCCCGGCGATCGCTGGGCGCCCTCGGTGCGGCCGGACATCGACAAGCTCGCGCGGTCCACATTGGACGGTCTGACCGACGCTCAGGTGATCGCCGATGACGGACAGGTGGTGAGCCTCAACGTGCGCGAGACCTACCCGCTGGGCTCGCCGTACAGCCTGCCCGACGCGCTCGCCCATCCCGGAGCGCTGATCGAAATCGCCCTGCTTTCCCCGCTCCGCAAGGAGATTACGCAGTGACTCTCGCACCCGTCCGTGACTCGCTGGTCGACCTGCTCGCCCTGGGGGTCGCCGTCGACCAGCTCACCCAGCCCGTCACCGCGCGCTTGGTCCGCGACAACGGCACCATTACCGCGGCCGTCGGTCCGTGCCTGCTCGACCAGCTCGCCGAAGCGGTCATCCCCGGGATGGAGAACACCGGCGGCCACGCGACCGGCTCGGCCCCGCCCGCGAGCCTCAACGCGCTGTCGCTGCTCGCCGAGATCGAGACGGAGCTGAAGTTGGCCTTGGCCGCGCTCGCCGAGCAGGCCGCGCCGACGTTGCTGCGCCAGGTGCGGCAGTGGGCGGGCTGGGCCGAGGAGTGGCGGCTTCAGGATGCCGACTACCTCGCCTACGCCGCCGACCGCGCGATGAAGTGGGTGGAGCAGGCGCGTGCGGTGCTCGACCCGCCGCGCCGGTACCCGCTGCGGCTGGCCTGCCCGAACTGCCAGACGCGCTTCGTGCAGGCGTGGTCGGACGAGGAAGCCGACTTCGTCCGCCGCGACGCGGTCGCGATCGACCCGGACAAGTCGCTCGTCACGTGCGCCGGATGCGCAAGCAGCTGGTCTCTGGACACCGCGGCGCTGATGTTCAACACCCTGGATCAGCAAGGACTCGAAACCCTCGGCCTTGTTTCCCCAAAAAGGAACATCGCAGGCCAGGGCGATAATTACGGAATCGCTTGACACGCTCCTCATAAGCGCCTGATACTGGTCTCGCTTACCAGAGGTGTATCCACAGTCAGCCCCCGCGCCCAGCCCCCCGGAGCGCGGGGGTTCCTCTTTTAGGAACAGGCCGCGTCGGCGCAACTCCGGGCCAATCCGGGTCGTCCACGAGTGCAAGTCTCGACTTTGCCCAGTCTCCATTGCTCAATTTGAGGGATATTGACCAGGTAGCCATTGTCTTTCTTGTGGGAATGTTTCCACTGAGGCAATATGAGGGTGTCCAATTTCAGGGCAGTGCCACTAACACTGTCCCGAAAGAGATCCCGAAAGGTCTGCGTTGATGTTTCTGAATGGCTTGAGAAGCACTCAGATCACTTTTGACGACCCGCGTACCTATAGAGAATTCGGCTCGCGCTGTTCGTCCACCCAGCATGTGGACACCCTCGGAGAGCTGGCTCGGTGCATGCTCCACGATCTGAAGAGCGCGTTCGGCGACCTGTCCTACTCGTTGAGCTTGTTCCCCGGTAATCACGTGCAGCTGACCGTAGGCGGCCTGCTGCGCGCCGAGGAGGCCGACCCGGGATATCTGACATCCGCGCGGAGCTTGTTCGCTGACGCTCTCGCGAAGTTCAACTGGTCCACCCCGCGCGGCTCAGCGAGCGACGTTCGCCCCACGGACGTCCGGTTCCTCGTGTGCGGCATCCACATCCTGACGCCGAGTCAGACGGCGATGTTGCCCCGGCACGCCGCGCCGGTGACCGCGCTCCCGGAGCACCCCGGATGTCCGATGGTGCCGATTCCCCGCTAGCCAGGGCGGATACAGGTGCCCCGGCGACTGCCACTAACAGTGCGCCGGGGCGTGTCCGCCCTTCCGGAGCAGGTCTGCACGAGCCTCCGAAAGGACAAGACGTGATCCACCCTAGCGCTCAGCGACGCAAGGTCGAGCGCGCGTTCGAGGCGTACCGCATCGCGCGCGCGTTCCGTGAAAGCCACCGGCAACAGTTGTTCGAGGAGCTGCGCCGGGACGCCGATCTGATGCAGGCGTTGTACCTGATGCTGCTCGACCTGATCGACATCACCAACCGCGCCAACCTCTCCGTTGCCCTGTGGGAGCTACGCGCCCGGGGCTGGATGATCAGCGCCCCGTACCGGCTGACCGAGGACGGCATCGCGGCGTTCTGGGACTGGAAGTCCAAGATCGCTCCGTACCTGCATGAGCGGGACTTCCATGCCTTGTGGTGCAGAGTGACCTCAATCTGACCTCGCCCTTGAGCCCTGCGGCTTCCGCTTCCCCGGTTGCCGCAGGGCTTTTCCCTGCGCGCCGGGCACGTTGCCGGTCGGCGACAGGCAGAGCCTGGTCGACAGCTGCGCCGGGCCTGCGGCACACTGGCGTAGTCCTCTTGGTTTCTGTTGGCACATGAATCAAGTAAGGACAGAAAGGGCCTCGACATCAGTCGAGGCCCTTTCTCTTTCCCTGCGCCCCCTTAACTAAAGAGCAACAGGGACACGCGTTCACTCACACGGAGTATTTCACGTCTTCTTTTGCAATGCGCTTGCCATCGCGATGGGTATTAGTAATGTGGGTTCTGCCAACAGAAACCGCCGCAGAGGCCACCAGGTCTTTGCATGCCCTGAGGATGGGAACCCGCATGGCTGAGAAGCCGACCACAACCGCAACTCCGAAGCCTCAGAAGGCCAAGGAAGCTCCGAAAGCCGCTTCCGCAGAGAAGACCCCCGCTGAGGCTTCCAAGGGCAAGAAGGCCGTCACCATCCCGAAAGTGACCGATGCTCTGAGCACTCTGGCCACCCGGGTCAATGGCAGCAAGACCGGAAAGGACCTGATCACCAAGGCTGGGTTGACCGGCTGGGACATGCAGCAGGTGCCCATGGTGGCCATGCCGACCACTGGGCACTGTTCCGAGTGTCAGAAACCCGTGGGTGAAAGGCACGCGGCGGACTGTCAGATCGCCTTGATTGACCCGGACGAGAGCGGCATCCGGACTGTGGTCGAGGACGACACGAGTATTCCCGTGGCCGTGCCGGGGGTCTGGCAGCTGCTCTACCGCCATGACAGCACCGGTGCCGAGTGGATTCCGCTCGGAACTCCGATCACCCGGCAGAACCGCAAGTTCGTCACGATCGAGCAGCGGATCACCGTGTTGTCGGACATGGTGAAGGCCACCGGCAAACCCGGTCGCTGGCACGCCGCTGGGCTGCTGGACGGGCCTGGCGAGCAGTTCGCCAGCTTCCGGATGCCGGATGCGATCAAGGTCGGCGGGGTCGATGAGGTCGAGCTGCGGATCGTCCTGGTGAACAGCCTCGTCGCCGGTCAGCCGAGCCGGGTGCTGTTCATGCCGGTCCGCACGGCGGTCCCGACCACGCAGCGGGCCATCCTGCATGCGCCGAACGGCTTCACGCTCCGGGCCGATGGTGCCGATGGACCGACCGAAGCAAGTGAGGCACTGACAGCCGCCACCGCGTACTTCGCGGAGTTCGAGCACATGACTACCGCCATGCTCCAGGCTGAGTTCACCACTGGTGAGTTCGAGACGCTGTTCGACCACCTTTGGAAGCAGCCGAGCAATGACAAGCTCAAGACCGACTGGTACCGCAAGCGGGGCTTGCTGACTGGGCTGTTCGAGGGCAACCACAAGGCTTTTGCTCCGATCAAGAACACCAGATGGGCCGCCTGGCAGGCGGTGCAGGTGTGGACCGAGCACCTGACCGCCGTGGGCAGTGTGCTGGAAAACCCCGTAGAGCAGGCTGCCCTGTCCGCCTTGTTCGGGGAGGGCAAGAACGTGTCCGAGAAGGCATGGAAGACCTTGACGGCATAACCGCTTTCCCTCCGCAGGGGGACCGGCCACCTGGCCGGTCCCCCTGACCCGTTGCCCAAGGAAGTGGCCGATGCCGACGCGTGCCCCTCGACCGTGCACCGCCGTGGGATGTCCGGAGGTGACCGCGTCCGGCGGTCGCTGCCCGAGCTGCCGCAGCCGGGCCGACCGCTCGCGCGGCTCGGTGGGCGAAAGGGGTTATGCCGGTGCCCACCGCTACCGCTTCCGTGTCCGGGTACTGGCGCGTGATCCGATGTGCCGCTGTGACCTCACCGAGTGTCCGCACCACACCGGCCGTGCCTGCCCCCGTCCGTCCACCGTGGCCGATCACTGGCCGTCGACCCGCAGAGAGCTTGTAGCCCAAGGGAAAGACCCGCACAACCCCCGCCGTGGCCGTGGCTTGTGCGCCTCCTGCCATAGCCGTGCCACCGCCCGGGACACCAGGACCAGGGGAGGGTGGAACAGCCCGTGAGAGCCGTTCTCAGAGCCCTTTCCGGGCCGCTCCGCCGTTCTTCCGGTACCGGCCGGAGCCGTGCCCGCTTCACCGGTCTGGCACCCCAGGGGGGTGCCCCCGAGGCCGCACGGCAGGGAACCCGCCACTGAGGCCCACCCGGGTGCGGACAAGTTTCCGGAACCGCCGATCACACGTCGGCTGAGCCGGGCTTGCGCCGCTCCCGCTTGATCAGCTTGCCGACGCCGCGCCCCGACATCCCCGCCGCTGCCGCCATCTCCCGATCCGAGAGCCGCACGGCTTTTCCCTTGAGCATCAGCGCATTCTTGCGCTGACCCCACGCCTGTTCCTGCTCGGCTGCCTGCGTGATCTCGGCGAGAAGGTCGGCGCGCTCCCTCTCGGCCCGGGTGATGTCGTCCACCCACCGATGCTAACCCGGGTTCGCGGGCGCGAACTCAGTTCGCACCAACGGTTTTCGAGGAGGCCGGATGTATCACCCCACGGACCTGGTGACGATCGACGGCCAGCCGTCGTCACTGGAACTGGTTGCCCAACTCGCCGACGAGAACGCGCCGGTCATGCTCGGGTTCAGCCGAGGCAAGGACAGCCTCGCGAGTTGGCTTTTCCTGCGGGACCACGGGATCGAGGTCAAGCCGTACTTCCTCTACCACGTCCCCGGCCTGCGGTTCGTGGAGGAATCCCTCGCCGCGTTCGAGGAGTTCTTCGACACCGAGATTCACCGCTACCCGCACCCGGCGATGCTGAGGTGGTTGGCGCACTTCACGTTCCAGTCGCCGGAGCACCTGGCCGTGATCGAGGCCGCCGGGATGCCCGAGCCCACTTACGAAGAGGTCGCCGAGCTGATCCGTGCGCACCTCGGCATCCCGGGCGCGTGGAACTGCGATGGCGTCCGCGCGGCCGACAGCCCGAACCGTCGCATGGCCATGACCACCGCCGGACCGCGGCGCGATGAGGTTCGGAAGATCTCGATCGTGTGGGACTGGCGCGTGCGGCATGTTCGTGAAGCCCTTGCCCACCACGGGTGTCCGCTGCCGATCGACTACGAGCTGTTCGGGCGCAGCTTCGACGGATTGGACCGGCGGTTCCTCGAACCGCTCAAGCAGCACTGCCCGGACGACTACGAGCTGATCTTGTCGTGGTTCCCGATGGCCGAAGTGGAGATGATCCGTGACCACCTCGCCGCCGCCTGACGATCTGCTCGCCCGCCTGCAAGGCATGACCCCGGCCGGTGCTGCGCCGTCCGAGCCGGTTGACCTGCTCGCCGCGCTGACCGCCGACCGGCCGTCCCCGCGGCGTCGTCGCGACGAAGACGAAGAGGAGCTGGACGAGACGGCGAAGGGCTTCCGGGAACGCGCTCGCCGCGAAGCCGAGCGCTACCTTGCCGCCACGGATTCGGAGTACTGGTTCGCGGTGTGCTTCTGGACCGAGGCCGCCCGGGATGCGGTGCTGTCCGCGCTGAACGTCGATGCGATCGATGGCCGGTGGGTGGACGGCTACCGCCTGGCGGCCGAGCTGGGGATCACCATCACCGCGGACGAGGCCGAGCCGGTCGCCGAGCTGGACCCGCTCGCGCAGCTGCAAGCCCTCGCCGCTCCGGGCGGCGGGTTGTCGGCTGAGGATGTGCTGGCCGCGCTCAACGCCGAGCCGGTGCCCGATCCACTCGCCAGCGTGTCCTACACCGGTGACCTCGCTGTCGACGCCCGCGCCGAGCTGGACACGCTTGCCGACGCGTTCCGCGCGGCCAAAGCACGCCGCGACCGTCCGCGCCAGATCACCGACAGCTGGCTCTGGTTTGGCGTGGTGTTCCGGTTGCGCGCCGACAAGGACTGCTTCCTCCAGCGCGCCGGGCTAACCCACCTCGGGGACAAGTACCTCGACGGCCACGGCCTCGCCACCACGCTAGACATCCCGCTTCCTGGCACCGAGCACGGGAAGGAGGTGAACAGCGATGCGTAACGCGGTCGCACGCGGCCTTGCCCGCATCCGCAGGACCTTCAGCCGCCAGGCCGCCAGCTCCAGCGGCGGCAACTCCGGCGGCAGCCAGGTCAAGCGCTAACCGACTCGGTCGGAGGTGATCACCTTGGGCAAGCGGGGACCCGCCTCGAAACCCACAGCCCTACGCGTCCTCCACGGTGATCGCCCCGACCGAATCAACACCGACGAGCCGGTCCCACCACCCGCGACCATTCAACCGCCGGACTGGTTGTCCGCGGACGCCCGCGCTGTGTGGGACCGGCTCGCCCCCGGGCTGATCGCCAAGGGCGTGCTCACCGTCTGGGACTGCGACGCGTTCACCGTGCTCGTGGAAGCCCTGGCCCGCTACAAGAACGCCACCGCGTTGGTCAACGGCTCGCACCTGCTCGTGCAGGGCGCGGGTGGGTTGGTGAAGAACCCGGCGTTGCAGATCCAGGCCGAGGCCGAGCGGACCTTCCTCGCCTACGCGGCGAGGTTCGGGCTGACGCCCAGCGACCGGCAGGCGGTCAAGGCCGAGGTGGTCGCCGATGACACCAAGGGCGCTGGACGACTCCTCTCCTGATCGGCCACCGGTCTGCGGCCGCACGCTCGATGACCTCGTGTGTGACGAGCGCGGGGACCACTTCTGCCTGCCCCGGGCCGAGCATGCGCGGCTGTTCGCCGAAGAACTCTGCTGCCACACCAAGGACCGGTGGGCGCGCACGCCGTTCGTGCTCTCTACCTGGCAGCGTGAGGACATCGTCTATCCGCTGTTCGGTCGCGTTGTGTGGTCGACGGAGTGGCAGGGCTACATCCGGCGGTACCGCATCGCGTGGATCGAGGTTGCCCGGAAGAACGGCAAGTCCGAACTTCTCGCCTTCGCCGCGCTGTACCTGCTCGTCGGCGACGGCGTCGAAGGCGCGGAAATCTACGGCGCAGCCAAGGATAAGGAACAAGCCGCGAAGGTCTTCGACGTAGCGCGGAGGATGGTCCAGCTCTCGCCGATCCTCTCGAAGCGGCTGATCATCAAGGACCACATCAAGCGCATCATCGACCCGAAGACCGGCTCGTACTACGAAGTCATCGCAGCCGACGCCTCCGGCAACCTCGGCCACAACCCCTCCGGCGTCATCTTCGATGAGGTCCTGACCCAGCCGGACGGACGGCTCTGGGACGCGCTGCGCACCGGCATGGGCACCCGCGCCGAACCGCTGATGATTGCCGCGACCACTGCCGGAGACAGCGCCTCGGCCTTCGCGCGCACCGAACACGACGAGTTCGTGCGCATCGCCGAGGACCCCGACCGCGCACCGCACCGCTTCGCCTACGTCCGCGCCCTACCCCAGGACGCGGACCCGTTCGACGAGGAACTGTGGCACCTCGCCAACCCCGCCCTCGGCGACTTCCTGTCCATCCAATCGCTTCGCGAAGAAGCACTGGAGGCCAAGAACGACCCGTCGAAGGAGAACTCGTGGCGGCAGTACCGCTGCAACCAGTGGGTGCAGCAAGCGCACCGGTGGATGCCCATGCACCTCTACCAGCGTTGCACCGGCACCACCGGCCACACGCCCGGCCAGCTCCGAGAACTTCACCGCGGGCGCACCGCCTGGGCCGGACTCGACCTCGCGTCCAAGCTCGACCTCACCGCGTGGTGCACCGTCATCCCAGACGGCATCGACGGCGTGCCCTCCCTGCTGTGGCGCTTCTGGCTCCCCGAAGCCGGACTGGCCTTTCTCGATGAACGCACCGAAGGCAAGTTCTCTCGATGGGCCGAGCAAGGATGGCTGCACGTCACCGAAGGCGACGTGATCGACTACGAACGCGTCTACTCCGACCTCGCTGAGGACGCCGCACTCCTCCGCATCGTCGACGTCTCCTACGACGAATGGTCCGGCGAACCCGTCCGCGCCCAAGTCCAGAAGACCATCGGCGCACCGCTCTACCCCGTCGCGCAGACCTACCGAGGAATGACACCCGGCATGACCGAAATCATGGCCCGCACCAAAGCGGCGTCATGGTCACATCACAGAAACCCTGTTGCCGCGTACTGTTTCGACTCAGTCGAAGTGATCCACCCGGCCGGAGATCCAGACCTGCTTAGACCAGCGAAACCTGAACGGAACAAGACCGCTGTCCGCATCGACGCAGTCCCCACGGCTGCCATGGCACTATTGGGATGGTCACTACGCGGAACAAAGCCCAAGAAGTCCAGGGGAATGCTTGTTATGGGGTAGCGACGGTATAAGTGATTCCCAAGTCCTTTCGCAAAGCCTCGCGCAGCTTGATCATCGCCGACTCGACTTTATCTACCTTGACAGAATACTTCAGAATGTTCTCGGTGTAGACAGCGTGGTCATCGGGCATAAAGGAACGCAACACCAGCATGTCCAAGCAGGCGTCAAGGGAAATTCTAGCCTCCAGAACAAGCGGCTGAATCTCTTCCGACCCAAGCAGTCCGACACGTTGCGCAAGCTCCCCGGATCGCTTACTGCACTCTTCCATTACCGGCTCGGCATCCTCAAACTTCTTAATATACACCTCCGCCCTAGAGCCGACTTTAAAGGTATACGCCAGACCCTCCCATGTATCTAAGACTGCAAGCAGATCCCCATATGCATCCAGCCGTTTCTCGCTCCAATGCTTCCGCAAGTCATACTCGCGTTCCCGGCTAGCCTTCTCAGCCTCTCTACTCCACCTCAGATCCTCCCTTTCTTGCTCTCGCTTCCATCGGCGACTTTCGCGCCAGGAATTCACGAGCTGCCCCGCGACAACACCTAGGATTCCTAGGATTGCAACGACAAGCGTGAGCCAGGTTGGCGTTGTAGAGGAAGCCCCTTGCGCTACTGACATGAACAAATTCTAGCGCGCTTCGTCGTACCCCCTCACCGCAAGGAGGTAGAAGGATCGCCAATCTGTCGCAGCGTGAATGGGTTACCCGCCTGACTCAGCGCCATGACGCCGAGATTGCCCATCTGGAACACTTCGACCAGCACTTCGAGGGCGCACAGCAGCTGTCGTACATGCACCCAGCGCTGAAAGACAAGCTCGCAGATCGAGTGCGTCAGGTCATCGTGAACTGGCCGGAGCTGGTGATCGACAGCCTTGTTGCTCGGCTACGGGTGCTGGGCTTTCGTATCGGTGGCCAGGACAAGCGTGACGATCAGCTGTGGCGCGTGTGGCAGGCCAACGACCTGGACCTGTTGTCACAACAGGCAACCGTAGACGCACTCGTGATGGGGCGCGCGTATGTGATCGTCGGCTCGAACGAGGCCGATCCGTCACTGCCGCTGGTGACGGTCGAAAGCCCATTGCAGGTCTTCCACGAGGTTGACCCGCGCACGCGGAAGCTTCGCGCGGCGGTGAAGCGGTGGACGGACGACGCTGATTCCGTTGGTACGGAACAGGTCCAGTGGGCGACCCTGTACCTCCCTGACCGCACAGTGACCTTGCGGGCGGCGGACGGCGCGACGTGGGAAGTGGTCCAGGAGGACGTCCACGAGCTTGGCGTGGTGCCGGTGGTGCCGTTGTTGAACCGGCCGCGGACGTTCCGCAAGGGCAAGCCGCTGGGTGTCTCGGAGATCCGTTCGGTGATCCCGTTGGCGGATGCGGTGTGCAAGCTGGCTACGGACATGATGGTGAGCGCGGAGTTTCACGCTTCGCCGCGTAGGTACGCGTTGGGGTTCACCAAGGAGGACTTCACCGACGCGGACGGCAGGCCGCTCACGCCGTGGGAAGCGGTGGCCGGTGTCCTGTGGGCGAGTGAGAAGAGCCCGAAGGAAGACGGCGTTGCGGTCGGACAGTTCCCTGAAGCCAGCTTGACGAACTTCATCGATGCCATCGGGTTGTTCGCCCGCCTGGTCGCCGGAATCGCCGCGCTGCCACCGGAGTTTCTGGGTGAGCTGACGGCAAACCCTGCTTCGGCGGATGCGATCCGGTCGAGCCGTGAGCGGTTGATCATGCGGTGTCAGGACAAGCAGCTGGCGTTGGAAAACGCGTGGGAGCAGGTGATGCGCCTAGTGCTGCTCGTGCGCGACGGCGTAGTTCCGCCGCAGGCGTACCAGATGGAAACGATGTGGGCCGACCCGGCAACGCCGACGTTCGCGGCGAAGGCCGACGCGGTGGTCAAGCTGCACGCGGCGGACCGGTTGTTGCCTCGCCGGGCCGCGCGGCGGGAGCTGGGCTACTCGCCCGGTCAGATTGCGGACATGGAGGCCGAGGACGCCGAAGCGTACACGCGCGCGGCTGATCCGGCGTCCGCGTTCGGGCCGAAGTTCCTTGAGCCGGAGGCGCCCGCCGGTGATGAGGACGAGTTCGCCGAGGGCGCGTAGGCGTGGCTCGTCAGCTGATCACGCCCGCGCAGCGCCGCTTGTACGAGGCGCAGCAGCGGATCGTCCGGGAGGTTGTCGAACAGCTTCAGCGGCTGTGGAACGAGATTCCGGCACATGAGTTGGCGCGGCTGTGGCCGATGTTGGGGCCGCTGCTGGTGGAGATCGTCGCGGCCGGGCAGCGAGCGGCGGCCAGCTACGCCGCCCGTGCGGTGAAGGTGGTTGCCGCTGACGGTGCGCCGGTCGCCCAGAAGCCGGCCGAGCTCGTTCCGGCCGCGTTCGCCGGGCTGGCCGTGGACGGCCGCTCGCTGCTGTCGCTGCTGTGGCTGGCGGTGGATACCGTCGTGCGGGGCCTGGTGGCAGGGGTTGCGCCGAGCGAGGCGCACGCGGCGGGGTTGCACCGGCTGCTGAGGTTCGCCTCCGGCGAGGTTGCTGACACGGCGCGCGTCGCGATGCACGCGGCCATGGCGGCGGATGACCGGATCGTCGGCTATGAGCGGGTGGTGGTGCTGCCCGCGTGCGGGCGGTGCGTGATCCTCGCCGGGCGGGTGTACCGGTGGAGCGAGGGATTCGACCGGCATCCGCAGTGCGACTGCGGCATGCAGCCGCTGACCGCCGAACAGTGGCGCGACCGACCGCGCCGCGACGCCCCGCGCGAGTTGTTCGAGGCGATGACGCCCGCCCAGCGGAAGAAGGCATTCACCAAGGGCGGCTTGAAGGCCATCGAGGCCGGGGCGGACATCGCGCAGGTGGTCAACGCTCGCCGCAGCATGTACAAGATCGGGAAGTTCACCGCGACCCGCGACGGCACGACCGTGCGCGGCAACGCGGGCCGCCTGCTCGGTGAGCACCGCAAGCAGGGCGGCCGATACCGCCGCTCCACGCGCCCCAGGTTGATGCCCGCTGAGGCCGTGAACCGTGCGAGCAGCCGCGAAGAACTCGTCACCTGGTTGCGCAACGCCGGGTACATGCGCTGAACCCGCTGTCCCGCAACACATTTCGTTGACATCCGGTACGGGAGTTGCCCCGGTTGCCGGGGTAGCACCGTGCCCTCAACAACCAGGGGGAACTTGTGATCACCATTCCGGGCGGTTGCCGCGTCGGCTTCGCCAGCCACGCCGGGGTTCACGAGCGCAACGCCGACGCGGTCGCGGTGCACCACTACCGGCCCGCCGTTGCAACCGCGGTCGCGCTCGTCGACGCCATCGGCACCGACGCCAACGCGGTCACCCTCGCCGGAGTCGCGGCCGAGGTCGCCACGCGCGTGGGCACCCGCAAGGGCGCACTCGCCGGACTGCTCGCAGCCTCGGAGCTGTGCGTCGATCCGACGCGCGAGTACCCGAGGGAGGATGCCGCCGCGGTCGTGGCGGTGGCCCGTCCCAGTGGAACCGTGGTCATCGCCTGGTGCGGAAACTGCCGCGCCTACGCCCTGGACGACTCCGGGCGGCTTCGGCCGGTGACCATCGATCACACGCAGGCCGAGCGGCTTCGCGCTGCCGACCTGGCCGATCACATCACCCCCCGGCACACAGCCACGCTCACGTGCTCCCTGGGCCTGGCCACGGTCGGCACGGTCGGAGTGACCGAAGCCGACGCGCCGGTGATCCTGCTCGCCTCCGATGGGCTGTTCACCGCGCTGCCGGAGCAGGAGTTGCACTCGATCGTCTCCGTGCACCGTGCCGACCCGCAGGGCTGCGTCGACGAGCTGATCACGGCCGCGCTCGCCCGGCACGCGTTCGACAACCTCAGCGCCGCAATCCTGATCCCCTAAGCCCGATTGTCCTTGGGAGGAAAGAACATGACGACCCCAGCCGCCCCCATCGAAGGAGAGGACCAGCCGCTTCCACCGGACGGTGAGGCGACTCCCGAGCCAAGTACGGACGGCGAGGCCGGTCACGTCGAGCAGCACCAAGAGCAGCCGGACTACAAGGCGCTCTACGAGCAGACACAAGCCCAGCTGGCGAAGGCACGCACCCGGGCACGCAAGGCACGGACGGAACAGGCTGCCGAAAACGAGCAGCAGACGGCAGAGGATGACGACGCCGACAAGGTGCGGCGTCGCGCCGCCCGCGCGGAGGAGCGCGCGGCGACACTCGTTCAGCAGCTCGTGCGCGCCGAGGTCCGCGCCGCTGCCTCCGACTGGGCCGCGCCGGACGACGCCTACCGCTACCTCGACGACCTCAGCGCCTACGCCAACGCGGACGGCGAGATCGACACCGACGCGATCACCGCCGATGTGCACGCTGAACTCCTGGCCCGCCCGCACCTGCGGCGCTCCACCGGGCCGCGCCCACCTGCGCCGGACCTGTCACAAGGGGCGCGCGCCTCCGGTGCGGTCGGCGCTGCCGCGCAGATCCGGGAGGCCGAAGCGCGCGGCGATTGGGCTACCGCCATCTCACTGAAGAACCAGCGTCTGGCCGAACTCGCCCGTGAACGCCGTTGACCTTCGAGCACTGTCCAGAAAGGACGGTCTGTGCCTGGAATCGCAGCAATAGCAAACACGTTCAACACCCCGAACTTCGTCGGGGAGCTGTTCGCCTTAACTCCGGCGGACACGCCGTTTCTGTCCGCGATCGGCGGACTGACCGGCGGCAAGCGCGCCACCGCGACCCTGCACCAGTGGCAGGCATACGACCTGCGCGCACCGGAAGCCAACCGGCAGCGTGTCGAGGGCGCGCCCGCTCCGCCGCCGGAGTCCCGGGTTCGCTACAACATGCACAACGTGGTGGAGATCCACCAGGAGAGCGTGGGCATCACCTACACCCGGCAGGCCGCCACCGGCCAGTTCGCCGGGACCGGCTCCGCGCACCCGCATCAGGCGGCCGTGGGCGGCACCAACCCGGTCGCCGCTGAACTGGACTGGCAGACCCGGCAGGCGCTTACCCAGATCGCCCGTGATGTCGAGGTCTCCTTCATCACCGGCACGTTCCAGAACCCGGCCGACAACACCAAGCCGCGGCGTACCCGGGGCATCCTGGAAGCCACCACCAGCAACGTCATCACCAACTCGACCCCGAAACCGCTCACCGAGACGATAGTCCTCGACCTGCTCCAAACGGTCTGGACCTCCGGCGGCATCCAGAACTCCGAGACCGCCACCCTGATGTGCAACGCGTGGCAGAAGCGGATGCTGACGACCATCTTCATCACGCAGAAGAACTACCGCGAGCAGTCCCGCAACGTCGGCGGCGTCGCGCTGACGACGATCGAAACGGACTTCGGACGCCTGAACATCGCGCTCAACCGCCACTTTCCGGCCGATGTCGTATCCGTGCTCTCGCTGGACCAGTGCGCGCCGGTGATCCTGGAGATCCCCGGCAAGGGCTTCCTGTTCTCCGAACCCCTCGGCCGTTCCGGCGCCTCCGACGTCGCCCAGATCTACGGCGAAATCGGCTTGGAGTACGGCAACGAGAAGGCCCACGGCAAGATCACCGGCCTGACCACCGGCCCTGTACCACCGACTGCCTGATTGGAGGGTGCCGTGTGAAGTTCATCAGCACGAAGTACCCGAACCTCGTCGTGCATGACCTCGGCGTGACGTTCGATAACGGTGAAGCCGAGGTCGCCGACAAGACGACTGTGGAAGCCCTGCGGAAGCTTCCGGCCGAGCTGGAGGTCCGCGCGGTCGGTGGGCGCCCGCCGCAGAAGGATTCTCCGCGTACATGACGGGTGCCGGGGGTGAGCGACCATGACCTCACCCCCGGCCCCCTTGGCCTCGGTCGCGGACGTGCTCGCGCGCACCGATCAAGAATTCAACGACGCTGAACGCGCTCGAATCGCCGTGCTGTGTGCGGACGCGACCGCGATTGCTCGCAGCCGTGTTCCGACTATGCCGAGCCCTCCGCCCCCAACTGCGGTCGGCGTGGTGGCTGCGGCGGTGCTTCGAGCGATGGACACGCCACCGGAGAACGTCCGGGCAGAGGCCGTGGGCGGGCACTCGCGCACCCTGGCGCACGAGGGTGGCGGGCTGTACTTCACTGACGCCGAGCTGGACTTGCTCAAGCCCGTTTCAGCCACGAGCAACAGGGGTGCGTGGTCAATCTGGACGGTGTGAGATGCGGCTTTCACACTAGCTGGCTTCTCAAGGCAACTACATATCCGACGCATGTCCTACTCGTATGCTCGACCACTTCCGCGATAGCATCCACGTGAACGCTCAATCCAACGCTTGCCTCCCACCTTATCTGTAGGTGGCGGTGGTATAACGCGTTCAACATCCACTTCGGCCTCGTTAAGACGATGGACTCGGCGCCCAAGGCAGTCGTAAGCATAGAACCGCCCTCCTGCTTCATTGAGCAACAGTAGAAGAGTCGAATTTTCCGAGTTTTGTCCCCCCTGCGATGGGTCGCCGAAAATTGAATGAGGGCGCCTAGCGGATTCTCGCCATCGAACTTCAACAAGGGCATCACTAACCCCAATGAGTATTAGTCGATGACTTTTTATGCCATGGTCACGCAGATTTGCCGCACCCTCCTCAATCCACCCCTTGAGCATCGTCGCAGAAAACAAGATAACAGCGGGGATAAAGAGAAGGATGGCCATCTTTTCAAGTTCGAGCCGTCTAGCAGCCAGCCAGAGTATTGCAATCACCAAAGACAGGAGCGTGCCCACCAATAGTGCGCCAACAAAGCTACTGGAACCCGTGAGGCTCACTGGAGTGATCCCCAGGCCGTCAATCGCATATGCGACCCCCAAGTAGAGCAAAGGCCCGCCAGGCAGTAATAGCAGTGGCGAGACTCGCCTCTTGAACTTGGCCTCGATTGCTCGGGACACCGCAATGGCATATGTGACACTAAGGCAGCAAACCATAAGCGCAACGAAGCCGACAACAAAAGCAACCGGGGTTACCCGAAGTAGGGCGCTAATCCTGTCAATACCAACCTGCTCCGGCGTCACCCTAAACTGTGCATAAAATCCATCTTGCACGTAGTAGGCCAGGGCGTAGCACAATGCGGAAATGAAAACCGCAACGCTGCCAATCTCAGTGAGTGACATGTTCAGTTTTCTTACTTCCTGAATCTCGACCTCACGCTTCTTGTGAACCCTAGCAATAGATCTCAGTTGCCGTGACAACGCCCGCGCCATTTATCCAGCCTCCATAAAAATGGAAATTTGCAGTGAGTAGCTTAGGCAGGGTGAGGCGGCTTCCATGCAAAAATGTAGTCTTCCACTCGAACGAGCGATATGCGCCTTCCGCATGAGCTGGCGGTAATCACGCCTATCGAGGTACCTGACGAATACGGCAACCCGGTGCCGCGCCTGGTGTTCACCCCCGACTCGCCCCGGCGTGTGGTTCGCGGTTACGTGCAGCCGGACGGCTCGGCGGAGCACACGCAGCCTGGGCGGAGTCCGGTCACAGCGCGCCGGAAAGTCTTCACCCGTGCCGTGATCGACGCGCGGGAACGCGTCGCATGGGACGGGCGACTGTTCCAGGTTCACGGGGACCCCGAGGGGTGGAAACGACGCGGTGGTGCGCACTACTGGGTCACGCTGACGGAAGTGGAGGGGTGATGGCCGAGCTTCGTCTTGACTATCAAGGGATCGGCGAGATTCTGCGATCGGATGCGTTGCAGGATGACGTGCGCGACGCGGCCGAGCGAATTGCCGCGCTCGCCCGCGCGGAAGGCCACCGGGTCGCGTCGGGGTCGCCGGTCCCCATCGATGTGTTCGACGATCCGGGATCGGATCGGGCAGGCGCGACGGTGGCGATTCAGCATCCGTCCGGCGTGGGGCTGCAGGCGCATCACGGGATTCTGACCAAGGCGGCCGAAGCGATCGGCTTGGAGCCGGAGGGCTTGGAGACGTGAGCCGAGCACCGGTTCCGGTCGCACCGGATGCCGCTGCCGTGGTGGTGATGCTGCTGCGAAGTCTGCTCGCCGGACGGGCTGACCGAGTGGCCGAGAAGGTGCAGGTGTCCACCGAAATGGGCCGCAACCCCGAGGGCGGTCCGCCGTCGCTGCCGTGGGTGCTGGTGCGCGATGACGGCGGCCGGTGGGAGTGGCCCGCTGTGGCGTCGGCGCTGGTGCGCTTGTCGGTGTGGCACCACAACGAGCGGTCAGCAAAAGCCTTGTGCACCTTGGCGTTGACCTTGCTGGCTTGTCACGAAGGCGGCGGCGGGCTGATCGTGGTGGACGCGCTCGCGCTTCCAGCTGCGGGGACCGATCCGTACACCGGCGCTCCGTTGGCCACCGCGTCGTGCACAGCATTCCTGCGCGCCGGATTTGTTGACAGGTAAGCCATTTACTGATTCTTGCGCTGCTGCGCGAAGTGTTCTGGAGGTTGTATGTCGGTTAACCCTGGTCTGGTCCGGGTCCCCGGGACGGGCGGGGTATCGCTGGCTCCGTCCGGCACAGCGGAACCGGCTGACGCTGCGGTGCCGTTGGCGGCGCCGTGGTTGGGGCTCGGGCTGACGACGAAGGACGGCGTCACGTTAAAGCGCTCGGTGGAAAAGGAGGGCACCGAGCATTGGCAGCAGGTCACGCCAGCGCGGTTCATCTACACCGGCCACCAGTTCACGGTGGCGGCGGTGTTCCAGGAGTCCAAGCACATCGTCCTGAGCGCTTACTTCGGCGGGCTGCGGTTCGCCGAGACGGCGGCCGGGTCGAAGAAGTACCGGGGAGTCATCTCGGCGACCCCACGCAGCGACATCCGGTCCCTGGTCCTGAATTGGGTCGATCAGGTCAGCGACACCGAGGTCTACCGGCACCGGCTGTGGTTACCGCGGTGCGAGGTCACCGAGACCGAGGAAACGAAGATCACGCGCGCGCAGGAATCCCAGTGGGGTATGACCTTCGCCGCGCTCGCCCCGCCGGACGGGGACACGCTGGCAGTGTGGCTGACCGACGATCCGGCCGTGTTGATGCCCGCTCCGGCCGACAAATGAAGTCCTATGTGGACAGTGAGGGTATGGGATGAGCAAGAAGCAGCGGGCGGAAGCAACGGACGCGCCGTCGCCCCCGGCGGGGAAGTCGGTGGCCTGGCGCGGTGAGGTCTTCGACCTGCCGACGCCGGAGGAATTCCCGTTGGATGCGTTGGAGGCTGAGGAGGACGGCAAGCCGTTGACGGCGCTGCGGTTGATCCTCGGCGAGCAGTACCCCCGGTGGCGTTCCCTTGCGCGCACGGGAGCGGATGTGCAGCAGTTCAGCGAGGCGGTTACGGCGGCGCTGGGCCTGGGAAACCGCTGACGGTCGCCCGCCTGCTGGCGCGCGAGGACACCGCCTCCGCGCTGGAGGCGGACTTCCTGCGTTGGTTCGGCGTCGATTTGCTCGACCTCTACCGGGGCCGGTTGTCGCTGCGCCGGGTGTGCCTGCTCGTGCAGCACCTGCCGATCGAAGCGGCGGTATGGCGCACCGAAGATGCCCCCGGACCGTGGTCGCGGACTGAGGCGTTGCTGTTCGCGGTCGAACGGCGGGTGACCGCGTTGTGGGCGACCGTTTCGGCCGCGTTCGGCGCTGAACTCGGCAGCGAGCAGCTTGAACCTCCGATTGCCGTCCCGGGCTCCGAGCCCGCCGCAGTCGTCGACCAGGCGGAGGTGATGCCGCTGCGCGAGATCGCCAGGTGGATGCGCGGAACCTGAACGCACGGCCACGAGGGGTGATGCCCCGTGGCCACAGTCGGGCACGCCTACCTGAAGGTCCTGCCCTCGTTGCGTGGGCTGGCACGGTCGCTGCGCGAGGAGATCAACGGCGCCGAACGGGCCGCGCCGCCGGTCACGGTGCACGTCCGGGTGCGCAAGCACAGCTTCGCCAGCGTCACGAAGGACCTGGGCGCGCTGGTGACGCGGATGGCCGCGTTGAGCTTGGCCACCGCCGGAGCACAGGCAGCCACCGGCGCGTTGCTCGGCCTGGCCTCGTCGATCTCCAGTGCCGCTGGCGCAGCGGCCGTCCTGCCGGGTGCGCTGTTGGCCGGACAGGTCGCGGCGGGCACGCTCAAGCTCGGCCTGGACGGTGTCTCCGACGCGCTGTCGGCGATCGCCGAGGGCGATGCGGAGAAGTTCGCGGCATCGCTGGCGAAGTTGGCTCCGGCCGCACGGGAGACCGTGTTGGCGGTGGCGGGGTTCAAACCCGCTTTCGATGAGGTCAAGCAGTCGGTTCAGCAGAGCCTGTTCACCGGGCTCGGCGCGGAGGTTCAGGCGCTGGGCTCGGTCTATCTGCCGATGCTGCGCGCCGAGCTTCCCCTTGTCGCACAGGGGTTCAACGCCGGTGCGCGCGGTGTGGCGGAGTTCGCGCGCCAGGGACAAACCGTCGCCGATGTTCGGACGCTGATCGACAACACCGCTCGGTCGTTATCAGCGCTGGCTCCGGCGGGTGCGTCGGTGGCGCAGATCCTGCGGGATATCGGCGTGGTCGGCTCGGAGTTTCTGCCGGAGCTGGCGGGCGGGTTCGCTGGGGCGGCGCAGAGCGCAGCGGCCTTCGTCGCACGGGCGCGGGAGTCCGGGCAGCTGGCGCAGTGGATGGCCACCGGCTTGGACGTAGTGCGCCAACTGGGTGTGTTGCTGGGCAACCTCGGTTCGATCGTCGCCTCGGTGTTCCGGGCAGCGTCGGCCTCCGGCGGCGGGTTGCTCGCGATCCTGATCGAGCTGACCGGGCAGCTGGCGGCGTTCCTGCGCTCGGCCGAGGGGCAGCAGGCGCTCAACACCTTCTTCGCCTCAGCTGCCGAGCTGGCGCGGATGCTGATGCCGCTGCTGTTGGAAATCGGGAAAATCCTGGCCACCACCGTGGTTCCCGCGGTCGTGGCCTTCGCCCGAGGCCTACTCAGTAGCGGCGGTCTGCACGCGCTGCTAACCGCTGTCGGAGACGCGTTTCGGCTGCTGTCACCGGCTGTCGAGCCTGTGGCCCGTGCGCTGGGGGCGGTACTTGCGGCGGTCGCGCCGCTGTTGCCCCCGTTGGCGATGCTGGCCTCGCAAGTGCTGACCGCGATCGCGAACGCGTTGATGCGCATCGATTTCACACCGCTGATCGACGCGCTGATCCGGTGTATCCAGGCGGCAAGCGAGCTCGCCGAACCGTTCGGGCGGCTGCTCGGGTTGGCCGCCGCGTTGTTCTCCGCGAGCCTGCCCTTCCTCGCTGACAGCCTCGTCCTGGTCGCCGATGCCGTGAGCTTCTGTGCCGGGTTCCTTCAAGGGTTGATCGAGGTGTTCGACGGGTTGCTGGCTGCGGGACGCTGGCTTGCCGATGGGCTGGGCAACGTGGCCAACTGGATCTCCGAGCGCTTCTCCGAACTCAAAGCGTGGGTGGGGCGCAAGCTCGATGAGATCGGGCAGTTCTTCCGCGAGCTGCCCGGAAATATCCTGCGCTGGCTCGGCAACGCTGGTGAGTGGCTGGTTGGCGCTGGACGCGATCTCATCCACGGACTCATCCGGGGTATCAAGGACGCCGCGAGCTGGTTGTGGGGTGAGCTGAAGCGGCTCGCCGGAGGCGTGGTGGACACCGTCAAGGGCTGGCTCGGCATCAAGAGCCCGTCACGGGTGTTCATGGGCCTGGGCCGACAAGTGGGCGCGGGGTTCGCCCTTGGCATCGGCCAGTCCGCGCCCTTGGCGTTGGAGGCTGCTGCCGACATGGCCGCCGATGTCGCGCGCCGTGCCCGTGTGTCCGTTCCGACCACGCCGGCCACTCGCACCCCGGCCACGGCTGGAGGCGACGCGGAGCGGGTGACCATTCATGTGCACCCGCGTGCCGAGCACTCCGAACTCGACGTCGCCACGGCGGTCAGCCGACAACTCGCCTTCACCGGGAGGTCGTGATGCGGGTCCGGTGGCAGCTCAACGGCATCGAGTTCAACGGCGGCATGGTCAACGGGGCCGAGTACGTGATCACCCGGGAAACCGGGTGGTCCGGCTCCGCCCCACCCCCGGCCGACGACGGCCAATCCGAGCCCCGGGTGATCGAGCTGGTCGGCCAGGTCTACGCGCAGGACTGGGAGGCACGCCGTCGCGCTGAACACCGGCTCGCCGCGCTCGCCCCCGGAACCGAGCTGGTGGAACTGCGGTGTACCGAGGAAACCGGCGACCTGCTCACCCTCGTGCGGCGCGCGGACGCCACGCTGGTGGCAATTCGGCGCGGCGGGTACGAGCTGGACTTCAGCCTCCACCTCTCCGCCCCGGACGCCCGCAAGTACGCCACCACGTGGCGCCGCAGTGAGACACCCCTCGCCGACGACGGCGGCGGCTTGGACTTCGACACCGACGGGGGTGCGGACTTCGAGACCGGCGGCGGACTGGACTTCGGCGAAGCAGCCTCCACCGGCCGCGCCTCGATCACCAACAGCGGCACCGCGCCGACGCCACCCGTGCTCGAACTTCACGGACCGCTCGTCCCGCCGGTGACGATTTCCCGCCCGGACAACGGAAGCAGGCTCACCTACCTCGCCCCGATACCGGTCGGCGAGACGGTCGTCATCGACGTGGGCGCTGCCTCGGTCCTGCTCGACGGCCACACCAACCGCCGCTCTGCCGCGGTCGTGCACGACTGGGACGCACTCCAGATCCCCGCACTGTCCACTGTGGATTTCGCGCTGGCGCACACCGCCGCACCAAACCCGACCGCGCGCCTGGTCGCACGCGCACGCGATGCCTACCACTGACCGAGAGGAGGGCGCATGCCGACTCCTCAACCGGGCCTCGATCCGTGGGCAGTGCAGAAGAAGATCGGCACCCGCGATGCCCGTTACGCGCTCGGCGCGCTGCTCGGCCCCGCCCCTGGCGGACCGCTGGCGTGGACACTGGGCGTGCTGCCGTCGATGTCGGTCGGCGGTCAGCTGGTCGACCTCAAGGTCTACCCCGACACCCCCACCCCTTCGTTGTCGCTGCGGGTGCAGGCCGGTCAGGCCGTGCTCGTCCGCCCTGGGCAGGGGCCGTATGTGTGCACGCTCGACCAGCTCGGTCGCGTCACCCTCGATCCGGCCGACTCCTCGCACGCCCGGATTGATCTGATCGTCGCGGTGATCACCGACGAGCGCATCGGCGATCCCACAACGGGATTCGCGGTGTTGCCGATCACCGGCCGCCCCTCGGCGACGCCGCAGCTCCCGCAGGTTCCAGACGGCGCGCTCGTGCTCGCCGAAGTCACGGTCGGAGCGAACGTCACGCAGCTCACCAGCGGCGCGATCCAGGACCGCCGCAAGGGCGCGGCGATGCGCACCGGCATTCACGTGCCCTTCCCCGGAGACCAGGCAGCCGCGGGCGGCGCGTTCGGCGGCCAGGTGCGCTTCCGCAACGGCGGCTTGGAGTACTGGGACGCCACCGCCAACCTGTGGAAGGGCACGCACCGGCTGGAGACCTTCGAGCAAACCGTCATCGCCGAGACCAGCGGGCAGACCGGCGTGACCCCGATCGCGACCATGGTCATCCCCGACCCCGGCTATCCCTACCGGCTCGTTGTGCACGGCTCCGCCGAACTGACCAGCCGGGACTGCCGCGCCGACTTGCAGACGAGGCTGTTCACCCCGACCGGGCAGATCGTCGGCGTCGGAGTCGGCGCATTCAACGCAGGCGCCTGGGTCAGCACACAGGTACGCGCTACCGGTGTGATCACCGGCTCCCACTCGCTCTACCTGTGCGGTTCCCGGATCTACCCGGAGTCCGGCACCTGGGGCAGCGCCCCGCACAACGGATCGCTATTCGCCCTGCGCATTCCCGCCTGAACCCGGGAGGTGGCATGGCTGCCCCCTATCGGACCGTCGTCGGACACCTGCGCTCCGGGCACATCCTCGCCGACCTCCCGCGCAGCACCACCACCGAGTACACCGACACCCTCAACGACACCGGCAGTGCCCGCGCCACGATCACAATCGCCGATGTTCCCCCCGAGCTGGACGTGTTGGCCCTGCTCGCGCCGTGGCGGCACTACCTCGCCATCCTGCGCGGAACAGCGGTGCTGTGGGCCGGTCCGATCATCCCGCGGCGTCGCGCTGCCCGCTCGGCCGTGGTGGAGATCAACGCCTCCGGGCTGTACGCGGTGCTAGACCGCCGCCTGGTGGCGCGGCACGGGCCGTGGGAGCTGACCGACCCGCGCGCCGATGTGCACCTGACCTACCGGTCGCTTCCCGGGATCGCCTTGGAGCTGCTGAAGATCGCCACCGAGCGACCGGACGGGGACCTACCGCTCGTGCTCTCGCCGGTGAACACCTTCGGACAGCACGAGCGGCGCTTCTATGGCTACGAACTCGGCACCGTCGGTCAACGCCTCCGCCAACTCTCCACCGTGGATGGCGGGCCGGACGTGCACTTCGCACCGCGCCTGCACCGCGACGGCGACCGCATCGAATGGGCCGCGCGCATTGGCGAACCGCACCTGAACCAGCGCGGACAACGCTGGCACTTCGACGCCGGAGCCGGGCTGCTGGCGTGGGGCTGGGACGACGACCCGTCCGTAATGGCCTCCCGCATCCTCGTCTCTGGCGACGGCATGGAACGCGGCCGACAGATCGGCGCGGCCACCGATGACACGCTGACCCGGGCGGGCTGGCCGGTGCTGGACCGCGTGATCTCCGATCACGGCAGCGTCCGCGAACGCTCCACCCTCGACGGCCACGCCCGCGCCTACCTCGACGCCTACAGCACCGGCATCACCGCCGAGACCTTGACCGTGCGCGCCGACCGCGAACCGCTCCCGGGCAGCTACCTCGTCGGTGACGTCATCGCCGTCACCCCACGCCCCGACCGCATCACCCCAGCGGGCACCCGCACCCGGCGCGTCCTGTCGATCACCCGCCGATCCGCCGGTCCCGACGTCCTTGACCTGACCGTCGCCCCGGTCCCGTCATCGCTGTAATCGTTGCTGCGCAAGGAGACCCGTGGGTATCACCAGCCAACCCGACACCGATCTTGTGGAACGCATCCGCCGTCTGGAAACCCGCGTCGAAGAACTCTCACGCGGCACCTTGGCCAACGCCGTGGTGTCGGACGGCGGGATCACCATCCGCGACCTCGGTGGGCTCCAACAGCTTGACCGCGACGGGGAGACGACGTTCTTCGTCGGCGGACGCGACGGCTCTTGGGCGCGGCCGGACGGCTCCCCTCAACCGGTCGCCTTCATCGCCGATGATCGGGGAGCCTGGCGCATCGGGGTTCTCGACCCCGACCCACAGGAGAACGGCTACCGACAGTTCGTCGCGCTGTGGGACTACTCCGGAAACATCATCGTCAGCGACGAAGTCAACAGCGGGCAGGGCCTAGCACGGCCGCTGATCCCCTCCTCCGGATTCCGGCCCATTCGCGCGATGGACATGCCGAAAACCCAGTCGACAACGTGGGAAACGCTTCAGTGGTCCTGGCACCACAAGCAGCACACGAACATCGGCGTGGTGATCGGCGTCGGCGGCTACGGCGACAGCGTCGGGGAAGCCCGGATCGTCGTCGGCGGCGTCCAGTACGGCGAGACCGTGACCAGCCCTCCCGGTGCGTTCCGCTACGCCCACGTGAACTTCCGCATCCCGGGCGATCACGTGTCCGCGCACTGGATGGAGCTGCAAGCCCGACGCGCCAGCGGCGCCCACGACATCGTGGCCACCGCGCACGGCCCCGTCGGCGGCCACATCTAGCCCGAACCCCGATCAGTCGCCGCAGTTTCCGCAGCGACTGTTTTCGTTGTTCCACAACACTTTTGGAGGCATCACCTGGACCTGTCACTACTGCCCTCGCTGGGCGTGACCGGTGCGCTCGTACTGGTCATCGTCTACCTGCTGACCTCCGCACACCGCGACCGCGAGCACTACGTCCGCGCCCTGTCGGTGCGCGATGCCGAGCACTCTGCCGAACTCGCTGCCGGACGCGCCAACCACGCAGCCGACATCGCGCGCATGGACGGCCGACTCGCCGCCCTGGAAGCGCGGCTACGGGAGGTCGAGTCCGAACTCGACTCCGAACGCGCCCGCCGCCGCGCAGCCGAAGACGCCGCCGCCGAAGCACGCCGTGCCTCCGAGACGAGCGGAACCCGTTACCCAGAAAGGAACTCATGACCTACTCGCTGACCTGGATGCCCGGCGCGCTGCGGGATGCCGGGCTCCGGGTCGAGGAAGTCGGAGGCTGGCAGAACCGAGGCCACGGCGGCATGCGGGACGTGCGCGGGGTCCTGCTCCACCACACCGCCGGACCCGCTTCCGGAAATCTCCCGAGCCTCCACACGCTGATCCACGGGCGCCCCAAGCTGCCAGGACCGGTGTGCAACCTGGGCCTGGCCCGGGATGGCACCTGGTACGCGGTCGCCGCTGGTCGCGCCTGGCACGCCGGAAACGGGGTATGGCCCGGCATCGGCCGCGACAACGGCAATGACCACTTGATCGGGGTTGAGGCGGAGTCCACGGGCAGGGGCGATTGGACCCCGGCTCAGCTGGAGAGCTACCCCCGCGGCGTCGCCGCTCTGCTGCGCCACCTCGGACGCGGCCCCGGCTGGGCCATCGCCCACAAGGAATGGGCGCCCCACCGCAAACCCGACCCGGCCGGATGGCCCGGCGACATGGACAGCTTCCGCGATCGCGTCGCGGACTACCTCGAAGGAGACGACTTGCCCTCTGCGGCTGATGTGTGGAACCACCCGATCGCTCACCCGCGCAAGCCCGAGATGGTCCTGCCCGCCTGGCAGTGGCTCGCCTACGGCAACGAAGCCTCCTGGCTCGCCGCTGACGGCGCCTGGTGGGAGCGCCCCGAACCCTCCCACGCCAACCCCGATATTCCCGTGCGGCGCTTCGACTTCCTGCGGTTCGTCGACTCCCGCACCGTCCACATGGAACAGCAGCTCGCCGAGATGGCCCAGCGTCAGCAGGAGATGGCCGCCACGCTCGCCGCACTCGCCCGCCGCACCGCCGCTCTGCCGGACATCCCGACCGGCACCGTGTCCCTCTCGATCGACACCAGCAACTAGAAGGAGAACCCTTTGACTGACAACACCTCTCGCCCCCGCCCGCTGCGCCTCACCGCGTCGATCGTCGGCGGTCTGCTCGCCCTGGTCTCCGGCCTCGTCGGCTCCGGCCTGATCACCGACGTGCAGGGCTCGGCGACCACCGGCGCGATCAACGCCGCTGTCGCGCTGCTCGCCGCGTTCGGCGTCGCCGTCGTCGGCGAGCGCCGCGTCACCCCCGTCGCCGACCCGCGCGACAGCGCAGGGCAGTCCCTGCTTCCCCTCTCCCGCAACGACATCCACTGACCGCCAGCCGCCGAAGAAGGGAGGCTCCGCCTGCCCGACAGCTCACCGCGACGCGAGCGGATGATCACCCAGAACCGCCGCGCCCGACAGTCCGACACCTACACCTTCAGTCTCCCCGCCTGGGCGGGAAGACTGCCGGACGGCCGCACGTACAACACCTGCAAGCAGGCGGGAATCTGCGCGCGATTCTGTTACGCCAGAACAGGGACCTACCGGTTCCCGCAAGTGCTGGCCAAGCACGAACGCACCCTGACGCGCATCCTCGACGACCTGCCGCAGTGGCAAGCCGACATGACCACCGAACTGGCCGCGCCCCGCTACCGGGGCGCGGCCCTGCGCGTGCACGACTCCGGCGACTACTTCAGCGACGCCTACCTCTCGGCGTGGCTGGACATCGCCCGCGCTCACCCGGACGTGCTGATCTACAGCTATACCAAGGAAGTCAGCCGGTTCCGGCGAGTCGTCGAACCGGACCCACCTCCGAACTTCAAGTGGGTCTACTCCTACGGCGGCCGTGAGGACCACCTCCTCGACCCCGAGCGGGACCGCGTGGCCGACGTCTTCCCGACCGAAGCCGCCATCACCGAAGCAGGCTGGCACTCCAACGCCGCCACCGACCGGGCAGCCGTGGAAGGCCCATCTCCGGTCGGGATGGCACAGAACAAGATCCCGCACCTACAGCGGGCCATCGGTGGCGCAACGTTCCGCGAGTGGCAGCTGAACAAGCAGCGAGGTGGCAATCCAACCGCCATGACGACGAGCACGGCCGCCCGCTCGTGCTCGTCCGAACGGAGGGAGACCTGACCACGTGAACAAGGCGATGGTCGACCCGAGATTGGTCCTCGGCCCCGACGAACTGGCGGCAGCACGCGCCAACGTCGCCGCCGCCCCGCCACTGTCGGCCGCGCAGGTCGATCTCATCTCGGACCTGTTCCGGCCCATCGTCCGACAGTTGCTCGTCCAGTACGACCGGACAGTCCGCCACCCCTGAATAACGATGGTCCCCGGCTCCCTCAACGGGGGCCGGGGACCATTTCGGCGTATCCGGGTCAGGCGACCGCCACATCCAGGCCACCGTCCTCGGAGGCGATGAGGAAGCCGGGGTCGATCGTGTCGGTGTCCAAGCGGTTCACCAGCCGACGCGGGGTCTTGTAGATGCGCGGGCGCATGATCGTTCGCAGGATTTCCCGCTGCGCGGCGATGTCCAGTCCGAGGAATGCCTGACGCGCGCCCGGCCCAATGATGTCGGTCAGCAGCGGCGGCAGCGTCGCGCGCTGGGCGCGTTCCTCGGCCTGCTCGATCCGACGCGTCAAACCCGCCTCGATCTCGATGAACGATGCGCGGGTGACCCGGCCCGCGATGGCGTCCTGGCGCCAGCCGTCCAGCTCCGCGCGCAGCTGCTTGGCCTCTTGCAGCGCGCTCTGCGACTCGCTCAGGTCCGCGTCGAGCCGGAACAGCTTGGCGGCGTCGGTGCGCTCCAGCATCAGCAGCGCCTGCTCGGTCAGCCACGCGTCCAGCAGGTCCTGATCTCGGGAGACACAACGCCCGGCCCGGCAGAGGTAGCGTCCGCCCTGCCGTGCCGAGCGGGTCATCGGTGACTCGCACTCTCCGCACAGCGCGATGCCCGACCACCACCACTTGACCCGCGTGCCGTCCTTGTTCCTGTAGCGATTCGGGTCGTTGTAGCGGGCCGACAAGATCGCGTGATCGTCCGGGCTGATGATCTCCTTCCATTGCACCTTGCTCGGCACCATGACCTCGGCGCCGGACTCATCAACGACCTTGGTCATCAGCACGTCGCCGTGGTGCTGTCGCAACCCGGCGGCGGGCCTGCTCAACATGATGTTCTTGACCTTGGTCTCATCCCACTTGCTCGGGAACAGGTACGGCACCTTCTCGCGATTGAGGTCCCGGGCGATCGCACGCGGCGTGTCCCCGGCCTGTCCCCTCGCCGCCACGGTCCGGGCCACGTCCTGCTCGGCAGGATCGAGCTTGGCCAGCAGCCCATTCCACTCGCGCTCGTGCCGGTACTCGTTCAGCACCTTGCGCACCAGGCGCGCGTCCCACTTGCGATCACGCGCACACGGCACGCCATCAGCGTTGAGGTCGAGGGCGATCCGCGCCAACGGCTTACCCTCCAGCCCAGCGTCACGGATGCGCCGCACGACCCTCGCCTCGTTCTCCTCGATCACCCATCCCAGCGACTCGCCGGTGTCCGGGTCGTACACCGACCGGTACCCGAACGCCCGACTACCCGCGTGCTTGCCCGACCGTGCCCGCTTCCGGACACCACGCCGCACATGGTCCGAGATCGCATCCGACACCCCCTCGGCATCCACCGCGTCACGAAGCGTGTCTCTGCGATCTCGCGCGTTGGTCATGTCGTAGATCCGACCGCCATACGCCCAGAACGCGCCCATCTCTTTCAGAATGCGGCGCAGCTTCGCGTAGATCTCGATGTCGCGTTGAGCGCGACCGGACTCGAACGTCCACAACAGGTTCGCCTTGCCCTGGCGAAGCATGTCCAGCGCACGTTCGTAGTCCGGCCGCCCCTCCGTCGCGTACACGCTGGCCGACAGGTGGTTGTCAGTGAACGTCCCCGCGTCTTCGATGCCGTGGTCCTCGAAGAACTCGTTCCCCTCGTCCTCCTGACTCTCCACCGAGATGCTGTTCCCGAAGCGGTCCTTCGAGGCACGCAGGTACTTCACACCCACATAGCGGACGTCGGCACCACGCATCGCACCACCCCGTTTTGCGACGTTCCTCCCGTTTGTCATGCTTAGGAGCCTAAGAGCGAACGCAACATTGGGGGAGTTGAGAGCCCTCAATGACTCATTCAGGGCCTTCCAGTGCACCAATCGCGGCATTGGCGTTGTGAGGGGGATGGGGCGGGTGGGTCTGCCCGGGGTGGTGAAGATCCCCTAACCTCTCGCGCAGCGGACGATCTTCAGGGGGCGCGAGATGTCGATGGGGCCGACGCATGCCATCAGTGGGCTGGCGGCGTGGAGCGGGGTCGCGGTGCTGGGCGCCGCGTACGACTTCGGCAGTTTCACCGCACCGGCCATCGTGGTCGGCGGGGCGCTGGCGACCGGGGCGGCGCTGCTGCCGGACCTGGACCACCCCAGCTCCACCGTGGCGCGCACCTTCGGGCCGATCAGCAAGAGCATGTCCGCCGGGATCAACTGGCTCAGCCACAAGATCTACCGGGGCACCAGGACGAAGAAGGACTCCAACCGGCACGGCGGGCACCGCGGGTTCACCCACACCATCGTCTTCGCGATCCTCGCCGGGTTGGCGACCACCGCGTTGATCCAGCTCAGCCACACCTACGCGCTGCCGTTCGTGATGTTCTTCTTCTGCGGCCTCGCGGTGCGCGGCCTGCTGCACGAGTGGCACCCGAAGCGCGACGCGCTGACGATCACGCTGACCTCGGCCGGGTTGTCGTTGCTGTGCTGGCAGTGGGTGAACGGCGCGCCGGAGCTGGCCGGGGCCTGCGGGCTGGCGGTGGCCATCGGCTGCGTCGCGCACTTCATCGGCGACGCGATCACCGAGATGGGCTGCCCGATGATGTGGCCGGTGCCGATCGCGGGCAAGACCTGGTACCCGATCGCGCCGCCGAAGATCCTGCGGATGAAGACCGGCGGCACGGTCGAGAACATGATCGTCCTGCCCGTTTTCAGCCTGCTGGCGCTGTGGTTCTCGGTCGCGGCGTTGCAGAGCACGGGCGTGATGCCCTGGCTCGGCGTCGACCTGCTGCCGTGGGACACCACGCCGGTGGAGGGCATCGCCAAGCAGTAGTCAGGCGGTGCCGAACGGGTTGTCGATCACGTATCGCCACTGCCCGTCCTCGCCTCGGCGGGCGACGTCGGTGGCCGTGCCGCGCACGTCGCCGATGCTCCAGTCGACGATCAGCAGCGCGATGTCGCCCGCCACGTAGGTGTGCCGGGGCCGGACTTCGATGGGCTCCCCGAGCGCGAGCATCTTCTCGTTGGCGCGCTTGCGGTCCGGGCCGGTCACGGGGTTGCCGGGGCCGTCGACGAACACTCCGTCCGGCTCGTACACGGCGTCGACGGCGGCACTGGAACCGGTGTTGAAAGCCTCCCGGAACCGTTCGGGCAGGCGCACACTGGGCATGTGGTCGGTACTCATGGCACCAGCGAAGCGAAGCGTCTCGTCGGTCACCAAACGGAAACCGACGCCGAGCTCGTCCCGGACGCGCGCGGCCGCACGAACAGGCCGGAGCCGGGTTGCCCGGTCGAGGTCGCGCTCGCGGCGATCTCCGGCCGGTGGGCGACCCTCGTGCTGCGCGAGCTGATGCACGGTCCGCACTCGTTCGGCGAGCTGCGGGCGAGCCTGCCGAGCCTGACCGCGAAGGTGCTGACCGATCGGCTCGGCGAGCTGCTCGCTCAAGGGCTCATCGCCAAGGACCGGCTGCCGGGCTTCCCGGTGCGCACGAGCTACCGCCTGACCGAGGCGGGCATGGAGTTGCGGCCGCTGCTGATCGCCTTGTACGACGCGGGTTCGCGAGTGCTAGCCGCGCTCGCCCCACGCGACTAGCGCCTCAACCTCGGCTTTGAAGACCAGTTCGGGATCGACGCCGGTCATCTCGAACTGATTGGTGATCTCCAGGCTGATCACGCCGTGCAGGCGGGTCCACACCGTGACTCCCCAATGCAGCTGCTTGGGCGTCAGATCGCCTGTCTGCATCTTCTCGCCCCATGCGCTGAGTTGGCGGTAGAGCGTGGAGCGCCGGTTCGCGGGTTCCGTGTCCTCCCCGACTGTCGCGAGCACCGCGGTCATCGAGCGGTGCGCGGCGGCGAGCGTCTCCATCGGCGCCTGGTAGCCAGGCACGGGTGTCCCGAAGAGCAGCAGATAGCGGTGCGGCTGCGCGACCGCCCACTCACGCATGGCCGTGGCGAGCGCACGCATCTGCGTCGCGTGCCCCGCGCGCTGCGTGACCGCGCCCTGCATCGTGTCGGCGAGGTCGTTGTACGCGTCCTCGATCAGGTCGGTGAGCAGCGCGTCCCGGTTGGCGAAGTACCGGTAGAGGGCGGGGCCGGTGACGCCCATCCGCTTGGCGATCGCGTTGACGGAGATCCCGCTCGGCCCGGCTTCGGCCAGTTGCTCCAACGCGATGCGCTT
The DNA here is from genome assembly GCF_024213555.1 of Allokutzneria sp. A3M-2-11 16. Classification (GTDB taxonomy): domain Bacteria; phylum Actinomycetota; class Actinomycetes; order Mycobacteriales; family Pseudonocardiaceae; genus Allokutzneria. The sequence continues at coordinate 2,738,448 of NZ_JANAVO010000001.1, read as the reverse complement.
CGCCTCGTCCCGCGTCTGCTCGCGGTAGCGCTGCCTGCGGTCCACTTCGACCACCTCCCTTGACAACGCGACCCTAACAGGCTCAAGCTCTTGTTAGAAGCTCTAACGTAAGTAACAAGCAATCACAGGAGGCGGACCATGGAGATCGTGCTCACCGGCAAGGGCGGACCGGAGATGCTGCGCGTCGCGGAGGGCTCGAAGCCCCGTCCCGGCAAGGGACAGCTCCTGGTCCGCACGGAGGCCACCGGCGTGAGCTTCGCCGAGGTGCAGATGCTGCGCGGCCGCTACCCGCTGCAGCCGAAGTTCCCGTTCGTGCCCGGCTACGACCTGGTGGGCCGCGTCGTCGGTACCGGTGAGCGAGTCGTGGCCCTGACCAGAACCGGTGCTTGGCGGGACGAGGTGGTGATCCCGGCCAAGATCGCGGTCCCGATCTCGGAGGACGTCGATCCCGGTGTGGCGGCCGCGGTGGCGATGAACGGCGTGACCGCGTGGGAGATGCTGCACGTGACCGCCAAGGTCCGCGCGGGACAGACGGTTCTGGTGCACGGAGCCTCCGGTGGCGTCGGCAGTCTCCTCGTCCAGCTCGCCCGCCTCGCCGGTGCCCGCGTCATCGGCACCGCTTCGGCGGGCAAGCACGACCTGCTGCGCTCGCTCGGCGCGGAGCCCGTCGACTACCGCAAGGGCGATGTCACGGCTCAGGTGCGCGCCCTCGCTCCGGACGGCGTGGACGCTGTCTTCGACCACGTCGGCGGCAAGAGCCTCGACGAGTCGTGGAGCCTGCTCGCCCCGGGCGGCGTGCTGGCCAACTACGGCTCCGCGGGCACTTTGCGCGACTCCGGACACCCGCTGCGGCCTTATGTGGGGACTGCGCGGCGCATGGCGTGGTGGCAGCTGCGCAGGCTCGTCGGCATGACCGGCCGGCGTCGCGCGTCGATGTACTACGTGAAGCCGGGCGCGGGCTTCGCGAAGGCGCTGACCGAGGTGCTGCGCCTGGTGGCCGCGGGCTCGTTGACCCCGCACATCGACCGCCGCATGCCTCTCACCGAGGCCGCCGAGGCGCTGACCCTGCTCAGCACGGGCCAGGCCACCGGCAAGATCATCCTCGAAGCGTGAGTGCCCTGAACGACCCGTTCAGGGAATCTAACGCCCCGAACGCGTCGTTGAGGGCTTCCCCGTTTCGTACTCATAGCGGGGAAACAGGGCCCCAAAACCCGTTATGAGTACGAAACGGGAGAAGACGGCGTCGGGTGAGGTTGTGTGTCCAAAAAGGAGTTGCGGCGGGGGCTAGCGTGGAGCTTCGTGCGTGCGTTGATCGGGTGTTATCCACACCTCGCCGTCGCCGGATTCCACCGCTACTCCACCTACCGATCGGCCGCGGTCGCGGCCCTGACCACCAACACCGCCTTCGGCCTCATGCGAATCGCGGTCCTGTTCAGCGTGCTCGGATCCCGCCAGCAGGTCGCGGGCTACGACGCGGCGAGCATCGCGAGCTACGTGTGGCTCGGGCAGGGGCTGCTCGGCGTCGTCATCCTCTGGGGCGGGCACGAGCTGGCCGACCGCGTCCGCAGCGGGGATGTCGCGGTCGATCTCGCCCGGCCGTGGAACCTCCAGTTCGCCCTGCTGGCCGAGGACTACGGGCGGGCGGGTTTCGCCATGCTGATCAGGTTCGTCCCGCCGATGCTGATCGGCGGGATGCTCTTCGATCTCCGCTGGCCCCAACAGGAACACACCTGGGCGTTGTTCGCGCTGAGCATCGTCCTGGCGGTCGCGATGAGCTTCGCGATCCGCTTCCTGCTCAGCCTCAGCGCGTTCTGGCTGCTCGACGCGCGCGGCGTGACCGCGATGTACGGGCTGCTCGGCGGCATCTTCTCGGGGCTGACCGTACCGCTGGCGTTCTTCCCGGACTGGGCGTACGACGCGCTGTGGTGGACGCCCTTCCCCTCCTTGTTGCAGAACACGATCGACGTGTTCGTCGAACGGGGTAGCCCGCTGCCGTTGCTGGCCCACCAGGCACTGTGGACGGTCGGGCTGCTCGTCATCGGCCAGCTCGCGCTGCGCGCCGCCGAGCGGAAGCTGGTGGTCCAGGGTGGCTGACCGGGTCTACCTCGACATCCTGGGTTCGCGCTTCCGCGCCCAGCTCTCCTACCGCACGTCGTTCCTGCTGGACTTCGCCGCGCAGATGGTCGGCCAGGCGAGCGAGCTCGTCGTGATCCTCGTGTTGTTCGGGCGCGCCAAGGAAATGGGCGGCTTCGCCATGCACGAGGTGCTGATCATGTACGGCATCGCGGGCGTCGGTTTCGGGCTCGCGGACCTCTTCGTCGGCCAGCTCGACGAGCTGCCCCGGCTGATCAGGACCGGGCAGCTGGACGTGCTGCTGCTGCGACCGCTGAGCACGCTCGCGCAGGTCGCGACCGGCGACATCCAGCTGCGCAGGCTCGGCCGGATCATCGCGGCACTGGCCGTCCTCGTCACGGTTCTGTCCACTTCGGACATTCACTGGACCGGGCCCAAGCTGCTGCTCGCGGCCACCGCGCCGCTGGTCGGCGCGGTGATCTTCGGGGCGATCTGGGTGGTGGCGTGCTCGGTCTGCTTCTGGATCGTGGACGGGCGCGAGCTGGCCAACACGGTCACCTACGGCAGCAACATGTTCACCTCCTACCCGATCACCGTCTACCCGCCGTGGCTGCGGCGGTTCCTCGCGTTCGTCATCCCGGGCGCGTTCGTCGCCTACTACCCCGCCCTCGCGCTGCTGGACCGGCCCGATCCCCTTGGCGCACCGGCATTCCTCAGCTGGTGCTCGCCGCTGGTCGCGGTCGCGGCGGTCGCGGTGGCCGGGCTGGTCTGGCGCTTCGCCGTCCGCCACTACCAAGGAACAGGATCATGAGCGCGCTCATCGTGGCGGACCGGCTCCGCCGCAGCTTCCACATCTCCCACCGAGCCGGGTTCCTGCGCAGGCGCCGCACCGAGGTGGTCGCGGTCGACGCGGTGAGCTTCACCGTGCAGCGGGGCGAGGCGGTCGGCTACGTCGGCCCCAACGGCGCGGGCAAGTCCACGACGATCAAGATGCTGACCGGAATCCTGACGCCGTCCTCGGGCGGCGCCACGGTCTGCGGCCTCGACCCGGCGAAGGACCGGCGCGCACTGGCCGCGCGCATCGGCGTGGTCTTCGGGCAGCGCAGCCAGCTGTGGTGGGACCTGCCGCTCTCGGAGAGCTTCGAGCTGCTGCGCTCGATCTTCCGCGTGCCGAAGGACAGCTACCAGGAGCGGCTGGACGAGTGCGTGGAGCTGCTGGAGCTGACGCCGTTCCTGGCGACGCCGGTGCGCCAGCTCTCGCTCGGCCAACGCATGCGCGGCGAGGTCACCGCGGCGTTGCTGCACGATCCGGAGCTGCTGGTGCTGGACGAGCCGACGATCGGGCTGGACCTGGAGTCCAAGGAGCGCCTGCGCGCGTTCCTCGCCGACCTCAACCAGCGCGGGACCACGCTGCTGCTGACCACGCACGACCTCGACGACATCGAGCGGCTGTGCGGGCGGCTGATGGTGATCGACCACGGCCGGGTGCTCGCGGACGGGCCGCTGGCCGAGCTGCGCGCCGAGGTCGTCACCGAGCGGACCCTGGTCGTGGACCTGACCGAGCCGCACCCGCCGCTGACCGGGCTCCCCGGCGTCCGCGAGGTGCGCACGGAGCTCGACGGGCTCCGCCAGCACCTGGTCTTCGGGCGTTCGGACACCACCGCGGCGGCGCTGATCTCGGCACTTGTCGATCGGGTGGCCGTGCACGACGTGTCCGTGGCCGAGCCGGAGATCGAGGAGTTGATCAGGCGTCTGTACAAACGTACGACAGTCCCTGACGCGATGACCGATTTGTGAATAACCTCGGGGTGGAGAACCCCCGCTTCGAGGAGGAGTCCATGTCCACGACGCGTCGCTTGGCGATCGCCGTGCTGCCCCTGCTGATCACGCTGGGCGGGTGCTCGCAGATCCAGGAGGCGGGCTCCAAGGCGAAGGTGTGCACGGAGGCACTGGCGCTCGCCACGTTCACACCGGACCCCAAGGACGGCGAGAAGGCCCAGAAGGAGACCCAGGAGACCGGCAACAAGCTGCACGAGCTGGCCAAGAACGTCGGAGACGGCGACGTCAGCGGCGCCATCACCACCCTGGGCAACTCCTACGTGGACATGGCGAAGCAGCGGGTGGAGGACGCGGCCAACCTGCCGAAGTGGATCGAGACCAAGGTCAAGCAGCTTGACGCGCTCCGTCAAGCCTGCCTCTGAGCCAGGACGGCGTCGTAAAGCGCCTTCCGGCTGATCCCGGAGGAGGCGGCCACAGCAGCGGTCGCCTCCTTCAGCCGCTCTCCCCCGGCAACCCGCTCTTCGACGGCGGGTACGAGCGCGTGCACGTCGGTCACCGCCGACTCGTCCGCCGCGGCCCCGGCGAGCACGACGGTGATCTCCCCGCGCACGCCCGCCTCGGCCCATTCCGCCAGCTCGCCGAGCCCGCCCCGGCGAACCTCCTCGTACTGCTTGGTCAGCTCGCGGCACACCGCCGCTTTCCGTTCCGCACCAAGCACTTCCGCCGCGTCGGCGAGACTGGCGGCGAGCCGGTGCGGCGCCTCGAAGAACACCACCGCCCGCTGCTCGGTGCGCAGCGCGGTCAGCCAGCGCTTCCGGTCACCGGTCTTGCGCGGCGGGAAGCCCTCGAAGCAGAAGCGCTCGCACGGCACCCCGGACACGGCCAGCGCGGTGGTCACGGCGGAGGGGCCGGGCAGGCAGGTCACCGTGATGCCCTCGGCGGCGCAGGCGGCGACGAGCCGGTAGCCCGGATCGGACACGCTCGGCATGCCCGCGTCGGTCACCAACAGCACCGTCGAACCGGCGCGGAGGGCGTCGAGCAGCATCGGCAGCCGGGAGTTCTCCACGGCGTCGTAGAAGCTGACGACCTTGCCCGCGGGCCGCACGTCCAGGGCCGCGGCCAGCGACCTGGTGCGCCTGGTGTCCTCGGCCGCGATCACCTCGGACTCGGCGAGCGCGGCGACCAGTTTCGGCGACGCGTCCCTGGAGTCCCCCAGCGGCGTCGCGGCCAGCACCAAGCGCCCTGATCCCGATTCGACCTGCATGGACGTAGACCCTTTCACGGCGTTCGAGCGCCGCCACCCGGCCCCTGTCTACGATCGTCCGGGTGAACCAGCGGAGAGAGGTGCGCTCCTGATGAGTATCGCGACGGCGCCGGCGGAAGCCGCGCCCCCCGTCGAGGTGCAGCAGGACAAGCCGTGGCAGCCGTTCGGCCCGCCACCGGCGGCCGACCGCCTGCGCGGCTGGACGGTCGCGCTGACCCTGGCGCTGATCGGCGGGATCGTCCGGTTCTGGAACCTGGGCCACCCCTCGGACAAGGGCACGCCGGTCTTCGACGAGAAGCACTACGTGCCGCAGGCGTGGCAGGTGCTGCGCAACGGCGGCTACGAGGACAACCCCGGCTACGAGCTGGTGGTGCACCCCCCGCTGGGCAAGCAGCTGATCGCGCTCGGCGAGTGGATCTTCGGGTACAACGGCTGGGGCTGGCGGTTCACCTCGGCCCTGTTCGGCACGATCTGCGTGCTGCTGGTCGTGCGCATCGCCCGCAGGCTGACCCGTTCCACGCTGCTGGGCGGGGTCGCCGGGGTGCTGCTGATCGCCGACGGCGTGAGCCACGTGTCCTCGCGCGTGGGGATGCTCGACATCTTCCTGGCCGTGTTCGTGGTCGGCGCCTTCGCCTGCCTGCTGGTCGACCGCGACCAGGTCCGCGCCCGGCTGACGGTGGCGATGACCGAGGGGTGGGTCGGCAACAGCCCGTTCGGCCCGCGGCTCGGCTTCCGCTGGTGGCGCTTCGGGGCGGGAGTGCTGCTCGGCCTCGGCTGCGGGGTGAAGTGGTCCGGCGTGTGGTTCATCGTCGCGTTCGGCCTGCTCAACGTGTTCTGGGATGTCACAGCGCGCCGGGCGGCCGGGGTGCGCAGGCCGTGGCTCGGCACCATCGCCAGGGACCTCGCGCCCGCGCTGTGGGCGCTGGCTGTCATCCCGCCGTTGGTCTACTTCGGCACCTGGTGGGCGTGGTTCGCCAGCGAGACCGGCACCGACCGCTGGGCGGCCTCGATCAAGCTCACCGTGGACGGCTTCCTGCCGTTCCTGCCCGACTACCTGCGCGGGCTGCTCTACTTCCACAGCAACGTGCTCGGGTTCCACACGAACCTGCACACCCCGGCCACCCCGCACCCGTGGGAGTCCAAGCCGTGGACCTGGCCGATGGGCCTGCGGCCGATGCTCTACTACTACGAGTCCGGCGCGACCGCGTCCGGCTGCGGCCGCCAGGACTGCGTCGGCGCGGTCATGCTCATCGGCACGCCCGCGATGTGGTGGCTGGCGTTCCCGATGCTCGGCTGGGCGATCTGGCGCGCGCTGAGCAGGCTGGACTGGCGCTACTCCGCCGTGCTCGTCGGCTACGGGGCCGCCTGGGTGCCGTGGTTCTTCGACATCGACCGGCAGATGTACTTCTTCTACGCCACCGCGATGGCGCCGTTCCTGGTGCTCGGCCTGACCATGGCGCTCGGCGAGATCCTGGGCAAGGCCCGCGCGGGCTTCGAGCGACGGCGGACCGGACTGCTCGTCCTCGCCCTCTACGTCGGGCTGGTGGTGGCGAACTTCGCCTGGCTGTGGCCGGTGCTCGTGGGCGACTCGATCACCCCGTGGCGGTGGAACGCGGAGCTGTGGCTGCCCTCCTGGCGGTGAACCAGGAGGGCAGCGGGCCTCAGCCGCAGCGGTAGACCAGCGGGGTGTCCTTGTTGTTCGTGCGCGTGTAGACGGGCACACCGCCGTCGTCGCCGACCTTCCCGGCGAACAGCTGCGGGCTGCTCGGCAGCTTCGCTTCGAGCTTGCCGTTGCGCCAGATCACCGTGCTGGCACCGGCCCCGACGGCGAGCCCGTCCCGGTTCACGCTCTGCGCTGAGCGGCCGTCCGGCAGGAGGCTGGCCTTGCCCGCCGCGTCCCACTGCACCGCGCGGAGGCCGGACCCGTCCGCCGGGCTGATCCAGCCGACCACCCGGCCCGCCGAGATCGCCTCTCCGGAGACGTCCTTCGACGCGACCGGCGGGACCAGCTTCGTCGCGACGCCGTCGCGCCAGCGGTAGCCGGTCGGCGAGCCGTTGCTCGTGACGACGTCGACCAGGACCGTCCCGTCCTCGTCGATGTCGTTGGCCACCATGGTGTCCGTGCCCGGCAGCCCGGTCAGCTCGACCATCTGCCCGGGGCGGTCGACGGGCCACATCACCGCGCGGCCCCGCTCCCCCAGCTTCCGCACGTACTGGCCAACGATGTCGCCGCGGTCGTTGACCGCCTTGGCCGTGGCGGAGTACGTGCCCTCGGGCACCGGCAGCGCCTCGATGCGCGTCCCCACAGATCGAAACGGGCCGTAGGTGTACATCGTGCGCAGGCCGTGGCCGACCACCGTGCCGGAGCGGTTCACGTCAGCGACGGTGACCAGGTACGGCGCGAACGGGACCTGGCCGTAGTCGACGACCCCGTCCGGCTTCCAGAGCACGACACGCTCCGGCCCGCTGCCCATCATGATCCCGGCGTGGCCGCCCTGGTTGTCCGCGGCGATCGCGCGTCCCTGCGTCATCCCGGCGGGCAGCGGCAGGGCGGTGGCCTTCCACGTGCACGCCGCTTCGGCCGCCGCTGCCGTCCCGGGCCCGACGACGACGGCCGCCACCGCGGCCAGGACCGCGGGCAGTGCCAGTCGTGCTGCTCTCACGATTACCCCCTCAGGCAACCCTTCGCGCTCACCCCGAAACAGGATGAGACGCCCCAGGAAACCCAAGCTAGTGAGCGCTCCGACCGGCGCGAACCCCTATCTTTTCCCTTCCCTCATGCGAAATCGCGGGCGTGCGCGGCGGCCCAGTCGGCAAATGTGCTGGCTGGCCTTCCGGTGATCTTCTCGGTGACGTCGAAAATCTCGGCGGACCGGCCGACCGCTTCACCGAGATAGCCCAGCAGCGAGTCGATGACCCCTACCAGCGCCCACTTCGACATCAGTTCGCGGGCCTGCTCGGGCGTCTGCTCCTCGAAGCGCACGGGCCGCCCGATGGCCTTGCCGATGAGCTCGACCTGCTGCCGCTGCGTGATCGACTCGGGGCCCGTCAGCTCGTAGGCCTTGCCCGCGTGCCCCTCGTCCAGCAGAGCGCGGACCGCCACGGCCGCGATGTCCTTCTCGTGCACAGGCGCAACCTGAGCGTCGCCGTACGGAGCCCGCACGACACTTTCGGCGCGGATGCTGTGCGCCCACTGCAAGGTGTTCGCCGCGAACGAGCCCGGTCGCACGAAAGTCCAGTCCATAGTGGACGCTTCGATCGCGCGCTCGACGAGGACGTGCCGCCTGCCGATCTCATCGTTCTCAGCGCCGGTTTCCTTGGCGGACAACGAAGACAGCACGACAACGCGCCGCACTCCGGCGGCCTCGGCGAGCTTGGCGAACTCACCGGCCGTGTCCGGCGAGGGGAACAGGTACACACTGTCCACTCCGGACAGTGCGTCCGCGAAGGTCTCCGGCCGGGCCAGGTCCGCCGCGTGCACGTCCACGCCCGGCGGCAGTCCCGCCTCCTCGGGGTCGCGGCTCGTCGCACGCACGGACGCGCCCTCGGCCAGCAGCTGTTCCACCACGTTGCGACCGACGTTGCCGGTGGCTCCGGTAACCAGAATCGTCATGATCCCAGCTTCAACCGACTGGATGACGAAGTCAACCAAATAGATGACTGATAACCTTCGCACCTCGAAAACCCAGGAGGAGCAGTGTCCACACCCAGGCGAGCGCCGACCCCGGACGAACGGCGCCAGGACGCGGACCGCTCGCGGCGGCTGCTGCTCTCCGCCGCCTTCGACGAGTTCGCGGCCAAGGGTTTCGCCGGTGCGCGGGTGCACGAGATCGCCGCGAGGGCGGGCGTCAACAAGCAGCTGATCAACTACTACTTCGGCGGCAAGGAGGGGCTCTACCGCGAGCTCCAGCAGGCGTGGCTGGACCGCGAGGCCACGTTCAACACGCCGCAGCAGCCGCTGGCCGACCTCGCCGTCCGCTACCTCCGGGAGAGCCTGGCCGACCCGCGTGGCATCAGGCTGATGGTCTGGCGCGGCCTGGACAGCTCGGACACCCCGCCCGACGAGTCACCCATCGACTCCGACCTCGCCTACCTCCGCGACCGCCAGCACGACGAGGAGCTCGCCGCCGACCTCGACCCGGCCGCCGTCCTGCTGCTGATGATGGCCGCGATCAGCGCCCCGATCGTCATGCCCGACGTGACCAAGCGGCTCTTCGGCATCGACCCCACCGCCCCGGAGTTCGAGCAGCGCTACGGCGCCCAGATCCGCCTCATCCTGGAGAAGCTGTCCGGCTGAGCCTTTTGCCGAGGCCGTCCAGGATGATCTCGACGCCGAGCTCGAAAACGTCCTGTTCGGACAGTCGGGCGTAGGCGGGCGCGACGCGGTGGAGATGCGGGAAATCGCCCAGGGCTTCCGCTGACAACCCCGCCGCCGTGCGCGCGTCGGGCTGCGCCGAGGCGAGGACGTGCGCGGCGAGTAGCCGGGCGATCCCCGCGACCTCGTCATCGGAGAACCCGGCGCTGAGCAGGATGCGGACCGTGGTGTCGATTCTGCCCCAGCCGACGCGGCTCTTGGGGCGGGCGCTCGCGCAGCAGCTCCGCGGCGTCCCGATGGCGCAGCAACAGCTCGCGGAACTGACGCAGTCCGTCGGCGAGTTGGTCGCGCCAGGACTGCGTCTCGTCGATGTCGAACGCGTCCGCGCAGATGGCTTCGGCCACCAGGTCGAGCAGCTCCGCCTTGTTGCGCACGTGCCAGTAGAGCGTGGGCGACCGGACACCGAGCTTGGCCGCCAGCCGACGCGTGGTCAGCTCGGCCAGCCCCACCTCGTTCAGCAGTTCCACCGCCGCCTCGGTGACTGCGTGGACCCGGCGGCTACGGGTGCTGGTGGTGGCGTGCTCGGTCGTGTTCACGATCGGCACCGCGCCGCAGAACTTCGTCATCGTCAACGCGGAGATGCTCGAACACACGATGCGCCTGGCCGGTCAGACCCCGGAACAGGCCGCCGCCAACGCGCCCGGTTTCCTGATGGGATTCCGCATCATCGGCTGCGTCTACGTCGTCGGCAACGCCCTCGGACTGCTCGCGCTCACCGGCCGGAAATGGGTGTTCTGGGTCGCGCTCGCGGTGAACCTGACCCAGGCGGCGGGGGTTTTCGCGATCCCGCCCGAGGTCTTCCGCGCGTCCGTCGACTTCTACGGCTTCGCCGGGGTGCTGCCCTCGATCATCACCGACGGCGGCGCACTGCTGCTCGCACTCCTGCTCATCGCGTTCCTGATCCGATTCCGCGCGCCGTGGACCAGGCGGGTCAGCTGATCGACCACTCCCACCTGCCCTCGCCATTGACGATTTTGACAGCGTCGTTCGGCAGGTGAATCTCTACTGCGCCCACGTACTTCCGGTTCGGCATCCAGCTGTCGTCGCCGAATCCCATTCGATCCTTCTCCGGAGCGCACTTCCACGAACTGGACGGGTTCAGCTCACCGCCCGTGGTCACTCCCTGGGCGCTGATCGCCTGGAATCGGGTGATGCTGCTGGACGGGGCTCGACTCGGGTCGTACGCGCTGCCCGTCGAGACCTCGATCCACACCAGCTGTCGGCGCGTTCCCGCAGGCGGTGCGCCGCCCGCATAACCACCCCCTGTGCAGCCGGTGAGCTTGGTGATCGTGTACTGCACCGCGCAGCTGTCAATCGTCGATCCGGGGCAGTCCATGCCCGCCTTGTCCCCGAGCTTCTTGGCGATCGGCCCTTGTGGGGCGGTCGTCGTCGTGACGGCCGCCTGCGCGGGGGCACTGGAAACGGAAGACGCAGGGCTTCCGGTTTGCGATTGCTGAGAGCAGCCCACGAGCACAGACGCGAAAACACCTACAAGCAGAAGAAGACGCATGTGATGACCTCCGATTCAGTCGTACATTCGGAGGTCGCCTTCATCGGGTTACACCTTTATTTCCGCCGTGACCCGCTCGTCGTCGAAGCGACACAAAGATATCTAAGCAAGTTCACGCACTTCCGCTCAGCGATCAACTGCCCACGGGACGATGACGAACTGCCTCCGCCATCATGCCTGAGCGCCCTCCACGGGGGTGGTGACGGCGTTGAAGAGCAGGGGCCAGAAGGCGCGTTCGAGGTGTCCGGGCGGCAGCTCGTCGGGCTCGACGAAGCTCTGCCTGAGGCTGCCTTCGCGGATGGCGATGAGGAGCCGGACGAGGTCGCCGAGGTCGACCGACGCCGCGCGCCCGGTGCGGGCGAACGCCGTCTCCATGACCGTGACGAGCTCGGCACGCAGGTTCGCCTTGTGCTCGGCGAAGCGGCGGGCCACGTCGGGGTGGCGGATCGCGTGCAGGGTGAACTCGGTGCTGATCAGAAACCACTGCTGGTCTTCGGGCTGGACCATGGCGAACAGCTCGGCGATCCGGTCGAGGGTCAGGTCGCTGGCGTTGAGCGTCTCGATCCGCTGCTGCAGCTGTTCGCGCACGCGCTCGGCGTTCGCGTCGACGAGGGCGAGGAACAGCTCGTCCTTGTTGGCGTAGTTGGAGTAGAACGCGCCGTTGGTGTAGCCCGCGCGCTCGCTGATGTCGCTGATGGTCGCGCCGTGGAAGCCGACTTCGGCGAAGACCTGGCGAGCGGCCTCCTGTAGGCGCGCCTGGGTCTCCGGGCGACGTTTCGTCGGTCCTTTCGGCATATGCGTGCTCCAGCGGTCTTGACGGCTTCCTCAGGGCTCTGAACGATACAGCGGTCAATCCGATTCATGGATAAATCCGATTGAAGCGTGCATCCGTTTGGAGGATCTCCTTGCAACCAATCGCCATCGTGGGCATCGGCTGCCGTTTTCCCGGTGGGGTCGCCGATCCGCGTGGTTTCTGGGACCTGCTCACCTCGGGCACCGACGCGATCGGGGACATACCTCCGGACCGCTGGCGTCCTGACCTGTACTTCGACCCCGATCCGGCGACCCCGGGGCGGATGTTCGTGCGCCAGGGCGGCTTCCTCGACGCCCCCGTCGACCGCTTCGACGCGGGCTTCTTCGGCATGACGCCACGCGAAGCGGCCCCGCTGGACCCGCAGCAGCGCCTGTTACTGGAGGTGGCGTGGGAAGCGCTTGAAGACGCGGGCATCCCACCCACCGCACTCGAAGGCAAGAACGTCGGCACATACCTCGGCGGATTCGTGGTCGACGCCATGCACCTCCAGTTCGCCGAGTCCAATCGCGAGCTGATCAGCTCGCACACGGCGACGGGGGCCAGCCTGACCATGCTGTCCGCCCGGCTGGCCTACACCTTCGACTGGCGTGGTCCGTGCATTACGCTCGACACGGCCTGTTCGTCGTCGCTGGTCGCCTTGCACTACGCCTGCACCGCGATCGCGAACGGCGAGTGCGATATCGCCGTGACCGGCGGAGTGAACGTGATGCTCCACCCCACGACGACGGTGGTGATGTCCAAGGGGCAGTTCCTGTCTCCGGACGGGCGCAGCAAGGCTTTCGACCACCGTGCCAACGGTTACGCGCGCGGCGAGGGTGCCGGGCTCGTGGTGCTCAAGCCGCTGTCCAGCGCCCAGCGCGACGGGGACCGCATCTACGCGGTCGTCCGTGGCACCGCTGTCAACCAGGACGGCCGCACACCTGGAATCACCGTGCCGAGCGCGGAATCGCAGCGCGCCGTGGTCCGCGAAGCGTGTCGGCGCGCGGGCGTCGAACCCGGTTCGATCGGCTACTTCGAGGCGCACGGCACCGGCACCGCGGTCGGCGATCCCATTGAGGCCAACGCGATCGGCGAAGTGCTCGGCGATTCGCCCGAGAAGCACTGGATCAGCTCGGTGAAGCCGAACATCGGGCACCTGGAGGCCGCGGCCGGTGTCGCGGGGCTGATCAAAGCCGCGCTCTGCCTGGACAACGGCCTCATCCCGCCGCACCTGCACTTCGAACGCCCCAACCCGAACATCTCGTTCGAGACGCTTCCCCTGCGCGTTCCCACCGAGCTCGTGGCATTCGAATCGGAGGGTGGCCCGCGCCGCGCGGGCGTGAACTCCTTCGGGTTCGGTGGCACCAACGCGCACGCTGTGCTGGAGCAGGCGCCACCGCAGGAACCGTTGTCACCAACGGACTTCCGCGACGAGCCGCTGCTCTTGCCGATCTCGGCGCGCAGCCCTGGCGCGTTGCGCGCGCTCGCTGACGAATACGCCGAACTGCTCGAAAAGCCAGAGGCTCCAACGCTTCGTCAGGTGTGTCGCGCGGCAGGCCGAGACCGCGAGCACCACTCGTTGCGCGCCTTCGTTGTCGCCGACAAGGCAGCGCACGCGGCGGAAAAGCTGCGCACGCTTGAGATCCCGGACGAGCCGGTGCGGCCCACGGAGATCGCTTTCGTCTACACCGGTATGGGTCCGCAGTGGTGGGGCATGGGACGCGAGTTGCTTCGCGAGGAACCCGTATTCGCCGCGGTCGTAACCGAATGTGATCGCATCCTCGCGAAGTTCGGAGTGTCGATCGCCGAGGAGTTCAAGCGCGACAAGGCAAACTCGCGCCTGACCGAGACGCTGTTCGCGCAGATCGGCAACTTCGTCGTGCAGGCGGGACTCACCGAGCTCTGGAAGTCGTGGGGTTGCGAGCCGTTGGCCATCGTCGGCCACAGCGTCGGAGAAGTGGCTGCCGCCTACGCCGCGGGCGTGTACTCGCTGGAAGACGCGTTGGCAGTCAGCTTCCATCGGGCCAACCAACAGGCGCGGTTGGCGGGCCGCGGCGCAATGCTCGCGGTGGGCCTGTCCGCCGAGGAGCTGGAGCCGTATCTCGTCGACCGGGTCTGCGTCGCGGCGATGAACAGCCCGACCGCGACGACGCTCGCGGGTGATCGTGACGCGCTGGAGGTCGTCGAGGCCCGCCTGTGCGAGGCCGAGGTGTTCGCCAAGATGCTGCGGGTGGAAGTGGCCTACCACAGCCACCACATGGACGAGATCCGCGAACCCCTGCTGATGGCTCTGCGCGACATCCGGCCGCGCCCGGCCGTGGTGCCGCTGTTCTCCACGGTGACCGGCAAGCGCATGGAGGGCACCGAGTTCGACGCCGAGTACTGGTGGCGGAACGTGCGCGAGCCGGTGCGGTTCGCCGAGGCTGTGGATCACCTCCTGGACCTGGAACCGGGCATCGTGCTTGAGGTCGGACCGCATCCTGTGCTGGCACCGGCGATCGGCGAAGCGTTGGTGGGCAAGCGAAATCCCGCAACGGTGCTCGCCTCACTGCGCCGCGACCGCCCCGAAGGCCAGATGGTGCGGGAAACACTCGGAGCCGTGTACGCGGCGGGCGGCCAAGTGGCCTGGGAGCGCGTGCATCCAGGTCCGCGCGAGCACATCGGCCTGCCGACGTATCCCTGGCAGCGCGAGCGCCACTGGGTCGAGTCCGAGAGCTCCCGGTCGACACGGTTGGGCACGGACGGTTGGCGGATGGCCGCTCGCACGATCCCGGCGCCCGTTCCCACCCGGGAAACCGAGCTGACCACGTCCGCCTTCCCCTACCTGGCCGATCACCGCATCGCCGACACCATTGTCTTTCCTGGCGCGGGATACATCGAGGCGGCACTCGCCCTGTTCGACGACGACGAGCCGTGCGTGTTGGAGAACGTCGCGTTCCACCGCACTCTCGTCCTTGAGCCCGGGTCGGTCACGACGCTGCGTTCCAGTCACGACCCGGAGCTGCGCGAGATCACGTTGCACAGCCGACGTGCCAAGGACGACACGGCGTTCACCCTGCACGCCAGTCTCAGCCACTCGCCGCTGGCCGATGCCACGCCTCCGACCCCGCGCGGCGAGCCGGTGACCGAATCACTCGTCGAGGTCGGGCACGACGAGATCTACGCCCGCCTGACGCGGATGGGTCTCGACTACGGCCCGGCTTTCCGCGCGCTCGACCGGTTGTGGTGCCGGGACGACACCGGCGAGATCATCGCCGAACTCGACGTCGACACGGTCGACACCACTGGGCACCGCCTGCACCCGGCCCTGCTCGACGCCGCCTTCCAGGCGATGCTCGCGGGACTCGCGCCGTCGTCGACGTTCGTGCCGGTTCGCGTCGCCGAGGTGCGCTTCTACCGATCACCCGGCAAGACCCTCTGGGTCCACGGCCGGAATCGGCGCAGCACAACGGAAGACCGCGTGGAAGGCGATCTCACACTGATCACCGACGACGGCGAGGTCGTTGCGGAGCTGATCGGCGTGCGGGCGCAGGTCTTGACAGATGTGACGGCTCCCGACGAGACGCATGATCTCTACTACGAGCACGCATGGCTGCGTGATGAACTCACCGAAACTGGCCACGCAGAAGGCAACTGGATTGTCATCGGTTCATCAGAGCTGAGTGCGGGCATCGAGCGCGGTCTGGCCGAACGAGGTGGCCAGGTGCTGCGCGTGATGCCCGAGGGCGACTGGCCCGAATGCCGTGGAGTGGTCTTCGTCCACGAGACGGATGCCGCGAACGAGACGGCGTGTTCGCCTTGTGTACCACTGCTGTCGCTGGTTCAGGCACTTCCGACCGTCGCGCTTTTCGTTGTGACCAACGGCGCGCAGGAAGCGGACCCCTTCGCGGCATCGTTGTGGGGATTTGGTCGCGTTGTGTGTGCCGAGCGGCCGGAATTGCATTGCAGGCTCATCGACACCACGGAGATGAGCCACGCGGTCGTCGACGAACTCACCCACCAGGGAACCGAAGACGTGGTGCTGCGCGGCAGCGAGCGCTTCGTCCGGCGCTTGGAACGCGCGGGCGCGCTCTCTCCCTTGCACCACATGACAGTGGAGAGCGGTTCGACACCGATTCGGCTGCACACAAGCGGAATTGGCCTCGGCAACCTGGGCTTCATCGGGAGCGCGCGGCGAGCGCCCGAGCCGCACGAGATCGAGATCGCCATCGAGCACACGGGCCTGAACTTCAAGGACCTGTCGAAAGCGATGGGTCTGTTGCCCCGCGTGGCGATGGAGAACACCCACTCGGAGACCGCGCTCGGAATCGAGTGCTCCGGCACCGTGGTGCGGATCGGCAGCGAGGTGGAGGAATTCCGCGCTGGGGACCAGGTTTTCGCGCTCAGCCGGGATCTGTTCGCCTCGCACGCGACGCTCGATCAGGTGCACGTGGCCAAGAAACCCGCCGCGCTCTCGTTCGCGGAGGCCGCGTCGCTGTTCCCCGCGTTGACCGCTTACACCGCGCTGATGCACGTCGCGAACGTGCGGCCAGGTGAACGGGTGCTCGTGCATTCCGGTGCGGGCGGTGTCGGGCTGGCCGCGATCCGCGTCGCACAGTGGTTGGGCGCCAAGGTTTTCGCGACCGCGGGTAGCGCCGAACGACGCGATTTCCTTCTCGGCGAAGGAGTTGCCGGAGTCTCCGACTCGCGCTCGACCGCCTTCGTCGACGACGTGCTCTCCTGGACCGACGGCGAAGGCGTGGACGTCGTGCTCAACTCCATTCCCGGCGAGATCCTGGAGAAGAGCCTGGGCCTGCTGCGCCCGTTCGGGCGTTTCGTCGAGTTGGGCAAGGCGGATCTGGCCGCCGACCGCAAGCTGCGCCTCGGTGCGTTCAACCGCTCGATCTCGTTCCACTCCTTCGACTACGACCAGATGGTGCACCTGCGCCCGGAGCTCACGCAGCACTACATGCGCGAGCTCGCGCGGCGCTACGACGAGCGCGCTTTCGCACCGCTCCCGGTAGTTGAAGTGCGAGCCGACGAGCTGGACTCGGCATTCCGCACGATGGCGCGCCGCGAGCACATCGGCAAGATCGTCGTGAAGATGGCGGGCGAAGCGGTCCGGGTACCCGCGCGCTCGATGCCGACACTGCCGCTCACCGCTGACGGCACGTACGTGGTCACCGGCGGGCTCAGCGGCTTCGGGCTCGCGGTGGCCCAGTGGCTGGCGGATCGGGGCGCGCGCCACCTGCTCCTTATCGGCAGGCGAGGCATCGCCTCGACGGAGGCCGAGGACGTGGTCCGCGACTTGCGCGAGCGCGGCGTCGAGGTCCGCGTCGGGAAGGCCGATGTCTCCCGGCGCGAAGCGCTCGCCGACGCGCTGGCCAGAGCACGACGTGAAATGCCGCCGCTGCGCGGTGTTGTGCACTCCGCCGCGGTCTTCGATGACGCGCTCATGTCCGTCACCACAGCCGAGCGGTTCCTGACCGCGACCGCGCCCAAGGCGGACGGCGCCTGGAACCTGCACCTGGAGACCGAGGGTGACCAACTCGATTTCTTCGTGCTGTTCTCGTCGATGGCATCGCAGCTCGGGGCTTCGGCGGTCGGTCCATACGCCGCCGCCAACGAGTTCTTGAACGGATTGGCGCGCTTCCGGCGAGCGCGGGGCTTGCCCGCGATCAGCGTGAACTGGGGCGCCGTCGCCGAGGTCGGCATCGCGGCTCGCTACGACATGGTGGGCAACAACCTGCGACGCCACGGCAACGTGGACCTACCGCCCGCGCGCCTGCTGGCCGAGCTGGAGACGCTGCTGCGCACCAACCCGGTCGAAGCATCGGTCGGCGGCATGCGCTGGGACCGCTGGGCCGAGGCCAACCCGCACCTGGCCGCGCTACCGCGCTTCTCGTCGCTCGTGCAGGCACGAGTCGGCGCCGGTGACGCTTCGGTGCCAGAACGGCTCCGGGCCGCCACCCGTGAGGAGCGGATGGCACTGCTACCGGAGCTCATGGAGCGACTTCTGGCACGCGTCACCGGCTTGTCCGGCGAGCAACTCGCGGGCGCGCAGGCCATCACGATCGACTCGCTGATGGGGGTCGAGCTGAAGACGCTCATCCAGAACGAACTCGACGTGTCGCTCCCGATCGTCAAGCTGCAACAGAACGTCACGGTCTCCGGAGTCGTGGAGCTGGTCGCCGACGCGCTCGACCAGGCTCCGGCGGCGAAGCCCGCGACGCGCGACTGGCTCGTGCAGCACGAGCTGGTGTCGTTCGACGGCACGACCTTCTACGGTCACCTGAGCCTGCCGCCTAGTTCTGGGCCGCACCCGGCGGTCGTCGTGTGCACCGCCGACACCGGGGGCGCCCTCGACTCCGAGGGACGCCGCGTGCGCGTGCACGAGCATGCACCTCTTGTGGCGGCCGGATTCGCCGTGTTCACCGTCGACCAACGCGGCGCACCCGGGCATGGGGAGGAGTTCTCCGCACGCGCGAGCCTGGGCGATCGCGATGTCGACGACGTCGTTGCCGCGGCTCGCTATTTGGCTCAACTACCCGAGATCGACGCATCACGCGTGAACATCCTGGGCACGAGCCGCGGCGCGTACTCGGCGCTGTTGGCGCTGTCGCGATCCCCGATGCAATGGCAGCGAGCCGCGCTGCTCATGGGTTTCTACGACCCGGTTCGCTATGCGGCTACAGAACGTGCGGTGCGTCCCGACAATTCGCCGCTGAGATTAGGCGCCAAAACCGGCTGGGACGAGATCGACATCCATTTCGCCGCAAAGGAACGGCAGCCCCTCGCCTCCCTCGACATCGTCACAACGCCACTGCACATCGTGCACGGCGCGGCCGACGAGCTGGTGTCACCGGATCACGCACGCGAACTCGCCGAGCGGGCACACGCGCTCGGCCTTCCCGCCGAACTTGTCATGGTGCCCGGGTTCGGCCACGACATCGACCACAGCCACGACGCGTGGCCCGCGCTGTGGGCGGGCATCGTCGCGTTCCTGAAGGGAGAACTCCCCACCTGAGCCTGCTTTCCGGGCGGTGGGATGTTCCGATCCCACCGCCCGGCAGGCGCGGTCAGACCTTGAACGTGGGAGTCCTGACGACGCCCTTCCCGTCACCGCGGTAGAAGTCCACCTGGTAGCTGCCCTTCGGCACGCTCACCGAAAGGCTCTTCCCCGCGTGAGTGCCGTACTTCTTGCCGGTCGACAGGTTCACGGCCTGAATCCACACGATCGCGCCGTTCGCCGTGTTCCTGACCTGCCCGGTGCCGCTGATCTTGGTGCCGGACGCGGAAGCGCACACCTTCAGATCCGCGGGCCAGAACCCGCCCGGCCCCCAAGCGCTGCAGTGCCGCGCCGCCGCCGAAGCCGCAGGCGCGACCGCCAGCAGCGCGGCCCCCACCACCACACCGGCCACACCACGCCCAATAACCCGAGAAAACATTCTTCATCCTTCGCCGCAACGGACTCGTCGCCCCTGAGTACGAGCCCCGACCCGCTTCCGGTTGCCGCCACCGCACAAATTTCGCCCCCACCCGAAACCTCAAGGTTCAACATAAGAAACTGTGCTTCCACTGAAGGCACTTCGCCCTGTTAAAGTTCCGCAGACCTTCAGACTCTCTGGCATTCCAGAAAGGAAATCCCCCGTTGGCGTTCTCCCGAAACTCTGCTCTGGCCGCCCTGAAATGCATGAAGGTCGACGCCAGCGTTGGAATCGTCACCCAGACGGTCATTGTCACCAACAACTGCAAGTCGACCGCATCGAGTATCGTCATCGAGCACTTCAGCACCAACTGCGTCGAATGGCTGGACGTCAAGCCGGATGGGTGGGTGAAGTGCAAGTGGCCTCGCGAGTACAAGTTCTACGGGGTCGCGATCACCATGAACGGCAAGAAGTACTACAACCCGCGTTGAATCCAACCACAAGTCATTCCAAGGATTGGTGCCCCTGGGAGGGCTCGACCTCCAGTCGCGCCGCGCCACCGGTGATCTGGTGGCGCTGTGCGATGGCGTGGTCGAGCTGCTTGGCCAAACTCGGGATGGACGTCGAGGCCACGTAGTTCTCGGCGCCCGCGTCGAGCATGCGGCGGACCGGGCCGTGATAGCTGACCCCGAGGACCTCGTCCTCAATTTCGGCGACGACGACGCGAGCCTTCGGGAACAGCATCCGGAGGCTTCCAATCAACTGCGGGCTGGCCGGCGGCACCAACAGCACGTCGGCCGTCTTCGGCGCCGCGTGCATGTCCAGCACGATGTACTCCGCACCGAGCTCGGCGGACAACGACCTACGAGCCGCGGCCGACAGCTTCATCGCCGTAGCGACAACCGTCACGTTGCCGTAGTCCATCAGCAGTGGCTCGGCACCCTCCTCCGGCAAACCGGCCTCGTCCACTAAGCCACGAGCGCTGGAAATCGCCGCGACCGGGACGCCATCCCGCATGACGATCAAATCCTCACCGGGCCCGAGACCGTCGATCAGCTCCACGACGTCCCCCGGCAGATTCCCCGCGTCGATCCACCGCACCCCCGACGCAGCGCCCCCCTCAGCCACAGACTCTCTCCCCCCGCTGGCCGACCCACCGCCATCAGGACGCCCGCCCCCACCCTCCGGTTGCCCAACACAGCAGCCGCCCAGCAACCACAACCCACCCGCGCCAGGTCCCCAACCAACGCAACCACGCCGATTCAGCAAGCCGCCGCACCGTAGGGGGTCCGGGGGAGTCGCTCCCCCGACAGATACAAGGACAACGGGAGCGGCCCCCCGGCAAAGCCGAGGGGCCGCGAACACCGCAACTGTGGAGCTGAGGGGAATCGAACCCCTGACCTTCTCGATGCGAACGAGACGCGCTACCAACTGCGCTACAGCCCCGTGTTCTGTTGTGGGGGAAGCATAACAGTAGTTGGGGGGTGCTTCGCGCACCCCCCACACTCACTCGCCCGAGGCCCGCCGGTACGTCATTTGCGCAGGTGGGTCCAGGTGTTCGAAGGTCGGGTCCTCGTCGTCGAGGTCGATCATCTCGGCGCTGGGACGGGAGGAGCAGCGGGTGCCCGCGGGCTTGGTGACCGCCTTGGGGGCGGGCACCTCGTAGGTCTCCACGTCGTCGTCCTCGTCGACCTGGTCCTGCTCGCTGACGATCTCGTCGTCCTCGTCGGCGCCGCGCATGCGGGCCAGCCTGCGGCTGCGGATCTCCTCTTCGATGCGCACCTGACGCCGGAGGTAGGTCAGGTAGGCGACGAGGATCAGATCGGTCGCGCCGTGCGCCCACCACAGCATCGGCATCGCGAAGCCCGCGAGGAGGCCGGTGGCGAGGGCGAGCAGCAGCATGCCGAGGACGACGCGCTGCCGGAACTGGTACTTGGCGCGCGCGACCATGGCGGCGAGCTCGGGGTCGAAGCCGCCTCGGCCCGGCCGGTAGCGGCGGCGGGCGCGGCGGTTGATCGACTCGTCGCCGTAGTCCTCGGCGTAGTGGTCGGAGTAGCTGTCGTGGTCCTCGGAGTCCTCGGCGGGCTCCGGTGCCCGTCGTCCGGGCATGGCGAACACCTCCTGCGCGTTCTCCTCCGGAAGCTGTGCCCCGCGCGCGGTGCGTTCACCGCCGCGCCGGACGACTCTGCCCGTGAGCGCAGAGTCGGCTGTTCTGGCGACCGGCTTTCGGCGCCGCGCCACCATGGGTACGAGAACGACGAGCCAGGCTGCCGCGAGAGCGGCGAAGATCAACGAACTGGGCACGCCTGTCCACCTCCCCCACACCACACCCGACATTCATACGTGAACGCCACGTTAGTCACACCAGTCACACCTGTGTCGGAGCCACGCCGCCGGTCAATACTCCCGGGGTATGTCGATCATTACCCGAACGGGGGGAGAATTCCGGCGGAATCAGGGAATGCGAGCCAGCCCACGCCGCACCAGCCGGGCCACCGCGCCCGCCCCGACCTCTTCCTCCGTGAACGCGAGGCTGAGGTGGTCGCGCCAGACCCCGCCGACGTCGAGGTAGCGCTCGTAGAGCCCTTCACGGCGGAACCCGAGCTTGTCCAGCACGCGGAGGCTGGGCTCGTTCTCCGGCCGCACGGTCGCCTCCAGCCGGTGCAGCCCGGCGGGCCCCAGGCTGTGGTCGACCAGCAGCGCGACGGCGGCGGTGGCCACTCCGCCCCTGGTCAGCTCGCTCGCCACCCAGTAGCCGATCCAGCCGGAGCGCAGCGCGCCGCGCTGGATGTTGCCGACGGTGACCTGCCCGGCGAGCCGCCCGTCGACGATGATCATGAAGGGCAGGGCGAGGCCGCGTCTGGCCAGCGACCGCAGCGCCGCCCACTGCGGCGGCCAGGCCAGCAGCGAGTTGCGCTCGTCCCAGCCCTGCCCGTACGAGCTGGGCTCCCAGCGCTCCAGGTGGCCGCGGTCGCGCAGGCGGGTGGAGCTCCACGCGCTCGCGTCGCGCAGGCGCGGCGGGCGCAGTTCGAGGGTGCCCCCGGCGACGACCAGCGGGCCCAGCCGGGCCGGCCAGCCGGGGTGGCGTCCCTCGGGCGGCCGGAGGTCAGCCACGCTGCGCCAGGAAGCTCACCGCCACCTCTTCCCCGACCAGGACGTCGGTGGTGTCCTCGTCCAGCAGGATCAGGCAGTTCGCCTCCGCCAGCGAGGCGAGCAGGTGCGAGCCGGAGGTGCCCAGCGGCTGCACCAGGTACTCGTTGGTCTCGGTGTCGCGCATCAGCTGCCCGCGCAGGAATCCCTTGCGCCCCTTGGTGGAGGTCACCGGGGAGACCAGGCGCGCGCTGACCCGGCGGCGCTGCGGGTTGCGCTTGCCGAGCGCGGTGCGGATCAGCGGCCGGATCAGCACCTCGAAGATCACCAGGGCGCTGATCGGGTTGCTCGGCAGCAGGAAGGTGGGCACCTCGTCCGGGCCGAGCCTGCCGAAGCCCTGCACCGAGCCGGGGTGCATCGCCACCCGGGTCTCGTCCAGCTCGCCCAGGTCGGTCAGCGCGCCGGTGACCTCCTCGCCGCCGTTGCCGCCGATCGCGCCCGCGATCACCACGATCTCGGAGATCAGCAGCCGCCCCTCGACGATCTCGGCGAACCGGGACGGTTCGGTCGTGACCACGCCGACCCGGCTGACCTCGGCGCCCGCGTCCCTGGCCGCGGCGGCCAGGGCGTAGGAGTTGACGTCGTAGACCTGCCCCGGCCCCGGGGTGCGGTCGATGTCCACCAGCTCCTCGCCGATGGAGATGATCGACACCCGCGGCCGGGGGTGCACCAGGACCTTGTTGCGGCCGACCGCGGCGAGCAGGCCGACCTGGGCGGCACCGATCGCCGAGCCCATCCGCACGGCCACGTCGCCGGTCTGCACGTCCTCGCCGGTGCGGCGGACGAACGCGGCCGAGGGCACCGGGCGCTGCACGGAGACCCTGGCCGGGTGCTCGTCGGTGTAGGCGAGCGGCACGACCGCGTCGGCCAGCGTCGGCAGCGGGGCGCCGGTCGCCACCCGCACCGCCTGACCGGGCTGCAGGCGGCTGGGCTGGCGGGAACCGGCCTGGATCTCGCCGACAACGGGCAGCACGACGGGCTCGGTGCCCGCCTGCTGCACGTCGACGCTGCGCACCGCGTAGCCGTCAACGGCCGCCTGGTCGAAGCCGGGCAGCGCCCGCTCCGCCACGACCTCCTCGGCGCACAGCAGGCCCTGCGCCTCGGAGATGGCCACCCGCACTGGGGACGGCTGCACCGCGGCGCGGAGGACGCGGGCCAGCTGCTCGTCTACGGACCTCATAACTTCCTAGGATGCGGCAACGCGCCCACGGAGCCACTGCAACAGGCCGGGCCCATACGCGGGATCTTTCAGGGCGAAGTCGACCGCGGCCTTGAGGAAGCCCCCGGGGTTGCCCAGGTCGTGCCGGTCGCCGCGGTGCACGACGACGTGCACGGGGTGCCCCTCGGCGATCAGCAGCGCGATGGCGTCGGTGAGCTGCAGCTCGCCACCGGCACCCGGCGTGATCCGCTTCAGCGCGTCGAAGATCGCGCGGTCCAGCAGGTAGCGGCCGGGCGCGATCAGGTTGGACGGGGCGTCCTCAACCGCGGGCTTCTCCACCATGCCCTTGAGCCGCTTCACGTCCGGCTCGTCGGTGTCGTCCACGTCGAACACGCCGTACGCCGAGACCGCCTCGCGCGGGACCTCGATGGCCAGCAGCACGCTGCCGCCGAAGCGCTCGCGCACCGCGGACATCGCGTTCAGCGCGCCGTTGGGCAGGATCAGGTCGTCCGGCAGCAGCACCGCGACGGCCTCGTCCTCGCCGGTCAGGTTCGGCTCGGCGCAGGCGACCGCGTGCCCGAGCCCGAGCGCCTGCTCCTGGATCGCGACCTCGACGTCGAGCAGGCCCGGCGCGCGGCGGACCTTCTCCAGCAGCTCGGTCTTGCCGCGCTTCTCCAGCGTCGCCTCCAGCTCCGGCGCGGGCCGGAAATGCTCGACGACCGACGCCTTGTCCGGCGAGGTGACGATCACCAGTTTGCTCGCGCCCGCCTCGGCCGCCTCCTCGGCGACCAGTTCGATGGCGGGCCGGTCGACAACGGGCAGCAGTTCCTTGGGCACGGACTTCGTGGTCGGCAGGAACCGGGTGCCGAGACCGGCTGCGGGCACGATTGCGGTGCGGAAGGCGCTCGACGAGCTCATGGTCCGAGCCTATCCGGCGTGCCTAAGCTCACTTTTCGTGGCTTCCGAAGATCTCGTCCGGCAGACGAAGAAGGCGTGGCGCACGCGGCTGTTGCACGGCCGGGGCGCGCTGCCCGAGCGGGTGCTC
Source organism: Allokutzneria sp. A3M-2-11 16 (assembly GCF_024213555.1). Classification (GTDB taxonomy): domain Bacteria; phylum Actinomycetota; class Actinomycetes; order Mycobacteriales; family Pseudonocardiaceae; genus Allokutzneria. The sequence continues at coordinate 2,713,894 of NZ_JANAVO010000001.1, read as the reverse complement.
GCGGAACGCGCGGAGGCGCTGGCCGAGACCCTCGGTGAGTGGGCGGCCGACTACTCCGGCGGAACCGTCTGCGCCTACGTCCCGATCGGCGCGGAGCCGGGTTCACCTGCGTTGTTGTCCTCCCTTCTCGATGCTGGCTGTCGTGTGCTGCTGCCCGTGGTGACCGGCAGGAGCCCCCTCGCGTGGTCCGAGCACACGGGGAAGCTGCTGCCCGCCAGGTACGGGCTGCTCGAACCGCCTGGCCCTCGCCTGGACCCGTCGGCGGTGGGCGAAGCGGACGCGGTGCTGATCCCCGCACTGGCCGTGGACCGGCGCGGCGTCCGGCTCGGGCGCGGGGCCGGGCACTACGACCGCTCCCTACCACTCGTCCGGCCCGGTGTGCCGCTGGTCGCGGTCGTGCACCCGGAGGAGTTCGTGGACGAGCTGCCGGGTGAGGAACACGACATCCGGATGACCGCGGTGCTGGTCCCCCACGCTTCCGTGAGGACTCTCTGACCCGGGGTGTTTGCGCTCCAGGCCAGGCGTGGCGCATCATCGTCATTAGCACTCGTCACCGCTGAGTGCCAATGACGACAGTTCGCGGAGGGACGTCGTGCCGACCTACCAGTACGCCTGCACCGAGTGTGAGCACCGTTTCGAGGCGTTCCAGTCGTTCAGCGACAACGCGCTCACCGAGTGCCCGGAGTGCTCGGGCAAGCTCCGCAAGCTGTTCGGCTCCGTGGGCATCGTCTTCAAGGGGAGCGGCTTCTACCGCACCGACAGCCGGTCCGGCAGCAGCTCCGCGGTGGGCGCCTCCTCTGATTCGTCCTCTTCGTCCTCTTCGGACAGCAAGCCGAAGACCTCGTCGACTTCGGATGCGTCGAAGTCGACGTCCTCATCTTCGACCACGAGTACGACGGCCAAGGCCGCGGCGGCGTCCTGACCCCACCTGATACCGGTAGTTATCCACAACGGCACCGGTTGTCCACAACTTCGCCCACAGGCCCCGGCCGGACGCCCGTCACCTCCTAACGTCGAAGTCGCTGATCCACAACGACTTCGGGAGGCTCGATGGGCGGGACACTGGCGCCGCTGCCCCGCGACCGGATAGGACGGCTGCTGCGCGGCCGAGCCGTGGTCCTGCGGAGACTGCTGACGGCGATTCTCGTTGCCCTGGCGGCATTCCTGGCCTGTGCGCCACCGGCGGAGAGCGTGCACGTCCTCGTCGCGGCCCGGGACCTCGCCCCCGGCGCGGTCCTGAACTCCGCGGACGTGCGCACACACGCCTTCGCCACGGACTCGGTGCCGGACGGCGCGCTCCCCGCAGCCGCGGCGGTCTCCGGACGATTACTCGTGGGCGCGGCGCGACGCGGTGAGCCGCTGACCGATCTGCGGCTGGCCGGACCGGAGCTGAACGGCTTGCTCACCGGCGACGTGCACGCCGCGGCGGTGGCCGTGCGGCCGGCGGACCCCGGCGTCGCCGACCTGCTCCGCGCGGGCAGCCGGGTGGACGTGATCACCCAGGAGTCCACCGTGCTCGCCGAGGACGCGGCGGTGCTCGCGGTGCGTGGCGAGAACGAGGGACGAGGCGTCGCCAACCGCGCGGATCGGCTCGTCGTCCTCGCGCTGACCAGGGAGGACGCCACCAGGGTCGCAGCGGCCGCGCTCACCCGCCCGGTGGCCATCACGCTCCGGAGGTGACTGTTTACTCTGTGCGGGCCAAGCGGCACATGGACCAAAGAGGGGCGCAGCAGTGCTTAAGGGCTTCAAAGACTTCATCATGCGCGGCAACGTGGTCGAGCTCGCGGTCGCCGTCGTCATCGGCAGCGCTTTCACGGCGATCGTCACGGCGTTCACCGCGGGCATCATCAAGCCGTTGATCAACTCCATCGGCGGCTCGGACCCGGCGCAGGGGCTCGGCTTCCAGGTCGTCGGCGACAAGCCGTCGACGTTCATCGACCTGGGCTCCGTGATCAACGCGGCGATCAACTTCGTCATCGTGGCCGCGGTGGTCTACTTCGTCCTGGTGCTGCCCATCAAGAAGCTCCAGGAGCGGCGCGAGCGGGGCCAGGAGGCGGGCCCGTCGAAGCCGACCGACGTGGAGCTGCTGACCGAGATCCGCGACCTGCTGCAGGCGCAGAACTCGCAGCGCTGACCACGATCCCTGCGGCGGTGTGCCCGCCTGGGTAGCGTCGGAACCCGGACGGCACACCGCAGCGGTGGAGGGACGAGGCAATGGGTTTCCTGGACAAGGCCAAGGAACTCGCCAACCAGGCGAAGGACAAGGTCGGCCCCCTCGCGGAGCAGGCCAAGGAGAAGGCGGGCCCGCTCGCGGAGAAGGCGGGCGGAGCCGCGGCGCGCGGCGTGGACCTGGCCGCCTCGAAGCTGGACAGGGCCACGCGCGGGAAGTACCACGACAAGATCGAGAACGTCAGCACCCGCCTCGAAAACGTCCTCGACCCCGATCGTCGGCAGAAGTAACCCCGTTTCGTACTCATAGCGGGAAAAAGAGCGCTCTCAAATCCGGCTATGAGTACGAAACGGGTCAGGTGTCGTGGTGGGGTGGGCGGTTTTCGTAGTACCACGCGTCCGCGGTGCGGTCGGCGCGGTCGCCGGGGTCGCGCTCGTCGGAGGTGGTCTCCGGGAGCACGTCGCCGAAGAGTTCGTCGAGCTTCTTGCGTCGCTCGGCGTCCTTCTTCGGGTCACCGCCCGCCCCGGTCACGTCACGCCTCTTCGAGGCCGGAGAGCTGCTCGATCACGTGCTGTACCAATGGGGTCAGAGTGGCCATGCCGTCGCGCACCGAGGAGCGCGACCCGGCCAGGTTGACCACGAGGGTGCTGCCGGAGACACCGACGACACCGCGGGAGATGCCCGCGTCCACCGCGCCTGCGGCCAGGCCGGAGGCGCGGAGGGCCTCGGCCACGCCCGGCAGCGGGCGGTCGAGCACGCCGACCGTGGCGTCCGGCGTGACGTCGCGCGGGGACACACCGGTCCCGCCGACGGTGATCACTAGGTCGACGCCGCCGATCACCGCGGTGTTGAGCGCGTTGCGGATCTCCACGATCTCGCCCGCGACCGCGACGGTGCCGTCCACGATGAAGCCTGCTTCTTCGAGCAGCTCGGTGACCAGCGGCCCGGTGTTGTCCTCGTGCTCCCCGTGGGCCAGGCGGTCGTCGACGAGCACGACGAGGGCACGGCCGAGCTTCGCGGTGCGTTCCATGCGGATCACGTTAGTCGGCTCGGGGACGGCGTGCGTGAACGGTTCGGCGATCAGATTCGGCTGCATGTGCGCTCTCCCGGGGGGCCAGACGGATCGGAGCGCGGGTTCCCGGCCCGAGGGCAGGCCGGGAACCCGCGTCCCTTCGAGGAGGTCAGCCTCCGCTGAGCACCCTGCTGCCCAGCGTCAGCTCGACCTCGCGTTCGGTGCCACCGCTGCTGACGGTGACCTTGACCTTGGAGTTCGGGTCGTGCGAGCGGACCGCCGCGATGAGCGAGTCCGCGTCGTTGATCCGCCGGTCGTTCAGCTTGGTGATCACGTCACCCTGCTTGATGCCGGCCGCCTCGGCCGCGGAGCTCGCCTCCACGGTGCCGACGGTCGCGCCGTTGGTCACCGCCGAGCGCGATCCGCCCTGCTGCTGCGAGAGCGTCACCCCGAGCACCGCGTGGGTGGCCTTGCCGTTGGCGCGCAGCTCGTTGGCGATGCGCATGGCCTGGTCGATCGGGATGGCGAAGCCGAGGCCGATGGAGCCGCCGGACTGCTGCTGGCCACCGCTGGCCGTCTTGATCGCGGTGTTGATGCCGATGACCTTGCCGCTCATGTCCACCAGCGGACCGCCGGAGTTGCCCGGGTTGATCGCGGCGTCGGTCTGCACCGCGTCCATCACCGTGCTGTCCCCGGCCTCGTTGCCGGTGCGCACGGGGCGCTGCAACGCGCTGACGATGCCGCTGGTGACGGTGTTGCTCAGGCCGAACGGGGCGCCGATGGCCACGACCTGCTGGCCGACCCGGAGGTTGCCGGAGCGGCCGAGCTCAACCGGGGTCAGCCCGGAGACGCCCTCGGCCTGCACCACGGCCAGGTCGGAGGTGGGGTCGACGCCGATGATCTTGGCGGGCGCGGTCCTGCCGTCCTTGAACTGGATCCGGATCTGTCCGCCCCCGGCGGCCTCCTCGACCACGTGGTTGTTGGTGAGGATCATGCCGTCGGAGCTCAGCACCACACCGGAGCCCGAGCCGGTCTGGGTCTGCAGCTGCACGACGCTCGGCAGCACCTTCTGCGCAACGGCTTCCACGGTGCCCGCGGGAGCGGGGCTGTTCACGTTGGTGGCGTCGGGCCGGGCAGCGTCGAGCGCGTTCACCGAGCTGCCGCTCAGCGCGAGGTTGTAGCCGAGCACGCCACCGCCGACCCCGCCCGCGACACCGCCGAGCAGGGCGAAGACGAGCGCGCCCGCGACGAGCTTGCCGCGGCCGGACCTGGGCTTCGGTTGGGTGAGCACCTGCTGCGGGTGGTGTCCCTGCACCGGGACGCCGAGCGGGTTGGTCAGGGGACCGTTGCCCTGCTGCGGGTAGGGCTGGCCGCCATAGCCCGGGAAGGGAATGTTGGCCTCCGGCACGCCCCGCTGCTGCGGGGTGTTGCCCTCGGTCGGCTGCTGCGGGCGCTCAGGCTGTCCGCCCGAGGCGCCGGAGGTGTTGTCCGTCATGGGAACCACTCTGGAGTGCCGACCTGAGAAGAGGCTTAGACACGCCTGGGGTTCCCTTATGGATACCCCGTCAATTCACTCCGAGCCCCGCAGCCGCTCGGCGATCTGTTCCGGGGTGACGTCGTTGACCCACACGGCCATCCCGGATTCCGAGCCCGCCAGGTACTTGAGCTTGTCGGTGGTGCGCAGCACGGAGAACACCTGGAGGTGCAGCCACGAGTGCTCACGCCCGACGCGGACCGGCGCCTGGTGCCAGGCCGCGATGTACGGCAGCGGCTTGTCGTAGAGCCCGTCGAGCCTGCCGAGCACGTCCAGGTAGAGCCCGCCGAAGTCGTCGCGCTCGGCGTCGCTGAGCGCGGGGATGTCCGGAACCTGGCGGTGCGGCACCAGGTGCACCTCGACCGGCCACCGCGCGGCGGCGGGCACGAAGGCGGTCCAGTGCTCGGTGGAGCCGATGACGCGGATCTCCGCGGCGCGCTCGGCGGCGAGCACGTCGCCGAGGACGTGCCTGCCGTGTTCGGCGTGGTACTCGCGGGCCGTCGCCAGCATGAGCTCGGTGCGCGGGGTGACGAAGGGGTAGCCGTAGATCTGGCCGTGCGGGTGGTGCAGGGTCACGCCGATCTCTTCGCCGCGGTTCTCGAAGCAGAACACCTGCTCCACCCCGGGCAGCGCGCTGAGCGTGCGCGTGCGGTCGGCCCACGCGTCCACGACGGTGCGCACCCGCTCTGGGCTGAGTTGCCCGAAGGAGGACTCGTGGTCGGAGGTGAAGCAGACGACCTCGCACCGGCCGAGCCCGCCCGCCTGCTCCACCATGGCCATACCATCCACAGTGGACGGAAGCGCGGGAACTCCTTGGGCGAAGGACGGGAAGCGGTTCTCGAAGACCACCACGTCGTAGCTCGACTCGGGGATCTCGGTCGGCCGCCCCGGCGAGGTCGGGCACAGCGGGCACAGGTCGGCCGGCGGCTTGTAGATGCGGCTCTGGCGGTGCGCGGCCATGCCGACCCACTCACCGGTCAGCGGGTCGCGGCGGATCTCCGAGCGCGGCGCCTGCGCGGGCAGGTCGCGGGAGTCCACCGCGGTGCGCGGGGCGGTCTCGGTGTCGTCGAAGTAGATGATCTCGCGGCCGTCCGCGAGGTGGTTGCTGCTGCGCTTCACGCGCCGACCTCCGGCTGAGTCCTGCGTGCGGGAACAGGGGCGAGCACCAGCTCGTCGACGTGCTCGGCGAGGATCTCCCGCGCGGCCTGGTCCAGGCCCTCGTCGCTGACCAGCACGTGCGCCTCGTCCAGCTGGGCGATGGTGGAGATGCCGACCGTGGCCCACTTGGTGTGGTCGGCGAGCACCACCAGGTTGCTCGCGGCGTCGACCAGCGCGCGGTCGGTCTCGCTCTCGTTGAGGTTCGGCGTGGTGAACCCCGCGTTCGGCGCCATCCCGTGCACGCCGAGGAACACCAGGTCCAGGTGCAGCGAGCGCAGCGCCTGCACCGCGACGGGCCCGACGAGCGCGTCCGACGGCGTCCGCACCCCGCCGGTGAGCACCACGGTCCGGTCCGTGCGCCCGCGCTGCTGGAGCACGTCGGCCACCCGGATCGAGTTGGTGACCACCGTCAGGTCGGCCACGTCGTCGAGGAAGCGCGCCAGCGTCCAGGTCGTGGTCCCCGCGGAGAGCCCGATCGCCGTGCCCGGCCGGACCAGTTCCGCGGCCATCGCGGCGATGGCCTCCTTCTCCGGCAGCTGGCGGACGGACTTGGCCTCGAAGCCGGGTTCGTCGGTGCTGCGGCCGGTGGCCGAGGTCGCGCCGCCGTAGACCTTCTCCACCTGGCCGCGCCGGGCGAGGGCGTCGAGGTCCCTGCGCACGGTCATGTCGGAGACGCCGAGCCTGGTCACCAGGTCGCTGACCCGCACGGCGCCGGTCCGACGCACCTCTTCCAGGATCACCGCCTGTCGTTGCCGCGCCAGCACCGCGCACCTCTTCCTCTCGACGGCCGTACCAGACCAGCGTGGCCCAGTTCGATGGACAACGTCAACACAGTCCAACATTGAGATCTGCCCAGGTTGAACACTGGGGCGACCTCAGATGATCGCCGACGAGCCGAAAAGGGCAGCAAAATCCGATAGCCAGTGCTTAGCATAGAAAACGGGCAGCGTGTTCGAGTTCGTTCGGTGACGAGCGAACTGGTGAACAAGCGAACAGGGAGGACCGGAACCGATGGAGACCATCGCGGAGATCCAGACCAGCGACGACACCGTGGTGCACGAGCAGGGCTGGCAGTCGTGGTCCCCGTCGACGAGCTACCGGCTCGGCGCGGCTCCGCACCGTCCGGTGGACGAGGACAAGCGGCTGATCGCCTACCGGCACGCGACCGACCCCGCGCCCGGCACCTACTGCGGCGAGGGCTTGTTCGCCGTCGCCGAAGGGGACTCGGTGACGCTGTTCGCCGCGGCGGACCCGACCGCCGAGGTGCCCACCATCCTCGCGGTGCGCGACGGCGACCGCCTAGTGATCAGCGCCAACGGTTCGGTGGAGATCCGGCAGCACACCGGCGACATCCCGTCGGCGCTGACCGCGTGGGCCGACGAGGTCTGCGCCCGCCTCGCGGTGCCGCCGCCGCGCCCGGCCCCGACCGGCTGGTGCTCCTGGTACGAGTACTTCACCGATGTCACGGCCGACGACATCGTGGACAACCTGGAGGCGATGGAGGACCTGGAGCTGCCGATCGACGTGGTGCAGGTCGACGACGGCTACCAGCGCGAGGTCGGCGACTGGCTGGTCCCGTCCGGCCGCTTCCCCGACGTGCCCGGCCTGTTCGCCCACATCCGCGACCACGGCCGCCGGGCGGGGATCTGGACCGCGCCGTTCCTGGTGTCCGCACGGTCGGAGCTGCTGGCCGAGCACCCGGATTGGTTGGTGGGCAAGGAAAATCCGGTGCTGGTCGGACACAACTGGGGCCAGGCCCTGTACGCGCTGGACACCACGCACCCCGCGGCGCGGGACTACCTCCGCACGGTTTTCACGACCTTCGCCGAGTGGGGCATCGACTATCACAAGATCGACTTTGTATACGCGGGCGCGGTTCCTGGCCGCAGGCACGCGGACGTGTCCGGGATCGAGGCGTACCGCGACGGCCTTGAGCTGATCCGCGAGGTGATCGGCCCGGACGCCTACCTGCTCGGCTGCGGCGCGCCGCAGCTGCCGTCGATCGGCGTGGTGGACGCGATGCGGGTGAGCCCGGACATCGCGCTGGAGTACGCGCCGGACTCGGGCGACCTGTCGCAGCCCGCGCAGCTCGGCGCGGTGCTCAACGGCGAGTCCCGGCGGTTCCAGCACGGGCGGTTCTGGGTGAACGACCCCGACTGCATCGTGGCCCGCCCCGCGGTCGAGCACCGGACCGAGTGGGCCGAGCACATCAGCGTCAACGGCGGCCTGCGCGCATCGTCGGATCGCTTGCGGGGCTTGGACTCCTGGGGTCTGGACACCACGCGCCGCCTGCTCTCCGAGCCGATCCCGGCACGCTTCACCTGAGCGGGTTGGGCGGTCTTCAAGTACCCCCGACCCCGCCCAGAACCATCGCAAACCGCACCCAACCCCCGGAGGCGCGGAGGGTTTGTGGCGGTTGGCGATCGCTGGGGCGGGGGTTCGGTGTACTTGAAGACGGGCCAACCCTGCTGGGACGTCAGCCGGGGCGGCCGGGGAGCCAGATGGACATGAGCGCGCCGCCTTCGGGGGCGTGCCCGGCGGTCGCGGTGCCGCCGTGCCGCTCGGCCACCTGCTTGACGATCGCCAGGCCCAGACCCGAGCCGGGCAGCGTGCGCGCCTCGGACGAGCGGTAGAACCGTTCGAACACGTGCGGCAGGTCCGCGTCGGCGATGCCGTCTCCCGCGTCGGCCACTTCGAGCAACCCGACGCCCTGCCCCGCCTGGCGCAGCTCGACCCGGACGCGACCGCCCGGCGGACTCCACTTCGCCGCGTTGTCCAGCAGGTTCAGCGCGGCGCGCTCCAACGCGTTCGCGTCGCCGTCGAGCACCCAGGGGCGCAGGCTCGCGACGAACTCCAGGTTCGGCGCGCGGCGGCGGGCGCGCTCCAGGGCGCGCTCCACCACGTCCACCATCTCCACCGGCTCGTGCACAACGCCCGGAGCGTCGTCGCGGGCCAGCTCCACCAGGTCACCGACCAAAGTGGACAGTTCGTTGACCTGGGCGCGGACGTCCTCGTAGATCTCCGATCGGTCCTCTTCGGACAGATTCGGGGTGTCGGCTCGCTGCGAGGCCAACAGCAGTTCCAGGTTGGTGCGCAAGGAAGTCAGCGGTGTGCGGAGTTCGTGGCCCGCGTCGGCGACGAGCCTGCGCTGTCGTTCCTGCGACTCCGAGAGCGCGGCGAGCATCGAGTTGAACGCCTGCGTGAGCCGCGCCAGCTCGTCGTCACCGGAGATCGGGATCGGCCGCAGTTCCGCGGTGCGCGCGACGTGTTCGGCCGCCTCGGTCAGCCGTTTCACCGGCCGGAGACTGCCGCGGGCGACCGCGGTTCCCGCTGCGGCAGCGAGAAGAATGCCCGCGCCACCGACTACGACCAGCACCACGCCGAGCCGGTTCAGCGTCTCCTTCATCGACGCCAGCGACTGGCCGAGGATCAGCGCGAGCCCGGGACGGATGTTCACGGCCGCGATCTGCGTGTCGGTCTTGGTGTCGACCCGGCTGTGCGACTCGATCGTGCCGAGCGCCACCTCGACCTCGGCCCGCTCCACGGATGGCGCGGTCGCCTTGCCTCCGCTGCCGACCTGGAGGACGACCTGCCCGGCGCGGTCCACCTGGAGCAGCGCGACCTTCAGGCCGAAGACCTGGAACACGTCGCTGGGGAAGCCCTCGAACCGGTCCTGCGCGATGGCGGTGCTGACCGCTTCCCTCGCCTGGTCCTCCAGCTTGGCCTCCAGCTGGCTGTACAGGCTGGAGCGCACGGTGACGTAGGCGGCGAGGGAGACCAGGGCCACGGCGAAGCCCACCCCGAAGGCGGCCAGCGCGGTGATCCGGGACTGGAGCGAGAAGCGCTGGCGCATCCCCGTCGGGAGGGTCACGGAGCGGTCTCCCGGAGCACGTAGCCCACGCCGCGCACGGTGTGCAGCAGCCGGGGCTCGCCCGACGCCTCGGTCTTGCGGCGCAGGTAGCCCACGTACACCTCAAGGGCGTTGCCGGAGGTGGGGAAGTCGTAGCCCCACACCTCCTCCAGGATGCGGCCTCGGGTGAGGACCTGGCGCGGGTGCGCGAGGAACAGCTCCAGCAACGAGAACTCGGTGCGGGTCAGGCTGATCGGCCGCTCCCCGCGGCGCACGTCCCGGGTACCGGGGTCCAGTTCGAGGTCGGCGAAGCGCAGGCTGGCGGCGATCGCGCCCGCGTCGTCCTGGCCGGGGCCGGTGCGCCGGAGCAGGGCGCGCAGCCGCGCGAGCAGTTCCTCCAGCGCGAAGGGCTTGGGCAGGTAGTCGTCGGCGCCCGCGTCCAGCCCGGCGACGCGGTCGGACACCGCGTCCCGGGCGGTGAGCACCAGGATCGGCAGGTCGTCCCCGGTGCTGCGGAGCCTGCGGCAGACCTCAAGACCGTCCAGCCTCGGCATCATCACGTCGAGCACCATCGCGTCCGGCCTGCTGGCGCCGAGCTGTTCCAGTGCCTGCACACCGTCGCTGGCCATCTCGACCTGGTAGCCGTTGAACTGCAACGACCGCCGCAGCGAGTCGCGTACGGCCCGATCGTCGTCGACTACGAGGATGCGCATGGACGTAGTCTTACCCGCTGCCCTGAGAAGTGCCTGAGAAGGTGCTGAATACGGGCAAATAGAGTCACAGTTCGCGCGGCAGCGGCGCGTTCCACTTCCGCCACAGCCCGAGCACGCGGATCGTCACGATCAGCGCGGCCCCGGCGAGCACGGTCGGGCCCTGCGGCAGGCCGATGTGCCGCCCCAGCACGACGACGATCGCGCCCAGCAGCGCCGCCACCGCGTAGATCTCCCGTTGCAGCACCACGGGAATCTCCCTGATCAGCAAGTCGCGCAAGGCACCGCCGCCGATGCCGGTCGTCATCCCGATCAGACAGGCCGTGTACGCGGGCGCGCCCAGCTCGAGCGCCGTGATGGTGCCCGCCGTGGTGAACAGCCCGAGCCCGACCGCGTCCGCGAGCAGCATCGCGCGGCGCAGCTTCGCCATGTGCGGGTGGACCCAGAAGACGACGAGGCCGGTCACCGCGGTCACCAGCAGGTAGCGCCAGTCCCGCAGGCTGGCGGGCGGGCTGACGTCGAGCAGCACGTCGCGGATGATCCCGCCGCCGAGCGCGGTGGTCATCGCGAGGATCACCACGCCGAAGACGTCCAGGCGGGCACGCACCCCGGCGAGCGCGCCGGACGCGGCGAAAACGGCGATGCCGACGAGCTCCAACACGAGCAACACCCGGTGATCCTCCCTCAGGAAATCGCGTGCGGCGACGTGATGCTGACCGCGAGGATCGAGCGGTGACCTCACTCCGACCCGCGCGGCCCGCGGAGGCCGACGAACTCAGCGCGCTCGCCCAGCGGTCGAAGGCGCACTGGGGCTACGACGCGGACTTCATGGCGGCGGTCCGCGCCGAGCTGACCTACACCGCGGAGCACATCGCCCTCGGCGGGTTCACCGTGGCCGAGCGGAACGGGGAAGTGCTCGGGTTCTACGGCCTCGCAGGCTCCGCGCCGCGCGGTGAGCTGAGCGACCTGTGGGTCGATCCCCCGCACATCGGCACCGGTATCGGCAGGCTCTTGTGGACGAACGCCGTGCGGACGGCCCGGAATATGGGATGGACGGAGCTCGTCCTGGACGCGGAGCCCTACGCCGAAGGCTTCTATTTCGCGATGGGGGCTCAGGAAATTGGGGTGGTTACATCAGGTTCTTTACCCGGTCGGACGCTGCGACAACTGATGTTCCCGCTGATGGAGTAGAGGAAAAAAGGCACGATAGACATGTGCGGATCATCCTGCTGCGACACGCGGAAAGCCTCGGCAACGTCGATGAGCTTGCCTACTGCCGCATACCGGACCACGCCCTGCCGCTGACCCCGCGGGGCGTGCAACAGGCGCGCGGCATGGCGCCACGCATGCGGCGCCTGCTCGAACCCGGTCCCGTCGCCGCGTACGTGAGCCCCTACCTGCGCACGCGGCAGACCTTCGAGCTGATGGAGCTCAGCAACCTGATCGAACGGATAGTCCCCGAGCCCCGCCTGCGGGAACAGGACTGGGGCAACCTCCAGGACCCGGTCGACCAGGAACGGCAGAAGCAGGAGCGGCACGCCTTCGGCCACTTCTTCTTCCGGCTGGCGCACGGCGAGTCCGGGGCGGACGTGGACGACCGCGTCGCGGGTTTCCTCACCGAGCTGGAGCGGCGGGTGGACAACGACCCGGCGCACCCGAAGAACGTGCTCGTGGTCTCGCACGGGCTGACGATGCGTTTGCTGTGCCGTCGGCTCTTCAACTGGAGCATCGAATTGTTCGAATCGCTGTCGAACCCGCCGACCTGTGATTTCCGAGTCCTGGAACGGGACTCCACCGGCCGCTGGTACATGGACCGCCCCTTCACCCAGTGGCGCGAGTCCCCCGATGGTGAAACCCAGATCACCCAGGTGGCCTAGCCTCTTTCGCCCTGAATGAGTCATTGGGGGAGTTGAGTTCCCTCAATGACTCATTCAGGGCGCAACGCCCGGGGCGGCGGCATCACTCAGGAGAGGTAGCCGCGGCGGTACGCCTGGACCAGGTGGGGCGGGACGAGCACGCTCCGACCGTCCACGGTGATCGGGACGAGAGGCACGGGCGCGGCCTTCCACTGCGCCCGGCGGCTGCGGGTGTTGCTGCGCGACATGCGCCGCTTCGGGACGGCCATCAGTGCCTCCTGCCGTAGCGGCGGTGGAACTTCTCGACCCGCCCAGCGGTGTCGACCAGCCGCTGGTTGCCCGTCCAGAACGGGTGCGAGTCGCTGGTGACGTCGACGACGATCAACGGGTAGGTGTTGCCGTCCTCCCACTCCACGGTCTTCTCGGAGGTCGCCGTCGAGCGGGTCAGGAACGCCTTGCCCGTCGAGGAGTCCTTGAAGACCACCGGGTGGTACTCGGGGTGGATTCCGGTCTTCATCCTTCTTCCCTTCCTGTCCGCAATGCCGAGTCCCGGTCGCCCGAGTCCTCGCATGGATCGATGTGCCACTCCCCGAAGGGGTCCTCGTAGGTCCGCCAAACCTCAGCGCCCTCAGCGAGTTCGGCATCGGTCAGCAGCGCGTCCCGCAACGCCGAGGTGATCTCGTCCGGCGAAGCCAGATGCGTGATCACCACCAACTGTTGTTCGCGGTCGCCGTAGTAGGGGTCCCAACGCAGCGACGCCATGGCCACGCGCTCTGAGTCCACTTCGGACCAGTCCTCTTTGGTCGCCAGCCACGGCCCGGCGTGCGCGACGCGGAGGCCGCCGCCCGCCGACTCCACCCAGAGCGCGGCGTCGGGTTGGCTCGCCACCCAGATCCGCCCGCGCGTCCGCACAACGCCTTCCAGCAACACATCCAGCGCGTCGTGCAGTCGCGAAGGGTGGAACGGCCTGCGCTCGTCGAAGAGCACGACGGAGATCCCGCAGTCCGACTCCAACGGCGGCTGACCGCGCAGCAGCGGCTCGTGCGCGTCGCCGACCTCGCCCTTGCGCGCCCGCGACGGGACCGCCGCGACCAGGGCGCCGAGGTCGAGGCCGGGCAGGTCCGCGCGCGGCAGCTCCGGTGCGAGCCGGTCCAGCACGGCGTCGGTCCGCGCCGCGGTCCACGCGTCCGGAGCGCTCCCGGCCACCACCACCGCGTCGGCGAATTCCACTTGCGCCACAACGACTTGCGCGATGGTGCGCTCATCGTCGGCGCTCGCGGACATGCCCCGCTCGAACAGCGACTCCTCGCCGATCGCATCCGCGAACCACGTCGCCGCGTCGACCGTGTTGACCACCGCCTCGACGCGCAGGCGCTCGGTGGCGACGCGGCCGTCGACCACCACGTGGTGCAGCGCCCAGCACACCGCCTCCGGCTCCAGCGCCGGGTCGAGGTGCAGCACGATCCGGCGCACATCGGGCGCTTCGGCCAGCCGCAAGGCGACGGGCAGGAGGTCCTGGCGGAGCGTGCACGAGACGCAGCCGTGCGCCAGCTCCAGCACCTCGGTCGCGGCGTACTCGCCGTGGGTCAGCGTTCGCCGCACCACGCCCTGGACCACTTCGCGGAGGTCGTGGTGGAGCACCGCGGTCGCCGGGTCCGCGGCGGCGTGGCGGGCGACCTCGGCGACCGCGTCGGCGGCGAGGCCGGACAGCAACACCACCGGCACGCGCTGATCAGTCACGTCGGCTCCCTTGTTGACAACGATTTCCACTTTCAACGGCGGCCACGCTACCCTGGCCCCCGTCTTAACGAAAATCGGTATCGTTTTCATTCCCGAGGAGGCCCCGTGTCCGCGAGGTGTCAGGTGACCGGCCGCGAACCCGGCTTCGGCAAGCAGGTCTCGCACTCCCACGTGCGCACCTCGCGCCGCTGGAACCCCAACATCCAGCGCAGGCGCTACTGGCTGGCCAGCGAGAACCGGTGGATCTCGCTGCGCGTGTCCACCAAGGGCATCAAGACGATCGACAAGCGCGGCGTCGAGGCGGTCGTCGCCGAGATCCGCGCGCGTGGGGAGAAGGTCTGATGGCGCGCAACGAGATCCGGCCGATCATCAAGCTCAGGTCCACCGCGGGCACCGGCTACACGTACGTGACCCGCAAGAACCGCCGCAACGACCCGGACCGCATGCGGCTCACCAAGTACGACCCGATCGTGCGCAGGCACGTCGAGTTCAAGGAGGAGCGCTGAGATGGCCAAGAAGTCCAAGATCGCCAAGAACGAGCAGCGCAAGCTCGTCGTCGCCCGCTACGCCGAGCGCCGTGCCGAACTGAAGGAGGTCCTGCGCTCGCCGCGTTCGTCCGAGGCCGAACGCGCGGCCGCTGAGCAGGAGCTGCGCCGCCAGCCGCGCGACGCCAGCGCGACCCGGGTCCGCAACCGCGACTCCGTCGACGGCAGGCCGCGGGCGTACTTCCGGGCTTTCGGCCTGTCCCGGGTCCGGCTCCGTGAGATGGCCCACGCGGGCGAGCTGCCCGGCGTCAGCAAGTCGAGCTGGTGAGGTCATGACGCGATTCACCGGCAAGAAGAAGCCCAACCTGCTCAAGCGCGAGGGCGTCGAGGAGGTCGACTGGAAGGACGCCGCGCTGCTGCGGAAGTTCGTCTCCGACCGGGGCAAGATCCGCTCCCGCCGGGTCACCGGCCTCACGCCCCAGCAACAGCGCACCACCGCCAAGGCGATCAAGAACGCCCGCGAGATGGCGCTGCTGCCCTACGGCGGGCGGTAGTAGCGTCGACGCGGTGTCCGCACCGACCGAAGTCGCCGAGTTCTACGACGTGCTGTTCCGGCGCCGCGACGTCCGCGGCGAGTTCACCGGAGCGCCGATCGAGGCGGACGTCCTCGACCGCGTGCTGGGGGCGGCCCACGCCGCCCCCAGCGTCGGGCTCTCCCAACCGTGGGACTTCGTGCTCGTCCGCGACCGCGACACCCGCAGGTCCTTCCGCGACCACGTCCAGGCGGAGCGCAGCGTCTTCGCCGCCTCCCTGGACGGCGAGCGCGCGGAGACCTTCTCCCGGATCAAGGTCGAGGGCGTGCTGGAGTCCTCCCTCGGCGTCGTGGTGACCTACGACGCCGACCGCGGCTCCCCCGCCGTGCTCGGCAGGCACGCGATCGCCGACGCCGGGCTGTTCTCGGTGTGCCTGGCGATCCAGAACCTGTGGCTGGCCGCGACCGCGGAGGGCCTCGGCGTCGGCTGGGTGAGCTTCTACCGCGAGGACTTCCTGCGCAGACTTCTGGGCATCCCGCAGCGCGTCCGTCCGGTGGCGTGGCTCTGCCTGGGGCCGGTCGAGCGGCTGGCCGACACCCCTGATCTGGAGCGACACGGATGGCGTAGCCGGCTACCACTTCATGACGTTGTGCACCACGAGCGGTACGGGCAGCGACGGGAAAGGTAGCCTGTCGGCAGATCGCGCCTGGTGAGGGCAAGGACGGCGCGGTCAGCCGGGGTCAGGGGATGCCGAGGGCGTAGTGGATCACGACGAGCCGCTGGCGGCGGGACAGATCCCGCGGCAGGACCGCGAGGTGCGGTCGCTGCTGGACTCCGGGCGCGTCGTCGAGGCCAACACGCTCTTCGACGACGTCGTCTCGCGCACCCCCGCCGCAGGCGGTGACCGCTGGCGCAGGGCGACCGTGCTGGTCTACCGCGCGGTGGTGGCGTGGCGGCTCGGCCGCATCCCGCTCGCGCTCGAACTCGCCGCCGAGGGCTGGACGGAACTGGACGCGGAGCGCCCCGAGGGCTCGGCCGCAGCGCAGACCATCGGCATGCTCGGCTACCTGCTCGAAGGCATCGGGCACCGCCGCGCCGCGCTGGACATGATGCGGTTGTCCGTCCAGGTGGCCAGGGACTCCGGCCACGACCAAACGCTCGCCCACTGCCTGCAACGGCTGGGCGGCACGCTCAACTTCCGCGCGGTCGACGCGCCCGCGGAGACCGCGCCGCAGATCTTCGGCGAGGCGGCGGTGCTGCTGGAGCAGGGCCTCGAACTGACCAGCGAGGGCTACGTGCACCGCGCGCTGCTCGGCGCCTACTCGCGGTCGCTCGCGGGCATCGGCGAGCTGGACCAGGCCGAGAAAACCGCGAAGCAAGCCGGTGAACTGGCGAAACGGGCCGAGGACTGGTGGGGGCAGGCGGTCGGCCACTGGGTGCTCGCCATGGTCCAGCGCGAACGCGGGGACCTGGCGGAGGCGCGCACGCTGGCCGCGCGGGCGGTGTCGGAGGCGGAGAAGATCAACGACACCTCGCTGCTGTTCCGGTTCTCCCTGGACCTGGCCGACATCTGCAACTCCCTCGGCGACTCGGTCGGCGAGGCGGAGGCGCTGCGCAGGAGCCTCAAGTCCAGCCGCAAGGCCACCGAGACGTTGCAGGAGGGGCTGGGCCAGGCCCTGGAGCAGCGCAGGCTCGCCGTCCAGGCGCAACGCCTGGCGATGGCGGCGCAGGAAGCGGCGGCCAGAGACCCGCTGACCGGCCTGGCGAACCGGCTCGGCCTGGAGCGCGCGGCCCCTCACCTGCTGGAACGGACCGCGGCGCGCGGGCGGCTGCCCTGGCTGGTGCTGGTCGACGTGGACTGGTTCAAGGGCGTCAACGACGACGCGGGGCACGCGGCGGGCGACGCGGCGCTGCGCGAGATCGCCCAGCTGCTGCGCCGCGAGTGCCGCACGGACGACCTCGTGGCGCGCTGGGCGGGCGACGAGTTCGTGGTGCTGCTCGTGGACGCCAACGAGGACCGGCACAACGTGGGTCCGGTCGTGGCCGAGCGCATCCGTGCCGCGGTGGACGACCACGACTGGTCGATGGTGCTGGGCAACATCAAGCGGCCGACCGTGAGCATCGGCGTCGCGGCTGGACCGGCCAAGCTGGACCAGCTGTTCGCGGCCGCCGACATCGCGCTCTACCGGGCGAAACGCCAGGGCAGGAACCGCGTGGAGGTCCACCCGGGGCTGGACGGGGTGCTGCTGGCTCCCGAGCAACCCGTCGGCCTGGAGTAGCCAGACCGACGGGTCACCCGATCAAGCGATCAGCCCACCGCGGTACGCGACCAGCGCGGCCTGTACCCGGTTCACCGCCCCGATCTTGCCGAGCACCGAGGACACGTAGCCCTTCACGGTGGCCTCGGACAGGTGCAGGGCACCACCGATCTCGGCGTTGGACATGCCCTGCCCGATGAGCGCGAGCACCTCCCGCTCGCGCTCGGACAGGGATCCGAGCAACGTCCGAGCCGGCTCGGCGGCCCGCTCCCCGTTGGCCACCGCGGCGAGCACGCGCGCGGCAACCCCCGGATCGAGCACCGCGCCACCGCGCGCGACGTCTCGCACCGCCCGGACGAGCTGGGCGGGTTCGGTGTCCTTCAGCAGGAAACCGCTGGCACCGAGGCGCAGGGCCTCGCTGACGTACTCATCGATGTCGAAGGTGGTGAGCATCGCGACCCGCGGTGGGTCCGGTAGCGCACGCAGCCGTCGCAGGGCGGACAGGCCGTCCGTGGTGCGCATCCGGATGTCCAGCAGAACCACGTGCGGGCGCAGTTGCCGCACCCGGTCCACCACCAGGCAACCGTCGTCACACTCCCCGACAACCTCGATGTCACCGGCGCTTGACAAGATCATTCGCAGGCCGGATCGAACCAGGTCTTCGTCATCAACCAACAGAACTTTGATCACGGACGCCTCCCCGACTGACGCGTCGTGTTCATGGGCTATTACCGATGGGCAGTATCACCCACCGGCGTTACGGTCCGGTTATCTCACCACGTCAGGGACTCCTGCGCGACACCCAGTCGGGGAAGAGCGGCAAACGGAGGGTTACCGGCGGCGAACTCCCGGCCCGTCATCCCAGCAGCTTGGACACGTCCTGCCGCAGTTTTGGCAACATGCTGTAAAGCTTGTTGCCTGGACAGTCAGTCGCGTTGTAGTCACGGTGGCCCTTGATGTTCGCCACCTTGATTCCGTACTGCTGGCAGATGTAGGCGCACATCGCCACCAGCGACGCCCACAGTTGGTCCGGCGGCGTGACCGTGTGATAGGTCCCCTCGTTCTCGATCCCGATGTGCGTCGTGTTGTGCCCGCCGACGTGCGCGCCGAGCAGGTGCTGCTTGCCGCCCTTGAGCGCGGACAGGCTGCGGTGCCGCCCCTCCAGGACGTGCCCGCCCCGGCTGATCGTGAACTGCTGCCCGCTGTCGATCCAGCCGTTGTTGTTCATGTGGTGGTTCTGGATGGACCGCGCCAACGAGAAGGCGTGCGCCTTGCTGAGGTCGGTGGAGTTCGGGGTCTCGGTCTGGTGCACGACCAGCACGGTCGGCTTGTGGTCGAGCAGTTGCGGCGTTGACTTCGCGGGCCGCGCGTTCCAGCCCGCGCAGCCGGTGATGGCCGGGGCGGGGACGGCGAGGGCGGGCGTCGCGGTGTACAACCCGGCCCCCACGGCCAGGCTCGCCCCCGCGACACCGCGGAGCAGGGTACGGCGGGACAGTTCGATCTCCATCGGCACCTCCGCAGTTCGGAAACAACCCTTCCAAACTGTGGCCCGCGTCACGCGTCCGGGTCAACGCCACCCCATCAAGACCGTCGAAGCGGCCCACCCTCGAACCCGCTCGACGGCGGTCGTATGATCTAGCCGGACTGCCCGCCCTCGTAGCTCAGGGGATAGAGCATCGGTTTCCTAAACCGTGTGTCGCAGGTTCGATTCCTGCCGGGGGCACCCTCTCTGAAGATGCGAAAAGGCCCTTCACCAGGCGAAACCTGGCGAGGGGCCTTCGTCGTGTTGTGCGGCCCTGAGCGGCGAACTGCGGGCGCGCTGCCGAATACGTGCTGAAATTCGGCAACAAAGCCACGCGGCGCCTTGACAGCAGTGACGTCGATCGTTGCCACGGTCACCGAGGCGTCCACCGCGCCTAGCGGGAGATCGGCGTACTGGGTGATGAACTGGTGGACACAGGAGAGGTCTTGGTGTGTCAGGGATTCGAGCACTCGAGCACGATCACTCAGTGCCGCCCATACTCCGTCGCACCAGTTCGGCCGACCGCTCGGCCAGATCCGGTTCCGCGTCGAGCGTTCCGATGAACGACAAGCTGCGCCGAGGCCGGGACGGCTCAGTGATCGCGACGGACAGTTCCGGATCGTTCGCAACGATCAGCCGCAGCCGCCGCACCTGAGCAGGCGACAACCGGTCCACCAGGTGGTGGAGCTCCTCGTAATCGTGCGCCGCCGTCATACCCACCAGACTAGGCAAGCCCCAGCTCAGAAGCACATGCTCAGAGTTTCTTTACTTCTTCAAGGCAGCCCCTCCGGGGCCGCTGGTCAGCCATCGGGGCTGGAGCTTGGCCCGCATCTTGCCGACTCGGCTAGCGGGCTACGCGGGCATGTTCCTGCTGGACAACCCCGGCCTGCTGAAGACGTTGCGCCGCAAGGCCGACGAGGGCGTGAAGATCCGCATCGCGCTCGGCGACCCGGCAAGCCGCGAGGTCGCTCGACGCGGCGAAGAAGAAGGCATCGGCAAGGGCACGCTCCCTGCCAAGGTCCGCAACGCGTTGGCGTTCTTCAAGCCATTGGCCGATGGCTCAGTCGCGGAGATCAGATGCCACAAGACCACGCTGTACAACTCGATCTACCGCTTCGACGACGAGATGCTGGTCAACACCCATGTCCACGGCTTCGTGGCGGCGCACGCCCCTGTGCTGCACCTCCGCCGACTGTCGGGCGGCGACCTGTTCGAGACCTACGCCGAGAGTTTCCAAGGCATCTGGGACGCCGCCAAGCCGCCCAAGTGGTAGGCAAAACGTATGGCGCGCACCGATCACTACAAGGACCCTGACGCTCCGCAGGCGAACAGCATCGTCGTGGCCGTCACCGCATTTATCCAGGACGAGCACGGCCGCGTGCTCATGATCCGGCGCACCGACAACGACATGTACGCAATGCCTGGTGGCGGGCAGGACGTAGGGGAACCGATCGGGCGCACAGTTATCCGTGAGATCAAGGAAGAGACCGGCGTCGATGTCGAGCCCACCGACATCATCGGCATTTACTCCGATCCCGCCCACGTCATCGCCTACTCAGATGGCGAAGTACGCCAGGAGTTCTCGATCTGCTTCCGCGCGCGCCTGATCGGTGGCGAGCTGCGCACGAGCGACGAGTCCAGCGAAGTCCACTGGGTGTCCCGCGACGACCTGGCGAACCTCAACATCCACCCCTCGACCCGCCTACGGATTGAACACGGCTTCGACAACCACGGAACGCCCTACTTCGAGACGTAAATCAGGCCCCCACCAGGCAAAACCTGGGGAGGGCCTTCGTGCTCACTTCTCGGTGGTGCCGAGTTTGCCGCTGATGGACTCCTGGTAGATGTCCGCGTAGGTGCGGGAGTTCTTGATCAGGTCGTCGCAGAAGGCGGCCACGTCGGTGCCGATGAGTTGCAGGACTCCCTTGCCCGCGGCGACGCCCTCCTCGAAGAAATCCACGATGCCGGAGAGCAGGGTTCCGTCGGTCAGGTCGACCGGTCCGACCTTGAAGAAGTACCTCTGCATCTCCTTGTAGACGATCTGGTAGTCCGCCGGGAGCGCCTTGACCCGCGCCACGTGCGCCCGCCACTGCTTCTTGCCCTCGATGATGTCCCGGATACCCACGTCAGCCTCCCAGCTTCGCCAATTTCCTTGCGACATTCCTGTTCAGCTGCTCGCGCCACCGGTCGCGATAACTCCGGCCCCCCGCCCCACCGGCCAGTCCCGCGCAGAAGCCCGCGATGTCCTCGCCCAGCACCTCGTGAATGCTCTGCCCATCGGCCGCCGTCTCTTCGAGCAGACCCAGTGCGCCGTCGAGAATCGGCATCAGGTTTCGGCCGGTGAAATTCCCGTAGGGGAAGAGATGAGCCTTGATCTCGGCCCACGCCGCCCGGTACTCGGTGGGCAACGCCTCGGCCCGGACTTCGAACGCCTTGCATTCCCTGGTGAGATCGCTGCCGGTGATGGTCTCCCAGAAGTTCATCTCCCGCCCTCCCTGAGCTTGTCGATCCGCGATGTGACGTACTCCCATTTCGCCCAGAACGTCGCGAGTTCCGCGCGACCCGCGTCGTTGAGTGCGAAGAACTTGCGCGGCGGGCCCTGTCCGGACGGTCGTTTCGTCACCTGGACGAGCCCGTTCTTCTCCAGTCGCAGCAGGATGGTGTACACCGTCCCCTCGACGACGTCGGCGAAGCCGAGCTCGTTCAGCCGGCGCGTGATGGCGTACCCGTAGGTCTCCTCGCTGCCGATGATTTCCAGCACACATCCTTCGAGCGTGCCCTTCAGCATCTCCGTCAAGTCGTCCATCGAGCCTCCCGGTGGTACTCCGTGCCACTGAGTACCACTACAAAGTAGCACCGAGTAGTGACCGTGTCCAGCAGTCACTGCTTTGCGCGACGCCGACCGTCGGAATCCACGACCGCCCATAATCCGCTGAATTGGACCACTGACCTGCGGATATCCATTCACGAGCAGCGCGGATCATGATTTCCGAAGCGGTGGTCGAGCCTTCTAGCCTCGCCGACCTGACCACCACCTCTTCTTTAAGCGAGGCCCCTGCATGCTTTACCGAAAATTCACCGCGTCCGTGCTCGTCGCCACGGCCGTGGCCGCCACTTCCCTGCTGGTCTCGGTCGGCGAGGCCGACGCCGCGACGTGCAGCAACTACACGCGGTCGGTGAGTGGCGGCGTGGAGTACATGTACAACAACTGCGCGCCCAAGCCATTCCGGCTCAACGTCATGATCGGCAACACGTCCGCAGGCTGGCGCCACGACCGCTACGTCTGCGTTGCCGACCACGGCACCGCCAAGCTCGGTTTCGTCGCCAACGGCTCGACCGGTCCCGGTGGCGCCTACGGGTTCTCCGCCCGTACTGACGGCAACTGCTGAGCACAGATCAACCCCTCACCGGACAAACCGGTGAGGGGTTGACCCTTTTCAGGACGCACGAAGAAGCCGAGGGTTGCCCACTGAAGCAGACTTCGGTCAGCCGCGAAAAGAACGGCTTCACCCCATCAGTGTCTTCCCGCCCCGGAATGGATTCGGAAGGGCACGCGGAATACTATTCTCAGCGCGTTGCTCCGCGAAGTGACATTCCAGGGAGAAGCCGATGAGGCGTGCACGAACCGTCCTGCTGGCCGCGGTGGTGGTGCTGCCGCTGACCGGTGCGCACGCGCTGGCCGCCGCGCCGCCGCAGCAGCCGGTCTTCGCCGACGGTGAGGCCCAGCCGGTTTACGACCCGGCGGATGCCGTGCGGGAGAAGGTGTTCGTCCGTGTCCCGATCGACAGCGATCGGGACGGCAAGGATGACGAGATGCGTGCGGAGGTGCTGCGGCTACGCGCGACCGACCAGGGACTGAAGTCGCCGGTGCTCTTCCGGATCAGCCCGTACTTCGGCGGTGGGCAGCGGCCGCCGAAGCACAATGTGGACGTCGAGCTGTACGTTCCGGGTGGCCCACGCAGAGTGGACCGTCGCGACGTGCCAGACGCCGGACCGGAGAAAGACCCGCGAGTGGCGGCCGCACTTGGCAGTCCGAGCCCTCGTGATATCCCGGAGCACATTGACGAGAAGTACTACCTCGCGCGCGGCTACGCGCTGGTGTACGCCGATTCTCTGGGCACTGGCGAGTCCACGGGCTGCCCGAACTCCGGTGGCCGCAACGAGACCATCGGCGCGCGTTCGGTGGTGGATTGGCTGAACGGCCGCACTACGGCACGCGATATCAACAACAAGCCTTCGATCGCTTCGTGGACCACGGGCAAGACGGCCATGACCGGTTTGTCCTATAACGGCACCCTGCCGAACGCGGTGGCCTCCACCGGCGTGAAGGGCCTTGAGGCAATCGTGCCGATGGCGGCGATCACCAGTTGGTACGACTACTACCGCGCTGGCGGTGCTGTCGTCGCGCCAGGCACTTATCAGGGCGAGGACGCCGATTGGCTCGCCACGCGCGTCAACAGCCGTGCCGATCGCGAGATCTGCAAGCCCTTCCTGAATGAACTCACCCAGCAGCAAGACCGACTGACGGGCGATTACAACCCGTTCTGGGACGAGCGCAACTACCTCAACGACGCGAACAAGGTGCGGGCGGCGACGCTGATCGCCCATGGGCTGAACGACTGGAACGTCAAGCCCAAGCAGGCCGCGCAGTGGTACAGCGCCTTGAAGGCCAACAGGGTCCCGGTCAAGATCTGGTGGCACCGGCACGAGCACGGCGACCCGATCAACGTGCGCAAGGAAGCGTGGCAGAAGGAACTCAACCGGTGGTTCACCCGCTACCTGTTCGGCCACCAGAACAACGTCGAGGCGGAGCCCCGCGTCACCATCCAGCGCGAGGACAACACCTGGGTCAACGAAGCCGACTGGCCCACCCCCGGCAGCAGTGACGTCTCGCTCCACCCTCAGCCGGGCGGCGGTCTCGCCCTCAGGCCCGCCCGTGGCGTGGAGAAGCTGACCGACGACGCGAGCAAGAAGGCCGAGCAGCTGATCGCGCTGCCCAGCTCGGAGAACCGGCTGGCCTACGCCACGCCAGCGGCCAAGCAGGCACTTCGCATCAGCGGTTCGATCAAGGCGGAGCTGAAGCTCTCCTTCGACCGCCCCGCCGCGAACGTGACCGCGCTGCTCGTCGACCGCGCACCGGACGGCACCGCGAAGGTGATCACACGCGGCTGGGCCGACCCGCAGAACCGCCTGCGGCTGGACCGCACCGAGCCGGTGAAGCCGGGAGAGCAGTACTCCCTCACCGTCGAGCTCCAGCCGATGGACCACCTCCTGCCCGTGGGCGACAAGCTCGAACTGGTCCTGCTCTCCAGCGACCGCGACTACACGCTCCGCCCCAAGCCGGGCACAGGCGTCGCGGTCACGCTCGACCACTCCCGGCTTGTCCTGCCCGTTCTCGGCGGTAAAGCCGGATTCGTGGCGGCCTTCGGGGCCTGACCTGCTCGAACCTGTGGCACGATCGCGCGTGTGACCAGCAAGCCCACCACGGAGCAGCACCTGCGCGACCTCGCGCTGCTGCGTCGCGTCCGCGACCGGATGGACCGGGAGTACGCGCAGCCGCTGGACGTCGAGGCCCTGGCGCGCGGGGTGAACATGTCGGCGGGCCACCTCAGCCGCCAGTTCCGGCTCGCCTACGGGGAATCGCCGTACGGGTACCTGATGACCCGGCGCATCGAGCGGGCCATGGCGCTGCTGCGCCGCGGCGATCTCAGCGTCACCGAGGTGTGCTTCACGGTCGGCTGTTCCTCGCTGGGCACCTTCAGCACCCGATTCACCGAACTGGTTGGCATGCCGCCCAGCGCCTACCGGCAGCAGCAGGCGGACGCGACGGCCGGGATCCCGTCGTGCGTGGCCAAACAGGTGACCAGACCGATCAGGAATCGAGAAGCGCGGTCCTCCGGCCGCACATAGCCTGACCGGCATGGATTTGAACATTCACGCCAGCTTCCTCCCGCAGGACGACCCGGAAGCGGCCCTGTCCTTCTACCGCGACACGCTCGGTTTCGAGGTCCGCAACGACGTCGGCTACAACGGCCTGCGCTGGATCACCGTCGGCCCCGCGGACCAGCCGCGCACGTCCATCGTGCTGCACCCGCCTGCCGTCGACCCCGGTATCACCGAGGACGAGCGCCGCACCGTCACCGAGATGATGGCCAAGGGCACCTACGGCGGCATCGTCCTGGCCACGGCCGACGTCGACAGTGCCTTCGCACGGCTCGTGGAGCACAAGGCCGAGGTCATCCAGGAGCCCGCCGACCAGCCGTACGGCGTTCGCGACTGCGCCGTGCGCGACCCCGCGGGCAACACGATCCGCATCCAGCAGATCAGCTGACCCCCAACCCCTTGCCGCGACAGAGCAGGCGGCCACCGCGCAACAGCATGGAGAAAACGAGCATGGCCACGAAGAAGAAGGCGCAGCCGCCTGCGTCGCACCTCGCTGACAGCCACGACCTGATCCGCGTGCACGGCGCGCGCGTGAACAACCTCAAGGACGTCAGCGTCGAGATCCCGAAGCGCCGGCTGACGGTGTTCACCGGCGTCTCGGGGTCCGGCAAGAGCTCGCTGGTGTTCAGCACGATCGCCGCCGAGTCGCAGCGGCTGATCAACGAGACCTACAGCGCCTTCGTCCAGGGCTTCATGCCCTCGCTGGCGCGGCCCGAGGTCGACGTCCTCGAAGGTCTGACGACCGCGATCATCGTGGACCAGCAGCGGATGGGCGCCGACCCGCGCTCCACGGTCGGCACCGCCACCGACGCCAACGCGATGCTGCGCATCCTGTTCAGCAGGATCGGCAAGCCGCACATCGGTTCCCCGCAGGCGTACTCCTTCAACGTCGCCTCGATCAGCGGTGCGGGCGCGGTGACGTTCGAGAAGGGCGGGCAGAAGGTCAAGGAGCGCCGCGACTTCAACATCGTCGGCGGCATGTGCCCGCGCTGCGAGGGCCGGGGGTCGGTGAACGACATCGACCTGAGCCAGCTCTACGACGAGAACAAGTCGCTCAACGAGGGCGCGATCACCATCCCCGGCTACAGCATGGAGGGCTGGTACGGGCGCATCTACCGCGGCTGCGGCTACTTCGACCCGGACAAGCCGATCCGCAGGTTCACCAAGAAGCAGCTGCACGACCTGGTCTACAAGGAAGCCACCAAGATCAAGCTCGACGGCGTCAACCTGACCTACCTGGGGCTGGTCCCGCAGATCCAGAAGTCCTTCCTGGCCAAGGACAAGGAGGCGATGCAGCCGCACATCCGGGCCTTCGTCGAGCGCGCGGTCACCTTCACCACCTGCCCGGAGTGCGCGGGTACCCGGCTCAGCGAGCTGACCCGCTCGTCGAAGATCAAGAAGATCAACATCGCCGACGCCTGCGCGATGCAGATCAGCGACCTCGCCGACTGGGTCCGCGGCCTCAAGGAGCCGTCGGTGGCTCCGCTGCTGGAGAAGCTGCTGCACACCCTCGACTCGTTCGTGGAGATCGGCCTCGGCTACCTCTCGCTCGAACGGCCCGCGGGCACGCTGTCCGGCGGTGAGGCGCAGCGCGTCAAGATGATCCGCCACCTCGGCTCGGCGCTCACCGACGTCACCTACGTCTTCGACGAGCCGACGATCGGGCTGCACCCGCACGACATCCAGCGGATGAACGAACTGCTGGTGCAGTTGCGGGACAAGGGGAACACGGTGCTCGTCGTCGAGCACAAGCCGGAGGCCATCGCGATCGCCGACCACGTCGTCGACCTCGGCCCCGGAGCCGGAACGGCGGGCGGCACCGTCTGCTTCGAGGGCACCGTCGAGGACCTGCGGACCAGCGACACCATCACCGGCCGCCACCTCGACGACCGGGCCTCGCTCAAGAAGTCCGTGCGCGAGGCCACCGGCGCACTGGAAATCCGCGGCGCCACCAAGCACAACCTGCAGAAGGTCAACGTCGACATCCCGCTCGGGGTGCTCTGCGTGATCACCGGTGTCGCGGGTTCCGGCAAGAGCTCGCTCGTGCACGGGTCGGTCCCGGCCGGTGCCGGTGTGGTGTCGATCGACCAGAGCCCGATCCGCGGTTCGCGCCGCAGCAACCCGGCCACCTACACCGGCCTGCTCGAACCGATCCGCAAGGCCTTCGCCAAGGCCAACGGCGTGAAGCCGGCGCTGTTCAGCGCGAACTCCGAAGGTGCTTGCCCCAACTGCAACGGCGCCGGTGTCGTCTACATGGACCTGGGCGTGATGGCCACCGTCGCCAACCCGTGCGAGGAGTGCGAGGGCAAGCGATTCCAGGCGGCGGTGCTGGAATACCGCTTGGGAGGGCGCAACATCAGCGAGGTGCTCGCGATGTCGGTGACCGAGGCGGAGGAGTTCTTCGGCTCGGGCGAGGCGCGCATCCCGGCCGCGCACGCCATCCTCGAACGGCTCGCCGACGTCGGGCTCGGTTACCTCAGCCTCGGCCAGCCGCTCACCACGCTCTCCGGCGGCGAGCGGCAGCGGCTCAAGCTGGCCACCCACATGTCCGAGAAGGGCGGCACCTACGTCCTCGACGAGCCCACGACGGGCCTGCACCTCGCCGATGTCGAGCAGTTGCTCGGCCTGTTGGACCGGCTCGTCGACTCGGGCAAGTCGGTGATCGTCGTCGAGCACCACCAGGCGGTCATGGCGCACGCCGACTGGCTCATCGACCTCGGCCCCGGCGCCGGTCACGACGGCGGCCAGATCGTCTTCGAGGGCACGCCCGCCGACCTCGTCGCCTCCCCCAGCACGCTCACCGGCAAGCACCTGGCGGCCTATGTCGGCGGCTGATCTCCAGGTTGCCTACCTCATTGGGGGATTCAGGGCTTCTTGAAGCAATTTTCCCCCTTTCGGCCTCACGCTACTGTGTCCGCGCAATGGCAGATGATCATCGTGCTGCTGCCGTTCACAGTTGATAAGCGTTGCCTCAGGAAGGCCACCAATGAAGATCGCACACACCCTGGTCGCATTCACCATCGCGCTCGGTTCGATGGTGGGAGCCGCCGCGCTCACCGCACCCGCCGCGAATGCCGCCCCGTGCGGGTTCTACGTGGGCGAGGGCAACACGGCCATGTACAACCACTGCGGCTCGGGCTGGATCACCATCAAGGTGCGCTGGGTGGGCATGTTCACCGCCGAACGGTGCACCGGCCCCGGTATCCGCAGGCTGGACAACCCCAACGACCCGGGTGACAAGTTCATCTCCAACGCCTGGTACGTGCGCGACGGCTGCTGATCCGGCGTTTGCGGGAAGGCCCTTCGCGACGGGGATCAGCGAAGGGCCTTTCCCCTGTCTAGCGGTCGGCCAGGTACGCCTGAGCTTGCAGTTCGAACAGCTCGGCATATCCGGCACCGGCCGCCATCAGTTCCTCGTGCGTGCCGTACTCCGCGACCTTCCCCTTTTCCAGCAGCAGAATGCGCTCCGCCTGCCGAACGGTGGAGAAGCGGTGGGAGATGTAGAGCGTCGTCCTGCCGGAGGCCAGCTCGCGCAATCGCGAGAAGAGTTCGTGCTCTGCCTGCGCGTCAAGAGCCGACGTGGGCTCGTCAAGGATGAGCAACGGAGCCTCACGGTGGAAAGCACGCGCCAGGGCGATTTTCTGCCATTCACCGCCGGACAGGCTCACGCCCTTGTCGAACCACCGTCCGAGCGGGCTGTCATAGCCGCGGGACAACCGGGAGATGCGTTCCGCGGTGCCCGCGCGCCGGGCCGATTCCTTGATGTGCTCCCGGTCCTCCAAGCGGTTCAGATCAGCCAGTCCGATGTTCTCCGCCGCCGTGCCCTGGTAGGTCACGTAGTCCTGGAACATCGCGCTGATTCGTTTCCGCAGCTCGACCGGGTCGTATTCGCGGACGTCAACGCCGTCGAGCAGGATCTCGCCGTCGGACGGGTCGTAGAGCCGGCACAGCAACTTGAACAGCGTCGACTTCCCGGCGCCGTTGCGCCCGACCACCGCGACGGTCTCCCCCGGCCGGATCTCGAAGCTCACGCCGTCCAGGGCCGCCTCGTCCGCACCGGGGTAGGTGAAGGTGACGGAGCGGAACTCGATGTGTCCGTCCACTGTGGATGGAAAGGGCCGAGGTGCGGGCGGAGGACCGATTTCCGGCTTGGTGTCCAGGAACTTGTAGAGCGTGTCGAGGTAGAGGTTGTTCTCGTACATGCCGGAGAACGCCGTGAACAGACCGGAAACGGACGTCTGCACCGCGGTCGCGGCGGCGGTGTACAGGGCGAGATCGCCCAGGGTGAGCCTGCCCGCGACCGCCTCCAGGGCGATGTAGAGCGCCATCACCGAGCCCGCCAAAGTGCTCAGCAAGCCCCAGGACGTCGAACTGATGCTGCCCTTGACGGCCAGTTTCCGTTGGCGCTCATAGGAAACCTCGCCGAGCTTGCGGAACCGGTCGACGAAGTAGCCGCCGAGCCCGAAGAGCTTGGTCTCCTTGGCGTAGGTGTCCGTCGTGACCAACGAGGACAGGTAGTCCATCCGCCGCTTGATCGGTGACATCAGGAAGGTCTGCCAGAACGTGCGCGCGCCGTACTTGGACTGCGAGATGAACGCCGGGATGGGCGCGAGCAGCGCGACCAGTGCGAGCACCGGACTGACCACGACCAGCAGCACGATCATGCTGCTGAACGTGATCGCCGAGCGGAGCAGGAGCAACGCCGAGGTCATCATCGACAGCGGGCGGCGCGGCGCCTCCTGGGCGGCCTGCCGGAGCGTGTCGTAGGACTCCGAGCCCTCGAAGTAGGCCAGGTGCAACTCGCTCGCGTGGCCCATCACCTGGTGCCGCACCGTGAGCGTCATCCGCTCCTGCAACAGCGTCTGCGCGACCATCGTCACGGCCCCGCTGATCGAGGTCAGCGCGAGGACCCCGAACTGCAGCACGGCCACCCACACGATGTCGGTGGTGCTCCCCTGGTGCTGGATCGCCGCGACGACCGAGTCCAGCAACAGCTTCGCGACGTAGGCGGTGGCCGTGGGGAGCAGCCCGGACAGCAAGGTGATCAATGTGATCACGATGGTCAGCACCGGGCTCGCCTGCCAGGTCAGCCTGGCCACCTTCGGCAGGCCGCTGACGGTGCCCGCGACCGAGGTGCGCATGCGGGCGAACCGCGAACGCAGGCCCTTCGGCCGCTCCGGCGGTGCCGCCTCGGGGATGTCGACCGAGCCGGTCAGCCCGCTGTCGGGCACCGTGGCGGCGGCCCGCCGACCACCCCGCCGCGCGAACAGGGCTTCGAACCCTCCTGGGATCACGTGTCCCCCAGTGCGCCGTGCAGCAGGACGTCGATGATCTCGTGCGCCCCCAGACCGTCGTCCAGGCTGAGCCGCCGCCCGCTGAAGAGCAGCGCGAGGAACAGTGACGCGAGCTGGTCCGCGGGCAGGCGGAGGTGAGCCTGGTCCGGCGTGAACAGCTCGGTGACGGCTTCGCGCATCGCGGTCAGCGACTCGCGGCGCCCGAGCTTCATCGGCGAGCGACGGCCCTTGCCCGTCGGGTGCAGCGCCGCCATCAACGCGCTCATCCGCTCCAGGTGCGCGCCGAGCGCCTCCGCTGCCTCGGTGAGGCGCTGCTCAAGCGGCTGGTCGAGCGGGATCTCGGCGATCGCGTCCAGCACGTGGTCCGGGCGCAGCGCCTCGACCGTGCACGCGTCGAACAGCTCTTCCTTGTCCTTGAAGGCGCGGAAGATGGTGCCCTCGCCGATGCCCGCCGCGCGGGCGATCTGGCTGGTGGTGACCGCCGGACCGTGCTCGACCAGCAGGGGCAGCACGGCGTGGACGATCATCGAGCGCCGCTCCTCGACGCCCATCCCCGGGGCCCTCCGCCGGGTTTTCTCCGTTGGTGTCATACCCCCAGTGTGCGGAGTGAGCGCTCACTCCGTCAACTGAGGCGCACCACCCCGCGCAGGTTCTTCCCGGCGGTCAGGTCGGCGTAGCCCTGGTTGACCTCGTCCAGCCGATAGGTGCGGCTGACCAGCTCGCGCAGCTTCAGCGACCCCCGCTGGTAGAGCCGCAGCATCTCCGGGACGCCGGTGCGCTGGCTCGCCGAGCCGTACAGCGAGCCGATGAGGGTCTTGTGCCCGCGGAGCAGCTCGCTCGGCGAGATCGGCGTCGTGGCAACGCTTTCCGGGGTCAGGCCGGTCATCACCACGGTGCCGCCGATCGCGGTCGACCGGCTCGCGTCGAGCAGGGTCGCCGCCGGGTCGATGCAGGCGAAGGCGTGGTCGGCCCCGATGCCCTCGGTCAGCTCGCGCACCCGCGCGGGCAGGTCGACCCCCGGGCCGGCCTGGATGCCGTGCGTCGCGCCGAAAGTCCTCGCGGCGTCGAGCTTCCACGCCTGGAGGTCCACCGCGATGATCACCTTCGCTCCGGCCAGCCGGGCGCCCTGCACCACGTTCATGCCGTCGCCGCCGACGCCGATCACGACGACGCTGTCGCCCTTCTGCACCCGCGCCGCGTTGGTCACCGCTCCGACACCCCCGGGAACACTGCACGCGGCGAGCGCGACAACCTCGAACGGCAGGCTCCGATCGACCACGACGACGCTCGTCTGGTCCACCACGGTGCGCTCCGCGAAGGCCCCCACCAGGCACATGGAGCCGACGTCCCGCCCGGACGAGTCCCGTCGCCGGTAGGTGCCGTCGAACTGGGGTCCGCGCAGGATGCGGCCGCTCTCGGCACAGCGGTGGTGCAGGCCGCCGCGACACCACCGGCACACACCGCACGCGGGCAGCCAGGTGAGCGCCACGTGGTCTCCGGGGACGATGCCCCGCACCTGGGGGCCGACGACCTCCACGACGCCGGAGCCCTCGTGCCCCAGCACCATCGGCTGCATCCCCACCTGGCGCTCGCCGCGGAGCACGTGCAGGTCCGTGTGGCAGAGCCCGACCGCCTCCATGCGCACCTGGACCTCCGTCGGTCCCGGCGGGTCGAGCTGGATCGTCTCCACCGACAGCGGTTGGCCGACACCGCGGAACAGTGCGGCACGGGTGGCGATGGAGCCTTGGGCTTGGGCTTCGGCCTTGGCAGTCGATCCGCTCACAGCCATCGCTCCCGTCAGCGCCAGCAGGCTTCTCCTGGTCAGTTCCATGCTTTCCAAGCTGTTCCACCGCGTGTGAACAACGTGTGAGTCGCGGAACAAGACTCCTCAGCAGTGCGTCTTCCGGCATCCGGAAGGAGTTGACCCGCTTCGCGCCCTCCTCTGTTAGCGGCAGCCGGGGCCTTGACCTGAAGCACCATTGAGGTTGAACCCTGGTGCCATGACCATCACCGAGCACGCCCTTCCGGTCGCCCTGGACCCGGCCGCCGCACCGGACGACCTGCTGCCCTTCGCCGCGGCGGCGGGTGATGCGAAGATCGTCGCACTCGGCGCGTCATGCCGCACAGCGCGCGAGCTTTCCCTTTTCTCCCACCGGATTCTCCGGTTTCTCGTCGAGAACAGGGGATTCCGTTCGCTCGCGTTGGAGGGCGACGACGTCGCCAGCGTCTACCTCGACGACTACGTCCGCTCCGGGATCGGCGATCCTCGCGAAGTGCTTGCCGGAGCGCGTTCCTTCTGGCGCACCGAGGAAATCCTGGAGACGGTGCGCTGGCTGCGCGACTACAACGAGCAGCACCCGCACGACCCGGTCCGGATCGCTCACCAGCCTCTGCCGCATTCGGAATCCGGTGACCTGGAACGGCTGTTGGCCGACAACACGATCGCTTGGCAGGAGCGGACCGGGCACAAGGTCGTTTATTGGGGCGGCCTCGCCCACACCTCGGTCAGCAGTCCCGCGACCACCATGGGCGGCCACCTCCGCGAGCGGTTCGGTTCGGACTTCGTGTCGGTCGGGCTGACTTTCCACCACGGTGACGTGCTCTTCCCCGTGCCCGCGCCGCCCACGGACTTCGCCGAGGCAGCCTTCGACCAGGTGGACCTCGACGCCTTCTACATGGTCCCGCCGCCCAGTTCCCCATCGCGCAAGACCCGCCTCATCGGCCCGCTCCCCGAGCCCGACGATCACCTCTTCGGCCGCTCACTCCACGAGTGGTTCGACGCCGTCTTCCACGTCCGCGAGGCCACCCCGATCCGCCTACTCAGCTAGAATCTCCCCCATGCCCCACCTCCGCGTGCCCCCATCCTGGGCTGAGGTGGTCCAAACCAATCCCGTTTCG
This sequence comes from Allokutzneria sp. A3M-2-11 16, assembly GCF_024213555.1. Taxonomy (GTDB): domain Bacteria; phylum Actinomycetota; class Actinomycetes; order Mycobacteriales; family Pseudonocardiaceae; genus Allokutzneria. Next base: position 2,680,931 of record NZ_JANAVO010000001.1, on the reverse strand, counting down.
TACTCATAACGGGATTTGGGAGCGCTCTCTTTCCGGCTATGAGTACGAAACGGGAAAAGAGGCCGGGTGGGTGGTTAGTGGATCTCGGAGGATTCGGGGGCGGAGCGGGCGATCGCGGCGAGGGTGCGGAGTGCGGCCGTGAGGACGTCGGGGGTGGGGGCGGAGGTGGCGAGGCGCACGGCATTGGGGGCGCGGCCCGCGCCTACCGCGAACGCCGCGGCCGGGCTGACCGCGATTCCCCTGCGGGCGGCCGCCGCGACGAACGTCTCCGCCCGCCACGCCTCCGGCAGCTCCCACCAGCAGTGGTACGCCTGAGGGTCGCCGGTGATCGCGAAGTCGGACAACTCCTTGCGCACCAAGGCTTGGCGGGCCGCCGCGTCCTCCCGCTTCGCCGAGGCGATCGTCGCGGCGGTGCCGTCGGAGATCCAGCACGACGCCGCCGCCAACGCGAAGCCGGGCGCGGCCCAGGTCCCGGACCGCACGGCCGCGGCGATCGGTTCCACCAGTTCCGTTGGAGCGACGAGGAAACCGGCCGTGAGGCCGGGCGAGATGCGCTTGGACAGGCTGTCCACCAACACCGTGTGCGAAGGGGCGAGCGCGGCGAGCGGCGGGAGTTCGTCGCGGAGGAACGTGTAGATCGTGTCCTCGATCGCGTAAATCCCCAAGCGCTGCAACACTTCCGCGATCTCCGCACGGCGACTGCGCGGCATCGAGGTGCCCAGCGGGTTGTGCAGGGTCGGTTGCACGTACACGGCGCGGACGTTGGCGGCGCGGAGCGCGTCGGGGTCGATGCCCCGCGAGTCCATCGGGATCGGCACGAGCGTGATGCCCAGCCGGGCCGCGATCGCCTTCACCACCGGATAGGTCAGCGCTTCGACGCCGAGGCGTTCGCCGACCGGCACGAGCGCGGCGATGGCGGCGGCGATCGCTTGACGGCCGTTGCCCGCGAAGACCACGTTGTCCGGCGACGGCGCCCAGCCGGTCCGCCCGAGCAGCGTGGCGGCGATCTCCCGCGTGACCGGATCACCTTGCACCACAACGGGTTGCAGGGCCGCGCCGAAGACGTCCGGGCGCATCAGGCGCTCCATGCTGTGCGCCAGCAGACCCGGTTGCTCCGGTAGCACGGAGAAGTTCAGTTCGAGGTCGACGCGCGCTCCGCGGGGCTCGGCCAGGGCGGTCTCCAACGGAGGCTTGCCCGCGCGGACGAACGTACCCCTGCCGACCTCGCCGACCGCGAGCCCCCGCCGCACCAGCTCGCCGTACACCCGCGCCGCGGTCGAGCCCGCGATGCGGTGCCTGCGCGCGAACTGCCGCTGCGGGATCAGCCGCTCGCCCGGCCGGAGGCGACCGGCGGCGATGTCGGCCGCGATGGCGTCGGCGATCACCCGGTAGTCGTCCACTCATTGCTCCGAGAACATTGTGGTCATTGCACTCGATTATCGGCGTGCTTAGCGTCGTTGTCATGACCACGGTAACCCTCGGCGGCATCACCTTCGGCTACGACGACCTCGGCTCCGGCGAGCAGGCGCTCGTCCTCGTGCACGGCCACCCGTTCGACCGCACGATGTGGCGCCCCCAGGTGGAGCACTTCGCCGAGCGCGGGTTCCGGGTGATCGCCGCCGACCTCCGCGGCTACGGAGAATCCACCGTGGTGCCCGGAAAAACGCTGCTGAGCACGTTCGCGAAGGATATCGCGACGCTGCTCGACCACCGAGGCGTCGACCGCTTCGCCCTGGCCGGGCTGTCGATGGGCGGGCAGATCGTCATGGAGTGCTACCGGCAGTTCCCGGAGCGCATCACCGGCTTGGTGCTGGCCGACACGACGGCCGAGGCGGAGACCGAGAACGGTAGGCGCAACCGCGCCGAGATGGCCGCGAGATTGCTCCGAGAAGGCATGCGCCCGTACGCCGAGGAAGTGCTCTGGAAGATGGTCGCCGCGGACAAGGACGCGGCCGAGCACGTGCTGCGGATGATGCTCAGCGCGCCACCGGAGGGTGCCGCGGCGGCACTGCTCGGGCGGGCGGAGCGGCCGGACTACCTGGACATGCTCGGCCGGGTCGCCGTGCCCGCGCTCGTGGTGGTCGGCACCGAGGACGAGTACACGCCGATCAGCGACGCACGGCTCATGCACGACCGGCTCCCGGACTCCACACTGGTGGTCGTGGAAGGTGCCGCGCACATGCCGAACCTCGAAAGCACCGAGGAGTTCAACGACGCGTTGCACACTTTCCTCGACAGCATCGCAGCCCGAACAGAACGGTGATCGTTGTGACCAGCCAGAAGACCGTGTTCGTCACCGGTGCCAGCGCCGGATTCGGAGCCGCCATCGCGCGCCGGTTCGTCGCGGAGGGCGCGCGCGTCGTCGCGACCGCCCGCCGCGCCGACAAGCTCGCCGAGCTGGCGGGCGAGCTCGGCCCGAACGTGCTCCCGATCGAGCTGGACGTGCAGGACCGCGACGCCGTCGAGGCCGCGATCGCCACCCTGCCCGCCGAGTTCGCCGAGGTCGACGTCCTGGTCAACAACGCGGGCCTGGCCAAGGGCCTCGAACCCGCGCACAAGGCCGACCTGGACGACTGGGACCAGATGATCGACACCAACTGCAAGGGGTTGGTGTACTGCACGCGCGCGCTGCTGCCGGGCATGGTGGCGCGCGGCCGCGGCCACGTGATCAACCTCGGCTCGATCGCGGGCACCTACCCCTACCCCGGCGGCAACATTTACGGCGCCACCAAGGCATTCGTGCACCAGTTCAGCCTCAACCTGCGCAGCGACCTGCACGGCACCGGTGTCCGCGTCACCTGTGTGGAGCCCGGGATGTGCGGTGGCACCGAGTTCTCGGTGGTGCGCTTCGACGGCGACTCGGGCAAGGCGAACGACGTCTACGCCGGGATGAAGCCGTTGAGCGCCGAGGACATCGCGGAGTCGGTGCACTGGGTCTCCGCGCAGCCACCGCACTTCAACGTCAACACCATCGAGCTCATGCCGGTGGCGCAGAGCTTCGCCGCGTTCCAGGTGCACCGGGAGCGCTGACCGCCAGCACCGCAGCCTGATCGCGCCGCCGCCACAGGGTTCCCACCTCGGTGAACCCGGCGGCGCGCAGCGCGTCCACGTGCCACGAGACGGGCGGGTGGAAGTCGGCCGACTCGCCGTGTTGTTGTCCCACAAGGGTTCCCAGCACCGGGTGCGCCTCGATGGCGGCCCACCACCGCACCCACTCGTCCGCCGACTCGACCGGCTCGGCGAAGCCGGGCAGACCGTCGTCGATCATCCGGTCCGCGTTGGCGAAAATCCCGCCGGGCACCAGGATTCCGCGCACCTCGCGGTAGAGCCGCCGCAACGGCTCGGCCGCGAAGCAGTGCATCGCGGTCATGGTCAGCACGAAGTCGTACTGCTTGTGCGGCAACGCATCCACCCAGTCCGGCGAGCTCAGGTCGGCCTGCACCAGCTCGACCCCGGGCAGCGACGCCTCGGCGATGGCGCGCAGCACCGGGTTGAAGTCGAGCAGGGTCACCTCCGCCTCCGGCAGCCGGGCGAGCAGCCGCCGCGCGAGCGTGCCGGTCCCGCCCGCGAGGTCGAGCACGCGCACCGGCAACCCCTTGGCCCGCACCAGGTCCACGAGCGCGCCCGCGGCTTCTTCGCGATAGGGCAGGTAGACCTCTTGCTGGCGGTCCCAGTCCGACTGGATGGCGACCGCCTCGTCCTTCGTCAGCATCGCCCGAGCTTATCGAAAATGATTATCAAATCAAGAGAGATCTATCCAAGGATGGACGAGGTCGAACCCTCCGCCGGGCCAGGCTCGTCGGTATGAGAACAGCAATCACGATCACCGCCGTGGTCGGCCTGCTGTCCGGGCTCACCACGACGGCCGGCGCCGCGGAACCCTTGCGCTGGCGAGCCTGCGGCGAAGGCGTGCAGTGCGCCGACGTCCGGGTCCCGCTGGACTGGGCGAAGCCGCACGGGCCGCGGACCAGCATCGGCCTCGCCAAGATCCCCGCGCAGGACCAGGCGAACAAGCTCGGCCCGCTCGTGGCCAACCTCGGTGGGCCGGGTGGAACGGTCGAGTACGTGCCGCAGTTCAAGGACAGCTTCGCCGAGCTGACCAAGTGGTTCGACGTGATCATTTTCGATCCACGCGGTTTCGGCGCGAGCCAGGGCGTCACCTGCCCGACATCCGCCCCGATCCCTGGCGTCGACTGGTTCCCGGACCGGTCGACGTACGAGTCCTACGCGGAGGCCAACCGGCGCTTCGCCGAGGACTGCACTCCGACGCTGGGACCGTTGCGGGACAAGCTGAACTCGTGGCAGAGCACGCACGACCTGGACGCGATCCGGGTGGCGCTGGGGCAGCGCGAGCTGAACTACTACGGCAACTCCTACGGAACCGTCTACGGCCAGAACTACGCGCAGCTGTTCGGCGACAAGATCAACCGCATGTACCTGGACAGCGTGTTCGACCACAGCAACCCGGACCTGAGGTCCCGGGCACTGCCTGGGGTCGAGGTGACCGAGGCGAACCTGCACCACTTCGCGAAGTGGGCCGGGCAAGACCCGGCGTCCGCGTTGCGCGGCAAGGACGTTCTCGCCACCTGGGACCGCGTCATCGCTGCGGCACAACGGAAACCGATCCCGGCTCCGGGCGCCGGGCCTGGCCGCACCGTGTCCGTCACGGAGATCACCTGGGCCCTGCCCTCCGGAAGCGATCGGAGCTGGCCCGCCTTCGCCAAGGCGCTCGCCCAGGCCGACACCGGTGACGCCACGCTGATCGCCAGCCAGCCACGCGGCGGCAAGGACCCCGACCTGTCCAGGATCGCGCTCTGCTCGGACTTCCCCTACGACGTGAGCTACGACAGCCTGAAGCGGCTGGAGAACGAGGCCCGTGCGCGGGCGCCGCGAGCGGGTTGGCGCGAGGTCTGGCCCATGGGCTACCACTGCGCGGGGCTGCCGAAAATTGGGACCTACCCGCCGAAGCCGATCAAGGCGAAGAAGGTCCCGCCGGCCCTGGCCGCCAACGGCAGATTCGACCAAGCCACGCCGCCGGAGTTCGGCAAGCGCGTCGCCGCGCAACTCCCCGGCGCGCGCTACCTCAGCGCCGAGGGTGGCCACGCCCTGTACTGGGGCGGCCGCAACAAGTGCGTGCGCGATCGGGTGCACCGCTACCTCGTCAACGGCGAACTGCCCGCGCCCGGCACGCACTGCGCGGCGTAGCTGGTGTACCAACGTGGCATGTCCACCACCAGGGACGCCCTCGGCTGCGCGGCGATCGCGGCTGCTGTCTTCGGCGCCGCGCTGCTTGAGGGCTCCCCTGCGCGACCGCTAGCTCTCGGGGTGCTCAGCGTCGGCGTGGCGGCACCTCTGATGCTGCGCAAGCGGATGCCGCTCACCACCGCGGCGCTGTCGTCATTGGTGGCGCTGCTCGGTTTCGCGGTGCCCGGCTGGTCGGGGAAGGTGGTGGCGATGGCCGCGTGCGGGTCGGCGGCCTACTACCGCCCGAACCGGCTGGCCGCGGTACTGGCCGTCTCGATCCTCGGCTTCCTCGCGATCCCCGCGGTGGTCGCGTCCCGCCCGGTCGGCACCACGGCGGTGCTCACCGAAATGATCATCACCTCGATCGCCCCCGGAGTGCTGGGCTACGCGGTGCGGCTGCGGGCGGAGCGAGCCGAGCAGCTGGCGCGACTGCACCGAGCGGAGGCCGCGCGGACGGTCGCGGAGGAGCGGGCGGGCATCGCCCGTGAGGTGCACGACGCGGTCGGCCACCACCTGACCGCCATCCGGATGCAGGCGACCGCGGCGCGGCACGTGCTCACCGACGCCTCCCCGGTGGCGACCACGACCCTGAACACGATCAACGATCTCGCCGCGCGGGCGTTGAGCGAGGTGCGTGACATGCTGGAAACGTTGCGGGACAAGCCGTCCGGCTCACGGATCGACGAGATCGCCGACCTGGTCGGGCGACTGTCCACATCGGACATAAAGATCACGTTGACCACGGTCGGCGACACCGGCGACCTGCCCCCGCTCGTCGATCACGGCGGCTATCGCCTCGCCCAGGAGGCGCTGACGAACGCGATCCGGCACTCCGGCGCCGACACGATCGCGGTGAGCGTCGCGCGCGAACCGGACTCCGTCGTGATCACGGTGGAGGACAACGGTTCCAGCACGTCCGTCGCCGCGGAGGGCTCCGGCATCCGGGGCATGCGCGAGCGCGCGCGGCTGCTCGGTGGGAGCGTGACGATCGGGGTGGCGCAACCGCACGGCTGGCGGGTCAGCGCCGTGCTCCCGGCGCGGGTGGGCCGATGATCCGGGTGGTCATCGCCGACGACCAGGCCGAGGTCCGTTCGGCGCTGCGGCTCGTGCTGGACGCGGAACCCGACATCGAGGTGGTCGCCGAGGCCGCGGACGGCGCGGAGGCGGTGCGCCGGACCGAGGAGCGGCGGCCGGACGTGCTGGTGATCGACATCCGGATGCCCCGGCTGGACGGGATCGGCGCGATCACCAGACTGGCGGCGTCCAGCGGCACCACCAAGATCATCGCGTTGACCACCTTCGGCATCGACGAGTACCTCTTCGGCGCGCTCCGGGCCGGAGCGACCGGGTTCCTGCTCAAGGACTCCGAGCCGCGGCTGCTGCTCGACGCGATCCGCGCGGCGGACCGCGGGCACGGGCTGATCGACCCGCAGGTGACGCACCGGCTGATCGACCGCTTCGCCAGCCTCAGCCCCCGCCCGGCCACCGCGGAACTGGACCGGCTGACGCCGAGGGAGCGCGAGGTCCTGCTGGAGATCGCACGCGGGCTGAGCAATGCCGAGATCGCCAGGCAGCTGTGGATCGAGGAGGGAACCGTCAAGACGCACGTGGTGCGCATCCTGGCCAAGCTCGGGTTGCGGACCAGGGTGCACGCGGTGATCTACGCGCACGAGCACGGGCTCCTGCATCGGGAGCGGTAGGACCGGCGCGGGCAACACGCACTGTCCCCGACAGTGTCACCCGCGCCGACCGGCACGTTCTGCACACCCCCAGGTGGAGCAGAACAGCGATCTTCGTCGAGATTATTACAAGCTGTAACAGTCGGCCAAGGGCATTGCGGGCCAGCTAGGTTGGCCTGGTGAGCAGTGAGCCGCCGCGGCGCCGCCCGGGGCCGCCGCCGCGGCTGAGCCGCGAGTTGATCGCCGACGCCGCCATCGCGGTCGGCTTCACCGAGCTGACCCTGGCCTCGGTCGCCGAACGGCTCGACGCCAGCCACGCGGCGCTGTACCGGCACGTGACCGACCGGGACGACCTGGTGGTCGCGGCCGCGGAACGGCTGGTCGGCGGGCTGCCGCGGTCGCCGGACACCGGGGACTGGCGCGAGGTGCTGGAGGCCGGGGCCTGGGCGCTGTGGCGGATGTACGCCGACAACCCCGGCGTTGACCAGGTGCTCTGCGCGGTCCCGGCGGCGCGCGAGGTCGTCGTCGGCCACACCGTCGCGCTGATCCGCCGCCTGTGCGAGATCGGCTTCGACCCGGCGTACGCGGTGCTCGCCGCCGACCTCGTGGTGGACTTCGCGCGGGCGTCCGGCGGCACCGCGGGCCTGCTGCACGCCGCCTCCGCCGCCGAGGTGCGGGCCGCGCTGGTCAGGCTGAGCGCCGACCCGGCGGAGAACGAGCTGCTGCGAGAGGTCAGCGGGGCGCTCGACCGGGACCACCGGCCGTGGGCGGCGCGCAAGCTCGCCGTGGTGCTCGACGGCATCGCCGCGAACGCGCCCCCGACCCAGGCGAAGACCTCCGTGAAGTGATCAACATGGGGTCGCTCGATAGGGTGGGTAATCGATACCTTCTTTGGGGTGACGAACCATCAGGTCACCATTCAGCTCAGCCCTGACGAGGCGCTCGTGCTCTTCGACTGGCTCTCCCGAACCGACGACCAGGGCGGCCTCGACCCGCTGACCGAGGACCACGCCGAGCGCGTCGCCCTCTCCAGTCTGGCCGCCACACTCGAAGACCAGGTCATCGACACCTTCGACCCGGCGTACACGCAGCGGGTCCGGACCGCGCGCCTGCGGCTGACCCGCGACCTGTCCTAGGGTTCGTGGCCGTGCCACGACTGCTGCTCGTCCATCACACACCGTCGCCGAACCTCCAGGCCATGTTCGAGGCCGTCGTCTCCGGTGCCACCGACCCGGAGATCGAGGGCGTCGAGCTGGTCCGGCGCGCCGCGCTGGCCGCCACCGCCTCCGACGTGCTCGCCGCCGACGGCTTCCTGCTGGGCACCCCGGCCAACCTGGGCTACATGTCCGGCGACAAGGTGATGAAATAGGCTTTGATCTGACCTGCGAGAACAGGGTTCACGTTGCCCTGACGCGGCCCGATCGGCAGGCTCTGAGAGATGCCGCGCCTGCTGATCATCCACCACACGCCCTCCCCGAACCTGCAAGCGATGTTCGAGGCGGTGGTGTCCGGAGCTACCGATCCTGAGATCGAAGACGTGGAGGTCGTGCGCCAACCTGCGCTAGCCGCGACCGCCGCTGACGCGTTGGCCGCAGACGGCTACATCCTGGGGACTCCAGCGAACTTCGGGATGATGAGCGGCGCGCTCAAGTGCTTCTTCGATCTCGCGTACTACCCATGCCTGGACGCCACACGCGGTCGGCCGTACGGGCTCTACGTCCACGGCAACGACGACACGGCAGGCGCCATCAAGGGAGTTGAGAAGATCACGACCGGGCTCGCATGGGAACGCGTCGTTGCCCCGATCTCGGTCACGGCGGGACCGAGCAAGGACGACCTGAAAGCGTGCTGGGAACTCGGGGCAACCGTTGCGGCGAACCTCATGTCTTGACTATCAGGCGCGTTCGACCGGCCGCTTCTGCGGAGGCGCCGTGACAGCAGAAGGCGGGGCCGCCGTAGCGGTCCCGCCCCCTTCACTCGGACTGCTCAGCGTCGAGCTTGTCCGCCTTCACAACTTCGATGAACCGTACGAACGCGGCTGGCTTGAACCGTAGTCGCGGTCCGCTTGGGTTCTTGCTGTCTCGGATCAGCGCCGCACTAGGCAGGAAGCCCACCTCGACGCAGTCATTGGAAGGGCTGTGGCTGCTCTTCCGCCACACAATCCCTTCCGGGTCACTCGTCATCCCCGCACCTCCTGGTGTCGTCAAAGTTCAGAGACAACGTTAGTCAGCCAGTCGCGGGTAGCGGGAGGCGCGAGAGCCCGCATCCCAACGTCTTCGAGCACCTCTGCGTAGACCTTCACAAGGTGGGCTTCCTCAACCCACGTGACTTCGGCCAGGGACTCCAGGAAGACAAAGTTGTCTGCTGGATCACGCTGCTCCAGTAGGACGAAGCCGAACCCCGATGCTGCGTGGATACCGGCTGAGAAGGGCATGACCTGAATTGTGATTTGGTCATGTTCGCTGAGTTCGATCATGTGACGGAGTTGCGGCCCCATTAGGTCAGACTCGCCCGCAAGGCACCTGATCACCGCTTCACTCAGGATGAAGTGCAGTTCCTTGCCAGCGGCGAGCAAGCGATGGAGTCGGGCCACTCTCGTGTCCCTCAACGCCTCACGGTCTTCTGGCCGGATGAGAGGGTTCAGCCTGATGACTCGCAGCGCGAGTTCTGGCAGCTGCAACATGCCGGGAACAAGTTCCGTGCTGTAGCTCCGAAACGCCCGCGCCGTCTGCTCTCGGCGGAGCAAGCGACTGAACTTCTCAGGCTGTGCGCCAGGAGCAACCTTCGGCCGCCGACGCGCCGCAGCTCTGCTCAACTCTTCTATCTCGCGTCGCACGTCGCCCGCAACGCCGAAGAAGTCCAAGAGCTTCAGCACTTCGTCGGCGGTAATGCCACGCGAACCGGACAGAACGCGACTGACCTTCGCTGGCTCGCATCCCAGCACGCGCGCAAGATCTGCCTGGGTCGTGCCGGTTGCCTGACGCGCCGCAGCAAGTTGTCCTCGAAGGCGTCGCGCGAGTTCGTCCTTGGCCTGTGCGGGGTCCATCCACGCTCCTTCCTGCGCTCACAGTCTGCACGCAAGTAGCGAACGAGTATTTCGCCCGATTGGGCGCGCACACAACTGGAATGTTCCGGTTATGGTGGGCACCCGTAACTGGAAAGTTGCCAGTTACGGGCAAGTGCCCGCCCCGTCGCTGGTCGTCAAAGTTCAACCCGCACAGCGACGGGGCGGGCCGAAGCTTCAGCGGCTCGCCCGTGCCCTGTCCGGGCGGGCCGCTGTTCCACCGGCGCTCAGCAAGGGGGACTCGTGGACGTAGCCCGCACGCTGCGACTCGCGGAGGAGATGGCGACTCTGCTCCTGAAGCTGGTCACGAGCGACTACCCGTGGAAGCTGCACTTCTTCGGCCCCGGCGGCAAAGACGAACCGGACGTGCTCGCCGCGTCCCTTCCGCACTCCCACGCCCAGGACGTCATCGTGTTCCACACGGCGGAGTCCGCCGTGGCCTACCGCGTACCGAACCACCCGACCAACCGAGACCGGTTCGAACCGGCCACCGTCTCCTGGTGGTACTCCGCCCCGCCCGCACAAGTCCTTCAAGTACTGCGCGCCCTGCCGTCCCCCGGGACTCCCGGAGAACCGTTCGACTCGACCACCCTGCCCACACACCTCCGAGTCCCACGATGGTTTCGAGACAACGAAACCGTGATCCCCACTCCGTCCAAATCGGACAGACGATGAACACGGCCACCCTGTGGGGGATGTGGTTAGAGGTCTTCTTCGGTCTCGCGGGTGCCGCGATCGGGCTCACGGTCGCTGCGTACCGCGTCGGCGTGGGGCCAACGGGAATCATCGTGTGGCTTCGGCGAATCCTGCGTGGACGTACTGATCACGTGGAAGCTCCGCGAAGCGACGACGTTCCTCCCTCTGCTCCCGAAGTCCCGCATCCTCGCCACGCACCTGACGCGAACGACGCCCCCACCCTGCCCACGCTCGTGCGGGTGGTCTCCGGCGGCCGACCGCATGTGCTTGTGGATCTCACCGGGCGCGCTCACGACAGCAGAGACGGGGATGAACGGTGAGCCCGGCGTGGGTGGTCTCGGCCCTACTGCTCGCGTGGCTGAGCGGCGGCGGGTACCTCGCAGCGGTCGTGCTCGCGGAGTCCTCCGGCCGCACAACGCGGGCGTGGGTCACCGGGTGGACGACGCGGCGCACCACACGAGCGGTCCGCGTGCGGCGGGCGCGGGCGAACACCCGAGCGGCATCGGGTGTCGGGGGACACGCCTTCCCTTGCCGCACACGGGAAGCAGCACAGGTGATGCCCCTGGTGGCAACGGACAGTCCCCGTGCTGCACGCGGGGGCCGGAGCGGAGCACACGTCCGTTCCGGCTCCCGTCCCGCCGCGTGAGAACGAACTAGGCAGGAAGCGAACTGTGGTCGACAAGGAAGACGTGGAGCCGCGTCATGCGGCGCTGCTGTTCGATGACGCGTTTCACGCGATCGACGTAGCTGTGATCGCGCTGGCCTACGTCACCGAACGCGCGGAGCACTACCCGGCGGAACTTCCCATCGGGAGCCACGAGGCGCTCAAGGCCATCGGGGCGTACCTGGACTGGTGTGTCACCGGCCTGGCCTTGTCAGCCAATCCCATCTGGGACCACTACGCGCTCAATCCGCCGAAGAGACCGGAGCCGGACGCCCAGCCTCCGGCGAAGATCCTCCGCTTCCCTGCGCGGACACCGCCGCCCCCGCCCGTATCACGGCGGTGAGCTGACCACGTGGGGACGGCCCTGACCCCGACATAGGCCGTCTCCACTTTCCCGTTGCCAGCTAAGGAGAATCCCGATGACCGACGACCACACAACCAACCAGAGCAGCGAGGATGACTCCGAGCCAACGGGATTCTTCGCCACACTCCTCACGATGCAAACCAACTGGGCCAGCCTCGATCCCATCACGCAGAGGTGCGCGATGGATCTCGCGGAGCACTTCGACTACACCGGCGACCGGACCGGCGGCGCGAAGCTCACCCGCCTGGTCGGCCACCTGACGAAGAACACCTGCCCGCTATGAACGCCGGTCGGCCCGAGCACCCCATCCGCAACCCCGATTCCCCGGCGGGCATGTTGGCTCTCCAGTTGAGAAAACTCCGTTCCCGCAAGGGAAATCCGACCTACCGAGACATGGCTGACCGCGTCTCCTTCTCGGCGGGCACCTTGTCGGCAGCGGCGCGAGGCGACCGCTTCCCCACCCGTGACGTGGTCATGGCCTTCGCCGAAGCCTGCGGCGAAGATCCAGCGGAGTGGAGCCGGAAGTGGAAACAGGCCAACCGCTGCCGTTGCCCCAACACAACATCAACACCAATCGATCAGTTTGGAGCTGGCATGGGACTGCACTTCGTGGATACGAAGGACTGGCACTTGTTGGAAAGCTGTATGACGGTGGACGCCCACACTCGGATCGAGCCTGGGATTCTCACCGAAAACATCATCGGCTTCAGGATGACGGACGAACGGGAACCCGACTTCAAGCGTCCGGACGGAGTTGTCAGCATCAGTGGTTCACCGGAGGAGATCGCGCGCTTGATCGCGGCTCTGGAGACGGTCTACGCCACGTGGCGAGCGAAGTACGTCCAGCTCCCCACGACGCACACGCGCCCCTAGAGGCTTACTGACCGCTAGTCAACGCAGAACGGGCGCACGCTGAGTTGATCAGCGTGCGCCCGTTGGCATTGGTGGCACTAGCGGGGGAAGTCCTCGGGCGCGGTGAACCACGCGATCTCACCGATGTTCAGTTCGTAGGTGCGCGCCGCGAGTTCGGCCGTCTCGGCTTCGATCCGGGCGGCCGACTCCTCCGGGCTGGTCGGCCAGGGCTTGAACCCGTCGTCGACGTCGCCGGGAATCATCGCGCCGTCGCGGACGAGCTGCGCGGCGGCGGCAGCGCCCTGCAAGAGCAGGTCGGTCGGGTCCGCGTCCTCGTCGGCGTTCTCATGGAAGTACGCGACGATGTCGAGCAGCGTCATCCAGTCGTACTCGAAGGACGCGGCGACGTACGCCTTCAACTCCTCGTAGTTCACGGGGTCCCGTCCTGTTCCTCGTGGCTCACATGCACCTTCAGAGTGGTCTTCTTCTTGCCAGGGACCGCAAGATCCATCGTCGGATCATTATCACCGCCGCTACGGCTACTCGTGCGGTACGCGATCCTCGTGCCGTCCGGAAACTTCCACATCTGGCCCTTGTAACTGGGGATGTGCTCCCGCTCCGCGCCCACATGCAGCGCCGCGAATATCTCGTTCAGCTCCGCCACAGAGTCCACGAGTCGGATCGGCATCGACTTACTCCCGCGCGGTTTCCGGCCGATGACCTCCCCACCGTTGAGCACATGCTCCTTCGCGGTCTTTCCCTTCCACTTCCCCGGCGCCGGAGCTGTCGCCGCAACCGACCGCGCAGGCTCCGAGACCGCCGCAGGAGTGGCAGGCACTGTCCCGGCTCCACGAGTGCCCAAGCGATCAGCGAAGCCGTTCAGGGCCGCGCTGAGCGCCTCCGCGTACTCAGCTGCGTCGCCGATCGCGGACACGGTGTCGGACAGTGCGCCGACCACGCCCGCGTGGTGCTCCGGCCTGCTCCCGTCCATCGCGACCGCCAGACCGTCCCGCGCGTCGGCAGCCAGCTCGTGTGCCGCGAGCACCTGCGCGCGTGCCGCCTGCACCGTGTCGGCCGTCGCGCGGACGCGATCCCCGACTTCCCCTTGAGACATGCGTCAGCTCAGCTCTTGCACGCGGTGTCGCCGCGCATCGTGTTCGCCCACGCAATGGAGTTGTCCGTTGCGGTGCGCACCGTGACCGATACCAGGTCCGGCACGGTCGACTTCGCCGTCACGAACGCGGCGTCGCAGACCTTCACCGCCGTGGCCTTGTCGGTCTTCGTCAAACTGGTGACCACGAGAACCGCGCGGCCGTCCAGGCGCGCGGAGGTCACGCTCGTCTTCCATAACGCGGACGTCGAGTCGGCGGTGAACCGGTCGGTGAACGCCTTCGCGGTGTCGGCGGTGGTTGTCACGGCGGTGACGGTCGGGGTGGGCGCAGGTTGGACTGCGCCACATGCGGACAGGATGAGCACGGCCGCGAGCGCGGCGAGCATTCGGTACATGCGGTTCCCCCGTGGTGAAGTCGTTTCGCGTGGTTCATCGTCGCGCCTTGCGCTCTGGTTACTTGTGGTGCACACACCAAAGTTCAGGCAAACGCAAACAGGTAACGACCGAAGGCGGGACTTAGCGTGCACACGACAAACGCTTGGTGTGAAACAAAAAAGCCCCGCCACCCTGAGATGGGTGACGGGGCTTGGATGGTTCAACTGGGTCACGGTCCAGAGGTACCGGCGTGGTGTCACACGGCGCTTCCGGGGACTACCGGCTTCGTTCAGGTACTGCGACGTGAAGAACTCTGCTCAGGCGGTCCCCTCTCCCATGACCCACGTCGCGGCGTCCAGGATGTCCGTCATCGGCTCGCCCAACGCTTTGAAGGCGAGTGCGAGGGCGACCGCGCGCGGGGTCATGCGGGCGATGGCGGATTGGGCAGAGGGCTGTTCGGCTCCGGTTTCCTGTCGGTTGGTGTAGACGGCCGCGTGGCGTGCACAGGTGCGGAGAGCGTCGGCCGCGTCGGTGGCGTGCTCGTGGGTGAGCAGCACCGAGCGGGCGGTGTCGTTGTCGATGTCGACCGCGATCAGAAGCGTCCCCTCTTCCTCTCCGTGGTAGATGTGCAGGCGCCCGGCGATGGTGGTCCCGTTTCCCTTGTGCTGCCCGGAAATCAGCTGACGAATCACCTCCGCCGCCGTGCGCGCGTCGGTGCGGGTGAGGCTCAGCTCCGCCACGTCGTCGTGCGCGGCTTCGCGGACCACCACGAGGATGTTCGCGCCGTGCTGTGCGATCCCGATGTGATCCTCCGGCTGGACGGAGCAGGTGTAGACGTGCACGTACCACCCCTTCCTAGGCCGCGTCGGAGATGGCGCGCAGCGTCGCGAAGGCTTTGCGCTTGATCTTGTTCACCGCTTGTTGGGTCATGCCCAGTACCCGCGCGGTGTCCTTTTCGGACAGAACGGGACCGCCGAAGCCACACAGCAAGTCGATCACCTCGCGCTCGCGTGCCGACAGGTGTCCGGCCGACCGCAGCACGCGGGCCGTCTCGATCGCTTCCACGCGGGCGAGCGCGTCTTCTGCCGAACGGTCGGGCATGGACTCGGCGACGGTGTAGCCGGACTGCGTCGGGATGCGGTGCTCCACGGGCGCGGATCGCATCCGGTCGTGGATCTCCCAGAACGTCGCCAGGGTCCAGCCGAAGTGTTCCCGAGCGAAGATGGCGGCGGCGGTGATGTCGTACTCGCCGTGCTCGTCGGCGGTCTTGGTCAGCGCCTGGCGCAGCTTCTGCGCGAACCGTCCCGGATCGCTGGGCTTGCCAGGGCTTTGCGTGCTCGCGACATTGCGCAAGTGCCCCAGTACCGCGCGTCCGAGATAGGGACCGATCTCACCGCCGAATGCGTCGCGGATTTTCCCGTTCCGCGCATCGGTGATCAGCCTTTCGGCGCCCTCTTGGTGAAGGTCCTCTCTGTCCATTGCGGACCCACCAGCGGCCTTCGTCGCGACCGAGTCCAACTTCCCCGCCATCCGGACGTAAAGCGCCGTCTCCGCCGCCCGGTCGCCGTCCACGACCGCGTCCAGCAGCTCCCTGTTCGTCCGCGCGTCGGCGTAGCGCTCTGCGGCGGCCGTGGAGCGCGCCAGCCGCGCGAGCAGGCGTGGCAGCGCGGTCCCGCTGTCCGACAATCCATGACGAATGTCATGCAGGAATGCCGTCGTCCTATCTGCGCCGTGCGCAGTCCCCACCATCGATGTTGTCCTTCTGCTTATGGGAGCCCCCCGGCTCCTCTCCCGCGAATCGCGACGCTACATAGAGACCCCGACACTCTCAATCGATCCGTGGTCGTTCGGGGTCAGCACGGAGGATGATCACCAATGGCACGTGTAACGGTAACTCTCCGTACCCATAAGTCCGCTATCGGCACGTCAGAGCATTGCTCCCTAAAAAGGGAACAGGCTCCGAAGCTACGCCGATCGGGTAATGCGCGAGTCTTTGCGCCGAACAAGCAGCGCTCGCCGGAGCGTCGCTGCTCGTGCTGTATGTCACATACCGACTGGTATGTGAAGATGTGGTCACCCTGCGCATTCCCGTACTGGCACGGTGGCGTACCGGTGCTGGGCTGCGGTAACGGCAGCAAGGGCGCGTTCGACGTGCAGGACTGCCTGTGCCACGGAGGTTCGTGCTGCGCACAGCTCCGGAGCCACGCCGGAGGCAAGTCGGGCGAGCACGAGCGCTTCCACGGGACGGCTGACTCCGTCGACGATGACGGGAGGAACAACGTCGGGCCGCTCGGTCGCTACGGCGTCAGCAACCGGAGCAGCGCGCAGGAACGCGGCGGTTCCGCGAGCCAGCCGCGAAGCAATGTCGTGAAAGGAATCAGTTCGCAAGGACAAGGTTATTTCTCCTCTACAGCGTTCTCTGCGTGGGCGATAGCCGCAAGCTCTTCTGTCATGGCGAGATAGTGAACAGCCGCACTCAATGAATCCGGACAGTCGTTGAATAGCCCTAGCGCGGAATTGCACGACTGGCACAGCAGCGCGCGGACGGTGCCGGTGATGTGGTCGTGGTCGACGCACAGGCCACGCGGGAGCGCGTCCTCGTGGCGTCCGCAGATGGCGCACCGGTAGTGCTGGGCCGCCCGCAGGTCGTCCACCACGGCGATGTTGATGCCGTACCGGGTGCGGTAGCGGCGGTCTCGGTCGGCGTCGCGCTCGCGCTGCGTGCGAGCAGCCATCCGCGCGAGTGCCGCCGCGCGGTTGGCCTGGTGGTATCCCGCCCGGCACGGCGAGCAGTACGGGTGTCGGCCGTCCGGGCGAGTCCGGTCGCGCGGGAAGGCGGTCACCGGCCGCGTGGTGCCGCACTTGCGGCAGTTCTTCAGCTCGTCCAGGTCCGCCACTGCGCGATCACCTCCGGGTCGTTGTCCTCCAACGGCTTCAGCTCCGCCGCGAGCCAGTCCGCGAGCGGCTTGCCGCCCTTGCGGAGGTTGCAGTCCGCGCACGCGGGGACGAGATTCCACGGCGCGTCATCGCCTCCGGCCACCAGCGGCCACAGGTGGTCGATGTGCTCCGACGCGGTGCCGCAGTAGACGCACCGATCCCGGTAGACACGGCGCAGCCACGGAAGGTCGACCGGGACGGAGTGCGCTTCCCGTTGTGCGGCACGGGTTTCGTTCCCTCTGGTGCGTTGTCGGTCGCGGTAGTTCGGGAAGACCCGCCACGCCTGGTCGGCGAACTCGCGGAGGTAGTGCTCCGAGCGGGCCGCGAGCGCGGAAAGCAGGAGCTCCGCCGTGGCGTGTTGTGGTGTGCACGCCAACGGTGTCAGGCATTCCGCCCGCAACGTCACGAAGTGCGCCCGTGCCTGTTCGATCCGGCGCGTGATGTCGCCGTAGGCGTAGAGCGTCGCTCCGGTCTCCTCCCGGCGTTTCGTCTTGTAGTGGGCGGTGGTGTGGTCGCGGCACAGCAAGAGCTGACGCGGCCATGCCGGGACGGCCTTCACTTTCTTCGTTGTGCCGCAACGGGAACAGCGCAAACAGACCCCCTTGTGGTGGTTGGTGTCAGAGCGGGGCTCCGTAGAGCGAGCCCCAGGAGTAGCCGCCGATCTCCAGGTCCGTGAACAGCGGTACCCCGAAGAAGTCCGGGACCGTCATGGCGTCGGCGATCTCCCGCCCGACGTCGGCCGCGATATCGGCGGGCGCGGTCCACACGACTTCGTCATGCACGGGCAACCGCAGGTACGGAGTGAGACCGCGCTCGTCCAGGCGGAGAAGCGCCTCCGCGAGCACGTCCCGCGCGGTCGACTGGACCATGTAGTTCACGGCCGCGTACAGGCGTCGTCGGTCCAGCGGGAGCACGCGGCCCGCCGGGGTGATGACTTCCCGGCATCCGTACTCGGCGCGTTGCACGAGCCGCCGCGAGTACCGCTTGATCCCCCGGTAGACGCGGTCGTACTCACGCAGCGTCGCCCGCACCTGCTCCAGTGGCGCACCGGTCTGCCGCGCGAGGGTGTCCGGCCCACCGCCGTAGACCTTCCCGAAGCCGACTCCTTTCGCGATCTTCCTATGCCCCTTGGTGAAAGCGGGGCCGAAGATGAGTTCGGCGGTGTAATCGTGGAGGTCGTGGCCGTCGTGGATCGCTTGGCACATCACGGGATCACCGGAGAGTGCCGCGAGGATGCGCATCTCCACGGCCGCGTAGTCCACGCCTCCGACGACCCATCCGGGGAAGTCGGCGACCAGGGCGCGGCGGATGACCCAGTCCCCGGAGGGAAGCTGTTGCAGCGGTGGCCGTGAGATCGACATTCGCGCTGTGCGTGCCTTCAACGCCGTGATGCTCGGGTGAATCCGGTCGTCGGCATCCCGGCGGGACAGCATCGCGTCGGCGTAGGACACGCGCCACTTCGCGGCACGCTTCGCCCGGAGCACCGCCTCCGCCAAGAGGTTCGGCTCTCGCGCTCCGACACGCTCCCAGTCCCGATCCAGGTCCGCGAGCGGCTTCAACACCTCCTTGTCGACTTTGAGTGCGCCCGTGTCGGTGGTCTCGGTCAGCGTCTCGCCCATGCCGACCAGCGCGGCCGACACCTGTGCGGGTGCGTTGACGGAGGTAACTCCGAACTCGGCCGCGACTCCGCCCCACTGCGTGGCTTCGCCCGCCAGGCGGATACTCAGCTCCGAGAGGTACCCGGGGTCGACGCGGAACCCGCGTGCCTCGATCTTGGCGCACACCAAGGCAACCGCGTGTTCGAACTCGGCGAGACGACCGAATCCGCGCACGGCGGCTTCGGCCGAGAGCGAGTGGTACAGCCGCGCGCCCAAGATGACGTCGAGGCCCGCGTACAGGGTGTAGAGCGGGTGGTGAAGGTCGATTGCGGCCCACCCGGTGTCCTTGGTGTGTCCGATCTCCCGGAACGCCGCATACAAGCCCGTGGCGGTGTCCGGCGCGTCGGAGTCAACGCGTTGTGCGGCAAGGGCTTTGAGGCTCATCCCGGTGCCGCCGTCTTCGGGGCCGCGCGGGTCGCACAGGTGCGCGAGAATGGTCGTGTCGGTGACGCGGGACCACAGCGAGTCCAGATCCACGCCCAGGTGCCGGGCGGCAATCAGCGCGTCGAAGGTGGCGTTGTGGACGGTCAACCGAGGGTGGTCGTTGAGCATGTCGACCACGGCGCGCGCGGCCAGCGAACGCCGGGGCTCCGGGACTTGGTGGGCATCGACGGGGATCACCCACGCGTCGGTCTCGGTGCCGAACTGGGCGAGCCGAAGCCGGAAGCCCGGGGCGTAGATGTCGGTGGATGTCGTCTCGGTATCGAAGGCCACTACACGGGACCGGACCGTCTCCGTCCACGCGGTGAACGCCTCCACGTCTTCCCGCGTCTCGACTACCCGGATCGTGGTTGCTTCACCGGCCACGCGGTGTGTCCGTACCCGCACATGCCTCCCGAATGCTGTTGGTGGACAACGCAAACAGGGGCCGCACCCGACGCGATGTCCGGTGCGGCCCACTGAATCCGTTGGTGCTAGGTGAGTTCGTTCGGTCGCGCCTTGCGCACGCCACGCAGCACGACACCTCGCGCCCGCCGCGTCACGCCGACCTTGCGTGACTCCAGGTTCCGGCGGAACGTGATCTTTCCCCACGGCCGTGTCTGCCCGCCCTGTTCGACGTCGATCCAGTCCAGGTAGGCCGTGAACGCCTGATCAAGCGGGATCTCCGCGTCTGGGTCACGGACGAGCACCCCGGGGAGGAAGCCGTCCAGGGAGTCCGATGCGCGGCGGTACTCCGCCACGGCGGCCCGGACACTGGCCGGTTCGGCGAGTCCGTCCGTGTACCACTCCACGGCACCCCGCACCGCCCACGCCAGGATGCCGGGCGCTTCAGCGAGCAGCCTTCCCGCGAGACCGGAATCCCGTTGTGCCGCAGTGAACTCCCGACTGAACGGAATCAGACGGGTCCGCCGCCAGAATCCGTCATCTTGCCCGCGCACGTCCGGCTTGTAGTTCGTCGCGAGTACGAGAAGTGCTTGCGGGGTAAAGACGAACTGCCCCCGGTACAGCTCCCGGGCAACGACCGGGTCACCGGCGGTGATCTGTTTCAGCAATGCTTCGTTCAGGCGCAGCCCATCACTGAGTTCGGAGAGCACCGCCAGGCGCACACCGCGTAGCGCCGCGAGCGCCGGATTCGGTGCTCCGGGATCGAAGCTGCGCGTGTAGGCGATGGCGGCTTGCGACAGGTGCCCGGTGATCCCGGCGAAGACCTCCGCCACCGTGTTGACGAACACGCTCTTGCCGTTGGAGCCGTGCCCGTAGAGCAACGCAAAGGCGTGTTCTCGGGTCTCGCCGGTGATGCCGTAGCCGATCAGCCGCCGCATGAAGGCGGGCATCTCCGGCTCGTCCGGGAACACCTCCTCAAGGAATGCCGTCCACCGTGGACAGTGCGCGTCCGGGTCGAAGTCGAGTTCGACCAGGCGCGTGAGCCGGTCTTCCCGGCGGTGCTCGCGCAGCTCCCCCGCGCGCAAGTCGATCGTGCCGTTGGCGACGGTCAGCAAGTGCCGGGTCGCGTCGAACTCGGCGACGTCGGCGGCGGTGATGGTGCGCAGGTGTTCCAGGGCCGCGCGTATCCCGGCGTCCATGTGCATTCGCCGTGTCCGCTTGACCGCGTCGGCGTACTCGCGCGCCTGCTCCTGCTCGTCACGAGAGCCTTTGCGGTCGCCTCTGGGCATCGCGGCCAGCTCCGTGCGCATGGTGTCGGCGACCCGGTGCCCGATCGCGCGTTCGCGGGTGGTGCTCATGACCCGCCACACGCGGCCGTCCCAGGTCAGGAAGCCGACGCCGTCCACGTGCGCGGTGTCCTCCCCGACGATGCGTAGCGCCAGGCGTGCGTTCGCGATGTCGGTTCCCTGCATGGATTTCCCCTCCCCACGTGTCGTTGTCGGCGTGCTCTTGGTGGTCGTTGGCGTCCACGGCGCGGCGTCGGCCACGGCCTCGTGCAGTGCGCGGGGGAAGCCTTGCGGAGCCGTCTCGCGCCACGCGGTCAGGTCTTCGTGCTCCGGCGGAACCGCGAGCACCCGCGCCGTGATCCCCAGGCTGGCGAGATTCGCCGCGAGCGCGTCCACGAACGCGGTTCCCGCCTGGTCGTTGTCGCCCACGAGCACGACTTCCCCGGCGTCCGCGCGTGCCGCGATCTCCTGTGCTGTCCGCTGTGCGCGTGCGACACCGGAGCCCCGGACCGCCACGGCGGTGTATCCGGCGGCAACGGCCGTGAGCGCGTCGCCTGGTCCCTCGGTGACGAGCACCGTGGGGAAGCTGTCCGCGACCCGGAAAACCCCGACGCCGCTCCAGCGCATTCCCTTGGGAGAAGCGAGGTTGAGCCATCGGGCAGGGCACGCCCCGGACAGGTCCCGTCCCTGAAGTCCCCGTGTTACGCCGTCCCAGTCCGCGAACGGGACCACGAGCCGGGGGTGAGCGGCGTAGCCGGTCGTGCGGTAGTCACGGGCGCGTCCCACTGACACGGTGCCGTCGTCGAAACCAAGCCGGAGTTGCCGCGCTATGTCGGCTGTGACGCCAAATCGTCGCTGTACGTAGGTCTGTGCGTCGGAGTTCGCGTAGGTGTTCGTCGCGGCGGTGACGTATACCGCGAGCGCGGCCACGGCCGCCGGGTCGACGTCGGTCGGCTCCGTGCCGGTGACGGTCGCGACGCCGTCCACGTCGAAGAGCGCGCTCGCGTCCAGGTCGACCGCGCGGAGCACGTCGGCGGTGGCGCAGCCCGCGCGGCAGTACAGCAGCGCGCGGCGGTCCGGGGTGAGCGAGACGTACAGCGACGGGCGCCCGTCCTCGTGTGCGGGGCAGTGCACGAGCACCCCGCCGGGCTCGTCGGCCACGGTGCCGCGTCCTAGCCGACCGAGTAGCCGGTCAATGTGCACTCGGCTCCTTCCTGTTGGCAGCAAAGGGAAAACGCCCCGGAGCATCCGCGTGGGGCGCTCCGGGGCGTTCGGTCAGGCCGGGCCGGTGATCGCGATCTCCGGGCGGTGGTACTCCACGTCGCGGCCCTTCTTCGTCGTGTACTGCACGTGGACGAGGCGCAGCTCCGCGCGAACCGGGCCGTCCGCGTCGGCAAGCCTGCTCTCCAGGTCGGGGAGGTCGTTGACCAGCGACCACGATCCGGACCCGAAGAGAAACAGTCCAAGGTCGGGGTCGTCGGCAAGCCGGAACTTGAGGCTGATGTCCGGTTTCGGTCCCTTGCCGGACTTGGCCAGGTCCTTGCGATCCTGAAGGGATCGCGGGCATCCGCAGGGCTCGCCCCGGTCGTCATCGGCGAGCGAGTACATGCCGTCACAGACGTGGATCGGCCCTTGGAGGCCGAACAGGGTCATCCTGGCGCGGAGGCAGTCGGCCGACTCGATCACGATCGGGACGACGGCCGTGGTCGTCAGGACCTGGTGGACGTCCGCGCGGTCGGTGTCCCACTCCTCCGGCTCTCCGCCGAATAGCGCGGCCACGCGGTCGGCGACGTCGGGGTCATCGGTGGTGACGCGCCACTCCGAGAGTGCGACCGGCCGCCGCCCTGCCAGCATGCCGCCCCGGAACCGGCCGACGATGTCGTCAGCGAAGGTGTTGCGGCTCTTGCGTTTGGCGTCGGGGTCGGTCTCGAAAATGCGCAGGCTCAAACGAGCACCTTTCTGTTGGTATGTAAGGAAGAGCGAGTCAGTGTGAGGCGCGGCGCTGTGAGCCGGTCGTGGACTGGGAGTCGAACAACGGCGTCCCGACCACGGACTTGGACTCGGTGTGCACCCACTCGAAGATCCGGCGGAGATCCAGGAACCGCGCGAACACGTCGTCGTCCGCGCGGACTGGGACGAGCTTCCAGCCCTCTGGCCGGACGTGGAACACCGCGTTCGCGGTGATGTCTGGGATCGGGACGGTGTCGCCGGTCTGCGTGACGATGTGGTCGGCCCGCCCATACGCGGCCAGTTGCAGCGCAACGGAATCGTGGACCCCAGAGCGCGTGGACTTCGCGTCCAACATCACCGTTTCGCCTTCGATCTCGGCGATAGCGTCGAAGCTCCCGGCGTAGTGGTGGGTGTCCGACCACACCGTGTCCTCGATGTGCAGGAAGCGCGGCTGAAAGCGGTCAAGGAACTCGTCGATGCACCGGAGGTAGGGCTCCATGTCCGGGTGCTGACGGCCGATGCGGTCGCCTCGCGCGCGCTTCTCGAACAGGTTGTGGAACTCCGTGCCGATGTCGGCCGCGTCGGAGGTGAACCGTTGCGGCGCCCGCTTCAGGTAGTCGATCGCACCGCCGCGATCACCGTTCACGAGCAGTTGGACCACGGCGCCGATGTTGTCGGCCGCCGTCTCGGCCGTCACCTTCGAGGCCCAGAACGTCAGGAAGGGCTTCGGAAGCATGTCGATCACCGACGTGACGCCGGGGACCTTCTCGCGGGTCTCCGGATGCACGTAGAACCGTGATCCAGAGCGCTTGATCGTGCTCAATCCAGCCAGACATTCCCCCAAGGTTCCTTGTATGACTTCGTCACTGAACACACCGCCCGCAGACGGGTGATTCACAACCAAGAGTGACCCGAGTCACACAAGGAACCTTGGTGTTCCCAGAACAGGAAACAGCCCCGAAGCCGGGGGTCCGGACGCTCGGGGCTGGATCACGCCACGCGATCTAGCTGCGCTTGCGCGCCTTCCTCTTGCTCACCGCAGGGGTCTTCTGTTCGCCTGCCGTGGTCTCGCCGTCAGGCCCGTACACCTTGCACTCGATGAGGTAGAGCGAATCGGACATGATGCCGATGAAGTCCACCGTCGCGTTGAGGTCCGCGCGGATCTCTCCGGCCACCTCGGGCGTCAGGTCTCGGTAGGCGATGACGTCTTCGACGCGACGGTGCAGTTCGACCCAGGACCGGAAGTGTGCGATCTTGGCGCGGAGCGCGTGCGCGTCGTCCACGACCGGGGAACTGAACTGCCGACCGAACTCGGCCACGCTGCGCAAGGCTTCGCGTTCCCCGGTGCGCTGTTCCTTGCGGCGGTCGTCTTGGCTGCCCTGCTTGATCCCGTAGGTGATGCAGAGGTTCTTGTAGGCGCCCAAGTCGCCGTCGACGGAGTCGAGCAGGCGCCTCCGTACTTCCTTTTGCGTGTGGTAGCCCAGCGCGCGCAGCAGCGCGGCCCGGTCTTCCGTTCCCCACGCAAGGTCGTTGATCGCGCCGACGGTCTTCTTGTAGAGGTGACTGCGGCCGGTGTAGTCGGTGCGCCCGTCGAACTCGAACAGCTCGCGGAGGTCAATCGCGCGTTCCGCGTACTGCTTGTTCGCGGCGGTCGTTGGGTCGCGCCGGACCTTCTTCGCGGCCTTCAGCAGCTCGTCCGCGCGGGAGCGTTGCTGCCCGGTCAGGCCGAGTTCATCGAGCGACACGAGGTGCTCCCTGGCTAGGCGAAGGTGCCGGGTGGCGACGCTACCACCCGGCACCTTGGCATTCTCGCTCACGCGGCGGCGTCCTCGCTGTCCTCGTGCCGGAACGGCTCACGGCATTCTCCGCACAGGATCGGCCGCCGCGCGAGCCTTCCCGGCGAGATCGGGAACGGGTCCGGCTCCGAGCATCCGCACACGGCGTTGGGGCGCTTGCCGCCCTTGGTGCCGCCCCGGCTTCCGCGTCCACCCGTGGGCGTCGTGCCGGTCGTTCCCGTTCCACCCGCCCCGCCCACGGAGACGAGCAGCGCCTCCAAGTGCGCAAGCCGTGCGGTTTCCAGACACGCGATCGTGTCGGCGTAGCGCTGCGCGGCGTCGTCGGTGATCTCCACTGCGGAGAAGCCGATTGTCGGATGCGGCGCCTTGCCCTCGGGCCAGGCGTCGCCCAGCTCCTCCGCCGCACGGAGGAAGGTCTTGTTGTGACGCCCGTTGATGTTGGTGCCCTTCTCGCCGCGCGCGTAGTTCAGGCCGTGCGCGGCCTCATGCAGGAGCGTCTGCATGATCCGGCGGCCCGGCATCCCCAGAAGCTCACCAGCGACGAACAGCTCTGGCTTGCGCGCGGTCTCGTCTCCGTCCTTCCAGCGCTCAGCCCAGAAGTGCCCCCACTTGGCTTTCTTCGCCGCGAACCCAGCTCCGGTCACGACCACCACTTCGGGAACCTCCGGGTGGTGGACGCGGATCTCCTCCCACGCCGCCTCGATGGCGGTCACGATCCGGGACCCCGCGTTACTCATGCCTACCCCCTCCGTCACAGCCAAGGCGCCTTGGCACACTCAAGGTATACCAAGGCGCCTTGTATGACTACGTCCGTTGTGGTGCACACCACAACGGACAGGAAGTCAACGCGGGTCGGCCGATGCCTTCACCGCACTCGGGGTTCCGGTGTCGCCGGTCTTGATCGAGGCGACGGAGGTCAGCACGGAGAGCACGGCGGCCATGCCCGCGACCGACAGGGCGGCGGTCCACGGGGCGTCCAGGATGCCCACGGTCGACGCGCCCAGGGTCGCGGCGGCGGTCTGGGCGAAGGTCTTCACGGCGCGCTCGAACGCGGCGAGCCAGAACAGTGCAGTCCACATAGGAAGAACTCCTTCGAGTTGTGATTTCACGGGGATGGAAACAGCCGACTAGAGGTCGGCATTCTGGAAAGCGTTGTGTATCAAGGGGTTTCGGTGGACGGTTCCTTGCCGGTGACGATGACGCGGACGAGTGAGTCCTGCATTGCCTGTCGCACAGCGGCTTTCAGCTCTTCCGGGTCGATCCCGGAGCTGGTGCCGACCGCTTCGGCGAGCTTGTCCACGGCGGTGCGGAGTCCGGCGACTTCCTGCTTGAGCACGTAGCCGTGGGCTTCGGCGAAGCGGGCGAAGTCCATGCGTCGCACGGGGGTGGTGCCGTCCACGGCGGAGGGCTCCATTCCCTCGGGGTACTGGGCGGCCTGCCAGGCGGCGGTGTTGGTCAGGCAGTGCCAGACCCACGCGGGGTGAGCAATGGACGGGTCGTGCGGGTGGATGAGCACGCGAGCCCAGACGGCTTCGGCGACTTCTTCGACAGAGGGCATATCGTCTCCTTCAAGGATTTCCTGTGTGCGGGAACGGAATCCGTTCATTCCCCCGGGCCAGTTGCCCGGGTCCCACTTCCCAATCGAGCTGTATTCGCCGTGCCCGATGAACCGGGAGGCGTTCAAGCCGAGATGTCGCAGAATCGCGGCGACCATGCGCGGGTAGGCGTCGTGCTGGGCCGACGTCCAGTCGCCGTAGCCGGTCGACTCCGCCTCGATGCCGACCAGATGGAAGTTCCCGTTGTCACGGGGTATGCCCGGGTAGACGCCTTTGCCCGCGTGCCAGGCGACACCGGCCGCGATCACGAAGACCTTCCCGGACCGGCCTAGTCCGAGCTGCGCGAGCGGACCGGCAAGGTTCTTCCGCCCATGGACCACGGTCCCGAGAGAGGGGTAGTCGCCGCTCGCGGGTCCGGCGGTGTGGTGGCCCATCACGCCCCACACGTTCTTGAAGCGGCCGTGTCCACGAGTGCGCCACCCGTCGATCTCAACCACGTCCAAGCCCGCGTCTCGAAGGACATCGGGAAGCCATGTCAGGTATCCGTCAGCTATCGGAACTCCTTTCGCTATCTCGCCTTTCGGCAAGTCGTGGAGGTGGCGACCAAGTCCAACGGTCGTCGTGCACCGCGACGCGTTCCCGGATGTGCGCTATATCGCGGCTGATCTCGTCCAAGCGCGCGGTCATCGGCGCCAGGGCGGTGTCGATCGCGCCCGACACCGCGCCGGGGATCGCATCGCTCTGTGCGGCAACGGCTTTGCGTGACTTGCGCAGGGACAGGTAGAGCGGGCCGGAGGTCACCACGGTTCCCGCGAGCGCGATCAACGCAATCCAGAGTGCGTCACTCAGATATGGATCTCCTTACTGGTAGCCGAAATCCCGCGTCGGCGTAGGCCATTCACCCGGACTGTCCGTCCACACGGGAGGATGCGCGGTGTCAGAACTGCGGGCGCTGGGCGCCTCGGTCGCCGGGTATCCGCCGACATCAGAGCCGGGAATCAACGTGCCCTCTATCGACGCGGTCGGGAAAGCGTTGCGGGGAGCCAGGAACACGTACTCCGGCTCTTTGAAGTAGACCGGGTACCGGTTGTCGGTCGTGCGCAGCCAGGCGACCATGAACTCTGTTTGCTGCCCGGTGAAACCCTTGCGTTGAGCATCGGCGGAGAAGTCGTCATCACGAGCGTTGATGATCTTCTCGGCTGTCACGGTCGTGTTGAACAGGATCTGTCCGCGCCGGATCACCTGCTGTGCGGAGGTGTCGGACCACTGGTCGACCGGCATTCCGTGTAGCCACGCGATTTCGAATACGTGGTGTCGGTAGTCCCCGGGGCCGCCGGTCAGGTTCCAGCGGCGGGTTTCCCGGGATGCTCCGGCCATGTCGGAGCGAAGGTGGACCATCGCCCCCGCTCCGTTGAACAGCGTCACCACGAACCGCGCGACCAACACCGGGTACCGAGGGTTCACCAATGATGCGGCGTAACCGACGTGTGTGGTCGGGCGGGAGGTCCCGCCATCGCGGTCCATGTAGAAGGTGCGGGTTTCCTCACTGTCGTTGGTGGACAGTGCTTGCCGGTAGGACAAGGAACGGTCTCCGCGTTCCAGGGCGGAGATCCGCTCGTCGAGTTCCCGGAAGTTCGCTCCCAGCGACGGCGGTAGCGAGGGGTTAGACATCGGCGAAGACCTCCATCGGAGCGACGGTGAGCGTGGCGTCATCGGCTCCGGCGTCGTCTACGGACACCGCGATCTCGGTCACCCGCCACGTCCCGGCGATGAGGACGAGCCCGTACCCGCCGGTTACCGCGACCTGGTCCCCGACCGCGATCGAGTCCAGGCCGGGAAGGGCGTCGGGGTACAGCTCGATCTTGGGCAGCACCACAGGATGGGAGCCTTGCCGAACGATCCGGTCGGCTTTGCCTTGCAGCGTCGGAAGTTCCTTCACATCGGAGTACGAAGCGACTTCCTCCAAGCGCGGGTGCACAAGCGACGGCCGGTCACTGGTCGTCCAGAGCTGTTCGTCTCCGTCTCCCGCACCGGAGGCGAGTGCGAACGTGGAAAGACTCTTTCCACCTACCGTCGCGGAGAGGATCGAGCAGTTCTGTCCGTCCACAAGCGACATATCGCGGTCGCGTCCGGTGCGCGGGTAGTCGATGACGAAGCGCACTGCGAGTTCGTCCGCGTCTGGCCCGGACCACTCGGCGCGGAAGGCGAAGTCGAAGCCGTCGATGACGTCAGCGAGCTGCTCCACGGCTTCGCCGATGGACTTCCGCTCGGACTCCTTGTAGGTGCGGTCGCGGGCGACGCCGGTCATCTCGCGCCCGTACTCGATCATGCCCAGCCGCGAGCTCGGTCCGTAGGTTCCCGCGTGCTGCAACAGGTCTCGGGCGATGTCGGCTTGATCCCAGTGGATGTATTGGCGGCTGGTGTGGATGTGTCGTCGCCGGAAGTAGCTCAGCCAGCCTTCGCACTCCAGGGTGAGCGTGCTCGTGGTGTAGTCCGGTGCGGCGTCCCAGAGCAGCCCGGACCACACGATCCGGCCGTGGCGTTCGATGTAGAGCGCGGTCGCCGCTCCGGGAACGAGGCTCTGTGCGGTGACGTGCGAGACGCCGGGGTCCAAGTCGGTGGTGAGCTTCGCGGAACCCGGGGCGTTCAACACGGTGGTGTAGCTCAGGTCGGAGAACGGGAGTTCGCCGTGGACGTAGCCCGAAAGCACGTCCTGAAACAGCACGCGGTACGCCGGATTCCCCTTCCTGCTAGGCGATTTTCCACACGAGGAAGCGGGTCAGGAAGTTGGTCGCGATCTTCACGCCCTCGGGCGTCGCGGTATCGGTGATGATCCCGAGTGACTGACCGCGCGTCGCCTCGATCGCGCCGGACACGCCCCAGAACTGCCATTGCCCCGCCGGGTTCGCGGCCCACCCCGCACCTTCCTGTCCTGCGATCGCTTCCCGGCTCCCACCCACTTCCGCGCTGTACTTGCACAGCAGCGCGGCCGTCCGGAACATCTGCGCTTGGCCGGTACCGATGCGCTCCGCCGCGAACGACGCGGAGTACCCGTAGATCCCGGTCTCCGGAACGCGCACCCGTGTGGGGTTGGTGGTGCCGCCCCACATCCCGTCCGGGTCGCGCAGCGCCTGTGTCCAGGTGGCTTCTTGTTGGTGGGTAACGGTGTATCCGCCGGGCCGCGCCAACGCGACGGCGTAGGTTCGGCGTTCGGTCAGCCGTTCCCACGCGTTCCCGGAGTGCGCGTAGGTGACGCCGTTCCCGGCGTCGGTCCACACCCGCCCCGGGACCGGGGTCGGCAGGCTGCGCCCATAGAGCACGGCGCCGGAGATGAGCTGTTGTCCCTCGCTCAACCGAAGATCGGTCGACTGGACCGGCCGTGCGGCGGACTCGGCGAACACCCGGAACTCGCGCAACAGCAACGCGCCGGAGACGACGGGGCGTTTCGGTTCGGGCTCCGGGGTCCCGGTCTTGATCTCCAGGAACCAGCGCCCGGTGTCGGTGGCCGTCGCGGGCGGGACCGCGTAGGCCACGAGCAGGTCAATGCGGTCTCGGGTGGCGTGCGGTGGGGTGATCGGCAGCGTGGTCGACGTGGTCGCCTCCGTCAGGTACACGCCCGTGTGCTGCGCGGCCGGAGGGGGAAGCGCGGCCCGTCCCCCGCTGACCGTCGCGGCGTAGTCCGAGCCGACCGTGACGGCAAAGTCGCCGATCCCGAGCACGCCGGGGGTGTCGGCAAGCAGCCCGGACAGGACGCGGCGGAGCGGGTCGGCGTGGTACTCGGTGCCGTCCACGAGCATGGGCGGGAGCGGCATCTCCACAGGTGCCAGAGGTCTACCTCCATCTCGATCAGATCCAGGTGGACGACCACCAGGCGGTGAGGTCCGGCTCCCCGGGTTCACCGGGGATGCGGTAGCCGGACAAGCCGAACTCGGCTGTGCCGGGCGCGAGGTGAAGCCAGGTGTTCCGGGTCCCCGGGGTCAGCCAACGCGGAGCGCTTCCGTTCAACAGGACTTCGCGAGTGTCAGTGTCGACGTCCAACCACTGTCCGGCGAGCAGCGTGTACCGCAGCTCCAGGAACTCCCCCGTCCGCAGGTTGGTAACGCGCGGGTCGGTGATCGGCCCTCGGAAGCGGAGTCGCATCGGTGCGGGCGTCGTGCCGTGGTTGGTGGCGCGGATGACTTCCGCCGCCGGGGCCGCGCCGGTTCGCACCGGGAACCGGGTGGGGAAGCGGATTCCGCCTCCGCCGGGCCGCCCCGCCGTGGGCAGTCGAGCTTGCCCGGTCTGCGTGAGCACGTCGTGAATCCACGGTGATGGGCAGTAGATCTCCGCTGTCACCACGGCGTGGTGGTGGACCAGGCTCCACGTGATCGGAGCCGCACGTTTCCGGGTTTTCCCGACCACGTAACGGGTTCCGCTTCCGGCTACGCCGGGGAACCTGAACACCAACGGCGCTGTGTCCGTTCCGGGCGCGAATGCCCGAGCGACCGTGTCCATCGTCGCGGAGAACTCGCGGTCATCGCGGGCGCTGACTTCCACGGACACGGTGATGGTGCGCGGTCCGAGGTAGTCCGTGCCGCTGGTGTCGCCGTGGCGTCCGTAGCGGCGGCGGTCGGCCGTGCGGACATCCGGGGCGTCCAACAGCCCAGCAACTTCGGTGAACGCGGTCGGCCCGTCCGGGGAACCGATGTCCAGTCCCCGGAAGCGAGCCGTCCACTCGTGCGCGAGTGGTTGCAGCGCAACGGTTTCCAGCTACTCACCTCCCGTGGTTGCGCAACGCCCACGCCACTTCGCGGCCGATTTCGTGCGGGTCGGCGGGCGTCGTCACGTTCACCGTCACATCCTGCTTGACGGGAAACCCGTTGTCTTGCAACGGGTTTCGAACTTCCGGGAAACGGCCGGCACGGACCGGCAGGTACGGCGGGACGCGTGGCGGTTGGCTCGCGAAAGCGAGCGCGGGCGTCAGCGTGTCCGTACCGCGTACCGCTCCCACGACATCCGCCGCGAGCGAGCGCGCCGCCCCGACCGCGACACCGGCCGTACGTTCGATGCCGACCGCCAGACCCGGCGGGAGCCACCGCCCAATGTCAGCCATCACCCGCGATGGCGAGCGGATACCGAGAGCGCTCTTCACCCAATCCGGCACGAGGGAGGAGAAGAAGCCGACAATCTTGTTCTTCAGCCACGTGCCCATGTCCACGAGCCCATCCCAGAGACCACGAAGGATGTCGCGGCCAACGTTGAGCAACCACCGGCCCGCATCACCAAGTGCCCCGAGCAGGCGGCCCGGGAGCCCAGCGAGCCATGACAGGAGATCACCGAGCAGCCCCAGGGCCGTGCGGACACCGGTCCGAACTGAGTCAACGATGCCGTCCCACGCTCCGGAGAGGAAGCTCACGACGGAGTTCCAGATATCGGACGTCCACTGCGACACCGTTTCCCAGTTGGACACGATCAGCGCGACCAGGCCGACGACGGCCGCCGTGACCCAGCCAACCGGCCCGAGCGCGATCACCCAGGCGGTAGCCATGCGCGCGGCGTGCAACAGGGATTGCGCCGCTATCGTGACCCATCCGGCCACAGTGGACGCCACGGTTGCCGCCATGCTCGCGGCCATCGAGGCACCGGAGGTCAGCGCTTGGCCCTGGACCATCAACCAGGCGCCCGCCACACGAGCCCCGTGCAGTACGGCGGCGACGCCCAGGGACACCCAGCCGGTGACGGTCTGCGCGAGCGCGTAGGACTGCGCCAGGGCCGCCTTGATGGCTTCCAAACGCATCGCGAGGAAGGTCCCGACGACCTGAGCGCGAGCGGTCAGCGACGCGATTCCCATGGATACCAGCGATGGGAGGAATACCGTCAGGATCACACCGGCCACAATGGACAGCCACGAGCTGTTTTCCGAGATCCACCCGGCGAATGCGGACAGCGCCGAAATCACCACCGTGGTCAGGATCGAGCCGACCACGGACAGAGCCGGGCCGAACGTGGTCGACAACCACGCGGCCACGCGCTCCGCGACCGGCAGCACGTAGCCGCCAACTACAGTGACGAACCCGTCTTGCAGAGCACGGCCGAACTGTGTCAGGCGCGCGGAAGCGTTGTCGTGCAACGACGTTCCAAGCCGGTCCGCCGCTCCCGCTACCTCGGTCAAGCCGTTGACCGCCGGTCGCAGCGCCGCGAGCGCGTCCAAGTTCCCGAGGTCTTCGAACTGGGTTCCGAACAACGCGACAGCGGTATTGCTTTGTGCGACAGGGTCTTTCATCGCGAGCACGCCGTTGACCACCGTTTGGAACGCGTCCCGCGCGGTCGTCCCGCCCGCATGGACCTTGCGTGCCATGTCCTCAGCGTTGAGGCCCAACGCTTGGTACGCCTCCACTGGCCCCTTGGTCATGTCCGTGGAGCGAATGTGGAACTCCTTGACCGCATCCGCTGCCTTGTCCAGCTGGATCTTGCCGCCGGACGCAGCCTGCTTGAGCACGCCGAAGGCTTCCGCTCCGCTGAAACCGATCTCGTGGAAGAACACGGAGTACTCATCCACGGCCTCTAGCAAGTCGTCGCGGACGGCCGCCGGGACGCCCTGGAGTCCGCGCGTCAACAGGTCGAACGCCTCTGTGGCGTCCCTGGCGAGCCCGTACTTGAGCAGCACTCCCGATGACGCCACGGCCCGGTTCACGTCCACGTCGAACACGGACGCGAGATCCAAAGCCTTGCGGGACACCGCTTCCAGCTCAGCTTGTGACCCGAGCTTGCCCAGCGTGGACGTCACGGCCGCGATCGCGGAAGATACCTGCGCGAAGGACTCGCCGTAGCCATCGGCGTAGAGGCGCCCGGCGGCTTCGCCATAGCGGCGTGCCTCATCGGCCGTAGCGCCAAGCTGAGCCCCGAGCTTCGCCGAGATCTGCGCACGGTCCAAGGACTCCGTCAGCAGACCGCCAATACCTCCGGCCGCGACTCCCACGGCGGCGAACTGCGCGGCGCTGGACGCCACGTCCCGGGCGGACTGACCCACCCGGGACGCGAACCCCGCGACGCCCTTCTCTCCCGCGCCAAGCTTCTCGGTCAGATCCTTGACATCACCCAGGATCGTGACCTTGATCGGCTTCGCCAGGCGTCCCCCTCTCCTAGGTCATGACCGGCTCACGCCGCACACCGCCCGCCGACGACCCGCCCCGCTGACGGGCGCGGTTGTCGGCGTTCATGGCTTTGATCAGCGCCCGGTACTCGTCCAGCCGCAGCGCCTGAACGTCAGCCCAGGTGAGCCCGGGGAAGTGCGCGATTAGGCGGGCTTTGGCGACCGCGCGCGACGCGCGGCCCGATTGGGCGCGGCCACGGCGTCGGCCGCCACGGGAGGGTTTTCCTTGTCCCCCAACGAGATGCGCAGCGCGTAGGAGTCCTCGTAGCGGAACTCCGGGTTGTCGCGCAGCGCGATCACGTAGGCCACGGCGCGCAGGAACTTCCCCTTGCGGGCTCCCGGAGCGCCGATGGAGTCGATCGAGGCATCGATCAGGTCTTCGATGCGCTCGATCTCGCCCACGGACAAGTCGTCCATGGAGATGGTCACAGCCTCGCTCAAGCGTCTCCTAGTTGCTGTTGATGTTCTTGTGGACCAAGGCGTTCATGCGTTCACGGAAGACCGCTGAGTACGCGTCCTTGGTTTCTCCGGCCGCATCGAAGAGGAAGAAGCGCGGCTCGATGCCCCGCGCGGGCCAGCCGAAGTGAATCGGCCCGGCATACCGAACCCGGGCGGAGCCCGCGCGCACGATCGCGCCCTTCACGCTTGAAGACGGCTTCACCGACGCCGACAGCGCGCCAGAGCGACGCGGAGCATCCCGGCGGGCCGGAGGCACCACCACGGCGGCCGTGGCCTTGTGCGCCTCCCTCAGCCCCTTCGCGATGTCCTTGCTCTGCGTCTTGCGGATCGCGGTCCGAAGATCCTTGTGTCCGTCGATGCGGACTTGGAACCTCAACCCCATGCGGCGTCCCGGGTTGTGGTGTGCACACCAACGTCAGCCGACACGGCTACTTCTTCGCCTTGACGGCGTCGCCGGGTGGTGTCGGGGGCTTCGTCGGGTCCACTCCGGACGGCTCCACGTAGGTCAGCGACACCGTGCCCGGTCGGCCCGGATCGAGCGCGCGGAACGGCAGCGTCATCGACGTGAGGTCATCGAGCGAGGCTTCCGGCGACTCGCCGGTGAACTGGATCGCGGGAACGACGATGTCCAGCTTCGCCGTAGTCCCGTTGCCGGACTTCGTCACCCCCGTGTAGGAGATGCGCAGTCCCACGATCGCACCGCCTACGAAGTCCTCGTACAGCGGGAGCGTGGCGGACTCGAACTCCGCTTCGATCTCCCCTTCATACTCCGGCAACTCTGCCCGTTTCGGCTGACGCTTCAACGGGTTCGCGCGCACAGCACGGCGATCGGTCTTCAAACCACGGGCGCCCTTCAATGACCACTTGCCCACGGGCACAAGGGTTTCAGCGCCACTCCGAGTGAGGTAGACCGCTCCCCTAGTCCAGTCATAGGCAATGGACTCCGCCGGGTACGTGATCGGCAGGAACTCCGCCTCCACGCCCGTGTGGTTCACGGTCTGAAAGTCAAAGGAAGCCTTGAGCGTCAAGGCTTTCTCGACTTCCTGTTCAAACTCCCATTCGGTGACCACCGCGCCGACGTGACGGTAAGCGACACGGCCGCCATCGGAGAGAGGCCGGATCATCTGCACCGTGTACGACGGTGACCCGGCGGTCGTCGCCGTGCGATAGGACAACGTGGAGGGCGCACCGGCCGCCCCCGTCGCGACCGTGAGCGAATCGAACACGGCACGCAGAAGCGACCCAGCTCCGGAGTCGAGTACGGAGCACTCGATCTCACCTTCCCCACCCATGTCGACGATGCGGCGGCGGTCCGCACGCACGGTCTCCATGCCCGCACGGAAACCGAGGGATTCCACGAACTCGCGGCTGGCCTTCCAACTGTCGCCCTGGCCTTCGTAGCCCTCGGTGCTCCCGGTCGCGGCGACCCCGTAGGCGGTCTCCGAGTTGATCGAGATAGCGGCGTCCAACGCCAAACGATCCCCTTCCTAGGTCAGTAGGCGTGCGCGGACCCGCACCGTGTAGTCACACTGCGCCGTGGTCCCAAGGAAGGACTCCCCGCCTGTGACCACGGCGCGCACGGGGCGCACGTCGATGAGCCCGGGGACGGTGCCCGGGTCGAACTCCTCCATCACTGCCGCGTCGACCTGGTCGCGCAGCTCCCACACGCCGCGTTCGGCGTGGACCGGGTCACCGGGGGCCACGCAGATGGCGCGGATGGTGACATCCGCCGTGAGAACGGAGGGTTTGCGGCGACCGGGCACCATGCCTGTCGGCTCCACGTCCGGCTCCACGGTCTCGGTGAACCACACCGACCGCCGCCGCGCCTTGTCCGCCGGGTCAGCCCACGCGACCAACACACCGGAACCGGACAGCCTCGCGCGAAGCGCGGCGTGAATGGCTTGCTTGGTCAGGAAAACGATGTGCACTCCGCCTCCTGTCAGCCGAATGGTGCGCGTTCGCGGTAGGCGTTCAAGACCGCGTTGACCTCCGGGAGACTGGTCGGCCGCCACACGCCGCCCGCTTGGGCCAAGTTGGTCTGTCCGAACTCGCTCACCAGGGAGGTAGCACGGTCCGGGAGCCGCGCGTGGAGATCGGTCAGGTACTGCCGGGCTAGCGTGCGCACCGCCCACCTGATCGAGACAGGCGGCGGATTCGTCGCACCCCAACGCATCCCCGTGTAGTCCTGCACCTTCTCCACGGCGAAGGCGCGGCCGTCGATCAGGTCGGAGTCGGGGAACAACGTGGCGTCGCCGAGTCCGTCCAGGCGGCGCAGCTCCGGCAGCGTCGCGTACAAGTCCAGGTGCATCCCCTTTCACTGCAAGGGGCACGGCCACCCCAACCGGTCGTCAGGGTGGCCGTGCGCGGATCACGGGGCCGGAGGAGACGGCAGCGTCAGCAGCGCCGATCCCGTGGTGTCGATCAGCGCGCCGCCCGCCCGCTGAACGAACTTGAACGACACCAAGTCCTCGATGAACTTCACTTCGGTGGACCGCGCGACGCGGAGCGGTCCCGCGTACCTGACCGTGAAGCCGCTCAGGTCGGAGAGCGCAAGGTGGTGCTCGTTCGCACCGGAGAACGCCGGGTCAAGCTCCAGCGGCTGACCCATCAGCACGAGCACACCGCCGTCCGAAATGGACTTCAACAGGTACGTGCCGTCGTTGTCCTTGAGCTTGCGCAACCGCGCGATCGACTTCCGGCCGGTGATCCACGTCGCCCGCCGGGCCGCGAACGTCGGCAACGAGTAATACGTGTCAATGACGGCGTCGGTGATCTGGGCGTCCTTGATGTTGGTGCCCGTGATCGTGGTCCGCAGCTCCGGCAGGATGCCCGTGGTCGGGTTCAGCAGCGCGGCGGTGAAGTCGTGGCCCATCTGGTCCGCGAGGTTCGGCGCGGCGTCGGCCGCGAGGAAGTCCACCAGGTCCACGGCGTCGTCCTGGACCAGTTCCACCGAGACGTGGGAGACGTAGCCGTACTTCTCCACACCCAGCGGGACCGTGTCGGTTGCCGGGTAGTTCTCCGGCAGCGGCGCACCCTCGTTCGTCTTCACGGTCGGCCGAACCGGACGCACCCGGGGGAAGTCGATAGCCTCCCCGCTGGTCGTCTGAAGCACCCGGGCACCGGCCGCAATCACATACGAGCGCTCCCCGATGAGCTGAAGCAACGTGGAGTACAGCGACCGCAGCGGCGTAGCCTTGCCTGCCTGCTTGTTCGCCGCGTCCACGGTGACGCCCATCATCGCGCGGAACTCCGTCGCCCCACCTTCACGCAGCGATCGAAGAGCGCGGTTGTCATCGGAGCCGGGGCGCTGCATCGGAATCACGTTGTGCTCGTCCAACAGCGCGAGCACCGCATCCCGAGTCTCCCTGGCGCGCTCCTCCGCCTCCTGACCCGCGATGCGGGCGTCCAGCTCGTCCAGGCGCGCAAGGATGCGCGTCTCCATCTCCGCGCGCTGGTCGTCCGCCACCGCCTGGAGAGCATGCTCCGCGTGGGCGCGCTCCTCCGTCGCCGTGGTGGGTGCCGTGGTGACCGTCAGTGTGTCTCCTTCTCCGTCAGCACGGCCTGACGCCGTGGAATTCTGTTGCAGTGCAACGGGAATTGACCGCAGGGCCGCCGTGGTGTCCGGATAGGCCGGTGTGGTCACCGGTCCCAGCTCAGTAACGCGGAAGTCCCGCAGGGTGCGGATGAGTTCGCCGGTCGCGTCGTCGCGGGTCCATTCCTGGTCCGCGTCCGAGTCGCCCAGGCGGAACCTGAAGGACGAGCCGGAGATGATGCGGCGCTCGATCAGGTCCGCGACGTCACGGCCCGCCGTAGTATCCGGGAGGTCGATCTCATACCAGCCGCCGACGTCATCTAGGCCGGTCCGCAGCCCGTACCCGGTGCGCCCGAGCGGTTTGCCGAAGTCGTGGTTGAACGTCGCCACCAGGTCGCCGTGCTCCATGTCCGCGCGGCCCGCTCCGGGGTCGATCCGTTCCCGGAACCCGCCGAGATCTTGTGAGAGCCGGTTGAACACGTAGGCATAGCCCCGGATGATGGTTTTTCCTTCTAGGGCGCGGAGTTCGACCGCGCCGTGGAGATCGCGCCGTTCGGCGCTCAAACAGCCTCCGTCTCGTCCCCGCCGTCCGGGGTGGTGTCGTCGGTATCCCCAGACGGGTCGCTGGACGCGGTGAGCGCCATCGGTCCATCGGGTGTGAGGATCGCGAGGTTCGTCGGCACCATCAGGAACCCGCCCAGCCCGGAAGGGTCCGGCGGAAGATCCTCCAGCGCGCGCACTTCGTCGCGGGCGTAGATCCCGTTTTGGATGCCGGTCCGGTAGGACTCCAAGCGCTCCGCAAGCGCCCCACGCGCAAGCGCGTCCAGGTTGAACCGGACGAACT
Organism: Allokutzneria sp. A3M-2-11 16; assembly: GCF_024213555.1. Taxonomy (GTDB): domain Bacteria; phylum Actinomycetota; class Actinomycetes; order Mycobacteriales; family Pseudonocardiaceae; genus Allokutzneria. The sequence continues at coordinate 2,642,907 of NZ_JANAVO010000001.1, read as the reverse complement.
CGCCCGCGCTCACGGCGTCATCGCCGAGAAGCGCGGTGAGCCCTTCCTCCAAACGCTCCGCCCATGCGCGAACGGCGAACTGGACGAACGCCGTGTTTTGCTCGGACAAGCCGGAACCCCACGACGTGGAGCCGGAGGCGTCCGCGATCAGGTGCGGCGGCACCCCGTACAGGCGCGCGATGTCCGGAATCTGAAACGCCCTGGTCTCCAGGAACTGCGCCTCATCCGGGGAGATCGTGACCTTCTGAAACTTCGCATCTTCGGTGAGGATCGCGAGCCCATGCCGGTTCCCGGCTCCGCCGTGGATCGCGCGCCACGTCTGCCGTGCCGCCCGCAGACCGGCCGGGGTCATCGTGCCGGGAACGGAGATCACAGCTCCCGGTGTCGCGCCGTTCTCGAAGAACTCTGCTCCGAACTCCTGTGCGGCAAGGGAAAGGCCGATGGTGCGCCGTGCGGCATCCAGCGGGCTCACGCCCGTCAGGCTCCCCGTGAGTGGCATTCCCTTGATGTGCAACACATCTTCACGGGAGAGAGCGCCGACGACTTCCTGTGCCCCGTCCTCACCGGTCAGCGACAGCTCATAGATCAGCTCACGTCGGCCTTTGCCGCGTTTGAGGTACTTCGGCGTCACGGCTGAGACGGGGATGACGTCCAGGGCCAGGATCTCCGCGCCCGCGCGGGTCACCAGAATGTAGGCGTTGCCCTCCAACAAAAGGCTGGTCATCACGGTGGCCACGAACTCAATCCACCGTGTGTCCGGATTCGGCTTCGTCAGCCACGATGGGCGATCCAACGGCTCCCGTGTCCCCGTTGTCGTGCGCTTGAACAACCCCACGGGCGTGGTAGCGATCGTGTCCGACAGCAGCCGCACGCACGCGTAGACCGCCGACACCGCAAGGGCATCGCGCGGTGTGAGCGCCTTCGCCGCAAGTGCGGGCTCAGCTCCGCCAAGCTCGGCGTTGGTCGTTGCCTCCGCCGGATCAATCGCGGTTGCCGACCGGGTTTCGACCGGGGCAGCGAGGAAGTCCAGGAACCCCATCAGCCCACCGCCCGTGATCGTGCGATGCACACCGCGAGCACGATCAGCAGCACCCCGCGCACGAGCGGGCCGCCCGCCGGATGCACGGTCGCGGCCCCCTCCGAGACCTGCCAGCCGCCCGCGAGCGCGATCAGCTCCGTGCGGCTCGCTGTGATCGAGGCCCAGACCGCGAGTGCCGCCGTGGCGGCCGTCTTCGTTGCCCTGTCAGCGAAAGCCCGAAGTTTCCCGGGCGTGCGCTCCTCCAACCACACCCCCTGTTCACCACGTGTCGTCGTTTTCGATGTCGTTCCACGGGTCGCCATTGAGCAGGAACCCGTCTACGGGTCGCTCTTCGCGGTGTAGGTACGCGCGATAGAGCGCCATTACGAACGCGACCGCCAAGTCAATGTGTCGGCGGCTGGTCGCGGATTCCTTGGTGATCCGCTCACCACGCGAGTCGGTTTTCAGCACCGCGTTGCCGATGTGGCGCGCTAGCTCCGGCTGGCCGGAGTGCGTCACCAGACCATCCACAATGGACGTGTAAGCAGCGTGCGTCGCGGGCACCATGCGCACCACCGAGTTCGGGAACTCCACGATCGGCAAGCCCTCATCGCTGAGCATCTGCGCTTGCACGGAGAACCACGCCGGGTCCGCCGCGACTTCCCGAACGGAGTACGTCCGGCACACGTCACGGACGCGCTCCATCACGTCATGAATCGGCGTCCGCCAATGCGGATCACCGCGCGGAGCCTCCCAGTGCCCCAACACCTGCACGTGTAGATCCCTCAAGCGGACGCCGACGATGGCCGTGGAATCGTTGCGCCACGCGGCATCCACGCCGACCACGATCACGTCACCCGGGGCGAACAGTTCTCCGGGGCGCGCGAGCTTGCTCCACGCGCCGTGTGGCAGCCACGCGGAGCCGCCCCGGATGAACTCATTGAGCCTGTACATCCTGAAATTTGGCTCTGGCGTGCGCTTTACGGAGGACTCGAAGTCCTTCCTGTTCATGATCGACCACGACGGATTGCAGCGCTCCCACACCGCCGGGTCAGTGTGATCCACCGTCATACCCGGACGAACCCCATACCATCGCGACCAGAACGAAGTGTCATCTACTTCGCCTGTGGCACACAGGTTCCCGTGGTCGATCAGCTCCGCGAACGGACCATCCGGGTAGGGACCGGCGGTGCTGATCACAAGGAACAGCGGTGATCTGCGCTGCGCGGAACCTAGCGTCAGCGCGTCGAACAGGTCGGAGTTCTTCGCTTGGGCGTACTCGTCCATCACGACGAACGACGGGTTAAGACCTTGCTGTAGACCCGCGTCCGCCGAGACGGTCACGAAGACGCCACCCGTGGCGTGACAGGTGATCCGGTCCCGATGGACCGTGCAGATTTTCGCCAGCAGCGGCGACATCCGCACCATGCGCGCGGCTTCCCGGAACAAGATCCGCGCCTGTTCGCGCGTGTTCGCGGCACACACGACTTCGGGCGCGGAGTCGCGCGGATCGGCGCACAGGTGATACAGCGCAAGCGCCGCAGCCAACTGAGTTTTTCCGTTCTTCCGCGCGATCCCCAGGACCGCCGTACGGTGCCGACGCTCCCCATCAGACGTCAGCGCGTAAATCGCGTCAATGACTTCCCGTTGCCACGCAAGCAAAAGGAACCGCTGACCGAGATAGCTGCCACCTAGGGTGAGGTGCTGGACGAACTTCCGGACACGGCGGCCCTCGGTGCGCAGTTCACACCACCCCCGCTTTCGTCAGTCGTCGTCCAGGTCTCCCAACAGATCCGCGAGCGAGCGCTCCGTGATGCCGGACGCGGCAAGCCCCAGACGGAGCCGCGACTCCAAGTTCAGACCGAGGGTCGTCTCAATGGCGCGGAGTTCCTTCTCCGTCGACTCCACGAAGCGCAACGCCGGGTGCATCACCGGCTGACCCATGGAGCCCACCGTCGTCAGCCCGTCCGCGTCGATCTCCGCCAGCAACTCCGCCCGGCGGTCGTGCAACTCCGCGTACCGCGTGATCACGAACCTGTCCGATGCCGGGTTGTACACACCGGCACCAGCCGCCCACACCGCCCGCCACACATCACGGCCCACAGAGCCAAGCGACGCAGGGACACGGGGAGCGCGACCACCATGCACGGGCGGCGCGGTCACATCCGCAGAACGCGGGTTGCCAGAAGGGTTGGCCTTCGAGCGGGACATGGCGATCCTCCCTTCAAGCTGTGGATCTACGCATTGCCGAACGAGCACAGGGGAGCACGGCCCTAGGGTCCAGGGACCGCATTCGTTGTGGTGTGCACGCCACCCGCACCGCCACATGTACGGTGAGCACACACGGACAACCAACACCACTGCTGAGCGAGAGCACTCCCTTTTGGGCTTGGCAGGGGTGTTTTCCGGATTCGTCCAGCAGGCATCTGAACTCATCCTCACGACCGACGGTGCACCGACACGCGCAGCTCCTATCCGGGGAGCTGTAGACGGGTGTGCTCGTGGGCTGGTCCGATCTCGCTTCGCTGTTGTCTGCTAGCCCCTGGATCACGGGCGGCGCTCTCGTGCTGCTCGTGCTTCACGGCCGCTCCATGAACGCCGTTGTTGCCTCAATCCTCGCCAAGATGGACCCTGGCGACCGGCCCGTGACGGTCACCGTCCAGTGGCTCCCGGTCCCTAAGGTCCACGTCGAAGTGGGAGCACGCCGGGTACGCGGCGAGCCGCTGTCGGACACGACGAAGGACGAGCCGCCGCAGAGTCGCTAGCCTCCAAGCGTGGCCGCAAACGATCAGATCAAGCGCACCGTCGACGCGCATAAGAGCGTGATGCACGACGCGATCTTGGACATGGGCAATGCCGTCCGGGCCGGTGACGCACCCGCGATCCGAGACGCGGGCGACACCATCCAGAACGTTGCGCACTCCTTCGCCGAGTGGATCGAGGCGAACAGCTCCGAGCAGTGACCACTACGCGGACCGGCTTCACGTCCGTCCCGGGGCCACCACTCGGAGAGGTCCAACCGGTCTGGCCGGGGAGCACGTCGCCGCGCAACTCGAAGACGAGCGCAAGCGGCGACGCCTACCCAGCCCGGACCAGGTAAGGCCCAGTAGCGCGCCGTTAGGGGGCGGCTACGGGGCTTCAGGGGCTTTCACCCGCGCGCCAGCAGGCTGTTCTACGGTCCGCTTCCGGGCCATCCGCGACGTCCGCGCAGGGAGTACGACCGACGCGGGATCAGGAAAGACGGCTTCGCACTCAGGGCGTGCGAGAAGAGGGCCTGGAATTGATCGCGGCCTCCTGAATCACCTTCATACCGAATCGGCAAGTTCGGCGGTACCCGAAACGTTTCCCGGCCCCGACAACAACGGAAGCTGAACGAGGGAAATGCTGCTACACTCCGCCAACTGCCTATCAGGATAGGTGGATGGCGCCCGGCAATCTCTGGAGAATCAATGAAACGCACGTTGACTGTGTTGACGGTAGTTATGGGAACTTTCGCTCTGATGACTCCCGCCGCCTCCGCCGCCTCGTCGGCGACATCGGAAGCCAGTGACTCGAGGGGCCTGCTAGCCAAGGTCACCTGCACGCGAAACGGGTCGGTGAACAAAGAGCACAGCTACAACTGCGAAATCAAGAACTACGACAGCGTCAATCACGCCTTCATGAAGAAGTCGACACCCAAGTACGAAATTATTGAGAACCCCTTCGGCAAGGGCAAGTCATATACTGTGTACGTCGGGAACGTGCAGGCGGGAAAGAAGCTGCACTTCAACTCCTTCTCGGGTTACATTGAGGGCCACGTCACTAGCATCTACGCCGAAGGACCACAACGGACCCTCTGACTCGTTGCACCGTGAGTGGCCGAGGCATCAGTCCCTCGGCCACTCTGCTGACGGCGCGGCGCGGGCGACGGGGGCCAGGCGGTCTTGCTCCGCGCTCGGCCCGCCGATTCTTCACCGGCGCAGCAGGAAGATCGCGGCGAGCAGATCCGCAAGCACGCCGAAGCACGGGCCAAGGACAAGACCGAGCGACCGCTCCACGGACCGGCATCATCGTCCGTCCCGGTGTCACTACTCGAAGGGCTCCAACGACCCGGTCGGGGAGCACGTCACCGCGCAGCTCGAAGACGAGCGCAAGCGGCGGAACTCGTACCCGACCGGGCCAGGAAAGCACCGTCAAGCGCCGTTAAGGGCGGTTACGGGGTAGTTCAGGGGCGTTTACCCCCACTTCAGCAGGTCGTTCTACGGCTCGTTTTGGCCCAGTTTGCAGCATCTGCGCAGGTAAAGAATCCGTTGCGCTGTCAGGAAAACGCCGTCGCACTCAGGGCGTGTGAGAAGAGGGCCGGGCTGTTCCTGCGGTCAGGGCCGCCCGAACTTTCGCCCCGCCCCCGCCTGCCGGAGCGCTCGCTCCCCGTTCTCCGCGTTCGTCTTGTCCAGGTGGCACGCGACGCACAGCGCCTGCACGTTCGCGGGCTCGTCACGGCCACCGTCGACCAGGGCCACGACGTGGTCAACACGGATGCGGTCGGCCCCATATATAAGGCCACAGCTCGCGCACCGGGCGCGGCCAACGCGGTTCACCGCACGACGGGCCGCACGGCGAGTGCTCTCCGTTCCGGGTGTCCGGCGTTGACCGCCGCAGCGCTCGCACAGGGACGCACCGGGGGCCGCAGCGCCGGGGCACATGCGGCAAGCAGTAGCCACCACGGGCACACCCCCTTCACCTAGTACACCCCCCGCGCTACAACCAGCGACCAGGCGTTTTGCGGCGACTCCGGATCTCGTTACTTAGCTGTGACCAGCGAACGGGCGGGTAGTGCAGAGATGACGAGTTCACCCCTCTCCCGGGTTCTTCTTAAGGAAGAAGAGGAGGAGGGATATAGAGAGATACGGAAACGGCCCCCAAGTCTGCATCTCTGCACACCTGGGGGCCGCGTCCGCCGGGCCGCGAGCACCATTAAGCGAGCCAGTCGATTTCGATACGCGCAGGGTCCCACCCTTGATTCCTTTTCTCTACTGGCTTCAAGCGCACCTTCTTCACCGCCAGACGCAGAAGCGCCCTTTTCTCCGGAACCGAAGCTGCCTCCCATGCTGGTCTCGATAGGTTCGGGTCCAGCAAAGGCGAGATATCAACAGTGGGTACCGGAGTTTTCTTGAAGATCTCAATGGCAGCCGACAGACGTTCTTCAAGGCGAGATTTTTGCCGCGCAAAGCCACTCTTATCGATCAGCCCATCAGCGAAGGCGTCTTCGGCTCGTTCGATCGACTTTCGGACTTCTCCGATTGTCTTCTCAGCGGCTGCCCGCTGCGCAAGCTCCGCAGGCTTCTCATGAGCAGTCCAGCGCTCCGCGATGACATCTAGAAGCGGGTCCCCAGGTTCACACGCTGCTAGGTGGTTGATGAACCGCTCACCGACTTCGGCGTCTGCGATTGCCCGCTTCATGTACATTCCCGCACAGGAATTGCCACCCACACCAGCAGTTCGCGCGCGCCTCTCACACGTGTACGAAGCAGAGCCACCGTCTTGCTTGTCTTTACCGGTGCCCATTACGTTTGATCCGCACACTTCCCCCTGATCTGCGAGAGAGTCACAGCAACCAAGGCCATTTCCGAGCAGCAGCTTCGAGACCCTGCGTCCCGATCTCGCAAAACGAGCATCCATGCGCTTCATTCCGCGCTCTTGACTTCTAGCTTCAACCAACGCGACAATGCGACGATGCTCTTCTAGAGTAACTACACCGTCCCCTACGAACGTAGGAGACTTAAAATCGTTCTCGTCGTCCATCTCCTCACCGAGGATCATCGGGCGATAGAAGTACTTCCCACCCTTTAGCCTTTTGCGAACGATTGCGACCCCCGCCCACGCGGGATTGGTCACGATCCTGAGAACGCTGGCCGTGGTCCACAACCCGCCCCTTGCGCTCGCGATTCCTTCGCCGTTAAAGAGCTTCATCACGTCGTATCCGCTGTGTTCGCTCAGCATCAAGTCAGCCATGCGCCGCGCGTACGGGTAGGTCTCGGGGTCGTGGCGGAGATGTTGATCAACCACTCGAAGCCCATAGACCGCCCGATGCCACAGCCACTTGCCCTCTGCGCGACGTCTCGCGATGCCTCGACGCGATCTTGTGGAGGTGTTCTTGCTCTCCCCTCGGGCCATGATCGCGCGGAGCCCAATGTTCAACTCGGCGTCGTCCCGGCGAGAGTCGATCCCGTCGGCCACCGTGACGAGACACGCGTCCGCATCGTCAAGCACCCGCAGCACGGCTCCGGCTTGCTCCATTCCGCGCCGCGTCACCCGATCGACGGCGTAGGAGATGACCATCTCTCCGGGGAGGACGTCCGACAGAAGTTGATCAAACTCGGGTCGCTTCACCCACTCCTGGTAGGCACTCGTTCCCGGCTCTTCCCGATAGACCTTCCGGACCGCACGGCCGTGGGCTGCCGCTAGCGTCCGGCACTCAGCTTCTTGATCTTGAGGCGACATCTGGTGCAGCTCGAACTTCGACACGCGCGTGTAGATCCGCGCGCCCCCCTCACCATCGCTCATCATGGTCAAAGCCTATTTCATACAAGTATCGGGCGCGCTGAAAACGTTCTTCGATTCCGTTTTCTACCCGTGCCTCGACGCCACGAAGGGCCGTCCGTACGGCCTCTACGTGCACGGCAACAACGACACCACCGGCGCAGTGCGCTCGGTCGAGGGCATCACCAAGGGCATGGGCTGGGAGAAGGCCGCCGACCACGTCCTCGTCGCGGGCGAACCGGGCAAGGACGACCTGCGAGCGTGCTGGGAACTCGGCGCGACGGTCGCGGCCAACCTGATGCCCTGATCGCTCAGGCCGATTTCGAAGGACGCCGCCACGTATTCCTTCCGGCATTCACCGACCGCCGAAGCCACAGCCTGGCCGATGCCTGAAGAGCCCGGTCGGCCACTAGGGCGTTCGGTCGCACGGCTTGCTCCCAACCACTTCAAAGGTCTGGCGGGCCGGAGTTGCACGCGCTCGACGAGATCGGACCGGCAGGCGGGCTAAAAGGATGTCGACGCAAGAATTCAACGGGTGGGAAGTTTCCGGCTTCGCCCGACCCAGCCTGGGAAAATAACGATTCGACACCCCCTAAACCGGACATCGCCTTCGTGGCAACGGGCGCCGGGCACGGACATCGGGACCGCCCGAAAGGCCGCCTTTGCCAGCCCGTTTCAGCAATTCGTCAACTTCGTCCAGCTATAGATGGACAGAATCAGCATAAAGACCGTCAAACGAGCCAGGTGAGCGCGCTGTTGACTCGTTCATCCCAGGTCATACCCTACAAATTCGTTCATGACCTGGGGGCAGGGATGACGTCTGTACTGGAAAGGTTTCGTGAAGAACCGGAACACGTGACAACACTGGGCGTACTACCAGAACTGGACGGAGCCGACTGGGTCGCGGCGCTGCCGGACGGCGGGCTCGCCTCCATCGGCCGCGGCCTGCTGGACCTGGTGCGCGGCGTGTGCGGCGCCGACTTCGACGGGTTGAGCCCGCGGCGCCTGGTGATCGACCTGCGGATGCGGCGGCCGTTGTGCACCGGCTCCCCCGTGGAGCTGCGCGCCCGCCAGGTCGACGGGCCGGTGTGGGAGGTGCGTGCGGTACGGGACGGCGAGGTGGTCTGCACCGGCCTTGTCGAGGTCGAGATCTCTTGCGCCCCAAGGGAAAACCGGGTCCTCGGCATCGACGAAGTACTGGACGCGGCACTGCGCTTCGCGGTGACCCTGGGCGATCTCCAGTGCCCGCCGGAGGGTCCGCCGCTGCTCGGGATGCGCGCCGAGCTGCACCGCGGACTGCCGGGGAGGCGCCCGCTCACCCTGACCTGCGTGCCGGAGTCCGGCCGGGTCGGGCGTGAGGTCGGCATCGCCGACCAGTTCGGCGCCGACGTCGGCCGCGTGCGCTTCGACTGGTTCGCGGCGAGCAGGTGCCACCGGCGGAACGCCACCCGGGTCGCCTGATGCCCCGTCTGGTCACCGCGGACCTGCCCGCGCTGCTCGATCCCTCCGTGGTGGGCCACCGGTTCGCCCGGCAAGCGGCGCTGCGCAGGCAGGGATTCGGTGTCCCGGCCTTCTTCTGCGTCCCGGCGAGCGCGCTGGAGCACGTGCTCACCTCGGTGCTCGACCGGCTTGGAGTGCCGCCGCCGCACGGTTATCCGGACCTGCTGACGTGGTCGGAGTCGGCGGGCAAGGAGCTCCGGGCGACCGGGGTGGACGACGAGCTGGCGTTCGACCTGCGCACCGAGTTCGACCGGCTCGTCGGCGTCGGCGGGGTGGCCGCGGTGCGCGCCTGCGTGTTCGCCGGGCACGGCGATTCCTTCGAGGGCATCAGCAACGGCTACCTCTACGTGCCGCGGCACGAGCTGGCCGACCGCGTCGCCGACTGCTACGCGTCGGTCTTCTCCCCGCAAGCCCTGCTGCACGCCACGCACCGCGGTATGGATCTACGCTCCATCCGCGTCGCGGTCGGCGTCCAGCGGACCGCGGTTGGGCAGGGCTGACACACCTGGGGGTTCGATGGCCTGGACCGACTACATCGACGACTACTGCGAGCGCACGGAGCCGGGCCTGCTGGCCGAACCGCTCAACGCGCTCAGCAACGTCGCGTTCCTCGTCGCCGCGGTCGCGCTGTGGCTGGCGGTGCGCAAGACGGCGCCCGCCCGGCCGGGCAGCCTGTACGTGCTCGCCGTGCTGCTGGCGCTGATCGGCCTCGGCAGCGGCGCGTTCCACACGATCGCGACCGGCTGGGCGCAGTTCCTCGACGTCTTCTTCATCGCGGTGTTCATCCACGTCTACGTCGTGTGCTTCCTGCACTGGTTCTACGGCGTGCGTTGGTCCCTGGCCTGGATCGGCGCCCCGGTCTTCGCGGCGTTCAACGCGGTGATGGGGATGGTCACCGGCGGCGAGGGCTCGGCTTCCTACCTCCCGGCGCTCATCGGCCTGGCCGCCTTCACCGTCGCGCTCTCGGCGAGCCGAGACCGGGAACTGGCGCGCTACCGGATCTGGTTCGGCACGGCCACCGCGACCTTCGCCCTGTCCCTGCTGCTGCGTTCGGTCGACCTGAGCGTGTGCCCCACCTTCACGCCGGGAACGCACTTCCTCTGGCACACGCTGAACGCGTGTGTGTTGTACCTGGTGGGAAGGGCCGCCGTGGTGCGCGCCCGGCAGGTTTAGGGGTTTCTCCCGATGTTGGGCGGAAGCGGCTTCGGCAGGATTTTCCTCAGCGGGGCGGAGGTACGCCGAGGGGTCGCACCTCCGTCCTGACTAGGGCCGGGGGACGCAGTACAAGGGGGAGACGCGGCACGGCACGGACATGAGTCGGATTCGGGGGAAATCCGAAAGTCCGTGACCGTTGCCGCGTCTGTTCGTGCACGCGTTTGACCAGGTTGTGACCATCTTGTGCAGGTCATCGGAATCGACCAACCGATTGTCTGGCAGCCATCCGAGTGATCGCGTTTTCGATTCGGTGAGCGACTTGAACTACCCCCTAGAGTGGCACCGGTTCGGCGCCGTCTAGGGGGTTGAGAAGTGGGCACGAAGTCAGCGGCCGACCGACCGGATGGCGATCGTGTCGCGACTCCGGCGGTGCGGCGGGGACGGCCGACGCTGCGCGAGGTCGCGGCGGCCGCGGGAGTCGACGTCTCGACGGCGTCCCGGCTGTTACGCGGCCAGGACATGCCGTACCGGGCGGAGACCCGGCAACGCGTGCTCGACGCCGCGGAGAAGCTGGGCTACCGCCCCAACCAGCAGGCCCGTGCGCTCCGGCTGCAACGCCAGCAGGCGATCGGGTTGCTCGTGCCCGACCTGGACAACTTCGGCTTCACCCAGATCCTGCGCGGCGTGCAGGAGGTGGCCGCCGAGCAGGAGTACACGCTGATGCTGGTCGAGGCGGGCGCGGGCGCGGGTGAAGGCGGCGGCATCAGCTACGAGCGCCTCGGCCTCGAAGGCCGGGTCGACGGCATCCTGGTCGCCTTCGCCAGCATGGACGACCCGCACGTGCAGGAGTGGGCCGAGCGCGAGCGCCTGCCGATGGTGCTGGTGCAGCGCGGCACGCCGAGCTACCCGGCCTCCGTCGTGATGGACGAGCAGCGCAACGTCGCGGTGATGGTGCAGCACCTCGTCGAGCTGGGTCACCGCCGGATCGGTCACGTCAGCGGGCCGCTGCGCACCGACACCGGGCTGCGCCGCCAGGAGGGCTTCGCCGCGGCCATGCGCGAGCACGGCCTCACGGTGCGCCCCGAGTGGATCGCCGACGGCGGCTTCCACTGGACCGGTGGCCAGGCCGCGGCCCGCGAGATCCTGGACGTGCCCGCGGCGGACCGCCCGACCGCGCTCGTGGTGGCCAACCTGATCAGCGCGCTCGGCACGCTCAGCGCCGTCCACGAACTGGGCCTCACCGTGCCCGGCGACCTCTCGGTGATCGCGATAGACGAGCACATCGTCGCCGCGCACACCAACCCGCCGCTGACCACGGTGCAGACGCCGCAACGCGAACTCGGCCGCCGCGCCGCGCAGATGCTGCTCAACTCGCTGTCGGGCGAGAAGCCCAGCCGCGTCATGATCACCGACCCGCCGCCGAGCCTGGTCGTGCGCGCCTCCACCGCCCCACCCCCGCCTCCCCCTGACCCTCCTCCCCAACTCCCCGAATGACTCATTCAGGGCCGTGGAGTGCCCTGAATGAGTCATTGGGGGAGTTGGAGTACCTCAATGACTCATTCAGGGCCTTCTAACGCACCAAACGCGGCATTGGCATGGTGCGGGCGTGGGGCTAGGTGGTGACGGGGAGGGTGGAGATGCCGTAGACGGCCATGTCGGGGCGGAACTCCACGTCGGCCACGTCGATCGCGAGGCGGAGATCGGGTACCGCGCGGGTCAGCGCGGTCAGGGCGGCGACGAGTTCGGCGCGCGCGAGCATCTGGCCGAGGCACTGGTGCACGCCGAAGCCGAACGCGATGTGGCGGCCCGCAGGGCGGTGCAGGTCGAGGGTGTCGGGGTCGGGGAACACGTTCTCGTCGCGGTCGGCCGACGCCAGTGCCACGAGCACTCCGTCACCGGGCCGCATTGCTTGTCCCCCAACGGAAACATCGGCGACGACGGCGCGGGCGACGCCCTGCTGCACGATGCTGGAGAACCGGAGCAGCTCCTCGACCGCGCCGGGCACCAGAGCGGGATCGGCGCACAGCTCCCGCCAATGCGAACGCTGTGTCAGCAAGGTCAGCACGCTGAGGGCGATCATGTTCGCCGTGGTCTCGTGCCCCGCCACCAGGAGCAGGCGGGCGATGCCGACCAGCTCCTCGTGCGCCAGCTCCCCCGTGCGAACCCGTTGCACCACAAGGCGGCTGAGCAGGTCGTCGCCGGGTCGGGCGGTCTTCAAGCGCACCAAACCGTCCAGGTAGGCGCGCAGGTCCTCCACCGCCTGTGCGACAGCCGAAGCAGGCGCGGCGCGGTCGAGCTGGACCTGGCTCCGCTCGTTGAAAAACAAGCGGTCGGAGTGCGGAACGCCGAGCAGCTCGCAGATCACCAGCGACGGCGCCGGGCGGGCGAAGACCTCGACCAGGTCAACCGGGCCATCGACCGCGGTCAGCTCGGCGAGGCAGTCCGCGATCACCTTGTCGATCACCGGGCTCAGCGCCGCCATCCGCTTGACGGTGAACTCGCCGGTCAGCATGCGACGCAAGCGCGTGTGCTCCGGCGCGTCCATCGCCAGGAAGACCCCGGGCGGCGGCGGTCCCTCCGGCAGCGGCCGGATCGCCGGGTAGCCGGGCGCGCTGGGCACCGAGCTGAACGCGGGATCGCCGAGCACCACCTTGGCGTCCGCCTGCCGCGTCACGAACCACACCTGCTGTCCGTTGCGCAGTCGAACCCGGGAGACCGGCAGCTCGGCGCGCAAACGGGTGTAGTCCGGCGGAGGGTGGAAAGGATCATCGCGGCGCATCGGGTAGTCCACCTGGCCATCATGCGAGATTTCCCATGGCCGCGTTGTCGGTACCGGGTGTGAGGATCACGGCAAGGAGGCGACGTGACGAGCGAGAACACCGAGATCCCGCGATTCCCGATGACGCGCTGCCCGGGTTTCGACCCGCCCGCCGAGTACGAACGGTTGCGCGCGGAGCTGCCGGTGGCCCCGGTGCGGTTGCGGCACGGGCAGACCGCGTGGCTGGTCACCCGCTACGCGGACGTGCGCCGCGTGCTCAGCGACCCCGCGCGCTTCAGCTCCGATCCCGCGAAGCCGGGTTACCCGCAGCTGCGCCCGGTGGTGGACAAGGCGGCCAAGCCGGGCAGCTTCCTGGTCACCGATCCGCCGCTGCACACGAAGTACCGCAGGATTCTGGCCGCCGAGTTCAGCGCGGCCCGCATGGAGGCGCTGCGGCCCGCGGTCTCCGCGATCGTGGACGACTGCGTCGACGCGCTGTTCGCCGATGGCGCGCCCTCGGACGTGGTGCGGCACGTCTCGGTCCCGGTGCCCGCCAAGGTGATCAGCCTGCTGCTCGGCGTGCCAGAGTCCGACCAGGCGTTCTTCATCGACCGCAGCCGCCGCCACCTCGACCGCTCGCTACCGGCGGACCAGGTCGGCACCGCGCTCGCGGAGCTGGAGGACTACCTGGACCGGCTGATCGCCAAGCGCACCGCCGAGCCGGGAACGGATCTGCTCAGCCGCCTGGCTGTGCGGCACCTGCGCACCGGTGAGTTGACGCGCGAGGAGTTCGTCGGCATGTCGGTGCTGCTGCTCGTCGGAGGCTTCGAGACGACGGCCAACGCGATCGCGCTGTCGGTGCTGGCGCTGCACGAGCAACCCGGTCAGTGGGCGGACCTGGTGGCCGATCCGGACCGCGCGGCGGGTGCCGCCGACGAGCTGCTGCGCTACCTGGGACTGGCCCAGCACGGCGTGGTGCGGGCCGCGGTCGCGGACGTCGAGGTCGGCGGGCGGCTGATCAAGGCCGGGGAGGGCGTGATCGTCGCGCTGTCCTCGGCGAACCGCGACGCCGGGCACTACGCGGACGCGGACCGGCTCGACGTCTGCCGCCCGGCGGGCGACCACATGACCTTCGGCTGGGGGATGCACAAGTGCATCGGCCAGCACCTGGCGCGGTTGGAGCTGGAAGTGGTGCTGCGGACGCTGCTGCGCCGGGCTCCGGGGCTGCGGGTGGACACCGCGCTGGAGGAGCTGGAGTTCCTCATGGACGCGCCGTTCTACGGGGTCCGGGAACTGCCTGTGACCTGGTGAGATGGAATCGAGGGGATTGGCCTCCGCCGCCTTGGGGCCAATCCCCTCGAATCCGTGTCGCGCCCTTGTGTGAGCGCTCTCATAGAGTGACCCGGCGATCCGCCGGAGTCAAGCGTCACAAGCGGACAAATTTCAGAAAGCCCGCTCACCCAGGGCCGGGCGGATCACCCGGCGCTCGGTGACGATGGCGGTCACCAGGTCCGCGGGCGTCACGTCGAAGGCCGGGTTGACCGCGCCGGTGCCCGCCGGGGCCATCCGGCGGCCACCCACGACCAGCACCTCGTCGGGGTCGCGCTCCTCGATCTCGATCGCGGCGCCCTCGGGGGTCGCCGCGTCCAGCGTGGACTCCGGGGCGGCGACGACGAACGGGACGCCGGCCCGCGCGGCGGCCAGCGCCAGCGGGTAGGTGCCGACCTTGTTGGCCACGTCGCCGTTGGCCGCGATCCGGTCCGCGCCGACGATCACCGCGTCCACCATGCCCCGCGCGATCAGCCCGGCCGCGGCCCCGTCTGCCACCACGCGGTGCGGCAGCCCCAGTTCGGCCAGCTCGGTCGCGGTGATCCGCGAGCCCTGGAACAGCGGCCGGGTCTCGTCCGCGAAGACCATCCGGACCAGGCCGTCCTCCTGGAGCGAACGCACGACGCCGAGCGCGGTGCCCCAGCCGACGCACGCGAGCGCCCCGGCGTTGCAGTGGGTGTGCAGCGCCAGCGGCCGGTCGCCGAGCTGCTCACGCAGGAAGTCCGCGCCGCGCCTGCCCAGCTGCTTGTTCGCGGTGACATCGGCCGCGGCCAGGTCGAGCGCAGCGACGAGCACCGCGTCCGCGCCCTTGTCGACGAACGGGAGCACCTGCTCGACGCCCCAGCGCAGGTTGACCGCGGTCGGCCGGGCCGAGGCGATGAGTTCGGCGTCGCGCCGCACGCGATCCGGGTCGTAACCCTCCCGGGCGGAGACCGCCGCGGCCAGCGCGACGCCCAGGGCTCCGGCCGCGCCGAGCAACGGGGCTCCCCGGATGACCAGGCGTTTGATCGCGTCCACAAATTCGTCCACTGTGGACAATCGAAGCAGCCGGAGTTCCGGCAGCACGGTCTGGTCGATCGTCTCGACGTGTCCGTCGACCCAAGTGATGGTGGTCCGCTCCACGGGTTCCGTACGGTACGCGGTGATGCCGTCCTCGTTCAGCTCATTCAGCGACTCTGATTTCCCGGCCGAGCCCTACCCGGGCGCGCGGCCTGACGGTTCCTACGCGCACCACGACGGCCGGGGTGTCCTGCTGCGCCCGCGCGGCGGATCGTGGCTGGCCGGGGACACCGACCTGGACGACTGGCTGGCCGAGCGGGGAGCCGCGCCGCTGGCAGAACGGGTCCCGCTCCTGGTCTACGGCTCGAACCAGTGTCCGTCCAAGATCACTTGGTTGCGCGGGACGCTGCGCCTGCCGGGGCCCGCCGTCGTGCTGCGAGCCCGGTGCGCCGACCTGGCCGCGGTCTGGGCGAGCGGACTGCGCATGCGTGACGGCGCACGTCCGGCGACGCTGGCGTCCGCCCCGGGCGTCACGGAGACGCACGCGGTGTGGCTGGCCACGCGGGAGCAGGTCCGCGTGCTGGATGTCTGCGAGGGACGCGGAACGCGCTACGGGTTGGCGAAAGTCGGCAGTGGGACGATCACGCTGGATGATGGCTCCATTGTGGACGGTGCGCTCAGCTACGTCGGCTTGACCGAGATCCGCATGCCGCTGCTGCAGAACGGCGAGATGGTCCGCTGCGCGGACGTCGACCAGGCCGCGGCCCTCGCCCTGCAAGGAACCATCGGCCACCACGGCCTCTCAGTGTCCTTTTTGGACGGTGAGCCCGATCCGGACGAGTGGCCGGACCGGCTGTTCGTCTACGGCACGTTGCAGCCGGGAGCCTCGGCGTGGCGGCTGCTCGCACCGCTGGCGGTTGGACCGGGAACGACGCACCGCCTGCCGGGACGCCTCTTCGACACCGGCCTCGGTTATCCCGCGCTGCGACTCGGCGACGGGCCCGGAGTCCCCGGCAGCGTGATCGGCCTGCGCGATCCCGCCGCCGCGCTCCGGGTGCTCGACGAGTACGAGGGCGATGACTACCGCCGCGTCCGGGTCACCCTCGCGGACGGCCTGGTGGCGTGGACCTACGTCTGGACCGCGGCGGTCTCGGGAATGACGGAGCTGGCCTCCGGCTGGATGGTCTAGACATGCCGACTGGGCCGTTCCGGTGTACAACAACAGGGCCCGGGTACTCCTGGCAGGGAGGTCCTAGACATGCGTCGAATCGGACAGGCAGTCACTGGCAGCGCGGTCGCCCTGATGGCGATCACCGCGTGTGGCACACCCCCGCCCGCCCAGCCGGCGAACCCGCTCGTGGCCCCACCGCCCCCGGCGGCACCGGAGGTGAACGAGGCGGCCAAACCGCCGGCCGAGCCGCACCCGGCCGGGGCCAAGCCCGCTGACACCCGGTGCACCGCCGCCGATCTCAGCGGCGAGCTGCAGGACTCCGACGCGGGAGCGGGCCAGCGCTACGCGACGCTCGTCGTGACGAACAAGAGCGGCAAGTCGTGCACGCTCTTCGGCTACGGCGGAATGGAGCTGCGGCGCAAGGACGGCGAGCGCGTGCCGACGAAGGCCGAGCGCCAGGCCGATCCCGGGCCGAAGACGGTCATGCTCCCGCCGGGCCAGAAGGCGGGCAAGAAGCTGCACTGGAGCCCCGTCCCGGCCGGTGAGGAACCGACCGACGGGCCCTGCGCGCCGACCGCCGACGTGCTCGCCGTGACGCCGCCGGACGACACCAAGCAGTTCACGGTTCCGTGGACGAGCGGCTACGTCTGCAACGGCGGGAAGATTGACGGGACGGCGTACTTCCGCATTTAGTGCACGCATGCGTGCCAAGGCGGTTCTCATCACGGTGGTGTCCCTGCTCGCCATCGGCTCGATCTCCAGTGCGAGCCCGGAGGAGCGCGGCGGCGGCAGTCGGCTCGATCAGGTGAGCAGGCGCGGCGAACTCCGGGTGTGCAGCACGGGCGACTACCGCCCGTTCACCTACCTCGACCCCAAGACCGGGGTGTGGAGCGGGATCGACCTGGACATGGCGGGCGATCTCGCGAAGCGGCTCGGCGTGAAGATGACGATCGTGCCGACCACGTGGAAGACGCTGGTCGACGACTTCCGCAGACGCTGCGACGTCGCGGTGGGCGGGGTCTCGATCACGTTGGAGCGCGCGCGGCACGCGTTCTACAGCAAGGCGTACGTGGTGGACGGTAAGACGCCGATCACCCGCTGCGAGAACGCGGCGCGCTTCCAGACGCTGGAGCAGATCGACAAGCCGGGTGTGCGCGCGATCGTCAACCCGGGCGGCACCAACGAGCAGTTCGCCCGCGCCAACCTCAAGCAGGCCACCATCGTCGCGCACCCGGACAACAACACGATCTTCGAGGAGATCGTCGCGGGCCGGGTGGACCTGATGATCACCGACGCGGTCGAGACGCGCTGGCAGGCGAAGCTGCGGCCGGAACTCTGCGCGGTGCACCCGGAGAAGCCGTTCACCTTCTCGGAGAAGGCATATCTCGTCCCGCTCGGCGACGTGGTCTTCAAGCACTGGGTCGACCAGTGGCTCAACCTCGCGCTGCACGACGGCACCTACGAGCGGATCAGCAAGCCCTGGCTCGGCTGAACGAGAACGGACCGGAGCGCCCCCGAGCGCCCCGGTCCGTCCTGCTTCCGCCGATCAGCTGGTGGGAACGGCCCCGATCCCGTTCACCACGGCGGTCTTCACGGCGCTGTAGCTGCGCACCGTGCCGGGCTTGAGGCCGTACTCGGTCTCGGCCATCACCGAGCGCTCGCCGATGTACTGGCCGTTGGCCGGGTCAATGATGATCTCGCGGAACTCGGCGCCCTGGCGGACACCGAGCGCGGTCCCCTTGCGGTTGTCGAGGTTGGCGACGTCGGCGGTGACCGCCAGGCTCGGCACGAGCGCCAGCGCACGGTAGATGGTCGCCCTGATGTCCGCGGGAACCCGGCCGGAGTTCAGCAGCGAACCGACCGAGGTCACCACGGCCGCGTCACCCCCGGGGAACGAGGCGACGAACTTCTCGTACAGCTGCTTCGGGTCCTTCGGCAGCGCGGCGAGGAACTCCGGGGTGGGGTTGTACCAGTCCCCCTTGTCACAGGACTTGCGGCTTCCCACGGCGAAGTAGTCGAAGTCGCCGCACGGCGCCCGCCACTCACCGAGCAGCTGGCGCGGGGTGCTGGAGGCGGGCTCGCCCTTGCCCTCCAGGCCGGGGACCCACTTCTCCTTGCCGAGGTTCGCGCGGCGGTCCATCCACACCTGCCGCTCGTCGGCCGGGATCCACGTCTCCTGGAGGACTCCGCCGGTCGACGCGCCTCCGCTCTGGTAGGTCGTGATGCCCTCGGTGCGCGTGGCCCGGTAGCGGAACTGGCCGGGCGCGATCTTCGGGTCGGTGTTGGCCGTGGCCAGCTCGGCGGCCTTGTTCAAGGTCTCGACCGCTCGTGCGTGCGCCTCGCCGCTGCTGCCGTCGAAGGTCACCGTCTGGGAGACCAGGGCGCCGACCGTGAGGACGCCGACCGCGGCGGCGGCGACCAGCCACCGTCCGGGGCGGTGCTGCGACTGCGGCCGCGGAGCGCTCGGCGCGGGGGCTTCCTGGGTGATCGTCAACTCGTCCTCCGTTGCTTGCATGGCCGCGAACAGCCGGTCACGGCCCGACTGGAACGCGGTTTCGGTCATCTCGGGCACATCGGCGAGGTCGTCCAGACCCGCGTCCAGCGCTCGGTTCAGCTCTGCGTCACGCATGCCCGTTTCCCCGCTCTCTCTGGTTGACCCGCACCGCATGACGAAGGCTCTTCGCGTCCATCCGGGTGGCCAGCTGCTTGCGCAACCGCCCCCGGACGCGGTGCAGGCACGTGCGAACCGTGACCGGGTGCATGTCCAGCGACTCCGCGATCTCCGTCGGCGACAGATCCGTCCACGCCGACATCAGCAGCACGTCGCGGTCGCGCTCCGGCAGCTCGGCGAGCATCGGCGCGAGGTGTCCGGAGACCGCGCCCGCGTCGACGAGGTCCACGGCCCGGTCTCCGACGTCCGCGACCTCCTCGCGCCGCGCGCCGTCCCGGGTCCACGCCCGCAACCGCCGCTCCTCCGACCGGGCGTGCCGCCGCACCAGGTTCGTCGCGATCCCGTACATCCAGGCCCGCGCCGAGTCGCCGCCGAACTCGACGGAGTCCCGCTGCTGCCACAGCACCAGGAAGGTCTCCGCGACCAGGTCGTCGGCGACCTCGGTGCCGACCCGCCGGGCCAGGTAGCGGTGCAGCTGCCTGGCCGCGCTGTCGTAGAGCTCGGCCAACGCCGATTTCGGGTCCGGACGGCTCACCGCGGATCCCCTCGTCTGCGCCGGTGGCGCCACTGTTCGCACATCAGGTTCCTGCCCGGAGCCCACCGGGGCGTTCTACGAGTGTGACCACGGCCACAGCAGACCGGCCGTTCGCAGCTCTTGCGCGTGCTGTCACCCTCTTGGGGTACAAACGCGTAGCTCGGTTGGGAGCGTGGAGCATGGTCGGAGGGACGGTCCGCCAGTGGTGGTGGACGGCACCGGGCTGGCAGCGGCTCGGCGCGGCGGTCGCGGGCACAGCGCTCGGGCTCGGCGCGCTCGGGGGCACGGGCGCGCTGTTGCGCCCCAGCCCGACAGCGGTCCCGGCGGCGCTCACCGTCGTCCAGTCGACCCAGCCGACGACCAGCTCGGCCGAGACCACCACCCCGGTGACGACCACGGCGGAGACCACCACCGAGGCCCCACCGCCGCCGCCGACCACCAGTCAGGTGCCTCCGCCGAAGAAGTCGACCCAGCCGCCGCGCACGCAGGCCCCGCCGCCGAAGCCGACCGCGTCGACGAACCCGGCGTTCCCGAAGGCGGGCTCCCCCTGCCCCAAGGAAGGCGACTTCGCGATCAGCGACCAGGGGAAGGGTCTGCTGTGCTTGAAGGGCCCCGGGGACCAGCGACTGCGGTGGAGGCAGCTGTGAGCACCAAGACACGGCTGGGGTCCACTCCCCCGCGCGGCCTCCTGCTGGACGGCACCGTGCGCACCACCGGCTGGTTGATGATCGCGGGCAGGCCGGTCAGCTCGGGCGTGCTGGCGGCGATCGCGTTCGCCTTCATCCCCTTCGCGACGATGGCCTGGGGCGATGTCGGCTTCCTCCCGCTGTTCACCGCCGCGGCGGGCTACGGGATGTGGAAGCTGTACACGACGCTGGTCTGCCCCGCCTCGCGGGCGCGCAACCTCGGCCCCTGCCCGGCCTACCGCCTCGCGCCGGGGCAGGACGTGCGGTTGCACGGGGACATCGGCCCGGTGACCCGCCTCGTCGACGTGTCCCTGCACCCGGGCGGCCAGGTCCGTGTCGTGGTCAGCGGGGGCCGCGAGCTGCACTGGGCCGCCGACCGCCCCGTCCAACTGGTCCGCCTGGTCAACTGATGTCGCTGGAGGCGCTCAGGGCGGCGCTGCCGGGCTACGCGGAGGACATCGAGCAGAACCTGGGCTTGATGATCGACGGTTCGGCGCTGTCCGAACGGCAGCTGTGGGGCACCGTGGTCGCGGTGGCAGCCGCCGCCCGCAACGCCGTGGTGCTGCGCGAGCTCGTCGAGGAAGCCGCGGCGCACGTGCCCGCCGAGGTCGTCACCGCGGCGAAGGCGGCCGCGTCGATCATGGCGATGAACAACGTCTACTTCCGCGCCAAGCACGTGATCGGCGCGGACCTCCCCGCGCGGCTGCGCATGCGGGTGGTGGCGCGGCTGGGCGTTGACAAGATCGACTTTGAGCTGTGGTGCCTGGCGGTGTCGGCGATCAACGGCTGCGAGGTCTGCGTGCGGGCGCACCACGCGGCGCTGGACGTTTCCGCGGAGGCGGCGAACGACGCGCTGCGGATCGCCGCGATCGTGCACGCCGCGGCGGTCGCGCTGGACGCCGAGGTTTGAGCCGTCGCGCGGTCCCCGACCGGACTGCGCCACAATGGCTCCACGATGGTGGACGACGAGCTGGAGCTGCTGATCACCGTGGTGGTCGGCGCCGAACACGAACGACAGGCCCGCGCGGCCTGCCGTGAGCTGGTCAACCGCGTCGGGGGACGGATCGTGGAGGCCGGCGACTGCTCCGACGAGGAACCGGGCTGCTGGTCGGTGACGATCAGCAAGCCGAGCTCGGAGCGCGTCTCCGAGCACGTGACGGCCACCCTGGCCAGGGCGGTCCGCAGGTTCGTCCGCGAACTGGGGCCGGAGTTCGGCACCCCGCAGGTGGCCTGCGAGCTGCCGACCGCGTGGACCGTGCTCGACGACCCCAACACCATCGGCCGACTGGTGCCCAACTGCGAGCGCGTGCTGGTGGAGGCGTGGGTGGGTGGAAATCCACTCACCCACGAGTTCGCCGCCACCGCCGAGGACCCGGACGAGGTCCAGCCCGCCGCCGAGCGCGAGGCCCCGTGGGACTTCGAGGCCCCCGACGTCACGCACGTGCTGTGGCTGTCGGTGGACGTGGCCACGGACAGCCCCGCCAACGCGCAGTGGCAGGCCCGCGCCGTGGCCAGCCGCCTCGCCCGCTCCGCCCAGGTCGTGGAGTGCGCGGAGAGCGAGCCCGGGTTGCGCCGGGTGGACATCAACCTGGGCCCGGTGGTCTGCGAGAAGCCCGAGGTGCTCCAGGACGTCGTGCGCCCGCTCGGCCGCGAGGGCTGGGACATGCTCTGGGAAGGTGAGGCGGGCGCGATCACCTGGATCGCCGAATCCGCTCCCGCCAACGGCATCGCCGCGCTTCAACTCGCCGTCGAACCACTCCGCCGAGCCCCCGCCACGCCACCCCAAGTGGTCTAAACCAATCCCGTTTCGTACTCTTACCGGGCGAGAGAGCGCTCCCAAATCCCGGCAAGAGTACGAAACGGGAAAACAGCCGCGCTGGGTCAGTGGGCGGGGAGCCAGGTGGCGGTGAAGGGGCCCCAGTTGCCCGCGGCGTCCTTCGCGCGGACGTACGCGAGGCGCTTGGCGGTGTCCGCCGTGGGGACGACGCCGCCGATCTCCACGGTGGGACCCGTTCCGCGGACGTCGAGGGGTTGCGGGGTGCCACCGGCCCACGGGGCCTTGTCGAGGTAGATCTCCGCCGCCGCGATGTTCTGCGCAGCCGGACGACCGATGCCCGCCCTGCCGTAGGCGTCGTCATCGGCCTTCGCGGTGAAGGAAGCGAACTGGCCACGGGCGCGCGCGACGGTGATGCCGGAGACCGTGGGGCCCTGGGCCGCGACGTACGGCTGCGCAGCCACCTTTGCCGCGTACAGCAAGGCGTTCTCGTTCTCCCGCCAGAAGCGGTCCTGGCACGTGTAGGCCGGGTGGAAGCCGGAGCACTCGCCAGACGGCGGACCGACCTCGTAGGTGAAGGACGCGATGCCGAGCTTGTCGTAGGCCCAGTCGTCCGTGGTGCCCGACGCGTCGTAGAGGACCTCGCCCGGCTGACCGGCGTCGTAGCCGTTGTAGTGGTTCATCCGGAACGCCATCGAGCGGAGGCCGGAGTCGTTGGGCGCCTTGACGTTCCCGTCGTAACCCCACGGGAACAGCACCAGGTTCGAGTACGTGTGCAGCGTGATCATCGCGCCGCGGGTGGTGGCGGGCGCCGGGTCGGTCGGGGCCGGGCCGCGCTGGTCCGCGAAGAGCTTCGAGAACAGCGTCGAGAGCTGCGAGACCTCGGGCTCCGAAGCCGCCTTCGGTCCTTTGTAGACCTGGTTGCAGGTGCCGGTGGACGTACCCGCCTTGCCCCAGTTGGAGTCCCAGTTGCGGTTGAGGTCGATGCCGAACTGCGAGCCGGAGTTGCCGCGGCAGGGCTCGGCACCGTTGGTGTTGTTGATGTTCTTGCGCTGCCAGGAGTTGCTGGCGGGCCCCGTCTCGCCCTTCAAGCCGGACTCGACCCACTTGATGCCATCGGGATTCACTTGCGGCACAACCCAGATCTCCGTGCCGTCGAGCACCGCGGTCACGTCCGCGTCATCGGAGTAGCCGTCCACCAGCTTCGTGATGTAGCGCCACGCCAGCTCGCTCGTGGTCAGCTCGCGCGCGTGGATCTGCGCCATCAGCAGGAACCGGGGCTTCGTCGAGTTCGGGTCGGTCTTGCACCCGCTCGCCGCGTTCGCGGTGATGCACAACGCTTCCAAGGTGTTGCCCGCGCCCGGGTCCTGCGTCTTCTTCCACGAGTTCCCGTACTCGACGCGCCGCACCAGTGACGGGTAGGCAGCGGCGACGTCTCGGGTGAAGGCGTGAAAGCCTTCCACGGTGCGGTATCCGCCGTAATGGGTCGGATAGTCCTTGTCCGCCAAGAGCTTCGGCTTCGGGTAAGCCGCCGCGGCCACCACCGGCGCGGGGCCCGGTGTGCTGCGCACGACCGAGGCGCCTTCGGCGGCCAGCTCACCCCGGGTCCGCTTCGTGCCGAGGACCTGGACCTCGCCGCCCTTCCGGGAGACCACGTCGAAGCCCTTCTCGGCGAGCCGCCGGGCCAGCGCGGCCACGTCCTGGCCGGGCGCGGTGACGTCGAAGACCTGGGGCTGCTCGGCACCGGGGGCCGCGGTGGCGGCCGGCGCGAGGGCGGCCACCGCCAGCGCGACCGCGGTGGCGGCGAGAGCGCTGCGGAGACGACCTGAGCGTCTTGGCATGGAGGAGTTCCCTTCGTCATGGGTGACGGGAGAAATCCTGTTGTTCGGCGCCGACCGCCGACAATCCGCCAGACGGCCCACCGTCTCCACACGGAAATGCCGCCTGGGCGGCGGCACCAGTGGGTGAGTTAGGAATTTTCCTCGGTTTGCCTAGACACGTCATTCGGTTACCGGCTTGCGCTCATCGGAGCGCACCCGATCGGAAGACACACAGGTGGGGGCGTGGGCGATGGTGCCAGACGCCCTATCGGCCGATCTTGTTCCCTCGTGCTTGCGCGGTTGGACCGGACCGGTATTACTTTCGAAGTGCGGCCGGTGGGGCCCACAGGAGTCGGCCGCAGTGCACGAGGTGTTGAAAGGGCTGAAGCGACATGGCAAGCGTCGAGCAGGTTCGAGCGGGAATCAGCCTGGCCACCGAAAAGGCGAACGAGAGCATCGCCGCCCTCCAGCAGGCCGCCTCGGCCATCGAAGAAGCGCAGAACGCGTTCGTGCAGGCGTCCGAGGGCAGCGCCCAGGACGACGCCGAGAAGATCCAGGGCATGTTCACCCAGATGCTTGAGGACCTCAACAACGTGCAGAACGGCGTCACCCAGGCGATCTCGACCGCCGAGGACTACGCGAACCGGCTGTAGGCCGTGTCGGTCGCCGAACTGCGGGCCGCGTTCGAGGTGGTACGTCAGCACCTCGGCGCGGCCGGGCACCACGCGCGCGTCGCGGCGGAGAAGCTGGCGGAGGCCACCGAGGAGTTCACCGACGTGTCCTCCGGTCACCAGCGCTCGCTGCTGCCGCCGGAGCTGGCCAGGGCGGAGGAGCTGCTGGAGCGGCTGCTCGGCGCGCTGGCCGAGGGCGCGGAGGCGGTCGACGGTTTCGCGTCGGCACTGTGAGTTGCCGTGCCGTACCGTTGATAACTTGATCATGGGGACACCGACAACGCCGTTGGGGTGAGCGTTGAACAAGCGGACCGAACGCCGCAGGAAGATCGAGCACGCGTTCGAGGAGTTCCGCGAGACCGTGGGCCTTGCCCTCGGCGCGGCCGCCCGGGACCACTCGCGGGCGGCGGTGGCCCATGCCCGCAGCATGTTCGAGCTGTGGATCCGGCAGACCGGGGTCACCACGGCGGTCGACGACCCCACCTTCCGCCGCTGCCTGGACAACCCGCTGCTCAAGCCGGTGATCCAGCAGGCGCTCGACGAGTACCAGGGCATCTTCACCGGCTGGACCGGCCAGGGGCCGCTGGAGCTGCACCGACTGGTCACCGAGGCCGCGCCGGGACCGGCCGGGGAACCGTGGCAGACCTGGCTCGGGCACGCGGGCCAGCGCGACGGCAGCGCCGACCTGCCCGGTCTGTGGCGGGTCGGGTCGGCGGTGATCGACCGCGCGCCGGAGCGCGAGGAGTTCCCCGCCGCCGTCCCGTTGCTGGACGAGTCGCACCTGTCGTTCAGCTCCACCCCGGAGACGCGCGGGCACATCGAGGGCACCGTCGAGGCCTTGCTGCTGCGGCTGATCAGCTACTTCCAGCCGGGAACGGTGCAGCTGCACGTCTGGGACGTCGCCCAGCTCACCGGTGCGCTGCCCGGGCTCTACCCGCTGGCCAGGGCCGGGCTGCTGACCGTGCACGACCCGGCGCGGCTGCACGAGCTGCTGGACGAGTTCGCCGAGCACATCCGGCGCATCCACACCAGCGTGCTCGTCGACGGCAGGCCGTCGCTGCGCGCGGTGGCCGACGCGACCGGCAAGCGCGGTGAGCCGTGGCGGGTGGCCGTGCTCTTCGGCAACCGCACGGCGCTGGAGGAACAGCTCCAGCAGAAGCTGCAACGCATCGCCCGCAACGGCCTCGCCTGCGGCATCCAACTGATCCTGGTCGACCTGCCGATCACCGTGAACTCGCCGCTGGAGACGATCCGGGTGGGCAAGGACGGCATCGTCCGCTGCTCGATGACCGGCCCGCACGCGTCGGTCGCGCTCGACCCGCAGCTGCCCCGCGAGCAGGTCACCAGGGCCTGCGGGGCGATCTCCGAGGCGCTGCTGGAGCGCAGGAGCCGGGTCTGCACCTTCGACGACCTGCTGCCCGAGTCGCGGTGGCACTCCGCTTCGGCCTCCGGGCTGGAGGCGCCGATCGGCTACCACGACGGCGAACCGGTCTCGATGGTCATCGGCGACGCCTCACCGCACGTGCTCGTCGGCGGGCCGAGCGGTTCCGGCAAGACGAACTT
The DNA here is from genome assembly GCF_024213555.1 of Allokutzneria sp. A3M-2-11 16. GTDB lineage: Bacteria > Actinomycetota > Actinomycetes > Mycobacteriales > Pseudonocardiaceae > Allokutzneria. The sequence goes on along the minus strand of NZ_JANAVO010000001.1, from coordinate 2,616,738 downwards.
CCTGTACGCGATGCTCGGCGCGCTGGTCTCCCGCTACTCCCCCGACGAGCTGGAGCTGTACCTGCTCGACTTCAAGGAGGGCGTGTCCTTCGCGCAGTTCACCCCCGGCCGCAAGGACCCGAGCTGGCTGCCGCACGCGCGGCTGGTCGGCGTGAACGTCAACGCGGACCGGGAGTTCGGCCTGGCGCTGCTGAGGTTCCTCGCCGAGGAGATGCGGCGGCGGGCGGACGCGGCCAAGCACCACGAGGTCACCAAGCTGGAGGAGCTGCGCGCCGAGGACCCGTCCGGCCGCTGGCCCAGGATCGTGGCGGTGATCGACGAGTTCCAGTACCTCTTCGCCGAGCGGGACGCGGTGACCAGCCGCGCGGTCGGGCTGCTGGAGGACGTGGCGCGGCGCGGCCGGTCGCAGGGCATCCACCTGGTGCTCTCCAGCCAGGACGTCTCCGGCATCGAGGCGTTCTGGGGCAAGCCGGCGATCTTCGAGCAGTTCGTGCTGCGGGTGGCGCTGCCCAAGGCGCGGCGGGTGCTCGCCGAGACCAACATGGCCGCCATGGAGGTCCCGCGCAGGCACGCGGTGATCAACCACGACTCCGGTGTGCGGCACGGCAACGAGGTCGCGCGCGTGCCGGACGCGACGAGCAAGGGCACCTTCGACGCGCTCCAGCTCGAACTGTGGCAGCGGCGCACGGAGAACCTGGCAGAGCCGTTGCTCTTCGACGGCGAGAAGGTGCCCCGACTGTCCACTGTGGACGACTTCGTGGCGCTCAGCCCGGGAGCCGTCGTGCCGACCGCGTTGCTCGGCCAGGTCATCGACGTCAGCGGCAGTGCGGCGAAGGTCCGCCTGGTCCGCTCCCCCGGGCGCAACATCGCGGCGATCGGCTCGGTGGCGCGGGACGCCACCGGAGTGCTCGGCGCGGCGGCGCTTTCGCTTTCCCGGCAACATGATCCGGGCGACGCGGAGTTCACCGTCGCCTACCTGACAGAGGACGCGACGGAGAGCGCCAAGGCGCTGGCCGACGAGCTGAAGACCGCGGGGCACGGTGTCGACGTGATCGACCTCGACGGCATCCGGGCCAAGCTGGACGGGCTCGCCGAGGGGCTGACCGCGCGGTTGTCCGGCACCGGAACCGAGACCCCGCGCCCGCACTACGTGCTGCTCTACGCGATCGACGCGGCATATCCGTTGCTGGAGCAGAAAAATCCGACCACGCGTCAGTCCGGTTTGGACACGATGAAGTTCGTGCTCAAGCACGGCCCGGAGTTCGGCACGCACGTCATCGGCTGGTGGCGCAGCGCCCAGCGGCTCAAGAGCTCGCTGATCGGCGGCGCGCTGGACGACATCGGCAGCTGGGTGGCGCTGGACGTGCACGGGCAGGAGCTGTCGAGCCTGGCCGCCGGGCAGATCATCAGCTGGGCGCCGCGACCGCGCCGCGGCCTGTTCTTCGACCGGTTCGAGCACGCCAGACCCGAGGTCGTGATCCCCTTCGACATCACCGGAGGTCAGCTGTGAGCGAGGGCGTCTCCGCGAGCCAGCGGTACCGCGAGATCACCGGCCGGGTGGACGAGGCCGTGCAGCGCACGCGCGCCCGGGACAAGGAACGCGCGCGTCAGCTGGAGCTTGAGGTGGAGCGCAACGGCGAGCGGTTGGCGCGCGCCGCCGACCGCGAACGGCTGGTGCGGATGAGCGTGGAAACCCAGTGGGAGACCGCGGTAGAGGCCCTGTGGGACGAGCGGTGGCTCACCATCAAGCCGCTCCCCAAGCCCGCCGAGTCCGTCCCCGCCGCCGACCAGAACCACTTCGACGGCGAGGTCGAGCGCACCCGCCAGGCCCTCGAAGAGGTACTCGCCAAACGAACGCTCCTCCGCCCGCGCAAACGCGACTGACCGTGGTCGGGGCGTCTTCAAGTACCCCCAACCCCACCAAAAAACGTCTCAAACCACAGCAAACCCCCGGTTCCCCGGAGCGGGGGGTTAGGTGCCGTTTGAGACGTCTGGGAGGGGGGTCGGGGGTACTTGAAGACGCCCTAACCTGGCTGGCGGAGGATGGGGCGGCGTTGCCACACGGTCCACAGTGGACGGTAGCCCTGGCGGTACCAGAAGGGCGTGGAGAACTCGTTGGTCAAGATGTGCTCCATGAGCGTGACGGGTGCGCCGACCGCGTCCAGCCGGGAGTGCATCTCCGAGACCAGGGCGCCCGCCACACCGCCGGAGCGCGCCGAGGGGCGGACGAAGAGCTTGCTGAGGTAGGCGGTCGGCTCCGCGAGGACCATCGCCTGCGCCCAGCTCGCGCGCTCCCCGGCCTCCGCCTCGACGAACCCGAGAACCTCATCGTCGCGTGCGGCAACGAGAACGATGCCCTCCGCCACTGACTCCCGCATCTCCTTGGCGAGCACCTCGCGCGCGTTCTGCCGCTCGGTGACCAGGCCGTAGCGCGCGTCATGACTGTGCAGCGCAACGGAAAGCTCAGTGAGCGCCGGGATGTCCGCCTCCACAGCCGCACGGATCTCGTGCGGGCTGACAGGCGACGGGATCGGGCGCCCGATCGGCCGGATGGCCACGACCGACGCGGGCGAGAAGCCGTGGAACACCAACTCGCGCACGGCGAGGCTGTCGCGGCTCGGCCAGTTGATGATCGCGGCCTCGTCGCGGTCGCCCGGCGTGCACGCCTCGGCGAGGTGCTTGTCCCACTCGTCGAGCAGCGGGCCGAGCTCGTCGGGAGTGCCGTTGCTCAGGCGAACCCGGAGGACGTGCCGGCGAGCCGCCGCCCACAGCGCGACATCGGGACTGCTGTGCTCGACCGTGAAGAACCCGACCGCGCCCGGCACGTCGATGCGCTGGGTGTGATCCGGCGGCGTGATCACGGGAAAGAGCGGGTCGAGCGCCGCGAGTCGGGCGCAGTGCTTCCGGACGACGTCGCTCATGGGGACTTCATACCGCCGTCCGGCTCACGTGTCTCCCGATTTCAGGCGTAGAGCTCCCCGTTCGCGGCGACCAGGTTGCCCGCGCGGACCACGAGCGTGCGCACTTCGCGGTCCATCACCGCCGCGGCCACGGAGTCACCGGGGACCACGACGAGATCGGCGGAGTCGCCTTCGATCATGCGGTGCCGGTCGACGCCGAGCGCGTGCGCTCCACCCCTGGTGGCGATGTCCACGCACATCTCGATCTCGTCGTCGGCCCGGAAACCGCTGCGGTAGGCCAGCTGCCACGCGCGGTCGAGCATGTCGCCGTTGCCGTACGGGGACCAGTAGTCGCGGATGCCGTCCTGGCCGAGGCCGATGCGCACCCCGGCCCGGCGCAGGCGGCGCAGCGGCAACGGCTCCCTCCGTCCACTTACGACAGTCGTGATGGCGATGTCGTTGGCGGCGATCAGGTCGATCAGCGAGACCTGTCGATCGGAGTCCACAGTGGACAGTGCGAACGCGTGGCTGATCGTGACCTGGCCCGCCATCCCGAGCGCGGCGGTGCGCTCGCAGATCAGCTCGATCTCGAAGGCGCCCAGCTCGCCGGGGTCGTGCAGGTGGATGTCCACCCCGCGCTGGTGCCGTTCGGCGAGGCCGAAGACGATGTCGAGGTGGCGCACGGGATCGCGGTCGTAGCCCGCCGGGTCGATGCCGCCGACGAGGTCCGCACCCGCGCGCAGCGCCTGGTCGAGCAGGTCCTCCGTGCCCGGGTCGCGCAGGATTCCGCACTGCGGGAAGGCGACCACCTGCACCGTCGCCCGCGCGGCGTGGGCCTCCTTCGCCGCGAGCACGCCTTCGAGACGTTCGAGCCCGGAGTCGGTGTCGACCTGCGCGTGGCTGCGGACCAGGGTCGCACCGGCCGCGATCGTGCGGCCGAGGGTGTGGGTGGCCCGCTCGGCGACGCCCTTCTCCGCCGAGCGCCAGTTCGCGCGGTCGTTGTCGATCAGCCCGGCCAGGCCAGGACTCGCGGTGTGCTCGCGGAACGGCAGGCCGAGGCGGGTCGAGTCGAGGTGCGCGTGCGCGTCGGCGAACGCGGGCAGCAGCACCCCGCCGCGCCCGTCCACCACGGCGATGCCGTCCGGGGCCGGGATGTCGGAGTTGATCGCGGCAATGCTGCCGCCCTTGCAGAGGACATCCGTCTCGGGCCCACCGGCGGTGTGGGGCCAGGGTCGCACCGAACGGATCAGGAGATCACCGGTCACCCAGGCCACACTATCCCGCTACACCCGACGAAGCAGCATCGACTTCCGTGTACGTCTTCAGATCCACGTACCGCTCACGTGGTGGACCGTGCGCAGCCTCCTGGTCTGCGGCACGGTTGTCGCTGCTCAGCTCCACACTGGCGCTGACGTTCGGACCCGGCCTGCCACCGTGATCACTGGAGCGGTTTTGCGTCGCCGACGAGTTTTCCCGGGTTGAGCACGCCCGTCGGGTCGAGTCGCTGCTTCACCGCGCGCAGCACTTCGAGCCCCAGGTCACCGATCTCCGCCCCGAGCCACGGCGCGTGGTCCACACCCACCGCGTGGTGGTGGCTGATCGTGCCGCTGTGCCGGACGATCGCCTCGCACGCGGCGACCTTGGCGCGCTGCCACTGCCCCAGGGGATCGTCGGCGGAACGCGGGGTCAACGTCGTGAAGTACAGCGACGCGCCGGTCTCGTACGCGTGCGAGATGTGGCACATCACGACCGGGCTGCTGCCGTGCGTGCCAAGGGAATCGATCAGAGCTCCTCGTACGGCCGTGCGCAGCGCGGTCAGGTTCGACCAGGTCGCGGCGGTCTCCAGCGTCTCGACGCACACGCCCGCGTCGAGCAGCACGTCCCGTTGCCGGGGCCCGTTGAACCGCCCCTTGCGCCACGTCTCACCGAGCGCGCGGCCGACCGCGACCGGCCGGAAGCGCTTGAGCTTGTGCAGCGCCGCCGCGCGACGCGTTGCCAGCTCTCTCGGCGACCCGGTTTCCCAGCCCAGGATCAGCACGCACGGCTCCACGACGCCACGCGCACGCAGATATGCCTTGAGCGCCTTGACCTTCCAGCCTCCGGACAGCTCGAAAGACACCTCGGTTTCGTCCACATCGGACAGACGCGTGACGTCCGCGAGCGCTCTGCCCTGGGCCAGTTCGCGAACCGCGTCCGCCCCACGGTCCCACCCGTCGAGGATGAAGCCTTCATAGTGCTTGACGCTCGGGGTCTGCCGAACGCGCAGCGTCAGCTCGGTGACCACGCCGAACAGGCCCTCGCTGCCGATGACCAAGCGCTTCAGGTCCGGCCCCGCCGCCGACGCCGGCACTCCGCCGAGCCGCATTTCCCCTTGTGGCGTGGCCATTCGCACTCCGATGACCATCTCTTCGAAGCGCCCGTACCCGGCCGATGCCTGGCCGGACGAGCGAGTCACCGCGAACCCGCCGAGCGTCGCGCGCTCGAAGGACTGCGGGAAGTGCCCCAGGGTGAAGCCGTGCGCGGCCAGCAACCGCTCCGCGTCGGGCGCGCGAACTCCGGCGCGGAACACCGCCGTGCGCGAGACCGGGTCGACCGACACCAGCTGGTCGAGGTGGACGAGGTCGAGTGAGATCACCGCGTTCTTGTTGCCCCGCAAGGCGTTCACGCCGCCGACCACGGACGTGCCGCCGCCGAAGGGAACCACGGCGATGTCGTGCTCGACGCAGACTTCGAGCACTCGCTGCACCTGCTCGGGGTCGGCGGGCAGCACGACGGCGTCCGGCGTGTCGGGTTCGCCCGCGCCGCGGCGCCGCATCAAGTCCACATAGGACAGTCCACCCGCGCGGCCGAGCCGGGCATCGCGATCCACCAGCACGTGCGCTTCGCCGACCACCTCCGCGAGCGCCGTCCGCGCTGCCGACCCGAGCCGCGAGTCGGCGACGGCGAGGATCGAACCGGGTGCCGCCGGGGTGATCGTGGTGCCGAGGCCGGTGCGGGAGCGCAACCAGCGCAGCGCGTGCGGCGGCAGGTGCGCTTCGGCGGCGGGGGCCGAGGTCCAGCTCCCGCGAAGGGTGTGGTCGATGCGCTGGTTCACGGCTAGAGTGTGACACATGACCGCCGAATGTCACACCCCCGCGGAACAGCGGCCAGCGGAACAGCAGCCAGCGGAACAGCGGCCCCCGGCGAACCGGGTGCACGACGACACCGTGCTGGACGCGGCGCGCGACTGCGTGCTGGCGCTGGGCGTGCGGCGCACGACGCTGAGCGAGGTGGCCCGGCGGGCGGGGGTGAGCCGGATGACGCTCTACCGCCGCTTCCCCGACGTGAACTCGCTGCTCGCGGCCCTCATGACCAGGGAGTTCGGCGCCCTCCTCGGCCAGGTCGCCCACGGCGTCAACGGTTCCGGCCACACGCGGCGGCGGCTGGTCGAGTGCGTGGTGGAGGGGGTGCGGCTGCTCAGCGCGAGTCCGCTCCTGCGCAGCGTGCTCGAAGTCGACCCGCAGCTGCTCATCCCGTACGTGTTCGAACGGCTGGGCAGCACGCAGCGCATCGCCGAGCAGTTCCTCCACGACCAGGTGCTCGCCGGGCACGCCGACGGTTCGATCCGCCGCGGCGAGACGAGCGCTCAGGTGCGGGTGCTGCTGCTGACCGCGCAGACCGTGGTGCTCTCGCTCCGCCCGGCGACCTCGGACATCGACGAGCACGCCCTGTTCGCCGAACTGGCGCACCTGCTCGACGCCGCACTGACACCGGAGGTGACATCGTGACCGCGACCCCGCTTCCCGCCGGTTCACTGCGGGCGACCTCCCTCAACGCGGGCCGCCGCGCCACCGAGCTCGAAGCGCTGGCAGGCGGCGAGGTCGTCGACGTGCTCGTCATCGGCGGCGGCGTCACCGGGGCCGGTGCCGCGTTGGACGCCGCGTCGCGCGGGCTCTCCGTGGCTCTGGTCGAGGCGCATGACCTCGCGTTCGGCACATCGCGGTGGTCGAGCAAGCTCGTGCACGGCGGACTGCGGTATCTGGCACGCGGGGATGTGGCGCTGGCGCACGAGAGCGCCGTCGAGCGCGGACTGCTGATGACGCGCACAGCCCCGCATCTCGTCCGCGCACTCCCCCAGCTCATCCCGCTGCACGCGAAAACCCGTGTGGGCGGCGGGATTTCTCGCAGTTCCGAGGCGATGCTGTTCGCCGGTCTGCACGCCGGTGACGCACTCCGCAGAGCCGCTCGCACGCCGAACTCCGTGTTGCCCGGCCCGCGTCGGGTTCCGGTCGCCGAAACGCTCGCGCTCGCGCCCGGACTGCGGCGGGCCGGACTGCGCGGCGGGTTGTTGTCCTTTGACGGCCAGCTCATCGACGACGCGCGCCTGGTCGTCACGTTGGCCAGGACGGCGGCCGGGTTCGGTGCGCGCATCCTGACGCGCGTCCGCGCGCTCAAGGTCGGCGGCGATGGTGCCGAGGTCCGCGACGAGCTGACCGGGGCTTCCTTCGGCATCCGCGCCAAGTCGGTGATCAACGCGGCCGGGGTGTGGGCGGGCCAGGTCGTCGACGGTGTGCGGCTGCGGCCGTCGCGGGGCTCGCACCTCGTGCTTTCCGGTGCGGACCTGGGCATCACGCAGACCGCGCTGACGGTTCCGGTGCCCGGCGAGCGCAACCGTTACGTGCTGGTGCTGCCGCAGGCCGGTGGGCGGGTCTACCTCGGGCTCACCGACGAGCCGGTCGAGCTGCCCGTTCCCGACGTGCCGGAGGTTCCGGAGTCCGATGTGGACTTCCTGCTCGACGTCGCATCCTCGGTACTGGAGCGGCGAATCGGTCGGAAACACGTGATCGGCTCGTACGCCGGGCTGCGGCCGCTGATCGACTCCGCGGACGGCAAGACCGCCGATCTTTCCCGCAAGCACGCGGTGCTGCGTTCGCGCGACGGCGTGATCACGGTCGTCGGCGGCAAGCTCACCACCTATCGGCGAATGGCCGCCGATGCCGTCGATGCCATTGTGCGGCAACGAGATCTCCGTTGCGGAGAGTCGAGGACCGACCGCGTTCCGCTCGTCGGGTCCGCCCCACCGAGCTATCTGTCCATTGTGGACGCTCCGGCTCCGCTCGTCGCCCGCTACGGCGCGGAGGCGCCACGGATCAGCGCGCTCAGCGAGTTCGACGGCGAGCTCGCCGAGGAGGTAGCCGCGGGCATCACGGCGGCCGAGGTGGTGTGGGCGGTGCGGCACGAAGGCGCGCTCAACGCCGACGACGTGCTGGACCGGCGCACGCGCATCGGCCTGGTTCCCGCCGACCGCGAAAAGGCGGCCGCACGAGTGGAATCCTTGGTACAGCGCGCTTTGGAGGGCGTCTAAGCGATCATTGGCTGCCAACGGCGCAGGGCCACGACCGTCACCCCGGGCGTCGTGTAGTACGGATCGTCGGCCATGATCGCGTCCACTCCGGCCCGGTCGGCGCGGAACACCAGGAGAGCCCCGGAATCGTCCGGCCACGGTCCGGAGCGGCTTGAACGGCTCGCCGCCAGCTCCGTCGTGCGCACCGTCGACGCCGATGAAGTGATCGTCGTCCGAGGCCAGCCCGGCGACCCATCTGATCGTCGCGGAGACGGGAGCGAGATCTGTTCGCGGCCATCGACGACGTCCCCGCCGCGCGCCGCCACGTCCTGGCCCACCTCGCCGGGAACTCCGGGAGCAACAGGACGATCTGGTCCGCGCCAGCTTCGCCGATACCACCACGCGCGTCGCGTCCTGGTTGGTGCGCGCGGCCGGTCGCAACGGCACGAGGGTCATCCTGCCCGGCGCGCAGCAGGGCCTGGCCGAGGCGGTCGGCGCGACTCGGGTGTCGGTCAACCGCGCTCCAAACCCTTGTCGCGGAAGGGCTTCTGCGCATCGAGACGGGCGCCGTGATCATCCTGGCCCCCGAGCTTCTCGCTCGCCGTGCCGCGGAATTCGATCGCGACACGTGACCGCGATCCCTACGCTGCGGAAGATGCTCGACATGGCGATCGCCGAGGCGATCATGCGACGCGCGCGACCGGCGGCGACGGTCACCGAAGTCCTCCCGCGTTCGGGTGGTCAGTTGCACAAGGTCTACGAGGTGCGCTGCGCCGAACCCGCGGACTCGGTGATCGCCAAGGTCTATGCCGAGGGGTTGCAACCGAGGCAGGACAAGGAAGTGCACGTCCTCCGGCTCCTCGCCGAACACGGGATCGCCGCTCCGTCGGTCCTGCACACTGAGCGCGGCATCACTGTGCTCACGCTGCTCCCCGGTGAGCCGTTGTCGTCAGTAAGCGCTTCGCTCGACGAAGCGCAGGCGCGGCGGGTATATCGGCAGATCGGCGAGCTGACCGCCGCCATGCACGAGATCAGGACGGACGCTTACGGCTACCTCACCACGCACATCGCGGAGCCGTACGCCACCAACTCCGAGTACATGCTCAGCCGGTTCACCGACAAGCTCGAAGAGTTCCTCGACTTCGGCGGAGACCCCGCGACGCACGACGCGGTCCGGGCGCACGTCGCCGAGCACGCCGAAAGGTTCGGCCGCTGCCAGGCCCCGGTGCTCTGCCACAACGACCTGCACGACGGCAATGTGTTGGTGAGCAAAGGAATCGACGGCTGGCGCGTCACAGGGCTCATCGACGTGGAGAACGTGATCTCCGCCGATCCGCTGCTCGACCTGGCCAAGGCGCACTACTACGCGGGGGAGAACAGGGACACCACACTGGGCTGGCTACTCGAAGGCTACGGCCCGCTGCCGGAGGACTGGCAGGACCGCCTCGCGACCTACGCGCTCTTCCACGCGCTCGAACTGTGGAACTGGTTCACCGACATCGAGCACACGGACCCGCTTCCCGGCATCGCCGAGGACATTCGTCACCTCGCCCGCACCTAGACCGTGGCGAGCACGTCCGCGACGAAACGGCGCACATTGGACTCAAGGCGGCTGATCCGGTCCTCGACGGTCAGCGTCTCGTTCGGCTGCGGCACCTCCGACCGGAGCTTGCGCCGCACGTAGAGGCAGCACGCGAGGTCACCGCACAGGTACGTGCCGAGCGTGTTGCCCGCCTTGCCCGCGGCACCCGCACGGCGAGCGGAGAACATCGCGATGTCCGCCGCACCGTGCACGGTCATGCAGAAACCGCACATGGACGAGCGCAGCCTGCCCTTGGGCGGCGTGGTCGCGCGCAGCGACAGGCCGACCGGCGTACCGTCGTGCCAGAGCACGAGATAGGCCCTGCCGGGGGCCTTGGGGTCGCGCCAGCCGAGGAAGTCCAGGTCCGCCCACTGGATCGTCTCGACCCTGGCAGGCAGCGTCACGCCCTTGGCCTCGCCCTTGGAGCAGTTCACGAACGACGACCGGATGTCGTCCTGGCTGAGCGGGTCCATGCGGTGAAGGTAAGCCGGTGCGACGGCGACGGCCACCGGTTATCTGTGAACTCGACCGTGTTCTTTTGTGCTCCTGGTCGATGAGTTGACAGACTTCGCACTACCGACCACCGCCCACCGGAGGGAGAACACCGTGTCCGACGCGGTGCTGGAGATCGATCGGGTCTCCAAGAGCTACGGCTCCGTCGTGGCGTTGCAGGACATGAGCTTCTCCGTGCGAGCAGGCGAGATGTTCGGCTTCGTCGGCAGCAACGGCGCGGGCAAGACCACCACGATGCGGATCGCGCTAGGCGTGCTCTCGGCCGACTCCGGCGAGATCCGCTGGAACGGCGAGCCGATCACCTTCGAGACCCGGCGGCACATCGGCTACATGCCGGAGGAGCGCGGGCTCTACCCGAAGATGAAGGTCACCGAACAGCTGGTCTACCTCTCCGAGCTGCACGGGATGACCACCGCGGCGGCTCGCAGGGCGGCCGACGAGTGGACCGAACGGCTCGGCCTGACCGCGCGGCGCAACGAGGAGGTGCAGAAGCTCTCCCTCGGCAACCAGCAGCGGGTGCAGCTGGCCGCGGCGCTGGCGCACGACCCCGAGGTGCTGGTGCTGGACGAGCCCTTCTCCGGCCTCGACCCGGTCGCGGTGGACGTGATGAGCCAGGTGCTGCGGGACAAGTGCGATTCGGGCGTTCCCGTGGTGTTCTCCAGCCACCAGCTGGACCTGGTGGAGCGGTTGTGCGACCGGGTCGGAATTGTCCGAAGTGGACAGATGGTCGCCAATGGCACGGTCGAGGAGCTGCGCGCCAGCGGCGCCAACCGGATCGAGGTCCACGCGCCGCTGGCCACCTACGGCTGGGCGGACCAGTTGCCCGGGGTGACGATGCTCAGCCACGTGGACGGCCGCACCGTCGTGGAGCTGGCCGACGGCGCCGACGACCAGGTGCTCCTCCGCGCCGCGCTGGACACCGGCCCGGTGCACGAGTTCACCCGGCTCCGGCCCACCCTCACCGAACTGTTCCGCAACGTGGTCACCGAGGAGCGCGCGGCATGAGCAAGACCTCCGTTTCCGTGTCCCGCGGCGTTTGGCTGGTGGCCAAGCGAGAGCTGAACACCCGCGTGCGGTCCAAGGCGTTCGTGATCGGCACGGCCGCGATCATCGTGGTGATCGCCGCCTACATCGGCGTGATGTTCTTCGTCGGCAAGAGCATGTCGCAGACCACGGTCGGAATGACCGGCCAGGCCAGCGTGCTCGCCGAACCGCTGAAGGCGTCGGCGAAAGCGCTCGGCGAGGACGTCACGACCACCACCGTGCCCGACGTCGCCACCGGCGAGCGCCAGGTCACCGAGGGCGAGCTCGACGTCCTGGTCAGCGGCGCCACCGACAAGCTCCAGGTGCTGGTGAAGAAGGACCTCGGCAACCAGGTCCGCGCGGCGCTGGACGGACTGGTGCGGCAGCAGGCGCTGGACGCCGAGCTGGCCGAGGCCGGGCTGGACCCGCACGCGGTGCGGACCACCGTGGCGGGCGCGAAGTTCGAGGTGCGCACCATCGAGCCCGACGACCCCGAGCGCGGGGAACGGCTCGGCGTGGCGATGGGCGTGACCTTCCTGCTCTACGGCTCGCTGCTGATGTTCGGTATGGCGGTCGCGCAGGGCGTGGTCGAGGAGAAGTCCAGCCGCGTCATCGAGCTGCTGCTGTCCTCGGTGCGGCCGTGGCAGCTGCTCGCGGGCAAGGTGCTCGGCATCGGGCTGGTCGGCCTGCTGCAGATGGGCATCGTGGCCGGGGTCGGGCTCACCGCGGCGATCCAGCTCGGGGTGCTCACGCTGCCGCAGGGCGCGGTGCTGGTGACCGTGCTGTCCGCGGTGGTCTGGTACTTCCTCGGCTTCTTCCTCTACGCGGTGATGTTCGCGATGGCGGGTTCCCTGGTGTCGCGCCAGGAGGACATCAACTCCGTTGTCCAGCCGCTGATGTTCTCCGCGATCATCCCGTTCGTGCTGACGTTCATCACGATCCCGCGCGATCCGGAGAGCAAGCTGCTGGAGGTGCTGTCGTTCATCCCGCCGTTCTCGCCGATCGTGATGCCCGCCCGCGCCGCGCTCGGCGTCGCCCCGGCGTGGCAGGTGATCGTCTCGGCCGTTCTCGCCGCGGCCGCCCTGGTCGGGCTGATCTGGCTGGCGGGGCGCGTGTTCGGCAACGCCGTGCTCCGCACCGGCAGCCGCGTCAAGCTCCGCGACGCCCTCCGCGCCTCCTGACCCAGCCCGGTTGGTGCGTCTTCAAGTACCACGGACCCCCGCCCCAGCAACCGCAAACCGCCCCCAACCCCGGCCGAGTCCGAGGGTTGGGGGCGGTTTGCGATGGCGCGGGGCTGGGTTGGGTGGACTTGAAGACGCACCAACCGCTGGGCGGATGATCAGGTTGCTTTGACGATGTCGTAGCGCCGCAACGCTTCGAGGCGCTCCTCGGCGTGGTCCACGATCGGGGGCGGGTAGCCCGGGGGCACACCGCCGTCGAGTCTCCACGGCTGGTGCACGTGCTTCCCGGGCACCCCGCGCAGCTCCGGCACGTACTTGCGGACGTAGTCGCCGTTGGGGTCGAACTTCTCCCCCTGCGTGATCGGGTTGAACACGCGGAAGTACGGCGACGCGTCCGTGCCGGTGCCCGCGGCCCACTGCCACCCGTGCTGGTTGGACGCGAGATCGCCGTCCACCAGGTGCCGCATGAAGTGCGCCGCCCCGCGCCGCCACCACAGGTGCAGGTCCTTCGCCAGGAAACTCGCGACGATCATGCGCACGCGGTTGTGCATCCACCCCTCGGCGAGCAACTGCCGCATTCCCGCGTCCACAATGGGAAATCCGGTCTTCCCGGCACACCAAGCCTCGAAGAGCTCGTCCCCGGTGTCGTAGGGCATCGCGTCGAACTTGCGGTCGTAGTTCTCCCGCGCGGTTTCCGGGCGGTGCCAAAGAACATCGGCGTAGAAGTCCCGGAACGCCAGCTCGCGCCGATACGCCTCATCCTCCTCGCCGAGGTCGGCGAGCAATGTGCGCGGGTGCACGCAACCCCAGCGCAGATACGGAGACATCCGGCTCGTACCAGGGAGATCCGGGCGATCGCGGTGCTCGGCGTAGTCCTCCCGCACCTCCCGGAACTTCCGCCAAGCCCGGCGCGCTTCGGCTTCACCGGCCGCGGGCAACGTCATCCCGCCGAGGTCCTCGTCCTCCGGAATACAGTCCTTTGTGGACGGATCGACCCAGTCCACAGTGGACATCTTCGCGGGGCCGCGCCACCCGTGCTCCTTCCAGGCTCGGTAGAACGGCGTGAACACCTTGAACGGAGTGCCGTCGCCCTTCACCACGCGCCCCGGAGTGATCGCGTACGGCGACCCCGTGCGCACGAACTCCGCGTCGATCGCCTTCTCCACCAAGGCATCCCGCTCCCGCCCGTACGGTCCGGCGTCCGCGGAGACGTGCACGCTCGTCGCCTCGAACTCCCGCACCACGCGGGGCAGCACGTCCGTGGGGTCACCGTGCACCACGTGCAGCCGCCCGCCCAACCGCTCGTCCAGCTCACGCAGGCACCGGTAGAGGAAGGTCCGCCGCGGCGCTCCCGAGGCCCCCAACAGCCGCGGGTCCAACACGTAGAGCGCCAACACCCGCCCGGCGCCACGCCCCGCCTCCGCCAACGCGGGATGATCTCCGAGCCGCAGGTCCCGCCGGAACCACAAGATCGACGCACTCACCACAGAACCGTACCCAGCTACACTCCACCCATGCGCTCAGCTCGCACATCGCCCACCCCACCTCGGCCGATGTAGCTAGAGATCTCCCGTTTCGTACTCATAACGGGAAAAAGAGCGCTCCCAAATCCCGACAAGAGTACGAAACGGGGAAACCCCGGCCCGCGTGGAGAGTGCGGGGCCGGGGTTTCGGGGAGTGCGGAGTGCGGGGGTGGGGAAGGGTCAGCGGTCGGCGAGGTCGACGAAGTCGCGCTCGGTGGGGCCGACGTAGATCTGGCGCGGGCGGCCGATCTTGGTGGCCGGGTCCTTCATCATCTCGCGCCAGTGCGCGATCCAGCCGGGCAGGCGGCCCAGCGCGAACAGCACGGTGAACATCCGCGTCGGGAAGCCCATCGCGCGGTAGATCAGGCCGGTGTAGAAGTCCACGTTGGGGTAGAGCTTGCGGGAGATGAAGTAGTCGTCGGCGAGCGCGCGCTCTTCGAGCTTCTTGGCGATCTCCAGGAGCTGGTCGTCACCGCCGAGCTTCTTGAGCACCTCGTCCGCGGTCTTCTTGATGATCGCCGCGCGCGGGTCGTAGTTCTTGTAGACGCGGTGGCCGAAGCCCATGAGGCGGACGCCCGCCTCCTTGTTCTTCACCCGCTCCACGAACTTGTCGACGTCGCCGCCGTCGGCCCTGATGCTCTCCAGCATCTCCAGCACGGCCTGGTTGGCGCCGCCGTGCAGCGGGCCGAACAGCGCGTTGATGCCCGCGGAGATGCTGGCGAAGAGGTTGGCCTCCGAGGAGCCGACCATGCGCACGGTCGAGGTGGAGCAGTTCTGCTCGTGGTCGGCGTGCAGGATGAACAGCAGGTCGAGCGCCTTGGTCAGCGTCGGGTCGACGTCGTAGGGCTCGGCCGGGAAACCGAAGGTCATCCGGAGGAAGTTCTCCACCAGGCCGAGCGAGTTGTCCGGGTAGAGGAACGGCTGGCCCGCCGACTTCTTGTACGCGTAGGCGGCGATCGTGGGCAGCTTCGCGAGCAGGCGGATGGTCGACATCTCGACCTGCTGGTCGTCGAACGGGTTCAGGCTGTCCTGGTAGAAGGTGGACAGCGCGGAGACCGCGGAGGACAGCACCGGCATCGGGTGCGCGTCGCGCGGGAAGCCGTCGAAGAAGCGCTTCAGGTCCTCGTGCAGCAGGGTGTGCCTGCTGATCTTGGTGGTGAAGTCGTCGAGCTGGGCCTTGTTCGGCAGCTCGCCGTGGATGAGCAGGTAGCTCACCTCGACGAAGGTCGACTTCTCCGCGAGCTGCTCGATCGGATAGCCGCGGTAGCGCAGGATTCCGGCGTCACCGTCGATGTAGGTGATCTCCGAGGAACAGGACGCGGTGTTGACGAAACCGGTGTCCAGCGTGACCAGACCGGTTTTCGCGAGCAGTTTGCCGAGATCGATTCCTGGCGCGCCCTCGCTGGCTGTCACCAGGCCCATCTCGTGCTCGCCGCCCGGGTGGCGCAGTGCGACGGTGGTGGCTTCGGCCGATTCGGCCGCCTGGTCAGGCGCGGTCGTCGCGTCGGGCATGCGAGTCCCTCTCACGCTTGGACGAGGACGGGTGGAAAACGGTCGGGATGTCCGTCCGCAGCACCGCCTCGTTGGGGTCCTGGAGACTCCAAGCTAGTAGGCGATCCGCCCTCTTGGCAGCCTTCGACTTACCCGCTCGGGGCAGTTGGGACAGGTATCACATAACGCGCGTACGGTCCGGTTCGCCGCATTTGGTGGCTCAGACCACGCACTTTACGGTTACTGGACGGTATCTGTACCGGTCAGGGCCCCGTGACGAGCGCGGACGCGCTGGACCAATGCCCGACGAGCGCCCGGACGGGCCGGAGTGACAACGGTGTCGTGACGATTGCGCCATCCGGGCGACCATCCCGCCCAGGCGGCAAGCGTCGCACTCGCGGCGCGCACCCGGATGGTCGCTGAACGTGGCGGAGCCGGGAACTCCGCGTGACGTTCCCGGCTCCGCAATACGTTCATTCGTTATTTCAGCTCGTCCGCCCAGGGGGGTTCCGCACCGGCCCTGGAACAGGTGATCGCGGCCGCCCGCGCGGCGAATTCCAGTGCTTCCCGCCACGATTCGTCCGGCAATTCCCGCGCCGATTCCGCGGAAAGCGCGCCCGCGGTGTCCAGCCAGTGCAGGATCGCCGCGTGCACGGTGTCCCCGGCGCCGATGGTGTCCACCACCTCGACCCGCTGGCCGGGCACCCGGACCAGACCACCGCCCGACGTGAGGATCGCCAGTCCGTCCCCGCCGAGCGTGACCACGACGCCCGCGGGCCCCTTTCCGGCCCACTCCCGCAACGCGGGCCACGGGTCCTCCGCGTCGGCCAGCCACGCGGCGTCCTCCACGGAGAGCTTGAGCAGCCCGACGTGCGGCAGCCAGCCCAGGAAGCGCTCCCGGTAGCCGGCCGGATCGGTGATCAACGCGGCGCGGATGTTCGGGTCGAGCACGGTGAACCGCCCGCGCCCGGACTCCCGCCGCAGCACCGCCTCGTAGGCGGATGCGCCGGGCTCCAGCACCATGCCGAGCGTGCCGAAGGAAACCGCCCGCACCTCCTCCGGCAGCGGGCCGGGATCGGCGACGAGTCGGTCCGCGGTGCCCTCGACGTGGAAGGAGTAGCGCGCGGAACCGTCCTCGGCCAGCCCGACGACGGCGAGCGTGGTCGGCTCGGCCCCGCGTTGCAGCAGCCCGGTGTCCACAGTGGACTGTTCGAGCCGCCCGACCAGCGCGTCGCCGAAGAAATCCGTGGACACCCTGGACAGGAACGACACCCGGCTGCCGAGGCGGCCGAGCGCGACCGCCACGTTGTACGGGCCGCCGCCCAGCCGCGGCAGCAGCGCGGGCAGACCCTCCACAGCGGACTCACCGGAGGGCGAGGGCACGAGGTCGACGAGGGCCTCGCCGCCGACCACGATCACGGGGCGCTCCCGCGGAACGGATCGGTGACGACGCCCTCGCCGAGGTCGGCGTCGTAGTGGTAGACCTCGCGGCCCTGGATGAAGACCTGGAGCGCGCGGCTCATCACGTCCAGCGGGTCGCCGGACCAGATCACCACGTCGCCGTCCAGGCCCGGCGTGAGCGAGCCGACGCGGTCGTCCAGCCCCATGAACTCCGCCGGGTTGGTGGTGATGGAGCGCAGCGCCACGTCCGGGTCCAGGCCCTCCTTCACCGACAGGGTGGCCTGGTGGACCAGGAAGTGGATCGGCACGACCGGGTGATCGGTGGTGATCGCGATCCGCACGCCCGCCTTGGCCAGCAGGCCGGGGTTGCGCAGCGAGCGGTTGCGCAGCTCCACCTTCGACCGCGCGGTCAGCAGCGGACCGATGATCACCGGGATGTCCCGCTCCGCCAGCACGTCGGCGATCAGGTGCCCCTCGGTGCCGTGGTTGATCACCAGCCGGTAGCCGAACTCGTCGGCCAGCCGCAGCGCGGTGGCGATGTCGTCGAGCCGGTGGGTGTGCTGGCACCACGGCAGCTCGCCGTCGAGCACCCGGACCAGCACCTCCATCGTGGTGTCCCGCTCGAAGGGCTTGTTCTCCTCGGCCGCGTGCGCCTTGCGCGCCCGGTAGTCCTGGGCCTTGGTCAGCGCGTCCCTGATCACCGCGGCGACGCCCTGCCGGGTCGACGGCAGCGTCTTCTTGTCGCCGTAGACCCGCTTCGGGTTCTCGCCGAGCGCGCTCTTCACGCTGACCGGCTCGGCCATCAGCATCTCGTCGACCGTGCGGCCCCAGCACTTCAGCGCCACCGTCTGGCCGCCGATCGGGTTGCCGGAGCCCGGCTTGACCACCGCGGTGGTGACGCCGCCGGAGAGCGCGTCGGCGAAGCCCATGTCGGCCGGGTTGATCGCGTCCAGCGCGCGCATCCTGGCGCCAACCGGATCGGTCATCTCGTTCGTGTCCTGGCCGGCCCAGCCCTCGGCCTCCTCGTGCACGCCCATGTGCGCGTGCGCCTCGACGAAGCCGGGCAGCACCCACGAGCCGGAGGCGTCGACGACGGGGACGCCGTCGGGCACCTCCACGTCGGCGTCCGCGCCTACCGCGGTGATCTTCCCGTTCTGGACCAGCACCGTTGCGCCGTCAATGGGTTCCCCGGCGACGGGCACGACATATCCACCAGTGATCGCGACATCCACGGCAGGACGGTAACCGCTTCCAGCGAACGGAGAAACCCGATCTGACCTGTTCGCGACATCGGGCTGGCCCGGCTAGGACATCGGGCGCAGTCCCCAGCTGCCGGACCAGCCCTGTCCCGGCTCCAGCTCGCGCAGGTCGATGCCGGAGTTGAGCGCACCGGTCGGACAGGTCATCGGCTCCACCGCGATCGCCGAGGACGTGCCGGGGAAGCCCGTCGTGGAGAACACCTGGACCCAGCCGAAGTCCGGCTCCGCCCAGATCTCCACGCCGGTGTCCGGGCCGACGAGGTGGTGCCGGATGATCCCGTCCGCATCGGGGACGCAGCCGCCGTAGGTGTGGTCGAGCACCATCCCGTCGAGCTTGCGCGGCTCCCGGAAGTCGAACTCGCCGCCGTCGAGCGGGGCCACCGGACCGTTGGGCAGCAACCGATCCGGGTCGACCGGCAGGTTGGTGCGCGCGGCGAGCCGGAGGGTGCACTCGTACGCGGCGGCGTGGCCCGCGCGAGGATAGGGGTGCACGCCGACGCCGAACGGGGTCTTCCGGTCGCCGACGTTGAGCATGGTGTGCGTGACGGTCAAGCCGCCCTCGGCGTCCAGGGCGTAGCGCACGGTGGTACGCATCGGCACCGGCCAGCCGGGGTGCCCGTCGATGAGAACTTCCAGGGTGATCGCCTCGGTGGAGCGCTCCACCACCTGCCAGGGAATCGTCCTGGTCAGCCCGTGGATGGCGACGTTGCGCGCGGGCTCGCTCAGTTCCAGCTGCTGCGGCTCGCCGTAGAAGCTCCACCGGCCGTCGCGCACCCGGTTCGGCCACGGCGCGAGCACCAGTCCCGCCGAGAGCGGCGGTGCTTCGGTCTCAGCGAAACTGGTCACGTACGGGACGCCGGCCACTTCGAAAACCCGAAGGCACGCGCCGACCTCGGTGAGGACGGCGCGTGCGGCGCCGTTGGTGATCTCGAACTGCTCGCCCGTAGGCTGCCCCGCTCCCATGGGGGCAGCCTACGCAAACGATTCAGCTCGCTTACTTGGTCAGTGCCGAAGCGTCGAACTCGGCCTTCAGGTGCTGCTTGCGGCGGAAGAAGAACCAGTTGACCAGCCACAGCAGCAGGCCGATGCCGAGCAGGATGCCCGCGAGGGCGTACTGCTGCGGCGCCCGGCCGGTGAACGGCAGCGCCAGGTAGGCGCAGGTGACCGCGCCGATGACGGGCACGATCGTCGGCGCCCTGAAGTGCTTGTGCGCGGCCTTCTCCTTGCGCAGCACCAGGCAGGCGATGTTCACCACGGTGAAGACGATCAGCAGCAGCAGCGCGGTGGTGCCGCCGAGGTCCTTGAGCGGGACGAAGGCGACCAGGAACACCGCGATGATGCTGGTGAAGCCGATGGCGATCCACGGGGTGCGCCGCGTCTGGTGCACCCGCGCGAACGGCATCGGGATGATCTTCTCGTTGGCCATGCCGTAGACGAGGCGGCTGGCCATCAGCATGTTGATCAGCGCCGAGTTGGCGACCGCGAACAGGCCGATGAAGGAGAACAGCGCCAGCGGGAAGCCGGGCGCCCCGACCTTGACGACCTCCAGCAGCGCGCCGCTGCCCGCCGCCTTCAGCCCGGCGGCCGGGACCAGCAGCGAGGAGGTGACGGCCACCATCACGTAGATCGAGCCCGCGATGGCCATGCCGAGCAGCATCGACCGCGGGAAGATCTTGACCGGGTCCTGGCACTCCTCGGCCATGTTCACCGAGTCCTCGAACCCGACCATGGCGAAGAAGGCCAGCGAGGTGGCCGAGGTGATCGCGATCATCGTGCTCTGGTTGGCGGTGTTGAACTCCACCAGCCGCCCGGGGTCGCCCTGGCCGTTGGCGACGGCCATGATGCCGATGCCGACGATGATCACCAGGCCGGAGAGCTCGATGATGGTGAGCACCACGTTGGCCTTCACCGACTCCCCGACACCGCGGAAGTTGATGAACGCCAGCAGCGCGATGAAGCCGATCGCCACCCACGGGGCGGGTGTCTGCACGAACTCCTTGAGGTAGGTGCCGCCGAAGGCCACGGCCGCCGAGGAGGCCGAGGTGATCCCGGAGCACATCACCGCGAAGGCGATCATGAAGGTGAAGAACGGTTTGCGGAAGGCGCGGTTGGTGTAGAGCGCGGCGCCCGCCGCCTTCGGATACTTCCCGACCAGTTCGAGGTAGCTGAACGCGGTGAGGAAAGCGACGACGAAGGCGATCAGGAACGGCACCCAGAGCGCCCCACCCACCTGGCCTGCGACATCGCCCATCAGCGCGTACACACCGGTGCCAAGGATGTCACCGATCACGAAGAACAACAGCAGTTTCGGGCCGATGGCCCGCTTCAGCTCCGGTTGGCCGTCTGCGGCGGCAGCAGCCGTGCTGGGCGACGTCGTCTCGGACATGACCAGAGAGTGTGCCTGGTCACCATGCGTTCACGAAGCCGCCCACGCCATATGTTCTTCGAGCTAATTCAAAAGGTTATTTCCCGACAGACTTTCATCTCCGCCGTCGTGGCTGAGCAGGTCGCCCGGCTGGCAGTCCAGAACCTCGCACAGCCGGGTGAGCGTGCTGAACCGGATCGCCCGCGCCCGGCCGTTCTTCAGCACGGACAGGTTCACCACGGTCACCCCGACCCGTTCGGCCAGTTCGGTCAGCGTCATCCCGCGCTCGGCGAGCAACCGGTCCAGATGCACCCGGACGCCGTGTGCCTCGGAGTCCGACAACACCTACACCGTCCCTTCGAGGTCCTTCTCCAGTTCGCTGCCGATGCGGATGATCCTCGCCAGCGACAGCAGCACACAACCGAGAACGACGGCCCACAGCGGGAAGTGCCACTGCTCGAACCAGGGCGAGCCGGAGGGGAACAGGGTCGCCAGGAAACCGCTGCGGGCAAAGGCCTCGGCCAGGCTCACCACCACGCACCCGGCCAGCAGCAGCCAGCCGAGCACCCGCAGCCGCCGCACCGTCAACGAGGTGTGCAGGCCGCCGTCCCGGATGGCGTTCACCACGCGCAGGCCGAGCAACAGCACGACGAGCTGCATGAGCAGGCTGGGCACGTTCGCGAGTCCCCACAAGAAGTGTTGCTCGCCCGTGCCGGGGCTGACGCAGAATCGGATCTCGTTGCTGACCGCGCTCGCCTCCGGCCGCAGACCCGTCACCGGCACGTCCACACTGGTAACGCCGCCGGTCTCGACACAGAGGTGGTCCGCTCCGAAGAAGAGGAACGAGCCGGAGCCGGTCAGGACGAGGATGACACCCACGACGCCACCGATGCCCCAGAACACCAGCAGCAGCTGGATGATCGACGTCGCTGGCTCCGCCGGGTTCTTCAGCGGGTTCTTGCGGTCACTCATGCGTTCCTCCCTGACCATATCGAAAAACGATGGTATCGCTTGTCGATATGCTTCGCCAGTAACCGCCGTAGTTGCTACGGTGGTTCGCATGAGGACCGTCGCCGTGCTGGACGCCCCGTCGAACCTCGGCCTCCGCCCGCCGAAACCGGGAACCGTGCCCGGCACCGCCAAGGCGCCCGGAGCCCTGCGCGAGGCCGGGCTGCTGGACCGCCTCGACGCGGAGGACGCGGGGCACCTGGTCGCGCCGCGGTACGACCGAGCGGACTGGCAGCCGGGCGACGGGGTCTTCCACGCGGCGCAGATCGCCGCCTACGCCGACCGGCTGGCCGCACGGGTCGGCGAACTGCTCGACTCAGGCCGCTTTCCGGTGGTCCTCGGTGGCGACTGCGGCATCCTGCTCGGCACCGGAGCCGCCGCGCGCCGTCACGTGCGCGGCGCGGGCCTGGTCTACCTGGACGGGCACTCCGACTTCCGCCATCCCGGCAACTCCGAGCACGTGGGCGCTGCCGCGGGCGAAGCGCTCGCGCTCGCGACCGGACGCGGACAGGCCGATTTGTCCAATGTGGACGGAGCGGGCGCGCTCTTCGCCGACGACTCCGTGGTGCTGATGGGAATCCGCGACAACGACGAGGACCTGGAGGAGCTGGCGAGCACCGACATCCTGGTCCGCACGGCCTCGGAGATCCGGTCGGCGGGCGCGGCGCGGAGCGCGGAGTGGGCGCGTGAACGGCTCGACCGGCTGGACGGCTTCTGGGTGCACCTCGACGTCGACATCCTGGACGCCGCGGTGATGCCCGCCGTTGACAGCCCGGACCCGGGCGGCCTGGAGCACTCCGAACTCGCGGAACTGTTGTCGGGCCTTGTCAAAGCCCCGAACTGCCTGGGTGTCGAGGTCACCGTGTTCGACCCGGATCTGGACCCGGACGGCACCCTGGCGGCGGAGCTGGCCGCCACGCTCAGCGCTGGGCTGGCTCTCCGTCCTTAGGCGCGATGTAGCGCCAGAACGCCGGGAGGAACAGGACCGCGACGACGGTCAGCACCACCACGAGCGCGCCACCTCCCGCGGCCGCGACGCCCGCACCGACCGAAGCGCCCACCGCTCCGTGCAGCATGTCCGCGACGCGCGGGCCGCCCACCACCACGACGGTGAACATGCCCTGCATCCGTCCGCGCATCTCGTCGGTCACCGCGGCTTGGAGCATCGCGCCGCGGAAGGCCATGGACACCATGTCCGCCGCGCCGCCGAAGGCCAGGAAGGCCACCGCCCACCACACCGAGCCGGAGAGCCCGAAGCCGATCATCGCGATTCCCCACGCGACAACGGACACCGCGATGGCGACGCCGTGCCGCTGAACCCGCATGAACCAGCCGGAGAACAGGCCGCAGACCGCCGCGCCCAGCGGAATGGCCGCGTAGAGCAGGCCGAGCGCGGGACCTCCGCCCGCCGGGTCGCCGAAGGTGCGCTCGGCCATCTCCGGGAACAGGGCGCGGGGCATCCCGGCCACCATCGCGATGATGTCGAGCAGGAACGAGGCCAGCAGGATGCTGCGGGTCGCCACGTAACGGAAGCCGTCGACGACCTCGCGCAGCCCGGCCCGGCGCGACGGCGCGTCGTCGCCGAGCGGCGGCATCGGCGGCAGCCGGAAGACCGCCCAGAGCGTGGCGGTCAGCGCGACGGCGTCGATCAGGTACAGCGTGGAGACACCCAGCAGCGGCAGCAGCGCGCCTGCCAGCAGCGGCCCGAAGACGGCCGAGACGGAGAACGTGGTCGAGCTCAGCGCTTGCGCCGAGGGCATCATGCGCAGCGGGATCAGCCGGGCGAGCACCGCGCTGCGGGTCGGCATGTTCACCGCGAAGAACGCCTGCTGCACGCCGAGCAGCACCAGCACCGCCCACGGCGAGTTCATCCCGCTGGCGGCCTGCGCCCAGAGCAGCACCGAGGTCAGCGCGACGCCAACGTTTGTCACCAGCAGCAGCTTGCGGCGGTCGACCGCGTCGGCGATCGCTCCGCCCCAGAGACCGAAGACGACGAGGGGGACGACGGCGAACGCCCCGGCGAGACCGACCCACGCCGAGGAGCCGGTGAGGTCGAACAGCTGCTTGGGGACCGCGACCGTGGCCAGCTGGCTGCCGACGGCGGTGACGATGCCGGAGAGCCACAGCCGCCGGAAGTCGGCGACGCGCAGCGGCTCGGTGTCGATCACGATGCGGCGCAGCCACCCCTTGCGCGCAGGCGGATCTACCGTCTCGGGGTCCTGGCTCCGGGTACCCGCCGCATCGTCCACCTGCTTAGCCTAGGTAAGGACCGAACGGCGAGAAAGCGTATTCCGGGTCACGTGGCACGACGCCGCCGTCCTTCCAGGGAGCGGAAGAACGGCGGTGTGCCGAGGCTCAGGGGGCGAGCCGCTCGACCTTCCAGCCGTCGCGGTTGTCCCTGAAGCGCAGCCGGTCGTGCATGCGGTCCTCGCGGCCCTGCCAGAACTCCACGAGTTCCGGCCGGATCCGCCAGCCGCCCCAGTGCGGGGGTACCGGAATCCGCTCGGCGTCGGCGAAACGCCTGCGCACCGAGTTCAGCGCGGAGTTCAGCGTGTTCCTGCCGGTGATCACGCGCGACTGCGGGGAGGCCCACGCGCCGAGCTGGGAACCGCGCGGGCGGCTGTTCCAGTACTCCGCGGTCTCCGCCGCGTTCACCTTTTCCACACCGCCGCGGATGCTCACCTGGCGCTGCATCGAGAACCACGGGAAAGTGGCGGAGGCATAGCGGGTCGCCAACAGATCGTGACTCTTGTTCGAGGTGTAGTTGGTGAAGAACACCACTCCCCGGTCATCGAGTCCCTTGAGCAGCACGGTGCGTGATGAAGGGCGGCCCTCGCGGTCGGCGGTCGCCAGGACCATCGCGTTCGGCTCGGGGATCTTGAACTCGATCGCCTCGTCCAGCCAGAGTTTCAGCTGTTCGTGCCACGTCTCGGCCAGCGAGGACTCGTCAAGCACGCCCGCTTCGTAGGACACCCTCATGGCTGGCAGTGCGATGTTCACGTCCGCGTCCGGCATGACGTTCCTCCCCGGAAATGCTGGCCGACCGACACAACCCGTGAGAGCGGACCGTACGGCCTCGGCACGCTTTTCGAAACCGCCTGGCCGGTGATGCATGCCACCGCAGGAGGTGATTGCTGCCACCGAGTGTCGGGGAGGAGGGTTACTGCACCGAAACAGATAGAAGGCCGCCTTGTAAATCGGTCCGGGTGGCCACTAATGAGGCTTGCCGACCCACGGCGGCCGAGGAGGCGATCGGATGCACAACGCGGTGCAGGATGCGAGCCACGACAATGGGTTCCGGCCCGGCCTCGAAGGTGTTGTCGCCTTCCGGACCGAGATCGCGGAGCCGGACCGCGACGGCGGCGCGCTGCGTTACCGGGGCGTGGACATCGAGGAGCTGGCCGGCCGGGTCACCTTCGGCGACGTGTGGGCGCTGCTCGTTGACGGGCGCTTCGGCGCGGGACTCCCGCCTGCGGAGCCGTTCCCGATCCCGGTGCACACCGGTGACGTCCGGGTCGACGTGCAGGCCGCGCTGGCGATGGTCGCGCCGATCTGGGGCTACCGCCCGCTGCTGGACATCACCGAGGAGACCGCGCGCGAGGAGCTGGCCCGCGCCTCGGTGATGGCGCTGTCCTACGTGGCCCAGTCGGCCCGCGGCATCGGCGTCCCCGCCGTCCCGCAGGACCGGATCGACGAGTGCCGCACGATCACCGAGCGGTTCATGACCCGCTGGCGCGGCGAGCCCGATCCCGCGCACGTGAAGGCGATCGACACCTACTGGGTCTCCGCGGCCGAGCACGGGCTCAACGCCTCCACGTTCACCGCCAGGGTGATCGCCTCGACCGGGGCGGACGTGGCCGCGGCGATGTCCGGCGCGATCGGCGCGATGTCCGGCCCGCTGCACGGCGGCGCGCCCGCCAGGGTGCTGCCGATGATCGAGGCGGTCGAGCGGACCGGCGACGCGCGCCGCGTGGTCGCCGACATCCTCGACCGCAAGGAACGGCTGATGGGCTTCGGCCACCGCGTCTACCGCGCCGAGGACCCCCGGGCCCGGGTGCTCCGCCGCACCTGCCAGGAACTGGGCGCCGAGCGCTTCGAGGCCGCCGCGGCGCTGGAGCGGGCCGCGCTGGCCGAGCTGCGCGAGCGCAGGCCGGACCGGGCGATCGAGACCAACGTGGAGTTCTGGGCCGCGGTCGTGCTGGACTTCGCCGAGGTGCCGCCGCACATGATGCACGCGATGTTCACCTGCGCCAGGACCGCGGGCTGGTGCGCGCACATCCTGGAGCAGAAGCGCACGGGCAGGCTGGTCCGGCCGTCCGCGGAATACATCGGCCCCGCCCCGCGCTCCCCCGAGACCATCGAGGGCTGGGCGGGCATCACCCCGGTCTGATCCCTGAATGGCCGAAGCCCGGCTCCAAGGGAGCCGGGCTTCGGTAGAGCCACAACCATGGGGACATGCGCCGAAGCACAGAGGCCGATCCAGGTCTTCATGAGCAACTTTACGTGAACAACGGCTGTCCTCCGACAGGCTTGCCCCGTACGAATGGAACATCAAGCTCTCCGGCGCTCTGCACGAAGCGCTGGCCATCGTTGAGATTGTGGTCCGCAAGGTCATTACCGATCGGCTGACCGGATGGCACGCAAGCCAGCGTCTACCAGGTACTTGGCTGGACGATCCTCGGAACTTGCTGGGAGAACGCTCCAGAAGCGACCGGGCGAAGGCAAAGGAAGAGCACAGCAGTGGCACACTCTCTGGACTCCCTCGATCCGCTTCGGCTTCCCAGGCGCAGAAGATCATCGAGAACGGGTGCAGAAGCCTTTGCGAAGGCTGTATCAGGCCCGCAACCGCATCGCGCACCTAGAACCGATCCACACTCGGAATCTCGGTGCGGACGAACGCGACATGCACTCGCTGCTGCACATGGTGTGCCCGGCCACAGCGACTTGGGCGCAATCGCTGCGACGGGTACGAGCCGTCGCGGGCGAAAAGCCATAAGCGCCGCATCAACCGGGTGGTGGACACCGCGTTCCACTGCTTGTTCGTCGCGACCGGGCGCACGGCCACGGAACCATCGGGCCATGAGCGGGACGGAGCACCTCGGCACGGCCCATGCCGCGGTCGCTCACCCGCTCACGGCCGTCACCGCCAGCGGTGACGGAGGGGTATCCGGGGGCCGGGCCGCTCGCACGTGTGGAGATCAGGGGGGACTGCTTCTCCACGCGGGCGCACCGGCGCGTCTGTCCCGCTCGAAGCGCCACGGCGGTCTGCCCGGCCCCAGCCGGGCGAACCGGGCACCTGGCCCCCGGATTCGCCGGTGACGCGCAAACCCTGGTCGGTGACCTGGATCGGCTGGCGCCTGAAGGAGAGCGACGGGAACTTCGGGGAGCACTGGCAGGTCACCGTCTGGCAGCGGGTCTTCCCGATCTGGGACGTCTTCTTCTCGGTCGTGCTGGCGCTGACCGTCGTGAACATCTCGCTGGCGCCGACGAATCTCCCGTCCGACAAGACGACCGCGCTGATCCTGGTCGGCGCGCTCGGCCTCTGGTACGTGCTGCTCGGCCGCTCCGCGATCGGCACGACCGGGCCGAGGTGGCGCGGCGCCGTCTACGTCGTCGGCATCATGGTGCTCTACGTGCCCGCCGTGACCGCGGTGCTGGACGCCAGCTCGATCCTGTTCGTGCTCGGGCCGCAGCTGTTCCTGTCGGTGCGGCTCGGGTGGGCCGTGGTGATGATCCTGTTGCTGGACCTCACCGCCGTCACCGGGCTGATCCTCGACGGCGAGCAGTGGGAGCACGTCGTCATGTACACGATCTTCGCGTTGATCTTCGCCTTCTACGCGCTGGCCTTCGGCGTCTGGCTGGACCGGGCCGCGGTGGAGAGCGCGGAGCGGGAGCGGCTGATCGAGCAGCTGGAGAGCTCGCGGGCGGAGGTCGCCCGGCTCTCGCACGAGGCGGGGGTGGCCGCCGAGCGGGAGCGGCTGGCCGGGGAGATCCACGACACCCTGGCCCAGGGCTTCACCAGCATCGTCACCCTGGTCCAGGCCGCGGAGTCCGAAATGGACAGTCGAACGGACGGGGACCTGGCGCGGCGGCACCTCACGCTCGCGGTGCGCACCGCGCGGGAGAACCTGGACGAGGCGCGGGCCCTGGTCGGCGCGCTCACCCCGGCCCCGCTGGCGAACTCCTCGCTGGTCGAGGCGATCCGCAGGCTGGTCGACCGGGTCGGCCACGACCTGGGGATCGCGGCGGAGTGCGTGGTCGCCGGGGAACCGAGGCGGCTGGCCACCGACATCGAGGTAGTGCTGCTGCGCGCAACTCAGGAGGCGCTGAACAACGTGCGCAAGCACGCCGGGGCCGGTGCGGTCGCGGTGTCGGTGGAGTTCACCGAGGAGGCGGTGCTGCTGCGGATCGCCGACGACGGCGCGGGGTTCGACCCGGAGAGCAGGCCGATGGGCTTCGGCCTTCCCGGGCTGCGCAGCCGCACCGAGCAGGTGGGGGGCGCGTTCGCGGTGAACAGCGCCCCCGGAGAGGGAACGGTGGTGAAGGTGGCGGTGCCGATATGAGCGAGACCCTGATCAAGATCCTCCTGGTCGACGACCATCCCGTTGTGCGCGAAGGACTTCGCGGGATGCTCAACGCCGAACCGGACCTGGAGGTGGTCGCCGAGGCCGCGTCGGGACCGGAGGCGCTGGCCATGACGCTGGCGCACAGACCGCAGGTGGTGCTGATGGACCTGCGGATGCCCGGCGGGGACGGCGTCGCCGCGACCGCGCGCATCCGCACGGAGTGCCCGGACAGCCGGATCGTCGTCCTCACGACGTACGAGACCGACAGCGACATCCTCCGCGCGGTGGAGGCGGGCGCGTCCGGCTACCTGCTGAAGGACACCTCGCGCGGTGACCTGCTGCACGCGATCCGGGCGGCGGGCCGCGGCGAGACCGTGCTCACGCCGTCGGTCGCGGCGAAGTTGTTCAGCCGGGTCCGCGGCGGCCAGGTGCCGAGCCTGTCGGCGCGCGAGATCGAGGTGCTGCGCCAGGTGAAGCGCGGGCTCAGCAACGGCGAGATCGGCAAGGAGCTGTTCATCAGCGAGGCGACCGTGAAAACACATCTGCTGCGCGTTTTCACCAAGCTCGACGTCTCCGACCGGACCGCCGCCGTGACCACCGCGATGGAAAACGGTCTGCTGGACTGAGCGGAACGGGTTTTCTCCGAGCGGGAATCGGGGAACGCACATTCCGTGACAGTCGAGGCCAGTGGACCCGAGGACGCGCTGCCGATCGTGTTCCTGCACGGCGCGGGCGTGAACCGGAAAATGTGGATGTCCCAGGCGGCCGCGCTGGAGCGGGAGTTCCGCGTGATCACCCTGGACCTGCCGGGCCACGGTCCCCTCGCCGATCGCCGGTTCCGGATGGACGACGCGGTCGCCGAGGTGGCCGGGGTGCGGCTGGAGCGGCCCGCGGTGGTGGTCGGGCTGTCCCTCGGCGCGCACGTCGCGATGAGCTTCGCCGGGCGCTACCCGGAGCGCGTCGCCGGTCTCGTGGTCTCCGGCGGTTCCGGGGACCACACCGGATGGGTCGGCCTGCGCATGCGGGCCAACGCTGCCCTGCTCAGCTTGGTCTTCCGGATCGTCGGGGACCGCAACGTGCGGCGGGCCGCGGCGCGCAGCTTCACCCGGCAGGCGGGCCGGGAGGTCGCGGCCGCCGTGCTGGCCGTCGGTGTGCGCCCGCAGGCCGGGCCGGAGATCCTGCGCGAGCTGGCCGGGGTCGACTACACGCCCGCGCTGCGCGCCTACGGCGGTCCCACGTTGATCCTCAACGGCGCCGGGGACCGCGCGAACCGGCGGGCCGAGCGCCGGTTGCTGGCCGCCGCCCCGCACGCCGCCGTCCGGGTGCTCGCCGGGGCCGGGCACACCGCGAACTGGGACCGCGCCCCCGACTTCACCGAAGTCCTGCGCGACTTCGCCCTCTCGGTGAAGATGACCGGGCAGATGACCGAGCAGCCCCCGCCGACACCGTGACGTGGGGATGGCCACCCGGTGGTCACGCCCAGGTCATCGGGCTGCGACACTGAGGGCTCCGGCAACGGCGCCGGGTCATCGAAGACCACGAGACCGCCTTCCGGAGGCGCCGTAATGACCCAGACGGCTGATCCCACGACCCTGAAGCTGCCCGCCGAGCTCAAGCCCTCGGACGGCCGGTTCGGCTGTGGCCCGTCCAAGATCCGTCCCGAGCAGCTGGCCCGCCTCGCCGCCGAGGGTGGCGCGCTGATGGGCACCTCGCACCGGCAGAAGCCGGTCAAGGCGCTGGTCGGCCGCGTCCGCTCCGGGTTGCGCGAGCTGTTCTCGCTCCCCGAGGGCTACGAGGTCGTCCTCGGCAACGGTGGCACCACCGCGTTCTGGGACGCCGCCGCGTTCGGCCTGGTGCGTGAGCGCGCGCAGCACTTCACCTACGGCGAGTTCTCCTCGAAGTTCGCCACCGTGACCAAGGGCGCGCCGTTCCTGGCCGACCCGGTCGTTGTGAAGGCCGAGCCCGGTAGTGCCCCGGAGATCACTGCGCACGAGGGCGTCGACCTGATCGGCTGGGCGCACAACGAGACCTCCACCGGCGTGATGGTGCCGGTGACCCGCCCCGCGGGCAGCGACGGCGCGCTCGTGGCGATCGACGCCACCTCCGGCGCGGGCGGCCTGCCGGTCAAGGCCGAGGACTTCGACGTCTACTACTTCGCTCCGCAGAAGTCCTTCGCCTCCGACGGCGGCCTGTGGCTGTCGCTGATGAGCCCGGCCGCGCTGGAGCGCGTCGCCGAGATCGCCGCGTCGGACCGCTGGGTCCCGGAGTTCCTGTCGCTGAGCACGGCGCTGGACAACTCCGTGAAGGAGCAGACGTACAACACCCCGTCCGTCGCGACGCTGTTCCTGCTCGCCGACCAGATCGAGTGGATGCTCGGCAACGGCGGGTTGGACTGGGTCACCGCGCGTACCGCCGACTCCGCGTCGCGCCTGTACGGCTGGGCCGAGAACTCGGAGTTCGCCAGCCCGTTCGTCGCGGAGCCCGCGCACCGCTCGCACGTGGTCGGGACGATCGACTTCGCGGACTCCGTCGACGCCGCCGCCGTGGCGAAGGTGTTGCGCGCCAACGACATCGTCGACGTCGAGCCGTACCGCAAGCTCGGCCGCAACCAGCTGCGGGTGGCCATGTTCCCGGCCATCGAGCCGGACGACGTGACCTCGCTCACCCGCTGCGTGGACTGGGTGGTCGAGCAGATCGGCTGAGCCACATCCGGTTGCCCACGGCCACATTGTGATCACGCAGTGTTCACGATGTGGCCGTTTCGGCTTCGTATCGTCACGAGATCAAAGATGCGGAACCCCTCGCGCTTCGGGCAAGATCGCATGGGGAAGAGAACTGAGTGTCGGCGCGCCTACCGCGTCAAGTAGGCACGCCGACATACCGTGACCTCTAGCGAGGTGAAGTAAATCGGGGAGGCAGTGATGCGAGCGCTGCGAGTCGTCGGGCTCGGCGAGGACGGTCAGACCGTCGTGCTGGAGGACGCGGAACGTGGTGAGCGCTTCACGCTGCCCGCTGACGACCGGCTGCGCGCCGCCGCGCGGGGCGATCTGCCCAAGCTCGGCCAGGCCCAGATCGAGCTGGAGAGCCAGCTGCGGCCGCGGGAGATCCAGGCCCGCATCCGCGGTGGTGAGTCCATCGAACAGCTGGCCGCGTCGGCGGGCGTGGACCCCAAGCGCATCGAGCGCTACGCCTACCCCGTGCTGCTGGAGCGCTCGCGCACGGCCGACCTGGCCCAGCGCGCGCACCCCGTCCGCGAGGACGGGCCGGACGTGCAGACCCTCGGCGAGGTCGTCGCGCACGCCTTCAGCCTGCGCGGGCAGGACTACGACTCGGGCAACTGGGACTCCTGGCGGGGCGAGGACGGCAAGTGGGTCGTCCAGCTGCTCTGGCGGGCGGGGCGCTCGGACATCCGCGCGCACTGGATCTTCCACCCGGGTGCGCACGGCGGCACGGTCACGCCGCTGGACGAGCACGCGGCCGACCTGATCGACCCGACGCCGAACCGCTCGCTGCGCACGGTGCGGCCGGTGACCCAGCTGGCCCGGCAGGCGCTGGAGCTGGACGAGTCGCACGGCCCGCTGGAGCAGTCGCTGCTGCCGCCCGCCCCCACCGCCGAGGCTGACCCGGTGGCCCAGGAGGCGAACGCGCACGGCCGGTACCAGCCGGAACCGCTCCCCGCGGAACTGGACCCGGGACCGGCCGCCGAGACGGGCGAGCCGGAGACCGCGGTCGCCGGCGAGGCCGACGAGCAGCAGCCCGATGTCGACCGGAGGGCTGAGCCCGCCGCCCGCAAGGGGGGCAGGAAGAACCACCCGATCGTCCCCTCGTGGGAGGACGTCCTGCTCGGCGTCCGCTCGCAGCGCGGCTGACGCAACCGCTTCAAGTACCAGGGCCCCTGCCGGAGTTCGTGCGGCGGGGGCCCTGCGTTGTCCGCTTGTCCGGAAAGGGTCTCTCAGGCGCGGATGCGGTCGACCATGGAGGCGAAGCGTGGTTCGGCCGCGGCCCGGTCCAGTTCCGCGGTCAACACGACCTCGTAGGTGAGCACGGCCCGTTCGCAGACCGACCGGCCGCGCTCGGTGACCTCGGTGCACACGCCCCTGCGGTCGGTCTCGCAGAGCCTGCGGCTGGTCAGTCCGGCCCGTTCCAGCCGGGCCACCAGGCGGCTGATCGAGCTCTGGTTCAGCCCGACTGCGTCGGCGAGGTCCTGCATGCGCAGGTAGCCCTGGTCGCTCTCGGAGAGGGCGCACACGGCGCGGTACTCCGACAGGCTCAGGCCGTACCCGCGCTGCAGCGCCCGTTCCAGCGCCGCCTCGATCTGCCCGAACAAGGCTGTGAGGGTGGACCACAGCTCTCGGTCCGCCGGGATCGGCGGCAACAACACCGGCATGGTTCGTTGTGCGAACACCGACTCACTCACCTTCTGGCGTCGTTATGGAAACGTCACCACTAGTTCACCGCACGGTGGGCGTTCGCGCCTCCGACTGGAGGTCTACTTCTCCAGGCCCCGCGTACGTATTGCGTAGATGTACCTGCTTCTAGTAGTCGGCTTCCGCCAACGCTATCGAGTGCCTCGATCGGATGACCGAGTTGTCGGCAGAGCGCTTCCGCCTCCGCTCGTCCGAGCGGGCGGGCGGAATGCGGCCGCGGGATGGCGAGCGGATCCCATCCGTCCGAAGCGAGCAGGTAGATCTGCCCGCTGACCACGGCGAGCAGCCGTCCGGCGGGAAAAGCCATCGTCGGCGTGGTGCGCGGAAAACGGCTCGAATATGCGCGCGTCACGCCCTGATCATGCTCCGTTCGAGCGATGCAGACACGTCTTGACTGCGCAAATCATTTGTGCGGACACCGGGAAAACCAGATGACCGCACGCCCCCGGGGGTCGTAGCGTCGCGAGTTCGTTGCGGACGTGAGGGGGACGTTCCGGTGCTCAACCGGGGATCGACATTGAGAGAACTACGACGATTGGTTCCTTACTACCGAGCATCCCGGCTCCCCTTGATCACGGCGGGGATCTGCGCGCTCGGCGCCATGATGGCGGGCCTGGTCGTCCCGCTGGTGACGCAGAAGATCATCGACGGCCCGGTGCGCACCGGCGATGTCACCACGCTCGTCTGGCTCGTGCTCGCGGTGCTCGGGCTCGGCATCGTCGAGGCGGCGTTGCTGTTCGCGCGGCGACAGCTCTCCGCACCGCCGAACAACAAGGCGGAGGCGGGCATGCGCGCGGCGCTCTACGCGCACCTGCAACGCCTGCCACTGGGCTTCCACGACAGTTGGCAGTCCGGGCAACTGCTCTCCCGCGGGGTCGACGACGTGGCGACCATCCGCCGCTTCATGACCTTCACGCTGATCTACCTCGTGATCAACACGACCACGATCTTCGTGGGCCTCGGCATCATGTTCACGCTCGCGCCCGTGCTCGGCCTCGTGGTGACGGTGTGCATGCTGCCCGTGCTGGTGAGCACCTACTTCTACGAGACCCGCTACCGCGTGGTGGCCAGGCGCGCCCAGGACCAGGCCGGGGACCTCGCCACCACGGTGGAGGAGTCGGTGCTGGGCATCCGCGTGCTGAAGGCGTTCGGCCGAGGAAAGCACCTGCGCGGGCACTACCTCAGGCAGGCGGCGGACCTGCGGGAAACCGGGCTGCGCAAGATCTCCGTGCTCGCGGTCCTGTGGGCGACGATCATCGTGCTGCCCGGCCTCGCCATCGCCGCGCAGCTCGCCGCGGGCGCGCACGGCATCGCCAACGGCACCATCACGCTGGGCACGCTGGTCGCGGCGATCACCCTCACCACCTTCCTCACCTGGCCGGTGGAGTCGCTGGGGTGGTTCCTCGCCGAGCTGAACTCGGCCGCGGCCGCCTGCGAGCGCTTCGGCGAGGTCGCCGACACCGAACCGATCGTGACCGATCCCGCCGAGCCCAAGCCGCTGCCGGACCCGCTGCGCGGTGAGCTCCGCTTCGAGGGTGTGCGGATGCGCTACCCCGCTGCGGAAACCGATGTTCTGTCCACAGTGGACCTCACGCTGCACCCGGGGGAGACCGTCGCGCTCGTCGGCGCCACCGGCTGTGGGAAGACCACGCTGACCGCGTTGGTGCCGCGCTTCTACGACGTCTCCGCCGGGCGGATCACGTTGGACGGCACGGACATCCGCGAGCTCTCGCTGCACGACCTGCGCGGCCGGATCGCGGTGGCCTTCGAGGAGGCGGTGCTGTTCTCCGCCACCGTGCGGGAGAACGTGGCCATGGGCACCCACCGCCCCACGACCGAGGACGAGGTCCGCGAGGCGCTGCGGGTGGCCAACGCGGAGGACTTCGTCGACGCGCTGCCGCAGGGCCTGGACACGCCCATCGGTGAGCAGGGGTTGTCCCTGTCCGGCGGTCAGCGGCAGCGGCTCGCGCTGGCGCGCGCGGTGATCAGCCGCCCGGCGGTGCTGGTGCTCGACGATCCGCTGTCGGCGCTGGACGTGCACACCGAGGCGGAGGTCGAGCAGGCGCTGCGCAGCGTGCTGCGCGGGGTCACCGCGCTCGTGGTGGCGCACCGCCCGAGCACGGTGCAGCTCGCCGACCGGGTCGCCGTGCTGCACGAGGGACGCATCGTGGCGACGGGAACGCACCGCGAACTGCTCGCGTCCTCGACGGTCTACCGCACTCTTCTGTCCACAATGGACGATCAACCCTCCGAACTGGAGGACCTGGAGGTGACGGCGCGATGACGCGCCCCCTGGAGATCGAGGCCGAACCGGGTCGCGCGCGAAGGCTGCTCGGTTCGCTGCTCCGACCGCACCGAATGCCCGCCGTCCTCGCGATGGTGTTGGTACTGGCCGAAAACGCCGCGCACCTCGCGGGGCCGCTGCTGATCGCGGGCGCGCTCGACATCGGCGTTCCCGCCGCGGTCAAGGGCGATCCGGTGCCGATCGCGTGGTTCGTCGCGGGCTACGCGGCGAGCGCGCTGCTCACCGCCGGGCTGCGGTGGGGCTTCCTGCTGGCGTCCGGCCGGATCGGCCAGAACGTGCTGATCGACCTGCGCGGCAGGCTGTTCACCCACTCGCAGCGGTTGTCGCTGTCGTTCCACCAGTCCTACACCTCCGGCAAGATGATCGCCCGCGCCACCAGCGACATCGACACGCTCAGCGACCTGATCGACGAGGGCCTCGACGGGCTGATCTCCTCGGTGCTGACGGTGATCGGCGTGACGGTGCTGATGCTCTCGCTCGACCACCGGCTGGCGCTGATCGTGCTGACCGGCTTCGTCCCGCTGTTCATCGCCACCATGGTCTTCCGCAAGGAGTCCGCCCGCTGCTACCGCCGCACCAGGACCGAGATCGCCAAGGTGATCACGCACTTCACCGAGACGATGACGGGCATCCGCGCGGTGCAGGCGTACCGGCGCGAGGAGGCGAACTCGAAGGTCCTCGACGGGCACAACGACGGCTACCGCCTCGCGCAGAACCGGGCCACCTGGGTGCTGGGCTGGTACCTGGTGGTGCTGCGCCTGGTCGGCTCGCTGTCCTTCGTGGTCGTGCTGGCGGTCGGCGCGTGGTTGGTGTCGGCCGACGAGATCGCGGTCGGCGTGCTCGCGGCGTTCCTGATCTACGTGCGCCTGTTCTACGACCCGCTCGAACAGCTCGGCAACTTCCTCAACACCTACGCGTCGGCCAACGCGGCGCTGGAGAAGATCTCCGGTGTGCTGGCCCAGGAACCCAGCGTTCCCGAGCCCGCCCGGCCGACGCCGCTGCCCTCCGCGCGCGGTGAGCTGCGGATGTCGTCGGTGTCCTTCCGGTACTCCGAGGAGACGCCGGTGGTGCTGTCCGGGATGGACCTGCACGTGCCGGCGGGCCAGACGCTCGCGGTGGTCGGCGCGACGGGGGCGGGAAAGTCCTCGATGGTCAAGCTGTTCGCCAGGTTCTACGACCCGGCCGAGGGCGTGGTCTCGCTCGACGGCGTCGACCTCCGCGATCTCAGCGAGGACGACCTGCGCCGCGCGGTGGTGATGGTGACCCAGGAGTCGTTCCTGTTCACCGGTTCCGTCGCGGAGAACATCGCGCTCGGCAAACCCTCCGCGGACCGCTCGGAGATCGAGGAGGCCGCGCGGGCGGTGGGGGCGCACGGGTTCATCTCGGCGCTGCCCAACGGCTACGACACCGACGTGAACAAGCACGGGAGCCGCCTGTCCGCCGGGCAGCGCCAGCTCGTCGCGTTCGCCAGGGCGTTCCTGGCGGACCCGGCGGTGCTCATCCTCGACGAAGCAACGTCCAGTTTGGACATTCCGACCGAACGGGCCGTGCAGCGGGCACTGGAGACCGTGCTCCGCGACCGCACCGCGGTGATCATCGCCCACCGGTTGTCCACGGTGCTGATCGCCGACCGCGTGCTGGTGATGGAACGCGGTGAGATCACCGAGGACGGCTCGCCGGAGGAACTGCTCGGCAGCGGCGGCGAGTTCGCCTCACTCCACTCCGCGTGGACGGCCTCTCTGGCCTAGCCCACATCCTCCAAGTCCCGCCCGCACTCCGCACACCGAGTAAACTCAGCCCATGCACTCCACCCGCCCTTCCACCCCAACCATGGCGGGCGCCGTCTAGAGAACCCCGTTTCGTACTCATAACGGGAAAAGAGCGCTCCAAAAACCCGTTTTGAGTACGAAACGGGATTTTGGGCTGCGCGGGTGATGTGGCGGGGGGTGAGTGCGGGGGGGTATCGCGGTGGTTGGGGGCCGCGGGCAGGACGTGGCCTAGGCGCGTTGTGGACACATATCGGGAAAAACGTGGGTGCGTGGGCGGTCAGCCTAGGAACAGGGCGAGGATGAGGGACAGCCAGGCGGCGAGCAGGCCCGCGGTGGCACCGAGCGCGACCCAGCGCCAGACCGGGACCGACCTCGACAGCCAGAGCGAGGGGGCCAGGCCCGCGGCGATCAGCGCGTTCGCGCCGAGGGCGAACCACGGGCTCGCGTCGGCGAGGCCGCTGGACAGGGCGATGATCACGCACAGCACCAGCACGGCGACGAACAGGCTCACGGTCAGGCCCGTCGCCCACGGGGTCGGTTCACCGATCGGCACCGGGGGCGGCGGGATCGCGAGCCGCGTCCTGGGCACCTCGACGAGCTCGGTGCGGCCGCTGATCGGGTCGCGGTAGCGGACCGGGATGCCCAGCAGCGCCGCCACCCGCCCGGCGAGCAGGCGGCCCCGGTGGGTGATCAACTCCAGTGCTGGGCCGTGGTTTCCGTGCGGCGGCAGGGAAACCTGGCGCGCGACGCCCGCCCACTCGTGCAGCGCGGCGACGAGGGCGGCGGGCAGCGCGAGGTCGGCAGGATCGAGTGCGCGCCCCTCGCCGGACCGGACGAGGACCGCCCGTCCCTCGCGCGCGCGCAGCTCCACGGCAAAGGATCTTAGGGCCTTTCGGGTGATCACCTAGGTTCCGGGACCTTTTCACCGTTCAGGCTGACGGGTCAGTTTCCCCTGACGTGTCTTGGATTCCCACCGCGTAGAAGGCGATCGCGGCCGCCGTGGCGACGTTGAGCGAGTCGACCCCGCCGAACATCGGAATGCGGACGGCGAGGTCGGCGGCGGCGATGGCCTCCTCGGTCAGCCCCGGCCCCTCCGAACCCAGCAGCAGCGCGGTCTTCCCGGTGTGCAGCCCCGCGGCGGCGAGCGGGACCGCATCGGACCGAGGGGTGAGCGCGGCGACCTTGAAACCGTTTTCCCGCAACAGGTCCAGCCCTGCGGGCAGATCCTCGACGGTGGCGAACGGGACGCGGAGGACGTGCCCCATGGACACGCGGACACTGCGCCGGTAGAGCGGATCGGAGCACCCCGGGCCGAGCAGCAGCCCGTCCAGGCCGAGCGCGGCGGCGTTGCGGAACAGCGATCCCAGGTTCTCGTGGTCGCCGACGCCCTCCAGCACGGCGAGCCTGCGGGAGCGGGCGAGGAGGTCGGCGACGGGCGGCTGGACCGCGCGGTCTGCGCTGGCCAGCACGCCGCGGTTGAGGTGGAAGCCGACCACCTCCGCCATGACCTCGGCGGTGGCCACGTAGGCGGGCACGTCCAGCGGCTCCAGCCGATCGGCCAGCGCCTCGATCCGGCGGGCGACGCCGAGCAGCGCCCGGACCGGGAAGGGGGAGCCGAGCAGCCGCTCCACCACCACGACGCCCTCGGCGAGCACCAGCCCGCGGCCGCCGGGGCGGTCGGGCCTGCGGTCGGCCGTGGACAGGTCGCGGAAGTCCGCCAGCCTGGGGTCGGCCGGGTCCTCGATGGTGATCACGTTCGCCACCTGCGACATTCTGCCGTTCCCAGATCCTGGACTACACCGTCCAGTAACAATCTGCGCTTTGCACTTCCTTGACCAGCGCTTTGTCACAAAGCGTCATGTCGATGTGACAGAGAGCACCGGTTTGGCCGCTGGTGGCGGGGGAACCGCTATGCGACGGTGGTCGTTCGCTTTGCCGCTGGTGTGCCCCTCGGAAACCAGCCGACCGCACGGGAGGGCGGCATGGGTAGGGACGTGTCGGAACGGACGTTCAGCAGGGAGGACCGGCAGCGTTACCGGGAGAAGGTCCAGCGTTGCCTGGACGCCCTCGCCCGGATGCTCG
Organism: Allokutzneria sp. A3M-2-11 16; assembly: GCF_024213555.1. Classification (GTDB taxonomy): domain Bacteria; phylum Actinomycetota; class Actinomycetes; order Mycobacteriales; family Pseudonocardiaceae; genus Allokutzneria. Next base: position 2,578,020 of record NZ_JANAVO010000001.1, on the reverse strand, counting down.
CCGAGAACCACTTCTCCTTCCCCCGCCAGCAGATGGGCCTGGAGATCGAGCTGAACCTGGTGGACCAGGCGCTCAATCCGGCCATGCTGAACGCGGTGGTGCTGGAAAAGATCTCCGATCCGCTCTTCACGACCGAACTCGGCCAGTACAACCTCGAGATCAACGTCCCGCCGCGCCCCCTCGCCGGGGACGAGGCGCTGGAACTGGAGAACGAGCTGCGCGCCGTCCTGGACAGCGCGGACAGCAAGGCCCATGACGCGGGCGCCAGGATGGTGATGGTCGGCATGCTGCCGACCCTGCGCGCCGAGCACTTCGACCGGCGGTTCCTCTCCAGCAACCCCCGCTACGGCGTGCTGAACAAGCAGATCCTCAACGAGCGCGGCGAGGACATGCTGCTGGACATGGAGGGCGTGCCGATGCCCGGCCGCCCGGGTGAGCGCCTGCGCAGCTACGCCGACTCGATCCTGCCGGAGTCCTCCTGCACCTCGGTGCAGCTGCACCTGCAGGTGGACCCGGACGACTTCGCCGCGCACTGGAACGCGGCCCAGTGCCTGGCGGGCGTGCAGGTCGCGCTCGCCGCGAACTCCCCGTTCCTGCTCGGCAAGGCGCTGTGGCAGGAAACCCGCATCCCCATGTTCGAGCAGGCCACCGACACCCGGCCGCAGGAGCTGAAGAACCAGGGCGTCCGGCCGAGGGTGTGGTTCGGCGAGCGGTGGATCACCTCGATATTCGACCTGTTCGAGGAGAACGCGCGCTACTTCCCAGCCCTGCTCCCGGAAACCGAGGACGAGGACCCGCTCGCGGCGATCGAGGCGGGCCGCGCCCCGCAGCTCGGCGAGCTGCGCCTGCACAACGGCACCATCTGGCGGTGGAACCGCCCCGTCTACGACATCGTCGACGGCGTTCCGCACCTGCGCGTGGAGAACCGCGTGCTGCCCGCCGGGCCCACCGTGGTCGACGTGCTGGCGAACGCCGCGTTCTTCTACGGCGCGCAGCGGGCGCTGTGCGAGCAGGAAAGGCCGATCTGGAGCCAGATGTCCTTCCAAGCGGCCGAGGAGAACTTCTACACCGGTGCCCGGCACGCGATGCAGGCGCAGCTGTACTGGCCCGGCATCGGCTGGATCCCGCCGGACGAGCTGGTGCTGCGGCGGTTACTCCCGATGGCGCACGAGGGCCTGCGTGCCTGCGGAGTCTCCGACGAGGCCCGCGAGCGCTACCTCGGCATCATCGAACAGCGCTGCGTGACCCGCCGGACCGGGGCTTCCTGGCAGCGGGAAACCGTTGCGCAGCTTGAGGAACGCGGCCTGGACCGGGACGCGGCGATCACCGGCATGCTCCAGCGCTACATCGAGCTGATGCACGCGGGCGAACCCGTGCACACCTGGGCACCGGGCGGCTAGCCGGCCCGCAGGTCGGTGACGTCGAGGGTGTGGTCGGTGCTGATCCTGGTGGCCAGCCTGCGGTCGTGGGTCACCAGGACCAGCGCTCCCGGGTAGTCCGCGAGCGCCTGTTCCAGTTGCTCGATCGCGGGCAGGTCCAGGTGGTTGGTGGGCTCGTCGAGCACCAGGCACGTGGTCCCCCGCGCTTGAAGGACCGCAAGGCCCGCACGGGTACGTTCTCCCGGCGACAGTGTGCGGGCCGGACGGAGTACGGCATCCGCCCCAACCCGGAACTTCGCCAGCAGCGTCCGCGCGTCCACTGTGGACAGACCGGCCGCCGATGCGACCACGGCCAACGTGGGCTCATCCGTCGCGAAGGCCGCGCGGAGCTGGTCCACCTCACCGACCACCACGTTCGCCCCGGCGCTGCGCGCACCCGAGACCAGCGGGAGGCGGCCGAGCAGCGCCGCGATCAGCGTGGACTTGCCGGAGCCGTTGGGGCCGACGACGCGCCAGCGCTCCCCGGCCCCGATGGTCAGGTCAACCGGTCCGAGGGTGATGTCACCGCGCCGCATAACCGCTTGCCTCAGCGTGAACACGACGTCGCTCCCCCGCCCGGCGGACGGCAGGGTCAACCGCAGCTCCCACGCCTCGCGCGGCTCGTCCACCTCGTCCAACCGGTCCAGCTGGCGCTCCGCCAGGGTCGCCTTGGCTGCGACGTTCTGCGCGCCCTGCTTCTTGCCCGCCCTGACGTTGCGGTCCGGCTCGTCGTTCATCGCCTTCGCGCTCGTCGCGCGTTTGATGCCAGTCCTGGACCACTCCTTCGCCCGGCGGGAGCGCTGGACCAGGTTGTCGCGCTTGGCCGAGTACTGCTCGAACGCCTCCCGCGCGTGCCGCTCCGAGTTCAGTCGTTCGTCCACATAGGACTCCCACCCGCCACCGAAGACCGTCAGGCGGTGGGTGAACTCGTCCAGCTCGGCGATCGCGGTCACCGTGCGGGCGAGGAACTCGCGGTCGTGGCTGACCAGGACGATCGCCGCCCGGCTGCCGACCACGTGTTGTTCGAGCAGCTCCAACCCGTTGGTGTCCAAGTCATTGGTGGGCTCGTCCAGCAGCACCGCGTCCGCGCGCACCAGCAGCACCGACGCCAGCCGCAGGCGCGCGGCCTGCCCACCGGAGAGCTCGTCCGCGCCACGCCCGTCCAGCAGATCAGCGGACAGCCCGAGGCGCTGGCACACCGCATCGGCCCGCTCGTCGAAGTCGGCAGCACCCACAGCCGTCCAGTGGTCGAACGCGTCCGCGTACTCGGTCCCCGAAGGGTCCTCCGCCAACAGCTCCGCAGTGCGCTGCAACTCGCGCTCGGCATGACCGACGCCGGTACGGCGCGCGAGGTGGTCGCGCAACGATTCCCCTTGGCGCAGATCGGTTTCCTGCGTCAAGTACGCGACAGTCGCACTGGGCGGATGCACGCGGACGGTGCCTTCGTCATGCGGGAGTTCCCCGGCCAGCACACGCAGCAGCGTGGACTTGCCGACTCCGTTCGGGGCGATGAGCCCTACTCGATCACCAGCAGCGACATCGAGGTCTACCTCCGCGAGAACCGTTCTTGGGCCGAATGACAGCGAAATTCCGCGCGCTACCAGAACGGACACCCCGACCACGTTGCACCAACCACCCACGGTCGGCAACAGGGTTACGACGACGCGGCCCCTTCGAGCACGACCTCCATACCGTCAGCGGAGACCCGCAGCAGCGTCGGCAACAGGTCCGGGTTGTGGGAGTCCGTCTCCAGCACCTCGCGGCGCATCTCCTCCACGTACGCCGATCCCACAGCCGCGATGACCAGCTGTTCCGGGCAGATGAGGCTGACGTAGAACTCCTGCCAGCCGCGGATCGACGAGATCCAGCCGCGGAAGTGGCCCGAGCACAGCGCGGAACCGGGCGGGAGCCCGTCCTCGCGGCTCACGACGATCAGCTCGTGGCCGTCGTCGTTGATCCCGACTTCCGCCTTCAGCCCCTCGAAGATCGATTCGAACGCCTCGTCGATCTGCGCCTCGTAGTCGTCCTGATTCGTGATGCTCGCTGCCGGGGAAGCGACGTACTGCGCAGGACCAGCAGCAGAACGCCCTCTCCCGCGGTCGACAGCATGCCGTCGACAGCCTGGTCCATCTCCTCTTCGTCCAGCTTCTCGATCGCGCTGTCCAACACCTCCCGCGCCTGCTCGAACGCCGCGTCCCAGCCGTCCGGGGCGGGCCTGCTGAACGCCGCGGAACACTCGACCCCGGGGAAGGTCAGCTCGATGTACTTCCGGTCGAGCACGCTCGGCTCCCACATGGCGTGAATCCCCGTCACCTGGGCCGGAGTGACGCCGTGCTCGCGCGCCACCTGCCGCCACGCCCGGACGACACCGTCGACCACCTTGGCGGGCACCTCCGCCTGATCCGGCTCCTCGCGCCCCACGTCGAACAGAACGATGTTCTCGACCGGCTCACTCATCGAAAGATCTCCCTGTTCGGACGGCGAATTCGAACCATACTCAAGCTGGTTCAGCCGAGCCGTTCCGCGTCACTCCGGCGGGGGCAGCTGCGGCACTCGTCCTCCACCGGGATCGTCCACCACAGGCAGCACTTCGACCTCAGGAAGACCAATCTGTCCCCTGTGGACGATTCGACCAGCCGCCCTGTGCCCGCGAGCCACGGCACGTGTTCTACGAGCAACCGATGCGCTTCGAGCAGTTCCTCCTTCGGCGCGTGAGCACGGGCCATCGCGGTCCCGAGACCGAACCCGATCTGCCCGGCCACCGGGCTCCACGCGCACCCCGGCTCGACGGACAGACTCGTCGCCAACGCGCGCATGTGTCCTTCGAGCACCCTGCCCGCCGCGATCACCAGGCCGCTCGCGAGCTCCGGCACAGGCTGAATCGCTTCGGGCTCAACGTAAACGACACCGAAGCCGTGTCCGTCGCCGCGCAGGAGAACGCCATCCGGATGCACGAGGACATCGCCGATGACCGTGGGCATGATGGTCACCTGGCACAGCCGGATCGCATAGCAGGAAAGGAAAGTGCGCGCTGCCGACGCTCTCAGGATGTGACCGCTCGACCGTTCCTCAACATCGACGAGCGACCGCAGCACTTCCGGTCGGCGGATCAGGTCGGCGCACCGGATCGCGTCGGGCGGAGGCGGGCCGATGACGACCTCGGCCTCCGGGCAACACGCCGCGTACAACTCCCTCACACCGGCCCCAGAATGTCCAAAGTGGACCCGCGCAGGTGGCCGCGAACCCCGAAGACCTCGGCGAGCAGCCCTTCGTCCAGCACCTCCGCGGGTGTACCGACAGCAGTCAGATTTCCCTTGTCCAGCACGGCGATCCGATCGCAGTAGGACACCGCGAGACGCAGATCGTGCAAGGTCAGCAGGACCGCCAGGCCCTCGGCCGCCAGCTCGCGCAGTAGCCCGAGCACGCCGAGCTGGTGCCGCAGGTCGAGGTGGTTCGTCGGCTCGTCCAGCACAAGAATCTCCGGCCGCACAGCGAGAGCGCGCGCGATCGAGACGCGCTGGCGTTCTCCACCGGAGAGCGTGCGGACATCCCGATCGCGCAGTTCGACCAGCCCCGCCGCCCGGATCGCCGCCTCCACCGCGTCGCCGTCCTCGGCACGCATCGGCTCCAGCCAGCCGCGGTGACACACCCGCCCCTGCTCGACGACCTCGGTCACCGTCAGCGATGCCGCGTGCTCGGGCTCCTGCGTACTCGCGGCCAGCCTCCGCGCAAGCTCTCTCCTCGGAAGCTCATCGACGGCCAACTGTCCTAAGTAGACCTTTCCGCTCGCCGGAGCGATCGCGCGGTACAGCGTCCGCAGCAACGTCGTCTTGCCGCTGCCGTTCGGCCCCACCAGCCCGAGCACTTCGCCGCGCGCGACCGCGAGGTCGACACCGTCGACCACGAACCGCCCGCCCAGCCGGACCCGAAGCCCTTCGACTCGAAGGCTCATCCCATCCTCCGCCTGGTCCGCAGCAGCATCAGGATGAACAGCGGCCCGCCGATCGCCGACGTGATCACGCCCGCGGGCAGCTCCGACGGCGCCGCGAGCAACCGGCCGAGCAGGTCCGCGCCGACCAGGAAACCCGCGCCCAGCAAGGCGGAGACCGGCAGCAGCCGCCGCGCGTCGGAGCCGACCAGGAACGTCGCGGCGTGCGGCACGATCAGTCCGACGAAGCCGATGCCGCCCGCCACGGCCACGGATGTGCCCGCGAGCAGGGAAACCCCGACCAGCATCACCAGCCGGAACCGCCGCGGGTTCACTCCGAGCGCGGTCGCGGCGTCGTCCTCGGCGTGCAGCAGGTTGATCCGCCAACCCGCCACGATTCCGCCCAGCACGGACAGGACGAGCACCACCGCGGGCACGGCCAGCGCGTCCCACCGCGCGTCACCCAGGCCACCGGCGAGCCAGAACAACACCTGCTTGGCCTGATCACCCTTGGCGTGCAAGAAAAGCACGAGGGACAGCCCCGCACCGCACACCTGCCCGACCGCCAGTCCCGCGAGCACGAGCACGTTGACCGAGCCGGATCGCCCGGACACCGCGAGCACGACGAGCAGCGCCGCGAGCGCTCCCACGAAGGCGACGGCGGGGAGTGCCACGAACCCCAGCACTCCGACCCCGAGCACCATCGTCAGGGACACCGTGAGACCCGCACCCTGTGACACACCAAGGAGATACGGGTCGGCGAGCGGATTGCGCGTGACGATCTGCGCGATGGCCCCGGCCAGCGCGAGCGCGGCGCCGACGACCACGGCCATCGCCACCCTGGGCAACCGCGAATCCCACACGATCGACGCGCGCACCGGACTCCACGTCACATCAACCAGTCCCGGCACAAGCGGCTCGGCGAGGATGCCCCACACGTGACCTAGAGGTAGCCACACCGACCCCAACGACACTGCCAGCACACATACGGCCACTACTGCTGCCGTGAGTGCGAGCAACGTGAACACCAGTGGCGGCCGTCTCCTGACCACCCCGACGAGGACGGTCACCAGGCCACACCCGGGTGCAGACCGCGCGCGAGCTTCTCCACGGCGTCGGCCAGCCGGATGCCCTCGATGAGGTCGGGCAGGGTCAGCGTGACGTACTTGCCCTGCGCGACGCCCGCGGTCTTGCCGACCAGCGGATGTCCTTGCAGGAACGCGCGTTTGCCGTCCACCCCACCGGCACCGAGGTAGTCGACCAGCACGACGGCCTTCGGGGCGCGCTCGGCGACCTGCTCCCAACTGGCGTCGCCGAAGACCTTCGGCAGGTCGGCGAAGATGTTGCGGCCACCTGCCTTCTTGGCGATGTCATCGCCGAGGCCGTGCCCGCCCACGGTGAACGCGGCCTTCTCGCCGCTGTCGTAGAAGAACACCGGGACCGGCTCGACGCCCTTGAGCTTGGCCGACACCGCGTCGATCCGCCGCGTGGTCTCCTCGGCCAGCTCCTTCGCGCGGCCGGCCACCCCGAACGCCTTGCCGAACAGCGCCAGGTCCTCGGTGTAGGTGCCGATCCCGATCGGCCCGGTCGAGCACGACTCGGCGAGCAGGATCGTCCGGATTCCCTTGCGCTCCAACGCTTCGCGGCCACGGCCGTCCTTCTCCGCGAACGCGCTGGCGTAGCCGCCGACCACCACGTCCGGCTCCGCCGCGAGCACCTGCTCCAGCGACGGGTACTTCTCCGCGATCAGCTTGATCTTCTTGTAGTCCGCCGCGATCGACGCGGGCACGTCGGGGGTGTCCGGGTACGCGGTCCCCACGATGCGGTCGGTCAGGCCGAGCGCGACCAGGATCTCCGTCGCGTGCTGGTTGAGACTGACGATCCGCTGGGGTGGCGTCGGGAACGCCTGCGCACGACCACAACTGGTGACGCTGGCGGCAGACGGTGCGGGCGCGGGCGGGGTCGCACAGGCGGCGAGTGCGACGGTGAGCGCGGCTGCGCCGAGCGCGCGCCGAAAAGACCTGGTCATTGGCACCTTCCGTAGACCTCGACGGAGTTCGAGCCGAACGCACTCAGGCAGGTGTTCGGGCTTGCCACTGCGATGCAGCGGCCCACCGTTGCGGGTCAGCGCCGGACTTCGACCGGTCTTCCCCTGCCGGAGACGTGTATTCGGTTGTCCCACGGATGCTCCCCGAGCCGGGCCGAGCCGGTCAAACCCGCGGTTCGATCCGTGACCGTATTCCCGCCCCGCGCGTGTTTAGCCCCACCGCGCGGTGTCGATCCAGATGCAAGTAAGTTGCAACTAAGAGAGACTTGCATCAACGAGGCACCGGAGGCTCACCGTGGCGCAGTACGTCCTGCCGGATCTTGACTACGACTACTCCGCTCTGGAGCCCGCCATCATCGGCGAGATCAACGAACTGCACCACTCCAAGCACCACCAGGCCTACGTCACCGGCGCCAACCAAACCCTGGAAAAGATCGACGAAGCCCGCGACAAGGAAGACTTCAGCTCCATCGTGGGGTTGGAGACCACCCTGGCCTTCCACCTCGCCGGACACGCCCTGCACCAGGTGTGGTGGAAAAACCTCTCCCCCAACGGCGGCGACAAGCCGACCGGCGAGTTGGCCGCGGCCGTGGATGAGTTCTTCGGGTCCTTCGACGGGCTGCGCGCCCAACTCAACGCCGCCGCCTCCACCATCCAAGGTTCCGGCTGGGGCATCCTCGCCTGGGAGCCGGTCGGTCAGCGGCTGGTGACCCAGCAGCTGAAGGACCACCACTCGAACCTGTCGATCGCCACCACCCCACTGCTCGCCTTCGACGCCTGGGAGCACGCCTACTACCTGCAGTACCGCAACGTGAAGGCCGAGTACTTCAACGCGCTCTGGAACGTCATCAACTGGAACGACGTCAACGAGCGCTTCGTGGCCGCACGGGCTGGCAAGAACGGCCTGCTGCTTCAGCCCTGAGACCTGGCAGTGGATGCTCCGACAAGCGACACTGCCAAGGAAGGACCCCGGTCACCGAGGGGTGACCGGGGTCCTTTGCCGTTCAGACGAAGCCCACAGGGGTAACTCACGTCGGACGTAACTTACGTGCCGCGTAACTCACGTCCGACGTGAGTTCACTGACCTGCGCAAACGAAAAGCCCCTGACTCCCGGTCGGAAGTCAGGGACTCTTCATGTTCCCGAACTGACTGCCGCTCCCACCACGAAGCGGACAAGAATTAGGTTAGCCTAACTTCACCGGCCCCGCAACCCCCGCTCACCTCCGGGGGAGGACCCGGAGCCGCACCAGGCGCCGCACGGGCAGCTCGACCCCACCGCGGCGGATCAGCACGGCCCCGCAGACCAGCGCGAACACCAGCGAGATGGTTCCGCCGAGCCACACCGGCGAACGCGGACCCCAGTGCTCGGCGACCCACCCCATCAGCGGACTGCCGAGCGGATTCCCACCCAGGAACACGAGCATGTACAGGCCCATCACCCGGCCGCGCATCTCCGGGGCGACCGAGAGCTGCACGATCGCGTTGGACACCGTGGTGAAGGTCAGCGCCGCCGCGCCGGTGAGCACCAGCAGCGCCCCCATCGACCACGGATCGGGCATGAAGCCGGTGATGATCTCCAGGACTCCGAAGGCCAGCGCGCCGCCGATCAGCAGCCGCTGCCGGGGGCGCCCCTTGCCGCTGCGCCGCGCCGCCATGACCGCTCCGGAGAGCGTGCCGACCGCGAGGACCATGGACAGCGTGCCGTAGAGGGAGGCGTCGCCGTGGAACTCGTTGCGCGAGATCACGGCGAGGGTGGAGTGGAAGTTCAGGCCGAAGGTGCTCACCCCGAACGCCAGCACCATGACCACCACCAGGTCGGCGCGCTGCCGCACGTAGCGCAGTCCCTCGCGGAGCTGGCCTCGGCCGCGCGGGACCGGCTTGGAGCGGAACAGCTCCGCCGGGTTCATCAGCGCCAGGCCGGTGATCACGCCCGCGAAGCTGGCGCCGTTGGCCAGGAACACCCAGCCGGTGCCGATCCAGTTGATCATCACACCGGCGATCGCCGGGCCGAGGATGCGGGCGATGTTGAAGGTCATCGAGTTGAGCGCGACGGCGTTGGTGACCTGCGTCTTGCCCACCATCTCCACCGTGAAGGACTGCCGGACCGGCGTCTCCACCGCGGCGAACACGCCGAAGACCAGGCAGAGCAGGTAGACGTGCCAGAGCCGCACGACACCGGTCACGTCCAGCAGGCCGAGGGTCAGCCCGCACAGGCCGAGCGCCGCCTGGAGCGCGATGAGGAACCTGCGCTTGTCCACCCGGTCGGCGAGCACGCCCGCCCACAGCGACAGCAGCAGTGTCGGCGCGAACTGGAGCGCGACCGCGATGCCCAGCGCGACCGGGCTGCCGTTGGAGAGCTGGAGCACCAGCCAGTCCTGGGCGACGCGCTGCATCCACACGCCGATCAGCGAGACGACCTGGCCGGAGGCGTAGAGCCGGTAGTTGCGCGTCCGCAGCGAGGAGAACATCCCGCCGCGCGGCTTCTCCTCGGGGGGCAATCGTTTGTCCACTGAGGACGGAGGCGGTGCGCCTGGCGGGGAATGGGTGTTGTCGAGCGACTGGTGAGCTCTGGTGTTCCCCGCGTAGGTCGGCACTTCGTTTACTGCCCCGCCATCCTGTCGATGATCTCGGCCGCGCGGGAGAGAACCTCCCGTTCGGACTCGTCCAGTTCCGCGAGCCGCTTGTCCAGCCAGCGCTCGCGCGCGCAGACCTCGGCCTTGATGAAGGTCCGGCCCGACTCGGTCAGGTCGACGATCGCCTGCCTGCCGTCGGTGGGGTGCGGCGACCGCGTCGCGTACCCGTGTTCCTCCAGCGCGGCGATCACCCTGGTCATGGACGGGGGCTGGACGCCTTCCCGCGCCGCCAGCTCGCCCGGGGTCAACGGCCCGCCCTTGTGCAGGCTGGACAACGCGGAGAGCTGGGTCAGCGAGACCGAGGAGTCGCTGCGCTGGGCGCGGAGCCTGCGGTTGAGCCGGACGACGGACAGCCTCAGGCGGCTGGCCAGGTTGGGCTCACCCGGTTCGGACTCCGACATGTCCTTAGCATACCTCACTATCTCGCGGACGGAGCGCAGGTCCCTCCGACGTAGCAACGCAGCGGCGGCTCGGTTTCCCTCGCCTGGCCACCCACGACGTCGAACAGCTCGCCCGGCCGCAGCAGCGGCAGGCTGGTCGCCATCGCCACCAGATCGGCCCCGGGCAGCGCCCGTTCACCGCAGAGGAAGGGCGAGATCCGGCGCGGATCGGCGGCCCCCGCGTGCTCCAGCGCGTCGACCGCCAGCGCGTAGCCGACGGCGTCGGCCAGCAGCGTCAGGTGGCCGGTGTGCCGCAACGGGCAGAACACCTGCGTCGCGATGTTGGTGGCCTCCGGCAGCAGGCTCGCGGTCGGCTGCGGCGTCACCAGCTCGTCGAACAGGGTGTGGATCGAGGTGTAGGACGGCCCCGGCGGCAGCTGGCCGAGGTTGACGTTGCGGATCAGCTGCGACTCCGGGTGCAGCTGGCGCACCGCGGGCTGGCACAGCGGGTTGCGGACGCAGTGCTCCGCCGCCGCGCGCGATCCCCGGTACGGCACGCCGAGTCCGACGTAATCGTCCACAGTGGACCGAATGTCCGGCCAGAACCGCAGCGCCCACAACGCGAGCACTCCACCCTGGTCGTAGCCCACCACCGACACCTTGTTGCCGCTGCGCGCGGCGACCGTGCGGATCGCGTGCACGACGTACTCGGCGGCGTCCTGCATGTCGTCCATGGCCTTGCCGGGCAGGTCGAGCACGCACACCGGGCGGTTCAGCGAGCCCAGCGCGCGGCGGTAGCCCCAGTCCCACGTCTCCGCCGCGCTCAGCCCGGTGCCGTGCACGAGCAGCACCGGCTTCGCGGTCCCGGAGTCGTCGACGTCACCGCCGCAGGACAGCGCGGTGTTCAGCGCCGACGCCGGGGTGTGCAGCACGGGACCGGGTGGCGGGGGCTGCGGGACCGCTTCGGCCGGGAGCGAGAACGTCGCGATCACCGCAGCACAGGGCAGGAGCCGCCAGAGCTTGTTGATCCCCACGACTTCCGAGGCTAGGCGCCGCACCCACGCCCAGCCACGCGAGTCACCCGGCAGTGGGCGGGCCGCTCACCCGTCTTCAAGTACCACGAACCCCGCCGATGATCACCGCTAACAGCAGCACACCCCGGCCGGGTCAGATGCCGAGCGCCGCGCGAAGCGGGCCCACCCCGAAGTACGCGATGAACGCGACCGAGACGACCCACATCAGCGGGTGCACCTTCCGCGCCTTGCCGGTGACCACCTGGAGCAGCACGTAGCTGATGAACCCCGCGCCGATGCCGTTGGCGATGGAGTAGGTGAACGGCATGACCACGATCGTCAGGAACGCGGGCAGCGCGACGGTGAAGTCGGAGAAGTCGATCTCCCGCACCTGGCTGACCATCAGCGCGCCGACGATCACCAGCGCGGGCGCGGCCGCCTCGACCGGGATCACCTGGTAGAGCGGGGTGAAGAACATCGCGGCCAGGAAGAGCAGGCCGGTGACCACGTTCGCCAGGCCCGTGCGCGCGCCCTCCGCGATGCCCGCCGCGGACTCGATGTAGACCGTGTTCGACGAGGAGGAGGCCAGGCCGCCCGCGACCGCGCTCGCGCCGTCGACGAACAGCGCCTTGCCGGTGCCGGGCAGCTGACCGTCCTTGTCGAGCAGGTCCGCCTCCTTCGCCAGGCCGGTCATCGTGCCGATGGTGTCGAAGAAGTCGGTCAGCACCAGGGTGAACACCAGCAGCGCCACGGTGATCGCGGGCAGCCGCCACCACGCGCCGAAGGAGACGTCACCGACCAGGGACAGGTCCGGCAGGCCGAAGAACTGCTCGGGCAGGCCCGGGTAACCCAGGCTCCAGCCCCTGGGATCGGTGCCCTTGGACGGCCCCGCCTTGAAGATCGCCTCGACGACCATCGCCATCGCGGTGCTGCCGAGCACGCCGATCAGGATCGCGCCGCGGACCTTGCGCGCCACCAGGACCCCGGTGAGCAGCAGCCCGAACACGAAGACGAAGGTCGGCCAGGACGCGATGGAGCCGTTGATGCCCAGCCCCACCGGCACGGTCGTCTTGGCGTCGTCGGGCAGGCGGCGGACGAACCCGGCGTCGACGAAGCCGATCAGGCAGATGAACAGGCCGATGCCGACGGCGATCGCCGCCTTGAGCTCCGGCGGGACGGAGTTGAAGACCGCGGTGCGGAAACCCGTCAGCACGAGCACCAGCACCACGATGCCGTTGACCAGGACCAGGCCCATCGCCTCCGGCCAGGTCATCTGCGGCGCCAGGGTGACCGCGACCAGGCTGTTGATGCCGAGCCCGGTGGCGATGGCGAACGGGTAGTTCGCGATCAGTCCGAAGAGGATGGTCATCACGCCCGCGACCAGCGCGGTCACCGCGGCGACCTGCGGGACAGGGAGGATGTTGCCGAGCACGTCCCGCTTGGCGCCCGCGTCGGCGGCGGCGAAGCTGCCCATGATCAGCGGGTTGAGCACCACGATGTAGGCCATCGTGACGAACGTGACCAGTCCACCGCGGACCTCGCGGCCCACCGTGGACCCGCGCTCGCTGATCTTGAAGTAACGGTCCAGCCTGCCTGCGCCCATGTGCACTCCCTGCCGCCGTGTTTCGGCCGGTAGCCTGCCGGATGTGGCGGAGAAGAGCGAACGCGGTCAGGTTACGAGTGCGGAAAGTCCCGCACCCCCGCCGCTGCCCCGTGCCCTCGCCGACCCGGTCCCGCTGATCGCGACGGGCACCGCGTTGTGGTTCGCGGCGTTCGCGGTGCTGCTGGTGCTGCGGACGGCCTTCGCGACCGGCGACTGGGTCTGGGTGTGGACCACGCTCTGCGGCGGCCTGCTCGGCCTCATCGGCTGGTCGATCATCGTGTGGCAGCGCCGCGCGGCCCGCCGCGGTTCCCGCACCGCCCAACACGGCGACGGCCTCTAACCCCCGCTTTCGGGCTGAATGAGTCATTGAGGGGCTTCGGGCTACGCCAGGTGGGTCGTGGCGGTGGGGGACGCTAGGAGCGCGGTGAGCTGGTGGCGTTGCGGCCAGCGCGCCAGGACGTGCGCCAGGGCGCGGCCGAGGCCGGTCGGAGAGTCGGTGGTGTGCAAGAGGCCGGAGTCGTCGCGCCACCACTGCGCCTCGTGCTCCTCGTCGCGGACACGCACCACGAGGCGGTCGTGCAGCACGACGGAGCCGTCCGGGAACGGGACGCCGATGAGGTCGCACGCCTCGACGACGCCGTCCAGGTCGGCCCAGGGCTGCTCGACGCCGGTGCTGACCACCGACGCCTGCGCGTAGTCCGACGCCAGCGGGAGGTCGAGCAGGTCGGCCAGCACCTCGGGCGTGCCACCGCCGACGAGGGTGTCCGCGTCCAGCACGGGCAGCAGCCACGGGCCGTCGAGCACCACGGCGTACTCGGTGGAGACGACCTCGCCGGTGAGCGCGCGGACGAACTCGGGAACGTCCACATCGGACGGTTCGACCATGCCGTCCGCAACGGCGGCGGCGAGCACCGAGTGCGCGCGGAGCATCGTGCCGTCGCGCACCAACCGCTCCGAATCCCCAAGGCGCGCAAGGAGATCTTCGGCGTCGAAGGCATCGTCCACCGACAGGCCGGAGCGGACGCCGAGCAGCACCAACAGTTCCTCGGACAGCTCTTCAGCGGGCACCACCTCGTAGAGCCCGGCCAGGTCGTCGGCCTCCGGCAGCCGCCAGTGCGTCGGCGGAAGTCCGTCGAGCAGCGCGTAGCGGGTCAGCCACCAGCCGGTGTAGCCGTTGGGCTGGGTCAGCGCCCGCCAGGTGTCCGGGTCCTCCGCGAGCAACCGCAGCGCCGCGGGCCACGCGTCGTCGGCGACCAGGTCGAGGTCGCGGACCGCGCGCAGCTCGGCGGGTGGGTTCGCGTCGCCGTCGATCTCCTCCCACCAGGCCGCTTCGTCGGCGAGCCGGTGGTCGGGCCCGGTCGGCGCCGGGTCGACGAGCACGGTGAACCCGTCGAGCACGCCCACCGCGCGCAGCGTCTCAGCAGGCCACTTCCCGGCCAGGTCCGCGGCGAGCACACCGAGGGGCGCGTCCTCCTCAAAGATGTCGAGCAGCGGGGAACTGGGCAGCAGCAGCTCGTCGGCGCGGTGGATCTCGCCGTCGCCGTCGCGAAGCGCGAGCGCGCCCAGCCAGTCGCGGGAACCGGCCCGCTCGACGAGCCGCAGCACGGCATCGGCCAGCGCGTCCACGTCGAGGTCGAGCCCGGCCTCCGCGTCGGCGACGCTGCGCTCGACGGACGCGCGGAGTTCCGGTGCGTCAAGGAGTTCGTCCACCCCGGCCCGTCCGGCACCGAGGCGCTCCAGCAACGGGTGCACCGCTTCCGGGTGCACCAACCGAAGTCCCAGAGCGTCCACAGTGGACAGATCGGTGTCCAGGACGAGGGTGCCACGCGGACCGATCGCGGTGCGGCCATCCGTCAGCGGAACGGGCAGCGCGGCAAGTTCCTCGCTGGCCCTCGGATCGGCCTCCAGCAACGCGAAAACCGCTTCGTAGAGCCGTTTCCACCACTCAGGCGCGCGATCGAGCCCGGTGACCGCCTCGACCAGCTCGGCCAGCAGCACGCGCGGCACACCGAGGGCCTGTAACGCCTTCGCGTGCGAGACCTGCGCGAACTCCGCCGGGAGCAGGTTCGGCAGCACGTCGGTGAGCAGTTCGGCCAGCTCGGCGGACGGCCGGTCCAGCACGCGCGCCCGCGACGGCGCGACCTCCTCGTCGGCGACCGAGGTCAGCCACGGGACCGAGCGCAACGCGGCGAGCACCGCGTCACGCAGTGTTCCGTCCACATCGGACAGTGGGAAGCCGGGCAGCGGCACCAGGGCGGTGCGGTGCTCCACCGGCAGGGTCAGCAGCAGTTCCGGGTAGCACTCCGCTGCCGCGGCGAGCACGCGATCGGCGGCGGGACCCGCCATCAGCCTCCGCCGCGACGGCTCGACCGGCAGCGTCGCCAGCAACCGCGCGGGCAACGACATCCGCTCATCGGTCGGCGTCGGCGTGTGCAGGACGTCCTGGGCCAGCGGCTTCGGCACCCCGGCCGCGTCGAGCTGCACCGCCCAGCAGACCGTCCACTCAGGACGGAGCCGGGCCTCCGCGCCGAGCCCGTGCAGGTCGTCCTCGCCGAGCCTGCCGTCCCTGCGGTGCACGTGCCAGGTCGTCGTGCCGGTGTCGCCGTGCACGCGGAGGTTGCCGTCCGGCAGGTCCTCGCGGCGCCACCTCCGGCCGTCGACCTCCACCTCGGCCAGGCCCGGCAGCGCGAGCAGCAGGTCCTCCGCCTCGGCGGCGAAGCCCTTGATCACCTCGTCGGCATCGATGTCCGCGCGCAGCGGCAGCCGGACCTCGGTGGTGAAGCCCTCCGGCACACCGGGCTCGTCCGCCTCGACCGGCCAGACGAGTCGCAGCACCGGCACCGCGCCCCCGCGCTCGGCCAGCGCCTCGGCGACGGTGGGCAGCTCCGCGCTCACCGAGCGGGTGTGGTCGGCGGAGAACGCGATGCCGCCGGTGGCCGAGACGACCCTGGGCTCGTCGGTCACCGCGAGCACCGCGGAGAAGCCGACGCCGAACCGGCCGACCCGGTTGACGTCGCGCTTGGGCGAGGCGCGCAGCGAGGCCAGCGCCGCGACGCCCTGGGCGGTCAGCGGTTCGCCGGTGTTCGCCGCACGCAGCTCACCGTCCACAATGGACAACCGCAGCCTGCCGCCACCGCCAGCCGCGTCCGCGGCGTTCTGCGCCAGCTCGACGAGCAGCCGGTCGCGGTAGCCGCCGTAGCGCAGGTCCTCCTCGGCGTTGGCGTCCTCGCGGAAGCGGGTCGGCGAGGCGCGCCAGGCGTCCAGCACCGCCTGCCGCAGCGCGGCGGTGCCGAAGGGGTCGGTGCTCATGACTCGGTGGCTGGCGGAGCCGGGGCTTCGGCCTCGGGTTCAGGCGTGTCCTCGGCCTGAGGCTCGGGCTCCGCTTCAGTCGAGGCTTCCGGCTCGGTCTCGGGCTCGGTCTCGGTCGAGGGCAGCTCCCCGCCGCGCGGCGTGTGGTCGATATCCAGCACGGAGTCGTCGTAGACGACCTCGGAGATCGGCACGATGGAGCTGGTGTCGACCTCGGCCTCGGAGTGCGCGCCGCAGCCGTACTGGGTGTGCACGACGCGCCCGTCCGCCGGGGCCAGCTCGTTGGCGCAGACCCCGAACGCGGCCTTCAGCGAGCCCTGGAGCTGGAGGAAGAACCCGCAGTTGCCGCAGTTGCCGGGCGCGGCCTTGGCCATATCGCTGGCCGGGCCGAACTCGCCGCGGTGCCAGCGGTCGGCGGCGTCGAGGCGGCCCTCTCGGGAGAGCACGCGCGGGCGGCCGAGGCCGATCTCGTAGGCGACCTCCTGCTCACCGGGATCGTCGTTGAGCAGGTAGCCGGGGGCCAGGCGCGGGTCGTCGGGAGCGGTCGGCAGCAGGTCGCCGGGGCCGAGGTCACCCGCGCGGACGCGCTGGTTCCACGGCACCCAGTCGGGCGCGACGAGGGACGACGGGCCGGGCAGCAGCACGACCTCGCTGACGGTGACCGGCTCGCCGGAGCCGACGACCGCGACGGTCACCGCCCAGCGCCAGCCGCCGTAGCCGGGGTGCGCCGCCTCGAACAGGTGAGTGGCGGTGACGTCGTCCTCCGCCTCGACGCCGACGTGCGCGCCGACCTCGCCGCCGGCCTCCTCGACGGCCGCGTTCCTGGCCAGCTCGCGCGCTTCGACCAGGACGTCGGCCGGTCGCGTGGCCGCCGCGTCGTCGGTATCCGCCGAATGATGGCTGGCAGGAGAGGAGGTGGGCGTCACGGTTGACGATTGTGCCGCATGTCCGCGCGGCTCTCGTCAGGCATGCCAGGCTGGCGGCATGCGAGGCGGAACGTGGCGGTACGGCGCGGTCGCCGCGGCGGTGGCCGTCGTGGCCGGCACGGTGTGGCTGACCGAGGGCGATGCACCCGGCCGAGCTGCCCCGGAGCGGCTTCGCGTGCAGGTCCTCGGCACGCTCCCGCACGACGCCACGGCCTGGACGCAGGGCCTTGAGCTGCGCGACGGCGTGCTCTACGAGGGGACCGGTCTCGCCGGGCAGTCCAGCGTGCGCGAGCTCGACCCGGCGACCGGGGCCCTCCGCCGCCAGGTGCCGCTGCCCGACCTGTTCGGCGAGGGGGTGACGGTCACCGGGGACCGGCTCTGGCAGCTCACCTGGCAGGAGGGCGTCGCGATCGAGCGGAACCGCTCCGACCTGCGCGAACTGCGCCGGGTGAGCTATCCCGGGGAGGGCTGGGGGCTGTGCCTGGACGGCTTCCGGCTGGTGATGAGCGACGGCGGCTCCGCGCTGACCCTGCGCGATCCCGCGACCTTCGCCGAGCTGGGCCGGGTCGAGGTGACCAGGGACGGACTGCCGGTCCGGGAGATCAACGAGCTGGAGTGCGCTGGCGGCGCGGTCTGGGCGAACCTCTGGAAACGGGACGAGATCGTACGGATCGACCCGGCGAACGGCGCGGTGACCGCTACCGTGGACGCGTCCGGGCTGCTCAGCCGGGAGGACAGGGCGGCGAGCGACGTTCTCAACGGCATCGCGGCCGTACCGGGCACCGACGAGTTCCTGATCACCGGGAAGCTCTGGCCGAAGATCTTCCGGGTCCGCTTCGTGCCGGTGCGGTGACGCGTGGTCGCGGGCTGGGACACTGGGAACACGACGTTGGGAAACACGACGTACGGCGGGATGAGGACGTGACTGGTACCGGTCGGGGCCGCCCTGGATGGGGCGGAGGGAACCGCAAGCGGCACAAGGAGGCCCAGGAGCTGCACAGCTCCCCGGAGCCGACGCGCAAGCAGCCGCCGCACGGCCGGGAACGCACCCGCCCGGAGTCCTACCCGTGGGACGAGGACCCGGACTACCAGCCGCGGCGCCAGCGCAGCGAGCCGGAGACCCGGTACGAGCCCAAGTACTACCCGCCGGACAGCTACCCGGAGCAGCCGCCGCGCTTCCGCGAGCGCTACAACTCCGACGGCTACCCGGAGCCGGTGTACGACTCCGACCGCCACCCCGAGCAGCACTCCCGGCTGGCCCCGCCGCCGGAGTACGGGCCGAACGGCCCGAAGCTGCCGAAGAAGATCACGGTCAGCCGCGTCGCGATCTACCGCACCCGCCAGCTCGGCCAGCAGGCCGTGCGGGCGTTCCGGCGCGGGGTGCACGCGGACGGGGCCGACAAGTCCGGGCTGGCCGCGCTCACCTACGCGGTGATGATGAACTTCGCGCTGGACGCGGCGATCGCGGTGGCGCTGGCCAACACCCTGTTCTTCTCCGCGGCCAAGGGCGAGAGCCAGGGCAAGGTCGCGCTCTACCTGTTGATCACCGTCGCCCCGTTCGCGCTGGTCGCACCGGTGGTCGGCCCGCTGCTGGACAAGCTCCAGCGGGGCAGGCGGCTGGCGCTGGCGGCCTCCTTCGCCGGACGCGCCGTGCTCGTCATGGTGATGGCGACGAACTTCGACTCGTGGGGGCTGTACCCGGCCGCGCTCGGCGCGATGGTGCTGTCCCAGTCCTTCGGCGTGCTCAAGGCCGCGGTCACCCCGCGCGTGCTGCCACCGGACATCTCGCTGGTGAAGTCCAACTCGCGGATGGCCGTGTTCGGCCTGGGCGCGAGCGTGGTCTTCGGCGGTGTCGCGGGCGGGCTCGGCCAGCTCATCCACGAGTCCGCCGCGCTGTGGTTCGCCGCGGTGATCTGCGTGATCGGCGTGTGGCGCTGCCTGCGCATCCCCGCCTGGGTGGAGGTCACCGAGGGTGAGGTCCCCGCTGCGCTGAGCGCGAACGCGAACAAGCGCGAGGGCAGGCCGAAGCGCCAGACCATGGGCCGGAACCTGCTCGTCGGCCTGTGGGGCGCGGGCTCGATCCGCGTGCTGACCGGCTTCCTCACCCTGTTCGCGGCGTTCGTGATCAAGGCGCAGACCGAGGGCGAGCCCATGCTCCAGCTGATGCTGCTGGGCGTGATCGGCGCGGCCGCGGGTGTCGGCACGTTCCTGGGCAATGCCATCGGCGCGCGGTTGCAGCTGGACAAGCCGGACATGGTGGTCATCGGCTGCCTGAGCACCGCGCTCGCCTCGGTCGTCCTCGCCGCGCTGATGGAGGGCCTGGTCACCGCGGCCATCGTCGGCCTGATGGGCGCGACGGCCTCCGCGCTGGCCAAGGCGTGCCTGGACGGGGCGATCCAGACCGACATGCCGGACGAGTCGCGGGCTTCGGCCTTCGGCCGCTCGGAGACGATCCTCCAGCTCGCGTGGGTCTTCGGCGGGGTGCTCGGCCTGCTGCTGCCGCCGGTCTACTGGATCGGCTTCGCCGTGGTCGCGGGCGTGCTCGCGCTCGGCCTGGTGCAGACCGTGCTGACCCACCGCGGCACCTCGCTGATCCCCGGCTTCGGCGGCGACCGGCCGCTGCGGCCGGGCAGCGAGGAGCGGACCAAGCCGACCGCACCGCCGGTGAGCAGGCAGGACGGCTGGTCCCCCGGCTGGCCGGGCTCCCAGGGCCAGGCGGGCGGCGCTCCCCCGCCGCACTCCCCGTAGGTTTGACGCGTGCGTCGACTCGCCCCATTGCTCGCGGCCGCCGGTGTCACGCTCGCCGGGTGCGCCGCGCCGACCCCGCCGACCGTGACGTTCTACGCGGCGGGCAAGGCCGCGGTGACCGGTCCCGCCCAGCACTGCGACGTGCAGGTGGAGAACTGCTCCGCCGATCCGGACGCGCACGCGGTCCTGCGGGTGCCACCGGGCAGCCCGTTGCAGATCTCGGTGGACGCCCACGTCGGGGAAACCCCGTGGCAGGTCGTCTTCCGCTACCGCGATGCGGCGGGAACGCCCATCGAGGGCCGCAGCGCCGTGTTCTACGGCGAATCCCAGCGGCTCGCGTACACCCTGCGGCTGCCCGCGACCACCTCGCAGCTGGAGACGGTGGAGATCCAGCAGTTCGGCGGGGTGCTCGCGGCGCGGCAGGACGGCGGCGTCGACTTCGTCACCCGGGGGACCTGGGTGCTCTCCATCGACGACCGCCGCTGAGCCTTGTAACCAATGTGGCATTGGTTACGTCTGACGAACCCAATGCCACATTGGGTTCACTCACACCGGCCGAACGCGTCAGTTCGGGTCCAGCTCGCGCGCGACGGCGCGGACGACGTCGGCCACCACCTTGGTGGTCTTGCGGTCCGGGTAGCGGTTGCGCTGCAGGTCCGGCTGGATCTTCATCTCCAGCAGCTTGATCATGTCCTCGACCAGGCCGTGCAGCTCCTCGGCCGGGCGGCGCTGCGCCTCGGCCACCGAGGGCGAGGGGTCGACGAGGCGGACGGACAGCGCCTGCGGGCCGCGGCGGCCGTCGGCGACGCCGAACTCCACCCGCTGGCCCGACTTGAGCGCGTCGACGCCCGCGGGCAGTGCGGAGGCACGGACATAGACGTCCTCACCACCGTCCTGGGTGACGAAGCCGAAGCCCTTCTCCGCGTCGTACCACTTGACCCTGCCGGTCGGCACTATGCTCACCGTTCCCTTAGCTTCCGGTTGCGCCCCGCGCGACTGCCCCGGTGTTGACCCTGCGGCGTCCTCACACGACGAACGCGTCCTAGGCGGGCCTAGGACGCGCGAATCGTCAGCGTACCGAGGATCACCGGTGCAGCGACAGGTTATGGCGCATTCTGCTGATCGAGGCTGCGCCGTTCGTGGCGAAGACCAGGCCCTTCCCCGGCGCTTGCCCAGGCGCGGAGCCAGGCCGGGAATTCCGTGAGGTCGTCGAGCACGACGTCCGCCCCCGCCTCGGACAGTTGGACGGCGTCGCAGGCTCCGCTGGGCACCGCGACGGCGACCGCGTCCGCGGCGCGCGCCCCGACCACGTCGCCGATGTGGTCGCCGACGTAGACCTGGGCGCCGAACTCGCGCAGCGCGTCCGCCTTGGCCACCGACCACAGCTCGCCGACGAGGTGGTCGACCTCGATGCCGAGCGCCTCCAGGTGCAGCGAGGCGTTGGGCGCGTACTTGCCGGTGACCACGACGACCCGCCCGCCCAGCTCGCGCACAGCCGCGACGGACTCGGCCGCACCGGGCATCGCGACGGTCTGCGGGATGACGATCTCCGGGTAGAGCGCGCGGAACTCGGTGACCAGGGAGATCACCAGGTCCTCGTCGGTGACGTAGCGGCGGAACTCGTCCTGGAGGGGCGGGCCGAGGTTGTTCGCGAAGCGCTCGCCGTCGAGGGGGAGGCCGGTCTGGCGGCCCAGCACCTCGAACGCCCGCCGCATACCGGGCCGGGGGTCGATCAACGTCATGTCCAGGTCGAATCCCACGGTCAGCACGGCCACGAGGCGACCCTACGTGGTTGACACAAGCCGATTTCGCGTCCACCTCTTTTACATTTCCCACTCGCATGTAAAGCTGTTTCGGTGGGCCAGATCACACCGTTCACGGCCAAGGTCAAGGCGTCGCTGCGGGAGGACCTGCTCGACGCCGCGACCCGTCTGCTCTCCGAACGCGGCTTCCAGGGGCTGCGGATGGCCGACGTGGCCGCCGCGACCGGGGTCAGCAGGCAGACCGTCTACAACGAGTTCGGCAACAAGGAGGCCCTGGCCCAGGCAGTCGCGCTGCGGGTGACCGCGGACTTCCTCGACGACACCGCCGCCGCCCTCGACGACGCGCCGGACTTCCTCGACGGGGCGCACCGCGCGGTGCGGCACATCCTCGACCGCTCGCTGCGCGACCCGCTGGTCAGCTCGATCCTCACCGGGACCGG
Organism: Allokutzneria sp. A3M-2-11 16; assembly: GCF_024213555.1. Taxonomy (GTDB): domain Bacteria; phylum Actinomycetota; class Actinomycetes; order Mycobacteriales; family Pseudonocardiaceae; genus Allokutzneria. Next base: position 2,555,811 of record NZ_JANAVO010000001.1, on the reverse strand, counting down.
CGCGGAGGACATGCTGCCGTTCCTGACGATCAAGGGCGAGCCCGTGCTGCGCTCGGCGACCGAGCTGGTCAGCCAGCACCTGCGCCGACGCCTGCCGGAGGTGCCCGAGGACGCCGCCGACCTCTACGCCGAGACCACGGTCCGGCTGACCCTGAGCCACCTGCTGCTGCCGACCGGAACCATCGCGGAGGCGGCCGACGCCGTGACCGCGGTCGCGCGGGTGCTGCTCACCCCGTACCTGTCCACCGCGAAGGAGCGGTCATGACAAGTCGACAGAGCTTCCACTCGCTGCGCCGCGGCGGCCTCAACTGGGACTCCTTCCCGTTGCGCCTGTTCACGAAGGGCAACGGGAAGCACTGGAATCCCGCCGACATCGACTTCACCCGCGACGCCGAGGACTGGGCCGCGCTGACCGACGAGCAGCGGCGCAGCTCCGCCTACCTGTGCGCGATGTTCATCGCGGGCGAGGAAGCGGTCACCGAGGACATCCAGCCGTTCCTGCGGGCGATGTCCACCGAGGGCCGTTTCGGCGACGAGATGTACCTGACCCAGTTCGCCTACGAGGAGGCCAAGCACACGGAGGTGTTCCGGCGCTGGCTGGACGCGGTCGGACTGACGGAGGACCTGCACCCCTACGTCGCCGAGAACCCCGGCTACCGCGCGATCTTCTACGACGAGCTGCCCTCGTCGCTGAGGCTGCTGGAGACCGACCCCAGCCCGGAGAACCAGATCCGCGCGAGCGTCACCTACAACCACATCGTGGAGGGCACGCTCGCGCTGACCGGCTACTTCGCCTGGAACAAGGTGTGCGTGACCAACGGAATCCTGCCGGGGATGCAGGAGCTGGTGAAGCGGATCGGCGACGACGAGCGCAGGCACATGGCCTGGGGCACGTTCACCTGTCGGCGGCACGTGGCGGCCGACGACCGCAACTGGCAGGTCGTGCAGGACCGGATGGGCGAGCTGCTGCCGCACGCGCTCAGCGCGATCCAGTGGGTCTACGACCAGTTCGAGGAGCAGCCCTTCGAGCTCGACGTGCAGCAGTTCGTCGAGTACGCGGCCAACCGCGCGCAGCGGCGGCTCGGTGCGATCGAGTCCGCCCGCGGCGTGCCGGTCGAGAAGATCGACCTGGACTACTCCCCGGAGCTGCTGGAGGAGCGCTTCGGCGAGGAGGACGCCGAGGCGCTCGCCACGACCTGACGCGGTTCGCCGGTCTTCAAGTCCTACGAACCCCCGATTCGATCACCGCAAACCGCCCCCCACTACGCCGGGGTTGGGGGCGGTTTGCGACGTTCTGGGGCGGGGTTCGGCGTACTTGAAGACTGCGGAACCCCGGCTAGGTGGAGAGGTTGAGGATGCCGACCGCGCGCTCGCGCATCTCGACCTTGCGGATCTTGCCGGTGACCGTCATCGGGAACTCGTCGACCACGTGCACGTAGCGCGGGACCTTGTAGTGCGCCAGCTTGCCCGTGCAGAACTCGCGCACCCGCTCGGCAGTCAGCGGCTCGGCGCCGGGGCGCATCCGCACCCACGCCATCAGCTCCTCGCCGTACTTCGCGTCCGGCACGCCGATCACCTGCGCGTCCAGGATGTCCGGGTGCCCGTAGAGGAACTCCTCGATCTCGCGCGGGTAGATGTTCTCGCCGCCGCGGATCACCATGTCCTTGATCCGTCCGGTGATCCCGACGTAGCCCTGCTCGTCCATGACCGCGAGGTCGCCGGTGTGCATCCAGCGCGCCGCGTCGATGGCTTCGGCCGTCGTGTCGGGCTGTTCCCAGTACCCGAGCATCACCGAGTACCCGCGCGTGCACAGCTCGCCCTGCGCGCCGCGCGGCACCGTCAGCCCGGTGGCCGGGTCGACGATCTTCACCTCGATGTGCGGGTGGGCCCTGCCCACCGTGGACACCCGCAGGTCGAGCGAGTCGTCCGCCCTGGTCTGCGTGGACACCGGCGAGGTCTCGGTCATGCCGTAGCAGATGGTCACCTCGTGCATGCCCATCCGCTCGATGACCTGCTTCATCACTTCGACGGGGCACGGTGAACCGGCCATGATCCCGGTGCGCAGGGTGGACAGGTCGTAGGAGTCGAAATCGTCCTCGGCCAGCTCCGCGATGAACATCGTCGGCACGCCGTAGAGCGACGTGCAGCCCTCCGCCTGGACCGCGGCGAGGGTGGCCCTCGGCTCGAACGCGGGCGCCGGGATGACCATGCAGGCGCCGTGGCTGGTGGCCGCGAGGTTGCCCATCACCATGCCGAAGCAGTGGTAGAAGGGCACCGGGATGCAGATCCGGTCGGCCTCGGTGTAGCCGCAGAGCTCGCCGACGAAGAACCCGTTGTTGAGGATGTTGTGGTGCGACAGCGTCGCGCCCTTGGGGAAACCGGTCGTGCCCGAGGTGTACTGGATGTTGATCGGGTCGTCCGCGGAGAGCCCGGACTGAGCGGCGGCGAGCCGGTCCGGCGCGACGCCGTTCCCGGACTCCAGCAGATCCGTCCACTGTGGAGTGTCGAGCAGTACGACCCGGTCCAGCGCGCCGCAGTTCGGCCGGACCTCCTCGATCATCCCCGCGTAGTCGGAGGTCTTGAAAGCCTTGGCCGCCACCAGCAACCGCACCCCGGCCTGGTTGAGCACGTACTCCAGCTCGTGCACCCGGTAGGCGGGGTTGATGTTGACCAGGATGGCGCCGATCTTGGCGGTGGCGTACTGGGTGAACGTCCACTCGGCCCGGTTCGGCGACCAGATGCCGACCCGGTCCCCCTTGCCGATCCCGGCCGCCAGCAGCCCGCGCGCGAGCAGGTCCACCTCGGCCGCCAGCTCGCGGTAGGTCCACCTGCGCCCGGTGACCCGCTCCACCAGCGCGTCCCGGTCACCGAACGCGGCGACCGCGCGGTCCAGGTTGTCGCCGATCGTGTCGCCGAGCAGCGGGACGTCCGAGGTCCCGGACGCGTAGCTCGGCAGGGCGGTGGCGGACTCGCTCACGGTGAACAACCTCCTGCGCGTTGTGACAGCCGCCACTCATCCTGGACGCCCAGTCAAGCCCCGCGCCCCGATCTCGGGCACCATGGGTGGGGTGCTGCGCCTCCTCTTGAACGTGATCTGGTTGGTGTTCGGCGGCTTTTGGCTGGCAGTGGCCTACGTGATCGCCGGGATCATCTGCTGCGTGCTGATCGTGACCATCCCGTTCGGCATCGCCGCCTTCCGCAACGCCAACTTCTGCTTCTGGCCGTTCGGGCGAACCCTGGTCAAGCGCGGGGACTCGGGCGTGGGCTCCGCGCTGGGCAACCTGCTGTGGCTGGTGCTCGCGGGCTGGTGGCTGGCGCTGGTGCACCTGATCACCGGCGTCGTCCAGTGCGTGACGATCATCGGCATCCCGCTCGGCCTCGCCAACATCAAGCTGATCCCTGTCGCTCTGTGGCCATTGGGGCAAGAGATCGCCTGGATTGACGACAGGCTCGGCTTCACCAGGTGAACCCCCCGCGTGTCCCTCGGACGTGCAGGTATGCGGTGAGCTAGAACACAGTCGCGTGTGATCCTCCTCCTCTGCCGGATCTCTGTCGTGACATGTTCGGACTCCGATCGGGGGTGCCCGATGACCGTGGACCGCGAACTGGGGCAGATCGCCGACGCGATCGACCGCGCCATGCACCGGATCTCCACCGCACAGACCGACCCGAGCTGGGAGCACGTGGAATGGCTCCGGCTCAAAGCCGACCTGCTCGACCGCCTCGCCGCGGCCCAGCGCGGCGCGGGCCAGATCGCCCGGCGCGCCGAGCTGATCCGCGACCGCGCCGAACGCATGGCCGACGAGCTGAGCAGGATCATCCCGGCGACCCCGCCCGGCCAGCACCGGGCCGAGGTCGTCCAGCTGTGGGCGGAGGGCTCCAGGGGCGCGGCGGAACGCTGATCAGTCGAGGGTGGTCCAGCGCACGAGCGCGTCGACCAGGTCCACCTCCCCCTCAACGGTCAATGCGGTCAGCGGAGCACGGCGCCACAGCAGGAGGTCCAGCTGCTCCGCCGAGCCGATGACCACAGCGGAGGCGGGCACCTCGGAGTACACGGGCACTCGCCGCGGCTGGGCGGTCCGCAAAGCCACGTCCCACTCGTCGCCGGTGTCGGTGGCGCGCAGCCGCACCAGGCCCTCCGGCCCGCTCCACGGCTTGCCCCACAGAAACCGCTGGAGGAACTCCCGCACGCCGTCCGCGGCGAGAACAGGGTCGAACGGGGCGGTCGCGCCCAGGGCGTTCTCGGCGTCCCAGCGGTGGATCAGCACCTCGTGCGCCTGGCGTTCGGCCACTTCGGCAGCGGTGGTCAGCTTGTTGTCCGACCACCAGCACCACGAGGGCGAGTCGGGTGGAGTCTCGCGCAACAGGGTCAGGAAGGCGTCCGAGCGCTCGCGCCACCACGCCAGCAGATCCGGGCCGGGCTCGGCCTGCTCCGCGACGGCGGCCTCATCGGGCACCGGACCAGCCGAGCGCAGCCCGTGGCCCCACCACGTCTGCACCTCGCCGAGGTGCGCGACCAGATCGGCCACCGTCCACTCCGGACAGGACGGGACTCGCCGGTTCAGCGCGCCGGGCGTGCTGACCGCCGCCGTGAACGCCGCGGTCTGCTCCACCGTGGTCGCGATGTAGTCGATGCCCATGCGCAGAAGTTAGCCCGGGACACCGACAATCTCAGAAGGGCTGGTCAGCAGTACCGAGGAGCTCTGCGACGGACGTGATCGTGCGGGTGGGCCGGTACGGGAAGCGGTCGGCCGTCTCCGCGGTGGAGATGCCGGAGAGGACCAGGATGGTCGCCAGCCCCGCCTCCAAACCGGAGCGGACGTCGGTGTCCATCCGGTCGCCGATCATCAGCGTGCTCTCCGAGTGGGCACCGAGCGCGCGCAGGGCCGAGCGCATCATCAGCGGGTTGGGCTTGCCGACGAAGTACGGCGCGCGGCCGGTGGCGCGTTCGATCAGCGCGGCGACCGAGCCCGTCGCGGGCAGCACCCCTTCGCGGCTGGGGCCGGTCTCGTCGGGGTTGGTGGCGATGAACCGCGCGCCCGCCTCGACCAGGCGGATCGCCTTGGTGATCGCCTCGAAGCTGTAGGTCCTGGTCTCGCCGAGCACCACGTAGTCGGGGTCGCGGTCGGTGAGCACGTAGCCGATGGAGTGCAGCGCCGTGGTCAGCCCCGCCTCACCGATGACGTACGCGGAACCGTTGGGGCGCTGCGAGTCGAGGAACTTCGCGGTCGCCAACGCGGAGGTCCAGATCGCCTCCTCCGGCACGTCGAGCCCGGTTCGGTGCAGCCTCGCGCGCAGGTCACGTGGGGTGTAGATGGAGTTGTTGGTGAGCACCATGAACGGGACGTCCTTGTCCCGCAGCTCTTTCAGCAGCTCGTCGGCGCCAGGGACCAGGTGGTCCTCGTGCACCAGCACCCCGTCCATGTCCATCAGGTAGTTCCAGGTCACCGGCTCAGTCACGCCCCCATACTCCCCCGCGCGCGGCGTGCACGCCCACCTCTGTCGCCTTCACCACGAACCAGACGTCCTGGCCGGGCTCCAACTCCAGCTCGGCGGCTGCGGCGGGCGTGATGTCGGCGGCGAGGCCGTCCTCGGCGCGGAGCCGGATCAGGTCGCCGTGCGGTTCCATGCCCGCGAGCCGGACCCGCAGCGCGTTGCGCGGGCTGCCGTGCGGGTTGTCCCGGTGCACCGCCACGGCCGCGGGAGAGAACACCGCAACCCCGTCCTCCCCCGCGCCCGCGCTACCGCGCCCTGCGATGAACACTCCTGCTGAGCTGCGGATACCGCCGTCGACGGTTGTTCCCGGCACGAGGTTCAGCCCGGCGATCCGGGCCGCGAAGGGACTGCGCGGACGAGTCAGCACAGTTCGGGTCGGGCCCTGCTCCACGATCCGCCCGGCGTCGAGCACGATCACGCGGTCAGCGAGCACCAGCGCGTCCAACGCGTCGTGGGTGACCATGATCGCCGGGCGGTTCCGCGTTCGGAGCACGCGGCGCAGCAGCCCTCGCATGGCCGGGGCGGCGTCGACGTCGAGCGCGGTCAGCGGCTCGTCCAGCAGCAGGAGTTCGGGGTCTGCGGCGAGCGCCCTGGCGAGTGCGACGCGTTGCGCCTGACCACCGGACAGCTGGCGTGGTTTGCGATCCGCGAAGGCACGAGCGTCGACCTCGTCGAGCCACCGCAGCGCGGTTTCCCGGTAGTCGGCGCGGTACTGCGCGCGCGGCCCGAACTCCACGTTGGCGAGGACGCTGAGGTGCGGGAACAGCAACGGCTCCTGGGCGAGCAGGCCGATGCCTCGCCGATGTGGTGGTGCGCCAAGGAGATCACGGCCGTCCAGCGACAGATGACCTGTATCCGGACGCAGGAGCCCAGCGATCAGGTTCAGCAGCGTGGACTTGCCAGAACCGTTGGGTCCCAATACCGCCACGACTTCGCCCGGTTCGACGGCGAGCTCCACATCGAGGGTGAACTTGCCCCGCGCCAGCCGGAACTGAGCTCTCATCGCAGTCCCTCCACCGCACGAGGCCGTGCGACTACGATCACCACGATCGCGATCACCACCAGCAGCAGGGAAAGCGCGACCGCAGCGTCCACATCGGACTCGCGTTGCAGGTAGATCTCCAATGGCAGCGTCCGAGTCGTGCCTTGAAGACTGCCCGCGAACGCGATCGTGGCTCCGAACTCGCCGAGAGCGCGCGCGAACGCCAACACCACGCCCGAACCGATTCCCGGCAACAGCAAGGGAATCGTCACGCGGCGAAGCACAGTCCACCGCCCAGCACCGAGCGTGGCCGCGACCGCCTCATACCGTTCACCCGCTGTGCGCAACGCCCCTTCGAGGCTCACCACCAGGAACGGCATCGCGACGAAAGTCTGCGCCAGCACCACCGCCGCAGTCGTGTACGGAAGCTGCACACCCAGCAACTGGCCCAGAAATCCGTTGCGCCCCAACAAGTACAGCAATGCCAAGCCACCGACCACGGGCGGAAGCACCAATGGCAGCAATACCAATGACCTCAGCACGCGCAGCCCGCGGAAGTCAGATCGCGCCAGAACAAACGCGAGCGGACCGCCGAGCAGGAGGCACACCAGGGTCGACATCGCCGCGGTCTGCATCGACAGCCCGAGCGCGGAGAGCGCGGCGTCGCTGGTGACCAGCGCGGGCAAACGAGCCCATTCGACCCGGTCGAGCAGGCCGATCACGGGAAGCACGATGACCGCGAACCCGAGGAGCGCCGGCACCCACAGCAGCCTGGGCAGGGTCACGGCGGTCCAAAGCCCGCGCGGGTGAGCACGTCGCGACCGGCCTGGCCGCGCACCAGCTCGGCGAACTCACGCGCGAGCTGCGCCTGCCCGGTTTTCTTCAGCAGCGCCAACGGATACTCGTTCACCGCGTCCGCGGACTCAGGGAAGTCGACGCCTTCGACCTTGCCGGGCGCGGAGAGCACATCGGTGACGTAGACCAGGCCCGCGTCGGCCTCCTTCGCGGCGACCTTGCCGAGCACCGAGCGCACGTCCGGCTCCTCGCTGACCGGCTTGAACGTCAGCTTCGCCGCCATCGCCACCTGCTTGGCCGCGGCACCACAAGGGACCTGGGGCGCGCACAGCACGAGCGCGGTCCCCGGCTTGGTCAGGTCGGCCAGTGTCCTGATCCCCTTGGGATTGCCCTGCGGCACGGCGATCCGCAGCGTGTTCACGGCGAAAACCTCTGCCCTGCCGTCGATCAGGTCCGCCTTGGCCACAGTGTCCATAGTGGACGGACTCGCCGATGCGAAGACATCGGCGGGAGCCCCGTTGACGATCTGCTGCGCCAGGTCGGACGATCCGCCGAAGCTGATCCGCACGTCGACGCCGGGGTGCGAAGCCTCGTAGGACTTCTCCAGCTCGGTGAACGCGTCCTTCAACGACGCGGCGGCGAACACCGTGACCTCGCGCTTCTCCGGGCCACTGGTGCAGGCCGCGATCAGCAACAACGACAGCAGGACGCTCATGCGCTTCATGGGGTCTCCACCACGACTTGGGTCGACTTGATCACCGCGACGGCGAGCACCCCTGGGCGCAGCCCGAGTTCCTCCGCGGCCTCGGAGCTCATCAGCGAGACCACCCGGTGCGGCCCGCACTGGATCTCCACCTTGGCCATCACGCGGTCCGCGACCACGTCCGTGACTAGGCCGACGAAGCGGTTGCGCGCGGAGCTGCCGATGCCCGTGGGGTCGGCGGCGGTGCGCGCGCTCCCCCGGGCGTGGGCGGCCAGCTCCGCCCCGTCCACGGCCAGCCGCCCGGCGGAGTCGCGGTGGCCGGTCAGGGCACCGGAATCGACGAGGCGGCGGACGGTGTCATCGCTGACGCCGAGCAGCCTCGCGGCCTCACTGATTCGAAATTGCGGCACGGACAAGACGATAGTTCCGCATTTGCGGAATGTCAGCCTTCTTCGTACTCCCGTACCCGCTTCGTTTCGCTGTGCAGCGTCTCGGTCATCCTGGTCAGGTACGAGATGATCAGCTCGATCTCGTCCTCGCCGTGCTCCCGGACCGCCCGCTCGCACGCGTCCCGCAGCCCCTGGAAGATCCACGAGTACTTGTCGGTGTCCTTGGGGAGCACCTCCACCAGGACCTTGCGCCGGTCGTGCGGGTCGCGCACCCGGCGCACGAACTTCGCCCGCTCCAGCCGGTCGATCACGCCGGTGACCGCCCCGGTCGACAGCCCGGACAGCTCGGCGATGCGCCCGGCCGTCACCGGCCCCTCAGCGCGTCTTGCCAGGTCAAGGCACTTGTGGTCGGTGACCGAGAGGCCCATCCGGTCGGCGACCGCGGTGTGGAACATCACCGTCGCCGCGCTCAGCGCCCGCCCGCACATCGCCAGCCGGATCCCGCCCTCGGACATGTCCAGCCCGAACCCGGGGTCGACCTGCTTCTCTCCGCTGGCCATACGTCCCCTGCCTCCGCCGACGAAACATCTTCGGTACAAGAAGCTTGGCAGCTCAGCTACTTGACCGTGAGGCATGTTACCCGGCGAAGGCCGATTCCTCACGGCTGCTCACAAGGAATTGTCGGGGTGCGCCGCTACGCTCGGAAAGGTGAATGCCGTCCCCCTGGGTATGCCTTCGGTTCCGCGCGCAGCCGAGGAAAGCACGCGGCCGGATGAGCGCGCCCTGATTGACCGCTTCGGCCGGATCGCCACCGATCTCCGGGTTTCCGTCACCGACCGCTGCAACCTGCGCTGCTCCTACTGCATGCCCGCCGAGGGCCTGGACTGGCTGCCCGGCGCGGACCTGCTCAGCGGCGCGGAGCTGTCCCGGCTGATCGCGATCGCCGTGCGCGAGCTCGGCGTCACCGAGATCCGGTTCACCGGCGGAGAACCGCTGCTGCGCAAGGACATCATCGACGTCATCGGCGCGGCGGCCCAGCTGGACCCGCGGCCGAGGATGTCGCTGACCACCAACGGCCTGCGGCTGCCGGAGCTGGCGGGCGCCCTCGAGGCGGCCGGGCTGGACCGGGTCAACGTCTCGCTGGACACCCTGCGCGCGGACCGCTTCTTCACCATCACCAGGCGGAACCGGCTGGACAAGGTGCTCGACGGGATGGCCGCCGCCGCTGCCGCGGGGCTGACCCCGGTGAAGGTCAACGCCGTGCTGATGCGCGGCGTCAACGAGGACGAGGCCGTCCCGCTGCTGGAGTACTGCCTCGACCAGGGCTACGAGCTGCGGTTCATCGAGCAGATGCCGCTCGACCCGCAGCACGCCTGGGACCGCGACCGCATGGTCACCGCGGCGGAGATCCTGGACATGCTGGGCGCGGCCTTCGAGCTGACCCCGCACCCGGCCCCGCGCGGCGGCGCGCCCGCCGAGCGCTGGGTGGTCGACGGCGGCCGGGGCTCGGTCGGCGTGATCGCGTCCGTCACGCAGCCGTTCTGCGCGGCGTGCGACCGGACCAGGCTCACCGCGGACGGGCAGATCAGGTCCTGCCTGTTCGCCCGGACGGAGACGGACCTGCGCGGTCCGCTGCGCGAAGGTGCCGACGACGCGGCGATCTCCGCGCTGTGGCGGAATGCGATGTGGGGCAAGGCCGCGGGCCACGGCATCGACGATGCCGGGTTCGCCCAGCCGGACCGCCCGATGAGCGCGATCGGAGGATGAGCGTGCAGTCGATGACCGTGCGGTACTTCGCGGGGGCCAGGGCCGCCGCCGGGGTCAAGGCGGAATCGGTCGAACTGGCCAATGTGTCCACAGTGGACGAAGTGCTGGCGCTGCTGCGCGAGCGGCACGGCGCCCGGCTGACCACGGTCCTGCCCGCGTGCAGCTTCCTGCTGGACGGGGTCGCCGTCCGGGACAGGGCCGTCACGGTGCGGCCCGGCGCGGAGCTGGACGTGCTCCCGCCGTTCGCCGGCGGCTGATCACCCCTCGGGCACACCGAGGTCGGCGCGGATGCGCGCGGCCTCCTCCGCCGCGGCCACCTCGCCGAGCGCTCCCAGCAGCGCGAGCGACCGGGCCGCGCCGAGCCGGTGCCCGGTCTCGGTGTGCACGTCGACCGCCCTGCGGGCCTGGGCGATCGCGTCGTCGAACTCGCCGAGGTCGTGGTGGATCCGGGCGCGGGCGCTGATCGCCTTGCCCTCGCAGAGCCGGAACGCGACCCCGCGGGCGTGCGACTCGGCCAGGCGCGCGCACTCGACGGCCTCGATCATCCGCCCCACCAGCCTGTTCGTGTCGGCGAGCCCGATCAGCGCGGTGATCTCGCCGTAGGTGAAGTTGGACTCGCGCGACAGCGACAACCCCTCGCGGAACCGGTCGAGCGCCCGCTCCGGGCGACCGCGGCCCAGCTCGATCCCGCCCGCCACGTTCACCGCGTCCGCGACGGTCTTGCGCCGCTGCGTCGCCTTGGCCGTCTCGATCGACTCCAGGCACAGCTCGTGCGCGTGGTCGTACTCGGCGAGATCGCGGTAGACCTCGGCGAGGCTGGCGAGGACGCTCGCCTCGGCCGACCGCAGGCCGAGCTCACGGCAGCGGTGCAGCGCGTGGTCCAACGACTCCATGGCTTTGGCGTACTGGCCGAGCTCACGGCGACCGATGCCGAGGTTGTTGGCGGTCAGCACCTCTAGGGTGATGAACCCGTGTTCGGCGCACATCCGCACCGCCGCGGACTGCACGCGCACGGCATCGGCGAGCAGCCCGCGGTAGATGTAGATCGCGCCGAGGTTCAGCATTCCCAACGCTTCCACGTGCGGCGGGCCACTGACCTGACTGCGGGCCAGGCTCCGCTCGAAGTACTCCTGCGCCTGCGCCGTGTCCCCCAGCTCGGCGTAGGCGGTGCCGAGGTTGTTCAGGAAGCTCACCTCGACGCTCGACGGCAATCCCTTCTCGCACAACGCCAATCCCAACCGACACTGCTCCACAGTGGACTCGTACTCCGCGAGATCGCTGTAGAGCCGTGCCATGCTGTTGTGCACAGCGGCTTCGCCGCGGACGTCACCGAGTTTTCTCGCCGTGGCGAGGCCGACCTCCGCGACACTGCGCCACTCCGCGATGTGCCCGCCGCTGCTGAAGTACACCCGAGCGGTGTCGGCGAGGTGCACGGCGAACGGATGAGTGCGAGCCCTCGCCGCGGCCACCAGGTTCACGCGCTCGGCATCGAGCCACTCGACCGCTGCCTCGCGATCGTCGAAGGACGGCAGCCACGGACGCGGTTCCTGCTCTGGCAAGGCGATCCGGGTGATGTCCGGATGCGTCGCCCGTGCGGCCCGATCGGTGGCGCGGAGGTAGTGGTCCAGCAGACGCTCCACAGTGGACTCACGATCGGCACTGCTCTCCTCGACCTCGCACAGCTGTTCGGCGTAGAGCCGCAGGAGGTCGTGCAGGTAGTAGCGGTTGGGGCCGCACACCGCGAGCACGTTCACCGCCACGAGCTGCTCCAGCAACACCGACGCTCGGGCAGGCTCCGCGTCGAGCAGCGCGGCCGCGGTGTGACCGTCGAAGTCCGGGCCGGGCACAAGACCGAGGCGCCGGAAGAGGCGACGCGCCTCCGCCTTGAGCGCGCTGTAGGACAACCCGAAAACCGCGTGCACCCCGGCCGAGGACTCATCGGGAATCGCAAGCGCGGCAAGGCGATTGCCCTGCTTGAGTTCGGTGACGTACTCGGCCAGGTCCGGCTTGGCGCGGCCCGCCAGGTTGACTCCGGCGATGCGCAGTGCCAACGGCAGGTGCCCGCACAGCTCCGCCAACTCGACCGCGGCCGGATCGTCACTGCTCGCTGATCCGAGCAGAGCAGCAAGCAGCGCAACGGATTCCGCAACGCCGAACGGCTCAAGGCGCAGCGTCCGCGCGCCGTGCCCGACCACCAGTCCGCGCAGCTCGTTCCGCCCGGTGACCAACACCGAACAACCCGGATCTCCTGGCAGCAACGCACGAACCTGGTCCGCGGCGCTGGCGTTGTCGAGCACCACGAGCACGCGCTTGCCGGAGAGGACCGAACGGTAGAGCGCCGACTGCTCGTCGATGTCCACCGGGATCTGCTCCGGCCGAACCCCGAGCGCACGAAGGAATCTGGACAGCACGTCAGCGGTGGTGACCGGCTCGCCCGAGGCGTAGCCGCGCAGATCGACGTAGAGCTGACCATCCGGGAAGCCGCGCTTGAGCCGGTGTGCGACGCGCACGGCGAGCGCGGTCTTGCCGACTCCGGGCGAGCCGGAGATCACCGTGACCGGAACCGAACGCTGTCCCTCCGCGGGCAGCAGGGTCCGCTCGACCAGGTCGATCCGGTCCGCCCGGCCGACGAAGTCCGCGAGGTCCGGCGGCAGCTGGGCGGGCACCACCCGCGGTGCCGTCCGCGGCGGTGACTCGGCGAGGTCGTGGCTGCCGACCAGGATCGCCTGGTGCAGCTCGCGCAGGCTCGTCCCCGCGCCGACGCCGAGTTCGGCCCGCAGCAGCGCGGTGATCCTCCGATACGCGGCGAGCGCCTCGGCCTGCTGTCCGGAGCGGTAGAGGGCGAGCATCAGCTGCGCCCAGAACCGTTCGCGCAGCGGGTGTTCGGTGGTGAGCGTCGTCAGCTCGCCGATCAGTTCCTGGTGCCGCCCCGCCGCCAGATCGAGATCGACCCGTCGTTCGAGCGCTCCAAGCAGCATCTCCAACACAGAGGTGATCTCGTTGCGCCGCAAGGACTCCGACTCGACCTCGACGAGAAGGGGGCCGCGCCACAGGCGAAGCGCCTCGGCGAGCAACGCGCGTTCGGACTCCTCCGAGCCGTCCTCGCGGCACCGCGCCGCCCGATCGACCAGATCACGCGCGCGGAGCAGGTCGAGCTGTTCGGCCGCGAGGGTCATCGCGTAACCACCGCGGACTGTGCGCAGCAGGTCACCGCCGATCACCCGGCGCAGGCGCATCACGTGCACCTGAAGGGCGTTGCGGGCTTCGGCGGGCGGATTGTCCCCCCACAGCGCCTCGATGAGGTCGTCGATCGAGACCGCGCGGCCGGACCGCAGCAACAACATCGCCAGCACGACGCGTTGTTTGGACGCCTGCACGGGAATCGGGGCGCCGTCGACCACGAGTTCGAGCGGCCCCAGCACCGTGAACCTCACGGCTGGGACCCTCACGTCTGACGGCATCGCGGTCCCCCCTAACACCACTACACCGAGAGCGAGTTGGCCTCCGGCATCCCCATCTCGACGAACATCTCATGCGCGGCGCGCAGATGTACCACAGCATCGACGTTGTTTCCCAGGGCGCGACAAGCCAACCCCAGTACCTGTACCGTCCACGCCTCCCAGACCCGTTGGCGCGTCTCGCGATGCACGGGCAGGGCGCGGTTGGCGTGTTCAACCGCCTCCTCGGCCTCGCCAACGTGAAGATGGCTCTGCGCAAGGGAAGTCAGCGCCCTCGGCTCGCACAGCCGCAGGCCGTTGTCGACCGCGCAGGCGAGCGCCTTCCGGCCGGACTCCACCGCCGCCGCGCCGTCGTCGAGCGCGCGCCGCACCGCCGCGAGGCCGATCAGCGCGTCCACGGTGCCGTGCTCGTAGCCGATCTCGCCGACGAGGCGCACCGCCTCCTCCTGCACCGGCAGGGCGCGCTCCGGCTGGCCGAGCCGCACGTAGGCGGAGGCGATGGTGTTCAGCGCCTCGACCTCCTTGAGCCGGTTCCCGGTCCCGGCCGACAACCGCAGCGCCGCGTTGGCGTTGGTGAGCGCGCTGGCGTAGCGGCCGAGCAGCACCTCGGTGACCGCGATCTCGTCGAGCACCGCCGCTTCGTCGTGGCTGGAGGAGACCTGCCGCCAGACCGCGAGCGTGCGCTCGAACCCGTCGAGCGCCTTGGTGAACCGGCCCGCCTCCCGGTCGAGGATCGCGAGGTTGTGCCCGGCGACGCCTTCGACGTGCCGCACCCGCAGTTCCGCGGCGAGCTCGCGGGACTTGGTGAAGGTGGCGACCGCGAGGTCCACCTGGCCGATGTAGGCGTAGACCGTGCCGAGGTTGAGCATGCAGTTGGCCAGTCCGCGCGACGCGCCGAGCTCGTCCTCGATCGCCAACGCCTGCGACAGCAGCGATACGGCCGCCGTCTGGTTTCCGGACATGGCGTTGGAGACACCCATGTTGCTCAGCACCTGTGCCTGGCCGCGCCGGTCGCCGATCTCCTGGTAGAGGGAATGCGACTGCGTGGAGTACTCCAGCGACTTCTCGTTGTCCCCCATGCACCAGTACAGCATGGAGAGGCTGCGCATCTGGGCTGCTTGACCGCGGGTGTCGTTCTCTTCCACGGCGGCGCGCAGCCCGAACTCGGCGACCAGCCGCCAGTCGGCGTCATCGCGGGTGTGCCGGAAGAAGCTCGTCAGGTAGGCAGCCACGTGCCACGCGGCCCATCGCGGCCCGTGGTCCGCGGCGAACACGACCGCGGCCATCAGGTTCGCGCGCTCGGCTTCCATCCACGCGTGCGCGTCGAGCAGTTCGGTGAACTCCAGGCTGATCGTCCCCGCTGCAACCTGGAACTCCGGTAGGTAGTACAGCTCAGGGGTGATCTTGCCCGCCGCTGCCGCACTGCTGGCCACGTAGAAGACGAACAGCCGCTCCCGCGCCGCGGCACGATCCGCGGCAGCATCCTCCACTGTGGACTGTTGCTGGGCGAACAACCGAACGAGGTCGTGGAACTGGTACCGGCCGGGCACGTGCTCGTGCACCAGGCTCGCCGAAACCAACCGGTGCAACAGATCGGCCGCGTGCTCGACGGCTACACCGGCCAGCGACGCGGCGGTGCGCACGGTCAGATCCGGCCCCGGTTGCAACGCCAGCGCGCGGAAGAACCGGCGGAGCTCGGCGTCCAACGACGTGTAGGACAACGCGAAAGTCGCACGGACAGCGGCCTGTTCGTCCTCGTCCACCGCGAGCACGGCGAGCCGGTCACCATCGCGCAGCTGCCGCACGTACTCGCTCAGCGCTGTGCGGCTCTGCCCGGCCAGGTTCGCGCCCGCGATCCGCAGCGCCAGCGGAAGGTTGCCGCACAAGCTCGCGAGCTCCTCCCCCGAGCTGCGGTCATCGGCAAACCTTTGCGTACCAAGGAGATCACTGAGCAGGCTCTGCGCCTCATCCGCGGCGAGCACGTCGAGCGACTCCAGGACGGCACCGTCCGCGGCCAGCTCCCGCAGGGTGTCCCGGCTGCTGACGAGCACCGTGCAGTCGCTGCCCTCCGGCAGGAACGTGCGGACCTGGTCCGCGTTCGCGACGTTGTCCAGAACCATCAGCACTTTTCGACCGGCGAGCTGGTTGCGCAGCATCTCGCTCTGTTCGGGAACCTCCAGCGGCACCTTCTCGGGCGCGACGCCGAGCGCGCGGAGGAAACGCGCGAGCACCTGACCGGTCGACGGCGCCGTCCCCGAGGAGTAGCCGTGCATGTTGGCAAAGAGTTGCCCATCCGGAAAGTGTTGCTTCAGCTGGTGCGCCACCCGCACGGACAGGGCGGTCTTCCCGACTCCCGGTGGTCCGGACAACACCGCCAGCCGCGGGCGTTCGTGCACCAGCAGCTCGATCAGCTCGCGCCTGCCGACGAAACCAGAGATGTCGGCCGGAAGCTGTTGGGGAACGACCTTCGCCGGAGCCTCCACCACGACGGCGGGTGCGGCGACAGCAGCGCTTCCGGTCAGGATTGCCTGGTGCAGCTCGCGAAGCTCGCGGCTGGGCGAGACGTCCAGTTCCTTGCGCAGGACCGCGGAGGCGAATCGGAACGCCTCCAGTGCCTCGGCCTGCCGCTCGCAACGGTAGAGCGCCACCATCAGCTGGCCCCAGAACCGTTCCCGCAGCGGGTGTTCCGCGGTCAGGGCGCGCAGCTCCGCGATCACCTCGCGGTGCCGTCCCAGGCGCAGATCGGCGTCCACCCGGTGTTCCAGCGCCGCGAGCAGCTCGTCGTTGATCGACGCGATCTCGTTGCGGTCCAATGATTCCGAGACGACGTCAGAGAGCACCTGGCCGCGCCACAACGCGAGGGCCTCGCGCAGCAACCGGATCTCCTCTTCCGGTTCACCAGCCCGCCCGGCGGCCTCGGCAAGGCGGCGGAAGCGGTCGAGGTCCACCTCGTCCGGCCGGATCACGTAGCCACCGGCGACGGTGGTGATCACGCCGTCGTCCCCGAGCAGCCGCCGCAACCGTCCCATGTGGATGTGCAGGGCGTTGCGCGCGGTGGCGGGCGGCTCCGCGCCCCACATGATGTCGATCAGTTCGGCCGGGCTGACCGGCTCCGGCGCGCGCAGCAGCAACGCCGCGAGCAGGGTGCGCAACTTGGCCGCCTGCACCGGCCGGATCTCGCCGTCCACGACGACCTCCAGCGCACCGAGAACGCGGAACTCGATGGTCATCGCGTGCCGTCCAGCAGGGCTCGCACGTCCGCCGCGGTGTGCACGCCCATCTCGATGAACATCGCCTCGGCGAGCAGCCAGTGCTCCCGGGCCTCGTCCACCTCGCCCGCGTCGTGGAGGAGGAGTCCGAGCACGTGCAACGCCTCCGCCTCGCGAATCCGGATGCCGTGCTCCCGCGCCTGCTCGAAGGCGGCCCGCGCGTACGCGACGGCCTGAACGGTTGACTTGGCGCGCAGTCCCGTTCTCGCCAGGCCGATCGCCGCGTCGACCTCGTGCCGCACGAAACCCGCTTCCCGCGCCACGTTCATCGCTTCGCGGTAGTTCGCCCGCGCCTGTGTCAACTCCTCCAACGCGAGGTGCGCGGAGCCGACGACGATGGAGACGGCGACGTTGCCCCACTTGTCGGTCTCGCTGACCAACTCCCGGGCGCGTTGTGCCTCACGCATCGCGCCCGGCCCGTCGCCCTCGGTCGCGAGCAGTTCGGCGAAAGCCACATGGGCCAGGGCTCCGGCTTGGTGCAACCCGAGTTCCGCGCACCTGTCGATCGCCTCCCGCACCGCATTGTGCGCTCCCTCGAAGTCGCCGAGCAGGTAGCGCGCATTCGTGAGGTTCGCCAAGTGGTTGGCGTAGCTGTCCCACGCCCCCTGTTGCGCTGCGAGCTGAATGGCTGCTTCGTAGTGCTCGGACGCCTCCCGGAACCGCCCGAGTTCCTGGTACGCGAGGCCGAGGTTGCCGCGGGTGTTCGCTTCCTGGTGGCGGGCCTGGACATCCTGGTAGATCCGGGTCGCGCGCCAGAGGTACTCGATGGCCTGGACGTTGTCGCCGAGTTCCCAGTGCACGCCGGCGCAGTTGTTCAGGATGTTGCCCAGTTCGAGCGACGCGTCGTCATCCGCGGCGGCCAGCGCCTTGTCGTACGCCACGAGCGCGCCACGCGGATCGCCGCTGATCCAGGTCAGGTGGGCCAGGTGGGAGTGCATGGTCGCGACGGCACCGCTGTCGTCCACCGCGACGGCGGTGGCCAGTCCGCGTTCGGCGATCTCCCGGCAATCCACGTTGTGCCCCTTGGCCAGCAGGTAGGTCCACAGCACGTCGACGAACTGCCAGAGGTGTTCGTTCCGTCCTCTTCGCGAGGCCAGTGCCACGACGGCGCGCAGATTGGCGCGCTCGTCCTCCATCCACGCCTCGGCGCCTGCCCGGTCGCTGAACGGAACGCCGATCCGCACACGCTCCGGGAGCTTGTTCGTGTAGGCGCGCAGCGGCAGCAACGTCCGCGCCGTCCCCGCGGCGAAGAGGTGCCAGTCCAGCAGGTGGTCCACGGCCGTGTCGATCTCTTCCGCGAGTTCCTCCGCCGTGGCCTGCTCGGCCGCGTACGCACGGAGGAGGTCGTGGAACTGGAAGCGGTCGTTCTGGTGCCGCTGCACGAGGTTCGCGGTCGCGAGTTCGTCGAGCAGCGCGGTCGCAGTGTCCAAAGTGGAATCGACAAGCGAGGCGGCCACCCAGGCGGTGAAGTCCGGGCCGGGCACGAGCCCCAGGAACCGGAACAACCGCTGCGCTTCGGAGGACAGCGTGCCGTAGGACATCGCGAACGCCGCCCGCACCGCCGACTGCTCATCGCCGTCAACCGTCAGTGCCGACAGCAGGTCGCCACCGCGCACATCGTCCACGTATGCGCGCACGGAGCATTCCTGCTGTGCGATGTTCGCTCCGGCTATGCGCAACGCCAGAGGCAGGTTCCCGCACAGCCGCGCCAGTTCCGCGCCCGCGTCGGGCTCACTCCGCACGCCCTCTCCGACGAACTCCGCGAGCAACGCCAACGAATCCGCTTCGGTCAGCACGGACAGCGCGACCGCTTCGGCCCGCTCGTGGTTGATCAGCTCGTGCAGCACACCCCTGCTGGTGACCAGAACCGCACACCCACCGGCATCCGGAACGAGGGGCCGCACCTGCTCGGCATCGATGGCGTTGTCCAGCACCAGGAGCACTCGCCGGTCGGAGAGCTCCGACCGCAACATCGCCGCCTGCTCGTCAATGGCGGCGGGAACCCGGTCCGTGGGAACGCCGAGCGCACGGAGGAACCGCGCCAGCACCTGCCCCGGAGTCGGCCGGGCATTGGCCGAGTACCCGTGCAGGTTCACGTGCAGCTGCCCGTCGGGAAACCGCTGCTTCAACCGATGCGCGACCCGCACCGCGAGCGCGGTCTTCCCCACTCCGGGCGGACCCGACACCACTACGAGCTTCGTCCCCGTATCCAGCAGTTCCCTGATCCGGTCGACCAGTTCCTCTCGCCCGACGAAGTCACTGATGTCGCCAGGCAACTGCTGTGGCACAACGACATTGCTTCTCGGCGCCGCGACCTCTCCCACCAGGATCGCGTGGTGCAGCGCGCGCAGCTCCGCGCTCGGCGCGACCCCCAGCTCCTCCTTCAAAGCATTCGCGAAGTCCCGGAAAACGATGAGCGCCTCCGCCTGTCGCTCCGAGCGGTACAGGGCGAGCATCAGCTGCCCCCAGAAGCGCTCCCGGAAGGGGTGGTCCGCCACCAGCGCGCGCAGTTCGCCCACCAGCTCCCGGTGCTTCCCCAACTCCAGGTCGACGTCGATCCGCTGCTCCACCACATCGAGCAGCTCGGCGTTGAGCTGCGCGATCTCGTTGGTGTGCAGGGAAACCGAGGAAACATCGGCCAGCACCGCGCCCCGCCACAACGCCAGCGCCTCGCCCAGCAGCCGCGCCCTCGTCCCCCTCGACGTGGACTTCGCCCTGCGCACGAGCTCGCGGAACCGCACCAGGTCGATCCGCTCGGTGGCGAGCACGTACCCCGCGCCGACCGTGCGGATCACGCCTTCCCCGAGCAGCCGCCGCAGCCGCACCATGTGCGTTTGCAAGGCGTTGCGCGCCGTTGGCGGCGGCTCGTCCCCCCACAACGCGTCCAGGAGCTCCACGACTCCCACCGCCCGCCCCGCGTGCAACAGCAACGCCGCGAGCACCACCCGCTGCTTCCCGGCCCTCACCGGCACCAACCGCCCGTCGACCAGCACCTCCAGCGAGCCGAGCAGCCTGAACTCAACGCTCATCGCGCCTGGCCAAGCAACTCCCGCACTCCGTCGGCCTCCGGCATGCCCATCTCCGCGAACATCTCCACCGCCCGCTCCCAGTGCTCCAGCGCCCCGGCCCGCTCACCGGCCATCCACAAAGCTTGCCCGATAACCCGAAGTGTCCGCGCCTCCCCAGGCCGATGCCCCGTCTCCCGATGCACCTCCAACGCCCTCCTGCCAAACGCCGCCGCACTCCCAGCCCGCCCTGCAACGAAGCAACACACAGCGGCTGCCGTCAGCGCTGAGCCCTGCGTAGCCCGGAAACCACCCTCGGTGCTGACACGCATCGCCTGTCGCGCCAGCCTCAAACCGGACGACGGACGCCCAAGCTCCGCGTGAACAGTCGCCATGTCCAAGAGCGCCCGAGACTCGGTCGCCCTGGATTCGAGCGTCCGCGCCAGATCCAGCGCATCGGTGTACCAGACGAGCGCCTCGTCCAACTTTCCCATTCTCTGCCACAAGTGACCAAATGCCCACAAGTACTCGTGCTCGATCTTTCGATCACCAGCCTTTCGGCATTCAATAATGCCTGCCCGCAGGGATTCCTCAGCCTCCTCAAAAAAACCCAAGTCGATATCAATCTCAGCGAGAACACAAAGAGGTTGTTGGACGCCAAGATCAACCTTTGCACATGCCACCGCCGCCATTTTTGCAAGCTCGCGGGCGCGCACCATGTCTCCGACTTCCCAGCAGGCGTTACCGAGGTTTGCAAGCACATTCGCCTCACCCCAGGAAATATTGAACCGCCTACAGATATCGAGGGCTTCGCCATAAATCTCGACAGCCTCCCGAAGGCGGCCCGAAGAGGCATAAATCATCGCTAGGTTAACAAGAACTGGAGCCCTCCCCGGGATGGGATCACCTTCCCCAAAAAGGGTAGCCGCTTGTTCCATGAGGACTACCGAGCGCGAAATGCTCCCGACTCCCCAGAGAACGATAGCCAGGTTCATCAAGGATGATTTCAGACCATCCTCATCACCGATTTCTCTCCGAGTTTCCACTGCGGCGTCGAGGTGTTCGATGGCTTCATCGATCCTGTTGTCCGCCCAGAACGCCGTGCCCATGCCATGCAGCATCGCGCCTTCAGCATCCCGGTCGCGGTTGTGTCGAGCAGCACGAAGCCCGGCGGAAGCCAGCTGCAGCCATTCAACCGTCCGATGCTTCTCGTATAGATAGCCCCGCAGCACATTTGGAATCAGCCAGCAAACTTCGGAATATCCGGCAGGCTCAGCAGATTCTACAATCGCAACAATGTTCTCCAGCTCCTTAGTCACCCACCCGGACGCCTCCTCGACTGAGGAAAATGTTACTTCGGGAAGCAGAGAAAATGCCCGAGGAAGGGTGTCGAGCTCCTTCTCGGGGCTTACCATTTTCGTCGCGCCGTTCACTCCGAGAAAATAGAAGCCATATATGCGACGCTCGGCCTCAAGACGTTCATGAATCAAGGAATCCGACCGCAGGCAGCGCTCCGCGAAGAGTTTCAGGAGATCGTGGAACTGATATCGTCCCGGATAGGGAGCTTCCAGCAAATTGGCTGAGACGAGACGATCGAGCAGCGGAACGACCACCCGCGTCCGCGAGTCAAGGCAGGTTGACGCAGCATCTGCGCAGAAGTCTCGCCCAGGCACGATCGAGAGAAGCCTGAGGGCGGACTGCAACTCAGCTTCGAGCGAAGAATACGAAAGCATGAAGGTGGCCGCCAACCTAGCTTGCTCATCGCCATCAATCGCAAGCATCGAAAGACGGTCACCGTCTCGCAGTCGTCTTACATATTCCGCGACACCGACTCCCTCTGCGGCAATGTTCGCGCCTGCGATACACAGAGCGAGCGGCAACCGGCCACAGAGCTCAACCAACTCAAGAACGTCCTCTGAGTCACAGCAGGCAGACTTCTCCCGAAGTATGCTTCGAAGGAGTTCGATAGCCTCGAACTCTTCGAGGACGCCGATAGAAAGACATGTCTCCGGAGTACCTTGCGTGATCCCGGTCAACTTTACACGGCTAGTCACAAGCACGCCGCATCCCTTTGCCAAGGGAAGCACAGAACGCACCTTTTCAGCCGTCGCAGCGTTGTCCAGCAGGAACAGAACGCGCCTTCCCGAGAGCCTCACCAAGAGTTCCTTGTGCTGCTCCTCGAGGCGTGCCGGGATCTCTTCTGAGGAAGCTCCGAGAGCCCGCAGGAAACGCGAGAGAACTTGCTCAGAAGTGGGTGGCTCTGAGCTGGAGTACCCGTGGAGGTTGATGTGCAACTGCCCGTCAGAGAAGATAGAGCAGAGTCGCTGTGCCACATGTACTGCCAGTGTGGTCTTCCCTGCTCCTGGCGACCCGGACACGACGACCACGGGACAACCGTCCGCGTCGGACCCAAGTGTGGACAGCAGGCCGTCCACGGCTTCCCGGCGGCCGGTGAAGTTCCCGATGCCAGCAGGTAGCTGCCGGGGGATTGGAACCGTCGTCTCGCGGACTTCTCCTTGCCTTTCGGCTTCTCCAGAGAGGATTTCCTGATGCAGCTGCCGAAGCTCGCGCCCTGGCGTAACGCCAAGTTCCGCGTTCAACACCTTGGTCACGTTGCGAAATGCATCCAGGGCCTCCGCTTGCTGACCGGACCGAAACAGCGCGAGCATGAGTTTGTTCCAGAAGCTTTCACGCAGTGGATATGACGTTGTCAAAGCGCGCAACTCGGCCACTACCTCGGCATGGTGTCTGGCGCGAAGCTCCAAATCGACTTTGTTCTCAGTTGCGTTGAGCAACTCGCTCTCGATCTTGTTTAGCTCCTCCTCCTGCTCAGACCGGATCCGGAGGTCTGGCAGCAGCGGACCACGCCACAGGGCTGTCGCCTGCCGCAGAAGGGGTAGTGCGTCCTCATCACTGGCAGTTCGCGCACGTGCGACGAGATCACGGAATCGCTGGAGGTCCACGCGATCGGTGCGGATGAGGTAGCCGCCCTCGACTGTGCGGATCAAGTCCGAAGGACCCAGTGCTCGCCGCAGCCGGGTTACGTGGGTCTGCACCGCGTTGTAGGCGTTCTTTGGGGCAGCCGCGCCCCACAAGTGCTTGATCAGTCGTGGCGTCCGCACCGGCTGGTCGGCATGGAGCAACAGCACCGCCAGAACCGCCCGCTGTTTCGGAGCATTGATCGACACGATCTCGCCGTCGACCACAACTTCGAGCGAGCCGAGCACCTTGAACTCGACCGTCATCGCGCTCCCCCTCGTCCCTGCGACACGCCGACCACGAGGTCTCTCCCCAGAACCCATGGCGGCCTCTCCACGCACACCTCTATTACATAGGTGGCGTGCCGAGCATCGCGCCTGGTGAAGCACCACGACGTGCAGTAGGCGTTCTTTGCGGCATTGACCGGAACGTGGTGCCGCTCGCCACCCCTCTCGGGACACAAAAGCGACCCCCCGTTATCGGGCCGTCACCACGTGCCACTAACGTGTTCCGCACCACAGGGGCAACCTGCCCGTAGTGACGAACGTCCCCTCTGCGGCCGTCCCGCGCTCGGCGGCCGGACTTCCGGCGTTCATCACCGGTCCATCCCGAGCGCCTAGCGTCCGAGCTGTCGACGCCGTTTGAGGAGGTGGCCGTGCAGGCATTCCATCGCATCGCGGTTCTCGTGCTGACGATCCTCGGAGTGCTCGCAAGCGCCACCGCGCCCGTCCTGGCCTCACCGCGCATCAAGCCGCTTTCGCAGGCTCACGCGCACAACGACTACGAGCACAAGCGCCCGCTGTTCGACGCCCTCGACAACGGCTTCACGAGCGTCGAGGCCGACATCTACCTGGTGAACGGCGCCCTGCTCGTCGGGCACGACCCGGGCGACCTGCGGCCGGACCGCACCCTCCAGTCCCTGTACCTGGAGCCGCTGCGCCAGCGCGTCATCGACAACCGCGGGAAGGTCCACGCCGGTAGGTCCGGCCTGTTCCAGCTGCTCATCGACCTCAAGAACAACGGCGCCACCACGTACACCGAGCTGGACCGGGTGCTCCGCTCGCCGCGCTACGCCTTCATGTTCAGCCAGTACATCTCCGGCAAGATCGTCCGCAATGCCGTTGACGTGGTTGTTTCCGGAGATCGGCCTCGCGAGCTGATGAGCGGGCAGAAGCAGCGGTTCGCGTTCTACGACGGCCGGATGACCAGCCCCGGAGACCTCGGTCCCGGCTCGGACGCCAAGCTCGCGGCCCTGGTCTCCGACAACTGGACGAAGCTGTTCACCTGGAACGGCGCCGGGCAGATGCCTGCCGCGGAAAAAGCCAAGCTCCAGGGCATCGTGACGAAGGCGCACAAGGCCGGGCAGCGCGTCCGGTTCTGGGCGACACCCGACACGCCGAGCCCCGAACGTGAAGCGATTTGGCGTCAGCTGGTCACCGTTGGGGTGGATCACCTCAACACGGACGACCTGAGCGGACTGCGAGCGTTCCTCACAAGGGGCTGAAGGGTTGTACGCCTACTCCACATGGGCCTTCACCCACGTGACCCAGTTCTCACCGTCGGTAATTGATCCAGGGTTGGAAACGGCCCGGTAACGGTGCCCCGAACTGGTTAAACCCGACAGATCGCTAAACACCCCCTCGGCGTTACAGTGATGACGGTCACACCCGGAGACGTTTGGGTTGGCCGCCGCGGTTACGTACGGTCGCTTCTCGGTTGGCCCCGAAACCCAACCGACGCAGTGCCGGAGACCTGACGCGCCAAATCCTGTCCAGCAGGTCCCCGGATACGACCCCGAGCGGAAAGACAACTTCTGGACAGGAGCGTGAGAGCACTCCGGGCGTCCCGAACGCCCTAGGGGTGAAGCCGGTTCCGACCGGCCGGGCATCCCCGACAGAGCCCGAACCCGACAGCTCACTCGCAGGCACGGTTGTAGAGAGAGCAATGACTTCTTACCGAGGCAAGCACCGCAAGCAGTCCACCACCGGTCGCAACGTGGCTCGCCTGGCTGTCGCCGGCGCAGTGGCCGCAGCGCCATTCGTCGTGACCGCAGGCACCGCCTCGGCCGCCCCCAACTGGGGAGCCCTCGCCAAGTGCGAGAGCGGCGGCAACGCCAGCATCAACACCGGCAACGGCTACTACGGTGCCTACCAGTTCGACTCCGGAACCTGGCGCGCGAACGGTGGCACGCAGTACGCCCCGAACGCTCACCAGGCCACTCTGGCTCAGCAGACCGAGATCGCTCAGCGGCTTTACAACGCGCGTGGTTCTAGCCCGTGGCCGCACTGCTCCAGGAAGACCGGCTGGGCGAACGGCGGCGGCGGTGGCGGCGGTGCCGTCAAGTCGAAGCCCGTCTCCAAGGTGACCAAGAAGGCTGCTCCGAAGCCGGCCGCGACCCCCGCGCCCGCCGCTGCTCCGGTGCAGACCAAGAACGGTGCTGACTACACCGTTGTCGCCGGTGACACCCTGTCCAAGATCGCCTCGGCGCAGAACGTCGAGGGCGGCTGGCAGACCGTGTTCGAGCGGAACAAGGACGTCATCAAGGACGCGAACCTCATCTTCGTCGGGCAGCAGCTCGACCTGAAGTGACGTTTGTCCTGGTGGAAGGCCCCGATCAGCGATGGTCGGGGCCTTCCGCGCGCACCCGCCAGCGTGGTCCGGAAAACCCCGTTTCGTACTCATAGCGGGAAAAAGAGCGCTCTCAAATACGGCTAAGAGTACGAAACGGGAGTTCTGCGGGTAGGCGAGCGCGGGATGAGGGGGAGCTTGGGTGGGGTGCGCCTTGGGCCTTGCGGGCGAGGGTTAGGGGCAGTTGACCCACTCTTCGGTTCCGTCCGCGAAAAGCTGGCGCTTCCAGATGGGCAGCCGTAGCTTGACCTCATCGACAAGATCAGCGCACGCGACGAACGCCTCGCGGCGGTGGGCGGCCGAGACCGCGCACGCCAGGGCCGAGTCACCGATCCCGAGATCACCGATGCGGTGGCTGACCGCGAGCGCGTAGACCTTCGGATGCCGGGCGGCCACATCGGCGGCGACCTCGGCGATCACCTTCTCAGCGCTCGGATGACCCGAGTACTCCAGTTCGCGCACTCCGCGCCCGCCGTCGTGATCACGGACAACGCCGGAGAACGTGACAACGGCGCCCGCGGTGTGGCTGGCCACGAGGTCGGCGTGCTCGGCGACGTCCAGCGGCGACTCGGTCACCGCAGCGCGCAACACCTGGGCCGAGGATGCGGCAGAAGCGACGTGGTCACCACCGCGAAGCTGGTCGACGGCGTGGTCGAGCACACCTTCGAGCACAGCGAGGCCGTCGCGCACACCGCCGGTTGAGCCGGGCAGGTTCACCACGAACGTCCGGCCCGCGACCCCGGCGACCCCGCGCGACAGCACCGCGGTCGGCACCTTCGGCAAGCCCTGCGCGCGGATCGCGTCCGCGAGGCCGGGGATCTCGTAGTCCAACACCGAGCGAGTCGCTTCAGGAGTGCCGTCGGTCGGCGAAATCCCGGTGCCACCCGTGGTGATCACGACGTCCACCCCGTCCGCGACCGCGGCTCGGAGGGCGGTGGCGACCGGATCGCCGTCCGGAACGACGACGGGGGCAGGCACGGAATAGCCCTTCGCGCTCAGCCAGGACTCGATCACCGGACCGGTCTTGTCCTCGTAGACGCCCGCCGCGGCACGGTTCGACGCCACGATCACCCGAGCCGTGCGCGTGTTCATCGGCCCTCCGGACGCGTCCACAAGCCGGTCTTGCCGCCTTCTTTGCGCTCGACGCGCACGCCGTCGAGGGTGGCGGCGGGATCGACGGCCTTCACCATGTCGTGCAGCGTGAGGCCGGCGACGGTGACCGCGGTCAGCGCTTCCATCTCGACGCCGGTGCGGTCGGTCGTGCGCACGGTGGCGGTGATCCGGACCTCGGACCCCTCCGCGTGCAGGTCGACGACCACCCCGGACAGCGCGATCGGATGGCACAGCGGCACGAGGTCCGGCGTGCGCTTGGCGCCCATGATCCCGGCGATCCTGGCGGTGGCCAGTGCGTCGCCCTTGGGCAGGCCGTCCCTGCGCAGCAGGGAGACGACCTCGTCGGTGGTGCGCAGGACGCCGGTGGCGACCGCGAGCCGCGCGCCCGGCTGCTTGCCGGACACGTCGACCATCCGCGCCGCCCCGGCCGAGTCGACGTGGGTCAGCTCCTCCGCCACGTCGGTCTAGCCCTTCGCCCGCACCGCTGCGGCGCGGACGGCCTCGGCGACCGCGGGAGCGACGGCGTTGTCGAACACGCTCGGAACGATGAACGAGGCGTTGATCTGGCCCGCGTCCACCACGTCCGCGATGGCGTTCGCGGCGGCGACGAGCATGTCGTCGGTGATGGTGTGCGCGTGCGCGTCGAGCAGTCCGCGGAAGACCCCGGGGAAGGCCAGCACGTTGTTGATCTGGTTCGGGTAGTCGCTGCGGCCCGTGGCCACGACGGCCGCGTGCTTCTGCGCCTCCAGCGGGTCGATCTCCGGGTCCGGGTTGGCCAGCGCGAACACGATGGCGTTCTCCGCCATGGTCGCGACCTGCTCCGCGCCGAAGAGGTTGGGGGCCGAGACGCCGATGAAGACGTCCGCGCCGACCAGCGCCTCGTGCAGGGTGCCGCTCATCTTGTCCGCGTTGGTGTTCTCCGCGATCCAGCGCAGGTTCTCGTCGACCAGGCCCTCGCGCTCGGTGTGCACGATGCCGTCGATGTCCACCGCGACGATGTCGCCGGGTCGCTGCTTGAGCAGCAGCCGGATGATCGCCGAACCCGCCGCGCCGACGCCGCAGACGGCGATCCGGCAGTCCTCGATGTTCTTGTCGACCACGCGCAGGGCGTTGCGCAGCGCGGCCAGCACCACGATGGCGGTGCCGTGCTGGTCGTCGTGGAAGACCGGGATGTCCAGCTTCTCGCGCAGCCTGGCCTCGATCTCGAAGCAGCGCGGGGCCGCGATGTCCTCGAGGTTGATGCCGCCGTAGACCGGGGCGATCAGCTCGACGGTGCGGATGATCTCCTCGGTGTCCTGGGTGTCCAGGCAGATCGGCCAGGCGTCGACGCCCGCGAACTTCTTGAACAGCACCGCCTTGCCCTCCATCACCGGCAGGGCGGCGGCGGGCCCGAGGTTGCCGAGGCCGAGCACGGCGGAGCCGTCGGTGACCACGGCGACGGTGTTGCGCTTGATCGTCAGCCTGCGCGCGTCCTCCGGGTTGGCCGCGATGGCCTGGCAGACCCTGGCGACGCCCGGGGTGTAGGCCCGGGAGAGGTCGTCACGGTTACGCAGGGCGACCTTGGAGGAGATCTCCAGCTTGCCGCCGAGGTGCATCAGGAAGGTGCGGTCGGAGATCTTGCGCACCTTCACACCGGGCAGCACCGAGAGCGCGTCGGTGATCACCGTGGCGTGGTCGCCGGAGAGGGTGTTGCAGGTGATGTCCACGACGACGCGGTCGGAGTGCGACTCGACGACGTCGAAGGCCGTGATCACACCGCCGACCTTGCCGATGGAGCTCGTGAGGTCGCCCGCGGCGCTCGCCGACGGCGGCGCCTCGACACGCACGGTGATCGAATATCCCGGCCCCGGAACCGGCATGTGCACCCTCCCCGGTCAGTGCTGCTCAGCGGTGCGCACAGCCTAGACCTCGAAGGATTTCGAGCAGAAACACGCCTCTTACTTGTTGATGACCGTGACGGGGTGCTCGTAGTGCACGTCCTCGGCCGGGAAGGTGATCTCGCCGAACGGGGACTGGGCGCCCTGGGTGTGGCTGGCGAGCTCGCTGACCGGGTGGTGCCCGTCGGCGGTCTCGCCGGGCCAGGTCGGGTCGATGCGCTCGGGGCGGCGGGCGGCCTTGGCCACGGCTCCTCCTCAACTAGGGAAATTCCCGCTCAGTGTGCCTGATGGCGCGAGGGCCCGGCGCGCGGCCATAGGCAGCGAAAACTTCGGCATATAACGTG
Source organism: Allokutzneria sp. A3M-2-11 16 (assembly GCF_024213555.1). GTDB lineage: Bacteria > Actinomycetota > Actinomycetes > Mycobacteriales > Pseudonocardiaceae > Allokutzneria. The sequence goes on along the minus strand of NZ_JANAVO010000001.1, from coordinate 2,527,006 downwards.
GTGCGGATGTCCGGTCACTCTCTCGTCGACTGGCTGCGCGCGCAGGACGAGCTGGCTCTCGTCGAACTGCTGCGGGCGCGCCCGGACCTGGCGACCCCTCCCCCTCCCGACACCGGCGTGCTGGCGACCAGAGCGGGCATGCGCGCGTCGGTCGTGCGCGCGTGCGAGGACCTGGACGCCTTCACCCGCAGCGTGCTGGACGCGTTGGTGATCGCCGGGGCCGAACTCGACCCGCAGCCGTTGGCCAGGATCAACCGGTTGATGGGCAGGGGCGTGCCCGCGGCGCGGACGAAGGAGGCCGTGCGCGCGCTGCGCGAGCTGGCCGTGGCGTGGGGGCCCGACACCGCGATCAGCGTGGTGCCCGCCGCGACGGAGATCACCTCGCAGTTCCCCGGCAACCTCGGCAGGCCCGCGCCGCAGCTGGACGAGCTGGACCTGCCCGGGCTGCTCGACGAGCTGGACCCGGCCGAGCGCAGGCTGCTGGAGACGCTGGCCGCCGGCCCGCCGATCGGTCGCACGAAGGACGCCGGGCGGGTCGTGCCGCTGGAGCGCGCAGAGAGCCCGGTGCAGAGCCTCATGGCCCGCGGCCTGCTGCTGCGCCGGGACAACGAGACGGTGGAGCTGCCCCGCCAACTCGGCCTGCTGCTGCGCGGGGACCGGCCGATGGGCCAGGTTCAGGTGACGCAACCGGAGCTGACCGTCTCCGCGCGCGGTGTGTCCACTGTGGACTCCACGGCCGCTGGTGCCGCGCTCGAACTGCTCCGGCACATGGAGGGCCTGATCGCGCTCTGGTCCGTGGAGCCGCCCGGCGTGCTGCGCTCCGGCGGGCTCGGCGTGCGGGACCTGCGCAGGCTGGCGAAGGAGCTGGAGGTCGAGGAGTCGCGGGCGATCCTGCTCGCGGAGCTCGCGCTCGACGCCGCGATCATCGACAACAGCGGCGGCGGCGAGCCGGAGTGGGTCCCGACCACGCACGCCGACTCGTACCTCGCCGCCGCTCCGGACCAGCAGTGGGCGACGCTGGCGGTGAGCTGGCTGGAGCTTTCGCGGCTGCCCGCGCTGGCCGGCCGCCGGGACGAACGGGACAAGCTGCTCAACCCGCTGTCCAACGAGCTGCGCCGCCCGAGCGCGGTGCGCGAACGGCACCGGGTGCTAGGCGTCCTCGCGGAGCTGCCGCAGGGCTCGTGCGTCGGCGATGTCGAACAGCTCGTCGCCGCCCTGGCGTGGCGGGCGCCCGCGCGGGGCGGACGGATGCGCGACGACCTCGTGCGCTGGATCGTCGAGGAGGCGACCGCGCTGGGCGTCGTCGCGCTCGGTGGCCTGTCGACGGCCGGGGCCGCGCTGCTCAACGAGGGGCCCGGCGAGGCGGCCAAGCGGATGCTGGACTCGCTGCCCGAGCCGATCGACCACGTGCTCGTGCAGGCGGACCTGACCGTGGTGGCGCCGGGCAGGCTCGAACCCGAGCTGGCCGCGGACATCGCCTTGGCCGCGGACGTGGAGTCGGCGGGCGGCGCGACCGTCTACCGGATCACCGACAGGACGGTGCGGCGCGCGCTCGACGCCGGGCGCTCCGCGGCGGAGCTGCACGAGCTGTTCGCGAAGCGCTCGCGGACGCCGATCCCGCAGTCGCTGAGCTACCTGATCGACGACATCGCCAGGAAGCACGGGCAGCTGCGCGGCGGGCCCGCCGGCTCCTTCCTGCGGTGCGACGATCCCGCGCTGATCGCCGAGGTCCTGGCCAACGCGGACATCGCGCGGCTGGAGCTGCGCCGGATCGCGCCGACCGTGCTGATCAGTCCGCTCGCGTTGATCGACGTGCTCGACGGCCTGCGGGAGAGCGGCTACGCGCCCGCCGCCGAGGGCCCGGACGGCGCCGTCGTGGACCTGCGCCCGGCGGGGCACCGCATCCCCGGTCGTCCGCAGGGCAGCAAGCGGCTGTTCTCGCCCGCTCGCCCGAGCGTCGAGCAGCTGGCGTCGGTGGTGCGGCAGATCCGGGCGGGCGACCGGGCGGCGGACGTGCCGCGCGGCGCGGCGGTCTCCACCTCGGTACTGGGGACCGCGGCCACCATGGCCTTGCTCCAGGAGGCCGCGGACTCCGGCCGGAGCGTCTGGATCGGCGTCGTGGACTCGCACGGCACCGCGAGCCAGCAGATCGTCACGCCGGTGAGCGTGGCGGGCGGCGTGCTCGAAGCCTTCGACGCCGTGGTCGGAATGGTGTGCCGGTTCCCCCTGCACCGCATCACCTCGACGGCCGTCGTCGAGGACTGAGTCGAGGGCCGAGTCGAGGGCCGATGGGCATCTCAGTGATCATCGTCCACTTTGGAGTGACCACGCGCGGGCCGAAACTTCTCTAGTTATCAACGCTCCGACAGTGTCCACAGTGGACTTAATACGTGTCATTCATGCGATTAGCTGGCACAACCGGGTACTTGCCCCACGTCCCTCCATTGTGGTCGGTCTGTACCCGTTGTGATGTGCCGTTCAGCCCTAACGTGGTGAGTGGCTGCGTCCACTCGCCCCACACGGGTGCCGCACGCCGGAATCGGACAGTGCCTGGCCGGCCCGTCGTGGCCCGGCCACATCTAGGAGGAACCCCGAAAATGCCCATCAGCAGGTTGGCGCGGAGATTCGCAACGGTGACCGCGGCGGTAGCCATGTCGGTCTTCTTCATGTCCGCGGGTTACGCCGGCGCCGCCACGGTGGACGCCGACGTTGACGCGAAGGTCGGCGCGAACGTCGGCGTCGGGGTCAAGCTCCCGGTCAAGGTCGGCATCGGCGCCAACATCGGTGGCGCGGTGAAGGTCGGCGTCGGGGTCAAGGCCCCGGTGAACGTCGGCATCGGCGTCAAGGTCGGCGGCCCGATCAAGGTCGGCATCGGCGCTGGCGTCGGTGCGGGCGTCAAGGTCGGCGCCGGTGTCAAGGTCGGCGCGGGCGTCGGCATCGGCGTCAAGGTCAAGCTGCCGATCAAGGTCGGCATCGGCATCGGCATCGGCGCCAAGGTCGACGCCGACGCGGGCGTCGGTGTCGGCGTCGGTGCGGGCCGCTCCGCCGCCCCGAAGGCCGTCGCCGTCGCGGCGGGCGCGAAGGTGGACGCCGCTGCCGGTGTCCGCGTCTCCGCGGCGGACCTGAAGGTCAAGCTGGCCGCGAAGGTCGCCGCCAAGGTCGACCTGAAGGCGAGCGTCAAGCTCGACAAGCTCGGCGCGTGCGTCAGCGCCCCGAGCATCGGTGCCTCCGCCTCCGCGAACCCGGCCGTCAAGGTCGGCGGCGGTGGCGTGCTCGGCGTCCTGATGATCAAGCCGTCCATCAAGGGCCTGAGCGCCTGCGCGGGCATCGGCTGATCACGCAGCACCCTGAACGAAGCGGGAGCCCCGGTCATCGACCGGGGCTCCCGCTTTGCGCGTAGGGGCCTCAGGCGCCCACGGTCATCCACTGCCGCATGGCGTGCTCGACCAGGGTGATCAGCGCGTGCTTGGTGGACTCCTTGGTGCGGGCGTCGCAGGTGACGATCGGAATGGAGTCGTCGATCGTGAGCGCGTCGCGGACGTCCTCGATGCGGTGGTGCAGCATGCCGTCGAAGCAGTTGAGCGCCACGATGTAGGGCAGCTGCCGGTCGTCGAAGAAGTCGATGGAGGCGAAGGCGTCGGCCAGCCTGCGGGTGTCGACCAGCACCACCGCGCCGATGGCGCCGCGGACCAGGTCGTCCCACATGAACCAGAACCGGTGCTGGCCGGGCGTGCCGAACAGGTACAGGATCAGGTCCTGGTCCAGCGAGACACGGCCGAAGTCCATCGCCACCGTGGTGGTGACCTTGTTCGGCGTCGCCGAGAGGTCGTCGACCCCGACGCTGGCCTCGGTCATCACGGCTTCGGTTGTCAGCGGAACGATCTCCGAGACCGAGCCGACGAACGTCGTCTTCCCCACACCGAAGCCACCCGCGACGACGATCTTCGCCGAGGTCGTGGCCTGCCGGGTGTCCGGGACGTGCGGGTTAGAGCCTGCGGAGGCCACTGAGCACCCTTTCGAGGAACGCAAGGGACGGCCGGTCCCCCATGACCAAGCCGCTCTGGTGGATCATGACGAGGCCGAGGCCCGCCATGTCACCGATCAATACGCGTACCACGCCCAGTGGCAAACGCAAGTGCGCGGCGACTTCTGCAACCGATCGGGTCTCCAGGCAGAGCCCGCAGATCGACCGGTGCTCCGGCAGCACGGCCGCGTCCCGTTCCCGGCCGCGCTCGCTGGTGGAGATCAGCGCCTCGATGGCCAGGTCGTAGTCGGGCCGCGTGCGCCCTCCGGTCCTGGTGTAGGGCCGGACCAGCGAACCGGACTCGGTGAACGGGTCGGGCTCGTTCACCACCTGCTGCGCGGGGACGGCCGGGATCGGGGACTCATCCACCCTGCCCCCGCCGAACAGGTCGGCGCCCGGCCCGCCGAACAGGCCGGTACCGCCGAAGCCGTCGCGCGGCGACATCAACGGGGGCTCCTGCGGCACCGCACCGGCGGTCTCGCGCTCGTCCTCGGGTTCGTCGTAGCGGAATCCACCCAGCGCCCACTCCCGGTAGTCGAAGCGGTCACTGGAGAATCCGGGTCCCGTCGTCATCGCGAGCTCACCCCGCCCGGCTCTTCACTTACCTGCGCACGACGCCCTGCAGCTGCGCCCGCAGCTCCGGCGTCAGCTGTTGGCCGACCCGGTCCACGAGCAGGGTCATCTCGTAGGCGATCAGGCCGATGTCGCAGTTCGGGGCCGCCAGCACGGACAGGCAGGCGCCGTTGCTGATCGACATGAGGAACAGGTAACCCCGCTCCATCTCCACCACTGTCTGGGCGACGTTGCCTGCCTCGAAACACCGTGCCGCTCCCTGGGTGAGGCTGACCAAACCGGACGACACCGCGGCGAGCTGTTCCCCGCGATCGCGCGGCAGCCCCTGGGACGCGGCGAGCAGCAGGCCGTCGGCCGAGACCACCACCGCGTGCGCGACACCGGGGACCCTGCGCACGAAGTCGGTGATCAACCAACCGAACGTGCCAGGCTGCTGGACCGACTCGTTCACTACTGCTCCTCGTCCTGACGGCCGTGACCTGGGCCGGACTGTTCCGACTGGCCGCGATCGGCGGCCAAGGTGTCAATCCTGGCATGCCTGCCGCGACGCAGACCCTGCTGGAAACTCGACATCCTGCCACGGACGTTGTCCGGCGTGCGAGAAGTCTGCGGGGCCCGGGCCGCCGGAGCGCTCGCCTGGGCCTGCGGGCGGGGCGCGGCGGAACCCGGGACCAGCTGGGCCTTCGGCACCCGCTTCGGCAGGCCCGCCGAGGTGGTGCCCTGGCTGACCGGGTTGTTCAGCAGCGAGTTGGCCGCCTCCCAGCCCTCGTCACCCGGCGACTGCCAGACCGACTGCGGCAGCCGGGTCGAGGTCGTCTCCTGGGCGGTGGGAGCGGCGGGCTTGTCCGCCGGGGCGGACCGGACGGCCCGCTGCCGCTTGGGCAGCGCGCCCTGCTTCGGCTGCTGCTGCGGCTGCGGGGGTTCCGGCTTGGCCGGGGCCTGCGGCACCAGCGGCTCGTCGACGGTGGCGCTGAGCGCGGGCTCGCCGAGCGGCATCTCCCTGGCGGGCGCGGCCTGCTCGGGCTCGGCCGCCTGGAACCACTGGGAGAGGATCTCCTCGTATATCGGCAACCGCTCGGTCGGCGCGTCGTCGCGGGGGATCTCCCTCGGCCTGGTGCCGTTGAAGGCGGGCTTGGCGGGACCGTCGACCGGCGCGGCGTCGCAGGAGCCGGAGAACTGGCCGTTCTGGTCGGGCCGCTCGTCCTCGTAGCGCACGGCGGGCTGCTCGTCGACCGGCAGCGCGGGCGGCTTGGCCGGGTCCAGCTCGCCCCCGGCCGCGACCACCTGCACGTCCAGTCCCAGCGGCTGGGCCGGTTCCCGGTCGTCCTGTTCGCCTGTCTCTTCTACGCGGTCGGCCTCGGCGAGCGCCCGGGTGACGTCGCCGACCGTCAGCGGCGGGGCGCCGGTGCCGGTGCCGGTGGCGCTCGGGTAGCTCGACGCCGACGCCTGGCTGGTCTCGGCCGGGGTGTGCACGAACAGCGAGTTCGTCTGGAACTCCGGCGCGGGCCTGCTGGGCTGGCTCACCTGGCTGGGCGAGCTGGGCATGCTCGGCTGGCCGACCGGGGCGACGGTGCCGGTCACGGTGCCGGTGACCGGACCGCCGAGGGTGGTGGTGCGCGGCGGGACCGGCTGCACCAGGTCGGCGGGGATCACCACGAGCGCGGTGGTGCCGCCCTCGATGTCCTCGTTGGAGCGCAGCTTGACCTGGACCTGGTGCCGCTTGGCCAGCCTGCCGACCACGAACAGGCCCATCCGGCGGGACACGGCGACGTCGACGTCCGGCGGCTCGGCCAGCCGCTGGTTGGCCTCGCGGATCTCGACGTCGGGCATGCCGACCCCGCGGTCGGAGATCTCCACCGCGAGCTCGCCCTTGCGGGTCCGCGCGGTCCGCACGACGACCTTGGTCTGCGGGTCGGAGAACGCGGTCGCGTTGTCCAGCAGCTCGGCGACCAGGTGCACCAGGTCGTTCACCGCGCGGCCCTGGATCGCCAGGTCCGGGGCCTGGCCGACCTGGACCCTGGCGTACTGCTCGACCTCGGAGACCGCGGCGCCGATGACATCGGAGATCGGCACCGGCTTGGTGAGCCTGCGGGTGAGGTCGTTGCCGGAGAGCACCAGCAGGTTCTCGCTGTTGCGGCGCATCCGGGTGGCCAGGTGGTCCAGCTCGAAGAGGTTGGACAGCTGGTCGGGGTCCTGCTCGTCCTGCTCCAGCCGGTCGATCAGGTTCAGCTGCCGCTCCACCAGCGCCTGGCTGCGGCGGGAGAGGTTGACGAACATCGCGTTGACGTTGTCGCGCAGGATCGCCTGCTCGGCGGCCAGCCGGACGGCCTCGCCGTGCACCGCGTCGAAGGACCGGGCCACCTGGCCGATCTCCTCGGTGGTGTGCACCGGCACCGGCGCGACGGCGATCTTGGACGCCTCGGTCGGGTTCGGCGCGGCGAGGATCTTCTCCACCGCGTCCGGCAGCTGGTGGTCGGCGACGGCGAGCGCGGTCTTGCGCAGCACGCGGAGCGGGCGCAGCAGGGACCGGGCGACGAACAGCGCCAGGATCACCGCGAGGGCCAGGGCGCCGAGCACGAGCGCGGAGTCGCGGACGGCGTTGGTGCTGGCCGTGGTGGCCAGGCTGGAGCTGTCGTCGCGCAGCTGCTCGAGCAGCTTGGACTCGACGTCGTAGATCAGGTTCACGGTCAGGGTCGCCGCGACGTCCCACTGCTCGGGGGTGGCGGCGAGCGCCTGTCCGGACTCGGCGTTCTGCAGCGCCGATTCCTCGATGTTGTTGGCGACGTCGACGATGAAGCCGGTCACCATGTCGTCGAAGAGCCTGCGCTGCTCGGAGGTGGCCGCCTTGCGGAAGTCGTTGCGCGCGGCCTGCAGCTCGGCGTCGACGGCGAGCAGCTGGCGCAGCTGGCCCGGCGCGAACTTCTTCTGCTGCAGCGCGTCGAGCAGGATCGCCCGCTTGCGCGAGGTCTGCTCCTTCACCCTGGCCGCCGACAGCACGGTGGCCTGCAGGTTCATCAGCGCCGGGTTGTCGGTCTGGGCGAGGCCGAGCTCGGTCAGCGAGAGCAGCTCGTCGATGGACTCGCTGTAGGAGCGCAGCAGCGCTTCCTCGGGGTAGCGGGAGTCCTGGCCGTTGACCGCGAGGCGGAGCTTGGTGAGCCGGTCGAGCTGCTGGGCGGCCTTGTCGTAGGTGGCCGCGTTGCCGGGGGCCAGTTCCGGCCCCAGTTCCTTGACCTGCTTGCGGAACTCGTCGACCGAGTCGACGACGCGCTTGCGCTGCCGCTCCATCACGACCTGGTCGCCGCTGCGCCCGCTGGAGACGTAGCGCACGGTCAGGTCGCGTTCGCGCTGGAGGTTGTGCACCAGGACCGAGATCGTGCCGCTGAGCCGGACCTGGTTGGCCAGCTGCTCCAGCTTGGTCGCGGCGGCGAGGTCGGTGGTCACCCGCAGCCCGCCGAGCGCGAGGGCCGCGGCGGTGGGGATGAGCAGGACCGCGAGCAGCTTCGTGCGCAGCCGCCAGTTCCGCAGCCGCCACCGCGAGGCGGGCGGGTCCTGTTCGGTGTCGGTCACCGGCGTCACGGCCGACGCGGCGGCGCTGGTACCCGCCTCGTCTCCGTCACGCTTCGCAGCCGTCCCGTCACCCGTTTCGGGGTTTTCGGCAAGAAGGGCTTCCCCTTCACCGGTCCGGCTGGGACCTCTCTCTCGACGCGCCACCCTGGGCTTCCTCTTCCGGCAGCAGTAACTCGATCCCTCCCCGGACCGAGGTCGGACTTGCGAATGCGGGCCGCATTGCAGCACAGTCCCGGCCGCCAACGCCAGCCTCACCAGCGCTGAGCAGCGGACTTCCCCTGCTCCGGGCCACGGGTCGCTAGGCAGGGGAGCGTAGTGGTACGGACCAGCGAACGGGAAGATGAGACAGCGGACAGTGTCCGAAGTTGTGACTCTATTCCCTCATGTGGGTGGATAGCATCGCCACGCCTTCGATGGCATGTCACCGTGAGTTGATCAACGAACGAGGAGTCGGCATGACGATCCGAGCCTTCCGGCGCGCGTCCGCGCTGCTGGCCAGCGCGGTCGTGCTGGCCAGCGTCAGCGGCTGCGGGCTGTTCACCAGCACGGAGGAGGCCGCGGCGCCGAAGCCGGAGCGCGGCACGCTGCGCATCGGCGTGCTGCCCAGCGTCGACGTCGCCCCGCTCTACCTGGCCCGCAACGAAAAACTGTTCTCCGCGGCGGGCCTGCAGGTCGAGCTGATCGTGGTCAACGACGACAACTCCGCGGTGCAGCAGCTGGAGAGCCAGACCCTCGACATCGCCTTCGCCAGCCACGTCACCCTGTTGCGCGCCGTGCACTCCGGCAAGGAACTCCAGCTCCAGGGCGAGGCCTACCAGGCGGCGCGCAACACCATGGCGCTGGTCACGCTGGCCGATTCCGACTACGACAACCCCGGCGAGATTCAAAAGCCGAAAATCGCGGTGAACCGAAAGGACGACCTCGGCACGCTGACCACCGAGAGCGTTTTGCAGACCGCAAATGTCAAAAAAGACAACATCAAGTGGTCGCCGATCGCGTTCGCCGACATGGCCGACGCGCTGAGGAACAAGTCGGTGGACGCGGCCTGGATGGTCGAGCCCTGGATCACGAAAGCCCAGCGCTCGATGGGCGCACGGGTGCTGACCGACACCGCCCGCGGCTACACCCTCGACTTCCCGATGTCCGGCTACGCGGCGAGCAAGAAGTTCGCCGACTCCTACCCGAAGACCCTCGCTGCATTCCGCAACGTGCTGGAGAAGGCGCAGGAGCTCGGGACCAACAAGCTCGCCGTGCAGGAGGTGCTGACCGAGTACGCCGAGGTCGACGCGCAGGCCGCGGGCCTCGTCTCGGTGGGCACCTACCCGATGTCGATCAACCCGGTCCGGCTGCAGCGGGTCGCCGACATGATGGAGACCTCGCAGCTGCTGACCAGCCGCCTGGACGTGCAGCAGCTGCTGCCTCCGGCGAGGGTTTCCTAGACCTTTATATAGAAGGAACGTCTTCAGGAGTTCTGGTTGTCCCCTGAGAGGGGCGCCCCAGGGGCATGGGGCGCCCCTCGTGCGCGTCAACCGGCCGCGCGCTGTCCGGGAAGGCGTCGCCGCGCCCGGGTCTTCATGATCAGCGGAACGGTGATCGCGAGCAGCGCCAGCGCGAGCATCGCTTGCGCGAACGGCGTACCGACGAGCGCGGCCGGATCGCCCTGGCTGACCAGCAGCGTCTTGCGCAGGTTGTCCTCGGCGATCGGCCCCAGGATCAGGCCGACGACCGCGGGCACCACCGGCCAGCCGTAGCGGCGCATGGCGTAGCTGAGCATGCCGATGCCGAGCAGGACGAGCAGCCCCTGCCAGGACTGGCTGGACGCGTAGGCGCCGAGCGAGGCGCACACGAGGATGCCCGCGTAGAGATAAGGACGCGGGATCTGCAGGACCTTCACCCAGATCCCGGCCAGCGGCAGGTTCAGCACCAGCAGCATCACGTTGCCGATGCACAGCGAGGCGATCAGCGTCCAGACCAGCTCGGGCTGCATCTCGAAGAGCAGCGGTCCCGGCTGGATGCCGTAGCTGCCGAAGGCCGACAGCATGATCGCCGCGGTCGCCGAGGTGGGCAGGCCGAGCGTGAGCAGCGGCACCAGCACGCCCGCGACCGCGGCGTTGTTGGCCGCCTCCGGACCGGCGACGCCCTCGATGGCGCCCTTGCCGAACTCCTCCGGGTGCTTCGACAGCTTCTTCTCCACCGCGTAGGAGAGGAAGGTCGTCACCACCGGGCCGCCCGCGGGCATCACGCCGAGCGGGAAGCCGATGAACGTGCCGCGCAGCCACGGCTTCCAGGACCGCTTCAGGTCCTCCTTCGGCAGCCACCACGTCCGGTTCACCGGCACCAGCTTCGGTGGCGCGTGCCGCATCCGGGACGCCACGTACAGCGTCTCCCCGACCGCGAACATGCCGACCGCGGCGATCACCACGTCGACCCCGTTGGCCAGCTCGAACAGGCCGAAGGTGAACCGCGGCTGGCCGGAGACCGAGTCCAGCCCGATCAGCCCGAGCGCCAGCCCGACCGTCAGCGACGCCACCCCGCGCAGCGGTGAGGCGCCGAGCATCGCGGAGACGGTGCAGAAGGCCAGCACCACCAGCGCGAAGTAGTCGGCCGAGGTCAGCGTCACCGCCCAGTCCGCCATCACCGGCGCGAGCAGGGCCAGCAGCACGGTGCCGATGGTGCCCGCGACGAACGAGCCGATCGCCGCGGTGGCCAGCGCCTGCGCCCCTCGGCCGAGCTTGGCCATCTTGTTGCCTTCGAGCGCGGTGATGATCGACGCCGACTCACCGGGGGTGTTCAGCAGGATCGACGTGGTCGACCCGCCGTACATGCCGCCGTAGAAGACCCCGGCGAACAGGATGAACGCCGAGGTCGCGGGCACCGAGAAGGTGATCGGCAGCAGCAGCGCGACGGTCATCGCGGGGCCGATCCCCGGCAGGACGCCGACCAGGGTGCCCAGCAGCACGCCGAGCAGCGCGAACATCAGGCTCTGCGGCGTCAGGGCCGAGGCGAAGCCCTGCATGAGGTAGTCGAAGGAGTTCACGCCTCACGTCCACATCTGGAAGGGACCGCCGGGCAGGTAGGCGCCGAGGCCGAAGACGAACACCGCCCACAGGCCGATGGCCAGCGCGAACGAGCTGACCAGGATGACCGGCCAGCGACGGGCGCCGAGCGCGGCCGCGGTGCCCGCGAAGAGCACCGTCGCCGCGAGCGGCCAGCCGATCGGCTCGATCAGCAGCGCGTGCGCCGCGAAGAGCACGATCACCACGAGCATCGCCCGCCAGTCGGTCCGGCGGCTCGGGTCGACGTCCTCACCCTCCTCGGGCGGGGCCGCCCTGCCGCGCAGGACCTGCACGGCGAGCAGGACCGCGATCAGCACCAGCAGGCCGCCGACCAGGTACGGGAACAGCCGCGGCCCGGCCACCGCGGCGCTGGGCGGCACCACGATGGCCGGGGTCCGCACGAGGACGTAGCCGCCCGCGGCCGCGAGCAGAACAGCGAGCAGCAGCTCGCCGCTGAAGTGCTTTGGCACCAAGCTAGTTCACCAGACCGATCTCTCGGAGCACCTTCCTCGCGGCAGCATCCTCGGTCTCGATGTAGCTGGTGAACTCGGGGCCGACCAGGAACGCGTCGTCCCAGTCCTTGGCCTTGAGCGTCTGCTTCCACGCGGGCGAGGAGTGCATCTTGGTCACCGCGTTGACCAGCCGCTGCTTGGCCTGCTCGCTGAGTCCGGGGCGCGCGACCACTCCGCGCCAGTTCAGGTAGGTCAGCCCCATGCCCTGTTCCGTCAGCGTCTTGACCTCGGGGAGCAGCTTGGAGCGATGGGCACCGGACACGGCGATCGCCCGCAGCTTGCCCGCCTTGATGTGCTCGGAGTACTCGGTGATGCCGGAGATGCCCGCCTTGGCCTCGCCGGAGAGCAACCGGGCGACCGACTCGCCACCGCCCGCGTTGGGCAGGTAGGTCAGCTGCGCGGGGTCGATGCCGACGCGGTCGGCGATCAGCCCGGCCAGGATGTGGTCGACGTCGGCGACGTAGCCGCCGGTGATCACGGTGCCCTTGGGGTCACCGCGCCAGTGCGTGAGGAACTGCTCGAGATTGCGGAAGGGGGTGTCGGCGGGCACCACCAGCGCCAGGCTCTCACCGGTGAGGCGGGCGATCGGGGTGGTGTCCTTGAGCGTCTTCTCGGACTTGTTGTTGATGATGCCCGCGACCATCACCTTGCCCATCTGCATGAGCAGTTCGTCGTCCTTTTCGCCGACGAGCTTGTTCAGCCCGGCGACGCCGCCGGGACCCTCCAGATTGAAAACCTGGACGCCGGTCGCGAGTTTTTCTCGCTGCAGCACGTCCTGCAGGGCCTGCGCGGTCTGGTGCCAGCCGCCCCCGGGCTTGGCCGGGACCATGATCCGCAGGCCGTCGATGGAATCGTCCCCCGAGGCGGAGGAGCTGGTGCAGCCCGCGATGAGGCTGGCGGCGAGGAGTAGTGGGGCGACAAGGAACGGGCGGCGTCGTGTCACGGGGCGGCTTCCTTAGCTGGTACGTGATCTTGTGCAGGCGTGAACTTTTCACGGTGAATTGAGAAAGTTCGGCACCGGCTCGCCGCATCCCAGCACAGAGCACCCGATGAGCGCACATCGGGAGTGAATATTCGGCGTATTCAGAAATTAATATTTGTTAATCGCTTCGCGTTCTCCTGCGCAGAATCAGCGGCAGAAAGATCGCCAACAGCGCCAATGTGAACATGATCTTCGAAAACGTGCTCGACAGCAAGGCGCCCGCATCGCCCTGGCTGATCTGCAACGCCTTGCGCAGGTTCTCCTCGGCGACCGGGCCGAGGATCAGCCCCAGCACCGCGGGCGCGATCGGCCAGCCGTAGCGGCGCATGGCGAACCCCAGCGCGCCGATCACCACGAGGACGAGCAGGCCCGCGACGGACTGGCTGGAGGCGAACGCGCCGAGCGAGGCGCACAGCAGGATGCCGCCGTAGAGGTAGGGGCGCGGGATGCGCAGCAGCTTCACCCACACCCCGGCCAGCGGCAGGTTCAGCACCAGCAGCAGCACGTTGCCCAGGTAGAGCGAGGCGATCAGCGCCCAGACCAGCTCCGGCTTGGTGTCGAAGAGCAGCGGCCCCGGCTGGATGCCGTAGCTGGTGAACGCGGCGAGCATGACCGCGGCCGTGGCGGAGGTGGGCAAGCCGAGCGTGAGCAGCGGAACGAGCACCCCGGCCGCCGCGGCGTTGTTGGCGGCTTCGGGCCCGGCGACGCCCTCGATGGCGCCCTTGCCGAACTCGTTGCCCCGCTTGCCCGCCAGCTTCTTCTCCGTCGCGTACGACAGGAAGGTCGTCACGTCGGCACCGCCCGCCGGGACGGCGCCGATCGGGAAGCCGATGAACGTGCCGCGCAGCCACGGCTTCCACGAGCGCTTCAGGTCCGCCTTGGGCAGCCCCCAGGTCCGGCTCACCGGGATGACGTTCACCGGGCCGTGCCGCAGCCGCGAGGCCACGTAGATCGACTCCCCCACCGCGAAGAGGCCGACCGCGGCGATCACCACCGGGATGCCCCGGTTGAGCTCGTCGATGCCCATCGCGAAGCGGGACTGCCCGGTGATCTTGTCGATGCCGATCAGGCCGAGGTAGAGGCCGACCGCGAGCGAGGCCACCCCGCGCAGCGGCGAGTTGCCCAGCATCGCCGCGACGGTGCAGAACGCCAGCGCGGTCAGCGCGAAGTAGTCGGCCGAGGTCAGCGAGGTCGCCCAGGTCGCGACGGGGACCGCGACCAGCGACAGCAGCAGCGTGCCGATGGTGCCCGCCACGAACGAACCGAGCGCGGCGGTCGCGAGCGCCTGTGCGCCGCGGCCCGCCTTGGCCATCTTGTTGCCCTCGAGCGCGGTGACGACCGACGCCGACTCACCCGGCGTGTTCAGCAGGATCGACGTGGTCGACCCGCCGTACATGCCGCCGTAGTAGATCCCGGCGAACATGATCAGCGCGGCGGCGGGCGGCACGGTGAACGTGATCGGCAGCAGCAGGGCGACCGTCATCGCCGGGCCGATCCCCGGCAGCACTCCGACCAGGGTGCCCAGCAGCACGCCGATGAAGGCGAAGAGCAGGTTCTGGGCGCTCAGCGCGCTCGCGAAACCGTCGAGGAGGAGATCAAGCGAGCCCATGCACCAGCCCCTGCAACGGTCCGCCGGGGAGGTAGGCGCCCAGACCGAACACGAAGACGGCCCACAGTCCGACCGCCAGCACGAGCGCGCTCACCGCGATCAACCACCAGGTCCGCGCCCCGAGCACGATCGCGACCCCGGAGAACAGCAGCGCGGCGGCGAGCGGCCAGCCGATCGGCTCGATGAGCACGGCGTGCGCGGCGAACAGCACGATCAGCAGCAGCACGGCCCGCCAGTCGGTGCGGCCGTCCGGGTCGACGTCCTCGCCCTCCTCGGGCGGGGCGGACCGGCCGCGCAGGACCTGCGCGCCCAGCAGCACGGCGACCCCGACGAGCAGCCCGCCGATCAGGTACGGGAACAGCCGCGGCCCGGCGTTCTCCGCCATCGGCGGCACCATGATCGACGGGGTGGTGGCGAGCGTGTAGGCGCCCAGTCCGGCGAGGAGGAGGACCAGCAGCAGCTCTCCGCTCGGCCGGGACCCGGCCCTCACTTCACGGCGCCGATCTCCTTGAGCGCCTTGCGCACCGTGCCGTCCTCCTGCTCGATGAACTTGGCGAACTCGTCACCGGTGAGGAACGAGTCCTCCCAGTCGTTGGTCTTGAGGACCTGCTGCCAGGTCGGGCTGTCCCGCATCTTCTTGATCATGTCGATGTACTGCTGCTTCACGCTGTCCGACAGCCCCGGCCGCGCGACGACACCGCGCCAGTTCAGGTAGCTCAGCGCGATGCCCTGCTCGGTCAGCGTCTTGATCTCCGGGATCAGGTTGGAGCGCTTCTGCCCGGAGACCGCGATGGCGCGCAGCTTGCCGGACTTGATCAGGTCCTTGTACTCGCCGACGCCGGAGATACCGGCCTGGACCTCGCCGGAGAGCAGCTTGGTGATCGACTCACCGCCGCCGCTGTTGGGCACGTAGTTCATCTGCGCGGGGTCGATGCCGACGCGGTCGGCGATCAGCCCGGCCAGGATCTGGTCGGCCCCACCCGCGGAACCACCGGTGATCACCATCTTCTTCGGGTCGCGGCGCCACTCGGAGAGGAACTGCTCCAGGTTGCGGTAATCCGTGGTGGCCGGGACCACGAGCACCAGGCTCTCGCCGAGCAGCCGCGCGATCGGGGTGCTGTCCTTCAGCGTCCGCTGCGCGTTCGCGTTGATGATGCCGCCGACCATGACCTGGCCCATCACCATGAGGACCTTGTCGTCCTTCTCCCCAGCCAACTGGTTGAGGCCGTTGACACCGCCGGCGCCCTCGACGTTGTAGACCTGCACCGGAGACGTGGCGAGCCGGTCGCGCTGCAGCACGTCCTGGAGGCTCTGCGCGGTCTGGTGCCAACCGCCACCCGGTTTCGCGGGGGCCATGATGCGCAGTCCCGTGATGGGAGCGCTGGAGGAGCTGCCGCTTGCACCAGCGGTGCATCCAGCGACCAGTACTGCGGCTGTGGCGAGGGCACCGACGAGCAGGGCACGACGTGACATGGCTTCGGATCTCAGCACACTGTGATGGCCACCACCAGGGCTCACCGACGATTGGGGTAGTTCGGAGCAGAGCCCGGAGGGCTACGCGGCGGCGTCCGGCTTGCCGAGGCAGTACGTGACGGCGGGTTCGCTGTAGGTCCACGCCGCGTCCGGGTTGCCGCACAGCTTCCCGTCGGACAGGCCGTCGTGGGCCTTCACGATGCGGATCGCGCCCTCCTGTGAGCACGGCGCTCTGACCAGGTCCGTGTCCTGCCCGGAGCCGGTGACCACGAAGCAGTCGCCTTCCCGCGCGTTCGCCATCAGGCAGAGCTTGAGACCACCGGCTCGGCGGGTGCGCTCCCAGTACTCGATGTAGTCGCCGTGCGGGCAGGCCCCGTCGCTGTCGTCGAGCTTCTTGGCCACCTTGTACGTGGCGCGCACGTCTTCGCAGGTCACGATGGACACGGTCGGATCGGCGCCGCCCCCGGCCAGCGCGACGCACTCGCCAGCCTCGACCTTCTGCGCGTCCCCCCGGAACAGGAAGTAGCCTGCGAGGACGAGCGCGACCACCACGAGCGGGACGGTGAACCGCGCCTGGTTCTTCTTCCGCTTGTGCTGCTGCGGGATGAAGTGCGACTTCCCCTCGTCCTCCGGGCGCGGCGGGGCGAACGCGGGCCGCCCGTGCTGGGCATAGCCCAGGCGCCCCTGGTGATCGGGCTGGTGCGGTGGGGTTGTCACCGTCAGTCCTCTTTCGTCCCCGTGGCGTCTGTGACAGCGGGTGAACAATGTAGCCCTGTCGGGTGACCAGGGGCAGGGAGGAATACGGCGCGCGTGTCGCGGCTTGCTTCTACGGTGCAACACTTGGGGTACGGAGTGCGAACGCGAGGAGTGCACGAACTGTGACCGACGGACCACTCATCGTCCAGTCCGACAAGACCCTGTTGCTCGAGGTCGACCACCCGGCCGCGGGGGACGCGCGCATCGCCATCGCGCCGTTCGCGGAGCTGGAGCGCGCGCCGGAGCACGTGCACACCTACCGCGTCACACCGCTGGCGCTGTGGAACGCGCGCGCCGCGGGGCACGACGCCGAGCAGGTCGTCGACGCGCTGGTCCGCTACTCCAGGTACTCCGTCCCGCAACCGCTGCTGGTCGACATCGTCGACACGATGGGGCGGTTCGGGCGGCTGCAGCTGACGAACCACCCCGCGCACGGGCTGACGATGCACTCGCTGGACCGCGCGGTGCTCGAAGAGGTGCTGCGCCACAAGAAGATCGCACCCATGCTCGGCGCGCGGATCGACGACGACACGGTGGTCGTGCACCCGAGCGAACGCGGGCGGCTCAAGCAGATGCTGCTCAAGATCGGCTGGCCCGCCGAGGACCTCGCGGGCTACGTGGACGGCGAGGCGCACCCGATCTCCTTGGAGGAGAAGGGATGGGCGCTGCGCGACTACCAGCGGATGGCGGCGCAGGCGTTCTGGGCGGGCGGCTCCGGGGTGATCGTGCTGCCCTGCGGCGCGGGCAAGACGATGGTCGGCGCGGCCGCGATGGCCGAGGCGCAGGCGACCACGCTGATCCTGGTCACCAACACCGTCGCGGGCAGGCAGTGGAAGCGCGAGCTGATCGCGCGGACCTCGCTGACCGAGGAGGAGATCGGCGAGTACTCCGGTGAGCGCAAGGAGATCCGCCCGGTCACCATCGCGACCTACCAGGTGATCACCCGCAAGACCAAGGGCGAGTACCGGCACCTCGAGCTCTTCGACTCCCGCGACTGGGGCCTGGTGGTCTACGACGAGGTGCACCTGCTGCCCGCCCCGGTCTTCCGGATGACCGCCGACCTCCAGTCGAGGCGGCGGCTCGGGCTGACCGCGACCCTGGTCCGCGAGGACGGCCGCGAGGGCGACGTGTTCTCGCTGATCGGCCCGAAGCGCTACGACGCGCCGTGGAAGGACATCGAGGCGCAGGGGTGGATCGCGCCCGCCGACTGCGTCGAGGTGCGGGTCACCCTGACGGAGAACGAGCGGCTGGAGTACGCGACCGCCGAGGCCGAGGACCGGTACAAGCTCTGCTCCACCGCGCGGACGAAACTGCCTGTGGTGCAAGCGATCCTCGATCGTCACCCGGGCGAACCGACGCTGGTGATCGGCGCGTACCTCGACCAGCTGGAGACGCTCGGGGAGGCGTTGAACGCGCCGATCATCCAGGGCTCCACGAAGAACAAGGAGCGCGAGCAGCTCTTCGACGCTTTCCGGCGCGGGGAGATCAGCACGCTGGTCGTGTCCAAGGTCGCGAACTTCTCCATCGACCTGCCGGAGGCGTCGATCGCCGTGCAGGTCTCCGGCACGTTCGGCTCCCGCCAGGAGGAAGCGCAGCGGCTCGGAAGGTTGTTGCGCCCCAAGGGAGACGGCCGCCAGGCGCACTTCTACTCGGTGGTCTCGCGGGACACGCTGGACACCGAGTACGCGGCGCACCGGCAGCGGTTCCTCGCCGAGCAGGGCTACGCCTACCGGATCGTGGACGCCGACGACCTGCTCGGCCCCGCGCTGCCCGAAATCGGCTGAGGCATGTCGTTCTCGGTGGTCGGCGTTTACGCGCTGCCGCTGCGGAACCGCTTCCGCGGCATCACTGTTCGGCACGGAGTGTTGTTGGAGGGCGCGTCGGGTTTCGGGGAGTTCTGCGCGTTCGAGGACTACTCCGATTCGGAATCCGTTCCCTGGCTCGCAGCGGCTCTTGAGGCGTGCTCGGGCTCGTGGCCTGACCCCGTACGATCGCGGATTCCGGTCAACTGCACCGTTCCCGCGGTGTCCGCCGCGCGTGCTTTCGAGATCGCGGCGGCTTCCGGTTGCTCGACCGCCAAGGTGAAGGTCGCCGAGCCCGGTCAGTCCATTGTGGACGATTGTGAGCGGGTTTCCGCTGTGCGATCCGCTCTCGGCCCGTCGGGTGCGATCCGCGTCGACGCCAACGCGGTGTGGTCGGTCGACGACGCGGTGACCGCGATCCGCGCGTTGGACCGCGCCGCGGGCGGGCTGGAGTACGTGGAGCAGCCGTGTCCGTCCCTGCCGGAGTTGGCCGCGGTGCGGAAGCGCGTGGACGTCCGGATCGCAGCAGACGAGTCGATCAGGCGCGCTTCGGACCCCATGAAGGTCGCGGTCGCGGGTGCCGCCGATGTCGCGGTGCTGAAGGCGACTCCGCTCGGCGGTGCTCGCCGCGCGCTTGAGGTCGCCGAGGCGTGCGGGTTGCCCTGCGTGGTGTCCTCCGCGTTGGAGTCCAGCGTCGGCCTGGCCGTTCAGCTCGCTTTGGCCGCCGCGCTCCCTTCGCTGGATTTCGCTTGCGGGCTAGGGACGATCTCCCTGTTCACCGCAGACGTCACCGAGGATTCCCTTCGCCCGGCGGCTGGTTTTCTGCCGGTCCCGCCGCGCCCCGCCGAACCAACGCTGCTGGACGGGGTGCGCGCCGATCCGGAGACCGAGCGCCGCTGGCTCGCACGTTTGGACCGCGTCGCCGCATTGCTGGGCTGATCTGGCTCCCGTCGTTCACCGGCAACCACGAGAAACCGAGCGACAGCTGGGCCGCAGGGAGTCCTGGACGGGGCGGATACCTATGGGTGGGTATGCCCCCTCCCCTACTTTCCATTGTCCCATACGGATCTGACAGTGATGCGGACGAAGCGACCAGGTGCGGCTGAGTTGTCCACATCGGCTGAGTTGTCCACAGATCGCCGGGAGCGGCTTGTCCGGACGCTGCCTCCCGGTCAGGCTGGAAGCACCAACGAGACCGGGAGGTGGTCGGCATTGCCTTGCCCCACAACCGAATAGCGAGATCGCGAGAGCGGATCTTGGTCAGCTTCCTGGGCGGGTCAGGGTCTCCTTGTTCGCGCCAAGGCTCCGGACGACGCGTTCGGTGCGGGTGACGGCTTCCTTGTTCCGCGTCGACGCGGGCGCCGTGGTGAGGTCCAGCAAACGGATCGGCGGACCGAGCTCGACCAGCGTAGGCAGGAACTCGGCGGTCCCGACCTTCCACTTCGTTCCCTCGCGGACGAAGGTGAACCGGGCGATGGCACCCTCTTCGCTCACGCCACGCGGTTCCGCGTGCTTGGCGATGTGGTTGCCGAGGCCGTAGGCCACCCACTTGTCACCGATCTTCTCGAACGGCTGCACGACGTGCGCGTGGTGCCCGATGATCAGATCCACGGCCGGATCACCGAGGATCTTGCGGGCGAGCTGCTTCTGCTCCGACGTCGGCTCGTGCTTGAACTCCGTGCCCCAGTGCAGGCTGGCGAGAACGACCTCGGCACCCGCGGCCTTCGCGGCGCGGGCGGCGGTGAGCACCGCGGTGGCGTCGAGCTTGTTGGACAGCCACGGCTTGTCCGCGGGCACCGGGATGCCGTTGAACCCGAAGGTGAACGACACGTGGCCGACCTTCACGCCGTGCACGTCGAGCACCCTGGGTTTGGCCGCCTCCGCAGCGGAGCGGGCCGAGCCGGTGTGCGCGATACCGGCCGAGTCCAACGCGTCGAGGGTGCGGGCCACGCCTGCCGCGCCCTGGTCGATGGTGTGGTTGGAGGCCGTCGAGCAGGCGTCGTAGCCGGTGTCGGCGAGGCCCTTGGTGACCTCGGGTGGCGCGCTGAAGTTGGGATAGCCCTTGAACGGACCGCCCGCCGAGGCTATCGGCACTTCCAGGTGGCAGATCGCCAGGTCCGCGTCGGAGATCGCCCGCTTCACGCCCGCCAGCAGGGGGCCGTAGTCACGGCGTCCCTTGCCGTCCTCGGTCGCCTGGGTGGTCAGCTCGGGATGGATGAGCACGTCCCCCGTCGCGGCCACGATGAACGAGGCGTCCGGGCGCGATGACGACGGCGTTCCGGCCCCGGAACTGGCCGGGGCGGACGAAGGTGCTGGCGGCGGGGTCGTCTCCGGCGAACACGCCGCGAGCACGACCACGCACAGCGCGGCCGCGGCGATGCGGGGCGTCCGGCTCCCCCTGGATGTCATGGGCATTGTCTACAGGACGCTCAGGGGTCGCTCCGGGTTGGTTTCCGGGGGCACCCCGATGTCCGCGGCCCGTGTTCCGGCGACAGTGGAGTCATGTTCGACACCGACACCACCAACCAGTCCGGGAGCTCGGTCCGCCGGTTCCGCCGCAGCCGTACCGACCGGATGGTCGCGGGTGTGTGCGGCGGCGTCGCCAGGGTCCTCAACGTGGATGCCGCGCTCCTGCGCATCCTGCTCGTCGCGGCGACCCTGCTCGGCTTCGGCACGGGCGCGGTGCTCTACCTCGTCTGCTGGATCCTCATGCCCGAGGACGCCTGAACACGTCACGAACTCGACGCCGGGACCGCGGACGCCTGTTAGCGCCTGCGCTCCGCGGTCTCGGCGTTGAGCCGGGGGTGGCAGCCCCCGGCACCCTCGCCGGAGGGTCCCGCACCTACCTCGGCAGTCCCGGCACGCCCGGGCGGGTCTGCCACGGGTGCGGGCCCGCCAGCGGCCGGTACTCCACGCCCAGCGCGTCCAGCCTGGGCAGGTGGTGTTCGGTGAGCCTGCGCAGGAACGCCTCGGGGTCGCGTTCCGCCGGGCTCCAGACCACCTCCGCGAACGCCGACAGGCGCGGGAAGGCGGCGTAGTCCAACCGCCTCGGCGTGTCCAGGTGCTCGGTCCACAGCTGTGCCTGTGCACCGAGGACCCGGGTCGCCGCGTCCGCGCCCAGGCCCGCGGGGACCGGCTCATAGGCGTAGACGTCGGCGAGGGTCCGCAGATAGCCGACCGGGATCGGCTCATCGGGATGATCGGCCTGCCGGTGATCCAGGTAGACGTGCTGCTCGGGGCACATGACGACCTGGTGACCCGCGCGGGCCGCGTCCACCCCGGCCTGTTCGCCGCGCCAGGACGCCACGATCGCGCCCGGAGGCAGGTCGCCGACCTCGGCGATCTCGTCCCAGCCGATGATCCGCCTGCCGCGGTCGGCCAGGTGCACGGCCATCTGCCTGATGAACCAGCCGTGCAGCTGCGCCTCGGTCGTCAGGCCCTGCTCGGCCATGCGCGCCTGCGCCTGCGGGCTCTCCCGCCACTGGCTGAGGGGCACCTCGTCGCCGCCGACGCAGATGATCTCCGAGGGGAAGACCTCGACCACCTCGTCGAACACGGCGCGGAAGAACTTCACGGATTCGTCGGACACGTTGACCACGTTGGGGTTGATGCCCCAGCCGGTCCACACGCCCAGCTGCGCGTCGGTGTTGCCGAGCTCCGGGTACGCGGCGATGGCCGCCTGCGTGTGCCCCGGAACGTCGATCTCCGGCACGACGGTGATCCCTCGCGCACCCGCGTAGGCGACGATCTCGCGCAGGTCGTCCTTCGTGTAGTAACCGCCGTGCGGACGGTCGTCGAGCGCGCCGACGCTGCCGTGGCCGACCGTGGACCGCTCGCGCCAGGCGCCGACGGAGGTGAGCTTGGGGTAGCGCTCGATCTCCATGCGCCAGCCCTGGTCGTCGGTCAGGTGCAGGTGCAGCACGTTGAGCTTGTGCGCCGCCATCAGGTCGAGGAACCGGAACAAGTCCGAGCGCGGCAGGAAGTGCCTGGCCACGTCGAGAAGGCAGCCACGCCAGCCGAAGCGCGGGCGGTCGAGCACGGTGCCACAGGGCAGCTGCCACAGTCCACTGTGGACAGGAGAGCGGCGGAAGGCGGCTGGGCCGAGGAGTTGGCGCAGGCTCTGCGCCGCGTAGAGCGCCCCGGTCTCGTCACCGGCGAAGGCCCGGACCGCTGTCGGCGTGATCTCCAGGCGGTAGCCCTCGGCAGGAAGCGACGCGTCCAGGGCGAACGCGATCAGCGCGGAGCCGGATTCGGTCAGCGGAAAGCCCGTGGCCGCGCGGAGTTCGGTGCGAAGCCACTCCACCGCGGGCAGCGAGCCGACCAGGGCCGTCGCCCGGCCGAGCGGGAAAACCCCGTCGGTGGCGGCGACCTCGGCCGGACGCGGCAGCAGGACGTCGAACGGCGACAACACGCTCACCCCTTCACGGCCCCGGCGAGGCCGGAGACCAGTCGTCGTTGCACGAACACGAAGAAGATCAGCACCGGGATCGTCATCAGGGTGGAACCCGCCATGATCGCGCCCCAATCGTTCTGGTCGGGTTTGAAGAACGCCAGGATGCCCAGTGGCAGGGTCTGCTGCTCCGAAGCCGAGATGATGAAGGTCTTGGCGAAGAGGAAGTCGTTCCACGCGTGGATGAACGACAGCACGCTCGTCGCGACCAGACCCGGCGCCACCAAGGGGAACAGCACCTGCCAGGTGAACCGGAACCGGCTGGCACCGTCGAGGGTGGCCGCCTCCTCCAGTTCCACCGGCACCGCCGCGACGAACCCCCGCAGCATCCAGATCGCGAACGGCAGGCCGAACGCCAGGTGCACCAGCACCAGCGAGCCGAGGTGGTTCAGCCCGAACACCGGCGCGACGTCCCCAACCGACCGCATGACGAAGAACAGCGGGATGGTCAACGCCTCGACTGGGGCCATCTGCGCGACCAGCAGCATCACCAGCAACACCGTGCGGCCCCGGAAGCGGAACCTGGTCAACGCGATCGCGGCCAGGAAGGCGCACAGCAGCGCGAAGAACACCACGATCAGCGCTACCACGACGCTGTTGAGGAAGTACCGCCCGAAGTTCTGCACGTCGAGCACCCGGCGGAAGCTGTCCAGGGTCGGGGCGAGCGTCCACGGTCGGGGAGAGGTGGAGAGCACCTCGCCCTCCGGCTTGAGCGCCGTCAGCACCATCCAGTACAGCGGGAAGGCGACCACGGCGGCGATCAGCACTGTGACGATCTCGGCGACCGTCCTGTGTGGACGTTTCACAGCGGCTCCCCCGACCTGCGCAGCGCCCGCAGGTACACCGCGGTCACCGCGAGCAGCAGCAACGTCATCACGACTCCGATCGCTGAGCCCATGCCGTACTCGGACGCGGCGAACGCCTTCTGGTACGCGTAGACGTTGAGCACCAGGTTGTTGCCCGCGACGCCGCCCCCGCCGGTCATCACGTAGATCTGGGTGAAGATCTTGAAGTCCCAGATGATCGACTGGATCGTCACGATCACCAACAGCGGGCGCAGCAGCGGCAGGATCACCGTCCGCAGCGTGCGCACGGTCGAAGCTCCGTCCAGCGCGGCAGCTTCCAGGATCTCCTTCGGGATCGCGATGATGCCCGCGTACAGCGTGACCATCACGAACGGGAACGAGCACCAGATCACCTGTGCCGCAACGAGTCCGAACGCGACGAACTTGTCGTAGGTCCACGAGTAGTCGGCCATGCCGTCGAAGCCGAGGCCGACCAATACCTCGTTGACCAGACCGAAATCGGTGTCGAAGAGGAACATCCAGACCGTCGATCCCGCGACCGCCGGGGTCGCCCACGCACCGAGCGCGGCGAGGAACAGGATCATCCTCGGCACCGCGCGCACCCGCGACGCGAGCATCGCCAGCGCTCCCCCGACGAACAGCGTGCCGATCACGCAGACCGCCGCGAACCCCACGGTCTGCGTGAGCACGGTCCAGAACTGGGGGTCACCGAAGAGCTTCTGGTAGTTGCCGAGGCCGAGGAACTCCAACGGCGCCCCGCCGCTGGCCTGCTCCTGGCCGTAGTCGTAGAGCGAGATCAGCACCAGCTGGTAGAGCGGGTAGCCGAGCAGGCCGACCAGGATCAGCAGGGTGGGCGCGAGGTACCTGGCCGCCGCCCAGCCGTCGCCGCGTCGCTTTCCTTGCCGGGCAGGCACTTCGCGCACCGGCTCGGCCACCATGACCTGTTGTGTCACCGGAGCCGCCTAGGAGGTGAACGCCGAGTTCATCAGCTGCGCCGCAGCCGAGCTGGCCTGGTCGACCGACTGCGCGCCGGTGATCACCTGCTGGATCATGTTGGGCAGCACCGCCTGCGCGTCGATCTTCGCCCAGGCCGGGGTCGCGGGAACGAACCTGGTTCCGGCCTCCGAGGTGGTGATGAACGGCTTCACGAACGGGTCGTTGGCGCCGAGCGTGCGCTGGAGGTCGGAGAAGGTCGGCAGGTTGCCCATGGCCCGGTACAGCTTCTCCTGGTACTGCTTGCCGCCCAGCAGCTGCATGAACTCCTTGGCCAGGGTGCGCCGCGGCGTGGACTTGAGCACGCCGAGCAGGTTGCCACCGGCGAACGCGGGAGCGACGGAGCCCTCGGCGTTGCCGGGCAACGGGATCACCGCGTACTTGCCCTTCGCGGCACCGGCTTCCACGGCCTGGCGGTTGAAGTTCCCGCCGATGGTCATCGCGGCCTTGCCGGAGACGAACTGCTGCACGCTGGCGTCACCGCCGTTCTGCGCGCACTGCGCGGGCGGGCAGATGTCGTCCTTGAGCAGCTCGGTGTAGCGGGTGATCCCGGCCCTGCTCTGCGGACTGTCCACAGTGGAGGACCACTTTCCGTTGTCCTGTTTGGCGATGTCCCCGCCGGCAGCCCAGACGAACGGTAGCATCGCGTAGGTGTACTTGCCGCCGACCGAAATGCCGTACAGGTCCGGCTTCGCCTGCCTGATCCTGCGTGCGAGCGGAGCGATCTCCTCGATGGTCTTCGGCGGCTGCACGCCCAGCTCGGCGAACACGTCGGTGCGGTAGTACAGGGCGCGCAGGCCGACGAACCACGGCACGCCGTAGACCTTGCCGTTCACCTTGCCGGTCTCCAGCACCGAGGAGTTGAGGTCCTTGCCCTCCGGCCAGGCGGCGACATCGGCGGTCAGATCGGTGAAGCCACCCGAGGCCACGTACCCCGCGAGATCGGTGTTGCCGAACTCCGCGACGTCCGGCGCGCTCTTCGCGTCGCTGAACGCGGCCTTGAAGCGCTCGGCCCGCGAGGCGATCTGGATGTACTGGACGTCGACCTTGACCCCGGAATTGCGCGTCTCGAACTCCTTGACCGCTTCGGCGACCACGGCCTCCTTGGGCGCGCGGTTGACCTCGTCGAACAGCCAGACGCGCAGCGTGCCGGACTTCTCGTCGGTGCCGCTGGACTGCGAGGTCGACTGCACCGGAGCACAGCCCGAGAGCGCGAGGGCGCCGACCGCGCCGATCACCAGTAGCCGCCTCAGCCTCATCTTCCGACCTCCGTTGCATATGGTGCAACCACTGTTTCAAAATGGGCAACGAGTCGGATGCTAAGTGGTCTGAACCACGGCGACAAGAGACGGCGAGGGGCACCTTCCCCGCGGGAAGGCGCCCCTCGTCAAGCGAAAGCGCTGGTCAGGCCGTCGTACGCGCCCCATCGTGACACAACTGCGCCCATTCGCGAACTAGGTTCACATCCACCGCGCCGGCCCAGCCATCCGGCCGGACAGCGCTGCCGACGTGGAACGCGCGCACCCCGGCGGCACCGAGCGGGACGACGTGCTCCCGCTTCAGCCCGCCGCCGACGAGCAACCGCAGCGGCTCCTGGCGGAGCGCGAGCTCGCGCAGCAGCGGCATTCCCCGGTCGACCCCCTCCGGGGAGCCCGACGCGAGCACGGTGTCCGCGCCCAGGTTCTCCACCTCCGCCCACGAGAGCAGCGGATCGGCGGAGTTGTCCAACGCGCGGTGGAAGGTCCAGCGACAGCCGTCCAACTCGACGAGCAGATCGCGGCAGGCGTCGAGGTCGATGTTGCGGTCCTGGCGGAGGAAGCCGAGCACGAACTCGGTGGCCCCGGCCGCACGCAGCTCGGCGGCGCTCTTGCGCAGCGCCGCGAGATCGGCCGGGCGGTAGCCGCCCTGGTCGCGGAGCATGACGCGGACCGGCAGCGAGGTCGCGGCGAGCACCGCCCTGGTCACCTCGACGGAGGGGGTGAGCCCGCCCGCCGCCATCTCGGAGACGAGTTCGAGCCGGTCTGCGCCACCGGCCTGGGCGGCCTCGGCGTCCGTCGGGTCCAGCGCGATGACTTCCAGCATGCGGTCACCCTAGTGGTCTAGACCTTTGTCGCGGCAGGGCCACTCGACGCATTCCACTGGACGGGGTCGGGCACCGGCTGATGGGACAACTGGGCACTCGCCGGTGAGGCGGAGCACGGCGGGCGGCGGGCGGCGGGCGGCGGCAGACCGATTGGCACGCCTGGAGTTCAACACGGTTGGCGACAGTCCCGGCGGGGGTTGGCAGGACTTGAAGACCGGCGCACTCCGACCGCGACGGCGTGACGGGCAGACCACACGAAGCACACCACCGGGGCCGACACCACGGCGAGCGATGAGGCGTCCGGATGGGCCGGTGGGTTTGGTGCGGTTGGCGATGGCTTCAGCGGAGGTTGGGGGGACTTGAAGACCGGCGAACCCCGCGCTGGGTCGGGCAGTTGGAGCGGGGCGGTTGGAGCGGGCAGTTGGACAGGGCGGATGGGGCGCCGGGGTGGGTTGGGTGCGGTTAACGACGGTCTCAGCGGGGGTCGGAGGGACTTGAAGACCGGCGAACTACGGCTGGGATGGCGGAAGGGGCCCGGTCCTGGTGGACCGGGCCCCTTCTCGGGTACCGCGTGGTGCTGGGGGTGGATCAGAAGTCCATGCCACCGGCGTCCGGAGCGGCCGGGGCAGCGCCCGCCTTCTCCGGCTTCTCGGCGACGACGGCCTCGGTGGTCAGGAACAGACCAGCGATGGACGCGGCGTTCTGCAGCGCGGAGCGGGTGACCTTGGCCGGGTCGATGATGCCCGCCTTGACCAGGTCCTTGTACTCGTTGGTCGAGGCGTCCAGGCCTTCGCCGGACTTGAGGCCCTTGACCTTCTCCACGACAACGCCGCCCTCGAGGCCGGCGTTGACCGCGATCTGCTTCAGCGGGGCCTCGACCGCGACCTTGACGATGTTGGCACCGGTGGCCTCGTCGCCGGTCAGGTTCAGGCTGCCGAACGCCTCGGTCGCGGCCTGGAGCAGACCGACGCCACCACCGGCGACGATGCCCTCCTCGACGGCGGCCTTGGCGTTGCGCACCGCGTCCTCGATGCGGTGCTTGCGCTCCTTGAGCTCGACCTCGGTGGCCGCGCCCGCCTTGATCACGGCGACGCCACCGGCCAGCTTGGCCAGGCGCTCCTGCAGCTTCTCGCGGTCGTAGTCGGAGTCCGACTTCTCGATCTCCGCGCGAATCTGGTTGACCCGGCCCTGAATGGCCTCGGCGTCGCCGGAGCCCTCCACGATCGTGGTCTCGTCCTTGGTGATGACGACCTTGCGGGCGGAACCGAGCAGGGAGATGTCGGCGCTGTCCAGTTTGAGGCCGACGTCCTCGGAGATGACCTGACCACCGGTCAGGATCGCCATGTCCTGCAGCATCGCCTTGCGGCGGTCGCCGAAGCCCGGGGCCTTGACGGCGACGGACTTGAAGGTGCCGCGGATCTTGTTGACCACCAGGGTCGCCAGGGCCTCGCCCTCGACGTCCTCGGAGATGATCACCAGCGGCTTGCCGGTCTGCATGACCTTCTCCAGCAGCGGGAGCAGGTCCTTGACCGAAGAGATCTTGGAGCCGTACAGCAGGATGTACGGGTCCTCGAGAACGGCCTCCATGCGCTCGGAGTCGGTCACGAAGTAGCCCGAGGTGTAGCCCTTGTCGAAGCGCATGCCCTCGGTGAGCTCCAGCTCAAGACCCAGGGTGTTGCTCTCCTCGACCGTGATGACACCTTCCTTGCCGACCTTGTCCATCGCCTCAGCGATCAACTCACCGATCGTGGAGTCAGCAGCGGAAATCGAGGCCGTGGCAGCGATCTGCTCCTTGGTCTCGACCTCCTTGGCGTTCTTCAGCAACTGCTCGGCAACCGCCTCAGTCGCCTTCTCAATACCCCGCTTCAACGCGATCGGGTTCGCACCCGCCGCGACGTTACGCAGACCCTCACGCACCAGCGCCTGCGCCAGCACCGTCGCGGTCGTGGTGCCATCACCCGCGACATCGTCGGTCTTCTTGGCAACTTCCTTGACGAGCTCAGCCCCGATCTTCTCCCACGGGTCCTCAAGCTCGATTTCCTTGGCGATGGAGACGCCATCGTTCGTGATCGTGGGAGCGCCCCACTTCTTCTCAAGAACGACGTTGCGACCCTTGGGCCCGAGCGTCACCTTGACGGCGTCGGCGAGGGTGTTCATGCCCCGCTCGAGACCGCGACGGGCTTCCTCGTCAAACGCGATCATCTTGGCCATTGCGGCGTAGTCCTCCGGTGCATGGATGACACGATGCTCGGCCAGGCTCGGTGCCCGCGACGGACGCCCGGTTCTTCCCGGACTCACCGTCCCGACCTCTTAGCACTCACCGGTAGTGAGTGCTAATGCAGGTTTAGCACTCACCGGGGTCGAGTGCAAGCTAGCGCGTGACTGTCGGCACGTTGGTCGGCAGACCCTTGGAGACGCTCGGGCTGGTCGGCGGGATCGGGTTCTCCGGGGTTTTCCCAGCACCGTTGACCACCAGCACCACCACGAGCACGACGACCGCGACGGCCACGACGGCGAGCACCGGGATCACCCAGCGGGCGAGGCCGGAGTTGCTGCCCTTGGCGAAGGCGGTCGTCCCGGCGGGCATCGGCGGGCGCAGCCGCATCGGTTCCCCGCTGTTCGGCGGCGGCTGCTGGTAGCCCGGCTGCGGCGCCGGGCGAGGAGGCTGCTGGTGCGACTGCTGCGGGTAGGTCTGGTGCGGCGGCATCGGCGGCCTGCTGACCAACCCCTGCGGCGCGGGCTGGGGCTGCTGTTGCTGCTGCGGGGCGGGCGCGGGGGCCTTCTGCGGCGGCGGGCGGTACGCGGGCGGGGCGCTCGGCTGCGGCACGCTCGCCAGCGCCTTGGTGGCCGCGGCGACCAGTTCGCGGCAGTTCGCGTAGCGCTTGGCCGGTTCCTTGGCCATGCCCCTGCGGATCACCTCGTCGATGGTGGGCGGCAGCTGCACCAGCGAGCTGATCGCGGGCGCCTCCTTGCCGAGGTGGCCCTGGATGACCTCGGGCACCTTGCCCTGGAACGGCGGGCGCCCGGTGAGGCAGGCGAAGAGCACGCACGCCAGCGAGTACGCGTCCGTGCGCGGGTCGACCGGCTCGCCGCGCAGGTGTTCGGGCGCGGCGTAGGTCGGGGAGCCGAGGAAGTCGCCGCCCCGGGTGCGGTGGCCGGTGGCGCCGCGCCGGGTGAGCCCGAAGTCGGCGAGGTACACGTGCTCGCTCGCCGACTCCTGGTTGGTCACGAGCATGTTGGCGGGCTTGATGTCCAGGTGGACGAGGCCCCTGCCGTGCAACATGTCCAGCGCGTCGGCCACCTGGCCGATCAGCCGCAGGGTGCGTTCCGGGGAGATCGGGCCGTCCTTGATCAGGCTGGCCAGGTCCGACCCGTCGACGAACCGCATCGCGATGTAGAGCAGCCCGTCGACCTCACCGAAGTCGTAGAGCGGCACCACGTGCGAGTGGTCGATCGCCGAGGTGTTGCGCGCCTCGTCGACGAACCGTTCGCGGAACTCGGCGTCGACCGTCAGGTGATCGGCGATCACCTTGAGCGCGACCTTCCTGCCCAGCCGGACGTCGGTGGCGCGGTACATGACACTCATACCGCCTTGGCCGATCACGCCGTCGATGCGGTAATGACCAAGACGGCGTCCGGTGAGGTCCTCCGACACAAACGAGCAGCTTAGGGCTTGTCGTGCCGGGGGGCGGGGGTAACCCCCGAAAAGTGCCTACGCCTTGCGGACCGAGGCCGCCTGCTTGCGGCCGTCGCGACCGTCCTGCACCTCGAACTCCACCCGCTCCCCCTCGGCGAGGGTGCGGAACCCGTCCATCTCGATGGCGGAGTAGTGCACGAAGACGTCGGGCCCGCCGTCGGTGGCGATGAAGCCGTAGCCCTTTTCCGAGTTGAACCACTTGACCGTGCCGAGAGCCACGGATCCTCCTTGGCGCATCCGATGAAGCGCGATCAACGCTACCCGAGCACGAGGCGGAAGTCCCCTACTAATTCAGCACTGGCGATGAGCGGATTCCTTTGCTACAAGCGACTTCCGCCACCCGCCGAGTGCAGCGACGACGCGAGTGTCCTGGGATTTCTGGTCTGTGCCAGCACTTCTCCCGGACCGGCGAAGTCGAACACCAGTCCCTCACCCGTCTTGATCGACTGCGGACCGCCTTGCGCCAAAGCGCGCAACCGGGCCTGCACCCCCTCGGAGTAACCGACGAGGTGTCCAGAGTCGACGGTCACCAACTCACCGGCCTGCAACGAG
The DNA here is from genome assembly GCF_024213555.1 of Allokutzneria sp. A3M-2-11 16. Taxonomy (GTDB): domain Bacteria; phylum Actinomycetota; class Actinomycetes; order Mycobacteriales; family Pseudonocardiaceae; genus Allokutzneria. Next base: position 2,496,071 of record NZ_JANAVO010000001.1, on the reverse strand, counting down.
ATCACGTCGAGTGCGCCGAAGCAGGACAGCACCAGGGAGCCCTGTCCGGTCGCGTGCACGAGGAAACCGCTGTCCGCCCCGAACAGCGCGCGGAAGCCCGGCCAGACGTTGTCCAGCGTCACCGTCGCCGCGGAGGCGAGCCAACGCGAGCGGGCCAGGCACCAGCCCCCGTTCACGGCGCCGGTCAGCTCCACCACGTGCAGGTCGCCGGGCAGGTGCGGCGCGACGTCGACCCAGCCGCCCTGCGGCGGGGCGGTGTAGGTGGCCGAGGGCACCGGGTCCGCGCCCCAGCCCGCCTTGGTCAACGCCTTCAGCGCGCCGGAGGCCCGCTGTTCCACGACGACGCCGTAGCTCGTCGCCACCATCGCGTCCGGTTCGGAGCGCACGGGCTCACCGGGCGCGAGGATCAGCCTGGCCACTCCGAAGTTCGGCGTATGCCTGGTCCGGACCTGCATGAAGACCTCCGTACGACGACCCCCGCGTCAGCGCGTCCAGCAGTTTGACACGGCAGGATGGCAGGGTGCCGAAGATGCCACCCTTGCGCCCGGTCGCCGAGCACCGCGCCGCCGTCGCCGCGCTGATCCCCCGGACCCCGGTCGAACACCGGCCGCTCGCAGGCTGCCTGGGCCTCGTGCTCGCCGAGGACGTGCACGCGCGGATCAGCTTGCCGCCGTTCGACAACTCGGCGATGGACGGTTACGCGGTCGTCGCCGCCGACATCGCGACCGCGAGCCCGGAGGCCCCGGTCGTACTGCCGGTGGCCGAGGACGTTCCCGCAGGGCGCACCGACTCTCCCGCGCTGCTCTCCGGCACGGCGCACCGAATCATGACCGGCGCTCCCCTGCCACCAGGGGCGGACGCGATCGTGCAGGTGGAGCTGACCGACGGCGGTGTCGAACGGGTCGCTGTGCACCAGCCGAAGGACGCCGGCGCGCACATCCGGCGCGCGGGCGAGGACGTGCGCGCGGGCGCCAGGGTGCTCGGTGCGGGAACGCGGCTCGGTGCCGCGGAACTCGGACTGGCTGCCGCGATCGGCGCGGGTGAGCTGCCGGTGCACCGGCCGCCTCGGGTGCTGGTCCTGTCCACCGGCTCCGAGCTGGTCGAACCCGGGAAACCGTTGCTGCACGGGCAGATCTACGAGTCCAACGGGGTGATGCTGGCGGCCGCGGTCGAACAGGCCGGATGCTCGGCCGAGCTGCTCCGGTTCGTCCCGGACGACGCCGAGCAGTTCCACGCCGCGCTCGCCCCCCATCTGTCCACTGTGGACTTGGTGCTGACCTCCGGCGGGGTGAGCGCGGGCGCCTACGAGGTGGTCAAGGACGCTTTCTCCGGCCAGGGCGTGGAGTTCGTCAAGGTCGCGATGCAGCCGGGGATGCCGCAGGGCGCCGGGGTGTACCGGGGTGTTCCGGTGATCACGTTGCCCGGCAACCCGGTCAGCTCGCTGGTGTCCTTCGAGGTGTTCGTTCGACCGGCGCTGCGGGCCGCGGCCGGGGACTCGGCCCCGGACCGGCCGACGCGGCGCGCCCGGCTGACCGAGGCGCTGCGCTCCGCGCCGGGGAAGCGGCAGTACCGGCGCGGTTTCCACGACGCCGACGCGGGCACGGTGTCGGTGGTCGGCGGCCCCGGCTCCCACCTGCTCTCCGCTCTGTCCACTTCGAATTGTCTGATGGAGATAGCCGAAAGTGACACCGAGCTCGTCGAAGGCAGCGAGGTCACGGTGCTGCTGACGCGCTGATCTTCAGGCCACCTGAACTGGTGATTTGGCCAGAGAGGTGGCGACTTGCGCTTCTCGCCGCGGCATCGCAGACTCTCGCGCTGCTCACAACCTGGGTGTGGGCGGAACCACCATTGCGGAGGAAACACCGTGCGAGGATCTTTCCGGGCCTTCGTCGCCGTCGTGCTGTTGATCGCGTTCCCGTTCCTGGTGATCGCGATCGGCGTCGGCGGCATCCTGCTGGCCACCACGGCGAGCGGGCGGGCGGCCGCCTACCTGTTCGTGATCAGCATCGGCGTGCTGATCACCTTTGGAATCGCGCTGGTCAGCGCGCTGCGGACGCGGATGGACCCGCCAGCCGGGCCGCGGCTGAGCAGGCAGGAACAGCCCGCTCTGTGGGCGTGCGTCGACGAGCTGTCCGCGCAGGTCCAGACCCGTGCTCCGGACGAGATCATCCTGATCCCCGACGTCAACGCGGCGGTCTGCGAGGACTCGCGGATGCTCGGCCTGAGGGCGGGCAAGCGGTACATGATGATTGGCCTCCCGCTGCTGGCCGGGATGAGCGTGGACGAGCTGCGCGCGGTGCTCGCGCATGAGCTCGGTCACTACAGCGGCGGCCACACCCGGCTGCTGGCGATCACCTACCGCGGCACCGAGACGCTGCAGCGGACCGTGGCGCGGCTGGACGGCGGACCGGCCCGGTTCCTGCTCAACAACTACGCGAAGCTCTACATGCTCGTCGCCAGCTCGGCCAACCGGCAGCAGGAGCTGGAGGCCGACCAGGCCATGGTGCGCACCTCCGGCCAGGCCGTCGCGATCGCGGCGCTGCGCAAGCTGCCGACGCTGAGCCACACCTGGGACGCCTACTCCAGCCGCTACCTCCCGCTCGCCGGAATGGCCGAGCGGACGCCGGACCTGCTGCTGGGCTACCGCGCGTTCCTGTTGCACCCCAACCAGAAGGAGTGGGTCGAGCAGGCGGAGGAGCAGCTGCTGGACACCGAGTCCAGCTCGCTGTTCGACAGCCACCCGCCGATCCGCCAGCGCATCGCGGTGATCGCGAGCCAGGCCGACCGCCCGGCGCCCGGGGACATCAGGCCCGCGTGGTCGCTGCTGCACGACCCGCAGCGCAGCGTTCCCGCCGTGGAGGGCTCACTGCTCAAGGAGGGCCTCGGCCCGCGCGCGCAATGGGCGGAGATCGTCCGGCTGGCTGGGGTGCGGTCGGCGGAGCGGGGCGCGAGCATGCTGGCCAAGGCCGCCGCGGACAGCCAGGTCGCGCCGCGCGGCATGCTCGGCGACATCCTCCAGGCCCTGGGCCGCGGGCAGGTCGAGCAGCTGGTCAAGCCGGTGCTGAAGCCGACCATCCCGTTCGAGGAGCTGCCGAGGGCGTCCCGGTCCGTCGCCACCGAGCTGCTGGCCGACGTCGTGGTGGCCGCGCTGGCCGCCGAGGGCCGGATCCGGCACGAGCTGAACTGGGGCGGCGGCTGGGTCGTGCGCCTGCTCGACGACGGTTCCGAGCTCGACGCCGAACAGCTGGTCGCCCCGGCCGCGCACGACCCGGCCAAGGTCCGCGAGCTGTGGGACGCGCTGGTCCAGCTCCGCGTGCCGCTGGGCTACGTGCGTTGGCCCAGCCAGGAGGACCCGCAGATCACCGGCGAGCCGCAGCTGACCGCCGTCTTCGGGACGCAGGTGACCGTAGGCCGCAACACCTGGCACGACCTGCTGGTCTACGACACGGGCCTGCTGCTGTTCCGGCTGCCGTTCGGCACCGTGTTCAAGGAGCAGTCCGGCGACCGGATCGGGATGGGCGCGGGCATCCGCCGCAAGCGGCTGACGCCGCTCGTCGAGGCGTCCGCGACGGAGAACCGGAAGCTGCCCAACGCCAGGTGGATCGGTGCCGAGCAGATCGCGGGCGGCAGCAACAAGAGCTTCCTCAGCGGCGGTGGCCGGGTGGTGCTGAACCTCTCGGACGGCAGCAAGCTCGAACTGCGGGGCACCACCGACGAGGCCTACGAGGGCCTGGTCGGCTTCGTCCTCCAGGTTCTCCAGGCACGCGGCGGAGCGGTTCCGGCGGAGCAGGGCGCCGCGCCCGTAGGCTGATCACGTGAGCTTCTTCTCGTGGGTCATCTTCGGCGCGCTCGCGGGCTGGGCCGCCAACATGGTCGTCGGCGGGCGTGACCGGCGCCCGCTCGGCTGCCTGTTCAGCATCATCGTCGGGATCGTCGGCGCGGCGCTGGGCGGCCTGGTCTACAAGCTGCTGACCGGGGAGCGGTGGGACTTCGAGTTCAGCTTCGGCAGCTTCGGCGTTGCCGCGCTCGGCGCGGTGCTGCTGCTCGTGCTCGTCCGCCTGGTGCGGTCCCGCAGGTAGCCCCGCGGGGTCCCTGGCGTACGGTGAAGAGTCCATTTTGCTCTCTTCACGGCCGAGGATCCGGATCACCACACGATGACCGCGGAAGAACGTTCGGGCCCGCTCGCACACCTTGTCGACCTCGCCCGCAGCACGGTTCCCCCCATGCACCCCGCCGGACGGCCCTTCGTGCTCGGCGCGGCCGTCGCCACCTTCCTGATCAGGCGGTTCTCCCGCCGGGCCGGGGTGCTCGGCATGGTGGTGACCGCCTGGTGCGCCTGGTTCTTCCGGGAGCCCAAGCGGGTCACCCCGACCCGGCCCGGCCTGGTGGTCTCGGCCGCCGACGGCACCGTGTCCACGGTGGGTCCGGCCGTGCCGCCCGCCGAGCTGGGCCTCGGCGAGGAGCCGGTGCCCAGGGTCAGCGTGTTCCTGTCGATCTTCGACGTGCACGTGCAGCGGATGCCCGCCACCGGTGAGGTCAGCCGGATCTCCTACCGGCCAGGCAAGTTCCTCTCCGCCGACCTGGACAAGGCCAGCGAGGACAACGAGCGCAACAGCCTGCTGCTGCGCACCGCCGAGGGCCACGACATCGCGGTGGTGCAGATCGCCGGGCTGATCGCCCGCCGGATCGTCTGCTTCGTCGACGAGGGCCAGCGGGTCGACGCCGGGCACACCTACGGCCTGATCCGCTTCGGCTCGCGCGTGGACGTCTACCTGCCGAAGGGCAGCAGGGTGCTGGTGGAGCCGGGTCAGAAGACCATCGGCGGCGAGACCGTGCTCGGCCTGCTGCCCGGGGCGGAGTTCTAGGTGGACGCCCGCACCGCCCCCGGGGTGCGGCTGCTGCCGAACGCGATCACCATCCTCGCGCTGTGCTCCGGCCTCTCGGCGATCCAGTTCGCCATGAACAAGGAGTACGACGCGGCGATCCTGGCGATCGGCGTCGCCGCGGTGCTCGACGGACTGGACGGGCGGCTGGCCCGCCTGCTCGACGCCACCAGCAAGATCGGCGCCGAGCTGGACTCCCTGTGCGACGGCATCTCCTTCGGTGTCGTGCCCGCCATCGTGCTGTTCATCTGGGGTTGGGACGGCGAGCGCACCGGCTGGCTGGTCGCGCTGGTGTTCGCGGTGTGCATGGTGTTGCGGCTGGCCCGCTTCAACACGCTGCTCGACGACACCGAACAGCCGTCGTTCACCAAGGAGTTCTTCGTCGGCGTGCCCGCGCCCGCCGGGGCGATCCTGGCGCTGCTGCCCATGGTGGTGACGCTGGGCGCCGGTGAGGGCTGGTGGTCGTCGAAGACCACGCTGCTGGTGTGGACCCTGCTGGTGGCGATGCTGCTGATCAGCCGGATTCCCACGCTGTCGGTGAAGAAGCTGCACCTCCCGGCCAAGGCGGTCGCACCGGTGCTGGTGATCATCGGTATCGCGGGGGCGGCGCTGCTGACCTACCCGTTCCTGATGCTGGCCGTCGTGGTGCTGCTCTACCTCGCGCACATCCCGTACGCGGTGTACCGCTACTCCTGGCTGTCCAAGCACCCGGAGGCGTGGGACGTGGAGCCCGCCGAGCGCAGGGCGATCCGGCGCCGGAGCACCCGTCGTCTCGGCATCCGCCCGCCGCTGCGGCGCCGGGTGGCGGGGGCGGCGATCCGCCTGCGCCGCATCCCCCGCCGCAACGGCACCAACGGTCCCGGCCCGGTCGCCCGCACCAGCTGGCGCCGCCTCGGCCTGCGCCGCAACCGCCGCGACTGACGTTCTCCCCGAACGACCCGTTCGGTGCGTCGGGCGCGCCGAACGGGTCGTTCAGTGCGTTAAGAGACACCAACGGGCCGTTCAGGGTTGCCACATCATTCCGACAACAAGCGGACATATCCGTCCCCGGTTCTGGCCACTATCGCGACCCCATTCCCCTGGTTAATTTGTGGACGCCACCGGCCTGGTGGTTCAGTGAATTGTTCGATCATCTCTGGGGAATACTTTGCGCAAGACAGTGGCAATTCTGGGCGCCGCACTGGCGATCACCGCCGGAGTGGGCGCCGCCCCCGCTTCCGCCGCGAACACCGACTCCACCGCCAGCCCGAAGGCGGACTGCGGCTGGCGCACGGACTGGCTGGGCAACGCGTACTGGAACAACTGCACGGGCAAGAAGGAACTGGTCTGGGTGGACCGGCTGAACGTCGGCGGAATCCAGGACCACGAGAAGTGCCTTCCCGCGGGCGACAACTACATGGGGAACTGGCCGGACATCCAGGGTGTCCAGTCGAAGCACAAGAGCTGCTAGTGACATCGGGAGCGCGGTGGGTTCGCCCACCGCGCTCCCACGTCTTTTTCGGAACGAATTTCGGGAATCACGTCGAACGGGTCGTTCGGCACCTCGGTCACGGCTAGGGTTCTGGGCGTGATCACGCTGACCATCCGGTTGTCCCCGTCCGCTTTGGACACGCGTCGCGGCGTCGTCCGGTTGCACCCCGAAGTGCTCGACGCGCTGGGGTTGCGGGCGTGGGACGCGGTGCGGCTGACGGGCACGCGGGAGACCGCGGCGCTGGCCGCGGCGTCGGACGGGTCGCACTCCCCCGGCTTCATCTACGTCGACGACATCACGATGTCCAACCTCGGCCTGACCGAGGACTCCGAGGTCGTGGTGGCCCCGGTGGAGGTCTCGACGGCGCGGTCGGTGACGGTGGCCGGGTCACGGCTCGCCTCGGCCTCGCTCACCCCGGAGACGTTGCGGCTGGCGTTGATGGGCAAGGTGCTCACGGTCGGCGACGCGGTTTCGCTGCTGCCCCAAGACCTCGCGCCACCACCGGGCTCGGACGTGAGTACCGCGCGCCGCAAGCTGTCCCTGGCGATCGGCATGACGTGGACCAACGAACTGCTCACCGTCACCGGCGTCGAACCACCTGGTGTGGTGGCCGTGCAGCCCGCGACGGTGGTCGGCTGGCGCGGTGGTGAGCGGACCGCCGCGCTCCCGCCCGCGGCACCTCCGGCTCCAGCGCCACAGGCCGAGCCCGCGTTGGCGCTGCCGGACCTGGCCGGTGCCAAGGACGCGGTGCGGCGGCTGAGCGAGTGGTTCGACCTGGCGTTCCGGCGGCCGGAGTTGCTGGCCCAGCTCGGCGCGAAGTCCCGGCTCGGCGTCCTGGTCTCCGGGCCGTCCGGGGTCGGCAAGGCCACCCTGGTGCGCTCCGTCGCCGCCGCGGTGGAGGCGGAGGTCGTCGAGCTGGTCGCGCCCAGCGCCGCCGCGCTCGAACCGGCGACGGCCTCGCAGCGCGCGCACGACGCGATCAACTCCGCGGTCTCCACCGCCCGACGCGGGACCGCCTGCGTGCTGCTGGTCTCCGACGTGGAAGCGTTGCTACCGGCCAACAATCCGCCTCCACTGTCCACTGTGGTCCTTGACGCGCTGCTCGCCGCGATCGACACCCCGAAGCTGGCCGTCGTCGCGACCACCTCGGCGGCGGAGTCGGTGCACCCCAAGCTCCGCAGCCCCGAACTGATCGACCGCGAGCTGAGCCTGCCGCTGCCGGACGGGTCCGTGCGCGCGGAGCTGCTGCGGGTGCTGCTGCGCGACGCCCCGCTGGAGGACGGCATCGACCTCACCGCGGTCGCGGACCGCACTCCCGGCTTCGTCGCCGCCGACCTGGTCGCGCTGCGGCGGGAGGCCGCGGTGCGGGCGGCCTTGCGGCAGCGGGATTCCGACGAGCCGCGTATCGGACAGGAGGACCTGATCGGAGCGCTGGAGACGGTGCGGCCGATCTCGATGTCCACTTCGGACAATCTGGCCACCGGTGGTCTCTCGCTGGACGACGTCGGCGACATGGCCGAGGTGAAGCAGTCGCTGACCGAGGCCGTGCTGTGGCCCTTGCAGTACCCGGATTCCTTTGCGCGCCTTGGGGTCAAGCCGCCGCGTGGGGTGCTGCTCTACGGACCGCCCGGCTGCGGGAAGACGTTCCTGGTGCGCGCGCTCGCGGGGACCGGGCGGCTGAACGTGCTGTCGGTGAAGGGCGCCGAGCTGCTGGACAAGTGGGTCGGCGAGTCCGAGCGCGCGGTGCGGGAGCTGTTCCGCCGCGCGGCCGAAGCGGCTCCGGCGATGCTGTTCCTGGACGAGGTTGACGCGCTCGCGCCGCGCCGCGGCCAGTCGTCGGACTCCGGTGTCGGTGACCGCGTGGTGGCAGCGCTGCTGACCGAACTGGACGGTGTGGAGCCGCTGAACGAGGTCGTGGTGGTGGGCGCGACCAACCGGCCCGAGCTGATCGACCCGGCGCTGCTGCGGCCCGGCAGGCTGGAGCGGCTGGTCTACGTGCCGCCGCCGGACGCCGACGCGCGCACGGAGATCCTGAAGTCGGCCGCCAAGCACACTCCGCTGTCCGACGACGTGGACCTCGCGGCCGTGGCCGAAGAGCTGGAGGGCTACTCGGCGGCCGACTGCGCCGCGCTGATCAGGGAAGCCGCGTTGACCGCGATGCGCGAGTCGCTGTCGGCCGCGGAGGTGGGCCTCAAGCACCTCAACCACGCCCGCGAGACCGTCCGCCCCTCCCTGGACCCCGCCCAGCTGGCGTCCCTGGAGGCGTACGCCTCGTCCCAACGCCCCTGACCCAGCCGGGGTTCCCCCGTCTTCAAGCACAACCAACCCGCCCCCAGGACGCGGCTAACCGCCTCATTCCCTACGGGTATGAGGCGGTTAGCGATCGCTGGAGCGGGGGTGCGTGGTACTTGAAGACTGCGGGACTACTTGGCGTTCGCGGCGTTCCGGTAGTCCTTCGTCACGATCACTATCACGCCGGGCTTCGCGTCCTTGATGCCTTCGAAGCGCTCCTCCACGCGCATGCCGAACTCACTGGCCAGCGTGCGGGCGGTGGTTTCCTCGTCGGTGCCCGGCGTGTAGTAGACGGTCGTCGTGTAGATCACGCCGTGCGGGTAGTTGTCCACCTGCTCGACGGTCCAGCCCGCCTCGCGGATGTCCTGCGCGGCGCGGTCGGCGAGCTTGGGGATGGTGCTGTTGTTGTAGACCCGGATACCCGTCTTCGGCTTCGAGGGCGGGTTCCCACCGTTGTCGTTCGTGGTGCTCGGCGGGGCCGTGGTGGTGGTCGGCGGGGGCGGGGGCGGCGTCGTGGTCACCGGCGGCACCTCCGACGAGCTCACCGCGGGGGGCGGCGGGCTGACCGGGGCCGGTTCGGTTGTCGTGGTCGGCTGCTGCCCGAGCTGATCCGTCGGCGTGCTCCCGTTGAACAGGGAGAAGACGCCGAACGCCAGCGCGACGGCGGCGACTCCGAGCGCCACGACCCCGGCCACCCACAGGGGGCGGGGTGCGCTTGGCGGCTCGACCGAACTCATCTCAGCTGCCTCCACATCATCGCGGTCATCGCGCGGCTCAGCGCGGATCGAGGCCGAGGCGGCGGGCGGAGCGGACCCGCTGGCGACCGGTGCGCAGTCGGCGCAGCCTGCGGACCAGCATCGGGTCGGCCGCCAGGGCCTCCTGCTTCTCGATCAGGGCGTTGAGCAGTTGGTAGTACCGGGTCGCCGACATGTCGAAAAGCTCCCGGATGGCCTGTTCCTTCGCACCGGCGTACTTCCACCACTGCCGTTCGAAGGCCAGGATCTCCTGCTCCGTGCCGGTGAGGCCGCCGGTGCCGGGCGCGGTCGGGGCCTGGTCGTTGCCGTTGGCCCTCACCTCGGCGGCGTCCATTGCTGCTCCTCGAATCACAGGAGTGTGATTTCCGACTAGTTCTATTACATCACGAGGCACCGACAGGGGCTCGGGCACAACCCGGCGCGTCCGGAGGACAGCCGCCATTAGGGTTTCGAGCATGGCCATTCACGCGATCCGGATCGCGGGCGACCCGGTGCTGCACAACCCGACACGCCCCGTCGAGAGCTTCGACGACGAGCTCCGCACCCTCATCGAGGACATGTACGAGACGATGGACGCGGCCAACGGCGTCGGCCTCGCCGCCAACCAGATCGGCGTGGACCTGCGGTTGTTCGTCTACGACTGCCCTGACGACGAGGGCGTCCGGCACCGCGGTGTCGTGGTGAACCCGGTGCTGGAGACCTCGGAGCTGCCGGAGACCATGCCGGACCCCGAGGACGACTGGGAGGGCTGCCTTTCCGCGCCCGGCGAGTCCTTCCCCACCGGCCGCGCCACCTGGGCCAAGGTCACCGGGTTCGACGGCGACGGCAAGCCGATCGAGGTCGAGGCGGAGGGCTACCTCGCCCGCTGCCTGCAGCACGAGACCGACCACCTCGACGGCTTCCTCTACCTGCACCGGCTCGTCGGCAGGCACGCCAAGGAGTCCAAGCGGATGCTCAAGCGCAACGGCTGGGGCGTTCCCGGGCTGTCCTGGACGCCGGGCGAGGTGGCGGACCCGTTCGGCCATTGAGCCGGTCGGGCCCTTCGACTTGGCAGCGCGCCGGGCCTGTGGTTAGCCTCGGGCCCGGAAACAACTTCACATCGAACGCGGGAGCTCGCAGCGAAGCGGGCTGAGAGGGCGGCTGGGCAACGATCCCGGCGCCGCCGACCGCCTGAACCTGTACCGGGTAATGCCGGCGTAGGGAGGATTCGCCATGACGGCTTTCGCCGACAGCCCTGTCTCAGTGACGACGGGGCCGATCACCGGCTCGCGCAAGGTCTACACCGAAACCCCTGGGGGACTGCGGATTCCGCAGCGCCGGGTGGAGCTGAGCAACGGCGAGCACCTGGACCTCTACGACACCTCCGGCCCGTACACCGACGCCGAGGCCACCATCGATGTCCACAGTGGACTCCCGAAGCTGCGCACGGACTGGGCGATCGAACCGGTGAACGGGGCGGTTTCCCAGCTGGCGTACGCGAAAGCCGGGATCGTCACCCGCGAGATGGAGTTCATCGCGGCGCGCGAGGGCGTTGACGTGGAGCTGGTGCGGCACGAGGTGGCCATCGGCCGGGCGGTGATCCCGGCCAACCGGTGCCACCCGGAGACCGAGCCGATGATCATCGGCAAGAAGTTCCTCGTGAAGATCAACGGAAATCTGGGCAACTCCGCGGTGACCTCGTCGGTCGCCGAGGAGGTCGAGAAGATGGTGTGGGCGACCAGGTGGGGCGCGGACACCATCATGGACCTGTCCACCGGCAAGCGGATCCACGAGACGCGCGAGTGGATCCTGCGCAACTCCCCTGTTCCCGTCGGCACCGTGCCGATCTACCAGGCGCTGGAGAAGGTCGACGGCGATCCGGCGAAGCTGTCCTGGGAGGTCTACCGGGACACCGTGGTCGAGCAGTGCGAGCAGGGCGTTGACTACATGACCGTGCACGCCGGGGTGCTGCTGCGGTACGTGCCGCTGACCGCGCGCCGGGTCACCGGGATCGTCTCGCGCGGCGGCTCGATCATGGCCGCGTGGTGCCTGGCGCACCACAGGGAGAGCTTCCTCTACACGCACTTCGAGGAGCTGTGCCAGATCCTGCGCACCTACGACGTGACGTTCTCCCTCGGTGACGGGCTGCGTCCGGGCTCGATCGCCGACGCCAACGACGAGGCCCAGTTCGCGGAGCTGCGCACGCTCGGCGAGCTGACCCACATCGCCCGCGCGCACGACGTGCAGGTGATGATCGAGGGGCCGGGCCACGTGCCGATGCACAAGATCGCCGAGAACGTCCGGCTCGAAGAGGAGCTGTGCGGCGAGGCGCCGTTCTACACCCTCGGCCCACTCGCCACCGACATCGCGCCCGCCTACGACCACATCACCTCGGCCATCGGCGCGGCGCAGATCGCCTGGCACGGCACGGCGATGCTCTGCTACGTCACGCCGAAGGAGCACCTCGGCCTGCCCAACCGGGACGACGTCAAGGCGGGTGTGATCGCCTACAAGATCGCCGCGCACTCCGCCGACCTGGCCAAGGGGCACCCGAGGGCGCAGCAGCGCGACGACGCGTTGTCCAGGGCGCGCTTCGAGTTCCGCTGGGAGGACCAGTTCAACCTCTCGCTCGACCCGGACACCGCGCGCTCCTTCCACGACGAGACGCTGCCCGCGGCCCCCGCCAAGACGGCGCACTTCTGCTCGATGTGCGGGCCGAAGTTCTGCTCGATGAAGATCACCCAGGACGTCCGGAAGTACGCCGAGGAGCGCGGACTGTCCACTGTGGAGGCCATCGAGGCCGGGATGCGGGAGAAGTCCGGCGAGTTCGACGAGCAGGGCGGGAAGGTGTACCTGCCGGTGGTGAACCCGTGAACGCGCTCCCGGGCCGCGCGCTGAGCTCGGACGACGCCTGGGAGACCCCGCCGCGCGCGCTGACGATCGCGGGCTCGGACTCGGCGGGCGGTGCGGGCATGCACGCCGACATCCGCGCCTTCCTGACCTGCGGGGTGCACGGGATGACCGCCGTCACCGCGGTCACCGTGCAGAACTCCTTGGGGGTCAAGGACTTCGTCGAGATCCCGGCCGAGACGGTCGCCGCGCAGATCGAGGCCGTGGTCACAGATATCGGCGTGGACGCGGCGAAAACGGGCATGCTGGCGTCGGCGGCCATCATCGACGCGGTCGCGAAGACGTGCCACAAGGTGGGCATCGGCCGGGAAGGCGCGGCGCCCTTCGTCGTCGACCCGGTCGCGGCGTCGATGCACGGTGACCCGTTGCTGCACGTCGACGCGCTGAACGCGTTGCGGGACTTGCTCTTCCCGATGGCCACGCTGGTGACGCCGAACCTGGACGAGGTGCGGCTGCTGACCGGGGTCGAGGTGAGCACGCGCGCGCAGCTCGCCGACGCGGCGCGGGCCGTGCACGCCTTGGGTCCACAGTGGACACTCATCAAGAGCGGTCACCTCACCGAGGACCCGGAGTGCGTCGACCTGCTCTACGACGGCACGGAGTTCTACGAGCTGCCGGGCGCGCGCTACGACACCCCGCACACCCACGGTGGCGGCGACACCATGGCCTCGGCGATCACCGCCGCGCTGGCCAGGGGCGCGCCGATGCTGGAGGCGGTGCGGTTCGGCAAGCGGTTCGTGCAGCGGGCGGTCGCGCACTCCTACCCGCTGGGCGCGGGCGTCGGGCCGGTCTCGGCGTTCTGGCGGATTTCCACAACGCCGGTATAACGCAACAGCCACAACCTGAACGGAGCAGCACGGCGGGGCCGACGACGGGGTAGAACGCAAGATCGTTCCCCGTCGGAGGTGCCCGTTGTCCGAGTCGTCCGTCGCCGAGTCATCCGTCGCCGGATCGCAAGTGGAGTCCGCGGGCAGCCTCGTGCCCAGGCTGACCGAGGCGATCCGCCCGCTGGTACGCAGGACCCTCGACGAGCCGGACATCCGGAAGGCGCTCGTCAAAGGCCGGGTGCCGCCCGAGGACATCGAGCACAAGACGGCGCGGCGGACCGACGAGCTGCTGCGGGCCACCAACCCGGAGATCGCCGAGCTCCGCGAGGCCGAGCGCAACCTCACCGACCACCAGCGCCCTCGTGCGCTCGCGTCCCGGGTCGCCGCGAAGGAGCGGCGCCAGTACCAGCGCGCTCAGCGCTCGATGGGCTTCGCCGTGTGGCTGGCCGTGGCCTACCCGTTCGCCGTGTGGCAACTGTGGCCGCTCGTGCATCCGGTCATCGGTGGCTTCTTCGCCGTCGTTGTCGCGATCGGATGCGCGATCGCAGTGATCCTGAAGTGCGATTTCAGCTTCGAACGGCACGGCGGCAAACCGGCTGACGGCTTGTTCGTCGCGGTCGGGTTCGGCGTGGCGGTGGGCCACGCCCTCATGCTCGTCCTGCTGGTCGGGCCGACGAGGGCCACGCTGGGCGACAGCGCGGCGTGGATGATCTGGCTTCCGGCGAGCCTGTTCGCCTTGGTGATCGTGTTCTTCAGCCTGGAGGGGTTGCGCCAGGGGCTCAGAGAGCACCAGCAAGCGCGCGGCATCTTCGTCAGCCTGGCGACGGCGGCGGTCCTCGGCGTCGGTACCTGGTTCGGGCTCAACCGTTGGGAAGCGGTGACCCTGCCGTGGATTCCGGTCGCATCCGGGCTCGCGGTGGGCTTGCTGGTCATGGTGGTGTTCCGGCCGCTGGTCGCCCGGCGCGGGACCGCCTGGCTGCCGAAGTGGTTGTCCACCGATCCCCGTCGCCTCGGCAGCCCGTCGTGGCGGCGCAGGCTGGCCGTGTTGCAGGACGACGAGCAGACGGCTTACAAGCGCTGGGAACGCGCGATGGTGGACAAAGCGATCCGGCCGCTGATCCTGCGCCAGGTCAACGACATCGTGAGCCCGCCCTTCTCCACGAAGCTCGAAGTGCACGACACCAAGGGCCTCCAGCACCTGCGCTCGACCGAGTTCGTCGTCGCCACCGGGACCTTCGCCGAGTTCCGGCGGGTGGCGAGCAGCATCGGCGGTGGTGCGGTCGGCATCGCCGGTTCCCGTGGCGCGGGCAAGTCGACGCTGCTGGAGGCCTACCGCGACGGGATCTTCCTCGGCCCCGGCGAAGAGCACGTCGCCCTGGTGGAGAGCGTGCCCGTGCGCTACGACGCCCGCGACTTCACGCTGCACCTCTACGCGGGGCTCTGCCGCGAGGTGCTTCGCTTCGGCCGCAAGCACATCAGCTCGACGACGAGCTGGTGGCGCAGGCTCGGCAGGTGGATGCGCGACATCGCGGTCGTGCCCATCGTGCTCGCGGGCTGGCTGGCCGTCGGCTACCTGGGCACCACGACGCTGCGCGCGCCCGAGCTCGCCGTGTTCCGCGAGGGGTTCTGGTGGCCGTTGATGGCGGTCTTGGCCTTGGCGTCGGTGATTTTCCTTGCGGTGAAACGACGTCCGCCCGCCACCCGGATCGCGATGAACACCGCGGACGTGAAGAGCCTGCGCGATCTGTGCGCGTGCGCGGAGGACAAGCTCGACGCGATCCGCTACCTCCAGAAGCACACCTCCGGCTGGTCCGGCAAGGTCGGGCTGCTCTTCGGCGCCGAGGGCAGCCGGTCCGGTGCCGTGGAGTTCGCGCGGCAGGCCATGACCTATCCCGAGGTGGTCAGCGACTTCCGCGATTTCCTGACCACAGCGGCGGAAGTGCTCGGCACGGTCCCCAAGATCGCGCGCATCCGGATCGCGATCGTCCTCGACGAACTCGACAAGATCCTCTCCCCGGAAAGCGCCCAGGAGTTCGTCAACGAGGTCAAGGCGTTGTTCTCCATCGACGTTCCCGGATGCCTGTTCCTGGTGTCGGTCTCCGAGGACGCGCTCGCCGCGTTCGAACGGCGCGGACTGCCTGTACGCGACGCCTTCGACAGCGCGTTCGACACGATCTTCCGCGTGGACTACCTCGGCCTCGACGACGCGAGGGCGTTGCTGCGCAGCCGCGTGCTCGGCATGTCGGAGCCGTTCGTTTGCTTGTGCCACAGCGTTTCCGGTGGTCTGCCGCGTGAGCTGATCAGGACCGCCCGCGCCGTGGTGGCGTCGCCGAAGCGATCCCTCGCCGCCGTGTGCCAGGGCCTGGTCGCCGAGGACCTCGCGGGCAAGACGGCCGCGCTGCGCACGGTCATCGCCCGCGGACTCGCCGACGAGCCGCACGCGAGCGAGCTGATGCGGCACATCCAGCTGCACGCGAAGCCGGACGCGGCGCGGCTGCTCGAAGGCGCGAGCGCTCCTCCTATCCCCGATGGCGACCTGTGGCACCTCCAGCTCGAAGCGCTCTGCTACCTCTACTACGCGGCGACGCTGCTGGAGGTCTTCGACGACGGGCTCACCGAGAGCCAGCTGGAGCGGGGCCGCAACAGCGAGACGCTGGGCGGCTTCAACACGCTCGCCTCGGTGCGGCAGCTGTTCGGCGTCAACGTCCGACTGGCGTGGCTGACGGTGAGCGACTTCCGGGCGGACTGGGGCCTGGCCACCGTCGAGCCGCCTCGCACGAAAGGGAAATTCGGTCGCGACGGGGAGGGGGCGACCGTAGCTTCCGGTTCATGAACCTGCTGTGGCGTCCGATGGTGGACAGCGATATCCCCGGCTGGGCCGTGCTGCTCGCCGCCGCCGAGCGGGTGGACCAGCAGGGCGAGCACTACAGCGAGGCCGATCTCCGCGAGGAGTGGGCGGACCCGGACATCGATCCCGAGCGGGACTCGATCGCCGTGCTCGACGGCTCGACGCTGGTGGCGTACGCGATCCTGGACAAGCGGGTCACCCCGGAGGGCAAGTACCGCCTGCCGTCGCAGAGCGTCGTGCACCCGGACTGGCGTGGCCGCGGCATCGGCGCGCAACTCGTCCAGTGGATCACCGAGCGCGCGGGCGAACTGCATCGCGAGAACCGGCCCGATCTGCCCGGCGAGGTCAGCATTTCCTGCGGCGAGCGCAACTCCGCGCTGCGGGAGCTGTTGGACTCCGCCGGTTTCGTGCCGCAGCGGTGGTTCTTCGAGCTGAAGCGCTCCACGGAGCCGGACCCGGATGTCGCGGACCAAGCGTTGCCGGAGGGGCTGCGGCTGATCCCGTACGACGCGCGCTACGACGAGGCGCTCCGGTTGGCGCACAACGAGGCTTTCCTCGACCACTGGGGCACGACGCAGGTCGACCCCGAGGGCTGGAAGCATTGGCACACCGGCGACAGCTGGTTCCGCCCAGCCGTGTCGTACCTCGTGCTGGACGGCGAGGAGGTCGCGGGTTACCTGCTGTCCAAGGAGTTCGAGGCTGACGCGGCGGCGACCGGCATCCGCGAGGTCTGGTACACGGCGATCGGCGTGCGCCGGGCGTGGCGCGGGAACCGACTGGCGTCGGCACTGTTGCTGCGCGCACTGGCCGACAGCCGTGACGCGGGGTTCACCCGGGCGGCGCTTTCCGTGGACGCGGACAACCCGACCGGCGCACTGGGGATCTACCAGCGGTGCGGATTCCGGCTCGACGCAAGGCAATCCGTTCACGCTCGGGTACTCTCCGTTACCGACTGAGCACTCAGCGGTGATAGCGCATTAGGCTCGATCCGGTCCTGATGATCGTTTTTCACCCCTGGGAGCCCTGCTCATGACGCGTGCGAGCCTGCGGCGGTTAGTCGACTCGGCCGGTTTCCAGCGGTGCATCATCGCGGTGATCATGATCAATGCGATCACCCTGGGACTGGAGACCTCCGAAACGCTCATGTCCCAGTACGGCGTCCTGTTGCAGACCGTCGACCGGCTCGCCCTGACGATTTTCGTCGTCGAGCTGGCGCTGCGGTTCTACGCCTGCGGACGGGACTTCTTCGCCGATCCGTGGAACTGCTTCGACGCCGTCATCATCGGCCTGGCGCTGCTGCCGACGTCGGGGTCGTTCGCGGTGCTGCGGGCCCTGCGCATCCTGCGGGCGCTGCGCCTGGTGTCGATGGTGAAGAGCATGCGCCGCGTGGTTTCCGCGTTGTTGACCGCGATCCCCGGGATGGCGTCGATCGCCGCGCTGCTGGCGTTGGTGATCTACGTCGGCGGCGTGATGGCGACCAAGCTCTACGGCGAGGTCTCCCCGGAGTACTTCGGTGATCTCGGCCGGTCGCTGTTCACCCTGTTCCAGGTGATGACCGGCGAGGCGTGGTCGGACGTGGCCCGGCCGATCATGGACAAGGAGCCGTGGGCCTGGCTGTTCTTCGTCGGCTTCATCCTGATCACTTCCTTCACGGTGCTGAACCTGTTCATCGCGGTGGGCGTGAGCGCGATGGAGCACCAGGTCGCCGCGGAGCGGGAGCAGCAGGAGGAGACGCTGATCTCCAACGACATGCTGCTCGCGGAGGTGCAGGCGCTGCGCGCGGAACTGCGCGAACTCCGCGAGCAGACCGAGCTCCGCTTGCCCGCGGCGCGGACCGCACCCGGAGTTACCCGGTCTTCAAGTACAACGCACCCCACCCCCAGCGATCGCTAACCGCAGCAAACCCCCAGAACACGCGGGAGGTTGGGGGTGGTTAGCGATCGCTGGGGCGGGGGTAGGGCGTACTTGAAGACGGGGGAACCTGGTCAGTGCTCGCGTGGCGGGCTGGACGCGTGGGCCCAGAAGCGTTGGGGGATGCGTCCGGCGCGGCGGGCCAGCCGACCGCCCTCGACGGCCGCGCGCATCGCCGCCGCCATCAGCTCCGGGTGCTGCGCCCTGGTGACCGCGGTCGCCAGCAATACCGCTTCACAGCCCAATTCCATGGCCAGGGCGGCATCCGAGGCGGTGCCGATGCCTGCGTCGAGGATGACCGGGACGGTCGCCCTGGACACGATCAGCTCGATGTTGTGCGGGTTGCGGATGCCGAGCCCGGTACCGATCGGCGATCCCAGCGGCATCACCGCGACGCAGCCCGCGTCCTGGAGCCTGCGCGCCAACACCGGATCGTCGTTGGTGTACGGGAGCACCGAGAACCCTTCCACCACAAGGGTTTCCGCCGCGTCGAGCAGTTCATGCGGATCGGGCAGCAGGGTGTCGTCGTCGGCGACGACCTCCAGCTTCACCCAGTCCGTCCCGAGCGCTTCGCGGGCCAGCCTGGCGGTGAGCACGGCCTCGGCGGCGGTGCGGCAGCCCGCGGTGTTCGGCAGCGGCTGGATCGCCAAACGTCGCAACAAATCCAGCACGCCGGTGCCGCCTTCGGCGTCCATCCTGCGCATCGCGACGGTGGTCAGCTCGGTGCCCGACGCGACCAAAGCCCGCTCCAGCACGGAAAGGTTGCCCGCGCCCCCGGTTCCCATGATCAACCGAGAACCGAACTCGCGGCCCGCGATCACCAGCTGGTCATCCGACATCGCACTCAACCTCCCTGTACCGCAGTGAGAACCTCTACCACCGCGTCCTCGCGCAACTCGGTCTGCCACTGCCCCCTGGGCACCACGTCGCCGTCCACCGCGACCGCGACCCCGGAGTCCGGTGCTCCGAGCAACGCGAGGGCATCGACGACCGTGCTCCCGGTCGCGAGCGCGGTTTCCTTGCCGTTGAGCCGAATTCTCATGTCTTCCCTTCCAGGTGGGCCAGCACGAGATCCGCGGTGATCGGGGCCAGCAGCATGCCGTTGCGGTGATGCCCCGTGGCCACGACCAACCCCGGCTCGAACTCGCGGATCACCGGCAGGTTGTCGATGCTGGCCGGGCGAAGTCCTGCCGCGCTCTCGACGAACTCGTACTCCGAGATGGACGGCAGCACCAGTTCGGCCCACCGCAACAGATCGCGAACCCCGCCCGCTGTGACCGTCGTGTCGAACCCGGCCTCGTACTGGGTCGCACCGACCACCAACCCACCGTCATCCCGTGGCACCAGGTAGACGTGGTTTCCCTGCACCGCGCACCGAACGGTTCTGCTCGGTGGCGGAAGCGTGGATCTGGTGGCGCGCAAGCGAAGGATCTCTCCCTTCACCGGCCGCACGACGTGCCGCAACGGCTCGTACAGCTGACCGCTCCACGCACCCGCGGCAAGCACGACGACGTCCGCGCGCCTAGCGGTCCCGTCCGACAGCCGCACCGTTCCCGGTCCGACCTCGGCGACACGAACCGACTCGACCTCGCAGACCGCGCGCAGCGCCGCGAGCACCATCCGGTTGTCCACCGCGAGGTCCCCCGGAACCGACAGTCCACTTCGGACAGACGAGCCGATGGAAGGTTCCAGAGAACGAATCTGCTTACCGGTCAACGACTCCGTGTGCCTGCCGAGCGAGGACAGGTGTTCGGCGAGCGCGAGGAGTTCGGCGCGATCGGCCGCGTCCACCGCGACGACGAGCGTGCCTTCCTCGCGCAGACCGGCATCCCGGCCGCTCGCAGCGGTCAGCTCGCTGGCGAACTCCGGCCATCGCCGCAGCGACGCGGAACCCAGCTCCAGCAAGGCTTCCTCGCCCGGCCACGCCTCGGTCACCGGTGCGAGCATGCCCCCGGCGACCGCGGAAGCACCCGATGCCGGGGCGGGATCGAGCACGGAGACGGCGAATCCCGCCGACGCGGCCCGCCACGCGACGGACAGACCGATGACGCCACCGCCGACGACGATGACCGAACCACGCGCACCACTGAACACGACCTCACGCTCCCTGCGCCGGCATTACCCGGATCAGGTTCGACGGTCGGGGTCGTCAGACCCCCTCTCAGCCCGGTCTCCCCAGGCTCCCGTGCGGACCGGTTCCCACCATACCCGCTCGCACCACGCGCTACCGCAGTGTCCGCGAACCCGGCGACCGCACTGACGGCACCGTGACCGCTCCGGCCTACTGTGACCGCCATGCCCCTACTCGACGGCAAGGAGATCCGCCGCAAGCTCGCGGCGGCGCGCCTCTACCTGTGCACCGACGCGCGAACGGAGCGGGGCGATCTCGCCGAACTGGCCGACGCCGCGCTCGCGGGCGGGGTCGACATCATCCAGCTCCGCGACAAGAACCTCGAAGCGGAGCAAGAGCTGGAGGCACTGGAGATCCTCGCCGAAGCCTGCGCCCGGCACGACGCGCTGCTCGCGGTGAACGACCGCGCCGACATCGCGCTCGCGGCCGGAGCGGACGTGCTGCACCTCGGCCAGGACGACCTCCCCGTGGCCTGGGCGAGGCGAATCCTCGGGGAGGACGTCGTGATCGGTCGCTCGACCCACTCCACCGACCAGGCCGAGCACGCGGCGCACGAGGCGGGTGTCGACTACTTCTGCACCGGCCCGTGCTGGCCGACCCCGACCAAGCCCGGTCGTCCCGCGGCGGGCCTCGACCTGGTCCGCCACACGGCGGGGCAGGACTACGAACGCCCGTGGTTCGCGATCGGCGGCATCGACGAGTCCCGCCTCGACGAAGTCGTCGAAGCGGGCGCCCGCCGGGTCGTGGTGGTCCGCGCGATCACCGAGGCCGAGGACCCGCGCGCCGCCGCCGCGGCGATCGCCGCCCGCCTGACCTCATGAAAAAAGGAGGTTGTCCCAGTGCGCGCTGGGACAACCTCCTGTCTTGGGGTGCGGTCAGCCGGTGACCAGGGTGAGGCTGTACTCCTTCAGCGCCTCGTTGATCGGCTGGAACCAGGAGACCGAGTTCATGCCCGAGTCGCCGCTGGAGAGGCAGCGGAGCTTGCCGTCGACGTCCTTCAGGCGCGCGCCGCTGGTGAGGCCCTGCGCCTGGTCGCCGGAGATGTTCGAGCCGCCGCTGTCACCCTGCTCGACGCACGCGGTGTACTGGGTGAGGCCGCGCACGACCACCGTGGAACCGTCGGCCTGGCCGTACTTCACCGTGACGTTGCGGGCGCGAACCGTGCCGCAGGTCCACTGCGTGGTGGAACCGGACTTGCAGATGGCGCCGCCGAGCGGGGCCTCCTCGGAGCCCTTCACCGTGACGTTGCTGCCGTTCCACTGGTTCACCATCGGCTGGAGGGTCCAGGTCAGCGGGTCCACCGCCACCGCGGCGAAGTCGTTGCCGTCCTTCCAGTTCGTGTTCACGAACTGGCCGATGCCCAGGTTGCCGAGCGCGACGACCGGGCCGGGCTTGGAGCAGTGGCCCGCGGTGACCAGTCGCGGTTCGCCCGAGGTGGTCTTGGCCGCGAAGCCCGCGGAGCAACGGCCCGCGGTGCCGCCACCCATGTAGATCGCGTTGCCGCCGACCAGGTCCCCGGCGGCGACGGCGGTGCCCTCGGTCTCCTCGACGCGGACCTGCGAGCCCGACTTGGCCGCTTCGGCGACGAAGGCGTCCGTGGCCGGGGTGCGCTTGCCCTTGTCGACGGTGACGACGACGGAGTTGCTGGGCTCGTCCACGTACCAGCTGCCGACCTCGGCGGGCGAGGAGTCGGTGCGGCGGTCGAGCGCGGCCTTGGCGCCGTCGAGCTGGGCGCGGCTGCTCTGGACGACCCTGGCCTCGGCGCCCGTGGCGCGGACGGCATCGGCGCGCGCGGCGTCGGCGACGGCGACGACCGGCTTGCCCGACTCCAGCCAGGAACCCGCGTAGGCGCTGTCCGCGGTGGTGCGGGCGTTCGAGGCGACGCGGGCCGCGGCGGCCTCCTGGCTCACGCGCTGCCGCGCCTGGTCGGCGGAGAGTCCGAAGTCCCGCTGCATCGCGGCGAGCACCGCGCCGGACGGGGAGCTGCCACCGGCCGCGAGGGCCGGGGCGGCGAGGGAGCCGGCGGTGGCGGTGACAAGCAGTGCGACGCCGAGGGCACGAGTCGCGGTGCGTCGAGACATCCGAACCGTCCTTCCGTCAGGTGGACCGGGGCGCTAGCCCGTCTGGACGGAAGTTATGCGACTCTCTGCAACAAATGAACCCCTTGTTTCACCCTTTCGGTCCAAAATTATTTAATCCAGCATCCGCCATACGCAGGTTCCAACACGGAGCGCACAAAGAAGAACACCCACGGGTGCAGGGTGCCCGTGGGTGTTCTCCCGGGGGCAGCGCATGGCTGGCCCCTCCCCGTGATCAGCTGGTGACGAGCCGCAGCCCGTAGGCCCGCAGGATCGGGTTCGCCGGGAAGAAGTAGGTCGTGCCGCCGGAGGAGCAGTTGCCGGAGCCACCGGAGGTGACGCCCTGCGCCTGGTTGCCCGACAGCCAGGAGCCGCCCGAGTCACCCGGCTCGGCGCACGCGTTGGTCCTGGTCATGCCGTTGACCGT
Source organism: Allokutzneria sp. A3M-2-11 16 (assembly GCF_024213555.1). Lineage (GTDB taxonomy): Bacteria > Actinomycetota > Actinomycetes > Mycobacteriales > Pseudonocardiaceae > Allokutzneria. The sequence goes on along the minus strand of NZ_JANAVO010000001.1, from coordinate 2,473,559 downwards.
GCCCTGGGGGTAGCGGACGGTCTGGTTCTTGGCCTGGACGGTGCCGCAGCGCCAGCCGGTGGTGGAGCCGGAGCGGCAGATCGACGCGCCGACCGCGGACTCGGTGGAGCCCTTCACCGCGACGGTACCGCCGTTGTAGCGGTTCACCACGCCGCGCGGGGTCCAGTTGGCGTTCGTGCCGACCCAGGCGTAGTCGTTGCCGGGGAAGCTGGAGCCGCGGAAGCTGCCGGAGGCGACGCGGTTGAAGCCCTGCGTCGCGGTGCCGACCCGGCCGCAGTGACCGGCGGTGATGTAGCCGCCCTGGACGGAGAAGCCGACCGAGCAGCGCCCGCCGCCCATGTAGTAGGCGTCGCCGCCGCGCACGTCGTAGAGCGTGGTCGGTTCCTCGTTGCTCTGCACGACGGTGACCGCGCTCGCGTCGGCGCCGCTGGCCTTGACGAACTTCTCGCCGTCGGCGACGACCTTGGCGGTGACCACGACGCGGTTGTTCACCGTGTCCACGTACCAGCCGCTGACGCCGTTGGCGTGCTGGTCAGCCTTGTCCAAAGTGGACTTGATCGCGTCGAGCTGGACGGAGCTGCGGGCGACCACCCGCACCTCGGCACCCGCGGCGCGAACCGCGTCGGCCTTGGCCGCGTCGGTCACCGACACGGTCAGTTTGGCGCTGCCCTGGGCGAAGTGGCTACCGGCGAAGCTGTCGCCGAGCACGCCGCGCAGGCCGGCTTCGGCCTCGGCCGCCTTCATCTCGTTCGTGGCTCGGGCCGTCGCTTCCGCGGCGGTCAGGCCGAGGTCGCGCTGCATGGCGGTGAGCATCTCGGGGGAAGCGAACGTGTCCCCTGGCGCGGCAGCCGCCGCGGGCAGGGTCAGGGCCGCCGCCGACCCCAGTGCCAGTAACGCAGATCCGACGTAGCGGACCGCGAACTTCGGCTTCATGACATCTCCCTCTTGCTGCAGGGTCGCTCGCGGGCCAGGTCAGGGGTGCCCGCGAGGGAGCTAGAGCTGAGCTGCATACGCACGGTGACTCACAGTGAGAGCCGAATCACTTTCGAGGGACGTTATGGAGCCGTGATTGCCCTTGGCATCCGCCATTCGGGGTAAGCGTTTCACTTCAAGGCGATGTCCCTACTTTCGTAGGGGGCGACCTGCACTAGCCGACGAGGCCGTTTTGTTCACATGCACGAAGAAGAGCACCCACGGGCGCAGGGTGCCCGTGGGTGCTCTCCCGGGGCCAGCGCGGCGGCTGGTCCCCTCCCCGCGAATTAGCCCAGAACCAACCCCAGCCCGTAGCGGGACAGGATCGGCTTGATCGGGTAGAACCACGTCTCGCCGCCGGACCGGCAGTCGCCCCAGCCGCCGGAGGTCACGCCCTGCGCCTGGTTGCCGGTCAGCCAGGAGCCGCCGGAGTCCCCGCCCTCGGAACAGGCGTTGGTCCTGGTCATGCCGTGGACCAAGCCCTGCTCGTACTGGACGGTCTGGTTCTTGGCGCTGATCACCCCGCAGTGCCAGCCGGTCGTCGAGCCGGAGCGGCAGACGGACGACCCGACCGCGGCCTCGGTGGCGCCCCGCACCACGACCGTGCCGCCGTTGTAGCGGTTCACCACGCCACGCGGAGCCCAGCTGGAGTTCGTGCCGACCCAGCCGTAGTCACCGCCGGGGAAGGTGGAGCCGCGAAAACTGCCTTGGGAAACCCGGTTGTAGCCCTGGGTGGCGTTGCCGACCCGACCGCAGTGGCCTGCCGTGACGTAGCCGCCGAGCACGGAAAAGCCGATGGAGCAACGGTAAACGCTCGTGTAGTACGCGTCACCGCCGCGCACGTCGTAGCGCGGGGTCGGCTGCTCGTCGCTCTGCCGCACCTCGATCGCGCTCGCGTCCGCGCCGCTCAGGTCGACGAATTTCTCGCCGTCAGCAACGACTTTCGCGGTCACGACGACGCGGTTGTGCACCGTGTCGACATACCAACCGCTGACTCCACGAGCCCGCTCGCCTGCTTTGTCCAAAGTGGACACAATCGCGTCGAGCCTGCTCGCACTCCGCCCGACAACGCGAGGCTCGGCGCCCGCGGCACGAACGACATCGACCTTGGCCGCATCGGTCACAGACACCGTCAGTTTCGCGCTGCCGTGGGCGAAGTGGGCACCGGCGAAGCTGTCGCCGAGCGCGCTTCGGAGGTCTGCCTCGGTCTCGGCCGCCCGCATCTCGTTCGCTGCGCGGGCCGTCGCCTCCTCAGCGGTCAGACCGAGGTCGCGCTGCATAGCGGTCAGCATCTCCGACGAGCCGAAGACCTCGTGCGCGGAGGCAGGCACGGCAAGCGCCGCCGCCGATCCCAGGGCCAGCAACGCAGTTCCGACAAGGCGCACCACGGACTTCATGAACGTCTCCCTCTGGCCGCGCGCTCACGGTGACTCACAGCGAGAGCCGATCACTTCCGGGGGACGTTATAAGGAGCAGCGTCGATGCGTCGGTATCCGCCATTCAGGGCGTCGCCTGACCCTTCGCGCGCTGCCGCGACGCATCGCACCAACTCCCGACTTTCGTAGGGGGCTCAGCTGTTCGTCTGCGGCGGTTGGCTCGTCGGCGGCGATTTCGGCGTCGTGGTGACCGGAGGCGGAGTCGTCGTGACCGGCGGCGCGGTCGTCGGCGGGCTCGTGGTGGTCGGCGGAGTCGTGGTGGTCGGCGCGGGCCGTTCGGAGGTGGTGGTCGGCGGCGGCTCCACCGGTTCCTGCTCGCGGTGCTGACCGGAACCATCCTGGAAGATCTTGCTGATCGTGGACCCGCCGCCGTTGCCGGACAGCGGCTGCCCTCCGATCAGCTCGATGCCGGTGACCAGGACCATCGCCAGTGCGAAGGCCAGACCGCTGGTCGCACCGACCACCCACCACCGCCGCCGCGTCCACCACGGCTTCTTCTCCTGGCCGGGCCTGGCGATCACCTCGGTCGGGGCGTCGAGCTTCTCCGTTCGCGTGGTGCCGATCTTCTCCCGCACAGCGGACCGGCTGCGGTCGAGGGAGTGTTCGTAGAGCGCGCCGCCGATCGTGCTGATCACGCTGGCCAGCGCCGCGCCGATCACGGTGCCCGCGACCCCGAGCTGAGCGCCGAGGACCGCGGCCGTCACCGCGGCCAGCGCACCCGCGACCACCTTCGTCGTCGTGATGTCGAGCTTGCGTTCTTCCTTGCTCATCGCTGTTTCGTCAACCTCCCGTCTAGGTGGACGGGGACGGGGAGGGAACGGTTGTCGGCACGTGAGCGCTGACACCATGGGCGGGCAGAATGTCGGTATGCCCGAGCTGATCACGATCGACGATGTCCGCTCCGCGGCGGAGCTCCTGCGCGGTACCGCGGTGCGCACGCCGCTGCTGCCCTGCCTGGCGGGCGATTCCGACCGTCCACTGTGGATCAAGCCGGAGAGCTTGCAGCCGACCGGCGCGTTCAAGATCCGCGGAGCGACGAACGCCTTGCTGCGTTTGACGAAGGAGGAGCGGGAGCGCGGGGTGGTGACGCACTCCAGCGGTAACCACGCGCAAGCGCTCGCCTACGCGGCGAAGGTGACCGGCGTGCCGGCGGTGGTCGTCGTCCCTTACGGCACACCGCAAACGAAGATCGACGCGGCCCGGCGGCACGGCGCGGAGATCGTGCAGTGCGAGCTGGCGGTGCGCCAGGAGACCGCCGAGGCGATCTCGCGCGAGCGCGGCCTGCCGATGATCCCGCCGTACGACCACCCGCACGTGATCGCGGGCCAGGGCACCGCGGGCCTGGAGATCGCCGAGGACCTGCCCGAGGTCGAGCTGGTCCTCGTCCCGGTCAGCGGTGGCGGCCTGCTCTCCGGGGTGGCGACCGCGATCAAGGCGCTCTGCCCGGCCGCGAAGGTGGTCGGCGTCGAGCCCGAACTGGCCGCCGACGCGCAGGCCAGCTACCGCTCCGGCGTCCTGGACCGGTGGAGCGCCGAACAGCGCGGGCGCACGATCGCGGACGGCCTGCGCAGCTACCTCTCCGAGCTGACGTTGGCCCACCTGCGCGCCCGCGTCGACGACATCGTGACGGTGACCGAGGACGAGATCACCTCGGCGGTCGGCTGGCTCGCGCACAACGCCCGGCTCGTCGCCGAACCCAGCGGCGCGGTCCCCATGGCGGCCTACCTCAACCACGCCGACGAGCTGCCGCGCGGCCGGACCGTCGTCGTGGTCAGCGGCGGCAACATGGACGCCGAGCTCTTCGCGAAGCTGGTCTGACCGGCCCAGTGACCGTCAATCCACTCTGTTCACAGCGGCGCGGATGTGCGTGGGCGGAGCGGAGACCGGGCAGGACATGCACTCCGGGGGCCGGGTCGCGCCGACCGGCTCCTCCTCCTTGAGCACGGAGTTGTCGATGCCCAGCGCGATCACTCCGCCGAGCGCCGTGAGCACCGCGCACACCAGGAGCGCGACCCGCCACGCGGCCGTCATCGCGGCCGGATCGGTGTAGGCGTCGCCGGTCAGCCCCACCGCCGCGGGCAGCACGGCGACGGCGAGCAGCGTGCCGGTCCGCGCCACGGCGTTGTTCACCCCGGACGCGACGCCCGCGAACCGGTCCGGAGCCGCGGCGAGCACGGTCGCGGTGACCGGCGCGACCATCGCGGCGAGGCCGAGCCCGAACACCACCAGGCCGGGCAGCACTCCGGTCAGGTAGTTCGCGCCCGGCACCACGAGGGTCAACATCAGGATGCCCGTCGTGATCAACAGCGGTCCGGCCACGAGCTGGAGCCGGGGGCCGACGCGTTGGGCGAGCTTCCCGGACCGGGCCGACAGGACGAGCATCAGCACGGTGATCGGCAGGCTGGCCAGCCCGGCCGCGGTCGGCGAGTAGCCGAGCGAGACCTGGAGCTGCAACACCAGCAGCACCATGATCGAACCGAGCGCCGCGTAGACCACCAGGGTCAGCGCGTTGGACAGCACGAAAGTCCTGCTGGCGAACAGCGAGGGCGGCACGAGCGGCACGCGTCGGCGGGTCTGCAACACACCGAAAGCGATCATCGCCGCCAGCCCGCCGATGCCGCCGACGAGCACGAGGGGATGCGTCACGCCCAGCCCCGGAGCCTCGACCAGCGCGGCCGTCACCCCGGCCAGCCCGAGCGCTCCGACCACGGCGGAGAGCACGTCGGGACGGCGGGCGGCATCGGGATCACTGGACTCCGGGACGTGCCGCAGCGCCATCCACACGCACGCCGCGGCCACCGGCAGGTTGATCAGGAACGCCAGCCGCCACGAGCCCGCCTGGATCAGCAGCCCGCCGACCAGCGGGCCGATGGCCGTCGCCACGCCGGAGAGCCCGGACCAGGCACCGATCGCCCGCGCGCGCTGATCGCGCTGGAACGCCGACTGGAGGATCGCCAGCGCGCCAGGCGCCAGCAGCGCTCCGCCGACGCCCTGCAACACCCGCGCGACGACGAGCAGGGTCATGGTCTGCGCGACCCCGCAGAGCAGCGAGGCGAGGCCGAACCACACCGTGCCGATGACGAACATCCGCCTGCGGCCGAAGATGTCGCCGAGCGAACCCGCGACCAGGATCAGCGCGGCCAGCGACAGCAGGTAGCCGTCGAGGATCCACTGCAACCCGGCGACCGACGCGCCCAGTTCGTCACCGATCGCGGGCAGCGCCACGTTGATGATCGTGCCGTCCAGCATCGCCATGCCGGAGCCGAGGATGGTCGTCGCCAGCACGGCCCTGGCCTGGGGTGTCCCCCAGACGACCGTGCTCATCCCTGGGGCGGGTTCAGCCGGGCGACGAACTTGTAGCGGTCGCCGCGGTAGATCGAGCGCACCCACTCCACCGGGTTGCCCTCGGTGTCGAAGGAGTGCCGGGACAGCAGCAGCATCGGCAGGCCGATGTCCGAGCCGAGCAGCTCGGCCTCCTCCGGGGTGGCGAGCGCGGTCTCGATGGTCTCGTCGGCGTGCGCCATCTCCACGCCGAAGCGCTCGCGCAGCACCTGGTAGAGCGAGCCGCCGACGCCGATGTAGCGCCTCAGCCCGCGGAAGCGGCCCAGCGCGAGATGGGTCGTCTCGATCGCCATCGGCTCGCCGTCGGCCAGCCGCAGGCGCCGCAGCCGCAACACCTTCGCGCCCGGCCGGACCCCGAGGTAGCGGGCCAGCTCGGCCTCGGCGGGCTGCTCGCTGGACTCCAGCAGCCGCGAGGTGGGCTGGCGGCCCTGGGCGCGCATGTCCTCGGTGTAGGAGGACAGCTGCAACCGTTGCGCCACCTTGGGCGCGGCGGCGAAGGTGCCCTTGCCCTGCACGCGCAGCAGCCTGCCCTCGACGGTCAGCTCGGCCAGCGCCTGCCGGACCGTGGTGCGGGAGACGTCGAAGTCGGAGGCGAGGGAGCGCTCGGTGGGGATCGGCGAGCCGGGCGGCATGGAGCGCAACAGGTCGAGCAGGTGGCGCTTGAGCCCCCAGTACTTCGGCTCGCGCTGGGTCCGGGGGTTGACCCCGGCCTCCGACGGCGTCGCGTCGAGCATGGCGTCTGCACTCCTTCCCCGCGGACTGTCCGGTCTTGTCAAGCATGCCCTAAGCAGCGCCGGAGCCGTCGTAGGTGGCCCCGAACGCGGCTTTACAACGTCTTGGCAACTGCCTTGACAGTGCGGAGTGGTCCGGACCACTCTGCACGCATTGGTCTACACCACTTATGTTCGCCTGGCCACTGATCAGGCGCAACGGGGCGGCCGTCGGGGCAGCGGGACTGTGGCGAGACAGTCCCAGGCCGGTTTCGTCGCGCGTGCACTCAGGCGCCGGGCCGTTGTGAAGGGCGGCAATCAGTGAAGGCTTGGGCAAGGGCGGCGACAGGCGCCGCGGCGGTGGCGTTACTGGCCACCGGCTGCGGCGGCGGGACGGCGGCGGGCTCCGGCGAGCTCACCGTGTGGCTGATGAACGGGTCGGCGCCGACGTCGCTGACCGACGAGCTGCACAAGGAGTTCGAGGACAAGCACCCCGGGGTCAAGGTCAAGTACGAGATCCAGCAGTGGACCGGAATCCAGGACAAGCTGACCACCGCGCTGGCGGGCAACCAGCCGCCGGACGTGGTCGAGCTGGGCAACACGCAGAACCCGAAGTTCGCCAAGGAGCGCGTGCTCACCGACCTGACGGCGGACGCGAGCGAGCTTGCGGGCAGCCAGTGGCTGGAGGGCCTGAAGCAGTCCGGCGCGTGGCAGGGCAAGCAGTACGGCGTGCCGTTCTACGCGGCCAACCGCTCGGTGATCTACCGCAAGGACCTCTTCGACAAGGCGGGCATCAAGGAGCCGACCTCGCGCGCGGAGTGGCTGGAGGCGATCCGCAAGCTCAAGGCGGCCAACGCTTCCGACCCCGAGTTCCAGCCGCTGTACCTGGCGGGCCAGAACTGGTACTCGCTGCTGTCGTTCATCTGGGACGAGGGCGGTGACATCGCCAAGCAGGAGGGCGAGAAGTTCACCGCCACCCTGGAGACCGCGCAGGTGAAGTCGGCCCTGGAGTTCTACAAGCAGCTGGTCGAGGTCTCCGGCACGAAGGCGCCCAAGGACGCCGACGAGCAGAAGCCGGAGCAGGCGGGCGTCTACGGCCAGGGCAAGGTCGGCATGATCATCGGCCTGCCGTGGGAGGTCGACACCGCGGCCAAGACCGATCCGTCGATCAAGGCCAAGTCGGCCGCTTTCCCGATCCCGTCGAAGAACGCGGGCACAAACGCCCCGGTCTTCCAGGGCGGCTCGAACCTGGCCATCCCCGCCGGCAGCAAGAACGCGGCGCTGGCCAAGGACTACCTGAAGCTGATGACCAGCGCGAAGTACCAGTCGCAGCTGGCCAAGTCCGGCATGGTGCCCGGCACCTCCAAGGACACCGGCGAACTGGAGGCCAGCCCGTTCGGCGCGGCCATGGCCAAGGGCTCGCGCAACGGCAGGGCGGTCCCGGCCAGCCCCAAGTGGGGCACGGTCGAAGAGGGCCAGAACCCGTTGAAGGACATGCTGACCGCGTACCTCACCGGCGCCAAGGACGCGACGAAGGCGACGGCGGACGCGGCGGCCAAGCTCAACGGCCTGCTCGGCTGAACCAACCGTGACCGCGACGGTTGACGCGGTGGCGCCGGTGGGACCCGTTCCCCCGGCGCCTTCCGCCGTGCGCAGGCGCCCCTTCGGGGAGCGCGCCCTGCCGTACCTGCTGCTGGCCCCAGCGGTGCTCGCGCTGCTGGTGATGCTGGGCTGGCCGGCGTTGCAGGTGGTCCTGATCAGCTTCCGCAAGCTCGACCTCGGCGAGCTCGTGCGCGGCGAGGTGGTCTGGACGGGCTTCGACAACTACGCCGAAGTCCTCGCCGATCCCGAGTTCTGGAGCATCACGCTGCGGACGGTGCTGTTCACCGCGGGCTGTGTCGCGGGGACAGTGCTGGCCGGACTGGGCATCGCCGTGCTGATGCGGCACATCGGCCCGAAGGTGCGGATCGTCCTGCAGATCGCGCTCGTGCTGGCGTGGGCCGTGCCGATCCTGGCGGCGACCACCGTGTTCCAGTGGATCTTCGACCAGCAGTACGGGATTCTGAACAAGACGTTGGTGCTGCTGGGTTTCGAGTCCTTCGCCGGGCACTCGTGGTTCTCCACCGGGGCCTCGACGCTGGTGGTGATCGGGCTGCTGATCGTCTGGCAGGCGGTGCCGTTCATCGCGTTCACCCTCTACGCCGGGCTCTTGGCCGTGCCACGTGACCTGTACGAGGCGGCGGGCATGGACGGCGCGAGCGGGACGCAGACCTTCCGCGCGGTGACCTGGCCGTCGATCGCGCCGCTGGTGACGATGTCGACGTTCCTGTCGGTGTTGTGGGACTTCAAGGTCTTCGCGCAGGTGTGGGCGATCCGCGAGGGCGGCCCGGACGGCGGGAGCACCACGCTGCCGGTGTTGCAGTACCTGAAAGGCATTGCGAGCAGCCACTTCGGCGTCGCGGCTGCGGTCGCCGTGGTGATGACACTGGTGCTCGTAGTGTTCACCGCGCAGTACCTGCGCATGCTGCTCCGCTCCGGCAGGGAGGAACTGTGAAGCGATTCTCCTTGTCGGCGTTGGCTTTGCTCATCGCCGCGGTGTTCGCGTTCCCGACGTACTGGATGCTCTCGACGGCGTTCAAGCCGAGCGGTCAGGTGCTCAGCACGCGCTACGACCTGGTCCCGTTCGAGTTCACCTTCGACAACTTCGTCACGGCTGTCACGAAGCCGGGCTTCTCCGCGTTCCTGACCAACAGCCTGGTGGTGACGATCGGCGCGGTGCTGCTGGCGTTGGTCGCCGGACTGCTCGCGGCGATCCCGCTGTCCCGGCTGAAGTTCCGCGGCCGCAAGGGTTTCCTGCTCCTCGTGCTCATCGCGCAGATGGCGCCCCTGGAGGCCCTGCTCATCCCGATGTACCTGATGATGCGAGACCTGGACCTGCTGAACACCTTGCCGTCGTTGCTGTTGGTGTACTTCGCGACCACGCTCCCGTTCACCATCTGGACGTTGCGCGGCTTCGTGAACGGCATTCCGGCCGAGCTCGAAGAAGCGGCGATGGTGGACGGGTGCAGCCGGTGGCAGGCGTTCCGGCGGGTCACCCTGCCGTTGCTGGGCCCGGCGCTGGTGTCGACCTCGGTGTTCTCGTTCGTCACCGCGTGGAACGAGTTCCTCTACGCGCTGGTGTTCATGCGGGACAAGACGAACCAGACGTTGCCGGTGTGGTTGTCGTCCTTCAAGACGGCGTTCGGCACCGACTGGGGTGGCGCGATGGCGGCCTCGGTGGTCTTCGCCATCCCGGTGCTGACGTTCTTCCTCATCGTGCAGCGCAACCTGGTGGCCGGCACGACCGCCGGCGCCGTGAAGGGATAGTCCACTATGGAGCTACGGCGGCTCGTGGATTCCGTGCTGCTGCCCGGTTTCCTCGGCACGACTCCCCCGGACTGGGTGCTTCGGCGGGTGTCCGAGGGACTGGGCGGCGTGGTGTTGTTCGCGCGCAACGTTGTCGACGATTCGCAGGTCGCCGCGCTGACCGCGGCACTGCGCGCGGAACGACCGGATGTGGTGGTGGGTATAGATGAGGAGGGCGGCGACGTCACCCGCCTCGACGCGGCAACGGGATCACTGGTGCCGGGCAGCCTGGCGCTCGGGGTCGCCGACGACGTCGCGATGACCTCGGCGGTCGCGGCCTCGTTGGGGGCTCGTCTGGCGGAGTACGGCGTGACCGTGGACCTCGCCCCGTCCGCCGACCTGACGCTCACGCCGGACGATCCGATCATCGGAGTGCGCGCGTTCGGCTCCGACCCGCGGCGGGCGGCGGCACACGTCGCCGCCTACGTGTCCGGGATGCAGAGCGCGGGAATCGCGGCCTGCGCCAAGCACTTCCCCGGTCACGGAGCGTCCACTGTGGACTCTCATCACACACTGCCGGTGCTGCCGCGCACGGAACGGCAGCTCTGGGACACCGAGCTGGTCCCCTTCCGCGCCGCGGTCGACGCGGGCGTGCGCTCGGTGATGAGCGGTCACCTCGTCGTGCCGGACTGGGGTCCCACCCCCGCGACGATGAACCGGCACGCGCTCACCGAGGTGCTGCGCGGCCAGCTCGGCTTCACGGGTGCGGTGATCACCGATGCGCTGGAGATGGGTGCGGTCGCGAACATCGCCGACGGCGCGATCCAGGCGCTGCTGGCTGGCGCCGATCTGCTGTGCGTCGGCGGCGAGCTGGCCGACTCCGACGTCGTGGACCACCTCGCGGAGGCACTGGTGGAGGCGGTTCGGTCGGGCGTCCTGCCGGAGGAACGGCTGGTGTCGGCGGCTTCGCGGGCGCGGTCGCTCGGCGGCCCCGTGTCGCCGTCCGGTTCGTGGGACCCGGCGCTCGGCATGCGCGCCGCACGGCGGGCGCTGCGGGTGACCGGCTCACCGGCGCTGACCGCTCCGCCGCTGGTCATCGACGTGGAGGTGGCTCCGACGATCGCGGCCGGGCCCGTGCCGTGGGGTCTCGGCCCGCACCTCGCCGAACTGCTCCCGGGCACCGAGGTCGTCCGTTCCTCCGGTGAGCTTCCCCCGGTGTCGTCCGACCGGCCCGTTGTTGTTGTGACCAGGGACGCCCACAGGCATCCTGAGGCTCGCGATCTCGTGCTCGGATTGGTTAAGATTGGTCTAGACCTGGTGCACGTGGAAACGGGCGTTCCCGGTCCCGACCTGGGCAGCGCTGCCCGCATCGACACCCACGGCGGTTCGTACGTCAGCCTGCGCGCCGCCGCCGAACTGCTCGCCGCGCGCGCGGCGTGGGAGGACAGCCGATGACCAGCCAGCCTGGCCGCCACATGACGGCGGAGATCGCCGAGCAACCGGTCCTGTTCGACAACCTGGTGCGCCGGGCCGCGGAGATCGCCGCGGTCGCCGAGCAGATCAAGCGCCGCGCCCCGCGGTTCGTCCTGCTCGCCGCGCGTGGCTCCAGCGATCACGCCGCGCTGTACGCGAAGTACCTGATCGAGGTGCTGCTGCAACTGCCCGCGGGCCTGGTATCGGCGTCGACCACCACGCTCTACGGCGCGCAGCCGGACCTCACCGACGTCCTGTTGATCACGGTCAGCCAGAGCGGCGGTTCGCCCGACCTGGTCGAGGTGACCGAGTCGGCCCGCCGCCGCGGCGCGCTCACCGTCGCGGTGACCAACACCGACGACTCGCCGCTGAACCAGGTCGCCGAGCTGTCGGTGGACGTGGGCGCGGGCAAGGAGTTCGCGGTCGCGGCGACGAAGACCTACAGCACCACGTTGCTGGCGCTGTACCTCCTGGTCGACGCGATCCGCGGTGGCAAGGCGGAGTCTGCGCTCGACATCGGCGCGCTCGCGAAGTCCGCTTTGGACGGTTCGGAGGGTGCGGTCGCCGAAGCTGTGCAGCGCTACCGCTTCGTCGAGCGCATCCTCGCGACGGGGCGCGGCTACTCCTACGCCAGTGCGGCCGAGGCAGCGCTGAAGCTCGCGGAGACCAGCTACCTCGCCGCACGCGCCTACAGCGGCGCCGACCTGTTGCACGGCCCTGTCGCCGCGGTGGACGGTGAGACGGCCGTGCTCGCGGTGACCAGTGCGGGCAAGGGCGGCGACGCGATGCGCGAGGTCCTTGAGGTCGTGCGGTCGCGCGGTGCCGACGTGTGCGCCGTGGGCTCCGCGTCCGCGGATGTCGCGGCGGCGCTGCGGATCGGCGTGCCGATGTGCCCGGAGGAGCTGTCCCCCGTGCTGGAGATCCTGCCGTTGCAGCGGCTCGCGCTCGGGCTGGCGCTCGCGCGCGGCGGCGACCCCGACAGCCCGCGCGGCCTGTTGAAGGTCACCAAGACCCGGTAGTCACGCGCCGTGCTCCGACCGCGCGGCAGTTCGGCGGTCTTCAAGTACACCCAACCCCCGCTGTTGACCATCGTTAACCGTGCCGAACCCCTGTCGGGGAGGGCTAGCACGGCTCCCCGACAACCCGGCTCCGCCGAACAGCAGGTGCGGCCGAGTTGTCCACATCGAGGGTGGTTGTCCACAGATCGCGCTTCGACGTCGGCCCTCCTCCGCCGGTGCCCGCATCATCGATGCGAGGGCACCACACGGAGGAGGGCCGATGGCGAAGTGGATGGAGCAGCGAGGACCGCCGGTCAGCGTCCGGCGGCGGGGAGGCGCGACTCCCCGGCCCGCGTAGTCCCGTGGCGGGTGACGCGACCGTCACGGGCGTCGTAGGCGACCTCGCCGTCCACCCACACCTGGCGTGGCCGCAGCTTGGGATCCCACCACACCAGGTCGGCGACGGCCCCGGGCTCGATGCGGCCGAGCCCGTGCTCACCGAGGGCGTCCGCGGGCACCGTGCTCGCCGAGGCGAAGACCACCGCGGGGTCGACGCCGAGGGAGACGATGTTCCGGACGGCCCGGTCCATGGTGAGCGCGCTCCCCGCGATGGTGCCCTCAGGGGAGCGCGGCACCCCTTCCTCGGTGAGCAGCACGTCGGATCCGCCGAGCTGGTACCGGCCCGGCGGCATCCCGGCGGCGGCGACCGCGTCGGTGGTCAGCGCGACCCGCTCGGCGGCCGCGTTGAACACCAGGCGGCACACGTCCGCGTCGACGTGGGCGAGGTCGGCGATCAGGCCGAGGGTGAAGCGCTCGTCGACCAGCGCGGTGCCGGGGACGCCCGGCTCGCGGTGGCCGAGCCCGCGCTGGGCGTTGAACAGGTGCGTGACCATGGCCGCCCCCGCGTCGGCCGCGGCCTTGGTCTGCGCCCCGGTGGCGTCGGTGTGGCCGACCGACACCAGCACTCCGGCCTCGCTCAGCCTGCGGACCGCGTCCAGCCCGCCCGGCCGCTCCGGCGCCAGCGTGACCACGCGCAGCGCGGCGCGCAGTCGCTCGTCGTCCAGGAGCAGGTCGATGGCGGCGGGTTCCGGGTCGGCCATCAGGTTCGGATCGTGCACGCCGTGCCGCAACGGCGACAGGAACGGGCCTTCGAGGTGCAGGCCCAGCGGCCGGGCGGCCGGGCGGCCCGGGAGGGCGGCGATCGCGTCCAGCACCGCGTGGGACTGCTTGACGATCAGCGCGACCGGCGCGGTGATCAGCGTGGGCACGAACCGGGTGACGCCGGTCCGGGGCAGGGCCGAGGCGACGGCGGCCATGCTCTCGGCGTCCACCTCGGCGAAGTCCACGCCGACCGCGCCGTTGATCTGCACGTCGACCAGGCCCGGGGTGAGGATGCCGTCCTCAAGGACGTGGGTCACATCGGCACCGGGCGGCCGGCCCGCGCTGACGTCGGCGATCCGGCCGTCCTGGATGCGGACCGTCACCGGGCCGACCAGCTCCCGACCGAGCAGTGCGCGCTGAGCTGCGACAACGGCGTCCAAACTGCCCTCCCAATGGTTTAGACCATTATGGAGGTCGGAATCGTGTCAGTCCAGTGAATCCTTCACCAACCTGGGAGGAGAACAGAAAAAGCCCGCCTCGTCGAGGGGGCGGGACGAGGCGGGCATCGCCGAGATTACGCCAAATGGAGCAACGCGCGCCACGGGGACCGGTCCTGGGCGGCGGGCGGGCGAGCCTACGATGGGCGAGACATCGGAGGTCTGCCGTCGACCTCCCCGAACAGCCGGGAGCACCCGTGGCCGTCACCGACGATGCGATCCTGCGGGTCCGCTCCATGATCGCCTCCGGCGAGCTGCGCCCGGGCGACCGGCTGCCCCGCGAGGCCGACCTCGCGGAGCGGCTCGGCCTGTCGCGCAACTCGCTGCGCGAGGCGGTGAAGGCGCTGTCGCTGGTGCGCGTCCTCGACGTGCGGCAGGGCGACGGCACCTACGTGTCCAGCCTGCGCGCGGACGAGCTGCTCGGCGCGCTGTCCTTCGTGCTCGACCTGCACCGCGGCGACGACTCGGTGCTGGAGGTGCTCGAAGTGCGCCGGGTGCTCGAACCCGCCGCGGCCGCGATGGCGGCGACCAAGGCGAGCGCCGAGGACATCGCCGCGCTCGAAGCGCTCTGCGACGAGAGCGAGCGGGCCGACTCGGTGGAACGGCTGGTCGAACACGACCTGGAGTTCCACCGGCGCATCGCCCAGGTCTCCGGCAACGCCTACCTGGCGCGGCTGCTGGACACGCTCGCCGGGCCCACCGTGCGGGCGCGGATCTGGCGCGGCATCAGCCAGGGTGGCGCGACGGACCGGACCATCGCGGAGCACCGGTCCATCGTCGCCGCGCTGGCCGCGGGCGAGCCGGACCTCGCGCGCTCGTGGTCCACGGTGCACGTCGCCGGTGTCGAGCAGTGGCTGCGCGAGATCAGCGAATGACTCAGCGAATGACACCACCCTGACGATCACCGGGTTCGCCGGTCTTCAAGTACACCGAACCCCCGCCCACGCGGTCTCAAACGACGACGAACCCCGCCAGGGCTGGGGCGAGGGCAACGCGGGACAGCGCAGCCTACGTCACGCGCTGACCAGGCGGAAAGGGCTTGCCTTGAGTTCCCGATGCACCCTGTTGGCCGAAAGGTTCGCGAACTAGGTTCCCGGCCATGGATGACGCGCCATCGGCGGTCGTCGGTCGCGAGCGGGAGCTGGGGCTGGTGGCGGCCTGCCTCGACCAGGCGGCGCGGGGTGACTCGATGGTGCTGGTGATCGACGGGGCGAGCGGTGCGGGCAAGACCACGCTGCTGCGCACCGCCGCGGAGCGGGCACGGGCGGGCGGATTCCTGGTGCTGAGCGCGCAGGCGTCGACGGTGGAGCGGGATTTCGCCTTCGGCGTGGTGCGGCAGCTCCTGGAGCCCGGGGTGCTCGTCGTTCCGGAGCCCGAACGGCGAGAGCTGCTGTCCGGGATGGCGGAGCCCGCCGATCGGGTCCTCGGGATCTCCGGCGGCGCGGTCCACGACGCGCCGGGGCCGGACATGTACGCGACGCTGCACGGCCTCTACCACCTCGCGATCAACCTCGCGTCGCGCCAGCCGTTGCTGCTGACCGTCGACGACGTGGAGCAGACCGACGTGTGCTCCCTGCGGTGGCTGGCCTACCTCGCGCGTCGGTTGGGATCGCTGCCGGTGGCGGTCGCGATGACCGTGGGTGCCGGGAGCGGCTGGACTGACCCGACGCTGCTCGCGGGGCTGACGGTGGACGCCACGCGGCTCACGGTGGAGGGGTTGGACCACGGCGGCTGCGAAGCGTTGATCGAGCACGAGTTCGGCGAGCCTCCCGCGTTGGAGTTCACGGCGGCGTGCCGGTCCGCGACGGGCGGAAACCCTTTCCTGGTAAAGGAATTGGCGAAGGCACTGGCGGGCGGCGGGGCGCGTCCGACATCGGCAGCGGCACAGGAGCTGCACGATCTGGGGCCTGCCCAGCTCACTCGGACAGTGCTCACGCGATTGCGGGCGCGAGACCCCGCACTCGCCGCGGTGGCGCGCGCGGTGGCGGCGCTCGGCGAGCCGGACCTGGCCGTGGCCGCGGCGGCTGCCGAGCTTGACCTCGCGGACGCGGGCGAGGCCGTGCAGACGCTGTTGGCTCGCGGGGTGTTCCGGGCCGGGCGGGTCCTGGCGTTCGAGCACTCGATCGTCCGGGCGGCGGTCGCGGCCGATCTGTCCACTGTGGACTTCGAGCTGGCCAATGCGCGGGCGGCGCGGCATCTCCACGACACGGGCGCCAGCGCCGGTCAGATCGCGCCGTACCTGCTGCGCACCGGGGTCGCGCGCGGCTCCTGGGTGGTCGGTGTGCTGGAGCGGGCGTGCCGTGAAGCGATGCTGGGCGGCGCTCCGGACGTCGCGGCGAGCTGTCTGCGCCGGGTGCTGCGGGAGCCGTTGACCGAGGCTGCTCGGTCCGCCTCGCTGTTCCAGTTGGGCATCGCGGAGCTGAGCCTCGATCCGCAGTCGGCCCTGGACAACCTCACCGAAGCGCACGTCCGAGCGCCCGATCCGCTGGTGCGGGCGGACATCGCGGTGATGCTCGCGCAGGAGCTGGCGGAGCGGGAGCGCTACACCGAGGCGACGGAGCTGCTCGACGCCACGGCGAGCGAGGTCCGGTCGGTGAACCAGGACGTGGCGGTACGGCTGGAGCTGTGCTCGGTCTGCGTCTCGCTCGACGCGCACCACGTGGTGTCGCAGCTGACGGACCGGCTCGCCCGAATCCAGCGGTACGACGACCTGCCACCGGAGACGGTGCGCTTCCGGGACGCGCTGCTGACGTTCCTGGCCGCGGTCGACGGACCCTCCTGGGTCGCGGCTTCGGACGCGGTGACCGCGGCGTGGGCGCAGCGCGTGCCCCCGCGCTCCTGGCAGGGCACGCCTTGGGATGTCACCAGCGGGTGGCAGTACGTCTACCTCACCATCTCGTTGATCGTCACCGAGAAGCTGGAGCTGGCCGACCAGTACTGCTCGGAGATGCTCACCGAGACCACCGCGCTCGGGCTGTCCTTGGGCAGCGCGGCTTCGGAAGCCCTACGCGCCCAGGCGCGGTTCCGCGCGGGAGCCTTGGCGGACGCCGAGGACGACGCGAGGTCTGCGCTCGCGGTGCTGGACGAGATCCGGACCGGGACCAGGACCGCGACGATCTTCGCGCTGTCCACTCTTGTCGAGACGTTGATCGATCGGGGGCAGCCCGACGCCGCCGTGGTGGAGTTGGAGCGGCGAGCACTCACCGGAGACCTGCCTCCGTCGTGGCGCTACAACTACCTCCTGGTGTCCCGGGGCCGACTTTGGTTGGCGCTCGGCGATCCGCGGCGTGCCCTCGCGGACGTGCTGGAGTGCGGGCGCCGCTATGCGCAGCGTGGAATGACGGGGCGTTCGCCGCTTGCTTGGCGGATGCTGGCGGCGGTCGCGCACCACGCGCTCGGCGAAGCGGACGCGGCGCGCGAGATGGCCGCGGTGGAGCTCGCGCACGCGCGGGAATGGGCCGGGCCGGTGCGGCTCGGAGTTGCTCTGCGGATCGCAGGCGTGGTCGCCGAGGAGCCAGAAAAGCTTGCGCTGCTTATGGAATCCGTCTGCACGCTCTCGTCGTCCACGTTTCGCCTTGAGCGGGGGTGGTCGCTGGCGGAGCTCGGCGCGGAACTGGTGCGCGTGGGGCGGCTCGATGAGGCCGAGACGCATCTGCGGGCGGCCATGGAGATCGCGACGGCGTGTGGCTCCGATGCGCTGGTGACCGCTGTGCGCGACGCGCGCGGTGGAGTTCGGGCACGCCACTGCGGTGGTGGCGGACTCACGCCGCACGAGCGACGGATCGCGGACCTGGCGGTGCGGGGAATGACCAACCGCGAGATCGCCGAGGCGTTCCTGGTGACGCAGCGCGCGGTGGAGCAGCACCTCACGCGGGTCTACCGCAAGCTCGGCATCAACCGGCGTTCCCAGCTCGGGATCGCGCTCCAGGAAACGGATCGCGGCCAGTAGGCGCACGAAAGGCAGGCGCCCCTCGGGGAAAGGGCGCCTGCCGGTTGTTCTCGTGGGACTACAGGACGATGACCGTGTTGGCCACGAGCGACCCGTCCACCTTGACGCACAGCACCTTGACCTTGACCCCGGCGACGAGCTTGCCGGTGATCTTGGTGGCGGAACTGAGCTTCACCGACGCGGACGCGCCGGAGCTGAGCTTGAGGCTCAGCTTGCCCGCGCTCACCGACACCACGGTCGCGCTGTCGAAGACGATCCCGGTGGACGCGGTGGTCCCGCTGACCGGGGCCGCGAACGCCGGGGAGGCGCCGAGCAGTACCGCGCCGGAAACGGCGATGGCGGCGAGAAGCTTCGCGGAAATCGACATGTCCCCACTCCTTGCTGTTCGAGGGATTGCTGCCAAGCGCCGTAATCGTGAATCGGGAAAACCCTTGCGAACAACGGAGAAATCCGAAGCACCGGGCGTTGTCGGCCGAGGCTTCGGTGTCGGTGTCCTGCTTCGGTATCCCGCACGGGCCAGGGCGCGCGACAGCGCGGCGGCACGGGAAAACGCCCCCACTCCGGTTATCGGCCGAGGTGGGGGCGTTGAGCAGGGGCGGGGGCGAGGTTGTGGACAGGTGGGGTCGTTGTGGACAACTCCGCGCACCGCGGGGGACCGGTGCGCGGAGTTGTCCTCCCCCGGTGGAAAGCTTGAAACGGGGGGTCCTCAGCAGTTGTTGCTGCGGAGGTTGAACGGGCGGTTCGGGACCATCGTGTATTCGACGCCGTTGAAGATGGGTTTGACCCATTCCCCGTTCTCGCCGTTGTTGTTGCCGTTGGCGTCGCGCAGGAGCTCGTAGTGCAGGTGCGCGACACTGGTGTTGACCTTGCCGACGGTGCCGATGCGCTGGCCGCGCAGCACGCGGTCGCCGACGTTGACGGTCCGGATGCTCATGTGCAGGTACAGGGTGAACCAGCCGTCACCGTGGTTGATCTCCACGCCGCCGGATCTGGGGTGGATCTCGTTGACCACTCCGGGGGCCGCCGCGACCACGTGCGCGCCCTCGGTGGGACCGTTGACGTTGAACATGTCGATCTTCTTGTCGTCCGGCGCGTGGCCGACGTAGGTGGTCATCGCCCAGGTCTGCCCGCAGGGGAACGGCAGCTGGAAGTTCGGGCGCGGAGCAGCGGACGCCGTGCCGCTCAACAGGGTCAGGGACAACGCACCGGCGGCGGCCAGCGCGATCACGGGGTGCTTGTTCATTTGTGGGCTCCTCGGCAGGGGTGGGGGGCCTGCCAACCAGGTTGTGACCTGCGCCGCAACCGGTCAAGGAACCCGGGATCCCGTTTACACAGAGCCGAAACTCTTGCGTGGCACTACGCGATCCGGTACGTCCGCGCGGCGCTGGCGGTGAAGATCGCGTGCTGCTCGGCCGCTGACAACGAGGCGGTGAGCGCCCGCGCCGCGGCGACCACCTCGGGATAGTCGGCCGCCAGCAGGCACACCGGCCAGTCGGAGCCGAACATCAGCCGCTCCGGGCCGAACGCCTCCAGCACGACGTCGAAGTACGGGCGCAGCTCCTCGGCCGTCCACTGTGTCCAGTCAGCTTCGGTGACGAGCCCGGAGAGCTTGCAGGAGACGTTCTCGTTGAGCGCGAGGATACGGATGTCCTCCGCCCACGGGAAAAGCTGACCAGAGGCGATCGGCGGCTTCGAGCAGTGGTCGAGCACGAAGCGCGTCGACGGCAACGCCGAAACGGTCTCCACGGCGGCGGGGATCTGGTGCGGCAGCGTCAAAAGCTCGTAGACGAGCCCGTTGTCGGACACGGCCGACAGGCCCCGGCGAACGTCGGAACGGCAGAGCCAGCGAGGGTCGGGCTCCCCCTGGACCTGGTGCCTGATCCCCCGCAACCACGAACCACCATGTCCGTCCAAATAGGACTTAATGCGGTCGCCCACATCGGGAGTGGTCAGGTCCACCCAACCCACCACCGCGCCGACCAGATCGGAATCCTCCGCCAGGGCAAGGAATTCCGGGGTCTCATCGGGGACGGTGACGGTTTGCACGAGCACGGTCGCCGTGACGTCCGGAGCCACCGCGCGCAGGTCCTCGACGCCGAAGTTCCGGCGCAACGGAAGCATGGCCTCGGTGATCCACTCCTGGTCCCGTACGCCCAGGTCCCAGAAGTGCTGGTGCGCGTCGATCATGTCGGCACCGGCGCGTCCGGGCGCAGCAGCCCTTCGGACTTCAGCGTGGCCCAGCACTCCGCGGGCACCGGCGAGGCGAACAACCGCGCGTTCTCTGACATCTGCGCGGCCGTGTGCGCACCGATCACCACCGATGCCACCGCCGGATGCCCCCGTGGGAACTGCAAAGCAGCCTGCGGCAGCGTCACACCGAAGCGACCGCACACCTCCGCCATCCGCCGCGCGCGGTCGATCAGATCGGGCGGCGCCGACGAGTAGTTGTAGGTCGCATCGGGCGCGACGACCGGCCGCGCCAGGATGCCGGAGTTGAACACGGCGGCCGCGATCACCGAAACCTGCCGCTCGGAACACAACGGCAGCAACTCGTCCAGCGCCGACTGTTCGAGCAAGGTGTAGCGGCCCGCCAGCATCACCACGTCGACGGAGGTCTCCGCGACCAGGCGCGCCAGCATCTGCCACTGGTTCATGCCCGCCCCGATCGCGCCGACCGAACCGCGGGCGCGCAGCTCGGCCAACGCGGGCAGGGCCTCACCCACGGCCTGGTCCCAGTGGTCATCAGGATCGTGCAGCAACAGGATGTCGGCCCGGGGAAGGCCCAATCTGTCCAAAGAGGACTCAACCGAGGCGAGCACTCCGGCCGCGCTGAAGTCCCACACTCGGCGATGCGTTGCGGGGACGGCGAACCCGTTGGCCATGTCGTCCCCGGAAACCGGGATCGGCTCCAACCGGCGGCCGACCTTCGTGGAGATCACGAAGTCCGATGCGGAGGCCAGGGCCTTGCCGAGCCGCCGCTCCGACAGGCCGAGCCCGTAGTGCGGCGCGGTGTCGAAGTACGACACCCCCGCGTCCAGCGCCGCCGCGACCGAGCCGGACGCGACCTCCTCGGAGACCTCGCGGTAGAGCCCGGCCATCGGCGCCGCACCGAAGCCGAGCGCGCTGACCCGAACGTCCGTCCGTCCCAGCCGGACCCTACGCACGGCCACCCCCAGCGAGTACACCGGTCTTCAAGTACCGCGAACCCCCACCCACGGCGTCGCAAACCGCGGCAAACCCGGTGCGCCACGCGGGGTTTGCTGCGGTTAAAGACCTCCGGAGCGGGGGTTCGCTGTACTTGAAGACCATCGCTCAGTCCTGCGCCTTGCCCGACGTGAACCGCGCCAACAGCAGCGCGATGAGGATGATCGCGCCGTAGATGGCCTGGATCCAGTGCGGCGAAACCCCGCCGAGGGTCAGGATGTTCTCGATCAGCCCGAGCGCCAGCACACCGGTGAGCGCGCCGAAGAGCGTGCCCTTGCCGTGGTCCAGGCTGACCCCGCCGATGACCGCGGCGGCGAACACCGTGAAGATCATCCCCTGGCCCTGCGCGGGCCCGACCGAGCCGAGCCGCCCGGTCATCAGCAGCCCGGCCAGCGCGGCCAACAAGCTCGCGATGATCAGCACCGTCCACAGCACCCGCTCGGTGCGGATGCCCGCCGCGCGCGCCGCCTCGGCGTTGCCGCCGATCGCGTAGATCGACCGGCCCTGCCGGAAGTACGCCAGCGCCACGATGCCGATCGCGAACGCCACCAGGCAGATCAGCACCGACGCGGGCAGGCCGAACCACCGCGCGCTGCCGAGGTAGGTGAACGACAGCGGAACCTCGAACAGGTTCTGCCCCTCGGTGAAGCCGATCTGCAAGCCCCGCAACACCGTCAGCATGCCCAGCGTCACGATGAACGCCGACAGCTGGAGCTTGAGGATCAGGAACCCGTTGAACGCGCCGATCACCACACCGATCAGCAGGCACAGCGGGATCGCCGTCCACTCCGGCAGCTCGACGCCGAGGCCGTGCGCGGACGCCGGGATGATCAGCCCGAGCGCCAGCGCCGGGGCCAGGCCGATGGTCGACTCCAGCGACAGGTCGATCTTGCCGCTGATCAGCACCAGGGCCTGGCCGAGCACCAGCAGGCTCAGCTCGGTCCGCTGCTGGAGCACGTTGGTCAGGTTGTCCGCGCTGAGGAACACCGGGTCCACCAGCGCTCCCACGATCATCAGCACGACGATCGCCGGGAGCAGCGCCAGATCCCGGAAGCGGGCGAACTGCAGCGTCTTGGTCATTCGTCCGCTCCCTGCTCCGCAGAAACACCCTCGATCGCCGCGACCAGTTCCCCGTCTGTCCACCCGCGCGGGAAGCTCGCCGTCACCTCGCCGTGGAACATCACCAGCACCCGGTCGCACGGGCGCAGGTCGTCCAGCTCGTCGGAGATCACCAGCACCGCCGTGCCCTCCGCCGCGACCTGGTCGACCACGTCCAGCAACGATTCCTTCGAGCGCACGTCGACGCCCGCGGTCGGATCGGTCAGCACCAGCACGGAAGGATCGCTGGACAGCGCACGCGCCATCACGACCTTCTGCTGGTTGCCACCGGAGAGCCCGGACACCGGCTGATCCGGCCCCGAGGTCTTGATGCTCAGGTCGTTGATCATCCGTTCCGCGACGGCACGCCGGCGGGTGGGCGAGATCGCACCGAAGCGGCCGAGCCGATCCATGATCGGCAACGTGGCGTTCTCACCCACCCCCAGCGTCGGGACCAGCCCCTCCTTGTGCCGATCCTCAGGCACGAAGCCGATCCCCGCCTTCAGCGCGTCGGGCACGCTGCCCGACCGCACCGCCGTCTGTCCAACGTGGACAGTCCCGGACGTGGCCTTGCGCAACCCCACCACGGCCTCGCCCAGCTCGACCTTGCCACTGCTGGCCGAACCCGCGACACCGACGACCTCTCCCGCGCGGATCGAAAGATCAACACCGAAGAAAGCCTCCGAACGAAGCCCGGAGACCGAGAGCACCACCGGCGCGTCGGCGGGCAACGAAGGCCGCGTGTGCCCGACCCGCAAACCCGCCGCGTCCCCGGTCATCGCCGCCACCAGCTCATCAGTGGACAGCGACGACACCGGGCTGGTGAGCACGTGCCTCGCGTCGCGGAACACCGTCACCGTCTGGCAGATCTCGAAGATCTCCTGAAGGTGGTGGGAGATGAAGAGAAACGTCACCCCCGACGACTGGAGACCCCGCATCCGCTCGAAGAGCCGTTCGATCGCCGGACCGTCCAGCTGGGCGGTCGGTTCGTCGAGGATGATGAACCGCGCCCCGAAGGACAGCGCCCGCGCGATCTCCACCAGCTGCCGCTGTTCCACGGTCAGGTCAGCGGCGGGGCGGGCCGGGTCGACATCGACGCCGAAGCTGGCCAGCACCTCGGAAGCCTTGGCGTGCAAGGACTTCCAACTGATCAGCGAACGCCGTTCGAGCGACTGCCGGTTGATGAACAGGTTCTCCGCGACGGTGAGCGCCGGGATGATCGTGGACTTCTGGTAGACGCAGGCGACCCTGCGCCGCCACGCGTCCCGGTCGGCCAACGCTGGCGCCGGTTCGTCGTCGAAGGTGACCGAACCGGCATCCGCGCGGTTGAGCCCGGTCAGGATGGACACCAGGGTGGACTTGCCCGCCCCGTTGCGCCCGACGAGCGCGTGCGACTCCCCGTACTCGACGGTGATGCCGACGTCGTCGAGCGCGACGGTGGAGCCGTACCGCTTGGTGACTCCTGTTGCTTGAACAGCGGTCATCTACTTGCCGATCTGGTTGCCCCACAGCTTGGGGTCGTCGACGTTGTCCTTGGTTACCAGCGGAGCGGGCAGCTGGTCCTCCAGCAACCCGTTGCCCACCTCGATGATCGTGCTGTCGTGGTCGGTGGGACCGGGCTTGAAGGTCCTGCCCTCGATCGCCGCCTTCGCGTAGTACAGCGCCCATTTCGCGTACGCGTCGGCGGGCTGCGAGACGGTCGCGTCGATCTCGCCCTTGCGGATCGACTCGAACTCCTGCGGGATGCCGTCGTTGGACACGATGGTGATGTGCCTGGGATCGCCCGCCGGGAACAGCTTGCCCGCGGAGCGCAGCACCTGGAGCGTCGCGGCCAGGTACACGCCGCCCGCCTGCATGTAGATCCCGTTGATGTCCGGGTGCTGGGTGAGCCGGGTCTGCAAAGCCGCCGCGGCCTTGGTGTCCAGCCAGTCCGTGGGCTCCTCGAAGATCGTGATGCCCGGGTAGTTCTGCTTCATGCACGACGCGAACGCCTCGGAGCGGTCCCGGCCGTTGATCGAGGACAGCGCGCCCTGGAACTCCACGACCTTGCCCTTGTTGCCCAGCTTCTCGCCGAGGTAGCGGCACGCCTTCTCGCCGTAGGCCTTGTTGTCGGCGCGCACCACCATGTACGCCTTGCCCTTGTCCGGGCGGGTGTCCACGGTGACCACCGGAACCTTCTTCTGCTCCAGCTGCGCGAGCGTGGTCGCGATCGCGCCGGTGTCCTGCGGCGCCATCACGATCGCCTTGGCGCCCTGGCTGGTCATCGCCTGGACGTTGGCGACGAGCTTGGCCACGTCGTTCTGCGAGTTGGTCGGCGACATCAGCCGCACGTCCAGCTCCTTGGCGAACTGCGGCGTGTACTTGATGTAGGAGTTCCAGAAGTCGGAGTCCGCGCGCGGGTAGTCAACGCCGATCTGCGCGCCGCCGGTCGCACCGCCACCGCAGGCCGCGACGGTGCCGAGCAGGGCGATACCGGAGATCAGGCTGAGGATTCTGCGTCGTTGCATGGAGTTCCTCTGGTGTCGTGTGTGGACCCGGTTCAGCTGAGCGGCCGCGGCCGCAGCCCGTGCATGCCGCCGTCGACGGCCAGCACGGTGCCCACACTGGCCCCGGAGAGCGGACTGGCCAAGTAGGTGATCGCTTTTGCCACCTCTTCGGCGGAGACCAACCGGCCGGTGGGCTGGCGGGCCTCCAGCGCCGCGCGCTCGGCGGCCGGGTCCTGCGCCGCGTCCAGCAGCCTGCCGACCCACGGGGTGTCGACGGTGCCGGGCGCGACGCAGTTGACCCTGATCCCCTCGCGCACGTGGTCGGCGGCCATGGCCAGGGTGAGCGCATACACCGCGCCCTTGGACGCCGAGTACAGCGCGCGCTGGGGCAGGCCAGCCCACGCCGCGATGGAACACGTGTTGACGATGGCCGCGGACGGGGATCGGCGCAGATGCGGCAGTGCGGCGCGGCTCACCCGCGCGATGCCCACGACGTTGACGTCGAGCACGCGGAACCACTCGGAGTCCTTGTTGGCGGACACGTCGCCCTGCGCGCCGATCCCGGCGTTGTTGATCAGCACGTCGAGCCGTCCGAAGCGTTCGACCGTGCTCTCGACGGCCGCGCGCACGGACTCGTCGTCGGTGACGTCGCACGCGATGCCGTCCGAGCCGGGCTGCACGTCCAACCTGGCGACCCGCGCACCGCGCGACTCCAGCTCGGTCGCGGTCGCCGCGCCGATGCCCGAAGCCCCGCCCGTCACCGCCGCGACCAGGCCGTCGAAGTCGTTCATGACGCGCTCCACTCGGGTCCGGAGGGGTAGGCGAAGTGGTGCAGCGAGGCCGGGTGGATCTCCGAGGAGAAGCCGGGCGCGGTCGGGGTGGAGTACCGGCCGTTGTGGACGGTCGCCGGGGTGACGAAGTGTTCGTGCAGGTGGTCCACCCACTCGATCACGCGGTTCTCCCACGTGCCGGAGACCGCGACGAAGTCGAACATCGCCAGGTGCTGCACCAGTTCGCACAGGCCGACTCCGCCCGCGTGCGGGCACACCGGAACGCCGAACTTGGCCGCCAGCAACAGGATCGCGATGTTCTCGTTCACCCCGCCGACCCGCGCCGCGTCCAGCTGGAGCACGTCGATCGCACCGGAAGCCAGCAGTTGCTTGAACATCACGCGGTTGTGCACGTGCTCGCCGGTGGCCACGCGGATCGGGCGCACCGCCTGCGCGATGGCGAGGTGACCGAGCACGTCGTCCGGCGATGTCGGCTCCTCGATCCAGTACGGGTCGAACTCGGCCAGCTCCTTCATCCAGCGCACCGCGTCCGCGACGTCCCACCGCTGGTTGGCGTCCACCGCGATACGGATCTGGGAACCGACCGCCGCGCGGGCGAGCCGCATCCGGCGCACGTCGTCGTCGAGGTCCCCGCCGACCTTGAGCTTGATCATGTCGAAGCCGTCGGCGACCGCTTGGCGGGCCAGCCCGGTGAGCTTCTCGTCGGCGTAGCCCAACCAGCCCGGCGAGGTCGTGTAGGCCGGGTAACCCTTGTCCAGCAACACTTTCGTCCGCTCAGCGCGCCCCGGCTCGGCGGCCCGCAACAACGTCAGCGCCTCGTCGGGAGTAATCGCGTCGCTGAGGTACCGGAAGTCCACCAGGGAGACCAGCTCCTCCGACGACATCTCCGCCGTGAACCTCCACAGTGGACGGTCAGAGAGCTTGGCCGCCAGATCCCACGCGGCGTTGACCACCGCGCCGATCGCCATGTGCACGACGCCCTTCTCCGGGCCGAGCCACCGCAGCTGCGAGTCACCGACCAGCTCCCGGGACAGCGCACCGAGCGCAGCGGCGTCACGCGGCACCGAGCGGCCGATCACGTGCGGTGCGAGCGCCTGGATCGCGGCGGCCTGGACGTCGTTGCCCCGGCCGATCGTGAAGGCGAGCCCGTGGCCGTCGACACCGATGTCCGTTCGCAGCACGACATACGCGGCCGAGTAGTCGGGATCGGGGTTCATCGCGTCGGAGCCGTCCAGCTCGCGCGAGGTCGGGAAGCGGATGTCGAGGACGTCAACGCCGATGACGCGCGCCATCAGGCCTGTCCCAGTGTCTGGCGCTGGCGGCCGAGCCCGTCGATCTCCAGCTCCACCACGTCGCCCGCGCGCAGGTACGGCTTGGGTTCCGGCTGGCCGAGCGCCACGCCCGCCGGGGTGCCGGTGTTGATCAGGTCGCCCGGCCGCAGCACCATGAACTGGCTGACATAGCGGACGACCTCGGCCACGCCGAAGATCATGTCCGACGTGCTGCCGTGCTGCCGCTCGACGCCGTTGACCGACAGCCGCAGCCGCAGGTCCTGGGGGTTCGACACCTCGTCGACGGGCACCAGCCAGGGACCGAGCGGGTTGAAGGTCTCGCAGGACTTGCCCTTGTCCCAGGTTCCGCCGCGCTCCAGCTGGAACTCGCGCTCGGACACATCGTGCGAAACGGTGTAACCGGCCACATAGGACAATGCGTCGTCGTTCTCGGACAGGTAGCGCGCGGTCCGGCCGATCACGACGCCCAGCTCCACCTCCCAGTCGGTCCTGGTGGAGCCGCGCGGGACCAGCACCTCGTCGTACGCGCCGACGATCGTGTCCGGGGCCTTCATGAACACCACCGGCTCGGCCGGGAGCTCCGCGCCGGTCTCCGCCGCGTGGTCGCGGTAGTTCAGCCCGATGCAGACGATCTTGCCGGGGCGGGCGATCGGCGGACCGACGCGCAGGTCCCCCTCGGCCAGCCGGGGCAGCGCGCCCGCCTCCAGCGCCGCGCGCACCATCGCGATGCCCCCGTTGGCCAGGAAGGCGCCGCTGATGTCGGCGGTCAGGCCCCCCAGGTCGTACCGGGCGCCATCGGCGTCACGGACCACCGGCCGTTCCGCACCGGGCGGACCAAGTCGCATCAGCTGCACGAGCGGACCCTCCTTGCCTATAGCCACACAGACATCCGATGTATAGCTGGCCCGGACACCGAAAGTCCAGACCTCTCGCACACCATTCCGGAAGTGAGATCCGATGAATCTCCGCCTGCGGGCGCATGATCAACTTGCTCCCTCCACCGCACCGACCTCCCCCAACGGGTGGTTCCCCGGCCTGGCGCCACCGCCACGGCCCCCGGGCGGGTCTGATGGACCGGTCGGTGATCACTTACCCCTTCGGAGAGGACGCGCATGGCACTCCGCCGAGGAAGACAGGCACTGCGCGGCGGGGCTGTGGTGCTCGTCGCCGCCCTGGCCGCGACCGGGTTCGCCGGCCCCGCGACCGCGCAGACCACGCCGGCCGACGGGCTCGCCCCCGCCGCCCCGACCGGCCCCTGGCCGAAGCTGGCCGAGCGCCAACGGGTCGACCCCGCGCTGCTCGCCACCGACGGCACCGCGACCGCCTTCGTCGAACTGACCGAGCGCTCGCTGATCGACGTCTACGCCGAGCAGCGCCGCAACCGCGCGTCGGGCGAGCAGACCGCACAGGCCGTGCGCGCCAACCGCGACCGGATGACCAAGCAGGCCGACCGCGTGGTCGCCGCACTGGGCTCCGGCGGCCAGGAGCTGTACCGCACCGCCAACGCGCTCAACGGCGTGATGCTCAGCGGTGAGGCGCGCAAGCTGGCCGCGCTCGGCAAGCTGCCCGAGGTCCGCTCAGTGCGCAGGCACCTGCCGACCGAGCGGATGAACGCCAGCGCCGCGCAGCTCACCAAAGCCGTGAACGCGTGGAAGGCGACCGGGCGGCTCGGCGACGACATCCGCCTCGGCATCGTCGACGACGGCGTGGACTACACGCACTCGACCTTCGGCGGGCCGGGCACCAAGGAGGCGTACAAGGCCATCGACTCCACCAAGGTCGACGCCTCCTACTTCCCCACCGCCAAGGTCGTCGGCGGCGCCGACCTCGCGGGCAACGACTACGACTCCTCCGGCCGCTTCGGCTCGCGCACGCCGAAGCCGGACCCGAACCCGCTGTCCTGCGGGGCGCACGGCACGCACGTCGCCGGGACCGCGGCGGGCTACGGCGTCAACGGCGACGGCAGCACGTTCAAGGGCGACTACAACACCCTCGGCGGCGAGCAGCTCGCGGCGATGCGCGTCGGGCCCGGCACCGCGCCGAAGGCGAAGATCTACGCGTACAAGGTGTTCGGCTGCAAGGGCAGCACGAGCGTGACCGCCAAGGCGATGGACCTGGTGCTCGACCCCAACGGCGACGGCGACTTCAGCGACCGGCTGGACGTGGTGAACCTGTCGCTGGGCACCGACTTCGGCACGCCGGACACCCCCGACAACAAGATCATGAAGACGCTCGCCGAGCACGGCGTCCTGGTGGTCGCGGCCAACGGCAACGGCGGTGACATCAACGACGTCGGCGGCTCCCCCGCGAACGCACCGTCCACTTTGGCCGTCGCGAACACCAGGGACGCCTACGCGCTCCGGGACGGGCTCGACGTCACCGCACCGTCCACAGTGGTCGGTCGCAAGACGGGCCAGTACAGCTCGGAGTACGCGGGCTACGACAGCCTCGACCTGACCCGCTCGGTCGTGACGATGTCCGAAGACGCGAACAAGGACGGCTGCAAGGCGTTCTCCGACGCGGACAAGGCCAAGGTGGCCGACAAGATCGTCTGGCTGGACTGGGACGACAACGACGCCACCCGCAAGTGCGGTTCGGCGGCCCGCGCGAACAACGCCGAAGCCGCTGGCGCCAAGGCGATCCTGTTGCCCAGCAGCGTTTTCGAGTTCACCGCGGGTATCGCGGGCAACAAGAACGTGCCGATGTTCCAGCTCACCCGCCAGGCCAGCGAGCAGCTGCGCCCGGTGCTCGGCCAGCTCAGCGTCCGCCTGCGCGGCTCACTGCGCGGTTCCACCCCCAACGTCGAGCCGCGGATCGCCGACACGGTGACGCCCTCGTCCTCCCGTGGCGGGCGCGGTCCCGCTGTGAAGCCCGACGTCGCCGCGCCCGGTGACACGATCTCGTCGGCGAAATCGGGCAGCGGCAACGAGGTTCTCGTCTCCGGCGGCACCTCGATGGCCAGCCCGCACGTCGCCGGGATCGCCGCGCTGGTCCGCCAGGCGCACCCGGACTGGACGCCGGAGGAGGTCAAGGCGTCGGTGATGAACACCGCCACCGCGACCATCAACGCCGCGGCGGACAAGCAGATCGCCGAAGGCCCGCAGCGGGTCGGCTCCGGCCGCGTTGACGCGCTCGCCGCGCAGCAGAACCAGGTCCTGGTGATGGCCGACGACCCGTCGCAGGCCGTCAGCGTCTCCTTCGGCACCGTCGAGGTGATCGACCGGGTGCGCGCCACCAGGACCGTCAAGGTGGTCAACAAGAGCGACAAGCCCGTCAGCGTGGCGATCGACTACGTCGCGGCGACCAAGATGCCCGGCGTGCGCTACGAGGTCACGCCGAGCGAACTGGACCTCGGCCCGAAGCTGACCAGGACCTTCACCGTGACGCTGCGGATCGACGACGCGCGCACGCTGCGCAAGGT
Source organism: Allokutzneria sp. A3M-2-11 16 (assembly GCF_024213555.1). Lineage (GTDB taxonomy): Bacteria > Actinomycetota > Actinomycetes > Mycobacteriales > Pseudonocardiaceae > Allokutzneria. Next base: position 2,443,444 of record NZ_JANAVO010000001.1, on the reverse strand, counting down.
CATCGACCCCACGATGGACGAGAAGCAGGGCGGCAAGGCGCGGCAGTTCGTCGCCGACGCCTCGGGCTGGCTGACCGTGACGCCCGAGGGCGGATCGGCGCTGCGCGTGCCGGTCTACGCCGCGCCGAAGCCGGTCGCGCAGCTGGCGGCGCAGAAGCTGGAGGTCGGCACGCAGCGGCTGGTGCAGTTCACCGGCCGCGGTCTCGACCAGGGCAAGGGCAGCCAGGCGTACCGCTCGCTGGCCAGCGTCTTCGAACTGCACGGCAGCTCGCAGCAGATGCGCGACTGCGGTGGTGCCGTCGTGGACAACTGCACGATCAACCAGACCGCGCGCGGCGGTGACCTGCGGTGGTTCGGCGCGAACAGCAACCAGCAGGGGCTGGTCACCTTCGGCATCGCGACCTGGGGCGACTGGGCGAGCATCGGCGGCAACACGATCCCGTTCGTCGACATCGACACCACCGGCGACGGCAGGCCGGACCGCCGCGTCGAGGTCGGCAGGCAGCCGCTGACCGACCTGGTGCTGTCCCAGACCCGCGACCTCACCAGGCGGGACCCGGACGGCTCCTTCCCGATCGTTGAGGCGCAGCCGGTGAACACGCAGTACGGCGACGTCGACACCAACATCTACGACTCCAGCGTGATCGCGCTGCCGACCACGCTGAAGGCGCTGGGCGTCGCGGCCGGTGCGACCTCCGCGCCGCTGAAGTACGTGGTGAACGTGCGGGGCTACTACGTGGCGCCCAGCGACTCCGACGGCCTGATCGACACCAGCGGTACCCCGGTGGCCTTCGACCCGCTCAAGCCCGGCGTGGTCATCGGCTCGGCCCCCGCGGTCGCGCACGTGGCCCGCGACCGGTCGACGTTGCAGGTCAAGCCCGGCCCGGGGACCGCCCCGAAGGAATTGTTGATCTTGCATCACCACAACGGGCGGGGTCAACGGGCCGGGCTCATCGCAATGTGATCGTGGGAAAACATTGACGATAAGGAGGCCCTTATCAGTCTTTTTCCCACGAGAACGCGCGGTTAGGGTCGGCTCGTGATCCTCGGAGTGGACATCGGCGGCACGTCGAGCAGGGCCCTGCTGGCCGATCTGGACGGCGTCCGGCTGGGCACCGGCAAAACGGGCGGCGGGAACCCGAACTCGCACGCACCGGCCCAGGCCGCCGCCGAGGTGGCCGGGGCGCTCAAAGCCGCTTTGGACGGCCGCGATCCCGCCGGGGTCGCGGCCGCCGTCGTCGGCATGGCGGGCGCCAGCAAGATGGCCGACCCGGAGATCGTCAAGCTGTTCACCGACATGTGGCACGGGGTCGGCCTGCGCTGCCCGATGCGCGTGGTCACCGACTGCGAGGTGGGCTTCGCCGCGGGCACCCCGAAACCGACCGGCGCCGCGCTGGTCGCGGGCACCGGCTCGGTCGCGATGCGGATCGTCGACCACCGGATGACGGCGGTCTTCGGCGGCAACGGCTGGCTGCTCGGCGACGAGGGCTCCGGCTACTGGGTGGGCCGCGAGGCCGTGCGCGCCACGCTCAAGGCGATCGAGGGCCGGGCCCCGGCCAGCCCGCTCACCGAGGCCGTCCTCGCCGAGGTCGGCGGCACCGACTCGGCCGACCGCAGGCGCCTGGTGATCACCCGCTGCAACGCCGACGAGCCGGTCCGGCTGGCCCGGTTCGCCCCGCTGGTCAGCGCCGCCGCGGCCGGGGGCGACGAGATCGCGCAGGACATCGTGCGGCGCGGTGTGCTGCACCTGGTGGACATCACCCTCGCCGCCGCGCCCACCGTCGACGGCTCACCCGTCGTGCTGATCGGCAGCCTCACCGAGGCGGGCAACCCGTTCGGCGACGCACTGCGAATCGGCTTGGGCGCCAACGGTTTCTCCGACATCTCCGAGGCCCGCGACGGCGCGGCGGGCGCCGCCTGGCTCGCCGCCACCGAGCTCGTCCCCGACCCCGCACTCCGCCAGGCCCTCCACACCAGACTCCTCACCTGATCACCGAGTCCGCCGGTCTTCAAGTACCACGAACCCCTCCGCCAGCAGTCGCAAACGACGCCTAACCTGCGTGCGTCCGCTGGGGGTTAGGCGCACTTAGCGACTGCTGGGGAGGGGGTGTGTCGTACTTGAAGACGGGGGAACCGGCGCGGGGCTAGCGCACGGGGTCGAAGGCGAGCACGGTCGCGGAGAGCGGTGACTCGCAGGCGACCTGGCGGACGGTGACCCATTCGTCCCGCTCGCCGTCGGAGATCCCGACGCACAGGTTGCTGTGCAACGCGCGGAGCCGGAATCCGCTGGTACCAACGGATTCCAGGTTGAACAGCTCGGCGCCACCGGTATCGCACTCGTCGTCGACGACCGTGCCGCCGAACGACATGGACGCCTTGCGCACGCCGAGGCACCCGGGGCCGAACTGCGGGTGGTCGGCGCGGACGCGGTACGAGCCGTCTTCGAGCCGGTCCAGCGAGTAGCGGGGCAGCGTCTGCGCGCAGTTCTTCTGGTACACCACGCCGCTGTCCGTGCCCTCGCGCTCCGAGAAGCACAGACCGGAGTGCACCGCGCGAATCCGGTAGCTGCCCTCGGCGGGCGCGGCGGGGTTCGGGCGGGCGGTGATGGGGTGCGGCTCGTCATCGGAGCGCTGCGCGGAGAGCACGGCCACGGCGATCACGATGAGCACGGCCACGGCGACCCCGACCGGCCAAGCCCACCGACGCCGCGGCTTCTCCGCAGACGGGGCAGGAGCACTCGAGACGCGCACGTACGCGCGCAGCCAGGCGGCGTCGTCGGTTTCCCCGCACACCTTGAGCAAGGCGCTCACGAGTTCGACGCGCGGCAGGGTGTCACGGGCGAGCATCGACGCGACGGTGCTCCTCGGCAGGACCTCACCGAGGTCCTCGGCCCGGCGTTCGAGCTGCCGGTAGGTCAGTCCGGAGCTGTCTTTGAGCCGACGGAGCAGGGCGACGTACTCCGCGGGAGTGGTCGCGCCGCCCGGATCCAGCCCACTCATGCCAGCAGTCTATGGAACACGCGGGTGCCGGATGCCCGGGTGGTCGGCGGGCAGTGCCTTGCGGAAGATCCACCAGCTCACCGCGAGGTTCAGCGCCACCAGCGGATAGGTCAACGCGGCCCGCGTGGTGCCGAGCGCGACCGTCGCGTCGATCCACCACAGCGGGATGAACACGGCCAGCCTGATCACGTACTGCATCACCCACGACCAGCTCGCCAGGCTGTAGGCCCGCAGCAGCGCGGGGTCCTTGCGCCAGCGCGTGCGCTGCCCGAGCGCGGTGCCGACCACGACGCCGAGCAACGGCCAGCGGATCACGATGCTGACCGCCCACGCCAGTGCGCTGCCCGCGTTCGCGATCAACTGGAGGAGGAAGAAGTCCGATGCGCGGCCGGTGTAGAGCGGGACGAGGGCCGCGACGACGACGCCGAGCATGCCCAGCAGCACCGCACGGGGCTTGTCCCCGCGCCGCTGCCGGACGACGGCCAGCGCCGCGCCGACGACGACCGCCGACACCGCGCCGAGCAGCACGGAGTCGCCGAACGCCAGCCAACCGATGACGAAGGCCACCGGTGGCAGGGTCGCGTCGATGGCCGCGCGGCGCCCGCCGAGCAGCGATGCGAGCGACTCCTCGCCGGGGTTGGCCGACTGCTGGGCGGTAGACCGTTCCGTCACCCCTCCAGCCTGCCTGAACACCGCGCCCGCGAACACCGGTTAGGTCACCCTTTGTGACCCAGTTCGCTGCCGGTTTGGGGATTGACCTCCGTGAGGTGGGTTACTACGGTGGCGGAAATCGTCTGGGAAGTTAACAGACAAGTGAGGGACGGAGGGGCGGATGCGAGCCGGGAGCCCGCGGCTGCTGCGGGAGATCAACGACCGCGCGGCGATCGAGGCGCTGCTCCAGCGCGGCGCGATGACGCGGTCCGAGGTCGAGGCGATCATCGGACTGTCCAAGCCCGCCACCGCCCAGCTGCTGACCCGGCTGGAACAGGACGGGGCCGTCGTGCGGGACGGGTTGCGCGGGGGCAGCCGCGGGCCGCGCGCGCAGCTGTGGGCGGTCAACGGGGCGCTCGCGCACGTCGTCGCCGTCGACCTCACACCGAGCCACGCCGACATCGTGGTCGCCGACGTCACCGGCGCGATCCTGGCCGAGCGGCAGGCGGAACTGCCCGAGGGCGGCCCCGAGGTGGTCACCGCCTTCGCCGACGCGGTGCGGGCGACCGTGGAGCGGGCCGGGCTCGTCCCGGACCAGCTGTGCTCCGTGGTGGTCGGCTCGCCCGGAGCGGTGAACCCCGCGGACGGGCACCTCGGCTTCGCCCCGCACCTGCCCGGCTGGGAGGGCTTCGACATGCCGGGCAGGCTGCGCGAGCTGCTCCAGGCCCCGGTCACCGTCGAGAACGACGTCAACCTGGTCGCGCTGGAGGAGATGGTCGCGGGCCGCGCCACCGACACCGGCGACTTCGTCCTGATCTGGCTCAGCGAGGGCATCGGCGCCGCCGTGGTGATCAACCGCAGGCTGCTGCGCGGGGCCACCGGGGGCGCGGGCGAGATCGACTGGATGCGCGTGCCCGACCTGGCCGACGCCGACACCGGCATAGACAGCCGCGGCATCCGGCTCGGCGACCTGCTCGGTTCGCCGACCATCCTCAAGCTCGCCCGCGCGCACGGGCTGTCCGCGCGCAACGCGTGGTCGGCCGTGCGCAAGGCCCGTTCCGCCGGCGCGGACGGCCTGCCCTTCCTGACCGACCTGGCCAAGCGGATCGCCACCGGGGTCGCCGGGGTGGTCAGCGTGGTCGACCCGCAACTCGTCCTGCTGGCCGGGGAAACCGGTCAGGCGGGCGGGGAACAGCTGTGCGGGCTCGTCGCCACCGAACTGCACGAGCTGGTGGTGCCGCGCACCCCCGTCGCTCCAACCCTGGTCACCGGGAACCCGGTGCGCGCGGGCGCGCTGCACTCGGCGCTCGCGCTGGCCAGGCAGAAGGTTTTTGGACTCACCGCCGCCGCGGCCGAACCTTTCCGCGGGTCCCCGAGACCCGCCTGACCCTTTTCGGAGGGCTTGATGCGCAAGACACTGGCGGGACTCACCGCGGTGGCGGTGCTGACGATGACGGCGTGCGCGGGCGCGCGCGGCGGTTCGGGCGCGGTCGCCGAACCGCCCAAGAAGGACGACAAGCTCACGCTGACGGTGTTCTCCAAGTACTCCGACCGGGAGGAACGCGAGGTCACCAAGGCACTCAACACCTTCAGGTCGAAGTTCCCGAACATCGAGATCAAGCACGAGGGCAACCAGGACGACGACAAGATCACCGGTGCGGTGCGCGGCGGGAACCCGCCGGACGTGGCGATGACCTTCATGACCGACAACCTGGGCCAGTTCTGCTCCAGCGGGTCGTGGCAGAACCTCAAGGGCTACATCGAGCGCGACAAGATCGACCTGAACGTGATCCCGCAGGCGGTGCGCGACTACACCGACTTCAAGGGCACCCGCTGCGCGCTGCCGATGCTCGCCGACGTCTACGGGCTGTTCTACAACAAGGACCTCCTCGCCGCCGCGGGCGTCACCGAGATCCCGAAGACCACCGACCAGCTGCTGGAGGCCGCGAAGCGGTTGACGCAGAAGAACCCTGACGGCTCCATCAAGGTGGCGGGTTTCCTGCCGTCGATGCCCTTCTACAACAACCAGGCGCACATCTGGGCGCCGTCCTGGGGCGCGCGCTACCTCGACGCCAACGGCAGGTCCGCGCTCGCGGGCAGCGCCGAGTGGAAGGCGATGTTCGAGTTCCAGCGCAAGCTGGTGGACTTCTACGGCTACGACAACCTGGAGCGCTTCCGCGCCGGGCTCGGCCAGGAGTACTCCGCCGACCACGCCTTCCAGCAGGGCAAGCTCGCGATGATCGTGGACGGTGAGTACCGGACCGCGTTCATCGCCGACCAGTCGCCGGGCATCTCCTTCGGCACGGCCCCGTTCCCGCACTCCGCGGCTCGCCCGGACCGCGCGGACGGCGCGTTCGCCACCGGCACGGTCATCGGAATCCCCAAGGGCGCCAAGAACGCCGGCGCCGCGTGGGAGCTGATCAAGCACATGTCGCTGGAGACCGACACCCTGGTCAACCTGTCCAACGCGATCAAGAACGTGCCGAGCACCGACGCCGCGCTGAAGGACCCGCGGCTCCAGGTCACCCCGCAGTTCAAGACGTTCATCGACCTCTACGGCGGCGGCAAGCTGTGGTCGAACCCGCCGACCCCGATCGGCGACGCGCACCTCAAGGCGGTCAACGACTTCGCCGCGGAATGGCAGGCGGGCCGGGTCGCCAACCTGGACGAGGGCCTGAAGAAGGTCGACCAGCAGATCAACGACGCCCTCGCGCAGAGCGGTCGGTGACCGCGACGCTCGAGCGTGCGGCGGTGGCCCCGGCGCCCCGCCGCACGGCGCGCCCGCGCGCCCGCAACCGCTGGACGGTGCTGGCGTTCCTGTCACCGGCGATCGTCGGGTTCGTCGTGTTCTTCGCCTACCCGCTGATCGCCACCGCCTACTTCTCCTTCACCCGCTACGACCTGATCAACCCGCCGCAGTGGATCGGGTTCGAGAACTACGTGCGGATGTTCACCAGCGAGCCGCTGGTGAAGGTCGCGGCGTGGAACACGCTGTGGCTGGTCGTGGTGCTGACCGTGGCGCGGGTGATCTTCGCGCTCGGCGTCGCCTCGGTGATCGCGCGGCTGAGGAGCGGCGTCGGTGTCATCCGGACGCTGTGCTACCTGCCGTCGCTGGCCCCGCCGGTGGCCGCGACGCTGGTGTTCAGCTTCCTGCTGAACCCGGAGTTCGGTCCGGTCAACGCTTTCCTGAACTTCGTCGGCATCTCCTCGCCGTTGTGGTTCAGCGATCCGCTGTGGTCCAAGCCCGCGCTGACCCTGCTGGTGCTGTGGGGTTCCGGCGAGCTGATGATCATCATCCTGGCGGCGTTGCTGGACGTGCCGCAGGAGCAGTACGAGGCGGCGGAGCTGGACGGGGCGAACGCGCTCCGCCGGTTCTGGCACATCACGCTGCCGACGATCTCGCCGGTGCTGATGTTCGGCGTGGTCAACTCGATCATCTTCGCGCTGCAGTTCTTCACCCAGGCGGTGGTGGCGGGCTCGGTGGCCTCGGGCACGGCCGACGTCGCGGGCTCGACGAAGATCCTCGGCTTCCCGCAGAACTCCACCCTGACCTACCCGATGTGGTTGTACACACAGGGATTCCGCTACTTCAACATGGGTTACGCGGCGGCCATGGCCGTGCTGCTGTTCGCCGTGTCCTTCGTCTTCACCGCGATCCTGGTGCGCCAGATGCGCAGGGCCTCGCACGTCGAGGAGGGCGCATGAGCACGATCACGCAAGCCAAGCCCCGCAAGGGTTCCTGGGATCGCAAGCTGCACTGGGTGGCCACCCACAGCATCGGTATCGCGCTGGCGATCGGGTTCACCACGCCGATCGTCTTCGTGTTCCTCACCGCGGTGATGTCGGACAAGCAGGCGCTGTCGTCGAACCTGTGGCCGCAGGAGTGGCACTTCGAGAACTTCCTCCGGGTGTTCGAGAAGGCCCCGATGCTGGAGTACATGGCCAACTCGCTGATGTACTCGCTGCTGGCCACGCTCGGCGTGATGCTCTCGGCCATCCCGACGGCGTACGCGCTGGCGCGGATGAAGTGGCGCGGGCGCAACGCGGTCTTCCTGCTCGTGGTCGCCGCGATGATGCTGCCGCCCCAGGTGGTCGCGGTCCCGCTGTACGACATGTGGATCAACTTCGGGCTCACCGGAACGTTGTGGCCCTTGGTGATCCCGTACTTCCTCTTCGACGCGTTCAGCGTTTTCCTGCTGCGCCAGTTCTTCCTGACGATCCCGCAGGACTACATCGACGCGGCGAAGATCGACGGTTGTTCGGAGCTCACCGCGCTGGTGCGGGTGCTGGTGCCGATGGCCCGGCCGGGCATCGCCGCGACCGCGTTGTTCTGCTTCCTGTTCACCTGGAACGACTACTTCGGCCCGCTGCTCTACACCGGGGAGAACAAGGGGAACTGGACGCTCTCGCTCGCCCTCGCGTCCTTCCGCGGTTCGCACCAGGTCGAGTGGAACCTGACCATGGCGGCGACGGTGCTGATCATGGCCCCGGCCATCGTGCTGTTCCTGTTCGCGCAGAAGTCTTTCGTCAAGGGCATCACGTTCACGGGGGTCAAAGGATGAAGCTCACCGTTGTCGGCGGCGGATCGACGTACACACCCGAACTCATCGACGGGATCGCGGGCAGGCGAACCAGTCTCAAGGTCGACGAGATCGTGCTCGTCGATCCCGACCACGACCGGCTTTCCGTTGTGGGGCCGTTCTCCCAGCGCCTGCTCGACCACGCCGGGCACCCGGCCCGCGTCCGCACCACCTCGAACCTGGAGGAGGGCGCGGAGGGCGCCTCCGCCGTGCTGTTCCAGCTGCGCGTCGGCGGCCAGGCAGCGCGGCGCTCAGACGAAACCTTCCCGCTGGACTGCGGCTGTCTGGGCCAGGAAACCACCGGGGCGGGCGGCCTCGCCAAGGCGCTGCGCACGGTCCCGGTGGTGCTCGACATCGCCGAGCGGGTGCGCGCGGTGACCGGCCCGGACACATGGATCGTCAACTTCACCAACCCGGTCGGCATCGTGACGCGCGCGCTGCTGGAGGCCGGGCACCGCGCGGTCGGGCTGTGCAATGTGGCGATCACGTTGCAGCGCTTGGTTTCCGGCCTGCTCGGGCGCCCGCCGGAGGACGTGCGATTGGACCACGTCGGCCTCAACCACCTCACCTGGACCCGGCAGGTGCTGGTGGACGGGAAGGACGTGCTGCCGCAGCTGATCGCCGAGCACGCGGACGCCATCGCAGCCGACCTGGAACTGCCTGCGGACGTGTTGCGGCGCTTGGGTGTGCTGCCGTCCTACTACTTGAAGTACTTCTACTCGCACGACGAGATCGTTGCGAAGCAACGGAACGAGCGTCCGCGCGCGGACGTGGTGACCGACGTCGAGCACGAGCTGATGAAGATCTACTCGGACGAGAACGTCGTCACCAAGCCGAAGGAGCTGGCGGAGCGGGGTGGCGCGTACTACTCCGAGGCGGCCATCCAGCTGGTGCACGCGCTGACCGGCGGCGGCTCCGCGGAGGAGCACGTCGTCAACGTGCGCAACGGGTCGACGCTGCCCTTCCTGCCCTCCGACGCCGTGATCGAAGTTCCGTCCACTGTGGACACCGAGGGCGCTGTTCCGCTGCCCGTCGCCGAGGTGCCGCCGGAGTTCTCCGGACTGATCTCGCACGTGACCGCCTACGAGTACCTGGCGTTGAAGGCCGCGGTGCACGGCGGGCGGGACCGGGTCGCCGACGCGCTGCTGGCCCATCCGCTGGTCGGCCAGTTCGCGCAGGCCGAGAAGCTGGCCGACGACCTGGTGGCGGAGAACCGCGACCACCTGCCCTGGGCCAAGTCGTGAACCGGCAGGAAGGTCGGCCGATCAGGACCCTCCGCGAGCTCCTCGCCGCGGAGGCGCGTCCAAGGAGAGAGCGCTCCCACACGGACTTCCCGTGTTTCCGGACAGGGGAGCGCGCGGGGGACATCGTCGTTCGCGGGCTGGCCGCGCTGCGGCAGCAGGGGGAGACAGGGTGAAGGCCGAACAGATCGTGCTCGCCATCGACGGCGGCAACAGCAAGACCGACGTGATGCTGGTGAACACCGACGGCGTGGTGCTCTCGCGGGTGCGCGGTCCCGGTGCCTCACCGCAAAACGTTGGTGTGCAAGCGAGTCTGGACTGCTTCGGCGAGCTGGCCGCCCGCGCGGCCCGCGCCGCCGGGCTGTCCGGCAAGGCTCCGTTCGCCGCGCACACGGCCGCCTACCTGGCCGGAGCGGATCTCCCGCGCGAGGAGGAACTGCTCAGCGCGGCGGTCAGCGCGCTCGGCTGGTCCTCGACGACGGTGGTCGCCAACGACACCTTCGCCTTGCTGCGCGCGGGAACCAGCGACGGGGTCGGGGTCGCGGTGGTGTGCGGCGCCGGGATCAACGCGGTCGGAGTCGCGCCGGACGGGCGCACGCACCGCTTCCCCGCGCTCGGCCGCATCTCCGGCGACTGGGGCGGCGGCGCGCAGATGGGCAGCGAGGCGCTGTGGCTGGCCGTGCGCGCCGACGACGGGCGGGGTGAGCCGACCGAGCTGCTGCCCGCGGTGCTCGCGCACTTCGGGTCGTCGAGCATGGTCGAGGTCATCGAGGCGCTGCACTTCGGCGAGCTGGACCTGAACTCGGCCGTGCACGCGCTGTCGCCGGTGCTGTTCCAGGTCGCGGCGGCCGGGGACGCGGTGGCCACCGGGGTGGTGGACCGGCTCGCCGAGGAGATCGGCCTGCTCGCCGGTGTCAGCCTGCGGCGGCTCGGGCTGACCGGGGAGCGGGTGCCGGTCGTGCTCGGCGGCGGCGTGCTGACCGGCGCTTCTGACCAACTGATCACCGAGGTCGAACACCGGTGCAGGGCCGTGGCACCGCTCGCGGAGCTGCGTCTGGTCGATCTTCCACCGGTCGTCGGGGCGGCGTTGTGGGGGCTGGACGCCCTCGGAGCTGGGCCGACCGCGGAGGCGGCGCTGCGCGGGGCCGCGCTGCCCGCTCCGGTGGCGGCGGCGTGACGGTGCCCGCATCGGGGGGTCGCGCAGGTTATCTGACGGTGTGTCAAGTTACGGTGGGCGGGTGAAGACGGTGTAGGACAGCCGGGGGCAGGGAGGGACGTCGTGCAGTGGGGCTCGTTTGTCGCTATTGGTGACTCCTTCACCGAGGGTCTGGACGACCCAGGACCCAACGGACAGTTCCGGGGCTGGGCCGACCGCACGGCGGAGCGGATAGCCGCCATCAACCCTGGCCTGCGGTACGCGAACGTCGCCATCCGCGGCAAGCTGCTCGGCGAGATCGTGGCCGAGCAGGTCCCCCTGGTCGGCACGCTGCACCCCGATCTGGTGACCTTCTGCGGTGGCGGCAACGACCTGATCATGCCGTCCGCCGACCCGGACTCGCTGGCCGAGCTGTACGAGAGCGCGGTCAGCGAGCTGCGCGCGGGGGGCAGCGAGGTGGTGATCTTCACCGGCTTCGACACCCGGGACACGCCGGTGCTGCGCCGCGTGCGCGGCAAGGTCGCCACCTACAACGCGCACCTGCGTGCGATCGCCGACCGGTACGACTGCCGCGTGGTCGACCTGTGGTCGATGCGCGTCCTCCAGGACCGTCGCATGTGGAGCGAGGACCGGCTGCACCTGACGCCGGAGGGCCACCACCGGGTGGCGTTGCGGACCTGCGAGGTCCTCGGCGTCCCGGTGGAGGAGGACTGGGCCCTCCCGCTGCCGGAGGAGCCGCCCCTGACGTGGGTGACCCAGCGCCGTGGCGACCTGCACTGGGCGCGCGCGCACCTGGTGCCGTGGCTCGGCAGAACCATTCGCGGCGTCTCGACGGGCGACAACCTCCAGCCGAAAAGGCCGGAACTGATCGAGCTGGTCGATTCGGACCGGTGAACTCCGACGGAAAAGCCCGCGTCCTCGGTGCGGGACACGGGCTTTTCGTTTCCGCCACCGTGCTACCACCCCAATGCACGGCGCGTTGAGCAGATCTTTTCGCGCGACACCGAAGAAATTGCCGAGCATGATCACCGTCGCTAACGTCGCGCAATCGTGCTCCCCGAACATATGCAGAACATCGAGGCCGGGCTGTTCCACTTCCTGATCACGGGTATCGCTCTCGTGGTCCCGGTGGTCGTCTTCCACTATTTCCGGTACGGCCGGGTGGAGCCGCGCCGCTCGTTCGTCCTCTACGCGACGCTGCTGTACGGCCTCGTTCTGCTCGCCTTGGTGTTCATGCCGTTCCCGTCGCTGTCCAGCGTGTGCGACGGTCGGCAGACGACGCAATGGGTGCCGTTCCACTTCATCGCCGAACTCCCTGAGACGTTCCCGTTGCTGTCCTTCGCGTTCAACGTCGCGCTGTTCCTGCCGCTGGGTGTGTTGCTGCGCAAGGCCTACGGGCTCCAGCTGCGCTGGGTGCTCCTGGCCGGGTTCCTCGCCTCACTGGTCGTGGAGATCATCCAGGTCACCGGCAACCTCGGCATCTACCCCTGCCCCTACCGGCTCTTCGACGTCGACGACCTGATGGCCAACACGCTGGGCGCCACCCTCGGCGGACTGATCGCCCCGGCCGCGGTGATCGTGCCGAAGGTGTTGCCCGCCAAGGAGGTCCTGGCCCAGCTCGACGCGGTCGGGCTGCCGACGCAGGTCCTCGCGTACGGGCTCGACGTGGTTTTACTGGGAATCGTGGTGTCGTTCGTCGGGGTGACGGAGTGGGCGTTCCTCATCGTCTTCGCGTTGATCCGCGTCGTCACGCCCTTGCTGGCCGACGGGTACACCCCGGCGGGCAGGCTGCTGAAGTTCCGCGTGCGCCAGGTCGACGGCACACCCGCGACGTGCCTTCGCCTTGTGGTGCGCGAGGTCTTCGGTCCACTCGGCCTGCTAGCCCTGCTGGCGCTGGGTTTCTTCACGCTGATGCTCGTCGGCAGGACAGTGGGTTCCGACACCCTGACCGAGGTTTTCGGCCCCGTCCAGCAGATGCAGCCGATGCTGGTCGCAGTGCTCATCGCGGGAGCCGCGTTCACGCTCTTCCTGCTCGCCCCCGTGGCCCGCAGGGACCAACGGGGGTGGCACGACAGGATCGCCGGGGTCCGCTGTGTCCCGGACCGGGCGAACTACGCCAACCTGGTGCGCACCAAGTAAAAGGTGAGCGCGACGCAGACGGCGGCGAGGCCGGTGAAGATCCCGGCCTCGATGAGCTGGAAGGTCCAGAACCTGTCGGCGGGCTGGTAGCTGACGAACTCGCGGAAGCCCAGCGCCTTCAGCTGGCCGATCTCCTTCGAACCGAAGGACGTGCCCGAGCCGCTGAGCCCGGCCTTCTGCAGCGCGCTGAACAGCGTGTACGTGCCGGAACCGTCGGTGTAGAGGAAGTCCATCACCCACCCGCCGCGGGCCTCCGCGTACTGGCCGTCGACAGCGGGGAGGTACCGCGTCCGGAAGATGGTCTGCACGGGGACCAGGCACGCGAGGAAACCGGCTGTGGTCAACGTGATCGCGGTAAGAACCCGCTTGAACAGCGCGCCCATGAAGACGCCGAGCAGGAACGCGAACAGGCACACCGCGGGAAACACCGGGGCCGTCATCCCGAAGGCGTCGAACAGCCCCTCGGTCTTGGCAGCCGGGGCGTACCACCACATGTGCGCCGCCGAGACCGCGGTGCTGAGGAGCAGCACGGTGGCACCGAGCATGACCAGCTTGGTGTTCAACCAACGCAACCGGGAGACCCCCTGCGTCCACGCGTATCGGTGGGTGCGCTGTTCCATTTCCCTTGCCAGCAAAGGAGCACCGAGGAAGACCCCGGCGGCGATGGCGAGCACGGGCAGCAGCACTGACAGGTTCAGCGTCTCGTTCACGACCCGCGCCCAGCCGTCGCACTCCGGACCGCTGGCCACGGAGAAGCAGTTCGGCAGGACGTCGGCGGGAAGCGCGGCACGCATCCTGTTGCCCAGCAAGAAAAAGAAGGCGGCGGCACCGCTGAAGGCGACGGCGACCGAAAAGACGGCGAGCCGATGTTGCCGCCAGGCCATCCACAGCATGGAAGAACCTCTCGGGTATCAGGAGAACTTGTTTCGCACAGCCAGAAAGGAGACCGCGAGGCAGCACGCGGCGAGCCCGGCGTAGAGGCCCAGCTGGATGGCCTGGTAGGTCCAGAAATCGGGAGCTTCGCCCAGCAGGTGGTTCCGCCGCACGAAGGCGCGCTCCACCACGAGCACCGCGAGATGTCCGACGACGACCGTGGCCATCGCGGGAACGACTCGGCCGAGCAGCGCACCCGCTGCGGTGCCGAGCGCGAAGGTGAACAGGCAGGCGGCGGGCAACGCGAGCGAACCCTGACTGGCGATCATGAACCAGCCGCCCTGGGCCGCGTAGGGCTGGTACCACCGCGTGTGCACCGAGGCGTACGCGGCGCTGAACACCGTGACCACAGCGCCAATCATGAGCGTTTTGGTTACGAGCCAACGGTTTCGCGATACGCCCTGGGTCCAGGAGTAGCGGTGGGTGCCGTGCTCCAGCTCACCGGCGAGCAGTGGCGCCCCGGCGAGCATGCCGACCAGGATCGGCAGCGGAGCGAAGCCGTTGTTCAGCTCCTCGTAGGAGCGCAGGAAACCCGGGAACCCGCCGATCACGGTGCCGGACCAGGTCAGGACCGAACCGTTGCCGCTGGCCTCAGCGATCAGGAAGAGCGCGCTGAGCACCGCGAACATGGCCGCGATCCCCGCGAACACCCAGCGGTGCTGCCGCCAGGCCACCCACGTCATGACACGGTCTCCCGCACGGGCCGGTAGGCCATCGACAGGTACTGCATGACCAGCGTCTCCAGGTCGACCGGCTCAACCCTCCACTGTGGATCGTGGATCGGCCGAACTCCGCGCACCAGAAGGGAACCTTCATCGTGGTGCACCACGTCCTGCCCGGCGGCGACCGCAGCGGCGGTGGCGGCGGGGCCCACCAGCAGGCGGTGTTCGTTGAGCAACTCGTTGATGTCGCCGGACAACCGGAGCCGACCGTGGTCGAGCACGACCAGGTGGTCGCACAGCCGCTCCAGTTCGGAGACCACGTGCGAGGACAGCACGATCGTGCAGCCCGTCTCGGCCTTCGCCGACATCAGCGCGGCCATCATCTCCTTGCGCGCCAACGGGTCCAGGCTCGCCACGGGTTCGTCGAGGATCAGCAGGTCCGGCGTGGTCGCCAGCGCGACGGCCAGCGCGACCTGGGCTCGCTGGCCGCCGGAGAGCTCGCCGACCTTGCGGTCCAAGGGAATTCCCCGCGCCCGCAGGCGATCTTCGGCGATCCGTTGCGACCAGCGGGTGTTGAGCTTCCGCCCGGCCTTCAGCATCTCGCGCACCTTGAAGGTGCGGTAGAGCGAGTGCTCCTGGTCGATGTAGGCGACCCGGTCGAGCACGGTGTTCGGCCCGACGCGCTCACCGAGCAGCTCCAACTCGCCCTCGGTCGGCCGCAACAGGCCGACCATCATGTTCATGAGCGTTGACTTTCCCGCGCCGTTGGGCCCGACAAGGCCGACCACGCGCCCGGCCGGAATGCTCAGCGAACAGCCGCGCAAACCCCATTTGCGACCGTATCGCCTGCCCAGTTCCCTGGTGGCGATCGCTACCTCGGTCATCATTCTCCTCAAACACCGATCAGGCCGTCACAAGCCATCCTCGGTGTACGCGGAGCTCATCGATACCGTGCTACCACCCCGAACCTGCTACGGTGCTACCACTCGTCCGCCCCCGCACATCCTCGGCCGACGTGGCTGGAGAACCCCGTTTCGTACTCTTCACCGTTGTTTAGAGCGCTCCAAACCCCGTTAAGAGTACGAAACGGGAAAATGGCGGACCTCAGTCGACGCGGTGTTCGGTGGCCTTCACCAGTTCGCGCACGTGCTCGATCGAGCCGCAGTCGGCGTCCAGCCGCTCCTGGCGCACGCGGACGAACTCGGCGCCGAGCTCCGCCCTGCGCTGTGCGGGCACCGCGTCGCGGGCGTCGTTGAGGATGGTCCGCTCCTCCTCGTCGACGTGGTGGTTGAGCGCCTGGACCAGCTCCTCCAGCTTGTCCTCCCACTCCTCCGACGAGGCGTCGCCGACCTCCATCAGCGCGAGCAGCGCCTGGTGGCCCTCGGCGTGTTCCTCCGCGCCGTGGTCGACCTCCTCGTCGTCGACCTTCCGGAAGCGCTTGAGCGCCGGGTAGACCTCGCCCTCCTCGGCCTCGGCGTGCGCGACGAGCAGGGCGGCCAGCTCGCCGAGGAGCTTGTCGCGGTCGTTGTCGCGGTTGCGGAGATCGCGGAAGAGCTCCTCGAAGCGGCGGTGGTCGGCGAGGATGAGTTCTACGACGTCATTGGCCATGACCAGGAGATACCTCGGCAGGACGCCGGTGAAACTGCCATCGGCCGGCACCCGGGGACGCGGGTGCCGGCCGAGACAAAGCGGATGATCATGACCTTCACGAAGGTTTCCCCCAGGACCACCCGTGACGCCGATCCAGCGCGAACCAAACGACGTCGATACCTAGGTTGCCAGGCCGCTCGGGCGGGACGCTAAACGATCGCTAAACGGCTCGTTCAGCGGTCAGTTTGGCCAGTTCAGCGCGCACGTCCTCGGCCGAGCTGAGCCCGAGCCTGCCGAAGAGCTCCAGTGCCCGGGTCAGCACCGTCGCGGCCTCGTCCAGCTCGCCGCGCAACCGCAGCACCCGGCCGAGGCTCTGGCAGGACCACGCCTCCAGCAGCACCGAGTCGGCGGCGGCCGTGTCCCGCGCGGCGTCCTGGAGGTAGCGCTCCGCGGCGTCGAGCTCGCCCATGGCCTCGCTGACCTGGCCGAGGTTGAGCCAGGCCATGCCGATGCGGTCGAAGTTCTCCATCCGCTGGTGCAGCGCGAGGACCTCCTGGAAGTGCTCGAGCGCCTGCTGGTGCTCGCCCTTGCGCTTGCAGATCTCGCCGAGGTTGGTCAGCGCCAGCGGGAGCACGAACAGGTCGTCGGTCCGCCGGGACAGCTGGACGCTGAGGCGGCAGTAGCGCTCCGCCTCCTCGGTCTCCCCGCGCTCGAACAGGCCCGGCACCATGTTGGTCGCGATCAGCGCGACGTGGTGCGGGTCGCCGATCTCCTCCGCGAGCCGGTAGCCCCGCAGGTAGTAGGACATGGACAGCTCGTTCTGCTCGCTGTTGCGGTAGGCCAGGCCCGCCGTGTTCAGCATCCGCACCTCGGCGGAGCGGTCCCCCAGCCGCCGCGCCGCGTCGACGCCGAGCTCGGTGAACTCGAACCACTCCTCCCACGGGCAGCGGGCGAACAGGTACGCGCTGAGCATGTGGGTCGCCGTCCAGGTCGCCTCGAACCGGCCGGTGGTGTGGGTGAAACGCAGCAGTGCCACCAGGTTCGGCCACTCGTCGTCCAGCCAGCCCATCGCGGTCCTGCGGTCGACCACGTCGGCGGGGACCAGCTCCGGGCGCTCGGCGGCGTAGTGCGGCCCGGTGAAGGTCGGCCGCAGCGCGCGCCGCGTGTGGTCCAGGCCGGTGAGGTAGTGGTCGACGACCCGGTTCTCGGCATCGATGCGATCGGCGGGCGGCAGCTCGGCGCGCGCGAGCGACCGCGCGTAGAGCCGGGTCAGGTCGTGCATGCTGAAGCGGTCGGCGCGGTGCTCGGTGATCAGGTGCGCCGCGGCGAGCGCGCGCAGGCGGCGGCGGGCGGTCGCGATGTCCACCCCGGCGAGCACCGAGGCCAGGTGCGGGGTGACGTCCGGTCCCGGTGGCACCCCGAGCAGCCGGAAGAAGCGCGCGTGCGGCTCGTCGAGGCTGTGGAAGGTCATGTCGAAGGCGCCGCGCACGGAGATGTCGTCGTCCTCGGTGCCGAGCGCGCCGAGCCGTTGCTGTTCGTCGGTCAGCTCGGCGACCACGGTGGCGACCGAGCGGTTCGGGTTGACCGCGAGCCGCGCCGCCACGATCCGCAACGCCAGCGGCAGGCCCCCGCACAGCTCGGCCAGCCGCCGCAGGTCGTCGGGGTCCTCGATCCGGTCCTCGCCGAGCGCGCCTGCCAGGATGCGCACGGAATCGTTGGTGGGCAAGGCGTCCAGGGTGAGCACGCGCGCCGCGGCGGAGACCGCGAGCCCGCCGAGGCGCCGCCTGCTGGCGACCAGGGCGAGCGAGCCGGAGGCGACCGGCAGCAGGTCCCGCACCTGATCGGCGTCGCGCGCGTCGTCGAGCAGCACCAGCACCCGGCGGTCGGCGAGCAGCGAGCGGTACAGCGCGACCCGCTCGTCGAAGTCCACCGGCACACCGGCGGGCGCGATCCCCAGTGCCACCAGGAACTGGCGCAGCACCTCGGCGGGCTCGACCGGCGGGCGCTCGGGGTCGAAGCCGCGCAGCGACGCGTAGAGCTGGCCGTCCGGGAAGCGGTCCGCGACGCGGCGCGCCCAGCTCACGGTGAGCGCGCTCTTGCCCATGCCGCCGTTGCCGACGACGAGCGCGACCCGCGGCGCCGAGCCCGCCCGGTCGCCGAGCAGACTGTCCATCCAGGACAGTTCGCCCTCCCGCGCGGCGAATCCGGCTGGCTCGGGCGGCAGTTGGGCCGGGCGGAGCACGGTGGTGGTGTTGCGCGCGGGCGTCTGCGCGCCCTTCGCCTGGACCTCCTGGTCGTCGCGCAGCAGGCTCGCGTAGAGGTCGCGCAGCTTCGTCCCCG
This sequence comes from Allokutzneria sp. A3M-2-11 16, assembly GCF_024213555.1. Classification (GTDB taxonomy): domain Bacteria; phylum Actinomycetota; class Actinomycetes; order Mycobacteriales; family Pseudonocardiaceae; genus Allokutzneria. Next base: position 2,425,153 of record NZ_JANAVO010000001.1, on the reverse strand, counting down.
GGTCGACGCCCAGCTCGTCCGCGAGCAGCCTGCGGTAGCGCAGGTAGGTGCCGATGGCCTCGGCGCGCTGGCCGCAGCGGTGCATCGCGATCATCAGCTGGCCGATCATCCGCTCGCGGAACGGTTGCCGCGCGAGCAGTCCCGAGAGCTCGCCGAGCAGTTCCGCGTGCCGCCCCAGCTCCAGGTCGGCGTCGATGCGGTCTTCCAGCAGCCCCAACCGGAACTCTTCGAGATCGGCGGCCACCCCGGTGCGCAGGCGCTCGGACGGCAGGTCCGCCAGCGCCTGCCCGCGCCACAGCGACAGGGCCTCGCTGAGCACCCTGGCCCGCCGCTGCGCGTCCAGCTCACCGACGCCGGAGATCATCGACTGCACGCGGTGCACGTCGATCAGGTCCGGATCGGCGCGCAGCAGATAGCCGGGCGGCCGCGTGATGATCTCCACCTCGCCACCCGGGGCGATCTCGGCGAACAGCTTGCGCAGCCGGGAGACGTAGCTCTGCATGATCGTGCGCCCGGTCGACGGCGGGTGGTGCTCCCACAGCACGTCCTCGATGTGGGCGACCGAGACGACCTGGTTGACCTCCAGCAGCAGCACGGCCAGCAGCGTGCGCGCGCCGCGGCTGCCGACCTGGACGACCTCGCGCCCGGTGCTGATCTCCACCGGGCCCAGCACCCGGAACCCCAGCTCCGTCACGGCTTCCCCGAACCGGACAGCGCGGACAACCGGCCGCGAACGGTTTCCACTTCGGCAAGTCCGAGCCGTTCGAACAGTTCGAGCGCGCGGGACCACTCCGCGGTCGCGGTTCTCACCTCCCCGTTGGCCAGCGCGACGTCGCCGAGCCCGCGCCGCGCCCGCGCCTGCTCTATCGGCACCCCGATGTGCTCGGCGATCTCCAACGCTTCGCCGAAAAGCCGTTGCGCCGCTTCGCAGTCGCCCAGTTCGATCATGGCTTCGCCGAGCCAGACCAGCCCGAGCGCCAGTGTCTCCCGGTCCCCGGTCCTCCTGCTCAGCTCGATGCCCCTCCGCAGCCGCTCGACCGCGGAGTCGATGTCCCCCAACGCTTTCTTGATGAACCCGAGGTTGAGCGTGCAGCTCGCCTGGTTCAGCGTGTCCCCGCACTCCTCGGCCAGCCGCAGCGCTTCGTCCACATAGGACAGTGCATCGGGGTAGCGGGCCAGCTCCATCAGCACCATGCCCACGTTCGCCGTGGTGGTGCCGATGTCCCTCGCGCTGCCGAGGGCCTTGGCCGCGGTGCGCGCCGCCATCGCCTGCTCGAGGGCCTCGGCGTGCCGGTTCGCCCGCGCCAGCGCCACGGTCAGGCCGATCCGCGTGGTGACCTCGGCGTGCCGGTCGGCCAGCCGATCGGTCGCGGGCAGCGCGCGGCGGTGCATGGTGACCCACTCGTCGACCAGGCAGCGGGCGGAGAGGAAGTTCAGCATCAACCGGGGCAGCACCCACCCCTCGGTGTCGTGACCGTCCTCCAACAGGCCGCGTTGCAGCTCGATCAGGTTGCCCAGCTCGGCGTCGAACCACTCCAGCGCCTTGGCCGGGGTGTCCACCTCGGGCAGCCGGTGCCCCGGCTCGGCCGGGAAGCTCAGCTCGTCGCCCGCCGGGCGGATCGACCGCCGGGCCAGGTCCGCGGTGGCCAGGTAGAAGGACACGAGCTGTCGCCGGGCCGACGCCCGATCCCGCTCGGACATGTCAGTGCGCGCTTTTTCCCTGCCGTGCAAGCGAAGCAGGTCGTGCATGACGAACCGGTCCAGCCGCTGCTCGGCGATCAGGTGCGCGGCGGCGAGCGAACGCAACCCGCGCCGCGCCGCGCTCGGTTCGATGCCCGCCATCGCCGCCATGGACAGCGGGGTGACCTCGCGCCCCGGCACGAGCCCGGTCAGCCGGAACAGCATCGCGGCCTGCTCGGAGAGGTGCCGGTAGGAGACGTCGAAGACCCCGCGCACGGAGATCTCGTCGTCGTCGGTGTCCAATGCCGCCAACCGATCCCGCTCATCGGAGAGCTCGGCGACCAGGTCCGCCGCGGAGCGGTCCGGGTTGACCACGAGCCGGGCGGCGACGATCCGCAGCGCCAGCGGCAGACCACCGCAGAGCTGCGCCAGCACCCGCAGGCTGACCGCTTCGCGCGCGGCGCGCTCCCCCGCCGCGGCCTCGATGATCCGCACGGCCTCCGACTCCGGCAGCGTGTCCAGGGTCAGCACGCTCGCGCCGACCGACACCGCGAGCCCACCGAGCCGCCGCCTGCTGGTCACCAGCACCAGCGAGCCGCTGTCCCCCGGCAGCAGCGGACGGACCTGCTCGGAGTCGCGCGCGTCGTCCAGCAGCACCAGCATCCGCCGCCCAGCCAGCAGCGACCGGTACAGCGCGACCCGCTCGTCCTCCTCGATCGGCACCGCCTCGGGCGCGACACCGAGCGCGATGAGGAACTTCCGCAGCACCTGCGTCGGCTCCGCGGCCGGGTGCTCCGGGTCGAAGCCGTGCAGCCCCGCGAACAGCTGGCCGTCCGGGAACTCCGGCGAGACCAGCCGGGACCACGTCACCGCGAGCGCGCTCTTGCCGACACCGGCCGCCCCGACCAGGGTCGCGATCACCGGGCTCGGCCGCTCGTCCCGCCCGACCAGCAGCGCGTCCAGCGCGGCGATCTCGCGTTCCCGCCCGGTGAAGCCCGCGGGCGACGGCGGCAGCTGGGCAGGCCTGCGCGGCACCGCGCCCTGTTCACTCACCGCAGGCGCCCAGTGCAGCGTCGGGTCGTCACCGACCACGCGCTCGTGCAGCGCGCGCAGCTGCGGCCCGGGATCGATGCCCAGCTCATCGGCCAGCCGGGCGGTGAAGTCCTGGAAGGTGCTCAACGCGGTCGCCCGCCTGCCGCTGCGGTAGAGCGCGAGCACCAGCTGCGAGACCATCCGCTCCCGGAACGGGTGCCGCGCCAGCAGCCCGGACAGCTCGACGACCAGGTCCGCGTGCCGCCCCAGCTCCAGGTCCGCGGCGATCCGGTCCTCCAGCGCGACCAGCCGCAGCTCTTCGAGTTCGTAGACGACGTGCTCCAGCCGCCCGGCCTTGACGCCGCCGAGCACCGGCCCGCGCCACAGTCGCAGCGCCTCCGCCAGCAGCTCAGCGCGCCCCGCAGGTGGCAGGCCGCGTGCCCGGTCGATCAGCGCGGTGGCCCGCCGCAGGTCGACGAGGTCGTGGTCCACCCGCAACTGGTAGCCGGAGGAGCGGGTGATGATCTCCACCCGGTCCCCTGGCGCGTGCGCGCCCAGGAGCTTGCGCAGCTTGGAGACGTAACCCTGGATGATCGTCCGCGCGGTCGACGGCGGTTCGTCCTCCCAGAGGACGTCGGCGATCCGCCCGCGGCCCACGACCTGGTTGGCCTCCAGCACCAGCAGGGCCAGCAGCCTGCGCACCCCCGCCCCGCCCAGCGGAACCGGAACGCCGTTCGCGAGCACCTCGACCTGACCGAGCAGGCGGAACTCCAGGTCCCTCGCTTCGGTCGCTGGTGATCGCACCCGCAAACAATACGACGTTTCGGCTACCGCCCAAGGGCGGAACGGCCAGGCCGGACCGAGGTCCCACAGTCTTCAAGTCCCACAAACCCCACCCACACCAGTCGCAAACCACCCCCCACCCCCACCACAAGCCCAGCCCCACAGCCGTCACCCACCGCGTCGCCCAGCGTGGGTCGGGGCGTCTTCAAGTACCCCCCACCCCCACCCAGAACGTCTTCAACCGCACCACACCCAGCGGCCACCCGGGGTTTGCCATCGTTGGCGACGCTGGCACCGCGAGTTCGGGGTACTTGAAGACCGGCGAACAGCCAGGCGGAGGCCGCTCTCCTACTAGTGTCATCGGTGTGCCCCTGGACCCGACCGTCGTCGCAGACCGTGGCGCGGGGTGTCTGCTCGGCGGGGCACTCGGCGACGCTCTTGGCGCGCCCGTGGAGTTCATGCGGCTCGACGAGATCCGCAAGGAGTACGGCCCCGCGGGCATCACGCACCCGCCCCGGCTCGGCCTGATCACCGACGACACCCAGATGACGCTGTTCACCGCCGAGGGCTACCTGCGGGCGTGGGTGCGCGGGAAGCAGCAGGGCCAGTGGGGTCCGGCGGCGCTGGTGTGGCTGAGCTACCGGCGCTGGCTGGACACCCAGCAGCAGCGCGCCCCGGCCCCGGACGCGGTCGGCCTGCTCGCCGACAAGCGGCTCTACGCCAGCCGCGCGCCCGGCGTGACCTGCCTGCGGGTGCTCCAGGGCGCCACCGAGGCCTCCGAGGTCCCCGACCCGGAGCACCCGATCAACGACTCCCGCGGCTGCGGCGGGGTGATGCGCGCGGCTCCCGCCGGGTTCGCGCCGACCCCCGAGACCGCTTACGGCCTCGGCTGCGAGTTCGCCGCGCTGACCCACGGCAGCCCGGCGGGCTGGGCACCGGCGGGTGCGCTGGCGATGATCGTGCACCTGGTGGCCATCCGCCGCCGGTCCCTGGTCGAGGCCGTCGACCAGGCGACGGGCCGGGTCCTGCGCGACGACCGCGAGACGGCGCACGCCCTCGCCGCCGCGACCGCGCTCGCCGGGTACGACGGCTCCAGGGCGGAGCTCGCCCGCGAGGCCAAGGTGTTCGGCCGCCGCGTGGTCGCAGGCGGTCCGTCGGACCGCTCGATCGAGCGGCTCGGCGGGGGCTGGGTGGGCCCGGAGGCGCTGGCGATCGCGGTCTACTCCGCGCTGTCGCACCGCACGCCGGAGCGCTTCCCCGACGCGCTGCGGCTGGCCGCGAACCACTCCGGCGGCAGCGACTCGACCGCGTCGATCACCGGGAACCTGCTGGGGGCGCTGCACGGTGCGGCCGCGCTGCCCCGCGAATGGCTCGGCCGCCTCGAACTGTCGGACCTGATCGACCAGGTCGGCCGGGATCTCGCCGCCTCGTGCACCGGCAACGGGTTCGACGAGGACTACTACGGGTTCTGACCCCGGTTTTTCCGTCCCTCCGCCGGGGTATCCCAGCGGCCCCAGCCCCGAGGAGGCCGTCGGTGGAAGAAAGCCTGAACACCTACTTCGCGTTCCTCATCATCGGCGCGATCCTGGTCGTCGCCGACGGGCAGCTGATCATGCGCGCGAGCCGCGTCTACCTGCGTTCCGCCTACACCGACGAGGGCGCGGCCAACTCGATGGGCCGGATGATCGGCGTGCTGTTCCACATCATCACGCTGGGTGTGCTGATGCTGCTCTCCACCATCGACATCCCGGTCGAGGGCGCCGTCCAGCAGGTCATCACCAAGCTCGGCATCGTCCTGCTGCTGCTCGGCGCCGCGCACGCGGTGACGCTGTCGGTGCTCGGCAACATCCGCGAGCGGCAGAGCTCGCAGCGGATCACCCAGGAGACCAACGCCCAGCTCGAAGAGCGCAAGCACGAAGAACCGCGGCCGATCGTGAACCCGAGCATGAACGGCAACAACTTCTGACCACCCCACAGACCCTCGCTCGGGGAGCGCTGGAGGGCCGTCCTGATCCCCTGGACGGCCCTCCAGCGCTGTGTGCGGGCGGTGGCGGAGCGAGCCCCGAGCCGCGCTCCCCACCACCCTCTCCTCACCCGTTCCCGACAGGGGTGAAGTCCCTGCTCGCGATGAACGGCGGCCGCGGCCGAGGTGCCGCGAACGGCTCCACGAGCGTGTTCTCGACGCTGTTGAACACCACGAAGATGTTGGAGCGCGGGAACGGCGTGATGTTGCCGTTGGACCCGTGCATGCAGTTCGAGTCGAACATGACGGCCGATCCGGCGGGCCCGGTGAACTGCTCGATGCCGTAGCGCCCGGCGAGCACGGTCAGGCTGTCGTTGTCCGGAGTGCCGATCTCCTGTTCCCGCAACGATTCCTTGTAGTGGTCGGCCGGTGTCTCGCCGACGCAGCTGACGAAGGTCCGGTGCGAGCCCGGCATGATCATCAGGCCGCCGTTGAACGGGTGGTTGTCGGTCAGCGCGATCGAGATGCTCACCGCGCGCATGCCGGGCATCCCGTCCTCGGCGTGCCAGGTCTCGAAGTCGGAGTGCCAGTAGAACGAGCCGCCCGTGAAACCGGGCTTGTAGTTGATCCGGCTCTGGTGCACGTAGACGTCGGAGCCCAGCAGCTGCCGCGCGCGGTCGACGACCCGCGGATCGCGCACCAGCTCGGCGATCGCGGAGCTGATCCTGTGCACCTCGAAGATCGAGCGGACCTCGTTGGAGGACTTCTCCACCACCGTGCGCTCATCGGCCTTCACCGCGGGATCGGCGGCCAACCGGTCCAGCTCGTCCCGGTAGAGCGCCACCTCGTCCCCCGAGAGCAGCGAGTCGATGGTCAGGAAGCCCTTGGCGTCGTAGCCGGAGACCGTGTCCGCGTCCACCGGTCCGGCCGCGGTCGCCCCGTTCGCCGTCGGCCACACAACGGGATCGGGCCGCCGCAGCATCATCGGGTAGTTCTTGCAGCGGGTCGGGTACCTGTCCTCGACCATGTTGCCGGGCAGGGTGTCGATCGTGGTCATATCGCGCTCCTAGCGTCGGTTCACGCGGACTCGGTCAACAGCGGGTAGACGCCGTGTTCGTCGTGCACTTCCCTGCCGGTCACGGGCGGGTTGAACACGCAGACGGTGCGCACGTCGGTCTTGCACCGCAGCCGGTGCTTCTCGTGGCCGTCGAGCAGGTAGAGCGTTCCCGGGGAGATCGGGTGCACCTCGCCGGTCTCGTCGTTGATCAGCTCGCCTTCGCCCTCGATGCAGTAGACGGCCTCGACGTGGTTCGCGTACCACATGGCGGTCTCGGTCCCCGCGTAGAGAACGGTGTCGTGCAAGGAGAAACCGACGCCCTCCTTGGCCAGGATGATCCGCCTGCTGCGCCAGGTCTCCGCGCGCACGTCGTACTCGGTGTCCTCGATCTCGGACAGGCTCCGGACGATCACTGGCAGCTCCTCACGGCATCGGCGAACAGGGCGAGTCCCCGTTCCAGCTCGGCATCGGTGATGGTCAGCGCGGGCATCAGCTTGGCGACCTCGCCCTCCGGCCCCGAGGTCTCCACCAGCAGGCCCCGGTCGAAGGAGGCCCGGCACGCCTTGCCCGCGCGGTCGGCCTGCTCGAAGACCAGCCCCTGCGCGAGTCCCCGACCGCGCACGGACATCCCCTCGCCCGACGCGGCCAGCGCGGACAGCTCGGAGTTGATCCACTCGCCCTTGGCCAGCGTGGACCGCTCGAGGGCGTCGTCGGCCCAGAACGTCTCCAGCGCCGCGGTGGCGGTGACGAACGCCGGGTTGTTGCCGCGGAAGGTGCCGTTGTGCTCGCCCGGCTCCCAGATGTCGTGCTCCGGCTTGATCAGCGTCAGCGACAGCGGGAGTCCGTAGCCGCTGATCGACTTGGACAGGCAGACGATGTCGGGGGTGATCCCGGCTTCCTCGAAGCTGAAGAACGGGCCCGTGCGGCCGCAGCCCATCTGGATGTCGTCAACGATCAGCAGCATGCCGTGCCGCCCGCACAGCTCGGAGAGCCCGCGCAGCCACTCCGCGCGCGCCACGTTGATGCCGCCCTCGCCCTGCACCGTCTCCACGATCACCGCGGCGGGCTTGTCCAGGCCGCTGCCGCTGTCCAGCAGCATCCGCTCGAACCACAGGAAGTCCGGCATCTGACCGTCGAGGTAGTTGTCGAAGGGCATCGTCACCGCGTGCGCGAGCGGCACCCCGGCGCCGCCGCGCTTCATCGCGTTGCCGGTGACCGCGAGCGCGCCGAGGCTCATCCCGTGGAAGGCGTTGGTGAAGCTGACGACCGGCTCGCGGCCGGTGACCTTGCGGGCCAGCTTCAGCGCGGACTCCACCGAGTTCGCCCCGGTCGGCCCGGGGAACTGGAGCTTGTAGTCCAGGCCGCGCGGGGCCAGCACGACGCGCTGGAAGGTCTCCAGGAACCTCCGCTTGGCGCTGGTGCTCATGTCCAGCCCGTGGGTGACCCCGTCCCGGGCGAGATAGCCGAGCAGTTCCCGCTTCAACTCGGGCGGGTTGTGCCCGTAGTTCAGCGCGCCCGCGCCCGCGAAGAAGTCGAGGTAGCGGTTACCGTCCTCGTCGATCATATGACTGCCCGTAGCGGTGTCGAATACCGTCGGCCAGCCGCGGCAATACGACCTGACTTCCGACTCTAGTGCCTCGAAAATTTCCATGGAAAACCGTCCGATCATCCGTCAGCGGACTCGGGATACTTTGGGCGGAGAGCGACTAGACGAAAGGACCTATGCGATAGAGATCCTCTGCGATATGGGTGCCCGCGAACAGCTCGTCACCGAACAGGCCACCCACCGAGAGCCGGGCACCGCGGTGTCGCGCGAGCGCGGAGAACAGGGCGATGGAGGCCCGGTTGTCGGCGGTGATGGTGGTCTCCAGCCACCGCGCACCCCGGCCCACCGCCCGCTCCACCACGGCTTGGAGCAGCGAGGACGCCACACCCTGGCCCCGGTGGGCGGCGTCGACCCCGACCTGCCACACCATGAGGGTCTCGCGCTCATCCGGACGCATGTACCCGGTGACGAACCCCGCTAAACCTGTTTCCGTACGAGCGACCGCGGACGTTTCGGCAAAGTCCCTGCACCACAACAGATAGGCATAGGGAGAATTCAGGTCCAGGGTCCCGGAATCGCGCGCGACCCGCCACATCTCGGCCCCATCGGCAAGGCTCGGATGATCGATCTGCAGGAGTTGTTGGCGGCTTTCTGCCATGTCATGTGAACGTAACAGAGTAATTTTTTCACGCCAGTCACCCAAGATCGCACAGCCCATGTGCCTGCGCATTTGCAGAAACATGCGTGATGAAGGCTACGTAACGCTTGCCTTCTCGTGAACGACTTTGTTAGAGGCGCTCAGCCGGACTTGCGCGAGGTGGCCCACAGGTCGATGCCCGACTCCACCGCGTGCCTGTCGATCGCGTTCAGCTCGTCGGTGGAGAGGTCCAGCCGGTCCAGCGCGGTGAGGTTCTGCTCCAGCTGGCGCACCGAACTGGCACCGATGAGCACCGAGGTGACCCGATCATCGCGCAGCGCCCACGCCAGCGCGAGTTGGGCGAGGCTCTGCCCGCGCGCGGCGGCTACCTCGTTCAGCGCCCGCACCCGCGCCAGGTTCTCGTCGCTGAGGTGCTCCGGCCGCAGCGAGCCCTGCTGGCTGGCGCGCGAGCCCTCCGGAACGCCGTTGAGGTAGCGGTCGGTCAGCATGCCCTGCGCCAGCGGCGAGAACGCGATGCAACCGATGCCCAGTTCGCCGAGCGCGTCCAGCAGCTCCGTCTCGATCCAGCGGTTGAGCATGGAGTAGGACGGCTGGTGGATCAGCACCGGGACGCCGAGGTCGCGCAGGATCGCGTGCGCCTCGCGGGTCTTCGCCGCGGAGTACGAGGAGATCCCGACGTAGAGCGCCTTGCCCTGCCGCACCGCGGAGGCGAGCGCGCCCATCGTCTCTTCCAGCGGCGTGTCCGGGTCGAACCGGTGCGAGTAGAAGATGTCGACGTAGTCCAGCCCCAGGCGGCCCAGCGAGGCGTCCAGGGAGCTCATCAGGTACTTCCGCGAACCACCGTTGCCGTACGGCCCCGGCCACATGTCGTAGCCCGCCTTGGTGGAGATCACCAGCTCGTCGCGGTAGCCCCGCAGGTCCGTCGCGAGCATCCGCCCGAAGTTCTCCTCGGCGGAGCCGTACGGCGGCCCGTAGTTGTTCGCGAGGTCGAAATGCGTTACGCCCCAGTCGAACGCCCGCAACACGATGTCGCGCCCGTCGACGTAGCTCCGGTCCGCTCCGAAGTTCTGCCACAGCCCCAGGGAGACCGCGGGCAGGTCCAGTCCGCTGCGCCCACACCTGCGGTAGGTCATGCGGTCGTAGCGACTGGGCTCGGCCTGGTAGGGCATGCGTCTCCGATCACCGCTGTGCGTTGCGCCTGGCAGCTTAGTTCAGCCCGCCGCCCACCCCGACTGGCGTTTCAACCCAGTCGATCACGCCTCCAGCGGGAGACGGCTGAACTTCCAGCGAGACGCGGCTGGGCTTCCAGCGGGAGGGGCTGGTTGCGTTGGTGTCGGCTTGACCTGGGGCCCCTTGCGCGTGCCCTTGGGCCTCTCGGGGGCACGGGATGAAACCCCGGCCCTCGCGATGAGCGTATGGCACGCGCACCCCAGGTAAAGCCGACGCTGGCTGGCGGTTCCAGCGGGGTTGGGTGGTCTTCAAGTACCGCATACCCCTGCCAAATCCGTCTCTAACCACGACAAACCCCGCCATGGCTGGGGGTTTGGTGTCGTTAGAGACCGCCGGAGTGGGGGTTCGGTGTACTTGAAGACCACCCAACCCCGGCCAAGGCTGGAACCGACCACCGAACAGCCGAGAGCTGGTGGCGGGACTCGAACCCGCAACCTTCCGCTTACAAGGCGGGTGCTCTGCCAATTGAGCTACACCAGCGTGGGTCGGTGGGAGGGTGACCCGTGCACATCGTAAGCACACCGATGGCTCGTGCAGACCGGGACGGCGTTCAACCGCAAGCAACCTAGAGATGATCAGCAGCGAGACTCGGCGCAGGTCATAGGGGCCGTTCGGCGGCTCAAGGCGGGCGCTGGGGCGCCGATGAACTGACGGAATGTGACGGCGATAACGGCCAGGCGTGGGGTGTGCCGGATGTGGCTAATCTCCCCTTGGTCGCCTGTTCCGCACAGCTCATCCAGCCAGGCAGCCGAGGAGGCGTTTTCCGGTGGCGAGCTCGCCAGTGTCGAAGGCCGATTTCATCGTTGTAGCCAACCGCTTGCCGGTCGACCTGGAACGCCTGGATGACGGCACAGAACGCTGGAAGCGCAGTCCGGGTGGGCTGGTCTCGGCGCTGGAGCCGTTCCTGCGCAGCCGCAGCGGCGCGTGGGTGGGCTGGCCGGGTGTGCCGGACGTCGAGGTGGAGCCGTTCGAGGACACGGGGGTGCACCTGCACCCGGTTCCGTTGTCGGCCAAGGAGGTCGCCGACTACTACGAGGGTTTCTCCAACGGGACGCTGTGGCCGCTCTACCACGACGTGGTGGCGCCGCCGGTGTACCACCGGCACTGGTGGGAGGCCTATGTCCGGGTGAACCGGCGCTTCGCGGACGCGACGGCGGAGGCGGCGGCGCCGGGGGCGACGGTGTGGGTCCAGGACTACCAGCTGCAGCTGGTCCCGGCGATGCTGCGGGAGCGCAGGCCGGACGTGCGGATCGGTTTCTTCCTGCACATCCCGTTCCCGCCGGTGGAGCTGTTCCAGCAGCTGCCGTGGCGGACGGAGATCATCCGCGGCCTGCTGGGCGCGGACCTGGTCGGGTTCCACCGGCCCGGGGGCGCGCAGAACTTCCTCTGGCTGGCCCGCCGCCTGCTGGGACTGGAGCCGAGCCGGGGTGCCGTGGGCGTGCGGACCCGGCCGGGCGTGGTGCCCAACGGGGACCGGATGGTGCGGGTGGGGGCGTTCCCGATCTCCATCGACTCGGCGGGGCTGGACGCGCTGGCGCACGACCCGGACGTGCAGAAGCGGGCGCAGGAGATCCGCAACGAGCTGGGCAACCCGAAGAAAATCATGTTGGGTGTCGATCGTCTGGACTACACGAAGGGCATCGACGTCCGGTTGCACGCGCTCGGGGAGATGCTGGCGGAGGGCCGCATCGACCCGGAGGACGTGATCATGGTGCAGCTGGCGACGCCGAGCCGGGAGCGGGTCGAGCACTACCAGCAGATGCGCGACGACATCGAGGGTCTGGTCGGCCGGATCAACGGCCAGTTCGGCAAGATCGGCCATCCCGCGGTGCACTACCTGCACCAGTCCGTGGACCGGAAGGAGCTGGTCGCGTACTTCTGCGCCGCCGACGTGATGGTGGTGACGCCGGTCCGGGATGGTATGAACCTGGTCTGCAAGGAGTACGTGGCCACTCGACACGACCTGGGGGGTGCGCTCGTGCTCAGTGAGTTCGCGGGCGCCGCCGCGGAACTCACCAGCGCGTTCCTCGTCAACCCACACGATTTGGACGGCGTGAAGAACGCGCTGCAGGCCGCCCTCGACGTGGACCCGGCGGAGGGCCGCCGTAGGATGCGCGCTCTACGCCGCCAAGTACTCACGCACGACGTCGACCGTTGGGCACGCTCGTTCCTTGAGGCACTAGGCGCGCAGGAGATGCACAACGCGTAAGCGCACAAAGAAAGCCGGATTCATATTTCCGGCCGGCTTTCCACATACTTTCGTTGCCCCTTCGACGCCCCCGTAGGAGCAGGCGTTGACCGCCGAAGCCCTTCCCGCCGAGCTTCGTCGCGCGCTCGTACAGCTGGCCCGCACTCCGCGGCTGCTGATCGCGTGTGACTACGACGGAACGATGGCGCCCATCGTCGCCGACCCGGAGCAGGCCCGCCCGCTGCCGGAGTCGGTGAACGCGCTGCGGTCGCTGGCCACCCTGTCGTCCACGACCGTCGCTGTGATCTCCGGGCGCGCCCTGCGCGACCTCGCCACGCTGTCCCGGCTGCCTTCCGAGGTGCACCTGGTCGGCAGCCACGGCTCGGAGTTCGACGTCGGTTTCGTGCACGCGCTGGACGCCGCGGCACGCCAACTGCTCACCAAGATCAAGAACGAGCTGGAAACGATCATCGACGGTGCCGAAGGCGTGCACCTGGAGATGAAGCCGGCCAGCGTCGCGGTGCACGTGCGCCGCGCCGAGCCCGCCGTCGGCGAGCGCGTCTTCACGGCCCTCCGCGGCGGCCCCTGCACCTGGGACGGTGTCCAGGTCACCGAGGGCAAGGCCGTGATCGAGCTGGCCGTGGTGCAGACCGACAAGGGCCACGCGCTGGACGTGCTGCGCCACCAGGTCGGCGCGACCGCCGCGATCTTCGTCGGCGACGACGTCACCGACGAGAAGGCGTTCGCCCGGCTGACCGGCCCGGACCTGGGCATCAAGGTCGGCGACGGCGAGACGCAGGCGGCGTACAAGATCACCGACACCACCGACGTCGCCAGGGTGCTCGCCTTCCTCATGGAGGAGCGCCGCACCTGGCTCTACGGCGAGCAGGCGGTGCCGATCGAGCGCATCTCCATGCTGGCCAACGAGCGCTCGGTCGCGCTGCTGACACCGGACGCCAAGGTCACCTGGCTGTGCCACCCCGAGCCGGACTCCGGCGCGGTGTTCGCCGACCTGCTCGGCGGCCCGACCGCAGGCGTCTTCGGCATCAAGCCGGAGCGCAACGGCCTGCCGCTGGGCCAGCGCTACCTGCCGGGCACCATGACGGTGGAGACCCGCTGGTCGAAGCTGCTGGTCACCGACTACCTCGACCACTACGCGCCGCCGCACCGCACGGAGATCGTCCGGGTCATCTCGGGCAACACCCGCGCCGTGATCGACTTCGCGCCGCGTCCGGAGTTCGGCCAGGTCGCGGTGAAGCTCGCCGCCGAGCCGGACGGTCTGCGGGTGCTCGGCACCTCCGACCCGATCGTGCTGCGCGCGCCGGGCGTGGAGTGGACGATCACCTCCGACGGCCAGCACGAGTCCGCGCAGGCCGTGGTCGAGGTGAGCCCGAACCAGCCGCTCGTGCTGGAACTCCGGTGCGGCAGCGACTACCTCGGCCCCGCCGAGGTCAGCGAGGCCGACCGCCGGGCCCGCGCGGGCAGCTACTGGACCGACTGGCTGGCCACGCTGAAGCTGCCCGAGGTGCAGCGCGACCTGGTCGCCCGCTCGGCCCTGACGCTCAAGGGCCTCCAGCACGACGAGACCGGCGCGTTCCTCGCCGCGGCGACGACGTCGCTGCCGGAGGAGATCGGCGGGGTCCGCAACTGGGACTACCGCTACTGCTGGATCCGCGACGCGGCCCTGTCCGCGCAGGCGCTCGTCCGGCTGGGCTCCACCACCGAGGCGGAGAAGTACCTGACCTGGGTGCACGGCGTGCTCGCCACGCTGCCCGGCCCGGAGCGGCTGCACCCGCTGTACACGTTGCACGGCACGCACTTGGGGCCGGAAGCGGTCATCGACACGCTTCCCGGCTACGCGGGCTCCCGCCCGGTGCGCGTGGGCAACCTGGCCAACCAGCAGGTCCAGCTCGACGTGTTCGGCCCCATCGTGGATCTCGTCGCGATGGTCACCGAGGCGCGCGGCAAGCTCACCGACGAGGACTGGCGGATGGTCGAGGCGATGGCCGAGGCCGTCAGCCGCCGCTGGCACGAGCCGGACCACGGCATCTGGGAGGAGCGCGCCGCGCCGCGGCACCGCGTCTACTCCAAGGTGATGTGCTGGGTGACCTTGGACCGCGCGATCAAGCTCGCGGACACCTACGGCCGCAAGGCCGAGGCGAGCTGGGCCGAGCTGCGCGACACCATTCGCGCGGACGTGGTCGAGCACGGGTGGAACGAGGAGGTCCAGTCCTACGCGACGGCCTACGACGGGCCGGACCTGGACGCGGCGACCCTCCACATCGGACTGTCCGGGCTGATCGACCCCCAGGACGAGCGCTTCCAAGCCACCGTCACCGCCACCGAAGCCGAACTCCGCTCCGGCGTCACCGTCTACCGCTACCACCGCGACGACGGACTCCCCGGAACCGAAGGCGGCTGGCACATCTGCGCCGCCTGGATGATCGAGTCCTACCTGCTCACCGGACGCCGCACCGAAGCAGAAGAACTCTTCCAACAAATGGTCGACTGCGCCGGACCCACCGGCCTGCTCCCCGAGGAATACGACCCCATCGCCGAACGCTCCCTGGGCAACCACCCCCAGGCGTACTCCCACATCGGACTCATCCGCTGCGCACAGCTCCTCTCGAAGCAAGCCTGAAATTTCTTGTCACGGCCCGTCGCCCCGTAGTAGAGGGCGGCGGGCCGTTCTCATGGCGTTACGCTGTGACCTGTTACCTGGGACTTTGCGGCATTCATCGCATTGACCAGCCCCCGGTTCCGAGGAATGCTCACCCTTGCGGTGGGCCTCGGCCCACCGCGTCGGGGAGCCGGTGCCCGCTCCAGGGCCCGGAATCGGCATGGGGGAACACAAACATGACGCCCAGTAACACGGGCGCGCGGTTCCGCGCGCTCTCAGTAGCGGCCACCGTCGCTTCGACGCTGGTCCTCTCCGGAGCGGCGACCGCCGCACCCAAGGCTCCGCAGCAGGAGCTCACCTGCACCAGCTCGATCCGCACGCTCGGCGTGGACCCGAACGGCGGACTCTGGCTCAACAACCACCTCGACCCCGCCAACGGCGAGCCCAAGTGGGGTGAGAACAAGCTCGTCGGCACCGGGTGGACCGGCCGCACCATCGCGGGCCCGAACGGCTCGGTGTACGCCTTCATCAAGGAGGGCGAGATCCACCGCTGGCGGTGGAACGGCACCGGCTGGGACGCCCCGCCGCCCGGACAGGCCTTCGACGTCATCGCCCGCGGCGAGTGGATCAAGAAGTTCCTGACGCCCGAGTTCCGCAACCGCGTGGCCTTCGACGGCTTCAACCACATGTACACCGTGGAGGCCAACGGTGAGCTGTGGGTCAACCCGTACAACGCGCAGGCCCGCGTCTGGGGCCCGGCGCGCATGCTCGCCAAGGGCTGGGACCGCTACAACGCGATCTTCACGACCTTCGACGGCGTGATCTACGGGCGCGACAACGCGGGCAAGCTGTTCCGCCACCACTACAACGCCACCTCGCAGCGCTGGATCGACGAGACCGGTGTGGAGATCGGCAACGGTGGTTGGCAGCAGTTCACCCGCCTGTTCTCCCCCGGCGGCGAGGTCGTCTACGGGATGACCAAGGACGGCCAGCTCAAGTGGCACCGCGTGACCGACAGGAAGCTGGACCCGCGCTCCGGCAAGGTCCTCGTGTCGAACTGGACGGCGGAGGCGGACATCACCGCGTTCACCGACCAGTGCGGCCCGGCGCAGCCGCTGGTGCCCGAGCGCCCGCAGGTGTGGCGCAAGAACAACGCGCGCACCAACCTCTCCGTCTCCGCTGACGGGCGCATCCACCACAGCTTCGTGGGCACCGACCGCCGCGTGGTCGACGCGATCCAGCAGGCTCCGGGCAACCTGGAGCTGGAGGTGCACGCCGCGGGCGGGCACGACGGCGCCAACGGTGTTCCGGCGGTCGGGATGGCCCTCGACGGAACGCAGCACCTGGTGACGCAGAACGTCGACTCCGACATGCAGCGCAGCACCTTCGGCCGCACCTGGCAGCTCGGTGACGCGCTCAACGGCCGCATGGGCAGTGAGCCCGCGATCATCCGCAACGAGTTCAACGAGCTGTCGGTCTACGCCTTCGACGGTGGCGGTTGGCTGTGGCAGCGCACCCAGGTCGGCCAGAACGGCGCGTTCGGCCCGTGGCGCAAGGTGTCCGTCCACCCGGAGACCACCGCCTTCACCCCGGACGCCCCCGCCGTGCTGCGCGCGGGCCGGGACAACCGGATCTTCGCGCTCGACAAGTGGGGCGCGATCCAGTACGTCGACGTCGCGCCGGACCACGTGCCCAGCACCGGCACCTACTGGCAGAAGCTCACCGCCGACGTGACGTTCGTGAGCCGCCCGACGGTGATCGAGCAGCCCGGCGGCGGTCAGTCCGTCGTCGCGCGCGGCAGCGACGGCAAGATCCGCGTCATCACCGGCTCCAACAAGTGGGGCGGTTTCAAGGACGCCACGTGGAAGGTCGTCGGCGACCGCGCCTTCGCCGGTGAGCCGCAGGCGACCACCAGCCCGAACGGCCTGCCCGCGATCAGCGCGCGGGACGCCAACGGCGCCCTGTACTTCACCGAGCAGGGCAACGACGGGACCTTCCTCGCGTGGGAGCTGGTGAGCGACCCGGGCGTGTCCGCGACCGAGCTGAGCATGATCCGCTACGGCGCGAACACGGTGCTGCTGAGCTTCCGTGACACCGAGGACCAGCTCTACATCGGCACCTACGAGTGGGGCCAGAAGCAGGCTCCGGGCGCGGGCGCGAAGCGAGTGGCCAAGGTGAAGTTCACCAAGGCCAAGAAGGTGGGGACGAAGTGAGGATCACCGCGCTCGCGGCGGTGGCCGCGCTGGGCTCGACGCTGCTGTTCGGCGGAACCGCCTCGGCAGCGCCGAAAGCCGCCGAACTGCTGTGCAACCCGCCGGTGCAGACGCTGGGCGTCGACCCCAACGGCGGGCTCTGGCTGAACCGGCACGAGGACCCCGTGGGCGGTGCGGCCCGCTGGGGCCAGGCGCAGGTGCTCGGCGGCGGCTGGACCGGCCGCACCATCGCGGGCCCGGACGGCAGCGTCTTCGCGTTGATCAAGGAGGGCGAGATCCACCGCTGGCGGTGGAACGGCACCGGCTGGGACGCCCCGCCGCCCGGACAGCCCTTCGACGTCATCGCCCGCGGTGACTGGGTCAAGAAGTTCCTGACCCCGGAGTACCGCAACCGGATCTCCTTCGACAACACCGGCGCGATGGTCACCATCGAGCCGGGCGGCGAGCTCTGGCGCAACCCGTACAACCCGCAGACCCACGCGTGGGGTCCGGCGCGGCTGCTCGCGACCGGCTGGGACAAGTACAACGCCGTCGTCACCTCCTGGGACGGCGCGATCTTCGGCCGGGACGACCAGGGCAGGCTGTTCCGGCACCACCACAACGCCACCTCCGACCGGTGGATCGACGAGGTGGGCGTGGAGATCGGCTCGGGCGGCTGGCAGAACTTCACCCGCCTGTTCTCCCCCGGCGGCGGCCTGATCTACGGCATGACCACCTCGGGCCAGTTGAAGTGGCACCGGGTCACCGACGGCAGGCTGGACCCGGGCTCCGGCAAGGTGCTGATCTCGGGCTGGACGGCGGAGGCGGACATCACCGCGTTCACCGACCAGTGCTCCGAGAACACCCTCAGCACGCCGGACGCCCCGCAGATCGCGGCGAAGCCGAACTCGCGCACGAACGTCTTCTCCGGCCGGGGCAGCGGGCTCGACCACGTGTTCGTCGACCACCAGCGGTCGCTGTTCCACCTCTGGCAGGCGAGCCCGACGTCCGAGGGCCAATGGCGGGTCGTCGAGGGCTACGACAACTTCGTCGGCACCCCCTCGGTGGCGCAGAACAACAACGGTTCGCTCCAGCTGATCGCCCAGGGCGCGGACAGCGACCTGCGCGAGAGCAGGCGCGCCAACGACTGGTCCCCGGTGGCGACCGGTACGGGCCGGATGGCCAGCCCGGCCTCGCTGGTGACGCCCCAGGGCGAACGGCTCGCCGCGTTCGCGATCGACGCCGAGGGCAGGCTCTGGGCCAGGCAGCAGAACGCGCCGAACGGGACCTTCGCCTCGTGGACCCGGATTCGCGTTCCCGCGGAGGGCGCGCCGGTGCTCAGCGCCACCGCGCCGACCGTCCAGGCCGTGCACCACACCACGGGTCCGGACACCATCCGGATCTTCGCCGCCGACCGTGCGGGCAAGCTCTGGGCCACCGAGGTCTACACGGACCTGAAGCCGTTGCCGGACAACGGTTCTCGCTGGGTCCAGCTCGGCACCGAGAGCGGGTTCACCGGGCAGATCTCGGCGATCATGAAGGGCGACGAGCGGGCGGACCTCGTCGTGCGCGGCGGGGACGGCCAGGTCTACGCGATGAACGAGCTCGGAAGGGGCTTCGCCGGGCAGAAGTGGCAGGCGGTCCCGGGGTTGACCGTCGTCGGTGAGCCGCAGGCCGTGTACAGCCCGAACGGTTCGGTGGGCATCGCCGCCAGGGACGCGGCGGGCGCGCTGTACTTCACCGAGCGCAAGGAGGACGGCACCTTCCACCCGTGGGGGCGGTTCGAGGGCAACGCCCCCGCTTCGGCGACCGATCCCTCGGTGACGCGCTACCAGCACACCCAGGTCGTGCTGTCCTTCCGGGACGCCCAGGACGAGATCTGGGTGACCGCGCTGAACTGGGGCGCTCAGGCTCCGGGCGGCAAGAAGAAGGCGGAGATCGGCAAGGTGACCTTCACCAAGATCAAGAAGAAGCGCTGACCAACGCCGCGAAGGGCCGTTCACCCCGGTGGGTGGACGGCCCTTCGTTGTGGGACAACAAGGTGAACATGATCGGCGTTCGTCCGTCCACGCGCGACAATCGCGCAATGGAGAAGTGGGTGTGGTTCGGTTGCGGCGGTGCGAGCCTGTTGGCCGCGTTCGCGTTCTTCCTGGTGCACCGGCGCCGCAAGGAGACCAATCCGGCCAAGTACGCCCCGATGCTCACCACCACGATCTTCGGCGCGGCCGCCGCGATGTGCGTCGTGGTCGGCTGGCTGATCGCCACCGATCCCTACGTCAACCGCACCGAGGCGCTCAAGACCGGCGGCCTCGCG
Source organism: Allokutzneria sp. A3M-2-11 16 (assembly GCF_024213555.1). GTDB lineage: Bacteria > Actinomycetota > Actinomycetes > Mycobacteriales > Pseudonocardiaceae > Allokutzneria. The sequence continues at coordinate 2,405,890 of NZ_JANAVO010000001.1, read as the reverse complement.
TCCGGTTCGATCGTGGCGCTGTACGCGTTGTGGCTCAACGACCGCAGGCGCCGCACCGACGAGTCCCGCCAGGTCGTCGAGGAGGACCGCCAGAAACTGGAGCACGAGCGCCAGGACCTGGAGCGGCTGCGCACCGAGCACGAGCGGGAGAAGACCGCCGACGAGCGCTTCGCCCGCGCCATCGAGCTACTGGGGCACGAGGCCGACCAGGTCCGGGTCGGCGCGCTGCACGCGCTGGCCGGTCTCGCCCGCAGTCATCCACATCGGACCCAGACCGTCGTGGACATCCTGTGCTCCTACCTGCGCAGGCCCTTCGACCACCCGCGCTACAAGGACCTGCGGGACCGGTACCGCTCCGAGACCGAGGTGCCCACCGACTACGAGCCGGACGACGACGACATCACCAGCGAGCCCGGCGTGGACCGCGAACGCCAGGTCCGGATGGCCGCGCAACGGTTGATCGGCGACGCGCTGCACAACGAGCCCGGCTGCGCGCTGGACCTCACCGGCGCGGTGCTGGACCACCTGGCGCTGCCCAACGTCGAGCTCGGCACCCTGGTGTTGCGCAACGCCCAGATCTACGGCGACACCACCTTCGACGGCTGCCAGTTCACCGGCGACGTCGACCTCGGCCGCAGCCACGTGTGGGGCGCGATCAGCTTCAGCGGCACCAAGTTCCACGGCGAACTGCGCGCCGTCGAGGCGGAGTTCTGGGACACTCCGGTGTTCTTCGGCATCTCGGCGGCGAAGTACGTCGACATGCAGCGGTCCAACTTCCACCACGGCGTGCTCTTCGACGAGTCCACCATCGCCACCCTCGTCCTCGCCGACGCGACCATCGGTGACGAGCTGATCGGCCTGCAGGACGTGGAGCTGACCAACCGGGACAACCGCGTGCAGCTGCCGTGGGGGTGGAACGCGGTCGTCGACCACAACGGCAAGGTCACCCGCGTCGACCCGCCCACCGACGAGAACCCCGACGACTCCCTCATCCCCTTCGGCTAGCCCCCACGTTTCCCCGTTTCGTACTCATAGCGGGAAAGGGAGCGCTCCCAAATCCCGCTATGAGTACGAAACGGGAGATCTCTAGCCACCCCGGCTCAGATGGGGGAGCACGGGTCGAAGAAGCACAGCTCAGAGCATAGCCACCCCACCACCACGCTTACGTGCTGAATGAGTCATTGAGGTGGTTGAACGCACCGAATGACTCGTTCAGCATGATCGTTTCGGCCGAGGTGGGGGGTCAGGGGCCGTACCACTGGTCCGAGGACTTGGGGGCGGCGGCGGTGGTGCCGATGACCAGCTCGGTGTCCAGGGTGACGGTGCGCGGACGGCCGTGGTCGGCGTTGTCCATCAGCAGCCGTCCGGCGGCGCGGCCCTTCTCCAGCACGGGCTGGCGCACCGTGGTGAGCCCGGCCCGCTCCGCCTCGGTGATGCCGTCGAAGCCGGTGACGGTCAGGTCCTGCGGCACCCGCAGCCCGCGGCGCCTGGCCTCGTTGAGCGCGCCGAGCCCGAGGATGTCGGAGGTGCAGATGATCGCGGTCAGGTCGGGGTCGCGGTCGAGCAGCTGCCCGGCGGCGGTGGCCCCGCAGGAGATGGAGTGGTCGAACCGCTCCACGACCGGGACGTCGGCCCACTGGACGCCGACCTCGCCGAAGGTGTCCGCCAGCGCGGCGAGCCGGGCCCGCTGCACGTGGAAGTGGGCCTCCCGCTGCCGCTGCACCGACACGAAGCCGTCGTTGCGGTCGCGGGCCAGCCGCATGCAGACCACGCCGATGCGGCGGTGGCCCAGTTCGATGAGGTGCCTGGCGACCGCGGCGATGGCCTCGCGGTCGTCGATGCCGACCCGGTCGACGGAGTCGACGTCGGGCTGGTCGCACACCACGGTCGGCACGGGCCGTTCCAGGACCGCGGCCAGGTGCGGGTCGTCGTCGGGCACCGAGTAGACGACGAAGCCGTCGACGCCCGCGCGGTGCACGGCCGCGACGTCCTCGCGCTCGGGGTTGGCCGGGACGAGCAGCAGGCCCTGCCCGGCCTCCTCGCACGCCAGCGAGAGTCCTTCGAGGAACCCGACCGCGGCCGGGTCTCGGAACGCGTAGGAGAGGTTCTCGGTCAGCAGCAGCCCGACCGCGCCCGCCTTGCGGGTGCGCAGGGAGCGTGCGACCGGGTCCGGACCCGGGTAGCCCAGGCGCCGCGCGGTCTCCAGCACTCGGCGGCGCAGCTCAGGCGAGAGCTGGTCGGGTCGGTTGTACGCGTTGGACACAGTCGTCCGAGAGACCCCGAGTTCCGCTGCCAGAGACGCCAAAGTCGCGGGGCGCCGCGTGTTCATCGACCGCGCCATGACGTGACCGTAACGGTTCAGAACCACCGAGAGAAGTCCGGGTGACCAACCTGTGTTCAACTCAACAAATGCGCAGGTCAATCATCTGAACTGAACTGACTTTGGTCCAGACCAATTTGCGCATCCGTTCACTTCCCGGGATAAGCCTGCCCGATTGGGTGAGGAGAGCGCTCTCAACTCCGCAAGAACGGCTACCGCGCCGACCACTCCTTGAGCAGACCGGCGAGCGCGTCCGGCACACCCGCGGGCAGCTCCGCCGCGCCGCCGAGCACGTAGTCGGACACCGCGGCCACGGTCTCCTCGTCGCAGCCGAGCCGGGACAGGCCGATCGTGTTCACGCCGACCGCCTTGGCCGGGTTACCGACGACGGTGGTGAACGGCTTGACGACCTTGCGGACGGCGGCGGACATGCCGATCATCGCGCCGGGGCCGATGTCGATCTGCTGGTGCACCGCGGCCGACATGCCGATGTTGGCGTAGGACCACACGTGGTTGTGCCCGGCCACCCGCGCGGACGGCGCGAGGGTGACGTTGTCGTCCACCCGCACGTCGTGCCCGATGTGGCTGTACACCAGGAAGAAGCAGTCGTCGCCGACCCGCGTGGCGCGGTGCGTGCCGCTGTGGATGGAGATGTGCTCGCGGAAGCGGTTGCGGTCGCCGATGACGACACCGTGCTCGCTCTGCTCGCCCTCCCAGCCGACCACGTGGTGGGTGCCGCGGTTCTCCGGCGGGGTCCCGATGACCGCCCCGGGGCCGATCCAGTTCCCGTTGCCGATCCGCGTCGGCCCGAGGAGGACCGCGTGCGGGCCGATGACGTTGTCCTCGCCGAGCTCGACGCCGTCGCCGATGATCGCCGTGGGGTGAATGCGGTTCGCCATGCCCGCATCCTGTCAGGCCCGTCACAGGACGCCGTGACCAGTCCGGATCGGGGCCCGAGGCGCCCTCACCCGTTTCGGTAGACTCGCCCGGACCTGCGACCCCGAGCACCCGAAGCGAGGCCGAAGACCGTGGTGGACGCGACCGACGGGTTCCTCACCAACCTCACGGCCGCGGCGAAGGCGGGGAGCCCCCTGGGCCGGGCCGACCTGACCGCGCTCGCCCAGTGCGACGACCCCGCGGCCTTCCGCAAGCTCGGCCGGACGCTGAAGTCCGCCAACGCCGAGGCCGCCGGGCTGGCCGCGCCGAAGGTCGGCGTGCTCGCCACCTACACGGTCGGCCCGCTGGAGCCGATCCTGCGCGCGAGCCTGGCCGCGGGCGGGATGCTGCCGACCTTCACCATCGGTGACTACGCGGCCTTCGACCTGACGCTGTCGCGGTCGGACGACCCGCTCTTCGACGCGGGCCAGGACGTGCTGTTCTGCACCACGGACGCCTCGTACTTCCTGCCGAAGGACTGGAGCGGCAGCGACGTCGACGCGCTGACCGCCTTCATCACCGAGCGCGTGCAGTCCTTCCGCGGCCTGCTGGCCGACGTGGTGACCCGCGGCAAGACCACCGTGCTGACGCACACCGTCCCGCTGCCCGCCGTGGTGCGCGACGGCCTGGTCAGCTGGAGCGGGCGGGCGAAGGTCAGCCGCTGCTGGGCCCAGCTCAACGCGGCCATCCTGGAGCTGGCCGAGGAGCACTCGGCCATCGCCGTCGCCGACTTCGTCAGCTCGCTCGCCGACGAGGCCGTTGCCGCGCAGGACGACCGGCTGCTGCGCTTCGCCGACCTGCCCTACACCGACGCCGCGCTGATGGTGCTGGCCCGGGAGGCGCGCCGGTTCCTCCAGGCGAAGACCGGGCTCTCCCGCAAGGTGCTCGCACTGGACCTGGACAACACCCAGTGGGGCGGGGTCCTCGGCGAGGTCGGCGCGGCCGGGGTCGAACTGGGCGGGCTGTACCCGGGCAACTCCTACACCGAGTTCCAGCGCAGCGTGCTGCGGCTCCGGGACCAGGGCGTGATCCTGGCGCTGGCCAGCAAGAACGACGCCGAGCACGTCGAGTCGGCGCTGACCGAGCACCCCGAGGTGCTGCTGCGGCCGGAGATGTTCTCCGCCAGCGCGGTCAACTGGTCGCCGAAGTCCGGCAACCTCAAGGCGATGGCGGCGCAGCTGAGCCTGTCGCCGAACGCCTTCGTGTTCATGGACGACTCGCGGTTCGAGCGCGGCGAGGTCACCGCAGCCCTGCCCGAGGTCACGGTGATCGCCGCTGACGGCGACCCCGCCTACCTGGTGCGGAACCTGTTGCGCGGCGGGTGGTTCGACACCCTGGAGCTGACCGACACCGACCGCAAGCGGCCCGGCCTGTACAAGGCGCGGGCGGAGCGCGGGAACTTCGCCGAGGGCTTCGGTTCGGCCGAGGACTACCTCAAGGCGCTCGACGTCGTGGTGACCATCGCCGAGGCCACCCCGTTCGACGTGGCCCGGATCGCGCAGCTCGCCGCGCGCACCAACCAGTTCAACCTCACCGGCCTGCGCTTCGACCAGGCCGAGACCACCACGATGTCCGACAGCGACGAGCACATCGTGCTGTCCTGCTCGGTGGCCGACCGCTTCGGTGACGAGGGCATGGTCGGCGCCGCGTGGGTGCGCAAGGACGCCGACGCGTGGGAGGTGCTCAACCTGGTGATGAGCTGCCGCGTGCTCGGTCGCGGGGTGGAGCAGGCCATGGTCGGCTGGCTCCTCCGGCGGGCGAAGGAGACCGGAGTGGCCACGCTGCGCGGCACCTTCACGCCGTCGGCGCGCAACACCGTCTCGTCGAAGCTGTGGTCGCAGCTCGGCTTCGAGCACATCGGGGACAGGGAAAGCACCCAGGTCCACGAGCTGGCCGTGGACGGCGCCGCCGACCTCGTGCCCGATTCGATCCAACTCAAGGAGAAGTGACGCAGTCATGGCGGACACGCAGTCGGTGACCGACGGGGTTCTGGACATCCTGGAGGACGTGCTGGAGATCCCGCGCGCCGACCTCGAGGCGCGCCCGACCCTGCGCGACCACGAGAACTGGGACAGCATGGGCGCGCTGGAGATCCTCTCCCAGGTGGAGAGCCGCTTCGGCGTGCAGCTGGACCTGCGCGAGTTCAACGCGGCCAAGACCGTCGACGAGCTGGCCGCCGCGGTGAGCGCGGGGATCAAGTAGTGATCCTCGGCATCGACCACGTCGGCGTCGCGGTCAAGGACCCCGAGGCCGCGGGCAAACTCCTCACCGCGCTCGGCATGTCCCAGGGCGAGACCGGCACCGCCGACGAGTACGGCGTCGCGTGCGAGTTCTGGGGCCTGTCAGGCAAGCCAGAAGAGGTCGCCGTAGAGCTGGTCTCCCCGACCCGCGAGGACTCCTCGATCCAGTCGCAGCTCGCGAAAAAGGGCCCTGGCGCCTACCACGTGGCTCTGGAAGTCGACGACATCGCAGCCGAGATGACCCGCCTGCGCTCCCAGGGCTTCGTCCAACTGGACGCCGAACCCTGCGCCGGAGCCCGCGAAGGCATGCAGGTCGCCTTCTTCTACCTGGGCCGCGCCGCAGGCTTCCTCATCGAATTGGTCCAATACGAAACCCCCCGCCGCCGCTAGGTGGTTGGCCGGTCTTCAAGTACAACGCACCCCACCCCCAGCAGTCGCAAACCGCCCCTAACCCCCATGGAAGCTCCGGGGGTTAGGGGCGGTTTTCGGTGCTGTGCAAGGGGGTTCGCTGTACTTGAAGACGGGGGAACCCGCGCTGGGTCAGGACGGCGGGGCGGTGGACTCGCGCACGACGAGGCGCGGGCGGAAGACCCGGCTGTAGCTGCCCCCGGAGCGACGCGCGCCCGGAGTGAGGCGTTGGACCAGCTCGTCAACGGCGGCGCGGGCCATCTCCGCGATCGGCTGGGCGAGCGTGGTCAGCGCCGGAGTGCAGTACGCCGCAAGGGGAATGTCGTCGAAGCCGACGATCGACATCTGCGCGGGCACCGAAAGACCGCGCCGGTGGGCCTCCCGCATCGCACCGAGCGCCATGTGGTCCGACGAGCAGATCACAGCCGTTGGGGCACAAGAGGAGTCGAGCAGCGTCGCCATCGCGGCGGCGCCGCCCTCAGCACCGTAGGGGGCGTGTGCGACGAGATCGGGATCGGCGTGCAGGCCCGCTTCTTCAAGCGCCGCAGCCCATCCCGCGCGCTTGAGCCGCGTCGGCAGTGACCGCGCGGGTCCGCAGACGAAGCCGATCCGCTTGTGCCCCAACTCCACCAGGTGGCGCGTCGCGAGGTACCCGGCGACCTGCTCGTCCACGGTCACGTCCGGCACGTCCAGGCCGGGGGCGCCGCCGTTGACGAAGACCATGTGCACGCCGTCGGCCAGCAGCCGGGCGTAGTAGGTCTCTCCGTTCGCTTCGACGTTCGTGATTTCCGGGGACACGAAAACCATGCCCTCAACGCCCCGCGCGAGCAGCATCCGGACGTACTCCTCCTCGCGCAGCGCCCAGCCCTCGGAGCGGGTGTTGCACAGCAGCGACGAGTACCCGGCCAGCGAGGCGCGCGTCTCCAGCGCCTCCGCGTAGGCCGGGAAGATCGGGTTCGACAGCTCCGGCACCAGCAGGCCGATCACCCCGGTGCGCTGCAGCGCGCCCAGGCCGCGCGGGCTGTAAGGCAGTTCCCCCAGCACTTCCAGCACTCGGCGCCGGGTCGCCTCGTTGACCCCCGCGCGCCGGTTCAGCACGCGGCTCACCGTCGAGATGCTCACGCCGGCGGACTTGGCGATCTCGGCAAGACCTGCCACGCGATCCTCCGTTTCCCCAACCGTCCCGCCTCTGTCGGGCCCTAGCCTGCCGAGGTCAGCAAGTTTTTGCAATGGCCTGAAGAATGTTGCAGCAACTTCGGCCTTGTTACTGCTTGGTTACTCGACAACTCTTGACCAGACATGCCCCGGGGGTATGAAATCCGCGTCATCCTCAACGCAAAAGCTTGCAGAAGCTGACCCGCCTGCCGCCGACGACGACGCGCAGGTACACGGAGGGAACGACAGCAACGATGCGACGCACACCCCTCGCGAAGAACCTCATCCGGGCCGCCGCGCTGACGGCGGCCGGAGCGCTCGCCCTCACCGGCTGCGGTGGCGGCTCCGGCGGCGGCAACGCCAACAAGATCGTCTTCTGGGACACCAGCGGTCCCAACGAGCACTCGTCCTTCAAGAAGCTCGCCGAGGGCTGCGCCACCAAGGGCGGTTACCAGGTGCAGGCCGAGCAGGTCGCCTTCGACCAGGCGCGCAGCAACTACAAGACCAACGCCCAGGGCGGGCAGGGCCCGGACGTGTTCCGCGCCGAGGTCGCCTGGGTCTCCGAGTTCGCCAAGAACGGCCTGATCCAGGACCTGTCCGCGACCGACCTCGCCAAGGACAGCGCCGACTACCTGGACGTGGCCGCGGGCTCCACCAAGTACGACGGCAAGACCTACGGCGTCCCGCAGGTCACCGACACCCTCGGCCTGCTCTACAACAAGAAGATGCTCGCCGACGCGGGCATCCAGCCGCCGAAGACGTGGGACGAGGTCAAGGCCGCGGGCGCGAAGCTCGGCGAGAAGGCCTTCTTCGTCAACAACGACGGCTACTACGCGCTGCCGTTCATCTTCGGCGACGGCGGTGACCTCGTGGACACCGCGGCCAAGAAGATCACCGTGAACGCTCCCGCCGCGGTCAAGGGCGTGGAGACCGCGAAGGCGTTGCTGGACGCGAAGGCCGCGCAGACCGCGCAGGACCCGAGCAACTCCTACAACAACATGAAGGCCGCGTTCTCCTCCGGCCAGGTCGCGATGATCATCGACGGTCCGTGGGCCGTGGTGGACCTCCTCAAGAGCGACGCCTTCAAGGACGCCGCGAACCTCGGCATCGCCCCGGTCCCTGGCGCGACCGCGGGCAAGGGCTCGGCGCCGGTCGGCGGGCACAACTACGTGATCCGCCAGGGCACCAAGGCCAAGGACAACGCGATCAAGTTCATCCAGTGCATGAACAGCGTCGAGTCCCAGGCCACCGTCGCCAAGGAGCTGGGCCTGCTGCCCACCCGCAAGGCCGTCTACGACAACGCCGAGGTCAAGTCGCGGGCCGTGGTCACCGGTTTCTCCGAGGCCATCAAGTCGGCGCACGCCCGCGCCTGGATCCCCGAGGGCGGCCAGCTCTTCGACCCGCTGAAGATCGGCTACGCCGACGTCCTCTCCGGCAAGAAGACCGCCAAGGTCGCGCTGGACGAGGTCGCCAAGACCTACAAGGACCAGGTCGTCAAGGAGTACTCGCAGGGCTGACCGACCAGGGCGCCCCTCACCACGAGGGGCGCCTTCTCGGTCTCGGACACGGGAGTCAGGGACAGTGCGAGGGTTCTTCAGTCGGCACTGGTACGCGTACGCGATGGTGCTACCGGCCGTGATCGTCACCGGCGTGCTGGTGGTCCTGCCGTTGTTGCAGGGCGCCTACTACAGCTTCACCAACATCAACGAGTCGAACATCGCCAACCCGGTGCTCGACCGCCCGGCGAGCTACGAGTTCACCGGCCTGGACAACTACGCCAACGTCCTCAGCGGCGACGCGTCCTACGGCAGTTTCTGGGACATCCTGCTGCGCACCCTGATCTGGACCTTCGCCTGCGTGGGTCTGCACTTCGTCATCGGGCTCGCGCTGGCGCTGCTGCTCAACCGCCCGATGCGGGGCCGCGGGGTCTACCGGGTGCTGCTGATCCTCCCGTGGGCGGTGCCCGCGTTCATCAGCGCGTTCGCCTGGAAGTACATGTTCAACGCGCAGTACGGGATCATCAACCAGGTCCTGCGCGCGCTCGGCCTTCCGGACCCGGTCTGGCTCGGCCAGTCCGACCTGGCGCTGATCGCGGTCATCCTGGTCAACGTCTGGCTCGGCGTGCCGTTCATGATGATGACCCTGCTCGGCGGCCTCCAGTCGATCTCGGGCTCGCTCTACGAGGCCGCGGAGATCGACGGCGCCACCCCGTGGCAGAAGTTCCGCAACGTGACCATGCCGGGGCTGCGCTCGGTGTCCAGCACGGTGATCCTGCTCGGCACCATCTGGACGTTCAACATGTTCGCGGTGGTCTACCTGATCACCGGTATCAACCCGAACACCCGACTGCTGATCACCTACGCGTTCGAGCGGTTCTTCAACGGCGCGTCCAGGGACTACGCCATCGCCTCGACCTACGGCGTGCTGATCCTGTCGGTGCTGCTGGTGTTCGCTTCCGTCTACCGCCGGGCGCTGCGCCGGCAGGGTGAGGTGTGGTAGTTGAGCCTCGACGCCGCTTCGATCAAGGCGACTGAGAACGCCGCGATCGCCAAGCCCACCGGCCACGTCAAGCGCTCCAGGCTGGCCAGCTTCGGCCTGCACGGCGCGCTCACCGTCGCGTCGCTGATCGCGGTCTTCCCGGTGTTCTGGGTCTTCATCACCTCGCTGAAGCCCGACGCCAAGGCCGCGGAGACCACGCCGACGCTGTTCAACGAGTCCAGCTTCGACAACTACGCGAACGTACTGGCGGGCGAGAAGGGCGCGTTCCTGTCCTGGTTCGCCAACTCCGCCGTGATCGCGATCCTGACGACGGTCATCTCGGTGTTCCTCTCGGCGACCGCGGCCTACGCGGTGAGCCGGTTCCGCTTCCCCGGCTACCGGGGAATGATGCTGTCGTTCCTGCTGATCCAGATGTTCCCGTTCGCGGTGCTGATCGTGCCGCTCTACAACATCCTGCTCATGCTGGGACTCCAGGGCACGAGCTTCGGACTGGTGCTCGTGTACTGCACGACCGCGGTGCCGTTCTGCGCCTACATGCTCAAGGGCTACTTCGACACCATTCCCCGGGATATCGACGAGGCGGGCCGCATCGACGGGCTCTCCCCGTTCTCGGTCTTCTGGCGGTTGGTGCTGCCGCTGTCCAAGCCGGGTGTCGCGGTGACCGCGTTCTACGCCTTCCTCACCGCGTGGGGCGAGGTCGCGTTCGCGTCGGCGTTCCTTTCGGCCTCGGATGAATCGAAGACGCTGGCCGTGGGCCTGCAGGTGTTCGTCCAGCAGAACCGGACCGAATGGGGTCACCTGGCAGCGGCCTCGATCCTGGTGGCGATTCCGGCGGTAATCGTCTTCTACCTGGTCCAGAAGTTTCTCGTTGCCGGGCTTGCCTCGGGAGCGGTGAAGGGGTAGGCACGCCTTTATTGGTCTGAACCTTTATCGTTCAGTGTCACCCGAGGGGCTGACGGAATCGTGCTGAACAGCTACCTTGACGTTTCTCGCCGCACAGTGAAGTGAAGGGACCCACACATGGCCGAGGTCGCCTACGTCAACGCGTCCCGGGTGTACCCGGGCAGCCCGCCCGTGCGGGCGGTCGACGAGCTGAAGCTGGACGTCGCTGACGGCGAGTTCCTGGTTCTGGTCGGGCCGTCCGGCTCTGGCAAGTCCACCGCGCTGCGCATGCTGGCCGGGCTGGAGGACGTTGACGAGGGTGCCATCGAGATCGGCGGGAAGGACGTCACCAACGTCCCGCCCAAGGGCCGCGATATCGCGATGGTGTTCCAGTCCTACGCGCTGTACCCCCACATGACTGTCGGCGAGAACATGGGCTTCGCGCTGAAGCTGCGCGGGGTGTCCAAGCCGGACATCAAGGCGAAGGTCGCCGAGGCGGCCAAGATGCTCGACCTGGAGAAGTACCTCGACCGCAAGCCGAAGGCCCTCTCCGGTGGCCAGCGGCAGCGCGTCGCGATGGGCCGCGCCATCGTGCGCGAGCCCAGCGTGTTCCTCATGGACGAGCCGCTGTCCAACCTCGACGCCAAGCTGCGCGTGGAGACCCGCGCCAACATCGCCGCGCTCCAGCGGCGGCTCGGCACCACCACGATCTACGTGACCCACGACCAGGTCGAGGCCATGACCATGGGCCACCGCGTCGCGGTGCTCAAGGACGGCCTGCTCCAGCAGTGCGACACCCCGCGCGCGCTGTACGAGACCCCGGCCAACGCGTTCGTGGCCGCGTTCATCGGTTCGCCCGGCATGAACCTCAAGACCGTGCCGCTGACCGCCGCGGGCGCGCAGCTGGACGGGCTGGAGGTCCCGCTGCCGAGGACCACGCTGGACAAGGTCGGCGCGGACGGCCTCAAGGAGGTCACCTTCGGTGTCCGCCCGGAGTCGCTCGGCCTGGTCGGCGCGGGCGAGGACGGCATGGAGCTGACCGTCGAGCTGGTCGAGGAGCTGGGCGCGGACGCCTACGTCTACGGCTCGGTGCGCATCGCCGACCAGCCGGAGCGGTTCATCGTCCGGGTCGACGGCCGCACCCCGCCCGCGCTGGGCCAGACCGTCCGGGTCGGCCTGCGCGACCACAGCGAGATCCACCTGTTCAACCCGGAGACCGGCGCTCGCATCGAGGGCTGACCTCCAGCGTCTATCGCATCACAATTCCGGCCCTCGTCCGCCTCAGCTGGACGGGGGCCGGTCCTGTGCTCGTAAGGTGAACTCGACAACGGTTTCCATTACCTGATCGAGTGTCGCCGAGGAGTGCCGCCCATGACCGTCCGTAGCCCCCGGTTGTTCGCCGGGCTGACCGCCGCCGCGCTCCTGCTCACCGGGTGCGGCGGAGCGACCCAGTCCCCGCAGCCGACCGCGTCCGGCAAGCTCAAGGTCGTCGCCTCCACCGACGTCTGGGGCGATGTGGCCGCGACCGTTGGCGGCGACGAGGTCGAGGTCAAGGCGCTCATCTCCGGCGGCGGCGTCGACCCGCACTCCTACCAGGTCACCCCGGCCGACAGCGCCGCGGTGAAGGACGCCGGGCTGGTGCTGTTCAACGGCGGCGGCTACGACGACGCCATCGGCAAGCTGGTCCAACCCGGCGCCGTGGTCATCGAGGCCGTCAAGCTGGGCGAGCCCGCCGCCGAGCCCAAGGACGACCACGGGCACTCGCACGGCCCCGGCGAGCACAACGAGCACGTCTGGTACGATTTCGACGCGGTGTCCAAGGTCGCCGACGAGCTGGCCAACCGCCTCGGTGGCCTGAAGCCCGCCGCGAAGGCGAAGTTCACCCAGAACGCCACGAAGTTCAAGGACGAGATCGGCGCGCTCGACAAGCGCGTGCACGCCTTCGGCGAGGCCAACAAGGACGCCAAGGTCATCGCGACCGAGCCGGTCGCGGCCAACCTGATCACCCACGCCGGGCTCAGGGACGTGACCCCGGAGCAGTTCAGCAAGGCCGTCGACGAGGGCAACGACCCGCCCGCCGCCGCCGTCGCGGAACTGGAGAAGCTGATCACCGGGAAGCAGGCGGTCGTGCTGATCTACAACCCGCAGACCGAGTCCGGGGTGACCAAGCAGGTCAGGGCGAAGGCCGTCGCGGCGGGCCTGCCGGTGGTGGAGTTGACTGAGACCCTGCCGGAGGGCAAGAACTACCAGCAGTGGATGAGCGCCCAGGTCGACGCGCTCGCCAAGGCCCTGCCGAAGAAGTAGGAGAGCGCGTTGGGTGTCGTGAGGTTGCGGGACGCGCGGCTGGCGTACGGGCCGCGCGTGTTGTGGGACGGGCTCGACCTCGACGTCGCGCCCGGGGAGTTCCTCGCCGTGCTCGGCCCCAACGGCTCCGGCAAGACCAGTCTGCTGCGGGTGCTGCTCGGCCTCCAGCCGCTGTCCTCGGGCACCGTGGAGATCCACGGCGAGCCCGCGCGGCGCGGCAGCACCCGCGTCGGCTACATCCCGCAGCAACGCTCCGTGGACGCCACGCTCAGCGTGCGCGGGCGCGATCTGGTGACCCTCGGCCTCGAAGGCCACCGGTGGGGCTTCGGCTCCCGCCGGGCGAGCCGGGCCAGGGTGGACGAGATCCTGGCCGAGGTCGGCGCGCAGGACTACGCGCACATGCCCATCGGCCTGCTCTCCGGCGGTGAGCAGCAACGGCTGCGGGTGGCCCAGGCCCTCGTCGCCGGGCCCGAGGTGCTGCTCTGCGACGAGCCGCTGCTCTCCCTCGACCTGGCCCAGCAGCGCGTGGTCAGCGGCCTGATCGCCGAGCAGGCCAAGCTGCGCGGGGCGGGCGTGCTGTTCGTGACGCACGAGATCAACCCGATCCTGCCGTTCGTGGACCGGGTGCTCTACCTGGTCGACGGGCGGTTCCGGATCGGCACCCCCGACGAGGTGATGACCTCGGAGACGCTCAGCGAGCTCTACCGCACGCCCATCGAGGTGCTGCGGGTGCGCGACCGCATCGTGGTGGTCGGCGCGGAGCAGGACGGCGCCACCGTCCACCACCACGTCGAGGCGAAGGGCTGATCGGCGTGGAGGACTTCTTCGGCAAGCTCTTCGACTTCAACGCCACCTTCGAGCTGCTGGGCTACGACTTCGTCCGCAACGCACTGCTCGCCGCCGCGGTGCTGGGCCTGGTCTCCGGTGCGCTCGCGCCCATGGTGGTGGCCAGGCGGATGTCCTTCGCGGTGCACGGCACGGCCGAGCTGGCGTTCACCGGCGCGGCCGCCGCCCTGCTCATCGGCACCAGTGTCGGCGGCGGGGCGCTCGCGGGTTCCGTGGTCGCCGCGCTGCTCCTGGGCCTGCTCGGCCAGCGCGACGGCGAACGCGACTCCGTCATCGGCGCTGTGCTGTCGTTCGGCCTCGGCCTCGGCGTGCTGCTGCTGGCGTTGTACCCCGGGCGCACGTCGAACAAGTTCAGCCTGCTGATCGGGCAGATCGTCGGCGTGGACTCGGCCGATCTCGCACTGCTGACCGTCGCCGCGCTCGCGGTCCTGGTGGTTTTCGCGGTGATCTACCGGCCGCTGCTGTTCGCGAGCGTGGACGCCGAGGTCGCCGTCGCCCGCGGTGTCCCGGTGCGCGTGCTGACCCCGCTCTTCGCGGTTCTGGTCGGCGTCGCGACCGCGCTCGGCGTGCAAACTGTCGGCGCGCTCCTGGTGCTGGCCCTGATGGTCACCCCCGGCGCCGCCGCGGCCCGCCTGACCGCGAACCCCACGACGGCGATCGCACTCTCCGTGCTCTTCGCCGAGGTCTCCGCGCTGGGCGGCATCATCCTCTCCCTGGCCCCCGGCGTCCCGGTGAGCGCGTTCATCACCACCATCTCGTTCCTGATCTACCTCGTCTGCCGCGCAGTCGGCACCGCCCGCCTCCGCACCCTCTCCACAAACCCCTGACCCAGCCCCGTTTTCCCGTTTCGTACTCATAGCGGCCTATGGGAGCGCTCTTTTTCCCGCTATGAGTACGAAACGGGCTTTAGCGGCGGGGTGGGAGGAGTTGCTCGAAGCGGTCGAGGAACGGGGGCGTGATCAGGGTGCCGCCGCCTGCGGCGAGGTTGCGCTCGACCATCTGCACGACCACGACGTCCTGCCCGGCGATCGTGGCCGCCGCTGCCTCCGGGCTCTTGGCGAAGTCCAGGTAGTTCTGCAGCGTCAGGTTGGCGAAGGTGGCGCTGAGGTAGGGCGCCGCGGACCGGCTGAACGAGTCCATCAGCAGCGCGACCCGGGGCGAGACCATCCCGGGTCCCTGCGCGGTCCGCAGCACCAGCGGTTCGGTGAACTGGGTGCCGACCGACCGGGTCCGATCGGCCATGCCGTCCGGCCGCAGCCGGTACTGCACACCGGACATCTCGCCCTTGCGGCCCATCAGCGCGGAGAGGTCACCGCCGGGTGCCTTCCACGCGCGGTCGGCCTCGGTGACCCAGGTGCGGGTAGTTCCAGGCTGCACGATCTCGGCCAGGCGGCGGGTCATCACCAGCGCGCCCTCGTCGGTCCAGTGCGTGTCCTGCCGGTGGTAGACCTCGTGCTTCACCTCGGCGGCGGCCGCGGCCAGCTGCGGGCGCAGGTCGACCGCCCCGGCCTCGGGCACGATCCGGTTCCAGAAGTCGATGTTCGGCTGCCGCGAGCAGTCCTTGCCCGGGTAGCTCCCCGGCAGCCGCTCCGGTACCGCGGTGGTCTTGTCGGGGGCGACCACGAGCACGAACCGCCGCCCTGACCGCTCCACGATCGCCCGCAGGCGGTTCACCTGGGCGATCGTCCGGTCCAGCGGCTGGGAGGGCTGGCACTTGCTCTGCGCGTCGCCGCCGAAGAACAGCCAGCCGTCGCGGCCCTGCACCACCTTGACGAATCCCGAGCTGTCCGGCGGCAGGACCTGTTCGGGACCGGTGGGCTCGGTGGGGGCGGGTGGCGCGATCGGGTTGGCGGGCACCGGTCCGCCGCCGTTGTTCCCGCCGTCCAGCGGAACCGGCTCACCGAAGAACGTCTCGCTGATCCAGTCCGTGGCGTGCACGGCGTCCTGCCGGAACACCAGGTGGTCGGTCGCCCACTGCGGCAGCTTCGTGAAGAACCCGAAGCCGTTGCCCAGCGAGGGGAACGCGACCAGTTCCCGGTTCTCGAAGGCGACCGGCCGCGCGCCGAACGTCCACGCGAGGATCGGGGTGGCGAAGAAGACGACGGCGGAGAGCAGCGCGACCAGCTGCCGCTTGCCGTGCCGGGGCCGGTGCAGCGAGTGCTCCCTGGGCAGCCAGGCCTCGTGCACCTGGGGCAGCGTGAAGCCCTCGGCCGCCTTGCCCCCGTCCCGCACCGTCACGCGCCTCACCGTACTTCCTGGAGTGCTGCTCACAGATAGAACCGGTAACCGCGGGCCGCATGACGAAAGCCACACGACTCGTAGAACGCGTGCGCCTCCTCCGAGTCGACGGAGAGCAGCTGGAGCTTGTAGCAGCCCCGCTGCCGCGCGAGTTCCACGGCCGCACTGATCAGCGCCCTGCCGACACCGTGCCGCCGGTGCGCTTCCCCCACGACCATGTTCTCCAGGTTGAGGATCGGCCGCCCGCCCCGGGTGAGGTTGGCGAACGGCGCGCAGTCCAGGGTGCCCGCGATGGCACCGTCCCGCTCCGCCACGAGCACGATCCGGCCCTGTGCGGCCATCTCCGCCCAGATCACCATGCTGTCCACAATGGACAGATCGGGGTCCTCCGGGTTGAACTCCTTGTACAGCACCAAAAGCGCCGACAGGTCCGCTGCGGTCGCGACGCGAACGGTGACCATCAGCCCGCGATCCGCCGGACGATGCGCACGGTTGCGCCGCGAGCCCTGCGCAGGGTCGCGCCGTCGACCCGCACCCGCAACCGCGGCCACACGATGTCCATCGGCGCCGAGATCGCGTTCTCGATGCGCGCCAACCGTTCCCGTATCTCCAAGAGCTCGTCGGCGCGCTCGTCCGACCCGCCCGCCGCGTTCTCCAGTACCTCGCGAAGGAACGCCGTGTACCGGACGCCGCGCCTGCCCGCGATGTCCTTCAACGCGTCGACGGTCTTGGCGGACAGCCGCAGCGAGGTCATCACCATCGGCCGCGGGTCGACCCACTCGCCCCCCGCCATCTCCTCGGTGGTGTCGTGCTCGTCGTAGTGCGCGGCCAGCCGCTCCAGGTGACCGGCCGATCGTGGCAGGGACTCGTTCTTCTTCGTCATCACGCTCACCTCGCCTTCCGCCGGAAGGTCTTCTTCTCGGACGCGGTCATCTCCCGCGCTGTCACGACGAACGCCTCGCCCCGGTCCCCGACGGCGACGACCAACAGGTACCGCCCGAGGCAGGTCCGGCCGTAGATCAAGGTCGAATCCTCCCTTCCCGAGGTCATCCAGTGGGGTCGTTCCAGGACGACCTCACGCACTTCGTCAAGGGTCACGCCGTGGCGAGCGATGTGGTCGATGGACCACTGGCTCTCCTTGACTGACCAGAACATACCGCAATTGTATGACAAACGAAATACGGAGGCTAAAACTGGTAGTAGAGGAACGGCGAGAAGGTGCCGGTGGCCACGAGGATGGCGGAGTAGGCGAGCCCCGCGGTCATCACGCCGATCCGCAGCGACGAGGCCAGCCGCCCGCGCACGGACTCCAGGTACGGCCCGGTCACCGGCCCGGCGGGCAGGAAGAACACCGACAGCGCCACGAGCAGGATCAGGGTCCGCTGGTTGGTCAGCGCGGACTCGACGAGGTCGGTGACCCCGGCGAAGTCGGGCACCAGCATGTGCCCGATCAGGGCGAAGGCCGACCCCAGGTCCGCGGACTTGAAGAACACCCAGCCGAACACCACGAGCAGCAGCGTCAGCGCGCGCCGCGCCACCCTGGGCCAGCCGGGGCGCGGGGCGGAGTCCCACCGCCGCGACCGCTCGATCACCAGCAGCAGCCCGTGGAACAGGCCCCACACCAGGAACGTCCAGTTGGGACCGTGCCAGAAACCGGTGAGCACGAACACGATGGTCAGGTTGCGGTAGGTCTTGGCGACGCCGTGCCGGTTGCCGCCGAGCGGGATGTAGACGTAGTCCCGGAACCAGCGCGAGAGCGACATGTGCCAGCGCCGCCAGAACTCCGTGACGGTCACCGAGGAGTACGGCCGCGCGAAGTTCTCCGGCAGCCGGAACCCGAGCATCCGCCCGAGCCCGATGGCCATGTCGGAGTAGCCGGAGAAGTCGAAGTACAGCTGGAGCGTGTAGCCGATCGCGCCGAGCCACGCGATGGCGAAGGTCATCTGCCCCGGCGGGGTCTTGAAGCACGCGTCGACCAGGGGCGCCAGCGAGTCGGCGACCACGACCTTCTTGGTCAGCCCCAGTGCGAACCGGGGGAAGCCCGACGCGATGTCGTCGATGCGGTGCGTGCGGACCTGGGGCAGCTGGTCGGCGATCTCCCGGTAGCGCACGATCGGCCCCGCGACGAGCTGCGGGAACATCGCGATGTAGGTGACGAAGGCGACCGGGTTGCGCAGCGCGGGCCGCTCGCCGCGGTAGATGTCCACCACGTAGGAGATGTGGTGGAAGGTGTAGAAGGAGATCCCGATCGGCAGCACGAGCTGCACCACCGGCAGGTCGAGCCCGATCAGCCCGGCGAGCGCGGCGGCCTGCTGCGTCGCGAAGCCCGCGTACTTCCACACGACCAGCACGGCGACGTCGAAGCTGATCACGCCCATCAGCAGGCCGCGCCGCCGCCGCGGGTTCAGGTCCCACTCATCGGGTTCGAGCAAGGGCCCCACGACGTAGTTGACGACGATGCACGCGAGCAGCAGCAGGGTGGTCCCGCCCGCCCCGCTCGCGTAGAACACCAGGCTCGCCACGGCGACGACGCCGTTGCGCCAGCGGCCGGGGAACAACAGGATCGCGCCGAGCACGATCGGCATGAAGTACCACAGGAACAACGGGCTCGCGAAAGACACTCAGCCCTCCCCCGTGGTTCGTACCCAATGCGGCATTCGTCGCGCTGAACGTAACGAATGCCACATTGGGTACGCGAAACGACCCGTTGGTCAGGCGCGACCGGCCGCGCGGCGACGGCGGGCGATCTCCGCGAGGACGACGCCCGTCGCCACCGAGGCGTTCAGCGACTCCACGCCCGCCGCCATCGGGATGCCGACGGTCTGGTCGCAGTACTCCTTGGCCAGCCGCGACATGCCGCGGCCCTCCGAACCGACCACGAGCACCATCGGCGAGGTCGCCACGTCGAGCTCGTCGACGCTGACGGTGGCGTCCGCGTCGAGGCCGACGATCATCAGCCCTTCCTTGGCCCAGTCCTTGAGCGTGCGGTTGAGGTTGACCGCCACCGCGACCGGCAGCTTCGCCGCGGTGCCCGCGCTGGTCCGCCAGGCCACGGCCGTCATGCCCGCGCTGCGGCGCTGCGGCACCACGACGCCGTGCGCGCCGAAGGCCGCGGCGGAACGGATGACCGCGCCGAGGTTGCGCGGGTCGGTCACCCCGTCCAGCGCGACGATCAGCGGCGGGTCACCCGAGTCCACCGCGAGCGACAGCAGGTCGTCGGGGTGGGTGTAGGAGAACGGCGGCACCTGGAGCGCGAGGCCCTGGTGCATGGCGTTGTTGGTCAGCCGGTCGATCTCGCTCTTGGAGACCTCCAGCACCGAGATGCCCCGGTCCGCGGCGATCCGGACGGCCTCGGCGACCCGCTCGTCGGTCTCGATGCCCAGCGCCACGTAGAGCGCCGTGGACGGCACCCCGGCGCGCAGGCACTCCACGACCGGGTTGCGGCCCGCGACGTGCTCGGGGCCGGACTCCCGCTTCTTGCGCGCGGCCTGGGTCTTCGCCGCCGTGGCGGCGCGCTTGGCCGCGGGGTGGTTGGGCCGGTTCGCCGCGGACGGCGTCGGTCCCCTGCCTTCGAGTCCCTTGCGCCGCTGGCCGCCGGAGCCGACGACCGCCCCCTTCTTGGAACCGGGTTTGCGCATGGCGCCCTTGCGCCGGGAGTTGCCTGCCATCAGCAGTCCTTCAATGTCCACTTCGGACCGTCGGGGGTGTCCTCGACGGCGACGCCGACGGCGATCAGGCGGTCCCGAATCGCGTCCGCTGCTGCGAAATCCTTGTTCTTGCGGGCGTTCTTGCGCTGTTCCAGCATTTCCTCGACCAGCGCGCCGAGCACCTTCTGGGCTCCGGTGTCCACAGTGGACTTACCGCTCCACGAGCAGTCGAGCGGGTCCAGCCCGAGCACGCCCATCATCGCGCGCACCGAACCCGCGGCGGCCAGCACCACGTCCCGGTCCCCCGAGTCCAGCGCCGCGTTGCCCTCGCGCACGGCGGTGTGCACGGCGGCGACCGCGGCCGGGGTCGCCAGGTCCTCGTTCATCGCGTTGACGAAGTCCTCGGCCAGCGCGTCGGGCTCCGGCGTGCCGACGCGTTCCACCACACGACGCAGGAACGACTCGACCCGCCGGTAGCCGAGGACGGCGTCGTTGAGCGCGTCCTCGGAGTACTCGATGTTCGAGCGGTAGTGCGGGGTCACCAGGTAGTAGCGCAGCTCGACCGCGCGCACGCGCTCCAGCATGGCTGGGATGGACACCGTGTTGCCGAGCGACTTGGACATCTTCTCGCCGCTCATGGTGACCCAGGCGTTGTGCATCCAGTACCTGGCGAAGCCGTCACCGGCCGCCCGGGACTGCGCCTGCTCGTTCTCGTGGTGCGGGAAGACCAGGTCCAGCCCGCCGCCGTGGATGTCGAACTCGGGCCCGAGGTAGGCACCCACCATCGCCGAGCACTCCAGGTGCCAGCCGGGACGGCCGGGCCCCCACGGCGTCGGCCACGAGGGCTCGCCGGGCTTGGCGCTCTTCCACAGCGTGAAGTCGCGCGGGTCCCGCTTGCCCCCCATCACCGTCTCGCCCTGCTGGACCTCGTCGGGCCGCTGGCCGGACAGGGCCCCGTACTCGGGGTAGGACGCCACGGAGAAGTAGACGTCACCGCCCGCCGCGTAGGCGTGGCCGGAGTCGATCAACCGCTGCATCAGCTCGACCATCTGCGTGACGTGGCCGGTCGCCCGTGGCTCGACGGAGGCGGGCAGGCAGCCGAGCGCGTCGTAGGCAGAGATGAACTCGCGCTCGTGCGTAGCGGCCCACTCCCACCACGGACGGCCCGCTTCGGCCGCTTTGGTGAGGATCTTGTCGTCGATGTCGGTGACGTTGCGCACGAGCGTGACGTCGTTGCCCTGGTGCGCCAGCCACCGTCGAAGTACGTCGAAGTTCAGACCGCTGCGCACGTGCCCGATGTGCGGAACCCCCTGGACGGTGGCCCCACACAGGTAGATCGACACGGCTCCGCTTCGCAGCGGGGAGAACTCCCGCACGCTCCTGGTTCCGGTGTCATATAGGCGCAGACTCACCCGTCGATGGTACGGCGCTGCCCGATCGGGCCTTTACCGCATCACTCCGCGCGCTTTCAAGGCCCCGAGGAGCGCGTCCGGGCGCTGGTCGGTCGGCAGCGGCTCGACGATCTCCACGGCACTGCCGAGCGCGGCCGCGCCCCCGTCCGCCTCTTCGCTGTCGCCCACCATGAGCACGTGCTCCGGCGGCACGCCGAGCCGTTCGCAGCCGATGCGGAACAGCTCGGGGTCGGGCTTGAGCAGGCCCTCCTTGTAGGACATCACCACGTCGTCGACGAGGTCGAGCAGGCCGTAGTGCTGGAACACGGTCCTGATGTCCCAGCCGATGTTGCTGAGCACCACTACGGGCACCTGGGCCGCGCGCAGCATGCGCAGCACCTCGCCGGTGTCCGGGAACGGCTTCCACGACGCGGGTTCCAGCAGCCGGTCGTAGACCGTGTCCGCCTTCGCGTGGTTGCCGACACCGGCGCGCACCAGCATCTCCACGTGCACGCGCCGGTGCGTCAACTCGTCGAGGTCCCGCCGTTCGAAGCCCTCTGGCACATCGGAGTCCGCGGTCACCGGGGCCGTCATCCTGCGCATCAGCTCGGACGCGGCCGCGTCGTCCATGATCCCGTCGAGCCAGCCGCTGGCGACCTCCAACCGGAACAGCGTGCCGGAGAAGTCGAACAGCACCCCGCGAATCGTCACGGCACCAAGCTAGTCGCGTTCGCGCTCGACCATCCGCAAGCTCGTGTTCTTGGTCTCCGGCAGGACGATCGCGCAGATGGCGCTCAGCACGGCGATGGCCGCCAGGTACCACCCGACCGCCGCGATGCCGTAGCTCGCGGCCAGCTCGGTCCCGATCAGCGGCGCGAACCCACCTCCGACGACGCCGCCGATGGTGTAGGCGAAGGAGGCCGCCGTGTACCGGTAGCGCACCTCGAACAGCTCCGGCAGGAACGACCCGATCGGTCCGTAGCACAGCCCCATGGCGCCGAGCATCAACGCCAGCGCGACGCCCATGAGGCCCGGTGAGCCCGTGGCGACGAACAGGGGCAGCGCCAGCCCGACCGCGGCGGCGAACACGCAGCCGAAGATCAACACGGCCCGGCGGCCGTACCTGTCCGAGGCCCACCCGGAGATCGCGGTGCCGATGATCATCGCCCAGATCGTCACGATCTGCTGCGTCAGCATGGTGTCGCGCGGGATCTCCATCGTGACGGTGCCGTAGGAGAGCATGAACGTGGTCGCGAGGTAGAAGAGCACGTAGCTGATCACCATCGTGCCCGCGCCGAGCAGCAGCCGCCCCGGGGCGGCGGTGAACATGTCCATGACCGGCATCGAGCTGCGCTCGCGCTTGCGCAGCACCTCGGCGAACGCGGGCGTCTCGACCAGCCTGATCCGGACCATCAGCCCGAGCATCACCAGCACCGCCGAGCCCAGGAACGGCACCCGCCAGCCCCAGCTGGTGAACGTCGCCTCGTCCATCGTCGCCGACAGCAGCAGGAACGACCCGGCCGCGCCGAAGTAGCCGACGCCGGGCCCGAACTGCGGGAAGACGCCGTACCACCCGCGCTTGCCGTCGGGGGCGTTCTCCGCGGCGAGCAGGACCGCTCCGCCCCACTCCCCGCCGAGGCCGATGCCCTGCACGAAGCGCAGCACCACCAGCAGGATCGGGGCGGTGACACCGATCGTCTCGTAGCCGGGCAGCAGGCCGATCCCGACGGTGGCGAAGCCCATGGTCAGCAGGGAGGCCACGAGCATCGACTTGCGCCCGACTCGGTCGCCGAAGTGGCCGAACAGCAGTGAGCCGACGGGCCGGGCGATGAAGGCGACCGCGAACGTCGAGAACGCCGCGAGCTGGCCCGCCAGCGGCGACAGGTTCGGGAAGAAGGCCCCGTTGAGCACCAGGGCGGCGGCCGTCCCGTAGATGTAGAAGTCGTAGAACTCGATGGACGTGCCCATGAAGCTCGCCATCGCGATCGTGCCGATGCGCGGCTGCGCCGGCGTCGCGCCACGGATCGACCTTGTGTCCGTCATCGCGCTCTCCTCGTCCCCGGACCACGCAAGGTGCCTGAAAGTACACCGCCTGTAGCGGGACCGGAACGGAAGTCCCAGCTTGCGACCGGTTGACGGAAATTTAAGGAAAAGATTCTTTATGCAGGGCTTTAGTCCCAGACGCACAAAGAGGACCTTCTACATCAACCACCGCGAGACGCACGACACATGCTCGAGGATCGCAAAGGAGGCCAGCGATGTTGCTTCTGGTTTCACTGCTCCTCGGCCTCGTGCCGCTTTCGCTGCTCACGTGGGAAGCGGTCCACTCGTCCGAAAAACTGCATTTTGCACGTGCTCGCCGGCAGGCCCGCCGGGCGACCCGTGAGATCCGTGCCCGCCGGACCCCCTCGGCGTTCGAGCACTGCGATCGAGTGGTCGCTCGCGGTTGTGAGCTGGCGATTCGGCCGATGACCGTACTGGCGCGCACCGCGCCCTCCGAATTTGGCTGACGCCGGGTGGTGGCTTGGGACCCGTCCGGCGTCAGCCCCTTCACTTTTCCACAGAATGCGGCCGATTAGGCATTCTGGAGTAGTCCGGCGGACAACGGAACTACTCCGGAAATGCACTTTGCAGATTCCGCGCATCTCGATTGGCAAACACCTGAGACACATTCACGCGGCGGGGCAACCGCTTTCGTCTTTTGCGCAGTCGAACGCGGGCCTAGGCGGGCACCAGGAGCGCGGTGGCCACGGCGGCGACGCCCTCACCCCTGCCGGTCAGCCCGAGACCGTCGGTCGTGGTCCCGGAGACCGCGACCTCACCGCCCGCGGCCGCGGACAGCGCCCGCTGCGCCTCGTCCCTGCGCCTGCCGATGCGCGGCGCGTTGCCGATCACCTGGACGACCGCGTTGCCCAGCCGCCAGCCGCGTTCCTCGACCCGCCTGCGCACCTCGGCGAGCAGGTCCGCTCCGTGCGCTCCGGACCAGCGCGGGTCACCGGTGCCGAACACCGCGCCCAGGTCACCGAGGCCGATCGCGGAGAGCATGGCGTCGCACAGCGCGTGCGCGGCGACGTCGCCGTCGGAGTGCCCGGCGCAACCGTCCGCGTCCGGCCACAGCAGCCCGGCCATCCAGCAATCCCTGCCGGGCTCGACGGGGTGCACGTCGGTGCCGACGCCGACACGCGGCCAGTTCTGCTGCTGAGTCAAGGACTTCCTCGGTGGGTGAGCAGGGCCGTGGCGACGGCGAGGTCGAACGGGGTGGTGATCTTCATAGCATCGGTGTGCCCGGCCACGGTCAGCACGGGTTCCCCCAACCGCTCGACCAGCCCGGCGTCGTCCGTGGCGCCCAGCGAGGCCGCGGCGGCGGCCCGGTGCGCGCGGACCAGGACGCCGCGCTCGAAGCCCTGCGGGGTCTGCACGGCGCGCAGCGACGCGCGGTCCACCGTGGCGAGCACCCGCCCCTCGGCGTCGACCTGCTTCACCGTGTCGGCCAGCGGGAGCACGGGGATGACGGCGGGAGCCCCCGCCCGGACCGCCTCGACGACCGAGCGGATCATGGCGGGCGGGGTGAAGGCGCGGGCGGCGTCGTGCACGAGGACCACCTCGGTGTCCGGCACCGCCGCCACGGCGGCCTGGAGGGCCAGCCACACCGACTCGGTGCGCTCGGCACCCCCCGGAACGACAGTGACCGCCGCACCGAGCGAACCCAGTGCGGCGGTCACGACATCAATTTGGGTAGGTGGCGCGGCGACGACCACGTGCTGCACACAGCCCGACGCCCACAGTCCACGCACCGCGTGCACCAGAAGCGGCTCGCCGTCGAGTTCGACGAGCGCCTTCGGCACCGCGGCACCGAGCCGTTCACCGCGCCCCGCTGCGGGCACGAGCGCGACCACGCTCACGGCGGACGGCTGTTCAGGCGTGGGTCAGGAGGCGGTGGCGAGGACTTCGTCGAGGAGAACCTCGGCCTTGTCCTCGTCTGTGCCTTCGGCCAACGCCAACTCGCTCACCAGTATCTGCCGAGCCTTGGCAAGCATGCGCTTCTCACCAGCGGACAGGCCGCGGTCCTTCTCCCGCCGCCAGAGATCGCGCACCACTTCGGCAACCTTGTTCACATCGCCGGAGGCGAGCTTCTCCAGGTTTGCCTTGTACCGCCGAGACCAGTTGGTCGGCTCCTCGGTGTGGGGAGCACGCAGCACCTCGAAGACCCGGTTCAGACCCTCCTGGCCGACGACGTCCCGAACACCGACGATCTCGGCGTTGTCCGCGGGAACGCGCACGGTCAAGTCGCCCTGAGCGACCTTCAGCACGAGGTACTTCTTTTCCTCGCCCTTGATCGTTCGGGTCTCGATCGCTTCGATGAGAGCGGCACCGTGGTGCGGGTAGACGACGGTCTCTCCGACCTTAAAAACCATGTGTCCTCTGCCCCTTTCGCTGACACCATCCTAACACGTCCGCCGTTGCCGCATCGGCCGCCGTGCGCTGGGTAACCGCAGGTCAGCGCCCACCGGAGGGGTTGACAAATCCGCGCGGGGCGTGCCATGGGCAACCGTTTGGGGGAAATCGGACGGGGTGCGTTCGGCGGTGTGCCGCGCCGATTGCCGCGCGGGGCAACGAAACCGTGCGGGTGCTCACAACCGGGTTGGCCGCGAGCCCCGCACACCATCGGGCTAGGCTTCGCGCTGCCAGATCGTCGGCAGCCGATCACCGGCATGATCATCGACATGGAGGATCGGAGCACCGTGAGCCGCGCAGAGCAGGCCGTCAGCATGGTCGCCCCGGCCGGGAGCCCGAGGACGTCGCGCCTCCGGATGGTCCCCGCCGCCGTCGGGCTCGGGGTCGCGTTGGTCGTCGCCGGGTGCAGCGCCGGGCAGTTCACCCAGACCGACCAGCAGGTGGCCGCCGTCAACGGCGCCTTCGGCCAGACCAAGGACGGCGCGATCGCGCTCCGCGAGGCCGAGCTCGCCTTCCCCTCCGAGAAGTACTACACGGCGGGCACCGACGCCCCGCTGAAGGTCACGATCGTCAACCAGGGCACCAAGGCGGACAAGCTGGTCAAGGTCTCCGCCGCGGGCGCCGGTGAGGTCAAGATCAGCGGCAGCACCGACCTGCCCGCCGGTTTCGCGCTCAACGGCAAGGTCCTGGAGCGCGCGGCGACCCCGAAGTCCTCGACCCCGGGCAGCACCACCGGTGCCCCGTCGTCGACCACCGGCGCGGGCGCCACGACCACCCCGAGCGCTTCCGGGCAGAGCAGCGCGCCGGTCCGCCCGACCACCTCGGCCGCGGCCTCGACGGGCACGCTCTCCGTCAGCACCGTGGAGCTGGTCGTCACCGCGCTGGGCAAGGACCTCCGTCCCGGGCAGACCATCCCGGTGACCTTCACCTTCCAGAACGCGGGCCAGGTCACGCTCCAGGTGCCGATCGCCAACGACGGCGACGCCCGCCCGCCCGTGACCGGTGGCGCCGGCCACGGTGGCGGCGAGCAGCACGGCGAGACCAAGCCCTCGGGCGACGGTCACTGACCTAACCGATCTCCTGCCTCAGGCGGCGTTCACCCGACGTGGTGAGCGCCGCCTGACGCGTTTCCCGGCCCGGCGCGGGACTGTCGGTGGGTGGCCCTAGCGTTGCGCCCGTGGCGAGAACCCGAGCGATCTACCGCTGCGCCGACTGCGGGCACGAAGTGGCCAAGTGGGTCGGCCGCTGCCCCGACTGCCAGGCGTGGGGAACCATTGCCGAGGCCGCGGCGGCCAGGCCGGCGCTGGCCAAGGTGGCCGCGGGCGCACCGGCCGCGCCCGCGATGCCCATCGCCAGGGTCGACGTGGAGTCGGCGCGCGCCCGTCCCTCCGGGGTCGGCGAACTGGACCGGGTGCTCGGCGGCGGGCTGGTCCCCGGCGCGGTGATCCTGCTCGCCGGGGAGCCCGGCGTCGGCAAGTCCACCCTGCTGCTGGAGGTCACCCACCGGTGGGCGGCGGGCTCCGGCAGCCCGGCGCTGTACGTGACGGGCGAGGAGTCGGCGGGCCAGGTGCGGCTGCGGGCCGAGCGCACCGGCGCCCTGCACGACGAGCTCTACCTGGCCGCGGAGAGCGACCTGGGCGGGGTGCTCGGGCACGTGGACGCGGTGAAGCCGGGCCTGTTGATCGTGGACTCCGTGCAGACGATGGCCACCGCGACCGCGGAGGGCTCGGCGGGCGGCGTGACCCAGGTCCGCGCGGTCGCCACGGCGCTGGTCGCGCTCGCCAAGGACCGCGGTCTGCCGGTGGTCCTGGTCGGGCACGTCACCAAGGACGGTTCGGTCGCCGGGCCGCGCGTGCTGGAGCACCTCGTCGACGTCGTGCTCCAGTTCGAGGGCGACCGGCACTCGACGCTGCGGCTGCTGCGCGGCGTGAAGAACCGCTTCGGCCCCTCGGACGAGGTCGGCTGCTTCGAGCTGGTCGAGGAGGGCATCCTCGGCGTGCCCGACCCGTCCGGCCTGTTCCTGAACAAGCGCGAGGTCGAGGTCGCGGGCACCGCGGTGACCGTTGTCGTCGAGGGCAAGCGGCCGTTGCTCGCCGAGGTGCAGTCCCTGGTGGCGCCCACGTCCATGCCGACGCCGAGGCGCGCGGTGAGCGGCCTCGACTCGGCGCGGGTGGCGATGGTGCTCGCGGTGCTGGAGCGCCGGGGCAAGGTGAAGCTCGGCAACGCCGACGTCTATGCGGCGACCGTCGGCGGGATGAAGGTCGTCGAGCCCGCTGCGGACCTCGCGCTCGCGCTGGCCATGGCCTCCGCGGCCAGGGACGTCGCGGTCCCGCCGGACATGGTGGCGATCGGCGAGGTCGGCCTCGCGGGCGAGGTGCGGCGCGTCTCGGGCACAGGCAGGCGGCTGACCGAGGCGATGCGGCTCGGCTTCACCAGGGCGCTGGTGCCGCCGGACTCCGGCCCGATGCCGTCCGGGATGCGGGTCAGCGTGGTCGAGGATGTCAAGGCGGCGCTGCGCATCCTCCGCAAGGAGGGCAAGCCGCTGCGCGACCAGAACGAGGACTAGCGCGTTTCCCACAGGCGGTTGAGCCGAGGCTTCCAGTGACGGTGCCGGCCCAGGGTTGGGGTGTCTTCAAGTACACCCAACCCCCTTCTCGATCATCGTTAACCGCCCCCAACCCCGAACACAGCCCGAGGGTTTGCCGTCGTTAAAGACCGCTGGGACTGGGGTTGGGGGTACTTGAAGCCCGGCACACCCGAGGACTTGCTGGACGCGGCCTAGCGCTCCGCGGGGTCGCGGAAGGCCGGGACGCCGTTGCCGTTGTCGTCGCGGACGGCGGTCGGATCGGCGGCCAGCTCGTCGACGTCCGGCTTGCCGTCGCGGTCCTGGTCGCCCGTGGTGGTGAGGACGAACAGCGTCCCGGGGAAGTCCGGCAGCACGTCGTGCACCAGGCTCTCCGCGACGGCCGAGTCCTCGCCACCGGAGTCGGCGCGGCACCGCCCGCCGGGCCCCTGGGTGCCGCCCTGGAGGACTCCGACGGCGAGCGTGCCGGACAGCACCGGGGCGCCGCTGTCGCCGACGCCGGAACACGCCGTGTGCGCGAACGCCTCGATCCGGCGGCCCGTAGCGCCCGAGACCGCGTGCACTCGTTGCTTGCGGACGCGCCCGCACGTCCACCCCGTGGTGCGGCCGGACTTGCACACCGGCATGCCCTCGACCGGTGCCGCGACGCCTTCCACCGGCACCCGCCCACCGCGCTGGTCGATCACTTCGGCGGCCGGGCGCAGCCACGGATTGGTCAGGCGCACGGTGGCGTAGTCGTCGCCGCTGCCCCCGGAACCGAGGTCGTCGAAGCGGACGGTGTCGAAGCGGCCGACGACACCGCCCCGCTCCAGCACCGCGTTCTCCGCGCTGGTCAGCGCCGCGCAGTGGCCAGCGGTCAACGGGGTGGAGCGGCCCCTGTCGTCCACGGCGAGGAAGCCCAGCGTGCACAGGCCGACCTGGCCGCGCGCGGCGCTGGTGAGCTGCACGCCCATGCCCGCCGCGATGCCCCGCGAGGGCAGCAGCGCGCGGATCGGGCGCTCCAGCGGTGACTCCGCGCGCCCGGATGCCCGCCACGCCTGCTCCAGGTAGGCCGGGGCGTCGATGCCCAGGTCGCGGCGCACCGCATCGATGAGATCAGCCGGGAGTTCCTTGGCCTGCAAGGAGAACAGAGTGTCCACTGTGGATGGTGCGGCCACCGCGGAGCCGAGCGGGCAGAGCGCGAGGGCACCGACAAGCGCCGCGAGGCGTCGACCGAACATGCGCGCTCCGAACCCGCTCGACCACAAGGGGTGACCACGATAGCCGGAGGGCTCAGCCGCCCGGCCGCTCGCCCACCCCGTCCACGATCCCGGTGTCGTACCGGGTCTCGTTCATGATCTCCCCCTTCGCGTAGGTGCGGATGCCCTCGGTGACCTTCGGCAACGCCTCCACGGCGACCGTGCGCAGACCGAGCAGCCTGCCGTCCTCGGGGCTGATGATCATCTCCTCGCGGATGGTGCCGTACCGGATCGCCAGTGAGACACCGCTCCCGCCGCCGCGCACGGTGACGCCGTCGGTGACCTCGATACCCGGCAGGTGGCCGAGCGCCTGGAACAGCGGGCCGCGGAGGTCGGCTGGGATCTTGTTCCCGGCGAGGAGCGACTTGGCGTAGTCGAAGGCGACCCGGTGCGGGGTACCGGCCTTCGAGGCGAGTTCGGCGAGCACCGCGTAGAGCTGCCGGGGATCGCGCGGCAGCTTGGCGACGACGGCTTCCGGCTCGACGGCCAGGTCCGAGGAAAGCGCCAGGTCCGAGGAAAGCGCGTTGGCGCCTCCGCGAAGGACTTCGCCGTTGTCCCTGCGGCCAGCCCACGCGGTGTTGCGGTCAGCGGGTACCCACAACTCGGTGAGCGTCTCGCGCTCCAGCCCCGCTTTGGCGACGCCGTCCTGCACCACCGTCTCGACGACGTACCTCCGCTCCGCGAAGTAGCGGTGCTGGTCGGGCTTGATCTCCTCGTCCGAGACCTTCGCCGCCAGCTCTCCGGCCCGGTTCAGCGGCTGGGGTGAAATCTCCCGCGGCACGGCCACATGCGGCGCCCGGGCGACCGGGACGGTGTCGGTGGCGGTGGAGTTTGTGTAGACGAGTCCGCCACCGACTCCGATCACCACGACGGCGGCCGCAGCGGCGATCAGGAACGGGGTCCTGCGGGACTTCTTCGGTTGCTCGTTGTCAGTCACTCGGTACACCCTCGGAAGCTCGTGGTTTTTCGTGGCGGCGAGGAGTCGCGCGCGTCCGCTCTGGAACGCCTCCTCGCTCATGTCCGCGACGTCGGCGCGGATCGGCCGCAGCACTTCGTGGAGCCGGTCGTTGTCGGTCATGGCTTTCCTCCGTTCCGGAGCAGGCGGCCGCGCGCCCTGTGCAGGCGTGTTCGCACCGTGGTCACACGGAGGTCGAGCACCTTCGCGATCTCGGTCGGGCTCAGGTCCGCCCAGGCGGTCAGCAGCAGCACGTCGCGCTCCTCCGGGCGCAGACCGGCCAGCGCCTCGGCGTAGCGGGTCACGTCGTTCTCGGCGTCGACCGCGGCCGCGGCGCGGGTGTCCGGGGCCTCGACGTCGAGACCGCGGCCGAGCTCCCTGGCCCAGGCCCGCAGCTTGCGCACCTCCGTGCGCTCGTGCATCCGGGCGAGGTTGGTGGCGATCCCGAACAGCCACGCCCGCGCGCTGGCCCGGTGCGGGTCGTAGTCGGCACGCCGTTCCCACATGACCAGGAACGCCTCGGCCACCAGATCGTCCGCCAGGTCCCGGCCGACGCGGCGGGCCAGGTAGCGGTGGAGCGATTGGGAGTGCGCGTCGTAGAGGGCCATGATGGCGGTGTCGCCATCGGGCGCGGACAGGTCCGGATGGTCATCCGGCCCCTGGTCCAGCACGATCTCAGTCTGCACACTCCCTTGTTTGCCGCAGCGGCGGAGGGCGTTCCCGCCGGTCCCCCGTGAAACCGGTTTCCGCAGGTGAAGACACGTAGTATCGGGTCGTGGTGAGCGAACGGGGGCAGTCCGAGCTGGTGCACGCGACGCTCGCGCGCCTGGCTCCGGGCACGCCGTTGCGGGACGGGCTGGAGCGCGTCCTGCGCGGGCGCACCGGCGGCCTGGTCGTGCTCGGCCACGACGAGGCGGTGGAATCGCTCTGCGACGGCGGGTTCGAGCTGGACGTGAAGTTCAGCTCCACCCGGCTCCGCGAACTGTCCAAAATGGACGGCGCACTGGGCCCGTGTGGTGCGCGAGGGCCTGTCCCCGGCTCGCCGAGACCTCCCTCATCGAGCGCTACGGCTGACCCGCGGTGGTTGTGGCGTCTTCAAGTACCACCGACCCCCACCCCAGCAGTCGCTAACCGCCCCCAACCTCGCCGGGGGTTGGGGGCGGTTAGCGGTCGCGGAAAGGGGGTTGGTGGTACTTGAAGACGCCCTGATTTCGCCAGCGCGCGTGGCGGTCAGGTCAGCCGCAGTGGTGTGGGTTGTCCTTGCAGCGCACCGAGTTTGGGCACGACCTGGTAGTCACCGGCCTGCACCGCGGTGCGCTTGCCCGCGCAGCCCGGAGCCGACGTCCGGCCCGCCCACGCGACCTTGAACATCTGGCTCTCCCCCGGTTGCAGCAACCGGGAGTTCGGCGAGTTCGAGGCATAGCAGTCGTTGCTGGACCAGAGCCGCGTGCCACCGTCCACACTGGTCACGACGATCTCGCGGAGCCCGGCGTCGAGGTCCCGGTAACAGGCGACCTGACCGGTGTTGGCGACGACCAGCCGCAGCTCGGGGCGCTGGCCGACGCGGTACTCGGGCTGCCCGACCTCGGCCGTTAGCTTCATCGCCTGGTCGGCGCACGGGCCGGGTGGCGGGGGCGGAGGAGGTGGTGGGGGCGGCGGCGGAGCGGGCTCGGTGGTTCCGCTCGGCGGGGGCCCGGAGGTGGGCGTCGCCGTGCCGGACCCGGAGGGACCCGGTGTCGGCTCGGTGGAGGAGGTGGGCGGCGGCGAGGGTTTGGCCGCCTCCGCGCCCTGGTTGGCCGCGGTGCGCACGGCGGGGTCCTGGCCCCCGCCGGCCAACGCGGTCACACCCCAGACGCCGGCGAGGAGGATGCCCACGCCGACCGCAATAGCCACCGCGCGTCGGCGCCAGTACACCGACTCGGGGAGGGGACCCACCGGCTGCAACACGGCCTGACGGTAACTCCGCCGTCGCGGACAGTGGTGGAGGTCACCGTAACCCGTACGGGTCGTGTCGCACCGGCGTGATATTCGACTAGGAACGGTTGTCAGTCTCGTTCCGCTCGGTTCTCATGGTCGTGACCCCGAACCGGGACCGAGCGATCAGGAGGCCGCGCCATGACCGCGATCAACGAGCTGCTGGCCAGGCACGCCAAGACCAGGGACCTCGGCCACCCGGAGATCCAGACCCCGGTGCCCAGCCTGGGGCTGACGATCGTCACCTGCATGGACGCCCGGATCAAGGTGTTCGACGTCTTCGGGCTCAAGCACGGCGAGGCGCACATCCTGCGCAACGCGGGCGGCATCGTGACCGAGGACGTGATCCGCTCGCTCACCATCAGCCAGCGCCTGCTCGGCACGCGCGAGGTGATCGTCGTGCAGCACACCAACTGCGGCCTCTCGCAGATCACCGACGACGACTTCAAGACATTGGTCGAGGAGGACACCGGCCTGCGCCCGACGTGGGCGGTCGAAGCCTTCCGCGAGGTGAAGGACAGCGTGCGGGTGTCGGTGGAACGCGTGCGGCGCAGCGCTTTCCTGCCGAGCACCGACAACGTGCGCGGCTTCGTCTACGACGTGGCGACCGGCCTGCTCGACGAGGTCGTCTAGGGCACGAAGAGCGTCACCAGGACGAGCACGGTGGGGAAGCACACCAGGAACATCGCGAACGTGTAGCCCATGATGTCGCGCGCCTTCAGGCCGAGGATGGCCAGCGTGGGCAGCATCCAGAAGGGCTGCAACAGGTTCGCGCTGGCCTCGCCGAGGTCGTAGACCACGACCATCCACCCCTGGTGCACGCCGAGCTGGTTGGCCGCGTCGATCACGTAGGGCGCCTCGATCACCCACTTGCTGCCGCCGCTGGGCACGAACACACCGAGCACGCAGGAGTAGACCGCGATCAGCGCCGGGTAGAAGAAGGCGTTGGACACCCCGACCAGCCAGCTCGCGATCGTCGAGGACAGCCCGGTGTAGGCGATCATGCCGAAGATCCCGCCGTACAACGGGAACTGGAGCAGCACCCCGGACGCGGCCGGGACGCCGTCGCGCACGGCCGCCACGAGCCTGCGCGGACGCCAGTGCAGGATCAGCGCCACCAGCAGCAGGATCAGGTTGACGGTGTTGAGGTCCAGCGCGTTGAGCGGGTTCCCCGGCGCGGCGGCGAAGTAGCGCACGAGATACCACAGGCCGAGCGCGAAGATCGCGATCGAGAACAGCGGGCTGTTCTCCAGCCAGTCCCCGGGGCGCTTGGCACCGGTGTCGTCGGGTTCGCCGACGATCGGCCGCAGCTCGACGCCCAGGTCCTCGGCGGTCTTCACGCGGTCGCCGGTGGGCGCGATGAACCAGGCGAACACCACCGCGACGACGGCGACGACCAGGGTGGAAACCACGCCCTGCCACAGGAAGATGGTCTCGGTGAGCGGGATCAGGCCCTCGCCGCGGCCCGCCCTGATCACCTCCTGCACGGCCTTCGGGCTGGACTCCGCACTGGCCACCTGGAGCGCCGCCGAACCGGAAAGCCCTTGCGCCCACACGGTTCCCAGACCCAGGAAGGCCATCGCCCCGATGGCCCGGTAGTCGACGCCGCGCAGCACCCTGGCGATCTCCCTGGCCAGGATCGCCGTGAAGATCAACGAGAACGCCCAGTTGAGATAGGAGGTGGCAATCGAGACGGCGGCGGTGAACGCCACGGCCGCGCGCGGGCTCCTCGGCACGGTGGCCAGCCGGGCGATCAGCTTCGCCACCGGCCGCGCGGTGGCCACCGCGTACCCGCCGATGATGATCATGGCCATCTGCAGCGTGAAGGTGACCAGGCTCCAGACGCCCTTGCCCCAGGAGTCGACCATGGCGGTGATCCGCTCGCCGGTGAGCAGCCCGGCGGCGAAGACCACGAAGGTGCCGATCAGCACGAAACCGAACGCGTCCGGCAACCAGCGCTCGGTGAACGCGGTGAACCGCGAGGCGATCCGTGCCAACGGGTTGTCCCGTTCCGTCGCGCGCGCCATTGGACCTCCCTGTCCGCCAGGTGCGGAACTGTAGCTGGCAGGATCGGGCTGCGATGAGCGTGAGACTGGAACCAGAGGTGCTGGTCGACTGGTTCGACCGGGTGGCCCGCGACCTGCCGTGGCGGCGCCCCGACTGCGACGCCTGGGGCGTGCTGGTCAGCGAGATCATGCTGCAGCAGACCCCGGTCAACCGGGTCCAGCCGATCTGGCTGGAGTGGATGGAGCGCTGGCCCAAGCCCTCCGCGCTGGCCGCGGCGAGCCAGGGCGACGTGGTCCGCGCCTGGGGCAAGCTCGGCTACCCCCGCCGGGCGCTGCGGCTGCACGCGGCGGCGACCGCGATCGCCGAGGGGCACGGCGACGTCGTTCCGTCCAATGTGGACACTCTGTTGGCGTTGCCGGGCATCGGCGAGTACACCGCGCGCGCCGTGGCCGCTTTCGCCTACGGGCAGCGCTGCCCGGTGGTGGACACCAACGTCCGCCGCGTCGTCGCCCGCGCGGTGCACGGAGCCGGTGACGCGGGCCCGCCGTCGACCAAGCGCGACCTCGCGGACGTGGATGCGTTGCTGCCCAAGGAAGATCGCTTCGCGGCGCGGTACTCGGCCGCGCTGATGGAACTCGGCGCGATCGTGTGCGTCGCGCGCACTCCGCGCTGTGCCGACTGCCCGGTGTACGACAGCTGCGCGTGGCAGGAGGCGGGCCGCCCGGCCTACGCGGGTCCGGCGAAGGTCGTGCAGAAGTTCGCGGGCACCGACCGACAGGTCCGCGGCCGCCTCCTGGACGTGCTCCGCGACGCGCCCGGTCCGGTCACCCGCGCTCAGCTCGACGCCGCCTGGTCCGAGGCGGGCCAACGGGACCGCTGCCTGGACTCCCTGCTGGTGGACGGCCTCGTCGAGCAGACCGCCACCGGGTTGTTCTCCCTGCCCGGCGACGGAGGCGAGCATGGCTGACGTGCTGCGGGTGTTCTTCGACGGCGAAGCCGAAGTCGCCGTTCGCGGACTGTGGCGCAAGCTGGCGAAGGCGGGTGTTCCGGCTCCGACGGACAAACGACCTCAGCTCACGCTCGCGGCGGCCACGGCGATCCCCCAGAAGACACGGGACGAACTGCGCGCGGAGCTGGAAATGCTTGCCATGCCGTCCTTGTGGCTGCGCACGCTCGGCACCTTCACCTCGACGGAGAGCGTGCTGATGCTCGGCGCGGTGGTGGACGGCGAGCTGCTCGCGGTGCACTCCGCGGTGCACGACGTGTTGGCGGGCAAGGTGAAGAACCCCTCGGCGTACTACCTGCCCGGCTCGTGGTTGCCGCATTGCGTTCTCGCACAAGGATGTTCGGACGCGGAGATCGTCACCGGCTTCACCGCGCTGCACCCCGTCGAGCCCATCCGCGCCGACGTCGCCGAGATCGGGATCGTGGACACCCGCACCGGCGCGGTGGACGTGCTGCTCTAGCTCGACAATCCTGACAGGAACGCCTCGACCGCGCCCCGGTACGCGTCGGGCCGGTCGCGGTGGACCACGTGCCCCGCGCCGTCGATCCGGACGTGGAGGCCGTGCGGCGCGCGCTCGGCCAGCTCGCGGATCTGTCCGGGCGGCATCGCTGTGTGCTCGGCCTCGATCGCCAGCAGCGGGCAGTCCACCTTCTCGACGGAGTCCCAGTACGCCCGCCGCCCCCACTCCGCCGCGATCACGTAGAGGTCTTCCAGGTCGGCCGTCAGGTGGTAGCCGTCCTCGCGCTCCGTCACGCACTCCGCGAAGTAGTCGCCGACGGGACCGCCGAAGAACGAGCGCACGTGGTCCAGGGACTCGAACGGCACCGGCCACGAGTCGAAGTAGCCGCGCCAGGTGTCGACCGTCTTGCCTCGCTGGTCGGGAGCCATGTCCTCCACCACGACCGCCCGCACCAGATCCGGGTGGCGCGCGGCCAGCTCCCACGCGTGCAGCCCGCCCATCGAGTGCCCGATCACCACCGCGGGCCCCAGTTCGGCCACCAACTCCGCCGCGTCCGCGACGAAGTCCTCGGTGGAGATGCTGGTGAATCCCCTGTGCGGGCTGTGCCCGTGGCCGCGCTGGTCGAGCCCGTAGACGCGGCCGTAGCGCCTGAGCCACCGCGCGACCGGCCACCACGTGCGGGCCCGGCCCATCAGGCCGTGCAGCAACAGGATCGGCTGCCCCGAGCCGCCGAAATCGACCACATCGCGACGTTCCACACGTCGAGGTCTACCACGCGGTGTGGCTACGCTGGGGTCATGGCCGTTGTGAAGATCAACGCGATCGAGGTCCCCGAGGGCGCGGGCCCCGAGCTGGAGAAGCGCTTCGCCGCGCGGCTCGGCGCGGTGGACAGCTCCCCCGGTTTCCTCGGTTTCGAGCTGCTGCGCCCGGTGTCCGGCGAGAACCGCTACTTCGTCGTCACGCACTGGGAGACCGACGAGGACTTCCGCAACTGGATGTCGGGCTCCGGTCAGGCCGCGCACTCCGGCGAACGGGCGAAGCCGGTCGCGTCCGGGTCCAGCCTGCTGGAGTTCGAGGTCGTTTTGGGCTCCAAGCCCAAGAATGACTGAAGCTCTGGAGCGCGCCGCCGCCCTGCTCGCCGACGCTGAGGCGCTGCTGGTCTGCGCCGGGGCGGGTATGGGTGTGGACAGCAGCCTGCCCGACTTCCGCGGTGACGAGGGTTTCTGGCGCGCCTATCCGCCCTACGCCCGGCTCGGCCTGCGCTTCGAGGAGCTGGCCGACCCGGTGCACTTCGCCGCCGATCCCGAGCTGGCGTGGGGTTTCTACGGGCACCGCCTGAAGCTCTACCGCGAGACCGTTCCGCACGCGGGATTCGAGATCCTGCGCGGGTGGGGTTCGGCGCTGCCCGGCGGCGTGCGGGTGTTCACGTCCAATGTGGACGGTCAGTTCCAGCGCGCGGGCTTCGCCGAGGACCAGGTCGCCGAGTGCCACGGTTCGATCCACCACCTCCAGTGCGTGTTCCCGTGCTCGCGGCGCATCAGCCCGGCCGACGGGATCGAGGTGCCGATCGAGCCGGAGACCATGCGCGCGGTGTCCCCGCTGCCGGAGTGCCCGGAGTGCGGCGAGCTGGAGCGCCCCAACATCCTCATGTTCGGCGACATGACCTGGGTGCCGGACCGCAGCCAGGCTCAGCTCGACGCGCTGAACGCGTGGCGCCGGGGACTGCACGGCAAGCGGCTCGTGGTCGTCGAACTGGGCGCGGGCCAGGCCGTGCCCACCGTGCGGCGCTACGCGGAGCTGGCGAGCGCCGCCACGCAGTCGCTGATCCGGATCAATCCGCGCGAACCCGAGATCCGGCACAGCCGTGGCGTCCCGATCCCAATGACGGCGCTGGACGCGCTCACCGAACTCGACGCGCTCCGATAGCCGCTTCACAATTGCTGAACGCGCCACATTCGCGCCGATCCGAAAACTGAGCGGTTTTCACTGTCCACCTCGCGGGAAAGCGCAGATCAAACGCGCGGAAGTGAGCGCAAGGCTTTCCCGGCAAGATGCAGACACGAGCAAGAGAATCTACGAGGGGCTGTCGCGTTCGCATTCACGTTGACTAGCGTTCCCGGCATCGGATGAGTCGTAGATCACTCCCCTGCTGGAGCCGCCTCGTGAAGATTCGCCGCACCGCCCTCACCCTGTCCATGACCGTCGCCGCCTTTGTCGTCCCGGCCGCGGCCGGTATCGGCGCCCAGGCGCTGGCGGCCTGCTCGACGACGCAGGAGTACTTCTACGTCAAGAACGGCCATCTGGTGGACAGAGGCACGAACATCCGCAGCGACTGGCTGACCGGGCCGGGCCGGATCACCTACACCAAGACGGCGACCGCGGAATCCAACACGACCTACAACAACGACATGAACATCACCGCCGAAGCGGTGATCGCGAACATCAGCACCACCTACGGCAAGAGCGTCGGCAAGTCCAAATCGACCTCCCAGTCCTGGTCGTACGGCGCGGACGTGCCCGCAGGCAAGACCCGGTACCTCCAGCAGTTCTACGAGCACTGGCGGGTCACCGTGGTGAAGTGGAAGTACACCAACAAGAACTGCAAGACCACCAAGGTCATCAAGGAGAAGGTGGCCACGTTCCCGCTGAAGAACGGCCACTACCTATGGGAACTGGTCGGCGGCAAGTAGGTCATCCCCGGATGCCTCGCACAGCCTGAAACCGCAGAGCGTCCAACCTGGTGCACATCGTGTGAACAAGCAGTCACGGGGGCGGTCCGAATCCGGATCGCCCCCGTGGCACGGGTCACTCGGCCACAGCGGGAACCGACGAAGTACCTGATGGCCGCGAATTCGTCCCGCGACGAAGTGAACCTCGAACCAGCTGTTCAGCAGCCCCTCCGAACAGGCACAGGGCACCGTCGGCCACTTCGAGGGCGTTGATCCCGACGGCACGCCTTCACATTCGCCCCCATCCGAAAAGTTGGACCGCGACAAGCACGGCCGAACTCTCAAACGTATTATACCGAGACCTTTCGGGTTTTCTGGATATCGTCGTTATCAGTTAGTGACCCACGGCGGGTCACGCACGACGTAGGAGAACTCTGATGCGCAAGCAGGCAACGGTTCTGGGCTTGGCGGCCGCCATCACCGGCGCGACCCTTCTGGCCCCGGCGACCGCCAACGCGGCGAGCTTCACGTGCGCCGACCACGACAGCGGCGAGGTCTGCGTGCGGGTGGTCAGCTCCTCCAAGCTCGAGGTGCGCTACAAGAAGACCAACGGTTCCGGCAAGGTCAGCTTCGGCTACCGCAACGGCTCGTCCTACGTTGGGCTCGGCGACCACAACGTGAAGAAGAACGAGTCGAAGACCGTCCCGGGCACCTACCGGAAGCAGAACAACGCCTGCATCCAGGGCGTCGTCTACACCCCGGGCAGCGAGATCGCCCGCGGCCTCAAGTCCCCGAGCGTCTGCTGACTCAGCCCCGGACGAGTTTGACCTCGGCGATGACGGCGCGGTGATCCGTTCCGGGCACCGCCGCCGTGCCGAAGGACTCGACCACGAAGTTCTTGTTGTCCACCAGGACGTGGTCGAGCGCGACGAAGGCGGGCACGAACCGTTTGTCGGCGGGCCAGGTCGGGGTGAGTCCAGCCCCGGCCTGCTCCGCGGCGTCGAGGTATCCCTGGTTGAGCAGGCCGCGGAAGACCGAGTGGTCCAGCGAGGCGTTGAAGTCCCCCGCCAGGATTCTGGGCACCCGCAGGCCGTCCGGGCTCGGCAGCCCGGCCATGTCCCGCAACCACGGCTCGGTCCCCCTCGGACCGACGGGGTACCACGGGTGCACCGAGACGAACTCCACGTCCGGCCCGGCGGGCAGGTCGATGACGGCCGCGGGGTGCTCGGCCGTGGTGGGCCGGGTGACCACCGTTTCCCGCAACGGGAACCGTGACGCCAGACCACCGCCGACCGCGCCCGGCCGCGGCTTGAAAACCCGGTGCGGCAACACTTCCGCGAGTCCCGCCGCGTCGAGCGCCCGCTCCGCGCCGGGGGTCAGCTCCTGAATGCTCAGCAGGTCCACCGCGCGATCCCGCACCAGGCGCACCACCGTCGCGGCGTCGCCGTGGTCCATCGAGATGTTCACGCTGAGCACCCGCAGCAGCGGGCCGGAGCCGTTGGGACGCGCCGCGGCCGCCGTGCGCGGAGCGACGACCGTGACGAGCAGAACCGTCAGCAGCAACGAGACCAGCCCGACGATCCACCTGCGGGTGAAGAGCAGGATCGCGGTGAGCACGGCGCCGAGCGGCAGCGCGTACGGCGTCAGCGACACCACCGCGACGAGGATCCAGTGGCTGCCGTCCAAGCCCAGCAGGCGGGCGAGGCACAGCACGAAGTACGGCACCGCCACCAGCCACAGCAGGAACCCGACCGCCGTGCCGCCCCGGGCGCGCCGCATCGGCTCCACCGGTCGCTCGACCTGGTAGGCGGGGTAGGTGGTCTGCGGGTGCACTCCCCCAGGGTGCCCGAAAACGCCGGTGGGGCGGGTGCGATCTCCGCACCCGCCCCACCGGTTGTCGATGTTGTTATCCAGCAGTGCTACTCGGCGTCGCCTTCGGCCGCGACGTCGACCACGTCGGCCGGCGGCACGTCCGGCACGGTCACGCCACCGCGGGTCTCACCGCGGAAGACGAACCTGGCCTGGTCGTCCGAGCCCTCGCCGTCCCAGCCCTCGACGTCGCCGAGGATGACCTGGCCGGGGGCCAGCTCGCCGAACAGGATCTTCTCCGACAGCTGGTCCTCGATCTCGCGCTGGATGGTCCGGCGCAGCGGCCGGGCCCCGAGCACGGGGTCGAACCCGCGCTTGGCCAGCAGCTTCTTGGCCAGCGGGGTGAGCTCCAGCGACATGTCCTTGTTGCGCAGCTGGGTCTCGACCCTGGCGACCATGAGGTCGACCATCTGGATGATCTCGTCCTGGGTCAGCTGGTGGAAGACGATGATGTCGTCGATCCGGTTCAGGAACTCCGGGCGGAAGTGCTTCTTCAGCTCGTCGTTGACCTTCTGCTTCATCCGCTCGTAGTTGGAGCCCTGAGCGTTGCTGTTGGCGAAGCCGAGGCCGACGGCCTTGGAGATGTCCTGCG
Source organism: Allokutzneria sp. A3M-2-11 16 (assembly GCF_024213555.1). Classification (GTDB taxonomy): domain Bacteria; phylum Actinomycetota; class Actinomycetes; order Mycobacteriales; family Pseudonocardiaceae; genus Allokutzneria. Next base: position 2,365,215 of record NZ_JANAVO010000001.1, on the reverse strand, counting down.
TGCCCAGGTTCGAGGTGAAGATGATCACGGTGTTCTTGAAGTCCACCGTGCGGCCCTGACCATCGGTCAGGCGGCCGTCCTCCAGCACCTGGAGCAGCGTGTTGTACACCTCCTGGTGCGCCTTCTCGATCTCGTCGAAGAGCACGACGGAGAACGGCTTGCGGCGCACCTTCTCGGTGAGCTGGCCGCCCTCCTCGTACCCGACGTAGCCGGGAGGGGCACCGAAGAGCCGGGAAGCGGTGTAGCGGTCGTGGAACTCACCCATGTCGATCTGGATGAGCGCGTCGTCGTCGCCGAAGAGGAAGTTCGCCAGCGACTTGGACAGCTCAGTCTTACCGACGCCCGAGGGGCCGGCGAAGATGAACGAGCCCGACGGCCGCTTCGGGTCCTTCAGACCGGCGCGGGTGCGGCGGATCGCCTGCGAGACGGACTTGACCGCCTCGTGCTGGCCGATGATCCGCTTGTGCAGCTCGTCCTCCATGCGGAGCAGACGCGAGGTCTCCTCCTCGGTGAGCTTGAAGACGGGGATGCCGGTCCAGTTGGCCAGCACCTCGGCGATCTGCTCGTCGTCGACCTCCGCGACGACGTCCAGGTCACCGGCCTTCCACTGCTTCTCCCGCTCCGACTTCTGGCCGAGCAGCTGCTTCTCGGAGTCGCGGAGCTTGGCGGCCCGCTCGAAGTCCTGCGCGTCGATCGCGGACTCCTTCTCCCTGCGCACGTCGGCGATCTTCTCGTCGAACTCGCGCAGGTCCGGCGGGGCCGTCATCCGCCTGATCCGCATCCGGGCGCCGGCCTCGTCGATCAGGTCGATCGCCTTGTCCGGCAGGAAGCGGTCGTTGATGTACCGGTCGGCCAGGGTGGCGGCGGCCACCAGCGCCGAGTCGGTGATCGAGACGCGGTGGTGCGCCTCGTACCGGTCCCGCAGCCCCTTGAGGATCTCGATCGTGTGCTCCAGCGAGGGCTCGCCCACCTGGATCGGCTGGAAACGGCGCTCCAGCGCGGGGTCCTTCTCGACGTACTTGCGGTACTCGTCGAGGGTGGTCGCACCGATCGTCTGCAGCTCGCCGCGGGCCAGCATCGGCTTGAGGATGCTCGCCGCGTCGATCGCGCCCTCGGCGGCGCCAGCGCCGACCAGGGTGTGGATCTCGTCGATGAACAGGATGATGTCGCCGCGGGTCTTGATCTCCTTGAGCACCTTCTTCAGGCGCTCTTCGAAGTCACCGCGGTAGCGCGAGCCGGCCACGAGGGAGCCGAGGTCAAGCGTGTAGAGCTGCTTGTCCTTCAGCGTCTCGGGCACCTCGCCCTTGACGATGCGCTGGGCGAGGCCCTCGACGACGGCGGTCTTGCCGACGCCGGGCTCACCGATCAGCACGGGGTTGTTCTTGGTGCGGCGGGACAGCACCTGCATGACCCGCTCGATCTCCTTCTCGCGCCCGATGACCGGGTCGAGCTTGCCCTCGCGGGCGGAGGAGGTCAGGTTCCTGCCGAACTGGTCGAGGACCAGCGAGGAGGACGGCGTGCCCTCACCGCGGCCGCCGCCGGACTCGGCGGGCTCCTTGCCCTGGTAGCCCGACAGCAGCTGGAGCACCTGCTGGCGGACGCGATTCAGGTCAGCACCAAGCTTGACCAGCACCTGCGCCGCGACGCCCTCGCCCTCACGGATCAGCCCGAGCAGGATGTGCTCGGTGCCGATGTAGTTGTGGCCGAGCTGCAGCGCCTCGCGCAGCGACAGCTCGAGCACCTTCTTCGCCCGAGGCGTGAAGGGGATGTGCCCACTGGGGGCCTGTTGTCCCTGGCCGATGATCTCCTCGACCTGCTGGCGTACCCCTTCGAGCGCGATACCCAGCGACTCCAACGCCTTGGCGGCGACACCCTCACCCTCGTGGATCAAGCCCAAGAGGATGTGCTCGGTGCCGATGTAGTTGTGGTTCAGCATCCTGGCCTCTTCCTGGGCCAGGACGACCACCCGCCTTGCGCGGTCGGTGAATCTTTCGAACATTCGCACTCCCTGCCGCACTTTGGGACCGGCACCGTATGACCACTGTAGTCGGGTGGTCCGTCGCGCCTAGTTCGCGGCACGACTCCGGTTGTCCGATCTCCCCCTCCCGACATCACGCTCAACGTGCTCAGACGTAGTCGGATTCCGCCAACCCGGTGCTGTCCGCTCAGCGCGAACAACGATCCGTCGATCGGTGTGTTAGGCCGACCACCCTTGCGGAGCAACGTGGCGTGACTATATGTAAGGTTAGGCAAGCCTGACTGAGGTTGCCGAATCGATACGCGCCGAGGATGCCCGGGAGCCGCCGTGCCACGCACCACCAGCACCGCCCGCGGGGCGCGCCGGTGACCGTGACCGCGGGCCTGAGCCCGGTCGGCGCGGTCGGCGGAGGAGAACGAGGGGTCCTGGCCGCGACGCTCGACCGGGTCGGTCACCTGCCGACGACCGAGGTCCGCTACGGCCTTCCCGCCTCCGGCTCCGGCGAGTGGATCAGCTGCGCCGACGTGCTCGGCGACCCCGCGATGTTCGACCGCTGGCGCAAACGGCTCGCCGACTGGCTGAGCGAGCGCCACGACGGCCCGATCCCGGAGCGCACCACCTCCGGTTACATCATGTCGTGGTACCTCCAGGTCCCCGGTTTCCTCGGCGGCCTGCTGTTCCACTCCGCCCGCCGGGTCCCGTCGCTGCGGCCCGCCGACATCGCCTTCCGGCTCAACGGCGACCGCCCGCACCCGAACGGCATCGCCCTGCTCAGCGATGAGTTCTGCTGCCTTCCCGAAGACCCCGAGTCACACCGCGCCGAGGCCACCACGGTCTCCGACGAGCGCGCGCTGGCCGCGCTGTTCCGCGCCCGGTTCACCGCGCACGCCGCCAAGTTCGTCACCGCGTTCGGCCCCGGCACCCGCTTCGGCCGCCGCACGCTGTGGGCCGCGGCCACCGACGCGCTGGACACCGCGGGCTGGCTGGCCGGGCGCAGCCTGGGCGACGAGGGGTCCGGCGTCGCCGACTCCGCGCTGTTCCTCCCCACCGCCGAGGCCCCGCTGACCTCGGCGTCGACCCTGCACACGGTCACCGGCGACTGCGGCCGGTCGGTGTGGACCCGCCGCCGCGAGAGCTGCTGCTTCCACTTCGCACTGCCCGACCAGCCCGCGTGCACCACCTGCCCGCGGACCACCGAGGACGAACGCGCCACCCGCGCCCTCTCCCGCTGACCCTCTTACGCCCTGAATGACTCGTTCAGGTACTTCAACGCACTGAATGAGTCATTGAGGGCGCTCAAGTACCCCAATGACTCATTCAGTGCATAAACCGCGAGGGTCACATGGTGTCGTCGGCCGGGGCGGCGGAGTCGACGCGGACGCGGTGCCTGCTGCCGATGGGGACGACGAGCGGAGTGCCGGCGACGGGGTCGGGGACCACTCGTGCGTCCAGGTCGAAGACGTCGCTGAGCAGCTGCTCGGTCAGCACGTCCTGGGGGGCGCCCTGCGCGACGATCTTGCCGTCTCGCATCGCGATCAGCCGGTCGGAGTAGCGCGCGGCCAGGTTCAGGTCGTGCAGCACCATGATCACCGTGCGACCCGCCTGGTCGTGCAGCTGCTGCACCAGGTCGAGCACGTCCACCTGGTGCGCGAGGTCCAGGTAGGTGGTCGGCTCGTCCAGCAGCAGCAGGTCGGTGCCCTGCGCCAGCGCCATGGAGATCCACGCCCGCTGCCGCTGGCCGCCGGAGAGCTGGTCCAGGGTCCGCTCGGCGAACTCCAGCATCCCGGTCATCCGCAGCGCCTCGGACACCGCGCCCTCGTCGTCGGCCGACCACTGCCGGTACCAGGCCTGGTGCGGGTGCCTGCCGCGGGCGACCAGGTCGCCGACGGTGAGCCCGTCCGGGGCGACCGGGGTCTGCGGCAGCACTCCGACGATCTTGGCGACCTCCCTGGTCGGCGTCTTGTCGATGCGCTTGCCGTCCAGCAGGACGTGGCCCTCCTGCGGCGCCAGCAGCCTGCCGAGCGCGCGCAGCAGCGTCGACTTGCCGCAGCCGTTGGGGCCGATGACCGCGGTGATGGTGCCGTCGATGACATCCAGGTCCAGGCCCTCGACCACGCGGTTCTCGCCGTAGCCGAGGCTGAGCCCCTCGGCGCGGAGCCGCACCCGAGCAGCAGCTGTCATGTCCGGACCTCTCGATAACGACGAACCAGCAGGTACATGAGGTAGGGCGCGCCGATCACGGCGGTCACGATGCCCGCCGGCAGCTCGACGACGCCGAAGGCGGTGCGGGCGATCACGTCCGCGCTCACCGTGAGGGCGGCGCCGAGCACAGCGGAGCCGAGCAGCGGCGGCTGCGGCGTGCCGGCCATCCGCATGGCGATCTGCGGGGTGGCCAGCGCGACGAACTCGACCGGCCCGGCGGAGGCCGTCGCGGTGGCGGCCAGCGCGACCGCGATCAGGATCAGCGCCGCCCGCGAGCCGTTGACCCGGATGCCCAGGCCGCGCGCGGTGTCGTCGCCGAACTGGAGGCCGCCGAGCGGACGTGCCGCGAACAGCGCGAGCGGCACCAGCACCAGCAGTGCGAGCGCGACCGGGGTGACGTGCTCCCAGCCGCGGCCGTTGAGGCTGCCGGTGATCCACACCATCGCCCGGCCCGCGTCGGCCACCTCGGACAGGGTGAGCAGGTAGAACTTGATCGCCACCAGCACCGCGGTGATGCCGAGGCCGACCAGCACGAGCCGGTAGCCGTCAATGCCGCGCTGCCAGGAGATGGCGAAGACGAACAGCGCCGCGACGAGTCCGCCGCCGAGCGCCGCGGCGGGCAGGCCGAACTCGGCGATGCCGCCGCTGATCCCGCCCGCGCTGCCGCCGAGCATGATCACCGCGACCGCGCCGACCCCGGCACCCGCGGTGACCCCGAGGATGTCCGGGCTGGCCAGCGGGTTGCGGGCGATGGACTGGGTGATCGCCCCGGCGAGCGCGAGCGCGGCGCCGACCAGCGCCCCGGTCAGCGCCCTCGGCAGCCGCAGTTCGAGCACGATGTAGGCGTGCGTGTCATCGCCGCCGCCGAGCAGCACCGCGAGCACGTCGCCGACGCCGATCGGGAAGTCGCCCCGGCCCAGGTTGACCGCCATGGCCAGCACCAGCAGGCCGAACGCGATCACCGGAACGAGCACCGGGCGCAGCCGGACCACCCACGACGCGGGCCCGACGCGCAGCGCCGGACGGCCGGGGATCGAGGTCTCCCGCCCCATCAGGGCCTTCACAGCCGCACCAGCCTTCTCCGCCGGACCAGGACCAAGAAGAACGGCGCGCCGACCAGGGCCAGCATGATGCCGACCTGGAGTTCCCCCGGCCGGGCGACGACGCGGCCCACCACGTCGGCGACCAGCAGCATGATCGCGCCGAGCAGCCCGGAGTAGGGCAGCAGCCAGCGGTAGTCCGGTCCGGTGATGGCGCGCGCCATGTGCGGGACGACCAGGCCGACGAAGCCGATCGGGCCGCACGCGGACACCGCCGCTCCGGTCAGCAGCGTGACGGCGGCGATGCCGACGACCCGGGTCAGCATGACGCTCTGGCCCAGCGATCGGGCCACGTCCTCGCCGAGGGACAGCGCGTTCAGCCCCGGCGAGTTGACCAGCGCCAGCACCAGGCCCGCGACCAGGAACGGCAGCACCTGGAGCACGATCTCCGGATCGCGCCCGGCCAGCGAGCCGGAGCGCCAGAACCGGAACGCCTCGAGGCTCTGCGCGTCCAGCAGCACCAGTGCCGAGGTCAGCGCGTAGAGCAGCGCGCTGATCGCGGCCCCGGCCAGCGCCAGGGTGACCGGGGTCGGTCCGCCCCGGCCGACCGAGCCGAGCGCGAACACCGCGACGGTGGCGACCAGCGCCCCGGCGAAACCGAACCAGACCAGCGTGTAGATGTCGTCGGTGCGCAGCATGAAGATCGACAGCACGATGGCGAAGGCCGCGCCCTGGTTCACCCCGAGCAGGCCGGGATCGGCCAGCGGGTTGCGGGTGTGGCCCTGCATCAGCGCGCCCGCCACGCCCAGCGAGATGCCCACGACCAGGCCGAGCATGGTCCTGGGCACCCGCAGGGAGCCGATGACGATGTCGTCCTCGGTGCCGGTCGGCGTTGCCAGGGCGTGCCAGACGTCGGCGAGCGCGATCGGCTTGGAGCCGATGGCGATGCTGGCCAGCACGCTGGCGAGGAGCACGAGCACGAGGACGAGCAGGCCGATGAGCCTGCGACGGCGGCGGCGAACGGTGGCGTCGGCCTGCTGAGGAGCGACACCCGACCGAGGGGAGCGCCGTGACCCGGATGGCGTTGCCACGGTCACACTGCGTTCCAAAGAACATCTCCTTCCCTCTGGTCCGTTCGCCCGACAAGGTAAGGCCGACCTTGCTGGTAGTCAGGCAAGCCTAACCGAACCGTGGAGGAACCTTGACCAGAGCGTTGTTGGCGAGACGGAGCCTGGTGATCATCGCCGTGGCGGCGGCCGTCGCCGCGTGCGGGCCCGGCACCACCACCCAGCCGGGTGGCGCCTCGGCTCCTCCGGCCGCGGGTTTCCCCAGGACGGTCAAGCACGCCATGGGTGAGACCACCATCCCGGCGGCGCCGAAGAAGGTCGCCGCGCTGGACGCGAGCTTCGTCGACGCGGTGATCGCCCTGGAGACCGAGGTCGTGGCCTTCACCAGCTACCGCTCCATCGGTGACCGGGTGCCCGACTACCTCGGCGAGCCGGGCAGGCGGCTGAGCGCGGGCGCCAAGGCCGTCGGCACCCTGGCCGAGCCGAAGATCGAGCTGATCCTGAACCAGAAGCCCGACCTGATCGTCTCGGCGAAGGTCCGGCACGAGCAGATCTACGGCCAGCTCAGCGCGAAGGTGCCGACGGTGTTCAGCGACACCACCGGCCCGACGTGGAAGGAGAACATCCGGCTGCTCGGCAAGGCTCTCGGCAAGGAGGAGCTCGCCGAGAAGAAGATCAAGGGGTACGAGGACCGGGCCCGCCGCATCGGCGACGCGATCCGGGCCAAGGAGGGCAGGAACCCGACCATCTCGATCGTGCGGTTCGTCGACGGCCCGACCCGGCTCTACCAGCAGGCCAGCTTCTCCGGGATCGTGATGAAGGACGCGGGCCTGGCCCGGCCGGCCTCGCAGGCCGCCAACGCCTTCGCCGCCGAGATCAGCGAGGAGCGGATCACCGACGCGGACGCCGACAAGATCTTCGTGGCGACCTACCCGGACGAGAAGGGCTCCTCGGCCGCGACCAAGCAGCGCTTCGAGACCAACCCGCTCTGGCGCCCGCTCGCGCCGAAGGCGGTCGCCGTCAACGACCTCACCTGGGTGACCTCGGTGAGCCTGCAAGGCGCGCACATCATCCTCGACGACCTCGCCAAGGCTTTCGGCGTCGATCCCGCGAACTAGGCGTGCCCCAGGGGTTCGCCCGTCTTCAAGTACCCCCGACCCCCGCCAAAACGGTCGCGAACCGCCCCCAACCCCGGCAGGGTCACGCGGCGGTTCCGAGGTGGTTGCGGGGGCGCGTTTCGGATATCGCCGCGAAGTTAGGGCAACCTATCCTCAGTTGCGAATGGGACTTACGACTCTTGGAGGACAGTTGAGGACAAGGGCGCTGTTGGCCCGGCGGGCCTTCGCCGGAGTGGCCGCCTTCACCGTGGCGGCCGTGGTCGCGGGGTGCGGCGGGGCCGCGCCGAGCTCGCCGCCACCGGTCCCCGGCCAGGTCGGGGCGGGCTTCCCCAGGACCGTCAAGCACGCGATGGGCGAGACGACGATCGCCGCCGCGCCGAAGAAGGTCGCCGCGCTGGACAGCAGCTACGTGGACGCGGCCTTCGCACTGGAGACCGAGGTCGTCGCGTTCACGCTGTTCCCGCTGACCGGTGACAAGTTCCCGGACTACCTCAAGGCCGAGGCCGAGGTGTACGGCCGCAACGCCAAGCCGGTCGGCACGCTGGAGCAGCCCAAGATCGAGGAGACGCTGGCGCTGAACCCGGACCTGATCGTCTCGGCGAAGGTCCGGCACGAGCAGCTCTACGGCCAGCTCAGCGCGCGCAAGCCCGCGGTCTTCAGCCAGACGACGGGACTGACCTGGAAGGACAACATCCGCCTGCTGGGCACCGCGCTCGGCAAGGAGGAACTGGCCGACAAGAAGATCAAGGCGTACGAGGAGCGGGCCCGCAAGGTCGGCGACTCGATCCGCGCGAAGGCGGGCAAGAACCCGACCATCTCCGTGGTGCGCTTCGTCGCGGGCCCGACCCGGCTCTACACGCCGAACAGCTTCGTCGGCATCGTGCTCAAGGACGCGGGCCTGGCCCGGCCCGCCTCGCAGGACGATTCGAAGGCGAAGGACATCTCGGTGAACGTGGCCGAGGAACGCATCCTGGACGCCGATGCCGATCACGTCTTCGTATCGGTTTTCCCGGACCCCAAGGGCGACTCCGCGAAGGCCAAGGAGAAGTACCTGGCCAACCCGCTGTGGAAGCAACTGAAGGGCAAGGTCACCGATGTGCAGGACGGCACCTGGATCGCGTCGGTGAGCCTCCAGGGCGCACACGCGATCCTGGACGACCTCGCCAAGGCATTCGGGGTGGATCCGGCGCGGAGCTGATTCACGATCTCACCAAACACGAGGACCCCTTCAGCAGTTCGGGGCTGCTGAAGGGGTCCTTTTGTGTATCCGAACCGGTACACCCGGTTCCGGTCAGCTCAGTTTTCGTTGTGGTAGGACTCCAGCACGTCGGCCGGGATACGACCGCGGTCGGAGACCTTCATGCCGCGCTTACGGGCCCACTCCCGAATTGCCTGGTTCTGCTCGCGGTCCGCGGCGGCCGGACGGCCGGGCCGCGCGGCGGAACGCCCTCCTGCGGAACGACGCCTGCCGCCGACCTTGCGCGCGCTCCCGATGAAGTCGGCGAGCGAGTCGCGCAGCTTTCCGGCGTTACCTCCGGAAAGGTCGATCTCGTAGGAGACCCCGTCGATTGCGAACTCAACGGTCTCCTCGGCCTCGGAACCGTCGAGGTCGTCCACCAAGGTCCGGATGACCTTCTCAGCCATGCGTCTTCCTTCCCTGAAATCCGGCGACGTGTGCGTTCCGGATGCGTTCCCCAGTCGCCAGCTCGGCAACGAGACTGATCGCGACATTAGCGCAGCTCTGTTCAAAAGAGCAGACGCCGCTCGGTCTCAAAGTGGTGAACGTCATTCAGGTCGTACAAGTGGGAAGAGGATCGTCTCCCGGATACCGAGACCGGTCAGGGCCATCAACAGCCGGTCCATGCCCATTCCCATGCCGCCGCTCGGCGGCATTCCGTACTCAAGCGCGCGCAAGAAGTCCTCATCCAGCCGCATGGCCTCGACGTCCCCGGCGGCCGCCAGCCGCGCCTGGTCCTCGAAGCGTTGCCGCTGCACAACGGGGTCGACCAGCTCGGAGTACCCGGTGGCCAGCTCGAAGCCGCGGACGTAGAGATCCCACTTCTCGGTGACCCCGGCCACGCTGCGGTGCTGACGCGTCAGCGGAGCGGTCTCGGTTGGGAAGTCACGCACAAACGTAGGCGCGTGCAAGTGGTCTCCCACCAGGTGCTCCCAAAGCTCCTCGACCAGCTTTCCGTGGCCGAGCGCCGGGTCGGTGGAGATACCGCGCGTTTCCGCGTGCTTACGCAGGAGCTCCACCGAGGTGTTCGGCGTGATCTCCTCGCCAAGGGCCTCCGACAGCGACCCGTACATCGTAATTGTGGTCCACTCACCGGAGACGTCGTACTCCGTGCCGTCGGCCAGCGTCGCCACCTGCGAGCCGAATACGGCCTGCGCGGCTTCTTGGACCAACTCCCTGGTCAGCACACCGATGGTGTCGTAGGAACCGTAGGCCTCGTATGCCTCGAGCATCGCGAACTCCGGCGAGTGCGAGGAGTCCATGCCCTCGTTTCGGAAGTTGCGGTTGATCTCGAAGACCTTCTCGATACCGCCGACGACGCACCGCTTCAGGTACAGCTCCGGCGCGATTCGAAGGTACAGATCCGTGTCCATGGCATTGGAGTGCGTGACGAATGGCCTAGCGGACGCACCTCCGTGCAGCGTCTGCAACATCGGCGTTTCGACCTCAAGGAATCCGCGCTGGTGGAACGACTCGCGCAGTGATCGCATCACTCCGGAGCGCAAGCGAACGGTATCCCTGGCCTGTGGGCGCAAGATGAGGTCGACGTAACGCTGGCGCACCCGGGTCTCCTCGGAGAGCTCCTTGTGCGCGACCGGCAACGGACGCAAGGTCTTCGCCGTCATTTGCCATTCCGTGACCATCACCGACAATTCGCCGCGCCGCGAGGTCGCCACCTCACCGCGCACGAACACGTGGTCACCGAGGTCGACATCGCTCTTCCACGCGGCGAGCGCTTCCGCGCCGACCCGGTCGAGGCTGAGCATCGCCTGGAGTTCGACTCCGTCGCCTTCGCGCAGCGTCGCGAAACAGAGCTTGCCGGTGTTGCGGACGAACATGACGCGGCCGGTGACGCCGACGACCAGGCCGGTCGGGGTGTCCGGTTCGAGGTCCGGATAGGCGGCGCGGATCTCGGCGAGGGAATGGGTGCGCTCGACCACGACGGGATAGGGGTCGACGCCTGCCTCCAGCAGACGCTCCCGCTTTTCCCGGCGGACCCGCATCTGCTCCGGCAGGTCGTCTTCGCTGGTCGCAGGCTGCTGCTGGGGCTTTGAGTTCACGGGGCAAAAGGGTACGGAACCCCATGTCGCCGAGGCGAACGGGATACGGTCTGGCGATGGACGACTCCGGCCTGAAGACCCGCCGCGCCCTGTCCTTCGGAGCGCGCGCGGCCCAGTACGCCGAACACCGTCCCGGCTACCCGGCCGAAGCGGTGCGCTGGGCACTGGAGCCGGTGCGCGACCGCGAGCAGGTCCGCGTGCTCGACCTGGCCGCGGGCACGGGGCGGCTGTCCGAGGCCCTGCTGGAGGAGCCGGTCGCGGTGATCGCGGTCGAGCCGGACGACGCCATGCGGACGCAGCTGCTGAGCCGGCTCTCCGGGCTCGCGGCGCTCAAGGGCACCGCGGAGGACATCCCGCTGCCGGACGAGCGGGTGGACGCGGTCCTGGTCGGCCAGGCTTTCCACTGGTTCGACCCGGAGCTGGCCCTCCCGGAGATCGCCAGGGTGCTCAAGCCCGGCGGGGTGCTGGCCGCGCTGTGGAACCACGACGACGACCGGGTGCCGTGGGTGGCCGGGCTCGCCGACATCACCGGCACCGGTGTCCGCTACTCCGAGCGCAAGCACGACCGCGCGGACCTGCTGCCGGAGAACGACCTGTTCACCGCGTTCGGCCAGCGGACCTTCGACCACGTGCAACGCAGGACCGCGGCGACGCTGACCGAGACGATCGCCACCCATTCGGTGACGCTGGTCAAGGACGAGCCGGAGCGGGCGGAGACGCTGGCCCGGGTGCGCGCCTACCTCGACGAGACCCCGGAGACGGCCACCGGCGAGTTCGACCTGCCCCTCGTGACGATCGCCGCCCGCGTCCGCAAGCTCTAGCGGTCAACGCGTGTTGCGCTCGTAGACCAGTTTCAGGCCGAGCAGCGTGAGGTCGGAGACGTGGTGCTGGATGGTCGAGGACTCCGCGAGCACCAACGGGGCGAGGCCGCCGGTGGCAATCACCGTGACCGGCCCGGAGTCGGTCGCCTCCAGCTCCGCCACGATGCGCTGGACCAGGCCGTCCACCTGGCTGGCGAAGCCGTAGAGGATGCCGGACTGCAGGCACTCCACCGTGTTCTTGCCGATCACCGACCGCGGCCGGACCAGCTCCACCTTGCGCAGCTGGGCGGCGCGCGCGGCGAGGGCGTCCACCGAGATCTCGATGCCGGGGGCGAAGGCGCCGCCGAGGAACTCGCCCTTGGCGGAGATCACGTCGATGTTGGTGGAGGTGCCGAAGTCCACCACGACGCAGGCGGTGTCGAAGAGGTGGTGCGCGGCCAGCGTGTTGATCACGCGGTCGGCGCCGACCTCCTTGGGGTTGTCCACCAGCAGCGGGACGCCGGTGCGCACCCCGGGCTGGACGATCACCCTGGGCACGTCGCCCCAGTAGCGGCCGAGCATCACCCGCAGCTCGCGCAGCACGGACGGCACCGTGGACAGCGCCGAGACGCCGGTGACCTTGTCGGCGTGCTCACCCAGCAGGCCGCGCGTGGTCAGCGCCAGCTCGTCCGCGGTCATCCTGGCGTCCGTGCGCATCCGCCAGTCCCGCAGCAGGGTGGTGTCCGTGCCGTCGCCCGCGTACAGGCCGAGCACGATGTTGGTGTTGCCGACGTCTACGGCGAGCAGCACCGCGAACCGCCTCTCAGTCCTCTGCCTGGATGAGCTTGTCCAGCCGGGCCGCGTCCACCGTCTCGGCGGCGGGCTCCTCCGTCTCCGCGCCGCTGGTCAGGCCGGAGCCCTCCGGGGCGGCGGCCGGGTCGCTGCCCAGCTCGACGATGGCGTTCGCCGCGTCCACGAAGATCACCTTCGGCCGGTAGGACCGGGCCTGCGCGTCCTCCATCAGCCCGTAGGCGATCAGGATGACCAGGTCACCGGGGTGCACCAGGTGCGCGGCGGCGCCGTTGATGCCGAGCACCCCGCTGCCCCGTTCCCCGGGGATCACGTAGGTCTCCAGCCGGGCCCCGTTGGTCACGTCGACGATCGCCACCTGCTCGCCCGGCAGCAGGTCGGCGGCGTCCATCAGGTCCTCGTCCACCGTGACCGACCCGACGTAGTCCAGGTCGGCCTGGGTCACCGTGGCGCGGTGGATCTTCGACTTCAGCATGGTGCGGAACATGGCTGGGTCCCCCTCTCACCCTCGGTGTTCCGGGTTGCCCCCGAGCAGCACGGGGGTGTTGTCGATGAGTCTGGTCCTGCCGACGCGAGCGGCGACGAGCAGCCTCGCCTCGCCCTTGGCAGGCGCCGGACCGAGGTCCTTGCCGCGCAGCTCCAGGTAGTCCACGACCACCTCGGGGTTGGCGTCGAGCACCGCCCGCGCCGCCGCCACCCCCTGCTCGGCCCCCTCGATCGCGGCCTCGGTGCCCGCGGACAACGCCTCGGGCACCGTCCGCGCGCTGGCCCGCTCCGCCTCGGAGAGGAAGCGGTTGCGGGAGGACAGCGCCAGCTGGTCCTCGGGGTCCCGGACGATCGGCACCCCCACCACGGAGGTCTCGAAGTCCAGGTCCCGCACCATCCGCTTGATCAGCACCAGCTGCTGGTAGTCCTTCTCGCCGAAGAACGAGTAGTCCGGCCGGACGATGTTGAAGAGCTTGGCCACCACGGTGAGCACCCCGGCGAAGTGACCGGGCCGGACGGCGCCCTCCAGCTCGTCACCGAGCGGCCCCGGGTGCACGGTGACCTGCGCGTCGTCACCGTAGATCGCCTCCGGCGACGGTGCGAGCACCAGTTCGACTCCTGCCGCTCGGCACTTGGCCAGGTCGTCCTCAAGCGTGCGCGGGTACTTCGCCAGGTCCTCGCCGGGCCCGAACTGCAACGGGTTCACGAAGATCGACACGACGGTGACGGTGTTCGGGACCCGCCGCGACCGCCTGATCAGCTCCAGGTGGCCGTCGTGCAGCGCGCCCATGGTGGGCACCAGCGCGATCCGGCGGCCGACGCCGCGCAGCGCCCTGGTGACCTTGGCCAGCTCGGCGGGATCGGTGTGCACGGTGAGTTCGTCGCGGGTGAAGCTCGGCGTGCTGGTCATCGCGGGTCCTCGTGGAGTTCGGAGCGGACGGCGTCGGCGGCGTCGGGGCGCAGCAACCCGGCTTGCTGGGCGCGGTCGGCGGTGCGCCGGGCCAGCGCCAGGTAGGCGGGCAGCACATCCGGTGACGAGCGGCCGAGCACGCCGACGTGGGCGCGCACCGTCCCGGCGTCACCGCGGGCGACGGGACCGGTGAGCGAGCGGTCGCCCAGCCGGAGCGCGTTGTCCAGCGACGCGCCCAGCAGCGGCGCGAGCAACCGCTCGGCGGAGCCGATTCCCGCGTCGCGCAACAGGTCCACGCACTCGGCGACCAGGGTCATCAGGTGGTTGGCGCCGTGCGCGATGGCCGCGTGGTAGAGCGGACGGGCGGCCTCGGGCACGCGCACGGGCTCCGCGCCCATCTCCACGACCAGCGCCTCGGCCACGTTCCAGGCGACCTCGTCATCGTCGGTGGCGGTGACGCCGACGCAGCACGCGGCCATCCGCTGGAGGTCCTCCGGCCGCCCGGTGAAGGTCATGACCGGGTGCAGCGCCAGCGGTAGCACGCCGATCTCCGACGCGGGCCGCAGCACGTCGACCCCGTGGGCGCCCGCGGTGTGCACGACGATCTGCCCCGCGCGCAAGGAGTTCGTCGCCACCAGACCCCGGACCAGGCCGCCGAGCTCGTCATCGGGCACCGCGAGCAGCACCAGGTCTGCGGCGCGGGCGACCGCGTCGGGCCCGAGCACCGGAACCCCGGGGAGCAGCAGCTCCGCCCGGGCGAGGGAAGCGCTGGACACCGCGGAGACCCCGTTGACGATGTGCCCCGCCCGGGCCAGGGCGGCCCCGAGCACCGAACCGACCCGGCCGGCGGAGACCACTCCGACGGCGAGCCGAGCTGGGCGCTCTGAGGAGAACGCAGTCATCGTCCTGCTCCTCTTGGTGTTCCAGGCCCACGACCACCGCGGGTACCGGACAGCGGCGCGAGACTAACCGGCCGGAACCGGTCCACGCGGACGCTGGTGACCAGCTTCACCCGGTGTCTCCCGGGCGGCGGGGGCGGCGTCGGGAGCCCGCGAGGCCGAGCGCGCCGGGGGCGTTCACCGCGGCGGCCCTGGCGCGGTGCAGCGTGGCCAGCAGCTCCGCGTGCCTCCGGTCGGAGTCGCCGCCGCAGGTGCCGTTGGCCATGCGGTGCCTCAGGAACGCGAGTTCGGTGACCGCGGTCTGGTACCCGGCGACCGCGCGCGCGGCCTCCTCGCCCGCGCGCTGCCGGACCCGGCCGAGCCACCAGCGCCTGCCCGCCATGCTGGCCAGCAGCGCCACCTCGCTCGGCGCGATCCAGCCCGCGTCGGCCATGACGGGCAGCTGGCCGACGACGATCCGCTGCTCGCGACGGCGCTGCCAGACCACCAGCCAGATCATCCCGGCGAAGATCGGCACCATGATCAGGAAGTAGACGTCGAGGAAGTCCAGCCCGCCGCCGAGGGTGGCCGCGGCGTTCCACAGCACGTGCAGGCCGATCGCGAGCAGGAAACCCAGCAGTGGCGCGAAGAACCGCACCGCGCCGCGACTGCTGCCCGCGGCGAGGCCGAGCCCGATCCCGGTCATCGCGGTGAACAGCGGGTGGGCGAACGGTGAGAGCACGCCGCGCAGGATGAACACGGCGACCACACCGCTGGTGGCGTTGCCGAAACCGCCCTGGGCGAAGCCCTGGCCGAAGTAGAAGATGTTCTCGGTGAAGGCGAACCCGGCCGCCGTGACGCCCGCGTAGACGATGCCGTCCACCACGCCGTCGAACTCGTGCCTGCGCCGCAGCACCAGGGCGAGCGGGAACAGCGCCTTGGCCGTCTCCTCGACCAGCGGGGCCGAGACCACCGAACTGAGGAAGTCACCACCGGACGGGCCGAGCAGCAGGTCACCGACGGCGCGGGCGCTGTCGTTGATCAGCAGCGCGCTGATCGTCGCTCCGCAGGCGCCCCAGAGGAACGCGGCGAGCAGCAGCCGGGTCGGCTCGGGCTCCCAGCGGTCGATCCACAGGAACGCGCCCATGACGAAGCCGACCGGCACCAGCGCGGTGCCCGCGCCGATCAGCACGGCCAGCAGGCCGACGCGGGAGGTGGCCATCCCGAGCAGGATCAGGCCGCAGGTGCCGAGGAGGATCAGGCCGATCACCGAACCGATGACGGCGCGCTGCTGTCGGCGTTGCTGAGCCGGCTCGGCCGGGAGCTCATCCGTGGTCACGATGCGTGAGCCTACGGTTTCGCCCCATACCGCTCGGAACGGACTTCCCGGTCGCGATCAGCGGGGTCGGTAGGGTGCCCGTTCCGTGCGGGACTGGCGGCAGGCGTGGCAGGCGGCGCTGTACTCCCCCGGCGGTTTCTTCGCCCGGGGCGAGCGCCCGTCCGCGCACTTCAGGACCTCGCCGCTGGTCGGGCCGGAGCTGGCCGAGGCGCTGCTGGAGCTGCTCGCGCGGGTGGACTTCGCGCTCGGCGGCCCCGCCGCGCTGGACTTCGTGGACGTCGGCGCGGGCGGCGGTGAGCTGTCCGCCGCGGTGCACGACCTCGCCCCGCCCGCGCTGCGACGGCGCCTGTGCGTAACGGCCGTGGAGTTCTCGCCTCCGGCCGTTCCCGCCGCGGTGCGCGTCCGCTCCGACCTCCCGGACCGCGTGGTGGGGCTGCTCGTCGGGCACGAGTGGCTGGACTCGATCCCGTGCCGGATCGCCGAAGTCCACAGTGGACAGATTCGCGCGGTGCACGTGGACGACCACGGCACCGAGTCGACCGGTCCAGCCGTCACCGGCGCGGAATTGGAATGGCTGCGCCGCTGGTGGCCCGCGCCCGAGCGAGCCGAAATCGGCCTGCCTCGCGATGAAGCGTGGGCGGACGCGGTCGGCCGGGTGCGCGCGGGCGCGGCGCTGGCCGTCGACTACGGGCACGTCATGGCGTTGCGTCCGCGCGAGGGAACGCTGACCGGCTACCTGGCCGGGCGCCAGGTGCGGCCGATCCCGGACGGCAACCGCGACCTGACCGCGCACGTCGCGATGGACTCGTGCGCCGCGGCGGCCGGGGGCGGCGTGATCACTTCGCAGGCCACGGCGCTCGCCGCGCTCGGCCTGTCCGCCACAGCGCCCGCATCGGGACTCGCGGCGACCGATCCCCTGCGCTGGCTGACCGAAACCGCGCGATCAGGCCGGATCGCCGAGCTGACCGATCCGGCGGGCCTCGGCGGCTTCCACTGGCTCCTGCATGGAAGCATGCTTCCGTGAGCAGGCAGGAAACCATCGGAGTCGGTGCGGGCGCGGCATACCTCGGAGTCGACCGCGTGATCGACCTCGGACCGTTGCACCCGGCGGCGCACGGCGCGTACCGGCTGCGGTTACGGCTGGAGGGCACGGTCGTCGCCGAGGCGGAGCCCCTGGTCGGCCACCTGCACCGGGGCGCGGAGAAGCTCTTCGAGGTCCGCGACTACCGCCAGGCCCTCGCGCTGGCCAACCGCCACGACTGGCTCGCCGCGTTCTGCAACGAGGTCACGCTCGCCCTCGCCGTGGAGCGGATGACCGGCATGGACGTGCCACCAAGGGCTTTGTGGCTGCGCACCCTGCTGTGCGAGCTGAACCGGATGCTCGCGCACCTCGCGTTCCTGGCTCCGCTGACCCGCACGCCGGACGGCTCGTCGACGGCTGGCACCACCGCCGCGCAGCGCGGCATGCACGCCGTCCAGTCGGTCATGGAGGAGGCGACCGGCGGCCGAATCCATTTCATGGCAACGAGAATCGGCGGTTTGCGGGAGGACGTGCCCGCGGGCTGGACCGCCAACGTCGCCACCGCTCTGTCCACTGTGGACCTATCGGCGATTCGTCAGTCCACGGTGGACGATGATGGCTTCCGCTCCCGGTACGCGGGAATCGGTGTCCTCTCCGCCGACGACGTGCTCGAACTCGGCGTGACCGGCCCCGCCGCCCGGGCGAGCGGGGTCGACATCGACCTCCGCCGCGACGACCCCACCTGCGCCTACGGTGAGCTGACCGTCGATCCCGTGCTCGGCACGACCGGCGACGCCCTCGCCAGGGTCGGGTGTTTGGCTGGCGAGATCGCGCAGTCGATCCGCCTGGCCCGCGAATGCCTGGACCGGCTGCCGGGCGGCCCGGTCAACGTGCGCCTGCCCAAGGCGGTGAAGGCCCCGGAGGGTTCGGTCTACACGTGGCTGGAGGCCCCGCTCGGCGTCAGCGGCGTCTACCTGGCATCGCGCGGCGAGAAGACCCCGTGGCGGCTGAAACTGCGGACCCCGTCCTTCAACAACGTCCAGGCCCTCGCGTCGCTTCTCCCCGGAACCCAGGTCGCCGACCTCCCCGCCGTCCTCGGCTCCTTCGCCCTGGTCGTCGGCGACATCGACAAGTAGGACCGATCAGTCCTCGGCGCGGCGACGACGACGGCGCGGGTTGTCGTTCACACCGTTGGCCGCCAGCAGCTCGCTGACGGAGAGCCCACCGCCGGAGGAGTGGTGACCGGAGGACGCGGCGGACGCGGCCGGTTCGGCATCGGAGAGCTCCGGGTTCCACGCTCCGGTGGCGTCCCAGGACGGAGCCACTCCCTCCGGGCGACGGCGGCGTCCCGTCGAGGACGAGGTGTCGCGGCGCGGCGGCGGGTCGTCCTGGGTGGCCCATTCCGCGTTCACGTCGACCTTCGGCGGCGGAGGAGGGGGCGGGGGCGGCTTGGGGGCCTCGCGCTTGCTCGCGGCGAGCTTGTCCATCCAGCTCGGCTCGGAGTCGCCGCGGTGCCTGCGGCCGGTTGAGCGCACGGGCTCGACGAACGGGTCCGGCTCGGGTTCCGGCTCGGGCAGCGCGAACGAGTCCGACAGCGACGACAGCGCGGGAGCCTCCGGCTCGGCGTGGATCTCGGGCTCCGGCTTGCGGGGCGGCTCGGGACGGCGCACGGGATCGGTCTTGCGCACCTCGGGCTCGCGCACCTCGGGCTCCCGGACCTCGGGTTCGGGGCGGCGGACCTCGACGCGCGGCTCGGGCGCGCGGGCGGGCGGGCGGTTGACGACCTGCGGTTCGCGCACCGGCGGGCGGCTGACCACCTGCGGCTCCGGACGCGGCGAACGAGCGGGCGGGGTCGGCGCGGCCATCCGGCCGGAGTCCTGCCGCGGGCGCTGCGGCGGCTGCGCGGGCGTGCGCTCGTGGACCTCGGTGGACTCGACGGCGGTGACGGGTGGCACGACCGTCGTCGCGGCGGGCTGAACCGGACGGGAGACGGGCGTGGCGGGCCATGCCTCGACGACCTCGGGCATGACCGCGGCGGGCTGCATCTGCTGGTCCCGGCGCGGCGGCAGCGATCGGGTCGGCTCGGGGCGCTGCGCGGGCTGCGGGCGCTGGGGACGGCTCGGCTCGTTGCGCAGCGGCTGCGGGCGGCCGGACTCGACGCGGCGAGCGCTGTCCTTGGCCATCACCTGCGTGTGCGCGGCGTCCGCCCGCACCGGCTGCGGCCGCACCTGCGACTGCGCGGGCGCGAGCTTGCGCCGGTGCTCCTCGGTGGTCGTGATGATCCGGCTCTCGCGGCTGTCGGACAGGCCCACCAGGCGCGCCTGGTCCAGCGCGCGCATCCGCGTCGCCTCGGCGCGCAGGGCGACCCGCTCCACCAGGACCTCGCCGCCGAGCAGCGCCTCCAGGTTCTCGCGCAACGTGCGCAGCTCGCTGCGGAGGTCGTCCAGCTCGCTGCGGGACTCGTCCTCCAGCTGCCGCCGCGTCTCGGCCTCGACCTCCAGCTCGTACTCGCGGCGGGCCGCGCACTCGCGCTCCAGCTCGAGTTCGTAGACGCGCTGCAGCTCTTCCTCGCGCTCCTCGCGCTCCATCGCCTGGTTCCGGTAGCGGGCGGCTGCGAAGGCGGCGAGCAGGGCCGCCCAGAGCGCCGCGACCACGGCGAGGCGTAACCAGCGGGACGAGTCACTGAACACCAACACGGCCGCGGCGACCACGGCGAAGGACAACACTGCCACGACCAACGCCAAGCCCATGCCACGGCCAGTGCTGCGCTCGGACGAGTCGCTGCGGCCGGTCATACGCTCTACGGTACCTGGCGGTTATCCGAACGAGACCTCCTCGGCGGGCTCATTCCCGTCTCGGTGCAGGCACGTTGTGATCCACATCGAATTTTCTGCTCAGTCCCGAAACCTGTTGATCTTGTCCGAATCGTCCGGTTCATCAGGGGTTCTGCAGCAGTGCTCCAGCCAGAGCGCACCGCCGATCAGCGCGCCCGAACTGACCAGCCCGACGGTCGCCGCGAGCGTGTCCCCGGCCGCCGCCTCAAGATCGCCGAAGCGGGGCGCCACGTAGAGCAGCACCGCCCCCCACACACCCCCCATGATGGCTCCGGCCAGCGAAGACGCCTTCGCCAGCGCCACCGCGCGGGCAGCGACGAGCGCCTCGACCGGCACCGTCCCCGGCTTGCGCTGGATGCGCGCGCGAAGGGTGAACCCGAACCACGCCTCGACGCCGCCGAGCACCAGGAAGGTGAGCCCGATGAGGGCGGGCAGCCGGGGCAGCGAGTTGTACCCGGCGATCAGCAGCAGGTGGGTCACCAGCGCCGCCAGCAGCGCCGCGACGGCCAGATCTCGTGGCCTGGTGAATCTCACACCCCCCATCCTGCCCCCTTCCCCTTGACAAGCCAATTAGCTAATAAGCAAACTTCCTAAGTGACCACGATCGACGTGTTGAAGGCGCTGGCCAACGAGCGGCGGATGCAGATCCTGGACTGGCTCAAGGACCCGACCCGGCACTTCCCGCCGCAGGTGGACGGCGACCTGGAGAGCGACGGCGTGTGCGCGCTCTACATCGCCGAGAAGCTCGGCATGAGCCAGCCGAGCGCGGGCGAGCACCTCAGGGTGCTGGCCGCGGCCGACCTGATCGTCGGCACCCGGATCAAGCAGTGGGTCTTCTACCGGCGCAACGAGAAGCGCATCGAGGAAGTCCGCGCGGCCATGAAGGACCTGTGATGTACGACAAGCTCATCGACCTCCTCGACGCCGAGGGCGCCGGCTACCGCGTGCTCGACCACCCGCCGGAGGGGCGCACCGACCTCGTCAGCGAGCTGCGCGGGAACGCGCTCGCGCAGGCCGCGAAGTGCGTCGTGGTCATGGTGAAGATCGGCAAGAAGACCAGGCGCCACGTGCTGGCCGTGGTGCCCGGCGACCGCAGGGTCGACCTGGCCGCGCTCAAGGCGCTGCTCGGCGGCAGCTACGCCGCCTTCGCCTCGCAGAAGGTCGCCGAGGCCCTCGCGGGCAGCGCGAGCGGCACGATCCTGCCCTTCACCTGGCACCCCGACCTCGAACTGATCGTCGACCCCGCGCTGGCCGAGCAGGACGAGCTGTTCTTCAACGCCGCCCGGCTGGACCGCTCGATCGCCTTGTCCACCAACGACTACATCGCGATCACCCAACCCCGGATCGAACCCATCGCCGAAGTCAGGAGCACCTCGTGACCGAGTACTCGATCACCACCGAACCGCGCTTCGCGCACCTGGAGCGCATCGACGTCGGCCAGGTCGCCGCCGCCGTCACCGAGCAGTGGCACAACCAGACCCTGTGCACCGTGAACGACTCGGTCGTCCGGCTCGGCGTGCTCAACGGCGAGTTCCACTGGCACAAGCACGACAACGAGGACGAGTTCTTCTACGTCGTGGAGGGCAGGCTGATCATCGAGGTCGAGGGCCGCGAGGACGCCGACCTCGGACCGGGCCAGGCGTTCACCGTGCCCAAGGGCGTCATGCACCGCCCCATCGCCCCGGGCCGAGCAGTCATCCTGATGGTGGAGCCTGCGAGCGTCCGCCCCACCGGCGACTAGACCACCGCATCCCGTAAGCGGCCCCCAGCGATCGTGACGCTCCCCCGAAACATCCCCACCGCAGCCCAAAACCCCGTTTCGTACTCTTGCCGGGATTTTAGAGCGCTCTTTTTCCCGTTATGAGTACGAAACGGGGTTCTCTAGACCACGCCCGCGGAGGATGGGGTGAGCGGGCGGGTGTGGGGCATGGGACAGAGTTTACTTGGTGGGCGGAGTGCGGGCGGGGCTTGCAGGACGCGGACTAGTAGGTCAGCTTCAGGTCGTCCCGGCGGTGCACGCCCTCGGTGGCCAGCCGGGCGAGCAGGTCCCGGACCGGGCCGTGGCCCGGCAACACGGCGTCCGGGTCGATGTCGAGCCACGGCAGCAGCACCGTGGCCCGCTCCGGCGTCCCGGGGTGCGGCAGCAGCAGGTCGGGGTGGTCGGAGGCGATGTCGTCGACCGTCACCACGTCGACGTCGAGCACCCTCGGACCCCAGCGCACCAAGCGCTCCCGGCCTGCCCGTTGCTCCAGTTCCTGACCGCGGCGCAGCCAGTACCACTCGTCGGCGCCGTCGGCCTCCACCACGAGAACCGCGTTGAGGAAGTCGTCCTGGTCGACCCCGCCCCACGGAGCGGTCTCGTAGACCGGCGACACCGCGACCAGTTCGGGCCGGAAACCGTCCACAGCGGACTGGAGGAACGTGAGCCGGTCCCCCATGTTCGAGCCGAGCGAGAGGACAGCTCGGCTCATGCGGGCTGGCGTCCCTTCCGCCGGGACCGCCGCACGGTGACGGCGACGTCGGCGAACTCCAGCGGGATCGGCGCGTTGGGCTTGTGGATCGTCACCTCGGCGGAGTGCACGCGCTCGTCCATCATCACGTCGTCGGCGACCCGGCCCGCGACCGACTCGATCAGGTCGTACGCCTTGCCGCCGACGATCTCCGCGGCGCGCTCGGCCAGGACGCCGTAGTGCAGCGTGTGCCTGAGGTCGTCGGTCTCGGCGGCGCGGTCGAGGTCGATCCAGACGGTGATGTCGACGACGAAGTCCTGGCCGTCGCGCTTCTCGTGGTCGAAGACGCCGTGGTTGCCGCGCACCCGCAGCCCAGTCAACGTGATCCGGTCCGTCATCGGTCCTCCCAGCCTCGCGCCCATGCCGCCGCCACCGCCACCGCGTCCAGCGACCCCGCCACATCGTGCACCCGCACCCCCCACACCCCGGCGGAGGCTGCCAGGGTGGTGATCGCGGCGGTGGCGAACTCGCGGCCGTCGGGCGGGCGCGGCACCCCGTTGGCGTCGGCGAGCAGCGCGCCGAGGAACCGCTTGCGGGACGCGCCGACGAGCAGCGGGAAGCCGAGCTTGACCAGCTCGTCCAGCCTGCGCAGCAGCTCCCAGTCCTGCCTGCGGCTCTTCGCGAAGCCGAGCCCGGGGTCGAGTACGAGCGCGTCCTCGGCGACCCCGGCGGCGATGGCTGCCTCGACCCGCGCGGTCAGTTCGGCGCTCACGTCGGACACGACGTCGGTGTAGCTGGCGAGCAGGTCCATCTCCGTGCTGTGACCCCGCCAGTGCATCAGGATCCACGGACAGCCCGCGTCCGCGACCACGTGCGCCATCCGTTCGTCGGCAAGGCCGCCGGAGACGTCGTTGATCACCGTGGCGCCCGCCTCCAGGGCGGCGGTCGCGACCTCGCTGCGCATGGTGTCCACGCTCGTGCGCACGCCGTGCGCGGTGAGGTCGCGGATCACCGGGACGACGCGGGCGGCCTCCACGGTGGGCTCGACGCGTTGCGCGCCGGGCCTGGTGGACTCGCCACCGACATCGATCAGGTCGGCGCCCCTGCGGAACATCTCGATGCCGTGCGCCACCGCGTCGTCGTGGTCGAGGTAGCGCCCGCCGTCGGAGAACGAGTCGGGGGTGACGTTGAGGATGCCCATGACCGCGCAGCGGCCGGGGCTGGGCAGGCCCATCAACGGGCCTTGATCAGCTCGATGGCCTCGGCCCTGGACGAGGCGGAGTCCCGCATCAGCCCGCGCACGGCTGAGGTCGTCGTCAGCGATCCGGCCTTCTTGATCCCGCGCATGCCCATGCAGAGATGTTCCGCCTGCATCACCACGATCACCCCGCGGGGGTTGAGCTTGCGCACGAGGGCGTCGGCGACCTGCGAGGTCAGCCGCTCCTGCACCTGCGGGCGGCGGGCGTAGAGGTCGACCAGCCGCGCGAGCTTGGACAGCCCCGTCACCTGGCCCTCGGCGTTCGGGATGTAGCCGACGTGGGCCACCCCGTGGAAGGGCAGCAGGTGGTGCTCGCAGGTGGAGTACATCGGGATGTCGGTGACCAGGACGAGCTCCTCGTGGCTCTCGTCGAAGGTCTTGTCCAGCACGGAGTCCGGGTTCGTGTACAGCCCGGCGAACAGCTCCTCGTAGGCCCGTGCGACCCGGGCCGGGGTGTCCCTCAGCCCCTCGCGGGTGGGGTCCTCGCCCACCGCGGCGAGCAGTTCGCGAACGGCGGCCTCGGCGCGCTCCCGGTCGAAGACCTGGTGCCCGCCGAGGCCGACTGTGCCGTTCTCGTCGTTGCCGTTCAGCGCTTGCCGTCCTGGGGGTCGGCGTCGATCGAGCGCTGCACCTCTTTCTGCGCCTCCGGTTGCGGCTGCTCCGCTGGGCGGTCACCGCTCGACGGCTGCTGCGGGCCGGTCCACGTGCCGGAGGGGCCACCGGGCGCGGTCGCCGGGGTCCAGCCGGGGGGCGCCCCGTAGTACGGCGGACCCGGTGCGTGCGGCTGCGTCTGATCAGAGGACGGAGCCTGCTGCGCCTGCCATGCCGGCGGGTGCGGCTGCTGCGGGCCACTGCCGTTCGGGCCGGGCGTCTCACCGCTGCCGTGCGGCGGACCGCCCGGCAGGTCGCCGCCGCCGGGGGCGGTGCCGACCGGGGTCGGCTCGGGCTCCTCGACGACCGGCGGCCACGGCTCGCCGCGCTCGATGGCCAGCTCGCCCCTGGTCTTGATCGGCGGCTTGTCCGAGGGGGTGCGCCCGCCGAAGTCGTTGAACGCGGTGATCCTGGGCCGCTTCTCCACCGTGGCGAAGACGCGCTCCAGGTCCTTGCGCTGCAAGGTCTCCCGGTCGAGCAGCTCCACGACGAGCGCGTCGAGGACGTCGCGGTACTGGGACAGGATCTCCCAGGCCTCGGTGTGCGCGACCTCGATGAGCTTGCGCACCTCCTCGTCGATCTCGTGCGCGACCTCCAGCGAGTAGTCCGGCTGGTGGCCCATCTGCCTGCCGAGGAACGGCTCGCCCTGGTTGGTGCCGTACTTCACGGCGCCGAGCTTGGCGCTCATGCCGTACTCGGTGACCATGGCGCGGGCGATCTTGGTGGCCTGCTCGATATCGCTGGAGGCGCCGGTGGTGGGCTCGTGGAAGATCAGCTCCTCCGCCGAGCGCCCGCCCATCGCGAACACCAGCCTCGCGATCATCTCGGAGCGGGTCATCAGCTCCTTGTCGTCCTCGGGCACCACCAGCGCGTGCCCGCCGGTGCGGCCGCGCGGCATGATCGTGACCTTGTAGACCGGCTCCAGGTCGGGCATGGCCCACGCCGCGAGCGCGTGGCCCGCCTCGTGGTAGGCCGCGACCTTCTTCTCCTTCTCGGAGATCATCCGGCTCTTCCGGGCCGGACCGCCGACGACGCGGTCCACCGACTCCTCAAGGGCTTCGGCCGTGATGAGCTGGCCGTTGTGCCGCGCGGTGAGCAGCGCGGCCTCGTTGAGCACGTTGGCAAGGTCGGCACCGGAGAAGCCAACGGTGCGCTTGGCCAGCGAGTCCAGGTCGGCGCCCGGGTCGAGCGGCTTGCTCTTGGAGTGCACCTTCAGGATCGCCTTGCGACCGGCCAGGTCGGGCGCGGCGACGGGGATCTGCCGGTCGAAGCGGCCGGGGCGCAGCAGCGCCGGGTCCAGGATGTCCGGCCGGTTGGTCGCCGCGATCAGGATGATCCCGCCGCGCGAGTCGAAGCCGTCCATCTCGACCAGCAGCTGGTTGAGGGTCTGCTCGCGCTCGTCGTGGCCGCCGCCGAGACCGGCGCCGCGATGACGGCCGACCGCGTCGATCTCGTCGACGAAGATGATGCACGGCGCGTTCTGCTTGGCCTGCTCGAACAGGTCGCGCACGCGCGAGGCGCCGACACCGACGAACATCTCGACGAAGTCGGAACCGGAGATCGAGTAGAACGGCACGCCCGCCTCACCGGCGACGGCGCGCGCGAGCAGCGTCTTACCGGTTCCCGGCGGCCCGTAGAGCAGCACGCCCTTGGGGATCTTGGCGCCGAGCGCCTGGTAGCGGCCGGGGTTCTGGAGGAAGTCCTTGATCTCGTAGAGCTCCTCCACCGCCTCGTTGGCCCCGGCCACGTCGGCGAAGGTGGTCTTCGGCATGTCCTTGGACAACTGCTTGGCCTTGGACTTGCCGAAGTTCAAGACCCGGCTGCCACCGCCCTGCGAGTTGTTCATCATCCACATCAGCAGGACGAGAACCAGGCCGACCGGGATCAGGTACAGCAGCGCCGTGACGAACAGCGACTCCTGGGTGACCTCGGTCTTCCAGCCGCCGCTCATGTTCTTGGCGTTGGTGAGGGCCTGGACCAGCATGGAGTCCCCGCCGCGCGGGAACTGCGTGATCAGCCTGGTCTTGTTGCCGTCGACCGGGTTGTTCAGATCGAGTTTGAGCCGCTGTTCCTTGTCCTGGAGGATCGCGCTCTTGACGTTGCCGTTGTTGAGCTGTTCCAGGGCGCGGGAGGTGGGCACCTCCTCGTAGCCGCGGGTGTCGTCCAGCAGCACGCTGAAGG
The DNA here is from genome assembly GCF_024213555.1 of Allokutzneria sp. A3M-2-11 16. Taxonomy (GTDB): domain Bacteria; phylum Actinomycetota; class Actinomycetes; order Mycobacteriales; family Pseudonocardiaceae; genus Allokutzneria. The sequence goes on along the minus strand of NZ_JANAVO010000001.1, from coordinate 2,338,895 downwards.
CGTAGAACAGCAGGAACGCCGCGAGAATCCAGATCAGCGGGTTCCGAAGCAGGCGCTTACGGTCCATCAACTTACGGCCGTCGGGCGGCCTCGCCCCTCCCTGACTTGCATGTCGGGTGACGGGCCGCCGAGGGGACACGCTGGTGGTCCGGCATTCGTCCGGCGGCCGTCGTCCGACCAGCGTACCGCCCGAGCGCGCACCCGCTCCGAACTACGGCGCGGGGCGACCCGGTCGCACCGGTCTCCCCAGGCAACGGGCGAGCCTCCCGATGGGTTCCCCCGTGGGGTTGGTGATGCTGGCCACGCCGCCACCCGGCGGGTTCGCGCTGGTCACGTGGCGCAATCGTTATTGGCCTTTCCGAGTGAGCAAAGGCGAGGATGCTTCACTCTGACGAGTGAGCGTGGCAGTCTCCGTGCGCGCACGGCGCCGGTTGCTCGTGCAAAGGACACACGACCGAAGCCCCTCCCTCGTTGGAAAGCCACAGGACCATGTCTGGCAGACACCACGTGCCCCGTCCCAGCAGCCGCATGAAGCGCGTCGCCCTGCCCGTCGGGGTCCTGCTCGGCGTTGTGGCGGCGGCCGCGACGACGGTGGTCGCCCTCCGGGGCTGGGGCGGCACCTGTTCGGGCGAGCTCCCGGTGAACCTCGCGGTCACGGCGAACCTGGAACGCCCGGTGCGCGCGGTGGTCGAGGAGTTCCAGGCGGACAAGCCCGCGGTCGACGGCCAGTGCGTGCGGGTCAGGGTCGCAGTCAAGGCGGCGTCGGCGGTGGCGACCGACCTGGTCAACGTGCTCCCCGGCGGCACCCGCACGCCCAGCATCTGGCTGCCGGACTCCGGGCTGTGGCCCGCGCGCGTGCTCCAGCAGGCGGGCAGCGCCAGCGGGCCCGTGCCCGAACTGGACATCCGGGGCTCGCTGGCCAGCTCCCCGCTGGTGATCGCGACCAGCATGCCGCTGGCGGAGAAGCTGGGCGATGTCACCGGCTGGCGGAAGCTGATCCAGGGCGGGGTGCCCTCGGTGATCGGCGACCCGACCAGCGCCACCGAGGGCCTGGCCACGCTCATGCTGATCCGCTCGCTGCTCGGCAACAACGACGGCACACCGCGGCCGGAACTGGTCGAGACGCTGATGAAGGTGGGCCACAACGCCGTACCGGCCATGCGCGACGCCTTCACCAAGGTCGAGCAGGACCCGCTGACCGCGCCCGCCTTCAGCACCACCGAGCAGTCGGTGATCGCCCACAACAGCGGGGCCGCGAACCGGGTCTCGGTGCGCTACGCCGAAGAAGGGACGCTGAGCATGGACCACCCCCTGGTCCGCGTGCGCTCCCGCGGTGAGCCCGCCGGGCTGGACCGGGCGTTGGACCTGGTGGAGGAGGCCCTGCGCGCCCCGGCGTCGGCGAAGCGGCTCGGCGAGGCCGGCTTCCGCGACCCGCACGGCGCGGCGGGCACGGGCTGGCCGGAGGGCAACGGCGTGCGCGGCGCGGCGGTGAGGCTGGTCCCCACCCCGACCCCGGACCAAGCCGCAGAGGTATTGCGCACCTTCAGCGCGGCGACCCTGGACGCGCGGATGCTGGCGGTGATCGACGTCTCCGGGTCGATGCAGGCCAAGGCGGGCAACGGGCAGACCCGGATGGAGCTGGCCAGGGACGCGGCGCTGACCGCGCTCGGCGTGCTCCCGGACTCCACCCAGCTGGGCCTGTGGATCTTCTCGACGAACCACTCCGGCAGCCAGGACTGGACGCAGCTGGTCGGGCTCGGCCCGCTGATGGAGCGGATGAGCGGCGGAACCCGCAGGGACGCGCTGAAGACCGCCGCAACCAGCCTCACCGGCCGGACCAGGGGCGCGACCGGCCTCTACGACACCGCGCTGGCCGCGTGGCGGACCGTGCGCGCCGACCACGACCCGACCAAGGTCAACTCGGTGGTGCTGATCACCGACGGCCGCAACGAGGACCAGCAGGGGCTGGACCTGTCCGGGCTGCTGCAGACGCTGCGCGCCGAGGCGAACCCGGCCCAGCCCGTGCCGATCATCCTCATCGGGCTCGGCCCCGAGGTGGACATGGAGGCGTTGCAGCAGATCGGGACGGCGACGGGCGGCAAGGCCTACGCGGCGCGCGAGGCCGGGGACGTCCGCGGTGTGCTGGTGGACGCAGTCATCCAACGCCGCTGCCGCCCCAACTGCTGAACTGCCTGGTCACCGTGGTTGGGGCGTCTTCAAGTACCACGTACCCCACCGATTTCGGTCGCTAACAGCCACCAACCCCGGCGGGGTAGGGGGCGGTTAGCGACAGTTCTCGCGGGGGTGCGCTGTACTTGAAGACACGCGAACTCCGGCTGCGGAGTGCTAGTTCGAGTAGACCTTGGGGTCGAGCGTGCCGATGTAGGGCAGGTCGCGGTAGCGCTCGGCGTAGTCGAGGCCGTAGCCCACGACGAACTCGTTGGGGATGTCGAAGCCGACGTACTTCACCGGCACGTCCACCTGCACCGCGTCCGGCTTGCGCAGCAGCGAGCAGACCTCCAGCGAGGCGGGCCCGCGCGACTGCAGGTTCTTCAGCAGCCAGGACAGCGTCAGGCCGGAGTCGATGATGTCCTCGACGATCACCACGTCGCGGCCGGTGATGTCGCGGTCGAGGTCCTTGAGGATGCGCACGACGCCGGAGGAGGACGTGGCCGAGCCGTAGGAGCTGACGGCCATGAACTCCAGCTGCACCGGCACGGGCAGCGCGCGGGCGAAGTCGGTCATGAACATCACCGCGCCCTTGAGCACGCCGATCAGCAGCAGGTCGGAGCCCTTGCCCTCCGGATGGTCGTCGGCCACCTGCTTCGCCAGCTCGGCGATCTTGTCCTTGATCTGCTGCTCGGTCACCAGAACGGACGCGATGTCGCCGTCGTACAAGGCCGGACTCCCCTGCTAGCTACGGGTTCAGCCGCTCCGAGCCGGAGCCGCCCAGGTCGAGGTGAAGCCTGCCATGCGAGCGCTCCGCCACCAACCCGCCGGGCAGCGCCACACCGCCCTGACCACGCCATTTCCCGACCAATGCGTCAACAGAACGGAGGTGCGCGTCGGTGACTTCGGTCACGCCCCCCGCCAGCAGCCAGGCCCGCAGGGCCCGCCGTCGCACCGCGGGGTGGGCCTGCGCCAGCTCGGAGACCTCCAGCTCGTGGCTGTCCTCGGCCCGCAGCAGCAGCGCGGCGGCCAGCTCGTCGAGCGCCTCACCGTCCTCGCGGACCTGCGCCGCCGTGCGGGCGAGCGCCTCGGCGACCCCGCCGTGCAGCACGTTCTCCAGCAGCGGCAACGCCTCTCGGCGGAGCCGGACCCTGGTGAAGGCCGGATCGAGGTTGTGCGGGTCCTCCCACGGCTCAAGGCCGAGCGCCGCGCACGCGGCCCGCGTCGTGCTCCTGCGCACGCCCAGCAGCGGCCGTCCCCACGGCGGGTCGAGCGGGCGCATCCCGGCGATCGACCGTGCTCCCGAACCCCGCCCGAGGCCGAGCAGAACGGTTTCGGCCTGGTCATCAAGGGTGTGTCCGAGCAGGACGACGCAATCGGCGCTGGGCCGGGCGTCCAGCAGCGCGGTGTACCGCGCCCTCCGCGCCGCCGCTTCCGGCCCGCCGGGCCCTTCCACCCGCACGCGAAGCACGCTGGCCGCGACGCCGAGCGCGGTGAGCTGCCCTGCCGCACGCGCCGCGATCCCGGCGGAACCCGCCTGGAGCCCATGGTCGACGACGAGGCCGTGCACCTCGACGCCTCGGCGCTCCGCGACGTGCGCTGTGGCCGCGGCAAGGGCGAGCGAGTCCGCGCCTCCGGAGCACGCGACCGCGATGTGCTCACGCGGCTGGACGAGGTCGAGCAGGCGACGGACGGCGGAGCGCACCGAGGCGACCGCCGGATCGGGCCCGCCCATCGGTCAGGCGATCCGGTCTAGCCAGAGCACCGGGTCGGCGATCTCCGCGCGGGTGGGCAGCGTCGTCGGAGAGGTCCACACGGCGTTGAAGCGCTCCATGCCCACGGCCCCGACGACGTGGTCGACGAACGCCGAGCCTTGCGCGTACTGCCGGACCTTCGCGTCCACGCCGAGCAGCGCGCGCAGCAGCCGGTCGACGTTGCCGCGCGGACCGCGACGCACGCTGAACCGCGCCCGGATCGTGCCCACGCTCGGGACCACAGACGGGCCGACCGCGTCCATCACGTGCTCCGCGTGCCCTTCGAGCAGCGTCGACAGCGCGATCAGCCGGTCGAGCACCACGCGCTGTTCCGGGCTCTGCAACAGCTCCAGCAGCCCAACGCTGTCCTTCTCGACGCGTGCCGTCTTCAGCGCTTCGGCGAGGCGCGTCAGCACCGTCGCCGTGGACTCGTCCATGATCGAGAGCAGCTCGCCGACCTGGGTCGCGAAGTAGTCGCGCAGCCACGGGACCGCGGTGAACTGGAGCCGGTGGGTGGACTCGTGCAGGCACACCCAGAGCGCGAAGTCGTCCGCGGGCACGCGCAGCGCGCGCTGCGTCGCCACCACGTTGGGCGCCACCACGAGCAGCCTGCCGTCCGGGCCGTCCCCGCCGAACGGGTCGTACTGGCCGAGCACCCGGCCGCCGAGGTAGGCGAGCACCATGCCCGCCTGCACTCCCGCGGTGCGCGCGAGCACGCTGCCGCGCAGGCCAGGGCTGTTCCGAGGCAGGGCGTGATCGGTGAGCGCGGCGAGCCCCGCGGTCGCGGCGCGGACCCAGCCAGCGCGGTCGACGACGTCCCCGGGCCGCACCGGCAGGCCGTGGCCCAACCCGGTCAGCTCGCGGACGTGCCGCTCCGCCTCGACCGTCTGTTCCCGCATCCGGCGGACGGCCTCTCCGGCCTCCTCCCGGGGGATGACCGGTCCCGCGCTCATGAAGCGCTGGGCGGTGGCAGCGGCGATCCCCCAGTCGATGGGCCCCTGGCCCTCGACCGGTGGCATGTCGGGTGCGGCCGATCCGGCGTTCACCCCATCGACGCTACCCGTAGCCACCCCACGCAAACATCAGCCAACCGGGCCGTACCCGACGTTTCCGCCGAACGATCGGATCACGAGTTGACCGTGGTTGGGGCGTCTTCAAGACCGCCCAACCCCCTCCCGGAATGTCTTCAACCGCCCCCAACCTCGCGACCGGCCGGGGGTCTGTCGTGGTTAAAGACCGCGGGGATGGGGGTTCGGTGTACTTGAAGACCGGCGGTCAGCGGCAGCCGCACGAGCGCAGGGCGGAGGCCAGCACGTCCAGCGCGGCGCGGGCATCGGCGTTGGCGCCGGTCCCGTTGCCCAGGAACGCGAAGACCAGCAGTTTCCCGTCGTTGTCGGTGACGATGCCCGCCAGGCTGTTGATCCCGTTCAGCGTGCCGGTCTTCGCCCGCACCCACCCCTTGCCGGAGGTCGCCGTGCCCGAGCCGTAGCGCTCGGAGAGCGTGCCGCTGCCGCCCGCGACGGGCAGCCCGGTCAGCAGCGCGCGCAGCTTCGCGGTCCGCTCGGCGTTCTGCCCGGAGGACGGGGCGGCCGCGGCGGCGAGCACGGAGCCGAGGAGCTTCGGCGAGATCTTGTTCTGCGTGGACAGGCCGCTGCCGTCGACCAGGGTGATCCCGGTCAGGTCGAAACCGTTGCGGCTGAGCACGTCGTGCACCGCCTTGGCCCCGCCCGCGAAGGACACCTCGGCGCCGGTGGCCTTGGCGACCTGCCGGGCCATGGCCTCGGCGAGCACGTTGTCCGAGGTCAACAGCAGTGTCTCGACCAGCTGGCGGATCGGCGGCGACTGCACTTCGGCCAGCACCCGCGCGTTCGGCGGCGCCGTGCCCGCGCTCGCGCCACCGGCGACGCCGAGGCGCTCGGCGAGCTTGCCCGCGGCGGACCTGGCCGGGGTGGTGGTCCGCGCGGAGTCGCCGTTGGTGACGACCAGCCGACCGCCGTCGAGCATCACCGGCTCCATCGGCGCCGCGTAGTCGTCGCCCTGGCCGTCCATGTCCAGCCCCATCCAGCCGGGCCCCTTGGTGTCGCCGGTGTAGGCGCTGGTGTCCACGAGGACCTTGCGCACCTGCTGGCCGCCCGTGGCCGCCTTGACCTTCGCGACGAGGTCGTCCAGCTTCGCCGCGCCCGGGTAGAACCCCTTGGCTCCCCCGGAGATCGTGGGATCGCCGCCGCCGACCAGCACGACCGTGCCGGGCTCCGGCCCCTCGACGACCTTCGTGGTCAGCGTTGCCTGCGGGTCCAGCGCCAGGAGCGCGGCCGCGGAGGTGATGATCTTGGCCGTGGACGCCGGGATCATGCCGGTCCCGGCGGCCTTGTCCCACAGCACGTCACCGCTCGCCGGGTCGACGACGGTTCCGCCGAGCGTGCCCAGCACCGCCGCCGCGGCCGGACCGGACAGCGCGGCGGAGACACCCTGCTTGGTGGGACCGGGCCCCTGCGAACCCAGCGGCCTGAGCGCGGCACGGACCTGCGCGGGCGGAGCGGGCGCGGTGGTGGGGTCCTCGACGACGCCCCCGAGGCCGACCGCGCGGAGCACCTGCGGCCCGTAGAACACACCGCCGACGGCCAATCCCGCCACCACGACGAGAGCGGTCAGCACGAGCGCGACCCGGCGCCCCTTCTTCTTCGCCGGTGGCGCGTCCTCGGCTGTGTCTTCGGTCACGGGCGGCTCGGCCGCGACGGCCGCCGGGGCCGCCTCCTCGGGCTTGCGCGCGGGCACCGTGGGGCCGACCGGGAACACCTGGGGCTGGGGATTGCCCGGCGGGACCGGGCCGACCCGCATCGGCTGAGGTCGTTGCATGCGAACCGTTGCCTGGTCGAGGCCCGGGCTCGGCGGCTGCTGCAGCTTCCGCGTCGGTTCCTCCGGCGCGTCCCCGCCCTTCGGCTGTCCAGCGTCGGACACCGGGCCCTCCCCGTGCGGCGTCGTGAGTGAACACGAGCAATGTCACCCAAAAAGAAAAGTCACACAGTGGACGTCCCACTCGGATGCGGGTTCGGTGCGACTCTTGGTTCACACTAGACGCGTCTTGACATGGCCGTGCGGCACCGCCCTCGGTCGAGCACACATCAACGAGCGAGGAAGAGCGTGGAGTTCGACGTCACGATCGAGATCCCCAAGGGCAACCGGAACAAGTACGAGGTGGACCACAAGACCGGTCGCATCCGTCTGGACCGCACCCTGTTCACGGCCACGCAGTACCCGGCTGACTACGGCTTCGTGGACAACACGCTCGGTGAGGACGGGGACCCGCTCGACGCGCTCGTGCTCGTCCAGGAGCCGACCTTCCCGGGCTGCCTGATCCGCGCCCGCGCGATCGGCATGTTCCGGATGACCGACGAGAAGGGTGGCGACGACAAGGTCCTCTGCGTCCCGGCGGACGACCCGCGGACCGAGCACCTGCGCGACATCCACCACCTGAGCGAGTTCTACCGCCTGGAGATCCAGCACTTCTTCGAGGTCTACAAGGACCTGGAGCCGGGCAAGAGCGTCGAGGGCGCGACCTGGGTCGGCCGCACCGAGGCCGAGGCCGAGATCAAGCGGTCCTACGACCGCGAACTCGCCCGCCTGGCCGAGCACGGCGACGAGCACTGAGGAACCAGCACGAAGGGCGCTCCCGGAGATCCGGGGGCGCCCTTCGCGTTGTGGTGGGAACTGCCTGTCAGTGCGCTGCGGCGGCGCGGGCCTCGGCGGCCCTCGCCTGCATGCCGGACTGGGTGGACAGCGGCTTCTCCTTGAGGAACCAGATCAGGATGAAGGCACCGACCATCACCATGGCGCCGGTGAAGAACACCGTGTCCATGGCGCTGGAGAACCCGTCGAGGAACGGACGGGCCAGCCTCGGGTCGAGGTGGTTGAGGAACGTCGTGTCGTCCAGGGACGGCACGGGACCGGCCCCGCCGCCCTGCATCATCTGCAGCACCGGCCGGTTGGCCGGATCGGCCAGCACCGCCGGGTCGGTGAGCGCGGCGCGGAAGTCCGCCGAGCCCGCCGCCACCCGGAAGGAGGCGGCGATCCGGTCACCGACCACCCCGAAGAGCACCGACAGGAAGGCCGCCGCGCCGATGGTGCCGCCCATCTGCCGGAAGAACGTCGCCGACGCGGTGGCCACGCCCATGTCCGAGGGCGGGACGTCGTTCTGCACCGCGAGGACCAGGGTCTGCATGCACAGGCCGAGGCCCGCGCCCATCAGCACCATCACCGCGGAGGTCAGCCACAGCGGGGTGTCGACGCCGATACCGCTCCAGATCAGCATCGCCACGATCATCGACGCGATGCCGATGATCGGGAACGCCTTGTAGCGCCCGGTCCGCGACGTCATGACGCCGCTGACGGCGGAGGCCACCATGATCCCGAAGGTCAACGGCAGCATCAGCAGACCGGCCTCGGTGGGCGAGGCGCCCTTGACGATCTGCATGTACAGCGGCAGCGAGAGCAGGCCGCCGAACATGCCGATGCCGACGATGAAGTTGAGCGCGTTGCCGACGCTGAACACCGAGCTGCGGAACAACCGCAGCGGCAGCAGCGCCTCGTCGCCCGCACGCCGCTCGGCGAGGATGAACGCCACGATGCCGATGACGGAGAGCGCGATCAGGCTCAGCGACGCGGCTGAGGTCCAGCCCCACACGCGGCCCTGCTCCGCGACGACGAGCAACGGGACCAGGCCGAGCGACAGGGTCGCGGCGCCAAGGTAGTCGACCCGGTGGTCGACGCGGGTGTGCGGGATGTTGAGCACCCGGCTGACCACGACGAGCGCGACGATGCCGACCGGGATGTTGATCAGGAAGACCCAGCGCCAGCCTTCGATGCCGAGGAAGTCGTTCAGCCCGGCGAAGAACCCGCCCGCGACCGGGCCGAGCACGCTGGACGTGCCGAAGACGGCCATGAAGTAGCCCTGGTACCGGCTGCGCTCCCGCGGCGGCACGATGTCCGCCAGGATCGCGAAGGCCAGCGACATCAGGCCACCTGCGCCGAGTCCCTGCACGGCGCGGGCCCCCGCCAGCTCGTACATGTTGGACGCGATACCGCACAGTGCCGAGCCGATCAGGAAGATCGAGATCGCCGCCAGGTACATCGGGCGGCGGCCGTAGATGTCGGAGAGCTTGCCGTAGATGGGCGTGGAGATGGTGGCGGTGATCAGGTACGCGGTGGTCGCCCACGCCTGGATGGTCTGACCGTGCAGCTGGTCGGCGATGGTGCGCATCGCGGCCGAGACGATCGTCTGGTCCAGCGCTGCGAGCAGCATGCCGAGCAGCAGCCCGGAGAGCACGACGAGGACCTGCCGGTGGCTGAGTCCTCCGTCGGAGTCCTCCGCGGGCGACGCCGCGGCGCGCGTTGCGGATTCGGACATCAGTGGTTCCCCTCTTCCGAGCTCCCCTGGCGGTTGAGCTCGGCGATTGCGATGGGCAGGTATTCCTCGTAGTCGGTTGCGAAGCGCCCCAGCAGCTCCGCGAACAGCTGACGGTCCCGGGCCGCCCAGTCCGCGACCATCCCCGCGATGGCCTCGTTCCGGCGGCTGCGGTGCACCCGCAGCAGTTCGAGCCCGGCGTCGGTCGCGGCGAGCAGCGTCGCCCGCCCGTCGACCGGGTCGGCCCGGCGTTCCACGAGGCCGTCCTTGACGAGTTGCGCGACCTGGCGGCTGATGGTGGACGGGTCGGAGTGCACGGCCTCGGCGAGCGCGCTCGACCGGGTCGGCCCCTGTCCGACGAGGGTGGCCAGCAGGATGAACGAGGACTTGTCCATCCCGCCGTTCCTGGAGGCGTGGCCCGCGATGCAGGCCTGGACCCGGTTGAGCCGGACCAGTGCCGTGCCGAGCGCGTCGGCGATCGCCAGGTCGGTCGCGGTCGGCGCCGCCGTGTCGGTCGCGGAAGTAGTCACGCTTGCCCTCGCTTGATTGCATCAGCCAACTAGTTGCTGGGTACAAGCATGCGATGCACCAGGTTCTCTTAGCAACTGAAATATGCTGTGGGAGAACTCTCACCCACGCGAAGTGACTCGCTCGTCACTCCGCGCAGCCGCGATGACCTCGCTCAGCAGGCCGCGCGAGTGGTTCAGCGCGGCGATCTCCCGGTCGATGCGCAGGCGCTGCGCGGACAGGTCCTCGACGAGTCCGGCGCACGGCACGACGCGCGGCCCGTCGATCCGCATGCACGGCAGCATCCGGGCGATCGTCTCGGTGTTCAGCCCGGCGGCGAGCAGCGAGCGGATCACGCACACCGTGCGCTCGGCTTCGCCGTCGTACTCGCGGTAGCCGTTCCCCTTGCGCACGGAGACCAGCAGCCCCTGGCGCTCGTAGTACCGCAGCGAGCGCGGGCTGACCCCCGTGCGCTCGGACAGCTCTCCAATCAGCACTTCGCCGTCAACCACGGACCGCAGGCCGGGCATTCCCGAACAGGCCCTGGTCAACGCTTGTTACTCACGAGTAATCTCCGTGGCATGAGCGTGGACACCAGCCAGGTTGGCGAGATGATGCGACAGATCGTTCCGTGGGTGCGCAGCGCGGGCATCCAGTTCGTCGAGGCGGGGCCGGAGAAGGTGGTCGTCGAGCTGCCGGACCTGGAGGACAACCGCAACCACGTCGGCGGGCCGCACGCGGCCATGATGTTCGGCGCCGCCGAGACCGCGTCGGGTGCCCTGGTCGCGGCCGCCTTCATCGAGCAGCTGGCCATCGCGACGCCGCTGCCGACCAAGGGCGAGATCACCTACGCGAAGCTCGCGCTGGGACGGCTCACCGCCACCGCCGTGCTCGGCAGGCCCGCCGCGGACGCCGTCGCGGAACTGGAGGCCGGCATCCGTCCTGACGTGCCCGTACACGTGACGATCAGCAACGCCGAAGGGCTGGAGACCGGGCGCCTGGACATCGTCTGGACCCTGAAACCGCACGCGAAGGACTGAGCGGGAACTCCAGGCAACTTCGGGAGAACGTCAGCCAACCGGAGGTATACCCCGTTTCTTCTCCACCACCAGACTGGATCACGAGCGGACCGCACCGGCCAGGTTTCTGGAGGTGATACCCGTGGCCTACTCGCTGACCTGGATGCCCGGCGTCCTGCGCGAAGCCGGCCTGAACGTGGTGGAGATCGGCGGCTGGCAGAACCGGGGGCACGGCAACTTCTCCGGGACCCGGGGTGTGCTCCTGCACCACACCGCGGGCCCGGCCAGCGGAAACTTCCCTTCGCAGAACGTCCTCGTGAACGGCCGTCCCGGCCTGGCGGGCCCCCTGTGCAACCTCGGCCTCGGACGGGACGGCACCTGGTTCGTCGTCGCGGCGGGCCTGGCCTACCACGCGGGAGCCGGCTACGTGTCGTGGTGCGGAAGGGACAACGGAAACAACCATCTGATCGGCGTCGAGGCGGAGTCCACCGGGCGGGGTGACTGGACCTCGGCGCAGCACGAGTCGTACCCGCGCGGCGTCGCCGCACTGCTCAGCCACGTCGGGCTGGGACCGGAACGCGCGCTGGCACACAAGGAATGGGCCCCCGGCCGCAAGATCGACCCAGCCGGCTGGCCCGGCGACATGGGTGGCTTCCGGGGCTCCGTCGGGGAATGGATGGAGGGTGGCATGCCAAGCCCAGAGGAGATCGCCACGGCGGTGTGGAGCCACATCCTGGCGCAGCCGGACCAACCGGAGAACAAGCAGGCGGCCTGGGTGTGGATGACCTACGCCAACGTCGCGGCCTGGCGGGCGGCGGACGCCCTGCCCCAGCTGCCCGCCGCGATGTGGAACCAGGTGCTGGACAACCCGGACGACCCGAACGTCAAGCACGCGGCCTGGGTCTGGCTGACCTACGCGAACCTCGCGGCGTGGAAGGCGGCCGGACAGCCCAACCAGCCATCGGAGATCAAGGATCCGGACATCAACAAACGATTGGCGAACGCGGCGGCCGACACCGTGCAGCAGCGGCGGGCGGACCTCACCGACGAACAGCTCGCGGCCGTGGTGCGGGCGGCACAGGAGGAGCTAGACCGCCGCAAGGCCGCCTGACACGATCGGCGTCCCGATCCGGACGGCGTCGGCGAACTCGCGCCCGGAGTGACCGGGCGCGCGGAAGCACAGGACGGTGCCCGCGGTGTTGATCGTGACGGTGAGGCCGAGCCAGCCGCCGGTCACGACGCTGGCGATCTGCGGGTAGAACACGGAGATCGCCCAGCCACCGCGGGCCACCGCGACCAGCCGCTTCGTCGTGGCCGCGAGCAGCACGTCGCCGATGCCCGGCGACAGGCCCGCGGTCACGGCGCGGATGCGCTCATCGCGCGTCAGCATGGTCTCCAGGGGATGGGCGAGGGGTCCGTGCCGCGACCGTCTCCGGCGCGACATGACGGAGAGTGGCTCCGCGAGGTCTGAACGCATGCCGGGGAGTGTTCGCCGTCACACTTTTGGCGGCTATCAGCCATTTGGATGCTTTACCGGTCATGTAACGAGGACGTGCCAGCTCTTGGCGCGAGGATGCAGCACGCGCACCAGCCGCTCCCCCTCCGCGTCCAGCTCCCGCTTCGCGGCCTTGGTGATCTTGCCGAACGCCTGGAGCGTCAGCGCGGCCTCGCCCCGTTTGACCTCGCTCCCCCAGAGCCCGGCGACGAGGCCGTCCACCAGGAACGTCGGCAGCACCCGCAGGTTCGCCTTCATGTAGACGGCCGCCTTGTACTCGTCAGGCAGGACGCGTTGCCGTCGTTTTGCTTCGTACGCAAGCAGAACACTGTCGAAGGGCGCCAGAAACCGCGCCGGTGCAACGGTTTCCGCGTCCGGCCTCGGCGACTCGGGGAGATCGTAGAGCGTTCGTCCGGCTTCGTCGGTGAACCGCAGAAGATCTCCTTGCGCTTCAAGGACTTTCCGCACCGGTGGCACCTTCCAGCCCATCCAGTAGGCCGTGTCCTCCGCGGTGATCGGGCCGAAAGCCCTTATGTGACAACGCACAACTGTCTCAAGTGCTTCGGTGCTCCCAGGCCCCTCCCCAGGCGGGCACGGCGCTTTGCGAAAGGCTTCCGGCGTCCGGCCACCCCACTCCCCCTTCGCGGGCCAGCGCATGAAGTCGCTCGTCGCTCGGAACGGCCTCCACTTGTGATCACGTTGGAACTGCGCCTCTTCGTCGGCGATGACGCCGGGGTTGGCGCTCAGCCAGTCCTCAATGAACACACAGGTCTCTTCAACCGTGCGCGTGACGCCATCAGTGAACCCGCGCAGCGCTTTTCGGAGTTCGTCTGCCCTCGGCGAGGATTCGGCCTTGGTGCGCTGCCACGTGTTGAGGCCGCCGTCTTGCACGACCATCGAGTACGCCGGTTGCTCGCGCGCGGTCACGGCATGCAGCGTGCCGCGCAGGAACTGCCCGGCAACCAGCTCCTGTCGCTCGAACGCGCCGTACAGGTCCTCGGACTCGAAGTCGTGCACCCGCGACCACAGCGCGACCGGCAACGCGCCCCACTGCTGCGCCTGAAGCGCTCCGATGGCCTCGACGACCTCGGTCAACGGCGCGCGCCGCCGCTCCAGCAGCCCTTGGCGGGCCAGCAGTGCGCGATTTTGTTCGACCAACGAGAGCCGTTCACCCATGCTGGGGAAGTTAGTCCCGCCCACCGACACTCGCCGGAGGAACTTGATGCACGTCGCCGCTGTCAGCCGCAACGCCACGTACTCGTTCAGCAAGCCGAACCGCGAGTCGATCACGCTCGTCGCGGGGCTCGGAGTCGACGGCGACGTGCACATGGGCGAGACGGTCAAGCACCGCTCGCGCGTTGCCCGCGACCCCAACCAGCCGAACCTCCGGCAGGTCCACCTCATGCACAGCGAACTGCACGCCGAGTTGGCCGACGCCGGGTACACGGTCGGCCCCGGGGATCTTGGCGAGAACATCACGACCAGCGGTATTGATCTGCTCGACCTGCCCACCGGCACGCTTCTGCACCTTGGGGCAAACGCGGTGGTGCGGGTGACCGGACTCCGCAACCCTTGCGTCCAGATCGACCGGTTCCAGAAGGGCGTCCTGCCCGCGGTGCTGGACCGAGACGAGAACGGCGATGTCGTGCGCAAAGCAGGAATCATGAGCGTTGTGGTGACGGGCGGCGAAGTTCGGCCCGGCGACGAGATCCGGGTGGAACTCCCCGCCCAGCCCCACGAGCGTTTGGAACCGGTCTGATGTCCTTTGACGTGATCGACGCTTTGGCCGCGGAGAAGGACTTCTCCGGCGTCGTCTCCGTGAGCCGCGGTGATTCGGTCGAGTTCGCCAAGGCGTACGGCCTCGCGCACCGCGGCTTCGGCATTCCCAACGAGCTCGACACGCGCTTCGCGATTGCCAGTGGCACCAAGGGTTTCACGGCCTTGGCCGTCGTCGGCCTCATCGCTGACGGCGTTCTCGACCTCACCACTACGGCGCGTTCAGTGCTCGGGGACGACCTCCCGCTCATCGACTCCGCGGTGACGGTCGAGCACCTCCTGGCGCACCGCTCCGGCATCGGTGACTACTTCGACGAGGACGCGGGCGGAGAGATCACCGATTACGTGTTGCCGGTGCCCATGCACGCGCTCGCGACCACCGAGGACTACCTCGCGGTGCTCGACGGCTTCCCCACGAAGTTCCCGCCCGGCACGCAGCTCGCCTACTGCAACGGCGGTTACGTCGTACTCGCGCTCATCGCGGAGCGCACGAGCGGTGTCCCCTTCCACGACCTGGTGCGATCACGCATCTGCAAACCAGCGAACATGTGCGACACCGAGTTTTTGCGGTCCGACGAACTCCCTGGGCGCACCGCTTTGGGCTATCTCCACACCGACGGGCTGCGCACGAACGTCCACCACCTGCCCGTGCGGGGCACCGGAGACGGCGGGATCTACTCGACCATCGCCGACTTCCGCGCGTTCTGGCCCGCTCTGTTCGAGGGTCGGATCGTGCCTGAGCCATGGGTTTCGCAGATGGTGCGCCCGCACAGTTCCGCATCGTCCCTGAGGTGCGGCCTCGGTTTCTGGATGTACTCGTCGGGGGACTTCGTCAGGTTGGAGGGCTATGACGCCGGTGTTTCGTTCCGCAGCGTCCACTCCCCCGGCTCGGGCCTCACGTACACCGTGATCTCCAACAGCTCGGAAGGCGCCTGGCCCATCACCCGCGCGCTCGACGAACTCCTGATTGATCCATTTCTAGGTCGATGAAGGCCGCGATCATCGCCCGCCACACCGCTTCGGCAACGGCGGGCTCCAGCCCTTCTCTTTCCGCGCGCTCACGTGCCAACGCGACCACCTGCTCCACCCGGGCAGGCGCGCGCACCGCTTGCTCGTCGACCTTGAACGCCGCAGCCGCCCGCACGAGGACCTGACGATCGGCCAACAGACGGATCAGTTCGGCGTCCAGTGCGTCGATGCGCTCACGAACCTCGGCAAGCGACTTCGGCTCAGTCACAACAAGATCCTCGCACGCGCCTCGCCTGAAACGCCTGTCAGCGCACGCGAGTAGCGAGCTTGAGCATCTGGGGCAGGGTCCGTCCTTCGACGAGGAACGCCGTGATCAGTTCTCCCGAGACGGGACTGAAGCAGACCGCGAAGTATCTGCCTTCAACGCGAGCGAGATGCACCAATGCTTCCTTGGGTCCTTTGAGCACCCAGGGAACAAGCACGGTGCTACGCATGCCTTGTTCGATCAGAGCCCGCCACTGGGTCATATGCGTCGTCTTGGAGACTTGCCGCCCGAACCAGTCGGCCGCGTGCTTGCTGAAGGAGTGGTCGAGTGCTTCGGGGGTGATCCGCCGAACCAGACCCGCGCTCTCCTGGAGCACCTTGCGGCTTGCCTTCTTCAGCAGCGCGCGGTGCATCCACCGCATTTTCAGCAACGCCCGGTAACTCAGGATTATCCCGGCGGCAGCGGGCTTCTTGGTGACCGCCTTGGCGCCGATCTTTCCGACGACACCGGCGCCTGCTTTGACCGCGCCACCCGGTGTCGGCAGCAGGTCGATCGGGTCGGCGACCGGCGCCTCCAGTCCCTTCTCGGCCATGTCGACGGCGTTCCCGGCGCGATCGAGAAAGCGGGAGACGCCGGTGGTGGCGTGTTGCCGGTAGCCGATCGGTTCGCGAGACTCCGGGTCGAGCACCACGCCGTTGATCAGACCCGGCTGCTCACGCAGCAGGTACTCGAACTCGCTGAGCGTGGCATCACCGGTTTCCTCATTGCCCTCCTTTTCTCCTTGGGAGCGACTGGAAGATCCAGGACGCCAACCGGGAGGCGGATCGACCACCGTGACAGGAACCGAGCGGGCGTTGTCGGCCGGAGACAACCGCGGTTCCTCATCGGTTTCTCGCGCCGATGCCGAGACGCGGTCGCTCTCGTTGAACTCCCGGAGATCGAGGTGGTACCAGGAACGTTCGCGGAGAAACCGGAGATCGGGCTCCAGTCGCGCTCCGCCGTCGTGCCGGAGTTCGATCCGGATGTGCTTGTCATCGCCTGCGAGGACATTCACGTCGTGGGCGGGATTCTTGCCGGTGAAGATCACCCGCGCGGCGGGCTCCCCGGCCACCCGGATCACCAACTGCTCCGGGCTCTGCTCGACCGTGATCTCCGGCGCGGCGGCAGTGTCCTGCCGAGCGGGCTTGCGCCGCACCATCGGGGCCGCGACAGAAAGCGCTCCGCCCGAGTCGGCTTGGCGTTCCGCAGCGCAATCAGGTGCCCCGACCATGGGCGTGCCTGTGCCCGAGGCTCCCCGGTGCTGCACGACATGAGCGAGTTCGTGGCTGAGCAGTTCACGTCCTCGCGTTGTCGCCGGACTGAACCGCGAGGCGCCGAAGACGATGTGCCGCCCGACTGTGAACGCTTCCGCGGACACCGATTCGCTGGAGCGGGCGGCGAGGTCGTCGGTGTGCACGCGAACCTGGCTGAAGTCGAATCCGAAGCGGGGTCCGAACTCGGCGCACAGGTCAGCGGGCAACGGACTGCCCGGGGTGGCGAGCACGTCTTGCACCACCATCGGAGCAGGTCCCGCACGGTCGGCCGGAATCACCGCCTTGCTGGGGGCGGTGCTCCTGCGCACGCGGTGGAAGGACATGGGCCCATGGTCGACCGTCACCGGGGCGAACGACGCTTTCCGGAACAGGTCCGCCCTCGACGATGCCCGTTGGTGAACTCGCCAGAAAACGAACCAGGGCGCTTCCACTGGGGAAGCGCCCTGGTCCTCGCTGAGCCGCCTAAGGGAATCGAACCCTTGACCTACGCATTACGAGTGCGTCGCTCTGGCCGACTGAGCTAAGGCGGCGAGGCGAGATCAGTGTAGCGGGCGAGCGGGCGACCTCCGAACAGGTATCCCACATGCCGATCTAGCTGCGGCGATCAGGAACGGCGGCATGACGCGTCACCCTTCCGATACCTCGGTCGTTGAGCAGAGCGTGGTGCCCTGCGTCACACCATGTCCGCGAGGAGGACGCCCGCCGATGCCTGCCCGCCGATTACCCGTCGCCATCGCTCTGCTGCTCACCGCGCTCAGCGCCGCACCAGCGCTCGCCGTCCCGACGACGCCGGTACCCACCCCGGTCGACCCCAACCAGCCGCCGTTCACCAATCCCAACCCGACGCCGCAGCCGGGACCGATCATCGGTGACGCGGGCGCGGGGCTCGGCCTGATCAGGGTGCTGCCGGGCTCGGTGCAGACGAGCGCGCCCGGGCTGACCGACGAGCAGGAGAAGAAGCTGCCCAAGCAGGCGGCGGGCGAGTTCGGGGTGGGCCTGGCCATCGCGCAGGGCAACTCGCACGCGGTCTACGCGCACGACCGGGCCATCGCGGAGTCCTCGCCGTTCGGGTTCGCGCTCGGCGGGCGGGCGCCCAGGACGCCCGGAGCGCTGGCGCAGACGGCGAGTCCGGACAACGCGAAGCCGACGGTCGGCGGGCTGACGCCGCCCGCGAACCCGGTGCTCAACGTCGGCCTGGTTGAAGGTTCGGTGCACGCGCGGTGGGACGAGCGGCTCGGCCCCTGCGTCGAGCCGATCGCCGACGCGAAGACCTCGGTGGCGAGCCTGTCCGCGATCAACACGATCCCTTCGCTGCCAAGGGTTTTGGACCTCAGCTCGATTGCGGCGGGCAAGGCCGACTTGATCGACGCGGCCAAGCGGCTGGGCGCTCCGCTGAGCCAGCTCGGCGGGCTGCTCTCGGCCAACGGCTCGCTGGTGCGGCTGCCGGAAACGATGAGCGCGCACTCCACCGTGCGACTGGTGGACGTTCCCGGCCAAACCGGAAAAGCGGTCAGCTCGGTCTCGACGGTGCAGCTCGCGAGCATCCAGGTGCTCGCGGGGACACCGCAGGAGATCCGGGTCGACGTGGTCAGCAAACCGACGCTGACGGCGTTGTCCACCGGCGACGCCAAGACGTCCAAGGTCAGCTACACCGCGCCCGTGCTGCGGGTGTCGCAGAGCGGCAAGACGCTCGGCACCCTTGACGCGGCCAACCCCAAGCTGGATGTTCCGGTGGGGATTCCCTTGCCGGGCTTGGGTGATCTGCGCAAGCTCGACATCGGTGTGCTGCGGTTGCAGGTGGGCCAGCTCAAGGAGAAGCGCGACGGCAGCTCGGTCGGAGCGGTCGCGAGGCTGATGGACCTGCAACTGCTGCCGACCGACGCGCTGCCGTTGCCGGGGCTCCCGGCCGCGCTCGCTCAGGTCTCCTTCGGCGAACAGGTCGCCCGCGCGTCCGCGCCGCCAGGTGGAGTGGTGTGCAAGGCGATCACGCCGACCAACAGCTCGCCAGAGCCCCAAGGCTCACCGCCCGGCCCCGCGCTGGCGTACACCAACGCGGCCTACCAGACAGTGCCCCTGTTCTGGACAGGAACGTTCTTGCTGCTGATCGGCGTGATCATCGTGGCGGCCCTGCCGAACCGGACTTAGAGACCGATCGCCGCGGCGAGTTCAGTGGGACGGAACAGCCTCAGCAACGCCTCCACGTAGTAGTAGTCGCCGTAGGGCAACGAAACCTCGATGCCGCCTTCGGCTCCGCGGTGGCGGGTTCCGCGCGCGACGATCGCTTCGGCTCGTGTCGATTTCGTGGTGAGGCACGTATCCGTGATCGCGTTGAGCACCGACACCGCCGTGTCGCGGTAGCGGTTGTTGCCGGTGATCTTGGCGAGGTCCAGCAGGGCGCACGCGGTGATCGCGCCCGCCGACGAGTCCCGGATGTCGTGGGGTGAGTACGGCGAGCGGTAGTCCCAGATCGGCACCGGGTCGGTGCGCAGGTACGGCAGCACGTGGTCGGCCAGCTTCGTCGCCACGTCGAGGAACTCGCGCTGCCCCGTCCGCCGGTAGACCGTGGTGAACCCGTACATCCCCCAAGCCTGACCGCGCGACCAGCAGGAGGTCGGGCTGTAGCCCTGCACGGTGTTCGGGCCGATCGGGGCTCCGGTGGCCGGGTCGAAGTCGTAGACGTGCGGGGTCGAACCGTCCGGGCGGAGGAAGTGCTTCGCGGTCGTCCTGGCGTGCTCGACGGCGATGGCGGAGTACTTGGCGTCCCCGGTTTCCTTGCTGGCGAAGAACAACAGGTCCAGGTTCATCATCGTGTCGATGATGACGCGGCCCGCGTTGCCGGGGTCGTTGATGTGCCCCCACGCGCGGATGAACCGGCCCTTGGTGTTGTACCGCCGGATCAGCGAGTCCGACGCCTGGATCGCGCCGTCGCGCCACTCGCGCTCACCGGTGAGCCGGTAGGCGGTCACCCACGACGGGTAGAACAGGAAACCCAGGTCGTGCGTGCCCAGGTCGGTGCGGCGCGGGGCCAGGCGCCGGGCCGACTCCTCCGCGAGCCGCCGGAACAGCGGGTCCTTGCTCTCCAGGTGCGCCAGCCAGAGCAGGCCGGGCCAGAAACCGCCCACCCAGCCGCCGCTGTCGGTGTAGATCCACTTCTCGAACTTCGTCTCCTCAGGGAACCGGCTGATCCCGGGCGCCACCGCGCGCAGCTTGCGCACGGCGTAGTCGAGCCCGTCACGCAGGGCCCTCGGCCCGGCCTGGGCGGTCCCACCGGCCAGCGGTAGGCCGCCGATGGCCGCCGCCGCGGCCGCTCCGCCGAGGACCAGCCTCCTGGAAAGCGCTGTCATCACTGCCCTTTCGTCGCGGCGGCGGCTTTGGGGCGGAAATGGGGGAGTCGCGAGACGGCTTCGCAAGCCTTGTTCCGCCGGGCGGAACGTAGTTCCATGTGCTGCGGAGGACATCGTGGCACCGACCGCCGGGTGTGCGGAATAGGCCACCGGGCGGAACCCAGGCTTGACCGGAGGCAGCGCATGGCGGTACGGCACGGCCGGATCAGCTTTCCTTTCACACTGGTGAAATCCCCCGCTCCCTGCTCCACAGTGGACCAGGTCGCGGCGCCGGTGGGAGTCCACAGTGGACGTTGCTGAGCTGTTCTCGCTCCGCGGCCGCACCGCGCTGGTGACCGGGGCCCGCACCGGCATCGGCAGGGCCGTGGCCATCGGGCTCGGCGCCGCGGGGGCGGACGTGGTCCTGCTCGGCCGGACCGACGACCTGGACGAGGTGGAGACCGAGGTCAGGGCCACCGGGGCGGACACGACCCGGCTGGTGCTGGACCTGAGCGACCCCGACGCGGTCCGCCCGGCCATCACCTCGCTGCTCGCCAAGCGGCAGATCGACGTGCTGGTGAACAACGCCGGGATGATCCACCGCGAGCCCGCGGCCGAACTGGGCCTCGACCAGTGGCGGCGGGTGCTGTCGGTGAACCTGGACTCGGCGTTCGCGCTGGCCCAGGCGGTCGGCAGGCCGATGCTGGCGCGGGGTCGCGGGAAGATCATCAACATCGCGTCGCTGCTGAGCTTCCAGGGCGGCATCCTGGTCTCCGGCTACACCGCGAGCAAGCACGCGCTGGCCGGCCTGACCAAGGCGCTGTCCAACGAGTGGGCCGAGCGCGGCGTCCAGGTCAACGCCATCGCTCCCGGCTACATCCGGACGAACAACACCGCTCCGCTGCTGGTGGACCCGGTGCGCGAGCCCGCGATCCGCTCCCGCATCCCGGCGGGCCGCTGGGGCGAGCCGGGCGACGTCGTCGGCGCCGCGGTGTTCCTGGCGTCCTCGGCCTCGGACTACGTCAACGGGCACACCCTGGTCGTGGACGGCGGCTGGCTCGGCCGCTAGATCAACCCCGGTGCAGCGAGGTGAGCATCGCCTCGATCGCGATGCGGGGTTTGACGTTCTGCCCCAACGCTTCCCGGCACTGCAGGACCGCCTCGAGCCGCCGGAGCGCCGAGTCGGCGCTCCACTCCGCCGCGGCCGTCCGCACATCGGCGGCCCGGTCGGGGTGGTTCAGCGTGACCTCGGCGCGCATCGAGGCGGTCAGCACGTCGCGGTAGAACCCGATGAGGTCGATCAACGCCAGGTCCAGCGCGTCCCGCTGGGTCCGCGTCGCCCGCGACTTCTGCCGCTTCTCCAGGTCCCGCAGCGCCGCCTTGGCCCCGCGCTCCGCCGCGGCGACACCGCGCCCGGTGCCACCGAAGCCCATCGCGGTCTTCAGCGCTTCCTTCTCCGCCTCGTCCCGCGTCTCGCTGACCGCGCTCGCCTCGGCCTCCGCGGACTTCACCAGGTCGTCCGCCTTGGTGAAGACGTCGCCGAGCCTGCGCAGGCCCAACGGGATGCTCAGCACCGACTCCCGCCGCGACCGCGCCTCGGGGTCCGTCGCGAGCCGCTGCGCGCGGCCGATGTGACCGGCGCTGACCGAAGCCGCCCACGAGGCCATGTCCTCCGGCACGCCGTGGTGCTCCTGGAGGACCTGCGCGATCGCCCAGGCTGGCGGCGTGCGCAGGCTCAACGCCCGGCACCGCGAACGGATCGTCACCGAGATGTCCTCGGGGTGGTCCGACGGCGCGCACAACAGGAACACCGTGCGCTCCGGCGGCTCCTCGATCACCTTGAGCAGCGCGTTCGACGCGCCTTCGGTGAGCCGGTCCGCATCGGAGATGATCACCACCTGCCAGCGGCCCGCGGTCGGCCTGCGCGCGGAGATCTGCACCAGCGCGCGCATCTCCGCCACCGCGATGGACAGCCCTTCCGGCGCCACCACGCGCACGTCCGGGTGGGTACCGGCGAGCACCGTGCGGCACGCCTGGCACTCGCCGCAGCCCGGGACATCGCCCCACCCCGCCGACGAGCACTGGAGCGCCGCCGCGAACGCCCTGGCCGCCGTGGTCCGCCCCGAACCGGGCGGGCCGGTGAACAGCCAAGCGTGGGTCATCGCACCGGGGGTGACGGGCCGTCCGGACACCAGCTCGTCGGCCGCGCGCGCCGCCGCACCGAGCACGGCCACCGCCTCCGGCTGGCCGACCACCTCGGCCCACACTCCGGTGCTCACGTATTACCCCGCTTCGGAACTCGCCAGGGAGCCATCGGTCGGTGGCACCGTAACGCGCCGCGCCGACAGCGCGGGAAGCACCGCCTCCCGCACCCGTAGTGCCACCTCCTCCCCATCTCCGTCCGCGTCGACGACCACGTACCGCTCCGGGTCCGCCGCCGCGAGCTCGGTCAGCACGTGCCGCCAGGTGTGCTCGATCCGCCCGGCAGGCCCGGCCGGGGCGCGGTCGAGCAGCACGGTGACCTCCGGGCGCAACCGCCCGGTCGCCCAGTCCACGAGCCCTTCCGGCGCTCCCGCCGCGAACGACACCGTCGGCTCGCACACCAGGACCACGACCGAACCGGCTTCGAGCGCGGGCAGCACCTGCCGCTCCACCACGTCCGCGCGGACCGCGGCGGCCAGCAACGCGTGCGCCCGGTGACCGGTCAGGCCACCGTGTTCCGCCAGGTCGCGCAGGCGTTCGCCCTCCAGCGCCGGGTCACCCGCCAGCAGCACCTCGCGTCCACCCTCGCGAAGCCAGTCCACCAGCAGGCGTGCCTGCGCGGCCGTCTCGGCGACCGTATCCCCCTCCACCGACAACAACAGGCCGCTGCCCGTGCGCGGGGTCCTGACCAGCGCGGACAGCAGGGCACGGACGCCTCCGGAGCGCCGGTCGTCCATCTGCCGGTAGGCGATCCACCCGGCAACGGCGGCGACGAGACCCGCGGCGAACAGCACCGGCCTGGTCGGATCGACCCGCACCACCCGGCCCAGGGCCTCGAAGGTGATCGGCGGGACCACCGCGACCAGCAGCGGCACCACGGCCATCGCGCCCATCAGCACCAGCCGGACCAGCGACTGCATGAACGCCACGGTCCGTCCCCGGACTGCGTCCTCCACCTGCGCGCCGATGATCGTCATCCCGGTCAGGAAGGCGATCCCGGCCGAGGTGCCGACCAGGGCGACGGTCACCAGCGCCACCCACAGGTGCGGCGCGAGCGCGGCCGGGACCATCGCGAACCCGGCGGCGATGATCGCGGCGCCGAAGAGCCGGTTGTGCGGCATCCGCGCGGCCAGCTTCGGCGCGAACACCATGCCGACGCCGAGCCCGGAGAACACGGAGACGAACAGCAGGCCGTAGCTGCCGTCGCCGCCGGAAAGGCTCAGCGCGTAGAGCTTGGCGCAGGCGATCACCGCGCCGCCCGCGGCGAAGGCGCCGCCGATGCCGATCACCAGACCGCGCACCAGCGGCGTCCGGCCCACGAACGTCAAACCGTCCCGGACCAGCGCGAACAGGCTCTCCCCCGCCAGCTTCCCGGCGTCGTGGGCGCGGCCGGAGATCTCCGGGATGCGGATCGCGACGGTGATCGCGTTGCCCAGGTAGAGCACCGCGTTGAGCAGCAGCGCGACCGCCATCGTGCCGGTCGGGCTGAGCTGGAGGGCCAGTGTCGGGCCGATCACGGTCAGCGCGGTGAACAGGCCGGACGCGGCCACCACGGAGACGCCGTAGGTCATCACCATGTTCAGCTGGTTGGCCGTCTCCACCTGGTCCGGCCTGCGCAGCAGGTTCGGCACGGCGGCGTCCTTGGCGGGCGCCCAGAAGAGCGTGACCAGCTCGATCAGGAAGGTCGCGACGAACAGCCACCACAGCGAACCCACCAGCGGCACGCTCACCAGCAGCAGGCAGCGCAGCACGTCGCAGATGGCCATGAGCGCGCGCCGGTCGAACTTGTCCGCGAGGGCGCCCGCGACCGGGGCGAACAGCAGCGCGGGCAGCAGCTTGGTCACCACGACCCCGCCGAGCGCGAAGCTCTGCGCCTGATAACCGCTGGTCATGTTGGTGGCCAGGGCCGAGAGCGCCAGCAGCGACAGCCAGTCACCCACGCTGCTCAGCGCGTTGACGGCCCACAGCCTGCGGAACGGCTGGATGGCCAGCACGCTGCGGACCCGGTGAGCGGTCGAGACCGGCGGCGTTCCCGCGTCACCCACGTGGATATCACCCGTTCGCGTTAGGCGGAGCGGTCTTCAGCCTAGGGCCTGTTCGCGGGGCCTCGTTCGATGAGAGGTGGGATCGGGGTCGTTCCTGGCAAGACTCGGGGGAGGACGCGTACCGGTGTTGTACGTGGCCTTCGCCG
Organism: Allokutzneria sp. A3M-2-11 16; assembly: GCF_024213555.1. GTDB lineage: Bacteria > Actinomycetota > Actinomycetes > Mycobacteriales > Pseudonocardiaceae > Allokutzneria. The sequence continues at coordinate 2,314,511 of NZ_JANAVO010000001.1, read as the reverse complement.
AGGCGCGGCCAGGGGCGGGCTCGGCCCACCTGTCGCGAACACGGGCTCCTCGAACAGGTCCTAGGGGAACAGGTTCTCGGCGACGTTCATGATGAAGCCCAGCAGCAGAATGCCGACGAAGATCAGCACGCCGAGCCCGCAGCCGGAGTTCCTCGCGGCCTGTTGCAGGGGCTGGGCTTGCGGGGGCGGCGGCATGGGTGGCAGCGGCGGACGGACCGGCGGGTGCTGCGGGTGCTGCGGATGTCCCTGCCGTTTCTGCCTCGGCCGCTGCCTCGGCGTCGGAGCGCGTTCGGCGGCCAGCGCCTCCTCGAGGGCGCGCTGGACGGCCTCGGCGTCGGGCGGGCCCGGTGGCCGCACGGGGATCCGGGGCTGCTCGGCGAACTCGACCTCGGCGGGCGCGCTCAACGCGTCCGGGAAGTGGCGAGGCGGCGGAGGGGCCTGGGTGCCGTCCGGGCCGAACAACGCATCGGAACTCACAGGCCCTCACCTCCTCTGGCGAGTGTCCTACCCCCGTCGCCGCGCCCTCAAGCCCGCAAACCCGAGCAGAGGGGCCGCAACGGGCCCCTCCGCCTGGGTCGGGTCAGGACTTCGAGGCCGAGGCCTTCTTCGCGGCCGGTTTCTTGGCGGCGGGCTTCTTCTCAGTGCTCTTCTTCTCGGTGCTCTTCTTCGCCGCGGGCTTCTTGGCCGCCGCCTTCTTCTTCGGCGCCGGTCCCTTCGCCCGCTTCTCCGCGAGCAGTTCGGCCGCGCGCTCGTCGGTCAGCGTCTCGACGTCGTCGCCCTTGCGCAGCGACGCGTTGTACTCGCCGTCGGTCACGTACGGGCCGAAGCGGCCCTCCTTGACGATCATCGGCTTGCCGGAGACCGGGTCGTTGCCCATCTCCTTCAGCGGCGGGGCCGCCGAAGCCTGCCTGCCCCGCTTCTTCGGCTCGGCGTAGATCTTCAGCGCCTCTTCGAGGGTGACGGTGAACATCTCGTCCTCGGAGGCGAGCGACCGCGAGTCCGTGCCCTTCTTCAGGTACGGGCCGTAGCGGCCGTTCTGCGCGGTGATCTCGTCGCCGCTCTCCGGGTCCTTGCCGACCACCCTGGGCAGCGAGAGCAGCTTGAGCGCGTCCGCCAGCGTCACCGTGTCCAGCGACATGGACTTCAGCAGCGAGCCGGTGCGCGGCTTCGCCTTGCCCGCGTCCTCCGGCAGGACCTCGGTGACGTAGGGCCCGAACCGGCCCTCCTTGGCCACGATCTCGTTGCCGCTGACCGGGTCGTTGCCCAGCGTCCGGCCCTCCATCGGGGTCGCGAACAGCTTCTCCGCGATCTCCGAGGTCAGCTCGTCCGGCGGCAGGTCGTCGGGCAGGTTGGCCCGCTGCACGTCGCCCTCGGCCCCGCTGTCGCCGTCGCGCTCCAGGTACGGGCCGTAGCGCCCGACGCGGACCATCACCGTGCGGCCCTTGTCGTCGGAGAACATCGGGATCGAGTTCACCTCGCGGGCGTCGATCTGCTCCACCGACGAGCCGACCAGCTTCTTCAGCCCACCGGCGCGGCCGATCGAGCCGTCCGGGCCGATGTCACCGCCGAAGTAGAACCCGGCCAGCCAGATGGTCCGCTCCTGACGACCGGCGGCGATGCCGTCCAGCTCGTCCTCGAGCGCGGCGGTGAAGTCGTAGTCGACCAGCCGCCCGAAGTGCCGCTCCAGCAGCCCGACCACCGCGAACGCCACCCAGGAGGGCACCAGCGCGGAGCCCTTCTTCCACACGTAGCCGCGGTCCTGGACGGTGCTGATGATCGAGGCGTAGGTGGAGGGGCGGCCGATGCCCATCTCCTCCATCGTCTTGACCAGGCTCGCCTCGGTCAGACGCGGCGGCGGGTTGGTGGTGTGCCCGTCCGGGTCCAGCCGCGTGGTGGAGATCGGCTCGTCCTTGGTCAGCCGCGGCAGGCGCGTCTCGGCGTCGTCCGCCTCGCCGCCCGCCTCGGAGTCCACGGTCTCGACGTAGGCCTTGAGGAAGCCGGGGAAGGTGATCGTGCGACCGGAGGCGGAGAACGTGCACTCCTCACCGCTGTCAGCGGTTCCGGTGATGCGCACGGTCATCGTGGTGCCCTTGGCGTCGGCCATCTGCGAGGCGATGGTCCGCTGCCAGATCAGCTCGTAGAGCTTGAACTCGTCGGTCTCCAGCTCGCGCGCGACCTGGCCGGGGGTGCGGAAGACCTCACCCGCGGGGCGGATGGCCTCGTGCGCCTCCTGGGCGTTCTTGACCTTGCGCGTGTACTGCCTCGGCTTGTCCGAGACGAACTGCGCGCCGTAGAGCTCGGTGGCCTGCGAGCGGGCCGCGGCGATCGCGGTCTCCGACAGCGTGGTGCTGTCGGTACGCATGTAGGTGATGTAGCCGTTCTCGTAGAGCCGTTGCGCGGTGCGCATGGCCCGGTCGGCGGTGAACCGCAGCTTGCGCCCGGCCTCCTGCTGAAGCGTCGAGGTCATGAAGGGCGCGTACGGCTTCCGCGTGTACGGCTTCTCCTCGACACTGCTGACCGCCATTGCCGCGTTGGCAAGACCGGTGGCCAGGCGGCGCGCCTCGGCCTCGTCCAGCGTGCGCACCTCGGAGGTGGCGCGGAGGTTGCCGTCCGGCCCGAAGTCGCGTCCGGTGGCCAGGCGGGTGCCGTCGACGGAGACCAGGCGGGTGCCGAAGGAGCGCGGGTTGGCCGCGTCGCCGTCGGACTTCATGGTCTCCATGACCGCGGAGATGTCCCAGTACGAGGCGGGCACGAAGCGGATCCGCTCGCGCTCGCGCTCCACCACGATCCTGGTCGCCACCGACTGGACGCGGCCCGCCGAGAGCTTCGGCATGACCTTCTTCCACAGCACGGGGCTGACCTCGTAGCCGTAGAGCCGGTCCAGGATGCGGCGGGTCTCCTGGGCGTCAACGAGGTGCTGGTCCAGGTCGCGCGGGTTGGCGGCGGCGGCGCGGATGGCGGGCTCGGTGATCTCGTGGAAGACCATCCGCCGCACCGGGACCTTGGGCTTGAGGGTCTGCATCAGGTGCCACGCGATGGCCTCGCCCTCGCGGTCACCGTCTGTCGCGAGGTAGAGCTCGTCGACGCTCTTGAGCGCCTCCTTGAGCTCGGACACGGTGGACTTCTTGTCCGGGGTGACGACGTAGAGCGGCTCGAAGTCGTTCTCCACGTCGACGCCGAGCCGTGCCCACGCCTCGCCCTTGTACTTGGCCGGTACGTCGGCCGCACCCCTCGGCAGATCGCGGATGTGCCCTCGTGAGGACTCCACCACGAAGTTCCTGCCCAGGTAGGAGGCGATTTTGCGCGCCTTCGCCGGTGACTCGACGATCACCAGGCGACGGTTGCCCGAGCCGCCGTCACCGCCGTCCTTCTTCGCCCGTGTCGACCCTGCCACGCTTATACCGCTCTCTCGTCCCTGTAGTACGTCCCGGTTCGCAAGTGTGCACCGAGCGCAGTCACCCTCGGTGTTGCGGGTGAGCTGACAGAGTGGCACACCGGGCAACCGGCCCCGTGGTACTCACCCTGTGAACACGCTCGCCGGACGCCGGATTCCCAGGTCAGGCGCCCAGTCGAACAGGCCATTCCGCCGGGGCGGCCCCCGAGGGGACCGGCCCGACGAGCTCGGCGAGCCGCGCGAGTCGCCTCCGCCCGGTGATCCGCAGCGCAGGCTCACCGTCACCGGCGGCGATCACCGTCGCCGTCAGACCGGCCGCGGTCAAGACCCGCAGGAGTGGATCATGGGTCTCCGGCGCGGCCGGATCCAGCCCCAGCAGGTAGGCCGGGCCCTCCCAGCGCCCGGCGGCCAGCGCCCACATCCGCAGCGCCCGCCCGTCGAGGGTGAAACCGGCCGGGACCCGCTTGGTCCCGCCATGCGACCAGGCCGCGGCCAGCCCGGTGAGATCGGCCCGAAACGGACTGCCCAGCTCCGGCAGTCCGCGCTCTGACCAGCCAAGACGGGCCAGCACGCCGAGCTCGGCGCACACGGTGGCCAACGCGCCCGCCCGCCACCGGTCGGCCAGTTCCACCGAGACCCGCGCCGCGGTGCCCCGCCCGAACCCGATCACCCGGCCCCGGGCGCAGAGCAGCCCGGCCAGGTCGCCCAGGGCGGGCGGCGCGGCCTCGGCCGAGTAGAAGGACAGCTGCCCCACGCGGGCAGCGTAGAACAGGTGTTCGAATCCAGGCAGTCGTGGTCACGCACAGCGAGGAGTCGAATTCGCCCGTCCGGATGACGCCGTGCGAGCTACGCCGGTTGAGCCCCTACAGCGTGCTCTGACCGGTCAGCGCGCCCCGGAGGTCGCGGCAGGAGGCGTGCGCGGCCATCGCCTGCTTGATCTCCGGGTTGTTCTCCAGCTCGGCGAGCACCTTCGGCTCGCCCTGCGCGGCCGGGTTGCCCTCGCCGCTGAGCGCCCGCATGACCGACTCGGTGAAGTGCGCCGCCGCCGGGTCGATCGCCTCGGTGTCCTTGCGCGAGGTCTCGAACACGCCGATCTGCCCGGAGAAGTCGGTGAGCAGCAGCTGCTGGATCCGCTCGCCGTCCAGCACGTCCGGCGCGCCGCCGTCCGCCAGCTTCTTCTTGATCTCCGAAGTCCGCTTGATGGCCGCGTTGAGCAGGTCCAACGCCGCGCGCTTGGCCCGGTCGGTTGAGCCGTGGGCGGTGGGGTCGTAGTCGATGAAGGTCGCGATGGTCTTGAGCGTGTCGACGAATCCGGTGCAGGTGGAGGCGGCCCAGCTGCTCACCGGCGCCTTGTGCGCGCCGATCGTGGTGGCATCCGCGGGCCGGTCCCCCGCTGCGACGTCGGCGCCTCCGCGTGCACAGCCCACCACCGCTGCGAGCACGCCCGCCGCGACTGTCACCACCAGAAGCTTGCGATCCACCTGACTACCCCCAGCGCTTCAGTGCCTCAGACAGCATTGATCTTCAGCAACCGATCCGGAAGTTACCGGCACCCACTGACACTCTCATGGCGGGGTACCCCCGGACGAGTTACTAAATTCAGGTCCGCACCCGAGAACAACTCGGCCCACCCCGGGAGTGTTCCCAGGATGGGCCGAGTGATGCCGACGAGAATCAGGCGGTGGTGCTCGCCGCGTCCTCGGGGGCCTTGTCGTCCGCGATGGCCGTCGGACGGCGCTTGGAGACCAGCACCGCGCCGACGATCACCAGGACCGCCACGATGGCGATCGCGGCGCGCACGCCGGGCGAGGCGCTCTCGCCGACGCTCAGGGTCACGATGGCCGGTGCGATCAGCACCGACACCAGGTTCATGACCTTGATCAGCGGGTTGATCGCCGGGCCCGCGGTGTCCTTGAACGGGTCACCGACGGTGTCACCGATGACGGTGGCGGCGTGGGCGTCGGAGCCCTTGCCACCGTGGTTGCCGTCCTCGACCAGCTTCTTCGCGTTGTCCCACGCACCACCGGCGTTGGCGAGGAAGACCGCCATCAGGGTGCCGGTGGCGATGGCACCCGCCAGGTAACCCGCCAGCGGACCGACGCCGAGGCCGAAGCCGACCGCGATCGGGGCCAGCACCGCCAGCAGGCCGGGGGTGGCCAGCTCGCGCAGCGAGTCCTTGGTGCAGATGTCCACGACCTTGCCGTACTCCGGCTTGGTGGTGCCGTCCATGATCCCGGGGTTCTCCCGGAACTGGCGCCGGACCTCGAACACGATCGCGCCCGCGGCCCTGGTCACCGCGTTGACCGCGAGACCGGAGAACATGAACACCACGGCCGCGCCGATGATCAACCCGACCAGCAGGTTCGGCTGGACGATGTTGTACCCGAACGACAGGCCCAGGTCCTGTGCGACGCCACCGAGCGCCTTGGTGATCGCGTCCGTGTAGGAGCCGAACAGCGCGGTCGCCGCGAGCACGGCGGTCGCGATCGCGATGCCCTTGGTGATCGCCTTGGTGGTGTTGCCGACCGCGTCGAGCTCGGTGAGGACCTTCGCGCCCTCGCCCTCCACGTCGCCGGACATCTCCGCGATGCCCTGCGCGTTGTCGCTGACCGGGCCGAAGGTGTCCATGGCCACGATGACGCCGACCGTGGTCAGCAGGCCGCAGCCGGCGAGCGCGATGGCGAACAGCGAGATGATGACCGAACCGGAGAGCAGGAACGCCCCGTACACCGCGGCGCCGATGACCAGCGCCGTGTAGACGGCGGACTCGAAACCGACCGAGATACCGGAGAGCACGACGGTGGCCGCGCCGGTCAGCGAGGTCTTGCCGACGTCCTTGACCGGGCGGTAGTCGGTGCCGGTGAAGTAGCCGGTCAGCCACAGGATCACACCGGCGAGCACGATGCCGATGATCACCGCGACCGCCGCGATCATGGCCGGGCTGCCCTCTTCGGCCGCCACCTCAGGAGCCAGGCCGGTCAGGCCCGCGAAGGTGCTCGGCAGGTAGACGAACGCCGCGATGGTGCACAGGACCGCGGAGATGATCGCCGAGATGTAGAACGACCGGTTGATCGCGGTCAGACCGCTCTCTCCGGGCTTGGTCCTGGTGATGTAGACGCCGAGGACCGCAGTCACCACGCCGATCGCGGGCACGATCAGTGGGAACAGCAGGCCCTGGGTGCCGAACGCGGCGGTGCCGAGGATCAGGGCGGCGACCAGCGTGACGGCGTAGGACTCGAAGAGGTCGGCGGCCATGCCCGCGCAGTCACCCACGTTGTCACCGACGTTGTCGGCGATCGTCGCGGCGTTGCGGGGGTCGTCCTCCGGGATGTTCTGCTCGACCTTGCCGACCAGGTCGGCGCCGACGTCGGCGGCCTTGGTGAAGATGCCGCCGCCGACACGCATGAACATGGCGAGCAGCGCGGCACCGAAGCCGAAGCCCTCCAGCACCTTCGGCGCGGCACCGGCGTAGGCCAGCACCACGACCGCGGCACCGAACAGGCCGAGGCCGACGGTCATCATGCCGACGACGCCACCGGTGCGGAAGGCGACCCTCGCCGCCTTCTCCCGGCCGCCCTCACCCTCGTTGGCCGCGGCCGCGACCCGGACGTTCGCCCTGGTCGAGAGCCACATGCCGAGGTAGCCGATGGCCGCGGAGAACACCGCGCCCACGATGAAGAACAGGGAGCGGCCGATCCTCTCGGACCAGTCGTCCGCGGGCAGCGCGAACAGCAGCACGAACACGATCACGACGAAGATGCCGAGCGTGCGGAACTGGCGGTTCAGGTACGCGGCCGCACCCTCCTGCACCGCCTTGGCGATCTCCTGCATCTTCTGGGTGCCCTGGCCGGCCGCCAGGACCTCCCTGAGCAGGACATACCCAATGCCGAGCGCGGCAAGAGCCACCACGGCGACGATCACGACGAGGCCGCGATCACCTCCGCTGAGCTCGATGCCCTGCGCCCACATGCTTTGGGCGAGGTTGAGGCGGGACATCCGTCCTCCTGGTCTGTCGCGGTTATGCCACGCCAGGAGCCACCAGCTGCGTCAGCTCCGACGCGGAAAAGGCACGTGCATCGCCGGGACGGCGCGGTCCCGGCGATGCAACGGAGGCGGAGTCTATTGCCAACGTCACAGGCGCCTTCACCGCGTCCCTACACAGACACCCTCCGTGATCATCTCGGCCGCCCTGATCTTGGGTTTCGAGGCTGTCGGTCCCTGCTGTCAGACTCCGGGGCGTGCGTGGGCGGACGGACGGACGACAGGACATCCCCGGCGGCGCGTCGTACCGGCGCTCGCGCGGGCGCGACCTGCTGGATCAGGTGATCGCGGGCACCGGCCCGGACGAGCACCCGATCACCCACGTCGCCTCCGTCCCACCCCGGCCCGCGGAGTTCGCGGACTGGCCGGACTGGGCTCCCGGCGCGCTGGTCGAGGCGCTGGACGGGGACGGAGTGCGACGACCCTGGCGGCACCAGGTCGAGGCCGCCGAGTTGGCGCGCGCGGGGCGCGACGTGGTGGTCGCGACCGGCACGGCATCGGGCAAATCGCTCGCCTACCAGCTGCCGGTGCTCGCGGCGCTGACCGAGGACGAGCGGGCGCGGGCGCTCTACCTCGCACCGACCAAGGCGCTCGGCGCCGACCAGCTGCGCTCGGTCAACGGCTTCGGGCTGCCCGGGATCAGGGCCGCGTCCTTCGACGGCGACACCCCGAGGGTGGAACGGGACTGGGTGCGGGCGCACTCCCGGTGGATCTTCACCAACCCGGACATGCTGCACCGCGGCATCCTGCCCGCCCACGCCCGCTGGTCGGGCTTGTTCCGCAGGCTCACCCACGTGGTGATCGACGAGTGCCACGCCTACCGCGGGGTCTTCGGCTCCCACGTCGCGCTGCTGCTGCGGCGGCTGCGGCGGGTGGCCCGCAGGTACGGCTCCGACCCGGTGTTCGTGCTGGCCTCGGCCACCGCGGCGCGTCCGGCCGAGTCCGCATCGCTGCTGACCGGGACCGAGTGCCATGCGGTCACCGCGGACGGTTCGCCGAGCGGCGGGCGCACGGTCGCGCTGTGGGAACCACCGCTGCTGGAGGACCTGACCGGGGAGAACGGCGCGCCGATCCGGCGGTCCGCCGGTGCCGAGGCCGCCCGGCTCCTGGCCGACCTGGTGCTCCAGGGCGCGCGCACGCTGGCCTTCGTCCGCTCGCGGCGCGGGGTGGAGCTGGCCTCGCTGGGCGCCCGCCGCATCCTCGCCGACGTCGACCCCGAACTCGCGCGGTTTGTGGACTCCTACCGCGGCGGCTACCTGCCGGAGGAGCGGCGCGCGCTGGAGCGGGCCCTGCTCGACGGGCGGCTGCTCGGCCTCGCGTCCACCAGCGCGCTGGAGCTGGGCGTCGACATCTCCGGGCTGGACGCGGTGCTCGTGGCGGGCTGGCCGGGAACGCTGTCCTCGTTCTGGCAGCAGGCGGGCCGCGCCGGGCGGGACGGGGACGAGGCCCTGGTGGTCTTCATCGCCAGGGACGATCCGCTGGACACCTACCTGGTGCACCACCCGGCCGCGCTGCTGAGCCGCCCCGTCGAGGCGACGGTGCTGGACCCGGCCAACCCGTACGTCCTGGCGCCGCAACTGGCCTGCGCCGCGGCGGAGCTGCCGCTGACCGAGGACTGCGTCGCCGCGTTCGGTCCCGCCGCGCGACCGGTGCTGGACGGGCTGGTCGCCGACGGGGTGCTGCGGCGGCGGCCGGCGGGCTGGTTCTGGACCGACCGGGAAGGTCCGCACGGGACGGTCGACATCCGGGGCTCCGGCGGCGAGCAGATCGCGGTCGTCGAGGGCGAGTCCGGCAGGCTGCTCGGCACGGTCGACCCGGATTCCGCTTGCGCCACAGTGCATCCGGGCGCGGTGTACCTGCACCGGGGCGAGTCCTACGTGGTCGACGAGCTCGACCTGGACGCCGGTCTCGCGCTCGTGCACGCGGAGGACCCGGAGTGGACGACCGCGCCGAGGACGGTCGTGGATATCTCCGTGGTGCGCACCGTGGAGGAACGTCGCTATTCAGGTGGGGTGTCGGTCTGCCTCGGCGAGGTGGAGGTGACCTCCGAGGTGGTGGGCTTCCTGCGGAAGCTGCCCTCCGGCCGGATTCTGGACCAGGTCCCTCTCGACCTGCCCGCGCAGACCCTGACCACGCGGGCGGTCTGGTACACGCTGTCGGAGGAGTTGTTGCGCGGTAGCGCGCCGGGGGGCGCCGGTATCGAACCGGCGCGCACCCCCGGCGCGCTACACGCTGCCGAGCACGCGGCGATCGGCCTGCTACCGCTGTTTGCGACCTGCGACCGTTGGGACATCGGCGGGGTGTCCACCGCTTCGCACGCTGACACCGGGGAGGCGACGGTGTTCGTGCACGATGGGCATCCGGGGGGAGCCGGCTTTGCCGATCGCGGCCATGCCGCGATTGTCCCTTGGCTAGCAGCTACGCGGGAGGCGATCGTTTCCTGCGAGTGCCCGGCGGGGTGCCCGTCCTGCGTTCAGTCGCCAAAGTGCGGGAATGGCAACGAACCGCTGGACAAGGCGGGAGCGGTCGCCGTACTCGATGCGGTACTCGCCGTTGTGGGGTCGAGTCGCGTCGAGCAGGCGAGCCGTTCCCTCTAGCGCTCCGCGGTAACCAGCCGCGCAGCGTTGTCGAGGACGTCGGAGCGCAGAGCCAGGGACAGAGCGTCCTGGACGATCTCCGAGCTCGGCAGGTTCCAGCCGCAGATCTGCGGCTTGACCCGCCAGTGGCCGACGCCGTGCTGGAAGGGTGAAGGCGGAAGCGGGATGTAGCTGTCCTTGCCGTGCAGGACGATGCCGTCCTGTTCGGCCAGCTCCGCGCGGAGCTGGGTACCGGTGTCGGTGAGGAACAGCCAGCGCCCCGAGGGGGTGGCCGCGATGGGGACGACGACGCCGGCCGCGCGCAGCTCGATGGCGGCGCGGCGACCCAGCTCCGCGTCCACCTCGATCGCGTCGAGGACGATGCCGGTGGCCACGAGCAGCGAGTAGGGGCGGCCGCTCCACCAGGTGGCGACCTGGTCGGGCTGGGTGCCGACGCGCTCGGCCCAGTCCTGGTGCACGGGAACGGGACCGTCGGTCTGGATGCCGTCCCGGCCCGCCCAGCCGGCGGCGGTCGGGTAGGTACCCGGCAGGACCGGCCAGCCGCGCCACGCGAGGCCGATGGCCTCAGCGCGCAGCTCGATCCGGAATGCTCCGCGCCAGCTATCCGACCAATCCATTTTCTGCCTCCAACGACTGCTTCTCGCTTCTACTAAAACCAAACGGCACAACGGCCACCTTGCGTAACCCCGCGTCGACAACCGGTAGCTACGGCACGGCGAATGAGACCTAGATCGCAGACGGAACGAACTTCGCGGACCATTCGACTGCGACGACCGGCACCCCCTCTCCGGGGGTAATGCCGATCACAGTGGATCTTTCTGCCGCTCGCCGTGGCTCACCGACCGCTCATCGCAGTAGGCGCATGTCGATCACTCAGCCGGACCGGCCCTGGCCCGTGCGACGACCGGTACGACGAACGGCAGCGCACCGTTCGCCGTCATCCGAACCTCGACGAGCGCGTCCCATCCGTCGAGCCGGCAGGAGGTCACCGCGACGCCCATCCGGGCGCCGACGCGCTCCGCCGCACGGCACGACGCAGCGGTCCCGGCGGTCGCCTGCCCGGCCGCCGCGAGCGCCGCGAGGTCGGCCGCCGCCTCGGCCCGGTGCCGGTTGACCAGTGCCGAACCGAGCCCGATCAGCAGCGCCAGCACGGAGAGCAGACCGGCGACACTCATCGCCGCCGGTACGGTCACCGAACCTCGGTCGACCTCATACGAGCTGGTCAAAGGCCCGATACAGGCTCGCCAACGCCGGGCTCCAGCACCGCGAAGGCACTGCCGCGCAGCCGCAGCCCCGGCAGCAGGCGCCCGAGCGCGGCCGCCTCCACCGCGACCGAAACGCTGTCGCCGTCCCGCCGAACGGTCAGCACGGCACCGGCCGGAGCGATCTTGCCGAGCACCTCGGCCGAACCCCCGTGATCGCCGCGGGAGATCAACCGCGCGATCTCGCGGGCGGCGTCGACGCACCGGATCTGGTCGGCGACGGCCCGCAGACCGGTGAGCGCAAGGCCGAGCACGAGCAGCAGCGCGGCCACCGCGATGGCGGCCTCCACGGTCGCCGCGCCCCGGTCGTTCGCCACTAGAAGGTGACATCGAGCGCACGCCGGACCAACCCCTCCAGGGCCGCCGTCACCGACTCGCCGGTGACCACCGCGTAGAGGATGCCGGCCAATGCGGCGGCGGCAATGGTGACGATCGCGTATTCCGAGCTGGCCATCCCGGCGTCGGAGTCGACGAGTCCGACAAGGCGGGACCGCGACCTCGAAAAGACCTTCCATTGCACTTTCAACAACCCCTTCCTGGGGCTCGGGTAGTTCTCCATGTATTTCTCGTCCACTTCGGACATTCCGCACGTCGCGGTTACCAGGCGGCCATCAGTCCGTTCGCCAACCCGGCGACCACGGGGGCGACGCCGAGGCAGAGGAAGGCGGGCAGGAAGCACGCGCCCAGTGGCGCGGACATCAGCACCGCCGCACGCTGCGCGAGCGATTCGGCCTGGTCAGCGGCCGTGGCTCGCTGTGCGGTGGCGAGTTCGCGGGCGAGCTGGGCGAGCGCGGCTCCCGACCTGGCGGTCCCCCGCGCCGCCCTGGCTAATCGTGTGGTTTCCGGGAGGGCGGACGCGGCCTGCCACGCGACGGTTGGATCTGCGCCCAGCGCAAGGAGGTCAGCGGCTTCCGCCAATGCGGCGCGAGCCCGGCCCGACAGCCGGTCGGCGGCGATGCGCACGGCGGCAGGCACCGGCATCCCGGCTTTCAGGCACGCGGCGAAGATGTCCCACGCCGCGGCGAGCACCAACGGGTCGGCTTCCGGCGCGGCCACCGGCCTGTTGAGCAACCAGCGGGCTCCGTACCAGGCCAAGACCGCGAGAACAGGGCTCACCAGAGCGGAATTCGGCTCTATGGCAACGAAACAGCCACCCACGCTGAGCCCGGCGACAACGGCCAGCACCCGCCGTCGAGGACCGGCTCGGGAATCCGCGTCGTGCACTACGCGAGGCTGTCCGCCGAGCGCACGAAGTCTTGGTCGAGCGCCTGGCGGGCTGGGCGCTACGACCGATGCGACCGCCAACACGAGTGCCGCCAGGGCTTGCGCGGTCATGCGGTCACCACCCGCGTGATCAAGCGCGCGCTCCAGGCGAGGCCCGCGCACATCAACGCGGCACCGATCACCAACAGCCCTTGTCCGAACCCGGTCCGCGCGAGCACCGCGAACGGCGCCGCTCCCATCGCCTCACCCAGGAGCAGACCAACGATCGGCAAAGCCGCCAGCACCGCAGCGGTGGCACGTGGACCGGCCATCCGCGCGTCGACCTGACTCTCGAAGCGAATCCGCTGGCTGAGGTCTCGGTGCAGGGCCTCCAACAGCTCCGCCAAGGGCACGCCGTAGTTCTCCGCCGTGCTCCACGCCTCGCCGAACTGGCGCAGGACCGGACCACGCAGGCGATCCGCGGCGGCGAAGTGCTCGATTGCCGCACGCACATCTCCACCGAGCCGTGCCGTGGAAGCTATGGCCCGCAACACTTTCCCTGTCTCGGAGGCCGAATCCGCAGCCACGTTCGCGACCGCGCTCGCGGGGTGCGCTCCCGATCGCAGCTCACCGACGACGAGTTCGAGCGCTTCCGCCAGGTCACGCGCGGCGGCACGGCGGCGGAGGTCGAAGCGCCGACGTCGCGACTGCCGCCCGACGGTCCAGGCCAGAACAGCGAGCGCGATCGCGCCGCCCGCATCGGCGAAGAGGAACCCGCACGCTCCGGCGGCCACGATGAGGAACGCCGCGTTCGGCCGGAACCGCGTCCATTCGGCACGCTTCGGCGCTCCGGACAGCGCTGCGAGCCTTGACCGCGCGGAAACGTTGGGCCACAACATGATCCCTAGCGTGAGCAGGATGAGGGCGGCGACCACGGCGGCTTCACCTCCCTCGCCTTGAGCAGATCGGCGAGGAGGGACTGGCCGGGCTTCCACCCGCTGCCGTGCTGCCAGACGGGAACGAACCTGGCGCGCTCGTCGACGCGGACGAGGGTGCCGATCCCGGCCAGCCGACGCCGTCCACCGGGCTCGCGCTTCATGTGGAGCACCACCTGGACCGCCGCGCTGAGCTGGCTGTGCAGGGCGTCGCGGGACAGCCCGCCCAGCGCCGCCAACGCCTCCATGCGAGCCGGGACCTCGGCCGGGGAGTTCGCGTGCACGGTGCCCGCGCCGCCGTCGTGGCCCGTGTTCAGCGCCGCGAGCAGCTCGCACACCTCCGCACCGCGAACCTCTCCCACCACCAGGCGGTCGGGGCGCATGCGCAGGGCCTGCCGGACGAGCTGGCGCAGCGTGATCTCTCCGGCGCCCTCGACGTTGGGCGGGCGCGCCACGAGCCGGACCACGTGCGGGTGCCCGGGACGCAGTTCCGCGGCCTCCTCGACGCTGACGATCCGTTCGTCGTCCGGAACGCAGCCGAGCATCGCGGCCAACAGGGTCGTCTTGCCGGAGCCGGTGTTGCCGACGACGAGGAACGCCAGCCGCGCGGTGACCAACGACCTGAGCACCGCCGTCATCGCGCTGTCAAAGGTCCCGAGCTCGCACAACGCGTCCAGGTCATGGGTTGCGGGGCGCAGCACGCGAAGCGATACGCAGGTGCCGTCCGCGGCGATCGGCGCGAGCACCGCGTGCAGCCGGACACTGCCTCCGGCACCGGAGTCGGGCAGCCAACCGTCCACATAGGGCTGCGCGTCGTCGAGCCTTCGCCCGGCCGCGAGAGCGAGCCGCTGCGCCAAGCGCCGCACGGATTCCTCGTCCGGCAGGTCGATCCGCGCCTGACGCAGTCCGCGCCCCTGATCGACCCACACCCGGCCCGCACCGGCCACGAGCACGTCGGTGGTCGCGGGATCGCGCAGCAACGGCTCCAAGGGCCCCGCGCCGACGAATTCCTGGTGCAGCAGGCGAATCGTCTGCAGAAGGGTGGCGTCTCCGATGACTCCACCGGCTTCCGCGCGGACGGCCTCGGCGACCGCGCCCGCCGTCACGGGTGCGTTGGTCGCCGCGATCCGGTGCCGGACCCGGTCGGCGAGGTCCTCGCTCATCGCGTTCGGCCCCCGCGCAACGCGTCGAGCACGCACCCGGCGGCCTCGGCGAGCGGGCCCCTGGCCTGGGCCGGGGCGTGCCCGTTGTCGAGAGCGCGGTCGATTCCGGGCTCCGGGCGCATCGCCGCGAGCAGGGGCAGCGCGAGGGAGCGCTCCACGTCCTCGGCCTGGAGGCCGCCCGGCGCAGGCCCTCGAACCACGACGCGGAGCTGAACCCCCCGGTTCAAGGCCCGTTCCGCGACACGGGACGCCGCCGCGCAGGCGCGGACCTCCGCGGGCACGACGAGCACCGCCAGGTCGGCGAGATCGAGTGCGGTGAGCGCGGCCGCGGGCAGGTGCCGAGGCAGGTCGCACACGACGATCCCGCCGCTGCGGCGCCCTGCGGACACCACCGCTTCCACCGCGGCCGGCTCCGGTCCGCTGCCGTCGCGGTCGCAGGACAGCACGGTGAGGCCACCGCCCCGCACGTCCGCCGCGGGCAGGGCGGATCGCAGCGAGGAGGACGACATCCGGCCGCGCGTCGGCGTCAGGCCGGGCCAGCGCAGGCCCTCCGTGTGCTCGGCGCCGAGCATCAGGTCGAGGCCGCCGCCCAGCGGATCGCAGTCGACCAGCAGCACCTGTTCACCCCGGCGGAGCGCGACCACGGAGGCCGCGCAGGCCAGCACGGACGCCCCCGCCCCACCCCGGCCGCCGATCACCGCGAGCACGCGGCCCGCATCCGATCCCGGCCCTTCCGCTACGTCGGCAAGCGTGGTGGTCAGCCAGTCCTCGGCTTCGGGAAGGGCGAGGACCTTCTGCACGCCCAGCTCGACGGCCTGCCGCCACAGGGCCGGATCGGGCTCGGTCCTCGTCAGCACCACGATGTCCGCCCGGCGCGGCAGATCCGCTTCGGCGCAGTGCCGCAGGCCCGTGTCGTCGAGGAGCACCAGCGGCGCGGACGCCCAGTGCTGCCGCGCGGCGGCCGGGTCGGGCACCCGCTGAACGTCGCAGCCCGCCGCCGCGGCCAGCCGCAGTGCCTCGTCGAGCAGTTCGGTGTCCTCCATCAACACCAGAGGCCGTGCCTCGTCCACTGTCTCCCCCTGCCGTTCGCGTCACGCCGGTGTGAGTTCCGGCGGCCGTTCCACAGTCGCTCGGGATCGGGCGGGCTGCCACGGGGTCGGGGCGATCTGTGGACAACGGGGTGCGTTGTGGACAACTCGGCCGCACCTGGTGGTCGCGGCGGGGGAAATGTCGGTGTGGTGCGGGAGAATTGAAAGCGGGGGTCCCCCTCGCGCGCGCGTGAACCCGCGCGAGAACCGGCGGATGAACCGGCGCTGGCCGAATCGAGGTCGTCGAACCGCCCGGTCGGCCACTGCGACGCGGCGGTGCGTGAGTTCGGCGTGAAACCGCTTTGTGGCACAAGGCATCTGCTTCGCCACGGTGCGCGACGGCGCGCATAACGTTGGTATAGAACGTTTCAGGCGCGTGAAGGACGTTCGGAAAGGCCGGCCAAAACGGGTCCGGACATGGGACGACCCCCGCCAGGGGGGAGGGACGGGGGTCGTCATAGGTTCAGTCCCGGGGGGTCGGACTGAACCCGTCCGGCACAGCCGGACGCCACTACTGTATCCCCCCGCCGCCAGAAGTTGCCTCTCGTCCGTTCGAGCGACAGGTGACGATTCGGCAGCGGTGCCGCAACGAGACCTATGCTGAGCGCGTGATCGTTCCTGGTGAGAGCGGGCGGAAGATGCCAAATACCCGGGTGGCGGCGTTCTTCGACCTCGACAAGACCGTCATCGCCAAATCGAGCACGCTGGCCTTCAGCAGGCCGTTCTTCCAGGAGGGGCTGATCAACCGGCGGGCGGTGCTGAAGAGCGCCTACGCCCAGTTCATGTTCATGCTCGCCGGGGCGGACGCGGACCAGACGGAGCGCATGCGCGAGCACCTGACCTCGCTGTGCACCGGCTGGGACGTCGAACAGGTTCGCGCGATCGTGGACGAGACGCTGCACGACATCGTCAACCCTTTGGTCTACGCCGAAGCCGCCGAACTGATCGCCGACCACAAGACCGAGGGCCACGATGTGATCGTCGTCTCTGCCTCCGGCGCGGAGATCGTCCAGCCGATCGCCGAGATGGTCGGAGCCACCCGCAGCGTCGGCACGCGGATGGTGGCGGCGGAGGGCCGCTACACCGGCGAGGTCGACTTCTACTGCTACGGCGAGAACAAGGTCGTCGCCGCGCGGGAGCTCGCCGAGGCGGGCGGCTACGACCTGGCCGACTGCTACGCCTACTCGGACTCCATCACCGACCTGCCGCTGCTGGAGGCGGTCGGCCACCCCACCGCGGTCAACCCGGACCGGTCGCTGCGCAAGGTCGCCGCGCAGCGCGGGTGGCCGGTGCTCACCTTCTCCGACCCGGTTTCGCTGCGTTCGCGCATCCCGAGCCCCTCCGGCACGGCGGTGGCCGCGACGGCGATCGGACTCGGTGTCGTCGCGGCCGCCGGGGTCGCCTTCTACGGCATCCGCAGGCACCAGCGGCGGAGCAAAGGGCAAGAGGAACAGGGCGACTGAACCTGTTAGGGCTAGCGGTTTCCAGCCGAAGGCGCAGCCCTACTCACGGGTTGCCGCAGGGCGTGTCGACCTTGCTGAACCGGTGCACCCGGAAGTGCCCTTGCTGTGACGGCAGTCACGGACTACAAAGGGAAGTGCGGACCGGTAGAGGCCAGGAACGTTACGAAGAGAAGTACCGTTCACCCCCTATCGCTCCGTGCGAGGAGATTGGGAACCCACGCGCAGCACGCCGCGGGAGGCATGTCGTCGAAGGGCTGCGTATCAGGACGCTGGACGCCGAGCCCTCACCAGGTACGACACGAGATGCACGCTTGGTACCCCGATCCTCCTCGCTGATGGGGCGGCGCCCTCGACGAAAGTCGACGGGCGCCGTCCCCTTTTTCGTGCCGCTTTCGCTCCCTGCCACAGAGGGTGTGCACGCCTGGACCGTTCGTGAAAGCCTGCACCGACTGCGCCAGATGAACCAGTGATGGGATCGGATTGTTCGGCAAGCGGGTGACCTGGGCTCTTGAGTTCATTGCAGCCCCGTCACACGCGTTGACCCCCGCGATCCCCGTGGGTAACTTGCCGTGCTTACCGGGCATTCAGTTGAGAATTGACCGCCAGCGACGTCGGGAGGCTCCGTTGCGTCACGTCAAGTCCATCCCCCGCAGGCAGGTCGCGGTGCTGCTGTCAGCAGCCATCGCCGCCGCCACGGTGGGCGCCCCTCCGGTGGCCGCGGCCCCGGAGGCGCCCGCGCAGAACGCGGAGGCGGCCTCCATGAGCGCGGCTGCCACCACGCTCCGCGGCATGACGCTCGAACAAAAGGTCGGTCAGCTCTTCGTCGCCAACGTCTACGGCAAGACCGCCGACACCCCGCACCCGAAGAACCGCGAGGAGTTCGGCGTCGACACGGCCTCCGAGGTCGTCAAGCGCTACCACCTCGGCGGCGTCATCTACTTCGCGTGGACCGACAGCTTCCACAACGCCCGCCAGGTCGCCGAGCTCTCCAACGGCCTGCAGCGCGCGGCGCTGGGCTCCGGGAACCTGCCCCTGCTCGTCAGCACCGACCAGGAACAGGGCGTCGTGACGCGGTTCGGGCCGCCCGCCACCCAGTTCCCCGGCAGCATGGCGCTGGGCGCGGCCCGTTCCACCGAGGACGCCAAGAAGGCCGCCGAGATCACCGGCCAGGAGCTGCGCGCGGTCGGCATCAACCAGGACTTCGCGCCGGACGCGGACGTGAACGTGAACCCGGCGAACCCGGTGATCGGCGTGCGGTCGTTCTCCTCGGACCCCAAGCTCGTCTCCGACATGGTCGCCGCGCAGGTCAAGGGCTACCAGGGCGGACTGCCCACGCAGGGCGTCTCCGCCAACGTCAAGCACTTCCCCGGCCACGGCGACACCGACGTGGACAGCCACTACGGCCTCCCGGTCATCAACCACACCCCCGAGCAGTGGGCGCAGCTGGACGCACCGCCGTTCCGCGCGGCCATCGCCAAGGGCGTGGACTCGATCATGACCGCGCACATCGTGGTGCCGAAGCTGGACGACTCCGGTGAGCCGTCGACGTTGTCCCCCAAGGTGATCACCGGGATGCTGCGTGGCGAGCTCGGCTTCCGCGGGGTCGTCTACACCGACTCGCTGCGGATGGAGGGCGCGCGCAAGAAGCACCCGGACGCCCGGCTGCCGGTGCTCGCGCTGAAGGCGGGCGTGGACGTGCTGCTGATGCCGCAGTACCTGGAGCTGGCGATCAACAGCGTGATCAACGCGGTGCGCACCGGTGAGCTGACCGAGCAGCGCATCGACGAGAGCGTGCTGCGCATCCTGATGATGAAGTTCAAGCGCGGCATCCTCACCAAGCCGTTCGTCGACCCGGCCGCCGCGGAGAAGTTCGTCGGCAACAAGCGCAACCAGGCCGTGGCGCAGAAGGTCACCGACGGCACCGTGACCGCGATCCGCAACGACGACAAGCTGCTGCCGCTGCGCACCAAGCCGGGCAAGGTCCTGGTGACCGGCTGGAGCGACCCCGCGGCCACGTGGGGCACCGCCAGCACGCAGACGCTGGCCAAGCAGCTCAGCGCGCGGGGCGTCGCCACGACCGCGCTGACGACGGGCCTCCGGCCGACGCCGCAGGCGATCGAGTCGGCGGTGACCGCGGCGGGCCAGAACGACGCCGTGATCGTGCTGACCAACCGCGCGGCCAAGGAACCGTTGCAGCGCCAGCTGTTGGACAAGCTCGCGGCCACCGGCAAGCCGGTCATCGCCGTCGCCGTGCGCGATCCTTACGACGCGGCGCACGCGGACGCCGTGAAGACGTGGCTGAACACCTACTCGTTCAGCGCGGGCTCGATGGAGTCCGTCGCCAAGGTCGTGCTCGGCGAGCTGTCCCCCAAGGGCAAGCTCCCGGTCAGCGTGCCCAGCGCCGCCGACCCGACCGTCGTCCGGTTCCCCTTCGGCCACGGCCTGACCTGGTAAACGGAGGAATGTCCACAATGGATGGTCTGAACAGGCGGAGGTTCCTCGCCGCCAGTGCCCTCGCCGCGCCCGCGATCGGTGTCGGCACCGGTGTCGCCGCTGCCCAGCCGGAGGCCGAGAGCTTCTGGCGGCCGCCGGTCCGCACCGGCGCCGACCAGCTCGCCGCGAGCGACTGGAAGGCGTTGGCGGGCAGGAAGGTCGGCATCGTCACCAACCCGACCGGCGTGCTCTCCGACATGCGGCACATCGTCGACGCGATGGCCGACAGCAAGAAGGTCAACGTCGTCGGCATCTTCGGCCCGGAGCACGGATTCCGCGGCACCGCGCAGGCCGGTGGCTCCGAAGGCGAGTTCATCGACCCGCGCACGAAGCTGCGGGTGTTCGACGCCTACGGCATCAACGCGACCAAACTCGCCGAGCTGTACAAGAAGGCCGGCGTGGACACCGTCGTGTTCGACATCGGCGACGCGGGTGTGCGCTTCTACACCTACATCTGGATGCTCTACACCGCGATGCACGCCGCGGTGCTGGCGGGCAATCTCCCGGTGATCGTGCTCGACCGGCCGAATCCCATTGGCGGGCAAGCGTTCGGGCCGCAGCTGGACCCGAAGCACGCCTCCGGTGTCGGCCGCAAGCCCATCGCGTTGCGGCACGGCATGACCATGGGCGAGCTGGCTCGGCTGTACAACGACACGTTCCTGCCGCAGGAAACCGGCTCGAAGGTCGCGAAGCTCGACGTCGTCGAGGTGCGCGGCTGGCGGCGGGATTCGCTGTTCTCCGACACCGGGTTGCTGTGGGTTCCGCCCAGCCCCAACGTGCCGACGCCGGACACCGTGCTCGCCTACCCCGGGACCTGCCTGTTCGAGGGCACCCTGTGGTCGGAGGGGCGGGGCACCACCAGGCCGTTCGAGATCATCGGCGCGCCCAAGGTGGACTGGCGGTGGGCCGAGGCGCTCAACGGCTACCGGATGCCCGGCGTGCTCTTCCGCGAGATGTACTTCCAGCCCACGTTCAACAAGCACGTCGGCGTGAACTGCGGCGGCGTGCAGCTGATGATCACCGACCGGCGGCGCTTCGAGCCGATCCGGGCCGGTGTGGCGATGCTCGTCGAGGCCAAGAAGCTCTACCCGACCCTGTTCGCGTGGCGCACCGACAACTTCATCGCGAAGCTGTGGGGCACCGACCGGCTCAAGGACATGGTGGAGCGCGGCGCGAGCGTCGACGAGATCGTCGGCACCTACCAGGCCGAAGAGGCCGAGTTCCGCAAGCACCGCGCCAAGTACCTGCTCTACCGGTGAGAGGTGACATGCGTTCCCCCGCACTGACCTGTGCGGCGTTGCTGACCGGTCTCGCCGTGCTCGGCGGGACCGCGTCGGCGGCGCCTGAGACCTTCGGTGGCGCCGGGCGGTTCGACCGCCCGCACTCCGGTTTCGCTCCACAGTGGACGAAGTTGCGCGACGGCAGCCCGGAGCAGGTCGGCCTCGACCGCGCGCCGATCGACGCCGCGTGGAACCAGCTGCGCTCGTGGACGGAGAAGCAGGGCACGACCAATCCGCTCTACGCGGGCGCGGTCGGCCTGCTGGTGCACGACGGCGTCGTGGTCAGCAAGGGCGCGTTGGGACACGCGCTGCGCTACGCCGACGACAAGGGCACCGAGCTGCCGAAGGACAAGTGGGTGCCGATGGGCACCGACACGATCTTCGACATGGCCTCGATCTCCAAGCTGTTCACCTCGGTCGTGGTGATGCAGCAGGTGGAGCGCGGCAAGATCGACCTGGACCGCACGGTCGCCAGCTACCTGCCCGCCTACGCCGCCAACGGCAAGGAGGGCATCAAGGTCCGCCAGCTGCTCACCCACACCACGGGCATGCAGCCGTTCATCCCGCTGTGGCGGGACTGGCCGGACAAGCCGTCGCGGATCAAGGCCGCCCTGGAGTCCAAGCTCCAGCAGCCGCCGGGCACCGCCTACATCTACTCCGACCTCAACCTGATCACCCTCGCCGTGCTGGCCGAGCAGGTGGCGGGCGCGCCGCTGGACGCATTGGTGCGCAACGGGGTCACCGATCCGCTCGGCATGGTCGACACCGGCTACAACCCGCCGAAGGAGAAGCTGCACCGCGTCGCGGCCACGGAGTTCGCCGTGGTTCCGCCGCGCGGCATGGTCCGCGGCGAGGTGCACGACGAGAACGCGTGGTCGCTCGGCGGCGTCGCCGGGCACGCGGGGATCTTCTCGACCGCGCGGGACATGGCCGTGTTCGGGCAGATGGTGCTCAACGGCGGCAGCTACGGCGGGAAGCGGGTCCTCCGGCCGGACACGTTGCGCGACATGATGGTCAACTACATCCCGCAGTTCGCGCCGAACCAGCGCGGGCTGGGCTTCGAGATGAACCAGCACTGGTACATGGACGGGCTCTCGGGCCAGCGCACGGTCGGGCACACCGGTTTCACCGGCACCTCGCTGGTGATCGACCCGACCTCGCGGTCCGTCGCGGTGCTGCTGACCAACCGGGTGCACCCGACCCGCACCTGGGGCTCGAACAACCCGGCGCGGCGGGCGTTCGCCAGGGGGCTCGCCCAGTCGATGGGCGTGCGGCCGGTGCAGGGCCCGGACGCCTGGTTCTCCGGGGCGCCCGACGCGCGCAACGCCACGCTGACCACCCCGGCGCTGTCCGGGGCGAAGGTCGCCACGTTCGACGCGTTCGTGGACACCGAGCCGAAGCTGGACAAGCTGACCGTCGAGTCCAGTGTGGACGGTGGCGCGACGTGGCAGCCGGTCTCACTCCGGGTCGGTGGCCGCGGTGCCCCCGAAGGCGCTCAGGAGGCGCTCAGCGGCAGCGGGCACCGCTCGTGGTGGGCGATCCGGGCCGACCTGCCGGAGGCGAAGGACGTGACGCTGCGGTGGCGCTACAGCACCGACGCGCAGGCTTCCGGCCGCGGTGTGTACCTCGACCGCGTCCGGGTCTGGGGCGCGGGTGGTCTGGTGCTCGACGGTGAGCGGCAGCCGCAACGCCTGACCGCGGACGGGTGGACGACCGCTCGGCACTGACGGTCGGTGGGGCTTTCGCCACACCTCGACGTGCCGAAAGCTCCACCGACGCGTGATCACGAAGCCCCACCTCCACCAGCGCGGGAGGTGGGGCTTCGTCACGTTCGTCACATCCGCGTGGACCCCGGCCGAGGTGCGGGGTAACGATTCGGCCTCGCAGAAGGCGCGGACAGATGAATCTTTTACGTATTTCGCCGGAGCTGAACCGATTTGGAACAAACGTTGTCAACTGCCGTTCCGGCCGTGAGAGGGCTCTCATCGGCCGTCGCGCACATGCCCCCTACCAGCCGGATGTCTGGCCGTCATGAAGTTGAACGTGCTACAACCTGTCGTCCATTTGAACGACATCGGAAAGCACTTTGCGTTTCCGGATCGGGGCAAGTTCTTCATCAACAGCCCCGCTCAGCTGAGTTATGGTGGCGAAGCAGCCTCCGAGACAAGCACTTCGCCTGGGGTTGATCCGCAACCTACTTGTTAGTAAGTTTCCGACATGGCCTCAAAGAACGGCGCAACTATGGACACCGGCGAAGCAAGCCCCCTCGTTCGGATCCGTTCACTGTTCCCGGGCCTCGCCCGTGCGGAGCAGCGGGTCGCCCAGGTCGTGCTCGCGGATCCGGGCACGGTGGCGCACCGGAGCATCACCGAGGTGGCCGAGCAGGCCGGTACCAGTGAAACGACGGTCACCCGGTTCTGCAAGGCGATCGGCGTAGGCGGTTACCCGGATCTCCGCATCGCGCTCGCCGCCGACACCGCCCGCACCGCCGCGCGCGCGGACCGCGACGTCGGCAGCGACATCGGGCCCGGCGACGACCTGCGCGCCGTCGTCAACAAGGTCGCCTTCTCCGACGCCCGCGCGGTCGAGGAGACCGCGGACCAGCTCGACGTCACCGAACTGGAGCGCGTCGTCGAGGCCATGGCCATCGCCCGCCGGGTCGACGTCTACGGCGTCGGCGCGAGCGCCTTCGTCGCCATGGACCTCCAGCAGAAGCTGCACCGCATCGGCCGCACCTCCTTCGCGTGGAGCGACACCCACATCGCACTGACCTCCGCCGCCGTCCTGACCGAGGGCGACGTCGCGGTCGGCATCACCCACAGCGGCGCGACCGCGGACACCGTCGAGGCGCTGCGGGTCGCCCGCAGCCGCGGCGCGATCACCGTGGCGCTGACCAACTTCCCGCGCTCGCCGGTCACCGAGGTCGCCGACTACGTGCTGACCACGGCCGCGCGCGAGACCACGTTCCGCTCCGGCGCCACCGCGAGCCGGATCGCCCAGTTGACCGTGATCGACTGCCTGTTCGTCGGTATCGCCCAGCGGCACCACGACTCGGCGACCGCGGCCCTGGAGGCCACCTATGAAGCGGTGAGCGGGCACCGCCTCGGACCGCGGCCGGACGGCCGCCGCCGCCAACGGGAGTCAGGAAAATGACCGTGCCAAGCCCTCGCCCGGCCGTCCGGGTCAACGCGCCGACCGAGCGCCGCAACCCGCGCACGATGGACATCGACCTGCTGCCGACGCAGGAGATCCTGAGCCTGATCAACAACGAGGACCGCACGGTCCCCGACGCGGTCGCGGCCACGCTGCCTGAGCTCGCGCGCGCCGTGGACTTCGCCGTCGCCGCGCTGCGCGGCGGGGGCAAGGTGCACTACGTCGGCGCGGGCACCTCCGGCCGCCTGGCCACGCTGGACGCCGCGGAGCTCTCGCCCACGTTCAACGCGCCAGACGACTGGTTCCTGGCCCACCACGCCGGCGGGCCCGCCGCGCTGATCAAGGCCGTGGAGAACGCCGAGGACGACGACGAGGCGGGCGCGCGGGCCATCCGCGAGCACGCCGTCGCCGGCGACTTCGTGCTCGGCCTCGCCGCGTCCGGGCGCACGCCGTTCGTGCTCGGCGCGCTGGCCGAGGCGAAGCGGATCGGCGCGCACACCGGCTTCGTCTCCTCCAACCCGGCGACCGCGTCGCTGGTGGACGTGGACGTGGTCGTCGCGCTGGAGACCGGCCCGGAGGCGATCGCGGGCTCCACCAGGATGAAGGCGGGCACCGCGCAGAAGCTGGTGCTGACGTCCTTCTCCACCGCCGTGATGATCAAGCTCGGCCGCACGTACTCGAACCTGATGATCAGCATGCGCGCCACCAACGCGAAGCTGCGCGGGCGCAACGTGACGATCCTGCGCGAGGCGACCGGGCTCGGCGAGCAGGAGTGCTCCGACGCCCTGCTGGCCGCCGACGGCGACGTGAAGGTCGCGCTGGTCTGCCTCCTGTCCGGTGTGGACAGCGCACAGGCGGCGCTGGCGCTCAACGAGACCGACGGACACGTGCGCGACGCCCTGGTGACCCTGGGCGCGGCCACCCGCTGAGCACACCCCCTTGGTGATGCCCCCGGACTCTCCCCCGGGGGCATCTCCACGTCAGGACTCCAGCGCGGCGTCCGCGATGCTCTTGCCCTCGCGGGCACCGGCTTCCATCGAGGCGCAGCAGAACAGGATCCACTCGCCGACGCCGTCCGGATCACCGGTCGCGAAGGTCTCGGCGGCCTCGCGGTACTCGTCCGGCTTGCGCATCCACTGCACCTCCGGCACCGCGAGCCCCTTGGGGTCGAGGCCGGTGGCGATGGCGGTCAGCCGGGCCGCCGCGCGCGCGACCACGCCGTCCGCCGCGCCGAAGGCGTCCAGCGCGAGCAGTTCCCCGTGCACCACGGCGACCAGCACCGGCCCGGGAACCTCGGTGCCGCCCGCGACGAGCTGCGCGAGGAGGTCGAGCCGGGTCGAGGTCTCCGAGTCACCCCTGGGCCTGCCGAGCGCGTCGGACTGGGCGATCGGCACCAGGTCGGCCGCGGCCAGCACGTGCAGCCGGGCGAGGGCCTGCAACGGCGCGCGCTGCCAGGTGGTGAGCAGTAAACCGACGGACTCGGCCACCCGCAGGGATCCGGCGAGCACGGGATCGCTCACCTCACCCCCGGCAGGGATCTCCGCGCTGCCGCCGTCGAGGACCGCCGAGGCCCGCGCGGCACGCACCGACGCCTCGGCGGCGGTGGTCGGCCAGCCCTTGCGGTTGGCCGGGTGCCGGTGCAGCTCGTCGATCGCCTCCCTGGCGGACTTCACGGCCTCGGACACCCGAGGCAGGTCGAGTAGCGGACGCAGTGGGTCAGCGACCAAGGAACTCACGAGCCGGGGACGTTACCGCCAGCAGTGGCCTAGCGCGATCGTCCCGATGTGGACGTTCCCCCTTCGGAGGCTTGATACCTACCTTCGGGTTGTGACTGTTGACAGCAGGTGGTGGGAGCAGCCGGACCTGATCGGCCGCCACGTCCGGCTCGAACCGCTGACCCAGGAGCACGCCGAAGGGCTGCACGCCGCGGGCAAGGACCCGGAGATCTGGCGCTGGCTGAGCTGGCGCCAGCCGGTCGAGCTCGCCGACACGCGGCGGATCATCGACGCGGGCATCGCCGACCGGGAACGCGGCGTCCGGCTGCCGTGGGCGCAGATCGACCAGCGCACCGGCGAGGTGGCCGGGACGACCTCCTACTACGAGATCATCCCCGAGCACCGGAACATCGCGATCGGCTACACCTGGATCGGCGCACCGTGGCAGCGGACCGCGCTCAACACCGAGGCGAAGCTGTTGTTGCTGGCCAGGGCGTTCGAAACGCTGGGGGCGAACCGGGTCACCTGGCACACCGACCTCAACAACGAGCGCTCGCAGCGGGCCATCGCCCGGCTCGGCGCGCAGCGCGAAGGCGTGCACCGGCACCACCGGGTCCGCCCGGACGGCACGCTGCGGGACACCGTGACCTTCTCGATGATCGCCGAGGAGTGGCCGGAAGCCAGGCAACGGCTCTCGTCGCGGCTGTTCGACTAGCGCGGGACGTGGTCTGGACCACACGGGCTCGGCTGTTTTCGTGAGCTGGATCGCACTACGGTCCAACGTGAACGTGAACGCGAAAACGCCCGACCACCTGGAGGTCCTCCCCCATGACCCCACCGAGCGGCAACGACGCCGGGCAGAGCGGGAACGCTCTGGACAACCTGCTCACCGAGAGTCGGACGTTCCCGCCGAGCGCGGAGTTCGCCGAGCAGGCCAACGCCAAGTCCGACCTGGCCGATCGGGCGTCCGCCGACCGCGAGGCGTTCTGGGCGGAGCAGGCCGGGCGGCTGAGCTGGACCTCCGGCTGGGACCGGGTCCTGGACTGGTCGGCGGCCCCGTTCGCGAAGTGGTTCGTCGGCGGCCAGCTCAACGTCGCCTACAACTGCGTCGACCGGCACGTCGACTCCGGCCACGGGGACCAGGTCGCGATCCACTGGGAGGGCGAGCCCGGGGACTCCCGCGCCATCACCTACGGCGACCTCAAGGACGAGGTGAGCAAGGCCGCCAACGCGCTGTCCTCGCTCGGCCTCACTGCGGGCGACCGCGTGGCGATCTACATGCCGATGATCCCCGAGGCGATCTACTCGATGCTCGCGTGCGCGCGGCTCGGCCTGACCCACAGCGTGGTCTTCGCCGGGTTCTCCGCGGAGGCGCTGCGCTCGCGCATCGACGACGCCGAGGCCAAGCTCGTGATCACCACCGACGGCCAGTACCGCCGCGGCAAGCCCGCACCGCTGAAGACCGCGGTGGACGAGGCCGTCGCGCAGACGCCGACGATCCAGAACGTGTTGGTGGTCAAGCGAACCGACACCGACGTCGAGTGGACCGAGGGCCGCGACCTCTGGTGGCACGACCTCGTCGACGGCCAGTCCACCGAGCACACCCCCGAGTCCTTCGACTCCGAGCACCCGCTGTTCATCCTCTACACCTCGGGCACCACGGGGAAGCCGAAGGGCATCCTGCACACCTCGGGCGGCTACCTGACCCAGGCGGCCTACACCCACCACTACGTCTTCGACCACAAGGCGGGCGAGGACGTCTACTGGTGCACCGCCGACATCGGCTGGGTCACCGGGCACTCCTACATCGTCTACGGGCCGCTGGCCAACCGCGCCACGCAGGTGGTCTACGAGGGCACGCCGAACACCCCGCACGAGGGCCGCCACTGGGAGATCGTGCAGAAGTACAAGGTCTCCATCTACTACACGGCGCCGACGCTGATCCGGACGTTCATGAAGTGGGGCGCGGACATCCCCGCCAGGCACGACCTGTCCTCGCTGCGGGTGCTCGGCAGCGTCGGTGAGCCGATCAACCCCGAGGCGTGGATGTGGTACCGCGAGCACGTCGGCGGAAACCGCTGCCCCATCGTGGACACCTGGTGGCAGACGGAAACCGGCGCCATCATGATCGCCCCGCTGCCCGGGGTGACCGAGTGCAAGCCGGGCTCGGCCATGGGTCCGCTGCCGGGCATCGGCGCGAAGGTGGTCGACGAGTCGGGCGTCGCGGTCGGCAAGGGCGGCGGCGGGTACCTGGTGCTGGACCAGCCGTGGCCGTCGATGCTGCGCGGCATCTGGGGCGACGAGGAGCGCTTCCGCGACACCTACTGGTCGCGCTTCGCCGAGCAGGGTTTCTACTTCGCCGGTGACGGCGCCAAGTACGACAGCGACGGCGCCGTCTGGTTGCTCGGCCGGGTGGACGACGTGATGAACGTGTCCGGGCACCGCATCTCCACCACCGAGGTGGAGTCGGCCCTGGTCTCGCACGCCAAGGTGGCCGAGGCGGCGGTGGTCGGCGCGACCGATCCGACGACGGGCCAGGGCATCGTGGCGTTCGTGATCCTGCGCGGCGGCGTCGAGCAGGGCGAGGGCATCGTGAAGGAGCTGCGCGACCACGTGGCCAAGGAGATCGGCCCGATCGCCAAGCCCCGGCAGATCATGGTCGTCCCCGAGCTGCCGAAGACCCGCTCCGGCAAGATCATGCGGCGGCTGCTGCGCGATGTCGCGGAGAACCGGAAGGTCGGCGACGTCACCACGCTGGCCGACTCGACGGTGATGGACCTGATCAGTTCCGGCCTGCACAAGGGAACCAAAGACTAGCACTGTGGATTAGTCCACTGTGGACAAACGGGGCCCACCGGTTCGGTGGGCCCCGTTTCCTTGTCAGCGCCTGGGAAGGTGCTTGCGGAAGTGCTCCTGCACCTCGTCCGCGATACCGCCGGCGCCGAGCTGACCGTCCACTGTGATCACTCGGAATCCGCACAGCCGCGCGGAACGCACCGCGTCCTCGGCCAGCAGACGATCCCGCGCGACGCGATTCGCCTGCGCCAGAACGGGATCACTCACCTCGACGGCGAGGTGACCGATCGCCAGGTTCCGCGCCCGGTCCAGCTCGCGCAGCTGGTGCTGCCGGAACTCCTCGGTCGGCACGAGGAACACCGCCTGGTCCGGCGCGGTGACCCTGGTGGCGACCAGTTCCGGCCGCAGGCCCCATCCCTCCGCGATCAACGCTCGCGTGGTGGACAACGCGCGCAGGTCGTCGAGCACCATGTCGAAGCGCTCGACGAAGCCCCGCAGGCAGTCCGCCGCCATCCTCTCCGGTGACCGCTGCACCCACTGCTGGTCGGGACTGTCGTTGACGGCCGCGTTCCGGTGCGGGTACCGGAACGCGTTGGCCAGGGCCCGGTCGTAGTGACCCCGGGCGTCGTGGAAGTCGTAGTGGTAGGCGGTCAGTCCAAATCGTTCGGCGAGTATCCGGGCGACAGTGGTCTTCCCAGCCCACTGCGCGCCACCAATCCACAGCACGGTCCCCATGGTGCAAGAGTGTGCGAGCAAGAAAAGCGAAGAACAAGTCTTGTTCTCGGCGAAAATAGGTGGTTAATTATTAGTACGGCCGCTTGAACAGTGCGCGAAGATCACCCCATACCGCGCTAATACCCGCCGCTACCAGCGCAAATGCTAGCAGGACGTCGGAAAGCGCGTGGTCCACGAACACGGCGAACTGGCTCGCCGCCATCGTGGCGAGGACGCCGGTGAAGCCCACCCAGAGTGAATCCTTCAGGCAGCCGTTTCCTTTTTTCGAATTCTGGTAGCCGCCGAGCGCCGAGGCCGGTAGAATAACGAGAAGTGAGGTTCCCTTCGCCTTTGAGAGCGCGAACCCCAGCTGCATGATCGGCACCAGCACGGTTCCCGCACCGATCCCGGTGAGTCCCGACAGCAGCCGCACCGCCGTGCCCACGGCGATCAGCGCGTACAGCCAGCGCAGCGCCGCGAGCGGAGCCCGGGTGAGCAGGGCGGCGCCCAGCCAGGCACCGATCACCGAGCCGACGAACCGCGCTGACCAGGCCGGGGTTCCCGGCGCGCCGTTAGGATTGCGCACAGGTGAGCCGGGAAGTCTGGTCGGCAGGCTGTGTGCCGTACCCAGAGCAAGGAGCACGATCTTGTCGCGAGCCCGCCGAGCCGCCGCCGTCCTGCCGGACCTGGCCAGGTACCTCCGCACCGAAACCGTGGGCGGCATGGTCCTGCTCGCCGCCACCGCCGTCGCGCTGCTGTGGGCGAACTCCCCGCTGGACGAGTCCTACCGGTGGCTGCGCGATCTTCAGGTCGGACCGGAGCCGCTGCACCTGAACCTCACCGTCGGCGAGTGGGCCAAGGACGGCCTGCTGGCGCTGTTCTTCTTCGTGGCGGGCCTGGAACTCAAACGCGAGCTCGTCGTCGGCGAGCTGTCCGACCGCAAGGCCGCCACGCTGCCCGTGATCGCCGCGCTCGGCGGGATGGTGGTGCCCGCGGGCATCGCGCTCGCGGTGAGCTGGGGCGCCCCCGGATCGGCGCAGGCGTGGGCGATCCCCGTCGCCACCGACATCGCCTTCGCGCTCGGCGTGCTGGCGATCACCGGCTCCGGTCTGCCAAACAGCGCGCGGATCTTCCTGCTCAGCCTGGCCGTGGTGGACGACCTCGGCGCCATCCTGGTGATCGCGGTGTTGTTCACCAGCACCTTCGACCTGCTGGCCGTCGCCGCGGCGGTCGTGCTGCTCGCGCTGTACTGGTACCTCCAGCGACGCCGGGTGACCTCGTCGTGGATCTACGTCCCGCTCGCCGTGGCGGTGTGGATCGCGGTCCACTCCACCGGTGTGCACGCCACGATCGCCGGGGTCGCGCTCGGCCTGCTCACCCGGGTGAGGCGGGACCGGTACGAGCCCGAAGCGCCCGCGGTCCGACTGGAGCACCGGCTCCAGCCCTGGTCAGCCGGGCTCGCCGTACCGGTGTTCGCGCTGTTCGCCGCCGGGGTCCCGGTCGGCGCCGACGCGCTGGCCGCGCTGACCACAGACCGGATCGCGCTCGCGGTGATCGTCGGCCTGGTGGTGGGCAAGCTGCTCGGGATCTTCGGCTTCTCCCTGCTGTCCGTGCGCTTCGGCCTGGCCAGCAAACCGAAGGACCTGGCGTGGCGGGACATGGCCGCCGTCTCGATGCTCGGCGGCGTCGGCTTCACGGTGAGCCTGCTGATCGCCGAACTGGCGCTGCCGAAGGAGACCGCCGAGCTGGCGAAGGCCGCGGTGCTGGTCGCGTCCGCCGCGGCGGCACTGCTGGCCGCGGTGATGCTGATCAAGAGGAGCCGGGCGCGCGACACGTGACATGCCGGGGTTGAGGAGCCGACACGCCGGTGTCCGGGGCGCATGGCACGATGACCGCGTGACCAGCGCCCAGCACAAAGGCAACGGCAGCGGAGCCGAGCTGCCGCCCGTCGCGTCCATCCCGCTGACCGACGACAACGCCAGCACAGCGGCGGAGCAGTCGATCGGCGGGCTCGTCCGCGAGGCGACCACCCACGTCTCCACCCTGATCAGGGCCGAGCTCGAACTCGCCAAGATCGAGCTCAAGGGTGAGGTGCGCAAGGGCCTCAAGGGCAGCGTGTACTTCATCCTCGCGCTCGCCGTGCTGGGTTTCAGCATGTTCTTCCTGTTCTTCTTCCTCGGCGAGCTGCTGTCGGTGTGGCTCTACCGCTGGGCCGCGTTCGGCATCGTCTTCCTGCTGATGCTGGCGGCGGCCGGGCTGTTCGGGTTCATGGGCTACCGCAAGGTGCGCAAGATCCGCGCGCCGGAGCGGACCATCCGCACGATGCGCGAGAACGCCTCGATCGCCCGCCGCTCCCACGAGGACGAGCCCGAGCGGTACTGACGACCGTCCAGATGACCACGAACCCAGCGGCCAGATGACCACGGACCTACCGTCCAGATGACCACGCGTTCAGCGGCCAGATGACCGTTGATCTTGATTTTGCGGCACAATCAGCTGGTGAGCACGTTTCCGAGCCTTGTGCCCCGCCATGCCGAATCCCTGGTGACCGAAGCCCTGCTGGACACCAGGGTGGTTCTGGTCAACGGAGCTCGTCAGGCTGGGAAGAGCACGCTCACCAGGCTTGCCGCCGGGCAGCGGCCCACGAGCGTGGTCCGGCTGCTGGACGATCCGGCGACCCTGCAGGCGGCGAAGGACGATCCCACCGGATTCGTCGAGCACGACGCGCTCATGGTCATCGACGAGATCCAGCTCGTGCCGGAACTGCTCCAGCCGATCAAGGTCGTCGTCGATCTGGACCCGACGCCGGGCCGCTACCTGCTGACCGGTTCCTCACGGATTCTGGCACTGCGGACATTGCCGGACGCGTTGCCGGGGCGCATGGAGATCATCGAGCTCTGGCCCTTCTCGCAGGGTGAGTTGGACGGCAGGCCGGACCGATTCGTGGACGCGGCCTTCCGGCACGGTCACCACCTCGACCATTCGTCGACCTTGCGCCGCCGGGACTACCTCGACCGCCTCGTCGTCGGGGGATACCCCGAAGCCACCCGGCGAGCTCCCCGCCGTCGAGCGGCCTTCTTCGACGCGTACCTCTCCACGCTGATCGAGCGGGACGTCCTGGAACTGGCGAGCATCGAGCGCCGCGGTGAACTGTTCAAGCTCCTCGCGCTGCTCGCCGGTCGTGCCGGGAGCCTCCTGGTCCCGGCGACGCTCGCCAGCCAGTCCGGTATCCCGAGAACGACCCTCGTGCGCTACCTGGAACTGCTGTCCTCGGTCTTCCTGATCAAGAGCATCCCCGCCTGGTCCTCCGGGCAGACGCACCGAGCCGTCGGCACACCGAAGCTGGCGTTCGTGGACACCGGGGTCGCCTGCCACCTCATCGGTCAGGACGCGGTCCGGCTGGGCGACCCGGGAGGCGCGGTCGGGCCGATGATGGAGAACTTCGTCCTCATGGAACTCGCCCGGCAGCTGACCTGGTCCGAGGAGCGCGGCAAGCTCTACCACTACCGGACCAAGGACAAGGTCGAGGTCGACGCGGTCATCGAGACCCCGGATGGCCGGGTCATCGGGGTCGAGGTGAAGTCCGGCGCAACGGTGCGCACCGAAGACCTCACCGGACTGCGGAACCTCGCGAACCAACTGGGAGACCGGTTCGTCGCCGGTTATGTGCTCTACACGGGTCAGCAGACCTTGCCGTTCGGCGAGAAGATCCGAGCGGTACCGCTGGACGCGCTCTGGTGTCTCGCGCCCTGATCAGCTCAGTTCGTGCAGGTGCCGGTGGAGACCCGGCTGAACAGCTTCGGGGCCGCGGCGAGTTCGTCGGCGACCTCCTTGGCGGTCAGCACGAAGCCGGTCTCGTGGTCGTCGACCGCGGCGCCGAAGACCACGCCGAGGACGCGGCCGTCCGGGTCGATCAGCGGACCGCCGGAGTTGCCGCTGCGGACCTTCGCCCGGATCGTGTAGACGTCGCGGAACACGGTCCGGGCCTCGTAGATGTCCGGACCGCGCAGGTTGATCCGGTCGCGGACCCTGGCCGCTGACGGGGTGTAGGGCCCGTCGAGCGGATAGCCGACGACAACGCCGTCCTCGCCGGGCTTGGCGTCCATCGACGCCCACGGCAGCACGGGTGCCTTGAGGTCCGGAACGTCCAGGACCGCCACATCGGTCTGCGGGTCGTAGAGCACCACGGTGGCGTCGAAGTCACCGCGGCCGACCTCGATGGTGACCTTGTCGGTGCCCGCGACCACGTGGGCGTTGGTCATCACGCGCTGCGGGGCGACCACGAAGCCGGTGCCCTCCAACGCCCGCGCGCACGATGAAGCGCGACCGCGGACCTTGAGCACGCTCGCCCGCACCCGCTGGACCACAGGATCGGTCTGCAGCGCCAGGTTCGGCGGATCGGCGTCGGCGCGCGGGGTCGAAGCGAACGGATCGAGCGCGGCGGGGAAACCGGAGGAGTCGAGCAGCTGGCGCAGCGAACCGGGCAGGCTCTGCGCGGCGGGCGGCATCACGTCGTCGACGACGCCGAGCACGGTGGAGCGCTTGACCGCGGACGACAGCGCGGGCAGCCCGGCGGCGGAGGTCAGTGGCACCGCGAGCAGCCATGCGACAACGAACACCACCGCGCTCATCGTGACCGCGCCGAGGGAGTTGTCCACGGCGGTGAGCCTGGTGGCGTTGAGCTTCTCCTTGATCGGCCTGCCGACCCAGACGCCGAGCATCTCGCCGAGAGCGATCATGAGCACCACCAGCGCGACACCGATGGCCACCCGGGTCGTCACGTCGGCGAAGTTGGCCACCAGCAGCGGCGCCAGCCACAGGCCGAGCATCGCGCCGGCGAGCACGCCCGCGACCGAGCACAGGGACACCACCATGCCCTGCCGCGCCCCGGACAGGGCGGCGAGCACGGCGAGCGCCACTATCAGCAGGTCGACCCAGTTCACGTCTGCTCCTTCGCGTTCGCGGGCAGCTCGGGCTCCGAGACCGCCAGCCACGCCTCGTCGAGGTCGCGAACGTCCTTGCGGTTCCACGGCCGTTCCCAGCCGCCCAGCGTCAGCAAGCCCGACAGCAGCCAGGCGGTGAAACCCCACACCAGCATCCCCGGAACCAGGAAACCGGGTCCGCGGTAGCCCCGGTAGGCGATGGTGCAGCGGTTTGCCGGGTCGGCGAGGTGGGCCAGCGGGACCCGCGCGACCGCGGCGGTCTCGTTGGGGTCGACCGCGACGACCGGGCTCGGTTCCGCCCAGTGCGCGAGGACCGGGCTGACCAGGAAGCCGGTCGGCGTGAGGTACAGCTCCGGCAGCAGCGCCACCGGGCGCACGCCCAGCGGCAGCACGCCGGTCTCCTCGACCGCCTCCCGGAGCGCGGCCGCGACCGGGCCCTCGTCCTCCGGGTCGATCGTGCCGCCGGGAAAAGCGACCTGGCCCGCGTGCGAGTTCAGCGTGTCCGCCCGGCGCAGCAGCAGCACGTCAGGCCCGTCCGCGCCCTCACCGAGCAGGATCAGCACGGCGGCGGGCCGTCCGGAGCCGTCCGCGGGCGGCTTCGCGCGCTCGAAGTGCTTCTGCTCCAGGTTGGCGACGGAGTGCATCAGAGGCCGCATCCACTCGGGCACGTCGTCCTCGCCGACCAGAGGTCCCGGGTTCACCCGAGCCGCCTCAGGTACTCGTCGACGGTCGCGCGCACTTGATCGGCGGTCTTGAAGACGACCGGCGGGTTCACCCGCTCCATCCGACCGGACGCGCTCACCACGTACGAGGTCGGCATCACCGGCGGCTTCAACACTCCGGCGACCCGCTCGTCGAGGTCGATCACGGAAGGGATGCGCGCGTTCAGCCCGGAAAGCATCTCCAGGCCGTCCGCCTCGCCACTCCGGATCTGAAGGCCCAGCACCCCGACCGCCCCGGGGGACGCCGCGTAGGCGGTCAGCGCGGGCAGCTCCTCACGGCACGGCGTGCACCACGTCGCCCACACGTTGACCAGTGCGGCCTTGCCCGCGAGCGCCTGCGCGAGGTCGATGCGCGAGCCGTCTGCCATGCAGGTCACCGACAGCCCGGCCAACCCGCTCACCGGTGCGCTCCCCTCCTTCGCGACCGGGCACGCGGGCAGCGCCGCCTTGGCCCGTGCCGCGACGAGGTCCGCGGGTGGCCTGGACGCGCCCGGGGTGTGCTCGTCAGCGCCGCGTGGCCAGATCGCCACGATCCCGGCCACGCCGAGCACCACGACCACGAGCAGCCAGCGCAGTGCGTGTCCGCGGTCGGTCATCGAGCGCCCTCGCCCTCGGCGACCAGCGATAACAGGTGGTCGGTCTCGGGGCCGCGGACGAG
Organism: Allokutzneria sp. A3M-2-11 16; assembly: GCF_024213555.1. GTDB lineage: Bacteria > Actinomycetota > Actinomycetes > Mycobacteriales > Pseudonocardiaceae > Allokutzneria. The sequence continues at coordinate 2,278,891 of NZ_JANAVO010000001.1, read as the reverse complement.
CTTCGCCGCCTCCGCGAGCGTCGTCGGGCCCGCGCCGAAGGACGGGCAGTCCCTGGCCAACGCGCACGCACCGCACGCGGGCTTCCTGGCGTGGCAGACGCGACGGCCGTGGAAGATCACCCGGTGCGAGAGCATGGTCCAGTCCTTGCGCGGGATCAGCTCGCCGATCGCGTGCTCGACCTTGACCGGGTCCTCCAGCTCAGTCCAGCCCCACCGCCGGACCAGGCGGCCGAAGTGGGTGTCCACGGTGATCCCGGGGACGCCGAACGCCTCGCCGAGGATCACGTTGGCGGTCTTGCGCCCCACCCCGGGCAGCGTCACCAGGTCCTTGAGCTTGCCGGGCACCTCGCCGCCGTGCCGCTGCACCAGCGCAGCGCCCAAGCCCATGATCGAGGTGGCCTTGTTCCGGAAGAAGCCGGTCGGCCGGATCAGCTCCTCCAGCTCGGTCCGGTCGGCCCCGGCGTAGTCGGCGGCCGTGCGGTAGCGGGCGAACAGCGCCGGGGTGACCTCGTTGACCCGCTTGTCGGTGCACTGGGCGGAGAGGATCACCGCGACCGCGAGGTCCAGCGGGGTGGTGAAGTCCAGCTCGCAGTGCGCGTCCGGGAAAGCGACCTCCAGCCCGCGCAGCATGCGCCGCGCCCGCCGCACGAGGCCGAGCCTGGTTTCCACTGCTGTAGACGGTTTGCCGGGCTTCTGGCGGGTCTGCGCTGGCACCCCTCCAGCGTACGTGTGGGTCCGACAGTGGAACGGACCCCGGATGCGCGCGCGGAACCGGAGTGGTGGAGGATCGGCGCCACTATGACTGCATGGCTCGTAGTAGTGGTCCCACTCATCGTGATGCTCTTCGCGCTCTTCATGGAGCGCGTGGAAGCTCGTCTGCGGCACGTGGCGGTGCAGGAGGACGAGGTCGAGGAGTTCCTGGAGAAGGCGCGGCCCGACGAGGTGCGCGCGCTCTACGGCCACGGGATCGGCCGCGCCCTCGAACTGTTCCGGCGCAGGCGCCGCGTCGGCGGGACCGCGCGTCCCCCGCGCAAGCCTCGTCGCACCCGCAGCCGGGCCTGACCGGGCGACGCGCCGGGCCGAAGTAATCCTCCTCGGCCCGACCGTGGCGCTCATGCGCTGATCGCCGCTGCTCAGGAGGACTTTTAACAGAGCGGTCGACCGACTGATCGGTTTCAACCGGCGAGCCGAGCGGCACCACGCCGAAGACGGCCTAGACTGCTCGCCAGTGATCGGCGGCACGTGGCCGAAGACCGCATTCCTGCGGTACTGGCCGCTCACGTGAACCGTCGCGTCTCAACATGGAGGGACGAGGTGGACGAGACCCTGGCCCGGGCGGGCATCTTCCAGGGCGTTGAACCGGCAGCCGCTGAGGCGCTCGTGTCCACGCTGGAGCAGGTGGACTTCCCGCGCGGACACGTCATCTTCGCGGAGGGCGAGCCCGGTGACCGGCTGTACATCATCCAGTCGGGCAAGGTGAAGGTCGGCCGGAAGTCCCCTGATGGCCGGGAGAACCTGCTGTCCATCATGGGTCCTTCGGACATGTTCGGTGAGCTGTCGATCTTCGATCCCGGCCCCAGGACCTCCACCGCGACCACGGTGACCGAGGTGCGGGCGCTCACGATGGACCGGCCCAGCCTGCGCGAGTGGATCGGCAAGCGGCCGGAGATCGCCGAGCAGCTGCTGCGCGTGCTAGCGCGGCGACTGCGGCGCACGAACAACATGCTGGCCGACCTGATCTTCACCGACGTCCCGGGCCGGGTGGCGCGCGCGCTGCTCCAGTTCGCCCAGCGCTTCGGTTCGCAGGAGGCCGGTCTGCTGCGGGTCACCCACGACCTGACCCAGGAGGAGATCGCCCAGTACGTCGGCGCCTCCCGGGAGACCGTGAACAAGGCGCTCGCCGACTTCGCGCACCGCGGCTGGCTGCGGCTGGAGGGCAAGAGCGTGCTGATCCTGGACCCGGAGCGGCTGGCCCGCCGGGCCCGCTGAGGGTCTTAAGAAGACAGAAGACAAGGAGGCCGGTGCGCCGCCCCCGACGCGGCGCACCGGCCTCCTTGTGTGTGTGCGCGACCCGTCCCCCGACCGGCCACGCTTTCCCGACCTCCGACGCCCGGCCCCGACCCGTTAGCGCCGAAGGAGGTCCTGAGCTTCCTCAAGGCGAAGCACGTGTGAGCAATTGTGGTCCATGGGTGTAACGGGACTGATACCAGCCCGACGTTGGTGCCCACCATGGCCCCGAAGTGCTCGTTTACTCAATTGCTTTCACCCTCAAGGACGCTGTCGGCGGCGAATTCGTTGTGCAGTTTCACCCATACATCCGAACGTTGTTATCAAATCGTAACGCGGTGAGCAAGGCCACCGCGAATTAGTGGTACTCATGTACCAGTTCTCCGGCATACTGGTACGCGTGTCCCAGAATGCCTCCCTCGCCGACTACCGCGCGGCGCTCACCGCCCCCGGTGCGCGCGGTCCCGTCCTGACCTCCCTGCTCGCTCGACTGCCGGTCGCCATGGTCGGCATCGCGCTGCTGTTCTACGTGCAGCGGGTCAGCGGTTCCTTCGCGGCGGCCAGCCTCGTCTCCGCGGGCGCGCTCGTCGGCGTCGCGGCGGGCTCGGTCGCGCAGGGCAGGCTGGTCGACAAGATCGGCCCCACCCGGGTGCTCCTGGTGGCCTCCGCGCTGTTCAGCGCGATGGTGACGGCCGAGATCATCGCGATCGAGTCGGGCGCCCCCGCCTGGCTGATGGCGGTGCTCGCGCTGGCGCTGGGCACCAGCCAGCCGATGGTCGGCTCCTCCTCCAGGTCGCTGTGGACCAGGCTGCTGCCGCCCGGACCGGCGCGGCAGGCGGCCTACTCCTACGAGGCCATCAGCATGGAGGTCTTCTTCATCCTCGGCCCCGGCCTCGCCGGGTTGTTCACCGCGCTGCCGTGGGCCGGGACGGGCGTGCTGGTCGGCGCGGTCTGCGAGGTCGTCGGCGCCACCGGCTTCGCGCTGACCCGGACCGTGCGGGCCTGGCGTCCGCGCCGCGACGAGCGGGCGAGCGTCGGCGTGCTCGGCGCGCTGAGCACCCCCGGCATGCGCACCGTCGCCATCGCCGCGCTCGGCTTCGGCGTGACCATCGGCTTCGTCGAGGTCGCGGTGCCCGCGGCGGCGACGCACGCGGGCTACGAGGCGCTGGGCGGCGTGCTGCTCAGCATCTGGTCGGTCAGCTCGGTGCTGTTCGGCGTGCTGTACGGCTCGCGCCCCTGGCCGCGGCCGATGTACCTGCGGTTGCCGGTGCTGCTCGGCGGGTTCTCCGTGCTGGTGACGCTGCTGGCGATCCCGACGACGCTCGCCGGGCTGGCGGTCGCGCTGTTCGTGGTCGGCACCCTGATCACCCCGCAGGCGATGACGCACTCCGCGGCGATCGAGGAGGTCGCGCTCCCGGGCACGGCGACCGAGGCGTTCGGTTGGGTGATCACCGCGGTGACCATCGGCCTCGCCTTCGGCCAGCTGGTGAGCGGCCAGCTGGTGGAGCTCTTCGGCCCGCCCGCCGCCTTCCTCGCGTCGGCGGCCTCCGGCCTGGTCCTGGCGAGCGTGGTCTGGCTGCGCAGGCACAGCGTGCGCGACGGCAGGCAGTGGATGGAGAACGCGGCCAGCTGCACTCGCGACGAGGTCGAACTCGCGGGCCGCTGAGCCTGCACGCTGACCGGGTTCGCCGGTCTTCAAGTACCCCCGACCCCCGCTCCGGAGGTCTCAAACGGCGGCAAACCCCCTACCGGTGGCGAAGGGGGTTTGTGGCGGTTAAAGACGCTCTGGGTGGGGGTCCGGGGTACTTGAAGACGTACCAACCACGTGCGGTGTTCTAGCGGTGGCCCAGGAAGATGGGGTTTGTCAGGGCCACCATCGTGTCCGGGGTCGTCGGGGTCCGTAGTGGCCTGCGCACCTCCGCTCGCACCCACTCGGCGTCGTTCGCCGTCCAGCGCACCTGGGCGCGACCGGTCGCCGGGACCCACTCGCTGTGCGCGATCCGCGTGGGCGTGATCAGCCGGACCTCGCAGCCCGGCGCGCCCGCGATGTCGAGCTCGATCCGCGCCTCCGCCGCGTTCAGCCGATCACCGATCTCCGCGACGCGACGACCCGCGACGGCCTTCATGGTCAGCTCGACGCGGGAGGACTCGGCGAGCCAGGACCGGCCCGCCTCGATCCCCGCCAGGATCGAGCGCGTCTCAAGGTCCTCGGCCAGCACCACGGTCTGCGGCAGCCCGACCGGCTGAGGCTCGCGGTGCGCGTCGCTGGAGCCGATCGCGGGCACCCATTTGCCCTCGCGCAGGAGGCCGTCCCAGCGACGCACAGCGAGCTCGTCGTCGAAGGACCAATCTCCGTTCCACACCTCGACCGCGTCGACGTGGTCGTAGCCGAACTCCCACGAGCAGCCGAGGCACGACGCGTACGGGTGCGCCGCGACGACCAGGCCACCGACCGCGTGGACGCGCCGGGCGAAGCGCTCGAACGCGGCCTGCTCGGAGCCCCGGTAGCGCCAGTCGATCCAGTAGCCCGGCGGCAGGCCGAGCGCTGGCCAGTGCCCGGACCGCGTCGTGACCTCCTCGCCGTTGACGATCAACAGGTCGGGGCGCGCGTGGTCGCCCCACCGCAGGCTCGCGGAGCAGGTGTTGTGCTCGGTGGAGACGAAGAAGTCCAGCCCGGCGGTCTTGGCCGCCGCGATCAGTTCCTCGGGCGTGCGCTTGCCGTCGGAGTGCACGGTGTGCAGGTGGCAGTCACCGCGGTACCAGGCCCGGCCCCGGCCGGTCGCCCGGCGCGGCGCCGGGTTCGGCCGGACCGGCTCACCGGGCGGGCCGAACCGCAGGGTGACGTCGACCTCGTAGTTCATCCCCAGCGGCGAGACCGTGTACGGGCCGAGGATGACGTGCCAGGTGCCCGCGACGATCGGGCCGGGCAGGTAGCCGGGGGTCGCCCCGGAGGCGCTGATGGTGAACCGGTCCCGGGCCCCGCCGGACCAGCCGCGGAAACCGCGGTGGTTGCCCAGCTCGTGCCCCTCCGGCCCGAACATCCCGATGTCCAGCGCGTTGCCCGGCAGGCCCGGCGGCTTGTCGTAGCGGTAGACGATCTCGATCTCCCGCACCCCGCGCGGCACCACGATCGGCAGGTAGGCCCAGTCCGGTGCGCCCGGCTCGAACCGGCCGGTGATCGTCCTGGTCTGCTCGGGCTCCTGCCCCGCGAACGCGACCGCTGGCAAGAGGACGCTTGCCGCTCCAGCGAACAGAACCGACCTTCTGGACACCCGCTTCGCGCATTCGCACATTGGACGAACGCTATGGGGCACAACAGGATGCGGACACCGCAGACGGAGTGAAGTTCCTTCGGGTGGGTCTGGTTGTCGGGGGTGTGTCGTAGCGTCCGCCGCATGAGCCTTGATGTCACCGCCGACAGCGCTGTCCTCGCCGCCGCCGTGGCCGACGCCGCCCGGTTGCTGCCGGTCAAGGGCATCGACCCGCTGCTGACCGGCCTGTTGCTGAGCGGGCGGGACGACGAGCTGGTGCTCTCCGGCACCGACCGCTCGAACACCGTCCGGCTGCGGCGCACCGCGTTCGTGCACACCGATGGCGAGGTGCTGGTCCCGGCGAAGCCGCTCGCCGACACCCTCGGCGCGCTGGAGGAGCCGGAGGTCCGGCTCGTGGTGGAGGGCAGCAGGCTGGCGATCCGCACACCCGGCGGTCGCTTCGCGCTGCCGTTGATGGACGGGGAGCTGCACCCCGGCGTCGGCCCGTTGCCCGCGGCGGTCGGCCAGGTGGACGCGGGCGAGCTGATCGCGCTCGTGGGCAAGGTGGCGTCGGCGGCGTCGAAGGACGACGCGCTGCCGCTGTTCACCGGCGTGCACGTGCAGGGGCGTGGCGACCGGCTCGCGCTGGTCGCCACCGACCGGTACCGGATGGCCATCGGCGACCTGCCGTGGCGCCCGGCGGGCGAACTGGACGTCCTGGTCCCCGCGCCGCTGCTGAGCGAGGTCGCCAAGCAGGCGCGGACGGCCGAGGTGATCACGATCCACGCCGATGGCAGCCGCTTCGGGCTGAGCTGGCCGGGGACGCAGCTCGGCACGGTGCTGCTGGCCTCGCCGTTCCCGGACGAGTCGCGGCACACCGACGCCCAGGTGGACGCGGTGGTGGAGGTGGACGGCGACGCGCTCGCGGGTGCGGTGCGGCGGGTGGCGCCGTACTCGGGGCCGCGCGCGGTGATCGCGGTCGAGCTCGGCGACTCCGACCTGCGGATCAGGGCGGCCGACCCGCAGAACGGCGAGGCCGAGGAGACGGTGAAGGCGACCGTGGACGGCCACCGGTTCACCCACGGCTACCAGGCGCGCTACCTGTCCGACGCGCTGCGCGTGTTCGGCTCGGCCAGGCTGCGGCTGAGCATGCGGCACGGCATGCGCTCCACGGTCATCGCGCTGGCCGACGTCGACCCGGGGGAGGCGAACCTGCGCTATGTCGTGATGCCGATCCGCATGCCCTCCGACTGAGCTGTGCGGACCAGCATGGTGGCCGCCGTGATCACCATGGCTGACAGTCCACAAAGGACGATCGCGGTGGACGGGCCGAGCAGGGTGCTCGCGCCAGCCGTGACCAGACCCGCCGCGCCGTAGCCGACCCCGGCCGCGGTGTAGAGGGCGGAGAAGGCTTCGCCCCACCGCTGCTCGGGCACCGCGCGTTGCAGGGCCAGGCTGCGCGCGGCGTAGATCGGTGTCTCCATGACTCCGACGGCCACCAGGAAGCAGAGCGCCAGGACCGGCGTGCCCGCGAGGCCCACCACCGTCGTGAGTGCGGCCACGACGAGCAACAGCCAGGTGGCCTGCGTCTCGGGTCGGGCGCGCCACGCGACGGCGCCGAAAGACAGGCCGGAGACGACGCCCGCCAGCGCCATACCGGTGAGCCAGCCACCGGCCCAGTCGGCGGACACGCCCAGCGTCGGCAACAGCGCGGGCAGGGCCAGGCTCGCCCCGCCCATCGCGAGCATCAGCGCCGCGGCCTGTGCGCACGCCGGGACGAGCACGCGCCACGAGATGGTGACCTTGCCCGCCACGCGCGCCGAAGGCCGCTCTGGCTCACGCAGGAACCGGGCAGCCAACGCACCGAGTGCGGCGATCGCGGCGATCACCAAGGTCGGCGCGGTCGGTCCCGCCAGCAGGGCGACCGCGGCCACCAGGGCGGGCGCGGCCGTCCACACCGTCGCGCTCACCGCGGACTCCAGGCCGAGCACCGGCCGCACGGCTTCGGGAGCGAGCCGGACGGCGAGTGAGCGCAGCCCACCCTGCGCACCCGCGGCGATACCGCCACCGAGCGCCGCGACGGCGCCGACCACCATCGGCGGCAGCACGTGCGCGCACAGGCCTGCTACCAGGAACAACAGCGCTTCCGCTGCCAGGACCAGGCATGCCTCCGATCGAGCCGGCCTGCGGTCGAAGCGCCTGCCGAGCGCGGTGGCGAGCACTGCCTCCGCCGCCGCGTGCACGCCGGCGAGCAGGGCGCCGAAGGCGGGCGAGCCGGTGATCGCGATCCCCAGGTAGATCAGGCCCAAGGGCGCCATGGCCACAGGAAAGCGTTGGCAGGCAACGACAATCAGCCACGCGCCGATGCCGGGGACCCGGGCGAGCCGCCGATAGCCGTTACTGGTCATGCTGATTGACGGTAACGATGCGAGCCGCTACCAGTCAACGCCTAAGCTGGTAACCATGGGCGCGCGCAGTGAGGCTCCGAACTCGTTGGAACAGGTCAGGACGTTTCTGAACACCTGGCGGATTCCCAACGACACCCGCGTGGCCACCGACCTGCTGGCGGAGCTGATCGAGGACGACGCGCGGTGGTCGGCCGAGCTGCCGGGCATGACCGGCTCGCGGTCGCTGCCGGAACTCACCTCGCTCCGGGAGGAGCTGCGCGGAGCGCTCGGCCAGGCTCGGCCGGACCTCGGCGCGGCGCTGCGGCGGCACCCGCTGATCGCGTTGGTCGGCTCGGAAGCCGAGGGCGAACCGCCGATCGCGCACCTGCCGGTGGACGACAACGCGGCGGGACGGATTCTCGGGATCGTCGTCGACGCGCTCGCGCTCGGGCGGTGGGACCGGCTGAAGGCGTGCCCGGACTGCCAGTGGGTCTTCTACGACCACAGCCGCAACGGCAGCCGGACGTGGTGCGCCATGTACGCCGAGAGCCCGCAGGGACGGGCGTGCGGGAGCATCGCGAAGATGCGCGCCTACCGCGCTCGCAAGTAGTCGAGCTGGGCGTGCACCGACATCTCGGCGGCCCACCACAGCGACTGGTCGACATCGGCGTAGACCAGCTCGACGACCTGACGGGCCGTCGCTTCGGCGCCGAGCGTTTCCAGGGCACCGCGGACCTGCTCAAGGCGTTGGACCCGGTGGGCGAGGTAGTGCTCGGCGACCGGGACGACGTCGGCGATCTCCGGTCCGTGGCCGGGGAAGGCCGGAGTGCCCTTCGGCAGGGAGGCCAGCCACCGCAGCGAGTCGAGGTACGGCGCGAGGCTGCCGTCCGGGTGCGCGACCACCGTGGTGCCGCGCCCCAGGATCGTGTCGCCGGTGAACACCGCGTCGGCCACCAGCAGGCACAGCGAGTCCGCCGTGTGGCCCGGCGTCGCGACGATCTTGATGTCGAGCCCGCCCGCGTGCACGGTCTCGCCGTCCGCCAGCGGTTCCGCGCGCAGGCACAGCTCGGGGTCGATGGCCCGGATCGGCGCGCCGACCAGCTCCGCCAGCCGGGTGGCTCCGTCGCTGTGGTCGCCGTGGAAGTGGGTGAGCAGGATCAGCTCGACCGGCCCGTGCGCGGCGATGCGGCCCAGGTGCGCCTCGTCCGCGGGGCCGGGGTCGACCACGACGCACGACTCCGCCCCCGGGACGCGCAGCAACCAGGTGTTGGTGCCGTCCAGGGTCATGCCCGAGGGGTTCTCGGCCAGCAGCACGGCCGCGTACGGGGTGACCGCACGCAGCTCGCCGTACGCGGGATGGCTGATCATCGCCTCAGCGTAAGCCGGTCGGGGGCGAGCCGGGATGTGACGAACATCAGCGCTCGATCCGGTCGCCCGGCTCCGCGTCCACGTGGGCGGGCGCGGCGTCGTAGCGCGGATCGCCCGGCAGCACCGCGCGGATCACCGCGCCCTCCCGCACCACCCTCGGGATGATCTTGTTGATCGTCCGGTCCGTGGCGAGGGCGGACCCCACGCTCGAGTGTTCGGCCAGCTCGGCGAGGGTCATCCAGGTCGGGGGCAGCAGGCCGCGGCGCCCTTCGCGCCACGCGTTCAGCGCCTCGGCCGGGGTGCACCACTCCACGTCCTCCGCCTCGGTGGTGACACCGTCCGCCCGCTGCCCCTCCGGCAGCGCGGCGACGAAGAAGCGGGTGTCGTAGCGGCGCGGCTCGTCGATCGGGGTCACCCAGTTCGCCCACGGCCGCAACAGGTCCGCGCGCAGCACCAGGCCCTCCTCGGCGAGGAACTGGGCGAGTGAGACCTGCCTGCCGACCAGCGCCGCGCGGTGCTCCGCGTACCGGCTCGTGTCTCCGACCACGCTGTCGCCGTCGGGCCCGGCGAGCAGGACGCCCGCCTCCTCGAACGTCTCCCGCACGGCCGCGCACACCAGTGCGCGCGCCTTCTCCGGGGTGCAGCCGAACCGGCGCGCCCACCAGGCGGGCTCCGGCCCGGCCCACGCCACCGAGGTGTCCGCGTCCCGGCCGTCCAGCCCACCGCCGGGGAAGGCCGTCATACCGCCCGCGAAGGCCATCCCGAGCACGCGGCGGAGCAGGAAGACCTCGACGCCTCCCGGGGCGTCCCGCAGCAGCATCACGGTCGCGGAGTCCTTCGCCGGGGCGGGCACCTCGGGCGGCGTGTCGGTGACGTAGCCCTTCGGCAGGGTCAGTTCCTCGGGAAGTTCGGGCATCCCAGCAGCCTAGGCTGTGCTCCATGGCCGACCAGCCCGAACCCGAACAGGTTTCCGTCGCGCGTCCGGGGAGGCCCGCCGCGTTCGGCTGCCTGGCGAACGTCGTCTCGGTGATCCTCGGCGCGCTCGTCGGCACCGTGATGACCGTGGTGGCGGGGCTGCTGCTGTTCCTGCCCACCACGAGCACGGTCGCGGTGCACGCCGCGCCCGCGGAGATCGCGTCGGCGGGCGGCTACCCGGGCTACGCGGCCGCGGTGAAGCGGACTTCGCGTTTCTTCGGCGGCGACTCGGATGCGGTGTGGCTCGGCCACGCCAACGCCGGAGATGTCACGCGCGGTCACGTCGTGGAGGTCTCGCCGGGCTGGGGCCCGACCACCGATCTGCGGGTGGAATGGTTGGCGGACAAGGCAGTTCTGCGTTTCTCGCGCGGTGCCGAGGTGAGTGTTCCGGTCAGCGTGTTTAGGGACACCCGGTGACCGGGCAGGATTAGCCGGATGGAAGAACAACTCCGGACCGGCCTGGTCGGCGCCGGCCCCTGGGCCCGCGCGATACACGCGCCGTTGCTCGCCGACCATCCCGGAATCCGGTTCACGTCGGTGCACACCCGCCGCGTCGAGGCCGGGCGGGAGCTGGCGAGCCCCTACTGCGCCGAGGCCTACGACGACTTCGACCAGTTCCTGTCCACTGTGGACGCCGTGGCGTTCGCGGTTCCCCCGGAGATCCAAGGGGAACTGGCGCGGCGCGCCGCCGCCGCGGGCAAGCACGTGATCCTGGAGAAGCCGATCGCGGAATCGCTCGACCAGGCCGAGCGCCTCGCCGACGCCGTCGAGGGCGCCGGGGTGGCCTCGCTCGTCGTGCTCACCCGGCGCTTCGCCGCCGAGACGCAGGAATGGCTGGCGGGGATCGGCCGCGCGGGCGACTGGACCGGCGGCTCGGCCAAGTGGTTCTCCGGCGCGCTGCTCGGCGGCGACTACTCGCAGTCCGCGTGGCGGCACAGCGGCGGCGCCCTCGCCGACATCGGCCCGCACATGTTCGACCTGCTCGACGCCGCGCTCGGCGAGATCACCGAAGTGCTCGCGGCCCGGCACGAACCCGCGAACGACCTGTGGCACGTGATGTTCGGCCACTCGGGCGGAGCGACCAGCACGGCGAGCATGTCGCTGCGGATGCCCGTGCGGCCGACGCTGTGGCAGATCTCGGTCTACGGCGAGAACGGATATCGCGAGCTGTCCAACAACAACACCTCGGGCGCGGACTGCTACACGGCCCTGCTCGACGACTTCCTCGCGATGATCCACAGTGGAACGTCGGAGCACCCGTGCGACGTCCGCAGGGGGTTGCACCTGCAACGGTTGCTGCACGAGGTGCGTCACCGAGCTGGGTGACCGGCGTAACACCACGGGCCGTGCTGCGATCTACAGCACGAAGAGGCACCTGCACCGTCCACAAGGGAGCATCGTGACTCCGCCCCACATCGAGTTCTACACGCTCGCGTTCAGCATGGACGACGAGACGTTGCAGGACTCGTTCGACGATCCGGCCGCGGCCACCGACTGGCTGCGCCGGGCGCTCGCCGAGGCGTTACCCGCCGAACCCGGTGAGGCGCGCCAGCACCACACGCGCGTCGGCACCGCCGCCCGGATGCTGCGCAGGCTCGACATCGCCGAGCAGCACCTGGCGAGCGCGCTGGAGCTGGCGGAGCGGCACGGCCGGGACGAGGACGCGGTGTTCGCGCGCATCCGGCTCGCGCACGTGCTCCAGTGGCAGGGGCGGTTCGACGAGGCGCTCGTGGAGTTCGACCGCTGCATAGAGGAGAGCGGTCGCATCGGAAGCCTGAACGCCCGCAAGTACTTCGCGTTCCAGCACGCGGGGAAATGCCACTACGACATGGGGAACTGGGAGATCGCGCGGACGCACTTCGCGATGGCGCTGCGGTTGCGGCTGGCCTCCGACGCGGACCCCGAGCTGATCGCCTCCTCCAGCCAGGCGCTCAACGCCGCCGACGCGTGCTTCACCGGCAGCCTCGCCGCGCAGGAGCTCGACCGCCTCATCCCGGCCGTGCACGATCGGGTCGACGATCTCCCGTGCCACACCGAGCTGTTGGTCGACCTCCGCCGCCCGCTGCTCGACGGCGTGGTGCAGATGTCGTTGGTGCGCGCGGTGCACCGCTACGTGCCCAAGCTCGACCTGGCGCTGGAGTCGCTCGTCGGCGACGGCTGGTTGCTGCGGCGCGGCGACGGCGTCGCGCTCACCGAGCGGTCCCGCGACCTGCTCACCGATGTCTCCCAACGGCTCGACGCGGCCGCGAGCGAACTGTGGGGTGAACCGGCCGAGCAACTGGCGATGGTGGAACGGGTGGTCGACCGTGCCGCGGGCACGTCGGCCGGACTGGTTTTCGACGCGCTCGCGGCGCGCCGCCCGGCGGGTCCGGCAGCTGGCAGGCTGCTCGACCGGCTCAGCGCGCTGCTGTACCACCGGGCGGACTCCCACGCGGCCGCCTGGCAGGCGGAGGGCCTGACCGCCGAGGGCGTGCGCGCGTTGCGCGGCAGTGATCCGGTGCGCAGGCGGATCGAGGCCGCGACCGGCCGTGTGGCAGCACGGCCGTACCGCAGGATCGAGCCGGAGCAGCGGGTGCGGTTGATCGCCGCGCTGCACGCGCTCCCGTCCTGAGTACGACAGAGGCGGCGCCGGAGGACCCCGGCGCCGCCTTCGTCGTGTCCTGACGCCGTCGCTGACCGGGGTTTGCCATCGTTAGCGACCGCTGCAACGGGGGTTTGTGGTACTTGAAGACTGGCGAACCCGGCGAGCGGTAGGGGTCACCGCATGAGCAGGGGCCCCGCTGAGCGAGGCCCCTGTGGTCGTGCGGTTCGGGTCAGGCGATCTCGACGATCAGGTCCACCTCGACCGGGGCGCCCAGCGGCAGCTCGGCGACGCCGACCGCGGCGCGCGCGTGCGCGCCCGCCTCGCCGAAGATCTCGCCGAACAGCTCGGAGGCGCCGTTGATCACGGCGGGCTGACCGGTGAAGCCCTCCGCGGAGGCCACGTAGCCGGTGACCTTGACGATCTTCACGACGGAGTCGATGCCGACGAGCGCGTCCACTGCGGCCAGCGCGTTGAGCGCGCACAGCCGGGCGTGCTCCTTGGCCTCCTCCGGGCCCACCTCGGCGCCGACCTTGCCGGTCGCGGCGAGCGAGCCGTCGACGAACGGCAGCTGGCCGGAGGTGAACACGTGCGAGCCGGTGCGCACCGCGGGTACGTACGCGGCCACGGGGGCCGCCACCACCGGCAGTTTCAGGCCCAGGTCGGCCAGGCGCTGCTTCCAGTCAGCCACTTCTCTACTCGCCCTTCGGTCGCTTCAGGTAGGCGACGTGCTGCTCGCCGCTCGGGTTCGGCAGGACCGTCACCAGCTCCCAGCCGTCCACACCCCACTGATCCAGGATCTGCTTCGTGGCGTGGATCAGCAGCGGGACGGTCGCGTACTCCCACTTCGTCATGTGTCGCAGCCTAACCGCCACCTGGTCGGGATCTTGGAGCGCTACGGTTGGCGGGTGGAGACCTGGCGGATGATCGCCACCGGCGTGTTCGCGCTCGGTGGGTTGGTGCTGGTACTGGTCGCGATGGCGCAGGTGCGGGATCGCAAGCACAGCACCCGCGCGCAGGTGACGCAGACCGGCCTGATCTCCCTCGCCATCCTGTCCGTGGTCACCGCGCTGGTCGCCACCGTCCTGCCGGAGACGATCGCGTGGGCGCTGGTCGCATTCGTGGTGCTGATCGTGTTGACGCTCACCATGGTCGGCTGAGCACGCGCAGTCCGTGCTCGGCGCGCATACGCTGATCGTGTGACGAGCCCCGACCGGTGGACAGACGAACTGAGCCGCGCGCGCCTGCACGTGGTCACCGGCAAGGGTGGTACCGGCAAGACGACCGTGGCGGCCGCGCTCGCCCTGGCCCTGGCCTCCGGCGGGCGCCGGGTGCTGCTGGTGGAGGTCGAGGGCAGGCAGGGCATCGCCCAGGTCTTCGACACCGCGCCGCTGCCCTACTCCGAGGAGCGCATCGCCGCGGCGCCCGGCGGCGGTGAGGTCCGCGCGCTGGCGGTCGACGCCGAGGCGGCGCTGCTGGAGTACTTGTCGATGTTCTACAACCTGGGCTTCGCCGGGCGCACGCTGCGCAAGATGGGCGCCATCGAGTTCGCCACCACGCTCGCGCCCGGTCTCCGCGACGTGCTGCTGACCGGCAAGGTCAAGGAATGCGTGCGGCGCACGGACTCCGGCGGCAGGCACGTCTACGACGCGGTGGTGCTCGACGCCCCGCCGACCGGCCGCGTGGTCAAGTTCCTCGACGTCACCAAGGCCATGGCGGACCTGGCGAAGGTCGGACCGATCCGCTCGCAGAGCGACGGCGTCGTCCGGCTGCTGCACTCCGGGGACACGGCCGTGCACCTGGTCACGCTGCTGGAGGAGATGCCGGTCCGGGAGACCCTCGACGCGGTCACCGAGCTGGACGCGGCGGACCTGCGGCCGGGCGCGGTGATCACCAACCGCGTGCGCCCGCCCCGGCTGCCCGCGCGGTCGATGACCGCGGCGGCGGGCGGCCGGGTCGACGCGAGCCGCGTGCGCACCGGCCTGGCGGAGGCGGGGTTGGAGTTGGACTCCGACATCTTGGAGGGGCTGGTGGAGGAGACGGTGGAGCACGCGATCCGGGTGCAGGCGGAGCAGCGCGCCCGCGCCGACCTGGACGCCGTCGACCTGCCCGCGCTGGAGCTGCCGGAGCTCACCGACGGGGCGGACACCGGGGCGCTCTACGAACTGGCCGAGCTGCTCGGCGAGCAGGGCGTGCGGTGAGTGCGCGCGCCCGTCCACCGCTGCTGGACATCGACAAGCTGATCGACGATCCGGACACCCGCATCCTGGTGTGCTGCGGCTCCGGCGGCGTCGGCAAGACCACCACCGCCGCGGCGCTCGCCCTGCGCGCGGCGAACCGGGGTAGGCGGGTGGTCGTGCTGACCATCGACCCGGCCCGGAGGCTGGCGCAGTCGCTCGGGCTCAGCGAGTTGAGCAACCACCCGCGCGCGGTCGACCTCGTCGCGGACGACGGCGGCGGCGAGCTGCACGCGATGATGCTGGACATGCGGCGCACCTTCGACGACATGGTGCTGGCGCACGCGGGACGCCAACGGGCGCAACAGATTCTGAGCAATCCCTTCTACCAGACCATTTCCTCGTCGTTCTCCGGAACGCAGGAGTACATGGCGATGGAGAAGCTGGGCCAGCTCGTGCACGACGACCAGTGGGACCTCGTCGTGGTGGACACCCCGCCGAGCCGGTCCGCGCTGGACTTCCTGGACGCGCCGCAGCGGCTGTCCACGGTGCTCGACGGCAAGATCATCCGCATGCTCTCGGCGCCGGCGCGCGCGGGCGGCCTGGGGCTGAAACGCTTGGTGGGCGCGGGTTTCGGGCTCTTCACCAAGGCCGTTTCGACGATCATCGGCGGCCAGTTGCTCGCCGACGCCTCAGCGTTCGTGCAGGCGTTCGACAGCATGTTCGGCGGGTTCCGCGAACGGGCGCGGGCGACCTACGAACTGCTGCGCTCGCCGGGAACGGCGTTCCTGGTGATCGCCGCGCCGGAGCCGGACGCGCTGCGCGAGGCGTCCTACTTCGTCGACCGGCTCAGCGGTGACGAGATGCCGTTGGCGGGCCTCGTGGTCAACCGCACGCACCCGGTGCTCGCCGACCTGCCCGCCACGCGGGCGCTGGCCGCGGCCGAGGACCTGGAGCGCGCCGGATCGGCACCGCTGGCGAGCGCCGTGCTGCGCCTGCACGCGGACCGAGTGGCCGTGGCGGACCGGGAGAAACGCATGCTCTCCCGGTTCACCAGGGCCCACCCGGCCGTCGCGCTGATCGGCGTTCCCGCGCTGCCCTCCGACGTGCACGACCTCGACGGACTACGCGAGATCGGCCACCGGCTGGCGGGCGAGTGAGCACTAGCTGACCTGGCGCTCCTTGCGCGCCTCGTCGAGCAGTTCCACCCACGAGTCGACGTCCGGGCGACGGCGCAGCAACGCACGCCTCTCCCGTTCCGTCATCCCGCCCCAGACACCGAACTCGATGCGGTTGTCGAGCGCTTCCGCGAGGCATTCCGTGCGCACCGGACAGCCCATGCAGACCGTCTTGACCTTGCGCTGCTCCGCGCCTCGAACGAACAGTTGGTCAGGGTCCTCGTCACGACACGACGCGTAGACCCGCCAGTCCCCCTGGCTGAACATCATGTTCCCCCAGCTCCTCAGTACCGTCGCCGCGACCTGACCCGGCACCCCCCGGCGCCGAGCTGCGAGAACCGACGTGTCACAGAGACATAACACGTTGACCGGTTTCGCAGTCGTGAGACGTTGACGGACTGTAGAGGTTCGCGGTTCCCGCTTCCAAGTGGCGTTTGCCCACCCGTTATCTGCGGTCACCGGAACGTGTTCGCGGTCACTACTCCGTCCGGGGCACGCGTACATTGGCGTACGTGCGTGTTCGCCGTGCGGTATTCAAGCTCGTCGGCCTGTGCGTCCTCGCGGGTGTGCTGCTGGCCGGGGTGTTGTTCCCTGCGGTCGGCGCCATGGGCGTGGTGTCCAACCGCGCCAGCGACACCGTCGACAGCACCTCCGCGGACCTGGTCCAGAAGGACCCGCCGCTGCTGACCACGATCCTGGACACCAACGGTAACCCGCTCGCGCACCTGTTCGACCAGTACCGGGTCCTGGTGGCACCGGACAAGATCGCCACCACCATGAAGGCCGCCATCGTGGCCATCGAGGACCAGCGCTTCTACGACCACCAGGGCGTCGACTGGCGGGCCGCGATGCGCGCGCTGATCACGAACACCATCCAGGGCAAGGTGGCGCAGGGCGGCTCGACGCTGACCCAGCAGTACGTGAAGAACTACCTCATGCACGTGGTCGCCACCTCCAAGTCGGAGCAGGCCAAGGCCCAGGAGCAGTCCCCCGCGCGCAAGCTCCGCGAACTGCGGATCGCGCTGCAGCTGGAGAACAAGCTCAGCAAGGACGAGATCCTGGCGCGCTACCTGAACACCGTGCCCTTCGGCAACGGCTCGTACGGCATCGCGGCGGCGGCCAAGACGTACTTCGACACCACCGCGGACAAGCTGACCGTGGCGCAGGCGGCGTTGCTCGCGGGCATCGTCAACGAACCGAGCGGGCTGAACCCGGAGCGGCACCCGGAGCGCGCGCTCATCCGGCGCAACGTAGTGATCGACGAGATGGCGAAGCAGAACCGCATCCCCAAGGAGGTCGCCGAGGCGGAGAAGAAGACCCCGCTCGGCACCCGCCCGGACATCGGCGCGCCGCCCAACGGCTGCATCGGCACGGGCGACGCGGGCTACTTCTGCGACTACGTGATCAAGTACCTGGAGGGGGCGGGATTCTCCAGGGAGAACCTGCGCAAGGGCGGCTACACGATCAAGACCACGCTCGACCGCGACGCGCTGACCAAGGCCAAGAAGGCGGTCGACGCCGAGGTCCCCCCGGACACCGACCACGTCGCGAACGCGATGGCGATCGTCAAGCCGGGCAAGGACAAACACCGCGTCGTCGCGCTCGCGGCGAACCGCACGTACGGCCTGAAGCGGGACGAGCACGAGACCACGCTCGGACTCCCCTACGCGATGCAGAACCTGGGCGCGGGCTCGATCTACAAGCTCTTCACCGCCGCCGCGGCGCTGGAGAAAGGCATGGGGATCAACAACTCCATCGCGGTGGCCGACACCTACGTCTCCGAGGTGTTCAAGGGCGGCGCGGCGAGCTGTCCCGGGCCCGCGGGCGCGAAGAAGTACTGCGTGCGCAACGCCGGTGACTACCCGGGCCGGATGACCTTGCAGGACGCGCTGGCGCAGTCGCCGAACACCGGCTTCGTCCAGCTCCTGGAGCGCACCACGGTGTCCTCCGCGGTGGACATGGCCGTGCGACTGGGATTGCGGTCGCTGGCCACCGTGCCCGCGGGCGAGGACCCGAAGAAGCGGCCGATCGGCAAGTTCTTCGCCGAGCAGAACCTCGGCTCGTTCACCCTCGGCCCGACACCGACCAGCACGATGGAGCTGGCGAACGTGGGCGCGACGCTGGCCAGCGAGGGCATGTGGTGCCCGCCGAGCCCGATCGAGCAGGTGCTCGACCGCAACGGCCGCCCGGTGGCGCTGCGCGAGGACGCGTGCGAGCAGGTCGTGCCCGCCGGGCTGGCCAACGCGCTGACCGTGGGCATGAGCAAGGACTCGATCTCCGGCACCGCCAAGGACGCGGCGCGGGCTTTCGGCTGGAACCGCCCGATGGCGGGCAAGACCGGGACCACGCAGGAACACAAGTCCTCGGGCTTCCTCGGCTACACCCCGCAGCTGGCCGGGGCGGTGTTCACCTTCGACGACACCCCCACGCCGAAGACCCTGTGCGACCCGGCGGGCAACGCGCCGCCGCGGCCGTGCAACGGGGGAACCTACATCTACGGCGGCAAGTCGCCCGCCCGCACCTGGTTCGCCGCGATGAACGGGATCGGGCAGGCGCCGGGGATCATGACCGACATGGAGACGGCGCGGCTGCCGGGCGTCGAGGACCGCTACGCCGAGGGCGGCAGCGAGGCCAAGGTGCCGAACGTGGTCGGGCTGAGCGAGGCGTTCGCCCGCACCAAGCTGAAGAACGCGGGCTACGAGGTCAGCGTGTCCAGCGCGGACAGCCTCAAACCGAAGGGCACCGTGATCAGCCAGAGCCCGCGCGGCGCCGCGCTGCCGGGAGAAACGATCTCGCTCGTGGTGAGCAACGGTGTCGCGCCGACCACCACGCCCGAGGCTCCGCCGTCGAGTGGACCGCCCGGTCCAGGGGGCGAAACCGGAGGCCCCGCGCCACCTGGCTGACCGTGGTCGGAACGTCTTCAAGTACGACGAACCCCCGTCCTGAGCATCGCCAACCGCCACAAACCCGGGACTGGCACCGGGGTTTGCCGTGGTTTGCGACGTCGGGAGCGGGGGTTCGCGGTACTTGAAGACCGGTGCACCCGGCTGGGGCCTACTGGCTGAGCATGGCCTTGACGAGGGTGGCGACCCGGCCGCCGTCCGCGCGCCCGGCCACCTTGGCGTTGGCGGCCTTCATGACCTGGCCCATCTGCTTCGGGCTGGGCTTGCCGCCGACCTGCTCGGTGACCTCCGCGAGCGCCTCGCGCACCACGTCCGTCAGCTCCTCGTCGGAGAGCTGCTTGGGCAGGTAGGCGGAGAGCACCTCGCCCTCGGCGCGCTCCTTGTCGGCGAGCTCGGCCCGCCCGGCCGCGGCGAACGCGTCGACCGCCTCCTTGCGCTTCTTCGCCTCGCGGGCCAGGACCTTGAGCACCTCGTCGTCGGACAGCTCGCGGGCCTGCTTGCCGGAGACCTCCTCGGCGCCCACCGCGGTCAGCGCCATCCGGAGGGTGTCCAGCACCACCTTGTCCTTCGCCTTGAGCGCGGTGGTCATATCGGACTTCAACCGTGCCTTGAGCTCTGCCATGGCGGGGAGGTTACCCGCGGTGAACAGCCTCACCCGTTCCGGCAACGCGGGCCGGGTTCCGTAGGCTCGGGGAGGTGAACACGTTCGGTCGGATTCTGCTCGGAACGACGGCGCTGGGCGCCGCCACGGTCGGCTACGCGGCGGGCGTCGAGCGCCTGCGCTTCACCCTGCGGCACGCCACGCTGCCGGTGCTGCCGGAGAACGCGCGGCCACTGCGCATCCTGCACATCTCCGACCTGCACATGACGCCGAACCAGCTGAAGAAGCAGCGCTGGGTGGCCGACCTGGCCCGGCTCGAACCCGACCTGGTGATCAACACCGGCGACAACCTGGCGCACGCCAAGGCGGTCCCGACGGTGATGCGCGCGCTCGGGCCGCTGCTGGACTTCCCCGGCATGTTCGTCTTCGGCAGCAACGACTACTTCGCGCCGAAGCCCAAGAACCCGTTCCGCTACCTGATCCCCGCGCACAAGGCCAAGCGCGTCCACGGCACCTCGCTGCCGTGGCGCGACCTGCGCGCGGCCATGACCGAGCGCGGCTGGCAGGACCTGACCCACCTGCGGCACACGGCGACCGTGGCGGGAGTCACCGTCACGGCGGCGGGCGTGGACGACCCGCACCTCAAGCGCGACCGCTACGAGAAGATCGCGGGCAAGCCGGGGCCGCAGACGCAGCTGAGCATCGGCGTCACCCACTCCCCCGAACCCCGCATCCTCGACGCGTTCGCGCAGGACGACTACGACCTGGTGCTCGCCGGGCACACCCACGGCGGCCAGCTCTGCGTCCCGTTCTACGGCGCCCTGGTGACCAACTGCGGCCTCGACCGCAAGCGCGTCAAGGGCCCGTCGCGGTGGGGCGACCGGACGTGGCTGCACGTCTCCGCCGGCCTCGGCACGTCGCCGTACGCCCCCGTACGGTTCGCCTGCCTGCCGGAAGCGAGCCTGTTGACGCTGGTCCCGCGCTCGGAAGAGGCCGCGGCCAAGGACTCCGACGCCCAAGCCCCCACCCGATTCGGAGCTGGCGTCGACATGAGATAGGCTTTCCCTCGTTCCACTCGGGGTGTGGCGCAGCTTGGTAGCGCGCTTCGTTCGGGACGAAGAGGTCGCAGGTTCAAATCCTGTCACCCCGACTCGACCGGGCCGGTCAGTGTCTGCAGAAAGCGCAGACTGCTGACCGGCCTCGTTGTTTTTTCTGGGGGCGCAGCCCCCAGGCCCCGCCCGAGGGGCTGCGCCCCCGGACCCCCATCTTGGTGCCAGCGCTGCTGCGTTCCAGCCTTGTAGCGGGTTCCAGCTTTGTAGCGGGTTCCAGCTTTGTGTTGTGGGCTTAGGGCTGTGTGTGTCTCACGGCTGTGTGTGTTGCTTAGGGGTATAGGGCGAAGTGGGTTATTAGGCCGGTCATTGCTACGGCTATTAGGGCGATGTTGCGTAGTACGTGACCTGGGCCTATTGGTTTGAGGGAGCCGAAGCAGCGGCAGGGGGTGGTGTTGCCGCGGAGTAGGGCGTGGAACAGGGTCATGGTGAAGCAGAGCAGCAATGCGGCCGCCATGACGAGACCGAAACGTGCGAAGGGGTCGGTGGCCAGGGTGCACGTGACGGTGAATTCGGCGGCGATGGTCAGGGGGGCTAGCTGACGCGCCCTGGTGACCGTGGTGGGGAGGAGGGTGGCGGTGGAGGCGACGAAAGCGCGGTACGCGGTGCGGGTGCGGAGTTTTCCGAACAGGGACACCAGGAACACGCCGATGAGGACGCCTCGGCACGCGAGGACCAGGTAGGTCATGGTGTGCCGAGTGTAGTCAGCGCGAAATGGCAGGATCGGGGTGTGACGGAGCACCCGAGTACGGACATCCCCGAGCGGCTCTTCGACGATCCCGAGGCCGAGACGCGGTGGAAGGAGCGGTTCACCGCCCGCCGCACGTCGTTGCCCGGCTGGGCCGAGGACGCGCCGGACCGCAACCTCTACGTCTCCAACGTCAGCGGCGTGTGGGAGGTCTACGCCTGGGACCGGGCGACGGACACCCACCGGCAGGTGACGGACCGGCCGAACGGGACCTACCACGGCACCCTCACCCCGGACGGCGAGCGGATCTGGTGGTTCGCCGACACCGACGGCGACGAGTTCGGCACGTGGGTGGTCGAGCCGTTCGCCGGGCGAGCGCACGGCACGGAGCCCGCCCCGGGCGTTCCCGGCACGCATCCCGGGTACCCGGCGGGCCTGCAGGTGGGCTCGAAGACCGTCGCGCTGGGCATGTCCACCGACGACGGCACGACGATCTGGACGGCGCCGATCGGCGGCGAGGCGACGGTGCTCTACCAGCACAAGAACGACGCGGGCGCCGGATCGTTGTCGAAGGACGAGCGGCTGCTGTCGATCGGGCACTCGGAGCACGGCGACTCGCGGCACCCGGCACTGCGGGTGCTCCGCGTGTCGGACGGCTCGGTCGTCGCGGAGAAGTGGGACGGCGAGGGCAAGGGCCTGGACTCCATCGGGTTCGCGCCGATCGTCGGCGACCCGAGGCTGCTGGTGCTGCACGAGCGGCGCGGACGCGAAGAGCTGCTGATCTGGGATGTCGAGGCGGACACCGAGACGCTGCTTGAGTTCGACCTGCCGGGCGAGATCGTCGCCGACTGGTATCCGGACGGTTCCGGGTTGCTCGTCGTGCACACGCACCAGAGCCGAAACACCTTGTACCGCTACGACTTCACCACTAAGACACTGTCCCCTTTGGACATTCCCAAGGGGACGGTCGGCAGTGCGTCCGCGCGGCCGGACGGGACGATCGAGTACTCGTGGTCCTCGGCGGGGCAGCCACCGGTCGTGCGCGCGATGTTCTCGGACGGCTCGGACCGGGTGCTGTTGGAGCCCGCCGGGCACAAGCCCGCGCCCTCGCAGAACCTCGAAGACGCCTTCGTGCCGGGCAAGGGCGGCGCGGTGCACGCGTTGATCGCGCGGCCCGAGGGCACGGAAGGCCCGCTGCCGACCGTGTTCCTGTTGCACGGCGGACCGCATGCGGCGGATGAAGACCGCTTCTCCGCTTATCGTGCGGTGTGGTTGGACGCGGGCTTCGCGGTGGTGCACGTGAACTACCGCGGCTCGACGGGTTACGGCTCGGCCTGGCGCGACGCGATCGAGGGTCGACCGGGTCTCACGGAGCTGGAAGACGTTGCGGTGGTTCAGGATTGGGCCGTCGAGTCCGGTCTCGCCGATCCGGAGCGGTGCGTGGTCA
Source organism: Allokutzneria sp. A3M-2-11 16 (assembly GCF_024213555.1). GTDB lineage: Bacteria > Actinomycetota > Actinomycetes > Mycobacteriales > Pseudonocardiaceae > Allokutzneria. Next base: position 2,256,219 of record NZ_JANAVO010000001.1, on the reverse strand, counting down.
ACGGCGCGTCGTGGGGCGGATACCTGACGCTGCTCGCGTTGGGGACGCAGCCGGAGCGCTGGGCGGCCGGGGTCGCCGGAGTGCCGGTGGCGGACTACGTCGCGGCCTACGAGGACGAGATGGAGCCGCTACGCGCCTACGACCGCGCGCTGTTCGGTGGCTCGCCGGAGGACCTTCCCGCGCTGTACAAGGAATGTTCGCCACTGACCTATGTGGACGCGGTGCGGGCTCCGGTGCTCGTGCTCGCCGGTGAGAACGACCCGCGCTGCCCGATCCGGCAGATCGAGAACTACCTGGAGCGGCTGGCGGAACGCGGGGCCAGGTACGAGGTCTACCGCTACGACGCGGGCCACGGCTCGCTGGTGGTCGCCGAGACCATCAAGCAGACCGCGGCGGAGGTGGCGTTCACCCGGCGAGTGCTCGGGCTCTGAGGAAAAGGGACGGCCCCTCGCCTGGGGGAACACGAGGGGCCGTCGCTGGAGGTGGACCGGTCAGGCGAGCTGCGCCTGCCACATCCACCTGGCTTCTTCGAGCTTCGCGGTGACCGCGATGAGCAGGTCCTGGGTGACGGGATCGGATTTCTCGGTCTCGTCCACCCGGGCCCGCATCCGCTGGACCACGGTGTCCAGGGTGGTGACGATCGCGTTCACCACGGCGTCCGCCTGCTGCCAGCCTTCTGGGAAGCGCGGCACACCCGAGGTCTCGGTCACCGTGCCCGCCCTGCCGTCCGGCGAGACACCGAGGGCCGACGCGCGCTCGGCGACCTGGTCGGAGAACCCACGGGCCGCTGCCACCAGCTCGTCCAGCTGGAGGTGGACGTCGCGGAAGCGCTTGCCGACGACGTTCCAGTGGGCCTGCTTGGCCACCAGGGACAGGTCCACCAGGTCGACAAGGGCACCCTGGAGCGCGGCGCCGGTCGTGTGCGTCGCGGCGTCGCCCAACGGGCTCGTGATCGGGCTCATCGTCTCCTCCTCAACTCCGCAGGAGACGGATACCCGCGCCGCCGAGCGGCTAACGCCTAGTGCTCACCTTCACATCGCCAAAGAAGGTCCTCGCGCGCAGCCGGATGAGCGGGGAGCCGGGGATGCGCGGCACCTCGGCGACGCGGATCTTCTCGGTGCCGAAGAACAGCGAGGAGCTGACCTCGACCTGGACGCCCTCGGGCACGATGACCTTCACGTCGCCGAACACCGTGCTGCCGGTGATGTCGACGACGTGCTCAGTGATCACCGCGTCGCGCAGGTCCAGCCGCACGTCGCCGAACACCGAGGAGACCGAGGTGCCGGAGCGCAGCGCGAACCGGCCCTTGCGCTTGACGTCGTCGAAAACGGAGCGCCGCACGCTCCCGACGACGACCACGGCGGAGTCCTCCAGCGGCTCCGGCAACCCGGCCGTGCTCTTCTCCAGGTCAGCGGGGGTGTCGGCCTGCCACACGAGGTCGACGCGCTCGGTGAACTGGTCGAGGGTCAGCCTGCCCTGGCCGACCGCGCGTTCCAGGCTCAGCTGCGCGGCCTCCTTGGCGGGCTGGAGTTCGTCGGTCACGGGTTCGAGCTTAGGACCTGCTCACGGCGGGAGAGGGCGAACTCCACCACCTGGCGCCCGACGGTTCGAAGATTCCCGGAGGTCTTCTCGTCGGAGCAGCTGCCCTCGCCGTCGAAGATCACTTCGGTGGAGTTGAGCGCGACGCCGAGCGGGGTCGGCCAGCCGCGCAGGGCGTGCACGATCGACCGCAGCGCCGTGAGCGTGGTCACCGACGCCTGCCAGCCGTAGGCGGTGGCCACGCAGCCGACAGCGCGCCCGTCCAGGTACGGGTACGGCTCCTCGCGGAGGTCCTCGATGTAGTCGAGGGCGTTCTTGAGCAGGCCGGACACGGTGCCGTGGTAGCCGGGCGAGACCAGCACGATCCCGTCGGCGCCGCGCACCTCGTCGACCAGCCTGCGGGCGGCGTCGGTCCGATCGGTGAGGGCCGGGTCGTAGAACGGCAGCACCAGGTCGGAGCCGGAGATCGCGACCGTGCGCGCTCCCGCCTCCTCCGCGCCCGCCAGGGCCACCCGCAGCGCGCGCTCGGACTGCGAGTCCGCGCGGATCGAGCCGCCGATGCCCACCACCGTGACCGTCATGCACCCGATCCTTCCACCGTGGCAGGGCCACGCGCCGCCGTCATCAACTCCTCCACGCTAGGACCTCCACCTACGTTGAGGTCAAGGTCGACCAGAGAAAACGGAAAAGCTGTTGATAACAAACGATGTCAGGAGTGTCATGACAGCGTGGCCCTTTCTCGGTACCGGCAGGTGTTCGGCCTGCCGGGCGTGCGGCGTCTGCTGCTGATCGCCCTGTTCGCGCGCATCCCCGGCAGCGCGGTCGGCGTCGCGATGACGCTGCACGTGGTGCTCACGCTGAAGGAGGGCTACGGCGCTGCCGGGCTGGTCACCGCGTGCGCCACGATCGGCATGGCGCTCAGCGGTCCCCTGTTCGGGCGACTGGTCGACCGGCGCGGGCTGCGGCTGATGCTGGCGATCACCACGATCGGCGAGGCCACGTTCTGGTTCATCGCGCCGTCGCTGCCCTACCCGGCGCTGCTGGGCACCGCGCTGCTCGGCGGCTTCCTGACCCTGCCGGTCGGCGCGACCTCGCGGCAGGCGCTGGCCGCGATCGTGCCGCCGGAGCACCGCAAGGCCGCGTTCTCGCTGGACACGATCTTCGTGGAGACCAGCTACATGCTCGGTCCGGCGCTCGGCGTGCTGCTGGCCACGCAGGTCTCCACCACGGTCACGCTGGTGGCCATCGGCGGCGGTCTCGTGTTCTCCGGCAGCGTGCTCTACCTGGTCAACCCGCCGATCCGGTCGGCGGAGACCTCCGGCCCGGTCCGGCCGGTGCCGCGCAAGGAGTGGCTGACCAGGGAACTCGTCGGCGCACTGGTGATCTCCGCGGGTGCGGTCCTGGTGCTCGCCGGGACCGATGTGGCGATCGTGGCCACGCTCGAACGCCACGGCCAGGTCTCGTGGACCGGCCTGGTCATCGTGGTCTGGTGCCTGGTCTCGCTGAGCGGCGGCTTCGTCTACGGGGCGATGACCAGGACGGTCTCGCCGTTGGTGCTGATGACGACGATGGGGCTGCTGACCATCCCGATCGGCTTCGCGGCCGACTGGTGGTGGCTGTGCCTGGCCATCCTGCCCGCGGGCGTGCTGTGCGCCCCGCTGCTGGCCGCGACCACGGAGTGGATCAGCAGGCTCGCGCCGGAGTCGGTGCGCGGTGAGGTGATGGGGCTCCAGCAGTCCGCGCTCACCCTCGGCAGCGCGATGGGCGCCCCGTTCGTCGGAGCGGTGATGGACGCGACGTCGCCCGCCATGGGCTTCGTCGCGGCAGGTGCTCTCGTGACCATGGTCGCCGCCGGAGTGCTGCTCCTTCAGCGCCCGCGCACCTCACCCGCTTCCGTCAGCTCCGAGGAGAGCGTGCGCAGCGCCTCGTAGGCCCGTTCGACCACCGCTCGCGCCGCAGCCGAACGCGCCGCGTTGACCGGGTCGAGGGGGACGACGCCGACCGGCTCGATCAGGGCGGCCGCCGCGCGCAGCGAGGACAGCTCGCCCAGCGCGCGCCAACCGAGCAATGCCGCGCCGAGGCCCGATCCCTCGCTGTCCTCGGCCAGTTCCAGCTCGATGCCCAGGCAGGCGGAGATCACCTCCGCCCACACCGGTGACCGGAAGGCCCCGCCGGTTGCGCGGACGCGGTCGATCGGAGCTCCCGTCGCGGCGACGGCGTCCCGAACCAGGGCGAGCTGCTGGCCGACGCCCTCGATCAGGGCGCGCATGATCTGCGCCCGGCCGTGTTCCCGGCGCAGTCCGATGATCATCGCGCGCGGGTCCGGGTCCCACCACGGGGCGCGCTCGCCGAGGAGGTAGGGCAGCGCGAGCAGGCCCCCCGCACCGGGTGGCACGCTCTCCGCCTCGACCAGCAGCGAGCCGATGTCGTTGGTGCCGAAGGTTTCCGCGGCCCACGTGGCCACGCTGCCGCCGTTGCTGATCGCGCCGCCGAGCACCCACAGGCCGTCGCCGATCGCATAGCAGAACACGCGGCAGTGCTCGTCGATACCGGGCTGGTCGCGGACCACGCGCAGCGCGCCGCTGGTGCCCAGCGACAGCGCGGCCATGCCCGGCACCACCGCGCCGACGCCGAGGTTGGCCAGCGGACCGTCTCCCCCGCCCGCGACAACGGGCAGACCCGTTGGCAGACCGTCGATCTGCGCCGTCAGCGGCAGGACATCGGTGGGCGCCAACAGCTCCGGCAGCTGGTCGGCGGTGATCCCGGCCAGCCGCAACGATTCCGGGTGCCAGTCGAGGGTATGCATGTTCATCAGGCCGGAGCCCGACGAGTAGGAGTGCTCGGTGGCAAGGCGCCCGGTGAGGTGCAGGAGCACGAAGTCCTTGAGGCTGCACCATTTCACGGCCCGCACGTCGGTCTTCTCGTGGAACCACACGAGCTTCGACAACGGGGCGAACGGGTGCACCGGCGTACCCGTCGCACGATGCAGGTCAGGCCCGGCCGGGCTGGCCTTGATGCGCGCGGCCTGTTCGGCGGCCCGGTTGTCCGCCCAGCTCAGCGCATGGGTGAGCGGGTTGTTGTCGGCGTCCAGCGCCATCAGGGTGTGCATGGCGCCGGTGAGCGAGAGCCCGGCGATGCCGAGCCCTCTCTGTCCACAGTGGACAACGCACTCGGTCAACGCCTCCAGCGCGGCGGTGAGCACCTGCCGCGGGTCGTGCACGGCCTCGCCGGGGTGCTCGCCGAGCATCGGATAACCGCGCTCGGCGAGCACGTGGACCACGGCCGAGGCATCGGCGGCGACCACCTTCGTCGCCGTGCTGCCCAGGTCGACTCCGAGCACTACCCGTGTCGTCACGGGTTCTTCATACCAGGGCTCAGGCCAGCGACTCAGCGATCTCGTAGGTGTTCAGCGCCGCGCCCTTGCGCAGGTTGTCCCCGCACACGAAGAAGTCCAGCGTGTTCGGGAAGTCCAGCGCCTGGCGGATGCGGCCGACGTAGGTCGGGTCGCCGCCGACCACGTCCACGGGCGTGGGGAACACGCCGTTGGCCGCGTCGTCGACCAGCCGGATGCTGGGCTGAGCCGCGAAGATCTCCCGGGCGCGCTCGACGGTGACCTCCTCGGCGAAGACCGCGTGCACGGCGAGGGAGTGCGTGGTGACGACGGGAACGCGCACGCAGGTGGCGGAGACCTTCAGGTCCGGGATGCCCAGGATCTTGCGGGACTCGTTGCGCACCTTCAGTTCCTCGCTGGACCAGCCGCCGTCGCGCAGCGAACCCGCCCACGGGACCACGTTGAACGCCAGCGGGGCCGGGAACGGCGAGTCCGAAGGGGACAGTCCTGCCGCTTCGAGGGCCTCGCGCACGTCGCCGGCGCGGTTGCCGACGCCCTTGCCCGCCACCGCGGCGGCCTCGGCGTAGAGGCGGTCGATGCCGTCCTGACCGGCTCCGGAAGCGGCCTGGTAGGACGAGACGACCAGTTCGCGCAGGCCGAAGGTGTGGTGCAGCGCGCCGAGCGCGGCCATCATCGACAGCGTCGTGCAGTTGGGGTTGGCGATGATGCCGCGCGGCCGGTTGGCGACCTGGGCGGCGTTCACCTCCGGCACCACCAGCGGCACGTCGTCGTCCATCCGGAACGCGCCGGAGTTGTCCACGGCGACCGCACCGCGCGCGGCGGCGATCGGCGCCCACTCGGCGGAAACCGCGTCCGGCACGTCGAACATGGCCACGTCGACGCCGTCGAAGGCCTCCGCGGACAGGGCGATGACCTCAAGGGACTCACCGCGGACGGTGATCCGCTTGCCCGCCGAGCGCGGGGAGGCGATCAGCCGGATCTCCCCCCACGGCACGGACTCGCGGCCGTTGATGATGTCGATCATGACGGTGCCGACGGCGCCGGTCGCGCCGACGAGGGCGAGGGTGGGACGCGAGGTCATCGCGCTCACCTCCCGGTTCCGGCGTAGACGACGGCTTCCTCGGAGCTGCCCAGGTCGAACGCCTCGTGCAGCGCGCGCACGGCGTCGTCGAGCTGGGTGTCGCGGCAGACCACCGAGATGCGGATCTCCGAGGTGGAGATGATCTCGATGTTCACCCCTGCCTCGGCCAGCGCCTCGCAGAAGACCGCGGTGACACCGGGGTGCGAGCGCATGCCCGCGCCGATCAGCGAGACCTTGCCGACGTGCTCGTCGAAGAGGACCTGCTCGAAGCCGATCTCCTCGCGCACCTTCCCCAGCGCGGCGACCGCGGTCGCGGCGTCGGTCTTGGGCAGGGTGAAGGTCAGGTCCGTGCGGCCGGTGGCGACCTGGGAGATGTTCTGCACCACCATGTCGATGTTCAGCTCGGACTCGGCGATCACCCGGAAGATCCGGGCGGCCACGCCGGGGTGGTCCGGCACGCCGGTGACGGTAATCTTGGCTTCCGACCGGTCGTGCGCGACGCCGGTGATCATGGCCTGTTCCACGGGAAGGTCCTCCATGGACCCGGACACGATGGTTCCGGGCTTGTTGTTGAACGACGAGCGGACATGGATGGCGACGTTGTTGCGGCGCCCGTACTCGACGCAGCGCAGCATCAGCACCTTCGCGCCGCACGCGGCCATCTCCAACATCTCCTCGTAGGTGATGTTGTCGAGCTTCTTGGCGTTGGGCACGATGCGCGGGTCGGCGCTGTAGACGCCGTCCACGTCGGTGTAGATCTCGCAGACGTCGGCGCCCAGCGCTGCGGCCAGCGCCACCGCGGTGGTGTCGGTGCCGCCGCGGCCGAGCGTGGTGATGTCCTTGGTGTCCTGGCTGACGCCCTGGAAACCGGCGACGATGGTGATCGCGCCCGCGTCCAGCGACTCCTGGATGCGGCTCGGCGTGACGTCGATGATCCGCGCCTTGCCGTGCACCGAGGTGGTGATCACCCCGGCCTGCGAGCCGGTGTAGGAGCGGGCCTCGGCCCCCAGCGAGTGGATCGCCATGGCCAGCAGCGACATCGAGATGCGCTCGCCTGCGGTGAGCAGCATGTCCATCTCGCGGTCCGGCGGGATCGGGGACACCTGGCTGGCGAGGTCGAGCAGGTCGTCGGTGGTGTCACCCATCGCGGAGACCGCGACGACCACGTCGTTGCCCGCTTTGCGCGTCTCGACGATCCGTTCGGCCACTCGTTTGATTCGTTCAGCGTTTTCCAGCGAGGATCCGCCGTACTTCTGGACGACGAGCGCCACCGAACCTCCTCCGGACGACGGCCCGGCCGTACCCGCACTCTTGGCGCGGGCGCGACGGACGGGCCTTCTCACAGGCTGTACCTGGACCGCGCCATCGCAGTCTGCGGGCCAGGGTACTCACCTCGGCCGCCCCGTCCACCAGTGTGTTTTCGCACCTCGGAACGCCGCGCGCGGTCCGCCCCGGCGCGTCGTGTGGCAGACCACACCGCAACGGGCCAGGGTGGGCGGAGATCCGTTCGCCCGCCTGCGATCGCGGTGGAGGATCTTCGGCGTCCCCGGTGACGGCTGTTCCCGGCGACCGTGACGCTATTCACAAACTTTGTGAGGGAGTACACGTGGCGGAACTGAGTGCGCACCGGCCCGCGGAGTCGAGCGCGCCCCTGCACGAGCTGATCCGCGACCGGTGGAGCCCCCGCGTGCTCGACCCGAAGGCGGAGATCACCGAGGACCAGCTGCGCGCGCTGTTCGAGGCCGCGCGGTGGGCCGCGTCCTGGGGCAACAGCCAGCCCGCGCGGTACCTCGTCGGCAGGCGCGGCGACGACACGTTCGAGCGGATCTACGCGACCCTGACGCGCGGCAACAAGAACTGGGCGGGAGCAGCGGGCGCGCTGGTGCTCGGGATCGCGGTGACCCGCGACGACGAGGGCGAGCCGATGCCCTACGCCGAGTACGGCTTCGGCCTCGCGACGCAGAACCTCGTGCTGCAAGCGGTCGCCGAAGGGCTTGTCGCACACCAGATGGCGGGCTTCAGCCCCGATGCCGCCAAGGCGGTCTTCGAGCTTCCCGAGGGCATGGAACCGTTGGTGGCCATAGCGATCGGGCACTTCGGCGACGGTTCCGGCGTGGACCAGTCACTGATCGACCGCGACACCAAACCGCGGCAGCGCAAGCCGTTGTCGTCGCTCGTGTTCGGCTCGGGCTGGGGAGCTCCAGCGTTCTAGCGTGCCCGCCCAGCAGAGAATCTGGGCGAGCACGCTCGCCATCAGGCCGTCCGGCGCAACAAACGGACCACGATTCCCGTCACCACCAGCCAGAACACGATGGCCAAGCCGTAGTTCAGCAGCAGGTCCATCGTGGCGTTGCCGGTGGCGAAGAGGTTCACGAACCACAACGCCAGCGCGCTCGCCGCACTCGCGACGAACTGGACGAGCGCGTTGGCCTCGTTCACCGAGACCAGAACGAAGATCACATGCGCCAGCAGGATGAGCGCGATCACCGTGCCGATCGCCCGGACGACCGACGCGACGACGGAGCCACCACTGCGAACGCGATCACTGGCAACCATGGAAGACATCCCTTCCTCAGCAGCTGTCACCCACGCGGGTACCCCTGTCACCCCGCCCCCAAGCCCACCACCTCCTCCCCCACCCACGCCCCAACCGCCCTGAACGAGTCATTGAGGGAACTGAGCGCCCTGAACGAGTCATTCGGGGAACTGAGCGCACCGAATGAGTCATTGAGGGCACTAACGGCGGCCGCCCCGAACGGACCGTTTGGGGCGTTGGGCTCCCTGAACGGGTCGTTGGGGGCGTTGAGGTCCCTGAACGGGTCGTTCAGGGCACTCAAGTACCTGAACGAGTCATTGGGGGAGTTGAAGTACCCCAATGACTCATTCAGGGCACAAAGGGCGGGGTGGGGTGTCCAGGATGTGGGAGGCGGGTTTCAGTCAGCGGCCTGGGCATGGTTAGTCTGGCCGCGTGGCGCGTGCCCTGCTCCTTCTTCGCCGCGACGGGGTCTGACCAGACCGGCCCCCCGTCGCGGGATTCGGCTGCGGCCCCACGCCCGCCGGTCGACGCTTCCCCGGCAGCAGGAGCCCCCTCAGCTATGACGATCGACCCCGCCACCTTCTCCGCCGCGACGAGCAGGCTGAACACCCCTTCCCGCCCCGCCCCCGCGGATCAGCCCGGGTGGAACACGCAGCGCGGCAGCTCGATGCCCTACCACCGCTACCGGCCCTTCGCCGAGCTGGTGGAGCCCGTGGCGCTGGCCGACCGCGGCTGGCCGGACAAGGTCATCGACCGGGCGCCGCAGTGGTGCGCGGTGGATCTGCGCGACGGCAACCAGGCGCTGATCGACCCGATGTCCCCGGCTCGCAAGCGGCGGATGTTCGACCTGCTCGTGCGCATGGGCTACAAGGAGATCGAGGTCGGTTTCCCGGCGGCCAGCCAGACCGACTACGACTTCGTCCGCGAGATCATCAGCGACGAGGCCATCCCGGCCGACGTCACGATCCAGGTGCTGACCCAGTGCCGCCCGGAGCTGATCGAGCGCACCTTCCAGGCGTTGGAGGGCGCGCACAGCGCGATCGTGCACATCTACAACTCGACCTCGGTGCTGCAGCGCCGCGTCGTGTTCAACTCCGACCGCGCGGGCATCATGAAGATCGCCACCGAAGCCGCGCACCTGGTGCAGGACCTGGCTGGCAAGCACGCGGAGACGAACTTCCGCTTCGAGTACTCCCCGGAGTCCTACACGGGCACCGAGCTGAGCTACGCCGCCGAGGTGTGCAACGCGGTCACCGGGATCTGGCAGCCGACCCCGCAGCGCCCGGCGATCATCAACCTCCCCGCCACGGTGGAGATGGCCACGCCCAACGTCTACGCGGACTCCATCGAGTGGATGCACCGCAACCTGGAGCGCCGCGACGCGGTGGTGCTCAGCCTGCACCCGCACAACGACCGCGGCACCGGTGTCGCCGCCGCCGAACTGGGCTACCAGGCCGGGGCGGACCGCATCGAGGGCTGCCTGTTCGGCAACGGCGAGCGCACCGGCAACGTCTGCCTGGTGACGCTGGCGATGAACCTGTTCAGCCAGGGCATCGACCCGCAGGTCGACCTCTCCGACATCGACGAGGTCCGCCGCACGGTCGAGTACTGCAACCAGCTGGCCGTGCCCGAGCGGCACCCCTACGGCGGCGACCTGGTCTACACGGCGTTCTCCGGCAGCCACCAGGACGCGATCAAGAAGGGCTTCGAGGCCCTGGAGCGCGAGGCCAAGGCCGCGGGCGAGCACGTGGACGACTTCCCGTGGGAGGTCCCCTACCTGCCGATCGACCCCAAGGACGTCGGCCGCAGCTACGAGGCCGTGATCCGGGTGAACTCGCAGTCCGGCAAGGGCGGCGTCGCCTACGTGATGAAGGCGGAGCACCAGCTGGACCTGCCGCGGCGGCTGCAGATCGAGTTCTCCAAGCTCGTCCAGGAGGTCACGGACAACGAGGGCGGCGAGATCGACGCGAAGGGCATCTGGGACGTCTTCGCCACGGAGTACCTGGACCGCGTCAGCCCGGTGCGCCTCGTCCGGCACCGCCTGTCCGACGACGGCGAGGGCCACGACGAGATCGAGGCGGTCGTCCGCGTCGAGGACGAGGACCACGAGGTCTCCGGTCGCGGCAACGGCCCGATCGCGGCGTTCGTGGACGCGCTGGCCACCGTGGGCTACGACGTGCGAGTACTGGACTACGCCGAGCACGCCATGTCCGCGGGTGACGACGCCCGGGCCGCGGCCTACGTGGAGACGACGATCGGCGACCGCGTCCTCTGGGGCGTGGGCGTCGACGGCTCGATCGTCACCGCTTCGCTGCGCGCGGTCCTCTCGGCCGTGAACCGCGCCTACCGCTGAGCCGGTACCCACCGTTCGCGGGCATTGAGTCCGCGAACGGTGGGTATTGCCCCGGAGTGCGGCTGCGGCGGAGTGATCCCAGTGGTCCTGGGCTGACCAGGCGGCGATGCGGGCGTGGCTTCCGGTACTTCGACCCCCGCGGCCCCGTTGACGACCCGGAGGTCCTGGAGCGGATCAAGCAGCTCGTGATCCCGCCCGCGTGGCAGGACGTGTGGATCTGCACGGCGCCGAACGGGCACATCCAAGCCGTCGGGGTCGACGAGGCCGGGCGCAAGCAGTACCTCTACCACCCGTCGTGGACCGAGCGCCGTGACGCCGAGAAGTTCGACCGCGTGCTCAAGCTCGGCGCGTGCATGCCCAAGGTGCGCGAGGAGATCGCGAAGCGCCTCGACGGCAAGGGGCTCGGGCGGGACCGCGTGCTCTCGGCGTCGCTGAGGCTGTTGGAGCTGGGCGCGTTCCGCTCCGGCGGGCACGCGTACGCGAAGGAGAACGGCAGTTTCGGGTTGTCGACGCTGCTGCGCGAGCACGTGACGCTGCGCCGGGGCCGGGTGCTGGTGCGCTACGTCGCCAAGGGCGGCCTCGACCGCGAGGTGACCATTGAAGATCCACAGGTGCGCGAGGTCGTTCGCGGACTGCTCCGGCGCCGTGATCGAAATCCGGAACTGCTGTCCTATTGGGACGGTCGGCGATGGCACAACCTGCGCTCCCCGGATATCAACGACTACGTCCGGGAAATCACCGGAGGCCCATTCACGGCGAAAGATGTAAGAACCTGGAATGGCACTGTTCTCGCGGCGATCGCGCTGGCAGCGACGCTGCGACCGGAATCGAAGCGCGGTCGGCGACGCGCTGTGACCGCGGCGATGCGGGAAGTGTCGGAAGAGCTCGGAAACACGCCCGCCGTGTGTCGTAAATCCTATGTGGACCCGTATGTGATCGATGCCTTCGAGCACGGAATCACGACGGGCAGTAGAGTGCTTCGAGTCGGGTCGGCGGAACTCGCCGCGACCGGCACCAGGAACAGAGTGGAACGCGCGGTGCTGACCCTGCTGCGCCGGGCTCGCAAGGAGCTGGATCCACCGAGCAAGAGCTGAAGATGTCCGCGTGGCAGGTGCCCCGCGGCCGACGTGAGGCGTTACCGGACTCGTGACCTTCGCCCAGGCCCCTGAGCTGGCGCTGCTGCTGCTGTTCGTCATCGCCGCGGTGCCGCTGCTGCCGACCGAGGCCGCCGTCGTCGGCTGCGCGGTCCTCGCGGCGAACGGCGAGGTGCACCTGGTCACGGTCATCCTGGTGGCGACGGCGGGCTGCCTCGCCTCCGACCTGTTCAACTACACGATCGGCAGCCGGCTGGGCATGCGCGCGCTCCAGCGCTTCGAGACCAAGCCGCGCACCGCGGCCGCGCTCGCCTGGCTGCGCAGGCAGCTGGACAACCGCGGCGAGCCGATGATGGTCGCCGGGCGGTTCATCCCCGGCGGCGGCATCGTCGGCGCCGTGCTCGCGGGCGCGTTCCGGATGGGCATGCCGAGGTTCCTGCCGGTGGCCACGATCGGCTCCGCGCTCTGGTCCACCTACGCCACGCTGATCGGCTACACCGGCGGCCAGCTGATCTCCGAGCCGTTCGTCGCGATCGCGCTGTCGATCGGGATGACGGTGCTGGTCAGCCTGCCGATCGGGTACGCGGTGAAGCGTGCGCAGGCGAAGGACGCCGCGCGCGAGCAGCGGGCGGCGGACTACCGCTCCGGCGCCTTCTGGCCGTAGGTCGCGAGCCGGTCGACCGCCTCGGCCATCCGCTCCTCCCCCAGCTCACGCGGTAGCAGGCCCACCGACTGCACGCGCAACGCCACCTCGCACAGCCATTCCAGGTACTTCGCGCGCTCGTAGGTCTCGTCGAGGGTGTTGCCGAGGACCACGGCGCCGTGGTTGGCCAGCAGGCACGCGGTGCGGTCGGTCATCGCCACGCACATGTTCTCCGCGAGCTCCGGGCTGCCGTAGAGCGCGTAAGGCGCCACGCGCACGCTCCCGCCGAACAGACCGAGGTAGTAGTGCACCGGCGGCACCTCGTCGACCAGGCACGACAACGCGGTCGCGGCGACGGAGTGGGTGTGCACGACCGCGCCGGGCATGGACTGGAGGTAGGCGGCCGAGTGCATCGGCAGCTCGCTGGTGGGCTTGAGCGGCGAGTCCACCGGTGTGCCGTCCAGTTCGCACACGGACACCAGCTCGGGCGTGAGCGCGTCGTAGGACAACCCGCTGGGCGTGATCGCGATCAGCTCGCCCTTGCGGACGCTGACGTTGCCCGCGGTGCCCACCACGAGCCCTTCCGCCGACATGAGGCGGCAGATGCGGACGACGGCTTCGCGTTCCTCTTGGAGCAGCACGTTCCCAGTATGCGAAAAGAACGGCCGCCGATGGTCTCGGCGGCCGTTCCGATACCGAACTGGAGATCAGCCGTTGGCCATCGCGACCAGGCGGTCGTACGCACCGTTGAAGGTGTTCTGGTCGATCGGGGTCTCCGAGTACTGCCAGATCGTGTAGAAGCCCCACCGGTGCGGCAGGGCGCCGACGGAGGACGCGTAGCGCGCGACCCACAGCGGGTTGGTGCCGCTGAAGTCGCCCCGGTTACCGGTGCACGTCGACCACCAGCTGGTGCTGGTGTAGATCATCGGGTAGCGGCCGGTGCGGGCCCGGTAGGTGTTGCTGAAGTCCGCGATCCAGTTGACCATCGCCTGCTGGCCGAGGCCGTAACAGGTCGCGCCGTACGGGTTGTACTCGATGTCCAGCGCTCCGGGCAGGGTCTTGCCGTCCCGGGACCAGCCACCGCCGTTGTTCACGAAGTAGTTGGCCTGGGCGGCTCCGCTTGAGCGGTCCGGCAGCGCGAAGTGGTACGAGCCGCGGATCATGCCGATGTTGTAGGAACCGTTGTACTGCTGGGCGAAGTACGGGTTCTTGAACCCGGTGCCCTCGGTGGCCTTGACGTAGGCGAACCGCTTGCCCGCGTTCCACTGGGCCTGCCAGTTCACGTTGCCCTGGTGGCCGCTCACGTCGATACCGGCCACCGAAGCCATGATCTGCGGATCGGTGGGAACGGGGTCGGTGAGGTTGCGGGCGCGGTCGGGGGCGAGCCCTTCGTGCTTGGCGATCTGCGAGCCCATCGCGGTGTCGCCGATGGGCGCGTCGGGGTTCCCGACGATCGGGTCGGCCCCGGCGGGGGCCAGCGCGCCGAAGCCGAGCACCGCGACCAGCGCGGCGACAGCGACGGCAGAACGCTTGGTGACAGACATGTTTCAGCCCTCTTTCGTCCGTTGCAGGGGTGTGGGTGGAGGCAGGGCCACCCACCGGACTGGGGCGATGGTCACAAACCGGGCTAAAAAAGCGCTGAAGTTCTCGTAGGAATGGAACGGAGGGGCGCCCTTTCGGACGCCCCTCCGACTCCGTTCAGATCAGCTCAGATCACTTCCGTGACCGAAGCGGGCCCGCCGATGTCCGGCGAGATCGTGTCGGTCACCTCGACCAGTTCCGGCTCCACCGCGTGCGGCTGGATCTTGCCGTCGCGGATGTCCTCCGCCCAGTGGCACGCCACCCTGTGCCCGGGGACGAGTTCGCGCAGCGCGGGGCGTTCGGTGTCGCACTTGCCCGGCTGCCGCCAGGGGCAGCGGGTGTGGAACCGGCAGCCCGCGGGCGGCGCGGCGGGCGAGGGCAGGTCACCGGTGAGCAGGATGCGCTCGCGGCGGTCCTCCAGCTCCGGGTCGGGCACCGGCACCGCCGACAGCAGCGCGCGGGTGTACGGGTGCAGCGGCTCGGCGTAGAGGCCGTCGGAGGTGGCCTCCTCGACCAGCCCGCCCAGGTACATCACGCCGACCCGGTCGGCGATGTGCCGCACCACCGCGAGGTCGTGCGCGATCACCAGGTAGGTCAGCCCGAACTCGACCTGCAGGTCCTCCAGCAGGTTCACCACCTGGGCCTGCACCGAGACGTCGAGCGCGGAGACCGGCTCGTCGGCGACGATGAGGTCCGGGTTGACCGACAGCGAGCGGGCGATGCCGATGCGCTGCCGCTGACCGCCGGAGAACTCGTGCGGGTACTTGCGCAGCGCCGTCGACGGCAGGCCCACCGCGGAGAGCAGTTCGCGCAGCCGCTTGCCCGTCGCCTCCTTGTCCTTGTCGAGGTCGTGCGCGCGCAGCCCCTCGACGAGGATGGACTCCACCGACTGGCGTGGGTCCAAAGAGGACAGTGGGTCCTGGAACACCATCTGCATGCGGCGCCGCATCTTCCGCAGCGGCTCGCCCTTCATGGTGGACAGGTCGGAGCCGTCGAAGACCACCTTGCCGCCGGTGGGCTCGGTCAGCCGGAGCATCGCGCGGCCCAGCGTGGACTTGCCGCAGCCGGACTCGCCGACCAGGCCGTAGGTCTCGCCCTTGCGGATCTCCAGGTCGACCCCGTCCACCGCGTAGACGTAGCCGACTGTCCGGTCGAGCACGACGCCGCGCTTGATCGGGAAGTGCACCTTCATGTCCTGGACGCTGACCAGGGTGCTCATGCGGACACCTCCTGCTCCTGCTCGACGGGGTTGTGGCAGCGCAGCAAGCGGCCGTTGTCGGCCTCCATCGCCGGGGTCTGCTGAACGCAGACGTCCAGGGCGTTGGGGCAGCGCGGAGCGAAGGCGCACCCGTTGGTCCACGGGATGTTGTCGGCGACGGAGCCCTTGATCGGGACCAGTCGCTCCCCGCGCGGCGCGTCCAGCCTGGGGATCGAGGCCAGCAGGCCGTGGGTGTAGGGGTGCCGCGGCCGCTTGAACAGCTCGTGCCGCTGCGCCCGCTCCACCACGCGCCCGCCGTAGAGCACGTTCACCTCGTCGCACAGCCCCGCGACCACACCGAGGTCGTGGGTGATCATCACCAACGCGGTCTCGGTGTCCTTCACCAGTTCCGCCAGCAGCGCCAGGATCTGCGCCTGGATGGTGACGTCGAGCGCGGTGGTCGGCTCGTCGGCGATGAGCAGCCTCGGCTTGCACGCCAGCGCCATCGCGATCAGCGCGCGCTGCCGCATCCCGCCGGAGAGCTGGTGCGGGTACTCGGTGAGCCGCCGCGTCGGGTCGGGGATGCCGACCTTGTCCAGCAGATCGACGGCGTGCGGCTGGGCGGCCTTGCGGCTCATCCCGCGGTGCCGCTCCAGGACCTCGGTGACCTGGAGCCCGATCGGGATGACCGGGTTCAGCGAGGACAGCGGGTCCTGGAAGACCATGCCGAGGTCGCGGCCACGGCGGTCGCGCATCTGCCTGTCGGACAAGGAAAGCAGCTCGGCGCCCTCGAAGCGCACGGAGCCGGAGATCTTCGGGCCGCGCCGCGGCAGCAGGCCCATGATCGCCAGTGAGGTGACCGACTTGCCGCAGCCGGACTCACCGACCAGCCCGACCGTCTGGCCGGGCTCCACGTCGAAGCTGACGCCGTCCACAGCGGTGAAGGGCTCCTCGCCCTTGCGCTGGAACACGACGCTGAGATCGCGAACCTCAAGCAGTGCCATGTTTCTCCAAGGACGCCGGTCAGCGACGATTTTTGGGGTCGAGTGCCTCGCGCAGAGCCTCGCCCATGAGGGTGAAGCCGAGCGCGACCACGATGATGCAGCCCGCGGGCCAGAACGCCAGGTTGGGGTGGCTGTCGAAGACCTGCTGCGAGGTGCCGAGCATCTGACCCCACTCCGGGATGGAGTCGTCCGGATTTCCCAGTCCCAGGAAGGAGAGCGCGGCCGCGTCGATGATCGCGACGGCCAGCACCAGGGTCGACTGCACGATCACCGGGCCGAGCGAGTTCGGCAGCATGTGCCGGAACACGATCGCCGCGGGCTTCACCCCGAGCGAGCGCGCGGCCAGCACGTGGTCGCTGTGCCGTTGCGCCAGCATCGATCCGCGCAACAACCGGGCGAAGATCGGTACCTGCACGATCGCCACCGCGACGATCACCGTGTAGACGTTCGGCGGCGAGAACAGCACACCCACCGAGACCGCGAGCAGCAGGCTCGGGATGGACAGCATCACGTCGACCGCGCGCATCACCAGCGAGTCGACCCAGCCGCCGAGCGCGCCGGCGAGCGTGCCGAGCACCAGGCCGCCGATCAGGCCGAGGAACGTGGCGAGCACGCCGACCATCAGCGTCTGCTGCGAGCCGATCAGCAAGCGGGACAACAGGTCCCGGCCCTGGAGGTCACCGCCGAGCGGGTGTCCGGCCTGGGCGGGCGGGATCTCGTTGCGCGCCTTGACGACCTGGTCGGCGAGCATCCGCTCGCCCGGATCGTGCTGGGCCAGCAGCGGCGCGAAGAGCGCGACGAGCACGAACAGCGCGACGAGCACCGCGCCCAGCATGAACACCGGGTTCCGGCGGAGCCTGCGCCAGGCGCTCGCGGCGAGGCTGACACCGCTGTCGTCGGCCTTGTTCGCGGAGGTGGAGGCGAGCGCGTCCACCCGGTCCTTCTTCGTTGTGGTCACTGGTTTCCTCCCCTCACCTGGTCCGGATGCGCGGATCGATCAACGCGTAGGACAGGTCGACAACCAGGTTGATCACCACGTACACCAGCGCGGCCATCAGGATCACCATCTGCAGCACGGGGTAGTCCCTGCGCTCGAAGCTGATCGCCAGCGCCTCGCCGAGGCCGGGGTAGGCGAAGACCTTCTCGGTCAGCACCGCCCCCGCCAGCAGGGCACCGGTCTGCAGGCCGATCGTGGTGACCACCGGCAGCATCGCGTTGCGCACGACGTGCCTGGTCCGGATGGTCTGGAGGGTCAGGCCCTTGGACTCCGCGGTCCGCACGTAGTCCTCGTCCAGCACGTCCAGCACCGCGGCCCGGGTGATCCGGAAGATCACCGCGAACGGGATGGTCGCGAGCGCGACGCCGGGCAGGAGGAGGTGGACGAAGGCGTCCCAGGCGGCGTCCCACTCCTGCGTCAGGAGCCCGTCGAGCACGAAGAACCCGGTGACCCGCGTGGCCTCCAGCGCGTCGGCCTGGCGGCCGTAGGAGGGCAGCCACTGCAGGTTCACCGCGAAGACGTACTTGAGCAGGAACGCGAGGAAGAAGACGGGGACGGCGACGCCGACCAGGGAGCCGACCACGCCGACGTTGTCCAGCCAGCCGCCGCGGCGCTTGGCCGCGAGGTAGCCGAGCGGGATGCCGAACGCCACCGCGAGGACGATCGCGAAGATGCTCAGCTCCAGCGTCGCCGGGAAGCGCTCCAGGAAGATGTCCATGGCGGGCGTTCCCGGCTGCACCCCCGTCGACGTCCCGAAGTCGCCGGAGAGGGCACGGCCGATGAACTTGAAGTACTGCGTGATGACCGGCTGATCGAGGCCGAGCTCGGCGGTGAGTCGCGCGCGCGACTCCTCGGTGCCGCGCTCACCCAGGAGGGCCGAGACCGGCCCTCCCGGGAGCGAACGCAGCCACGCGAAGAGCAGCAGCGACAACACCGCGACGACCCCGACTAGCTGGATCAGCCGCCGCACGGTGAAGCGGAGCACTGGCTATCCCGTTGTTCTCGTGGTGGGAGGAGGAGATCAGCCCTTGCTGACGGGGCCGAACTCCTCAGCGGTCAGCGGGCTGGGAACCAGGCCCTTGATGTCCTTCTTCAGCACCAGCGCGGGCGGCGAGTGCGAGAGCGGGACGCCGGGCAGGTACTCCTCCATGATCTGCTTGTTCAGGCCCTTGTAGAGCTGGTCGCGGGCGGCCTTGTTGGGCTCGGCGTCGGCCTTCTTCAGGTCCGCCGCGAGCTTCTCACCCCACGGCGCGCCCGCGGTGTAGAAGCGGTTGCCGGGGGTGCCGAAGAAGGTGCCCACGAAGTTGTCGACGGTGTTGTAGTCACCGGTCCAGCCGAGCAGGAAGAGGTCGGCCTTGGCCTGGTCGACATCGGTCAGGTAGCCGCCGTTCCACGGCTTCGTGGTGACGTTGATCTTGATGCCCGCCGCCTGGAGGTCCGCGGCGATCGCGCCGTAGATGTCCTTCGGGTTCGGCATGTACGGCCGGGTGACCTCGCTGGGCCAGTAGAAGTTGACCGTCAGGTCGGACGCGCCCGCCTCGGCCAGCAGCTGCTTCGCCTTCGCGGTGCTGTACTCGATCTTCTTGACGTCCGGGTTGTAGCCGTCGACGGTGTCCGGGATGAACTGCGTCGCCACCACGGCGCCCTCGGGCAGCTGCGACTTGACCAGCTGCTCGCGGTTGATCGCGTGCGCGATGGCCTGGCGGACCCGGACGTCCTTGATCTTGGCGTTGGTCTTCTGGGTGAAGCCCAGGTACATGATGTTGAACGCCGGGCGGATCGCCACGTTGAAGCCCTGGCTCTTCAGCTGCGCCCAGTCCGCGGGGGCCGGGTAGTCGTAGCCGTCGATGTCCCCGGTCTGCAGCGCCTGCTTGCGCGCGGTCTCATCGGGGATGATCTTGAAGATCAGCTTGTCCAGCTTGGCCTTGTCAGCGCGGTACCCGTCGAAGCGGGCCAGTTCGATCGAGTTGTTCGCCGTGTCGTAGTTGACGAACTTGAACGGGCCGGTGCCGGTCGGGTTCTTCAGCGCGTACTCGTTGTAGACGAAGCTGTCGCCCTGCGCCTTGACGTCGTCGGCGTTGAACTTCCGCATCGCGGTTGGGCTCTGCATCGAGAACGACGGCAGGCCGAGCACGTCGGGGAACTTCGACGTGGTCGCGGTCAGCTCGACGACGGCGGTCTTGGGGTCCTTGGCCGTGCAGGACTTGAACAGCGACGGGTCCTTGCCGTCGGAGAAGCCGCCGAAGTTGTTCACCCAGTACTGGGAGACCGCCTCGCTCTGCCCGGCGCCCTTCTGGTTGTACCAGCGGTTGAAGTTGAAGCAGACCGCCTCGGCGTTGAAGTCGGTGTTGTCGTGGAACTTCACGCCCTCCCGCAGGGTGAAGGTCCAGACCTTGCCGTCCGGGGAGGAGGACCACTTCTCGGCCAGCTCGGGCGTGGCCTTCGCGGTGCCCGGCTCGAAGCCGACCAGGCCCTCCATGATCTGCCGCGAGATCCGGAAGGTGGCGCCGTCGGTGGCGTAGAACGGGTCGAACAGCTTCGGTGCGCCCTCGGCGCCGAAGGTCATCGTTCCGCCGACCTTGCCCTGACCCGCGTCGTTCCCGCGCTGCGACTGGGCGCAGGAGGCGAGGGACAGCGCGGTCACGCCGGCGACGCCGACCACCGCCAGCCTGCGCATGGGGGTTCTGAGCGCAGTGAGTTTCTTGGGCATCGCGCACACCTCATGGTCCGATGTCACTGTGTGTGGTGGCCGACCCTAACCCCTTACGAGCCCGTTGCCGAGTGCTCCAGGTCACGATCCGGCCACGCAGAACGCCGTAAGATCGGGTGAATTTTCGCCGGTGTTACCCGGGAGTCACACCGCTTTCTGGCGTCAACCGGCTGCTGCTCCCGGACGTGTTCGTCAGACCACGATGTCGGCGCTTCCCGCCGTGGAGTCCACGGCGAACCAGCCCTGTTCGAACTCCTGCCAACGGAGCAGCTGCTCGCGGCACGTTTCGCCGTCTCTGGCAACTGCCCTCTTCAGGCGAAGCTCCCGATCACCGGAACAGACCCACACCAACACGGACAGCGACGACCGGATCGAGCGACGGCCACTGGAGACGCCTTCCACGACCAGGATCTCGGGCGTGTCGATCCGGACTTCCGCGCCCATCCGGGGCAAGCCATCCGACCATTCGGTCCGCCGGTAAACGGCTGGCTCACCGCGCCGGAAAGGATCGAGAACGCCCTCGACGAGCCTCGGCCACCACGACACCGGCTCGTCCCAGGTCGCGAAGTCATCGGTCGGCACCAGCGCCGTCCGCTCCACCCCCAGCGCCCGGACCAGGGCGCGGGCGAACGTGGACTTCCCGCCGCCGGAGGGGCCGTCGACGGCGACGAGCTTCACCGGACCGAGGCGGGCCGGAGCCGCCTCGACCGCGGTGATCACGTCCTTCACATGGCGCGACGGCCCGAGAGGGCGCGCCCCAGGGTCAGTTCGTCGGCGAACTCCAGGTCACCGCCCATGGGCAGGCCGGAGGCGAGGCGGGTCACCGTCAGGCCGGGGAAGTCCTTGAGCATGCGCATCAGGTAGGTCGCCGTCGCCTCGCCCTCGGTGTTCGGGTCGGTGGCGATGATGATCTCCGTGATGTCCACGCCGTCCAGGGTGGTGCCGATCCTGGACAGCAGCTCACGGATGCGCAGCTGGTCGGGGCCGACCCCGGACAACGGGTCCAGCGCGCCGCCGAGCACGTGGTAGCGCCCCTTGAACTCCCTGGTGCGCTCGATGGCGAGCACGTCCTTGGGCTCCTCGACCACGCACACCACCGACAGGTCGCGGCGCGGGTCCCGGCAGATGCGGCAGGTGGTCTCCTCGGAGACGTTGCCGCACACGTCGCAGAACTGGATGCCCTCCTTGACCTTCTGCAGCACCTCCTGCAGCCGGGTCACGTCCGCGGGCTCGGCCGCGAGCAGGTGGAAGGCGATGCGCTGAGCGCTCTTCGGCCCGACGCCGGGCAACCGGCCGAGCTCGTCGATCAGGTCCTGGACCGGTCCCTCGTACACGTGTCCCTTGCCTACATCCCGGGGAGCTGGAACCCGCCGCCGAGACCACCGGCCAGCGGGCCCATGGCGCGCTGGGCCAGCTCCTGCGCGTTGGTGTTGGCGTCGCGGACCGCGGCGACCACCAGGTCGGCCAGCGTGTCCGGGTCCTCGGGGTCGATGACCTTGGGGTCGATCGTCAGCGCCTTGAGCTCGCCCGCGCCCGAGACGGTCGCGGTGACCAGGCCGCCACCGGCGTTGCCGGTCACCTCGGCGTCGGCCAGCTCCTGCTGGGCGACCATGAGCTGCTGCTGCATCTGCTGGGCCTGCTGCAGGATCTGCTGCATGTCAGGCATGCCACCGGGCTGCAAAACGGCTCCTCTCGGCGAGCTGTGCACCGGAAAGGCACAGCATGTCGTCAGGGTAGTCGCGGTCGGTCTGGCACCGTGTATCGCGTGCGACGCCGTGACTTGAGCTTCCTCGTGGCCGGATCCGCCGCCGTGGTGTTCACCGCCTGCGGTGGCCCATCGCCCACCCCGCCGTCCAGTGCTGCCACACCGCCGCCCTCCTCGGAGGCCGCGGCCGAGCCAGCGCCCGCAACCTCCTCCGGCTCGTCCGTCGAGGCGGGCGGGCTCGCGGGCAAGACCGTGGTGATCGACCCCGGTCACAACGGCCGCAACGCCGCCAACCCGTCCATCATCAACAAGCCGGTCCCGGACGGCCGCGGTGGCACGAAGGCGTGCAACACCACGGGCACCGCGACCAACGCCGGCTACAACGAGCACGAGTTCACCTGGGACGTCGCCACCCGCGTGCGGCAGGCGCTGACCGCGCGCGGCGTCAAGGTGATCATGACGCGGGAGAACAACACCGGCGTCGGCCCGTGCGTCGACGAGCGCGCGAAGATCGGCAACCGGGCGAGCGCGGACGCCGTGGTCTCCATCCACGCGGACGGCGCGAACTCCCCCACCGCGCGCGGTTTCCACATCATCTACTCGGCCCCGCCGCTGAACGCCGCGCAGCGCGAGCCCGCGGCGAAGCTGGCCGGGACGGTGCGGGACTCCTTGCGCGCCAAGGGTTTCCCGGCGTCCAACTACGTCGGCAAGGACGGTCTGCACGGCAGGCCGGACATCGCCGGGATGAACCACTCCACCGTTCCGGCCGTGCTGGTCGAATGCGGCAACATGCGCCACCCGGAGGACGCCGCCCAGCTCTCCAGCGCGGCGGGCCGGGCCCGGTACGCGAGCGCGATCCTCGACGGCGTGCTGCGCTA
Organism: Allokutzneria sp. A3M-2-11 16; assembly: GCF_024213555.1. GTDB lineage: Bacteria > Actinomycetota > Actinomycetes > Mycobacteriales > Pseudonocardiaceae > Allokutzneria. The sequence goes on along the minus strand of NZ_JANAVO010000001.1, from coordinate 2,233,548 downwards.
CCTGGGGTAACGCACTGGTCCAAGCGGTCTCCGGCGGGCGCCGAGTTGGTATCGATCGCCCGCCCGGCTGCGGCACCGGGCAGTCGGAGAGTTATCACTTCAGCCATGAGCAGCGCCCTCGCCGACATCGTGGTTGCGAAGGACACCACGCGCATCGCCCTGTCCGTGATCAGCGGGCTGGTGCTCTCCGGTGGCGTCTACTGGTCGCTGCGACGGCGGAACACGCAGCGGTCACTGCTGCGGGCCCGGGTCGAGGAGGTCGCGGACGCGGCCGGCGGCAAGCGGACCGCGACGCTGCGCCTGGTGGCCGGGCCCCGCGACGGGGAGCTGGTCGAGCTGGCGCCCACCCGCCTGGCCGTCGAGGCAGGCGACGAGCTCCAGGTCCACCCCTGCCTCGAACACCCCGCGGCGCTGCGGCTGACCGGCACTCCGCGCACGGTGATGCCGGGAGCGCTGATCGGCTACGGGGTGCTGCTGCTGGCCGCGGCCTGGCTGGCCCCGCTCCAGGCGCAACTGGTGTTCCCGCTGTTCTCCGGCCTGCTCGTGGTGGCTGGGATCGGCGTCCTGGTTGGCGCGCTCCGCTTCGCCAGGGCCTCGCGCAAGGTCGGCGGCATGATCGTCGCGCAGCGCTCGCGCTCCGGGGACACCACCTACGAGCCGCAGGTGGAGTACGAGATCGACGGCCGCGTGCGGCGCAGCTGGACCGGAGCGCGCAGGCAGAGCTCGTTCGGCGTGGGCAAGCGCGTCTGCGTCTACGTGGACCCGCGCGCCCCCGCCGTCGGCACGCTCTACACCGTGTGGACGTGGATCTTCCCGATCACCCTGCTCATCCTCGGCCTCATCGGCCTCACCACCCGGTGGTGACCCGTTTCGTACTCTTGCCGGGAAAGAGAGCGCTCCCAAATCCCGCTATGAGTACGAAACGGGGACAGGGCTCAGTCGATGCGGCGAGCGCCCAGGGGGCTGAAGAGTTTGATGATCTCCTCGTCCGGGTCGTGCTGCTTCACGTCCGGGCTGCCCATGGGGGCCGCGGCGACCTCGTCGAGCATCGCCTCCTCGTCCGCGCGTTCGCTCGCGGGGTCGGGCGGCGGCAGCTCGTCGAAGTCGGCGGGCGGCTCCGGCGGTGGCGGCTCGTCGGCCGCGGGCCTGCGGACCGGCTCCGGGCGGCGGCTCGGGGCCGGGGCGGCCGCGGTGTCGACCGAGGACTGCTGTTGCTGGGGCTGTTGGCTGCGGCGCTGCACCACGGGGCGCTCGGCCGCGGGCTTGGCGGCGGGGGCCTGCTGCACGGGCGCGGCGGCCGCGTTGCCCGCCACGCAGCGGACCTGCCACTTCCCGCCGAGCACGCTCTCGACGGCGGCGGCGATGGCGTCGCTGTTCCTCGGATCGGACAGCCGCTTGGCCAGCGGTTCCGCGGTGTGGCTCAGCGTGATCGTGTTGCCCTCCACCGACTGCACGGCGGCGTTGGTCAGCATCGCCTCGGTGCTGCGGCTCTGGGCGCGGACCGCGGCGAGCAACGCGGGCCACGACTGCCGCAGCATCGCCGCGTCCACCGTGCCGGGCGCTGCCGCGACCGGTTCGGGTTCCGGCGCGGGCTCGGGAGTGGCCGGGCGCTGCGGGGGCTTCGCTGCCTCGGGTTCGGGAGCGGGTTCGGGAGCTGCCGGGGCCTGCGAACGGCGCTGGAAGACCGGGCGATCACCGGGCGGCGGCGCGGCGGTCGGCGCCGGAGCCGTGGCGGCGGGCGCGGGTGTGGGAGCAGCTGTGACCGGGGCGGCGGCAGCGGTCGGGACGGTAGCGGCGACTGGGGCGGCGGCGACTGGGGCGGCGGCGACCGGCGCCACGGCCGGAGCGCGCCGTTCCAGGCGGTCGAGGCGGTCGAGCAGCGCGGCCTCGCTGTCGGCGGCCCCGGGGAGCAGCATCCGCGAGCACAGCAGTTCCAGCACCAGCCGGGGGGCGGTCGCGCCCCGCATGTCGATCAGTCCATTGTGGACGATCTCGGCGTAGCGGGTCAGCGTGCCCGCGCCGATCTTGTCCACTTGGCCGAGCATCGTGGTGAGCTGTTCGGCGGGAGCGTCGACCAGCCCGCGCTCCCCCGCGTCCGGCACCGCGTGCAGCAGCACCAGGTCGCGCAGCCGGTCGAGCAGGTCGGTGGCGAAGCGGCGCGGGTCGTGGCCCGCCTCCACCAGGCGGTGCACCGTGCCGAAGACCCCGGAGCCGTCGTGCGCGCCGAGCGCGTCGACCATCTCGTCGATCAGCGCCACGTCGGTGACGCCCAGCAGTGAGACGGCGCGCGCGTAGGTCACTCCCTCCGGCCCGGCACCGGCGAGCAGCTGGTCCATCACCGAGAGCGTGTCCCGCGCCGATCCCCCACCCGCGCGGATGACCAGCGGGAACACCGCGGGCTCGACCTGGACGCCCTCGTCGGCGCAGATCCGCTCGACCAGCTCGCGCATCACCCCGGGCGGCATCAGCCGGAACGGGTAGTGGTGGGTCCGCGAGCGGATGGTGCCGAGCACCTTCTCCGGCTCGGTGGTGGCGAAGATGAAGATCAGGTGGTCCGGCGGCTCTTCGACGATCTTCAGCAGGGCGTTGAAGCCCTGCGTGGTGACCATGTGCGCCTCGTCGATGATGAAGACGCGGTAGCGCGACTCGGCCGGGGCGTAGAACGCGCGGTCGCGCAGCTCCCTGGTGTCGTCGACGCCGCCGTGGCTGGCCGCGTCGAGCTCGACCACGTCGACGTTGCCGCTGCCCTCGGGGGCCAGCGCGACGCAGGAGTTGCACTCGCCGCACGGGTCCGGCGTCGGGCCCTGCGCGCAGTTCAGCGAGCGGGCGAGGATGCGCGCGCTGGAGGTCTTGCCGCAGCCGCGTGGGCCGGAGAAGAGGTAGGCGTGGTTGATCCGACCGGCCCGCAACGCCATGCGCAGCGGCTCGGTGACGTGCTCCTGCCCGACGACCTCAGAGAAGCTCGCCGGGCGGTACTTGCGATACAGGGCCAGCGCCACGGTTCCGCACCTTACTGGCGGGCACCGACAACGGAGGAATCCGGGCCGATGGAGACATAAAAGGGGACCCCACGCACCTGCCAGAGCCCGCTTATCCTTGCTGCCTTCCGGCCCTGGGGAGGTTCACGAGATGCGCACCGCATGGGGTCCTCGATCAGTGTAGCGCGCCGCTCATCCCAACGTGTACAGGGTCGCTGCCAGGGAGAACCCGAACAGCACCGGCCAGTAGGCGATCCTCGGCAGCAGGTTGTCCCGCCAGCGCACCACCATCGTCGGGTTGCGCGCGGTGACCAGGAGGGCGTTGATCGCGCTCAGCAGCACGACCAGGTACAGCACGAACGAGTAGTACTCCAGGTACACGATGCCGGGCGCGGCCGTCGCCTCCCTGATCGCGTTCTGCCGCACGGCGACCACGAGCACCATGCTCACCGCGAAGCTGATCACCCCGAACGAGGTGAAGCCGACGAAGGTCCTGCGCAGCTCGTCGCCGCGGGTGGTGACGAACAGCGCCGCGAACACCAGCACCGCGATGAACCCCGTCGGCACCAGCGTCTCGAACAGCGGCCCGTGGAACTGGCGGCTCACCAGCAGGTTGAAGTACAGCTCCGGGAACGGCGGCCGGTCCGCGTAGCGCCCCTGCCCGAAGTTCGTCGTGTAGTCGTGCCGCGAGTAGCTGAACAGGGTGGACTGCGGCTGCCAGCGCGCGGTGACGAACTGGGGGTCCAGCCCGTGCATCGCGTTCGCCTCCCACGGCCGCGGGTACGCGCCGAAGTCCGGTGTGAGCACGACGCGGCGGTCCAGGTCGGGGTGCCACATCCGGATCCACACGTCCTGCCTGTCCAACGGGTAGCGCGTGTAGTCGAACTTCTGCACGAACGCGGTCTTGAAGTACCAGCCGATCACCTCCGCGCCGGGCTCGCGGTGGCGGTACGCCTGCTTCGCGGGGTAGGAGTCGTCGGCCTCCGGCAGCACGACGCCGCGCGCGACCGACGCGGGGATCTCGTCGCTGTAGCGCTGCCAGACGTAGCCGCTGACCTTGACCTCGTTGCTGTTGGCGAACTGGATGGACTCCAGGTAGACACCGGTCGGCACGCGCCACGGGTTGCTGCCCCGCGGCAGTTCCTGTGCGAGGTAGGCGTCCGTCGTCTCCGTCGAGGTGACCTCGGCGCCGATCACCACGTGGTGGTCGTCCTCGTGCACGAGGTGCCACGTGCCGACGAGCCCCGCCAGGCACAACGCGCTGACGGCCGCCGAGCAGATCCAGTAGTGCCGGGGCTCGCGCCCGAAAGGATGGACGACGAACACCACGAGCGCGGACAGGAACACCACCGCGCAACCGACCAGGGCGGCCAGCCGCGGCCGGTCCGCGAGCGACAACGCCGCCAGCAGACCCGCGCCCGACAGCACGCACAGCGCAGCGGTCGCTCGCATCAACCAGCGATGCAGACCGGCCCTGTCCCGCTCCATGGGCGAAACAGTGACTCGATCATGTCCGCGCCGCCCGGTGTGACCGGTGAAATCAGCCGGTCGGAGGTCTCCGTCACATCCGTCCGGCCAGCGCCGAACAGAAGGTGAATTCTTCACGGCAGTATCGCTAACCTGCACCGATGCACAACGTGGTACTCGTCGACCCCTACTCCGCGGGCAGCGCGCTCGCACCCGTGTTCGCCGAACGGGGAGTTCCCGCGGTCGCGGTGCTCACGACGCCGGAGCCCATCGCGTCGTTCCTGACGACCTGGCACCCGGAGCACTTCTCCGAGGTCTTCGTGCTCGACGACGAGGACAAGCTCACCCGGCGGCTGCGGGAGCTGGACCCGCTGTGCGTGCTGCCGGGCGCGGAGAGCGGGGTCGAGGCCGCCGAACGCCTCTCCGAGCGGCTGCTGCCCGGCCGGAGCAACGTGCCGGAGCTGTCCGCGGCGCGGCGCGACAAGTGGCAGATGGCCCTCGCACTGGCGGACGCGGGTGTCCCGCACCTGAGACAGCTGAGCTCCTCCGATGCCGACGAGGTCGCGGAGTGGTTGCGCGCCAACGATCTCAGCGATTCCGCGATCGTGCTGAAGCCGCAGAACAGCGCGGGCGCCGACGATGTGTTCGTCGCGCGGGCCGGCGATGACTGGCGCGCGCTCTTCGACCGGATTCTGGGCAGCGTCAACAGGTTGGAGCTGACCAACACAGAGGTGCTGGTGCAGGAACTGGCCGAGGGCGTGGAGTACGAGGTCGACACCTACTCCGTCGACGGCACGCACGGGCTCGTGTCGGTGTGGCGCTACGCCAAGCAGAGCCTGGGGAACCGGCTCGGGCTCTATCTCTCCACCACGGTGATCCCGCCCGGCGAGGAGGTCATCGCGCCGCTGTTCGGCTACGTGCGGCAGGTGCTCGACGCGGTCGGCCTGCGCAACGGCCCCGCGCACGTCGAGGTGATGATGACCCCGGCCGGTCCCCGGCTGATCGAGGTCGGCGCCCGCCTGGCCGGTTCCGACCAGCAGGACGTCACCCGGCTCGCGGTGGGTGACTCGCAGGTGGACCGCACCGTCCGGCACTGGGTCGAGCGCAAGCACGCCGTGAGCGGCTACGAGCTCCTGCGGCACGTGCGCTCGGTGTACCTGTCGGCGCCCGGCTCCGGCGTCCTGCGTTCCGCCGAACGGCTCGGCCGCCTCGCGGAGCTGCTGCCGACCCTGCACAACGCGGTGCTGCCGCACCTGGACGGCTCGGTGGTCGCTCGAACGGTGGACCTGTGGACCAGCCTGGGGCACGTCGTGCTGGCCTCGGACGATCCCGACGCGATCGACCGCGATGAGGCGCTCCTGCGGGAAATCGAAGCGGAACTGCGCGTCGAGCCGTCATGATCAGGGGATGAGCGGACAGGTCATCCTCCTCAGCGGACCGCCCGGGGCGGGCAAGAGCACCGTGGCCCGCCTCCTCGCCGACGAGTTCTCGTCGAGCGTGCACCTGCACACCGACGACTTCTACGGCTACATCCGGCGCGGTTCCGTGCTGCCGTACCTGCCGGAGGCCCAGCACCAGAACGACGTCGTCACCAAGGTCATCGCCACCGCCGCCTTCGGCTACGCCGCCGGTGGCTACGACGTGGTCTGCGACGGCGTGCTCGGCCCGTGGTTCCTCGACGCGTTCCGCCACTCGGGCAACGAGATCGCCGTGCACTACGTGGTGCTGCGGCCGGACGAGGAGACCACCGTCGCCCGCGCGGTGGACCGGGGCGAGGACGCGCTCACCGAGGAGGACCCGGTGCGGGAGATGCACCGCCAGTTCGCCGACCTCGGTCAGTGGGAGAACCACGCCGTCGACTCCGGCGAACTCGACGCCGACGCCACCGCCACGGTCGTGCTCGCCGGGATCGCCCGCGGCGCCTACCGGCTGCCGAACCCCGCCTGCCCCCCCGTTTTGGGCGGCAACACCCTCCTCCGGTAAAGTCTGCGACGGAGGATTCGCATAGTGGCCTAGTGCGCACGATTGGAAATCGTGTTGGGGTAAAACCCTCGCGGGTTCAAATCCCGCATCCTCCGCTCGCCGAAGGCGACGTGTGTCCGCGAACTGCGCGGACCGCGTCGCCTCGCCTGTTTTCTGGGGGTGCGACCCCCAGACCCCGCCCGGCGGGCTCCGCCCCCGGACCCCCGGCCAGCGTGGTTGAGTTGGTCCTGCGATCAGGCCGCGTCGACGGTCACCACACCGGCCACCGTTGGTTCCGGCACGGACTCTCCGTTCTCGCGCATGCCCTCAAGGTGGAAGGGAACGGCGTCTCGCATGAGCGCCACGCACTCGTCGTAGGTGCCAGCTGCCGCCACGACGCCCAGCAGGTCGGGTACCCATGCACTGAGCCCTCCCCCGTCGTCGCGCTCGATGATGACGATGTACCCCCTCACCGCAGCCTCCGGATGAGTCCAGCCATCACGGTTCCTCCTTGCTCGTATCGCGCTTGGCGTGGAGCAGCAGGAGCAGGGCCTCGGACAGGTTGATCAGGACGTCCAGCGCGGCCTCCTCGTCGAGGCGGGGTACGCCCGCGTCCACGTCACGCAGGATCTGAGCGGCCGCGAAGAGGGGTTTGCGGATTCCGTCGTCGCACACGCCCCGCACGATCTCAACGAAGGCGTATTTGCCGCGCTGGCAAAGCATCCCCCGATGTGCTGATACGCCTCCGGCCCGCCCCAGAAGACGGGAGCGGGCCGGAGAGCGCGGAACTCAGGGGAGCAGGTTGTGGAGCAGCTCCTCCAGATCGTCGAACCAGTCGACGCCGGTGCGCGGGAGGAACCGCACGACCTGCGGGTCGTGGTCGCTGGCCTGGTCGTGGAACTCGGCGTTGATGTGCACGACGTCCAGGTTGGCCCGCTTGAGCAGGCGGCTGCCGACCAGGATGTGGTCCAGCGTCTGCGAATTGCCCTCGTAGACGTAGCTGTAGCGCTCACCGGTGGGCAGCCGGTCCATCGGCGCGGCGAGCGCCCTGGGGTCGAGCAGGGTCTGCACGGCCGGGGAGAACACGTAGTCGTTGAGGTCACCGAGGACCACGACGTTGGCGTTGCGCTCGGCCTTCAGCAGGCTGTCGACGAAGCCGCGGACGAGCTTGGCCTGGGCGAGCCGCTGGGTCTCGCTGGAGCGCACCGGCGGCTGGATGCGGCCGTGCAGCGGCTGGTCGCCGCCCTTGGAGTTGAAGTGGTTGGCGACCACGAACACGTTGCGCTGCAACGGTCCCTGGGCCGGGAAGCGGAACTCGCCGACCAGGGGCTTGCGGCTGGCCTGCCACGCGGGATCGGCCGGGGCGATGCGGGCGGGCGAGGCACTGAGCTTCGCGCGGCCCCACTCCCGCTGCACGGTCACCGGGGTCACCGCGTCGCCACCCGGACGGTCCACAAAGGACACTCGCTTCGGGTTGAACAGGAAGGCCACCCGGATGTTGCCGCCGGGCTGGCCGCCGTCGGCGTCGTCGACCGGGTTGATCTGGCGCCACTCGTAGCGCGGGCCACCGGCGGCCACGATCGCGTCGGTGAAGCGGCGCAGCGTCTCGTCGGCGGAGACCACGGAGTCGTTGGTGGAGCCGTTGTTGTCCTGGATCTCTTCCAGCGCAACGATGTCCGGTGCTGCGAGGTTGCGGACGACCGCCCCGGCGAGCCGGTCGAACTTCGCCTGAGCGTCCTTTGTGGACAGGTTCTCCACGTTGTAGGTCGCGGTGGCCAGCTCGTGCTCGCGCTGCTTGCGGGTCGACTCCGGCGCGAGGGGCCCGGCGACGTGCTTGCCGAGCGCACCGGCCTGGAGCACGTACCCGCCGAACCGGCTGTAGTCCAGCGGCCCCTCGGTCGTGCCGGTCAGCCTGTCGCCGACGTTGGCGACCGGGAACGGCCGCTCCGCGAACGGGATCAGCGACTCGATCTTGATGCGGCCGGTGTTGGCGTCGGCGTAGGACTGGTAGTTCGAGCCGCCGCGCACGGTGGGGTTCTGACCGGGCTTGCTGGTCACCCACAGCGCGTTGAAGTCGTCCGTCGCGCCGACCACGCGCGCGTCGTCGACCCGCAGCCGCATGCCTTCGCGGGACTCGTAGAAGTCGAGCGCGAACTTCGCGGGCTCCAGGGCGAGCGCCTCGATGTTGCCGCCGGGGCTCGGCGCGATCGGCACCGGCACGGTGTCGGGCTTGAGCAGCTCCGCGGCGGGAACGGCGTTGCCGCCGGACTGCACGGTCCACTGCGCGTCGGTGAGCTGGGTGACCGACTGGTTCGCGGTGTTGGCGACGGTCTCTCCGCTGGCCAGCGGGTAGAACTCGGCGACCTTGCCCGCCACCAGGACCGCGTCGCCGACCTTGACGTTCGGCGTCGTGGTGCCGGTGAAGACGAACAGGCCCTCGCTGCTGCGCGGGTCGGAGTCGGGCTGCGCGTCCTGGAACCAGAAGCCGCGCGAAGAGCCGAACGCGCGGACCCCCGTCACCACGCCGGGCACGTCGATGACCTGCGTGCCCACCAGCGGGGACAGCCGCGTGGTGCCCTGGATCTGGTGGATGCGGGCCTTCTGCGGAGCCGGGCCGGGCTCGCCACCGCCGGGGCGCTCGCCCTTGCTGTTCTCCGGGCTCGGCTCACCCGCGGTGAAGTCGGCGGAGTTGTCGTCGGTGTCGGCCTTGCGCGCGACCGAGGTGGTGTTGCTCGGGGTCGGGGCGGCAGCGCCCTCGCGGACCGCGGCGGCGCCAAAGCCGACCAGGTCGCGGATCGCGGGCACGGCGGCGCAGTCCGCGGCGCTGAGGCAGGTCAGCGGCTGATCGTTGGTGACCAGCGCGACCGTGCCCCCGGTGCCGGACATGTTGGTCGTCCCGGTCGCGTCCGGGGTCGGCAGCGCGACCATGCCGCCGCCGCCCTTGCCCTGTGCGACCAGGTAGCGCTTGCCCGCGGGGACGCTCCCGGAGAGCTTGGTGACCTGCCAGCGGCTGGTCGGCGACGGAGCCGCGGGCAGGTACTGCACGCTCCAGCCGTCGAGGGAGACCGCGGACGGGCTGCTCAGCTCGATGAAGTCCGTGGTCAGCGTGGCCCCGGCGTTGCCGCCACCGCCGTAGACCTCGGCGATGACCGCGTCCGGGGACGGAGCCGCGGCGGCGGCGGGGGCGAGTGCGACGAGCAGGGTTGTGCTTGCCAGTGCCGACAGGGTGGTGCGGCGGCGGTGCGGGGTCACGCGTCCTCCCGTACGGGTATTCGGGAGGTGGAATCTTTCCCCGACGGAGTGAACTTGGATAGGCGCTCATGCAACAACTTGCCACCAGTTCGAAACCGATTGCGTGGTCAGCGATGCTGGATGGGTGATGGAGCAGTTGCACTCCCGCTACCACCGGCACGCCTGGGAGCAGGTGACAATCGGTTGCTCCGGGGCCGGGGTCTGGCGCCTGTCGGGCTCGCCCGCCTACTTCCTGAAGACCGTCGAGGGCGGCACGGACCTGCTCGAAGAGGCGGGGTGCCTGCGCTGGTTGCGGGCACAGGGGCTGCCCGCGCCGGAGGTCGTTGAGCTCGGCGGCGACGCGGAGGCGAGCTGGATGGTGACCGCGGCGGTGCCCGGACGATCCCTCGCCGAGCTGGGCGGCGACGAGCGGGCGTGGACCGCCGGGCAGGTCACCGCGCTGGCGGAGATCACGCGGGCGCTGCACGCGCTACCGGTGGCGGACTGCCCCTTCGACCGCACCCTCGACGTGGTCATCCCGAAGGCCCGCGCCAACGCCGAAGCCGGTCTCGTCGACGAGACCGACTTCGACGAGCACCGGCTGGGCAGCACCGCGCTGGAGGTGGTCAAGGAAGTCGAGGCGACTCGCCCGGCGCGCGAGGACCTCGTGGTCTGCCACGGCGATCTCTGCACGCCGAACGTGCTGCTCGACCCGGAAACGCTCACCGTGACCGGGCTGATCGACGTGGGACGGCTCGGGGTCGCGGACCGCTACAACGACCTCGCGCTGGCCGCGCGCAGCCTCGGCCCGGCCCACGCCGGGCGGTTCTTCGCGGCCTACGGCGAGGTACCCGATCCGGAGCGGCTGGAGTTCTACCAACTGCTGGACGAGTTCTTCTGAGCACTCGGTAAATCGCGCTCGTATTCCCTTCGGGTTGCCACAAAATCCCGCAAACGACTGCAAAAAGGCCGGCCATTGACAGGGCGCAGTTCCCCCGCCCACGATGTGCACCCAGCAGATGGCCCCGCCGACCTCTGGAAATGCGACGTGAACAAAACCCACGTGCCGTTCACCGAGCCGGGGGCGTATGAGCCCTCGGCACTCGCCGACTACTACGACAGCCTGCATTCCTCGAACCTCTCGACCTTCCTCGACCAGAAGACCGGAATGCAGGCGGTGTGGCGCTACGACGATGTCGAGAAGATCGCCAAAGGCGCCGGTCCGGCCGTGTCCACCCGGAACACCCTGGATCCACTGACCCCGTTCCCGAAATTCGCGACCCACCTGACGGCGATCCCGCACATCGCCCACCTGGCCACGGTGCCCAGGGCCACCAACAACGCCGACAAGGCCACTCACAGCACGGTCATGAAAGCCATGTTCGCCCGCCCTCGCGGGCTCTCCATGCGTCCGGACGCGACGCGCACGAACTTCGGCGCGATCGTCGCCCGGCGGGTCGAGGTCGCGGCCGATGCCCTGGCAGCCGCGGCCGCCGAGAGCGGCGGGCCGGTCGACTACGAGGGCATCTTCGCCAGGCCGCTGGCCTCGGGCGTGATCAGCGAACTGCTCGGGTTCCCCGCGGAGGAGGAAGGCCAGATCAAGGCGTGGAGCGACGCCCAGATCGCCCTGCTGGCCCGCATCATCGACCGTCCTGACCGCGTCGCCACCCTGCGAGGGCTCAGCGACCTGTCCCGCGCCTGCCGCAGGCTCGTGACCGCACGCTCCAAGGCTCCCGCCCAGGACCTCGCCAGCCACCTGTTGGCCCAGGGCCTCGCACCCAAGCTGGCCGCGGCCGCGCTGATGAACATCATGGTGGCGGGCTATTCGTCGAGCTACGGGGCACTGCTCAACAGCACCCGGTACCTGCTCTCCGACGAGGGGCGCGAGCACTGGGACGTGCTCCGCGAACCCGAACGGGTCCCGGCCATGTTGGAAGACATCCTCCGCAAGGAAACCGGCGTGGTCGCTTGGCGGCGCTACGCCGAACAGGACGTCGTGCTCGCCGATGGCTCGGTGGTCCCGAAGGGGAGCTCGATCTTCATCATGATCGGTGCGGCCAACCGCGACCCGCGACGGTTCCCAGACCCGCACGCGGTGCTTCCCGGACGCGGGGAGAACGACGGCGCCAAGGCGGTCACCTTCGGCTCCGGACCGCACATGTGCGCCGGGCGGGAGGTCGCCAAGCTGGAGATCACCACCGCGCTGACGACACTGCGCGAACGGTTCCCCGATATGCGTTTGGCCTTACCGGACAACGGAATCAGCTACGACCCCGACTACATGCTGCGCACTCCGCAGACCCTGCCGGTCCTGCTCTGACAAAAAACGAATGCCGGTTCCCGCGAGATCGGGGAACCGGCATTCGTCCTGTTCAGAGCGGTAGCGGTGGGATTTGAACCCACGGAGGGCGTGAACCCTCACACGCTTTCGAGGCGTGCTCCTTCGGCCGCTCGGACACGCTACCGTGGGACAGCCTACCCGAGCTCCGCACAGGGTTTTCACGGCCCCCCGGCGCGATGCGAGGGGTCTGCGAAGTAGTCGTTCATCAGCTCCGCGCACTCGGCTTCGAGGACGCCGCCGACCACTTCGGGCCGGTGATTGGACCTGCGGTCCCTGAGCACGTCCCACAGCGAACCCGCGGCCCCGGTCTTCGGTTCCCACGCGCCGAAGACCACGCGACCGATCCGGGAGAGCACGAGCGCGCCCGCGCACATGGTGCAGGGCTCGACGGTCACCGCCAGCGTGCAGTTCTCCAGCCGCCAGCCGTCGCCGTTGCGGGCCGCCGCCGCGCGCAGCGCCAGGATCTCGGCGTGCGCCGTGGGATCGCCCAGCTCTTCGCGGGCGTTGCGGGCGCGCGCCAGCTCGGTCCCGTCCGGGGCCACGACGACGGCGCCGATCGGCACATCGCCCGAGGCGGACGCGGTGCGGGCGACCTCGATCGCGGCGCGGACCAGCGCCCGGTCGGCCGGGGTGGCGAACGGTGTCATGCGCTCAGGCCAGCAGGGGTTCCGCGACCTTGTCGAACTCGTCGACGAAGCCGCAGCGCTGGGCGATCATGCGCAGCTGCTCGTCGGGGTAGAGCTCGTCCTCGCCGACCACGAGGCGCAGCTCGGGTTCGGGCATGCCGAGGTCGGCGAGCAGCCCGAGGTCGCCCTCCGGCCAGATCTCGTCGTCGTCCGGATCGGGTGGATCGACGCGCAGCAGGTCGAGCACGTCCGCGGCCACGTCGTAGTCCAGCGCCGCGCCCGCGTCGGAGAGCAGCAGGTCCACTCCGCCCGGGGTCGGGCGGACAACAACGAAGAACTCGTCGTCGACATCGAGGAGGCCGAACACCGCGCCGGTGGACCGCAGCCCGCGCAGCTCGGTGATCGCCTTGTCGAGGTCGGTGAGCACCGAGCTGTCCATAGGGCTGCATCGCCACCGGCCGTCCTCGCGGACGACGGCGACGGCAATTCCCCCGATCGGTTCTTGCACCGCCATATCCATACGCTAGGCGCATTCGCGCCCTCCCGAAAGCCGGGGGTGGCTTTGGGGACCTGCGAATTCCCGATACGGCGCGGCCCGGGAGGGTTTGCGGCGCGCTGAGGGCCGCAGCTCACGTGATCGGGTGAAGGTTCGACCCACCCGCCTACTGCCGCCGGGGCCTGGCTACCGGCAGGATGGCCGAGTGCGTTCGGTGTGTGTGATCGGGTTGGGGCTCATCGGTGGGTCGGTGCTGCGCGCTGCGGCCGCCGCCGGCTACCAGGTGTTCGGCACGGCGGCCTCCGCCGGTGACCGGGCCGCCGCGGAAGCCGACGGCTTCACCGTGGTGTCGACGGTGGACGAGGCGGTGATCCACGCCGCCGAACGGGACTCGCTGATCGTGCTCGCGGTCCCGCTGACCGCGGCGCCGGACGTGTTGACCGTGGTCAACCGCTTCGCCGCGAAGACCCGGCTGACCGACGTGGTGAGCGTCAAGGGCCCGATCGCGGAGGCGGTCCGCCGCTACACGCCCGAGGCCCGTTACGTCGGCGGGCACCCGATGGCGGGCAAGGCCGACTCGGGCTGGGCCGCTGGCGACGCCAAACTCTTCGAAGGCGCGGCCTGGGTGGTGGCCGCGGACGAGGGCACGGACCCGATCGTCTGGGCCGAGGTGGCCACGCTGGCGCTGGAGTGCGGCGCCTACGTGGTGCCCGCGGGCGAGGGCGACCACGACGCCGCCGTCGCGCGGATCTCCCACCTGCCGCACGTGCTGGCGGCGGTGCTCGCGGCGGTCGGGACGGACGGCGGGCCGATGGCCATGGCGCTGGCCGCGGGGTCCTTCGCGGACGGGACGCGCGTGGCGGGCAGCGATCCCGCGTTGGTCAAGGCCATGTGCGAGGGCAACCGGGATGCGCTGTTGGACGCCGTCGACGACGCACTCGGACGGCTCGGCGCGGCCCGCGGTTCGCTGGCCTCGACCGGCGCGCTCGGCGCGACGCTGGAGTCCGGCTACCGGGCGCGGCGGGCCTGGGAGGCGGGCCGGGAACAGGCTCCGGAACCGCTGACCAGCGTGGACCTGACCGCGCCGGAGGCGATGGAGTTGTTGCGCAGCCTGGGCATCCTCGGCGGCCGGGTCACCTCGCTGGACGGGATGACCGCGGTGGGCGAGTACGCCGACTGGCCCATCTGAAGATCGCCGAGCGTTGCGGCTCGGCAACCATGTGGTGACCGGGGTCACCGTCGCGGCTAGCGTGGCCGGGTGGAACGTCGGCGTCTCGTTGTGTTGCTCGGAGCGGCGGTGCTCCTCATCGGCGCGGTCACGGTGCTGCGCTCCACCAGTGAGAGCGCGGACCCGGTGCGCAACGGGCCCCGGCAGACCGCACCCCGGCAGCTGGAGCGCTTCGCCACGGCGGGCGCGATCCTGCCGATCCCGCAGGCGCCCCCCGCCGCCGTGTCAGTGCTCTCCGTCGAGCCCGGCCCGCGCCAGCTGCTGCTGCGGTGGGGCGACTCGCTCTCAGACGGCGTCGTGCCCGCGGGGGCGGCCGGGTACGAGGTGCGGTGGGGCAAGGGCAAGGCGTTGGAGCACTCGCGCCTGGTGTCCCGGTCGCTCGTCCAGATCGGCGGCTTGGAGAACGGGCTCGAGTACCGGGTCGAGGTGCGCTCGGTCGACTCCTTCGGGCAGCGCTCGACGCCTACGGGCGGTTCCGGTCGGCCGGAGCCGTATCCGCTGCGCGAACCCTGGAGCTACGTCGACGCGTTCGACGATCCCAAGACCGTCGCGGAGAACTGGCGGCTGAACCAGCGCGGTTCCTGCGGGACGGCGCTGCCCGGCGAGGGCGAGGAGGCCGGGCAGCTGGTGATCACCAGCAACTGCGGCAACGAGCCCGCGACGTTGCGCCCGCGCACCCCGTTCCGGTTGGCGCAGAGCCCGCAGGCGAAGGGCGAGCTCGGCCGCGCCGTGGTGGAGACGGACGGTTCGGGTACCGCGCAGCAGTTCACCATCGACCTGGTGCCCGGCCCGGCTGACCTCGTGCTGGGCACGGTGAAGGAGGTCGAGGGCACGACGCGGCCGACCGACGCGGTCGAGGACCAGTCGCTGCCGCCGGGGACCGTGCGGATGCGGGCGAGCACGTTCGGGGACAGCGGCGCCGTGCAGCTGCTGGTGCCGCCTGGCGCACCGCGCTCGGCCACGGTGATCGACCCGCGTTCGGTACCCGCGAAGCTGCCGCCGATGCCGATCTCGGTGCGGCAGCGCTGGGAGGTCGTCGTCTACGCCGACCGCGTGGAAGTGTTGCGGGACAAGCAACCCGTGGCCGCCGCGAACATCGTGGTGAACTGGCGGGAGGCCACCGTGCTGCTCGGGTTCGCCGGTCGCGGCTCCGGTCAGACGCGGAGCACCGTCGACCTGGTGGGCTTCCTCGGCGCGCCGACCTCGCCCCCGGCGCCCGCGCCGCCGCCGCGGCTCAACTGGGGGCAGGGCAACCAGCGGGAGCCGCTGGAGCGCCCGCTCGACGGGCGCCAGATGACCCAGTACTCCGGCGGCCAGCTCCGGTTCACCCTGCTGTCGCGGGGCACGGTGCGGCTGGACCAGATGACGGTGCGGGCGGCCGCGGTCCGCGTGCCCGTGCGGCTGGCGGTGCCCGGGACCGAGATCGTTCCCGGGGTGGGCTTCCCGGTGGTGGCGGACCTGCCGAAGGACGCCCTCGTCGTCAGCGGCGACCTGAACACGCTGAGCGTGGTGGTGGAGTACGAGGCGCCGCTGGAGATCATGCAGGCCGGGATCGAGGTGTTCCCCGAGCCCGGTGCGCGCATCGACCCGCCCGCGACGCAGTCGAGCCGCCCGCTGGTCCGCAGGACCCCGCCGCTGCTCGCGGAACCCCAGGCCGAGCTGCTGGACGCCTCGGCGCGGCCGCTGGTCCCCGGCAAGACCCTGACCCCCGGCCGGGTGGTGCTGGCCGTGGAGCTGGACGGCCCGGCCGCGCAGGTCGCCGCCGGGGAGCTGGCGCCGCTGGCCGGGATCGAGGTGTTCGTGGACAACGAGCGGGTCGCCCGGCTGCCCACCGCCGAACAGGGGCCGGGCATCGCGGGGCGGTGGCGGTTCGGGCTGGGCACAACCGAGCTGCCGTTCGGCCCGCACACCGTCGAGGTGCGGGCCATCGGGGTGAATCCGTCGACCCCACCAGCGCAGGCGTTCGTCTCCTTCCTGCTCGGACCCGCGTAACCGGCCGGGAGGCGGCAGCATGGGGGCATGCCCGCGCTCATCCTGGACGCAGCACGCACGCCGTTCGGCCGGTACCGGGGCGGTCTTTCCGGGGTCCGGGTGGACGACCTGGCCGCCCTGCCGATCTCGGAGCTGATGCGGCGGCACTCCGCCACCCTGGACCCGGCGCGCGTCGACGACGTGGTCTACGGCAACACCAACGGGGCCGGTGAGGAGAACCGCAACATCGGCAGGATGGCGGCGTTGCTGGCGGGTCTGCCGGTGACGGTGCCGGGGACCACGGTCAACCGGCTGTGCGCCTCCGGCGGCGAGGCCGTCGTGCAGGCGGGGCGCGCCATCGCCGCGGGGGACGCGGAGGTGGTGATCGCGGGCGGGGTCGAGGGGATGAGCCGCGCGCCGTTCGTGGTGCCCCGGCCCGACCGGGCCATGCCGGACCGGATGGAGCTGGTGCCGACGCTGGGCTGGCGCCTGGTGAACCGGCGGATGCGTCCTGAGTGGACAGTGCCGATGGGGCTCGCCGCCGAGCGCGCCGCGGTGGCGCTGGGCATCGACCGGACGGAGATGGACCAGTTCGCCCTGCGCTCGCACCGCAGGGCCGCCGCGGCCTGGGACGCGGGTGTGCACGACGGCTTCGTGTTCCCCGTGCTGGCCCCGGATTCGTCGCACCCGGTGCGGCGCGACGAGTCGGTGCGCCCGGAGACGAGTGCGGCGAAGTTGGCGTCACTGCGCTCGGCGTTCTCCACGGACGGGCCGGTGACGGCGGGCAATTCCTCTCCGTTCAACGATGGCGCGGTCGCGCTGTTGCTGGGCACATCGCGGACCGCGGCTTCGCTTGAGGTCCAGCCGCTCGGCGAGCTGGCGGGCAGCGCGGTGGTCGCGTGCGAGCCGCAGAACTTCCTCGACGCGGCGGCCTCGGCAGTGCGGAAACTGTTGGCGCGCTTGGGAATCACGGCCGAGGACGTGGCGCTCTGGGAGATCAACGAGGCGTTCGCGGCCGTGGTGCTCGCCGTGCTGCGGCACCTGCCGGAGATCACGGCGGAGCGGGTGAACGTGCACGGCGGGGCGATCGCCTACGGGCATCCGCTCGGTGCCTCGACGCTGCGCGTGCTCGCCGACCTGTGCAGGCATCTCCGTGCGCGCGACGGGGGCATCGGTATCGCGGTCAGCTGCGTCGCGGTCGGTCAGGCCCAGGCCATCGCCGTGCGCGTCTGAAGCGACGGCGGTTTTCCGCCAGAACCGCGACGCCGCGCGGGCGAGGGTGGAGGCATGTTGAACGTGCTGAAGGAGATGTACGCGGCGGAGTCCCGGTACTTGGCCGCTGGTGGGCCGGGTGAGGCGGATTTCGCCGAGCTGGCGCCGTTCTTCGCCGAGGATGTCGTGCTGTACCAAGCCGCCGCGCTCCCCTACGCGGGCGAATGGCGTGGCCACGATGGGATGGAGCGGTTCTTCCTGGCGATGAGCGCGGCGTGGGAGTCCTTCGACATGGTGCGCCAGCGCTTCCTGTCCTCCGAGGAGCCGATCGTGGTGCTCACCGAGGTGCGCGCGCGGGCCCGTGCGACAGGGCGCGAGCTGGAGTTCCCGATCCTGCAGACGATCTCGTTCCGGGACGGCCGGATCAGCGAGGTGCGCCCGTTCTACTGGGACACCGCCGCGATCGCCGAGGCCACGAGAAGCAACGTCCGCTGAAGTTCGCCGGTCTTCAAGTACACCGAACCCCCCTC
This sequence comes from Allokutzneria sp. A3M-2-11 16, assembly GCF_024213555.1. Lineage (GTDB taxonomy): Bacteria > Actinomycetota > Actinomycetes > Mycobacteriales > Pseudonocardiaceae > Allokutzneria. Next base: position 2,215,506 of record NZ_JANAVO010000001.1, on the reverse strand, counting down.
CACACCGTCTCAAACCGCCTCATACCTCAGCATGAGGCGCGGGTTTGATGCTGTTTGAGACCGCTGGGGGTGGGGTGCGGGGTACTTGAAGACGCCCCGACCACCTGGCGCTAGATCTGGCGAGCGATCTCGGGGTAGTCGATCACGATGCCGTCGCGGTCCACGGTGATGTCCGAGCTGAAGCCCTCGGAGGAGTAGTTGACCACCGAGGAGCCGTCGCCGACCGAGACCGTGCGGTAGGTCTGCCTTTTGATCTCCACCGTGAGGTCCGGCAGGCTCACGTAGGCGATCGGCAGGTCGTGCTCGCCCGCTTCGTGGTGCAGCTGGAGCCTGCGCACGGGCAGCGTGTTGAACAGCACGCAGTGCTGCACGTCGACCTCGGCGGCCCCGTCGAACTGGGTGCGCTGCGCGCCCTGGCCGCGGTCCATCAGCCAGAAGCCGTCCTCGGAGCGGCTGAAGGACAGCTGGCGCTCGACCTCTGCGGTGATGCTGTGCAGGAAGACCCGCTTCACCACGCCGTTCTCGCCGACCGTGACGTCGTAGGTGGCGTTGAACGCCTCGGCCTCCCGGGTCCGCGGGGCGATCATCCGCCCGGCGGCGCGCAGCCTGCGGTTGTCGGAGAGCAGCAGCCGGGCCGACTCCAGGCGGGGGGCGCCAACGCCCTGCCAGGTCAGCAGCAGCGGACGGCGCTGGCCGGGAGTGGTGTTCGACACGCTCATCGCTCCTCGTGCGTAACCGCGTTCCGGCCCGGCCGGATCACGAACAGTGTGCGCCGAGCACCAGCAACGCAGCGTACTCGACTTCACCCGGGCGTTCCCATCGCCGACCCGACCGGCCCCGCCCGGCGGTGGCGGTGAGTCACCACGACGGGGCCAAGATCACGCTACCTCCGTGCTGGCCCACGCCGATACCGACGTGCGACGATGACTCGCCGCCGCCTGGAGCGCGCCCCACGGGGTCGCAACCAGGAGGTCCCCGCCAATGTCGCGATTGCTTCGCGTCCTCGTACCGTTGTCGCTGCTCGCGGCGACGGTCACCGCAACACCGGCCGCCGCTGCCGCCGTCGCCGCGCGGCCCGCCCCGGAGTTCACCGTGACCACCACGGCTACCACCGTCGCCTCGCGCACCGACCGCAGGCCGATGGCGGGCGCCGTGCACGACCCGGTCGCCGGCGCTACGTACATCACGTGGTCCGGTCAGCACGCCGACAACTACGTGCAGGCGTTCGATCACCGCGTCGGCACGTGGAGCCCGCCGCAGAAGATCGCCGCGGGTGAGTCCGACCCGCACAACTACCCCACTGTGCTGCTCACCGACGACGGCCATGTGCTGGTCTTCCAAGGCATGCACAACAAGGCGTTGGTGATGACCCGTTCCAACCGCGCGCACTCGGTGGCGGACGGCTGGACGCAGACGGAGATCACGCAGGGCAAGGCGGCGAGCTACCCGATGCCGTTCAAGACCGCCAACGGCGACATCTACGTGTTCTTCCGCGAGACCACGCAGGAGCTGGACCCGTCGGTGCCCACCGACACGCGGCCGATACGCTACGTGGTCTCCACCGACGACGGCCGCACGTGGCGCAACTCCGAGCAGCTGACCGGGAAGCCGTTCGCGATCGGTTCGACGTCCCGCGCGGACAACATGAACGAGATCTACATCGGCCAGATGCGCTACGACCGGATCGGCGGCCGGGAGCGGGTGCACATCGTCTACACGCTGGCCGGTGGGGGTCCGGAAGGCCACAAACACGACCGCTACCACCGCAACATCTATTACGCGTGGTTCGACCCGGCGACCCGCACGTTCCATTCCGCGGGCGGTCGCGACCTGGGCACCCAGATCGACGACGCCGACCAGGAACGGCACCTGAAGGTCGCCGAGACCCCATTGGTGCTGCCGGGTGGAATGAAGTCGCCGGACTACATCCAGCTCGTCGGCGCGAACGGCAACCGGCCGTTCCTGCTGTGGTTCACCGGCGACGACAACAAGGTGCTGCACGACTTCGCGTCCGTCTGGACCGGGAACCGCTGGGAGACCTCGGAAATCGCCACCGGGCTGCGGGTGCGCGAGGCGGAGCGCGTCGACGGATCGACCTGGCGGGTCTACGCGACTCGCGAGGGCAAGCCGGGCATCGAGACCTTCCTGCTCTCCGAAGGACGGCGCTGGCAGGCGGAAACGGTGATCCCGACCGCGAAGCCGGTGCAGCGGGTCGAGGTCGTCACCGGTTTCCGGGACCCCGCGCGGATCATCGCCACCGGCGCGTCCAGCGACCGCGACGTGAAGGTGGCCGACGGCGACATCACCGTCGCCGGGATCAGGGCCTGCCGCGTCCAGCTCCCCGTGCTCGGCTGCGTCCTGCGCTGACGGAAAAGCGGGGCCGTGTCCACAGTGGACACGGCCCCGCTCTTGGCTAGCTCAGCCCGCTATCAGGCCTTCTTGCGCCTGCGCTGGAGCACCAGCGCGGTGGCACCACCGGCGACGAGGACGCCGCCGAGGATCGCCGGGAACAGGATCGACGCACCGGTGTTGGCCAGGTCGTCGTCCTTCGCGGGGGTGGTGGTGGTCGGCGCCGTGGTCGGGCCGGTGGTCGGGACCACGGTGGAGGTCGGGGTCGGCTGGGTGGTGACGACCGGGGCCGCCTTCCAGTCCGCCTTGGCCTTCGCCTTGACCTTGGTGTTCTCCGCCTGCGCCAGGATCAGCGTCTGGGTGCGGGCACCGTCGCCGACGAACAGGCGGCCCTTCTGCAGGGTGGCCGTGGCGTTGAAGTCGATCGCGGCCTTGCCCGCCTTGGCGTCGGCCGGGACCGACACGAAGACCTCGCCGCCGTTGGCGACGGAGCTGACCGCGGTGCCCTTGGCGTCAACGAGCTTGGCGCCCGCGTCACCCTTGACGTCGACGTTGACCTTGTCGGCGGTGGTGTTGACCTTGAACGGGCCGATCGGCTTGCCCGCGACGCCGGACTTCTCGGCCGGCTCCACGTTCAGCGCGGGCGCGGGCTGGTTCTTCATGCCCACGTTCTTCGGACCGGTCAGGTACTTGTACAGCGCGACGACGTCGGCCGGGTTGTCGCCCGCCTTGTCGCTGAGCGCGATCTTGTTGCTGAAGTGCCAGATCGCGGCCTGCGTGCCGGAGATCGCCTCGCGCACGTCCAGGGGGCCGCTGCCGGCGGCCTTGGCCAGCGCGGCGAGGTCCGACACCGCCGGGTAGGAGTGGTGCAGGATCCAGTTGACCTTCTCCGGCTGCGTCTTGAAGCCCTTGGAGCTGTCGGGGTACTTCTCCCAGGGCGACTCGACGAGCGGGGCGCCGTTGACGTTGGTGACCGTCAGCTCGACGCAGTAGGTCTTGACCTTGGTGCCGTCCTCCAGCTCGACGCCCAGCAGCTTGGCGTGCCAGGAGTTGCCGTCGGTCAGCTTGACGTGCAGGCCGTCGACGTTGGCGGAGTGGTTGACCTTGGCCTTGGCGGCTTCGGCGAACGCCGGCCCCGCGACGGCCAGGGTGATCGCCGCGGTGCTGAGCAGCACTGCGCCGAGACGCGCGGAACGCAACCCGGATGCCATAACTCTCCTTCCCGCTCGGGATCTCTCCCGGAAACGGGGCTTAAAGGGTTTGGAATTGTTGAAACGGACGCGCCAGTCGCTCGACGTCGAGCCAGTTAGCCCGTTCGGGCTAGTTCCTCAGCGAGAAATAGCAGGTTCGCGGAACGACCGGGCGAACAATACTCGTTCGTGTCAAACCCGTGTGAGCGGGGTGCCCCATAGCAGGAAAATGATCTTCACTCTGGGTAACGAATGCCGGGCGGCCGACACAAGCCCAGGACAACCTCGCCGCAATGGGGCTGATCGGACGAAAACACGCATTACCTGTAACGCGGCGAAAACGTCTCGCGATCGATTCCGAATCACCTTCGGACACGTGTCCGGCGACACCTTGACCTTGACGCCGGTGTCAAACTTTACCGTCGTCCTCATGACGACTTCAGTGGAACCCTTGGCCCGCAACGGAAAGCTCGCCGGGAAGATCGCCGTGGTGACCGCGGCCTCGCGCGGGATCGGCCGCGCCATCGCGCTGCGCCTCGCCGCGGACGGGGCGAGCGTGGTGGTGAACTGGCACAGCAACTCCGCCGCCGCCGAGGAGGTCGTGGCCGCGATCACCGAGGCGGGCGGCACCGCCATCGGCGTCCAGGCCGACATCGGCGTGCCCGCCGACGTGGACCGGTTGTTCGCGGTGACGCTCCAGGAGTTCGGCGCGCTGGACATCCTGGTCAACAACGCCGGGGTGGTCGCGGTGACCAAGCCGACCGCGGAGGTGTCCGACGAGGACATCGAGCGCACCGTCGCGGTCAACTTCACGGGCACGTTCCTGGCGATGCGGCACGCGGCGAGGGAACTGCGCGACGGCGGGCGCATCATCAACATCTCCACGGGCTACACCCGCTACCCGAGCCCGAAGGTGGGCATCTACGCGGGCACCAAGGCCGCGGTCGAGCAGTTCGCCGTCTCCGCGGCCAAGGAGCTGGGGTCGCGCGGGATCACCGTGAACACGGTGCTGCCCGGGATCACCGACACGGACGGGATCTCCCAGGACGTCAGGGAGAACCTGGACGGGTTCATCGCGATGACGCCGCTCGGCAGGCTCGGGCAGCCGCGGGACATCGCCGACATCGTCGCCTTCCTGGCGGGCGACGACTCGCGGTGGGTGACCGGCCAGTCCATCGTCGCGGCCGGTGGCCTCGTCTGAACCCCGGTGCGGGGCCGCAGTACGGGAGCGGCCCCACGCGGGTACCTAGCCGACGTGCCTGGCGATCCAGTCGCGGTGCGCGCTGACGTCTGCGTAGATGCTGTACGGCTCGTCGCAGTTCGTACTGCCCGTGACGATGCCGGGCCTGCTGGCCGGACCGAGCAGCGTCCACCGACCGTTGATCTTCGTGATCTGCGGGCTGCCGGAGTCGGCGGAGCAGATCGCTCCCCCTTCCTCGTTGGCGCGCAAGCACAACTCGTGCGGGTCACTGCTGATGCGAGTGCACTTCTTCGTCTCGACCACCGTGGTGTCCAGCTGCTTCAGCTCTCGTGGCGGTACGATGCAGTTCGTCTCGGTGTCCTTCGCGCACGTCCGGCCCCACCCGATCGCACGGGCGGGAGTCCCCGCCTTCGGCGAGCTCACCGGGAGCGCGACGGGCTGCACGGAGACGGGCTTGGACAGCTCCACCAAGGCGATGTCCGTGCGCTCACCCGGACCGGGCGGGCCGTAGTCGGGGTGCACCACAACGCTCTTCACCCCGACCAGCTCGCCGCCGACGTCGTTGCGGTTGGAGCCGACCCGCACGGTCAGCTTGTCCATCGGGAACTGTTCGTCGGGTTCGGCGCAGTGGGCGGCGGTGATCAACCAGGTCGGCGCGATCACGGCTCCGCCGCAGAAGTGCTTGGGCTCCCACGGCATCACGGGATGCGCCAGCGAAGCCATGAAGGGGTACTGCTGATCGGCCTTGGCGCCCCCGACGATCGCTCCGGCCGGGGTCACGCCGACGACCGCGGTCACGGCGGCCAGCAGTCCGGCCAGGAGGAACTTCTTCTGCATTCGCAGCTCCTTGGTGAGATGGCGGGTGATCTCCGTTCAGAGTGGCGAGGGGAAGCGCGGCCGTCTGCGGGGCCAACACCGGAACCGGCCGGGGTGCTAGCCGGTGTGCGCACTGACGGGTTCACGGGTTGGCGCTGGTCATCGCCATCTCGAAAGAATGCGTTCCGTGAGTAGTGACATGGCCGCTCCGGGCGTGACCCACCGGGCGGGCGCCGTGCTCGGGTTCCTGTTCGGCAGGAGGACCTGGCTGAGCGCGGGCCACCTGGTGCTCGCCCCGTGGTGGGCGCTGCTGACCGCGTTCACGGCCGTGGCCGGGCTGGCGGCCTCACTGGTGACGCTCCCGCTCCTGCTGCTGGGCGTGCCGGTGTTCGTGATCACCGGCGACCTGCTGATCACCGCGGCCCGGACCGAGGCCACGTGGCTCCGCAGGCTCTTCGGCGTCGACATCCGGATCTCGCCGCGCACGGCGCCCTCCGGCGCCTCGATGCTCGGCGACGCGCGGACCCTGCTCACCGACTCCGGCTTCTGGCAGCTCGTGGCGTACAACGTCGTGCGGCTGCCGCTGGCCTGGCTGACCCTGGTGGTGCCGCTGTTCTCCATCGGCTTCGGGTACCTGCTTGTCCACGAGTCGCTGCGGATGATGTTCACCGAGAACCCCCGGCCCGAACTCGCCTTCCTGGTCACCGCGGACCAGATCAGGATCAACGGTCCCCTGTGCCTCGTGCTGGGCTCGACCCTGGTCCTCGCCGCACCGGTGCTCTGGCGCGCGTTCTCCAAAGTCCACATCGGACTCGCGCAGTTGTTGTTGCGCGGCAGCAAGGTCCACGAGCTGACCGAGCGCGTCGGCGAGCTGGAGGTCAGCAGGGCCGCGACGGTGGACTCGGTCGAGGCGGAGCGCAGGCGGATCGAACGCGACCTGCACGACGGCGCCCAGCAGCGGCTGGTGTCGCTGGCCATGACGCTCGGGCGGGCGCGCAGCAAGAAGGACAACGACCCGGACGGCGCGAGCGAGCTGCTGGAGCAGGCGCACAACGAGGCCAAGGAAGCCATCACCGAACTGCGCGACCTGGTTCGCGGCCTGCATCCCCCGGTGCTCGCCGACCGCGGCCTGGACGCGGCGCTGTCCGGCCTGGCCGCGCGCTCCCCCGTCCCGGTGACCGTGCGCTACGACGTGCCGGACCGGCCGCCGAAGACGATCGAGGCCATCGCCTACTTCATGGTCGCCGAAGCGCTGACCAACATCGCCAGGCACGCCGACGCCAGCCGGGTCACGGTGGGCGTGGAGCGCTCCGGCGTGGTCCTGCGGATCACCGTGCGGGACAACGGATCCGGCGGCGCCGTCGTCCGGCCGGGCCACGGGCTCGCGGGGCTGGCCGACCGCGCGAGCGGAGTGGACGGAACCCTGGCGGTCGACAGCCCGAACGGTGGGCCGACCACCCTGACCATGGAGCTGCCATGCGAATCGTGATCGCCGAGGACTCCGCGCTGCTGCGCACCGGGCTGACCCTGTTGCTCGCGGAGAACGGGCACGAGGTCGTCGAGGCCGTTGGCGACGCCGAGCAGCTGCTGCGGGCGGTCCACACGCACCAGCCCGACGTGGCGGTGGTCGACGTGCGGATGCCGCCGACCTTCACCGACGAGGGACTGCGCGCGGCGCTGCTGCTCAGGCAGTCCGAGCCGGGGACCGCCGTGCTCGTGCTGTCGCAGTGGGTCGAGGAGCGCTACGCGGCCGATCTGATCGGCGGCGATCTCAACGGCGTCGGTTACCTGCTGAAAGACCGCGTCGCCGACGTGGCCGACTTCCTGGACGCGTTGAACCGGGTCGCGGCGGGCGGTGCGGTGTTCGACCCTGATGTGATCGCGCAGATCCTCGCGCGCAACCGGCGCAACGACCCCCTCGCCCCGCTCACCCCGCGCGAGCGCGAGGTGCTCCAACTGATGGCGGAGGGCCGGTCGAACGCGGGAATCGCGTCGGCGCTGACCATCACCGAGCGCGCGGTGGAGAAGTACGTCGGCAGCATCCTCGGCAAGCTCGACCTCCCGCCCGCGGGCTCCGACCACCGGCGCGTGCTCGCCGTTCTCCGCTATCTTGAGAGCTGATGACAGCTCTGGAGCGATGGCGAGATTCCCTTGCCGCGTGGGAGATTCCGGCCGACGTGCGGCCGGAGGAGTCGCCGTGGGTGCTGCCGCGCGAGGTCTTCGTGCGGCGCTGCGACCGGCAGGTGGAGCGGCGCGAGGGCGCGTCGCTGCGGCTGACCGAGGAGGCGCTCGGCCCGGACGGTGGCAGCGTCCTCGACATCGGCGCGGCGGCGGGCGCGGCCAGCGTCCCGCTGCGCGGTGTCACCGAACTCGTCGCCGTGGACGGTGACGCGGAACTGCTCGCGGAGTTCGCGCGGCGGGCTGAGGCGCGGACCGTGCTCGGTCACTGGCCGGAGGTCACGGAGAGCTGCCCGGTGGTGGACGTGGTGGTGTGCGGCCACGTCGTCTACAACGTGGCCGATCTCGCGCCCTTCGTGGCCGCGCTGAACGAGCACGCACGGCGGTTGGTCGTGGTGGAGATGGCGGAGCTGCATCCGTTGACCGCGCTGAACCCGCTGTGGCGGCACTTCCACGGCATCGAGCGCCCCGCTGGCCCCAGCGCCGACGACTTCGCGGACTGCCTGCGGGAGCTGGGAACCGAGCCCCGCGTTGAGCGCTGGCGCCGGGAACCGGCCGCCGAGTACGCCGATTTCGGGACGCTCGTCGAGGTCACCCGGCGGCGGCTGTGCCTGCCACCGAGCCGACTGTCCGAAGTGGACAGACAACTGCTGGCACTCGGGGTCGACCCGGACCGGCCACCCGATCTCGGTTCGTCCGGGGACGACGTTGTCACCCTGTCGTGGAGGCCTCGGGTGATCCACTAGCCTCGGCCGTCACATCGGTGAGGCCAGGAGGAAAAGTGACCGGGGTTCTTGACTGGAGCGGACTGCGTGACGCCTACGGGCCCGCGACCGAGGTTCCGGCCCTGCTGGACGCGCTGACCGGCGCGGACGAGGACGGCCGCCAGTCGGCGATCAACGATCTCTACGGCCGGCTGCTGCACCAGGACACGCTGTCCGACGCCACGCCGCACGTGGTGCCGCTGCTCGCTGAGCTGATCCCCCGTCCGGGACTCGACGCCGAGATCCGCGCGCACCTGACCTTCTTCGTCGCCGGGATCGCGAACACCACCTCGGCGTTCTCGCCGGACGGCACGGAGATCGTGTGCGCCTCCTACGACGAGGCCGGTGCGGAGACCGACATCCCGGAGACCGTGCTCGCGGCCAGGGCCGCCGTCATCGCCGTGGCGCCCGCGCTCTTCGAGCACCTGACGCTGGACCGCGACGCCGCGGGCATGATCGCCCTCGCCACGGTCGCCCCGGACGCGGTGTCCCCGCTGCACGTCGAGGAGTTCGCCAGGCTCGCCAACGAGGGCGGGGACCTGGGCGCGGCCGCGTGGATCGCAGTGGTGCTGCTGCGCGGTGAGGACGTGGACGCCGAAGAGCTGCGTGACCGCGTCTCCGGCAACCCGGACGTGCTCGACATGGTGGAGTGGAACCTCGCGGACGCGCCGATGGACATCGTCGCCCGCTCCGCCGCCTTCGAACTGGCCGCCAGCGCGGCGTTCCCGGACGGGTTCGGCCCGGACGGCTTCGGCTCGGACACCGAGTAGCTCGCTCACCGGCCCGCCGTCACCGCGTGGTGACGGCAGGCCGGGCGGCGGCGGTAGTAGTAGGCCAGCACCGCTGCCGCCAGCAACGGCGCCCACAGCGGGAACGGGAAAGCCAGCAGCATCAACGGTTTCGGCTCAGGTCCCGACAGCGCCATGATCCCGAACGACACGCCAGCGAACGCCATCACTGCGGCGATCAGGGCTCCGAAGGTCACGGGGAACGCGATCGGCACCGGTCGGCCGCGCAGCACGGGCACCCACCGCGGCCAGATCTCGCCCCACCGCTGGATCAGCCCGAGCGTCAGCACGCTCCCGCCGATCGCGGCAAAACCCAGCAGCAGTCCCATCAGCCGGATTCCCGGCGAGGACGCGACGTTGTCCGGCCCCAGCAACGGCGCCGGGGTCAGCCACGACATCCGCATCAGGCCGTACGGCAGCGGGCACAACGCGGCGGCGATCGTCACGTACCTGCCCCAGCGCGCGGCGGCCTCGGGCTCCGTCCACGAGGCGCCCGGCCGTCCGCACGAGCCGCAGCGTCCCTTTCCAGTACGGAAAGCGACTACCGCCGCCCAGCCCCACACCAGGCCACCCACGAGGAAGAACACCATGTAGAGCGGGCGCACCGACAGTTGGTTCTCCGGCGCCGCCTCCGCGTTGAGCAGCGCGGAAATCGCTGTGCCGTCAAGGATTCCACTCCACCAGCCGACGAGACCAAGCACCGCCAGCCCGCCGATCACGATCAGCGCGCGCCGGAAGCTCTTCAGCGCTCCGGCGATCAGCGCGGTCACCAGGGCGACCGGCGCCACGAACGCGAAGAGGTACCCGACCAGGATCAGCACCTGCGTGTCCGGGACGCACAACCCGAACAGCACGGCGTACAGACCGCCCAGCCAGGCCACTCCTCGACGTGCGAGCACGGCGGCGACCCCGATCGCGCCGAGCACCAGGACCGCGGTCGCGCCGACCCGCACGTCCACACCGGCCAGCAACGACCCGCCGTTGGGCCGGGTGTCGTTGGCGCCGAACGGATACGCCGATATGTCGATCGTCCACCACACACCGAGCGCCGTGGCGAGCAACGACCAGAGGAGCGGGAGCACGCGAACGGTCATGCCACGAAGTCTCAGCGGGACGCGACGCGCCGAACTCCCTCCGCAGAGGGAGAAAGCCTCGCGCCGACGAGGGAAACCGGGACCCGTCCCGTGACGATGGCGCTAGTCTCGCCGGGTGGCCGGGAGCAGGGAGCTGGGGGCGCGCGTCACGCGCTACGAGACGGACAACGCGAAGCGCAGTCACCTGGCTTTCGCACTGTTGTCGGTCGGCGTCGTCTTCTTGGTCGCCTGCGTCCTGCCGTTCCCGATCCCCATTGCGAGCGCGATCCTCGGCCTCACGTGCCTTTGGGTCGGGTGGAGGCACGCGCGGCTCGCGGCGAAGCACCCGGAGGAGGCGTTCCTGCTGCACGAGGGCGGCCTGGTGCACGAGCACTCCGGGCAGGCCCACGTGTACCGGTGGCACGAGCTCGCCTCCGCCACCGACAACGCCAGGGACAACGCGGTGACCCGGCTGTTCGGGCTGAACGTGAACCTGCGCATCACCCTCGTCGGCGGCGGCGAGATCGTGGTCACCGGCCTGACCCCGGGCGCGGCCCAGCTCTCCGAAGCCGTCCTGCGCGCTACCCGATAGGCCGTTCGACTGAGCTGTGGACGGGGAGCGGCCACACCGCTCCCAAGATCACGGCGGCGTCTGTCCACTGTGGTCGGAAAAGACGAAAACCCCCTGTTGCCAGGGGGTTTTCGGCTGTCTCAACCAGACGTGCGCTCGACAGGATTCGAACCTGTAACCTCTTGATCCGTAGTCAAGTGCTCTATCCGTTGAGCTACGAGCGCGAGTTTTCAGTTGTGGCCCCACCAGGGTAGGACACTGCGGAGGCTCCGGGATTTGAACCCGGGATGGGCGATAAACCCAAACCGCATTAGCAGTGCGGCGCCATAGACCGGACTAGGCGAAGCCTCCCGGGGCCATCTCTGACCGCCGGGGTAAACCTTACACAGAGCGTCCATCGCAAAGCAAAACGGGGGTCCCCTGACTGCGTTCGAGCAGGTCGGAGGGGGCGCCGGACCGTCCGGCGCCCCACGACGCTACGTCTCCTCGCGGTCCGAGTCGACCGTGCCGAATCCCGAGCCCGGGCGGCCGATCTCGCCGTAGCCGTCCGGATCCGGGGTGTGCCCGCGGTGGTCCTGCTCGTCCAAGGCCATGCGGAGAAGCTTCCAGGGCCGATCGGGCAAGGCAACGCCCAAACGGGTGGAGCGGCCGGCTACGGGTGGTCACCCCTGGCGAGTTCCTCGAAGGGGCGCAGCGCTTCGGGGTTGCTCAGCGCCTCCCGGCTCACCGCGCGATCGGCGGGCGTGCCGGTCAGGATCTTCTTCACCGGCACCTCGCACTTCTTGCCGTTGAGCGTCCTCGGCACGTCGGCCACCGCGATGAACCGGTTCGGCACGTGGCGCGGCGAGAGCTGGGCGCGCAGCTCGGTGCGCAGCCGGGGCTCCACGTCCTCGAGCGCGATCCCCTTGTCCAGCACCAGGAAGCACAGCAGCTCGCCGTCCTGTCCGGCTGTGTTCAATTCGGACGTGTCGATCACCAGCGAGTCGAGCACCTCGTCAAAGCCCTCGACGACCCGGTAGAACTCGCTGGTGCCCATCCGCACGCCACCGCGGTTGAGGGTGGAGTCGCTGCGGCCGTAGATCACGCAGGACCCGCGCGGGGTGACCCGGATCCAGTCGCCGTGCCGCCACACGCCGGGGAAGGTCTCGAAGTACGCCTCGCGCAGCCGCGTGCCGTCCGGGTCGTTCCAGAACGAGATCGGCATCGACGGCATCGGCTTGGTGATCACCAGTTCGCCGACCTCGTCGGTGACCGGCTTGCCCGCCTCGTCGAAGGAGTCGACGGCGGCGCCGAGCATCCGGCAGGAGATCTCGCCCAGCCACACCGGAACCTCGGGCGCGGCGCCGACGAAGGCCGTGCACAGGTCGGTTCCGCCGGACACGCTGGCGATCTGCACGTCGCCGACCTCGTCCATGATCCAGCGGAAGCCCTCCGGCGAGAGCGGTGCGCCGGTGGAGCCCAGCGCCCGCAGCGCCGACAGGTCGTGGTCCCGCGCGGGCTTCAGGTCGCGCTTGAGGCAGGACTGGATGTAGGGCGCGGAGGTGCCGAAGAAGGTGATCCGGTGCCGCTCGGCGAGCTGCCACAGCGCGCCGAGGTCCGGGTACGCCGGGTTGCCGTCGAAGAGCACGATCGTGCTGCCCACCATCAGGCCGGAGATCAGGAAGTTCCACATCATCCAGCCGGTGGTGGTGAACCAGAAGAACCGCTCACCCGGACCGAGGTCGCATTGCAGCGCAAGGGCTTTGACGTGTTCGACGACGATCCCGCCGTGCCCCTGCACGATGCCCTTGGGCAGTCCGGTGGTGCCCGAGGAGTAGAGGACCCACAGCGGGTGGTCGAAGGGAACCGGGTCGAACTCCAGCGCGGCACCGGCGTTGCGGTCGAGCAGCGCCCGCCACTCCACGGTGTCCGGCAGCGCGGAGCCGGTCGCGAGGTAGTCGACGAGCACCGTCGCCTTGAGGCCGGGAATCCCCCGCCGCAGTTCGTCCACTGTGGACCGTGTGTCGAACTTGCGCCCGTTGTAGACGTATCCGTTCACCGCGATGAGTACGGTCGGCTCGATCTGCGTGAAGCGGTCCGACACCGCGCGGGCGCCGAAGTCCGGGGAGCAGGAGGACCAGGTCGCGCCGAGGCTCGCCGCCGCGAGGAAGGCGATCAGCGCCTCGGGCGAGTTCGGCACGAGCGCCGCGACGCGGTCACCCTCGCGCACGCCCAGTTCCACCAGCCCGGCGCGCGCCGCGGCGACCTCCGCACGCAGCTGTCCGTAGGTGAGCGTGGCCTCGAACCCGTCCTCACGCGCGAAGATCACCGCGGAGTCGTTGTCTCCCTTGCCTTCGCCGCCCCGCAACGCGTGCTCGGCGTAGTTCAGCGTGGCACCGGGGAACCACCGCGTGCCCGGCATCCGCTCGTCGTCGAGCACCGTGCGCGGGCGGTCGTGGAAGCGCACGTCGGAGAACTCGGCGAGCGCGCCCCAGAACCCGGCGAGGTCGTCAACCGACCACTTCCAGAGCGCCGGGTAGTCCGGCAGGTCCAGGTCGCGTTCGGCACGCAGCCACGCGCGGAACGCGGCGATCTTGGTGGCACCGGCCCGGTCGGGGTCGGGCCGCCACAGCAGCTCGGGCTCCTCGGCGGTGAGGTTCTCGCTCATGCCTGCTTCCTAACTCATCGACAGGCGGAGGACCAGCGCTGTGTCCCACACAACGTTCCACACAACGACATGCCCCGCGCCGTAGTTGGGGCGTCTTCAAGTACCCCGGACCCCCCGCCCCCGCCGTCTCAAACCGCCCCCAACCCCCGACCGCGGCAGGGGTTGGGGGCGGTTGACGACCGCTGGGAGGGGGGTCCGGGGTACTTGAAGACCGGCGGACCCTGGGGCGGAGTGCTACCTAGTGCAGGTGGGACTGCCTAGCGCAGGTGGGAGTCGAACCAGTTGAGGGTGCGCTGCCAGGTCTCCGCGGCCGCGCGCGGGTCCTCGGCGTGCGGGTCGATCGGGCCGGAGTAGACGACGACGTCGGTGGCGACCTTCGCCGAGGAGGCCGCGTCGCGCAGCTTCTCCACGTCCTCGCGCGGGATCATCGTGTACTGCTCGCTGTAGATGCCCAGCCACGGACAGGTCAGCTCGCCCGCGACCTCGACCAGCGGCGGCAGGTTCGGCGAGAGCGCGGAGACGATGCCCGCGCCCGCGACGGTGACCGCCGCGCCGAGGCTGCGGCTGGTGGCCACGAACAGCGCGACGGAACCGCCGATGCCGAAGCCGACGACGCCCATCCGGTCGGACTCGACGCCCTGCTGGGCGAGCCAGACGAACGACGCGTCGGTGTCGGCGAGCACCGAGTCCGCGGAGAGCCTGCTGACCTGGTCGAGGATGCTCTCGGCGTCCTCGGGGTCGTGCACCTGGTCATCGCCGTCCCGGTGGTAGAGGTGCGGCGCGATGGTCAGCCAGCCCTCCTGCGCCAGGCTGGCCGCGACGTCGCGGATCGCGTCTGTGACACCCCTCGCCTGGTGCAGCAGGACAAGACCGCCACGAACCGCCGTGTCCGGTTCCGCGACTGTGCAGCGGAGTTCGCTGCCGTCGGTGAGCTGGAGCGTTTCGGTGCGGGTCTGCGTCATAAAGCCAGCCAATCACGTCGGGGTGAACACCAGTCAACGTGACCAACCATACGGAGCAACAAGCGCGAGCCGCCCAGTGGAAATTCGACTCACCGTGTCGGCGCGCTCGTGCATTAGGTTCATCTTCGGGTGTTCAGCCAGCAGCAGAGCTTAGGAGTGGCGATGACCGTGCGGACCCGCCCGGACCTGGAGACACTGCCCGGCTACCAGCCCGGCAGGACGATCCCCGGCGCGATCAAACTGGCCAGCAACGAGGTCTCCCTCGATCCGCTGCCCAGCGTCCGCGGCGTGATCGCCGAGGTGGCCGCGGGCGTGAACCGCTACCCGGACATGGGTGTGACGGCGCTGGTGGATCGGCTGTCGGCGAAGTTCTCCGTCGAACCGGGCAGGCTCGCGGTCGGCTGCGGCTCGGTCGCGCTGTGCCAGCAGCTCGTGCAGGCCATGTGCGGTCCCGGTGAGGGCGTGGTGTTCCCGTGGCGCTCCTTCGAGGCCTACCCGATCGTCACGCAGATCGGCGCCGCACGGGCGATCAAGGTGCCGCTGACCGGAGCACACGCGCTCGACCTCGACGCGATGCTGGCCGCGATCACCGAGGACACCCGGCTGATCTTCGTGTGCACGCCGAACAACCCGACCGGGACCACGCTGCGGCGCGCGGAGCTGGAGCGGTTCCTCGACGCCGTCCCGCGCGGCCCGCTGATCGTGCTGGACGAGGCGTACCGGGAGTTCGCCACCGATCCCGACGTGCCGGACGGCATCGAACTGGCCCGCGACCGCGACAACGTGGCGGTGCTGCGCACCTTCTCCAAGGCGTACGGTCTGGCCGGGCTGCGGGTCGGCTACTGCTACGCGCCCGAGGCGGTTGCCGAGGCGATGCGCAAGGTCTGCGTCCCGTTCAGCGTGAACGTGATCGCGCAGGCCGCGGCGATCGCGTCGCTGGACGCCGAGGACGAGCTGATGGAGCGCTGCCGGATGATCTCCGGGGAGCGCGACCGGGTGCGCGGCGAACTCCTCGCGATGGGCTACGACGTGCCGGAGACGCAGGCGAACTTCGTGTGGCTGCCGCTGGCCGAGCGCGGTTCGGCGTTCAACGCGCACTGCCTTGAGCAGAAGCTCGTCGTGCGGCAGTTCCCCGAGGGCATCCGCGTCACGATCAGCACCCCCGAGGAGAACGACCTGTTCCTGGCGGCTGCCAAGGGTTTCCTAGCCCGCTAGCCGGAAGTCGACCACCTCGACGGGCATGCCCGCCGCCGCGACCGCGGTCCAGTGCCGGTCGCCGGTGAGGACGGGCACGCCCGCCTCCCACGCGAAGGCGAGGCAGCACAGGTCGCCGAGGGAGAGCTTGCCGAGCCTGCGCTCGCGGGTGCGGCGGATGCCCGCGTCGATCCGCTTGAGCTCGGCGAAGCGCTGCGCGTGCTCGATCTCCAGCGGCACGACGGTCACGCCCATCGCCTCGATCTCGGCGGTCGCCGACACGGAGTCGATCCCGGCCGACTGGGCCAGGCAGTAGAGCACCTCACCCAGGTTCACCGAGGTGATCAACGAGTTCGGCAGCACGTCCGCGTAGGGCTGGGCCTGCGGGGTGCCGTCGAGCAGCGCGAGCACGAACGAGGCGTCGAGCAGCACCGGGCCTTCGGGAAGGCTCATTCGCGCTCGGCGTCCTCAGCCCGCGACGCCAGCAGCGCGGCCTCCAGCGAGGCGTCGGTCCCCTTGGCGCGCTTGCCTTCCGCGACCGCCGCCTGGAGCCTGCCGAGCGCGGCCCTGGGGTCCTCCAGCACGATGCGGCCGGGTCCGACGACCCTGGCCACCAGTTCCTTGGCCTCCGGCAGCTCCGCGTCGCGCAGCAGCTGCGCGGGCAGCGTCGGCCGCCGCTTGGCGTCGAGGACGAGCCGGTAGCTGGTCATGCCACCCACGATACGCCGTAGGTGGGACGACGTCGATGCTTCCCACCGGGCGACTCGACGGCAAACAAAAGTGGGACGACCGCCACCGATCGCCCCACTCCGTCCACTATCCCATTCGATGTGCCATCGAAGGAAGTTGTTGCGCAAAAACTCTCCTAACCAACTCGAACGTGACGCCCCGAGCGCACAACCATGTCGGCATTATTGGAAGCGCATGCATTGACCTGCACGGGAACGCAGTGCCACGCGCCAGTCACGGAGCGGGATGACAAAGCTGTACTCCATTCGCGAAAAAGGCAGTTCAACGCAGCACCGGTTCGATAAACGAACGTGGACGACAATCATTTTCGCTTTTCGGCACTTCACCCCTCACCGAAACCAGTACGTGTCTCATCTTGACTACTACCGAGAATCTGGGTCATACTCGGTAGTCGAACCGGACGGGGAGGTCGCCATGACGGTCACCGAGGAGACCCGCCAGCTGATGGACCTGTTCGAACAGGTCGAGGACATCGAAGAGGTGGCCGAGTCGCTGCCCCTGGACGACCACCGCCGCAAGAAGCTCGTCGACGTCGCCGACCGCATCCTGGCGAAGGTGCCCCCGGTCCGGCCCGTGGTCGCGGGCGCGCTGCTGGACATGACGGACAAGACGGTGCGGGCGTGGGCGCACGAGGGCGTGCTGACCGTGCTCAGCACGGAGCCGAGGATGCTGCTCGACCCGGCCCGGCTGCACGAGGTGCTGCACCTGGTGACCGATCTGCGCCGGGCGGGCAAGACCAGGGGCCTGCTCGACGAGGTCTACCGGCGGCTCAGCGATCTGGCGCTGCTGGACCGCGAGGACCTGTCCGAGAGCATCGACCAGATGCACCGCGGCCAGGGCAGAGTCGTCCGGCAGGCGAAGGCGGACGACTGACACGTGCCGGTGAAGGTCACCGAAACCACGCTCGCCAGCTCTCAAGCCGCGGGCCTGCGCGGTCCGGCTCGCAAGGCGTACGAAACGTTCCTCGACGACCTGGCCAACCGGGGCTGCGCCGCACTGGGCTACCGCGTCACCGGCCCGGAACCGTTGCCCCACCTGTGCGTGAAACACCTGCGGGGCAACGATCGCGTGGTGGTGGCGTTCGAGAACCGGTCATCGGCGTGGGTGCTGCTGGTCGGCCCGCACGAGGACGGTGACCCCGGCCGCAACGTCTACGACCGGCTCTACGAGCTGGCGGGCGTGACCCCGCCGCCGAGCTGGAAGCGCACGCGCCCCAGCTGCTGCTCCGACACCGGCGAAGCACCGCTGACCAGCCCCGAGGTCGTCGACAACCTGGTGTTGCGGGCCCGCGCCGTAGGGCGCAAGCACCGCAACCAGTTCCGCCGCTAGCCGGGCAACCCGGGCACGTGGAGGCCGAAGGTCCACTCGTAGCCCTCGGGGTCGAGAACCCGGCAGCGGTAGTTGTACTCGGTCTTCTCCGGCTGCCACACCACCTTGGCGCCGCCCGCGATCGCCGTGGCGTAGACGGCGTCGACCGCTTCCTCCGTGGCCAGGCTGATGTAGAGCCCGTGCCCGACAGTCGGGCCGCGTTGCGCGCAACGGTCGTATCCGGCGCCGTCATCGCTGAACACGATGATCGCCACGTTCTCGCGCCGCAGCTCAGCGTGCGCGATTCCACCCTTGTCGTCGGGGTACTCGGTGGTGGTCTCGAAGCCGAAAGCCCGCTCCAGCCAACGAAGTGCGGCGGGGGCGTCGCGGTAGCTGAGGTAGGAATGCAGGCTCGCAGGGCGCGTTGATTGGGTCATGCGGCGACCCTGACAGGCATCTAGGACAACCAGTGTCCTCAGTCGTAATAGCCCTCGACAACGGCTTTCGCTTCTTCGAAGAGCGCGGGCCCTTCCTTTGGCACCACTGGGAAATCGCCGCCTGACTTGAGGCTGAGCAGCTGCTCGGTGGACAGCGCGAAAACGACGCGGCCCAGGCCCGACCGCGCGATGGCGCCCTCGCACATCCCGCAGGGCTGGCAGCTGGTGTACATCGTCGTGCCCGCGGCCGTCTCCCGATCGAGCTCGCGAGCGGCCCACCTGGCCAGCTTCAGCTCCGGGTGCGCGGTGATGTCGGAGTCGGTGATCGAGCTGTTGCGCTCCTCCGCGAGCACCTCACCACCCGGACCGACCAGCAGCGATCCGAACGGCGGGTTCCCACCCGCCCGTGCGGACGCGGCGAGTTCGATGGCCCTGCGCAGAAAGTCCTCGGTCATGGGTGGTCCTTCCGGATCTCAGCGACCGCGGCGAGCGCCCGCCAGGCGGTCTCGGGTCGCAGCGTCTCTTGGGGATCGCCGTTGAACGGATCGAGCAGCACGGTTTCCGCGCCGAGCGCACGCAGCTCCGCGAGATCCTGCGCGATCTGGTCGGCAGTGCCTTCCCCAGCAAGGCGATCGGCGTCGTGCACCGGCTTTTCGGTCAACCGCAACGCGATCCGGGGCGCCAGCGCCGGGGCTCCCGTGCTGGGCAACCTCTCGACCGCGGCGCGCATCCAGGCCGGGGTGAACCGCAACATGTGCCACGCGTCGCCGAAGCGCACGGCGCGGCGCATCGCGGCATCGCTGTTCCCGCCGACCCAGATCGGGATTCGCTTGGCGCCGTAGTCGTCTTCGTCGGCCCACGCCTCGCGAACTGTTCGGAGTGCTTCGTCGGTCAGCCGCCCGCGTTGCTCGAACGGCACCCCGAGCGCGGCGAACTCCTGACGCGCCCAGCCGACGCCGACGCCGAGGATGAACCGCCCGCCGCTGAGCTCGTTGAGGTTCGCGGCCATGCGCGCCAGCAGCAAGGGGTGGCGGTACGGGGCGACGACCACGGTGGTGCCCAAGCGAATCCGGTCGGTGATACCCGCGAGCCAGGACAGCGTGGTGAACGGCTCGTAGAACGGCGCCGGGTACTGGTCGGCGACGTCCGGGGTCACCGCGACGTGGTCGGACATCATCAACAGGTCGAAGCCGAGCCCTTCGACGGTCCGGGCCCACGCCCGCAGGACGCCGGGATCTGCACCGGGGCCGAAGTTCGGCACGTTCACACCGATTTGCACAGCTCAAGGCTATGAAGTGACGGCAGCCAACTGAAGAGACTCCTTGCGGCGTTCACCGCGAACAGCCGTGGATCTCCCGGTATTTTCGCCGAATGACCGAGAGTCTCGATCCGACCGACTGGGAGATCCTGGTCGAGCTGCAACGCGACGGTCGGCTCCCGTTGACCGAACTCGGCCGCCGCGTGAACCTCAGCGCCTCCGCGGTCACCGAGCGCGTGAAACGCCTGGAGGGCGCGGGCGTGATCACCGGCTACCGCGCGACGGTCGACCTGCCGAAGGTCGGCTACCCCGTGCTCGCCATCGTGCGGCTGAAGTACCCCGGCAGCCAGCACCAGCCGCTGCGCCACCTGCTCGGTGAACGCATGGAGATCTTGGAGTGCCTGCGCACCACCGGCGACGACTGCTACACGCTGAAGGTGGCCGCGGGCTCCATGGAGCACCTTGAGGAGATCATCGACGACCTGGCCCGCTTCGGCAGCACTACGACCAATGTGGTCTACAGCCAGACACTGCCCTATCGCGGTCCTCAGCGACCGTCCTGACGGCTGTCTCCGCCGCCGCGGCCAGCGACCGCCGATCTCGTCCGACTGAGTTGATCAGCGGGAGCACGTGCACCTCGATCTCCAGTCCCCGCAAGGCAACCGTGCGGTGCAGCGCCGTCAGGAACGTCTCCTCGCCGAGGAACGAGGCCGCCGTCGTTGGCTTTCCGGCCACCACGAAGCGCAGCGCCACCGGCCGCACCGGCACACCCGCGTCGATCGCCGCTTGGAACGCCGCGGGCTTGTACCGCCCCGATTCGCGGCCGCACCACGTCGTCCCTTCCGGGAACACGCTGACCGCCGCTCCGCCGCGCATCACCTCCGCCAGCTCCGCGACCGTGGCGGGCAACGTGGACAGCTTCGCCCGATCGACGAAAACCGTCCCCGCTCTGGCGGCCAGCGCGCCGATCACCGGCCACTCCCCCACTTCCCGCTTCGCCAGCGCGCGAGCCGGTAGCACCGCGTTGACCGCGACGATGTCCAGCCAGGAGGTGTGGTTGCCGACCACGAGCACTCCGGACTGCCTTTCGGGTTCCCCGAAGACCTTCAGCTTCGCGCCCAGTGCCCGCAACACCGCCCGGAACCACCACTTGCGGCCTCCGCACAACGGAGCCGTCAGCATCACCGCGATGAGGGCCAGCATTCGCAGCGCGCGTCGCGGCGGCGAGACCGTGTCCTCGCCTTGTAGGCATCCCAACCCGCAGGGAGACTGCGGCATCCAGGCATGCGCTGTCATACGCCGACTGTGCCGGGCGTGCTTGAACCCCGTCTGACGTCGACGTGTCCGCCCGGCTCAAATCTTCACAACGGTTACCCGTCGCCCGCACAGCATCGCCATGTCGTCCGGGTCGGACGTGAGCACCGTCGCCGATCCGCTCACCGAAAGCGCCGTGGCCGCGAGCATCGCGTTCTTGTGACCACGAAACCCAGCCTGTTCAAGCAGAACCGCTGCCAGCTTCGCGATCTCGATCGTCACCGGTTCAATGGACAGCCGCGAGACCACCCAGTCGAAAGCTGGGCGATTGATGCGCGGGTGAAGCACCTCGACCAACGTCGCCGCGCTGGTCACCACCCTCTCGTCGGCGGCTCTCGCCGCGGCCAACCACGCCGTCAGCTCCCGATCCCGCTGGACAGCCTTGGCCAGCCCCTCGCAGTCGAGCACGAGCGTCATGCCGCGCTGCCCGCATCGGGATCGCGCTGGGTTTCCCGCGCCCGCACCAGAATCTGCCGCTTCTCTTCGATCTCTTCCGCGGTGACGGCCCCGTGTTCGGCCTCCGCCGCCGCGATGAGTTCGTCGAGGTTGTCGCGCTCGATCTGGCGCTGCACCGCCGCCTCGATGTAGGCCGAGACCCCGCGCCGACCGACCCGGCCGCGCACCGCGCTGATCGTGCCGCTGTGCATCGACACCGACACGACCGTCGTGGGCCCCTCGCCCGGAAGCACCTCGTCATCCACCACGAGGTACACATTAACAAAAGTTCTAATAGTCCGCTGTGCGGCTCTGATCACCACGTCTGGGGGATGGCCTGCCAAGTCACGCACGTTGGCCGATGACCGGTGGCAATGAACTCCGCCAGCGCGTTGGCGATCTGGGCGCGAGGCAACCAGGAGGCTGGCGGGAAGTCGACGTTCTCGTCTTCGAAGTCGGGACCGCCACCCGGGCCGAGGGTCCGCGCTCGCGGGGTGTCGCGGTCCCAGTAGTAGAGCGCGCCAAGATCCAGTTCGCCATCGATCACGACTACCAGTTCGTGATCGGGATACTTGCCCTCCCACAACTCCCGGCCGTCGTGGGTGACCATCCCAGATGCGGACTTCGGCTGCGCGAGGGCATCGATGACCTGCTCGACATCATCGGCGGTGCGGGCTTGAAGGCCGACCTGCCGACCATCCGAGGTACTCAGGTCCCGGAAGATCACGTCGATCACTGCTCGACTCCTCGATAGGTGTAGCTGCTGCCGTCACGGACCACGACAGTGAGTTCGGCACCAGGTGGCAGGAACGCTGCCAGGTGCTTGTCACAAGACAGGTCCTGGGGTGGCGGGTCGATGCCGCAAGGCTTGCGGTTGATCACGATGGTCTCGCGCATCGGTGCCGTACCGCCTGGCCGGGCGGCGGTCATCTCGCGCATGCGCATAGCGAACTGGATCTCCACATGACGCGCCAGCGTTGGCGGCCCGACCGGCCGACACAGCCCCATCGCATGTGCGTGCTTCGCCGCGGCACCGAACCACCGACTGTTCTCACCAGAGACCAACGGCACGACCGTTCCGTCCGGCGCGACCCACGCACCCGATGTACGACCCCCGTCAAGGGGAACCGGCAACTCGGCACGGGCACGTTCGAGCCGCCGGGCGCGTTCGGCTTGAGTTGGCACGAGTGTCAGATGGTCCGGCGGTTCAGCCGCGGTGGAACCGCCGCCCGGGGCACGGCGACCGCCAAGACCGGCGATCCACGCTTCGACTCGGACAGGCACCTGAGCCAGGAGTTGCCGCACCGCGTGCAGATCGTCCTTGGCGACCTCGAACCGGGTGTGCACCTCACTGACCGCATCATCGATTCCGCCTTGTGTGGCGTGTTGCCAGTACGTGGCGGCGGAGTCGATGGCGTTCTCAGCGGCGTCGATCAGCTCGACGGACAGCCCGGCAACGGCCGTGCGGGCGGCTGCGACGACCTCGCTGCGGATGGACACGACCTCGACACTGCCGCCACCCGAACAGCCCCGGACCGGTTCCGGCGCACTCCACTCAATCGGTGCAGCCGTGAGACCCAAGACCGGAGACGACGATCATTGCCGTTGTCAGGGGTGATCTTGCGGAAGTGGAGGGACTTGAACCCCGGACCTTCTCAGGTCTCCCGCTTTCAAGCTGTACGAGGCTTTGCGCTGTGCTCGCCTGGTCCTGTACTGGACAAACGCACCGTACCAGCGAGCGCAACCCGCCTAGTCGTGTGCACTGGCTTTGATCTTGGTTCGGCGAGGCGAACAGCAGGTCGGGAGCCGTCTCGCCGCGAACCGGCGGACGTCGTCGAGCGAGCGGCGGACGCTGCCACGGGCGCGCACCTGTAGCTCGCGGTAGTCGTCGAGGGAGAGGCCGAGCACCCGCACATAGAGCGTGCGGGTGTCGACGACGAGCTGTTCGGCGATCTCGTTCGGGTAGTCGGACCATCGCACCGCCTCGGCGAGGTCGGAGACGACGACCAGGCGCCGAGCGGCGACGGCGTGCACTTGGTGTTCGAGCCGCGCGTCGAGCCATCCGACGCCGCAGTACCCGAGAACGTCGTCGCGGTGTTCGTGGTGAACGACTTCGTGCGCGACCGTGCATCGCGCCTCGGCTTGTGTGAGCCGCGGGTGGTACCGAATCCGGCCGGCGCGGTAGTCGCCCCAACCGGACACCTTCCATGATGGGTAGACCTCGGCACCGAGCGACTCGGCGTGTCCGAGGGGGTCATAGCGTTGCCCCCAGTGCAAGCCCACCCCTTTGCGTCAACGCGACACGTCAGGCGCCGGTCTCCGGTCCGGGTGGGTCGGGCAACTCCGCATCGCTTGTCCAGGCTTCATCTTGTTGATCTCTCAACATCTTCCCACTTGGCTCATCGGCGACCAGTGTCAACGAGTTACCGGCGCCGTTTGTGGCAACTCTCACCTGATCATCGGGAACACGCCGCCTGAGTCGCGCGAATCGTCGTTCGATCTCGCTACAGATTTCGTGGTCTGTGTACGCGGAGAGTGGTCGGCTGACTTCCTCGTCAGTGAGCAAACCGGCCGCGGCAAGCAGGGGCAAAAGATCAACGTTGAACGCCTTCGCGACCGCGCGTGCGTTGTCGAGCGTGGGAGCGGTTCCCTTTGTGCGCCAAGTGGAAATGCGTCCCTCGGAAACGTTCGATTCACGCGATAGTCGGGCCGGGGACCACCCCAACCGGGCGAGCTGGTCGTCAACGTAGCGCGACCATGCCGTGTCACTCATGTAGCACATCCTACTTTCGGGGACGGAAGTACCGACATCCCCCGTACGAAGGGAGGACAGCTCCCTCCGTCGACTGATCTACCAGGTACTTCCGCGCACGCAACCGTTGAAAGTCGCTTGTAGACGCACGTAGTGTCGGCTTCGCGGGTGGTCAACTTCCGCCCGCGAAACTCTGTGGGGGAGTACTCAATGTCACCACGCGTGCGCATCCGCGTCGATGCGCTCGACAAGATCGCGAACGGCGCTGGGCTCACATCGCGCTACGCCATCGCGAAGAGGCTCGGTGTTTCGCAGTCCACCGTCGGGCGTGTGCTCGACGGGGAGCAGTTGCCGGGAAACCCGTTCATCGCGGCCACCCTTACCGCGTTTGACGTGTCGTTCGACGAGGTGTTCGAGGTCGGCGAGGTCGCCGACGAGGTCGCAGCATGAGCACCGCCGCGGTTCGACTGGGAACGTGGGCGCCCGGCTCTGCTGAATGGTTTTCCGCGCGTGCGTCCGGGCTGGGGGGCTCGGAGATCGCCGCCGTTCTGGGGTTGTCGCCTTGGGAGAGCCGTTTTTCGTTGTGGCACAAGAAGAAGGGCCTTGCAGCACCGGAGCCCGACAACGATGCCATGCGGCGGGGTCGCCTGTTTGAGGCTGTCGTCGCCGAGTGGTTCGCGGCCGAGCATCCCGAGTACCGGGTGCGTCGCACGGGCACATGGGCGAGCCGGCACCGGCCGTGGCAGGTGGCCACGCCCGACCGGCTGCTGTCCGCGGTCGCGGGCCGGGCGCTGTTGGAGATCAAGACGGCCACGGATACGGACAAGTGGGGTGAACCGGGTACCGACGAGATCCCGGTGCATTACCGCGCTCAGGTCATGTGGCAGCTAGACACGCTCGGCCTGCGCCGCGCACACGTCGCCGTGCTCACCTCGGGGTTGAACTTCCGCGAGTACGTCGTCGACTGGAACCTCGCCGAGGTTGAAGTGCTGCGCACCGCCGGCCGCGAGTTTCTCGACACCATCGAGCGCGACGAGCGACCCGACATCGACGAGCACGGGGCGACCTACCGCGTGGTGCGCGAGCTGCACCCCGATATCGACGACGTCGAGGTCGAGATCGAGCCGGCACTCGCCGAGCGCTACCGGCGGACCGTGGCCGAGCACAAGTCGGCCGAGGCAGCCAAGCAACAGGCAACGGCCGAGGTACTCGACGCGCTCGGCTCCGGTCGCCGCGCCGTGGTCGCCGGCGAGTCCATCGCAATCCGGGTGCCGGGCCGCGGTGACGCGCCCCCTTCCCTGCGCCCGTCTCCTATCCGTTCAACGCCGCAGAAGGTGAGCGCAGCAGCATGACCGGCCAGACCATTTCGACCGCCGTCGCGCAGCGCGACAGCTCTCCGACGGCCCTGGTGCGCAAGTACCGCACCGACTTTGCAACCGTGCTGCCGAGCCACATCAAGGCCGACACGTGGTTGCGGGTGGCACAGTCCGCCATCCGCGGAAACAAGCAGCTTGAGCAGGCAGCCAAGAGCAACCCCGCCTCGCTGTTGAAGGCTCTCCTTGAAGCCGCGCGCAAAGGTTTGGAACCTGGCACGGAGCAGTTCTACCTCGTGCCGCGCAAGGTCAAGGGGCGCCCCGAGGTGCTCGGCATCACCGGGTATCAGGGCGAGGTCGAACTCATGTACCGGGCCGGCGCGGTGTCGTCGGTGAAGGTCGAGGTTGTGCGCGAGCACGATCGGTTCGACTACAACCCCGGCGAGCACGACCGGCCGGTGCACGGCGTCGACTGGCGTTCGCCCCGCGGCGACCTGGTGCTCGCCTACGCCTACGCGGTGATGCGTGACGGCGCGACGAGCAAGGTCGTTGTCTTGTCCGGCGACGACATTGCCCTGATCAAGTCCAAGGCGGACGGGGCCGACTCGCAGTACTCGCCGTGGCAGTGGAACCCGGCGTCGATGTGGCTCAAGTCGGCCGCTCACCAGCTCGCGAAGTGGGTGCCGACCTCGGCCGAGTACGTGCGGCTGCCCGAGGTGCCTGTCGAGGCGTTGCCGCCGCTCGACCAGGTGCCCGACGCACCGGCGACGCCGGCCGAGGACATCGTCGACGCCGAACTCGTCGAGGAATGGCCCGACGAGCCGGCCGACGCCGAGGCCGCGGCGGGTGGTACGCGATGACCGCGACCGTCGTCAACGGGCTGGAGGTCATCGCCGATGAGCCCACCGAGGCGCCTATGCGTAGCCGTGCAGGTACGCCGGTGCTGTGGCAGCAGACGCGAACCCTGCTGTTGGAGGATGGCAGCACGACCTACGGGTGCGTGCACTGCGACTACACCTCGGCGAACGTCCGGTCGATCCGGCCGCACCTGAACAAGCACCGCACCGACAACGTGCCGGCGCGAACGAGCGTGCTCGCGCCGTTCGGCGAGCTGTCGCTCGCCGAGGTGTTTCGCCGCCTGGTCGACTTCGACGACATCACGAGCGAACTCGACGAGATGACCAGCGAGCGCGACGAGTGGAAGCAGCGGGCACAGCGCGCCGAGCGGTCCCTGTCCACCCTCCGCAACGCACTTCGGGGGGTGGCCTCGTGACCGTCGCCGAGATCGTGTCGACGGGCCGGGTGACCGTCTGCTGTGGCGCTCACTCGACCCGCGGCTGCTGCGACCCCGCGGACTGCGCGCCGTGCTGCCCGGAGTGCCCGACCTGCGCCGTGGTGCAGTCGCGCACTCCGGCGCAGCGGGCCGTCGAGGCTGTCGCGTACCGCGTGCTGCTGGCCGACCTGGTCGAGTGGGCGCGCGACATCCGCACCGCGCCGACGGGAAGGGAGGCGCCGCCGTGGTCGACCAGCTCGCCCTAGCCTTCGCCGACCGGAACGCCGGCCAAGAGGCCAACCTCGCCGCGGCGGTCGCCGTCCACCGGCGCTACCGCGAGGCCGCCGAGACCGTGCTCGCCGAACTGGTGCGCGAGGGGCACCCGTTCACCGCGGAAGACATCCGCAAGGGCATTCCCGACGACATCGAGGCGCACTCACCGAACGTGCTGCCCTCCGTCCTCGGCACGTGGGCCGCACGCCGGCTGATCGTGCCGTGCGGGGAGTACCGCAGCCGTAGGCGCTCGCGTCGCGCGAGCCGTAACCGGGTCTGGATCGGCAACACGCGCGCCTCGGCCGCGTAGCCGCCCACCACCACATACGACGAAGTCCGTCGCCACCTCGCGGCGGGCGCGGTGACGCACGCCCGCGCCCGCTGCGTTCCACCTGGGGTTTTCATGTTCACTGGCTCGACTCGCACCACCGACCACACACCGACCAACGGCGCCGGTCGCCGACTCGACGCGCTCGCCGTCGAGGCCGCGCTCAACGGGCGCCGGCCGTACCGAGCGCTGCCCGCGCCCGAGGTCGCCGAGGTGCTGCGCATCCGGCGCCGCAACGGCGACACCCTCGACCAGGTCGCCGAGCTGCTCGACGTCGACGCATCCGTGCTCGCCGAGCAGTACGCCGCGGCGGGTCCGCGATGAGCGTGCACGCGCTGCGCTGGGCCGCCGAGCAGACCGCCGGCGGTCCCATGCCGAAACTCGTTCTCGTCGTGCTCGCCGAGCACGCTAACCGTGACGGCCGCGCGACGACCTCAGTGCGCACCCTCGCCCGCGAGACCGAAGCATCCGAGCGCACGGTGCGCCGTGCCCTCGACTCGCTCGCCGACCGCCGGCTGATCGCTCGCGCTCGGCGTCAGCGTGGCTCCGGCGCCGACACATCGAACGAGTACCGCCTCGCCCTCGACAGCGACCCGCGGCCGGACGCGGTGACACCCGCCCCTGGTGGTCACAACGACAGTCCCCCGGTGTCACAGCGGCACCCCCGGACTGTCAGGGCGACAGCCCACGCGGGTGACACAGCGACAGCCCAAGGTGAACCGGAACTACAGAACCGAACTACGGAACCAAGCAGCCTCGCGCCCGCGGATGCACGCACACGGGCACACGCGCGTACCGCGCGCACGCCCGCGCGAGGCACCACCACCCCGGCCGACCTCGCGGCGAGCGCAGTACGTCCGGACGC
Organism: Allokutzneria sp. A3M-2-11 16; assembly: GCF_024213555.1. Lineage (GTDB taxonomy): Bacteria > Actinomycetota > Actinomycetes > Mycobacteriales > Pseudonocardiaceae > Allokutzneria. The sequence continues at coordinate 2,187,467 of NZ_JANAVO010000001.1, read as the reverse complement.
CTACCGGCTGGTGTCCGCCTGGCGCGAGCAGACCGGCGCCCCGTACCGGCCGGCGACCATTCGCGCGCTTGCCAAGCACGCCGACGGCATCCTGCGCGACGGTGGCGACCTGGTGCCGCTGCGTGCCGCGCTCGACGAGTGGAACCGCCGAGTTGATGCTCGGCCCGGTCTGCTGCCCCACCTGTACGACGACGCGGTCAAGGCCGCTCAGCTCGCCAAGCACCCGACCGCGCGCTCGTCGACACCGCGCAGCGCGAGGGGTGACAAGGTCCGCGGCTGGTTGGCACTCGCCGAGGCGCCCGCGGCCGAGCCCGTCGAGCAGCTCGCCGTCGAGGGTGGTCACCGGTGAACCGCGGGGAGGTCGCCGCCCTGCTCGGCGCCGCTTCGGCCGTCGACGCCCGGATTCCGCAACCCGACCCGGACGTACTGACCATGTGGACAGGAATCCTCGACGACGTCCCGGCCGACGTCGCAGGTGCCGCGGTCCGTGAGCACTACCGGCACAGCAGCGAGACCGTCATGCCGGCCGACATCGTCGCGTTCTGGCGCATGATCCGACGCGAGACCGCCGAACGGCGACACGAGGCCGAACTGCGCGCCCGCCGCACCGCGCGTCAGCTCGACGACGCCGGACTGCGCGCCATCCGCGACGGAGTCACCCGCGTGACGGCCGCGCTCGCCATCACCCGCGGAGTCGACCCCGAGTACGCCGAGGCCGAAGCCGATGCCCGACGCGCCTACCTCCGCGTGCCGTGCCCGTACTGCCGCGCCCAACCCGGCACCCGATGCACCGGCCCCGGTGGCAAACCACTCACCAAGACGCCCGCGCACCCTGCCCGGCTCGACGCCGCGCTCACCACGTCATGACCACGTTGGGGGAAACCATGAACAACACCGATGAGCCGACGGTCGCGACCGGTCGCGGGCGCCGTCGCGCGCACGCGGGCGAGGCTGCTCGGCGCACCGCCTCACTACCGGTAAGTGCCGCTTATCGGGGGTCAGAAACCGGGGGTGCGAGCCCCTCGGCCGTCGACCGTTCCCGGCTCGGCGCGGCCAACCGGCGCCGCGGTGCCGAGGCCGAGCGCAAGGTCGCCGGCTGGTTGCGTGACCACGGGTTCCCCGGTGCCGAGCGCGCCGTGCGGACCGGCTTCACCACCGGCGGGCGCACGGTCGCCGACCCCGGCGACATCACCGGCACACCTGCGCTCGTGTGGCAAGTCAAGGACCAGGCGCGCGAGGCCGTCGAGGCATGGCTCGACGAGACCGAGCAGCAGCGCCTCGGCGGACCCGGCACGGTTCCGGCCGACCTCGGCCTGCTCGTCGTCCGCCGGCGCGGCAAGGCCGACGTTGGGCGCTGGTGGGTGTGGCTGCCCGCGGCGCAGCTCGTCGCCCTGGTCGCCGACGCGCGCACACCCGCAGTGTCCCGACCAGTGCGAATGGAACTCGGCGACCTGGTGCCGCTGCTGCGTGCGGCCGGCTACGGCGAGCCGCTCGGCGGGGTGGCGCAATGAGCAGCAGCAGGCGCAGAAAGGCGAACTCAGCTACAGAATTGGGGTTTTGTTCCCGAGATTGGAGCGTTGCCCCGGTTCTGTTCACGCTCGTGGCCGCCGGCGCGCTGCCGTGGTTGTTCGCCGCCCTCGGTTCTGCGCTGGATGAGGTCGCGTGATGGTCCGGCTACCCGAGTGGCGCTCGCGGGCCGGTTGCCGCGGGCGAGTTGATCTGGACTTCATCGACCCGGCGCCCGAGCAGGTCGCCGAGTGCCGGGCGCTGTGTGCCGCGTGCCCGGTGCGCGAGCAGTGCCTCGCCGAGGCGCTCGCGGGCGGGGAAGCGTGGGGGATCTGGGGAGGGCTCGACGCTGCCGAGCGGGCGCCGCTCGCCGAGCAGGACGGGCACCCGGTGCCCGCGGTGTTGCCGCCGCACGCCACGAACAGCCGCTACGCCAAGCACGGGTGCCGCTGTGCTCTCTGCCGCGAGGCGCACACTGCCTACGAGCGGGAGCGACTTCGGCGCCGCCGTGCCGGTGACCCGTGGGTGCGGCCGATTGTGCTCGCCGAGCCGATGCGCACCGGCCGCCGGTGGACCGGTGCCGGTCAGTACCTCTTGCCGCTGCCCGGTGTGCCGGCGCCCGACCAGGTCGAGACCGGTGCCGACCGCCTCGACCTGGTCGCCGTGGCAGCATGATCGGTGATCAATCAGCACCGTGATAATGACGGTTATCACTGAGTCAAAGTGCACGCCTATTTCGGGAACGGTCCGGGGTCGCGAACGTGAGCAAGGGCAGCGATTACGCGTTCAAGACCCCACTTCGCGTCAACAACAGCGGGAGGGGCGGCGCATCCGGGCCATGTCGCCATTTCTTCCCGTAGCGCGTCATGCTCTGACTCAGGCGCAAATACGACTACGATGTCGCGAGACGTGAACACGAAGTCGCCGACGTGGCGCCACTCTCGTTCCCACCAGAATTCTTTGCGCGCACCCTGAGTAGGCCCCATTTGTTCCAGGAAGGGAGTAAGCCGCAAGATCGGAGAGGCCAGCAGCGACACCGTGTCGGGGCCAGGCGCACCCGTCGGTGTCGCTGCCGCTTCGGCGTCCTTCACGAGTTGGTTTACGGGGCCGGTAAGCCAGTCGTGACCGGGCGTGATATCGAGATACCAAACGGGATTTACGCCCCGTTTCCGGGCGAACGTCTTCGTGAAGGCGATACCGTAGCCATTGAATTTTACTTGGCGGTTGTCGATTTCCTCGCACATCATCCACGCATGTTCGAGGGGGGTTTCGGTGAAACACACCGCGCGTTGCGTTGCGACGACTTCGGGAGCGTACACACGATCCTTTACCATCCCGTAAGCGGTCCGCGCCTCGATTGTATGATTTTCCAGGATTGCCGCGAGGTTCTGTCGGGCAGTCGCTCCGCCCGAGTCCTTCGTGAAGTGCACGACAAATGTCGATAGGTCCGTGCGGCGGTGCAGAAGACTCTCGATGGCGACCATGTCGCAACGCTGGCAGATTGCTTGCGCTGCCGCCACCAACCGGGGCCGGATCGTGACCACGTCCTCGGTGCCATTTCCGCTCGACGCTGGGATGCATGATCACGTGCACCGTCCCCTCGTGCAGCAACCCGACCGCCGGCGGCACGGTGTGCGGCTTGTGCCTCGGCCGGTTCCGGGCCGAGCTGGTCGAGGTCGCCGACCTGGTTGACGACCTCGACGACCAGGTCGCCCGGCTCACCCGGACCGGGCCGAGGGTCGGCTCGCGGCCGGCCGAGGTCGGACTGCCGTTCAACTTCGGTGCGGCCGAGGTGTGCGACGACCTGCGCAACACGTTGTCGACGTGGGTCCGGGAACTGTGGGAGACGCACGGGCCGCGCCGAGTAGTACCGACCGGGGAGAACGGCCCGGACGGTGAGACGCTCGTCGACGCTGTGCTCGACGACCTCGACCTCGACGACACCGTGCCGGACATGGCCGCGTGGCTGCGCCGACACCCCTCATGGGTCGAATACCACCCCGCCGGCGGTGAGCTGGTCGACGAGGTCGCCGACACCGTCGAGCGCGTGCGCCGTGCGGTCGACCTTCCCCCCGCGCGCGTGTACTGCGGACCGTGTCCGGACTGCGCCGCCGACCTCTACGCGAGGCCCGAGCGCGCCGTCGTCGCCTGCCGCGAGTGCGGCACCCGGCACGACGTCGAGGCCCTGCGCGAGAAGCTGCTCGACGCTGCCCGCGGCACCCTGGCGACCGCGGCCGAACTCGCCCGCGCGCTGCCTCGGCTGCTCGGTCGTGAGCTGTCGCCGAACACCGTCCGGACGTGGGCGCACGCCGGCAAGCTCGCCAAGCGGGCACCCGACAGCCGCGGCCGGCCGCGGTACCGGGTCGGTGACGTGATCGACCTCGCGCTCGCCTCACCGGCTCGTAATGTCACCCGAGCCGGTGCCAAGTCCCCGTAGAATGGTCATCAGCAGCGGGTGAGCTGTACCCGCATCCCGAGATCCATTCCCGTATCCCTCGATCTCGACAGCCCCGAACCCCCTCCCCCCTGGGTTCGGGGCTGTCGTCTTTCTGCGCTCGGCGAGGTGATCCTCTTGCCGCGCAACCTGATCACCGATGCCGACCGCGACCGCGTGCGCGAGCTTCACGCCGAGGGCAAGACGCGCAACGACATCGCTCGCGCGATCGGCCGCTCGCCCTCGACCGTGACCGGTATCGCGCGTTCGCTCGGCTTGTCCTTCGACCGCACCGCGACCGCCGCGGCCACGCACGCCCGACAGGTCGACAACCGCGCCCGGCGCACCGAGATCGTCGGCCGGCTCTACGGCCGCGCCGAGCGGGTGCTCGCCCGGCTGGAAGCACCGGCGTACAAGTTCACCGCGACCACCGTGCACGGCATCGAAACCAAGGTGCTCGACCACGTGCCCGCGCCGGATGAGAAGGCGCTCGCCTCGGCGACCTCGACGCACCTCGCCGCCGCGGCTCGCCTTGAGCAGGTCGACGCGGACAAGGGCAGCGAGGGCGTTAAGTCGATGCTCGGAGGGCTCGCCGCGGCGCTCGGCATCCGGGCCGCCGGTGATGACTGACCTTGAGCTGCCGCTGTCGGCGAAACAGGTCGAGTCGCTGCGGGAGTCCTCGACGCGCGTGTCGATCTGGTCGGGCGCCATCCGGTCCGGCAAGACCATCGCAAGCTTGTTGCGCTGGTTGATCTACGTCGCCAACGCGCCCCGCGGCGGGCAGCTCGTTGTCGTCGGCCGCACGCGGGACAGCGTCGCGCGCAACGTGTTCGCGCCGCTGCAAGACCCGTCCCTGTTCGGGGCGGTCGCCGAGCACGTGCACTACACCGCGGGCGCACCGACCGCCCGGATTCTTGACCGCACGGTGTACGTGCTCGGCGCCTCGGACGCCAAGGCCGAGAAGGTGCTGCGCGGTATGACCGTCGCCGGCGCCTACGTCGACGAGCTGACCGTCGTCGCCGAGGACTTCTTTACGCAGTTGCTCGGCCGCATGAGCGTTCCGGGCGCGCAGGTCTTTTGCACGACGAACCCCGATTCACCTGCGCATTGGGTGAAGCGGAAGTACCTCGACCGCCTCGGCGAGCTGCCCGACTGGCGCTCGTTCTCCTTCGTGCTCGACGACAACCCAGCCCTTGAGCAGTCCTACAAGGACAGCATTCGCCGCGAGTACACCGGCTTGTGGTTCCGCCGGTTCGTGCTCGGCGAGTGGGTCGCCGCCGAGGGCGCGGTGTTCGACATGTGGAACCCGGCCGATCACGTGGTGCCGTGGGAGCAGCTCCCCGACATGGCGCGGCTGCTCGCGGTCGGCATCGACTACGGCACCACGAACGCAACGGCGGCGCTGCTGCTCGGCGAGGGTGTCGACCGACGGCTCTACCTGGTCGACGAGTGGCGCCACGACCCGGCGCACGCACAGGTGCGCCTCACCGACTCGCAGCTTTCGGCGGGTCTGCGCGACTGGCTCGGCCGGCCGCACCTGCCGCGGGTGACCGAGCTGCGTCCGCAGTGGGTCGTCGCCGACCCCTCGGCCGCGTCCTTCCGGGTGCAGCTCCACAACGACGGGGTGACCACGGCCGCGGCCGACAACGACGTCGCGTACGGCATCCGGGTCGTGTCGAGCCTGCTCGCCGAGAAGCGGCTCAAGGTCGCCGACCGCTGTACCGGCTTCATCCGCGAGGCACCCGGCTACTCGTGGGATGACTCCGCGACCGCCAAGGGCACCGACGCCCCGGTCAAGGTCGCCGATCACAGCCTCGACGCCGGCCGCTACGCCATCACCACCACCGAAAATCTCTGGCGCGCGTCGCTCGCGCTCGCCGCCTGACCAGTGCAAAGGGGGTCGGGCAATGGGTGATCTGTGGCCGCCGGCGCCGTTCAACCGCGCCGCACAGCGAATGCGCGAGTGGGATGCCTGGTACGTCGGCAAGCCCGAGCAGCTCGCCGCGTTCTACGCCAACGGCCCCGTTGTCCACACCCGGCCGTCGCAGTACCGCGGCGGGCTGGTCGGTGCGGTGTCCCGGTTCTTCTGGGGACGGCCGACCAGTCCCCGCGGGCAGCAGCGGACCCGCTTGCACGTGCCGCTCGCCTCGGACATCGCGACCGCCTCGGCCGACCTGCTGTTCGCCGAACCGCCGCGGATCACCGTCGAGAACAGCTCGGCGCAGACCCGGCTCGACCAGATCGTGAACACGCCGGCCGTGCACTCCGCGCTCTTGGAAGCGGCCGAGGTCGCCGCCGCGCTCGGCGGGGTGTACCTGCGGGTGGTCTGGGATGCCGACGTGACCCGGCACGCGATGCTCGACACCGTCGACGCCGACGCCGCGGTGCCGGAATGGCGATGGAAGCAGCTTGCCGCGGTGACGTTCTGGCACACCGTCGAGCACTCCGACGGGGCGAGCGTGCTCCGGCACCTCGAACGCCACGAACCGGGCCGCATCGTGCACAGCCTGTACCAGGGCACCGACGACGAACTCGGCCGGCCGATCCCCCTCACCGAGCACCCCTCGACCGCGTGGGCGGCCGAGCTGGTCGACGCCGAGGGCGCGATCGAGACCGGCACCCGCCGGCTCACCGCCGGCTACGTCCCCAACATCCGGCCCTCGCGCGAGTGGCGGTCGGTCACGGCGTTGAAGCCGTTGGGGCGCAGCGACTTTGACGGGGTCGAGCCACTACTCGACGCGCTCGACGAGACGTACTCGTCATGGATGCGCGACGTTCGGCTCGCCAAGGCGCGGCTACTGGTGCCCGCGGGCTACCTGCAACCGCTCGGCCCCGGACAGGGCGCGGTGTTCGACGACGATCAAGAAGTCTTCACCGAGTTGAACATGCTCACCGGCCGCGGTGACGGCTCGCCGCCAATCACCCCGAGTCAGTTCGCGATCCGGGTGCGCGAGCACCGCGAGACCGTCGAGCAGATCACCCTCGACGTGCTGCGCGCCGCCGGCTACTCGCCGTCGACCTTCGGCGAGGTCAACGGCGCGACCGGGGTCACCGCGACCGAGGTCACCGACCGGCGCGAGATGTCGGAGACCACCCGCGACAAGAAGTCGCGGTACTGGCAGGCCACCCTCGGCCCGCTCACCGGCGCGCTGCTCGACGTCGACCGGCACGTCTTCGGCGGAACCATGCTCGGGCTCGACGAGACCCCGGTCGTGGACTTCGGCGACCAGGCCCAACCGGACCCGGCCGAACTCGCTCGGACCGCGCAAACCCTGCTCGCCGCCGAGGCTGCCTCGACCGACGTGCGGGTGCGCATGGTCCACCCGGAGTGGGACGACGACCAGGTCGACGCCGAGGTCGCGCGCATCCTCGCCGAGACCGGCCGCGCCGTGCCGGACCCGGCGACCTTCCGCGGGTTCGACCAGGGTGGAGGCGAGCGCGATGCCGTGGGAGCCACCACCGGGCAGTGAGCCGGCCGAGGTCGTCGAGCAGCTCGCCCGCGACATCCTCGCCACGTTCACCGAGGCCGAGGCACGGCTGCTCGCCGACATCGCTCGACGCGCCCGCGCCGGCCGCGAGGTGCCGGCATGGGCCGCGGAGAAGGCCGCCGCGGTGCGCGAGCTGCGCATCGCCGTCGAGCGGATGATCACCCAACTACGGGCCGAGGCAGACATCGCCGCGGCCGAGGCAGTGCTCGCCGCGTGGCAGGCAGGCAGCGGCGCCGCACTGTCCCAGCTCTACGAGGCCGGCGCGCTCGACGCCGGGCAGCTAGCCGCACTGCGCGACGTCGTGCCCGGCATGGATGCCGCGGCGTTGCTCGTCGCGGACCTGACGAGCCGGCTCGAAGCGCTGTACCTGCGGGTGCTGCGGTGGGCACAGGATGCTTACCAAGTCGCGGTAGCCGCCGCGGCGCCGTTGCAGTTGCTCGGCATCGGCACGACCCGCTCGGCGCAGCGCTCGGCGTGGGATCGGCTCGTCTCCCAAGGGGTGACGGGGTTCGTCGACCGATCCGGGCGCGCGTGGAACCTCGCGAGCTACGTCGAGATGGCCACCCGCACCGCGACCGCCCGCGCGTGGAACGAGGGACACCTCGCCCGCCTGGGCTCCCTCGGCCTGGACCTGGTCGCCGTCTCGCGCACCTCCGACGGGTGCGCGCTGTGCTCGTACTGGCAAGGGCGCATCCTCGCCCGCAACGGGTCGGCCGGCGAACACACCGTCGAGAACGAACTCACCGGCGAGCCGATGCTCGTCGAGGTCGCCGGCACCGTCGACGAGGCCCGTGCCGCCGGGTTGTTCCACCCGAACTGTCGGCACACCTTCTTGCCGTTTATCCCCGGCGTGACCAGGCTCGCCGAACCGGCCGAGCACGACCAGGTCGCCGAGGACGAACGCGAAGACCTGCGCGAGCTGGAACGCAAGGTACGGCGGGAGAAGCGCAAGCAGGCCGGCGCGCTCACCCCGGCCGACGCGCAACGCTCCGCGGCCAAGATCCGCGATCTACAGGCCGAGATCCGCGACCACGTCAAGGCGACCGGGCTCAACCGCAAGCACTACCGCGAGCAGCTCAACCTCGGGCACGGCACCATGCAGGCCGCTCGGCGCCGCCGCGAGGATCTCGCCGAACAGCTCGCCGAGGGCACCGTCGAGCAGAACCGGCTCGACGCCGTCGCCGCAGAGCAGGCACGCCGGCGGGAGGCCGAACGGCTCGCCGCCGAACAGCAGGCCGAGCGCGAGCGCGCCGAGGCCGAGCAGCGCGAGCGCGAGCAGTTCGCCGCAGGGTTGCGCGAGCTGTCCGACGAGGCGCTCGCCGACCGGCTCGGCGAGGTCGCAGACGACGAGGCGCTGCTCGACCTGGTGCTCGTCGAGCTGGACCGGCGCGACGCCGAACACCGGCGCCGTGAGGAACGGCGCGCGCGTGAGCAGGCTCGGCGCGAGCAGCGGCAGGCCGAGCAGCTCGTCGAGTACGAGCGGCTCGTCGCCGAAGGGATGGACGACGAACAGGCATGGGCGCAGGCGAGCGGCACGAGTGTTGAGGCGCTGCGCCGTACCGAGGCCATTCGGCGACTTCGGGCCGACGGCTACAAGGGCAAGGGGTTCGACGAGCTTGCCCGTGCCGCCTACCGCGACCACGTGTACGAGCAGTACATCGCCGCGGAGGATGCCACGCGCGGGCACATGCTCGCCCCGGCAGGGGAAGCGGCCGGCATCGACCCGCGCGAGTTGTTCACCGGACCGGCGAGCCGTGCCCGCAAATGGGCCTCGCCTGAGCTGCGGGAATGGTGGGATGCCAACGGTAGGATGACCTTCGACGAGTACGCCGCGTGGCTGCTCGACGACGTCGGGGGCGCCCGTGGCGCCGGGTTCCGCACAGGTGGGGAGGACTGGTTGCAGTGACCTTGTCCGACCAGGTGCGCGCCGCACTCGCCGAGGGGCGAGCAGCGGCGCAGAATCGACAACCGGCCGCAAACCCTTACCGGACAACGGGAAACCCTCCGAGCCTCGCCGAGCAGGCACTCGCGACCGCGTGGCGTGCGGGCTACCAGAGCGGCACGGCGTCGTTCCCGGTGGATTACTCCGGCTGACGCCGGCGCCCGCTGCCCGGTTTCGACGTCCCGGCCGCGCCTTGTCCGAGGCGCCGCGCGTTCCAGCCGCGCCACTCCTGTTCCCGGTTGAACGCCCATCCGTAGACGAATCCCTTGCCCTGCCGGATCTTCACATCCGGTTCCGGGCAGGGGTTGTCGGTATCGGCGTAGCGGTTGACGTACTGCGTCACCGTCCCGCCCTCGACGCCGATCCACTTGCCCACTGCCGCCGTACCGGCGTGCTCGATCGTTGCCACCTCCGCAGTCTCACCCACGACGACGGCCCGCCACGCCGAACCCCGCCGTGCGGGCGAGTCGCGCACACCGCAGGCACGCCGGCATCTCGTCGCCGTCGGTGTCGGTGACCTCGAAGGGCGCGCGCCGCGAGCAGGTGCCCCACCCGCACCGGTCCGGCCGAGGCCAACAGACCCGGCAGGCCAAGCGGCGGTAGCCGCGCGCGCCGCAGGTCGCGGGGTCGCTGTGCACCGACTCGACGACCTCGACCTCGGACTCGGGCGGACTGGGGATGAGGAATCCGAACAGCGCACCGCCGGTCGGCTCACCACCGAGCGTGACCGTGAACAGCTCGTCGCCCTGGTGGTCGTCGACGACGGGCTGCTCGGTGACCGGCCACTCAGTCGGCGCCTGGTCGACCTCGCCGAGCAGGTCGAGGGAGAACTGCCCGCGGTGCGCCGCTCGCAGACCCTCGGCGTCGTACAACGCGTTCATGTCCACCCCTAAGTGTTGTCTCTGTTGTTGACAACACTCTAGCGGTTCCCCTCAGAGTGTCGTCAACAACTTTGACAACACTCTTTGTTTTGCCTGGCCATCAGGCACAGACCACACACCCGAGCACGCTTAGGAGGGTTCTCCCATGTCCGCACCCGTGCCCAACGCGCCGGCCGATGGTGGCGCCGCGGATGCGCCACCGACCCCGGACCCGACAACGTCCGCAGGTCCGGGCGGTTCTAACAGCGGTTCTAACAGTGAGCCGAACAGCGGTTCTAACACCGGCGCCGAGCAGGGCTCGCCGACGACCTCACCGGACGTCGAGGCGCTGCGCACGGAGGTCGCCGAGTGGCGCACCAAGGCCGAGGGCGCGCAGCAGGACATCGTCGAGAAGATCGCGAAGGCGCTCGGCATCACCGCCGGCGACGAGGCGCCGACCGTCGAGCAGGTCACCGATCAGCTCACCGCGGCACAGCGTGAGGCGCGCGAGCGCGCGGTCGATCTCGCCGTGTACCGCTCCGCCGGCGCGGCCGGCGCCGACCCCGACGCGCTGCTCGACTCGGCCGGCTTCCGCAAGCGGGTCGCCGACCTCGACCCCTCGGCCGACAACTTCGCCGACAAGGTCACCGGCGCGATCACCAAGGCGCTCAAGGAAAACCCGCGGCTTGCCGCCGCATCCGCCGCGGCACCTCGCAGCGGTGGACAGATCACCGGCGGCTCGCCCTCCGGTGGCGACGACCTCGGCTCGCTCTCGGTCGAGGACTACATCAAGCGCACCAGGAAGGGGCGTAGCTGACCATGCCCAACCAGCTTCTTACCGTCGACGTGATCGCCCGCGAGGCAATCGCGACGCTCTACGAACAGACCGTCATGGCCGGACTCGTCCACCGTGACTACGAAGCGGACTTCACCGGCAACAGCGGCGATACCATCACCATTCGCAAGCCGGCTGTGTTCCAGGTGAACGAGTTCAACCGACAGACCGGCATCGTGTTGCAGGAGGCGCGCGAGGGCTCGACCACGCTCACCCTGGACAAGATTCCCGACGTGTCGTTCGCGGTCACCTCTGAGGACTGGTCGATGCGGATCACCGACTTTTCCGAGCAGTTCCTCACCCCGGCAATGGAGGCAATCAGCCAGTACGCCGACCGGCTCGTGCTCGGTCTGCGCGCAGACATCACGCAGACCGTCGAGTACGACCCGGCCAAGGTCAACGTCTCCGACGTGCTGCCGGCCGCGGGCAAGGTGCTCAACGACGCGAACGTGCCCCTTGCCGACCGGCGCGCGGTCGCCGACACCAGCCTGACGGCGTTGTTCCAGACTGACCCGCTGTTCACGCAGGCGCAGCAGGTCGGCGACGACGGAACCGCCCTGCGCGAGGCGAGCATCGGCCGCAAGCGCGGTTTCGACAACTACATGTCGCAGAACATCAAGGACGGCGTTTCCGTGGCCTTCCGCCGCGAGGCGTTCGCCCTGACAACCCGGACGCTGCCGCTGCCGCGAGGCATCGGCGCCGGACAGGGCTCGGTCGTCTCGTACAAGGGCCTCGGCCTGCGGGTCATCTACGGCTACGACATGTCCAAGAAGCAGGACGTCGTGTCGATCGACTGCCTCATGGGTGTGAAGACCCTCGATCCCAAGCGCGCCGTACTGATCAAGCGGAAGGCGGCGACCCCGTGACCGCCTACCGCAACGTGCGCACCGGTGAAGTCCACGAGCCGGAACCCGGTTCATGGATGGCCGACCGGCTCGCCGATCTCCCCGAGGTGTGGCAGCCGTTCGCCTCGACCGAGCGCGTCACCCCGGCGCGGCCGGCCAAGGGTGCGAGGAAAGCCGAGTGGGTCGACTTCGCTCTGTCCCGCGGCTACACCCGGACCGACGCCGAGTCGCTCAGCCGCGACGACCTCGCCCGGCTGTTCGACGAGGATGACGAGGGGTAGCCGATGCGGGTCTACGCCACGCCGGCCGACCTCGTCGACTACGCCGGTCCGGGCGTGGTCGACGAGGACACCCCGCGCAAGCTCGCCCGCGCCTCCGAGCGGGTCGACTCGCTGCTGCTCACCGCGGTCTACGACACCACCCCCGACGGGCTGCCCGTCGAGGCGAAGGTGCGCGACGCGCTCAAGCGCGCAACCTGCGCGGTGGTGCAGTGGTGGGGCGAGACCGGCGATGAGACCGGCGCCGGCGGCCGGTTCGTCGAGTCCCAGATCGGCACCGTTCGGCTCAAGCGCGCCGAGGCCGACACCGAGCCGGACCTCGCGCCGGCCGCGGTGCGCATCCTCGCCACCGCCGGACTGCTCTCCCACTCCCCGCACACCCCGGACCGCCAAGGGAACGCGAAGTAACTAGGTAGATCGCGTTTTCGCAGTTCAGGAACGATGCGTTTACCGATGAGTGCACCAATGCGTGCACCGATGAGTGCACCAACCAGTGAGCCAAGTGGTGAGGGGGTGAACAACCCCCATGCAGGTTCCCGCGGTCCTGCTGCCGCACATGATCACCGTGCGCCTCTACCTCGGCACCGGCCCGTACGGCGACGTCCACGGCGACCCGGTGCTCATCCGGCGCACATTCGTCGAGGACCGGCGCCGGCTCGTCCGCTCAGCCGACGGTGACGAGCTGATCAGCGAAACCACCGTGCGCACCCGGCCACACGAACACATCCCCGTGCGGTCCCTCGTGACCGTCTGGCCCGGCACCCCGCACGAACGCACCGGCCGCGTCCTGACCTCGAACCTATTCGACCACCCGTCGAGCTGGTCACACCGCGAGGTCGCACTCACCTAGCCGAAACGGGGGTGCGCCATGGCGTTCGAGGTTCGCGGCAACGGCGGGGTTCGCGTCGAGTGGAACGGCAAGCAGGTCGGCGACGCAGCACACGCCGGCGCCGTTCGCGGGCTCGCGCTCGGCGCCGAGCACGTGCGCGCGGTGTCGGTCGACCGGGCGCCGCTGGACACCGCGGCCCTGCGCAACAGCGCGACCGCGAGCCATGACGCCGACTCCCTCACCGCGGCCGTGTCCTACGACACCCCTTATGCCGCACGGCAACACGAAGAACTGACCTGGCATCACCGCGAGGGCGGGCCGAAGTACCTCGAAAGCGCCCTCGCATCCGAGCGCGAGGTCGTCGCCCGGCTCATTCAGGCGCAGATCCGGAAGGCGCTCGGGTCGTGAGCTGGACAGCGACCCTCGCGCATGGGCTCGCCGAGTATCTCGCCGCGGCCGGCATCGCCACCTACCGCCCGAGCGGGATCTACCGCGACGACGAGGTCGGCATCGTCATCGGCGCCGTGCCCGCCTCGCCGCCGCGGGTCCTGGTGCTGACTCCGTATCCGCTCGTCGACGACGTCGACCAGGCCGACAGCGTGCTCGGCCTCCAGGTCCGGGCGCGCAGTGCAACCGCGGACCCGCGCGAGGCGCTCGACCTGGTCGACGCGGTGTTCGACGCGCTGCACGGCGCGACGCACCTCGACCTCGCCGGCGCCCTGGTGCACCTCGCGCAGCGCACCGCCTCGCTCCCGATGGGCCGTGACCAGTCCGGCCGCTTCGAGCACGCCGACACCTACCAGCTCACCGCGCACCGACCCACCCGACACCGCACGTAAGGAGTAGCCGACATGGCGCTGCGGTCCCTGCTCGCCAAAGACTGGGCATTGGAGGTCGACACCCGCGCCCCCAGTGCCACCGAACCCCAGTGGACACGGGTCAACGGGTTGACCTCGTTCAGCGAGACCACCGACGACAACACCGAAGACGACGGCGATTTCGACTCCGACGGTTGGGGTTCGACCGTCGTCACACAGCGCACGTGGTCGATTGAGGCCGAGGGCAAGCGGAAACGCACCGACGCCGCGACGTTCACCCCCGACCCCGGACAGGAAGCCATCCGCAAAGCCGGCCGCGTGGTCGGGTTCGCTGCGAACATCTCGGTTCGCTGGTACCGGCGCGACGGCTCGCCGGACGCATACCAAGGCACAGCAACGGTTTCTGGGTTCACCAAGGGTGGCGCGGTCACTGACTTGGAGCCGTTCAACTTCACCCTGAACGGGCAGGGGTCACCGAAGGAAATCCCCAACCCCGCAACGCAAACCGGGGTTTCTGGCGTACTGGGCGCCGAGGCCGTCGAGGCCGGATGATGACCGGGCCACGTATCTTGAGTTTGGGCGCTGGTGTTCAGTCATCAACGCTCTTGCTGCTCTCCGCGGAGCGACGGATTCCTCGGTATGACGTCGCTGTGTTCGCAGATACAGGGTGGGAGCCGCAGGCCGTCTACGAACACTTGGACCGGATCGAGCGCGAAGTCGCTCAGCCCGCGGGTATCCCGATCAAGCGCGTGAGCGTAGGGAACATCCGCGACGACGCGCTCGACCCGGCGCACCGGTTTGCGTCCATGCCGCTGTTCGTTCGCAAGCCAGACGGCCGGCGAGGTATGGCACGTAGACAATGCACTGCGGAGTACAAAATCCGGCCGATCCGCGAGGCTGTGCGGCTGTTCCTCGGAGCGACGCTCAAGGCAAACGGGCGACCAGGCAGGCCGCCGCGAGGTAGCGCGGTCACGCAGTCCATCGGGATCAGCCGCGACGAGATCATGCGTGCCAAGGATTCGCAGGTTTCCTACAGCCGGCATGACTTCCCGCTGCTCGACCTAACCGGCGCTGCCGACGGTCGACCTGGTTGGAAGCGCTCGGACTGCGTTCGCTACCTGCGGACCCGCGGGTTCGGGAAGACCCCAAAATCGGCGTGCGTTGGCTGTCCCTTCCGTAACAACGCCGGATGGCGCCGCCTGCGAGACACCGACCCACGCGGTTGGGCCGATGCCGTCGCATTTGATCGCGCGATCAGGCACGGCTCGGTCCGCGCCAACACGACCGGCGCGTCACTACGCGGTGAGTTCTACCTGCATTCGTCCTGTGTGCCGCTCGACGAGGCGCCTATCGACCGTGTGACCCGTCACGAGTGGGCATCGCGGCAAACCGATTTGTTCGACGCCATCGCCGATACCGAGGCCGGCGTCGACGACGAGATCGGTTGCTCGCCGTTCACCTGCCGGACCGATCTGTACGAGGAGATTTCCTAGTGGCCTTTCGTGACCTATCCGAGGTACTCGACGCCGGTCTGTCGTTGCCGTACAAGGGAAAGACCTACGACGTAGCACCCGTGGACGCCGAGACCGGTCTGCGGTTGCAGCGACTCGCCGAGGTCGCCGCGCACGCGGCCAAGGCGGCGGAGTCCGGCGAGCCGCTCGACGAGATCGCGCTCGACGACGCCGAAGAGGTCGACCTCTACCGCGACGCGCTCGGCGCTACCTACGACGAGATGCTCGCCGACCGGGTGCCGTGGCCGGTGCTCAAGGTCGCCGGCGTCACCGCGTGGCTCGACGCCGCGGTGTCCCGCGAGGCTGCCGAGGCGTATTGGAACGCGGCCGGCTCCCCGGAAGCCTCAGCCGGGAATCGGGAGACGCGACGAGCGGCGGACCGATCGACCCGGCGACAGGGCTCCGCGAGTGGTACGAGCCGCACCCGCAAGGCGCCGGCGAAGACGGCCACACGTGGGCGCAGCTCCTCGACCACTGGGCGTTGATCGAGGCTGACCTGCACTCCGTCTACGGCGTCGACGTCGAGTCGGGCATCTTGCGCGCCCGCTCGTGGCGCTGGTTGCGCGTCCGCGTGGTGGGGCTGCTCTCGTGCGAATCCCGCCTAGCTCGCGCGCTCTCCCCGGCGAAGTCCTCGCCGAGTCGATGAACCGCTGACCAGTCCGCAGGGGGTGACCCCGTGGCACTGACGATCGGCGAGCTTGTCGGCTACCTCTCGGTTGACAACTCCGGATGGCGTCGAGGACTCGCGCAGGGACGCAAGGAACTTGACGGGTTCAGCCGCGACGCCAACGGCCGGTTGCGGGATGTCCGCGGCCGGTTCGTCGCCGAGGGTGATGCCTCGGGCAAGGGATTCGCTCGTGGTCTGAGCGGCGGCATTGGCTCGATCTTCGGCGTTGTCAGCGGGGTAACCGGTGTGGTCGCCGCCCTGGTGACCAACGTCGCGGGCGCGACGCTGCGCCTTGGGGTGATGGCGGGGGCGGCCAGTCTCGCCGGCTCCGGGTTGTCGGCGCTCGCCGGTGGTGCGGCAACTGCCTCGGGCTCGCTGCTGCTGCTTCCGGCCGCCATCACCGCGGGTGCGGCGGCAATGGTCACGCTCAAGGTCGGCATGTCCGGCTTCGGCGAGGCCATGTCGTCGATGGACGACCCGAAGAAGTTCGCCGAGTCCTTGAAGAAGCTCGCGCCAAGTGCCCGTGAGACCGCGGTCGCCGTGCGCGGGCTGTCGCCGGCGTGGCGCGAGGTTCAGCGGTCGGTACAGCAAGAGCTGTTCGCCGAGATGGGCTCGGTTGTCCGACAGCTTGGCGGGTCGTATCTGCCGATCCTGCGCGAGGGCATGACCGGCGTTGCCTCGTCCTTCGGCGTGGCCGCAGGCAGTGCCGCGGGGTTCCTGCGCGAGGCGCAGACGATGAACGACACGCGGACGATCTTCGCCTCGACCGAGACCGTCGTCGCCGACCTCGCCAACGCCACCGGCCCGTTGCTCTCGGTCTTCCGCGACGTCGCCGCGGTGGGTGCGGAGATGCTGCCCGGCTTGTCCGCCGGCGCGGGCGACGCTGCGCAGCGGTTCGCCGATTTCATCAGTACCGCGAGGCAAACCGGTCAGCTCGCCGAGTGGATCAGCAACGGCATGTCGGCCGTCGGTGATCTTGCTCGGCTGCTGGGCAACGTGGGCGGCATCATCGCGGCCGTCTTCTCCGCGGCTCAGGGCTCGGGTGTCTCGACGCTGTCGGTGCTCGTACAGGCCACCGGCGCCGCGCGCGACTTCCTGCGCTCGGCCGAGGGAATGCACGCCCTGTCGCAGATTTTCGGCGGCATCGCCGCGGCCGGCTCTGGGCTGCGCCCGGTGCTGTTCGAGCTGGGCCAAGCCTTCACGAACTCGATCGCGCCGGCGGTGGCCGAGATCGGTCCCGTGATCGGTGAGGCCGTCGCGTCCCTGGCTCGGGCGGGCGGTCCGCTCGGGCAGGTGCTCGCGGCGGTGGCGCCGTTGGCGGCCTTTCTGGCGCGGGTGCTCGCCGAGCAGCTCGCCGGCGCGATCGAACGCCTTGCCCCCTACGTGGTTCGGCTCGCCGACTACCTCGCCGCCAACCCGGCTCTGTTGACCGGCATCGCGACCGCGGCCGGTGTGGCTGCTGTCGCCTTCGGTCCGCTCTCGGGCGTGCTCGCCGGTCTCGGGTCGGTTCTGGGAGTGGTCGGGCGGTTCGTCGGCCCGCTACTGAATCTGGTTGGTGGTGTCGGCGGGCTCGGCCGTGCGTTGTCGTTCCTGACCGGTCCCGTCGGCATCGTGCTCGGTCTGCTCACCGCGCTTTACGCCGGTAACGAGCAGTTCCGCAATGCGGTAAACAGTTTGCTTGGCGTTCTCGGCGGTTTAGTTGGCCAGATCGTGAGCGCTTTATCGCCCGCCCTTAGCGCGATAGCCGGTGTTTTTTCGACGATCGCCAGTGCAGCGGCACCCCTGATTGAAAAACTGGCCGTCGGACTTGTTCCGATCATTCAGAAAGCGGCCGAAATTCTGTCGCTCGTAGTGACTGCCGCTTCGCCGCTGATCGAACTTCTCGGAAATTTGCTCGCCGGTGCGATCGGTTTTGTCGGCGAGCGGCTGGCTGGACTCGTGAGCAGTTTTGAGCCACTGATCAGCATTATTACGTCGGTCGCGCTACCTATCCTCGATTCGCTGCTCGGCACGGTGATTTCCGTTTTCCAAAACGGAATTGTGCCGATCATCCAGGGCGCGGTTTCGGTCGTGTCGGGCATTATCGAAACGGCGATGGCGCTGATCAAGGGCGATTGGTCGGGCGCCTGGGAGGGCATCAAGAAAATCGCATCGGGTGCCCTTGAAATGCTCAAGGGTGCCGTGCGCGGCGGAATTGATCTTGTCGTCGGAATTTTCCGCGATTTGCCGAGCGTGCTGCTCGGATTGCTGCGCGATGCCGGAAGCTGGCTGCTTGAAACCGGCAAGAATATCGTTCAGGGTTTGATCAACGGGATTGGCGCCGTTGGCGGCTGGATCAAAGAAAAGATCATGGGATTTGTCAAGGGAGCCTGGGAGGGCGTAAAGAGTTTCTTCGGAATCAATTCGCCGTCGCGCCTGATGATGGGTGCGGGCGTGAACATCGGCGAGGGTTTGATCATAGGTGTTGACAAGATGTCGAGCAAGTTCAATCGGGCATTCTTGGATATGGCGTCCCCTCCGCCGATTCCGCCGGCGGTCATTCCTGCCCCGCGCATAGCCGCGCCGGCGGGAGTGGACTTCGTGTGCAACCTCGCGCCGTTCGAGGCTCGCCGCGGTGCGGCCGGCGGTGGCCCGGTGGTCCACGTGACCAACCACTACCCGCAGGCCGAACCGACCTCGACCACGGTCAACCGCGGGTTGCAGTACGCCGGCGCGCTCGGGTGGGGGTGATCGGCGTGGCGACCTACGCAGTGGACGGTGTCCCGCTGGATCACCCCTCCGGCTGCTGGAAACTCCTTGCAGCGACACAGGTTCGGCCGTTGCCGGGTGTACGCACGGCCGCGGTGTCGGTGCCCGGTCGGCCCGGCGAGCTGCCACTCGTCGGTGAGGATGTCGAGGCGACCACGATCGGGCTCACGCTCGGCATCACCGGCGTGAACCCGGCCGGCGTCGACCAGGGCGCCGAGGGTCTCGAACTGAACATGCGCGCGCTGTACGCGCTGCTCGGGGTGCGGCACCGGTTGCTCGACGTCCGGTACTCGCCCGCAGCCGGCGTCCCGGACCTGCGCGCCGAGGCCAAGGTCGTGACCGCCTCTGAACCGCAGGTGTGGCTCGGCGCCGCCCGCGCCCGCCTGGCCGTGGTGCTGCGCGTGCCCGGTGTGTTCTGGCGCGACGTGGCGCCGTCGACCTGGTCGACGACCACCCTCGGCGCCCCCGTGCGGGTGGCCACGCTCGACGGCTCGACGGCGCCCGTGCTCGACGCTGTCCTGCGCATCACCGGCCCCGTGACCGGGCTGCGCGTCACCGACATCGCTACCGGCGGATGGGTGGGCTACCCCGGCGCGCTCGCCACCGGCCGGCAACTGCGGGTGCACTGCGGCCGGATGGATGCCCACGAGGCACCCGGCGTCACCTGGGAGGGCACCGAGGCGAACGCGACCGGTCGCGTGGTGACCGGCGGTCCGAGCTCCGGGTTCCGGTTCCTGGCGTTGACGCCGGCCGCGGTGACATCCGCGCACGACCGTGGTGTGCAGGTGCTCGTTGAGGGCACCGGCACCACCGAGGCGACGCTCGTCGAGCTGCGAGCAGGAAGGGCGTACCTGTGACCGGTTTCGACGTGCGCCTCGTCGCCCACGCGCCCAACGGCGACCGGCTCGGCATCCTGCCGACTCCGCTGTCGGTCGAGGTCGCGCTGCCACTCGACGACGTCGGCTCACTGCGACTGTCCTACCCCCTCGGCGCTCCTGGTGCCGGTGCGCTCGCCGTCCCGATCGAGGTCGCCGTCGAGACCTACGACCCGACCGCGGGCACCTGGTCGGAGGTCGACGGCGGCCGGTTCCTGCGCATCAAGCGCAGTGGCGACGTCACCGACCCGACCGGCGCCCGCTCCTACGAGCTGCCCGCCTACGCGTGGATGCTGCGCAAGGCGCGCTTGTTCCCCTCCGACCGCGACAACAGCGAGGGCAAGCGGCCGTTTCTGTCCGCGACCCCCGGAACCATCCTCGGCACCCTCATCGCCGAGGCCAAGGCACGCGGCGCCCTGGCGGGCCTGGTCGTCGACTTCACTCCGACCGTCGACAGCGCCGGCGCCGCCTGGTCGAAGGTGCTCACCATCTACTACGAGCCGGGTATCGACGTGCTCGCCGTGCTCGACAACCTCGCCGAGCAGGGCGTGCTCGACTGGACCCTGTCCGGGCGCACGTTGCGGGTGTTCAACGCCGATACCGCGCTCGGCCGCAACCTCGCCGAGGGCGACAGCCCGGTCGACCTGCGCCTCGGCCGTGACATCACCGAAGCGCCGGACACCGGCACGCTCGAAGACGTCGCCTCGGCGGTCTACGTCAAGGGCGAGGGCGCGGCCCGGCTCGAACTGACCAACCCGAACGCGCCGGCCCCGTGGGGACGGTGGGAAGGGTTCATCACCCAAGGTGGGGTGCGCGACCCCGGCACCATGCGCCTGTTGGCCGAGGCCGAACTCGACCGCACCGGCCGCGAGCGCGTGCAGGTCACCCGCGGGCTCACCTTCGCCGCGGCGAAGTGGTTGCCGCTCAAGCACTACCGGCCCGGCGACTACGTGCTCGCCCCCGGCGA
Source organism: Allokutzneria sp. A3M-2-11 16 (assembly GCF_024213555.1). GTDB lineage: Bacteria > Actinomycetota > Actinomycetes > Mycobacteriales > Pseudonocardiaceae > Allokutzneria. The sequence goes on along the minus strand of NZ_JANAVO010000001.1, from coordinate 2,166,864 downwards.
CGCCGGCGCCCTGGTGCCGCTGCGGCTCCGGCAGATCACCCTCACTCGCGACCAGGCCGGCACGCTCGGCGGCAACCTGGTGTTGAACGACCGGTTCGTCGAGCGCGAGCTGCGCCTCGCCAAGCGCACCGCCGGAATCGTGGGCGGGGCGACCGCGACCGGGGGCAGCGGCGCCCGGCCGGCGCCGGAAGGACCGGACCCGCGCGAGCCTGCCGCACCGGCGGGGTTGATCGTCGCGACCGCGGCCTACCTGGACAGCGACGGCGCCGCCCGCGGACAGATCACCGCGACGTGGGGCAGGGTCGACAAGGCCGTCGACGGCACGCTGATCGAGGTCGCCCGGTACGAGCTGTACCAGCGGCCCAACATCGTCGGGTTGCCCTGGTCGAAGCTGACCGAGACCACCCACCCGGACAACAGCGCGACCGGCTCGCCGTATGACGTCGGGACCGAATGGGCGTTCAAGGTGCGCGCGGTCAGCAAGGCCGGCGTCTTCGGCCCGTTCTCCGCGCCGTACGCGGTGACCATCGCCGCGGACACCGAGGCGCCGCCGGTGCCCTCCGCACCGCGGCTGACGACCCGGCTCGGGGTGATCCACGTCGAGTGGGACGGCCGAGGCGCCGCCGGCGAGGTCATGCCCGCGGACTTTTCCCACCTCGACGTGTGGATGTCGGCGAGCAGTGACGTTCCAATTTGGTCGGAGAACTGGCCGTACAGCGACAACAAGCTCGACCCGAACACCTGGTCGGTGCTGCTGTCCGGCACGGACCCCGCCTATACCGTCGCCGAGGGAAAGCTGACCCTCACCTCGGGTTCTGACCTGCTTGCCACGCGGGACACCGGCGCCCGCGACTACATCGTCACGGCGCGAAACCTCGCCGTCGGCACGCAGTACCGCGCCGGCGTTTACGCCCGGTATCGCCCCGGCCCCTCGTCGAAGTGGCCGTACCGCGAGCGCGCGGTGTACGTGCTCGCGCGCCGCAACGACGAGGGCAACGACCTCGCGCTGTTCGTCGACTCCGACACCAACAGCCGCGTGACCCCGCTCCCGCTGCCCGCCGGCGCCACGATCGACGACCTGACGCTCGCCCTGTCGGTGTCCGGCCGCACGGTCGAGGTACTCGTCAACGGCGTCAGCGTGCATACCGACACGCTCACCGAGGCCGAACTCGCCGAGCTGGACGGCACCGCGGCCGGCATCTACCTCGAATGGCCGCGAGCCTCGGTCGGGCTGCTCACCGTGACCCCGAAGGTCTCGGCTGAACCGGTGCGGGTCGGGCAGTTGGAAGGCGCCGGCACGCTCGTCGTCGCCGGAGAGCCCTACAACCAGCCGCGCACCTTCCGGCTCACCGCCCTTGACCGCAGCGGCAACACCTCGGCCGCGTCCGAACCGGCGACGATCAGCACGAAACCGCTCGTGCCGCCCGACCTCATCGGGCGCCCGATCTACGGCGACAAGATCGTCGCGAACAGCATCACCGCGGATCAGCTCGCCGTCGGATCGGTGACCGCCTCGGCGATCCGGGCGAACACCATCACCGCCGAGAAGCTCTCGGCCGACGCCATCGACGGCAAAGTGATCACCGGCGCGACGCTGCGCACCTCGGCAACCAATCCGCGGGTGCAGCTCGACGAGGACGGGCTGCGCGCGTGGAACAGCTCCGGCACGCGCACCGTCGACATATCGGCGAGCACCGGCGCGGCCGACATCGCCGGCACGCTGCGCACCGGCACCAGTGGTGTTCGCGCCATCGTCGACGCGAGCGTGTTCGGCGGATACCCCGGCATCTACTTCACCGGCATGGCCGGCTCGCCAGGGTTCGAGCCGACCGTGCACGCCCGCGAAGACGGAACACTCTGGGCGCTCTCGGCCGAGCAGGTCGGCAACTCATCCGGCCGAACCGACCTCATCATGCGCAAGGGGGGTGCCTGGACGCTCGGCAAGCAGTTCGGCGCCATCAACACAGCGGTCAAGCTCGACTCACCCGGTGACGGACGACTGCACATCACCGGAATTATCCCGACCGGCGGAAGCAGCGAAACCATGCTGTTCGGGGGCATCAACGGCTTTAACAATGCCAGCGGCGCCACGATGTCATACGCACGAGTCAACCCAAACTCGAATTTCAACGTAGTAGTGACCTGCGCGTCGCCTGCTGGCCCGGCTGTGCGTTGGGCAATCACGAACCACGGCCCGAACAGTTTCAGTGTGGGATGGGTCGACACCTCGTCAATGCTCCTGCATTGGCTCGTATTCCGGAACGCGTAGGGGGACCGGTGATTATCGAAATCGTCAGCGTGAAACTGACCGACGAGCGCGGACTCGGACCGCTGTACCGGATCGAGCAGCAACGCGACGGGCTCCCGTGGGTTCACCTCGTCGCACGGTCGGCCGTCGCAACCGACATGGAGCTGTTCGGTGTCGACGACCCTGCGACGGTCGTCGACTGGCACCTGCACGAGGCACTCGCCCCGTTGAGCACCGAAGCATCTGCCGCTGACCGGCTCGCGTTCGAGGCGCAAGCGCTCACCGCGGAAGTCTTGAACGCACGCGCTCGTCTCGCCGGCGATGCCCTCGCCCAAGTCGCCGAGGTACGACGGGTCGCCGATGCGACACGAGACAAAGCGCGGGAGATGAAAACTGCGGAGATCGACGCACTAAAGGCGACGATCCTCGTCACGAATAATGACGGTCTCGCGAGTCTGCGAAACCTGGTCACCGGCGACAAAGCCGGAATAGATGCCGATCGACTCACCTACCGCGACCGCATCACAAACAGTGTGACCACTTAATCCCGGCGCGGGATTAATCCAAGCTCCCATAGCGGGGGCTGACTTCGCGCGCCCAATTCACAGGCTCCGGAGTTTCAGCGAATGAGAGGAACACATGAGTACACCCGTCATTCCGGACACGGGCGACGTCGTCGACCCGACCGCCCCCGACCCGACACCGGAGGAGATCACCGACCCGGCGCACCCCGACTACGTCGAGCCGTTCGCCGAGGCGACGCCGGCCGCCGAGGGGGTGTGAGGCGTGGGCATCTTCGTCGGATACGAGCCGGCTCGATCCTGCACCGGCTCGGCGTCGACCGGCGCCCGTGCGCTCATGGCGTGGTTCCTCGGCGCCTACAGCGGCCAGGGCGGGCGAAACCTCGGCATCTACAACTGTCGCGGCATCCCCGGTACCAAGTCGACCAGCCTGCACGGCGAGGGACGCGCGGCCGACCTCGGCGTGCCCGTCGGCGCCGGTTGGACTCAGGTGCTCGCCGACAAGCTCGTCGCGAACTCGGCTGAGTTGGGCATTCAGTGCGTGATCTACAACCGCCGGATCTGGTCGGGCAGCTACCCCCATGCCGGGTGGCGTCCGTACAACGGCGCCCACCCGCACACCGATCACCTGCACGTCGAACTCTCGTGGAACTCGGCGCGCAGCCTCAATGCCGGGCGCGTGCAGCAGGTTCTCGGCGGGGGTGGTGGTCAGCCTGGCCCCGGTCCGACCCCCGGCAACCGGCCGATCATTCGGCGTGGTTCCAAGGGCGCCGCGGTGTCGGAGGTTCAGCGGATCTTGAACGCCTGGTACCCGTCGCTGTCCCGGCTCGCCGTCGACGGCGATTTCGGCCCGGCCACCGAGGCACGGGTCAAGTACATGCAGCAGCGCGCAGGGCTCGCGGTCGACGGCATCGTCGGCCCGAACACGTGGCGCCGGCTGCTCGGCGGGTGAGGCCGGTGCCCGTCCTGCTCGCCGTCGCGCTCGGCCTGGTGCTCGGCGTGCTCGGCCAACGCGCATGGGTCGCCGTCGGCGAGATCGAGAAGGCGCTCGCCGAGGGCGACCGCGAACTCGCCGAACGCGACTAGATCGAACACCTGTTCGAAGTTGTCCCCAAGTTGTCCCCACCTGTGGAGAAACGCATGTCTGATCGCTTCATCTCGTGGCTACGCACCGTCGTTCCGGTCGCGTGGTCGGCACTGGTCGCGTGGCTGGTGTCCCTCGGCGTGCCCGACTTCGTCACCGGCGCGCTCGGTAGCGCCGGCGAGCTGGTCGTGCTGCCGATCGTGCTCGGCGTGGTCTACCCGCTCGTGCGGTGGATCGAGCCGCGGCTGCCTGACTGGCTCGCCCGCGTACTGCTCGGCTCGGCGCAGCCACCGACCTACCGCAGGTCGGACGGCCACACGCCGTAGGTGACGCCGGTTGACATAACGACTTCGGCACTCGGATACCCTGGTCACGCGCCGGGTAGCGTGTCCGAGCGGCCTAAGGAGTGCGTCTTGAAAACGCATGAGGGTTGATCCCCTCCGTGGGTTCGAATCCCACCGCTACCGCACAAGAACGACAGTGCCCCCGCACCCATACCAGGGTGCGGGGGCGCTGTTCTGCTTGGACCGCTACCGAGGTAGCAGACTCCAGCTGACCTCGCCGTCCGGCTCGTCGAGCCACAGGCGGTGACGGCCGTCGGGGGTGATCGTGAGGCCGAGGCGGTCCCAGTTCGGCCGGCCGAGGTTGTCCCACGTCTCGTGGATTGCCTCGAACGCGTCCCAGAGTGGCACCGGTCCGCCTTGGCGCACTTCGCGCTCGCCGTTCTCGTCGGGCTGCATCCTGACTGCCGACCATGAGCCGTCGGGCGTGCTGAACACGGCCCACTCCGGCCCCTGGTCGGTGGCGCCGAGGTACCCGAACGCGACTTTCCCAGGCATCCGGGTTTGCACGAGGAACCACGGCACGAGCGACGACCACGGGGTCGGCTCAAGGCGTGTCGACGAACGGCTGCCCGTGTTCACGTCCTCGATGAGGCTCCCAACTTCGGGGGCGAGGTCGGCATCGCGCATCGCCATGAACCCGGCCCACCGCGGCAAGAATCGCCCTTCGAGCCGATCGGCGTACCGCGTCAGCAACACGAGGTTGCCCGCGTGCGTGCTCGGCTTGACATCGACGAGGACGAGGCCGCCCTCGTGAACCTGTTCGGCCCACGCCCAAGGGACAGTAGGCACAGAGCACGTCGCGATGATCCGATCGAACGGACCGTGCTCCGGCAAGCCCTCGGCCCCGTGTGTGGCTGCCAGGGTCGGAGTCAGTCCCAACTCAGTCAGCCGACCGCGGGCTGCGTCGACCAGCTCGGCGCCGATGTCGACGGAGAACACCCGGTCGGAGCCGAGCCGGTGTGACAGCAGCGCGACGTTGTAGCCGGTCCCGGTGCCGATTTCGAGCACTCGGTGCCCGTCGTGCACGTCGAGTGTTTCAAGCATCCTCACCATGAGGCCCGGCTTAGTCGACGACGAGACCGTGACGCGGTTGCCGTTCGCCGTGGTGGCAAGGTCGGTGATCAACGGCTCGTTGCGGTAGACCGCGGCGAGCCACTCGTCGTCATCCGCGCTCGTCTCGGTCCACTGCCCGTCTTGCTGCTGGACGTAGAACCGCGGCACGAACACGTGCCGCGGGGTCGCCTCGACCGCGTCTCGCCACGCCGGCGACTGCAACACCCCCTCGGCCGCCATCTCGTCGGCGAGCTGGTGCGCCAGTTCGCGCCACGCCGTCGTAGTCGCCGTCATGCTGTGTTCCCCTTCTCCAAGAGGTCTGCGAGCGCCTCTGTGATCGGCGCCTCGATCTCGTCCTCGATCCATCCATACTGGCCACCGGCATTGCATTCGAGAAACACCCATTCGCCATCTGGTCGGATGACGAAGTCAAACGCCCCGTAGGTGAGTCCCAGCTCGACGCAGTACTCGCGCACGCCGGTCGCGACGTTGGCAGGCGGGTCGACCTGCTCGTACCGCAAGGCGCCGTAATCGTTGCGCCAATCGAGGTAGGTCTCGGCAGACTGCGCGTGGATTGCTGCTCCGAACAGGCGGGTTCCGACCACGATCACCCGAGCCTCGTACGACTTGGGTATCCAGCGTTGGAACTGGTGCGCGTTGACCTCGACCCCGCGCAGGTCGGCGAGGTCGGACTCGTCGAGCCGATGTGTGAAAGCGACTTTCCTTCGGCCCGCTTCCTTGATCGCAGGTGCACCGAACGCCTTGGTGATCGTCTCGCCGCCCTCCGCGAACCGCTTCACCGCGGCCGGCTCGTTCGTCACCAACGTGTCGGCGACCGTGAGCCCGCACCGCGTCGCGGTGACCAGTTGAACCGGCTTGTACGAGGCGTCAGCGTTCCGCGAGGGGTGGTTGATCCAGGCGACCGGCAGGGACGCGAGTACACCGCCAAGCCCGAGTTTCGTCTCGGTCATGGCCCAATGCCGTTCAGTCGGCGACAGCTCGGCAGGGAAGGTGAACGCGCCGGGGTTGCGATACCAAATCGACCGCAGTGCCTCAAGCGCGATCACCCTCCCACCTGCGGACAACGTCCCCACCCAACGCCCGTTTCGCAACTCAGCATCGACACTCGCCCGCTGCGGAAACCATGCCGTGTCGACTCGGGCAACAGGCACATCTCGACCTTCCAGCACCTTGACCATGCGGTCAGCGGTGATGTCCAGTTCGGGCGCGAGAATGAGGACGGCCATCAGTCGTTGATCCAGTCCTCGGCGCTGGGCGGGTCCTCGCCGTCCGTGCTCGCGGTGGTGTGAGCGGTGGGCGGTCCCATGCGCGGGCGGTCGATCAGCGGAACGCCGTCACCGTCGACGGCCTTCTGCTGCTCGGCGTCGTAGTTCCACTCCGGCAGCACGCGGCCCGCGCCCGCCGGAACCGCATGGCGGAGCCCCCACGGCCGAACACCGTCGGGCGAGGGCATGTCGCCCGTGCTCTGCTCGAAGCTGGACCCGGTGAGCGCGAACTGTGCGCTGACCGACGCGAGCGGATCAGCGTCGGGCAGCTCGGTTACTGCTGTGATCATGCGTCTTTCCTTCCGTCATGCCGAGCACTGGTTGTGTCCGACAAGTTGAGTCCCGGCTGTGTCCCGCGCCTCGATCAAGACTTGTGCCTACGCCGAGGTTCTCGCGAGCCCCCAAATGGTGAAACACGCGTCGAGTTGGTCGTTACGAACGGTTACCCCCCAGAAACCCGGTAACCGGGCGATCGACGAGCGAAATCACGCGGCGACCAATACCGGAATTTCTGGGACCGCGCAGTCGTCATCGTCCGGCCAGTTGAAAGGGGCAAGTTCGGTTGTCCGCTCAGGGTCCGTCGCCCGGAGAAGATGAAGAACATAGGGCCGAACGAGCGCGGGTTGATCTTCCTCATAAACGAATTCCAGGTACCGATCACTGATTGCGTAACCGCTGATCAGGTCCGATCCGTAGAGATTGCCAAGAACGACTGTGGTTTCGACGTCTTCCCCTGAGATGGGCTCGTCGATGTTCATGCGCGCTGGTCTGCGCGAATGGCGGCCGACCGACGGTCGCAAGTAGTACGCGAGCGCTCCGGCACTCAACGAAGCAATGACGATCAAAACCCAACTGAACATGCCAATTCCGGGCACACTTCACCTCACGTAGACGAACTGGTTAACTCAGATTTCCAGCAGGGACCGGCCGGCCCGGCCCTCGTGGGCGCCAGGCGGAAGCCAAAGCGAACTAGGCGTCGCGATCAGCAGCGACGGCGCCCCTGGTTCACCTGGCCGTGGTAGCGCGAGCAACTCGCCGACGACGTCGCCGAAAGCTCCACCGAGCGCCCAGACCAGGTTTTTGGGAGCAAAGGGGTTAAAATTGTAGTCGTTCTCATCAATACGCGACCGGTACGCCGACGAATCCACCTCGTCGCGCAGTAGGACAACGTCTATATATGGATCGTCATATCCGTAGGTGAACGCCATCATGTCTGGCAATTGAAGCGGTCTGAAATGCCGCCTCTTCAGTGCAATTAGAGCCTCTTCACTCGACGACATCATTACCGCCCTTACTGGCCACCACGCACGCGCCTACTGCTACGTCAAGCAATTTCCACGCAGCACGGTAAGCCTTGATTGCAGGGACTCCGAGAACGACGATTGCCGCAATACCAAGCGAAGCGGGCACCCAACGCGGCACGTCACCGAAAATTGAAAGCACGCAGAACAACGCGAGAATGACGCCATACGTGAAACCCAGTTCAAAACGGCCGATCGCCTTATGTGCGAGCCGAAACGACTCACTCGTCTTGCCGAGCGCGTGACAGACAGTTTCGCGTTCAGGATTTGCCAACTGAGCTGCCGCACCCGCGTACAACATCCCCGCAGCGACCACTCGGTCGACGGCTACCTGACTGACTTCCGGCCGACTGGTCATCGCGCCCCCTTGTGAGCCGTGGCGGACACGGAGGGCTCGGGGGGTGACCACCCCGCGCCCGCCACGAGCCGATGCCGACCACCGGCGCGTGTGCCGATGCGCCGTCCGGGGCCGTGGTCGCGCTTGCGGGAGTCGAGCGACATCTCGACGGACCTGGTGTTGAGAGCGTCCTCGGCAATACGTTGCCGCCGTACCAGCCGCACGTACTCGACGCCTGCCAATGCGATGCCGTAGAGCGCTACGGCACCAAGCAACCCGTAGACCAGCAGCGCAGTAGCCATGTCGTCACCTCCCGTAGCGAGAGCTGACGTTAAGTGCAGTTTTGCGGCTGAAGGGACAAAGTTGGGGACAAAGGTGCTGCGTGTAGGCGCGCTGTACCGTGAAGATGAACCAACCAAGAGCCGTGAGGCAGGTTGATCATGTCGGCTGACGAACAGTTCGATGGTGTCGGCAAGCGGGTCAAGACTGACCGCAAGCTCGCCGGCATGACGCAGGCTGACCTAGCGCGTGAGGCGCACGTCAGTTTGAGCCTGGTTAAGCAGGTCGAGCAGGGCAAGGTTCCCGCTTCGCCCGCCTTCATCGCGTCCGTCAGCGCTGCTCTGAAAACCCGCGCAGCGAAGTTGAAGGGGCAGCCGTACGAGGACGACACCCCGTCGAGCCGGCGCCTGCACGGGGGGATTGCTGAGCTACGCCGTGAAATCGCGGCGTACCGCCTGCCCCCGGATGACGCTCCTCCTGCATCCCCGGCCCGTCTGCGTGCGGCCGTGGCGGAAGCGTCGAAGCTCCGGCACCGAGCGAAGCTCGACGCCCTCGGCGACGAGTTGCCGAGCCTGCTCCGGGCGCTACGAACTGCGATTCACCACGCCGACGGACACGAGCGCGACGTGTTGTTCGGCTTGCTTGCAGAGGCGTATGCCGCAGCGGGACAGGTGGCGTACAAGCTGGGATACGACGACCTCTCGACGCTCACCACGGATCGCGTCGAGTGGGCCGCGAACCAGTCCGGCGATCCGCTTGCGTGTGCCGCGGCTGACTTTTATGTCGCCGGCGAGCTGATCGTCAACGCCGAGTGGCGAGGTGCGTTGCAGTACCTCGAAGACGCGCGCGCCAAGATCGCTGACGAGGTTCGGCGCGGCGACGAGGCCGCACTCGCGATGCACGGCGTTCTACACCTGAAGTCCGGGCTTGCCGCCGCGAGGGCAGGCAACGCGGATAGCTCCGACGACCACCTCGCCGAGGCTCGGGAAATGGCCGACTTGGTCACTTCCGGCAGTGATCACTACCGGCTCGCGTTCGACCGCGACTCAGTCAACATCTGGTCGGTGGGTCTGGCGGTCGAACGGCAGGATGGCACCGAGGCTGTGAAGCGGGCCGAGAAGTTCGGATCGAGGTTCAGCACGTCGACACCGCGTGAGCGCGTTGGGCATCACTGGATCGACCTTTCACGCGCCTACCAACTTCACGGCGACCGTGACAAGGCATTGGCCACCCTCTACCGCGCGCGGAAGGTGACGCCGCAGATGACGCGGAAGCATCCCCAGGTGCGCGAGACTCTCGTGACCCTCGCCGAGCATGATCGCCGCCGGTCAGACACGCTTACCGGCATGGCGAGTTGGGTTGGCGTCCGGCTCTGATCCGGCCGAAGTAGTTGCTTGCTTGGCTCGTCGGCCCTGCGCCCGCCGCGCTCGTGACTGGGCGCTGAGCATCGCCAACCGGGAGAAGTGCGCCCGTCGAGCCGACTCGGCTTTCTCTGCCCGCACGGCCGGCGGTAGGACGCCGTTCGGGTCGACCTGGTCCTCGAACCGGTCGTGCGCTGCCTTGCGTGCCGCCTCGGTCCGGGCTGCTCGGTCGTTCGTGTTCGCCCACGACGTGTGAGCCGCCATTTTGGCGCGCAAGGTGCGCTGTGCCGGAGTCATTCCCTGTTCGGTCATGCTCCGAGCACAGCGCACGGCTTGTCACCCGTTCGGGCTGCTAGACCCGGTCGCCAATGCGCAACGAGCGGTGCGACTTGTGCGCGCGCTCCACGGCCGCGCTCGCGCCGTACCGCGAGAGCATCTCGCGCGACTTCCACCCCATAATGCGCATGAGGTCGCTGTCGTTGCCGCCCTCAAGCTGCCAGTAGTGGGCGAGCGCGTGCCGGAACATGTGCGGGTGGACATGTCCGACCCCCGCCTCCGCAGCCCGGCGCGACACCATCCCGCGGATGCCGGGCACGCGTAGCGGTCCCTGCCCTGTCGAGCCGAGCCACAGGTCAGGGAGCGCGTGTTGCGGGTGCCGCCCGCGCATCCGCAGGTACCGGTTCAGCGCCTGAATGGTCTTGGCACCGAGCGGGATCGTACGGTCACGACGTCCCTTCCCGTGCACGAGGATGCACCCGATATCGAGGTCGAGGTCGTCGAGCTTGAGCGATCCGATTTCGTTGCGTCGGCTTCCCGTGTCCCAGAGGACACGCAGAATGGCTGTGTCTCTGCGCTGGACGAAGTCCTTTCCTGAGCACGTGTCCAGAAGGGCGCCCATCATGTCGTACGTGACGATCGGGATGGGCTTTTCTGGCACCTGCGGCGTCTTCATCCGGTCGAAGGGCGATCGGTCGACCTCGTCCTCGTCCACCATCCAGACGTAGAAGGTGCACAGGCTACGGAAGTGGTTTTTCGCGTTGCCTGCCGACGATTTTTCGATCAGATCGGATATGTACTGTCGCAGTGCCGACGTGGTTACCGTCGTTGGCCCATAGCCAACATGGGTCTTACGGTCGACTTTGTAGACCTGTTTGACGGCCCACTCGCCGAGCCTTCGGAGGGCGTAGAGGTAGATCTTGACCGTGTTTTCCGACTTGTTGTCGGCGAGTAGGGCGTGCCCCCACTCCTTCGCGATCGGTCCCCACTCGCCAGGCGGCAGGGGGATGTACTTCCCCGAGCGGAGCTTGAACATCATCGGTGGGTCGTCGTCGAGCCGGACGACGGCCGTAGGTTCGGGGTCGAGAAGGACGGCGGTCATCGGCCCACCTCGTCGTTCCCCTGCGACTTCGGCTCGCCCGTCAACCAAGACGTGTTGCGCCTCAACTTGTGGTCGAGAGCCTTGGGTACCTCGCTCATCAGGGTGCGGAGCTTGGCGCGTATGACGTCCGGAGTGACGTCCCGCTCGTCCATCGGCGAGGACGCGACTTCGCCGATATCGACTGCCCACCGGAAGAACGCGCGCAACACCGAGTCGTGGAGCCGCGCCGTTGCGGGGTTCTTCTCGACGCGAAGCTCGTCGAGGTAGGTCTGTATCGTCGACGGCTCGATTGCGGTAGGGCTCTCACCTCGCCGGTGTGCCCACGCTCCAAGCCGGTTGGCCACCGACAGATAGACGTTGATCGTTGACGCTGTGTGACTGAATTGGAGGTACCCACGCCATCCCGTGACGAGCTTTCCCCACTCGCCCGGCGCGCTGCTGTTCTTCGCGTTCACATTCACCAACCTGGTTCCCAAATGTCACCAGGCGTGTGCACTGGAAGCGCTGTGCTCGCTCAACTGTGCACTGTGAAGATCGCCGTTGAACTGCGTTTCCGCAGTTCAACGGCTCACAGGGAAAGCGTGGGGCTCTGCGTGGCGGGGCCTTTGCAGGTCACACGTTTTCAAGGCGGGTGCATTCGGCCGCTCTGCCACACTTCCCCTGTCGTGCACGGGCAGCCTAACCCGCGCCGTCAAGATCAGTTTCGTTGGCCGCGCAGGTGCTCGTCGACGCGCTCGAAGACCTTGGCCAGCACGGCCTGCTCCTCGTCGGTGAGCAGGTCGATCAGGTGGCCGCGGACCCCGTCGAGGTGGGTCGGGGCGGCCGTGCGCAGGACGCCCATGCCCTTGTCGGTCAGCTCGGCGAAGACGCCTCTGCCGTCGCTGGGGCACTCGGTCCGGATCACCAGGCCCGCCTGCTCCATCCTTGCCACCTGGTGCGAAAGGCGGCTCTTGGACGAGGCGATCTCGCCCGCCAGCACGCTCATCCGCATGCGCAGGCCCGGCTGTTCGGAGAGGCGCACCAGGATCTCGTAATCGGCCAGGGCCAAATTGTGGTTGTCCTGCAGCTCCCGGTGCAGCCGGTATGACAGCATCTGGGAACCGACGATGTAGGCGCGCCACGCGCGCATCTCCTTGTCGTCGAGCCAGCGCGGCTCGGCGTCGGCAGTCCGCGTCACGCCGTCAAGGCTATGCGTACCCACCCGGTATCTGCCCTTCATCGTGATGTAACCGTTTGACCTGGTGTCGGCGGGCGGCAGCGGGCACACTCCTCGCCCGTGCGCCCAGGAGGCGCCTGGAGGAGGACGCAAGTATGACCACGACCACCCGGTCGGCGACCCGGCAGCCACGGCGCGGCCGCGCCGTGGCGGTTGTCGCCCTCGCCGCGGCCGCACTGGTGGCCGGCACGAGCGGAACCGCCGCCGCCACCCCGCGCGGTTGGACGAGCGATGTTCGCCTGATCGCCTTCAACGACTTCCACGGCAACCTGGAGCCGCCGTCCGGCTCGTCGGGCCGGATCACCCTCTCCGACGGCAAGACCGTCGACGCGGGTGGGGCGACCTACCTTGCCACCCATCTGAGGAATCTGCGTGCCCAGGCGCGCGACTCGATCGTGTTGTCCGCTGGCGACAACATCGGCGGTTCGCCCGCGGTGTCGGCGTTGTTCCACGACGAGCCGTCGATCGAGCTGATGAACTCGCTGGACGTGAAGGCCTCCGCCCTCGGCAACCACGAGCTGGACGAGGGTTACCAGGAGCTGCGGCGGATGATGCACGGCGGCTGCCACCCCAAGGACGGTTGCCAGTTCCGCAAGTCTTTCCCTGGCGCCAAGTTCCCGGTCCTGGCCGCCAACATGAGCTTCGAGAAGACCGGCCTGCCCGCGCTGATGCCGTTCTCGATCGAGTTCTCCGGGCTGATGCCGGTCGGCATCATCGGCGTCCCGCTGAAGGACCTGCCGTCCGTCGTCTCCGCCGAGGCCGTCAAGGGGCTGAAGTTCGAGGACGAGGTCAAGGCGATCGACCGGACCGCGAACCTGCTGGACCGCCTCGGCGTCAAAGCCCAGGTCGTGCTGCTGCACCAGGGTGACAACACCGAGGGCGGCGGTCCGAACGACTGCAAGACCACGCCCGGCCCCGCGCGGGCCATCGCGGAGCGCGCCTCCGCCAAGGTCGACGCGATCTTCACCGGGCACAGCCACCAGCAGTACGTGTGCTCGATCAAGGACCCGGTCGGCAAGCCGCGACCGGTGCTCCAGGGCGCGTCGTTCGGCCGCATCCTGTCCGTGGTGGACGCCAAGATCGACTGGTGGACCCGGGACATCGACCGGTCCACGGTGAAGGCGTTCAACCACGTCGTCACCCGCGACGTGGCCGAGGACAAGGCGACCAAGGCGCTGGTGGACGAGGCCAAGGCCAAGGCCGCCCCGATCGCCAACCGCAAGATCGGCACCATCAGCGCGGACGTGATGCGCGAGGCAGCGCCCTCCGGGGAGTCGCAGCTGGGCAACCTGATCGCCGACGCGCAGCTGGAGTCCACCAAGTCCGCGGGCGCGCAGCTGGCGCTGATGAACCCGGGTGGGGTGCGCGCGGACCTGGTCTTCAAGTCCTCCGCGGGCAACGAGGGCGACGGCGTGGTCACCTACGGCGAGGCGTACACCGTGCAGCCCTTCGCCAACATCCTGCAGACGATCTCGCTGACCGGGGCGCAGCTCAAGGCCGTGCTGGAGCAGCAGTTCCAGACCGGACCGGACGGCGCCCCGATCAAGCGGATCCTCCAGCCGTCCAGCACGTTGAAGTACACCTGGACGGCTTCGGCGGCCGCGGGCTCGAGGATCTCCGGGATCACCGTCGGCGGTCAGCCGGTCCTGCCGGAGACCAAGTACCGGGTGACGGTGAACAACTTCCTCCAGGCGGGCGGCGACGGTTTCACCGAGCTGTCCAAGGGCACCGAGCTGACCGGTGGCGCGGTCGACCTGGACTCGTTCATCGACTACCTCAAGCTCAAGCCGAACGTGGCTCCCCCGGCCACGGACCGGATCACCGCGAAGTAGTCACCTGAGTCGGCTAAAGGACGCCCTGAGTAGGTGGAAACGCTCTCAGGGCGTCCTTTCGCGTTCCCGGCCACGCTAGCTTCGGGCCGATGGGAGCACGGCACGGAATTGTCCTCGGCGGCGGACACGCCGGAATGCTGACCGCGGCGGTGCTGGCGCGGCACCTGGACGAGGTCACGGTGGTCGAGCGGGACCGGCTGCCGGAAGCACCGGAGGACCGGGCGGGACTGCCGCAGGGCAGGCACACGCACGCGGTCTCCGGCGGTGGTGTGGCCGCGCTGGGCAGCCTTGCCCGGCATCGTCGAGGAACTGGTCGACGCGGGCGCCCGCCGGATGCGCAACCCGGAGGACGTGCTGATCCACACCCCGGACGGTTGGCTGCCGCGCTACGACCGGATGGAGTCCTTCCTCAGCGTCAGCAGGCGGCTGCTGGACTGGAAGGTCCGCTCCCGGGTCCTGGCGAACCCGCGCATCACCGTCTGGCAGGCGACCGACGCCATCGGCCTGACCGGGGCCGCGGGCCGGGTGACCGGGGCGCGGCTGCGCTCGCGCGAGACCAAGGCCATCGACGAGCTCGGCGCGGACCTGGTGGTCGACGCGACCGGACGCGGCTCGCACGCGCCGAAGTGGCTGCGCGAGGTCGGGATCGCCCAGGTCCGCGAGGAACTCGTCGATCCCGGGCTGGTCTACGTGACCAAGGTCTTCCGCGCGTTGCCGGGCGCGGAGAACACGTTCCCGTCAGTCCTGATCAGCAGTGCGCCCGCGAGCGAGACGCCGAGCGGGGGCGCGCTGCTGCTGCCGGTCGAGGACGGCAGGTGGATGCTCACCGTCACCTGTCGACGCGGGGTCGCTCCGCCGTCCGACGACGCCGCGTTCGACGCGTTCGCGCGCGGCCTCGGCAACCCGCTCATCGACACGATCATCGACCGCGCCGAGCCGCTGTCCAGGCTGTACCGCTACGACCTCACCAACAACCGCCGCCGCCACTTCGACCGGCTGCGCCCCGCTCCGGAGGGGTTCGTGGCGATCGGCGACGCGCACTGCTCGTTCAACCCGGTCTACGGGCACGGGATGACCGTGGCGATGTTCGGTGCCCTCGCCCTGCACGGAGTGCTTGCGCAGCAAGGAATCGCGCCGAGCACCGCACGGCTCGCGCAGAAGGCCGTCGCGCGGGTGACGAACCCGGTGTGGTCGATGGCGCGGCGCTACGACATCCGTTTCCGCGGCACCAGGGGCACCAACGTCACCGTCCTCGACCGCGCGGTGCAGGCGTACGACCGCCGCCTGCAACGCGCCGCCATGGACTCGAGGGAGATCGTCGCCGCGCAGATCTCGGTGTTCGAACTGACCAGCTCGCCGAACCGGCTGCTCGCACCGCAGATCCTCTGGCAGGCCATGCGCAGGCCGCGCGCCACCGGCCTCGCCGAGCCGCCGCTGACCGAGCACGAGCGCGCCGTGCTCGGGCTCTGTTAGTCCCTGGCGCCAGGCCACGGCCCGATCGGCTTGTCCGCGACCTCGATCGTCGCCTCCTCGACCCGGAAGACCTCGAAGCCCCGCGCCTTGTAGTTGGCCAGCGCGGCGGGGCCGTCGAACGAGCACGTGTGCACCCACACGCGCTTGGTCGGCTGTAGCTGTGGCCAGCGCTGCGCGAGGTTCCACGCGCGGACGGCGCCCTCGTACAACATGTGCCCACCGAGCCCCCGCCCGATAAAGCCGGGCAGCAAACCGAAACAGGTGATCTCGACCTGGTCCTCCGGCTGGGCGTCCAGCTCGACATACCCCGCGGGGGTGCCACGCGACCACAGCACCCAGGTCTCGGTCCCGGGCTGCTCCAGCCACTTCGACCAGCGCTGGTGGTTCCACCCCAGGCGACTCGTCCAGTACCAGTCACCGCCGACCGCGGTGTAGAGGAAGCGGCTGAACTCCGGGCTGGGCACGTCCACCCGGACCAGGTCGACCGGCTCGGCAGGCGGCTTCGCCTGGCGGAGGCTGCCCGGATCGGTCTGCTCCAGCGACCACGTGGTCTCGATCCGCTCGCTCACCCGATCACGTCCACCCAGACGGCGTGGTGGTCGGAGGTGTCGTTGAGGCGGGCGAGCGGCGAGTGGCTCGGCTCCCAGAACACCCCGGCGCGCACCGGGATCAGCGGCAGCGACGGCAGCACGTAGTCGATCCGCAGGTTGCCGGGGCTCTTGTCGTTGAAGTCGCCGGTGTCCTGCCAGGACGGGCCGCGCTGGTCCTTGTTCGCGCCGCCCTGGACGAGCGCGGCCTCGACGGCGCCGATGCTGTGCGGCATCGGGTCGATCACCTTGTGCGCGTTGAGGAGCAGCTTCGCCGCGAGGTTGGCGCTGTCCCCGTCGACCGGATCGGCGTTCTGGTCACCGGCGAACACGAACGGGCCCTTGGCCAGCCCGCCGCGCTTGCCGGCGTCGTCGTAGATGTAGCCGTCCTTGCCGGGGTTGACGTAGTCGGCCCAGAAGCGGATCTCGTCGTGGTTGCGCTTGCCGTTGCGGTCCTCCGGGCCGTCGAAGGTGGGCGGCGTCGGGTGCGAGACGAGGAAGTGCACCTGCCTGCGGCCCACCTGGATCGGCAGGTCCCAGTGCGACTTCGAGGACAGCCGCAGGATCTCCTGAGCCTGCTTGGAGTAGAAGTCCTTGGGCAGCAACGGGTTCGGCATGTCCGCCCAGCGGAACTTCTGGAAGGTCCTGATCGCCGCGGTGTCGATCGGGTGCTTCGAGAGCACCACCATCCCGTACTGCCCGGGGAACAACCCGAAGCCGTACGCGTCGTCCCCGCCACCGATCTTGCCGTCGTTGTTGAGGTCGACGCCGGTCGGAACGCCGGTGTTGACGGGCGCGGTGAAGGCGTACCGGTACTCGATCGGCTTCGCGCCCTGCTGGCCGACTTCCAGGTAGTTGCGGCGGAACGCGTCCACCGCCCGGTTGCCCGAGACGTAGTCGAACTCGTTGAGCAGCAACACGTCCGGCCGAACGCGCTGCACGACCTCGGCGACCTTTCGCGCCTGCGGATCGTCCTTAGTGGACAGATTCGCCAGCAGTTCCCCTTCGGTGGCGCGGTTCAGCGACGCGTTGAAGGTCGCGAAGCGGGTGGTGAGCTTGTGCTCGGCGTAGGCCGTTGGGGCGGCGAGAACCACCATGGCGAGCGCGGCGGCGAGACTGCGACGGAACAACTTCGGACTCCTCAGGACTCCCGCACCACACTGGTGCGGTCCAACTGGGCAGGGTCGGCGTAACCGGAGAGCGCGAGCATCAGGTCGAACTCGGCGAGCAGGCAGCGCATGGCGTGCTCCACGCCCTGCCGTCCGGCGACACCGAGCCCGTAGATCCAGTGCCTGCCAACGAGAACGGCTGATGCGCCGAGGGAAAGGGCGACCATGACGTCCGCCCCGCAACGAATTCCGGAGTCGAAGAGCACCGGGATCTTGCTCGGAAGGGCACCGACGACGTCGGGCAGGCAGTCCAGCGCGGCGCGCGCGCCGTCCACCTGACGGCCGCCGTGGTTGGACACGATGATCCCGTCCGCCCCGGCGTCGACCACGGCGCGCGCGTCCTCGGCGTGGCAGATCCCTTTGACCACAAGGGGAAGATTGGTCCAGGACTTCAGCCGGGCCAGGTCGGCGAAGGTCAGCGTGGGGTTGCCGAACTGCCGGGACCACTCG
Organism: Allokutzneria sp. A3M-2-11 16; assembly: GCF_024213555.1. Taxonomy (GTDB): domain Bacteria; phylum Actinomycetota; class Actinomycetes; order Mycobacteriales; family Pseudonocardiaceae; genus Allokutzneria. The sequence continues at coordinate 2,148,945 of NZ_JANAVO010000001.1, read as the reverse complement.
GCGATCGCGGCGCGGAGGGCGTCCTCGCTGGACTCCGGCGGCTCGGCGAGCCCGGCCCGGAACACCGGATCGGTGAGGTAGTTGCCGATGCCCTGTCCACTGTGGAACGGCAGGTTGCGGTAGCCGAGGTCGCGTGGCCGCCAGGACACGGCGCTCGTGTCCACGGTGAGCACGATGGCCTCGTAACCGGCCCGTTCCGCCCGCGTGACAAGGGATTTCGCCAGTTCGTCGGTGCGCGGCCAGTACAGCTGGAACCAGCGGCGCCCTTCCGGCTCGGCGCTGGCGATCTTCTCCATCGGCGTGGTCGAGCAGGTGGACACGACGTGCACGAGTCCAAGAGAAGCTGCCGCGGCGGCGGGGGCCAGTTCGGCGTCGTCGTGCACGATGCTGTTGAGCCCCACCGGTGCGAGCAGCACGGGAGCGGCCATCGGGGTACCGAAGAGCGTCGTGGACAGGTCGCGCTGGGAGACGTCGCGGAGCATGCGGGGCACCAAACGCCAACGGTCGAAGGCGCTGAGGTTGGCGCGTGCGGTGCGCTCGGTACCGGCGGCTCCCGCGACGAAGGCGAAGGCCTGGGCCGTCATGGCTCTCTCCGCCGCGCGCTCCATGCCGTCGTAGGTGATCGGCAGTCCCTCGCCGGTGTCGGTGTAGATCTCCTGTTGGAAGTCCCCGAAGTGGCCCACCGGGGTATGTCTACCCGCCACATCGGGTACAGGGAAGGCTATCTTCGTCAGCTCTGGGGATCATCGCCGTGGAGGCAACGTGCGGTTCAACGAGGACGCCGAACTGGATGTCTCCCAGGTGGAGGACCTCCGCGGTTCGGGCGGCGGGGTCGGCGGGCGCGTGGCCATCGGCGGCGGCGGGCTCGGCATCGTCGGCCTGGTGCTCTACTTCCTGTTCTCGCAGTTCGGCGGCGTGGATCTGCCGGCGGCGCCCAGCTTCGGCCTGGACCAGGTGGAGCGCGGCGGCCGGGTGGACAACGCCAGGCTGGCCGAGGAGTGCCGGACCGGGGCGGATGCGAACGCCAAGCAGGACTGCGCGCTGGTCGCGGTGATCAACTCGATCCAGGGCTACTGGAAGCAGCAGTTCGCCGGTTCCGGGCGGACCTACCAGGCCGTGCCGACCAACTTCTTCCGCGGCGGCGTCAACACCCGTTGCGGCAGCGCGACCTCCGACGTCGGGCCGTTCTACTGCCCCGCCGACTCCGAGGTCTACATCGACCTCGGCTTCTTCACCGAGCTGCGGCAGAAGTTCGGCGCCCAGGGCGGCACCTTCACCCAGGCGTACGTGCTGGCCCACGAGTACGGGCACCACGTGCAGAACCTGCTCGGCACCTCGCGCCAGGTGCGCGGGAACGCGACCGGGCCGACCTCCGGATCGGTGCGGCTGGAACTCCAGGCCGACTGCTACGCGGGCGCGTGGGCGAACCACGCGACGACCACGCCGACCAGCTCGGGCAAGCCGTTGATCACTCAGGTCACCCAGCAGGACATCAACGGCGCGCTGGACGCCGCGGGCCGGATCGGCGACGACTTCATCCAGTCTCAGCTCGGCGGACGGCGGGTCGACCCGAGCCAGTTCAGCCACGGCAGTTCGCAGCAGCGGCAAAAGTGGTTCACCACCGGCCTGCGCACCGGCGATCCCGGCAGCTGCGACACCTTCCGCACCAACGACCTCGGCTGACGCTGACCTCGCGGCCCCGGGCGAGCACCCGGGGCCGCGACGGGTCAGGCGGTGATGTGGTCGTGCGTGTGCTTGGCCAGCTTCGCCGCGGGCGCCTTGCGCAGCGCCGCGAGCCTGGCGTCCTTGCGAGCCGCGCGCGAGGGAACGCCGTTCACGTCCTCCGTGCTGGTCGCGTAGACCCCGACCGACCAGGCGATCGCGCCGGAGTTCCGGTTCAGCGCCGCCCGGTTGATGTTGCCGAGGTTGTCGCACGCCTGGTGGTAGCACTTGTCGTAGGCCACGTTCGCCTGGCCGCCCCACTTCTCGGCCTGCGCGGCGGTCATGATGCCCTCGGCTCCGGTGAACAGGCCCCCGGCCGGGATGCCGACCGCGATGAACTCGCCGTAGTCGGAGCGACCGGAGAAGTCCGTGCCCTCACTGGCGACACCGCGGTTGCCGAAGTAGTCGACGAAGGTCTTCTCGATCTGCGCGGAGCCGTACGGGCCTGGCCCGGCGCCGGTCTTGTCCGAGTCGTCGCCGTCGTAGACGAAGTACGCCGCGTTCGGCGAGCCGACCATGTCGAAGTTCAGGTAGAGCGCGATGTCCAGCTGCTGCTCGAAGCTCAGGCCCTGGACGTACTTGGTCGAACCGACCAGGCCCAGCTCCTCCGCGCCCCACCAGGCGAACCGGACCGCGTTCTTGACCTTCGCGGTGCCGCCGAGCTGGAGTGCCGTCTCCAGCAGCGCCGCCGACCCGGAGCCGTTGTCGTTGATGCCCGCGCCGCCCTCGACGCTGTCCAGGTGCGCGCCCGCCATCACGACGTTGTCGACGCGGCCGGTGCGGGTCTGCGCGATCACGTTGCGGCTGGGCTTGGCCTCGATGTGCACGCGCAGGTCGACCGTGGTGGTGGTGCCCGCCTTGGCCGCGAGCGCGGTGCCCTCGGCCTTGGTCACGCCGCCGGTCGGGATCTTCGCGCTGGCGGCGTCGCCGAGGGTCCAGCCCTCCGGCCCGGTGTCGCTGTTGTCGGAGATGACCACGGCCTTGGCGCCGAGCCCGGCCGCGTTGAGCTGCTTCTGCGCGAACGAGCACGCGCCGCGGCGGATCAGCACGACCGCGCCGCTCACCGGGAGCCCGGCGAAGTCGCTGGTCTCGCAGCCGGGGGTGCCGTCCTCGGGCACGACCACCAGCGGGCCGCTGACACCGCCCACCGCGGTGTTCGGCGAGTACTCCAGCGGGTCGGCCGCCGCCTTCACGCCACCCGCGTCGACCAGCCCGGCGTCGATGACCTCGTGGTCGTAGGTGAAGGTCGGCGTGGTGACGTCGAAGCCCGCCGCGCGCAGCTTCCCGGCGACGTAGTCGACGCTGGCGTCGTAGCCCTTGCTGCCCGCGGCACGGGTGCCGCCGTTGGCGTCGGCGACGCGCTGCAGGGCGCGCAGGTGCCGGTGCACGTTGTCGACGGTGACCTTGCGGTCGAGCTGCTTGGCCAGCGCGGGTCCGTCGATCGCGCCGCCGGGGGCCGCGGGGCCGGGGATCGCGCCCGCCGACGCGGAGCTGATCGCCAGCCCCGCGCACACCGCGGTCGCGATCAGGGATGTTCGGAGAGCCGTACGGGGTGAACGCATGCATGCTCCTGAATTAGTTCCGCCCAATGGCGACACCCTCGTTGGCGCGTCCTGCCTGTTCAAGGGGTTATCCGGCCCTCTGGGCTAGGCCAAGCAGCCGTAGCGCCCCGGCCGACCTCTGCCGGAGAGCGCGTCTCGCTCGCGTAACCGTCTTATCCCGACTCGGTACGGGTGATGGTCGCTGCGCGTGGCACGAGCTTGCGCCGATTGCCGATAGCGTCGACGGCATGCAGGCGATCGTGATCCGTGAACCAGGTGGTCCCGAGGTGCTCAGGTGGGCGCCGCTGCCCGACCCGAAGCCGGGAAAGGGTGAGGTGCTCGTCGAGGTGACCGCGACAGCGGTCAACCGCGCCGACCTGTTGCAGCGCAAGGGTTTCTACCCTCCGCCGCCCGGCGCTTCCAAGGTGCTCGGCCTGGAGTGCTCCGGCACGATCATGGCCATCGGCCCGGACGTGACCGGCTGGAAGGTCGGCAACCAGGTGTGCGCCCTGCTCGCCGGTGGCGGCTACGCCGAACGGGTTGTGGTGCCCGCCGCGCAGCTGCTCCCCGTCCCCCAGGGGGTGGACCTGGTGACCGCGGCGGGCCTGCCGGAGGTGGCCTGCACCGTGTGGTCGAACCTGGTGATGAACGCGGGGCTGACCGAGGGCGAGACGCTGCTCGTGCACGGCGGCGCCGGCGGCATCGGCACCTTCGCCGTGCAGGTGGGGCGCGCGCTCGGCGCGAAGGTCGCCGTCACCGCGGGCACCGACACCGGCCTGGAGCGCTGCAAGGAGCTCGGCGCGGAGATCGCGGTGAACTACCGCACCGAGGACTTCGTCGAGGCGGTGCGCAAGGGCACCGGTGACCGCGGCGCGGACGTGGTGCTGGACAACATGGGCGCGGCGTACTTCGAGCGCAACGTCGAGGTGCTCGCCCAGGACGGCCGCCTGGTCGTCATCGGGCTCCAGGGCGGCGTGAAGTCGGAGCTCAACCTCGGCACCCTGCTGACGAAGCGGGCCGCCGTGTTCGCGACCGCCCTGCGCAGCCGCCCCGTCGAGGGCCGCAACGGCAAGGGCGAGATCGTCGCCCAGGTCCGCAAGCACCTGTGGCCGCTGATCGCGAACGGCCAGGTGCAGCCCGTGGTGCACACGAAACTGCCGGTCAAGTCCGCTGGCGACGCCCACCGCATCCTCGAAGCGGGCGGCGTCATCGGCAAGATCATCCTGGTGGTCCGCTCAACCTGACCCGAGTTCTCCACAGCGCTTGTCCACAACCCACCACCTACTGTGGACAAGCGCACCACGGAGTGGGGTCCCCGCCAAGGGGGTCCCCCATTTCCAGTGTTCAGGACGATTCGACCAGCACGAAAGCACCTTTCCTCAACCTGTGGACAACTACCCTCATTGTGGACAACTGCCCGCACCCGCCCACTCCGCCCCGGCAGTACGCGATCATCACCCCACCCGTGCGCGACCATCTCCCCAACACGCACACCTACGACCCCCACACCCCTCGTGGCGGCCGTAGTTTTTCCGTTTCGTACTCAAAGCCGTGGAATAGAGCGCTCTCATTCCCGCTATGAGTACGAAACGGGAAAAACGTGAGGGTTATTCGGTGGTGAGGGTGGCGATGGCGAGGCGGGTGCCGGAGGGATCGGAGCGGGTCTGGAGGTCGTACTCGTCCTGCCAGCGGGCCGCCACGGTCAGTTCGCCGGGGCGGTCGACGTCGTCGAGGACGAGGGTGGCCCCGGGCGCCATGGCCCAGCGCAGCGTCGGCAGGGCGGGGTAGCGGATCATCGCCCGGCCGGGGTCGGTGCTCGGCGGTCCGTCCACGATCAGCATGTCCACCAGGCCGTACTGGTCGACGTAGGCGGCGACGGCCGGGGAGACGATCTCCGTGGAGTACCACCGCATCCCGTTGGCGTTGTCGGCCAACGGCGCGTGCACCACCTTGGCGACGCCGTGCAGTCCTTCGCGGCGGAGCTGCGTCTCGGCGTAGGTGGTCCAGCGCTCGTCGTTGTCGATCGAGAGCAGGCGCCCGTACCCGCGCCTGGCCAGCAGCCGCGCCAGCACGATGGTCGACGGGCCGGTGCCGCACTCCACCAGCACCGTGCGCCCGCCGAGCAGGACCTCGTCCAGCAGCGCGGTCAGGCCGGTGGGGCGCAGGGTCGCGGTCGCCGAGAAGGGCAGGTACTCGGTCAGCAGTGGTCCCAGGCGAATCCACGCGCTGAGGTCCGCGACCGCACGGCGCAGCGACTCGTCCAACCCGGCCTCCAGCTCTTGGGTCAGCGCAGCTCGGCGATGGCGCGCACGAGCTGGTCGACCTCGACGGTGTTCGTGTAGTGCGCGAGGCCGATGCGGACGGCGCCACCGACCTCGCCGACGCCGAGTGCGGCGAACACGCCGTTCTGGCCGTTGTCGGAGAAGGCGCAGACACCGCGCTCGGCGAGGTGCTCGACCGCGGCCCACGCCTTGGTGCCCGCGATGGTGAACGCCACCGAGGGGATGCGGCGCATCGCGTCGCCGATCACCATCACGTGGCGCAGCGCCCGCAGTTCGTTGATGAGGCTGGCCATCAGGCCCGCCTGGTAGGCCTTGACCGACCCGAGCGAGGTCAGCAGCCGTTCGCGGCGCGGCCCGATCGCGGCGTCGTCCAACGTGGCCAGGTAGTCGACCGAAGCCACCACGCCCGCGAGCAGCGGGTAGGCGTGCGGGCCGAGTTCGAGCCGTTCCGGGCCGCGCGCGGTCGGGTCCAGCGAGCACGACGGCAGCCGGTCGAGCAGGCTCGCGTCGCGGAACACCAGCGCCCCCACGGGCGGACCGCCCCAGGCGGACGCGGAGACGGCGACGACGTCGGCGCCCATCGCGGTCATGTCCAGCGGCAGGAACGGGGCCGCCGCGGAGGCGTCGACCACCACGAGCGCGTTGGCCGCCCTGGCGTAGTCGGCGATCTTGCGGACGTCCGGGCGGGTGCCGACAGCGCCGGAGGCCGCGGTGATCGCGACGACCTTGGTGCGCGTGCTGATCAGGTCGTCGTACTGCCACGCGGGCAGCTCGCAGGTCTCGATGTCGACCTCGCCCCACCGGACCGTGCAGCCGGAGCGCTGGGCGGCGCGCTGCCACGGCAGGACGTTTCCGGGGTGGTCGAGGCGGGAGACGACGACCTCGTCACCGAGCAGCCAGCCCTGGCCGACCGCGTCGGCGAGCCGTTCCAGCAGCACCGGGGAACTGGGCCCGAGCACCACCCCGGCGGGATCGGCGCCGACCAGGTCGGCGAAGGCGCGGCGAGCGGCCTCGACGATCGCCTCCGCCCGTTGGGAGGCAGGGAAAATTCCCCCGGGACCGGAGACGGGGGCGCGCAACGCCGTCGACACCGCCGTCGCCACCTGTTCTGGCACTTGCATACCGGCCGGTGTGTCCAGGTGCACCCAACCGTCGCCCAGCGCAGGAAAGAGCCCACGGACTTGAGCGACGTCGAACGCCATGCGACACACCGTACGGAGGATGTCCAGTCCCGTGGTCGCCGGGTAGGCGACGTCACGCAGCAGAGTCGGACGGTTACCGCGGCCGGGTCGCATCGCGGCGGCGGCTCGGGCCAGGATGGGGGCATGACTCAGCCCAGCGACAACGACGGCGAGCAGCGGGTCGTGGTCATCGGACCGGACGGCACCCCGATGGGCGCGCTGCCGACCGGAGGTTTCGCCCAGAACGGCGAAGATGCCGACGCTCAGCACGAGGTGACCGATCTCGTCGAGCAGCCGGCGAAGGTGATGCGGATCGGCACCATGATCAAACAGCTGCTGGAGGAGGTGCGCGCGGCTCCCCTCGACGACGCCAGCCGCAGCAGGCTCCGCGAGATCCACCGCTCCTCGATCAAGGAGCTGGAACAGGGGCTGGCCCCGGAGCTGCGGGAGGAGCTGGAGCGGCTGACCCTGCCGTTCGACGAGGACTCGACGCCATCGGACGCGGAGCTGCGGATCGCCCAGGCGCAGCTGGTCGGCTGGCTGGAGGGGTTGTTCCACGGCATCCAGACCGCGCTGTTCGCCCAGCAGATGGCGGCGCGCGTGCAGCTGGAGCAGATGCGCAGGGGCGCGCTGCCGCCCGGTCTCGGTGGCGGGGACGGCGAACAGGCCGGCCCGAAGATCAGCGGAACCGGCCAGTACCTCTGAGTGCTCCGTTCGGCGGAGCCCTTCTCTAGTTGAAAATGGTTATCGTCTTCTCTGGACACTCCTTCCAGAGAGGCGATAGCCATGCGTTCGTTCTCCGCCATCGCGACCGCGCTGCTGAGCGCGGTCGCGCTCACCACCCCGGCGCAAGCCGCCCCGAGCCCGGCCCGATTACTGGTCGCCGATCCCGCCGCGAGCGCCGTCTACGTGCTCGACGCCCGCACCGGACGCGTCACGGGCACGCTGAGCGGCCGCAAGCTCAACGACCACGCGGGGACGGTCGTCCTCGCCGACGGACGCGTGCTCTTCGTGGACGACGCGGCCAAACAGCTCGTCGTGGTCAACGTCGCGGGAGCTGAGCCGCGCGTCGTCGGAACCGCCCCCGTCGAGGGCGAGGTCTCGCACTTCGCTGTGGACGCCGCGGGCCGCTTCGCCGTGGTGGCGGGCAGCGAGGGCCACGAGCACCGCGCCGAGGGGCACGCCACGCTCACCGCAGTCGACCTGACGACCTTCAAGTCCGGCCACGGCGTCGTCCACAGTGGAGAGCCGGGCGTGCTGGTGGACGGCGGCACGGTCCTGCACCGCAACGACGCACCCGCACAGCTGGAGAGCTACCGGCTCGGCGACGTCCTCAAGGCGGGCGGCGCCCACTTGACCGCTGCCGCAACCAAGGCGATCGGCGAGCACGGGCACGGCGAGGCGTTCTCGCCCAAGCACCGGCGGGCGATCACCGCCACGGAGCGCGGCGTCGACCTCACCGAGGTGACCCGGGCGGGTGACTTCGGCGCGCAGCGGGTCGCGGCGTGGGGCGGACCTGGGCGCGGCTTCTACCTGCGGCTGCACGATGACGCCGACACCGCTGTCACCTATGTGCGGGACACCTCCGACCCCGACTGGACAAAGTGGACGGAGCACGCGTTCCTGCTCGACGTGCGCACCGGCCGGACCACGCGCACGCCACTGGGCAGCGGTTACGTGTTCCGCTTCGGGCTCTCCGACGAGCTGGCCGGGTACGTGGTGCACGGCGCGGCGCGGGACGAGCTGGCCCTGGTGGACGTGAGCGGGCGTGGCTTCGGCGACCTGACACGTCGAGTTGATCTAGGGGTTCTGCCCGGCGGTCCACAGGGTGGGAAGGACCCGTTCGCCGCGCAGACGCGGAAGATCGCGCTCGACGACGCGGGCCGGACGGCCTTCCTGACCGCGGGCGGCCAGGGCCGAGTGGACATTGTGGACACCGCGGCCGGAAGGATCACCAGGTCACTGGCCGTGCCGACCCCGCTCGACCGGGGCGGGGCGATCGCGGTCTGGGAGCCCGGGGTGTCCCACGCGGACACCGTGGGGCGCTAGCACGGACGGGGCGCGCGTTCCGCCGGAAGTGGGACGCGCGCTTTTTCCACCCGACCGGGAATGCACTGGAGAAGCGCGAAAACGCCGTGGGTTGCACACTGGGGGACACAGCATTGCCCCTGACCCCTCGAATTCGGAGGAGCCCCCTGTGAATGCGCTCCGTGGCAGCAGAATCGGTGGCGTGAGCTACGAAGCCGACACCGACAAGGACCTCGCCCCGCGCCAGGTGACCCAATTCGCCTGCCCGCGCGGGCACGAGTTCGGTGTCATCTTCGCCGCCGACGCAGAGCCGCAGGACACCTGGATCTGCCGAAAGCACGGGGTCACGGCGGTGATCGTGGACGGGAAGCCCGCCGAGCAGCAGGCAAAGCCCGGGCGCACCCCGTGGGACATGCTGCGCGAGCGGCGAACGATCAGCGATCTCGAAGAGCTGCTTGACGAGCGGTTGGCGCTACTGCGTCAGCGGCGAGAACTCGACAACGAAGTCACCTAGCCGAATAACGCACCACCGCCCTTTTGGGCAACATTCATGCAATCGATTGGCCTAATCCCGGCGCACCCATCGCCAGCGCGTGCACAAGCCTGCGCCGGTGCCCGAGATCGAGCACGACGTCGATCCAGCAGCCCACCGGCCGGCACCTGAGGCCGTGCGCCGTGGCGCGCAGCCAAGCCCGGTGCACGGCCATTCCGGCGAGCACGTGCGTGCGCAACGCCTGCTCCGGCGTCGGATCGACCTCGCCCAGCACGAGCAGCAGCGCTCCGCACCCGGCCACCTCCGGTTGCCCGCAGGACCGCGCCGCCAGCGCGGCGGCCAGTTCGGGGTGCTCCGCGGGCTCGACCACCACGGCCTCGACGCCGTCCGCCGCCGCCAGCACCTCGTCGGCGACGCCTTGCGGAATCCGGCCTGACAGCGGCCAGGGCGCGCTGTGCCTGGCGAAGACATCGCTCGCCGCGACCGGCTCGGCCTTCGGGAGCGGGATCGGCGCGAGACCGGCCAGCTCCGCCAGCGCGTCCTCGACAAGCCCTGGTTCGGGCGTGTCCAATGGCGGCAGCTGTCCAATGTGGACAGAGCCGGTCGTCGCGAGCGGATACTCAGCGCGCGAGACCGGTGTGACGCCACCGAGGACGATCTCCTCTCCGGCCAATCCGGCGAGCGCGTGGCCGAGGTCCAACAGCAGCACCGGAAGCGAACGCGGGCCGTAACGCCAGGTCGTGCGGGACGGCACCAGCGAGAGGACGACGCCGTTGCCCGCGCCATCACGCGGCGCGGCCAGGGCGTGGGCGATCGGGTCGTAGGTCCATGCGACATCATCGATGACCACGTGCGCCTCGACCGGGTATCGCCCGCCCGCCGAGGGCACGCGACGAAGCCGAACTCCGCCGAGCGTGCGCGTGGGGTCGGCTGCGAGTGCGAGATCGAGCAGGCCACCGACGCCGTCGTCGGGCCAGCGCGGCAACGGGACCGACTGCCCTGGCCAGGTCCGGCGCACGGGCGGGCGCAGCTCGGGAACGGTCGGCCCGGGATCGACACCCGTCCAGGCGGCGTTGAGCGCTGCGCGGACTGCGCTCACAGGAACGGTGGCGGATCGAGCACCAGACCGGTCGGACCGGTGAGTGGATCAGCGCCAGGTGCCCAGCCGCGCTCGGCGATCACCTGGCGCCACCGCGGCAGACCGAGGTAGCGGAAGGCGGCAGGCGCGTTGGGCACCAGACCGGTCGCGCAGACGCGGCGCACGCGCAGCGGGGTCTCGGCGACGTCGGGGGTCGTGAGATCAACACTGGCGACCCGGCATCCGCTCGCGCGCAGGCTTGCTTGGAGCGAGTGGAGATCACCGCGCGGGAGGTCCTCGATTCCGATGACCTCGCCGGGCTCGGTGAACCTCGGCAGCAGCCGGTCCTGGACACGTTTGTCCAGCCAGACCTGCGGTTGAGCGCCCAGGTCCCGGACGCGTCCAAAGTGGACACCTGTGTCGTCCGCGTACGCGCGGTCCTCGCGATGCGCGAGGTACAGCCCTTCGGCCAGCACGCCCGCTTTGATCGCCGCGAAGACCCAGCCGTCCGGATCGAGCAGGCCGAGCGTGAACACCCACGTGTGCACGGCTTCGAGCACGGCCTTCACGCAGGCTTCGGCCGGATCGAAGCGCGCGGCGCCACCACCGGCGACGATGCCCGTCACCTCGTCGATCGCGACCGCCGCGACGCAGGCCACGGGGTGCTCGGTCGGCAGCTCCACGAGGTGCACGCGCAACCGCGATCCGGCCAGCTCACCCGCGAGTCCCGGCACGGAGTCCAGGTCGATCCCCCGGCTCGGGGCGCCGAGGTGCCACCACAGTTCCAGCGCGTCCCGCTCCAGCAGCTCCAGCAAACCGCGTCGGAAAGCGTCGTCCCCGTCCGCGCCGGTCGCGATGCCCGCGTAGTTGAGGTGGTGCGTGCGCGGCTCTCCGCGACGCTGCCCGGAGTGGAAGTTGAGGTGGACCCACGACGCGGGCAGCCAGCACAGCTGTCCGTCTTCCTCGCCCTCCACCCACAACTGGGACAGGTCGGGCGTGAAGGGCTTGAACGGAACTCGTTGCCACGGCGCGAAGAACGGCAGGTCGTCCGGCCCGAACAGGCGCGCGCCCTCGGCTTCGAGCTCGGCGGCCGTCGCCCGGCGCAACCCGTTGGGCACGCGGTTGCCGCAGTACCGTTCGACGGCTTCGCCGATCGCGGCGATGCGCGCTCGGTCCACATCGCCGAACGTGGTGCCGAGGCTGACCCGGTCGGCGGGCCACGCCCCGAGCCGCCTCGCGTCCGCGACCTCGGCGATCACCCCGCGATAGCGGTTCGGCGCGCCGGGCACTTGCTCGACGTCGACGAGCCGCCGGATGACTCCGGTCAGCGGATCGATCAGCGCGTCAACGGGCAGCGTCACCTGCCGACCTCCTTGATCACATCGACCGGAGCCCCGTCGGACCACGGCAGGCTGAGCGCGCAGTCCAGGACCTCGCGCAAGCTGGGCAGCAGTTCCGTCGCGTCGACGGCGTCGATCCCGGTGTGCGGGTTGCGGGCATGGCGCGGCCAGTGGTGCCCGGCGATCTCCAGTCGCAGCCGTGCGTTCGGCGGGACCTCGGCGCCGACCGGCCCGATCTCGGCGCGGACCTTGGTCGGCTCGCCAGGCGTGTGCCGATGCCGCACCACCGCGTGCCCGAGCTGCGGCCACGATCCGTCCGGCAGCTCCACCGCGAGGCGGAACACCCAGTCCGCGTCCGGCGCGTCCGCCACCGCCTCGATCTCCACCTCGACGAGCCCCGCCAGCACTCCGCCCTCGCCGCACTCCGCCAGCAGGAGCGCCCGATCCTCCCGCTCGGCGTCGCATCGAAGGTCGACCCCGACCTCGCGAGACGGGAACGGCCGCGTCGGCTCAGCCCTGAATTCCCGTTTCGTACTCATAACGGGGTTTGGGAGCGCTCTCTTCGCGGCTTTGAGTACGAAACGGGAAGAGACGGCGATGGCGGAGTGCCGCGGAGGCGGGGCGGTGGCCCAGGAGGTGTAGAGGGAACCGATGCGCCTGCCGCCGAGAGTATCTCGGGTGTCCAAATCGTGCGACCAGTCGCCGATGACGAGGGTTGTCGGGCCGCGCCAGGTTTCGGCCAGGCGGAGGGTGTGGCGGAGGAACGGGTCGCGGAGGCCGCCTACCGCTAGCAGCGGCGTGTCCATTGTGGATAGTTCTGTCCACAGTGGAGATAGCGGTGGTGCGTCCCAGAGGGACTGCCAGGCGGGGGTGGCGAAGGCGTCGCGGATCGGGAGGGCTTCGAGGGAGTAGGGCAGGGGTGTGGGGCGGGCGGTGGAGGTGCCGCCGTGTTCGGCCCACCAACCGAGGCGGCAGGCCAGGCGCGCGGCACCGCCGGGTTCGCGGGCGGTCTCGCCGAGCCCCAACGCGGGGACGGCCGCGATCACCCCGGCCAGCTCGCCTTCCAACGCGGTCACGACGGCGCAGTACGCGGCGTAGGAGGCGCCGACCGCGAAGGCTCTACCGTCGGAGAAGTCGTTGTCGTGCAACCACTTCAGCACTACGGCACCGTCCGCGCGCTCGTGTGCGTACGGCACGAAGTCCCCGGTGGACTCGTAACGACCCCGCACGTCGACGAGTACGCAGGTGAAGCCGCGCTTCGCCCAGCCATGCGCCTCGGCGATGTGGTTGTGGCGGCCGTAGGGCGTTCGGATCAGCACAGCAGGGCCCCGCGAAGCCGACCTGACGACAGTGGCTCCTAGACGGGCGCCGTCGAGGGGGATGACGTGCTGGGAGATCACGGAGCCGCCTCGGGCACGCGCAGCACGGCGTGGTCAGTGATCGCGGCCGTGTCCAGGTCGAGCACACGGAGGCGACGACGGACGGGCAGCGACGAAGTGAGCGAGCCGTCCCGCTTTGCCGCGCTTAGCGCCCACGCGCGGAGGTCCAGCGCGGCCAGCGACGCGACGGCTACCGCGTCGACCTCGTCCATGGCGGCGTCCCCGGTGACCGGAGCGTCCGCGTCCCAGAAAGCGGTGAGGTGTTCATGACCGGACCCGGAGGCGGCGAGGCGGCGCTTACGAACATCCACATGCCGGATATCCCCAGGCTCGGCGGCGACCGGTTCGAGCAAGGCGTGCCGCCCCTCGCGGCTCACCCGCTGCCACGCGATCCCGTGTTCGGGCAGGTCATCAAGGTTGTTCCACCAGGAGGGCGCGGGCCCGTCGGAAACGGCGCACACAGCCGCGAACCCACCTGTGGACAACTCTGTGGACAACAGGGCGGCAGTTGTCCACAGATCACCTCGCTCGGTGAGGGGTCCGAGAACACAGGGTTGTGCCCCGGCCCTGCTCAGGGCCACCTTTAGGGCCTCGACCAGCACGGACGAGCCGATTAAGGCCACGAACGAGTTATCCACAGGCCACTGTGCGCGACCGCCGAGGAAGCCCGCCTCGCGGAAGGCGGCCAGCTCAGCGGGCGCGTCGGCGGGGTTGTCCACAGTCAGCGCGTCGCGCACCGCGGTCGCCGTGACCGCGGGCAGCGCGACGTCCACGATCTCGCCGTCCGGGCAGCGCAGCGCGGGGCCGCGGCCGGGCACGTCGAACAGGACAGCTCCGGGGATGAGCCGCTCGCCCACTGGGGAGCCTCCAATCACACAGCGGTGACCGCCGCGCCCGGAGCGGGCACGGCGGTCACCTGTGGGTCAGTCCTGGTCGTCGAACGGGTTCTCCACCAGGGCGTTGCTGTGGCTGGCCGAGTTGTGCGGCAGCTCGCGCTCGGTCTCGACGCGCACGAAGATCTTCTCCATCTCGCAGTTCACCTCCCCCCGGGTCTCGTCGGGCCTCGGCTTCCAGGAGTACCACAAACGATAATCATTACCAACAGAGCTAAATGGGTGATGACTGACAATCGTTGTCAGTTAGCATGTCGCGGGTGAGCACCGAAACCCTGCGCGGGGACCCCGATTTCCGGCGATACCTGCTGGCCAGGGTGATCTCGGTGGCCGGGACCCTGGTGAGCCTCGTCGCGCTGCCGGTGCTCGTGTACCAGCTCACCGGGTCGGCGGCCTGGACCTCGGCGGTCGCCGCCACGGAAGCCTTGCCGTACCTGCTCTTCGGGCTCTTCGCGGGCGCCCTCGCGGACCGCGTGAACCGGCGGAAGCTGATGGTGGCGGCCGATCTGATCAGCTCCGCGCTGCTGGCGAGCGTGCCGATCGCCTGGGCCGCGGACATCCTCACGGCGCCGCACGTGCTGGTGGTCGCGTTCCTGGCGCAGACGATGTTCGTGTTCTTCGACGCCGCGAATTTCGGTGCCCTGCCAGCACTTGTGGGCCGCGAGCGCACCACGGCCGCCTTCTCCGCGGCGTTCGGCGCGACCACGGTGGTCGAGATCGCCGTGCCGCCGCTGGCCGCGCTCGCCGTGACGATGACCGTGCCCGCCCCCCTGATCGCCCTCGACGCGCTGACCTATGTGGCTTCCGCGATGCTGATCAGGGCCATCGTCCGTCCCCTGTCCACTTCGGACAGAGGACGACCGCGCTCAGGGCGCGAGGTCCTCGTGGACGTTCGCGGTGGTCTGTCCTTCTTGTGGCAGAACAAGATCGTGCGCACGCTGACCCTCGTCGGCGCGACGCATTCCGCGGTCGGCGGCGCGTGGATCGCGATGCAGCTGCCGTGGGCTGACCGCATCCTCGGCGTCGCTCCCTCCGGTGACGCGCGACTGGCGGTGCTGCTGAGCTGCTTCGCGGTCGGCGGCCTCATCGCCTCTCGGTTGGCGCCGCGGCTCACCGAGAAGCTCGGCGCGGCACGGCTCGCCCTGCTGGCGTTGCCGACGTCGCTCGGCACGGGTCTCCTGGTGACCGCCACCTCGCACTGGTTGGTGGCGACCTTCGCGATCATCTTGTGGGGCACGGCTTTCACCACTGTCGTGATCAATGGGATCACCTATCGGCAACAGGTCACCCCGGACGAGTTGCAGGGGCGCGTGAACACCACCGCGCGCATGCTGGCGTGGGGCGTCGGCCATCCGGGCGGTGCCGCATTGGCTGGAGCCGTTGCGGTGTGGGCCGATCCGCGCATCGGACTGGCTTCAACCTTGGTCGTGCTCGCCGTGGGCGTGATCGTCGCGTGGTGCTCACCGTTGCGAACCGAAGCCAAGAAGAAGCTTCAGAGCACCGCGTCGTAGGCGCACGCGGGGCGGCCGGTGGTCGTGTCGTGCCAGACCCGGCCACGGACGCCGAACACGTCGGCCAGGAGATCGGCGTCGACCGCGTCGGCAGCGGGGGCATCGGTGTGGACGATTCCGTTGTGCAGAGCCACGATCCGGTCTGCGTAGCGCGCTGCCTGCTGGAGATCGTGCAGCACGCTCACGACTGTGAGGCCACGCTCGCTTTGCAGACCGGCGATGAGTTCCAGGACTTCGAGTTGGTGGCGGACGTCCAGGTACGTCGTCGGCTCGTCGAGCAGCAGCACCGGCGCGTCCTGGGCGAGCGCGAGTGCGAGGCGGACGCGTTGCCGTTCACCTCCTGAGAGGTGGTCGACCGCAGCGTCCGCATAGGACTCCACGCCGGTCGCTTCCAGTGCTGCGTGGACCTGTTCGTCGTCGCCAGTGCGGAGCATCCCCAGCGGACCCCGGACCGCGTAGCGGCCTTGGCGGACGAGCTGGCGGACGGTGAGGCCCGGCACCGCGGGCATCGCCTGCGGGAGCGTCGCGACCTGACGCGCGATTTGCCTGCGAGACAAGGACTCCAGGGCCTTATTGCCGATGTGGATCGTCCCGTCGTCCGGCTTGTGCAGTCCGGCGATCACGCGCAGCAGGGTGCTCTTTCCGCAGCCGTTCCTGCCAACCAGCGCGACCCACTCCCCCTCGCCCACTGCGATGTCCACTGTGGACAGAATCGTGCGCTGCCCGAACTTGACCGTCACACCGGAGACGGTGATCACCGCGCTCCCCCTTCTACCTGTGCTCTTGACGCGCGCCGAGCCACCACCACGAGTACGACCGCGCCGAGCAGAGCTGTCACGGCTCCGGTCGGAATGCCAATGCGTTGCGAGCCCGACGACGGGACCAGCGCGGTGAGCGCTTGGGCGACGAAGTCGGCTCCAGCCACACAAGCCGCCCCGGCGAGCGCGGACGCCGGGAGCAGCCAACGGTGTTCCGCGCCAAGGACTTTGCGGACGGCGTGCGGCGCGAGCAGGCCGACGAAGGACACCGTGCCCGCCGCAGCCACCGCCGCGGCCGTCGCCAGCACCGCCGCCCCAAGCGCGCTCAGACGCCACGGCACCACCGCGAGCCCGACCGTGCGCGCGTGATCATCGTCTACCGCAAGGAGATCGAGCGCGGGCGCCAGCACGACCACGGCCAGCACCACGACGAGCAGCCATGGCCACAAGCCGTGCCAGTGCTCCCACGTGCGACCGGACAACGAACCGACCAGCCAGCGCGCAGCGGCTCCCGCGAGCTGCGGGCGGGCCGTGAGCAGGACCAACGACGCGCCCGCGAGGACAGCGGAGACCAGCACTCCGAGCACCGCGAGCCGCAGCGGCTCAGCCTTCGCCGCGATCAGCCACAACGAAGCCCCACCGAGGACTCCGCCGAGCACGGCCGCGATTGTCAGAGCTTCCGGCTGGTCGGCAATGCCGAGAAACACAGTGCCCGCAACCGCACCCAGAACGGCGCCGGAGCCGACGCCGGTCACCTCCGGGGAGGCCAGCGGATTGCGCAGCACCGCTTGCAGGATCGTGCCCGCGAGGCCGAGCGCCGCGCCCACGCCAAGACCGACAAGCACTCGCGGCACGCGGAGTTCGACGAGGACACCTCGGGTCAGCTCGTCGCCTCCGCCGAAGATCGCCGCGAGCGTGTCCGCCGGGGAAATCGTGGAGCCAACGAGCAGGGCCGCACAGGTCGCAAACACGACCAATACAGGCAAGACAACCAGGGTGAACCTCATCCCAGTTCCCCCCGTCGACGGATCACCAACGCGGCCAGCACGATCGCGACGAGCGCGGTGAGGCCGCCGACCGGAAGCTCCACCGGAGCGAGCACCGTGCGCGCGGCGAGGTCCGCGACGACCACGAGCAGCGCTCCGAACAGCGCTGACCAGGCCAACCAGATCCGCGGGTCGGCGTTCGGGCGGAGCCTGCGCGCGAGGTGCGGGCCGAGGAAGCCGACCCACGCGATCGGCCCGGACGGCGCCACCGCGATCGCCACCAGAGCACAGGCGACCACGAGCACGATCAACCGCGCTCGATCGGCGCGAACTCCCAGTGCTGACGCGGTTTCATCACCGAGCCGCAGCACCCCGAGCAACGGGACGCACAGCAAAGCCAAGGGCAGCAAGGCGATCAGGCCCGGCGCGGAGACCGCGACCGATTCCCAGGTCGTACCCGTGAGCGAGCCGAGGAGGTAGCGGAACAACACGCCCTGCTCGCGGGAGTCGGAGAGCGACACCGCCGTGAGCAGCAACGCCTGCATGGCCGCGTTCACCGCCACCCCGATGAGCAGCACCGCCGCCGGGCCGACCGCGCGCCTCGCGGCGAGCAGGGTGATGAGGCCGCCGACCACCGCTCCGATCAGCGCGGGCACGAGCGGGGCTCCGGGGAAGGGCAGCGCCCACACCACGCAGACCCCGACGAGCACCGCCGCTCCGCTGGAGACTCCGAGCAGTTCGGGCACCGCGAGTGGATTGCGCAGCGATTCTTGGAGGAGGAGCCCGGCCACCGCGAGCGCCGCGCCGACGAGCAGCCCGAGTACCAGGCGCGGGGCTCGCAGCAGCACGACCACCGCGTGTTCGAGGTCCGTCGCGCCCGCGAACGCGGCGGGCAACCGGTTCACGCCGACGAGCGGAGTGCCGAGACAGAGCGCGGCCACGCTCACCACGAGGAGGGTGAGCGTGGCCACGAGGACGCTCTTGGTCATGCCTTGGCGAGGAGTGACTGGGACTCGTCGATGATCAAGGAGAGGGAACGGGTGCCGCGGCCGGAGCCCCAGGGCTTGGGGGCGACCTCGTGCACCTGGCCGGTCTTCACGGCGGGGATCTGGGCCCAGACGGGGTTGGCTGCGAGCTGCTCGGAGAGTTTCTTTTCGGTGCCGAACAGCAGCGAGTAGACGAAGACGACATCTGGTCGTTTGACCAGGATCTCCTCGACGCTGAAGGTGTTCGCGGTCTCGGCGTTCGTGCCCTTCGCGGTCCAGGGGTACGTGTAGAGCGAGCCGAGCAGCTTGCCGACCACGGAATCCGTCGTGTCCACACCGATGGAGTCCGCGCTGCCGTACATCAGCAGCACCGTCTTCTTGGCGTAGCCCTTGTCGCGACTGGTCTTGACGGCGGCGGCCAGCTTCGAGCGGAAGCGGCCCTCGGCGTCGGTGGCCTGCTGCACCCGGCCGGTGAGAGCGCCGAGGTTGCGCAGGTAGCCGACGGAGTCCTTCCAGTCGCGGGGGTCGACCGTCCACAGTGGAGCGTTGAACTTGCCGACCGCCTGACGCAGCTGGTCGTGCACCCCGGCGAGACCGACCACCAGGTCCGGCCGCAGCCCCGCGATCGCCTCCACGTCCTCGGAGCCGAAGCTGCCCGGCACAACGGAAACGTCGCGCCCCTCCGAGCCGAGCAGCGCCGGGTGCGTGAGCAGGGCCGCGTTGCTGGTCCCGGCGGGCTTCACGCCCAACTCGGTCAGCATGTCGTCACACAGGCCGGTCAGGCACACCACACGGGAGGGTGCCTTCGGCAGAGTGATCTTGGTGCCGCGCGGGTCGGTGATGTCGAGCGCGGGCGACAGGGGCTCGACCCGGGTGTCGACCTGATCCACTTCACCTTGGGCGGCAGGGGTTTGCGCGGGCGCCGCGGTGCACGCGGTCAGTGCGAGCAGGGCGAGTAACGCGAGCGGGCTGCGCACGGACACCTCCGGGGTCGACCACCAGGACACCGAAGACGATAACGGTTTTCAAAAGCGTGTGTCGAGCGTCGTTATCGAGGCATTACCTGTCCAACCACAGGGCCAACCGGGGGCCGTGCGGCACGCCGGTACGCTCGTCCGCGTGTCCACCAGCACCATTGACGATCACGCCGCCCCACCGGCGCACACCCACCGCACCTGGGGCAAGGCTTTCGACGACTTGCGTCGCGGCTGGCAGCAGAAGGAACTGTGGGGCCATCTGGGCTGGCAGGACATCAAGCAGCGATACCGCCGCTCGGTGCTCGGCCCGATCTGGATCACGCTCAGCATGGCGGTCACAGCCGTCGGTCTCGGCTTGTTGTACTCACAGCTGTTCTCCGCCGACATCCCGAACTTCCTGCCGTACGTCACCGTCGGCTTCATCGTGTGGAACTTCGTCGCGGGCTGCGTCAACGAGGGCGCCGAGGTCTTCATCTCCAACGAGGGCCTGATCAAGTTCCTGCCGTCTCCGCTGTCGGTGCACGTCTATCGCCTTGTCTGGCGACAGGTCCTGTTCTTCCTGCACAACCTGCTCGTCTGGATCGCCATGCTGGCGATCTTCCCGCCGGACGGGGTGGTCGCGCACTGGAAGCTCACCATGCTGATGGCCATTCCGGCCTTCATCATCCTGGCGCTGAACGGCCTCTGGGTGGCGTTCCTGACCGGCGTGATCTCCACCCGGTTCCGGGACATCCCGCCGATCATCGGCAGTGTCATGCAGCTGCTGTTCTTCGGCACCCCGATCGTCTGGGAGCTGAAGACCCTCAGCGAGCGGACGCAGATCACCAAGGACGTGCTGGAGCTCAACCCGTTCCTGCACTTCGTGGAGATGCTGCGGCAGCCGATGCTGGGCAGGGACATCATCTGGCACCACTGGGTGGTCGCCGGGATCATCACCGTCGTCGGCTGGGTGTTGGCGCTGCTGTTCATGCGCAACTACCGTGCCCGCGTGTCCTACTGGGTCTGAGTGAGGCCGAAAACCAATGGTCAGCATTGACGTATGGAACGCTTCCGTCGAGTTCCCCATCTTCGACGCGAAGACCCGATCGCTGAAGAAGGCCGTCCTCGGCAAGGCTGGCGGCAAGATCGGCACCGATCAGAAGGTGCCCGTCATCGAGGCACTGCGGGACATCAACCTGTCGATCCAGCACGGTGACCGGATCGGCCTCGTCGGGCACAACGGCGCGGGCAAGTCCACCCTGCTGCGCCTGCTGTCCGGGATCTACGAGCCCACTCGTGGCGACGCCCGGATCATCGGCAGGGTCGCGCCCGTGTTCGACCTCGGCGTCGGCATGGACCCGGAGATCTCCGGATACGAGAACATCATGATCCGCGGCCTGTTCCTCGGCATGAGCCGCAGGGAGATGCTCAAGCGGGTCAACGACATCGCGGAGTTCAGCGAGCTCGGCAACTACCTGTCGATGCCGCTGCGCACCTACTCCACCGGTATGCGGGTGCGCCTCGCGCTCGGCGTCGTCACCTCCATCGACCCGGAGATCCTGCTGCTGGACGAGGGCATCGGCGCCGTCGACGCGGAGTTCATGGAGAAGGCCCGGGACCGCCTCAAGGACCTGGTCAAGCGCTCCGGTCTGCTGGTCTTCGCCAGCCACTCCGACGAGCTGCTCATGGAGCTGTGCAACTCGGTCATCTGGATGGACCGCGGCCAGATCAAGATGCAGGGCAGCCTGCGCGATGTGCTGACCGTGTACAAGGGCCGCGACCCGTTCGAGAACCTCCCCCAGCACGTTCTGGAAAGGATCGGCGAGAGCCGATGAGCAACCAGGCCACCCCCGAAAACCCGCCAGCGCTGCCGGCGGGGGCGGTCGTCGCCGTCATCGTCACCTGCCGCAGGCGGGAGCTGCTGACGGAGTCGCTGAAGGTGATGGCGTCGCAGACGCGGCAGCCGGACCACCTGATCGTCGTCGACAACGGCCCGGACCAGCCGGTCCGCGATGTCGTCGACAACTGCCCGCTGAACACCACCTACCTGCTGTCCAAGCGGAATCTCGGCGGCGCGGGCGGGTTCGCGCTGGGCATGCTGCACGCGCTGGCGATGGGCGCCGAGTGGGTGTGGCTGGCCGACGACGACGGCAGGCCCGCCGACGACACCGTGCTCGAGGTGCTGCTTGAGGAGGCCGACAAGCGCAAGCTGGCGGCCGTCTCCCCGGTGGTGGTGAACATCAACCACCCGGACAAGCTCGCCTTCCCGCTGCGCCGCGGCCTGACCTGGAAGCGCCAGCGCGAGGAGCTGTCCTCGGCGGAGAGCCCGGACTTCCTGCCCGGCATCGCGTCCTTCTTCAACGGCGCGCTGTTCCGAGCGTCCACTTTGGACGTCATCGGTGTTCCGGACTACCGGTTGTTCGTGCGCGGCGACGAGGTGGAGATCCACCGCAGGATCGTGCGCACCGGGCTGCGGTTCGGCACCACGCTGCGGGTGGCCTACGCGCACCCGGACGGCTCGGACGAGTTCAAGCCGATGCTCGGCGGCCGGTTCCACGCGCAGGACCCGGGCGACTCGATCAAGCGCTACTACACCTACCGCAACCGCGGATACCTGTTGGCGCAGCCGGGAATGCGCAAGCTCGGCATGCTGGAGGTGGCCCGTTTCGGGCTGTACTTCCTGGCCCAGCGCAAGGATCCGAAGGCTTTCGTGGAATGGGCGAAACTGGTCAACCAGGGCCGCTCGGAGAAGTTTTTCCGCCGTTGAGCCCGCCGGTTCGCCGTGAGCTGATCTGCTGACGGCGAACCGCCTTGCCGGTCCGGTCGCGTACTGGTCTGGTGAATGCATGGCTGACAAGAAAACCCTCGTGCTGCACCTGTCCGGCGTTCCCAGCCCGCTGCTCTTCGCGATCAGCGACGAGACCGCGGCCGAACTCACCGGTTCCCTCACCGACCTCGTCCGCTCCGGTTCCACCAGCCCGGTGCGCTGCGCGGACGGCTCCGACGTGGTCGTCGACTTCGGCAAGATCGTCACCGCGCACATCGGCCTGCTGCCGACGGTCGGCGAGGTCTACGGTGCGCCCGGACGGCGGGCCAGCGGCCTCAGCTGAACAGTCAACCGTCTTCACATGAAAACGCACTAATGGGCGATGCACATCAAAGAATCGATCAGCGTTTTCGCACAGTTACCTCAGGGTTTCTGAATCGAGATAGGTAGGAACGCGAGGGCCACAACACACTGACCGAATGGCGCGTGCGATTCGGCATTCGATGGTGACGGCCTGGGTCCTGATCGGTGCCGCTCTGGCGACCGCGGTGTGCGCTCTGCTGCTCCCGCTCGCGCCGGTGCACCAGGACGACCCGGTGCTGAGCTGGCCACAGGCCGGGGGGCGGGCGGAGAACACGGTCGTTCCGCTGATGCCCTACCGGCCGTTGGAGCTGACCGCGGAGCTGCCGTGCCGGACCCTCGCCTCGGTCGACGGCGACGTGCTGCGCACGCTGCCCGCGCGACCCGGCCAGGAGCCCGGCCGCGGCCTCGTGGTGCGGGCAAACGATGGCAGGCTGCGGATCAGCTCCTCGTCGACGGTGCTGCTGGACGAGGCGCGGCCCACCTCCGGGGAGTGCGCCTACCAGGTGCGCGCGGACGCGGGCGGAACGAGCGTGCTGCGCGACGGCGTGGTCCTCACGCAGCAGGCCGGGCTGCTGCCGCCGCAGGTTGCCATGTTCGAGACGGCCGGGGTCGGCCATGCGGCGACCGACGGGCTCAAGGTCACGCTGCACACCGACGCGCGCTTCCAGTCCTCACCGACCGCGACCAAGGCGATTCTTCTTGTACTGCAAGGGATTCTGCTTGTCGGTTGCACAGTGCTCGCCGTGCTGCGCTTCGGTGCGAGCCGCGCGGGGAGCCGGTTGCGCCTGTCCCCCGTGGACGCCGTCGTGCCCGCGGTCCTGCTGGGCTGGACCGTGCTCGGGCCGATCAACGAGGACGACGGCTGGTATCTGCGGCACGCGCTGAACTCGGCGAACAGCGGCTTCATCGGCAACTACTACCACTCGTTCAACACCTCGGAAGCCCCGTTCGTGGTGTCGCAGTACCTGCTCGGCGGCTGGGCCTCGATCAGCACTTCGTTGCTGTGGCTGCGGTTGTTCGCCGGGGTGATCGGGATCGGCACGTGGTTCCTGCTGCGGTGGTTCCTCGCGAGCGCGCTCGGCGACCGGCGGGTGTTCCGGGCCGTTCCGTGGTCGCTGGCGTTGGCGTTCCTGGCGTGGTGGCTGCCGTTCACACCCACGCTGCGCCCAGAACCCGTTGCGGCACTGGGGGTTGCCGCGACGCTGGCGCTGTGCGAGTACGCACGCCGCCGCGAGTGGCCGGGTCTGATCGCACCCGCGGTCGGCATCGCCGCGCTCACCACGCTGACCACCGTCGCCGGACTCGTGGCGTGGGGCGCGGTCCTCGTGCAGCTGCCGTGGTTGTGGCGGTGGCTGCGAACGCAGGCCGTGCGGAACCGTTTCGCTTACGTGGGCGCGGTTCTGGCCTCCGGGACGACCGCGTTCACCGCGGTGTTCGCCGACGCGAAGTTCACCGACGTCGTCGAGGCGACGCGCGTGCACTACCACTACTGGATCTCGATGCACTGGTACGAGGAGTGGTTCCGCTACGTAAAGCTCCTCGGCTTCGACCACCACGGCAACTGGGCGAAGCGCGCCGCGGTGCTGCTCACGTTGGCCGCCTTGGTGTTCGCCGCGTTCCGGCTCCGGCGGCGCGGCCGGCTCGACAGCACGATCGTGCGGCTGGCCGTTGTCGTCGTCGTCGGGCTGATCGCGCTCACGCTGTCGCCGACCAAGTGGTCGCACCACTTCCTGGCCATCGCCCCGCCCGCCATCGCGCTGCTCGGCCTGAGCGCGTTCGGCATCCCCGCGCCGCGCGGGTCCCGCGCCCTGGTGCCCGGACTGGTCACGGCCGCGCTGACCGCGGTGACCGCAGTGGTGATCTTCGCCGGGCCGAACCTCTGGTACGGCTTCTCCGACTGGGGCCAGCCGTTCGGTGATCACAGCTCGACGATCCCGACGTTGGCGTTGACGCCGGAGCAGACCGCCGACCTCATGGCCAGGTCGGCGGCGATGCGCCCGCCGCTGGACAGTCCGCTGCTGTGGGGTGCGGTGCTCGCAGCGTGCCTGCTGGTGGCACCGCGCGGCCGGAACGGCGGATGGGCGACGACCGGTTCCGCGCGGCTGCTGGTGACCGTGCAGGCGGCGGCCGTGGTGTTGCTGATCGCGGTGTTCACGATCGCTCCACTGAGGACTCCGGGCTGGTCGGTGGCCGGGAGCGTGCTGCGCGATGACTGCGGCCTCGCCGACGGGGTGCGGCTGTCCGGCGGCGAGGAGCTGATGGACGTGGTGCGCTCCCGGCCGGCCTCCATCGACTGGGAGTTCGGCCTGGTCCACCCGTGCGCGCCCACCCTGGCGATCGCCGATGGCCTGAGCACCGCGCCGGAGCTCCGCGTCCTGCCCGCGGGCCGGGGCCTGTTGGCGGGGGTCGTGCAGGGAGGGGAGTTCCTGGGCGGCACCCTGGGCTACCTCAGCCAGGTCGTCACCCGTGTAGAGCCGGTGCCGACGATCGGCCCGCCGAACGACGGAAGCGTCCCGACCTGGGGCGAGGTGCAGCGGGTGCACTACGCGCATCCGGTCGGCAAGTACACGCTGACGCGCACTTCGCGGGTGGTGAGTGGTCTGGAGGCCGCGCCGACGCTGGCGCAGACCGCATACGCGGGCATCCCGCAGGACTTCCTGCGCACCGTCCAGACCGGCGATGCGGGACGGGCCGCGGGCCAGCCCCGTTAACCACAATTCTCGACACTAAACATTGACTTCCTTCTTTACCGATTAAGGTTGTGACGGTTAGACATCTTCACTACAACTGGAAACAACGGCCCATCCGGGGTTACATGATTGCGGACCGCTGAGACCGTGATCGGGGATTCCCCATGCAGCAGCGCTTTACCGCGTGGATTTTGCTTGCCTCCGCGCTTGTCACCGCAGCAATGGCGCTGTCGCTCCCACTGGCTCCCGTCACCGTTGACCAGCCAGTCGTAACCTGGCCGAAACAGGGTGAGCGGGTCAGCAACACCGTCGTCCCGCTGCTGCCCTACCGGCCGCTCAGGTTCACCGCCGAGGTGCCCTGTTCGGCGATCTCGGCGGTGAACTCGCGGGGCGGTGAGGTGCTGCGCACGCTGCCTCCCGCGCGCGACGCCGCGCAGCAGGAACACGGCCTGATCATGCGCGTGGTGAACGGAATCGTGCAGGTCAGGGTATCCGGGAAGTCGATCATCGAGGAGCGGCTGCCCCGCGCGGACTGCTCCTACCGGGTGCACGCGGACGCGGGCGGGGTCGACGTGTGGCGCGACGGCATGCAGCTGGTCAGGCACGCGGGGGTGCTGCCGCCCCAGGTCGCGATGCTGGAGACCGGGGCGGCCGGGCTGGCCGAGTCCGATGGCATGCGGGTCGTGCTCGACACCGACGCGCGATTCCAGTCCGCGCCGACCAAGGCGAAATTCGTTCTGCTGATACTGCATGGATTGCTGTTGGTCGGTTGTGTCACACTCGCCGTTCTTCGCTACCGCGCGAAACGTCCATCCGATGATCGAATTCGATGGCGCCCGGTCGATTTCCTGGTCCCCGGAGTGCTACTCGCGTGGTCGGTGCTCGGGCCGACGAATGACGACGACGGCTGGTACCTGAGACACGCGTTGAACCTGGGCGACGTGGGATATGTGGGCAACTACTACCACTCGTTCAACGCGCCCGAGTCACCGTTCCTGCTCGCCCAGTACCTGCTCGCCGGCTGGACGTCGGTGAGCACGTCGATGCTGTGGGTGCGGCTGTTCCCCGCCGTGCTCGGCATCGGGGTGTGGTTCGCGCTGCGGTGGTTCCTGCACAGCGCGCTGGGCGAGCGCCGCGCCTACCGCGCGCTGCCGTGGCTGCTGGCGCTGGCGTTCCTGGTGTGGTGGCTGCCGTACAACCCGACGCTCCGGCCGGAGCCGGTCACCTGCCTCGGCGTCGCGCTGACGCTGGCGCTGTGCGAGTACGCGCGCCGCCGTGAGTGGGTGGGGCTGATGGCACCCGCCGTGCTGCTGGCCGCGTTCACCACGCTGACCATGGGCGCCGGGCTCGTCGCGTGGGCGCCGGTCGCGCTCCAGGTGCCCTGGCTGTGGCGGTCGGTGCACGGCCGGGAGCGGCTCGCGCTGATCGCGGCCGTGCTCAGCTCCGGAACGGTGGCGTTCACGGTGCTCTTCGCCGACGGCAAGCTGGCCGACCTGCTCGAAGCCACCAAGATCCATTACTACTACTGGATCACCATGGGCTGGACCGAGGAGTGGGGCCGCTACGCCACGCTGCTCGTGCCCACCGGCTCCGGCAACTGGGCCAAGCGCGCCCCGGTGCTGCTGATGATCGTCTGCCTGGTGTTCGTCGCGGTGCGGGCGCGGCGCAGACGGTGGCAGGTCGACGCGGTGATGGTGCGGCTGGCCGGGGTGCTCGGCTTCGGCATGGTGGCGCTGGCGATCATCCCGACCAAGTGGACCCACCACTTCGTCGGCATCGCCGCGCCCGCGATCGTGCTGCTGGCACTGATCACCTTCGCCGGGCCGCTGCCCGCACGTGTGCGCAGGACCGCGCCCGCGGTGGCGGCCGGGCTGTTCATCGCCTTCACCGGCGTGGTGATCTTCAGCGGTCCGAACATGTGGCACAGCTTCGGCAACTGGGGCCAGCCGTTCTCGCTGGCGGGCGATATCGACCCGATGCGAACGCTCGACCCGGACGAGAAGGACATGGTCGAGTCGCTGATGCTGGCCATCGGCCCGGTCAAGGTCAACAACGTGCTGGTCTGGGCGGGCGCGATCGGGCTCAGCTGGTACCTGCTGCGGCGGCGCAGACGTTGGGCCGACACCGGCTCGGCGCGGGTGCTGCTCGGCACCCAGGCGCTCGTGGTCGGCCTGCTGCTGGTGCTGTTCGTGATCGCGCCGCTGCGCCAGCTGCCCGGCTGGTCGCTGGCCAGCGGCACGCTGCGCAACGGCTGCGGGATCGCCGACAGCGTGCGCGTGCACGACGGCCGCACGCTCACCGAGCACCTCGCCGGGCGCGTGACGTACGTGGACTGGAGCATCGGCATCGGCTACCCGTGCGTCCCGGTCCCGCCGGTCAAGGACGGCATGGTGACGCCGCCGGAGTTCCGGGTGCTCGCCGCGGAGAAGTTCACGATGGGCGGGCTGGTCTCGGTCTACGAGGGCATCGGCGGCACCCACGGCTTCCTCGGACGGGTGGCGGAGATGGTCAAGGTGCCCGCAGATGCACCCAATGGAGTGGAATCTCCGTGGGGCGGCCTGGAGCGGGTGAAGTACCTGCACGAGCCCGGCCGCTACACCGTGACCATGACCCAGCGCGTGGAGCACGGCCTCCAGGCCCCGCCCACGATCGCGCGGCTCGACTACGCCGGGGTGCCCTCCGGCTACATCAAGCAGGCCATCGACCCGTCACGGCTGCCCACCGACGTCGACGACGACCGCTACGACACCCTCGGCCTCCGCTGACGCCCGCACCTCCACGAAACGGGAGATCCCTAGCTGGGCTTGAAGACGATGAGGCGGAGCATCACGAAGTTGATCGCGGTCGCGACGGCCTGGGCGATCACCCACGCGATGGTGATCTTGAAGATCGAGGCCGGGAGCAGGGCCAGGAACAGGGCGTTCACGCCTATGTTGACGAAGAACGTCACTCCGTAGAGCAGGATGAAGCCGCCCAGGCGACCCGCTCCGCTCGGCGCGGCCTGGAACGTGAAGCGCTTGTTCAGGAAGTACGCGGTGGTCGTGCCGAACACGAAGCCGAGCGCCTTGGCCAGGTGGACCCACACGCCGAGCGCCAGGATCAACTGGTAGCTGCCGTAGTCCACCAGCGCGGAGAAGCCGCCGACCAGCACGAACCGGGTGAGCTGGGCGGCGAGGCCGAGCTTGGGTGCCTCTCCCGAGGTCTGCTCCGCCGTTTCGGAGGTGGTCACAACGTCCGCCTTACTCGTTACACCGAACTGCCCTGGCAGGGTGCGCCCGAGCGGCGGACGCCCCGGAAGTACGCTACCGCGTGACCTGACCGCCTGAACGAATGGGCGTTTTCGCATGCCACGACGCCTTACGGGCCAACACGCAGTCACCGCGTGGGTGTTGGTCGGCGCAGCTGTGATCACCGCAGTGCTGGCAATCCTCCTCCCCTTCGCGCCTGTCCGCGTGCAGCAGCCGATCCTGAGCTGGCCGGAAGCGGGCGCGCAGCCGCGATCGACCGTGGTGCCGCTCGTGCCGTACCGGCCGTTGGAGATGACGGCGGAACTGCCCGGCAGAACCATGGACGCGCTGGACCGCAGTCGGTTCACGGCGGGCGGCAAATGGGCCGACGTGCTCACCACGTTGCCGGAGGACGAGAACCAGCCGGTGAGCCGTGGCCTGCGGGTGCAGACACGCGCCGGTGAGGTGCGGATCTCCGCCTCGGAGCAGGTGCTGCTGACGGAGCGCCGCCCCGCGGGAACGAAGAACTACCGCGTGATCGCGACGCCGAAGGGCGTGTCGGTGCTGCGCGACGGCAAGGTGGTCGCCGACCGCCAAGGGCTGTTGCCGCCCCAGGTCGCCATGTTGGAGACGGCCGCGGAGAACCTCCCCGAGGCGAACGGGCTCTCCGCGAAGCTGAACACCGACGCGCGCTTCCAGTCCTCGCCCGCGACGCTGAAATGGGTGCTGCTCGCGCTGTACGCGCTGTGCCTGCTCGGCTGCCTGTGGCTGTGCGTGAGCCGTTACCGCTACTCCGAGCGCGCACGGCGGGAACCGGACGAGCCGCGGTTCAAGCTCGGTCTCGTCGACATCGCCGTGCCCGCGATCCTGGTGCTGTGGGCGGTCATCGGGCCGTTCAACGACGACGACGGGTGGTACCTGCGGCACGCGCTGAACCTGCCGAACGCGGGGTACGTCGGCAACTACTACCACTCGTTCAACGCGCCGGAAGCGCCGTTCATGTTCAGCCAGTACCTGCTCGGTGCGTGGGGGCTGATCAGCAAGTCCACCCTGTGGATGCGGATGTTCCCGACGGTCATCGGGATCGCGGTGTGGTTCGTGCTGCGGCGCTACCTGCACGCGACGCTGGGCGGCAGGCGCGCGGCGCGCGGTCCATATCGGATGCTGCCGTACCTGCTGGCGCTGGCGTTCCTCGTGTGGTGGATGCCGTTCGAGCTCACGCTGCGGCCGGAACCCGTTGTGTGCCTTGGTGTCGCGGTGAACCTCGCGCTCTCGGAGTACGCCCGCCGCCGCGAGTGGCCCGGGTTGTACGCGGTCGTGGTCGCGATCGCCTCGCTGACCACGCTGACCACCGCGACCGGCATCGTCGCGTGGGGACCGCTGCTGCTTCACGCGCCGTACCTGGTGCGCTACACCAGGAGTTGGGTCGGCAAGGAGCGCCTCGCCTACCTCGGCATGCTGCTGGTGTCCGGAACCGCCGCGTTCCCCGCGATCTTCTGGGACATGACGCTCAGCGATCTGGTCGAGACGACCCGGATCCACTCCTGGTACTGGTTCGTCACGCCGTGGTACCAGGAGATCGAGCGCTACAACGCGTTGCTGCACCCGGGAACCCTTGGCAACTGGGCCAAGCGCGGCGCAGTGCTGCTGACCGTGGTGGCGCTGGTGTTCGTGGTGATCCGCCTGGCGACGCGGCGGGACCGCAACGGGCCGCTGGACCGGCTGGTCGTGGGCAGCGCGGCCATGTCCGGGATCGGCCTGGCGGCGCTGGCCATCTCGCCGACCAAGTGGGTGCACCACTTCGGCGGCATGGCGGTGCCCGCGATCCTGTTGCTGGCGCTGACCGCTTTCGCCAGCCCGATCCCGGCGCGGGTGCGGCGCACGGCGCCCGGCCTGCTCGCGGGCGGGGTCGCGGCCTTCGCCACGGTGGTGATCTTCAGCGGGACGAACTCCTGGCACGCCTTCTCGGACTGGGGCCAGCCCTTCGGCGACCACACCGCGATGGTCGACCCCGCCGCGGTGGCCAAGGACCCGAACGCCTTGAGCGGCAAGCAGATCCTCGAAGGACAGATCCCGCACATCGGTCCGCTGAAGTTCAGCAACATGGTGCTGTGGCTGGCGGTCATCGGCCTGTGCTGGTGGCTCGCGCGGCGGGCGATGGGCGGCGGCGGGCGGAGGTGGTCCGCGCTGGGCACCGCGCGGTTGTTCACGGTCGTGCAGACCTCGCTGGTGGTGTTGATGCTGACGGTCTTCGTGATCGCGCCGTTCAACCAGAGCCCGCAGTGGTCACCCGCGAAGGGCAACCTGAAGAGCATCACCGGCGGTTCCTGCGGGCTCGCCGACGATCTGCTCGTACCGCTGGACAAACTGACCCCGGTGCTGCGCGGACCGGACCGGCCCGCGGTGCGCGGCAACTCCGGTGAGATCCGGCTGCGCGAACTGCTCCGCGACCAGCCGACGTTCGTGGACTGGCCGATCGGGCTCGCCTACCCGTGCGTTCCGGTGCTGCCGGTGAAGGACGGCATGACCACTCCGGCCGAGTACCGCCTGGTCGCCTCCGACCAGCTCGGCGGGACCAGGACGGTGACGCTGAACGAGCGGGTCGGCGGGACGCAGGCGTTCATCAGCAGGGTCGCCACAATCGAGCGGGTTCCCGTGCGCGTGGTGCCGACGACGACGCCACGTGCGCCATGGGGGCACCTGGAGCGGGTCGTGTACCGTCATCCACCGGGCCGCTACACGGTTTCGCGCACCGAACGCGTCGAATGGGGCCTGGTCTCCTGGCCGAGGCTGGCCCAGTTCGACTACGTGGGCGCCCGCGACGGCTGGCTCAACGAGTAGCGCATCCACGGAGATTTGCACCTATGCCTGAGAAACTCGGCAGACTGACCGGATGGGGCCGCACCGCCCCGACCACCGCGAGGATTCTGGAGCGCGCCGATCGTGCCGAGCTGGCCGATGTCGTGCGCGCGGCCGACGGCCGGGGTGTGATCCCCCGCGGACTCGGCCGCAGCTACGGCGACGCCTCGCAGAACGCCGGTGGCCTGGTCCTGGACATGACCGCGTTCGACCAGATCCACCACGTGGACACGGAGACGGGCATCGTCACCGTGGACGCCGGGGTGAGCCTGGACAAGCTGATGCGGCAGATGCTGCCGCACGGCCTGTGGATCCCGGTGCTGCCGGGCACCCGCCAGGTCACCATCGGCGGGGCCATCGCCGCGGACATCCACGGCAAGAACCACCACGTGGAGGGCAGTTTCTGCAACCATGTGCTGGCGATCGAGCTGCTGACCGCGGACGGCGAGATCCGGACGGTGACCCCGGACGGCCCCGGTTCGGAGCTGTTCTGGGCGACCGCGGGCGGCATGGGCCTGACCGGCGTGGTGCTGCGGGCCACGGTGCAGCTGAAGTCGGTGGAGTCGGCGTACTTCCTCGTCGACACCGAGCGCACCAGGGACCTGGACGACCTGATGTCCAGGCTGATGGACAACGACGACCAGTACACCTACTCGGTCGCCTGGTTCGACGCCGCGTCCACCGGCGCGAAGATGGGCCGCGCGGTGCTCACCCGCGGCTGGTCGGCCAAGCTCGACGACCTGCCAGCCAAGCTGCGCAACGACCCGCTGAAGTTCAACGCGCCGCAGCTGGCGACCGTGCCGCCGGTGTTCCCGAGCGGCCTGCTGAACAAGCTGACCGTGAGCGCCTTCAACGAGGTCTGGTACCGCAAGGCGCCCAAGGAGCGGCGCGGCGAGGTGCAGAACATCACCCAGTTCTTCCACCCGCTGGACATCGTCGGCGAGTGGAACCGGGTCTACGGGCCGCGCGGGTTCCTCCAGTACCAGTACGCGGTGCCCTACGGCGCCGAGGACACGGTGCGCAAGTCCATGGAGATCATCTCCTCCGGCGGCGCGGTGTCGTTCCTCAACGTGCTCAAGCGTTTCGGCGCGGCCAACGGCGGTCCGCTGTCCTTCCCGATGCCGGGCTGGACCCTCGCGGTGGACATCCCGATCACCGACGACCTGGGGCCGCTGCTGGACAAGCTCGACCAGCTGGTGCTGGAGGCGGGCGGCAGGCTGTACCTGGCCAAGGACTCCAGGCTGACCGCGGACGCGTTCCGCTCGATGTACCCGCGCCTCGCCGAGTGGCAGAAGGTCCGGGACGCGGTCGACCCGCGTGGTGTGTTCAACTCCGACCTCTCCAGAAGGCTGATGCTGTGATCGACGCCGTTGGCAATCCCCAGTCCCTGCTGCTGCTCGGGGGCACCTCCGAGATCGGTCTGGCGATCGTGGACCGCTTCGCCGGCCAGCGTCCGCTGCGCGTCGTGCTCGCCGCACGCCCGTCCGAGCGGCTGGACGAGGCCGCGGAACGCTTGCGCGCCAAGGGTTGCACGGTCAGCACGCTGGCCTTCGACGCCCGCAGGCCGGAAACCCACGAGGAGGTCGTCGGCAAGGCGTTCTCCGACGGCGACATCGACGTGACCGTGGTGGCCTTCGGCGTGCTCGGTGAGGCCGAGCGCGCGTGGCAGGACGTCGAGCACGCGCGCGAGCTGGCCGAGGTCAACTTCGTCGCGCCGGTGACCGTCGGCGTCGCGTTGGCCAACCGCCTGCGCCAGCAGGGGCACGGCGCCGTGGTCGCGCTGTCCTCGGTGGCCGGGGAGCGGGTGCGCAGGTCGAACTTCGTCTACGGCTCCACCAAGGCGGGCATCGACGGCTTCTACCTGGGCCTCGGCGAGGCGCTGAAGCCGCACGGCGTCCAGGTGACCGTGGTCCGCCCCGGTTTCGTGCACACCAAGATGACCAAGGGCATGAAGGCCGCCCCGCTGGCCGCCCAGCCGGAGCAGGTCGCCGAGATCGCCGTCACCGCGGTGCGGCGGCGCCAGGACCTGGTGTGGGCGCCGGGCGCGTGGCGGTTCGTGATGTCGGTGCTGCGGCACATCCCCAGGGCGATCTTCCGCAAGCTGCCCATCTGATCCTGGGCCGTTCGGCGGCCTCCCAAGATCGCAGAAGGCGCACCCGGCTGGACCGGGTGCGCTTTTTCGCTGGTCGGGAGGTCTGGACCTGAGCAATATCATCGTTATTGTGACCGGCTCCCCCGCCTCCGCTCCGTCAACTCCCCCTCGAACCAGCGATCCCTCCGTTAGTTGCCGTCCAGCCGCGTGAGCTGGGCTTTGTTACCGAGTGTCAACTTGGTTACGGTCGGTAACACCATTGGCTTGTCCTACGAATGAGGGATCGTGCGCCTTCGCCTGTTCTCCGCCGCCACGGCAGCCGTGGTCGCCGCCAGCGCGGTCGTGCCCGGCGTCGCCGGTGCCGACGAGGTCCCGATCCTGCCCGCCGGTTTCGTCTTCACCGACCAGCGCAGCGGCCAGGAGCCCTTCGAGCTGACCGACTTCGCCCACCTCCCCGACGGCAGCGTGCTGACCACCGGGAAGAAGGGCACCGTGGCGTGGGTCCCGGCCGCCGGGGAACCGCGCACCATCGCCACCCTGCCGACCCGGTCCAACGGCGACCTCGGCCTGACCGGGCTCGCGCTGGCCAACGACTTCGCCACCACCCGGCAGCTCTACCTGACGCGCGCCGTCAACGTCGGTGTCGGCAAGGAACTGCGGATGAGCCGGTGGACGCTGGCGCTCAACGCGCAGCAGCAGCCGTCCGGGCTCGCCGACGAGGTGCCGCTGCTGCAGATCGTGGGCAACACCGACATCCACGGCATCACCGGCCTCGCGGTCGGCCCGGACGACTCGATCTGGGTCTCGGTCGGCGACAGCGCGGGCGTGCGCTACTCCGAGGGCGCGACCCCGGACAACGTGGACAAGTTCGCGTTGAAGTCGCTGGAGGTCGACGAGCCCTACGGCAAGCTCTTCCGGCTCAACCCGGACGGCAGCGGAGCGCCGAGCAATCCCTTCTACCAGGCCGACAACCCGCGGTCGTGGCGGAGCAAGGTCTACGCGAGCGGGTTCCGCAGCCCGTTCCGGATCTCCCTGGACCCGTCCTCGGGCGCCCCGCTGCTCGCCGACGTCGGGTGGGAGCGGCGCGAGGAGATCAACCTCGTGCAGCCGGGCCAGAACTACAAGTGGCCGTGCTGGGAGGGCGACATCCCCACGCCCGCCTACAGCCTGATTCCCTTGTGCACCACCGTGGTCAACACCTCGCCGCTACTGACCTACCTGCGCAACGAGGGCAACGCGATCACCGGCGGCATCGTGTACTCCGGCACGGCTTATCCCGAGGAGTACCGCGGCGCCTACTTCTACGGCGACTACGCGCAGAAGAAGATCTGGACGCTGCGCTACAACGCCGACGGCACGATGGTGCCCGGCTCGCAGAAGCCGCCCTTCGGCACGCAGATCGGCGGGCCGGTGAAGTTCGGCGCGGCGAGCAACGGCGACATCGTGATGGCCGACATCTACTCCGGCCAGCTGCGCAGGCTCAGCTACTCCTCGGCCAACCACGCGCCGATCGCGAAGGCCACCTCCACGACCGCCGCGTCCACCCGCACGGTCACCTTCAACGCGAGCAAGTCCTACGACTTCGACGGCGACGCGTTGACCTACAAGTGGGACTTCGGCGACGGCAGCACGGGCGAGGGCGTCGAAGCCACGCACAAGTACACGACCAGCCAGAACGTGCTGACCGCGAAGCTCACCGTGACGGATGCGCTCGGCAAGTCCGGCACGGCGCAGCTGACCGTGGCGCCCTCGAACAACGCGCCGAAGATCACGCTGACCAAGCCGCAGGCGAACAAGGTCTTCGCGGTCAACGAGCAGGTCCAGCTGAACGCGACCGCCACCGACGTCGAGGACGGCGCGCTCGCCGTGACCTGGAGCAGCGACCTCGTGCACTGCCCGACCAACGCCGCGTGCCACTCGCACCCGGACGTGGGCGGCACCGGCCCGAGCTTCGGCATGCCGTTCACCGACCACCCCGAGTCGCGGGTGGACATCAGCGTGAAGGCGACCGACCGCTACGGCGTGACCACCACGGAGTCCTACTCGGCGATGCCGTGGCAGCAGCGGCTCACCGTGGCCAGCAACATCCCCGCGGGCGTGCGCATCGGCTCCAACGGCGCGACCACCACGGCGCTGATGACCGTGGGCTCGGAGGTCGGCATCGAGGCCGCAGTGCAGGCTTCGGACGGCGTGGCGACATTCGCGAAATGGACCGACGGCTCCACCGCGCGCACCCGCAACGTGATCATGGGGCAGTCCGACGTCACCGTGACCGCGGACTACGTGACGCCGATCGACAAGCGCTACGACGGTGACGAAGCGCTGCGCGCGCAGTTCGGGGCGCCGCTCGCACCGGAGGTCTCCGAGGGCGGTCTGCGCTACCGCGAATACGAACGCGGACGCCTCTACTGGACGCCCGCGACCGGGGTGAAGGCCGTCCACGGCGCGATCCTGGGCACCTACGTCAACAACGGCGGGCACTCCAGGCTCGGCGCACCGACCACGGACGAGCTGCCGACGCCGGACGGAACCGGCCGCTTCAACCACTTCGCGGGCACCCCGTACAGCGGCTACGCCTCCGTCTACTGGACCCCGCAGATCGGCGCCGTGGCGATCTGGGGCGACATCCGGGGCGCGTGGGCCCGCACGGGTTGGGAGGCCGGACCTCTCGGCTACCCGATCACCAGTGAGACCGGAACGCCGGACGGGGTCGGGCGGTTCAACCACTTCAGCAAGAACGGCTCGGTGTACTGGACCCCGTCCACCGGCGCGCAGGCGATCTACGGCGACATCCGGCGGACCTGGCAGCGCACCGGATGGGAGGCCGGACCTCTCGGCTAC
The DNA here is from genome assembly GCF_024213555.1 of Allokutzneria sp. A3M-2-11 16. Taxonomy (GTDB): domain Bacteria; phylum Actinomycetota; class Actinomycetes; order Mycobacteriales; family Pseudonocardiaceae; genus Allokutzneria. Next base: position 2,112,972 of record NZ_JANAVO010000001.1, on the reverse strand, counting down.
CCGACGACGGACGAGCTGGGCACGCCGGACGGGAAGGGCCGCTACAACCACTTCAGCAAGGGCGGTTCGATCTTCTGGACCGGTTCCACCGGCGCGCACGAGGTCCACGGTGCGATCAAGGCGCGCTGGGTCGCGCTGGGCTGGGAACGGTCCTACCTCGGCTACCCGACCTCCGGGGAGCAGGAGGTGCCCGGTGGGCGGCGCAGCCTGTTCCAGAACGGAAAGATCTTCTGGGAACGGGCGACCGGGAAGGTGACCGACTCCCGCTGACGAAGACCCTCTGAATGTCCCTTGTGGACAGATGGCGGCGACGGTGTGCAGGGCGCCGTCGCCGCCGTCTTTTCCCCGGTTCGCACCTATCCCAAGAAGATCATTTGGTCGTACCGTGCGGGGATGCATCCAGGGCTTGAGATCGCGAAGACCATCGCGCGCGTCGGCGGCCACGTCCTTCGCGAGCGGGTCACCACCGCGCGCGCGACCGGCGTGGCGGACATCCCCGTCTCCGGCAAGGAGATCACCACGGAATGGCTGACCACGGTGCTCTGCGCCGAGCACCCCGGTGCGAGCGTCACAGCGTTCCGCACCGAGGACGTGAGCAGCGGGACATCGACCCGCTGGCGGATCACCGTGACCTACAACGAGATCGGCCGGGCTACGGACCTGCCCGAAGTGTTCTTCGTGAAGACCACCCGGGGGTTCAAACAGCGCCTCACGCTGAGCCTCGCCCACGTGCTGGACGGCGAACCAAACTTCTTCAAGCACCTCAGGCCGCAGCTGGGCATCGAGGCCGCCCGCGGGTTCCACGGCGCGGCCGATCTGGCGTCGGGGCGCTCCATCTCGCTGATGGAGGACATCACCGCCACCAAGGGCGCGACCTTCTGCACGCCCAAGACACCGATCTCCCGCGCGGAGATCGAGGAACTGCTCGCCACCATGGCGCACTGGCACGCGCGGTACTGGGACTCCGACGAGCTGAGCGGCCACGCCTGGCTGAAGCCGCCGAGCGGGCACTTCCACAACCTGGACAAGCTCATCGGCTTCGCCAAGCGCGCCGAGGTCGGGGCGCAGCGGGCCCGCTCCGTCATCCCCGACTCGCTGATCTCCTTGCAGGACAAGCTCTATCGCGGTCTCGAACGATCACTGGAGATCGCCAGCGAGGGCCCGCTGACCCTGCTGCACGGCGACTCGCACATCGGCAACACCTACCGCACGGCGGAAGGCCGGATGGGCTTCACCGACTGGCAGATCGTGATGCGCGGCAGCTGGGCCTACGACTTCGCCTACACCGTCAACTCGGGGCTGGACATCGAGGACCGCCGGGCGTGGGGCCGGGAGCTGCTGGAGTTCTACCTGGACCGCCTCAGCGCCGCCGGAGCCGCGGCCCCGGACCCCGACGCGGCCTGGCTGGCCTACCGCCAGCAGGCGTTCTTCCCGTACTTCGTCTGGCTGGCGACCATCGGCCACAGCGCGATCCAGCCGAAGTACCAGCCCGACGAGGTCAGCCGCGGCATCATCGAGCGCGCCGCGACCGCGCTGGTGGACCTGGACGGGCTCGCCGCGCTGGAAGAGTAGCCCCGGAGACGGCGGAACCGCCGCCCCGGAGACCGGGAGCGGCGGTTCGGCGCGTGCGGGTCTAGAGGTAGTAGGCGATGCCCAGGAAGGCGACCCAGGCGAGGCCGAGGACCTGGAGCCAGCGGTCCTTGAGCACAATCTCCTCGGGCTCACCGCCGTTGCCGCTGTCCACGTCCACCGCGTAGCGCAGGATCGCGACCACGAACGGCACCATGGAGACCACGGACCAGGTCGACTTGACGGTCTCGTTGAGCTCGAACGCCCACAGGCCGTAGGTCATGATCACCATGGCCGCGGCGATGGCCCAGACGAAGCGCAGGTAGCTGGCGGTGTAGCTCTCCAGCGACTTGCGGATCTTGGCGCCGGTGCGCTCCGCCAGCCGGATCTCGGCGTAGCGCTTGCCCGCCACCATGAACAGCGAACCGAACGCGGTGACCAGCAGGAACCACTGGGAGAGCGGGACACCCGTCGCGGCACCACCGGCGATGGCGCGCATCAGGAAGCCCGAGGCCACGATGCACATGTCGATCACCGGCTGGTGCTTCAGGCCGAAGCAGTAGGCCAGCTGCACGACCTCGTAGACCCCGATGACGATGACCAGGTCCCAGCTCGCCAGCGTGGACACGCCCAGCGCGCCGAACAGCAGCACCACGGCGGCGCTGAACGCCAGCGGCACCGGGACGATGCCCGCGGCGATCGGCCGGTTCCGCTTGGTCGGGTGCGCGCGGTCGGCCTCGACGTCCTTGCTGTCGTTGACCAGGTAGATCGCCGACGCCGCGAGCGAGAACGCCACGAAGGCGATCAGCGCGTCGACCAGCACGTTGACGTTGGCGACCTGGCCCGCGGCGAACGGCGCGGCGAGCACCAGGACGTTCTTGATCCACTGGCGCGGCCGGGCGGCCTTGATCAGGCCCTTGGCGGTGCGCACCAGGCTGGGCTTGTTCTCGCCTGGGTCCACGGTGGTGGCCTCGGGGGCGGACGTGGTCATGAGGGTCACTCCGAACGTTCGGATTTGCGCAGCCAGCGGCTGACGCCGGCGCCGATCGTGGCGCCCAGTACGGACCCGGCCAGCACGTCGGTCGGGTAGTGCACACCCAGCACGAGGCGGCTGACCAGCATCGGCGGCACCAGCAGCGGGGTGAGCCGCTTGCCGGTGAGCCCGCCGTAGATCACCGCGGCCGCCGCGGTCGAGGTGGCGTGCGAGGACGGGAAGCTGAGCTTGCTCGGCGTCCCGACCAGGATCTCCACGTCCGGGCTGTCCGGGCGGGGCCGCCGCACCACGCGCTTGACCGCGATCGACGCGCCGTGCGCCGCGGCCACCCCGGCCGCGCCGACCAGCCACTGCTTGCGGCGCTTGCGGTCGACCACCGCGCCGAGCGCGCCGATGGCCAGCCAGCCCGCGGCGTGCTCGCCGAAGAACGACATCGCCCGCGCCGCCTTCACCACCGGGGGCTTGGCGATCCGGCGCTGCACCTCGGAGAGCGCGGCGGTTTCCTGCGTAGACATGTTTCTCCAGCTTTCACGTGTGTGAGACGCATCGACCCGGGGCCGCGCGCTGTTATGACGCGCGGTCCCGGGCCGGTGTTGCGTCAGGAGCCGAACAGCTGCTTCCACGCGTCCCGGCTGGACAGCTGCGGCAGCGCCTGGCGGTACTCCCGCTGCACCCGCGGCCATTCCTTGGCCAGCCGCTTGTGGTTGTTCAGCGCGCGCGCCATCAGCTGCTTGAACAGCTTCGGGTCGCGGCGGCGGAACGCGACCCCGCTGCCGTCGGCGTTGGAGACCGTCGCGCTGTCCAGCGCGCCGAGCAGGAACCAGCGTCCGGCCTGCGCCGAAACGTTGATCTGCGGGCGGTCGATGGCCTCGCGGTCGGGCTCCTTCAGGTGGTGCGCCAGGGAGAGCGCGGCGCGGGCCGCGATGACCACCGGGTTCACCGGCGGCTTGAGCAGGCGCTCAGCCTTCACCGGGTCGAACGTCGGCGGCGGGAACTCCCTGGCCGAGGGCAGGATGTGCGCGTCGGTGTACTGGTTGCGGATGTCGAGGATCTCCCGGCGCTTGGTGCCGAGGGTCTCGAACAGCTTCCCGGGACCGTCCAGGAAGTCCTCGATCGCCTTCTGGTGCAGGGCGACCGTGGAGTACTCCATCGAGAACAGGTGCCGCAGCGAGAGCTTCAGCCCCTGCTTGAGCAGCGGGCCGCGCACGTCGTACGGGCTGTGCAGCGCGGCCATGATCAGCCGGTTCCGCACGTGGAAGTACGCCGTCCAGTCGGTGGCGTCGTCCTTGTCCGTCCACGGCATGTGCCAGACCGCGGCACCGGGCAGCGACACGGTCGGGAACCCGTGGGCCCCGGCGCGCAGCGCGTACTCGGTGTCGTCCCACTTGATGAACAGCGGGAGCGGCAGGCCGATCTCGTCGATCACCTGGCGCGGGAACAGGCACATCCACCAGCCGTTGTAGGTGCCGTGGATCCGCAGGTGCAGTTCCTCGGTCTCCCGCAGCGGCTCCTCGCCGAAGTCGTGGTCGGTGACCGCGCCCGGCGCCTTGCGCCACATGGCCGACTTGAGGTCGACCACCTCGGCGAAGCTGTGCAGCCGCGCCCTGGCCTGGAGGTTGAGCATGTGCCCGCCGACGACCACCGGGCTGGACGCGGCCCGCGCGAAGGCGTTGGCGCGCAGCACGCTGTCCGGCTCCAGCCGGATGTCGTCGTCCAGCAGCAGGATCTGCTCGCAGTCGGTGTTCTCCACGCCCTCGTAGAGCGCGCGGGTGAACCCGCCGGAGCCGCCGAGGTTGGCCTGCTCGATGACCTCGAGCTTGTCGCCGAGCCTGCGGACGGCCTCGGGGTAGCCCGGCTCGTCGCGGACCTTCTTGGCGCCCTGGTCGACCACGAACACCTTGCCGACCACGTCCAGCACGGCCGGGTCCTCACCGAGCGCGTGCAGGGCGATGACCGCGTCCGCCGGGCGGATGGTGCAGATGCCGACGGCGACCTTCTGCTCCGGCAGCTCCTTGTCCGTCGCCCAGACCGCGTCCTTGATCTCCAGCTGCGCGTCCTCGGTGAAGACGTCGAACCAGATCCAGCCGCCGTCCTCGAAGGGCTGGAGCGAGGTGTGGAACTCCAGCACCGTCCAGTTCTTCGCGCCGCGGACGGCCTTGCCCTGCAGGTGCACGATGTCGCCGCTGGGCTTGGAGCGGTAGACGTCCACCCGGCCCGAGCCGCGGACCGTCAGCCGCAGCACGACGTCGCTGACCCACGTCCACCGCTTCCAGTAGCTGGCGGGGAACGCGTTGAAGTACGCGGCGAAGGAGGTCTTCGTCGAGGCCGGGACCGTCACCGAGCGGCGCGAGGTGAAGTGCACCCGGTTCGAGGCGTTCGCCGGCTCGTCCACGTAGAGCGGGCGGACGTCCAACGGGTCCTCGTCGCGCGGGAAGATCACCCGCTGGAGGACGCGGTTGGCCGGGATGTCGCTGTTCCGGCCACCAACGCGGACCGAGCTGACATCGCTCAGCTTGGCGTCCGGCGCGTCGTCACGCCCCTGCGCGGTCGCGGTGCTCTGCTGCTCGGCCACTTCTCTTCAATCCTCCAGCGAACCGTCGAACGCGCGACCCTCGGTGAAGTACGGCGCGATCTTGTTGTCGAACATGCTCATCGCGGATCCGATCGCCATGTGCATGTCGAGGTACTTGTAGGTGCCCAGGCGACCGCCGAAGAGGACCTTGTTGTTCTTGGCCTCGGCCTTGGCCAGCTCGCGGTAGCGCTCCAGCTTGGCGCGGTCCTCGGAGGTGTTGATCGGGTAGTACGGCTCGTCTTCCTTCTCCGCGGCCCGGGAGTACTCGCGGACGATCACCGTCTTGTCCGTCGGGTAGTCCCGCTCCGGGTGGAAGTGCCGGAACTCGTGGATGCGGGTGTACGGGGCGTCCGCGTCGTTGTAGTTCATGACGGCGGTGCCCTGGAAGTCACCGATCGGCAGGACCTCGGGCTCCAGGTCCACGGTGCGCCAGCCCAGCCAGCCCTCGGCGTAGTCGAAGTACCGGTCGAGCGCGCCGGTGTAGACGATCGGCGTGCCCTCGGGGATCTCGTTCCTGATGTCGAAGAAGTCCGTGCTCAGCCGAACCTCGATGTTCGGGTGGTCGGCCATCTTCTCCAGCCACGCGGTGTAGCCGTTGACCGGCAGACCCTCGTAGGTGTCGTTGAAGTACCGGTTGTTGAAGGTGTAGCGGACCGGCAGGCGGCTGATGACGGCGGCGGGCAGTTCCTTGGGGTCGGTCTGCCACTGCTTCGCGGTGTAGTCCCGCACGAACGCCTCGTAGAGGGGGCGCCCGATGAGCGAGATCGCCTTCTCCTCCAGGTTCGTCGCGTCCTTGGAGTCGATCTCGGCGGCCTGCTCGGCCACCCACTTCTTCGCGTCCTCCGGCGACATGTACTTGCCGACGAACTGGGAGATCAGACCCAGGCCCATGGGGAACTGGTACGCCTGCCCCTTGTGCATGGCGAACACGCGGTGCTGGTAGCCGGTGAACTCAGTGAACTGGTTCACGTAGTCCCAGACGCGTTTGTTCGACGTGTGGAAGAGGTGGGCGCCGTAGCGGTGCACCTCGATACCGGTCTCTGGCTCGGCCTCGGAGTACGCGTTGCCTCCGATGTGGTCGCGGCGGTCGATGATCAGCACACGCTTGTCCAGCTGGCTGGCGACGCGCTCGGCAACCGTAAGGCCGAAGAGTCCGGAACCGACGACAATCAGGTCATAGCCTGCGAAGCTCACGGTTGGCCAGGGTACCGACGTCCGGGCGAGGTTCCGAACCGGCCCTGTCAAGGGCTTGATCAGGTGTTATCACTCACCGCGCTCGACCGTTGCGGCCGAGGCCGATGTCAGCGCTCCCGGTACCGGCGAAACTGACCCGTTCGGCCCAACGCACGCGCGCAGCAGTCGATCGCGTCCCTGCCTCCTGAGCAGCCGAGACCCGCGAAAGCGCGCCGGGCGGTAACCGTGCCGACATCCAACCGTCGGGTGATAGGACGATCCGCGCAACCGTATTTGACCAAGCACGCAACGTGACCGTCGCGCGTGTCCCAGATCGCCCCGAGACCTACCTCTCAGCGCCGGGTTCCCCGGTCTTCAAGTACCCCCCACCCCCGCCCCAGCGGTCGTTAACCGCCACTAACCCCGGGGTTAGTGGCGGTTAACGACGGTTCTAGGTGGGGTGCGTTGTACTTGAAGACGGGTCAACCCCGGCTGGGTCAGCGGCGGCGGCGTTGGACGATCGTGAGGGCCAGGGCGGCCAGGAGGCCCACCGCGGCGCCGCCGACGCCGATCCAGAGGCCCGGAGGGGTCCAGGTGAGGCTCAGGCGTCCGGCGGAGACGTCGGCGGGTAGGTCGACGGTGACCAGGCCGCCCGGGCCGTTGCGCACCTCGACCGGCTTGCCATCCACCGTCGCCTTGTAGCCCGGCCAGTTCAGCCGCGCGAACGTCAGCGACAGCGGCCCCTGCGCGGTCCCGCGCTCGAAGGTCACCGACTCCTTGTGCTGGGCGGGCATCGTGTCCTCAAGGACCTTCATGCCCGGTGTCGTGCGGCTGAGCCGGGCAGCGCCCCAGTCCGGCATGTCGCGCTCGCGGCGGAGCACCGTCACGAAGTTGGTCCGCTCCGCGACCGTCCATCCCGGTGGCACGTGCGGGGAGTCGATCAACGCGCGCTGCACCACGATCGTGCGGGCCTTGATCAGATCCGCGAGGGGGACGCCCGCCGGGGTCTGCGCCCACAGGTTGGCGAAGGTGTCGCCGGGGCACTCGCGCACCTTGGCGCCGCCGTAGTCGTTGAGGCACAAGGCTTTGTGGAACGGCTTGAAGCCCATCCCGGAGTACGAGGTCGTGGTGTCCACGCCCGCGACCCGGTAGACGTTGCCGAACAGGAGGTCGCGCCACACCGCGGTGTCGGGCTCCAGGAACTGGCCCTTCCCCCGGTATATCACCGGATCGCGGTCGGCGACCTGGACCATCGTGCCCGGGTAGCGCGACGCGAAGGTCTTCAGCTCCGCGACCGAGCTCGGGAACCCGTACGGCGCGACGTCCCGGTTGATCGGGAACCACACCATCTGGAGCAGCAGCGCCGCGGCCGTGCCGACGTGCAGCACCGCGACCAGGGGCCTGCTGCCGCCGCGCCGGAACGCGATCACCGAGAGCGCGATCAGCACGCCGAGCAGCAGCACCGAGACCACGTGCCACGCGGCGATCTTCGGCCACGAGGAGAACGACAGGTAGGCGGTGAACGCGAGCGCGCCTGCCGTGATCCAGGCACGCCGCCGCACGTGGTCGCGGCGCAGGCCCGCGGACAGCAGCACCGCGAAGAGCACCATCACCGCGAGGTAGAAGTACTCCACCAGCCGCAGCGGCCAGCGGAACATCCAGAAGTTCGACGGCCCGAGCGTGGCGACCAGGTACACGCCGCCGATCACGAGCACGCCGAGCAGCTGCCGCCAGCGCTGCCGCAGCACCGACCAGTCCAGCCACGCCAGCAGCGGCACCACGAACCACGCCAGGTACATCGCGGGGAACGTCATCCGCACCGAGATGGTGGAGAAGGAGTGGATGTCCGGCACGTAGCTCGGCAGGCTCGAACCGAGGTAGTCCTGGAGCGATGGCACGAGCTGCGTGTTGTTGAACAGCTCCTTGCTGTTGCGCCAGCTGACCTTGGAGTTGCCCAGCAGCGGCAGGAACACCAGCAGCGCGGCACCGCCGACCGTGGCGCCCAGCGCGAACAACCGCACGATCACCTTGCGCGCGCGGAACTCGATCATCAGCACGAGCAGCACGAGGCCGACGCCGAGCAGGCCGTAGGGGTTGCCGACGGTCACGCACAGCGCGCCGAACAGGAACGGCCAGATCGTGCCGACGCGACCGCGGGCGAGCTTGCGGGCGGCCCACCAGAAGTGCGGCACCCACGCGAAGGCCATCAGCCCGGCGATCCAGATGCTGGCCTCGAAGTACAGGGTGAAACCGGAGAACGGCAGCGCGACCGCGACGGCCGAGGCCGCCCAGCGGGAGGCGCCGTACTCGCGGGCGAGGAAGTACACGCCGAGCGCGAGGATGACCAGGAACTCGGCCTTCACCACCGCGCCCGCGCTCGCCAGGTCGTCGAAGCTCGCGACGAGCAGGTAGTTGAGCAGGTTGACCGGGTTCCACACGCCGAACATGGCCTCGGCGGTGAGGTTGCCGCCGATCCACGCCTCGGTGTCCAGCAGCAGCGGGAAGTCCCCGGACATCAGCCGCTGGCCGAGCCGGTACCACATGGGCAGGAACTGCGCGGCGCTGTCGTCCCAGTAGTAGAAGACGCGGTTGACCAGCACCGGGATCTGCGCGAGCACGGCGACGAGCACCGCGACACCGACCGGAACTCCGAAGCGCAGCAAGGGTTTCTCGTTCTTACCGTCCACAGTGGACACATTGGGCACAGTGGACGGAGGGGGCACGGTCGTCACCGCGGGTTCTCCTGTGGGGCGGCGGCGAGCGCGCTCGCGGCGGCTGGGCGATCGGTGAGGACGAACTTCGCGACCAGGTAGGTGATCGGGATGGACACGGCCATGGTGATCAGCGGCGCGTGGTCCTCGTGCATGCCGATCACGTCGACGAGCAGGTAGAGGCCCGCGGTCTGCACGATGAAGCTCGTGGCGTTGGACAGCGGGAAGAGCAGGAACTTCCGCAGCGTCGGCCGCACCTTGAAGGTGAAGTAGCAGCTGAGGAAGTACGAGCCCACCATCGCGATCAGGAACGCCGTGATGTGCGCGACCTGGTAGTGCGCCACCTGGCCGAGCAGCAGGTAGAGGCCGTAGTAGACGCCGGTGTTGATCGCGCCGACGACCGCGAACCGGACGATCCGGTCGTATTTGCCGAAGTTCACTTCGCCGTCGATTCCGGGTGGCTGTGCACGTGCTGGAGGAACTCGGCGTGTTCCAGTGCTTCGGTGCCGAGCGCGACGGTGACGGGCGTGTCCCCGCTGGACTCCTTGACCAGGAAGTGCGGGCGCCGCTTGCTCTCGTAGTAGATGCGGCCCAGGTACTCGCCCATCACGCCGAGGAACACCAGTTGCAGGCCGCCGAAGAGGATCACGCCGACCATGACGGTGGTGTAACCCGGGGTGTCGACGCCGCCGATGATCGAGTCGAGGATGACGTAGACCGCGTAGATGAACGCCAGGCCGGTGGTGAGCAGGCCGAGGTAGATGGCCATCCGCAACGGCTTGCTGTTGAACGACACCACACCGTCGATGCCGTAGTTGAGCAGCTTGCCGAAGGTCCACTTGGTCTCGCCGTGCTGGCGCTGGACGTTCTCGTAGGGCACGACCGCGGTGTCGAAGCCGATCCACGAGAACAGGCCCTTGGAGAAGCGGTTGTACTCGCCGAGCGAGAGCAGCGCCTTGACCGCGCGCCGGGACAGCACGCGGAAGTCGCCGACGCCGTCCTTGAGCTCGACGTCCACCATCTTGTTGATCACGCGGTAGTAGAGCCGGGAGGCCAGCGTGCGGACGGGCTTGTCGCCCTTGCGCGTGCGCCGCGCCACCACCTGGTCGTAGCCGTGGCCGAGCAGCTCGACCATCTTCGCCAGCAGCTCCGGCGGGTGCTGGAGGTCGGCGTCCATCAGCGCGACGGCGTCGCCAGTGGCCTGGGAGAGCCCGGCGAGCATCGCGGCTTCCTTGCCGAAGTTGCGGCTGAGCGCGATGAACCGGAACCGGGTGTCCTCGGAGCAGATGCGTCGCAGTTCGCACAGGGTGCCGTCCGAGCTGCCGTCGTCGACCAGCAGCACCTCGAACTCCTCGGCCGCCTCGGCCAGGACCGTGCTGAGCGCCTCGTGGAGTTGCTGAAGTCCGCGCTCCTCGTTGAAGCACGGCACGACTACGGACAGACGCACGGCCACTCCCCCAAACGGCCCAACCAGCCGCTCTGCCAAGCTATCACGCTGGTTACGACGCTTCAGCTGAGCTTCAGGTTGCCTTGCTATAGGGCGCGGCTTCGCCCTGCGCGGGCCTTGGTTACCGTCGCCACCATGCGTCGCAGTGGGGTCTCGGTGGTTCTCGCGGTCGTGCTCGCGGCGGCCTTGTTCTCCTGTACGGAGCTGGTCACCGCGCCACCGCCCGCTACTGCCCCGAGCTCCACCCCTGAAGTTCGTCACCTGCAGGTTGTCGCGCACCAGGACGACGACATCCTCTTCATGAACCCTGACGTCAGCACTGCCATAAAAGTTGGCCAGCCGGTCACGACTGTGTACTTGACCGCAGGCGAGGCCAACGTTGCGGATACGGCCGGTTACGCCGCGAAGCGACAGGCGGGGACTCGCGCGGCCTACGCGCACATGGCGGGCGTTCGCGATGAATGGCGCGCGGAACCGCTCGTGGTGGACCACGACCACCGCGTGGAGCTTTACACGCTTAAACCACTTCCGAGCGTTCAGTTGGTGTTCGTGAACCTGCCGGAGAACGCGGACACGAAGGCGCTCGGTGGACCGCGCGCGCTCGTGCGCCTGTGGCAGGACCGCGCGAACTTCGTGCACGTGCGCGCTCTCAAACCCACGGGCGGCATCGACGGGGTCAACTGCCTCTACGACCGGCAGTCGGTGATTGACACGTTGGTCGGGCTCTACGCGCACTTCCGGCCCACGGTGCTCCGGTTGCAGGACACCGCGCCCGACCGCCGCTACACGGGGAACTGGGTCCCCTTCCACGACCACCCCGACCACGTGATGGCCGCGCTGTTCGCACGCGAAGCCGCCGACCTCCACCAGCGTTCAGGAACCGGTCCGCGCTTCGTGTCGATGCACTACCGCGACTACAACGTGGACGAGGCGCCGATCAACATCACGCCCGAGGAGCAGCGGGAGAAGCTGGACACCTTCTCCGCGTACGTCCCGCACGACGACCAGGTCAGCATGGGCGGCCCCTACGACGCGTGGGCCCGGCGCACGTACTACCGCTGGCCGCGTGGGGTGAACTGGGTGGGCACCGACGCGACGGGGCGGCGGAGCGCGTTCGCCGTGCTCGCGGGTCGGCTCGTGCGGTGGAGCGAGACCGACTCCGCCTGGACCGGACCGGTGACGACCGCTGATCCCGGAGGGCCGCTCGCGCCGACGATTTCCGTTGCGGGACAACAGGTTTTCGCACGGCGACAGGACACCAACGACGTTCTCGTGCTGTCGGAGTCCGGTTGGAGGAACCTCGGCAACCCCAACCGGGGCGGTGCGCGCGAGTTCGAAGGCGGCGCGCCGGTCGCGGCCGTGGTGAACGGCGAGCTGTCGGTGTTCGTGCGCAACGGCGGCGGCGGGGTGAGCATGCTGACCGCGCCGGACGGCCGGACCTGGCCGACGCGCTGGGCCGATCTCGGCGGCTCCGACGTGCAGGACGGCATCGCGGTCGCGGCGAACGGCACGGGCTGGGACCTGTTCGCCCCGACCCGGCAGACGGTTTTGCGCTGGTCCCGACGTGGCGGCGAGGCTCCGCGGCCGGATCGTGCCTTCCGCGCTCCGGCTCCGAGCGGGCCGCTGGCGGCGACCACGACCGATGGCGACCAGACCGCGCTGGCCTACCGCGTGGCGGACTCCGCGGCCGTGGCGGTCATCCGGCCGGGAAGCGCCCCGGTCCTGCTACCCGCCCCCGGTGGCCTCGGCGCCCCCGGCCTGGCGTGGACCGGCGGCCAGTTGTCGATCTTCGTCCGCGATCGCGCGGCGGGCGTCTCGGTCTCCACCGGCGGCCCTTGGACCCCACTACCCGGCCGAATCGCCGACAGCCCAGCGGTCTCCCTGCGCGACAACAAGATCACCCTGTTCGCGCTCGGCGAGGACGGCCGCCTCATGACGACGCACCAACCCTCCCCCGCACACCCCTTCTCCCCCTGGACCCCCCTCGCCACCTAACGCCGTCTTTTCCCGTTTCGTACTCTTAAAAGGAAAGAGAGCGCTCCCAAATCCCGTTATGAGTACGAAACGGGATTGGTTTGGACCACACCGGCTCAGGATGAGGGGGCACACGGGGTGGTGGGCATGGAATGAGTGTAGGCGGTGTCAGGAATCGAGGCGCTGGACGATCTTCTCGGCGAGGCCGTCGACGACCTTGCACGGGTCGACTTCGGGGAACCGGCCGTTGGTCAGCGAGATCCCGGCGACCTGGCCGTAGTCCAGGGTGAAGCGGGTGACGCAGCCCTTCTGGCCCTTCTCGTCGACGTCCGCGGTCTGCACTCCGCGCCGGTTGCCGTACATCATTGGCTTGTCCGCTGGGTTCTTCGGATCCACCCTGATCTTGGTGATCGAGCCCCAGATGACCAGCGCCATGAACGGTTTGAACGGGATGAGCTCGTTGTTGTCGAAGGAGCACCCGTCGGCGAACACCTCGTCGGGCGCCTGGGGGTTCGGCGGCCGGTGCCGCGGCGCGATGTCCACCTGCGGACGCACCTCCAGCGGGAAGTCCGCCCAGGTCACGATCTTGCAGGGGTCGAACGGCGCGGAGCCCGGCGCGCGGGTGGGGGTGGTGCTCGGCGTCGGCCCGGCCAGCGCCTCACCGCGCACCGGCTGGGCACAGCCCGCGGCGACGGACGCGATGACGAGCAGGGCAGCGATCAGGGATGTACGCCTCACCCGACGAGTGTCCATCACCCTCGGCGGGCCAGGTCAAGCAACCGGCCCAGCTCGTTACCGGTCAATGCGGCCTTTGCCCGGCCCCACTTCGCGGCGGCCTCGCCCCAGTAGTCGAAATCGCTGCCCGGCCTGGCGAGCAGCCCGTGGTGGATGCAGAACCACAGCGTCCAGGTGAAGTTGGACATGATCGAGAACAGCCGCACCCGCGCCAACGCCCCCGCTCCGAAGTCCGCGCCGAAGTACGAACGGGCCAGCAGTTCGGTCAGCTCCGGCGTCAGCTGCGACTCGGCCGCGATGTTGCCCAGCTCGAACCCGGGGTCGTTCATCCCGCTCAGCTGGTAGTCGACGATGCGTACGCGGTCGCCGGTCTCGATGAAGTTCTCCGCGAGCAGGTCGTTGTGGCACGGCGCTTTCGGCAGCGGTGACGCGGACAGCGCCGCCCGGACGTCCTCGACCAGCGGCAGGTGCTCGCGGTAGTCCTCCGGCACGGTCAGCCCGTGTTCGTCGCACAACCCGAGCAACTGGGCGAGCTTGTCGAAGATGTCCATGTCGTTGACGAACGGCCGGGTCCCGGTGTGCAGCGCGCGGACGGCGGCGGCGATCTTGGTGATGCGCGCGGGATCGCGCACGTCGGCCGCGCACAACGTGGTGCCCGGCAGGTACTCCAGGACCAGCGTCGGCGGCTCTTCGAGCACGTGCAGCACGGCCGCGCCCACGCCGGACTCCGCGGCGCGCACGGTGTTGGCGATCTCCTGCTCCAGCGGCACGCCGAGCCCGGCCTCGGACACCGCCGGGTCGAGCACCCGCACGATGAAGTCCGCGCCATCCACCCGCACCAGGCCGACCTGGTGGCTCAGCCCGCCGACCAGGGGAAGCCGGTGCACCGGCTTCCCGGCCCACCCCGGAACCAGCGCGAGCACGTCGGAGATGTCCATCGCGGGAGTGTCGTGCGGGTGATCTTCTGGCGTCAAGGCGTTCCGCCGGGGGCGGCGGCCCGGTACGAATGGGGCGTGGCCACGGACCGAACGCTCCCCGCCCGCGCCCGCGTCGTCGTGATCGGCGGTGGCGTCGGCGGCACGAGCATCGCCTACCACCTCGCCGAGCTGGGCGAACGCGATGTCGTGCTGCTCGACCGCGCCGAGCTGACCAGCGGCTCCACCTTCCACTCCGCCGGGCTGGTCGGCCAGCTGCGCGCGGACCCCACGCTGACCAGGATGAACACCTATTCGGCTGAGCTGTACGCGAAGCTGGAGGCGACCGAGCACCCGGTCGGCTGGGTGCCCTGCGGCGGCATCCGGCTGGCCTGCACGCCGGAGCGGTTGCAGGAGACCCGCCGCCAGATCGGCTGGGCGCGCACCTTCGACCTGCCGCTGCGGGAGATCTCCGCGGCCGAGGCCAAGGAGCTGTTCCCGCTGATGAGCACCGACGGCGTGCTCGGCGGCTCGTACCTGCCGACCGACGGCTACGTGGACCCGTCGCAGCTGACGTACTCGCTGGCGGCGGGCGCGCGGGCGGGCGGCGTGCGGATCTTCACCAAGACCAGGGTGCTCGGCATCGACCTGCGGGACGGGCGAGTGCACCGGGTGCGCACCGACTCCGGCGAGATCGAGGCGGAGATCGTGGTGAACTGCGGTGGCATGTTCGCCGCGGAGATCGGGCGGATGGCCGGGGTCCGGGTGCCGATCGTGCCGATGTCGCACCAGTACCTGGTCACCGATCCGGTGCGGCCGCGCGACGGCACGCACCTGCCGACGCTGCGCGATCCGGACAACCTCGTGTACTGGCGCGAGGAGGTCGACGGGCTGCTGATGGGCGGCTACGAGCGCGACTCCCGGCCGTGGGCGCAGAGCGGCGCCGCGTTCGAGGCGATTCCGGCCGACTTCAACGGGAAACTGCTCTCCGAGGACTGGGACCGGTTCACCGAGATCGGCGCGAACGCCGAGGCGCGCGTCCCGGTCATGGGCACGATCGGCGTCCGCCGCATGATCAACGGCCCGGAGGCGTTCACCCCGGACAACGAGTTCTGCCTTGGCGAGACCGAGGTCGGCGGGTTCTTCGTGGCCGCGGGCTTCTGCGCGCACGGCATCGCGGGCGCGGGCGGCGTCGGCAAGGTGATGGCGGAGTGGATCGTCAGCGGTGATCCCGGCCTGGACGTCTCGCACATGGACATCCGCCGCTTCGGCAGGCACTACGGCTCCCCCGCCTACACCCGCAAGCGCGTCGTGGAGAACTACGAGACCTACTACGACATCCCGTACCCGCACCGCGAGCGCTCCGCCGGGCGACCGCTGCGGGTGTCCCCCGCGTACTCCTGGCACGTCGAGCACGGCGCGACCTTCGGCGAGAAGTCCGGCTGGGAGCGGGTGAACCAGTATGAGTCCAATGTGGACGGTGGAGACGCCTCGTTGCGGCCGCACGACTGGGCGGGGCGCAACTGGTCCCCGGCGATCGGCGCCGAGCACATCGCCACTCGCGAGCGCGCCGGGCTGTTCGACGAGTCGTCCTTCGCCAAGATCTCGGTCAGCGGGCGCGGCGCCGCGGAACTGCTGAACTGGTTGTGCGCCAACGATGTTGCGCGCGAGATCGGCGCGGTGACCTACACCCAGGCGCTGAACGCCCGCGGTGGGATCGAGTGCGACTTCACGGTCACCCGCCTCGCCGAGGACGAGTTCATGATCGTCACCGGCACCGCGTTCGGCTCGCACGACATGGGCTGGCTGCGCAAGCACGCGGGCCCCGACGTCCGGATCGCCGACGTCACCGGGCAGTTCGCGTGCTTCGCGCTGTGGGGGCCGCGCGCCCGCGACATCCTCGCCCCGCTGACCCCGGCGGACCTGGGCAACGAGGCGTTCCCGTACCTGACCGCGCAGGAGACCACGGTCGGCGACGTTCCGGTGCGCGCGCTGCGGGTGACCTTCGTCGGCGAACTCGGCTGGGAGCTGTACTGCTCGGCCGAGTACGGCGCCGCGTTGTGGCGGGCCCTGTGGGCGGCCGGGGAGGAGCACGGCCTGGTCGCGGGCGGTTACCGGGCGATCGACAGCCTCCGCCTGGAGAAGGGCTACCGGCTCTGGGGCTCCGACCTCTCCCCCGAGGTTCACCCGTACGAAGCAGGGCTCGGTTTCTGCGTGAAGCTCGACAAGCCGTTCCTCGGCCGGGACGCCCTGATCGCCGCCAGGGAGCGCGGGCTGACCAGGAAGCTGGCGTGCCTGGTGCTCGACGACCCGCGGCACGTGGTGCTCGGCAGCGAACCGGTCCGGGTCGACGGAAAGGTGCTGACCAGGGTCACCTCCGGTGGCTACGGCTACACGGTCGGCGCGTCGATCGCCTACGCGTACCTGCCGGTCGAGCTGGCCAAGCCGGGCACCCGCGCCGAGGTCGAACTGTTCGGCACCTGGGTACCGGCCGTCGTCTCCAAGCAGCCGCTCTTCGATCCCCGGGGGGAACGCGTTCGACAGTGAGCGACGAGTCGGTACCTTCGACTCTCGTGAGTACCCCCAATCGAGCGACCACGGCCCACACGCTCTGTCCCGGCTGCCTGGGCATGCGAGAGCGCAGCGTCGGCCGCTGCGGCATCACCGAGGGGCGCCCGAGCACCCTGGACGAGGTCCGCCCCTGCCGCTCCTGCGAGGGCCGGGGCCGCTTCCCGGGCCTGGTCGCGCCGGTCTAGCCGGTGCGCGTGGCGGGGAGGCGCTGCCAGGTGAGGTCGTCGGCGGGGGTGTAGACCCTGATCCGGAGATCACCCGCGCCCTCGACGACCAGCTCGTGGTTGACGAAGCTCAGCGTGCCGGCCGCGCGGTGCCGGAACCGCAGGCAGGTCGGCGTGGGAGCGGCGACGTCGTGCCGCGCCCACAGCTCGCGGAACTCCTCGCTCAGCTCGCTGAGCCTGCGGATGTCCTCCTCCCATTCCGGGTCGTCGACGTGCCGCGCGTACTCCGCGCGCAACCGCCCGACGAAGTACGGCAGCACCTGGTCGTAGTTCTCCAGCTGTTCGCGCGCGAGCGGCTCGGTGACGCAGCACCACAGCAGGTTCTTGTGCACGCACGGCAGGCTGTGCCAGCCGAAGAACATCTCCTCGTGCGCGGCGTTGGACGCGAGGATGTCGAACCGCGCGTTGAGCAGGACTGCGGGCAGCGGGTCCAGCGAGCGCAGCACGACGTGCACCGACTCCGGGACCTCGGCGGCCGGTGTGGCGAACCGGGCCGGTGTCGCCTCGGCGAGGTGGTAGAGGTGCCAGCGCGCGGGCGCGTCCAGCAGCAGCGTGCGGGCGATGGCGTCGAGCACCTGGTAGCTGGCGTTGATCGGCCGTCCCTGCTCCAGCCACGTGTACCAGGTGAGGCCGACCCCGGCGAGCAGCGCGACCTCCTCGCGGCGCAGCCCCGCGGTCCGGCGCCGCCCGCCCGGTTCCAGGCCGACGTCGGCGGGGTCGATCCGCGCCCGGCGCGCCTTGAGGAACTCGGCGAGCGCCGTGCGCCGTCTCCCCATGGTGGTGGTCACGGGCGGAGTGTGGCACCAGGGACCGACATCGCGACGGTGGTAGTGGCACTACCAGCATCGATGAGCTCTCGGTAACGCGTCGCTCCGGGCCGCACGGTGGTTGCCATGACCACTGTCAGCGAGCCACCGGCACGCACCGACCGCCGCAGCTGGCTGCTGCTCGGCACACTGTTGCTCGGCCAGTTCATGGCGCTGCTCGACGTCACGATCGTCAACGTCGCCCTGCCCAGCATCCGCGCCGACCTGACCGCGTCCGGCAGCGAGCTCCAACTCGTCGTCGCGGGCTACACGGTGAGCTACGCGACGCTGTTGATCACCGGAGCGCGGCTCGGCGACCTTTATGGCACGCGCAGGCTTTTCCGGACCGGTGTGCTGATCTTCACCGCCACCTCGCTGCTGTGCGGGCTAGCCCCGACCGCCATGACGTTGGTCATCGCGCGGTTCGCCCAGGGCGCCGGGGCGGCGCTGATGATGCCGCAGATCATGAGCGTCATCCAGCTGCGGTTCACCGGGGCGGCGCGGGCGAAGGCGCTGTCGGCGTACTCCGCGGTCCTCGCCACGGGCGGCGTGGCCGGGATGCTGGTCGGCGGCGTGCTGATCGAGGCAGACCTGTTCGGCCTGGGCTGGCGGCCGGTGTTCCTGATCAACGTGCCGATCGGCCTCGCGGTGTTCGCGCTGGTCGCCCGCGTCGCACCGGTCGACCGGCCCAGCGGCACGCGCAGGCTGGACCTGGCCGGGCTCGCCCTCTCGCTGCCCGGGGTGCTGCTCGTCGTGACGCCGCTGGTGCTTGGGCACGAACAGGGCTGGCCAGGGTGGACGTTCCCGGTGATGGCGCTGGGCGCGCTGCTGCTGGTGATCTTCGTCGGCGTCGAGCGCCGCGTGCGCGACCCGCTGCTGAACCTCGGCGTGCTGCGGGTGCCCGGAGTGCGCTCCGGACTGATGACCCTGGCGCTGGCGATCGTGGCCTATGGCGCGTTCCTGTTCAGCGCGGCGTTGCACCTCCAGGTCGGGCTCGGCGACACCCCGCTGCGCGCCGCGCTGACCTTCACCGCCTTCGGCCTCACATTCGGCCTCGGCAGTTTCTACTGGCAGCGCCTGCCGAAGCGGGCGCACCGCTGGCTGACCCCGGTCGGCCTGGTGATCAGCGCGATCGCCTGCCTGGTCGTGGCGGCGGGCTTCGCTTCCGGAGGGCACGGCGGCATCGCGGTGATCGGCGCGCTGGCGGTCTGGGGCGCGGCGATCGGCATCGGTTTCAGCCCGCTGCTCGGCAACTCCCTGCGCCACGTGCCGCCCGCCGAGGCCGCCGACGCCAGCGGGCTGCTGACCACGACGTTGCAGCTCAGCCAGGTCGTCGGTGTCGCGACGTTCGGCAGCGTCTACCTGGGTTTGGCGCCCGGAGCGCACGCCATCTCGGTCACCCTCGGCCTGCTCGCCGGGCTGCTGGTGCTGGCAGCGGCGAGCGGCACCGTGCTCGCCAGGACCTAGTCGGCCGCGTCCTGCACGTCGTCACCAGCAACCGTGACGCCCCCCGTGCTCGCCGCCCCAAACATCACCACCGCAGCCCAAAATCCCGTTTCGTACTCTTGCCGGGATTTGGGAGCGCTCTTTTTCCCGTTATGAGTACGAAACGGGGTTCTCTAGACCACGCGCGCGGGGGATGGGGTGGCCGGGCGCGTGGAGTGCATGGGCTCAGTTTACGTGGTGCGCGGAGTGCGGGCGGGCCTCGCAGGACACGGCCTAGTCGGCGGGAACGTGGGTGGCGATGTGCCGGGCGATCTCCAGCGCGCTCGTCGCCGCCGGGGAAGGCGCGTTGAGCACGTGCACCTGGTGCTGTGCCGTCTCGATCAGGAAGTCGTCGACGAGGCTGCCGTCCGGGTTGAGGGCCTGGGCCCGGACGCCGGACTCCGCGGGGACGAGGTCGTCCGCGGTGATCGCCGGGACCAGGCGCGCGAGGCTGGCCGCGAACCGCTTGCGGGAGACCGAGCGCGCCATCTCGTCGATGCCGGTGCGCACGTGCTTGCGGGCCATCCGCCAGAAACCCGGGAAGGCGAGCGTGCCCGCCAGGTCGCGGGGGGTCACGTCGCGGCGGCGGTACCCCTCGCGGCGCATCGCGAGCACCGCGTTGGGGCCCGCGTGCACCGTGCCGTCGAGCATGCGCGTCAGGTGCACGCCGAGGAACGGGAAGCGCGGGTCCGGGACCGGGTAGATCAGCCCGCGCACCAGATCGCGGCGCTCGGCGCGGAGCTCGTAGTACTCACCGCGGAAGGGCACGATCCGAGCGGTGGGGCGCAAACCGGCCATCCTGGCCACCCGGTCGCTGTGCAGTCCCGCGCAGTTGACCAGGAAATCGGCCTTGAGCTCGCCGTCCGTCGTGCTGAGCACCACACCGTCCACAGTGGACGAAATACCGCGAACCGTCGTACCGGTGCGGAGATCGGCGTCGCGGGCGCGGACCCGCGCCACCAGCGCGTTGCACACCTCGCGGTAGTCGATCACGCCCGTGCTCCGGACGTGCAACGCGGCCACGCAGAAGGCTTCCGGCTCGATCTCCATCGCGTCGGAGGCGTCCAGGAAGTCGGCGGGAACGCCGTTGGCGACCGCGCGCTCCTCCAGCACCCGCAGGTGCGGCAGCTCGGCGGGCGAGGTCGCCACCACGAGCTTGCCGCAGACCTTGACCTCAACGCCGTTGCGGCGGGCGAACTCGACCATCGAGGCGTTGCCCGCGACGCACATCTTCGCCTTGTGGCTGCCCGGCTTGTAGTACAGCCCGGCGTGGATCACGCCGCTGTTGTGCCCGGTCTGGTGGGTGGCCCAGTCGGATTCCTTCTCCAGCACCGTGACCTGGTGCCCGCCGACCGTCGCCAGCTCGTGCGCCACCGCGAGCCCGACGATGCCGCCCCCGACGATCGCGACGTGCACTGGCGTCAGACTCTGGTTGTCGCGGACAGGCGCGCGGTCCTGCGGTGCTTGCGGCGCACGCTGAGCAGGCCGACACCCATGTACCAGACGTCGGCGAGCTTGATCCGGGTCCCGTGCTCGCCGTGCGAGGCGCGCAGCCGCACCGGCACCTCGACCGTCCGCACGCCCTGCCGCTCGGCGATGTAGATCAGCTCGGTGGTGAGCAGGAAACCCTTCTCCTCCAGGCGCGGCGCGATCTCGCGCACCCAGTCGCCGTTGAGCACGAAGGTGCCCTGCGGGTCGCGGGTGCGCATGCCCAGCACCAGGGTGCGCAGCACCAGGAACCCGGTGGTGGCCACCCAGCGGACGACGCCGCGGCCGACCTCGGACTGCGGGTGCGCCTTGGAGCCGACCACCACGGGGAAGCGGTTCAGGTCGACCTTGAGCGCGGCCTCGTACTCGTCGAAGCCGAACGGCAGGTCGTCCGCGGTGGTGACGACGACCTCGCCGCGGGAGGAGAGCAGGCCGAGCTTGAGCGCGTTGCCGAGACCCTTGTCACTGGTGAGCGAACGGAACTCGACGCCGGGCACCGACCAGTTCGCGGCGATGCGCGCGAGGACCTCGGGCGTCTCGTCGGTGGAACCGTTCTGCACCACCAGGATCTCGGCGTTTCCACCGCTGAGTCTTTCACCCAGCTCCCGTACTGTGGCTTCGATGATGGCGGCGCAGTTGTGCGCCGGCACCACGTAGCTGAGCGAGATGGTGGTCCCTGAAGTCGGCACTGGAGCTCCCTGGCACGATATGGCCGCCGGTGGACGTGAAAGTCCGGCTACGGCGGCCCAGACCTTACACGGAGCCTCGACGGGCCCTTCCGCAGCTGACCCACTACGGGCCCCGGCCCCGATCCACGGGCGTGTTTCATAGGTCTCGTTCGATGAGAGTCGGGATCGGGGTCGTTCCTGGCAAGACTCGGGGGAGGACGCGTACCGGTGTTGTACGTGGCCTTCGCCGAGACGCCGCCAGGGGCGGGCTCGGCCCGGCTATCGCGAACACGGACCTGTGAAACACGCCCACGCAGCCGGTTGCGCGACGCGCAGCCCCAGGAAGGACCCCCGTGACGGCGACGGAGACCCGCAGCGACGCGGACACGCCTCCCCCCGCTCAGGAGCACCGCCAGCACCCGCCGGAGCGGCTGAGCGGCCTGCGCACCCCGCTGGTGGTGGCCGCGGTCGTCGGCCTGCTCGCGCTGTTCCCGCTGATCAAGAACCCGATCTTCTACTTCTGGGACGATTCGGCCGCGGCCTTCCTGCCGTACTGGCACGAGATCGGCAAGCAGCTGCTGTCCGGGGACTGGCCGGTGCTGCGCCCGGACATGTGGATGGGCGGCAACCTCGCGGGCGAGGCCCAGATCAGCCTGTGGAACCCGGTTTCGCTGCTGAACTACGTGCTGGTGGCGCTGCTGCCCGACCTGGCGCTCGCGGCGACCATCGTCAAGGTCGAGTTCCTGATCGTGCTCGCGCTCGGCGTGTACTTCCTGGCCCGCGAGTACGGCGCGAAGGAGTTCGCCGCGGCGATCGTCGCGATCTCGCTGCCGGTCTCGGGCTACACGCTCTACGTGGACGCCTCGGCGTGGATCGCCGGGTTGATCGGGTTCGCCTACCTGACGCACTTCTGGTGGTCGCTGCGCCGGTTCTCCCGCGGCCTGCTGAACCCGATCGTGCCGTTCCTCTTCGGCGCGCTCGCGATGACCACCGGCAACCCCTACGGCGCGCTCGGCGTGATCGTGGTGCTGCTGGTGATCGGCGTGGAACGCTTGCTGATCAAGGACATCAAGCGGTTCTGGCAGATCGTGATGCTCGGTGGCTCGGTCGGGCTGACCGGCCTGGTGGCGTTCCTGCCGCTGCTCACCGGTGCCGCGGTGACCTGGCGCAAGCCCGCCGGGGTCTTCAACAACGGCTTCATGGTCCCGGGGATCGGCGATCTCGCCACGATGTCCTCGCCGACCTACCTGCCGCGCATCGAGATGTTCGACCCGACGTTCACCACGTTCCCGATGACCTACCTGGCGTGGTTCATCCTGCCGCTCGCGCCGTGGCTGTCCTTCCGCGCGATGCGAGCCGGGCTGCGCACGCGCTTCGGCCTGTTCCTGTTCGGCACGATCTACCTGTTGATGGCGATCGCGCCGTCGGACCTGTGGCTGTTCCGCTGGCCCGCGCGGCTGACCCAGTACGTGTTCCTGCCGGTGCTCGTGCTGGTGGCGATCGCGTTGTCGGTGGGCCTGCGCACCAGCCAGTGGCGGCGCAGGGCGCTCGGATCGGCCGCGATCATCTTCGTCGGCACCTACCAGGCGTGGGCGACCACGCCGCAGAACGTGGAGTGGCACGCCGCCGCCTTCCTCCTGGTCTCGGCGGGCACCGCGGCGGCCGTGTGGGTGGTGTTCAAGCACCGCGCGAAGCTGCTGCCCCCGGTGCTGGTGACCGGAACCGCGCTGGTGCTGTTGATGCAGGTGCTGGTGATGCCGCACAACGGCAACATCACGCCGTGGTTCTTCCCCACCAACGTGGCCGAGCTGGAGAAGCGCTTCGCCGACCGCTACACCGGGAACACCCTGCAGATCGCGGACATCTACCCGGCGATCGGACGGCACGGCTACAGCCCGGACGGCGCGTGGCGGGACCTGCTGTTCGGCAACATGTACCACGTGGCCGGGGTGAAGGCGCAGAACAGCTACACCGGCATCGGCTTCACCGCCTTCGCCGAGGAACTGGACATGGAGTACCACGGCGCCACGGAACCCGTTGCCTACCAACGGTTGTGGCAGAAGCAGCCGGGAAACGGCGGCAAGACGCTGGCCGACCTGATGCGCCTGGAGACCGTGGTCATCCTCAACGACTACGTTCCGGACTTCGACCCGGCGAAGCCCCCCGCGGGCTGGTCGGTCCGGCAGACCACGCACATCGTGAACGTGCTGCACCGCAACGCGAAGATCGACTGGCCGGACGGGCGGGTGTCCTACGCCGCGCCGGGCGTGCGGATCAGCGAGGACCGCTCGACCGGGTTCACCGGGGAGTCGGTGAAGTACTCCGGCGGCGGCCGGATGACCTTCGCGATGCTGGCCTGGCCCGGTTGGAAGGCCGAGGTGGACGGCAAGCCGGTCGAGGTGAGGCAGGGACCGGCCGGGCTGATCCAGGTCGAGCTCCCGCAGGCGGCCAACGGCACGCTGCGGCTGAGCTACTTCCCGCCAGGATGGGGCCTCGGCATCCCGCTGCTGGGCATCGGCCTGCTCTTCGGCATCGGCTTCAGCGTGTTCACCGCGGTCCGTCGACGGCGGGCCTGACCGCGCCCGGCCCCACGCCGGAACCCCGCCCCAGGACCCTTTTGGACGCATAGCGGGTGCAAGCAGCGCCCGATCGCCCGCTATGCGCCCGAAACGCGGCCAGGCGGTGTCCTGTCAGTGGTCGGTAGCGATCGCGACCCCACCCCGCGCTCGCCCGCCCAGAACATCAGCAGGGCAGCCCAAAACCCGTTTCGTACTCTTAACGGGATTTGGGAGCGCTCTTTTTCCCGTTAAGAGTACGAAACGGGGTTCTCTAGACCGCGGCCGCCCCGGATGGGGTGAGCAGGCGGATGAGGTGCACGAGCAGAGTTTACTTGGTGTGCGGCGCTTGGGTGGCTTACGGGACAGCGTCTAAGCGGCGGGGCCGGTCAGCACCAGGTCGTCGACGTCACCGGCCATCAGCACCCGGCCCTCGTCCAGCACGACGAGGTAGTCGCACAGCCCGTCCAGCTCGGTGACCGTCTGGGCGGAGACGACGACGGTGCACCCGGTCTCGGCCTGCGCGGCCCGCAGCGCGGACACGGTTTCCTTGCGCGCCAACGGGTCCAGGCCCGTCACCGGCGCGTCCAGGATCAGCAGCTCCGGCGTGGTGGCCAGCGCGACGGTCAGCGCGACCTGGGCCCGCTGGCTGCAGGAGAGCTCGCCGACCTTGCTGTCGAGGGCGATCCCGCGCTCGCGCAGCCGGTCCTCGGCGATCCGCTGCGTCCAGCGCGCGTTGAACAGCCGCGCCGCGGTGAGCAGGTCGGCCACCTTGAAGCCGCGGCAGAGCGCGTCCTCCTTGGCGATGTGCGCGACCCGCTCCAGCACGCTGGTCGGCCCCACGCGCTCGCCGAGCAGTTCGAGTTCACCCTCGGTCGGGTGCAGCAGGCCGACCATCACGTTCATCAGGGTCGACTTGCCAGAGCCCGCGGGGCCCACGACGCCGACCACCCGGCCCGCGGGAATCCGCAGGGTGCAGTCTCGAAGTGCCCACTTGGCGCCGTACTGCCTGCCGAGTTTGGTGGTGGCGATCGCTGTCTCGGTCATCGAGGGATGCCTTCCGCACCGGAATCCGATTACTACGTGCGGTCACACAGCGTAGAACTGCACCCATTCGGCGTATAGACCGGGGTCAAGTTCTCAAATACCGGAGGGCTTGCCGGGGCGGGCGCCGGGCACGTACGGCAACAGGTTCCGGGTGTACCTGGTGATGCGGTCGGACCCGTCCTTCCAGGTCGTGCCCTTGGGGAAGGTGGAGAACACCACCACGACGCTCCGGTCGTCCTTGCCGACCGTTCCGGTGGTGTGCAGCAGCGGGCTGCTGAGGTCGACCACGTCCTCCTTGGCCGCGGGCACCGGCGGGCCCGCCGCCATCCGCGCGGCACCGAGCGCGCAGTCCTGCCCGGCGGGCGGGGTCGCGCCCCACGCGGACCACCCCTGCTTCGCGCTCCACGGTTTGCCGAAGGCGCGCGGAATTCCGAAGGACTGGTCCCACGCGTCCTCTCCGCACTTCTCCCACATGTGGATGTTGGTCATGATGAAGTCGCGGTACTTCGCCGGGGCGTCGTCGAGAATGTGGTTGTAGACGCGCACGATGTCGTGCGGGGTGACCGAGGTGTAGCCCCACATTCCGGGCTTCTCCGGCGGCTTGGTCCCCTTCAGGCCGATGCGTTCCACCATGCGCTTGAGGATGTCGGCATATCCGCCGCGCACCCAGAAGACGCTGGCCGCGTAATCCCAGCTCCCGCGCAGCATCGCGCGCAGGTAGAGGATGTCATTGCGCGCCGCGTCGGTCTTCGCCTTCTCCAGCACCAGCTCGGGATCGTGCTGGTACAGGTGGTCGAGCGCGATCAGCAATTTGACCACAGAAGCGGAGCGGAACGGTTTGTCCGCATCCCGCTCGACCGTGAACCGATCGCGCTGGCGGTCATAGACGGCGACCGCGGCGGTCATGTCCGCGGGCGCGAGCGGCTCGGCGAGAGCCGCGGGCGAGAAACCGGCGACAAGGGCGGCGGTGGAAAGAACCACAATGGAGCGGCGCACGAGCGGAATATAAAGCATCAATCCGAGGACCGAAGAACGCGAAGACATTTCAGTTCGGCCCTGGACGAAACGAGAACTCGTGGCAACCGAATGAACCCCTCGACGGTGTAAGGGGTCATGCTTGCCTCGACGGCACTGCGGGCGCGGTCCGCTGTGCTCCCCACCACCTGGTTGCGGCCCGCGGCGCACACCGCCTGGGTGCTGCTGCTCAGCGGCTGGGCGGTCGCGCGGATCGGCCGGTTCGGGTTCCACCCCACCGACCAGGGCTTCACGCTCGCCCTGAGCTGGCGCCTGCTGCACGGCGAGGTCCCGCACCGCGACGTCGTCTCGGCGCGGCCGCTGGGCTCGGCGTTGCTGCACACTGTGGACTTCCTGGTGCCCGGCCCGTTGTTCCTGGTCTCGGCGTTGATCGCGATGATCGAGCTGACGGTGGCGACCATCGCGCTGGCGACCCTGGTCACCGGCCGCGCCGTGCGGACCTGGGGACCGCTGTTCACCGGGCTGGTCGCCGCGGCGGCGCTGGTCAACCTGCACACGTTCCCGCTGATGGCCTGGCACACGATCGACGGAATCCTCCTGGTCGCCTGCGGCTGGTGGGCGTTGCGCGCGGGCCTGCGGTCGGGCGGGGCGCTGCCCAGGTACGGCGGGCTGTTCCTGCTCGGAATGGCCGCGTTCACCAAGCAGAGCTTCGTCTTCGCGGCCGCCTGCACCCTGACCTACCTGTTCCTGCGGCATCGTCTGTCCATTTTGGACATTCTGTGGACGAGCGCGTTCCCGTTGGGCTACGGCGGTTTCGTCGCCCTCTCCGGCGGGCTCCGGCCGATGGTCGAGCAGCTCGGCGGCGCGCACGGAGCATGGCCGCAGCGCGCCTTCACCGTCTGGGAAGCACCGGAGGCGATGACCGCGATGCTCTGGGCGGCCGGCTGCATCATCGCCGTGGTCTTGTTGCGGCGCAAGGACACCGCGATGATCCCGGCCGTGGTCGCCGCGGCGGTCGTGCTGCTCGTGGTCGTGCAGAGCGACATGCTGCGGTCCGGCGACTGGGGCATGGTGCTGCTGTGGGTGCTGATCTTCGCCGTGGTGGCCCGCTGGGTGCTCGACGCGCATGCGCCCCAGGGCGCGCTCGCCGTGGTGGCACTGGCGTTGATGTCCGCGCTGTCCTGGGGGTACGACTCACCGACCCTGCTCGGCGGAACGCTCGCGCTGAGCGTGCTGTGGCTGCTCTCGCCCCAGTTGCCCAGGTGCTCGCTCGGCCCGGCGGGCGGCGTCGCGATGGCGCTCGTCCTGCTGCTGGGCACGTCCAAGCTGGTCGTCGACGCCCACGACGCCTCGCCGTACCGCGACCGTCCGCAGTGGGAGCTCTCCGCGAGCCTCGGCCGGATCGCCCCGACCCTGAACGGGCTGCGGACGAACCCGTCGATGTACCGCTACGTCGAGCAGATCGAGGAGTGCGTGCGCGCCCACCCCGCCACCCGCGTCGCGGTGTTGCCGGACAACGCCTTCGTCTATCCGGCACTGGGTTTGCGCAACCCGTTCCCACTGGACTGGCCGCTACCGCTGGAACTCGTCGGGGACGCGTCGAAGCGGATGCTCGACACGGTGCCGAGGCTGAACACCGGAGGTGACTACCTCGTGTTGTTCCAGGCGACCGGCTACACCGATCTGGAGGCGCGGATCAGCAGTGGGCTCAACGGGCGGCGCATCGCGTGCGGTCCGTTCTCCGGGGTGTGGGCGGCTCAGCCCCGGGTCGCGCAGTAACCGTCGACGGTGATCGGCTTGGGGAGCTGAGTCACATTTCCCGTGGGGCCGTAGGCTTCAACGAACTTGTGGTCACCGAGGCCCTTGTAGAACTTCAGCTCGGACTTCCCGGCCACCCAGACGGCCAGCACCTTCGCGGTGTTGCCGAATTCGTCCACCTCGCACACCTTGGGGTTCTTCTCGCCCGCGACCGCGCACTTCCAGCCGCTCATCTTCCTGCCGCCCTCGGTCCACGTCATCTGGAACGCGGCCTGCGGGGCCTGCACCAGCTCGGCGAACTGCTTGCAGGCCTCGGGCATACCGGCAGGTGCGGCGCTCGCGGTACCGGTGAAGCCGACCGACAGCGCCGCGGCGGCGACCACGGGGAGCAGAATTGAAATACGCACGCTTTCCTCACAAGAACGAGTTCCAACGGGGACAGCGACGACACTACTCAGCCCGGAAACGCTGGCAATCCTCAAGCAAACGTCAATAAATGCGTTCGATTGACGTGATCTTGATCAACCTCGAATTCGAGAACTGCTCGCAAAACAAAACGCGGCGGTGAGAACGAGTCTCACCGCCGCGTTTCGCGTGGTTCGGAGCTAGACGGCCGCGACCGCCGTCGCCGAGACGGTCGCCTCGTGCACGGCGCGGTGCGCGGGCAGGATCGCCTTGCGCTCCGCGTCGACCCCGGCGCCCGTGTCGAGCAGGTTGAGGAAGTGGTCCAGCTGCGCGGCCAGCGGCTCCGCGCTGTGCTGGATGGACGGGATCTCGATGACCGTCTGCTGGCGGTAGCCGACGCCGTCCGAGGCGGGCGAGTCGGCGACGTGCCGGTAGATGGTGATGCCCTTGCGCAGCAGGTCGATCTCGATCAGCCGGTGCAGCTCCATCACCGAGATCTCGCGGATCTTGCGCTGGCTGATCCGGCTGGCCGAGATGGTGGCCAGCGCGCCGTTGGTGAAGGACATGGTGGCGTCGGCGCTGTCCTCGGACCGGTTGGACTTCGACTGGCTGTGGAAGTAGCCGAAGGAGCCCTTGACCGAGTCCGGCTCCTGACCGGTGAACCCGATCGCCAGGTCCACGTCGTGGATCAGCAGGTCGGTGGCGACACCGGTCTTGATCCGGGAGACGAACGGCGAGTGCCTGGTCGCGTTGACCTGGACCACGTCACCGATGAACTGCTTCGCGGTGAGCACGGCCGGGTTGAACCGCTCCAGGAAACCGCACAGCAGCGGCAGGCCGCGCTGCTCGGACTCCGCGACCAGTTCGGCCGACTGCTCGTAGGAGGCCGCGAGCGGCTTCTCCACCAGCAGCGGCTTTCCCAGCTCCAGCACCCGCTTGGCCAGCGCGTAGTGCGCCTCGGTCGCCGCCGCGATCACCACGGCGTCCACATTGGACAGACCGTCGAAGTCCGGGGCCCACGCCGCGCCGTGCTTGTCGGCCAGCAGCTTGCCGGACTCCTGGCGCGGCTCGATCAGCTGGACGAAGTCGGCGCGGGCGGACTGGGCGAGCACGCGGGCGTGCAGCGAGCCCATCTGGCCGCCGCCGATGAGGGCGATCCTGGGGTTGCTCATGCGCCGAGCACCTCCCTCACGGTGCCGACGATCTTGTCGATGTCGGACTCGGTCAGCTTGGGGTGCACCGGCAGCGACAGCGCCTGCTGGGCGACGCGCGCGGTGACCGGCACGTCGGAGGCGATCACGCCGGGGTGGTCCCGGTAGCAGTCGTAGTCGAAGACGACCTTCGGGTAGTAGATGCCGTTGCCGACACCCTTCTCGGTCAGCTTCGCCGACAGCTCGTCCCGGTCGACCGCGGCGTCCGGGCCGACCAGCACGGTGTACTGGTGCCAGACGTGGGTGCGGTCGGCGAGCACCTGCGGCAGCCGCAGGCCGGGCACGTCGGCCAGGCCCTTGGACAGCGCCTCGGCGTTGCGCTGGCGCAGCTCCGTCACGCTCGCCAGCTTCTCCAGCTGCGGGATGCCCACGGCCGCGTGCAGGTCGGTCAGCCGGTAGTTGTGCCCGGCGACCTCGTACTGGTAGCGGGCCCGCATGCCCTGGTTGCGCAGCACGCGCAGCCGGTCGGCCAGCTCGTCGTCGTTCGTGGTGATCACGCCGCCCTCGGCGGTGGTGATGTTCTTCGTCGCGTAGAGCGAGAAGCAGCCGAGGCCGTAGCTGCCCGCCTTGTTCCCGGCGAAGCTGGCGCCGACCGCCTGCGCGGCGTCCTCGACCATGGCAAGGCCGTTGCGCTCGGCCAGCGGTGCGAGCCGGCTCATGTCGGCCATCTGCCCGTACAGGTGCACCGGCATCAGGACCTTGGTCCTCGGCCCGATCGCGGCGGCGACCGCGTCGGGGTCCACGCAGAAGTCGTCCTCGGAGATGTCGGCGAAGCGCGCGGTCGCGCCCGCCTCCAGGATCGCGTTCAGCGTGGCGACGAAGGTGAAGGGTGAGGTGACGACCTCGTCGCCCGGCTTCAGGTCCAGGACCTGGATCGAGGCGACCAACGCTGTGGTGCCGCTGTTCACGGCGATCGCGTGGCGCACGCCAGCGACCTCGGCAAAAGCATCCTCGAACCGCTTGACCATCGGGCCCTGGGCGATGACGCCCGAACGCAGGACCTCCATGACCAGCGGTTCCGCGTCGGCGACGTCGACGACGGTGATGGGGATCATTCACTCGTCTTTCGGCTCGGCAGGACCAACATGGCAATCGGCCACGTTACCGATGTATCGCCGGTCACCCCGGTGGTGGGCCGCCCCGGCGTCATGGCGGGCGTCCTCCCCCGTTGCAGGGATATGGCACACGACACGCTGCCGGGAGGCGAACGTTGCGGGCCCCTCGAGCGAATACACAGGTGATGGAGCCTTCACGAGCGCCCGGGAAGGGCACGGCGACGCGCCTGTGGCAGCAGGAGCGGACCCCGCAGCTGAACGCGGTGCTCACCGGTGTGGTGAGCACCGCGACCCGGGTGTGGGCGCTGGGCTTCCTGGTCACCAGGACCGGCCACCTGACCAAGGCGCTCTGGCGGGACGGCGCGGTCTGGCGGGAGGCCCCCGTTCCGGACATCGGCCGGGTCACCGCGCTGACCGCGCCGGGCGACGAGATCTGGGCGGCGGGCGACAACGGCCGGATGCTGCACCACTTCGGCAGCGGGTGGCGGCAGGTGGACACCCCCTTCCCCGCCGACTCGCACGGCTCCTACCTGGGCATGGCGGAGTTCGGCCCGGACGACGTGTGGGCGGTCGGTGACCTCTGCCGCCGCTCGGACAGCCACCGGCGCGGCCTGGTCCAGCGCTGGGACGGCAGTCGCTGGGCGGAGCTGCCGCTGCCGGACATCGGCGAGCACTGGGGCCTGTCCGGGATCGCGGGCACCTCCGCCACCAACGTGTGGGCGGTGGGCTGGGCGTTCGCGAACGGCCTGGAAACGGCCGTGGTCCTGCGCTTCGACGGCGACTACTGGCAGCGCTTCGCCACGCCGTCCGAGCTCGGCATGGAGCACAGCCTGCAGGACGTGACGGTTCTCCCGGACAGCGGCGACGTGGTCGCGGTCGGCTACCGCACCGACGAGGCCGGGGTGCGCTCGCCGCTGACCATGGCGTGGACCGGCTCCGGCTGGCGGATCACCCCGTCGCCGGGCGACGAGGGCCAGCTCAACGCGGTCGATGGGCGCATGGCGGTCGGCTACGCCGAGGGCGATGACGCCTACGCCGCGCACCTGGGCACCCGGGCGTGGCACCGGCTGCGCACGCCCCGCCCGCTCGGCCCGCGCGGCAGGCTGACGCTGAACGGGGTGCTGGGCATGCCGGACGGCAGCGCCATCGCTGTCGGGGTGGAACGACTGCCCCAGCCCCTCGCGTCCTCGCCCTCGTCGGAGGCGCTGCGGCCGCTGGTGCTGAACTGCTCGCCGAGCGCGCTGCGGGAGCTGGGTTTCGGCGGCTCATGGCCCTGGTCCGAAGGCCATCGCAGCGTGCAAGGCGAATAGCACACAACTTTCACCCAGGTGTCCTAATCGCCGCTTTTCCCGCCGAACGGAGCAGGACCGGCTGCGTTTCGCCGGAGGGCGGCCGGTAGCCTCCATGGGCCGGACTGGCACGCACACGCACGGGACGAGCGGAAACTGTGACTGATCTCAGCCCCAAGCTCGACGAAGGCGGACGCCCGGTGGCGGTCGCCCGGTGAGCAGCCCGCTGGTCGCCGACGGCGCGCGGCTGATCGACGCGCCGACCGGCACGGAGCTGGGCGGGCCGGAGCTGCAGGCCCGGATCGCGGTGGTCGCCGGGGAGCTGGCGGCCCTGCCCGCCGGGGTGATCCTGGCGCTGACCGCCGTCGACCTGCCGAGCACCCTCCGCTACCTGGGCGCCTTCCAGGCGGGGCGCGCCGTCGCGGTGCTCGCCCCCGACCTCGACCCGGAACCGCTGAACGATCTCGTCGAACGTTTTCAGCCCGCCGCGGTGCTCGGCGTCGACCCGGTGGTGGCGGTCCCGGACGGCTACACCCCGGCCGACCTGACCGGCCCGGCGTGGGTGCGCACCGGCGCGGACGGCGTCGAGCCACACCCCGACCTCGCCGTGCTGCTGTCCACGAGCGGTTCGACCGGCAACCCCAAGCTCGTCCGGCTCTCCCGGTCCGCCGTGCTGTCCAACGCCAGGGCCATCGCGCAGGCGCTGCGGCTGGACGCGCGCGAGGTCGCGCCGACGAGCTTGCCGCTGCACTACGCGTACGGCCTGTCCGTGCTCAACAGCCACCTCGTCGTCGGCGCCACCGTGCTGATCGAGCCGAACGGGGTGACCGCGCCGTCGTTCTGGCGCGCCGTCGACGAGCACCGCGCGACGTCCCTCGCCGGCGTGCCCTACCACTACGAACTGCTGCACCAGGTCGACTTCGACCCGGCCGACCACCCCGCGCTGCGCACGCTTACCCAGGCGGGCGGGCGGCTGCGGACCGACCGGCTCACCGACTTCGCCGGGCGGATCGAAGCGGCGGGCGGGCGGATGTACGTGATGTACGGCCAGACCGAGGCGACGACGCGGATGGCCGTGCTGCCGGCGGAACGACTGGCGGCGAAGATCGGCTCGGTCGGCCAGGCACTACCGGGCGCGGAGTTCTCCATCCGGCCGTTGCCCGGCGAGCCCGCCCAGGCCCAGGGCGAGGTGGTCTACCGCGGCCCGAACGTGATGATGGGCTACGCGGAGAACGCCGCCGAGCTGGCCGGACCGGACGAGCTGCGCGGCGAGCTGGCCACCGGCGACCTCGGCTACCTCGACGACGAGGGCTTCCTCTTCATCACCGGGCGGCTCAGCCGCATCGGCAAGGTCTTCGGCAACCGGGTCAACCTCGACGACCTGGAGCACCTGCTGCGCGGCCACGGCCTCGCCGCGGCGGTGCCCGGCGACGAGGACCGGGTGGTGATCTGGCTGGAGGGCGCGGACGCCGAGTCCTGCACCGCGGCCGCCAAGGAGCTGGCCGAACGCCTGCACCTGCACGTGTCGGGCTTCCTGGTGCGCCGGGTGGACCGACTGCCGCTGCTGCCGAGCGGCAAGATCGACTACCGCACGTTGGAGGAGCGATGACCGGTTACCCCAACGAGGTGAATCCCACCGCTTCCGCGCGCACCGGGCAACCGTCCGCGCGCAACGGCGTCTTTCAGATGGTGAGCACTGTGCCCGGGTCCGCCCCGAGGCGTGCTGCCCTCGCCCCAGCAGTCGCCGGTCCCGGCGCCGGGCATCCCACCAGGGTTGACGGGTAGCCGCCGCATGCTGTTCCGAACGAAGAGAGCCAACGGGAGCAACGGAGGTCCCATGACCGTGCAGGACGAGGCCGCGCCGGCCGCATCGGCAGCGCCCGCCCCGCAGCCGGCCCCGCGCTCGGGCAAAGCCGCGCTGATGACCTGGCTGCGCAGGGCCCTGCTGGTCCTGGTGCTCGCCGCCGCGGGCTGGGCGCTGTACTCGCACTGGGGCGGCGTGTCCAAGACCCTGGTCACCGTGCCGTGGCACTCCACGGTGCTCAGCCAGCTCGCCGTCGTGCTCGGCATCGCCTGCGGCACCCTCGGCTGGCAGACCATCGTCGACGGCCTCGGCAAACCGATCGGCGCCTTCCGCGGCGCGCAGATCATGCTGGTCGGCTCGCTCGGCAAGTACGTCCCGGGCTCGGTGTGGGCCTACCTGCTGCAGATGGAGCTCGGCCGCCAGGCCGGCCTGCCACGGGCCAGGGTGTTCACCGCGACGCTGATCAACCTCGGCGTCGGCGTCGTGGCCTCGCTGCTGCTCGGCGTGCTGGCGCTGCCGGTGATGATGAGCTCGACGCCCGGCCTGGTGTGGCTCTACCTGCTGCTGCCGATCGGCCTGATCGCGCTGCACCCGAAGGTGCTGACGTGGGGCGCGTCCCTGGTGCTGCGGGTGCTGAAGAAGGCCCCGCTCGACCACGTCCTGCCGTGGAGCACCGTCGGCCGCTCGCTGGGCTACGCGCTGCTGTCCTACGTGCTCTTCGGGGTGCACCTGTGGCTGCTGTCGATCAGCTCCGGCCCGGTCAGCGTGCGCGTGCTGCTGCTGTGCGCCGGTGCGGTGGCGATCGGCATGACCGTCGGCCTGATCGCGTTCATCCTGCCGTCCGGCGCCGGTGTCCGCGAGCTCGTCCTGGTCTCGGCGCTGAGCACCACGATGCCCGTCGAGCAGGCCATCGCCTTCACCCTCGTGTCCCGGCTGATGTTCACCGTCGCCGACATCGCCATGGCGGGTGCCGCGGCCGGTCTGGCCCGGTGGCAGCTCGCCAAGAGCAAACCGGTGGATGCCTGAACCACCGTCATACGTCAGGTTGCGGGGCCCGCGAAGTCACCTTTGCGGGCCCCGCAACCTTGTTACGGTCGATCCATGACGGACATCGGGGGGATATCCGGCGATCCGCGGTGGCGCACGGAGTGGACAGCGATTCCCACACGTGAGGAAGCGACCGCGCCCGGGACGCTGCGCATCGACCGCGACAAGATCCCGCAGGCCATCGCCCTCTTCGCCAAGGTCAAGCAACGCATGGAGAAGCTCGCCTGGGAAGCAGAGCACGCACTGAAGGTCGAACCCATGGCCGAGGACCGGGTCAGCGCCTACATCGCGGCTGAACTCACCGCAAAGGGGCTGACCGAGCCGGAATGCGCCATCAACGCCATCAAGGCGTTCCGTGATCAACTACAGGGCATGATCGACCGGCTTGAGGACACGCGGCGCATGATGACCACCATCGAAGACACCAACCGGCGAGGACTCCACGGTGGCCACCATGGCTGAACGTCGCCGTCTTGTTTGGCTCGGTGCCACGATGCTCGCGCTGTCACTCGCCGGTTGCGTCAACGTCGTCGGAGCCGATGTACCCACCACCACGGTGTCGACCACTCCCCCGGTCCAGCGACCACGCCTCCTCGACATGACCAAGGTCGATCCCTGCGCACTATTCACCCCTGAACAGCAACGCGCCTTCGGCATCGACCTGCCACCAACCCCTGATGACAGTGCGGTCTTCCAGTCCAAATCCTGCTTCTTGGCCAACGAGAAGGGGTTCGAGGCCATCGGTTTCATCGCGATCCCGCACTCGGGTGTCGATCGGTTCTCAGCGGGCAAGGTCAACGCCGATGTTCGAGACCTCACCGTCAGCGGTTTCCCAGCCAAGGAGAACGTCGTCCGGATCACGATCCCCGACTACCCGCCGACATGTGACGTTGTTGTCGACGTCGCACCAGGTCAGGTACTCAACGTGACCTATAAGGAGACCGTGCGGAGTGGGCCGCCGGTGCGGGATCGGGAGTACGTCTGCCGACGCGCGAAGGAAGCGGCCGAGGCGGCGATCAGCACGCTCATGAACAAGAAGTGACGAGTCCGGGGGGACGAGATGGGCGACGTGTCGGGAGTCAACTGGCTGGCGATCTCGCATGAGCAGCTCCACAGGGAGATCCGCTCGGGGCGGGGCGTCTCGGGGGCGCGGTCCTCGGAAGCCTTCTACCGGAAGCTCCGCAAGGAGTACGAGGACGCGAGGTTCGACCTGGCCGAAGGGCTGAAAGCGCTGGGCGCGGCGTGGGAGGGGCTCGCCGCCGACGGCGCGAAGGCCAACATCGGGCGGTTCGGGCCGTGGACCGAGCTGTCCGGGTCGAGCGCGTTCAGCGGCACGACCTCGACGGTCGCGCAGTCCGACTACTACACGCGGGCGAGGGACACCATGCCGGAGCCGCGAGCCGTGCTGGCGATGCCGGACAACGGTGCCATCCAAGGGATCGCGAACTTCTTCGGCATCACCACGGATCGACAGCGCCAGGAGAAGGCGGCGCACGAAGCGCACCTCCGGGCCGTCGACGTGATGCGCACCTACGCGCAGAACTCGAAGCAGACGGCGACCGGGTTCCCGGCGTTCGCTCCGCCGCCGCAGGTCGGGCTCGACGTCCCGGGAGCTCCTGTGCCCAGGCCTCGCCCGCCGATCGGTGGTGGGCCGCCGATTCGCGGTCCTCGGGGTGGTCAGATCGACGGCGGCAACTCGTCGAGTGGGCAACAGCAGGGCGGTGGAGGGGATCAGCCCGCGCTGAATGACCCCGCTCGACGCGGAAACGTGGAGCAGCAAGGATTTCAGCCGACACCGACCGATCCGGTCGTGCAGCCGATCGCCCGGGACGGTGGCGGCTACACGGGTTCCGGAGGCGGGTTCGCCGGGGGTTGGGGCGGCGGTGGCTTCCCCGGCGGCGCTGCGGGAGGCGGTGGTTCCGCAGGTGGTGGTTCCGCGGGAGGCGGGCAGCCGGGCGGCGGGACCGGCAGGGTTGGCGCCACAGCAACGCCGCAGTCTGCCGCCACGAGCGCCGGGCGGAACGCGGCGGGGAAGCCCGGGCAGTCCTTCATGCAGCCCGCTCTTGGTTCGCCGCAACGGGAAGAGGACACCGAGCACACCCGCAAGTACTCGGTGACCGATGACCTCGTCGGCGAGCTGCCGAAGGTCGCTCCCCCGGTCATCGGCGAGTAGCGGTGTTCACGCTCTCAGCGTCTGCCTACCAGGTGTTGTGGGAACGGCTCGCGCTGCCGCAGATGCCGATGGAACTAATGGTGCTACCGCGTGGGATCGAGGAGCACGAGCGGCGCGCGGAGATCGCACGCGGCCTGGAAGAGCTGCGCGCCAACGGTTTGCTCGAAAGCAGCGAACTCGCATCGGCACTGTGGGTGCTGGCGCATGCGGAGTCCACTGTAGACGGTCGCTTGTGGAACGCTCGGGCGCTCACGGCGCGCGCGAGTGGTCGTGCGGTGCTCGGTGTGCTCGCCGACGATCGGATCACCGTGCGGTGGATCGATCCTGGAGATCTCGCTCGGGCCGCGGTCGCCGTGCTGCCGCCGCTCGCGGCCGGGATGGGCCAGACCGTGAACGTGCCCAGCGAGGTGCTGGGCGCGGCGGCTCGGACGGCTGGCGCGTCGGAGTGGGCTTTGGTGGACGCGCTGTCGGCCGCCGGTGTGCCGAGCGGTGATGCGCGGCGGCTGGGGAACATGATCCGGGGCCGGTGCAATGGTGCGCAGTTCGGCGTGACCGTCGCGTCGGAGCGGGGTGACCGGGTCGTGGCGTGCTTCGACACTCCCGCCGGGCGGTACTTGATCGAGGAGCAGCGGGGGTGGACGACGGTCGCTCCCGCCGACGCGCAGCGGATCGGTGCGCGCGTCGACCAGGTGCTCGCGGAGGTGGTCAGCCGATCTCACCGAGGAGGTAGCCGATGAACCCGGCCGTCGCCGAGGCGGGGAACGCCAGCGCCGCAAGGCTTGCGAGGCGCCTGCCGAGTTCGTCGAGTTCTCGGGAGCGTTGCAGGTAGAGGCAGCCGTCCCGGTGCGGGACGTAGCCGACCTCCATGTCCGGTTCGTCGAAGTGCAGCAGGGTGAACGGCCCGTCGACGCCCGGGTGCAGGCCGACCTTGTTGGGCACGACGCGGACGTCGATGTGCGGTGACTCGACGAGCGCCTGCACGTGGTGGAGCTGTTCGCGCAGCACGTCGACGCCGCCGATGGGCCTGCGCAGCACGGACTCGTCCAGGAAGAGGCTGACGCCGAGGGGGTCTTCGGCGCGGCCGATGAGGTCCTGGCGGGCCACGCCGAGCGCGAGCAGCTGGTCGCGGCGCGCGTCGTCGGTGCCGACGCGCCAGTCGGCGGCGAGCACGGCGCGGGCGTAGTCGGTGGTCTGCAGCAGCGGGTGGAACGCGTGGGTGTCGATGCCGCAGAGCAGCGACGCCTCGGACTCCAGGCTGAGGTAGGTGCGCTGCACCTTGGGCAGGTGCCGCTCGAAGGGCTGCCAGTAGCGGGGCCGCTCCGCTTCCTTGATCAGGTCGAGCACCTGGTCGCGGAGGTGGTCGGGGGCGCCGTAGATGTCGAGCAGGTCGTGCACGTGCCGCGGCATGATCTTGTTCTGCCCGCTTTCGATGCGGGAGATCACCGCGCTGGAGGACTCGATCCGGCCCGCCACGTCGGTGTGGCTCAGCCCGGCGCGTTCCCGCAGCTCACGGAGGATCCGCCCCACCCGGCGCTTGCGTACGGTCGGCGTGTCGGTCACAACCGATCATGGTTGTGGCGCCGGGTGGGGGCGGACCAGGTCCGTGGTGCCAGCTTCACCGGATCGGGTCAGTCGGCGAGCACCCTGCGACAGGTGGCCATGAGCACGCCTTCCGCGCTCTGCGGGGTGGCCGGGCTGGTGCCGACGGGTTGGGACGAGGCGAGGGGAACGGGCCAGCCGAAGGCCATCATGCTGGTGCCGCGGCCGCTGAACTTCGGGTTCTCGTCCCAGCCGGACTCGTAGTGGCAGGCGGGTCCCGGCCAGTGCCAGAGCACGTCGTCGGCGGGCACGTAGCCGGGGATCTCGTTGGCGTAGGCCATCACCCACAGTTTGCGCTTGGTCGAGGCACGAAGGCCGACGTTGTAGCCGGAGAGGGCTTCGCCGCCGAGCCCGAGGATGCCGAAGTCGCTGCCGAACTTCCAGCACTGCACCGGCACGTTGTAAACGACCGGGGTGGACCCGTCGGCGAGTTCGCGGCGCATCGCCTCGCAGAACCGGACTCCGGCGGCGTCTCCTTCCTGCGCGGCGCGGACGCGTTCCTGTTCGTAGGCGGCGTCGAGGCGGAGCAGGGTCTCGGGGTTGGTCAGGTCTTCTGCGAGGGGCAGCCGCGCGGCGCGCAGGATCGCCCTGATGGGTCCGCGGACCGGGTTGAGCGCGCCGTCGCGGACGATCTTGGCCGCGCCTTCGCCGACCCGGGTGCCCACGTTGACGACGTCGGCGTCGCTGCCCATGCGGTCGGGGTTGCGGTCTCCGGCGGCGCCGTTGAAGAAGAACGCGGGGCAGCCGAGTTCGGTTTCGAGGACCTTGCCCGCGACGCCGGGGAAGTCGCTGTCGAAGACCGGTTCGCTGCCGCGGGCGACCGGGTGGCAGGCGTAGCCGAACAGGGCGAGGACCGGCGCGTGGGTGCCTTCGCGCCTGGCGAGCAGCACCGGGACCTCGTCGGTCTGCCAGCCGAGGCCGACGCGGTTGACCGCGGCTTTCGCGATGCCCTCGCCGTAGGACAGCGTGACCGCGGTCGGGTTCTTGGCGACGGTTTCCCGGACGAGCGCGACGATGCGCCGGATGAGCCAGTCGGCGTACTCGTTGACCTCGTCGAGCTGGCTGCCGGAGAGCCCGTAGATGATGTACGGGTCGGGTTCTTCCGGCAGCGCCGGGCCCGAGTGGGTGTGGCTGGACTGCAGCATGAACGACGCGTTGCCGGTGAGCCGGAGTTCGTTGATCACCCGGGCGCGGATCCTGCGGGACATGTACATGGGCAGGTTGAGCAGGTCGACGCGCACCGCGATGAGCGGGTCACCGGCGGTCTGGCGGATCATGACGCATTCCGCGCGGAGCGGCCGCGCGGTGGTGAAGTTCGGGTTGCCGCGGGGATCCCAGCCGTAGCCGGCCATCCACCTGTTGCGGGCCGTGTTCGGCCCCGGGGTGATGTCGGTTCGGGTGAAGGCGACGGAGAACTCGGCCATGCTGTACTCCCCCTCGTTGCGAAGTAACGATCTCCAACGCTAGTGACGGTGACCGGTCACAGCTAGCGCCACCCGAGCGAGCCCCGCTCCCCCGTCCCGTTCGGGCAGCGCCACATTTTTTCTCCGCCCCAGAACACCCCCCACCCTCCCAGGGGGGCGACCCCGGTCCCATTATCCCTCGTAAAGCCACCGCGAAGTGCGACAACGCGTCGCCTGTGGACAACCTCGACCACTGTGGACAACTAGGCCGCGCAACGGTTTCGCGTGGCCCTTTCCGCTCAGTGGCATGAAACAATTGTTATCGGGGGGGGGACCCGATCACGGTAAGCGTTGCCATGGGGTGAAGGGGGCGTCTGCGCCGGGGTCGGCCTGGACGCGTTCCCACACTCCGCCGTCGCCGCTCTGCGCGAGGAGGCGGATTCGGCCCGTTGCGTCGAGGTGGGCGGAGAGGCCGGACTCCACGCTTCCGCCGAGGTCGGTCCACGTGGTGAACCCGCCGTCCTTTTCGGACTGTCGAGCCATGATCACGCCGCCGGAGTCGTTGCGCGCGAACACGACCATGCGGCTGTCGGGCATCGGGGTGGTGACCGCGATCGGAGTGGTCCAGCCGCTTCCGCCGAGGTGGGCGATCTGCGGGGACCAACCGCCGCCGGGCAGCTCGTGGGCGGTGCCGAGCGCCCCGTCGACGTGTTCGCGGTTGAAGATCTGGATGCGCCCGTCGGCGTTGCTCGCCACGGCGGACGCGCCGACGCACTCGATGCGCGGGAACGCGGAGTCGAGCGCGAAACCCACCGCCGCGGCCCGCCAGCGCAGGGTGTTGCCGCGGCCGTCGGCGAACACGTCGATCTGGCCGTCCGGGCCGAGGAACGCGGACATGGAGTCCTGCACGTCGGGGCCGCCGCCGAGGTCGCTCCACGTGCCGAACCGGCCGCCGGGGCTGGTCTGCGCCGTCCCGCTGAGACCGCCGGAAGTGTTGCGGGCGAACAGGTGCAGCCTGCCGTCCACTCCCCTGACCATGGTGGGCGTCGAGGAGAACTCCCCGGTTCCCGGCGGACGGCTGATCGTGGACCACACCCAGACCGAGCCGCTGCGCAACGCCGTGCGCAGCTGTCCGTTGTCGAGGTCGAGCACCGCGACCTGTGGGCGGCCGTTGGCGTTGAGCGCGGCCGTGACGCGGGGTGCGTACGAGCCGGAGCCCGCGAGGACGGGTGCCGACCAGCCGGAGGAATTCCGTTGCCACACAAGGAGTCCTTCGGCGGTGACGGCGAAGGCGTAGCCGGGGATCGTCCAGCCGCCGTCCACCGGCCAGCGGCGGTAGACGCGGCGCAGGTGCGGGTCGAAGGTGCCGCCGGTCAGCGGGTCGAATGACTGGAACCGTTGGAACGCCAAGGTTTTCTTGGCCAGGTGCGGTTCGGGAACGCACTCCGGGAAGTGGTCGATGCCGTAGCAGCGGTACGCGGAGATGTAGGCCCTGCCCCGGTACGCGCGCGCCGCCTTCATGGCGAAGTTGGCGGTGGCGACGTGGTCCTCGTGTTCGCCGAGGTCGCCCAGGTACCGCGGGTCCGGAACGGTGTCCTGGAGCCGGATCACGGTCGGCGCGAACCGACGCATCAGCTCGGTGAGCATCGCGGTCAGCGAAGTGTGGTCGTAGCGCTGGACCGCCGCGATCGGCCCGCCGGTCGGCACGAGGGTGTCGGTCGTGAAACCGGGGCGGGACCAGAGGTTGGTCATCGGGTGGTCGTAGCGGTCGTCGAAGCCGTCGGGGATGTTGACGAACATCAGCTCGACGTGCGGGGCGGCGCGCAGCGTGTGCAGTTCGACCTGCTTGCCCGCGATCGTCACCGCCGTCCGCGTCCAGTCGTCGGCGACGCCCGCGAGCACGGCGTACGCCGCGTGCATTCCCCGTTGCAGGTCAGCGGCGTACTGCTCGCGGGTGAGGGTGTCCGTGCCGTTGTACTCACCCGCGGTCAGGAAGACCGTGCGGGTGGCGCAGCGGCGGGCGATGCCCTGCTGGATGTCGGGATTCATGAACAGCAGGTCGTCATCGGGATGCCCGACCACCGCCAGGTGCCGTTCCGTGGTGTTCGCCGCGAGCGCAAAGCTCGGCAGGCCGACTGTTCCGACCACCGCGCCGACTGCTCCGGCCGCGAGCAGCGTCCTTCTTTTGATGCACGACATTCGTCGCTCCCCCCAGACAGATCGTGACCCCCGTCACTGCTTCGAGTGTTGCGAGTTCGCTCCATCGGCGGACACGACGTCGCGAAACTGTGACCAATCGGCAAGCGACTTGACCCTGACGCAGCGTCAACCCCCGACGCTGGTCGCATGAAGCGATTGGTGGTCCTGTTCCTCGGCGCGGAGACGTTGTCCCTGCTGGGCAACTCCGTCGCCGGAATGGCCCTGCCCTGGCTGCTGCTCACCCGGACCGGGGATGCCGCGGCCGCGGGTGTCGTCACCGCCGCGACCGGGATCCCGATGCTGGTCGCGGCGATCGCGGGCGGCGTGGTGATCGACCGCGTCGGGCGGCGGAGGATCTCGATCGGTGCCGATCTGGCCTCGGCGGCGTGCATGGCCGCGCTCCCCGTGGTCGACGCGCTCTTCGGGCTCGACATCGGCTGGTTCATCGCGCTCGGCATCGCCGGGGCGGTCTTCGACATCCCGGGGATGACCGCGCGCGAGACGCTGCTGCCGGATGTCGCCAAGGCCACCGGGATGTCGCTGGAACGGCTCAGCGGGCTCCGCCAGGCCATGATCGGCGCCACGCTGATCGCCGGTCCCGCGCTCGGCACGCTCGTGCTGGGCTGGTTGGACAGCGCGACCGCGCTCTGGGTCACGGCCGCGACGTCCGCGCTGGCGGCGCTGCTGACCTGGTTGCTGCCCGCGAGCCTGGGCAGCACCGGCGTCGCCGAGAAGGAGCCCTTGACGGCAGCTGTCAAGGTCGCGGTCACCGTGCTGCGGAGCGAGCCCGTGCTCATCGCGCTGACCGTGCTGTCGGCGGCGAGCGTGCTGGTCATGGCGCCGCTGCAGATGCTCCTGCTGCCCGCGCACTTCGTCGCGACCGGCGGCTCGGCGAGCCAGCTCGGCCCGGTGATCATGGCTTCGGCGCTCGGCATGATCGGTGGGAACCTCGTCTACTCCGCGGTCGGCACCCGGCTGTCCCGCCGCGGCTGGCTGACCGTCTCGCTGATCGCGTCGATCGGCGCCATCGGCTGGCTGGCCGCACTGCCCGGCTACTGGTGGCTCGTCGCGGCCTCCGGAGCGCTCGGCGTGGTCAGCGGGCCGATCCAGCCGCTGATGCTGGTGCTCACCAGCGAACGGGTGCCGGAGGAGGCGCGCGGGCGGGTGTTCGGCGTGCAGAACGCGGTGCTGCTGAGCGCGACTCCGGTCGGCGTCTTCGCGGGAGGCTGGCTGATCAGCGGGTTCGGCGTGCACACCACCGGCACACTGATCACAGTGGTGTGGGCCGTGCTGGCGGTCGGCATGCTGCTGCTCCCCGGGACCAGGCAGATGGAGGAGGTGCGGGTCGGTGCTGACCATCGGTGAGCTGGCCAGGCTCGCTGGCACCACGGTGCGCGCGGTCCGGCACTACACCGCGGAGGGCCTGATCGCGGAGCCGCCGCGCGACGCCTCCGGTTACCGCCGCTACGGCACCCGGGCGCTGATCACCGTCTCCAGGATTCGCCGCCTGCGTGAGCTCGGCCTGTCGCTAGATCAGATCCGAGGGTTGATCGGCGAAGAACCGCGCTCACTGGAGGAAGCTCTGTCCACTTTGGACGAAGAGCTGGCCGGGCAGGAGCGGCGGATCTCCGCGCAGCGCAAGCGGATCGCCGAGCTGCGAGCCTCCACGGAGGACCCGGAGATCCCCGGTGCGCTCGGCGAGATGCTGCGCGGGCTGGAAGCCGCCGGAGCGGACGAACGGATGCTGCGCCGGGAGAAGGAGGCGGTGCTGCTGATCGCGGTGACCTCGCAGGAAAGCGTCGATCAGCTGACGGAGGCGTACCGAACCCTGTGGGGCGACCCCGCGCACCTGGAGTCGATGGTCGAGTTCTCGCGCGGCTTCCAGGAGCTGGCGGACTTGCCGGAGGACAGCCCCGAGGTCGAACGGCTCGTGGAGAAGTTGTTGGCGGGCAACCCGAGGATCACGGAGGTGGCGCAGGCTCAGCAGCCGGCGCCCGAACTGAAGGACGGGTTGTTCCTCGATTTCGTCGACT
This sequence comes from Allokutzneria sp. A3M-2-11 16, assembly GCF_024213555.1. GTDB lineage: Bacteria > Actinomycetota > Actinomycetes > Mycobacteriales > Pseudonocardiaceae > Allokutzneria. Next base: position 2,069,088 of record NZ_JANAVO010000001.1, on the reverse strand, counting down.
CGTTCGCGCCCGCGCAACGACGGTTCATGTACGTCATGGCCGAGCGCGTATCCCGGAAGGAGGACGAGTGATCGAGTTCCGATCGCTGTTCCTGTTGCTGCGAGGCAGAAAGGACGTGCCGGAGGGCGGCACCGCAGTGCGCTACTCCGGTGAGTCCACGACCGTCCTCATCGCACTCCTGGTCGCCTCGCTGATCGAGATCGTCGCCGTGGAGTTCCTGGTCCCGTGGGCGACGGTGCGCTGGATCCTGTTGGTGCTCAGCGTGTACGGGGTCGTCTGGCTGGTCGGGTACATGGCAACGCTGATCACCCGGCCGCATGTGATCGGCCCCGAGAACCTGTTGCTGCGCAACGGATCGCAGGCCGAGCATGCCTTCCCGCTCACGGTGGTCCGGAAAGCGCGGGCCGAGCGCAAGGGCAACCACGAACGCTCCGTCGCGGTGGTCGGCGAGACGCTGAACATCGCCGCTGGCGACACCACAACGGTTTTTGTCGAGTTCGACCCGCCACAGGAAGTCGACGGCCGCACCGTCCGTGGCGCCCGCTTCCACGCCGACGACCCGCAGGCCGTAGTGCGGCTGCTGCGCTAGAACCAGCGCTCCAGCACCTGGGCAACGCCGTCCTCGGAGTTCGGCGCGGTCACCTCGTCGGCGGCCTCCAGCGCGGACGGGTGGGCGTTGCCCATGGCGACGCCGATCCCGGCCCAGCCCAGCATGGCGATGTCGTTGGGCATGTCGCCGAACGCGACGACATCGGCCGCGGTCAGGCCGAACCGGTCCGCGAGGAGTTCGAGTCCGGTGGCCTTGCTGACACCGCTGACCACGAGCTCGATCAGCCCGGAGCCGATGGAGAAGGTCACGTCGACGGCGCCGTCGAGCACGGCCTTCGCGGCGGTGGCCATCTCGTCGCTGGTCAGCAAGGCGTTGCGGACCAGCAGCTTCACCGCGGGCTTGCCGAGCAGCTCGTCGCGCGGCACCAGAACCGCCTCGGTGTTCGCCCACGCGTGGACGTAGCCCTCTTCGACGAGGAAGCAGTCGGTGTCGGCGCCTTCGGCCCGTTCCACCGCGAGCGTGCTGCCCGGGATGGCGCGGGTGACGGCCTTGGCCGCGTCGCGAAGCAGGATCGGATCGAGGGCCGCCTGGCTGAGCACGCGTTCCTCGGCGAAGTCGTAGACCATCGAGCCGTTGTTGCAGACCGCGGGACCGCGCAGGCCGAGCTGGTCCAGGATCGGCCGGGTCCACCTGGGCGGTCGCCCGGTCGCGACGACGAACACCGCGCCCGCGTCGATGGCTCGCCGGACGACGGCGGCGGTGCGGTCGCTGACCCGCTCCAGCGGGGTGAGCAGGGTGCCGTCTGCGTCGGATGCGATCAAGCGTGGAGTCGTCACACCGCCAATACTGCCCAATCCTCCGATAGCGTCTCCTCGTGCGCTTCGGAATCGTGATCCTCCCTGATCAGCCCTGGTCCCAGGGCGGCGACCGGTGGCGGAGGGCGGAGTCCTACGGCTTCGACCACGCCTGGACCTACGACCACCTCGCGTGGCGTTCACTGGCGGACGGCCCCTGGTTCGACGCGGTGACCACGCTGACCGCCGCCGCGCTCAGCACCTCGCGCATCCGGCTGGGCACGCTGGTCGCCAACCCGAGCATCCGGCACCCCGTGAGCTTCGCCCGGCAGTTGATGGCGCTCGACGACCTCTCCGGCGGCCGGTTCACGCTCGGGGTCGGCGCGGGTGCCGCCGTGCTGGACCAGGAGATCCTCGGGGACACGCCGCTCACCCCGCGCGCGCTGGTCGACCGCTTCGGCGAGTTCGTGGAGCTGGTGGACGCACTGCTGACCACCGACCACGTGGACTTCTCCGGCGAGTACTTCACCGCGGTGGACGCGCGCACGCTGCCCGGCTGCGTGCAGCGGCCGAGGCTGCCCTTCCTGGTGGCGGCCAACGGCCCGAGGTCGATGCGGATCGCGGCGCGCTTCGGCCAGGGCTGGGTCACCACCGGACCGAAGGTCGACGACCTCGACGCCTGGTGGAAGGGCGTGGCCGAACTCGCCGACCGGCACCGGGAACTGACCAATGAGTCCGAAGTGGACAGATGCCTTTCCCTTGACGCGGGACCGGTCTTCTCACTGTCCAGTGTGGACTATTTCGCCGAGGCGACCGGGCGCGCCGCGGAACTCGGGTTCACCGACGTCATCACGCACTGGCCACGGGAGAGCGAGTGGTACGCGGGTGACGTCGACGTGCTCGAAGACGTGGTGACGAGCGTCATTCCCCGATACCGGTAGGCGGGCGTAGCGTCGCGGGTCATGCGGACCGGAGTGCTGGACCTCGGGCGGACCCGGCTGGCGTGGACCAGCGACGGCGGCGGCGATCCGATCGTGTTCGTGCACGGCTCCTGGGACGATCACCGCAGCTGGGACCGCGTGGTCGGGCCGCTCGGCGAGCACAACACCGTGATCCGGTACGACCGGCGCGGGCACACGGCGAGCACCGCGCCCCGTGGCCAGGGCAGCATCCTGGAGGACGTCTCGGACCTGCTCGCCGTCGTGGACCAGGTCGCGGGCGGCCGGGCGCACCTCGTCGGGCACTCCTACGGTTCGTCGATCGTGTTGCTGGCGACGGCGAAACGGCCCGAGGCGGTGCGCGGCGCACTGGTGCACGAGCCACCCCTGTTCGCCACTCTGTCCACAAAGGACGATGAACTGCGGTTGGCAGCCGCGCGGCGGATGCGGGAGGCCGCAGAGCTGCTGGGCTTCGGCGACGTCGAGGCGGGCACGCGGACGTTCGTCGAGCACGTCGGGTTCGGCGAGGGCAGCTGGTTGGGCCTGTTCGACGCGGAGCAGCGCGCCACGATGATGGCCAACGCGGAGACCTGGCTCGACCAGTACCGCGACCCGGACCGGCTGGCGGTGGACCCCTCCGCGTTGGCGGGGCTCGGCGTGCCGATCACCGTGACCACCGGCGGGGACACGCTGCCGATCTACCGCGCCGTGGTTCGGGCGATCACCGAACACCTACCGGAAGCACGAATCCAGGTGATCCCGGAAGCCGGACACGCCCCGCAACTCTCCCACCCGGAGCCGTTCGTCGAGGCCGTCCGCGAGCACCTCCGCACACTCAGCGAAGTGCGACAGTCTTCAAGTCCTACGAACCCCGCCTCCGACGACCACTAACTGCCTCATACCCGCGGGGAATGAGGCAGTTACGGACGGCTGGGAGCGGGGTTCGGGGTACTTGAAGACCGGCGAACCTGGGTTAGGCCGCTGACTTCTCCTTGAGCACGAACCAGGACAGCGCCGCCGCGCTCACCAGGAGCACCGAGGCGACACCCGCCGCGACCACGGCGCCGTCGACGAAAGCCTGCCTGGCCACGTCGACGAGCTGGGCGGCCTGCTCCGGCGGCAGCTTCGGGGCAGCGGCGAGCGCGCCACCGATGGACTCCCGCGCCCCGCTGTACACCTCCGGCGGCAGCACGGGTGCCAGCACGGCCATGCTGTTGCGGTAGACGATCGAGGTGGCCGAGCCGAGCAGTGCGATGCCGAGCGCCGCGCCGAGCTGGTACGCCGTCTCCGACAGCGCCGACGCCGCGCCGGACTTCTCCTTGGGGGCCGCGGTCAGCACCATGTTCGCGTTGACGGTGAACGCCAGCCCGGCGCCGCCGCCCGCGGTGAACATGACGAGACCGACCGTCCACGCGCTGGTGTCGGGCTCGAAGCCGAGCGCGATGCACAGCCCGCCGCCGATCACCGCGAGCCCGATCGAGGTGGCCTTCCTGGCCGACCAGCGGTGCGCGATGGTGCTCGACATCAGGCCGCCGGTGACCGCGCCGACCGTGCCGGGCAGGTTCAGCAGGCCGGAGTTCAGCGGGCTGTAGCCCTGCACCAGCTGGAGGAACTGGGACAGGATGAACGAGGCGCCCGCGAGGCCGAGCACGGCGAGCAGGGTGGACAGGATGGCGCTGCTGAACTTGGGGTTGGCGAACAACCGCACGTCCACCAGCGGGTGCGGGATCACCATCTGCCTGCGGCAGAACCAGACCAGCGCGAACACGCCGAGCCCGGCGACGGGCAGCGCCAGCGGCTGCGCCCAGCCGTAGACGGTCAGCTCCTTCACGCCGTAGACCACCGCGACGACACCGATCAGCGAGGCGAACACGCTCGGCAGGTCCCAGGCGCCCGGCACCGGGTCCTTGGACTCCGGAAGCACCCACATGCCCACGCCGATGAGCACGATCATCACCGGCACGTTGATCAGGAAGACCGAGCCCCACCAGAAGTGCTCCAGCAGCACGCCGCCGATCAGCGGGCCGAGCGCGGCACCGGCCGAGGCCATCGCGCCCCAGACGGCCACGGCGAACCCGCGCTCCCTGGGATTGGTGAAGATGTTGCGGATGATCGACAGCGTCGAGGGCATCAGCGTGGCACCGGCGAGGCCCTGCACCACCCGCGCCACGATCAGCAGGTTGGCGCTGGGGGCGAAGGCGGCGATGGCGGAGAAGATGCCGAACCCGGCGGAGCCGATCATCAGCAGCTTCTTGCGGCCGATCCGGTCGCCCAGCGTGCCCATCGTGACCAGCAGCCCGGCCAGCACGAACGAGTAGATGTCCCCGATCCACAGGATCTGGGTGCTCGTCGGCTTCAGGCTCTCGGTCAGGTGCGGGATGGCCAGACTGAGCACCGTGGTGTCCAGCGACACCAACAGGATCGCCAGGACCAGCGTGGCGAGGGCGATCCACCGGTGGCGCACGCTCACCGGGCTGGTCTCGTGGACGGAGGACAAAGCGGTCACTCGGTTTCTCCTCGCGTGACGCCACCCACCAGCAGGTCGATGACAGCGCGGGGGTTGTCGTTCCCGGGCAGCCTGCCCGCCCGGGCCGCCAGCGCGGCGGCGAAGAGCAGGCTGGCGAGCGCGTCGACCATCCAGGTCGCGGGCAGGTCGCTCCGGAACGCGCCGGAGGCCTGGCCGCGCCGGAACAGCGCGGTCAACCGCTCGTCGAGGGCGTGGTAGCCGACCTGGAACTCAGGGGTGGTCTCGTCCAGCGGCTGGGTGGTGACGAAGCGGAACAGCTCGGCGACCGGGGTCAGCGCCAGGATCACCCGGTGGAGGGCGGCGAGCGGCTCGCCGGTCTCGGGTTCGGCCGTGGTCAGCGCGGCGACGGTCTCGCCGAGGCCGAGCCAGAGCAGCTGGTCCAGCAGGGCGTCGCGGTTGGGCACGACGCGGTGCAGCGTGGCCCTGCTGATCCCGGCGGCCTCGGCCACCTCGGTCATGGAGGCACCGTGGTTGCGCACCAGCAGCGACGCGGCCGCGCGCAGTACCTGGTCCCGATCGGTCACCACGGCGGGGACGCTAACACGGTTGAGACAGCAGCGTCTCAGTAATGCGGAGAACGTATCGAACTAATGATCTTGCAACGGCGAACCGTCCACTCGCAACATCGCCCGCGAGTTCTTCAGACGGATTCCCGTTGGCGAGGGGTGTCCACTTCGGACACCCCTCGCCGGGGGTCAGCGAACGGGTTCGAGCACGTCCTTGCCCAGGAACGGGCGCAGCGCCTCGGGCACCCGGACCGAACCGTCCTCCTGCTGGTGGGTCTCCAGGATCGCCACGATCCACCGCGTGGTGGCCAGGGTCCCGTTGAGCGTCGCCGCGACCTGGGACTTGCCGTCGGAGTCGCGGTAGCGAACCGACAGCCTGCGCGCCTGGAACGTGGTGCAGTTGGAGGTCGAGGTCACCTCGCGGTAGGCCTGCTGGCTGGGCAGCCACGCCTCGCAGTCGTACTTGCGGGCCGCGCTGCTGCCGAGGTCGCCACCGGCCACGTCGATCACCCGGTAGGGCAGCTCGACCTTGGCCAGCATCTCCTCCTCCCAGGCGAGCAGCCGCAGGTGCTCGGCGTGCGCGTCCTCCGGGCGGGTGTAGACGAACATCTCCACCTTGTCGAACTGGTGGACCCGGATGATGCCCCTGGTGTCCTTGCCGTAGGAGCCCGCCTCGCGGCGGAAGCAGGTCGACCAGCCCGCGTAGCGCTTCGGCCCCGCGCTCAGGTCGAGGATCTCGTCGGCGTGGTAGCCGGCCAGCGGCACCTCGGAGGTGCCGACGAGGTACTGGTCGTCATCGCGCAGCCGGTAGACCTCGCTGGCGTGGGCGCCGAGGAAGCCGGTGCCCTCCATGATCTCCGGGCGCACCAGCACCGGCGGCACCATCAGCGTGAACCCGGCGGCGATCGCCTGCTGGGCGGCCAGGTTGAGCATGGCCAGCTGCAGCTGGGCGCCGACACCGGTGAGGAAGTAGAACCGCGAGCCGGAGACCTTCGCCCCGCGCTCCATGTCGATGGCGCCGAGGCGCTCGGCGAGCTCCAGGTGGTCCTTCGGCTCGAACTCGAAGTTCTGCGGCTGGCCGATGTGCTTGAGCACGACGTAGTCGTCCTCGCCGCCGTGCGGGGCGCCGTCCTCGACCACGTTGGAGACCCGGCGGTGCGCCGCGGTGAACGCGGCGTCGGCCTCGTGCTGCTCGGCCTCGGCGGCCTTGACCTCCGCGGCCAGTTCCTTGCCCTTGGCCAGCAGCGCGGCGCGCTCCTCGCCCTGGGCCCGGCCGACCTGCTTGCCGAACTGCTTCTGCTCGGCGCGCAAGGAGTCCGCGCGGGAGACCGTGGCGCGGCGCCGCTCGTCGGCGGAGAGCAGCGCGTCGACGAGGGACGGGTCCTCGCCCCTGGCGCGCTGCGAATCGCGTACGGCTTCCGGGTTCTCGCGGAGCGTCTTGAGGTCGATCACACCTGGTGAGCTTAGTGGTGCGGAAAACCGGGAATCGACGGACCGCCGATTCCCGGTTCTCCTTGATCGACTAGGAGATCCGGCTAGCTGATCGCGACGGCGACCACGAGGCCGAGCGCCAGGTGCGCCGAGGCCACCACGAGGCTGGCCGGGGTGTAGACCTCGGAGCGGATCAGGTTGCCGATGTCGATCCGGGTCACCCACTCCAGCAGCCGCACCGCGAGCACCTGCACGATCACGCCGACGAAGCCGAAGATCAGCGCGGAGAGCAGGCCCTCGGACAGCTTGCCGCCGGCGTTGTTGATCACCACGACGACGATGAACGCCATGCTGATCAGGCCGGCCGAGGTGATCACGACCGCGTTCGGCGCGCCGTCGCGGACGAGCTGGCTGAGCTTGCCGGGGGTGGTCAGGTCGATGGCGTAGAACCCGACGAGCATGAGCAGCAGGCCGACGACCGCGTACAGCGCGATGGCGCCGACGCCCCGCAGGAGCGCACCGCCGAAGCCCTCCTCCAGCGCCAGGCTGGAGACGGCGAGTTGGGTGGTCACGAACTTCCTCCTACGACCCAGCCGGGGAAAACGCTCCCCGACTGTCCTTTATGGATAGTGAACTGGCGGTTTCAGGACTCGGGGATGCGGTGCGGCACGAACGCCGCCCCGTCGTCGGTGACCAGGCCGACGGTCTCCCGGATGCCCAGGCCCGCCGAGTGGTCACCGACCACCCACGCGCCCAGCACCGGGCGCATGCCGTCGAACTCCGGCAACGGGTCGAAGAGCTGGTAGACGTAGCCCTCCTTGCCGTACACGCCGCCGGTCTCGTGCTCCATCCCGGGAGCGACGATCTGGATGTTCGACCCCTCCCTGCCGAGCCGCGGCTTGCGCACGTACTCGGTGAGGAAGCCGGGTTCGTCGAGGAAGCACGGCAGCAGGTTGGGGTGCCCGGGGTACATCTCCCAGAGCACCGCGAGCAGCGCCTTGTTCGACAACAGCATCTTCCACAGGGGTTCGACCCACAGCGTGCCGGGCTGGCTCTCCACCGCGTGCTTGCCGAACGGGTCGTCGACGACCCACTCCCACGGGTAGAGCTTCACCACGGTGGACATCACGTCCTCGCGCAGGTCCACGAAACGCTTGAGCTCGGGGTCCCAGCCGATCTCCTCGATGGCCAGGCCGACCGTGTCCAGCCCGGCCTCGGCCGCGGTCTCCTGCAGGTAGGCGGCGGTGACGTGGTCCTCACCGCTGGAGTCCGCCGCCGACCAGGTGAAGTGCGCCTGCCCGGCGGGCAGCCGGTCGGCGAGCTGGCTCCACCGCTCCACCAGCTTCTCGTGGATGGAGTTCCACTGGTCGTCGCCCTCGTGGGTGTCGGTCAGCCAGTGCCACTGCACGACGGCCGCCTCCAGCAACGAGGTCGGCGTGTCGGCGTTGTACTCCAACAGCTTCGCCGGGCCGGAGCCGTCGTAGCGCAGGTCGAAGCGGCCGTAGAGGTGCGGGTCGCCGCGCTTCCAGGACTCGGCGATCGCGGGCCACACCCACTCCGGCAGGCCGAAGTCGCGGTAGCGCTCCGTGGTCACCACGTTGTCCACCGCGTCCAGGCACATGGAGTGCAGCAGCTCGACGTCGGCCTCGACCGAGAGCACTTCGTCGAGGCTGAACACGTAGTGCGTGGACTCGTCCCAGTACGGGCGTTGCACGCCACCCGGCCCCGCGGCCGGACTGCCGAACACCAGGCCCTGGTCGGCGACCTTGCGCTCCCAGTCGGCGCGCGGTTCGGAGGTCTGCCTCTGCACTCAGCTGCCTCCGCTGCTGCTGCCGCTGCGGACGCCGAAGCCGCCGCGCTGGACCGACTTGCCGGACGGGGTCGAGATGTTGGCGCCGCTCGGCCGGATCGAGGAACCGCCGGTCACCCGCTGCCCGACGGCCCCGCTACCGCCGTAGTTGTAGCTGTACTGACGGCCGCCGCCACCGAGGTAGATGAACGTGCTGCCGCCGCCGCTGCTGTAGCCGCCGTTGGAGCGCGCGTAGTCGTCGTCGCAGTACTTGTCGTCGACCACGACGTTGTTGTTGTCGACGCAGCGCGCCTCGACGTCGTCGGGCTGCGACGCGGCGTACCAGATGGCGACCACCGCGACCACGCCGACGGAGACGCCACCGCCGATCAGCAGCCGTTTGCGCAGTTTGGCCTTGCGTGCGGCCTCCGCCTCCTCGGCTTCCCGGCGGGCCCGCGCCTCGCGGCGCGCGGTCTCGCGTGCGCGCTGCTCGGCCACGGTCGGCGGCCGGGCCCTGGTGGTGCCCGGGTCCTGGAAGTTGATCTGGCCGCGCTTCGGCTTCGCCGGTGCCTCGACCGGTTTGTCCTGCGCCGTGGACTCAGGCTTCGACTCAGGCTTCGACTCGGACTCGGACTCGGCCGCCGGTCCCGGCTGGGCCTGCGGGGTCGCCTTCGGCTCGGGCTGCTGCTCGCCGCCCGGCGTTTCGTTGTTCGTCATCAACCACTCCCGAGCGGCACCGTACCTAGGTCCCCGGTGTGACGTAGGACAGTGGCCAAATAGCAACCCAGGTCACCCGGATAGACGCTTGGGTTGTCCGGAGCGGGCATCATGGGGTAGATGCCGTTAGCCCCTGCCGTCCACACCCGCGATCGGACCCAGCGCATGGATCACACCCAGAGCACCCGCAGAGTCATGGCGGGTGCGTTCGCCGGTGCCCTGCTCATCCTGGTGGCGAGCACGGCCTTCGGTTGGCAGCTCGGTTCGGACGCGGCCAGCTCCGGCCCGGGGCACGTGCTCGCCGACGCACCGCCCGGCACCTGCCTGAACTGGACGAAGCCCGATGCCGGTGATGTGGCCAAGGTCCCGTGCGAGAAGCCGCACCTGTTCGAGCTGACGTTCACGGCGGACCTGTCCACCGACCCCAACTTCGGCGACGAGGCGGCCTTCCCCGACGAGCTGCGCTGGGCCCAGATCGGCCAGAGCACCTGCGCGGAGAAATCCGTCGAGGTGCTGGAGGGCAGGCTGGACCCGGCGGGCAGGCTCAGCGTGAGCGCGCTCAAGCCGACCCAGAAGAGCTGGGAGAACGGCGACCGCAAGCTCTGGTGCGGGGTCCAGGCGGCGGGCCCGTCCGGCGTTTTGTACCCGATCGTGGGAAGCGCGAAGGCCATCGACCAGTCCGACGTGCACTCGGTCGGCCTGTGCGTCGGCATCAGCGGCCGCGCCGTCGCCGACCCGGTCGCCTGCGACAAGGCGCACGCCTACGAGGTGGTCGGCGTCGTCGACCTCGGCGCGCACTTCCCGTCCGAGTACCCGGACGAGAGCAAGCAGAACACCCTGCTCGGCACGCAGTGCCCGAAGCTGGCCGCCGAGTACGCGGGCGGCCCCAACGTGGTCGAGCAGAAGGGCCTGACCGTCTACTGGGACACCCGCAAGCAGGACAGCTGGATGGCGGGTTCGCGCCGGGTGGACTGCAAGGTCGGGACGCAGCTGCAGGACAAGTCCGGTCTCGCGCCGATCAGCGGCAGCGTGAGCAAGGACAAGCCGGGCGCGATCAACATCAGCAAGGAGCCCGCGCTGGCGCAGGTGCCGGTGGCCCCGCCGGGCGCGCCCGCCCCGCCCGGCTCGCCGGGCACCGACGTCTCCGACCAGCTGGAGGACGTGTCCATCGACCAGAACGGCGGCGGCCACGACACCGGCGGCGGCTCCACCCCGCCCACGTCGCAGGGCGGCGGCTGATCCGCCGGTGCCCGTCGAGATGTCGCGGCTCCGCTTCGACGAGCTCGTCGCGGAGGCGCTGGACCTGATCCCCTCGGAGCTGGCCGCCGCCATGGACAACGTGGTCGTGCTGGTCGAGGAGCGGAACCCGGACGAGCCGACGCTGCTCGGGCTGTACGAGGGCGTCGCGCTCACCGAGCGCACCTCGACCTACGGCGGGGTCCTGCCGGACCGGATCACGATCTACCGGGAAGCGCTGATGGACTTCTGCTCCGACGAGGACGAGCTGGTCGACGAGATCGCCGTGACCGTGGTGCACGAGGTCGCTCACCACTTCGGGATCGACGACCACAAACTCCACGAGATGGGCTGGGGCTAGGCCCTACACCAGCTCCTCCTCCGGCCAGGCGAGGCAACGCCAGCCGGTGTCGTCGCACTCCAGTACGACTCGCCCGGTGTTGGGCAGGTACAACCGGCCCGCGGCGACGTCGTCCAGGTCCTCGACGAGCTGCCCGGCCATCAGGCGGATCACGCCCGCGTGGCTGACCAGCACCACGGTGCCCTCGCGGTGCGCGCCGGTGATGCGGTCGATCGCGGCGAGGTACCGCTCGCGGATCTGCCTGGCGGTCTCGCCGCCGCCCGGCATGGCGCGGTCGAGGTCGCCCTCCACCCACGCGCCGTAGACCTCGCGGTACCGCTCGACGGCGGGCATGTCGGAGCGGCCCTCCAGCTCACCGATCTGCACCTCGTGCGTTCCGGGCAGCACGACCACGTCCAGTCCGTGCGCGTAGGCGATCGGCGCGGCCGTCTCGCGCGCGCGGGTGGCTGGACTGGCGTAGACCGCGAGCACGGGCTCGGTGGCCAGCTCGATCCCGGCTCGCAGCGCCTGCTGCCTGCCCTCCCCGGTGAGCGGCGGGCCGGGCAGCTTCGTGTCCAAGATCGCGTCCACATTGGACTGCGTTTGCCCGTGCCGGACCAGGATCAGGCGTAAGGCGCTCACGCCCGCCCTCCGGAGCGGATACCGGCCAGCCACTCCGCGGCTGCGGTGAACGCCTCGTCGGAACCGCTGGACCCGCCCTCGTCGGCGCGCGGGAACGAGCCGAGGAACCGGACGTCCTTGCAGTGCCGCCGCAGCGCCGCGAGCGCCTCGCCGACGTGCGCCTGGTTGACGTGCCCGGCGAAGTCGAGGAAGAACCGGTACTCCCCGAAGCTGCCCTTGATCGGCCGCGACTCGATCCGGGTGAGGTTCACCCCGCGCAGCGCGAACTCGTTGAGCACCCTGGCCAGCGAGCCCACCGAGTCACCGGTCTCCACGACCACGGTCGTCCGGTCGGCGGCGGTGGGCGGCGGCACCTCTCCGGGGCGGCGCACCAGCAGGAACCGGGTGACCGCGTCCTCGACATCGGCGACCTGCCCGGCGAGCACGCCCAACCCGTACCGCTCGGCGGCCAGCGGCGCACACACGGCGGCGTCCGCCTGCCCGTCGCGCACGGCGACCGCAGCGGCGGAGGTCGAGGTCGTCGCGGACTGGACGGCGTCGGGCAGGTTGACCGACAGCCAGCGGCGGACCTGCGCGAGCGCGTGCGGGTGGCTGGTGATGGTCCGGACGTCCTCGACGGTGGTGCCGGGGCGGACCAGGATGTCGAAGCGCACCGGCAGCATGGTCTCGGCGACCGCGACCAGCGGCTCTCCGTCCGCGAGCGCGTCCATCGTCGAGGTGACGGAGCCCTCGACGGAGTTCTCGATGGGCACGCAGGCGGCGTCCCGCTCACCGGAGCGGACGGCGTCCAGCGCGGCGGAGACGGACTCGGCGGGGATCAGTTCTGCGGGGGCGTCGGCAAGCAGCTGACGCACGGCTTGCTCGGTGAACGTCCCCTCGGGACCCAGATAAGCGATGCGCGGCACACGCTCCACCTTAAGCGGCCATACCCACACTGAGCGGGCGAATCAGCTGCGGCCGAATGGGTCAGATCGGAGTGAGACGCGAAAGACATATCGAGTCCCCTGTTCAACCCTTGCAATGTTTCCCCCCTCTCGGGCGATGCTTGAGCTGTGAGCGGCAATGCGGAACGCATGGACACGGCTGACCGACGGATCGACGAGACACCCGCACTGATCCCCGCCCCCCGCCGCACCCCGCAACTCGTGCTCTGCGCGGTCGAGGACGACCTGGCGGAAGCGTGGTTGGAGATCGCGCGGGACCGGCCGGAGATCAGCGTGCACCGGGGCTCGATCCTGGAGCTGGACGTCGACGCGGTGGTCAGCCCGGCGAACTCCTACGGCTGGATGCGCGGCGGGATCGACGCCGTCTACGCGCAGGTGTTCCCGCAGATCGAGGAGACCGTGCGGCGCGCGGTGCTGACCTACCACGGCGGTGAGCTGCCGGTGGGCGAAGCGCTGGTGGTGCGCACGGGTCGCCCGATGCCCGCGTGGCTGGTGAGCGCGCCGACGATGCGGGAGCCGGGCGAGCGGCTGCCCAAGGACACCGTGCACCCCTACCTCGCGGCGCGCGCGGTGTTCCGGCTCTGGTCGAGCGGGCGCCTGGAGAGCGGCACGCCGCTGCGGCAGGCGGTCAGCGCGCTGGCCATGCCCGGCCTGGGCACGGGTGTCGGCGGTGTTTCACCTCAGGACTGCGCGCGGCAGGTCGCCGCCGCGTGGGATGAGGTCATGGCCTAGGCAGGCGTCCCAGCCACCGGGTTCGCCGGTCTTCAAGTACCCCCAACCCCCGTCCCAGCGGTCTTCAACGACGGCGAACCCCTGGCCCAGGAAAGGCGACGGCGCCCTGGTGGGAGCCAGGGCGCCGTCGCGGGCAGCGTCAGCTGACAGCGCCACCTTCGATACCGCGGACCTTGATCTTCGCGGGCTCGACGGGCTTGCGGACGACGCCGCGCACCCGAACGCGGAGCAGGCCGCGGTCGTAGTCGGCTTCGACGTTGTCGCCGGTCACGCCCTCCGGCAGGCGGAACTCTCTGCGGAACTCGCCGCCGCGCAGCTCGCGGAAGACCGCGCCGTCCTCGGTGCCCGCCTCGCGACGGCCGCTGACGGTCAGCTTGCGCTCGCTGACCTCGACGTCGACGCCGTCGGTGTCGACGCCCGGCAGCTCCAGGGTGATCACGACGTCCTCACCGTCACGGTGGACGTCGGCCGGGGGAACGAAGGCCCCGGCACGGTTGTTGACCCCGAAGGCACGGCGGGTCAGCAGGTCGAAGTCGGTGTCCAACTGCTTGATCAACGACGTGAACGGGTCACGCACTGCGAGAGCCATTCCAATCCCTCCCTACGCATTCTGACTACCGGGTTTAGCACTCGGCGTCTATGAGTGCTAACGAGGGACCCGCCGCCGTTGTTCCCAGTACCGTGTGACGCGTGACAACCAGGGTGCTGCTCGTCGACGACCACGAGGTGGTTCGCAGGGGCCTTCGCGACCTGCTCGACTCCGAGTCCGACATCGAGGTCGTCGCCGAGGCGGGCACGGCCGAGGAGGCAGTGGTCCGCGCACAGGCCACGAGCCCGCGGGTCGCCGTGGTGGACATGCGCCTGCCGGACGGCGATGGCGTGACGCTCTGCCGCAGGCTGCGTGATCTGCCGGAGCCGCCGTTCTGCCTGGTGCTGACCGCATTCGACGACGAGCAGGCACTGGTGGGCGCGATCCTCGCCGGGGCGTCCGGGTACCTGCTCAAGCAGGTGCGCGGTCAGGACCTGGTGACGGCGATCCGCGAGGTCGCCGCGGGGCGTTCACTGCTCGACCCGCAGACCACAGCACGGGTGCTGGAGCGGATGCGGCGCGAGGCCGCCGAACCCGCCGACGAACTGGCGGCGCTGACCGACCAGGAACGCAAGGTGCTGGAGCTGATCGGCGAGGGCATGTCCAACCGCGAGATCGCGGAGCGGCTCTTCCTGGCCGAGAAGACGGTGAAGAACTACGTCACGTCCGTGCTGGCGAAGCTGCGCATGCAACGACGCACACAGGCCGCCGCCTGGATCGCTAAGCGGACGCGAGGGGAATCTCCCAGGTGACCTTGGTGCCGCTGCGGGCGGAGGACGTCACCCGGCACCGCCCGCCCGCGGCCTCCGCGCGCTCCTCGAGGTGACGCAGTCCGCGCTTGGACACGTCCTTCGGGATGCCGCAGCCGTCGTCGACGACTTCCAGTCGCAGCAACGAATTCTTCTGCCGCACGCGCACGCTCACGGTGTGCGCCCCGGAGTGTCTGACCACATTGGACAGTGCTTCGCGGAGCGCCGCCCGCGCGTGGTCGGCGGCTTCGGCGGGCACGTTGTCCAGGTCGCCCTTGGCTTCCAGGCTCGGCGGGAACCCCAGCAGCTCCCCCGCGATGTCCACCTCCGCGCGCACCGACGCGAGCAGGTCCGCGGGCGGCTCGGGATCGGGCGAACGCAGCGCGCGCACGGTGCCCCGGACCTCTTCGATGGTCTGGTCGAGCTGGTCGACGGCTTCGGCGAGGCGCGCGGAGTCGGCCCGGTCCAGCCGCGTCGCCAGTCGCCGCCCCAACAGGTCGAGCTGCATACCGGCCGCGTAGAGGCGCTGAACGATCACATCGTGCAGATCCCGGGCGATGCGTTCGCGCTCTTCGTAGATCGCGATGCGTCGACGGGCGGTGGCGCCTTCCGCGAGCACGAGCGCCAGTCCGGCCTGGGCGGCGAAGCTGGCGAGCAGGTCCACGGTGACCTGGCTGAACGGCTCCGCCCCGCGACGCCGGTAGACCGCGAGCGCGCCGAGGCGTCTCTCCCGGGTCCCGAACGGCGCCACTGCGAAGGGCCCGTAGCCGCGGAGCGCGGCGGGGACGAACGGCGCCGTCCGCGGGTCCACCACGAAGTCGTCCACCGCGACGGGCACTCCGCCCCGCGCGACGCGAGCGGCTGCTGAGCGCGCCGACAGCGTGAGCCCGACCGGATCGTCCTCCACGGTGGGGTGCGCCGCCTCGACCGTCAGCCTGCCGTCCTCCGCGCGGACCATGACGAGCCCGAGGTCGGCTTCGGCGAGCGCGGCGGCTCGCTGGACGACGAGCGGCAGCACGCCGTCCACGTCATCGCCTTCAAGGGCGGCCGTGGTGATCTCCGTGGAGGCCGCGAGCGCGCGGGCCGCGAGCGTGGGGTCCACACTTGCCAGACTACGCATGCGCGGGCTCGTGCAGCAGCACCCGACCTGCGGCGACCTCGACGACGGTGTCGCCTTGACGGATGTCGTCAAGGCGATGCGTCACGTGGACGACCGTCCGCCCGTCCAGCGCGTGCCGCAGGCGTTCAAGCACCTCGTTGGCGGTGCGTTCGTCAAGGTGCGACGTGGGTTCGTCGAGCAACACCAGATCGGCTTCGTCCGCGGCGAGCAGCATCCGCGCGATCGCGATCCGCTGGGCCTCGCCGCCGGAGACCGCGGCACCGCCCGCGCCGAGCAGCACGTCCAGCCGCTCGACCCATTCGCTCATGCCCGCTGTCCGGAGTGCGGCCCCCAGCTCGTCGTCGGTGGCTTTGGGCTTGGCGGGCAACAGGTTCTGGCGCAGTGTCGTCGACACGAGCTGCGCGTCCTGCGGGCACCAAGCGACCCGCTCCGGCACTTCGGCGCGCCCGGCGCTCGGTTCCAGGAAGCCCAACAGGAGCGCGAGCAAGGTCGACTTCCCGCTCCCCGACTCCCCCATGACAACGGTGTAACTCCCTCGCTTCACCTCCATGTCGACACCTCGAAGCACCTCGTCGCGGCCCCACCCGACGTTCACGCCGTGCAGTCGGACACTGCCAGTTGTCTTGTGAACACACTTCACAGGCAAGCGGGTTGTGTCAGCGCGCACGTGGTGGGTGCGGAGCGCGCGGAACTGCTGGAAGGCGGGCGGCAGCAGGGCGAGGGCCTCAGCCGTGGCGAGCGGGATGAGGGCCAGGACCGGCACGAGAAGCGGCTCGATCCCGGCCGCAGCGCCGAGCGCGATGCCCGCGAGCGCGGTGAGACCCGTCGCGAGAACGATCACCGCGTTGGCGGCGCCGACGCCGAGGGCCTGGCGGCGGGAGCGCGCGGCCAACCCGGCGTCCACCTCCGCCAGGTCCACCCGGCGATCATGGTGCGCGCCAAAGGAAATCAGGTCCGCCGAGGCTTCGAGCAGCACGAGCACCTTCGCGCTCACATCGCGCCGCCCGTTGGCGAGGGCGATCGACGCGCGCCGCTCCACCGCCAACGCGGTCACCGGCGCGAGCACCGCGGCGAGGCCCAACGCGATCAGCGCGACCAACCCCGCTTCCGGCAGGATCACCGCTTCGACGCTCACCGCCGTGGCGAGCACCGCGACCGAGACCAGCGGCGGGACGAGCACGCGGGGCACGAGGTCGCGGATGGTATCCGTGTCCTCGGCGAGGCGCTGCGCGGCTTCACGATCGATCCGCGCGGGGCCGAGCGCCACGAACGTTTCCCACAGCCGCACCCGGAGGCGGCTCGCGAGGCGGAACGCGGCGTCGTGCGACACCAGGCGTTCGAGGTAGCGCAGCACCGCCCGCCCGATGCCGAACGTGCGCACCGCGACGACCGTGACGGTGAGGGTGAGGATCGGCGGCTGCTGCGACGCCTTCGCGATCAGCCAGGCCGAGATCGCGGTGAGCGCGATGCCGCTGCACAGCGCCGCCGCTCCGAGCAGCGCCCCGCCGATCGACCGCGCGGTGACCAGCTCGCGGAGGGGTGCGGGCCGGTGCGGGCGATCAGCTCGGGAGATCGCCCGCACCGTGCCACCACCGCCGGTGTCCAGTTCGGCGGCGGGTTCATGGGTGTGGTGAGCGGCGAGGAGCACCGCGACACCTCTGCGCGCGGCTTCGTGCACCGCGGTCATGACGCGTTGTGCTGTCGGGGCATCGAGGTGCGCCGTGGGCTCGTCGAGCAGCAGGATGCGCGCACCCCGGTTCACCCGCAGCAACGCGCGGGCGATCGCGACGCGCTGCCGCTCCCCGAGGGAAAGCTCGTCCACGTCGCGGAACCGGAGGTGCAACGCGGCGGCCGAATCCAGTGCCTCCGCGAGTTCTTCGGCGGTCGGTTCGACCACCGCCAGCGCGAGCTCCTGGGCAATCGTGCCCGCCGCGAACGCGGGCCGCTGCGGCACCCACGCGATCTGCTCCCGCCACTGAGCAATGTCCACAGTGGACAGTTCAATGCCGTCGACGCTGATCGAGCCCGAATCCGACCGTACGAAGCCGAGAAGCACCCCGAGCGCCGTGGACTTCCCCGCGCCACTGGGCAGATCGAGCCGGGTGATCTCGCCGGGGCGCAGCGTGAAGCTCAGCCCGTCCGGCGCATGCCGCCCCCGCCGCTCGACCCGCAACGCGTCCACGACCACTTCGTGCCGGAACACCGCCTGGGCCGTCCCGGTGGCGGGCTGGTCCTGGGAGTCGATCTCCGTGACCCGTCGCACCGCCTCAACGCCGTCCTCACTCGCGTGGTGGGCAGCCCCGGCCGCGCGCAACGGCAGGTAGCACTCCGGCGCGAGGATCAGCGCGAACAACCCGACCGCGAGCGTGAGATCGCCCGACACCAGGCGCACTCCCACGAAAACAGCCACGACGGCAACGGAGATCGTCGCGATCAGTTCGAGAACGAACGCCGACGCGAACGCCACCCGCAACGTCGCGCCGGTGGCCCGGCGGTGCGCCTCCCCCACTCGGCGCACCGCCTCCACCTGCGCCGCGGCCCGCCGCAGCGAGGTCAGCACGGGCAGTGCCCGCACAAGCTCCAGTAGGTGGCCGGACAGCCGTTCGTTGGCGTCGGCGGCCCTCGCGACCTGGTCCTCGGTGTGCTTGCCGATCAGGATCGCGAACAACGGCATGAGCGGGATCGTCACCGCGATGATCACCGCGGACACCCAGTCGGAGAACAGGATCGATGCGCCCACCACGAGCGGCGTGGCCACCGCGGACAGCAACGCGGGCAGGTAGCGGGTGAAGTACGCGTCCAACGCGTCCAGGCCGCGCGTGGCGAGCGCGGTCAGCTCAGCGGGGCCGCGCCCGGTAATCCACTCCGGTCCGCGCGCCAGTGCGGAGTCCAGCACGCGTGCGCGCAGTTCCTCCTTCGCACCCGCCGCGGCCCGAGCGGCGACCGCTTCGGTGGCCCACGCCAACGCCGCGCGCGCCACGACCGCGCCCGCGAGCACGATGAGCGGGAAGCGGAGATCGGACGCGGCACCGGCAACCACGGTGGCCAGTGCGGTGGCGATGGCCCACGCCTGGGTCACCAGGGCGATGGCGGTGAGCACCGACAGCACACCGGTCACGGCCAGGGCCCGCCGCGCCGACACCGACATTCTCGGCAACGAACCGAGGGGGCCGCGCGTTCCCGATTCCGCACTGGTGGGGGGAGATGCGCTCATGGGACGTGCACCGGGGGGATGTGCGCGGTGCTGATGCGTTTCCGGAACACCCAGTACGTCCAGCCCTGGTACACGAGAACGGCCGGGGTACCGAAGAGCGCGACCCAACTCATCACCCCGAGCGTGTAGGGGCTGGATGCGGCGTTGCGCACGGTGAGCGAGTTCGCGACATCCAGAGTCGACGGAAGAACATCGGGGAACAGCGCGCCGAAGAGCGTGACGACCGACAAAGCGAGCGCGATGCCGAGCCCAGCGAACGCCTGCCCCTCACGCCCGACGCGCAGGCGCAGCAGCGCAATCACGACCGCGACGAGCGCCAACATCAGGGGAACAAGAGTCCACGTGAAGCCCTCGCGCGACTGCACGAGAACCAACAGCGCCACCAACGGCAACAAAGCAACAGGCGCGACGCGAAGCGCCAACGACCGCGCCCGATGGCGGATCTCTCCGTCGGTCTTGAGCGACAGGAACACCGCGCCGTGCACGAGCGCGAAACCCGCCACGGCAACCGCACCGAGCAGCGCGGGCCACTGGAACGCCGCGAAGGCCGAGCCGACGCGATCGCCACGGGCATCCAACGGAAGCCCGAAAACGTTGGTGGACAACACAAGCCCGACTCCGAGCGCGGGCACCCACGAGCCGATGACGATCACACGGTCCCAGTTGCGGCGCCACCGCGGCGAATCGACCTTGCCGCGGTACTCGAACGCCACGCCCCGCCCGATCAACGCGAGCAGCACGAACAGCAGCGGCAGGTAGGCCGCGCTGAACAGCGACGCGTACCAGCCGGGGAACGCCGCGAAGGTCGCTCCCGCCGCGACGAGCAGCCACACCTCGTTGCCGTCCCAGACCGGACCGATCGTGTTGATCAGCACGCGGCGCTCGGTCTCGTCGCGGCCGAGCACGGGCAGCAGCATGCCCACGCCGAAGTCGAAGCCCTCCAGGAACAGGTAGCCCAGCCAGAGCAGGGCGATGATCACGAACCAGATGACCGGCAAGTCCACTGTGGACACTCCTAGTAGGCGAAGGCCAGCGCGTCGGAGTCAGGGGTGCGATCGGGCGGCATCACGCCCTCCACCCCGGCGCGGACGAAGCGCCGCAGCAGGAAGACCTCCACCACCGCGAGCACCCCGTACACCGTGGTCAGCGCGATCAGCGAGAACAGCGCCTCGCCGACGGTGACCCCGGCCGAGACCGCCTGCGCCGTGTACATCCACACCCCGTCGACGCCGGTGGGGTTGGGCACCACGACGAACGGCTGGCGGCCCATCTCGGTGAAGATCCACCCGAAGCTGTTGGCCAGGAACGGGGTCGCGATCGACAGCAGCGCGACCGGCGCGAACCACCTGCTCCGGGGTACCCGGCCGCGCCTGGTCAGCCAGAGCGCCAGCGCGGCCGCCATGGCGGCGATCGCGCCGAAGCCGATCATCAGGCGGAAGCCCCAGTACGTCACGGGCAGGTTCGGCACGTAGTCGATCGGCTTGCCGGACAGTTCACCGAGCCGCGGATCTACCGGGTAGTTCGCGCCGTAGCGGGTCTTGTACTCGCCGACGAGCTGCTCGATCCCCTTGACCTCGCTGGAGAAATCCCCGTTGGCCAGGAAGGACAGCAGCGCGGGCACGGTGATGCTCTTGACGCTCTCGCAGTCCGCGCGCTGCACGTCGCCGTAGGCGAACACCGAGAACCCGGCGGGCTTTTCCGTGTGGCACAACGCTTCCGCCGCGGCCATCTTCATCGGCTGCTGCTCGAACATCAGCTTGCTCTGAAGATCGCCCGTCAAGGCGACCGCCGCGAACGCGACGAGCCCGACCCAGCTGCCCAGGCGCAGCGACGCGAACCAGACCTTGCGGTCGGGGTCGTCCGAAGGGGAAGTGCGGTGCTTGCGGGCGAGGTGCCACGCGGCGATGCCGACGAGGAAGGTGCCCGCGACAGCGAAGCACCCCGCGATGGTGTGCGGGAACGCGGCGAGCACGGTGGAGTTGGTGAGCAACGCCCAGATCGAGTTCAGCTGGGGCTTGCCGTTGACGTACTCGATGCCGACCGGGTGCTGCATCCACGAGTTCGCCGCGAGGATGAAGTAGGCCGACGCCATGGTGGCCAGCGAGAACGCCCAGATGCACGCGAGGTGCACGCGCTTCGAGAGCCGCTCCCAGCCGAAGATCCACAGGCCGAGGAAGGTGGACTCGACGAAGAAGGCGAGCAGGCCCTCCATCGCCAGCGGCGCGCCGAAGACGTCGCCGACGAAGCGGGAGTAGGCGCTCCAGTTCATCCCGAACTGGAACTCCTGGACGATGCCGGTGACCACGCCCATGGCGAAGTTGATCAGCATCAACTTGCCCCAGAACTTGGTCATCTTCAGGTACTGGGGCTTGCCCGTGCGGTACCAGGCGGTCTGCATGACCGCGACCAGCAGGGCCAGTCCGATGGTCAGCGGGACCATCAGGAAGTGGTAGACGGTGGTGACGCCGAACTGCCACCTGGCGATGTCGAGTACGTCCACGCCCCAACGGTGCCCCGCCCGGCCCCGTCAGCAGCAGGTCAACACGTCCTCAGTCGCCCGACCGAGGGTCCCCCGCCCACGGGACCTAGGTCCTGCGGGCGGGGTGGGCGGTCAGCCCTCGTCGCCGCCGAAGAAGGAGTCGCCGACCTCGTCGAAGACCTCGCCGAGCACCATGCCGCCGACCAGACCGGCCGCACCGGCGGCGACGATGCCGCCGACGCCCATGCCGCCCCCGCCGTGGTGGCCGCCGCCGTGGTGGTGCCCGCCGTGGTGGGACTGGCGGCGGGAGGACACCTCGTGCAGCCAGTTGTCGATCATCCCGGCCCAGTCGGCGCTCATCGAGTCCTGGTGGGAGAGCTGGAAACGGCCGAAGGCGTCGTGACCGGAGCTGAGGAAGCCGCCGCGCTTGTCGGCCTCCAGCACCACGGCCATGCCGTGCGGGTCGGCGACGAAGGTCAGCTCGACCTCGTTGAGCCGCCCGGCGAACTGGTGCGGCGGCAGGAACTCGATCTCCTGGAAGAACGGCAGCTGCTGGTGCAGCCCGGCGATGCGGCCGTGCTCGACGTCGGCGCGGCGGAACCGGAAGCCCAGCTCGCCGAAGGCGTCGAGAACGCGCTCCTGCGCGGGCAGCGGGTGCACGAACACCGGGTCCAGGTCGCCCTTGTCGACCGCGCTGGCCACCGCGAGCTCGGTGCGCAGGCCGATGGTCATGCCCGGCAGGCGCTGCCCGTAGACGTCGGTCACCGGGGTCTCCCACGGCACCGGGAACTGGAACTGGATGTTCCTGCTCTCCTTGGCCGCCAGGCGGAAACGGCCCTCGACGACGATGCGGTGGAACTCGGCGTTGATGTTGCGCTCGTGGTCGCCGTGCTCGGACTCCACGCGCGTGACCAGGCCGAGCGCGACGTGCTCGATCTCCACGTCGTGGTCGCCGCCCTGGATGCGCACCTCGCCGCTCAGGACGCCGCCCGGCCGGGTGTTCGGGTCGAACAGCACCGTGTCAACGGACGGGCCACCGATGCCCAACGCGCCGAGCAGCTTCTTGAAGACCACGAGATCCCCTTCTTCGGGACGGAACAGCCTTGTCGGTCGCTCAACGTACCGGGGCTTCACAAAGTGCCCGGTTCACCTCAGGGCCGCGGCCACCTCGGCCGCCGCGGCGACCACGAGCGGCCCGACCTCGTCGCTGACGAGGGTTTCCATCGAGACCACGCCGACGCTCGCGCGCAGCCCGACGACGCCGCGCACCGGGGCGGCCACCCCGAAGGCGCCCGGCTGGAGTTCGCCGGAGGTCGCGAGCCACCCCATGCCGTCCGGCGGCAGGTTCAGCGCCTTGCCCGCGGCTCCGCGCTGCACCGAGTGACGCGTGCCCACGCGGTAGGCGACGTGGTAGGCCGTCCACGTGGGTTCGACGACCGCCACGGCCTGCGCCTCGTTGCCGTCCGCGATGGTGAGGTGCGCGGTCGCGCCGACCCGCTCCGCCAGGGAGCGCAGAGCGGGCAGCGCGGCGAAGCGCAGCTGCGGCATGACGCGCCCGGCCAGCCGCAGCACGCCGAGCCCGAGGCGGACGCGGGAGCCTTCCCTGCGCACCAGTCCCCTGGCCTGCAACGGCACCAGCAGCCGGTAGACGGCGGCGCGGCTGGCGCCGATCGCCGCCGCCAGATCGCTGATGCTGGGCGCCTCGGTGTCCGCGTCGGCGACCGCCTGGAGCAGGGCGAGGCCCCGCTCCAGGGTCAGCGAGCTCTCTCTCGGCACGCCAGCCGCGGACACGGATCAGTCCACCGGAGCCGCGAGCACGGTGCCGCTGACCTCGGCGAACCCGATGACCGAGCCGTCGGGTCCCGGTGCCGTCGCTGTGATCACCACGGTGTCCCCGTCCTCAAGGAAGGTGCGTTCGGCACCATCATCGAGCACGACGGGCTCTTTGCCCGCCCACGACAGCTCCAGGAAGCTGCCGCGTTCCTGCTTCTCCGGGCCGGAGACGGTGCCGGAGGCGAACAGGTCGCCGGGGCGGAGGGTGGCGCCGTTGACGGTCATGTGCGCGAGCTGCTGGGCGCAGGTCCACGCCATGGACGCGAACGGCGGGCGGCTGACGAGCGTGCCGTTCCACCGCACCTCCAGCCGGATGTCCAACCCGAGCGGCTGCTCCTCCACCAGGTAGTCGTGCAGCTCGTTGCCCATCGGCGCGGGCGCCACCCTGGCCTGGGACAGCGCGTCCAGCGGGGTGATCCACGCGCCGACCGAGGTGAGGAACGACTTGGCCAGGAACGGGCCGAGCGGCACGTACTCCCACGCCTGCAGGTCGCGGGCGGACCAGTCGTTGACCAGCGCGACGCCGAAGATGTGCTCCGCCGCCTTGTTCACCGAGACCCGCGAGGTGACCGGACCGCCGCAGACGAAACCGACCTCGGCCTCGATGTCCAGCCGGGTGCTGGGCCCGAAGGCGGGCGCGGGGTCGTTGGGACCCTTGCGCTGGCCGTGCGGCCGGACCACGTCGGTGCCGGAGACCACGACGGTCCCGGCGCGGCCGTGGTAGCCGACCGGCAGGTGGGTCCAGTTCGGCAGCAGCGGAGCCGAGTCGGGCCGGAACATCCGGCCGACGTTCTCCGCGTGGTGCCGCGACGAGTAGAAGTCCACGTAGTCGGCCACCGTGAACGGCAGCCGGTTGGTGACCTCGCTCAGCGGCACCAGCTTCGCCCCGCGCGGCGCCGAGCCCGCGGTGACCAGTTCGGTCAGCCGCGCGCGCAGCTCGCTCCACACCGGGCGCCCGGCGGCCAGGACGCCGTCGAGCGAACCGGCCGCGACCAGCTCGGCGAGCCGGTCGCTGAAGGAGCCCGCGATCGGCCGGAGCGGGAGCGCGTGGTCGCCGACCCGCACCGCGACGGACGGTCCGTCCAGTTCCGGGGCCTCGACGACCCCGTACGGCAGCGTCTGCGGGCCGAAGGGCTGGTCTGCGCCGAAGGCCGGATCTTCGATCCAGGTCACAGCAGCCCCAGTCCCTTCAGGTCCTCGACCGGCTCGGTCAGCGAGCACGAGCCGTAGGAGGCGAACACACCGCGGACGGCGTGGGCGGCCGCCTCGGAGAGGTTGCCCGCCTCCTCGGCGAGCGCCTCCGGGTCGTCGCTGGCGAGCGCCGCCCTGGCGTCCCCGCCGGAGAGGGTGCGCGCGGTGGCGACGAGCAGGTTGAGGAAGCCGTGGTGCTGGAAACCGGTGTTGTCGTCGACGTGCCGGATCGCGTTGTGCAGCCCGGCGGTCGCCTTGAACGGCACGCCCGCGCTGCTGCTGACGGAGAGGAAGTCGGCGACCTCGTTGATCCCCGGGAACGCGTCGGAGGTCATGCCGCCGCAGCGCAGTTTGGGCCAGCTGCCGTGGTCGGCGACGCGGCGCACGCTGGCCAACCACTCCTCGTGGCTGATGGTGCCGTTGGTGGTGCCGGGACGGCGGGGTTCGACGACGCGGATCACGTCCTCGGGGACGAACTCGGACACGCGCTCCAGCCAGACGTCGTCGACGTCGGATGGAGCGGGCATCTCGACCATGCGCAACGCCAGCAGCTCGTTGCGCGATTCGACGATGGATACGGCCTTGGGTACACCGCCGAGGCCCGTGTCGATCACCAGTGACAGGCCGACCGGCTTGGCCGGCTTCGCCTTGATCAGCTCGGTGATCAGCTCGGGCAGCCGGGATGCCGGGCAGAGGAACAACCCGATCATTCCGGCCCAGTTCTCCGAGCGGGAGTCCAGGTGGTGACGCACCGCGTCCGCCATCGGGGCTTCGCCCGGTGGGAACAGCGCCGCGTCGTCAACCAGTCGGGCTAGCAGGGGCGGTGTGCCGCGCGGACCGGGCGCGCGGAGCTCCTCGACGCTTGACACGCCTGACACGCTAGTGGTGTCTACCTGAACGAACAAAAATGTCCGCTCTGCGGACACTCGGAAAGGGGCCGGAAAGGCGATGCCGTACTACCGCACGGTTGGGGAACTACCCCGAAAGCGCCACACCCAGTTCCGCAATCCGGAGGGTGGGCTCTACGCCGAGGAGCTGATGGGCGTCGAGGGTTTCTCCTCCGACTCCGCGCTGCTCTACCACCGGTTCCTGCCGACGGCGATCGTGAACGCCGAGCTGGTGGAGGACACCCGGGGCGGCACCGTGGCCAACCTCCCGTTGAAGCCGCGGCACTTCCGCACCCAGGAGCTGAAGTGGGCCGAGCCGGACCGCGTCGACGCGGTGACCGGGCGGCGGTTGCTGTTCGGCAACGCCGACGTGGCGATCTGCTTCGTCGCGGCGAACGAGCCGAGTCCCCTGTACCGCAACGCTTTCGGCGATGAGCTGCTGTACGTGCAGACCGGCGCGGGCACCCTGGAGACGATCTACGGCGTACTGAAGGTCGGTGTCGGCGACTACGTGGTGATCCCCACGTCGTGCACCTACCGGATCGTGCCGGAGGGCGATCAGGAGCTGCGGCTGCTCGTGCTGGAGGCGACCGGGCACATCGGCCCGCCCAAGCGCTACCTGTCGGCCAAGGGCCAGTTCCTGGAGCATTCGCCGTACTGCGAGCGTGATCTCCGCATGCCGACCGAGCCGTTGCTGGCCGAGGGCTCCGAGGCAGATCTCACTGACGTGCCGGTGCTCGTGCGGCACCGTGCGGGCCTGACGCGGTTCACCTACGCCAACCACCCCTTCGACGTGGTGGGCTGGGACGGCTGCCTCTACCCGTGGGCGTTCAACATCGCCGACTTCGAGCCGATCACCGGCCGCGTGCACCAGCCGCCGCCCGTGCACCAGACCTTCGAGGGCCCGAACTTCGTGGTGTGCTCGTTCTGCCCGCGCAAGGTCGACTACCACCCGCTCGCGGTCCCGGTGCCCTACAACCACGCCAATGTCGACTCCGACGAGCTGATGTTCTACGTGGGCGGCGACTACGAGGCGCGCAAGGGCTCCGGCATCGGCCTGGGCTCGCTGTCGCTGCACCCCTCTGGTTGCGCGCACGGGCCTCAGCCGGGAGCCGCGGAGGGGTCGCTGGGCGCGGAGCGCTTCGACGAGACCGCGGTCATGGTCGACACGTTCCGGCCGCTCAACCTCGGCGAGGCGGCGGAGGCCAGCGAGGACCCGCGCTACGCCTGGAGCTGGGCGCGCCGGGGCCCCGACTGGAGCTGATCCGCGACGGCCAGGATCGGGCTGCCCGGGACACCGACCGCGAAGGTGCTCCCGGGCTCGCCCGCGATCCACACCGTGCCGGTGTTCCGCATGTACTCGGCGACATCGACGCCCAGCAGCGGCAACCGCACGGGAAGTTGTTCCCCGTTGGCGAGCGTCAGCGTCGCGGTCGCGTCGGCGGCGCCCCGCGGCCCCGGCTCCCACGGCTCGTCGAGCTCGGCCGTCGCGCGTTGCCACGGGCCCGCTTCCAGCAGCTGGGTGAGCTTCGGCCAGCCCGCCAGCCGTTTCCGCGCTCGCACGAAGAGCCCGCCCGCGATCAGCACGGCGACGGCGCTGATTGGCACGAGCACGAGTTCGCCGGTCCACGCGACCGGGATCAGCACGCCGAGCGCGATCGAGAGCGCAATCTTCGCGGGCAGGTAGAGCTGGTGGGAGAGCCGGACGAGGGCGACGGCCGCCACCGAGGTGACGGCGTCGGTCGACGCGGGAGCCGTGGGGTCGTAGGCGGAGATCGCCGTGCGCGGCGCATCGGGCTGCTGCCCGATGCGCCCGGGGAACGGGGCGCGCATACCGGCGAGGTGCAGCGCGACCCAGCCGTTCTTGTCCGGCCCGACGATCCACAACCGCTCGGCGCGCCCCAGGGCCTGCAGGAACGAGCCCATGCCGACCGCGAGCCGGACGTGGACCACGTCCTCCGATTCCAGTTCCAACTCCAGCCAGCGGCCCCGTAGTGCGCGCACGGTGACCGGCCGCCACGGTTCGGCGGCGAACATCCGCGCGGCCGCGTGCAGCCAGCGGCCGACCAGCACCTGCTGGGCGACGGCGAAGCCGGTGAACATGGCCGTGACGACGATGATCGCCACCGTGGCCAGCGGCCTGGCGGCGAAGGCGAGCGCGAGCGCGCTGAGCACCCACATCACCGCGGCGCTCACCCAGAGGTTCCGGAGCTGGCGCCGGGCAGCGCGCAGCGCCAGGTCGAGGTAGCGCAGCTCGAACGCGGGCCCGGTGGTCGGCGGTGGCGGGGTCACGGGAATGAAGGTAATCCGTTCAGCTCACAAAAGGGCAAGGTCGACCAGCGGATATCCAGGAACTCCGATGGCGCTGGCCGAACCCGGCTTCGGCACTCCGGCGAACCACATCGTGCCGGTGGCCCGCGTGTACTCGACGACATCACAGCTGACCAGGGGCAGTTTCACCGCCACCGGCTGCCCGGATGGCAGCCGCACCGTGGCGCTGCCATCGGCGTAGCCGCGGGCGTTCGGCCGCCAGTTCTCGTCGATGGCCGCGGGTAGCCGTGTCCAAGTGCCCGCGGCGAGCAGTTCGGGCAATGGCTTCCACACGGCCAGCGGACGCGCGCCGAGGAACATCGGCACCGCGCCGACCACGCACAGCGCCAGGAGCGCTGCGCCGATCAGCGGCCCGCCGAAGAGCCAGGCGACGGCCAACGCGATCACGCCGAGCACGACAACGGCGCCCGCGGTGGCCTGAGCGCGCGCGGTCGCCCCGGCCTTGATCTTCGCCTGGCCCGCGACCACGAAGTCGTCGGCGGCGGGGGCGTCCGGGCCGGTGATCGGGGCTTCCGGCAGCACCGGGTTCGCCGGGCGCGCCTTGCCCTTCTCCAGCTTCCCGCCCAGCGGCGCGTGCAGACCGGGGGTGACCAGCACCGTCCAGCCGTTCTCGTCCGGGCCGACCACCCACACGTTCCTGGTGCGGGCCAGCACCTCGCGGATGAGGGCGGGCATGCCGAGGGTGCGCAGCCGGAAGGTGTCGCCGTCCTTCTCGGTGACGGTCATCATCAGCGTGTTGCGGCCCGCCTGCTCCAGCTCCGCGGTGGCCGGGCGCCAGGTGCCCTCCGGCAGCAGCCGGTCGGTGGCGCGGGTCCAGCCGTCCAGCATCAGCAGCAGGTCGATGGCCATCGCCACGAACACGCTGACCGAGACCCAGACCACGGCCTGCACGTAGCCGGAGACGTCGGCGACGCTGGCCGCGGTCGCCCCGCCGACGAGCACGGCGAGCAGCAGCCACCAGTGCGTCAGCTGCCGTTTCATCAGCCGGATCGCCATCCGCAGGTGCGGTGTCTCAGCCGCTGGACGGTCGGTTGGGGGGACCGGAACGGACTGCGCAGCAGCCTGGCTGGGGTGCACGCCCCCCATGGTGGCCGCTGGAGGCCCGGTTGGGACCCCCTGAATCAGCAGCACTGAACGGGGCCCTTCCCCCTACCCCGAACACAGGTTAGGCTCACCTAAGTCGGAGGTGAGCGTGAACGTCGAGACCACGAAGGCACCCGCGCCGAGCGCGGCGGAACGGGCCCGGACCATGGCCACCCGGGGCGGGCCCGCGGTGCTGATGCCGACCCAGGAGGCAGATCCCACACGCGTCGAGCCGCTGCTGCACCACGTGCACGCGGACGGCACGGCGGCGCTGCTGATGCCCGCGCACCACGAACTGGTCGGCCTGGCGTGGCAGGCGCCGAGGGGCGAGCTCACCGCGATGCTGGAGATCACCGACTCGGCCCCGGTCCGGTTGCGGGAACCGGTCCGGGGCCTGCTGTGGCTCACCGGCTGGCTCCAGGCGCTGGACCCGGCGGAGTCGCGGGCTGAGGCGCTCGCGGTGGCCGAGAAGCGCCCCGACCACCGGCTGCTGGACGTCGGACACGGCGCGGTGATGCTGCGCCTGGTCCCGGCGTCGCTGGTGCTCGCCGACGCGGAGGGGACCGCGTCGGTGGAGCCCGTCGAGTTCGCCGACGCGCGCCCCGATCCGTTCTGCCTGATGGAGACGGGCTGGCTGCGGCACCTGGAGTCGGTGCACGGCGACGTGGTCGGGCAGCTGGCCAGGCACATCCCGGACGAGCTGCGCGGCGGGCACGTGCGCCCGCTCGGGCTGGACCGCTACGGGCTGCGGCTGCGGGTGGAGTCGATCACCGGGGACCACGACGTCCGGCTGGCCTTCTCCCAGCCGGTCGGCGACGCGCGCCAGCTGGCCGAGGAGCTGCGCCGCCTGGTCGGCTGCCCGTTCCTGGCCCAGACGCACGGTCACTGACTACCCAATGGCCGCTTGTTAGGTGAAGCGCTTTCCTGGACGCTAGCCGGATGCGTCTGCTGGTCGCGGCCCTCGCGCTCGCCCTGCCGTTCACGTCGATGACACCGGCGAACGCGGCGGCTCCCCCGTTCACCGTGCACATGGCTCCGGGAGCCCCGGCGCATAACGACGGTCTCACCGCGCGCACACCCGTGGGCACGCTCACCCGCGTGCAGGAGGTGCTGCGCGAGCACCGGCCGAAGACCGACGTCGAGGTGCGGATCAAACAGGGCGTCTACCTGGCGGCGCCGATGCACGACTGGCGCTTCTACATCCCCGGTCACACGATCTCGTTCATGCCCGCGGACTACGAGCAGGGCGCGGGCGTGCCGCCGGGCGATCGACCGGTGTTCCGCAACACCGCCGCGCACCCCGAGGGTTTCTGGCTCCAGCCGCGGCTGCCGAGGGACCGGGCCGATCCGCTGTACAACGGCGGCGACAGCGGCCTGCGCTTCTACTACCTGCGGGTCGAGGAGTACTCCTCGGGCGCGATCTCGATCTACGGGGACTCCGAGCGCGACATCAGCGACGAGAGCCACAACCCGCCGATCCGCGTGCGCGGCAGCCAGGGGCTGAACGGGAACCTGCTGTTCGGGATGGTGCTGCGCAACCTCGGCAGCAAGCACGCGCCCGGCGCCGAGTTCGGCTACGGCGCGGTGGTGCTCACCAACTCCTCCGGCAACCGGATCGAGAACAACTCGGTCGAACACGTGGAGAACGCCGAACCGAACGGCGGGTACATCCACGGCATGTACGTGACGAATTTCAGTTCGTCGAACGTGATCGTCCGGAACAAGTTCGAGTGGATCACCGGGGACCCGATCAAGGTCCGCAACGTGAGCAGCTACAACGTTATCGAGCACAACAACTTCGACCGCACCGGCCGCGCCGCGCACTACGAGGACGAATTCTGCGACCTTGGTTGTGCACGCAATAACAAGATCAACCGAGAGTGCGCCTCGTTCCACAACCGGTTCTTCCACAACAAGCTCGGCCGCACCTACGCCGGTGACGCCGCGCTGCCCACGTGGCTGCTGACCCCGGCCGGGCTGACCAACGCCGGTGGTGCGCCGTGCTCGATCCCGGCGGGCGACGTGCGGCTGCGGACGGGGTCCAACACCAGCTGAAGTAGCGTGCGCTGGTGACCAACCGCCTGCGCTCCTGGCTGACACCGGCCCGGCCGGACGGCATCGAGACGATCACCGATCCGGCTCGGCGGCGAGCCGTCGGCATCGAGGTCCTGCTGGTCTTCTCGATCACCTTCGGGCTCTCCGGCGCGCGCAGCCTGCTGTCCCTGCTGAACTCGCTGATGCAGCCGGTGCCGCTGAGCCAGCAGTCGGTCGCGCTCAACGTCTCGCGCTCCCAGCTGGGCCTGATCGACCTGCTCTACCAGCTGCTCGGGGTGGTGCAGTTGCTGGCGTGGGGCGCGCTCGGGGTGTACCTGCTCTACCGCGCCGGTGTTCGACTGAGCAGCATCGGACTCGATCGCACGCGCCGTGGCCGCGACCTCGCCTCCGGGGTTGGCCTCGCCGCGCTGATCGGCGTACCGGGGCTGGTGTTCTACCTGGTGGTGCGGGCGATCGGGCTGAACCTCACGGTCATGCCGAGCACGCTGAACGACGTGTGGTGGCGGGCCCCGGTGCTCATCCTGTCCGCGATCGCGAACTCGTGGGCCGAGGAGGTGCTGGTCGTCGGCTACCTGATCACCCGGCTGCGCCAGCTCGGCTGGAGCGAGAACCGATCGTTGCTGCTGTCCTCGGTGCTGCGCGGCTCCTACCACCTCTACCAGGGCTTCGGCGGGTTCGTCGGCAACATCGTGATGGGCCTGGTCTACGGCCGGTTCTGGCAGCGCTCGCAGCGGCTGTGGGCGCTGGTGGCGGCGCACGCGCTGATCGACACGGTGGCGTTCGTCGGCTACGCGCTGCTCAAAGGGGTCGTTCCCTGGCTGCCGTAGGTATACGGCGGGCGGAGCGGTCTCTTGGGTGGGGGGCAAGGAGTAACCGCTCCGCCCGCCGGAAGCCGAAGGGGCAGGCAGCTAGCCCGATCGGCTTTGAGTGATCTGACTGGGCGGAGCCAGACCACTTGGCGAGGGAAGTCCCAATACGTCGTAGTAACGCATTCTTTCCGACCGGTATTCAGCTCCGGGCTGAATACCGGTCGCAAAAAACAGTTCATCAATTCGCCCGACGAGTTCGTCAGCGCTCCACCGCAGGGAGCCCGCGGTGATTTCTGCGGCCGCGACACAGGACTGGTAGATCTCGACATTGCTTTCCTGGACGCCGAACACCTTTCCGCTGATGTAAGCGGAAGCTTCCGACACCAAGAATGCCACCAGTGCGGCGCAGTTGTCGAGGGTAAAAAGTTCGAAGTCACGGGCGGCAGCGGCGGGCCCGCCCGCCCCATCACCGGAACGGGGCAACGCGGCAAAATTTCGTGTTCTGCGCACCGGGGCGATGACATTACTGGTGACGCCGAACGGCGCCATTTCCATGGACACGATGGCCGAGAGCGAACTCAGCGCGAGTTTGGCCGCGCCGTAGCCCAGGTAGCCGTCCCGCCCGCCGAAGCCCAGCGCCGAGGTGGTGTGCGCCATCCGGCCCGGCCTGCGGGCGTCCTTCCAGTACCGGCAGACCGCCCGCGACGGCTCGCAGCCGCCGTTGACGTAGCCGCGGACCACCTCGTCCCACTCGGTGTCCGCGGCGCGCGGACCGTTGCCCGCCCGCAGGTTGTCCGCGTTGTTGACCAGCGCGTCGAGCCCGCCGAAGCGGTCGGTGGCCACCCGCACCAGGCGTTCGGCCACCCGGGAGTCGGTGACGTCGCCGTAGACGGGGGCCGACTGGCCGCCCTCGGCGCAGATCTGCTCGGCGACCGACGTCGCGGACTCGCGCGTCATGTCGGCGACCACGACCGCGGCGCCTTCCCTGGCGCATTCCAGCGCGATCGCCCTGCCGAGGCCCTGACCGGCTCCGGTCACGACCACGACGTTGCGCTCGAGAACGCCCCTGCCGGTCATGTGTCGAAGAGTAGCGGCGAAAGAGCCCTCGTTCACCCGTCAGTGGGTTACTTTCACGCTCTGGTCGGAGAGTAGTCAAACCCTGGGTTGACCAGGAGTACATCTGGCGTGGGTAGCCAAAGGCGCAGGCGGAAATGCCGCGGGGCCGTCGTCAGGGCTTCTCGGCCACCTGGGGTGGTTCAGGAATCTTGTATCCGGATTTGCCGACGCTGTCCGAGACGATGCGATTCCAGCTGCCATCGGAGATCATCTTCCGCAAAGCCGCGGTGATCTTCTGCAGACGCTCGTCACCCTTGCGGACGCCCACTCCGTAGCGTTCGGTGGAGAAGGGCTTGCCGACCAGCTTGAACTTGTCCGGCTGCTGCGCGGCGTACCCGGCCAGGATCACGTCGTCGGTGGTCAGCGCGTCGATGTCGCCGCGCTCCAGCGCGCTGACGCACTCGCTGTAGGAGGAGAACTCCTGGAGGGTGACGCTGCGCGCGTAGGACTCCTTGACCTTCTGCGCCGGGGTGGACCCGGTCACCGAGCACAGCTTCCAGTCGCTGTAGTCCAGCGACTCCGGCCCGGTGATGTCGCTGTTGGCCCTGCGCACCAGCAGCGACTGCCCGGCGACGAAGTACGGCCCGGCGAAGTCGACCTTCTGCTTGCGGGCGTCGGTGATCGAGTAGCTGGCCGCGATCAGGTCGACCTTGCCCTGCTCCAGCATGGCCTCGCGGTCCCCGGAGCGGGCCTCGACGAAGGTGATGTTGCCGGGGTGCACGCCCAGCTCGCGGGCGAGGTAGCGGGCCACCTCGACGTCGAGTCCCTCGAACGTCCCGGAGGGCGTGCGCAGGCCGACGCCGGGCTGGTCGAACTTGATGCCCACGGTCAGCTTGGGCCCGTCGGCGGGCGGGGGATCTTCCGCGGGGGCCGAGGAGCCGAACATGCCGCAGCCGGCAACCGCCAACATCGTCACCGCGACCGACAGCGCACGGAACTGACGCATCTGTGCAGACCCCTCCGCATGGTTGCGCGGGCGGCCCTGCCCACACCGGTCGGAGGCTACCCGAACGAATGAATGTTGCACTTCGCGGCCGCCGCGCCGGGCGTTGGTTAGTCTCCGCCACGTGACAGCTCCTTCCAGCGCGACGGCGCTCGGCGTCGACAGCGAGGTCGGTCCGCTGCGGACCGTCCTGCTGCACCGGCCGGGTGACGAGCTCAAGCGCCTCACCCCGCGCAACAACGACCAGCTGCTCTTCGACGGCATCCCGTGGGTGGACCGGGCCCAGGCCGAGCACGACGCCTTCGCCGAGACCCTCGCGGGCCGGGGCGTCGAGGTGCTGCTGCTGGCCGACCTGCTCGGCGAGGCACTCGCCGACGGCCGGGCCCGCGCGGCGGGCGTGCACTCCGCCGTCGACGAGCGGCGCCTCGGCCTCGACCTGGCCGACGCGCTGCGCTCGCACCTCTCCGGGGTCGACGCGCGCACCCTGGCCTCGGTGCTGATGTCCGGGATGACCTTCGAGGAGCTGCCTTCCGCCGAGGGCTCCTCGCTGGTGCGCCGGATGCACCACCCGAACGACTTCGCCGTGGACCCGCTGCCGAACCTGTTGTTCACCAGGGACTCGTCGGTGTGGGTCGGCGACCGGGTGGCGATCACCTCGCTGGCGCTGCCCGCGCGGCGGCGGGAGACGGCGCTGACCGACCTGATCTACGCCTACCACCCGAGGTTCAGCCACAGCGGCCGCGCGTACGGGGCGCACTCCGCTCCCCTTGAGGGCGGCGACGTGCTGCTGCTGTCCCCCGGCGTGCTGGCGGTCGGGGTCGGCGAGCGCACGACGCCTGCGGGCGCGGAGTCCTTCGCGCGGTCGGTGTTCGCGGACGGGCTGGTGCACACGGTGCTGGCGGTGCCGATCGCGCAGGAGCGGGCGACCATGCACCTGGACACGGTGTGCACGATGGTCGACCGGGACGCGGTGGTGATGTACCCGGCGGTGCGGGACACGTTGTCGGCGTACTCGATCCGGCCGGACGGATCGGACGGGGTCAAGGTGACCGGTCCGGAGCCGTTCCTGGAGGCGGCGGCCGAGGCGATGGGCATCTCGCGGCTGCGGGTGATCGACACCGGTCTGGACCCGGTCACCGCGGAGCGCGAGCAGTGGGACGACGGCAACAACACGCTGGCCGTCGCGCCGGGCGTGGTGGTCGCCTACGAACGCAACGTCGAGACCAACGAACGCCTTGAGCACGCGGGCATCGAGGTGCTGCGGATCTCCGGTTCTGAGCTGGGTTCCGGACGGGGCGGACCGCGCTGCATGTCCTGCCCGATGCTGCGAGCGCCTTTGAAGTAGTTGCCGCACAACGCAAAGCGGGCCCGGAACGTCTGTGACGTTCCGGGCCCGCCCGGTGTGCAAGTGCCCGTCTGAGGAGGAAAACCGGATTAGGAGCGCCCGCCCCTGGTTGCACCCACAGTGGGGCGGGCGTCCCGATTGGAGTTGGTCAGCCTCAGCCCTTGAACATGCGCAGCATGTCGATCATGCCGAGCGCCGGGGCGCCCCCGACCTCGGGCAGCTTGGGCAGCGCGGGCAGCTTGGGCAGCTGCACCAGGTCCGCCGGCAGCGGGAGGGCGTTGGCGGTGCGCGGCTGCGGCATGGTGGGCAGCTCGGTGGCGGCCAGCAGCTTCGGGTCGGTGACCGGGATCAGAGCCTGAGCGGGCTCCTCGCCGACGACCACGGAGGTCGCGTGGGCACCGGTGGCCAGCGCCTGGCCCAGCACCCGCACCGGGATGTCGAAGACCTGGACGCCCGCGCCGACCGGCACGACCGCGTCGACACCGGAGAGGCCGTGGCCGCTCGTGGTGGTGGCGCCGCCGACGACCGAGTCCAGCGTGCTGTCCGCGACACCGGTGGCGTTGCCCGCCGGGGCACCGACCGCGTTGCCGAAGACCTGGCCCACCGGGCCCAGCGGCAGGTGGACGATGTTGCCGGCCACCGCGCCGTTGTCACCGGCCGAGGTGCTCTCGCCACCGGCGCTGACCGCGGTGACGTTCGAGCCGAGGCCGTCGTTGACCGCGGCGGCCGCGACGGCGTTGCCGAAGACCTGGCCCACCGGGCCCAGCGCCGGGTTCACCACGTTGCCCGCGAGGGCGCCGCCGGTGCCGTCGGTGGCGGTGGCGGAGCCGGTCTCGGAGACCACGTCGTTGGTGGCGGCGGCGGAGTTGTTGGTGGCGGCGCCGACGGCGTTGCCGAACAGCTGCACCGCACCGGCCAGCGGCACCCACGCCACGTTGCCGGAGACGGCCGCGTTGCTGCCGTCAGTGGTGTTGGTGCCACCGGACATCGAGGTGATCGCGTTCGCGGCCTCGGCGTCCAGCTTCGACGCCACGCCAGCGGCGGTGCCGAAGACCTGGACCGGCGGGGCCAGCGACGGGTCGACGATGTTGCCGGCGAGGGCGCCGTCCGAGCCGGAGGTGGTGTGGTCGCCACCGGCCTTGGTGTCGGTCAGGTTGCTGGCCGTGGTGCCCGCGTTGCTGGCGACACCGGGGGCGATGCCGAACAGCTGGGTCGCGCCGGACAGCGAAGGCGCGACGGTGTTGCCCGTCAGCGCGCCTTCCTCGCCACCGGTGATGGTGTCGCCACCGGAGGTGGAGACGACCTCGTTGGAGGACAGCGAGTCGGCGTGGGTCAGAACGCCACCCGCCAGGCCGAAGACCTGGGTCGGGCGAGCCACGGCCGGGTGCACGACGGTGCCGGCCAGCAGGCCGTCCTTGCCGTACGCCTTGACCTCGCCACCGGCCTTCACGTCGGCCGAGTTCTCCACCGTGGCGTCGGTGTGCGAGGCCACGCCGCCCGAGATGGCGAACACGTCGAACGGACCGGCCACGGTCGGGGCGACCGCGTTGCCGGAGACGACACCGGCGTCGTCGTCGGCGTTGGTGTTGCCACCGCTGTTGCTGGTGCGGTCGTTGGTCACGTGGGTCTCGACGTTGGTGAGCACGCCACCGGCGTTGCCGAAGACCTGGGGCAGCGCGGCGACCGACGGCTGCAGCACGTTGCCGCTGACGAGGGCCTCGTTGCCGGTGCTGCCGGTGTAGCCACCCGCCTGCACGTCGACCGTGTTGTTCTGCTGGGCGTCACCGTTGAGCAGCACACCCGCGACGTTGCCGAGCGCGCCGGCCGGGCCGGTCACGTTCGGGGCGGCCACGGTGCCGGAGACAACACCGTTGTCACCGTTGGAGAAGCGGTCGCCACCGGCGACCGAGGAGATGACCTGCTCGTCCGCGGCGTCCACGTTGGACACGGCGCCGAGGGCGTTGCCCGCGAGCTCGACGGGCAGCGCGGCGGCCGGGGAGACCAGCGTGCCGGCGATGACGCCCTCTTCACCGCTGGTGCGGGTGGTGCCGGTGGCCGAGACGTCGGTCGAGGACGAGTTGTCCGCGTCCGCGTTGACGAGCACGCCGCCGCCGTTGCCGGAGGCCACGACCGGGCCCGCGACGAACGGAGCGATCAGGTTGCCCGCGAGGATGGCGTCCTCACCGGTGGTGGTGCGGTCGCCACCGGCCTCGGCGCACAGCTCGGTCTTGGAGTTCGAGTCGGGCAGGCTCAGCACCGCGCCCAGCGCGTTGCCGTTGACCTCGATGGGCAGCGCGGCGGTGGGGGCCACGATGTTGCCAGCGCCCGCGCCGTCCTCACCGGTGGTGGTGATGTCGCCGCCGGAGGCCGCGCCGACCTTCGACTCGGAGTTGGTCTCCGCGCCGGAGAGCACCGCGGCGATCGCGTTGCCGGTCACCTGCACGGGGATGGCCGCCTGCGGCGAGATGACGTTGCCCGCGAGCGGGGACTCCTCGCCCGAGGTGGAGATCGGGCCACCGGTGCTGGCGTTGACCTCGGAGGAGCTGTGGGTCTCGGCGCGGCCGGCGATCGCGGCGATCGCGTTGCCGGAGATGTCGACCGGCAGGGCGATCTGCGGGGCGACGACGTTGCCCGCGACCGGGTGCTCGGAGCCGTCGGTCTCCACGCCGCCGCCGCTGCTGGCGGAGGTGACGGAGCTGCTCTGGGCCTCAGCCTTGCCGCCCAGGATGGCGACCGCGTTGCCGGTCACGTTGACCGGGACGACGACCTCGGGCTGCACGGTGTTGCCGCGGAGGAGCTTGGCGCCCTCCTTGCCGACCAGGCCCTCGACCACGGCGGTCGGGTTGATCGAGATGTCGCGCTGGACCTTGGGCAGGTCGATCTTGGTCAGACCGAGCGGAGCGCCGATCTGGTTGCCGTCGATGTTCACCTTCACGGTGATCGTGCCGTCGACGGTGTTGATGGGGCGATCGGGGTTGTCGGCCTCGTGGGCCTGAGCAACACCGGCACCTAGCATGAACATCCCACCGGTAACAATCGCGGCGCGGATTCCACGCTTCGCCCAGGTGTTCATTATTGTTCCTTTCGTAGTCCCTTGCGGGAAGAAAACAGGCGCCATCGCATGGCAGTGCGGAAAGTGGTCGCCTGGACCTGAGGAGTGGTTCTTCAACGCGACACGGCGAGCGGTCTGGTGCGCTGTTGGCAGACAGCGTCAGACGGCTCGCCGTGCGGGGTTTCAGTCAGGAGTGGTGCCGGGCTGCCGGTGGTCGTCGCCAGCCATCCGCGCCAGCGCATCGGCGCTGATGGACAGCTCGCTCACCACACGCACACCGGGGGCGTCGAAGCCCACCGCGTGGCTCGGCAGCTGGTCCGCCCGTGCGTCCTCGTCAGAGGAGGCACTCGTGCTCGAAGGCGCGATGATCGCGAGCTTCGGCAGGGGCGAACCGGGGAGCCGGACCGGGTCGGCAGGACGCGGTCCGGACTGCGCGGCGTTGGCCGCGGAGGACGTCGCAGCGGGCTGCTGGACGCCGACCGGCGTGCGCTTGAGCGCGGACGCCGGAATCTGAGAGGTGTCCACCGGCGCGTTCTCGTCGGTGGAACCATCGCCGACCAGGGAGTCTCCTGATACGGCTGGGAAGGAACGGGCGGAACCCTCCGCCGTCGGCGCGCCGAGCCC
This sequence comes from Allokutzneria sp. A3M-2-11 16, assembly GCF_024213555.1. Classification (GTDB taxonomy): domain Bacteria; phylum Actinomycetota; class Actinomycetes; order Mycobacteriales; family Pseudonocardiaceae; genus Allokutzneria. The sequence goes on along the minus strand of NZ_JANAVO010000001.1, from coordinate 2,030,522 downwards.
GACCAGTCCGGCGAGGCCGGAGACCAGGGGCGCGCTCTGCCGGGGCCGCTCCAGCTCGCGGCCGGTGACGACGCCGAAGACGTGGCGCACGACCCCGTGCACGGTGCCTTCGACGGCCTTGCCTGCCTCGACCACCGGGGCGGTGACCTGCTCGACGACGGGGGTGGCGACGTCCTCGACGGTGTGCACGATCTGCAGCACCGGCTCGAAGGCGGCGGCGACGGGCTCGGCCTGGGCACTCGCGGTGCCCGAGGAGAGCAGCACGCCGGCCGCGATCCCGCCCAGGACCAGCGCGGAGCGGGTGAGCGCCCGGCGGACAACGCCGCCCTGGCCCACTCGTCGCGTCTGGTTCCCGAACAAGGATTTCACCCTTCGAAAGAAGATTGTGGTTGTCGGGCCAAGTTCTCCAAGGAACTTCCGTCCGACATGAGAGAAGGTGCCACAGAAATGGATCTAGGTAAACCTCGGAGAGTCAAGGTCGCCTCATCGAGTTAACCCCAAGCCTTCCCTATACGGGGAGTGAGCACAACCCCAAGTTACCGACGGTAATATGAAAGCCCTCCGGTTATCACTATCGAACCTGCTCAGCGCCGGTGGATAGCCGGATCGCGGGGTAGCGTCTGCGGTCATGGCCCCGAACACCACCACCACGAAGTTCCACGAGTTGCTGCGGGCGCAGGTACGCAACGAGTTCACCGCCTCGCAGCAGTACATCGCCGTCGCGGTCTGGCTGGACGCGCAGGACCTGCCCCGGATGGCCGCGCACTTCTACCGGCAGGCGCTCGAAGAGCGCAACCACGCCATGATGGTCGTCCAGTTCCTGCTGGACAACGGCCTGCACGTGGCGATCCCCGGCGTCGACGAGGTCCGCAACGACTTCACCACCGTGCGCGAGCCGGTCGAACTGGCGCTGCAGCAGGAGCGCAAGGTCACCGAGGACATCACCGCGCTGGCGCGGGCCGCCCGCGACGAGGGCGACTACCTCGGCGAGCAGTTCATGCAGTGGTTCCTCAAGGAGCAGGTCGAGGAGGTCTCCTCGATGACGACGCTGCTCACCATCGTCGACCGCGCCGGGGACAACCTCTTCCACATCGAGGACTTCCTGGTGCGGGAGAAGGTCGGCGCCGAGGGCGACGACCCGACCGCTCCCCCGGCGGCCGGCGGCGCCGTCTAGTCCCGAGCACCACGGCGCCCGGTCAGTCCACTGTGGACTGACCGGGCGTCGTCGTTCCGGCTCAGCCCGAACAGTCGCCGTCGCTGTCGTTGAAGCGCAGGCTGATCGCGGTGACCTTGGAGTTGTTGAAGTCCACGGTGTAGACCGCCCTGCTGTTGCCGGGCACCGCCGTCTGGGCGCTGCCGGACCCGGACCGCAGCACGACCCGGCCGACGTCGGGGTAGATGCTCCCGGCCTGCTCGACCGTGGTCCCCGCGCGCAGGCCCTCGGGAGTGCGGGGCGCGTTGCGCGGCAGGATCTCGGCGAGCCCGTTCGTGCGCGAGAAGACCACCGTCCCGTAGCTGGCGCCCGAGGAGTCCAGCAGTTCGTGCACCGTGCACCTGTGCTCGGTGGCCTGCTGCTGGTCCACCACGTCCTGCTCCACCATGCCGGTGTCGTACACCTGCTTGCGCGTCATGCCCAGCCGAAGCGCGCCGAACCCGTTGGGCCCCAGCACGGTCGGCAGCGGCTGCTTCGCCGCGGTCGTCGACGTGGACACGGCCGGGGGCAGGTGGTCGACGCCGAACCCCGACGCGGTCATGCCACCGACGACGCCCAGCACCGCCACCAAGACCCCACTGCCGACGGCGAGGCCGCGGCGGTTGCGGCGGCGCCTGCGCGCTCCCGCGACGATGGTTCGTTCGGCGGCGGGCGCGGGGTCCAGGTCTATCCGCTGGTCGCGGAACATCCGCCGGAGCTCGTCGTCGAGGTTCACCGGTCACCTCCGTCCTCGACCAGGTTGCCCAGCCGCAACCGCAGCGACGCCATCGCCTTGCTGGTCTGGCTCTTCACCGTCCCCTTGGTCACCCCGAGCGACTCGGCGATCTCGGCCTCGGACAGCCCGTCGTAGTACCGGAGCACGATCACCGCGCGCTGCTTCGGCGGCAGCGCCCGCAGCGCCTGCCACAGCGGCTCGTCCTCCAGCCGGTCGTGGTCGTGGTGGATCGAGACGTCGGGCAGGTCGGCGACCAGGTTCTCCCTGCGCGTCCGCCGCCAGCGGCTGACGTGCGCGTTGGCCATCGACCTGCGCACGTACGCCCGCGGCTCCTGGCCCTTGCGCAGCAGCGCCGACCAGCGCGAGCCCACCTTCTCCAGCACCGACTGCACGAGGTCGGCGGCATCGTGCGGGTTCCCTGTCAGCGCGTGGCCGTACCGCAAAAGGCCGGGTAGCGCCGCCCGCACGAACTCGCCGAAGTCCTCTTCCATCGTCCCGTCCCCATGAAACTCCACCCCGTTGTCAGCGAGTACACGCTCGACACCCCCTCCGGGTTGCCCCGAGTCCGAGAACTCGTCAGCGGTAGCAGTCCTGTTCCTTCAGCTCCAGCCGAACCTCGGTGAGGACGTCGTCGCGCACGATCAGCCAGTAGTTGGCGTCCGGGTTGCCCGGGACGTCGGTGATTCTCTCGCCGACTGCGCCGTGCCACATCTTGCTCGCGGTGTAGACCCGCTCCACGTCACGGACGGACGAGCCGATCCGGATGCCCTCCGGGGTCTTCGTCCCGCGCCTGGCCTCCAGCCGCACCAGGCCGTGCTTGTCGGAGAACAGCAGGGAGTAGTAGCCGTGCCGGACGGTCTCGTCGGCGTAGTTGTAGCCGCGGCACCCGTCCTCGGACTTCTCCTTGGAGTTGGCCTTGATCAGCCCGGTGGCGACGGCGTCGGCCTCCGTCATGCCCAGGCTCAGCCTGCCGAGGCCGTGCGGGCCGATGACGTCGTGCGGGACGGTGTCGATCCGGCCGGGAGCGGGGGTGGGCACGGGATCGCTCCGGTCGGTGGCGGGCGGCGCGGACGCGGTCCGCCCGAGGTCGGTGAGCACGATCCCGCCCGCCAGCGCGGCGACCACGGCGACGGCGGCACCCCCGGCGGCGAGGGCGCGCCTGCGCGTGCGCCGCCGTTTCGCGCCGCGCAGCACGGCGTGCTCCGCGTCGGGACGGACCGGCAGCTCCAAGCGCTCGTCGTCGAACAACCGGCGCAGTTCCTGGTCGAGGCTCATCCCTCACCGCCCTCCATCCATCCCGCCATGCGCGCCGTCAGGGGGAACACGCGGCGAAGTCCGCGAAGGTTGCCTCCGGATACCAAAAAGATGCCGGGCGCGCTCCGCGAGCGCGCCCGGCATCGGTTGCCGCGCGGTCAGCGCAGGGTGACCTGCCTGCCCCGCAGACCGTCCCGGGAACGGCGCTCCGCCTCGGTGAGCGGCTCGCTGTCGACCGTGGCCAGCGCGGCGTCCAGCCGCTTGCCCAGCTCGACGACGGGCTGCTCCCACTCCTTGGCGTGCATCTCCCTGTCGATGTCCCACACCGGGACGAGCAGCCCGTGCGCGCGGAAACAGCCCGCGTAGCGGGTGTTCTCGCCCAGGTCCAGCTCGCCCTTGGCGGAGAGCCGGGCCATGGCGGCGAGCAGCTTCTCCTCCGGCTCCGGGCGCACCCAGCGGATGTGCGCCTTGTCGCCCGCGTCCACCCAGTAGGCGGCGGTCACGCCGGTGACCCGCTCGGTCGGCATGATCGCCTCGTTGGCCCGCTGGAGGGACAGCGCGACCTCGCCGGTCGGCTCGTCCTCACCCGGGATCCACCAGGCGAAGTCGGCGTGCACGGTGACGTCCAGGCCCGCGTCGGCGGTCAGCACGTCCTGCAGCCGGGCCTCCTCGCCCGAGTCGGCCGCCACGGTGAGCACGTCGCCGGGCTTCGCGGTCAGCGCCCAGCGGATCGAGCGGCCCAGGTCGGCGCTGATGTCGCCGGACCGGGTCTGCACCTGCATGCCGACGAACGCCTCGCCGTCGCTGCGCACCAGCGCGGCCGCCGCCATCGGCAGCACGGTGGCCAGCGTGACCTTGCGCTCGCCCTCCTTCAGCGTCAGCGGCGCGGTCGCGGACGGCACGAACTCGCGCAGCGCGATCAGCTCGCACTCGGCCGCGAGGCCGTCGAACGGGCGGGTGACGATCACGTCGGCCGGCCCGTAGGACGAGCCGTGACAGGCCTTGTAGCGCTTGCCGGAGCCACAGGGGCACGGTTGACGGGCGTTGACCGCACCCTCGACGGCGTCGCTTCCGCGACCCTTGCGCTTGGCCGCTGCGCGCTTTGCCACCGGTCCTCCTCGACCTCGACTCACTTCGGTTTCGCGACCGTAGTCGACCCCGGCCCGGCCAGGAGCGACCGGGTGGTCGAGGGCGAATCCGTGGCCAGGTACCGAACCCCGAGCTCGGCGCACAGCCGCACGTCCTCGGGTTCGTTCACCGTCCAGCAGTAGGTCGGGCGGCCCCGCGCGGCGGCCCGCGCGACGAAGCCGGGATCGGCGCGCAGCTTGCGGATACCGGGGCCGAGGATGTCCGCCCACGGCGGCAGCTTCCTCGGCGGGCCCGCGGTCAGCAGCACCGTCGGCACCGCGGGCGCCAACCGCTTCACCCGGCGCATCGCCGCCGAGGAGAACGACATCACCACCACCCCGGCGGTGTCGAGGCTGAGCGGGCTCGCCTTGCCGTAGCGGCCCAGCAGCCGGACCAGCTCGCGCTCCACCTGCCCGCCGTAGCGGATCGGGTGCTTGGTCTCGACGAACAGCCGCACCGGCCGGTCGTGGTCGGCGAGCAGGGCGAGCAACGCGTCCAGGCTCAGCACGCCGATCTCCGGCTCCGCCCCGGACCAGCTCGCGAAGTCCAGCTCGGCCAGTTCGTCGAGGGTGCGCGCGCTGACCGGGCCGGTGCCGTCCGACGTGCGGTCCAGCAGGCGGTCGTGCACGCAGACCAGGTGCCCGTCCTTGGTCAGCCGGACATCGCACTCCAGCCCGTCCGCGCCGTCCGCGATGGCCAGTTCGTACGCGGCGAGGGTGTGCTCGGCGCGGTGGGCTGACGCTCCCCTGTGGGCTACGACTTCGAGGTGCACACGGTCGATGGTGCCAGTGCTCCGAGCGGTCGCGAGGCGGTCGGCAGCAGGGGAAACGGCGAGCGGGGTGAGGGCGCTCACCCATAGGTACCGCACCGTTGGACTATCGCAACCTTTGCGTCTTACCGTCGGTAATCATGAGCCAGGCCTACTCACGCGACTGGTCGACCGGATCGAGTGAACCGCCCTTCGACCCGAGGGAGGAGCGGTTCATCCTCAACCCGTACCCGGCGTTCGCGGATCTTCGCGCTCGCGGTGAGCTGCACTGGCACGGCGGACTCGGCATGACGGTCGCGGTCTCGCACGCGGCCTGCTCCGCGGTGCTGCGGCACCGTTCCCTCGGCCGGATCTGGGCGGACGCGCTGCCAGCGGACCGGTTCACCGCGTTCAACCTGCTGCACCGGAACTCCCTGCTGGAGAACGAGCCGCCGACGCACGGCAGGCTGCGCAAGCTGATCTCCGCCGCGTTCGGCCGCGGGCACGTGGAACGGCTCCGGCCGTGGGTCCGGCGGCTGGCCGACGACCTGGTCGCGGACCTGGCGGGGAGCATCTCCGCCGATGGCGCCGGTGACCTGCTCGCGCACGTGGCCGCGCCGCTGCCGATCCAGGTGATCGCCGAGCTGCTCGGGGTGCCCGACGCCGACCGCGGGCTGCTCCAGCCCTGGTCGAACTCGATCGTGAAGATGTACGAGTACGGCCTGCCCGACGATCAGCGCGATATCGCCGAGCACGCCGCGGCCGAGTTCGTCGCCTACCTCCGCGAGCTGATCGCGCTGCGCCGCCGCCGTGCCGGGGACGACCTGGTCAGCGACCTCGTCGCGGTGACCGACTCCGACGGCGCGCGGCTGACCGAGGACGAGCTCGTCGCCACCGCGGTGCTGCTGTTGATGGCGGGGCACGAGGCGACCGTGAACGTGGTCGGCAACGGCGTGCTCGCACTGATGCGGCACCGCGACCAGTGGGACCGCCTGGTCGCCGATCCCGGGTTGCTGGACACCGCCGCCGAGGAGCTGATCCGCTTCGACTCGCCGCTGCAGCTGTTCGAGCGGACCGCCATCGAGGAGGTCGAGGTCGCCGGGCACGTGCTGCGACCGGGCGAGAAGATCGCCGCGCTGCTCGGCGCCGCCGCCAGGGACCCGCTGGTCTTCGCCGAACCGGACCGCCTCGACATCGGCCGATCGCCCAACCCGCACCTGGGCTTCGGCATGGGCATCCACTACTGCCTCGGCGCCCCGCTGGCCCGGATCGAGATCGTCGCCGCCCTGGAAGCCCTCACCACCCGCCTGCCCGACCTGGAGCTGGCGGGCGAACCCCTCCGCCGCGCCGAGTTCGTCATCCGCGGCCTCCGCGCCCTCCCCGTCACCACCTGACCCCCCGGTAGTTACGCAGTCTTCAAGTCCTACGAACCCCACCCCCAGCGGTCTTTAACCGCACCCAACCTGCGGCCGCGCGCGGGAGGTTGGGTGCGGTTAAAGACGTCTGGGGTGGGGGTAGGGCGTACTTGAAGACCGGCGAACCCGGCTGGGAGTCAGCGGCGGTGGGTCGCGGCGCGGGGGCGGCGCTCGGGGGTGGGCGCGCCGTCGACGCGGACCACGAGCATGCGGTGCGCCGCGGCGTTCTCCAGCGGTGAGAGGAGCGCGGTGATGCTCGCGATCACCCTCAGGCTGAGCACGGCGACGGCCACCGCGACGGAGTCGGTGAGGATGCGCAGCACCACACCGTCCGCCTGGGCCTGGACACCGGAGCGCAGGCCCCAGAGCAGCGTGACCGCGCCGAGCACCAGACCGGCCACCCAGGTGACCCACCAGATCCGCAGCAGCTTCGACGGGTACGGCCTGCGGTCCGCGGGCTCACCGGCCGCGGCGTGTTCGAGCTCGGTCAGCGTGGAGCCGAGAACGCTCAGGTTGGGCCCGGGGAGCAGGCCGAGCAGCACCTGCCAGTCCGGCCGCGCCGGGGCCCGGTCGGTCGCCACCGTCGCCGCCTGCCTCGCGCGCAGCAGCCACAGCACGGCGGCGGTGCCCGCGACGAGCGCGGTGACCGGCGCGAGCACGCCCGCCGTGATCACCAGGGCGTCGGAGGCCTTGAGCCAGCCGTAGGACAGCACGGCGGAGCGGCTGATCAGCAGCATCACGTAACGCCACAGCTCGGCGACGGCGGCGAGGCCGCACGCGAAGGCGGTCACCCACAGCAGCGTGATCGCGGTTCCGGAGAGCACGCGCATCCGCTCGGCGGGGCTGACCCGCGGCACGGTCCCGGGGACGGACATCTGCCAGCGCCACGGCAGCGCGGGAAGGCCCCACCTCGGCGGCGCCGGGTAGGACGGCGGCCCGGTGTAGCGGGGCTGCCGCTGGCGGCGCTGCCGGTACGGGCGCACGGGAACGGGTGGACTGGCCACCCAGTCCACCGCCATCGGACGGCCCGGCCGCATGGTGCTCAGATCACCTCGGGTTCGGTGCCGGCGTCGGCCGCGACGAGCGGTTTGCCCACCGCCTGCCAGCTCTGCATCCCACCGGCCACGTTGATCGCGTCCCAGCCGTTCTGGTTGAGGAAGGCGACGGCCCGCGCGGACCGGCCACCCATGCGGCACACCACGTGCAGTTCGCCGTCCTCCGGCAGCTCGGCCAGGCGCTCGGCCAGCTCGCCGAGCGGGATGTGCAGCGCGCCGGGGGCGTGGCCCGCGTTCCACTCGTCGTGCTCCCGGACGTCGAGCAGCTTCACGTCCGCGCCGAGCTCGGTGACGTCCACGGTGGGCACCTGCATGGGGTTCACACCGGAGATGCTGCCATGCCCCCGCGTATCGCCGCAGTGAACCGCGGTGAACCGCCTATCCGAGGGCCGCGAGCCTGGTGAGGAGGTCGACGATGACGTTCTCCGGCAGCGCCGCCGGGCCGGACTTGCCGTCGTCCTTCGGGCCGCCCCGGTAGGCGAGCGGCACCTCGTAGCCGGTGATCTGGTACCACCGGCCGGACCGGGTGAACGCGCGGATGCCGTCCGGGGTGGCCTGGAGGATCGCGCCGCCGGGCAGGTTCAGCCAGTGCATCTTCTGCGCGCAGCCGCCTGAGTTGACCGACGCGTAGTACTCGGCGGCCTGTTCCAGTGGTCCGCCGTACCGCCCCGCCATCATCGAGAAGGTGCGCTGGACCTGCTTGTCCTTGCTGTACACGGCGACGTCGGCGAGACCGCGGTTGACGTTGACCCACGTCTTGTTCTGGATGTGCACCGCATCGCCCGGGTAGTGCTTGGCGAGCTCGTCGAGCAGCACCGGGAGGTACTTCTCCTCCGGCAGCACCTCGCGCCCGCTCGCCGGGGGCAGGGTGATCGGCGCGCACATGCCGGGGCCGCGCACCCCGGGCTCTTCCGGGGAAGGCGGAGCGGGCACGTAGGTCGGCTCGTGCGTCACCCAGCCCGGGCGCGGCGACTCGGGCAGCGGCACCGGCGGGGTGCTGACGGCCGGGCCCGCGGGGGGCAGCCGGTCCGCGCCGACGCCGAGGTTGCCCAGCGCCGACGCGCCGACGCCGATGCCGACCACCGCGACGATCGCTCCGGCGACCGTGCCGATCCTGGTGATCAGCACGCGCCTGCGGCCCCTGCGGATCACGTCCTCCACCCGGGTGGTGCCCGGCGGCGGTACGTCCACGTCCACGACGCGCTGCAGCGCCGCACGCAGGTCCTGTTCGTCATCCCACATGTCGATCACCTCCTCAGCAGCCCGCCCGCGTCGCCGGGTGCAACGCAGGTGTGTTTCCGTCGCCGGGACCGTACGCCTGGCGAAGGGCTTGCAGCCCTCGTGATGTCTGGCTCTTGACGGTGCCCGTCGTACAGCCGAGCACGTCCGCAACCTGCTCAACGGACAGATCCTGGATGAATCGGAGCACGATGACCGCACGTTGGCGTGGCGGCACCTTCTGCAACGCGGCGAGCAGCGCGGGCCGGTCCTCGATCGCGCCGGTGTCCTGGACCACCGGGCGGTCCGGTGGTGACTCGGTGGGCTCTTCGCGCGCCCGGCCCCTCCGCTTGGTGTCGAGGAAGGTCCTGGTCAGCACGGTTCGCAGGTAGGCGTCGGCTGTCTCGGACCGAACCCGGCGCCAGTGCGCGTAGATCTTGACGAAGGCGTTCTGGGCCAGCTCCTCGGCCTCGTTCCAGTTACCGCACAGCGCGAACGCGATGCGTCTGGCGAAGTCGAACCTCGCCGAGAAGTACTCGGCGAACTCGTCGTCGCGCCGCGTCAACCCGCTCCTCCTCCGACGTCCCTCACGGGGTAATACGCGGTGGGCGCGCACGAGGTTGCACAACGCGAGGACGGCCCCGCCAGCGAGTGCTGGCGGGGCCGCTGCCGTTGAGCCGAACTCAGTGGTCGATGGCCTTCTCGGCGCCCGCTCCGGTCAGCGCGCGCACCTCCATCTCCGCGTACTTGGCCTCGTTCGCCTTCTCCTTGCTCAGCACCGTGCCGAGGTAGCCGAGCAGGAAGGACAGCGGGATCGAGACCAGGCCGGGGTTGTCCAGCGGGAACCAGTGGAAGTCGACGCCGTTGAGCATCGAGTCGCTCTTGCCGGTGGCCGGGTTGACCGGCTTGCCGGAGACCACCGGCGAGAACACGATCAGCACCACGGTGATCGTCAGACCGCCGTAGATGCTCCACAGCGCGCCGCTGGTGTTGAAGCGCTTCCAGAACAGCGAGTACAGGATCGTCGGCAGGTTGGCCGAGGCCGCGACCGCGAAGGCCAGCGCGACCAGGAAGGCGATGTTCTGCCCGTTGGCCAGGATGCCGCCGAGGATGGACAGGATGCCGATGACCACCGCGGTCCTCCGGGCGACCCTGACCTCGGCGTCCTTGTCCTCGACCTCGCCCTTCTTGATCACGTTGGCGTAGATGTCGTGCGCGAAGGAGGCCGCCGCCGTGATCGTCAGGCCCGCGACGACCGCGAGGATCGTGGCGAAGGCGACCGCGGCGATCAGGCCGAGCAGCAGCGTTCCGCCCAGCTCGAAGGCCAGCAGCGGTGCGGCCGAGTTCGCCTTGCCCGGCGCGGCCAGGATCTTGTCGGGGCCGACGAGGGCCGCCGCGCCGTAGCCGAGGACCAGGGTGAACAGGTAGAAGATGCCGATCAGCCAGATCGCCCAGACCACCGAGCGGCGGGCCTCCTTGGCCGTGGGCACGGTGTAGAAGCGCATCAGGATGTGCGGCAGGCCCGCGGTGCCGAGCACCAGCGCGAGGCCGAGCGAGAGGAAGTCCAGCTGGGTCAGCCCGGTCTTGCCGTACTGCAGGCCCGGGTTGAGCAGCTTCTCCCCCACCTTCGGGCTGTTCTCCACCGCGGCGCCCAGCAGCGAGGACAGGTTCACCCCGTACTGCGCGAGCACCCACAGCGTCATCACGGCCGCGCCGGTGATCAGCAGGACCGCCTTGATGATCTGCACCCACGTGGTGCCCTTCATCCCGCCGATCAGCACGTAGACGATCATCAGAACGCCCACGATCGCGATCACGCCCGCCTGCGCCCAGCTGTCGGTGACGCCGAGCAGCAGCGCGATCAGGCCGCCCGCCCCCGCCATCTGCGCGAGCAGGTAGAAGAAGGACACCGCGAGGGTGGAGATCGCCGCGGCGGTGCGCACCGGGCGCTGGCGCATCCGGAAGCTGAGCACGTCGGCCATCGTGTACTTGCCGGTGTTCCGCAGCAGCTCCGCGACCAGCAGCAGGGCCACCAGCCAGGCCACCAGGAAGCCGATGGAGTACATGAAGCCGTCGTAGCCGTTGATCGCGATGGCGCCCGCGATGCCGAGGAACGACGCCGCCGAGAGGTAGTCACCGGCGATGGCGATGCCGTTCTGCGGCCCGGTGAACGCGCGCCCCGCCGCGTAGTAGTCGGCGGCGGACTTCGTGTTCTTGCTCGCCCGGAACACCACGACCAGCGTGATCACCACGAACGCGGCGAAGATGCCGATGTTCAGCAGCGGCGAGCCCGCCACCGTCTGAGTCTGGGCCAGGTTCACGCGTCCTCCTTCTCGACCCTGCGCCGCAGGTCCTCGGCCAGCGGGTCGAGGTTCTTGTTCGCGTGCCGCACGTACAGCGTGGTGATCAGGAACGTGGAGACGAACTGGAGCAGGCCGAGCACCAGGCCGACGTTGATGTTGCCGACCACCTTGATGCTCATGAAGCCGTGCGCGTAGTCCGCCAGGATCACGTAGAGCAGGTACCAACCCAGGAACAGCACGGTCATCGGGAAGACGAACCGACGCAGCCGGCGACGCAGGTCGCCGAACTCGGGGCTGGCCTGCATGGTGGCCCAGACCTCCTGGTCGGGCGCACCGCCGCTCACAGGCCGCTCGGTGGAACTCACGGAACCTCCCTGTTCGGGTGGGATGTTCATGTTCCGGGGGACGGTAGCCGAGACCAAGGTCACCCATAAACGGGACGTGCCCAATCGTTGGGACAGATGAATCGATCCATCGCCGAATGACGCCGTGATTAGCCCGAACGGACCACGATGGGCGCGCTGAACAGCATGAACGCGCTCTACTTGCGCTGCCGCCGATTGGCCCAGCCGCTCAGCGTCGTCGAGGTCCGCTTGGAGACGTCGACCGGGGGCTGGGACTGGTTGCCGAACCGCTGGACATCGCGGTCCTTGGTGAACCCCAGCCGATCGGGGGCGTGCATCCGGAGCATCACCTGGGCGACGTCCCTCGGCACGCTCCTCGGCGTGAGCTTGCTGAAGAACCACATCGCCAGGAACGAGAGCGGCACGCTGATCATGCCGGGCTGCGCCACCAGCGAGTTGACCCAGCCGCTGGTCGAGGTGGTCAGCAGGACGTAGGCGGTCGAGCCGAGCACCACGCCGCCGCCGGTGAGGATGCCCATCGTGGCGCCGAACGGGGTGAGCCGGCGGTACCAGATGCCCAGGATCAGCAGCGGGCAGAAGGTGGACGCGGCCAGGCACAGCGCGAGGCCGACCGCCTGCGCCGCGCCGAGGTTGGGGAACAGCAGCGCGCACACGATCGGCACGGTCGAGGCGAAGATCGTGGCCAGCCGGAAGTCCCGCACCCGGCCGGGCAGCACGTCGGTGGAGAGCACGCCCGCCACGCTGACCACCAGGCCGGAGGAGGTGGACAGGAACGCCGCGAACGCCCCGGCCGCGGTCAGCGCCGCCAGCAGCTGGCCGAACCAGTTGTTCAGCATCGCGGTCGGCAACAGCAGCACCGCGGCGTTGTCCTGGCCGGTGACCAGCAGCTCCGGCACGTACAACCGGGACAGCCCGGCGAAGATCAGCGAGAACAGGTAGAAGCCGCCGACCAGGACCAGCACGTACAGCGTGGTCGTGCGCGCGGAGGAGCCGTCCGGGTTGGTGTAGAAGCGGACCAGGACGTGCGGCAGCCCCATCGTGCCGAAGAACGTCGCGAACATCAGCGACCAGATCTCCATCGCCTGCGGCCAGCCGCCGGACATCGGCCGCAGCCAGCTGGCGTTGTCGGCGGCGGCGGTGGTGACCGAGGGGACCGGGGCCCCGGCGGGGAAGATCAGCTTGGTGCCCTTGTCGACCGACTTGACCGTGCCCGTCGCCCAGAACGCGCCGCCGTCGACCGGGGCCCCGTCGATCGTGCCCTTCGCCCGCAGCGACACCGCCTGCGACACCTGGAGCCGCACCGCGGTCTTCACGTCGATCGTGGTCTCGCGGGCGAACGCGGGGGGCAGCGGCTCGGACAGCGACCGGTACTCGGCCCTGTCGTCGTTGAGGAAGACGAAGAACAGCAGGAACGCCGGGAACGCCAGCGCGAACAGCTTCAGGTAGTACTGGAACGCCTGGACCAGGGTGATCGCCCGCATGCCGCCGCCGACCACGTTGATGGTGACGGTGATCGCGACCGCGAGCCCGCCCAGCCACGGGGGCACTCCGGTGAACGTGGCCAGGGTCAGCCCGGCGCCCTGGAACTGCGGCACCAGGTACCACCAGCCGAGCAGCACCACGACCGCCGTGCACAGCCTCCGCAGCCCGACCGAGCCGAGCCGGGCCTCCGCGAAGTCCGGCACCGTGTACGCACCCGAGCGGCGCAGCGGGGCGGCGACGAACAGCAGCAGCATCAGGTACCCGCCCGCGTACCCGATGGGGTACCAGAGCCCGGTGGCGCCCTTGGTGAACACGAGCCCGGCGACGCCGAGGAACGACGCCGCGGACAGGTACTCGCCCGCGATGGCCGCCGCGTTGGCGTGCGGTTTGATCGTCCTGGAGGCGACGAGGAAGTCCGGCGTGGTCTTGGACCGGCGACCGCCGTAGACACCGACGCCGATGGTGAGCGCCATCGCGAGGATGACCCCGCCGAGCGCCCAGTTGTTCTGCACCATCGCGTCTACCCGGTCCTCAGTCCTCGACCATGCCGGTGTACTGGTTGGCGAACTTCGCCTCGTTGCGGTCGACCGCGCGGTTGTAGATCGCGCCGATGCCGACCATGAACGGGTAGGCCAGGCCGCCGACCAGCAGCCACGGCAGCCGGATGCCGAAGACCACGTACTCGCCGATCTCCGGGACCAGCACGAACAGCACGGGCAGGCCCGCGTACAGCGCCAGCACCAGCGCCGCCAGCGCCAGCGCGATCTTGAGCTGCCTGCGGACCAGCTCCTTGACCACGTTCTCGGCGATCCCGGTGTCCTGGCCCTCCAGCTGGGCCATCGGCCGCAGGATGCGCCGCGCCCCGCGCCGTTCGGCGAGCACGACCTTCACCCGGCGCTTGCCGCGCAGCGGGTAGGTCGGCTCCTCCTCGGCGGAGTGGCCGGGCCCGCCGTGCCCGTTGCGCGTGTGTTCCTGCCCGCCAGGCCCGGTTCCCTCCAGGGGGTCCTGGCCGTGCGGGAAACTCACCGCTGACCCCAGTTGTTCTTGGGCGCGCGCACCAGGCGGTCCTTCAGCTCCCTGGTGTGCCTGCGGCTGACCGGCAGCTCGGGGGCGTTCGCCTCGTTGCCCAGCCGCACCGTGTAGCCGGAGGAGACCATCTTCAGCTCGGTGATCAACGGCAGCGCCACCAGGTACGAGCGGTGGATGCGGACGAAGCCCGCGTCCGCCCACTTCTCCTCCAGCTGCGCCAACGGGATGCGCACCAGGTGGCTGCTGCCGTCCGAGGTGTGCAGCCGCGCGTAGTCGCCCTGCGCCTCCACCCACCGCACGGAGGAGCGCGGGATGAGCTTGGTCGTTCCGGCCAGCTCGACCGGGATGACCTCCTCCTCGACCGGCTCCGCGACGGCGGCGGCCGCGCTCTCCAGCTGGGCGGTCAGCTGCGTGCGCTCGACCAGGCCGAGCACCCGCTCGATCCGGTCCTCGCGCGGCGGCTTCACGATGTAGTCCAGCGCGCCGAGCTCGTAGGCGCCCAGCGCGTACTCCTCGAAGCCGGTGATGAACACCAGCGCGGGAGCGGGCTGCACGCCGACCATCAGCCTGGCCAGCTCCATCCCGGACAGGCCGGGCATCTGGATGTCCGCGAAGACGGCGTCGACCGGCGCGATGTTGTTGCGCAGCCGGTGGTGCACCTCGGGATCGGCGCCGCGGAGGATGCTCAGCGCCTCGGTGGCGTCGCCGGCCAACAGCACCCGTCGCACCCGCGGGTTGGAGTCCAGCAGGTAGCCGATTTCGTCCAGGTTGTTGGGCTCATCGTCGATGGCCAAGACGATGAGTCCCGCTGGCTTTCCGTTCGTACTCACAGTGACGCCATATCCTGCCGATCGCCCAGGCCCGCTGTCCACGACCAGTGTCGGGTCAACAGGGTGACAGATCGCAGACGTTAGCCCAACACACGGTCATCCCGCGCCACCCGCTACAGCCCCAGGCGGGACCACCAGACGCGGTGCTCCACGGCCTCCACGGCGGCCAGGACCTTGTCCGCGGGCGAGCCGAACAGCGCGCTCGCACCGATGCCGAGCTTGGCGAGCAGCGGTTTCTTCGGTTCGGTCACCGTGATCTCCGCGCCCTTCCAGCGCTTGGTGACCACCTGGCGCAGGGTGCCGACCCCGTCGGTCAGCCCGAGCTCCGCCGCCTTCGCGCCGAGCCAGACCTCGCCGTTGAACAGCTCCTCGTCCGTACCGCGCAGCCGGTCCCCGCGCCGCTGCTTCACCCAGTCGGTGAACTGCACGTGCAGCTGGTCGAGGATGCCGCGCACCCACTCGACGTCCTCGGGCTTCTCCGGGCTGAACGGGTCGAGCCGGGACTTGTTGGTGCCCGCGGTGTGCAACCGCCGCTGCACGCCGAACCGCTCGATCACCTTGTCCAGGCCGAAACCGGAGTTGATCACGCCGATCGAGCCGACCATCGAGGTGCCGTGCGCGTAGATCTCGTCGGCGGCGCAGGCCAGCCAGTACCCACCGGAGGCGGCCGCGTCCTCGCAGAAGGCCAGCACCGGGACCTTCTTCCGGTCGGCCAGCTCGCGGATGCGCGTGGCGATCAGCGCGGACTGCGTCGGCGAACCGCCGGGCGAGTTGATCAGCAGCGCCACCGCGGCCAGCCGGTCGTGCTCGAACGCCTTGGTCAGCGCCGATTCCAGGCTCTGCAGGTTGAGCGCTCCCCTGGCGACCGGTGACGGGTTGGGGGTGATCACCCCGTGCAGCCGGACGACGGCGACGACGGGGGCGCGCTCGGCCTGGTTGCCGAGGATGGGCAGACGGGCGGCCAGCTTCTCGGTCACGCTCATGCCACCGACCCTACGGAAGGATCACCCGACGGGCGCGGGCGGCGGCGCGTGCACGCCGACGGCGAACTTCGGCACCCGGAGCACGACCTTGGTGCCCGCGTTGAGGTTGGTCTCCACGACGAGGCCGTAGTCGTTGCCGAAAGCCCTGCGCAGCCGGTCGTCGACGTTGCCGAGACCGACGTGGGCGCCGGTCATGTGCGCGTTGTCGGTGGCCTCGCGCAGCCGCTGCGGGTCCATGCCGACGCCGTCGTCCTCGACGCTGATCACGGCCTCCGCGCCGTCGTCGATCGCGGCCACGGTGACCGTGCCACCGCCCGGCTTGCTGGCCAGGCCGTGCCGGACCGCGTTCTCCACCAGCGGTTGCAGCGTCAGGAAGGGCACGACGACGGGCAGCACCTCGGGCGCGATCTGCAGCTTCACGTTGAGCCGGTCGTTGCCGTAGCGGGCGCGCTCCAGCGTCAGGTAGCGGTCGATGTTGCGCAGCTCGTCGGCGAGCGTCACGTACGGCCCGGCGTTGCGGAAGGAGTAGCGGGTGAACTCGGCGAACTCCTGCAACAGGTCGCGTGCCTGCGAGGGATCGGTGCGCACCAGCGAGGAGATCGTGGTCAGCGCGTTGTAGATGAAGTGCGGCGAGATCTGCGCCCGCAGCGCGCGCACCTCGGCGATGGCCAGCCGCTCGCGGGACTCCTGCAGTTCGGAGAGTTCGAGCTGGGTGACGACGTAGCGCGCGCCCTCCTCGGCCGCGCGCAGCAGACGTTTGCCACCGATGCCCGCGACCACGACCATCGCGCCGACGATGGAGCCGTCGACCTCCAGCGGGTAGGCGACCGCGTGCCGCATCGGGCACTTGTTGATCTCGCAGTCCATCGTGCCGTGGTTGGCCAGCGCGGGCTTCCGGTCGTTGACCGCGATGGCGACGATGTCGCGCAGGTCCTCGAAGTGGTAGTTCGCCTCGCCCGCCCAGGACAGCGGCTCGCCGTCGGGGTCGACCAGCGCGACCGCGACGCACGCCAACAGCTCGCGCAGGTGCGGGGTGGCCTGGTCGGCCGAGCGCACCGAGAGCCCTTCGCGGAGCGCGGGCGCGGCCTGGGTGACGCGGTGCAGCGCGGTCAGCGTCGCGTCCTCGACGGAGGTGCTGACGCGGCGGGCGCGGCAGAGCATGACGAAGAGCGCGAGCACGGCTATGCCCGCGATACTCCCCATGATTGCTCTGTCGGTGAGCAGCTCACTCACTCGCTCATGCTCCGCTGTGACGGCCCCGCGAGGCAACTGTCCCGGCACAGGAAAATGTGCCGAATGGATGAACCCGGCCCGTGCGCGATGTAGTCGGTGCTTCCTGTTGAACATTACGGTACCGCCGGGGGAGGGTGTCCGGTGTGCGAACACTCGATGGAACAGCCGTTCGAGTCGCGCTCTTCGCGACCTGCCTCGCCGACACGCTTTTCCCGGAGACAGCCAAGGCCACGGTTCGCCTGCTGGAGCGGCTCGGCTGCGTCGTCGAGTTCCCCGAGGCCCAGACCTGTTGCGGCCAGATGCACTTCAACACCGGCTACCGCGACCAGGCGCGGCCGCTTGCGGACAACTTCACCCGGATCTTCGCTGGTTACGACGCGATCGTCATACCATCCGGTTCATGTACGGGAATGGTTCGCGAGGTCTATCCCGACCTGACGGGCTCCGGAGATTCCCCAGTCTCCCCGGCGATCGCCCGCACCTACGAGCTGTCGGAGTTCCTGGTCGACGTGCTGGGGATCACCGATGTCGGCGCGTATTTCCCGCACCGCGTGACCTACCACCCGACGTGCCACTCGCTGCGCATGCTCGGGGTCGGTGAGAAACCGTTGCGCCTGTTGAAGAACGTGCGCGGGCTGGATCTGGTCGAACTCCCCGACGCCGATTCCTGTTGCGGTTTCGGCGGTACGTTCGCGATGAAGAACGCCGAAACCTCCACGGCGATGCTCGGCGACAAGATGAGCTGCGTGCTGACCACGCGCGCGGAGGTCGTGACGGCGGGCGACAGTTCCTGTCTGATGCACATCGGCGGCGGGTTGTCCCGGCTGCGCACCGGAGTGCGGCCCGTCCACCTCGCCGAGATCCTGGCCAGCACGGAGGAGGACCCGTGGCGCGCAACCCGGTGACCTGGCTCGGCACCCCGGCTTTCCCGGTGGCGGCCAAGAAAGCGCTCACGGACACGCAGCTGCGCCGCAACCTCCGCAAGGCCACCACGACGATCCGCGGCAAGCGCAGCCTCGCGGTCGGCGAACTCCCGGACTGGGAGGACCTGCGCCGCGCGGGCGAGGCGGTCAAGAACGAGGTTCTGTCCAATTTGGACAGTTACCTGGAACGCCTCGAACGCTCGGTGACCGCGCGCGGCGGGATCGTGCACTGGGCGCGGGACGCCGCCGAGGCCAACGAGATCGTGCTGCGGCTGACGAAGGCCGCGGGCGCCGACGAGGTCGTGAAGGTCAAGTCCATGGCCACCGCGGAGATCGGCCTCAACGAGGCTCTGGAAGCCGGTGGGGTCACGGCGATCGAGACCGACCTCGCCGAGCTGATCGTCCAGCTCGGCAAGGACCGGCCGTCGCACATCCTGGTCCCGGCGATCCACCGGAACCGCTCGGAGATCAAGGAGATCTTCCGCAGGGAGATGCCCGACGCCCCGGCGACGCTGTCCGACGAGCCCCGCGAACTGGCCGAGGCCGCCCGCGCGCACCTGCGGCGCAAGTTCCTCACCGCCAAGGTCGCGGTGTCCGGGGCGAACTTCGCGGTCGCCGACACCGGCTCCGTCGTCGTGGTGGAGTCCGAGGGCAACGGCCGCATGTGCCTGACGCTCCCGCAGACGCTGATCACCGTGATGGGCATCGAGAAGCTCGTCCCGTCGTGGCGCGACCTGGAGGTCTTCTTCCAGCTGCTCCCCCGGTCCTCGACGGCGGAGCGGATGAACCCGTACACCTCGGTGTGGACCGGCGTCACGCCCGGCGACGGCCCGCAGGAGTTCCACCTGGTGCTGCTGGACAACGGCAGGACCGCGACGCTCGCCGACGAGGTCGGTCGCGCGGCGCTGCGCTGCATCCGGTGCTCCGCGTGCCTCAACGTGTGCCCGGTCTACGAGCGCACGGGCGGCGGCGCCTACGGTTCGGTCTACCCCGGCCCGATCGGCGCGATCCTCACGCCGCAGCTCATGGGGAACTTGCAGGACAAGCAAACCGCGTCGCTGCCGTTCGCGTCGTCCTTGTGCGGAGCGTGTTTCGACGCGTGTCCGGTGCGCATCGACATCCCGAAGATCCTCGTGCACCTGCGCGGGAAAGTGGTGTCGGCGAAGGGAAAACGCGGTCCGGAGGCGATCGCGATGTCGGCGCTGGCATGGGTGATGCGCGATCCGAAGCGCTTCGCTGCCGCCCAGCGCGCCGGCTCGCTCGGCCGTTTCGTCGCGAAGGGCGGGCGCATCGGCAGGCTGCCGTGGCCGGGCTCGAAGTGGACGGACTCGCGCGATCTCCCTGTCCCGCCTGCTGAATCCTTCCGCGCGTGGTGGAGGCGAACCCGTGGCTAGTTCCGCTTCTCGCGCAGAGGTGTTGCGCCGCATCAGGATCGCGCTGCGCGACAACCCGCAACCCGCGCCGATCCCCCGCGACTACGACGTTTCGCGGGACCTCGGCGACCTCATCGACGTGTTCGCCGAGCGGGTCGCCGACTACCGGGCGATCGTGCACCGCGTCCGCGCGGAACGACTGACCGTGTGGATCGACGGCCTGCTCGAAGCCCGTGGCGCGCAACGGATGATCGCGCCGACCGACCTGCCGGAGGACTGGCTCAGCCCCGACGTGGAGTGGCAGCGGGACTCGCCGCCGCTGTCGATCGATGCGATGGACTCCAGTGATGGCGTGCTGACGGCGTGCGCGGTGGGTATCGCGGAGACGGGCACGATCGTGCTCGACGCCGGGGTCGGCCAGGGCAGGCGCGCGCTGACCCTGCTGCCGGACTACCACCTGTGCGTGGTGCGGGCGGAGCAGGTCGTCGGCACGGTGCCCGAGGCGCTGGCGAGGCTGGACCCGGTCCGCCCGCTGACGTTCATCAGCGGCCCGTCCGCGACCAGCGACATCGAGCTGGACCGTGTTGAAGGCGTGCACGGCCCGCGCACCCTCGAAGTGATCATCGTGCAGGACTGAGCTACTTCAGCAGCCGGTCCATCCGCCGGTCGGACAGCGGCTTGCCGCCGGTCTGGCAGGTCGGGCAGTACTGGAAGGACTTGGTGGCGAAGGAGACCTCGCGGACGGTGTCGGAGCACACCGGGCACGGCATCCCCGCCCGCCCGTGCACCCGCAGCCCCGAGCGCTTCTCGCCCTTGAGCCGCGCCGCGGACTGCCCGACCGACCGCTCGACGGCGTCGGTCAGCACCTGCCGCATCACCGAGAACAGCTCGTCGATCGCGTCGTCCTTGAGCTTCCCGCTGGTCGCGTAGGGCGAGAGCCGCGCGGTGTGCAGGATCTCGTCGGAGTACGCGTTGCCGACGCCCGCCAGCGTGGACTGCTCGACCAGGAGGGTCTTCAACCGCTCGGACCGGTTCTTCAGCAGCTCGGCGAACTCGTCCCTGGTGATCGCGAGCGCGTCCGGCCCGAGCCGCGCGATGCCGGGCACCTCGGTCGCCGGGTCCTCGACGATGTAGACCGCCAGCCGCTTCTGCGTCCCGGCCTCGGTGAGGTCGAACCCGGGCCCTTCGCCGGGCGGGCCGAGGTGCACGCGCAGCGCGAGCGGCCCCTTGCCCGGGCGGGGCGGCGCCGCGGCGAGCGTGTCCGCCCACCTCAGCCAACCGGCCCGGGACAGGTGCGTGACCAGGTGCAGCCCGTCGCAGTCCAGGTCCAGGAACTTGCCGTGCCGCCCGGCGCCCGTGACGGTGCGCCCGTGCAGCGCCGTCCACGGCGGGCTGACGGTCTTGAGCACGGTCAACGACGCGACGTCGACCCTGCCCACGGTGCGTCCGGTGGCGTGCTCGCGCAGGTGGTGCGCGAGTGCCTCGACCTCGGGAAGTTCAGGCACCCACCCAGTCTGACCCAGGCACTCCGCCCGCGCACCCAGTCCGTGTAACCGGTCCGTGGAACCACCAACCGCCCGACACCGGCGCAGTTGTGTACCCAATGTGGCATTTGTTTCGCTGAGCGAAACCAACGTCACATTGGGTACGAAGAACGCGGAGGGCTAGTCGATGGGTTGGAGGGGGCCGTCCACGGCGGGGGTCGAGTAGACCTCGATGTCCCTGGCGATCTTGGTGGTCTCCTGGTGGGCGGCCATCATGCCGCGCACGGCGCCGACCCATCGCTCGGGACCGTGTTCCTCCAGGTCACCGGGGGTCTCAGCGACCACGGTCCACTGCCTGCGCAGCGCCCACCGGGCCGGGAAGAAGAGCACGAGCATGGCCAGCGCCAGCAGCAGCCAGAACGGGACGACCACGTCGCTCGGGGTCCACGCCACCAGCACCGCGACCAGGCCGAGCACGATCACGCCCATGACGATCCCGGAGGTGCGCCCGGCGTTGACGTCGTGCTCGAACTCGTCGACCCCGGCGGGGTTCGACCACTCGATATGGGTGCGCAC
Organism: Allokutzneria sp. A3M-2-11 16; assembly: GCF_024213555.1. GTDB lineage: Bacteria > Actinomycetota > Actinomycetes > Mycobacteriales > Pseudonocardiaceae > Allokutzneria. The sequence goes on along the minus strand of NZ_JANAVO010000001.1, from coordinate 2,009,195 downwards.
GGTCCACATCCGACCGTCCGCTCCTCGAACCAACCGCGTCATCAGCGCCTCCTCAGCCGTCGGCACCGGTCACGCTGGTGCCACGATTCACCGAGCGCTCTGTGTCTGTAACGGTACCGCGACGCGGGTAGGCCCCGCGGGTGAAACTGGCGAGCACCGAACCTCCGGGCAAACGGCTGCGAGCGGTGAGCATCACCCGGGGATTGTGCCGCGAGTAGCACCCGGTTGGCACGTGCGGGTGAGGCAAAAACCCAATGACGATCACTGACCAGCAACATCCCCGCGCCGCAACTCGCCGCCGCTCCCGCCCCACCCCCGGGTGGAATCTCGCTTCCGGCATCGGTTAGAGTTCTCGACATGCGGATGTAGCGCAGCTGGTAGCGCATCACCTTGCCAAGGTGAGGGTCGCGGGTTCGAATCCCGTCATCCGCTCGCAGGCCGAGGGGCTCCGGTGAACTTCACCGGAGCCCCTCGGCTTTTATCATCGCGTCATGGACCTCGAAATGGCCTTGGGCGTTGTCCGGGAGCAGCACCGGGCGGTGCTGGCGACGTTGCGGCGGGACGGAACGCCGCAGATGTCCCCGGTTCTCGCCGGTGTGGACTCGGACGGGCGCGTGGTGGTGAGCACCCGCACCGCGGCGGCGAAGACCCAGAACCTGCGACGTGATCCGCGGGCTTGGCTGTGCGTGCTGCCGGACGGGTTCTTCGGGCGCTGGGTCCAGGTCAGCGGCACCGTCGAGATCGTCGAGCTGCCCGAGGCCATGGACGGGCTCGTCGACTACTACCGCTCCGTGAACGGCGAGCACTCCGACTGGGACGAGTACCGGGCCGCGATGGCCGCCGAAGAGCGCGTGCTGCTGCGGATCGCGCTGGAGAAGGCGGGCCCCTCGCTCAGCGGCCGGTGAAGTCGGCCTTGCGGCGCTCGACGAAGGAGAGCACACCCTCCTTGGCGTCTTCCGTGCCCATGAGCTTCATCAGTCCTGGCACCAGGTTCGCCACCGCGGCCGCTTCGCCCTCGGTGACGGCGGTGCGGGCCGAGCTGATGGTCGCCCGCACGCCGAGCGGGGCCTGTTCGCAGATGCGCTCGGCCAGGTCGATCGCGCGGTCGAGCTGCTCGCCCGGCGGGACCACCTCCTGGACCAGGCCGATGCGCAGGGCCTCGGCCGCGTCGAACTCGTCGCCGGTCAGCAGCCAGCGCATGGCGTTGCCCCAGCCCGCCACCTGCGGGAAGCGGATCGTCGCGCCGCCGAACGGGTAGATGCCGCGCTTGATCTCGATCTGCGCGAAGCGCGAGTTGTCGGCGGCCACCCGGATGTCGGATGCCAGCAGCAGCTCGATGCCCAGCGTCAGCACCCAGCCCTGCACGGCGACCACGATCGGCTTGGTCCGCGGCCGCCCCTGCGTCCCCCACGGGTCGATCGAGCCCTCGGGCAGCGGGAACCCGGCATCGACGATCTTGGGCGCCACCTCGGCCAGGTCGAGACCGGCCGTGAAGTGCTCGCCGTGCGCGAAGACGACACCCGCCCACAGTTCGGGGTCGCGCTCCAGCTCGGTGTAGGCGGTGGCGAGTTCGGCGAGCATCGCCGAGGTGAAGGCGTTGCGCTTGTCCGCGCGGTTGAAGCCGATGAGCAGGATTCGGCCCCTGCGCTCGGTGGTGACCAGTGCCGTCCCGGACATCCCTACCTCCAAGCTACCCGTGAGTAACTCACGTTATCCGGCTCAGTCCAGTAGAGCAACTGACGCCCGCCGAATTAATCCGGGTGACCTTCGTCGAGGTCGCCGTCATCCTGATCTCGACGCTTCCGGTCAAACGACTGGTACGAAACGGAAAGGTTGTGTTCGCGATGACGAGTCGCACGCGCCGTGGATCGGCGCTCGGTGCCGTTTCGGTGCTGTTCGGCTGGTACGCCTCGGTTGTTTTCGCTTTCCTCGCATGGGCTTTGAGCCTTCCCGCGATGCCGAAGGACAGCGCGCTGTTCACCGCGGCGATGTACGGACCGCCGATAGCGGTGGTCGCGCTGTTCATCGGCGCGCTGGTCGCCAAGGTGCTGACCGACCGGCGCGGGTCGGACTCGCTCAAGCACGGTTCGCTCGCGGCGTTCGTCGGTTTGCTGAGCGCGAGTGCGGCGGGACTGGTGTGGGCGGTCTGATCGAGAACACGGCCTGATCAAAGGGAACCCCCGTCGGATTCGGCGGGGGTTTCCTTGTGCTCGGGTGTCAGCGGTTGAGGTACGCGTAGTGCTGCTTCGAGAACTCGCCGCCGTTGAACCGGTCCCAGTTGATCGACCAGCTCATCAGCCCGCGTAGGCCGGGATAGGTGCCACGAGGCTTGTACGACTCGCAGTTCTGGCCCTTCATCAGGCAGTCGAGGACCTTGTGCACCGCGGCGACCGGCGTGTGCCCGTTGCCCGCGTTGACGCTCGCGGGCAGGCCGAGCGCGACCTGGTCCTGGCGCAGCCCTTGGAAGACGTTGTTCGCGTCGCCGCGCACCGGGAACCCGCCGAGCACCATGTCCCCCATGGCCACGTGGAAGTCCACGCTCGGCATCTGCTTGTACTGGTTGTCCGGGGCCATGATCGGGCCGGAGTTGTACTGCTGGACGTGCAACAGCGTCAGGTCGGCGCGGAGCGCGTGGATCACCGGCAGGTAGGAGCCCGCGCGGTTGTCCGCTCCGCCCTGGCCGCCGTAGTGCTGGTAGCCGAGCTGCACGAAGAAGGTCTCCGGGGCCATGGTGAGCGTGAAACCGCTGCCGTACTTGGCTTTCAGCGTCTTCAGCGCGGAGATCAGGTTGACGATCACCGGCGTCTTCGGGTTCTTGAAGTCGGTGTCGCCCGCGTCAAGGTAGAGCGAGTGCCCTTCGAAGTCGATGTCCAGCCCGTTCAGGCCGTACCTGTCGATGATCGCGCTGACCGAGCGCACGAACGCGTCGCGCCCGGCCGTCGTGGTCAGCTGGACCTGGCCGTTCTGACCGCCGATGGAGATGAGCACCTTCTTGCCCTGCGCCTGCTTCTCCTTGATACCGGCGATGAACTCCGCCTCGCTCTCCACGTTCGGGCACTCGGCGGCCGGGCACAACGAGAAGCGCAGCTCGCCGGAGGTGACCGAGGTGGGCTCGGCGAAGGCGAGCTGGATGACGCCCCACTCGTTGGGCACGTCCTTCATCCGCACGTAGCCGGACCCGTTGGCGAAGCTCGTGTGCAGGTAGCCGACCAGCAGCTTGTCGCCCGCGGGCGGCTGCACGACCGAAGTCGTGGTCGTGGTCGTCGTGGTCGGCGTTGTGCTGCCCTCACAGGAGTTGCCGTTGATCCGGCAGTTGGCGGGCGTGCCGGTTCCGGTGGCGTTGAAGCCAAAGGTGACGCTGCCGCCGACCGGCACGGCGCCGTTGTACTCGCGGTTGGTGAACGTGTAGCGCCCGTCCTGGTTGGTCTGCAAGGCATCCCAGTACGCGCCGACGCTGCCCTGCGGCAGGTCGAACTCGACCTTCCAGCCGTTCACCGCGCCGCCGGAGTCGTTGCGCACGGTGATCTGCGCGGTGTAGCCGCCGTCCCAGCTGCTCTGCTTGGCGAAGGTCGCGGTCACCGATCCCGCGTACGCCGGGACCACGGCGAGGAACGCCGCGCCCAGCAGCAGGGTTGCCAGCGCGGCAACCCGAGCGAACAGGACTCTCCGAGCCACTTTTCCTCCCACCGACGCACGGGTGCGCACCCTCTGCGGCGGCGGAGTGTTCACATGAGTGGACTAGACCACACCGGGACCTGTCAAGGTCTAGACCACACCAGTCCCTCGGCCAGCATCCGGTCCAGGATCAGGCCGTCTGCCACGGAGAGCTGGTCGCGCTGCGCCGGGCCGATCCAGCGAAGCTCCGCGATCTCCCCGCACGGCGACGGCTCACCGGTGAATCCGGCCGTGTAGCAAGCGGTTCGCACGAGCACCCCTGCCGGGAAGCCGTGCGCCTGCGCCTCGAACACCCCGAAGCACTCCGCGCCCTCGGCCAGCACCGTGACCCCCAGCTCCTCGCGCACCTCGCGCCGCAGAGTGTCCACATCGGACTCTCCGGGCTCGCGCTTGCCGCCGGGGAGGTAGAACACGTCGTTGCCGGAGGAGCGCGCGCCGAGCACCTTCCCTGCGCGGACGTTCAGCCAGGCCACCCGGTCGATGAATCGCACGCGGACCACTGTGCCAGGCTGCGGCATGCCTTTCGCGGAGATCAACGGGCAGCGGGTGCACTACGAGGACAGCGGTGGTGAGGGCCTCGCGCTGGTGTTCTCGCACGGAATCCTCATGGACCACGAGATGTTCGCCGCCCAGCAGGAGTTGGCCCGCGAGTACCGGGTGATCACGTGGGACGCGCGCGGGCACGGGCTGACCGAGTCGGACCGTCTCCCCTTCACCTACTGGGACCTGGCGCGGGACTGCCTCGGTCTGCTCGACCACCTGGAGATCGAGCAGGCGGCGCTGGTCGGCGTCGCGGAGGGCGGGTTCGCGGCGATGCGCACGGCGCTGCTCGCCCCGGACCGGATCGTCGCGCTCGCACTGATCAGCACGCTCGCCGGTGAGGAATCCCCGCGGGCACAGGACTTCTACGGCCGGATGTTCGGCAGGTGGCTCGCCGAGGGCCCGGTCGACGAGCTGACCACGGTCTTCGCCGCGTTGACCATCAACTCCCCCGCCGAGAACGCCCGGTGGGCCGCGAAGTGGCGCGAGCGCGATCGCGAGTTGATCGCCGAGCCCGCCACCTGCCTGTTGGAACGCGACGACATCAGCGAGCGGCTGCGCCAGATCCGTTGTCCCGCAGTCGTCATGTACGGCACCGCCGATCCGCTGTTCGGCGCGCAGGAGGCCGAGGAGCTGAGCGAAGCCCTGCGGTACTGCGTCGGCGTCGTGCCGATCGAGGGCGGCGCGCACGCCTCCCCGCTGACGTGCCCGGACCAGGTCAACGCGGCACTGAGCTACTTCCTCGGCGAGATCTAGGCGAGCGCGGGTTCTCCCGGTCCGATCGGACTGGGCCAGCCGGCCCGAGGTCTAGACCAAAGTGGGCCCCGGACGGCGGACCAGGTTCCCCCGCCCGGCGCTGTCCGCCCCGTCCGGCCGAATGTAACCATCGAATTGCTCCGCCGCCGGAGAGGGGCAGAAATGCTCAGCAAACACTTCAAGCGGGCAGTCGGGGTCGCCCTGTTCGGCCTTATCCCGGTCTCCCTCAGCCTGGTCACCGCAGGCACGGCAAATGCGCACGGATACACCCAGAGCCCGGCGAGCCGCAGTTACAACTGCAAGCTCGGCGTGGTCCAGAACTGCGGCCCGATCCAATGGGAGCCGCAGAGCGTCGAAGGCCCGAAGGGATTCCCGGGCGCTGGTCCCGCGAACGGGAGCCTGTGCAGCGCGGGCAACGCGAGCTTCAAGCAGCTCGACGACCCGCGCGGCGGGAGCTGGCCGGCCCCGACGCTGTCCGGCGGCTCGAACTACCAGTTCACCTGGACGTTCACCGCTCCGCACCGCACGACCAAGTTCCACTACTACATCACCAAGAACGGCTACAACCCGTCGCAGCCGCTGACGAGGGACCAGCTCGAACTGACCCCGTTCGCGACCGTCGACTACGGCGGAAAGCAACCGCCGACGACGTACTCGCACACCGCGCAACTGCCTTCCGGCAAGACCGGCAAGCATTTGATCTACGCGGTGTGGGACGTCCACGACACGGCGAATGCGTTCTACTCCTGCGCCGATGTCAATTTCGGCTGACGGTAATTCGCTTGGCCGGGGTGACGGGCGTGCCGCAGACTTCGCGGCGTGACTGAAACCCGTATGCCTCGCGCGCAGACCTCCGCTCCGGCGGAAGGTGTGCGGCGACAGCAGGCGTCCGCGGGCCTCGGTCACGACCATCCGCGAAGGTCGTGACCGAGGTCCTGGTCGCGGGCCTGCTCGCCGGGTACGGCATCGCCGTCCCGGTGGGCGCCATCGCGGCCTTGATCATGAGTCTGAGCGCCCGGACCTCGTTCCGCGTCGGCGCCGCCGCAGCCCTCGGCGTCGCGGCGGCCGACGGCCTGTTCGCCCTGGTGGCGGTGTTGGGCGGGGCCGCGCTCGCCGGAGTCATCCACCCCGTCGCCGTCCCACTCCGCTGGCTGGCCGTCACTGTCCTCATTGGACTCGCGGTGCGCACGGCGGTGGTGGCGCTGCGCCACTACCGGGCACCGCCCGGCCAGGTCGACGCGCGGCCGACGACGTCCCTGCGGACGTTCTTCGGCTTTCTCGGGCTGACGCTGCTCAACCCGTTGACGATCGTCTACTTCGGGGCACTGGTGCTCGGTCGCCAGGGTGCGGCGGGCCTGGGAGCCTTGGGGGACATGGTGTTCGTGCTGGCGGCGTTCGCCGCGTCCGCCAGCTGGCAGCTGGTCCTCGCCGGGGGCGGAACCGTGCTCGGCCGCCTGCTCACCGGTCAACGCGGCAGGCTGGTCACGGCGCTGGTGTCCAGTGCGGTGATCGCGGGCCTGGCCGTGGACCTGCTGCTCTCCGGCTGACTCAGACAGGAAGGTCGTCCGCCCGGACCTGGGCGAGGCCGATCAGGAACGAGCGCTGGCGCGGAACGTGCCACTCGGAACTGTCGGCCATCGCCCAGGTCCCGAACTCCCACAGCATGTAGTCGATCGCGTCCGGCCACGCCGCCACCTCGGCACCGGTCAGCTCCACGTGTGCCAGGTAGGCGTCGCGGAAGGTGATCCACTCCTCGCTGGTGAAGGGCCTGCCCGGGATGTCCTCCATGTGGAACATCAACGCGGCCAGTGCGAGATCCAGCACGCGCGGCAGGCACTCACCGTTGTCCGGGTCGATGAGCACCGGCCCGTCATCGGTGAAGACGAGGTTGTTGGCCTTGTAGTCCATCGTCGCGTCGACCACCGGCAGCCCGGCGTCGCGGATCGCGGGCAGCGTCGTCCGCTCGAAGCCCTCCCCCAGCGGCCCAAGACGCGCCATGATCGCGTCCAGGTGCTCCGGCGCGTGCTCACCGAACTTCTCGCGCAGTCCGGGCAGGTCCTTCGCCGGCTCGCCGGGCTTGTAGACCGGCCACATGAACGGCCTGAGCTCCGTCCCTCCGACCGCGTGAATGCGTCCGAGCAGATCTCCCGCCGCGGCGATGTCGGCAAGACTTCCGTCGTACCGGCGTCCGTCGATCCACGGGTAGATCACCCAGTTCTTACCGCCCACCACGGCCGCGTCCACCGGCACGACCACCGGAATGCCTTGTGCGTCAAGGCGATGGCACCAGTCGGCAATGCGGTCCGCCGTGCGCTTGAGCACCACCGCCTCGCCATCGCGCTCCGCCCGGAAGACCGGCGACCACTGGTAGCAGGAGTGGGTGCCTTTCGGCCGCACTCCAAGGCGCTCGAACACCTCAGCGACATCGGCAACGGCCGCGAACTCGGTCACCCGGCGAATCCTCAGCGGCCCCGGCGGCGGTCGCAACCCGATTTGCGCTCACCGCGAACCCGGCGCTTTCTGTGATCCGAACGTGCGACGTTGGCCGCATGAGACTGGTTTTCGTGCACGGCGCGTTGGTGACGGACGGCCCATGGTGGTGGAGCCGCATGACGCCACTGCTTTCGCGCCACGGCATCACCAGCGAGGCGGTCGACCTCCCGAGCTGTTCGGCCGCGCTCGGCGACCTCCACGCCGATGTCGCCGCGGTGCGCGCCGTGCTCGCTTCCACCGATGAGCCCGTGCTCCTGTGCGGACATTCCTACGGCGGCATGGTGATCACTTCGGCTGCCGCTGGCCTGCCCCACGTGCGGCACCTGATCTACATCGACTCCTTCCTCCCCGAGGCACACGAGGCGCTGAGCGATTTCGGCAGCTCTCCACATGTGCAGCCCAACGGTGACGGGACCGTGAGCCTTCGGACCTCGTCGCTGCGCGAACTGTTCGCGCACGACTGCGACGACGCCGCTTTCGAGGGCGCGCGGGCGCGGCTGACCCCGCAGTCCGCTGTCGTCTTCGGCCAGACACCCACCGCCGTCGCCTGGCATGACGTGCCGTCGACCTACGTCGTGTGCGCCGAGGACCGCGCCACTTCTCCCGACCTCCAACGCTCGGCAGCTCGCCGCGCCGGGCATGTCGTGGAGCTGCCCGCCGGACACCACCCGTTCCTCTCCCACCCCGAGCTGCTGACCGAGGTGATCGTGTCAATCGCCGAAAAAGTTCAGAACTAGCTGTGTGGGAGCCTCGATGACTTCGGGCCAGCGCGGAGTCCTGGTTACTGAGGGAGCAGTAGGCGGGCGCGGCGGTGGCGCCAGGCGACGCGGGCGTCCAGTTCTCGCAGGAGCGTTGCGTCGGAAACAGCGTGGCGGAGGTTGAAAGCCGCGTCGATGAGGTTCTTGTTCCTGTAGGTCAGCTCGGCGGTGTAGCTGCGAGGCAGCGCGTTCAGGCAATCCGCGACGAGGGATTCGGCGGAGGGCAGTAGGTCGCGAAGTTCGTCGTAGCGCTCGGGTCTCCAGTCGTCGAGCAGGTGCACCACGTCGGCCTTTTCGATTGCGGCAAGAGCGGGATCGACGGTGCCGGTCCGCACACCGTGCTCCCACGCCCACAACGCGAACCGGACCCATTCCCGCCGATCGGGCAGATCCTGCTCGCGAAAAGCGTGGGTGTTCGCCATCAGGCAACGGGACAACCACCAGTCCGGATCGTCGCTGACACGGCTGGCCCGGTCGTCGTCGGAGAGCGGCAACAGCTCCTCCAGCGATCGCATGACCGATTCCCGGCTGTACTTCGCATTGCACCGGTGCCGCTCGGCGGAATGGCGCCAGTACGGCGAGGCGATCTTCTGGACACTGCCGACCACGTCGAACCCGTCTTCGGCGATCAGAACCATGACCTCGACGCCGGACTCGGGCTGGACGTAGGTCTGGTACTCGAACTCCGGCTCGCCGACCGGAACGAGCGTGACACCGCGACGGTCCAGTTCGGCCTTGAGATCGACGAAGAGCAGCGGATGCTTGAACGGGGTCAGCCCGTGGCGGGCCCAAATGGTCCTGCTGACCACACGTGCTGGGACGAAGCCGAGTCGGTGCGTCTGGAAGGTGAAGTGGTGGCCCGAATAGCCACGGCCGTGTGGGCGCTTCGTCCAGAAGATCTCCAGGAAGCCGTAATCGCGCCAGAAGTTCGGATCGAAGAAATTCTCGCCGCAGTTCGAACCGAACACCTCGGAGGCGAGGTCGGGGCCGAGGTGCTCGTCAACGCCGAGCACGGTGCGCGTCTCGACGATGTCGGCGAAGAAGTCAACCTTGGCCATGCGAACGATTCTCATGCGTGCCGGTCAGACAGCCAACTCACTTCCAGGGATGGCGAAGCGGCAGCCCAGTCACTACCGGGGGTTGCTGATGAACGCCGTCCAGAGATCCACCGCTTGTTCGAGGCTGAGCGCAGCGACTTTCTCCGGAGGTACGCCTGCGGTGTGGACCAGGCGCTGAGCAAGCCAGTCCGGCACGGGCTCACCTTGCGGCTCAGGTGCGACAACCACGTCTCCGGCCAGTCGGCCGAGCTTGGCGATCACATCGGCGAGCCGTTGCAGGGCGGGGCTTCGCTCGGCCACGCGGGCAACTCGCGAGGTGGCTTCGGCGTACACCTCGGAATCCGACCTGGCACCGATGCACCAGATCTCACAGATCTCGATCGAGCCGTCATCAGCGAGGCGGTACACGATGCGCCAATGGTTGCGGCCGACCACCAGCTTGCGAAAACCCGTGAGCTTTCCACCGAGGGGATGACCTGCTTCGGGATCGTCCAGCAGGATCAGGATCTTCTTGAGGACCTTGGGCACCACATCCGGACCCAGCCGACGCAGATCGTCAATGGCGGCATCAGTGAAGGCGACTTCGACCATCTACTGCTCGTCGTCCTCCACCGCAGCGAGCGATTCCCGGGTGTGCCCGAAGGCGGCCAGCACGTCGTCCAGCGAAGTGCGGCGTCCTGAGTCGGTCGCGGAGCGGGCGAGGACGAGCGCCAGATCTCGAAGATCAGCCGCAGCTTCCTCCAGTTCAGCCAAGCGCCGAACGCTGACCACGGCGGCCACTGGACGATGGCGGCGCGTCACCACGAGGGCATCGCCGTGCTCGGCATCGGCAACCAGACCGGCTACGCCACGCTTGGTCGCCTCGGTGACCGTGAGCTCATGAGCGTCCTTCAAAGCACCCATGCCCCATCTATACAGAAACCTGTACAGGTTGTCTACCGGCTTGCGCCAAGAGGTTGCCGCGCCACCGACCAGGAGCCGGTCCGAGGTCGCGCTGGAACTCATTGCGGCCTGTCGGCGAGACGAAGCGCTCGTGCCCGAGCTGACCGCGCGCGTCTCGACGATGTCGGCGAAGAAGTCGACCTGGCCATGCGAACGATTCTCACGCGCGCCCGTCAGACAGCCAACTCACTTCCACGGATGCCCACAGGCCATGTCCGATGTACAGCATTCTGTACGTCGAAGGGAGAATGCTGGTGAAGGCTATGAGCTACGCCGAGTCTCACGCGAAGTACGCCGAGACGCTCGACGCCGTGGTCAACGATCGCGAAGAGGTCGTGATCACCCGTGCTGGGCACGAACCAGTCGTGATTGTGTCCCTTGACGACTACCAGTCGCTCAAAGAAGCCGCCTACCTGCTGCGCAGCCTGGAGAACGCGCGTCGTTTGATCACTGCCATCGAGCGCCTGGAGTCCGGTGGCGGAACACGGCACGAGCTTGCGGAATGAAGCTGATTGGGACGATCAATACGGCAGGTGACAGTTGCAGGTCCTACTCGCTGACGCCGAGGCCGACCGGGCAGGAGACGCCGGTGCCGCCGAGGCCGCAGTAGCCGTTCGGGTTCTTGGCCTCGGAGAGGTACTGCTGGTGGTAGCCCTCCGCGTAGTGGAACTCCCGCAGCGGCGCGATCTCGGTGGTGATCGGGCCGTAGCCCGCGGAGGTCAACGACTTCTGGTACTCGTCGCGGCTGGCCTCGACGAGAGCGCGCTGGTCGTCAGACGCGTAGTAGACGGCGGAGCGGTACTGAGAGCCGATGTCGTTGCCCTGGCGCATGCCCTGGGTGGGGTCGTGGCCCTCCCAGAAGACGCGGAGCAGCGCCTCGTAAGAGACCTTGGCGGGGTCGAACACGACGAGCACGACCTCGGCGTGGCCGGTGATACCTGCGCAGACCTGCTCGTAGGTCGGTGAGTCGGTGCGACCGCCCGCGTAACCGACGGCGGTGGACCAGACACCGGGGGTCTGCCAGAACAGCCGCTCGGCGCCCCAGAAACAGCCCATCCCGAAGACGGCGGTGTGCAGCCCTGCGGGGAAGGGCGGCTGGATGGTCCGGTCCGGCCAGACAGCATGAGTCGCAGTCACCCTTCCAGGGTACGCGCGCCGGGACTGCGGTTAACGTGCAGAATCCTCCGCGTGCCGACCCTGTCCGTCCTCGTCCCCGCCAAGGATGAACAGGACACCATCACCGAACTCGTCCGCCAGCTGCACGAGAGCCTCGATCCCCGGTTCGACTGGGAGGTCGTGTTCGTCGACGACGGCAGCGCGGACCGGAGCTGGCAGGTCATGTCGGAGCTGGCCGCGGCGGACGACCGGGTCCGTGCGCTGCGCCTGCGCTGCAACATGGGCAAGGCGGCGGCGCTCGCGGTCGCGATCCGGGAAGCCCGGGGCGATCTGCTGGTGACGATGGACGCGGACCTCCAGGACGACCCGGCGGAGGTGCCGCGGCTCCTCGCGCGCCTTGAGGACGGGACGGACCTGGTCAGCGGGCACAAGAAGGACCGGAAGGACCCGTTGTCGAAGCGGCTGCCGTCCAAGTTCTTCAACACGGTCACGGGGTGGGTGACGGGGCTGCGGCTGCGGGACCACAACTGCGGGCTGAAGGCCGGGCGCCGCGAGGTGTTCACGACGATCCCGATCCACGGTGAGCTGCACCGGTACGTGCCCGCGCTGGCGCACGCGATGGGGTTCCGGGTCGGTGAGGAGCCGGTGCACCACCGGGCGCGCGAGCACGGGCGCTCCAAGTACGGCTTCGAGCGCTACCTGCGCGGTGCGCTGGACCTGCTCACGGTGGTGGCGCTGACCAGGTACGGCCGCAGGCCGGGCCACCTGTTCGGTGGGCTGGGCGCGCTGTCCGGGCTGGTGGGGACCATGATCCTGCTGTACCTGACCGGGGTCTGGGCCTTCACCGACCAGTCGATCGGGACCCGTCCGCTGCTCACCCTCGGCGTGCTGCTGGAGATCCTGGCCGTTCAGCTGGTCGGGCTCGGGCTGATCGCGGAGCTGGTGCTGGCGCGGACCCTGCAGAGCGAGGAAGTAGAGCGATATGTCGTCGATCGCACCACCCCGGGGCCGGACCGCTAGCGCGCTGCTGTTGGTCCTGGCCGCGGTCCCGATCGCGGCGATGCTCTTCGAAGTGCTCCGCGCGCCCCGGCTGCACTTCCTGGACTACTGGTCGGTGTTCGGGCGGATCACCGAGCCGGACGGCGACCTGAACCCGCGCGGCGTGCTGACCTACCAGAACGAGCACCCGATGTTCCTGCCCGGACTCCTGTTCTGGGCGGAGGCGAAGCTCCTCGGCGGCTTCAACCAGGTCCTCGGGTTCATCGATGTCGTGGTGGCCGGGGCGACGGTGTTCCTGATGCGCCGACTGCTGCCTCCGGAGCTCGGCGACACCCGGCGCGCAGCCCTCACTGCCGCGTTCTCGTTCCTGCTGTTCAGCACCAGCGGACTGCACAACTTCGCGTTCGGGTTCAGCGGCACTGGGTGGTTGTCGGCGAACCTCGCGGCCGTGGGGGCGATCCTGCTGACCTTGCGCGGCAAGCACGTCTGGGCGCTCGTCGTCGGGCTTGTCGGTTGTGCCTGTTACGGCACCGCCTTCGCGTTGTGGCCCGCCCTCGCGGTGATCAACTGGCTGCGGCGGCAGCGCGTGCGGTGGGTGGTCACACCGCTCGTCGCGTGCCTGGCGATCGTGGTCGTGTGGGCGTTCACATACGGGCCGAAACCGAGTCTGAACAGGGGAAATCCGCTCGGCCTCGACAGCTACCTGGCCACCGTGGCGGCGACGCTGGGGCAGCTGTGGTCCACCAACATCGACATCGCGACGGGCACGGGAACGGTCACTGCGCTCCTGGTGGCCGGATTCGCGTGGCTGGCGGTGCGGCGACGGCTGGCCACCTCCGAGAACCACCCGCAGACACCGTGGGTCGGAGTCGCCGTCTACGCGGCCGGAGCCGCGACGATGATCAGCGTGGCGCGCGCCGGAGCTGGCCTGACGCCCACGGACACCGGTCGCTACGCGTCCATTCCTGCGCTGGCGTTGTGCGCGGTGCTCGCACTCGTGGTGATCAGCTGGCCGGTGCTGTCGACGGTGCGCGTGGTCGCGCTCGCGATGACGATCGGTTTGACCACCTACGCAATCGGTAGCGCGCAGGCCGCCAACGTGCGGAGCCAGTTCGGCTCGCAACCCCTCTTGGCGGTCGCCATGCGCACGGGAGCCGACGCGGTCGTCACCGAGTTCCGCGCCAAGCCCGACACGGTGCCCGCCGTCAAAGGCATCGGCGCCTATCCCTTCAACGGCGGCTTCACGCTCGGCTGCAAGGGGTTGGAGCTGGGCGGGCGCGTGGACCTCGCCTCCATTCCTGACCTGCCGGAACGCCCAGATGACGCGGGCAACGCGGGCTTTGTCGAGACCCCGGTGCGCGGCGACGCGGTGATCGGCGGGTGGGCGTTCGCCGGGGACAAGCGCGCGGACTGCGTGCTCGTCACCGACCGCCACGGGATGATCAAGGGCGGTGGCCTCGTCGGCATTCCGCGCCCGGAGCTGATGACGGTGCTCGGCGTGGCCGAGTCCCGAGGTGGTTGGCGCGCGGTCGCATCACCGGACCTGGACGGCGGCGTGATCATTGTGTCCACAAAGGACGGTCTGCGGCGGGTGTCGGCCGGAGTGCCCCGCTGATGCGCAAGGCCCTGCCGCAGATCCTGTTCGTGGTGCTCGCCGTGGTTGTCGCGGCGGTCGGTTTCCGTGACCGGATTCCCGAAGTCCTCGCGGGTTTCGAGCGGATCGGCTGGGCGCGCGGGCTGATCGCGACGGTGCTCGCCGGGCTCGGGTTGCTGGCGACCTCGCGGATGTGGGCGGCGGGGCTGACCTCGTTCGGCCATCGACTGACCACTGTGGACACTTGCCGGGTGTTCTTCCCGGCGCAGGTCGGCAAGTACCTGCCGGGCCTGGTGTGGCCGTACGTCGCCCAGGTCCGCTTCGCCGCACGGCACGGGGTCCCCGCGGCGGTCACGCTCGGCGTCGGAGCGCGGTTCCTCGCCGTGCACCTGGTGAGCGGTGTGGTGGTCGGCGCGGCACTGCTGCCCCGCTACAGCGACCTGAGCCTGCTGATCGCGGTGCCTGCGGTGGCGCTGCTGCACCCCAAGGTCCTGACGAGGCTCGTCGCCGCCATGCCCGCCAAGCTCGGGGCCCCGGAGCGGCTGCCGATGACGTGGTCGAGCGTGGGGGCTGCGCTGGCGTGGATGGCGCCCGCGTGGGCCGCCTACGGGCTGAGCGCGTTCGTGCTGGTAACGCCGTTGGCACCGGCGAACGACATGCTCGGCGTGGCGGTGACCTGCACGGGCGCCTTCGCGATCGCGTGGGTCGTCGGGCTCGTGGTGATCATCGCTCCGGCCGGGCTCGGCGCCAGGGAAGCGGTGCTGGTCGCGGCCCTGGCTCCGGTGATCGGTGGGCCCGGAGCCGCCTCGGTGGCGTTGCTGCTGCGGCTGTGCCATACGGTCGCCGATGTCGCGCTGGCCGTGGGATTCACGAGGGGGAACCGAGGTGGGTGACAAGCGTGTCGCGCGCGTGCTGACCGCGGTCGCCGCACTGCCCGTGCTGGTGACGATCTTCGAGGTGCTGCGGTCACCTCGGCTGAACTTCGCTGACTACTGGTGGTTCGTCGAGGGTGCGACGCATCCCGACGGCAGTTTTGACCCGGCGGGCCTGCTGAAGCAGCACAACGGGCATCCGACCTTCATCCCGCGCCTGTTGTTCTGGGCGGAGGCGCGGTACCTGGGCGGCAACAACCACACGCTTGGCCTGCTCACCGTGGTGTTGTCGCTGGTCGTGCTCGTTGTGCTGCACCGAATGCTGCCGAAGGACCTCTCCACCACAAGCCGTTTCGCGCTGACGGCGGCGTTCTCGTTCCTGCTCTTCGGTTCGCGTGAACTGGAGCTGTACGGCGTCGGAGTCACCGGAGCCACCTGGCTGCTGATGGCGGTGCCCGGAGTCCTGGCGCTGCTCTACGCACAACGCGGCCGCACAGTGCTGGCGATGATCGCGGTCGCGGTCGCCTGCGCGTGCTTCGGAGCCGGGTTCGCGTTGTGGCCGGTGATCGCGCTCATCGCGTGGCTGCGCCGGGACGCGCTGTGGCAGATCGTCGCGCCCTTGGTGGTGTTGGTGATCACGGGCGGCGCGTGGGCGCTGACCTTCGAGACCGATTCGTTGCAATCGCCGTATCCGCTCGGCCCGGAGAACTACCTGTCGGTGCTCGCGGGGACGCTCGGGCAGCAGTGGGCGTATCGGTACGCCGACTTCGCGGTCCTGGCCGGAGCGGTGATCGGGGTGCTGCTGTTCTGGCTGATCGCGGTGGTGCTCAAGCGCCGTGACGCCGAGAACGCGGCGTGGGTCGGGCTCGGCCTCTGGGGCGTGCTGATCGGCGCGATGATCGCGATCACCCGCGTCGGGTCCGGTGTGGACGTGGCGCTGGCCGGGCGGTTCGCCCTCGCGCCGATGCTGGCCACGGCGGCGCTCCTCGTGCTCCTCGCGGTGCACCGGCCGGGTCTGCCCGTGCTCGCGGGCTCGCTCGTGGTGTGCGTGGCGACCTACGCGCTCGGCACCCACCTGGCGACGGCGGTCCGCAACCTGTACTTCGACCAGCGCGTCCTTGAGGTCGCCATGCGTGTCGGCGCCGACAGGACGATCGCGGAGCTCCAGTCCACTCCGGACGTGGTGAGCCGCCTCAAGGGCATGCGCAGCTACCCGTTCACCGACGCGTTCGGCATCGGTTGCGGCACGGAGCTCGGCGCGAAGGTCGGTGCGCTGCGCGAACTCACCACGGGGGCGGTCGATTCGGGGCCGATCACCGGGGATGCCAAGATCTCTGGCTGGGCCATGGTGGACGGCAAGCCGGTCGACTGTGTTCTTGTGGTGGACGGAGCCGGAATCGTGCAGGGTGGTGGCGCCGTCGGCATGCCGCGCCCCGACCTGCAGGGCGCGCTCCAGACCAGACAGGCCCGGCTCGGCTGGCGGGCGGTGGCGATCCCGGGGATCGCGGGCGCCTCGGTCGTCGTCGGATCGGGTGGCGTGCTGTACCGGTTGCCCACGGTGCGGGACGCCTGACGGAGCCGGATGAGGGATCCAGTCCCCTTTCGGCAGAATTAGCCCAACTTAGGGACGACACCACTAGGGGGTGCCTGTGAGCTGGCAGGAAGAGCTGCGCAGCCTTGACGCCGAACTGGCGGCCGGCAACATCTCGGCCGACCAGTACCGCCAGCGCCGGGACCACCTGCTCGCCCAGGCATCTGCGGCGGGTCCGACGCCGAAGCAGCCGGAGCCGAGCAGCGGCGACGGCCCGTTCCCTCCCCCGTTCCGGTGGGAGAACTCCGCTCCGGCGGAGACCGAGACGACGCAGATCATCCAGCCGGTCAAGGATGAACCCGCCGCGGAGCCCAAGGCCGAAGAGGCTCCGGCGGCGGAGGAGGCCCCCAAGGCCGAGGAGCCGCCCGCGGACGCGACCCAGGTCGTGGCCCCGAGCAGCGACGCCACCCAGGTCGTGTCGCCGGTCGGGGACAACGCCGACCGCACTCAGGTGGTGTCCACCCAGCACAACGCGGGCGACGCGGACCGGACCCAGGTCGTTCCCGGCGCCGGTCAGCCGCTCTACCAGCCGCAGCAGCAGCCCTTCCCCGGGCAACAGCAGCAGCAGATGGGCAGCCCGTGGCCCGCTCACCCGCAGCACCAGCCCTACCCGCAGCAGCAGCCGCACGGCTCCACCCCGCCGTGGGCGAGCAACGACCTGCCGCCGGACTTCGGCTCCACCTCGGCCTGGCCGCGGCAGGGCCCCGAGGTCTTCGAGAGCAACAGCGGCTCCAAGGTCGGCAAGATCGTGGCGATCGTGGCCGTGGTGCTGCTGCTGGTCGGTGGTGGCCTCGCGATCTGGTACTTCACCAGCAACAACGGCGGCGAGACCCCGCCCGTCGCGTCGTCCTCCGCACCCCCGCCCGCGCCGACCACGACGACTCCCCCGCCCAAGCCGAAGCCGAAGGGCGGCCAGTTCGTCGACCTCGACGGCACGCTGCGGGCGAACATGGCGCACGGGATCGACTCCGCCGTGGCCGCGAACGTGCCGACCCCCGACGAGGTCAAGGTCCTCAAGGAGGCGGGCGCGACCGAGGTGCTGGGCTACGGCACCGAGGACAAGAACGTGAAGCTCGGCCTCTGGGAGTTCAAGGCGTCCGGTGACGCGCTCCAGAAGGTCTTCGACGAGATCGACAAGATGTACGCGAACGCCGGGTTCCAGCCCTACACCGGCGCGGGCACCCCGGAGTCGGTCAAGGCGCGGGTCAAGACCGACGCGAGTGGCGGGGCCACCTACCGCGCGCACTACAAGACCGCCACCTCGGTCGTCCGCGTCGAGGCGTTCGGCCCGGACGGCCCGGCCGCGGAGACCGCGTTCAAGGCGCTGATGGAGCGCCAGCTCAAGCAGTACCCGCCGGCGTAATGGCGGAGCGCGACGACGAGGTTCGCTACGCCGACGGCGCCGAGGACTCGGTGCTGTCGGCGTTGCGCGCCGCCAAGGACGTCTCCTCCGGCTCCGACGAACTGGCCGCGCAGGCCGTCGGGTGGGAGCTGAGCTACCACTTCTCCCCGCAGCGCCAGGGGTTGCTGGCCCCGTTGCGGCTGCGCGAGGGCATGCGCGCGGCGGACCTCGGGTGCGGCAGCGGTGTGCTGGCCAGGGGGCTGGCGGAGGCCGGGGCGGACGTGCTCGGCGTCGAGGGCGTGCCGAGCCGGGCCGAGGCGGCGCGGGTGCGCTGCCGCGACCTGGCCAACGTGGAGATCGTCACCGGCCGGGTCGAGCAGGGCCTCGCCGGGCGCGACCCGTTCGACCTGGTGCTGCTGTGCGGGCTGCTCGAACACACCGCGGGCGATCCGGACGGCCCGGCGAACACCCTGCGCAGCGCGGTCGGCGCGCTCGCCGACGACGGCGTGCTGGTGCTGGCGATCGAGAACCAGCTGGGGCTGGGCTACCTCGCCGGGCGGCACGAGGACCACCACAGCACCCCGTGGGTGGGTCTGGCGGACTACCCCAGTCCCCGGCGCAGCCCGCGCACGTGGGGCGCCAAGAAGCTGGCCGAGATGCTCGCCGAACACGGCTTGAGCGCTCAGCGCTGGCTGGTCCCCTACCCCGACTACAAGCTTCCCAAGGTCGTGCTGGACGGCCGGATCTTCAACCGCCCGGACGCGCCGGAGCTGATCGACAAGCTCGTGCGCGATCCCCTCCATGGGGCGTTCGGTGGCAACGACGCGGTGGTCTCCGGCCGTGCGCTGCAACGGGTTCTCGTCGGTGAGGGGCTCGGTCTGAGCACCGCGCCGTGTTTCCTGATCGTCGCCGCGCGGTCGGGGGACGCGATCCGCGCGCACACGCAGGACCAGATCGGCTGGATGGTCAACAACTCGCGGCGCACGGCCTTCCGGCGTTCGCGAGTGCTCTCCCCGCAGTTCCGGCTGGAAACCCTTGGTGGCGCGAGGGAAGCGGCTGACGGCTGGCTCCGCCACCAGGTCGTGGCCGAGGAGCCGCTGGTTCCCGGGCGCCCGTTGGACGCGCACCTGCTGGACGCGCTGCACGCCGGTGACCGGCAAGAACTTGAGCGGCTCCTGCGGTTGTGGCGCGAGGTCTGCCACGCGGGCGCGCGTCCGCTGGCCGAGGACGACCTGCTGCACCCGTTCCTCCCCGGGCGACCCGGTGTTCCGGTGCTGCCGCCCGACCACCTGGACATCCACCCGGGCAACGTCGTGGTGCTGCCGGACGGTTCGACCGTGCGGGTGGACCGCGAGTGGCTGGCGGGTTCCGGTGTCGACGCCGAGCTGGCGGAGCTGCGCGCGCTGCTGGAGTTCTGCCGCGAGGTGGTCACCAGCCGCGCCGCGCACCCCTGGCAGGACGCGATCACGCTGCGCGGCCTGTTGTTGCGGCTCTGCGAGCCGATCGGGCTGCGCGCGGCGGCGGAGAGCCGCTGGGACGAGCTGGTCGAGGCGGAGTCGGGCTTCCAGGAGCTGGTGACCGGCAAGGCCGCTTCCGCCACCGCGGACGCGATCCGCAGCGAGGCCGAGGCCCTGGTGCTGCCGCCGCTCTGGGACGCGCTCGGCGGGCTCACCGCGCTGCGCGAGCGGGCCGCCTGGCTGGAGAACCAGATCGGCGCGCACCTGGCCGCGATCGAGGCGGAGCGCGGCGAGTTCGAGCAGCTGCTGCACAACACCCGCGTCGAGGCGCAGCGCGCCCAGGAGGACCTCGCGGTGCGGACCGAGGAGGTCGAGCAGCTGCGGCACGGCCTCGAAGTCGCGAAGGCCGAGGTCGTCAAGCTCGACCGCCGGATGGGGATGGCCATGCGCGAGCTGGCCGCCTCCGCGCAGCAGGAGACCCGCGCGCGGGCCGAGGCGCAGCAGGCGCGCCAGGCGGAGGCCGTGCTGCGGGCGGAGCTCGACGGTATGGCCGCGCGGCTCAACCGGACGCGCGCCCGGCTGGACCGCCTTGAGGCTTCGAGGCTGGTCAAGCTCGGGCACCGGCGGTTCTGGCCGACCGCGCGAGCCCTGCGCGGCGCCCGCGACCTCGTGCTGGGCCGGGCGGGCGAGGAGCCGGACGCGGTGCTCCGCAAGGTCGCCAAGCACGCTCCCGGCCTGGCCGCGGTGGTCGGCGCGGTCGCGAGGCACCGCTCCGGCGCGGCCCGCGAGGGAGCGCTCCGGTTCCACGTGGAACTACCCGACAAGCCCGTGCACGTCGGCCTCGGCCAGGTCGTGGAGTTCACCGGCTGGGTGTTCCACGCCGACCTGCCGCTGCGCGCCGCGTGGATGATCTCGCAGGGCCGCGAGCACCCGGTGAGCCTCGGCTACCCGCGCCCCGACGTGGTGGCCGCCTTGTCCCCCTTGGGTTTGCGCGTACCGGACGGCAGTGGCATGCGGGTGCGCGTCCCGGTCCGCGCGGTCGCGGCGGAGCAGCGCGTCGACCTCGCGCTCCGGGTGGAACTGGTCGACGGCACGATCCTGGAGCGCCAGCTGCCCGAGTTCACCGTGCTGCCCGGCACCGGTGCGAAGCCGCTGGGCGTGACGTGGCCGGGCTCCGGCCCGAAGGTCGCGATCTGCATGGCGACCTACGCGCCCAGCCGGGAGTACCTGGAGCAGCAGCTCGAGTCGATCCGCGCGCAGACGCACAAGAACTGGGTGTGCGTGCTGTGCGACGACGCCTCTCCGGAACCCGCCCGCAAGCTCATCCGCCAGCTGGTCGGCGGCGACAAGCGCTTCGTGTTCGTGGAGAACGAGGACAACGTCGGCTTCTACCGCAACTTCGAGCGGGCGCTGCGGCTCGTGCCCGCCGACGCGGACGCGGTGGCGCTGAGCGACCAGGACGACGTGTGGGACCGCGACAAGATCGCCACCCTGCTCGCCGAGCTGGCCGATCCGCAGGTGCGGCTCGCGTACTCCGACATGCGCCTGGTCGACCAGGACGGCAGGCACCTCGCGGACTCGTTCTGGCACCGCAGGCGCAACCAGTGCGAGGACCTGCTCGCGCTCACCCAGCTGAACACGGTGACCGGGGGCGCGTGCCTGGCGCGCGGGGACTTCGTGCGGGAGCAGGTGCTGCCGTTCCCGCCGGGGACGATCTCGGTGTTCCACGACCACTGGATGGCCGTGATGGCGCTCGGCACCGGGCGGATCGCGTTCGTGGACCGGCCGCTGTACTCCTACCGCCAGCACGGCGACGCGATCACCGGCCACCGCGAGGACGATCTCGACGAGGGCCTGCCGCCGTTGTCGAAGCTGGCGATGTCCGCCGTGGGACTGGGCGATCCGCTCACCGACGAGCAGCGCGCGCGGCTGGACGCGGTCGCCGAGTACGAGCTGACCCGGCTCGCGCAGTTCGCGACGGTGTTGCTGCTGCGCGACTCCGGCCGGATCACCGGTGAGGTGCGGGCACGCCTGCTGGACCTGGCGATGGCCGACCGCAGGGTGAAGCCGCTGTTCGAGCTGACCCGGCTGCCGGAGTCCACCCGTGCGGTGACCGCGGGCGCGGAGAACCTGTTCCTGGCCGCCGCGCTCCGCCACCGCGCCGAGACCACGCGCCGCCTCGACCTGCCCCCCCCCCCCCCCCGCGCCCCGACCCCCCGCTGGAGTGATCCCCCTGGCTGAGGCGGTTGACCGGTCTTCAAGTACCCCCAACCCCACCCCCAGCGGTCTTTAACTACAGCGCACCCTCCGAAGGTGTGCCGCAGTTAAAGACCGCTGGGAGGTAGGTGCGCGGGACTTGAAGACTGCCCAACCCACGCTGGGAGTGGAGTGATCAGCCGCCGTTGACCGGGCGGTAGGCACGCATGCGGTAGCTGCGCGCGGAACCGCTGTGCAGCTTGGAGACCGCGTCGAGCATGGCGCGGCCCAGGCGGGCGCGGGCTTCGAGCGCCGGGTGCGTGCCGCCGAAGTTCGCGTCGTTGGTCGCCGCGTCGCCGGTGAACGCGCCGCCCGCGAACACCGCGTAGGTCAGCATCGGCTTGGCGGCGCTGTCGAAGATCACGCCCGCCTCGTGCCGGTCGGAGTTGTACCAACCGGCCTTGGTGGCGATGCTCTCGCGCTCGGCGGTGGACATGTTCCTGCGGATGCCGTCGATGTAGCCGTCCTTGGACCGCAGCACGTCCAGGATGAACGTGGTGGAGGACGCCGACACGAGCTTCCCGGCGACGAGCTGGTCCAGCAGCGAGTGCGTCTCCCGCGCGGTGGTCTTGCCGAGGAAGAACCGGTTCGGGTTGGCCACCGGGGTGACCTGGGTGTGCACGAAACCCTTGGCGCGCAGGATCTCGTTGAGCTCCAGGGCCAGGCAGACCAGCCCGCACAGCCGGACCGCGGTGTCGTCGGAGACCAGCAGCAGCGCGCTGAGGACCGCGCCGACGGTGATCTGGTCGCCGTAGACCTTGTGCAGCCGGAAGATCCCGTCGCCGTCCTTGATGATGATCTCCGGCGTGAGCGTGACCTTCTGGTCCAGCTTGATCAGCCCGCGGTCGACCTTGTCCAGCACGGCCACCGCGACGGCGATCTTGTTGACGCTCTGCGCCTCGACGACGGCGTCCGGGTTGTCCTCGACGGCGGAGATCACCCGGCCGTCCGGGTCGACGATGCTGACGAACGCCGACCAGGTGCCGCGCGCCCGGCGCGTCTCCCTGCGGTAGACCGAGGCGATCCTGGCGCGGGCCCGGATCGCGGTCGGCGGAGTCACGTCCTCGGGCGCCTCAACGGGTTCGGCCGGTTCGGCCGAGGCCGAAGCGACGGTGGGGCCGAGCATGGCGGCAGCGGCGAGCCCGAAGGCGGCTCGACGGCGGATGGTGGCCATTCGCGGAGTTACCTTCCAGGACGACTCCGTCCACACGGAGCATGCGGACGCATACATCTACCATTTCCGCAGGTGGTTCGCCTACCACCTCGGCCTGACCCGAATCCTGAAATACGCGAACAGGGCGACTCAGACGCCCGGGGTGAGCATGCGGTTGGGTTGTTTTCGAGAATTCATCAAATAGGCTTTCGCGAGCCTAACCAGCGCATATGCCGGGTAGAACCGAGAGGGAGACATTCGCCGCCAGCACGAGGAGAGATTCGGCATGAATCGCAACACCGTTGTCCGTGGAATCACCGCAGCCGCTGTCGCTTTCGGTGGCCTCGCCGTCGCCACCACCGGTGTCGCCCACGCCGGAGGCGTCACGCCGTGCACCGCGTCCGAGCTGAACGTGACCACGGGGGACGGCCAGCAGGGCCAGGACCCGCTCTTCCGGCAGCTGGTCGTCGAGTTCGAGGCCAAGGACGGGGCGCACTGCCTCCTCAAGGGCCTTCCCGGCGAGCTGACCTTCTACAAGGACGGGAAGCCGATCCCGGTGACCCCCAAGGTCAAGGACGCCGACCGGGCGAAGGACATCGAGGTCAGGGGCACCGAGACCGCGACGCTCATCCTGGACATCCCGAAGAACGGCGCGCCGGTCACGCCGACCGACGAGGTGTCCTTCACGCTGCCGTCGGAGAACATCGACGTGATCCGCCTGCCCTACACCGCGGGGCTCGCCGAGCCCCCGACGATCTCGCCGGTCATCGGCCCGACCGGCTGAGTTCCGAGGTTCGCGGTCCCGCCCGCACCGCGCGGGCGGGGCCGCCTCAGGCGATTCCGCAATCGAGAAGAACTTTCGCCATACTGCGGCGGAATCCGTCGGCGGAAAAGTGTTCCCGGCAGATCCGCAGCATTTCCTGCTGCACATCCGACCACAACGCGTCGTCGCGGAGCATGCGGTCGCACAGCTCCACCATTTCCGCGGGTGATTCGCCAACCAGATGGCGCGCGTACGCACCGAGGTGCAGGCCCTCCGCCCCCACCGGCGTGGTGACGAACGGCAGCCCCGCAGACATCGAGTCGACGAACTTGATCTTCACTCCGGCGCCGAACCGCATCGGCACCACGTGCAGCCGCGCGGCGCTGAGCCACGGCCGCGGATCGGGCACCCGGCCGACGACCTCGTTCAGCCCACCGTGCAGGGCCAGCACGTTCGGCGAGGGGTCCGCGCCGACCACGCGCAGCGTCAGCCCGGGGTGCCGCTCGCGCAGGCCCGGCAGCACCTCGTTGGCCAACTCCAGCACCGCGAACTCGTTGGGCGTGCGCGGGGTGTTGTCGAAGCCGCCGAAGAACACGATCCCTTCGCGCCCCTCGACCCCGGGCACCTCGTCGGGCGTGACGATCGGGTAGCAGGCGACGTGCGCGGGCGTCTCCGGAGCGACCCGGCGCGCCCACTCCGCCTCCTCCTCGCTCACGCACACCGCGACGTCGGCCCAGCGGAAGGCGCTCTGCTCCTCCTCGCGCAGCCGCGCCGCCTCGATGGCGTGGTGGCGGCGCTCGGCCGAGTCGACCGAGTGCTCGAAGTGCTGCTCGGGGCGGCGGTGGAACAGGGCCTCGGAGTCGTAGACGCGGATCGCCTGCGGCTGACTGCGCGCGATCGGCACGCCGTAGTTCGCGTAGTTGTGCGGGCGGAACGCCACGATCACGTCGTAGAGCCCCGCGCGGGACCGCGACCAGGCTTCGAGGTCGGTGACGCCGTGCACGACCTCGACGCCCTTGGCCTGCCAACGCGGCGCGTACTCCTCGAGCCGCTCCGCCGAGACCGCGAAGAACGTGACGCGGGCGTTGGGGTGCGCCTCGATCCACGAGTCCACCACCGCGGCCGTGCGCGGGTCCCCGCGACCACGGTCCGCTTGCGGGACACGGTCGTCGATGAGCAGCACGCGGTAGGGCGCATTGCGGTCGCGGAGCCAGAGCGCGCGGTGCGGCCACTCGTCCAGCGAGGTGACGGCCGGGCGTTTGGCCAGCTCATCGGCCCAACGGCGCTGGAAAACCCCGTGGTTGAGCCGCATCAGCTCGGTGGCGCGCTCCGAGGAGCTGCTGCCGTGCCGCGCGTGCTCCACTGTGGACTGGGGGATGACCCAGGTCTGCCACCCGCGCTGACGCAGCGCCAACTGGAGGTCGACGTCCTCGAAGTACGCGATCTCGTATTCCGGGGAGAAGCCGCCTGCCTGGTGGAAAGCCTTGCGGCGCACGATGAGGCAGGCCGCCGACGCGTAGTCCACCTCGCGCGGGAACGAGGCGTCCTCCCAGGCGCGGCACCAGCCGTCGCCGCCGATGAGGCTGCCGGACTCCTGGACCGAGCCGTCCGAGTTGAGCATGACCGGAGCGACCGCGCCCACCTCAGAATGATCGTCCAAAAAGGACAGAAGAGGGTCCAGCCAGCCGTCGCGCACCTCGACGTCGGCGTTGAGGAAACAGACCAGCTCGGTGCGCGCGTGCTGCACGCCGAGGTTGCACCCTGCCCCGAAGCCCAGGTTTTTCTCCATGCGAAGGACCGTGGCGTCGGACAGATTCTGCTCCAGCCATTCCCCCGTGCCATCAGGAGAAGCGCTGTCCACCACGATCACGTCGTAGGGCGCGGGCGTGTGCTCGGCGAGCGTCTTGAGGCACGTGACGACCAGATCGCGCCTGCCGTAGGAGACGAGGACGAAGGTGAGCCGGGGGGTCACGAGCCTTTGATCTTTCCGTAGACCTCGCGCACCGGCTGCGACCAGCGCAGCAGCTTGGTGTTGCGCAACGCGTCCAGCTCCCGGCTGTCCAGCGCGAGCCGGTCGATCTCGTTGCGCAGCTCGCGGAACTGGGTCTGTGCCATGGCGAGTTCGTTGCGGGCGCGTTCGGCGTCGGCCTTCGCGGCGGCGACCTCGCGCCACGCCTCTCCGAGCGTGTCGGCCAGCTTCTGGCGCTCCACGAGCATCCGGTCCCGCAGCCGCCACTGGGCGTGCCGCAGCGCGTTGTTCTCCTCGGCGAGGTCGGCGAGGCGTCGGGTCAGATCACCGCCGCGCGCGGCGAACGCCTGCTCGATGGCGGCGGCGACGCGGTCGAAGTGCGTGGCGACCGCGCGCTTGGCGTGCTCGGAAGACGCGGAGAAGCGCAGGCCCGCGCTGATCGCGTCGGTGATCCGATCCGCCCGCTCGACGATCTGCTTCGGCGAACCGAACTCCAGTGCGGGCCAGCGCTCTTCGCCGGTCGGGTCGTACAGCGCCCACGGCGTGCCGAGCGCGGCGCA
This sequence comes from Allokutzneria sp. A3M-2-11 16, assembly GCF_024213555.1. Classification (GTDB taxonomy): domain Bacteria; phylum Actinomycetota; class Actinomycetes; order Mycobacteriales; family Pseudonocardiaceae; genus Allokutzneria. The sequence goes on along the minus strand of NZ_JANAVO010000001.1, from coordinate 1,983,301 downwards.
GGCGGCGGCCACGTGCTCGTCGGTGGCGATCACGGCGCTCGCGGCCTGGAGGACGGCGAGGCGGTCCTCCAGCACGAGCCCGCCCGGCATCTCGACGACGTGGTCCGCGGCGAGGAAGTCCCGCACGGCGTCCAGCGGCAGCTCCGTGCTCTGCACGACGACGACGCTGCCGTCCTCGGGCAGCACGCCGAGCTGGCGCAGGTGCTGGGTGCGCGTCCGCAGGGCCTCCGCGTCGACCAGGCCGTCGAGCAGCAGCGCCGGGTGCGGCACCACCGGGATGTCGCCGGAGAGCCCGGCCGCGGCGAGGCGGTCGCAGGAGCGGCGGTCGCGCACCGTGAGGTACGGCTGCCGGGCGAGGGCGGTGACCAGCTCCACCGGCGGTTCGTCGGCGATCCGCACGCAGCTGCTGATCAGCGGGTGGGTCCGCTCCGCCTCCGGGTCCAGGCCCTCGGCGAAGTAGGAGTGGGCCGCCCCGTCCGGGTAGAGCCAGTCCGCGCGGGCCGCGCCGAGCGGGAAGGTCGGGGTGAGCACCGAGGCGTCGGCGGACGCGGCGATCTGCTCGATCCGCTCCGAGCCGTGGTCGCCGAGCGGGGCCGCGACGTAGCCCCCGTCCTCGGGGATCGGCCGGGTCCAGCCGAGCGGCGCGTACCAGGTGGCCCGCCAGCCGGGCAGCCTGCGCAGCAGTTCGCGTTCGGTGAGCCGACTGATGAGCTGGTCGCCGAACCCCGGCAGGTCGGAACTGGTCCAGAGGGCGAAGGCCCCGATGGTTCTCGACGTGGGTTCCCGCACCCGCCGAGCCTAGCGCTCCGCCCTCCGGTGGGGTTCCGCTCCGCGGCTATCCCGGTGCGGCAGGACCCGCAACCGGAGGTGGGGAAGATCAACGATCTCGGTCACCGACCGCCCGTCGAGGCGTGGATATCTGGGGAACTTATCAACAGGCTGTCGCCGAACGGCCCCTCAGCGGCGACGAGCGGCACCCCGAGCCGGGTCACGCCGACGCATCCCGGCGAACAAATCTCACTCTCCGACATAACCCCAGTTCAGAGCCCCGCAGTCCCGCCCGGCCCGACATGCGAACACCGGGGTCCCCTTCGCGCCGGGGACCCCCTAACACTCATTTTCTCACTTCGTGCCCACAGGTGCGCGGAGTTATCCACAGGAATGCGGAGTTGTCCACAGGTCGTTGAAGCCCGGTCAGTCGACCAGGTCGTGGGCCGCCGCGCGGATCGCGGAGGCGTCGATCCCGTGCAGCCGGTGGGCGTCGCCGAGCGAGGACGACTGCCCGAAATCGGTGACGCCGAGCGTGGTCGTCGGGACCCCGCGCACCGTGCCGAGGAAGGCGAGCGTGTGCGGGTGCCCGTCGAGCACCGTCACCAGGGGCACGTCCTCCGCGAACAGCGCATCCAGGATCGACTCGTCGACCAGCGAGGAAGGCCCACCGGTCGACAGACCCGAACGGGACCGCGTGGCCCGGAACAACAGGTCAGCGCTCGTGACAACGACGACCGCCGCCGAGACGCCCTCCGAAGACAAAGCCGAAGCGGCCGCGAGCGCCTCCGGCACCATCGCGCCCATCGCCGCGATCACCACGTCCGGCGAAGCCGGGGACACCAGGCGGTAGCCGCCAGCGACCGCGTGCAGGCGGCGCTGTTCCCGCTCCGAGGCCGACGTGGGCACCGCGGCGAGCGACTGGTCGACCGGGCGCGTGGACAGCCGGAAGTACGCCGAGCACCCGCCGGGCCTGCCGACGAAGCTCATCGCGTGCAGCAGCGTCCACTCCAGGTCGGCGGCGAACGCGGGCTCGTAAGCGATCACACCCGGGTGCTCCAACCCGACCGACGGCGTGGTGATGCTCTGGTGCGCGCCGCCCTCCGGGGCCAGGGTCACGCCGGACGGGGTGCCGAGCAGGATCGACTGACCGCCCGCGTAGATGCCGAAGGTCCACGGCTCCAGGGCGCGGTTGACGAACGGGTCGTAGATCGTGCCGATCGGGATCAGCGACTCGCCCCACCGACTCCACGTCGCGCCGAACTCGCCGAGCGCGCCGACCAGGTTCACCTCGGCGATGCCCAGCTCCACGTGCTGGCCGACCGCGGCCTCGTCCCAGTGGATGCGGGTCTCCGGATCGTCGGAGAACCAGTTCTTCGGCACGCCGGCAGTGCCATTGATGGCGAACACGCCGACCTTGTTCAGCCAAGCCGCGAGGTTGGTCGAGGAGGCCACGTCCGGGGAGATCGTCACGACCCGCCCGGCCACCTCGGGGGCCTTGCGCCGCAGGTCCATCAGCACGCGGCCGAACGCGGCCTGGCTGGACGAGGTGCCCTTGTGCGCCGGGGAGACCTCGGCGGGCACGGAGAGCGGGCTGACCGCGCGGACCTCCGGGCGCTTCAGCCGGGAAGCCACGGCGGACAGCAGTCCGGCCTCAGGGCTGCCCACGTCGAACAGGCGCCACGGGTCGTCGACCGACGTGCCCAGCGAAGAAGCGAGCGAGGCGTACTGGTCCGGCTTGAGCAGCGCGGAGTGGTTGGCCGGGTGCCCCTCGACGGGCAGGCCGCGGCCCTTCACCGTGTAGGCGAAGACGACGGTCGGCCGGGTCGTGTCGGCTCCGGCGAAGGTGTTCATCAGGCCGCCGAGGTCGTGCCCGCCGAGATCGCGCAGCGCGGCGGTCAGCCCCGCATCGTCCACAGTGGACAGAAGACGGGTGAAGGCGGGATCGGGGCGCTCACCGACGAGGCGGGCGCGCAGCTCGCCGCCGCTGGTGCGCAGCATCCGCTGGTACTCGGCGTTGGGCATGCCGTCGATCCGGGCGCGCAGCAGCTCGCCGCCGTCCGACTCGAACAGCGACGTCAGCAGCGGACCGTACTTGCAGGTCAGGACCTCCCACCCGGCCGCTGCGAACATCCCGGACATCCGGTCGTAGGCGATGCCGGGGATGACGCGGTCCAGCGACTGGCGGTTCAGGTCGACCACCCACAGCAGCTCGCCGAGCTGGGCGACCTGCGGGTCGTGCACGGCCTCCCAGACCGCGCCCTCGTCCAGCTCCGCGTCGCCGACCAGGGCGATCATCCGGCCGCGCGGGCTGGTCGAACGGCCGCCGCCGAAGTGCGCGTCGCAGTACCGGCGGGCCAGCGCCGCCCAGATGGTCGCGGTCGCGCCGATGCCCACTGAGCCGGTGGAGAAGTCGACGGTGTCCGGGTCCTTGGTGCGCGACGGGTAGGACTGCAAGCCGCCCAGCTCGCGCAGGCGCGGCAGGTACGAGGCGTCCAGGTCGCCGAGCAGGTAGTTGACGGCGTGCAGCACCGGCGAGGCGTGCGGCTTCACGCTGACGCGGTCCTCGCTGGTCAGCGAGCCGAACCAGAGCGCGGTCATCAGCGAGACCATCGACGCCGACGACGCCTGGTGACCACCGACCTTGAGGCCGGAGGCGTCCCCGCGGACGTGGTTGGCGTGGTGCACGATCGAGGTGGCCAGCCACAACACCCGCCGCTCCACCGAGCGCAGGACGTCGAGGTCAGGGCGGGGTTCCGTGGCGACGCTGCTCACAGGCGGGACGGTAACCCACCGCACCGGCGTTCGGGCAGCGACGAAACTCACCCGGCGCAGATGAGGAGATCCTCATCCGGGACTCACGGAGGCTTCGAAGTCGGAGCCCAGAGTGGTCGCCATGACCTCAGGAAGCCGAACCGGCATCGTGTCCTTGATCGCCGCCGGAGTGATCGGCGTCACCGCCGGGGTGTACGCCTTCGCCGGGCAGGCCGCCCCGCCGCAGATCTCCGGCGACGCGCCGTTGATGACCATCCCCGGCCTCGTGAACCACGTCCAGCAGCCCGGCGCGCCGATCGCCCCGGTGCTCTGCGCCGACGATGATGACCCGGACGACCTCGACGACCTGCACGACGATGACGACGACAGCAACGACCCGGACGACGACCTCTATGACGACGACTGCGACTGATGAGTAGACCGGGCCGCATCCCCGCGCGGGTCCGGATCATGGGCTGGCTGCTCGGCCTGATGGTCCTGGTGCTGGCCGCCGTGGTGCTGATGGTCTGGCGGCTCTCGCTCACCGACGTGGACAACCGGGTCAACCGCGGCCTGGAGCAGGAGGTCCGCGAGTTCGCCGACTTCGTCTCGGCGGGCCGGGACCCGCGCACCGGGGAGCCGATCACCGATCCGACCAGGCTGCTCGCCGCGCACCTGTCCACGCAGTACCCGGAGAACAACGAGGTGCACGCCGGGGTCGTGGTGCAGCCGGACCGGATGACCATCCGGGTCGAGGGCAATCCCGCCTACGACATGCGCTCCGACGAGGCGCTGTTCCGCCGGATCATCGACGCGCCCGCGGGCTACGGCGACATCGACACCGCGGGCGGGACGATCCGCTGGGCGAAGTCCCGCCTCACCGGCGAGGGGATCGCGCCGTCCTACTTCGTCACCGCGTACTTCGTCGGCGGGATGCGCGCCGCCGCGCTGTCCACCGTGCGCATCCTGTTGCTGGTCAGCGGTTTCGGCCTGGTGCTGGCGGCCGGGGTGGCGTGGGTGGTCGCCGGTCGCGTCCTGGCGCCGGTGCGGACCGTGCGGCAGGCCGCCGCGGAGATCACCGAGCACGACCTCTCCCGCCGCATCCCGGTGCACGGCAAGGACGACATCGCCGCGCTGGCCGAGCAGTTCAACGCGATGCTGGACCGCCTCGACCAGGCTTTCGCCACGCAGCGCAGCTTCCTCGACGACGCCGGGCACGAGCTGCGGACGCCGATCACGATCGTCCAGGGACACCTGGAGCTGATGGGCGACGATCCGGCGGAGCGCGCCGAGGTGGTGCGGCTGTGCACCGACGAGCTGGACCGGATGAACCGCATCGTCGGCGACCTGCTGCTGCTGGCCAAGGCGGAGCGGCCGGACTTCGTGAACCGGCACGAGGTGTCGCTGCACGAGCTGACCAGCGACATCGACGCCAAGGTCCGCGCGCTCGGCGACCGCAGGTGGGTGTTGGAGGCGATGGGCGAGGGCACCGTGCGGCTGGACGAACAGCGCGTCACGCAGGCCGTCGTGCAGCTCGCGCAGAACGCCGTGCAGCACACCGAGCCGGGCTCGGAGATCCGCATCGGCTCGGCGCTGATCGACGGGCGGGTGTCCTTCTGGGTGGCCGATTCCGGGCCCGGGGTGCGGCCGGAGGAGCACGAGAAGATCTTCCAGCGCTTCGGCAGGGCGGACACCGGCAGGCGCGACCGCACCGGCGCGGGCCTCGGGCTGGCGATCGTGCTGGCCATCGCCGAGGCGCACCACGGCGTGGCGAAGGTGGTCTCCGAACCCGGGCGGGGCGCGACCTTCGGCATCGACCTGCCCGCGACGGAGGAAGAACAGTGAGCCGCATCCTGATCGTCGAGGACGAGCAGCGCATCGCGTCGTTCGTGGAGAAGGGCCTGCGCGCCAACGGGTTCAGCACCACCGTGGTCGGTGACGGGGAGACCGCGGTCGACTACGCGGTGACCGGCGGCTTCGACCTGGTGGTGCTCGACCTCGGCCTGCCGGACCGGGACGGGTTCTCCGTGCTGCGCTCGCTGCGCGAGGCGAAGGTGACCGTGCCGGTGATCATCCTGACCGCGCGGGACTCGGTGCACGACACGGTGGCGGGCCTTGAGGGCGGCGCGGACGACTACATGACCAAGCCGTTCCGCTTCGAGGAGCTGCTGGCGCGGGTCCGGCTGCGGCTGCGCGGTCCGGAGCGGGCGCCGGAGGTGACGGTGCTGCGGCACGAGGACCTGTCGCTGGACCTGCGGACCCGGCGCGCCCAGCTGCCCGGCCAGGTGGTCGACCTGACCGCGCGGGAGTTCGCGCTGCTGGAGCTGTTCCTCCGGCACCCTGGCCAGGTGCTGGCGCGCGAGCAGATCCTGTCGCACGTGTGGGGTTACGACTTCGACCCGGGATCGAACGTGGTGGACGTGTACGTGCGGGCGCTGCGGAAGAAGGTCGGGGCCGAACGGATCGACACGGTGCGCGGGATGGGCTACCGCATGGGCCGCTAATCATTGAAAATATTTGCGGACCCTGTCCTGGAGTCGCCAACCCCTGCATGATCGAGCGCATCGCCCCCTCCCAGTGCTGCGAGGTCCCGATGCGAAAGCTCGTTCTGGCCGCTTCTTCCCTGCTTGTGGCCACCCTGTTAGCGCCGGTCACGGCATCGGCCGCCCCGCCCGGCGGCAAGGACGTGATAGTCCGGCTGTTCCAGTGGAACTGGCCGTCCGTGGCCAAGGAGTGCAAAGAATTTCTGGGTCCGCGCGGTGTCGGCGGGGTGCACGTGTCCCCGCCGCAGGAGCACATCGTGCGCAAGGACCTGGGCAGCCCGTGGTGGCAGGACTACCAGCCGGTCAGCTACAAGATCGACAGCCGCCGGGGTGACCGGGCCGCGTTCGCCGCGATGGTCACCGCCTGCAAGTCGGCGGGCGTGAAGGTCTACGTCGACACGGTGATCAACCACATGGCGGGGCAGGACGTGCCCGGCACCGGGTGGGCGGGCAGCCGCTACGACCACTACTCCTACCCCGGCATCTACGCCGACCAGGACTTCCACCACTGCGGCCGCAACGGCAACGACGACATCAAGAACTACTTCGACCGCTTCGAGGTGCAGAACTGCGAGCTGGTGAACCTCGCGGACCTGAAGACCGAGAGCGAGCCGGTGCGCAACCGCATCGCGGGCTACCTCAACGACCTGCTGTCCCTCGGGGTCGACGGGTTCCGCATCGACGCGGCCAAGCACATGCCGACCGCCGACATCGGCGCGATCAGGGCGAAGCTCTCCCGCCCGGCCTACCTCTTCCAGGAGACCACCTTCGCCGCCGGTGAGCCGATCGTGCCGGACGAGTACCTGCCCAACGGCGACGTGAAGGTCTTCGCGTACGGCTACGACATCGCGCGGATCTTCAACCACGAGAAGCTCTCCTACCTGCGCACCTTCGGCGCCTCGCTGCCGAGCGACAAGGCCGTGGTGTTCACCGACAACCACGACACGCAGCGCGGACACCCGGTGCTGACGCACAAGGACGGCGGTCGCTACGCGCTGGCCAACGCCTTCCTGCTGGCCTGGCCGTACGGCACCCCGCAGGTGATGAGCTCCTACGAGTTCGGCAACACCGACCAGGGTCCGCCGAGCGACGCCGAGGGCCGCACCAAGAACTCGACGTGCTTCGCCGACGGCTGGCGCTGCGAGCACCGGTGGCAGGTGATCGGCAACATGATCGGCTTCCGCAACGCGGTGCGCGGCACCAACGTGAACAGCTGGTGGGACAACGGGAACGACCTGATCAGCTTCGGTCGCGGCGACAAGGGCTACCTCGTGCTCAACGACGAGGGCTCCGCCGTCACCGGCCGGTCCTTCCGCACCCCGCTGCCCGCTGGCAAGTACTGCGACGTGATCCACGGTGACTTCTCCGGCGGCAAGTGCTCCGGGCCTGTGTACACAGTGGACGGTGGCGGCTGGTTCCGCGCCGACGTCGCCGCGCACGACGCGATCGCGTTGCACGCCAACGCCCGCGTGGGCTGATTCCCCCGACCGGCTCGTTCAACGTCCCTGGGGGTGCGTTGAACGAGCCGGTTACGTGAAAGCAGTTTCATCAAGTCGTCACGGATGCCTCACCACCGGGCACGACCGTGGTCCCCATGCACACCACGGTGACGAAAGCTCCGGTGTTGCGCCTGCTGACGGGCGTGCTCTGCCTCGGCACCGTGGCCTTCCTGCTCGTCGAGCACGCCCCGGGCCTGTCCGTTCCCGGCCGCGTCACCCTCGGGGTCTTCGCGGTCGCGATCGCGGGCTGGACCCTGACGAAGATCGACGACACCTACATCGGACTCGCTGCAGCCGTCGCCCTCGTCGCGATCGGCGTGGTGAGCCAACAGGAGTTGTTCGCCACCCTCGGCGACGACACGATCTGGCTGCTGGTCGCGGCGTTCGTGCTGGCGGCGGGTGTCGCGGCGACCGGATTGCCGACGCGGGTGGCGACCGCCATGGCCTCCCGGGCGCGCAGCGTCCGCGGTCTGGCGCACCTGACCACCGCCGCCCTTCTGGCCAGCGCGTTCGTCATCCCGTCGACCTCCGGCCGGGCCGCGTTGGCACTGCCGGTATTCCTCGCGCTCGCCAGCGCCCTCGCCGATCGACCGCGTGTGGTGCGTGCCCTCGCGATCCTCTTCCCCACGGTGATCCTGTTGTCAGCGATCGCCTCGCTCCCCGGCGCGGGCGCGCACCTGATCACCAGCCAGCTCCTCGCGAACACCAGCGGGCACGAGATCGGCTTCGCGCACTGGATGCTGCTCGGCCTGCCCTTCGCCCTGGTCAGTTCGCACTCCGCGACCGAGCTCGTGTTGTTCCTGTTCACCAGCCGAGCGGATCGGCGACAGGGCTTGGCGTTGGAGCTGCCCACCTCGAAGTTCTCCTCCGCGGAGCGCCGGTGCGCCGTGTTGATGCTGGCGGTCGGCGTCGCCTGGGCGGCCGGGGCCCCGGCCACGATCGTCGCGGTGCTCGCCGCCCTCATCGTGACCGCGCCGAAGTTCGGCACTGTCTCGCTGAACAAGGCGCTGACCGAAGTTCCGTGGCCGTTGCTGGTTTTCATGGCGTCGGTGACCGCGCTCGGCACCGGGCTGAGCAACTCCGGCGCCGCGAAGTGGCTGGCCGAACGCCTGCTCACCGGCGTCTCCCCCAACGCGCTGCTCGTCGTCGCCGTCGCGGTCAGCACCGCGGCACACCTGCTCGTGCAGTCGAGGTCTGCGCGGTCCTCCGTGCTGATCCCGCTGCTCATCCCCGCCGCAACTGCGGTGGGCCTCAACCCCGCCGCGGTGGCTTTCGCCTCGACGGCTGCCGCGGGCTTCTGCCACACCCTGCCGTCCTCGGCCAAGGCGACCGCGATGTTCGAGGGCTACCGCACTGCCGACCTCGTGCGGCTCGCGGTGTTCCTCGGCCCGCTCACCGCCCTGCTCGTGCTCGCCTTCGCCACCGGAGTCTGGCCGCACCTCGGCCTCCCGCTCCGCTGACCGTCCACTGTGGAGGAACAATGCCCGTCCCGAACCGATTCGTGGTCGCCCCCAGCGGGTTCAAGGAGTGCCTGGAGGCGGACGCCGTCGCCGCCGCGATCACCGCGGGCATCCGCCGGGTCGTCCCCGGCGCCGTGGTCGACCAGGTTCCGCTGGTCGACGGCGGGGAGGGCTCGGCCCGCGCCCTGGCCGCGGCGACGGGTGGCAGCCTGATCCCGGCGCGCGTGACGGGCCCGGTCGGCGAGCCGGTCGACGCGCACTTCGCGCTGCTCGGCGGCCCGGGTCCGCGAACTGCGGTCGTCGAGATGGCCGCTGCGGCAGGATTACGCCTGGTACCAAGCGATCTGCGTGATCCAGGAGCGACGACGACGCGCGGGGTCGGCGAGCTGATCATCGCCGCGCTGGACCACGGCTGTGAGCGGATCATCGTCGGCTGCGGCGACTCCGGCACCTGCGACGGCGGCGCCGGAGCGCTCCAGGCCCTCGGCGTGCGACTGCTCGACGCCAGCGGTGACGAACTGGGGCCGGGCGGGGCGAAGCTGGAGAAGCTGGCCGAGATCGATCCGTCCGAAGTGGACGGACGTCTGCGCGAAGCCGAGGTCGTCCTCGCGTGCAACCCGCACAACGTGCTCACCGGACCGCGCGGGGTCGCGCGGGTGTTCGGCCCGCAGAAGGGCGCGACCGGCGAGCAGGTCGAAGCGCTGGCGTGGGCGATGGAGCGCTGGGGTGCCGCGTTGCTGGAGACCTTCGGCGTCGACCTGCGCACGGTCGCGGGCGGCGGGGCCTCCGGCGGGCTCGGCGCGGGCCTGGCGGCACTGGGCGCGAAGCTGCTCCCGCGCTTCGAGGTGGTGCTCGCGCACTCCGACCTCGACGCCCGGTTGGCCACCGCGGACCTGGTGATCACCGCCGAGGGCGCCATCGACTCGCAGACCGTGCGCGGCAAGGTCCCCGCCGAGGTGGCCCGCCGGGCGAAGCGCCACGGCAAGCCCGTGATCGCCCTCGCGGGCACCATCGGCGCGGGCGCGCGGACGAACTACGACATCGGCATCGACGCGTTCACCGGCATCCTCGACGCGCCGGTGCTCCTGCCGGAGGCGATGGACCGCGCGGCCGAGCTGATCACCGACGCGACCGAGCGGACGCTCCGGCTGGTGCTGGTCGGAGCGGCGCTCGGCGCTTCGGCGGCGTGAGCTGGATCAGCAGCGCTCAAGACGGTCGACGCGCGAGCTGATGCTGTAGTGGTCGTGGCGCTGGCCGGGCGCGTAGACCTTGCAGTCCCCGTCCCCCGCGAACTTGATCACCAGCTTGACGCGCTGGGTGGTGCTGCAGTTGTTGGTCACCTCGATGCGCGACTTCCAGTAGTCGGTCTTCCAGGTGACACAGGTCGGCGCGTAGTCGGTCGCCGACGCGGTGGTCGCGCACAGCAGCGGGGCGACGACGGCCAGTCCGGCTCCGAGCAGCGCGATCCGCATTCCCCGACGAGACTTCTTCACGAATGCTCCAAGGTGAGAGAGGTAAGCCATAGGAGTGACGCGCGGCACGCCCGTGGGTTCCCGTCCACAATGGATTTCGCGATCAGCGACCGGCCGCGTAGCCCTGGGCACCACGTGGATTGGCCGCGCCGTAAAGCAATCCCGTCTCCGGATCACGTGCGACGGCGGACATCCTGCCCAACGACCACGCCCCGCCGTCCACGACGCGGTGCCCTCGCCGCTCAAGCGAGGCGATGGTCGAAGCTCCCAGCCGGGACTCCACGACCAGCTCGCCGGGCGTCCAGTTGCGCGGGTAGAACGAGCTGGGCACGGCGTTCGAGTGCCAGGTCGGTGAGTCGATCGCGGCCTGCAGGTTGAGCCCGCCGACCGTGTGCGCCAGCCAGAAGCACAGCTGCCACTGGTCCTGCTGGTCCCCGCCGGGCGTGCCGAACGCGAGCACCGGACGGCCGTTCCGGCTGGCCATGGACGGGCTGAGGGTGATGCGCGGGCGCTTGCCGGGAGCCAGGGAGTTCGGCAGTCCCTCGTCCAGCCAGAACATCTGCGCGCGGGTGCCGAGGCAGAACCCGAGCGCGGGGATCGTCGGCGAGGACTGGAGCCAGCCACCGGACGGCGTCGCGGACACGATGTTGCCCCAGCGGTCCACCACGTCGATGTGCACGGTGTCGCCGCGCGTGGTGCCGGTGCGGGACACCGTCGGCTCGCCGACACCCGCGGCAGCGCTGACCGGAGCCGCCGCGCGACCGGAGTCCACATAGGATGGAAGCGCGGCGGTTCGCCCGTCCGGCGTTCCCGGGCGCAGCTCCGAGGACGCGTCGGAGCCGATCAGTGCCGCGCGGGACGCGGCGTACGACCGCGACACCAACGCGTCGATCGGCACGTCCGGATCGTCGCCGTACCAAGCCTCCCGGTCGGCGAAGGCGAGCTTCGTCGCCTCGACCGCCTGGTGCACGGTGTCCGCAGTGGCCACTCCGTCCACATAGGACAGATCGCGGTCTTCGAGCAACCGCAGCTGTTGGACCAGCGTCGGTCCCTGGCTCCACCGCCCGATCTTGTGCAGCGCCCACCCGTCCGCGAGGTCGACCGTCAGCGGCGCCTCGTAGGACGCCTGCCAGGTCGCGATGTCCTGCGCCGTCAGCACTCCGGCGTGATCACGGCCGGAGTCGTCGCGCACGGGAGTCCGGCAGAACGCCGCGATCTCCTCCGCCACGAAGCCCTGCGACCACGCCCGCCGCGCGGCGTCGATCTGCGCTTCCCGGCCGCTGACCGCCTCCGCCTCGGCGAGCAGGCGCTCCCACGTGTCGGCCAGCACCGGGTTGGTGAAGCGACTGCCCGCCGCCGGGGCCCTGCCCTCGCGCAGCCACATCGCCGCCGAAGTGGGCCAGTGCTCGGTGAACAGCCCGGCGACGGTGTTGATCGTCATCGGGATGCGGTCGACCAGGGGGAAGCCGTCGCGCGCGTAGCCGATCGCGTACCCGAGGACCTGGCGCAGCGACCGCGTGCCGTGATCCCGCAACAGCGTCAGCCAGCCGTCCCACGCGCCGGGAACCGTGGCCGCGAGCAGCCCGGTCCCCGGGATGAGGTCGAGCCCCTGGTCGCGGTAGTGGCCGATGCTCGCGCCCGCGGGGGCGACGCCCTGGCCGCACAGGACCTCGACGCGGTCGGAGCCCGCGGTGGCGAACAGCGCGGGCACCTCGCCGCCGGGGCCGTTGAGGTGCGGCTCCACGACCTGGAGCACGAAGCCCGCCGCCACCGCGGCGTCGAACGCGTTGCCGCCGTCCTCCAGCACCGCCATGCCCGTTGCCGAGGCCAGCCAGTGCGTGGAGGCCACCATGCCGTACGTCCCGACGAGCTCGGGCCTGGTCGTGAACACGCTCCCAACCTAGGCGAACTCGTTAACTTCGCTAAATACCGTATCGGTTCAGAGCGCGGCCCCGACGCAGGCGGCCAGGAAAACCACCTGCTCGACGGTCCGCGGGACGAGCGGCGTCGCGGGTCGCCCGCCGAAGCTGAGCCGCCGCACCGCCGCGTAGACGTTCGCCGGGAACATCGCCAGCAGCAGCAGTCCCAGGCAGATCGCGGCGGCGCGGGCGGTGGCCGGGACGAGCAGCCCGACCGCGCCGACGATCTCCAGCACTCCGGTCACGGTGACCAGCAGCGCGGGGTTCGGCAGCCGGGGCGGCACCATCGCGATCATGTCCGCCCGCAGCCTCGACCAGTGCGCGAAACCGGTGAGCAGGAACATCAGCGCGAGTCCGACCCGCAACGCGGGCTGCCACCCGTCCAGGACGTCGACGCCGAGCAACCCGGCGACCCGAGCAAGACCCCAACCAGCGAAAAGTGCGATGAACGGTGCCATGCCGCAAAGCATAACACTGTTTTAGAACGGCGTTACGGTTAGTCCACGGGCTGTATGCCGACCCCGCGCCAGCTCAGCCCCGCGCGCCGGAGCACGTCCGGGTCCAGGTGGTTGCGGGTGTCCACGACGACCCGGCCCTCCAGCAGCGAGGCCACCCGCGCCCAGTCCAGCGTGCGGAACTCCGGCCACTCGGTCAGCAGCACCAGGCCCGCGGCCCCCTTGGCCACCTCGTACGCGTCGTCGACCACGCGCACGGTGTCGGTCGTGCCCGGAACCGCACCGGCGACACCGGGGTCGTAGGCGGTCAGCTCGGCACCTTCCTCGCGCAGCAGCTCAGCGACGGCCAGAGCGGGCGAGTCCCGCAGATCGTCCGTGCCCGCCTTGAACGTCAGGCCGAGCAGCCCGAGCCGCACCCCGGTGAGCGAGCCGCCGCAGGCTTCGCGGATCTTGGTCACGATGCGCTGCCGCTGGCGGGTGTTTGTGTCGATCGTGGCGCGCAGCAGCATGAAGTCGAAGTCGACCGCGTCGGCGGCCTGGATCAGCGCGTGCGTGTCCTTCGGCAGGCAGGAACCGCCCCAGCCCGGCCCCGGCTGGAGGAACGCCTGGCCGATCCGGCGGTCGTAGCCGATGCCCTCGGTGACGTCGGCGACGTTCGCGCCCAGCCGCTCGGACAGCTCGGCGATCGCGTTGACGTAGGACAGCTTCATCGCCAGGAAGCAGTTCGCCGCGTACTTGACCAGCTCCGCGCTGGGCGCGTCGGTCAGCACCGTCGGCGCCCCGAGGCGGGCGTAGAGGGCCGCGACCCGCTCGGCCGCGTCCTGGGCGCTGGAGCCGACCACGATCCGGTCCGGGTTGAGGAAGTCATGCACCGCGCTGCCCTCGCGGAGGAACTCCGGGTTGCTCACCACGGCGATGTCCGGCCGGTTCAGCAGCTGGTGCATGCGCTCGGCCGTGCCGACCGGAACGGTCGACTTGTTGACCACGACGCAGCCCGCCGGCAGCAGGTCGCGCACCTCGGAGATCACCGACTCGACGGCCATCAGGTCGGCGGCGCCGCCGACGCCCATCGGGGTCGGCACGCACATGAACACGACCTCGGCGTCCAGCACGGCCTTGCTCGCGCCGAGCACGAACTCCAGCCGCCCCGCGGCCAGGCCCTCGGCGACCAGTTCGCTCAGCCCCGGTTCCAGGATGGAGACCCGGCCCGCGGACAGCCGATCCACCTTCTCCGGGTCGACGTCCGCGCAGATCACGCGATGCCCGAGCGAGGCAAGGCACGCGCCCGTGGTCAGTCCGACATAGCCGGACCCGACCACGGCGATACGACGGGCGAACACGACACCACCCCCGATGGCGGCCAGGGAAGAGGGAACCTTCAGCCAAGGCATCCTGGCATCGCGCCCGGGCGCATCGCCAACCGGCCAATTCTCGGCAACTGGGAGTGACTGGGCGGTAACGGGGGCATTAGTGTCTTCGGCTTGTGGAGCAGCGTCGTCTAGGTAAGTCGGGCCTCGTCGTGAGCGCCGTCGGCCTCGGGTGCAACAACCTGGGCCGGCCCGGCACGGCAACCGAGTCCCTCGCGGGCACCCGTGAGGTGGTCAACGCCGCACTGGAGTCCGGCGTGACCTTCTTCGACGTCGCCGATGTCTACGGAGCCCCGCGCGGGCGCAGCGAGGACCTGCTCGGCCAGGCGCTGACCGGGGTCCGCGAGCACGCGGTGATCGCCACCAAGTTCGGCATGGACATGCAGGGCACCAACGGCCCCGACTTCGGCGCACGGGCCTCCCGGCGCTACATCACCAGGGCGGTGGAGTCCTCGCTGCGCAGGCTCAACACCGACTGGATCGACCTCTACCAGCTGCACCGGCCGGACCCCGCCACCCCGCTCGAGGAGACGCTGGCCGCGGCCGACGACCTGGTCAGCTCCGGCAAGGTGCGTTACGTCGGTCACTGCAACCTGGCGGGCTGGCAGATCGCCGACGCCGCGTGGACGGCGAAGACCGCCAACCACGTCGCGCCGATCTCCGCGCAGAACCACTACTCGCTGTTGGAGCGGGAGGCCGAGCGCGACGTGATCCCCGCCTGCACCCGGTTCGGCCTCGGCCTGCTGCCGTACTTCCCGCTGGCCAACGGCCTGCTCACGGGCAAGTACCAGCGGGAGACCGAGCCCCCGGTCGGCAGCCGCCTCGTCGGCAGGGACCGGCTGCTCGCGGACGCGCCGTGGGACCGCATCGACGCGCTGCGCGAGTTCGCCGGGGAGCACGGGATCTCCATGATCGACCTCGCCGTCGGCTGGCTGGCGCACCAGCCGGGGGTCGCCTCGGTGATGGCCGGCGCGACCAGTGCCGAGCAGATCAAGGGCAACGCCGAAGCCTCGCGGTGGCGGCCGACCGTCGACGACCTCCAGGAGATCGACCGGATCTGCCCGCCCGGCCGCCGCTGAGGTCACGAGCCGGGCTCACCGACGGTAGCGGCGCGGGTCGCCCGATCGCTGATCACGACTGGCCACATGGCCGATGCTCACGGAGGGTGCGGCCGCCAGGCTTCTTCCATGGAGCTTCTCGGAATCCTCGCCCTCCTCGGCGGGCTCGCGCTGCTGGCGGCCGTGCCCCTGGTCGCCGTGCTGCACACCGTGGAAGCCCGCAGACGGTAAGCCATCTCACCTCCCAAGCGCTCGCTTGGACCCCGTAGCCTCACAGCGCGGGCGGCAGCTCGGGCCGCCTTCTCAACGCTGAGAGGACAGGCATGCAGATCACCGACACCGCTGCGATCGTCACCGGTGGTGCTTCCGGCCTCGGTGCGGCCACGAGCCGCGCCCTCGCCGCCAAGGGAGCGCGCGTGTTCGCGCTTGACCTGGAGAACTCCATCAAGACCGCGGACGCCGTGGACCGCGTGACCTACGTCGAGGCCGACGTCACCAACCCCGAGCAGGTCCAGGCCGCCATCGAGCAGGCCACCGCCGCGGGCCCGCTGCGCGTCGTGGTCAACTGCGCGGGCGTGGGCTGGGCCGGTCGCATCCTCAACAAGGCGGGCGAGGCCCACGACTACGACCTGTTCCGCAAGGTCGTGGAGATCAACCTGGTCGGCACGTTCAACGTGATGCGCCTGACCGCCGCCGCGATCGCCACCACCGAGGAGCTGGACGGCGGCCACCGCGGAGTGATCATCAACACCGCCTCGGTCGCGGCCTTCGAGGGCCAGATCGGCCAGATCGCGTACTCCGCGTCCAAGGGCGGCGTCGTCGGCATGACCGTGCCCGCCGCGCGCGACCTGTCGAACAAGGGCATCCGGGTCATGACGATCGCCCCCGGCCTGGTCAACACCCCCATGCTGGCCGGTGTCGACGAGAAGTTCCGCGAGGGCCTCGCCGCGGGCGTCCCCTTCCCCAAGCGCCTCGCGGAGCCGCAGGAGTACGCCCAGCTGGCCACCATGATCGTCGAGCACGACTACCTCAACGGCGAGGTCATCCGAATGGACGGCGCCCTCCGCATGGCCCCGCGCTAACCCCGACTCCCAGCCGGGTACGGGCGTCTTCAAGTACAGCGCACCCCGCAAACGATCACCTTTAACCGCCCCCAACCCCGCGGAGGGTTGGGGGCGGTTAAAGACTGCTGGGGCGGGGGTCGGTGGTACTTGAAGACGCCACAACCGCGCTGGGGCTAGAGATCGCCGGAGAACGGGAGTTCGTGGGCGCCCTCGGAGCTCATCCAGCGGCGCAGCGTCCACGTGGCCATGACGTCGTCCTCGTTGTATTCGAGGAGGCGGCGGCGTTGGTCGGGCTGGGGCGTCTCGCCGTCCATCCCGACCGCGTCCCGGTACCAGCGCATCGAGTTCTCGCCGCCCGCCTCGGGGTCCCGCCAGTGGAAGCCCGCTGCGGGCGCGATCGTCTTGAGGCCCTTGCCGTTGGCGCACAGGAACTGGTCCCGCACGATGCCGAACAGGTCGACCCACTGGCCGGAGTGGATGAACGCCTTGACCTCGGCGACCGTCGGCACGCCCGACTGCCCGGCGAAGCGCTCCGCGCTGGAGAGCATCCACCGGTTCTCCGCCAGCTCGTTGTAGCAGTACGCGCGGAAGCTCAGCCCGCGCGCCCGCGCCCGCACCCGGACGCCGGTCAGCCACGTCCAGAACTCGCCGAACGAACGGCCCTCGTCCTCGGTGGGCAACGGCTCCCAGGTCGCGAAGGCGCGGTAGCCCTGCTCCTCGTCGACGTCGGCGCCCGAGAGCCAGCAGCCCCACAGGTACGCGCCCGCGTCACCGAAGCTCTCCATGTCCACGTCGACCTCGATGTCGGCGCGCGGCACCTCGATCCGCTCGACGCGCCGCACCAGGTTCATCCCCCGCAGCCACGCGCGGGCGAGCAGCACGGAGTCCTCGAACGGCATGCCGACCAACGGCACCGGCGGCTCCGCCGCGCGCGGGTCGAGCTCGGCCAGTTTGTCCACAGTGGACACTCCGACCGCGCGCAGCGCCGTCGCGTCCTCGCCGCGCACCACCAGGCTCACGTCGCGGCTGTCGCGCAGCTCCGACTCGCAGGTCGGCCACCACGGGCAGGTCCGGCACTCCACGATCCGCGAGGGCCGGGCCAGCGGGTCCACCTCCGCCCGCGCGGCCCTGGCCACGGCGAGCCGGTCGGCGAAGCGCGCGTCGTACTCCGACAGCGCGGTGCGGCCGTTGGGCCAGGTCGGCGCTTCGAGGTCGTGCCAGAGCACCACGTCGGCGTCCATGCCGATCACGCCGCCGGTCGCCCTTCCGGCCGCGGCGAACCCGCTGGCCTGCAACAACCGCGTGGCGTGCGCCAACCTCAGCTGATCACGCGGCTGCGGGCGGACCTTGCGCAGCGGATCGGAGCGCGCACCACCCGGGTACGGCAGGCTCAGCGGAGAGGTCCGCGCGCCCGAACCGGGGTCGGAGACCTTGTGCCGCACCACGATCAGCGGCACGTACCCGCCGTAGGGACTGCGCACCAGCAGCTCGACGCCGCCGCGACGGCCGCCCAGCGGATCGGCGGGCAGCAGCCCACCCCACACGTACGGCACCCCGGCGGTGAGCAGCGCCAGCGTGACGCGCTCCCGATTGGCGGCGGACTCCGTCGTCGGAACCTCGGCCCACTGCGCGCCGAGGCCGCGGGCCAGCCGGTCCGCGACGGTCCTGCGGTGCGCCTGGGCGTCGGCCATCCGTTGTGCGCCCGCCGGGTCCGGTGGCGCCTTCGGCACGTCCGCCATGTTCGGGTCGTGTTCCAGGTGCACGCGACGCCGGCAGCGGTTCACCACCCCCGCGTCCAGCAACACCTGAGAACTCACAAGGTCCAGCGTAAGTGCCCTGCCAAAGATCAGTGGCAGGTACTCCGCGATCGATCGCCAAACCTTGACCAGCGCGCCGCACTGCCCCGCGCGGCGCTGCGCCATAGTGTTGCTCCCAGACCCGCGGAGGTGACGGCAGGATGGCGCGCAAGCGGCGAGTTCCCAAGCTCACGGCCAGCAACACGAAGAACCTGATCGGCGTAGGCAAGGTGCTGATCCCGGTGCTCGCGCCGATCGCGCTGAAGGCCGCCTCGGTGGCCCGCGACCGCTACGACCAGATGCGGGCGCGCAGGCTCGGCGTCCCGGTGGACAGCCTCGCGCAGTTCTCCGGCAGGGGCGGCGCCCTGCACGCCCGGCTCGTCGGCGTCGGCAACGCCATCGGCGATCTCCGCACCAGCGGCCGGTCCACCCCCGAGGCGGACCAGTTCGCCGCCGACAGCGAGCAGCGGCTGGTCCAGCTCGCCGCCGCGGTGCGGGCCGCCGAGCGCATGCCGTCGACCCGGCGCAAGGCGGCCCACCGCAGCGTGGCCGCGGCGCTGGACCAGATGGAGGCGGAGCTGCTCCGCCGCTTCGACGTCGGCTAGCCGCGCGTCACCACGGGGCCGGTCAGGGTCACGAACCCCTGCTCGACCAGCCAGTTCCGCGCCACGTCCGCCGGGTCCTTGCCGTTGACGTCCACCTGGGCGTTGAGCTTGATCATCACCTCGTTGGTGAGCCGGTCCGCGATCGGCTTGAGCACGTCGGCGATCTCGGGGTGCCGCTCGTACAGCTCCTTGCGGAGGTTCAGCGCGGCGTTGTAGCGCGGGAAGAACTTCTTGTCGTCCTCGGCAAGCACCAGGTCCTGCGCCAGGATGCGCCCGTCGGTGGTGAACACCTCGCCGAAGTTGCAGATCTTGCTGTCGGTCATCGCCGGGTAGATCGCCCCGGTGGCCAGCGTCCGGACGTTCCCCTTCGGCGCGGTGAAGCCGTAGGTCTTCTGCACGCCGGGGAAGCCGTCGTTGCGGTTGGCGTACTCGGTCTCAACGCAGAACGTGGCCTCTGCCGGGTTCTCCCTGGCCAGCCTGCCGATGTCGGACATCGTCCTGATGCCGAGGCGTTGCGCGGTCTTCTTGGTCATCGCGAACGCGTAGGTGTTGTCCAGCGGCGCCATGTTCACCCAGATGACCTTGTTCTTGGCCAGGTCGGCCTTGCGCACGGCCTCGAACTGCTCAGCCGCGTCCGGGATCGGGTCGGTGTTGCCCAGGTAGCTGATCCACGAGGTGCCGGTGTACTCCCAGACCAGGTCGATCTGCCCGCTGGTCAACGCGTCCCGCTGCGAGTTGGAGCCGGAGATGTTGGTCAGGTCGCGAACCTTGGCCCCCGCGGCGGTCAACGCGAACTCGGCGAGGTAGCCCAGCACGATCTGCTCGCTGAAGTCCTTGGAGCCCACCGTGATCTCCACGTTCCGCAACTGCGGGACGGGCCGGATGCTGCCGGGCTTCACGTCCAACGGCACCGAAGATCCCGCCGACAGACCACAACCGGCCAGGAGAGCGGCAGTCGTCATCACGGCAGCGATCTTGTTCAGGGAAGCCTTCTTCATCGCAGCCCCTTCGGTCCGAGCAGTTGTTCGGCCAACGCGCCGAGCCAGTCGACCAGCAGCGCCAACGCGACCGCGAGCACCGCGCCGACGACCAGGACCGACGTGCGGCGCAGCTTGTAGCCGGTGTCGATCATCACGCCGAGCCCGCCGCCGTCGACGAGCATCGCCAGCGTCGCCACGCCCACCGCGAGCACGAGCGCGGTGCGCAGACCGGCCAGCACGAACGGCACGGCGAGCGGGAACTCGATGCGCCGCAACACGGAGAAGCCCGACATGCCGATCCCCCTGCCCGCCTCGACGAGCGCGGGGTCGACCTGCTGCAGGCCGACCATCGTGTTGCGCAGCACGGGCAACAGCGCGTAGAGCGCGGTCGGCAGCACCACCACCCAGAACCCCGTCCAGCCGGTGGCCAGGAAGAACAGCACCAGCAGACCGACCGCCGGAGCCGCCTGCCCGATGTTGGCCAGGCCGAGCACCAGGGGCGCGAGCGGCTTCGCCCACCGCCGGGTCAGCACGACCCCGAGCGGCACCGCCACCACCAGCACGAGCGCGGTCACCACGGCGGTGATCTCCACGTGCTGCCAGGTGAGCGTGAGGATCGTGGAGGCGTTGATGCTGCGCTGCTCGATCGCGTCGAGGTCGCTGCCGAACGCCCACGCGAGCACGATCGCGACGATGCCGAACACGATCAACGGCTGGGCGTAGAGCCTGATCCGCTCGGCCCGGCGCGACCCGCGCTCCGCGGTCGGTGTCGTCATGATGTCGCCTCCGCGTGGAAGATCGCGTCGCCGGTCACGCCCGTGCCTCTTCGCGGAGCTGCCGGATCGTGGTCATCACCGTGTCGATGTCCACGACGCCGATGTACTCGCCGCGAGTGCCGACCACGACGGCGAAACCCTCGTCGTCGGTGAGGATCGCTTCGAGCGCGTCCTGCAAGGTCGAGGCTTCGGACACGCTGTCCTCGACCACCCGCCCCGCGGTGCGCAACGACTTCCCCGGAGCCAGGTCGCGGGCGGAGACCCACCGCAGCGGCCTGCGGCGCGCGTCGAGCACGAGCCCGCTGCCCTTGCCGACGCGCTCCCGCAACTGCTCCGGCGAGTCGTCCTCGGTCGCCGTCGGCACGTCACCGTGCTCGACATCGCGCACCCGCAACAGCGTGAGCTGCTTGAGCGAGGCGCCCGCGCCGACGAACCCGGCCACCGTGTCATCGGCCGGGTTGGCCAGGATCGCGTCGGGGGTGTCGTACTGGAGGATCTTCGAACGGTCCCCCAGCACGGCGATCCGGTCGCCGAGCTTCACCGCCTCGTCGAAGTCGTGGGTGACGAACACGATCGTCTTGCCCAGCTCCGACTGCAGCCGCAGCAGCTGGTCCTGGAGGTTGCCGCGGGTGATCGGGTCGACCGCGCCGAACGGCTCGTCCATCAGCAGCACCGGCGGGTCGGCCGCGAGCGCGCGGGCCACGCCGACCCGCTGCTGCTGACCGCCGGAGAGCTGGCGCGGGTAGCGGTCCCGGAACTCGCTCGGTTCCAGTCCCACCAGGTCCAGCATCTCCTCCACCCGGTCGGTGATCTTGTTCTTGTCCCAGCCGACCAGGCCCGGCACCACGCCGACGTTCTGCCCGACGGTCATGTGCGGGAACAGGCCCGCCTGCTGGATCGCGTAGCCGATCCGCCTGCGCAGCTGGTCCGGGTCCAGCTTCAGCGCGTCCTCGCCGCCGATGGTGATCCGCCCGGCGCTCGGCTCGATCAGCCGGTTGATCATCTTCATCGTGGTGGTCTTGCCGCACCCGGAGGGGCCGACGAAGACCACCGTCTCCCCCGCCGGGATGGTCATGGTGACCTCGTCCACCGCCGCGGCCTTCTGGCCGGGGTAGCGCTTGCTGACGTTGTCGAGGTGGATCTCCACACCGGTCTTGCCGTTCACCGAATCCCCCTCGGGGTGGTCAGTCGGCCGACGAGCACCCACAGCCCGTCGACCACCAGGGCCAGCACGATCACACCGAGGGTCCCGGCGACCGCCATGTTCACCGCGTTCGCGCCGCCGACCCGTTGCAGGCCGGAGAAGATGAGGTTGCCGAGCCCGGGGCCCTTGGCGTACGCGGCGATCGCCGCGATCCCCATCAGCATCTGCGTGCTCACCCGCATGCCCGCGAGGATCGACGGCCAGGCCAGCCGCAGCTCGATCCGGGTCAGCACGCCGGTGCGGCTCATCCCGATGCCCCGCGCGGCATCCGTCACCGATTTGTCCACAGTGGACAGACCGACGATGGTGTTGCGCACGATCGGCAGCAGCGCGTAGAGCACGAGCGCGGTCACCGTCGGCGCCACCCCGAGCCCGAGCACCGGGATCAGCAAGCCCAGCAACGCGAACGACGGAATGGTCAGCACCGCGCTGGCCAGCGCCGTCGCGACAGCCGAGCCGCCGGGACTGCGGTACACCCCGATGCCGACGAAGATCCCGATCACCGCCGCGATCACCGTGCACTGGAGCACGGCACTGGCGTGCAGGTAGGAGTCCACGAGCACCTGCTCCCACCGGGAAGCCAGGAACTCCCAGAAGCTCACCGCAGCGCCTCGGGCTCGGACACGACGACCTTGCCGTTGGAGCCGTTGCCGTCGCAGACCTCCAGCGCGAACTCCTCGCCGTACTGCTGGGTGCCCTGGATGACCGCGGCCTCGACCACCTCGAGGCCCTTGTTCTCCCGGCGCACCAACGGATCGCTGCGCAGGTCCTTGGCAAGCGAGATGCACATGGCGACCATCACGGCGGCGAAGGGCACCGCGGCGATGATGGTCAGCTTCTGCAGGCCGTCCAGCGCCGTCGCCCCGCCGACCATCAGCATCACCGCGGCGACCGCGCCGGTCAGCGCGCCCCAGAACACGACGATGGACTTCTTCGGCTCGATCGACCCGCGCTGCGACAGCGTCCCCATCACGATCGACGCCGCGTCCGCCCCGGACACGAAGAAGATCGCCACCAGGACCATCACCACGACGCTGGCGATGCCCGTCCAGCCGGGGAACTGCTGGAGCACGCCGAACAGCTTGGCCTCGGCGCCGGAAGCACCCGCCAGGTCGACGCCGTCGCGCTGGAAGTTCAGCGCGGTACCGCCGAGGATCGCGAACCAGAGCAGGCTGACCAGGCTGGGCACCAGGATCACGCCGCTGACGAACTGGCGGATGGTGCGGCCGCGGCTGATCCGCGCGACGAACATGCCGACGAACGGCGTCCAGGAGATCCACCACGCCCAGTAGAAGATCGTCCAGTCGCCGAGCCAGCTGGCCATCGCGTCCCCACCGCTGGCGGCGGTGCGGGCGGCCATCTCCGCCGCGTCGGCGAAGTAGTGGCCGATCGAGGCGGGCAGCAGGTTGAGGATCAGCACCGTCGGGCCGATCACGAACAGGAAGAGCGCGAGCAGCCCGGCCAGCACCATGTTGATGTTGGAGAGCCACTGGATGCCCTTGGCGACGCCGGAGACCGCGGAGGCGATGAAGGCGATGGTCAGCACCACGATGATCAGCACGAGCACGGTGGTGCCCGCCGACTCCATCCAGCCGACCTCCTTCAGCCCGCGCCCGATCTGCAGGGCGCCGAGGCCCAGCGAGGCGGCCGAGCCGAAGAGCGTCGCGAAGATCGCCATCACGTCGATGGCCTTGCCGATCGGGCCGTTGGCCTGCTTCTTGCCGATCAGCGGCTCGAACACGGCGCTGATCAGCTGGCGCCTGCCGCGGCGGAAGCTGCCGTAGGCGATGGCCAGCCCGACGACGGCGTAGATCGCCCAGGGGTGCAGCGTCCAGTGGAAGAGCGTGGTGGCCATCGCCGTTTCCAGCGCCTCGTCCGTCATCGGCGGGACGGTGCCGGGCGGCGGGTTGGTGAAGTGCGAGAGCGGTTCGCTGACGCCGTAGAACATCAGCCCGATGCCCATGCCCGCGCTGAACATCATCGCCACCCAGGACACGGTGCGGAACTCCGGTTCCTCCCCGTCCTGGCCGAGCGGGATCTTGCCGTAGCGGCTCATCGCCAGCCACAGCGCGAAGACCACGAAACCCGAGGCGGCGAGCACGAAGGCCCAGCCCGCGTTGGCGATGATCCAGGACAGCACCGCCCCGGACACCGTGCTCAGGCTCTGGGTGCCGAAGACACCCCAGGCGATGAAGGCGAGCGCCACGACGCCCGCGACGCCGAAGACCACGGGGTCCAGCCGGGCCGGGCGCTCGGCCAGCGAAGAGTCCGCCTGCGGCTCGCCGGGCAGTGTCGTGGCCCCCTCAGGCTCCAGGGGACGGTGCTTTTCCGGTCGCTGGTGTTCTGGGTTCTCGGTAGCCACGGTGCAGTGCGCCGCTAGGCGCGTCCTCCTTCACAAAAGCGAACAGAAGCGCCACGCGGCCGGTATCCCAAGCCCCAGGCGAACCCGTCTCGCAGACCGGCCCCGACCGCCTTTCAGCGACCCAACCTGACCCATTCGGCGTAGCGAGGTCAACCGGGCGCACCGACGGCGTGGCCTAACCGACACCCTCTCTGCTCCATCAGTCGCATCCAGTTCCGCAGTGCGCAACAACTGCGGCGCGTACCGCCGAGCCGCTTAGCCCGTCCGTGTGACGCCGCAGAGAACGGCGCAGGGATTACCCGATCCGCTTCCGCCCAAACCAGCGATCAACTCTGTCGATCACGTGAGGTGAGCCCGCTGGTCACCCGCGCGATGGGTAGAGGACTTACCCTCACTGTTCGTGGCGGTACGGCTGGATCCGGTCCGCGGCGCGCTGCGGGCGCTCCGCGGTTGCCTGCTCGCCACCACCTCGGCCGCGCTGGCCACCCTGGGCCACGCCCTCGCGGGTGGTTCCGTCCCGGACACGGCGCTGACCGTCCTGCTCACCGTGCTGATCGCGACCGTGGCGATCTCCTTCGCCGACCGGCGGCGCGGCCCGCTGGCGATCCTCGCCACGCTCGGCACCGCCCAGCTCACGACGCACCTGCTGCTCAGCGCGCTGACGCTGCACGACCACGGAGCCGTGACCGACACCTGGGCGATGTTCGCGGCGCACGCCGCGGCCACCCTCGCCACCGCGCTCCTCCTCGGCGGGGCCGAATCGGCGATCTTCGGCATGGCCGCCGCGCTCGGTGCCGTGCTGCCCCGCCGCTGCCCGCGGCCGCCGGTCTTCGCGCCGCTGCTCGCGGTGCTCCCGGCCAGGTCCGGCCTGATCACCTCGCTCGACGTGCTGCTGCGCCGCGCCCACGCCCGCCGCGGCCCACCGCTGACCTCCTGAACAGCGCTTACACCTCACCCCATCGCATCAGGAGTGCACAGAGCCATGTCTCCCACCATGTCATCGAACCGACGCGTCCTCGGCGTGCTCGCCGCCACCGGTGTGGCCACACTGCTCACCGCGGCCCCGGCCCTCGCCCACGTCACCGCGCAGCCCGGCACCGCCGAGCAGGGCGGCTACACCAAGGTCGCCTTCCGCGTGCCGAACGAGTCGTCCACCGCGGGCACCGTGAAGATCGAGGTCACCCTGCCCGCCGAGCACCCGCTCACCTCCGTGCGCACCAAGGCCGTGCCCGGCTGGAAGGCCGAGGCCACCTTGGCGCCGCTGGCCACGCCGGTGGAATCGCACGGCACCAAGATCACCGAGGCGGTCCGCACCATCACGTGGACCGCCGACACCGGCGTCAAGATCGGCAACAACGAGTTCGCCGAGTTCGAGGTCTCCCTCGGCAAGCTGCCGGAGAACACCGACAAGCTGGTCATGCCCACCACCCAGACCTACGACGACGGCAAGGTCGTGAAGTGGGAGCAGCAGCCGGCGAACGGCACCGAGCCCGAGCGCCCCGCCCCGGTGCTCAAGCTGACCCCGAAGGCCGCGGCGGGCTCCGGCTCGCACTCGCACGGCGGTGAGTCCTCCGCCGCGGTCGAGACCGCTGACAACACCGCGCGGATGCTCGGCGGCGCGGGCCTGGTGGTCGGCGCGCTCGGCGTCGGCTTCGGCATCGGCGCGATCGCGCGCAGCCGCAAGGCGACCTCGGCATGAGGCGCGCGCTGGGCGTACTGCTGGCCACCGGGCTGGCGCTGGTCGTCAGCGCCGGCCCCGCCCTGGCCCACAACGTCCTCGTGGACAGCAGCCCGAAGAAGGACTCCCAGGTCGAGAACAGCCCGACCGAGCTGAAGCTGGTGTTCGACCAGCCGGTCCAGGCGGCCGAGCTGGTCAACTCGGTGACCCTGACCGGCCCCGGATCGACCCGGTGGCCGGTCGGGAAGCCGGCCGTGGAGAACACCGCGGTGACCGTCCCGGTGCAGGGCCCGCTCGGCGCGGCGGGCGAGTACACGGTCGCCTTCCGCATCCTCTCCGCCGACGGGCACCCGGTCGGCGACAAGCTGTCCTTCCACCTCACCAAGGACGGCTCCGGCACCGCGGCCACCACCGGCGCCGCCAGCCCGGCCCCGGCCGCGCCGACGATGACCCAGGTCAGCGAGCGGCCGGGCCAGGACGAGGGCACGCCGGTGTGGCCGTGGTTCGCCGGAGCCGCCGTCCTGCTCGGCGCGGGCGTGGTGATCGCACTCCGGTTCGCCCGGACGCCGACCCGGGACTAGCGGCATGCGGGACCGAGCGGGACGGGCGGCCCTGCTGCTGCCCGGCATGGTGGTGGCGGCGATCGCGAGCGTGCTCGTCGCCACCCCGCCCGCCGCGTTGCCCGGCCTGCCCGACAGCGACGCCGTCCGGATCGGGCTACCCGTGGTGCGCGTGCTGCTGGACGCGGTGGGCATCGGCGCCGTGGGCATCGGGGTCCTCGGCTGGCTCCTCCGCGGCGAGCGCCGGGCGGCGGCGATCACGGCGACCGCCCAGCGCGCCGGGGTGGTCCTCGGTGCCGCCTGGGTGCTCACCGCGCTCGCACTGATCTGGTGGCAGGCCGCCGAGCTCTCGCCGAACGGGCTCGGCCTGCGGATCGACGAGCTGGCGGAGTACTCCGCGCAGGTCAGCAGTGGTCGGGCACTCCTGGTGACCGCGGCCTGCGGGCTGGCCTTCGCGGTGCTCAGCCTGGTCACCACGCGTAGCCGGACCGTGCCGGTGGAACTGCCCGCCGTTGTCGGCCTGCTCGGCGTGGTCGCGCTGCCGCTGACCGGCCACGCCGCGGCTTCGGCGGGCCACACCCCGGCGATGCTGGCCACGGCGGTGCACGTGCTCGCCGCGACGGCCTGGGTCGGCGGTCTGCTGTCGGTGTTCGTGCTGGTGGCGCCGCACCGCGCGCTGCTGGCGAGCGTGCTGCCGAAGTTCTCCCGGCTGGCCGCGTGCTGCCTGGCCGCGGTCGCGGTGAGCGGTGTGGTGAGCGCGGTCGTCCAGCTCGCGGTGCGGGTCGACCGGCCGCTGCTCGACGCGCTGACCGGTACCGGCTACGGCTGGCTGGTGATCGTGAAGGCGGTGCTGCTCACCGGGCTCGGCGGCATCGGCGCCTGGCTTCGCTTCCGGTTGCTGCCCGGGCTCTCGCCCGGCGCGTCGGCGCGCTCACGGCTGGTCCTCGCGGGCTGGATCACGGCAGAACTGCTGGTCATGGCCCTGGCGGTGGGCCTGGGCGCGGCGCTCGGCCGGGTGGCACCCGGATAACGAGGGGTGGGGCGTCGCGGAGGTCCCCACCCGGTCGAAGTCGACGACGGCTGTTCGTCAGCGCCCCCACGTCGGACGAACAGCGGTTGCGGTCTCAGTCCTGCTCGGTCAACCGGGCAGGGAGGCGGTGCTTGCTGAGCACTTCGAGCCGCGCAACGGTGGCGTTGCCGCGCCGCTCCAGCTCAGCCTGGTCGATCCACCCGGCGGCGAAGTGCCGGTAGTCCTGCGCGAGCATGACCAGTTCGGACAGGTACTCGGCGGAGCGCCGCCTGCTCTCCTCCGACAACTCGGTCACCAGCGGCAGCTGGCTGTCAACGACCTCGTCCAGCATTTCCGCTGCCTGCAGCGCGCGGCGACTGTGCCACTTCCTGCCTGTGAGCCCACCGATGCCCAACACCATCTCCACCCCTCCGCTGTGCACACACCGTGACTCGCCGAGAGAAACCACCCATTACGGACGGTAACCAGAGCGCGGGTCTTGACATTCCCTTGACGTCCGCTATGTCGTCCTACAGAAGGATTGCGTTACGGACAAACTCATTCTGGGGAACGATTGTCATGCTTGGCATCGTCCACAAGGTGGTGAGCATAGCCGCCGGGCAGCTCACTGGTAGGGCGTCCATTTGGCGGACATGTCACCCGAACGAAAGGTTTTCAACCTACGCGCCAACTCGGTGCGTACGTCCGGGTTACTCCGCAGGATGGGCAGCACCCCTGTGGTCAGCTTCAGCTCCCGGACCTGCCGCAACACCCGGAAACCGGGCCAGCGCGTCACGTCGAAGCCGTACCCGCGGGCCAGCGCCCGGTACCGCTCGGTGCCGTGCCCGAACCGCAGCATGCCGACCGCCAGCGGCGTCAGGTCCCACTCCCGGGGGCCAACGCAGACCGAGTCCAGATCGCACAGCAGCATCCCGGCGCTGCCGGAGATCAGGTTGCCCAGGTGCGCGTCCCCGTGGATCGCGCCCTGGCGCAGCGGGAAGCGCAGCGAGGCGAGCCGGGCCTCCACCTCGTCCACCCGCGATTCCAGGAAGTCCCGGTCGCCGCAGTCCAGTTCCTCGGCGTCGGCGATCCGGCGCCGGACGTCCAGCAGCGGCTCCCACCGGTCGAAGGAGAACGGGGCGTGCGGCAGCTCGTGCATCCGGCGGAGCAGCCGCGCCAGGTCGAAGCCGGTGGGCCGGGGACCGTTCTCCGGGACCGACTGCCAGAGCGTGGCGAGGTGCCCGTCGGCCTCGACCGGCTGGGCCACGCCGGGCAGCAGCCGGACCGCGGGCACATCGTGCTCGGCGAGCCAGGTCGCGGCCTTGACAACGTTGTCAGCTCTATGCCGAAGGGACGGTGAGAGGACGATGCGAACCACCACGGGCTGTGCCGACAGCTGGAACACCGCGTTGTTGACGAACCGCAGCAGCCGCGCGCCTCTCGGGTCCAGCCCCACCGCGTCGCAGATCGCCCGCAGCGCCGTGGCGAGCTTCGCGCGGGTGTAGCGCCCGCTCGTTCCCGCCTGCACGTTGACCGTCACGTACTGGGGTTCCCGGGCGCGAGCTTGCCCCGGAAGTGCGGGGAGCCGGTGCGCAGCCGGAACTGCTGGACGTCGTCGGCGAGCTCCTTGGCGTCCCCGATGTGGTGGTACTTGACCGCCTCTTCCTGCATGTGGTTCATCCGGTCGGCGACCCGCACCGAGTTGACGCCCTCGCCCATGTCGAAGGCCACCCGGCCCACGCGCAGGCCCTGGTCCACATCGCCGGCGCGGATGTGGTCGGCGGCGAGCATGCTCAGGCCGAACACGTGGGTCCGCTTCATATCGGACTCGTAGCCCTGCGTGCACTTGATCAGCTCGGCGACGGCCAGCGGCGCGTGCTTGGCGCGGAACTCCTCGATGCCCGCCAGCGAGTGGTGCACCGAGCCGATCATCCCGTGCAGGTCGTTGACGGTGAAGAACTTGACCCAGTCCGGCGCGGTGGCGAAGTCGGCGCGGGCGAACTCGTCCTTGGTCCGGCCGACCATCTTCATGGCCTGGTCCCGCTTGCCCATCATCGCGTAGGCCCACGCCTCGTTGGCGCAGAGCACGGCCACCGTCAGCGCGGAACCGGAGTCCTGCGCGGCGAGCTGGCCGAGCTGGAAGAGCTTGAGCGCGTCGTTGGGGGCCTCGTAGTGCAGGTACACCCGGCCCATCCGGTAGAGGATGTTCGCGACCAGCTCGTTGTGCTCACTGTGCTTGGCGAACTGCAGCGCCTTGCCGAAGTGGTTGCGGGCCGGGTCGAGCATGCCGGTGTCGAACGAGGTCCAGCCCGCGAGGCTGTGCAGGTCGGCGAGGGCCAGCTGGAGCCTGCGCCGCACCGAGTCCGCCGCGTCGGCGCGCAGCAGCTGCTCCGCCCAGGAGAGCTGGGCGACCACGGCGTCGCGGCAGGTGCCGCCGCCGTACTGGTAGTCCAGCGCGCGCAGCGCCTTGGTCGCGGCCTCGACCTGCTGGACGTCGGTCTTGCCGATCCGCTCGCGGGCGGGGGTCTGCGTCGGGTTGGTCACCCAGTGGCCCTGCTTGTCGCCGAACACCGACGCGCCCATGGTGATCGCGGCGGCGTGGGCGAGGAACATGCGCCGTTTCACCGACTCTTCCTCCTCGGCCTGGGGGTCGTCGGGAGGACCGACCACCCTCATGGCCGTGCCCCCGTCGTACGCGAGGCCCATGTAGCCCCTCGGCACGTCGAGGCCGTCGGCGATCCTGGCCAGCACGTCATAGGCCATGACCTGGCGACCCTTGAGGATCTCCGAGACCTCGGACTGCGACTGACCCGTCAGTGCCGCGATCTGGCGCTGGGAAACCCCATGCCTGCGCAGCAGCCGGTACACCGAGGAGATGTCCCGTGCTGCCAGCGCGTCCCGCATCTCCTGCTGCTCCCAGACTTCGGGGGTAACAGGAGAGCCTTGGGAACCGATGGTGTTCATTAAGCGCCCCCTTTTACGGTCCGACGGGCGTCATTCGAAGAGTAAGGGCATCCTCGCGCGCCGGTGAAGTGCCGATCGCCCGGGTTGATCGGTCCGACCGCTCTCCTGATCGGTCCGACCGAAGTTGAGATGCCGCTCACCGTGGAACTGACGCCGATCGGCGCTGAAAGTCCCCGTTCAGGTTCGACTCCCCCCAACCTTAGTTCCTGTAAGTGAACGAACACGGAGGGACACCGGAACCGTGGAACTGGCCGAGCAGACGGGAACCGCCACCGGCGGCAGCAAGCCCGTCACGCCCGCCTCGGCCGGCCAGAGCGGATCCCGTCGCGAGTGGCTGATCGGCTGCCGCGACGTGGCCAACCGGCACCGGAGCCTCACCGTGGTCGTCGAGCAGAACCGAGTTCTCCTCGTCGGACCTCCCGGCGAGACCGCGGTGCTGTGCCAGGGCGAGGTTTCCCAGCTCAGGTCAGCTCTGCGCGAGGCCGCCGAGCAGGCGGAAAGGTGACGGTGGAGCTGTGGACGAGATTCTGGGTCAGGTGCTGCGCAACGCGGTTTGGGAGCGGCTCGACATGCTCACCGAGCTGGCCGACCGCGCGGACGCCCCGTCCCTGTTGTCCGTAGCCCGCTCCGAACTGCCAAGGCTCACCGAGGGATGGCGCGCCATGCTCGCCGCCCACGAGCCCGACGAGCGGGGCAACTGCCCCGAGTGCTCGACCCGTTGGCGCCAGCAGAAGGCACCGTGTTCGGTGTGGCGCGCGGCATACGAGCACCTCGTCGCCGGCGGCCTCGCGCCACGTCCTGCCAGGCACCTGCGCACGGCTCAGCCCGTCGCGAAGGTCTCCTAGGCGAGGACAACCGGCGGTCCTCGCGCCGCGCCCCCCGAGCGCAGGCGCAAGGAGACCGCCCCGTGGCTGGTGGTCCGGGTCCGGGCGAACCCCCGACCGCTTTCGGACCTGGACCGCCGGGCCACGCAGCAGGACACAACTGAACACAACTACACAGACTTCCGCGGGCCGGTGCCGAATAGCACTCCCCTCCCCCCGACCGGCACCGGTTCGCGGAATTCCAACTCCCGTCCCCCGCAGTAAGGGAAGAAACCCGGCGCTCACCTCCCGCGAGCGCCGGGTTTTTCTCTGTCACGACTGTTGGTCAGATGACCAGTTGAATTCTGTACCCCGTTCGACTGGAGTTCCCCGGAGTTCGCCAAAGGTCGCCGGAGCCGGATGGTCGTCAATTCGCGCCGAACAACGCCTTGCCACCCCCGCAACCGCTCACCGAGAGCACTCGGCCGGAGACGCGGCGTTGCACGTTTCGGGTGGGGCCGGAGGGGCGCATCCGTGCCAGGTCCGCCACCCATTCGGCCCCACCGGCGACCCCTCTGTCCTCCGTTCGAGTGAACCTTGCCGCTTTTACGGGGGATAATCGTCATCCGGTCATCTTGTACGACCGTTTAGTTGCGCCACGCCGTGTAACCGATTCACGAGTTGGACCGGCCCCGAACGGCCACCCCGCAGCCGACCGGTCGGTCAGGTAGTTCGGCGGGTACCGGAAAGTAACAGCGGGTATAGCAGCCCGTATCTGAAACTCGTTGCGATCTTGATCGTAAAAGTCGAGGCAGCGGACCTTAAGGAAACCCTGTTTCCCTTCGAACGCCGTCGATCAGAAGATGGACTCTGGGTAACCGGCGGAGGTCTTGACATGCTTAGGAAAGATGACATCCAGGTAACGGTGTTGGTGATCACAGGGGCTGTCCCTGTGGTTTCCTCGTGCGTCTGACCCCTTGTGAGAACAGAGGTTCCCCCAACCCGTACCGCTCGGACCGGTTCCTCCGCCTGATCGGCGGGAGGACCGAGCTCGGAGAAGGAAGACGCCGGGAAACTAGTGGGACGACTGGACCGGCCACCGCACACATATCCATACGGTGGCGTGCCCGGAGCAGACGAGCAGAGATCATGTTCGCCGCTCGCTCCGGCCGCCCGAGCCCCCAAGTGAGGAGTAGCCGTGCCCGCCGACGTCACACCGCTGCGTCGCCGTCCAGTGCAGCAGCGCAGTGCGCGCAGGGTGGAACGAATGCTGGATGCCTGCGCCGACCTGATCGCCGAGGTCGGTTACGACGGGGTCACCACGACCCTGATCGCGGAACGCGCAGGCGTCGCGGTCGGCTCGCTGTACCAGTTCTTCCCGGACAAGCGCGCGGTCGTGCAGGCGCTCACCCTGCGCAACCTGGACCGCTTCATGAACGAGGTCGGTCAGCGTTTCGCCGAGCAGCAGCTCAACGACTGGTGGCAGGTTGTCGACTCGGTCTTCGACATCTACGTGTCGATGCACCGGGATCTGCCGGCCTTCCGCAAGGTGCACTTCGGTGACGTCATCGACCCGCACCTGATGGACGAGCAGCGGGACAGCAACACCGTGATCGCCGAACGGTTGTCCACGCTCATCACCGAGCGCTTCGGCTTCCCGGAGAGCCAGGTGGCCACGCCGATGGCCGTGGCGATCGAGGCGGCCGACAGCGTGCTGAAGCTGGCCTTCCGCCGGGATCCGGACGGCGACGCCGTGCTGATCTCCGAGGCCAAGGAACTGATCAGGGACTACCTCTCCAAGCGCATCGGCTGAACCGCCACCTCAGCCGAAGCAGCGTTGCTCACCGCGGTACGTGGGGACCGTGGTGAGCCCGCCGGAGTCGAGTAGATGGAACTGGGCGAACCGCTCGGCGAGCTCCCCCGCCTTGGCGTGCCGGAACCACACCCGGTCGCCGACAGCGAGCTCGTCCGCCACCGCGCCCAGCAACGGGGTCTGCACCTCACCGGCCGCTTCCGCGCCGGTGAGTCGCAGGCCCTGCGGCAGATAAGGGGTCGGCAACCGGTCGCTGCCGACCGGCCCGGACGCGAGGTACCCGCCGCCGAAGACGGTGGCGACGCCCTCCGCGGGCCTGCGCACCACCGGCAGCGCGAACAGCGCGGCCGGGCGCAGCCGGAACGCCTGGTAGGTGTCGAACAGCGTCGGTGCCAGCAGCCCGGACCCCGCGGCCAGCTCGGTCACCGCCTCCTCGGTGGAGGTCCGCTCCAGGCTGCCGGTGCCACCACCGTTGACGAACTCCAGCGGGGCGAGCGCACGGATCGCGGCGACCGCGGCCGCGCGGCGCTCGGCCAGCTCGGCGAAGGAGCGTCGTTGCATCATCCGGACCGCGGTGGCCCGCACCGGCCTGCCCCGCGGGGCGTCCCCGAGACCGGCGATCTGCGCCTCGTAGGCCATCACGCCGACGAGCGAGAAACCCGGGCGCCGCAACACTTCCCTGGCCAGTGCGGCCGCCTCCAGCGGGGTGTGCACCGGCGAGCGGCGGACGCCGACGTGCAACCAGTCCTGCCGGAACCTGGCCAGCGGGCGCCAGGACGCGTCCAGCTCGATGCAGACCCGGATCTCCGGGTGCCCGGCGCCGAGCGCGTCGCTGACGAAGTCCAGCTGCGCCACGTCGTCGACCATGATCGTGACCGCCGCCCGCGCGGCGTCGTCCTTGGCGAGGGCGCGCAGCGCGCCCCGGTCCGCGGTCGGGTAGCCCACCAGCACGTCGTCGGTCAGTCCGGTCTCGACCTGCCAGAGCGCCTCGGCCAGCGAGTACGCCATCACGCCCGCGAAGCCGGGCAACGCCAGCACCTGGCCGAGCAGCTCGCGGCAGCGGACCGACTTGCTGGCCACCCGGATCGGCCTGCCGTTGGCCCGCCGGAGCAGCTCCTGGGCGTTCGAGCGGAACGCTTCGAGGTCAACCAGCGCGAACGGCGGGTCGAGCTCGACGGTTGCCGAGTCATAACGCGCACGCAGTCCGTTGGTAAGCACGTTATGCACGGTAGGGCCAGGACCTTGATAAGCGAAAGTCATTCACGTAATTTCGGCCTCACCCGAGATCTGCGCGACGGAGGGTAGTGATGCAGGCACGCTCCGCCTCTACTACGTGGACGAACTGGGCGGGCACCGCCACGGCTCGGCCCCGGCACACCGCCCACCCCCGCGACGCCGAGGAGATCGCCGACGCCATCCGGACCGCGGAGCGCGAAGGTCTGCCCGTGCGGGCGATCGGCAGCGGGCACTCCTTCAGCGCCATCGCGGCCACCGACGGCATGGCCATCGACCTGACCGGGTGCTCGGGCGTGATCTCCGCGGACCCGGCGACCGGCCTGGTGACCGTGCACGCCGGGACGACGCTGAACCGGCTCAACGCGGAGCTCGACCGGCTCGGGCTCGCCATGACCAACCTCGGCGACATCGACAAGCAGACCGTCGCGGGCGCGATCTCCACGGGCACCCACGGCACCGGGGCGCGCTTCGGCGGACTGGCCACCCAGGTCGAGGCGCTGGAACTGGTGCTGGCGGACGGCTCGCTGCTGCGCTGCTCGACCGAGGAGAACCCGGAGGAGTTCGCGGCGGCACGGCTCGGGCTCGGCGCGCTCGGCGTGCTGAGTTCGGTGACCCTGCGCTGCGAACCGGCCTACGCGTTGGAGGCCAACGAGTACCCGGCTCCGCTGGAGGAGGTGCTGGAGCGCTTCGACGAGTTCGCCGAGGGCAACGACCACTTCGAGTTCTACTGGTTCCCCTACGGCAGCAAGGCGCTCGTCAAACGGAACAACCGGCTGCCCGCGGGGAGCGAGTGCTCGCCGCTGAGCCCGGCGCGGAAGTTCTGGGAGTACCAGGTGATGGAGAACCTGGCCTTCGGCACGGTCTGCAGGCTGGGCCGGGCGGTGCCGAGCCTGGTGCGCCCGTTGAACTGGCTGTCCTCGGAGCTGCTGTCCCCGCGGTCCTACAGCGACCGGTCGCACCGGGTCTTCGTCACCGACCGCCAGGTGCGCTTCGTGGAGTCCGAGTACGCGATCCCGCGCGACGCCGTCTGCGACGTGCTGCGGGAACTGCGTGCGGCGCTACCAGACCTGGAGCACCCGGTGATGTTCCCGGTCGAGGTCCGGGTGGCCGCCGCCGACGACGTGTGGCTGTCCACCGCGTACGGCAGGGACAGCGCCTACATCGCGGCCCACCAGTTCGTCGGCATGCCGCACCGGCATTGGTTCGACGTGTTCGAGTCCGTTGTCGGGGCGGTCGGGGGCCGCCCGCACTGGGGCAAAATGCACCGGTGCAACTTTGAAATACTTACCGGTCGGTATCCGAAGCTCGCGGAGTTCCGCTGCGTGCGGGCGAAGCTCGACCCCACGGGCCGATTCCGCAACGCGTACCTCGATCGGGTTCTCGGGGAAATCTGAGCGGGACGTGGGGAGAAAGAATTCAGGCGGGCACGGTGGCGAGCAGCTGCTCGTAGACCATTTCGTGCATCCAGCGGATCATGGATTCCTGCAGGTCCATTGTGGGCTGCTCGGCGCGGGCGGGCATGGCCAGCTCGACCCCGTCGCGCTCCTCGGCGGTGGCGACGGCGACGCCGTACTGCCGGGCCCGCATCAGGCAGTTGAGCAGGAAGTCGTCCGCACCCGCGACGGTGGAGGGGACCACGACCGCGGCGTTGGTGAACCTGGCGAACGGCACCACGGAGGTCAACGCGCTGCGCCAGTGCCTGGAGACCGCGAGCACGCCGACGATGCGGACGGCGGTGGGCGGCACCCGACCGGCCATCTCCGGCCAGACCCAGGTGGAGACGGTGGTGCGGTCGGTGACCGGCGGCGCGCCGAGGCACACGCGCTCGGCGTGCTCCGCGGTCAGCAGCTCGGCGACGACGATGACCTTGCGACCGAGCAGCGTCATCGGCGGCAGCATGGTGCCGCGCCAGCCGAGCAGCTCGGCGGCCTGCGCCGCGAGGTGCTCGGACGGAGCTGGTAATTCGACCGGGGGGACCGCCCGGGTGGGCAGGACGTGAAAACCTCCATCGACCGCCGTCTGCCCAGTAGTGCGGCTCACGCGCTTCGCCTCCCCTCGGCTTTCCACCGCTGGATTCCGCATTCTCACCCTGCGCCGGAATCAGCGGCGGCATTTGTTTGCAGTAACTGGAGTACCAGGACCGCGGGTGTGACGTATCTACGAAACCGGGGGTGCTGCGACCGGCGGCCCGACGCGAGCGGTGACCGGTCGGTGAACGGCATTTCGACTTCGGCCCGGCTGTGCGGCCGTTCGTGTGAGCAGCGGGAGCGCTCGTCCGCCCGCCGCCGAAAAGTCAGGTCAGGGCAACCACTGCGCATTCATGCGGTGATTGGTCCACGCGGAGCAAGGCGTGCTCCAGTGCCGCCGGAGGTCGGTACCACCGTTGATGGCCGTTCAACCGCTCACCGGCCGTGACGAACCGGTCGTCGTGGCCCGGGTCACCTGGGCAGCGGAATCCCCTGGTGGATGTCGGTAGGAGCGCCCAGCACGGGCAGCCCCGCCGCGTCGAAGGACATCGGCTGGATGCGAACGCTGCGGCCCGGCCAGCCCGTCCCCGGGTCCATGTTCGCGTGGTAGACGAGCCACGGGCTGCCGTTGATCGTCACGAACCCGTTGTGCCCCGGCGAGGTCGCGGTGTGCCGCCCGGCGAAGACGGGGCCGCTGGACTTGGTCCAGGCGGCGGGGTTCATCGGGTCCCCGTCGAGGGTGAGCCTGCCGAGGCAGTAGTCGTTGGTGAAGCTGCCGTTGGCCGAGTAGACCACCGACAGCCTGCCGTTCGGCGCGACGATCGGCTGCGGCCCCTCGTTGATCAGGATGTTGAGCCCGTTGGGCACCGTCTCCCACGGCTGCGTCGGCGAGGAGATCCGCACCCGGTCACCGATCGGCGTCATCGGGTCGGCCATCCGCGCGATGTAGAGGTGCTGGACCCGGTTCGCGCTCTGGCTCTCCCAGCCGGACCAGAGGTAGTAGTTCTGCCCCTGGTGGGTCAGGTAGACGCCGTCGATGGCCCAGGTGTCGCCGGGCAGCCGCTGTTCGCCGAGGAACTCGTAGCGGCTGGTGATCGCCGGCCCGGTCGAGCGCAGCGCGTACATCCGGTGCGTGTGCCCGCCCGTCCCGTTCTGCCCGGTGAAGAAGATCCACCAGCGGTCACCGATCCGCTGCACCTCCGGCGCCCAGATCTCCGTGCACGCGACCGCGTTGCACTCGGGGTTGGTCCACACCACGTGCGGCTGCGCCGTCCGCAGGCCCTCCACAGTGGACGCACTGCGGATGACGATGTCGTAGTTGTTGTAGGTATCGCCCTGCACCAGGTGGTACTGGCCGTTGTCGATCACCATGCTCGGGTCGGCGCCCGCGTTGAGGATCGGGTTGTAGAACCGCCCGGTGATCCACGGCGCCGCGGTGTGGAAGGTCGCGTCCTGCCGGAAGAGCTCACCGCCGTCGTAGTCGTTGAGCTTCAGCAGCCCGAAGGCGTGCCGCAGGTAGGCGTTGGGGAACTGGAGGGCGCGCAACGAGAACCCGCTGGAGCTGGCCAGGCCCGGGACCTTGCAGAAGGTGGCGTCCTGCCGGAAGCCGAAGTCCTCGGAGTACCGCTCCAGCACCACCTCGCCGTTGCGGTGCCGCAGGTAGTGGTTCTTGTAGTTGCGGGCCTCCAGCGACAGGCAGCTGCCCGCCAGGCCGGGCCGCAGCTCCCAGGTCGAGTCCTCCTTGAGGAGGTCGTCGCTGGTCGGGAAGACATCGGCGATGCGGCCGAGCCAGTGCGAATGCCTGAAGTGGGCATTCGGAAAGTTGTGCGACCGGATCGACACGACCTCACCGGCGGCCGCCTGGGCGGGCGGAGCGGCGGGAGCGCCCGCGACGCTGAGCGCCAGGGCGGAAACCAGGACGGCGAGACGAGATCCCCAACCACGCATCGTTCCCCCAGGTGCGCGCAGTGACCCAACCCCTCCAGGGTAGTGACCTGCCTCACCCGCCGACCACATTGAAAAGTCACGATTGCCCCGCGTGTCTCCCGCCGCCAGCCGAACTCTCGAACGGCATCCCCGAATCCCCAGGTGGCCCAAAGCAACCCAACGCGACCACGACAGATGGGGGTCCGGGGGCGCAGCCCTCCGGCCGGGGTCTGGGGGTTGGACCCCCAGGAGGAAAAACGACGAAGGCGACGCCGCCTGCGTTCTCCGCAGGCACACGTCGCCTTCGTCTTCTCGGGTGGGCAAGGGGGGAGTTGAACCCCCACGTCCTTTCGGACACACGGACCTGAACCGTGCGCGTCTGCCATTCCGCCACTTGCCCCGGAAGTGCTGTTCATTTGTGGTGTTCTGTGGTGCGGCGGAAGCCTAGCACGGGGCCCCGGTCGGGTTGCAAAACGCCCCCTGTGCCCTCGCGGGGACCCGGATACGATCGAAGGGAAGAAGCGCTCGGCCGAGGAACGGAGGACCATGGTCAGACGTCCTAGGACCGATGCTTCGAGGAACACATCACGTGGAGGGTTGCCGTGGGCCTGCAGCGCTTCGAGCGCCGCTTGGAAGGTGTGATCGGCAATACGTTCGCGCGTGTGTTCGGAGGCAAAGTCGTACCGCAGGAGGTGGCGCAGGCCCTAGAGCGACAGGCCGACGACAACATCAAGGAACTCGCCGGAGGGCGTCTCCTCGCTCCCAACCACTACGTCGTCAGACTGGGCCCAGCCGACTTCGACCGCCTTGCCGCTGATGAACAGCGAGTGAGCCAACTGCTCGCGGACTGCATCAACGAGCATCTGGCCGAGCACGGGTGGGATACATACGGTGACGTCGTAGTCTCCATGGAGCGTTCTGAGACGCTGCACACCGGACAGTTCCGTACCAGCTCGTCAGTCGACCCAGACGCAGCGCCGACCCGACGGCCGGCACCACCTCGTACCGCAGGAGACCGACCCATGAGCCAGCCACCCGGCCAGTACCCCGAGGGCGACCGGTACGCCCAGCAGCCCCCGCCGCAGCAGGGTCAGTACGGCTACGACCAGGGCTACGGCCAGCAGCAGCAGGGCCAGTACGGACAGGACCCCAACTACGGTCAGCAGCAGCCCCAGCAGGGCGGCTACGACCCGAACTACGGCGGCCAGTACGGCTACGACCAGCAGCAGGGCTATGGCCAGCAGCCGCAGCCCGGCTACGACCAGCAGCCCCAGCAGGGCGGCTACGACCAGGGCTATGGCCAGCAGCCCCAGCAGGGCTATGACCAGGGCTACGGTCAGCAGCCCCAGCAAGGCGGGTATGACCAGGGCTATGGCCAGCAGCCCCAGCAGGGCGGCTACGGTCAGCCGGGCTACGACCAGGGTTACGGCCAGCAGCAGGGCGGCTATGACCAGGGCTACGGTCAGCAGCCCCAGCAGGGCGGCTACGACCAGGGTTACGGCCAGCAGCAGGGCGGGTACGACCAGGGCTACGGCGGCCAGCAGGGTTATGCCCCGCCCGCCGTCGGTGGCGCCCCGCGCCAGCTGACCGCGACGCTGCAGCTGGACGACGGGTCGAACCGCAACTACACGCTGAAGCAGGGCTCCAACGTGATCGGTCGCGGCCAGGACGCGGATTTCCGCCTTCCGGACACCGGCGTGTCGCGCCGTCATTTGGAAATCACCTGGGACGGTCAGAACGCCATGCTGGCGGACCTCGGTTCCACCAACGGCTCCACGGTGAACTCCAACCCGGCCCAGGCGTGGCAGCTGGCCGACGGCGACGTGATCCGCATCGGCCACTCCTCCCTGGTGTTCCGCGCCCAGGGCTGATCCCCACTCAACGACGACGCGGTCGCACGAGGCAGGAGCGAACACAACAGGTGCCAGATCTGGTGATGCAGCTGACCAGAGCAGGGTTCCTTGCCCTGCTCTGGTTGTTCGTGTTGGCTGCGCTGCGTGTCGTCCGCTCCGACCTGTACGCCGCATCCGGCATCCGGGTCTCCATGCCAGGGTTCCGCCGCTCCTCCGGGAAGCAGCAGGCCCGTGGCAAACAACCACGTCAGCTCGTCGTCACGCACGGAGCGCTGGCGGGGACCAGGATCTCCCTCGACGGGCGGCCGATCTTGATCGGCCGCGCGGACGACTCCACCGTCGTGCTCGACGACGACTACGCCTCGACGCGGCACGCCCGGTTGTCCCTCCGGGGAACGGACTGGTACGTCGAGGATCTAGGCTCCACCAACGGCACATATCTAGACCGGGCGAAGGTCACGGCACCCGTCCGGGTCCCGCTCGGCGTACCGATCCGTATCGGTAAGACGGTGATCGAGCTGCGTTCATGACCCTCGTCCTTCGTTATGCGGCCCGGAGCGACCGGGGCTTGGTGCGTTCCAACAACCAAGACTCCGTGTACGCGGGCCCCCGTGTGCTCGCACTCGCCGACGGCATGGGTGGCCATGCCGCCGGTGAAGTCGCGAGCAAGGTCGTCATCGCCGCGATGGCCCCCCTCGACGACGACGAGCCGGGCGACGACCTGATCAGCCAACTCCGGGATGCGGTGATCGCGGGAAACGCGGCCATCTCGGAACTCGTGCAGACCGACCCCGAACTGGAGGGCATGGGCACAACGCTCACCGCCGTCCTGTTCGCCGGGAACAAACTCGGCCTGGTGCACGTCGGTGACTCGCGCGCGTACCTGTTGCGCGACGGCGTCTTCTCCCAGATCACCCACGACGACACCTTCGTCCAGTCGTTGATCGACGAGGGCCGGATCACCGAGGAGGAGGCGACCACCCATCCGCAGCGCTCACTGCTGCTGCGGGCCCTGACCGGGCACGAGGTGGAGCCGAGCTTCGCGATCCGGGAGGCGCGCGCGGGTGACCGGTTCCTGCTCTGCTCGGACGGCCTGTCCGGGCCGGTGAGCCAGGAGACCCTCGACGACGCGATGCGCATCCCCGATCCGCAGGCGTGCGCCGACCGGCTCATCGAGCTGGCGCTGCGCAGCGGCGGACCGGACAACGTCACGTGCATCGTCGCGGACGTGGTCGACGTCGACTACGGCGAGAACGACCCGATCGTCGGCGGTGCCGCGGGAGACGGCAGCGAGGACCCGCCGCCGCCGGACACCCCGGCCGCGCGGGCCAGCGCCATCAACCCGCAGCGCAACAACGCGCCGCAGCGGGTGGCCATGGAGACTCCCCCGCCGCCGAAGCGCAGGAGCAAGCTGCGCGGTTTCCTGATCACGCTGCTGGTGCTCGCGCTGCTCGCGGGCGGTGGCTTCGTGCTCAGGTGGTGGGTGCTCCAGCAGTACTACGTCGGGGTGAACGAGCAGGAGAAGGTCGCGATCTTCCAGGGCCTCCGCGGCGACGTGCTCGGCTTCAAGCTGCAGCGCGAGGTCGAGGGCTCCTGCGCTCCGGACGCGGCCCAGCCGTGCGAGGAGGTCTCGCTCAAGGACCTCAAGAACCTCGGCAAGGACCTGGTGCGCAACGGCATCACCAACGACAACGTCGACGGCATCGAGGGCGCCAGGATGGCGGTCCGCAGGCTGCGGTTGGACTGGCTGCTGCCCGTGTGCCCGGCAGGCGGCCTCGGCCAGCTGCCGAATCCGACGAACCCGACGAACCCGAGCGGATCGCAGCCCCCGCCGACCACCACGACGACGCCGGTCGACCCGAACAACCCCGACCCGAACAATCCGCAGCCGTCGCTGACGCCCAAGCCGACGCCGGGTGTGGACTGCCGGACGGTGGGCTGATGGGGCGTCCGGCAGCCGGGACCAACCCCAGCCTGGGGCCGGTCAGCACGCCCCAGGCACCGCAGGTGCAGACGCGGCGCGGTACCGAGCTGGCCATGCTCGGCTTCGCCGCCGGGCTGGTGACCCTCGCGCTGGCGATCGCCGACGGCAACCAGGAGCAGGAGCTCACCCGCCAGATCCTGTACTACGGCGTGGCGTTCATGGCCCTGTTCGGCCTGGCCCACCTCGCGGTGCGCAAGTGGGCGCCGTACGCGGACCCGCTGATCCTGCCGTGCGTCGCGCTGGTCAACGGGCTCGGGCTCGTCATGATCAACCGGCTCGACCCGGCGGTGATCCAGCGGGCCAAGGACCTGCAGCGGTTCGTCCCGAGCGAGTCCGCGCCGAAGCAGGTGGTGTGGACCGCGGCGGGCCTCGTGGTCTTCGCCGTGGTGATGTGGCTGGTCAAGGACCACCGGATGCTGGCGAAGTACGGCTACACCGCCGGGCTCGTCGGCCTGATCGCGCTCGCGCTGCCCGGTCTGCTGCCGTCCAGCCTCTCCGAGGTCAACGGCGCGAAGATCTGGCTGCGGCTGCCCGGCCTCGGGTCGATCCAGCCCGGTGAGTTCGCCAAGATCCTGTTGCTGATCTTCTTCGCGGCGTTCCTGGTGTCCAAGCGCGACCTGTTCATGGCCGCCGGGCGCCGCTTCGCCGGGATGGAGCTGCCGAGGGCCCGCGACCTCGCCCCGCTGCTCGTGGCCTGGGCGCTCTCAGTCGGCGTGCTGGTGCTGGAGAAGGACCTGGGCACCTCGCTGCTGTTCTTCGGCATCGTGCTGGTGATGCTCTACATCGCCACCGAGCGGGTCGCCTGGCTGGTCATCGGTCTGACCTTCTTCATCGGCGGCTGCCTGATCGCCTACCAGCTCTTCGGCCACGTGCAGGTCCGCGTGCAGACCTGGCTCGACCCGTTCGCCGACTACTTCGGCAAGGGCAACCAGATCAGCCAGTCCCTGTTCAGCCTCGGCACCGGCGGGCTCGGCGGCACCGGCCTCGGCGCCGGGCGGCCGGAGCTGGTCACCTTCTCGCAGAGCGACTTCATCATCGCCGCGATCGGCGAGGAGTTCGGCTTCATCGGCCTGGCCGCGCTGCTGATCATCTACCTGTTGCTGGTGATGCGCGGCCTGCGCAGCGCGCTCGCGGTACGCGACACCTTCGGCAAGCTCCTCGCGGGCGGCCTGGCATTCGCGGTGTGCTGGCAGGTGTTCATCGTCGTCGGCGGTGTCACCAAGCTGATCCCGCTGACCGGTCTGACCGCCCCGTTCCTCTCCCACGGCGGCTCCTCGCTGATCGCCAACTACGCGGCGATCGCGTTGCTGCTGCGGATCTCCGACGCCGCCCGGCGTCCCGCACCGCAAACCCCGAAGGGGCCCAAGCCCCAGCAGGCACCGATCGCGGAGGCCAGCACCGTGCTCGTGGAGCGTCCGACATGAACACTCCCCTGCGCCGGGTCGCGCTCGCGATGATGGGCATGATCGTCCTGCTGCTGGCCAACACCACCTACGTGCAGGTGATCAAGAGCGACGACTACCGCAACGACCCGCGCAACCAGCGGGTGCTCTACGAGGAGTACTCCAGGGAGCGCGGGAAGATCATCGTCGCCGGTGGCGGGGTGATCGCCACCTCCGAGGAAACCAACAACACCAAGCTGCGCTTCCTCCGCAAGTACCCGAACGGCCCGGCCTACGCGCCGGTCACCGGCTTCTACTCGGTGAGCTACTCGCCCACCCAGCTGGAGAAGGCGGAGAACCCGATCCTCAACGGCACGGACAGCGCGCTGT
This sequence comes from Allokutzneria sp. A3M-2-11 16, assembly GCF_024213555.1. Classification (GTDB taxonomy): domain Bacteria; phylum Actinomycetota; class Actinomycetes; order Mycobacteriales; family Pseudonocardiaceae; genus Allokutzneria. The sequence goes on along the minus strand of NZ_JANAVO010000001.1, from coordinate 1,939,654 downwards.
TCGTGCGCAGGCTCTCCGACCTGATCACCGGCCGAGACCCCAAGGGCGCCAACGTCGAGACGACGGTCAACCCGAAGGTCCAGGAAGCCGCGTACAAGCAGATGACGGACAAGGGCTTCACCGGCTCCGTCGTGGCGCTGCGGCCGGACACCGGCGAGATCCTCGGCATGGTCAGCACGCCGTCCTACGACCCGAACCGGATCGCGACGCACGACTCCAGCGCCCGGCAGAAGGCCTGGGTCGAGCTCAACGACGACAAAGACAAGCCGATGCTGAACCGGACGATCTCGGAGAACTACCCGCCGGGGTCGACGTTCAAGCTGGTGCTCGCCGCCGCGGCGCTGGAGAACGGGATGGGCAAGGACCACCAGCTCACCGCCGCGCCGAACATCCAGCTGCCGGGCACCAGGACGCGGCTGGAGAACTTCGACGGCAACAAGTGCGGGTCCGCCGCCACCGCCTCGCTGGAGGAGGCGCTGGCCCGCTCCTGCAACACCGCCTTCGCCGAGCTGGCGGGTCAGCTGGGCGAGACCAAGCTGCGCAACCAGGCCAAGAAGTTCGGCATCGGCGAGCAGGACCTGAAGATCCCGATGAGCGTGGTGCCGTCCTCGCTCGGGGACATCCCGGACGACGCCGCGCTGTTCCAGACCGGCATCGGCCAGCGCGACGTGAAGCTGACCCCGCTGCAGGACGTCATGATCGCCGCGACCATCGCCAACGGCGGCATGCGGATGGAACCGCAGCTGAAGAAGCGGATCGTCACCCACGACGTGAGCGTGCTCGACGAGATCGAGCCCAAGCAGGCCGAGCGCGCGATGTCGGCGAGCTCCGCCGAGACGCTCAAGCAGATGATGATCAAGTCCGAGGAGCGCACCACCGGCCCCGGCAAGATCTCCGGCGTCACCATCGCCTCCAAGACCGGGACGGCGGAGCACGGGGCCAACCCGAAGCTGACCAAGCCGCATGCCTGGTACGTGGCCTTCGCCCCGGCCGACAAGCCGAAGATCGCGGTCGTGGTGATGGTCGAGGACGGCGGCGACCGCGGCCTGGAGGCGACCGGCGGTTCCGTCGCGGCACCGATCGGCCGCGCGGTCATCCGCGCCGGGCTGGAAGGTGGCTGAGTCGTGCTCACCTCCGGCCAGTTGCTCGCCGACCGCTACCGGCTCGGCAGGCGCATCGCCGTGGGCGGGATGGGCGAGGTCTGGGAGGCGGCGGACACGCGGCTGGACCGCAGGGTCGCGGTGAAGGTGCTCAAGGCGGAGCTCTGCGGGGACGCGGAGTTCCTGCACCGCTTCCGCAGCGAGGCCCGGATGACGGCCTCGCTGAACCACCCCGGCATCGCCTCGGTGCACGACTACGGCGAGACGGCCGCGGTGCCGGACGGCCCCGAGGACACCGCCTACCTGGTGATGGAGCTGGTCGAGGGCGAGCCGTTGGCCACCATCCTGGCCAGGGAGGGCAGGCTGGCCGCCGACCGCGCGCTGGACGTGCTGGAGCAGGCGGGCGAGGCGCTGCAGGCCGCGCACGAGCGCGGGTTCGTGCACCGCGACGTGAAGCCGGGCAACATCCTGGTGACCCCGTCCGGGAAGGTGAAGCTGACCGACTTCGGCATCGCCAAGGCCGCCGACGCCGCGCCGGTGACCCGCTCCGGCATGGTCATGGGCACCGCCCACTACATCGCCCCGGAGCAGGCGCTCGGCAGCGAGGCCGAGCCGGCGAGCGACGTGTACTCGCTGGCCGTGGTCGGCTACGAGTGCCTCGCCGGGCACCGGCCGTTCCTGTCCGACAACGCGGTGACCGTCGCGATGATGCACATCCGGGACGTGCCGCCGCCGCTGCCGCCGGACGTACCGCACCACGCCCGCGCGCTGGTCGAGGCGACCCTGGTGAAGGACCCGTGGCAGCGCTACCGCAGCGGCGGGGAGTTCGCGAGCGCGGTCGCCGCGATCCGGGCCGGGCTGCCGCTGCCGCCGCCGTCCGGACTGAGCATGTCCAGCGCGGCGGTGACCCCGGTGACGGGCGTTCCGCTGATGGCGGCACCGGTGATCCCGCCGCAGCTCCCCCAGCCGTCGCCGCAGCACGGGCTCCAGCAGCCGCCGCACCACGGCGGCACCCCGATGGGCGGCCAGGCGATGATCTCGCTCGGCCCGGCGCCCGGCGGCTACCCGCCGCACGGTATGCCCTTGCCGCCTGGCGGGAAACCCCGTCGGATCGGGCTCTGGGTGGTGATCATCCTGCTCGTGGTCGTGCTGATCGGGTTGAGCGTGTGGTTGCTGCGCGAACCGTCCTACCCGCGCATGACGCTGGACAGCGCTGCCCAGGGCGGTCATCCGTCACCCACCGCCCACCCCACGCGCGACAACGGATCGCGACCGGGCACTCTGGTACCGATCGACGACAACGAGTTCGTGAACCGGCCGGCAAGTGAGGCAGTTGCCAAGCTGACCCGGTTGGGCATTGACTCTGTCACCCGAAACGAGTCCGGTAACCAGCCAACCGATCTGAGCCGGTGCACCGTCACTGAGATGGTGCCATCCGGACAGGTGCGGGTCGGTGACCGAATCACACTCCGTTGTGAATCTGAACCGGGTGGCTAACGCGTGTCGGGTCGAGGACAGACAGTAAGCATGATGAGAAGTTTCTTGACGAGGAGTGGGACGACGCACCGATGAGCACTCCGCGACTGCTCTCCAACCGCTACGAGCTGGGTGAGACGCTCGGCTACGGCGGCATGTCGGAAGTCCACAAGGGCAAGGACGTCCGCCTCGGCCGCGACGTCGCGATCAAGGTGCTGCGCGCCGACCTCGCCCGCGATCCGCAGTTCCAGATCCGCTTCCGGCGTGAGGCCCAGAACGCCGCGTCCTTGAACCACCCGGCGATCGTGGCCGTGTACGACACCGGCGAGACACAGACCGAGCACGGGCCGCTGCCGTACATCGTCATGGAGTTCGTCGACGGCAAGACGCTCCGCGACATCGTGAAGACCGAGGGGCCGCTGCACGGCAGGCGGGCCATGGAGGTCATGGCCGACGTCTGCGCGGCCCTGGACTTCAGCCACCGGCACGGCATCGTGCACCGCGACGTCAAGCCCGCCAACGTGATGATCACCCGTGGCGGCGCGGTCAAGGTGATGGACTTCGGCATCGCTCGGGCCGTCGCGGACGGCCAGGCGGCGGTGACCCAGACCGCGGCGGTGATAGGTACGGCGCAGTACCTCTCGCCGGAGCAGGCCCGTGGTGAGGCCGTGGACGCCCGCAGCGATGTCTACGCAGCGGGGTGCGTGCTCTTCGAGTTGCTCACCGGGGAGCCGCCGTTCACCGGTGACTCGCCCGTCGCCGTGGCCTACCAGCACGTGCGCGAGGAGCCCAAGCCGCCGTCCTCGCTGAACCCGCAGGTGCCGCAGGTGCTCGACGCCATCGTGCTGAAGGCGATGAGCAAGAACCCGGCCAACCGCTACCAGTCCTCCGGCGAGATGCGCGGCGACCTGGTGCGCGTGCTCTCCGGCCAGCGGCCGATGGCGCCCATGGTGATGAGCGAGGACGAGCGCACCGCCATGATGGGCAGGGGCTCGTCGGCCACCGAGGTGCTCAGCAGCGGACGGCACCGGCCCAGCTCCCTCGCGGACGACGATGACGACGACCGCGACGCCAAGCGGAAGCGGGCGACCAGGATCGCGCTGCTCGTCGGTCTGTTCGTCGCGGTGCTCGCGCTCACCGTGTGGATCTCCAGCCTGATGTTCGGCCCGCAGAGCGCCGACGAGGTCACCATTCCCAGTGACCTCAAGGCCATGGCGCAGGGGCCCGCCGAGACGAAGCTGCGGGATCTCGGGCTGAAACCGATCATCGAGCAGACCTCGTCCTCGGCGAACGAGCTCGGCAAGGTCGTCGACAGCTCGCCCACTCCTGGCTCGAAGGTCAAGAAGGGCTCCGAGGTCCGCCTGAAGATCGGCAGCGGGCCGGACCGGATCACCGTTCCCTCGCTGCTCGGCAAGTCCAGCGCGGATGCGGAGAAGCTCCTCAAGGAGGCCGGGCTCGTCCTCAACCCGACCCAGGACTCCCAGGCGACCGAGGACAGCTCCCAGATCGACAAGGTGGTCAAGCAGACGCCGGAGCCGGGCACGTTCGCGGCCAAGGGCGACTCGGTGAAGATCACCCTCGGCAAGGTCCAGGAGAAGTCGTCGGTCGTCGACGTGCGCGGACAGGACATCGCGACCGCGCGCAAGACCCTCGAAGACCTGAAGTTCGTCGTCGACGTGAAGAACGAGAGCTCGGCCGAGGACAAGGACAAGGTCATCGACCAGTCCCCGCGCAGCGGCAAGCTCGCGCAGGGCACGAAGATCACGCTCACCGTGTCCAAGGGCGACCAGTTCAAGATGCCGAACCTGGAGGGCAAGAAGCCCAGCGACGCGGAGAGCCTGCTGCGCACGACCTACGGCTGGACCGGGACGTTCAAGCAGACCCCGGTCTCCCCGGACAACCCCTGGGACCTCGGCAAGATCCAGGACCAGACTCCGGCGAGCGGTCAGTCGGTCAGCAAGACCGCCACGATCGACGTCCAGGTCGGCACGATAGGCACGTCCAGCTCACGCTGACCCCCGACAGGAGAGGGCCCGGTCCACATCGTGGATCGGGCCCTCTTTTCGTGCCGGATTGCTCGTAGTCTCTGGGGCCATGACCGACCATGCCGTGCTGCGCGCCAGGGCGACCGTGGAGCGCTACCTGGAACTGCTCGCCGCCGCGGACGTCGACGGGGTGATCGCCCTGTTCACCGGCAACGGCACCGTGGTCTCCCCGCTGTACGGCACGCTGCCCGCCACGCGGTTCTACCCGAAGCTGGTCGCCGACACCCAGCGCTCGGAGATCGTGCAGGAGGACCTGTTCGTCTCCGTGCACGACCCGCGCCGCGTCGCCGTGCAGTTCCGCTACGGCTGGACGATGAGCGACGGCACGAAGACGAGCTTCGACTGCATCGACACGATCGAGCTCGACGACGTCGGCCGGATCGTGCAGCTGCGGATCATCTACGACACGCACCCGCTGCGGTCGGCGTGGGCGGCGATCCGCAGCACGACGTGAACCGCGCTGGGTTCACGTGAAACATGATCAGACCGGCGCCGCCGACGCGGCGAGCGCGCGCATGCCCGCCTCCAGCTCACGAACCCTGGTCTCCTCGACGGGGTGACCGCCGACGGCCATCCAGTTCGCCAGCATCCGGTGGCCGCCCTCGGTGAGCACCGACTCCGGGTGGAACTGCACGCCGTGCAGCGGCAGCTCGCGGTGGCGCATGGACATCACGATGCCGGACTCCGTGCGGCCGGTGACCTCGAACTCGTCCGGGATGGTGTCCTCGCGCACAGTCAGCGAGTGGTACCGGGTCGCGGTGAACGGGCTGGGCAGCCCTTCGAGCACGCCCACGTTGCCGTGCAGCACCTGGCTGGTCTTGCCGTGCAGCAGTTCCGGGGCGCGCTCCACCGTGGCGCCCCACGCCGCGCCGAGCGCCTGGTGGCCGAGGCAGACGCCGAGCATCGGCAGCCGCTCGTCGGCGCAGCGCCGGATCACGTCCATGCTGGAGCCCGCCCGCTCCGGGGTGCCCGGGCCGGGGCTGACCAGGACCCCGTCGAAGTCGGTGATCCGGTCCAGCTCGACCGCGTCATTGCGTTGCACGACGCAGTCGGCGCCGAGCTGGGCCAGGTACTGCACCAGGTTGTAGACGAAGCTGTCGTAGTTGTCGACGACGAGAACGCGCACAGGGAACCACCCTCATCCAGTGGTGACTTGGTTGAACGGAAGCCTCGGTTCGATCCACGGGAACACCACGAACAGCAGCAGCGCGACCACTCCGGAGATCAGCAACAGCGCCTCGAAGACCCGCACCGGGAGCGGTCCGGGCAGGTGGCGCCAGATCCAGCCGTACATCAGCTCTCCTGCAACTCGGCCGGCAGCTCACCGGGCTTGGCGGAGTCCTTCTTGTACTGGTGGGTCAGCACGCCGTGCACGATCAGCCGCTGCCGCGCGGAGAACCGCGGGTGGCAGGTGGTGAGGGTGATCAGCGAGGCCTGCTGGCCCGCGGGAACCTGGGCGTCCGGGCGGTTCGGCACGGCCGCGATGACGGCGCTCTGGCTGGGCAGCACGATCTCCTGGCCCACCGTCTTGCCGTAGCCGCCACCGTCGGCGGCGTTGGTGCGCAACGTCCCGACCCGCTGGCACTTCGGGTCGGCCGCCTTGGTCTTGTCCCAGTCCTTGACCTGGCTGGACTTCGGCAGCATCCGGTAGACGAACCAGCTGTCCGAGGTCTCCACCACGATGGCGTCGCACGGGTCGAGCAGGTCGAGGTCGTTGAACGGGGCGCCCTTGCCGACCCGGTGCCCGGCGACCGCGAAGTTGCCCGGCTGCCCGGGGAAGGCCGTGTTCTTGTAGTGGCCGGGACCGACCTCGAGGATCTTGTCGGTGGTGCCCTCGAGCACGGTGTAAACGTAGTCCGAGCCGAACTTGGGAATCCGGATCTTGGCGAAGCCCTCGCCGTCGCCGACCTGGAACTGGGTCTTCCGCTGCGGGTCCTCCTGCCCCTTCCACCGGTCGTCCAGCGCGACGGTGGCATCGGACTGCTTGCCCGCGGAGAGCCAGTCGGTCACGTAGACCTCGTAGAAGACGAACAGCAGCACCACCAGGCCCGCGGTGATCAACAGTTCGCCGATGGACCGGACGACGACGCGGCCGGTCTCCTTCGGCGGGTCCTCGGACGCCTTGGCCGGGGGCTCGTCGGCCTCCGCGGCCGCGATGACGTCCTCCGGGGGCTGTTCGACCTCAGCGGTCTCCTCGTCGACCACGCGCGGGATGTGCTGCGTCGGCAGGTCGTCCGGACGCGGGCGCGCGGGACGTGGCGGGGGTGGCGGCGGTGTCGCGCGCACGCGCGGAATCGGCTGGGTCGGCGGATCGTCCGGCTGCGGGGCGCGCACCGGCTGGGGCGGGCGCGGCGGGTTCTGCCGCGGTGGCGGGCCCGGCGGCCTGCCAACCGGCGGTGGGCCCTGCGGCCGCGCGGGCGGCGGACCCTGGGGAATGGGCGTGCCCGGCGGCGGGGTCGGGGGCTGGCCCGGGTCGCGCTGGTAGCGCGGGACCGGTCGCTGCCCCGGGGGCGGGTTCGAACTCACCGCGGCACCTCCTGCGCCTTGTCCAGTCGCAACGGCCCGCTGTATCCGGGCATCCTGATCGCCTCACTCGCCGATACGCGGTAGCCAAGGCCGTAGACCTGGGCGTACTGCCGGAAGAGTCGCACCCCCGGTTCGGCGTCCAGTGCCGCGCTCATCCGTTCCGTGTCCCCGATCGCTTGTATGACGTAAGGCGGAGAGTACGTGCGTCCGTGCAGGAGCAGTGTGTTGCCGATGCACCTCACAGCGGACGTGCTGACCAATCGCTGGTCGGCGACGGAGATCGCCTCGGCTCCGCCCGCCCACAGCGCGTTGAGCACGCTCTGCACGTCCACCTGGTGCACGACGAGCGAGTCCGGGTCGACGTCCTTCGGGTAGCGCCCGTCCGGTCCGCGCGGGGCATCGGTCAGCCGCACCGCGACACCGGGGCCGGTCACCGGGGTGAGGCCGACCCGGGCGCCGAGCCGGTCCGCTCGCCTGCGGGCCTCGGAGACGCGTTGGTCCGAGCCCTCCTGGGCGATGCCGAGGCGATCCAGTTCCGCCCTCAGCCCGGCCAGCCGTTGCTGCGCCTCGCCCACCTGGGACTCGGCCTCCCGGACCACACCGGAAAGTTCCGTCGTTCGGCCGCCGCGCAGGTCGTAGCCATCGGCCGAGTTCCGGCTGACCGCGAACAACAGGCCGGTGACCAGGCACACCGCGGGCACGGCGAACCGCCAGCCGTCGAGCCTGCGCACCCGGCCCTCCCGTTCCTTCGGCTGCGGTGACCACAGAGGTAGTTCGCGAACCCAGGCGGTTACGTTAACGTGTTCACCGGGTCGGGGCCGGATTTTGCGGACCCCGGAAACGCCCGGTAACCGGCCGGTCCAGGAGCACGCGAGGACGAGCATGCCTAAGTCCAAGGTCCGCAAGAAGGACGTCTACACCGCACCACCGGACCGGCGCACGCCGGTCAAGGTGCGGGGCGCAGGCCCGTCACACCCGATCTACATCGTGGTGATGCTGGGCATGATGCTGCTCGGCCTTGCCTGGCTGGTGGTGAACTACCTCGCCGGGCAGGAGATCCCGGTGATGCAGGACCTCGGCCCGTGGAACTTCGCCATCGGGTTCGCCCTGATGATCACCGGCCTGCTGATGACGATGCGCTGGCGCTGACCACCCGGCCCGCAGGCCGAGAAGTGGCTGTCGAACGGCCCGGACGCCCTGGTGTCCGGGCCGTTCGCGTGCCCGCCGCAGAACGACACAGCTGTAAGTTCATCCCCACTGGGGACAACTGCTGTGGATAACTCGCCGGGCTGTCCACTGGATAGCCGGTCTCGGTCGGCCCCGAGGCACTAGATGATGTGGTTGCCAGGGCCGCAACACGAACTCTGGGAGACGGTCGGATGAACGACGGAAGCCCCGCCGGAGCCCGGTGCTGGTCCCCACCGGCCGCCGTGGTCGGCGGCGGGTGGCTACTCGCCGCAGGCGCGCTGACCTGGGTTTTCCTCGCGCGCGATACCCCGACGCAGGTCTTCGCGACGGTCGCGGCGGTCCTGCTCGGCTTCGCCGCCCTGTACGGCACGGTGGCCCGGCCGAGGCTGACCGCGGACGCCGGGGGCATCACCGTGCGCGGCCTGACCGGCACCCGTTCCTGGAGCTGGGCCGAGCTCACCCCGCGGCTGCACAGCGCGCGGAGGTTCGGCCGGACCAACGCGGTCCTGGAGATCGACGTCCTGGCGCGGGACGGCGCCGAGACCCTGCTGGTGTTCACCAGGCTGGACCTCGGCGCCGATCCGGTCGACGTCGCGGCGGTTCTGACCGGGCTAGCCGCCCAGTAGCAGCGCCTGCAGTTCGTTGTAGCGGTAGAACGTGAGCCCGGCGAGGACCACGGCGCTCGCCACGAACGCCCCGGCCTGCCACGAGCCCCGCTGCTTCGCGGGCGCGTAGAGCATCGCCGCCATCAGCGCGGCCCCGACCACGAAGCCGCCCGCGTGGGCCAGGAAGGAAATGTTCGGCACGCTGAAGGTGATCACCACGTTCAGCGCGATGACGCCGAGCACCGGCCCGATGTTGAGCTTGAGCTTGAGCACGGCCACCAGCAGCCCGCCGAGCAGGCCGTAGATCGCCCCGGACGCACCGACCGCGGCGGTCATCGGGTCGTCGAAGAGCATGATCGCCACCGAACCGCCCAGCAGCGACAGCACGTAGCTCGCGATGAAGCGGCCCCGGCCGAGCAGCAGTTCGAGGTCCCGGCCGAGGAACCACAGCGCGAGCATGTTCACGCCGAGGTGGGCGATGCCGTCGTGCAGGAACCCGTTCGTGACCAGCCGCCACCACTCACCGGTGGCGACCAGGATCGGCCGCATGAACCAGTCGGTGAACAGGTCGGAGCCGTCGTAGTTGGTCATGACGCTGCGCGACTGCACCGCGGTGATCACGAAGACCAGCACGTTCAGCGCGATCAGCACGGGGGCCACGATCGGCTTGCTGACCAGTTCGGCTCCGGCGACCGTCACCGCACGGCGCACGCCCCGGTTGCCTTCGCGGACGCAGTCCACGCACTGGTAGCCGACCGCGGCCTCGCGCAGGCACTCCGGGCAGGCGGGTCGCTCGCACCGGGTGCAGCGGAGACCGGTCGGCCGGTCGGGGTGTCGCGCGCAGCCGGGCAGCACCGGCTGGCCGGCGTCCGGTGGTGGGGACGGCGGGAGCGTCATGCCGGTCCGCTCAGCCCTCGGTGATCTCGACGGTGACGCTGTCGAGGGTCACGTCGGTCAGCGGCTTGTCACCCTGGTCGGTCGGCACCTTGGCGATCGCGTCGACCACGGCGCGCGAGTCGCCGTCGGCCACCTCGCCGAAGATGGTGTGCTTGAAGTTCAACCAGGTGGTCGGGCCGACGGTGATGAAGAACTGCGAGCCGTTGGTGTTCGGCCCGGCGTTCGCCATCGCCAGCAGGTAGGGCTTGCTGAACGCCAGCTCCGGGTGGAACTCGTCGGCGAAGCGGTAGCCGGGTCCGCCGCGGCCGGTGCCGGTCGGGTCGCCCGCCTGCAGCATGAAACCGTCGATCACGCGGTGGAAGATCGAGCCGTCGTAGAACGGTCCGGTCCGCTCACCCTTGGCGTTGTTCTCCTTGTAGTCCTTCGTGCCCTGCGCGAGCCCGACGAAGTTGCTGACCGTCTTCGGCGCGTGGTTCGAGAAGAGGTTCAGCCGGATCTCGCCGTGCGAGGTGTGCAGGGTGACCTTCACGGTCTTCCCCACGAGGGATTCGTTGCTCTCAGCCACCACGCCATCGTGCCATCCACGGCGGGTTCGCGTGAGAAGGGGCAGGATTGGGTATGGCTGTCCACAGGCGTGTCTTGGAGGAGTGCCATGGACGAGGTGAAGACCATGTCCCAGGCCGGCGAGAAGGTCGGCAGGGCGATGGGGACCGGCCTGAAGGCGGCGCGCGTGCGCACGGAGAAGGCCGCTGAGCAGGGAATAAAGGCATCGAAACGTGCGTTGGCGAAGGCGGAGAAGAAGTTGGCTAAGCGCGGACTGACCCCCGAGAAGATCCAGGCCGGCGTTACGGACACCGCGGAGGAGCTGGGCAAGCGCGGCCGCAAGGCCCGCAAGCTGCTCGCCAAACGGGGTAAGGCGGCGCGCAAGGAGTTCAAGCAGGCCCGCAGGGAGCTGCACAAGAACACCAAGGCGGCCTACAAGGACCTCGCGGCCACGTTCGCGAAGGAACAGCCGAAGAAGCGCCGCCGGTGGCCGGTGGTGCTGATCCTGCTCGGCGGGATCGGCGCGGCGGTGGCGACGGTGTTGTCGAAGCGCCCGGAGCAGGTCTCCCTCCAGGAGGTCGACGAGCAGCCCCAGACGCCGCAGCAGCGCACGTCCAGCGACAACGGCAAGCACACGGCTCAGCCGACCCGCAGCAAGACCTCCGCGAACAACACCAGCAACAAGAGCTGACCGATCGCCAGCCCACCACACACCGATACACCAGCAGCCCAGGAGTCACCGCGTCACGCGCCCGGCGACTCCTGGGCTGCTGCTATTTCACCGCTTCGATGGCCTTCTCAACGGCCCGCTTGGGCGCGATGGTCCGCTTCTGGTTGGACACCGCCGCAACGGCAGTCCCCCCCTTGGCGACCGCGAACACCGCCCCCTTCTCCGTGGGCTGGGCCCCGCCCTTCCACCCGCCGTCCAGCGTCACCGGCGAGGAGGTCGCCACCGGCGCCACCGAGTCCACCAGTGCCTTCGCCTCGGCCTCGGTCCCCGTGAAGATCCGCACCCGCAACTGCTCTTCCCCGTTGGGCCTGAAGAAGAAGCAGGCCGGTCGCTCCCCTTCGCCCCCGAGCTTGACCTTCCCCACCTGCTGCCCGTTGAACTGAGCCACATCCGCACTCCCCAGGTACGGACATTTCCCTTCCCCACCCACCCCCGGCCACCCCGGCGCCCCCACCCCAACCGAAGAAGGAGAAGCAGCAGAAGAAGCCGCTGCCGCAGAGGTGCTCGGGTCACCAGCAGGCCCCTGTTCACCCCCACATCCAGCAACAACCGTCACCAAGAGGGCCACACCCAAGATCCGCCTCATGCCCCGCAGTCAACCAGACCAGAAATCCAGCAAAGCGAAGGCGAAGCCAAGCGAAACCAGGCTGGTTCAGAAGAGCCCGCACCGTGGGGGGCGTGGGGGGCTCGGCCCCCCAACATGATGACGAGCGCCCCGGCGAACGTGCGCAGCACGTGAGCAGGGTTGCCCAAAGCGAGTGGAGACAAGGGGAATCGAACCCCTAACCCCCGCCTTGCAAAGGCGGTGCTCTGCCAATTGAGCTATGTCCCCGAGCGGACATGTGCCCCGGTGGCCAGAAGGCCACCGGGGCTACAGGTCCTCAGCGAGCGGCTGGCGCTCGCTTCGAGATCAGTTCTCGGTCGGCGCGGTGGCCTCGCGCCACAGGTCCGCCTCGGCCTTCGCCGAGCGGTTGCGCTTCACGAAGAACAGCACGGCGCCTGCCACGGCAGCAAGTGCGAGCAGCTTCTTCACGTTCGTTCGCCTCCTTAGCGGCGCAATGATCCCGGGTGCCCCCAAGACAGGAACTTGCAGTGGGCCTAGGAGGACTTGAACCTCCGACCTCTTCATTATCAGTGAAGCGCTCTAACCGAGCTGAGCTATAGGCCCTTGCGATGAAACAGACACTACCCGATGTGCTGGCCCCGGCCCAAACCGGGGCCAGCCTCGGAGCGAAGTCCCTAGTCACGCTCGGAAAGCGTGACCTCGACGCCGCCGGCGAGCTCGGCGGAGACGTTGTAGACGAACGCGCTGACCGTGGCCATCGCGGTGAACAGGATGATGTTGATGGCGCCCACGATCGCCGAGACGCCGAACACGCGGCCGACGCTGATCAACGGTTCCGCGTTGGCCCCGTCGGCGGTCTGCACCAGGTCCTTGTAGGTGCCGTTGAGCTTGTCCCACACGCTCATGCCGTGCAGCACGCCGTAGAGCACGCCCACGGCGACCATCCAGACGAAGAACAGCGCGACGGACAGCACCAGGGCCAGCTTCAGCACCGACCACGGGTCGATCCGCTTGACCTGGAGGCTCGCCCGTCGCGGGCCACGGCCGGTGCGGCGCGCACTGGGCGCGGCCGCCGTGGCAGCGGAGGCCGCCGCGGACGCGGCCGGGCGACCACCCGCTGTGGGGAAGGTCACCGTGGTGCGGCCGCCGATCGAGTCGTCGCTCAGTCCGGCGAACATCGGCTGCTCGGTGTGCTGGGTGGGCTCGTCCTGGAGCTCCTGCGCGCCGCCGAACTCCCTCGGCTGCTCCGGCGGCCGCCCGAGACCCGGGGGCTGCTGGGTCGGCGGGGTCGGCTGCGCCGGAGTCGGTGGCGGCGGGGCCGTGCCCTGTCCGGACACGGTGACCCGCTGCCACGGCGGCGGGGCCGATCCGAGCGCGATGTGCTCGGTCTTGGCGTCGATCTGGGGACCACCACCGTCGCCCTTGGCGGGCTTGGCCACCTTCTGGGTGGCCTCGACGGCCCCGCTGTCCTCAGCCCGTGCGGTCTCCTGCGGAGCCTGCTGCTCGCCGTCGCCCGCTTCGGCCTGCTCGCCGCGCTCCGCGGGTTCGGCGCCCCCGTCCGCTCCAGGCTTGGTGATCAGCGAGGTCCGGTCCTCGGACTTCGCTGCCTGGTCGTCGGAGCGGTCGGGGTTCTCGGGTGAAGTCATCACGGTCCTTTGCCGATGGTGCGGTCCATCCAGCTAGACGCGTACTGCCGCCTAGTTGTTGCCTTCCTCGGTGTGATCGCTCACGTCGGTGTCGACGACGGCCTCAGCCTCGGTGCCGACGACGGGATCGACCACGGCCTCGACGCCGGGACCGTCAGCGGCCTCGGTGCCGGGCTCGGGTTCATTGTCATCAGCATTGCGCGCGACCGCGACCAGAGTGGTCTTCTCGCCCAGGTTCATCAGGCGCACCCCCTTGGTCTGCCTGCCCGCCTTGCGGACCTCGGCCGCGCTCGTCCGGATGACCCCGCCGCTGGAGGTGATCGCGTAGAGCTCGTCGTCGACGTCAACGATCAACGCACCGACCAGCCTGCCACGCCGCCGGTCGTGCTGGATGGTCAGCACGCCCTTCCCGCCGCGTCCCTGGATCGGGTAGTCCCCGAGCGGCGTCCGCTTCGCGTAGCCGCCGTCGGTAGCGACGAGCACGAACTTGTCGTCGGCCACCACGCCCATCGCCAGCAGTTCGTCGCCGTCGTTGAAGCGCATGCCGAGCACGCCGGAGGTGGCCCGGCCCATCGGCCGCAGCGCCTCGTCGCTGGCGTGGAAGCGGATGGACTGGCCGTCCGCGGAGACCAGGAGCAGGTCGTCGTCGGAGGAGCACAGCACCGCGCCGACCAGCTCGTCGCCCTCGCGCAGGTTGATGCCGATGAGGCCGCCGCTGCGGTTGGAGTCGAAATCGGCCAGCTTGGACTTCTTGACCAGGCCGCCCTTCGTGGCGAGCACGAGGTACGGAGCGGCGTTGTAGTCCTTGATGTGGATGACCTGGGCGATGTGCTCGTCCGGTTGGAAGGCCAGCAGGTTGGCCACGTGCTGGCCGCGGGCGGTGCGGTTGGCCTCCGGCAGCTCGTAGGCCTTCGCCCGGTAGACCCGGCCCTGGTTGGTGAAGAACAGGATCCAGTCGTGGGTGGAGCACACGAAGAAGTGCGCCACGATGTCGTCCTGCTTGAGCTGCGCGCCCTGGACGCCCTTGCCGCCGCGCTTCTGGGCGCGGTACAGGTCGGTCTTGGTGCGCTTGGCGTAGCCGGTCCTGGTGATCGTGGTGACGACGTCCTCCTCCGCGATCAGGTCCTCCATCGACATGTCACCGTCGAAGGGGATGATCTTGGTGCGGCGGTCGTCGCCGTGCTTGTCCACGATCGCCATCAGCTCGTCGCGGACGATCTGCCGCTGCCGCTCCGGCTTGGCGAGGATGTCCTTGAGGTCGGCGATCTCGATCTCGATCTCGGCCAGCTGGTCGACGATCTTCTGCCGCTCCAGGGCCGCGAGTCGGCGCAGCTGCATCTCCAGGATCGCGTTGGCCTGGACCTCGTCGACGCCGAGCAGGTCGATCAGGCCGGAACGCGCGGTGTCCGGGGTGTCGGAGCGGCGGATCAGCGCGATGACCTCGTCGAGCATGTCCAGCGCCTTGACCAGGCCGCGCCAGATGTGCGCGCGCTCCTCGGCCTTGCGCAGGCGGTACTGGGTCCGCCGGTTGATGACCTCGACCTGGTGCTTCACGTAGTGCCGGATCATCTGGTCCAGCCGCAGCGTGCGCGGCACGCCGTCGACCAGAGCCAGCATGTTCACGCCGAACGAGTACTGCAGCTGGGTGTGCTTGTAGAGGTTGTTCAGCACCACCTTGGCGACGGCGTCGCGCTTGATGGTGATGACGATCCTCATGCCCCGGCGGCTGTTGGACTCGTCGGCGATGTTGGCGATGCCGGTGAGCTTGCCGTCGCGCACCAGGTTGGCGATGTTCTCGACCAGGTTGTCCGGGTTGACCTGGTACGGCAGCTCGGTGACGACGAGGATCGTGCGGCCCTTGGCGTCCTCGTCGACGTCGACGACGGAGCGCATCCGGACCGAGCCGCGTCCGGTGCGGTAGGCCTCCTCGATGCCGGAGGTGCCCAGGATCTGCGCGTGCGTCGGGAAGTCCGGCCCCTTGATCCGCATCATCATCGCGGCCAGCGTCTCGTCCTCGCCGGCTTCCCAGTTCTCCAGCGCCCAGACCACGCCCTCGGCGACCTCGCGCAGGTTGTGCGGGGGGATGTTGGTCGCCATGCCGACCGCGATGCCCGCGGAACCGTTGATCAGCAGGTTCGGGATGCGGGAGGGCAGGACGTCGGGTTCCTGGGTGCGACCGTCGTAGTTCGGCCGGAAGTCGACGGTGTCCTCGTCGATGTCGGCGAGCATGTGCATCGCCAGCGGCGCGAGCCGGGACTCGGTGTACCGCATGGCGGCCGCGGGGTCATTGCCCGAGGAGCCGAAGTTGCCCTGGCCGTCGACCAGCGGGTAGCGCAGCGCCCACGGCTGGGCCAGCCGCACCAGGGTGTCGTAGATCGAGGAGTCACCGTGCGGGTGGTAGTTGCCCATGACGTCGCCGACGACGCGCGAGCACTTGTTGTAGCCGCGGTCCGGGCGGAAACCCGAGTCGAACATCGAGTAGAGCACGCGGCGGTGCACCGGCTTGAGGCCGTCCCGCACGTCCGGCAGCGCCCGGCCGACGATGACGCTCATCGCGTAGTTGATGTAGGAGTTCTGCATCTCCTGCTGGATGTCGACCGGCTCGGTCCGGTCGTGCTCCGGCGGCAGAGTTTCAGTCATTGCAGTCCTTCTCGTGCGTCAGCGTTCGGGCCGGGCGGGTCGGGCGGAGCCGATCAGACGTCGAGGAACCGGACGTCCTTGGCGTTGCGGGTGATGAAGGACCGCCGGGCCTCGACGTCCTCCCCCATCAGCACGCTGAACAGCTCGTCGGCCGTCGCGGCGTCGTCCATCGTCACCTGGAGCAGCACCCGCTGCGCCGGATCCATGGTGGTCTCCCACAGCTCGTCGGCGTTCATCTCGCCGAGACCCTTGTAGCGCTGGATGTTGTCGTCCTTGCCGAGCTTCTTGCCCGCGGCCAGGCCCTGCTCGATCAGCCCGTCGCGCTCGCGGTCGGAGTAGGCGAACTCGGGCTCGGTGCGCAGCCACTTGATCTTGTAGAGCGGCGGCTGCGCCAGGTAGACGTAACCGTGCTCGATCAGCGGGCGCATGAAGCGGAACAGCAGCGTCAACAGCAGCGTGCGGATGTGCTGGCCGTCGACGTCGGCGTCGGCCATCAGCACGATCTTGTGATACCGCAGCTTCTCTAGGTCGAACTCCTCGTGGATGCCGGTGCCGAGCGCGGTGATCATGCTCTGCACCTCGTTGTTCTTCAGCACGCGGTCGATGCGCGCCTTCTCAACGTTGATGATCTTGCCGCGGATCGGCAGGATCGCCTGGTACATCGAGTCCCGGCCTTCCTTGGCCGAGCCGCCCGCCGAGTCGCCCTCGACGACGTAGATCTCGCACTCCTCCGGATTGGTGGAGCGGCAGTCCTTGAGCTTGCCGGGCAGGCCGCCGATGTCCAGCGCGCCCTTGCGGCGGACCAGTTCGCGGGCCTTGCGCGCGGCCATCCGGGCCTGCGACGAGGAGATCGCCTTGGTGATGATCGTCTTCGCGTCGGCGGGGTTGCGGTCCATCCAGTCGGCCAGGTGCTCGTTGCACGCCTTCTGCACGAAGGACTTCGCCTCGGTGTTGCCGAGCTTGGTCTTGGTCTGCCCCTCGAACTGGGGCTCCTTGAGCTTCACCGAGATGATCGCGGCGAGGCCCTCGCGGACGTCGTCGCCGGAGAGGTTGGTGTCCTTCTCCTTGAGGAACTTCTTGTCGCGCGCGTACTCGTTGATGACGCGGGTCAGCGCGGCGCGGAAGCCCTCCTCGTGGGTACCGCCCTCGTGGGTGTTGATCGTGTTCGCGAAGGTGTAGACCGACTCGGAGTAGCCGGTGTTCCACTGCATCGCGATCTCGACCTCAAGGGTGTCGCCCTTGGCCTCGAAGCCGATGACGCTCTTGTGGATCTCGTCGCGGGTGGCGTTGATGTGCCGGACGAAGTCCTCGAGGCCACCGGGGTAGTGGAAGGTGCGCTCGCGGAGCTTGCCGACCTCCGCGTCCTCCTCGCCCTCGGCCAGCCGCTCGTCGCGCAGGATGATCGTCAGGCCCTTGTTGAGGAAGGCCATCTCCTGCAGCCTGCGGGCGATCGTCTCGATGTTGTAGACGGTGGTCTCGAAGATCCCCGGGTCGGCCCAGTAGGTGATCGAGGTCCCGGTGCGGTCGGTGTCCTCTTCCCGGCGCAGGTCGTGCACGGGCTTGGAGCCCTCGTAGCGCTGCCGGTAGACCGAGCCGTTCTGGTGGATCTCCACGTCGACCGCGGTGGCCAGCGCGTTCACCACCGAGATGCCGACGCCGTGCAGACCGCCGGAGACCGCGTAGCTCTCACCGTCGAACTTGCCGCCCGCGTGCAGCTTGGTCATGACGACCTCGACGGCGGGCCGTCCCTCGCCCGCCATGATGCCGGTGGGGATGCCGCGGCCGTCGTCGATGACGCGCACGCCGCCGTCGGCGAGCAGGGTCACGTCGACCTTGGTGGCGAAACCCGCCATCGCCTCGTCGACCGCGTTGTCGACCACCTCCCAGATGAGGTGGTGCAGTCCCCGCTCACCGGTCGAGCCGATGTACATACCCGGCCGCTTGCGGACGGCTTCCAGGCCCTCGAGGACGGTGATCGATGACGCGTCGTACTCGTTCTTGTTCTCAGCCACGGGCCTGGTGTCTCCTCGCAGACAAGGTGCACGCGATGTTGGCGGGACCACCCCGCAGGGAGAGCGGGCCCAACCTTCTCAATCTTACCGGGCGGCGCCGACAGAACGGGCACTAGGACACCCCTGAGAACGTCACAGGGCGATTTGCGCGAACTTCACCACGTCCTGAGTGCTGCGACACTGGTTCGACACGCCTGCGGCGCTCTCCTTGGCGGCTGATTTCAACCGTACGTGTCGCGCGGGCCGCGGCCGGGTGCATGGCGCGGGCCGTACCGCCAGCTCGGCGCAGCCGGTCCCTGGACCTTCAGCCTGCGCACGACGTTGTTTCCGACGCCTGCGGCGATCTTCGTGAGCAACTGGCGCTGCAGCAACCGCAACTGTGTCGCCCATGCGGTCGAACTGGCCTGGACGGTGAGCTCACCGTCCTGCAGCGTGATCGGTTTGGCGTGCTCGGCGACCTCGTCCCCGACCAGGGCGGCCCAGCGGCTGAACACGTGTCCCCCGGCGAGCTGCCCCTGCCAGCCGCGGTCGGCGACGATCCGCGACGCGAGCCTGCCGAGCGGCTGTGGATCGCGGTCGTCGGCCCCGGGCCCGGACCAGCGGCGGCGCCTGCGCGAGCCGCCCGACCGGGCCGTGCTCTTCGAGCCCGACCGGCCCTTGGGGACACCTCGCGCCTTCGCCTGGGCCTTCGCGGCCTCCAGGGCGGCCTTGGCGAGGTCGGATCCTCGCAGTGCGTGCTCGGTTCCGGCCGTGTCACCACCCTGCCGGGTAGAACCACCCGGGTTTATCCCTGGGTCCGGTGCCGTCCCGCCTCGACGCGTGACCGAGTTGTCCACACTGTCCACAGGGTTATCCCCAGATGTGCGACGGCCGTCCCCCTGCTCATCGGACACGGTGGATCTCTCCTTCCCCCACGTCGTAGCGGACCGCGTCGAGCTCGGCCGGCACGTCCTCGGCGACCGCGGCGGTCACCAGCACCTGCTCCGCCGCCGCCGCGACCGTAGCCAGCCGCTGCCGTCGCCGCCGGTCCAGCTCGGCGAAGACGTCGTCCAGCACGAGCACCGGCTCGACCCCGTCCCCGCGCAGCACCTCGTAGGCGCCCAGCCGCAGGGCCAGCGCGAACGACCACGACTCGCCGTGACTGGCGTAGCCCTTCGCAGGCGCGTCACCGAGGATCAGCTCGACGTCGTCGCGGTGCGGCCCGACCAGGCACACCCCGCGGTCCAGCTCCTGGGAGCGGACCTTGGCCATCGACTCCAGCAGCAGCGTCTCCAGCTGCTCGGCGTCGGCCCTCGGCCCGCCGGGCACACCGTAGCCCTCCGGCAGGTCCGCGCCCAGGGTGCTGCGGTAGCGGATCTGCGCGGGCCGCGATTCCGGCGCCACCCCCGCGTAGGCGGCCGCGACCAGCGGTTCCAGGTCGGCGACCAGGTTCAGCCGGTAGGCCAGCAGCTGGGCGCCGTGCCGGGCCAGGTGCCCGTCCCAGACCTCCAGCGTGCTGATGTCGCCGCCCCGCCCGGCCCGGCGCGCGGCACCCGAGCTCTTCAGCAGCGCGCCGCGCTGCTTGAGCACCCGCTCGTAGTCGGAGCGCAACCCCGCCAGCCGAGGTGTGCGCGCCACCAGCAGGTCATCGGCGAAGCGCCTGCGCTCCCCGGGATCGCCCCGGACGAGCGCCAGGTCCTCCGGCGCGAAGAGCACCGTCCGGAGGATGCCCAGCACATCGCGCGGTTTGCCCGCGGGGGCGCGGTTGATCCGGGCGCGGTTGGCCTTGCCCGGCGTGATCTCCAGCTCGACCAGCAGTTCCCGCCCGCTGTGCACGACGGCGGTGCGGACGACGGCGCGCGGTGCGCCGATCCGGACGAGCGGGGCATCGGTGGCCACCCGGTGCGAGGACAGGGTGGCCACGTAGCCGATGGCCTCGACCAGGTTGGTCTTGCCCTGGCCGTTCGCCCCGATCAGCACGCTGGGGCCCGGTTCGAGGGGCACGTCGGCGTGCGCCCAGGAGCGGAAGTCGGTGACCTGGAGGTGTCTGACGTACACGCGGGTCGGGGGTCAGCTTCCGGCCTTGTGCACGGCGTGCCCGCCGAACTGGTTGCGCAGCGCGGCCACCGCGCGCATCGCGGGCGAGTCGTCCTGCCGGGAGGCGAACCGCGCGAACAGCGCCGCGGAGATCACCGGGGCGGGCACCGCGAGGTTGATCGCCTCCTCGATGGTCCACCGGCCCTCGCCGGAGTCCTCGACGTAGCCGCGCAGGTCGTCCAGCTCCGGGTCCGAGTCCAGCGCCCGCACCAGCAGGTCGAGCAGCCAGGACCGGACGACCGTTCCGCGCTGCCACGCCTTGATCACCGAGGGCACGTCGGTGACGACCTTCGAGGCGTCCAGCAGCTCGAAGCCCTCGGCGTAGGCCTGCATCAGGCCGTACTCGATGCCGTTGTGCACCATCTTCGAGAAGTGCCCGGCACCGACGGCACCCGCGTGCGCGAAGCCCTCCTCGCGGGGCCCGTCCGGACGGAGCGCGTCGAAGATCGGCATCGCTTTGTCCACATTGGACTTGTCGCCGCCGACCATCAGGCCGTAGCCGTTGTCCAGTCCCCACACGCCACCGGAGACCCCGCAGTCGAGGTAACCGATCCCCTTGTCCGCCAGGAACTTCGCGTGCTCCTGGTCATCGGTGAAGCGGGAGTTGCCGCCCTCGACGACCAGGTCGCCCTCGCTGAGCAGCTCGCCGAGCTCCTCCACGGTCTGCCGGGTCGGCCCCCCGGCCGGAACCATGATCCAGACGACCCGCGGGCCGTCCAGCCTCGCGACCAGATCGGCGAGCGAGGAGGCGTCGCTGACGTCCGGGTTGCGGTCGTAGCCGACCACGTCGTGCCCGGCGCGGCGCAGCCGCTCGCGCATGTTGAAGCCCATCTTGCCGAGACCGACGAGTCCGAGCTGCACCGATGCCATCCTTTTCGAACGGGGGCTGAAAGCGTTGCGGGTAAGGGGTATCCGTCAGTCCGGCAGCCGAACCGGCATCAGCAGGTACACGTAGCCGGGCAGCAGGTTGCCGTCCTCGCCGACCGGCTTGATCAGCGCGGGGCGCTTGGAGCTGGTGAACTCCAGCTGGGCGCGGTCGGTGTGCAGCGCGCCGAGGCCGTCCAGCAGGTAGCCGGGGTTGAACGCGATGGTCAGCGGCTCGCCGGTGAGCTCGACGGCGAGCTCCTCCTCCGCGCTGCCCTCGTCGTCGCCGCCCGCGGTCAACCGCAGGCCGGACTCGCTGAACTCCAGCCGCACCTGGGTGCCGCGCTCGGCGACCAGCGAGACGCGCTTGATCGCCTCGACCAGCTTCGCCACCTCGATGACGGCCGCGGCGCTGTGCTCGCTCGGCAGCAGCTGGCGGTACTTCGGGAACTCCGCGTCCAGCAGCCGGGTGGTGGTGCGGCGGCCGGAACCGGCGAGGCCGAGCAGTCCGTCGGTCGAGCCGAGGGACAGCTCGATCTTGTTGCCGGACCCGCCGAGGGTCTTGGCCGCGTCGGCCATGGTGCGCGCCGGGACCAGCACCGCGGTCTCCACCGCGCCCGACGGCTCCCACTCGAACTCGCGCATGGCCAGCCGGAAGCGGTCGGTGGCGACGAGGGTGAGCTTGGAGTCGGCGATCTCCAGGCGGACGCCGGTCAGCATCGGCAGCGTGTCGTCCTTGCCCGCGGCGACCGCGACCTGGCTGACCGCCCCGGCGAACACCTCGGCCTGGAGCAGACCGGCCAGCTGCGGCATGTTCGGCAGCGACGGGTAGTCCTCGACCGGCATGGTCGGCAGGCTGAACTTCGAGCTGCCGCAGGTGATGCTCACCCGGCTGCCGTCGACGGCGATCTCGACGGGCTGGTTCGGCAACGATTTGGTGATGTCGGCCAGCAACCGCCCGGAGACCAGCGTCTTGCCGCCGGTCGCGACCATCGCGGGGACGCCGACCTGGGCGGAGACCTCGTAGTCGAAGCCGGAGATGGTCAGGGTCTCGCTGGAGTCCTCGCCCGAGCCCGCGTCCAGCAGCACACCGCCGAGGACCGGCACCGGCGGCCGCGAGGGCAGGCTGCGAGCGACCCAGGCGACGGCGTCGGCAAGGCCGTCGCGCTCGACGCGGATCTTCATGGGGCTTCCTTTCGGGTTCGGCACGCGCCGCCGACGCGGCGACGGGGCAACCACGCGTTTTCCGCGCACCTGACCGGCTTCGACGCTCCACATCGCCAATAAACCTCTGGTGGCGAGCGAGCGGCCGATGCCGGCTGAGGACCGGGACCGACCGGCGGCTGGTGTGCGGTGGCACCACGGTAGAGCGTCGACGGCGGATGCGTCATCTCGGCCTGGACGTCCCCGACCCCCTCGGTGGGCGAGCCATCCCCAGATCCCCAGCCCCCTGCTTTTTCTTTGTTCTTCTTCTTCAAGGGAAAACCAACAGCAGTAATAGGGGCTGTGGATTGTGTGGACAGCCGTCGTCTTCGCAGGTCCGAGTCGGTTCTCCAGTGTGGATTGATCGTGGCGTGGACCGGTGGATAACTCGGGCCGGGTGTGGATGGATTTTCTTGCCACCCCCGCAATCCACATCTGTCCCCAGCTGTCCACAGAACGCTCCCCAGATGTGGGTGGGGTTGCCCCCAGGTTCCACACAGCCCGAGCGTGGCCCGGATCTCCCTGGATGGGGGACAAAATCGGCGACTTTTCTGGGGCCGCTGGTCCGTTCGGCAGCCCACAGGGCCAATAAAGAACGCCGCCCCTGACCGTGGGACGGCTGTCGCCGAGGCGCGTCGGCGGAGGGTTTCTCCGGGTGTGGGTTACGGGACGAGGGCGCGCGTCGGCCCGGCTTCAACCGCCAGGGGACAGGGGATCACACCCCCGGAGAACGCCGGGAGGCCGGTCTCGGCCACCCCCGGCGCCGCGCTCCCCATCCTGAATAAAGAAGGTGGGCCGAGCGCGAGGACGAGCTGGGGCGACCCCGGCACGCGCGCGTGCGTCAGCGAGCCCGTACGGGCGGTGCGGGGGTGGGAGTGCGCGCCGGGGTCAGCCCTTGGCGCGCATCTTGATGCGCGAGGTCAGCTCCTGCACCTGGTCGTAGGTGCGCCGCCGCTCCGCCATCTCCTTGCGGATCTTCTTGTCCGCGTGCATCACGGTGGTGTGGTCGCGGCCGCCGAAGGTCTGCCCGATCTTCGGCAGCGACAGGTCGGTGAGCTCGCGGCACAGGTACATCGCGATCTGCCGGGCACCGGCGAGCGCCTTGGTCTTCCCGGGGCCGCAGAGGTCGTCGATGGTCAGCGTGAAGAATTCCGCGGTGACCGCCATGATCGTCGGCGCGGTGATCTCCGGCGCGTGCGAGTCGGGGATCAGGTCGCGCAGCACGATCTCGGCGAGCTGGGTGTCCACCTGCTGCCGGTTGAGCGAGGCGAAGGCCGTCACCCGGATCAGCGCGCCCTCCAGCTCGCGGATGTTGCGCTCGACCCGGGCCGCGATGAACTCCAGCACCTCGGCGGGCACGTTCAGCCGGTCCTGGGCGGCCTTCTTGCGGAGGATCGCGATCCGCGTCTCCAGCTCGGGCGGCTGGACGTCGGTGATCAGGCCCCACTCGAAGCGCGTGCGCAGCCGGTCCTCCAGCGTCTCCAGCCGCTTGGGCGGCCGGTCCGAGGAGACCACGATCTGCTTGTTCGCGTTGTGCAGCGTGTTGAAGGTGTGGAAGAACTCCTCCTGCGTGCCTTCCTTGCCCTCCAGGAACTGGATGTCGTCGACGAGCAGGATGTCGACGTCCCGGTAGCGGCGCTGGAAGGCGACCTTGCGGTCGTCGCGCAGGGAGTTGATGAAGTCGTTGGTGAACTCCTCCGTGGACACGTAGCGCACGCGCATCCCGGGGAACAGCCGCTGCGCGTAGTGCCCGACCGCGTGCAGCAGGTGGGTCTTGCCCAGCCCGGACTCCCCCCAGACGAACAGGGGGTTGTAGGCGCGCGCGGGTGCCTCGGCCACCGCGACCGCCGCCGCGTGGGCGAAGCGGTTGGAGGCGCCGATGACGAACGTGTCGAAGGTGTACTTCTCGTTGAGCTTGGTCTGCGAGGTCGGCGGGCCGTGCCGGGGCGCGGTGAACGGCTGGCCCGCGAGCCCGCCCTCGGGTGCCTGGCCGTTGAACGTCGGCCAAATCTCGTTGACCGTGGCCAGCGCCTCGCGCTCCTCGTCGACCTCCTCCTCGCCGTCCTCGGTGATGACCGGGAGCGGGCGGGTGATCTCGGAGGCGGTCTCCGGCGGCACCGCGATGCCGGGCGGCGGGCTGACCACCGGCGCGGTCGGCTGGGCGGTGTCCACCTTCACCGCGAGCGAGACGGTCCCGCCGAGGTGGCGGGACAGCGCCGCGGTGATCGGGCCGCGCAGGCTGCGCTCGATGGCGTCCTTGGCGAAATCGCTCGGGGCGGCGAGCAGGGCGGTGCCGTCCAGCAGGCCGATCGGCCTGGTGATCTGCATCCACGCGCGCTGCTGCCGGGTCAGGGTTCCCGCGGACAGTTCCTGGACGACCCGGTCCCAGATCAGAGCCAGATCATGGTTGTCGGACACTGCTGCGCTCCCCTCCCCTCGCTCGCACACGACCCGTCGGGCCGGCGGGATCCACCCGCCTGCCCGTACCCGAGTCGCGACGCGGAGTCGGTGAGGATAAGGGCGTCCACAGGATTATCCACAACTGTGCATGAAGGTACGGCGGGATGCCCCGCTACCTCGAACGGCCCCCGGCCCATGTGTGGTGCCCGAATGCCTGTACAGGGTGTTCGGCGAACTCCGTGGAGCCTGGCTCCCCGAGCGCGGACAGGCACGCTAGCAACGCCCGGGACGAGCCACAAGGGCACGCCCGCGATCGGTTGCGGCGAAGTCAACCGACCGTGTGCAGTCCGTAGCTCGGTGGTGGTGGACGCCCCCGGATTTGATGTGCGGATGTCCGGTGCGTACCCTCGAACGGTCTCCCGCGCGCAGCGGGAGCGTTGCGCTGCGCCCCGACATTTGGCTTCACGAGTCAACGGCGTCGCGGGGCAGCACCTTCCTTACCTCGGTAGGCGTGGGACGACCACAGACCTGCCAGTAATGAGCAACCGGGAGATCCGTCCGTGAGCAAGCGCACCTTCCAGCCCAACAACCGTCGTCGCGCCAAGACCCACGGGTTCCGGCTGCGCATGCGCACCCGCGCCGGCCGCGCCATCCTGGCTGCTCGCCGCCGCAAGGGACGCGCTGAGCTGTCGGCCTGACCGCCGCCTACGCCGTGCTCCCCGCGGTCTCCCGGCTCAGGCGTCGCCAGGACTTCGGTCTGGTGATGCGCCGGGGACGGCGCAGTGGACGTTCCCGGCTCGTGGTGCACGCTCTGCTGCCCGAGCGGGAGGTAGGCATGGCCGAAGCGGTTGACGCGACGCAGCCCACTCCAGACGGGGGTCTCCCGTCGCGAGTGGGCTTTGTCGTGAGCAAGGCGGTCGGCAACTCCGTCGTGCGGCACCGCGTCAGCCGCAGGCTCCGGCACCTGCTGGGGCCGCGGCTGGCCGAGCTGCCGACCGGTTCCCAGCTCGTCGTCCGCGCGCTCGCGCCCGCGGCCACGGCCACGAGCACCGAGCTGGCCGCCGATCTCGACGCGGCGCTGCGCAAGCTGCGCCGGATGTCACGCGGACCGTCGTCATGACCGAGCACCAGCCACCCGAGGCCGACTCGGGCCGACCTGGTCTCGCCGGACGCGTGCTGCTGCTCCCCGTCCGCGGGTACCGCAGATGGATCTCCCCCCTGCTCCCCCCGTCCTGTCGCTTCTACCCAAGCTGCAGCACGTACGCCGTCGAGGCGATCACCGTGCACGGCGCGCTCCGGGGCTCCTGGCTCGCCGCGCGCCGACTGCTCCGCTGCGGCCCCTGGCACCCTGGAGGCATGGACCCCGTTCCACCGCGCCGAGGGTCACGTGGCGAGTCCACTGACCAGGAGCGGGTTCACCACATCCCCGCCGAGGAGTAGCTTCGTGCTGGATTTCATCAACTACCCGGTGTCAGGCATCATGTGGGTCTGGCACAAGGTCTTCGGGGCTTTGTTCGGAGCCTCCAGCGGCATCGCCTGGGCGCTGTCCATCATGTTCCTGGTCTTCACCCTGCGGGCCATCCTCTTCAAGCCGTTCGTCAAGTACGTGCGCTCCATGAAGCAGATGCAGGAGTTCGCTCCGCAGATGCAGAAGCTGCGGGAGAAGTACGGCAACGACCGGCAGCGCCTCGCGGCGGAGATGCAGAAGCTCCAGTCCGAGCACGGCTTCAACCCGCTCGGCGGCTGCCTGCCGATGCTGGTGCAGATCCCGGTCTTCTTCGGTCTGACCAACGTGCTCCAGGGCTTCCAGGCCAACGCGACGAAGAACTTCTTCTTCGGTGCCGAGGAGGTCAAGTCCTACCTCGCCGCCAAGCTGTTCGGCGCGAACTTCTCGTCCTCGCTGACCGCGGCCGCCGAGACGCTGGGCCAGTACGGCACGGTCCGCGCGGACCAGGTCGCCGTGACGATCCCGATCATGATCGTGGCGAGCGCGCTGACCCACCTCACCTCGCGGCACTCGGTCGCCCGGCAGAACCCCGCCGCGGCCAACCAGCAGACCGCGATCATGAACAAGCTGGCGCTCTACGTCTTCCCGCTGGGCGTGCTCGTCGCCGGTCTCTTCCTGCCCATGGGCATGCTGCTCTACTGGCTGAGCAACAACCTCTGGACGCTGATGCAGCAGTACGTGGTCTACCACCGCATCGACCGCGAGGAAGAGCAGAAGAAGCAGGACGCGATCTCGAAGCGGCAGAACCTCGCCCCGAAGCCGGGCCAGAAGCCGAGCCGCAAGCGCCCCGCCGCGGACACCACCGCGGACACCACCGCGAAGGCCGAGGGCGACGACACCGACGCCGAGACGGAGAAGCCCGCCGCGAACGGCTCTGCTCCCAAGAAGGACTCCACCCGGCCGAAGCCGGGCACGGTCCCTGGGATCATCGACGACCGTTCCCGCGGCAAGAAGCAGAGTCGCAAGCGCCGCTGAGGCGGCTGCCAGTTGAGAGGAGAAACCGTGTCGGAGACCTTGCAGGCCGCGGATGCGGACGTGCGAACCGACGCCACCGGTTCAGCCGCTGAGGCCGAGGGCGGCGAGTCGCTGCTCGTGCGCGAGGGCGACGTCGCCGGGGACTACCTGGAGCGGTTGCTCGACCTGCTCGACTACGACGGGGACATCGACCTCGACGTCGAGGCCGGTCGCGCCGTGGTGAGCATCGACGGTGGTGAGGATCTGGAGAAGCTGGTCGGTCGCCGCGGCGAGGGACTGGAATCCCTCCAGGAGCTGACCCGCCTCGCGGTGCAGCAGGCCACCGGGGTGCGCAGCCGGCTGATGCTCGACGTCGCGGGCTGGCGGGCCAAGCGCCGGGAGGAGCTGAGCGAGCTCGGCCGGTCCACCGCGGAGAAGGTCCTGGAGACCGAGAAGTCCATCCGCATGCGCCCGATGACCCCGTTCGAGCGCAAGGTCGTGCACGACGCGGTCGCGAGCGTGACCGGCGTGCACAGCGAGAGCGAGGGCGAGGAGCCCAACCGCCGCGTGGTCGTGTTCCGCACTTCCTGACGCAGCACCCCGAAGGGCCCCGTGGTCGCCGACCGCGGGGCCCTTTCGTATGCCAGGCTGCCCCGGACGAAGGAACTGGCGAGCGAATCTCCGCCCAAGCCCCCGCTCAGCTTGACCGCCTCACCCGCCGCAGAGGACCCTTGTTTTCGGGGGAACCCGCACCGGGCGAAAGCCACCCTCGCTACGCGGCGCGTAACGAGGTTCACCTCGCCCGCCATCCGCTTCCCTTCTCGCTTCGGACCCGTGATGCTTGGCCGGTGGCGCGTTCGCCGCGCCCGTTGGCGCATGAGCGGCGAGCCGGAGCGGGTGGCCCCGGGCGGACCCCCGATACTCGTTTCACGTGAAACACGGCGATGCGTTCGCCACGCGGAGCGCCATGTTTCACGTGAAACGCAACCGCGAGCTGGAGAGAGATGAACGAAACCGAACAGCGTCCGTCCGCGCCGACACCCACAGGCCCCCCGTCCGGAGCGGATCAGGTGTTCGGGTCGCGCCTGGAGCTCGCGGTACGGTTCCACGACCTGCTGGCGCAGCGCGGCGTCGAGCTCGGACTCATCGGTCCCCGCGAGGTGGACCGGCTGTGGGATCGGCACCTGATGAACTCGGCGGTGATCAGCGATCTCTTCCCGGAGGGCGCGCGCGTGGTTGACGTCGGCTCCGGAGCCGGACTGCCGGGCATCCCGCTGGCGATCGTCCGGCCGGATCTGCGGCTGACGCTGCTGGAGCCGATGGCTCGCCGGGTGGGCTGGCTGGAGGACGTGACGGACGACCTGGGACTGTCCTCGGTCACCGTCGTCCGTGGCCGCGCCGAGGAGAAGGCGGTGCGGACGGCCCACGGGGGCGCCGATGTGGTGACTGCCCGGGCGGTCGCACCGCTGGCCAAGCTCGCGGCGTGGTGCCTGCCGCTGGCGCGGACCGGTGGTCTGCTGGTGGCACTCAAGGGCGCCAGCGCGGCCGAGGAGATCGAGCGGGACGCCCGCGAGGTGAAGGCGGCCGGTGGTGGCGACCCGGAGGTTGTCACCCGGGGCGACGGGGTGTTGGAGGTGCCGACCACGGTGGTGCTCGTACCGCGGGTCGAGGTCGACCGCGGCCGTGATGCCCGGCGGCGCAGGAGGAAGGATCGGTGAGCGTGAGTCGCAGAACGGAGCGGTGGATGTTCCACGTGAAACAGTGGGTTCGTACGGGGCGCACAGCGCGCCGAATGCCGGAGAGGGGCAACACGCGGTGACGACCTCCGACCAGTTCTCCGGGTGGACCCCGATCGCCGAGGAGGCCGCCAGGGCCACCAAGGTGCTCCACCCCGACGCGCAGCAACTCCCCCAGCCCGCCCGGCGCCGGATCCTCACCGTCGCCAACCAGAAGGGCGGCGTCGGTAAGACCACGAGCACCGTCAACCTGGCCGCGGCCTTGGCCATACACGGCCTGAAGGTCCTCGTGATCGACCTCGACCCGCAGGGCAACGCCAGCACCGCCCTGGGCGTCGAGCACCGCTCCGGCACCCCGTCCATCTACGAGGTGTTGATCGGCGAGATCTCGGTGTCCGACGCGGCCGCGGTCAGCAGCCAGTCCGACAACCTCTACTGCGTCCCGGCCACCATCGACCTGGCCGGCGCGGAGATCGAACTGGTCTCCATGCCGAACCGGGAGGGGCGGCTCAAGGAGGCCCTCTCCCCCGAGGCGCTGGACGAGCTCCGCCCGGACTACGTCTTCATCGACTGCCCGCCGTCGCTCGGCCTGCTCACGGTGAACGCGCTCGTGGCGGCCCGCGAGGTGCTCATCCCGATCCAGTGCGAGTACTACGCCCTGGAGGGACTCGGCCAGCTGCTGCGCAACATCGAGCTGGTGCAGGCGCACCTGAACCCGACGCTGGACGTCTCCACGATCCTGCTGACGATGTACGACGGGCGCACCAAGCTGGCCGACCAGGTCACCGCCGAGGTCCGGTCGCACTTCGGGGACCACGTGCTGAAGACGGTCATCCCCAGAAGCGTGAAGGTCTCGGAGGCGCCGGGCTTCGGACAGACGGTGCTCGCTTACGATCCGGGTTCACGTGGAGCGATGAGCTACCTCGACGCCGGTCGCGAGCTGGCCATCCGGGGCACGCAGATGGAGCGGACATGAGCGAACGGAAAGGCGGCCTCGGACGGGGGCTCGCCGCCCTGATCCCCCAGGGCCCCCCGGGCGGTGCCGGAGCGGCGGCGGGCGGCGGACTCGCCGTGGCCAACCGCGAGGGCGGGAAGCCGGAGGAGTTCACCGGGAAGGTCGCGGGCGCGGTCTACCGCGAGGTGCCGATCCCGGAGATCAAGACCAACGCGAAGCAGCCGCGCCAGGTCTTCGACGACGAGGCGCTGGCCGAGCTGGAGCACTCGATCCGCGAGTTCGGCCTCATGCAGCCGATCGTCGTGCGCGAGCTCTCCCGCAACTCCTACGAGCTCGTCATGGGCGAGCGGCGGCTGCGTGCGTCCAAGCAGGCCGGGCTGACCAAGATCCCGGCCATCGTCCGGCAGACCGCCGACGACGCGATGCTCCGGGACGCGCTGCTGGAGAACATCCACCGCGTCCAGCTGAACCCGCTCGAAGAGGCGGCGGCCTACCAGCAGCTGCTGGAGGAGTTCGAGGTCACCCACGAGGAACTGGCCTCGCGGATCGGCCGCAGCCGCCCGGTCATCACCAACATGATCCGGTTGCTGAAGCTCCCCCTCCCCGTGCAGCGGCGGGTGGCGGCCGGGGTGCTCTCCGCCGGGCACGCCCGCGCCCTGCTCGGCCTGGAGGATTCCGGCGGCCAGGAGGAGCTGGCGGCGCGCATCGTCGCCGAGGGCATGTCGGTGCGGGCCACCGAGGAGGCGGTCACCCTCGCGAAGAGCGAGCTGCCCGCCAAGCCGAAGCCCGCTGCCCGCAAGCCGATGCACGCGCCCGGTCTCCAGGATCTGGCCGAGCGACTGTCGGACAGTTTCGAGACCCGGGTGAAGGTCGAACTCGGCAAGCGCAAGGGCCGGATCGTGGTCGAGTTCGGCTCGGTGGACGACCTCGAACGCATCGTGGCGATGATGCAGCCGAATGGGGCAAATCGGACACAAAACGGGGCCTAGCCGTCACACTGGGTCGTTTTGTCACGGTGACGAAATGAAAATGGGGCCTCCGAGACGCGATGAGCGTCCGGAGGCCCCTTTGCCGTGTCAGCCGCGAGCGATGGCCTTCTCGACGAGTCCGGCGAAGACCTCGCCGAGCGAACGCCCGGACGCCTCGACCGCCATTGGCAGCAGCGAGGTCTCGGTCAGTCCGGGCGAGACATTCACTTCGAGGAAGTGCACGGTGCCGTCCGCGGCCACGATCGCGTCCGTCCGCGACACGTCCCGCAGACCGAGCAGCCGGTGCGCCGCGACGGCCAGCTCCCCCACCGACTTCGCCTCGGCCTCGGCGAGCCGCGCGGGCGCGTGGTAGTGGGTGAGCCCGGCGGTGTAGCGCGCCGCGTAGTCGTAGAGGCCGCTCTCCGGGACGATCTCCACCGCGGGCAGGGCCACCGGTCCGTCCAGGCTGTCGACGACGCTCACCGCGACCTCGACGCCCTCGATGTAGCGCTCGGCCATGACGGTGTCGCCGTAGGCCAGGCAGCCGACCATCGCCGCGGGCAGTTCCGTCGCGTCGCGCACCACGCGGGCCCCCAGGGCCGAGCCGCCCTGGTCCGGCTTGAGGATCAGCGGCAGGCCGAGCCGGTCGACCAGCGAGTCGAGCACCGACTGTGCCCCGAGCACCCGGAAGGTGCTGTGCGGCAGCACCACCCAGTCCGGCGTTGCCAGCCCGGAGCGGGCGAGCTCGGCCTTGGCGGTCGGCTTGTCCCAGGCCCGGCGGCACGCCTTCGAGTCGGTTCCGACGAACGGGACGCCGGTCAGCTCCAGCACCGACTGCACGGCGCCGTTCTCGCCCTCGCCGCCGTGCAGCGCGACCACCACCGCGTCGGGCCGAGAGCCCCGCAGACGGCTCAGCAGCGTGCCGTCGGCGTCCCACTCCTCGACGACCAGACCGGTGCCGCGTAGGGCCGCTGAGAGCCTCCGTCCCGACCGCAGGGAGACCTCGCGCTCGTGCGAGAGCCCGCCGGACAACACGGCGATCCAGCGATCCGACACCCTTACTCCTCGTGATGACCTGGCAGTGGACAACCCTGTGGACAACTCGGCCCCATTCTGGGGACAACTAGCCACTATCGGTGGACAGCTGTGGACAACTCCGTGTCAGGCAGTATCCGGCGCGGGCGACTGCGGGCCGCTGAGCTGCCGCGTCGTCACCGTTCCGAACGTGCGCAGCAGTTCGAGCTCGCCTTCGAGCACCGTCGCCAGCCGCCGCACCCCCTCCCGGATCCGCTCCGGGGTCGGGTAGCAGAACGACAACCGCATCTTCCTGCTGCCGAACCCGTCGCCGTAGAACGCCGTGCCCGGCACGTAGGCCACGCGCTGGGTCACCGCCCTCGGCAGCATCGCCTTCGTGTCGATGCCTTCCGGCACGGTCAGCCACACGTAGAAGCCGCCGTCCGGCCTGGTCCAGGTGCAGCCAGCGGGCAGGTGCTGTTCGAGCGCGGTGAGCATCGCGTCCCGGCGCTCGCGGTAGGCCTGCTGGTAGACCTTGATCTGGCCCTTCCAGTCGTGCTTGGCCAGGTACTTCGCCACCACGGCCTGGGTGATCGTCGGCGGGCACAGCGTCGCGGACTCGGCGGCCAGCACCAGCTTCTCCCGCACGGCGTGCGGCGCGAGCGCCCAGCCCACCCGGAGCCCGGGCGCGAACGTCTTGGAGAACGAGCCGAGGTACACCACGTTGTCCGGCTCGCTCGCGCGCAGCGCCGGGTAGGTCTGCCCGTCGAACCCGAGCAGCCCGTACGGGTTGTCCTCGATGATCAGCACGTTGTGCTCGGCGCAGATGCGCAGGATCTCCGGGCGGCGCTCCACCGAGAGGGTCACGCCGCCGGGGTTGTGGAAGTTGGGGATCGTGTAGAGGAACTTCACCCGCCTGCCGCCGGCCCGCACGGCGTCCAGCGCGGCGCTGAGCGCGGACGGGATCAGGCCGTTGTCGTCGATCTCGACGTGCACGACCTCGGCCTGGTAGGCGGTGAAGGTGCCGAGCGCGCCGACGTAGGACGGGGCCTCGGCGAGCACCACGTCGCCCGGATCGCAGAAGATCCTGGTCACCATGTCCAGCGCGCTCTGCGAGCCGACGGTCACCACGACGTCGTCCGGGTGGGCCGAGATGCCCTCCAACGCCATGACCTCGCAGATCTGCTCGCGCAGCTGCGGAATGCCCTGGGCGGAGCCGTACTGGAGGGCCTGCTGGCCCTCGGTCGCGATCAGCTCGGCCACGTCGGTGGCCAGCGAGTCCATCGGCAGCGCGGCCAGGTACGGCATCCCGCCCGCCAGCGAGACCACCTCGGGGCGGCTGGCGACGGCGAACAGGGCGCGGATCTCCGACGCGGTCATGCCCGCGGTCCTGGCCGCGTAGCGCTGAACGTGCGGGTCGAGGCTGCGACCCGCAGCTGCCACAACCGAAGGGTTGCTTTGCTGCTCAGGTCCCTGTCCCGGTAGGTTCATGCGGCGCTCCCTGGGGCCGTGCACACCGACAACGTCGGTCTAGTCTAGAAAGACGCCGGTCGGGGCGGCCCCACCATGCTGGCTATGTCACTTTCGGCCGTGGGCCCGGCGCGCCTATGCTGGTTAGCGTTCTCGTCGGAGAAGGCGAGTGACGTCCTTCTGCGGGGAGGTCAGGTGTCGCGACGCGTCGACAGCGTCACGCTGGACAACCTGGACCATCTGCCTCGGCACTGCCGGGGCTGTGTGTTCTGGGAGCTGGCCCCGCATATCAAGGAGCAGGCCGAGGAGTTCGGCCAGACCGAGCTCGAGAAGGAAGCCTGGGTCTCCAGCGTCCTGCTGGAATGGGGTTCCTGCGGCCGGATCGCCTACAGCGACAACGTGCCAGCGGGTTTCGTGCTCTACGCGCCGCCCAACGCCGTCCCCCGCGCCGCCGCCTTCCCCACCGCCCCGGTCAGCCCGGACGCGGTCATGCTCACCTCGCTGAAGGTGCTGCCGGAGTTCGAGGGCACCGGGCTGGGCCGGATGCTCATCCAGGCCGTGGCCAAGGACCTCACCCGCCGCGGCGTGAGGGCGATCGAGGCGTTCGGCAGCGCCCAGGAGAAGGACAGGGACAGCTGTGTGATCCCGTCCGGCTTCCTGGTCAGCGTCGGGTTCAAGACGGTGCGGGAGCACCCGCGCTGGCCGCGGCTGCGCCTGGAGCTGCGCACCGGCCTGACCTGGAAGGAAGACGTCGAGGCCGCGTTGGAGCGGCTGCTCGGCGAGGTCAGCATCACCAGCACCGCTTCGCTCTCCGAGTCCAGCCTGCGCTGAGGCCCACCAACGACGAGAAGCCCCGGCCTCGTGGCCGGGGCTTCTTCGCGTCGTGGGCTCAGTCCGCCTTGGCCAACTCGTACTGGAGCAGGTCCTTGAAGGTGAACGTGCCGGTCGGCTGGTCGTT
Source organism: Allokutzneria sp. A3M-2-11 16 (assembly GCF_024213555.1). Taxonomy (GTDB): domain Bacteria; phylum Actinomycetota; class Actinomycetes; order Mycobacteriales; family Pseudonocardiaceae; genus Allokutzneria. The sequence goes on along the minus strand of NZ_JANAVO010000001.1, from coordinate 1,905,576 downwards.
CTCACCGAGCAGGTAGAGCCGCTTCACCGCGACGAGGATGCCCTCGGCCACGATGTCGCGGAACGCCGGGTCGAGCAGGCGGCGGCGGTCGTTCTCGTTGGTCAGGTAACCCACCTCGACCCGCACCGCGGGGCAGCGGGTCAGCCGCAGCGTCTCCCAGGTCTTGGGGTGGGTGTTGCAGTCCAGCAGGCCGGTCCGCGCGGTGAGCTCGCGCTGGATGAAACCGGCCAGCGCCTCCCCCACGGTGGACGACGTGGTGCCCTGGCCGGTGCCAAAGTGGTAGGTCGACACGCCCTCGGCCAGCGGGGACCGGTTCGCGTCGGTGTGCAGCGACAGGAACAGGTCGGCGCCGGCCTTGTTGGCGAACTGGGCGCGGTCGGCCTCGGCGGGGCACACCTGCTCACCGCGGGAGAGCAGCGCCTCCATGCCGGTGGCGACCATGCGGCCCTCGAGCCTGCGGGCGAGGTCCCAGACCAGGTCGGCCTCGGCGACACCGGCGACGAACACGCCGCGGTCCTGGCCGCCGTGGCCCGGGTCGATCACGATGCGCTTGCCGCTCAGCCGGGGGCCGGAGTTGCGCAGGTTCTCCTGTTCGCGCAGGAAGACCTGGCGGCCGCCGCGGGCGCGCGGGGACAGCTGGCGCAGGGCGCGCAGCGTGCCAGGACCGCACATGCCGTCCACGACCAGGCCGTAGTCGCGCTGGAAGTTGCGCAGCGCGTGCTCGGTCTGGCTGCCGAAGACCCCGTCGGCCCGACCGGCGTTGTAGCCGAGCTCCAGCATCCGTTCCTGGAGCGCGTAGACGTCGTCCCCGCACATCGGGTTGGACACCAGGTAGGCCAGGTTGCGGTCGCCGAGGCGCCACCGGGCGTCGCAGAGGCTGCGGTAGGTGGCGGGACCGACGATGCCGTCGGTGATCAGCCCGCGCTGCTGCTGGAAGGTGCGCACCGCGTGCTCGACGGCGTCGTCGAAGACGTCCGGGCGGCCGGAGCCGGTCGCGGGAGGCAGCAGCTTCAGCGTGACGAGGGTGGCTCGGATCTCGGCAACGGCTGGACCATCGTCACCGCGGCGGAGCAGCAGCATGCACCCCTCGCTTGTATTTCAGGCGCCGAGAGACGCGGCGCGGATCGTGAAAGCCATATTGTGCCCTGCTACTCCACGCGGCCTTCTTCGGGCTACAGGGAGTGGCCGGACGCCCACAACAGGCGAACCCCGGCCCACCCATCTAAGACGGATCTGGGTGGACCGGGGTTGCATGGCGACGATCGGCGAGCGACCTCAGATGTGGTCGGTGATCTCCTTGAGCAGCGCGGCCTTCGGCTTGGCGCCGACGATCTTCTGCACCGGCTGGCCGTCCTTGAACAGGATCAGCGTCGGCACGGACATGATCTGGTAGTCCCGCGCGATGCCCGCGTTGGCGTCGATGTCCAGCTTGGCGATGGTGAGCTGGTCCGCCTTTTCCGCGGCGATCTCCTCCAGCACCGGCGCGACCATCTTGCACGGTCCGCACCAGGTCGCCCAGAAGTCCACCAGCACGGGCTTGCTGCTCTTCAGGACCTCGTCGGCGAAGGTCGCCTCGGTGACGGTCACGGTGTTCGCCATGTTCTCTCCTGGGTAGTCGCTGCGGGTCTGCTGATCAGTTGGCGGCCGCGGGGACGGCTTCGGCGGCGGGGGCGTGCTCAGCCAGCCAGCGCTCGGCGTCGATCGCGGCCGAGCAGCCGGACCCGGCCGCGGTGATCGCCTGCCGGTAGGTGTGGTCGACCAGGTCGCCGCAGGCGAAGACGCCGTCGATCTTGGTGGCGGTGCTCGGGTGCCGCACGTCCACGTAGCCGTCGGAGTCGGTGTCCACCTGGCCGCGGACCAGCTCGCTGCGCGGGTCGTGCCCGATCGCCACGAACAGGCCGGTCACCGGCAGCAGGGACTCCGCGCCGGTCACCGTGTCGGTGACCCGGACGCCGGTGACGCTGGTCTCCCCGAGCACCTCGGTGACGGCCGCGTTGGTGAGCCACTTGATCTTCTCGTTGGCCCGCGCGCGCTCCAGCATGATCCGCGAGGAACGGAACTCCTCCCGCCGGTGGATGATCGTCACCGACTTGGCGAAGCGGGTCAGGAAGGTGGCCTCCTCCATCGCCGAGTCACCGCCGCCGACGACCGCGATGTCCTGGTCGCGGAAGAAGAACCCGTCGCAGGTGGCGCACGCGGACACGCCGTGCCCGAGCAGCGCCTGCTCCCCGGGAACGTGCAGGTAGCGGGCTGCCGCGCCCATCGCCAGGACCACCGAGCGGGCCTGGTAGCGGACGCCGTTTGCCAGGACCGTCTTGATCTCGCCGGTCAGGTCCAGCTCTTCGACGTCCTCGGCCCGCAGCTCCGCCCCGAAGCGCTCGGCCTGGGCGCGCATCTGCTCCATCAGGTCCGGGCCCATGATGCCGTCGCGGAAGCCGGGGTAGTTCTCCACCTCGGTGGTGGTCATCAGCGCGCCGCCGAACTGGCTGCCCTCGAACACCAGCGGGTCCAGCTGGGCGCGTGCCGCGTAGACGGCCGCGGTGTATCCGGCCGGGCCGGAACCCACGATGATCAGGTTTCGGACGTCTGCACTCACCTAGGGCCTCCGCGTCTGGCTGATCTCCCGGTACCGGGCTCAACGCGATCCTAGGTGGGGCTGTTCCCGCCGCCGTTCACGTCACAGTGAACGGCGGCGGAACTAGCGTCCGACGGTCTTCTCGGCGAGCTTGTCCGGGTTGCCAGCCGAGCAGTTCGGCCCCACGACGAGCAGCCGCTGCCTGCCCACCATGGCGGGATCGCCCAGGATCAGCAGCACGCCCTGTTTGCCGTCCAGCGTCACCTGACGGGCGCCGAGCGGGACCGTGGTGGCCGGGTAGCCGTTGGCCTGCAGGCAGGCGGAGAGCTTCGCCTTGTCGCTGAGCGGGCCGAGGTCGCTGGCACCGGTGACGCCGGGCGGGACCGTGGCGAGGTCGGAGTCCTTGAGCGTCAAGGGCCCGTCCCCTGGCCCCGGCGCGGAAGAACTCGGAGTGACGCCGGGCTGCGCCTGGGGCGTGCCCGCGGTCGTGTTGCCGGGAAGCGTCATCACCACGATGCCGAAGACGGCCGCGGCCGCGGCGAGCACGCCGCCGCCCCAGCCGAGCTGTTTCCTGCGCCTGCGCCGGGCGTGGTCGAGCGAGACCACGTTGCCCCGCGGAGCCGGTCCGGGTGCGGACACCTGGAGGCCGACGTTCGCCATGGCGGCGCGGACCTCCTGCTGGATCGCCGCCTCGATGCGCGCGGAGACCTCCGGCGGCATGGTCACCGGCGGCAGCGCCGCGAGGTCGGCGGTGGTCGCGTCCAGCGCGGCGAGCACCGCCCTGGCCTCCGGGTCCCGTTCCACCCGCGGCCGCAGTTCGGCCGCGACGTCGACGTCGAGAACACCCGCGTGCAGGTCAGCAAGGAGGTCAACGGACCACGGCGGTCCATCAGGCGTCCGTGAACGCCGCTCGTTGCCGGTCATCTTCCCTCCCCATGGCGCCGTGCCTGCCTGGCCCCAGCATCATGTGAGACGTTGTCACCCGCGTCGGGGTTCCGCAGATGCCCCAGCACTTTGGCCAGTTTCCCCCGGCCCCTGGCGCAGCGGCTCTTCACCGTGCCCTCCGCGATGCCCAGGATCTTCGCCGTCTCGGCCACGGAGTAGCCCTCGACGTCCACCAGGACGATGGCGGATCGCTGTTCGGCCGGGAGCTCCGCCAGCGCCGACTGGACGGCGAGCGAGGTCTCCCGGTCGGCCATCGCGTCCCTGGTGACCGCGGGTTCTCCCGGGCCCGCCTCGGGCAACGGCACCGTGGGTCTGGCCTGGCGGCGGCGGATCCGGTCGAGGCAGGCGTTCACGACGATCCGATGCAGCCAGGTGGTCACCTGGGACTCGGCGCGGAACGAGCCGGCGGCGCGGAAGGCGGAGATGAACGCCTCCTGGAGCGCGTCGGCCGCCTCTTCCGGATCGCGGAGGGTGCGCAGGGCAACCGCCCACAACCGATCCCGATGCCTGCGCACCAACTCGGTGAACGCGTGGGGATCGCCCGCGGCGTGTGCCGCTATGAGAGCACCGTCCGAACTGGCAGCGGCTGTCACGCGGCGAGAATAACGTTCCACGTGAAACGGCGTTCACCCTGCCGGGTGTTACTCCGCTCGAAGGAAGGTCAGCTCGGAGAGTTCGGAGACGTTGCGGCCCTCGCTGCCGGCCAGCCCGGTGATCCAGAGCAGCACGTACCTGGTGCTGCCGTCGGGGTTCAGCTGGATCTCGGTGTCCCCGGAGGCGAGCGTTCCGGAGCCGATCACCTTGGTGTCCTCGAGCCTGGCGTCGTCGGAGTTCGCGCTGCGCACCTCGACCGTGGTGCCGTCGCTCGGCGAGTCCACGACGACCTTGGCCAGCTTCACAGCCTCGTCGAGGGTGACCATCACGCCGACGCCCGGCTTCGGCGCCGGGAACGGCTGCCGGTAGGTCATCGTCTTCCAGCTCGACCGCGGGTCACCGTCGATCACCCGCTTGATCCGGTTCACGTTGTCGGGCTCGCCGGAGACGTTGTAGACGCTCACCGAAGCGACCGACGCGGGGCCGCCCGCCTTCGGCGGATTGACCGGGGGCGGCGGGTTGCCCGGCTGCGGGTTCGGCGTCGGCGACTGGCTGAACGCCACCGTGGGGCCCGAGTGGCTCGGCTGCTGCTGGAACATCCCGATCACCTGGAACGCCAGGTAGGCGAAGACTCCGACCGTCGCGGCGGCCAGCGCGGTGAAGCTCAGCGCGAGCCTGCGCTTGCGGAGGCGCTTGTCCTTGGCGATGTCGTCGGCGGACTCCGCCCGCTCCGCGGCCAGCCGCTCGTCCTCCGCCTTGATAGCGGCGAGCTCGGCCTCGTCGGCCGCGGTCTGCTCCAGCACGCGCAGGATCGCCGCGCCGGTGCGCAGGCCGCCGATGCTGGTGTCCACCAGGCTCCGGACGGCGACCGTGGAGATCTCGTGCGGCAGCGTGGGGCGCAGGGCCTGCGGCGAGACCACGGTGCCGTCAGGGCCCGTGGGGGCGACTGGGAGGCCGTTGGTGCCCTCGTGCAGCGCCCAGCGGCCGGTGAGCAGGAGGTAGAGCGCGGCGCCGAGGCCGCGGACGTCCTGGCGGGCGTCGGCCTCGGGGTGCGGGCCGGGGAAGGCCAGCCGGAGCTTGCCGTCCGCCGTCACGCGCAGCCGCAGCGGGTGGTCGGTGCCGAGCACGAGCCCGATGTGGTGCGCGGCCTCGACCGCGCCCGCCAGCGGTTCGAGCAGCTTCGACGCGGTGCCCGCGGGCAGCGGCCCCTCGGCGACGAGGTCGATCAGGTCGGTGCCCAGGGTCCACTCGGCGACGACGATGCCGTAGAGGCCCTCCGCCGGGTCAAGGCCGTTGCCCTGCCACAGCACGTCGATCACCCTGGCGACGCCGGGGTGGGTGAAACCGGCCTGGTGCATGGAGCGTTCGAGGGTGCGCCGGGCGCGGGAGGCGCTGTCCGGGTCGCGGGGATCACCGACGAGCAGCGTGAGCGCGACGTCCCGGCCGAGCGAGTTGTCCCGGCCGCGCCAGAACTGCGCGGGCACCCGGGTGTCGGAGCCGATGTGCGTGAGCAACCGGTACCGGCCGCCCGCGATCGCGACACCGGGAACCAGGGCCCCTGCCGCCTCCCGACGCGGTGCCTTGTGCTCGGACGGCGTGCCAGTCACCCCGCACTCTCCCTCTTGCCGCGCGCCGTCAAGGACGGCCGTCGCCCCTGCGTGCGCGGCCCGCTCAGTCGTCACTCAGGGTACGGGAAAAGCGCGGTTCACTTGCGGCGAACGATTCGGCCGATCCGGTTGAGCGCGGGCCGCAGCTCCTTGATGTCCAGTGCCGCAAGGACTGCGAAGGTGGCGATCAGACCGAGTGGTCCGGCTGTGATGAGGGACACGAAGGAGTACCAGTAGTCGGACGAGCCGACCGGAACGATCCAGTCGACGAGCACCGACGCGCTGAACATGATCGCGCCGCCGATCGTCGTCGCGAACACCGCGAGCCCGACGCTGCGCAGCGTCTTGCCCGTCTCCAGCCTGCCGATCCGGATGCGCAGCCAGATGTCGCCGATGATCCAGCCGAGCAGGAAGGTCGCCGAGTTGATCACCGCGAGGCCGAGCACCACGTCTTCCGGGGCGAGCAGCCTGGGGCACAGCAGGATGGCGGGGATTTTGAACACCATCATGATCAGCATGATCAGCGCGGGCGTGCGGGCGTCCTTCATCGACTGGAAGACGCGCATCTGCAACAGGTTCACCGCGTACGGCAGCAGGCCGAAGGCGGACACGGCGAGCGTCGAGCCCAGGCTGTACGCCTGCTCGTAGGAGGTCTTGCCGAGGTTGAAGATCGAGACGCCGATATCGCTGCCGATGACGGTGAGCGCACCGCTGACCGGGACCAGCATCAGCGCCATCAGCCGGGTGCCGAGTCCGAGGTCGTTCTTGACCGCCTTGATGTTGCCGTCCGCCGCGTTGCGGCTCATCCTCGGCATGATCGCGGTCAGCAGCGAGACGCCGAGGATGCCGTAGGGCAGCTGGAACAGCTGCCACGCCAGGCTGTAGTTGGTGAGCGAGCCCTCGGCGGCGGCCGTGGCCACGCGGGTGTTCACCACGATGCCCGCGATCCCGAAGGCCGCGTACAGCGAGGTCCAGCCGGCCAGTCCGGCGAACTCGGTGAGGCGCTTGTCCCAGCCCCAGCGCCAGCGGAACCGCACACCGGCCTTGCGCATCGCCGGGAGCATGACGAACGCCTGCACCGCGATGCCGAGCGTCGTTCCCGCACCGAGCACGAGCACGTGCGCGTCCGTCATCCGCACCGGGTCGAGGGTCAGCTCCCCCGGCAGCAGCGCGTAGACACCGAGCGTGATCACGACGACCACGTTGTTCATCACCGGCGCCCACGCGGTCGGGCCGAACACCCCGCGCGCGTTGAGCACCGCCATGAACAGCGCGCCGATCGCGAAGAACACGATCTCCGGCAGCAGCAGGTAGGCGAACGCGGTCGCCAGCTCCGGGTTGGCGCGGTTGGTCGAGCCGTCGACGTAGATGCTGGTCAGCAGCGGCGCACAGGCGACGGCCACGATCGCCGCGCCGGCCGCCAGCACCGGGCCCATGGTCAGCAGCCGCTGCGTGTACGCGAGGCCGCCGTCCGCGTCGTCCTTCTGCGCCCGCACCAGCAGCGGCACCAGGACGCTGGTCAGCACGCCGCCGAGCAGCAGCTCGTAGATCTGCATCGGGACGGTCAGCGCCGCGTTGTAGGAGTCGGTGATGACGCCGGAACCGATGATCCACAGCAGCAGGGCCCGCGAGCCGAACCCGGTGATCCGGCTGACCAGGGTGGCGATCGCCATCGAACCGCTGGCCTTGGCCAGGGACGGTTCGGCCTTCGCCGGGACGGGTGCCGGACCGTTCGCGCCGGTCGTGCTGGCGGTCATCAGGTGCCTTCCGATTGCGGGAGTCGCTCGTTCATGTCCTCGACCGGCTTCTTCATGGTCGGGCCGTAGCGCAGCCGCTTGTAGACGCGCATGCCCATCATCCCGACCATCAGCAGCCCGGCGGTGAGGGTGATGCCGAGGGTGACGCTGCCGTAGGCGGCCGACCGCAGGGTGAGCCGCTTGGGCTGGCCCAGCTGCAGGCCCCCCTTCGGCGTGGTCAGCCAGGCGGTGACGGTGAACTGCCCGGACCGGTTCACCTCGGCGTTGACCTTGATCTGGCGGCCGCCGCCGGGGGCCAGCTTCTCTTCGAGGGGCTCGGTGCGCAGGCCCGGGGTGTCGGAGAAGTTCAGCCGGACCTTCATCGCCACCGGCAGGTTGTTCAGCAGCGTCAGCGGCAGCGGGCTCGACGAGGACGCCAGCGCGTAGGACGTCGGCGGCTCCACCACGTCGACCTGGCTGGTGAGCGCGGTGACCTGCTCCGTGACCTCGGCGTTGGCCGCCTCGCCGCCGACCGGGTCGGTGCGCCAGGCGGAGGACATCGCGCGCAGCAGGCCCAGCTGGAGCGGGTCGGTGAGCGCGCTCGGCCGGATCTTCCGCGCCGGGTCCTCCTCCATGTAGTTCAGCATGTCGCGGACGGTGTTCCGGGCTTCCAGCACCCGGTTGGTCAGCTCCGGCGAGATCTCCCGCGCCCCGCCCGGCGGCGGGTAGTTCAGCGGCACCGTGCGGCCCGGGTTGAACACCGCGGCCAGGTCGGTCAGCCGCTTCGGCTTCGCCAGCCGTTCGCCGTCGACCAGCTGAGCGGTCGCGCGCAACAGCGCGGTCAGCTCCTCGGCGGACTCCGTCCACTGCCTCGGCGGCGTCACCAGCACGCTGCCACCGGTCTTGCCGACCGCGCCGGCCCGGTAGGCGATCGCGGCCAGCGCGTTCTGCATGCGCAGCGACCCGCTCTGGCCCGCCCGCTCGAACGCGGTGTTCACGATGGGATCGGCGATCAGCACGCTCGGGCCGGTCTGCACGCCCTGCTTGGCCGCGGTCACCCGGACCGGCTGGCTGGCGGGCGGGTTCTGCTGGAGTCCGCGCTGGTCCATCACCACGACGGTCTCGTCCAGGTCGGCGAGCGCCCTGGCGTCGAGCACACCGTCCGCGGGCCAGGCCACGTGCTGCACCGGCACGGCGTTGAGCGCCTCGGTGACGAGCGAGTCCTTCTCCCTGGCCAGCTTCTCCAGGTCGGTCAGCCCGGCCCTGGACAGCGCGACCAGGTCGACGTCGGCGAAGGGCAGCGTGAGCACGCACCGGCCCTGCACCACGTCCTTGAGCCGGTCCAGCCACTGCTTCGCGGCGGCCGACGGTGAGCGGTCGACGATCCGCGTGCCGCTGCGGACGGCGTAGTTCTCCGTCATCGCGGACACGGTGTCGATCAGGTCGGGATCGATGGCGAAGCACAGCGAGTTGCCGACCGGGGAGCTCTTCGGCGCGGCCTCCTCGACCGCCTCGACCAGGTTGGACAGCCGCCCGCCGGGCTGCAGCGCCTTGGCCAGCTCGTCGTCGCGCAGAACCCTGCGCTTGTCCCGGAGGGCGTCGAACACCGGCAGCAGGTGCGGCCGGTCCATGATCGGCCAGATCATGGTGATCGTCGCGGGCGCGGCGGGGGTCGCGGCTCCGCCGGGAGTGCCCAGCACCGGCAGCAGCATCCGGTTCTCCGCGATCCGGGCCTGGCCGCCGTACTCCGGGTAGCCGTTGAGGTTGACCAGCAACGGGTACACGCCGGGCGCGGTGATCCGCAGCACGTCCAGCGGCACGACGAAGTCCACCCGCGCGCTCTGCCCGGGATCGAGCACGTCGGCGACCCTGGACCAGCGCGAGGACTGGTCGGTGGCGACCGTGCCGGTGAGCGCGGCGTGCGCCTTGTCGTCGCTGGCCAGCGCCTGGCCCACCTGGACGCGCGCCTCGATCCGGCTCACCTTGCGGTCGCTGATGTTGGTCAGCTTCCCGGTGACCCTGATCTCGGTCGTCTCCGCGGTCACCACCCTCGGCGTGATCGCGTCGAGGTCGAGCCTGCCGTGCTTGGGCACGTCGGCACCGTTGTCACCGGTCCCGCGCTGCGCATGCGCCAGCGGCGTCGTACCGAGTAGGAAAACAGCCACTCCCAGGGCCGCCAACAGGCGTTTCACGCCGACTCCTGACCATCACCCAGCAGCTCGGCCGCCCGGCGCACCAGTCGGCGCTCGTCGACGTACGCGAGCTGCGCGTCCAGCTCACCCAGCGGCACCCACGCCACCTCGGTGACCTCCACGTCCTCATCGGAAAGCTCTCCGCCCACCGCTTCCAGCAGGAAGTGGTGCACGGTCTTGTGCACTCGCCGGTCCTCGGCGACGAACCAGTAGTCGATGGTGCCCAGTGGCATCAGGATCCTGCCCCGGATACCGGTCTCCTCGGCGACCTCGCGCACCGCGGCCTGCTCGGCCGTCTCACCGGCCTCGATGTGGCCCTTGGGCAGCGACCAGAGCAGCCGCCCCCTGCGGTCGAGCCTGCCGATGAGCGCGGCGCTCGTCCGATGCGCGTCCAGCACCAGCCCGCCCGCCGAGACCTCGTCGACGGTCCGCAGGGGCCGCTTCGGAGTCCGTCGGTTCCGACGACCCGGCTTGGTACCGCCGGAACGGCCGGAAGGGGAAGGCATACCGGCGATGGTAGTGGCGGGGCGTTCCGGCCATGACGAGCCGCGAAGCGAGCGGGCCCACTGCCATATGCTCGCTTCTCGTGTCCGGACCAGCAGCCCCCTCCGCAGCCACCGAGCAGGACGTTCCCGTGCAACCGCTTCGGATAGCCCCCGTCGCCGACGAGCTCGCCGAGCGCTTCGCCGCGGCGGGCCACCGGCTGTTCCTCGTCGGCGGCAGCGTGCGCGACCTGCTGCTCGGCCGGGCGGGCAACGACCTGGACTTCACCACCGACGCGCGCCCCGAGCAGGTGCAGCGGCTCGTCGAGGGCTGGGCGGACGCGGTGTGGGACACCGGCATCGCCTTCGGCACCCTCGGGGTGGTCAAGAACGGCAGCACGCTGGAGATCACCACCTTCCGCGCCGATACCTACGATCGGGTGAGCCGCAATCCCGAGGTGGTGTTCGGCGACACCATCGACGGCGACCTGCTGCGGCGGGACTTCACCGTCAACGCGATGGCCGTTGAGCTGCCCGAGCACCGCTTCGTCGACCTGCACGGCGGCCGGGAAGCCCTGGCCGGGAAGGTGCTCGACACCCCGGCGCCGCCGGAGGAGTCCTTCGCCGACGACCCGCTGCGCATGCTGCGCGCCGCCCGGTTCGTCGCCCAGCTCGGCTTTGACGTCGCGCCGAGGGTGGTCGAGGCGATGCGCGGGATGGCCGAGGAGATCAACCGCATCACCGCTGAGCGCGTGCAGGCGGAGCTGTCGAAGCTGCTCTGCGGGGAGCACGCGCGCAGGGGCGTGGAACTGCTGGTGGACACGGGTCTCGCCGACCACGTGTTGCCAGAGGTCCCCGCTATGCGGCTGGAAATCGATGAACACCATCAGCACAAGGACGTCTACCACCACTCGCTGGTTGTTCTTGATCAAGCGATTGACCTCGAAGAGGACGGCCCGGACCTGGTGCTGCGCCTCGCCGCGCTGCTCCACGACATCGGCAAGCCCGCTACCAGGCGTTTCGAGTCCGGCGGTGGGGTGAGCTTCCACCACCACGAGGTGGTCGGCGCGAAAATGGCGCGCAAGCGGCTGCGCGCGCTGAAGTACTCCAAAGAAATCGTCGAGGACGTCGCGCAGCTGGTCTATCTGCATTTGCGCTTCCACGGCTACGGCCGGGGTGAGTGGACCGATTCCGCGGTTCGCCGCTATGTCACCGACGCGGGTGATCTGCTTTCCCGCCTGCACAAGCTCGTGCGCGCGGACTGCACCACCCGCAACCGCCGCAAGGCGGGCGCGCTGCAGCGGACCTACGACGGTCTTGAGGAGCGGATCGCCAGGATCGCCGAGGCGGAGGACCTGAACCGGGTCCGGCCGGACCTCGACGGCAACGAGATCATGCGCGTGTTGGGGCTGTCCCCCGGTCCGCTGGTGGGCCAGGCTTGGAAGCACCTCAAGGAGCTGCGCCTCGACCGGGGGCCGCTCAGCCGGGACGAGGCCGAGGCCGAACTGAAGGCGTGGGCCCGCGACAAGGGGCTGGGCGACGGGGGCTCCTGAGGTACGACCGAGGGGGTCGCGTGATCAGGACGACCGTTGTCGTGGCGCTGGCCGTTGTCGCCTTGTCCGGCTGCAAGCCGACGAGCGCGCCACCGGCCTCCGTCGCTCCCACCACCACGACCGCGACGAAGACGGCGGTGGCGGCGGGCGACGTGACCGTGCCGAACGTGGTCGGCATGGAGCACCAGAAGGCGCAGGACACGATGCAGGCCGCCGGGCTGCGCAACCTCACCGAGGAGGACGCGACCGGGCGGAAGCGGCTGCTGGTCAACGACAGGAACTGGGTCGTCGTCACGCAGGAGCCCGCGGCGGGCGCCGTCGTGCCGAAGACGACGAAGGTCCTGCTGAAGTCCAAGAAGAAGGACGACTAGCGCACCCAGGTTCGCCGGTCTTCAAGTACACCCGACCCCCGATCCAGCGATCGCTAACGACGGCGAACCTCCGCGTCCGCGTGGGTTTGCTGCGGTTGAAGACGCGTTGGGCGGGGGTTCGGTGTACTTGAAGACGCCCCAACCAGGGGGCGAGTTCGGGGCGGGCGTCAGGCGGCGCGGCGGGCCATGCGGCGGTCGATGACCAGGTAGGCGCCGAGGCCGATGAGGTACGCGCAGGCTCCGGCGGACATCAGCTCGGGGGACCTGCCGTCGGGCGCCACGAGCAGCGCGGTCACCGTGATGGCGCTGACGAAGGTCAGGTTGAACAGCGCGTCGTAGAGCGCGAACACCCGGCCCCGCGCCTCGTCGCCGACGTCGTGCTGCACGGCGGAGTCGACGCAGAGCTTGATCACCTGGCTGCAGCACGCGACGACCAGCACCGCGCCGAGGATGCTCGGCAGCGTCATCGGCAGGCCGAGGCCGAGCTGCGCGGCGGCGGAAACGAACAGCGCGCCGCAGACGGTGGCCTTGCGGCCGAAGCGGTGCACGGCGGGCGCGGTGATGAACGCGGCCAGCACGAGGCCGATCGCGCCCGCGGCCAACGCCTCGCCGACCCCGGCGATCCCGGCCTTGAGCCAGCCCACGTCGGTGAAGGCGAAGCGCATCAGCAGCAGGCCGAGCAGCATCGAGGTGCCGAAACCGATCCGGTGCGCGATCAGCGCGCTGAACCCGGTGGCCACACTGCGGGTGCGGGCGGCGACCTTGCCGCTGTCGATCAGGCCGTGCGCGATCGCGGTGACGGCCTTCGCGGGCTCATCGCGCTCGTCGGGGCCGAGCGACCCCTTGGCGAAGCCGGACGCGGCCAGCGCGGCGAGCACCGAGCCGACGACCGCGCACGCGGTCACCCACGCCGAGCCGAAGTCGTCGCCGCCGAAGATCGCCCGAAGGGCGAACGCGCAGCCACCGCCGACGGCGGCCATCGCGGCACCGCCGGTCGCCAGGATCGCGTTCGCCTCGACGAGGTGCTCCTCGTCCATGGTGTGCGGCAGCGACGCGGACAGCCCGGCCCCGACGAACCGGCTCACGCCCATCACCAGCAGCGCGCTCGCGTACAGCGGCAGCCCGGCGACCCCGGTGCCCACCGCGACCGCGACCAGCAGGATCAGCGCGCCGCGGACGAGGTTCGCCACCAGCAGCACCTGCCGCCGGTCCCACCGGTCCAGCAGCGCGCCCGCGAACGGCCCGACCAGCGAGTACGGCAGCAGGATCACGGCGAAGCCCGCGGCGATGGCCAGCGGATCGGCCTCGCGCTCCGGGTTGAACAGCACGGCGCCGCCGATCCCGGCCTGGAACACGCCGTCGCCCCAGTGGGCGAGGAAGCGGGTGATCAACAGCCGGGCGTAGCCGGGGGTGCTGAGAAGCCGGCGCAGGCCGAGCCGGGGCGGCTTCATGGAGGCTTCCGCGGCGGCCGGGTCCCCCGTGGCGGTCGTCACGGAACGAGGGTACGGGGCCGGGGACGCCGAACACGAGCCTCCGGCCCGTTCAGGGGAACGCGGTTGTCGGGGGCGGGGACGGCGGGTGGGATCATGTCCGGCGTGCAAGCCGAGGTAGAGGTCGAGCCGGGCACGCTTCTCGTCGCGACACCCAGCCTGGTCGATCCCAATTTCCGCCGGACGGTCGTCTACGTCATAGACCACCGCGACGAGGGCACCCTCGGTGTCGTGCTGAACCGGCCGAGCGAGATCGCCGTGCACGACGTGCTGCCCACCTGGGGCGAGCACGCCAGCAAACCGCAGGCGATCTTCGTCGGCGGGCCGGTCGAGCAGAAGACGGCCCTGTGCCTCGCGGCGTTACGGGCGGGCGAGGACGTGGCCGCGCTGGACGGGCTGATCAAGGTGAGCGGGCCGGTGGCGCTGGTGGACCTGGACACCGAGCCCGAGGAGCTGGTGCCGAGGGTGCGCGGCCTGCGGGTGTTCGCCGGGTACTCCGGCTGGAGCTCCGGCCAGCTGGAGGAGGAGATCGAGCGGGACGACTGGTTCGTGGTGCCCGCGCTCCCCGATGACGTGCTCAATCCGCCCGGGGCGGATCTGTGGGGCCGGGTGCTGCGTCGACAGGGCATGCCGTTGTCGCTGCTGGCCACCTATCCGGAGGACGTCAAGTGCAACTGACCAAGGACCGGCTGCTGGGCTGCCTGCTCGGCGGGGCCGTCGGCGACGCGCTCGGCGCGCCGGTGGAGTTCATGTCGTTGCGCGACATCCGCGCCCGCTACGGCGACCAGGGCTCGCGGGACTTCGACGCCTGCTACGGCATCGACGGCGGCGCGATCACCGACGACACCCAGATGACGCTGTTCACGCTGGAAGGGCTGCTGCTCTCGGACCGCGCGACCAACCCGGTCCCGGCCGTGCTGCGCGCCTATCTGCGGTGGCTGCACACCCAGGGCATTCCGTGGGAGGAAGCCGGCAGGTCCATCAAGGACGTCGAGGCGACGCCGCAGGGCGGCCTGGTGCGGGTGGAGGCCCTGCACAGCCAACGGGCGCCCGGCAACACCTGCCTGACCGCGCTCCGCGCCAGCGCCTACGGCAAGGTCGGGACCACCACGGACCCGATCAACGACTCCAAGGGCTGCGGCGGGGTCATGCGCGCGGCGCCCGCCGGGATCTTCAGCTCCTACGTCAGCGACTCGTTCTGGTTGGGGGCCGCGATCGCCGCGCTCACCCACGGACATCCTTCCGGCTACCTGTCCGCGGGCGTGCTCTCCGCCATGACGAGCCTGCTGCTGCGCGGGGCGGACCTGGAGACCGCGCTCGGCAGCGCCACGGCGGAGCTGCGCAAGCACCCCAGGCACGAGGAGACGCTGAACGCGCTGACCAGGGCCCGCGAGCTCGCGGCGCGGGGCAGGCCGACGCCGGAGGCGCTGGAGTCCCTCGGCGGTGGCTGGGTCGGTGAGGAGGCGCTGGCGATCTCGGTGTGCTGCGCGCTCGTCGGCGAGGACTTCGAGGACGCGCTGCTGCTGTCGGTCAACCACTCCGGCGACTCGGACTCCACCGGGGCGATCTGCGGGAACCTGCTCGGCGCCCGCGACGGCGTCGGGGTGATCCCGCCGCGCTGGCAGGCCGGAGTGGAGCTCGGCGAGGTCGTCCGCGGTCTCGCCGACGAGGCGTACCGGCTGCTCAGCCGCCCAGCAGCGCCTTAGCGCAGCCGCCGCCGCAGCACCCGCCGCAACCGCCCGCGGGCTTCTCCGGCACCGAGGCCGCTGCCTGGGTGCCGATGGCGCCACCGGCCATCATCATCCCGAACAGCCCGACGACGCCGATCACCATGATGATCACCGTGGCCAGCGCGTCCGGGGTGATCATCGCGATCCCACCGGCGGCGGCCGCGACGACACCGGCGGCGAGGAAGGGCAGCCCGGCGACCCGGTTCGCGGCGCGGAACGTGTCGTCGTCCCGCATGCTCGCCTCGGTGCGGACCCCGGCGAAGCGGTTGCGCGGCAGCCTGCCGAGCAGCCCGAGCGCGCCGATCACCGCGACGGCCAGCCCCGCCACGACGAGCACCGCGCCCAGCGCGGTCTGCACGATGAAGGGGGCGGGTGCGTCGATCCCAGCAGCGTTCGTCACGCCACGAGAGTAGGTGTCCTCTACGCTCCACCGCTCAGCAACCTTGCCGTCATCCGAATGGGGTGTGCTACGCGTCATGCTGCGACGTCTTCTCCCGGTGGCTGTCACCGCGCTCCTGGTCGCCTCGGCGGCACCGGCCACCGCCCGCCCCGCCGGGGTGCGGCTGCTCGGTGAGCACATCGTCCCGTTCGCCCAGGACTACCAGGGCACCACGGTGGGCGGGCTCTCCGGCATCGACTACGACCCGAAGACCGGCTCGTACGTCCTGATCTGCGACGACAGGTCCGACCGGCAGCCCGCGCGGTTCTACACCGCCAAGATCGACATCACCAAGGACGGGCTGCGCGGGTTCGAGCTGACCGGGACCAAGCCGTTCCTCCGCCCGGACGGTTCGACCTACCCGGCCTACGGCAAGGACCCCGCCGGGGCGACCGACCCCGAGGACATCCGGATCGACCCGTGGACCGGGAACTACCTGTGGACCAGTGAGGGAGATCGCATCACCGGCGAGAAGCCGGTGCTCGTCGACCCGACCGTGCTCGCCGCGCACAAGGACGGCCGGTTCGCCCGGGCGCTGCCGCTGGCCCCGAACCTGAAGATGTCCGCGCAGGAGGTGGGCCCGCGCCGCAACGCCGTGCTGGAGGGCCTGACCTTCGCCGCGGGTGGTGCGCTGGTGGTCAGCTCGATGGAGGGGCCGCTGTTCCAGGACGGCCCGGAGGCGACGCTGACCGACGGCGCGCTGAGCAGGATCACCGTCCAGGACCGGTTCGCCGGGCGGGTGCTGTCGCAGTACGCCTACCCGCTGGACAAGGTGCACGCCGCGCCGAACCCGGCGGGCGGCTTCTTCGTCAACGGCGTCGACGCGATCCTCGCCGTGAACCAGTACGACCCGACGAAGTTCCTGGTCATGGAGCGCTCGTTCTCCACCGGCGCCGCACCGGCGAACAGCATCCGCATCTACGAGGTGGACACCTCCGGCGCCACCGACGTGAAGCAGGTCGGCTCGCTGAAGGGCGACAAGCAGGTCAAGCCGGTGCGCAAGAAGCTGCTGGTCGATCTCGCCTCGCTGAAGCTGTCCGCCGTGGACAACGTCGAGGGGATGAGCTGGGGTCCGCGGCTGCCGACCGGTGAGCGGACGCTCGTGCTGGTCAGCGACGACAACTTCGCGAAGAACCAGGTGACTCAGGTGATTGCCCTGGCAGTTCGCTGAACCGGGTAACTGCGCCGCGACGCGGCGGTCAGTTCGGTCGAGATCATGAGAACTCGATCACTGGCCGCCGCGTTCGCGTTGCTGGCCTCGCTGCTCACCCCCGCGGTCGCCACGGCCGCGCCCGGTGTGCGGTTCCTCGGCGAGCAGATCGTCCCGTTCAAGCTCGACTTCCAGGGCACCTCGGTCGGCGGGCTCTCCGGCGTCGACTACGACCCCAGGTCCGGCGAGTACGTGCTGATCAGCGATGATCGGTCCTACCTGCAGCCCGCGCGGTTCTACCGGGCGCGGATCGAGATGGACCGGACCGCGCTGCGCTCGGTGCGCTTCACCGGTACCCAGCCGCTGCGGCGCCCGGACGGCTCGACCTACCCGCTGAACGCGATCGATCCCGAGGAGATCCGGGTCGACCCGTGGACCGGGCAGTACTGGCTCAGCCAGGAGGGCAACCGCGCCAACCCGACGATCCAGCCGGCCATCCAGCGTGCGGAGCGGAGCGGGGCGCACGCGGGCGAACTGCCGCTTCCGTCGAACTACCAGGTCAAGCCGGAGCGCGGACCGCAGCAGAACCTGGTGCTCGAAGCGATCACGTTCAGCCGCCGCGGCGCGGTGCTGACCAGCGCGATGGAGGGGCCGCTGCTGGAGGACGGCCCGGTGCCGACGACGAAGGCGGGCGCGCTGTCCCGGATCACCCTGCACTCGCGCGGCGGTGGGGTGCTCGCGCAGTTCGCCTACAAGCAGGAGCCGCTGTACGCGGAGTCCGATCCGAGCAGCCCGTGGCACGCGGACACCGGTATCGCGTCGATCCTGGCTGACCCCGTTGACCCCAGCCGCTACCTGGTGCTGGAGCGGACCTACGTGCCGGGGCCGGGCTACAAGGCGCGGGTGTACGAGATCTCCACGCTCGGCGCGACCGACGTGAAGAACGTGGACTCCCTGGCGAAAGCGCAGGTCAGGCCGGTGAGCAAACGACTCCTGCTGGACCTGGCCGAGCTGCCGCTGAAGGCGGTGTTCAACATCGAGGGCCTCACCTGGGGTCCGCCGCTGGCCACGGGTGAACGGTCGTTGGTGCTGGTGGGGGACGACAACTTCACGCGGGAGGAGGCCACTCAGGTGATCGCGCTCGCGCTGCGCTGGCCGTAGCGTCCACTCCCGGAGTTGTCAGCAACTCACCGGGAGAGTCTCCATGGCGAAAAGACTTCACCTGATCGGCCTCGTCGCCGCGCTCTCGGCCGCCGTCGCCAGCCCGGCGCCGGCGGCCGGGGCGCCGCGGATGAGCCTCGAAGAGAAGGTCGGCCAGCTCTTCGTCACCTACGCCTACGGCGCGACGGCCGACACGACCGATCCGGCGCACGTGGCCGCGAACCGCAAGGAACTCGGCGTCGACAACGCCAAGCAGCTGATCGAGAAGTACCACCTCGGCGGCGTCATCTACTTCTCGTGGGCGGGCAACACCGCCAACCCCGCGCAGACCGCCGGGCTGTCCAACGGGCTCCAGGCCGCGTCCCGGCTGCCGTTGCTGATCAGCACCGACCAGGAGCACGGCGTGGTCTACCGCGTCGGCGAACCCGCGACGCAGTTCCCCGGCAGCATGGCGCTCGGCGCCTCCCGCTCCCCTGTGCTCGCCCGCGACGCCGGGCTGATCGCCGGGCGCGAGCTGCGGGCGATGGGCATCAACCAGAACTACGCCCCGGACGCCGACGTCAACGTCAACCCGCTCAACCCGGTGATCGGCGCGCGGTCCTTCGCCGAGGACCCGACGCTCGCCGCGCGGCTGACCGCCGCCCAGGTCGAGGGCTACCAGCAGGGCGGCGTGGTCGCGACCGCCAAGCACTTCCCCGGGCACGGCGACACCAACGTGGACAGCCACACCGGCATCCCGGTGATCAACCACAGCCGGGAGCAGTGGGAACGGCTGGACGCTCCCCCGTTCCGCGCGGCCATCGACAGCGGGATCGACTCGATCATGACCGGTCACCTGGTGGTGCCCGCGCTCGATCCCTCCCGTGATCCGGCGACGCTGTCCAAGCCGATCATCACCGGCCTGCTCCGCGAGAAGCTCGGTTTCCAGGGCGTGGTGGTCACCGACTCCCTGGGCATGGCAGGCGTGCGGCAGAAGTACGGCGACGCCCGGGTTCCGGTGCTCGCGCTGAAGGCGGGCGTCGACCAGCTGCTCAAGCCGCCGAACATCGACCTCGCCTACAACGCCGTGCTCAAGGCGGTGCGCGACGGGGAGCTGACGGAGGCGCGGATCGACGAGTCCGTGCGCCGCATCCTGGACCTCAAGCGCAAGCGCGGTCTGTACGCGAACCGCTTCGTCGACCCGAACCCGGTGGTCGGGGTGCCCGCGAGCCTCCGCGTCGCGCAGGAGGTCGCCGACCGCGGCACGACGGTGCTGCGCAACTCCGTGCTGCCCTTGCCAGACAAGCCCGGGAAGGTCCTGGTCACCGGATGGGGCACGACGGCGGAGCCCGCTCCGGCCAAGCTCGCGCGGTCTTTGGCGGGCAGAGGCGCGGCCACGACCGTGCTGCCGACCGGGGCGAAGCCCACTCAGGCGCAGATCGAAGCTGCTGTCGCGGCGGCGACCGAGCTCAACGTGGTGATCACCAACAACGCGTCCGCCGAACAGCAACGGCTGGTCAAGGCCTTGCAGGGCACCGGGAAGCGCGTCGTGGTGATCGGCGTCCGCGAACCCTATGAAGCCGCTTCGCTGTTGGGGACGTACGTGGCGACGTACTCGTACGCGCGTCCGGCGCTGGAGTCGGCGGTGCGCGTCATCTACGGCGAGGTCAGCCCGAGCGGCAAGCTCCCCGTGACCGTGCCCGGCCACTTCCCGTTCGGCCACGGGTTGACCTGGAGGATCTGATGCGGCGCCTCGTTCTCCTTGTCATCGCGGCGCTGCTGCTCACGGGAACGCCCGCAGTCGCCTCCCCGGCTGCGTTGCGCGTGCTGTCGTTCAACATCCACACCGGCATCGGCGTGGACAACCGGCTCGACCTCACCCGGGTCGCGCAGACCATCCGCGCCACCAAGGCCGATGTCGTCGGCCTGCAGGAGGTCGACGTGCACTGGTCGGCGCGGAGCAACTGGGCCGACCAGGCTTCGTCGCTCGCGTCCGAGCTGGGGATGCACAAGTTCTTCGCGCCGATCTACGACCTCGACCCCTTGGAGCCGGGCAAGCCGCGCAGGCAGTTCGGTGTCATGCTGCTGAGCCGCTTCCCGATCCTGTCGGCGGAGAACCACAAGATCACGCGGCTGTCCACGCAGAGCGGCAATCCGGTTCCCGAGCTGATGCCGGGCTTCCCGGAGATCGTGCTCGACGTCCGCGGCGTGCGGACGCACGTCTACACGACCCACCTGGACTACCGCGGCGATCCCGCCGTGCGCCGGATGCAGGTCGCGGACACGCTGAAGGTGCTCGGCCAGGACCGTGGCGCGCCGAGGATTCTCGTCGGTGACTTCAACGCGGGCCCGGACGCGCCGGAGCTCAGTCCACTGTGGACAGAGCTGAGCGACGGGTGGCTCGCGGTGCACGGTCGCTCCGGCGGGCTCACGTATCCCGTCGATCCGCCGGAGAAGCGCATTGACTACATCACCGCGTCCTCCGCGCGGTTCCGGTCGATGGACGTGCTGGTCAGTCCCGTCTCCGATCACCTTCCCGTGCTCGGCGAACTGGTGCTGCCAAGGCCGCGTTCGCCTTGGGGCAGCGCGAACCAGGTCCTGCGCAGGGGCACCGCCGCCGTGCCGCCGCTCGCTCCGATCGCGCAGGGCGGGCCCTATCCCGGCGCGGTTGTGCTCGGCGCGCGGAACGGAGTGGTCTTCGAGCACTCGGCGTTCGGGGACGCGTTGCGGCACAACGAGAACGGTGAGCTGCCACCGGCTTCGCGGCTTCCGATGCGGCCGGACACGATCTTCGACGTCGCGTCGATCTCGAAGCTGTTCACCAGCGTCGTCGCGCTCCAGTTCGCCGAGCGCGGTCGCGTCGACCTGGACGCGCCGGTCGCCCGCTACCTGCCGGAGTTCGCCGTCAACGGCAAGGAGACCGTGACGCTGCGGCACGTGCTGACGCACACCTCCGGCCTGCCCGCCGGGCTCGCGGTCGGCTCGTACCCGACGATCCCGGAGCGGCTCGCGGCGATCTACCGCGTCGGTCTGCGCGCGACGCCCGGGACCCGTTACGAGTACTCCGACCTGAGCCTGATCATCGTCGGCAAGGTGCTGGAGCGGGTGTCCGGCCGCGCGCTGCCGGAACTCGTGTCGGAGGGGATCACCGAGCCGCTTCGCCTGCGCGACACCATGTTCACCCCGCCATCGTCCTTGCGCGGCCGTATCGCGCCGACCCAGGTGACGGCGGCGCGCGGGTTGATCTGGGGCGTCGTGCACGACTCGACGTCCTGGTACCTCGGCGGAACTGCCGGTCACGCGGGCGTTTTCAGCACCGCCGCCGATCTCGCCGTGTTCGCGCAGATGCTGCTCAACGGCGGGCGCTACGGCTCCGCGCGCGTTCTCTCCGAGGAGAGCGTGCGCGCGATGACCACGAACTGGAACGCCGCGTTCGCGGGTGCTGACCGAGGGCTCGGGCTCGACATCTACAAGCACTCGTTCATGGGCGCGATGGCGGCGCCGTCCACCGTGGGGCACACCGGTTTCACGGGAACCTCGCTGGTCATCGATCCGGATACGCGCTCGATCCTGATCTTGATGACCAATCGCGTGCACCCCACGTCCTCCGGCCCGTCCGTGAACCCCCGTCGTCAGGCCGTCGCGGACGCCGTGGCTCGATCCGTGCCGGTCCGGCCGCTCTCCGGGCCCACCTCGTGGTTCGCCGCCTCGCCGACCTCCACCTTGACGGCAGCCGTCAAGGGCTCCTCGGCTGTGGAGTTCGGCCTGTGGGTCGACACCGAGCCCGGGGACACGTTCACGTTGGAGACGTCCGCGGACGGCGTTTCCTGGCAACCGCTGCCGTTCTCCTTGCGCGACGGAGATGGTGCGTGGTCCTCGTCGGGCACCGTTTCGGGATTCCTGGGACGCTCGTGGGCGCGGGCGTCGACCACCCTGCCCGCAACCGCCGTGCATTTGCGGTGGTGGCAAAAGAACAACGCGGAAATGCAGGGTCGAGGTGTGTACGTGGACGCGATCCGGATCGACGGGAAGCCCGTTGACGAGGCAAAACTCGTCGCATCCGGATTTGTTCCGAGCGCTACCTAGAGAGTGTTTGACTTCCCATTTTGGCAAACGGGAGAATTGACGTGGACGAAGAAGACCAGCGAGAGGCGGTGAATGAGATGTCCAGCGCCGTGGAGTTGGGTCCCTACACCCTGGACGACTGGCTGAACCTCGAGCCGGTGGAGGGTTACCGCGTTGAGCTTGTCGACGGGCACTACGTCATGAGCCCAGCTCCGGCCATGCTGCACAACTACGTCGCGGACGAGCTGAGGGTCGTTCTGCAGAACGCGGTCAAGTGGCTCGGGCTCGTCGCGGTCACCGGCATCAACGTCCGCGTCGGTGACCGTGGCTACATTCCCGATGTCGCGGTCTGCGGATTGACCGACTCCGTGGTGACGCCTGCCGAGGAGATCCTGCTCGCCGTGGAAGTGGTGTCACCGTCGACGGTCAGGACCGATCGACTGGAGAAACCGACCGCGTACGCCGCTGCCGGCATCCCCCGCTACTGGCGGGTCGAATTCTCTGCGGCACGGACTCCGACGATCTTCTGCTACGAGTTGGACGGCGGTGGCTACCGGCAGGTGGCCTTCGCCGATGGCGCCGCCACCGCTGAGGTGTCGGTGACCGACGAGGTCGTGGTCAAGCTGAACGTGCACGACATCCTCCCTCCGGAGCGGCGGAGCCGCTGACCGGCGCGGCAGCCCGGGCGGTAAGGGGGTTGAGGCCGGGAGTACTCTGTATGCGTGAGCACTGGTTTTCTGCTCCTTAGCCAGCCGCGCTGACCGTCGGAACGGTTCGCGCGGCAACCCCTCATGCCCTCCCTGGGCTGGGGGGTTTGTTGTTGCTAGGGCCAGAAAGTGTTCGCGCGGGGACGCCCGCACCCGGGAAGGAAAGGGAACGACGATGAGCACCGAGGCAGCCGCCGAGAGCGGCACCCAGGACGCGGTACCGGCGCAGCGGTACACCGCGGCGCTGGCTGGCCGGATCGAGCGGCGCTGGCAGGACCACTGGGAGGACAACGGGACCTTCCACGCGCCGAACCCCTCCGGTTCCCTGGCCGACCCGGACGCCGCGGCGGGCCGCGAGAAGCTGTTCGTCCAGGACATGTTCCCCTACCCCTCCGGGGCCGGGCTGCACGTCGGCCACCCGCTGGGCTTCATCGGCACCGACGTGTTCGCCCGCTTCCACCGGATGAACGGCCGCAACGTCCTGCACACCATGGGCTTCGACGCGTTCGGCCTGCCCGCGGAGCAGTACGCGGTGCAGACCGGGCAGCACCCGCGCAAGACCACCGAGGCCAACATCGAGACCTACCTGCGGCAGATCCGCAGGCTGGGCCTGGGCCACGACGACCGGCGGCGGATCTCCACGATCGACCCCGGCTACTACAGGTGGACCCAGTGGATCTTCCTGCAGATCTACAACTCCTGGTTCGACACCCGGGTGAACCGGGCCCGGCCGATCGCCGAGCTGGAGGCGGAGTTCGCCGCGGGTGAGCGCGCCACCGCGGACGGCCGAGCGTGGGCCGAGCTGAGCGCGTCGGACCGGCAGCGCGAGCTGAACTCCTTCCGGCTGGCCTACCTGTCCGAGGCGCCGGTGAACTGGTGCCCCGGCCTGGGAACGGTGCTGGCCAACGAGGAGGTCACCGCGGACGGCCGCAGCGAGCGCGGCAACTTCCCGGTGTTCCGCCGCAACCTGCGCCAGTGGATGATGCGGATCACCGCCTACTCCGACCGCCTGGTGGACGACCTGGACCGGCTGGACTGGCCGGACAAGGTCAAGGCCATGCAGCGCAACTGGATCGGCCGCTCCCAGGGCGCGCGGGTCAGCTTCACCGCGGGCGAGCACGCGATCGAGGTCTTCACCACCCGCCCGGACACCCTGTTCGGCGCGACCTACATGGTGCTGGCGCCCGAGCACCCGCTGGTGGACTCGCTGCTGCCGGACGCGTGGCCGTCCGATGTGGACAGCCGGTGGACCGGAGGGGCCGCGACCCCGGCCGAGGCGATCGCCGCCTACCGCCGCGCCGCCTCGATGAAGTCCGAGCTGGAGCGGCAGGAGAACAAGGACAAGACCGGTGTCTTCGTCGGCGCCTACGCGGAGAACCCGGCCAACGGGGCCAAGGTCCCGGTCTTCGTGGCCGACTACGTGCTGAGCGGCTACGGCACCGGCGCGATCATGGCGGTGCCCGGTCAGGACACCCGCGACTGGGACTTCGCCGAGGCGTTCGGGCTGCCCATCATCCGCACCGTCCAGCCCACCGAGGGCTTCGAGGGCAAGGCGTTCACCGGAGACGGACCCGCGATCAACTCCGGCTTCCTGGACGGCATGGAGGTCGACGAGGCCAAGTCGCGGATGATCGCGTGGCTGGAGGAGCGCGGGGTCGGCGAGGGCACCGTCCAGTACAAGCTGCGCGACTGGCTGTTCTCGCGGCAGCGCTACTGGGGCGAGCCGTTCCCGATCGTCTACGGCGCGGACGGGGTTCCGCGCGCGCTGCCGGAGAGCATGCTGCCGATCGAGCTGCCCGAGGTCGACGACTACTCGCCGAAGACCTTCGATCCCGAGGACGCGCAGAGCGAGCCGTTCGCGCCGCTGGGCCGCGCGACCGAGTGGGCCGAGGTCGAACTGGACCTGGGTGAGGGCAAGCAGACCTACCGCCGCGACATCAACACGATGCCCAACTGGGCCGGTTCGTGCTGGTACCAGCTGCGCTACATCGACCCGTACAACGCGGAAACGCTGTGCGACCCGGGTGCCGAGCAGTACTGGGTCGGCAAGGACGAGGCCAGGCACGGCGCGGGCGACCCCGGTGGCGTCGACCTGTACATCGGCGGCGTCGAGCACGCGGTGCTGCACCTGCTGTACTCGCGGTTCTGGCAGAAGGTGCTGTTCGACCTGGGGCACGTCACGGCCGAGGAGCCCTACCGGAAGCTGTTCAACCAGGGCTACATCCAGGCCTACGCCTACACCGACGCGCGCGGCTCGTACGTGCCCGCCGAGGACGTTGTCGAGCGCGACGGCAAGTACTTCCTGGGAGACCAGGAGGTCAACCGCGAGTACGGCAAGATGGGCAAGAGCCTGAAGAACGTCGTCACGCCGGACGAGATGTGCGACAACTACGGCGCCGACACCTTCCGGCTGTACGAGATGTCGATGGGTCCGCTGGAGCTGTCGCGCCCGTGGGCGACGAAGGACGTCGTTGGCGCGCAACGGTTCCTGCAGCGGCTGTGGCGCAACCTGGTCGACGAGGAGTCGGGCGCGCTGCGCGTCACCGACGCGGCGCCGGACGAGGAGACGCTGCGCGCGCTGCACAAGGCGATCGCCGGGGTCCGCGAGGACTACCAGAACATGCGCAACAACACCGCCGCGGCGAAGCTGATCGAGCTGAACAACCACGTCACCAAGCGCTACTCCGCCGAGGCGGGCACGCCGCGCCAGGTGGCCGAGGCGATGGTGCTGATGCTGGCGCCGCTGTGCCCGCACGTCGCCGAGGAGCTGTGGAACCGCCTGGGGGTCAAGGAGTCCCTGGCGCACGGGCCGTTCCCGGTCGCCGAGGAGCGGTACCTGGTCGAGGACTCCGTCGAGTACCCGATCCAGGTCAACGGCAAGGTCCGCTCGCGCGTGGTCGTCCCGGCCGACGCCGGGGTGGACCAGGTCAAGGCGGCCGCGCTGGCCGAGGAGAAGATCGTCGCCGCGCTGGCGGGCGGCGAGCCCCGCAAGGTGATCGTGGTCCCCGGCCGCCTGGTGAACGTCGTGCTGTAACCCTGCGTTCTTTACGGAACCAATGCGGCATTGGTTACGCGAGACGTAACCAATGCCGCATTGGTTCGGTACGGTCGGGAGCATGATCGGGGGGCGGTACCGCGCGTTCGCGGTGGTGGGCCTGGCGGTTTCGGCGTTGTTGTCCGGGGTCGCGCCCGCGCAGGCGAACTCGTTGTCCTGGAAGGACTGTGCGGGCAACGCCGATCTCAAGTGCGCGTCGCTTGAGGTGCCCATGGACCACGCCGATCCCAACGGTCCACGCGTCGCGCTCGCGCTCGTCAAGGCACCCGCGCGCAAGCCCGCGGAGCGGCTGGGCTCGTTGGTGGTCAACCGCGGCGGTCCGGGCTTCTCCACCATCCAGTACCTCGAACTGATCAAGGCCAAGCAGCTGGCGGCGCCGTGGGACGACCGGGTATGGGACCGGTACGACGTGATCGCGCTCGACCAACGCGGTGTCGGCAAGGCGGTCCCCGCCGTGAAGTGCTTCGCGACTCCGGAGGCGGCGGCCGCGTTCGGCGCCGGAGTGCCCACCATTCCGGTGAGCCCGTCCGAGGTGATGAAGCGCGCCGCCAAGGACGCCGAGTTCGCCGCGGAGTGCCGCGAGCACACCGGAAAGCTGCTCGATCACCTCTCGACCGCTGTCGTGGCAAGGGATCTCGACCTGGTGCGCGCGGCGCTCGGCGAGCTGCGGCTGAACTTCCTCGGCCAGTCCTACGGCGTCGCGCTCGGCACCGTCTACGCGAACCTGTTCCCCGCGCGCGTCGGCTCGTTCGTGCTGGACAGCGTCCTGAACCCGGCGAGCACCACCAAGGGGCCGATCGGTTCCGTGCCGTCCGAGCGGATCGGTTCGGACACCTCGACCCGCGACACCATGCGCGAGTTCCTGCGGTTGTGCGCGCAGGGCAAGGCTTGCCAGTTCGCCAAGCACGGGCCGCGCGCCTACGACGAGCTGCTCGCCAAGCTGCGGGCGAAGCCGCTGGCGTTGACCACGCCGGAGGGCAAGAAGGTCTCGCTGACGTACTCCAAGCTCGTCGTCTACGTCGGTGGTCGGCTGTACCAAACGAACGCGTGGTCCACGATCGACTACATGCTCGACCTGACGCATCGTGCGCTCGCTGGCGAGGCCGGTGCCGACCTCGCTCAGGTCGTGTCCTATTTGGACGAATACGAGCCGGACAACCCGTACAACGAGCTGACTCCCGCCTACAGCGCCTTCACCTGCAACGACGATGACACGTCGAAGTTCGCGTTGGCGTGGTGGGCGGCGGCCGAGCGCCGGGAGCGGATCGCACCTCACTTCGCGACGCTGCGCGCCTACGAGACCAGCCAGTGCGCGTCGTGGCAGGCGAAGCCGAAGGAGCGCTACACCGGCCCGTGGACGGCGAAGACCGAGAAGCCCGCGCTGATCATCAACAACCGCTTCGACCCCGCGACGCCGCTCGCCGGGGCCGTCGAGCTGAGCCGGACCCTGAACAGCCGCCTGCTGATCTCGGAGGGCTGGGGGCACATCACCGCGCAGCAGTCCACGTGCGCGATCGCCGCCACCTCCGACTACCTCACGACGGGCGCGCTGCCCAAGCCCGGCACCACCTGCAAGCCGAACGCCGTTCCGTTCAGCTAGAGAAGCCGACGACCGAGGCGAGTTCGGTGAGCATGGACTCGAAGAGCGGTTCGGCGTCGTTGACCGCGAACGGGAAGCGGCCGAAGACCTCCAGTGCCACGTGGCCGTACATCCGCGCCCACCACTGCAGGATCAGGTAGATCGTGCCGAGCTGGAGCTTCTCCCCCGCCACCTGGTGACCGGCCGCGGCCAGGCTGGCGGCGAGGTCGTCGCGGTAGGCAGTCAGCTCGCCGCGCAGCCGCTCCGGCACATCCAGCGACCCAGACGGGTAGATCTTGTGCTCGCTCAGCAGCGGGCCCGCCACCTCCAGGAACACCCGGCCGAAGTGGTCCTGGGCGGGGCGGTTGGCGGGGGTTCCGGTCTCCTCGGGGCTGGTGGCGAAGACGAGGGTGAACTCCCGGGGATGGGCCAGCGCCCACTGCCGGAAGCCTCGGCACACCGCGAACACCCGCTCGGTCGGCTGGGAGATGGGGATCGCGCTGAGCTGTGGGTTGAGCGTCGCGGCGAGGTCGGCGGAGATGTCGTCGCAGACGTGCCGCAGCAGGTCGGCCCGCGAGTCGTAGTAGCGGTACAGCGCGGGCGCGGTGATGCCGAGTTCGCGGGCGATGGCGCGCAGGGTGACGGCGTGGCTGCCGTCCTCCACGAGCAGGCGACGGGCGCAGGCCAGGATCTCCCGTTCGGTGTCCGCCCGAAGCTTTTCGCGCCGAGTGCTCTCGGTCATACCTCACTCCATCGGGTTGTAAACGGTGTTCACCGTCGCGTACGGTGACGAACTGGTGGGTGAACACCGTTTACTGACTGCGCCGGCTCTCGCACGGTAGCCGCAGCGCTCGCTGGACCACCAGTTTCCTGGAGGGCTCGATCGTGTTCGTCTCGTGGGGTTCCGTCGTCCACCGCCGCCGCTGGCTGGTGGCCATCGCGATCGTGCTGTTCACGGTCATCGGCGGGGCCTGGGGAGCCGGGGTCTTCGGCCAGCTCTCGCAGGGCGGCTACGAGGACCCGGGCAGCGAGGCGGCGCGGGCGAGCGCCACCGCCAAGGAGGCCCTCGGCCGCCAGGGCGGCGACCTCGCGGTCGTCTACACCGTGCCGACCGGCACCGTGGACGACGCGGCGGTCGCCACCAAGATCACCGAGCGGCTGCGCGCGCTGCCCACCGACAAGGTGGAGCGCGTGCTGTCCTACTGGGACACCAGGGCGCCGCAGTTCGCCGACGCGGAGAAGAAGCGCGGGATCGCCGTGGTCACGCTCCGCTCCGGCGACGAGAACGAGAAGATCAGCCAGTACCCCGAGCTGCGGGACAAGCTCCAGGTCGAGGGCGTGCGCGCGGAGATCTCCGGGTTCGTGCCGATGGCCGCAGCGATCAACGAGACCACCCAGACCGACCTGATCAAGGCCGAGCTCGTCTCCGTCCCGCTCACCCTGATCCTGCTCGTGGTGATCTTCGGCGGCCTGGTCGCGGCCTCGCTGCCGGTGGCCGTCGGCGGCCTGGCGATCCTCGGTTCGCTCGGCGTCATCCGGGTCATCTCCTCCTTCGCCGAGGTCAGCACGTTCGCGGTGAACGTCGCCTCGCTGCTCGGGCTCGGCCTCGCGATCGACTATGGGCTGTTCATGGTCGGGCGCTTCCGCGAGGAGATCGCGGCGGGCCGCGCGACCCCGGACGCCGTGCGCCGCACCGTGGCCACCGCGGGCCGCACCGTCGCGTTCTCGGCGACGCTGCTGATCATCGCGCTGGCCGGGCTCCTGCTGTTCCCGCAGGGCTTCCTCAAGTCCGTCGCGTACGGCGGCATGGCGGCGGTGGGCATCGCGGCGCTGGTCTCGCTGACCCTGCTGCCCGCGCTGCTGGCCGTGCTCGGCAAGAAGGTGGACGCGCTCGGCCTGCCGTGGCGGAAGAACAAGCGCGCCGCCGCGGAGGAGGGTCGCGGCTGGCACCGGCTGGCCACCGGGGTGATGCGTCGCCCCGCCCTGGTCGCGGTGCCGATCGTGGCCGTTCTGCTGCTGCTCGGCGCGCCGTTCCTCGGCGCGAGCTTCGGCGCGGTCACCGAGAAGGTGCTGCCCGCCTCCAACGCCACCCGCCAGGCCACCGAGACGCTGAACACGAACTTCCCCGGCCTGGCCAACGACGGCGCGCAGCTGGTGATCAAGAGCCGTGACGGCTCCGCGCCCGACCAGCGTGCGGTGGCGAGCTTCGCCGCCTCCGTGGACAACGTGCCCGGGGTCAGCGCCGTCCAGGTGACCGGGGCGGCCAAGGACGTCGTCACGCTGAGCGCGAAGCTGCCCGGCGACTCGATGGGCAGCGCCGCCAAGGACGCGGTCACCGCGATCCGCTCCGTGTCACCGCCGCCGAATACCGACCTCCTGGTCGGCGGGATCACCGCGCAGGTGACCGACTCGCTGGACGCGATCATCGAGCAGCTGCCGCTGATGGCCGTCGTGGTGATCGGCGCGACGCTGCTGCTGATGTTCCTCGCGTTCGGTTCGGTGCTGCTGCCGGTCAAGGCCGTGGTGATGAGCGCGCTGAGCCTGTCGGCGACCTTCGGCGTGCTGGTGTGGGTGTTCCAGGACGGCCACCTCGCCGACCTGATCGGGGTGACCCCCGGGCCGCTGGAGGCCGGGATCGTGGTGCTGATGGCGGCCGTCGTGTTCGGCCTGTCCACCGACTACGAGGTCTTCCTGATGTCCCGGATGGTCGAGGCGAGGGCGAAGGGCGCGAGCAATGCCGAAGCGGTCGCCACCGGCATCGCCAAGACCGGGCGGGTGATCAGCGCGGCCGCCGTCCTGCTGATCGTGGTCACCGGCGCGTTCGCCTTCTCCGACGTGGCGATGATGCGGTTCGTCGGCGTCGGCATGATCCTCGCGCTGGTGCTGGACGCGACCGTCGTGCGGATGCTGCTGGTCCCCGCCGTCATGCGGCTGCTCGGCAACGCGGCGTGGTGGGCGCCGGGGCCGCTTCGGAGGCTTCAGCAGCGAGTCGGCCTCCAGGAGTCCGACGACCTTCCGGAGGACACCGCAACGTCCAGGACTCCCCAGCCTGTGGCCTGACAAGCAAGATCCACAGAGGCTTCACCCAACCGTGTTTGCCTGCACCTGGAAAAGGCTACTTTCAACATCAGACTTCTTTCTGTGACGCTATCGTTAGCGGATACCCCCGAGTAGCTTCTGTCGCGTTCCACCGTTTGGCGTAAAAAGTTCGGGATCTCCTACTGAGAGTGATTGATCTGCTGCTCAGAGGCCGGACTGGCCGGACGGTTGTGGTTGCCGGACTGCTGCCATCCGGAGGGGCTCGTGTTCGCTGCTTGGGGTTCGATCGTTCACCGCCAACGCTGGCTGGTCGTCGCGGCCGTGCTGCTGATCGCGCTGCTGGGCGGTGCGTGGGGCAGCGGGGTCTTCGACCGGCTCTCCCAGGGCGGCTACGAGGACCCGACCAGCGAGGCCGTGCAGGCGACCAAGGCGGTGGAGAGCTCGCTCGGCAAGCCGGGTGGTGACTTCGTCGCGATCTACACCGTGCCGCAGGGCTCGACCGTGGACGACCCGAACCTGGGCCAGCGGATCAACAGCAGGCTGAGCACCCTGCCGAAGGACAAGGTCGCCAAGGTCGTCTCCTACTGGCAGCTGCCGAACCCGCAGTTCGCCACCCCGGACAAGCGTCGCGGCGTCGCGGTGTTCACCCTCGCGGGCGCCAACGAGGACGAGAAGCTGGCCGCGTTCGACGAGGTCCGCGAGATGATCTCGGTCGACGGCGCGCAGAGCACCGTGACCGGCTACTACGCGCTCGGCAAGGAGATCAACGAGACCTCGCACAGCGACCTGGTGCGGGCCGAGCTGATCTCGCTGCCGGTGACGCTGGTGCTGCTGGTGCTGTTCTTCGGCGGCCTGGTCGCGGCCTCGCTGCCGGTGGCCATCGGCGGCCTGACCATCCTCGGCGCGCTCGGTGTGCTCCGGCTGCTCACCGTCTTCGGCGACGTGAACACCTTCGCGGTGAACGTGGCCACGCTGCTCGGGCTCGGGCTCGCGATCGACTACGGGCTGTTCATGGTCGGCCGGTTCCGCGAGGAGCTGGCGGGCGGTCGTTCCACCGAGGACGCCGTGCAGCGCACCGTCGCGACGGCGGGCCGCACCGTCGCCTTCTCCTCCACCCTGCTGGTGATCGCGCTCGGCGGTCTGCTGCTCTTCCCGCAGGCGTTCCTCAAGTCCGTCGGCTACGGCGGCATGGCCGCGGTGGGCATCGCCGCCGTGCTCTCGCTGACCCTGCTGCCCGCGGTGTTCGCGGTGCTCGGCCGCCGGGTGGACTCGCTGTCCATGCCGTGGCGGCGCGGCAAGGGCGCCGTGCAGCACCGCGAGTGGCCGGGCTGGCGCAAGCTCGCCGACTGGGTGATGAAGCGCCCGGTCTTCGTCGCCGCGCCGATCCTGGCGCTGCTGTTCGTGCTCGGCGCCCCGTTCCTCGGCGTCAACTTCGGCGCGGTCACCGAGAAGGTGCTGCCCCAGGAGAACTCCGCCCGCCAGTCCGCCGAGCAGCTGATGCGGGAGTTCCCGCAGCTCGGCGCGGACGGCGCGCAGATCGTGCTGCGCGGCTACCAGGGCAAGGCGCCGACGCCGGAGACCGTGCAGAAGTTCATCGGCGAGGTCGGCAAGGTCCCCGGCGTCACCGAGGTGCGGCCCGGCCAGGCCGCCGGTGACGTCGCCACGATCAGCGCGAAGCTGCCCGGTGGCTCGCTCAGCTCCGAGGCCAAGACCGCCGTCGCGGACCTGCGCAACCTCTCCGAGCCGCAGAACACCGAGGTCATGGTGGGTGGCCGCACCGCGGAGGTGGTGGACAGCCTCGCCGCCACCGCCGCCCAGCTGCCGTGGATGATCGGCCTGGTGGTCGGCGCGACCATGGTGCTGATGTTCCTGGCCTTCGGCTCGGTGATGATGCCGATCAAGGCCGTTGTAATGAGCGCGGTGAGCCTGACCGCGACCTTCGGCGCGCTGGTCTGGGTGTTCCAGGACGGCCACGGCGCCGATCTGCTCGGCGTGGAGCCGGGGCCGCTGGAGGCGGGCGTCGTCGTGCTGATGGCGGCCGTGGTCTTCGGCCTGTCCACCGACTACGAGGTCTTCCTGATGTCCCGGATGGTCGAGGCCCGCGAACGCGGCGCGACCACCGAGGAGGCCGTGAGCATCGGCCTCGGCAAGACCGGCAAGGTGATCAGCGCGGCCGCCGTGCTGCTGATCGTGGTCACCGGCGCGTTCTCGTTCTCCGACATGGCGCTGATGCGCTTCATCGGGATCGGCATGATCCTCGCGCTCGCGCTGGACGCCACCATCGTGCGGATGCTGCTGGTCCCGGCCCTGGTGAAGCTCCAGGGCGAGTTCACCTGGTGGGCGCCCGCCTCGCTGCGGCGGTTGCAGCAGCGGATCGGCCTCCAGGAGCGCGACGAGCTGGACGAGCTGGTGCCCGCGGCGGCCAAGGCGCTGGAGACCACCTCCACCACCCGGATGCCCCGGTTCGCCGAGCGCGCCATCGCGGTGGCCTCGGTGGTGCTGGAGCCGGAGCTGATCCACACGGTGCGCAACGCCAAGCGCGACTTCCTGCACCGCCTGGAGCCGCTGCGGCCGGAGCTGTTCCAGTACTGCCTGCGCCTGGCGGGCGACATCAACCACGCCGAGCGGCTGGTGCAGGAGACCATGGCCCGCGCGTTCGTCGCCTGTACCGAGATTGCGAACCCCGGGATCGACCGGCCGCTGCCCTGGCTGATGCGGATCGCGACCAAGACCCACGTGGACTCGTGGCTGAAGCGGGTGCCGCCCGCCACCGGGCGCCTGGTGATGCACCGGACGACGGCGCAGCTCATCGGGTGAGCCCGCGGAGGGGATGACGCGTCCGGCTACGGAGCCGGACCGCGTCATCTCGTTCCGTCGCGTGGGTGTCATCCGCTGGGCTGAATGTCGGCCTTTCGGTCGACACAGAAGTCATCTGTTTCGATTCAGTCCGGAATCCTTCTTGTGTATTCGATTAACCGGGTCGTGTAATCGAATACACGCACGGCTTGTGTCACGGTGAAAACGCCCGTGATCACAATGGGAGGAGCGCCAACGGTGGCCACGATGAAGGACGTCGCGCGTCGCGCGGGCGTCTCCACCGCCACCGTCTCCCGGGTGCTCAACGGCCACTCCGCCCCCACCCCGGAAACCCGCGCCAGGGTGCTCGCCGCCGTCGACGCGCTGGAGTACCGGCCGAACGTGCTGGCCCGCTCCCTGCGGGTGCACTCGACGCAGACCCTCGGCCTGGTCATCAGCGACCTGCTCAACCCGTTCTTCGCCGAGATCGCCCGCGCGGTCGAGGACGAGGCGCGCAAGCACGGCTACGTGGTGATCTTCGGCAACGCCGACGAGAACGTGGAGCAGCAGGAGCGCTACGTGCGCACGCTGCTCGACCGCAGGGTGGACGGCCTGCTGGTGTGCCCGGCGACCGACGACGACGGCTGGGTCAGCGAGGTCAGCGCGCGCAACGTGCCGCTGGTGCTGCTCGACCGGCGGATCGACGTCGGCGGCGCCCCGGTCGTCTACGCCGACGGCGCGGCGGCGCTGCGCGAGCTGGCGGCGCACCTGGTCGGGCTCGGCCACCGCCGCATCGGGGTGATCTCTGGCCCCGAGGACACCAGCACCGGCCGCGAGCGGCTGCACGCGTTCAACGACGCACTGCGGACACTCGGTCATCCGCTGTCACCCGACCTGGTCACGCACGGGGACTTCCGCCGCCGCAGTGGCGCGAACGCCGCGTCGTGGCTGCTCGGCCAGCCGGAACCGCCTACGGTGCTGGTCGCGATGGACAACCTGATGGGGCTCGGCGCGCTGGAGGAGCTGCGCAGGCTGGGCAGGCGCATCCCGGACGAGGTCGGCCTGGCGATCTACGACGACCAGCCGTGGTTCCCGCTGTTCGAGCCCGCGATCACCGTGGTCGCCCAGCCCACCGAGGAGATGGGCGGGGCCGCCGTGCGCAGCCTGCTCGCGCTGATCAACGGCGAGCAGCCGGGAGAAGTGCACCTCGACGCGCGCCTCATCGTCCGGGCGTCCTGCGGGGAGAGGCTGTGATGAGCCCCCAGGCGATGAGCACCGAGCTCCTTCGAGCCGAAGGAATCACCAAGCGCTTCACCGGGGCGCTCGCCCTCTCCGACGTGGACTTCGACCTGCGCTCCGGCGAGGTGCACGTGCTGCTCGGGGAGAACGGCGCGGGCAAGTCCACGCTGGTCAAGGTGCTCGCGGGGGCGCACAGCCCGGACGCGGGCCGGATCGTGGTCGGTGGCAGGGAGGTCCGGCTCGGCTCGCCGCAGCAGGCCGCGAAGCTCGGCATCGCCGTGATCCACCAGGAGCTGACGCTCGTCCCTGACCTCTCCGTCGCGGAGAACCTGTTCCTCGGCCGGATGCCCCGGCGCTTCGGCTTCGTCGACCGCGCGCTCATCCGCCGCCGCGCCCGGGGGATGCTGGAGCGGGTCGGCCTGCCGGTCGATCCGGGCACCCCGGTGCGCGAGCTGGGCATCGCCCAGCAACAGATGGTGGAGATCGCCAGAGCGCTGGACACCGACGCGAAGGTGCTGGTGCTCGACGAGCCGACCGCGGCGCTCACCGAGACCGAGACCGACCGGCTGCTGGAGATCATGGCCGAGCTGCGGGAACAGGGCGTCGGCCTGGTCTTCATCACCCACCACCTCGAAGAGATCCGGCGGATCGCCGACCGGATCACCGTGCTCCGCGACGGCGAGAGCGTGGGCGTGCTGCCCGCGGGCTCCAGCGTGGACGAGATGGTCCGGGTGATGGTCGGCCGCACGATCTCCGAGCAGTACCCGCGCCGGGCCCAGGAGCCGGGCGAGATCCTGCTCAGCGTCTCCGGGCTGACCAGGAGCGGCGCGTTCGAGGACGTATCCTTCGAGGTCAGGGCCGGTGAGGTGCTCGGAGTCGCCGGACTTGTCGGCTCCGGGCGGACCGAGGTGGCCAGGGCGGTCTTCGGTGTGGACCGTTACGACTCCGGTGAGGTCGTGGTCGCGGACCGCCGCCCCAGGCCGGGTGACGTGCGCGCGGTGATGCGGGCCGGGCTCGGCCTGGTGCCGGAGGACCGCAAGGGCCAGGGCCTGGTGCTCACGTCCAGCGTCGGCGAGAACCTCGGGCTGGTCACGATGCGCGCGGCGACCAGGGGCGGTTTCGTCGACCGGAAGGCGCAGCGGGTGCGGACCGCCGCGATGGCGGGCAGGCTCCGGGTGAAGTCCTCCGGACAGGACCAGCCGGTGCGCGAACTGTCCGGCGGCAACCAGCAGAAGGTCGTGATCGGCAAGTGGCTGCTGGCCGACGTGCGGGTGCTCGTGCTGGACGAGCCGACGCGCGGGGTCGACGTCGGCGCCAAGGTGGAGATCTACGAGCTGATCAACGAGCTGACCGACGCCGGGCACGCGGTGGTGCTGATCTCCAGCGACCTGCCCGAGGTGATCGGGATGAGCGATCGCGTGCTGGTCATGTCGGCGGGCCGGGTGGCCGGTGAGCTGCCCGCTTCCGAGGCGACCCAGGACGCGGTGATGGCCCTCGCGGTCTCCGGCAGTGCGGTCACGCCGAGCCGGTGGTCGCACACGGAGGGCTTCTCCGACTCGTGGCGGGAGGCGGAGCGCGACACCCGGCGCCCGCGGCCCGCCGAGGAGAGCATCGCGGAAACGACGTGGGAGCAGGCGACATGACGACGACCCTGGTCGAGCGGGACGACGACCGCATCGACCTGCGCAGGCTGCTGTCCGACAACGGGGCGCTCGGCGGGCTGATCGTGCT
Source organism: Allokutzneria sp. A3M-2-11 16 (assembly GCF_024213555.1). Taxonomy (GTDB): domain Bacteria; phylum Actinomycetota; class Actinomycetes; order Mycobacteriales; family Pseudonocardiaceae; genus Allokutzneria. The sequence continues at coordinate 1,869,361 of NZ_JANAVO010000001.1, read as the reverse complement.
CGTGCTGGCCCTGGCGGTCATGGCGCCGAACTTCCTCACCGCGCAGAACCTGCTCAACGTCGGCGTGCAGGCCGCCGTGGTGGCGGTGCTCGCGTTCGGGCAGACCTTCGTGATCGTTTCGGGCGGGATCGACCTGTCGGTCGGCAGCGTCGCCGCGCTCTCCGGGATGGTCGCTGCGTGGTCGTTCACCGAGGCGGGCCTGCCCGGCTGGCTGGCGCTGGTCGCGGGCCTGGTGACCGGGCTGGCCGCCGGTCTGGTCAACGGCGTCATGGTCAGCTACGGCAGGCTGCCCGCCTTCATCGCGACCCTGGCGATGCTCAGCGTGGCCCGCGGTCTGACCCTGGTCGTCTCCGACGGCACCCCGAAGTCCACCCCGGACGAGATCACCGCGCTCGGCAGCACGATCGGCGACTACCTGCCGGTTCCGCTGCTGGTCATGCTCCTGGTGTTTGGTTTGACCGGAATCATCCTGACCCGGACCTACGCGGGGCGCACCATGTACGCGGTCGGCGGCAACGCCGACGCCGCGCGGCTGTCCGGGATCAACGTGCGCCGTTCCACCCTGGTGGTCTACGGCCTCGCCGGAGTCTTCGCCGCGGTGGCCGGGCTGTTGCTGGCCGGTCGCCTGGCGTCGGCGGGGCCGCAGGCAGCGGTGGGCTACGAACTGGACGCCATCGCCGCGGTCGTCATCGGCGGGGCTTCGCTGTCCGGCGGTGTCGGCAGGGCCACGGGCACCTTCGTCGGTGCCCTGGTGCTCGCGGTGCTGCGCAACGGGCTCAACCAGCTCCAGGTGACGCCCTTCTGGCAGCAGGTGGTCATCGGAGTGGTGATCGCCCTCGCCGTCCTGTTCGACACGCTCCGCCGCCGGAACAAGTGATCTCCACAGGAAGGGTCAGTCTTTCGATGAAGAACTTCGGTCGCCATCGGAGCGTCGCAGCGGCGGTCCTGGCAGCCTCCGCGCTGGTGCTCACCGCGGCGTGCGACTCAGGCTCGACCGGCGACGACGGCGCGCCCGCCATCTCCATCGCGTTCTCGGTGTCGACGCTGAACAACCCGTTCTTCGTCCAGCTCAGGGACGGCGCGGAGCAGGCGGCCAAGGACATGGGCGTCAAGCTGATCGTGCAGGACGCGCAGAACGACGCCACCAAGCAGATCAACGACGTGCAGTCCTTCGTCACGCAGAAGGTGCAGGCGATCCTGGTCAACGCGGTGGAGACCGACCAGTCCGCCCCGATCGCCACCGCCGCGAGGAACGCGATGATCCCGCTGGTCGCGGTGGACCGCTCGATCGACGGGCCGGTCGTCTCCGAGGTGACCTCGGACAACGTGCAGGGCGGCCAGCTCGCCGCGGAGGCGCTGGCCAAGGCAGTCGGTCCCGGTGACGTGGTGACCCTCCAGGGCATCTCCGGCACCTCGGCCAGCCGCGACCGCGACGAGGGCTTCACCCAGGGCATGGCCCTGCGCAGCAGCATCCGCGTGGTCACCAAGAAGGGCGCCGAGTTCGACCGCGCCAAGGGCATGGACGTGATGACCGCGCTGATGCAGTCGCAGCCCAAGCTCAAGGGCGTGTTCGCGGAGAACGACGAGATGGCGCTCGGCGCGGCCAAGGCCCTCGGCGCGCGGGCGGGCAAGGACGTGATGATCGTCGGCTTCGACGGCACGCCCGACGCGCTGGCCGCCGTGCAGGGCGGCAGCCTCGCGGCGACGATCGCCCAGCAGCCGCGCGAACTGGGGCGCCTGGCTGTGGAGCAGGCGGTGAAGACCGTCCGCAAGGAGAAGGTCCGGCAGTTGATCGAGGTCCCGGTCAAGGTCGTGACCAAGGACAACGTCGCGGGTTTCCGCAACTAGTTGATCAGGTGAAAGGGACAACCCAGATGAAGCTCACCCGCCGGGCCGCGTTCGCGGCCGTCGCCGTGGCCACACTCGCGCTGACCGCCGCGTGCGGTGGTGCCGCGGGCTCCGGTGGCTCCGGTGGCGAGATCACCGTCGCGCTCTCCGTCTCCACGCTGAACAACCCGTTCTTCGTGCAGCTGCGCGACGGCGCCCAGGAAGCGGCCAAGGCCCTCGGCGTGAAGCTCGTCGTCCAGGACGCGCAGAACGACCCGGCCACCCAGGTCAACCAGGTGCAGACGTTCACGACCCAGGGCGTGAAGGCGATCATCGTCAACGCCGTCGAGTCCGACCAGGCCACCCCGGCGGCCAAGGCGGCGGAGAACGCGAAGATCCCGGTGGTCGCCGTGGACCGCGCGGTGAACAACGCCAAGATCGCCTCGCAGATCGCCTCCGACAACGTCGCGGGCGGCAAGCTGGCCGCCGAGGCGCTGGCCAAGGCGATCGGCGGCGCCGGTGACGTGGTGGTGCTCCAGGGCACCCCGGGCACCTCCGCCGCGCGCGACCGCGGCCAGGGCTTCACCGAAGGCATCAAGGCGAGCGCGGGCGTGAAGGTCGCCGCGCAGCAGGCCGCGGACTTCGACCGCAGCAAGGGCCTGGAGGTCACCACGAGCCTGCTGCCGACGCAGGCCGCGCTGAAGGGCCTGTTCGCGCAGAACGACGAGATGGCCCTCGGCGCGATCAAGGCGCTGGCCGGTCGCGACGTGAAGGTCGTCGGCTTCGACGCCACCGAGGACGGCCTGGCCGCGATCCAGGCGGGCACCATGGCGGCCACCATCGCCCAGCAGCCCCGTGAGCTGGGCAAGCTCGCCGTCGAGCAGGCCGTGAAGGCGGCGAAGGGCGAGCCGGTCACCGCCAAGGTCGACGTCCCGGTCAAGGTCGTCACCAAGGAGAACCTGGCCGAGTTCAAGAAGTGAGCTCTTCTGGGCGGGTCGTGGTCATCGGGTCGGCGAACGCCGACCTGGTGGTCGCGCTGAACCGGCGGCCGGGTCCTGGCGAGACCGTCATGGGCTCGGACCTGGTCGTCTCCCCCGGCGGCAAGGGCGCCAACCAGGCGGTCGCGGCGGGCAGGCTCGGCGCGGACGTCGTCTTCCTCGGCGCGGTCGGCGAGGACGAGCACGGGGCGCTGCTGCTGGACTCGTTGCGCGGAGCGGGCGTCGACGTCTCCCACGTGGCGCGGCCCGATCGGCCGACCGGCAACGCCTACATCATGGTGACCCCGGACGGCGAGAACTCGATCGTCGTTTCCCCCGGCGCGAACTCCGCGGTGTCGGAGTCCGACGTGGACGCCGCCCGTGCGGTGCTTGCCGATGCCGCGGTCATGGTGCTGTCACTGGAAATCCCACTGTCCACAGTGGACTACGCGGTCGCAAGAGCGGTGGAGCTGGGCGTCCGGCCGGTGCTCAACCTGTCGCCGACCGCTGAGCTGTCCGCCGAGGTGCTGGCGGCGCTGAACCCCTTGGTGGTCAACGAACACGAGGCCGCGTGGCTGCTCGGATCCGATGGTGCGCCAGAGGATCTGGCCGCCCGGCTGCTGGACGTCGGGCCGCGCTCGGTCGTGGTGACCATCGGCGCCAAGGGCGCTGTGGTGGCAGATCGCGACGGGGTCCAGACGGTTCCGTCGCCGCGGGTGACCCCGGTGGACACCACCGGAGCCGGTGACGCGTTCACCGGAGCGCTCGCGGGGAGGCTCGCCGCGGGTGAGGACATGGTCGAAGCCGCGCGCTTCGCGGTCCGCGTCGCGGCGACGTCGGTGACGCGGCACGGGGCGCAGCCCTCCTACCCGCGTGCCGACGAGGTGCTCGGGTGAGGCGCAGGGGAATCCTGCACGGGGAGCTGAGCGCGGCCCTGGCCCGGCTCGGGCACACCGACCGCGTGGTGGTCGCCGACTGCGGGCTGCCGATCCCGGCCGGGCCGCAGGTGATCGACCTGGCCTTCTCGTTCGGCGTGCCCACGTTCCTCCAGGTGCTCGACGGGCTGCTGGCCGAGCTCGTGGTGGAGTCCGCCGTGGTCGCCACCGAGATCGACGGGAGCAATCCGTCCTGCGCGTCGGCGCTCGCCGACCGCCTGCCGCAGGCGCGGCGCATTCCCCACGAGGAGCTGAAGTGGCTGCTCGTGGGCGCCAAGCTGGTGGTGCGGACCGGTGAGGCCAGCCCCTACGCGAACGTGGTCCTGCGCTGCGGCGTGCCGTTCTAGCCGTTCTAGGCGAGCAGGAACGCCAGCGGGGACAGCACCATGGCCAGCAGGACGAGTCCGGCGATGATGCGGATGCGGCGGGATCGGGTCTCGGCGTTCATATCGCCGGAGCCTAGGCTGCCGATGACGCTCAGCTGCACGGTGGTCGCCCTCGGTGACTCGAACGGGTGACCAGCTGCGGTGATCAGTCGCTGCGATCCCGGTATTGACGCTGGTCCGAGGTTCGATATGGTCTAGACCATGGCAGCGTTGCAGCTCACAGGTGTCGGTGTCAGCCCCGGCCGGGCCTCGGGCCCCGTCGTCCGCGTCGCCGACCCGCTCGGTGAGCCATCGGCCGTTCCCGCGCCCACCGACCCCGAGGCCGAGGCGGGCCGCATCGCTCCCGCCGCCGCGATCGTCGCCGACCGGCTCAACGCCAAGGCCGCGACCGTTGAAGGCGACTCCCGCGCGGTACTGGAGACCACCGCGGCGATGGCCATGGACCCGGCGCTCGCCAAGCAGGCCGCCAAGCTCGTGCGCGACCGCGCTCTGCCCGCCCCGCGCGCCGTCTTCGAGGCGGCCAACGTCTTCGCCGCCGGACTGGAGGCGGCAGGCGGCTACCTCGCCGAGCGCGCCCAGGACGTCCGCGACGTGCGGGACCGGATCGTCGCCGAGCTGCTGGGCATCGACCCGCCCGGCGTCCCCGAGCTGTCCGGCCCGAGCGTGCTGGTGGCGCGGGACCTGGCGCCCGCCGACACCGCCGGGCTGGACCCGGCCATGGTGCTCGCCCTGGTCACCGAGGAGGGCGGGCCGACCAGCCACACCGCGATCCTCGCCCGCTCGCTCGGCATCCCCGCCGTCGTCGCCGTGCGCGGAGTGCTGGCGCTGGACGCGGTCGGACTGGTCGTCGACGGGAGCACCGGAGCCGTCGAGGTCCCGGACGGGCCGGTCGAGGTCGTCGCCGCGACGGTGCAGGCCGAACCGGAGTGGGACGGCACCGGGCGCACCGCGGACGGCCAGCGCGTCAAGATCATCGCGAACGTGGGTTCCGCCGACGACGCCACGACGTCGGTCGCCGCGGGGGCCGAGGGCGTCGGCCTGTTCCGCACGGAGTTCTGCTACCTCTCCGCGACCACCGAGCCCTCCGTCGCAGCGCAGCGCACCGCCTACGCCAAGGTGCTGACGCCGTTCCGGGGGAAGCCGGTCGTCGTGCGCACCCTGGACGCGGGCGCGGACAAGCCGCTGCCGTTCCTCACGCCGGAGGACGAGCCGAACCCCGCGCTCGGCGTCCGTGGCCTGCGCATCGGCCGCGAACAGCAGGGCGTGCTCGACCGCCAGCTCGAAGCCATCGCGGGCGCGGCGGCCGACTCCGGGGCCGAGGTCTCGGTGATGGCGCCGATGGTGGCCACCGCGGAGGAGGCCGCCTGGTTCGCCGAGCGGGTCCGCGCCGCCGGGCTGCCGAGGGCGGGCGTGATGATCGAGGTCCCGGCGGCGGCCCTGTCCGCCAAGGAGATCCTGGCCGAGGTGGACTTCGTCAGCCTCGGCACCAACGACCTCGCGCAGTACGTCTTCGCGGCCGACCGCATGCTCGGCGCGCTGGCCGCGCTCAACGACCCGTGGCAGCCCGCGCTGCTGCGGCTGATCGCCCTGGTCGGCGACGCGGGCGCGGAGCTGGGCAAGCCGGTCGGCGTGTGCGGTGAGGCCGCGGCCGATCCCGCGCTGGGCTGCGTCCTGGTCGGCCTCGGCGTGACGAGCCTGTCGATGAACGCCGCCGCCCTGGCCCGCGTGGGCTCCACGCTCGCCGGGGTGACCGCGGACGCGTGCCGCCACGCCGCCCGCGCGGTGCTCTCCGCCAAGGACCCCGCACACGCGCGCGCCGTCGCCCGAGCAGCCCTCCACCTCTCCTGACCGCTCGCCGAGTTCCGGCGTCTTCAAGTACCCCCGACCCGGCCCCCAGCGATCGCAAACCGCCCCCAACCCCGGGGACCACCGAGCTAGGCTCGCGCCGTGGACAGCGGCAGCGAGCAGCAGATGCGGGCGAACCAGGCCAACTGGGACGCCCGCACTCCGATCCACGCGGAAAGCCGGTTCTACCAACGTGATCCGGAGACGTGGTTCGCCGACTGGGAGTGGGCCGACCTCGGCGAGCTGACCGGCCGGGACGTGCTGACCCTCCAGTGCCACCTCGGCACGGACGTGGTCGCGTTCGCCCGCCACGGCGCTCGCGCGGTCGGACTCGACCTCTCCGGAGCCGCGATCGAGGAGGCCCGCGCCCGCGCGCAGCGGTCGGGCGACGACGTGGAGTTCGTGCACGCCAACGTCTACGACGCGGTGGAAGCCCTTGGCGGACGGCGGTTCGACGTCGTCTACACCGCGAAGGGCTCGCTCTGCTACCTCCCGGACCTGCCCGCGTGGGCAGCCGTGGTGGCCGACCTGCTCAAACCCGGTGGGCTGGCGTACATCGTCGACTTCCACCCGCTGTTCAACGCGCTCGGACCGCGCCAGCACGCCGACGACGGCCCGGACCTGTTGCTGCGCAACGACTACCTCGAAGGCCGTGGCGCGATCGAGAAGAACTCGACGCACACCTACACCGACGGTCCGGCGTTGTCGGGCTCGACGCGGGCCTACGAGTGGCGGCACGGCATCGGCACGCTGATCACCGCGTTGGCCGGAGCCGGACTGCGGATCGAAGGGCTGCGCGAGACCGAAGAACTCCAGTGGCCGCGTTGGTCGAACATGGTTCAGGTGGAGCCGGGGTGGTGGCGACTGCCGGAGGACGAGCCGCGCATCCCACTGCTGTTCGCCTTGCGCGCCACCCGAGATCTGTGAGAACGCGGCCTAGCTGAAGAACCTCCGCAGACCGCGCTTCTTCTTCGGCGGCGGCAGGATGTTCAGCGAGCCCATCCGCAGCGTTCCGGTGAGCACGAAGTGCGGGACGCCGCGGTGATCACCGGGCCCCACCTTGTCGGTCACCGTGGACATCACCGGGACGAGCTCGTCGGTGTTCACCGTCGCACCGCGCGGCAGCACCAGGGTCGTCGAGCCCGCGGTGCTGTCCATCTCCACGGTGACCAGCGGCTCCGCGATCACCGCCTCGGTGAAGTCCAGCCGGCTCGTGCCCAGGTTTCCGCGCAGCACCACCGTTCTCGGCACCACCCACCGCCCGGTCCGCTGCATCGTGGAGCCGGTGTGCCGCAGCTCCAACGAGCCCTTGGCGGCCGCGGTGTCCAGCACCATCCCCGGGATGTCCATCAGCACCGAGTTCAGCTCCGCGCGGACCACGGCGGACGCCGCGCGGGTGGAGCGCTCCGAGAAGTCCGACAGCGACAGCCTGCCCTGGCCGACCGCGCGTTGCAGCAGGCCGAGCACGTGCTCCCGCTCGGCGTCGGAGACGCGGAGGTCGCGGTCACTCATCCGGGTCCCCGTCCAGTCCGTGCTCGATGGCGTAGCGGGCCAGCTCCACCCGGTTGTGCAGCTGGAGCTTGCGCAGCGTCGACTGCACGTGGTTCTCGACGGTGCGGTGCGAGATCACCAGCCGGTCGGCGATCTGCCGCGCGGTCAGCCCCTTGGCCACCAGGCGCAGCACCTCGGTCTCCCGCTCGCTCAGCCGCGGCGTGCCCGGGTCGGCATCCGGGCCGGTCGCGGCCATCCGCCGGTACTCCCCCAGCACCAGCCCGGCCAGGCCCGCGGTGAACACGGCGTCCCCGGCCGCGGTCCGCCGCACGGCGTCGACCAGCTCCTCCACCGACGCGGACTTGAGCAGGTAGCCGGACGCGCCCGCCTTGACCGCCTCCAGCACGTCGCTGTGCTCGCCGCTGGCCGAGAGCACCAGCACCCTGGTCCCCGGCAGCTCGGTGGTGATCCGCCCGGTGGCCTCGACCCCGGTGCTCGCCCCCATGTTCAGGTCCATCAGCACGACCGCGGGCCGCACCGTGCGGGCGATCCGCACCGCGGCCTCGCCGTCGCTGGCCGTGGCCAGCACCTCGAACCCGCGCTCGGCCAGGTCCCTCGCGACGCCGTTGCGCCAGATCGGGTGGTCGTCGACGACCATCACCGACACGGTCGCTGTTGTCTCGGTCATTCCGTTCCCCCTCGCCGCACCTTGATCTCCCACTCGACCCCGTCCCCAGGAGCGGTCAGCAGTGCCAGGCTGCCACCGAGGTCGGCGACCCGTCCCCGGATCGACCGGGACACGCCCATCCGGCCCTCCGCCTCCGCCTCGGCGAGCCGCCCTTCCGGGATGCCGGGGCCGTTGTCCCGGACGCTGAGCACCACGTCGTCCCCGAGGTCCTCCAGCAGCACCCAGGCCCGCGCGTCCGGCCCGGCGTGCTTGTCCGCGTTGGCCAGCGCCTCCCGCGCGATCGCGACCAGCTCCGTCGCGGTGCTGGTGGGCAGCCGCACCGGAGTGGCCGGCACCGACACCTGAACCTGTGGCGTGGCAAGCACTTGCAGCTGCGGGCCGAGGTCGACCTCGCCGTCGACGCTGGAGTCCGGCGGCGCCGCCGAGATCAGCGACCTGAGCGCGACCTCCTGTTCCCCGGCCAGCTTCGCCAGCTCCGCGGCCTCCCCGCCGACCTCCGACCCGCGCCTGCGCACCCGCGACAGGACCTGGAGCACCCCGTCGTGGATCGACCGCGCGAGCCGTTCCCGCTCCGCGGTCGCGGCCTGCGCCCGCAGCGCCTGGTCCAGCTGCATGGCCGAGCGCCGCGCGGTCGTCGACGCCATCCCGATCACGAAGCCGACCGCGATCAACATCACCGTGTCCCGGACGATGTCGATGGTGAAGTAGCCCCTGACGAGGAAGCTGACCAGCGCGTTCGTCCCGCCCGCGAGGAGCCCGCCCACCTGGCCGCCGTGGATCGCGGCCACCACGATGCAGCTCGCGCCCCACACCGTGGTGATCGTCGGGCGCGGCGTCTCCAGATATCCCCTATCCAGAACGAGCGCCGACAAGCCGATGAGAACGAGGGTGAGCAGGACGTCGACGACGACGATCGGGGCCCGGCGGCCGGACTCCCTGCTGTAGGCGTACGCGGTGAAGACGGTCCAGCCCGCCATCACCCCGAGGACCAGCCAGCCCAGCCATTGCCGCTGGTACTCGCTTTGGTGAAGGAGCAACCCCATGGTGGCGAAGACAAAGGTGCCGACCCGGAACAGCACCGCGCCGCGCCACAACGGGGCCATCGTCGAAGCCAGGGTGTCCTCGGCCGTTGACGTCGACACGGCGTTCCCCCTTCCGGAAGCGGCACCGGCCATCCTGCCGGGTCGCCGCGGCGAATCTCATCTCTGGGTGAAGTTCGGCGTGCGCCATCCCTCGTTGTGCCACCCTGGACGCGTTCTGCTGCATGTGCCTTGGGGGAGGGCCGCGTGCGCGACTGGCCGTTGCTGAGCTTGCGAAAGCCGGCATTGCTCTACTGGTGCCTGATCTACGCCGCAGCCGTCGGCGTCTTCCTGACCAGCTCGCTCGGCGGGCCGCCGCCGACCGAGGACGAGATCCGCGACTTCGGCGTGCTGGCCGGGGTGTCCGTGCTGGTGGTCGTGCTGACCTCGGCGTGCGACCCGTTCCGCGCGGAGTCGCCGCAGAACCTGTGGGCGGTGCACGTCGCCTACCTGCTGGCGGGCGCGCTGACCCTGCCGACGAACCTCGTCGTGCTGCTGATGATCGGCCCGGTGCTGCAAGGGGTGCTCGAGCAGCGCCCTGGGCCGCACCGCTGGCTGTTCACCACCGCGGCGACGACGGTCGCCACCTTCGTCGCCTGTCTGGTGGCAGGCACGTGCCCGAACCACTACGAGAACAATCTCTTCGGTTCGCTGATGGTCGGCGGGACGTTGCTCAGCGCGCGGGCGTTATTGGTGGGCATCGGGTTCTGGCTCCGCAAACCGGAAGCCAGGCCGAACGAGGTCTTCGGCGAGCCCTTGGACGTCGGCGTCGGCATCGTCGCCGTGTGCACGGGCGTGCTGAGCGCGATGGTGCTGCTGGCCGATCCGCTGGCGGTGATCCTGCTCGTGCCGCCGTTCGTGCTGCTGGGCCGGGCGACGCAGCTCGCGCAGTGGCGTCGTTCCGCGCAGCGCGATCCGAAGACCGGTCTCACCAACGCGACGCACTGGAACCGGTTGGCGCGCGCCGAGTTGGTCCGCACGCGGGTGCGCCGGACCACGGCCGCGGTGCTGCTGCTGGACCTCGACCACTTCAAGCGGGTCAACGACGAGGTCGGCCACCTCGCGGGGGACTCGGCGCTCGCCGCGGTCGCCGAGCTGTTGCAGAACGAGGTGCAGCGCAGGGACCTGGTCGGCCGTTTCGGCGGCGAGGAGTTCGTGATCCTGCTGCCGAACACCGACCCCGTCGCCGCGGAACGGCAGGCGGAACGAATCCGGCTCGCGGTGTCCGGTCTCGCCGTGCCGACCACGGCCGCGGACGGGCGCCCGCGCCTGCTGACCGGCTTGACCATCAGCATCGGCGTCGCCACGTCGTCCCGCTTCGGCTACGAGATCGACGCGTTGATGGTCGCGGCCGACTCGGCACTGCTCAGTGCCAAGAACGCCGGCCGCAACCTCGTCACCCTCGCCTAGTCCGGCTCGGCCTCCGCCTCGACGGGGGCCGGGGGTGCCTCGCGTGAACCGGACAGCGAACGGATCGCGGCGCTGATCACGGCGAGCACCGGGACCGACAGCAGCGCGCCGACCAGCCCGGCGAGCGCCAGGCCACCGACGATCGCGACCACGACGGCGAGCGGGTGCAGCTGCACGGCCTTGCCCAGCAGCAGCGGCTGGAGCACGTGGCTCTCCAGCTGCATCACCGCGATGACGATCACGAGCACGATCAGCGCGGACACGAAACCGTTGGCCACCAAGGCGACCAGGACCGCGACCGTGCCCGCGAGCAGGCCACCGACGATCGGGATGAACGCGCCGAGGAAGACCAGTGCGGCCAGTGGGATCGCGAGCGGGACACCGACCGCGATCAGGCCGATGCCGATGCCCACCGCGTCGACGACCGCGACCAGCACGGTGGCCTTGACGTAGCTGGACAGCGAGTCGAAGCCCCTGGAGCCCGCGACGTCCACGCGGTCCCGGATGCGGCTCGGCACGGCGCGGAGCATGCCGCGCCAGATGCCCTGCCCGTCGTGCAGGAAGAAGATCAGCGTGAACAGCACCAGCAGGAAGCCGGTGAGGATCTCCCCGACCGTCGCCGCGGTGGACAGCGCGCCCGAGGTGATCACCGAGGTGTTCGCCTTCAACGCCTCGATCGCCTGGTTGATGTAGCCGGTGATGTCCTCCTGCTTCAGGTGCAGCGGCCCGTTGATCAGCCAGTCCCTGATCGTTTCGAGGCTCTGCGTCACCTGCTTCTGCAGATCGGGCACGCCCTCGATGAACGCGGTCACCACCGAGGTGAGCACGCCGATGACCAGTGCGAGCCCGCCGACCAGCACCACGGTCGTCGCGGCCCAGCGCGGCACCCGCCAGCGGACCAGCGCGGTCACCGCGGGCCCCATCAGTGCCGACAGCAGCAGTGCGATGGCGATGGGGATGACCACGGTGGCGAAGTACGCGGCGACGTAGCCGAGCACGACGAGCGCGCCCGCGATCACCAGCAGCCGCCACGCCAGGGCGGCACTCACCCGAAGTCCGTAGGGGATGGGTTCGTCGGCGTCCCGACGGATCGGAGTCGGTTCAATCTGCCTGGGTGCGCTCACGTACCAAGACGGTAGTGCCAATCACGCCGCCGCGTCCGCTCATCACGGGTTGGAACCCACCCTTCACACAAGGTCGTCGAACGGGTGAGATCGGGACTGACCAGCAGGGGGCGGAGGAACGCGTGGGCGAGTACGTCAAACCCTCGGATCTCACCGAGGCCGAACGCGAGGTGTGCAGGGCTTTCGGGACCGGGGACCGGCTCGCGCTTCCCTTGCCGGGCAAGACCGATCGCCAGGTCAGGGCCGCGGTGCTGATCGCGCTGCTGACCGATCTCTACCGCGTCAAGGTCACCGGTGTGCCCGCGCTGCGGCTCTCCGGCGCCCGGGTCACCGGCTCGCTGAACCTGGAGTCGGTCAAGGTCGCCTACCTGGTCGAGCTGGCCGACTGCGTGTTCACCAACCAGCTCGACGTGCGGATGGCGCAGCTGGCCGGGCTGCGGCTGCCGGGTTCGCGGATGCCGGGGCTCAAGGGCAAGAACCTCCGGGTGGACAGCGATCTGGTGCTGGAGGCCGGGTTCACCTGCGACGGCTGCCTCGACCTCACCGACGGCACGGTGCAGGGCACCCTGCGGCTGGCGGGCGCGGTGCTGCGCGGCCCGCAGGGGCACGCGCTGCTCGGCGCCCGGCTGAACATCTCCGGTTCGTTGCAGGCCACCGCGATGCGCGCGACCGGCGAGGTGCGCTTACGCGGGGCCAACATCGGCGGCAGCATCCACCTCGGTGGTGCCTACCTGGCCCATCCGGACGGCGACGCCCTGGAGGCTTCCGGTGTCGTCGTCGCCGGGAACCTGTTCTGCGACAGCGACGGTGGGCGGTTCACCACCGAGGGCCGTGTCGTGCTCGCGGGAGCGCGGGTCGGCGGCGACGCGGTGTTCTCCGGCGCCCGGCTGCGCATCCCGCAGGCACTCGACCACCAGGTCCTGGTGATGCCGCGCGGCATGGCCGATACGACGGCTTCCCTTGTCGCGGACCGCATCCAGGTCGACGGCAACGTGGAGATGGACAGCGGCTTCACCGCGTCCGGCTCCGTCCGCCTGCCGAACGCCACGCTCGGCGGCTACCTCAGGCTCTCCGGCTCCTGCCTCGGCGAGGAGGAGTCGGTCGCCGGGCTCGCCGAGCAGGGCATCAAACCGGTGCAGCGCGTTCCGCTCGCCTTCATCGCCGATGGCATCGAGGTCGGCGGCGACCTGGAGGCCCGTGGCGTCGGCGGGGAGGACGAGGCCGCGGCCGGCGAGCGCAACGGCCCGATGTGCGCCTACGGGCAGGTCCGGCTCGTCGACGCGAAGGTGCGCGGCAGCGCCAGCCTCTCCGGGGTCCACCTGCACGGCCCCGGCATCGACTCGCTGTTCGCCGACCGGCTGGACATCGGCGGCACCCTGTTCCTCCGGCACATCCGCGCGACGGGCTCGATCCGGCTGCAGAACGCCAACATCGGCTCGACCCTGGACTGCACCGGCGCGCACCTGACCAAGCCCCGCCTGCGACCGGACGGTTCGCTCAAGCCGTCGCTGGACGCGCGCGTGGCCATGGTCGGCAAGGACCTGTTGTGCACGCACGGGTTCGTGGCCAGCGGCGGAGTCCGCGTGCGCCTGGTCGAGGTGCACAAGATGGCCAGCTTCACCGGCTCCGTGCTGGGCAGCGAGGAGGCCCGCATCGCGTTGAACGCCTACGGCCTGTCCGCGCAGCAGCTCGTGGTGCGCTTCGCCGAGCCGCCCGCCGGGAAGGTGGTCCTGACCAGGGCGACGGCGGTCTCGGTGACCGACGGGGAGTTCCTGTGGGCGTCCACCGGCGGCGTGGAGCTGGAGGACTTCCGGTTCGAGGCGATCACCGCGACGCCCGAGGTCAGCGTCCGGACCAGGGTGAAGTGGCTGCGGCGGGTCATCCCGGACTTCGCGCCCGGCCCCTACGACCTGTTCGCCACCTTCTACCGGCGCTCCGGGCACGAGGAGCGCGCGGTGCGGGTGCTGCTGGAGAAGCAGCGCAGGCGGCACTGGGAGCTGGGCCTGGCGGGCAAGCTCTGGGGGCTGATCCAGGAGTGCACGGTCGGCTACGGGTACCGGCCCTGGCTGGCGATGATCTGGATCGCGCTGTTCTGGCTGGGCGGCGGCCTGTGGTTCGACGACCACCCGATGAAGAAGCTGGACGACGGGCAGAACCCCGAGTGGAACCCGTGGCTGGTCTCGGCCGACCTGCTGCTGCCGATCGTCAACCTGGGCCAGGACAACATGTGGGCCTTCACCGGCCAGTCCCAGTGGGTTTCCGGTGGTCTGGTGGCCCTGGGCTGGGTGCTGGCGACCACGGTGGCGGCGGGCGCGACGCGGGTGTTGAAACGGAGCTAGAAATGTGTCTGGAGAAATTAACCTAGACAACCTTTGTTCGGCGCCTCGAAATACCTGCTTCGAGCAATGTTGATCACCTGCGAATTCCAAATGGGGTTGCGCGATGAGTTCGAGAAATCGCGTGACGTGGACCACAAGTGCCTATTAACCCGATGGTGGCATAAAGCGCTGCGCTACTCGCTTTCGGCGTTGTCGGCCTGACAGAGTTCAGCTCGTCAACAACGACACACAGTCTTAAACCGGCGGAGGCAGAACGTGACCAGCAACCAGAGCGCGAACACGGGGGGTGGCCGAGTGCGTCGGCTGCTGACCCGTGCGCTCCTGGTCGCCGGTACCGCTGCCACCGGCTGGCTGGTCGCCTCGGGCACCGCCGCCGCTGCCGACGCTCCGCTGCTCCCCGCGCCCCTGGACGGCGTCGTCGACTCGATCGCCGACACCGCCAAGCCGGTCGCGGACGCCACCGAGTCCACCGTCGCCACCGTGGTCGAGCAGATCGTCTCCGCGCCCAGCAAGGCTCGCAGCCTCGCCGTGCAGGATGACGACAACGCGCTCAACGGTGCCGTCGAGGGACTGGCCGGGCTGCTCAAGCCCAAGCAGCACAACCTGATCGACGTTCCCACCGCCGTGCTGGAGTCGGTGCTGACCGGTTCGGGCTCCGCCCGCTCCGCCGCCACCGCCCAGGACGCCGGGACGCCCCAGGGCGACCCGGCCGCTCCGCCCAAGACCGGCGGACCGGCGAAGAACGACGCCGGGCACCCGGTGGACCTGCCCCCGGCCGTGGTCAACCACGGTCCCGCGGCGGGCGACACCGAGCGCCCCCAGCCGGGCGAGGACGAGGGGCCGCGTTACCCGCTGCCCTCCGCGCCCGTGCAGATTCCCGGCGGTTCCTGCTCGTGCCCGCACGACGGACCCGGTACCGGTGGCTTCAACGTGGGTGGTTTCCTTTCGGCCGCCCACAACCTCGTCGTGCGTGGACAGGCGCTGAGCGCCGCTGCTCTCCACCGCATGGCCGCCGCGACTGCCAAGCAGCCCGGCACCACTCCTGACTGAATTCCCCGCGCGGCCAGCGACAGGTTGAACGCCTGCGCCGCCGGGTCAGTCTTCTGACGCCCTCGTGTGCGCTCGTCTTCTCCTTCGCCAGTGGCCGCGCCAACAGCCCGGTGGGCATCCGCCCATCACCCCCAAGACATGGGTGGCTGTTTGCCCCGACGCGACAGCGTCCAGCCACCCGCCTCATAACCCCCGAATTCAGGGGACAACCAGAAGGAGATCCACATGCATTCCTGGGCGAAGCGTGGCATGAAGGCTGCGCTGCTGACCGGTGGGATGTTCATCCTGGGTGCCGGTATCGCGCAGGCCGGTGAGGCGCAGGTCAACCCCGACGCCCCCACCACCCCGCTCGGCGGCAAGTTCACGATCGACTTCAAGGCGCAGAACAACGCGGTCGGCCTCCCGCTCTTCGGCCAGACCGATCTGCCCGACGTCGTCAAGCCGATCACGGTGGACCTGTCCGGCCTCATGGGCGGCGCGACCGCCGGCATGAGCGCCGACGCGGACGCCAAGAAGGCCGACCGCAAGTCCTACGGGCCGAACAAGAAGGCCTCGAAGGCCGACGGCGGCACCGACCCGCTGCGGTCGAACAAGGTCGACGCCGATGTGATCATCCCGGTCGACATCTCCGGCAACGCGATCGCCCTCGGTGACAACGTCGAGGTCGAGAACGAGTCGTCCTACAGCCACAACAACACCGAGGTGATGGTCACCGACGGGACCCACCAGGGCCTCGCGGGCAACGTCGTCGACGCCGACGCCGTCGTTCCGGTGCAGCTGACCGGCAACGCG
Organism: Allokutzneria sp. A3M-2-11 16; assembly: GCF_024213555.1. GTDB lineage: Bacteria > Actinomycetota > Actinomycetes > Mycobacteriales > Pseudonocardiaceae > Allokutzneria. Next base: position 1,853,418 of record NZ_JANAVO010000001.1, on the reverse strand, counting down.
CTCGCCGCGGTCGGCTCGGCCACCACCTGGAACACCTCCAGCACCGACGTGCAGTCGGGCAGCTCCGTCACCACCAGTGGCGAAGAGGGCTCGCTCTCGGGCAACGTCGTCAAGCCCGCCCTCGCGCTGCCGATCCAGGGCTCGGGCAACGCGGTCGGCGTCCTCGCCGGCGTTGCCGAGGCCAACAACCAGTCCGACATCTCGGCCGACGTGAGCGGCGACGCCGCCACCACCGGCGAGGACGGCACCGTCTCGGGCAACATCGGGCACGCCCCGATCGCCCTGCCGGTCGAGCTGAACAACAACGCGCTGGGTGGCCTGGTCGGGACCTCCGACACCAACGGCACCACCTCGGCGACCGCCGTGGCCAACGGCGACCGCGACACCAACGGTCTCGACTCGCTGCTGGGCGGCAACGTCATCCAGGCGCCGATCGCCGCCGACGCGGTGGCCTCGGGCAACTCGGGTGGCGCGCTCGGCGCCAACACCGACTCCGACAGCGCGACCGAGTCCTTCTCGGAGGCCGCGGGCACCACGCACACCAACGGCTCCGAGAGCATGGGCTCCGGCTCGGTCGTCGACGTGCCGCTGGCCCCGTCCGCGCAGCTCATCGGCAACGCGGCCGGCTGGGTCGTGAACGCCGACTCGTACCACGAGCAGAACACCACCACCGGTGCCGGTGGCAACAGCTACACCCTGGGCGACGACTCGCTGCTCTCCGGCCTGCTGCCCAGCGTCCCGGTCGCGCTGCCCGCCTCGGTGGCCGGCAACTCCGGTGGCTGGATCGCCAACACCGACGCTCAGGTCGCTGACCAGGGCACCCACGGTGCCGGTGGCTTCGTCGGCACCCGCGGCAACGACTCGCTGGTCTCCGGCGACGCCGTGCAGGGCTCCCTCGCGCTGCCGATCGACCTCGACGGCAACGCCCCCGGCTGGATCGTCAACTCCGACGCGGTCAGCACCGACAGCACCACCACGCACGCCGGTGGCGAGGTCTCCGCTGACGACGACGACGCGCTGGGCAGCGGCAACGCCGTGTCCGTGCCCGTCGCGGGCCCGATCGGCCTGTTCGGCAACTCCGGTGGCTGGATCGCGCACACCGAGGCCGTCGCGGAGAACTGCGACAAGGTCATCGCCGGTGACGACGTCAAGGCCAACGGCGTTGACGGCGGCATCTCGGGCAACGCGGTGCACACCCCGGTCGCGCTGCCCGTCCAGGGCTTCGGCAACTCGCTCGGCTGGATCGTCGTCGGTGAGGCCGACGCCACCAACGACACCGCCTCCACCGCTGGTGGCGACGTCACCACCGACGGCACCGACGGTGTCATCACCGGCGTCATCGGCGCGGGCCGCGTCTCCGGCCCGGTGCAGCTGTTCGGCACCGGCCTCGGCCTGACCAACAACGTCGAGGGCACCGCGGACAACACCACCGAGGTGAGCACCGCGGGCGACAACACCACCGTTGGTGACAACGGCGGTATCGCTGGCGACATCGTCGACGGCGCGGTGGCCCTGCCGGTCCAGGCGTTCGGTGACGGCATCGGCGTCGGCGGCAACTACGACGGCACCGCCACCAACACCACCTCCTCGGTGGCCGGCGGCGACAACGTGACCAGCGGCGTGCACGGCACCCTCAACGGCACCGTCGCGTCCCTCCCGATCGCGGGCACCGGCCAGGTGTTCGGCGACGGCGTGGGCTTCATCGCCAACACCTCGGGCGTCGCGGACAACGTGACCTCCTCGGCGGCCGGTGGCTCCACCGCCACCAACGGCGTGACCAGCTTCCTCGGTGGCGACATCATCACCGCGCCGCTGGCGCCGATCGTGCAGGCTGACGGCGTTGCCGGCTCGGTCGGGGGCACCTCCGACGCGCTGGCCGTCGGCGACGCCGCGGCCGTCTCCGGTGGCGACTACGTCACCGCGGGCGACAACGGCTCGTTCTCGGGCATCATCGCCCAGGTTCCGGCCGCCGTTGCCGGTGAGGTCGTCGGCGACGCCGTGTCCGGCCTGGCCGTGACCGACGGCACCGGCAGCAACGCGGTCACCACGGTGGCCGGTGGCACCGGTGTGACCAGCGGTGCCGAGGGCGGCGGCTTGTCGGGCGTCAACGCCCTGCTGCCGGTCGCGGGCGAGGCCGCGATCTTCGACCTGCCCATCGAGGTGTTCGGTGAGGCTCTGGCCGAGGGCACTCGCGCCACCGCCGTCTCCGCTGGCGAGCAGGGCGCTGCCTTCTCGCTGCCGGTGACCGACGAGGCGCTGGGCGGGGGCCTGCTGAAGGCCGCCGAGCTGCCCAGCCTCTCCTCGCTGCCGAAGCTGCCCACCGCCGGTGCCGCGCGTAGCGCCACCCCCGGCCTGGGTGACCTGGGCAGCCTGACCAAGCTGCTGCCCACCGGTCAGCTCGGCAAGCTGCCGAAGCTGCCCGCCGCGCAGCTGCCCACCCCGGGTGCCGCTCAGGGCCGCGCGTTCGACGCTCCGGCGCTGAACACCATCGACACCTCGATGGTGACCGGCCTGGTCAACGGCGGTGGCCTGGTCGGTGGCCTGGGTGGCCTGAAGGGCTGACCCACCTCCCGGGTGTTCCTTGAACATGTGGGTGCATCGAGGAACACCTGAGCACTTCCGATTCCAATAGACGAAGCCGGGAAGCGAAATCGCTTCCCGGCTTCGTCGTGTTCTTTATTCGGAGTGTTTTCCCAGGGCGTGACCCGGAAGTGGAGAAAAGCGTCAGTGGTGGAGGCGCTTTTCGACGCAGTCGAGAACCGAGAGAAGCGGTGCCTTGCCGTCGCTGGTCACCCAGGAAACGCGCAGTTCCGGTCGCAGTGCGCGGCCCTTGCCCATGCGAACCGGGCGTTCCGCCAGTTCGCGGATGCGGTCGGCGATGGCCGCGCCGTCGCCGTTCGGGTGCTCGGCGACCACCGCGAACTCGTCCCCGCCGTAGCGGGCGACGGTGTGGTCGGCGCGCACGCCCGCCCTGAGCCTGCCGCCGAGCACCGCCAGCAGCTCGTCGCCCTTGTCGAAGCCGTACTCCGCGTTGACCTTGGCCAGGTGGTGCACGTCCACCAGCACCAGCGTGGCCAGCGTGCCGAGGGTGCGCGCCCTGGTCAGGGCCTGCTGGAGGCGGTCGAGCAGCAGCGCGCGGCCGGGCAGCCCGGTCAGCGAGTCCAGCAGTCCCCTGCTGTGCGGCATGTCGTCGTGCACCGGGTTGAGCTGGATCAGCACGCAGCCGCGGCCGCGATGCCGGACCGGGGTGAACTCCACCCACAGCCGGGTGTGCGGCAGCCCGGCGTGCTCGACCAGCACGGCGAGCGAGAGCTGGGCGCCGGTCCGCAGCACCTGTGCGCTGAGTTCGCTGGGCTTGGGCAGCGGGGCGCCGGAGTCGTCGAAGGTCCGCCAGCCGTCCGGGCGCTTGCCGGAGAGCAACTCCGCCCGGCTCAGTCCGAGCAGGGAGCCAGCCAGCCGATTCGCCGCGAGCACGTCGCCCCGCTCGTCCTGCAACACCAGCCCCACGGGCAGCTCCGAGACGAGTTCGTCCCACACTGCGGGGGTGGTCGGTGCCGCCGCGGAATCCATCTGCACGGTCATGGCTGCGCACCTTCCGCCGATCGAAGGCTGTGGCTAAGCCCCTCTGTCGTAAATCGGCTCGGGCAAGCGCTCTAGATACCACCCGAATGGGGGATATCTGTGGGCGGGGTCACCTGGATTGGCGCGGCAGGCCCGTCCGGACCTCGTCGCGGGCCAGCGGCCGCAGCACCAGTTCGTACCGGTAGTCGCGGTCGGCGACCACTCTGTACTGCGGTAACAGCGCGTTCGGGGTGTCGCCGACCCCGCTCGCGGCGTGCCCGGCGTGCAGCGTGGTCCAGCCCGCGTTGCGCTGCCGCTGGAACGGGTACTCCGCCCGCTCGGTGTCGTCGTAGCTGCTCACGGCCACGTCGTTGGTCCCGGTCACCAGCAGGCCCCCGGTGCGGCCGTCGGTCAGCAGCGCCCAGCGCGTGTCGGTGTGGTTGCCGTGCTCCTGCGGCTTGTCGTAGCCCCGCTGTTCGTCCTTGACGGTTCCCGTCCAGACCCCGATCGGCGTGCCGTCCTTGCGGTCGCTGTAGCTCTCCTTGTGGCGCCCGTACCAGGAGAAACGTTCGAAGTGGTCGGGCACTCCGAGCGCGGTGCCGATCCGTGGCAGGTAGGGCAGCTTCCGCATCCGCCCCTGCGGCACCACGTCGGTGGCGAGCCGGATCGTGCCCGCGGAGTCCACCTCGTAGCGCACGGTCTGCGCGAACGAGGCGTCGGTGACCCCGGGCGCGGCGACGGTGCTGCGGACGATCACCTTGCCGCCGTCGACCTGCACGGACTCCACGGTCGTGGCGAGCCGGTCCAGTCCGACAGCGCGCCAGTCCCTCTCCTCGGAGTAGCCCCAGACGCGCTCGTTGTCGATCGGCGCGCGCCACGCGTCCAGGCGCGGTCCCTGCTTCAGCAACTCGGTGCCTTCGGCGTTCATCGAGGTCAAGGTGCCAGTGTGCTTGTCGACGGTGTAGCGGAACCGGTCGCCGCTGAGCACCACGGAGTCGCCGGTCTGGGTCACCTTCGCCGGACCTCCCGCTGGCGGAGGAGCAGCACCGGGCACGACCTTCCCGCCCGCGGCGAACTGGTCATGGGCGAAGATCCGGCCGCCCGGCTCGACCACCTCGACCGTCAGCTTGCGTTCGACGTCGGCCGGGTTGGCGATCACGGGCACACCGACGCGCACGGTCTGACCCGGCTCGACCCGGAGGGCCTGCCCGCCTTCGCGCACGACGCGAGCGCCTTCGGTGATCCGCCAGCGGAGTTCCTTGCCGTGCACGGCCGCGAACAGCTGCTCGTTGGTGATCGCCACCTGGTTGTCGGCGAAGGCGAAGCGCAGCGGTTGGTGCACCCACGCCAGCTGCGCGGTCTCCGGCTGGAGCGTCCGATCAGTGTTGATCAAGCCGTCCGCGCCGGACTGGTGCGCGCCGTAGGAGGAGTAGCGGCCCCGCTCCTCCAGCCGGTCGAAGTCCAGCGCGAGCACCGCCTTGTCGATCGGGTCCGCGGCCAGTTGCTCCGGGCTCAGCGCGCGGTCGTAGATCCGGACGTCGTCGAGGACCCCGTGCGACATGCGGCCGTTGAAGTCCTGGTGCAGCTCCGGGTTGCGGCCGATGTTCACCGGGAACGCGGTGTTGTCGATCCGACCGGCCCAAGCCGTCTCGCCGACCTGCTTGCCGTTGAGGAACAGCCGCAGCACCGAGCCGTCGTAGGTGCCGCTCACCCGATGCCAGTTGCCGTAGAAATCCGCGGGTACGGGGGCGTAGACGGTGTGCCAGGCGCCGCCGCCGTGAACGTGGAACTCCAGCGTTTTCTCGTTCTTGAGCTTCAGCGCGTACTGGTGGTCACCCTTGGCGATCATGGTCATGGTGCCGCGCCACGCGGCGGGCTTGACCCACGCGTCCAGGGTCAGCAGCCCGGTGATGTCCAGCCTGCGATCGCGGTAGACCTCGACGAAGTCGTCCAGCCCGGACATGCTCAACGCCTTGCCGCGCCTGCCGTCGACCAGCTCCGGCATCCCGCTCAGGTGCGCCATGATCCTGCTCGGCGAGGAGTCCGGCGCGATCCGCAGCGGCAGCATCAGGTTCTGCTCCGCCCAGTCCCAGATGAACCCGCCCTGCAACGCCGGGTTCGCCCGGATCGCCTCCCAGAACTCGCGGAAGTTGCCGAGGCTGTTGCCCTGCGCGTGCGCGTACTCCCCCATGATCACCGGCTTGGTGGTCTTGCGCCCCTGCTCGGCGTGCCTGGCCGGATCGGGGTAGCGCGGCCCCCACACGTCGGCGAACGGCGCGTCCCCGTCCGGCGAGTTGGACTGGTGGTACAGCGGCCTGCCGGGCGCGTTGCGCTTGGCCCACTCCGCCATCTTGAAGTGCGCCGCACCGAGCCCGGCCTCGTTGCCGGTGTCCCACATGAAGACGCTCGGGCGGTTCTTGTCCCGTTCGACCATCGCGACGAAGCGCTCCAGGAAGGCGTCCTGCCACTCCGGTTTGTCGGCGAGGCACTTGCTCGGGCAGTCCTCCCGCGAGTGCGTCTCGATGTCCACCTCGTCGTCGATCCACAGCCCGTGCTTGTCGGCCAGGTCGTAGAAGTGCGGATCGGAGGGGTAGTGCGAGGTGCGCACCGCGTTGACGTGCAGGTCCTTCAACAGCTTCACGTCGCGGAGCTGCTTGTCCCGGGGTTGGTGCCTGCCGTGGTCGGGATCGGTCTCGGCCCGGTTGACGCCCTTGAACAGCACGCGCTTGCCGTTCACCAGGAGCTGCTTGTCGGCGATGGTGATCTCGCGGAAGCCGACCGTCTCGCTGGTGATGTGCCCGGCGTACTCCAGCACGAGCGTGTACAGGTTCGGCGTCTCGTCGGTCCACTTCGCCGGGTTGGCAACGGGCATGCTCAGCGTTAGTTCGGCCTGGTCAGCGCGCGCGGAGGTCTTCGCGACCTCGCGTCCGGAGGCGTCGTGCAGGCTCGCGGCGACGACATGCCCGCCGAGCTTGCCCGCGAGTTCGACCTTCGCGTCGAGCCGGGCGTCGCGGTAGTTCGCGTCGAGGTCGGTGTGCACGGTGACGTCGCGGATGGCAGTGGTCGGCGTCGCGTAGAGCCACACCGACCGGAAGATCCCGGCGAAGCGCCACTGGTCCACGTCTTCGAGGTAGGCGCCCGCCGCCCACCGGTGCACCTGGACGGCGAGGCGGTTGCGGCCGGGCTTGAGCGCGTCGGTGATGTCGAACTCCGCCGGGGTGTACCCGCCCTGGTCGTAGCCGACGCGGCGGCCGTTGACCCAGACGAAGTAGCTCGACGTGGTGCCCTCGAACCGCAGGAACGTCCGCTTGCCCGCCCAGTCCGCTGGCAGGTCGAAGTCCTTGGCGTAGGCGGCGGTCGGGTTCACGTCGCGGGGCACCTTCGGCGGGGTGTCCGGCACGATCTCCTCGGCGATGTTGCGGAAGATCGGGTGGTCCAGCCCGTCGGTCTGCCAGGTGTGCGGCACCCGCACGGTCCGCCAGTCCCGGACGTCGTAGCCCGCGGCGTGGAACCCGGCGGGCACGCGCTCGGGCAGGTCGGCCATCTTGATCTTCCAGTCGCCGTCCAGGCTCCGGGTGAACGGCGTCCGCTCGTCGCCGCGCACCGCCGCCGCCCGGTCCGCGTACGGCAGCAGCTCCGCGTGGTGCGGCTCCTGGCCCTCGCCGGTGATCTTGGGATTCTCCAGGTAGGAGTACACGTCGAGGTCCGGTGCGGCGCTGACCGATGGCGTCGCTCCGGCCGCGATGAGGGCCGACGAGAGCACGGTCAGGAAGACGGAACGCATGCGAACCTCCACGCTGGCGCACAAAGACGCTCACAGTTCTTCCAGAACGATCAGGAACGCTCAATAGGCCACAGGTGTTGTCAGGGCGCTCAGGTAGACAGAAACCATGACACCCGACGATCTGCGCGCTGCCCTCGCAGCGTGCGTGACCGGCCTGAACTCCGTCGCCGACCAGGACTGGTCGCGCCCGGCCGCAGGGCTCGACTGGACCTGCCTGCACACCGCGGAGCACTTGGCCGACGACCTGCTCTACTACGCCACCTCGCTGGCGGCGCGAGCGACGGAGCAGCTCAAGATCTGGGGCAAGGTCGAGGAAGGCGCGACGAACGCCCAGGTCATCGAGGTGATCAGGGCGACGGGCGAGCTGTTCGCGGTCATCGGTGACGCCGCCCCGCCCAGCGCGCGGGCCTTCCACCCGGCCGGTCCCACCGATCCGGCCGGGTACCTGGCGATCGGCGTCGGCGAGGCGCTGCTGCACAGCCACGACATCTGCGCCGCTTTCGGTGCCCGGCTGGAGCCGCCCGCCGACGTCTGCCGCGCGATGCTGGCCCGGCTGATGCCGCACGTGACCGAGGGCGGTGACCCGTGGCAGGTGCTCCTGTTGGCGACCGGACGAGGTGATCTACCTGGGAAGGAGCGGGTGTTCGAGTGGCGCTGGCGCATTCCGATCGAGGGCTGATACAGGTTGGTATCACGCGGTATCATTCCCGCATGGCGATGACTCTGCGGCTCACCGACGAAGAGACCGAGGCCCTGCGCCTGGCCGCCGAACGCGAACGCCGGTCGATGCAGGACATCGCGCGCCGGGCGATCCGCGAGTACGTCAACCGTCGCAACGCGACCAGGGACGCGGCGCTGGCGCGCATCGTGACCGAGGACGCCGAGCTGCTCAAGCGCCTGGCCCAGTGATCGGTTCGACCCGGATCGGATCAGTCATGATCGGAACGGCGCCGTGATCGAGGACGCCGCGGCGGAGCCGATCGACTACCTCGACCTGGACGACCTGCTGGCCGCCGCCCACGCCGCGCTCGGGCACGCCCCCGACGTGCGGGACTGGGGGCTGCTCGAAGCCGCGCTCGCCAGGCCGAAGGCGGTCGTCTTCGGCGAGGACGCCTATCCGACGCTGCACGAGAAGGCCGCGTCGCTGCTGCACTCGCTCGCCCGCAACCACGCGCTCATCGACGGCAACAAGCGGCTGGCCTGGGTCTCCACCAGGCTGTTCTACGTGCTCAACCAGCACGATCTCCGCGCGCCCTCCGTTGACGAGGGTGAGCGGCTGGTGGTCGACGCCGCCACGGGGGATCGCGATCTGCCGCAGATCGCCCAGGTGCTCGCGGAGTGGACTCAGTCCCTGGGCTGAGTCGTCAGCACCTTCGAACAGCGGCCGAGCAACGCGCGCAACTGGTCCCGCTCCCGCTCGGTGAACTCCGCCGCGAGGCTGCGCTCCACCGCGGACGCGCGCTGGTCGGCCAGCTCGAACGCCTGCCTGCCCGCGTCGGTCAGCCGCGTCTCCAGCACGTTGCGGTGCAGCTCGTGCGGCTCGCGCATGATCAGCTCCGCCGCCTCCAGGTTGCGCAGGATCGTGGTCATCGTCTGCGGCGTGACCCGGCAGCGCCTGGCCAGCTCGGCCGCGGAGATCCCCGGCTGCCCGGCGAGCACCAGCAGGGCGGAGTACTGGGCGACGGTCAGCCCGGCCGGGCGCACCGCCGCCTGCTTCGCGCCCATCAGCTCGTGCTCGACGCGCTTGATGTCCGCGCCGAGGCGCTCGTCCAGCGGCATGCCCATGCGCCGATCGTACGAGGCCAGCGTTGAGGACGAGTATTGACGAACATCAGTACCCTGATTACTTTGTGAGTCCTTACTCAACTACGAGGACGGATTGTGATGAGTAAACTGATCATGGGGCGGCGTTCGCTGCTCGCGCTCGCCGTCGCGGCCACGGCGGCGGTCACCCTCGCGCCGGTGGCCGCCGCGGGCTCGTTACCGGAGGTCGTCACCGCGAAGGCGCAGAACCTGTTCCCCGAAGGCATCACCTGGGACCCGCTGCGCAGGTCGTTCCTGGTGACGTCGATCAGCGAGGGCACGATCTCGGTGGTCCGGCCGGACGGCCGCGTGCGACCCTTCGCCGCGCACCCGAGGATGGTGCAGACCTTCGGCGTGCACGTGGACGAGGCGCGGAACCGGGTGCTCGTGGCCTTCGGCGATATGGGCAGCGGCCGCCGTTCGACCCCAGAAACGACCTGGAAGTCTTCTGGCGTAGGCATTTTCAGCCTCACCACCGGCAGGCTGCTGCACCTCGTCGACCTGGTGATCGGACCCGGCAGGCACGCCGCGAACGACCTCGCCATCGACCGCGCTGGCAACGCCTACGTCACCGATCCGGCGTCGGACACGCTCTACCGGGTGGACCCGCAGGGGCGGCCCTCGGTACTGGTGCGCGATCCGAAACTGGGCAGCTCGGGCATCGGGATGAACGGAATCGTCTGGCACCCCAACGGTTTCCTGCTCTCGACCCGGTACGACACCGGCGCGCTGTTGCGCATCCCGCTCGACGACCCGCGGCGCATCACGGAGGTGCGCCTGGACCGACCGCTCGCCGGTGGCGACGGGCTCGACCTGCGTCCGGACGGCACCCTCGCGGTGGTCACCAATGCCTTTGGCGGCAATGGAAAGGTCGCTGTGAGCGTGCTCCGCGCGGACCGCGACTGGACGGATGCCCGTGCCGTGCGGCGGGTCGAACCGTGGGCGGACTCGCAGCCGTCGACCATCGCGCGCACGCCGCACGGGAGCTACGTGCTCGACGGCCGCATGGGCGTTTGGCTTGAGGGACAAGGAAAAGCGGACCGCTTCACCCTGCGCAGGCTGTGATCAGGGCGCGTCGAACAAGGCGCTGACCGACTCACCGTTGTGGATCCGCCGCATCGCCTCGGCCAGCGCGGGCGCGATCGAGAGGATCTTCAGCTTCGGCCCGCGCTCGTCGGCGGCGATCGGCACGGTGTTGGTGCAGACGATCTCCAGCACGTCCGGCTGGTCGCCGATCCGCTTGAGCGCCCCGCTGGCGAACAGGCCGTGCGTGCAGGCGACCCGGATGGACCTGGCGCCCAGCTCGCGCAGCCGGTCGAGCAGTTCCAGCACCGTGCTGCCCTTGGCGATCTCGTCGTCCAGCACGATCACGTCGCGCCCGGCCACCTCGCCGATCACCGAGCTGATCTGCACCTTGTCGTCGGCGAACCGCTGCTTCGCCCCCGCGGCAACGGCAACACCGAGCAGGCGGGCGAAGTGCGCGGCCTCCTTGGCGTTGCCCAGGTCCGGCGACACGACGGTGGCGTTGGACAGGTCGTACTGCCGGAAGTGCGCGGCCAGCTCGCGCAGCGCGTGCAGGTGGTCGACCGGAATGCTGAAGAACCCGTGCACCTGCGGCGAGTGCAGGGTCATCGCCAGCACCCGGTCGGCCCCCGCCGCGACCATCAGGTCCGCGACGAGGCGTCCGCCGATGGAGATCCGGGGCGCGTCCTTCTTGTCCGAGCGGGCGTAGGAGTAGTGCGGCATGACCACGGTGATCCGCCCGGCCGAAGCGCCCCGCGCGGCATCGGTCATCAGCAGCAGCTCGACCAGGTTCTCCTGCACGGGGCGGACCAGCGGCTGGATCAGGAACACGTCCCGCTCGCGGCAGTTGGCCTGGAGCTGGACCTCAAGGCAGTCGTTGGCGAAGCGCTGCGTCTTCACCGGGTGCAGCGGGACTTCGAGGTGCGAACAGATCTCGGCTGCCAACTGCTGGTGTGCACTACCGCTGAAGACCGCGATGTCCCGCACGGACCGCTCCCTGTTCGACGACTGGGCAGGCGGTTCGATCCTAGCGGTGATCAGCCCGCTTTCCGGCTGGTCATGCGCTCGGCAGTGGGGTCGACACCCCAGCTGATGATCTTCTCCGGGTGAACCCTGATCAGCTCGGCGCTCATCCCGGCGGGCGTGTTCTCCTGATCGGACAAGGCTTCCGCGCGGCCCCGGATCTCGATCCCGCGCACCTTCCACGGCTTGAACGAGGCGACGTCGTCGACCACCAGCGCGGCCCGGCCGGTCGCCAGCACGTTGCGGAACTTGCGGGTGGCGCCCATGTTGTAGCCGCCGATGTCGATCGTGCCGGTCCCGGCGTTGTACTGGAAACCGACCGGGTTGTTCTGCACCGCCCCGTGCGCGTCGACGGTCGCGAGCCTGCCGAGGACCTGCTCGGCGAGGTAGCGGAGTTCGTGCTCGGTGAACGTCATGACTTCAGCCAACAACCTGAACTGGGGTTGAGGTCAAGTTAGAGTGGGGCCGTGAACCAAGTGCCGCTCCGAACACCCGAGCTCACCGTCGGCCAGCTCGCCGAGCGCAGCGGGGTCGCCGTCTCGGCCCTGCACTTCTACGAGCGCAAAGGGCTCATCCACAGTCGCCGCACGTCCGGGAACCAGCGCCGGTACAGCCGCGACACCCTGCGCCGGGTCGCGTTCATCCGGGTCTCGCAGCGCGTCGGGATGCCGTTGGAGGTCATCCGCGAGGCGCTCGCGTCGCTGCCGGACGAGCGCACCCCGACGCCGGAGGACTGGGCGCACCTGTCCGCCGAGTGGCGTTCCGAGCTGGACACGCGGATCGAGCAGCTCGTGCAGCTGCGCGACAACCTCAGCGACTGCATTGGCTGCGGCTGCCTCTCGCTGAAGACCTGCCACCTGTCCAACCCGCGCGACGTGCTCGGCGAGCAGGGCCCCGGACCGCGCAGGTTGCTCCCGGAAACGTTGCGCAGCAGGGAAAAACAAGTGTCCACAATGGACTCATGCGCGGCGGTCTGCGAGTAGCAGCGTCGCGACCGTCAGCAACGCCAGCACGCCGCCGAGGGCCATGACGGTGGCGGTGGACGTGGCGTCCACGACAAGGCCGCCGAGCAGTGCCCCGGCGGAGAGCGTCGCCTGGAACGACGACGTGAACAGCACGGTGGCGGCTTCCGGCGCATTCGGCGCGGCCGCCGCGAACCACTTCTGGGAACACGCCGGAACGGCTCCGTAGCCGAGTCCCCAAATGATGAGCAGTGCGAGCGCGCCGATTTCCGAGTTTCCGGCGACAGGCAGGACCAACGTCGCGAGCGCGATCATGAAACCGCTGATCGCGAACATGTGGCGAGAAGCTCCGGAGAGGAAGTTACCTACAACTCCGGCCATGCCGTACACGAGCAGGAAGAGCGTGACCGAATCCGTCCTCGTCACTTCCTGAAGAAACGGCGTGATGTAGGTGTAGGTCGCGAAGTGCGCGGTCACGATCAACGCCGTCACCACGAGCCCGATTCGAATGTCCCGCCGACGCAGGAGTTCGCGGAGCACGCCGAGGCGGGTCACCTGGATCGCGGGCAACGGCGGCATCCACCACATCAATGCGGCGAGCACGGCGATCGTCAGCAGGCCCATCACGACGAAGGCGCTCCGCCAGCCCGCGACCTGGCCGACGAACGTACCTGCGGGAACGCCAAGGACCGAGCCGAGCGGAACGGCGGAGAAGATCACCGAGGTCGCCCGGCCCACCGCATTCTCCTGCACCAACCGCGCGGCCAGTCCGGAACCGATCGACCAGAAGCCGCCGATCACCAACCCCACCAGAACCCGGGAGAACAGCATCACCCAGTAGTTCGGCGCAACCGCAGCCAGGAAATCCGCGATCGCGAGCACGAACATCAGCGCGCACAACATCGTTCGCCGATCGAGGCGCCCCGTAGCCGCGGTCAGAACCGGAGCGGAAACCGCGGCGAGAATCCCCGGCATGGTCATCATCAGGCCCGCGACACCTTCGGAGATCTCGAAACTCGAACCGATCGACGTGAGCAGTCCGATCGGCAGGATCTCGGTGGTGACAATGGAGAAGATCCCCATCATCACAGAGAAGACAGCAGGCCAGTTCCGGGTGAGCGTTGCGGTGGGCATGGAATACACCCCATCAGCCGCGCTCTCCTGTGTCTGGCGGCTTTGCGACAGCTTCGCGAATCAGGTCACCGCGTCGGCGATGTGCTTGGCCAGCAACACGGGCGCCTCCACGTGCGCGAGGTGCCCCTGCCCGACCAGTTCGATGAGCCGAGCGCCCGGGATCGCCGCGGCCACCGCCGCCGTCGCCGTTCCGAACGGACGCCTGCCGCGCGACCGCTCACCGACGAAAACCGTTGTGGGAACGGAAAGAGAGCCGTACTTCGGATAGTCCGGCACGTGCGCGTCGATCACGCCCAGCTCCTCGGCCGCAGCCGGGACGAGCGCGAGCTGGCTGCGCCACATCTCCGTTGCCCGGTACGCCGCGACACCGCCCTGCCCCTCGTACGGTGACACCTCCGTGACGAGAATCGTCATCGCTTCGTCGAGGTCACCGCGTTCCACGGCCGCGCGAACCTTCGGCAGCGCCGCTCCGCCGAACTTGCCCTCCCCCGGCGGGGGCTCGTAGAGAACCAAGGAGCGCAGGTCATCGCGCTCGGCGGCGACGTGCAACGCGGGCCAGGCGCCATAGCTGTGCCCGAACAACGCCGCTCCTTGACCGACGTCGTCAAGTAGTAGGTGCAGATCGGAGATCTCCGTCGCCAGGCTGTAGTCCGCCCCGAGCGCTCCACTTGGCTCCCGCCCCCTGCGGTTGCCGACCACAACGCGGAAACCCTGCTCCGCCAACGGTTTCGCGACCGAGTCCCAGTGCTCCGCCGTCGCCAGGAGCCCGTGCGCGATCACCACGACCGGCCCTTCGCCGACCTCCCGGTAGGTGAGCGTGGTCCCGTCCGCCGCCGTGAAGATCCCCATGACAGCGGCAACTTCGCACCGCGCGGAGCTATTCCCCCGAGATCAGCTCGAGCACCTCGTCGGTGGGGCGCACGTCGCCGAACGTCCGGTAGACGGTGTGCAGCGAGGCGTTGTGGTCCTGGTCCCGCCGCGCCGCGTTCGCGTCAGCCACCATGATCACCCGATACCCGAGGGTCCTCGCATCCCGCGCCGACGACTCGCAACACACGTTGGTGACCGTTCCGGTGATCAGCACCGTGTCGATTCCGCGCTGCCCCAACAACTCCGGCAACACACAACGCCCCGGGAAGAACGCGCTCGCGGCCGACTTCTCCACGAACAGGTCATCGCCGTGCGGCGCGAAGTCCGACCACAAGCGCTCCGGCAGCGGCCCTGTCCCACCGGAGGTCCGGAACATCTCCGCGACCGCCGGGCCGTAGAACTCGTCGTCCAGCGCGGTCCGCTCGGTCACCGCCGGGAGCACCCACGCCACCGCGCCACCCGCGTCGCGAAGGGCGTCGGCGATGCGGTTGATATTGGGCACGATGCTTTGGCAGTAAGGGTTCTGCGCCACGAAGAACGGCACCATGTCGATCACCACCAACGCGGTGCGCGTCGGTGTGAGGTGGGTGAAGGCGAACCTCCTGCCCCGGCGCTCCTCGTGACGCGCGTACTCACGCGGCTCGATGAACCACTCGTGCGGCACGTCAGCTCTGGGCGAGGTCGGTGAAACGGCTGTAGTGCAGCTGGTGCGCCACGGTGATCGTGCTGGTGGGACCGGCACGGTGCTTGGCCAGGATCAGGTCCGCCTCACCCGCGCGCGGATCGTCGCGCTCCCACGCGTCGGGACGGTTGATCAGGATGACCATGTCCGCATCCTGTTCCAGGGAACCGGATTCACGCAGGTCAGAGAGCATGGGGCGCTTGTCGGTGCGCTGTTCCGGACCACGGTTCAGCTGGCTGATCGCGACCACCGGGACTTCGATCTCCTTCGCCAGCAGCTTGAGCTGCCGGGAGAACTCACTGACCTCCTGCTGCCGGGACTCGACGCGCTTGCCCGAGGACATCAGCTGCATGTAGTCCAGCACCACGAGCTTGAGGTCGTTGCGCTGCTTGAGCCGCCGCGCCTTCGCCCGGATCTCCATCATGGTCATGTTCGGCGAGTCGTCGATGAACAGCGGGGCCTCGCTGATCTCGCTCATCCGCCTGGCCAGCCGCGTCCAGTCGTCGTCGGTCATCCGGCCGCCGCGCATGTCGCCGAGCCGGATGCGGGCCTCGGCGGAGAGCATGCGCATGACGATCTCGGTGCGGCTCATCTCCAGCGAGAAGATGACGCTGGTCATGCCGTGCTTGACCGAGCACGAGCGGGCGAAGTCCAGCCCGAGCGTGGAGTTGTGCGTCGGGATCATCGCCGCGCTCGCCAGGTACAGGTGGTCGGCCGCGTCGACCTCGACGCAGCGGACCGGCACGCTCGCGATCGGGCGCACGTCCACGATCGCCCGAACCCCGCGCTTCGCGGGCCGGAGTTCCTTGTGCACCAAATGTTTCCGCTCGACGCGGAACACGTCGTCGTCGGTGCTGAACACGACGTCCTCGCCCGGAGCGCAGTCGTAGCCGAGGCTCTGCACGAGTTCGCGGGCGTCCTCGCCCAACGGCAGACGGACGGAACCGTTGTCGTCGACCGAACCCGCGACGTCGAGCATGCCCGCGAGCACCGCCCGGCGCTGAGCCTCCGAAGAGCGCAGGTAGGGCACGGAGATGTCGGGATCGGCCTCCGCGTACATGGTGATCTCGGGATCGGAGCTGCCCCCGGCGAGCGCGACGCCCAACGCGTACGGGGCGCGCAGCTCGGCCGACTCCGGCAGCTCCAACGCGGCCGTGTTGACCACGGAACTGACCACACCGCGGCGCATCGAGGCCGCGATCTCCGCAGTGGTCCGCACTTCGGCACCGATCGCCCACTGGTGCTCGGCGTCGGCGACGATCACCGTGCCGTCGCCGAACTCGACCTCGAAGCACGGGCGCCCGGTCAGCACCTCGGTCGCCGCGACCACCCTGGTCGGCCTGCCATCGGCGCCGATCAGCGCATCGCCGACGGCGACACCGCCCATCGTGGTCCAGCCGGAGGGCGTGGGCAGCGGGGTGTCCAGCGCGAGCGCCTTGCCGACACCGGGCCGCGCCGCGACGATGATCATCTGGCCCGCGTGCAGGCCGTTGGTCACCGCGTCCAGGTCGACGAAGCCGGTGGGGATGCCCAGCGCGACACCGCCGCGCGAGGCGATCGCGTCGATCTCGTCCATGGTCGGCTGGAGCAGTTCCTCCAGCGCCACGTAGTCCTCGGTGGTGTTGCGGTCGGTGACCTCGTAGATCGCCTGCTGCGCGCGGTCGACGACCTCGTCCAGCTCACCGCCCTCGGCACCGTGGTAGCCCAGGTGCACGATGCGCGTGCCCGCCTCGATCAGCCTGCGCAGGACCGCCTTCTCCGAGACGATCTCCGCGTAGTAGCTGGCGTTCGCCGCGGTCGGCACGGTGGCGATCAGGGTGTGCAGGTACGGCGCGCCGCCCACCCGCATCAGCTCGCCGCGCTTCTCCAGCTCGGCGGAGACGGTGATCGCGTCGGCGGGCTCGCCCCGCCCGTACAGGTCGAGGATGACGTCGTAGATCGACTGGTGCGCGGGCCGGTAGAAGTCGTCCGGGCGGACCACCTCGACCACGTCGGCGACGGCGTCCTTGGACAGCAACATGCCGCCGAGCACGGACTGTTCGGCGGCGAGGTCCTGGGGAGGTTGACGTTCGAAGGGACTGCCGGACGGCGGTCCTCCGCGGTCGTCGGCCAGTGCCACCGGACGCCTCCTCCTGTGGACAGAGCTGTGGACAAGCTGGGGATTGCCTGTGCGCACCCGGCCACAGCCGCGGTCGCCCCTTGGGGATTACTTGGGGACAACCCCTCCACCGGTCGTGAAACACCCAGGTCAGACCCTGTGGAGCAAATGTGAAAAACGGAACGTCGGCCCTGCGACGCCGGTCACACATACCCATGCACGTTGTCCACGGGCGCAGTGCGAAAGTGCCGCCCACCGGTGATCACTCGTGGCGGGCGGCACTCGCGGTGTTACTCGCCCGCGGTCACCTGGAGGTTGACCGAGGCGGTGACGTTCGGGTGCAGCCGGACGGCAACCGCGTGCTTACCGGTCGTCTTGATGTGACCGGAGAGCTCGACGGCGCGCTTGTCCAGCAGCGGGCCACCGGCGGCCTTGACCGCGGCGACCACGTCGGTCGCGGTGACCGAGCCGAACAGCTTCTTCGAGCCGGCCGCGGCGCGACCCTTGTACTCGACGGCGCCGAGGCCCTCGAGCTTGGCCTTGACCTCCTTGGCGTGGTCCAGGTCGCGGATGCGGCGACCCTCCTGAGCACGCTGGATGGTCTTGACCTGACGCTCCGCACCCTTGGTGGCCAGGATGGCCAGCCCGCGCGGGAGCAGGTAGTTGCGGCCGTAGCCGTCCTTGACCTCGACGATGTCGCCGGGACCGCCGAGGCCACTCACGTCAGCGGTGAGGATGAGCTTCATCTGACTCTCTCCTTGGCCGGATCAGCGGGCGGTCGAGGTGTACGGCAGCAGCGCCATCTCGCGGGCGTTCTTCACCGCGGTGGCGACGTCGCGCTGGTGCTGGCTGCAGTTACCGGTGACGCGACGGGCACGGATCTTGCCGCGGTCGGAGATGAACTTCCGCAGCAGCGTCGTGTCCTTGTAGTCGATGAGGGCGAGGTTGCCCTTCTTCTTGTCCTTGCAGAAGGCGCAGACCTTCTTCTTCGGCTTGCGCACAGGCGGCTTGGCCATGTGTGGTCCTCACAAGATGTGGTTCAGGTTTCAGTCTGGAAATGCGGTGCCGGACCCGAGGTCAGCGAGGTCAGAACGGGGGCTCATCGCTGTAGCCACCGCTCGCGGCGGGTGCGGCGGGCGCGGAGCCCCACGGGTCGTCGGCCGGAGCGCCGCCGCCTCCCTGGCCACCACCACCGCCGCCGCTTCCGCGGCTCACCCGGTTGACCTTCGCCGTGGCGTAGCGCAGCGAGGGGCCGACTTCCTCGACCTCAAGCTCGTAGACCGTGCGCTTCTCGCCCTCGCGCGTGTCGTAAGACCGCTGCTTGAGGCGTCCCTGCACGACAACGCGCAT
Source organism: Allokutzneria sp. A3M-2-11 16 (assembly GCF_024213555.1). Taxonomy (GTDB): domain Bacteria; phylum Actinomycetota; class Actinomycetes; order Mycobacteriales; family Pseudonocardiaceae; genus Allokutzneria. Next base: position 1,835,128 of record NZ_JANAVO010000001.1, on the reverse strand, counting down.
GCCACGGGTCAGCGACTCGGCCACGTTCTCGGCGGCCTGTCGCCAGATGCTGCACCGCAGGAACAGCGCTTCCCCGTCTTTCCATTCCCCCGACTGCTTGTCGAAGGTTCGCGGGGTCGATGCCACGGTGAAGCTGGCAACGGCCGCGCCGGACTGGGTGAAGCGGAGTTCGGGGTCGGCGGTCAGGTTTCCGACCACCGTGATCGTCGTCTCGCCAGCCATGGTGTCGAGATCTCCGTCCTAGGACTACTTCTTCGCGGACTCGCGGCGCAGGACCTTGGTCCGCAGGACCGAGTCCTGCAGCGACAGCTGGCGGTCGAGCTCCTTGACCGCAGCGGTCTCGCAGTTGATGTCGAGGACGGCGTAGATGCCCTCGGCCTGCTTCTTGATCTCGAAGGAGAGACGACGACGGCCCCAGACGTCGACCTTCTCCACGTTGCCGCCAGAGGTGCGGATCACGTTGAGGAAGGTGTCAAGGGTCGGAGCGACGGTGCGCTCGTCGAGGTTCGGGTCGAGAATGACCATCATCTCGTAGTGACGCATGAAGACCACTCACCTCCTGTGGGCTTGGTGGCCACGGCGGTTCCGTGGCAGGAGGGTCGTCGCGTCAGCAACCCGAGGAGCCTAACAAGCACCCCCGACAGAGTTGTAACCGGCCGGGTGTGCCGCTGCGCACCCCGGTCAGGCCGGGAGCCTGCGCAGGGCCCAGGTGCGGACCAGGGCCGCCGTCACGCAGGACAGCGCCAGCGCCGCGAGCAGCACCGGACCCGCCACGCGGCCGGACTGGCCGGACGGCAGCGCCGAAGCCTGCCCGGCCGAGCGCACGCCGTCCTCGTCCGGCTCGCCGAGCCTGCCGAAGACGGGGTCGTAGCCGGGGACGTTCTGGCCGTAGCGCAGTCCCGGCGCGAGCGCGCCGAGCCCGCCGGGCATCGCCACCGGCAGGTTCGAGTAGTCGTAGAGCGGCACCCTGCCGAAGTCGAAGTAGCCGGTCGGCGGCCACAGGGGCAGCTGGAAGTCCGGCAGCCCACCGGCCCCGGGGTGCGCGCCGGGCTGGAGCTGCGGGGGCGGGGTCTGGTGGCCCGGACCGGGCTGACCCGGCTGCTGGCCGGGGTTCGGCTTGGGCGGCTGCTCCGGGGCCGGGGTCGGTCCCCCGCCGGTGAGCCGCTGCGAGGCGTCGGCGATGGCGCCGGTGCCGTCCTGGGCGGGCTTGCTCGCGGCGTTGACCAGCTGGGTGGTCACGCCGCAGCCCGCGGTCAGTGTCCGCCGCACGCCGTCGAGGACCGCGCCGAGCACGGGGCCGAGCAGCGGGATGTCGTCGATCTTGTCGATGACGGCGCTCGCGATCTGCCCGCCGCCGATGTAGCCGCCGGAAGCGTTCGGCACGGCACCGATCGGGATCGGCGGCAGCCGCCGGATCGCCTTGTCCGCCTCGCCCGCGATCGGCGGGCCGAGCAGCGGCACCGCGCGGACCAGGTTCACGACGGGAGCGGCGATCGCGCCGGGGTTCAGCGAGACCGGCTGACCCGGGGTGCCCATGACGGTGGCCTTGCAGTCGCCGACCACGATCGGCTCGGCGGCAGCGGCTGCGGCGAGCCCGGTGCTCATGGCGCCGCCGAGGACGACGGCCACCACGGAGATCCGCAGAGCCTGCTGCAGGCGCATGGCCACCCCTCCGGTGCGTACCGATCGGTAACGTCACCAAGTCCAACGACGGAGGACGGCGAAGGTGACGCCGTCACTGAGACATGTCACTGGGGAGATCTTCCCGGCTTCCCGCTTGTTACCCGGCCACGGCCCGGACTACCCGTTCGGCCTACTACCCTCGTGTTCATGCGCATTGGGGCCCATGTCGGCGCCGAGGACCCGTTGTCCACCGCACAGCGGCTCGGTGCAGAGGTCGTCCAGTTCTTCCTGTCCGACCCGCAGAGCTGGGCCGCTCCGGTCCCGCACCCGCAGGGCGAACAGCTGCGGGAGGCCGGTGTCGAGGTCTTCGTCCACTCGCCGTACGTCATCAACGTGGCGTCGCTGAACAACCGCATCCGGATCCCGTCCCGCAAGTCGGTGGCGCAGCAGGCCAAGGCGGCGGCCGAGATCGGCGCCTCCGGGCTCGTGGTGCACGGCGGCCACGTGACCAAGGGCGAGGACCCGGCGGCCGGACTGGCCAACTGGCGCAAGCTCTTCGAGCGCCAGGCCGAGGCCGGCGGCTTCGCGGTGCCGATCCTGATCGAGAACACCGCGGGCGGCGACAACGCCATGGCCCGCCGCTTCGACATGCTGGCGCGGCTGTGGGAGGCCGTCGGCGAGTTCGGCGCGGGCTTCTGCCTGGACACCTGCCACGCGTTCGCCGCGGGCGAGGAGCTGCCCGGCATCGTGGAGCGGGTGAAGGGCATTACCGGGCGAATCGACCTGGTGCACCTGAACAACTCGCGGGACGCTTTCAACTCGGCGCGGGACCGGCACGCCAACATCGGTTCCGGAACGATCGAGCCGGAAGTGCTCGTCGCGGTCTGCGACACCGCCGGTGCGCCGATCGTGTTGGAGACGCCCGGTGACGGCCAAGCGGCGGACATCGAATTCCTCCGGACGCACGTGAAGCGCTGAGGCGAAAAGCACAAAGAAAGGCCCCGAACCCGGCAAAGCGGATTCGGGGCCTTTCTTCGAATTGGTCTAGCCCAATCGCTGCTTCAGCGCGGCCAGTTCGTCGCGGAGCAGGCTCGGCACCTTGTCGCCGATCTTGGCGAACCACTCCTCGATCAGCGGGATCTCCGCGCGCCACTCGTCGGCGTGCACCGCGAGGGCCTTGTCCACGTCCGCGGCGTCGATGTCCAGACCGGTCAGGTCGAGCGCCTCGGCGGTGGGCACGTGGCCGATCGCGGTCTCGTTCGCCGCGGCCTTGCCCTCGATGCGCTCGATGACCCACTTCAGCACGCGCGAGTTCTCGCCGAACCCGGGCCACAGGAAGCCGCCGTCCTCATCGCGGCGGAACCAGTTCACGTAGAAGACCTTGGGCATCTTCGCCGCGTCGGCGCGCTTGCCCATGTCGATCCAGTGCTGGAAGTAGTCACCGGCGTGGTAGCCGATGAACGGCAGCATGGCCATCGGGTCGCGGCGAACGACACCGACCTGGCCGGTCGCGGCCGCGGTGGTCTCGCTGGAGAGGGTGGCGCCCATGAACACGCCGTGCTGCCAGTCGCGCGACTCGGTGACCAGCGGGATCGTCGTCTTGCGGCGTCCCCCGAAGAGGATCGCCGAGATCGGCACGCCCTGCGGGTCGTCCCACTCCGGGGCGGTGATCGGGCACTGGTCGATCGGCGTGCAGTAGCGGGAGTTCGGGTGCGAGGTCAGCTCCTCGTCGCCCGGCGCCCAGTCCTTCTTCTTCCAGGTGGTCAGGTGCGCGGGCGGCTCGCCCATGCCCTCCCACCAGATGTCGCCGTCGTCGGTCAGCGCGACGTTGGTGAACAGGCTGTTGCCCTTGGCGATGGTGCGCATCGCGTTCGGGTTGGTCTTCCAGTCGGTGCCGGGCGCGACGCCGAAGAAGCCGTTCTCCGGGTTCACCGCGTACAGGCGGCCGTCCTCGCCGAAGCGCATCCAGGCGATGTCGTCGCCGAGGGTCTCGACCTTCCAGCCCGGGATGGTCGGCTCCAGCATCGCCAGGTTGGTCTTGCCGCAGGCCGAGGGGAACGCGGCGGCGACGTAGTGGACCTTGTCCTCCGGCGAGGTCAGCTTGAGCACCAGCATGTGCTCGGCCATCCAGCCCTCGTTGCGGCCGATCGAGGAGGCGATGCGCAGCGAGTAGCACTTCTTGCCGAGCAGGGCGTTGCCGCCGTAGCCGGAGCCGAAGCTCCAGATGGCCCGCTCCTCGGGGAAGTGGCTGATGTACTTGGTCTCGTTGCACGGCCACGGCACGTCCTGCTGGCCCGGCTCCAGCGGGGCGCCGATGGAGTGCAGGCAGGGCACGAAGTCCGCGTCCTCGCCGAAGCGGGCCAGCGCCTTGTCGCCCATCCTGGTCATGATCTTCATCGACACCACGACGTACTCGGAGTCGGTGATCTCCACGCCCAGCATCGGCTTCTCCGCGGTCAGCGGGCCCATGCAGAACGGGATGACGTACATGGTGCGACCGCGCATGCAACCCCGGTACAGCTCCGTCATCAGGGACTTCATCTCCGACGGCGGCATCCAGTTGTTCGTCGGCCCCGAGTCGGCCTCGTCGACCGAGCAGATGAACGTGCGCTCCTCGACCCTGGCCACGTCGGAGGGGTCCGAGGCGCACCAGAAGGAGTTCTGCTTCTGCTTCAGCGGCACGAAGGTGCCCGCGCGGACCAGCTGCTCGGTCATGCGCTGCCATTCCTCGTCCGAACCGTCGCACCAGACGACCCGCTCGGGCGTGGTGAGCTCGGCGACTTCCCGCACCCAGGACAGCAGGCGCGGGTGGTTGGTCGGGGCCTGGTCGAGACCGGGAACAGCCAGTGCGGTCATCGCGCTCGTCTCCTAGCTGGGCGGGTGCCCGTTCCTTCAACGCCGGGGCCGGGGTAGCCGGGCGAATTGAGAAAAAGCTGCGCCACGCCCTGAGGAGGGGCGTGGAAGAAAAAGGGATGCCTGTGAGGCTAGCGGTACCCACCAACGGCTAGCCCCATGCCTGTTGTCGGTTCCCTCACATAACCGATCAGGGAATCGATTCAGCCCCGAATGGGCGCCGGTAAACGGGTGACAGGCAAATGTGGTCGGTCACATTGGGCGCGATGTTGGTCACGTGTGATCCGCGACGAAAGGACTTCTCGTTGCGGCTGCCAACAAAAAGCCCCGCCCTCCCTGATCGGGACGGCGGGGCCGGTGTCGCGGAGCACTACTTCCAGCGCGGCTCCTGCGGGGTGGGCGCGTTCGGCGGGAGGCCGGTGTCGCCGACCCACTGGCCGCTCTTCGGGTCCACCTTGATGGTCTTGTTCTCCGACGGCCGCTCGACCGGCTCGGCCTCCTCGTTCAGGCCCCAGCCGTTGTCGAAGGACTCGGACTCCTCGGTGCTGGTCGCCGCCTGCACCTCGCCGTCGCCGACCGCGCCGAGCTTCTCCTCGTTGACCACGACCCAGTCGTTGCCCTTGGTGTTCTCCTTCACGATCACCTGGCCGTCCTTGGTGATCGTGGTGGACAGCTCCGCGTCGCCGTCGCCGTCGGTGTCGGCGTAGATCACGGTGTTGCCCTGGGAGTCGGTCACCGTGACGGTGTCGCCCTTGCCGTCGTTGTTGGTGTCGACGAGCTGGCCCTCCACCCGGTGGTCACCGTCCGGGCCGTGCACGACCATGCCCGAGCCCGCGCCGTAGAGGCCCTGCCGCTCGTCGGGTCCGCGGCCGCCGCCCTTCTGCTCCGAGACCCACTCGCCGGTGGCACCGTCGAACTTCGCGCTGCTGACGACGTCGCCCTTCTCGTTCAGGGTTCGCATCATGTCGGCACGGCCGTCGTTGTTGGTGTCGGTGAAGCTGAGGTAGCCGTCGTCCGTGGACACCATCGCGGTGTCCTCGATGCCGTCGTTGTTCAGGTCGCTGGTGGCTTCGGCGGTGTACTCGTCGCCGTCGACGCTGACCTTGATGTCACCGTCGGTCCCACCGGTCTCCTCGATGTACACCGGGAATCCCCCCATCCAAGCTCGCATGTTGACTGCAGGTGAGACTCAAGGTAGGCCGCCTCGGTTCCCACGAAAAGCGCGGGACCTTCCGCTCACCCTGATGGGAGGCTTCGCCGGTGACCGCAGGACCCAAGCGCAGCAGGTTGCAGGTGGTGCTCCCGCGCCCGACGCGGCCGATCGATCCCGCGTTCCGGCACCCGCGCCCCGAGGACGCCCCGGAGCTCGGCGACCTCGCGTTGCGCGCCTACCGGGGCACCCCCGACGACGGTGACGTCGGGACCTCCCCTCAGGAGGCGGCCGAGGAGATGGGCCGGGTCTTCGACGGGACCTACGGACCGCCGCTGCTGGACGCCTCGTACGTCCTGGCGCACGAGGACCGGCTCATCGCGGGCGCGCTGGTGACCCTGTGGAAGGACGGGCCGCTGCTGGCCTACCTGTTCACCGCGCCGGAGCACGTCGGCAAGGGGCTGGGCAGCCGGTTGGTCAACGCGGTGATGGCGGCGCTCGGCGACCTCGGGCACACCTCGCTGAACCTGGCCGTCACCGAGGACAACCGAGCCGCCCGCCGGTTGTACGAGCGGCTCGGATTCGTTGTGGTCCAAGGCAGATCTGTCTAAGGAAGATCTGTCTAGGCCGACTGCCGGTGGTGCTGGCGGATCAGGCCGAGCAGCTGCTCGCACCGCTGCAACGCCCCGTTGGCGTCGGCGAGGCGGCGGTTGACGACCTGGAGCTGGCGCCCGCGCTCGGCGGCGTCCATCCGCAGCGCCTTGTCCACCTCGCGCAGTTCCTCGTCGATCGAGTTGACCCGCTTGAGCAGGGCGTCGTCCAGCGCGAGGGTGAGCTGCTGCTCGGCCTCGATGAGCTGTTCGGAGACGAGCTGGTCCATGGTGGAGCGCCCGTCGGCGATGGCCTCGGTGATCCACTGCTTGAAGTACTGCTTGTCCGCGGCGTGCTTGCGGGTGCGCGCCATCCACCAGCCCGCGCCGAGGCCGATCGCGATGGTCGCGGGCAGCACGATGGCGCTGCTGAGCGCGACGCCCACCCCGGCGAGCGGCATCATCGCGACGGCCCGGCCGAGGCCGAGGCCGCCGGAGACGCCCATGAACACCAGCAGCTTGTCCTCGGCGGTCGGGGGGCGGCGCTCCGGCGGGCGCAGCACCACCGGCGGCTGACCGGCGCGGGCGAACTGGGCGCGGATGACGGCCAGCTCCTCCGGCGAGAACAGCTCGCTGAGCGCCGTGGTCGCCACCCGGTCCAGCCGCTGGCTGAGCATCAGGCTGATCCGGCCCGAGACCATCTGCAGCGCCGCGTCCACCTGGGCGGGGAGGTTGGCAAGCGCCTCGCGGTCGGCGACGTCGGTCTGGCGGCGGAACCACGACGAGACGTCGCGCATCTGCCTGCTGACCTCGTGGCCGCACTCGACCCTGGTGCGCTGGATGTCGCCGCGCAGCTTCAGCTGCCAGCCGCGGGTGGACGACCGGCGTTCGGTGTTCAGCTCGTCGCGCCGCGCCCGCAGCGAGTCCGCCTCGTCCTCGCCGGTGCTCAGCGCGCGCTGTTCGGCCTGGAGCTTGGACTGCGACTCGGCGAGCGCGGTGACCGAGGCCCGCAGCGCGTTGGCCTCGCCGAGCATCGCGGCGCTGCCGACGACGACGCGCTGGAGCGCGCTTTGCAGGGTGGCGATCCCGGACTGCTCGCGCAGCATGGTCGCGGCCTGCTCGTTCGGCGCGTTGCCCGCGAACTCGAACAGCCGCGAGGACACCGGGTAGAAGTCGGTGTCGGCGAACCGGGGCGCGTGTTCGAGCAGCAGCTGGCGGTTGGCTTCGAGCACCTGGCGCCAGCCGCGGTGCTGGTCGGTCTTGGTCAGCGCGAACAGAACGGTCTCGACGCGTTCGCCGACCTCTTGCAGGAAGCGGAGTTCGCCCGCGGTCAACGGCGCGGAGGCGTCGACGACGAAGAGCAGCGCGGTGGCGTTGGACGCGGCCTCGGCCGCCAGCTCGCCGTGCATCGAGTCCAGCCCGCCGACGCCCGGAGTGTCCACAATGGACATGAAGCGGAGCACCGGGATCGGCGCCTCGATCTCCACGTAGCGCGGCGGCAGCTGGCCCTCGGGCAGTTCCGCCTGCGCCGAGACCCAGTAGTGCAGTTCGTCGATGGGGAACGACACCGGCGGGACCTGGCCGGCGTAGCAGGCGCGCCCGGCCCACTCCGGTCCCTGCTTGATCACCAGGTAGGTCGCGGTCGCCACGTCGGCGTCCACCGGCGACACGCTCCGCATCGCCAGTAGCGCGTTGACCAGCGAGCTCTTCCCGCGGTTGGTCTCGCCGACGACCACGACGGAGGGAACCTCCTGCGCGGCCTCGCGGGTGGAGCGCACCCAGTCGGCGGCGTCCGCGTCGGACTCGCGGAGCAGGTCGACGACTCGTTCCAGGGTCTGCCCGACGAGCTTGGGCAGGGGCACGCCGGTGGTGCTCACGCTTCGCTGGCTCCGCTTCGCCTGGTGTAGACGGTGACGATCGGGGCGCGCAGCCACCGGCCGTTGTCGGTGAAGCCGACGACCTCGGTCTCGGCGACGAGGCCGTCGAGGTCGGGGTCGTCGGTCGGCAGGGTGCCGCCCGCCTCGTGGTGCGCGGGGTCGAAGCGTTCGCCGTCGGGTCTGACCGCGACGACGCCGACCTCGGCCAGTCCCTCCTCGATCCGGTCCGCGACGCCCGCGCTGCGCGCGCGGTCGAGTGCGTACAGACAGAGCTGGACCAGCTTGCGGCGCTCGACGTCCTCGGTGGTGTCGAGAACGGCGTTGTCCGGGTTCACCACAGACCCCATGTCGGTCTCTGACGAGCCGGTGCCGCTTTCGGTTCCTTCCGGACCGGACATTCTTCTCAGCCTCCCTCGCGGACCTGCTGCCAGAGCAGGAAGTACGCGCGGTGCACCACGTGCGCGACCCGGCTCTGCCCCGGTGTGGCGCCGAAGGACGCGAACGAGCGCCACCAGCCCGCCCGCTCCAGCGCGTACGCCTCCAGCTCGTGCTTCGGCCGTCCCCGCAACCCCAGCTGCGCGTCCACCCCGCCGCCGCTGCCGACCCTGATGACCTCCTCGGTCAGGTCCACCGGCATGTCGACGGCGCCGGAGGCGACCAGCGTGAGCGCTTCGAGCAGCCGCAGCTGGTGCGCCTCGGGCTTGGCCAGCAGCACCTCGATCGCGTCGTGCACGCGTTGCCGCTCGCCGGTGTCCCCGCTGGCCTGCGCGAGCGCGGTCACGGATGCGAGCGCGGCGGCGGCCTTGATCCCGTCCGAGCGGGCGCGGAACACCGCGTCGAGCCGCCCGCGCACGCCCGCGAGGCCGGAGGAGTCCAGCAGCGTGCGGCGCAGCGCGCCCGCGGTGATCGCCGGTTCCGCGTCGATGGCGTGCAGGGCGACCGCGATCCCGTGCAGGTCGAGGTGCTCGAGCAGCCGGGTGCGCACGGACGGCGAGACCGGGCAGTCCCAGGCGGTGAACAGGTCGGCCGACATCAGCATGGTCATCCTGCTGGCCTCGTCCAGCGCGGCGAGCTGGCGCAGCGCGTCGGCGTCGGCCGAGGTGAACCCGCCCGTCTCGGCGGTCTCGGCGAGCAGGCCGATCACCGGGAGCACGTCGGCGACCCGCGGCTTGAGGCTCTGCGCCTGCTTCTCCGCGAGCAGCGTCGCCGCCTTCCACACGTCGCCGCCCGCCCCGTCCACGGAGTCGGCGACGATCGTGTCCGCCTTGTTCAGCAGGGCGATCGCGTTGACCGGCCCCGCTTCGCGGCTCGCGGTCGCGGCGGTGAAGGCGGCCAGCGCCTGCTGGTCGTCGGCCCGCACGCCCTGGGTCACCACGTAGAGCACCGCCTCGGCGCCCGCGACGGCGTTGCGCGAGACCGGGTCCAGGTCGTCGGAGTCCGCCGCGGACTCCGGCTCGGCCTCGGCCGCGGCGCCCAGCAGCTGTTCGGTGCGGGCCACCGACGCGGCGTCCAGCGAGCCGAGCCCCGGGGTGTCGATCACGGTCAGGTCCCGGAGCACCGCGTTGGTCAGGTAGGCCTCCAGGTGCGAGACCGTGCTGATGTCCACGCCCAGCTCGGACGGGATGGTGCCGCCGCTGTCGAAGGGCAGCACCTGTTTGCGGCCGTCGGTGAAGACCACCTCGACGCGGTCCACCGTCCCGTACTGGAACCGGGTCACCAGCCGCGTGCACTCGCCGACGTCGGTCGGTGCGACGCGGCGCCCGATCAGCGCGTTGACCAGCGTGGACTTACCCGACTTGATCCGTCCGGCCACCGCGACCTGCAGTGGCGCGTTCAGCCTGCGCAGCACCTCGCGGAACCCGGCCGCGGTGCGCGGCCCGACCTGCGGCTGCAACCGCTGGCAGAGGTTGGCCACGGCCGCGGACAGCGGTCCTGGCCAGTGCGGCTCGCTCCCGGTCACCAGTTCACCCCCACTACGAGCGAACTGCATCGTGTCATGATCGCCGACCCGGCGAACTCCGGGCGAATCACTAGAAGGTCACGGCGAGCTGTGAATCCGGCCAGGTCGACGCAGCTGGCGCAAATGTCAGACCTCGGGCGGACGCAGCGCCGAACCCGACTACCTAACCTCACGGACGTGCGGCGGCTCAGTCTGTGGTTGCGTACCCACCCCCTGGTGGGCGACACGATCATGGTCGCGTTCCTGATCCTGCTCGACGTCCTGTCCTGGGGGCTGTTCAACGTCCCGCCGGAGAACTACTATTCCGTGGGCGCGCTGCTGCTCTGCCCGCTGATCATCCGCCGCCGCCAGCCGGTGTTCGCCGCGGGGATCATCGCCTTCGGCGCGCTGCTGCGGATCTTCACCCACCCCGACGACCTCTCGCTGCCGCGGGTGGCCGAGTTCGGCATCTTCATCGCGCTCTACACGCTCGTGCTCCTGGGCAACCGCCGGGTCGCCATCGGCTACCTGCTGTTCTCGCTGGCGCAGAGCGCGCTGTTGATCACCCGCGCCTACTACGAGAACCCGGGCGATGAGAACCGGGTGGAATGGCTGCTGATCAACATCTTCTGGTCGGTGGCGCTGCCCGCGTTCTGCTGGCTGCTCGGCGAGTTCGTCGCGGCCCGGCGGGCCTACCACGCCGAGGTGGAACAGCGGCTGCGCATGCTAGAGCTGGAGCGCGACCAGCAGACCAAGATCGCCGTGGCCCAGGAGCGCACCCGGATCGCCCGCGAGCTGCACGACGTGGTCGCCCACGCGGTGAGCGTGATCATCGTGCAGGCCGACGGCGCCAGTTTCGTGATCAAGGAACAGCCGGTCATCGCCGAGCGCTCGCTGCGCACCATCGCCAGCACCGGCAGGCAGGCGCTGAACGAGCTGCGCAGGCTGCTGGGCGTGCTGCGGGCCGAGGACGAGAACCCGGAGATGGTGCCGCAGCCCAACGCCGGGCAGCTGGCCGAGCTGGTGGACAAGGTGCGCTCGGTCGGGCTGCCGATCGAGCTGGAGCTCACCGGTGACCTGGACGAGCTGCCGACCGGGGTGGGCCTTGGCATCTACCGGATCGTCCAGGAGGCGCTGACCAACATCCTCAAGCACGCCGGGCCCGGGGCGATGGCCACGGTGCGGGTGGACCGGCGCGAGGACTCGGTGACCGTGCAGGTGCTCGACGACGGTTTCGGCACCCCCGGTGACCTGGTCACCGGCGGCAACGGGCTGATCGGCATGCGCGAGCGCGCCGCGGTCTACGGCGGGACGCTGGACGCGGGCCCGCGCGAGGGCGGCGGGTGGCAGGTCAACGCGCTGTTGCCGCTCAGCGTTCGGCCAACCGGACCGAATCCGGTCCGCTGATCGCGTTTGCCTGAATTGTCGTTCTCAAAGTCCTACTCTCTGGCCTGCCACGAAGGGCCCCGGCGCTCTAAGCTCGCGTTCGTGATTCGCGTGATGCTGGTGGACGACCAAGAGCTCATGCGCATGGGATTCCGCATGGTGCTCGACGCGCAGGAGGACCTGGAGGTCATCGGCGAGGCTGGCGACGGCGACGCCGCCGTCCGGCTGGCCGCCAAGCTCCAGCCGGACGTGGTGCTGATGGACGTCCGGATGCCCCTGCTCGACGGGGTCGAGGCGACGAAGCGGATCACCGGGGACGGCAGCTCCAAGGTGCTCGTGATGACCACCTTCGACCTGGACGAGTACGTGCTCGCCGCGCTGCGCAACGGCGCGAGCGGCTTCCTGCTCAAGGACACCCCGCCCGCCGACCTCGTCTCGGCGCTGCGCGCGGTGGCCAGCGGGGACGCGGTCGTCTCGCCCAGCGTCACCCGCCGCCTGCTCGAACGCTTCCTCGGTTCGCCGGAGTCCGGCCAGCTGCGCGACGCCGCCGTGCTGGAGGTGCTGACCGAGCGCGAGCGCGAGGTCTTGGTCCTGGTGGCCAAGGGCATGTCCAACGCGGAGATCGCCAAGACGCTGTTCCTGTCCGAGGCGACGGTGAAGACCCACGTCGGGCGCATCCTGTCGAAGCTGGACCTGCGGGACCGCGTGCAGGCCGTGGTGCTCGCCTACGAGACCGGCCTCGTCCGCCCCGGCGACGCTTAGCGCCAGGCGTCGATCACCGCGCCGATGTCCTTGCGCAGCAAGGTGATCAGCTTTCCGCGCGGACGGACCGACCATTGGATCGCGGTGCCGTTGCCCAGCGCGTGGAGAATGCGCCCCGCGGCTTCGGGCAGTTCCGCGGCGGTGGCGAGCACGGTCAGTTCGGCCTGGACGGTGCCGAAGTGCTTGTCCAGCGCCACCCGCAGCGCGGGGTCTGCCAGGTCCGACGCGAGCTGGGCCAGGTCGTTGGCCGCGGTCTCCGGATCGTCGAGGTCGGCGAACGCGGCGACCGCCCCGGCACGAAGCGCTTCGACGGGATCGGTGTGCTTCGCGGCCGCGGTGCGGATCGCCAGCACGGCCTGCTCGGTGCCCGGGGTGAACAGCGCCAGCAACAGGCCGTGCTTGGAGCCGAACCGCTGCGCGAAGGTGCCGACCGAGACGCCCGCCTCCTTGGCCACGTCGGCCAGCGTGAAGCCCGGACCCATCCGCTTGATGACGCGCCCGGTGGCGTCCAGCAACTGCTCATCGGTGATCGTCCGTGGTCGGGGCACGGAGTTATTGAATCACCATTCACTCATCGTGTAGTTGTGTACCCAATGTGGCATTTGTTTCGTCAGACGTAACCAATGCCACATTGGGTACGTCAGTCCGCGCTGAGGAGGTTGAGAAGGGGGGCGAGAAGGAGGGGCGGAGTGATCAGTCGGCGACGTTGCGGGCGCCGATGACCTTGTCGACGCGTACGCGGACGAGGAGTTCGCCGGGCACCGCGTTGCGCTTGCCGTACTGCTCGGCGAGGTCCTCTCCCATGTACCGCCCGGCGATGCGGGTTCCCCAGTGCAGCAAGGCGTCCAGGTCCTCGCTGGCGCTCGCGGTTCCGAAGATCGTGACGAAGTCGAACGGTGGCCGCTCGTCGTCGAAGCAGATCGCGATCCGGCCGTCCCTGGTGATCGCCTTGCCCTTCACGGTGTCCCTGCCGGTCATGAAGACCAGCTCGTCCCCGTCCACGTCGACCCACACCGGGACGACGTGCGGGGAGCCGTCCTTGCGCACCACGGCGAGCTTGCCGGTCCGCGCGGGCAGCGCACCGACGAACTCCTTCCACCAGCCCTCATCCGGTTTCGTGTATCCCATGCCCCGACACTAAGCCGTCCGCCGTACTCCTTCGAGCTGAGGCAAATGCCAGACCCCAGGCGGACGCGGTGGGCGGGAACAGCCGCGATGGTGGAGCCTGACGCACGCGGTGGGCCGTTCGGCGGGCACACCGCTGCCGAGGTCCGGGCTGCCTTCGGGGGCCGGCCCGGCCCTCGGCCGGCGGCGCCGTCACGGATCGGGCCGCACCACCAGCACCGGGCACTTCGCGCAGCGGACGCACTGGTCGGCGACCGGGCCGGGCGAGCGTCCGCCGCTGTGGCTGATCACCAGCAGCTCCGCCTTCTCCGACATCGCGATCAGCGCCTCCGGTGAGCGCACGTGCACCACGTGCACGTTGATGTCCAGGTTCTGGTTCTCTCCCAGCTGCTCCCGCGCGAGCTTGTCAGTGACCTCGGCGAGCCACTTCTCGTACTCCTCTATGGCGGGCACCGCCCCTGGCGGGCAGTCGGGTGGTCGCGGCGCGGTGCGCAACGACCACTCGCGGACCACGTGCAGCGCGCAGTCCCGTCGGTTGGCTTCCTCGATGGCCGTGCGCAGTGCACGGGCGGACTTCAGCCCGTCGACTCCGACCACGACGCCACCGATGATCTCCGGTAGTTCCACCGTGCGAGTTCCCATCGACCAAGAAAAGACCAACCCCGAAGTGTTGTCGAGACCACACGCGGGTTGCGCTGAACGTGTAGATCGCGTCAAGACCTCGTGAATCGACGCACAAGCTCGTGACATCGCTTCGAAACCGGATTCTTATGGAGCTGAGCTGCACAAACGACTCCTCCGACGCTATGGCGGCGCGGTGTTTGCCGGTCGGGATACGCCGGATGAGCGAAGGCGAAAGTGATCGTTCCACGGTAGTTTCGAGAACACAGCGCGGTCGTCAGCGACGGGTTGTCACGCAGTCGCCGATTGCGCCGACCCGATGCGCAATCCGCACCGGGACACCCCACGAGCGGCACCACGACGGCCGGCAACGGCGCCGCGTCGAGGTCACGCAGAAGAACCGGTGCACCCATGACCGAACCGCTTCTGAACGCGCACGACGCAGCCCGCACCTCGCGCCCCGGCCTGCCGGAGCAGCGGCGCATGGTGATCGGCAGACAGCCGCCGTCCGGCCTCTCCGGTATGCGGGTCTCGTCGGTGCTGAGCCTCGAATGGTCCATGTCGCTGTCCCGCAGCGGCGCAGCCGAACTCTCCCGCAGCCCCGCGGACAGCCGCCGGACCTGGATCCACCGCGCCCCCGAGCGCCAGGTGCTCACCCTCTACCGCGAGGTGATCGCGGTGTGCCCGGACTCCCCCGCCCCGTGGTGGCTGCGCGCGGTGCACCGCGGTGACCTGCTGCACCGCGAGGCCGGGTTCACCCTGGAGGACGGGGTGCACGAGCTGCTCTCCGCTCGCCCGGGGTGGGCCTACGTGCCGTGGGTGAACGAGGGCGAGGACGGCTACTGGGAGTACGAGCCCTCCGACACCGGCGTCTACCAGCCGATCACCGTGCGGCTCACCGACCGGCACCGCGGCTGGGTGGACGTGCTGCCCGCGCAGCCGCAGGCCAACGACAGCGTCCAGCCGGTCCCGCTCGCCGGGCCGTTCGACCTGCGCGCGCGGATCTCGGAGTTCGAGAGCTGGACGGCCTAGTACGGTCTTGCCCGTGCGCGAGCTCTCGGTCGACTTCGGCACCTCCAACACGGTCGCCGCGGTGCGGACCGCGCCCGGCCTCCCGCCCCGGCTGCTCTCGGTCGACGGCTGGCCGGTGCTGCCGTCCGCGGTCTGGCTCGCCCCGAACGGGGAGCTGGTGGTCGGCCGCGACGCCGAGCGGCAGGCCCGGCTGGACCCCAGCCGCTACGAGCCGAACCCGAAGCGCCGCATCGACGACGTCGAGGTGCTGCTCGGCGACCGGGTCATCCCCGTCGTCGAGCTGATCGCCGCGGTGCTGCGCCGGGTCGCCGACGAGGCGCGCAGGCAGCTCGGCGGGGAGCCGGACCGGGTCGTGCTGACCCATCCCGCGGACTGGCGGCTGATCCGCTGCAACACGCTGCGCGCCGCGGCGCGGGCGGCGGGCTGGTCCGTCCCGGTGCAGCTGCTGGCCGAGCCGGTCGCGGCGGCCGCGCACTTCGCCGAGAACGGGGCGGTCGTCGATCCGGGGCAGGCGCTGGTGGTCTACGACCTCGGCGGCGGCACCACCGACACCGCCGTGGTGCAGCGGATCGGCCAGAACGACTGGCAGGTGCTCGCCGAGGCCGGGCTCTCCGACGTCGGCGGGACCGACTTCGACCAGGCGCTGGCCGAGCACGTGCGCGCGGTGGTGGACCGCGACCATCCACTGTGGACGGAGATCCGGCGGCCGGGGACCGCGGCGGCCCGCCGCGCGGCGCGCACCCTCGCCGACGACGTCCGCGCGGGCAAGGAGGCGCTGTCCCGCTACCCGCAGACCGACATCCCGCTGCCCGATCCGCTGCCGGACGCGCACGTCACCCGCGCCGAGCTGGAGGCGCTGGTCCGGCCAGGGATCGAGCGCACGGTGTCGATGCTCAGCGGCACCATCGCCTCCTCCGGCCTGGACCGCTCCCGGTTCGCCGGGATCTACCTGGTTGGCGGCGGGACGCGGATGCCGTTGGTGGCACAGGTGATCAGCGAACGGCTCGGCGTGCTGCCGGTGGCGGTGGAGTCGCCGGAGAGCACCGTCGTCGTCGGCGCGCTGTCCATCCCGCCGATGCAGGACGCGACCGACCCGCAGGAGCGCTACCCGCACCAGCTCGGGCACCCCGGCTACCAGGGGCACCAGCCGCAGCCACACGCGCTGCCGCCGACGCACCCGCAGACCCCGCCGGCCCCGGCCCCGGCGATGAGCATGAGCATGCCGCCGCCCGGCCAGTCCACGGTGTCCCGGCACAACCGGGGCAAGCTGATCGGCATCGGGATGGGCGTGCTCGGCTTGGGCGCGCTCGCCGTCGTGGCCGTGCTGATGATCGTCAACGGCAGCCGGGGCAACCTGCCCAGCGATGCCGCGGGCTCCAGCACACCCAGCGCACCGGCCCCCTCGTCCTCACCCTCGTCCTCGTCGGAGGTCGTGCCCGCCGGGGACAAGAACGCCCCGTTCGGCAGCGACGCGGAGCTGCGCGGGTTCGCGGGCAAGGCCGTCGACCGCGCGCAGAGCTGCAAGAAGTACTCGTCCCCCGCCGTCGACCTGGTGTTGCGGGCGCGCACCCAGGTGCAGTGCGAGTACAGGGTGGACGGGCAGAGCGAGCCGATGACGGCGAGCTTCTTCGCCACCGACAGCGCGGGCTCCTGCGCGACGTTCGCCACCAGCTTCGCGATCGCGGCCCAGTCGGGTGGCCAGGGGCAGTGGACCGGCGGCGGGCGCTCCGGGACCTGGCACGACTACACCGTGGCGGCCGTGCGGGCGTCGACCACGATCTACCAGGACTCCGGCGGGAAGCTGTGCGGTGTCGTGGAGTCCAAGGAGGGCGCCGGCGTGCCCGCCGACGTCGTGCACCGGTTCTGGGAGACGCAGGTCAAACCCGGCGTCTGAGCTGCGCAGGGGGAATGACAGCATCGTCGCGTGACCTCCAGCGAGCAGCGGCCGTCGCACTGGCGGACGATCGTGAGTTACGTCCAGCGCGGCGAACGGCAGACCGTCGGCCAGGACCGGGCGTGGAACCAGTACTGGGCCGACCTCGGCAAGCACGTCGAGGAGCTGCCCGAGGGACCGCTGGACTTCGGCTCCTGGTTCGGCCGCGGCGCCCCGGTGCTGCTGGAGATCGGCTCCGGGATGGGCGAGGCCACCTCGCTGCTCGCCAGGGACGCGCCGGAGATCAACTACGTCGCGGTCGAGGTCTACAAGCCCGGCCTGTCCCAGCTGCTGCTGCGGGCCGAGGAGCACGACCTGAAGAACCTGCGGCTGCTGCGCGGTGACGCGGTCCGCCTGCTGCACGACCACGTCGCCCCCGCGTCCCTGCACGGGGTCCGGCTGTTCTTCCCCGACCCGTGGCCGAAGACGAAGCACCACAAGCGGCGGATCGTGCAGCCCGAGTTCGTCGCGCTCGTCGCCTCGCGGCTCGCGCCGGGCGGGGTGTTCCACATGGCCACCGACTGGGAGCACTACGCGGAGCAGATGCTGGCGGTGTGCTCGGCCGAGCCCGCGCTGCGCAACCTGCACGACGGCTGGGCGCCGCGACCGGACTTCCGGCCGGTGACCAAGTTCGAGCAGCGCGCCCGGGTCGAGGGGCGGATCGCGCGGGACCTGATGTTCGAACGCGTCTCCGAAGAGGCATGAAGTGCCATCGCATATCACCCTGACGGGTAGTCAAGACTGCTGTTGATCATGCCGAATGCGCACGCTGAGTTGCGCTGGCCACGATCGAGTGGGAAGCCTTGACCTGCGACTTTGCCCCATCTGGTAGTGACGAGTCACCGGTGTTTCCGAGTACGGTTCCCGCCCGTGACCGCACTCCGTGACGAGCTGATCACCCTCTCGACGGGTTCGCGGAACCCTTCTGGGCGGATCACCGACCTCGCCGCCGCCGAAGAGTTCCTCCGCATGTTCCACGACTCGCACTCCGACGCGGGTCCACTGGGGAAGCGGCTGACACAGGTCCGCACGGAGATCGAGAAGACCGGCACATACCGGCACACACCCGCCGAGCTCGCCTACGGCGCGCGGGTGGCGCTGCGCGACAGCGGCTGGTGCACCAGCGGGCTGCCGTGGCGCCGTCTCAAGATCAGGGACCTGCGCGGGGTGCGCAAGACCGCCGCGGTCGCCTCGGAGTGCTTCGAGCACCTCCGCCTGGCCAGCGCCAACGGCAAGGTGCACCCCTTAATCACCATCTTCGCGCCGGACTCCCCGGACCGGCCGGGCCCGTGCATCTGGAACGAGCAGCTGGTCCGCTACGCGGGCTACCGCGACGAGTCCGGGCGCGTCGTCGGCGACCCGCGCTACGCCGAGTTCACCGAGGCGGTCATGCGGATGGGCTGGCGGCCGCCGAAGACGCGCGGGCGGTTCGACCCGCTGCCGCTGGTGGTGGAGACCTACGACGAGGGGCCGCACTGCTTCTCGGTGCCCGCCGACGTCGTGCGCGAGGTGGAGCTGACCCATCCCGAGCTGCCGTGGTTCGGCGAGCTGGGGCTGCGCTGGCACGCCGTCCCGGTGATCGCCAACATGCGGCTGAACATCGGCGGCGTCGACTACCCGGCCGCGCCCGTCAACAGCTGGTTCGTCGGCGCCGAGATCGGCACCAGGAGCCTGGCCGACGAGGGTGGCTACGGCGTGGCGCGCGAGGTGGCCGAACGCCTCGGGCTGGACACCTCCAGCGAGCGGACGCTGTGGCGGGACCGGGCGGTGGTCGAGCTCAACCGCGCGGTGCTGCACTCCTTCGACAGCGAGGGCATGACCATCACCGACCACCACGCGGAGGCCCAGCACCGGCTGGCGTGGCTGCGCAACCGGCAGAAGACGCGGGGCAACCGGCCCGCCTTCCGGGTCGATCCGGAGACCGTGCAGCGGGCCAGGCAGGGCGCGCCGGAGCGGTTCCCGGCCGGGTCGATGGAGGCGACGGAACCGCAGCACGGCAGCAGGCTCGCGGCGCTGCTGCGGCAGCGGCTGGGCGGTTCCTGACCCCCGACAGGTGATTCCTGGCCGAAAGTCGGGGCGCGCCAGCCATCCGGATGATGAAGCTCGTTCGGACGGGGCCCAGAATATGCAGCCGTGTCCCCTGTGTACCTGCAGAACATCCAGACCGGGTTGCTGTACTTCCTGGTCGCGGGTGTGGCCCTGCTGATCCCGATCGTCACCTTCCACTACTTCCGGTTCGGCAGGGTCGAGCCGCGCCGCTCGTTCGTGCTCTACGCGGCGCTGCTCTACGCCCTGGTCGTGCTCGTACTGGTGTTCATGCCCTTCCCGCCGATCGCCAGCGTGTGCAAGCAGGGGTTGCAGTCCACGCAGTGGGTTCCGTTCCAGTTCGTCGCCGACATCCAGGCGGAGATGACCAAACGGCACCTGAGCGGCTTCGGCTCGGCGATCACCAGCAAGTCGATGCTGTCCTTCGCGTTCAACGTCGCGCTGTTCCTGCCGCTGGGTGTGTTGCTGCGCAAGGCCTACGGGCTCCAGCTGCGCTGGGTGCTCCTGGCCGGGTTCCTCGCCTCACTGGTCGTGGAGATCATCCAGGTCACCGGCAACCTCGGCATCTACCCCTGCCCCTACCGGCTCTTCGACGTCGACGACCTGATGGCCAACACGCTGGGCGCCACCCTCGGCGGACTGATCGCCCCGGCCGCGGTGATCGTGCCGAAGGTGTTGCCCGCCAAGGAGGTCCTGGCCCAGCTCGACGCGGTCGGGTTGCCAAGGCAGATCGTGGCCTACGGGCTGGACATGTTCCTGTTCGGCTTCGCGCTGGCCTTCGCGCGGCTCGGCCTCGACCGTTCCGAGGCCAACTCGGTCTGGGCGATGCTGGCGATCTTCGCGCTGATCCGGCTGGTGTGCCCGCTGCTCACCCAGGGCTACACGCCCGCGGGCAGGCTGCTGAAGTTCAAGGTGCGCAAGGTCGACGGCACCCCGCCCAAGCTCGGCGCGCTGATCGTGCGCGAGGTGTTCGGGCCGTTCGGCATGCTCGTGGTACTGATCTGGGTGATGCTCGCTTTCGGACCGGCGGTGCTGGAACTGCTCGACCGGTTCGCCGTCGCGCAGACCTACGGCCTCACCCGCAACGAGCTGGTGCTCAGCGTGGCGCTGGCCGGGACCGCCGGGTTCGTCTTCTTCCTGCTGACGCCGGTGTTCCGCCGGGACCAGCGGGCCTGGCACGACCAGATCGCCGGGGTGCGCTGCGTGCTGGACAACCCGCGCCCGGACCCGACGACGCAGGTCGAGATCGAGGAGGCCATCGACGAGCTGACCGCGGTGCATCCGGTGGAGGGGCCGAAGGCGGAGTAGGCGGGGGCGGCCTGGCAGTATCCGTTCATGTTGGTATCGCTGCGCCTGAAGGCCCCCGTCGTCCTGCCCTGTGACCCCGCCTGCTCGGTGCTGCGGGACGCCGTCGTCGACATCGACGCAGACGGCCGGATCGTCCACTGTGGACCGTCTGCGGACGCGCCGGAGCTGCCCTCCGGTGCTCAGGTGCGCGAGCTGACCGGAATCCTGGTGCCGGGCCTGGTGAACACGCACGCGCACACGCCGATGATCCCGTTGCGCGGGCTCGGCGGGGACCTGCCGCTGATGCGCTGGCTGACCGAGGCGATCTGGCCCGCCGAGGCCAAGATGATCGACCGCGACTCCTACGACGGCATGCTGCTCGGCTCGGTGGAGATGCTGCGCGCGGGCGTGACCACGAGCGTGGAGATGTTCTTCCACGGCGAGCACATGGCGCAGGCCGTGCTCGACACCGGCGGCCGCGTGGTGCTCACCCCGGGCATCATCTCCGCGCCCGGCCTGGAGCGGCTGGGTACCTGGCAGCAGCTCGCCGAGCACACGACGCGGTGGATCGACACCGATGGTCTGCGCTTCGGCCCGGCCGACCGGATCGAGCTGGGCTACGGCCCGCACTCCGCGTACACGCTGCCGCCGGAGGCCATCGCGGAGATCTCGCAAATGGCCCGTGATCGTGGTGCGCTGATGCACATCCACGTGGCCGAAACGCTTGCGGAGGACGGGAAGCAGCGCGAGGAGCACGGTTCTGTGCCGCAGCTGCTCGAGAAGATCGGCGCGCTCGGCGGACGGGTGCTCGCCGCGCACGCGGTGCACCTTTCCGACGCCGACATCGAGATCTTCCAGCGCCACGACGTCGCCGTCGCGCACTGCCCGAACTCCAACGCGAAGCTCGCGTCGGGCACCGCGCGGCTGCTGGACCTGTTGGGCGGCAACGTTCGCGTCGGCCTCGGCACGGACGGCCCGGCGAGCAACGACGACCTCGACGTGTGGGACGAGGTCCGGCTCGCGGCGCTGCTCGCCCGCCTGGAGCGGGGGGACGCCGCCGCGCTGACCGCGCCGCGCGCCCTGCTGCTGGCCACGCGCGACGGTGCGGCGGCGGTCGGTCGCGACGACATCGGCGCCCTGGAACCCGGGCGGTGGGCCGACGTCGTGCACGTGGACGTGGACAGCCCGGCTTTCCCGCGCGGCACCGAAGCTCCGGACGTGCAGCTGCTGTCGAACCTCGTCTGGTCCGCCGCGGCGAGCCAGGTCACCGACGTGTGGGTCGCCGGACAGCACGTGATCGGCGACCACGAGCCGACCCGCGTCGACCGCGCCAAGGCCCAGGCCGAAGTCCGCCGCATCGCCGAACGCATCGCCCACTGACACCGCCACTGACCCCCACGCTTATGCCCTGAATGAGTCATTCGGGTACTTGAACTCCCCCAATGACTCATTCAGGGCACTCGGAGCGCCCTCAATGACTCGTTCGGTCCGTTTGGGGAGAACGTGAATGACTCGTTTGGTGCGCTAGGAGGTTGCCCTGAACGGGTCGTTCGGGGCGTTGGAGGACCTGAATGACTCGTTCAGGGAGTTGGCGGCCCTCAATGACTCATTCAGGGCAAAAACGCGGGGTTAGAGGCGGCTGTCGGGGCGGACGACGAGTTCGGTGAGGTGGGCGTCGCGGGGGGCGGTGATGGCCATGAAGACGGCGCCGGCGACGGACTGCGGCTGGAGGTACTTCTCGGGCTCGTAGGCGCCGCCCTCCGCCTCGCGCACGCCGCGTTGCATGTCGGTGGCGGTGCGGCCGGGGTGGACGGAGGTCACGCGCAGCGAAGGCTCCTCGCCGCGCAGGCCGTCTGCGAACGCGCGGAGAGCGAACTTGCTTGCGGCGTAAGCGGTCCAGCCGGGGTTGACCCGCAGGCCGGTGCCGGAGTTGATCAGGATCACGTGGCCCTGCGCGGTGCGGAGGGCGGGGAGCAGGAGCCGGGTCAGCTCCGCGACGGCGACGACGTTGACCTCCATGGTCCGGCGCCAGGTGGCCACGTTCGTCTCGGCGACGGTGCCCAGGGAGGACACACCGGCGCTGTGCACCAGCACGTCGAGCCGGGGGATGCCGGAGGTGGCCGCGGCGAGCGCCGCCGAGTCGGTCAGCTCCACCGGCCACGGCCGCGCGTCGGGCAACGAGCGGGCGAACTTGTGCAGCGCTTCCAGGTCCCGTCCGCCGAGCAGCAGGTGGTGGCTGGGCGCGAGCAGCTCGGCGACGGAACGGCCGATCCCCTTGGTCGCCCCGGTCACCAGCGCAACAGGTCGTGAGTCCATGCCCCGACCTTAAGCTCTGGCCCGGGGCTTGACGGATCGGCGGTGCTGACCTGGGATGTCGCGATGGACACCGACGTTCTCCGGTCCCGGGTGATGCGCAAGGTCGCGCTGCGGCTGGTGCCCTTCCTCGGGCTGCTCTACTTCATCAACTACCTGGACCGGGTGAACATCGGGTTCGCCGGGCCGAACGGGATGACCAAGGAACTCGGGCTCACCGCCACCGCGTTCGGGCTGGCGTCCGGGGTGTTCTTCATCGGCTACCTGCTGCTGGAGGTGCCGAGCAACCTGGCGCTGCACCGGTTCGGCGCGCGCAAGTGGATCGCCCGGATCATGGCCAGCTGGGGCGTGATCGCCACCGTGATGGCCTTCATCCCCAACGAGACCACGCTGCTGGTGCTGCGGTTCCTGCTCGGCGTCGCCGAGGCGGGCTTCTTCCCCGGCATCATCCTGTACCTCACCTACTGGTTCCCCGCGTCGGAACGGGCCAGGGTGGTCGCGCTGTTCATGGCCGCGGTGCCGATCTCCAGCGCGATCGGGGCCACCGTGTCCAGCCTGCTGATCAGCTACGGCGACGGGATCTTCGGGCTGACCGGCTGGCGGTTCATGTTCCTTGCCGAGGGACTGCCCGCGCTGCTGCTCGCGGTGGTCACCTGGTTCTACCTCACCGATCGGCCCGGGCAGGCGAAGTGGCTGACGGAGCAGGAGCGCGTCTGGCTGTCCTCGACGCTGGCCGAGGAGGAGAAGCAGACCCAGGACAAGCACGGCGGCTGGACGCTGCGGAAGGCGTTGACCAGTCCGCGCATCCTCGCGCTCGCCGTGGTGTACGGCGGAATCGTCTACGGCCTGTACGCGCTGAGCTTCTTCCTGCCGACGATCATCGCGGGCTTCGAGCAGCAGTTCGGCACGACCTACGGCGTCATCGAGCGCGGCCTGATCAACAGCGTTCCGTACGCGGTCGCCGCCGTGGTGATGGTGTTCTGGGCCAAGCACGGTGACCGCACCGGCGAGCGGACCTGGCACGTGGCGCTGCCCGCGCTGGTCGGCGGACTGGCCATCCCGGTCGCGCTCTACCTCGGCAACCCGGTGGCGGCGATGGTCGCGGTGACGGTCTGCGCGGTCGGGGTGTGCTCGGCGATGCCCACGTTCTGGGCGCTGCCGACGACGTTCCTCTCCGGGGTCGCGGCGGCGGGCGCGATCGGGTTGATCAACTCGCTCGGCAACCTGTCCGGGTTCGCGGCGCCCTACATCACCGGAGCGCTCGCCGATCTCACCGGCACGCAGCGCGCGGGCATGTGGGTGGTCGGCGGGGCGATGGTGCTCTCCGCGGTGGTCGTGCTCGCGCTGAGACGACGACACAGCTAGAGGTGACCGCTGCCGCCGCCACCTTGACCACGATGGCCGCCGCTCCCGCGTCCGCCGCGGAAGAGATGCGTTCGCACTGCGGCCACGGGGTCTGCGTCGCGGTCAAGATCGACTACCGGTGGTCGCGCTACGCCAGGGTGGTGGACATGACGGTGTCCACGCGCAATGGCCATCCGGCGAAGCTGCACGGTTTCATCGCGGACTGGAGCCGCTGGGCGGGGTCGGCCCCCACATGATCGACCGGCCCTGCGTGCGGATCTGAGGCCCCGCAAGAAGAAACGGGGCACCCTCCACAGTGGAGGGTGCCCCGTTCGCGTGCTCGGGGTCAGCGACCGATGCGGCCGCCGTCCTTCTTGAACACGGCGACGACGGACGGGCGCGGCTGGCTGGAGCCGCCGTCCGGCCAGTGCGACGCGGGCTTCTCGACGCTGGCGCCGTCCAGCTCGCCGGGGTGCTGGACCGAGACGAGCACGTGCCGCTCGGTGATGACCGGGCCGCAGCACTCGCCGCCGATCGGCACCGTCAGGAACTGCTTGACGTGGCCGCGCTCCTTGCCTTCCAGCGGCAGCGCGAACAGGCCGTCGTTCTTGTCCAGCGCGTTGCCGTCGGTGGAGATCCAGAGGTTGCCGTACGGGTCGAACGCGACGTTGTCCGGACAGGAGATCGGGCTGACCTTGGACTTGTCGAAGCCGCCGTAGTAGGTGTCGGCCGCCTTCGGGTCACCGCAGACCAGCAGCAGGTTCCAGGAGAAGCGCGTCGCGGTGTTGTCGCGGCGGTCCTCCTCGATCTCCAGCACCTGGCCGTTCTTGTTGCCGTTGCGCGGGTTCATCTCGGTGGCGGCTTCCTTGCCCGCCGGGCCGCGCTCGCTGTTGTTGGTCAGCGCGGCGTAGATGCGGCCGGTCTTCAGGCTCGGCTCGACGTCCTCGGGCCGGTCCATCTTGGTGGCGCCGACCTTGTCCGCCGCGATCCGCGCGAAGACGTAGACCTCCTCGGCGGTCATCCCGGGCACGAAGGACTTGTCGTTGTGCGCCAACGGAATCCACTCGCCGCGGCCGTCGAACTTGCCGTCCGAGGGCAGCTTGCCGGAGCCGTCGATCTCGGCGGCCGGGCTGTCGCCGGTGAACTTCGCGACGTAGAGGACGCCGGAGTCCAGCAGCGTCTTGTTGTGCGCGCGGGCCCGCTTGCTGTGGCCCCGCTTGAACTTGCCGTCCGAGACGAACTTGTACATGTACTCGAAGCGCTCGTCGTCGCCCATGTACGCGACGACGCGGCCGTCGCGGTTGACGATCACGTTGGCGCCCTCGTGCTTGAACCGGCCGAGCGCGGTGCGCTTGATCGGCGGCTGGTCCGGCTCGAACGGGTCGATCTCCACGATCCAGCCGAACCGGTTCGGCTCGTTGACCTGCTTGGCCAGGTCGAACCGCGAGTCGAAGCGCTCCCACTTGCGGGTGGTGACCTTGCTGGTCACGCCGTAGCGCTTGAGCTGCTCCAGCGTCTTGGGGTCGGTCACCTTGTCGGCGTTGCCGAAGTAGCCGTGGATGTTCTCCTCGCCGGAGAGGATCGTCCCCCACGGGGTGAGGCCGCCGGAGCAGTTGTTCATGGTGCCGAAGACCTTGCGGCCGGTCGGGTCGGCGGGCGTCTTGAGGTACTTCGAGCCCGCGGCCGGGCCGCGCACCTCGAACGCCGTGGTCATGGTGATCCGGCGGTTGTACTTCGGGTCGAGCTTGACCTCGAGCCGGTTGGTGCGGCGGTCGCGCTCGACGAGCACCACCGAGTGCCCGTGCGCCTCCCAGGCGGTCCGGGTCTGCTGCTCGGTGGGGTTGTTCGGGTCCCAGCCGCGGAACATGTACTGCTCGCTGGAGTACTCGTGGCTGCTGACCATGAACCAGCGGTCGTTCTCGCCGGGGATCGGCACCAGCGCGCAGTAGTCGTTGTTGAAGCCCCACTGCTTGGCCTGGGACTCCGGGGTCTGCTTGTCGATGTCCCACTTCGGGGCGCCGGGGATGACCGGGTCGCCCCAGCGGATCAGCACCTGCTGCTCGTAGCCCTCGGGCACGACGACGGCGTCCAGCTCGTTCGGCTGCACGGGCGTGAAGTCCAGCCCGGCGACGCGGCGGCCCAGCCCGATCTCCACGTCGATGTCGATGTCGACGTCGATACCGGGGGCCGCGGCGGCGGTACCGGCGAGCGCGGTGGTGCCCGCCGCGGTCAACGCGAGCGCGGCACCGGCCTTCATGGCGCCTCTGCGGGACAGCGCCCGGCGGGCCACGTCGGCGAAGTACTCGTTCTCGGAGACGTTCGGCGCGTCGTGAGCGCATTGGTTGTTGCAGCGGTACTCACAGGTCACCGCTGCCCGGCTGCCCAGGTGGGGGAGCAGCATGGGGAGCATTCGCCGGCCATCGCGTTCTACCGACACGCGGACCTCCATATCGTCAGCTGGGGAACGCGGTGACGTTAAGCCGGATGAGCGTGCGATGAAAGACCTGCAAGTGAACTCTTCACCAACTGGCCGAAAGTGGTCGAATCGTTACCGTCTGTCCAGGTCACGCGGCGGGCGCACGACGAGCCGGTAGAGCGCGGGCAGCGCGGCGGTGATCGCGGCCCGGTCCGCATCGTCGAGGGCGGCCAGGCGCTCGGCCAGGAACTCCTCGCGGGCGGCGGCGGCCTCGTCGGTGAGCCGCTGACCGGCGGGGGTGATGTAGACCATCATCACCCGGCCGTCCTCCGGATCGCGTTCGCGCTCCACCAGTCCCAGCCGTTCCAGCCTGCCGACCAGTT
Source organism: Allokutzneria sp. A3M-2-11 16 (assembly GCF_024213555.1). Lineage (GTDB taxonomy): Bacteria > Actinomycetota > Actinomycetes > Mycobacteriales > Pseudonocardiaceae > Allokutzneria. The sequence continues at coordinate 1,808,448 of NZ_JANAVO010000001.1, read as the reverse complement.
CGGTCGTGGACGGCAGCTGGACGTCCAGCCGTTCGGCCAGCTCGCTCATCCGGTGCGGGCGGCGGGAGAGCACCTCCAGCGCCGAACTCCGGCTCGGCGTCAGCCGCTGCCGCGGGGCCTGCCTGCGCACCATCGCGGAGAGCTGGAACAGCAGCGGGCGCAGTGCGCGGGCCAGATCGGTCGTCGAACTCACTTCGGTATCCTAACCAGTTATATTAGGGACCCTAAGTAATCTGAGTCACGCCAGTTGTGTCTGTTTCAGCCGGTTTATGGGCCTTCGGGATCCACCTTTCAGCAGCCCTTAGGTGCAGTTACCCACCCGTGTCTTCAAGGTGTTGGCGTGGCCCTCTCGCTCGCGGACGAAGAAGCGGACAGTACGTACCAGTACTCCTTTAGAGTGAAAGGTACTTACTGTGCGTAGTGGACAATTCGGGCGTTTCCGCCTCGCCGCCGGTGCCGTCGCCCTGACCGCCGTCACCGTCGTCGCCGGTACCGGTGCCAGTGCTTTCTCAAGTCCGTCGGCTCCGTCCGAAGCTTCGGCGAACAACGCCGAAGCGCGGTTACTGCCCACCCCGCGGGAAATCCGTGCGCAATTCGACAGCTGGAACCGCGACCTCGTCACCGGTGACGTGAACAAGGTCGTGCGGCACTACGGCCACGACGCCGTGCTGCTTCCGACGCTGTCGAACAAAGTGCGGACCAACCACGAGGGCATCAAGGACTACTTCGTCGAGTTCATGGCGAAGAAGCCGACCGGGAAGATCCTGGAAACGCACGTCAACATCCAGAGCGACCACTCCGCCGTCGACGCGGGCGTCTACCGGTTCACCTACGGCGACGGCACCCACACCGACGCGCGCTACACGTTCGTCTACGAGAAGCGCCACGGCCAGTGGGTGATCATCAATCACCACTCCTCGAGGATGCCGCAGGGCTGATCAGCGCGCGGCGGAGCACCTCGGCCAGGTGCTCCGCCCGCCGCGGCGTCCCCTGCGCCACCTGCGTCCGGCAGGAGAAGCCGTCCGCGATGATCGCGGTGCCCGCGCTCGCCGCCCTCGCCTTCGGGTAGAGCTCCCGCTCGGCGCACTCCTGGGCGACCTCCCAGTGCCCCGGCTCGAAGCCGAAGTTGCCCGCGAGGCCGCAGCAGCCCGCGCCGATCCGGTCCACGTCGATACCGAGCTCGCGCAGCAGCGACAGCTCCGCGTCGTAGCCCGCCCCGGCCTCCTGGTGGCAGTGCACCTGCACCACCGCGGCGGCGTCCAACCGCTTGAACGGCAGCGGACCTTCATGCGCCGCAACGAGTTCGCCGAGTGTGCGGACGCGTGTGCTGAGCAGCTCAGCGGTCGGGTCGTCGGGAAGCAGCTCCTTCGCGTCGTCGCGGAGGACCTGGGTGCAGGACGGCTCAAGACCGACCACGACGCTTCCCGCGCGCAGCTGGGACTCCAAGCTGCGCATGGACTTCCGCAGCACCCGCCGCGCGACGCCGAGCTGCCCGGTGGAGTGCCAGGTCAGTCCGCAACAGACTGGACCTTCGGGCAGCTCGACGCGATAGCCAAGCGCCTCAAGGACTTCCACCGCCGCGCGGCCCGCGGTCGGATCGAGCAGGTTGGTGAAGGTGTCCGGCCACAGCACGACGGTTCCCGCGCTCCCCGGGGCTGGAGGGCGACCACGCATCCACCCGCGGAGGCTCTTGCGGGCGAAGCGGATCATCTTGCGGCGCGGTTCGAGCCCGGCCAGCCGCAGCATCGTTCGTCCGCCGAGCGCGTTGGCCAGTCCGGGCGCGATGGACGCGAGCCGGGCCCACAACGGCAGCCATCCCAGGGCGTAGTGCGCACGCGGACGGACCCGGCCCTTGTAGTGGTTGTGCAGGAACTCGGCCTTGTAGGTCGCCATGTCCACGTTGACCGGGCACGCGGACTTGCACGCCTTGCAGGACAAGCACAGGTCGAGCGCGTCGCGGACGGCCTCCGATCGCCAGCCTTCGGCGATGAACTCCCCGCGCAGCATCTCCGAGAGCACCCGCGCGCGTCCTCGGGTCGAGTGCACCTCATCGCCGGTGACCTGGAACGACGGGCACATCGTCCCGCTGGACTGGCGGCAGCTGCCCACGCCGAGGCAGCGGCGGATCGCACCCGCGAACGAGCCTTTGTCGTGGCTCAACGCGTGCACCGGGGTCAGCTCGAGGCGGTTGTGCCCGGGGCCCGGGCGGATGTCGGAGTCCAACGGCTTCGGATCGACCAGCAGGCCGGGGTTGAGCGCGCCGGTCGGGTCGAAGGCGCCCTTGAAGGCCGCGAACGCGTCGATCACCCGCGGCGAGTACATCCTCGGCAGCAGCTCCGACCGCGCCCGTCCGTCGCCGTGCTCACCGGAGAACGAGCCGCCGTGTGACGCGACGAGATCGGCTGCGCGCTCGATGAACTCCCGGTACTCGCCGATCCCCCGCGCGGTGGTCAGGTCCCACCCGACGCGCAGGTGCAGGCAGCCCTCGCCGAAGTGCCCGTACGCGATTCCCTTGCGCCCCATGGAGTCCATCAAGCCGTGCAGCTCGCGCAGGTAGTCGGCGAGGCGCTCCGGCGGCACCGCGGAGTCCTCCCACCCCGGCCACGCCTCTCCCCCGTCGGCCATCCGCGTGGCGAGCCCGGCGCCGTCGCGGCGGATCTTCCACAGCGCGGTGGTCTCGGCGGGATCGGTGACCACCTTGCCGCCGATTTCCTTCGCGCGCGCAAGGGCTTCGTCGATCGTGTCGCCCGGGACCTCGCAGTACACCCACGCCTGGCCGGGCGGCAGGAGGTCGGCGGCCGCGGAGCCACCTGGGCGGCTGCGGAGCGCTCCGATGAGGTGCGCGTCCATGCCCTCGGCGGTCAGCACGCCCGTCCGCGCGAGCTCCGGCGCGGCGGACGCTGCCTGGTAGACATCGTCAAACCCTTGCACCACAAGGACTTTGGCCTTGGGAAGCTCGGCGAGCCGGACGGTCGCGCCGAGCACGACGCCGCAGGTGCCCTCCGAGCCGACCAGCGCGCGGGCGACGTCGAAACCGTTCTCCGGCAACAAGGACGCGAGCCCGTAGCCGGAGACCTGGCGGGAGAAGCGGCCCAGTTCGGTGCGGAACTCGGCGAGGTGGTCGGCGGTGAGGGCGCGTAACCGCTGGTCGAGCTCGGGATCACCGCTGGAGCCCGTGCGCGCCGTGATCGTCCTGCCGTCCGCGAGCAGCACGTCGAGGTCGACCACGTTGTCCGCGGTCGTGCCCCACGCGACCGAGTGCGGTCCGCACGCGTTGTTGCCGATCATCCCGCCGAGCGTGCAACGGGACAGCGTTGACGGATCGGGACCGAAGGTCAGGCCGTGCCGGGCGGTCGCCGCGAGCAGCCTGCTCAGCACCAGGCCGGGCTCCACCACGGCTGTCCGCGCGTCCGGGTCGATCGCGCGCAACCGGTTGAGGTGCCGGGAGAAATCGATGACCAGGCCGGAGCCGATGGAGTTGCCCGCGATCGACGTGCCACCGCCGCGGCACGTGACGGGGACCTCGTGCTCGACCGCGATCCGCACCGCCTTCGCGGCCTCCCCCCGGCTGCGCGGCTCGACCACGGCGACGGGCACGGCGCGGTAGATCGAGGCGTCGGAGGTGTACGCGGCGCGTGTGGAGTCGTCGACCCGCGCCGCGTACGGCAGCTCGGACGTCAGGTGCCGGACGAAGTCCCGTTGCCTAGCCACCGAAGCATTGTGCAGGCTGATCAGTGGTCGCTACGCCTGGGCCAGCGCCGTGTCGCGGTCCGGGCAGTCGCTCGCGGTCCAGGTCGCCGAGAGGTCCTTGGCGATCACCGCCAGCGATCCGGCCTGGCACGCGATCTCGTGGCTGCACCCGTGCGCGTGCGGCAGCAGCTCGTCCAGCAGCAGCGGCCCGAACCGGCTCCACTCCGGCGACTCCAGCATGAAGCCGGACACGCCGTAGTAGCGCAGCAGCAGGTTCTCCACGTGCCGCCCGCAGCGGTGCCGGAACCGCAGCTCCAGCGTCACCTCGGTCTCCGTGCTGTCGAAGTCCACCCGGCTGAGCACCATGTCCTTGACGCAGCGCGGACCGTCGAGGTCGTAGTGCCCCTGCGCCTCCGCGAACGCGCGAGCCCCCGCGGGCAGCGCGGCGGCGAGCTGCGGGAGCTGGGCGAGGTAACCCGAGGGGTCGATCCCCGCGCCGCTCGCGATCACGAACCTCATGAGCCTGTCGCCTCTCGTTTCCCTCGCGGCCGCAGCCGCACTCCCGTGATCGCGTGGTGCTCGGTCGCGGTGACCTCGGCCGACCACTCGGCGAAGTCCACCCGGTCGCCCGGCCGCTCGGGGATTCGGCCGAGCCTGGTCAGCAGCATCCCGGCGATGGTCGTGTAGTCGCCCGCCGGCGCGTCGGAGATGTCCACGCCAAGGTCGGTGAGGTCGTGCACGGGGAAGGTCCCCGGCAGCTCCATGCTGCCGTCGTCCCCGGTCCGCACGGAGAGGATGTCGCGGTCGGCCTCGTCGTAGATCTCGCCGACGATCTCCTCCAGCAGGTCCTCCAGCGTCACGATGCCGTCCGCGGCGCCGTGCTCGTCCACGACGACGGCGAACTGCTGGTGCTCGGCCTTGAACCGGCGCAGCGCGTCGGAGACCCGCACGGAGTCCGGGAAGACGGTCGCGGGACGCGCCACCTCCGCGACGGTTCCCGTGTCCGCGAGCAGTTCGCGCAGGTGCACGACGCCGATCATGTCGTCGAGGTCGCTGCCGCGGACCACGGGCGCGCGGGAGTGCCCGGAGGCGGCCAGCGCGGCACGGGCCTCGGGCACCGGCGTCTCGGCTTCGATGGTGAAGACGGAGCGGCGGGGCCGGAGCACGTGCCGGAGCAGCCGCTCGTGGATCTCCAGGCCGCCGATGATGATCATCCGCTGTTCGGCGTTGAGGCCGCGGTGCCCGGCGATCAGCTCGCGCAGCTCCTCGGGGCTGAGCTGTTCCTGGTCGGCCTTGGGATCGCCGCCGAACACCCGCACCACCACGTTGGTGGACCTGCTGAGCAGCCACACCGCCGGGCGGGAGATCTTCGAGAGCACGTCGAGCGGCCGGGCCACCAGCAGCGCCCAGGGCTCGGCGTACTGCATGGCCAGCTTCTTCGGCGCCAGCTCGCCGATCACCAGGGTGAAGTACGTCAGCACGAGGGTGACCAGCGCGATCGCCACGCTCTCCGCGGCCGTGCCGAAGAACGACAGCGCCGGGACCAGCGGGCGGGCCAGCGAGACCGCGGCGGTCGCCGAGGCCAGCGCGCCCGCCAGGTTGATGCCGATCTGGATGGTGGCCAGGAACCGGGTCGGGTCCTTGGCCAGCCGGACCAGCGTCCGCGCCCCCTTGCCACCCCGCTCCAGGCGGCGCAACTGCCCTTCCCGCAAGGAGATCAGCGCGATCTCGCTACCCGCGAAGATCGCGTTCACCACCATGAGCAGCAGGATCAGCGCGATGGTGAACCCATATCCGTCCACTGTGGACTCAGCCCGCCCTGTTCCCGGTCCAGCGCCGGATCACCGGGCCGCCGGGGTCGGTGTTGTCGATCACGATGTCGGCCTGCTCCGTTGGGCGGGCGCTGTTCCAGTAGAGCTCGTGCGCGGGCCGGTAGCGCACCGCGTAGCGCTCCCGGACCCGTTCCGCCGTACCGAAGATCTCCGTGTCGCGCTCGACCGCGCGGCGCAGCTGCTCGTCCTCGCGGACCTCGACGAAGATCCGCACGTCCCAGCAGTCCCGCAGCTCCTCGCGCAGCAGGAAGACCCCGTCGACCAGCACGATCGCGTCGCGGGCCGCGACGCGCCGCGGATCGCTGCGGCTGGTGTTGGTGAGGTGGTCCCACACGGCCGTCCGGTACTGGCGGTTCCCTTGCGGGCCAAGGGGTTCCAGTACCTCGCGGCGCAGTGCGGGAACGTCGAAGGCGTCCATGAAGTAGCCCTCGGCCGACAGCGGTCCGCGCCGCAACCGCTCCTGCGCCGGGCGGTGGAAGTCGTCGGCGGAGATCCGCAGCGCGCGCGAGCCCAGCGCCTCCGCGATCTCCGCGGCCAGGGTGGTCTTGCCCGCCGCGTCCGGCCCGTCGATGGCGACGCGCACCGGGCGCGCGAGATCGATCCGGGTCAGCCATTCGACGAGTCGGCCGACCACCTCCGGCCGTGATGCGCTCATGCCGACCAGCCTGCCAGACCGGCTTCCGCCACCCGCGCACCTTCCCCTCGTGCCGCCCGTGGTGATCACCAATCGTGATTCGGGAAAATCCCGCTGCTTTCCCGTCGCGGTGCGGACGATCGCCGCTCGGATCAGGGGCAGCGGCTGGCGAGGACGCAGAACTCGTTGCCCTCCGGGTCGGCGAGCGTCACCCAGCTCTCGTCACCGGTCTGGCCGACGTCGGCGTGCCGGGCGCCCAAGTCGAGCAGACGGCGGACCTCCTCGGCCTGGTCCCGGTCGGTCGCGTTGACGTCGATGTGGAGCCTGTTCTTGGTGGTCTTGCCCTCGGGCACGCGCGCGAACGTCAACGTCGGCGGCACCGGGCCGGGGCGGTCCTTGCCCTCGGGCACCGCGGGGGAGCCGATCGTGACGCACTCGTCGTCCTTGTGCTGCACCTCGTAGTCGAGGACCGAGCACCAGAACCGGGCGAGACCGTCGGGATCGGCGCAGTCGATCGCGAGCTCGGTGAACTTGCTGGCCATGTCAGGACCTCCCGGGGCGAGTGGTTCGCTCCACCTTGACACATCCGAACAGGTGTTCGATATGCTGTCGGTGTGACGGTGGACGCGCGGACCCAGGCCGCCTTCCTCCTCGCCCTCCGTGGCGGGGAGTCACTGGACGCGGTCGAGCGGGAGATCATCGCCTGGCGGCGCGAGGGCATCGGGCTGGTCACCGTCGAGGACCCGCACTACCCGGCCTGGCTGCGCTTCCAGCCCGATCCGCCGCCGTTCCTGACCTACCGCGGCTCGCTCGAAGCACGGGATGCCCGGTCGGTCGCGGTGGTGGGCAGCCGTCGTCCCTCCAAGCGCGGCATCGCGCGGGCGTGGGACATCGCGGCGGTGCTCGCCGAGGCGGGCTGGACGGTGGTGAGCGGTCTCGCCTCGGGGACCGACGCGGCGGTGCACCGCAGGGTGCTGGCCGCCGGAGCGCGGACCGTGGCGTTCGTCGGGACGGGCCTGCGGCACTGCTACCCGCTGGAGAACTCCCCGCTGGAGGCGGAAATCGCCCGGCGCGGGGCGGTGGTGTCGCAGTTCCTGCCGGACACCCCGCCCGCGCGGCACCAGTTCCCGAAGCGTTGCGCGCTGATGAGCGAATCCTGTGCGGCGGTCGTGGTCGTGGACGCCGAGGAGTACTGCGAGGCCAGGGTGCTCGCCCAGCTGGCGCTGTCCTCGGGACGACCGGTCTTCCTCGCGCACGACGTGCTGTCCTGCCGGTGGGCGGCGGAGATGGCGACCCAACCCGGGGTCACCGTGCTGTCCGGCCCGCGCCAGGTGCCGGACGCCCTCGCCACCCCCGCCCTAGCCGCCTGACTCCGCGTGCCCTCGGCGGGTTGGGCGGTCTTCAAGTACCCCCGACCCCCACCCCAGCTGTCGTTAACCGCCCCCAACCCCGGCGAAGTCGCGTGGAGGTTGGGGGCGGTTAGCGGTGATCATCGGCGGGGTCGGTGGTACTTGAAGACGTCTCAACCTCCGTGCGGGGCAGGTTGGGTAGTGGTGCGCTAGATGAGGGTTGCGGCGATGTGCGCGGCGGCTTCGGCGAGGAGCGCCTGGTCGTACTCGGCGTCCCTGGTGGATTTGCTGGACATGATGGCGATGACGATGGGCGCGGAGTTCGGCGGCCACGCGATCCCGATGTCGTTGAGGGTGCCGTGATCGCCGGTCCCGGTCTTGTCGGCGACGTTCCACCCGCGTGGAACTCCGGCGCGAATGCGTTGCGCCCCAGTGGTGTTGCGCTCCAGCAGATCGCGGAGGAACGCGCGCTTCTCCTGCGGAAGGGCATCCCCGAGCACGATCTTCTGGTACGTGGTGCCGAACGCGCGCGGGGATGTCGTGTCCCGGGGATCTCCGGGAGCGGCTTCGGTGATGGCGGGCTCGATCCGGTCCATTCGCGTCACCGTGTCGCCGAGGCCGCGCGCGTACTCGGTCAGCCGGGCAGGTCCGCCGAGCTCGCGGAGCAGGAGATTTCCCGCTGTGCCGTCGCTGTAGCGCACCGCGGCGTCGCACAACTGCCGGATGGTCATTCCCGTTTCGAGGTGCTTCGGGGTGATGGTGGCGTTCTTCAGCAGATCGTTCTTCGTGTACTTCACGACCGTGTCCAAATGGGACATCGGGTTGTGGTGCAGCACCGCCGCAGCGGCCAAGCCCTTGAACGTCGAGCAGAACGCGAATCGTTCGTCCGCCCGGTGCGCGATGATCTTCCCGGTGCCGGTCGCCACCGCGTAGACGCCCAGGCGCGCGTCGAACTTTCGCTCCAGCTCGAACAGCCGGTCGTGAGCCGGGGCGGGAGCCGGAAACGACGTCGGAGCGGGAGCGGGCGTCCCGGTCCTCGCGCATCCGGCCAACGGCAGCAGCGCCACGGCCCCGAGCAGGCTGCGGCGGGTGATGATCGGCATGGTCTCCGAATGTAGCTACCAGTGCTTCCCCGCCGCGGTCAGGGTTTCGGTCACCGCGCGGATGTGCGGGAGCCGGGCCTGGTCCGCCCGCGTCGCCAGGTAGAGCGTGTTGATCGGCGGCTCGTCCGGTTCGTGCAACAGGACCAGCTGCCCCGACTCCAGCTGCGCCGCGCACAGGTACCTGGGCAGAACGGAGATCCCCGCCCCCGCCAGCACCGCGTTCAGCAGCGCGCGCAGGTCCGGCACGACGACCGCGGCGGTGTGCGGCGGCGGGCTGCCGAACACCGCCCGCCAGTAGCGCCTGACCAGCGGCAGCTCCTCCGCGTAGGCCAGCATCGGCGCCGCGGCCAGGTCGGGGAACCGCGTGCCCGACGCCGCGACGAGCACGAACTCCTCGTCCGTCAGCGGCGTCACCACCAGGCCCTTCCGCCGCGGTCGGACCGAGGAGAGCACCAGGTCGAGCCGTCCCTCCGCGAGGTCGGCCAGCAGGTCGTCGGCCAGGCCGAGGCCGACCCGCAGCCGCAGGCCGCGCCGGACCAGCCCGGCCAGCGCGGGCAGGGCGAGCAGCGAGATCGCCTCGGCGGGGCCGCCGAGCCGGACCGTCCTGGCGAACTCCTCCCCGGTCAGCTCCAGCTCCACCCCGGACAGGGCGTCCAGGTGCGGGCCGACCCGCCTGGCCAGCTCGTCGGCGAAGGCGGTCGGCGCGACCCCGCGGGCCAGCCTGCGGAACAGCGGCCGCCCCAAGCGCTGCTCCAGCGCCTTGACCTGCACGCTCACCGCGGGCTGGGTCAGGCCGAGCACCGTGGCCGCCGCGGTCAGCGAGCCCGCGCGGTACACGGCGTTGAACGTGCGGAGCTGCCCGAGATCCATAAAATAGATTATGCCTGGAGCGGCTCCAGACTATTGGTGGCTAATGGGTTTTCCGGCTTAGCCTGGCCAGGAACCCCAGCACAGGAGGCAATCCCATGGCTCGCACCAACAAGGTGCTGATCGCGCTGACCAGCCACGACAAGTTCGGCGATACCGGCAAGGAGACCGGCTACTACGTGCCGGAGGCCGCGCACCCGTGGCAGGTGTTCCGCCGGGCCGGTCTCCAGGTGGACTACGTCTCCGTCCGCGGCGGGACCCCGCCCGCGTACGGCTTCGACGCGGACGACCCGGCGCAGCGGCTGTTCGTGGAGAGCGAGACCGAGCGCCTCGCGGTGACCCCGGCCGCCGCCGAGGTGGCCGCGGCCGACTACGACGCGATCTTCTACGCCGGTGGTCACGGGACCATGTGGGACTTCGCGGTCGACAAGGACCTCGCCGTGCTCGGCCGGGACATCTACGAGAACGGCGGCGTGGTGGCCGCGGTCTGCCACGGTCCGGCCGCGCTGGTGCCGCTCACCCTCTCCGACGGCACGCTTCTGGTGGCGGGCAAGGACATCACCGGCTTCACCAACTCCGAGGAGGAGGCGGCCGGGGCGACCGAGATCGTGCCGTTCCTGTTGCAGACCGCGCTGGAGGAGCTGGGCGCGCGCTACCACGTCGCGCCGGACTTCACCGAGAACGTGGTCCGCGACGGACGGCTGGTCACCGGGCAGAACCCGGCGTCGGCGACCGGGACCGCCAAGGGCGTGCTGGACGCGCTGAACGACTGAAAGCCAAGGGGCGCAACGAAAGCGTTGCGCCCCTTCGGGTTCAGCTCTCGATCTCGCCGCGGATGAACTGCTCGACCCGCTCGCGGGCGAGGGAGTCCGCGTACTGCTCCGGCGGGGACTTCATGAAGTACGAGGACGCCGACAGGATCGGGCCGCCGATCCCCCGGTCCATGGCGATCTTCGCGGCCCGGATCGCGTCGATGATCACGCCCGCGGAGTTGGGCGAGTCCCAGACCTCCAGCTTGTACTCCAGGCTCAGCGGCACGTCGCCGAACGCCCTGCCCTCCAGCCGGACGTAGGCCCACTTGCGGTCGTCCAGCCAGGCCACGTAGTCCGACGGTCCGATGTGGACGTTCTGGGCGCCGAGGTCGTGCTCCAGCTGCGAGGTGACCGCCTGCGTCTTGGAGATCTTCTTGGACTCCAGCCGGTCCCGCTCCAGCATGTTCTTGAAGTCCATGTTGCCGCCGACGTTGAGCTGCATCGTGCGGTCCACGACCACGCCGCGGTCCTCGAAGAGCTTGGCCAGCACGCGGTGCGTGATGGTGGCGCCCACCTGGGACTTGATGTCGTCGCCGACGATCGGCACCCCGGCGGCGCGGAACTTCTCCGCCCACTCCGGGTCGGAGGCGATGAACACCGGCAGGGCGTTGACGTATGCGACCCCGGCGTCGATGGCGCACTGCGCGTAGAACCGGCTCGCCGCCTCGGAGCCCACCGGCAGGTACGCGACCAGCACGTCCACCTTGGCCGCGCGCAGGGCGGCCGCGACGTCCACCGGCTCGTCGTCGGACTCGGTGATCGTCTCCCGGTAGTAGCGGCCGAGGCCGTCCAGGGTGTGCCCGCGCTGCACCGGGACGCCCAGCGGCGGAACGTCGCAGATCTTGATCGTGTTGTTCTCGCTGGCCACGATCGCCTCGGACAGGTCGCGGCCGACCTTCTTGGCGTCGACGTCGAACGCCGCGACGAACTCCACGTCCCGCACGTGGTAGTCGCCGAACCGCACGTGCATGAGGCCCGGCACCCTGGCACCGGGCTCGGCGTCCCGGTAGTAGTGCACCCCCTGCACTAAGGACGCCGCGCAGTTCCCGACGCCGACAATGGCCACCCGCACCCTGTTGCGGTCTCCGCCCATGACCGGGTTCCTCCTTGGTTTATCTGGCTTGGTCGCGCTCACCGTGGTCGGGGCATGCGTCCCCGCCCGGTTCGCGCGCGATGAGTCCGTCGAGCCACAGCACTTCCCGTTCGGTGCCGTCCAGGCTCAGTTCGTGCAGTTCACGGGCGTAGTGGTCGGCGTGACCGGCGGGCTGGGCGAGCGCCGCCCGCAGCCCGTCGGCCCGATCGGCCAGCCACTGCCTGCGCCCGCGCAGGACTCGGATCCGCACGGACGCCGGGGTCCGCGCGAAGAACGCCAGCCGCACGCCGAAGCACTCGTCCTCCCACGCCTGCCTGCCGTCCTCGGCCAGCAGCCCGGTGAAGTGCTCCCGCCCGAGCGGCGTGAGGTCGTACACCTTCCGGTTCCGGGAATTCCCGGGGCAGGTCCCGGCGTTCCCCTCGGCGATGAGCCCGGCGCGGTGCAGCCTCCGCAGCGCCGGGTAGAGCGAGCCGAACGAGAACGAGCGCTGCCCGCACAGCAGCCCGCAGAGCTGTTTGCGCAGCTCGTAGCCGTGCATCGGGTGGCGGTGCAGTAGGCCCAGCACGGCCAGCTCCAACATCGCCCACCTCCTCGCCCGGTTCGGCTGACTATATCGAGCCGATATAGTTCTGCCTTCCGCCCGACGACGTGATTCAGCCGACATACCGGCCCTGACCAGGTATGCCGCCCCGCTGCCCTAAACGGCTCAAGGGCGTTCACAGGCTTGGCACGTACCCTGGTGAGGTGCAAACCCAGCGGCAGGTCGTGGACTACGCGTTGCAGCGCCGTGCGCTGCTCGCGGAGGTCTACGCGGGCCGCACGGGGGTCGCGGAGGTGTGCGACGCCAGCCCTTACCTGCTGAGGGCGGCGAAGTTCCACGGGCAGCCGAGCACGACGACCTGTCCGGTCTGCCGCAAGGAACCGCTGACGCACGTCGCCTGGGTCTACGGCGACGAGCTCAAGCACGCCGCCGGTTCCGCCCGCACCGCGGAGGAACTGGCGAAGCTGGCAACCCTGTACGAGGAGTTCACCGTCTACGTGGTTGAGGTCTGCCGCACCTGCAGTTGGAACCACCTGGTGCAGTCATACGTCCTGGGGACGCGTGGTCTGCCCAGTCCGTCGCGTCGGAGGACCGCGGCGGAGTGAGCCGACATTCGCGGTGCTGGAGTCCCACGGGGGAACGGAGAACTATCACCGAGCGGCATCCGCTGTGGATGACGCCGGTTTTCTGGAGGCTAAGTCGTGAACGACGAGCGCAACCGACCTGACGGTGGAGGGCGCGGGTCCGGCCCTGGTCCGGAAAAGCCGAACGAGAGCACCGGCTTCTGGAGCCCCCAGTGGGATGACGACGACGCCCCGCCCCCGCCGCCCCGCCGCTCCGCGGGGCCGCACCCCGCGAGCTCCGGCCCGCCGCCGCAGGGGGGCTTCCCCCCGCCGCCGCCCGGTGCCCGCCCGCCGGGCCCGCCCGGCCCGCCGCGCAACGGCCCCGGCGGCTACCCGCCGCCTCCTCCCGGCCCGCCGCAGCGCCCGCCGGGTGAGCAGCCGACGCAGATGATCCAGCAGCCGACCGAGATGATCGCCCCGGCCGAGCCGGAGTTCCCGCGCGAGCCCACGCTGCTGACCCACCGCGAGCCGATCCCAGCGGGGTACGAGAGCGACGCCGAGGGCTTCGACGACCCCGAGGACGGGCCGACCGAGGAGGAGGAGCGCGCGCTGCGCAAGAAGAAGATCTGGCGCCGCGTCCGCCGCACCGCCTACGTGCTGACCGGTCTGGCCATCCTCGGCCCGATCATCGCGTTCATCATCACCTACTACATGGTGACCATCGAGAAGCCAGAGGACTACCTGGCGAAGCAGAACAAGACCGTCTCGCTGCTGTACGGCAACGGCAACGAGATGAGCAAGATCGTTCCGCCTGCCGGTGCGTCGACCTTCGTCAGGCACGACGACATCCCGGAGATCGTGCGGAAGGCCATCACCTCGACCGAGGACGCGTCGTTCTACGAGAACCCCGGTTTCGACGTGGTCGGCATCCTGCGCGCCGTGTGGAACCAGGCCACCTCCGGTGTCGGTGGTGGTTCGGGCATCACGCAGCAGTACATCAAGCTGTCCACCGGCGAGAAGGACAACACGCTCAAACGCAAGTGGGTCGAGCTGGTCAAGTCCTTCAAGATGAGCGTCCAGCAGGACAAGAAGCAGATCATGGAGGCTTACCTCAACATCGCCCAGTTCCGGGCGGGGACGATCGGCATCGACGCGGGCTCCCAGGCGCTGTTCGGCAAGAGCGTCAAGGACGTCAAGGACCCGGCCGAGGCCGCGCTGCTGGCCGCCGTGCTCCAGGCACCGTCGCGCTGGGACCCCGAGCGCAACAAGGACGGTGTCGAGGAGCGCTGGCGCACCATGGTCCTCGCGCGCATGGCGAAGAACAATGTGATCACCCAGGACCAGGCGAAGAACCTCACGTTCCCCAGGACCGAGCCGCGCAAGAAGCCCGGTAGCGGTGTCAGCGGTCCGATGCTGCACATCCAGGAACAGGTCATGGATGAGCTGGAGGCTCGCGGGATCAAGGAACAGGACATCCTGAACAAGGGCCTCACCATCCAGACCACGATCGACGAAGGTGCCCAGAAGGCCGCGATGGAGGCGGTGAACAAGGTGATGGGCAACAACGTCGAGACGCTGCGCAGCTCGCTCGTGGCCGTTGACCCGAAGAGCGGCGGCATCATCGCCTACTACGGCGGTGAGAACGGCGCCGGAATCGACTACGCGAAGCAGGTTCAGGAGCCCGGCTCCTCGTTCAAGCCGTTCGTCACCCTGGCCGCCCTGGAGAAGGGCAAGGGACTCGGCGAGTTCTACGACGGCACGTCCGGCATCAACATGGCCGGGCGCACCTGGAAGAACTCCGGCGGCGACAGCAGCTGCACCAAGCAGTGCTCGGTGCGTGACGCCACGACGAAGTCCGTCAACACGGTGTTCGTCAGGATGGCCTTGGACGTCGGTACGACCAAGGTCGCCAGTGCCGCTCACCAGGCGGGCGTCGAAGAGACGATCAACAACAAGAAGACGCTGGTGGGCGAGAACGGTGGCGCGCCGGGCGCGGAAATCGCGATCGGTGGTGGCCTGACCGCCGTGCGCACGATCGACATGGCCAACGCCTACGCCACGTTCGCCAACGACGGCACGAAGCACAAGGCGCACTTCGTCAAGGACGTGAAGCAGGGCGACAAGTCCTACGTCACCGACTACGAGAAGACGAACTTCGGCGACCAGGTCGCCTTCGATGCGAACGACGCCGACAACAACCGGAACCTGGCGCGCAACGTGACCGAGTCGATGCTCCAGGTCGCGAGCTACTCCAAGATTCCGCTCAAGGGCAACCGGCCGGTGGCGGCCAAGACGGGTACGAACCAGTACCTCGAAACCGCGCAGAACTCCGACGCGTGGACGGTCGGCTACACCCCCCAGGTCTCGACCGCGGTGTGGGTGGGTTCCGACCAGCCGATGGCGATCAAGGGCAACTACCCGCGCGGCTCGCACGACATCTACGGCAAGGACGAACCCGGTCAGATCTGGAAGGAGTTCATGGACTCCTACCTGACCGGCAAGCCCGTCGCGAAGTTCGAGAAGGCATCCCCGATCGGCGTGTACAACGAGCCGCCGAAGTCCACGACGGCCTCCCCGTCCTCGACCACCCCGGCGACGACGACCACGCCGACGGACCCGAGCAGCTCGCCGTCGAAGCCGTCGAGCAGCCCGTCCAGGCCGTGCCGGCCGTGGGAGATCGGGTGCACCAGGCCCACCACCACGAAGTCGACCCCCAGCAACGGCAACGGCGGGGGCGGCGGTGGTGGTGAGGGCGAAGGCCAAGGCCGCGGGATCGGAGTGCCCGATCCGCGCGGCGGCGGTTGAGTCCCGCCCGTTCCACGCACATGACGGCCACCGCCCCGAATCGGGCGGTGGCCGTTCGCTTTCCCAGTCTCGCTTTCCCAGTCGGCCGATGCCGCATTCCGTGCTCACGTACGATCCGGCCCGTGTCCAGCAGCCGTGAGCCACAGCCGTCGCAGGACCAGACGGAGGAGGCACCGTCCCAGCAGGGCTCGGTCGCCGACTCCGCCTCGCTGAGCCCTGCCGAACGCATCGTGCCGACCTGGAGCGAGCCGTTGGCGTTCCACGCCAGCCGCCCCCTCGGCGGCCCGCTCGGCAGGCACGCGGTCATCGGGCGGCACTGGTTCTGGACGCCGCTGCGGGTGGTGCTGCTGCTCGCGACGGTGACCCTGGTGCTCGGCTGGTTCGCCAAGTCGCCGTGCCTGCAGACCTATGTGGACGAAGGCAGCAACGTCCAGCTGGACTGGCGCGACTCCCGGCAGTACGTGGCGATGTGCTACTCCGACACGATCCCGCTCTACACGGCCGAACGCCTGGACAAGGGCGCTTTCCCTTACGCCACTTCGTGGGTGGAGAACCCGGGGCAGCCCAACGAGCAGGTGCGGTACATGGAGTACCCGGTGCTGACCGGGCTCTTCCAGTGGTTCAACGCCAAGCTCACCGCGGGGTGGACGGCGTTGGCGGGCGACGGCTGGGTGCCGAAGACGATGCCCGTCGTCGTGTACTTCAACTTCACCGCGCTGTGGCTGGCGTTGGCGTGGCTGGTCACCATCTGGGCCACCGTGAAGCTCGCGGGCAGGCGCCCGTGGGACGCCGCGCTCGCCGCGCTGTCGCTGCTCGTGGCGGTGCACGTGTTCACCAACTTCGACGCCATCGCGACCGCGTTCGCCGCGGTCGGCATGCTCGCGTGGGCGCGGAAGAAACCCGTGCTGGCGGGCGTGCTGATCGGGCTCGGTGCCGCGGCGAAGCTCTACCCGCTGTTCCTGCTCGGTCCGCTGCTCGTGCTGTGCCTGCGCGGCGGGAGGATGGGCGCGTGGCTGCGCACCACCGCGGCCACCGTCGTGGCGTGGAGCGCGGTGAACGTGCCGATCATGGTGCTCTACCCCAAGGGCTGGTGGGAGTTCTTCCGGCTCAACTCCGAGCGCGGTGTCGACCCGGACACGATCTACAACGCGTTGCAGTACTTCACCGGTTGGGGCGGCTTCGACGGCCCGCTGCTGCACGGTGAGGCGCCGACCATCCTCAACACGGTGACCGGTGCGCTGTTCGTGTTGTGCTGCCTCGGAGTCGGGTGGATGGCGCTGTCCGCCCCGACCCGGCCCCGCGTCGTGCAGCTGATGTTCCTCGTGGTGGCCGCGTTCCTGCTGACGAACAAGGTGTGGAGCCCGCAGTACTCGCTGTGGCTCGTGCCGCTCGCGGTGCTGGCGCTGCCGAGGTGGCGGCTGCTGCTCGCGTGGATGGCGGTGGACGCGCTGGTCTGGGCGCCGCGGATGTACTTCTACCTCGGCGAGTCGAACAAGGGGTTGCCCGCGGACTGGTTCCTCGGCACGGTCCTGGTGCGCGACGCCTTGGTGGTGCTGCTGTGCGTGCTGGTGGTCCGGGACATCTACCGGCCGGAGCGGGACAAGGTCCGCTACGCGGGGCAGGACGATCCCACCGGCGGCGTCCTCGACCGCGCCGCGGACCGATTCGTGTTGCGCCGCAAGAAGAAAACTCCCACCGACACCCCTCCTGAGGGCCCGCTGGTAGAGGCGTCTTCAAGTACACCGAACCCCCACCCAGAGCGTCTTTAACCGCCACGAACCCCCGTCGCCAACGGAGGTTGGTGGCGGTTGGAGACGGCGGGAGCGGGGGTCCGGGGTACTTGAAGACCGGTGAACCTGGCCAGCGGATTAGAGGAGGGCCAGGTCGATCGCGTCGGCCATGGCCTTGAAGCCCGCGTCGCCGGGGTGCAGGTGGTCACCGGAGTCGTACTCGGGGCGCATCTTCAGCGGGTCCTGCGGATCGCGGATCGCCTTGTCGAAGTCGATCACGTCGTCGAAGACCTTGCCCGAGCGGATGATCTCGTTGACCTTCAGCCGGGTCGCCTCCAGCGTCTCGTTGTAGACGCGCCAGCCCTTGAACGGGGTGATCGTGCCGCCGAGCACCCGCAGCCCCCGCGCGTGCGCCTGCAGCACGACCTGGCGCATCCCGGCGACGAGCTGCTCCGCGTCGGTCTGCTGCGGTAGCTGCTGGATGTCGTTGATCCCCTCCAGCATGATCACCGTCCGGGCCCCGGTGCTGGTCAGCACGTCGCGGTCCAGGCGGGCGACGGCGTTCTGGCCCATCCGCGCCGCGCTGCCGTCCAGCAGGACGCGGTTCGCGCTGATGCCGGAGTTCAGCACGCCCAGCCGCTGCGGCTCCGGCCGGGCGAGCAGCCGGTCCGCCAGGTAGTCCGGCCAGCGCCGGTTCGCGCTCGCCGTCGACCCGGCGCCGTCGGTGATCGAGTCGCCGAGGGCGACCACCGCGCCGCGCACCCTCGGCGCGTGCACGTCCACCCCGGCCACGTAGTGCCAGACGTTGGTCTTCTCGGTGAACGACAGGCCCGACTCCTCCTTCGCGAAGTCGCCGTTGCGGGTGAAGTACGAGGTCTGCATCGCGAGCGGGTGGTAGGTGACCGGGCCGGACGGAGTCGGGGTGAACGTCGTGACCAGCAGGTTGGTGTCGGCGGGCACCGTCAGCCGGACCGGGTCGCTGACCGCCTCGGCGCCCGGCGGGATCGTGATCGTCTTCGCACCGCCGAAGGTCAGCTCGCGCATCGTGCCGGGGACCGCCTTGGGGCCGTTCTCCCCGACCGCGACTGTCGCGCTCACGGGTAACGGCGCGGTGCCGAAGGCGTTGGACAGCCGTACCCGCGCCGCCTCGCCGCCCACGCTGGTGTGCACGACGTTGCGGATCGAGTAGTTCGGATAGCCGTTCGGGGTGTTCTCCACGCCCGCGGCCGGGGCGGTCTGCCAGGTGCCCACCCAGCCCCCGAGCGCGCTCTTCACCGGCACCGCGGTGTCGACGGGCGCCTCCCCGGCGGTCGACGCGGCTCCAGAGGCCACCACCGTGCTCAGCACGAGTGCGGCCACCACCAGCCGATGTCCCTTGCTCACCATGCGGACGTCCCTTCCGGTCAGGGGTATCGGTACTACCCGGCTACTTTCGCCCACGTGGTCGGGAAATCACCAGGAATCTGTCCCGTTTCGTTCAGGACCGACAGCGGTGGCCCGCGACGACGACGGCCGCGAGCTCGGCGACCCGCCGCCCCAGGTGCTCGCCGGTCAGGAGGTCCGAGCGGTGCATGGCGTCCGGCTTCTCGTCCAGGTTGGACTGGGCGGTGGCGCCGCTGTGGAACCCGAGCCGGTTCAGCTCCTCACCCGTGCTGGTGGAGCGGTTCCAGCCCGGCAGCAGACCGAGGTTGACCCAGAGCATGCCGTGCTGTGCCGCCAGGGTGCCGAAGTAGCCGAGCGTCGACGACTTGTCGCCCGCCTTCGAGCCGGAGTTGGTGAACCCGGCGGCGAGCTTGTCCCGCCACTCCTGCAACAGCCACCGGCGGCTCGTCGACTCGGCGAACTGGTGGAAGGCGGCCGACGCGGTCCCCATGTAGGTGGGAGCGCCGAAGATGATGGCGTCCGCGGAGTCGAGCACCGCCCACAGCGCCGGGGTCATGCTCTCGACCGCGACCAGGGTTACCTCGGTCTCGGGCACACCGGCGGCGCCGTCGCGCACGGATTCGGCCAACCGGGCGGTGTGGCCGCGCCCGCCGTGGTGGGCGATGGCGATGCGGACGCCTGGGGCGTCAGGGTTTGTCATGTCGCGGTCCGATCAACAGAGTCAGCGGTCTCTTCTGGCAGGTCCCGATGTCGTTGCAGAGCCCGGTCGACGAGCGGCCCCGCGGCTCCGACGTACCGTGCGGGGTCGACCAGGTCGTGCAGTCCGGCAACGCCACCCAAGTTCGCGGCGTCCAGGTGCTCGGCCAGGACGTCTCCGAGGTTCCTGCCGGTCCGGCCCACCTCTGCCGCCACTCGTCCCAGCAGCTGCTTGCCTGCCGTTTTGCCCAGCGTCGGTGCGAGAGCGACGTTCAGCCGTTCGCTGACGATCGCCCCTCGGGTCAGCTCCAGGTTCGCCGACATCCGCTCGGGGTAGACCTCCAACCCCTCGGCGAGCTCGACCGCGGTGTGCGCCGCGCCCCCGGCCAAGCGCAGCGCCTCGCGCAGCGGCTGCCACTCGGCGTGCCACGCGCCACCCGGTCGTTCGTCCTGCGCGAGCATGCTCTGCGCGAGCACCAGCGCGTGCGCGGGCACCTGGCGGGCCGCCGAGACGATGAGCGTGGCCAGCACCGGGTTGCGCTTCTGCGGCATGGCCGAGGAGGCTCCCCGGCCTTCCGCCGCGGGCTCGGCCAGCTCGGAGATCTCGGTCCGGGAGAGGTTCTGCACGTCGAGGGCGAACTTGCCGAGCGCTCCGGTGACGAACTGGAGGACCGATCCGAGATCGGCGACGGGGGTGCGCAGGACGTGCCACGGCAGCACGGGCTCGGCCAGCCCGAGTTCTTCGGCGAACGGCCCGATCAGCTCGACACCGCCCTGCGCGTTCTTGGCGTGTTCGCCATACGCAGCAAGCGTTCCGGCCGCCCCACCGAGCTCGGCGGGCAGGCCGGAAGACGCGAGGTGGCGCACTCGCATCCGCGCGTCCAGCACCAGGTTCAGCCAGCCAGCCGCCTTGAGGCCGAAGGTGATGGGCACCGCGTGCTGGGTCAGGGTGCGTCCCGGCATCACGGTGTCCCGGTGCCCTTCGGCCAGCGCCGCCAGCGCGTCCGCGACCCGGCCGAGGTCCTCGTCGATGCCCCCGAGCACCCGCTTCGCGATCAGCATCGTGGCGGAGTCCAGGATGTCCTGGCTGGTGGAGCCGTAGTGCACGTACTCGGCGGCGGCGGTGTCCCGCTCCGCGACGGCTGCGGTGAACACCTGGACGAACGCGACGACGGGGTTGGCCGCCTTCCTCGACTGCCTGGCCAGGTCCACGAGGTCGAACTGGTCGGCGTCGGCCGAGGCGGTGATGGTCGCGGCGGCATCCGGCGGGACCAGGCCGAGCCGGGCCTGGGCGCGGGCGAGCGCGCTCTCGACGTCGAGCATGGCCTGGAGCCAGGCCCGGTCCGACACCTCGGCCTCGACCGGGGTGCCCGCCCAGACCGGGGCCAGCAGCCCGGACTCGATGTTCGGCATGGTCACAGCTGCGCTCCTTCGCGCACGGGCTCGGCCGAAGGCCGGGAGGGGTTGACCGAGCCGAGCGCCAGCACGGTCCTGGCGATCGCGTCGGAGTCCTCCAAGGTGACTGAGCCGACGCCGGGACGAATCCCCGCGGCGGTCACCCAGTGCACGTACTCGGTCGGCACACCGAAGGCGAAACGCCGTTCGTGGGGACTGCCGTGCGCGTCGAGCAGTCGGTACGGGCGGGCCGTCACCGCGAGGCCACCGCTGTCGAAGTCACCACCGACCTCGTCGACCATGCGGTACGCCCGGCACTGCCCACCCGCAGTCATGGATCGCAGCAGCGGGTTGGCCGCCCGCCGGAGGTCGACGTCGGGCACTCGCGCTTCGATCAGGGTCGTCACCGCGACCGGGGCCTCCAGGACCGAGGTCGCGTCGACCAGGAAACCCGGAGTGTCGGAGTCGGTGACGACCCGCATGCCGGGACCGAGCACCCGCAGCACACCGGCCTCGACGAGCGCGGCCATCTCCTCGATCCGGCGCAACGGCGGTCCGATGGACAGGAACGCGTTGAACGGCGTGTACCACCGCGCCAGTTCGTCGCGGTAGGAACTGGCGGTGATACCGCCGTGGTCCACGATGAGCCTGATCTCGTTGCGGAGGTCGCGCAGGACGTCCAGCGCCGCTTTGAGCGGGCTTCGCACGTTGCCCAGGCGCGCCTCGGCGACGTCCCGGTCCAGGTAGTCGGACAGCCACCGGCCGAACTCCGCCCGATCGGCGAAGATCCGGTCGCCGTGCGGTCGTTCGAGCCCGGACCAGTCCCAGCGCTGGCCGCGGTCGATCCCGTAGCGCGAGAGCACCGCGTCGTCATCCGTTCCGGCCCGCTGGCACGCGACGTAGTCCCGCAGGAAGGCCCAGGCCGCAGCCATGTCGCCGCGCGTGAACATCAGGGTCTGGTAGTAGACGGTGCGGACTTCCTTGTCGATCAGCGGCCAGAGGTCACCGCGGAAAGTCAGCCGCTGTCCCGACTGCGCCCGATCCCGCAACTGCGCGACCTGGGGGCCGGTCAGGAAGCGGGGACGATGCCTGCCCGCAGGGCCCTTCTGGTTCTCCCCCCTCGCGTGGTGCGGGACGCCGCGCCGGGAACCCGCGTAGAGCACTGGCTCCTGGCCGGAAGGCACGTAGCGCAGCCCGCCGCGAAGCCGTTCGAAGCGACCGCCCCGACCCTCGGTGAGCAACGCGAGGTAGTCGAAGAAGTTGAGCCCGAGGCCGCGCAGAGCGACCTTTTCCCCCGGCATGACCCCGCTGAGGTCGGCATCCGCCGGATTGCTCGGTTCGACGTAGCGCAGCGCGTGATCGACGGCGAACCCGCGCAGTGCGGCCTCGTCCTCGGTGGGCGCCATCTGGCAGTGCCCCAGCGCCAGCACGACCGAGTCCAGGTCTTCCAGCAGGGTTCCGTCCGCCAGCCGCACGGACTGTCGGCCATCGGACTGGTCCTCAAGCGCGACAGCGGTACTGCGGTGCACCTTGATGGCGACCCCATCCGGAGCGGTCGCGACCAGGCGGTGGAAGACCCATTCGAGATAGTGGCCGTAGAGCGACCGCGACGGGTAGGAGTCCGGCCCCAACCGGTCGGCTTCCGCGGCGAGCGCGCCCGGCAGGGCCCGGGAGTCGATCCCCCTTACCCAGTCGTACAAGCTCGGTCCCGACACCACCGGCCCGGCGCAGTCGACGCTCTCATCGGTGAACAGGCTCACCTGTGACGCCACGGTGTTCATCAGCAGGTGGCCGGATTGTTCGGTGCGCCAAACACTTCCAGGCCCCGCCGAGAACGGGTCCACCACGTGGACGACAACCCCGGTGCCGGGAAGGCAGACCTCCGCGTAGTTGGCACAGATCCGCTCCAGCACCGAGGTCCCGCGCGGACCGGCACCGACGATGCACACAGCGAGCCGGCTCATGACAGGAAACCGTTGCGCCAGCTCGGGACCGCGGGACTCCAGCCCAGGCGGTCCTTGGCGCGCTGGTTGCTCGCGCCGCACAGCCCGGTCTGCTGAAAGCTGGGGAACCAGCCGAGCACGCGGGCCGCCAGCTCGCCCGGCATCGCCTTCGGCGGCGGACCTCCGAGGGCGTGCGCGAAGTGGGGAACCCAGTCCCGCGCGGGAGCCGGATCGTCGTCGACGATGTTGAACACGCCGGTCTGCTCGCTGTGCACGGCCACGACGGCGGCCGCGGCCGCGTCATCGACCCGCACGAACGAGGAGACCCCGTTCCCGTCGCCGACCAGCGGCAGGCGACCAGCGCGCGCGGCCTGCCCGAGCATGCCCTCGCTGTCGTACAGCGTGCCCTCGCCGTAGAGGACTCCGTACCGCAGGACGACACCGGCAACGCCGGACTTCCGGAGCACCAGGTGTTCCAGCTGCTCGACGGCCCGCACGGTCTCGGCCCACCCCGTGTCGGGAGCGTCGAGGTACAGCGGCGCGTCCTCGTCGAGCACCCGTGCCTGCTGCGGTGCGGTCGCGAAGGCCACGCTCTGCGCGACGAACCGCTGTGCCCCGGCCGCCTCGGCCGCGGCGACGAGGTTCGCGGTTCCCTCGACCCGCAGCCGAGCGGTTCGTTCGAGCCCCTGCCACCTGACGCCGGGCTCCGCGCGCAGGGCCGACAGCTGGTGGACGACCACCTCCGGCTCGGCGTTGCGGACCGCGGTCTCGACCGCCTCGGCGTCCAACGCGTCGGCGAACTCGACCGCGTCCGCCGACACCCACCCGGACGTGGGGCGGACCAGTGCGGTGACGTGGTGCCCCTCCGCCCGGAGCAGTGGCAGCAAGCTCCGTCCGATCACACCGGTGGCACCGGCGACGAGAACGCGCACAGGTCAGTCCTCTCGTCCGACCGCGACCTGGTTCTCGGCACGGGCCACCAGCTCGCGAGCCCGCTCCCGCATGACCCGCTTGAGCACCTTGCCGGTGACCCCGACCGCCAACTCACCCATGTCCATCCGCAACGCTTTCGCCATCGGCGGAAACCCTTCCGCCACAAGCACTTCGTTCACCCACGCGGTCAGGTCGTCGGGCGTCCGCGCGTCCTCGGCCAGCTGGAGCAGCGCATAGGCCTCCGCTTCGCCGTCACCGTCCCAGTCCGCGCGGACCCCGTCCGGCGCGATCCCCACCACGGTGCAGTCGGCAAGGCCGGGCAGCTCGCGCAGCAGCAGCTCCTCGGAGCGGGTGCTGAACACGATCCCGGCGGCGGTCCGGACCGCGTCCGGCGCCCGGTCGAGGTGGAAGAAGTAGCCCTTCTCGTCCCGGTAGGCCAGGTCACCGGTCAGCCAGTAACCGCCGAGCCGGAGCTTGTGCCAGGTGCCGCTGTCGTTCCAGTACCCGGGGGTCAGCGTCGGCGACCGCACACCGAGCCTGCCCACCTCCCCCGCGGGCAGCGGCCTGCCGTCCTCCGACAGCACCGCGGCGTCGGCGAAGCTCATCGCCTTGCCGATGCAGCGGCCGAAGGACGCGCTGCCCGGGCGGTGCGCGTTGTTGAACATCGAGTAACCCGTCTCGGAGGAGCCGAGCCCGTCGGTGAAGACCGAGCCGGGCACGCGGTGCCGCTGGAAGTCGGGACCGATCTCCTCGTGGCTGCCCTGCGTGATGAGCTTCCTGATGTGCGCCTCGTGCGCGGCGTCACCGGTGTTGAAGTACCGCTCGATGCTGGACATGTTCCGCGCGGACAGGTCCTCGGCGGCCATCTGGGCGTAGGTCCCGGAGAAGGCGAACACCGCGCTGGGCTTGAACTGCTCGATCGCGTCCAGCACGTCGGTGCCGACCTGGCTGGACAGCATCATCACCGGTGCGCGCAGCAGCAGGCCGAGCATCATCGTCGACATCGCGGCGTTGTGGTTGCCCGGGTAGTTGACCAGGAGCCGGGTCATGCCGTCGCCCATGAACACCCGCAGCGCGTGCAGGTGGGCGTAGAGCAGGCTCTGGTGCGTGTGCGGCACGGCCTTGGGCATCCCGGTGGTGCCGGAGGAGTGCGAGATGATGATCGGGTCGGTCGCGTGGTGGCGGTAGGGGTAGCCCGCCGGGAGCAGTTCGCGGTGCTCCGGGCGGACGTCCGCGGCGGTGACGACGAACTCCACTCCCGGATCGGGATCGCCCGCCCCGGACAGCACCGGGAAGCGGTCCTCGTCGGTGATCACGCCCAGCGCTGCCTGCCTGCGCACGTACTCCCGGACGATCTCCGGGCGCAGCTTGGCGTTGGCGAAGGACGGGATCGCCCCCAGCGCGGTGAGCGCGAGGAAGTTGATGGCGAACTCGGGGCTGGACGCCGTGACCACCGCGACGACGTCCCGTGGCCGGACGCCCCTGGAGTGGTAGAACCCGGCGTAGGTCTCCACGGTCGCGCGCAGCCCGCCCAGGGTGAGCACCTCGGGGTGGCTGCCGTCCGGCGCCCGCCAGGTGCCGTCGGTCCACAGCACCTCCTCGTGCTCCGGGCGCCCGTACACCGCGAGCCGGTGCAGTACGTTCCCCGCGCCCAGTTCGTCGTCGGCGACGATCTGGGCGCGCTCTGCCTTAGTGATCATGCTTCTGGTCCTTTGTCGAGTGCCGCGTCGCGATGGGTCAGCTCGACCACCGCCTGCTCAGCGGGCGCGGTCGGGTCGTGGACGAGGGTCGTGGTGCCCGGCGCCCCGGAGCCGGTGCAGCCGAGAGCGAGGTGGACCAGGCCCTGCACGCTTCCGTAGCCACCCGGGGCCGGTGCGCCGCCAAGGTCCTCGGCCGCACCGATGGAGGTGATCTCCACCGGCCCGGCGCCGCGCTCGACCAGCAGCGCGACCGCCACGTCCGCGACCGGCGGGCCGACCTGGCCACCGCTGTCCGCCAGGAGCCGGTAGGCGTGGCCGGTGCGCTCGTTCGCGGCGAGCTCGACGCCGAGCAGCAGGACCCGGTCCACCTCGGCCGTGTCGAGCACGAGGTCGGCGGCCAGGAGCAGTTCGCCCGCCAACCCGCCGGACACGGAGAGGCAGCTCATCGGTCCGGTGATGCCGAACTCCCGGCTGAGGTAGCCGAGTACCGAGTTGGAGGTCGCCTGCATGAACAGCAGCGGGTTGTGTACCTGACCGGCCACCATCCGCTGGCTGGTCAGGTCGAACGTGGTGGAGTCGCCCATCAGGCCGCCCAGCACGACGGCGGTGCGCGAGGGATCGCCCGGTGCCGCGGTCAGGCACCGCTGCGCCACGTCGAACAGCAGCGGGTTGAACGTGGACTCCACGAAACCCGGCAACCGGGGAATGTCGGGGTGGCCGTCCGGCTCGGTGCGCGTGGCGACGGCCACGACCGTCAGGGACAGGGACTGTCGGGTGGTCATCACGGTGACTCCAACAGGATCGCGGTGTTCATCCCGCCGAACGCGGCGTTCAGCGTCAGCACCCGGCGCAGGTCGGCCGCCCTGGGACCCTCGGTGACGTAGTCCAGGTCGCAGGCCGGGTCCGGGGTGGTGTACCCGGCGGTCGGCGGCAGGACGTTGTCCATGAGCGCCAGCAACGAGATGACGAACTCGACCGCGCCGGAGGCCGCCATGAGGTGCCCGGTCGTGCTCTTGGTCGAACTGACCGGAATAGCGTCCGCCGAGGCGCCGAACACCGCGCGCAGCCCGTTGGTCTCCGCACTGTCGTTGAGGCGGGTTCCCGTGCCGTGCGCGTTCACATAACCGATGCCTTCAGGCCCGGTCCCGCTCATCCGCAGCGCCTGCTCCACCGCGAGCGCGAGCCCTTTGCCGTCGGGGTGGGGCTTGGCGATGTGGTAGGCGTCCGATGCCAGTCCCCAGCCGGTGATCCTGGCGAGCGGGGTGCTCCCGCGTCGCCGGGCGACGTCAGCGGACTCGATCACGACGACCGCGGCCCCGTCCCCGAGCAGCATCCCGCGCCGATCCGCCGAGAACGGCCGGAGCGTGCTGTCCAGGGAGATCGCCAGCCCGGAGTCGAACTGCCCGAAAGTCGCTTCCTCCAACAGGTAGACCCCGGCGCACACCACGGTGTCGGCCCGTCCCGACGACACCAGCTGCCAGCCGTGGATGATCGCCGCCGCCGACGCCACACAGGCGTTGGTGTAGGTCAATCGCTTGCCACGCAAGCTGAATCGGTCGGCGATCGTGTCCGCGACCACGGCGGGAGTTCCGTTCACCGTGTCGGCCGAAGGACCGTCGCGCCAGAAGCGGGTGATCGCGCCGAAGTCCCCGAGGCAGCCCAGCAGGAACGGCATGTCCCCGCCATCGGCGCGCCCGGCCATGGTCAGCGCGTCCTCGACGCATCCGGCCAACACCTCCAGCAGCTCCGGGTCACCGGGCACGGTGGCGGCAACCGACCCCCGGTACGGGCTGGTGTCAAACCGCGTGACCGGCGCGAAGGCGGCCTTGCCCGCGAAAACTCCGTCCCGCACGGCGGGTGCTCCCCGGCCGTGCGCGGTGTGCACACCGAATCCGGTGACAACGACCTCACGTCCCATCGGGCACCTTCCGGGCCAGGTAGGCGACGATCGCGCCCACCGAGGTGAACTCCTCGAACTCGGCCTCCGTGGGCTCGATCCGCACGCCGTGCTGCTCGGTGAGCTGGTGCAGGAACCAGATGAGTCCCATCGAGTCCAGGGTCACCGGGGTGTCGTCGGCCAGCCGCTCGGGGAGCTCGGGGAAGATCTTCCGCTCGGACAGCAGGCGCCGGACGTCGTCGGCCGTGATCGGGGTGCCCGAGGTCATGCGGCGGCCCTGCGCTGGAGGACGTAGTCGACCAGCTCGCTGAAGGTCATCGGGATGAGCAGCTCGATGTCGGCGTCCGGGATCTCGATCTCGTACTCGCGCTGGAGGCGGGCGATGAGCTCGATGAGCCTGATCGACTCGAGATCGAGCCCGCCGACGCCGATCGGGCTCTCGTCGGTGATGTTCGCGCCGTCGACCGGGATGTTCATCTCGTCGTTGATCGTGGTCAACAGGAACTGGCGGACGTCGCTTGCCAGCAGAGCGGACATGTCTGACCTCGTGTTTCGTCGTCGGGTTGAGCTAGGAGGCGCCGGCGAGCGTCGCCGTGCGCAGCGCGGAGGGGTCGCGGACGAGCTTTCCGTTGGGGGTTCGGGGAAGCGCCGCCACGATCCGGAAGAGCTTGGGGAGCTTGTAGTCGGCGAGCCGGTCCTGGCACCACGCGGTCAGGTCCGCGACGGTCAGGTCCTCGGCGTCGGCGGACACGTACGCCTTGATCACCTCGTCGTGGACCAGTGCGGCCTCCCGCACCAGGGGATGAGCGGCCAGCACCGCCTCCACCTCGGTCAGGTCGACCTTCAGCCCACCGACCACCACGAGCGAGTCGCTGCGGCCGAGCAGCCGGATCGAGCCCGTCCCGTCCACGGTCGTCCGGTCACGGGTGCGGAACCAGCCGTCCCGGTAGCCGTCCTGACCGTTCGCGGTCAGGTAGGGCGTCCGCTCCAGCCGGACCTCCAGTTCCCCGTCCCGCACCCGCACGTCCACTCCGGGTGCCGCCCTGCCGACCGCCGGTCGCAGGGCGCCGCTGACGTCCATCGCGATCACGCCGGTCTCGGTGGTCCCGTAGGACTCGCCGACCCTGAAGCCGTACCGTTCGGCGAACCGGTCAGCCGCCTCCGGCGGCATCAGCTCGCCGCCCGAGACGGCTCGGTCTCCCGGCAACCGGGGCGGCCGCGTGATCGAGCCCAGCAGCTCGTAGTGGAACGGCACACCGAAGATCGCGTCGACGCGGTGGTTCACCGCGGCCTCCACGATGCCGCTCGCGGTCATCATCGGCGCGAACACCACTTCGGCGCCGACCGCGAGCGAGTGCAGCAGTCCGGCGATCAACCCGAAGCTGTGCGCGGTCGAGCTGAGCAGCAGCACCCGTTCCCCGGCACCGGGCATCCCGTCCACCTTGGTGAACCGGGTGATCTCCTCGGCGAGCGACCGCGCGGTCCGGCCGATGACCTTCGGCACGCCGGTGGACCCCGAGCTGAACTGCACCAGACGGTGCTCAGTCGACGCGGGCAGCCCACCGGCCAGCCGCTGGGTCACCAGCTCGTACCGCGACCGGAAGGCCAGCAGTGACTTCGCTGCGGTGCCGGTGTGCACCGCGTGCTGCGGCCTGCACAGCTGGTGCAGCACCTTGACCTCGGCGGACTTGAACCGGTAGTCGATCAGCATCACCTGGGCGCCCAGCGTCCACAGCGCCAGCAGGACCTCGATCTGGGTGTAGCTGGGCGGCACCTGGAGGGCCACCGTGCTGCCCGGACCGATCCCGGCCCCGGCGAACAGCGAGACCTCGGCGCCGACCGCTTCCCTGAGGTCGCCGTGGGTCAGGTTCTGGTTCCGCTCCCCGAGGAGGTACGGCCTGGTGTCGGGCTGACCGCCGAGGAGGTCGTCGACGAAGTCGTCGACACCCTCGGTCAGCGGGTTCGTCGCCATCAGTTCTCCTCGCAGAACTCACCGATCGGGAAACCCACGTGCCGCTGGTCGGTCGCGATGTAGCCCAGCAGCTCGTCGCCGCGCTGGAGTTCGGTGACGTTGCGGACCTTGCCGCCGGGGCCGAGCACCCGGACGTGCCAGTCGTCCTGCACGGTGAGGCTGACCTCGACCCCGTCGACCGAGTGCGCGGTGATCGTGAGCAGCGGCCGGGACTCCAGCTTCGCCCGGCCGACCACGATCCGGCGGGTGCTGCCGTCGGCCCGCACGCCCAGCGTGACGCTGCCCGACCTCAGCTCGCTGAGGTAGTTGGTGCGGTTGTCCGGCCCCATCACGTAGGAGTGCAGCGCGCCCGCGTTGACCCGGAACGGCCGCGTCGGCATGTAGGGCAGCGGATGCGTCTCGCTGCAGCACAGGATGAAGCCCGAGGAGTACGAACCGACGAGGATTCCCTCGTCCTTCTGGAAGTGCGAGCAGGTGTCCACGCAGACCCGGTCACCGAGACCGTCGTGCCGGATCGAGTCCACGATCAGTGTGGACAGCTCAAGCGCGGGTGTCCCGCCGTCGAGCAGCCGGGCCAGCTCGAAGACCTCTCCCGGTTCGCGCGGGGCGAGCATCACCCCGTCCGGCCCGTGCTCCAGCACGTCCAGCACGATCGCGGCCTCTTCGAGGTCGGCCACCTCGGTCACCAGGCTGCCCGGGGACTGGTGGGCCGCCGCGATCACGATCTCCAGCGGGATCTTGGTCGGATCGGCGAAGCGGACCGCGGTGTAGGGCAGGCTCTTCGCGGCGGCACAGGCCAGCCGGAGGGTCGCGTCGTCGGTGACCTCGACGAAACCGTTGCCGCTCCGCCCGCTGACCGCGCTGAGCTGGTCGGAGTCCCCGATGGCCTCGACGACGAGCAGCGCGGAGTCCTCCGACGCTCCCGGGTCGGCGCCCAACAGCACCTTGGTGACCGTGGGGGGCAGCGGCGCCAGCGTCTCGGGGTCGTCCGCGACGACGCCGTGCACGCGGCTGTGAATGGCGGCGTCCAGCACCGCCTCCAGCTGGGCGGGGGGAACGGAGCGAACGTCGATCCAAGCGAATTTCATGCGGCACCTGTGGTCTGCGCGGAGAGAGGGGGGACAAGATCGGTATCCACGGCGGAGAAGTCGGCGTGCACTACCGCGGCGAGCTGCCGCACCACCGTCAGCGGACTGCCCGCGGAGAAGACACGCCGCCCGACGGCGAGGCCGCCGCACCCGGCGGCCATCGCGGCCCGCCCGTACGCGACCAGATCGCCCCCGTCCGCGGGGCCGCCCGCGGCGAGAACGGGGATCGGGCAGCTCGCGGTGACCTCGGCCATCCGCTCGACGGGCAGGGTCGCCGAGGTTTTCACCAGGTCAGCACCCAGATCGGCGGCGATGTTGACCACGTGGGACAGCAGGGTGGGATCGCGGGAGTCGGCCACGTGCGGTCCACGCGCGTAGGCCATCACGATCAGCGGAACGTTCCACGCGTTGCACGCGCCGGAGACCGTGCCGAGATCGGCCAGCTGCCGGTGCTCGGTCTCGGAGCCGATGTTCACGTGCACGCTGACCGCGTCCGCGCCGAACCGCAGTGCCTCGTCGACCTGTCCGACGAGGACCTTCGCGTTGGCGTCGGCCGCGTGGGCGGTGCCCGCGCTCAGGTGCATCACGAGCGCGCAGTCGCCGAGCGAGTCCGGGTCGATCGCCTTCAGTCGTCCTTTGTGGACGATGATCCCGTCCGCGCCGCCGAGGACGAGCGACCGCACCAGGCCGTCCCAGTCCGCGTTGGACGCGATCGGTCCGTCGGAAACGCTGTGGTCCAGTGGGACGAACAAATGCTTCCGGTCGCCGTGTCGGGAAAGGCGTCGCAATCGCAGTGCCTTGCCGGTCTCTGTCACGCAGCCTCCTCTCGGTCAGATTTCAGGCAGAAGGTGTTACCGCGGACGGGCCCGAGATGCGGCCGAAAAGCCTAACGGCTTGATCGGTGTGCACTACCGCAGCTCGGATGCGGACTCCCAAAGTAGTTGAAGTTTCATTCATAGGTCGGCTCGGACGTAACGTCAAGCACTCCGGTCAACGGCGCAGTTGACTGATTCAATTTTTCTTCTGATCTACGGCAGGCATCCTGAGCTGCGAAGACGTTCACCGCTGGGCGAGGGATCGGCCGCCGTCGAGGCGAGGCAGTTGCCTTCGAGCACTGCCGAGAACTCGGCTTACGGGACCTGTAACCTGCCTTCTGGATAGAAGAAACAATGATGAAAAACTAACGAGAAAATCACATGGGTAAAGGTTCTGTTTGCTCGCCGGAGTCGACTGCTTCTATATCTCCACCCCGTGGTGTTCGACTCCGCGGCGCTTGCGTTCATTGACCTTGAAATCCTGATGTTGCGGAATAGTCTTCGGTTGGACGGAGCGCCCCGACGACGTGTCCGGATTTCGAGGTGTCCCGGTCGGGTTCGCCGCGGATGACCTCACCGGGGTAACCCCGTCGGGTACCAGGGGGCTCCTCCGCAGGTGGACCGGTCGGCTCCGGGTTAGTTTCCGCAGGTCCCAGTCGACTTCCCCTGGACGTTGGAATGCGTATACGCCACCTGTCGCTGGTCGTGCTCGTCACCGTGCTGTCCCTGCCGCCGGCCGCGCTCGCCGCGCCCGTGCCGAGCTACAACGGCACGCACTCAGGTCCGGCGACGCTGTTCGACCAGCGGACGCAGCCCCCGCACTTCGGCTACGACCCGGCGCTGGTGGTGAGCCCGGCGGAGCTGGCGCAGAGCGCGCCGGACGCGGCGGCCACGTTCACCACGACGGTCACCGCGGACCGGGGCGCCACCTTCTACGACGGGGTCCCCGAGTCCACGGCGGTGGGATTCCTGCGGGTCCTCGAAGGCGAAGCGGTCGATCACCGAGCCCCGCTGGCGACGCCGGACCACGACGGGGACCCGGTGCTGTTCACCCGCTACGTCAACGGCGCGAGCAGCACGTTCTGCGCGAACAACCAGTTCAACCACAACGGCAGGTTCGTCTTCGAGGAGGGCGCGCACTGCGCGGACCCGATGGACGGCCCCGGGCAGGAAGGACCCGCGGAGGACATCGCGGTGCTGCGCTACACGGTGCAGATCCGGCAGGACAACACGTACTCCGCGCGGGTGGACGCGGTGGACGGGGCGGGACAGGTGGTCGAGGACTACGAGCCGCAAGGTCAACTGCCGTACACGTTCACCGGTGTGCTGCCCGGCGAGCCCACCGCGAAGTACGTGCCGTTCGTGCGGCTGCGGCCGGGCGCGCTCACCGGCGGACCGTGGAAGTACCAGGTCACGGGCTCGGACCTGACCACGACCCGGCCTACGCCCACCGCGCGGATCGGCCAGGTCGACTGCGCGGATGGACCGACGACCAATGTCGAGATCGGCAACGCCACGGGCACCGCGACCGCCCGCTACCGGGTGCTGGTCGACGGCCAGGTGGTGCGCGCGGGGTTGCTCGGGCCAGGCGGGGCGGAGCGGGTGCCGGTGCCGTTGACGGACGGCACGTTCGGCCTCGTGCAGATCAAGCACGGCAACGACCGCACGGTGGCCGAGGCGCGGCTACGCGTGCACTGCGAGGTCGAGTTCGCGCCGACGACAGCTCCGACGACGACCACCACGCCGCCGGTGCACGCGGTCGCCAAACCGCCGGACGCGCGGGCGGAGCTTCCGGGCCACGGGTTGGGGCCGTGGATGTCCGTGGCGATGCTGGCGGTCCTGGCCGCGATCGCGCTCGTGGTGTTGCACCTGTGGCACCGGACCAGGCGGTCGGTCAGCTCGGCAGCGGAGCGGACTCACCGATGTTGAGCAGCGTCTTCGTCAGCGGCTTCGCCGACTCCAGGTAGCAGACGGCGGTGGTGTAGCCGAGCGGCCAGTCCTTGGCCTCGGGCAGCCGCCAGGTCAGCGTCAGGTCCTTCCGCCCGTTCGGCGCGGCCAGGTACTGGTTGGCCATCGCCTTGCAGTGCGGTTCGGCCGCCGCGTTCATCTGCTCCGGGCTGAGCACGGGGTCGGTCGGTTTGCCGAGGGAGAGCACCCACGGCACGGCCTCGCCGAGGTGGGCCTGGTCGCAGGGCGCGAGCTTGAGCTGGTTGTCCCGTGACGGCGAGCCCGCGGTGCACACCTGGAACCGGTAGTAGTTGGCGCCCGCCATGGCCGCGCGCACCGAGCCGGTGCGGCTGACCGGCTTGTCGTCCGGGCCCAGCTCCACCGCGGCGCAGGTCAGCCAGCGCTCGCCCTTGGCCCAGCCCTCCCTGGTCGGCCATACCGGCCACGCCTGGAGGCGGCTGGCGTCGAGCTGGTCACCGACGTAGGCCAGCGCGTGCGCCCGGCACTTCGGCAGCGCGGCGGCCAGCAGCGCGGCCTCGTCCGGGTAGTCCTTGGGCATGCTCGCCGGGAACCGCTCCGGCTGGGTGACTTCGAGGTCGTGCGGCTGCGCGCAGTCGACCACCGCGAACCGCTTGCCGTCGATGCACTGCGAGGCCAGCGCGGTCCCGGACGGGCTCGTCGCGGCCTGCGGGCGCGCCTGGCTGGGCTGCTGCGTCACCGGCAGCGGTTCCGGGCTCACCGGCACCGTGCAGCCGGTGAGCAGGGCGAACGCGGAGAACGCGAGAACCGCCGTCCCACTCCGCAGATGCCTGCGCATGTCCCTCCCCCTAGAGGTGTCCCGGCCGAACGGTACCGGGGTTGGCGCTACGGTGTCCCACCCAGCGAGCAGAGGTCACGCTTGGGTCCAGACGAGTGACGTGACGAACGGTCGCGTCTTAACATCCGCCGATATCGCCGCACCGCCGTGACCTGTAGGAGACCCGATGGCGTCAGGACGACCGTCCGGCGCGGACAGGACGAAGTCGATGGGGCTGCGCTGGAACGCGTGGAACCTGTTGCTGCTCGTCCCGCTCGCCATGCTGTTCACCCCCATGCTCAACATGGACGCGCCCCGCGTGTTCGGGTTGCCGTTCTTCTACTGGTCGCAGTTCGCGTTCGTGCCGCTCGGCGTGATCTGCGTCGGCCTGGTCTACATCAAGACCAAGGACGAGCCGGTCGTCACTGACAAGCCCGACCACCTCTCGGTCGACGACCTCGACGAGGGGGGCAAGGCATGAGCCTGGACAACGTGCAGTGGACCGAGCTGATCGTCTTCACCGCGCTGTTCCTGGTGGTCAGCGTGATGGGTTTCGTGGCGTCCAGGTGGAAGGCCGGCGACACCCTGGAGCACCTGGACGAGTGGGGCCTCGGCGGCCGCAAGTTCGGCTCGTGGATCACCTGGTTCCTGGTCGGCGGTGACCTCTACACGGCGTACACCTTCGTCGCCGTGCCCGCGCTGATCTTCGGAGCGGGCGCGATGGGCTTCTTCGCGCTGCCCTACACGGTGATCCTCTACCCGATCGTCTTCCTGCCGCTGCTGCGCATGTGGTCGGTCTCGCGGGTGCACGGCTACGTCACGCCCGCCGACTTCGTGAAGGGCCGCTACGGTTCGCGGCCGCTCGCGCTGATCATCGCGATCACCGGCATCGTCGCGACCATGCCCTACATCGCGTTGCAGCTGGTCGGCCTCGAAGCCGTGCTGCGGACGATGGGCCTCAACGGCAGCGGCTTCCTCGGCCACCTGCCGCTGTTCGTCGGCTTCCTGATCCTGGCGGTCTACACCTACCAGGCGGGCCTGCGCGCGCCCGCGCTGATCGCCTTCGTCAAGGACACGCTGATCTACATCGTCATCCTGGTCGCGGTGATCTACCTGCCCGCCAAGCTCGGCGGTTGGTCCACGATCTTCGACAAGTCCGCGGAGCTGCTGTCCGCGCCCGGGGCCAACGGGGCGCCGAAGGGCTCGACGCTGCTCACGCCGAACAACCAGCTCCAGTACGCGACGCTGGCACTCGGCTCGGCGCTGGCGCTGTTCCTCTACCCGCACTCGCTGACCGGCATCCTGGCCTCCAAGGGCCGCAACGTGATCAAGCGCAACATGGTCGCGCTGCCCGCGTACTCGCTGCTGCTCGGTCTGCTCGCGCTGCTCGGCTACGTGGCGCTGGTGTCGGGGGCCAAGCCGATCACCAACGCGGCCACCGGGCGCCCGGACACCAACACGATCGTCCCGGTGCTCTTCGACCAGCAGTTCTCCGGCTGGTTCGCCGGGATCGCCTTCGCCGCCATCGGCATCGGCGCGCTGGTGCCCGCGGCGATCATGTCCATCGCCGCGGCGAACCTGTGGACCCGCAACATCTACAAGGAGTACATGCGCAAGGACGCCACCCCGAAGCAGGAGGCGAAGCAGGCCAAGCTCGCCTCGCTGGTGGTGAAGTTCGGCGCGGTGCTGTTCATCGTCTTCGTCGACCCGCAGTTCTCCATCGACCTGCAGCTGATCGGCGGCGTGATCATCCTGCAGACGCTGCCGACCGTGGCGATCGCGCTCTACACCCGCTGGTTCCACATCTGGGGCCTGGTCTCCGGCTGGATCGCCGGTATGGCCTACGGGTTCTGGCTGCTCTACCAGATCCCGAACCCGGCGGCGGGCAAGGCGCACTTCGGCGGGTCCGCGCTGACGCTGGACAAGCTCACGTTCTTCGGCTGGGAGCCGTTCGCGGGCTCCAAGGTGCAGATCTACGTCGGGTTCGTCGCTTTGCTGGTGAACGTCGTGGTCGCCGTGCTGGTCACGTTCCTGGCCAGGAAGCTGCGCAAGCCCAACGGCGTCGACGAGACCTCACCGGCGGACTACCACGCCGACGAGGGCGACCCGCGGCTCAAGGCGGTCGCCGCGCACTGAGCACCGACAAGGGGCGCCCTCATCGAGGGCGCCCCTTTCCCATGCCCGCAAGTAGCCATCGGTCAGTGATCCCTCGACCTTCGACAGGCGCGGCCGAACACCCGCTCTCCATAGAACTGACCAGGTCAGATCCCTTGGAGCGCGGGAGGAAGTACAAGTGCGAGGAATGGCCACCCTGCTCGGCGCGGTGATCGTCATGGGCGGGGCGTTACCCGCGCAGGCGGCAGAGCCGTTGCGGGAGTTCCACCAGCAGCAACCGGACTGGAAGCCGTGCGCGTTCGACGCCGCGGCGGAGTGCGCGAGCATCGCCGTGCCGATGGACTACGGCAGGCCCGGCGCGGAGCGGATCTCGATCGCGCTGAGCCGGATCAGGGCCACCGATCCGGCTCGGCGCCGCGGCGTCCTGCTCAGCAACCCGGGCGGACCGGGTGGGGACGGTTTGGAGCTGCCGAAGGCGTTCGCGAGCACTCCGCTCGCCGCGGCCTACGACCTGATCGGCTTCGATCCGCGCGGTGTCGGCAAGTCCACGGAACTGTCCTGTGAGGACACCGTGGCGCCGCCGAAGGTCGGTTCGCGGCCCGGCGACGCCGAGCTGCCGCGGCTCGTCGAGTTCGCCAGGGCCGTGGAAGCCGCCTGTGCCAAGGCAGGTGGCGAACTGCGCAGGCACGTCAACACCGCGAACACCGCGCGGGACATGGACGTCATCCGCGCGGCGCTGGGCGAGAAGAAGATCAACTACCTCGGTTTCTCCTACGGCACCTACCTCGGCGCGGTCTACGGCTCGCTGTTCCCCGCGGCGCTGGACCGCAGCGTGCTGGACTCGGCAGTGCACCCGGACTGGATCTGGCGCGAGCAGTTCAAGCACCAGGCGATCGCCGTGCGGACCAGCGTCGACGCGTGGGCGGAGTGGGTGGGCAAGCGGCACGACTCCTTCGGGCTCGGCCGTTCCCAGGCCGAGGTGGTCGCGAGCCTGGAGCGCGTCTCGGCGAGGCTCGCGGTGAAGCCGGTCGACGGGCTCACCCAGACCATTTTCGACCGGGTGATGGGCACGCTCAGGTTCCGTGCGTCCTGGAAGGAGTTCGCGGAGATCATCAAGGCCGTCGATGAGGCACTGGCCCGGCCGGAGCGGGCCGTTGACGCCTCCCGTGCGCTGAACCTGTTCCTCCAGGCCGGGATAACGCCGACGTACCAAGGGGTTTTCGAGGCCGTGACCTGTGAGGCCGACTGGCCCACCGACACCGCTCGCTACCTCGGCGAGATGCGCGAGTTCCGCGAGAAGTACCCGTACGGCAACGGGATCTCGTCAGCGGCGCCGTTCCCGTGCACGTTCCGGTCCTTCACGCCGAAAGAACAGCCAGTGCGCTTGCAGCGCAAGGGCTACCAGGCGGGGCTCGTCGTCCAGGCCGAGGCCGACGCGCAGACGCACTACGACGGCGGCCCGGCGCTGGCCGAGCGGCTCTCGCACCACCTGGTCTCCGTCGCCGACGACGGGATGCACGGGCTCTACCTCTCGAACCCCTGCGTCGACCAGCACATCAACCGCTACCTGCTCGACGGGGTCCTGCCGCCGTCGCGGTCGGTCTGCGCCGGGGAACCGCGGCCGGAGGTGTCAGAGGACGGCACCGACGTCCGGTATGCGCCGACGAAGTCCCTGGAAGCCGCGGCGCGCGAGCTGATCGCCGAGGGCAAGGTCGCCAGCAGGCCCTTCTAGCGGTCCGCGACGGCGGTGTGGAGGTGGACCACACCGCCGTCCAGGCCGTGGAAGGCCACCTCGCTCCACCCGCAGGTGCCGATCTGCCCGGCAAGGGCGGACGGCGTCGGCCACGCCCGGATCGACTCGGCGAGGTAGACGTAGGCCTCCGGGTTGGAGCTGATCCGCCTGCCGATCGCCGGCACGATCCGGCGCAGGTAGGTCCGCCACAGCGCTCGGGGCAGCGCGGCGGGCGGCATGCTGAACTCGCACACCACGAGCCGCCCGCCCGGCCTGGTCACCCGGCGCATCTCGCGCAGCGCGACGCGCGGGTCCGCGACGTTGCGCAGGCCGAAGGAGATCGTCACCGCGTCGAAGGAGCCGTCCGCGAAGGGCAGCGCCATCGCGTCGGCGGCGACCCGGCTCAGGCCCGGGTGCCTGCGGCCGGCGACGTCGAGCATGCCGAGGGAGAAGTCGGAGGCGATCACGGTGCCGCCGCCGCGGGCGATGATCGCGCTGGAGGTCCCGGTGCCCGCGGCGACGTCGAGGATCGTGGTGCCGGGCCCGGCGTGCGCGGCGGCGGCCATCCGCTGCCCCCACGCGTCCATCCGCCCCCACCACAGCCGGGTCCGGGTGCGGTCGTAGCCCGCGGCGACCTCGTCGAACATCGCCGAGACCTGAGCCGTCTCCTTGTTCAGGTCCGCTCTCACCATGCTCGGATCGTATTCAACGCGCGGGCAGCGCGACCAGCGAGATGTCGCCGCCCGCGACCGGATCGCAGCTGATCAACGCCCGCCCGTCCGCGACCGTCGCGTACCTCGGCGTGCAGCCCAGCGGCACGTCCGCGCCACGCGGTTGGAAGGTGCGGACATCCAGTGCTCGCAACGCATTCCGCTCGCCGAGGTAGACGATGCCGTTGGCGGTGCCGAGGAAGCTGCCCTGGATCCCCGCCTCGATCCGCGTCAGCGCTCCGCCGCGGAACTCCTGCACCTGCTCGCCGGAGACGATCACTCGCGAACGGCTGTTGTCCAACTCCCGCAACGGAATCACCCGCGCGAAGCTGCCGACCGAGAGCCGCGTGCCGACCGAGCCGTCCAGCCGGAGCCAGATCAGCCCCTGGTTCTCCCTTTCGCCTGAGTCCGAAGTGTGCAGCACCAGGCCGTCGTCGAGCGCGGCGATTCCGAGCAGGCGGCACGGCTGCCCGCCCTGACAGCGGCGGTCGTCCGGCCGCACGGGGACCTTCGCCCGGTTCGCCTGGTTCAGGCCGTCGAGGCGGATCACCTCCACCGTCGCGTCGGAGCAGGCGTTGCGCACGAAGTAAGTCACCCTTCCGGGGCCGCGAACCCAGTAGTCCGCGCACTCGGCGTTCGCCCCGCGCACCACCTCGCGCCAGGTCCGCGTGCGCACGTCCAGCGCGAACACCGCGTCGTCGCGGACCCCGGGCTTGCTGGCGCTGAGCAGCGCGACCGAGCCGATGCGGATCGGCGGGCGGTTCTCGTCGGCCTCCCGCACGAAGACGAACGAGCTGTCCGCCTGGAGCTCGGCCAGGTCGAGGCGGTGGCGCAGCTCTCCGGTCAGCAGGTCGAAGAACAGCGCGGCGCGGCGGATGCGGGCGAACAGGATGCCCGCCTCCGGATCCACCATGACCTGCGTGAAGTGGAACTGGTCGGTCAGCGCGTACTGCCACAGCGGTGCGCCCGTCGACGCGTCCGTCACGAACACGCCCTGCTCGGCGGAGGTGTTCCGCTCCGAGCGGTCGCGCAGCTCCACGACGACGTTGCGGCCTGGCACCAGCACGCCGCTGCCGTAGAGCCCCTTCGGCAGTTGACGCGTCCAGTTGGTCACGGTGCCGGTGGGCTTCGCCGTCGCGATCGTGTGCCGCACGCCGTTGCCCGCCGCGCCGCGCACCATCAGCTCCGACCAGCCCCACCCGAGCAGCAGCGCCACGACCACGGCCAACGCCGGGACCGCGATCGGCACCGGGCGGTCGCGCGCGGCGAACACGATCAGCGGGATGAACAGCAGCCATCCGGCCTGCTGGAGCGGCCCCTGCACGTCGATGCCGAGAATCCGGTCCGAGAGCTCCGCCGAGACGTGCGTCGTCACGACCGTGTAGCCGGAGATCAGCAGTGCGGCCGCGTACAACGGCGCGGCTGCCTTCGGGATGACCCACAGCAGGGCCGTGCTCACCGCGGTCAGCCCGATGGTGATCCAGCGGACGATCTCGTTGCCGGACCAGCTCGCGCAGAACAGCACCACCGCGCAGGCCCCGATGGCGGTGACGATCACTCGTGTCCTGTCCCCCACAACCCCGGAAGACTAGCCAATCCGGCGCACGCGCAGAGCCCGAACAGCCCAGCGTTCCCGCTTTTGCTTGCACGGCAAGCAAAGGCGCTTCAGCCTGCGCGTTCGCGGTTACGTGACAGGATGCGAACGTGGACCACGACACCCTGAAGACGACCGTCCAGACCCTGTGGGACGGCCCCATCCTGTCCAGCCTCTCCGAGCTGGTGTCCATCCCCGCCGTCTCGCCCGCCTTCGACGCGGACTGGCAGCGCAACGGGCACCTCGACGCCGCCATCGAGCACGTCCGCGCCTGGGCGGAGGAGCGCGACCTGCCCGGCGCGCGGATCGACGTGGTCCAGCTCGACGGCCGCACCCCGGTGCTGCTGATCGACATCCCGGCGACCCCGGGCGCCGAGGGCGTCGGCACCGCGCTGCTCTACGGGCACCTGGACAAGCAGCCGCCGGTGGGTGGCTGGTCGGAAGGGCTGGGGCCGTGGACCCCGGTGGTCCGCGACGGCAGGCTGTACGGCCGCGGTTCGGCGGACGACTGCTACTCCGGCTACGCGGCGCTCGGTGCGGTGCTCGCGGTCCGGGCGGCGGGCGGAGCGCACGGCCGCTGCGTCGTGCTGCTGGAGACCGGCGAGGAGTCCGGCAGTCCTGACCTGCCCGCCTACCTCGACCACCTGCGCCCGCGCCTCGGCGAGGTCTCGCTCGTGGTGTGCCTGGACTCCGGCGGCGCCGACTACGAGCGGCTGTGGCTGACCACCTCGCTGCGCGGCATGGTCGCGGTCGAGGTCACCGCGCAGGTGCTCGACAGCGGCCAGCACTCCGGCATCGCCAGCGGCGTCGTGCCCAGCTCCTTCCGCGTCCTGCGCGCCCTGCTCGACCGCGTCGAGGACCCCGAGACCGGCCGGATCAAGCTGTCCGAGCTGCACGTGGACATCCCCGAGGTGCGGGTCAAGGAGGCCACCGCCGCGGTCGCCGGGCTGCCCGGCATGGTGGTCGGCAGCTTCCCGTTCACCCCGGGCGTGCGCGCGGTCTCCGGCGACGAGCTGGAGCTGGAGCTCAACCGCACCTGGCGGCCGACGCTGTCGGTCATCGGCGCGGACGGCCTGCCCACCCCCGCCGACGCGGGCAACGTGCTGCGCCCGTCCACCACGCTGATGCTGAGCTTCCGGTTGCCGCCGACCACGGACTCCGAGGCGGCGCTGGCCGCGGTGCGCCGCGTGCTGACCGCGGAGGTGCCCTACGACGCGCAGGTCGAGCTGAGCCGGGTGGAGCACGCGGACGGCTGGAACGCCCCGGACCTGGCGCCGTGGCTGAGCGAGGCGCTGGACCGCGCGGGCTCCGAGGTGTTCGGCCAGCCGTGGGGCGCGCTGGGCATGGGCGGCTCCATCCCGTTCATGGGCCTGCTCCAGGACGCCTACCCGCACGCCCAGTTCGTGATCACCGGCGCGCTCGGCCCGGACAGCAACGCGCACGTGCCGGACGAGTCGCTGCGGCTGGACTTCGCGGCGAAAGTGACCAGGGCGATTGCCCATTTGCTGGACGGTCACGGAAAGCGCTGATTCGGGCACGGTGAGTAGTTCAAATGTCCGTATAGTCATGCAGCCGTAATCACGGAACCGGTGCGCCTGCCCCACCTGGATGGCAGGATTCCCAGATCTCGATCGATCTCCATGCGAGGAGTTACACCGTGGCCAGACGAACAGGGCTCAAGGCATTCGCGCTGCTTCCGGCACTGGCGGTCGTGGTGGCCGGGTGCGGCGGCGGGCCGCAGCCGGGCGAGGCCAAGGGCGTTCCGCTGGTCGCGGCCGGTGCGCTGAAGACCTGCACCCACCTGCCCTACGAGCCGTTCCAGTTCACCAGGGACGGCAACATCGTCGGGTTCGACGTGGAGCTGGTCGACCTGGTCGCCAAGGACCTCGGCGTCAAGCAGGAGATCGTCGACGGCCCGTTCGAGACGATCGAATCCGGCGAGGACCTCAACGCCAAGAAGTGCGACCTCGCCGCCGCGGGAATGACGATCAAGGAATCCCGCAAGCAGAACTTCGACTTCTCGGCCCCGTACTTCAAGGCCAGCCAGGCGCTGCTGGTGAAGAAGTCCTCCGGGATCAACAGCCTTGAGCAGTTGAAGGGCAAGACGCTCGGCGCGCAGTCGGCGACGACCGGTCTGGACTACGCCAACAAGAACGCCGCGCCCCAGGGCACAACGGTCCGGATCTACGAGGACCTCGGGCTGCTGCTGGAGGCCGTGAAGAGCGGTCAGGTGGAGGCGGGCATCAACGACAACGGCGTGCTGCTCGACTACGCCAAGAAGAACTCCGATCTCGACGTCACTAAGGAGTTCGACACCAACGAGGACTACGGCATCGGCGTCCGCAAGGGCAACGACAAGCTGCGGGCCAAGATCGACGAGATCATCGCGAGGGCCAAGTCCAGCGGGGAGTACGACGCGATCTACGAGAAGTGGTTCGGCAAGAAGCCTGCCAACAAGTAAGCGTCCCCGCGGGGCCGGTGCCGGGAGGTGGCACCGGCCCCGACGACTTTTCCCAGGAGTACGGATGTCAGGCAAGTCCGGCCTGAGCAAGCGCCAGCGCGCCAAGGTCTTCCGCATCTCGCAGTACGTCCTGCTGGTCGCCGTGGTCGTGGTGTTCGCGATCACCGCCGACTGGGCAGAGATCAGGCGGGCGTTCTTCGACTTCGACGTCGCGGCGCAGCAGTTCCCCAACGTCATCACCATCGCGCTCAAGAACACCATCATCTACACGGTCCTCGGGTTCGCCTTCGGACTGAGCCTCGGCCTGATCCTGGCGCTGATGCGGTTGTCCTCGGTCGCGCCCTACCGGTGGCTGTCCACCATCTACATCGAGTTCTTCCGCGGTCTGCCCGCGCTGCTGGTGTTCATCGCCATCGGCACCGGCATCCCGCTGGCCTTCAAGGACACGCACATCACCCGCGAGGTCTCGATCATGCTGGCGCTCGGCCTGGTCGGCGCCGCGTACATGGCCGAGACGATCCGCGCCGGTATCCAGGCCGTGCCCAAGGGCCAGGTCGAGGCGGCCCGCTCGCTGGGCATGTCGCAGGGCCGAGCCATGATCACCATCGTGATCCCGCAGGCGTTCCGGATCATCCTGCCGCCGCTGACCAACGAGCTGATCCTGCTGACCAAGGACTCCTCGCTGGCCTACCTGCTCGGCAGCACCCTTGCGGAGCAGGAGCTGGCCCAGTTCGGCCGCCAGGCGCTGACCTCGTTCAAGAGCCTCACCCCGGTCCTGGTGGTCGGCCTCTGCTATCTGATCATCACGATCCCGCTGTCGCTGCTCTCCCGCAGGCTGGAGAACAAGTTCGGTTCCGGCGGAATGACGACCCGAGGGGTGGGTGGCTGACATGACCGAGCCGATCATCGAGATCACCGGGCTGTGCAAGGCTTTCGGGCCCCTGGAGGTGCTCAAGGGCATCGACCTGACCGTGCGGCGCGGTGAGGTCGTCTGCATCATCGGGCCCTCCGGTTCCGGCAAGTCCACGATGCTGCGCTGCGTGAACCTGCTGGAGGAGCCCACCGGCGGCAAGGTCGTCGTCGACGGCGTCGAGCTGACCGACGAGGACTGCGACATCGACAGGGCGCGCACCCGCGTCGGCATGGTGTTCCAGGGCTTCAACCTGTTCGCGCACCTGAGCGTGCTGGACAACCTGACCATCGCCCAGCGCAAGGTGCTCGGCCGGTCCAAGGGCGAGGCCGAGATGGTGGCCAGGGAGAACCTGGCCAAGGTCGGCCTGAGCGAGAAGGCCGAGTCCACGCCGGGCCAGCTCTCCGGCGGCCAGCAGCAGCGGGTGGCGATCGCCCGCGCGCTGTCGATGAACCCGGAGGTGATGCTCTTCGACGAGCCCACCTCCGCGCTGGACCCGGAGCTCGTCGGCGACGTGCTCGGCGTGATGCGCCAACTGGCTGACGACGGCATGACAATGCTTGTCGTCACGCACGAGATGCAGTTCGCCCGCGAGGTCGCCGACCGGGTGCTGTTCATGGACGGCGGCTACGTGGTGGAGGAGGGCCCGGCCGAGCAGGTCATCGGCGCGCCCCGCGAGGAGCGCACCCGCTCCTTCCTCGCCCGCGTCCTCGACCCCGTGCACAACGCAGGCGCCTAGCCGTTGTGCCCTGAACGGGTCGTTCGGGGAATCTAACGCCCCCAACGACCCGTTCAGGGAACCCAACGCCCCAATCGCGTCATTCACGTTGTGGTGCGGGTTCGCTACTCTGCGGCCGCATCAGGAACTCAACCCGGGTGCCGTTGACTTTCGAGGGGCCCTGGATTTAGGTCGGTGTGATCCACGTCTCAAGATCGTGTCCGGGTCAGGAGGGCGCATGTCTGTGCACAGGGCGGTTGCCGCTCTCGCGCTCTCGGTGCTGCTCCTGCCGGTCACGGCCTGCGGTGGCGACTCCGGCGAGCACACGCTGAAGGTCGTCTACCAGCGCTACGGCGAGGACGTCCGGGTCGAGGCGCACATGAAGCGCACCAAGGAGGCCCTGGAGCAGTCGCACCCGGACGTCGAGGTCGAGCTGATCCCGGTGGTGGCCCCGGACAACGAGTACCTGTCCAAGGTGCAGCTGATGCAGCGCTCCCCGGCGACCGCGCCGGACGTGCTCTACGAGGACAGCTTCAACATCAACGCCGACGTGGACGCGGGCTACCTGGCCCCGCTGGACGAGTTCCTGGCGAAGTGGCCGGACTGGCAGCAGTTCGTCCAAGTGGCCAGGGAGAGCGCTCGCGCGGTCGACGGCAGGACCTACGGCGTGCCGATGGCCACCGACACCAGGGGGCTGTGGTTCAACCGCCAGGTCTTCGCGCGCGCCGGGCTGCCGGAGAACTGGCAGCCGAAGAACTGGGCCGACATCATCGCCGCGGCCCGCGCGATC
This sequence comes from Allokutzneria sp. A3M-2-11 16, assembly GCF_024213555.1. Classification (GTDB taxonomy): domain Bacteria; phylum Actinomycetota; class Actinomycetes; order Mycobacteriales; family Pseudonocardiaceae; genus Allokutzneria. Next base: position 1,763,834 of record NZ_JANAVO010000001.1, on the reverse strand, counting down.
AAGGAGAAGGCGCCCGGCGTCATCCCGTTCGCCATGCCCGCCGGCAGGCCGCAGGGCGAGGCCGTCGCGATGCAGAGCGTGGAGATGCTGCTCTACGGCACCAGGACGGCCACCCTCTACGACGAGGCGCAGCAGAAGTGGGTCGCGCCGAGCAAGGGCATGGCCGACGTGCTGGGCTTCGCCAACGACATCTTCGGCGGCGGCCTCGGCCCGAGCCCGGCCCAGGTCGCCGACCCACGCTTCGGTGACCGCGGCGTCGAGGAGCTGACCAAGCAGGGCCGCGTCGGCATCCGGCTCGACGGCAGCTGGCTGCCCGCGCACTGGAGCCCCGGCGGCAAGGCCGAGTGGGCGGAGTGGGCGCGCACGATGACACCCGCCGCGATGCCGACGCAGTTCGGCCAGGCACCCGGGCGGGTCAGCCTCTCCGGCGGCTGGACGCTCGCGATCGGCGCGCGCAGCAAGAAGAAGGACGACGCCTTCCGGTTCATCACCACGGCGCTGGACCGCGACGGGGCGCTGGCCTTCGCGGTCGGCGCCGGGCAGTTGCCGGTGCGCAGGGACATCGCCAGGGAGGACCCCCGGCTGGTCGAGCGCAACCCCACGGTGGCCTTCTGGACCGGGCTGATCGACATCACCCACTACCGGCCGACGCTGACGATCTACCCCAGGGTCTCGCAGGAGCTGCAGATCGCGATGGACCAGGTGGTCAACGGCGCCGACCCGGCGGACACCGCGACCGCGTGGTCAGCGAAGGTCACCCGCATCGTCGGCCCGGCGAACACCCGCGCGGGCTAGCCCAGCACCACCCCGCCGCCGTAGTCCGCCGGTCTTCAAGTACCCCCAACCCCGTCCCCAGCGGTCGCAAACGACACCGAACCCCGCGGCGGCACGCTGGTTGGGGGCGGTTGAAGACGTTGTGGGCGGGGGTTCGCGGTACTTGAAGACGCCCCAACCACGGCGCGGCGGAGGTCGCCGGGCACCACGACGGCCGACACCCGCGCGGGCTAATCGGCACAATTCCCCGAAAGGCACCCAATACGTCTGGCGGTGTCCCCTGCCGTTCACCTACTTGACCATGTGAGTGAAGGCGAACGAACGGGGGAGTCGGGGCGTGAAGCGGGTTGTGCCGTTGGTGCCCGCGGTGGTGTTGCTGGGGATCTTCCTGGTGGGCCCGGTGCTGTGGACGGTCTACCTGTCCTTCACCAACACCGCGCTGAGCGGAGCGGCCGCGCGGAGTCCCCAGTTCACGGGGCTGGACAACTTCGCCCGGATGATCGAGGACCCCGCGCTGCTGAACGCGGTGTGGCTGACCGTGGTCTTCACCGTCGGCTCCGCGGTGATCGGGCAGAACTGCCTCGGCATGCTGCTGGCCGTCCTACTCGCGGGCCGGTCGCGCCTGCTGCGGTCCGCCGTCGGCGGCGTGGTGGTGGCCGCCTGGGTGCTGCCGGAGCTGGTCGCGGCCTTCGCGATCTACGCCTTCCTCAACGCCGACGGTTCGCTCAACGCGGTGCTCGACTGGCTCGGCCTGCCCGGCCAGAACTGGCTCTACACCGCGCCGATGGCGGCCGTCGTGCTGGCCAACGTGTGGCGGGGCACCGCGTTCTCGATGCTGACCTACCAGGCCGCCATGTCCGATGTGCCCTCCGACCTCCTTGAAGCCGCGCAGATGGACGGCGCCGGGCCGCTGCGCCGTTTCTGGCACGTCACCCTGCCGACGATCCGGCGCACCGTGCTGAGCAACCTGCTGTTGATCACCTTGCAGACCATCGGCGTGTTCGCGTTGATCTACGTGCTCACCGCGGGCGGGCCCGGTGAGGCCAGCCAGACCCTGCCGCTGCTGATGTACGAGCAGGCGTTCGTGTTCCGCGAGATCGGCTACGGCACCGCGACCGCACTGGTGTTGCTGCTGGTCGGCGGCGTGTTCGCGGCCGTGTACGCCCGGACGCTGAGGGAGGAGCTGCGGTGATCTCCACTCCGCGCAGGCGCGTCGCGACCGGCTTCGTCCACCTGGTGCTCGGCGCGATCGCGCTGGTGTTCGCCGCTCCGCTGCTGTGGCTGGTCACCGCGGCGGTCGACGAGAAGGCGGGGCTGCGCACCGAGCTCCCGGAGCAGCCCGGCCCGGCCAACCTGCTCGCCGTGCTCGACTGGGAGGTCGGCCTGCTGCCGATGCTCAACGGCCTGCTGCTCGCGGGCGGGGCCGCGGTGATCTCGGTGACCCTGGCCGCGCTCGCCGCCTACCCGCTCTCGCGCTACCAACTGCGCTTCAAGCGGCCGTTCCTCTACGTCGTGCTGTTCGCGACCGGGTTGCCGATGACCGCGGTGATGGTGCCCGTCTACAGCATGTTCGTGCAGCTCGACCTGATCGACAGCATGTTCGGCACGATGCTCTTCCTCGCCGCCACCTCGCTGCCTTACGCGATCTGGATGACGAAGGGCTTCATGGACAACGTGCCGCTGAGCCTGGAGGAGGCGGCGTGGGTGGACGGCGCCTCGGGCATGCAGTCGCTGCGCCAGGTGGTGCTGCCGCTGATGCTGCCCGGCCTGTCGGTGGTGGGCGTGTTCACCTTCATCTCCGCGTGGGGCAACTTCTTCGTCCCGTTCACGCTGCTGCTCGACCCGGAGAAACAGCCCGCGGCAGTCGGTGTCTTCGCGTTCTTCGGTCGTGCCGGGCTGGAGTCCTACGGCCCGCTCGCCGCGTACTCGCTGCTTTACACCGCCCCCGTCCTGGGCTTGTACTTGATCGTCTCGCGGCGTCTCGGCGGGACGTTCACGCTGGCTGGAGCGGTGAAGTGAAAGGGGTCCGATTGTGGCAAGGGTTCTTTCCGCGGAGTCGACCGAACTGTTCACCGGGCCGGAACAGGCCCCGCTCCAGGTCGTCCGGGTAACCCTCGACGGTCCGGCGACCGTGCGGGTGACCGGTGCGGGCGTCGACACCCCGCGGCCGGTCAGCGGGGACGGCGTCGTCGAGGTCTCAGTGTCCACTTCGGACAGTCCGGGCACGGTGCTGCCCGCGCGGGCGGTCACCGACGACGGTTCGGAGCTCGCCTTCGAGCTGACCGTCGCCGAGCCCGGCTGGACCATGCACATGATCAGCCACTTCCACTACGACCCGGTGTGGTGGAACACCCAGGCCGCCTACACCACGGCGTGGGACGCGCTGGACTTCCCGGGCTCCCCGCGCTCCGCCTACCAGCTCGCCGGGTTCGACCTGGTCCGCGCGCACCTCGCGCTCGCGCTGCGCGAGCCGGAGTACAAGTTCGTGCTCGCGGAGGTCGACTACCTCAAGCCGTACTGGGACGCCTTCCCCGGCGATCGCGACGTGCTGCGCAGGCTCGTCGCCGAGGGGCGCGTGGAGATCATGGGCGGCACCTACAACGAGCCCAACACCAACCTGTGCAGCCCGGAGTCGGCGATCCGCAACTTCGTGCACGGCATCGGTTTCCAGCGCGACGTGCTCGGCGCCGATCCGCAGACCGCCTGGCAGCTCGACGTTTTCGGCCACGACCCGGCGTTCCCCGGCATGGCAGCCGACGCCGGTCTCTCGTCCAGTTCGTGGGCGCGCGGCCCGTTCCACCAGTGGGGTCCGATGGAGGTGCGCGACGGCGTCAAGGGCGATCCGACCCGCATGCAGTTCCCCAGTGAGTTCGAGTGGATCTCTCCATCCGGGCGCGGCCTGCTGACCAGCTACATGGCCGACCACTACAGCGCCGGGTGGTGGATGGACACCGCGCCCTCGTTGGAGGAGGCGCAGCGGTCCGCGCTGAAGTTGTTCCAGGGCCTCAAGAAGGTGGCCACCACGCGCAACGTGCTGCTGCCGGTCGGCACCGACTACACGCCGCCGAACAAGTGGATCACCCGCATCCACCGCGACTGGAACGCCCGCTACACCTGGCCGAGGTTCGTGTGCGCGCTGCCGAAGGAGTTCTTCGCCGCCGTCCGCGCGGAGCTGGCCGAGCGGGGCGAGGAGCCGACGCCGCAGAGCCGGGACATGAACCCGATCTACACCGGCAAGGACGTCTCGTACATCGACACCAAGCAGGCGCAGCGCGAGGCCGAGGACGTGCTGCTCGACGCGGAGCGGTACGCGGTCTTCGCGTCGTTGCTGACCGGAGCTCGCTATCCGGACGCCGCCTTCGCCAAGGCGTGGGTGCAGCTGGCCTACGGTGCGCACCACGACGGGATCACCGGCTCGGAGTCGGACCAGGTCTACCTCGACCTGTTGTGGGGTTGGCGTGAAGCGCGGGAGCTCGCGCTCGCGGTGCGGGACTCCGCGCTCCGGGTGCTGACCGACCGCGTGGACTTTTCTCAGGCTGTGGGTCGCGGCGTGGTGGTGTGGAACTCAATTGCCGCGCCGCGCACGGATTTGGTCACCGTGCGGCTCACCGATCCTGTGCACAGCACGGTCTCCGTTGTGGATGATGCGGGAACCGAGCTGCCCGCGCTTGTGGATCATGAAGGCCACTCGGTCACCTTCCTGGCCCGTGACGTGCCGTCTTTCGGCTGGAAGGCATACACAATCCGACTGTCCACTGTGGATAAGTCCATTGTGGATAGACCTGTGGATTCTGTGGACAGCTCGGGTTGGCTGCCTGTGGATGGTTATGAGATCGCCAACGCGCACTACCGGATCGCGGTCGACCCCGGGCGCGGCGGCGGGGTCGTCAGCCTGGTCGAGCTGCCGTCCGGGCGGGAGCTGATCGCGTCCGGCGGGGTCGGCAACGAGCTGGCGGTCTACGAGGAGTACAGCAGGCATCCGCGCTTCGGCGAGGGTCCGTGGCACCTGCTGCCGAAGGGGCCGGTCCAGGTGTCCGGCGCCAACAACGCCGCGGTGCAGGCGTTCCAGTCCCCGCTCGGTCAGCGCCTCGTCGTGCGCGGCAAGATCGGTGCGGTCTCCTACACCCAGACGATCACGTTGTGGCGCGGCGTTTCCCGCGTCGACTGCTCCACCAAGGTCGAGGAGTTCACCGGCTCCGACCAGCTGCTCCGGCTGCGCTGGCCGTGCCCCGTCCCGGGCGCGCTGCCGGTGAGCGAGGTCGGCGATGCCGTTGTGGGCAGGGGTTTCGGGCTGCCGGACGTGGATTCCGCCGAGCACCCGTGGACCTTGGACAACCCCGCGTACACCTGGTTCGGCCTGTCCGCCACGGCCCGCGTGCGCATCGGCGAGGCGGTCCGCGCGATCGGCATCGCCGAGCTGATCGCGCCCTCGCGCGCGGAGGCGGCTCCGCTCGCGCGCGAACTCACGGTCGCATTGGCTCAAGCCGGAGTCACCGCGACGTGCAGCACCGCGGACGGCCCGCGCTACGGGCACCTCGAAGTGGACTCGAACCTGCCGGACGTGCGGTTCGCGCTCGGCGGGCCCGACCGGAACTCCTTCACCGCCAAGGTCCTCGCCGAGGCGGACCCTGCCTACCGGACTGAGCTGGACCGGCAGCTCGCGGCGACCGGCCGGGCCGTGGTGTGGGTCCCGGCGGAGCGGCCGCTCGCCGATGTGTGGGTGCCGAGCGCGGATCTCCGTGCGGTGCGGGCACTTCCGGTGCTGGTCATCGCGGGCGCGGACCTCGACGCGGTTATCGAGTCCATTGTGGATGATCTAGTCGATCACGAGATCGAGGTGCGGCAGGACGCCTCCGCTGGAGCGGGCGAGTTCGAGTCGCGCACGGTGGCGCTGCTCAACCGCGGCGTTCCCGGCTTCGCGGTGGACTCGGCCGGAACGCTGCACGCGTCGCTGCTGCGCTCGTGCACCGGCTGGCCGTCGGGCGTGTGGATCGACCCGCCGCGTCGCGCCACCCCGGACGGCAGCGGTTTCCAGCTCCAGCACTGGACGCACGTCTTCGACTACGCGGTGGTCAGCGCGGAGGGCGACTGGCGCAAGGGAATTCCCATGCGCAGTGCGGAGTTCTCCCATCCGCTGATCGCGGTGCTGTCCCCGGACGACGGGGTCGGCGGCCTCCCCGGTTCCGGTTCGCTGCTGACCGTCGAGCCCGCGGGCGGGGTCAGCCTCGCCGCGCTGAAGGCCGTGGGCAATCCGCTGGCCCGCGGTTCGGCCCACCCGGCGGACCCGGCGGAGGGGATCGCGTTGCGGCTGGTGGAGACCTCGGGCCTGATGCCGGAGGTGCGCGTGTCCTCGTCGCTGCTGAGCTTCGCCGACCCGGCGACCGCGGACCTGCTCGAACAGCGCCGCGACTCGCTTGCCGACCTGTCGCTCACCCTGGCGCCGTTCGAGATCGCCACCCTCGTCGCCCGTCCCGAGCTGAGCCGATGGTCCACAATGGACGGTGGAGTGCTCGGGCCGGAGCGCGAGGTCGCCCAGCCGCTCTACGCGCGCTACTGGATGCACAACCGGGGCCCGGCACCGATGGGCGGCCTGCCGGTCGCGGTGCACCTCGACCCGGTCACCGGGCTGGTCCAGCCGGGCGGCGACATCACCCTCACGCTGAGCGTGGTCAGCGACTGCACCGACGCCGAGCTGCACGGTGTCGTCCGGTTCGTGGTTCCGGACGGGTGGACCTGCGCCCCGCCGCAACTGCCGTTCGGGCTCGCGCCCGGCGGGCACTGGCAGACGGAGGTGCAGGTCAGAGCGCCCAAGGGGAGCCCGGACCTGCCGCATCCCATTCGCGCCCAGCTGGAGCTCACCGGCGAGGCGCTCCCACCGAGTTGGCGCCAGGTGGTCGAGGATGTGGCGATGCTGTCGACCGTCGCCGAGCCCGCGCAGCCGCTGCGGCTGGCCGGATCGCCCCAGGCGGTCCGGGTGGCGCGCGGCGGGCGGGAGCGGCTCACCGTCGACGTGGTCGGCGACACCTCCGCCCCGGTCTCGGTCGAGGCGCAGCTGCTCACCCCGTGGGGCACCTGGGACGCCACACCGGACTGGTGGCAGGTCCGCGAGGTCGTCGGCCGCACCGAGTTCGGCTTCGACATCGCGCCGCCGCCGTGGGCGGAGCCCGGTGCCTACTGGGCGCTGGTGAAGGTGGCCGGGGCCGGTCGCATCCTGTATTCCGAAGCGGTATCGCTGGTGGTGACGGCATGACCCCCATCGCCTGGGTCGGCGACGAGCCGGTCCTGCTCTCCGAAGTCGACAACGCCGAGGCCGAGCTGCGCTCCGGCCGCGCCGCCGCGACGCTGCCCGCGCAGGGCTCCAGCGAGGCGCGGCAGCTGCGCCGGTGGCTGGTGCAGCGGCTCACCGCGGAGCGCATCGTCGGACAGATACGCCCGCGCGAGGAGGCGACCGCGCCGGAGCTGGAGAAGATCGCCGCCGATCGCGCCGCCATGCTCGAACTCGGCAGCGTCGCGGCTTCGCTGTTGACGAGGAGTCCGCGCGCGCGAGCGGTGTTCCACGAGGTCACCGCAGGGATCGCGGTGACCGAGTGCGAGGCGCGGCGCTACTTCGAGGCGAACTTCGAGCTGTTCTCCGCGCCGGAGCGGCGGATCGTCCGGCACCGCGTGCTGACCAGTCCCGAACTGGCCGACCTCTCCGACAGTCCATTGAGGACGGTCGTGCGCGGTCAGCTGGCCGGGCCGGTCGAGCAGGCCCTCTTCGCCGCCGCGGAGCGCTCCGTGGTCGGCCCCGTCCGCGACCCGCTCGGCTGGCACACCCTGTTCGTCGAGCGGGCCTACCCGGAGAGCCGGAGCACCTTCGCCGAGGCGCGCGAGCAGATCACCTCGCGCCTGCTCGCCGCCGCCCGCCGCCGGGCCTTCGGCGACTGGCTGGAGGCGCGCCGCGCCGAACTGGTCCGCCTCGCCCCCGGCTACGAACACCCCGGCGACCCCCGCCAACCCGACAACACCCACCGCCACTAACCCCCCGTTTTCGGGCTGAATGAGTCATTCGGTGCGTTCAACTCCCCCAATGACTCATTCAGCACGCTCAAGTGCCCCAATGACTCATTCAGGTGCGTCGAGTGCCCTCAATGACTCGTTCAGGGCCTCAGCGGACGCCGTGAATGCCGCGTTTGGTGCGGTGCCGAACGCCCTCAATGACTCGTTCAGGGCGCTCAACTCCCCGAACGACTCGTTCGGGGCGTCCCGTACCGTCTCGCGGGTGACGGACGTGGTGCTCGCGCTGGACGTCGGCGGCACGAAGATCGCCGCCGCGCTCGTCGACGACCGGGGCACGATCGTGCGCGAAGCCCGGCGGCCGACCGCGGCCGGAGGTTGGGCGGCGGCACGGGAAGCGGTCGAGGACGTGCTGCGCGGCGAGGTCGTGCGAGGTGTCGGCATCGCCTGCGCCGGGCCGATCGATGCGGTCGCGGGCACGGTGAGCCCGATCAACATCGCGGGCTGGGAGGACTTCCCGCTCGTCCGCAAGGTCGCCGATCTGGTGCCGGGAGTGCCGGTGCGGCTCGCCGGGGACGGCGTCTGCATGGCGCTCGGCGAGCACCGTTTCGGCGCGGGCCGAACCAGCGATCACCTGCTCGGCATCGTGGTGTCCACCGGCGTCGGAGGTGGGCTCGTGTTCGACGGCAAGCCCTTCGGCGGGCGCACGGGCAACGCGGGCCACATCGGCCACGTCGTGGTCGAGCCCGATGGCGCGCCCTGCACCTGCGGCGGCCGGGGCTGCGTGGAAACCGTTGCGGCAGGCCCACATCTGGTGCGCTGGGCGAGGGAACACGGCTGGATCGGAGACGACGCGGGCGACCTCGCGGAGTCGGCGCGCGCCGGGGACGAGGTGGCCCGCGCCGCCTTCGAACGCGGTGGGCGCGCGGTCGGGCTGGCCATCGCGGCGACGGCCGCAGTCTGCGACCTCGACCTCGTGGTCATCGGTGGCGGTGTCGCGGAGGCGGGCGAACTCCTCTTCGACCCGGTCCGCAGAACGCTGGCCACCCACGCCGGACTGTCCTTTTTGGACAAACTGACGGTGGAGCGGGCCGAGCTCGGCCCGCGCGCCGGGCTCGTCGGCGCCGCGGCGCTGGTCGGTTAGGCGGACTTCTCCGGGGACCAGGCACGCCCCAGCACCAGGTTGCCGAAACCCATCCAGGACAGGTTCATCAGCCTGCGCGCCATCGCCTTCGGGCTTTCCTCGGGGTGCTCCAGCCACCACTCGGCCAGCGCCTCCCCGGCACCGGTCAGCGCTGCGGCCAGCGGCTCGGTCCTGCCCTCGGCGAACGCCCCGACGCCCTCCCGGCCCGCGGCGCGGTCGAGCAGCGCGGAGATCATCGCGACCGCCCGGCGCCTGCCCTCGGCCAGTTCGGCCGCGAACGGGGCGCCCTGGGTGCCCGCCTGGCGGTGCAGCACCTGCCAGGAGTCGCGGTTCTCCCCGACGAAGGTGAAGAACGCCAGCACTCCGCGCCAGAGCTGCTCCTCCGGGTCGAGGTCGACGTCGACCACGCCACCGATCGCCTCCATCAGCCGGGTCGCCTCGCGCTGGATGCACGCGGCGAACAGCTCCTCCTTGGAGCCGAGGTACGCGTAGATCATCGGCTTGGAGATGCCCGCGACGTCGGAGACCTCGTCCATCGACGCGGCGTGGTAGCCGCGTTCGGAGAACACCCGCACGGCGGCGTCGAGGATCTGCCGCTCGCGCACGGCGCGCGGCAGCCGCTTGGCGCGCGGCGGAGGGGTCGCCCCCGCCACGTCCTTCTTGGTCATGCACCCACCTCAACGGTGTCTTGGGACCTCTTGCGACCGAACCTACTCAAAAGTAGTCTTACTCATCAGTAGGTAAGCCTGGAGGTGCGCTGTGCCGAACACCGACCCGATCGCCGCCCTCGCCGAGGTCGACCCGAAGAAGATCAGCAACGACGAGTTCGTCGCCCTGCTCGCCGCGGCATCGGACCTCGCGGACAGCGGAGCCGAGGTCGATCTCAGCTCGCTGGAGCCACAGAAGTTCGCTCGCCTGGTCTCCCGCGCCTCCAAGGATCAGATCGATGCCGTCATGGTTCGTCCGGAACTGCGGGTCAAGGTACTGGATGAGGTCTTCAGGAGGATGGGAACGCACTTCCGCCCCGACCGCGCCGGTTCGACCACGGCGGTTGTGCACTGGCGGATCACGCGGCCCGAACCGGACACCTACGACCGCTACGAGATGGTGGTCGACTCCGGCGAGTGCACCGTGAACAAGGACAACGCGGCCGAGCCCCGCGTCTCCGTCACGGTCTCCCCGCCGGACTTCCTCAAGCTGGTCACCGGCAACGGCTCCGCCCCGGTGATGTTCATGACCGGCAAGCTCAAGATCAAGGGCGACCTCGGCTTCGCCGCCGGGCTGATGAACCTCTTCGACGTCCCCAAGGCATGATCCCCGAGACTAGGGAGCTGACGTGACCTTCTCGCTCGAACTGTCCGAGGAGCAGACCGGGCTCAGGGACTGGGTGCACGGCTTCGCCGAGGACGTCGTGCGCCCGGCCGCCTCGGAGTGGGACGAACGCGAGGAAACGCCGTGGCCGGTGATCCAGGAGGCCGCCAAGATCGGGCTGTACGGCTTCGAGTCGCTGGCGACCTGCTACGCCGATCCGACAGGGCTGTCGCTGCCGATCGTCAACGAGGAGCTGTTCTGGGGCGACGGCGGCATCGCCATGGCGATCATGGGAACCGGCCTCGCGGTCGCGGGCATCTTCGCCTCCGGCAGCCCGGACCAGCTCGCCGAGTGGGTCCCGCAGTGCTACGGCGACGTGGACGACCCGAAGGTCGCCGCTTTCTGCTCCTCCGAGCCCGAGGCGGGCTCTGATGTCTCGGCCATGCGCACCCGCGCCGTCTACGACGAGGCCAAGGACGAGTGGGTGCTCAACGGGCAGAAGGCGTGGGCGACCAACGGCGGCATCGCCAACGTGCACGTGGTCACCGCCGTCGTCGACCCCTCGCTGAAAGCGCGCGGGCAGGCCGGGTTCATCGTTCCGCCGGGTACCCCCGGCCTGGTCGGCGGCAAGAAGATCAAGAAGCACGGCCTGCGCGCCTCGCACACCGCCGACGTCTACCTCGACGACGTCCGCGTCCCCGGCTCATGCCTGTTGGGCGGCAAGGAAAAGCTCGACGCGCGCCTGGCTCGGGCCCGCGAGGGCAAGAAGGCCGAGGGCCAGGCGGCGATGGCCACCTTCGAGGTCACCCGCCCCACCGTCGGCGCCATGGCCGTCGGCATCGCGCGCGCCGCCTACGAGTACTCGCTGGAGTACGCCAAGCAGCGCGTCACCTTCGGTCGGCCGATCATCGAGAACCAGTCCATCGCGTTCACGCTCGCGGACATGAAGATGGAGATCGACGCGGCGCGGCTGCTCGTCTGGCGGGCGTCGTGGATGGGCCGCAGCGGCCAGAAGTTCACCAGCGCCGAGGGCTCGATGTCCAAGCTCAAGGCCGGGGAGGTCGCGGTCTGGGCCACCGAGCGCGCCATCCAGATCCTCGGCGGCAACGGCTACACCCGCGAGCACCCGGTGGAGCGGATGCACCGCGACGCCAAGATCTACACCATCTTCGAGGGCACTTCGGAGATCCAGCGCCTGGTGATGGCGCGGGCGATCTCGGGGATGCACATTCGCTGATGGTCCTGTCCGGTCGCCATACCGCGCTGGCGGCCTCGTGAGCGGGCGGTGGATCCCGGTTCCCCCAGGACGGGATCCACCGCCCGTTCCCTTGCTAGCGCAGCTGCGCGGTGACGAGCTCGCCGAGCGCGGCCTGGCCGTCCTTGTTCAGGTGCAGCACGGCTTCCTGGCCCTCCTCGTTGGGCGCCAGGGCATCGAAGCCGCGGTAGTACGGCGCACCCGACTCGCACTGCGAGTGCCCGGCGAACTCCTTGCCCAGGTTCACCGAGTCGACGTACGGGCTGACGAACGTGGCGCCGGCCGCCTTGGCGGTGACGCGCAGCGTCATGTCCAGCGCGCTGACGACCTTGTTGCCCTCAGCGCGCTCCTCGGCGGAGAACACGGTGGGGGCGCAGATGGGGTCGGCTGCGGCGGCGCCGTTCGCGCCCGCGGTGAGCTGACGGCCGTAGCCGACCAGGACGACCTTGGCCTTGGGGCTCTTGGCCTTGATCTCACCGAAGAGGCCGAGCAGGTTCTTGCTCATCGCGGGCAGCTGGTCGGTGACGGACTTGCCCGCCTTCGAGCAGTCGCCCTGCATGCACAGGCCGCCGAACTCGACGTACTTGATGTCGTTGGCGCCAACGGTGAGCAGCACGACGTTCGTGTTCGGCTTCAGCGCGTCCAGCTGGGCGGGCTGGCTCTTGAACGTCGTGCGCATCTCGTTGATGCCCGCTCCGCTGCACGTGGCGTTGCGGAACTCCACCGTGCGGCCCGCGGCGCGCAGCTTCGCGACAGCGACCTCGGAGTAGGAGTTGGAGCTGCGCCAGCAGGTGTGGTGGGTACCGCGGTGGTAGAGCCCGGCTCCGGTACCCGAAGCGGTCGAGTCGCCCAGTGCCACCACGTTCAGCGGGGCGGCCGGGGTGGCGGAAGCGGCGGCACCGAGGCCGCACGCGGTGAACGCGGCGGCCAGGACGGCAGCCGTGAAAGTGCTCTTCTTCAACTTTGCTCCACTATTAGAAGCGCGTCAGTCGCGCCCAGCCGTCGATACGGCATGACAAAAGACGACGAATTTACGCGATCGCTTGAGGAACAATTGACCTGAACGTCATCTCTGCGAAAGCGTAACCGGATTCGGGGAACATGGCGACCCAGGTTTCATCCCAGAGCGAAGTGTCACCAGAATAGGTTTGGCCGCTTTAGGTTGCGTTGTGAGGGGTGTGATCTCGGGAACGGTACGGGCACTGCCGGTGGCAGGAGAACGGCGCACCGGCCGTACGGCGAAGGCCGGGCGGTTGGTTACCGCCCGGCCTTCGTGGCTTACGAATACCGGACCGGGACCTCGGAGAACACGAGCCATCCGGCACGCGGTAGCGGGGCTACCACTTAATCTTGGTGTCTGCCACCTTCTTGGCGCACCCGGTGTTGATCCAGCCGGTCGCACCGGCGTAGCGCACCTTGTACCAGGAGTCGGAGTTGTTGCCGTGGCAGAGGATCTCGTTGTACTTCTCCTGCTTGTACAGACGGCAGCCGTAGCCCTGGCCATCGGGGTCCCAGATCTGCGTCTCGTAACGGAAGCCGTAGGCCGTGACGGTGGTGCCACTGGGGATGGAACGCAGGCCGGTGGCGCTCTTCTTGGGGTCGGTCCGCAGCAAGACGGCTGTCGTGGTCTTCACCTTGCCCGCGGTGCAGCTCGGCGCGGCCTTCGCCTGGGCGACCGCGGCCGTGGGCAGCGTCAGGGCTCCGGCGGCGACCGCCAGAACCGCAGCGAGAGCGAATCGTCGCATGTTCATCGTTGTCCTTCCGTGAGGCGAAAGCCCCGGCGAGACTGGCCTATGCGTGCTGAATTGGCCCGACTCGGGTCTGCGGAAGAGTATCCGCATCCGGAAATTCTGGGGCGAGCGTCACCGGAATAGGTGTAGCCGCTTTAGGTTGCCTTGAGCGGGGTGTGATGTCGGGAACGGTACGGGCACTGCCAATCCGGCTCGGTCAGCCGCCCTGAGAAGTGCCGGGCGGGCTGCGCGTACTCGTAGTGCGTGAAGCTCGGGTTGACCGAGCCGTTGTTCGCGACCTCGCGGGCCCGGATTCGTTCCTGAAGGGAGACGAACTTCTCGCCCAGCGCCATGAACTGCTGGTTCGACGTGATCGCCAGGGCCGGGCGGGAGAAGCGCCGGGTCGCCCGTGACGATCCGGGATGCAGTGCGGCGACGAAGAAGGCGTGCGCGCCGACGTGGAAACCGAAGTTCTGCTGCGTCGGATCGGAAGACGCTCCCGGCTGCGGGCCGTAGGTCCGGCTGTCGATGTCGTGCACGAGCTGGAGGTGCCGCCAGACCGTGCGCTCGAATGCCAGCTCGTCCATCGGGCCCGGACCGTCGAAGGTGGCGACGAACGTCAGGAAGCTCGTGCCGGACAGCTTTCCGGGCAACTGGAGCGCGTATTCGAGGAGGTCTTCGTGGTGCAGCCGCGCCGAATCCGGATCACCCAGCACGGGGTAGTGGTGGTGGGTGAGCGATCCGCGTTTGAACGCCGCGCGTGCGCCGAGGCAGCTGAACTCCGTGCTGTGCAGGAACTGGTCCAGTTCGGCGCGGACCTCGCCTCGAGGAGCGGACATGGGCTGAGTCAAACACCGGCTCCGCCGGTCGAGCCGCAACTCTGGGGAAACGACCAGGTGGAGCGGGGTCCCGTGACCACCCCCAGGGCCACGGGACCCCCAGGGCTAGGCGGCGACGGGTGTTGCCGCGCGCCAGTACTCGCCGTAGGCCGCGGCCTCCCTGGCGAGCCACTCGTCGAAGTCCCGCCACTGGCGCTTGCGCGGCAGGTGCATCAACCGCGACCGGCGGACGTCGATCACCAGGGGCCTGCCGCCGGGCAGGATCGCGGGCATCTCCAGCTGCATCAGCCGCAGCACCGAACACGCCGCGGCTTCGGTCAGCGGCTCGTCCTTGAGCCACAGGTAGGTCGCGTAACCGTGCTTCCCGTCCACGAGGCCGAGGTGCGGCCGCACGCGCACCCGCACGTCGTCGAAGACGCACTCACCGATGCCGACCTCGGTCAGCGCGGGCTTCCAGTCCTCGGTGAGGCTGCACCAGCCCTCGGCGTTCTCCTCGTAGCTGCGCCGCTTCTTCGGGTGGGCGTTGTCGATCGCGGTGATCAGCTCGGCCAGGTCGTCCCCGGACCGCCGTCCCGCCTGGATGGCGTCGAGCAGTTCCAGGTTGTACCTGATCGCCCACACGTTCCTGCTTTCGTGCATGTAGCGGTGCCTGCGCACGCGCTGCGCCTTGTCCGGTCCTGGCGCGTTGTTGTAGTCGATCCAGAGCGAAGTGGGGATGTGCTGCTCCATCCCGTACCTCCTTGACCAGCGGAGCCCCAACACCGGTGACACTACGGACGGGGTCTGACATTCCCGGGGGCAAAAGCCCAGGTCAGCGCAAACGCGCCTAAAATTTTCGGATGAGTTTCCTGAGGTCGGTCATCCTCTTCGCGTTGTCCGCGCTCACCGAGATCGGCGGCGCCTGGTTGGTCTGGCAGGGCGTGCGCGAACACCGGGGTTGGCTCTGGATCGGCGGCGGCGTGCTGGCGCTCGGCGTCTACGGGTTCGTGGCGACCCTCCAACCCGACGCCAACTTCGGCCGGGTGCTCGCGGCCTACGGCGGCGTGTTCGTCGCGGGCTCGCTGGTGTGGGGCATGGTCGTGGACGGCTTCCGCCCGGACCGCTGGGACGTCGTCGGCGCGCTGATCTGCCTCGCCGGAGTCGCGGTGATCATGTACGGCCCCCGTTGACCTGGCACAACGCCTTCTCCAGTGCGGCGAAGCCCGGCGCGAGGAACTTCCCGGACGACCGGTCGAGCACCTGGGCGTTGACCGAGAAGGTGAACTGCCGCCGCCCTTCCTCCCTGGCGAAGGTGAAGGTCATGAAGCCCGGGATCGACCCGGTGTGCCCCCACGCCGCACCGCACGCCAGGTCGACCCGCTCCACACCCAGGCCATAGCCGGGAAAAGCGGGGTTGCCGGTCGGAACGGTCTGCTGCATCTCCTTGAGCAGCGACGCGGGAAGCAGCTTCCCGGACAGCAACGCCGAATAGAACCGCTGGAGGTCCTCGGTGGTGGAGAGGAGGCCGTAAGCGGCCCAGGCGAAAGACGGGTTGATCTCCGTCAACGGCTCCAGTTTCGGTTGTGGGTCAGGGTTCTGCGTGATGTCACCGTGCAGGTAGTAGCCCGTCGCGTGCGGCCCGACGATGCGCGGGAACGTCGTCGGGAGGTAGCTCGACCGCATTCCGGCAGGCCGCAGGACCCGCCGCGCCAGCTCCTCGCCGACCGGCTTCCCGGTTGTCCTCTCCACCAGACGGCCGAGCACGACGTAGTTGGTGTTGGAGTACTTCCACCCCGTGGTTCCCTTGTGCCGCAAGGCAATCTCGATCAGCTCGTCCGGCGTGAACGTGCGCCCGCCGTAGACGCGGGGATCGGCGAACACCGGATCGGAGAGGTAGTCGGGCAGCCCGCTGGTGTTGTTCAGCAGCGCCCGCACGGTGATGTCCTCCAGCACCGGCTGGTCCAGGCTGAGGCGACCCTCGTCGACGAGTTGCAGCACAACGGTCGCGACCAGGCTCTTCGTGACGCTGCCCGCCCGGAACCGCGCGTCGCGGGGCACCGGAGTCCTGCGGTCGAGGTCGCCGAACCCGCTCCGGCCGATCCACGTGCGGTCTCCGTCGCGCAGCTGGGCGACGACCCCGGGAGCGCCGTTCTTCGTCATCTCGTCGAGGCTCGCTTGCAAGCCCGGATTCGTTGGTGCGACAGGGGAAACGGCGAGAACGCCCGCCAACACGACTCCGATGAGGTGCATGCGGCGCAGGGTAGGGACGCGTTCTTGGCAGCCTTCTCAGCACAGAACGAAGCGCCCCCGCGGAAACGGGGGCGCTTCGCACAGCACAGCTGTCAGTACGTGATCGCCACCGACGGGTCGGCCATCAGCGCGCCGACGTCGGCGAGGAACTGCGAACCCTGCTGGCCGTCGACCACGCGGTGGTCGAAGCTCAGCGCGAGCTGGCAGACCTTGCGCGGCACCACCTGGCCGTCCACCACCCACGGCATGTCCCGGATCGCGCCGAAGGCGAGGATCGCGGACTCACCGGGGTTGATGATCGGCGTCCCGGTGTCGATGCCGAAGACGCCGATGTTGGTGATGGTGAACGTGCCGTTGGCCATGTCCGCGGGCGAGGTCTTGCCGTTGCGCGCGGTCGTGGTCAGCTCTTCAAGAGCCACGCACAGCTCGCGCAGCGACATCGCGTCCGCGTCGCGGACCTTGGGCACCACGAGCCCGCGCGGGGTCGCCGCGGCGATGCCGAGGTGCACGTAGTCCTTGTAGACGATCTCGTTGCTCGCCGCGTCCCAGGTCGCGTTCACGTCCGGGGTGCGCCGGGCCGCGAGGCAGACCGCCTTGGCCGCGAAGGCCAGCGGGGTCAGCTTCACGTCGCGGAACTCCGGCGAGCTCTTCAGCCGCGCGCGCAGTTCCATCATCGGCGTCACGTCGATGGTCAGGAACTCGGTGACGTGCGGGGCGGTGAACGCGCTGTCCACCATCGCCTGGGCGGTGGCCTTGCGGACGCCCTTGATCGGCACCCGCCGTTCGCGCGCGCCCGCGGGAACGGCGGCGGTGACCGGAGCCGCAGCCGCAGGTGCCGACGCGGCGAGCGAGACGTCCTCGCGGGTGATCACGCCGTCCGGGCCGGAGCCGTTGAGCTCGCGCAGGTCGACGCCGAGGTCCTTGGCCAGCTTGCGCACGGGTGGCTTGGCCAGCGGAACCCAGTCCGTCGCGAGCGGCGGCAGTTCGGACACCGCGGGCGTGATCGGTTCCGGTGAGAACGGGGCGACGACCGGCTGCGACACCGCCGCCGCGACCGGCTCGGGAGCCGGAGCGGGCACGGATGCGCCCTTGCGCGGGCGGCGCTTGGCCGCTGTCGAGCGCGGGCCGTAGCCGACCAGCGTGGCGATCCGGCCGCCCGGCATCTCCTCGCCGATCTTGCCGGAGCCGTTGCTCGCCTGCGTCGACTCGGCCGGGGCCTGAGCGGGCGGCGCCGCGGTCGCGGGCGCGCCGCCGGGGTCGGTGTCGATGGTGATGATCGGGGTGCCGACGTCGAGGGTCTGCCCCGCCTCGGCCAGCAGCTCGGTCACCACGCCCGCGTACGGGCAGGGCAGCTCCACGGCGGCCTTGGCGGTCTCGATCTCGACGATGATCTGGTTGACCGTGACCTCGTCACCCGGCTTGACGTGCCAGTTCAGGATCTCGGCCTCGGTGAGGCCTTCCCCGACGTCGGGCAGGGGGAAGTGCTTGTACTGCGGCATTGACTGCTTCCTCCCTTACCAGGACAGCGACTGGTCGACGGCGTGCAGGACCCGGTCGAGATCGGGGAGGAACTCCTCCTCCAACTTGCTCGGCGGGTACGGGGTGTCGAAGCCGGTGACCCGGAGGACCGGAGCCTCAAGGGAGTAGAAGCACTCCTTCTGCACCTGGGCGATGACCTCGGAGGAGATCGAGGACTCGCTCGGCGCCTCGGTGACCATCACCAGGCGGCCGGTGCGCCGCACGGAGTCGAACACCGGGCCCAGGTCCAGCGGCGACAGCGTCCGCAGGTCGATGACCTCCAGGTCCAGCCCGTCCTCGGCCGCGGCGGTCGCGGCCGCCAGGCAGGTCTTGACCGAGGGGCCGTAGGTGGCCAGCGTCGCCGTGCTGCCGCGGCGCAGGACGCGCGAGGCGAACAGCGGCTCCGGCACGAGCGAGGTGTCCAGCTCGGCCTTCTCGTAGTAGCGCGCCTTGGGCTCGAAGAACAGCACCGGGTCGTCGCAGTCGATGGCCTGCTGGATCATCCAGTAGGCGTCCACCGGGTTGGAGCAGCTGACCACGCGCAGGCCCGCGGTGTGCGCGAAGTAGGACTCCGGCGACTCCGAGTGGTGCTCGACCGCGCCGATGCCGCCGCCGAAGGGCACGCGCACCACGATCGGCACCTTCACCCGGCCCTGGGTGCGGTAGTGCAGCTTCGCCAGCTGGCTGACGATCTGGTCGAAGCCGGGGAAGATGAAGCCGTCGAACTGGATCTCGGCGACCGGGCGGAACCCGCGGATGGCCAGGCCGATCGCGGCGCCGATGATCCCGGACTCCGACAGCGGGGTGTCCAGCACGCGCTGCTCGCCGAAGTCCTTCTGCAGCCCGTCGGTGATCCGGAAGACGCCGCCGAGCTTGCCGACGTCCTCACCCATCACGATGACCTTGGGGTCGCGCTCCATCGCGGCGCGCAGCCCCATGTTGAGCGCCTTGCCCAGGGTGGTCGTCTTCGGCGGCTGGCCGGTGGCACCGGGTGCGTTGTTCATCGTCGGCGCGGCCATCAGTGCCCACCTCCAGCGGTGGAGTCGGCGAATCCGGACAGGTAGGCCTGGTACTCCTCGCGCTGGGAGCGCAGGGTCGCCGGCTCCTCCGCGTAGACGTTGCTGAAGATCCGTTCCGGACCGGGGTCCGGCAGGTTCATGGTGTGCTCGCGCAGCCGCGCGGCCAGCTCGTCGGCCTCGGCCTGGACGCCGTCGAAGAAGTCCTGGTCGGCCAGCTGCTGCTTGATCAGGTAGACGCGGACCCGCTCGATCGGGTCCTTCAGCTTCCACGCCTCCAGCTCGTCGGAGTGCCGGTAGCGGGTGGCGTCGTCGGAGGTGGTGTGCGAGTCCATCCGGTAGGTGAAGGCCTCGATCAGCACCGGGCCGTTGCCGTGCCGGGCCTCGTCCAGCGCCCAGCGGCTGACCGCGAGGGTGGCCAGCACGTCGTTGCCGTCGACGCGGATGCCGCGGAAGCCGTAGCCGAGCGCGCGCTGGTAGAGCGGGACGCGGGTCTGCCGCTCAAGGGGCTCGGAGATCGCCCACTGGTTGTTCTGGCAGTAGAAGACCAGCGGCGCGTCGTAGACCGCGCCCCACACCATGGCCTCGTGCACGTCGCCCTGGCTGGTCGCGCCGTCGCCGAAGAAGCAGATCGTGGCTTCCCCGTCGTCGTCGCCGACCTTGCCCTCGAACTTCTGGCCCATGGCGTAGCCGGCCGCGTTCAGGCACTGGTTGCCGATGACGATCGTGTACGGGTGGAACCGCTTCTCCTGCGGGTCCCACGAGCCGTGGTCGGTGCCCCGCCACATGCCCATGATCTCGGTCGGGTCGATGCCGCGGCACCAGGCGACGCCGTGCTCGCGGTAGCTCGGGAAGGCCATGTCGGTGGGGCGCATCGCGCGGCCCGCACCGATCTGTGCGGCTTCCTGGCCGAGCAGCGGGACCCAGATGCCGAGCTGGCCCTGGCGCTGCAGCGCGTTGCCCTCACGGTCGGCCCGGCGCACGAGGACCATGTCGCGGTAGAGCCCGCGGATCTCCTCGGCGGTGATGTCGATGTCGAACTCGGGGTGGTGCACCCGCTCACCCTCCGGGGTGAGCAACTGCACGAGATCGGCTCCACCTTCGGTGGTCGCGCGCAATCCAGCGATGACCTGCTCCGCGGTCGGTCGGGCTGCGGTCGCAGCGGGGGCTACCTCGTTGGACGCGTCCGGCGGGGTTCCCGGAGGCTGCGTCCAGAAGTCCGGCGACGACATGCGTCTTCTCCTCGTGGTTGACGCCGCACCTCCCGCTTGTGGCGGTACGGCGCGACTACGCCGGTGGGTGCGAACTCCCACCTGATCAGGTGGGGTCAGCCCCGTCGACGATGACGGATCGCATTGCCGCCATCCTGACACGGCAAAGGCATGATCCGTGAGCCCTGCCACATGTGGCTTACGTATCAGCTGTCCACGGTTTTCCACACCACGCGGTGCCACGGCTCGGGCCCAGCCTTGCACGCCCGTGTGCACCGCTGATGGGTTACCCGAGCTTACCGGCGAGTAACCGATGTGTTGCTTCTTTGCGCACTGTAAAGATATTCGATTAGTAAATTACTTAACGTGCTCTATCCAGCACCGGCGGTAGATCGAGAGCATGTCCTCCCCGAAATGACTTTGAGGAGGATCGGGCGTGCGAAAGCCGATCCGACGCCTTTTGACGATCTTCGCGGCGGCCGCGGTCGCGCTGCCCGCCGCACTGGCCGCCCCGGCGTCGGCCGCCCCGGCCCCGACCGTCGTCGCCGAGGAGCGCGTCGACGCGCGCACCCTCGACCTCACCGTGGACTCGCCCGCGATCGGCCAGAAGGCCAACGTCCGGCTGCTGCTGCCGGACGGCTGGGACAACCGGCCGTCCGGCAAGACCTGGCCGGTGCTGCTGATGCTCGGCGGCTGCTGCTGGAGCGACGGCGACGGGCACGAGAGCTGGGTGCAGAAGACCGATATCGAGACCTACCCCGAACTGCGGAAGGTCATCGTCGTCCAGCCGATCGGCGGCAAGGCCGGGTACTTCAGCAACTGGAAGCAGGCGGGCGGCCCGCGGTGGGAGGACTTCCACCTGGACGAGGTGCTGCCGCTGGTGGAGAAGAACTACGGCGGCGGCAAGAAGCGCGCGATCGCCGGGCTGTCCATGGGCGGGTTCGGCGCGCTGTCCTACGCGGGGCGCAGGCCAGGCATGTTCGCCGCGGCGGCCTCCTATAGCGGCACCGTGCACACGCAGCTGTTCATGCTCGGCCCGTCGAGCGTGCAGGCGGTCCTGATCGGCCAGGGCCTCGACCCCAACGGCCTGTGGGGCGACCCGGTGAAGGATGAGAAGACCTGGGCCGCGCACAACCCGGCCGAGCTGACCGACAACCTCAGGAAGATCCCCGTCTACCTCTCCTCGGGCAACGGTGAGGCGGGGCCGCTCGACGCGCCCGGCACCGGTTTCGACGTCAAGGAGAAGACGATCGAGGGCATGTCGCAGCTGGTCGCGACCAAGCTGCTGCTCTCCGGCGGCAAGGTGCAGACCTCGTTCTACGGCGAGGGAACCCACGCCTGGCCCTACTACGGCCGGGAGCTGAAGAACTCGCTGCCGATGCTGATGGGCGCCCTCGGCGTCTGACCCAGCGGAGTTGGGTTGAGGACAAAAAAATGTGGCCCCCGAAGGGGCCACCCTGTTGGCCGTAACCAACGTCGTTAGGTCGATAGGATAGCCGCCCTCAGCCCGGCTAATCAACCTTGGAGGCTCGCGTGGGTCGCGCCGTCTTCTACGTGGACGGCATGAACGCCTACCACGGCATCCGCAGCAAGTACGGCCGTGAGTTCCTGTGGCTGGACTGGTTTGCTCTCGCCCAGCAGATCCGGGTGCCGGACGAGATCCTCACAGTCCGGTACTTCACCACCATCGTCGCTGGTGAACCTGATGCTGCCCGACGTCAGGAAACCTACCTCGCCGCACTCACCGCGCATCGGCCCAAAGTGCAGGTAGTCCGCGGTCGGTACCAGAAGAAGACCTTCAAGTGCCGCTCTTGTGGACATCGCTGGACCTGTGGCTGTGAGCCGCCCGTTGCGTTCCGCACCTACGAGGAGAAGTTGACTGACGTCGCGCTGGCGGTGTCGATGGTCAAGGACGCGGCCGAGGGCTACGGCGACACATCCGTGTTGATCTCCACCGACAGCGACCTCAACCCCGCCATCATCGCCACAGCCGAGATCTCCCACAGCGAACGATCCACCTCGCGTGCCCACCCGGTCGGCAACCACCGTCGAGGAGCTTTCCGCCAAACGTGGTGCCGTTCCTCATCAGCCGGGATCACCTGCTCGCATCGCTGCTGCCCGACGAGGTGAGTACCGAGAGCCGCACCTACCAGCGCCCTGACAAGTGGCGCTGACTCAGCGCAGCCGGTCCAGCCAGCCGAGCAGCGTGCCCGCGTCGCGGCGGAACGCGGCGGGGTGGTCGTCGGGGACGAACTCCAGGAGCGCGTACCGGTCCACCCCGTCCTTGGCCAGCTCCGGCAGCACCGCCTCCCACAGGTCGGCGCGCTCGCCGAGCGGCAGCCGGTTGTCGCCCCAGCCCGCGCCCCACGAGAACACGTGCACCGTCGGCAGGTTCGGCAGCAGCGCGCGGACCTCGTCGACGGCCTCCTTGGTGTCCTGGGCGCCGCGCGGCTGCCAGTAGGACGTCACGTTGGGCATGTCGAGCTCGGCGAGCAGCCGCTTGGTGGACTCCAGGGTGTCGGTGAGCGTGTTGCGGTGGAACTCCAGCGCGACCTCGATGCCCTCGTCCGCCGCGGCCAGTGCGCACAGCCGCAGCGCGGAGACGACCTCGACGCGCTTGGCGGGCGCGATCTGCTGCGAGCCCCACGTGCCCGCCCAGACCCGCAGCCTCGGCGCGCCGAGCGCGACCGCCGTGCGCAGCGCCCGGTCCACCTCGGACGGGTCGGAGGCGCCCGCGCGGTAGTAGGAGCCGTACCCGGCGACGGAGATCCCCGCGCTCGCGCACTGCGCCCGCACCAGCTCCGCGGTCTCCACGTCGCCGGAGGGCACGTGCACGTCGCCGCCCCACTCCACGGCGGACAGCCCCGCCTCGGTGACCAGCTCGATGACCCTCGGCACGTCGAGGTGCCGGAAGGTGACCGACACCAGGCCGGGAATGATCACTGGTCCTCCTCTCGCAGCGACCGCGGGCAGAGGGACCATAGCGGCGTCTCGATCATGGGCAGCCGCAGGAGCGGCGGTGCATCAGCCGCGCGGGCAGCCGGACGGTCCTCGGCGGGCGCGCCGGATCGGCGATCCTGGCCAGCAGCATCCGCACGGCGGTGCGGCCGATCTCGGTGATCGGCTGGGCCATCGTGGTCATCGGCGGGTCGACCAGCTCGGCCCACTCGACCTCGTCGTAGCAGACGACGGCGAGCTCCTCGCCGACCCGGATGCCCAGTTCCCGGGCCGCGCGCAGCACTCCTACCAGCATGTTGTTGTTCCCGGCGACCACGGCGGTCGGTGGCTCCGGCAGCGCGGCGAGCCTGCGCAGCGCGTCGGCGGCCTGCTGCACCCGGGACTCGCCGGAGATCATCAGCGCCTCGTCGGCGGGCAGCCCGGCGCGGTGCAGGCCGAGCCGGTAGCCCTGCGTCCGCTCGGCGCTGGTGGTCAGTCCGGCCGCGCCGCTGACTAGCCCGATCCGGCGATGTCCACGTTCGGCCAAATGGGTGACAAGGGCGGCGGTGGAGCCCACGTTCTCCGGGCCGACCTGGTCGAACTGGCCGTCCGCTGGCAGTCGGTCCACCAGCACCGTGGGCACCCCGAGCTGGCGCAGCTCCGGCAGCACGTTCGCGCTCGCCCGGTGCGACGGAGTCAGCAGCAGGCCGTCCACCCGGCGGGAGCGCAGCGCACGCACGGCGGCCCGTTCGGCCTCGGCCTCGTCGTGGGTGTCGATCAGCAGCGGGGTGAAGCCCGCCGCGCTGGCCTCGCCCTCGATCGCCTGCATCAGCTCGGCGAAGTACGGGTTGGCGACCAGCGAGATCGCCACGCCCAGCGTCCTGGTGCCGCCGGTGACCAGCGACCTGGCGATGGCGTTGCCGGTGTAGCCGGTGCGCGCGACGGCGTCGAGCACCCGTTGCCTGGTCGCCTCGGCCACCTGCCGGGTCCCGTTGACCACGTGGGACACCGTGGTGATCGAGACCCCGGCCAGCCGCGCGACGTCCCGCATCGTGACCACGCGACCAGGGTGCGCCCATGCCAAGCGTTTGCGCAAACGCTTGGCACCCGGAACCCTCCCGGCTTAGCTTCCCGCAACCAACCGCCGATCCAGGAGGCAGCGAATGGGACGACGAGGTTCCATCGGCCGCGGCGCCGCCGCGCTCACGGCCGCCGCCATCGCACTCATGGGCACCGCCTGCACCAGCCAGAAGGCCGGGGACACGGGCCGGGGCAACGCCGACGGCAAGATCAAGGTCGGCCTGGTCACGAAGACCGACAGCAACCCCTTCTTCGTGGCGCTGCGCGATGCGGCCAGGGCGCAGGCCACCAAGGACGGCGCCGAGCTGATCGCCCTCGCGGGCAAGTTCGACGGCGACAACGAGGGCCAGGTGGCCGCGCTGGAGAACCTCGTCCAGCAGGGCGTGGACGCCATCATGATCACGCCGAGCAACTCCACCGGCATCCTCGGCGCGATCAAGAAGGCAAGGGAGAAGGGCGTCCTGGTGCTCGCCCTGGACACCGAGACCGAGCCGAAGGACGCGGTCGACGCCACCTTCGCCACCGACAACCTCGCGGCGGGCAGGTCACAGGGCGCGTACGTGAAGGCCGGGCTCGCGGGCAAGGAGCCGAAGCTGCTGATGCTCGACGGCGCCCCGGGCGGCACCGTCGACGAGATGCGCCACCGCGGCTTCCTCGCGGGCATCGGCCTCGCCGAGGGCGACTCGAAGATCGTCGGCAAGGAGTCGACCAACGGCGACCAGAACAAGGCCCAGCAGGCGATGGAGAACCTGCTCCAGCGCGCGACCGACGTGAACGCCGTCTACACGATCAACGAGCCCGCTGCGCGCGGCGGCTACGCGGCGCTGGCGGCTCGGGGCAGGGCGGCGCAGGTGCTCGTCGGTTCCATCGACGGCGGCTGCCAGGGAGTGCAGGACGTGAAGGACGGCAAGTACGCCGTCACCGTCATGCAGTTCCCGAAGAAGATGGCCGAACAGGGCGTTCAAGCCGCGGTGGAGTTCACCAAGTCCGGAAAGAAGCCGAGCGGCTTCGTCGACACCGGTTCCGTGGTGATCACCGACAAGCCGGTTCCGGGCATCGAGTCCAAGGACACCGCCTGGGGCCTGCAGAACTGCTGGGGATGACGTGAGCACCAAGACGAAAGGCAACGTCTCCGAGTTCGTGCTGCGGACGCCCGCCGTCGGCCCGGCCATCGCGCTCGTCGCGGCGGTAGTGGTCTTTTCCTTGACTACCAACACTTTCCTCGACAGCGACAACCTCTCGCTGATCGTGCAGCAGTCGCTGGTGGTCGGCACCCTCGCGCTCGGTCAGACGCTGGTGATCCTCACCGGCGGGATCGACCTCGCGAACGCGGCGACCGCGGTGCTGGGCACCCTGCTGATGGCCAAGCTGGTCGTCGGCGGGGTGCCCGGCACCGTCGCGCTGGTCACCGGGATCGCGGCGGCGGTGGCGATCGGCGCGTTGATCGGCGGCATCGTCACGGGCGCGAGCCTGCCGCCGTTCATCGTCACGCTCGGCATGCTGACCATCGTCACCGCGGTCAGCCGGATCTACGCCGAGGGCCGCAGCTACCCCGTCACCGACGACACGCTGGCCTTCCTCGGCACCAGGCAGTACCTCTTCGGCCACGTCGAGGTCACCGTCGGCATGGGTCTGGCGCTGCTGATGTTCGTCGGCGCCTGGTACGCGCTGACGAAGACCGCGTGGGGCAAGCACGTCTACGCGGTCGGCAACGACCCGGAGGCGGCGCGGCTGTCCGGCATCAACGTGCGCCGCACCGTGCTCAGCGTCTACGTGGTCGCCGGGCTGGTCTACGGCATCGCGGCCTGGCAGGCGCTCGGCCGCGTGCCCAACGCCGACCCGAACGCCTTCCAGATGGGCAACCTCGACTCGATCACCGCGGTGGTGCTCGGCGGGACCAGCCTGTTCGGCGGGCGGGGCAGCGTGATCGGCACCCTGGTCGGCGCGCTGATCGTCGCGGTGCTGCGCTCCGGGCTGACCCAGGCCGGGATCGACAGCCTCTACCAGGACGTGGCCACCGGCGTGCTGGTGATCGTCGCGGTCGCGGTCGACCGGTTCTCCAGGAGGAAGCAGCGATGAGCGAGCAGGTGCCGGTGCTCCAGGCCCGCGGCCTGGTCAAGCGCTACGGCAAGGTGACCGCGATCGACGGCGCCGACTTCGACCTGCTGCCCGGCGAGATCCTGGCCGTGGTCGGCGACAACGGGGCGGGCAAGTCCAGCCTGATCAAGGCGCTGTCCGGGGCGGTCGTCCCGGACGCGGGCGAGATCCTGGTCGACGGCGAGGCGGTGCGGTTCTCCGGGCCGCTCGACGCCCGCAGGCACGGGATCGAGACCGTCTACCAGGACCTCGCACTCGCGCCCGCCCAGGACATCGCGACCAACGTGTTCCTGGGCCGGGAGCGCCGCAGGTCCGGGCCGCTCGGCTCGGTGTTCCGGCTGCTCGACGCCGGGGGCATGCGGGCGGAGGCGGCGCGCATCCTCGGCGAGCTGGACATCAAGATCAAGTCGATGACGCAGGCCGTCGAGACCCTCTCCGGTGGCCAGCGCCAGGGCATCGCGGTGGCCCGTGCCGCCGCGTTCGGCAGCCGCGTGGTGATCATGGACGAGCCCACGGCCGCGCTCGGCGTCGCGGAGTCGGCCAAGGTGCTCGACCTGATCCAGCGGATTCGCGACCGCGGCCTGCCGGTGGTGCTGATCAGCCACAACATGCCGCACGTCTTCGAGATCGCCGACCGCGTGCACGTGCACCGGCTCGGCAGGCGGGTCGGCGTGGTCTCCCCGCGCGAGCGCACGATGAACGAGGTGGTCGGCCTGATCACCGGAGCGCTCGCGCTCTCCGACAACGGCGAGCTGGTCGAGGTGTACCGGTGACCGCTTTCGCGGAGCTGCTGGAGCGCGCCGCGAAGCTGGCGGAGCCGGGCGGGCGGCGCCTGCTCGGCATCACCGGGGCTCCGGGTGCTGGCAAGTCGACCCTGGCGGAGCGCCTGGTCACCGCGCTCGGCGGGCGGGCGGTGCTGGTCGGCATGGACGGCTTCCACCTGGCGCAGCGCGAGCTGGAGCGGCTGGGCCGGGCCGAGCGCAAGGGCGCCCCGGACACCTTCGACGCGCACGGCTACCTGGACCTGCTGGTCCGGCTGCGGCGGGCGGAGCCGGGGGTGACGGTCTACGCCCCGGAGTTCCGCCGCGAGATCGAGGAGCCGGTGGCCTGCGCGGTCCCGGTCGCCGCCGAGGTGCCGCTGGTGGTCACCGAGGGGAACTACCTGCTGCTGGCCGACCGGCCGTGGTCCCGGCTGCGCGAGGTGCTCGACGAGGTCTGGTTCCTGGCGCCCGACGAAAACGTCCGGCTCGCCCGCCTTGTCGCCCGGCACGAGCGTTACGGCCGCACCCACGAAGAAGCGGAAAACCGCGCGCACGGCTCGGATCAGTCGAACGCGATCCGGGTAACCGAAACAATGTCGCGTGCCGACCTTTGTATTGGCTCGGTGATCTAGGATTACTGCTGGACCGACACGGTGACCTGCGTGTCCGCCGCTCCGGCAGGCGGGAGCGCCAGCGCGCCGAGCGCGGCGAGGGCCAGCAGGGCGAGGAAGGCGGTCCTCAGTTGAGAGCGCATGCTTTTCTACTTTCCGGTAGCCTTTCCTGGTTGTTCCGGAAAAGATGACAGGCTTCATCGAGTGGCGTCAAGAATTCCTGATATAGCCTTGATGAAATGGCTTTCGTTCATCTTTTCCCGCCGGGTTGGGACGGAACGCGCCGCCGCCGGGTTCCGTCGAAGGGGAATGCCGCACCAGGAACTCGTACCGCTGCCGCCGCTGTTCGCGAGCCGCTTCCGCGGCGGGGTGGTCACCATCGGCGTCACGCTGACCGTGCTGACCCCGCTGATGTACGCGTTCATGCGCTTCGTCGGCACGGTCGTCGGCTCACCGGGCGGTCCACTGGCGCAGGTCGTCAGCGCGCTGCCGCCGCTGTTCGTGGTGGCCCTCGCGGTGACGCTGCTGGTGTCCCGGTGCTGCCTGCACGGTGACAACCTCATCGTCTCCCGCGCTCGCGGCATCCGGAACGCGCTGTTCGCGTGCCTCGGCGCCAT
Organism: Allokutzneria sp. A3M-2-11 16; assembly: GCF_024213555.1. Classification (GTDB taxonomy): domain Bacteria; phylum Actinomycetota; class Actinomycetes; order Mycobacteriales; family Pseudonocardiaceae; genus Allokutzneria. Next base: position 1,735,708 of record NZ_JANAVO010000001.1, on the reverse strand, counting down.
CGCGGTGAGCTCGGCGGTCGCCGTCCTGCTGCCGGTGCTGACCGACCCGCGCCAGGTGAACGCGCTGACCTACTTCGAGCCCGTGGTGTTCCTGTTCATCGGGATGATCGGGTTCGCGTCCGGGCACATGTTCGTGCGGCCGTCGCTCGCCACGCTGCGCAGGTTCGCCGAGGGCTCACGTTCGGTCTGGTGAGGAGGCGGACTCGTCGATGGGCCGCTTCATGTCCTGGCGGAAGCGGATTGCGCCGTAGACCGTTCCGGCCAGCACCACCACGAGGAACGCGACGGCGGCCGTCACCTTCAGCCAGGGGTACCGGTCGAGCAGTCCCGCCGCGTAGTAGCCGAAGAGGATCAGCAGCGGCGCCCAGGTGATCGAGCCGATCACCGAGGACCAGAAGAACCGCCCGCGGTCCATCCGCGCCGCGCCCGCGATCATCGGCGCCAGCGTGCGCACCCACGGCAGCCAGCGGGCCGCGACGATCGCCCAGAACCCGTAGCGGTCCAGGAAGTTCCGCGCCCGCTCCAGGTTCTGCCGGTTGAGCACCTTGCCGCCCTCGCGGGCCAGCACCCGGGTGCCGGTGCGCACGCCGATCCGGTAGCCGACGTCGTTGCCCCAGATCGCGACCAGTGTCGTCGCGACGGCCAGTCCCCACGCGTTGCCGGGCAGTCCCTGCTGCGCGAGCAGGACCCCGGCGGTGAACAGCAGCGAGTCGCCGGGTAGGAAAAGCCCGATGACAAGCGCGCACTCGGCGAAGATGAAGCTGACGACCACGGCCCAGATCAGGACCGGGCCGCCGGACCCCAGCGGGTCCCAGGCCAGGAGGGTCTGCGTCGCCGTCACTTCGCCGACCCTACGTGGACCAGCGGCCGGTCATCGGTGAATTCCTGGTTGACCGGGAGGGAGGACAACGTGATCAGCACGTTGAGCCTGACCGTGCTCGGCGCGGGCACGCCCTACCCGCGCCCGGATAACGCCTGCTCCGGGTACCTGCTGCGGACCGAGGAGAGCGCGGTGTGGGTCGACGCGGGCCCCGGTTCCCTCGCCAACCTCCAGCGCCACGTCTCCCCCGATCAGCTGAGCGCGATCTGGATCTCCCACCTGCACGCCGACCACTTCGCGGACCTGGCCTCCGCCTACTACGCGCTGGCCTTCTCGGAGCTGCGCCCGCGGCACCGCATCCCGGTCTACGGGCCGATCGGCTGGGGTGGGCGGCTCGAAGCCTTCCTGACCAACGCGCAGGTGGCGGCGATGAGCGCGGTCTTCGAGGAGCACGAGCTGCACGACGGCCACCAGGTCGACGTCGGCGACCTCCGGCTCACCAGCCGCGCCGTGCACCACGGCATCCCCGCGTTTGGGCTGCGGGCCGAGCACAACGGCCGGGTGCTGGCCTACTCCGGCGACACCGGTCCGTGCGCGGCGCTGGACGAGCTGGCCACCGGCGCGGATGTGCTGCTCTGCGAGGCGGACTCGGACGACCAGACCGAGGTCCACTGCACGCCGGAGGACGCTGGGGAAGCCGCGCGCAAGGGCGGCGTGAAGCAGCTGTTGATCACCCACGTCGGCCCCGCGATGACGCCGGAGTTCGCCGCCGGGCGCGCCGCGAAGGTCTTCGGCGGACGCACCGTCGCGGTCGCCGAGAACGAGACTTACGAACTGCGCTGAAGAGCCCTCGCCGAGCCAGGGCGCCGCGGACTACGGTCGGTGGGTGGACACCGCCGCCCTCATCGACCAGCTCAAAGCCGCCGTCGGAGCAGACGGGGTGCTGACCGATCCGGACGTCACCGCGGGCTACAGCCGCGACATGATGCCGCTGGCCCCGGTGGGCTCTCCGCTGGCCGTGGTGCTGCCGTCGGACACCGAGCAGGTGCGCCAGGTCGTGCTGGCCTGCGCCGCCGCCGGGACGCCGATCGTGCCGCGCGGCGCTGGCAGCGGGCTCTCCGGTGGCGCCAACGCGATCGACGGCTGCGTGGTGCTGGTGACCACCAGGATGAACAAGATCGTCGAGATCGACGCGGACAACCGGCTGGCCGTCGTCGAGCCCGGCGTGATCAACCTCGACCTCCGGCAGGCCGTCGAGAAGCACGGGCTGTTCTACCCGCCGGACCCCTCCAGCTACGACTGGTGCACGATCGGCGGCAACCTGGCGACCAACGCGGGCGGCCTGTGCTGCGTGAAGTACGGCGTCACAACGGATTCCGTGCTCGGCCTGGAAGTCGTGCTGGCCAACGGGGACGTGTTGCGCACCGGTCGCCGCACCGTCAAGGGCGTCGCGGGCTACGACCTCACCAAGCTCTTCGTGGGCAGCGAGGGCACCCTCGGCGTGATCACCCAGGCCACCCTCGCGCTGCGCCCGCTGCCGAAGGCGCCCGGCACGATGGTCGCCTCGTTCTCCTCGACCGCCGCCGCAGGAGCCGCGGTGAGCCGCATCGTCCGCGAGGGCCTTGTCCCGTCGCTGATGGAGATCATGGACGCGGCGTCGATCAAGGCGGTCGAGCAGCACCTCAACACCGAGGTCGGCGCGGGCGCGGGCAGTGCCGCCCTGCTGATCTGCCAGTCCGACTCCGGCGGCGAGGCCGCGCTCCAGGAGCTGGCCGCGATCGAGCAGATCTGCACCGACTCCGGCGCGGACCTGGCGTACTCCACCACCGACCTCGAAGAGGGCCGGATGCTGCTGACCGCGCGGCGGGCGGTGCTGAACGCGCTGGAGGTCTACGGCTCCTGGCTCACCGACGACGTGTGCGTGCCGAGGACCAGGATCGGCGAGCTGATCAGCGGCTGCGAGGAGATCAGCAAGCGGTGCGGCCTGGTGATCGCCGTCGTCGGGCACGCGGGCGACGGCAACATGCACCCGACGATCGTCTACGACGCGTCCTCGCCCGAGCAGTTCGCCAAGGCGCAGCAGGCTTTCGACGAGATCCTGGAGGTCGGCCTGCGGCTCGGCGGCACCGTCACCGGGGAGCACGGCGTCGGCAAGATCAAGCGCGAGTGGCTGGCCAGGGAGATCGGCCCGGTCGGCATCGAGGCGCACCGGGCGATCAAGAAGGCGCTCGACCCCGGGTCGGTGTTCAACCCGGGGTCGATGTTCAGCTGAGCCGGTCCGTCTACAGGTGCAGGGCGGGATCGGTGGCCAGTTCGGTGAGCTGCGCGGTGGTCAGCGCGATCTTGTCCCGGTTCGGCCCCTGGTTCGGGTCGAAGATCGGGTCGTAGTCGTAGGCCGAGGTCCACACCACGGTGCCGTCCAGGCGGTAGTGCAGCGCGCTCTCGATGTGCCGGGGTTCCTTGCCGGTCTCGATCTTGCTCACCCCGTGCAGCACCAGTGAACCGTCCGGCTGCTTGGTCGCCGTGCAGATCGTGGTGGAGTTGATCTCGCACCACTTGCGCGGCGAGCTGGTGAAGTGGCCGGGCGCCTCGATCTGGTACGCCGTGGCGGTCCTGCCGATCTTGTCGTGGTAGACCGCCCACGTGGTCAGGTAGTCCTGGCCGTCCTCGATGACGCCGGTCCACTCGCCGCTCCACGGAGTCAGCTGCATGTTCTGCGCCTCGGGGACCACCTGCGGGAAGGACTTCGCCAGGCGCTCGCCCATCGCCGCGCCGAACTCGCGCAGCTTCTCGGCGGAGTGCTTGGGCGGGACGACACCGGCGGGCGGCCACGGGATGTCGGGGATCTCGCTGAGCCGCGACGTCGCCGCCGGAGCCGGGGTCGCGCGCGAGAGGTGCCCGCCCGCGTCCACGCCGATCTGAGGTCTGGCCGAATCGGTGGCAACGGGGGCTGCCGAACCCGGCGGGGTGAGCACGGAGAGGACGACCAGGGCGCCCAGCGTGCTGACGGCAAGACGATGCTTCATCTTGGTGATCACGCCTCACCTACGGACGCGCTCACCCGCCGGGTTGCATCAGTCGCGGTAGGTCTGGAAGATCTGCGTCTTCTCGGCGGCCTCGCGCGCCTCGATCCGCTTCTCCTTGCGGGCCTTGATCACCTCGATGATGATCGGCAGGATCGAGATGAACACGATGGCCAGCAGCACGGCGGTGAGGTTGTTCTTCACGAACGCGACCCCGCCGAGCGAGTAGCCGAGCACGGTGATGCCCGCGCCCCAGGCGATACCGCCGACGATCGAGTACGTGAAGTACTTCTTCGGCTCCATCCGGCCGACCCCGGCGAGCGCGGTGATGAACGTGCGCACCACCGGGACGAACCGGGAGAGCACGATCGCCCGCGCGCCGTACTTCTCGAAGAACTCGTGCGTCTTGTCGACGTAGTCCTTCTTGAAGATCTTGGAGTTCGGCTTGTCGAACAGGGTGGGACCGGCCTTCCAGCCGATCGCGTAGCCCACGACGTTGCCGAGGATGCCCGCCAGCGTGATCAGCGTGCAGACCAGCCAGATCGGCGTGTTGATGGCGCCGCTGGCCACGAACAGTCCCGCCACGAACAGCAGCGAGTCACCTGGCAGGAAGAACGCGAACAGACCGCATTCGGCGAAGACGATGAGGCAGATCCCCACCAGCGCGAAGTGGCCCATCGAGGTGATGATGTACTCGGGATCGAGCCACTTGATGCCGAAAAGCGCCATCTCGGTCGTGGTGCTGGCGAGAGCGGGCAAAACGGTCGTCACGAGCGCCCACCATACAGATTCGGGTCACAGCACGGATACGAGCCCGGCCACAGTCCCGACCGCCAGCCCGAGCAGCACGGCGAGTAGGAGCACCGTCCGCGGCCGCAGCGGGGCCCGCTCACCGTCCGTCCGGACGGTCGGCATGTCGTTGTCCACGCGCTCGGTCGGCCCGGTGCCGGTGATCGCGCGCAGGGCGGCTTCCGTGTTGTCGCCCCACCCGCCCGAGCCGCTCGACCCGCTCGCCGGGGTGGAGGCGGCCTGCGCCCGCAGCGCTTCGGCTAGCAAGCGCTCCGGATCGTCTGCCTGGCCCATCCCTCCAAGGTAGCGGGGTCAGGCCGTCGCCGTGTCCACCCACCCGCCCCGGTGCAGCACCGAACGCAGGCGCAGGTCCGCGTCCAGCACCACCAGGTCGGCGGTGAGCCCGGCGCGGAGCGCCCCGGTGGCCCCGGCGAGCCCGAGCAGCGCGGCGGGCCGGGTGGAGCAGGCGAAAGCGGCCTCGGACATGCTCAGCCCGCCGTTGACCACGGCGTTGCGGAAGGCGGCGTCCATGGTCAGCGTGCTGCCCGCGAGGGAGCCGCCCGCCAGCGTCGGCACCCCGTCGCGCACGGTGACCTGGAGCCCGCCCAGGTCGTACACGCCGTCCCCGATGCCGGACGCGGAGATCGAGTCGGTGATCAACACGGTCCGCCCGGCCCCCGCGTGCCGCGCGGCCAGCCGCACCGCGGTCGGGTGCAGGTGCACCAGGTCGCAGATCAGCTCGACGGTGACCCGCTCGTCGTCCAGCAGCGCGCCGATCGGCCCCGGTTCGCGGTGGTGCAGCGGGCGCATGCCGTTGAACAGGTGCGTCGCCACCGTGGCCCCGGCGTCCACCGCGGGCCTGACCTGCGCTTCCGTCGCGTCGGTGTGCCCGATCGCGGCGATCACGCCGCTGTCGGCGAGCAGCCGGACCGCGTCGACAGCGCCGTCCAGCTCGGGCGCGAGCGTGATCATCCGGACCGCGCCGTCCCCGGCGTCCAGCAGCGTCCGCACCGACTCGCGGTCCGGCGCGCGCAGCAGTGCGGGGTCGTGCGCGCCGCAGCGGGCCGCGGAGAGGAACGGCCCCTCCAGGTGCACGCCCGCGACCAGCCCGTCCCTGGTGGCCTCGGCGAGCGCCGCGACCTGCTTGGCCAGCTCGGGGATCTCGCCGGTGACCAGGCTGGCCAGCATCGTGGTGGTGCCGTGCTTGCGGTGCGCGGCCACGGCGTGCGCGATCCGGTCGCCGTCGAGTGTGGAGAAGGACTCGCCGCCGCCCCCGTGGCAGTGGACGTCGACGAAGCCGGGCACGATCCAGCAGCCGCTCGCGTCCACCACGTCCTCGCCGGGCAGCTCGGGTCCGCGGCCCTCGCCGAGCGCGGCGATCCTGTCGCCCTTCACGTGCAGCCAGCCGGGGTCGAGCACCCCGTCCGGCGTGACGATCCTGCCTCCAGCGAGCTTCATCGGCCCTCCTCGATCGCCATGAGCGCCGCGCCGAGGCACCCGGCCCGGTCACCCAGCGCGGCCCGCCGCAGCTCCGGCAGGCGCTGGATGGTGATCAGCTCGTCCAGCCGCTTCTCCAGCGGCGCGGTCAGCAGCTCACCGGCCATGGCCAGCCCGCCGCCGAGCACGACGGCCTGCGGAGCGAACAGCGTCGCGAGGTGGGTGATGGCCCTGGCCAGCGCGTTCACCGCGTCGTCCCAGACCAGCTTGGCCTCCGGATCGCCGTCGCGCAGGAAAGCCGCGACATCCGCCGCCCCGGCGACCGGCCGCCCGGTGCGCTCGGTGTAGCGGCGGGCGACGGCGGAGGAGGAGGCGATGAGTTCGAGGCAGCCGCGCTGACCGCACGCGCACTCCGGGCCGTCCGCGATCACCAGGTGCCCGATCTCGCCCGCGTAGCCGCCGCCGGAGTGCGGTCGCCCACCGATGATCAGCGCCCCGGCGATCCCGGTGCCGATCGGCAGCACCACCAGGTCGTCGAAGCCTTGACCCGCGCCGAGCCGCGCTTCGGCCAGCCCGCCCGCGCGCACGTCGTGGCCGAAGGCCAGCGGCCCGGGGATGCGCGCGGCGAGCGCTTCGCCGAAGGGGTAGTCCCGCCAGCCCAGGTTCGCGGAGAAGACGCCGATCCGCCGGTCGTCGTCGACGATGCCGGGGACCACGACGCCCACCGCGTCCGGTCGTTCCCCGCTGCCGAGTTCGGTGCTCAGTTCGGCGACGATGCCCGTGACCTCGGCCACCACGGCGTCCGCGGTCTCGGTGCCGCTCGCGCGCTTCGGGGTGGCCCGGCGCAGCTCGCGGAGCACGGTCGGCTCCGCGAGCCCGCGCACGAGCGCGGCCTTGATCTCGGTGCCGCCGACGTCGACCGCGACGACAACAGGGGGGCTGGTCACCCTGGCATCCTGCGGCACCGGGCGGCGCCTGGTCTAGACCTTTCCGGTTCGCTCAGGTCTTGATGATCTTCTGCAGCGCGTCCAGCGCCCGGCTCGCGGTGGACTTCACCGTGCCGCGGGAGATGCCGGTGGACTCGGCGATCTCCGCCTCGGACATCCCGCCGTAGTAGCGCAGCACCAGCACCTCGCGCTGCCGCGGCGGCAGCTGGCCGAGCGCGGCGACGACCGCCTGGTGCTCGGCGGTGAGCATGGCCAGGGACTCCGCCGACCTGGCGTTGATCATGTGCGGCGGCTGGTACTCGCGAGCGGTCTTGCGGCGGCGCAGCACGGAGCGGCTGCCGTTGACCACGGCGGTGCGCAGGTAGCCGACGGCGGCGGCGCCGTCGCGCAGGCCGGACCAGTTGCGGTAGAGCCCGGTGAACGCCTCCTGGACCACGTCCTCGGCGGTCGCGGCGTCGTCGACGAGCAGCACGGCCAGCCGGACAAGGCGCATCCGGTGCTGGCGGTAGAGGTCCTCCAGCGTGAGCGTGTTCCCGCCCGGCCGGTCGTCGGGATCGAGTGCGCGAATGTGGCCGAGCGTCCGCTCTACCGTCTGTTCGACGGTGACCGGCCTCGGACCGGATTGCTGACCCAGGCCCTGCGCGTCGTCCCCTACCACGCGACGACCGTACCGAGGTTGGCCGCCCTTGTGGCAACCAGCTTGGGATAAGTGCCAGAAAACGTGACGATCCACGGTCAATCGATTACGCAGCGCAGTGGTCTAGCGTTCGGCGCGCAAGATCACCCGAGGTTGGAGGTCATCATGGCGCGCTTCGTCGTGAAGTGGGAGTACAGCGCGGACCGGGACACCAGGTACGCCGCCCGTCCCGACCACCGCGCCCACCTCGGCGCGCTGGCCGAGCGCGGGATCGTGCTGGCGGCGGGCCCGCTCGCCGACGACACCGGCGGCATCGTGGTCTTCGACGCCGCGGACGCCGACGAGCTCCAGTCCCACCTGGACGCTGATCCGTACACCAAGGCGGGCGTGATCACGAAGACCACGGTGAGCGAGTGGAAGCCGGGCCTCGGCGCCTGGCTGTCGTAGCGGGCTCACCCAGCGCCTCTCGGAGGGCGATCCGCATCCGGTGCAGCCGGGCGCCGACCGCGCCCTCCGAGCTGTGCACGATCGTCGCGATCTCCCGGTGCCGGAAGTGCCTGTGCACCTTGAGGTACCAGACCAGCTGGTCGGTCCTCGGTAGCCGGGAGAACGCACGCCGCAGCCGGTTCAGCGCCTCCCCCGCCGTCACCACCTCGGCGGGGTCGCAGGCCGTCCTGCGGAATTCCTCCGGCGCCTCCGTCCATTTCTTCTTCGCCCGGAGCAGCGCATAGCACTCGCGCCGCACAGTGGTGGCGAGCCAGTACTTGATCGCACCTGGATCGCCCAGTTGTGCGCGTTTGTGCCAAGCCCGCAGATAAGCGCTCTGGACGGCGTCCTCGGCGTCGTCCCGATCCCGGATGATCCCCTGGGCGATCACCAGCATCGCCGGTCGGCAGCGGGCCAGACCCGTTGCGAACTCCGAGTCGTCAGTCATCTGCCACCATCCCCACATCGGGGTAGTCCGCCCCCTGATACCGCTTGTTCCCCAGGGTGAACACGCTATTTTCCGAGGTCGGCCGAGCCAATGGGATCAATTGCCCATTGTTCGGCCGAGGGGGCCGACGTACCCTGGCGCACCCTCAACGGGGAGGTGGCGGATGCGCGATGACCACGTAGCTTTCCTGGTCGAGGCGGGAGCGATCCTCGGAGGCTCCTCCGCTTCTTCGGAGAAGGCGGAGGAAATTCTGTACGGGCTGCGGAAGGTCGTTCCGTACGACGCGGCGTGCCTGTCGACTTTCCACGACTTTGACGTGGACCACAACTCCCTGGTCAACGTCGGTTATCCGGATCGGGTGCTCGACCACCTGGACTCATGGCTCGTGCACAACGATCCTGCCTATCTGCACATGCGGAAGGTGGACCGCCGCCCACTGAGGTGGCGGGACACGAGCTTTCCTTACCGGGAAACGTTCTCGGCCCAGGAGGTCTTCCTGCCCGCCGGATTCAACGAGGGAATCACGGTCCGCCTCTACAACCGGCTCGGCGTCTACACCGGAAACCTGCACGCCTCGATGGAGGACGTCCACCATCCGGCCGACGAGGACGTTCCCCTCTTCGTCGCCATGCAGACCATGCTCGGCGGGCTGGTCGACCGCACGCGCTCGTTCCCGCCGCCGGTGTGGGAGGTCGACGACGCGGTGAACTGCGTCTGCTTCTACCCTGGCCCGGTCATCGAGGGCGTGCCCGGCAGGCCGACCGGCCCGCACCTCGCCGAGGGAACGCCGCTGATCGCGATGCTGCTCGCGCGCTACGCCGAGCAGCGGCTGCCGCAGCAGTTCTGGTGGCACTCCGGCGGCGGCGTCCTGCACGCGATCACCACGACGCGGTGGGAGAACCGGGTGCTCGTGCTGGAGGAGGTCGCCGAGCCGCCGTTCGGGTTGAGCGTGCGCGAACTGGAGGTGCTGACCCTGCTCGTCGAGGGCCGTACCAACGTGCAGATCGCGACCAGGCTGCTGATCTCGCCGAAGACCGTGGCCAAGCACGTCGAGCGGGTGCTGCACAAGATGGACGTGCGCAGCCGCACCGAGGCCGCCGTGCGCGCGCAGCGGGCCGGGTTGGTCCTGCTCGGCGCGTGAGCGCTACTCCGGCGGCCAGCGCTTGATGAAGGCCAGCACCATCTTGCCCTGGTCGGTCAGCTCGCGGCCCTTGCCCTTGCACGGTTCGCAGTCGGGGTGGGTGTTCGCGGTGACGTAGGCCCTGGTGATCACCGAGTCGCCCTCGCGCAGCTGGAGGTACTCCACGAAGCCCAGCACCTCCTCGTCGCCGCGGTCGGCCGCGTACTGCTTGAGCTCCTCCCACTCGTCGGCGATCTCGTTGATCCTGGCCGCGACGGGCGGTGCCAGCAGGAAGCGGACGGCGCGCTTGCGCCTGCGGTACGCCTCCTCGCCGATGTGCTCGGCCTCCGGCTCGGTGTTCTTCCCGCTGCCCTCGCAGACCGGGCACGGTACGTCCAACGCCAGCTCCACCGCAGCGCCTCCCCGAAGTGACTCCTCGTGCCCGAAAGGCTACTGAGGGTCGGCTTCCCGTGGTGATCTCCGCACCCGTTGGTGTGCCGGAATCTGCCGGAATCCCTGGCGTTGACATCGGCGTCAAGGTCTAGCGTCGCCGAGCGGGAGGCGGACATGCGCATCGGAGAACTCGCCGAGAAGGTCGGCACGAGCACCAGGGCGCTGCGCTACTACGAGAGCCAGGGCCTGCTCGGTGCCCGGCGCAGCGCCAACGGCTACCGCGACTACGACGAGCTGGACCTGCGGGTCGCCCGCGAGATCCGGTCGCTGCTGGACATCGGCTTCGCGCTGGAGGAGACCCGGCCGTTCGTGGCCTGCCTGCGGGCGGGCAACGCGGCGGGTGACGCGTGCCCGGACGCCGTCGCCGTCTACCGCCGCAAGATCGAGGAGATCGACGACTGCGTCGAGCGCCTGCACGCGGTCCGCGCCCACCTGGAGACCCAGCTCGAACGGGCCAAGAAGCACAAGGAGAAGACATGTCCGCGCCTGCGCAGGAACTGACCGCCGTCACCGACGCGACCTTCGACGAGATCGTGCTCGGCAGCGACCTCCCCGTTGTCGTCGACTTCTGGGCGACCTGGTGCCCGCCGTGCCGGATGATCGCGCCCGTGCTCGCCGAGATCGCAGCCGAGCACGCGGACAAGGTGCGCGTCGTCAAGCTCAACTACGACGAGAACCCCGTTGTCGGAGCCCGCTACGCCGTGCTGTCGCTGCCCACGTTGCTGGTGTTCGACAAAGGTGAGGTCGTCCGCCGGGTCGTCGGCGCCAAGCCCAAGACGAGGCTGCTCAAGGACCTGGGCATCACCGACTGAAAGGTGAACAAGAACCAACGAACGGCCCTGTCAGCCATCAAGATCACGAATTAGCGTCGGAGCACACGGCCACCTGAGGACCCCGCTTTCCCTGCAACAGCAAGGAGAACTCAGAAAATGGCACTCTCGAACCTCCGACGCGCGGTGATCGGTCTCGTCGTGGCGATCCCGCTCGCGGCGGGCCTGCAGGTCGCGGCGTCCGCGGCCCCGATGGCCCGCACCCTGTACTACGACAACACCCAGGCAGGCGAGTTCGCGAAGGCCTGGGAGGACGCGGCAGTCGTCTGGAACAACAGCGTCAAGAACGTCAAGCTCGCCAAGGGCACCCCGGCCAACTCGTCGATCAAGATCCTGGTCGACAACGGCTGGCCGCGCGCGCAGCCGGGCCGCCTGGGCTCCGGCACCGTCTGGATGGGCCGCACCGCGGTCAACCAGGGCTACCACGTGCCGCGCATCGCCACCCACGAGCTGGGCCACATCCTCGGCCTGCCGGACCGCAAGCCCGGTCCGTGCTCCAGCCTGATGTCCGGCAGCACCGGCGGCGTCGGCTGCAAGAGCGTCGCGCCGAACGCCGCCGAGGCGGCCGAGGTCGACCGCAAGTTCGCCGGCTCCAGGGCCGCGGAAGCCGCCTAGGGCGCACACGTGACGGCGGGATCGGCCCGACTCCGGTCCCGCCGTTTACCCTGCCCGGACGGGGGTTTCGGAACAGTTCACGCGCGTGCGGTCGCCAGCCCGATCGCCTGCTCAGCGACAACAGATCGCTGTCGTTCGATACCGAGTACGTGCAGTGCCGGGTGCACGAGACGCGGCGGCAGCGAAGGGATGTTCGCCAGGTTCGGTGGCGAACCGAGCACCACTGCGTCGTCGTGCAGGACGGCGTCGAGGTAGACGTTGACGTCCAACACGACGAATCGCAGTGGGTCGTTCGTCGCCGTCACTGACCGCGTCGCCTCGCTATCCGCTTCGCGGTGCGCTCGGTGGCCGCCGCGCGTTCTTCGCCGTCGGCTTCGCGCCACGCGGCCTTCGCGTCGGCGTCCGCCTTGGTGGACTCACCGGTCGCGTGACCGGTGCGGAGGGCGGCGGCGAACCCGGCGTCCACGACCGCTGCCGCGGCGGCCCGGGACCGAGCGAGATCGACGACGTCGACGGCCCGGAGCCGGCGGTGGCTGCCGACCTGGATCGCGGTCAGATCCCCCCGGTCGATCAGCCGGTAGACCATCGGCCGGGAGATACCGAGCAGCTCGGCGGCCTGACGCGGACTGATCTGCTCGTCCTCGCCGAAGAGGATGACCTTCTGGCCCCGCGCCCGCGCCTGCAGCAGCAGGAGCCAGATCCTGGCCTCGGCCGCAGACAGCACGTGCTCCGTGCCATCGGCCTCCCGGACGACCAGTTCGACGGCGCTGCCGGCGACGGTCTCGGCCAGGCTCCTGGCGGCGTCCAGTTCGGCAGGGCTGGCCGGCGGGGGCATCTCTTCAAGCATCAGGGTCATCGGGCCATGTGACCCGTGTCACCCTGGGGTCGGCGATGAGTTGTTCCGCCCGGCGCGGTCTCTCCATCACCACGAGTGCAGGAGGACCACGTGACCCAGCTGCTGAAAGTCCAGAACTTCAACGTCTCCGGCGACGGGTTCGGCGCGGGCGAGGGCCAGAGCCTGGAGCGGCCGTTCGGCCACGCCGATCCCGGCACCATGTTCGCGTGGGCCGGCGCCACGGCGAGCTGGCCCAACCGCACCGACCCGGGCGGGAGCCGCGGCCTCGACGACTACCTGACGCGGGACTTCGCCAACAACATCGGTGCGGAGATCATGGGGCGCAACAAGTTCAGCCCGTCGCGCGGCCCGTGGGCGGACCACGAGTGGCGCGGCTGGTGGGGCGACGAGCCGCCGTTCCACACCCCGGTCTTCGTGCTGACCCACCACGAGCGCCCGTCGTTCACGCTCTCCGACACCACGTTCCACTTCGTTGACGGTGAGCCCGTCACCGTCCTCAAGCTGGCGAAGGAGGCGGCCCGTGGCAAGGACGTCCGGCTCGGCGGCGGGGCCGCCACCATCCGGCAGTTCCTCGACGCCGACCTCGTCGACACCCTGCACGTGGCGGTCTCGCCCCAGGTGGAGATCGGCTCCGGATCGCGGCTCTGGGAATCGCCGGAGGAGCTGCTCGACCGGTTCCACCTCGACGTCGTGCCCAGTCCGAGCGGCGTCGTCCACCACCTGTTCTGGCGGAGGTGACGCCCGTACTCGAAGATTGTCCGAATCCACGGACGATCGGGGCAGCTCATGAACTCGCGAAGGCATTCCCTGGCTGTCGTGGCGGTGGCGCTGCTCATGGCGAGCGGCGCGGGCAGCGCGGGCGCGATCGTCAAGGGGCGGGACGCCACGGGGCCGTACCCGTTCATGGCGTCCGCCCAGTTCCCCGCCGCGGGCAAGGATGGCGAGCACTTCTGCGGGGCCGCCCTGATCGCCGCGCGCTGGCTCGTCACCGCTGGGCACTGCGCTCAGGGAATCGTGCCGGGGAAGACGTTCTACCGGATCGGAAGCCTCGACCGCACCAAGGGCGGCAGCTACGTCGGCGTGCGGTCCGCGCACCTCCACCCGGAGTACTCGGCGGGCGAGACCGCCTTGCTGAACGACATCATGCTGGTCGAACTGGTCGAGGCGGTGCCGCTGCGACCGGCGCGGATCGACGGGGCGGTCGGTGTCCCCGGTGCGGGTTACCGGGCGCTCGGCTGGGGAATCACGTGCCAAACGGCCTCGCACACCGCCTGTCCGGGCGTTGAGCGACCGGTGGTCCTGCAAGAGGCGGACTACGCGGCGGCGCCCGACGCGAAGTGCACGGATCTCGCGGCCGGGAAGGAGCTCTGCGCGGCCCCGGTCAAGGCGGGCTCCGGAGTCTGCAACCAGGACTCGGGCGGGCCGCTGGTCCGGCGGGACGTCTTCGGTGACTGGCAGCTCCTCGGGGTCACCTCGCGCCAGGCGAACCAGGTGGTCACCTGCGGCGGCGGTTTCGGGATCTGGACCGCCATCGCGGGCCACCGGGCGTGGATCGAGAAGACCGTCGCGGCGTGAGCCGAAGCCGATCTTGATCGATTTGGTCGGTGTGTGAGGGCCGTTACGGCCTCGCCTCGTAGGATGCAGCGAGACGGCGTTGCCCCGAGCCCGTAAAACGCCCACGAGGAGGACGTTTCAATGCCGATCGCAACCCCCGAGGTCTACGGCGAGATGCTGGACCGGGCCAAGGCGAACGAGTTCGCCTACCCCGCGATCAACGTGACCTCGTCGGAGACCCTGAACGCGGCACTGCGCGGTTTCGCCGAGGCGGAGAGCGACGGCATCGTGCAGATCTCCACGGGCGGAGCGGAGTTCCTGTCCGGGACCAAGGTCAAGGACATGGTCACCGGCGCCGTGGCGCTCGCCGAGTTCGCGCACGTGGTGGCCGAGAAGTACCCGGTCAACATCGCCCTGCACACCGACCACTGCCCCAAGGACAAGCTGGACGGGTTCGTCCGCCCGCTGATCGCGGTCTCCGAGGAGCGGGTGGCCAAGGGCCTCAACCCGCTGTTCCAGTCGCACATGTGGGACGGCTCCGCGGTCCCGCTCGCCGAGAACCTCACGATCGCCACCGAGCTGCTGGACCGCGCCTACAAGGCCAAGATCATTCTTGAGCTGGAGGTCGGCGTGGTCGGCGGCGAGGAGGACGGCGTCGACAACGAGATCAACGACAAGCTCTACACCTCGGCCGAGGACTACCTCAAGACCGTCGAGGCGCTCGGCGCCGGGGAGAACGGCCGCTACCTGCTGGCCGCCACCTTCGGCAACGTGCACGGCGTGTACAAGCCGGGCAACGTGAAGCTCCGCCCGGAGATCCTCAAGCAGGGTCAGGACGTCGTCGCGGAGAAGCTGGGCCTGCCCGCCGGGTCCAAGCCCTTCGACCTCGTCTTCCATGGCGGCTCCGGCTCGCTGCTGGAGGAGATCCACGAGGCGGTGTCCTACGGCGTCATCAAGATGAACATCGACACCGACACCCAGTACGCCTTCACCCGGCCGATCGCGGCGCACATGTTCAGCAACTACGACGGTGTGCTGAAGATCGACGGCGAGGTCGGCAACAAGAAGGTCTACGACCCGCGCAGCTACCTCAAGGCCGCCGAGCAGGGCATGGCCGCCCGCATCGCGCACGCCTGCGAGAACCTGAAGTCCGCAGGCCGCATGATCGCGGGCTGACCCGCACCCCGCACCGCCGAACGGCCCGGTACCCCCCGTTGGTGCCGGGCCGTTGTGTACCCAATGCGGCATTGGTTACGTCTGACGAAACAAATGCCACATTGGGTACGCAAGCGCTGGGGTGGGCGGGTGGCACGATGGGGGAATGAGCTTGCACGGCAACCTTCTCGGTCCCGACCCCACCACGCTGCCGGAGCTTCCGGTGCCCAAGGCCGCCATCGACAGCGGCACCGACCCGGCGCAGGTCGCCCGCGAGCACCCGTACTTCAGCGCCGCGTGGGCCGCGCTCGCCGAGCGCTCGCTGGACGCCGGTGACCCGGTCGCCGCCTACGCCTACGCGCGCACCGGCTACCACCGCGGGCTGGACCAGCTCCGCCGCGCGGGCTGGAAGGGCTTCGGCCCGGTGCCGTGGGAGCACGGCCCGAACCAGGGCTTCCTGCGCGCGCTGGCCGCGCTCGCGCGCGCCGCCGGGGAGATCGGCGAGACGGAGGAGTACGACCGCTGCCGCCAGTTCCTCACCGACAGCGACCCCAAGGCACCGGCCGCGCTCGGGCTGGCCTGAGTCGGGTGGGCGGCGCCAACGACTACGTCTTCCAGACCCGCTGGGTGGTTCCCGACAGCACCGTCACCGAGGTCCGCGAGGTGCTCGGCGACCCCCGCGAGCTGCCGAGGTGGTGGCCCGCGGTCTACCGCGAGGTGGTGCTCGTCGAGCCCGGGGACGACAACGGCATCGGCGCCGCCTTCGACCTCCACACCAACGGCTGGCTGCCGTACACGCTGCGCTGGCGGCTGACGGTCGCCGAGCACGATGAGCAAGGTTCGGCCTTCACCGGCCGCGGTGACCTGACCGGCCGCGGCGAGTGGCACTACCAGCAGCGGGACTCCGACGTGCTCGTCGTCTTCGACTGGATCGTGCGGGCGGACCGGGCGTTGCTGCGGCACGGTTCCGTGCTCTTCAAGCCGGCGTTGGCTGCCAACCACGACTGGGCGATGCGGATGGGCGAGCGCAGTCTGCTGCTGGAGCTGGACCGCCGTCGCGCGCGGGCGGTGCCCGCCCCGCCGACCGCCCCGCGCTGGCCGCTGATCGGTGCCGGTGTGGCGCTTGTCCTGGGCATTGCTGTGGCCCTTTCGCGTTCGAGAAGACAGCATTAGCCCGTGCATCGGGTGTGGTCGGAACTGGAACGCAGGCTGAAGCGGTGGCAGCGCACGGCGATCCCGATCGTGCAGTGCTCGCTGGCCGCGGGCATCGCCTGGCTGGTCGCGTTCTACGTCTTCGGCCATCCCCGGCCGTTCTTCGCGCCGATCGCCGCGGTGATCTGCCTCGGGGTCTCCCTGGGCCAGCGCCTGCGCCGCGTCGGCGAACTCGTGGTCGGCGTCAGCGTCGGCATCGGCGTCGGTGACCTGCTGATCTCGCTGATCGGCTCGGGCCCGTGGCAGATCACCCTGGTCGTCGCGCTGGCCATGTCCGCGGCCGTGCTGCTGGACAGCGGCGCGGTGATCGCGTTGCAGGCGGGGTCCTCCGCGGTGCTGGTCGCCACGCTCCTGCCGCCGGGGGACACCGGCGGTCTCGACCGCATGGTGGACGCGCTCATCGGTGGGGTCGTCGGGCTCCTCGTCGCGGGGTTGCTGCCCGCGAACCCCCTGACCGTGGCGCACCGCCAGGGCAAGGTGGTGCTCGACGAGCTGGAGCGGGCCCTGCGCGGAGTCGCCGCCGCCGTGCGCGGGCACGACGCCGCGAAGTGCGCCGATGTGCTCGCGAAGGCCAGGGAGAGCCACAAGGCCGTCGAGGACCTGCGGACCGGACTGGCAGCCGGGGCGGAGATCGCCAAGATCGCACCGATACGCTGGCGCCGCCGCGGCGATCTTGAGCGGTACAAGACGGCGGCGACCGCCGTGGACCACGCGCTGCGCAACACCAGGGTGCTGGTGCGGCGGGCGCTCGCGGCACTGCGGGACGACGAGCCGATGCCGGGCGGGGTCGCGGACGTGCTCGACCGGCTCGCCGACGCGGTGCGCACCCTGCAGGCCGATCTGGCCGAGGGGCGGGAACCGGTGAAGGCCAGGGAGGAGATCTACGTTGCGGCACGCGGCGCGACGCTGGCCCTCATCGGTGAGGGCGGGTTCTCCTCGCGCGTCGTGCTCGCCCAGCTCCGCTCGATCGCGGTGGACCTGCTGCTGGCGACGGGGATCAAGCGCAACGACGCGCTCGCCGCGCTGCCCCCGCTCAGCCAGAAGCGCCAGCCACCGTCCACTGTGGAGTGATTCGTCAGCCGGTCTCGATCGGCGCCCGGTGCAGGACGTTGCGCAGCACGGTGTGCACGGTCTCGTGGTCCCGCTCGTCGTAGAGCTTGCAGTCCGCGCCGGTGAGGCCGTACCACTCCAGCGCGCCGTCGTAGCGGACCTCCGAGGTCAGTGCGCCGTCCCCGTCGTAGCGGGTGCGCAGCTCCAGGTCGCCGGTGATCACCCCGACCTCGTCGGTCATGACCCCGCCGGGCAGCGCGGTGAACTTCGACGTCAGTTCGCTCATACCGGATGTCCTTGTCGTCTCAAGGGGATGCGCGGACGGTACCGGGAGTGGTATCACGGCGCAGGACGGAACCGGCTTGGCCCGCGACGGGGGAGGTTGGTGTGACCCGGCACAACTGGCTTCCCGCGCGTCCCGGTCACGTCGTCGTGCTCACCGGGTTCCCCCGTTGGTGGATGTGGAACCCCGCCGCCGACCTCAACGCGGTACGCCGTTTGGCCCAGCGCAAGCGAATCCAGTCCGTGTTCGGCAACTTCGGCAGGATCGGAGCGGGGTTCGGCTTGCCCGCGGTGACCGTGCTTCTGGTGCTGGGCATGAACTTCAGCAACGTGCTCCTGGTCGCCCTGTTGCTGGGGGTCCTCATCGTGGCGCTGGCCGGCGGGTACCTCGCCGTGGGGTCGATCCGCGTTCGCGTTTCCGGTGGGGCGCACGCCGAGGTCGAGCAGCTCATGGTCGGCGTCGCCGACGAGGAGGACGTCATCGCCTGGGTGCACTTCGAGGGGTACCCGGACGACAACAACCTCGCCCGCTCGCTGTGCGAACCGCTCACCAGCATCCAGCGCAGCGGCATCGCCGAGCTGGACTTCGTCGACCGCGCGGCGCTGGCCGCGCTGGAGCGGCGGGTCTGGGAGACGCTGGTCGAGCTGCGGGACCAGTTGGTGCTGCGCTCCGACCTGGGCGAGGCGCGCGGGCGCCCCGCGTTCGCCGGGATCGCCGCGGAGATGCAGTACGAGGTGGAGCGGCTGAACTCCGTGGTGCACAACCTCTTCCGCGGTCTGGTCACCTTCGACATCGCGATCCGGCAGTTCGAGTGCGAACGCGCGCGCGACGCCGAGGTGACGCGAACCCTTTTCCAGGGCAACGAGATCGAGGCGCCATCGCGTCTTCCGGAGCGCCTGCTCGCGATGCAGGACGCGCTGCGCCGGGCCATCAACAGCTGAACTGTCCTAAGAGGACGCTCGTGCGTCCTCTTAGGACGGACGAGGTCAGCAGCCGCCGAGCATGCTCGTCAGCGCGGACTTCTCGGCCTGGGTGATCGTCAGGCCCCACTTGGCCTTCGACCGGGTCCACATCTTCGCGTAGGTGCACCAGTAGCCCTGGACCGGCGGCTTCCAGGCGTCGGGAGTCTTGTCGCCCTTGTTCTGGTTCACCGAGTCCTTCACCGCGATCAGCTGCGGGTTGGCCAGGTCGTTGGCGAACTGCGTGCGCCGCTCCTTGGTCCACGCCTTCGCCCCGGACCGCCAGGCGGCGGCGAGCGGGATGACGTGGTCGATGTCGACGTCCGACGCGGCGGTGTAGGTCTTTCCGTCGTACGGGCTGAACCAGCTGCCGGAGACGGCGGCGCAGGAGGCGTTGGTCTGCACGTTCGTACCGTCGCGCTTGAGCACGGTCTCACGGGTGTTGCACTCGCCGGAAACCGTTCCCCAGTGCGGGAACTCCTCCCTGGAGTAGCCGGTCATCGGGCCCTCCGGGGCCACGCGCAACGCGGCGAGCTCGGACTTCGCGGTGCCGGTGTCGGGGATTCCCGGCGGGGTGGCGGACGCCGATCCGGTCACGCCGATCGAGACGGCTCCGGCGAGCAGCGTTGCGGGCAACAGGGTCTTGAGCACACGGGCGGTGGCGGACACTCGGGCCTCCGGCAGGTCGTTGGCCTGGTTGCAAGGTCAACTAGACCATCACCCGCTGGAGTGAGGGAAGCAACACATTCGAGTTACCTCAGTACGAACAGATCAGCAATTCCCTCCGAAGGTCGGGAAAGCTGGGGCCCTCAATCGAGACCTCGAATGAGCCGTAGATCCTCGGTGTGCCGGTACCAGATCCACTTGTCGAGCTGGCGTTCGTGCGCCACGCCGTCCTTCCGGACCAGGGTCGGCAGGCACCCGATCTGCACGGCCCGGCCGGTCGTGACGGCCCGGCGGCTGCCGAACAGCCCACGCCGGACGACGGTGACCTCCAGGCCGAGCCCGGGGTGCGGGGTGACCTCGAAACTGCTCGCCTGGCCGCGCAGCACCTGGGTGTCGTCGCAGTAGGCCACGCCGCGCACCGGACCGATCCGTCCCCGGCCGACCAGCACCCCGCCGACGTCGTCGCGCACCAGCGGGACCTTGTCCACCTCGCCGCGCAGGGCGCGGCGCAGTGCGGTCGCTGGATCGGTCGGCAGCCCCCACAGTTCCGCCACACCGGAATTCCGGTCAGAGGTGACGTAACCGACAGCGACCTCCGGGAGTCGCTCGGTGCGCAGCAGCCGCAATGCCACCGCGGCAAGGTCGGCGTCGGTCCCGCAGACGACCAAGCGCCGGTCGCCGAGGGTTTCCAGCAGCGGATCGACCTCGGCCTTGCCCGGCCGTTCGCCGATGCGGTGCGTCTCGACCCCCTCACCCTCGGTGATCTCCGCGTTTCCGCAGCACAGCGCTAGTGCGTCCACAGTCGACTCCTGGTCTACCCTCAACTACCGGCATCCGCCCTCGTCGCTCAGCCGGACCTCTTTGGAGTATTCACATGCCTGCCATCGTCCTGATCGGCGCCCAGTGGGGCGACGAAGGCAAGGGCAAGGCCACCGACCTGCTCGGGGAGCAGGTGCAGTGGGTCGTTCGCTACCAGGGCGGCAACAACGCCGGCCACACCGTGGTTCTTCCCGACGGGCAGGACTTCGCCCTGCACCTGATCCCCTCGGGCATCCTCACCCCCGGTGTCACCAACGTGATCGGCAACGGCGTCGTCGTCGACCCGGGTGTGCTCCTGGAGGAGCTGTCCGGCCTGGAGGAGCGCGGGGTGGACACCTCCCGCCTGCTGCTCTCCGCCGACGCGCACCTGATCATGCCGTACCACGTGGCCATCGATAAGGTCACCGAGCGCTACCTCGGCAAGGCCAAGATCGGCACCACCGGCCGCGGCATCGGCCCCTGCTACCAGGACAAGATCGCCCGCGTCGGCGTCCGGGTGCAGGACCTGCTGGACGAGAAGATCCTCCGGCAGAAGGTCGAGGCCGCGCTGGAGTTCAAGAACCAGGTGCTGGTCAAGGTCTACAACCGCCGCGCGCTCGACGCGAACCAGGTCGTGGACACCGTGCTGGAGCACGCGTCCCGGTTCTCGCACCGCATCGCCGACACCCGGCTGCTGCTCAACCAGGCGCTGGAGCGCGGCGACACCGTGCTGCTGGAGGGTTCGCAGGGCACGCTGCTCGACGTCGACCACGGCACCTACCCGTTCGTCACGTCGTCCAACCCGACCTCCGGCGGCGCCGCGGTCGGCTCCGGCATCGGCCCGAACCGGATCACCACGGTGATCGGCATCCTCAAGGCCTACACCACCCGCGTCGGCTCCGGCCCGTTCCCGACCGAGCTCAACGACCAGTGGGGCGAGCTGCTGCGCAAGAAGGGCGGCGAGGTCGGCGTCACCACCGGCCGCGCCCGCCGCACCGGCTGGTTCGACGCCGTGATCGCCCGCTACGCCGCGCGCGTCAACGGCATCACCGACTACTTCCTGACCAAGCTGGACGTGCTCTCCGGCCTGGACCGGGTGCCGGTGTGCGTCGGCTACGAGGTGGACGGCGTCCGCCACGACGACATGCCGATGACGCAGACCGACGTGCACCACGCCAAGCCGGTCTACGAGGAGCTGCCGGGGTGGTGGGAGGACATCAGCCACTGCCGCACCTTCGAGGAGCTGCCCGCCAACGCGCAGGCGTACGTGCTGCGCCTGGAGGAGCTCTCCGGCGCGCGGATGTCCGCGATCGGCGTCGGCCCCGGGCGGGACCAGACGATCGTCCGCCACCCGCTGACGTAATCCCGTTCCGCACCAAGGGGCACTCCGCCGCGCGCGGGGTGCCCCTTGGTCCGTTTGCCGTAACTGTGCGCCGTCAATCAAACCCCGGTGGCCCTGTCCGTGCACGCTCGGTGACCGCACAATCGTTGTGGGCCGCGAAAACGAGCCGCACGAAAGCGTCGACCGGGGGGTTCGATGTCTGCGAGGAAGTCGGGGCGGCCGGAGCGCCCCATAAGCGATCCGGAGTCACCGGCGGGCAGATTGGCCGGCCAGCTCAGGAATCTCCGCAGCAGCAAGGGGAATCCCACCTACCGCGATATGGCCGACCGGGTCTACTTCTCCGCGGGGACCCTGTCGGCGGCGGCGCGGGGAGACCACTTCCCGACCCGCGCGGTGGTGATGGCCTTCGCGGAGGCGTGCGGCGCCGATCCCGCGGAGTGGGCGAGGCGGTGGTACGAGGTGCAAAGACCGCCCCGGCCGGCAACTCCCCCACCCCGCTGGCCCCCGTCGGTAGCACCCCCGTGGCCCGGCTAGCGGTTGAGGAACTCGGCGCGCGCGGCCACGGCGGTGTCCGGGTTGTCGGAGAACAGGCCGTCGACGCCCTGCTTGAAGAACAACGCGTACTCGTCGAAGGCGCGGCCGTACTGCGCCGGATCGGTGGAGCTGCGGAAGTCCGCGGGCAGGAAGCTGTTCTCGTTGCGGAAGGTGAACGGGTGCACCTTCAGCTTCACCGCGTGCGCGTCCTTGACCAGGGTGGTCGGCTGCTTCAGGAAACCGTTGGCGTCGCGCGGGATGATGCGGTCCTTGGCCGGGCCGATGCCCGCGGCGTAGCCCGCGATCTCCCGCAGCCCGGCGGGCTTGACCAGGTCGTCGTAGGTGCGCGGGTCACCGGAGGCGACGAAGTCGGCGGGGGCGCCGGAGGAGTCGATCAGCTGGATCAGCGGCACCCGAAGCTCGCGCTTGAGCGCCTTGAGGTTGCCGACCTCGAAGGACTGCACGAAGACCTTGGCGCGCGGGGTGTTCAACCCGTTGCGGGTGAGCGTGCGGACCAGCGCGGGCTCCAGCGGCAGCTTGATCGAGTTGAAGTACGTGGGGTGCTTGGTCTCCGGGTACACGCCGATGTCGCGGCGCAGCTCGCGGGAGAGCCGGGCGCGCAGGTCGAGCACCTCCTGGAACGTCGGCACCTGGTAGCGGCCGTCGTAGAGGGTGTTGCGCGGCCGGATCTGCGGGATGCGCTCCTTGGCCCGCAGCGTCTTCAGCTCCGCCAGCGTCAGGTCCTCGGTGAACCAGCCGGTGAGCGAGGTCCCGTCGATGACCTTGGTGCGCTTGCGGTCGGCGAACTCCGGGCGGGTGGAGATGTCGGTGGTGCCACCGATCTCGTTCTCGTGCCGCGCGACCAGCACGCCGTCCTTGGTGGAGACGAGGTCCGGCTCGATGTAGTCGGCGCCCATCCGCGCGGCCAGCTCGTAGGCGGCCAGCGTGTGCTCCGGGCGGTAGCCGGAGGCGCCGCGGTGGCC
Organism: Allokutzneria sp. A3M-2-11 16; assembly: GCF_024213555.1. Taxonomy (GTDB): domain Bacteria; phylum Actinomycetota; class Actinomycetes; order Mycobacteriales; family Pseudonocardiaceae; genus Allokutzneria. The sequence goes on along the minus strand of NZ_JANAVO010000001.1, from coordinate 1,712,711 downwards.
GAGCACGAGGGGCCCGGCGTCGCGGTGCGCGGAGAGCTCCTGCGCGGTGTCGGGTGCGGCGGAGGCGGGCACCCCGACCACGCCGAGCACGGCGACTGCGGAGACGGCGAGCCCGGCGATCCGGGACGTCCGCGAGCGGCGAGACATCGTGGGAGACCTCCCCTGTAGTGGTGTTCGTCGAGCCAAACGCGCTGCGGCGTCGGTGGTGCCACCGTAGGGCTACGAGCTGGCAACAACGCGGTAAATGTGCCGTGGAGTATTGCCATCCACAACGCAGGATGGTCCTCTCTGTGAGCCGCACCACGCTGGAGGTGGCCGTTGGCCGGTCCGACGGTCGATGAGCTGGTTGCCGACTACGACGAGGAACGCCCCGCCCGCCGTCTCACCGGGCGCTGGGAGTTCGGCGTCGGTCTCGCCGCGTTCGCCGTCGCGCTGCTCGTGCTCAAACAGGTGTTCTTCCCGTTCAGCAAGGGCGGGCAGTACTACCTGATCATTTTCCTGGCGCTGGTGCTGCCCCTTGTTTTCCTGGTCTACCGTCCAGGGTTGTCCCGCTCGCAACGACGCGAGCGGGACAATCCGCCGGTATACGACTGGGTGCTGGCCGCGGTGGCGTTGCTGGTGGGGCTCTACCCGGTACTGGGCGGGTTCGACGCGTTCCTCGACCGCCAGGGCTCTCTGTCCACAATGGACATCCTGTGCGGCGCCGTACTGCTGGTGCTCGTCCTGGAGGCGTGCAGGCGCACCACCGGGCTCGTCCTCCCGCTGGTCTGCGTCGCCTTCCTGGCCTACGCCTACTACGGCGGATTCCTGCCGCCCGGTTGGACGATCGCGCACGCGGGCATCGACTTCAGCCAGATCATCAACGCGCTCTACAACGACGCCAGCGGTTTCTACGGCACCCCGCTGGACGTGGCGGCCACCTACATCGTGCTGTTCACCATCTACGGCGCGATGCTGGAGACCTCCGGCGCGGGCAAGTTCTTCGTGGACATCAGCTTCGCCACGTTCCGGAAGTCGGCGACGGCGCCCGGCCGCACCACCGCGCTCTCCGGTTTCCTGCTCGGCACCGTCTCCGGCTCTGGCACCGCCACCACCGTCAGCCTCGGCGCGGTGACCTGGCCGATCCTCCAGCGCGCCGGCTACCCGAAGGAACAGGCGGGCGGGCTGCTCGCGGCCTCGGGCATCGGCGCGATCCTGTCCCCGCCGACCCTCGGCGCCGCGGCGTTCATCATCGCCGAGTACCTCCAGGTCACCTACTTCGAAGTGCTGCTGTGGGCGTTGCTGCCGACGGTGCTCTACTACCTCGGGATCGTGCTCGCGGTGCAGGCCGACGCCAAGCGCTTCGGCGCCCGCGAGATCGACATAGACACCCCGAGCCCCTGGCAGGTGCTCAAGCGCGGCGGCTACCACTTCGCCTCGCTGGCGATCATCGTGGTGTTCCTGGCCCTGGACATCCCGCCGTTCGCGGCGGTGGTCTACGCGACCGGGCTGGCCGCGCTCTTCGCGCTGGCGAGCAAGCTCCTCGCCGGTGGGTCCATTGTGGACTGGTTGGGCGAGGTCGCGATCGCGCTCTCCAGGGGCGTTCGCGGCGCGCTGCCGGTCGTCGCGGTCTGCGCGGCGGCGGGCGTGATCACCTCGACGATCACCAAGACCGGACTCGGCCAGGTGCTGTCCTCGGCGCTGGTCGACCTCGCGGGCGCGCTGGCCACCGACGCCACGGTGGTGCTGCTGCTGACCGTGCTGTTCTCGGCCGTCGCGGTCGGGGTTCTCGGCCTCGCGGTCCCGGTGACCGCCTCGTTCATCATCGCGTGGGTGGTGCTCGGCCCGGCCATGGCCACGCTCGGCGTCGAAGCGCCCGAGCGCGCGATGTTCCTGTTCTACTACGCGGTTCTGTCCGAGGTGACCCCGCCCACCGCGCTCGCGGCGGTGGCGGCCGCGGCGATCACCGGTGGCGCGGTGATGCGCACGATGTGGCAGACGTGGAAGTACACGCTGCCCGCGTTCCTCGTGCCCATCGCGTTCGTGCTGACCGACAACGGCGCGGCTTTGTTGCTGCAGAAGCCTTTCCTGGACACCGTGTGGGTGTTCGCCGTGTCCGCGCTGGGAGTCGCCGCGCTGTCGGTGACCACCGGCGGGTGGCTGCTCGGCCCGGCCGGGTGGCCGGAGCGGGTGCTCTGCGCGATCGCCGCGCTGATGTTGCTCTACCTCCAGCCGGTGGTGGTCGTCATCGGGCTCGCGGTCCTGGCCGCGGCCGTGGTGGTGCACCTGATCACTCGGCGTCGAAGCAAGGGAGTTGAGATCGATGCGTAAGACCCTGGCAGCGCTCGTCGCGGTGGCATTGGTGGCGACCGGATGCGGCGGCAAACGCGTCGACACCAACGCGGGCGGCGCGAGCGGCGCGAGCTGTGAGGCCGGGGAGGGCAGGCTGACCATCGCCACCGGCAACGCGGGCGGCGTGTACTACGTGGTCGGCGGCGGCCTCGCGCAGCTGGTCAGCGGCAACACCAAGCTCCGCGCGACTGCGGCGGAGACTGGGGCTTCGGTGCAGAACGTGCAGCAGCTCGTCGCCGGTGACTACGACATCGCGTTCTCCCTCGCCGACACGGCGGCGGACGCGGTGGCGGGCAAGGACTCCTTCGCGGGCAAACCGCAGAAGATCCAGGCGCTGTCCCGGATCTACCCGAACTACACGCAGGTCGTGGTGCGCGCAGACTCCGGCATCAACTCGATCGCGGACATGCGCGGCAAGCGGATCTCCACCGGCTCGCCGAAGTCCGGCACCGAGCTGATCGCCAACCGGCTGCTCCAGGCGGCGGGCCTCGACCCGGCCAAGGACGTGCAGGCGCAGCGGCTGGACCTGAACAAGACCATCGACGGGATGAAGGACGGCACCCTCGACGGGCTGGTGTGGTCCGGCGGCCTGCCCACCGCGCAGCTGACCGACCTGACCACGTCGCTGCGCGAGCGCGTGCGGTTCCTGGACATCACGCCGCTGCTGGAGCCGTTGAAGAAGATCAACCCGGTCTACGACGCGGGCAGCATCCCCGCGGCCACCTACAAGCTGGCCAAGGACGTCCCGACCATCGTGGTCCCGAACCTGTTGCTGGTGCGGGAGGACTTCCCCGCCGCCAACGCCTGCGCGATCACCAAGCTGCTCTTCGAGAAGCGCGCCGAACTGGAGAAGGTGCACCCGGCCGCCAAGGACATCCTCCGCGACAAGGCCACCGCCACCGCTCCGGTGCAGCTCCACCCAGGCGCGCAGAAGGCCCTCACCAGCTAAACTCTCCCCCATGCTGGCCGTCCACGCCCCCTCATCCTGAGCCGACGTGGTCCAAACCAATCCCGTTTCGTACTCATAGCGGGATTTGGGAGCGCTCTCTTTCCCGGCAAGAGTACGAAACGGGAAAAGCGGGGGCTGGGTTAGGAGCGGGGGTCGCGGCCTACCAGGGCGATGAGGCGGGTTTGCGGATCGGCGTCGGCGGGGACGGTGATCGGCGGGGCGAAAATGCCGGAGCTCTGCCACTTCGACACCTCGGGCCGCATCACGGTGTAGACCGCCTCGGCCAGCTCGGCGTCGAGCGCGTCGTCGTCGCCGATCGCCCTGGCCAGGTCCCACGCGTGCACGGTGAGGTCCATCGTCATCTGCCAGCCGTAGTCCGTCGCGGGGATGGTGCCGAAGCTGACCTCGACCTCGTCGTCCAGCGCGTCCGGGCGCTCGAAGGCGTCGCGGGCGTTGCGCGCCGCGCGTTGCCACGTGCCGACCGGGTCGTCGCCGAGCTGGTCGCCGTCGAAGCGGTCGCCGACCTCTTCGACCGTCGCTCCGCGCAGCAGCAACGGAGCCCACAACTGTTCTCCGACAAGGTGATTCACCAGATCACGCACGGTCCACTCGGTGCACGGCGTCGGCAGTTGCCATTGGTCGGCGCGCACCAGGTGCACTCGTCGGTCGAACTCCTCCATGGCGCGGTCGTGTGCTTCGAGCAGCTCCATGACTCCACCACACCAGTGCTCACGGAATGACGCCAGCACGACGCGCCACTCATGTGGATCACGCCTCGATGACACCCGCCAGGTGAGGTCCGCGCGCGGAGCGAACGGAGAACTCCCAGCCGGAGTCGCGCCGCGCCGAACGGAACTCCACCGAGGACGGCAGCAGCACCGGGAGTTTGAAGCGGACGTCAACGGTGAACGCGTCCGGCAACCGGCCCGAGAACGCCGCGAGGCAGTGCGCCTTGGTCCACATCCCGTGCGCGATCGCCCTGGGGAAGCCGAAAAGCCGTGCGGTGATCCGCCTGAGGTGGATGGGGTTGTGGTCGCCCGACACCGCCGCGTACCGCCGCCCGACGTCGTCGGGGACCCGCCACAGCGCCGAGGGCGGGGCCAGCGCCTCCAGCTCGGCCTGCGCGGAGCCCGGCGAGGAGGACGTCCGCCGCAGGTAGGTGCTCACGCCCTGCCACACGACCTCCTCCCCCACCGCCGCCTCGGCGTTCATGTCGAACTGCCGCCCGCGTTCGTGGTCCCGCAAGGAGTCCGCCCACACACGCAGCCGCAGGCCCTCCCCTGCCGACACCGGCCGGTGCTGGGTGATCCGATTGCCGACGTGCACCAGGCCGGGCAGCCGGAACGGGAACCCGCGATCGGTCATCAACCGCACTGCCAAAGGAAAAGCGAGGATGTGCGGATAGGTCGCGGGCAGCACGTCGCCGGTGCCGAAACCGCAGACCTCGTTGTACGCCACCAGTTCAGCGCGATCGACCACCACGTCCGGCCGCACGTACTCCACGCCGGGCAGCTCCGAGCCGCGCGCGCCGAAGCTCAGCGCGGCCTTGGGGTACAGCAATCCGAGACTGGGTGTGCTGTGCAGTTCGCGAACCGTTCTGACCACGCTCATCACGCCCCCAGCAGGCTCTGGCCGCACACCCGGACCACATTGCCGTTGACCCCGGCCGAGCCCGGATTCGCATACCAGGCAATGGTTTCCGCGACGTCGACCGGCAGCCCGCCCTGCGCGAGGCTGCTCAGCCTGCGGCCCATCTCCCTGGTGAACAAGGGGATCGACGCGGTCATCTTCGTCTCGATGAAGCCGGGCGCGACGGCGTTGATCGTGCTCCCGGTGCGGGCCAGCACCGGCGCGAGCGACTGCACCATGCCGATCACCCCGGCCTTGGAGGTGGCGTAGTTCGTCTGCCCGAAGTTGCCCGCGATCCCGGCGATCGAGGACACGCCGACGATCCGGCCGCCGGGGCGGAGCACGCCGTCCAGCAGCGCGTCGTTGATCCGCTCCTGCGCGGACAGGTTCACCGCGATCACGGAGTCCCACCGCTGCTCGTCCATCTTGCCGAGCGTCTTGTCCCGCAGGATGCCCGCGTTGTGCACCACGACGTCGACCCCGCCGTGCCGTTGCGCGAAGTGCTCGGCGATCCGGGCGGGGGCGTCGAGCGCGGTGATGTCGAGCTGGAGCGTGCTGCCACCGATCCGGTTCGCGACCTCGGCCAGCTCATCGCCCTGTGCCGGAACATCAAGGCACACAACGGATGCGCCGTCCCGTGCGAGCAGTTCCGCGATCGCCGCGCCGATTCCCCGGGAGGCGCCGGTGACCAGCGCGGTCTTCCCGGCCAGCGGCCGTTCCCAGTCCTCCGGCTCGGTCACGTCGGCGACGCCGATGCGAACGACCTGCCCGGAGACGAACGCGGAGCGATCGGAGACGAAGAAGCGCAGCGTGCTGGCGATCCCCTCCTCCGCTCCGGGCGAGACGTAGACGAGCTGTGCGGTCGCTCCGCGCTTGACCTCCTTGCCCAGCGATCGGGTGAAGCCCTCCAGAGCGCGCTGCGCGGTCGCCTCCTTGGCGTCGGAGCAGTCCGAAGGCGGAGTGCCGAGAACGATCACCCGGCCGCACGGGCCCAGCCGCCGGATCACCGGCTGGAAGAACCGGTGCAGGTCCTGGAGCTTGGCGCTGTCGGTGATCCCGGTGGCGTCGAAGACGATCGCGGCGAAGCGGTCCTCGCCCTCCGGAGGGGTGGTGACGACCTCGGCGCCCGCCCCGGTCAGAATGGCCGTGGCGATCTTGGCCAGCCTGCCGTCCTCCGCGCTGCCGATGAGTACCTGACCTGCTACAACGGGGTCACCAGGGCGGTGTCTGCGCAGCGGCGCCGGACTGGGCAGGCCGAGCTTGCGCACGAGCGTCCGCCCGAGCGGAGAGGTGCTGAACCGCTGGTACCGATCCGCCATGTGAGGCTCCCTACTCATCAGTAAGACTACTCATCGGTAGGTTATGCTCGAAAGGGTATCCCCGTAACCGCTGGAGGGGCACATGGCCGAGACCACACGCCGCGTCGCGATCATCGGGGGAAACCGGATCCCGTTCGCGAGATCCAACGGCCCCTACGCATCCGCATCGAACCAGGACATGCTCACCGCCGCGCTGGACGGTCTGGTCGGGCGGTTCGGGTTGCAGGGCGAGCGGCTCGGCGAGGTGGTCGCGGGCGCCGTGCTCAAGCACAGCCGGGACTTCAACCTGACCAGGGAGAGCGTGCTCGGCAGCAGGCTCTCCCCGCAGACCCCGGCCTACGACGTCCAGCAGGCGTGCGGCACCGGCCTCGAGGCCGTCATCCTGGTCGCCAACAAGATCGCGCTCGGCCAGATCGACGCCGGGATCGCCGGTGGGGTCGACACCACCAGCGACGCGCCGATCGGGGTGAACGAGGACCTGCGCAGGCTGTTGCTGAAGTTCAACTCCGCCAAGGGCATCGGCGCCCGGCTGAAGCTGCTGCCGAAGCTGCGGCCGAGCCACGTCGTCCCTGACCTCCCGCGCAACGGTGAACCGCGCACCGGCCTGTCCATGGGCGAGCACGCGGCGATCACCGCCAAGGAGTGGGAGATCGAGCGGCAGGAGCAGGACGAGCTGGCCGCTGCCAGCCACCGCAAGCTGGCCGTCGCCTACGAGTGCGGGTTCTTCGACGACCTGCTGACGCCGTTCCTCGGCCTGACCCGCGACCAGAACCTGCGCCCTGACTCCACAGTGGACAAACTCGCCAAGCTGAAGCCGGTGTTCGGCACGAAGTCCAAGGAGTTCCGCGATTCCGCGACGATGACGGCCGGAAACTCCACGCCGCTTTCCGACGGAGCTTCCACCGTGCTGCTGGCCAGCGAGGAATGGGCCGAGCGGCACCGGCTGCCGGTGCTGGCGCACTTCACCCACTGCGAGACGGCGGCGGTGGACTTCGTGCACGGCGGCGAGGGCCTGCTGATGGCGCCGACCTACGCCGTGCCCAGGATGCTCGCGCGGGCCGGGCTCGACCTCGGCGACTTCGACTTCTACGAGATCCACGAGGCGTTCGCGTCGCAGGTCCTGTCCACCCTCAAGGCGTGGGAGGACCCGGGCTACTGCAAGGAGAAGCTCGGCCTCGACGCCCCGCTCGGCCGGATCGACCGGGCCAAGCTGAACGTCAACGGCTCCTCGCTGGCCGCGGGCCACCCCTTCGCCGCCACCGGCGGGCGGATCGTGGCCACCCTGGCGAAACTGCTGGCGGAGAAGGGGTCCGGCCGCGGTCTGATCTCCATCTGCGCAGCGGGCGGTCAGGGCGTCACGGCGATCCTGGAACGCTGATCACTCCAGCAGCACCCAGGTGGTGGTGCAGCGGACGGAGACGGTCACCGGCTGCGGTTCCAGCTTCAGCTCACGCGTGTCCGGCGCGTAGGACGCCGCGGTCGCCGCGTAAGCCATCCGCTCGACGCCGCCACCGTGCGACTCGTCCCCGTCGGTGATCCGCAGCAGTGGGCCGAGCCGCACGCCCAGCGCCGCCGCGTAGCCCTGCGCCCGGCGCCGCGCGTCCTCGACCGCGTGGTGCTGGGCGTCGGCGACGGCCTCGGACCGGTCCGACAACTCCCAGTCCGGTCCGTTGAGCCACGCGGGCTCCGCCGCGATCAGCGCGCCGAGCAGCTCGTCCAGCTGTTCCCGGTCGGTGACCCGCACCGAGTAGTACTGCTCCGCCCCGGAGCCGACCCGATGCCCGTTCTCCCAGTTGGTGTGCACCGAAAGCCGCCGTGAACGGACCTCGACGCCCTCGCGGTCCAGCAACGGCTCGACCCGCGAGATCCGCGAGGTCAGCTCGTTCACCGCAGCGGTGCGATCGGCCCCGTTCGCGCTGTAGGAGACCCACAGCTGCGCGCGGTCGGCGATGCGTTCGACTTCTCCGGTCCCTTTGGTCACTACTTCAGCCACGCCACCCACACTCCCCGCGAATGGCCGCATCCGCAACGAGGGAACTTGAGGGTTTGACCGCAACTGTGCGAGAAATCGCTTGCGGGCCACCGGGAGTCCGCTCGCGCGTCCTCCACTGCATGAGCGAAGACCTGCGGATCCGGGCTGCCGATCTCGCTGACCTCGACGACCTCTCGGAGATCCACACCAGGGCCCGCGCCTCCTACTACCGCGGCCACGTCGACGAGCGGGTGCTGGTCGACCCCGAACAGGCCGCGCGGCGCCGGGACGTGATCGAGGGGTTCCTCTACTCGCCGGACCAGGCCCTGCTGTGCGCCGAGCTGGACGGCAGGCTGGTCGGGTTCACCGCGGCGGGCCCGAGCCACGACCCGGACGCCGATCCGGCCGGGGTCGGCGAGCTGTACTCGCTCTACGTTGCCCCGCCGAGCTGGCGCCGGGGCGTCGGCGGGGAGCTGCTGCGCGCGGCGGTGAGCAGGCTCCGGGTCTCCTTCGGCTACCTCACCCTGTGGGTCTGGGAGCACAACGCCAGGGCGCGGTCCTTCTTCGCCGCGCGCGGCTGGTGGCTGGACGAGATGGCGCGGCGGGCCGACTGCCCGAGCTTCGTGCGCTACCGGCGGCACCTCTGATGCTTCCCGTTTCTCTGGCAAACATCCGGCCGTAACCGGGAACACGCCGTTACTTGTCCGGCTGGTGAGGCATCTCACCGGACAATCGGGTGCACAACCGGGGTATCTGGTGCATACTTGTCTTGTCACTCCGACACAGACTTCCAAGGGGATGCGAACTCAGATGAACCTCGTCGCGAAGATGCGTGCTCGTCGTGCCGACAACCGGACTCGCCGTGCCGTGAACCGCGCGATCGACGGCGCGGCCACCCCGGCCCTGCGTCACGAGCTCATGGTCATTGCCAGCCAGCAGGTGACTACCCTCCGCTGAGGCCGGGGACGGCGGACGTTCGCCGGCGACCTCGACCGCCGGCTCGAGCGGCCCTCCCGCCGTCCTGCCCAACGGAGTTACCAGCGCCCCTGGGCGGCCTCCCGCCGCCCAGGGGCGCTTTCATCTGTTTCATCTGTCGTCGTCACGTGTCTCACCCGGTCACCAAACGTGACCCGCATCACATAGGCTGTAGGGTGTAACAAGGTCGGTCGCACCAGCGATGACCACTATGACCCCGCGATGCTGTCGGACCCCCGACCTGGCAGCACCGCGGGGTTTCCCATATCCGCAGGCGCTAGGCCAGCGCCCGGTCGTCCTCGCCGAAGTCGGCGCCGGGCTCGACGGGCGGGTTCTCCAGGTGCCAGCGCACCGACCGCTCGATGCCGAACTCCACCGGTGCGGGTCGCCACCCGAGCAGGTCGTGCGCCTTCGAGCTGTCGAAGAGCAGGTGCTGCGCGTGCGCCTTGGTGAACACCAGGTCGGCGGGGACCAGGTCGCCGGGCACCTCGACGAGTTCCGCCTCGTGCCCGGCAGCGGCCAGGATCTGCCTGGTCCAGGTGCCGAAGTCGTGCGTGTGCTGCTCACCGATGTTGAAGATCTCGCCCTGCGCGCGGGCGTTCCCGAGTGCGGCGAGCACGGCCCTGGCGACCTCTCCGACGTAGCAGCGGGTCCACAGCCAGTTGCCGGGCCCGATGGGGATCCGCTCGCGCTGCGCCCGGACCCGCCGCAGGACGAACTCCTCCCGGTGCTGCGGATCGTGCTCCCCGTAGACCACGGCCAGCCGGAGCACCGCCCCGCCGCGTTCCAGGTAGGCGGGCTCGACGTCGAGCTTGTCGTAGTCGTCGAGGCCGAGGCCCTGGCCCCGGTAGGGAAAGCGGCCGACGCGCAGCGCGCTCTCCTCGCGCAGCGGCGTCGGCTCCCCGCTCGCCCCGGCTTTGAACAGCTCGAACGCGCGGTACACGTCCATGCTGGACAGCACGACGAGCTGCGCGTCGGGTAGGTGCGGCAGCACCGCGTCCACGTCGCCCCGGCTCAGCGCGATGGTGTCGATCACCGCGTCCGGCCGGAACGCGCGCACGTCCGCCGCGACCGTGCCGAAGTCCGCCCGGTCGGCGTGCAGGTGCTCGCAGGCGACCCAGTTCCGCGGCTCGGTCCGGCCCCGGTGCACGACGAGGACGTCGTCGCCGCGAGCGACCAGCTCCTCGACGATGCGCCTGCCGATGAACTCGGTCCCGCCGAGTACGACCACTCGCATGGCCCCATCCGAACACGGCCGCCCCGATTTTGCCGTCGGATGTAGTACATTTGCTACATTCGCTAGCAGTAGTTCGACAAGAAGGGGGAGGTTCATGACGGGTTGGGGAACCGTGATCGAGGTCCGGGACCTGTGGATGAGGTACGGGACGAACGACGTGCTGCGCGGGATCGACCTCCAGGCGCAGCGCGGCGAGGTGCTGGCGCTGCTCGGGCCCAACGGGGCGGGCAAGACCACCACGATCGAGATCCTCGAAGGCTTCCGGATGCGCTCCGACGGCGAGGTCTCGGTGCTGGGCGTCGATCCGGCGCACGGCGACGAGCGGTGGCGGGCCGGGCTCGGCGTCGTTCTCCAATCCTGGCGGGACCACGCGAAGTGGCGCGTCCGCGAGCTGCTCGCGCATCTGGGCGACTACTACCTCCCGTACGCCGAGGAGCGGAAGCGGGCGCCGTGGCGCGGTGAAGAGCTGATCGAGTCGGTGGGGGCTCGGTCCGCAGGCGAACACGCGGATCTCCAAGCTCTCCGGTGGCCAGCGCCGCAGGCTGGACGTGGCGATCGGCATGGTGGGGCGCCCGGACCTGCTGTTCCTCGACGAGCCGACGGTCGGTTTCGACCCGGCCGCCCGACGCGAGTTCCACGACCTGGTGCACCGGATCGCCGATGACGAGACGACCGTCCTGCTCACCACGCACGACCTGGACGAGGCCGAGAAACTGGCCGACCGCATCGTGATCCTGGCGGGCGGGCAGATCATCGCCAACGGCTCCGCCGACGCGCTCGCCGCGCGGATGGCGACCTCGGCCGAGGTCCGCTGGACCGTCCGCGGGCAGCGTTTCGTGCACTCCACCACGGAGTCGACGCCCTTCGTCCGCGACCTCTTCGCCCAGCACGGTGACGACGTCGCCGACCTGGAGGTCCGCCGCGCCACGCTGGAGGACACCTACATGGCCCTGGTCAGGGAAGCCGAATCCGGTGGCGTCGTGGCCGCCGCCAGTCAGTTCGTGGAGGGAGCGCGATGAACCCGACCTGGAACGCCGTGCGGCTCGGGCTGCGCAGGGGCGGCATCGAGCTCCGGCAGAGCCTGACGACCCCGCAGGACCTGCTGGGCTACTTCTTCCCCGTCGTGGTCTTCACGGTGGTCCTGTTCTTCGTCCGCGACGCCAAGATCGCGGGCACGTTCTCGGTCGGCGAGTTGATGCTGCCCAGCATCGTCGGCATGAGCATCGCGGTCACCGGTCTGGTCAACCTGGCGCAGCTGCTGACCGTGGAGCGCGAGGACGGAACGCTGCTGCGGGCCAAGTCCACGCCCAACGGCATGGTCGGCTACCTGGTCGGCAAGACCGTGCTGATCTCCGGGACGACGGTCATCTCCGTGACCGTCCAGCTGGGCGCGGCCACGGTGCTGCTCGACGGGGTCGGGATCAGCGGAGCGGGCTCCGGACTCACCCTGGTCTGGGTGGTCGCGCTCGGGCTGCTGGCGACGCTGCCGGTTGGCGCGATCCTCGGTTCGCTGGTCAGCAACTCGCGCAGCGTCGGCGTGGTGATGCTCCCGGTGATGGCCGTCGCGGGCTCGTCCGGCATCTTCTACCCGCTGTCCCAGATGCCGGAGTGGATGCAGGGCCTCGCCCAGGTCTTCCCGGTCTACTGGCTCGGGCTGGGCACCCGCTCGGCACTGCTGCCCGAGGGGATGGCCGGGGTGGAGGTCGGCCAGTCCTGGCGGCACCTGGAGACTTTCGGCGTGCTCGGCGCCTGGGCGGTGGTCGGGCTCCTGCTCGCGCCGATCGTGCTGCGCCGGATGGCCAGGCGCGAGTCCGGCTCGTCCGTTGAGGCCAGGAAGAGGAAGGCGATGCAGTCCATTGGGTGAGGGCACGGGGTCGGAGACGATCCACAACCGCATCGCGATGCTCCGCGCGGAACGGGGCATCTCGCGCCGCCAGCTCGCCGAGGCGCTCGGCGTGCACTACCAGACGGTCGGCTACCTGGAGCGCGGCGAGTACAGCCCCAGCCTGCACCTGGCGCTGCGGATCGCCGAGCACTTCGAGGTGCCGCTGGAGGTCGTCTTCTCGCTCGCCCCGTTCCCCCGCATCGGCGCCGACTAACGTTTCGTTTCGTGTGCGGCGCCGAACAGGGTGTCCAGGTGGTGCGTCGCCATCGCCAACGCTTCCTCGGCGGTGTGCAGGCCCAGGTGGTAGTAGCTGGTCAGGCCGTCGACCACGCTCATGATGAGCATGCCCTCCCGCCGCGGGTCCCGGTCTGCCGGGATCTCGCGGCGGTCCCGCGCCTCGCGCAGCTGGTGCTCGAAGAAGTCCAGCAGTTTCGTTGAGCCCTGGCGCGAGTGCGCGAGCAGCCGTTCGTTGTCCAGCGCCTCGACGTAGAAGCTGATGTTGATCCGGCTGCCCTGCCGCTTGCGGTCGTCCAGCGGCAGCATCTCGGCGACGCACATCCGCAGGATCGCCTCCGGCGTCCGCTCGTCCAGCGCCGCGACCCTGGCGGTGACCCGCTCGGTGACCCGCTCACTGATGAAGTCCATGGCGGAGACCAGCATGTCCTCGCGGGTGGCGAAGTAGTGCTGGAGCTGCCCGAGCGACATCCCGGCCGCGCGCGCGGTGTCCCGCAGGCTCACCCGGTCCAGGCCCCGCTCCCCGGCCAGCTTCCAGAGCGCGCTGACGATCGCCGCGCGCCGCTCCTCGTGGTCCACCTGCTTCGGCACCGGGTCAGCCTATAGCAAGTCGTTTGACTTATTACAGCTGACTTAATACGGTCGACTTGAAACGAGGGGGAGTCCGCCGTGAACCTGAGACCGCCGGTCAACCGAGTCGATCCGCGCGCCCGCCGCTGGTGGAGCGCGCAGGCGTGGGTGTCGCTCGCGGGGCCGATGCTGCTGGTCGCGTTGACGATGTTCGTGTTGTCCCTGCTGTTCTTCCCGAAGGCACTGGTGTGGCTCGGCCCGCTGCTCGTCGCGGTGCTCGTGCTGCCCGCGCTGCTGTACGCCCTGGTCATGCCGCCGTGGCGGTACCGCGTGCACGCGTGGGAGCTGGGCTCGAAGGCCGTCTACGCCGCGTCCGGGTGGTTCTGGCAGAAGCACCGCGTGACGCCGTTGTCCCGAGTGCAGACCGTCGACACCACCCAGGGGCCGATCCAGCGCTCGTTCGGCCTGGCCACCGTCGTGGTGACGACGGCTTCGACCCACGGCGACGTGAAGATCGCCGGGCTCGCGGCAGCCGACGCCGACGAGCTGGCCCGGCGCATCGGTGAGGCCGCCGAGGTCGTTCCGGGTGATGCCACGTGACCTGGCAGCGACTGGACCGCCGCACCATCGCGGTGCACTGCGCGTGGCTCGTCGCGCCGTTGGCCTCGTTCGTGCTGACGCTGCTCGCGACCGGTGGTGCCGTCGGCGTTCGCGGCTGGCTGACCCTGGCTGGGATCACGTTGGCGTTCTTGGTGATCACCATCTACGGCGTGCTCCGGCTGACCACAACGCGGTACCGGATCTCGGCGTCCACGTTCGAGCTGAACACCGGCGTGCTGCACCGTCGTCGCCGCTCGATCGTCTTGGAGCGCGTCCGCAACGTCGACCTCACCGCGAGCCCGGTGCACCGCGTCCTCGGCCTGGTGGTCCTTCGTGCGGGCACCGCGGCATCGGATGGCGGGAAGGAACTCGTGCTCGACGCGCTGCCCCGAGCGACCGCGCACCGGCTCCGCGAGGAACTCCTGGCGCGTGCCGACCGCACGCACGCCGACGATCCGGTCATCGCGACGATGCACTGGAAGTGGCTCCGCTACGCGCCATTGACCTTCTGGGTCTTCGGCGGCGTGCTCATCGTGGCCGGTGCGGCCACGCGGGCGCTGAACGGCCTGGACATCAAGTGGTGGGAAATCGGGATCGTCCAGGACGCGTTCGCCGCGTTCGGGCACAGCGCCCTGTGGCTCACGATTCCGTTGCTGGCGCTGGGACTCACGTTGCTCGGGATGATCGGCGCGATCGCCGTCTACGTGGAGACCTGGTGGTCCTACCGTCTGGAGTGGACGGACGCGGAGACACTGCAGGTCCGGCGCGGGCTGCTCACCACGCGTGCCGTGTCCATCGAGCGCCGCAGATTGCGCGGTTCCCGGCTCCGCGAACCGCTTCTGCTGCGTGCGGGCGGCGGCGCTCTGGTGGACGCGGTCGCAGGAGGACTCGGCAACCAGGAGGAGACCCGCCGACGCAGTTCCGTGCTGCCCCCGTCGCCGCGAGCGGAAGCTGCCCGGGTCGCGCTCGAAGTGCTGGGGCTGCCTCAAGGCACCGATCCCTCGCTGCGCAAGCACCCCGAAGTCGCCCAGCGTCGTCGCGTCGTGCGCGGCTTCGTCTTCGTGACGCTGCCGATCACTTTTGTGTTGCTGCTGTTGGGTTTCCTGCTGACCACGGTGCTTCTGCACGTGGCGTGGATCTTCTTCCTGGTGACCGCGCCTGTCGCTGTGTGGATGGGGCGGGACGCCTATCGCAACCTGGGGCACGGGATTTCCGGTTCGCACCTCGTGATCCGGTCCGGCGTGTTCAGCCGGGACACCGTTCTGCTCGAGCGGGAAGGGGTTCTCTCGTGGTCCTTCAGCAGCAACCCGTTCTCCCGTCGCGCGGGCCTGGTCACCGCGACCGCGGCCGTCGCCGCGGGCGAGCAGGGCTACCGCATCCGGGACCTCGCAGAGTCCGACGCGGTGGACTTCGCCGAAGCCGTGACGCCGAACTTCCTCACCGAGTTCCTCGCCCGTCCATCGCGAGAAGTTCTCGGATAGATCTGCGGGGCCAGTGCCGTTTAGCGAGCGTTTAGCAAGCGGTGGAACCGGGCTCCTACCTTGTCCGTCTATCTCCACAAAGGACACTCACAGCTCGGGGAAACCAATGCAGATCAAGAAGAAGCTTTCGGCCGCTCTCGTCACCCTGGCCGCCGCGGGCGGGATGGTGCTCACCGCACCCGCCGCGCAGGCCGCCGACGCGTGCGAGGGCAACGGCCCGGGTGGCTGGATGTGCAGGCACACCATCAGCGGCGGCCACAAGATCTCGATCCTGTTCTACGGTGACACGCGGGAGATGGCGGGCTGGGACAACGGGCACTACTACACCCACATCGACAGGTCCCGGGACGGCGGCAGGACCTGGGAAGGCCCGTTGGCGACCGGGCAGGGCTGGTCCGGGAGGCTCAACCGCCAGGACTACAGCTGGCGCGCGTGCTCCAACGTCAACGGGCGCTACCACTGCACCGGCTGGCACTGATCGAACGTGGTGGGGCGGCACCGTCGCCCCACCACATCATGACGACCGCTGCCACTCCCGCAGCTTGTCGTCCAAAGTGGACTTTCTCTTTCCGCGCAGTCGAACGCGAACGTGCAGCCCTTTCACCCGCTCCGTGGCGCGCGCGGACGTCAGCGTTCCCAAGGCGTTCAACGCCTCCGTGGTGACTGTCTCGGCGTGTTCGTACTCTTCGAGTTCCAGGTACGCGGCGGCGAGGTGGATCCGGGTCTTCGCCTTTGCCGTGACCCGGTCCGATGGCAACGCGCGCAGCGCCTGTTCCAGCATCGCGGTCCCCTGCCGAGGTCGCCCGGCGTCGCGAAGGCATTGCCCCACGTCGGCAAGCAAATCGGGTTCGCCGTAGAAGCCGAGCCACTCAGGTTCCGCGGTTCCCTTCCGGTCAAACGCCCGCCGCGCGTTCTCGGTCGCGGTGATCGTCGCTCCGGCGTCACCGAGGAACGCGAAACACCGCGCCTCGATCGAGTGCAGGTAGGCCGTGACCGCTGGCGTGGCCCGGTTGTCCGCCACCTGCAACGCTGATCTGGCGAGTGCCGCCGCGTGCTGACCGCTCCGCTTGGCTTCGTCGGTATCCGTGGTGGCCTGGGCGACGTCTATCGTCATTCGGCTCATCTCAGCCAGAACGTTCGCCGCGTATGGTCGATCATCCGCGTGCATCGCCAAGTTGAGCGCCTGCGAGTAGTACCGCTGTCCCAACGCATGCCGCCCGGCGTCGACCGACGTGAGCCCGGCGAGCCAGGTTGCTTGCGCCACCGCGGAATACAGCGTCGGAGCGACTTCGTCGGAGTACCGCCCGTGCAGCACACGCGTCGCGTTGTGATGAAGCAGGTGAACGACCTGTTCGCGCGTGGCTCCACCGCCGTAGCGACGTCCCTGGCGCTCGAAGTGCCGAACGGTCTCCTGCAACGCGCTGACATCCGACGCTCCGATCCGTGCGCCGCTGCCTGCTGCTCGTTCGGAGTCCGTTGGCAGAGAGATGGCCAGCAAGGCGGGTTCGGAGAACGCCGCGGCCGCGAATCCGGAGCCCAAGAGGAAGTTCCGTCGGTTGATATCCCGCCCTGATAGCTCCGCCACGGTGTCGATCGTGCCATCGATCGACCTGGAGTAGCGGAAACCGTCGAACGTGTCGGCACCCTCGTCGGACAGGTCCGGCCAGCCGCAGTCTGTGACGCGGATGGGGTAGCCCAAGCGCCGGGAAAGCACATGTGCGACCAGCCTGGGAACCGGTGCTCGCGGGTGGCACCCGTCGAGCATCCTTGTGACGGATGTGGTGCTCGTGCCGAGATGAATTCCTTGCTCCGCACCGGCTTTCACGATGGCCCGCGCCAGAGCCGAACTGCTGAGCCCGGCTTCGGTCAACAAGCGCCGCAGCGCTGTGTTCACACGGCTCTCCCCGCCCATGCGTTCGATGGTCGCGTTGAACGGGTCTCTTGTGAAGTCGCTCGTCCGAAGTAGGACCCAAGTGAGACAAGTGCGTTCATGCGGTTCGACCAGTTGCGTTCAGGCAGTTACCGGAGAGGCACACAGACGCTGTTCTTGCGGTAGGCGGTCGCGTCGCTACCGCCCGCAGATCAGCCGTCCTGAACAGGGGCTTGTCGGGCTAAGCGGGGATAACATGACGTGCGAACAAATTTTTCGTGCCGATTCTGATGGAATTTGGCTCTGTATTCACTGTGGGAAGCGAATGTGAGCTGCGCGAAGCCGTGTCTTCGTCGTGCCTCCAGCCCTGTGCTGTGGCGGTACGAATTCGGGCACACCTTTCGATGGATCAAGGGCGCTCCGTGCGTCGACGTCTATGAGGGCAACTACTCGGACGGTCGGCTCGTGCTCCTCGTGCGGAGTGGTGTGCTGCCCCAGTGCACGAACCACGCCGCGTTCGTCGAGGGCATTCCGGTCGTTCCGTTGACGTGATCGGAAGACGTATTCAGCCGGGTCGTCCGGGCGTGGGGCGCACAACGCTGAGCTTCGAGTGGCCGGAGTGGGGGAGGGGGCCAATACTTTCCGCGGGTTAACCCGTTGGGAGGACTGGGATGGGGCTCACCGCGGACGACGTGCGGGACAAGCGCTTCTCGAAGGCGCGGCTCGGGCGGCGCGGCTACAGCGAGGTCGAGGTCATCGGGTTTCTCGCCGAGGTGGCGAACACCCTGGACGGCCGGGGCAACGTGACGGCGACACAGGTGCACAACGTCGCGTTCAGCACGTCGCTCGGCGTCGGCGGCTTCGACGAGGAGGAGGTCGACGACTACCTCGACCTCATCGAGGAGGAACTGGCCGTGCGGGCAGAGACCTAAGCCAGGAGGACCCTAAGCCAGGAAGATCTAGCCCAAGAAGGCCAGCACGCGCGCGGCGATCTCCGAGGGGTTCTCGAAGAGCATCGCGTGGCTGCCGGGGAACTCGACGACCTCGACGCGGGGGTTCGCCACCTTGGCGAGCTCGCGGTTGAGGCCGTCGCGGTAGACGACCCCCATAGCCTCGAAGGCGTCCATGCCGGGCATGCCGCGCGTGGCGGAGAAGACCAGGCACGGGCAGCGCAGCTCCTCGTAGCGGGACAACAGGTCCACGCCGGTCAAGCCGTGGCGCAGAGGTCCCAGGATTTCCGGGCCGGGGCGTTCGACCTGTTGTGCCTGCGCGTCGAAGAGCGCGTTCAGTTCGTCGAGGCCCGTGGTGTCGGAGTACTGCGAGGGATCGCCGATGTGGCGGTGCCCGCCGTCGATGTTGACCACGCCGGGACAGCGCGGGTGGGACTCGCCCCACAGCACGGCCAACCCGCCACCGAGGGACGTGCCCACCACCGCAGGCGTCTTGAGCGCGAAGTGCGACACGACTCGCGTGATGTCGCCGATCACGCCCTCCCAGTCCCAGGGCGCGTCGCCGGAGTCGCCGTGGCCGCGGAGGTCCGGTGCGACCACGCGGTGCCGAGTGGCGATCATCGGGGCGAAGGCGGACCAGTTCTCCTTGCTCCCACCGAGACCGTGCAACAGCACCACCGGGCTCCCGCCGCCGCCGAAGTCCCGCGCCGCGATCGGAACCGGGCCTGGCACAACGACATCCACTAAGTCCACTGTGGACACTCCTAGCCTTCGCGGGAGTTTCGCTGGTGCAGGCGCAGCCGGACCGACTCCGAGGTCACGCCGCCGTCGGAGTGCCGGACCAGCTTGCCCCGGTTGACCAGGTCGTGCACGGCCTGCTTGGTGATACCGAGCATCGCACCGGCGGTCGAGTAGGACAGGCCGTCGGTGGTCGGGTGACCGACGCGGTGCGCGACGACCTGCCCGAGCGGGGCCTGCCACCAAGCCGCGGGCGGGTCGAAGGGGCCGTCGCTCGGGTACAGCGTCGCGACCAGCCGCATCGCGGTCTGGGCGGCCACCCGGTCGTTGGGACCGAGCAGGTCCTTCGCCCAGACCGCCGCCTGCGTCCTGGTCCTGCGTTCCAGCTTGGTCAGCGTCCAGTCCGTGCCGAGCAGGATCTCCAGCGGGTCGAGCAGGTGGCCGGTCACCAGCCGGACCAGCTGCTCCGTCAGTGCCGCCTCGGTCACCTCAAGGGCCATCACGCGCCTCCTTGACGGCGACCGTAAAGTACTTGACGGTAGCCGTCAAGCGACCTCGACCGAGCCGCTGGAGCCGTGCACCGTGATGGTCTGACCGGTGACGATCTCCTGCGTGGCACGGGCGACGCCGACCACCGCGGGGATGCCGTACTCCCGCGCCACCACCGCGCCGTGCGAGTTGGGGCCGCCCATCTCCATCACCAGCCCGCCCGCGGTCAGGAACAGCGGCGTCCAGCCCGGATCGGTCGACGGCGCCACCAGGATCTCCCCGGGGTGCAGCTCGGCGCCGACCGGATCGAGCACCACCCTGGCCACTCCGGTGACCGTGCCGGGGGAAGCACCGGTGCCGCGCAGCGCCCCGTCCACCGCCACCCCGATCGCCTCCGGCTCGGTGCCGTCGGAGAGCAGCATCCTGGGCACGTGGCGCCTGCGCCGCTCGCGGTCGTAGTCCGCCCTGCGGGCAGCGACCAGTTCGGTGAAGTCCTTGCCCCGCAAGGCTTCCCGCGCTTCGTGGAAGTCGAGGAAGAACACGTCGTCCGCACGCTCGATCACGCCGGACGCGGCCAACTCCGCGCCGACGAGCTTGAGCTGTTCGCGCGCGCGGGAGAACGCCAGGACGATGCAGAACTTCGGCAACTCGCGGACTCCGGCAAGGGCCCGGACGCGGCGCAGCGCGGCGCGCACCAGCCTGCCGCGCCAACCTGCCCGCCCGGCCAGTTCCTCGACCATCGCCTCGGCCTCGGCGACGCCCTTCTCGAACTGCTTGTCGGCCGCCCACTCCGGATCGTCGACCCGGCGGTAGTTGGCGATCACGCCGCGCACGTGCGCCGGATCCTCCGACCAGCGCGGAACACCCAGGTCGATCTCGGCGACCGCGCGGTGGCCGTACTTGGCCAGGAAGCGGTCGAGGTCACCGTCCGAGCCGTGCTTGGCGATCCGCCACAGCTCCAGGTCCATCTCCGTGGTGACGTTGTGCGGCATGCCTTTCAGCACCACGCGCACGTCGTCGACGCAGTCCGGGTCGCCGATGAGCTTCGGCATCGCGCTGATCAGCGCGAAGGTGCCGAGCACGACCGGCATGACGCGCACGACCCGCGGGATCGTGATGTCGGTGAAGATCTGCGTGATGAAGTCCAGCCGCTGCTCCGCGGTGAGGCCGGGCAGCGTCCTGGTGAGCTTGTCGATCTCCTCGGCGTACCGGAAAGCGTTGGCGCGCACGGCATCCGGCCGCAGTAGCGCGTGCAGGGCCCTGGGCGGCGCGCCGATGCGCACCACGCCCTTGATGAGTTTGCGCAGCGTCGGGCCGCGCTTGCCGGTGGTGAGCGCGAACCGCGGGTCCTCGGTGAGCTGCTGGAAGATCTCCGCCGACCGGCTCTCCATCATGCCGAACAGGCGGGGGATGAACGCCCTGCCGACCGGATTGCGCAGCGGGGTGGTGATGTCGATGTAGATCCGCCCGCCGCTCTGGGTGAACACCGGCGGCCCGTCCAGCGGATCCTCGATGGGGACGCCGAAGCGCTTCGCTCCCGCTCCCGCGACCAGCCGCATCCCCGCCAGCCCCGCGGGCGTGAACGGGCCGAACACGCCCTGTGCCACGTTGGCGGAGAAGTACGCCCGCAGACCGTCCCTAGTGGACTCGGGGATCGGGTACAACGTGGTGATCGGGCGGGACTGGGTGAGCCACAGCTCGCCCTCGGAGTCCAGGGCCCATTCGGTGTCCTGCGGTGCTCCGTAGTGGTCCTGTGCGCGCTTTCCCAGATCCACCAGGCGCTTCAGCTGGTCATCGGTCAAGCAGTAGTCCTCTGTGGACAGTTCGACGTGCTCCGTCCCGCCGCCCACCTTCGACCTGATCGCCATGTGCTTGTCGCCGATCGTGCGGTCGAGCACGCGGCCGTCCGCCGCAACCACGAAGTGGTCCGGGTTCACCGAGCCGGAGACCACCGCCTCGCCGAGTCCGGGGCTGGCGTCGATCACGAACTCCGTCCGCGTGCCCGTCACCGGGTTCGCCGTGAACATCACGCCCGCCACGTCGGCGTCGATCATGCGCTGCACGACGACCGCGAGGTGCACGGTGCTCTGGTCGATTTCGTTGGTGTCGCGGTAACTCACCGCGCGGTCGGTCCACAGCGACGCCCAGCACCTGCGCACCGCGTCCAGCACGGCGTCGACGCCCACCACGTTGAGGTAGGTGTCCTGCTGTCCGGCGAAGCTCGCGTTCGGCAGGTCCTCGGCGGTCGCCGACGAGCGCACGGCCACCGGCACGTCATCGCCGAGCGCACGGTAGGCGGTGCTGATCTCCTCGGCCAGATCGGCTGGAATCGTTGCGCCGCACAGCATCTCGCGCGCTGTGGCCGGCTCCTGTGCGAAGACGGGGCCGGTGACCTCGACCATCCGCCGGTAGGCGTCCGTGGTGACGCAGAAACCCGGTGGCACCGGAATGCCCGCGTTGATCAGCTCACCCAGGTTGGCGGCCTTGCCGCCGACCAGCTCGCCCATGCCGCCGTCGAGCGCGGCCAGGTCGAGCACCACGTCACGCCGGTTCTTCCCCCGCTGCTTGCCCATCGCGATGTCTCCTCGCGGCCTCGGCCAGCAGCGTCGTCGATCGCGCGACGATCTGCTGGTCCTCTTCTGACAGGTACGTCATCAGCCCCAGCTGCGCCTCTGCCCTGGTGCGTTCGAAGCCACGCAGGAACTCCCGCCCCTCGTCGGTGAGGTGCACCCGCTTCGCCCTCCGGTCCTCCGAGTCCTCCCGCCTGCCCGCGAGTCCCTTCGCCACCAGCTGCTCGACCATCCGGCTCGTCGCCGAGACGGAACGGCCGATGTGGTCGGCGAGGTCCTTGACGGTGGGCGTGCGACCCGTGTCGAGCAGGTAGAGCGTCGCGACCTGGATGAGTTGGAGGTCCCCCACGCCGCGGACCACCGACACCACGAACTCCGACAGGAGCTCTCGGCGCACGGTGCCGATCTCCTCGGCGAGGCGGTCGCTGTCCTGGGGGCGCATGGCGTTCTCCAAATGCTTGCGTCCTTGCAACTAGTGCATGGGTGCACGTTAGCGCGGACGGGGCGGATAAATCAACGGCTGTTGAAAAGGTGGGCTCGACATCGCCCGTTGGGGAACTGGGATGATCGGCGGTGGTGTGTTGTCGGCTGTTCATCGAGTGGGGGTAGCAACACGATGCAGGACGTGCTATTTGACCTGATCAACGGCATGGCAGGCAGCAGCCCCGTCCTCGACGACGTGATGCTCTTCGCCGCCGGGCCGTTGATCTACCTGCTCTTCGCGGCGGCCGGGATCGTCTCCCTGCTGGCCATGCGGAAGCAGGGGCGGACCACCAACGTCTGGATGGCCGGTCAGGTCGGCGCTGCCCTGCTGCTCGGCTTCCTGGTGAACCGGGTGCTGCGGATGATGGCCTTCCACGAGCGGCCGTTCCAGACGCGCACCGTCAACCAGCTCGTCCAGCACGAGCCAGGGGTGTCCTTCCCCAGCAACCACGCGACCGCCGCGATCACCGTCGCGCTCGTCGTCGGGATCTTCGTCTCGGCGCTGTGGGGCTGGCTGCTCGCGCTGCCCGCGCTGCTCGTCGCGTTCTCGCGGGTCTACGTGGGTGTGCACTGGCCGTCGGACATCATCATGGGCGGGCTCGTCGGCATCGTCGCCACGGTGCTGGTGTGGTGGGCGGCCAAGCTGCTCCTGCGCAGGCGCTCCGGCGCCGAAGAGATCGACGACCTTGCTGACATCACCGCCGTCCTCCCGCGGGTGCCCGCCGCGGAGGAGACCGTCGTGCTGCCGAAGGTCCGTTCCTGACCATGGACTGGGTGCCCGAGGACATCGACCTGACGCGGCCGAGCGCCGCGCGGATGTACGACTACTTCCTCGGGGGTTCGCACAACTTCTCCGTCGACCGCGAGGCCGCGGCAGCCGCCGAGCAGGCGCTCCCCGGCGTGCGGCTGGCCGTCCGGGCGAACCGGTCCTTCCTCCGGCGCGCGGTGAAGTACCTGGTGGGCAAGGGAATCCGGCAGTTCCTCGACCTCGGCTCCGGTATCCCGACGGTCGGCAACGTGCACGAGATCGCCCAGGGCGAGTGCTACGGGACGCGGGTGGTCTACGTCGACATCGACCCGATCGCGGTCGGCCACGGCAGGCGCATCCTGGCGGACAACCCGGACGCGACCTCGGTGCGGGCGGACCTGCGTGACCCGCTGCGGGTGCTGGAGGACCCGGAGGTGCGCGCCCTGCTCGACCTGGACCAGCCGCTCGCCGTGCTGATGGTCGCGGTGCTGCACTTCGTGCCCGACGCCGAGGACCCCTGGGCGGTGGTCGCGGGCTACCTGGACCGGCTCGTCCCCGGCAGCCACCTGGTGCTCTCGCACGGCACCAACGACGACTTCTCCGATGAGGAGAACTCGGGCTTCGAGACCGTGCGGCAGGTCTACCAGCGCACGTCGAGCCCGATCGTCGTGCGGACCGAGGCCGAGGTCGCGGCGTTCTTCACCGGTCTGGAGCTGGTCCCGCCCGGTCTGGTGCGGCTCTCCGACTGGCGGCCGGACTCGGTGGAGCAGTGGAAGTCCTGGCGCTGCGGGATCGGGCGGAAACCTGGGCCGATCGGATGACCGCGTTCACTCGCGGCTGTGGAAGGCGCCCTGGTCGGGGCCCACTCCACCGCCTGCGACCGAAGTGGTTGTCGAACTTTTTCCATCTGTCTCGCAACCAGGGTGCCCGTTGACCGTCCTCCTTTATGTGGAAGTTGAGGGACTTCCACTGAGAGGGAGAGAAAACATGAAGCGCACCTTTGCCGTTGCGGCAGTCGTATTCGGCTCGGTTCTCGTCGGTTCGATCGCGCACGCGGCTCCGGCCGGTCAGGTTCTCGGGCCGAACGGGTTGGGCGACCTGAAGCTCGGAATGTCCGAGGAGGATGCCTACCAGACCGGCATGCTCCACGGCTACCAGGGAGAAGACCCGGGAGCCGGGTTCAGCAAGAACTGTTCCTGGTACGGGTTCCACAACCGGCCCACGGACCTCGACGTGCTGATCTCGCCGACCAAGGGCGTTTCCGTGATTTTCGCCAACCAGGGCGTCCGGACGGTGCAGGGGATTGGCATCGGTTCCAGTCGCAAGGAACTCCTCGCGGCTTATCCGGAATGGTCCGATGACCCGAACGGTCGCTGGGTCCGCGTTCCCGGGAATGCGAATGCGGGTTATGCGATCGACGTCCGGGACGACAAAGTGATCTTCATCGGGCTTTACCAGAACGGTCAGGAGTGCGCGGAGTAGTCCTGCCGACCGAGCCGCTCAGCCGATGGTTGGGCGGCTCCTCGCGCATGTGGTGGACTTCCCGGCGAAGCCGTTCAGGGAGGAACCCGCATGCCCGAGTTGTTGGCCGGTACCCAGCGCGCGCTGCTGCGCCGCCTCGCCGTGGACCAGAGCGAGAACCGCGTCCCGTCGATCGTCGCCGCCGTGGTGCGCGACGGAGCGCCGGTGTGGATCGGCGCGCGGGGGCGGGTGGACGGGGCCGAGCCGACCGCGGACACCCAGTACCGGATCGGTTCGATCACCAAGACCTTCGTCGCCGCGCTGATCATGCGCCTGCGCGACGAGGGCAGGCTCGACCTCAACGATCCGCTGGACCGGTTCGTGCCGGGCACGCCCGCGGGTGCGAGCACGATCGCGCAGCTGCTCTCGCACACCGCAGGACTGACCGCCGAATCGCCGGGGGAGTGGTGGGAGCGCACCCCCGGCGTTCCGGCCGACGAGCTGATCTCCTTGCTGGGCAAGCAGTCCATGCCGCACCGCGCCGGTCGCCGGTTCCACTACTCCAACCTGGGCTTCGGCCTGCTCGGTGAGGTCATCGCCCGCAACAGGGGGATGAGCTGGATGGAGGCGGCGGAGGCGGAGATCCTGCGGCCGCTCGGCATGGGCCGCACCACCTTCCTGGCGCAGGCACCGCACGCGCAGGGCTACGCGGTGCACCCGTGGGCCGACGTGCTGTTGCCGGAGCCCTCGCACGACGGCGGCGCTATGGCTCCGGCCGGGCAGCTGTGGTCGACCGCGACCGACCTGGCGCGCTGGGCGGCGTTCCTCGGCGGGGACACCGGTGAGGTGCTGCACCCGGACACGGTGGCGGAGATGCGCGAGCCCGCGATCGTCGACGACGCCGACGAATGGCGCGGCGGGCACGGGCTCGGGCTGCAACTGATGCGGCACAAGGGAAGGCGCGTCGCCGGGCACACCGGCTCGATGCCCGGGTTCCTCGCGACGGTGTGGGTGGACCCCAAGGACGGCACCGGTGTGCTGTTCCTGGCCAACACCACGGCGGGCGGCGGGTACAACCTGCTGGCCGACTACTTCGACATCATGGCCGAGCGCGAACCGCGTCTGCCCGCGACCTGGACGCCGCTCGCTCAGTCCGAAGTGGACAGTGAGCTGCTCGCGCTGACCGGGCAGTGGTACTGGGGTCCTTCGGCGTACGCGCTGCGCCTGCGCCAGGGCGGACTGCTCGACCTGACGCCGCTCAACGGCAGGGGCCGGGCGTCCCGGTTCCGGCGCGACGAGAACGGCGCGTGGATCGGGCTGGACGGCTACTACGCGGGCGAGGAGCTGCGGATCGTGCGCGGGGCCGACGGTTCGGTGAGCCACCTCGACCTCAACACGTTCATCTTCACCAGGACCCCCTACGACCCGAACGCGGCCGTGCCGGGCGGTGTGGACGCGGACGGGTGGCGCGGCCTGTGATCGGTGAGGGGCTCCGCCTGCGGCACCCGAGGCCCGAGGACCATCTGCGGCTGCTCGCCGTACTCGACGAGTGGTGGGGCGGATTGGGTGGTGAGGCGGGGGCGCAGCAGCGCGCGTTGTTGTTGCCCCGCTTGTACTTCCAGCACTTCACCACGACGAGCTGGTTGGTCGAGGACGCCGAGGACCGCTTGGTCGGCTTCCTCATCGGCTTCCTGTCCCAGACCGACCCCGACGCCGCGTACGTCCACTTCGTCGGCATCGACCCCGGGCTGCGCCGCTCGGGCCTCGCCCGCAGCCTCTACCAGTGCTTCTTCGACCTCGCGCGGGAGCACGGGCGGAGCAGGGTGCAGAGCATCACCAGCCCGGCGAACACCACGTCGCTGGCCTTCCACACCGCCTTGGGCTTCCTCGTGGAGCAGGGCGAGAAGGTGGTCGACGGGGTGTGGGTGCAGCCGGACTACGACGGTCCCGGGCTGGATCGCATCGCCTTCGTGCGCAGGCTCTGACCTGCGAAACCGTTGTCGGGGGGACCACGTGGGTCCCCCCGACAAGGGGTTGGGTGAATCGTCCCCCAGGTGAGTCCGACCCCCTCGGTCCAGACCCCTGCGATCACCCGTGTCTTTGTAATGCGCATGCATCGTAACCAGGCTTCGGCGCACTTGGCAATGCGCGCGCATTGCCAAGTTTCCGGACTGGCAGTACGTTGCGATCACAGGTACCTTGTGAAGCATGGTAGCTGCGGGAGCATTCAAGGCGGTCAGTCAGATGCGTCGCGGCGTTCTGGAGTACTGCGTACTGGCGCTGCTGCGGGACTCCCCGCGCTACGGCGTGGAACTCGTGCAGACGCTCGGCGCGAGCGGCGGCCTCACCACCAGTGAGGGCACGATCTACCCGCTGCTGTCCCGGCTGCGCCGCGACGGCCTGGTGGAGACGACCTGGCAGGAGTCGGCGTCGGGACCGCCCCGGCGCTACTACTCGCTGACCAAGGCCGGACACCACTCGCTCGCGGAGTTCACGGCGGAGTGGACCCGGTTCCGCGATGCCGTCGAAGGATTTCTGGCCCCCTCGGAGGGACGATGAAGGTGGAAGACCAACTCATCAGCGGATATCTCGACCGCCTGGAGGCAGCGGCGAAGGTGCTGCCGCACGACCGCGGGCGCGAGCTGATCGCCGATGTCGCAGAGCACCTCGCCGTGGCGCTGGACGATCCCGACGTCACCACGGAGGCCGACCGCCGCCAGGTCCTCGACCGCCTCGGTGAACCCGAGGAGATCGTCCGCGCCGCCCTGGAGGACCAGCCCGCCGCGCCCCCGTTCTCCCCGGTGCCCCCGGCCAAGAAGTCGTCGACCACGAAGCTCGTGGTGATCGTCGTGGCGGCCGTGATCACCGGCATCGTGTTGCTGGGGCTGCTCGCGGTGAGCATGTTGCTCGTGGGCAGTACCGAGCGGGCTCCGGAGCCGACGTCGATTTCCGTGGTGCCGCCTCCGGTGAAGTCCCCGACGGGCTGAGGCCGTGGACACCCGGCCCCTGCTGATCGTCGACGCCGCCAACGTCGTCGGCTCCGTGCCCGATGGTTGGTGGCGTGATCGCCGGGGCGCCAACGAACGCTTGCGGGACTCTCTGGTCTCGTTGTGCGACAACGGTTTGCCGCAACTGGAGGGTCCGCTCGACGTGGTGCTCGTCGTCGAGGGCGCCGCGCGGGACGTCGCCGGGGTCGAGGGCGTCCGCGTGGTCTCCGCCCCCGGCTCCGGTGACGACGCGATCGTGGACCTCGTCCGCGCGGCGGCTCCGCGTCGCCGCGTGGTGGTGACGGCCGACCGGGGCCTCCGCGATCGCGTCACCGCGCTCGGCGCCGAGACGCTCGGCCCGCGCGCGGTCAGGAGAGCATGAGGGCCACAACGGGGGCGGGAATGGCCCATGTAGGGCCAACTAGCTCGCGCCCGCATCTTGGGACGAGGAACAGAGCCCCCTCCCGCGATGTTGAATCCCGACGTGACCTCTGCGAAGCCCCGCGCCCGGGTGCGCGCCCCCGAACTCACTGGTCGTGGCTGGTTGAACACCGGCGGAGCGGACGTCAGGCTCGCCGATCTGCGCGGCAAGGTCGTCCTCCTGGACTTCTGGACCTTCTGCTGCATCAACTGCCTGCACGTGCTCGACGAGCTCCGGCCGATCGAGGAGGAGTTCGCCGACGTCCTGGTCACCATCGGCGTGCACTCCCCGAAGTTCACCCACGAGGCCGACCCGGAGGCGTTGCGGGCCGCGGTCGAGCGCTACGAGGTGCACCACGCGGTGCTCGACGACCCGGAGCTGGGCACCTGGCAGCAGTACGCGGTGCGGGCCTGGCCGACGCTGGTGCTGGTCGACCCGGAGGGCTACGTCGTGCACGTGGCGGCGGGGGAGGGCCACGCCGAGGCGTTGCGCCGGGTGATCCGCGAGGTGATCGCCGAGCACGAGGCCAAGGGCACGCTGCACCGGGGCGACGGACCTTACGTCCCGCCGCCCGCGCCGGAGACCGCGTTGCGCTTCCCCGCCAAGGCGATCCGCACGCCGAGCGGTTCCATCCTGGTCGCCGACTCCGGTAGGCACAGCCTCGCCGAGCTGGACGAGACTGGCGAGAACCTGTTGCGCCGCATCGGTTCTGGCGTGCGGGGGCGCGAGGACGGGGACGCGCCGACCTTCTCCGAGCCCAACGGTCTCGCCCTGCTGCCGCCCGAGGTCGCCGAGCGGGCGGGCTACGACGTGGTGGTCGCGGACACGGTGAACCACCTGCTGCGCGGAGTACGGCTCGCGGACGGCCGGGTGTCCACTGTGGCCGGTACCGGAAACCAGTGGCGTGACGGGGAAACCGACGGTCCCGGCCTGGAAGTCGACCTGACCAGCCCGTGGGACGCGGTGTGGTGGCCACCGGCGGGCGGAGTGGTGGTCGCCATGGCCGGAAATCACACGATCGGGCTGTTCGATCCCTTGTCGGGCAACGTTTCCCGGTTTGCCGGAACGACCGTCGAGGGGCTGCGCGACGGAGCGGTCGAGCAGGCGTTCTTCGCGCAGACCTCCGGCCTGGCCGCCGGAGCGGACCGGCTGTGGCTGGCCGACTCGGAGACCTCGGCGCTGCGGTGGATCACCAAGGGCGACAACGGTTTCACGGTGCACACGGCGGTCGGCGAGGGCCTGTTCGACTTCGGGCACCGGGACGGTCCGGCGAAGCAGGCGCTGCTGCAACACCCGCTCGGCCTCGCGATCCTGCCGGACGGCAGCGTGGCGATCTGCGACACCTACAACGGGGCGGTCCGCCGGTACGACCCGGTGGCGGACGAGGTCTCCACGCTCGCCACCGACGTCGCGGAACCGTCGGGCGCGGTGGTCGTCGACGGTGAGCTCGTCGTGGTCGCCTCCGCCGCGCACCGCCTGGAACGCCCGGTGCCGCCCGGGCTCAGCGCACGGCTGGTGGCCGGAGCCGCCCAGCAGGTTCGCAGGCCGCCCACGGACATCGCCCCCGGCGAGGTCGAGCTCGTCGTCGTGTTCACGCCGCCGCCCGGCGAGAAGCTCGACGAGCGCTACGGCCCGCCGACCAGGCTGGAGATCACCTCGTCGCCGCCGGAGCTGCTCCTGGAGGGCGCGGGCGCGGACACCGGGCTGAGCAGGCGGCTGGTGATCGCTGACGGCATCCCGTCCGGGGTGCTGCACGTGGTCGCCCAGGCGGCCAGTTGCGACGTCGACGCGGAGCACCCGGTGTGCAGGCTGGCCCGTCAGGACTGGGGTGTCCCGGTCCGGGTGGAGCAGCGCGGACTGCGGCGGTTGCCGCTGGTCATGGGCGGAATGGATGAGCAGTCGGAGTGATCCGCGTCACCCGTCGGCGCGGTCTTCGCGCGTTACACCGCAACGAAGGTCTGGTGTGTGACCGGTATCCGTGGTAGCTCGCCCCAGCGCGCCAAGTAAACTCCGCTGGTGCCCGATGCCAAGCTCGAAATCCAGCTTCTGCACGATCGCGTCATGGTGAAAGTCGTGCGGGAGGCCGGAGAGCGGCGGAGCGGCGGCGGGATCGTCATCCCGGCCACCGCCCAGGTCGCGAAGCGCTTGTCGTGGGGCGAGGTGTTCGGGGTGGGCAACCACGTCAGGACCGTCAAGGTCGGTGACCGCGTGTTGTTCAACCACGAGGACCAGTTCGAGGTCGAAGTACAGGGCGAGGCATACCTCGTGATGCGCGAGCGCGACCTGCACGCGGTCGCCAGCGAGCGGACCGAGCACGGTACGGGTCTGTATCTGTGATTCGTGTTCTCGGAGTCTTCGTCGGCCGCTAGGCCGGCGCGTGCATCCCGAGCGCACTTGGAGGAGGGAACGCGGTGTCGGACGACAACGGGAGGCCCGACCCGCAGCCGGAGCACGACTCATCACCGGCTGCGTCGACACCCGCTGGCGGTGACCCCGCGGGACCGGAACAGCGCCCCGTGAGCGCCGAGCGGACGACCAAGCGCATCCAGTGGATGTCCGCGCCGAAGCTCGGGGCCGAGGCACCCGAGCCCGCCAAGGACACCCCGGCGACCCCGGCCGCCGCGCAGCCGCCCGTACCTCCGGCCCCGCAGCCCCAGGTGCCCGCGCCTCAGGTCCACCGCAGCGGACCGCAACCGCGCATGCCGCAGAGCATCGCGCCGACGGACGGCATGCCTCGCGTGCACTACAACACGCCGCAGCCGCAGCAGCCGTCGTCGTTCGGCGCGCCCGGTCAGCCGCCGGTGCACCACAGCGGTCCGCAGCCCAGGACCCCGCAGCCGCCGCGGAACCCGGGTCAGCAGTGGTCCCAGCAGCAGCCGGGGAACGTCCAGTTCCAGGGCGAGCAGCCGCAGCAGCGCCACGACAGCGGTCCGGTCCGTCGCGAGCAGCCGCCGGTGCAGCAGCCGCAGCGGCATGACAGCGGTCCGGTCAACCGGCCGCGGCCCGAGGCCGCGCAGCAGAAGCCCGCTGACGCCTCGAAGGAGACGGTCTCCGGCGCCGCGTTGTTCCAGAACGTCGCGGAGCAGACGGAAACCGTTGTGTTCCAACAACTCCCGTCCGCACCGAAGCCCGAGGCCGGGCCCGCGCGCTCGGATGACGAGGCCCGCCCCGCTGGCGAGGTCCAGAAGCCCGAGCAGCCAACGCCGTTCACCTACGCCGTCGCCGACACGCAGCCGAACCCGAAGCCCGAGCTGCCGACCCGTCCGACCGGTGACGCGCCGCGTCCGGAGCAGGCGACCACGTTCGCGCGCCCGGTCGGTGACCCGCAGAAGCCCGACCTGCCGACCCGTTCCGCAGGTGACGCGCCGCGCCCCGAGCAGGCCACGACGTTCGCCCGGCCGGTCGGTGATCCGCAGAAGCCCGAGCAGGCAACGGCGTTCTCGCGTTCAACGGGCGAGACCCCGCGTTCGGAGCAGGCCACGACGTTCGCGCGCCCGGTCGGTGACCCGCAGAAGCCCGACCTGCCGACCCGTTCGACCGGTGAAACCCCGCGCCCGGAGCAGCCGACCACGTTCGCCCGGCCGGTTGGCGATCCGCAGAAGCCTGAGCAGGCAACGACATTCTCGCGCTCGACCGGCGAGACCCCGCGCCCCGAGCAGGCCACGACCTTCGCGCGCCCGGTCGGCGACCCGCAGAAGCCAGAGCGGACGACCACGTTCGTCCGCCCGGTCGGTGACGAGAGCACCAGCCGCATCGACCAGGCGACCACGGCGGTGCGCCCGGAGGCGCTGAGCGGGCTCGGCGCGGGCCGCCC
Organism: Allokutzneria sp. A3M-2-11 16; assembly: GCF_024213555.1. Taxonomy (GTDB): domain Bacteria; phylum Actinomycetota; class Actinomycetes; order Mycobacteriales; family Pseudonocardiaceae; genus Allokutzneria. The sequence goes on along the minus strand of NZ_JANAVO010000001.1, from coordinate 1,680,998 downwards.
GGTCGACCCCACCTCGGACACCGTGCGCATCCCCAAGATCGACGCCACCACCACCGTGGCCCCGGCCAAGGCCACCTCGGTGTTCAACGCCAAGCCCCCGGCGACGCCGCCTCCGCCCCCGACGCCGCCACCGGTCGACGACGCGATCGACCCGCTGCCGGAGGACGACGGCGGGGACGAGCGCGCCGGGCGCGGCAGGAAGATCCTGCTCGCCGCGGCCTCCGTGGTGGGCCTGCTCGGTGTGCTCTACGTCGGCGACCTCCTGCTCACCCAGGGCAACGTGCCGCGCGGGATCACCGTGGCGGGCGTGGACGTCGGCGGGCTGGACCGGACCTCGGCCGAGCGCAAGCTGCGCGAGCAGATCGAGCCGAGGCTGGGCAAGCCGGTGGCGCTGCGGGTCGGTGACGTCGACACCGAGATCTCCCCGCAGGAGGCCGGGCTGACGATGAACTGGAAGGGCACCCTGGACCAGGCGGGCGAGCAGTCCTACAACCCGTTCACCAGGATCGCGTCCTTCTTCACCACCACCGAGCTCGGTGTGGTCACCGCGGCGGAGGAGGGCAAGGTCACCGGCGCGCTGGAGCACCTGCGCGAGGTGACCGACCGCCTGCCCGCCGAGGGCACGATCGAGTTCACCGACGGCAAGCCCAAGCCGATCGACCCGAAGCCCGGCCAGAAGCTCGACGCCGCTGGCGCGGTCCCGGTGCTCAAGTCGGACTGGCCGAGCGGCCGCCGGGTGCAGCTGCCCGCGATCGCCGAGCCCGTCACGTCCACCCCGGAGGGCGTGCGCAAGGCGCTCGAAGAGATCGCCAAGCCCGCGGTGTCCGGCCCGCTGACCGTGCTCGGCGAGGGCGGCAACGCCATCGTGCAGCCGGTCGCGATCGGCAACGCGATGCGCTTCGAGTCCGACGGCAAGGGCGGCCTGACCGCCTCGCTGGACGTGCCGAAGATCGCCGAGGTCGCCCGGCCGCAGCTGGCGTCGACCGACAAGCCCGGCAAGGACGCCGAGATCGTCATCGAGGGCGGCAAGCCGGTGGTCAAGCCGTCGACCGACGGCCGGGGCGTCGACTGGGAGAAGACCCTCGCGGGCGCGCTGGAGGTGCTGCGCAAGCCGCAGGACCGGCAGATCAAGGCCACCTACTCGCAGTTGCCCGCGAAGCTGACCACCGAGCAGGCCAACGCGCTCGGCATCAAGCAGCTCGTCGCGGAGTTCGACACCAAGGGCTTCGCCGCGGACTCCGGCCGCAACATCAGGCGGGCGGCCGAGCAGATCAACGGCGCGATCGTGAAGCCGGGCGAGACCTTCAGCATGAACGGCCGCACCGGTCCGCGCACCGCGGCGACCGGCTACGTCGAGGCCGCGATCATCGAGAAGGGCGAGCTGAGCCGCGCGGTCGGCGGCGGTGTCTCGCAGATGGCGACCACGCTCTACAACGCGTCGTACCACGCGGGCATGGTGGACGTGGCGCACAAGGAGCACAGCTTCTACATCTCGCGCTACCCGAAGGGCCGGGAGGCCACGGTCTTCCAGAACCCCAACGGCAGCAGCGTGATCGACGTGAAGTTCAAGAACGACAGCAAGACCGGCATCCTGATCCAAACGGTCTGGACGCCCTCGTCGATCACCGTGAAGATGTGGGGCACCAAGACCTACGAGGTCACCGGTCAGACCGGCGAGCCGTTCGCCCAGACCGCCCCGCAGGTCAAGGAGATCCCGCACGGCCAGCCCTGCACGGCGAGCGGCGGCGCGGGCGGCTTCAGCGTGAAGGACACCAGGACCATCAGGGACCTCACGACCGGCACCGTGCGCCGTGAGGAGCGGACGGTCCGCTACAACCCGCAGCACAAGGTCGTCTGCGCCCCGCCGCCCGCGGGCGGCTGAGCCGGAGCACGACGAGGGGCCTTCCAGTCGGGAGGCCCCTTCGTTTTGCTCCGAACGGCCCGTTTCACCTTGTGGCGCGAGGTGCATCTCTTCTGGGTGGAACGAGCCGTCGAGATCGGTGGCCGGGTGGGCATGGCCTGCTTCGGCCTGGTGCACCTCGTGGTGGCCTGGCTGGCAGTCCAGGTCGCGCTCGGCGACAGCCCGGCCGAGGCGGACCAGAAGGGCGCGCTGGCCACGATCGCCGCGCAGCCGCTGGGCGTCGCGCTGCTCATCGCGCTCGCCGCGGGACTCGCGGCGTTCGCGGTCTGGCAGCTGCTGAGCGCCTTCTTCGGCCATCGCTGGATCTCCGACCAGCGCAAGCGCACGATCAAGCGGAGCACCTCGGCCGCGCGCGGGGTGGCGGGCATCGTGCTCGCCGTCATCGCGGTGAACTTCCTGATCGGCGCGGGCCAGGAATCCGGTGACCAGAGCCAGAAAACGCTCACCGCGGAACTGCTCGCGCTGCCGGGCGGGCCGTGGATCGTCGCCGCGATCGCCGCCGTGGTGTTCGGTGTCGGCGTCGCCGCGGTGCTCAAGGGCGTGCGCCGGACCTTCCTCGAAGAGCTCGACCTGACCAGGCTGCCCGCGGGCACGCGGACCTGGACGCGGCGCCTCGGGATGACCGGCTACCCGGCCAAGGGGATCGCCTTCGCCGTGGTGGGAATCCTGTTGGCGTTGGCGGGTTTCACCGCCGATCCGAACCGCGCGGGCGGGTTGGACCAGGCCCTGCGGGAGCTCGCCGCGCTGCCCTTCGGGGTCTTCGTCCTGCTCGCCGTCGCTCTGGGGCTCGCGGCGTTCGGGGTCTACTGCTTCGCCGACGCCCGCTGCCGCAGGCCCTGAGACGGCGAAAGGACGGCACCCCGTGGGTACCGCCCTTTCGCATCACCCAACGACGGCTGTCACCAGAAACAACCCGCGGGCACGTAACCCACCTGCTTGTAGCGCCCGATCCACACCACGTAATACCGCTGGGTCGGATCGCCCGTGCCGCACACGTCCTGATTTTGGCCGTTCTCGACCATGCTGACGCATCTCTTGCCGTCCCAATGACCCTTCACGGTGGTGACGGTTTCACCCCGGTGGAACTGGTCGAGGGCACCTGCCTCGCTCTTGACCGGTTTCGGCCTGACCACGACGGCGTCGGCCCTGGACACCTTGATCTTGCTGTCGGGCTTGTGGCTGTTCGCGCATTCTTTCTGGCCTGCCGGGGCGGCCTGGGCCGCGGGAACGACCGCGCCGAGGGCGAGAAGGGTGGCGCCGGTGATCACTGCCGCGGCGAAACGTGAAAATGACGTAGACATGGAAATAATTCGCTCCAATGAGCCCCAATGACGACGAAGAGTGCAGGCTAATTCCTGTTTCGCGGCAGGCCAATGCTTTTGCTTTGATCCGAACTGTTATTTGGCGCAGCAAAAAAGCGGCGGTGCCGTCACCGGCACCGCCGCTTCTCTTCCCGACCGGGATCGTGGGGAGATCAGAACGCCGCTTCGTCCATCTCCATCAGCGAGTTGTCCGTGCTCTCGACGATCTTGCGCCGCGAGGACAGCTCCGGCAGCACGTTCTTGGCGAAGAAGCCCGCGGCCGCGACCTTGCCCTCGTAGAACGAGCGGTCCTTCGCGGACGGGCCGGAGTCCAGCGCGGCGATCGCCACGTCGGCCTGCTTCAGCAGCAGCCAGCCGATCAGCAGGTCACCCATGCTCATCAGCAGGGTGACGCTGTTCTGGCCGACCTTGTACAGGTTGCGCTGGTCCTCCTGCGAGGAGGTCAGGAACCCGATCAGCGTGCCGAGCATGCCCTGCGCGTCCTCAAGGGCCTGCTTGAGCAGCGCGCGCTCTTCCTTGAGCCTGCCGTTGCCGTTCTCGTTGGCGATGAACTGCTGGATCTCGTTGGCCAGGAAGCCCAGCGCCTGGCCCTTGTCGCGGACGATCTTGCGGAAGAAGAAGTCCAGCGACTGGATGGCCGTGGTGCCCTCGTACAGGCTGTCGATCTTGGCGTCGCGGATGTACTGCTCGATCGGGTAGTCCTGGAGGAATCCGGAGCCGCCGAGCGTCTGCAGCGAGTGCGTCAGCATCTCGTAGGCCCGCTCCGAACCGACGCCCTTGACGATCGGCAGCAGCAGGTCGTTGACCCGGTTGGCCAGCTCCACGTTCTCGCCCGCGCGGATCTGGTCCTGGAAGGACGCGGTGTAGAGGTAGACCGCGCGCAGACCCTCGGCGTAGGACTTCTGCAGCATCAGCGAGCGCCGCACGTCCGGGTGGTGGGTGATGGTGACCCGGGGCGCGGCCTTGTCCAGCATCTGCGTCAGGTCCGCGCCCTGCACGCGCTCCTTGGCGTACTCCAGCGCGTTCAGGTAGCCGGTGGACAGCGTGGCGATCGCCTTGGTGCCGACCATCATCCGCGCGTGCTCGATCACCTGGAACATCTGCGCGATGCCGTCGTGCACCTCGCCGAGCAGCCAGCCCTGGGCGGGCACGCCGTGCTGGCCGAAGGTCAGCTCGCAGGTGGTGGACACCTTGATGCCCATCTTGTGCTCGATGTTGGTGACGAAGGCGCCGTTGCGCTCACCGAGCGCGCCGGTCTTCGGGTCGAAGTGGAACTTGGGCACCAGGAACAGGCTCAGGCCCTTGGTGCCGGGCTTGGCCTCGATGCCGGGACCCTCGGGGCGGGCCAGCACCAGGTGCATGATGTTCTCGGTCATGTCCTGGTCGCCGGAGGTGATGAAGCGCTTCACGCCGTCCAGGTGCCAGGTGCCGTCCGCCTGCTGCACGGCCTTGGTGCGGCCCGCGCCCACGTCGGAGCCCGCGTCCGGCTCGGTCAGCACCATCGTGGCGCCCCAGCCGCGGTCGAGCATCAGCTGCGCCCAGTGCTTCTGCTCGTCCGTGCCGTTGGAGTATGCGATGGAGGCGAAGCTGGCCCCGGCCATGTACATGAACAGCGCCGGGTTCGAGCCGAGGATCAGCTCGCCCGCGGCCCACTGCACGGTGGCCGGGATGCCGAAGCCGCCGAGCTCGTCGATCGCGCCGAGCCGCCACCACTCGCCGTCCATGAGCATCTGGTAGGAGGCCTTGAAGCTCTCGGGCAGCGTCACCGAGTGCGTCTTGGGGTCGAAGACCGGCGGGTTGCGGTCGGCGTCGGCGAAGGAGTCCGCCAGCGGCCCGGTGGCCAGGGTGTTCAGCTCGGTCAGCACACCGCGGGCAGTGTCCTCGTCGGCCTGTTCGAACGGCCCGCTGCCCAGCCGCTGCTGGATCTTGAACACCTCGAACAGGTTGAACTCGAGGTCGCGCAGGTTGCTCTTGTAGTGGCCCATCTCGTTGCTCCCGGGTCATCGCGGGTTGCTGGCCGAGGGACGCGCCCTACTAGCCGGTAACAACAGGATATTACCCATGGGTAACTCGGAGCAAGCGGTGGCCAAGGGAACTGATGTCACAAGCGGGTGAACTCAGCCCGCGGTTCGACCGAGCGTCACCATGCGTACACCCATACCGACCAGCACCAGGCCGCTGAGCTGATCCACCCGGACACCCCCGCCGGGCCGGGCGAGGAACCGCCGCACGGCGCCCACGGCCAGCGTGTACCAGGACGCGCTGAGCGCCATCTGCGCCGCGGCCAGCACCGCCGTTCCGCTCAGGACGTCCCCGCCGACCGGGAGGAACTGGGGGAGCAGTGCGAGATAGAGCACGGCCGCTTTCGGATTGGCCAGGTTCGCCACCAGTCCGGCGCGGTAGGAGGCGAACAACCCGCGCTGCACCGCCTGGGCCGTCGTCTCCTCGTGCCGCCGCCCGCTCACCAAACCCCCACCCATCCACCAACCTGAACCGCACGGTGGTTGGGGCGTCTTCAAGTACCCCGAACCACCACCGAGAACGTCTTCAACCGCACCCAACCCCGCGTCGTCGCCGAGGTTGGGGGCGGTTTGAGACCGTGTGAGCGGGGGTGCGGGGTACTTGAAGACAGGCGAACCCGCTAGCGGGCGAGGCGGGCGAGCACGGTGCCGAGCGCGAGCAGGGCGGTGACGGCCAGCGCGATCACCACGAAACCGGCGCTGTGCAAGGCAACCGCGAGCTGCGGGCCCAGGCTCGCGCCGATGAACAGCACGAAGGAGTAGATGGAGACGGCCGTCGCGCGAGCCGGGCCCGCGTTGTCGCCGATCGACTCGACCAGGGCGGGACCGGCGGCCACCACGCAGGCGGAGAACAGGAACATGCCGACGCCGATCAGCACCAGGCTGCCGCCGGAGACGGTCGTGATGGCAGCGCCCACGGCGGAAAACCCAAGGGCCACAACGGCTCTGCGCGGCGCGGGGAGCCTGGTCACGAAGGGCGCGGCCACACCGGTCAGCACCATCGCGGGCAAAGCACTGGCCCGCAGCCACAGCAGACCGTCGTGGTCGGCGAGCCCGGTGATCTGGATGCCGGAGTAGGCCCCGACGAAGCCCGCGAGCAAGGTCGACGCGGCGGCGAACAGGAGCACCAGCCGTCGGTTGCGCAGCAGTTCGAGCATGACGCGCCACGGCGACACGCTCACGGCAGGGCGCTCCACCAGATCCGCTCGCAGCGCGAGCTTTTTCCATACAGCGCAAGCGAAAAGGCCGATCCCGCTCACCACGAACACCGCGCGCCAGCCGGCCAGGTCGCCGAGCAACTGCGCGCCAACCTGGCCGATCACCGCGGACGAGACGAACGCGCTCGTCAAGATCGTGTAGGCGATCGCGCGGCGCCGCGGGTCGATCTGCTCGGCGACGTAGGCCATCGCGGCCGGGGCGAAGGCCGCCGCGGTGAAGCCCTGGATCGCGCGCAGCACGACGAGCGCGCTGACCCCGGGCGCGATGGCGACCGCGGCGGTGGTCACCGCGGCCACCGCGAGCCCGACGACCATCACCCGCCCCGGGCCGAAGCGGTCGGACAGCGGGCCGAGGAACAGGAAACCGAGGGCGTAGGCCAGGCCGAAGCCGGTGGACGACCACGCCAGTGCGGACTCCGCGACACCGAAATCGGCCGCGGTCAAGGCGGACAGGGGAATGGACGCGTACAGCTGGCTCACCACGAGCACGGCGGCCACGCCTAACGCGGTGACGGTCCGGCCGAGCGGGGCGAAGGTCCGCCGCTCGGCGAGCGCAGGGGGCGAATGCATGCGAGGACGCTAACCAACCAACCGGTTGGTAGTCAACCAACCAGTTGGTAGCGTTGGCGCATGTCCAGGGACCCGAAAGCCACCAAGGCCAGCCTGCTCGCCGCCGCGCGGGTTGAATTCGCAGCTCACGGGGCTGCCGGTGCGCGCGTCGACCGCATCGCCGAGCGCGCGGGGGTGAGCAAGGAGCGCATCTACGGCTACTTCGGGAGCAAGGACAAGCTCTTCGACGCCGTGCTGGACGAGGTGCTGGACGAGGTCATGGAGTTCGTCGGCGCGCCGGGCCGGGACATCGGCGCGTACGTGCGGCGCGTGCACGACTTCCACCGGCAGCAGCCCGACCTGGTGCGGCTGCTCGTCTGGGAGGGCATGCAGGGCGGCGGTTCCTGTCCCAACCGGCGCAGCCGGGTCGAGCACTACGTGCGCAAGAACCAGGCGATGGCCGACGCGCTCGGCCTGGAGACCGCCGAGGAGGCCGCGCCGTACATGTTCATGTTCATGGCGATGTGCTCGTGGCCGGTGGTCGTGCCGCAGATGGCCAGGCTCGTGCTCGGCGAGGACGTCGACACCGAGGACGGCCGAGACCGGCTCCGGAAGCACATCGGGGACTTCGCCCAGGCCGCCGTGACTCACATACATGAACAACAGTCACGAGTGTGACTCAGTTCGCCCGTGACCATTCCGTTAACCAGCGTCCCCGCCGTATGACGTAAGCCACTCAGCAATCCCGTGCGGATGCCGAGGGGCAAGGGAGTCCGCCAGCTCCCGTCGTCGCCGAACGGCCCCCGGTGCCCTCGCGGTGCGCAGGCTTCGCGCACAACCCTGGGAGGTCTCATGGGGACCCTCGACTGGATCGTGGTCGGCGGGTACTTCTTCGTGATGGTCGGCATCGGCTGGTGGTCCCGCACGCGCATCAGGAACGTGCTGGACTTCTTCACCGCTGGCGGGCGAATGCCGTGGTGGCTCTCCGGTATCTCGCACCACATGTCCGGCTACAGCGCCGTCATGTTCGTGGCCTTCGCCAGCGAGGCGTACCGGCTCGGCCTCACGGTCTACGTGTGGTGGGCGCTGACCATCGGCGTCGGCATCGGGATCGGTGCCTTCCTGTTCTCCGCGCGGTGGAACCGCCTGCGCGCCAAGCACGGCGTCGCCTCGCCGCTGGAGTACCTGGCCACCCGCTACAACCTGCCCACCCAGCAGGTGATGGCCTGGGCGGGCACCCTGCTCAAGGTCGTGGACATCGCGGCGAAGTGGGCCGCGGTCGCCGTGCTGCTGCGCGGGTTCGCCGGGGTGCCGATCACCTGGGGCATTGTGATCGTCGGTGTGGTGACGATGGTCTACTCGGTGATGGGCGGCCTGTGGGCCGACGCGCTCACCGACTTCGGCCAGTTCATCATCCAGGCCGCCGCGGGCATCGTCATGTTCGCCGCCGTCGCCGCGCACTTCGGCGGCATCCAGTTCATGTGGGAGATCTGGGGCCAGCTGCCCGCGGCCAACAGCGAACCGCTGCGCGAGCCCTACACCGCGACGTTCTTCATGGCGCTGTTCATCATCAAGACCCTGGAGTACAACGGCGGCATGTGGAACCTGGCGCAGCGCTACATGGCCGCGCCGGACGGGGCCGCCGCCAAGCGCTCCGCGCTGCTCTCCAGCGCGCTGTGGCTGGTGTGGCCGCTGATCCTGTTCTTCCCGATGTGGGCGGCCCCGCTGATCGTGCCCGGCCTGGCCACGGCCGACGACGCCTACATCGAGCTCGGCAAGATCATGCTGCCCGCCGGGATGATCGGCCTGGTGCTCGCGGGGTTCTTCTCGCACACCATGGCGATGGTGTCCTCCGACGCCAACGTGATCTCCGCGGTGATCACCAGGGACATGCTGCCGCACCTGTGGAAGGGCGTGCGGGACCTGACCGCGGACAAACAGCTGCGGCTGGCGCGGATCACCACGTTCCTGTTCATCGGGGTGAGCATGCTGATCGCCGTCACCTCGGGCGGCCAGGGCTGGGTGCTCAAGATCGTGGTGGACCTGGTCGCGGCGACGATGGGGCCGATCGCGGTGCCGCTGATGCTCGGCCTGCTCCCGTGGTTCCGCCGGATGGGGCCGAGCGCGGCGATCTCCTCGGTGGTCGGCGGGCTCGGGGTCTGGGCCTTCCTCTACATCAGCCAGCAGAACGGGGTCGCGGTCGACAAGGAGGCGCTGGTCGCCTTCCCGCTGCTGACCTCGCTGGTCCTCTACGTGGTGGTCGGGCTGCTCCGCCCGGAACGCGACACCAGGCGGGACGAGCTGATCGACTCGCTGTCCACCGACGAGGTCGCGACGGTCAGGACCTCCTGATCCGCGGTCGAGGCGAACAGCCCCGAAGCCCGGGGCTGTTTGTCTTGACCGGCGGCGATGGTCGATGATGGGCCCGTGGCTCTTTCGGAGATCTCAATGGACCCCGACGTGCTCCAGGGCGTTCCGGTGGTGACGGGCACGACGATCTCGGTGTCCGCGATCGTCGCGCTGGTCTGCCAGGGCCTGAGCGACCAGGAGATCATCCAGCGGCACCCGGAGCTGACCCCGGCCGACATCCTGGCCTGCGTCGAGTTCCAGCACGCGGGCTCGCGCTGATCAGCGCTTGAGCACGCGGGCGGCCAGCCGGTCGCCGGAGCCCACCATCACCTGCAACGGCTTGGTGAGGACCGACAGCAGCACGGCCAGCTTCGGCTTCCCGAAGCTCCGCGCGATCTTGGGGCCGAGCGCGCCCATCACGGCGGTGATGCCGGGCAACGGCCTCATCCACATCGTGAGCTCGACGATGCGCGCCTGGTCGTCGAGCCGCACCAGCGAGCACTCCTCGATCGCGGTGCGGCCGACCCGTCCGCGGTAGAACAACGCGCGCTGGCGGTCGTCGCCGATGTCGGTGTGGAAGCGGATGTCCTCGATGCTGCTCAACGCCGCCTCGAAAACGGCGCGCACGTCCTCGCGCCCGGCGAAGCGGCCGCGGTCGGTCAGCGGTGACCGCAGCACGACGTCCTCGGACATCGTGGACATCGCCAGCTCGACGTCGCCGGTCTCCGTCGCGCGCCGGAACGTCTCGGTGGTTTCCATGGTCATGTCGGTGCACTCCTCGTCGTCGACGCCAATCCCCGCCACAACAGGTCGCGGGCGAGCAGCACGATCTGCTCGCGGCTCACGTCGCGGTTGCGCCACCACCAGGCCGCCAGGGCGTTGACCGCCCACTTCGAGGACTCGGCCAGCACCTCGTCGGCCCGCGCGCGCTCCAGGTCCACCGAGAGGGACAGCTCGGGGATGCGGTGGAACAGTTCGGTCAGCCGCTGGGTGGCCAGTTCCTGTCCGCGCCGGTGCGCCTCAGCCACCTCGGCGTCGCCCGGCGAGTCCAGGAAGATCATTCGCCACGCGTGCTCGTTGCCCTCGATCCACGCGAAGATCGCGTCGAGGGACCGGGTGACCAGCTGCTCCGGTGTCTCCGCCGGTTCCTGCGCGGACCAGTGCTCGATGAACGCGGTCGCCTGTGACTCGACGAGGTGCGCGTAGAGCCCGGCCTTCGACGGGAAGTGGTCGTAGAGCACCGGCGTGCTGATCCCCGCGGCCTTCGCGACCGCGCGCATGGACGCCCTGTCGTAGCCGTTGACGGCGAAGACCTCCATCGCGGCGCTGACGATGAGCGCGCGGCGGTCGTCCGGCCGGAGCCGTTTCCTGGGGGTGGATCCCGCGTTACCTGACATTGGTTAGGTAGCTTACCCGCCTACCTGACGGCTGTCAGGTAAACCGCCCACATCAAGCATTTGCCGCCTGACAAGCCTTGATGTGCATCGCCCGATTGGGCAAAGTGTGGCTCGACGTGTTGACGGCGGGTAGTCGGGGCAGGACAGAGCATGAGGCGGCGGCAGTCATGACACTCACCCCGGAAGAGATCCGTACCGCGGCGTTCGCGAAACCGCCGCGCGGTGAGCGGGGCTATTCCGATGACGCGGTCGACGCCTTCCTCGATCGGGTGGAGGCCACCCTCCGGGGCAAGGACACGCTCACTCCGAAGGACATCCTCGAAGTCCGCTTCCCGCCCGCGCGGTGGCGCCGCCGCGGCTATGACGAGGACGAGGTCGACGACTTCCTCGACCGCGCGATGGCAACGCTCAAGGGGCGGGCCGACGACGACGTACCCCAGGAGAAGCCCGCCGCGAGCCGCATCCGCGCCGCGGACATCGGCAAGGTCGTGTTCAAGAAACCGGGCCGCGGCAAGGCGGGCTACGACGACGAAGAGGTCGACGCCTTCCTGGACCGGATCGAGGCGACCCTGCGCGGCGACGACTCGCTGACCGCGGAGAAGATCCGCGCCGCCCGCTTCAAGTCCGCCAAGCGCCGCGGTGACGCCTACGACGAGGACGAGGTGGACGCCTTCCTCGCCCGCCTCGCCAAACAGCTCGACGACGACGAGCTGGCCGATCGCCCCACCGAGATCACCGAGCGCAAGGCGCCCCCGGTCCGCGACAAGGTCCGCGATCAGGCGTTCCGCCCACCCGTCCCCGGCGGCCGGGGCTACGACGAGAAGCAGGTCGACGCGTTCCTCGCGCGCGTCGAGGCGACCATGCGCGGCAAGGACTCCATCACCCCGCAGCAGGTCGCCGACATCCGCTTCACCCCGCCGCGCCGGGGCAAGCCCGGCTACGACGCGGACGGCGTCGACGCGCTGCTGGACCGCCTCGCGCTCTCCCTGACGCAGCTGCCACCGCGCAGCAAGCCGAAACCGATGCCGATGCTGACCGCGGAGGACGTCCGCAAGGTCGCCTTCCACCGCCCCCGCCCCGGTGAGGTCGGCTACGACGAGATCGAGGTGGACCAGTTCCTCGACCGAGTCGAGGCGACGTTGCAGGGCGAGGACGCCATCACGCTCAAGGACGTGCAGCACATCCGCTTCCACTCGCCCGCGCCGGGCCACGGCGGCTACGACAACGGCGAGGTGGACGCGTTCCTGGACCTGCTGGAGGTCCGCTGGAGCGGCGTCATGCCGACCGAGCGGCTCCGCCCGGTGCCCCGCATGCCTCCCCGCACCGCCCCGCGGGCGCAGCACTCAGGCTTCTTCCCGGCACCCCCCGCCCGGCACTAGATCCTTTTCCGAAGACGGGCCCCGAGTGATCACTCGGGGCCCGTCTCGATTAACTGGTTGTCATTATCCCATTATCCTGGGAACGGGTTTCCGGTGCGCCGAGATCAATTGCACATCGGGGTGCCCATGACGTTGTTCCAACTCGCGCAGCCCTGGCTGTGGCCGTACCAGAAGTGGCCGAACTCGTGCGCGGCGAGCACGCCCGGGCTCCTGGTGCCGTTGGGCATGAGGGCGATGGACCGGCCGCCGTAGTTGCAGCCGACCGCGCGCGGGACCCCGCAGTTGGTGATGTAGCTGGTCTGGCACCGGACCGGAACGCCACCGGCCCGCTCCACCAGCCTGCCGCCGCCCCAGTGGTTGGCGCCCTGGCGGATCACGCTCGCCCAGGGGTTGCAGCTGGCGGTCATGCTCCAGGCGATGGGGGCGTCGGGCGAGAGCCGCACCCCGGAGTCGGTGTCGAGCTCGACCGGGGGCTGCTCGCCCGCTGCCACCTGGGCGTGCAGCACCGGCGTCGCGTCGGCGGCCGGGGCGTCGGAAAAGCCGAGCATCGAGGCGACCAGGACAGGCAGAGCTGCCAAAACAAGTCTTCTCATTGACGTGTCCTTTAAACGCAGGGATATTCAGGACGCAGGGGACGTCTAGTCCGGAACGTAAAGCTTTTGGCTGTGCCTGAAAAGACGGTGAACGTCGTATCGAGATAGCGCGTTCAGTCGCCCGTCGAAAGTATTGGCTACTTTCGTCGGGCCCTTCCGGAAGGGGAACACGAATGAGGGCACGTTCAGTGGTGGGCACCCTGCTCGCCGTCGCCGCGTTGGTCGCGACGGCGCTGCCCGCCGCAGCGGCACAGGAGCCGGCCGACGAGGTCACCCCGATGATCGTCGGCGGCAGCCCCGCGAGTGAGACCTACGGCTTCATGGCCTCGATGCAGAGCCGGAACGGGGGCGCGCACCGCTGCGGCGCCTCCCTGATCAGACCGCAGTGGCTGCTGACCGCGGCCCACTGCGTCGCCAACGTGAACCCGGCGGACTTCCAGTTCCGCATCGGCTCCACCAACCGCACCAGCGGTGGTGAGGTGGCCCTTCCCGACCGCTTCGTCATCCACCCCGAGTTCAGCCAGATCTTCTTCATCCGCAACGACATCGCACTCGTGCACCTGTCCAAGCCGGCCGCCGCCGCGCCGATCTCGATCGCCGCGACCTCACCGCCGGTCGGCACCGCCACCAGGCTCCTGGGCTGGGGCCTGATGTGCCCGACCCGGGGCTGCGGCAACGCCCCGACCACCCTGCAGCAGCTGGACACCTCCGTGATCGCGGACTCCAGGTGCTTCTCCATCGACGGGCCGAAGGAGCTCTGCACCAACAACCCCGGCGGCAACAAGGGCGCCTGCTTCGGTGACTCCGGTGGCCCGCAGATCGTCAAGGCGGCCGGGCGCTGGCAGCTGGCGGGCAGCACGAGCAGGCTCGGCGGCACCGTCGCCACCTGCGCGGTCGACCCGTCCATCTACGTCGACGACAACGCCTACCTGAGCTGGATCAACCAGCACGTCGGCACCTGACGCCGACCCGGAAATGACGAAGGCCCAGGTGCTCTGACCTGGGCCTTCGTCATGAAGAGCGGGTGACGGGAATCGAACCCGCGTCTACAGCTTGGGAAGCTGTCGTTCTACCATTGAACTACACCCGCATTCGCGATCACGAGCATACACAGACGGGCCCCCCGGTGGGAGCGCAGGGTGCGGCTAGTCTGGCGCCGTGCTTCTCAGCGACCAGGACCTGCGCAAGGAGGTCGAGGCGGGCCGCCTCGGGCTCGACCCCTTCGACGTCGACATGATCCAGCCGTCCAGCATCGACGTGCGACTGGACCGCTTCTTCCGGGTCTTCGACAACACGAAGTACACCCACATCGACCCGGCGCTCCAGCAGGACGAGCTGACCTCGCTGGTGGAGAAGGCCGACGAGGCCGAGCCGTTCGTGCTGCACCCGGGGGAGTTCGTGCTCGGCTCCACCTTCGAGCTGGTGACGCTGCCCGACGACCTCGCCGGTCGCCTGGAGGGCAAGTCCTCGCTCGGCAGGCTCGGTCTGCTGACGCACTCCACCGCCGGGTTCATCGATCCCGGCTTCACCGGCCACATCACCCTGGAACTGTCCAATGTGGCCAATCTGCCGATCACCCTGTGGCCCGGCATGAAGATCGGCCAGCTGTGCCTGTTCCGGTTGAGCAGCCCGGCGGAGAACCCCTACGGCTCCGGCGCGACGGGCTCGCGGTACCAGGGCCAGCGCGGGCCGACGCAGTCGCGGGCGTACCTGAACTTCCACCGGGTGGACACGCGCAGGTGAGCCGACCCCGACCGGCGGGGTGATCGGGACCGGGCCAGACTGGGCGCCGTGCTCGTCCCGTTTCCGCGCAGCGAACCGGAAGTACCGGTCATCCCGGGCCTCGAAGTGGTGAAGGAAGGCAGTCCGACCACGCCCGGCGAGATGGCCACGTTCACCGTGACCGTCCGCAACACCGGCGACGTCCCGCTCACCCAGGTCTCGATCGACGACGACGAGGACGCGGTGTGCGGCAACAGTTTCGCCGAGCCGCTGCCGCCGGGTGCGGAGCGCAGGTACACCTGCGGCGCGGTCGTCGAGGACTACAGCCCACCGGGCACGGTCACGGTGACGGCGGTGGACCCGCAGCACAAGCCCGTTCGCGCCACCTACGACACCAAGGGGATCGTGCACCGGCCGCAGGTCGAGACGGTCGCACCGCGACCGGGCGCTCAGCCGGACGTGCTCGCTTCCGCCGGTGTGGAGCTGGAACCCTTGCCACTGGTGGGAATCGGCATGGTCCTGGTCGGCGCGCTGCTGGTGGCGATCAATCCCTGTCGAAGCGGCGGGCAAGATCGCCGTAGCGAGCCAGCACCCGCGCCCGCAGCTCCGGATCCGTCCTAGGCACCGGCTCCAGGAAGATCTCGTCCAGCTCGCTGATCCCGGCGCGCAGCTCCGCGTCGATGCGCACGCAGGCCCGCTCCAGCTCGGCGGCGGTCAGCGAATCGACGAAGTCCACCCTGGCGCACAGCAGCACCTGGTCGGTGCCGGTGAGCATGGTGAGCAGGTCGGCGACGGCCTCCACCTCCGGCTGGGCCAGCAGTCTGGAGTGGACCTCGCGCACGAGCCGCACGTCGGCCTGGCGGCCGATCAGCAGCGCCTTGTTGCTGCGCCCCAGGACGTACGCGACGACCACGAGCAGCACGCCGATCAGCAGCGAGGCGACGCCGTCCCACATCGCGGAGCCGGTGAGGTCGTGCAGCCCCACGCCCGCGAAGGCGATGACCAAGCCGATGAGGGCGGCGGTGTCCTCGAGGAACACCGTCTTCACGGTCGGATCGTCGGAGACCCGCAGGTACTCGGTGAAGGACCGCTCGTCCTCCGCGGCGTCCCTGCGGACCTGGCGCACGGCCTGCGTCCACGACACCAGTTCCATCGCGAAAGCCAAGCCCAGCACCAGGTATCCGACCCACGCGGAGGTCTGCTCGGTGTTCTCCCCGGCCAGGGTTTCGAAGCCCTCGATGAACGCGAACAGCGCGCCGGAGACGAAGATCGACACCGCGGCGAGCAGCGACCAGAAGTAGCGCTCCTTGCCGTAGCCGAACGGGTGCCTGCGGTCGGCGGGCCGCCCCGACCGGCGCAGGGCGGTCAGCAGCAGGCCCTCGGTGAACGTGTCGGCGACGGAGTGCGCCGCCTCGGCCAGCAACGCCGCCGAACCCGTCACCACCCCGGCGAACGCCTTCATCACGCCGATGCCGAAGTTCACCGCCAGCGCGACGAGCACGGTGAAGGTGCTCTCGCCGCCGTTCTCCCGCTGCTGCGCCACTACGAAACCGTAGGGCGCGTGTCAGAGTGCGGCCACCTGGCCCTGGGCCGCGCGCAGCGCGATGTCGGTGCGGTGGTGCGAGCCGGTCAGGTGCACCCTGGCGATCTTGCGGTAGGCGTCGTCGCGGGCCGCGTCCAGGTCGTCGCCGGTGCCCACCACGGACAGCACGCGCCCGCCCGCGGAGATCACCGCGCCGTCGTCGCGCCTGCGGGTGCCCGCGTGCAGCACGCCGTCGAGGTCGCTGCCCGTGATCACGTCGCCGGTGCGCGGGCGACCGGGGTAGCCCTCCGCCGCGACGACCACGGTGACCGCGGAGCCCTCCGCCCAGTCCAGCGCGGGCTGTTCGGCGAGCGTCCCGTTGGCCACCGCGAGCAGCAGTCCGGCCAGCGGGGTGCGCAGCAGCGCCAGCACCGCCTGGGTCTCCGGATCACCGAAGCGGCAGTTGAACTCCACGACCTGGACGCCCTCGCTGGTCAGCGCGAGCCCGGCGTAGAGCAGGCCGGAGAACGGGGTGCCGCGACGGGCCAGTTCGGCGACCACCGGCCGCACGACGCGGTCCATGATCTCCTCGACCAGGCCCTCCGGCGCCCACGGCAGCGGCGCGTACGCGCCCATGCCTCCGGTGTTCGGGCCCAGGTCGCCGTCGCCGACGCGCTTGAAGTCCTGCGCGGGCAGCAGCGGAACCGCCGTCGTCCCGTCCACGAGGCAGAACAGCGACACCTCAGGACCGTCCAAAAAGGACTCAAGCAGGACCGGGTGGCCGTCGTCGAGCAGCCGCATGGCGTGCGCCCGCGCCGCGTCGAAGTCGGCGGTCACCACGACGCCCTTGCCCGCGGCGAGACCGTCGTCCTTCACCACCCAGGTGGGGCCGAACCGGCCGAGGGCGGAGTCCAGCCGTGCGGGGTTGTCGACGACCTCGCTCCGGGCGGTCGGCACCTCCGCGGCCGTCATCACGTCCTTGGCGAAGGCCTTGGACCCCTCGATCCGCGCGGCCGCCCTGGTCGGGCCGAAGCACGGGATACCCGCATCGCGCAGGGCATCACCCACGCCCGCGACCAGCGGGCCCTCCGGGCCGATGGCCACCAGGTCCGCTCGCCATTCCTTGGCCAGCCTGGTGACCGCCGACGGGTCGACAGCGTCGACGCCGTAGGTCTCGGCCAGCGCGGCGGTACCGGCGTTGCCGGGCGCGCAGGCCAGAGCGGTCACGCTCGGGTCGCGGGACAGTGCGAGGAGCAGGGCGTGTTCGCGGGCACCTGCGCCGATTACGAGGACGCGCACGGTGAGCAACCCTAGATGCCCCGGCGCACCGCGCGAAACTCGCGCTCGGGCACGCCGTGCCTGGCGAGGCGCGCGGCAGCCTCCACCGCGGTCCAACCGGAGACCTGCACCGACAGGTCGCACTCCCACCGCGAGTCCCTGCCGATGCCCTCCAGCTGCTCGGCCAGGCGTGCGGGCAACGGGCCGAGGCGGCCGACCGCCGGAACTGTCCACTGTGGACCAAACAGCGGTCCGCCGGGTACCGCGGCCCGGTTCCGCCACGCGCCTTCGGCGGAGCGGTACACGATGCTGGCAGCGGTTTTCGCCGCCGCACCGTCGAGTGCGATCGCCGCGCCCGCGAGGTGGCGCGCACAGATCCCCGCGTGCAGTCCGGAATCCGAACCACCGTTGCCGCGCAGCACTCCCGAGTTCGTCAGGTGGTCGGAGACGGCGGTGATCGTCCGCTCGGCCAGCTCGCGCCAGCGGCCCTCCCCGGTCGCTCCCGCGAGCGCGACGCACGCACCGACAAGCAACCCCTGCGAGTGAGTGGATGTGACTTCCGACACGGCGTCGTCCGTCGTGTCGACGGACTCCGCGAGCAGCCCCGTTTCGGGATCGATCAACCGCTCCGCCAGCCACTCCACCGCCGACCGCGCCCGCTGGAGATCGGCGCGGTCGCCGAGTTCCTCGGCCAGCCCGGTGAAGAGGATCGCGAACGCAGCGTTGGTGGCCGCGTCCTTCACCGACCCGCCGCGCTCGGACCACAGGCCGCCGCCCGCGTGATCGGTCCACGCCGCGCGCAGCCTCGACGCGATCGCCACGAGCGCGGTGGACTTGGGCATCGCGGTCAGCTTTCGCGCCCGCAGCAGCGCGAGCCCCATCAGCGCCAGCTCGTCGTGCCTCCCGGACACCCACCCGTGCGGGTTGCGCAGCCGGATACCGCGCACGAGCTTCACCACGGTCGCCTTGCGCGCCGTGTCGTCCGTGCGCTCGGCCGCGTCCACGGCGCAGTCCAGCAACTGCGCCTGCCAGCCGTAGTGCCAGTGCGCGTGCAGCCGGTGCCCCGTCTCCGGGGGCCAGCGGGTCATGCCGAGCCGGGTGCCGGGCGTGCCCCAGACCTGGCGCAGGTGTCTGCCCACGATGGCGACCTCCGCCACCGCCGCCCGCGCGGCCCACAGTTCAGGCACCCCGTCGCCGGTCACGGCGTCATGGTCGCCCCTGGAACCCCCGGAAGCGGGCGTCCTTCACGTTGCGACACGCGATATCACCAGGCCGTGTCGAGATCCGCGTGCTCCCGGACCCACGCGTGCATGACGATGCCCGCCGCCACACCCGCGTTGATCGACCGCGTCGAGCCGAACTGCGCGATGGACACCAGCAGCTCCGCCGCCTCGCGGGCCTCCTCCGAGAGACCGGGCCCTTCCTGGCCGAACAGCAGCACGCAGCGATCGGGCAGCTTCGCCCGCTCCAACCGCACCGAGCCGGGCGTGTTGTCCACCGCGACCAGCGCCAGGTCCTCGGCGCGAGCGAACTCGACGAGCCCGCGCACGTCGGGGTGGTGCAGCACGTGCTGGTACCGGTCGGTGACCATCGCGCCGCGCCGGTTCCACCGCTTCCGGCCGACGATGTGCACGGCCTTCGCCGCGAACGCGTTGGCCGTGCGCACCACGGTCCCGATGTTGTGGTCGTGCTGGAAGTTCTCGATCGCCACGTGGAAGGGGTGCCTGCGGGTGTCCAGGTCCGCGACGACCGCCTCGCGCCTCCAGTAGCGATATGCGTCCACAACGTTGCGGCGGTCGCCCTCCGCCAGCAGTTCGGGGTCCCAGTGCTCACCGGTGGGCGGCGGGCCCTCCCACGGACCGACGCCCACCGGCTCCACGCCCCATTCGGTGGGGCCAGGTTCGGACACGGCGCTACAGGCCGAGATCGGCGAGGCCGAGCAGCGACCGGTACGGCAGCCCCTCGGCTTCGATCGCTTCCCGCGCCCCGGTGTCGCGGTCAACGACGGTCGCGACGCCGATGACCTCCGCGCCGACCTCGCGCAGCGACGCAACGGCGGTCAGCACGCTGCCGCCGGTGGTCGAGGTGTCCTCCACCGCGAGCACGCGGCGCCCGGTCACGTCCGGGCCTTCGACGAGGCGCTGCAGGCCGTGCGCCTTGGACGCCTTGCGCACCACGAACGCGTCCAGGTCGCGCTCGGCGGCGTGCAGCATCGCGCAGGCGACCGGGTCGGCGCCCATGGTCAGCCCGCCGACTGCGGAGAAGTCCCAGTCCGCGGTGAGCTGGCCGAGCAGCTTGCCGATCAGCGGGGCCGCGGTGCGGTGCAGCGTGGCGCGGCGCAGGTCGACGTAGTAGTCGGCCTCGGCACCGGAGGAGAGCACGACCTTGCCGTGCACGACGGCGAGCTCGCTGACGAGCTTGGCGAGTTCGGCTTTGGCGGTGGGATCCACTTCGACGGTCACGAGCGGTTAGCCTCGCACGTCAGGTCCGCGCGGGCTTCGAGCGGTTGCCGGTCTTGGGCCCCTCGCCCGGCTCGACGCCGAGATTGCTGATCATCTTCTTCAGGCACTCGATCATGAACTCGTAGTCGTCCTCGGAGATGCCGTCCAGCGACTGCCTGCGCACCCCGCTGATCACCAGCGCCAGCTTGAGCTGCCCGGCGCGGCCCAGCTCGGTCAGCGTCTGCCGCACCACGCCGGAGCGCGGGTCCACCTCGGGGGCCAGCCAGCCGCGCGCGCACAGATCGCCGATGATCTCGTCGAGCACCGGGTCGGAGAGGCTGCGCAGCGAGGCGTGCAACTGGTCCCTGGTCGCCCCCGCGGGAGCCTCGCGGACCAGGCACAGCACCAGCCAGTGCTGCCTGCTCACCCCGGCGTCGCGCAGCCGCTTGTCGATCGTGCTGTTCAGCACCTCGCCGGTGCGCTTGATCCAGTAGCCGATGGGCTGCCGGCGAATCTCTCCCGTGTAGTCCACCGCCGCCCCTCCGCATCACGCCGATCATGCGCACCCTAGGACGTTTCGGCGAGGAGCACACCGCCGAAGCAGGAAATCGGTGAGCCATTCACCGCTTCAGTCGGCTGACGCCCGCCCGGTTCATCACCATCCGCACGAGGGACCGCGGCAGCAACCGGCCGACCCCGATGGCGGCCTTGTAGTGCGCGCCCGGCACGGAGATCACCCGGCCACGGCGGAGATCGCTGAGGCACTCGTGCACCACGCGGTCGGCCTCCAGCCACACCCACCTCGGCGCCTTCGACATGTCGATCGAGGCCCGTTCGTGGAACTCCGTGTGGGTGAACCCGGGGCACAGCGCGACAACGCGGACCCCGGTCCCGGTCAGCGCCGCGGCCAGCCCCTCGGAGAACGTCGTCACCCACGCCTTGCTCGCCGAGTACGCCGACCCGCGCTCCGGGAAGAACCCGGCGACGCTCGACACGTTGATCACCGCGCCGCGGCCGCGGGCCTTCATCACCGGCAGCACCGCGTGGGTCAGCCGGAGCACGGAGGTGACGTTGACGTCCAGCTGCGACTGGAGCTCGTCGATCGAGGAGTCCCAGAACTCCTTGCCCGTGCCGAAACCGGCGTTGTTGACCAGAAGGTCCACCGGGGCGTCCGGGTTGGCCAGCCGCAGTTCCACGATGCCGCGCTGCTTCTCGTCGGCGAGGTCGGCGGGCAGCACCTCCACGTGGATGCCGTGCCGTTCGCGCAGTTCGTCGGCCAACTCCTCCAGCCGGTCCCCGTTGCGGGCGACGAGCACGAGGTCGTGGCCCTCGGCGGCGAGTCGGCGGGCGAAGGAGGCTCCGATGCCAGCAGTGGGACCGGTGACCAGCGCAGTCGGCATAACTCCAGGTTAACGCCCGTGCACAGCCCGCACACCACCCCGTGGGAAAACCCCGCCCACGGCTAGGCGTCGAGTTCGGCCAAGTCCAGTACGACGGGGACCGGAGCGGCTGTGACCGTTGCCGGACCAGCGGTCCTGACGGTGTTCTCCGCGCTGTACTGGCCGTCCTTGAGCTGATAGGCGGTCAGCGTGGGGAGGGCGTTCAGATCGTTCGGCTGGTCGATCGTCCACACGAAAGGCACACCGGCGCCGGCGTAGCCCGCCAGCTTGGTCTCGCGCTCGTCCCGCGTGTTGCCCGGCGACCAGACTTCCACGGCCAGTGCCAGCTCCTCGGCGGCGAAGGACACGCCGACCGGCTTTCGCGTCAGCACCACGACGTCCGGGATCAACCCGGTCCGCCAGGCCGTGGAGATCCTGACGTTCACGGCCGGGACCACGAACAGGTCCGACCGTCCTGCGGCCCGGAGGGCGTCGTCCACCAGTCGAGCCAGGCGGTAAGCCAAGTGCTGGTGTTCGCCAGCGGGTGCGGGAGTCACGTGGAAGTATCCAAAGATCAACTCATGGCGGGACCCGTCACCGGGAGGATCCAGGGCCAGCCATTCCTCAACGGTGTGCGGGCCGATCATCGGGTGGTCCACTGCGGCGGACATGCTCACCTCCAGGCGCGGCTTCGTGCCAGTGTCCCACAGGCGGGCCGGTGGCCTGCGGGTTCAGTGCTCGGAGTGGTGCGGGGCGGAGGTCGGGCGGTAGACCTCGGCGTCCTCCGGGGGATGCGCGTTCGGGTCGGAGTCGAACGGGTCCACGAAGTCCGCGACCTCGCCCAGGTCCGACAGCAGCCGCTCCAGGCGCGCCGGGTCGGCGTTGGGCGGCGCGGCGGCGAGCACCCAGGTGCCCTCCAGCCACACCACCATCACGTCGTCGCCGATCTCGTCGACGGCCTCGACGAACTCCGGCGTGATCAACGGGTGGGCGACGGCCATGTCCGCGGTGAAGCCGTAGCGGTTGCCGACCGGGCCGTAGAGGTCCAGCTCCGCCTCGCGCTCGCGGGCGAAGGGCACGCTCGGCTCCCACAGCTCCAGCACGGTGGGCACGGAGCGGCGCAGCTTCACCGCGGCCAGCACCATGGTGACCTTGCTGCCCTGCTCGTGGTCCATCACTTGCACGAGCCTGCGGCCGTCCGCGGTGAACATCGATCCGGTGACCACGTCGGTGGCCCCGCCGGACTTGGAGAAGGCGAGGCCGCCGTGCTGCCACTGCGTCAGCAGCGCGTGGTCGTTCTCGGCGAAGCGC
Organism: Allokutzneria sp. A3M-2-11 16; assembly: GCF_024213555.1. Classification (GTDB taxonomy): domain Bacteria; phylum Actinomycetota; class Actinomycetes; order Mycobacteriales; family Pseudonocardiaceae; genus Allokutzneria. Next base: position 1,658,597 of record NZ_JANAVO010000001.1, on the reverse strand, counting down.
CAACCGCGCAACGCCGCCCATCTGCGGCGCTCACGATTGCGTGCCGTGCGCTGCGCCCGATCTCCGGCGAGCAGCGCGAGACCCGCAACGGCCGCGACGACGGCGATGAGGAACCAGATCCACGCTGGGAAACCCACACTGCGCAGCGTAGCGGTGAGATCGGCCACAACGTAGGACGCGGGCCGCTCGCGGGCTTCGAATTGGCCACAAAACCCGCACGTGGACGATCTCACCCAGCCGGGTGCAACCGGACTACTCCACCTGCTTCCCCGCGCTGACCTGCAAGGACGAGTTGTCGTCCGTCACATCGACGAAGACGGCGGCACCGTCACGAACATCACCCGACAGTAGTTTCCTGGCGAGCTGGTCCCCGATGGCGGACTGCACCAGCCTGCGCAGCGGTCGCGCCCCGTAGACGGGGTCGAAGCCGTTGAGCGCGAGCCAGTCCCTCGCCGCCGTGGTGACCTCCAGCCGCAGCCGCCGTTGCTCCAGGCGCTTGGCCAGCTTGGCCACCTGGATGTCCACGATGGACGTCAGCTCCTCGGTCGCCAGCTGGTGGAAGACCACGACGTCGTCGAGCCGGTTCAGGAACTCCGGCTTGAAGTGCCGCTGCACCACGCCGAGCACCGCCTCCTGGCGCTGCTCGTCGTCCAGCGTGATGTCGGTCAGCGCGTGCGAGCCGAGGTTGGAGGTCAGCACCAGGATCGCGTTGCGGAAGTCCACGGTGCGGCCCTGGCCGTCGGTCAGCCTGCCGTCGTCGAGCACCTGCAGCAGCACGTCGAAGACGTCCTGGTGGGCCTTCTCGACCTCGTCCAGCAGCACCACGCTGTACGGCCGCCGCCGCACCGCCTCGGTCAGCTGACCGCCCTGGTCGTAGCCGACGTAGCCGGGCGGAGCGCCGACGAGCCGGGCGACCGTGTGCTTGTCGCCGTACTCGCTCATGTCGATGCGGATCATCGCCCGCTCGTCGTCGAACAGGAACTCCGCCAGCGCCTTGGCCAGCTCGGTCTTGCCGACGCCGGTGGGCCCGAGGAACAGGAACGAGCCGGTCGGGCGGTCCGGGTCGGCGACGCCCGCGCGGGCCCTGCGGACCGCGTCGGAGACCGCGCGCACGGCCTCGGCCTGGCCGATCACCCGCGAGCCCAGCTCCTCCTCCATCCGCAGCAGCTTGGCGGTCTCGCCCTCCAGCAGCCGTCCGGCGGGGATGCCGGTCCACGCGCTGACCACGTCGGCGACGTCGTCGGCGGTGACCTCCTCCTTCAGCATCACGTCCGCGTCGGGTGCCGTCACGACCGCGGTCGCGGCGTCGAGCTCCTTCTCCAGCGCGGGAACCCGGCCGTAGCGCAGTTCGGCGGCCCGGCCCAGGTCACCGTCGCGCTCGGCCCGCTCCGACTCCCCGCGCAGCTGCTCCAGCTGTTCCTTCAGCTCGCGGACGCGCTCGATGGAGCCCTTCTCGTTCTGCCAGCGCGCGGTCAGCCCGGCCAGCGCCTCGCGCTGCTCGGCCAGCTCCGAGCGCAGCGCGTCCAGCCGGACCTTCGAGGCCGCATCGTCCTCTTTGGACAGTGCCATCTCCTCGATCTCCAGGCGCCGCACCGAACGCTCGACCTCGTCGATCTCCACCGGTCGCGAGTCGATCTCCATCCGGAGCCGGGACGCGGCCTCGTCGACCAGGTCGATCGCCTTGTCCGGCAGGAACCGCGCGGTGATGTAGCGATCGGACAGCGTCGCGGCGGCCACCAGCGCGCTGTCGGTGATCCGGACGCCGTGGTGGACCTCGTAGCGCTCCTTCAGCCCGCGCAGGATGCCCACCGCGTCGGTCACGCTGGGTTCGCCGACCAGCACCTGCTGGAAGCGCCGCTCCAGCGCCGGGTCCTTCTCGATGTGCTTGCGGTACTCGTCCAGCGTGGTCGCGCCGACCATGCGCAGCTCGCCGCGCGCGAGCATCGGCTTGATCATGTTGCCCGCGTCCATCGCTCCGCCGTCACCGGTCCCACCCGCGCCGACGATGGTGTGCAGCTCGTCGATGAAGGTGATCACCTGGCCCGCGGAGTCGGTGATCTCCTTGAGCACGGCCTTGAGCCGCTCCTCGAACTCACCGCGGAACTTCGCCCCGGCCACCATCGAGCCCATGTCCAGCGAGATGACCCGCTTGCCGCGCAAGGACTCTGGCACGTCACCGGCGACGACGCGCTGCGCGAGGCCCTCGACGATGGCGGTCTTGCCGACGCCGGGCTCGCCGATCAGCACCGGGTTGTTCTTGGTGCGCCTGGACAGCACCTGGACCACGCGGCGGATCTCCGCGTCGCGGCCGATCACCGGGTCCAGCTCGCCGCGCCGGGCGCGCTCGGTCAGGTCGACGCCGTACTTCTCCAGTGCCTTGAAGGTGCCCTCGGGGTCCGGGCTGGTGATCCGCGCGGAGCCGCGCACCTTGGCGAACGCCTCGCGGATCGCGTCGGCGTTGGCGCCGTGCCGCACCAGCAGTTCGCCGACCTGACCGCCCTTGGCGGCGAGGCCGACCAGCAGGTGCTCGGTGGAGACGTACTCGTCGCCCATCTCGGTCGCCAGGTGCTGCGCGTGGGTGATCGAGCGGACGGCGTCGCCGGAGAAGTTCGGCGCGTTCACCGTCGTGCCGGAGGCGGCGGGCAGGGCGGTGGCGAGCTTGTCCAGCTCGTCCCGGATCTGCCCGGGGTCCGCACCGACCGCGGTCAGCAGCGGCGCGGCCAGGCCGTCCGCCTGCGCCAGCAGGGCGCCGAGCAGGTGCACGGTGCCCACGTCCGGGTTCCCGGCGACGGTCGCCGCCTGGATCGCGGCGGAGATCGCCTGCTGGGCCTTCGTGGTCGGATTGAAAGCGTCCATTCCCCTACCTCATCGTCAACCGGGTCCAACACCCAACCAACGAGCGAAAGGTTGAGTGTGTTCCGCTCAACTTAGCTGAGGCGGGACATCGCGTGGTGGCGTCGGTCACCCGCGGGGCGCGGTCATCTCCGGCCTGTGGATGGTTCCCATTTGTCCACAGCGGAATCCACAGATCCGCCGCGCTGCTCCACATGTTGGCCCGTCCTACCCCCAGACAGCGCCACTTCACTCACATGCTTCACACCAGTACCCACAGGACGCACCGAGTTATCCCCAATCCCCAGTTCGTTGTCCACAGGCTTGTCCTCAGTGCCTGTGGATGAGCCGCGCAGCGGAACTTCCTTGATCAACAGCACTGAGGCCAGTGTGACCAGTGAGATCACCGCGGCGATCAGGAAGAGCAGGCCGGTGGCGTCGCCGTAGGCGTCGCGCACCACCGTCCGCGCCGGCTCGGGCAGGTGCGCGAGGTCCAGCGTGCCGTCCCCGCCGGTCGCCCCGTGCAGTTTCTCCGTGACCAGTTCGGAGACCTGCGCCGCCAGCACCGCGCCGAGCACCGACACACCAGCCGTGCCGCCGAGCGAGCGGAAAAACGTCACGGTCGAACTGGCCGCTCCGAGGTCCCGGACGTCGGTGGAGTTCTGCACGGCCAGCACCAGGTTCTGCGTGCTCAGCCCGAGCCCGAGGCCGAGTAGCAGCTGGTAGCCGCCCAGCAGCCAGAGCGAGGTGCCGTGGTCCACGCCCGACATGAGCGCCAGCCCGAGCGCCATCAGCACCGCGCCCGAGACCAGGAAGCCCTTCCACCGCCCGGTGCGCGTGATCAACTGCCCGGACAGCGTCGACGAGGTGAGCAACCCGAAGATCAGCGGCAGCGTGAGCAACCCGGCGACGGTCGGTGAGAACCCGCGGGCCAGCTGGAAGTACTGGCCGAGGAAGACCGAGGCCCCGAACATCCCGGTGCCGACCGCGACGCTCGCCAGCACGCCGAGCACGAGGGTGCGGTTGCGGAACAGCCGCAGCGGGATGACCGGTTCGCGCACCCGGCCCTCCACCACCAACGCCGCCGCCAGCGTCACCAGCGAGCCGAGCACGAATGCCCCGGACTGCCAGGACAACCACGGGAAGTTCTTGCCCACCAACGAGATCCAGATCAGCAGCAGGCTGACCCCGCCGGTGATGAGGGTGGCTCCCGCCCAGTCGATGCTGACCTCGCGGCGCAGCACGGGCAGGTGCAGCGTCCGGCCGATCACGTACATCGCGAGCAGCGCCAGCGGCACCACCACGAAGAAGCACCAGCGCCAGCCGAGCCAGTCGGTGTCCACGATGAAGCCGCCCGCCAGCGGTCCCGCCACCGTGGCCACGGCCAGCACCGAACCGGTGTAGCCGCTGTAGCGACCGCGTTCGCGCGGGCTGACCATGGCCGCGATGACCACCTGCGCCAGCGCCTGCACGCCGCCGAGGCCCAGGCCCTGCACCGCGCGGTAGGCGATCAGCTCGGGCATCGACTGGGCCAGCCCGCAGAGCACCGAACCGAGGGTGAACAGGCCGATGGCCACCTGGTAGAGCAGCTTCTTGCTGAACAGGTCGGCGAGCTTGCCCCAGAGCGGGGTGGTCGCGGTCGACGCGAGCAGGGTGGCGGTGACGACCCAGGTGTACTGGCCCTGCGTGCCCTTCAGGTCGGCGAGGATCGTCGGCAGCGCGTTGGCCACGATGGTCGAGCTGAGGATCGCCACCAGCAGCGCGAGCAGCAGCCCGGTCATCGCCCGCAGGATCTCGCGGTGCGTCATCGGGGAGGTCTCGCTCATCGGGCGGCTCCGGCCGGGGTTGTCGGTTCCAGTGCCTCGCGCACGGCGCGGGCCATGGCCTCGATCAGCGAGCTGACCCGGTTCACGTCGTCATCCGGCCAGGTGTCGAGCGCCTGGCGCAGCCATGCCGTCTGCCGTCGTCGCCACCCGTCGAGCACCGCCGTGCCCTTCGGGGTCGCGCTGATCAGGTGCACGCGTCCGTCCCCGGGGGAGGGGCGGCGGCTGACCAGCCCCGCGCGCTCCAGCTGGGCGATCTGCCTGCTGACCACCGACGGGTCGACGGCGCGCTCCTGGGCGAGCGTGCCGCCCGCGCACTCGCCGCGCCGGTCGAGCTCGGAGAGCAGGCTGATCAGCGCGAAGCTGGGCTCGCCCGGCTCGACCTGGCGGTGGGCCACCGCGTGCCGGAGCTGGACGAGCTCGCGGACGTGCTGGATCAGCTCGACGCAGGTCTGGGTGGTGGGCGCCACGGCTGCCTCCCTCATGGTTGCGCAATACAACTATAAGGGAGTTAGTTGCGCTCTGCAACCTTTTGGGCAAGCCCTTTCTGGGGTCAGAGGTCCTCGTTGAGCTTGCCGAGCAGGTCCGCGAGCGCGCGGATGTCGTCGGTCTCCCAGCCGGAGAAGCTCTGCCAGAACCGCTGCCTGCGCTCGTTGCGCACGGCGACCAGCCGCTGCCTGCCGTTCCCGGTGAGCTGCACCAGGCGCGCCCGGCCATCGGTGGGATCGGCGACCCGCTCGATCAACTCCAGCGACTCCAGCTGGGCGAGCTGCCTGCTCACCGTCGACTTGTCCAGTCCGAAGCGCCCGGCCAGCTCGGCCGCGCGGACCGGCTCGCCGTCGGCGATGAACACCAGCAGCCCGTACGCGGCGGCGTCCAGGTCCGGGTGCAGCCGGGCGGCCAGGGACAGCGACAGGCTGCGAGCGCGCCGGAACAGCACCGACAGCTCGCGCTCCACCGCGTCCCCGGCCGCTCGCCGGTGCACGTGCGCAGTGTCCTCGTCGGTCATCGTCCCCCGGTCTTCCCCTCGTTCGGGCCTGAGGGGAGACCGTAGGGCACGACCGCGCTCACTCCTGGTGACCCACCCGGGTGGTTTGCCAGGGCTTCGGCAGCTCCTTCGCCCCGAAGTAGTCCCCGCCCTTGCGCTTGGCGTCGTCGGTGCCCCACGGGCGGTCCCGGCCGACCGGCACCATCCGGGGGATGTGCTTGCGGCAGTGGATGTAGGCCTCCTCGACCTCGACCACCACCCAGCGCTCCGGGGTCCGGCCCTTCTCGAAGTCCGTCGGCAGCTCCGGGTGCTCCCGGCGCAGGTCGGCGTCCTCCACGATCCGGGCGTGCCCGTTGACGTGCAGGCCGATCACGTCCTCGGCGAAGTCGATCATCAGGATGCCCACGTGCGGGTTCTCGCTGATGTTGCCGAGGCTGGCCATCACGCCGTTGCCCCGGTACTCCGGGTACGCGACGTGACCGGTGTCCAGCGCCCGCACGAAGCCGGGCGGGCCCGCGCGCAGCGAAGCGTCGCACTCGCCCTTGTTGTCGGCGGTGGAGACGAACAGCATCTCCATCCGGCCGATGAACTCGACCATCCGGTCGTTGAGGTGGTCGAGCACCTGGTCGTTGTAGAAGCGCTCGGCCCGCTTGTGGGTGCCGTACACGTTCTGCAGCAGATGTTCGCCCCGAGATCCGGGCAGTCGATCACCCGGATCGGCGTGCGGGTCCTCGGGTGGGAGCGCGATCAGCCTGGTCGGCGCCGCTTCCGGTGGCGTCGGCCGCTGGAGCAACCGGGTCGGCTGTTCGGACGCGCGGCGAACGGGTGTGCCGGAAGGGCTTTCTGGAACACCCGTGCGCGCGGGAGAATGCGGTGGCGGAATGGAGCTGGACGCACCGGCGCTCCGCTGCCGCTCGTGATCAACTGGACGGGTGGCTCGCACGGTCGGGGGACGTGACGAGGGCTCGGCCAGCTCCAGTAGCAGTAGGTCAGGACCGGCGGTACCGGTCGGGACGGGGGAGTCGGGGCTCACGGTGTCACGGTGTCACGACCACGTGGGTCGACGCACATGTAGGTGGGAGGTTCGCCCGTTGGCCGGAAGTATGTACACACGCAGTAAGCAAGTTGCACTCGAAGGTGGCATCAAGGGGCCACTGGGCTGGATGACGAGTTAGTGTCCACCCTGTCGGGGGACGCTCGTCGACCAATGGTGTGCCAACGCGGTACGCCGAACAACGTGGAGAAGACGCGCCCGGACCATGACCGCGAACGCCGTGCTTATGCCAGTGCCACCCTCGCAACCTAACCGCCAGCCCCCTGCCCAGGTCTCCGCCATGGTGCGGATGATCCGGGAGAGCTTCGCGGTCGTGGAGCCGAGGGCTGAGGATGTCGCCAGGTTCTTCTACGGGATGCTGTTCAGTCTCGCACCGGCCACTCGCGAGCTGTTCCCGGCGAACATGGAGGTGCAACGCAGCCGACTGCTGCGTGCGCTGGTCCACGTCGTACAGATGGTGGACCGCCCCGATGACCTTGTTCCCTTCCTACGGCAGCTCGGCCGCGACCACCGCAAGTTCGGCGTCGTGGCCAGCCACTACGAGGCGGTCGGCACCGCGCTGCTGTCCTCCGTGCGCAAGTACGCGGGCGACGCGTGGACCTCGGACGTCGAACGCGCGTGGGCCGAGGCCTACACGATCATGGCCCGCACCATGCAGGAGGCGGCCAACGCCGACGAGAGCCCGGCGTGGTGGAACGGCCAGGTGGTCGGCCACCAGCGGTTGAGCTGGGACCTCGCGATCGTGCGCGTGCAGACCGAGTACCCGATCCCCTACCGCGCGGGCCAGTACGTCAGCGTGGAGACCCCGCAGCGCCCCCGCCTGTGGCGCTACCTCTCACCGGCCAACGGCCCGCGCGAGGACGGGATGATGGAGTTCCACGTCCGCGCGGTCGAGGGCGGCTGGGTCAGCCGCGCGATCGTCGGGCACGCCCAGATCGGCGACACCTGGCGGATCGGTCCGCCGATGGGCCGGATGGGCGTCGACCGCACCAACGGCCGCGACGTGCTGATGGTCGCGGGCGGCACCGGGGTCGCGCCGATGCGCGCGATGGTCGACGACATGGCCCAGTGGGGCGAGAACCCGAGGGTCAACCTGTTCGTCGGCGGACGCACCCGCGCCGACCTCTACGACCTGGAGAACCTCCAGCGGTTGGCCATGGCCAACCCGTGGCTGACCGTGGTGCCGACCCTGGAGGCCGACCCCGGCGCGCGCGGCGTCGAGCACGGCTCGCTCGCCGACGTGGTCACCCGCTACGGCTCGTGGAACGACCGCGACGTGCTGGTCTGCGGTTCACCGGCGATGATCCGCGCCACCGTGTCCCGGATGCTCGTCGCGGGCACACCGCTGGACCGGATCAAGTACGACCCGTTCACCCTCGACTGAGTGCCTGGCGGACCCCCGCGGGTCCGCCAGGCACCGGTCAGGCGGGCAGCGGGCCGGTGGCGAAGAACGCCCGGCAGCTCTGGTCCCCGACGTAGTCGGTGGAGATCTCCAGCACCCGCTTGCCGTCCAGCGAGGACACCAGCGTCGGGCTGTAGTTCGGGCAGTAGTTGTCCCGCGCGCCCGGCACCGAGACGGGGGCGGGGCCCTCCGTCCACCGGCCGACACCGTTGTTGTCGTTGACGAACAGCGTCCGCCCGTTGCCCGGGGCGACCGAGCCGTCCGGGTTCTGCAGGATCTGCCCGATCAGCAACAGCCTGCCCTGCGGCGTCAGCGCGATCGTGGGCGTGTGCGTGAAGTACCGCCCGTGCGTGCTCTCCACCAGCGTGCCGAAGTTGAACGGGTCGCCCCAGCTCACGCCGTCGGTCGAGGTCCGGTAGTAGACCGCGCAGAAGTACTTGCCGAACTGCGCGCAGATCTCGTAGGTCATGTAGTAGACGCCGTTGCCCAGCCGCCGCACGTTCGGCATTCCCGGGCGGTGCCAACGGTTCCCGCTCGTCACCACGTGCGTCTTCGGTCCCCAGGTGACCCCGTCCACCGACACCCGCTGCGCGATGAGCTGGTCGAAGCGCGGTTTCTCCGTCTCGTCGGCGAACTGGCAGACCAGCCGCCCCTTCGGGTCCACGAACAGCTCCGGCTCCCACAGGCCCTGGCCGTTGGGGGAGTCGTAGCAGGAGGTCAGCTGCGACCAGGAGCGACCGCGGTCCCGGCTGTGCCAGACCCGCAGCGACATGTTCCCGCCGTTCTGGCCGACGCTGCCCGCCCACAGCAGCGTGCCCTTGGGCAGCTTGCCCACCCGCTGCGGCAACTCGTAGAGGTGCGTGCAGCACAACCCGCGCGCGGCAAGGGGATCCTTGATCGCGCCGATCCTGCGGAAGCTCTTCCCGTCGTCCCGGCTCTCGTAGACCGAGCCGATCCCGGCGCCGTTGGTGTAGGTGGTGACGGTGGCGATGACGCGGCCGTTGAACGGTCCGGAGTGCTGGAGGCGGATCGCCCTGGGGTAGGTCGCGTGGGTCTGCTCGAGCGACCGCACGGGGCTGGGTTCCGCGAGCGCGGGAACGGCGCTCACCAGCAGCACGAGTACGACCAGGACCACCTGGCCTGCACGGCGATGCATGGGGCTCCTCGGGGAAGGAGAGCGTGTCGGGGAGGCACACTTTCGCATTCCACTGGGCCGAATGTCGCATCGCCCTAGTCCATTTGCCCCATTTGGCCCAGTGGTCAGCCCTTGTTCATGAGCGTCGCGATGGCCGCCTCCGCCGCCTCCGCCGCCCGCTTGCAGAGTTCATCCCTGGTGAGGAACGGCGGCTTGGTCGTCCCGTTCTTGGAGTAGCGGGCATTGAGCGCCTGCCCAGGTGCGACGTCGACAACGACATCGCACCAGGGGGGAAGGTTGGGCTTGACGGGCACGAAGTTCTCTTTGGCGGGGAACCCGCCGATGCTGAGGTCCCGGACTTCGCCTCTGACCTCTCCGGCCGCGAATCGGTCGATGCCCGTGTGCGGAATGGGGATGAAGCTGACGCTGGTGGAGAGGGCTTCGTTGGGGAACCGGCACGACTTCGCGTTGAGAACGACGCTGTCATCGGGTCGGGATGGTTGGTCGATGCCGAAGGTGCGCTGCTGTTCGGGTGTCAGCAGGGTGCAGGGATCGACGTCGGCCATGGAGAGGACGCGTGGCCGCTGGACCGCTGGTGTGGTGGGTGTCGTGGTGGCGGGGGTGTCGCTCCCGACGACGTTGACGCAGCTGACGAGGGGCAATGCGAGCAGGCCGACCCCGAGTGCCGTGAGACGGCGGCGTGCCGTGCGATCAGCCACCCTGGCCCCGGCGGAATCCCTCGACATTGGTGTGCTCCATGGTGGCCATCATGCGCTGGGTCTCTTCGAGCCGGTCGATCATGCCCTGAAGTTGATCACGGAACGCCGCGATGGCGTTGTAAGCGCACTCCGGCTCGGTCAACCCCTTCGCCGTCAGCATCTCCGCGGCGTAGGCGCTGACCCGATCAGCGGCCATCGGCTCCACGATCAACGCCGTCTTGGCTTCCTCGGCCAGGTCGTCCATGCGGTTCCGAATACTGCGGAAGAGGGCGATGGCCTGGGGGATCTTGTCGCGGTCGATGCGCAGCGTGCCGGGGCGGGTCGCTTCCTCGCGGGTGGGGATCGCGGTCCACTCACCACGCCAGCGCGGATCGCCGGAAATCCCCCCGCCCTCGGTCATGGATCGACGGTAACAATGTTGCGGGGTGCGCAAAGGCGGCTTTGCGGGGTCCGCAAACTATGCCCCGCCGGGATTGGGCATGTGCCGGTCAGCGGCGGGGGCGGGGTCGCCAGATGACCAGGGCGGTGGACTGCGGCTTCACCGGCACGAGGTCGTGGCGGTAGGAGGCGTGCACCGCGGCTGCGGCGCTCTCGGCGGCGGCGTGGGCCGCGGCCAGCTGCTCGTGGGCGTCGACGAGGCGCTCGGTGAGCTCGGAGACCTTGGCGCTCAGGGCGTCCACGTGCTGTTCCAGGTCGATGATGCGCTTGATCGCGGAGAGGCTGATGCCCTCCTCCTGCGAGAGCCGCTGCACCTGGCGCAGCAGCGTGATGTCGCGGGCCGAGTAGCGCCGCCCGCCGCCCGGCGACCGGCCGGGGGAGACCAACCCCAGCCGGTCGTAGGTGCGCAGCGTCTGCGCGTGCAGCCCGGCGAGCTGGGCCGCCACCGAGATGACGAACACCGGGGTGTCCTCATCGGTGCCGGGCGCCGCCGGGACGCCCTGCCAGCTGGGGTCGGGGTTCATCACGCCTCCCCTGGGTCCTTCTTCTGCAGCAACGCGTTCAGGCCGGCCCTCGGGTCGGCGCCCGCGGTCGCCTCGGCGTAGGCCTCCAGCGCCGCGCGGGCCGTATCGTCCACAGTGGACGGCACGTGCACCTGCAGGGTGATCAGCAGGTCACCGGCCTGCCCGTCCTTGCGGACCACACCCCGCCCCCGGACGCGCAGCACGCGGCCGCTCGCGGTGCCCGGGGGCACGCGCACGGTCACGGAGGAGTCCAGGGTCGGAATGGTCAGTGTGGTCCCCAGGGCCATCTCGGGGAAGGTCACCGGCACGCTCAGCGTCAGATCATTGCCGGAACGGCCGAACAGCTCGTGCGGGCTGACGTGCACCCGCACGTAGAGATCACCGGCGGCGGCCCCGTTGCGGCCGGGCTCGCCCTGTCCGGCCAGCCGGATCTGCTGGCCGTCCTCGACCCCGGCGGGGATGCGGATGTTCAGCGCGCGGGTCCGCGTGCTGATCCCTTCGCCACCGCACTCGCCGCACGGGGTGTCGATGATCTTGCCGTTGCCCCGGCAGTCCCGGCACGGCTCGCTGAAGGCGAACGCGCCCTGGTTGCGGGTGACCAGGCCGGATCCCGAGCAGCTCGGGCAGACCCTCGGCGAGGTGCCGGGGGCCGCGCCGTCGCCGCCGCAGGTGCCGCACGTGGTCGGGCTGGACAGGCGCAGCAGCACCGTCGCGCCCTTGACCGCGTCCACGAAGTCGATCCGCACCTCGGTCTCGACGTCCGAACCGCGCCGCGCCCGGTTCGCCGTTCCCGACGCACCGCCGCGCTTGCCGAACAGGCCGCCGAAGAGGTCGCTGAAACCGCCTCCGCCCGCGCCCTGGCCGCCGCCTCCGCCACCACCGCCGAAGATGTTGCCGAAGTCGAAGCCGGTGTTGCCGCCGCTGAAACCGTCGAAGCCGCCGCGCCCGCCGCCGAAGAGGCTGCGGGCCTCGTCGTACTGCCTGCGCTTCTCCGGGTCGGAGAGCACCGCGTACGCCTCGGAGACGGCCTTGAACCGGGACTCGGCCGCCGCGTCACCCGGGTTGGCGTCGGGGTGCAGTTCCCGCGCCAGCTTCCGGTACGACTTCTTGATCTCGTCGGCCGAGGCCGAGGAGGAAACGCCCAACTCGCCGTAGAAGTCCTTCTCGATCCAGTCCCGCGCACTCATCGGGCGTCCCCTCCCCTCGGTCCTCGATCAGCCTTCGCCACGGTCGCCGGAGTCCGGCTCGACGACCTGGGCGGCTGGCTCGTGGTCGGTCACGCCGACCAGCGCCGGGCGCACGACCCGGTCGCCGAAGCGGTAGCCGCGGCGCATCACCAGGGTCACCGTCGGTCCGGAGACCTCGGGGGACGTGCTGTGCTGCACCGCCTCGTGCACCGACGGGTCGAACGGCTCGTTCTCGGTGCCGAAGGGCTCCAGCCCGGCCTTGGTCAGGGCCGCGCCGAGCTTGTCGGCCACCGCCTTGAACGCGCCGGTGAGGTCGCCGTGCGCCTCGGCCCGCTCCAGGTCGTCGAGCACGCCGAGCAGGTCGGTGACCACCTGCGCCTTGGCGCCCGCGATCACCGCCTCCCGGTCGCGCTCGACGCGCTTGCGGTAGTTGGCGTACTCCGCGCTCAGCCGCTGCAGGTCCGCGGTGCGCTCGGCCAGTTCGGCCCGCAGCGCCGCGGTCTCCTCGGCGGCCCGGTCCTCGGCGGTGGGCTCGGCGGTCTCAGTGGACTCGGTGGCGGCGTGCCTGCCGCCCTCCTGGGCCACCGGACCCGCGCCCGGCTCCTCGCCTGCCGGAGCGGGCGGGCGGACCTCGCCGGTCTCCGGGTCGACGCGGCGCCGGTCGCGGACCACCACGCGGGGCTCGCCCTCCTGGTGCTCCGAGTGCTCCACCGTCACTTCTTGCCCTTCTCGTCGTCGACGATCTCGGCGTCCACCACGTCGTCGGCCTTGGCGTCGGCGTTGCCGCCCGGCGCGCCCTCGGCACCGCCCTGCGGGGCGGCCTGGGCGTACATCGCCTGGCCGAGCGCCTGGGACTCGGCGTTGAGCTTCTCCACCGCGTCCTTGATGGCGGCGATGTCGGTGCCCTTCAACGCCTCCTGGGCGCCGGAGATGGCGGCGCTGACCTTCTCCTTGGCCTCGGCCGGGACCTTCTCCTCGTTGTCCTTGAGGAACTTCTCGGTCTGGTAGACCAGGGTCTCGGCCTGGTTGCGGACCTCGGCCTCCTCGCGGCGCTTCTTGTCCTCGTCCGCGTGCGCCTCGGCGTCCTTCATCATCCGGTCGATCTCGTCCTTGCCGAGCGCGGAGCCGCCGGTGATGGTCATGCCCTGCTCCTTGCCGGTGGCAAGGTCCTTGGCCTGCACGTGCACGATGCCGTTGGCGTCGATGTCGAAGGTGACCTCGATCTGCGGCACGCCGCGCGGGGCGGGCGGCAGGCCGACCAGGTCGAAGGTGCCCAGCTTCTTGTTGTAGGCCGCGATCTCGCGCTCGCCCTGGTAGACCTGGATGCCCACCGTGGTCTGGTTGTCGTCGGCGGTGGAGAAGATCTCCGAGCGCTTGGTCGGGATCGTGGTGTTGCGCTCGATCAGCTTGGTCATCACGCCGCCCTTGGTCTCGATGCCCAGGCTCAGCGGGGTGACGTCGAGCAGCAGGACGTCCTTGACCTCGCCCTTGAGGACACCCGCCTGCAGCGCGGCGCCGATGGCGACGACCTCGTCCGGGTTCACGCCCTTGTTCGGCTCACGGCCGCCGGTCAGCTCCTTGACCAGCTCGGCGACGGCGGGCATCCGGGTGGAGCCGCCGACCAGGACGACGTGGTCGATGTTGCCGATCGGGATGCCGGCGTCCTTGATCACGTTGTTGAACGGCGCGCGGCAGCGGTCGAGCAGGTCCGAGGTGATCCGCTGGAACTCGGCGCGGGTCAGCGTCTCGTCGAGGAACAGCGGGTTCTTGTCCGCGTCGACGGTGATGTACGGCAGGTTGATGCTGGCGGTGGAGGAGCTGGAGAGCTCGATCTTCGCCTTCTCCGCGGCCTCGCGGATCCGCTGCATCGCCATCTTGTCCTTGGTCAGGTCGATGCCGCTGCTGGTCTTGAACTTCTCCGCCAGCCAGTCGACGACGCGCTGGTCCCAGTCGTCACCGCCGAGGTGGTTGTCACCGCTGGTCGCGCGGACCTCGACGACGCCGTCGCCGAGCTCCAGCAGCGAGACGTCGAAGGTGCCGCCACCGAGGTCGAAGACCAGGATGGTCTGTTCCTTCTCGCCCTTGTCCAGGCCGTAGGCCAGCGCGGCCGAGGTCGGCTCGTTGACGATGCGCAGGACGTTGAGGCCCGCGATCTGCCCGGCCTCCTTGGTGGCCTGGCGCTGGGCGTCCTCGAAGTAGGCGGGGACGGTGATCACCGCGTCGGTGATCTCCTCGCCGAGGTAGGCCTCCGCGTCGCGCTTGAGCTTCATCAGCACGCGGGCGCTGATCTCCTGCGCGGTGTACTTCTTGTCGTCGAGCTCGACCTTCCAGTCGGTGCCCATGTGGCGCTTGACGGACCGGATGGTCCGGTCGACGTTGGTCACCGCCTGGTTCTTGGCGGGCTGACCGGTGAGCACCTCGCCGTTCTTGGCGAAGGCCACGATGGAGGGCGTCGTCCGCGAGCCCTCCGAGTTGGCGACGACCGTGGCCTCGCCGCCTTCGAGGACGGCGACGACGGAGTTGGTCGTCCCGAGGTCGATTCCGACCGCTCGCGCCATTGCAGTTTCCTCCGTGAATCGGTGATCGGTGGGTCGCGCGCCCGGCGAGGAGCCTTGAGCGCGCCTGGCTCAAGTCTGGAGTCTCCCCTGGTCCGGCGTCAAACCGAAGTTGAGTGATCCGCGCTCAAGCTTTCTGACTCGCTCAACGGCCGGGCGCCCGGCGGGGTTCCCGGCCGGAAAGCGACGGCGGTCACAGTCTGTTGATCATGCTCACCCGTCCGAATGACGACGGAGGTATGCCGCCGAACGGAGTAGTAGCGGGCTCACCAGGTGAAATCCGGATAACGAAGTTCGCGCCTTCTTTCACGAAGTGGATACGAAGTAGCTCCTCGTATGCCTATGGTCCCGCCCGTCACCCGTACGAGGTAACTGAACTGGGGAGATCAATTGTCCGAGGGAAGACTCCGCAGGGGCTTGGTCGCCGCTGCGGCGGTGACCGGTCTGGTCGCCCTGTCGGTCGCGTTCAGCGCCGGCGTGGCCCCGGCCGCCGAGCCGGACGCGGCCTCGACCGAGGCGACCGTCCGCCAGCTCCCGCCCGGCCTGAAGGAAGCCATCCAGCGCGACCTGAAGACCGACGCCGCGACCTACGTCAACGACGCCAAGTCCGCGCAGAAGGCGGCCGCAACGGGCACCGCGCTGCGCAAGGAGCTCGGCCGTGAGTTCGGCGGCGTCTGGTTCGACCCGGCCACCAAGAAGGCCCACGTCGCCGTGACCTCCGAGGCCGCCGCGAAGAAGGCCCGCGCCGCCGGTGCCGAGGCGCACGTGCGCCCGACCACCGAGGCCAGGCTGAAGGACGCGCTCAACGCGCTGTCCACCTGGGTCAGGTCGCTGCCCGAGGCCGAGCGCAAGCTGGTCTTCTCCGCGAGCATCGACGTCAAGGGCGGCAAGCTCAACATCGTGCTGGCCGACTCCGAGGACGGCCGCCGCGTCCAGGCCAAGATGCCCAAGCCGCAGGTCTCCCAGGACGTGAAGTACGGCAAGCTCCAGCCGAAGGCCCCGGCCAACCTGCTCAACGGCAGCGGCTACATCGGCTCCAGCGGTGGCGCCAGCCCCAGCTACGGCCTGTGCTCCATCGGCTTCAACGCCGTTGACCAGAACGGCAAGCTCACCCCGCTGACCGCGGGCCACTGCGCGCTGATGCACACCCCGGCGCTCAAGGAGGTCTTCGTCGAGGTCAAGCAGGGCAACCAGTCCAACCTCGGTGACAAGATCGGCGCCTTCGCCACCACCGTCTGGGACAACGCCGACAACGGCAACGGCCAGATCGACGAGCGCAAGGGCAACGACTACGCCACCATCCGGGTCACCAACCCGGCCGTGCGCGCGGTGCCGGAGGTCTACACCTGGGGCAACGCGGGCGGCAACGTCAAGGTCGACTCGGTCAGCCAGGCGATCGTCGGCATGAACGTGTGCAAGTCGGGCCGCACCACCGGCTGGACCTGCGGGAAGGTCGTCAACGAGCGCTCGCTCTGGTACATCGGCGACGGCACCGAGAAGGGCAAGGCCCAGCTCGGCTTCGAGTTCCACGGCGCCTGCGTCGCCGGTGGCGACAGCGGCGGCGCGATCGTCGCGGGCGGTGCCGCGCTCGGCTGGAGCACCGGTGCCTACTTCGAGGACGGCAAGTGCATCAAGGTGCCGGACAACAACGGCAACCTGACCTACCAGAACCTCGGCGAGAGCCTGGCCACCGACATCCTCACGCTGCCGGAGTTCAGCGGCAACAAGCTGACCGTGCTCACCACCACCGGTGACGCGGACGGCGACGGCGTGAAGGACGTCGAGGAGCTGTCGGCCAACCCGACGCAGACCAAGGACGCCAACGGCGACGGCATCGCCGCGCACCTCGACCCGGACGAGCCGAACCTGCGCCCGGCCACCGTCAAGACCCCGGCCGCCGACGCCAGGATCACCGAGACGAAGCCGACCCTGAGCGGCGCGGCCAAGCCCGGCGCCAAGGTCAGCGTGCAGCTCGACGGCAAGGACCTCGGTGAGGCCACCGGCACCGACAAGTCCGAGTGGACGCTGAAGGTCGGCTCCGAGCTGGCCCTCGGCGCGCACGAGGTCAAGGTGAAGCAGACCCTGAAGGGCACCTCCTCCAAGGAGACGACCTCGAAGTTCACCGTCGTCCCGGTCGCCCCGCAGATCACCGAGCCGAAGACCGGCGCCACCAGCGACAACGCCAAGCCCGTGGTCGCCGGTACCGGTATCGCCAAGGCACTGGTCACCGTGACCGTCGACGACAAGAAGGTCGGCGAGGCCACGGTCGCCGCAGACGGCAAGTGGTCGCTGCCGCTGACCGCGGACCTCGCGGTGGGCGAGCGCGTGATCGGCGCCCGGCAGACCGTGGAGAAGGTCGACTCCGACGTCACCAGCGTCCGCTACATCGTCAAGGGCGCGGCTCCCGGTCCGCAGCCCGGCAACAACAAGCCGGGTGGTGGCGGCCTGGCCGACACGGGTGTCGACTTCGTGTGGCAGCTGATCGTCGGCGGCCTCGTCGCCCTCGTCGCCGGTGGCGCGCTGATGGTGAAGTTCCGCCGCCGCAAGGCGTGACCGCCTGATCGGTCGATGACCGAACGCCGGTGAGTGGCACAGGGCGCCACTCACCGGCGTTCTGCTTTTCGCGCCGCGGTTAGGGCGCGCTCAGTGGGTGGGCTCCCGGCGCGTTTGCGAGGATGCGAGCTGATCTCCGCCGCTGGGGTGCGACGGCCGCCACTTCCCAGTGGTTACTGGTCAGTAATATGGCGTAGTCTCCCGGCACGGTAGAAAACCGGACAGGAAGGCCGTGGGCATGGGCGCCTTGCACATCGTGTTGGGCCTGATCTGCGTCGCGATGACGTTGGTCTGGGTCACGATGCTGACGCAGACCGTCATCCGCATGGTGCGCACGATCCGGCTCGGCCAACCCGACCCGACGCGCAACGGCCCCGTGGTGCCGCGGCTGAAGAACATGCTCAAGGAGGTCCTCGGCCACACGAGGATGCTCAAGTGGGGCACGGTCGGCGCGGCGCACTGGTTCGTCATGGTGGGCTTCGGCTCGCTGGTGCTGACGCTGGTCGAGGCGCACGGCGAGGTCTTCGACCCCACCTTCGAGCTGCCGATCATCGGGCACTGGACCGTCTGGGGCATGTTCGTCGAGCTGATCGGTCTGACCACGGTCGTCGGCATCCTGGTGCTGATCGCGATCCGGCAGCGCAACCACCCGCGCCGGGCCGACCGCCAGTCCCGCTTCTCCGGCTCCAACTTCGGCCAGGCGTACTTCGTCGAGGCGGTCATCCTCGGCGTCGGCCTGTGCATCTTCGGCATCCGCGCCTTCAAGTCCGCCAACGGCCTGCTGCCGTACCCGGTGTGGGCGGCGCCGATCTCGCACGGCCTCGGCGCGCTGCTGCCCGCGAGCCTGGTCGCCGTGTCGATCGTGGCCGCGCTGAAGGTCTTCATCTCCGGCACCTGGGCGATCGTCATCGCGCGCAACATGACGATGGGCGTTGCCTGGCACCGGTTCACGGCGTTCTTCAACATCTACTTCAAGCGCGAGGACGACGGCGGCGTCGCGCTCGGCGCCCTGAAGCCGATGATGAGCGGCGGCAAGCCGCTGGACTTCGAGGAGGCCGACCCGGAGAAGGACGTCTTCGGCGCCGGCAAGATCGAGGACTTCGGCTGGAAGGGCTGGCTCGACTTCACCACCTGCACGGAGTGCGGCCGGTGCCAGTCCCAGTGCCCCGCGTGGAACACCGGCAAGCCGCTGTCGCCGAAGCTGCTGATCACCAGCCTCCGCGAGCACGCCTACGCCAAGGCCCCGTACCTGCTCGCAGGCGGGCGCAAGGACATGGGCGGCGACGAGGTCGGCATCACCGGTGACGACGCGGAGGCCCGCCTCGCCAACATCAACGTGCTCGCGCTCGCCGAGTCCGAGCGCCCGCTGATCGGTGGGCCGGACGAGCTGGGCGTCATCGACCCCGAGGTGTTGTGGTCCTGCACCAGCTGCGGCGCGTGCGTCGAGCAGTGCCCGGTGGACATCGAGCACGTCGACCACATCGTCGACATGCGCCGCTACCAGGTGCTGATCGAGTCGAACTTCCCGAGCGAGCTGGGCGGGATGTTCAAGAACCTGGAGAACAAGGGCAACCCCTGGGGCCAGAACGCCAAGGACCGGCTCGCCTGGACCGAGGCGCTGGACTTCGAGGTCCCCGTCTTCGACGGCGAACTGGCCGCCGAGACCGAGTACCTGTTCTGGGTCGGCTGCGCGGGTGCTTTCGAGGACCGCGCGAAGAAGACCACCCAGGCCGTCGCCGAGCTGCTGCACATGGCCGACGTCAAGTACGTGGTGCTCGGCTCGGAGGAGACCTGCACCGGTGACCCGGCCCGCCGCGCGGGCAACGAGTTCCTGTTCCAGATGCTCGCGCAGCAGAACGTCGAGGTGCTCAACACCGTCTTCGAGGGCCGCGAAGCCAAGCAGCGCAAGGTCGTCGTGACCTGTGCCCACTGCTTCAACACGCTGGCCAACGAGTACCCGCAGCTCGGCGGGCAGTTCGAGGTCGTGCACCACACGCAGCTGCTGAACAAGCTCGTCCGCGAGCGCCGCCTGGTGCCCGTCGCCCCGGTCGCCGAGGACGTCACCTACCACGACCCGTGTTACCTGGGGCGGCACAACAAGGTCTACTCGCCGCCGCGCGACCTCATCGGCTCCACCGGTGCCACGCTGCGCGAGATGCCCCGCCACGGCGACCGCTCCATGTGCTGCGGCGCGGGTGGCGCGCGGATGTGGATGGAGGAGCGGATCGGCAAGCGCATCAACGTCGACCGCGTCGACGAGGCGCTGGGCACCGCGCCGACCAAGATCGCGACCGGCTGCCCGTTCTGCCGCGTGATGCTGACCGACGGCCTCACCCAACGGCAGAACGAGGGCAAGGCCGAGGAAAGCGTCCAGATCGTCGACGTCGCCCAGATGCTGCTGGAGTCCGTCCGCCGCGGTCAGCCCGCCGAGCAGGACACCCCGACCGATGAAGAGCCCACCGGCACTCCGCTCCCCGAGCAGGACAAAGCCTGACCCGGCGGGGTACGTGCGTCTTCAAGTACGCCCTACCCCCGCTCAGAACGTCTTTAACTGCCCCCGACCCGCACAGGGTTGGGGGCAGTTAAAGACTGCTGTGGGTGGGGTTCGTAGTACTTGAAGACGCGTCAACCCCTGGAGTGCAAGAAGGGCGGCTTCCCCTGTTCGGGGAGCCGCCCTTTGGCGTTGAGGGTTAGTTGGTGGTGGTGGTGCGGCTGAAGCCGGCGTCGAGGCTGACCATGCCGCCGCCGGGGGCGAGCTGGATCTTCTCGGACTTCACGGTGCCGGTCTTGCCGGTGAAGTCGGAGTCGGTCGTGGCGTCGGGACCGGCCTCGGACTTGGTCGCCGCGCTGCCGTCCGGGCCCGTGGTCTGCACGGTGTAGCGGCCGGAGGGCAGGTCCTCGAAGGAGTACTCGCCCTTGTCGTCCACCTTGGCGGTGCGCTGGGTGAACTTGCCGTAGTGGTCGGTGGCGCCGGTCAGCGTGAAGCCGCGCGAGTCCGCGTAGGCCTTCTCGGTGTCCTGGCGGATGCCGTCGCCGTTCTCGTCGACCCACGCGAGGCCGGAGATGCTGCCACCGCGGACGCCGAAGCGGACGAACTCGGTCTGGCTGCTGCGCACCTCCACCTTGCGCTCGGCGTCGGTGGTGGAGATGAAGCCGGACTGGCTGCCGTCGAGCTTGTAGGTGCCGGGGCGCAGGTCCGTGAAGCGGAACTTCCCGTTGGCGTCGGCGACCGCGTCGGCCACCACGTCGCCGTTGGCGTTGTAGAGGCGGACCTCGGCCTTGTCGGCGCCCGCCTCGCCACCGGAGGTGCTGCGGTCGATCAGGCCGTTGCCGTTGCGGTCGAAGAAGACCGTGCCGTCGATCGCGCCGAGGGTGCCCGAGATCGCACCCGCGGACGGGACGAAACTCATCAGGACGGCCGCCGAGATACCGGCGCCGAGGACGGTGGAAGCGGACCGGCTGATGCCCCTGGCCATGACGTGGTTCCCCTCGCGGAAAGTGGTGCTTGGTGCCGGTGCTGCGAGCGTCGGCGCTAGGGAGACGCCCCGTCCGGTACGCGGGTTGCCCGGGATCTTACTTTCACCCTGAAGATCTAAAACGGGCGGGCGGGTGCTTCACCGGAACAGCTCAGTCCGAGTGTCTTATGTGGACTGTGGCGCCACTCCTATGGAGTAGCGGCCGACGCGTGGCACGCTGACGGCATGTCGTTCGCAACCGCGGCCCAGCGCGCCATCGTCCCGCCGTTCCACGTGATGGAGGTCCTCTCCGCGGCGGCGCGGCGGCAGCGGGAGTTCGGCGACGTGATCTCCCTGGCCGCGGGACAGCCCGCGACGCCCGCGCCCGAGCCGGTGCGCGCCGCCGCGGCCGAGGCGCTGGACCGGCAGACCCTGGGCTACACCGAGCAGCTCGGCATCCCCGAGCTGCGCGCGGCCATCGCCGGGCACTACGGCCGCCGCTACGACCTGGACGTGGCGCCGGAGGACGTGGTGGTCACGACCGGTTCTTCCGGCGCGTTCCTGCTGGCCTTCCTCGCCGCGTTCGAGGCGGGTGACCGGGTCGCGCTGGCCCGGCCCGGGTACCCGGCCTACCGCAACATCCTGTCCGCGCTGGGCTGCGAGGTCGTCGACCTGCCGTGCGACGCGAGCACGCGCTTCCAGCCGACCGTGGACATGCTCGAAGCGCTGGACAAGCCCGTGCGCGGGCTCATCGTCGCCAGCCCGGCCAACCCCACCGGCACCGTGCTCGACCCGGCCGAGCTGGCCGCGATCACCGAGTGGTGCCAGGCGAACGGGGTCCGGCTGATCAGCGACGAGATCTACCACGGCATCAGCTACGAGCGCCCGCTCGGCTGCGCGTGGCAGACCTCCCGCGACGCGATCATCGTCAACTCGTTCAGCAAGTACTTCTCGATGACCGGCTGGCGCCTCGGCTGGATGGTGCTGCCCCGGCCGCTGCTGCGCGCCGTGGACTGCCTCACCGGGAACTTCACCCTCTGCCCGCCCGCGCTCGCGCAGTACGCGGGCGTCGCGGCCTTCACCGAGGAGGGTTATGCCGAGGCGGACAGCCACGTCGTCCGGTACCGCCGCAACCGCGACGAGCTCCTCGCCGGGCTGGCGAAGCTGGGCATCGACCGGATCGCGCCCGCGGACGGCGCCTTCTACGCCTACGCCGACGTCTCCCACCTGACGCAGGACTCGATGGCGTTCTGCGAGCGGCTGCTCGCGGACACCGGTGTGGCCGTCGTTCCCGGTGTGGACTTCGATCCGGTGGAGGGCAACCGCTTCATCCGGATGTCCTTCGCCGGATCGCTCGAAGACGTGCACGAGGCCGTGCACCGCATCGGCGCCTGGCTGGGCTGACGGGAACTTCACTCCGGTTGTGCTCGTTGAACGGGCAACTCAGGGGAGGGACGCCATGCTCGCCATCATCGCAACGCTGATCGTCATCTGGTTGGCGATCACCGTTATCGGCATCATCTTCAAGGGCCTGTTCTGGCTGGCCGTGATCGGTGGCATCGCGCTCGTGGCGACCGCCGCCTTCGGTGCCTTGAAGAAGAAGGCACCGAAGTACTAGCGCAGTAGGCGCGGCCGGATCTCGGCCGCGCCCCTCCACAACTCGGCGCGGAGCCCGGCTTGCAGCGCCCCGTCGATGTTGACCTGCCGGTCGTCCAGGAACAGGCAGTCCGCAGCGGGCGCGCCGAGCTGGTCGAGCAGTGCCGTCCAGATCGCCGGGTCCGGCTTCGCGACGCCGAGCTCGCCGGAGAACACGAGGTGCCGGAACCGCCGCGACCACGTCTGTTCCCGCACGGCGGCGGCGAAGGAGGCGGGCGCGTTGGACAGCAGCGCCAGCGGCACCCCCGCCTCGGCCAGCTCGTCCAGCAGCACCAACGAGTCCGGGTCGAGTTCGAGCCAGCCGGAGATGTCGGCCTCGGTCAGCGCGGCCGAGGTCTTCTCGTCCACCTCGACGCCCAGCTCCGCGCCGACCGCGCGCCAGTAGTCCAGGTCCGGCTGCCCCCGGTCGTAGGCGTCGCGCGCCTTCCAGTAGGCCGGTTCGAAGTCCTCCAGCGGCACGCCGTAGACCTCGGCGTGCTTCGGCAGCATCGCCGAACGCCTGCTCAAGACCTCGCCGTAGTCGAAGACGATCCAGCCCACGCGATTCCCCTCATCCGGTTCAGCACTTCGTCGATCTCCGCCTTGCCCACGTCCCGGTGGGTGACGAAGCGGACCAGCCCGGCCATCGGCCCGGCGAGCACGTTCAGCGCGGTCAGCCGCTCCAGCGCGGCGGGCACGGTCATGCCGGGCGCCTCGGCCAGCACGATGTTGGTCTCGGGGGCGCGCACCAGCCAGCCCAGCTCGGTGAGCCCGTCCGCCAGCGCCCTGGCGTTGTCGTGGTCGACGGCCAGGTCGTCGATCCGCTCAAGCGCGACCAGACCCGCCGCCGCGACCACGCCGCCCTGGCGCACTCCGCCGCCGAGCATCTTCCTGATCCGCCGCGCCTCCGCGACGAACTCCCGGGTGCCCGCGACCACGGAGCCCATCGGCGCGCCGAGGCCCTTGCTCAGGCAGGACTGCACGGTGTCCACGCCCGCGGTCAGCTCGGCGGGGGAGACCCCGGCGGCGACGGCGGCGTTCCACACCCGGGCGCCGTCGAGGTGGACGGTGAGCCGCAGTTCTTTCGCCACGTCGACCAGCCGCGCGTGCTCCGCGGGTGGCAGCACCGTGCCGCCCCCGGCGTTGTACGTGTTCTCCAGGCACAGCAGTGACGTGCGCATCGAGTAGTAGGGGCCCGTGTTGAGGGTGGCCGCGCGCACGGCCTCCGGAGTCAGCTCGGGGAGCGCCTGCGGCATGCCCGAGGCCAGCCACGCGGGGGTGCCCAGCTCGTTGTTGATCACGTGCGCGTCCCGCACCGCGAGGAAGGAGTCACCGCGGCCGAGGTGCGCCATCAAAGCGATGGTGTTGCCCATGCAGCCGGTGGGCACCCACAGCGCGGCGGGCATGCCCAACAGGTCCGCCGCGCGCTCCTCCAGGCGCCGCATTGTGGGGTCAACGTCGAGCACGTCGTCGCCCACCTCGGCGGTGGCCATGGCGGAGCGCATCCGCTCGTCGGGGCGGGTGACGGTGTCCGAGCGCAGGTCGACGGGGATCACGACTCGATCAGATCATCACCCCGGGCCGCTGGCCAGGAGGAAATCGAGTGCGGCACGATGCAACCCTTGGAACGGCCGCGTCCGTCCCACCAGTGCAAGACACGACGAGCGGAGAGTCCCGCGTGGACCAGCGCGAAGAACAGGAGTTCGCGGAGTACTTCGTCGCACGGCGCGATGCTGTGAGACGGACGGCGTACCTGCTCTGCGGCGACTGGCACCGTGCGGACGATCTGGCCCAGACGGCGTTCGTCGCGCTGCACAGGCGGTGGCGAAAGGTCAGGGACAAGGGTGCCCTGGACGCCTACGTGCGGCGCACGCTGGTCAGGGCCTCGATCGACGAGTCCCGCAGGCCGTGGCGACGTGAGCGGACCGTGGAGGAGTTCCCCGACACGCCGGTCACCGACGCCGAGGTCGGCGAGTCGGTCGCCACGCGGGAGACGCTGCTCGCCGGTCTGGCCAAGGTGCCGCCGCGGCAGCGGGCGGTGCTCGTGCTGAGGTTTCTCGAAGGCTTGGACGTCGCGGCAACGGCGGCGGCGTTGAAGTGCACCGAGGGAACTGTGAAGAGCCAGACGGCGCGCGGGTTGGAGGCCCTGCGCACCTCGCTGGGAGACGCGCTGGACGACCTGCGTTCGGCGTCGTGAACACCGGTATCGCGCCGGGGTGCGGCGACCTTCGCCGGTCGAGGAGGTGGATTTAGGTGGACGAGCACAAGCTCGCGGACCTGTTCCGCGATGCGGTGCGGGAAGCGCCACCGGCATCGTTCGACGAACAGGACGTCCTGGGGGCCTCGAAGCTGGCCACGTCGCGGCATCGGATGCGCGTGGCGACCGGCTCGGCCTTCGGTGTCGTCGTGCTCGCGGGGGTGGCCGTGTTCGGCGCGAACGCGCTGAACCTCGGCGCCGACCAGGGCGGAGTGACGGCGGCCCAAACTTCTTCCGAATACGGTGCAACCGAGGACGGCGTACCCCTCGTCCCCTTCACAGGAACGCAACCGATGCCCAGCGGGGTCGTCCCGCCGGGCAAGACCACCCAGCTTCCGCCACGAAGCATTCCTGAGCCGACGTCCAAGCAGGGGGATGGCGGCTCGGGAAGCGCTGGTCCTCGGACCAGCAGCACCCCGACCGGGTGCGGACCGGCGGACCGGGAGCTCGCGGTCGCCCTCGCCCACGAGCTCCCGGCCGCTGCCGGGCACACCCCGACCCCGGCCAACCGGTCCTGCGCGCCCGGTTCGAAGGCGGTGTCGGTGCTGGTCAGGGACGGCGACGTGAGCGGGGTGATCTCGGTGATCCTGGCCCCGCCGGACGTCAAGATCGGTACCGAGGACGTCGGCACCAGGGATCTTCCCCCCGGCTCCAAGTCGGCATCGGCCTACGCCCCCAGCGGGCGCCCGCTCACCGTGGTGAGCGAGCCGGGCCAGGGCTCGACCAGCTCGCCGTTCGGCGGCCGGGTCGAGGAGCTCGCGAAGAAGATCGCGGAGAAGTACTAGACCAACGGGTCCCCTCCCCCGGGCCGTGGCCCGGCAGAGCACGCTTCTGCCGGGCCACGGCCGTGTCTCCGCCTCAGGGCAAAAATGGTACGCTTGTACCAGATTGTCGAGGTGGTTGTCATGGCGTGGGTCGTGCTGATCGTGTCCGGGGTGCTGGAGGCGGGCTGGGCGGTGGCGCTCAAGCTCTCCGACGGGTTCTCCAGGCTGTGGCCGACGGTGACCTTCGCGGTGCTGGCCACCGCCAGCTTCGGCGGCCTGGCCTGGGCGATGAAGCAGCTGCCCGCGGGCCCCGCCTACGCCGTGTGGACCGGGATCGGCGCCGCGCTCACCGCGGTGATCGGCATGGTCTGGCTCAACGACGGGGTGTCCACCCTCAAGATCGTCTCGATCCTGTTGATCATCGGCGGGGTGGTGGGGCTGCAGCTCGCCGGGGGTGCGCACTGATGTTGCGCGGACTGGCACCATCCTTGGTCATGCCGGAGCCCACCGAAGCGCCATCCGCCCCCTCCCAGGAGCGGACCGGCCAGGCCAGCACACCCAAGGGTGAGCGCCGCCGCCAGGCCCTCGTCGAGGCCGCGAGCGAACTGCTCGTCGAGAGCGGCTTCGCGGGTATCCGGCACCGGGCGGTCGCCGAGCGCGCCGGGCTGCCGCTGGCCTCGACCACCTACTACTTCTCCTCGATCGAGGAACTGGTGGAGCGGGCGGTGGAGTACCACGGGCGCACCGAGCTGGCCTGGGGCCGGGAGCGGCTGTCCGGGTGCGGCCGCCTGGACCGGGACGAGCTGTGCGAGCTCGTGCTGGACATGCTGCTCGGGCACAACTCCCGCGACGGCGGCCTGGACGTGGTGCTGCTGCGCTACGAGCGGCTCGTCGGCTCCGGGCGGCGCCCCTACCTCGCCCCGCTGATGCGCGAGATGGGTGACGAACTGCACGCGCTGCTGGTGGAGATCCTGGCGCAGGCGGGCGCCCCGTCGTCCTCCGCCGAGGTGACCAGGCTGATCGCGCTCATCGACGGCACCGTGGTCAACGCGCTCATCGAGTCCGACCCGGACCCCCGGGGCGCGGCGCGAAGAGTGCTGCGCGCGGAGCTGCCCTGAGCGATGCAACCTTTCCCGCGGAGCCCGCGTGAGTAGGGCCGGTAGCGCGAAGGGAGCACCATCATGCGGTCCGAGGACGAGGCCCGGTTTCGCGACATGGCCAGGAGGCAGGCGGCGCCGATGCGCCGCTTCGCCTACCTGCTGTGCGGGGACTGGCACCTCGCCGAGGACCTGGTCCAGAACGCACTCACCAAGCTCTATTCGGCGTGGTGGCGGATCCGCGGCGCGGAGACGATCGACCGCTACGTCCGCAAGACCGTGGTGCGCTGCTGGCTGGACGAGGTCCGCCGCCCTTGGCGAAGGGCGGAGGACAGGACCGGCGTCGTACCGGACGTCGCCGACCACGATGGCGATCCCGCTTCCGTAGGCCAGCGCGCGCAGACACGGGACCTCGTCCTGCGCGCGCTGGCCGAGGTCCCGTCACGGCAGCGGGCCGTGCTCGTCCTGCGCTACTTCGAGGACCTCTCGGTCGCCGACACGGCGGTCGCGCTGGGGTGCTCGGAAGGCACGGTGAAGAGCCAGTCAGCCCGGGGGTTGGACAAACTGCGGGCGGTGATCGCACGGTTGGGGCTGGAGGACTCCGCCCTGGCCGGCGGGAGGACGGAGTCATGATCGAGAAGGAACTGCGGGACGGTCTGCGGGGCGCCGTCGCCGAGGAACCGCCACTGGGCTTCGACCCGGACGAGGCGGTGACCAGGATCGGTGTCAAGGTCAGACGGCGCCGCGCCACGTTCGCCGTCGCCGCGGCGGTGGTCGCCGTCATCGGCGGCGCGGTCGCGGTGCAGCAGGGCGTCGGGCTGAGCCGGGGCGGTGACGTCG
The DNA here is from genome assembly GCF_024213555.1 of Allokutzneria sp. A3M-2-11 16. Lineage (GTDB taxonomy): Bacteria > Actinomycetota > Actinomycetes > Mycobacteriales > Pseudonocardiaceae > Allokutzneria. Next base: position 1,631,339 of record NZ_JANAVO010000001.1, on the reverse strand, counting down.
AGTTCGCGACCCGGCCCGCGCCACCGGCCACGGTGGACCCGCCGACGACCACCTCCCGGCCGACGACCGACTTCCAGTGGCCGGTCCCCGGGCTCGTGCCGTCGAAGCGCCTGACCCAGGCCGAGGCCGAGGCAGCGGAGAGGGCGTTGGGCAAGGCCGCGCTGGACAAGTTCCTCAAGCAGGTCAAGGGAATGCGCAACGTCAAGGCGATGCCGTTCGACGCCGTCGCCGCGGGGACGGGCGACCCGGGACCCAACGTGGTGGAGGGCGGCGTCGAGTTCCGCGACCAGGTCGGCACCACGGCGACCTTCATCAGCGTCTACTCGTCGCGCTTCGTGTTTCCCCACCCTGACAGGGAATGCGCCGAGGCTGCGGCGGGCGAGCCCTGTCGGGTCAGCAAGCTGGCCGACGGCACGGCGCTGGTGGTCAGCGAGCACAGGGGCCAGCGCAATCCGGCCGACGTGGTCTTCAGCGCGACGCACTACCGCCTGGACGGGGTCGTCGTGCGCTTCTCCGCCTACACCTACGACCCCACCGGCAGCGGCAGGCCGGAGCAGCCGCGGCGGGAGCGGCCCGCGTTGACCGAGAAGCAGCTGACGGCGCTGGCCACCGACCGCGCTTTCACCATGTGAGCCCGCCTTCGCGGCTGGTGAGCGCACCAGCCGCGAAGGCGGCGGGTCAGCCGACGCAGCCCGCGCCGAGCAGCGCCTTCAGCTCGCCCATGAACGCGCCGGAGGTGCTGATCCGGAAGCCGTCGTCGACCGCGAGGGTGAAGGCGCGGCGGTTGTTCTGGATCTTCAGGTGCACCGGGGTCTCCCCGGGGTGGGCCTTGAGCGTGTGCTTGAGGTCCTCCACCAGCGTCGGGTTCACCTTCGACGCCATCAGCTTGATCACCAGCGGCGGGTCCTGGGTCAGGTCCATCTCGGCGATGTCCAGGGTCACCAGGCCCGAGCCGAAGACCGACATCTTGTCCTCGCGCCAGTTCACCCGGCCCTTGACCGCGACCGCGGCGTCCTCGACCAGCTCGTCGGAGAGCACGCTGTAGGACTTGGGGAAGAACAGCACCTCCAGCGAGGCGTCCAGGTCCTCCACCGTGACGATCGCCCAGGGCTCGCCCTTCTTGTTCACCCTGCGCTCCATCGCCGAGATCATCCCGGCGATGGCGACCTCGCCCTCCTTCGGCGGATCGGAGATGATCTCCGCGATCGACCTCGGCGCGTTCTGCCGCAGCGCGCGCTCGGCGCCGTCCAGCGGGTGCGCCGAGACGTAGAGGCCCAGCATCTCCCGCTCGTAGCCGAGCAGCTGCTTCCTCGGCCACTCCTCGGCCGCGATCTTCAGGTGGGCCAGCGGGGAGGCGTCCTCGTTCGGCTCCTCGTCGTCCCCGCCCGCGCCGAACAGGTCGAACTGGCCCATCGCCTCCTGGCGCTTGAGCGGGACGACCGCGTCGACCGCCTCCTCGTGCACCTGGAACAGGCCGAGCCGGGTGGTGTCGAAGGAGTCGAAACCGCCAGCCTTGACCAGCGACTCGATGACCCTCTTGTTGCAGCAGACCAGTTCCGACTTGTCCAGGAAGTCGGTGAACGAGGTGTAGGCCCCCTTCTGCTCCCTGGTCTTGATGATCGAGTCGACCACGTTGGCGCCGACGTTGCGGATCGCGCCGAGGCCGAAGCGGATGTCGGTGCCGACCGCGGAGAAGCGCAGCGCGGACTCGTTGACGTCCGGCGGCAGCACCTTGATGCCGAGCCTGCGGCATTCCGAGAGGTAGACCGCCGACTTGTCCTTGTTGTCACCGACGGAGGTGAGCAGCGCGGCCATGTACTCGGCGCGGTAGTTCGCCTTCAGGTAGGCGGTCCAGTACGAGATCAGGCCGTAGGCGGCCGCGTGCGACTTGTTGAACGCGTATCCGGCGAACGGGAGGATCGTGTCCCACAGCGCCTTGATGGCGTCATCGGAGAAGTGCAGTTCGTGGTCGCGCATACCTTGCTGGAAGCCCTCGAACTCCTTTTCGAGGACCTCCTGCTTCTTCTTGCCCATGGCCTTGCGGAGCACGTCCGCGCGACCCATCGAGTAGCCCGCGACCTTCTGGGCGATGAACATGATCTGCTCTTGGTAGACGATCAGGCCGTAGGTCTCGGAGAGGATGTCCTTGAGCGGCTCCTCCAGCTCCGGGTGGATCGGCTTGACCTTCTGCCGCGCGTTCTTGCGGTCGGCGTAGTCGTTGTGCGCGTTCATGCCCATCGGACCCGGGCGGTACAGCGCGCCGACCGCGACGATGTCCTCGAACGCCGTGGGCTGCATGCGCCGCAGCAGGTCGCGCATGGGCCCGCCGTCGAGCTGGAATACGCCGAGCGTGTCACCGCGGCCCAGCAGCTCGTAGGTGGCCTTGTCGTCGAGCTCCAGCGTGTCGAGGTCGATGTCCTCGCCGCGGTTGGCCTTGATGTTCTCGATGGCGTCGCCGATGACGGTGAGGTTGCGCAGCCCGAGGAAGTCCATCTTCAGCAGGCCGATGGCCTCGCAGGAGGGGTAGTCCCAGCCGGTGATGATCGAGCCGTCGTCGCGCCGCCAGAGCGGGATGGAGTCCATCAGCGGCTGCGAGGACATGATCACCGCGCAGGCGTGCACACCAGCGTTGCGGATCAGGCCTTCCAGGCCGCGCGCGGTCTCGAAGATCTTCGCGACCTCGCTGTCGTTCTCGACCAGCGTGCGGACCTCGGCGGCCTCGTTGTAGCGCTCGTGCTTGGGGTCGACGATGCCGGACAGCGGGATGTCCTTGGCCATGATCGGCGGCGGCAGCGCCTTGGAGATCTTGTCCGCGATCGCGTAGCCCGGCTGTCCATAGTGGACACGAGCCGAGTCCTTGATCGCGGCCTTGGTCTTGATGGTGCCGAACGTGATCACCTGGGCGACCCGGTCGTGGCCCCACTTCTCCGTGGCGTAGCGCACCATCTCGCCGCGCCTGCGGTCGTCGAAGTCGATGTCGATATCGGGCATCGACGCGCGCTCCGGGTTGAGGAACCGCTCGAACAGCAGGCCGTGCGGGATCGGGTCCAGGTTGGTGATGCCCATCGCGTAGGCCACCAGCGCGCCCGCGGCGGAGCCACGGCCGGGGCCGACCCGGATGCCCACCTCCTTCGCGTACTTCACGAGGTCACCGACGACCAGGAAGTAGGCGGGGAAGCCCTTTTGGTTGATCACGTTCATCTCGAACTCGGCGCGCTCGACGTAGCCGTCCGGGATGCCGTTCGGGAAGCGCCACTCCAGGCCGCGCATGACTTCCTTGTGCAGCCACGATTCCTGGGTCTCGCCGTCCGGGACCGGGAACAGCGGGATGCGGTCATGGTAGGCCCAGACCTCGTCGTAGGACTCGACCATCTCCGCGACCAGCAACGTGTTGTCCGTGGCCCCCGGCAGCTCGGAATCCCAGATCTGCCGCATCTCCGCGGCGGACTTCAGGTAGTAGCCGTCACCGTCGAACTTGAACCGGTTCGGGTCATTCAACGTCTTGCCCGACTGCACGCACAACAACGCCGAATGAGTATCGGCCTGATCCTTTGTCACATAATGCGAGTCATTTGTCGCGAGCGGCGGGATTCCCAGATCCTTGCCGATCTTCACCAGGCCCTCGCGGACCCGGCGCTCGATGTCCAGGCCGTGGTCCATCAATTCCAGGAAGAAGTTCTCCGCCCCGAAGATGTCCCGGTAATCCGCCGCGGCCTGGATCGCTTCCTTCTCCTGCCCCAACCGCAACCGGGTCTGCACCTCACCCGACGGGCATCCCGTCGTGGCGATGATGCCCTCCGAGTACTGCGCGATGATGTCCCGGTCCATCCGCGGCTTGCGGTAGTACCCCTCAATGCTTGCCAAACTGGAAAGCTTGAACAGGTTCCGCAACCCCGTCGCGCTCCGCGCCACCATCGTCATGTGCGTGTACGCGCCACCACCGGCCAGGTCGTCACCGCGCTGGTGCGGCTCACCCCAGAACACCGGCTTCTTGTGACCCCGGCTGGTCGGGGCGATGTACGCCTCGATCCCGATGATCGGCTTGATCCCGAACTTCTGCGCCTGCTGGTAGAACTGATCCGCCCCGTACATGTTCCCGTGGTCGGTCATCCCGACCGCGGGCATCTCCAGCCGCTGCGCCTCGGCGAACAACGGGGCGATCTTCGCCGCACCGTCGAGCATCGAGTACTCGGTGTGCACGTGCAGGTGAACGAACGAACCAGCTCCAGCAGTCACTGGCAGAACCTATACCTGTCGGCCGGGCAGCGCCAAAATGACCAACGATGTGGCGTGTTCGCGTGAAACCCTTGTGTCCCAAGGGTTACTTGACTACTCCAGGAGGTTCGTGACGGCGGGGCCGACTGGGTCACCGACCAGCGCGAGCGAGTTCTCCGCCCGCGCCGCCAGGTCCAGCGGGCCACATTCTTGATCAACTTGGCGCGCACGACGCGGTCGAGCCCTGCTCCGAGGAGCGGTGCGGCCGCGCGCAGCGCCGAGTCGAGCGCGATGGCGGTCGTGCTGCCCCCGTGCATGACGATGTCGCGCTGCCGGTGGAGCCTGCGGAAGGTGCTTTGGATGATGTGCCGCACGTCCGCCAACCGGGGCTCGCGGTGCTTCCGCTGTCAGTTCGGGAGGAGACGTCTTGTACTTGTACGACAAGGTTGTCAGCTCCGCGTGCGGCAATGAGCACGTGACGATCACGGCGAGTCGATCCGCAGCCTTCACGTCCGACTCGTCGTCGGGGTGGAACAACAGCGATTCGATCGCCGCCCGGACGCCCGCGACGGCTGCGGCCGCCGTTCCGGTGTTGAGTTGCGCGACCAGCTCCAATGCTTCGTCGAGCCGGTCGCTGCCCTTGCCGGAGTACATGGCCTCTTCGCTTTTCGGCGACAAGATGTCGACTCCGTGCTCGGGCGGGAGCAGCGGCAATGGCGTCGCGTGGCCAGCGATCCAGACTTTGCCCACGGGCTCCAATCGTTTCGTGAAGCTCCGCGAGTACGAACGGCGGTCCTTGCTCAGCGCCCTCACCCACCGGTGCAGGTATCCGGAACTGTGCCCGCAGTCGAGCAGGTGGGTCGCCACCGCACGGGCCAGCCGCTCCGGGGACGGGGTCCTCGCCGAGTCCACCGCGCTCGCCCAGCGCCCGAGGTATCCGTTGGTGATCAAGGGCATCAGCTGGACCAGCCGACGCCGATCACGGCTGTCCGGCTCCAGACCCGAACGCAGGAGTGCGGTGAGTTCCTGGCGCAGCCGCGAGTCGCCGAGCCCTCGGTCCGGGCCGAGCTGTCGCTCCAGCGCGCGCAGGTACCAGGACACCGCGCCCGGGGAGAGGACCCTCGTGCGGACCCAGTCACCCGCCTCCGCCGCCTCGTGCAACGCCAACGCGCTGCTGACGTCCCACAGCGATCCTGTTGATGGAGATGGTGCGGTGGTCATGAGGTGCTACGCTTCCATCAGCGTTCAACGCTAAATTCCCAAGCCGGAGAGTCGCCATCAGGCCGCTCTCCGGTTTTCTTTTGTGCAGACGCTCGCTGAGCTGCGGTTTCGTTGTCTGACATGCCAACTTGGAAAGTGTTCGTGGTGGACTGTAGCGCTCTTTATTGTGGCCGACTGAGCGAGAATTACTCTCTTGAGTGACAATTTGCCACGGGGGCAAATGACGAATTTGCATTGCGTGGTTATCTTGCCCCGAGTGATCGATCCAAGTGCCGCCCAGCGGCCAACCAGAGTCGGCGTCTACGTCGACGCGTTCAACGTCTATTACGGCGCGCGGGCGCATTGCGGGCAGAGGACGGAGGGTTGGCGTTGGCTGGACATCGGCGGCCTGGCGACGAGCCTCATCAACCCCCGCCTCTGGCCCAACCCCATCATCGACCGAATCGTGTACTGCACCGCCCTGCGCGACCGTCCTGGAGATCCCAGTTCGCTGGAGGATCAGAAGTGCTACATCGAGGCGTTGAAACAGCACTGCGGCGACGTTCGTGTCGCCTTGGGAAAGTACAGACCTCGCATCTGTACCGGTCTGCTCGTCGGCAGAAGCGGTGATCGCCGTCGCCAGGTGATCACCCTGGGCAGTGATCAGGTGCCGGACTGGCTACCCGTCCGGGAGGTCACCGGTCCTGAGGGGCGTCCGGTACTGCTGGCGTCGATCCAGACCTTTGAGGAGAAGGGGTCCGACGTGAACGTCGCCAGCCACCTGTTGATCGACGTTCTGGCCGGTCAGATCGATGCGGCCATGGTGTTCTCCAATGACAGCGATCTGAGCTTGTCGCTGGTGGAGGCGCGGCTTCGGGTGCCGGTCGCGACGATCAACCCGCATGCGATGCCCACGGCAGGCGACCTTCGAGGTGGAGCCGCCGATGGAGTGGGCGGACACTGGTGGCGACGCCTCCGCGCCGACGATTTCCGAGCGCATCAGATGCCCGTCCGGGTCGGCTCGCACGTGAAGCCCGCCGGGTGGTGAGGCGGGATTTGGTGATCGTGTTGTTCTGCGTTATGCTTTAGCTACCGAACCCGGTTCTTGCGGCAACGCAGGGCCGGGTCTTTTTTGTTCCCCCCTTCCTGTTCCCAGGCTCACGTCGTAGCGGCTGAGCTGGGGGTTCGGTCGTCGAATAGGCTCGGCGGCGTGAGCTCGAAGCCCCGCATCCCGAACGTGCTGGCCGGCCGGTACGCCTCCGCGACCCTGGCCCGGATCTGGTCCCCGGAACACAAGGTCGTGCTGGAGCGCAAGCTCTGGTTGGCCGTGCTGCGCGCGCAGGCGGACCTGGGCGTGGACGTGCCCGCGAGCGCGGTGGCGGACTACGAGCAGGTGGTGGAGCGGGTCGACCTCGCCTCGATCGCCGAGCGCGAGCGGGTCACCCGGCACGACGTGAAGGCCAGGATCGAGGAGTTCAACGCCCTGGCCGGGCACGAGCACGTGCACAAGGGGATGACCTCCCGCGACCTCACCGAGAACGTCGAGCAGCTGCAGGTGCGGCTCAGCCTGGAGCACGTCCGGGACCGGGGCGTGGCCCTGCTGGAGCGGCTGGCGAGGCTGGCCGCGGAGAACTCCGAGCTGGTCATCGCCGGGCGCTCGCACAACGTGGCGGCGCAGGCGACGACGCTGGGCAAGCGGTTCGCCACGGCGGCCGACGAGGTGCTGGTGGCGTTCGGGCGGGTGGAGAACCTGCTGGAGCGCTACCCGTTGCGGGGCGTGAAGGGGCCGGTCGGCACCGCGCAGGACATGCTGGACCTGCTGGGCGGTGACTCGGCGAAGCTGCTCGAACTGGAGCGCCGGGTGGCCGAGCACCTCGGCTTCGACGCGGTGTTCACCAGTGTCGGGCAGGTCTACCCGCGGTCGCTGGACTTCGAGGTGGTGACCGCGCTCGTGCAGTTCGCCGCGGGGCCGTCCTCGCTGGCCAAGACGATCCGGTTGATGGCGGGGCACGAGCTGGTCACCGAGGGCTTCCAGCCCGGCCAGGTCGGGTCGAGCGCCATGCCGCACAAGATGAACACCCGGTCCTGCGAGCGGGTCAACGGGCTCGCGGTGGTGCTGCGCGGTTACGCCTCCATGATCGGCGAGCTGGCCGGGGACCAGTGGAACGAGGGCGACGTGTCCTGCTCGGTGGTGCGCAGGGTCGCGCTGCCGGACGCCTTCTTCGCCTTCGACGGCCTGGTCGAGACCTTCCTGACGGTGCTGGACGAGTTCGGCGCGTTCCCCGCGGTGATCGGCCGCGAGCTGGACCGGTACCTGCCGTTCCTGGCCACCACCAAGATGCTGATGGCCGCGGTGCGGGCCGGGGTGGGCCGGGAGACCGGGCACGAGCTGATCAAGGAGCACGCGGTGGCGTCCGCGCTGGCCATGCGGGAGCGGGGGACCGAGCGCAACGAGCTGCTCGACCGGCTCGGAGCCGACGAGCGGTTCCCGCTGGGCCGGGCGGAGCTCGACCGGTTGCTTGCCGACCGGCTGCCCTTCACCGGCGCGGCGGCGGCCCAGGTCGGTGCCGTGGTCGAGCGGGTGCAGGAAGTCATGGCCCGCTACCCCAAGGCCGCCGGGTACGCCCCGGAACCGATTCTGTAGCGACGGGGCTCAATCCTTGCTCCGAACGGCCGTCAGCCCGGTGTCCACCGAATGATCGAGTAGTGCTGGTTCGCGTACGTGAACCTTATTCGGTTAAATCAGGACCCTGGATGCAGTGGGGTATCGCACGACTGGGCGGCACGACAATGTGTGCAGGTGTCAAGTTCTGCTGACGCGTTGTCGAGGGGGTTGTCCGCGTGGTCGCTCGCTTGGAAGGCAAAGCGCGCAACCGCGCTGCCCTGCTCGACGCCGCCAGGGACGTGATCGTCGAGGAGGGCCACCGCGGCGCCTCGCTCGGCATGATCGCCGGACGGGCCGGGCTGACCACCGGCGCGATCTACTCGATCTTCGGCAGCAAGCGGGACCTGCTGGTCGCGGTGGTGGAGGACATCCACTGGCGGGTGATCGCCGAACTCCGCCAGCTCGGCGACCCCCGGCTCGGGCTGGAGCAGGTCATCGGCGTCTACGTGCACGGGCGGCTGCGCGCGGCGGGCACCAAGGAGGCCGCGCAGCTGCTGGCCTTCGAGATGGAGCTGGCCGGGCAGGCGCAGAGCGACCCGGTCGTCAGCACCCGGCTGCGCGAGATCGCCCAGCGCTCCGACCAGCAGTTCGCCGAGGCGCTGGTGGGCAGGGCGGACCAGGGCGGAGCGGTGATCGGCCCGGAGCGGGCCCGGCAGCTCGCGCTCGGCATCGGCGCGCTGGTGCAGGGCTTCGAGCAGCGGCGGCTGCGCGGCGAGGACGTGCCGGACCAGCTGGTGGTCGACCTCTCGGTGGCGCTGGCCCGGCAGTAACCCTCAGGCAGTAGCTCTCAGGCGGCGCCGAGGCGCTCCAGCAGCGTGCCGGTCTCCGGCGCCTCGGTGTAGACCACCGGCTCACCGGACAGCGCACTCTTGCCGCCGTCGGCGAACTCCGCCTGAACCCGCAGGTGGTAGGCGCTGTTCGCGGCGGCGCGGTCGGGGCTGAACTTCGCGCCGACCAGGATCTCGACGAACTGCTCGTCGGTGGCCTTCACGGTGCGCAACGCCTTCGGCGCCTGGCCGTCCTTGACGGTCACGACGTGGTACCTGACCGCGCCCTCGACCGGCGACCAACCGAGCTTTCCGCTGCTCGGCAGGTGGTAGTAGTCGAATACCGCGAAAGGCGAGGCCGGGGGCGGGGATGTCGCCGGGCCTGCCAGTGCGGCGGGTCCGGTAGCGATCAGGGCGAAGCCGCAGAGCAGGACCGCGAGGCAGCGGAACAGCCGGCCTGACGACATCTCGGCACTCCTTCTGGAGTTCAGAATGGTCGTAGTGACGTTACTACCCGTGGCGGAAACCTCCGCCGCCGATGCAAAGCTTCGATCGGCGGAAGTTCTGCCTCGTCCGGGTCACTTCGCGAGGTAGACCAGCTTCTGCTTGTCGCTGTAGTCCTTGAACGCCGCCGCGCGCGCCGAGGTGGTGCAGTGGGCGATGAGCTTGTTCCGCGCCACCTGCCCGCCCCACGCCCTGGCGACGGCGTTGTTGTGGAAGTCCATCTCGTGGCTGGCCGGGGGCGCGGGGTTCTCCTCGTGGGCGTCGCCCCAGCGCTTCGCGTAGGCGCTGCCGTGGTCGGCGCTGAGCAGGGACTGCCACATGCAGTGCCGGGCGGCGTCGCGCTGGGTGCCGTCGTACTTCTGGCCGGAGAACGCCGACGTCGACTCGTCGCTGGCGGTCTTGGCGACCGCGACCGCGGCGAGGCACCTGACGGGGTTCTCCGCGCAGATCTTGCGCTCGCTCTCGTTGAGCTGGTTCATGGCCCGCGGCCCGGCGGTCGCGGGCGTTGTGAAGCCGAACACGGCGACGGCGGACAGCGCGAGGGCGGCGAGGGGACGGCGCACGGCGATTTTCCTCCTCCAGCAGGGGATCCGGGCTCAAGTCTGCGGCGGAGGCGGGTGATCACCAAGCCTTTCGGGATCTGCCAGGGGAGTGCGCCGACTAGGGTTGCCCCGTGCCAACGCTCGCCGAGTACCCGCAGATCGCCGCCGGTAAGGTCCGCCAGCTCCACGCGGTGGACGACGAGCACCTGCTCCTGATCGCCTCGGACCGCATCTCCGCGTACGACCACGTGCTGGAGTCCGCCATCCCGGACAAGGGGCGCGTGCTCACGGCGATGAGCGTGTTCTGGTTCGAGCTGCTGTCCGACCTGGTGCCGAACCACCTCGTCGCGCACGACGACCCGCGCATCCCCGACGAGGTCCGCGGCCGCGCGCTGCTGGTGCGCCGCCTGTCGATGGAGCCGGTGGAGTGCGTTGCGCGCGGCTACCTGACGGGCTCCGGCCTCACCGACTACAACCGCACCGGCGCGGTGTGCGGGGTGGAGCTGCCCGCTGGGCTGGTGGAGTCCTCCCGGCTGGCCGAGCCGATCTTCACCCCGGCGACCAAGGCCGAGATCGGCGCGCACGACGAGAACGTCTCCTTCGAGGCCGTGGTGAAGGAGGTCGGGCAGGAGAAGGCGGAGCGGCTGCGCGAGCTGACGCTGCGGGTCTACACGCGCGCCGCCGAGCACGCGCGGGAGCGCGGCGTGATCCTGGCCGACACGAAGTTCGAGTTCGGCACGGACACCACCGGCGCGCTGGTGCTCGGCGACGAGGTGCTGACGCCGGACTCCTCCCGGTTCTGGCCCGCCGACGAGTACGCGCCGGGCCGGGGGCAGCGGTCCTTCGACAAGCAGTTCGTGCGCGACTGGCTGACCTCGCCCGCGTCCGGGTGGGACCGCGCGAGCGACACGCCGCCGCCCGCGTTGCCCGCCGACATCGTCGAGGCCACCCGCGAGCGCTACCTGCGGGCCTACGAGATGATCACCGGTCGCTCGATGGCGGACTGGCCCTCACCCGCCTGAGAGTTCGCGGGATCGGACGCCCGCCGTCATCGGCGGTAAAGCCGCTGGTCACCTCGGTCCTGCTGAATGGGGACGTGGCTACCAGGCTCCTGGTCTCGCTCTCCGGCATCGACCGCGGCTCACTGGAGCACTGCGCGTCCGTCGCCGACGAGCTGGACCGGCTCCGCGTCCCGCTGTCCCTGCTGACCACCCCGCTCCCCGCCGCCGAACAGTCCACAGTGGACTGGATTCGGTTCCGGCGGAGTGCCGGGGATGCCGTGGTGCTCAACGGTTTCGCGCGCGGCCCGGTGCTCGTGCCGCAGCAGCGGAGGGCCAGGCGCAAGCCCTCCCTGCCCGCGCACGAGGCCGGGCTGCGGCTGATCGCCTCGGTGGCGTCCTTCGAAGCGCGCGGGCTGGTCACCGACTGCTTCGCCGTGTTCGACGAGACGGTGTCGCTGGGCACGATGACCGCGTTGCGGCGGCACGGATTCGCCGTCTGCGCCGACGCCAACGGGGTGCACGACCTCAAGACCGGCGCGCACTGGCGCGGGCGGGTGCGGCGCGTCGGGCAGCGCGGCATTCGTCGCGCCGAGCTGGTGCGGATCGACGTGAACGCGGCCGATCTGGCCCACCACCCGTACCGGTGGGCGCTGTTCGACGCAGTCGACGACGCGTTGCGCGACGACGCGGTCCCCGGCACCTACGCGGAGGTCAGAGTTCCGTCGCCTCGGCGTGCTTCGGCGCACGGACCTCGGTTCTCTCCGCGCTGAGCCGGTCGAACCAGCCGTAGTACAGCTCCGGCCGCGCCAGCAGCGCCTCGTGGATCGGCACGGCCACCCGGGGCCCGACCGCGTTCATGAAGTCGACCGTCTCGGCGAGCTTCAGCCACGGCGCCTCGGTCGGCAGGCCGAGCACGTCGACGTCCTGGTCGGGCACGAACAACGCGTCGCCGGGGTGGTAGAACGCGCCGTCGCCGATCACGTAGCCGAGGTTGGGGATGCCGGGCAGCGCGCCGTAGATGGTGGCGTGGTCGCCGCCGACCACGTCGATCCGGAGCCCGCCGAGCGTGATCGTCTCGCCGGTCGTGACGACCTTCGGCGTGAGGCCGAGACCGGCGATCGCGGCGGCGGAACCCCGGTCCACCACCAGCTCCGCGCGCGGGTTGGCCGCGAGCAGCTCCGGCAGCCGGTCCAGGTCCAGGTGGTCGGGGTGCTGGTGCGTCACCAGGACCGCGTCCAGCTCGGTCAGCCCGTCGAAGCCGGACGAGAAGGCGCCGGGGTCCAGCAGCAGCCGCGCCGAACCGGTCTCCAGCAGGACGCACGAGTGGCGGTAGTGGGTGATCCGCATACGCCCGAGTCTAGGACCGCCAGACCAAAGGCGTGAGCTGAATGGTGCGCCGATTACGGCGGATGTCAGAGTGACGCCGAATTAACCGACAACCAGTATCAAAAGCACCCTGCTGAAGTAATTTCCCTGCGAGGTGCTTATGCACGCATTCGGCAAGATTATAGTCGCGGCCACTTTGGCGCTACCCGCGTTCGTCCTTACCGGAGAGGCCCGGTCCGCCCCGGTCGAACAGGGCGCGCAACAGGTCGGGACCGAGGAGGCGGTGCGCGCCGAGGTCACCGCGGCGGGCCCGGTCGCGGTGATCGACCGCGCCGGGTCCTGGTACGTGAAGACGCACGTCACCGGCCTGCGGCTGGCTCCGACGGACGAGCTGGTGATCGCCGATCCGAAGGGGTCGGAGAGCTACCGTTACTCGGCCAAACCGACGGAGGGCGACGCGCCCGCTACGCCGACCGACACCGGTTTCTGGGCGTTGTCGGTCACCGGCGACTCCGCGGTGGTCACCCTGCGGGCCAAGGACGGCGGGGCCCCTTCCCCGCTGAGCTCGGCGCGCATTGACAAGATCACGCGCGGATTCACCGACGCCGAGTTCGCGGCGCGCGCGGACGCGGAGACCCGCAGTATCTGCGGAACCAATGATTACAAGGACGCGGTCTGCTACAAGACCAGCAATCCGACCGAATTCTCCAAGACCGCCGCGGTGGCGAAACTGCTCCGCAACGGTTCCTCGCTGTGCACGGGCTGGCGGGTCGGCGCGAACAACCGGATGCTGACCAACAACCACTGCTTCTCCACCAACCCGCAGCAGATCGAGGTCTGGTTCAACTACCAGTGCGACACCTGCGGCGGCACCGCGAGCGGCACGGTGACCAAGGTCCTCGCCTCGCAGGTGCTCTCCACCGACTACGGCCTGGACTACACGCTGTTCTCGGTGACCGACTTCGCCAAGGTGCAGCCGTTCGGCACGCTGGAGCTGGACCCGCGCGTGCCCGACGTCGGCGAGAAGATGTACGTGGTCGGCCACCCCGCCGGGAAGCTCAAGAAGGTCTCGCTCAAGGACGACCAGTCGGCGTCCGGGGACTGCCAGGTGTTCTCCGTCAAGGTGGACGGGCGGGTGAAGGAGTCCGACATCGGCTACAAGTGCGACACCGAGGGCGGATCGTCGGGTTCGCCGGTGCTCTCCGGCAAGACGCACAAGGTGATCTCGCTGCACCACTACGGCGGCTGCCCCAACCAGGGCGTCCGCATCGACCTGGTGCACGAGAAGATCAAGAACCAGCTCTGAGCGCGTCAGGCGGGCCGCCGGTGCGGCGGCCCGCCTCCCGCGTCAGGACACGCGCAGCAGCTCGGCCTCCTCCTCGTGGGTGAGCCCGGCGCGGCGCTCCCGCTCCAGGCCGAGCCGCAGCTCGTTCTCCAGCGCCGCCCTGGTGGCGTCGCCGAGCGAGCGGTGCCGCAGCCCCGCGTCGGCCGCGGGCTTCGGGTCGTGGGAGAGCATGCCGTGGTGGCCGGGCGCCCACACCGGCAGCGACCGCGGGCCCGACCAGGGCTTCACCTCCGCGGCGGTCAGCCTGTCCTCCGCGACCGGGACCAGCTCGATGTCCTGCCCGGCCACCTGGGCGACCTCGGCGATCAGCTCGGGGAACGGGGTGATCGGGCCGATCGCGTCGAAGGTGCCGCCCAGCCGCTGCTCTGAGGCGTCCACCAGCCAGTTCGCCAGGTCGAGGACGTCGACGTACTGCGCGGGCTGCTCCGGCACGTCCGGGACCACGGCCCGGCCGCCCTGGTAGAAGCGCGCGGGCCAGTAGCCGAACCGGTCGGACCAGTCCTCGTGCCCGGTGATCAGGCCGGGGCGCGGGATGAACGCGCGGTCGCCGAGCTCCTCGCGGACCCGGTTCTCGCTGGCCACCTTGATCCGCCCGTACGCCGCGGGGTTGTCCGCCGGGGTCCGCGCCTCGGTCACCTCCAGCAGCGGTTCGACGATCTCGGACGAGGTGTCCTGGCCGAGCGGTCCGTGGTCGGCGTAGACGCTGATGGAGGAGACGAACGTCCAGTGCCCCGCGTTCGCGGCCAGCGCCTGGAGGGCCTCGTTGACCCAGGTCAAGGACATCGTGGCGACGTCGATCACGGAGTCGAAGCGCTCGCCGGCCAAGGGGGCGAACCCGTCTGGGTCGTTTCGGTCGACGCGTATCAGCCGGGCTCCCGCCGGGACGTCGCCGGAGGCGCCGCGCGCCGCGCAGAGGACGTCGTGCCCGCGCCGGACCAGTTCGGTCGCGACGGCCTTGGACAGGAACTTCGTTCCACCTAGTACGAGTACCCGCATGCACCAAGCCTGACTGGCCGGAGGAGGCCCGGCCATCCTTCTCGCGGTGGGCGAACGGACGGCGATCAGGTGAAATTGATCTGCGGCGCAGCTCACGCCCGTCCGCACCAACTCTGAAGAAGGTTCGAACCCGCTGGTCAGGTACGCTGCGGCTGCCCGCCGAGCCACAAACCTGGGAGTGCGACCAGTGGCCCGTGTCGTCGTTGACGTCATGCCCAAGCAGGAAATCCTCGACCCGCAAGGACAGGCGGTGGCCAACGCGCTACCGCGCCTCGGCTTCGACGGGGTCACCTCCGTCCGCCAGGGAAAGCGCTTCGAGCTGGAGGTCGACGACTCGGTCGACGACGCCGCGCTCGCCAAGATCGCCGAGACCTTACTGGCCAACACGGTGATCGAGGACTGGACCGTCCGCAGGGTCGAGTCGTGAAGATCGGAGTCATCACCTTCCCCGGCACCCTCGACGACGTCGACGCGGCCCGCGCCGCGCGCTACGCCGAGGC
This sequence comes from Allokutzneria sp. A3M-2-11 16, assembly GCF_024213555.1. Lineage (GTDB taxonomy): Bacteria > Actinomycetota > Actinomycetes > Mycobacteriales > Pseudonocardiaceae > Allokutzneria. Next base: position 1,616,278 of record NZ_JANAVO010000001.1, on the reverse strand, counting down.
CGAGGCGGTGCCGCTCTGGCACGCCGACCACGACCTGCGCGGGGTGGACGCCGTCATCGTCCCCGGCGGGTTCTCCTACGGCGACTACCTCCGCTGCGGGGCCATCGCGAAGTTCGCCCCGGTGATGACCGAGGTGATCGACGCGGCCAAGCGCGGGATGCCGGTGCTGGGGATCTGCAACGGTTTCCAGATCCTCTGCGAGGCGGGGCTGCTGCCCGGGGCGCTGCTGCGCAACGCCGGGCTGCACTTCGTCTGCCGGGACCAGTGGCTGCGGGTGGAGAACGCGGGAACCGCGTGGACCACCCGCTACGAGCCGGACGCGGAGATCCTGGTGCCGCTCAAGTCCGGTGAGGGCCGCTACGTCGCCGATCAGTCCACTGTGGACGAACTCGAGGCCGAGGGACGCGTTGTCTTCCGCTACGTGGGGAACAACCCCAACGGTTCGCGCAACGACATCGCGGGCGTGACCGACGCCCGCGGCCGGGTGGTGGGGCTGATGCCGCACCCCGAGCACGCGATCGACGCGCTGACCGGGCCGACCGACGACGGCCTCGGCATGTTCCTGTCCGTTCTCGACGCGGTGGTGAAGGCGTGACGACAACCGAACACCTCGCCGACACCGTCGAGCACGCCGCGGCGACCCCGGACACCGCCCAGCCCTTCCGGGAGCTGGGCCTCAAGGACGACGAGTACGCCAGGATCCGCGAGATCCTCGGCCGCCGCCCCACCGACGCCGAGCTGGCGATGTACTCGGTGATGTGGAGCGAGCACTGCTCGTACAAGTCCTCCAAGGTGCACCTGAAGTACTTCGGCGAGACCACCACCGACGAGATGCGCGAGCACATGCTCGCCGGGATCGGGGAGAACGCGGGCGTCGTCGACATCGGCGACGGCTGGGCGGTCACCTTCAAGGTGGAGAGCCACAACCATCCGTCCTATGTGGAGCCTTACCAGGGCGCCGCGACGGGCGTCGGCGGGATCGTGCGCGACATCCTCGCGATGGGCGCCCGCCCGCTGGCCGTGATGGACCCGCTGCGGTTCGGCCCGGCCGACGCGCCGGACACCCGCCGGGTGCTGCCCGGCATCGTCGCGGGCGTCGGCGGCTACGGGAACTGCCTCGGCCTGCCGAACATCGGCGGCGAGGTCGTCTTCGACGCGACCTACGCGGGAAACCCGCTGGTCAACGCGCTCTGCGTGGGCGCGATGCGCGTGGAGGACCTGCACCTGGCGCACGCCTCCGGCACCGGCAACAAGATCATCCTGTTCGGTGCGCGCACCGGACTGGACGGGATCGGCGGCGTGTCCGTGCTCGCCTCGGAGACCTTCTCCGGGGACGAGAGCGCGGGCAAGCGCAAGAAGCTGCCCAGCGTCCAGGTCGGCGACCCGTTCACCGAGAAGGTGCTCATCGAGTGCTGCCTCGAGCTGTTCCAGTCGGGCATCGTCGTCGGCATCCAGGACCTCGGTGGTGCGGGACTGTCTTGTGCCACAGCGGAACTGGCCTCGGCGGGGGACGGCGGCATGCACGTCGACCTCGACCTGGTGCCGCTGCGCGCCGAGGGGATGACCCCAGCCGAGGTCCTCTCCAGCGAGTCGCAGGAGCGGATGTGCGCGGTCGTCGAACCGTCCAATGTGGACGCTTTCATGGAGGTCTGCGCCAAGTGGGACGTGATCGCCACCGTCATCGGTGAGGTCACCGACGGCGAGCGCCTGGTGATCGACTGGCACGGCCAGACGGTCGTCGACGTCCCGCCGCGCACCGTGGCGCACGAGGGCCCGGTGTACCACCGGCCGATCGAGCGCCCCGCCGACCAGGACGCGCTGATCGCGAACACCCCGGACGCGCTCGCCCGACCGTCCACTTCGGACGAACTGCGCGAGACGATCCTGAAGATGATCGCCTCGCCGAACCTGTGCTCCCGCGGCTGGGTCACCGAGCAGTACGACCGCTACGTCCGCGGCAACACGGTTCTCGCGCAGCCCAACGACACCGGCGTGCTGCGCATCGACGAGGAGACCGGGCGCGGCATCGCGCTCGCGACCGACTGCAACGGCCGCTACTGCAAGCTCGACCCGTACGTGGGCGCGAAGCTGGCGCTGGCCGAGGCCTACCGCAACGTAGCCGTCTCCGGCGCCGCCCCGCTGGCGGTCACCAACTGCCTGAACTTCGGCTCGCCCGAGGACCCGGCGGTCATGTGGCAGTTCGAGCAGGCGGTCCGCGGCCTCGCCGACGGGTGCGTGGAGCTGGGCCTCCCGGTGACGGGCGGCAACGTCAGCTTCTACAACCAGACCGGCAGCACGGCGATCCTGCCGACTCCGGTGGTCGGCGTGCTCGGGGTCATCGACGACGTCCGCAGGCGGCTGCCCTCGGGCATCGGCGCCGAGGCGGGCGAGACGCTGCTGCTGCTCGGCGAGACCCGCGACGAGTTCGGCGGCAGCGAGTGGGCGCACGTGGTGCACGGTCACCTCGGCGGTCAGCCGCCCGCGGTGGACCTGGCCAGGGAGAAGCTGCTCGGAGAGGTCCTCGCGGCGGGCTCCCGCGACGGCATGCTCTCGGCCGCGCACGACCTCTCCGAGGGCGGTCTCGCGCAGGCCCTCGTGGAGTCGTGCCTGCACGGCGAGACCGGCGCGCGCGTCGTCCTGCCTTCGGGGGCCGACCCGTTCGTGATGCTGTTCTCCGAGTCGGCGGGCCGGGTGCTCGTGGCGGTGCCGCGCAGCGAGGAGCTGCGGTTCACCGACATGTGCACCGTGCGCGGTCTGCCGTGGACGAAGATCGGCGTGGTCGACCCGGACGCCGCGGCCCTGGACATCCAGGACGTGGCGAGCATCGGGCTGGACGAGCTCCGCACCGCGTGGTCCGGAACCCTCCCCGCCCTGTTCGACTAGCACTCCGCACTACCGCCGCACCCGAACGGGGCCGCCCTCCATCTCCGGAGCGCGGCCCCGTTTTCCCGTTTCGTACTCAAAGCCGTATTTGGGAGCGCTCTCTTTCCCGCTAAGAGTACGAAACGGGATTGGTTTGGACCACTCAAGCCAGGGTTGGGTGGGTGTTCCACGAGGTGGGAGGGCATGAGGGCATGGGTGGAGTGTAATGCGGCGGGTGTTGGGATGGGGATGTGAAGAGGGTTCTGGGGTTGATGTGCAGTGCGACGTTCAGCGTGCTCGATGTGCGGGAGCGGGTGGTGGAGCCTGCGGTGCAGCTGGGGTGGAGGGTCGCGATCACGTTGACGCCCAACGCTTTTACGTGGTTCGAGGCGGCGGGCGAGGTTGAGGTGCTGCGCGAGCTGACGGGGTTGCCCGTGCGGGGTGCGTCGCGGTTGCCCACCGAACCGCGCCCGCACCCCGTCGTGGACTGCTACCTCTGGGCGCCCGCCTCCGCCAACAGCGTCGCGAAGCTGGCGCTCGGGCTCGGCGACAACCAGGCGCTCACGACCGTCTCCGAAGCGATCGGCTCGGCGACGCCGGTCGTGGTGCTCCCGCAGGTCAGCGAGGCCCACACGCGCCACCCCGCGTGGGACGGGCACATCGCGGCCCTGCGCGCGGGCGGCGTCGAACTGGTGCCCGACCTGGCGTGGGATCTGGCGCTGGAGCGGGTCGAGCGCGTCACGGGATGATCAGCTTGCCGTCCTCGACCCGCCACCCCTCCGGCAGTTGGAGGCGGTCCAGCTTCCCGAAGGTGAGCTCCTCGTGCCGGATCAGCGGGGCCTCGACGCGGAAGTCCGCCCACTGCTCGACCAGAGCGTGGTGGATGCTGAGCTCGCGGTCGAACCTGGTGGCCAGCAACGAGATCCCGTTGCGGAACTTCGCGTGGTGCAGCTCCGCCCGGCCGTGGAAGACGGCGTTGGTGAGCAGGACCTCCTTGCCGAACTCGGCCCCCTGCCAGCGCGTGATGCCCATGAAGTGCGTGTACCGCGCGACCAGCCTGCCGATGCGCAGGTTGCTCAGCTCCAGGTATTCGAGCTTGGCGCCGGTCAGGTCCAGGTCGTAGGTCGGGCCCTCGGTGTCCCGCTTCGGCAGGAGGTCGTGGATCAGCCGTTGCGCGGTCTCCCGGACCTGGCGTTCGCGGTCGGTGTCCGGGTCCCGCTCCTCGGGCTTGGGCAGGTACCGATGCGGTTCGTCGGGGCGCCTCTCGAAGGACGAGTGCTCGAACGGACGGCGGAGGTAGGAGCAGATGATGTCGAGCACGGTCTGCGTGTAATCCGGTCTGCTCTTTGCCAGGCCCGCAAGCGCATGGAGGGCTCCGACCCGTACTTGGTCGGCCTCGTTGCCCAGCATCTCGACCGCTCTGGCGAAGCGTTCGTCCGAGACGCGCTCGCGGTCGTGATCGTTGCGGTCCTCCTCCGCGCGGCGCTTTCTGTCGTTGAGCCAGAGCGCGTAGAGCGCGACGACGGCACCCCCGGCGAGCCCTCCGGTCTTGATCGCCTCGGTCGGTCCCGACCGCGGGTCCGCGATCAGCAACCAGCCTCCTACCAGGCACAACAGCCCGATCGCCGCGAACACCGTTCCGGTCAGCAGCAGCCCCTGCCGGTGCCGGAGCCACCCGAGCAGCAATAGCGAGATCGCCGCCAGTGAGATCACCGATCCGGCGATGAGAATCACCCATTTGTCCACCGGAAGATTGTCCGGATGACCGCTCGGCGGACAACAGCGCACGCTCACCTTTTGCATCGCAGCGATGCCGCTAAGTGACCGTCTGGCTGTCCTATCCTCGCCACGGTGGCAAAAACGGGGAGGGGCATCGGTGGATCGTCCTACCTGGGTGTGCGGAGACATCGACCTCACGAAACCGAGTACTGCCCGCGTTTACGACTACTACCTCGGGGGTTCGCACAACTTCGCGGTGGACCGGCGGCAGGCTCGGCAGGCGATCGCGCTCTGGCCTGAGCTGCCCAAGATCATGCAGGCGAACCGGGCCTTCCTCCGCCGCGCCGTGCGCTTCTGCGTCGCCCGTGGCGTGCGCCAGTTCCTCGACATCGGCTCGGGCATCCCGACGGTGGGCAACGTGCACGAGATCGCCCAGCGCGCCAACCCGGACTGCCACGTGGTCTACGTGGACGTCGACCCGATCGCGGTCGCGCACTCCAGGGCCCTGCTCGCCGAGTCCGGCGCGGCGCGCACCGCCACGCTCCAGGCGGACCTGCGCAAGCCGGAGCAGATCCTCGACGACCCGGGCGTGCGCGAGTTGATCGACTTCGACGAGCCGGTCGCGCTGCTGATGGTCTCGGCGCTGCACTTCGTCTCGCCCAACGACAATCCGGCCGCGCTGCTCGCGCAGTACGCCGACGTGCTCGTCCCCGGCAGCCCGCTGGTCATCTCGCACGGCACCGCGGACGGCCGCCCGGAGCGGGCCAACGCGCACGAGGAGCTCTACCACCGCACGGGGACGCCGATCTGGATGCGTTCCGCCGCCGAGATCACCGGCTTCTTCACCGGGTTCGAGATGGTCGACCCCGGCCTGGTCTACCTGAGCCAGTGGCGGCCGGAGTCGCCGGACGAGGAGTGGGAGCGACCGGAACGGCTCAGCGGCTACGCGGGCCTCGGGATCAGGAACTGAGTGGAGCGTCGGCACATGACAGCGGTCACGGTTCGCAGCGCTGCGTCAGGTCAGATCGACCTGACGCGGCCGAGCTGTGCCCGGCTCTACGACTACTACCTCGGGGGATCGCACAACTTCGCCATCGACCGCGAGTACGGCAGGCAGGCGATCGCGCAGTGGCCGCAGCTGCCCGCGATGGTGCGCGCGAACCGGGACTTCCTGCGCAGGGCGGTGCGTTTCGCCGTGCGCAACGGGATTCGCCAGTTCCTGGACATCGGCTCGGGCATCCCGACCGCGGGCAACGTGCACGAGGTGGCCCGCCGCGCCGATCCCGGCGCCCGCGTGGTCTACGTGGACATCGACCCGGTCGCCGTCGCGCACTCGCGCGCGATGCTCGCGGGCTGCTCCGGGGTGACCGTGTTGCAGGCGGATCTCCGTGACGCGCAAACGGTTCTGCGGGACAGCGAGGTGCGCCGGGTGATCGACTTCAGCCGCCCGGTCGCGTTGCTGACGCTCGGCGTGCTGCACCAGATCCCCGACGCGGACGACCCGAAGGGCCTGCTGCGCGAGTACCACGACGCGCTCGCCCCCGGCAGCCTCATGGTGATCTCCCACGGTGCCAACGACATCGAGCCGGAGCGGGCGTACGCGCACCAGCGGCTCTACGCCGGGTTCGGGACGCCGCTGTGGTTCCGCGAGCGATCTCAGGTCTTGGATCTGTTCGGTGACTTCGAGGTGCTCGAACCAGGGGTGGTCCCGTTGCCGGAGTGGCGACCAGACTCCTGCGAGGCCGACGCCTTCGAGTTGCACAGGATGAGCGTGTACGGGGGGATGGGCCGCAAGAACTGAACTGCCGGAACGGAAAGCGAGCAGCACGGAGGGATGGAGCAGCGGTGGCACTGCCGAGTTGGGCGCCTGCGGAGATCGACCTGTCGAAGCCGAGTGCCGCGCGCGTCTACGACTACTACCTCGGTGGGTCGCACAACTTCGAGGTCGACCGCAACCAGGCCGACGAGGCGATCCGCCAGTGGCCCGACCTGCCGATGATCATGCAGGAGAACCGGGGCGTGCTGCGGCGCGCCGTGCGCTACTGCGTGTCCAGGGGCATCCGGCAGTTCCTGGACATCGGCTCCGGCATCCCGACGGTCGGCAACGTGCACGAGGTCGCGCAGCGCGCCGATCCCCGCTGCCGCACCGCTTACGTGGACATCGACTCCATTGCGGTCGCGCACTCGCGGGCCATCCTCGCCGACAACCGCAACACCACGGTCGTGCAGGCGGACATGCGCTACCCGGACCAGATCCTGCACGACCCGGACGTCCGCAGGCTCCTCGATTTCGACGAACCGGTTGCGGTGCTGATGCTCGCGGTGCTGCACTTCGTCTCGGATGAGGACGATCCCGCGGACATCACGCGCTACTACCGCGAGGCGCTGGCACCCGGGAGCGCGCTGGCGATCTCGCACGCCACGTTCGAGGGGCAGCCCGAACGGGCACTCGCCCACTCGGAGCTGTACCGCCGGACCGGGACCCCCATGTGGTGGCGGTCGAGGGCGGAGATCACGGCGATGTTCGGCGATTTCGAGCTCGTCGAACCGGGACTGGTCTGGTTCGGGCAGTGGCGGCCGGACCCCGAGGACGAGGTGGGCACCGATCCGCAGCGGGCTACCGGCTACGCCGGAGTGGGAGTCAAGCGTTGAACGACGTCGGGGAGGAGGTATGTCGGTGATGCGGCCGACCTGGGCGCCGTCCGAGGTGGACCTGAGCAAGCCGAGCCAGGCTCGGATGTACGACTACTTCCTCGGTGGCGACAACAACTTCGCGATCGACCGCGAGGTCGCGCGGCGGGCCATCGACCTGCTCCCGGACCTGCCGATGATCATGCGCGCGAACCGGGCGTTCCTGCGCAGGGCGGTGCGCTTCTGCGTCGCGCAGGGCATCACCCAGTTCATCGACCTCGGCTCCGGCATCCCGACCGTTGCCAACGTGCACGAGGTGGCGCAGGAGCAGAACCCGGACTGCCGCGTGGTCTACGTCGACTTCGACCCGGTCGCGGTGACGCACAGCGAGGCGATGCTGGTCGGCAACGGCCGCGCCGCGGCGATCCAGGCGGACATCCGCAACCCGAGGGCCGTGCTGGTCTCGCCCGAGGTGCGCTCGCTGATCGACCTGGACCAGCCGGTGGCCCTGCTGATGCTGGCGGTCCTGCACTTCATGCCGGACGACGAGCAGCCGTACAAGGTGGTCCAGCAGTACCGCGACGCGGTCGCGCCGGGCAGCTACCTCGCGGTCTCGCACGCGTCGTTCACCACCCGCGACGACACCGCGCAGGACCGGATCGAGCTGATGGAACGCGCCGGGCTCGACCTTGTTTCCCGCACTTCCGAGGAGATCTCCGAGTTCTTCTCGGGTTTCTCGCTCGTCGAACCGGGTTTGGCCAGATTGCCGCTGTGGCGTCCGGACTCGGTACGGGATCTGGCATACGAACCGGAGCGTTTCGCGGGCCTGGTCGGCGTGGGGTATAAGGTCTAGACCACAATCGAAGTGGATATGAAGCAATTGCATACCTTGTGGCCTGTCTCGGCCTGACCGGGGCGGGTTAGGCTTCGAACCCCGAGTAACGAGGGGTGTGCGGTGGACCGTCACGGTTGGGCATCGGGTCAGCATCTCCTGACGCGTCCCCCTGTCGTCCGCACTACCGAGTGTCGGCAGTTCCCCAAGGGACACTTAGGAATACCTAGAGTCAGCAACGTGCACGAAGTAGCCCGGAAGGCTGACCCTGGCTGCCGGATTGTCCGTGCTGATGGCCACCCCGTAACCTTCGCCCACGGCCCCGCCAGGTGTACGGGCGGTGACCGCGCGAGGACCGCGACGAGCGGACGCGTCACGGTGTCGTATTTCGTTCCCGATTCCGGGGACCCCGTGGGAACCATTCGCACTTACCACGGGCAAGTGGTCCCTGGAAGTGTTCCGATCCGGCCGGAGAGTGCCGGGGAACACACCGCGGAAGAAGGACAGGGCGTGTCGGATCTGTACCGGTTGGACGGGCATCGGCCCTGGTCCGGAGAGTGCGGCGAGATCGACTACCGCCTTCGCGGCTTCGAACTTGTTGAACAGGGTGTCGTCTTTCCGCCGCAATCCCGGCCAGACTCCCAAGGGGAGGTCGGAAAAGCGCCCGAGAGATCCGGTTCGTACACCACGGTCGGGCGAAGAATATGAGTGGTTCCAACAACGAGTCGTTTACTCTCGGGAGGCTGCTGGTGACCCCGGCCGCCGAGTCCGAGCAGCCAGCGTGCGCCCGCTTCGCCCGCACCTGGGTCCGGTCCATCGCGGGCACCAGCTACGTCTCGCTGAGCCTCGCCGAGACCGAGCAGCTGCTGCTGCTCTACACCGAGCGGCTGGTGCAGGCGCTCTTCGCCGAGCCCTTCCGCTCGACGCCCGCCCGCGAGGTCGGTTTCCACCTCGTCAACGCGCACTTCACCGGGATCGAGACGCTGAGCCGCAGCGTCGCCCTGCTGGGCGATGAGCTGTTGAGCGAGCTCGGCCTGGAGGGCGACGAACGGCTCCAGGTCCGCGTCGCCGCCCTCCAGGGCGCGCTCTCCGCCGGCTACGCCCAGGCGCTGCGCGAACGGACCCTGGACGAGCAGGAGGCCATCCGGCAGGCCGTGCTGGACGCGCGGGACGCCGCCGAACAGGCGCGCCGGGCCAGCGAGGCCCGCTTCCGCGCGGTGTTCGCCGAGGCCGCGATCGGCATCGCGATCGGCGACGTGCGCGGCCGGATCGTCGAGGCCAACGCGTCGTTGCAGCGGATGCTCGGCTACGGGCTGGACGAGCTGCGCAAGCGCCGCGCCCGCGACTTCATGCTCTCCGACGACGCCGCCGAGGTGTGGCGGCTCTACAACGAGCTGGTGCGCGGGCACCGCGAGCACTTCCGCGTCGACAAGCGCTTCGTCCGCGGCGACGGCGCGGAGATCTGGACCAACCTGACCGTCTCGCTGATCCGGGACGAGCAGGGCGCGCCGAACTACGTCGTGGTGATGGTCGAGGACGTCACCGACCGGCACCTGCTGCAGACCCGGCTGCGGCACCAGGCGCTGCACGATCCACTGACCGGTCTGTCCAATCGTTCACTGTTCATGGACCAGCTGGCCAGGGTGTTCGAGAGCGCGGAGCAGAAGACCAGGGTCGGCCTCTGCTACCTGGACCTGGACGGGTTCAAGGTGATCAACGACAGCCTCGGCCACGACGTCGGCGACCAGCTGCTGGTCGCGGTGGCGCAGCGGCTGGACACCTACGTCTCCGGGCGGGGCCGGATGGTGGCCAGGATGGGCGGCGACGAGTTCGTCATCCTGATCGAGAACACCCGCTCCACCCACGACGTCATCACCGTCGCCGACCAGGTGCTGCACGGGCTGACCAAGCCGATCAAGGTCGGCAAGCACGAGCTGACCGTCTCCGCCAGCATCGGCCTGGTCGAGCGCGAGGTCGTCGGCACCACCCCGGCCGACGTCATGCGCGACGCCGACATCACGCTGTACTGGGCCAAGGCCGACGGGCGCTCCCGCTGGGCGCAGTTCGACGCCGAGCGCAACGCCCGCGAGGTCGCCAGGTTCACCCTCTCCGCCACCATGCCCTCGGCGCTGGAGCGCGGCGAGTTCTACGTGGACTACCAGCCGCTGGTGCGCCTGGCCGACACCCGGGTGGCCGGGGTCGAGGCGCTGGTCCGCTGGCAGCACCCGGAGTTCGGCAGGCTGGCCCCGGACCGCTTCATCGAGCTGGCCGAGGAGACCGGGATGATCGTCCCGCTCGGCCTGTGGGTGCTGGAGCAGGCGTGCGCGCAGGCCAAGGACTGGGAGGAGCGCTTCGGCGCCGACGCCCCGTTCGTCAGCGTCAACCTCGCCGTTCGGCAGCTGCGCGATCCCCGGCTGGTCTACGACGTCGCGCGCATCCTGTCCAAGGTCGGCCTGCGTCCGCAGCGGCTCCAGCTGGAGCTGACCGAGAGCGCGATCATGGGCAACGCCGACGAGCCGTTGGACGCGCTGCGCTCGCTCTACGACATGGGTGTGCGGATCGCCATCGACGACTTCGGCACCGGCTACTCCAACCTCGCCTACCTGCGGAACCTGCCCGTGCACGAGCTGAAGATCGCGGGCTCGTTCGTCGAGGGCCTGCGCGCGCACTCCGGCCAGGACGGCGGCGACGTCGACCAGCAGATCGTCGCGACGCTGGTGTCGCTGGCGCACACGCTCGGCCTGACCGTGACGGCGGAGAACGTCGAGACCGCACCCCAGGCGCAGCGGCTGCGCGCCATCGGCTGCGACTCCGGGCAGGGGTGGTTCTTCGCCCGCCCCGGCCCCGCCACCCAGATCGACGAGCTGATCACCGCGCACGCGTAGCCGGAACGAATCCTTTTCGCATAGGAGGATTCACTGGCGCAGATCGATGACGACCTTGACGTCGTCCTCGGTCCGGGTGAGGGCGTCGGTCCACGAGGAGAGCGGCACGCGGCGGGTGATCAGGCGCTCCAACCACTCCTGGTCGGCCGCGGACAGGGCCCGTGCGCCCGCGCGGTAGTGCGCCATCCCGGCGTTGACGCTGCCGACCACCACGGTGTTGTGCAGGACCATGGCGTCGTTGACCGCCGCGCCGGGCACGGAGATCTTGGCTTCACTGCCGGAGATCCCGGTCAGCACCATGATCGCGTTCCGCGCGGTGCGGCCGAGGACGTCGAACACCAGCTCGGCGGCGCCGGTGCACTCGATCACCACGTCCGGCCGCACCGGGACGGCGTCGAGGTCGTGGTGGTAGGTGGCGCCCAGGTCTCGCACCAGGCCGGGTTTGCGGCCGTCCCGCATCCGGTCCAGCACGTGCACGTCCAGGCCCCGCTGCGTGCCGATGAGGGCCGCCAGCAGGCCGAGCGGGCCCGCCCCGGTCACCAGGGCGGTGCGGGGCGCGGCCTCGAAGCGGGCGCCGATGCGGTCGACCTGGTCCCACGCCTTGGCCACGACGGACGCGGGCTCGGTGAGCACCCCCAACTCACCGAGCTCCGAATCCACGCGGACGGCGAACTCCGGCGGCACCGTCCAGCGCTGCGCGCCGTACCCGTCGAGCTCGATGATCCCGCGTTCGGTGTACTCCCCGTTGGCGCAGAAGTCCCACTGCCCGTTGGCGCACGGCTCGCACGGCTCCGGGTCCGGGCGGCGGACCACGCCGACGACGTGATCTCCGATGGCGAAGCCGCTTTCGGGTGGTGCGGAGAGGACCCGGCCGAGCGACTCGTGGAACAGGACCATGCGGTCCTTGCCCGGCGGAACGCGGCCGAAGCCCTCGTGCGCGATCTCGGAGTCGGTCCCGCACACGCCGACCAGCAGCCCGGCTACCAGGAGTTCTCCTTGCGCGGCAACGGGATCGGGAAGTTCGCTGATCTCGGCCAGTTCGGGCTTGCCGGGTACCACCGTCGCCGCTCTCACACCGCTCAGGGTTGCAGCAGGAGGCCGTTCTTGCCAGCCCGTGCGGCCACGAAGCGCTCGTTGACGTCGTTCCAGTTGATGACGTTCCAGAGTGCGTTGAAGTAGTCGGCCTTCACGTTGCGGTACTGCAGGTAGTAGGCGTGCTCCCAGGCGTCGAAGGCGAGCAATGGAGTGGTGGCGATCGAGAGGTTGGAGTGGTGGTCCTTGAGCTGCTGGGTGATCAGCCGCTGACCGACTGGTTCCCAGGCGAGGATGCCCCAGCCGGAGCCTTGGATGGTGGAGGCGGCGGCGTTGAGTTGGGCGCGTAGTCCGTCGAAGGAGCCGAAGAACTCGTCGACCGCCGCGGCGAGTTCGCCGGTGGGCTTGTCGCCGCCGTTGGGGGAGAGGTTTTTCCACCAGACCTGGTGCAGGGCGTGTCCGGCGAGGTGGAAGGCGAGGGTGGTTTCCAGTCCGACGATGGAGCTGAAGTCTTCCTTGTCGCGGGCTTCGTCGATCTTTTCCAGGGTTTGGTTGGCGCCGGTGACGTAGGCCTGGTGGTGCTTGGAGTGGTGCAGTTCGTTGATCTCGCCGATGATGGCGGGCTCCAGAGCGGAGTAGTCGTAGTCAAGATCCGGCAGGGCGTAGAGGGCCATTGATGATCTCCTCGTCCGGTACAGGGATGACGAGGAGATCATCAGACCTCCACCTGGCTTGAGGTCAAGCGTGACGCGGGCCACCCAGGCGGCGCAGCCAGAACTCGTCGCTGCCCTGGCCGAGCTGGTCCAGGCGACCGCTGAGCACGTAGATGCCGCACCGCCCGCGCGCCATGGTCGTGGGCGCCGGATCGGTCCACGGCCGCGCTGCCGTGAGCGTCGCGGTGGCCCAGTCGTCCTTGGAGGACAACGTGATCACGCGGTTGGCCGCGGTGTTGTCGATCGCGTGCAGCGAGCCGTTGTCGAAGAGCAGCCCGTCCGGAGCGCCGATGGGCTGGTCGACGGTGACCGCGCTGAGCGTGGTGCCGGAGAGCTTGTACAGCGCTCGCCCGGACGAATGCGCGATCACCAGATATCCCTTGGGGTGCAGGACGATTCCGTTGGCGCCGTTGCCCCGGCCCGCGGGCATCAGCCGATCGTCCCGCAGGAGCACGGTCGCTGGGCCGTTCAGCGGAACGCGGTAGATCGCTCCGCTGTAGGAGTCCGTCATGTACGCGGTGCCGTCCGGCGCGACCGCGATGTCGTTGCCGAAGTGCTTGCGCGCCGGGTCGAGCGCGCCGAGGTCGTGGTAGGCGATCCGCTTGCCGGTGCGCAGGTCGTAGACGCCGAGCCCTGCCGTCTTGTCCACTGTGGCCGGTGAGGTCTTGGTGCCGATCGCCACGTCGCCGTTGGCCACCAGGAGGCGACCGCGCCTGACGTCGACGGCCAGCCCCATCGTGGTGATCAACTTGGGATCGTCGACCAGGGTCTGCACCGAACCGTCGGGATTCGCCACGGAGACCGTGCCGTGCCGGACCGAGCCGACCAGGAACCGGTCACGCGTGGGGTCGAACGCGACGCCCTCCGGGTGCAGCCTCGGCGCGGAGCCGTGCACCACCTCCTGGCACGGCCCGTACTGCTGCGCGACGGCCGGTGCTGTGGTCAAGCCCAAGGCGGCTATCGTGGCCAGTCCCGCGAACACACTTCTCTTCACCATCCTCACTGCTTAATCCCTTTGTGCCGCAAGGACAACCTTTCGGGAAGTGGTCGTACGGCGTCCCCAGACCACTGCGGTGACGAGGGCCGCGGCCACGAGCACCGCGCCGACCGTGAAACCGAGGTGGTAGCCGCTCAGCAGCGCTTCCGGGGTGGTTCCTCCCGCGGTGCGGGTGGCGGCGAGGACCGCGAGCACGGACAGCCCGAGCGCGCCTCCGACCTGGGCGGTCGTGTTGACCAGACCCGACGTGAGGCCGGAGTCCTCGGGGGTCGCGTCCGACATCGCCAGCACCATCAGCGCGGGCATGGCCGTGCCGAACCCGATGCCCAGCGCCAGCATCGCCGGGAGCACGTCGGGCACGAAGCCCGCGTCGATCGGCGCGCGGCTCAGCAGCACCATCCCCGCGAAGATCAACCCGAGGCCCGCGATCAGCACGCGGCGTGCGCCGAAGCGGGTGTTCAACCGCGCGGACAAACCGAGCGAGACCGCGCCGATCGCCACCGCCACGGGCAGCATCGACAGACCCGCCTGCATCGAGTCGTAGCCGAGAACGCGTTGCAGGTACAGCACGACCAGGAACTGGAAACCGAACATCGCCGCGATCAGCAGGACCTGCACGACATTCGCGCCCGCCACGCTGCGCGAAGTGAGGATTCGCAGTGGTAGCAACGGGTTTGGCACGCGGGCTTGGCGGATCACGAAGGCGGTGAGCAGCGCGACCGACACCGCGCCGAAGATCCAGCTCGCCGCCTCGACGATCGTGTAGACGCCGAGCATCAGCGCTGCGGTGACCAGGACCGCACTGCCGCCGTCCGCACCCTTGCCGCTCCCGCGCTCGGCATCGAGGAACCTCGCCGCCGCAACGAATGTGGCCACACCGATCGGCAGGTTGATCAGGAAGATCCAGTGCCAGCTGGCCGACTGCGTGAGCACTCCGCCCGCGAGCGAACCGATCGACCCGCCCGCGGCCTGGACGAAGCTGTACACGCCGAGCGCCTTGGCCCGATCGCGCGCCTCGGGGAACAGCGTGACGATCATGCCGAGGATCACCGCCGAGCTGACCGCGCCGCCGACGCCCTGCACGAGCCGCGCGACCAGCAGCACCTCCGGGCTCCACGCGAGGCCGCACAGCAGCGAGGCGACGGTGAACACGGCCAGTCCGGCCAGGAACACCCGCTTGCGGCCGAGCAGGTCGCCGAGCCGCCCGGCGAGCAGCAGCAGTCCGCCGAACGGGATCAGGTAGGCGTTGACCACCCAGGCCAGGCCGGAGGCGGTGAACCCGAGGTCGGCGGCGATCGCGGGCAGCGCCACGTTCACCACGGTCTGGTCCAAGATGATCATGAGCGTGCCCGCGCACAGGGCGGCGAGCGAGAGCCACCGGGATTCCATCGTCTGACCTCCATAGGTGCACGACTTGTTACTGAGGTCATGCTCTGTGACTATGGAGCCCGGCGGAAGGAGGCACTTTCATGTCCCAGAGGAACACCGGTGTGACCCCCCAGTTCATCGAGGAGGCTTGCCCGATCGTCGAGGTCCTCGACCACGTCGCGGGCAAGTGGGCGATCGGGATCATCGTCGCGGCCGCGCGCGGGCCGGTGCGGTTCACCGAACTGGAGCGGACCGTCAACGGGATCAGCAGGCGGATGCTCACGCTGACCCTGCGCAAGCTGGAGCGCGACGGCCTGCTGGTCCGCACGGTCTACCCGACCGTTCCGCCCAAGGTCGAGTACAGCCTCACCGACATCGCGCGCGAACTGCACGAGTCGCTCAGCTTGTTGGTCGACTGGGCGGAACGTCACCGCGGCACCATCTCCGCCGCCCGCAGGTCCTACGACACCGCCGCCGCCTCCTGAACGCGTGCGCTCGTGAACGCCGCATTTGGGGCGTTAGATTCCCTGAACGACCCGTTCAGGGAAAAACGGTTAGGGGTGGGCGGGGGCTGCGTCGATCTTGAGGCGGAGCAGGAGGTAGGGCTTGACGCGCTTGTCGACGCCCTCCTGGAAGCCCGCCTGGCGGTGCAGCTGGTTGGCGGTGAAGTACAGGTACCGGTCGGCGGAGATCGCCAACGTGTCGGCCCAGCTGATCTCCGGGCCTTGGGCGATCGTCTGCAACCGGCCGTCCGGCAAGCGGCGGATGACCGCGTTCCGCTCGATGTCGGCGCCGTAGACGCGGCCCCGCGTATCCGACTCCAGGCCGTCGCCCATGCCCTTCACGCCCAGGTTCCGCACGGTCGCGGCGACTTCGGCGTCAGAGACCCGCCGGTCGAACAGCGCGTCGGTGCTCACGCTGTACAGGCTGCGCCCGGAGAGTTGCGTGTAGTACAGCCGATCTCCGGAGGGGCTGATCGCGATGCCGTCCGAGCCGACCGTCATGTGCGTTGCCACGCCAGGAGACGGGCGGTTCATCAACGGCTTGCCGTCGACGATCGGCAGGAAGTTCGGCTCCGCGACCGTGGTCGGGTGGTTGTGCAGCCTGCGCCAGGACTCACCGGTGTTCAGGTCGACCACCACGATGCCGTTCGGACCGGCGGGCGCGGAGTCGGTGATGTACGCGCGGTTGCGCCTCAGGTCGAAGCGCACGTCGTTGAGGTAGGAGCTCCGCTGCGCCACGGCGGGCGGGAACAGGATCGTCCGGAAGACCTTGTTGGTGCGCAGGTCGATGCCGACGAGCTTGGGGCCACCGGGACTGGTCGGGCGGAACTGCGGGCTGCCGGTGTCCAGGGCCCAGAGCCGGTCCTGGCCGTCGACGACAACACTCTGCACGGACAGGAAGTGCCGGGCGGGGTCCTTCTCGTCGGGGTTGTTGATCTCCTGGTTCGGAAAGGGAACGGCCTTGCCCCGCACCACTTCCGCGACGGTGAACGGCACGGGATCACCCCAGCGCGGGAAGTTCACGAAGATCCGTCCGGCCTTCGAGACGGTGACGCCGGTCGGCATGGCCTCGGCGAAGGTCGCGACGGTCTCGGGTCGCGGTGGAGCGGCAGCGGCCTGGGCGCCACCGAGAACGGTGACGCCCAGTGCCAACGCTATGAGTCTCATAGCAGCGGTGCAACGACCTCCCGCGCCGCGCTATTCCATCCGGACAGTCGAACATGCGGGATCTTGCCGCCCAGATCGGAGATCCGATACTCGGCGGTGATCGTCGTCTGCTCGCCCGGCCAGAGCGTGACGTAGTTGTCGGTCCACGTCGCGGGCGTGACCTGCTCGCCACCGGACCCCTTGCGGAGGCTGGCGCGCTGGAAGAACGCCACCGTCTTGGAGTCGTTGCGCAGCGTCACCTCGGTGACGACCTTGTCGCCGCGCACCCGCGAGCGAGCGTCCTTAGTGGACAGTTCGGCGGCCGGGAGGTCCTGGAGCCCCTTCATGTCGCCGTACTCGACGGTCGGGGAGTGCCACCAGGTGACCTTGCTGTGGTCCACCTTGTCGTCCTTTGTGGACAGTGCGTAGACGTTGCGGTCGACCACCTTGCCGCCCGCGTCCTTCATCACCAGGCGGACGAAGTACGCGCCGTTGACCGAAGCGGGCTTCGCCACGGTCATCGCCCGCACCGAGGCGTTGGCCTTCGCCGTGACCTGCTTGGTCTCCGACGACAGCACGGCGCCGTCGAGCCCGAGCGCGGTCGCCTCCACGGTCAGCCCGGCCACCTCGTTCAGCCCGGTGTTCACCACGGCGATCGAGCGGTCGTCGTAGGAGTACTGCGCGTGCAGCGGGCGCAGCCCCTTCTTGGCGCCGAAGTACGAGCCGTTCGTGCCCAGCTCGTAGTCGTAGAGGTGCCAGTACAGCGTCGGCCACGCGTTGTTGAGCATCCAGTAGATGACGCCGGTCGACGGCTTCTCCGCCGCGGAGAAGTCCCGTCCGTACGCCTCGAACTGCGCGCGGTTGGCCTCGTAGTTGGACAGCTGGGCCTTGCGCAGGAAGTCCTCGCGGTCCTTGATCGGTCCGTAGCGGTTGGTCATCGCCTTGGTGAGATCGGTGAGCTTGGAGAAGACCTCCTTCTTCGCCAGGTGGTAGTGCGCCTGGTCCGGCTTGCGCCAGAGGTCGTCGATCTCGGCCTCGGTGAGGAACTTCTTCAAGCTGTCCAGCTCCGGGATCATCGGGCCGGGCCCGGTCTCGGAGGCGAAGCCGTAGTTCCCGCCGTTCTTCTTCTCGTACCAGTAGTTCGGCGGGATCCACCAGTACGGCCCGTCCATCTTCATCCCGGCCTCGCCCAGGATCGGCGGCGGCTGCTGGGAGGACGGCCTGCGCGCGGCGGACGGCATCACCGGCACCCGGAAGTCGACCTTGTGGAAGGCGTCCAGGTACAGCTTCTCGATCGCCGCGGTCGCGTAGTTGTCGCTGCCGATGAAGAACGCCAGGATGCTCGGGCTGTTGATGAACCGGCGCGCCTCGGCGGTGGCGGACTCGGCCGCGACGCGGCTGTCCTCCTCGGTCCACGGGTGCGTCGGGTTCTTCTTCGCCCACGCCTCCCACTTGGTGCAGCACTCCCAGCCCGGCATGAGCATGATGCCCATGCTGTCGGCCAGCTCCAGCAGCTCGTGGTCCTCTTCCTTGCCCTCCAGGCGGATCGTGTTCAGCCCGAGGTCCTTGACGTAGCGCAGCTGGTCGGCGAGGCGGCCGGGCTGCGTGCGCAGGAACAGGTCCGAGGCCCAGCCACCGCCGCGGACGCCGAAGTCCTTGCCGTTCACGGTGAACTTGCGGTAGCCCTCCGGCGTCAGGAACGAGCCGACGTCGCGGATGCCGAACTTCCGGCTCGCGCTGTCGGACCCGGCCACGCTCAGGTTCAGCGTGTACCTGGGCTGTTCGCCGAACTGGGCGGGCCACCACACGCGCGGGTTGTCGATCCGCACGGGGGCGAACTCGACGGTCTTGGTTTCCTTGGGCGCCAAGGTGATCCGCTGTTCGAAGCGCGCGCGCTCGATGTCTCCGCCGACCGTGGTGGTGATCGCGCGGTCGGTGTTGTTGCGGACCTCCGCCTTCACCGTGACGTCGGCCCTGCGCATGTCGGGCAGCTGGAGCTTCGGCAGCGCGCGCGGGTCGAGCAGGGACACCGGGCCGGTGGAGGTGAGGTTCACGTCCCGCCAGATGCCCATGTTGTTGTCCGGCGCGAGCGGGCTCCAGTCCAGGAAGCTCACCGTGAGGTCGCGGAACGGGTCGGCGGGCATCGCCTTGACCGCGAGCGCGTTGCGGCCGGGCCGCAGCAGCTTCGTGACGTCGAACTCCTGCATCGGGTACGCGCCGACGACCTTGTCCGTGCCCGCGAGCTTGGTGCCGTTGAACCACACTTCACCGCGCGAGATCACGCCGCCGTTGAGCCGCAGGAACGTGTGCCTGCCGGGGATCGGCGCGGCGACCAGGTCGCGCCGGTACCACCACGGCACCTGGAAGTCCTTGGCGTCGACCTGCTGAAGGTTGGTGGAGTGGTTGACGTCCGGGTACTTCCGGTTGGCGATCAACCCGGCCATCACGGTGGACCGGGCGGGCACCCGCAGCCAGCCCCGCTCCGGGAATCCGGGTACGGAGATGCGGTCGCCATCGACGGTCAGTCCTGCCGAGGAGCGCATGCGCCAGTCCGGCACGGTGGCCGTCTGACCGAGAGCGGTTGGCGCGCTGAAGCCGACCGCTCGCTCGTCCTGCTGCGCGATCGCGGCGGGGACGGGTGCGAGCAGGGCGAGGCCGAGCGCGGCGGCGAGCCATGGGGCCTTGCGTCGGAACATGAGCGGCACTTTTCCCGCGTGAACCGATTTCGGCAAGAGTCCTAACGAAGTAAATCTCCCACCGCGTCCTCCAGCCGTACGAACGCACTGCCGCATTTGGCCCCGCCGCCATTTCACCGCGATTTCAGCGGCCGTCCCTAGCGTCCGCGTCCGTGACGACGATGATGGCCAGGAAAACCGGGAAACGTCTGGCGGCGCTGGCGCTCGCCGCCACCGCCGTGCTGGGTGCGCCCGGTGTCGCGCAGGCAGGGCAGGCCGAGACGCAGGCGCTGCTGAACCGCTACCTCACGCACGCCGGTCCGGGAGCCGCCGTGCTCGCGGGGAACGCCTCCACCTCGTGGAGCGTGCACAGCGGTACCGCCGTGGTGAACGCCAACCGCCCCATCCAGCCGGCCGACCGGTTCCGGATCGCCAGCCAGACCAAGACGTTCACCGCCGCCGTGGTGCTCCAGCTGGTCGACGAGGGCAAGGTGGCCCTGGACACCGCGATCGAGCGCTACCTGCCCGGTGTGGTCACCGGCAACGGCCACGACGGCAACCGGATCACCGTGCGGCAGCTCCTCCAGCACACCAGCGGGATTCCGGAGAACCAGTCCGCCCCCAAGCCCAAGCCCGGCCCCGGCGGCACGTACCCGCTGCGTGAGCTGGTCCGCGACGGGTTGAGCCGCCCGGCGGTTGTACCGCCCGGCACCCGCTTCGAGTACTCCAACACCAACTTCCAGATCGCGGGCATGCTGATCGAGAAGATCACCGGCCAGCAGGCGGGGGACGCCATCACCGACCGGGTCATCCGGCGGCTCGGCCTGACCGGAACCAAGGTCCCGAAGGCCGGAGACCGCCAGCTCGGCACGCCTTATGTGCGCGGTTACGCCGGTGGCCGAGTCGGTTCGGCGTTCCTCTGGATCGAGAACACCACCGGGCTGGAGCCGTCCTTCCTCGGCGCCGCGGGTGATGTCGTGTCGACCCAGACGGACATGATCACGTTCGCCCGCGCCCTCACGGACGGCAAGCTGGTCTCCCCCGCGGCCCTCGCCGAGATGCGCAAGACCGTCTCGGGGTCCGACGCCTCCTTCGGCTACGGTCTCGGTCTGCAACGCCTCACCCTCTCCTGTGGCGGATACGCATGGGGGCACGCGGGGGACACCATGGGCTACAGCTCGGTGACCATGGCCACCGACGACGGGCGGCACGCCACGCTCGTCACCAACACGATCGTCTTGAACACCACCGCTCCGACGCGCTTCGCGGTCATCGACTCTGCGTTGTGCTGACCGGGATTTCGACCTTCGGGACGTTGTGGCCGGAGACCTGGACGTGCGCGGGTTTGCCGCCCAGGTCGGCCACGCGGTAGTCAGCGGTGAGCGTTGTCGACTCGCCCGGCCACAACGTCACGTAGTTGTCCGACCACGTGGTGGGCTGGACCTCGGGCCCACCGGCTCCCGCGCGCAGCGACGCCCGCACGAAGAACGCGACCTTGTCACCGTTGTTGGTGATGGTGACCTTGTTCCCGGTCACCATCACGCTCACCGAGCCCTGCGGGAGGTTGTTGAGCCCCTTCAGGTCCGCGTACTCCGTCTGCGGCGTGTGGTACCAGGTCGAACCCGCGTAGTTCAGCTTGTCGGCCTTGGTGGACAGCCAGTAGACGTTGCGGTCCACGACGTTGCCCGACGCGTCCTTGAGTAGCAGCCGCACAAAGTACGTGCTCGACAGGCCGTTCGGCTTCGGCAGCGTTCCTGCCCGCACCGACGCGTTCGCCTTGGCGGTCACCGGCTGCGAGACGTCGGCCTTCTGCGTGCCGTCGAGGTTGAACACCGTGGCCTGCACAGTCAGCCCAGGGGCGTCGCGCAGTCCTGTGTTCACCACAGCCAACGAGTTGTCGTCGTAGGAGTACTGCACGTGCAACGGCCGCAACGCGGTCTTCGCGCCGAAGTACGAGCCGCCGGTCGCCAGGTTGTGGTCGATCAGGTTCCAGTACAGCGTCGGCCACGCGCTGTTGAGCATCCAGTAGATGACGCCGGTCGACGGCTTGTCGGCGTCGGACCAGTTGCGGCCGAACGCCTCCAGCTGCGCGCGGTTGACCTCGTAGTTGGCCAGTTGTGCTTTGCGCACAAGGTCTTCGGTGCTCGTGGGCTTGCCGTAGCGGCCGTCGAGCGCGGTGCCCCAGAAGGACAGCTTGCTGAAGGTGTCCGAGGGCGCGAGGTGGTAGTGCTTGGCGTTGTAGTCCCGCAGCGCGTCGATCTCGTTGGGCGGCAAGAACTTCCGAATGCTGTCCAGCTCAGGGATGGTCGGGCCGGGGCCGATCTCGGACGCGAAGCCGGACGCGCCGCCCTTTTGCTTGTTGTACCAGTAGTTCGGCGGGACCCACCAGTACGGGCCCTCCATCTTCATGCCCGGACTGCCCAGCTGCGGGGAGGCGAGCGCCTTGGCGGAAGAGATGACCGGCAGGTTCCACTCGGCCCGCTTGAGCGCGTCCAGGTAGATCTTCTCCTGAGTGGCGGGCGGAGCGAAGTCGCTGCCGATCAGGAAGCCGATCATGCTGGGGTGGTTGCGAATCCGCCGCGCTTCGCTCTCCGCCGACTCACCGGCGACGCGGTTGTCCTCGGCGGTGAAGGTGTCGTAGGACTCCCACTTGGAACAGCACTCCCAGCCGGTGAGCAGCATGATGCCCATCCGGTCGGCCATGTCGTAGAGCTCGTCGTTCTCGGGCTTGCCTTCGAGGCGGATGGTGTTCATCCCCATCGCCTTGGTCAGCTTCAGCTGGTCCTCGATCTTGCGCAAATCGGTGCGCAGGAACAGGTCCGATGCCCAGCCACCGCCGCGCACCAGGAACGGCTGCCCGTTGACGAAGAACTGCCGACCGCCCTGCACGAGCTTCGAGTCGATCTCACGAACGCCGAAGGTGGTTTTTCGCGGTGTCAGAGGCCGCTCCGCCGATGGTCGCGGTCATCGACGCCTCGTACAGGGGCTGCTCGCCCATCTGGAACGGCCACCACACGCGCGGCTTGTCCAGCTTGAGCGTGAACGTTGCAGTCCTGGTTTGCTTGGCGCCCAAGGAGATCTGCTGTCGGAACGCGCGGCCGTCCACGGTTCCGGAGACCTCGGCGCTCTGCGGCTTGTCGGTGTTGTTGCGCGCGTCGACCTTCACCGTGACGTCGGCGGTGGCCAGGCTCGGCAACGGCAGGTCGCTGTCCACGCGGAGGTT
This sequence comes from Allokutzneria sp. A3M-2-11 16, assembly GCF_024213555.1. Taxonomy (GTDB): domain Bacteria; phylum Actinomycetota; class Actinomycetes; order Mycobacteriales; family Pseudonocardiaceae; genus Allokutzneria. Next base: position 1,593,692 of record NZ_JANAVO010000001.1, on the reverse strand, counting down.
GCGCAGCGACACGGCTCCGGAGCTGGCCAGCGTGACATCGCGGAACAGGCCCTGGTTCCAGTCGGGCGGGAACTGCGCCCAGTCGATGAAGTGGATCGTCAGGTCCCGCTTCGGGTCGACGGAGTCCGCCCGCAGCGCGATCGCGTTGTCGCCCTTGCGGATCAGGTTCGTCACGTCGAACTCGCGGATCGGGTAGGCGCCGATGACCTTGTCGGTGCCCGCGAGCTTCGTGCCGTTGAGCCAGACCTCGCCGCGGGCCAGCACGCCGCCGTTGAGCTTGAGGAAGGTGTGCCGCCCCGGCACCGGATCGGCGGTGAAACCCTTGCGGTACCACCACGGCACCTTGAAGTCGGCCGCGTTGACCTGCTTCATGTTCGTCGAGTAGTTCAGGTCCGGGTACTTGCGGTTGGCGATGAGCCCGGCCATCACGGTGGAGCGCGCCGGGACCTTCAGCCAGTTCACGTCGGTGAACCCGGGCCGGGAGATCACGTCGCCGCCGCCGGTCACCGAGCGCGAGGTCTGCATCCGCCAGTCGGGGATCGTGCGCGCCTCGCCGACCCGGTCCGGGGCGGCCGTCGCGGCGTGTTCTTGGGCGACCGCGCTGGTCGCAGGCAGCAGGGGGACGACCAGGCTCAGGCCGACGACGGCCACGAGCCAGCGGGAACGTCGGGACATCAGGACTCCTGGCAACCATGGCGGCGGTGGACAGGGGGCGTATCCGGTAACACCCTTGCCGGTTTCCGGGGTGTTTGACAAGACGTCTTACGAATGAGCCGCCTGCGGGAAAGCCCTTCCCAAAGCCCGCCGGGTTGGGGAAACTGCCGGTCAACCAAACCGCCGCCCCGTGTTTGGGACCAGGAGACTCATGCTCTCTCGCAGGACGTTCCTCTCCGGTGGTTTGGCGGCGATGGTCGGCTACCACCTGCGCCCCGCGCCTTCGGCGACGGCCGCACCTCGCGCTGAATCGCCGTTGTGGCGCGAGTTCGTCCGAACGCCGTACACCCACCCGCAGATCCCCAACGTCTCGTTCGCGGGCTACCGCTACGGCGCCGAGCCGCCGCGCGGTCCGGTGCGCGCCAACGTGCTGGACTACGGGGCCAAGCGCGACGGCTCCGCAGACTCCGCGCCCGCGATCAACAAGGCGATCGCCGACGTCGGTCAGCGCGGCGGCGGAGTGGTCACCCTGCCCGCGGGCACCTACCGCATCGACGACATCGTGCAGATCGGCTACGACAACGTGGTGCTGCGCGGTGCGGGTAGTGGGAAGACGATCCTCCACGGCACGCGGTCGCTCGAGCAGATCATCGGCATCAACCGCAGCCGCTACGGCTCGGAGAACTCCGCGTGGAGCTGGTCGGGCGGCATCGTGTGGGTCTGCCACCGCGACCGCTACCGGGACTTGACGGCAGCCGTCAAGGCGAAGAAGTGGCCGATGGAGGGGTGGATCGGCAACGAGGGCGACAAGGCGTCAGTGATCACGACGGTGTCCGCTGCGGCGAAGCGCGGGGACTTCGATCTGACCGTCGCGGACGGCAATCGCCTTGCTGCGGGACAGCGCGTGCTGCTCCAGATCGACGACGACGCCGAATACGGGCTGCTCAAGCACATGTGCGGCGACATCCCGGGCACCGCGAGCTACACGTGGTCCAACAAGGACAAACTGTTGTCCTACCGCCCGTTCCAGTGGCCAGTGCGCATCGAATCGGTGCAGGGCAACAAGATTCGCCTCCAACAGCCGTTGCCGATCGACGCCCGTATGGGGTGGAAGCCGCGTCTCACCACGCTCACTCCGCCTGTCGTCGGCGCCGGGGTCGAGGGCCTGACCATCAGGTTCGTGAAGACTCAGCGCCCGGTGCACTTGCAGGACAAGGGATACAACGGCTTGGTGTTCCAGTGCGCATGGGACTGCTGGGCCGATGATGTGTCCGTTGTGGACAGTGACAACGGCTTCCTCTTCGTGGCGTCGAAGAACGTCACGTTGCGCAAGACCCGGGTCGACGGACGCGGTCAGCACCATTCGTACGCGTGCCGCGAGCAGGCGCACGACAACCTCGTCGAGGACTTCGGCATCGGCAAGTTCACCGAGCCCGCCCCGCCCGGCGCCGGACACCACGGCATCAACGTAGAGGGCTTGTCGTGCGGCAACGTGTGGTCGCGCGGGCGGATGGAGGCCGGCACCTTCGACACGCATCGGGGCCTGCCGTTCCACAACGTGCGCACCGAGGTGGAGATCTTCAACGACGGCAACCACGGCGGCAGCGCGAACGCGGGACCGTTGTACGGGGCCAGGTTCACGCACTGGAACATCAAGGTCACCAACGAGCGCGCGGGCTGCGTGAAGATCGACCACGTAGCCCCGTGCAGCGCCACCGTCGGCATCTCCACCGTCCGCGAATTCGGCCAGATCGACAAACCCGACTTCACCGGCCCCCTCAACTCCCGCATCGAGAGCTACGGCACCACCACCGTCACCCCGCCCAACCTCCACCGGGCCCAACGCGCACTCCGCCTCCGCCGCCGACGTTAGGGCGTCTTCAAGTACCACGAACCCCCTCCCCAGCGGTCTCAAACGACGCCTAACCCGCGTGCGCCCGCTGGGGGTTAGGCGCACTTAGTGGTCGCTGGGGAGGGGGTGTGTCGTACTTGAAGACGGGGGAACTACGGCGGTGAGGGACGGTTAGCCTGAGCGGGTGTCGTTGAGGAAAGCGGTGGATCCGCACGAGCTGCGTGACGCGGTCGCGGCGGTGGTGCCGTGGCTCGACGGCGGAGCGCGGCCCGATCGCAAGACGCTCGCGGCCGCGGTGCGGCTGAGCCTCCGCACGTTGGAGCTCGCCGCGCCCGGCCACAGCGTCGAGGTCCGGGTGCCGCCGTTCGCCGCCGTGCAATGCGTTCCCGGGCCGAAGCACACGCGGGGCACGCCGCCGAACGTCGTCGAAACCGATCCGCGCACCTGGCTCGAACTCGTGCTCGGACGGGTCAACTGGGACGCGGCACTTGAAGACGGCCGAATTGACGCATCGGGTGTCCGAGCAGACGTTTCGCAGTGGCTTCCGCTCGTGTCATTGAAATACTGATCCGAACAGCGTTGTCCTCCCACGTTCGCTCAGGAAGAGTGAGCGCGTGACGGAACAGGTCAGCGTGCGAGGCGATCAGGGCGAGCGGCCGTCATTCCGGCGGCTCGCCGTTGCCTGCGGTGTCGGAACCTCCTTGGAGTACTACGACTTCTTCGTTTACGGCACAGCGTCCGCGCTGGTGTTCGGCACCCTTTTCTTCCGCGCCCAGGATCCGCTCGTCGCGACGATCCTGGCGTTCTCCACATTCGCCGTGGGATTCCTCGTACGCCCGCTCGGCGCAATCGTGTTCGGCCATTTCGGCGACCGCCTCGGGCGTCGGCGGATGCTCGTGCTCAGCCTCGGCCTGATGGGTGTGACGACCGCGCTCATGGGCCTGCTGCCGACCTATGCGGCGATCGGCGTCGCCGCACCGCTGATCCTGGTCCTGCTGCGCGTCGTGCACGGTTTCTCCGTGGGCGGCGAGGCGGGCGGCGCGGCGCTGATGGCCGTCGAACACGCTCCGCCGGGCAAGCGCGGGCTCTACGGCAGCCTCGTCACGATCGGTTCGCCGATGGGTGCCTTCCTGGCCAACGGCTCCTTCGCACTGGTGATGCTGCTGCCGCCGGAGGACGTGCTCTCGTGGGGCTGGCGGGTCCCGTTCCTCGCGGGCGTGCTCGTCGTGCTCGTCGGTGTCTTCGCCCGCCGCAAGCTGCACGAGACCCCGGTCTTCCAGGACCTCACGGAGAAGAAGGCCACCGAGCGGATGCCGCTCATGACCGTGCTGCGCAAGGAGGGCAAGCAGGTCCTGCTCACCGCGGGCGTGAACCTGGGCTTCAACGCCTTCGTCTTCATCCTGTTCGTCTTCCTGCTCACCTACGGCAAGGAAGCGCTGAAGCTGCCGAGCTGGGTCATGCTCGTGGCCACGCTCGTCGGCTGCCTCGCCCAGGTGGTCTCGATCATCGGGTTCTGCGCGCTGACCGACCGGATCGGCCGCAAGCCGGTGATGCTCGCGGGCGCGGTGTTCTGCGTGGTCTTCCCGTTCCCGTTGTTCTGGATGGTGAACACCGCGCAGACCGGCCTGATCATCCTGGCGATCACCCTCGGGTTCGTCGGCAGCGCCGCGATCTTCGGCCCGATGCTGAGCTACTTCTCCGAGCTGTTCGGCGCCGCGCACCGCTACACCGGGGTCGGCATCGGCTACCAGCTCGGCGCGGTGCTCGGCGGCGGGTTCTCGCCGCTGATCGCCACCGCGCTGCTGAAGGGCGGGGGCGGCTCGACGGCGGTGGCCACCTATGTCGCGGCGGCGGCGTTGATCAGTGTCGGCTGCCTGCTCGCCCTTCCGGAGACGGTGCGCCGCGAGCAACCGGAATGAGTTAACTCCCGTTTCGCGGAGTCGCCGACATTCACGCGGGCCCGCATGATGATCTGTATGTCCCGACGCTTGGTGATCGTGCTCGCCGCGCTTGTCCCGTTCTTCGGTCTCGCGACGCCCGCGTTCGCGGCGGCCGACGATCCCAAGGAGTTCTGCGCGGCGGAGTTCACCGACGAGGCCCAGCAGAACGCGCGTTTCGCGGGCAAGGTGTGCCTGGTGCTCACCGCGGCGAAGCTCAAGGTGGCGGTGAAGGGCACCTGCGCCTGGAACTACAGCTTCTACTGGGGAAAGCCGCTGAACTGCCGCACGGTGGACAGCAAGTACAAGCTCACCACACCGCTCGGGGTCGCCGCAGAGGCGTCCCTGACCGGTCGGGAGAGCGGTATCGGCAAGGACCAGGTCGACGCGCTCGGTGAGGATTTCCCTTGCCTGGCTGGAAAATACAAGCTCGACGTCTCCTACAAGGCGGAGATGATGGGGCTGTCGTTCCAGTGGTCGCGGTCGGTGGCGAAACAGCATCAGGTGGAGATCGAAGCCCAGTGCTGAGGTGACTCCGGTGGAGTGGTCGTCCGGTGCCTCCGGCCACTCCACCGGTCTTTTCCGGTGAGCAGCCACGCGATTCCCGCGGCGAGCAGCCCGCCGAGCGCGTTGTTGATCATGTCCTGCGTCTCGCAGGCGCCGAGCCCGGACAGCCCCTGGTACAGCTCGATGCCGATGGCCAGGCCGACGCAGGCGACGGCGACCGGGATGAACCGGCGCACCGCCAGCACCCCGAAGAAGGCGAACGGCATCAGCATCACGAAGTTCAGGCGGGCCCACGAGCCGGTGAGCGAGAAGTCGTTGTGCCTGCACATCGCCCACACCTCGCCGAGGGTGTCGGCGCCGTACCGGTTGCCGCTGCGCACCAGGGTCGCGGCGAGCACCCCGCCGAGCGAGGCCAGCGACAGCCCACTGGCGATCTTGCGCCAGCCCATCAGCCTGCCGAGCACGAGCCCGACGACACCGAGCACCAGGCAGCCGACGAGCGCGGCCATCGCCACCTTGGGATTGCCGAAGATGCGCTCGAACAGGTCGAGGTCGCGGTTCAGGTGCCGCATGCGCCACCCCCTTTCGTTAACTCGGACGTGTGATGCGGGTGGGCGTTGCCCACGAGCCGTTCGCAGGTCCGGGGTGGCGGGGTCCACAAAGACCGGGGGGCTCGGTGGCTCGAACAGGCGTCCACGGCACTTACACTTCAGTGGCAGTTCGATCCCGTCACGAGGGAGTTCTCGGTGCTCACCGACCCGACCCCATCGGATTCGGCCACACCCGACGCGCACCAGCACGACGATCCCGAGCGGGACATCCCGCGCGAGGAATGCGGTGTCTTCGGCGTCTGGGCCCCCGGCGAAGAGGTGGCCAAGCTCACCTTCTACGGCCTCTACGCACTTCAGCACCGCGGTCAGGAGGCGGCGGGCATCTCCGTCGGCGACGGCGCCAAGGTGGTCGTCTTCAAGGAGCTGGGCCTGGTCAGCCAGGTCTTCGACGAGCAGGTGCTGTCCTCGCTGCGCGGTCACGTCGCGGTCGGGCACACCCGCTACTCCACGACCGGTTCCACCACGTGGGAGAACGCCCAGCCCACCTTCCGCACCACCGCGACCGGCAGCGGGCTCGCCCTCGGCCACAACGGCAACCTGGTGAACACCGCCGAGTTGCTCGCCCGGTGCAAGGAACAGGGCATCAAGGCCACCGCGGGCGCCAGCAGCGACTCCGACCTGATGTGCGGCCTGCTCGCGGCGGCCGCCGCGGACACCGGCATCGAACAGGCCGCGCTCGAACTGCTGCCCACCCTGCGCGGCGCGTTCTCCCTGGTCTTCTCCGACGAGTCGACCCTCTACGCGGCGCGCGACCCGCAGGGCGTGCGGCCGCTGTGCCTCGGCCGCCTCGAACGCGGCTGGGTGGTGGCCAGCGAGACGGCCGCGTTGGACATCGTCGGCGCGTCCTTCGTCCGCGAGGTCGAGCCGGGCGAGCTGCTGGCGATCGACGCGGACGGCCTCCGCTCGACCCGCTTCGCCAACCCCGAGCCCAAGGGCTGCATCTTCGAGTACGTCTACCTGGCCCGGCCGGACACCGCGATCTCCGGCCGCTCGGTGCACGCGACCCGGGTGGACATCGGCCGCAGGCTCGCCGAGGAGCACCCGGTCGATGCGGACCTGGTCATCCCGGTCCCGGAGTCCGGAACCCCGGCCGCGATCGGCTACGCGCAGGCCTCCGGCATCCCGTACGGCTCCGGCCTGGTGAAGAACGCCTACGTCGGGCGCACGTTCATCCAGCCGTCGCAGACCATCCGGCAGCTCGGCATCCGGCTCAAGCTCAACCCGCTGCGCGAGGTGATCCGCGGCAAGCGCCTCGTCGTGGTGGACGACTCGATCGTGCGCGGCAACACCCAGCGCGCGCTGGTGCGGATGCTGCGCGAGGCGGGCGCGGTCGAGGTGCACGTGCGGATCGCCTCGCCGCCGGTGAAGTGGCCCTGCTTCTACGGCATCGACTTCGCCTCGCCCGCGGAGCTGGTGGCCAACGGGCTGGACCTGGACGGCGTGCGGCGCTCGATCGGCTCGGACTCGCTCGGCTACGTCTCGCTGGAGGCGCTGGTCGCGGCGACCGAGCAGCCGAGGACGCGGCTGTGCTCGGCGTGCTTCGACGGCGAGTACCCGATCGCGCTGCCGGACGACATGAAGATCGGCAAGCACCTGCTCGAAAGCATCGAGAAGGGCGTCGCCGGACCGGCGGCCCCGGTCTCACCCAGTGGCTACGGTGCCCAGGACGCACTGCAGCGCCCCTGAACATCCACTTTGGACGGAGCTTCACGTTGATCGCCCACACGGACAGCCAGAAGGCCACCTACGCCGCGGCCGGGGTGGACATCGAGGCAGGTGACGAGGCAGTCGAGCAGCTCAAGCCCTGGGCGGAGAAGGCGACCCGACCCGAGGTGCTGGACGGCATCGGCGGGTTCGCCGGTCTGTTCAAGCTGAAGCTGGACCGGTGGAAGGAGCCGGTGCTGGCGTCCTCCACCGACGGCGTCGGCACCAAGCTCGCCGTGGCGCAGGCGATGGACATCCACGACACCGTCGGCATCGACCTGGTGGCGATGGTTGTTGACGATCTTGTGGTCTGCGGGGCGGAACCGCTGTTCCTGCAGGACTACATCGCGGTCGGCAAGGTGGTCCCGGAGCGGATCGCGCAGCTCGTCAAGGGCATCGCGGACGGCTGCGTGCAGGCGGGCTGCGCGCTGATGGGCGGGGAGACCGCGGAGCACCCCGGCCTGATGGCGCCCGACCACTACGACATGTCCGCGACCGGCGTCGGCGTGGTCGAGGCGGACGCGGTGCTCGGCCCGGACCGGGTCAAGCCCGGCGACGTGGTGATCGCGATGGGCGCCTCCGGCCTGCACTCCAACGGCTACTCGCTGGCCAGGCACGTGCTGCTGGAGATCGGCAGGATGCCGCTGACCGGGCACGTGGAGGAGCTGGGCCGCACGCTCGGCGAGGAGCTGCTCGAACCGACCCGGATCTACGCCAAGGACTGCCTCGCCCTGGCCGCCGAGACCGACGTCCGCACGTTCGCGCACGTCACCGGTGGTGGCCTGGCGGGCAACCTGGCCCGGGTCGTCCCGCAGGGCCTGATGGCCGAGCTGGACCGCGGCACCTGGACCCCCGCCCCGCTCTACGCCCTGATCGCCCAGCGCGGCCGGGTGGAGCGCGAGGAGATGGAGCGCACCTTCAACATGGGCGTCGGCATGGTCGCGGTGGTCGCAGCCGAGGACACCGACCGGGCGCTCGCCGTGCTGACCGCGCGGCACGTCCCGGCCTGGGTCATCGGCGAGGTCGGCAAGACCACCGACTCCGACGCCCCGCGCGCCGTGCTCCGCGGCGACCACCCCCGCTTCTGACCTGCGGGTTTTGCCCTGAATGAGTCATTGAGGGCGCTCAAGTACCTCAATGACTCATTCAGGGCCTTCAACGCACCAAACGCGGCATTGGCGGGGAGTGGGGTTCAGGCGGGGCAGGTGGTGGGGGTCGGCGGGAGCCTGCGTTCGGAGAAGTACGTGTCGACGTGGTCGATGACGCAGGGGTTGCGGTGGTGGCCGTAGAGGCCGTGGCCGAAGGATTCCACCTTGATCACGCTCGATCCCCTGACCTGGCCCGCGATCGCCCGCCCGCCGTCGCTGTCGGAGAGGGTGCCCGCGGCGAGCACGGGCGGCAGGTCGAGCCCGGTCAGCGGCGTCCGCGGGTTGGCGACGGGCAGGTGCCAACCGGTGCACTGGAGCTGCCGCCACAGACCGGCGACGGGGAAGTTCCGCGAGAGTTCCTTGCCCCGCAGCATTTCCCGCTTGAAGTCGGCGTGGTCGGTGAAGCCCGGCAGGCCGTCACCGCACTCGACGGCGACGGACGCGGCGGGACCGGCGGGCTTGCGCCCCCCGAGCGGTGCGCCGAAGCCGGACGCGTCTCCGTTGGCCGCCTTGGCGATCGCGTCGGCGAGGAGCTGGAACCGTCCTGCGGCAAGGAAGGGGCTCGCGGCGATCTGGAGTTCTCCGCCGGTGTAGGCGGTTTGCGTCCCGGCGACGGGGATCGGCGTGCGGTCGGCCTTGGCGACGAGGGCGCGCCACATCTCCGGGATGTCCTTGCCTCGCAAGGAACACGCGGTGTCGTCCTGGCACCACTTGACGAAGCGGCCGAAGAACTCCTCGACGTTCGTGTAGGAGTCGCGCCGCGCTTCCGAGTAGGGGCGCACGTGGTCGACCACGCCGTCGAGGAACAGCGTTCGCACCCGCTTCGGGAAAAGACGCGCGTAGGTCGTCGCGACCACACCGCCGTATGACAGGGCGAGCCCGTTGAAGTCCTTGTCCCCCAAGGCAACACGGATCGCTTCGACATCCCTGGCGTGGCTGGCGGAGTCCAGGTGGTCGAAGACCTCCGGGGCTCCGGAGCGGCAGCGTTCGATGGCCGTCCGGTTCTGCGAGACGGCGGCGTCGTAATCCGCCTTGTTCCTGGGGATGGTGAGCGAAACGTTCGGGTCATCGCATTCCGCGGGCAGGTGGCCGCTGCCCCAGCTGCCCCGCGGCGCGAAACCGATGACGTCGAATTCGCGACGCAGGTCCGCGTAGGCGTTCCAGGAGGACTTCAGGTCCTCGACACCGGAACCGCCCGGCCCGCCCGGAATGGTGATGACCGAGCCCTTGCGGTGGCCGGTCGCCCTGGCCCGCGCCAGCTGCAAAGTGATCTTGGCGCCGCCCGGCTTCGCCCAGTCGACCGGAACGTCCAACCCCGCGCATTCCATGCCGGGCGGAACACCTGCGCCGGTGCACGTGGTCCAGGGGAGGGTGGGCTGCGCCAGGGCGGCGGGCGCGGTGGCCACCAATCCGGCCGTGGCGGTTACCAGAACGGCGATCCGGATTATGTGAGACATGTTCACCTCGGATGTGCGAAAGCGACGAAATGCGAATGCGACGCTATTGAGCGACGATCGGCCTGTCGTATGCCCAAAGGCATAATTGCGCCCCCAAGGGACGTGTGACCGGCCTCGCTCTTCCGGGTCGTCGGCAACCGAGCGGCACGCCGCCCCGTAGTAGCAGGTGACTGGAGGGAGTGCCCAGTGGCCGCTGATCGCGACAGCGAGTTCGCCGAGTACATGGAGAGCCGGGCGAACGTCATGCGTCGCACGGCCTATCTGCTGTGCGGTGACTGGCACCGGGCCGAGGATCTGGTGCAGATCGCGCTGACCAAGATCTACGTGGCCTGGCCGAAGCTGAACCGCAACGGCTCGGTCGACGCGTACTCGCGGCAGGTGCTGGTGCGCAGCGCCATCGACGAGTCGCGCCGGGCGTTCCGCAGGCGGGAGACGCCGGTGGACGCGCTGCCCGAGGTGGCCGCCGACGCCAGGCGGCTGGACGAGGCGATGGACGTGCGCAAGGCGCTGGCCGCGCTGCCCGCCGGACAGCGCGCGGCCGTGGTGCTGCGCTACTGGGAGGACCTCTCCGTCGAGGAGACCGCGCGTGCGATGCGCTGCACGCAGGGAACGGTCAAGAGCCAGGCGGCGAAGGGCCTCGCCGCGCTGCGCAAGCTGCTGTCCCACACCGAGGTCTTCGACAACCCTGCCGACAAGACCGTTTTCGAGGAGCAGCGATGAACCGCGAGTTCCGCGATGGGGACATCCGCGACCTGCTGGGCGGCGCGCTCGACACCGAGCCGCCGATGAACATCGACCGCGCCGCGGTGATCAAGGCGGGCAAGCGCTCACTGCGCAGGCGCAGGGTGGCCGCGGGTGTCGGGGTCGCCGCCGGAGTGGTGGCCGTCGCGCTCGGCGCCACCGCGCTCGCCGGGCCGACCGCGCTGTTCGGCGGGCCCGACCTGGGACCGGCCGACTCGGGACCGAAGATCACCGGCACCGCCCCGCCGGCCACCGAGACCACCCGGCCGACGGCCGCGACGACCCCCATGACCAACCGGACGGCCCCGAGCCTCGCCGCCGTCGCACGGCTGCCCCTCAACCCCGAGGACGGGCAGTCGGGGCGGCTGCGCGCCATCTACGAGGCGGCTTTCACCTCCGTCCGCCCGCTGCCGCACTGGGCGGACCTGATCCCGTCCAACCCGAAGTTCGAGGTGGTCGACGGCAGGCTGCGGCTGCTCGCCGAACTGAAGGACTCCCAGGGCATCGGCGAGTTCCGGATCGAGGTGGCCAAGCTCGCGGGGCCGGGCACCGAACGGCCCTGCGGCACGCAGTCGTCTGGCAAGGTCGACGCCATCACCTGCGAGCCCCTGGACTTCGGCGAGGTGCCGGGTGGGCGGCTGCGAGCGGTCTACAGCGTCGTCACGTCCGGTTCCTACATCAAGAACGTCATGACCCTGACCCGCCCCGACGGCATCGAGATCACCGCGAGCAGCACCAACCAGCGCATCGGTGGGGCCGGGGGTCACAGCCGGTCGGAGCCGACGCTGACCAAGGCGAACCTGCGTGACGTCGTCATGCAGCCCGCCTACGCGGCCTGGTGATCACGCGCGCCACCGGTAGCGGCGTTCCGGCCGCCCGGTGGTGCCGTAGCGCAGGCCGACGTCGGCGCGGCCGGAGCTGACGAAGTGTTCGAGGTAGCGGCGGGCGCTCACCCTGGACAGTTCGGTGGCCTCGGCGCACTCCGTCGCGGACAGGTCGCCCGCGCACTCGCGCAGCACGCGCTCGACCAGGGCGGCGGTCTCCCGCGTGAGCCCCTTGGGCATCGCGGTTCGCGCGGCCGGGCGCCCGCCGAACAGTTTATCCACTGTGGACTGATCCACTGTGGACTGTTGTTGGCGCACAACGGAAAGATGTTCCAGCTGGGCGCGCAGCGCGGCATAGCTGAACGGTTTGATCAGGTAGTGCAGCACCCCGCCGCGCATCGCCGAGCGCACCGTGTCCACGTCCCGCGCCGCGCTCACCACGATCACGTCGGTGTCCCCGCCGAGCGCGCGCACCTCGCGCAGCACCTCCAGCCCGTCCACGTCCGGCAGGTAGATGTCCAGCAGCACCAGGTCCGGCCGCAGCGACTCGACCTTGCGCACGGCGTCCTCCCCGGTGTGCGCGACGCCGACCACCTCGAAACCGGGGGTGCGGCCGACGTAGCCGCTGTGCACCTTGGCCACCATGAAGTCGTCGTCGACGACGAGCACCGTGATCACCGCGAACCTCCAGCAGCCGAGAGCCCCAGTCGCGCCGAGAAGACGGCGCCGCCATCGTTGCGCACCGAGACCTCGCCGCCCCGACGCACGCAGATCTGCCGCGTCAACGCGAGACCGATGCCGCGCTGGCCTCCGTGCTCGGCGACCTTCGTCGTGAAGCCGTGCCGGAACACCTCCTCGGCGATCTCCGGCGCCACGCCCGGCCCGGAGTCCCGCACCCGCACCAGCACGTCCGTGTCGGTCTGCCGCAGGTCGACCTCCACCCAACCGCCGCCGGTGGCGGGCAGCGCGTCGAGCGCGTTGTCGACCAGGTTTCCCACCACGGTCACCAGGTCCGCGGACAGCGCCTCGTCGAGCTCGCCGATCCGGCTGTCCGCGCTCAGCCGCAGCCCGACCGCGTGCTCCGCGGCCAGGCTGGCCTTGGCGATCAGCAGCGCCGCGAGCGCGGGATCGGCCACCTTCGCCACGACCTCCGTCGACCACGCCTCGTGGGTCCGGCTCGCCCGCGTCACGTAGCGCACGACCTCGTCGTACTCGCCCAGCTCGATCAGCCCGGAGATCGTGTGCAGCTGGTTGGTGAACTCGTGCGCCTGCGCCCGGAGCGTGTCCGTGGTCTGCCGGTGCACGTCCAGCTCGTGCCGCAGCGCGGCCAGTTCGGTGCGGTCGCGCATGGTGATCACCGCGCCGATCGGCTGCTCGTGCACGGAGACCGGCATCCGGTTCATCGTGAGCACCCTGCCCTTGCGGAGCGCGATCTCGTCCTGCCCGCTCGCGCGCCCGGCGAGCACGTCGCGCAACCGCTCGTTGAGCTCCAGCGAGTCCACCGGCTGCCCGACGCAGTCCGCTGACAGGTTCAGCAGCCGCAGCGCCTGGTCGTTGACCAGGGTGATCCGGTTCTGCTCGTCGAGTCCGAGCACGCCCTCCTTCACCCCGCGCAGCATCGCCTCGCGGTGCTCGACCAGCCCGGTGATCTCCCTCGGCTCCAGCCCGAGCGTCTGCCGCTTGATCCACCAGGACACCACCAGCGAGCCGCCGAGCCCGATCACCGCGGCGATGCCCAGGTAGACCAGCAGGTCACCGGGGGAAGAGGTGATCGTCTCCCAGGTGCTCGGCTGCGCGCTGCCGACCGCGACGAGGCCGAGGACGCGCCCGGCGTCGCTGATCACCGGCACGTGCGCGACCACCGCGCCGCCGACCACGCCCACCCAGGACCGCCCGCCCAGTGCCGTCGAACCCTCCGCGGGCAGCTTCTCGCCGACCTGCGCGGGATCGGGCGAGGTCAGCACGGTTCCACGGGCGTCGGTGATGATCACGAAGTCGGCCCCGGACTGCGCGCGGGCGCTCTCCGCGAACGGCGGCAGCAGCCAGTGCCTGCGCACCTCGTCCTCCGCGCCGACGCGCACCCCCGCGGTCGCGGCGACGTCCTCGGCGACCGAGAGCAGCCTGCCGCCCTCAGTGTCGCGGAACGTGGCGTGCGACTGCGCGATGGTGACCGCGGCGACCGCCCCGAGCAGGGCGAGCACGATCAGCAGCTGCAGTCCGAACAGCTGCCGGGCGAGCGAACCACGCAAACGCACCGGGTCACGGTAACCCGTCCACTGTGGATCGGGCGGGTTTCTCCTTGCCTGAGAACGGTTTCCTGCTTAGCGTTGGACGACGCCTGTGGGGATGGGCGCTTTCGTGCGAATGCTGGCACCGCGCGGCCCTGCCGCCATCTGCTTTTCGGCATATATTCCCCAGGAACAGGTGTGAGATGGCGTCTGGTGAAAGCGCTACCGACATGCGGATGTCCGCCGTCCGGTTCTGGAACCGGTTGTCGCCGTGGACGCGCGATGCCGCGCTCGCGGTGCTCGCGGCCGGGCTCACGATCGGCGCGCCCGCGCTCGACTTCCTCATCCTCGGCGTGAACGATCCGCCGATCGGCATGGCACAGCGGGGGTGGCCGTGGCTGCTCATGGTGCTCGCCGCGAGCGCGCCGCTCACCCTGAGCAGGCGATTCCCGCTCTCCTCGGTCATCGCCACCGGCATGATCACCCTCGTTTCGGTGCTCATCGGGCAGAACCTGTCGCCGTGGCCGGTGATGATCGGTGCCTACGTGGCCACCTACCGCTGTGAGCGCCGCCGGCTCCCGGTGCTGGTCGTCGGCGCGCCGGTGTGGATGCTGACCGTGGCCGTGATCATGAGCGGTGCGCTGCGGCCCTCCGACGTGGTCTACGCCATCGGTTTCGCGCTGATGCCGGTCTCGTTCGGCTACGCGCTGAGGGTGCAGCGCGACTACGCGTTCCAGTTGCAGCGGCTGCACATCGCGGAGCGGCAACGGGCGCAGGCGGAGGAGCGGGCGCGGATCGCGCGGGACGTGCACGACGTCGCCGGGCACCACCTGAGCGCGATCCGGTTGCGGGCCATGGGCGGGCGCCGCGAGGCGGACGGTGAGGACGCGCTGCGCACGGTCGCGGAGCTGTCGGCCGAAGCGCTCAGCGAGATCCGTGGCCTCATCGAGGTGCTGCGCGACGACGAGCCCCGGCTGACCGAGCTCCCCGCGCTGGCCACCCGGCTGAGCTGCCCGGGCTTGACGGTTACCGTCAAGGTGTCTGACCTGCCCGAACTGCCGGAGCGGCTGCACGGGTGCGGCTACCGGATCGCCCAGGAGGCGTTGACCAACGTCGTCCGGCATTCCGGGGCGAGCACCGCGGAGGTCTCGGTCCGGGTGGCCGGAACGGACTTGGTGATCACTGTGGAGGACGACGGGACGGGTGCCGATACCGTGCGAGAAGGCTGTGACAGGAAGGGCAGCGGCCTGCGCGGCATGCGGGAGCGCGCCGAGCAGCTCGGCGGCTCCGTGGTCGCGGGACCGCGCAGTCCGCGAGGGTGGCTGGTCCACGCCACCCTGCCGGTGAAACGAGGACTGGGATGATTCGCGTGCTGGTCGCCGACGACCAGGCCGCCGCCCGCACGGGCCTGCGGCTGCTGCTCGACGGCGAACCGGACATCGAGGTGGTCGGTGAGGCCGCGAACGGGCACGACGTGGTCGCGCTGACCGAGCGCCGCCGCCCCGACGTGGTCTTCACCGATCTGCGGATGCCGAGGATGGACGGGCTCACCGCGATCAGCCGGGTGTGCGCGCTCAGCCCCGCGCCCGCGGTGATCGCGCTGACCACGTTCGACACCGACGAGTACCTGTTCGGCGCGCTCCAGGCCGGAGCGGTCGGGTTCGTGCTCAAGGACAGCGAACCGGGGCTGTTCGTCGAGGCCGTCCGCGCCGCCCACCAGGGGCAGGGGTTGATCGATCCGCAGGTCACGCGGCGGGTGGTGCGCCGGTTCGCGCAGACCTCGCCGCGCCCGGCCACCGCGGAGCTCGCCGAGCTGACCCCGAGGGAGGTCGACGTGCTGCGCAGCCTGGCCCGCGGCCTGAGCAACGCCGAGATCGCCGAGGACCTGTTCATCAGCGCGGGCACGGTGAAGGTGCACATCGCCAGGGTGCTGGCCAAGCTCGGGGTGGCCACCAGGGTCCAAGCGGTGATCTACGCGCACCGGCACGGCCTCGTCACCTGGGACTGAGCCGGGCGAATTCGTCCTTTTGTCGGTCGCTCGACCGATTGTCCGGCTTTCCGGGCGTAATTACTGTTCGCAGACCCGGCACGCGGAGGGGCCTGTGAGGAACCTGAAAACCGTGGTGCTCGTGGTGCTCGCGACGCTGGTCGCGGTGATGGTCGCGCTCCACCTCTCCGACCTGCCCCCGCGCGAGTCCTGGCGGGTGTCCAGGCTGATGCAGCTCGGGCTCGCCCTCGGCGGGGTCGCCGGTTTCACGATCACCGCCGTGCGCGCCTCCGGGGCCGACCGGTACTGGCGGGTGATCATGGCGCTCGCCGCCGCGGTCCGGCTGGCCTTCTGCGTCTGGTACGTCTCCGTCGATCTCAGCGGCGGCGCGCTGAAGCCCGTCTTCACGTTCGCGCCCGCCCCGTTCGCCGCGAGCACCCTGTTCACCCTGGGCGCGGTGCTGGTCCTGATCCGGTCCGGCCGTTCGGCGTCCCGTCACGTCACGCCGAGGGACTGGCGGGTGTTCTGGCTGGACGCGGTGATCATCTCCAGCTCGGCGCTCATGCTCACCTGGGTCACCGTGCTGGAGCCTGCCTTCGACGCGAGCAGGCCCGTGGTCAGCCCGCTCATCCTGCTCACCAGGCCGATCGAGTTCATCGTGCTCGTGGTGATCCTGATCGCCCTCTCCTGCAAGCGGCAGGAGGCGCGGCGGACCGCGATGGTGTTGGTGTGCTTGGGTTTTTTCGCCCAGGTCAGTGGTTCCTGGGCGGTGGGCCACCTGATCCCCAAGGGGGTCCCGCTCGAAACGACGCGCTTCCTGGCCGACATCGGCTTCGTGACGGCCGAGGCGCTGTACGCGATCACGCCCTGGGTCGCGGTGCGCGGCGGGAACGGCACCGCTGCGCGCCGTCCCGGTCTCGCCGACCACATGCTCTTCATCGCGCCGTACCTGCCGGTGCTCGTCACCCTGATGTTCATCGGCGTGGGCACCGCGGTCGGCGTCGGCATGAGCCCCGAGGAGATCTACATCGCGCTCGCGGTCGTCGCGGTGATCCTGATCCGGCAGTTCGTGACCATGGTCGACAACGAGCGCCTGCTGCGCAGGCTCTGGGACCACCAGCGCAGCCTTCGCCACCAGGCGTTCCACGACCCGTTGACCGGGCTGGCGAACCGCGCCGCGTTCCGCGAGCAGCTCGAACGGTCGCTGGCCCACCCCGGTACCCAACCGGTCGTGCTGTTCGTCGACCTCGACGACTTCAAACGGGTCAACGACCACCACGGCCACGCCGCCGGGGACCAGGTGCTGTGCGGGGTCGCGGAGCGCCTGCGCGAGGTGGTGCGCGCACCCGACCTGGCGGCCCGGCTCGGCGGGGACGAGTTCGGGGTGCTGCTCGTCGAGCCGGGGGAGCAGCGCCACGAGATCGCCGCGAAGCTGCTCGCCGAGCTGTCCAAGCCGTACAGCGTCAACGGCGTCGAGCACACGGTGCGCGCCAGCATCGGGCTGGCCGGCGCCGCCGACGCGCGGCACGCCGACGAGCTGCTCCGCCTCGCCGACGACGCGATGTACCTGGCGAAGAACCGCGGGAAGGGCACCCTGGCCGTGTACACGACGTAGATCCAAGCCGGGCCGGATACGGTGTCCTGGGCTGTCAGGCACTCGTCACAGGGGATTGACGTGTCGGTCGGTCGGCTGATTGTTCGACCGGCAGCGGATTACTACTCTTCCCACGACCCGACGCGCGGAGGGCTCGTGAAAAACCTGAAGACCTTCGCGCTCGTGTTGCTCGCGACGCTGATCGCGCTGATGGTCGCGGTGCGGCTGTCCGGCCTGCCGGTCGCGTTCGCCTGGCGGTTCGACAAGCTGCTGGAGGTCGGGGCCAACCTCGCCGCGGTCATCGGCTTCACGATCACCGCCCGCCGGGCGCCCGGCACCGACCGCCGCTGGCGCGTGCTCCTCGCCGTGGCAGCGGTGCTCCGGCTGGTGTTCTGCGTCCTCTACTTCTGGGTCGACGTGTCCGGGGGCGACATCCGCGCCGCCCTCAACTCCGCCCCGCCGATCTTCACCGTGAGCACCCTGCTCACCCTGGCCGCGGTGGTGGTGCTGGCCCGCCGCAACGGTCCGACGCCGCGCCGCTCCAGCTCGCGTGACCGCCTCCTGTTCTGGCTGGACGGGCTGATCGTCACCAGTTCCGCCGTCGTGCTCACCTGGGTCACCGCCGTGCACCCCGTGCTGCTGGACGACCAGCGCGTGCTGAACCCGCTGGTCCTGATGAGCAGGCCGATCGAGTTCCTGGTGCTGCTGGTGATCCTGATGGCGCTCTCCCGCAAGCGGCAGGAGGAGCGCCAGATCGCGATGTTGTTGGTGGGTATGGGTTTCTTCGCCCAGATCTGCGGCTCCTGGGGCGTCGGCTACCTCATCCCCAAGGGCGTTCCGTTCGACACCGCGCGCTTCATGGCCGACATCACCTTCGTCTGCGCCGGCGTGTTCTACGCGCTGACCCCGTGGGTCCCGGTGCGCAGCCGCGACAGCGGTCCCAGGCGCAAGGCGGGCCTGGCCGACCACATGCACTTCGTGGCGCCGTACTTGCCCGTGCTCGCCACGCTGATGTTCATCGGCCTGTCCACGGCGGTCGGCGGCAAGCTCAGCGCGGGGGAGACCTACATCGAACTGGGCGTCGTCGCGATCGTGCTGATCCGGCAGTTCGTCACGATGGTCGACAACGAGCGCCTGGTCCGCAGGCTCTGGGACCACCAGCGAAGACTGCGCTACCAGGCGTATCACGACGCGCTGACCGGGCTGCCGAACCGCATCGCGTTCCGCGAACAGCTCCAGCAGCTGCTGGCCCACCCCGGCACCGAACCCGCGGTGCTCTTCGTCGACCTCGACGACTTCAAGACGATCAACGACCGCTACGGCCACGCCGCGGGGGACCGGGTGCTGGCCGGGATCGCGGCGCGGCTGCGCGCGGTGGTGCGCGCGCCGGACATGGTCGCGCGGCTCGGCGGGGACGAGTTCGGCGTGCTGCTCGTCGAACCCGGGGAACGCGGCAACAACATCGGCGAGAAGCTGCTGACCGAGCTGTCCAAGCCGTACAGCGTCGACGGGGTCGAGCACACGGTGCGCGCCAGCATCGGCCTGGCCAGCGCCGCCGACGCGCGGGACGTCGAGGACGCCGCGGACCAGCTGCTCCGCCTCGCGGACGGCGCCATGTACCTCGCGAAGAACCGCGGGAAGGGCACGCTAGCCGTCCACCTGGCGACGTAGCGGGATCACCGGGTTCATCGTCGAGGTCATCCCGGCGAGGCGGACCCGGTGGCCGCTCGGCGGCAGCGCGGTGAGCACCGTCCGCGCGTGCGCCGCGTACTGCTCCGCCATCCGCATCGCGGTGCCGCACGCGCCGGTGCGGCGGACGATCTCCACCAGCTCGGGTAACCGGTCCGGAGTGGACCGGGCGGTGAGCAACCGCTCGATCCGCGCGCGGTCGCGGGGGTTCGCGCCGTCGTGGGCGAGCAGCACCGGCAGCGAGAGCCTGCGCACCCGTACTTCGCCGCGACCGTCCCGGGTCACCGCCTCGACGTTGCGCTCGTAGGTCCGGATGTCCTCGCGGATCTGGCAGGTGAGGCCGAGCGCGTCGCCGAACTCGGCCAGCGCGTTGGTCTGCGCCGGGCTCGCCCCGCTGAGCACCGCGCCGACCCGGCAGGCCGCCGCCAGCGGGGCCGAGGTCTTCAGCCGGGCCATCCTGAGGTAACCGTCCAGTCCACTGTGGAGGGTCGAGGCCAGTTCCAGCTCGGTGCCCCGGCAGGAGTCGATCCCGGTGCTGGCCTGGATGCGCATCGCCTCGGTGACCCGTTCCGGTGGCACCCCGCGGTCGACGCACTCGCTGAGCGCGCGGAACCACTCGAACAGCAGCGCGTTCGCCGCGACGAGCGCGTCCGCCGGACCGCCGGAGCGGTGGATGATCTCCTCGTGCACCAGCCCGCCCACGTGCGAGCACTCGAAGCCGACCGCGGCGGGCAGGATGCGGACCGGGTCACCACCGACGGCCATCGCCGACTCCAGCACCAGCATCGGCCGCAACAACCTGCCGGGCGGCTGCGTCGCGCCCTGGGGCCACCGCCGCCCGCACTCCCGCACCACCATGTCGGCGAGGTCCGCATCGGGGGGAGGCACAGCGCCAACGTGGTGTGCCGGGGCTGCCCGGTCAATCCTCGCGACGGCCCTTTCACCCGAAGCGGTGGGGTGAGCTGTCCGGGTCCGTGAACACAACGACCATAACGATCGCTGCGCACGCAAGCGCGACGGCTCGGGCGGACAACCGCACGATGACGTACCTCATGACTCGACCCTCATGACTCAACGGAGAGGCGGGGATCACTGTGCGGGTCCGCAACTGGCTGGCCGCGGCGGGGGCGGTGGCCGCCGCGCTGCTGGTGCCGCCGCTGGTCACCTCCGGCCTGGACACCGACGCCGGGGCGCAGCTGCGCGGGGTCAGGGTGCTCGTGCCCAACGCACCCGGCGGCGGCTACGACACCACCGCGCGCACGGCCGCGAAGGCGATGGAGGACGCGGAGCTGATCCGCAATGTTGAGGTCTTCAACCTTCCCGGGGCGGGCGGGACCGTGGGCCTCGGCCGGATCGTCAACGAGCGCGGCAACGGCAAGCTGGTGATGTCGATGGGCCTCGGCGTCGTCGGCAGCGTCTACACCAACAGGTCGCGATCGTCCCTTCAGGACACCACGCCCATCGCGAAGCTCACCGAAGAGCCGGACATCGTGGTGGTGGGCAAGGATTCCCCGTACCAGAACATCGGGCAGCTCATCGCGGACTGGAAAGCCAACCCCGGTGCCGTGCCCGTCGGCGGCGGCTCGTCGCCAGGAGGCCCCGACCACCTCGCGCCCATGCTGATGGCGAAGGCGGTCGGACTTGCCCCGAGGACCGTGACCTACGTGCAGTTCGACGGTGGCGGAGAACTGCTCGCCGCGGTCCTCGGGCGCAAGATTTCCTTTGGTGTGTCAGGGGTTGGTGAGTACGCCGACCAGATCAAGGCGGGCTCGCTGCGCGTGCTCGCGGTGACCGGCCCGAACCGGATTCCCGGGGTGGACGCGCCGACGCTGAGCGAGGCGGGCATCGACGTGAAGTTCACCAACTGGCGCGGAATCGTTGCCCCGCCGGGGATTTCGGAGAAGGAGCGGGTCGCGCTGGTCGAGTTGTTCCGCCAGCTGCACGACACCCGGCAGTGGCGGGACGCGGTGGCCCGCAACGGCTGGACCGACGCCTACGCCCCCGCGGAGAAGTTCGGCGAGTTCCTGACCGCCGAGAACGCCCGCGTCGCCACCGTGCTCAAGGAGTTGGGACTCGCGTGACCGAGAAGCTGCGTCAGCACTCCGAGCTGTGGGTGTGCCTGTTCTTGTTGCTGCTGGGCGGTTTGGTGCTGATCGACGCGATCAGCATCCCGGCCGACTTCACCCAGCGCGGTCCGGTCGGGCCGAAGGCCGTGCCCGTCCTGGTCGGCGGGCTGCTCGTGCTGGTGTCGGTGTTGCTGGCGCTGGACGTGCTGCGCGGGGGCAGGGGCGAGGCCGAGGCGGGTGAGGACGTCGACCTGGACGCGCCCGCCGACTGGCGCACGGTCCTGTTGCTCGCCGCGGCGTTCCTGGCGAACATCGTGCTGATCAACCTCGTCGGGTTCCCGCTGTCCGGCATGGTGCTGTTCTGGGGCTCGGCCTACGCGCTGGGCAGCCGCAACCCCGTGCGCGATCCCCTTGTGGCAGCGGGGCTTTCGATCACCACCTACCTGGTCTTCAACAACCTGCTGGGAGTGCACCTGCCCGGTGGCCCGCTGATGGGGGTGCTCTGAGTTGGACACGCTGACCCAGCTGCTCAACGGTTTCGGGACCGCGCTGACCCCGATCAACCTGCTGTACGCGGTGATCGGCGTGCTGCTCGGCACCGCGATCGGCGTCCTGCCGGGGATCGGGCCCGCGATGGCGGTGGCGCTGCTGCTGCCGGTGACCTACGGCCTCGACCCGACCGGCTCGTTCATCATGTTCGCCGGGATCTACTACGGCGGCATGTTCGGCGGCTCCACCACCTCCATCCTGCTGAACACCCCGGGCGAGACCGCGGCGGTGGTCACCGCGATCGAGGGCAATCCCATGGCGCGCAAGGGAAGGGGCGCCCAGGCCCTGGCCACCGCCGCCATCGGGCACTTCGTCGGCGGGATCATCGGCACCACCCTGCTCGTGCTGCTGGCCCCGTTCGTCGCCTCGGTCGCGGTGGACATCGGCGCCCCGGACTACTTCGCGATCATGCTGCTGGCGTTCATCGCGGTGACCTCGGTGCTCGGCGGTTCCCGGGTCCGCGGCTTCGCATCGCTGCTGATCGGGCTGGCGATCGGGCTCGTCGGGCTGGACGAGATGACCGGCCAGCAGCGGCTCACCTTCGGTTCCCTCCAGCTCGCCGACGGCATCGACGTCGTCGTGGTCGCGGTCGGCCTGTTCGCGATCGGCGAGTCCCTGTGGGTGGCCGCGCACCTGCGGCGGAAGCTGGCCGAGCCGATCCCGGTCGGTCGCCCCTGGCTCGGCCGCGAGGACCTTCGCCGGTCCTGGAAGCCGTGGTTGCGCGGGCCGCTGATCGGCTTCCCGTTCGGCGCGATTCCCGCCGGTGGAGCCGAAATCCCGACGTTCCTGTCCTATGTGACCGAACGCAGGCTGTCCAAGCACAAGGACGAATGGGGCAAGGGCGCGATCGAGGGCGTCGCCGGTCCGGAGGCCACCGCGAGCGCGTCGGCCGCGGGCACGATGGTCTCGATGCTGACCCTCGGCCTGCCGACCACGGCCGTCGCCGCGGTCATGCTCGTCGCTTTCCAGCAGTTCGGCATCCAGCCGGGACCGCTGCTGTTCCAACGGGAATCGGCACTGGTGTGGGCGTTGATCGCGAGCATGTTCATCGGTACCGTGCTGCTGCTCGTGCTCAACCTGCCGCTCGCGCCGGTGTGGGCGAAACTGCTGCGGCTGCCCCGGCCCTACCTCTACGCGGGCATCCTGTTCTTCGCCAGCGTCGGCGCGTACGCGGTCGGCGGCGAGGTGCTGGACCTGGTGATCCTGCTCGTCATCGGGCTGCTCGGGTTCATGATGCGGCGGTTCGGGCTGCCGGTGCTGCCCGCCGTGCTCGGGGTGATCCTCGGCCCCAACGCCGAGCAGCAGATGCGGCGGGCGCTGCAGATCAGCGACGGCCACCTCTCCGGCCTGGTCAACACCACGTTCTCGGTGATCGTCTACGGGATCATCGCGGTGATCGTGTGCTGGCCGCTGCTCCGCAGGCTGCGTTCGTGACCGCGATCACTTTCCGAACCGGGCAACCCCTCGCGCGTCCCGTCTCGTAACGAGGGGCGAGACCGTTTGGAGGCCCAGTGACCGATCGCGACGCCGAGTTCGTCGAGTTCGTCCAAGCCCGTGGTGTCGCTCTGCGGCGAACCGCGTTCCTGCTGTGCGGTGACTGGCACCGCGCGGAGGACCTGGTGCAGGCAGCTCTGATCAAGCTGTTCAAGTCGTGGCACAAGATCCAGAAAGACGGATCTGTCGATGCCTACGCGCGCCAGGTGCTTGTCCGGACCACGATCGACGAGTCGCGACGGTTCTGGCGTCGGCGGGAGCGCGCGTCCGACGAACTGCCGGAAGTGGCCGTACCCGCGGTGAGCAGTGAGGAAGCCCTCGATCTGCGGAGGGCCCTCGCCCAGCTGCCCGCCAGGCAGCGGGCCGTCGTCGTGCTGCGGTTCTGGGAGGACCTGTCGGTCGAGGAGGTCGCCAGCCTTCTCGGCTGCGCCCAGGGAACCGTCAAGAGCCAGGCATCGAAGGGCCTGGCCGCACTGCGCAGAGTGCTTGCCGATCAGCGGGACTACTCGGTTCTGGAGGTACAGCGGTGAGCCACGAGGAGCTGACCGACATGGACGAGTACGCCGAGGCCCGGGCAATGCTGGGCCGCGCGCTCGGAGAGGAACCCACGATGAACTTCCACCCCACGTCCGTTCTCGCTGCCGCCAAGCGCAGCGTCGCTCGCGGCCGCGCGTGGGCCGCCGGCGGTATCGCGGCGGGCGTCGTCGTCATCGGCATCGGCGGGGCCGCGCTGGCATCGCCGTTCGGTGCGGCCGAGGTCCCGCCCGCGGGCGGCGTCACCACGACGAGCACCGTGCCGTCGACGATCACGGTCAGCCCGACCGAGACTTCCCGGCCCACGATCCCGACCACGCCGCCCGCGACGACCCGCCCGCCGGTCACGTCGACCCAGACCACGACCAGCCCCGGCAAGCCCGATCCGACCACGTCGCGCCCGGTCCCCACCACGACGCGCCCCGCGCCCACCACGACGTCGCTGCCCGCCACGACGCGCTGACCCACCGGCGCTGAGCCCCCGAATGACTCATTCGGCCCGCTCACCCTCCCCGAACCCCCAGCTCAGGCCGTTGTGCCCTGAATGAGTCATTCAGGCACTCCAACGCGCTGACCAGCACGTTCGGGACGGTTATCACCCTGAATGAGTCATTGGGGGAGTTGAGCTCCCCCAATGACTCATTCAGCACACCCCAACGGAACAAACGCGGCATTCGCGCGGCGCGGGCCACCACGTGCCGGAACGAGACGCCGGAGCACACCCGTGCTCCGGCGTCTCGCCGTCCCAACCCCCGGAGGTGCACACTGGCTTCGACAGTCCGATCGACGTCCGGGAGAGGTTCGTGGCCGAGGTTTCCGCGAAGAACCCCACGCTGGAGACCGTGGCGGCGGTCGCGGGGGTGTCCAAGTCGACCGTCTCCCGGGTGATCAACAACCTGCCGCACGTGCGCCAGGACATCCGGGAAGCGGTCGAGCGGGCCATCGCGCAGACCGGCTACGTGCCCAACCAGGCGGCCCGCTCGCTGGTGACCCGCCGCACGGGCGCGGTCGCGCTGGTGGTGCAGGAACCGGACACCACGGTCTTCACCGATCCCTACCTGACCGGCCTGATCCACGCGGTCGCCGACGAGCTGGACCGGACCGACGTCCAGCTGATGGTGATCATGGCGCGGTCGCAGCGCGAGCAGGCGCGGCTGGACCGGTTCCTCCGCGCGGGCCACGTCGACGGGGTGCTGCTGACCTCGACGCACGGCGCGGGCATGCTCAGCGGCCTCACCGTGCCGGTGGTCTACGGCGGCAGGCCGCTGCGCGTCGCCAAGGACACGATGTGGGTGGACGCCGACAACGTCGGCGGAGCCCGGCTCGCCGTCGAGCACCTGCGGGAGCGCGGCCGCGAGCGCATCGCGATGATCTCGGGCCCGCAGGACATGGCGGTCTCCATCGACCGGCAGAGCGGCTACCGCGACGCGCTCGACCCGAACTGCCGCCCGGTGATCGCCCACGGGGACTTCGGCGTGCAGAGCGGCGAGCAGGCCATGCGCCAGCTGCTCGCCTGGGAGCCGGAGCTGGACGCGGTGTTCGTCTCCTCGGACCTGATGGCGGTCGGAGCCCTGGAAGCCTTGCGCGCCAACGGTCGCCGCGTTCCCGAGGATGTGGCTGTCGTCGGCTTCGACGATGTCGAGCAGGCGCGACTGGCCGATCCGCCGCTGACCACGGTCCGCCAGCCCATCGACGAGCAGGGCCGCCGCATGGTCGGGATGCTGCTCGACGCGATCGCCGGGAACCCCGCTGAGCAGGCCGTGACGCTGCCGACGAGCGTGGTCGTGCGCCAGTCCTCCTGAGCCTGGGAGCGCTCCCAGTCGATAACGGACGTGAAAACATTTATTGACCTGCTGTAAGGACTTCGTCACACTCGCCGGTACCTGGGAGCGCTCCCAGGATTTCCCAGAGCGAGGTGCACTGTGCGACAGCGACCCACCCTCTTGGCGGCCATCGCGGTGCTCGGCGCCACGGTCGCCTGCGGCGGCCCCGCGGACGGCCGGATCGAGCTCACCATCGGCACCTTCACCGAGTTCGGCTACGAGCAGCTGCTCACCGAGTACGAGGCGGCCCACCCCGGCATCAAGATCGTCCACAACCGGACCGGCCAGGGCGGGCCGTACCACCAGGCCCTGTTCACCAAGCTCGGCGCGGGTTCCGGGCTGGCCGACGTGCAGGCGGTCGAGGAGGGCTACCTCGCCGACGTGCTCGCCAGGCCCGCGCTGTTCCACAACCTGGAGCAGATCGGCCCCGCCACCGCGGACCGTTGGCTGGACTGGAAGTACCAGGCGGCGAAAGCCAAGGACGGCAGCCTGATCGGCTACGGGACCGACATCGGCCCGCTGGCGATGTGCTACCGCAAGGACCTCTTCGCCGCAGCCGGGCTGCCCTCCGAACCGGAGGCGGTCAAGCCGTTGTTCGCCAGCTGGCAGAGCTTCTTCGCCGCAGGGGACCAGTTCGTGGCGAAGTCCGGCGGCAAGGCGTGGTTCGACTCGGCGGCGCAGATCTTCAACGCCATGCACAACCAGCTCGACACCGGCTACTTCGACCGGCAGGACCGGCTCACCGTCGAGCAGAACCCCGCCATCAGGCAGAACTGGGACCAGGTCACCGCGGCGGTCGCGCGCGGGCAGTCGGCGAAGCTCGTGGCGTTCAGCAACGAGTGGAACTCCGGGTTCAAGTCCGGCGCCTTCGCCACCAAGACGTGCCCGGCCTGGATGCTCGGCGTGATCAAGGAACAGGCCGGTGCGGGCAACGCGGGCAAGTGGGCCGTCACCGACGCGTTCCCCGGGGGCGGCGGCAACTGGGGCGGCTCGTTCCTCACCGTGCCGAAGCAGAGCAGGCACCCGAAGGAGGCCGCCGAGCTGGCCGCGTGGCTCACCGCGCCGGAGCAGCAGGTGAAGGCGTTCCTCAAGGCGGGCACTTTTCCCAGTCAGGTCAAGGCTTTGACCGCGCCGGAGCTGCTGGGCGGGACCGACGCGTACTTCGGCGGAGTGCGCAGCGGCGAGCTGTTCGCCACCCAGGCGCGCAAGGTCGGCAAGGCCCAGTACAAGGGGCCGGGCGACGGCAAGATCCAGGAGAACGCGTCCACCCCTGCGTTGCAGACGGTGGAGCAGGGCGCGTCGGCGCGGGAGGGCTGGCAGCGGTTCGTCGACAGCGCGAAGAAGCTCGCCAAGTGAGCAGGCTGTCCCGTTGGGACGTCAAGTACTCGCCGTACCTCTACATCGCGCCGTTCTTCGTCCTCTTTGGACTCGTCGGCCTGTTTCCCTTGCTGTACACGGCTTACGTGTCCATGTTCGACTGGGACCTGCTCGGCGGTGATCCCGTGTTCGTCGGCGCGGACAACTACCTCGCGCTGTTCTCCGACAACCAGTTCTGGACGACGCTGACCAACACGCTGAGCATCTTCGTGCTCTCCAGCGGCCCGCAGATCGTGATCGCGGTGCTGCTGGCCGCGCTGCTCAACTCCCGGCTGCGCGCGCCGACCGCGTGGCGGGTCGGGGTGCTCCTGCCGTACGTGGCGAGCCTCGTCGCGCTGGGCATCATCTTCGCCAACCTGTTCGGTCCGAACTACGGCCTGGCGAACAACCTGCTCGAACTCGTCGGCCTGGACCGCGTGGACTGGCAGGCCGACCGCTTCGCCAGCCACGTCGCCATCGCGGTGATGGTCAACTGGCGGTGGACCGGCTACAACGCGCTGATCGTGCTCGCCGCGATGCAGGCCATTCCCAAGGAGATCCACGAAGCGGCCACAGTGGACGGTGCGGGACCGGTGCGGCGCTTCGTCAGCGTGACGCTGCCCTTGTTGCGGCCGACGCTCGTCTTCGTGGTGATCACGTCGACCATCGGCGGCTTGCAGATCTTCACCGAGCCGAAGCTGTTCGACGCGATGCCCGGCTCCAACAACGGGGGATCGTCCAACCAGTTCCAGACGATCACGCTGTACATGTACCAATCCGCGTTCGAGGGCGGTCACCTCGGCTACGCGTCGGCCATCGCCTGGGTGCTGTTCCTGGTCGTCATCGCGATCGCCACGGTGAACTTCCTGATCACCAGGAGGCTCGCGGCCGGGTCAGGGGTGCGCTGATGGTCTACGGCCTGCTGATCGCCTTCGTGCTGGGCTCAGCTTTCCCGTTCTACTGGTCGTTCCTGGTGGCCAGCCGGGACAGCTCGATGCTCACCGACACCGTTCCGTCGCTGCTGCCGGGTGCGAACTTCCTTGCCAACGCGCAGCGGGTGTTCGACTCGGTGCCGTTCTGGAAAGCCTTGGGCAACAGCGTGATCGTCGCGGGCACGGTCACGCTGACCACGGTGCTGTTCTCCACGCTCGCCGGGTTCGCCTTCGCCAAGCTGCGCTTCCGCGGCCGCGATCCGTTGTTCCTGTTCGTGGTGGCCACGCTCGCCGTCCCCACCCAGCTCGGGGTGATCCCGCTGTACCTGGCGATGGCGGAGTTCGGCTGGGCCAACGGTGTGCAGGCGGTCATCGTGCCGAACCTGGTGACCGCGGTCGGTGTCTTCTGGATGCGTCAGTACACAGTGGACGCTCTGCCGTTCGAGCTGGTCGAGGCGGCGCGGATGGACGGGTGCAGCATGATCCGCGTCTTCTGGCACGTGTGCCTGCCCGCGGTGCGCCCGGCAGCGGCGTTCCTCGGCATGTTCACGTTCATGACCTCGTGGAACGACTTCCTCTGGCCGCTGATCGTGCTCAACGCGGAGAACCCGACCGTTCAGGTGGCCCTGGAGAAGCTGCAGAGCGGCTACTACGTCGACTACTCGCTGGTGCTCGCGGGCACGACGCTCGCGACCATCCCGATCCTGATCGTTTTCGTCGTGCTCGGCAGGCAGATCGTCGCCGGGATCATGCAGGGTGCAGTGAAGGGGTGAACCGTGTCCGTACTGTCCTTCCCGCCGGGGTTCCAGTGGGGCGCCGCGACGGCGTCCTTCCAGGTCGAGGGCTCGACCACGGCGGACGGCCGGGCCGACTCGATCTGGGACGCGCTGTGCCGGGTGCCCGGAGCGGTGGTCAACGGTGACACCGGTGAGCCCGGAGCCGACCACTACCGCCGGTACCGCTCCGACGTCGAGCTGATGAAGTCCTTGGGGCTCAACGCTTATCGCCTCTCCACCGCCTGGCCGCGGGTCCGGCCGGACGGCGGAGCGGAGAACCCGAAGGGCCTCGACTTCTACGAGCGCCTGGTGGATTGCTTGCTGGACAACGGGATCACGCCGTGGATCACGCTGTACCACTGGGATCTCCCGCAGGCGCTCCAAGTCAAGGGCGGCTGGGCTCATCGGGGCACCGCGTACCGGTTCGCCGAGTACACCGCTTCCGTGCTGGACCGCCTCGGCGATCGCGTGCACAACTGGATCACGTTGAACGAGCCGTGGTGTTCGGCGTTCCTCGGCTATGCGCTGGGCAAGCACGCGCCGGGGCGCACGTCACCGCGTGAAGCCGTCGCCGCCGTCCACCACCTGATGCTGGCGCACGGCCTTGCCATGGAGGTGATCCGCGAATCCGCGCCACAGGCCCAGGCGGGGATCACCCTCAACCTGTTCCCGGTGGTGCCGGTGCAACCGCAGGACGCGGAGATCGCCCGTCGCGTCGACGGACTGCAGAACCGGATCTTCCTCGATCCCGTGCTGCACGGGCGATATCCGGAGGACGTGCTCGCCGACCTCGCGCCGTACGGCTTCGCCGACCACATCGCCGACGGCGACCTCGCCACGATCGGCGGCCCGGTGGACTTCCTCGGCGTGAACTACTACCGCGACATCCAGGTGATCGACTCCGGCGAGCCGGTCGCCGGGCCGACCGAATGGATCGGTGCCGAGACGGCTCGCTTTCCCGCGCGTGGGCGACCGGTCACCGATATGGGATGGGAGGTGGTGCCGGAGGGGCTGACCGATCTATTGCTCAGCCTGCACCGGCAGCGGCCGGATCTTCCTGTCTACCTAACGGAAAACGGCGCAGCATACGCCGACGAACTCGTCGATGGCCAGGTTCACGATTCGGATAGGGTCGAATTCCTGGAGGCGCATTTGCGCGCAGCGCACGACGCGATCGCCGCCGGGGTCGACGTTCGTGGCTATTTCTACTGGTCACTGCTGGACAACTTCGAGTGGGCCGAGGGGTACGCGAAGCGGTTCGGAATCGTTCATGTCGATTATGCGACCCAGCGGAGAACGCCGAAGGATAGTGCTCGACGGTACGCGCGGGTTATCGCCGATCACGGTCTGCGATAACGCGAAAAGGTTTGGAAGTGGTCTTTCCTTGTCGTCAAGTGAGCGGAGAAGATGAGCGGCATGAAACGGATGACCGCCATTGCGCTCGCGGCGGTCGGAATGGCGCTGGGGGCTGTTCCGGCCGCGGCGAACGCTGACGCGTTCTACGTCGACCCCACCTCGAATCCGGCGAAGTGGGTCGAGGCCAACCGCGGTGACCCGCGCGCGGCGCAGATCAGGAGCGCCATCGCGGACAAGCCGATGGCGAAGTGGTTCGGCAACTGGAACTCCGACATCGGTGCGGAC
The DNA here is from genome assembly GCF_024213555.1 of Allokutzneria sp. A3M-2-11 16. Classification (GTDB taxonomy): domain Bacteria; phylum Actinomycetota; class Actinomycetes; order Mycobacteriales; family Pseudonocardiaceae; genus Allokutzneria. Next base: position 1,563,588 of record NZ_JANAVO010000001.1, on the reverse strand, counting down.
GTCTCCGCCTACGTCCGTGCGGCGCTCACGGCGAAGCGGTTGCCCGTGCTGGTGGCCTACAACATCACCGGCAGGGACTGCGGCAGCCACTCCGGCGGTGGTGCGGGCAGCCCGGAGGCGTACCGCAAGTGGAGCTCCGCCTTCGCCTCCGCGATTGGCACGCTCCCCGCGGTCGTGGTGATCGAGCCCGACGCGGTGGCTCAGCTCGACTGCCTCGACGCTCCGCGGAAGCAGGTCCGGCTCGACCTGCTCAAGCACATCACGGCCGAGCTGAAAGTCAAGGCACCCAACGCTTTCACCTACCTCGACGGCGGCAACTCCTCGTGGATCGCCGCGCCGGAGATGGCCAGGCGCCTCAACTCCGCGGGTATCGCCAACACCCGCGGCTTCGCCGTCAACGTCTCCAACTACCGGACCACCGCGGAGTCGGCGCGCTACGGTAGCGAGGTGGTTTCACATCTCGGTCAGAAGAAGAGCTTCGTGATCGACGTGAGCCGCAACGGCAACGGCTCCAACGGCCAGTGGTGCAACCCCGCGGGCCGCAAGCTCGGCGAGGCCCCTCGGCTCGGCGCCGCTCCCGCGGAGATGGTGCTGTGGGTCAAGGTCCCCGGCGACTCCGACGGGAAGTGCGGTATCGCGCCGAACACCCCCGCCGGGACGTTCACCCCGGAGATCGCCATGCGGTTGATCACCGGCAGCTGACCTTCCACCACCCTGCGGAGGCGGTCACATGATCACGTTGGTCCTCGCGGTGCTGGGCGGCGTCCTCGTTCCGGACGCCGCCCCGTCCGCTTTCTACGTCGACCCGAACTCCACCCCGGCGACCTGGGTCCGGGAGCACCCGGACGACCCCCGCCGGGCTCGCATCAACGCCGACATCGCCACGAAGCCCACGGCGAAGTGGATCGGCGGCAAGAACGTCGGTTCGGTCGCCGCCCACGTGGGCACCGCCGCGGCGGCCAACCGGCTGCCCGTCATGGTCGCCTACAACATCCCCGGCCGTGACTGCGGCAGCCACTCCGGCGGGGGCGCCGGCTCACCCGCCGAGTACCGCACCTGGAGCTCGCAGTTCGCGGCGGGCATCGGCGACCGCCCGGCCGTCGTAGTGGTCGAACCGGACGCGGTGGCGCAGCTCGACTGCCTCACCGAGCCGCAGCGGCAGACCCGGATCGAGCTGCTGACGTACTTCACCGAACAACTGAAAGCCAAGGCGCCCAAGGCATCGGTGTACCTCGACGCCGGTCACGCCACCTGGATCTCGGCGTCGGAGATGGCCAAGCGGCTGAACAAGGTCGGCATCGCCAACGTCCGCGGGTTCGCCCTCAACGTGTCGAACTACCACACGACGTCGGCCTCCGTGCTCTACGGCAACGCGCTGCGCTCCACGTTGTCGACCTTGGGGCACACCAAGACCTTCGTGGTCGACGTGAGCCGCAACGGCAACGGCTCCAACGGCCAGTGGTGCAACCCCGCCGGTCGCAGGATCGGTGAGCCGCCGCGCATCGGTGGCGGCGCGGACATGCTGCTGTGGGTCAAGGTCCCCGGAAACTCCGACGGGAAGTGCGGCATCGCGCCCACCGTCCCCGCAGGCACCTTCTCCCCCGACATCGCCACCCGATTGATCACCGGCACCTGAGTTCACCCGTCTTCAAGTACCTCCGACCCCCCTCCCGGCGACCACAACCGCCCCTAACCCCCGTAGCTCCAGCGGGGGTTAGGGGCGGTTTGCGGTCGCCTCAGGTGGGGTGCGGGGTACTTGAAGACGCCCCAACCACCGTGCCGGTTACGTGTGCGTGGGGAAGCCGAGGTTCACGCCGTGGTGCTTCGGCCAGCGTTGGGTGATGGCCTTGGCGCGGGTGTAGAAGCGGACGCCGTCGGCCCCGTGCACGTGCGTGTCGCCGAAGAGCGAGTCCTTCCAGCCGCCGAAGGAGTAGTACGCCATCGGCACCGGGATCGGCACGTTCACACCGATCATCCCGACGTGCACCCGCCGTTGGTACTCACGCGCCGCGAGACCGTCGCCGGTGAAGATCGCGGTGCCGTTGCCGTAGGGGTTGGCGTTGACCAGCTCCACCGCCGCGTCGAAGGTCGGCACGCGCACGACGCACAGCACCGGCCCGAAGATCTCGTCCTGGTAGATCGGCATCTCCGGCGTCACGTGGTCGAAAAGTGTTGGTGCCAGCCAGAAACCGTCCGCGTGCCCAGCCGGTGCGTAACCACGGCCGTCCACCACGAGCGAAGCCCCCGAAGCGACCCCAGCGTCCACATAGGACTGAACGCGGTCGCGGTGCACATCGGTCACCAACGGACCCATCTGCGAGGCCGGATCGGTGCCGGGGCCGGTCACCAACGACGCCATCCGCGAGGTGATCGCCGGGATCAGCGAGTCCGCGACGTCGCCGACCGCGACCACGACGGAGATCGCCATGCACCGCTCACCCGCCGAGCCGAAGCCCGCCGAGACCGCCGCGTCGGCCGCACCGTCGATGTCCGCGTCGGGCAGCACCACCATGTGGTTCTTCGCGCCGCCCAACGCCTGGATTCGCTTGCCCGCAGCGGTTCCCCGCGCGTACACGTGCCGCGCGATCGGTGTGGAGCCGACGAAGGACGCCGCCGCGACATCCGAGTGGTCGAGCAGCGCGTTGACCGCGAAAGCGTCGCCCTGCAACACGTTCAGCACGCCATCGGGCAGGCCCGCCTCCTGGAACAGCTCGGCGAGGCGGACGGCGGTGGACGGATCGCGCTCGGAAGGCTTGAGGATGAAGGCGTTCCCGCACGCGATGGCCAGCGGGAACATCCACATCGGCACCATGGCGGGGAAGTTGAACGGGGTGATGCCCGCGACCACGCCGAGCGGCTGGCGCACGGAGTAGGCGTCGACACCGCGCGAGACCTGTTCGGAGTGCTCGCCCTTGAGCAGGTGCGGGATACCGCAGGCGAACTCCACCACTTCGAGGCCGCGCTGCACCTCGCCGGCGGCGTCGGAGAGCACCTTGCCGTGCTCGGCGGTGATGATCTCGGCCAGTTCGTCCCGGTGCGCCTGGACCAGCTGGCGGAACTCGAACATCACCTTGGCGCGGGTGGACAGCGAGGACTCGCCCCAGTCCTGTGCTGCCTTCACCGCAGAAGCCACCGCACTATCCACATCGGACTGTTCCGCGAGCACGACCTCGCGCGCGACCTCGCCGGTCGCCGGTTGGAACACGCTGGCCCGCCGCGTGGAGGCGCCCGTGGTGCGCGCTCCGTCGATCCAGTGCGGAACTAAGCCGGTCACACTTCCTCCTTGGGTGTGCATCTGGGGTCTCGTTCGATGAGAGCCGGGATCGAGGTCGTTCCTGGCAAGACGGCGGGAAGTCCGCGTACCGGTGTTGTACGTGGGCTTCCCGCCGGTGCAGTCAGGGGCGGGCTCGGCCTGGCTATCGCGAACACGGACCCCTGATGCACGCCCTAGGACAGTGGAGAACAGGTTGTGGAGCGGGTGACCAGCTTGGGGTGCAACAGCTTGCGGACCGGTTCGGTCCTGTCCTCGCGCACGCGCTGGAGCAGCGCCTCGGCGGCGAGCCGTCCCATCTCGGTGCGTGGCTGGTCGATCGTGGTCAGCGAGACGTGGCGCATCGACGCGAGCGAGGTGTTGTCGTAGCCGATGACCGAGACGTCCTGCGGGACGCGCAGCCCCGCCTCCTCCAGCGCGGAGATCGCGCCGACCGCGTTGTAGTCGTTGGCCGCCACGATGGCCGTGGGTGCGGGCACGGTGTTCCGCGCCGCCAGCATCTCCTTGATCGCCTTGGCGCCCGCCGCGTCGGTGTACTCGCTGCGGATCACCTCCGGTTCGAGGCCGTGCTCGCGCATCGCGATCTGGTAGCCGCGCCTGCGGAGCGCGGACTGCGAGCCGCCCCCGCCGTCGAGGTGCGCGATTCGCCTGTGCCCCAACGAGACCAGGTGATCGACGGCCATCCGAGATCCGGCCTCGCCGTCATCGTTCACAGTATCCACTGTGGACAGTCTGGAAGACCGTGACACCAGGACGATCGGAGACTCCTCGGCGGCCGACTCGATCGCTGAGGACGGAACGACCGGGCCCAGCAGGGCCAGTCCCGCGGGGCGGAAGGACAGCAGGCTGTTCAGCGCGCGCCGCTCCCTGGCCGGGCTGCGCCCGCCGGAGTTGATGATCAGCTCGAAGCCCTCGGCCCGCGCCGCCGCGTCCAGGCCCTCCGCGACCTCGGCGAAGAACGGGTTGTGCAGGTCGGAGAGCATCACGCCGAGCACGGTGGAGGTTCGACTGGCCAGGGCGCGCGCCATCACGTGCGGTGAGTAGCCCAGTTTCTCCGCCGCTTCGAGCACGGCCGTGCGCCGTTGCGCGCTGACCTTCGGCGAGCCCCGCATGACCAGGGAAACCAGTGCTCGCGACACGTTCGCGACGCGCGCGACGTCCTCCATCGTCGGACGAGCCACAGCGTCCTCCTTGACCGGTCCCGACATAACGACCAGGGTTGTGAGCCTTGACACCGCCGCCGAGCACGCTACAGCATTAGAGCGCTCCAACCAATAGAGCGCTCTAATCGGGCGAGCCCCTGACCTGGACGGAGAGCGAATGCGCATCGGAGTTGCGGGTGTCGGGCGGATCGGCACCATGCACGCCGCCAACCTCGCCTCACTGGGCCGGATCGACGAGGTCGTGCTGTTCGACCCGGTCCCCGGCCGCGCCGAGCAGGCCGCCGCCGCGCTCGGCGGTGCGGTGCGAGCCGTCGACGACCTGGACGCCCTGCTGTCCGCCTCGGACGGCGTCCTGCTGGCGACGCCGACCGACACGCACCCGGACATGCTGCGCAGGGCGGTGGCGGCCGGGGTGCCCACGCTGTGCGAGAAGCCGATCGCCAGCGACATCGACGAGATGCGCGCGCTGGTCAACGACGTGGAGGCGGCCGGGGTCGAGGTCCTGGTCGGCTTCCAGCGCCGGTTCGACCCCGCGACCGTCGAGCTGCACCGCCGCATCCGCTCCGGCGACCTCGGCACGATCTACCTCGTCCGGGCGATCGGGCACGACGCCAACCCGCCGGACTTCAGCTACCTCCCGGCCTCCGGTGGCATCTTCCGCGACCTGCTGATCCACGACCTCGACGCCGTGCCGTGGCTGGTCGGCGAGCCGGTGGTGGAGGTCTACGCGGCCGGGTCGGTGCTCGTGCACGACGCGTTCGCGCAGGCCGACGACGTGGACAACGCCGTGGTGACGCTGCGCTTCGCGAGCGGGGCGCACGCCACGCTCGCCGGTGGGCGGCACAACCCGCTCGGCTACGACCACCGCATCGAGGTGCTGGGCAGCAAGGACTCCTTGACGGTCGGCGTCGACCCCCGCACCCCGTTGACCTCGCTGGAGAACGACGGCCCGAAGGTCGGCCCCGGCGCCTACCCCGGCTTCATCGAGCGCTTCCACGACGCCTACCTCAACGAGATGTCGGTGTTCGTGGACGTGGTCTCGGGCAAGGCCGAGAACCCCTCGCCCGCCCGGGAGAGCCTGACCAGCCTGGAGCTGGCGATCGCCTGCGACACCTCGCGCCGTACCGGAAACCCGGTGCGCGTCAACCGGACAGCGGAGGCCGCCCGATGACCCCGAAAATCGCCGCGGCCCCGATCTCCTGGGGTGTCTGCGAGGTGCCCGGGTGGGGCCACGTGCTGGACGCGAAGACGGTGCTTGGCGAGATGGCGGGCCTCGGCGTCCAGGCCACCGAACTGGGGCCACCGGAGTACCTCCCGACCGATCCCGCGGAGCTGCGCGAGCTGCTGGGCGGATACGGGCTCAGCATGATCGGCGGATTCCTCGCCGTGCCACTGCACACCGGAGCACAGTCCACTGTGGACGAAGCGGAGCGAACGGCGGCGCTGCTCGCCGAGACCGGCGCGGAAGTGCTGGTCCTGGCAGCGGCGACGGGGCTGGACGGCTACGACGACCGGCCGAAGCTCTCCGACGAGGAGTGGGCGACGCTCATCGCGACCTCCGCGAAGATCCGCGACATCGCCGCGGCGCAAGGGCTTCGCACGGTGCTGCACCCGCACGTCGGCACGCACGTGGAGAACGCGGCGGAGGTCGACCGCTTCCTGGCCGACTCCGACCTGGAGCTGTGCCTGGACACCGGGCACCTGCTCATCGGCGGCACCGACCCGGTCGAGCTGGCGCGCAAGTACGCCGACCGCATCGGGCACATGCACCTCAAGGACGTCCGGGCCGATCTCGCTGACCGAGTGCGCAACGGTGAGCTCGGCTACGCCAAGGCGGTCGGGCAGGGTATGTACGTCCCGCTGGGGGACGGGGACGTGGACATCGCCGGCATCGTCGCGTTCCTGCGCGGCGCCGGCTACGACGGTTGGTGGGTCCTGGAACAGGACACCGCGTTGCAGGTGGGGGACGCCGAAGCGGCGGGGCGGCCGGTGCGTGACACCGAGTGGAGCCTGCAGTACCTGGGGAAGCAGTTCGACTGAGATCGCTTTCTAGGAGAAGACAATGACGTCTCACCGATCCCGCCTCGGCGCGTTGGTCGGACTCACCGCCGCGGGCCTGGTGCTCGCGGCGTGCAGCGGCCCGACGGGCGGCTCAGGCAAGAACGGCGGCGGGGCAACCGATCCCGCCCCGTCGGGCGGCCCGCTGAAGGTCGCCGTCGTCTCGCACGGCACACCGGGCGACGCGTTCTGGAACGTCGTCAAGAACGGGGCAGAGGCCGCGGGCAAGGAGCTCGGCGTCGAGGTCCAGTACCAGGCCAACGGCGATCCGGCCGCCCAGTCGAAGTCCATCGACAACGCGGTGGCGCAGAAGGTCGGCGGCCTCGTCGTGTCGATGGCCAACCCGGACGCGCTGCGCGACTCGATCGGCAAGGCCGTCCAGGCGGGCATCCCGGTGATCACCGTCAACTCCGGTGAGCAGCGCAGCTCCGAGTTCGGCGCGCTGATGCACGTGGGCCAGAACGAGGGCATCGCGGGCGAGCAGGCGGGCAAGAAGCTCAAGGACGCGGGCAAGCGCAAGCTGCTGTGCGTGGTCCACGAGGCGGGCAACGTCGGCCTGACCCAGCGCTGCGACGGCGCGGAACGGGGCTTCGGCACCACGCAGAAGGTCCAGGTCGACATCAGCAACCCGACCGACGCGCAGGCCCGGCTCAAGGGCGCGCTCCAGTCGGACCCGTCGATCGACGCGGTGCTCACGCTCAACCCGCAGGTGGCGGGCAACGCGGTGAACGCGGTGAAGGAGACCGGCGCCAAGGCGCAGGTGGCGACCTTCGACCTCAACTCCGACGTGGTGGCCGCGATCAAGGGCGGTGACGTGCTCTTCGCCGTCGACCAGCAGCAGTACCTCCAGGGGTACCTGCCGGTGGTGTTCCTCAAGCTCTACAAGGACAACGCCAACACCGTCGGTGGTGGCCGCCCGGTGCTGACCGGTCCCGGGTTCGTCGAGAAGTCCAATGTGGACGCTGTCGGCCGCAACGCCGACCGCGGCACCCGCTGATCCGCTCCGGCGGGTCCCCGCGCGGGGACCCGCCGGATCTCACCGAAGGAGTTGGGATGGCGTTGGCGGTGCAGGGAACCGACGAGCGCGTCGCTCGCGTTCGCCTCGCGGATCGCCTGGTCAGCAGGCCGGAGCTCGGCTCGGTGCTCGGCGCGCTGGCCGTGTTCGTGTTCTTCTCGGTGCTCACCGACCAGTTCCTCAGCCCGATGGGCGTGGCGAACTGGCTCGATGACTCCTCGACACTGGGCATCATGGCGGTCGCGGTCGCACTGCTGATGATCGGCGGTGAGTTCGACCTCTCGGCGGGCGTGATGACCGCCTCGACCGCGCTGGTGACGGCGATCCTGGCCACCCAGCTCGGCTGGAACACCTGGCTGGCACTGCTGGTCTCGCTGGGCTTCGCGCTCGGCGTCGGCGCGCTCAACGGCTGGCTGGTGATGAGGACCGGCCTGCCGAGCTTCATCGTCACCCTCGGTACTTTCCTTGCGCTGCAAGGGCTCAACCTCGGCATCACCCGGTTGGTCACCGGCACGGTCCAGGTCTCCGGCATGCGCGACGCCGCCGGTTACGAGTCCGCCGGTTACCTGTTCGCGTCCACTGTGGACATCGGTGGCACCGCCTTCCCGATCTCCATCGTGTGGTGGGTGCTGGCCGCGGCGGTCGGCAGCTGGGTGCTCATGCGGACCCGGTTCGGCAACTGGATCTTCGCGGTCGGCGGGGCCGCCCCGAGCGCCCGCGCGGTCGGCGTTCCCGTGGTGCGCACCAAGGTCTTCCTGTTCATGACGACGGCCTTCGCCGCCTGGCTGGTCGGCTCGATCAACATCCTGCGGTTCACCACGGTCCAGGCCAACCAGGGCATCGGGCTGGAGTTCCAGTTCATCATCGCCGCGGTGATCGGCGGCTGCCTGCTCACCGGCGGCTTCGGCTCGGCGATCGGCGCCGCGATCGGCGCGCTGATCTTCGGCATGGCACGGCAGGGCATCGTCTTCGCGCAGTGGGACAGCGACTGGTTCCAGCTCTTCCTCGGCATCATGCTGCTCGCCGCCGTCCTGGTGAACAACGCTTTCCGCCGCCGGGCGGAGCGGGTGAGGAAATGACATGACCGCGCTTCTGGAAACCGTTGAGGTCGGCAAGAGCTTCGGCAGCGTGATCGCGCTGAACGGAGTGTCCACTGTGGTCAACGCGGGCGAGGTGACCTGCGTGCTCGGGGACAACGGCGCGGGCAAGTCGACGTTGATCAAGATCCTGGCCGGGGCGCACCAGCACGACACCGGCGAGTTCCTGATCGAGGGCAGGCCGGTCCGGCTGTCCAGCCCGCGCGAGGCGCTGGACCGGGGCATCGCCACGGTCTTCCAGGACCTCGCGGTGGTCCCGCTGATGAGCGTGTGGCGCAACTTCTTCCTCGGCTCCGAACCTCGCAGGGGCTGGGGCCCGTTCTCCTGGCTGGACGGCAGGACCGCGCGCGCGACGACCAAGAAAGCCTTGGCGGAGATGGGAATCGACCTCCGCAACGTCGAGCAGCCGGTCGGCACGCTCTCCGGCGGCGAGCGCCAGTGCGTCGCGATCGCCCGCGCCGTCCACTTCGGAGCGAAGGTGCTGATCCTGGACGAGCCGACCGCGGCGCTCGGCGTGAAGCAGGCCGGGGTCGTGCTGCGCTACGTCGCCCAGGCCCGCGACCGGGGGCTGGGGGTCGTGCTGATCACGCACAACCCGCACCACGCCTACCCGGTCGGCGACCGCTTCCTGTTGCTCAAGCGCGGTCGCAGCCTCGGCTGCTTCGACAAGGCCGACATCTCCCTGGAGGAGCTGACCAGGCAGATGGCGGGCGGGGCGGAGTTGGAAGCGCTGGAGCACGAACTGCGAGGAGTGCAGCAGTGACAACGCTCGAACTGCTCACCGTGGGCCGCGTCGGTGTCGACCTCTACCCGGAACAGAGCGGGGTCTCGCTCGCCGAGGTCAGCACCTTCGCCAAGTCCCTCGGCGGGACGGCGACCAATGTCGCGGTGGCGGCGGCCAGGCTCGGCCGCCGCACCGCGGTGTTCACCAAGGTCGGCGAGGACGACTTCGGACCGTACGTCCGCAGCGCGCTCAGCGGATTCGGTGTGTCGCCGGAACACGTTGGTACGGAACCAGGTCTGCTCACCCCGGTGGTGTTCTGCGCGCTCAACCCGCCCGCCGACCCGCCGCTGCTGTTCTACCGCCGCCCCACCGCGCCCGATCTCCGGCTGCGCCCGGAGGACGTGCCTTGGGACGACGTCGAGAACGTGCCGCTGTTCTGGGTGACCGGGACCGGTGTGTGCGAGGAGCCCGCCAGGGCGACGCAACGCGAGATGCTGCTGCGCCGCGGGCGTCGCGATCACACCGTGCTCGATCTGGACTACCGGCCGATGTTCTGGGAGTCCGAGGAGGCGGCCCGCGCGGAGATCTCGTGGATGCTCGACCACGTCACGGTCGCGGTGGGCAACCGCACGGAGGTCGAGATCGCCGTGGGAACGGACGATCCCGACGAGGCGGCCAAACGTTTGCTCGACCGCGGTGTGCGCCTGGCGATCGTGAAGAAGGGCGCCGAGGGCGTGCTGGTCGCCACCGAGCAGGGCTCGTGGACGGTGCCGCCGCACCCGGTGGAGGTGGTGTGCGGGCTCGGCGCCGGTGACGCGTTCGGCGGAGCGCTCGCGCACGGGTTGCTGGCAGGCTGGGACCCCGTGCGGATCGCGGAGTACGCCAACGTGGCCGGTGCGCTGGTCGCGTCGCGGCTGGCGTGCGCCGACGCCATGCCGACGTGCGAGGAGATCGAGGCTGAACTGTCGTGATCACCGACTCTCAGTGGCGGGATCTGTTGCACACCAGGGCTTTCGAGTCCGGCGCGATCGCAGCCGCCTACGCCGCGCGTCGACGTAGGCCGCTGCTCGGACCGAGCGGCACGCTGTTCCTGGTCGCCGCCGACCACCCGGCGCGCGGAGCGCTCGGCGCGGGTGGTGATCCCGCCGCGATGGCCGACCGCCGTTCGTTGCTGGACCGCTTGCTGATCGCGCTGGACAACCCGGCGGTGGACGGTGTGCTCGGCACCCCGGACGTCATCGAGGAACTGCTGCTGTTGCACGGCCTGCACGACAAGATCGTGATCGGCTCGATGAACCGCGGCGGCCTCGCCGGAGCGGACTGGGAGATCGACGACCGCTTCACCGCCTACTCAGCTGAGTCCATTGTGGACTATGGGTTGGACGGCGGAAAGATGTTGCTGCGCTTGGTGAACTCAGATCCGGGCACCGCGCCAACGCTGCACGCGTGCGCGGAAGCCGTCTCCGCGCTGGCCGAGGCGGGCGTCATGGCGATGGTCGAACCGCTGCCCTACGAACGTGACGCGCAGGGGTCGTTGCGTCTTCAAGACGACCCCACCTCGCTGGCCAGGGCCGTCACCATCGCCTCCGGTATCGGCCGCACGTCCGCGCACACGTGGCTCAAACTCCCCGCGCCCGCCGACCCGGAGGCGGTGCTCGGCGCGACGACGTTGCCCTCACTGGTCCTCGGCGGACCCGAAGCGGACATGTCGTTGTGGGACAAGACATTGTGCCACCCGGTCGTGCGCGGTCTCGTTGTCGGCCGGACGCTGCTCTACCCGAAGGACGGCGATGTGGCCGCAGCGGTCGCAAGTGCCGCAGCACTTCTCCGTTCCGCCCGAGAGGAGATCTCCGCGTGACGCTCCACCGTCCACAAGGGACACTCGTAGCCGACGGCGACCCCGTCCTGCTGACACCGGAGGACGCGGGCTGGACGTACTGCGGCCTGCGCGTGCTCGTGCTGGAGCCGGGCAAGCCGCGGCGGATCGAGACCGGGGAGTTCGAGGCGTTCGTGCTCCCGCTCGCGGGCGGATGCGTCGTCGAGGTCGATGACAGGCGCTTCGAACTGGAAGGCCGGGAGTCCGTCTTCACGCGGGTCACGGATTTCGCTTATGTGCCAAGGGATGCGTCCGTCGCACTGACCTCGACCAACGGCGCGGAGATCGCACTGCCGATGGCCAAGTGCACCCGGCGGCTCGAACCGCGCTACGGCCCGGCGGAGAACGTCCCGGTGGAGGTGCGCGGTGCGGGCAACGCAACGCGCCAGGTCACCAACTTCGGCACCCCCGGCGTCTGGGACCACGCGGACAAGCTCAACGCCTGCGAGCTGATCACCCCGGACGGCAACTGGTCCTCCTACCCGCCGCACAAGCACGACGACTCGGAGCCGTGCGAGGTGGTGAACGAGGAGATCTACTACTTCCGCATCGCCGCGCGGGACGGGATGACGCCGTCGCGCGAAGGCTTCGGCTTCCACCGCACCTACACCGGAGACGGCGAGATCGACGAGGACGTGACCGTTCGCGACGGCGACGTTTTCCTCATCCCGCGCGGGTATCACGGCCCGTGCGTCGCCGCGCCCGGCTACCCGATGTACTACCTCAACGTCCTCGCCGGTCCGGGGGAGGAGCGTTCCATGGCGTTCTGCGACGATCCCGCGCACACGTGGATCAGGGCCACCTGGGACACCACCCCCACCGACCCCCGCTGCCCCGTCACCAGCGCGACCCCCAGGAGGTAATGACGTGCGGCTCACCACGGCCCAGGCGCTGGTTCGATGGCTGATCGCCCAGCGCACGGAGCTGCTCGACGGCTCGCAGGCGCCGCTGTTCCCCGGTGTGTTCGCGATCTTCGGGCACGGCAACGTGCTCGGCGTCGGCAACGCGCTCGAAGAGCACCGCGACGAGATCCCGGTCTGGCGCGGGCAGAACGAGCAGGGCATGGCGCTCGCCGCGATCGGCTACGCCAAGGCCACCCACCGCCGCCAGGTCATGGTGGCCACGTCCTCCATCGGCCCCGGCGCGCTCAACATGGTCACCGCGGCGGGCGTCGCGCACGCCAACCGGCTGCCCGTGTTGCTGCTGCCCGGCGACACCTTCGCCAGCCGCGCGCCCGACCCCGTCCTCCAGCAGGTCGAGCACTTCGGCGACGGCACGCTCACCGTCAACGACGCGTTCCGCGCGGTGAGCCGCTACTTCGACCGGATCACCAAGCCGGAGCAGCTGCTCGCCGCGCTCCCGCAGGCCGCACGCGTGCTCACCGACCCCGCCGACTGCGGTCCGGTGACCCTCGCGCTGCCGCAGGACGTGCAGGGCGAGGCGTTCGACTTCCCGGAGTCGCTGTTCGCGCCCGTCGTGCACCACATCACCCGCCCCCGCCCCGACTCCCGCTCGGTCGAGCGCGCCGCCGAGCTGCTGAAGAACGCGAAGCGCCCGCTGCTCGTGGTCGGCGGCGGCGTCCGGTACTCCGGCGCGGGAGGCAAGGTGCTGGAGTTCGCCCAGACCCACGGCGTCCCGATCACCGAGACCACCGCGGGCCGCACCCTGGTCCCGCACGACCACCGGCTGCACGCGGGGCCGCTCGGCGTCACCGGCTCGTCGTCGGCGAACACGCTCGCGGCCAAGGCCGACGTGGTGATCGCGGTCGGCACCCGCCTGCAGGACTTCACCACGGCTTCGTGGACGGTCTTCCACCCCGAAGCCAAGATCATCTCGATCAACGCCGCCCGCTTCGACGCCGTCAAGCACGGCTCGCTCGCCGTGGTCGCGGACGCCGCGGAGGGGCTGCGCGAGCTGAACCGCGCGCTCGGTGACTGGAAGGCCGACGACCCGTGGACGGTCTCCGGCTCCCACGAGCGCGGCAAGTGGGACGCGCACGTTGACAGCCTCCGTCAAGGAACGGACGGCTTGCCGACCTACGCCCAGGTCGTCGGCGCGGTCAACGACAACGCCCACGAGCAGGACTACGTCATGACCGCGTCGGGCGGCCTGCCCGGCGAGCTGATCGGTGGCTGGCGCGCGCTCGGCGCCGCGACGATGGACGTCGAGTACGGCTTCTCCTGCATGGGCTACGAGCTCGCCGGGGCCTGGGGTGCGGCGATGGCCCGCGCGGAAACCCACCCCGAGGGCGTCGTCACGACGCTTCTCGGCGACGGCTCGTACCTGATGATGAACTCCGAGCTGTTCTCCGCCGCGTTCGCCGGGCACCCCCTGGTCGCGGTGGTCTGCGACAACGACGGCTACGCGGTGATCGCCCGCCTCCAACAAGGCCAAGGCGGCGCAGCCTTCAACAACATGTTCAAGGATTGCCGCACTGTGACAAGCAAGGGCACAGACAGCACCAAGCGCCGCGTCGACTTCGGCGCACACGCCGCCGCACTGGGCTGCGGAGTGATCCAGGCAGACACCCTCGACGACGTCGGCCCGGCGTACACGGCAGCCCGCGAGCAGGCACTCCAGGAGCGCCGCCCGGTCGTGGTCCTGGTGCGGACCCACCCGTCGTCGTGGACGGAAGCCGGAGCTTGGTGGGAGGTCGGCGTACCCGAAACGGCGCACCGCACCGAGATCACCCAAGCCCACCGCGAGGCCCAGAACGCCCGCACCCACCAAGTCCGCTACCTGTCCAACTAACCCCCGCGTCTTCACCGCACCCAACGCCCCGTCCCAGCACAAGGTTGGCCGGTCTTCAAGTACAACGAACCCGGGCCACAGCGATCGCTAACTGCCACTAACCCCGGGGTTAGTGGCAGTTAGCGATCGCTGGGACGGGGGTAGGGCGTACTTGAAGACCCCCGAACCCCGGCCGCAGAAGTCGCCGACTGCGTACGCGCACCTGGGGTCGCCGCGATCGGTGATCGGTCCCAGCGCAGGGTTGGGCGGTCTTCAAGTACGCCGAACCTGGGCGGCAGCGATCGGTAAGTGCCGCCAACTGCGGGGTTGGGTGCGGTTGAAGACGGCTGGCGGTGGGGTGGGGGGTACTTGAAGACCGCCCAACCACCGTGGGCAACGTTCTCAGGGCCGTCCCGCCAAGAGTGGTGGAACGGCCCTGATGTGCGTTGCGGAGAGGGTCAGTCGCGGTACTTGTCCGCGTACCTGTCCTCGTACGGATCGTCGTCCTCGTCGTCCTCGACGGGCTTCGCCGGAGAAGGCTGCTCGTCACCGGACCCGGACAGCTCGCGCTGCAGCGCATCGAAGTCGGCGGGAGGGGTGTGGTACTTGAGCTCCCGGGCCACCTTCGTCTGCTTGGCCTTTGCACGGCCGCGCCCCATGGCTCGACCCCCTCATACAGGGACGGGGGCGACCAGTGGTGGCCCCGCACGTCTCGACTCGTTTCCTGGCAGTCACCGTACCGTGCTCAGGCCCCGGAATGCGACGCGGCACGGCGCTCCGGGCGGCGCCTCCTGACACGGTTGTGACCCCCTTGAGACCGCATGGCACGATTCCCCCGTGCCCCGTCCGTTCGTCGCCTATCTCCGGGTGTACGAGCCGTTGTCCTCCTTGGAGGGCGCGTTTCGTTCCCAGGTCGAGCACGCGTTGCGCAACGGAGGTGGTCTCACCAGGTCCCAGGTGGCCGATCGGGAGCGCGAACTGTGGCTTAGGACACAGTTATCCGCCCCGGCCCGCCTGCTGCCCGGCGACAACGCCGAGGGCGAGGGCGCGCTCCGCAGGCTCGACGTGATCACGCTGCCCGCCGCCGAGGCACCCGGCGCGGACGCGGTCGAGGCCGAGGAGTCCCCGCTCGTCTGCCCGCTCGACCTCCGCCCCCGCGCCGCCGCCGGCGTGATGGGCTTCCTGGCCAACTCGGTCGGACCGCTGGTCGACGCGGCCCTGCCGATGCCGGTCGAGGTGGTCAAGGCCAGGGCGTCGGCGGCGCTGAGCAACCTGCCGCGCCGGGCCGCCCACGTCGTCTCCTCCACGTGGACCGTGCCGCTGCCGTGGTTCGCGCTGGTCGACCCGGGTGCCCGCAAGGTGGTCCTGAAGGAGCGCACGGACGCCGAGCGCAGCGTGCACTGGCTGATCTCCATGACCGACGCGCGCCGCCGCGCTGAGGAGGCGCACGCCGTGGTCGCGGCGACCCTCGGCGAGGAGGGGCCCGCCCGCATCCTCCGGGACACCTCCCGCTGGCTGGCGCACTTCGACGCGAACTCGGTGATCGAGCTGGACTACGGCGGCCTGGTCCAGCTGCTGGAGGACGCTGAGCTGACCGAGGACACCTCGGCGGAGGACGTCCAGGTCGCGCTGAGCGCGCTGGAGACCGGCAACGCCGAGCTGGCCGCCGAGCGCTACGGGAAGCTCCGCGAGTTCTGGAGCGACCTGGCCTCCCGCGAGCAGCACAACTGAGGGCATGCCCGTGGAGCCCGTGTTCGCGATAGCCGGGCTCAGCCCGCCCCTGGCTGCGTCGCCGGGCAGCCCACGTACAACACCGGTACGCGGCCTACCCGCCGTCTTGCCAGGAACGACCTGAATCCCGGCTCTCATCGAACGAGGCCCCACGGGCATGCCCTGCGCGCATCCCCCGAGCCGTCCGGCTGAGCGCCAGCCCGATGCCGACCGCGAGCATCGGCAGCGCCGCGAGCACGAACGCCCACTGCACGTCGATCGCGACCAGCACGCCCATCAGCGCGATCGAGACGGAGTCGAGGGTCATCCTCGGCAGGTCGACGATGCTGTTCACGCGGCCGAGCAGCTCGCGCGGCGCGGTGCTCTGGATGAACGCGGGCAGCGCCACGTCGCTGGAATACGCGACTCCGACGCCGAGCACCGCGAGCACCACGGCCGCACCCCACACGCTCGGCAGGAAACCGACGAGCGCGAAGGCCAAGCCCTCGCACAGCGTCATGCCGATGATCAACAAGCCCCATCGCTGCGGCAGCCCGGTGACCGAGGCGCTGAGCGCACCGACCAGCTGGCCGAGCCCCCACGACGCCACGAGCACGCCGAGCGCGATCGGACTGCCGGAGAGCTCCTTCGCGAGCGCGGGCAGTCCGACGGCGAACAGCCCGGCATAGGCCAGCGTGGCCGCGGTGACCAGCAGCAGCACGATCCGCATCTCGACGTTGTCGCGGGCGTAGCGCAGACCGACGCCGATCTCGCGCCACAACGGGGTTTCCGGCCGCTCCGCCGGTGTCCCCTTCGGCGCGCCGCTCAATGTGAACGCCGCGAACAAGAACGTCGCCGCGTTCACCAACATCGCCGTGGTCGTATTGCCCAGCGCGACCAGCACGCCGCCCGCGATCGGCCCGGCGAGGCGGCCGAACTGCTCGCTCATCCCGAGCAGCGCGTTGGCCTTCGGCAGCTGCTCGTCGGTGACCAGCGACGGCAGGATGCTCGTGCTCGCGGGCCAGAAGAACGCCTCGGCGATGCCCGACAGCACGCCGAAGACGAAGAAGTGCCAGATCGCGATGGTCCCGGTGGCGTTGAGCACCGCGAGCGCGAGCACGGAGCCGCCGCGCACCAGGTGGGAGAGCAGCATGACCGCGCGCGGCGACAGCCTGTCCGTGACCGCGCCGCCGACCAGCAACAACGCGCCGCGCGGCACCGCGATCGAGACCATGACGGCGGCCAGGGTCGCGTTCGTGGACCCGGTGGTGGACAGCACCAGCCACGCGAAGACCACGTCGTAGCTGTAGTCCCCGAGCATGGAGACCGACTCGCCCGCCCACACGCGGCGGAACGCCCCCGGAAGATCGCGCATGAGGCGAACTGTCGCCGCGCCCGTCCGACCCGGCAACCGATATTCAGAGCTTGCGCAGCAACACCAGGCTCAGCACCGCGGCCCCGCCGCCCACCGCGAACGCCACTGGCCACGACACCTCCGCGGCCAGCCAACCCGCGATGCCCGGTGCGATCGCCGCCGCCAGGTAGTTGGCCGTGTTCTGGAAGCCCAGCGCCGTGCCGCTCCGGCCCTCGGGCGCCATCTCCCCGGCCGCGGTGAACGCCAGCCCGTTCCAGCTCAGCGACAGCGCGGTGGCCGCCACCGCCACCACCGCGAGCACCGGCACGGCCACGTTTCCCCAGTCCAGCAACGCCACCAGCGCCAGCGACGCGGCGATCAGCACCGAGACGGTGCGCAGCGGGCCGAGCCTGCTCCGCACCCGGTCGGACCACGCGCCGTTGAACAGCCGCCCGCCCGCGCCCAACAGCTGGGCGACGGCGAGCAGGGTCGAAGCGACGGCCAGGCTCACGCCGCGGTGCTCGTGGAACAGCTCGACCAGCAGCGCCGCGGTGGTGAACTGCGGGATCACCAGGCACGCGCTGGCCAGGCTGAGCCGCCACAACCTGGGGGAGCGCAGCACCTCACCGGCGCCGCTGTCCTTCGGCGCCCGCACCGCGCCCTCCGGCTCGCGGACCCAGATCACGACCGCGATCGCGGCGATCACGCTGATCGCGGCCAGCACCAGGAAGGCGAGCGGGACACCGCCGGCGTGCGCGGCCAGCGGCAGCACGAGCGCGGAGAGCGCCGCGCCCGCCGGGGTGGCGCACTGCCGCACCCCCATCGCGATGCCGCGCTGACCGGCCGGGAACCAGATCATCACGGCTCGCCCGCTCGCCGCGTTCGCGCTCGCCCCGAACGCCCCGGCGCCGAGCAGCGCCAGCGCGGCGAACAGCACGTCGTCGGCCGCCGCCGCTCCGGCCAGGCACAGGGCAGCCGCGAGCAGACCGATGGCCATCACCGGCCGTTCCCCGAAGCGGTCCGCGCTGGCGCCCCAGAGCACCAGCGTCAGCATCGTGCCCAGGTTGACCGCGCCGACCAGGAGCCCCGCCTGCGGCAGGGACAGCGCGAAGTGGTCGCGCAGCTGCGGGATGAGCACCGGCAGGCCGAGGAAGTAGGAGGCGTTCGCGCCCTGCCCGAGGGCTCCCGCCGCGAGCACGACCCAGCGGTACCGATCGGGGCGCGTGATCATCGAACGAGCCTAGGAGCCGAATCCACATGACGGGAGTGTATTCCCACTATTCGGAAACACACGTAATATAATAGCGACGTCATGTGGAAGATTTTCCATGTCGGCGCATGGGCCACTTCAAGATCCTTCGCTCGTGCCCGAAGTGCAAATTTCAGCAAAACCGCAGGTCATTAACCGTTTCTTGAGGTTGGGGCTCGCGGTGACGATGGTCACAACTGCCTGAAGGGACACGCTTACTAGCGAGTATTCCGCTCTGTGGGCATGCGTCATCTTGGTCACACGGTTTGGTTGCCAATTTTCCAACAACGTGTGGTTCAGTCGTTCTTGTCCGGCGCACCCCAGGCGCCACAGCTGAAAGGAAGACGATGACCTCGCTGCTTTCCCGCCTCGCCGCAGGTGGCGCCCTGATCGCTGCTCTGGGCGCCGGTGTCGCCCCGATCGCGAACGCCGCGCCCGCTCCGGCCGCCGCGAACTGCACCGAGGGCAACTCCCTCAAGGACGTCTTCCACTCGGCGGACAAGGGCGGCATCGGCGTCGTCTTCAACTACAACTGCAAGGTCGAGGGTTCGGTCCGCGAGGTCGCGTACCTGCCCGCCGGTGAGAAGCCGGGTCCGGTCTCCGGCGAGGGCAAGCTCACCGTCAAGGGCAAGGCGTTCATCCGGGTCAGCGTCGACGGCATCAACGTCACCCAGAACCCGTACACCGGCCCGTCGCACATCCCGGGCGAGGGCGCTGTCCAGGAGATCGTGTACGCGGGCACCAGCTGCGGTCAGTCGACCTGGTACATCGGCGTCGACAAGAAGCGCGACTTCGTCAAGACCGTCAAGGGCAAGACCGTCAACGTGACCGTCAAGGTCTGAGTCCCGCCCACCGCCAGTCGCCG
Organism: Allokutzneria sp. A3M-2-11 16; assembly: GCF_024213555.1. Lineage (GTDB taxonomy): Bacteria > Actinomycetota > Actinomycetes > Mycobacteriales > Pseudonocardiaceae > Allokutzneria. Next base: position 1,544,476 of record NZ_JANAVO010000001.1, on the reverse strand, counting down.
CAACTTGTAAGGAACACAATGACTTCGCTGCTTTCCCGCCTCGCCGTCGGTGGCGTCCTGATCGCCGCTCTCGGTGGCGCGGTCGCCCCGATCGCCAACGCCGCGCCCGCCCCCGCCGCTGTGAAGTGCTCCGACGGCAACGTCCTCAAGGACGCGTTCGTCAGCGCGGACCACGACGGCATCGGCGTCTACTTCAACCACCACTGCAAGGTCGCCGTCCAGGAGATCACCTACCTGAACCCGGGCGAGAAGCCGTCCCAGGAGGGCAGCGGAGACGCGATCGCGGTCAAGGGCAAGGCGTTCGTCCGCGTCATCATCAACGACTACAACGTCGGCGGTGACAGCTACAGCGGCCCGAAGCGCATCCAGGGCGAGGGCGCGGTCAAGGAGATCGTGCACGGCGGTTACCACGCCGGTCAGTCGACCTGGTACATCGGCGTCGACAAGAAGCGCGCCTTCACCAAGACCGTCGAGGGCAAGACCGTCTCCCTCTACTTCAACCTCGTCTGAGGAACACGATGACTTCGCTGCTTTCCCGCCTCGCAGTCGGTGGCGCCCTGGTCGCCGCTCTGGGCACTGCCATCGCCCCGATCGCGGTCGCCAAGACCGCTCCGGCCGCCGTGAACTGCGCTGACGGCAACTCGATGAAGAACGTGCTGGTCTCGGCGGACTCCGCCAAGGTCGGCGTGGTCTTCAACTTCAACTGCTCCCTGGTCGGCAAGGTCCGCTCGGTCGGTTACCTGCCCAGGGGCGAGAAGCCGACCCCGAACGTCGGCGAGGGCACGGTCGCGGTCAAGGGCAAGGCGTTCATCAAGGTCGTCACCGAGGGCAACGACGTCGACTCCTACGACCGCTTCCTGAAGAAGCCCATCGCGGGCGAGGGCGCCGTCGAGCAGGTCGTCTACGCCGGTGGTCACGCGGGCCAGACCACCTGGTACATCGGTGTCACCGACCGCCACAAGTTCACGTGGAAGGCCACCGGCAAGACCCTCAACGTCGACGTGACCCCCGGCAAGTAGTCCATTTTTCCGCTCGCCCGTGTTCTTCGAACCTGAATGGGTACTCACCCCGAGTAACCGCAACGAAAGGAAAGTGATGACTTCGCGAGTCCCCACCCGTGGTCTGCGCAAGGCGGTCGCCGCCAGCGCGGTGACGGCCGGGCTGCTGGGCGTGTTCGCGCCCGCCGCCTCCGCCGCCCCGGTGCAGGAGTGCGAACCGTTCACCTTCTCCGGCGTGCAGGTTCGCGACACCGGCGAGACGACCGCCGTCGACCTGACCTACTCCCGCCCCGTCGAGGACGTGACGGTGCGCGAGCTGACCGAGCCGCCCGTGCAGGACGGCTCCGGCGACCCGGTCCAGGTCAAGGGGTCCAACTGGTACGAGGTCAGGATGCTGTGCGGCTACGACTGGTACGGCAACCCGTACACCGGTCCGCGTCGTATCGCGGGTAAGGGTGTTGTCGGCGAGGTCGTCCTCAACGGCGACTTCGAGGGCACCCTTTCCTGGGTCATCGGGACGGACAAGGACCTCTTCCCGAGGTCCGTGCACCACACCGGGTCCACACTGACCATCGAGTTCCCTAAGCACTAGGGAGCAGCACAAGCCAGAAGGGGTCCTCACCGGCAGGGGGTGAGGGCCCCTTCGCCTGTCCCTAGAAGATGCCGGGGAGCAGGCGAACCGAACCGACGCGACGGCCACCGCCGCGCACGGGCTCCTCAGCCAGCTCCTCCAGGGCCGGAGTGGAGACGCCGAGCGACCGCAGCGCGCCGACGATCACCGGCATCCGCGCCCGCTGGGCCCCATCGGCGATCTTGAGCGCGACCGCCCGCCCGTCCGGCAGAGCCGCCGCGTGCACGCCCTCGGCGCCCGCCTTGCACAGCAGGCCGGGCACGGCGTTCATCAGCAGAGTGTCCTCGCGCCCCGTTCCCGCGACGAGGTGCGGGTGGGCGCGCACGGCATCGGCGACGCGGCGCAGATCGGAGCCGGGCTCCGCCTGCGCGAGCTTGCCGAAGGCCCGAGCGAGCCCGTAGAGCGAGACCGAGAACAGCGGCGCCCCGCAGCCGTCGACCGCCGTGTGCGCGATCGGCTCCTCGGCCAACTCGGCCAGCGAGTCCCTGATCGTCACCTGGAGCGGGTGCGACGGATCTGTGTAGGACGTCATCGGCCAGCCGCGCTGCACGCACGTGGCGAGCATGCCCGCGTGCTTGCCGGAGCAGTTCATGCTGATCCGGTTCGCCGAGCCACCCGCGGCCACCAAGGCGTTCCTGCTGCCTTCGTGCACCGGGTAGTCCGGCGGGCATAACAGGTCGTCCGGGGTGAGGCCGTGCTTGGCCAGCAGCGCCGTCGCCCGCTCGATGTGCTCCGGCTCGCCGTTGTGCGAGGCGCAGATCAGCGCGAGGTCCGCGTCGTCGGGCACGTCGAGCCCGCAGCGCAGCATGCCCAACGCCTGCACGGGCTTGTTCGACGAACGCGGCAGGATCGGCCTGCGGGTGTCCCCGTGGACCGTGACCACCTCGCCGGCCGGACCGAGCACGATCACCGAGCCGTGGTGCACGCACTCGCGCACGCCGGAGCGGACCACCTCGACCAGTTCGCTGGCGATGGCTAGTCCTCCTCGGGTTCGTCGGCCCCGTCCTGCCGGCGGAGCCTGCTGGCCGCCAGCAGGTCGTCCACCGACGCCCTGCCCTCCCGGTACCGCCGGGCGATCTCCTCGTTGAGCTTGTCCATCACGACCTGCACCTCGCGCCGCCGCCCGGAGACCGAGGCCTCCTCGGCCCGGTAGGCCCGCAGCGCGTGCGCGATCTGCTCCTCGGTCAGCGAGGTGACGTTGGACAGGTCCACGTCGGAGACCAGGGTCTCGACGTGCCTGCGGTGCGCCTCCGCTCGCGAGGGCTCCGGCATCTGGGCCCGCCCGAGGCTGCTGGTGGACCGGACCGCGTTCTCCGAGAGGATGCCGACGAGCTGCTCGACCACGGAGGTCGGGCCGCCCTCGGACCGCCTGCGCTGCTCGGCGAGCACGATGTCGATCCTGGCGTGCAGCAGCCTGCGCACGTAGGAGAGGTCCGTCTCCTCCTGGGCAGCTTCGTCCCGCAGCTCCCGCACCTCGCTGAGGGGGCGCTGCTCGACACCCTCGGTGTAGTCCGGGGCCAGCACGCGGTCAATCCTCCGGCGCCCGCCTGGACGTACCTCGATCACGTGCCCATCCTGCGGGACATTCCGGTCAGCCGCCAACACCCGCTCTACTCCCAACAGGTACAGATTCCGATAATCACCTGGTTTGTTGCACCCCGAGCAATGCCCGGGCCTCCTCGACGGCCAACGGCGGCCGTTGCGCGATCCGGGACAACGCCGCCGCTCGGGCCGCGAGTTGGGCGTTGTCGCGCACGCGCTCACCCCTGGCGTAGGAGAGCGTGTCCTCCATGCCGACCCGCAGATGACCGCCAGCGGAGAGTGAGGCCAACATCACCGGGAGCGAGGTCCTCCCGATGCCCGTCGCCGAAAAGCTCGCTCCGGCGGGCAGTAGCCGCAGGGCCGAGGTCAGCATCTCCGTCGTGCCCGGCATACCGCCCGGGATGCCCATCACGAGGTCGACGTGGACGTGCCCGCCCGCCGGGGCCCCGTGCTCGTCCAGCAGCCGGTTCAGCGAGGCGAGCTGGCCGATGTCGAAGATCTCGTACTCCGGGACGATCCGCCGCTCCTGCATCCGCTTGTGCAGCTCGACGATGAACTCCCAGCGGTTCATGAACACGTCGGTCCCGAAGTTGACCGTGCCCATCGTGCAGGAGGCCGAGTCCGGCATGGCGTCGAGCACGGCCAGCCGGTGCTCCTCGGGATCGGTCACCGCGCCGCCCGTGGACAGCTGCACGATCAGGTTGGTCTCGGCGCGCAGCGCGGCCACGGTCTCCTTGAGCAGACCCTGGTCCAGCGTCGGCTGGGCGTCGGCGTCCCGGATGTGCACGTGGATCATGCCCGCGCCGACGCGCTCGCAGTCCTGGCCCGTGCGGACCAGCTCCTCCAGCGTGACCGGCAGGTTCGGGACCTCGGCCTTGCTGTGCTCCGCCCCCGTGGGGGCGACCGTGATGAGAGTGCCCGACGACCCTCTGCCTGACGACGCAGTCATGGTGGCTGATCCTGCCAGTCGTGTGCGGTCGGAGGTAGCCCCGAAGCCGGTGGTCAGCCGCGCAGCCTGCGCAGCGCGGCGCGTCCTGGCTGCTCACCGGTGTCCGGCGGCACCGAGTCGGGATCGATCGCGGCGCTCACCGCGTCCTCGCCCTCCCCGGCGGCCAGCTCGGCGTCGACCGGCACGGAGCGCTTGAGCAGCGCCAGCGCGATCGGGCCGAGCTCGTGGTGCAGCACCGCGGTCCCGACCCGCCCGACGACCTTGCCGCCCGCCGTGACCGGTTCTCCGGGCTGGGGCAGCACCTCCTGCGAGCCGTCCAGGTGCAGCAGCACCATCCGCCGCGGCGGCTTGCCGAGGTTGTGCACCCTGGCCACCGTCTCCTGGCCCCGGTAGCACCCCTTGTCCAGGTGCACGGCGCGGCCGATCCACGAGACCTCGTGCGGGATCGTGCGCTCGTCGGTGTCCCTGCCGAGCCGGGGCCGCAGCGACTCCACCCGCAGCGCCTCGTAGGTCCAGCTGCCCGTGGGCCGGGCGCCCGCGTCGGTCAGCCGCGTCCACCACTGGCCGAGCTCGGCGCGGGGCAGCAGCAGGTCGACGGAGTCCGGCGCGGTCATCCGCCGGGCGAAGCCACCGCAGGGAAGGGCGAGCACGCCCTCCGGCACGGGGACCCCCACGGCGCCGAGCACGTCGGCGGTGTTCGGGCCGACCACGGTGAGCAGGCCGAACTCCTCGGTGGCGTCCCTGGGTTCGACCTTCGACCAGAACACCATCTTGGTGAGGTAGGCCAGCAGCGGCTGGACCCGCTCCCGCTCGGTGTCCAGCCACACCGTGCCGTCCAGCTCGGCGACCACCGCGTGGTCCTCGACCCGGCCCTGCACGTCCAGGACCAGCAGCTCGGTCCCGGAGCCGTCGGTCAGCGCGGTCATGTGCTGGCTGGTCAGCGAGTGCAGCCAGGTCAGCCGGTCCGGGCCGGGGATCGCGATGACGCCCCGGTGCGAGCGGTCGATCACCGCGGCCGACCGCGACGCCGTCCGTTGCTCGGCGAGCGGATCGCCGAAGTGCCACGGCACCCCGGGGTCCGCCGAGTCCTCCGGCGGGGCGATCGCACCTGGCTGGCCTAGCGTCACGGCAACTCCTGATCTCTGACTGAGCAGTCCGCGCACACCCCGGAGAGCGCGAGGTGGCTGGCATCCAGGTGGAAACCCCGCGCGGCGTGCAGTTGTTCCCCGAGCGCCGCGAGCGCCTCGCACGGCACCTCGTCCAGCTCGCCGCAGCGGTGGCAGACGAGGTGCACGTGCTCGTGGGCGTCCACCGAGTACGTCGGCGCGCCGTGCCCGAGGTGCGTGTGGCGCACCAGCCCGAGCTGTTCGAGCAGGTCGAGCGTGCGGTAGACGGTGGTGATGTTGACCGTCGGCGTGCGCTGCTGGATCCGCTGGCAGATCTGTTCCGGGGTCGCGTGCCCCAGGTCGGTGACCGAGTCGAGCACCAGCTGGCGCTGCGGTGTCATCCGCAGCCCGCGCTCGCGCAGGGTCCGGCGGAGCATCTCCGGCGCGCTGTCCACGAGCACAATCGTAGGCTGAGGCGCATGCGCGTTGTGGCAAAGCTCGACGGGACCCTCGTCGACCCCGAAGCACCAATCCTCCGACCGGACGACTACAGCGTCCAGCGCGGCGACGGCGTGTTCGAAACGATCTTCGTGGTGAACCGCAGGACCCGTGAGTTCGGCCCGCACCTCGCCCGGCTCGCCCGGTCGGCAGCACTGCTGGGCATGCCCCCGGTCGACGTGCCCGCGTGGGAGCGGGTCAGCCGGGTCGTCATCGACGCGTGGCCGTGGGACACCCACCCCGAGATGGGGCTGAAGCTGATCTACACCCGCGGCGCGGAGTACGGCGACGGCACGCCGACCGGCTTCGCCATGGGCATCCCGATCCCGGACAGCACGATCCGCTACCGCCGCGAGGGCGTCGCCGCGCTCACCCTGGACCGCGGTTACAGCACCGACCTCACCGAGCGCGCGCCGTGGCTGCTGCTGGGCGCGAAGACGCTGAGCTACGCGGTGAACATGGCCGCGACCCGCTACGCGCAGAGCCAGGGCGCCCAGGAAGTGATCTTCACGGCGGCCGACGGCACCGTGCTGGAGGGGCCCACGTCCACGGTGGTCATCGCCAAGGACCGCACCCTGACCACCACCCCGCCCCCGCTCGGCATCCTGGAGGGCACCACCCAGGCGGCCCTGTTCCGCGCGGCCGAGGCGGCGGGCTGGAAGACCAAGGTCGAGCCGATGACCGTCGAGGACCTCGCGGGCGCGGACGGCCTCTGGTGCGTCTCCAGCGTCCGGCTGATCACCCGCGTGCACACCCTCAACGGCACGCCGCTGCCCGACTTCACGCCCCTCCACGAGGAGATCTCGTCCCTCTACGAGGCCGCCTACGCCTGACTGCCTGCGCCGGTGGGCTGATCACGATCGATCAGCCCACCGGCGGCGGTCAGCGAACGCTCGCGGCGACGAGCCCGCCGAGAGCGGCGTGCCCGGCCCGGTTCAGGTGCAGCACGGCCTCCTTGCCCTCCTGGGTGGGCAGCAGGGCGTCGAAACCGCGGTAGTAGGGCACCCCGGACTCGCACTGAGCGTGGTTGGCGAATTCCTTGCCGACCGTGACGGAGTCGGCCTTGTAGGGGCTGACGAAGAGCGCGTCGATGCCGCTGTCCTTGGCCTGCTTGACCGTGCCGCGAAGGGCCGCGTCCAACGCGCTGGCGACCTTGTTCCCCTCGACGCGTTCCTCGCTGGTGAACAGAATGGGAGCGCAGACCGGGTCGAGCGCGGTGAGCGAGTTGTGGCCGAGTGCGAGCTGACGGCCGTAGGCGACCGCGACGATTCTGGCCCGGGGGCTCCTGGCCTTGATCTCACCGAAGAGTTTGAGCAGGTTCTTGCTCATCGCGGGCAGCTGGTCGGTTACCGATTTCCCGGCCTTGGAACAGTCGCCCTGAATGCACAGGGCGCCGAACTCGGCGTAGCTGACGTCGTTCGCGCCCAGCGTGAGCAGCACCAGATTCGTGTCCGGCTTGAGCGCGTCCAGCTGCGCGGGCTCGTTCTTGAAGGCGGTGCGCACGTCGTTGATGGCCGCGCCGCTGCACGCGACGCTGCGCACCTGCACCTTCCGCCCGCCGGTGCGGAGCTTCGCCGCGGCGACCTCGGAGTAGGAGTGGCCGCTGCGCCAGCAGACGCCCGCGGTGCGGTCCCGGTATTCCCCGGCACCGGTGCCGGATGCGGTCGAGTCACCAAGCACCACCACGTTGACCGGTTCCGCGGGCGCGGCCGAGGCGATCACGGCGAAACCGCACACCAGGAAGGTGGCCAGCACGATGGCGATCGGGAGGATGCGCGTTCTCAACTCTGTCTCCACTGAGTACAGGATGCGAGGGATTCCGTGCGTGTCATCCGGGAGATCTGCTTCTCCGCACGGAGGCGCTGAGGAATTATTGACCTTGCTCCGCCTTTCGTGAGGAGAGTACGAGAATCAGGCGCGGTGAGCGAATCCGCGATTCGGGGTCGGGCGAAGAATGTGACGGAAGGATCGCTCATTCGTGTGACAAAAACTCGTATTGATGGAATGCAACCGATTGTCACCTGACTCGCCGCACAGAAAAAACCCTCGCCGCACGGAATTCACGTGCGGCGAGGGCCGAAGGGCGGCCTCAGCCGACGACTCGGGTGAGGCGGGCGGAGGTGTGCGGCTGCATGGGCTGGCCCGCCATCGCGCGCTCCTCGACGTAGGCGAGGTCGCCCTCGACGACGCCGTAGAGCCGCTGCGCCGCGTTGACCTCCTTGGCCGTGGCGGTGCGCATCACGATGTCGGTGCCGAACTCCCACGCGGTCTGGCTCATCGGCTTGCCGTAGTAGATCTCGACGATGCCCGAGGAGTGGGTGAGCAGCACCTCGATCGTCTCGTCGGCCTGCGGGCGCCAGAAGCCGGTTTCCCGTGCTGCCGGGCGGATCACCTCACCGGCCTCGTTCAGCAGCCAGGACCGCGCCTCGTAGTGGACGAAGGGCCGCCCGTCGTGGGCGAAGGTCACCTGCTGGCCGAAGCGGTACGGGCCCTCGATCGTCGGGTAGACGACCTCGCCCTCGCCCCGCCACACGCCGATCAGCGGCAGCAGGTCCAGGCACGCGTCGTGCAGGTTGGGGCCCAGGCGCAGGTTCGCGGTATCGCCCTCGATGGGCATGTCCTCGAACTGCGGCAGGTTGCGGTCGCGGGTGTACTCGGCGCGCTCGGCGGCGGCGCGTACTGCGGCGTCACCGCTCCCGGGAACGGCGCCCGGGGTCGGCTCGGGGGGAGTCTGGGTCATGTCCTGCGATTCACTCGTCAGCGCTGGTCAGCGTAGAGCCGGTAGACGACGTAGCCGGCGAACCACAGTGTCAGCAGCGCGGCCAGCCCGATCAGCCCGGTAAAGAACCATTCCACCGCCTGAGCTTAACGCCGGGGGTGGGGCGTCCGTGCCGCCCCACCCCCACCGAGTGACGAGGATCAACAACCCCACCGGCCGCTGACGGAGACCGCGCTCCGGCTGCGGCGGGGAAGTGATTGCCTTGACAGGAAAAGAGTTCGACCCCGTTCCGATGCAGCGGAACGGGGCCGAACTTCTCAGAGTGGTCTAGGAGACCGCGACCTCAAGGGTGTGTAGTCCGGGACCGTCGGCGCTCACCGACACCTCGCCGTTGCCCGAGCGGTGCAGCGCGCGCACCGTCCACGAGCCGGGCGCGGCGAAGAACCGGAAGTCGCCGCCCTCGGAGGAGACGACCTCGGCGGTGAACTCGCCATCGGAGTCGAGCAGGCGCACGAACGCGCCGCCGACCGGGGCACCGGAGGAGAGCACGCGCCCGGAGAGCACGACCTCCTTGCCGGGATCGATGTTGGCGGGCAGGGTCGCCGTCTGGGCGGGGGCTCCGCAGCTGCTCATGTCCTCGCTCCTTACTTCTTGCCCGCGCCGAGCTCGATCGGCACGCCGACGAGCGAGCCGTACTCGGTCCAGGAACCGTCGTAGTTCTTCACGTCGGAGTAACCGAGCAGCTCGCGCAGCACGAACCAGGTGTGCGAGGACCGCTCGCCGATGCGGCAGTACGCGATGGTGGCCTTGGACTCGTCCAGGCCCTCCGCCTTGTACAGCTCGCGCAGCTCCTCGTCCTTCTTGAAGGTGCCGTCCTCGTTGGCCGCCTTGCTCCACGGCACGTTCAGCGCGCCGGGGATGTGGCCGGGCCGCTGCGCCTGCTCCTGCGGCAGGTGCGCGGGCGCGGCCAGCTTGCCGGAGAACTCGTCGGGGGAGCGCACGTCGACGTAGTTCTTCTTGCCGATCGAGTCCTCGACCTCGCGGCGGAACGCGCGCAGCGAGGTGTCCGGCTCGGCCGCGGAGTAGCTGGTCCCGGTCCGCTGGACGTCGTCCTTGTCCAGCGGGCGACCGTCCAGCTCCCACTTCTTGCGGCCGCCGTCGAGCAGCTTCACGTCGGCGTGGCCGTAGAGCTTGAAGTACCAGTAGGCGTAGGCGGCGAACCAGTTGTTGTTGCCGCCGTAGAGGATCACCGTGTTGTCGTTGGAGATTCCCTTGGCGGACAACAGCTTCTCGAAGCCCTCGCGGTCGACGAAGTCGCGGCGCACCGGGTCCTGGAGGTCCTGCTTCCAGTCGATCTTGATCGCGCCGGGGATGTGCCCGGTGTCGTAGGCGGCGGTGTCCTCGTCGACCTCGACGAACACCACCCCTTCGGCGTCGAGGTTCTGCTCGGCCCATTCGGCCGAGACCAGGACGTTCTCACGGCTCATCGAGCGCTCCTCGTGACAGTTCCGTCTACTTGGGACAGTTGGGGATGGGTGTTCAGGCCGCGCGGAAACGGCGCAGCAGCAGGTACATCTCGCAGCCGAGGCAGAGCCCGAACGCCGCGTTGAGCAGCGCCGCGACCAGTGCCGCCGCGGTGGCCGCGAGGCCGAGGGTGGTCAGGCCGGAGGCGTAGCCGATCGTGCCGACCAGGGTGAAGACGAACCCGACGCCCTGGGCGAACCGCAGCGGCGCCGACTCCTCGCGCTCGGTCGTCGGCTTCAGCCGCGGCTGCACGGCCGTGCGGTAGAGCTGGCCGTAGGGGTTGAGCCGCAGGCTGACGAACGCGCACATCGCGAAGATCACCGTCTGCGCGGCCAGCAGCTGCCACACCCCGGTGACCAGCACCAGCACCAGCACCAGGCTGGTCATCCACGCCGAGAAGCGGGGACCTCGGGGATCGACCGGTGGGTCTACGGACACGACTTGCCTCCTGACTCGACTGCGAAAAGAGTCCGTCAGAGGCGGTTTCCCGGCGCGCTCGGCGCAGCCGTCAGCAACCGCCCGTCAGAGGCGACACAGGCTGCTGCGCACGCGGCAGTGGTCCACCACGCGTCGCTTGGTCAGCCATACGTACATGTCGGCGAGGCTACTCCGAACGCCCGCGCTCCGGGAAGGGCGTCCATCCAGTGGGACTCGATGGGACTAAGGCAGGTGCGGGCGCAGCGCGGTGACCAGCGCGTCCCGTTTCGGCAGCCCGCTGACCCGCAGCAACTCCCGCCCGTCGGGAGCGAGCGCGAGCGTGGTCGGGGTGCGCAGCACGCCCAGCTCCCCGGCCACCTCGGGGTGCACGGTGAGGTCGAACTCGACGTGCCGCAGCCCCTCGGTGCTCCCGGCGAGGTCGGTGAGCAGCACCCGCGCGTGGCGGCAGGGCGCGCAGAAGGTGGTGGAGAACTGGAGCAGGGTGACCGGGGAGCCGGTCTCCGGGGCCGAGTCCAGCGCGGTGCGCACCGGCGTGGGCAGCGCGACCTCGACCGGCCGCGCCTTCTCCCTGACCCGTCCGTTGAGCACGCGGTAGAGCAGGCCGATCGCGACCGTCACGACGATCGCGACCAGTACAACGACGAAACCCGTCATCGTCACCGCCGAGGAACTAGAAGGTCACTGCCCCATGCGCCCGGTGAGGGTGCGCAGGTGCACGTCCTTGGCCAGAGCCTCCATCACCAGCTGGTTCAGTTCAACCCGGACCGCGGTCGGCACCACGGTGAACGGCAGCGCGCCGAGGTTGACCCGGGTGGTGAAGGCGGCCCGTGCGGCGCGTTCGATCGCGGGCGGCAGCGTGACGTCACCGCCGGACTTGGCGTTGCCCAGCCGCAGCGTGTGGGGCTTGATCTCGATCTGGCCCTCGACGATCTGGATCACGCCGAGCACGGTGATCTCGGTCTTGATCCCGGCGATGGTGGTGCTGCCGGTCAGCCGGACCAGGGCCTTGCGCTTCTCCTCGTCCTGCACGGTCCCGGCGAGCGGGGGCCTCGGCTCCTCCTGCTCCTTGACCCGGTTGACGTCGTTCTGGAGCTTGTTCAGCTCCTCCTGGGTGGGGTTCTCGATCTTCAGGTCCGGGATGCCGATCAACTTGCCGACATCGCTCGCGGTGACCTTGACCGCGCCGAGCACCTCGTCCACCCGCATGTCCTGGGTGTTGCCGGAGATCAGGTCGGAGAGGGGGGCGCGGGCGTGCCGCAGCCGGACCTCGCCCTCGACCTTGATCTTGCCGTCCTTGGTCAGCGGCACGCCGACCGCGCGGATCTCCACATTGGGGTAGTCGCCGGTGAGCGCCTGGTAGATGAACGGGAAGCCGTTGATCCGGACGTGCGGGTCCTCGGTGATGTTGAGCTGGGTCCGCATCCGCTGCGACAACTGGTACTCGGCGGTCGCCGCGATGGCGTAGTCGGCGACCACGAACAGGCCCAGTACGACTACCAGGCTGATGACCAGCTTCTTCACGTGGGTTCTCCGTCCAATCCTTGCTTCGGTCCGCCGCTGGAGGGCCGCGGTACCGATAGGGGGACGTGACGCACCCCGATGGAGTTGCCTCGGGTGCGCTCGTCCAGCCACCGAGCGATGCGGTCGACCAGCTGTGGCGTCAGCGCGCTTTCAGCGTGCCTCATGCCCGGTTCGAGCCAGAGGTCGGCCTCCCCGCCGGTGGCCCGGTGCAGCGCCTCGGCGTGCTCCGCCGGGAAATACTGGTCCTCCGCGCCGTGCACGATCAGCAGTTTCTCCGGCGGGACGCGGCTGACCACCTCCACCGGCGACGCCGGGATCTCCGCCCACGGCCTGCCGAGCCGGACCCCGAGCAGCCGCGCGGCGATCCGCCCCTGCGGCTGCTCCAGCATCCAGTGCACCCGGCGCATGGCCGCCGTCTCGCGAACCCACCACCGCGCGGGACAGCTGACGGTGGCCACGGCGTCCGGGGCGTCGATGAGCGCGGCGTGGCGCAGCACCACCGACGCGCCGAGCGAGATGCCGAGCGTCGCGACCCGCTCGTAGCGCTGCCTCGCGTAGCGGACCGCGGCGTCCACGTCGTGCATCTCCGTGTCGCCGACCGTGGAGAAACCACCGGAGCGACCGTGTCCGCGCAGGTCGAAGCCCAGCACGGTGTGCCTCAGCGCGAGCCTGCGCAGCAGCCGCGCGACGTTGGGCTGGTCGATGTGGTGTGTTACGCCGTGTGCCACGACGACGGCCAGACCGGAGGATTCGGCTGAATCGTGCAAGCGGGCGTGCAGGCGAACGTTATCCGAGGTCATCAGTGTGACGAGGGTTTCGCGGCCTAGGTTTGTGCGCGGCACGCCCGGTATCCTCCCCGACATCCATCGGCAACGGCGCCGACCCGACTCTTGCGGCCCGCGACCGGCCCGCGCGAGAGGAGCGCCCATGTCGAGCGTCGACCTGCTGCTGCTGACCACCGACCGCGACCCCGAGTCGGTGCTCCCCGCGCTCGCCCTGCTCCCGCACCAGGTCCGCCCCCTCGCCCCGGACGTCTCCGCGCTGCTGGAGGCCGGTCCGCACGAGGCGGTCATCGTGGACGCCCGGACCGACCTGGTCGGCGCGCGCAGCCTCTGCCGCCTGCTCGCGGGCAGCGGCATCGACGTGCCGGTGATCGCCGTGGTGACCGAGGCCAACCTGGTCGCGCTCAGCGCCGACTGGGGCGTCGACGAGATCCTGCTGCCGAACTCCGGCCCCGCCGAGGTCGACGCCCGCCTGCGGATGGTTCGCGGTCGCCGGGCCGCCGCGCACCGGGGCGGCGACGGCGCGCTCCAGGTCGGCGAACTGGTCATCGACGAGGCCATGTACTCCGCCAAGCTCCGCGGGCGCGCGCTCGAACTGACCTACAAGGAGTTCGAGCTGCTCAAGTACCTCGCGCAGCACGCGGGCCGGGTCTTCACCCGCGCGCAGCTGCTCCAGGAGGTCTGGGGCTACGACTTCTTCGGCGGCACCCGCACCGTGGACGTGCACGTGCGCCGCCTGCGCGCCAAGCTCGGCCTCGAACACGAGACGATGATCGGCACCGTGCGCAACGTCGGCTACAAGTTCGTCCGCCCGGCGACGCGGTCCTCCTCGCCGCAGCGCACCTCGCTCCCGGCCACTCCCATGCCTCGGATCCCCACTTCGCTGTGAGCCCCAAGGGGTTAACGTCGGTTCCGTGGAACTGATCTGGCAGGAACGGCTCTCCGGCGAACAGTCCGACCAGGTGCGCGCGCTCGCGGCCGCCGCGGCCGAGGTCGACGGCAGGGCCCCCATCGGCGAGCACGTGCTGCTGAACCTCGACGGCGGGGACCACCTCGTCGCCGTCGAGCGGGACGGCGGGCCGGTCATCGGCTACGCCTTCCTCGACCGCGCGGTGGACAACGACGGCAACACGGTCGCCGAACTCGCCGTGCACCCGGAACACCGCCGCCGCGGCACCGGCTCCGCACTGCTCGACGGCGTCCTGGCCAAGGTGCCGGACCGCGCCAAGCTGCGGATCTGGGCGCACGGGGAAACGCCCGCCGCCAGGCACCTCGCCGAGAAGTTCGGACTGCGCCGCGCCCGCGAGCTCCGGCGGATGCGGCGCTCGCTCGCCGAGCCCCTTCCGACCCGCGCGACGCCGGAAGGTGTTGTGCTGCGGACGTTCCGGCCCGGCGAGGACGAGGCCGCCATGGTCGCGGTCAACAACCGCGCGTTCTCCTGGCACCCGGAGCAGGGTGGCTGGACGGAGGCCGACGTCCGCACCCGCGAGGCCAAGAAATGGTTCGACGCCAACGGTTTCTTCCTCGCGGAGCGGGACGGCGAGGTCGTCGGCTTCCACTGGACCAAGGTGCACCCCGCCTCGCCGAGCACCGGCGGTGAGCCGATCGGGGAGGTCTACGTCGTCGGCATCGACCCGGACGCGCAGGGCGGCGGCCTGGGCTCCGTGCTGCTCCTCGCCGGGCTGCACCACCTGCGTTCACTCGGCCTGCCCGCCGTGATGCTCTACGTCGAGGCGGTCAACACCGCGGCGATCCGGGTCTACGAGAAGCTGGGTTTCGACAAGTGGGACGCGGACGTGCAGTTCGCCGCTGGGTGAAGGTTCGGTCGCTGCCGAGTACCGAGTCCCGCGATTCTGTGACAGGAGTCGTCGGCCATACGGTAATTTCACCGCCTCGGTGATCGATTCCCCAGTCGCTCGGAAGTGAGTCCACGCATGTCCATGCCCTACCCGCCGCAGCAACCCCAGGGCGGATACCCCGCACAGCCGCAGAACGGACTGGGAACCGCCGGCTTCGTCGTCGGTCTCATCGGCCTGGTCTTCAGCATCATCCCGTTCGTCGGCATCATCGCGTGGCCGCTGGTCATCATCGGCGCGGTGCTCTCGGGTGTCGGCATGAGCAAGGCGATGAGCGGCGTCGCCAACAACAAGGGCCTGGCCATCGCCGGGCTCGTCTGCTCGATCGTCGGACTGGTCTGCTGCTTCGTGTACCTCTCCGCCTGGAACGACGTCGTCGAGAACGGCAACGAGATCCTGCGCAACCTGCCCAACCAGTAGCGCACCGGAACACCTCCGCGACGGGGGTCGTGCTCGATCGAGCACGACCCCCGTTGTTGTGTCGCGGGGGTGGCGGGCTCGTCGCAGACTGGGAGCCGTGGGAACACCGGATGACGGACCCGTCACGGCACGCGTACGCGCTGGTCACGTGGGAGACACGGAACGGCACCGATGGCGTGGGAATGGTCACTCCGGGTGCCTTGTTCACCCGTCGTTCACCTGTTCAGTGGGGGCCGTCAACCCTGGCTGCCTACCGTCTGCGGCCGTACGGCGGAAACCTCGTCGACACACCCTTTCCCAGCTGGAGGAGTTCAGGTGAAGATCAAGCAGAGCGGTGCCGCGATCGGTCTGGTGGCCGTGGGCGCCCTGCTGCTGTCCGCCTGCGGCAGCGACAACAACACCGGTGCCCAGGGCACGTCCAGCTCACTGGCGAACCTGAGCGTCGAATGCGGCGGCAAGGCCAACATCTCGGCCGAGGGTTCCTCGGCGCAGAAGAACGCCATGGACATCTTCGCCAAGGACTTCCAGGCGAAGTGCCAGGGACAGAAGATCGCCTACACCAAGTCCGGCTCCGGCAAGGGCATCAGCCAGTTCACCGCCAAGCAGATCGACTTCGGCGGCACCGACTCCCCGCTGAGCAAGGAGAAGGGCGAGGTCGACAAGGCCGCGCAGCGCTGCGAGGGCAACCCGGCCTGGAACCTGCCGCTGGTGTTCGGCCCGGTCGCGCTGGCCTACAACCTGCCGAACGTGAACAACGTCGTGCTCAACGGCGAGCTGGCCGCGAAGATCTTCAGCGGCCAGATCACCAAGTGGAACGACCCGGCCCTCGCCGCGGTCAACCCGGGCGCCGCGCTGCCGGACAAGAAGATCGTGGTGATCTACCGCTCCGACGAGTCCGGTACCACCGAGAACTTCCAGACCTACCTCAAGACCGCGGCCCCGCAGGCGTGGACCAAGGGCGGCGGCAAGAAGTTCACCGGCGGCGTCGGTGAGGGCAAGGAGTCCTCAGACGGCGTCTCCAGCGCCACCAAGAGCACCGACGGCGCCATCACCTACGTCGAGTGGTCCTTCGCCAAGAACGCCAAGCTGGGCATCGCCAAGGTCGACACCGGCGCCGGCGCGGTCGAGCTGACCTCGGCGAGCGCCGCCAAGGCCATCGACGGCGCGCAGGTCAAGGGCACCGGCAACGACCTGGTGCTGGACCTGAACTCGATCTACGGCACCAAGGCGGCCGGCGCCTACCCGCTGCTGCTGGCCACCTACGAGGTGGTCTGCTCCAAGGGCTACGACGCCGACACCACCAGGGCCGTCAAGGCGTTCCTGACGGTGGCCGCCAACGCGTCCGCGAGCGAGCTGGAGGCCGCGGGCTACGTGGCGCTGCCCGAGACGTTCAAGAAGAAGCTGACAACGGCCGTCTCGGCGATCGCCTGACGGATTCCCTCTCGATCGGGCGGTTGGCCGGGACGCGACGCGCGTTCCGGCCTTCTCCCTTGACCGGACTACCCGGAGGCTGTCATCTCCAGCGCTGAGAAGTCGACCGTGGTCAGGCCAGGCGACCGGATCTTCCGGTCCCTGACCTCCGGTGCCGGCGTGTTCATCGTGGTCCTGATCGCCGCGATCGGGATCTTCCTGCTGCTGCGGGCGATTCCCTCGCTGCAGCGGGACAACGTCAACTTCCTGCTGAGCCGCGACTGGGTCACCAGCGACCCCGCGAACCTGCGCTTCGGCATCATCGACCTGCTGTGGGTCACCGTCGCGACCTCCGTCGTCGCACTGGTGCTCGCCACCCCGGTCGCGCTGGGCATCGCGCTGTTCCTCACCCAGTACGCGCCGCGCAAGCTGGCCCGCTCGCTCGCCTACGTCGTCGACCTGCTGGCCGCGGTGCCGTCGATCATCTTCGGCCTGTGGGGCATCCAGGTGCTCGCGCCGCAGCTGCTGCCGTTCGCGGAGTGGCTCAACGAGTACCTGGGCTGGATCCCGATCTTCGCGCTGGGCAACGTGTCCACCGGCGGGGGCGGCAACATCTTCATCTCCGGCGTGGTGCTCGCCGTGATGATCCTGCCGATCATCACCGCGGTCAGCCGGGAGATCTTCGAGCGCACCCCGACCGCCCACGTCGAGGGCGCGCTCGCGCTCGGCGCCACCAAGTGGGAGGTCGTGCGCACCACGGTGCTGCCCTTCGGCAAGGCGGGCTTCATCAGCGCGGCCATGCTCGGCCTCGGCCGCGCGCTCGGCGAGACGATCGCGCTGACCACCATCCTCAGCGCCACCGACGCCCAGCCGAACTACACGATCTTCGACGGTGGCGCGACGTTCGCCTCGCGGATCGCGCTCGGCTCGGCGGAGTTCAACGACAACCTCACCGTCGGCGCCTACATCGCGGCCGGCCTGGTGCTGTTCCTGATCACCTTCGCGGTCAACGCGCTGGCGCGGACCGTCGTGGCCGGGAAGAAGGAGTACGCGTGACAACCTCGGTTGATCTTGAGCGCCCGGCCAGCCCGGCCGCGTTCCGGCCGATCGGCGCGGTGCGCAAGAGCAAGAACCTCGTCGCGACGGTGCTGGTCTACCTGTCCTTCGCGATCGCGGTCGTCCCGCTGGTGTGGGTGCTCTACACGGTGCTGGAGAAGGGGCTCGGCCCGGTCCTCAACGCCGACTGGTGGGGCAACTCGCTCAACGGCCTGACCGCCACGCAGTTCGGCGGCGGGGCCTACCACGCGATCTACGGCACCCTGGTGCAGGGCGTCGTCTGCGCGCTGATCTCGGTGCCGATCGGCGTGCTGGTGGCGATCTACCTGGTGGAGTACGGCGCGCGCTCGCGGATGGCCAAGACCACGACGTTCATGGTGGACATCCTCACCGGTGTTCCGTCCATCGTGGCCGGTCTGTTCATCTACGCGCTGTGGATCACCACGTTCGGCTTCACCCGCAGCGCGTTCGCGGTCTCGCTCTCCCTGGTGCTGCTGATGGTCCCGGTGGTCATCCGGACCACCGAGGAGATGCTGCGGATCGTGCCGATGGAGCTGCGCGAGGCCTCCTACGCGCTCGGCGTGCCGAAGTGGAAGACGATCGTCAAGATCGTCATCCCGACGGCGCTGTCCGGCATCGTCACCGGCGTCATGCTCGGCCTCGCCAGGGTGATGGGCGAGACGGCGCCGCTGCTGATCCTGGTCGGCTACGCGCCGTTCATCAACTACGACATCTTCTCCGGCGAGATGGCCTCGCTGCCGTTGTTGATGAACACCGAGCGGGCCACCGGCACCGAGGCGGGCGATATGCGCGTCTGGGGCGCGGCGCTGACCCTTGTTGTGATCATCATGCTGTTCAACCTCATCGCCGCGATCGTCTCGCGGCTCTCGGCGATCAAGACGAAGTGAGCGGGCGGTAAACCAGCGATGGCCAAGCGCATCGACGTCAAGGACCTCAACATCTACTACGGCAAGTTCCAGGCCGTCGACGGGGTGACCTTGTCCGTGCCGCCGCGCAGCGTCACGGCGTTCATCGGACCGTCCGGCTGCGGCAAGTCGACCGTGCTGCGGTCGCTCAACCGCATGCACGAGGTGACCCCCGGCGCGAGCTGCGACGGCAAGGTGCTGCTCGACGGCGAGGACATCTACGCGTCCACAGTGGACCCGGTGTCCGTGCGCCGCACGATCGGCATGGTCTTCCAGCGCCCCAACCCGTTCCCCACCATGTCCATCAAGGACAACGTGGTCGCGGGCCTGCGGCTGGCCGGGACGAAGAACAAGAAGGAGCTCAACGAGGTCGCCGAGCGCTCGCTGCGCGGGGCGAACCTGTGGGCCGAGGTCAAGGACCGCCTCGACAAGCCCGGCGGCGGCCTCTCCGGCGGTCAGCAGCAGCGGCTGTGCATCGCCCGCGCGATCGCCGTCCAGCCGGACGTGCTGCTGATGGACGAGCCGTGCTCCGCGCTCGACCCGATCTCCACCCTGGCGATCGAGGACCTGATCACCGAGCTCAAGCAGCAGTACACGATCGTCATCGTCACCCACAACATGCAGCAGGCGGCGCGGGTCAGCGACCAGACCGCGTTCTTCAACCTCGCGGGCGTCGGCCAGCCCGGCCGCCTCGTCGAGGTGGACGGCACGGAGAAGATCTTCTCCAACCCCACGCAGAAGGCGACCGAGGACTACATCTCCGGCCGTTTCGGCTGAGCCACAGGGGGAAACGATCGGCCGGGCGCACGCGCGCCCGGCCGATTTCGTCCTTCCGGGGGACACTTTGCCTACGTGGCAAGGAAAACTCGCTGTCACAGTCGGAGACATGATCGCCCTTCCCCGTCCCGACCGCCTGCTGACCATCGACGAGTACCTGGCGCTCGGCGAGACCGAGTACGGCTACACCGAACTCCAGGAGGGCAGAATCCTGCTCTCCCCAACACCTTCGATCGACCACAGCGTGCTGACGTCAGAGCTGAGTTGCGTTCTGGGACCGCAGTTGCCTCCCGGGTACGAGGTCCTGTGCGGCATCGACATCGACCTCGAACTCGTGCCTGACACCGATCCCGGGTGGTCACGACGACCGGATCTCGTTGTGCTGCACCGCAGTGCGCGACGAAGGGTCCGCGTTGAGGGTGGGGCGGTGCGTGCCTCGGAAGTCGTTCTCGCCATCGAGGTCGTGTCACACGACTCGCGCCGCACCGACGCCGTGATCAAACGCCAGGACTACGCCGACGCGGGCATTCCCCACTACTGGATGGTCGATCCCGAGCAGCCGTACACGGTGCTGTCCTGCTCACTTGCCGAGCACACGGTCGAAGTCGATGTCGCAGACCTGTTGGGGGCGGCCGAGATTCCCGCGAAGGGGTGACGTTTTGCCACCGTGGCAACTACGTGTCGCCAGCTTCTCCGACACAATGACACCGGGACACTCGGTGGCGGATGTGAGGAGAGCTGCGATGGCATTCCCCCCGCCTGATCATCTGCTGACCATCGAGGAGTACGCCGCCCTCGGCGAAACCGAGGACGGCTACACCGAGCTGCACGAAGGCCGTCTCTTGATGTCCCCGAGTCCGTCGTTGGCCCACAACGCGGTGTGCTATCGACTGGCCGCCGAACTGGAAGCGCAGTTGCCGGACGATCTGGCGTTCATCCAGGACCTGGACGTGAACCTCGAACTGGCTCCGCCGGGTGAGCCCGGTTTCGTGCGACGCCCTGATCTGATGGTGGTCGACAGTGCTGCGTGGGACCAGGTGGAGGCCGAAGGAGGCCTGCTTCGCGCAGCCGACGTCCGGATCGTCGTCGAGATCGTGTCACCTGGCTCGCGTCGTACTGATTACGTTGCCAAGCGCCAGGTCTATGCGGAAGCGGGTATTCCGCACTGCTGGATCATCGACATCGAGCACCCGGTCTCGCTGACCTCTTACTCGTTGTCCGAGGAGTTCAGCTACGTCGACTCGCAGGCGGTGACCGGAACGTTCACAGCGGCGGAGCCGTTCCCGGTCAGGATCGACCTGGAACGGCTCCGCCGACGGAAAGGATGACGATCAGTCGTCGCCGGGCATCTTGCCGGTGACGATGAAGACGACCCGGCGGGCCAGTGCCACCGCGTGGTCGGCGAAGCGCTCGTAGAAGCGGCCGAGCAGGGTGATGTCCACCGCGGGCGCGACGCCGTGCGGCCAGTCCGGGCTCATCATCACGGCGAACAGGTGGCGGTGCAGCTCGTCCATCTCGTCGTCGTCCTGCTCCAGCTCCATGGCCAGTTCCAGGTCGCGGGTGCGGATGACGCGCTCGGCCTTCTTGCCCAGTTCGACGGCGACGCGGCCCATCTCCGAGAAGTCCTCGCGGACCTGCTCCGGCAGCACGGGCTGCGGGTGCCTGCGGCGGGTCGTCTTCGCCACGTGCAGCGCGAGCTTGCCCATGCGCTCCAGGTCCTCGGCCGCGTGGATGGCGGAGACCACGATGCGCAGGTCGGTCGCGACCGGCGACTGGAGGGCGAGCAGGGCGAACGCCTGCTCCTCAGCGGCCTTGCGGGCCTCACCGATGCGCGTGTCCTCGTCGATCACCTGCTCGGCGAGCGACAGGTCCGCGTTCAGCAGCGCGGCGGTGGCCCGCCGCATGGCTTCGCTGACCGCCGCGCACATGTCACCGAGGTGGTTGGCGAAGTGGTCGAGCTGCTCTTGGTAGGCCTCACGCATGCGGACCAGACTACGTCGGTTAGGACTCCGGGACCGCATAGCTCGGTGAACCGGGCGTTAATGAAGCACAAACACCGCGTTCACCGGACTACTTGCAGACCTCGTCGGCGGCGTTCACTGTGGACAGATCCTTCGGCAGCGGGGGCGGCGTCGGGGCAGTGCTCTGCGACGGCTTCTGGCCACCGCCGGAGGACTTCCACTCGAACTCCGGGCCGAGCAGCAGCCGCACCGCGCCGCCCATGTTCGGCACTTCCTCCAGCACGGCACCGGAAACGACGTCCTGGAGGACCTTCGCGTGCAGCGCGCGCTCCGCCGAGTAGCGGATCACCGTGCGCTGCACCTGCTCGCCCGCCCCGCTGACGTTGACGACCTGGAAACCCGCTCTGCGCAAGGAATCCGCGGTGCTCTCCGCCAGCCGCGGCTTGGAGCTGCCGTTGAGCACCTGGACCGGGACTTCCTTGGCCGTTGGCGGCGGCCCGACCGGCCCACCGGCCTGCGGATCGGGGCTGCCGTTGCTGGACGGCTTCTCGCCGGGCAGCGGCGCCTTGTTGATGATCGCGGTGAACAGCGCCTTGGTGGCCTCGGTGCGCAGGTCCTCGCGGAAGCTGTTGTTCTCCAGCTTGGTGGTGGTCGTCGGCACGGTGGTGAACGTGACCCGCCCCGCTTCCAGCCCGTTCAGCGATTCGCCCAGCGTCAGCAGCTGGCTCACGCCGATGTTCTCGCCGTAGGTGGCCTTGGCGAACGCGCTCGCGAAGTCGCTCAGCCTGCTCGGGCTGGTCAGCACCTGGCCGGACATCGCCTTGCGCAGCAAGGAGGACAGGAACGCCTGCTGCCGCCTGATGCGGCCGTAGTCGCCGGTCGTGTCGCCCTCGACCTTGCGGGCCCTGACGTAGCTCAGCGCGGCGTCGCCGTTGATCGTCTGCTTGCCGGCGTCGGGGATCACCACGCCGATCTCCGCGTCCTTCATCGGCTTGCTGACGCAGATCTCCACGCCCTTCACGGCGTCGACCATCGCCTTGAAGCCCTGGAAGTCGATCGCCACGAAGTGGTTGATGTGCAAGCCCGACAGGTTCTGCACGAGCTTCGTCAGGCACTTCGGCCCGCCGATCGCGTAGGCAGCGTTCAGCTTCTGCTTCGAGCCGGGGACCTTCTTGTTGGTCGTCTTGCCGGTCTTGGGGTCCCAGGAGTTGCAGTCCGGGATCTGGGTGTTGAGGTCGCGCGGGAAGGACACCATCACGACGCGTTTCCGGTCCGCGGGCACGTGCGCGATCATCACCGTGTCCGAGCGCGCGCCCTCGGAAATGACCTCGTTGCCGACGCCGTCCTCGGCCCTGGCGTTCGCCCGGGTGTCGGAGCCGACCATCAGGAAGTTCTCCGCGCCGTACTGCTTGTCCTTGTGCAGGATGGCCGACGAGTCCTGGTCGAGCGCGTCGACCTCGCGGAGCTGGCCGTCCACCCAGACCTTCGTGACCCAGCCGGTGCCGACCACGGCGAACACGAGCGCCGCCACCGCGACCGCGACGCTGCGCAGCGCCAGCCGCGCCTTGGGGTTCAGCCGTTGCGGCGGGAGGACCGGCGGCTCGCCGTCGTCCCGGTCGTGCCCGTCGGCGGCGGGCTCGACCTCGTCTTCGGCGGCGTCGTCGTAACCGTTGTCGTAGCCGTCGTCGAAGCCGTCATCCCCAGAAGCGCCAACCGCCTCGTTGCCGACGTCGATTCCGTGGGGACTGTCCCGCCTTGCGCGATCCGGAGCTGCGTGGTGCATCGTGGCGTGCAGCTGCCGGATCGGCACTTTTGGGCTTCGTATCGCCCTGTCTTCAGCGTCTAGCTTCGATCTGAGCTGTGCGCCGAACTCCGGTCCGAGCTCAGCGCTCTCCTCGATCCGGATGAGCCGGGTGAGTTTGCTCCGCCGCTGCTTCTCGGCCTGTTCGATCTCGGCCATCTCGTCGTGCACGGCGGAGAACCGGGCGAGCGTGGCGTCGATCTTGCGACGGCGCTCGTCCAGCTCGAAGTCCGACTCGGCGGCGGGCTGCTTCGGCGGCGCGGCCTGCGCGGGCGGTGGCGCCTGCGGGGCCGCGGGCGGCGGGACCGGGCCACCGGGCACGCGCTGGGGCCCGCTGTTGTGGTCGCGCGGGAACCGCTGCTGCACCGAGGGCTGCTCCAGCGGGGGCCGCTGCGGCTGCCGCGCGGGACCGGGCGCGGGCGCGCCGGGGGGCATCGGCGAGTTGGCCGGTGGGAACCGCCTGCCACCCTGCGGGGGCTCGGCGGGACGGCGCAGGTGCGGCGCCTCCTGGGGCAGGCCCGGAGGCGGCAGGGGCTGCTGCTGCGGATCGGGCAGCGCGCGGCGACCGGTCGGCTGCGGCTCCATGGGCGGACGGCCGACCGGTGGTTCGGGCAGCGCCCTGCGTCCGGTCGGCTGCGGCGGCTCCGGTGGGGCGAGCCTGCGTGCCGACGGTTGCTCCAGCGGCGGCCGGTTCGGCTGCGGGGGCTGCTGCTGCGGCTGTGGCTGCTGCGGTGGTCGCTGCTGCGGGGCGAGCCGAGGATCGAACGGCGGCTCGGCCGGAACGCGCTGCGGACCCGAAGGCTGTTCACGTGCGCGCCTGCGTCCACCCGCGGGCGGGTCCATCTGCGGCTGCGGCGGCGCGGCGGGGTCAGCGGGCCACTGTCCCGTGTGCGGCATCCCCTGGGGTACCGGCGGGGGGGACATCGGCAACGGGGGCTGCTGCGGCGGCGCTGGGGGCCGTTGCGGCGGTGCTGAGAACTGCTGTTGCGGCGGAGCCTGCGGCTGCTGCCAGTTCTGCTCGACCGGCTCCTGGGGCGGGAGCTGCTTGCCGCCGCCGTGCTTGGCTAGCAGGTCCGAGACCGAGGTGCCGCCCTCGTCGTCGAGCGAACGGCGGCGACGGCCGGTCGGCTGTTCCAGCGGCCGGTACTCGTTCTGGGGTTCGTGGCCGGAGCCCCGGGAGCCGAAGCCGCGGCGCGAGTCCTCGGACACCCAGCCTCCTTTCCCTTGGTCGTAGTCGCCCGTCCCCCGTCAAAGACGCAAAACTAACCCGTCCGGGTTGCTTCGCCGTGTGCGCAGTGTCACACCCCGTCACGCTCCGTCGGACGAAGATCGTTCCGGGGTCCCGCCCGATAGTACGGATCACGGTCCGGACTCACGAAGGTAACCGAACGAACAGTGATCGCGAATGGGCCGGATCGTTGTTACCGCGTTGCTCCGTACGGGTGGCGGTTAGTAGTACCCGACAACGCGCGGTTCGGCCACTGCCCTGCGCCCGGCGGCCGCCCCGGCCAGCCGAACGCGTCCACTTTCGCGGTACGCGACGGCGTTGCGGCCGGACTGCTTCGCGACGTACAGCAGGCTGTCCGCGCGCAGCAGCTGGGCCTGCGGGTCGACCGAGAGCGGCGCTCCGCCCTGTTCCGGGGCGGGTTCGTGGGCGAGCCCGATGCTGACGGTCACCCGGAGCCCGGCGGCGAGCTGCTGCCAGGAGAACCGTTCGGCGCGAGCCCGCGCCGCTTCGCAGACGGCGACCGCGGTGGGGGCGTCGATGTCCGGCAGCACCAGGACGAACTCCTCGCCGCCGTAGCGCGCGCAGAACCCGCCCTCCGGCAGGCCGTCCTGCAACAGCTCGACGACGCGCTGGAGCACCCGATCGCCGATCAGGTGCCCGTAGGTGTCGTTGACCTGCTTGAACCAGTCGAGGTCGACCAGCGCCACGGCCAGCCCGCCGGTGGTGTTGCGCTCCTGCTCGGTGAGCAGGTCCACCAGGCGCTGGTCCAGGTAACGCCGGTTGTAGGACGCGGTGAGGCTGTCCCGGAGGCTTTGTTCGCGGGCCTCCGCGTGTTCCCGGCGCAACCTGTCGACTTCGTTGCGCAGTTGTTCAGGAACGTGCGGCGGTTCGATTTGCTCGGAGGAGAGCAGATCCAGTGCGGAACGCAGGTGGTGATATGCCTGCCGCCACTGCCCGCGCGAGGCGAACAACGCGGCGATGGATTCGTGCAGCTGGACCAGACCGGCGTTCGGCTGTTGCGAACTCGAATTGTGCGGGACGCCGTTCGCGGGGGAGGACCGGTGCGGTGGTTGCGCGGGCACGCCTCGGAGGGCGCCGTCGCGCGCCGGGTCCGACTCGGCAACGCCGGGCCGCAGTACGGTCACCGCACTCACCTCCCTACGACGGTGGTGTCGTCGCCCGCGCGGGAGCCCTTGAGGCACCGCGCCCGGCCCGTCCGCTAATTCGCTCGACTGGCTGATAGAGGGTTGCTCCAAACTGGTGACTCTGAGTGATCCAGCTCCCAGAGGGTTGTGTACCCGCCCGTACCCGTGAACCGAGCTCGTCCCGGGTGCCGCCACCCGCATGGACCAGCGAGAATCCTCGGTCGGTCCAGGGATTTACCGCGGTCGGAACGGAGTGCGGTCAGTTCGGGCAGGGGGCGAACCCATACGCCATTCCATTCAGGACGACAACATGTTGGGAGCCGATTTGGTTGCCCACAGTGGTGTTGTCGCGTCGGGTTGAGACCGAAACTGCAACGACATACACATTCCCCCTCGGCGGAATCGAGTTTCCGCCCGGCGACCATTTCGGGTCAGGTCGCAACGTCGACCAGACCGGTTCGGTCAGCACCGTGAGGCCGTTGAGTTGGCATATGCCTGAATGGAAGTCGGGGTGCTGTGTTTTCCGGTACAGCTCCTGCTGCGCCGCACTGCCCTTCGCCGCCGCCGCGTTGCCGTCGTCGACGTGGCGGACCACCAGCGCTCGCTCGGCGTCGCCGACCCCCGGGAGCGCCGCCTCGCCGGTGATCGTGTTCTGGCAGCCCGCGGTGGCCAGCAGCAGGAGCGCGGCGGCGGCGCGGAGCACTCAGCCCCCGGAGTGCATCAGGTCGGCGCCGACCGGGATCGCGGTGTCCTCGGGGTCGTTGAGCCAGCCCTCCGGCAGCGCGACCTTGCCCGGCGAGCCCTGGCGTCCGCGCGGCCCTTCGGCGTCCTCGGGGAACGGGGCGGCGTGGTCCAGCCGGGCGATCAGGTCCTCCAGTTCGGCGACCGTGCTCACCAGGCTGAACTGGCGGCGCAGGTCGGAGCCGATCGGGAAGCCCTTGAGGTACCAGGACATGTGCTTGCGCAGGTCCCGCACACCGGTGTCGGCGCCGAGGTGGTCGACCAGCAGCAGCGCGTGCCGGTGCAGGATCTCGCCGACCTTGCCCAGGGACGGCCCCGCCGGGATCGGCTCACCGCGGAACGCCGCCTGGAGCTCGGCGAACAGCCACGGCCTGCCGAGGCAGCCCCGGCCGACGACGACGCCGTCGCAGCCGGTCTCGGCCATCATCCGCAACGCGTCCTGAGCGGAGAAGATGTCGCCGTTGCCCAGCACCGGAACGGTCTTCACCGCCTCCTTGAGCCGGGCGATCGCCGTCCAGTCGGCCTCGCCGGAGTACCGCTGCGCCGCGGTGCGGGCGTGCAGCGCGACCGCCCTCGCCCCCTCGGCCTCGGCGATCCGCCCGGCGTCGAGGTAGGTGATGTGCTCGTCGTTGATGCCGATGCGGAACTTCACCGTCACGGGCACGTCCGCGGGCTCCGCCGCCTTGACCGCCGCGGCGACGATCTCGCCGAACAGCCGCCGCTTGTACGGCAACGCGGCGCCACCGCCGTTCCTGGTGACCTTGGGCACCGGGCAGCCGAAGTTCATGTCGACGTGGTCGGCGAGGCCCTCGCCCACCACGATCCTGGTCGCCTCGGCCACGTTGGCCGGGTCGACGCCGTAGAGCTGCATGGAGCGCGGGTGCTCGCCCTCGCCGAAGGCGATCATGCGCATGGTCTTGGCATCGCGCTCGACGATGGCCCGCGCGGTGATCATCTCGCAGACGTAGAGCGAGGTGGGGCTGCCGAACTCGCGGCAGAGCTGCCGGAACGCCACGTTCGTGATGCCCGCCATGGGGGCGAGCACGACGGCGGGATCGACCAGGTACTGGCCGATCTTCAGGGAGGGCGCTGCGGATGCCACCAGGTCAGGGTAACCGCCGTGCTCCGGACGGCGGATGGCCGCGGCCGGTGTCCCGCTGGCAGGCTGGGGTGGTCCGAGGTCGTCTGTCCCTGACTCGGTGGCTGATGCGGGGGTCGGCTGGCCGTGGAGGTGCAGGCGTTCCTTCTTCAGCACGACGAAGGAGGGCGCGTGTCGTACGCGACGGGCGCTTCTCCTCGTCCTCCGAGGGAGAACGCCCCATGTCAACAGCTGTCCACGTGCTGCTCAGCGCGCCGGTGCCGATCGTGACGGTGGCGCTGGTGCTCCGCTACGGCCCGTCCGCGCTGGTGTTCCTGATGGCGGGGCTGGTCGCGGTGCTCGCGCCGGGCAAGCGCGGCGACCGGGCCCTCGCCGTCCTCCGGCTGGTGCGGTCGGCGCCGCCGCGCAGGAAGCGGACCTGACCGCTCAGCGGGCGACGCCGCAGGCGACCGCCGTCTCGTGGGCGAGCAGCCTGGTCAGCTCCCTGACGAAGAAGTACGGCAGGTCCGGCCAGCCGTGGAACTCGATGCCGAGGTTGCCGTAGGCCCAGTCGCTGTCCCACTCGGTGATCGGCTGCGTGAGGTAGCAGTCCGGGCAGCTCACCGGGCCCGCGTTGCCACCGGCCTGCCACTCGGCCAGCGCGTCGGTCGCGTCCTCGGAGTCCGGCTCGAAGGTGTAGCGGCAGACCGGGCAGAACAGGAAGTGACCCGCGGTGGAGGAGAAGGCGGTGCGGCCGGTGACGATCCGCACGCCGCGCAGCATGTCCGGGCTCGGGCCGAGCAGCCGCTTGACGTTCGAGCCCGGTCGGTAGGCCCACAGCGGGTCGCCCTCGAAGATCTCGAACTGCTCCCCGATGATCACCTGGCGCATCAGCAGCCAGCCCCGAACCTCGTCAGCGAGTTTCGGAGCGTCCTCGGCAGACACCTCGCGATCGACGACCGCCGCGTACATCTCCACGAGTGCGGACGATAGTGAAGGCGTTTTGCCGGGCTGCGCGCCACCCTGTGTCGGCGCGGTCCAGCGCCGATTTGCTACGCAGTCCACAGTGGACGATGGGAATGCCGGTGCCTCACCCGATGGTTGTGCACGGGAGGAACCCGACCCCGGAGGTGAGCGGTGCGTGATCGCACCTGGTTAGTGGCCTGTGCAGCGGCGCTGTGGGGCACTGACGGACTGCTGCGCAAACCGCTCGCCGACGCGTTGCCCCCGGCGACGGTCGTGTTCTGGGAGCACCTGATCGTCGTGCTGCTCCTGTTGCCGTGGCTGCCCGCGGCGCTGCGGGCGTTCGCGGCGAGCACGGCCAGGCAGAAGGCCGCGCTCGTGGCGATCGGGGTCGGGGCTTCGGCCGTGGCCACGGCGATGTTCACCGCCGCGTTCAAGCTCGGCGACCCGGTGACACCGCTCGTCCTGCAGAAGCTCCAGCCGGTGTTCGCGGTGCTGGCGGCGTTCTTCTTCCTGGGTGAGCGGGTTCGGTGGACCTACGCGGCCTTCGCCGTCCCGGCGCTGCTCGGCGCCTGGCTGCTGAGCTTCCCCGATCCGGCGCAGTTCCGGGTGGCCGCGCTGTCGTCCGCGCTGCTCGCGCTGGGTGCGGCGGCGTTGTGGGCGGGCGGCACGGTGCTCGGCAGGCTGGTCAGCACGGAGATGTCGCCCATGCACGTGACGACGCTGCGGTTCGCGATCGGGCTCCCCGCCTCGGCAGTGGTGGTCGGCGTGCAGGGCGCACCCGTCCTCGTCGGCGCGGACAACGCGCTCGGCCTGGTGTTGCTGGCGGTGATCCCGGGTCTGCTCGCGTTGCGGCTGTACTACCTCGGGCTCCAGACGACTCCCGCCTCCAGGGCGACGCTGGCGGAGCTGGCCTTCCCCGCGACCGCGGCGCTGATCGGTGTGGGGCTGCTCGGCACGTCCCTGACGGTCACGCAGTGGATCGGTTTCGCGGTGATCGTCGGCGCGGTGACCTTGCTGAGCTGGCACGAGCGCGTTCGCAAGGCCCCCGCGGTTCACACGCCGACGTCCCGCGCGAGCAGGTCCTGAGCGGTCTCGCCGCGCACGAGCAGTCGCGGAGCCCCGTCGCGCACGGCGACCACGGGCGGGCGGCCGACCATGTTGTAGTTCGAGGCGAGCGAGTGGTGGTACGCGCCGGTGCACGGCACGGCCAACAGGTCTCCGGCGTGGATGTCACCTGGTAGCGGCACGTTCTCGGCGATGACGTCGCCCGCCTCGCAGTGCCTGCCGACGACGGTCACGGGCGCGTCCGGCACCTGGCTGCCGCGTCCGACGAGGCGCACCGCGTACTTCGCGCCGTAGAGCGCCGGGCGCGCGTTGTCGCTCATGCCGCCGTCGACCGCGACGAACGTGCGGCTGGTCCCGTGCTTCACGGTCACGACGCGGTAGAGCGTGATTCCGGCGCGCGCGACGAGCGAACGACCCGGCTCGACGGTCAGCCGCGGCGCGGGCAGTCCGCGCCGAGCGCACTCGTAGTTCACCGCGCCGCGAACCCGATCCGCGAACCCGGAGAGATCGAAGTCCGGCTCGCCCGCGAGGTAGGGGACCACGTGCCCGCCGCCGAGGTTCAGCTGCGGCAAGGCGATTCCGTGCTCGCCCCGGACGCGGTCCAGCAGGCCGACCATCCTGCGCGCGGCCAGTTCGAAGTCGGCGACCCGGCCGACCTGTGAGCCGATGTGGCAGTGCAGGCCGACCAGGCGCAGGCCCGGCTCCACGAGGACGCGGCGCACCGCCTCCTCAGCGGCCCCGCTGGCCAGCGAGAACCCGAACTTCTGGTCCTCGACCCCGGTGGCGATCGCGGCGTGCGTGTGCCCGTCCACGCCGGGCGTGACCCGGATCAGCACCGGTTGCGCGGTCGCGAGCGCGCCGAGCTGGCCGATCTCGTCGAGCGAGTCGACCACAACGCGCCCGACCCCGGCCTGCATCGCGGCCTTGAGGTCGTCCGGGGACTTCACGTTGCCGTGCAGGATGACCCGCTCGGCGGGGAAGCCCGCCGCCATGGCCACCGCCAGCTCGCCCGCGGAGCAGACGTCCAGCGACAGGCCCTCCTCGGCGATCCAGCCGACCATCGCGCGGGTCAGGAACGCCTTGCCCGCGTAGGCGATCTCCACGTCGGGCAGGGCGCGGCGGTAGGCGCGGCAGTTCGCCCGGACCTGCGCCTCGTCGACGACGTAGGTCGGGGTGCCGAAGCGTCCGGCCAGCCCGGCGAGCGCGACCCCGCCGACGGACAGGTCGCCGGTGGGGGTGAGGCGCGTGGTGCACGGCCAGATTTCCGGGGCGGGCAGCCGGTCTATCGAGGTGCGTAAAGAAGGGATCAGCTCAGCCAGGGTCACCGTGGGCTCCGTGGAGTGGGGGCGTCCGTCGACTCCACGACACTCCTGCCGAGCGCCGTCGGCGAGGCCCCATACGCGGTCCTGACGATCCGGGCCGAGATGTTGACGTTTTCGGTGCGCCAAATCGTGACCCGAGGCCCGGCAGTGCCTCCGGAGAGTGTCCATTGTGGACCCATCAGTGGGTTCTAGCAGGCAAATCGGGTGAACCCGAGTGATCATCGGGATTGCTTCATGCCACGAACGCAACCACGTGGCACTGAAGTGTGACGCAGCTCATAAAGATCGACGTCAACGCACCACCCGGCTGGGGCGTCAAGGTGAGTGCGTTCATGGGTTTGTGGAAAGGGACACGATGGTGGGGGACAAGGGCCGTTCGCGGCGTCAGTGGGCGCTGGTCGCGCTGGGGTGCGCGGCGCTCGTGATGACGCCGGTGCTCAGCGCGTGCACCGGTGGGGGGAGTTCGGGGCCGGGCCGCGCGGCTGAGGCCGCCGAGGCGCCCAAGCTGCCCGCGAAGGTCGCGATCGCGCCTGCCGACGGCGCGAAGGACGTGCCGCCCGGCCAGGAGGTCAAGGTCGGCGTCACCGACGGCACGCTGACCGAGGTCAAGCTGACCAACAACGACGGCAAGGCGGTCGCGGGCAAGCTGTCCGACGACAAGAAGTCCTGGGTTCCCGGGGAGGACCTGGGCTTCAGCAAGACCTACACCTGGTCCGGCAGTGCGCTCGGCACGGACGGCAAGCCCGCGGTGCTGGCGGGCTCGTTCACCACCGCCAAGCAGGGCCGTATGATCAACATCACGCCGAACGTGGTGGAGGGGCAGACCTACGGCATCGCCATGCCGATCGGGCTGGTCTTCGGGCAGGACGTGAAGGACAAGGCGGCGGTGGAGCGGGCCCTCAAGGTCACCACCGAACCCGCCACCGAGGGCTCCTGGGCGTGGACCCACAACGACCAGGTCTACTGGCGCCCCGCCGAGTACTGGAAGCCGAACACCAAGGTCACCCTGAACGCGAAGCTCTACGGCGTCTCCTTCGGCGGCACCTCCTTCGGCAAGGAGAGCATCACCAAGAACTTCAGCATCGGCCGCGCGCGGATCACCGTCGCCGACAACCGCAGCCACCACGTGATCGTCACCGAGAACGGCCAGCAGGTCGCTGACTACCCGGCCAGCCTCGGCAAGGAGCACGACCGCAAGCTCGTCACCCGCAACGGCAAGTACTGGGCGATGGAGAAGCACCGCCTCAAGCTGATGACCAACCTCGCCTACGAGTACGA
Source organism: Allokutzneria sp. A3M-2-11 16 (assembly GCF_024213555.1). Taxonomy (GTDB): domain Bacteria; phylum Actinomycetota; class Actinomycetes; order Mycobacteriales; family Pseudonocardiaceae; genus Allokutzneria. The sequence continues at coordinate 1,512,738 of NZ_JANAVO010000001.1, read as the reverse complement.
GAACTACCCGGCGCCGTGGGCGGTCCGGATGTCCTGGAACGGCGAGTTCATCCACGCCAACGACAGCACCAGGGGCTCGCACGGCAAGGCCAACGTCTCGCACGGCTGCATCAACCTGACCTCCGCGCGGGCCAAGGAGTTCCACGACGCCACCCTCATCGGCGACCCGATCGAGGTGACCGGCGCCAAGATCGACATCCCGACCACCGGCAGCGACATCTGGGGCGCCCCGTACGACAAGTGGAAGGCCCTCTCCGCCCTCGCCAAGGGCTGATCCCCCGCACCCGGGGCGGCCCGCTGAGGCCGCCCCACCAGCGGTGATCGAGTTCGTTGCCGCCACGCTGCCCGGTTCGGGCCCGTCGCCCGCGATCGTCGGCTAGCCTTGTCGACGGGCCGCTAGCTCAATTGGCAGAGCAGCGGACTTTTAATCCGCGGGTTGTGGGTTCGAGTCCCACGCGGCCCACGGCCTCTGGCCGACCCTGCTCGGCGCCGTTGGCGCCTCGCCGGGTCGGCCATCGTCGTTTGGGGGACCGAGTCCCCCACACCCCCTACGGTGCGTGCTCCTGCTGAACCAGCGTTGTGCGGTTGGGTTTTGACCAGCATGGCTGTGGGGTCAGGTTTGCTGCCGGGCAGGAGGTGTGTGCTTGTCTGAGGTGGGCGGGGCTTGGGTTCGGGCCGTCCTGGGGTGTGGGGGTGACGGCCGGAAAGCTGCGGGCGCAGCGGATGAACTGGTTGTGCGGTATGGCGAAACGCATCGGAGCTATCACACGGAAAAGCACATTCGGGCGGTGCTCGTCGACGTGGGGTTGCTGGGTGCCTCGCTCGTGGATGTGGATCGCGATGTGCTGACCCTCGCCGTGTGTGCTCACGACGTCGTCTACAACGGTCGGCCCGGCGAGGATGAGCGGGCGAGCGCCGCATGGGCTCGGAGTCACCTCTTGGACGCCTCGGTGCACGAACAAGTCGTGGCGCGCGTGGAGAAGCTCGTTCTCGCGACGATCACCCATGAGTCCGATGGGGATCTGCTGGCGGACATCTTGCTCGACGCGGACTTGGCCATCCTCGGCGCATCGGAGGAGCAGTACGACGCGTACGTGCGGGCAGTCCGAGCGGAGTACGCGCACGTTCCTGACGAACATTGGCGCGTCGGCCGCAGTGCTGTCCTGCGCGGGCTCGTCGACCGGGAGGTCATCTACCGGACCGCTGATGCGCGGCGCCGGTGGGATTCCGCTGCGCGCAGCAATATGCGGCGGGAGCTGGCCGCTATCTAGGGCCCCGAATCGCGCGGTCGATCAGCTGTGCGAAATCGTGGGCGCGCTCGGTGTCGCGGTTGACCCAGTAAAGCGCTTCGTGGTGGTGCCCGCGGTCGACATCGGCGACCTGGGTGTAGACCGCAGCGCTGCGCTCGTGGAAGTCGCGCCAGTCGCGGAGCGGCGCGTCCGGGGCGGGGCGGAGCTGCCGGACAGCCTCGTGCGCGTCTCGCAGGGTGCGGACTCCCATTGCTTGCGACCAGGTGGTTACGCGCATGCCGCCTCCTCTGTACAGAACCTGAGTTCCATTAGCGGAGTGCGGGCTCGCGGAGTCAAGGAGGTTCTGTACAGATGATCAGTTCGAGTGAGCGGAGAACTTGTACTCCAACACGTAGGAGCTGGAGTCGAGGACCATCTCGTTCAGCTCCACCGGAACGTTGGCCTCCGTGTACGCGGTGCGCATGATCTCGATGACCGGCGTGCCCTGCACGAGTTGGAGGGCCTTCACCTCGTCCGCGCGAGGCATCCTCGTGCGTAGCTCCTCGCGGAAGTGCACGGGTTCGTGACCGAGATCTTTCAGGCGGGCGTAGGCGCCACCGACCCCTGTGTCAGCTTCGGCGATCGCAGAGTCCTTGACGAGCGCGGCCGGGTAGTAGGTCGTGGCTAGCTGGATGGACTGTTCTTCGACCACGTACCGCCGTCTCCGGACGATGACCTGCTCTTCAGGAGTCAGAGCAAGAACATGTGCGATGTGGGGCGGCGCGGATTCCTTGGAGACACGCACATCCGTGACGCTGAGGCGACGGTTGTCGGTGGCGCTCCAGATGGAGCGGTCTGAACCCCAAACCGTCTTGTTGAGTCGGTCAGGTGAGACGCGACGGATGGGACGGAACTCGCGGACGTAGGTACCGGAACCGCGCCGGGCAACGATGAGTCCTTCGTTCTTCAGGACGTCCAGGGCTCGGCGGGCCGTGGGCTGCTCGACGCCGTACTGGGCCATGATCTCGTTCTCGCCGAGGACCTTGCTGCCCGGCGGGAGGGCGCCGGAGTCGATAAGGCTCCGGATCTCGTCCGCGATCTCGCGATATCCGTGTCGCGCCACCGCCACCTCCTCCGGGGAGTCGGGTTCTGTACAGCGGCAGGCTACTGGGATGCGGGCAGGTGTTGTTCGAGGCCGGGGCACAATGCGTGGGCATGGAAACCGGGACGTTCGCCGAGTACCTGTCCGAGCTGGACGAGGCGTCGTTGACGGCCCTGCTCCTGCGGCGGCCGGATGTGCTGGTCGAGCCGGTGCCGCGGGGGTTCGCGGGGCTCGCCCAACGGCTGAGCGGGGCTGCTTCGCTGGCAGCCGCGTTGCGCGAGGTGGACAGGGACGCGGTCGTCGTGGGCCAGGCCATCGCCGCGCTGGACGCGTCGGCGACAGTGCCGAAGGTGGCGCGGCTGCTCGGCGCGTCGGAAGCGGCGGTGCAGAGCGCGGCCGCCGAGCTGGTGTCTCGGGGGTTGGCCTGGATCAGCTCGGGGACGCTGTTCCTGCCGGAGTCGTTGCGAGCCCACTGGTCGGAGTCGCTGGGTGGGAGGCGGCCCGTCGCCCAGATCGCGAAGACGGTCCTCGCCGACGATCTGCGTGTGGCGGTTGCCGCGCTGGGCGGTGACGTCGACGGCCTGCGCAAGCCGGAGCTGATCGCCCGCCTGTCGGAGTTGATGGCGGACGCGCGCGCGATGGCCGAGGTGGTGGCGGCTCTGCCGAAATCGGCCAGGAGGCGGCTCCACGAGATCCTTCGCAGCCGACACGGCTACTTCGGCCATCTGCGCGCGGACAACGGTCCGACCGCGCTGTTGGTCGCGTACGGGCTCGTGTTGCCGCTCAACGGCAATCCGGAGCTGCCGCACGAGATCGCGGTCGCCGCGTGGTTGGCCGAGCGGGAGTTCCTGCTGACGGGGCGGCCGGAGGTTCCTGCCGCCGGTGCTGACGAGGCAGTGATCCGCACGAGCGCTCAGGCTGCCGCGCAGGAGGCACTGCTCGGGATCACCACCCTGCTCGACGATGCCGGTTCGAAGCCGCTCGTCGCACTGAAGAAGGGCGGGATCGGTGCTCGCGAACGGACCAGGCTGGCCGGTCGGCTCTCGATCCCCGAAAGCGTCCTGGCGGTGTGGATCGACGTGGCCCATGCGGCGGGTCTGCTGGGCGTGACCGGGTCGGGATACGCGCCGACACCGGCGTACCCGGCTTGGCGAGCTGCAGGGCCGGGCATGCGCTGGGCGACTGTGGCAAGCGCGTGGCTTGCGCTGGAGCACGCGCCGAGCAACCGGGAAGAAATCAAGGGAGACAAGGAAGTCCCACCGCCACTGCCGGTGCGGTCGAGGGCAGGGATGATGCGGCGCGCCCTGTTGTCCGCGGCGCGGTCCGGTGAGTCGATGAGCGCTGCCGGTCGCGAGATCGACTGGTTCTGTCCGCTGCACGGCTACGAGGACGGCCAACGTGCGGACAAGGTCGCCGCCGCACTCAGGGAAGCGGAGCTGTTGGGTGTGATCGCCGCCGACACGCTGACCCAGCTCGGCGAGCACCTGCTGGCCGTTCCCGACGCGGTGGAGGAGCTGGCTAGCCGTTGTGCCCCAATGCTTCCCGAGGTTGCGTGCAGCGTGATCCTCCAGTCGGACCTCACCGCCGTCGTCGCCGGTGAACCCAGCCTGGCCTTGTCCAGGCTGCTGACGGCCGCCGCCGTGAGCGAAGCGCGTGGGGCGGCCGGGGTGTGGCGGTTCTCCCCGGCGAGCGTTCGCGCCGCCTTCGACGCCGGATGGGATTCGGATGAGCTGCTGGGCGAGCTGAGAGCGATCTCCGAGCGTGAACTGCCGCAGCCGCTGGAGTACTTGATCACCGATGTCGCGCGGCGGCATGGGCACGTTCGGGTGCGGGGCACGCGTTGCTGCGTGGTTGCCGACGAGGCGACGATCACCGAGATCCTGCACACCCGGTCACTTCGTGCGCTGCGCCTCGGTCGGCTCGCCCCCACCGTCGCCTCCAGCTCCGCCGAACCCGGTGACGTCCTCGCCGGACTGCGCGCGGCGGGGCTCGCTCCGGTCGCGGAGGACGAGACCGGCACCGTGATCGTCGAATCCCGGCGCGAACACCAGGCGAGCCAGGTGTCGAGCGGATCGGCCCGAGCCCGGCTCACCCCGGTCGAACTCGTGGAAAGGCTCGCGGCCGATCCGGTCGGCGAGCCCGTGATGTCAGCAGCGACTACCGACACACTCGAAGTGTTGGCGCAGTACAACCGCAACCTCGACGACGCCGAGCTGGCGCTGCTCGCCGATGCCCTGGAGAACGGCGGTGACGTGCGCATCGTCTACCGCGACAAGAACGGCACGCGCACCATCCGGGACATCCAGCCGGAGAACATCTACGACAGGTGGCTCGAATCCTGGTGCTACCTGCGAGACGCCGAACGCGAGTTCACCATCGCCAACATCGAGTCCGTCTCGCCCGCACTGTGACTCGGTCAGCCCTCGACGCAGTTCTTCCCGGAAACGGGGCAGATGAACGGGTCGTACGGGTCGGTGCAGCTGTCGAGCAGCGCCTTGTGATCGTCCCAGTCGACACGGCACCAGCGCGCCACGCAGAGTGCGGTGACCCGCGAAGCGCCCGCGTCGCGCAAGGTCACGGCAGCGGACTGGATCTTCGCCCCGCTGACCCAGGTGTCGTCGAGCAACAGGATGTGCCGTCCCCGAACTCGTTCCCGATGATCGCGGGATACGGCGAACCTGTCCGCTCGCACGACCCGATCTTCGTCATCGATCCGTTGTCCCGGTTCCAGGCGAACCCTGTTCTCTGGGATCTCTGCTCCCTTCACGTTGAGAGCGAGGTCCACGACGGGATGAGTCGCTTTCGGGTATCCGGGGTATCTCTTCGACGGAACAAAAGTGATCGCATCCCACGGAGAGCCAACGCTCTTGGTGATGCATCTGCTGTGGATCTTAGTTGCCCCCGCGACCATCATGGCCAAGTCGCTGACGCACTGAGGCGCGGGGTTTTCCTCCTTATAGGCGCGCAGTACGTGGGCGGACTGGTGCGTGCTTCCGCGGGCCCTTCCTCGCGCGTATGCAAGGGTGAGAACCGTCGTTGCCAGGCGGTTCTCGAACTCTGCGCGGTGGCTGGAGCATCTCCCACACAGCGAGGTCTAGGACGGCCCGGTGCATGTCAGGCAAGTCTTCTTCGGGACGCGCATCGTGTTGCAGAAGAAGCCGCCGACTCGAGTTATCAGTTGAGTGCGAAACTCCTGAAGGGAACTGCTGGTCATAGATCGTCGGCCGCGTCGAGCAGGTGGGAGATGTCACCCAGCCTGTTGGCCAGGTCTTCGGCGCGTTCTACGGCCTCGTCCGGCGTGCGCGCCGTGAAGACACCGGGCTCACCGACGAGAGCGTTTCCCCATTCCGTCCCGCGTGCCACGGAGTCCATCAGGATGACGGGCCTGCCATGAGCAACCGCCACGCGGGCCTGGATGCGCGTGCCGCTCTTCTCGCTGGCCTCGACGACGATCGTGGCCCGGCCGTACGCGCTCATGGTGGCGTTCCGCATGGGAAAGCTCTGCTTGCTCGGCGGGGCGTCCGGCCAGAACTGGGAGATGACGAGACCCGCCTGGGAGATCTTCTCCTGGAGCGCGCGGTTGGCGGCTGGATAGCTCTTCTGGATTCCGGTGCCGATGATCGCCACGGTTCGTCCGCCACAGGCGAGTGCGGAGACGTGCGCCGTGGTGTCGACTCCCTCGGCCAGGCCGGAGAGAACGGTGAGGCCAGTCCTCGCCAGGCCGGTGGAGATGGCGGCCGCGTTCGCGAGCGCCTCGTTCGAGGCGTGCCGGGGCCCGACGACGGACACCGCTTTGTCGTCCGCGACCAGATTCCCCCGGGTGAACAGCACGGGGGGCATTTGGTGCACTTCGCGTAGCTGAGCCGGGTAGTGGTCGTCGTAGAAGGTGAGGAATTCGAAATCTTCCTCATTCCACGATTCGACATCGGCGCGGGCGGAGCGGAGGTCCTCGTCCGGCGCGGTGAACAGCGACGGTTCGAGGTGCGCTTCCCAGATCTTGAGCGCACTCCCGGCGTCCGCGACCTCGGCGGTGATCTCCGGCCACGACATTCCCGCCGGGCGCGTTCGGAGGAGTGCGACGAGTGCGGCCTTCTCGTCGTCGCCCCAACGTCCCATGCCGCTCAGCGTAGAGCTGTTCCGCCGTTGGCGCGGCACGGGCCGCGCGCAGGGACTGGCCAACTGTGTCTGATTCCTCACCGTCACCCCCTCGGCTATGTCTACTTGACTCGGGCAGAGGGGGGAGACGGTTCGTGGAACCACTGAGTGGGCTTATGCCTGAAATGCGCTGGCATCCGATTTCTTGTTGCGGCAGTGGCAAAAGGAGCAATTGATCACTGCGTGCGCAGTAGGCGGGCGGCCCAGGTGGGGAACCACCAGTTCCACCTGCCGAGCATGGCGACGGTCGCGGGCAGCAGGACGGAACGGATCACGGTCGCGTCGAGGATGATGCCCAGCGAGACGCCGGACGCGAAGATCGCGACGTCGAGTTCGCCGCCGGTTGCCATGGAGGCGAAGGAGAAGAACAGGATGAGCGCCGCGCAGGTCACCAGGCGGCCGGTCCTGCCGATGCCCCGGACGACGGCCTCCCGCGTGTCGCCGGTGCGGTCGTACTCCTCGCGCATCCTGGCGATGATGAAGACCTCGTAGTCCATGGACAGCCCGTAGAGGAACGCGAAGATCGTGACGGGGACGAAGGTGCCGATGGCGCCGTCAGGCTGGATGCCGAGCAGCGCCTCGGTGCCCCAACCCCACTGCCACAGCAGGACCATCGCGCCGAGCACCGCGCCGAGCGACAGCAGGTTGAGCAGGATTGCCTTGAGCGGCAACAACAATGAGCGGAAGGCGCGGGCCAGCATGAGGTACGTGATCAGGGCCAGGATCGCGAGCATCCAGGGGAAGGCCGTGTAGGTGGTCCTCACGTAGTCCATCTGCTGCGTCACGTTCCCGCCGACGAGGACTCCATCGGGCACGGCGTCGATGACGCGGCGAATGGTCTGCTCACCCGCGGTTGAACCGCCTTCGTCCACGGGAAGAACAGTGACGAGTTGTGTCCACCGTGGACTCCGCGTGGTGGAGTGGACGCCGGGGAGGTCGGCGAGGGTGGCCGCGACGCGCTGGGAATCGGTGCCGGACGGCACGAACACGTCGAATGCGGTGAGAACGCCGGACGGCACATCGGCGGCCCGGAGCGCGGTGAGGGCGGCATGACCATCGCCTGACCGCGCGAGGTTCTCGGTGACGGGGACGCGCAGGTTGAGGTTCAGCGCGACCAGGCACAGCGCGATGAGCACCGCGGACGCCACGAGAGCGGTCAGGTGGCGGAAGCGCACGACAAAGCGGGCCCAGGCTTCCCAACCACGTGGAGCACGCTCGGCGGTTGGCTTTTTCCCTGCTCTGACAAGGAGAAGCGGCAGCAGCGTGAGCGACACGAGCGCGCTCGCGGCGGTCACCATCGTGCCGCCGACGCCGAGGCTCCGGAGGAGCGGAATGGGCAGCACGACCATGGTCGCCAGGCCGATCGCGACGGCCGCGCTGCTGAACACGACGGCGTGGCCCGCCGTTGCCATGGCGCGGTGCACGGCCTCCTCGGGATCGGCGCCGCGCGCTCGTTCCTCGCGCCACCTGCTCACCAGGATCAGCGCGTAGTCGATGCCGATGCCCACGCCGAACAGCGGGAGCATGATCAGCGTGGTCTCGTGGACGTCGATGAACGCGCTCGCGGCGAGCAGCCCGAGAAACGACACGGGGACGGCCACGACGGCGGTCAGCAGCGGCACAAAGGCGAGCGCGGAGCGGAACACCCAGGTCAGCACGGTGATCGCGGCGCCGATGGTGATCAAGAGCTTGATCGGGACATTCAGTCCGCCCGCGTCCGAGCCGGTCGCCAGCGCGTCCAGGCCGGTCACCGCGACCTTGGCGCCGGGCGGCAGGTGCGGGCGCATCGCCTCGGCGATGAAATGCTCCAGGCCCGCGCCTTCGCCAAGAGCGCTGCCCGGTAGCCCGCCCTGTTCGACGGGGCCGCCGAAAACCAGGCCGAAGCTCGTGGAGCCGTCCTTGCCGACAAAGCTCCGATCGCCGGTGCCGCCGTAGGAGACGACTCGCGCCTTGGTCTTGTCGGCGACGGCCGCGAATGCTCGGTCGAGCGATTCGCGAACGCCAGGCTGGTCCACGGGCGCCCCGGTCACCACCGGAACGAATGGTCTTTCGTAGCCGCCGGTGCCGTAGGCAGCGGCAATTCGCTGGTTCGCCTCATAACCGGGGAGCCCCGGATAGGCGTTGTTCTCCGAGACCTTCGGGAGCAGTAGCGCGAGCGCTCCACCGCCCGTCAGGAGCAGGACCAGCGTCAACAGGCCGACCAGACGTCTGCGGGCGAGCACCCACCTCGACAGGGTTTCCATGCTTTCAAGGCCACCAGCCCGGTCTTCAGCCGCTCTGCGACCGTTATGGGAGTTCTCTGTGAATCCGGTGCTCCGCTCGTTGCTCGCGGGAGTTCTGCCGGACACTGAGCGCGTGAAGCAGCAGCCGATCCGCGTCCTCGTCGTCGATGACGAGCGGTATCTCGCCGAACTGGTGGCAACCGCTTTGCGCTACGAGGGCTTCGACACCGCCATCGCCGGTACGGCGTGTGAGGCAATGGCGAAGGCAACGGACTTCGCGCCACAGCTGATCGTGCTGGACGTGATGTTGCCGGACGGTTCCGGCATTGACGTGTGCCGGCGACTGCGGGGGATGGGGCACGGCATGCCGGTTGTGTTCCTCACCGCTCGCGATGCCACCGAGGACAAGATCACGGGATTGACGGTCGGCGGCGACGACTACGTCACCAAGCCATTCAGCCTGGAAGAGCTCGTGGTCCGGGTTCGAACGGTGTTGCGGCGCGGCAGGTTGGAGCCGCCCGCGTCCGGAGTGCTTTCCTTCGCGGACCTGGAAATCGACGAGGACGCGCACACCGTGCGGCGGCACGGCGCTCCGGTCGACCTGACGCCGACCGAGTTCAAGCTGCTCCGCTATCTCGTGGCGAACGCGGGAAAGGTGTTGTCCAAGCGGCAGATCCTGGACCACGTGTGGGAGTACGACTTCAACGGTGACGCCGGAGTCGTGCAGACCTACATCTCGTACCTGCGCCGCAAGGTCGATGCGCGGGAGCCGCGAATCATCCACACCATTCCCCGGATCGGCTATGTGATCCGACTGCCCGAAGGCTCCTGATGTCGCTGCGGAAACGCCTTGTCCTGACCGTGCTGGGCATGCTGGTCGTGTGCCTCTTCGCATCGGTCGGCGCGATTTTCGGTGCCTTGCAGGACTGGAGCGGCGACGCCAACGACGACGTGCTTTCGGCTATGGGAAAGGACTTCCGCAACGAGGTGCTGACGCGGGGATCTGTCTTGGAACCAACCGGAACGGCGGGAAGGCTGTGGCAGGCGTCTGCGGCGGAGGGCCGGATTCCGTCGTTCTTCCAAGTTCGCCAGCTCGACGGCCGAGTGCTGGGCACGTCGTCTTTTGGCTCTGTACCAACACTTCCTGAACGGCTTGAGGCGAGCGAGCGGTTTCTCAAGGTGCCGGGTTGGCTCGTGTGGACGTCGCCGGTGACCGAAGAGGGCCCGATTGTCGTTGCTGCAATGCGGACCGCGGCCACTGACGAGTTGATGGGGCGGGTGACGAATGTCGCGATCGTCTCCATCGCTGTGGCGCTCGTCGTGGTCGCGCTGTTGTCGTTGCGGTTTGTGCGGCGCGGCCTGGAACCACTGGACGACATCTCCGAGACCGCCGCTGCGATTGGCGACGGGGACCTGGCGCGGCGAATCGAGGGCGCGGGCACGGACACGGACACCGAGGTCGGCAAGCTCGGATCGGCGCTCAACGCCATGCTCGGGCAGATCGAGGCGGCATTCCGGCAACGCGAGGAGTCCGAGGAGCGGCTGCGCAGGTTCGTCGCCGACGCCTCGCACGAACTGCGGACGCCGATCGCCACGATTCGCGGCTATGCCGAGCTTTTCCGGCGCGGAGCCGCCGCGCGGCCGGACGATCTGGCGATGGCGATGGGGCGGATCGAGTCGGAGTCCGAGCGGATGGGCTCGCTCGTCGACGAACTGCTGCTGCTGGCTCGGCTGGACCAGGGCAGGCCGCTCGACCGCGAGCCGGTCGAGCTGACCGAGCTGGCCGCCGATGCCGTGGCGGACGCGCTCACCGTGCGGTCCGGCCATCGGTTCGAGGTCGAGTACGACGAGCCGGTGACGGTGACCGGTGATGCCGCGCGACTGCGTCAGGTGCTCGGAAACCTTGTGGGGAACGCGATTCGGCACACGCCACCGGAGAGCCTGGTGATCGTTCGGGTGTCGGCCGAGGGGGAGCGGGCGATCGTCGACGTCGCCGACAACGGTCCCGGGCTGGACGTGGAGCACGTGTTCGAACGGTTCTACCGGGGAGAGGCGGCGCGTGCCGCGGACCACGGCGGGGCCGGGCTCGGACTGTCCATTGTGGACGCCGTGGTGGCCGCGCACGGTGGCTCGGTGTCCGTCCGGTCGGAGCCCGGGGAGGGCGTCACGTTCCGCGTCACGCTGCCGCTCAGGTCAGGCCCCACGTCGTGATCTCGCCGCCCGGGGTGCACACCACGCGCAGTTTCCCGGGCCCCGTCGCCGACCACGCCTCGTGCCGCGCATCCGGCTCGACAGTGAGGTGGTAGCCGTTGTCGAAGCCCAGGTGCAGCACGCCGTTCTTGAAGATGATCTCCCAGGTCAGCTTCGTCCCGACCAGGGCGAGCGCCTCGGCGACCTTCTGCCGCTCGGGCCGCAGCCGGACCGGGCCGTCCGGCGTGGACAGCTCGGCCTCACCCTCGACCACGATCACCGCGTCGCCGGAGAGCACGAACGTGAGCGTGTGGTCGACGCGGATCTGGGTGACCTCCATGCCGCGGTACGGCAGCACCCAGCGATCGTCGAGCCGGATCAGCTTGCCCATGCGCACAGCCTGCCCGACGAGCGCCGGACTCGCTCAGCGCAACACTTTCTCCTGGATGCCCAGCGCGGTGTTGAAAGCCAGTCCGGAGCCGTCGGCGAAACCGATCCGGACGTATGTCGCCTCGCGCTGGGAGTAAGAGGACGGGAATCGTTCCGTCGTCGTTCCGACGCGGATGACCTCGTGCGGACAAATCTCCAGGACGGAGTCGACTCTCTCGGTCGTTCTCAGCTCGTCCACTAGATAGCCGCTGGACGAATAGTTCCCGGTGAGGGTGTTCACGGTCTCCTTCACGGCTTTGAGAATCGAGATCCCCAGGCCGACGGGCGGTTCCGCCTTCTTCGGAACGGGCGCCCGGACCACCTTGAGCCCGGCGATCCTGGACGGTGTGAAAACCCAGCAGCTCGTATCGGCCTGCTGCTCGCGCAGGTTCAGGACCAGCCGCACCGCATAGCTGTCGGTGGAAGGCCCGAACACGAAGGAACCCGGCACGGGCAGCGAGTCCGGCCTCTCGTCGGCGAAGAAGCCGTTGAAGAACTCGCCGAGGTCGGACAGCGCCTGCTTGCCGAGCGAAGGCATCGAGATGCCATCGGGAGCCAGGCCCGGAACAGCGAACGACATCCCGCTCAGTGAACTCCACAAGCAGCACAGAATGGACTCACCCGGCTGACACCAGAGTTCCTGGAGCGCGTGGACTCCGGCAAGCTTCCTGTCGCTCACGCGGTTCCTCCGTTGAGCCCGAACCCGCGGACCTGGTCCGCGCGGCGCTCTTCCGCGGATTTCTTCGGATCGGTGGCCTTGTCGTAGGCGATCTCGGCGCCCTTTTCGATGGCCGCGTCGGTGCCCACGGCTATGCCCGCGTTCGTCGCGGCCCGGCCGACCAGGGTGGTGCCGCCGACCATGGAGCTGAGGATGGTCTCGCTGATGTTCGCCGCCAGGGCCGTTGGCCCGGTGCTGCCCTTGATGAAGCGGTTTTCCGTGGTTGAGGCGAGTGATCCCGGAATCGTCTGGGTGGGGTCCTTGGGGTCCGGCCTGGTGTACTCGGCCCTGCTGAAGATTCGCCCCGCTGGCGCGCGTCGATCCAGGTAACCGATGGCCTTGCTCTCGAACCAGCCGCCGGTGCGCCGCTTGTCCATGTCTGTGAGCAGCTGTTGGAGCCCGTCCTTGCCGCGAAGCTTCACCAGCAGCTTCTCCATCTTCTCCACAAGCGGACAGAGCTTCTTCTGCATCGAGTTGGCCTTGGTGCTCACCTTGGCGACGGAGGTGCCGACGCGAGCGAAGGTCGCGCTCATCGCGACACCGGTGCTCACCCCGGCGGTGACCCAGGCGGCGGCGATGGCAGCCAGCCACTGCACGATCAGGCCGATGACCAGCTCGGTCACCGTCTCGATGACGAACTCCACCAGCATGTCGAACAGGTCGGCGATGGTGTCGAGGACGTCCTTCAGCTCGCGGATGTCGTCGGCCAGGCCGTCGACGGCGGTGGCGAAGGACTCCATCTGGGCGCGGAACGCGGTGGCCGCGGCGCCGACCCACACGGCCTCGGTCGCGGCGGAGCGGCGGCGTTCGGCCGCGGCGGCCTGGTCGAGCCAGCCCGCGACCTTGCCCCAGCCCTCGCCGGTGGCGCGCATCTGCTCGGGGTCGCCGATCGCCCACTCCACGATCTCGATGAACGGGCTCATCACCATCGACACCAAGAACCCCAGCCCGTTGTCGGCGAGAGCCTTGCCCGGGGCGGCGATGGTCTGGAGCATCTCGGCGCGGCTGCTGACGGTGGCGACGGCGATCTCCGGCGGGGAGGTGGCGTCGGCGAGGTCCTGGGCGGCACCGGTCCAGGAACTGCCCCGGCCCGCCGCCTGCTCGAACCAGTTCTTCGGGTTTCCCGCGGAGTTCAGCTCGGCGAAGCTGCCCGGCCCCGTCACGCCTGGACGTCCTTGCCCAGTGCGGAGAATCCCTGGGAGAGCCCGGATTCGGTGCCGTTGTAGATCGCGTGGGTCGCGTGCAGCCCGGAGGAGGTGTGCCGGAGGTAGGCGCCCGCGCCCTTGGCCAGTTCCCGGCACAGGTCCAGCATCAGTTCATACCCCGTCGTGGCACCGCAGGCCTTGGCCAGCGGCCCGAAGCACTGATCGTCCACTTTGGACTGGAGCAGCAGGCGTTCCAGCTGGTCGAACTTGCCCGCGAGGCTGTCGCAGCCGTCGGCGTAGCCCAGCAGCGCGTCCGGCTTGACCTCGTAACCGCTCACCCGGCGGTCCCGTTCATCGCCTGCTTGGCCTCGGTCAGGTGCTCGCCGAGGATCGGCTCCAGCTCGGTGTCCATCCGCTGCGCGGCATTGGCTGTGGCGAGCCGGATGGTCTTGAGGATGTCCTGCTGCAACGCGGTGTGCGAGCGCTTCATCGCGTCCGGGCTGAGCCGCAGGTCGAGCACGGCACCTGCGGGGCTGACGGTCACGGTGATCGCCCCGTCGCCGCTGCGGGCAGTTCCCTGTAGCTCGCGCAGCTTGTCCTGTGCCTGGCTGATCTGCTGGACGCGTTCCTCGAAGGACCGCAACATCCGCTGGACGCGCTCCTGGTGGTTCACCGTGTCCCCTCCCCGATTTGCTACTGCAAGGACGTTAGCGGGATCGGGGAGAGGACATGCGCGGTTCGGTGGCAAACGCCCAATCAGGTCCGCCTGGCGGGTAGCTGTTCCTTCACCAGGGCGGCGAGTCCTGCGAGATCGCCGATGACTTCCTCGGCCCGGTCGCGGTCGGTGTACATGGCGTAGTGCCGCGCGGCGATGGCGTCCGGGTCCGCCTCACCGGCGCCCTTCTCGACGCGGACGCAGACGGTGAGCGTGCCCGCGTGGATACCAGTCGGCGCGAGCTCTGCGTTGAGCGTGTGCACCCAGTTGCGCAGCCCGGCCATGGCGATGCCCAGGTTCGCCAGCATTGGGACGGGCTGGGCGGCGGACGCGCCGGTGCTGAACAGCAGCGTCCCCTCGCCGCGTTCCCGCATGCCCGGCAGCACCTGGCGCACGGCGGTGATCGCGCCGAGGACGTAGATGTCGAGCTGCCGTTGGACGGACTCCACGGTCAGCTCGGTGGGGAACTGGAGTTCGGCGATGTCGATCAGGTTCGGACCGAAAACGAGGACGTCGACCGCGCCGATCTCCTCCAGCGCGGCGGCGAGGCGCGCGTGGTCGGCGATGTCGGCGGGATGGGCCCGCGCGTCGATGCCCTCGGCGCGCAGGTCGTCGACGTAGCCCGCCAGCTTCGCCGCGTTCCTGGCGATCAGGGCGACCCGGAAACCCTTGCTGCCGAACAGCCTCGCCGTGGAGAGCCCGACACCCGGTCCGGCCCCGACGACCGCGACGGTCTTGGTCACGCGATCCTCCAATAGTTACTAGTTGTGTGTAGACGCATCATCAGTAAGCATTGGATCGCCGCACAAGAAGGCACATGAATGTGCGTGACGAACACGGAGGTGTGTGATGACCGAATGGGCGGTCCTCGCCACGAGGGGCGACGCCGACGAGGAGACCTGCCGCAAGGTCCTCCAGGTGCTCTCGCGGATCGGCGACAAGTGGACGCTGCTGGTGATCGGCACGCTCCGGGACGGCACGATGCGCTTCGGCGAGCTGCACCGGCAGGTCACCGGGATCTCGCAGCGGATGCTGACGCTGACCCTCCGCCAGCTCGAACGCGACGGGCTGGTCAGCCGGAGCGTGCACCCGACCGTGCCGCCGAAGGTCGAGTACACGCTCACCGAACTGGGGCGGACGCTGCTCGGCACCGCGCTCCAGCTGGCCGAGTGGGCGGCGGACCACATCGGCGAGATCGAGACGAACCGCCGCGACTACGACGCCGGGCTCAGCCGAGGAGACGACTGACCCGCCGCACGACCTCACCCGCCCCGTCCTCGGCCCGCACCAGTTCGCCCAACGCGCGAGCACGCTCGGTGTGTCGGGGAGCGTCCCTGATCAGTGAAGCCAGGCGCTCCGCGGTCAGGTCACCGATCGGGACCCAGCCGGGGCTCGCGCCGATGCTCTCCAGCCGCTTCGCCCAGAACGGCTGATCGGTGATCGCCGGGACGCCGACGGCCGGAACGCCCGCTCGCAGTCCCGCTCCAGTGGTGCCCGCGCCGCAGTGGTGCACGAGCGCGGACATGCGCGGGAACAGCCACTCGTGCGGAGCTTCGCCGATGGTCAGCACGTCGTCGCCGTTGAGGTCGAGCCCGGCCCACCCGGCCTGCACCACGGCACGCACTCCCGCGAGCTTCACGGCCTGCGCCACCAGGTCGCTCAGCCGCGCGGGGTCGGAGAACTCGCGGCTGCCGAAACCGATGTAGACCGGTGGCGGGCCCGCGGCGAGGAAGTCGCTCAACGCGGCGGACGGCCGCCAGTCGGGCCTGCTCGCGGGCCACCAGAAGCCGACGCCGTTCTCGTCCTCGGTCCAGTCGCTGAGCCGGGGCACCACCACCGGGCTGAAACCGTTGACCACGCGGAGGTCGCGCCGCATGACGGACGTGGTGAGCGCGCCGAGCCGCCCCGCGCCCATCACGTGCTCGCCGATGAGCAGCGAGATCCGCCCGACCGCCCGGTTGCCCCACGCGCCGAGCTGGAACGGGACCAGCATGTCCGGTGCGAAGTCCGCGGTCGGCAGCCACGGCTGCAACGGCGTCGCGAGCAGGGGAACGCGCAGCTCCCGCGCGACCTGGTAGGCGTTGAAGACCGCCATGCTGTTGGACAGCAGCAGATCAGCGCCCTGGGCGCCCGCGGCGATGATGCCCTCGCGCAGCTCCGCCAGGTGCGAGCGGAACGCCTTGATCATCCGCAACGTGCCGAGCGGTCCGCCGCCGCCCTCCTGCCACTGCTGGCCCTCCGGGGTGGCACCGATGCCGCGCGGGTCGCCGGGGATGCTCCGGAACTCCAGCCCGGCTTCGCGGACGAAATCGCCGAACTCGGCGTAGCTCGCGATCGCCACGTCGTACCCGGCCTCGCGCAGACGCACGCCCAGGCCGGTGAAAGGGGCGATGTCCCCGCGTGACCCGGGCGCGTAGATGAGTATCGGCATGGCCCGAAACTACAGCTGGACTGTTCGGCCTCCGCTGAAGGCCGCAGACCGCACGGGTTTTCGCGACCTACGTTCGGATTTCCCGGATGGGGGAGGCGATGTGAGGACCAGAGTGGTCGCGGCGGCAGTCGCGCTGAGCACGGCGATGGGTCCACAGGCGGGTGCCGCGCCCGCGGTGGAGATACCGCCGGGGGTGACGACGGGATTCGCGGTCTACGACCGGAACACGGGCCAGATGACGGCGCAGCACCAGGCCACGATGCGATTCCGTTCGGCGTCCATCGTGAAGATCCTGATCGCGCTGGACTACTTGAACGGCAGGGGTGTCGGCACGCCCGTGCCCGACATCGACCTGGCGCTGCTGGAGCCGATGCTGCGCTCCAGCGATGACACCGCTGCCTCGATCCTGTGGGACCGCAACGGGTACAACTCGATCGTGCAGCGGATGGTCGCGCTGATCGGGCTCACCGAGACGCAGCCGCCCGCGGATCCGAACTGGTGGGGCCGCACCGCGGTCAGCGCCTCCGACGTCGTCAAGATCTACCGGTACCTGCTGGAACGGGCACCGCAGCAGTTCCGCGACTTCGTGCTCGGCAACCTCCGCAAGGCAACGCAGTGCGCGACGGACGAGCGCGACCAGTACTTCGGCATCCCTCGCGCACTGCCGCGCCCGTGGGCCGTCAAACAGGGTTGGTCGGGCTACCCGGACCCGCTTCGCGGAGAGAAGTGCGTCGTCACCGGCGAAGGCGTCGGGGCTGACGAAATCGACCTCCGCAGCCCCGCTCTGCACACGTCCGGCCTTGTGGGCGAAGGAGATCGCAAGATCGTGGTCGTGCTGACCTTGCACCCGGAAGGCACTCCGTGGGCCACCGCCGCCGGTCGCATCACCACGCTCACGAAGTCCGTCTTCGCGGCCAGCGTGCGTAGTTGACCCGTCTTCAAGTACCCCCGACCCTTCTCCCAGCGGTCGCTAACAGCTACCAACCCGGCGCAGGGTTTGTCGCTGTTAGCGACCGTTTTTGGTGGGGTTCGTAGGACTTGAAGACTGTCCAACTCGGGAGGGCTGGGTCAGCGGGCAGCGGGTTGTTCGGTGATCTGACGTGCTGTCACGGTGCCGTCCTCGGCTCGTTCTCCTTGCACCGCAACGGTGTCACCGGGAGCCAGGTCACGGGCGGAGCCGCGTTGCGTGATCATCACCGAGGTCTGCTCGGAGAACACGACCTTGATCTCCTGGCCGTCGCGGGCCTTGAGGTACACCGTGTCGCCCTCGATCCGGGCGATCGTGCCCGCGGTGCCACGCGCCTGTTGCTGCTGCTGCGGTTGCTGCTGCTGCGGTTGCTGCTGCGCCTGGGCCGGGCGCGAGGGCGAGCGACCGCCGAGCGCGGAGTGCATGGCGACGCCGCCGAGGAAGGACACGACGGCGAGCGCCGCGGCGGCCAGGGTGAGCGTCAGCCTGCTCGTGCCGCGCCCGGCCGCCGCCAGCCGCCCGGTCAGGTCGTCGTCGTCGAGCTCGCTGGTCAGCAGCTTCTCGGGGTCGATGGACATGCCAGCCTCACTCATGCCGAAGGGCTTCGATCGGGCGCAGCTTCGCGGCCCGGCTCGCCGGGTAGCTGCCGAAGAACAGTCCAATGAGGACGGACACGCCGAAGGCCAGCAGCACCGAGGAGGGCAGCACCTCCGGCTGGATGCCGGAGAAGCTGAACCGGCTGCCCACCCAGCCCGCGAGCACCCCGATCGCGCCGCCGACCATGCTCAGCAGCGTCGCCTCGGCCAGGAACTGCCCGGAGATCGCGCCGCGCGGGGCGCCGATGGCCTTGCGGATGCCGATCTCCCTGATCCGCTCGGTGACCGTGACCAGCATGATGTTGGTGATGCCGATCCCGCCGACCAGCAGGGAGATCCCGGCGACGGCGGCGAGCAGCGTGGTGAAGACGTCCACCGCCTGCGTGCGCGTGCTGAGCAGCTGTTGCTGGTTCTGCACGCGGAAGTCGGATGCGGCCGATCCGGTGATGCCGTGCCGCTGGTTGAGCACGGCGGTGATCTGGTTCTGCGCGGCCGTGATCACCTCGGCGGACTCCGCCTGCACGACCACCTGGCTGAGGCTGCCGGTCCCGGTCAGCGCGTACTGGAGCGTGGTCAGCGGCGCCACCACGGTGTCGTCGGAGTTCTGCAGGCCGCTGGATCCCTTCTGCGCCAACACTCCCACCACGGTGAACGGGATGTTGTTCAGCTGGATCTGCTTGCCGAGCGGGTCGTCCCCCGCGAAGAGCTCCTGGGCGACGGTCTGCCCGATCACCACGACCTTGCGCGCCTCGGTCACGTCGCTGTCGGAGAACGCCGCGCCCGAGCCGACGGGGCTGCTCGTGGCGTCGAAGTAGCTCGGCCGGGTGCCGATGACCTGCCCGATGCTGTGGCTGACGCCCCGGTGGGCCGCCGTCGCCTGCGCGACCACGACGGGTGAGACGGTTCGGATGTCGGGCGCGATTCTCTTGTCCGCCAAGGCTTCCGCATCGGCGACGGTCAACGGGCGCGGCGCGGTCGCGGCTCCGCCGCGCATCGGCGAGACGGTGAGCAGGTTCGTGCCCAGCCCGGCGATGCTGTTCTCGATCGCCTTGGACGCCCCGTTGCCCACCGCGGTCAACAGGATCACCGCGGCGACACCGATGCTGATCCCCAGTGTCGTCAGCACCGACCGCATCTTGTTTGCCAGCAAGCCTTTCACGGCGAACCGCAGCACTTCCAGCGCGCTCATAGCGGCGCCTGCCGGTGGTCGGAGGTGACCTCGCCGTCCACGAGTCGGACGACGCGGCGGGCGTGCGCGGCCACGTCGTTCTCGTGCGTGATCATCACGATCGTCCGGCCAAGCGCGTTGAGCCTGCCGAGGACGCCGAGGAGATCACCGCTGCTCTTGCTGTCCAGGTTGCCGGTCGGCTCGTCGGCGAGCACCAGCGCGGGCGCGTTGACCAGAGCCCGCGCCACCGCGACGCGTTGTTGCTGGCCGCCGGAGAGCTCGTTGGGCATGTGGTGGGCGCGGTCGCTGAGCCCGACGAGCTGCAGCGCCGCCTCCGCCCGCTCCCGCCGCTGCCTGCGGCCGAGGCCCGCGTAGGTCATCGGCAGCTCCACGTTGCCCAGCGCGGAAACCCGGGGGATGAGGTTGAACGACTGGAACACGAAGCCGAGCTTCCTGTTGCGCAGCAAGGACAACTGGGTCTCGTTGAAGCTGCCGACGTCGATGCCGTCGAGCTTGTAGCGCCCCCCGCTCGGCACGTCGAGGCAGCCGAGGATGTTCAGCATCGTCGACTTCCCGGAGCCGGACGCGCCCATGATCGCCACGTAGTCGCCGCGGTGCACGGTCAGATCCACGCCGCGCAGCGCGTGCACCGCGGTGTCACCGCTGCCGTAGGTCTTGCGCAGGCCCTTGATCTCGATGACCGGAGCCGTCATCGGTTGCCACCCGGACCGCCGCCCCCGGTGAAGCCACCGCCGCCGCCGAGGGTCACTCGCCCGCCGGGAAGTTGTTGCTGCTGCTGGGGATTGGTGTTCGCCGTCACCGTGGGGATCACCACAAGCTCGCCCTCGGCCAGCCCGGAGGTGATCTGCGTCGACTGCTCGCCCTTCACCCCGACCTGGACCGTGCGCACCGCCTGCTGCCCGTTGCTCCACACCGTCACGCGGTGCGTGCCGCCCGAGGTCTGGACCGCGAAGCTCGGCACGGTCAGCGCGTTGTCGACCTTGGCCACCACCACCTGGACGCTGGCGGACTGACCCGGCTTGAGCCCTTCCGGCACCTCGTCCAGGGTCAGCGTCACGCCGTACTGAACGACGTTCCCGCTGGTGGTGGGCGTGAGGTCGATCTGGTTGACCTTCGCGGGGAACTGCTTGTCGGGCAACGCGTTGATCGTGACCGTGGCATCCTGACCGGCCTTCAACCGGGAGATGTCGATCTCCGCGATGTTCGCCCTCACCTGGAAGTTGACCAGGTCGGACAGCACGATGAAGCCGCTCGTCGTGCTGCTGCTCGACGATGACGATGACGAAGAAGATGACGAAGAAGACGACGACGAGCCGCCGCCACTTCCGGAGGAGGAACCGGAGGTCGCGGGATTGCCGACCGAGCCGGAGATCGTCACGACCGTGCCCTCGGCGGGCGCTTTGAGCACCGCCGACGACAGGTTGGCCTTCGCCTCGGTCAACGCCGCCTTGGCCTGCGTGACCTGGCTCTTGCGCTGAGCGAGCGTGGCTGCGTCGTCGGCCTTCACCGCGGCGAGCGCGGCCTCGGCGGCGTCCAGGCTCGCGTCCGCCTGGTCGACCTTGCTCTGCAACGCGGTCGTGTCCAGCCGCGCCAGCTCCTGACCCGCACTGACCTTGTCGCCGACCTTGACCGAGATCTTCTTGACGGTCCCGTTCGTGCCGAAGTTCACCCCGACCGTCGACGCGCTCTGCACCGTCCCGGCGGCCGAGACGGTCGCGCTGACCGAGCCGGTGGTGACCGGGACGGTGCGCGGCGCCGCGCCTTGGGCGGCTTGGCCGGGGAAGAGCAGGCGGACCGCGAAGAACCCCGCGACCAGCACGATCACGACCAACCCGACGTTGATCAGCACGGCACGTCTCATGCGCCGCAGCCTCTGTGCGCTAGCTGGGTATTACCTGTATGCCCGGTAACGGACCTGTCACAGCCACCCGAGTTCCCAGGCCCGCTGGGCGGCCTCGTACCTTGTTTCAGCGTCAAGCTTGGTCATCGCCGTGGACAGGTAGTTGCGCACGGTGCCCTGGGTCAGGTGCAGCCGCCGCGCGATCACCTGCACGGTCGCGCCCTCCCGGCTCTCGCGCAGCACGTCCAGCTCGCGCGGCGTCAGCGGGCACGGCCCGGCCAGCAGGGCCTGGGTGGCGAGGTCCGGGTCGATGCACCGCTGCCCCGCGTTGACCTTGCGCACCACGTCCGCGAGCGACTGCGCCTGCGCGGTCTTCGGCACGAACGCGAGCACCCCGGCGTTGAGCGCGCGGTGCAGCACACCGGGCCTCGCGTGCCTGGTGACGATCGCGATCCGGGTCTTCGGCAGCTCGTTGCGCAGCGCCTCGGCGAGTTCGAGCCCGTCCATGCCCGGCATCTCCAGGTCCACCATGGCCACGTCCGGCAGCAACTGCTTGGCGGCTTTCAGCGCGGACGGGCCGTCGGCGACCTCGGCCACCACGTCGATGTCCGGCTCCAGCGCGAGCAGTGCGGCCACGGCTCCCCGGATCAGGTGCTCGTCGTCGGCCAGCAGCAGCCTGATCATGCCGTCTCCTCCGGAATCTCCGCGCTCACCCGGAACGTCCCGCCCGGCTCCGCACCGGCGGTGAACCGCCCGCCCACCGCGTGCACCCGCGCCGCGAGCCCGGTCAGCCCGGTGCCGGTGCCGTCCTGCGCGCTGTCGGCGACGCCGTCGTTGACGACGGTCACCCGCGGCCCGTCGAAGGTGATCTCACACCGCGTCGCGGCGGCGTGCCGGAGCACGTTCGTGACCGCCTCGCGCAGCACCGCGCCGAACAGCGGCTGCTGTGTCGAGGGCAGGGAACCCGTTATGCGACAAGCGATTCCAGCTGCCTCGAGCAGCGAGCGGATGCCGCCCAGCTCCGTGGGCAGGTCGACCCGCCGATAGCCGCGGACCACGTCCCTGACCTCGCTGAGCGCGTCGTGCGCGGTCTGCCGCACCTCGGCCATGGTGGCGCGGGCGCGCTCGTCGTCGGGCAGCCGCACCGCCAGCTCGGCCTTCATCGCGATCACTTCGAGGCTGTGCCCGAGCACGTCGTGCAGGTCGGCGGCGAAGCGCAGCCGCTCGTTGGCCACGGCCAGCTCCGACTCGGTGGCGCGCGCGGCGTTGACCTGCTCCGTGACGTCCCACAACCACGCCTGCGTCACGGTTATCCCGGTGATCAGGAGCACGACGATCGCGGCGGTCAACCAGTAGTAGTTCGGTCGGCCAACGGTGATCAGCGCAGTCAGCCCCGCCATGACCGCCGACTGCCCCCAGCGCAGCCGCGACGGCAGCACGGCTGCTGCCGCGCTGGCCGCTGCCGCCGGGCTGAACGCCGCCCACGCGGAAACGCCGATGTTGGCTATGCCGACCATCGCGGCGCACGAGGCCAGCGACAGGCCGAGCGTGAGCAGCAGCTGCCTGTCGGTCGGCCGGACGCAGCCGTACTCGCTCATCCCGCGCAGCGTCAGGCGTCCGGCCAGCACCATGAACACGAGCTGCATCGCGATCAAGGGCGCGCGCCACCAGCCGATGTCGGCGAAGGCCACCACGAAGAGCGGCAGTCCGGCGAAGACCTGCACGCTCAGCAGCAATGACCACTTGGTGTAGGCCCGGACGGCGCGAAGCCGTTTCTCCAAAGACGGTTCCGGTGACGGCACGGGAGCAACGCTACTGCCGATGACATATGTCAGTACGGCCGCAACGCACGGCGCCGCCCGGAGTGATGATCGCGCGCACTACTGGCCGAGGCCGCCACCGGTCAGGCTTTGTCCCGTGAACGAATACGCGATCGACGCCGTCGGGCTTCGCTGCGCCTACGGCTCGTTCGAGGCGGTGCGGGGGATCGACCTGCAAGTCCGTCCGGGCGAGCTGTACGCCCTGCTCGGCACGAACGGCGCAGGCAAGACGACGGCGGTGGAAACCCTTGAGGGGCACCGGCGCGCGTCCGGCGGCAGCGTGCGGGTGCTCGGCCTCGACCCCGTCGCCGACCGCGCCCGACTGCGCCCGCGCACGGGGATCATGTTGCAGGAGAGCGGTTTCGCCGGTGACCTCGCCGTTGCCGAGACGCTCCAACTGTGGGGGAAGATCACCACTGCCCGCCGGGGGCGGCTGGACGTGCTCGACCTGCTCGACCTCGGTCACCGCGCCCAGGTGGCGGTGAAGCAGCTCTCCGGTGGCGAGCGCAGGCGGCTCGACCTGGCGCTGGCCGTGCTCAACAAGCCGGAGGTGCTGTTCCTGGACGAGCCGACCACCGGCCTGGACCCGGAGTCGCGCAAGCGCACGTGGGAGGTTGTGCGCGGACTGCTCGTCGAGGGCACCACGGTGCTGCTCACCACGCACTACCTCGAGGAGGCCGAGACGCTGGCCACTCGTCTGTCCATTATGGACGAAGGGCGGATCAGCGTGCACGGGACGCTGGCGGAGGTGCTGGAGAGCCATCCGGCGCGGATCGCCTTCGACCTGCCGCACGGGGTCTCCGTGACCGAACTGCCGGTGCTGCCCGGGATGTCGAACTTCGTCAACCGCGCGGGCCGGATCGAGCTGAACTCCGCCAGCCTGCAACAGGACCTGAGCGTGCTGCTCGGCTGGGCCGGGCAACGCGGGGTGGACCTGGGGCGCCTGCGCGCGCACCACGCCTCGCTCGAAGACGTTTTCCACCAGGTCGCCGAGCGGATGGGAGCCGTGGCATGAGGGTGCTCGCACTCGGGAGTACCGAGCTGAAGTTGTTGTGGCGCAACAGGTCGGTCATGGTCATGGCCATCGCGTTCCCGCTCGGGCTCGGCGGTTACATGGCCTACCAGGGCACCTCGTTCGGCGGAGGTGGCTGGGGTGTCGTGGTCACGCTGCAGATCATGTTGGTGCTGTTGATGACCGTCTACATCACCATCACCACCACGCTCACCGCGCGCAGGCAGGACCTGTTCCTCAAGCGCCTGCGCAGCGGTGAGCTGACCGACCTCGGCATCCTGGCCGGCACGGTGGGACCGGTGCTGGCGTTGGGTTTCGCCCAGTCGCTCGTGCTCACGGTCATCGCGATGGCGGCGGGCGCGCCGATCCCGGAGAACCCGCTGCTGTTCGCCGTGGGCGTGCTCGTGGGGCTGGCTCTGTTCGCCGCGGCGGGCATGGCGTCCACCGTGTTCACCAAGACCCCGGAGAACGCGCAGATCACCACGCTGCCGATCTTCATGGTCGCCGCGGGGGCGGCGGCCAGCTCGTTCCTGGCGGACAGCCAGACGGTGCACTGGATCTCCGTCGCCCTGCCCGGCGGCGGGATCGCGGAGCTGCTGCGCACCGGCTGGCTCGGCACCACGTGGGACGGCAGGGCGGTCGGCTTCGCCGACCAGCTGGTGGCCGCCGGGCCCGCGGTCGGGGCCTCGGCGGTGTGGGCGGCGGTCGCGGTCTACGCCGCGCTCAGGTGGTTCCGCTGGGAACCGCGGGCCTGACCTCCTCGGCCGCGGCTCGTTCCCGGGCGAGGGAACGGGTCGCGGCCACCGCGGCCGGTGCGATCAGCGCGGTGGTCAGCCCGACCGCGACGAAGGACATCGACAGCGAGGTCAGCTGCGCGATCCCGCCGATCATCGGCGGTCCGAACAGGAAACCGCTGTAGGCCAATGCGGAGACGAACGCGATCTCGCGCTCCCCGCCGCTGCCGTCCGGCCGCCTGCCCGCCGACCCGGCCAGGCCGAGCGCGATCGGGAACGCCGCCGCCAGACCTGCTCCGGCGAGCACGAGGCCCAGGTAGCCGCCGCCCGGCAGCAACGCCGTCAGCAGCAGACCGGCCGAGGCCAGAACCGACCCGCCCGCAAGGGTCCTCGCCGCGCCGAAGCGGTTCTGCGTCCACGCCCCGGCGAACCGCGTGACCGCCATGGCGGCCGAGAAGGCCGCGTATCCGAGCGCTGCGGCACCCTGGCTCATCCCGTGCTCGGTGACCAGCAACAGCGCCGACCAGTCCGCGCTGCCGCCTTCGGCGATCGCCGAGCACAGCGCGATGCTGGCCAGCAGCCACAGCACCGGCCGTCCGGCGACTTTCCCGTTCACGGCCTGCTTTTCCGGTGTGGTGGCCGCGGTCGCGGGCACCGACCTGATCACGGCGAAGAGCACGAGCACGGTGATCACCGCGACGACGCTCAGGTGCGTCGCGAGCGACCAGCCCTGCCTGGCCGCGAACGCCGCGCCGCCCGCTCCGAGCATCGCGCCGACGCTGAACCCCGCGTGCAGCACCGGCATGATCGCCTTGCCGCCCGCGCGTTCCACCGCGACGCCCGCCACGTTCATCGCCACGTCCACGACGCCGACCGCCGCGCCGAGCACCAGCAGCACCACGGCCAGCGCCGCGATCGAGCCGACGAGGCCGATCACCGGCAGCGCCGCGGCTCCGACCAGCAGTGGACCGGCAATGCCGACCCGCGCGCCGAAGCGCTCCACCACGCCACCGCAGAACGAGGCGGCGAGCACCATGCCGACGCTCGCCCCGAGCAGCGCGAGCCCGAGCGTGCCCGGCTCCGCGCGCAGGCTCTCGGCCAGCGCGGGCATCCGCGGCGCCCATGATCCGAAGGCCGCCCCGTTGAGCGCGAACACCACGAAGACGGCGATCCTGTCGTTGATCACGTATCCCCTCCCTTCCCTTTCTCCACAGTGACTTAAGCGCTTCAGTAAGTCCAGTCGTTACCGCCCCCTAGACTGCGATGGTGAATGTCACACGGCGCCGACGCCCGACGCTGGACGACGTCGCCGCGGCGGTCGGCGTCTCCAGGGCCACGGTCTCCAACGCGTACAACCGGCCGGACCAGCTCTCCGCGGAGCTGCGCGCGCGGGTGCTCGAAGCCGCCAAGCGCCTCGGCTACGCCGGACCGAACCCGGTGGCCCGCAGCCTGGCCCGCAGCCAATCCGGGGCGATCGCGTTCATGCTCGACGCCAACCTGTCGATCGCGTTCTCCGATCCGGCGCTGTCGATCACGCTGGACGCCTTCGCCACGGCCATCGCGCCGGGGGAGCACGCGCTCGTGCTGCTGCCCGGCGGCGTGGACGGCGGGCCGAAGGTGGAGCAGGTGATGCGCGCCCAGGCCGACCTGATGGTCTCGTACTCCTTGTCCGACAAGGCTTCTTGCCTGCAAGCCGTGCGCGATCGCGGTCTGCCGCTTGTGGTGATCGACGAGCCCTACCTGCCGGGAGCGGCGGTCGTCGGCATCGATGACCGAGGCGGTGCGGAGGCCGCCGCCCGGCACCTCGTCGAGCTGGGCCACCGGCGGATCGGCGTCCTCGCGCAGGACTGCATGTACGGCTTCCCCGGCGGTCGCCGGAGCCGCGTCGAGGCCGAGGGCAGCCCGTTCCGGATCAACCGCGAGCGGCTCGCGGGTTACCTCGACGTCCTCGCCGCGGCCGGGATCGACGTGGACTCCGTGCCGATCTGGGAGTTCACCGGCATGGACCGGGAGAAGGCCGTCGCGGGCGCGCACACCGCGCTGACCGAGGAGCCCGGCCTGACCGCGCTGCTGTGCATGTCCGACGAGCTGGCCTCGGCGGCGACGACCGCGGCCCGGCACCTCGGCCTGCGCATCCCGGAAGACCTGTCGCTGGTCGGCTTCGACGACACCCCGACCGCCCGCCTGTTGGAGCCGCCGCTCACCACGGTTCGCCAGGACCTGCTCGCCAAGGGGCGCATCGCGGGGGAGTTGGCGCTGCGGCTGCTTTCCGGCCGCAAGGCGCCGAAACCGACGAAGCTCCCGACCGAGCTCGTGGTCAGGAGTTCGACGGCTCCGGTCAACGCAGGTGCGAAGCGCCGTTGAGGTCCACGACGGTTCCGGACGCCCACAACGCCTCCGGCGAGGCCAGCCACAACACGGCCGCGGCGATCTCCTCCGGCTCGGCGACGCGGCCGAAGGGGCTCTGAGCGCGGATCTGCTCGCCGGACTCCCCGGCGAGCCGGTCCGCGACGCGGTCGGTCGCGACGAACCCCGGCGCCACGGAGGTCACCGAGATCCCATGCGGCGCAAGGGCAACCGCGAGCGACTGGCCGAGCGCGTGCAGCCCCGCCTTGCTCGCTCCGTACGCGGGATGGTCCGGCTCACCGCGAAAAGCCCCGCGCGAACCCACGTTGATGATGCGCCCGCTCTTCTGGCCGATCATGATCTGCGCGGCGCAGTAGCTGAGGTTGGCTGCTCCCAACAAGTTCACGTCCACCACGCGTCGCCACGCCGTCGTCCAGTCCTCATAGGACGAAGTGGTGATCGGATGCGCGGTGTTGGCCGCTGCATTGTTGACCAGCACGTCCAGTCCGCCGAGTCCAGCGGCTGCTTCGTCGACAATTCGCTCGGCCTGCACGGGATCGGCGATGTCTCCGCAGACGATCACGCCGTCTTCCAAGGTCTTTTGTGCTTCTTCGCGACGGGTCGAGTAGTGCACAGCGACCTTGGCCCCGTCGGCCGCGAACGCCCTGGCGATGGCGCGTCCGATGCCCCCGGAGGCGCCCGTGACGAGGACCCGCATCACTTCGCGAAGACCTGCGAGTCGTCGGCGAACGCCTTGAACTCCAAGGCGTTCCCGGCCGGATCGCGGAAGAACATCGTCCACTGCTCACCGGGCTGCCCGGCGAAGCGCAGGTAGGGCTCGATCACGAACTCGACGCCCGCTTTCCGGATGCGCTCGGCCAGCACGTGGAAGTCCTCGACGGTCAGCAGCAGCCCGAAGTGCGGCACCGGGACCTGGTGCCCGTCCACCGGGTTGCTCGCCGAGTCCCCACCGTCCACCTCGGACAGATGGGTGACGAACTGGTGGCCGTAGAGGTTCCAGTCGATCCAGCGCTCGGCGGACCGCCCCTCGGCCAGCCCGAGCACCCCGCCGTAGAACGCGCGCGCCGCGTCGACGTCGGTGACCGGAACGGCCAGGTGGAACCGGGGCAGCGCGCTCATCGCACCCTCCTAATGTCGACATTCGGACAAGAGCTGAACGTGTTCCCGCAGGCTATATGCATATTGCTCACACCGCTAGGATGGAAAAATGAAGAAGGTTGAACGTCGGGGGCTCTCCGGTGGGGCCGCGGACCGCATCCGCGACGCCATCCTCGACGGCACGTTCCTGCCCGGGACCGCGTTGCGCGAGGTCGAACTGGCCGGAACCCTCGGCGTGAGCAGGGGCGCGGTCCGCGAGGCGCTGGCGCAGCTGGAGCACGAGGGCCTGGTGCAGAGCGAGTGGCACCGCGGCACGCGCGTCACCGACGTGACACCCGAGGTGGCCGAGGAGGTCTACACCCTGCGCGCCACCATCGAACGGCTGGCCAGCACCCTGGCCGCGCAGCGGGCCACCCCTTCGGAGCTGGCCGAGCTCGACGGCGTCGTCGACCGCATGGCTTTGGCAGTGGAGTCGGGCGCCGACGCCGCCGAGCTGCTCGCACTCGACATCGAGTTCCACGACCGCGTCTACCGCGCCGCCCGGCACCGCAGACTGCGCGAGGCGTGGCTGGCGCTGCGCTCCTCGGTCCGCCTCTGCCAGCTCACCCGCATCCGCCTCGGCCGGGCGGGCTATCGCGGGCTGGTCGTCGACGAGCACCGCGAACTGGTCGAGCTGCTACGCGGAACAGCAGAAAAGCGCCTCGCCCGAGTGGCGGAGGAACACGTCCTGGGCGCAATGACCGCCCTCACCCATGACCTAACCCTCCCCGCCACCTGACCCCCGCGGTAGGGACGTCTTCAAGTACCCCCAACCCCCACCAAAACCGTCGCAAACCGCCCCCAACCCCCGTTCCACAAGCGACATAGCACCAGCGCAACTTCTGAAGTAGTATTGAACTCATGACCGAGCAGCGTGCAGTCGAAGCCCCGTGGTCCGATCTGTTGCGCGCGCCCGCGACCACGATCGAACTGCTCAAGAACTCGGCCCAGCACCGGGTGTTACTGCGCAGAAGGGATGACGAGGACGTGGTCCTGACCACGGTCGCGCGCTCGGAGCAGGAGGTCGAGGTCGTCTCGGCGACGACGAAGATGTTCATGGCCCTCATGCGCCGCGGCGACGTGTGCACGCTGGTCACCGAGATCATCCCGGAGGCATTCCCCTGGGTGCGCTTCCTCGAAGCCGAGCACGTCCGCGCGTTCGTCGTGGAGTTGGTGGAGACACTGAACGCGGTGGCCGAACTCGACAACCCTCAGCCGGTCGCGACGGTCATCGCGGCGTGGCGGAACACCGCGGCGATCCACGCTGACCCCGAGCTGGCTCAGCGCCTCCGTGAGGAAGGCCGCGACTTCGGACCCGTCCCGGAACCTCTGGCATGACAGGAAAGCGCAGGCACCGGGTGGCACCACCACCCGGTGCGGATCAGTGGGACGTGCGCTTCAGCAGCAATGATGCGGGCAAGGGCTGGGAAGAGCTGTGTCGGCAGGCGCCGGGCAACACGCGCTGGGCATGGGAGCAGATGAGCACCAATCCCGCGCCACAGCAGCAAACCACCAGGCAGCATCGACTACGGGCCGGATTTCGCTGAGGGGACCTTCGACGGGAGGCCCCTGGCCCGCTGGCAGATCGAGGTCACGGCAGGCGGACGGATCTGGTACCTGGTCGACGTGGATCGGCGAACCGTGTGGGTGGAGTTCGCCAGTACCAAACACCCGAAAGCCACCGAGTAGCCGCGCCTAGCGCGGGCTGGAGGGCAGGCCCAGGGTCTCGCGGGCCACGAGGACCCCGCCGACGAACGCCACGGGCATGACGATGATGCCCGCCAACGGGATCATGCACAGCAGCGTGGTCGGCAGCCCGAGCCCGAAGGCCAGCATCCTGCGCTTGCGCATCAGTCCCCGCCGCTCCTGCAAACCCATGCCGCGCCGGTAGAACGGCACGCCGATCAGTTCGAGCGCCAGGAACCACGACGCCACCAACGCCAGCAGCACGGGGACGACGAACTGCCCGAACACCGGGATGAAACCGGCGAAGAACAGCGGGATCGTGAACAGCAGCGACCGCAGGAGCAGCCGGAACGTGTCCGCGATCCCCATGCCCAGCAACGTGAAGAAGCCGAGGTCGACGGCGTCGGGAACACCGCCTAGGTCGTCCTCGACCTTCTCCGCGATGGTCTCGTAGAACGGGCCGCCGATCGCCAGCGTGAGCCCGGAGAACAGGAACACGCCGATCATCAGGCCCGTCGCGAACAGCACGACGGAGGCCGCGATCCGCAGGACGTTCCGCGCTCCCTCCGACCACGTGTCGGCGAACGGCGTGACCACCGGAGCCAGCTCGTCCAGCGAGTAGAACAGCGTGACGAGGCCGCCGATCAGCAGCGCCATCGTCAGGATCGCCGGCAGCGCGCCGATCAGCAGCAGCCTCGGTTTGCCGAGAAGAATGCCCAGTCCTTGACCGAACATCCGAATTCCCTTGAAGAAATCGCGCACCCGGCAAATCTGTCACAACCGGACACGCGTGTGTCGGAAGTTAGTCTTTTTCACCCGCCAACTCCGCCGCGATCCCGGCGGCGATCGTGTAGGTGTCGCCGAGCGGCTTGGTCGGGTGCGCCTCCGCCCGCCTCGCCCAGTTGTCGGCGCGCGAGCACCAGTCGTTGAACACCGGCGGGACGCCGAGGTCCACCGTCTTCGCCAGCTCCGTGAACCACCGCTGCCACCGCGCCTTGTAGTACTGGCCCACCAGGCCGTGCCAGTCGCGGTTGGCGTACTCGTGGAACACGCCGCAGCCCTTGATCGTCCAGATCGTGAGGATGGATCTGGCGTTCCACACCAGGATCTCCTCTTCGAGCGGCGTGCTGGCCCACAACTTCGCGCGCTGCTCCCACGGCCCGAGCATCCACTGCTCGTGCGTGCCGAGCACCCGATCGGTCAGGTCGGCGTAGTGCAGGAAGCGCGCGCCCAGCCGTTCCACTTCGAGCCGGTTCTTCGCCTGGTAGGCCGTGCGGACGCGGTCGAGCACGCGGCGCGCGCGGTTGGCCAGTACTTGACGGGTGACGTCAACCAGGTCGTAGCGGTAGGTCTTCAGCTGCCGCAGCATCGGGTGCACGCGCAGCAACGCGGCGAGCGCGGGCTCGAACTGCTCCGGCGGATACCGCCACGTCTTGGGTGCGAAGGACGACGCCGACGTCACCGTCAAGGCGGGCTCGGCGGCGAAGGGCGTCTCGTGCGGGCCCTCACCGCTGTTGTGCCCGGTCGACTTGTACGAGTACGCCGTGTTCAGCAGCACCCGCCACGCCGTCAGCGCGTTCTGGTCGGCGGTCCCGTAGCGGCGCCGCACGTAGTCGGCGATCCAGCCGTCCAGCTCGACCGGCTCGTCCCGCCACGTCATCTCCGCGAGCAGGTCGCCGACCACGGGGTTGTGGTAGGTCCCCTCCAGCACCATCGCGGTGCCGGTGAGCCGTCCCCGGTCCGGCGCCTTGCGCACCGCGGGCAGGGTGCGCCCGGGCTCGATGAGGTTGCCGAACATGCCGAGCCTGCCGCCGAAGTTCTGGATCGTGCCCCAAGCCCATGGCGCGCCCCAGAAAGCGTTCGTCTTGTTCCACAGTGGACCGTCGTCGGAGTCCAGGTCGAGCACGATCACCCGGTTCTTGTCGATCGACTCGATCAGCTCCTTGCGCGGATTCCCTTGCCACGCCTGCAAAAGCCACGTCGCGTTCGGCACGGCCTTGGTGAGCGCGCCCTGCACCGCGCGCCCGGCGTCGCCGATCTTGACGTCGCCGAGCACCCCACCCTCGTGCATGAGGTCGTTGGAGTAGTGCGTGGAGGTGCCGAAGTGCTTGGCCTGCAAGCGGTAGAACTGCTCGGCGAGCTGCGGCCAGAGCGGGTCCGTCGCCGCGAGCCACCACGGCCGCGGGTGCCCGCCGTAGTCCTCCTGCGGGATCACCTTCGCGAAGGGGTTGCGCTGCGCGAAAACCCGGTCCGGCACGTGGCCGATGAACGCGGGCAGCACCGGCGTGATGCCGAGCTGCCACATGCGCTCGTTGATCCGCCTGCCGAGGTCGGCGCGCTTGCGCATCAGCTCGACGGTGACCGGGCCGCTGTACGCGGAGTCGCCGTCGTCGTAGCCGGTGATCTCGCCGTACCACTGCCACGGCTGGTGCGCGGGCTGGGCGATCCACTGGCGCACCTCGTACTCGGTGAGCCCGAAGTTCTGGAACAGCTCGTACCAGATGATCTCCTGACCGACCATGGTCAGGACGCGGTTGTAACCGCTCGCGGCGAGCAGGTCGAGCTCGCGTTCCCAGTCCTCCCAGTGCCAGTACGGCATGGTGTAACCGAACACCGTGAAGTTGTAGGCGTACCGGTCGGTCAGCGCGGTCGTCCTGGTGATGGGCCTGCTCGGCGCGGGCAACCGTCGTGGCAGGTCGAGCCGGTCGCCGTTGGTCGACAGGTGTCCACCCGCGACGTACTTGAGCCACCAGTGGAATCCCGACATCAGGGCGACCGGGCTGCTGGCGCTGAGCTCGATGGCGCCGCGTCTGCCCGCGATGTCGAATACGTCGTGAGCCCCGTTCGGCGGCTCCATGGGTCGCAGGTCGAACTGTTGCGCCCATCCGGTATTTCCGCCCAGCAAACGGGTGATCGCCGTTCTGAGCGCTGCCGTGTCGAATGTGCGTGGCGGACGCGGGGATTCCGCTGACGCCAAACCGGGTGTGGCCGCTACCAGTGCTCCGGCCAGCGCGGTCTGCAGGAAGCCGCGGCGGTGGAAACGGGTCATGTGATCAGCCCCCGAATGCCGGTTTTCCCACTAACTTTCCGGGTTTCCCCGCCCGCTGGCCAGAGGCGTCATGCGAATGCAGGAGTCACACCGACGCTGAGGAGGGAAGATTGACCGTCAGACCGGAGGCCAGCACGCCCGAGTTCGGCAGCAGCAGCGTGCCGTCCTCGGTGGACAGCGTGACGTAGGTCAGCCCGAGCGCGATGACCCGCCCGGTGAACGGCCCGTTCAGCGCGCCGGAGCGGACCTCGATGGTGTCGCCGACCTTGAACGGCCGCACGAAGAGCACGACCAGCCCGGCGAAAACGTTTGCGAGCGTCTGCTGCGCGGCGATGCCCACCACCACGCCGGTGATCGCGCCGCCGAGCAGCAACTGCTGCACCGGCACCGCCATCAGGCCCAACGCGGTCAGCGCGACCAGCACGTACCCGACCACCGTCACCGCGATCTTGACGATGGAACCGGCGACCTGCATGCCCCGCTGGTCGAACCGGCGGTCGATGTCGGCGGCCAGCAACCGGGTCAGCGCGACCCCGCCGACGAGGAACAGCACGGTGCCCGCGACGAGCAGGATCTTGGCGAGGGCGCGGTCGTCGGGGTCGAGCAGCCAACTCGGTGCTCCGGTCAGCGCGAGACCGCCGACCGCGGTGACCACGGCGATGCCCAGCGGGAGAACTCTCATGCCCGACCGGGTACCCAGCCCGCCCCGCCCGGCTAACAGCCCATCGGCGGACAGCGGTGCGGTGGTGATCAGGATTACTCTGGGGCGCACGAGCGGAATATGTGGGGAGCCGGCGATGATGTTGCGCAGAACCCCTTTGGCCTTCGCGATGGTGACGGCGGTCCTGATCGGTTCGACCGCCCCGGTACTGGCCCAGTCCAGCGGTTCCTCTGTGGTCAGCGGATCGGCTCGCTTCGAGGTGCTGTCCCCGACGTTGATCCGGATGGAATACGCGGGGGACCGCCGTTTCGAGGAGCGCCCCACATTCAACGCGGTCAATCGGCAGCTGCCCCGCGTGTCCTTCAGCAAGACCACGGAAAACGGCCTGCTCATCATTAAGACCGGCAAGCTGACGCTGCAGTACCGGCTCAACTCCGGTCCGTTCAGCCAGGACAACCTGCGTGTGGACCTGATGGCCGGGCCGATGGCGGTGACCGCGCGTCCGGCCTGGGAGCTGGTCGGCTCGTGCGACTACAACAAGCTCTGCGAGGCCGAGACCCAGCGCAACGTCAACGGCGCGATCATCGCCGACGAGCACCCCGGCTTCACCGGCCGCGGCTACGTCGCTGGACTGACCCGGCGCAACTCGACCATCGGCTGGACGGCGAAGAAAGTCCCTGCTGGAAAGCATTCCGTTCAGGTCCGCTACGCCAACGCGGTGCCGAGCGGTGAGCCGCAGACGATGACCGTGACAGCGGGCGACGTCACCGTCCCGATCGTGCTCGCGCCCACCGGCGGCTGGGACAAGCGCGCGGTCGCACGAGTCGCCGTCGACCTTCCCGCCGGTGCACCGGTGATGTCGGTGAAGTGCACCGAAGTCGGCCGTTGCGGAGTGGACATCGACAGCGTCGCACTGACCCCGGTGGACGCCGACTACCCGGTGCCCGCCGATCCCGCGCACACGGCCGCGAACCTCGGCGGCTGGCGGCGCAGCCTCGACGAGGCGGACGGCCCCCGCGCGCTCTACGAAGGCATGATCAGCCGCGACGGCTGGTACCTGCTCAACGACACCGAGACCGGCATCATGCAGCCGAACGGCTCGGTTGTCGCGCGCCCCAAGCGAACCACCGACTACCAGGACGGCTACTTCTTCGGCTACGGCCACGACTACCGGCAGGGCCTGCGCGATCTGCGTGATCTCACCGGGCCGTCGATGTTGTTGCCCCGCTGGACTTTCGGCAACTGGTACTCGCGGTACTACGCGCACTCGGACGCCGACTACCGCGATCAGATCCTGCCCGCCTTCCGCGCCAACAAGGTCCCGCTCGACGCGCTCGTGGTCGACACCGACTTCAAGGCGCCGAACAAGTGGAACGGGTGGGACTGGGACCCGAAGTACTTCCCGGACCCCAAGGGTTTCTTCGACTGGGCGCACCGCGAGGGCCTCAAGGTGTCGCTGAACATCCACCCGAGCATCGCGACCGCCGATCCGCGCTACGCCGAGGTCCGCGCCGAGCTGGGCCGCGACCTCCGCGTCGGGCTCTGCAACCTGCCGGAGGAGTGCCGGGTCTTCGACCTCAGCAATCCCGCCGAGTCCGCCGCGTACTTCAACCTGCACCGCAAGTTCGAGGAGCAGGGCGTCGACGTGTGGTGGCCGGACAGCTGCTGCGACGGCAGTTTCGCGCGCGGCGAAGGCATTTCCCCGGACAGCGTGCTGAACGCGCAGTACGCCATGCGCGCGGACAGCCAGGGCAAACGCGGCTTCTCTTGGAACCGCAGCGGAAGCGGCTTCGGCGGCTACGCGCTCACCCCGGCCTTCCCGGCGGGCCCCTGGGCGGAGCATCGGTACACGGTGGACACTTCGATGGACACGACGTCCACGTGGGAGCTGCTGTCCTTCGCCTCCTACTACACGATCCGGCGCGGCAACATCGGCATGCCGTACGAGTCGCACGACATTGGCGCCCACAACTACTTCGAGAACGGCAACAAGCTCCCGGAGGACATGTACGCCAGGTGGGTGCAGTTCGGCACCTTCCAACCGTTGCTGCGCCTGCATTCCAACCACGGCGTGCGCCTCCCGTGGGACTACGCCGACCAGGCTCGCGCCTCCGCGACGAAGTTCCTCCAGCTCCGGGAAGCCCTTGTCCCGTATACGTATTCGCTCGCGCGCCAGGCTCATGACACCGGTTTGCCGATGACGCGGGGCATGTACCTCAACTATCCGGAGCACGAGGACGCGTACCGCTTCGACCGCCAGTACCTCTACGGGGACGACGTGCTGGTCGCGCCGGTGACGTCGCCCGGAACGACCGATGTGAAGACGAAGGTCTGGTTCCCGCCGGGCACCTGGACCGACTACTTCACGGGCAAGCGCTACAGCGGTCCTTCCGTGCAGGAGGTCACCACCGACCTGTCCACGATGCCGGTTTTCCTGCGGGGCGGCGGAATCCTGCCCACGCGAACGGACTACGTCGACCACTCAGGACAGCGGCCGTTGGACCAGGTGACCCTCGACGTCGCGACGGGCGGCGTCGGCTCGTTCTCGCTCTACGAGGACGCCGGAGACGGAAACGCCTACCGCAACGGGGAATTCGGCCGAACCGAGATCCGCTACACCGAGCGCGCGGGCTCCGGAACGCTCACCATCATGCCCCGCGCAGGCACATTCCCAGGCGCGGTTCCCGAGCGGACGTGGACCGTGAACTTCCGCAATGTCGCGGCACCTCCCCAAACCGTCTCCGTCGCAGGTACCTCCACCCCCTTCACCTACGACGCCACCACCCGAACCCTCACCGTCAAACTCACAGCATCGGCCGGAACCCCATCCACCCTCATCACAACCCCGCGCTAGTGGGTGCCGGGGCGGGGCGGATCGGTCCAGCCCTCCCTGGTACCGATCTTGGCGGCGCCGAGCGCGACCAGCAGTCCGATCGCGGCGCTGACCAGGTGCAGCCCGTTGTCCGCCCAGTTGATGTTCATGAAGTCGATCTCCGGGATGGACGCCGCGAACAGGCCGAACACGAACACCGCGCCGTAGCCGATCACCAGCGCCCAGCCGAACACCGCCGTGGCCCGCAGCCCGGTCGACGCGGCCATGCCCGCCAGGCCGATCACGAAGTGCACGAGGTTGTGCAGCGGGTTCACGCTGAAGCCCAGCAGGTGCACGTTGTGGTCGTGCAGGAAGAAGTTGCCGAACCCGGTCACGGTGAACCCGACGAGGCCGACAAGGAAGAACGCCGCACCGACGACCAGCGCCGTGACCTGCGGCCATGGATAACGCGAGCTGTGCGGCACGTCCGCCGCCGGTGTACTGGCCATACCCGCGGGGGTACCCGGTGTTCGCCCCGCGCACGCTTCTCGACAACGCGGGGGAATGCGAGGATCGTTCGGAGAATGGAACGCAGCGTTGACATCGGCGCATTGCCCGAGGTCGTGTATGCCCTGGTCAGCGACGTGGCACGACAGAGCCGCTTCGTGGTGGAGTCGACGGACGCGCGGTGGCTGACCACGGCGCGCGGCGTCGGCGCGCGGTTCCGGGCGGGCAACCGCAACGGGCTCTTCCGATGGTGGACCACCGCCGAGGTCACCCATGCCGAACCGGGCCGCTGCTTCGCCTACCGGGTCCGGAGTTTCGGTGCGCCCGTCGCGGAATGGCGCTATGACATCGAAGTCAGCGACCTGGGCTGCCGCGTCACCGAGAGCACCCGCGACCTGCGGAACCGCTTCTTCCGCACGGTCGTCGCTCCGGTCGGCACCGGTGTCGTGGACCGGGACAGCCGCAACGAGGTCAACATCGAGAAGACCCTGGCGCGGCTCAAGGCGCTGGCAGAGGCGCCATCCTGATCGTCGGTGAGACGAACGGGATGTAGGCCAGCCCCAACGGGTTCCCGTTCGCCAGCAGGGCCACCCGAGCCCTCGTCACCGCTGCGCCGATCGGCTCGCCGTGCACCAGGAAGCCGCGCAGGACCTCCTCGGCGAACTGGTGGGCCATCTGCTCGAAGACCGTGACCTCGGTGCCGATCACCCCGCACGCGAGGGCTTCCTCGACGAAGAAGCTCACGAAGTCGATCGCCCGTTCCGGCTCCAGATCCGTTGTCCGGCAACCGTTCAGGACCACCAGTGGTCGGCTCGAGGACCACCGGACCCGCCGATCGTGCAGGTTGTCCGGGGTGATGGCGGGCCCGCCTCGCTTGCCCACCTGGAGGAACGGCACTTCGCCGCTCACGCCGCCGTGGCAGTAGAAGTAGACGATCTGCGGGTCGCCCTGGAGCCCCGCGAGCGTGCTTTCCCGATCCTCGCCGAGCCGGTAGTCCTTCCACGGCAACAGGTTCCGCAGTGCGTCGCGGTGCGCGGCCGTCGAAGCGAAGTCCTGGTAGACCCCGCCGACGAGCCGGACACCGCCGTCGTGGGGGAGCAACGGGGGCACCGCGGGCGCCGCCCCCAGGGACACGGGCAGCCCGAGCGCGTGCCGGAATCCCCAGAAGCCGCCGGGGCACACGACGGTCGGGCTCGGGCTCAGCGCCTGCCCGCACTGGCGCCGCAGGCACGGGCTCAGCGGGATCTCGTTCCGGCTCGCCCAGGTCAGGAAGTCCTGGCACAGCACCAGGTCCGGCGCGTTGCTGTCCAGTGGCAGATCGTAGACCATCGCGGCGGGGATGACGTGCTGAGCGCCTTCCTTCAACGCGATCTGGACGAAGCCCGGTGCGCCGAGCGCGGCACCGACCCGGTCGGCCATGCTGTACGCGCTCTCGTTCACCGAGCGGCCGAGTGCCCGCACCAACACGTGGTGGAGCCGATAACCGTTGACCGCCAACGTGATCAGGTCGTTGGTGACCTGCTCGACGGTCGGCGACGAACCGTAGCGGTAGTCGAACTCCTCGCGCCAGGGCTCTTCGCTGCCCCACGCGACCCGGCTCAGCGCGCCCCTGGCCATCCTGATCGCGCTGGTGAGCTGGTGGCTGGTGATGGACGCCTCGGCGCGCAGCACGTCCGCGCCTTCCTTGGCGAGCACGCGCAACGCGTGCGTGCCCCTGCCGTCGTCGTTGAGCAGAAGGCTGGCGCTGTACTGGTACGGGGACGGCCACCGCAGCACATCGTGCGGGTCGGCTATCCGGAAGTCCACAGTGGACTTAAGCTCTCCCGGCGTCGCGGTGATCAGCCGCGACTGGATCAGCTCCTGCTGCCAGTAGATGTTGCACCGCAGGCGAAGGGGTGTCTGCTCGTGCGGAGTGCGGACGGGGAAGAACAGTCGAGACGTATGCTCCACAATGGACGGTTGGCGCAGCACGCGTGGGGAGCCGTCCCGGTTCATCTGCAGCACACCCGTGGCCGCCCGCGGATCGAGGTCGAACTCCCCGGGAAACCCGTACAGCACAACGGTCAACTGCGCGTCGGCGGGCAGCGACTGCGGCAACGACATCGGCGCGGCCTCGATGGATGCTCCAACCAGCGGCCCGACATCGAGCCAGAACCAGTAACCCCAGCCTGGCCGCAGCGCGTAGTTCTGCGGCAACGGCAGCAGCGGAGCGGCCGCGTCGGCGAACCCGGTGTTCACGACGTTCGGGGGCCTCGGCCGGGCGAAGCCGCCGGTGGCTCCACCGCCCCTGCCGTCGACCCGGCGGGCGGGAGCCTTGTGCTTAGGCGGGGGCTGCTGTTGCTGAGCAGGCGGCGCGAAGAGGGGCGGCAGTGGAATCTCCAACCGCGCCAAGACATTGGCGTGCGCGAGCTGGATCGGCTCCCCGCCCTCACCCAGCCGCACGAGCGTCACCCGCGCAGCCAGGAACTCCCGCACCATCGGCGGCGGGACCTCGACGCACAGGTGGTACTCGCGGGACTCCGCGCCCCACGTGCCGGTGTTGTACCCGAGCGGGCCCGCATCGTCGGCGAGATCGGCCTGCTGAGGGGAGATCTGCCGGAGGAAGCGCAAGCGCGTGTTCGGCGGCAGTGACAGGTTCAGGTGGATGCCGTCCTCGACGCCTTCGGTGGCGCTGTCGGGGCCGACGTAGTTGCACACGAAGCGATCCACGTACGGTGCCGCCGCGGCGGCGAACTCCTGCCTGGTCCCCGCCGTGATCAGCATCGCGCGCGGGTGCGGCCCCTCGTGCTCCGCCAACAGCACGGCGGCCCGCCCCAACCAGGACGCGAACTCCGCGTCGCCCTCCGGTCCCAGTTCGCCGACCGCCGCCTTCGCCGCCGCCCGCGTCCGCTGGTCCGCCACCACGAGGCGCGCACCGTCCGGCTCCGTCGTGGAGCCCGCGACCACCGCGAACTCCAACCCGTCCGCGACCGCGTCGATCGCGCTCAGCACGTGCGCCTTCACCGCGCCGAACTCGGCCCGGTTCGACCGATCGAAGACGATCACCTCCGCGGTCCTCGGCAGCGGGTGCGCCGAGACCGTCAGGATCGCGTTGACCTCGCGGTCCGCCGCCTTGAGCGGTTTCGGTCCGCGGACGGCGATGTCGAAGCTGAGCCGATCGAGCATGATCCGCCTCCGTCAGCGGCGCGGTCCTCCGCGCTCGGGGTCACCGCGCTCGGGTTCGCCCATCGCCCCGCGGTCCGGCCCGTCCGGCAACCGCTCGCCCGGCGCCACGTCGCGGCGCCTGCCGTCGATGAGGTAGTCGATGGTGAAGTTCTCCGAGCGCCACACCAGCAGCAGGATCACCACCAGGTACCCGAAGAACCCCGCGAACAGCCCGAGCCCGTACGCGCCGAACAGGTCCGTGCCCGCCGGGAACAGGGCGAGCACCGCCCCGCCGCCGATCGCGCCGATCAGGCTGACCAGGTCGGCGAACCGCACGTCGGCGGACCGGTGCCGGTTGAGGTAGTAGACGAACCATCCGACGAGGAACCCGAACGCCCCGGCACCGAGCAGCTGGATCGTCGTGGCCGGTTCCATCGCCATCCCTCCACACGCGAACAAGGGTCCCCCTCCAGTCGGGGACCCCCTAAACACCCACTTTCCCACGTGCGGCCGCACAACGACCCCAAAAACCCCAGCCTGGGCGGAGTTCCTCTCATCCCCACCGCCACGTATGCCCTGAATGAGTCATTGAGGTACTTGAGCGCCCTCAATGACTCATTCAGGGCCTCCCAACGCACCAAACGCGACATTCACGGCCACCCCGACCCCGCCTCCGCGCGCGCCACGAACGCCCTGAACGACCCGTTGAGGGAACCCAACGCCCCGAACGACTCGTTCAGGGAATCCAACGCCCCAAACGCGACATTGGCGTCAGGACATCAGCCCGGACCGCCACGCCCACGACGCGATCTCCACGCGGTTGCGCGCACCCAACTTCGACTGCACAGACGCCAGGTGCGTCTTCACCGTGGACAACGACAGGAACAGCTCCGCGCCGATCTCGGTGTTGGTCAGCCCCCGCGCCACCGCGCGCACCACGTCCAGCTCGCGCTCCGTCAACGCCTCGTGCGGCTTGTCGGCCACGCTCACCGAAGGCTTGTTGAAGTGCTCCAGCATCCGCACGGTGATCTGCGGCGAGATCAACGCATCCCCGCGCTCAGCCGCCCGGACGGCCTCCACGAGCAGCGCGGGCCCCGCGTCCTTCAACAGGAATCCGCTCGCGCCGTTGGCCAGCGCGGTGTGCACGTACTCGTCCAGGTCGAACGTGGTCACCACGACCACCTTGATCGGGTCGGCGACACCGGGGCCGCACAGCTGCCGCGTGACTTCCAGGCCGTCGAGGCCGGGCATGCGGATGTCCATCAGACAGACGTCCGGCCGCAACTCGCGAGCCCTGCTCACCGCGGAGATGCCGTCCCGGACGTCGGCGACGACCTCCATGTCGTCCTCGTTCTCCAGGATCATCCGGAAGCCGATCCGCACCATGTCCTGGTCGTCGGCGATGAGCACCCGGATCGTCATTGCTTGGCCTCCCCAACGGGCAGCTCGGCGAAGACCTCCCAACCGCCCTTCCAACCCCGGCCGGCCGAGAAGCGGCCGCCGAGCAGCTCGACGCGTTCCCGCATTCCGACCAGACCGTAGCCGCCGGAGCCGCCGATCGGGTCGTGGGCCGAGCCCTGCCCGTCGTCGGCGACGACCACCCGGGTCCGGCCCGGCTCACTGGTCACATCGATCTTGATCACCGTGGCGTTCAGCGCGTGCTTGTGCGCGTTGGTCAGGGCTTCCTGCACCAGCCGCAGCACGGAGCGCGCCACCTCGGCGGGCACCTCCGCGCGCAGGTCGATGCGCAGCTCGATGGGCGGGCCGATCTCCCGGGCGTCCTCGACCACCTTGCGCACGTCGGCGGCGAGGTCCGCGGTCGCCGACTCCGCCGCGTCCACGCCGATCCGGGCGTCGGAGTCGCGCAGCGTGCCGACCAGCCGCCGCATCGCGGTGAGCGCATCGCTGCCGCTGCGCGCGATGCTGGGCAGAATCCGTTGCGCCGCTTGGGGGTCCTTGTCCGCGACGATCATCGCGGCCTGCGCCTGCACGACGATCCCGGTGACGTGGTGGGCGACCACGTCGTGCAGTTCGCGGGCCAGCGCGATGCGCTCCTGCTGCTGCGCCGAGGTCACCTGGTGGGTGACCGTGCGCTGCCGATCCCTGTCCCTGGCGCGGAAGTACAGCCCCGTGCCCACGGCGAGCGCGAAGAGCATGAAGGTGGGGAAGGCCTCGTCGAAGTTCGCGAGCCGCCAGTCCCCCATGACGTTGCGGGGTCTGGTGAGGCTGGCGACGAGCCCGGACAGCCAGATCGCCATCACGGCCGACGTGGACCAGCGAGCCGGCGCGAAGCGGATCACCATCGCGATCAGCACCATCAGCGACGCGGTCTCCGACGGGGAGACCGGGCTGAACACGGAGTAGGTGTCGGTGCCGAGGAGGTGGTAGCCCAGGGACGTCCCGACGATCATGGCCGCGCCGATGAACGCGGCGTCGACCGGCCTGCGCGGTGAGATCACGGCGATCGCGGCCAGCAGCATCGCCGGCGGGAGCGCGATCAGATTCCGGGTGGGCCCGGTGGAGATCAGCTCCGCGAACAGGAGCACGCCGAGCGCGACCGCGACGGGCCACTGCCTGCGCATGAGCGCCTGCCAGCTCGCAAGGGAGTTGTCCACGAGAGAGCAGGCTACGACCACCGCCGCGCTCCGCGGGTCGGCCACGCGGCCAAGACCGGCCTCGGCCATTCGGCCGACCGATCGGGTGATGGCCCGGCCCGCTGGCCGAAGTGGCGGGGCCGCCCCGACCCGCAGTGTTGTCGCCAGTCGTTCACATCTTGGAGGAGACGGTGACAAACCACCTTGCCGATCGCCAGCCCATTCTCGTCGGGCAGGGCCTGGTCAAGCGCTACGGGCAGACCCACGCGCTGGCCGGGGTGGACATCGCCGTGAACGTCGGTGAGGTCGTCGCCATCGTCGGCCCGTCCGGCTCCGGCAAGTCCACGCTGCTGCACGTGCTGGCCGGAATCCTGCCCGCGGACGGCGGGGACGTCCTCGTCGCGGGCCGCCCCATCACCCGGCTCGGCGAGGGCGAACGCAGCAAGCTCCGCCGCAGCGCGTTCGGCTTCGTCTTCCAGACCGGCATGCTCGTCGCCGAGCTGACCGCCGAGGAGAACGTCGCCCTGCCGCTGCTGCTCGCGGGCGGCTCCAAGAAGCAGGCGATCGGCACCGCCCAGGACTGGCTGATCAAGCTGGGCCTCGGCGGGATGGAGCACCGCCGTCCCGGTGAGCTCTCCGGCGGTCAGGCCCAGCGGGTCGCGATCGCCAGGGCGCTGGCCCACCGGCCTCGGGTGATCTTCGCCGACGAGCCGACCGGCGCGTTGGACACGCGCACCGGCGAGGAGACGATCACCGCGCTGCTCCAGGCCGCGCGGGCCACCGGCGCCGCGGTCGTCATCGTCACCCACGACCCGAACGTGGCCTCCCGCGCCCAGCGCATCGTCGAGATCACCGACGGCCGGATCGCCCTGCGAGCCGCCGCGTGAACCCACTGCAACTGGCCGTTCGCGTGCTGCGGGCCGATTCCCGCAGCCGCGCGTCCGCCTTGTTCACCATGCTCGGTGTCGCCGTCGGAGTCGCGCTCGTGGTGTGGCTGGCCGCCACGCCGGGCGCGATCCAGAACCGCGCCGACCGCGAGAGCTGGCGCTCCCAGTACAGCAGCGGCTCCTCGCAGGAGAACCCGGCCGACCGGCCGCTGCTGGTCGTCACGAACTACGACGACGTCGCCGGGCAGCGCGTCCACCGCTTCGACGTCGCCGCGCTCAAGCCCGGCATCGCCGTGGCGCCCGGCATCCCCCGGGTCCCGGGTCCTGGCGAGGTCTTCCTCTCCCCGGCACTCGCCGAGCTGGCTGCGGGAAAACCCGCCGCCCAGCTCGCCGACCGGTTCCCCGGCAAGGTCGTCGGCTCGATCGGCGACGAGGCACTGAGCTTCCCGGACGAGCTCGTCGCGATCGTCGGTCACGCCCCCGACGCCATGCCCTCCGGCGCGCAGTCCCGCGCGGACCTCGCCCGCCCCGCTCGTGGCGGCGACCCGAACGAGCTCCTGCTGCTGCTCTCCCAGGTGGGGCTGGTCATCCTGGTGGTGCCGTGCCTGGTGCTGGTCGCCTCGGCGGCCCGGCTCACCGCGGCGCGCCGCGAACGCAGGCTGGCCGCGCTCCGGCTGGCCGGGGCGACACCCCAGCAGGTCGTCTGGATGACCGTCGCCGAGACCGCGGTCGCCTCGGTCGCCGGAACGGTGCTCGGCCTGGTCGTCGGCATCCCGCTCCGCTCGCTCACCGCGCAGATCCCGTGGGACGGCGGCACCTGGTTCCCCGCCGACTTCACGCCGAGCGCGCTGCTCGTGGTCGCGGTGCTGGTCCTCGCTCCGCTGCTGGTCTGCCTCGCCTCGGTGTTCGGCCTGCGCCGGGTGCTCAACCAGCCGCTCGGCGCGGCCAACCAGCACACGAAGCGGCAGCCCAGCGTCGCCCGGCTGCTGCTGATCTTCGGGGCGGGCGCGGTCTTCTTCGTCGGACTCGGCATCGCTCAGGACAAGGGCGGCACCACGGCGTTCGTGCTGGTCGGGCTCGCCGCGGTGGCGATCGCCCTGGTGCTGGTCGGTCCGCTGGTGACCTCGTGGGTCGGCAAGCTCTTCACCGCGATCTGGCGCACCCCGGCCACCCTGCTGGCCGGGCGCAGGCTGCGCGACGATCCGAAGGCCGCCTTCCGCGCGTCCTCCGGCGTGGTGGTCGCGGTGTTCGCGGGTTCCCTCGCGCTGACCATGTTCCCCGGGCTGGAGAGCCGGATCGGTTTCAACGACGGGACCTGGAAGGACGGCGTGATCATCGCCCAGACCTACGGCGCGCCCGCCAAGCAGGTCGCCTCAGTGCGCACCGACATGGCGAAGAACGGGATCACCGCGCCGGTGCTGGCGATCAGTGAGGGCAGCATCGGCGGCAAGGGCGACGGCTCCGGCCAGTCCCGGTCGGCGATGGTGCTCAGCTGCACCGACGCCGTCAAGGTCCGCCCGATCGACATCTCCGCGTGCCAGC
Source organism: Allokutzneria sp. A3M-2-11 16 (assembly GCF_024213555.1). Taxonomy (GTDB): domain Bacteria; phylum Actinomycetota; class Actinomycetes; order Mycobacteriales; family Pseudonocardiaceae; genus Allokutzneria. Next base: position 1,467,858 of record NZ_JANAVO010000001.1, on the reverse strand, counting down.
AGGGCCCGGCGATCTACGTGCCCACCGGGACCCGGTTCGACGCGGGCGAGATCGTCCTCCGCAGCTACGGCTTCGGGAACGGCGACGCCACCGACGTCTCGCTGCCCGCTCAGGTGCCGATCCGCGAGTACCAGCCGAACGGCCGAGGCTCTTCCACGATCTTCGTCGACCCCGCGCTCGTCCCGGCGACCAAGCTGGCGGTCAACTCGGTCGCGGTGGTCACCACACCGCAGAACGAGGCGATCGCGCGCACCGCGATCCTGCGGAACGTGGTCGGCGCGTCCATCTACAGCAACGGCGCCTACGACGCGCACGGCGACACCCTGCTCGGCGACCTGCGCCGGGTGACCGTGATCGGGCTGGCGATCGCCACCATCCTCGGCGGCGTGAGCGCCGGGGTGGCCGCGGCAGGCTCGGTGGTGGACCGAAGGCGCACGTTCGGTGCGTTGATCGCCGCAGGAACGCCGACGAACGTGCTGGTCAAGGCCCTGCGCCGGGAGGCGATGCTGCCCGCGCTGGTGGCGACGGTCGGTGCGAGCGTGGCTGGTGCCTTCATCGGCGCCGGGCTGCTGACGCTGGCCAAGGGAGACCTGATCCTGAGTCCGTGGCTGGTGACCCCGGCGGTGCTGGGCCTGGTCGTGGCCCTGCTCGCCGCGGCCGCCTGCGGGCCGGTCCTGCGCAAGGTGACCGCCCGCGCGTACGCCGAGGAGTAGCCCGGCGTGCGTCTCCCTGACGGGGGGTTCGGGCCGACATCGGGGGTCGGCCCGAGCCCCTCGTCAGGGTTTTTCCCCCTCGGCCGGATGGCGAGCGCCAACTGGCCGCACAGCCGATCCGCTGACCCCTGCCGACCGGCGACTCTTGTGGTGTCAGACGCAGAGGGGACAAGAGAGCCGAGGAGCAGGAGATGGTCACCGTGATCTGGATCGGAATCGCAGCGGGCCTGGTCGTTCTCGTACTGATGGCGGTGTCGGACCAGCTCAACGACCACGCCCAGCCCGCGGAGCCCGCCCCCGCGACCGAGCTGCCCCGGCGCGTGACCGACCTCCCCGCCACCCCGGTCGCGCACGCCCGCGCGACGCACCTGCCCACCGCGGCCTGAGCACCGAACATCGCCAATCGCTGTCCAAGCGGTGCCGCGCCTGAATATCCTTCGAACCTCCTGGCGCGGTCCCCGCTCCAGGCCCAACGAAGCGGGACTCACGGATGGCCTCGACCGAAGACCACTTACCGTCGTTATCCGACGTGGACCTCCCCGCGGCCGGTGGCCGCAAGCGGATGAGCAGGCGCACCAAGACGGTGCTCAACATCGTTGCCGGCGCGGTCCTGCTGGTCGTGGTCGCGGTGGTGATCGGCGGCTGCTGGCTGTTCCGCGAGTCGGAGAACATGGCGATCACCAAGGCCACCTACGAGGCCGTCGTGGTCGGCCAGCCGGAACCCGCGGCCAAGAAGCTGCTGCCCTACGGCCAGTCCAAGATCGCCGCGAAGCTCGCCCGCAAGGCCGGCCTGACGGTCAAGCAGGACCGCGCCGCCTGCAGGCACTACCTCTCCCGCGACGACCACGCCACGCATCCCGGCCACCTGCTGGTCTACCGGGTCTGCTTCGCGGCCCAGGTCGTCGCGGCCAAGTCCCGGCTGGAGGTCGGCAACCTGGCCCCGCGCGGCCCGCGTTCGACCGACCGACCCGAGCACTGAGCCACCGCCCTCACCCCTTTCGGGCGATAGCTCACCCAAGAACTGCCCCGTTTTCGCGTGATGAGTCCCCGTCAGCGCGCTCTTACCTCCTGAGAGGTCCGGGCGGCGAGAGGGGAACGCAGTGGAACAGGTGACGCTCAGGGCCAAGGTGCCCGCCGCCAGGGCGACCCCGGTGCAGCTCGCGCGCGTGGCGCACGTGGACTCCGTCCCGCTCTACCAGCAGGGCGTCGCCGCGGTGCTGCGCCGGGACCCGCGCACCGAGTGGGTCGGCGCCGCGAGCTCGGCCGCCGCCGCGGTGAACCTCTGCAAGTCCGCCAAGCCCAACGTGCTGCTGGTCGACGCTGACGCCGATCCTGGCGCGCACCTGTGCCGCCTGCTCAGCGGGCTGCACCCGGAGCTGGTCGTGGTGACGCTGTTCCGGCAGAGCGCGCGCAGCGGCGGCGAGGTCGAGCGGGCGCGGCAGGCGGGCGCACGCGGGTTCCTGCCCCGCGAGATCGCCCCGAGCCGCCTGCCGAGCGCGCTGAGCGCCGCGCTGGAGAACGGCTTCTACATCGACCCCGGCATCAGCCCGCTGCTGAAGCACAGCGGTCACGCCAAGCGCACGGGCACGCTGCTCTCGCGCCGCGAGCAGGAGGTGCTCGGCCTGATCGCCGAGGGCATGACCGCCAAGCGGATCGGCAACCGGCTCGGCGTCTCCGAGGAGACCGTGAAGACCCACATCCGCCGGATACTGCGCAAACTGGAGGCCAGGGACCGCGCCCACGCGGTGGCCCGAGCCTTCCAAGCCGGGGTGCTCCCACCCCGCTGACCGCAGGGGAGACCACGCAGTGCAGTTCGGCGCCTACACGTTCATCACCGATGAGGGCATCCACCCGGCCGAGCTGGCCAAGGCGCTGGAGGAGCGGGGCTTCTCCGCGTTCTTCGTGCCGGAGCACACCCACATGCCCCTCGACCACTCGCCGTACCCCGGCGGGGGTCCGGTGCCGCGCCGCTACTGCCGCTCACTCGACCCGCTGGTGGTCCTCTCAACGGCCGCCGCGGTGACCGAGCGCCTGGTGCTCGGCACGGCGATCGCGCTGCTCGTCCAGCGCGACCCGATCATCCTGGCCAAGGAGGTGGCCAGCCTGGACCACCTCTCCGGCGGCCGGGTGGAGCTGGGGGTCGGCGCGGGCTGGAACCGCCCGGAGGTCGCCAACCACGGCGTCGACCCGCACAGGCGGCTGCGGGTGCTGCGCGAGCGCGTGCTCGCGATGAAGGAGATCTGGACCGCGGAGCGCGCCGAGTTCCACGGCGAGCACGTGGACTTCGGCCCGATGTACTCCTGGCCCAAGCCGGTGCGCGCACCGCACCCACCGGTGCTGCTCGGTGGCTGGGGGCCGACGCTGGTCGAGCGGATCGTCGACCACGCGGAAGGCTGGATCGCCCCGTCGCCCTTCGGTCCCGACAAGGTGGCCGGGCGGGTGGCGGAGCTGCGCCGCGCCGCGGCAGCGGCGGGGAAACCGAGGCCGCACGTCACGGCCTACGTGCACGGACCCGATCAGCGGGTCATCGACGGTTTCGCCGAGGCGGGGGTGGACCGGCTGCTGCTCAGCCTGCCCGACACCCGGCGCGAGGAGAGCCTGCGCCTGCTCGACGACTTCGTCACGCGGATCGCGATCTGAGTCCGTGCACGGGAGGAGCGTGGGGAGTGCGGCTCACACCAGGTTGTTCTGGCGGGCTTCCCACTCGAGGCGCTGCATGACCCACTCCTGGGCCAGCGCGGTCGGCGAGGTCTGCCGCATCTCGGCGAGTTCGCGGAGCTGCTCGTTGGCCATCAGCTGCAACCGCAGCTGGAGGACCTGGGCGTTGCCGAAGCGGCGCCCGGAGGCGGTGGTCTCGACATCTGATTCAGGGGCCAGAGCGGCGAGGTAGGAGTCCATCTCCTTGTCGGGAGCGAGCTCGTCCTGCTGCCGCGCTGGCGGGCGATGGCGTCCAGTCGATGATTTCAGTCGTCCAAGCACGCCGGAGAGGGTAACGGTTGGATAGCGCGCCGGAGTAGTCCGTGACGTGTGTCACGGGCAGACGCTGCACGGCATCCTGCCCTACCCGTGGAGAGGCCCCCGCGCCAGGGGGAGGAACGCGGGGGCCGGAGGGGATCTCCACAGGCGCTGACCGGGGGGTGTCAGCACTGCCGATTGTTGCACGCGCACGCTTCGCTCAACAGGGGAAGAATTCAACTTTTTTGGCCAAATTCTTTCGAATCACCCCCGCTGAGCGGCGCTTATCAACCAATCAAGATCACTTCCGGTCGGGCTGGCCCGCATGCGTCTCGGCCTTCGAGGGCTGGGTGTCGACGGTCCCCAGCGCCAGTCCCGCGCCCACGACGGCCAGCAGCGCCACCGCGAGCGCGGCGAACACCAGCGCCGGATTCGCCCGGTTCGTCACGAACCGCTCGCGACCGCGTATCCGGCCTCGGTGACCGCGGCCGCGACCTCGTCGGCGTCCACCGGACGGGTGCTGGTCACGGTGACCGTGCCGGAGCTCAGCTCGACCTCGACGGCGGTCACGCCGGGGACCTCGGACAGCTCCTCGGTGACCGAGGCGACGCAGTGTCCGCACGTCATGCCGGTGACCACGTACTGCTGGGTCGTGGTGGTGGTGCTCACGCTCACGGCTCACTCCTGGGGTGTGCTCGACCTGGCTTCCCAGTCTCGCGCGGCCCGCGTGGACTCCCTAGTCCGGGGCGCGGTCACTGAATCGAAACCGCGCGACGATCGTATGGTTACCCAGGGTTTTGACTGAATCACTCTGCGGGGGGCTGCGGTCGGTTCTAGCGGTAGATAACCTGCGCCGGAAGCCCAAGTCGGGGAGGCGCGATGTACGGGTCACTCGAAGTCAAAAAGTTCTTGTGGGAACAGGGTGAGTCGGTCGGCAGGCAGGCGGGCGGAGTGCCCATGCCGCGCAATGGCGACCCCTCACGGATCTCGGACGAGCAGGTGCACAGGGCCAGCCTCGCGGTCGCCCGCGGCGCTTTAGGAGCGGAGGACTGCCGGACCCTGCTGGACATGCTCGGGCTGGTGCCCGGAGAGGATGGTGTGCCGCCGGTTCAGCGCTGACCTGGGCTAGGGACGATCCGGATGACCTGTGAGGAAGTGAGGTGGGGCGGCGGCTTGGGCCTGCGCGCCCCACCTCACTCCTTCTTCGCGGGACGCTCCCGTGTCACTCGTCCCGCATGGTGCGGCTCCCCCGAGACGCGCACCCCCCGGGCGCATCTGCTCCACCCATAGACCCGGTTGATCGTTTGCGTCTTTCGGGGCTTTTCCCAAAAGATACCGGTGTGCAGGTTTCGCGGCAATCGCAGGCAATTGTCATCGCTCGGTTGCAATTCGTGACCGCAATAGGCCAAATCGGTAGCGATTGCCTGCCGAGCGCATCGGCGACATTACTTCCCGTGTTCGCCGTTCACCCGTCAGATCCGGAGACCCCAGCCGCCGTCACTGACGAGGGTCTGCCCGGTGATCCACGCGCCGCCGTCCGACACCAGCCAGCCGATGAGGTCCGCGGTGTCCTCGGGCCGCCCCCACCGTCCCATTGGCATTCGCCTGACCACGTGCTCCCGTAGTTCCTCGTCGGCGTACCCCGTGTCCACCGGCCCCGGGTTCACGCAGTTCACCGTCACCCCTTTCGCGGCGAGCGATCCGGCCAGGCTCGCGGTCACCTGCTGCAACGCCCCCTTCGAGGCCACGTACGGCAGCTCGCCGGGCATCGCGCCGTAGTGCTGGCCCGAGGTGAACAGCACGATCCGCCCACCCGGCCTGGAGTGGTCGCGCACCGCGTCGAAGCGCTGCGCGAGCAACATCGACCCGCGCACGTTCACCGCGTAGGTCAGGTCCAGCTCCGCCGCCGTCAGCTCCGCCAGGCCCTGCCCGCTGCTGCGCGCGTGCGCCGCCACCACGACGTCGATCGCGCCGAAGGCCGCCACCGTCGCGTCCACCACCGCCGCGGGCGCTTCCGGCTCCGCGAAGTCCGCCGCCACGTGCTCGATCCGCCCCGCTCCCCCGGGCAGCCGCCGCCGCAGTTCCTCGATGACGTAGATCACACCAAGCGGATCAGCGCCCCACGGCTGCTCGGCGTCGTGCGGTTCCCACGACTGGGCGAGCACGTCCGCCCCCAATCCCGCCAGTCGCTCTGCCACGGCAAACGCGATCCCGGCCCGCCTGCTGACCCCGGTCACCAACGCGGCCCTGCCGCGCAGAGGGAACTCCCGCATGCCCCCAGTCTCCCGCCTCCGGCAAGCAGTTTTCGCAGGTCAGGCCGTTTGAGGACCCCCGTTTTGTATTTGCTGGACGCTCTGCCCTATGCTTTCGGTACTCCCAACGGACAACAGGGAGGCAAGGTCGGGTTGGTCACCGAACCGGCCTGGTCCCCATCGTCTAGCGGCCTAGGACTCCGCCCTTTCAAGGCGGCAGCGCGGGTTCGAATCCCGTTGGGGGCACTGCACTACAGTAGTAAGAAATGCCACGAGGCCCCGTGGCGCAGTTGGTTAGCGCGTCGCCCTGTCACGGCGAAGGTCGCGGGTTCGAGTCCCGTCGGGGTCGCCAAGCTCCCAGTTCGCTGGGAGCAAGGCCAGGTAGCTCAGTTGGTACGAGCGACCGCCTGAAAAGCGGTAGGTCGGCGGTTCGACCCCGCCCCTGGCCACAACACACGAGCTAAGAGAAGCCCCAGCCCACACCGGCTGGGGCTTCTCTCGTTCTGCGCGAAGCTCAGACTGCCGGGCTTCTTCGGCGTTGCTCAAGCAAATAGTCTGTTCGCTATGGGCTCCCCTGACCTCACCGCTGAGGCCGTCATTGCCGCAGTCCACGAGTTCGACCGCCTCGGCAAGGAGGCGTTCCTGGCGCGGTACGGCTACCACGAGAACCTTTGGTATCTGCTGAAGCGCGGTGGCCAGGAATACGACGCGGCAACCATCGTGGGCGCTGCTTACGGTCACGTGCCCGGAGGTTCGCCAGTTCAGGCCACCGAGCCGGTTTCCGACGAGCTGGCAGCACAGATCTTGGAGCATCTCGGGTTCTCGGTTCGGGAGGTTCGAGGCCCCGCCTGGACTCGCGAAGAGATCATCTTGGCCTGCGCCCTGCTGAAGGAGAACGGCTGGAAAGCGCTGAGTACCAACGACGACCGTGTGGCCGAGCTGTCGCGGACTCTGCAGAACCTCGGTGCGCACCCGCCGGAGGTGCGGGGGCCGAAGTACCGCAATCTCAATGGGGTCAAGCGCAAGACGGCTGACCTTGAGACCCGCCTCCCCGGTTATCCAGGGAAAACGACCAACGGCAACAGGCTGGACAGGGAGGTGCTCCAGGACTTCCTCGAGCGCCCTGGGGAGATGGAAGAGATCGCCCGCGGCATCGTCCGCGGTGTGGAGAACGGGGAGTTCGAAGGACTTCCCGATCTCCCCGATGACGAAGACGGCGATGGCGTCGCTGAGGGACGGTTGCTGTTGCGGCGCCACCTCAGGCGTGAACGCAACCGGCCGTTGCGGAACAAGAAGATCAACTTGGTGCTGCAGGAGAAGAACTGCTTGGAGTGCGAGGTCTGTGGCTTCGACTTCGAGAAGGTCTACGGCGAGCGGGGGGCCAGGTTCGCGGAATGCCACCACGCCGTTCCGCTGCACGTTTCGGGAGAAGTGCGGAGCAAGGTGGGCGACCTCGTTGTCCTCTGCTCGAACTGTCATCGGATGATCCACCGCGGGAGTCGCTGGCTGACCCCGGCAGAGCTGCGAGAGCTTGTACTCACCCGCCGGCGAGCGACGCCAGCGGGCCATAAACGTACATCGTTGTAACTTACATCGATGTACGTTTACGATGGCTGAGTGAGCTTCTATGGGCGGGCGCAGGACCTCGCGTCCTTGCACAAGGCCGCGGCAGAGGTCGAGCGGAGCGGCCGGGGTCAGCTGCTGGCCGTCCGTGGTCGTCGTCAAGTCGGCAAGTCCCGGCTGCTGACGCACTTCGTGGAGAAGTCCGGGTTGCCGTACCTGTACTTCACCGCCGTCAAGAATGCCGCGACGGGTCAGCAGCTCGAAGCGCTCGCCGCTGACTCCAGGACCGCGACGAGTCCGTTGGACGATGCGGAAGCACTGCTCGCCGAACCCGCGCGGAGCTGGACAGAGGCGCTGTCCCGCATTGCGTTGGCCTGCAGGTCGCGGCCGAGCGTTGTGGTGCTCGACGAGTTTCCGTGGGCTGTGGAGGCGGACGCCACTCTCGAAGGAACGCTGCAGAACGCGTGGGACCGTCAGCTGGAGTCGGTCCCGGTGCTGTTCGTGCTGGTCGGCTCGGACGTGGCGATGATGGAGCGGATGACCGAACACGACCGTCCGCTGTTCGGCCGCACGAGAACCATGATCGTGAACCCGTTCGATCCCGCGGAGTGCGCGGAGGCACTGGGGGAAGATCGGAATGCGCTCGATGTCTTTGACAACTACCTGATCACTGGCGGTTATCCGCGACTGGTCGCTCGGGCGGGGCAGGCCACCGACGCTCTGAGGTTCGCCGAGGAGCAACTGGAAGACGAGGCGTCTGAGCTGGTGGTGATGGCTCAGCTGTCCCTGGACGCGGAGTTCCCGCCGGAAGCCCAGCCTCGACGGGTCCTCTCGGCCATCGGGGGTGTCGAGGTCGGGGTCGCGGCGTTCAGCCAGGTCGTCGGCGGGCTCGGAGACGAGGGAGGCGCTGCGGAGACGGCGGCGAGCCGCTCGTTGAAGATCCTGGTCGAGGCGAAGCGGGTGGTCAGTCTGGAACACCCGGTCGGGACGAAGCCGTCGACGAAGCTCCGCCGGTACCGGATCAACGACCCGTACCTGCGGTTCTGGTTCCGGTTCGTGGAGACGCAGCTGGCCAACCTCGCCCGCGGGCGCCCCGACATCGCCAGGACCATTCTTCGTCGTGACTGGTCCGCGTGGCGTGGCAAGGCGGTCGAACCTGTTGTGCACGAGGCACTTTTCCGGCTTGCGCCCGACTTTCCGGTGCTGGGCGATGCCGTGCGGGTCGGCTCCTGGTGGAATCGGGTCAACAACCCGGAGATCGACATCGTCGCCGCGAGGGACGCTGACGGGCGCGACATCGCCGCGATCGGTTCGGTGAAGTGGCGCGAGCGGGCGCCGTTCACTAGATCGGACGCGGCTGTTCTCCGTGAGAACCGAGCGGCGATCCCCGGGGCCGAGACCGCCGCTCTGGTGGCGGTGTGCCCTGCCGGAGCGAAGCCGGGAGTCGAAGTGGACCTCGTGCTGACCGCGGCCGACCTGCTCGGCGCTTGGGAACCGCGCGCCTGAGCCGGGGTCAGCGGAGGAAGTCGGGGAGCCAGTCGTCGTCGAAGTGGATCAGGACCAGGGCCTGGTCGTCGTGCAGCTTCGGGCGGGGCCAGCGCTTGCCGTCGGGGTCGGACGCCTCCGCCTTGCGGACGGCGTCGAGCACCGCGTGCAGGCCCTCGTCGGATGCCTGGTCGAGCAGGGCGGTCCAGTCGGCGAACAGGCCGTAGTCGTCCACTCCGCAGGAAACGCCGTCGCTGGCCATGACGACGCTCTGCACCTGGTCGCGCGGCCAGACGGCCCGGACGGCCTGGCGTGCGGCGGCGGGGTCGGCCTCGGCGACCCAGAAGCCGCCGTCGCGGTTGCGCCACGCGCCGACCTCGGCCGCCGCCGAGCGCAGCAGTTCCAGGTGTTCCTCCCCGTAGCCGCCGCCCTCGCGCAGGTGCTCGCGGTGGCTGCTGCTCGGCCGGGGCAGGTTGGCCAGCCGGGTGTCGTTGACCACGTGCACGTCGCCGATGGTGAACGCGACCACGGGGCTGTCGGCGAGGACCAGGGCGTCCACGTGGTCGTCGGTCCAGCGCACCATCGCCACGGTGCTCGACGGGGAGCTGCCCGGCTTGAGCTCGTAGTCCTCGGCCATCGTGCCGATCGCCGTCTCCAGCACCTCGGCGAGGTCGGCCTCGGGGTCCTTGTTCAGCCCGCGCCGCAGGTAGTCGCCGAGGCACTCGGCGTACCAGCCGCCGGAGCGGGCCCGGGGCTGCAGGGTGGTGGCACCGTCGAGCAGGACGACGGCGTGGGGGAGAACGACGATCTGGTCCTCGTTCGCGCGCACGCCACCGTCGATGCGGACGCCCGCGCGTTCAGCCATGTCGATCAGCGGCACGCGTTCGACCCTAGAGGTCCGCGCCGACAAAGAAGATCTACGACGGCGTTTGCACCCGGGTGGGCGCACGCAATGCCACGGATGGCAGAAAGGCCTGCACGATGGGTCCCATCGCCAGCGCGTAGACCACGGTGCCGATGCCGACGGTGCCGCCGAGCAGCCAGCCGAGCGCCAGCACGGTGATCTCGATCCCGGTCCGCACCAGCCGGATCGACCAGCCGGTTCGCGCGGAGAGGCCGGTCATCAAGCCGTCGCGCGGGCCGGGGCCGAGGCGGGCGCCGATGTAGACCGCGCAGGCGAATCCGTTGAGCACCACGCTGGCGAGCATCGCGACGAACTGGGGCAGCAGCCCGTGCAGATCCGGCAGGACGGCCAGGGTCGCGTCCACCGAGAGTGCGATCACCACCACATTGGCGACGGTGCCGATGCCTGGCATCTGCCGGAGGGGTAACCAGGCCAGCAGCACGACCGCGCCGGTGATCGCGGTGATGGTGCCGAAGCTCAGGCCGATCCGGTCGGTCAGGCCCTCGTGCAGCACGTCCCACGGGTCCAGGCCCATGCCCGCGCGCACCATCAGGCCCATGCTCGCGCCGTACAGGGCGAGGCCGACGAAGAGCTGGGCGAAGCGGCGGAGCGGTCGGTCGGAGAGCGGGAGCTGACTGAGGTTCACGGAGGCCATGGGACCATCCTGTGGATTGATTGGCCTTTACTTCGAGAGCCAATTCGCAACAATTGGCCGCATGACCTCCACTCTGCCGGCGGGCAACCGGATCTCCGGCCCGCGCCTGGCCGCGTTCCTCGGCTCCTGGCGGCGTCCGGACGGCCGCGGTGCCGCGGTGGACCTCGCGGCCGCGCTGCGGGTGCTGTTCCTGGACGGGCGGTTGCCGGTGGGGACCCGGTTGCCCGCCGAACGCGAGCTCGCCGAGGCGCTGGGCGTCAGCCGCACCATGGTCACGGCGGCGATGGACGGGCTGCGCGAAGCCGGAATGGTGGCAAGCAGGCGTGGTGCCGGGTCGTGGATCTCGGTCCCGGGCAAGGAACCGGACCGGACCGGCTGGTCGCTGCACCCGCCATCGGAGATCGTCGACATGGCGCACGCCTCGCCGTTCGCGCCGCCGGAACTGGCCGCCGCGGTCGACCGGGCGCGGCTGCGCCTGCCGGAGCTGCTGAACAGCCACGGCTACCAGTCCTTCGGCCTGCCTGAGCCGCGCGAGCTGATCGCGCGCCGCTACACCGAGCGCGGGCTGCCGACCACGCCGGACCAGGTCATGATCACCAACGGCTCGCAGCACGCGCTGACGCTGGCGCTGCGGCTGCACGTCGGGCCGGGGCAGCGGGTGCTGGTGGACAACCCGACCTATCCGACCGCCGTCGACGGCATCCGGGCCGCCCACGCGCTGCCCGTCGCGGTGCCGCTGGACCCGGACGGCTGGGACCTGGACAGCGTGGAGGCGACGCTGCGCCAGGCAGCACCCCGGCTGGCCTACTTCGTGGTGGACTTCCAGAACCCCACCGGGCTGCGGATGTCAGCGCCGGACCGCGAGCGGCTCGCGCACGCGCTGCGCCGTGCCAGGACCCTGACGCTGGTGGACGAGACCCTGGTCGAACTGGACCTGGAAGGCGATCCGCTGGACGGGCCGCCGCCGCTGTCCGCCTTCGCCGAGGACTGGGTGATCGCGACCGGATCGGCGAGCAAGGCGTACTGGGGCGGGCTGCGGATGGGGTGGCTGCGCGCGCCCACCGAGCTGGTGCACCGCCTCGGCGAGGCGCGGGCGTCGATGGACCTGGGCTCGCCGGTGTTCGAACAGCTGGTGCTGGCCGCGCTCCTGGCTGAGGGCGACGACATTCTGGCGCCGCGCCGCCGCGAGTTCGCCCGCCGCAGGGACATGCTGATCGACCTGCTCGCCGAGATCTGTCCAGAGTGGACAGTCCGGCGGCCATCGGGTGGGCTGAACCTGTGGTGCGACTTGGGAAAGCCGTTGAGCACGCAGCTCGCGATGGCCGTTGGAAGGCGCGGTGTGCAGGTCGCGCCCGGCTCCCGGTTCGCCGCGCACGGCGGACTTGAGCGGTGGATGCGCCTGCCGTACACGCTGCCGGACGACCAGCTCGGCGAGGCCGTCCGGCGCATCGGCAGCGCCTGGCACGGGCTCGCCGACCCGGCGCCCCCGGGGCACGGAATCGCTTGAGCTACAACAGGATCTGGCTCACCGTGTGGATCAGCAGCCCGGCCAGCGCGCCGACGACCGTTCCGTTGATGCGGATGAACTGGAGGTCGCGGCCGACCTGCAACTCGATCTTGCGAGAGGCCTCCTCCGCATCCCAGCGCTGCACGGTCTCGGTGATCAGGCCGCCGATCTCGTTGCGGTAGTTGATGACCACGTACATCGCCGCGCCCTCCAGCCAGCCTTCGGCCTTGGCGCGCAGCGCCGGATCGGACACCAGCCGGTCGCCGAGCTTGAGCAACCCGTCGCGCATCCGCTGCCGCAGCTCGCTCGACGGGTCTTCGGCCGCCGCCAGGAGCATCTTCTTCGCGGCGCCCCAAGCGGAACCGGTCAGCCGCTGCGCGTCCGGGTGCGCGAGCACCTGCTGCTTGACCTGCTCGGCGCGGGCCATCGTCGCCGGGTCGTTGCGCAGGTCGTCGGCGAACTCGGTGAGGAAGCGGTCGATCGCCTGGCGCATCGGGTGTTCGGGGTCGGACTGCACCTTCGCGGTGAACTTCAGCAGCTCCTTGTTCACCCGCTCCGCGAGCATGCTGTCCATGAACTTCGGGGACCAGCTCGGCGCGCGGTCGCTGACCAGCTTCGACACCGCGTCGGGGTGGTCGCGGACCCACTCGTGCGCGCGGTCGCAGAGCAGGTCGACCAGCCGGTGGTGGGTGCCGTCGGCGAACAGCTGGCCGAGCAGCCTGCCCAGCGGCGGCCCCCACTCGCGGTCGGTCAGCTTGCGCACCACTGCCTGCTCCAGCACCGCCTGCACGTCCTCGTCGCGCAGCACCGCGACCGCGCCGCGCACGATGGTCGAGGCCTCCGCGGTCACGCGGTCGGCGTGCTCCGGCTGGGCCAGCCACTCGCCGAGCCGGGCGGAGAAACCGACCCGCCGCAGCTTGTCCCGCACCACGTCCTCGGACAGGAAGTTCGACTCGACGAAGTTGCCGAGGTTGCGGCCCAGGTCGTCCTTGCGGGTCGGGATGATCGCGGTGTGCGGGATCGGCAGCCCCAGCGGACGCCGGAACAGCGCGGTCACCGCGAACCAGTCGGCCAGCGCGCCCACCATGCCCGCCTCGGCCGCGGCGCGGACGTAGCCGACCCAGCCCGGTGCGCCCAGCGCCTCCTGCCAGCGCGCCACCGCGAAGATCAGCGTGGCGCCGAGCAGGAAGCACAGCGCCACCACCTTCATCCGGCGGAGGTCGCGAAGCTTCTCGTGCTCTCGGGGAGTCAAGGCGGCCACCCCTCGATTGTTACCGGTGTTTGGCCGCCGGGGGGCCGAGGCAGCAGGATCGTGGCCGTGGCTAATCGTGCTCTCGTCTCCCGGCTCCAGCCGTTCACCTCGACGATCTTCGCCGAGATGACCGGACTCGCCCAGCGCACCGGCGCGGTCAACCTGGGCCAGGGCTTCCCGGACACCGACGGTCCGGCGGCAATGCTCGAAGCGGCCAGGACCGCCATCGCGAACGGGGTCAACCAGTACCCGCCCGGTCCGGGCATCCCCGAGCTGCGCACGGCCGTCGCCGAGCACCGCACCCGCTATGGCACCGCCTACGACCCCGACACCGAGGTCCTGGTCACCGTCGGCGCGACCGAGGCAATCGCCTCCGCGCTGCTGGGCCTCGTCGAGCCGGGGGACGAGGTCGTGCTGGTCGAGCCGTACTACGACTCCTACGCCGCGTCCGTCGCGCTGGCGGGCGCGGAGCGCAAGGTGGTCTCCCTGGTGCCGGACGGCGACCGGTTCGCGCTGGACCTGGACGGGCTCCGGGCGGCGATGGGTCCGCGCACCAAGGCGATCCTGGTCAACACCCCGCACAACCCGACCGGAACCGTCTACACCGCCGGGGAACTGGCCGAGATCGCCCGCCTGTGCCAGGAGCACGACGTCATCGCGATCACCGACGAGGTCTACGAGCACCTGCTCTTCGACGGCAGGCCGCACACCCCGCTCGCGTCGCTGCCGGGCATGGCCGAGCGCACGCTGACGATCTCCAGCTCCGGCAAGACGTTCAGCGCCACCGGCTGGAAGGTCGGCTGGATCTGCGGTCCCGCCGAGCTGGTCGCGGCGGCGCGGGCGGCCAAGCAGTTCCTCACCTTCGTCGGCAGCGGCCCGTTCCAGCCCGCGGTCGCGCACGCGCTGCGCACGCAGCTCGACTGGGTCGAAGAGCAGCGCCTCGCCTTGCAGGACAAGCGGAACCGGCTCTCCGCGGGGCTCGCGGAGGCGGGATTCGGCGTGCACGCCAGCGAAGGCACGTACTTCGTGTGCGCCGACGTGCGCCCGCTCGGCTTCGAGGACGGCTACGACCTGTGCCGCGCCCTTCCGGAGCGCATCGGCGTCGCCGCGGTGCCGGTCCAGGTCTTCACCGACAACCAGGAGAACTGGCGGCACCTCGTGCGCTTCGCGTTCTGCAAGCGCGACGAGGTGCTGGACGAGGCCGTGCGCCGCCTGCACAAGCTCGCGTCCTGATCAGCAGCACAGCCAGTCGGTCGCCAGCGGTCGGCGGTCGGAACCGTTGAGCACGAAGGAGACCGGCCCGGCGGGCAGGTCGCGCACCGCGAACCACCCGCCCGGTCCGGCCTCGATGCCCTCCGGATGCCAGACGGCGACGCTCGGGAAGTCGGAGGCGAGCAGGCCCCGCAGCCACCTCCGCCCACCGGCCCCGCCCAGTTCGACGTCCAGCCTGGTGCCGGGAGCGGCGAAGACCAGCCAGCGCGGTCCCCGCCGCCGCGCACCGGGCCAGGCGGAGTCCGCGACCTGCGGCAACCGGTCGGCATCCAGGCGTCGCCGGGCCACGGCCAGGGTGCAGGCGAGCTCCGGCGCGGGGTCGAGTTCCAGGAGGAGCGAAGCCAGGTCGGCCAGCAGGCTCATCGCCGCGTCCTCGCCAGCTTGCGGCGCAACGTGTGCAAGCACCGCAAGCGCACCGGGCCGACGCTGCTCTCCGCGATCCCCAGCTCCCGGGCCAGCTGCGCATAGCTGACCTCGGGGCGGAACGCCAGCACCCACAGCACGCGCTGACACCGCTCCGGCAGGTCCGCGAACGCCCGCCACAGCTCCCTGCGAGCGGCCGTGTTGATCAACTCCCCTTCCGGCCCCGCGCCCGGCTGGGCGCGGTCCAGCAGGGGCGGAGCCAACGGCGTCTCGCGGTGGCGATCGGCCAGGACCCGGATCGACTCGCGGCGAGCGGTGGTCACCAGCCAGCCGGGCAACCGCTCGGGATCGCGCAGCGTGTCCAGCCGCTCCGCGAGCCGCAGCCAGGTCAGCTGGGCGACGTCCGCGGCATCCGACCTGCTCAGCCGATGCGACCGCGCGGTCGACCAGACCAGGCGCTGGTAGCGGGCGATCAGGGCGCGCCACGCGGGCTCGTCCCCCGCCTTCGCCCCCGCGAGCAGCTCCCGCGTCGTCTCGACTGTCTCCCCTTCTCCGTCCACAACGTTCCCCTTCGCGTGGTTGCCGGTGGTGCCGAGCTATGTGACTCGCCAGTAACCTCCGGTGGATCCATCGCTCGCCGGATCGGGTGGGGGTGCGACAGGGCCGGACGTGCGCGCCGCGCACCCAACGGCCCAAGCGCGGACGGATGATCACGGCTCGATCGGGCAAAACGGGCTGCCGGGCGACCCCCCGGAGTCCGGCCAGTGCCTACATCGGCCGGGAAAAGCCAGGTCATCCGGCGCAGCCCGAAAGATCGACGATCGTCACTCTGCGTATGAGGCGGGGCGGCGGGCGCGGTGCGGCGCGGAGCGGAACGCCAGGTGGCGGGGCTTGGTCACGCGTGCGGTCGCGGCTCACTCGACCGGGTGGCGCCACGCACCGTCATCGCAGGCCAGCGGCCCACCCCCGAGTGGAGCACCGAGCAGCCTTTCCGGGTGGTTAATTGCGGGTACGCTCGCCAACGGCGCCGGGTGGAATAAACATGTCAATCGCAGCGGTTCCCGAGCGTGTTACGTCTTTGGTGATCGGCGGGTGGTGGTGACGGTGTCCAGCACCGGAACGGTGCGCAGCTGGGGAGAGAGGCTGCGCGCTGTTGCCGTACGGCTGGCCGTTACCGGTGGTCTGACTGCGACCGCCTGGCTGGCCGTGGCCACCGCCGCCAGCGCCGACGAGGCGCCGGCCCGCGTCGTCGTTCTGAGCCCGTCGGTCGTCTTGGAGCAGGGCCAGCGACCGGCGGATGCCGCGACGCCGGCCGGTGCCCTCGTCGACCAGGCGGCCGTCTCCAACGCCGCCCGCCTGCGCGCCGCGAAGCTCGCCGAGCGCCCGGCGCCGGCGGCCGTGCGGACCACCGCCGGTGCCGACCACGCGGACCTGCGCGACCTGATCAGGGACCTGCTGCGGATCCGGCTCACGCCGTCCGGCCCGGCGCCCGGCGAGGACCCCGACGCGGGGCTGACCCGGCCGCTGCCGGAGCCCGATCCCGGCGCGCCCAACCTGCTCCCGGCCGGGCCGGAGCGCCCGCCGCTCGGTGACCACTCCTCCGGTGAGGTCTCGGCCGAGCGGCCCAAACCGCTGCCCTGGCCCGAACCCGATCCCGTGACGCTGCCCGCTCCGGACACGCCGCCCGCGCAGGCTCCCGCCGACGAGGCGAACGCCCGGCACGGCCACCACGCGAGCGTCCGCCAGGCGCCCGGCCGCTCCAGCCTCTCGCTCGGCGGGACCGGTGACGCCAAGAAGGACGGCGTTCCCACGCTGCCGCACGAGGACTCCAAGAAGAGCCCGGTGCAGACCGGGACCTCGCCCGCGGGCAACGGCCTCGCCGAGGGCGGCCCGCACCGGACCGCCGCGGGCCTGCCCGCGCTGCTCCCCCCGCCGCCGGTGCTGTCGGTGACCGGTGTCGTCTACGGCGACGGCGTTGTGCCGGTCGCCGGTTTCCTGAGCCGTCCGGCGACTTCTCCGGACTGACCCCGCGACCGCTGGCGCGGTTGGGGTGTGCGCAGTTCTAGTTGATCTTGCTCATGCTTCGGCGCCGACCGTCTGTGCAACGGTCGTGACGCCCTTCCCGACCGGCGCGGCGCCCGCGGGTTCGCTCCGGAAGCTTCTTGTCCAAAGCCATGCCGGAAGTCGGTTCCCCCGCCGATGAGCCCGTGGGCGCCCGCCCGGCCCCGGCCCTCCGCCTCGTGTGCGGACACCCCCGTTTTCCCAGGACCACCCGATACCGACCGACCGCGCCCGGCCGGGTCGGGTTTACAGCCCCGGCGTCGCGTTGCCCCCGCGACGTCGGGGCTTCTTACTGCCCGCGCCCCCGTCCCAGCCAAGGTTGGGACGTCTTCAAGTCCTACGAACCCCGCCTGCGATCACCGCAAACCGCCCCCTACCCCGGTCAGTCCCAGGGGTTGGGGGCGGTTTGCGGTCGCTGGGGGTGGGGTTCGTAGGACTTGAAGACGCCTCAACCCACGCTGGGTTGGGGGCGGTTTGTGACTGCTGAGTGGGGGGTTTGAGGGACTTGAAGACACGGCAACTCACGCTGGGTTTGGTGCGATTGAAGACGTTCAGGGCGGGGGTTGGGGGGTCTTGAAGACGTTGGTGGGGGTCAGGTTTTGGTGCGTTCGCGGAAGGTTCGGGCCTTTTCGCGGTTGCCGCAGACCTGCATGGAGCACCACGAGCGCGAGCGGTTGCGGGAGCGGTCGTAGAAGGCCCACTGGCAGGTGTGCGCCGGGCAGATCTTGAAGCGGTCCCAGTCGCCGACGATGGTCAGCCGCAGTGCCGCGGCCATGAAGGCACCGGCGGCGGTGGTGGGCGTCAGGACGGGGATGCCTGCGCGTAGCTCGGTGTGCAGGTCGACCGCGATCTCCGGGGCGTGCTTCCGGCCGGCGACCGCGTGCCGGAGGGCGTCGCGGAGCGGGCGGACGTCGGCGGGGGCGCCGGGGGGCTGGACGCCGTTGGTTCTCGCCCAGAGCTGCCACTCGTCGACGTCGTCGAGGACGTCTGTGTGCTTCTCCTCGTCGCGGGTATTCAGGAACGCGAGTAGGAGGTCCACGTCGTGGTCGGTGTCCCAGGCGGTCACGCAACCCACTCTACGACCGGGAACGGTTGCGACCCGCGCGGCTGACCACCATACTTCGGACACTGGTTAGTAACCGTCGTCTAGTTCACAGTGGTTATGTGTTGGAGGGGTTGACCATGGCCGAGAAGCGCGGCCTGCAGCTGGAGACCGTCGTGCTCGACTGTCCGGAGCCGTTGGCGCTCGCGGAGTTCTACAACGACCTGCTGGGGTGGGGCGGGGTCAGCGGCGACGACAAGTGGGCTTCGGTGACCGGGCCGGACGGTGCCACGGTGTCGTTCCAGCGCGATCCGGGGTTCCGCGCGCCGACCTGGCCGGAGGGGGAGCGGCCGCAGATGCTGCACCTGGACATCCGGGTCGAGGACATCGACGCGGAGCACGAGCGGGTGCTGGCGGTGGGCGCGAAGCCGCTGGGTGAGGTGCAGGGATCGCCTACTGACGGCTTCCGGGTCTACGCCGATCCGGCGGGGCACCCGTTCTGCCTGGTGGCATGAGGCTGGTGCACTGGGCCGCCCGGCATGCGCTGACCCGGGCGACCCAGTCACACCGTCCACACGTCGGGGGGCACTGATTTCAGTGCGGACGGTATGCCCCAGCGACTCACGGATGCGGCTTCAGGGCCGGACAACCCGAGTCGGCGTAGTCCCTGTTGTACTCGAAATGCCACGGTTCGTTGGCATAACGGCGACACCAGCCTAGTGCTCCGGCGGTGCGCTCCAACCATGCTGCCGACGCGCGGGGTTGCACGTCCACTGCGAGCCCGCTCACATGCAAAGATTTAGCGGGCGGTAACACGTACTGCTCAGCCAGTCTCCGGTCGCCGTTGTAGCGCTCCAGGGCCTCGTCGAACTCCGCCTTCTGCTGCGCCGCAGTGCGTT
Source organism: Allokutzneria sp. A3M-2-11 16 (assembly GCF_024213555.1). Taxonomy (GTDB): domain Bacteria; phylum Actinomycetota; class Actinomycetes; order Mycobacteriales; family Pseudonocardiaceae; genus Allokutzneria. The sequence goes on along the minus strand of NZ_JANAVO010000001.1, from coordinate 1,448,935 downwards.
TCGCCTCGTGCGCGCACAGGGTCACGCCCCTGGAACCGGCCTCTTCCTTTGCCTTGGTCCACGCCTGGGCCGCCGCGGAGTTCATCCCTGTCGTGTCCTTGTCGTGGTAGCTCGGATCGACCGAGCAGGTGCCGTTGGCCGTCTTGCCCTCGTTCTCGCCCTTGGGGCCGTTCCCGTTGTCCCCCGGCGGGACGTAGGTCATCGCGGGCGGGGGGTCCGGCGGCATCGCGCGAGCGGCCCTGCTGTCCACCTCGGTGCGCGTTCGCTCTGGTCCCGGGGTCGATCCCGCTCCGATGGACATCGTTCCGAGCGCGCTGATCATCACGCCGACGAGGGCGCCCGCGGCGACCAGTCCGACGGTCTTGTGCACTTCGCGCTCCCAGGGTTCGACTGCTTCCTCGATCGGATACGGCCGAGGGCGCGGGCGCGTTGCACGGGGGCGCGAGGGACACATCAGGAAATCGATATCCGGATCTATACACCCCGTGTACAGTCCGCCTCATGTCAATAGGACACGCACTGCTGGGCTTGTTGGAGAATGGTCCACGGCACGGCTACGACCTCAAGCGTGCCTACGACGAACGGTTCGGGCACGACCGGCCGCTGCACTACGGCCAGGTCTACTCGACGCTGTCCCGCCTGCTGCGCAACGGGCTCGTGCAGGTCGACGGCACCGAGGCGGGCGGTGGACCGGAGCGCAAGCGCTACGCGATCACCGAGGCGGGGGTCACCGACATCGACGGGTGGCTCGGCACGCCGGAGAAGCCCGAGCCCTACCTGCAGAACACCCTGTACGCCAAGGTGGTGCTCGCGCTGATGTCCGGCCGCAGCGCCCAGGGCGTCCTGGACTCGCAGCGGGCGGAGCACCTGCGGATGATGCGCGCGCTGACCCGCCGCAAGGCCGATGGCGACCTGACCGACCAGCTGGTGTGCGACCACGCGCTGTTCCACCTCGAAGCCGACCTGCGCTGGCTTGAGCTGACCGCGGCGCGCCTCGACGAGCTGCGGGTGGTGAGCACATGACGGAACTGCTGGTGGCGAAGGGCCTCGCGAAGGCTTTCGGGCCGACGAACGCGCTGGTCGACGCGAGCATGTCGGTGCGGGCCGGGGAACTCGTCGCGGTGATGGGGCCGTCGGGTTCCGGGAAGTCCACGTTGCTGCACTGCCTCGCGGGCATCCTCAAACCCGACGCGGGCTCGGTGACGTACCGGGACGCCGAGCTGTCGGCGATGCCGGACAGCGAGCGGAGTGCGTTGCGCCGCAACGACTTCGGCTTTGTCTTTCAATTCGGGCAACTCGTTCCCGAGCTGACCTTCCTGGAGAACGTCGCGTTGCCGTTGCGCCTCGGCGGGATGCGGCGGGCCGAGGCGGAGCGCTCCGCCAAGGTGTGGATGGACCTGCTGGAGGTCGGCGACATCGCCTCGAAGCGGCCGGGCGAGGCCTCGGGCGGTCAGGGGCAGCGGGTCGCGGTCGCGCGGGCGCTGGCCACCGAGCCGAAGGTGCTCTTCGCCGACGAGCCCACCGGGGCGCTGGACTCGCTGAACGGCGAGCGCGTGCTCCGCCTGCTCTTCGACGCGGCCCGGCAGACCGGCGCCGCGGTCGTCCTCGTCACGCACGAGCCCCGGGTTGCCGCGTACGCCGACCGCGAGGTCGTCGTGCGGGACGGGCGCACGCAGGACGTGGAGCTGGTCGCGTGACCGGACGGCCCGGCCGGTGACAGACGCCCTCCGACGCTGGTTCGGGGACCTTTCCCTCGGGGTGCGCCTCGCGGCGGCGGGAGGCCGGGGCTCGGCGGTGCGCCTGGCCTGGATCACGATCGGCATCGGGCTGGGCGTCGCGGCGCTGCTCACCGCCGCTTCCGCGGGGAGCGTCCTGGACTCCCACGAGCAGCGCACGCGTGCCCGCATCATCGGCGCCGCTCCGGACGCGGACCGGCCGGTGCCCGGCGTCAGCCCCCTGTACAGCTCCGCCGTCTTCACCGAGTTCGCCGGGCGGCGCTTCGGCGGGGAGATGCTCTTCGCCGACGGAGCGACTCCGCCGAAGGTCCCCGGGGTGGAGGTGCTGCCGAAGCCGGGCGAGATCGTGCTCTCGCCCGCGCTGCGCGATCTCCTGGCGAGCCCGGAGGGAACGCTGCTGCTCCCGAGGTTTCCCCAGCGCGTCACCGGAATCCTCGGTGATGAGGGCCTGAGCGGGCCGTGGGAGCTGCACTTCTACGTCGGCGTCGAGCGGGCCGAGCTGCCCGGCACCTCCCCGGCCTACAGCGTCGGCGTTCCCCCGGAGCGGCTGTACTTCGACCCGTTGCTCTCGTCGCTGGTGGTCATCGCGTCGGTGGTGCTGCTCATCCCGGTGGTGGTGTTCGTCGCGGGCACCGCCCGGCTGTCCGCGTCCGCGCGCGACCGCAGGCTCGCCGCGCTGCGGCTGATCGGCGCGGACGCCGGGCAGGTCAGGCGTATCGTGGCGGGCGAGTCCCTGGCCGGAGCACTGGTCGGACTCGTCGCCGGTGTCGTGTTCTTCGTGGTCGGGCGTGACCTCGTGGACTCGGTCTCGCTGTTCGGGATGAGCATCTACGGCAAGGACATCCGCCCCTCGCCAGCGCTGGCGTTGCTGGTTTTCCTTGTGGTGCCGGTGATCGCGGTCGGGACGGCTCTCGTCGCGCTGCGCCGCACGCTGATCGAGCCGCTCGGCGTGAGCCGGGGCGCCCGCCGGGCACCGCGCAGGCTCTGGTGGCGGCTGCTGCCGATCCTGGCCGGGGTCGCGCTGCTGGCCGGTCAGCACCGGGGGATGGCATCGCAGCCCCAGACCGCACTCGTCGTCATCGGGGTCGTGCTGGTCCTGGTGGGACTGCCGATGGTGCTGCCGTGGCTGCTCGAACGCTGCGTCCGGCGGTCGCGCGGCGGACCGTTGTCCTGGCAGCTGGCGATGCGGCGGATGGGGGCGCACGGCGGTGCCTCGTGGCGGATCGTCGGCGGGTTCGCCGCGCTGCTGGCGGGCGGGATCGCGGTCCAGGCGCTGCTGCTGACCAGCGATTCGATCCACCGGGACGAGTCGTGGACGCCGACCGCCGACCGCGACCTGGCGTGGACCACCACCGCGGACTCGGAGTCGGCGCGGCGGCTGGCCGAGCGGTTGCGGACCATGCCGGGGGTGCGGCGCGCCGTCTCCTACGACGTTGTGCACGCGCAGCAGCCGCCGCACCTCAACGGCCCCGTCGAGCTGATCGTCGCGCCGTGCCCCGCCCTGCGCGAGCTGACGCCGATCCAGAACTGCGCGGAGGGCGACGTCTTCTCCTTCCCCGAGCCCAACGGTGAGATCGCGGACCTGCCGCCCGGAACGGAGTTCGTGCTGAGCACAGCTCCGGAGGGGAGGTTGTCCTGGCGGCAGCCGGAGCGGGTGCGCCCGATCGCCCGGCCCGCCTTCCACGCGCCGTGGAGCGGGGCGGGACTGCTGATCACCCCGGCGGCGGTCGGGCAAGGGGTTCCGCAGTTGCAGCACCTCGTCGCCGTCCGGCTCGGCGAGGACGATCCGCTCGCCCTGGAAGCGATCCGCAACGAGATCGGGCTGACCAGGCCGCTCAGCTTCTCCGCGCGGGCCACGCCGGTCAGCGATTCGGAGCGGACGTACACGGCGATCCGCAGGCTGGTCACGGTGGGTTCGGTGGCGGCGCTCGCGGTGGCCGCGGGAGGGCTGCTGGTGGTCGCCTTCGAGCACGTCAGGCACCGCAGGCGGCAGTTCGCGGTGCTGTCGGCGACCGGGGTGCCGTACTCGACCCTGGCGTGGTCGGTGCTGTGGCAGAACGCCGTGCCGGTCGTGCTCGGGACGGGGGCCGCGCTGGCGTGCGGGCTGGGCCTGGCGACGCTGGTGCTGAACACCACGCCGACGCCGCAGCGCTACGACTGGGAGGCCATCGGCCTGACGGGGGCGGCGGCCGTGCTCGCCGTGCTGCTGGCGACGGTGATGACGCTGCCGCAGCTACGGCGGGCGATGCGCTCGGAGGGCCTGCGCACTGAATGATGCATTTCCATGCACATACCCCCGGCGCATTCTGATAAAAAGACTAGACTTTGTCGTCGGCTTAGATGATGAAGTCGAGGATGTCCTCGAAGAAACCGTCGTCCTTGTCGCGCTTCCGCTTCTTGTCGTCGTGCTCCTCCGTGCCTTTCCGCTTGTGCCGGTAGTACTTGCTCGACGCCCTGACCAGCTGTTCCAGCTCGCCCGGGTCGAGGTACAGGCCCTGGCAGCCCCGGCACTGGTCGACGTGCACGCCGTTGCGCTCGTAGGTCACCATCGAGTCATTGCATTTCGGGCAGATCATGGCTTCAGATTACGCGGATTCGAGTTGCCAGTGGTGTCCTCCAGAAGGCTCGTCGAGCCAGATCCATTGGCCGCCCGGATCGATGGTGAGTCGGAATTGTTCGCGCCGTGGCTCGCCGAGCTCGCGCCAGCGCTCGTAGGCGCTCTCGGTCTCGTCCCACAGCCGTCGCGGGCCGCCCTGCTCGACGTGGTGCCGCCCGCGCTCGGTGGTGTGCCGGACCCACGAACCGTCCGGGTGCACCAGCCAGTTCTGCCGCAGGTCGCCAACGGTCATCCCGGTGGCGGGCCGCACGCCCGGCAGCACCAGGCCCGCGAAGAACTCGAACGCGCTGCTCGGGCTGGTCACCACGTTCATCCCGAGCTCGGTCGAGGACCTGGGACCGGAGCAGTCGCCGACAGCGCGCAGCAGCTCGGAGATGTCGGGCCCGCGGTGGGCGCGCAGCGGCATGAACCGGCCGTCCGCGGGCAGCACCGTGCCCTCGCCGGTGCTGTTGCGGCCCGCCGTGATGCGCACGAGTCCCGCCCCGAGCGGCCGGTGCAGGGTGGTGACGATCAGGCCGCCGACCACGGTCTGGGCCAGCCAGGGCAACGGGATTCGGGACACCGAGCAGGTGGCGAGCACCCGGTCGTACGGCGCGGTCGGGGGATAGCCGGACGCGCCGTCCGCGGTGGCCAGGGTCGGCCGGTAACCCGCGCGTTCCAGGTTGGCCGCGGCCCGGCGCAGCACCAGCGGGTCGACGTCCACTGTGGACACATTGCGCTGGCCGAGCCGGTGGCACAGCAGGGCCGCGTTGTAGCCGGTGCCGGTGCCGACCTCCAGCACCTTCTCCCCGCCGCGGATCTCCAGCGCCTCCAACATGATCGCCATGATCGTCGGCATGCTGGAGGAGGAGGTCGCGGTGCCCGGCGTGCGGCCCTGCCCCCTGGCCAGCGCCCACCTGCGGTCGTCGCAGTCGAGCTGGGTCACCCACACCCAGTCCGAGTAGACCAGCTCCAGCCATTCGTGGTCGGAGTCGGCGATCGCGGTCCAGCCGCCGTCCGGGTGCGGGCGGAAGAACCGGGGCAGGAACATGTGCCTCGGCACCTGTTCGAAGGCCGCGCGCCAGTGCGGATCGGCCAATGCGCCCTGGCCGGCCAGCGTCGCGGCCATCCGGTTGCGCAGCCGTTGTGCCTTGCGCTTGCTCAACTCGCCCATGGCGCACCTCGGCATTCACGGTAACGCGCCGTGGCCCGCGGCGCCTTCAGCCGAACAGGGCAGCTCCGGCCGCCACTCCGCCCGCCGCGGCGAGCACGCCGAGCACGATGCTGCCGAAGACGTTCAGCAGCGCCGCCCGGCCCGCGCCGCGCCGGAGCAGCTCGACGGTCTCGTAGCCGAAGGTGGAGTAGGTGGTCAGCGCGCCGCAGAGGCCGGTGCCGAGCAGGGCCATGCCGGGGCTCGCCACCGCCGCTCCGGTGAGCACCCCGAGCACGAACGAGCCGATCACGTTGACGGCGAAGATGCCCCGGGCGCCGAGCCGTTGGGCGGCCAGATACCGCAGTGGCGCACCGATTCCGGCGCCGAGCGCGACGAGGAGGGCGTTCACCTGGCGAGCCTCGCTCCCAGGGCCACCGCGGCCAGCGCGGCGAGCAGCGTGCCGAAGACGTAGAGCCCGGCGGTCAGCAGGTGTCCGCTCGTCAGCAAGCGCTCCGTCTCGACGGCGTAGCCGGAGAACGTGGTGAAGCCGCCGAGCACGCCGGTGCCGAGGAAGGGTCTGCGCAGGCCCTTCTCGGGCAGGGCCATCAGCGCGCCGATGAGCAGGCAGCCGAGCACGTTTATGCCGAAGGTGGCCCAGGGAAACCCGTCCTGAGCGGCACCCGCGGTGACCGCGATGCCGTGCCTGGCGAGGGCGCCGATGATGCCGCCCGCCGCGACCGCTAGCAGTGCCGGAACCTGTTCTCGCACGTCAAGACGGTATACGGGCCGATGTGGGCAAGGCCACCTCCCTTCTGCAAGCACCCTGCTTGCAACTGCTAGCACCCGTGCGTACTGTCGGGTAACAGCGAGAGGAGGTGGCCGGATGGGCCGGGTCGAAAAAGCCGTCAGCGACGTCAACGAAGCCGTTGTCGGCACGGTCCGCGACATCGGTGAGTACATCCGGACGCAGCGCTCCAGCGCGCAGATCTCCCTGCGGCAGCTGGCCAAGCAGGCCGGGGTGTCCAACCCCTACCTGAGCCAGATCGAGCGGGGACTGCGCAAGCCGAGCGCGGAGATCCTGCAGCAGATCGCCAAGGGGCTGCGGATCTCGGCCGAGGCGCTCTACGTGCAGGCCGGAATCCTCGAGGAGCGGGAAAGCGGTGTCGTCGTCGACGCCGTGCTCGCCGACACCGAACTCACCGAGCGGCAGAAGCAGGTGCTGCTCGACGTCTACCAATCCTTCCGGCGGGAGAACCGCGCCGAACTGTCCACTGTGGACGAAGAAGGCGAAGCGTCCCCGTCGACCGACACTCGCCAGAACTAGAGGAGAGAACAACCATGGCTACGCTGCCGACCGCCCAGGATGTCCGCAACGCCCGCGAGCAGGCGGGTGCCGTCGTCACCACCGTGCTGGAGCAGGCCCGCACCCCGCTGCTGGCCGCCCTCGGCGCCGGTGACCTGGCCGCGAAGGCCGTCGTCGACGCGCTCGGCAAGGCCCGCGAGGCCGCCAAGGACGGTGCCGAGGCCGCCAAGACCGCCGCGGACGACCTGCCCAAGGACCTGACCGGCCTGCGCTCCAAGCTGGAGCCCGCCGAGCTGCGCAAGCTCGTCGACGCCTACACCCAGGCCGCGCTGCAGCTCTACGGCTACCTCGCCGAGCGCGGCGAGGAGGCGCTGGAGACCCTGCGCAACACCCCGCAGCTGCAGAAGGCGCTGTCGCAGGTCGAGGAGGGCACCAAGGTCGCACAGGGCCGCGTCGAGGAGGTCGTCACCGACGTCCGCGAGCTGGCCGACGACGTGCTCGGCAAGGTCACCCGCCGCACCCGCTCCGCGGGCGAGAAGGCCGCGCAGGCGACCGAGCGGGCCGCCGAGGACGTGGCCGAGGCCGTGATCGACGCCGGTGCCGAGGCCGCCGCGACCACCCGCAGCACCGCCCGCAAGGCCGCCAACCGCACCGAGGCCGCCAAGCCCAGCGCGGCCAAGCCCGCCGCCGCGAAGAAGACCACCAAGAACTGACCTCCAGCGAATCCCCGTCAGGGCCCCTGATCACTCCCGTGGATCAGGGGCCCTGATGCACGGCATCCCGGATCGCCGGGGCAGCCCGTACGCTGGAGTTGTGTTCAGGCCAGACGCAGTCATCCTGCTTCTCATCTACTGGGCGGCGATCCCGTTCGGCGTGTACGCGTTCGGCCACGCCCTGATGCAGCGTGCCGATGCCTTCACCGTCGCGGACAAGCTGACCAAGCCCGCGTGGCTGGGCATCTCCGGCGGTTCCACCGCGGCGCTGATCCTGTTCCAGTTCGGCGGGCCGGGAACCTTCTTCTGGATGGCCGGCCTGGTCGCCGTGCTGGTCTACATCGTCGACGTGCGCCCCCGGCTGGTCGAGGTCCAGCGCGGCCCGCGTTGGTGACCTGGCACGCCCACGGCTCCGGTGACCCGGTCACCGTCGTGGTTCCCGGTCTGGGAACGACGCCCGGCGAAGCGAGGCTGCCCGCCTCTGGGCTGCCGGGCACTCGCGTTGTGCTGACCCTGCCCGGTCACGGAGACGCGGCCGATGCCCCGCCCGGCTACTGGTGCTACGACCGAGTCGCTGACGACGTCGCGTCGGTCGCCGACGAGGTCGGTGCCACGGCCGCGATCGGCACCTCGGTCGGCGCGGCTGCGTTGATCAACCTCGTCGCCCGCAAGCCGGAGCGTTTCGAGCGGCTCGCACTGCTGCTCCCCGCCACGCTGACCGAGTCGCGTGGAGACCCGAACCTCCCGTTGCTCCGCATGTCCGCCGCCGTGGCCCGTGGCGACCGGGCGGAGATGCGCGAACTCATGCTGGAGCAGCTTCCGGACGGCATCGCGCCGGGGTACTACGTGGAGACCAGGGTCAGCGCGCTGATGCGGCTCGGCGACGCGCTCGCCGCTCTGCCCGGCCAGGCTCCGCTGAGCGATCCCGCGCAGGTGGCGGGCGTGCATGCGGACGTGCTCGTGATCGCGGCGACTGGCGACGACCAGCACCCGCAGGAGGTCGCCGAGGCCGTGGCAGCGGCGTTTCCGCACGGGCGGCTCGAAGTGCTGCCGACGCGCGCGCCACTGCTCACCCACCGGCCGCGGGTGCGGGAGCTGCTGACGGAGTGGCTTGCCCGGCCGTCCCGTGGGTAGCCGTAGTTCATGGCCGAATACCTGAAGAGAATCGCGTTCATGGTGGCCGACGAGGGCATCGAGCAGATCGAGCTCACCTCGCCGTGGCAGGCCGTGCTCGACGCTCCCGCCGAACCGCGACTGCTCGGCCCGCAGCTGGGCACGGTGCGCGGCTTCAACCACCTGGACCCCGCCGACTCGTTCCCCGTCGACATCGCGATCGAGGACGCCGCACCCGCCGACTACGCGGGGCTCGTGCTGCCCGGTGGTGTGGCGAACGCCGACAAGCTCCGGACGAACCCGCACGCCGTGCGCTTCGTGAAGGAGTTCGCCGCCGCGGGCAAGCCGATCGCGGCGATCTGCCACGCGCCGTGGCTGCTGGTCGAGGCGGACGTGGTGCGGGGCAAGACGTTGACCTCGTACCCGAGCCTGGCGACGGACATCCGCAACGCGGGCGCGCACTGGACGGACGAGGAGGTCTTCGTGTGCCCGGGCGACGGTTGGGACCTGATCACCAGCCGTACGCCCAAGGACCTGGACGCGTTCAACGCCGCCATCCTGAAGGTGTTTAGCCTGGGCGCATGACCTGGAACATCGCCGGATCGCTCACCGTTCTGCCCGCCGCCGAGCACCCGGAACTGCTCGCCGAGCCGGTCGCGAAGGCCCTCAGCGCGCTGTCCGACGCCGACCGCGACCGCGTCGGGGTCGCCGAGATCGACCCGGAACTGGCTGACACGGCGGCGTTCTGCGCGAAGTACGGCTCACCGCTGGAGGCTTCGGCGAACTGCGTGGTGATCAGCGGCAAGCGCGGCGACACGGTGCGCTTCGCGGCGTGTCTGGTGCTGGCGACCACCCGCGCTGACGTGAACGGCTTGGCGCGCAAGCGGTTGGAGGCCCGCAAGGCGTCTTTCGCGCCCATGGACGAAGCGGTCAGGCTGACCGGCATGGCCTACGGCGGGATCACTCCGCTCGGTCTGCCGGAGGGCTGGCCGATCCTGCTGGACTCCGCCGTCGCCGCGGCGCCGGAGCTGGTGATCGGCAGCGGTGTGCGCTCCAGCAAGCTGCTGGTCCCGGGCGATGTCCTGGCGCGGTTGACCGCCGCTGAGGTCGTCGAGGGGCTCGGCCGGTGACCATGCCGGACTACGAGGTCGAGGCCGCGCGCTACGACTCGACCCGCGGCGGCGAGCCGCGCGCCCGTGCCGCGGCTGCCGCGATCGAACGACTGCTGCCGCCCGGTCCGGTGCTCGATGTCGCTGTGGGCACGGGAATCGTGGCGGCGGCGGTGGATCGCCCAGTGGTTGGTGTTGATCTCTCTATTGCGATGCTGGGCAATGCGGTGCGGCGGTTGCCGGGGCGCGTGGCCCAGGCCGATGCGCGCCGCCTGCCCGCCAGATCGGGCAGTGTTGCCGCCGTGACGGCGATTTGGCTGCTGCACCTGATGCCCGACTCGGAGGCCGTGGTGCGCGAGGTCGCCCGCGTGCTCCGGCCCGGCGGAGTGTTTGTGTGCACTGTGGACAAACGCGCCGCACACCGCTTGGCAGAAGGGAATCCCGCCATGCCCGGAGCGCGTGACGAGCGTGCCCGCGTGCAGGCTCTTGGCGCGCGGTACGGCCTCGCGGTGTGCGGCGAGGGCTCCTTCGTCGGCCACGGCCAGGAGTACGAGCCCGTCTTCCCCTTGCTCGCCTTCACCAAGCTCTAGCCGGTTCCGCAGTCTTCAAGTACACCGCACCCCCGTCCCGGAGGTCTTTAACCGCACCCAACCCTCGGGAGGTTGGGGGCGGTTAAAGACCGCTGGGGGTGGGGTTTGTAGGACTTGAAGACTGTGGAACTACGGCTGGGAGGACCGCTGGGGGCAGGCTCCAGGTGGGGGCTTCTAGTGGAAGACGACGGTGCGGTTGCCGTGGACCAGGACGCGGTCCTCCACGTGCCAGCGGAGGCCGCGCGCGAGCACGACCTTCTCGATGTCGCGGCCCTTGCGGATCATGTCCGCGCTGCTGTCGGTGTGGTCGACCCGGACGATGTCCTGCTCGATGATCGGCCCCGCGTCCAGTTCGGCGGTGACGTAGTGGCAGGTCGCGCCGACGAGCTTCACGCCTCGGGCATAGGCCTGGTGATACGGCCGGGCGCCGATGAACGACGGCAGGAAGCTGTGGTGGATGTTGAGCGCCTTGCCCGCCCACGCCGCGCACAGCTCCGGCGGCAGGACCTGCATGAACCGGGCCAGCACCACCGCGTCCGGGTGATGCGAGTCCACGATCTGGCGGATCTGGTTGAACGCGGCGTCCTTGCCGTCGCGGTCCTCGCCGGGACCGGGGAAGGGTATGTGGTGGAACGGGATGCCGTGCGCCCTGGTGATCCCGGCCAGGTCCGCGTGGTTGCCGATCACCGCGCGCACGTCCACGTCCAGCTCCCCGGAGGCGACCCGGCCGAGCAGGTCGTACAGGCAGTGCCCGGCCTTGGAGACCAGGAGCACCACCCGCCGCGGCACCCCGGTGTCGCTGACCCGCCAGTCGGTCCGGCTGCCCAGCTCCGCCGCGATCCTGGCGAACCGCGTGCGCAGCTCGGCGAGGTCGAAGGGCAGCGAGTCGGCGCGGACCTCCTGGCGGGTGAAGAACCAGTTGGTGTCGCGGTCGGTGTGGTAGGCCGCCTCCACGATCCAGCCGCCGAACTCCGCGAGGAACGTCGAGATCTTGGCGACGATCCCGGTGCGGTCGGGACAGCCGAGGGTGATGACGTAGCGGCGTTCAGGGCTGGACATGGCTGGTCAGTCTGTCAGGCCGTCACGATCGAGCGACGCACAGGCCGTTCAGACCGCGGGGAGCGCGGCGAACAGCGACTGGTCCCCGGTCCGGATCGCCGTGCTGGGCCGGTTCCAGATCGCCCGGTAGATCGCGTCCGCCGTGCCCGCCATGGTCGCGTCCGCGTCGATCGCCGAGTCCTGCAACGGCAACACCTCGACCGGTTTGCCCGCGCGCAGCACGAGCGTCCAGGCCCGGCCCGCGTCGGCGGCGTGGAACAGGATGCTGCCGGACGCCTCGGTGTTCCTCAGCGCCACCAGCGGTGTCCAGCCGAGCGCCTCGTCGATGCCGTCGGCCGCGAACCGCGGGTCGAAGATCAGCCGGGACTCGACGCCCCGCGCCAGCTCCGCGTCCAGGCGGTGGATGGCGGTGTCGTGCGCCATGCGGCGGCTCCAGAAGTGCGCCTGTTGCGGGAGATCCGGCAGGAACGTCCAGGTCGGCGCGTCCGGTCCCGCCTCGCGCAGGCGCTGGGCGAGCAGGGCCGTCCGCTCCCGCGAGTGGTCCAGCAGCGGCTGCCACTCGGTCGGCACCTCGGGGAACTCCGCCTGGCTCCCGGTCTCGACGATCGCGCTGACCCAGGCGTGCGCCCTGGCCACGTGGGCGACCAGGTCAGCGACTGTCCACTCTGGACACGTCGGCACCGCGGCGCCCGGTCCGGCTTGTACGGCCGCGTCGAGGAGTGCGGCGGAGTGTTCGGTGATCTGGTCGACGAGGCCCGCGTGATCCATGCCGCCACACTATGCGGGTTTCACGGACAGGGGAGCGCCTCGACCAGCTCGTGCGCACCGGTGATCACAGCGGTGCTCGGGCGGTTCCAGACGGCTCGGTAGACCGCGTCCGCCGTCCCCGCGACCACGGCGTCGGTGTGGATCGCCGCGTCCAGCGCCGGGGTCACTTCGGGCGTCTGCCCCGGGCGCAGCGTCATCGTCCACGCGCGGCCGGCGTCGGCGGCGTGGAAGAGGATCGTGCCTTCCGCGGTCACCTCGCTGAAGTCGCCCAACGGCAGCACGGTCAGCCGCTCGTCGATGCCGTCCGCGGCGAACTGCGGATCGAAGATCAGCCGGGACTCGACACCCTGCGCCAGCTCCGCGTCGATGCGGTGGATCGCGGTCTCGTGTGCCTGCCGCCGCGCCCACACCCGCACGCTCCCCGGCGCCGCGGTGAACATCCAGGTCGGCTTGTCCTGGTCGAGTTCGACGAAGCGGTCCACCAGTGTGGCGACCCTCTTGTCCCACCACTCCAGCAAGTCGTCCCACTGCTTTGGTGCGTGCGGGAACTCCGGCCGCATCGTGATGTCTTGTGCGACAAGGACTTCAGCAGTCCGCGAGTGCACGTTCGCGATGTGGCGCACCAGGTCGAAGACGGTCCAGCCCGGGCAGGACGGCACCTTCGCGTCCGGCCCCGCGGCCACAGCGGCTTCCCGCATCGCAGCGACCTGATCCCGTACGTGCTTCACGAACTCGGCGTGCTCCATGCCCTCGACCCTAGAAGCGTTGTGACACAGATTCCACCCACACCCACCTCCGGGCTGGCCTCCACCTCGACTTCGCGCCACTCTGAAACGCACAACCTCACCTTCGCAGTGCCCCCCTACCCCGTTTCGTACTCATAGCGGGAAAAAGAGCGCTCCCATACGCGGCTATGAGTACGAAACGGGATTTGGCGACCCCGGCGGAGGTTGAGGGGGGTGAGGAGTGAGGGGGTGGGGCTAGAGGGTGGGGGAGACGGCGGACCAGGCGACGGTGACCTCACCGAGGCGCCAGCGGCGGTGGTGGTCGCGCACGGGCCAACCGCGTTCGGCGAACAGGCGCACGGCCTCGGCCCAACGGGCGCGCGGACCGAACGGGACGAACGGTGCGGCGGTCGCCCAGCAGGCGTCCAGATCGGACAGCAGCTCGTGCACGCGCTCGCCGGGGACGTTGCGGTGGATCAGCGATTTCGGCAGCCGCTCGGCCAGCTCAGACGGAGCCTCGACGTCGGCGGGCTTGCAGGCGAAGGTCATCGTCAGCGGGCCGGAGGCGTCCAGCGTGACCCAGCAGCACCGCCTGCCGATCTCGTCGCAGGTGCCCTCGACCAGCAACCCACCGGGGGCCAGGCCGGAGAGCATCGTCTGCCACGCCTGCTCCGCGTCGGGCTCGCTGTACTGGCGCAGCACGTTGAACGCGCGCACCAGGACGGGACGCCGCCCGGCCAGCTCGAAGCCGCCCCGGCGGAAGTCCAGCAGCGGCGGATCGGCGACGGCCGCGCCCGCGGCGACGCGCTCCGCGTCGATCTCCAGGCCGAGCACGCGCAGGTCGGGGCGGAGCACGCGGAGGCGCTGCGCCATCTCCACCGTGGTGATCGGCGACGAGCCGTAGCCTAGGTCGATCACCAAGGGGTCCGCCGCTCCCCGCAGCACCTCGCCGACCTGCGGGTTCGACGCCATCCAGCGATCGACCCGGCGCAGCCGGTTGGGGTTGGTGGTGCCCCGGGTCGGCAGGCCGAGCGCACGGGCCCGTCCTGCCGCGAACCGGGGCTTGCGGCGGGCTTGGTTCACCGCTGCTCGCGCAGCCACTTCAACGTGAAGGTGTTCTCCGCGTCGAGCAGCTTGCCGATCTGCTCCACGATCGCCTTCTCCACCTTGCCGCCGACGAAGGGCAGCGACACCCGCACTTCAAGCGCGCTGAGCAGCTCGGTACCCGCGCCGTTCGGCCGCAGCTGGAGTGAGCAGTTGATCGAGGCGGGGGCACCGGGCACCGAGGCCACGACGGTGCCGACCGCGCCCTCACCGGCGGCGCGCCAGCGCTCGGTGCGCTCGATCACCAGGTCGCCGTTGATCAGCGAGCGGACGAAGGACGGCAGCTTGTCGGCGGGAACGCCCTGCTTGAGCACTGCCTTGCTCTCGCCGTCGGTGCTCTCGTGCGAGAGGAGTTCCGCCTTGGCGCCGCCGACCGCGGCGAGCCGCGCGCGCAGGTAGTCGGCGTCGGTCAGCGCCGCGAGCAGCGCGGGCGCCGGGAACGGGAACTCGTGTGAGGTCTCGGTGCTGGTGGCCACGGCGCGTCAGGCTACCGTTGGCGGTCGTGACCACACCGCCGTCCGCCACCGAACCCGTCGCGCTCGCCGCTCACACGACGCTGCGCCTGGGTGGGCCCGCGGCCCGGTTCGTCAACGCCACCACCGCCGCCGAGCTGGTCGAGGTCGTCCGCGCCGCCGACGCCGCGCGGGAGCCGCTGCTGGTGCTCGGGGGCGGCTCGAACCTGGTGATCGCCGACTCCGGCTTCGACGGCACCGTGGTCCGCATCGGCACCTCCGGCAGGCGCATCGACCGGCTCAGCGACGGCCGCGTGCAGCTGACCGTGGAGGCGGGTGAGGACTGGGACGAGGTGGTCGCGCACACCGTGGCCAACGACCTCGGCGGCCTGGAGTGCCTGTCCGGCATCCCCGGCCTGGTCGGCGCCACCCCGGTGCAGAACGTCGGCGCGTACGGCGTGGAGATCACCGACGTGCTGGTCTCGGTGGACCTGCTGGACCGGGAGAGCGGCCAGGTGCGCATGGTGCCCGCAGCCGAGCTGGGGCTGGCCTACCGGACCAGTGTGCTCAAGGGCAAGGACAACGCCGTCGTGCTGCGGGCGCGGTTCGCGCTGACCGACGGCGGGAGGTCCGCGCCGATCGCCTACGCCGAGCTGGCCCGCACCCTCGGCGTCGAGGCCGGTGACCGCGCCCCGGTCCGCGATGTGCGCAAGGTTGTGCTGGAACTGCGGCGCGGCAAGGGAATGGTGCTCGACCCGGTGGACAACGACACGTGGAGCGCGGGCTCGTTCTTCACCAACCCGATCATCGCCGAGGACGAGCTGCCCGCGGTGCTGGAGCGGGTCGGCGCGGACGTCGCGATGCCGAGCTACCCGGCGACCGAGGGGCACGTGAAGCTCTCCGCCGCGTGGCTGATCGAACGCGCCGGGTTCCGCAAGGGGCACAGCGCCAGGGACGGCCGGGTCTCCTTGTCCACCAAGCACACCCTCGCGCTCACCAACCGCGGTTCGGCGCGCACCGAGGACCTGCTCGCGCTGGCCGCCGAGGTGCGGGACGGCGTGGCCGAGGCGTTCGGCGTTCGGCTGCACCCCGAGCCGGTCCTGGTCGGTTGCGCGCTCTAGCCCGTTGATCTTTGCGCCTATGGCAAACGCCTACGCGAGCGAGGGCCGTTCGGGTGACGTCGTGTGACGATTGTCTTACTGCGCGTGTTTCATGGGATGTGCGGATGCCAGCTCTGACGAGGAGGGCATCATGGCGGGCGACACCCGGGCCTTGCACAGGCACGAGATCCGACCGGTGAAACGGCGGGTCGAGGACGCTTTCCTCGATCTGCCAGGGGTCGTCGGTGTGGACATCGCCGAGCAGCGCGTCGCGGGCCTGCCGACCGGGCGGTTGGCGATCTCCGTTTCCGTACTGGACAAGCGTCCCGCCGATCAGTTGCCAGCGTGGCAACTCTTGCCGCGCGAGGTCGGCGGCGTACCGGTGGACGTGGTGCGCGACGACGTGCTGGTGCACACGGCTCTGATGCGCGCGGACTCCGCGCCGGAACCGCCGCCGGAGGCATACTCCACGCTGCTCGGGGGGATCGGCATCGGCCCGTGCCGCCCGATCCGGCTCGGCCCGCCGCAGGCGCCGGAGTACGGCGAGTACGTCACGGTCGGCACGCTCGGCGTGCTGGTCACCGACCGCCTCGGCGCCGGGGAAGTGCTGGGGCTGACCAGTTTCCACGTCGCCTGCGTCGACGACGGCTGGGCCATCGGCGACGAGTTCACCCATCCGTCCAGAGTGGACGGTGGGCGGTGCCCGGACGACGTCTGCGGCAGCCTCGCCCGCGGCGCTCTTTCGTCCAAAGTGGACGGTGCGCTGATCAGGTTCCGGCCTGGGCGGCCCACCGAGCCGGGGATCGTCGGCATCGGGGCGGTCACCGGGCACGCCGCGGCCCGCATCGGCGCGCCGGTCCGCAAGCGCGGGCGCAGCACCGGGCTCACCGCGGGCGTCGTGATGTCGGTGGACGCCACGGTGCAGCTCGACTACGGCACGGGCCTCGGGGTGCGGCGGATGCGCGACCAGGTGCGGATCGAGGTGGCCGCGGGGCGCTTCGGCGACCGGGGCGACTCCGGGGCCGCCGTCGTCGACCAGTCCGGCCGCGTCGTCGGCCTCTACTTCGCGGGCAACCAGGGCGGCACGGTCGGCTACGCCAATCCCATCGAACCCGTGCTCGCCGAGCTGGTGGTCGACGTTTGCACCGGTTGAGGCGATCTTGAGCCAGCTGTAGTGACGACCGTCACACCCGCCTGGCGCACCCTCGGCTTCTCGTCGAACGTCCTCTGGAGGGTGCACGATCGTGCCCATGGGTAGGCGGAGGTCGATGGACGTGGTCAGACGAGGGACTCGGGGCGTTGTCGGATTGACGGGCATCGCGCTCGCCGCAGTTCTCTCGCTGGTCGCGTGCAGCGGCGACGGCACCCCCGCGCCGGAGGCGCCCCCGGTCGCCAAGGTGGCGACGGACCCCGTCGACGGCGCCAAGGACATCAGCCCGGCCGCCCCGGTCAAGGTCACCGTCGCCCAGGGCACGCTGACCGAGGTGAACCTGGCCAACGCCGAGGGCAAGGCGGTCAAGGGCGAGCTGTCGCCGGACCGGCTGAGCTGGACCAGCACCGAGAAGCTGGCCTTCGAGAAGAGCTACACCTGGACCGGCAAGGCCACCGGAACGGACAACAAGCCGGTGGAGGTCAAGGGCGGCTTCAGCACCCTCAAGCCGGGCAAGCTCATCCGGGCCACGGTGAACCCCACCGACAACGCGGTCGTCGGCATCGCCATGCCGATCAAGGTCGAGTTCGACGCGAAGATCAAGGACAAGGCCGCCGCGGAGAAGGCGCTGACCGTGGAGACCACGCCGAAGGTCGAGGGCGTGTGGGCCTGGCTCAACGACCGCGAGGTGCACTACCGCCCGGAGAAGTACTGGCCCGCCAACACCAAGATCAAGGTGAAGGCGAACCTCTACGCGGTGCCCTACGGCGACGGCAACTACGGCCGCGTCGACGTGAGCACGCAGTTCAGCATCGGCCGGGCGCAGATCGTGAAGGCGTACACGCCCTCGCACAAGCTCGTCGTGCAGCGGGACGGGCAGACCGTCGCCACCTACCCGGCCAGCTACGGCAAGGACGCCGACCCGAACCTGAACACGCCCAACGGCACCTACATCGTGATGCAGAAGAACCCCGTCGAGAAGATGGACAACCCCAAGTACGGCTACACCAACGTGATGAAGAAGTGGGCCGTCCGGATCTCCAACCACGGCGAGTTCATCCACGAGAACAACGACAACGCGGGCAACATCGGCAGGGCCAACACCTCGCACGGCTGCGCGAACCTCCTGGAAGCGGACGCGAAGCGGTTCTTCGACAGCGCGCTGGTCGGCGACCCGGTCGAGGTCACCGGCTCCAAGAGCACGATCGCCCCGCAGTACGACGTCTACGACTGGCAGCTCACCTGGAACCAGTGGCAGTCCAAGTCCGCTCTGCGCTGAACGGCCCTGGGCTGATGTGAGATCGGGAACGGGCCCTCGCGGGTGCGGGGGCTCTCCGGGTTCACTGGACTCGTGCGACTCTCGGAGCTGAGCGGTGCCGGCGGGACCAGGCTGGCCGTGACGGAGGCCGGACCGCCGGACGCTCCTCCGGTGATCCTGCTGCACGGCTGGGCGCAGTCGGCGCGCTGCTGGGCCGCCCAGCTCACCGATGAGCGACTGACCTCGGAGTTCCGCCTCATCGCCGCTGACCTGCGCGGACACGGCAGATCGTCGGCGCCTGCCGAGGGGTACGACCAGGTCGAGAACTGGGCGGGTGACGTCGCGGCGCTGCTCGCGCACGCGGGGCGGCCCGCGGTGCTCGTCGGCTGGTCCTATGGCGGCCTGGTGATCGCCGACTACCTGCGTGAACACGGTTCGGACGCGGTGTCGGGCATCGCGCTCGTCGGCGCTATCACCGAGCTCGGCCGCGGTCGTGAGGGCGGACGCACCGGCGTCGCGATGCGCGCCGCGTTGCCCGCGGCTCTGTCCGACGATCCCGCTGTGGCGGTGCCCGCGTTGCAGGGGTTCATCGAGGGCACTAGCGCGCAGCCGCTGCCCGGTGAGTTCGCGCAGCTCGCGCTCGGAACCGCGCTGAGCACGCCGCCAGCCGTCCGGCTCGGGCTGTTCCGCCGGGACATCGGCAACGCCGACGTGCTGGCCGGGCTCACCGTGCCCGCGCTCGTGGTCCACGGCCTCGACGACCGGATCGTCGACCCCGCCGCGGGCCGCTACGCCGCCGATCTCATCCCGGGCGCGGCGACCAGCTGGTACCCGGAGTGCGGTCACCTGCCGTTCGTGGAGCACGCCGAGCGCTTCACCACCGAGTTGGCCGAGTTCGTCGAGCGCTGCCAGGGGGAGGCAGCGTGATCAAGCGGATCGCCGTCCTGGCCATGCACACCTCGCCCCTGGAGCAGCCGGGCACCGGCGACGCGGGCGGGATGAACGTCTACGTCGCGCAGACCAGCAGGCGCTTCGCCGCCAACGGGGTCGAGGTCGAGGTGTTCACCAGGGCCAACGCCCCCGGCCTCCCGCCCGCCGTGGAGATGGTGCCCGGGGTGACCGTGCGGCACGTCCCCGCCGGGCCGCCGGAGCTGGACAAGAACGACCTGCCGACGCGCATCGCCGAGTTCGCCTCCGGGGTCGTCGCGACGGGTCAGGGCGGCTTCGACGCGGTGCACTCGCACTACTGGCTGGCCGGACAGGCCGGTATCCAGGCGAAGCGCGCGTGGCGGGCGCCGCTCGTGCACACCGCGCACACGCTGGCCAAGGTCAAGAACGCCGCGCTCGCCGCCGGAGAGCGTCCCGAGCCCCTGGCGCGCGTGCTCGGCGAGGAGCAGCTGGCCGCGGCGGCGGACCGCCTCGTGGTCAACACCGAGATCGAGGCGGCGGAGCTGCGCGGCCTGTACCGAGCCCGCGCCGAGCAGGTCCTGACGATCCCGCCCGGGGTGGACCTCGACTGCTTCACGCCCGGAGATCGTGCCGCCGCCCGTGCCGAACTGGGCCTGCCCGCCGACGCGGTCGTGCCGGCGTTCGTCGGCCGCATCCAGCCGCTGAAGGCGCCGGACGTGCTGCTGCGCGCTACCGCTGAGCTGTTGGCCCGCACGCCGTCCCTGCGTGAACGCATCGTGACGCTCGTGGTCGGTGGGCCGTCCGGCACCGGGCTCGACCAGCCGGAGTTGTTGCAGCGGCTCGCCGTCGAGCTGGGCATCGCCGACGTGGTCTGGTTCCTGCCGCCGCGCTCCGGCGGCGCGCTCGCCCAGGTCTACCGGGCCGCTGACGTGGTCGCGGTGCCCAGCCACAGCGAGTCCTTCGGGCTCGTCGCCCTGGAGGCACAGGCGTGCGGCACCCCGGTCGCGGCGACCTCCGTCGGCGGGTTGCCCGTCGCCGTTGCGGACGGCGTCTCCGGCGTGCTCCTGCCCGACCACCGCACCGAGCGCTGGGCGGACGCCCTCGCCGGGATCGCGCTCGATCCGGTGCGGCGCGCGTCGATGTCCGCCGCGGCGGTGCGGCATGCGGCACGCTTCTCCTGGGAACGCACTACGGAGGGGTTGTTGGCCGCCTACGCCGACGCCGCGCGAACGGAGGTGGGGGCGTGCTCGTGCACGAGCTGATCGAGTCCACTTTGGACGAACGCGAACTCGCTTGGCAGAGCAAGGAAACGGGCAAGTACTTCGTCACCCTGCCCGGGACCAAGAAGCTGCAGACCAACTGCTGGCTCATCATCGGCAGGGAGGCGCTGCTGATCGAGGCGTTCGTCTGCCGCCAGCCCGACAGCAAGCACGAGGACGTCTACCGCTTCCTGTTGCGCCGCAACGCGAAGCTCTACGGCGTGCACTACACCCTGGACGCCGAGGGGGACATCTACCTCGTCGGCCGGATCGGCCTGCACGCGGTGACCACCGAGGAGCTGGACCGGCTGCTCGGTCAGGTGCTCGAAGCGGCCGACGGCGACTTCAACAGCCTGCTGGAGATCGGGTTCGCCGACGCGATCCGGCGGGAGTGGGACTGGCGGGTCTCCCGCGGCGAGTCCCTCGCCAACCTGAAGTCCTTCAAACACCTGGTGGGCGACGCCGAGCAGTAGTCACCGCCGAACCTCGCGACGCCGAGTCCTAATCGTGACCCGGACGGACGAACGCGGCGGAGGGCGCCTTCCGTCTTCGGGGCATGCCGTCAACCAACGTGACTCGACGTCTCGGCCCCGCGCTCGGTGCCGTGCTCGTGCTGGGCTTACTGGCCGGATGCGGTTCCGGCGCAAGGACTTCCGGAACCCCGCAGAGCGAGTACGACCTGTCGGCGCCCGCTCCGGCCGACAACAGCGGCGGTGGCACCCCCGGCAAGCGCGGTGCGGGCGAGTCGGCGGGCATCGCGCCCAACGCGCCGATCCCGCCGGACCAGAAGCCCGAGCCGGTCGCGCCGAACTCGATTTCCCCGCAGCGCCAACTGATCCGCACCGCGCGCCTGGAGCTGAAGGCGGCCGACGTCGCCGAGGCGGTCGGTCGCGGCAAGGACGCCGCCACCAGGGCGGGCGGGTTCGCGGGCGCCGAGGAGACCAGGGAGAGCCGCGCGACGCTCACCCTCCGCGTGCCCTCGGACAAGCTCGACCCGGTGCTGGAGGAGCTGGCCAAGCTGGGCGAGGTGACCGTCCGGGACGTGCGCTCCACCGACGTCACCGACCAGCTCGTGGACACGCAGAGCCGCATCGCCTCGCAGAAGGCCAGCGTGGAGCGGGTGCGCGCGTTGCTGGAGCGGGCCAACACCGTCGGTGAGGTCGTCCAGGTCGAGGGCGAGCTGACCCGCAGGCAGGCCGAGCTCGAATCGCTGCAGAAGCGACTGGAGTCGATGTCCAACCAGGTCGCGATGTCCACGGTGACGCTGGCCGTGACCAGGACCGGTGCCCCGCCGCCCAAGGCCGACTCCGGATTCCTTTCCGGACTGGCAAGTGGCTGGAATGCCTTGCTGGCCTTCGGTTCCGCGCTGCTGACCGGGATCGGCGCGGTGCTGCCGTTCGCCGTTCTGCTGGCGATCCCGGTGCTGGCGCTGGTGATCTGGCTGCGGCGCAGGAAGCCCGCCGCGGTTCCGGGAGGGCCCGTCGCCGCCGAGGAGTAGGGGACGGTGGAGCGGTTCGGGAGAGAGGGGGAGTCGCGAGCTCGAACCGCTCCACGCGTGTCCCCGGCCGGACGCGCAGGTGGGGGGCACCTGGGCGGTGTTCCGGGCGGGCCGCGGTTCGACGGGGGATGCGAACCGCGCGACCCTCACCGGATCGGGGAATGCGTGGGAGCCGACCGGCGAGGTGGTGCCAACTTGGCAGACGCGACCGGGCGATCACAACCCTGCTCCGTTACTCCATTCGAGTGTAGTTAGGCGTGCGAAGTAACGGATAGATATCGGGTTCCTGCAGGTGGCGGATGCCTTGACCCTGGCTTGTGAAGCCGGTCACGATGGGGCGCCGCCACCTGGGCAACCACCCGACGGAGGGACGTTCATGATCTTTCGGAGCCCGTTCCCCGATGTTGAGATCCCCGACGTGGGGCTTCCGGAGCTGCTGTTCGGCGACCTCTCCGGACGCGCGGACCACCCGGCGCTCGTGGACGGCTCCTCCGGCCGCTCGCTGAGCTACGGCGAGCTGGCCGCGATGGTCGGCAAGGTCGCCGGAGCGCTCGCCGCGCGGGGCGTCAACAAGGGCGACGTGGTCGGCATCTTCAGCCCCAACACGCCTTTCTACGCCGTCGCCTTCCACGGCGTGCTGCGCGCGGGCGCCGTCGCGACGACGGTCAACTCGCTCTACACCGCCGACGAGCTCGCGTCGCAGCTGCGCGACTCCGGGGCGACCGTGCTGATCACCATCTCCGCGTTCCTCGACCGCGCCGAGGCCGCGGTGAAGGCCGAGGGCGTGCGGATCTCGGAGATCATCGTGCTGGACGGGGCCCCGGGGCACGCGGGCCTGGCCGACCTGCTGGCCGAGGACGCCGCGCCGCCCGATGTGGTGATCGACCCGGCGACCGACCTGGCGGTGCTGCCGTACTCCTCCGGCACGACCGGGCGAGCCAAGGGCGTGATGCTCACGCACCGCAACCTGGTGGCGAACATCGTCCAGATCGTCGAGCTGATCGAGGTCGGCGCGGACACCCGGATCCTCGCGGTGCTGCCGTTCTTCCACATCTACGGCATGCAGGTGACCATGAACGCCGCGCTGCACGTCGGCGCGACCGTGGTGACCATGCCGAAGTTCGACCTGCCCGAGTTCCTCCGGGTGATCGCCGAGCACCGCACCGACCGGGTCTACATCGCCCCGCCCGTCGCGGTGGCGCTGGCCAAGCACCCGATCGTCGACTCCTACGACCTGTCGCCGATGAAGGTGCTCTTCTCCGGGGCCGCGCCGCTGGACGAGGAGCTGGCCGCCGCGGTCAAGGCGCGGCTGGGCTGCACGATCCGCCAGGGCTACGGGATGACCGAGATGAGCCCGGTCAGCCACATGATCCCGGACTCCCGCGAGGACATCGCGATCGGCACGGTCGGCCTGATCATCCCGAACATGGAGTGCAAGCTGGTCGACCCCGGCACCGGAGCGGAGGTCGGCGTCGGCGTGCCCGGCGAGCTGTGGTGCAAGGGCCCCAACGTGATGGCGGGCTACCTGAACAACCGGGACGCCACCGACGCCACCCTCGACGCGGACGGCTACCTGCACACCGGCGACGTCGCGGTGATCGACGCAGACGGCGTGGTATCGATCGTCGACCGGGTCAAGGAGCTGATCAAGTACAAGGGCTACCAGGTGCCGCCCGCCGAGCTGGAGGCGTTGCTGCTGACCAACCCGCTGGTCGCGGACGCCGCGGTGATCGGGGTGCGCGACGCCGAGGGCGAGGAGGTGCCCAAGGCGTTCGTGGTCCGCCAGCAGGGCGCCGACCTGGACGAGGCGGCGGTGATGGCCTTCGTCGCGGAGCGGGTGGCGCCGTACAAGAAGGTCCGCGTTGTCGAGTTCCTCGACGCGATCCCCAAGTCCGCCAGCGGGAAGATCCTGCGCAAGGACCTCCGCGCCCGCGAGTCCGCCTAGCGACCTCGTGCCCGGTGGCGGGAAATCCGCCACCGGGCACGCCGACGTCGGCCTTGGCATTCGCCGCCCGAGGGGTTCGGCTGGACGGGCGATTCGGGTTAGGTTCTCGTGACATGTCGACGCCAGCACCCGAGCGCCCGCACCGCGGTGGCCGACCGCGCAACGCCGCCATCGACGGCCAGGTCCTCTCGGCCGCGGTGGACCTGGTGATCGACAAGGGGATGGCCGGGTTCTCCATCGAACGGCTCGCCGCGCACACCGGGATCGCCAAGACCACCATCTACCGCAGGTGGCGCTCCGGCGACGAGGTGCTCCAGGACGCGCTCGCCTCGCTGCACCTGGTCTACCAGGAGTTCGAGGAGGGGCCGCTGGAGCCGATCCTCGTCGAACGGGTCTGGCAGCTCTACCGCAGCATGATCGACACCAGGGCGGGCAGGCTGATCGCCGAGCTGATCCCCGACGTGCACCGCCGCCCCGAGCTGTTCGAGGTCTACTGGACGCAGGTGGTCCGGCCGGGCCGGGCCCCGATGGTCGACCGGTTGCGGCGGGCGGTTGCCGAGGGCGAGCTGCGCTCCGGGACCGATCCGGACTTCCTGGTCGAGATGCTGATCGGGCCGATCCTCTCCGGCGCGCTGTTCCTGCCCGGGGCGATGACGGAGGAGCAGGCGGCCTTCCACGTGCGGACGGTTCTGGCCGGACTCCGTCCTAACCCGAAAGAGTGATCTGGCAGGCTTGCCGCCATGACAGCGACCCTGGTTCTGCTCCGCCACGGTGAGAGCGTCTGGAACGCCGAGAACCTGTTCACCGGCTGGGTGGACGTGCCGTTGTCGGAGAAGGGGGTGGTCGAGGCCAAGCGCGGCGGCGAGCTGCTCCGGGAGGCCAAGCTCCTGCCCGACGTGGTGCACACCTCGCTGCTGCGGCGCGCCATCTCCACCGCCAACCTCGCCCTCGACGGCTGCGACCGGCACTGGATCGACGTCCGCCGCGACTGGCGGCTCAACGAGCGGCACTACGGCGCGCTCCAGGGCAAGGACAAGAAGCAGACCCTGGAGGCCTACGGCGAGGAGCAGTTCAAGCTCTGGCGCCGCTCCTACGACACGCCGCCCCCGGTCATCGAGCTGGGCAGCACCTACTCGCAGGACGAGGACCCGCGCTACGCCGGGCTCGGCTCCGCCCTGCCGCGCACCGAGTGCCTGAAGGACGTCGTCGCCCGCCTCCTGCCTTACTGGGAGAAGGCGATCGTGCCCGACCTGCGCTCCGGCAAGACCGTGCTCGTGGCCGCGCACGGCAACTCGCTGCGGGCCCTGGTGAAGCACCTGGACGGCGTCTCCGACGAGGCGATCGCGGGCCTGAACATCCCGACCGGCATCCCGCTGCGCTACGACCTCGACGAGGACCTCAAGCCGGTGACGGCGGGCGGCACCTACCTCGACCCGGAGGCCGCGGCCGGTGCGATCAAGGCCGTGGCGAACCAGGGTCGGTGACCAACGGGTGAACGGTTCGGGACCCGTTGCTGAACAACGCCTCGAACAGGTGTCGCGGGCATCACGTATAGCCATCTGGGAGTAGTCCAACCGCCCGGAGCAGTGCTTACGATGCGCCCGTGACCGCTTCGGGCTGCATCGCCCTGCTGATCGGTGTGCTGCTGGTCGGCGCGGGGATCGGCTTTGTCTCCGGGCGCGCCGCGGGTCGGCGCGCCCGGACCCGATCCACCGAGCTCACCGTCGCCGACCTCTTCCAACGCGTCGTGCACTCCTCACACAATGGGGTGGCGGTCATTAACCGCTTCGGCGCAGCCGTCGTGCACAATCCGCGCTCGGTCGAGCTGGGGTTCGTCCGCGACAACCGGCCCGACCTCCGCGCCGAGAAGGCGGCGGAGCAGGCCATCGCCACCGGGGAACCGGTCGAGGTCGACCTGACCCCGCTGGACCACCGCGCCGGGCGCCAGCCGCAGGCCGTGCTGGCCGAGGTCCGCCCGCTCGGGGACGGTTTCGCCGTCGTCGACGCCGCCGACCAGTCCGAGGCCGTCCGCCTCGAAGCCACCCGCCGCGACTTCGTCGCCAACGTCAGCCACGAGCTGAAGACCCCGGTCGGCGCGCTCGCGTTGCTGGCCGAGGCCGTGCTGGACGCCGTGGACGACCCGGTCGAGGTGCGGCGGTTCAGCGGCAAGATCCTCCGCGAGGCCACCCGGCTCGGCACCCTGGTCACCGAGCTGATCGAGCTGTCCCGGCTGACCGGCGCCGAGGCGCTGCCGGAGCTGGAGGTGCTGGAGGTCGACGACGTCGTCGACGAGGCGCTGGGCCGCTCCCGGCTGGCCGCCGAGTCCGCCGACATCGAGATCACCGTGGACCCGCCGAGCGGTCTGCTCGTCGACGGCGACCGCACGCTGCTGGTCACCGCGTTGACCAACCTGATCGACAACGCGATCTCCTACTCGGGTCCGGACAGCCCGGTCTCGATCAGCCGCCGGTACGCCGACGGCGCGGTGGAGATCGCGGTCACCGACCGGGGCATCGGCATCGCCGCGGAACACCAGCAGCGCGTCTTCGAGCGCTTCTACCGGGCCGATCCGGCCCGCTCCAGGGCCACCGGGGGCACCGGCCTCGGCCTGGCCATCGTCAAGCACGTCGCCGCCAACCACGGCGGCGAGGTGCGGCTGTGGAGCAAACCGGGCACCGGTTCCACGTTCACCCTGCGCATCCCGGCACACCGGGCCGCGGAGGGCATATCGGCGGTGTCGCCGCCAGTGTCGTCGGAAGACCCGGCACCACTCGCAGTCGTCGAACCCGGAGGAGTCTCGTGACCAGGGTGCTCATCGTCGAGGACGAGGAGTCCTTCGCCGACCCGCTCGCCTTCCTGCTGCGCAAGGAGGGCTTCGCCACCGCCGTGGCCGCGACCGGCCAGGAGGCGCTCGACGAGTTCGACCGCAACGGCGCCGACATCGTGCTGCTCGACCTGATGCTGCCCGGGATGAGCGGCACCGACGTCTGCCGCGCGCTCCGGCTGCGCTCCTCCGTGCCCGTGATCATGGTCACGGCCCGGGACAGCGAGATCGACAAGGTGGTCGGCCTCGAGCTGGGCGCCGACGACTACGTCACCAAGCCGTACTCGGCGCGCGAGCTGATCGCCCGCATCCGGGCGGTGCTGCGCCGCGGCACCGACAACGCGCTGGACGCCGACCTCTCGCCGCAGGTGCTGGAGGCGGGCGTGGTGCGGATGGACGTGGAGCGGCACGTGGTCACCGTCTCCGGTGCGGAGATCAACCTGCCGCTGAAGGAGTTCGACCTGCTGGAGTACCTGCTGCGCAACGTCGGCCGGGTGCTCACCCGCGGCCAGCTGATCGACCGGGTGTGGGGCGCGGACTACGTCGGCGACACCAAGACCCTGGACGTGCACGTGAAGCGGCTGCGTTCCAAGATCGAACCGGACCCCTCGCTGCCGAGGTACCTGGTCACGGTCCGTGGGCTGGGCTACAAGTTCGAGTCGTAGGCTGTTGATCACGCGTCCGGGGCCGCGGGCCCCGGACGCCGCTCGCCCGCGCCCGCTCCGGGCCGATGGCCACCACGCCCCGGACCGGCGGGTAACCTGGTCTCCGTGCGCCTAGGGGTGCTTGACGTCGGGTCCAATACCGTCCACCTGTTGGTGGTGGACGCGCATCGTGGTGCCCACCCGACGCCGATGAAGTCGGAGAAGACCGTCCTCCGGCTCGCCGAACAGATCACCGACGGTGACCGGCTCAGCGACTCCGGTGCCGAGCTGCTGGTCGACGCGGTCGCCAGGGCGCGGGAATCCGCGGTCGGCTTCGGCTGCGCCGAGCTGATGGCCTTCGCCACCTCCGCCGTGCGCGAGGCGAGCAACGCCGCCGAGGTGCTGGAGCTGGTCCAGGAGCGCACCGGCGTCGAGCTGAAGGTGCTCTCCGGCGAGGACGAGGCCCGCTACACCTTCCTCGCGGTGCGCCGCTGGTACGGCTGGTCGGCCGGGAACACGCTGGTGCTCGACATCGGCGGCGGTTCGCTGGAGATCGCCATGGGCATCGACGAGGACCCCGACCTCGCGCTCTCCCTGCCCTTCGGCGCGGGCAGGCTGACCAGGACCCGGTTCGCCTCGGACCCGCCGACCAAGCGCGAGGTCCGGGACCTGCGCGACCGGCTGGACGCCGAACTCGCCCCGGTGAGCAGGCAGCTGCGCAAGATCGGCCCACCGGACCACGCGGTGGCCACCTCGAAGACCTTTCGCACCCTGGCCCGGCTGACCGGCGCGGCCCCGTCATCGGCGGGGCCGATGGCGCGCAGGACGCTGACCGACGCCGGGCTGCGTCAGTTGATCGCTTTCATCTCCCGCATGTCAGCTGCCGATCTGGCCGAGCTGGAGGGCGTCAGCCCCAGCCGGGCCCACCAGCTGGTCGCGGGCGCGCTAGTGGCGGAGGCCGCAATGCGAGCGTTGTCGCTACCCGAGTTGGAGATCTGCCCGTGGGCACTCCGCGAAGGCGTGATCTTGAGACGGCTGGACCAGACGGAGGAAGCAGTCCAGACTGCTCCGGCAGTGAACGGCTCGATTGATCAGCTTTCGGGTCGGCAGGATCACAGTTCTGGACGGACAGGCCGGTACGGGGCACGGTGGACTCAATGAGCAAGAACAGCGAGTCGGAGCACGACGACGGTCAGAAGACCGTCGCGGAGCTGCTCGCCCAGTACGGGGCCGACGGGCCGCCGACCGCGCGACGCAGGCGCAGGCGGGACAGCGACGACGTCAGCGAGACCGCGCCGCAGGCGATCATCAACCGGATCCTCACGGACTCCGGGCAGATGCGCGCGATCCGCGACGACGGTCCGCACCCCGGCCAGCCCCAGCAACCACAGCAGCCGCAGCAGCGGCCGCCGGCCGGTCCCGGCCAGGGCACCGGCCGCTTCGCCGCGCCGCCGCCACCGCCCGCGCCGCAGCGCTTCGAGCCCAGCCCGCAGGCGGGCGGCCCGCCGCACACCTCGGGCCGGTTCGCCGCGCCGCCGCCGAACACCGGCGCCCACCAGGTGCCGCCGAACACCGGCTCGCACCTGGCCCCGCCGCCCGGCACCCCGGACGCCGACGTGACCGCGCAGTACCCGGCGATCACCGGCGACTACCCGCCGCCCGGCACTCCCGGCGTCCCCGGTGGCCAGCGGCTGGCCCCGCGGCCGAACCCGGCGGCGCAGACCTCGCAGGCCCTGCCCGTCCCGCCGCCCGGCGTGGCAGCGGGCGAGCCGGTCACCGAGCAGTTCCCGCGGATCACCGATGACGCCGCGCCCACCCAGGTCGGCGCGACCCCGCCGCTCACCGGCGGCCCCCCGGCCGGGCTGGACGGCGATCACGACTGGTTCGGCAACACCGGCCAGCAGCCGTACGCGGCGCTGCGCGGCGGTCGTCCCGCCGAGGCGGACTACCCGACCAGCCAGGCCCCCGCGGTCGTCGAGGACGACGAGCACGAGGCGGAGCGGGCGGAGGAGCGCGACGTCCACCCGGACGCCGACGTCGACGAGGACGACGCCGAGCGGGCCGAGGCCGACTCCGACGAGGACTACGACGAGTACGACGAGGACGAGCCGTCGCCGACCAAGGAATGGCTGGTGATGCTCGCGCAGCTCGGCGGCGGTCTGGTCGGTGGCGCCGGGCTGTGGATCGGGTTCCAGTTCCTGTGGAGCTGGATGGCCCCGGTCGCGCTGTTCGTCGCGCTCGCGGTCATCGGCGGCATGGTGTGGCTGGTCCGCAAGATCCGCAAGGCCGACGACCTGCAGACGATCGTGCTCACCGTGCTTGTCGGCCTGGTGGTCACCATCTCCCCGGCGGCGCTGCTGCTGGTGAACCGCTGATCACGTGATCCCGGTCGGACTCTCCACGGCGGCGGTCTGGCCGCAGCCCGCCGCCGCCGCGTTCGAGTTCGCCAAGGAGCTCGGCTACGACGGCGTCGAGGTGATGGTCTGGGCCGATCCGGTCAGCCAGGACGTCAGCGCGCTGCGCAGGCTCTCGGACCTGCACGGGGTGCCGATCCTCGCCGTTCACGCGCCCTGCCTGCTGATCACCCAGCGGATCTGGTCGCCCGATCCGGAGGTGAGGCTGCGCCGAGCGGTCGCGGCCGCCGCCGCGCTGGACGCGCCGACGACGGTGGTGCACCCGCCGTTCCGCTGGCAGCGCAAGTACGCCGAGACCTTCCCGCAGCTGGTCGCCGAGCTGGAGCGGGTGACCGAGGTGGCGGTCGCGGTGGAGAACATGTTCCCGCTGCGCCCGCTCGGCCGTAAGCGCCAGCTGAAGCTGTCCGGCTACCGACCCTCCTACGACCCCACCGACATCGGCTACGCGAACTACACGCTCGACCTGTCGCACACTGCGGCCGCGCACGTCGACGCCCTGGAACTGGCCAAGCGGATGGGCTCCGGGCTCCGGCACATCCATCTCGCTGATGGCACCGGCGCGCCGACCGACGAGCACCTCGTCCCCGGTCGCGGCAACCAGCCGTGCGCTCAGCTGTGCGAAGAGTTGGCGCGCAACGGTTTCGACGGTCAGGTGGTGCTGGAGGTCAGCACCCGCAAGGCGGCGAGCCGCGAGCAGCGGGTCAGCCTGCTCGCCGAGGCGCTGCTGTTCGCCAGGCTGCATCTCGGGCAGAACCCCCGCCTCGGCACGGCTTGATCGACTTTCTCGTTGTGGAGAACTGTTCGCCACAGCCGTTTTGATCTTGTTGCTGACGTACAGTTCCGCCCGTGAATCCGTTGCGCTCGTTGATCCTCGCCGCTGCGGGGAACGACGCCGTCCGGCGGCTGGTGTCCACGGCCCCGGTGAGCCGCGGCATCGTGGACCGGTTCGTCGCCGGGGAGAGCACCGCCGACGCCGTCGCGGTGACCGCGGCGCTCGCGCGGGACGGGCTCGCGGTGACGCTGGACCACCTCGGTGAGCACGCGAGCGGGCGGGAGCCCGCCGAGCGCACCGTGCGGGCCTACCTGGAGCTGCTGGACAGCCTGCACGAGGCGGGGCTGTCGGAGGTCGCCGAGGTCAGCGTGAAGCTCTCCGCGGTGGGCCAGGCCGTCGACGAGGGTCTCGCGCTGGCCAACGCCTCGCGGATCTGCGCGGCGGCCGAGCAGTGCGGCACCACGGTGACGCTGGACATGGAGGACCACACGACCACCGACTCCACCCTGGGTGTGCTCGCGGAGCTGCGCCGGACCTGGCCCGGTGTGGCCGCGGTCCTCCAGGCGTACCTGCGCCGCACGCTCGGCGACTGCCGGGACCTGGCAGGCACGCGGGTGCGGCTCTGCAAGGGTGCTTACGCGGAGCCGGAGTCGGTCGCGTTCACCGATCCGCACGAAGTGGATCTGAACTACGTGCGCTGCGCGAACGTCCTGCTGGAGGGCGAGGGCTTTCCGATGTTCGCGACGCACGACCCCAGGCTCGTGCCGATCATCGGTGAGCGGGCGAAGTGGTACGACCGCAAACCCGGGAGCTACGAGCACCAGATGCTCTACGGGGTGCGACCGGACGAACAACGGCGCTTGGCCGAGACAGGCGAGACGATGCGGGTTTATGTGCCCTACGGCGGGCAGTGGTACGGCTATCTGATGCGGCGGCTGGCCGAGCGCCCCGCCAACACCACCTTCTTCCTGCGCTCCCTGGTCGGTACCTCATGAGACTGCGCACGGACCCGGTGCGGGTCACCCCCTTCGCCATCGCGACGACCGTGCGCCCGATGGGCGACGGCAGCTTCACCGGCGAGCTGGCCGCGGACTGGACGATCGGCGGCAAACCGCACGGCGGTTACCTGCTGGCGCTGATGGCCAGGACGGCGCTGTCCGCGGTGGACCCCGGCGGCGCAGGAGGCCTCGACCCGCTCAGCGTGAGCGCGGATTTCCTGCACACGCCCGAACTCGGCCCGGTCCTGGTGCGCACCACCGTGGCCAAGGCGGGGCGCACGGTCACCGTCGTCCAGGCCGAGCTGTTGCAGCGCGGCCGGACCTGCGTGCACGCGATGATCACCGTGGGCAGGCTGCCCGACGCGGTCCCCGCGTGGTCGGACCTGCCCGACCTGCCGGCCGAGCCCCCGGCGCGGGCGATCGACGTCGGCGCGACGGACGCGGCCAAGACCTTCCGGATGGCCAAGGCGTGCCAGGTCATGCTGGACCCCGATGGCGCGGGCTTCCTGTCCGGCCACACCGGGGACCCGCTGCGCCTGCGCCTGTGGGTGCGCCCGCGCGACAGCCAGCCCGATCCGCTGTTCGCCCTGGTCGCCGGGGACATCTCGATGCCGGTCACGTTCAACCTGGGCAGGCTCAGCTGGTCGCCTACGGTGCAGCTGACCGCGCTGCTGCGGTCCCGCCCCAGCTCGGGCTGGCTGCGCCTGCAGGTCGACTCCCGCGCCGTGCTCGGCCAGTGGTTCGACGAGGACGCCACAGTGATCGACTCCTCCGGCAAGCTCGTCTGCCAGGCCCGCCAGCTCGCCCTCACCAGCGCGGGCTGACCCCCGGGGTTCACCAGTCCAACCCGCTGAGCAGGGCGGGACTAGGCTTTTCGGTCATGACGACGATCGCGGTACTGGGTGCGGGGAAGATCGGTGAGGCGCTGCTGTCCGGGCTGCTCGCCTCCGGGCACCCGTGCGCCGAGCTGATGTTCACCGAGCGCCACCCGGAGCGCTCCGCCGAGCTGACCCAGCGCTACGGCGTGCGCTCGGTCGAGGTCGCCGAGGCGGCGAAGCTGGCCGACGCGCTCGTGGTCGCGGTCAAACCGCAGGACATCGAGCCGGTGCTGGACGAGCTGTCCGGGACGCTGGCCGAGGGCAAGCTCGTGGTCTCGCTCTGCGCGGGCCTGCCGACCGCGCTCTTCGAGCGCCGCCTGCCCGAGGGCACCCCGGTGGTCCGGGTCATGCCGAACACCCCGATGGTCGTCGGCGAGGCGATGAGCGCGATCTCCGCGGGGCGGCACGCCACCAAGGAGCACCTGGCGCTGGCCGAGGGCATGCTCGGCGCCGTCGGCAGGGTGGTCCGGGTGCCCGAGGCGCAGCAGGACGCGGTCACCGCGCTCTCCGGCTCCGGCCCGGCGTACTTCTTCTTCCTGGTCGAAGCCATGATCGACGCGGGCATCCTGCTCGGCCTGCCCAGGGCCGTCGCCGCCGACCTGATCATCCAGTCGGCCATCGGCTCGGCGAAGATGCTGCGCGACTCCGGTGAGCACCCCGTCGCCCTGCGCGAGGCCGTGACCTCGCCCGCGGGCACCACGATCATGGCCATCCGGGAGCTGGAGAGGCACGGCGTGCGTGCGGCGCTGCTCGCGGCGATCGAGGCCGCGCGGGACCGGTCGGTCGAGCTGGGCCAGGCCCATGAGGGAAGTTCCCGGTAGTCGCTTCAGTCACTCCAGCCCGGTTACCCTCACAGGGAGCGCGTGCGTGTTGAGTCCGCCGGAGGGGAAGCCGGCGGCGCGCCACGTGGCGATGAAGGACGCGGTGACACATGCCGACTGGCAGGGAGAAGAACCACGACAGGCTCGGTCAGGTCCAGTTTCTGACGGTCGCCGAGGTGGCCGACATCATGCGGGTCTCCAAGATGACCGTGTACCGCCTGGTCCACTCGGGTGAGCTGCCCGCGGTGCGGGTGGGTCGTTCGTTCCGGGTCCCGGAGAACGAGGTGCACGCCTACTTGGAGAACGCGTACTACTCGGCTGGATAGCTGACGCGAGGGGCTCCGGCCCGTCCAGGTACTCTGGTAAGCCGCTGCGTGCCCGAGGCCGCCGGCAGGTGTGCGTGGGCGTGCGAGAAGCTCGAAATACGCAAACGTCAACAGCGAAGGAACCCGCATGGGCTCGGTCATCAAGAAGCGTCGCAAGCGCATGTCGAAGAAGAAGCACCGCAAGCTGCTTCGCAAGACCCGCCACGCGCGTCGCAAGCAGGGCAAGTAAGGCCGCCCCTGCGGTTTAGCTCGTCGCCCGCGCCCGGCACCGTTCCGGCGCGGGCGTTCGCGCGCTCAGGGCGTCCTCGGGCGAGCCTCGCGGTGAGCCGGAGCACACAGTGATCGGAAACGCACTCGTCCAGAACGGTGACACGGCCGGGATGCGGCTAACGATCGGGCGATCTCCTGCGAAGCTCCCGGCGGGTAACATCCCACCCTTCACCGCCAGTGCCCAGGGAGTCGCATGGCGCCCAACGTCGTTCTCGTCACCGGGGTCAGCCGGTTCCTCGGCGGCCACCTCGCCGCTCGCCTCGCCGCGAACCCGGACATCGAACGCGTGCTCGGGGTGGACACCGTGCCCCCGCCGCGCGACCTGCTGCGCCGGATGGGCCGGATGGGCCGGGCCGAGTTCGTCCGCGCCGACATCCGCAACCCGCTGATCGCCAAGGTCATCGCCACCGCCAAGGTGGACACCGTCGTGCACGCCTCGCTCTCGGCCAACCCCGGGTCGACCGGCCGCACGGCGATGAAGGAAATGAACGTCATCGGGACGATGCAGCTGCTGGCCGCGTGCCAGAAGTCCGACCTGGTGCGCAAGTTCGTGGTCAAGTCGACCACCGCCGTCTACGGTTCGAGCCCGCGCGATCCCGCGGTGTTCACCGAGTCGATGGGCCCCAAGGACCTGCCGTCCTCCGGCTACGCCAAGGACGCCGTGGAGGTCGAGGGCTACGTGCGCGGCTTCGGCAGGCGCCGCCCGGACGTCACCATCTCCACGCTGCGGTTCACCAACTTCATCGGTCCGCGCATCGACACGGTGCTGACCCGGTACTTCGCGCTGCCGGTGGTGCCGACCGTGCTCGGCTACGACGCCCGGGTGCAGCTGTTGCACTCCGAGGACGCCCTCGCGATCCTGGAACGCGCGACGCTGCACGACCTGCCAGGGGTGTTCAACGCGGGAGCGGACGGCTTGCTGCTGCTCTCCCAGGCCATCCGCCGGGCGGGCCGGGTGCCGCTGCCGGTGCCCAGCTTCGCGGTGCAGCCCTTCGCGCAGGTGGTGCGCGGCGCGCGGCTGGTGGACTTCTCGCCGGAGCAGATGCGCTTCCTGAACTTCGGCAGGGTGGTGGACACGGCGAAGCTGCGCGAGCAGTTCGGCTTCACCCCGAGGTGGACCACGCAGCAGGCGTTCGACGACTACGTGCGCGGCCGCGGCCTGCGGCCGGTGATCGACCCGGAACTCGTCACCGATGCCGAGCGGGGCATCCGTGGAGTACTGGCCCGGCTGGGCCGATGAGGGAGTGAGGAGGTGAAGACGATGGCAGGAGCACGAGTGATCCCGATCCGCTCGGTGGCGCGCAAGCAACAGCAGCAGCAGCCAGCGGGGTCAGCGCCGGTGCGCCCCATCCCGTCCATGGACGAGGTGCCGCCCCAGGACGAGAAGCCGGACGACCAGGAGCAGGTGCGCGAGGAGTCCGCGTGGGAGCGCGGGCTGACCGACGCCCTCGCCTTCGTGCGCAAGCGGCTCACCGGTGACTACGAGGTCGACGAGTTCGGCTTCGACCGGGAGCTGACCGACAACGTGCTGTTCCCGCCGCTGCGGCCGCTGTACGAGAAGTGGTTCCGCGTCGAGACGATCGGCCTGCACAACGTGCCCGCCGAGGGCGGCGCGCTGTTGGTGGCCAACCACTCCGGCACGCTGATGCCGATGGACGCGGTGATGACGGGCCTCGCGGTCCGCGACCACCACCCGGCCGAACGGCACCTGCGGATGCTGGCCGCCGACCTGGTCTTCAAGTTCCCCGTGCTCGGCGCGCTCGCCCGCAAGGCGGGCCACACGCTGGCGTGCAGCGCGGACGCGGAGCGCCTGCTGCGCAACGGCGAGCTGGTCGGAGTCTGGCCGGAGGGCTTCAAGGGAATCGGCAAGCCGTTCCGCGACCGGTACAAGCTCCAGCGCTTCGGCCGCGGCGGTTTCGTGTCGGCGGCGCTGCGCACCGGGGTGCCGATCATCCCGTGCTCGATCGTGGGCGCGGAGGAGATCTACCCGATGATCGCCGACGTGAAGGCCCTGGCCCGGCTGTTCGGCCTGCCGTACTTCCCGGTGACGCCGTTCTTCCCGCACCTCGGGCCGCTGGGCCTGGTCCCGTTGCCGTCGAAGTGGTACATCGAGTTCGGCGAGCCGATCACCACCGACCAGTACGAGGCCG
The DNA here is from genome assembly GCF_024213555.1 of Allokutzneria sp. A3M-2-11 16. Lineage (GTDB taxonomy): Bacteria > Actinomycetota > Actinomycetes > Mycobacteriales > Pseudonocardiaceae > Allokutzneria. Next base: position 1,413,298 of record NZ_JANAVO010000001.1, on the reverse strand, counting down.
GGGCGGCGGACGACCCGATGCTCGTGTTCAACCTGACCGACCAGGTGCGCGAGACCATCCAGCAGACGCTCTACCGGCTGCTCACCCAGCGCCGCAACGTTTTCCTCGGTTGACCGCCCCGGTTGAACACCGCCGTTCTCCCGACGGAAGCCGGATAACGCGGTTAGCATCGCGCGGTGAACCAACCCATGCCGCCGATGCCCGCGCCACCACCGATCCTCGTCAGCACCATGAACGACGTGCCCGGCTACCGCGTAGTCCGGGTGATCGGCGAGGTGTTCGGCTCGACCGTGCGCAGCCGCAACGCGTTCTCCGACATCGGCGCCAGCTTCAAGGGCATGTTCGGCGGCGAGCAGGCCGGTTACACCAAGCTGCTCGACGACTCGCGGTTCGAGGCGATCGGGCGGCTGAAGCAGAACGCCGCGAGCATGGGCGCCAACGCCGTGCTCGCGATGCGCTTCGAGAGCGGCGACATCATGCCCGGCAGCACGGAGATCGCGGCCTACGGCACCGCCGTCTTCATCGCGCCGCTGAACCAGCAGCCCGGCCGATGACAAGTGTCAGTATCGGAGAAACGCGTTTCTCCCTGTTTGGCGATGATCGCGCGCACTAATAGCCACGTCCTCCCATGGCTACGTTTCCTTCGTGAACGGAAGGGGACGCGACATGACTGCTGTGCGTGTTGTGGCGGTGGCTGCCGCATTGGGGATGGTGCAGGCCGTCATCGCCCCGGTGGCCATCGCCCGACCCGGGCCCGCGTGGGGGGACTGCGCGGGCTTTGTCGGGGCGCCGCCGCCGGGTGCGGTGACGATCGAATGCGCGCGGGTGCCGGTGCCGTTGCGCTACGACCGGCCACAAGGCCGTCGGATCAGCATCGGGATCAGCCGGATCAAGGCGGCGAAACCGGCCGAGCGCCGCGGTGTGCTGCTGACCAATCCCGGCGGTCCAGGACCTGACGGGCTGTTCACCTGGGCCGCGATGGTCCAGGCCAAGATGTTGCCGGAGCAGGTGACGCAGCGGTACGACCTGATCGGCGTCTCGCCGAGAGGGACTGACAACGGCACTCCGTTGGATTGCTCCGGCTATGTCGCGGCTCGTACTCCTGAATCGCCTTTCGCGCCGGAGGCCGATTTCGCCCGCAACTGCGGCAAGAACTCCGGCGAGCTGTTGCCGGAGGTCACCACGGAGAACACCGCGCGCGATATGGACGAGGTTCGCGCGGCACTGGGCGAGCAGCGAATCGGCTTTGTGAGCGGGTCGTACGGCAGCTACCTCGGCGCGGTCTACGCGACCTTGTTCCCGCGACGGCTCACCAGGTTGGCGTTGAGCGGGGCTGTGCACCTGGACTGGATCTGGCGCCCGCACCGGTTCGCCCAGCCGGAGGCCCGCGAGATCCGGATCACCGACTTCTTCGCCTGGCTGGCCGAACGCCACGCCACCGCCGGGTTCGGCAGCACCGCCGCTGAGGCGCGCCGGACGTGGGACGAGCTGAGGGCTCGCCTGGACCGCGAGCCGATCCGCGACCCGCAGTTCCCCGATCTTCTGCTCACCGGGGGCAGGCTGACCAGCGGAACCGGCTTCGCCAGCAACGGTCGCGGGGCCTGGCCGCTGACCGAGAAGATGCTCAAGGAAATCCGCGAGCAGGGCACGGCCAGGAGAATGCTCGGCCTGCTCGCCGCGCTGGGCGGGGACTCGATCCAGAGCTTCCCCGGCGGTGAGCACTACAAGGCGCCCACCGTCTGGTCGGTGTTCGCCGCCGTCACGTGCGGGGAGGCCCGCTGGCCCAGGAACCCGGCTGCCTACCAGCGGGCCGCGGAGCACCTCGGCTCCCGGTACCCGTTCATCGGGCGCGAGGCGGGTCTGGCAGACGTCCCGTGCGCGTTCTGGCCGCATCCGCCCAAGCCGCAGGTGAAGATCGCCGACAACGGCCTCGCGGTGCCTCCGCTGATCATGCACGCGCACCGCGACCCGGCGACCCCGTTCGCCGGTGGTCCGGCCATGGCCCAGCGGCTCGGCGGTCGGCTGCTCCAGGTCACCGGCGGCGACCACGGGTTCCTGTTCGGGTACACGCCCTGCGTCGACTCGGCCCTGCTGGCCTATCTCGACACCGGAGCGCTGCCCGCGCCCGGCTCGGTCTGCGAGCAGGCGCCGGTTCCCGGCTAGGACCCGTCAGGAGCGGCCGCGGCGGCGGTAGGCCATGCCCGCCGCCAAGGCCCCGGCCACGGCGCCCGCGCCGAGGACAGACGGAACGCCGATGCGGGCGGCCTTGCGGCCGGTGCGGAAGTCGCGGATCTCCCAGCCGCGCGCCCTGGCCACGTCGCGCAGGCCCTGGTCCGGGTTGACCGCGACCGCGGTGCCCACCACCGAGAGCATCGGGACGTCGTTGACCGAGTCCGAGTAGGCCGTGCAGCGGCGGAGGTTCAGGCCCTCGCGGGCGGCGAGCGCGCGGACCGCGTGCGCCTTGCCCGGCCCGTGCAGCAGGTCACCGACGAGGCGGCCGGTGTAGACGCCGTCGACGCTCTCCGCGACCGTGCCGAGCGCCCCGGTCAGGCCGAGCCTGCGGGCGATGATCCGGGCCAGCTCCACCGGCGTCGCGGTGACCAGCCAGACCCGCTGGCCCGCGTCCAGGTGCATCTGCGCCAGCGCCCTGGTGCCGGACCAGATCCGCTCGGACATCAGCTCGTCGTAGATCTCCTCGCCGAGGGTGACCAGCTCGTCCACCGGGCGGCCCGCCACGAAGGACAGCGCCTGCTCCCGGCTGCTGCGGATGCCCTCGGCGTCCTCCTTGCCGCCGACCCGGAACTTCAGCTGCTGCCAGGCGAACCCGGCCAGGTCGGAGGTGGTGAAGTACTTCCGCGCCGCGAGCCCCCTGGCGAAGTGGAAGATCGACGCGCCCATCATCATCGTGTTGTCCACGTCGAAGAAGGCCGCGGCGGTCAGGTCCGGCGGCACGGCGAGGGAGGCTTCCAGCTCCGCCGCCGCGGCCTCGGCCGACGCCTCGCCCGCCAGGATCGCCCGGGACTCCCGGTCCGAGCTGTCAACACCCCTGCGCCAAAGTGGCACCTCAGCGCCTCCGGTCCTTGTTCGTCGGGCCTGCGTATGACCCGCTCCAGGGTAGCGATCGCCCGGCGCCGCGGATGCGCGGATCGGCCCGGTCAGCAGGTGTCGATGCGCACTGTCGCCGTTGGCTGGGCGGCGCTGAGCTCGGCGAGCAGCCTGGCCCTCATCCGGTCCCGGGTCTCCCGGTCGGGGGCATCGCGCGGGGAGGCGCGGCGCAGCAGCGCCACGACCTCGGCCTCGCGTTCGGAATCCTGCGCATCCACCGTCGCCCGTCCCTCCCAGACTGGACAAACGAGGTGATACCGGATCGGTTACGCCACGATCAAGCGACCTTCAGCGCAGGCTCTTGGGCAACAGCTCGGCGAGCTTGCGCACCGCCCGGTGCTGCAACGCCTTGACCGCGCCCTCGTTGCGGCCCATCGCCTCGGCGGTCTCGGCGACCGACAGGCCGTGCAGGAACCGCAGCACGATGCATTCGCGCTGGTCGGAGTTGAGCTGCTGGACGCAGCGCAGCACCTCGGCGTTGGTGGCGTCGCGGACGACGGACTGCTCAGGGCCCGCGTGCTCCTCGCGGGTCTCGCCGAGCTCCGCGGTCGGCACCTCGAAGCGGTACCTGCTGGACTTCACGTGGTCGAGCACCAGGTTGCGGGCGATCGTGATGAACCAGGCGCCCACGTCGCGGCCCTGGTAGCTGACGGAACCGATGCGGCGCAGGGCGCGCAGGAACGTCTCGCTGGTCACGTCCTCGGCGAGCGCGCGGTCGCCGAGCCGGAACAGCACGTAGCGGTAGACCACGTCGACGTAGCGGTCGTAGAGCTCGCCGAATGCCTCGACGTCGCCGTCCTGCGCCGCGTCGACGAGCTGCCACACGTCGGTGCTCGGCACTGGACTGCTCGGTATCGGGCGCAGTGTCGCTCTCGTTGTCGGGGCGAGCCCTGAGCAGGGCCGGCCCAGTGGTTGGGTCATCCGCCGCTCCCTTGCTCCGCTGCGTGAGGACGGCCGGTTCGGCGAAGCATACGTCTTACTACTCGCCGGTAGGTAGTGGTCGGTGCCACTGACGGGGTGACGCACGCCGGGCGGATGCGTGACGTAGCACACCCATGACAGACTTCCCGTCCCGGGTAATCCGCTTTTGGGTCACCCGGATCGCCCAGTAGGAGGTCGCGCATGTCCGCCGTCGTCAACGTCGCCGATCTGGTGCGCGCGGCCGCCCAGCGGGGCGCGGCCCATCCAGCGCTGATCGACGCGGCTGACGGGCGCACGCTGACCTGGGGCGAGCTGGATTCCGCAGTGAGCGCCGAGGCCGCGCGGCTGCGGGCGGACGGCGCCCAGCCCGGTGACCGGATCGCGTTGAAGCTGCCGACCGGGCTGCCGTTCTGCGTCGCCGTGCTCGGTGCGCTTCGCGCGGGCTGCGCGGTCGTGCCGATCGGTCCCGGTGTCTCGCAGCGCGAGCTTGAGCGGGTGCTCGCCGACTGCGGCGCGCGCACGGTGATCGACTCCGAGGACGTGCCCGCGCTGGACACTTCCTTCACGCCAGGGGACTCCGTGCGCGGCGGCGAGGACCTGGCCGTGCTCGCGTACACCTCAGGCACTTCCGGCTCGCCGCGCGGCGTGATGCTGTCCCACCGCGCGCTGCTGGCCAACACGAAGCAGTGCTCCGCGCTGCGTCCTTCGCCGGTGACCGCGGCCGACCGCGTGCTGCTGGCGCTGCCGCTGTTCCACGTCTACGGCCTCGGGCCCGGCCTGTTCCAGGTCTGCGCCAGCGGAGGCACCGGCGTGCTGCTTGCGCGCTTCGACGCCGACGCCGCGCTGGACGCCATCGAGAACCACCGCGTGACCACGCTCGTCGGCGTCCCGCCGATGTACACCGTGCTGCTGCGCCAGCCCGCCGAGGTGCTGCGCGAGCGGCTGGCCACGGTCCGGGTGTTCACCTCCGGCGCCGCGCCCCTGGACTTCGAGGCGCTGCGGAGCATGCGTGAGATCACCGGGCTCGACATCTACGAGGGTTACGGCCTGACCGAGACGGGGCCGGTGCTGACCACCACCCTGGGCACCGGCCGGATCAAGCCGGGCTCGGTCGGCCAGGCGCTGCCCGGCGTCGAGGTCCGGCTGGTCGACTCCGATGGCGAGGCGCTGCCGGACGGCTTCGAGATGGGCGAGGACGCCGAGAGCACCGGCCTGGTGGCCGCGCGCGGGGCGAACCTGCTGACCGGCTACTGGCCGGACGGCGCGGACGGTCCCGACGCCGACGGGTGGTTCCGCACCGGTGATGTCGGCTACTTCGACTCCGACGGCGACCTGCACCTGGTGGACCGCGCGGGCGATCTGATCATCGTGAACGGCTTCAACGTGTACCCGCACGAGGTGGAGTCCGTGCTCGCCGAGCTGGCCGGGGTGCGCGAATCGGCCGCTGTCGGCGTTCCGGACGAGAACACCGGCGAGGCCGTCAAGGTCGTGATCATCCGCTCCGGCGACAGCGACCTGAGCGAGGACAGGGTGCTCGCCCACTGCGCGGAGCGGCTGGCCAAGTTCAAGGTGCCGACGCGGGTCGAGTTCGTCGACGCGCTGCCGCACACCGCCACCGGCAAGCTCGCGCGGCGCAAGCTCCGCGACTCCTGACCCGGGTTCGCCGGTCTTCAAGTACCCCCGACCCCCCGCTCGATCATCGTTAACCGCCACCAACCCCCCCGCCTCGGCGAGCTGCCGGGCGGGGGGTTTGGTGTGGTTAGTGGTGATCAACTTGGGGGTTCGCGGTACTTGAAGACGCTTCAACCACGTTGCGGATGATGAGTGGGTCGGCTGCGCGACGGAATAGTTGGACTTCCTAGTATCGGTGGCCCCACAATCGGATGGTCAGAGTTCTGAACACCCGCGTGGAGGACCGCCGCGATGAGCGCGCCCGTGATCGAACGCCAGCTGCCGACCGAGGAAGCCGCCGAGCTCCTCGCGCTCACCCGTGAGCTGGCCAACCGCGAACTGGCACCGAGGGCGGCGGAGGCCGAGGCGACGGGCGAGTTCCCGCGCGAGGTGTTCCGCACGCTGGGGCGGTCGGGGCTGCTCGGGCTGCCGTACCCGGAGCGCTACGACGGGGGGGAGCAGCCCTACGAGGTCTACCTCCAGGTCGTCGAGGAGCTGGCGCGGGCCTGGCTCGCGGTCGGGCTCGGGGTGAGCGTGCACACGCTGTCCTGCCACGCGCTGGCGAACTTCGGCACGGACGAACAGCGCGAGCGCTGGCTGCCGTCGTTGCTGGGCGGGGAGAAGCTGGGCGCGTACTGCCTGTCCGAGCCGCACAGCGGGTCCGACGCGGCGGCGTTGCGCACGAGCGCGAAGGCCGACCAGCACGGCATCTACACCGTGCAGGGCACCAAGGCGTGGATCACGCACGCGGGCGCGGCGGACTTCTACACGTTGCTGGCGCGCACCGGCGACGACGGCCCGAAGGGGATCACGGCGTTCCTGGTGGACGCGGACACTCCGGGGATCTCGGTGTCGCGGCCCGAGCGCAAGATGGGCATGAGGTCCTCGCTCACCGCGCAGGTGATCTTCGAGGGCGCGGAGCTGCCCGCGGAGCGGCGCATCGGCATCGAGGGCGAGGGCCTGAAGATCGCGCTGGAGGCGCTGGACGCGGGCAGGCTGGGCATCTCCGCGTGCGCCGTGGGTGTCGCGCAGGCCGCGCTGGACGTGGCGGTCGCCTACGCCAGGGAGCGGACGGCGTTCGGCAGGGCGATCGGGGAGTTCCAGGGCGTCTCGTTCATGCTCGCCGACGCGGCCGCGGGCATCGAGGCCGCGCGGCAGCTCTACCTGGCCGCCGCTCGCCGCAAGGACGCCGGGCAGTCCTACGCCACCCAGGCCGCCATGGCGAAGCTGATCTCCACCGACATGTGCATGAAGGTGACCACGGACATGGTCCAGGTGCTCGGCGGCGCCGGGTACGTCGAGGACTACCCGGTGGAGCGCTACATGCGCGAGGCGAAGGTGCTGCAGATCGTCGAGGGCACCAACCAGATCCAGCGCATGGTGATCGGGCGGTCGCTCCTCAAGGGATGATGGGCAGTATGTCCCGCGAAGTGACGGCCCACGAAGTGACGCTGATGAGCCGGGTGGGCTGCCACCCGTGCGAGATCGCCAAGGGCGAGCTGGCCCGGATCTGCGGTGAGCTGGGCGTTCCGTGGTCCGAGGTGGACGTGGACACCGACCGGGAGCTGCGCGCCGAGTACGGGGACCGGGTCCCGGTGATCCTGGTCGACGGCCGGGAGCACGGGTACTGGAAGGTGGAGGAGGCGCGGCTGCGGGCCGCGCTAGCCTGAGTTCCGGCGGAAAACCATGTTTCGGGCATCGAAATACCTGTTCGGGTGATAGGCCGACCGTGCTGCTCCGAATGCCCGCCGCCGCCGCGAGTGGTCCGCGACCTGCGTTTGACCGGGTATTGTGCGGCTGGTTACGTCGCTCGGCCACGACTTTGTGCCTGCGTTCACAAGCGGCTACCGTGTGGATGTCGCCGTTGCGGCCGGAGAGCGGAAGACCCCACCTTCGCGGACGTCAGCAGCCGAGCGACCCATTTCAGAAAAGCAGGCGAGGGAGAGCAGCGTGGCGGCGCAGCGGGACCAGGGGCACAACGGGGACCAGCCGCCCGCCGCCGTCACCGATGTCTCCGCCCGCGATGTGCCCGCCGCCCGTGAGCGCGCCAGGGCCATCCCCGAGGCCGCCGTCGCCCGTCTCGCCGTCTACCTGCGCGTTCTCTCCGGCATGGCCGAGGAGGGCGTCAGCACGATCTCCAGCGAGGAGCTGGCCGCCGCGGCCGGGGTGAACTCGGCGAAGCTGCGCAAGGACCTCTCCTACGTCGGCTCCTACGGCACCCGCGGCGTCGGCTACGACGTGGACGTGCTGATCAGTGAGATCGAGCGCATTCTCGGCCTGACCCGCAAGCACAGCGTCGCGGTGGTCGGTATCGGAAACCTCGGCCACGCGCTGGCGAACTACGGCGGATTCCCGAGCAGGGGCTTCCCGGTCGCCGCGCTTTTCGACGTCGATTCCGACCTGATGGGCGTTCCGGTCGGCGGTATTCCGGTGGAGCACATCGACGACATCGAAGCGATCTGCCGCGAACGCGAGGTCAACATCGGCGTGATCGCGACGCCGCCCTCGGTGGCTCAGGATGTTTGCGATCGTTTGGTCTCCGGCGGCGTGCAATGCATCCTGAACTTCGCACCCGTGGTTCTCGGGGTCCCCGACCACGTCGAGGTGCGCAAGGTGGACCTGGCGGTGGAGATGCAGATCCTCTCCTTCCACGTCGCCCGCCGCGCCGACGAGGCGCTGGCCGAGGTGACCGTGGACGGCACCCGGCCCGGCGTCGGCGAGGCGGTGGTCGGCCGATGACCCTGCTCGCCGTGGGGCTCTCGCACCGCACCGCGCCCGTCCGCGTCCTGGAACGCGCCGCGGTGTCCGGGGACGAGGCCGGGAAACTGCTCGACGAGCTGCTGCGCTGCCCCAACGTCTCCGAGGCCGTGCTGCTGGCCACCTGCAACCGCGTCGAGGTCTACGCCGTCGTCGACGCCTTCCACGGTGGCCTCGCCGACGTCTCCGGAGTGCTCGCCCGCCAGGCGGGAACCGACGTCGGCCAGCTGTCGGCGCACCTGTACGTGCACTACGCGGCGCGCGCCGTCGAGCACCTGTTCCGGGTCGCCTCCGGGCTGGACTCCATGGTGGTCGGCGAGGCCCAGATCCTCGGCCAGCTGCGCTCCGCCTACGGCGAGGCCAACCAGGCCGGGACCGTCGGCAAGGTGCTGCACGAGCTGGTCCAGCAGGCACTGCGGGTCGGCAAGCGGGTGCACAGCGAGACCGGCATCGACCACGCGGGCGCCTCGCTGGTCACCGAGGCCCTCGCCGACGCCGCCGCCGTGCTGGGCACGCTGTCCGGCCGCCGCGCGCTGATCGTCGGCTCCGGGGCGATGGGCGGCCTGGCCGCCGCGCACCTGCGCCGGGCGGGCGTCGCGGAGATCGTCGTGGCCAACCGCACCCCGGCCAACGGGCAGCGGCTGGCGGAGATCATCGCCGCCGAGGGCGTGCCCGCGCGCGCCACCGGCCTCGCGGAGCTGGACGTCGAGCTGGCGACGGCGGACGTGGTGTTCGCGTGCACCGGCGCCACCGAGGTGGTCATCGACGCGGGCATGCTGGCGGGCGCCAGCCGCGACATCGTGCTCTGCGACCTCGGCCTGCCCCGCGACATCGACCCGGCCGCCGCCGAGGTGCCCGGGGTGCGCGTGGTGGACCTGGAGAGCCTGCAGGCCCGGCTCAGCGACGCCGAGGCGGGTGCGGACACCCGGCTGGCCACCGAGCTCGTCGCGGAGGAGGTGCGCGCCTACCTGGCCGCGCAGCGCTCCGCCGCGGTGACCCCGACCGTGACCGCGCTGCGCAGGCGGGCCGCCGAGGTGGTCGACGCCGAGCTGCTGCGGCTGTCCTCGCGGCTGCCGGAGCTGGCGCCGGAGGTGCGCGACGAGCTGTCGCAGACGGTGCGCCGCGTGGTGGACAAGCTGCTGCACACCCCGACCGTGCGGGTGAAGCAGCTGGCCTCCGCGCCGGGCGGCTCCGACTACGCCGACGCGCTGCGCGAGCTGTTCGCGCTCGACCAGCAGGCCGTCGCGGCGGTCGGTGCCATGGACCCTTTTATCCATAATGGACAGTCCGAACAGGACGGTGATATCCGGTGAAGCCGAGACTGCGGATCGGGACGCGCGGGAGCGCGCTCGCTCTGGCGCAGACCGGCATGGTCGCCGCGGCGCTGGAACGTGCGGGCGCCGAGATCGAGACGGTGATCGTGAGCACCCCGGGCGACCGGTCGAGCGCTCCGATCGCGGAGATCGGGATCGGGGTGTTCACCTCGGCGCTGCGCGACGCGCTGGCGGCGAACGAGATCGACGTGGCCGTGCACTCCTACAAGGACCTGCCGACCGCGCCGGACCCCCGGCTCGTGCTGGCCGCGGTGCCTCAGCGCGAGGACCCGCGGGACGCGTTGTGCGCAAGGGACAACCTGACCCTCGGCGAGCTCCTCCCGGGCTCGACCGTCGGAACGGGATCGCCGCGGCGGGCCGCCCAGCTGGAGGCCCTCGGCCTCGGGCTGACCGTGGTCCCGTTGCGCGGCAACGTGGACACCCGGCTCGGCAAGGTCAGCTCCGGTGAGCTGGACGCCGTGGTGCTCGCCAGGGCCGGGCTCGCCCGGCTCGGCAGGCTGGACGAGATCAGCGAGACGCTGGACCCGTTGCAGATGCTGCCCGCGCCCGCCCAGGGCGCGCTGGCGGTGGAGTGCCGGATCGACGACGTCGATGTGGAACACCTGATCCGGTCCACATTGGACGATGAGGCCAGTCGTGCCGCGGTTACCGCGGAGCGCTCGATGCTCGCCAGGTTGGAGGCGGGCTGCAGCGCTCCTGTCGGCGCACTGGCCGATGTGGTCGAGGACCTCGACGACGACGGGCGCACGGTGTTGCGCCTGTCGTTGCGGGGAGTGGCTGCGACTCCGCACGGAGACATGCTGCGCGCCTCGGCCATCGGAAACACGACAGCTGCTGAGCAGCTCGGCCGCGCGGTGGCCGAGGAACTGCTCGACCTCGGGGCCGCGGTGCTCAGCGGCCCAGGGGAGTGAATGGGAATGGGGATTGCCTGATGACCCGCGCTCGCAAGACCCCAGGACGGGTTGCCTTCGTCGGTTCCGGACCTGGTGATCTCGGTCTGCTGACCGTCCGGGCCCAGGAGCTGCTCACCAGGGCCGAACTCGTGGTGACCGACCCGGACGTGCCGGTGGAGGTCGCCGCCCTGGTGCCAGGGACGGCCGAGGTCCGACCCGCGGTCGGCGATCCGGCCGACGTGGCCAAGGACCTGGTGACCGAGGCCCGCAACGGCCGCTCGGTGGTCCGCCTCGTCGCCGGTGACCCGCTGACCGCGGACGCCGTGGTCGAGGAGGCCACCGCCGTGGCCAGGTCCACCGTCGCCTTCGACGTGGTGCCCGGTGTGGCCGCGGGGACAGCGGTGCCCGCCTACGCGGGTGTCGCGCTCGGCTCCGCGCACACCGAGGCCGACGTCCGCGGCAGTGTGGACTGGTCCGCGCTGGCCGGGGCGCCCGGCACGCTGGTGCTGCACGCCGCGGCCAGCCACCTGGCGGAGACGGCGTCCTCGCTGGTGGAGCAGGGCCTCGCGCCGCAGACACCGGTCTCGGTGACCACCGAGGGCACCTCCTGCGCGCAGAAGACCATCGACACCGCGCTGGCCTCGCTGGCCAGCGACGCCGGTGAGCTGAACGGCCCGCTGGTGGTGACCGTCGGCGGTGCCGTCGCGAACCGGGCGAAGCTGTCCTGGTGGGAGTCGCGGGCGCTCTACGGCTGGCGGGTCCTGGTGCCCCGCACCAAGGAACAGGCCGGCGCGATGAGCGACCGCCTCCGGTCGCACGGCGCCATCCCGGTCGAGGTGCCGACGATCTCGGTGGAGCCGCCGCGCAGCCCCGCGCAGATGGAGCGCGCGGTCAAGGGCCTGGTCGACGGCCGCTACCAGTGGGTGGTGTTCACCTCGACCAACGCGGTGCGCGCGGTGTGGGAGAAGTTCGCCGAGTTCGGCCTGGACGCCCGCGCGTTCTCCGGCGTGAAGATCGCCTGCATCGGCGAGGCCACGGCGGCGAAGGTGCGCTCCTTCGGTATCATCCCCGAGTTGGTGCCCTCCGGGGAGCAGTCCAGCGAGGGCCTGCTCGCCGAGTTCCCGCCGCACGACGACATCCTGGACCCGGTGGACCGGGTGCTGCTGCCGAGGGCGGACATCGCCACCGAGACCCTGGCGGCCGGGATGCGCGAGCGCGGCTGGGAGATCGACGACGTCACCGCGTACCGCACCGTGCGCGCGGCCCCGCCGCCCGCCGAGACCCGCGAGATGATCAAGACCGGTGGGTTCGACGCGGTGTGCTTCACCTCGTCCTCCACCGTCCGCAACCTGGTGGGCATCGCGGGCAAGCCGCACGCCCGCACCCTGGTGGCGTGCATCGGCCCGCAGACGGCCGAGACCGCCAAGGAGTTCGGCCTGCGCGTGGACGTGCAGCCGGAGCTCGCCCAGGTGCCCGCGCTGGTCGACGCGCTCGCCGAGCACGCCAACCGGCTCCGCGCGGAGGGTGCGCTGCCGCCCCCGCGCAAGACCAAGCGCGCCCGCCGCTGACCGGTTCGGTGTTGTACCCAATGTGGCATTTGTTCCGTCAGACGTAACGAATGCCACATTGGGTACAACCGAGCCGACCGTTGAGAAGGTCGAAGGGGAGTACAGCCAGTGTTCCCAACACACCGCCCGCGTCGACTGCGCCGCAACCCGGCGATCCGCAGGCTGGTCGCAGAGACCACCGTCGAGCCCCGCCAGCTCGTGCTGCCGATGTTCGTCAAGGAAGGCGCCCGCGAGCCGGTCGCGATCCGCTCCATGCCCGGCGTCTTCCAGCACACCCGTGACTCGCTGCGCAAGGCCGCCGCCGAGGCGGTCGAGGCGGGGGTCGGCGGGCTGATGCTCTTCGGCGTCCCGGAGAAGCGCGACGCCACCGGCTCCGGCGGCATCGACCCCGACGGCATCCTCAACGTGGCGCTGCGCGACGTCCGCGCGGAGGTCGGCGACGCCACCGTGCTCATGTCCGACTGCTGCCTTGACGAGTTCACCGACCACGGGCACTGCGGCGTGCTGGCCCCGGACGGCTCGGTGGACAACGACGCCACGCTGAGCATCTACGGCGAGATGGCCGTCGCCCAGGCCGAATCCGGTGCTCACCTGATCGGGCCGAGCGGGATGATGGACGGCCAGGTCGGCATCATCCGCGAGGCGCTCGACCGCGCGGGCCTGCTCGACACCGGCATCCTGGCGTACTCCGCCAAGTACTCCTCGGCGTTCTACGGCCCGTTCCGCGAGGCGGTGGAATCGCAGCTCAAGGGCGACCGCAAGACCTACCAGCAGGACGGGGCCAACGTCCGCGAGGCGCTGCGCGAGGTGCAGCTCGACCTCGCCGAGGGCGCCGACCTGGTGATGGTCAAGCCCGCGCTGGCCTACCTCGACGTGATCCGCGCGATCGCCGAGGTCTCCGACGTTCCCGTTGCGGCGTACCAGATCTCCGGTGAGTACGCGATGGTCGAGGCGGCCGCCGCCAACGGCTGGATCGACCGGAAGCCCGCCGTGCTGGAGACGCTGACCTCGATCCGGCGCGCGGGCGCGGACGTCATCCTCACCTACTGGGCAGCGGAAGCGGCGCAGTGGCTGAACCAGGGGTGACCCCCGCCCCGGCGCCGCAGCCGTTGCAGCTGGCCAGGGTGCTCTGGATCGCCAGCACCGTGGTCAGCCTGGCCCGCTCAACGACCAAGCTCGCCGATCGCGAAGCGATCATGAACCAGCTCCAGGCGATGCGCCCGGAGCTGACGATCGACCAGATCGACGCGGCCGCCTCCGCCTCGGTGTTCTTCGGGCTGGCGCTGTCGCTGGGGTTCGTGGCGGTCTACGCGTGGCTGGCCGCGCGGATGCTGGCCGGGTACCCGTGGGCGCGCATGCTGCTGGTCGCCTTCGGCGTGATCAGCGTGTTCCTCGGCGTGCTCGGGCTCGCCGGGATCGCGGGCGGCGCCGCGGCCACGGCCGGGCTCCAGGTGACGACGCTGGACGTGATCTTCGGGCTGGCCATCCTCGGCCTCGACGCCACCGCGCTCGCCCTGATGTTCAAGCGGGAGTCGCGGGAGTACTTCGCGAAGATGGGGCCGCTGCGCATGCCGCGGCGCCCGTCGCCCCCGCTCTGAGCTACCCGGTCGAGGGACTTGGGTAACGGGGCGCCGTGCGGGGCGGATGTCGGGAGTGTGACCAGTGCACCCGACCCGCTGCCGCGGGCTCCGGAGATCGACGACAGCCCGCCCGCACCGGTGCGCCCGCGCGAGGTGCTGATCTCGTTCTGGGCGTGGATCGCCGCCGCGGCCCTGGAGGTCGTGCTGATCCCGCTCGTGCTCGCCGACCGCCACCTGCTCACCGACGAGGCCCTGGACGAGGAGCGGGCGGGCGCGGTGCTGCGCGGGGACACGCTGCTGCTCGACGCGGGCATGGTCCGGTTCGGCGCCGGGATCGTCATCGGCGTGGTCTGCGTGGTCGTGCTCGCGCTGGCCGCCGCCTACGTGTGGTTCGCGTTGCGGATGCTGGCGGGGCGCGGGTGGGCGCGCGCGGTGCTGATCGGGCTGACCGCGATCTCCGCGGTGTCGGCGTTCTGGGTCGACACCGACTGGTACGGCATGAGCATGGTCGGGCTGTCCGTCTTCGCGACGGTGCTGATGGTCATGCCCACCGCCAACGCCTATTTCGAGAATTCGCGTTTCCGTGGACAGTTCTGATCGTCTGGCCATAACTTTCACCGATGACCGAGCCGCAGCAGGTTCCGCGCCCGAAGACCGTCGAGTTCGCCTTCCGGCTGAGCCTGGTCAGCGCGCTCAGCGCGTTCGCGTCGCTGGCGTTCTTCATCGCCTTGCGCGAGGACATGATGGTGGGCTTCGCCGAGACCGTCCGGCGGCTCAACATGGTCGCGCCGGAGCGCCAGGAGGAATTCGTGCGCTCCTCGGTCAACATCACGATCACGCTGGCCGTCGTCGTGATCGTCGTCGTGGCCAGCGCGATGATCGCCTTCGCGATCATGATGCGGCGCGGGCGGAACTGGGCGCGGATCGTGCTCACGGTGGTGGCGGTGCTCGGGCTCGGCGGGATGACGACTAGCGTCAACGGCGTGGTGCTCAGCTCGCCGGGGCCGCTGGCCCTGCTCACCTTCGCCGTGAACATCGCGGTGATCGTGCTGCTGTACGTGCCCGCGTCCAACCGCTACTTCGCGAGGCCCAAGCATGAACAATGACCCGGCAGCGTCGGCGAAGCCCGTGCGCACCGCCGTCGCCGTGTGGCTGGCGCTGGCGACCTTCTGCACCCTCGAAGTGCTGCTCACCTGGTTCGAACAGGCCAAGATCCGCAGGGCGCTGGTCGACTCCGGCATCGTCCCGGAAACGGCCGTCGACGAGTTCCTGAACAACGTGCTGTGGCAGAAGACCGTCTTCCAGCTGGGCTTCGCCGTTGTCTACATCGTGCTGGCGTTGTTCCTGCGCAGGGGGCTCGCGTGGACGCGGGTCGCGCTGATCGCGGTCTCGGTGTTCCACGTGTTCCTGTTGCTCTCCGGCGGGTCGTTCAACGTCGTGCTGGTCCTGATCCTGGTGCTGGTCACCGGCGCGCTGATGCTGACCTGGCGGCAGCCCACGACGGACTGGCTGGCCTCGGTCCGCGACCAGCGCTGATGCGGCCGGGCTTCGACGAGCCCGCCCCCGTGCTCTACGCCGAGCACGGGGCGAGCTGGTGGCCGGTGCTCTGGGGACCGGCGTTCTGCCTGGTCGGCTATGTCGTGGAGCTGGTGCGGCCCGGCGGGATGGGCCTGGGCACGTGGGTGATCGTCGCGCTCGCGTTCACCGTCGCCGCGGCGGTGTGGGTGCGCGCCCGGAGGGCGATCGGAGCGGTCTCGCTGACCCCGTTCGTGTTGCGCCAGGGCCGGGAGGACCTGCCGGTGGAGCGGATCGCGGCGGTCACCGACGTGGGCGCGCCGGTCGGGGCCAAGGTGCTCGGCGGGGGGTGGAGCGCGCCGAAGGGCACGACGGCGCTGCCGATCCGGCTCGACGACGGCGCGGTGGTGCTGGCGTGGGCGCGCGACGCGCAAGCCCTGCGGGACGCCCTGATCCGGCTCCTGGAACGGCCGTCGTGAGAGGCTAGGCGGCATGGTCGAACACCGGGAACCGCGCCTGCACCAACCCAAGCGGTGGTGGATCGTCGGCGCGGAGGTCGTGCTCGCGGTCGTGTTCGTCCTCATCGCGGTCTGGGCGTGGCGGCGCGGGATCGTGCCGATGGAGTACCCCAGGCAGACCGGTGCGCCGTTCCAGCTGGAGCGCTACCAGGGGCAGTGGTGGCTGCTGTCGGTGGCGCTCTGCACGGCGTCCGGGTTGCTCCTGCTGGACGGGGTCCGGCAGGCGCTGCTGGCCAGGCGCGGCAAGTTCGAACCGGTCGAGCTGACCGACTGAAGCCGTGGACGACAGGGTGCGCGTGCTCGTCGTCGACGACGAGCCGGCCATCCGGGACCTGCTCGCGGCCAGCCTCGGCTACGCCGGTTTCCGGGTCCGCACCGCCGCCGACGGGGCCGACGCGCTGGCCGTCGCCGAGCTGGACCGGCCCGATCTCGTGGTGCTGGACGTGATGCTGCCGGACATGAGCGGCTTCGAGGTGATCAGCGCGCTGCGCGCCACCGGCGGCCGGGTTCCGGTGCTGTTCCTGACCGCGCGCGACGGTGCCGAGGACAAGGTCACCGGGCTCACCCTCGGCGGCGACGACTACGTCACCAAGCCGTTCAGCCTCGAAGAGGTGATCGCCAGGGTGCACGCGGTGCTCCGGCGCAGCCGCAGGGCGAGCCCGGAACGGCGCCGGGTGCTGCGCTGCGCCGACCTGGAGCTCGACGAGGACGCCTACGTCGTGCGGCGCGCGGGCGAACCGGTGCGGTTGTCGCCCACGGAGTTCAAGCTGCTGCACTACCTGCTCGGCAACGCGGGCAGGGTGCTGTCGAAGGCCGCGATCCTGGACGCGGTGTGGCGCTACGACTTCAACGGTGAGGCCGGTGTCGTCGAGTCCTACATCTCCTACCTGCGCAGGAAGGTCGACTCGACGCAGCCGCGGCTGATCCACACCGTGCGCGGGATCGGCTACGTGCTGCGCGAGCCGCCGCGGTGACGCGCCCGTTCCGCTGGTTCCGCGGCCGACTCGACCGCGTTCCGCTGCGATCGCAGCTGGTCGTGGGCCTGTCCGTGCTGGTGACGGGCGGCATGGTCGGGATGGGGCTGCTCGCGGTCACCGCGGTGCGCAACAACCTGGTCGCCCAGGTCGACCGCGGCCTCACCGAGATCGACGTGACCCGGCTCGACCTGAAGCCGCCGGGCAGGCAGCCATCCGCGAGTCCGCGCGCGCAGCTGCCGGGCACCTTCCTGGTCATGGCCACCGACGCCACCGGGCGCGTGCTCGGCGAGCTGCGGATGGTCGATGTGCAGTTCCAGGGCAGCCCGGTCCTCAGCGGGGTGCTGCCCAGGACGCGGGGACTGGTCACCGTTCCGTCCACAAAGGACGGTAAGTGGTGGCGAATCCTGTTGCGGGAGGACAACGGTGGCCGCCACCTGATCACGGCGTCCACTTTGGACGATGTGGACGACGTGGTCGAGGCGCTGTCCATCACGCTGCTGGCGATCGGCGGCATCGTGCTCACCCTGCTCGGCGCGCTCGGCCAGGCGCTGGTCCGGCTGAGCCTGCGGCCGCTCGGCGAGGTGCAGGAGACCGCCCGCCGGATCGCCGACGGCGACCTGTCCAGCAGGGTTCCGGCGCGGCCGGAGAACACCGAGGTCGGCGAGCTGGCCGCGGCGCTCAACACGATGCTCGTGCGGATCGAGGACTCCTTCCGCGCGCAGCAGCGGTCGGAAGAGGCGGCGCGGCGCTCCGAGGAACGGATGCGGCGGTTCGTCGCCGACGCCAGCCACGAGCTGCGCACCCCGCTGACCTCGATCCGCGGCTACGCGGAGCTCTACCGGCAGGGGGCGGCGACCGATCCGGAGCAACCGCTGCGGCGCATCGAGGACGAAGCCGCGCGCATGGGGCTGCTCGTCGACGATCTCCTCCTCCTCGCCCGTCTCGACCAGCAACGAGAGCGGCGTGACGACCTCGTCGACCTCGGCGTGCTCGCGGTCGACGTGGTGGCCGACGCGCGGGCGGCCGCCCCCGAACGGCCGGTGCGGCTGAAGCTGGGGGAGACGAGCGGGCTCCTCGTGCGCGGCGACGAGGACCGGCTGCGCCAGGTGCTGGCGAACCTCGTGGGCAACGCGCTCCGGCACACGCCCGGTGACGTTCCGGTGGAGGTCGGTGTGCGGGCGGACGGCGAAGACGTCGTGCTGAGCGTGACCGACAGCGGACCGGGGCTCGCTTCGGCGGACGCCGAGCGGATCTTCGAGCGCTTCTACCGCGCGGACGCGGGGCGGAGCCGGAGCCACGGTGGTGGCACGGGGTTGGGGCTGGCCATCGTGGCCGCGATCGTGGCTTCGCACGGCGGAGAAGTCAGTGTGAGCACGGCCCCGGGCGAGGGCGCGAGTTTCCGCGTTCGGTTGCGTGGGGCATGTCACGGGGGCTCGTGACGGGGTACCCCGCGCCGGTTGCCACACTGGAGGGGTGACCGCACACTCCGGTTCCGAGACATCCGCTGCCCTGTTCAAGCGCGCGTCCGCCGTGACGCCGGGCGGGGTGAACTCGCCGGTCCGCGCCTTCCACTCGGTCGGTGGGACACCGAGGTTCATGGTCCGCGGCGAAGGCCCGCACCTCTTCGACGCGGACGGCAACCGCTACGTGGACCTGGTCGCCTCGTGGGGTCCGATGATCTTGGGGCACGCGCACCCGGCGGTGGTCGAGGCCGTTCAGCGCGCCGCCTCGTCGGGCCTGTCCTTCGGCACGCCGACCGAGGGCGAGATCGAGCTGGCCGAGGAACTGATCGCCCGCGTCGCGCCCGTCGAGCAGGTCCGCCTGGTCAACTCCGGCACCGAGGCGACGATGAGCGCGATCCGCCTCGCCCGCGGGTTCACCGGGCGCCGCAAGGTGATCAAGTTCGCCGGTTGCTACCACGGGCACGTGGACGCGCTGCTGGCCCAGGCGGGTTCCGGTGTCGCGACGCTCGGCCTGCCGACGACGCCCGGCGTGACCGGCGCGCAGGCCGAGGACACGCTCGTGCTGCCCTACAACGACCTCGACGCCGTGCGGGCGGCCTTCGCCGCGCACGGCGCCGACATCGCCTGCGTGATCACCGAAGCGGCGCCGGGCAACATGGGCGCCGTCGCGCCGGAGCAGGGCTTCAACGCCGGGCTGCGTTCGCTGTGCCACGCGAACGGCGCGTTGTTGATCATGGACGAGGTGATGACCGGCTTCCGCGTCTCCTCGGCGGGGTGGTTCGGCGTCGAGGGCGTCGCGGGCGACCTCTACACCTTCGGCAAGGTCATGTCCGGCGGGCTGCCCGCCGCGGCGTTCGGCGGCCGCGCCGACGTGATGGCCAGGCTCGCCCCCGCGGGCCCCGTCTACCAGGCGGGCACGCTCTCCGGGAACCCCGTCGCGGTGGCCGCTGGCCTCGCCACGCTGCGCGCCGCCGACGCCGAGGTCTACCAGGCGCTGGACCGCAACGCCCGCAAGCTCGGGCTGCTGTTCACCGACGCGCTCACCGCGGAGGGTGTCCCGCACCGCGTGCAGTACGCGGGCAACCTGGTCAGCGTGTTCTTCACCGAGGAGCCGGTGCGCGACTACGAGGGCGCGAAGGCCGCGGACACCTGGCGCTTCCCCGCGTTCTTCCACGCGTTGCTGGAGCGCGGCGTGTACGCGCCGCCGAGCGCCTTCGAGGCGTGGTTCGTCTCCGCCGCGCTCGACGACGACGCGTTCGACGTGATCACCGAGGCCCTTCCGCACGCGGCGGCCGCGGCAGCCGCGGCGCGCAAGCCCGAGGAGGAGGCGTGACCAAGACCGTTGTCCACGTGATGCGGCACGGCGAGGTCTACAACCCGCAGGGCATCCTCTACGGCCGCCTCCCCGGCTTCCGGCTCTCCGGCACGGGTCAGCAGCAGGCCAAGCTCGTCGCGGAGTTCCTCGCCGACCACGACATCGTGCACGTGGTCGCCTCGCCCCTGGAACGCGCGCAGCAGACCGCCCGGCCGCTGGTGGAGTCGCACCACCTGGAGCTGGCAACCGACGATCGGCTGATCGAGTCGGCGAACAAGTTCGAGGGCCTGCGGGTCGCGGTCGGCGACGGGGCGCTGCGCTCGCCCTCGCACTGGCCCAAGCTGTACAACCCGTTCCGCCCCTCCTGGGGTGAGCCGTACTTCAAGATCGCGCACCGGATGCTCGGCGCCGTGCAGCGCGCGCGGGCCGTCGCGGCCGGGCACGAGGCCGTCGTGGTCTCCCACCAGCTGCCGATCTGGACGCTGCGGCGGTTCCTCGAAGGCAGGCGGCTCTGGCACGACCCGCGGCGGCGGCAGTGCTCGCTGGCGTCGTTGACCTCGCTGGTCTTCGAGGACGAGCAGCTGAAGAAGATCGTCTACGCCGAGCCGGTCGGCAAGACCGACCCGAGGGTGACCGGCGCATGAGACCACTCCTGGCCGCGCTCGCGCTGCTGCTGGTCGCGGGGTGCTCCGCGGCGCCCGGTGACGAGTTCACCTTCGTCGCGCCCGGTGGGCAGACCAAGATCTTCTACGACGTGGTGGAGCGCAAGAAGCTCCCGGCGATCGAGGGCGAGAACCTGTTGGAGGAGGGCAAGACGATCAAGGTCGCGGACTACCGGGACCAGGTCGTCGTGCTGAACCTCTGGGGCGCGTGGTGCGTGGCCTGCCGGACCGAGGCCGACGACCTGGAGCGGGTGCACCAGCAGACCAAGGATTCCGGTGTGCGGTTCCTCGGCATCGACGTGAAGGACCCGTCGCGCACCGCTCCCGCCGACTTCTTCCGCGACCGCGGGATCACCTACCCGTCGATCTACGACCCGGCGGGCCGGACGCTGCTGAAGCTGCGCAACTACCCGCGCAACATCGTGCCGTCGACGATCGTGCTGGACCGGCAGCACCGGGTCGCGGCGGTCCTGCTCACCGAACTCCTCGACACCGACCTCCTCCCGGTCGTCCAGCGCATCACCGCCGAACCCCGCTGACCGCTTTAAGCCCTGAATGAGTCATTGAGGGCACCACGCCGACCGCCAATGCCGCGTTTGGTGCGTTCGGAGTGCCCTGAATGAGTCATTGAGGGCGCTGAAGTACCTCAATGACTCATTCGGTGCGTTCAAGTACCCCAATGACTCATTCAGGGCGAAAACGTCGGAGGGGTGGGGTGGGCGGAGTGCGTGGGGTGGGCCACAGTTGCGCCTGGCGGGCGTACCCGGGCGCGATGTCCCCGATCGGGGTACCTACGCTGAATGACCGTGAGCCCCACCGACATCGCGATGTCCGGCCCGTTGTTGCTGGCGGTCGCGGTCGCGCTGCTCGCGGGGGCGGTTTCGTTCGCCTCGCCGTGCTGCATCCCCCTGGTGCCGGGCTACCTCGCGTACCTGGCGGGGCTCGCGGGCTCGGAGGCGCCCGCGGTCGACGCTGACGAGGAGCCGAAGGCAGGGCGTTGGCGGGTGGTGCTGGCGGCGTTGTTGTTCGTCGCGGGTTTCACCGTCGTCTTCGGACTCACCACGATCGTCGTGCTCGGCCTGTCCGACGCGGTGAACGACAACGTGGGGCTGCTCCAGCGCATCGGCGGGGTGGTGACGATCGCGATGGGGCTGGTGTTCATGGGTCTCATCCCCGGGCTCCAGCGCGATGTGCGCATTCACCGCCAGCCGAGCGGGAAGCGCGGTCTGTGGGGGGCTCCGTTGCTGGGCGCGGTGTTCGGCCTGGGGTGGACGCCGTGCCTCGGCCCGACGCTCATCGGCGTGATCGCGGTCGCCACGGGCACATCGGTGGGACCGACCACGCTGCGCGGTGTCGTGCTCGTGCTGGCCTACTGCATCGGCCTTGGGCTCCCGTTCGTCCTGCTGGCGCTCGGCGCGCGGTGGGCGCTGCGGAGCGCGGGCTGGCTGCGCAAGCACACCAGGGGAGTCCAGCTCACCGGCGGCGTGCTGCTCGTCATCGTCGGCCTGATGCTGGTCACCGGCACCTGGGCCTACCTCGTGCAGTGGTTGCAGACCACGCTCATCAGCAATACGGAGCTACCAATCTGATGGCCACGATCGCGTTCCTGCGCAACACCTGGCGCGGCCTGACGAGCATGCGGACGGCGTTGATCCTGCTGTTCCTGCTCGCGCTCGCGGCACTGCCGGGGGCGTTGCTGCCGCAACGGCTCACCGCGAGCGACAAGGTCGCGAAGTACTTCGAGGACAACCCGAACCTCGCACCGGTGCTGGACCGGATGGGCCTGTTCAACGTCTTCGGCAGCGTCTGGTTCTCCGCGATCTACGTGCTGCTGTTCATCTCGCTGGTCGGCTGCCTGGTCCCGCGCACCGCCGAGTACTTCAAGCAGATGCGGGCCAAGCCGGTACTCACCCCGCGCAACCTCGCGCGGCTGCCGCACCACGCGGAGTCCACTGTGGACAGTCCGGCGGCGGACGTGGTGGCCGCGGCCCGCGAGCGGTTGCGCGGCTGGCGCACCGACGTCCGCGTCGAGGACGACGGCTCGCACACGATCAGCGCGGAGAAGGGGTTCCTGCGCGAGGCGGGCAACCTCGTCTTCCACTTCGCGTTGATGGGAATGCTGGTCGCGATCGCACTGGGCAAGATGTTCGGCTTCGAAGGCCAGGTGATCATCCACTCCGGTGACGCGCAGGGCTTCTGCAACTCCGGCATCTACGCCTACGACAGTTTCCGGCCGGGCCTGCGGGTCGACGGCACCGAGCTGAAGCCGTTCTGCATGCGGGTGGACAGCTTCGAAGCCACGTTCCTGCGCAACGGACAGGCCGACAGCTTCCACGCCAAGGTGTCCTATCAGGACGCCGACGACCTGGAAACCGGCGCGTGGCGGCAGGCCGGGCTTGAGGTGAACCACCCGCTCCGGCTCGCGGGCGGCACGGTGTACCTGCTCGGCCACGGTTACTCGCCGCGCTTCACGGTGACCTTCCCGGACGGCCAGAAGCGCACCGAAGCGACCCAGTGGCAGACGATGAACACCGTCACCCTTCTCTCCCAGGGCGCGACGAAGTTCGACCCGCCCGGCGTCACCGACCCGGAGAAGCGGCGCACCGGCCAGCTCGCGGTCACGGGATTGTTCGCGCCGACCGCTGCCTTCGAGGGCACGCTGATGACGTCGGTCTTCCCCGACCTGCGCGATCCGGCTGTCGCCGTGGACGTCATGCGCGGCGACCTCGGCAACGAGTCCGGCAAGGGGCAGTCGATCTTCGAGATCGACAAGTCCATGGTGGACAGCGGGCGGCTGAAGAAGGTGGCTCGGCAGAACCTGCGGATCGGCGAGGAGATCGCCCTCGACGACGGCACCAGGATCCGCTTCGACGGCGTCGGGCGGTGGGTCGGCGTCCAGGTCGGTTACGACCCCGGCAGGCTCGGCGTGCTGATCGCCGGAGTACTGGTGCTGCTGGGCCTCGGCGCCTCGCTGAGCATCAAGCGGCGGCGCGTCTGGCTGCGCGCCACCCCCGCGCCGGAAGGTGCCGAAAGCGCACGTACCGTGGTCGAGGTCGGTGGGTTGGCCCGCACCGACCAGGCCGGTTACGGCGAGGAGTTCACCACGCTCGCCGCGGATCTCCTGCGGCCCGGGAAGGAACGCTGATGGTCAACTCGAACCTCGCGACGTTCAGCGACTGGTCGTTCAACAGCGCGCTGGCCATCTACCTCGTCGTGCTGGTGCTGCACGCGGCGGAGTACGGCTTCACCCGAAACCCCGACCGCAAGCGCGAACTCGTCGGCGCGGGCGGCCCGGAGATCGCCCCCGACCTCGGCTCCACCATCACGCAGGGCCGCACGCTGCCGGAGCGCCTCGGCCGCACCGCGGTCGCGCTGACCGTGCTCGCGGCCGGGCTGCACGCCGTGTCGCTGCTGCTGCGCGGGCTGGCGACGCAGCGGGTTCCCTGGGGCAACATGTACGAGTTCGGCTCGGCGATCTGCCTGGTCGCGGTCGTCTCGTGGCTGGTGGTGCTGCGCAAGCACGACGTGCGGCACATCGGCGCCTTCGTGGTGCTGCCGATGCTGCTGCTGCTCTTCGTGGCGGGGAAGCTGCTCTACGTCGAGGCCGCCCCGCTGATGCCCGCGCTGCGCTCGTACTGGATCACCATCCACGTGTCGGCGGCGATCCTCGCCAGCGGCGTCTTCCTCGTCTCCGGCGTCGCCTCGCTGCTCTACCTGATCCGGTTGCCGCACGAGGCGAACCCGGAGCGCTTCGCGGGGATGGGGCCGAAGCTGCCCACCTCGGCCGCGCTCGACCGGTTGTCCTACCGGCTGACCGTGTTCGCGTTCCCGATCTTCACGTTCGGGATCATCGCGGGCGCGATCTGGGCGGAGTCGGCCTGGGGCCGCTACTGGGGCTGGGACCCCAAGGAAACCGTCTCGTTCATCTCCTGGGTGATCTACGCCGGATACCTGCACGCGCGGGCCACCGCGGGCTGGCGCGGTTCACGTTCGGCCTGGGTCAACGTGCTCGGTTTCGCGACGATGATCTTCAACCTGTTCTTCGTGAACCTGGTGACGACCGGTCTGCACTCCTACGCGGGCGTGTGACCCCGGATCAACACGATTCGGCGCAAACGACTAACGTCGGTCGCGGGGATGAGGAATTCTTAGCCCCCGAGCTTCGCGACGTTGCCCGAGGAGGGACTCCAGCGGTGACCGGACGCCACGAGGACCCCGAGTCGCGCCAGAGCGGCGCCCAGCCCGCGTGGACGCCGCCTGCCGACCCGCCGACCGAGGCCGTGCCCATCGCCGACCCGACGCCGTCAGGGCCGTTCCCCGCGCAGAGCGCTTCGGGGCCGTCCGGGCCGCACCAGGTCTCCGGTGGTCCGTCCGGCCCCTACCCGACCGGTAACCAGTCCGGTCCGTACCCGGTGCAGGGCGGTCCCTCCGGGCCGCACCACGTCAGCGGCGGGCAGTCGGGCCCGTTCCCCGTCACCGGCAGCCCGTCCGGGCCCTACCAGGTGCAGCAGGGGCAGAACGGCCCTTACCCCCAGCAGTTCCCGCCCGGGTACCCGCAGCAGCCGCCGCCGGGCTACCTGCAGCAGCACGGCTACCCGCACCCCCAGCAGCACCAGCCCCAGCACCAGCCGCGGCACCAGGTGCAGGACCTGTCCTCGGCGCAGCTGCTCAAGCAGACCAAGCGCCCGCCGCAGTCCGGCTGGCGCCGCGCGGTGTACGTGGCCAGCGGCCACCTGCTGAACCTGGGCGAGAGCACCACCGACCTGCACCGCCGCGAGCTCATCGCGCGGATAAACCAGCCGGTCCAGGGCTGCTACAAGATCGCGATGCTCAGCCTCAAGGGCGGCGTCGGCAAGACCACCACCACGGCCAGCCTCGGCTCCACGTTCTCGTCGCTGCGCGGTGACCGGGTGATCGCGGTGGACGCGAACCCCGACCGCGGCACGCTGGCGCAGAAGATCCCGTTGGAGACCACGGCCACGGTGCGGCACCTGCTGCGCGACGCCGGGCGGATCCGCCGCTACAGCGATGTGCGCGCCTACACCTCGCAGGGGCCGAGCAGGCTCGAAGTGCTTGCCAGCGAACAGGATCCCGCTGTCTCGGAGGCGTTCAGCGAGGACGACTACCGCCGCACGGTCGACCTGCTGGAGCTCTTCTACAACATCGTGCTGACCGACTGCGGCACCGGGCTGATGCACTCGGCGATGAAGGGCGTGCTCGACCTCGCCGACTCGCTGGTGATCGTCTCCTCCGGTTCCATCGACGGCGCCCGCAGCGCGTCGGCGACGCTGGACTGGCTGGACGCGCACGGCTACCGGGACCTGGTCACGCGGTCCGTCGCGGTGATCAACTCGGTGCGGCCGGGCTCCGGCAAGGTCGACCTGAACAAGCTGGCCGAGCACTTCGCCTCGCGCTGCCGCGCGGTCTGCATGATCCCGTTCGACCCGCACCTGGAGGAGGGCGCGGAGATCGAGCTGGACCAGCTCGCCCCGGAGACCCGCCTGGCCATGCTGGAACTCGGCGCGGTCGTCGCCGACGACTTCCCGCACGCGGTGGCGCGAGCCCGCTCCAGCTGAACCCGGACACGAAGAAGGGGCGCCCGCACGGGACGCCCCTTCTTCTCGTTGTCGCTCAGCCCTCGTCGGGATCTTTGCGCTCCCGGCGCTTGCGCTCGTCAAGGCGGCGCAGGAACTCCGGGTCGTCATCCGGTGCGAGGGCCGCGGCGCGCGGCTTGCTCGTCTGCTCGGGACCGAAGGCCCGCCAGAGCAGCGCGGAGATGGTCACCGCACCGATCGCCGCCAGCATGTACAGATACAACACCGCTGCCTCCTCCCACGTCCGACACAGCAGAGGTTAGTCCCGCCGCTCCGACGCCATACCGGGTTCTTGGCGACCAATGGCAAGAACCCCGGTTCGCTCACCGACCACTGTAGTGATCGGTGAGCGAACCGGGGTGAGGTCCCGACCCGGTGAACGTCCGCCGCCGCAGGTTCACCGGGAGGGAGGGGCGGAACCGGGTCCGAAGCCCGCCCCATGAGCGACGTGGCGCGCCACGGGACTTCGGCCACCTCGCGACGTCCTCCCGCGGTCCCCCTGCCCTCGCAAGGGGCTCACGACCACGGGAAAGCGTTGCGGTCCCAAGGCTGCTGCTCGCCGCCGCTCCGGCAGCGCGCACCGACGACCGCGGGCGCCGCGATCACCGACGTGCACTGCTCCACTTGGCCGTTCGTCATCTCCCTCCGGAGCGAGAAGTGAATGACTGAACCCAAATATGACCCGTTAAGCGGAGGAGCGCACATCCCAGCTGGCCATAGCATCCGCGTTATGGAGCTTGAGGTGCGGCACCTCCGAGTTCTGCTGACCGTCGCGGACACCGGAAGCGTGTCCAGGGCGGCGGCCACCCTGGGGCTGTCCCAACCGTCGTTGTCCGCCCAACTGCAACGCATCGAGCGCACCATGGGCATCCCGCTGTTCGAGCGGTCGCCCAGCGGGGTCGAGCCGACCGCGTACGGCCGTTACGTGCTGGCCAAGGCGCGCACGGTCCTGGCTGAACTGGAGGAGCTGCGGTCCTGGACCGCGCAGTTGGAGGTGTGCGAGCAGCCGATGCTGCTGCGCATCGGAGCGGTGCCGGGACCCATCGCGGCCAAGCTCGCGCTGAGCCTGCGCCGGGCGTTCACCTCGTTGCGCCCGGACAGCGAGACCGAGGTCTACAGCCACGCCGAGCAGTCCTCGCTGGCGCTGCTGCGGATGATCGACTCCGACCGGCTGGACGTGGTGGTCGTCGAGCAGTTCACCGGGCACGAGCTGCCGGTGCTGCCGTCGGTGCGGCGGATGGAACTGGTCGCGGTGGAGCCGGTGTTCGTCGCGCTCGGCGACCAGCACCCGTTGTCGGGCAAGGCCGAGATCGACCTGGCCGACCTCGCCGAGGAGTCGTGGATCATCGATCCGCTGCTCGACTCGGGGGAGTCGGCGCACCTGCGCCGGGCCTGCCAGCGCGCGGGCTTCGAGCCGAGGATCCGGCACCACGCGACGGAGACCACCGCGGCGCGCAGCTTCGTCGCCAGCGGGCAGTGCGTGAGCCTGGCCCAGGCGACCTCGCGGGAGGGGCTGGGCATCGTGGTGCGGCCGCTGGTGGGCGATCCCATCGTGCGGCGGCTGGACGTGGCGTGGTCGAGCGAGCGGTTCGCGGAGAACGGCGAACTGGTCCGGCTCGCCGCCGCCGACGCCTACCTGGGGCTGGTCGAGTACAACGACAGCTTCGCCCGCTGGTGGGATACCCATCCGGAGGCGCACCCGGCGATCGGCTGACGGGTCGGGCGGTCTTCAAGTCCTCCGGACCCCCGCTTGCGCGAGTCGCCAACCGCCACAAACCCCGGGGGGTTTGGAGCGGTTGGCGACTCGCGGAGGGCGGGGTCGCCGTACTTGAAGACCGGTTTACCCGGCTGGGACGCGAGGTTCAGGTGATCTCGCGTGCTCAGGTGGTCTCGATGGTCAGCTGGTCTTGATGGTCAGGTCGCTTCCGTGGTCAGCTCGGCCAGCAGGGAGTTCACCTCGGACTCCCGGAACCGGCGGTGCCCGCCCGGCGTCCTGATCGAACCGATCCGGCCCGCGGTGGCCCACCTGGTCACCGTCTTCGGGTCGACCCGGAACAGCGTCGCGACCTCGCCTGGGGTCAGCAGGCGTTCGCTGGACGGCCGAACTGCCGCACGCATCGTCGTCACGGTGTCCTCCCCACTTGATCGTGATCCTCGAACTGCATGGTGCATCGTGTGCCCGGGCATCGTGGCACCCGGCACCCCGGGTACTCGAACGTTTGTCTTCAGGTAATGGGTAGGTAAGGGACGAAACGTGCGCTTCGGGCAGGTCTGACCATCTCCGGCGCGAGGCTCTACGCTCTTGCGACCATGGACGCTGTCGACCGAAGGATCATCGCGGCGCTGCGGGACAACGGCAGGGCCACCTACGCCGACCTCGGCAGACAGGTGGGGCTGTCCGCCTCCGCGGTGCACGAGCGCGTTGGCAAGCTGGAGTCGGCCGGGGTGATCACCGGCTACCACGCGATGGTCGACCCGAGCGCGGTCGGGCTCGGGGTCACCGCGCTGGTCGGGATCCAGCCGACCGACACCGGGGACGACGACGAGGTGGCCGCCGCGCTCGCCGAGCTGCCCGAGGTCGAGAGCTGCTACGCGGTCGCGGGCGACGAAGCCTTCGTGGTCAAGGTCCGGGTGGCCACCGTGGACGAGCTGGAGCGCACCCTGGGACGGCTGCGGCGGATCGCCGGGGTGGCCCGCACCCGGACCACCGTCGTGCTGTCCACGCGCTTCGAGGGCCGCCCCAACACCCCGGGCTCGGTGAGCGCACCGCCGGTGCCGACCGTCGCCGGACCCGGCGCGTAATCTGGGGGCGTGTCCGACTCCCCGATCTCGAAGGCGACGCTCACGCGCGACATCGCGCTGTACACCGTCGCGAGGTTCGGCACCGTCGCGGTGGTCGCCGTCCTGCTGGTCGCGGTGAACGTGCCGCTGCTGGTGGCCATGGTGGTCTCGCTCGTCGTCGCGCTGCCCGCGTCCTTGGTGGTCTTCAAGGGGCTGCGTGTGCGCGTGGCGACCGGTCTGGCCGAGGCGGGCGCGCGCCGCCGGGCCGAGCGCGAGGCGTTCCGCGCCGAGCTGCGGGGCGAAGCGGGGACGTAAAGTCCTGGTCATGCATGTGGACCGGTGCTGCGAGCACACCAGGGACTGGGTCAACGAGGCGGTCCGGATCATCGATGCCGACGCCAACCGCAGCGCCGACACGCACCTGCTGCCGTACCCGCTGCCGCAGGAGTGGGGGATCGACCTCTACCTGAAGGACGAGTCCACCCACCCGACCGGCTCGCTGAAGCACCGGCTGGCCCGCTCGCTGTTCCTGTACGCGATCTGCAACGGCTGGGTGACCGAGGGGACCCCGGTGATCGAGGCCTCGTCGGGCTCGACCGCGGTGTCCGAGGCGTACTTCGCGCGGTTGCTCGGGCTGCCGTTCATCGCCGTGATGCCCCGTTCCACCAGCCCGGAGAAGATCGCGCTGATCGAGCGCCAGGGCGGGCGCTGCCACTTCGTCGACCAGGCGGGCGCGCTCTACGAGGAGTCGCACCGGCTGGCCGCCGAACTCGGCGGGCACTTCATGGACCAGTTCACCCACGCCGAGCGGGCCACCGACTGGCGCGGCAACAACAACATCGCCGAGTCGATCTTCGAGCAGATGTCGCTGGAGCGGTTCCCGGTGCCCGACTGGGTGGTCGTGGGCGCGGGCACCGGCGGAACCGGCGCGACCATCGGCCGCTTCGTCCGCTACCGCAGGCTGCGCAGCCGCCTGGCCGTGGTGGACCCGGAGTTCTCGGTGTTCTTCGACGCCTGGCGGGACACGCTGCCCGGACTGGTCGGCGAGCGCGGCTCCCGGATCGAGGGCATCGGCCGCCCCCGGGTGGAGCCCTCCTTCGTCGGCCAGGTCATCGACCGCATGATCAAGGTCCCGGACGCGGCGTCGATCGCGGTGATCCGGTACGCGGAGAACCTGCTCGGCAGGCGCGTCGGCGGCTCGACGGGGACGAACCTGTGGGGCGCCTTCCAGCTGATCGCGAAGATGCGCGCGGACGGCAGGCGGGGCAGCGTGGTGACCCTGCTCTGCGACGGCGGCGAGCGCTACGCCAACACCTACTACGACGATTCCTGGCTGGAGCGCGAGAACATCGACATCACCTCGGCGACGCAGGTGCTGGAGAAGTTCCACGCTTCCGGCGAGTGGACCGACTAGCCGTCATTTGTCCCTGAACGGGTCGTTCGGGGAATCTAACGCCCCCAACGACCCGTTCAGGGAATCCAACGCCCCGAACGCGGCGTTCGTGGCGGGTCAGCCGAGGGCCAGGCCGATCGTGGTGCCGATCGCCCACACCAGCATCGCCATGCCGGTGTCGCGCAGCACCGGGATCAGCTCCATACCGCGCTTACCGCGCAACACGCGGCGCAGCGCCGGAATCGCCACCGGCAGCGCCAGGAAACCCAGCAGCGTCAACGGTTGGCGCAATCCGAGCAGCACGGTCATCAGGAACGGCACCGCGACGACCGCCGTGTAGAGGCTGCGGGTGTCGCGGTCGCCGAGCCTCACGGCCAGCGTGAGCTTGCCGGTCTCGGCGTCGGTGGGGATGTCCCGCAGGTTGTTGGCGATCAGCACCGCGCTGGAGAACGCGCCGACCGCGACGGCCGCGCCGATCGAGACGCCGCTGACCATGTCGGCCTGCACGTAGAGCGTGCCCAGCACGGCGACCAGGCCGAAGAACACGAACACGGCCAGCTCGCCGAAGCCCGCGTAGCCGTACGGCCGCTTGCCCCCGGTGTAGAACCACGCGGCGACGATGCACAGCCCGCCGACCGCCAGCATCAGCCACTGCCCGGTCAGCACCACCACGGTGAGCCCGAGCACCCCCGCGAGCCCGAAGCTCGCCCAAGCCGCCACGAGCACCGTCTTCGGCTTCGCCAGCCCCGAACCGACGAGCCGGAGCGGCCCGACGCGGTCCTCGTCCGTGCCCCGGATGCCGTCGGAGTAGTCGTTGGCGTAGTTCACGCCCACGATCAGCGCTAGCGACATCAGCAGGATGAGCCCGGTATGCAACCACGAGAAACCGCCAACGCCGTACGCCGCACCGGAACCCACGAGCACCGGGGCGATGGCGTTGGGCAGCGTGCGCGGGCGAGCGCCCTCGATCCACTGGGCGAGTGAGGCCATGCGCCACATCTTCCTTCACCCCCACCCCACCCACTCCGCCGCCCCACACCCCCACGTTGACGCCTGAATGAGTCATTGAGGTACTTGGAGCCCCTGAATGAGTCATTGGGGGAGTTGAACGCACCAAACGCGTCATTGGCGGCGCCGACCTGGTCCTTGAACGACCCGTTCAGCCCGTTGCGAGCGGACCAAACGAGTTGGGAGTCCCTGAATGACTCATTCAGTGCACTGAAGTACCTCAATGACTCATTCAGGGTGTTGGAGTACCCGAACGACCCGTTCAGTGCGTTGGAGGAGCTGAACGGGTCGTTCGGGGCGGAGCGGGGAGAGGGTTAGCAGGCGCCGGAGGATGCGACGCCGGAGACGAACGCCTTGGGGATGTACATGCCGGCGTGGATGCGGAACCACACGTTGGAGGTGCCCTGCGATCCGGTGACGCTGTCGCCGGTGACCTGGCATTCCACCTGAGCCCGCGCGTGGTTGCCCGCCATGCCGACCTGGGTGGCGCCGGTCTTGGCGGCGTTGCGGACGTTGACGGGGCCGCCCGCGGTGCTGCGGACGGTGCCGAAAGTGCCGGTGCCGGTCCACAGGTAGGTCGCGGTGACCCACGCGTTGTCGCTGAGCTTCAGGCCGTCCCAGAACGTGCCGTCCGCCAGGTCGATTCCGGCCGGGTTCTGCACGACGCGGCCGAAGCCGTCCTTACCGCCGTTGTACTTGTCCTGGTAGGCGGCCTGCGCCTCGGGCTTGCCCTGCGGGAGGTTCTTCCACATCTCGCGCTGCGCGGACGGGTTCCAGTAGTCGTCCTTGATGTTCCACGGGCCCTTGTCCCACACGGCGCCCCAAGCGCAGCGGCTGGCCGTGCAGACCTTCACGCTGTAGGTGCCGGTGTTCTTGGGCGCCAACGACTTCCCGGACGGCAGTGCGACGAAGTGGTCCCGCGACTTGATCACGTGGCCGTTCGCGGTGGTGCCGCCGACGAGCCCTTCCCGCGTGGCGTAGACCCGGTAGCTGCGCGCGGCGGCACGCGGCTCGGCGGCGACCTGCGGGCCGGACTCGGCGGAGAGCCGGACGCCGCGCACCTCGGGGCTGCGGCCGTCGCCGGAGTTGACCATGGCGACGCGGACCTGGAGCCGCTTGGTCGCCTCGGGCAGTTCGGCGGGGGCGGTGGTCCACTCGCTCCACTCACCCCCGGCCAGTTCGCCGCGCACGTCGACGGAGAGCTGGGCGTCGCCGGGCACCGTCGCGTCCACGGTGGCGCCGATCCGGTTGGCGGGCGCGGCCAGTTCGCGGGTGGCCACGACGAGGCTGCCCCCGTCCCGGTCGTGCATCGCGCTGGCGGCGCGGACGGGCTGACCGGCTAGGCGCAGTGCCCCACCGGTGAAGCGGACGTTGGCGGAGTCTTCGGTGATCTGGGTGAGGTCGGGGGTCCAGGTGCTCTCGGCCGGGGCGGCCAGGGAGGCCGGGCCCGTGGTGAGGAGGGTGGTGCCCATTGCGGCGCAGAGGGCGGCGGACGCCACAGCACGCCGCAGTCTGGTCGAAGCCACGACTGCTCTCCGTTCCCGGGATGCGCGTAGCGAGCGAACTCGCGGCAGGGGGGCACGCATCCCGCACGGCGCCAGGGAAACTTCGGGCGCAGTTGGTTGTCAACGACTCGGAAAGCAATCGAGGGGGTTAGTAACCGATCTGCCTAACGTGAAATAACGTCGTGACTGATCAACATCTCGGCGAGCGCGCGCCGATCGACCTTGCCCGGCCCGCGCAGCGGCAGCGCCGCGACGACGGCGATCCGCTTGGGCGCGAACGGACCGCCGAGCTGTGAGCTGACCAGCGCCCGCAACCGCTCCGGGCTCGGCGGCGCTCCGGGTTCGGCGGGCACCACCACCGCGGCGACGAGCTGGCCCCATTCGGGGTGCGGCAGCCCCAGCACGCACGCCTCCAGCACGTCCGGCTCCGCGCACAAGACCCGCTCCACCAGGGCGGGGGCCACGTTCACCCCACCAGTGATGATCATGTCGTCAGCCCGGCCGAGCACGGTGAGCCGCCCGTCCGGCTCGAACCGCCCGAGGTCGTTGGTGTGGAACCAGCCCTCGGCGAAAGCCTCGTTCGCGGCGCCGCGGTAACCGCTGGCGAGCACCGGACCGGACAGCGAAATCCGGCCGTCCTCGCCGAGCCGCACACGCACTCCGTCCAGCGGCACGCCGTCGTAGACGCAGCCACCACAGGTCTCGCTCATCCCGTAGGTGGTGATCGCCGCGACGCCCGCCGCACGCGCCTGCTCAAGCAGTTCAGCCGGGGTCGCCGCGCCGCCCAACAGCACGCCGTCGAAGCCCGTCAACGCCTCCAGCCCGGCCCCGCCATCAGAGAGCAACCGCACCAATTGTGTTGGTACCAAAGACGTGTAGTGCCTGCCGGGACGGTCCAGCACGGCATGCGCGGCGGAGGCGAACGCGTCCGGCCGGAAGCCCTGCGAGGTGTCGGCGATCCCCGCATCGGAGCCCGCCAGCAGCGATCGGATCAACACCTGCACTCCGGCGATGTGGTGCGCGCTGAGCGCGAGCAGCCACGTGCCCGGCCCGCCGAGCCGCGCGTGCGTGGCCGAAGCCGACGCGCGCAACGCCGCAGCCGAGAGCAGCACTCCCTTGGGCTGGCCGGTCGAGCCGGACGTCGCCACGACCAGCGCGATCTCCTCCTTGACGGGTCCCGTCAAGGAGGGCGGTGCGGGGTCGCCGGGCGCGGTCGGCAGCAGAGCGGGGCCCGAGCCGTCGAGCGCCGCGGCCAGCCTCTCCGGGATCTCCTCGGACGAGACCGCGACCAGCGACCGCATCAGTAGTAGTAGGGGAACGGGGACCAGTCGGGCGCGCGCTTCTCCAGGAAGGAGTCGCGGCCCTCGACGGCCTCGTCGGTCATGTAGGCCAGGCGCGTCGTCTCCCCGGCGAACAGCTGCTGGCCCACCAGGCCGTCGTCGATCATGTTGAACGCGTACTTCAGCATGCGCTGCGCGGTCGGCGACTTGCCGTTGATCTCCTTGGCCCACTGCAGGGCCGTGGACTCCAGCTCCGCGTGCGGGACGACCTCGTTCACCGCGCCCATCCGGTGCATCTTCTCGGCGTCGTAGGTGCGGCCGAGGAAGAAGATCTCGCGGGCGAACTTCTGCCCGGTCTGCCGCGCCAGGTAGGCCGAGCCGTAGCCCGCGTCGAAGCTGCCCACGTCGGCGTCGGTCTGCTTGAACTTCGCGTGCTCCGCGCTGGCCAGGGTGAGGTCGCACACCACGTGCAGGCTGTGCCCGCCACCGGCCGCCCAGCCGGGGACCACGGCGATGACGACCTTCGGCATGAACCGGATCAGCCGCTGGCACTCCAGGATGTGCAGCCGCCCCGCGCGCGCCGGGTCGATGGTGTCGGAGGTCTCGCCCTCGGCGTAGCGGTAGCCGTCTCGGCCGCGGATGCGCTGGTCGCCGCCGGAGCAGAAGGCCCAGCCGCCGTCCTTCGCGGACGGGCCGTTGCCGGTCAGCAGCACGCAGCCGATGTCGGAGCTCATCCTGGCGTGATCAAGCGCACGGTAGAGCTCGTCCACCGTGTGCGGGCGGAACGCGTTGCGCACCTCCGGCCGGTTGAAGGCGATCCGCACCGTGCCCTGGTCCACGGCACGGTGGTAGGTGATGTCGGTGAAGTCGAAGCCCTCTACGACCCGCCAAGCGGCCGGATCGAACAACTCTGAGACCTGGTTGGACGGCACGCCTGCGAGAATAGGCGGGTCCAGGGAAGGGTGTTGAACCGGTGAACCCGTCTACAGCGCAGGCGCGCGTCGTGGTCGACGAGCTCGTCCGCAACGGTGTCCGGCACTTCGTGCTCTGCCCCGGTTCGCGCAACGCGCCGCTGTCCTTCGCGCTGCACGACGCGGCGAAGGCCGGGCGCGTCACGTTGCACGTGCGGATCGACGAGCGCAGCGCGGGCTTCCTCGCGCTGGGCCTCTCCAAAGGGTTGGGCCTCCCGGCGCACCGCAGGGGGCTGGTCGCGCTCGCCTGCACCTCCGGCACCGCCGTGGCGAACCTGCACCCCGCTGTCCTGGAGGCGTACCACTCGGCAGAGCCGCTGGTCGTGCTCACCGCCGACCGCCCGCCGGAGCTGATGGGCACCGGGGCGAACCAGACCACCTGGCAGCACGGCGTCTTCGGCCCTCACGTGTCCACAGTGGACTTTCCGGTGGCGGAGACCCGAAAGGGCCAGAACGCGGTGTGGCGCAGCATGATCTGCCGCGCGGTCGCCCACGCCAAGGACGGCGGACCGGTGCACGTGAACATCCCGTTCCGCGAGCCACTGGTGCCGGACACCGCTGACAACAGCTGGCCGGAATCGTTGGTGGGCAGAGGAGAAGACGCGCCCTGGACCGCGCGGCACGGCGGCAGCGCTCCCGTCGGTGTCGAGCCGATCGACCTCCCGGCGCGCACGCTCGTCGTGGTCGGCGCGGCGAGCTGGGGGCAGGGCAACGCGATCGGCGAGATCGCGGCGGAGCGCGGCTGGCCGGTGCTCGCCGAGCCGGGCGGCGCGGGCGGTGTCGCCTCCACCAAGGCCCTGCTGCTCCGACACGGAACCCTGTTGCTGGGTATGGACGAACTGCACCCGGAAGCCCTTGTCGTGGTCGGCCGCCCGACCCTGACGCGGGCAGTGCAGCGGCTGCTCCACACCACCCCGCAGGTGCATGTGGTCGACGACACCGCGGACTGGACCGACCCGCAGCACCAGGCGACCTCTGTCGGCCCGCTGGCCCTCCTCGACCGGGACGCGGAGCCGGAGTGGCTGGCTGTCTGGCAGAACGCGGACGCCGCCGTCGCGAACGCCGTCGAAGAATTCCTCGCCGCCGAGCCGTGGCCGACCGGGTTGCACATCGCCCGCGATCTCGTCGCCGCGATGCCGCGCGATGCCGTGCTTTTTCTCGGCTCCTCCAACCCCGTTCGCGATGTCGACCTGGTCGCGGCGACCGAACGGACCGACGTGCTGGCCAACCGCGGCCTGGCCGGGATCGACGGCAGCATTTCCACCGCGGTGGGCACGCTGCTCGGCGCACATGACGCGGACGGGCGGATCGGGCCGTGGGGCGCGGCGCTGCTCGGTGACCTGACCTTCCTGCACGACGCCAACGGGCTGCTGATCGGGCCCGCCGAACAGCGGCCGGACCTGACGATCGTGGTGCTCAACGACGACGGTGGCGGGATCTTCTCCTTGCTGGAGCAGGGATCGGCCCAGCACGCTGATTCCTTCGAACGCGTTTTCGCTACCCCGCACGGCGCGGACCTTGCCTCTTTGTGCGCCGCGTACCGGGTTCCGCACGTTCGAGCGCGCAGCAGGGAACAGTTCCTTGCCGAGTGCCGACCGGGCTCAGGACTCCGCGTCGTCGAGGTCCAAACCGACCGTTCTGCCCTGCGTGACCTGCACGAACGCCTGCGCGCGGCGGTGCGGCGCGCCCATTGAACCTTTCACTCCCACCAGCTGGTTGTGAAGAAAACGTGCTGGTGCCCGGCGATTTCCCGGAGCTAGGTTGCTTCCCGAGTCGGCTGCATGTGGGGAAGTCGGCCACGACGGAGAGGTTCGAATTCCGTGCTGCGTAAACACAGCCTCCGCATGGGGGCGGCGGCCGCGGCCGCGATCGCGCTGCTCGCCTGGCCCGCGTCGGCCGGGCCGGACACGACCGGTGCCCCCGGAATCGGCGACGAGTACTACCCGGGCGACGGCAACGGTGGCTACGACGTCTCGCACTACGACATCCGGCTGCGCTACCAGCCCGCCGACGACAAGCTCTGGGGCACGACGGTCATCACCGCCAAGCCCACCCAGCGGCTGACCCAGTTCAACCTCGACTTCGCGATCGACCCGAAGTCGGTGCTGGTCAACAACCTGCCCGCGAAGTTCAGCCGCACCGGGACCGAGCTCAAGGTGACCCCGGCCCAGCAGGTCCACCAGGGGCTGCTGACCACGATCGTCGTCGAGTACGAGGCCACCCCGTCGACCGTCGTGGTCAACGGCGTGAACAACTGGAAGCGCACCCCGGACGGCGCGCTCGCGGTGGACGAGCCGCACGTGTCCGCGTGGTGGTACCCGAGCAACGACCACCCGACGGACAAGGCCACCTTCGACGTCTCCGTCTCGGTGCCGGACGGCACCACGGCGCTGTCCAACGGCAGGCTGGCGGGCAAGTCCAGCCGCGCTGGGTGGACCAGGTGGAACTGGCGCAGCACCAAGCCCCAGGCCACGTACCTGACCTTCCTCGCGGTCGGCAAGTACGAGGTGGTCACCGGGACCGGCCACAAGGGCCAGCCGCTGGTGAACGCCTACGGCACCGGCCTCGGTGACGCCGAGGCCGCGGCCAAGGCCAGCATCGAGCGCACCCCCGAGGTGATCGCGTTCCTCGAGGACTACTTCGGCGACTACCCGTTCGAGGCCCAGGGCGGCGTCGTGCCCAGCTCCGGTATCGGCTTCGCGCTGGAGAACCAGACCCGCCCGGTGTACAGCCCGGCGTTCTTCGCGGCGGGTTCGCACGTCTCCGTCGTCGTGCACGAGCTGGCCCACCAGTGGGCCGGTGACTCGGTCTCGGTGGCCAAGTGGCGCAACATCTGGCTGAACGAGGGCTTCGCGAGCTACGCGGAGTGGCTGTG
The DNA here is from genome assembly GCF_024213555.1 of Allokutzneria sp. A3M-2-11 16. Taxonomy (GTDB): domain Bacteria; phylum Actinomycetota; class Actinomycetes; order Mycobacteriales; family Pseudonocardiaceae; genus Allokutzneria. The sequence continues at coordinate 1,375,612 of NZ_JANAVO010000001.1, read as the reverse complement.
GTCGGAGGCCAAGGGCGAGGGCACCGCGCAGGAGATCTTCGACCACTACTACAAGCGCCCGGCCGAGGACCCGGCCTGGCAGGTCGTCACCGGCGACCCGACGCCCGCCAAGCTCTTCGACGGCTTCGGCGTCTACACCCGCGGCCCGATGGCGCTGCACCAGCTGCGCAACGCGGTGGGCCTGGACACCTTCAAGAAGATCCTCAAGACCTGGAACACCGACAAGAAGTACGGCAACGCCAGCATCGAGGAGTTCATCGCGCTCTCGGAGAAGATCTCCGGGAAGCCGCTCTACGACCTCTTCCAGAAGTGGTTGTTCACCAAGGGCAAGCCGCAGCTGAGCGCGGACCAGGCGGCTCAGGCCAAGGCCCCCGGGGTGAAGGCGGACATCGTGCCGAAGTCGGTCCCGAAGATGGAGGCCGGGCACCGCATCATGCACAGCATGAACAAGTAGCAGTCATCTTCACGTCGGGCCCTGCGGCTTCCCCGTCGCGGGGCCCGACGCTTTCACGCTCAGAAATGGATGTAGCTCTCCGGCTTGATGGAGCCGATGACGCGCTCGCCGTAGCCGAAGGAAACTCGCACGTTGTATTCCTGGACCGTGATCTTGCCGCCGCTGATCTTCGAGACGACGGCGACATGACCGGCGCCGCCACCCATGTTGGAACCCCACACCGCGACTGCGCCGACCTTCGGTGTCTTGTTGACCGTCAGACCGGCCTTCTTCGCCGCGTTGTCCCAGGTCTTCGCATCTCCCCAGGATTCGCCCTTGTAGTGGTTGCTGAAGTTGAACCCGCGCTTGTCGAGGCGGTACGCCACGTACGACGTGCAGTACCTCGTGAGGAATCCCCACCTGTCCTTCTTGCCGACCGCGCTGTTCGCGTACGGGTATCCCGATGCGGCCTCAGCGGCGGGAGGAATGATCACGGCGGTCGACCCGAGCGCGGACATCGACAACAGGGCGGCCACCGCCAGGAATCTCACTCGCTTCATGCCGCGACACGTTAAGCGCGGATCAAGTGCCTGTCCTGGCGTGTTTCTTATCTTGGAAGTAACGGTTCATCTTTCGGTCGGGACCGAAAGTGAATGCAACTCAATTGCCTTCGAGCGCGTCACGGATGGGGACGAGTTTGGCCGCGGCCTCGGTCACCTCGGAATCCGGATCGGAATCCGCGACGAGCCCGCACCCGGCGAACAACCGCGCGGTGGCTCCGGTGACCTGGGCGCAGCGCAGTGCGATGCCCAGTTCGCCGTCCCCGTCGGCGTCGATCCACCCCACCGGCCCCGCGTAGCGGCCCCGGTCCATCCGCTCCAGCTCGGTGATCATCTCCACCGCGGCCTTCTGCGGGGTCCCGCCCACCGCGGCGGTCGGGTGCACGGCCGCGGCCAGCCGCAGCAGGGAGGGGGCGTTGGCGGTCGCGCGCAGCCGCCCCGTGACATCGCTGGACAGGTGCAGCACGTTGGGCAGCCGCAGCACCTGCGGCGCGTCCGGCGCCTCCAGGGTCGCGCAGTGCGGACGCAGTGTGTCCACAAGGGACTCGACCGCGTAGGCGTGCTCCTCGCGGTTCTTCGCCGAGGTGAGCAGCCGGGTGGCCAGCTCGTCGGCGGTGACGCCCTCGTGCGGCCAGCTGGTGCCCGCGAGCACCCGGGAGGTGACCTCGTCGTCGAGCTTGCTCAGCAGCATCTCCGGGGTGGCGCCGAGCAGGCCCTCGACGGCGTAGACCCAGCAGCTCGGGTACCGCCCGGCCAGCCCGTGCAGCAGGAACCTGGGGTCGAACGGCTCGTCCGCGGTGGCCAGCAGGTCGTGCGCGAGCACCACCTTGCCCAGTTCGCCCGCGCGCATCCGGTCCACCGCGGCGCGCACCGCGTGCCGGTAGCCGGTCACCGGCAGTTCGCCCTCGGCGTAGCGGACCGTTCCGGTGCGCCGCACCGGCTGCACCGAGCGGTTCACCGGGGAACCGTCGTCGTCCGAGCTGATCTCGGTGACCCAGGTGGTGCCGCCCCGCCTGCCGACGATCACCCTCGGCACCACGAGCACCGAGTCGCCGGGGTGGTCGGCGAAGGCCATGCTCACGAACGCCACCGCGCCGGTGCCGGGCAGGCCGACCTCGTCGACCACCTCGGAGCGCTCGCGCACCGCGCGCCACCACAGCTCCGCGTCGATGAACCGGTTCGGCCCCGAGGGCGTGAACCGCGCGGCCTCACCCCAGCCGACCAGGCCTTCCCCGTTGCGCACCCAGGTCAGCACACCGTCCGGCGTCGGCAGCAGGTCCAGCAGATCGGTGTCCGCGCCCATCGGGCGGCTGTGCACGCGCAGCCTGGCTGCGATGCCCTTCTCCGGAGCGCTGGTCACCCTTCGAGCGTATGAGCCACGCGCGGGGGACGCGTCGCCGGTCTGGCATAAAGTGACCTGATGTGGCGGAGGACGCAGTCGTGAGCGCGCCGGGCGACACGCCGGGCAGCACCGCCGTCGACGCGCGCGCGGCGGAGGCCGGGGACGGCTCTGGGAAGGGCACCCCGGACCAGGCGGCCGACCAGTCGGTGGACCGCGCCCTCGACGACGCCGTGCGCGCGAGCGCGCAGGCCGAGGCCGACGACCTGCGCAATCCCCGGTTCGCCCAGGCCCGCGCGGTGTGGGGGGCCATCCGCGCCCAGGCCCGCGACCGCCGCAGGGCGACGCTGATCACGCTCGGCCTCGCGTCCCTGGTGACCGCGTCCTGCCTGCTCCTGGTGATCGGCGCCTACACCAACGACTTCAAGATCACCGCCAGGCCCGGGGTGGCCGCGGCCGAGGTGATGTCGGCCTCCTACAACCGCACGGTGGTGCGGTTCAGCACACCGGACAGCGCCGTGCGGGTGCCGCGCGACGGCGTGCTCTACCCCGGCGGGCTCCAGGTCGGTCAGGTCGTCCGGGTCGAGTACGACCAGGCGAATCCGGACCTGGTGCGGGTCGCGGGCCGCGGTGCCTGGCTGACCCTGGTGCCCGCGATCACCATCGTCCTGGTGGTGTGGGCGATCGCGGGCGGCGTGCTCTGGTGGCTGCACCGGCGCAGGGAACCCGCGAGGGCCACGAAAGCGTCCGAACTGCGTCGATAGACCGTTCGGGCCATGATCTTCCGGTAGGTTCCGGCCCGGCATTGACGCACTGGGGGCCAAGAATGCACACCACTTCCCGCCGAGCCGCAGCGGTCGCCGCCGCGCTCGTGACGACTTTCCTCACCGGTTGCGCGTCCACCGTGGTCGGCACCGCCGAACCCGGGCCGACTCCGCCGAAGACCACGACCCGTTCCGCCACGGCGAAGGACGCCACGGCCGAGACCGCCAGGGTGGTCACCTCCGAGGCCGGGGCCGCGCTGATGGCGAGACTGCGCGCGGCCGACCTGTGCCAGGCGCTCGATCCGGAGCCGATGAAGAAGTTCGGCGAGCCGGTGACCACCTTCATGGGACCGGGCCTGCCCGGTTGCAAGATCCGCGCTGGCAACTCGGGCACCGAGGTGCCGACGCACCGCTTCGAGATCTCACCCTCCGTCTACACCGAGATCGACCGCCAGAAGGACCAGGAGGTCGAGGTCGCGGGCCACAAGGTCTACCTGCCCAAGAAGGCCGGTTCGGAGGGTTCCTGCTACGTCCGCCTGCCGATCGAGGACACCGGCTACGCCTTCACGATCAGCGGCTACAAGTCCAAGGGCACGTGGCCGGAGGCGTGCGAGGAGGCCAAGACCTACGCGGGCGCGATCGCACGGAAGCTGCTCACCATCCCGGCCCGCACCACACCGCCCACCGGCAAGTCGTTGCTGGGCAAGGACCCGTGCGCCGCGCAGCAGCAGTTCCTCGGCGAGTTCTCCGGCTGGTCGCCCGGCTCGGTCAGCCGCTACAACCCGTACGGCTGTCAGATCGCGTTGACGAAGCCGGGTGACGAGTACAGCTACACCCTCGGCGTGATCTACCAGTACAACGTCGAGCAGGAGGTCACCGCGGACACGCCCGCGGTGACCGTCGCGGGACTCAGCGGCATCCGGTTGAACAAGCCCTTCATGGATCTGCCGGAATCCTGTGCGGTGTCCTTGAACTACAAGCCGTCTGACCCGAAGGGCACCATCACCGGCCACCTGATCAGTGTCGAGCTGAGCCCGAAGCAGCTGAACCCGCGACTGGGTCAGAAGGCGCCGCCGCAGTCGCTGAAGCCGTGCGACGTCGTGGACAAGGTCGCCACGATGGTGGTGCAGAGCGCGGGTTAGTCGTCCGGGGCACGCCACCAGGCCAGCAGGTCGGCGGCGAACTCGGGGGCCGCGACGAGCAGCCCGCCCATCGGCATCGGCCGCGGGCGGCCGTCGCGGCCCAGCACCACCGCTCCCGCCTCCGTCGCCAGCGCGATGGCCCCCGCGACGTCCCACTCCTCGTAGTCGTGCAGCACCGCGCCGATCGCGTGGCCCAGCGCCACCTGCGCGATGGCCAGCGCCGTCGAACCGAGCACCCGCACCGCCACCCGGGCCCGCCCGGCGCGCTCGGTGAAGGCCGCCATGCCCGGCCAGATCCCGCCCCGGCTCAGCTCGGTGCAGATCACACCGCCCGCCAGCTCCGCGCGCGGAGCCAACCGCACGGGCGCGCCGTTGGCCCTGGTGCCCCGGCCGCGGGCCGCCGCGTAGATCTGCGCGCGGTAGGGATCGGCGACCACACCGACCACGGGACCGAACCGGTCGATCAGCGCCAGGCTGTACGAGCACCACGGGATGCCCGCCACGTAGTTGATCGTCCCGTCCACCGGGTCGACCACCCACCGGTACTCGGTGGACGCCGCGACGGGCAGCTTGCCCGCGCCGGACTCCTCGCCGATCACCGGAACCCCGGGGAACTCCGCGGCGAGGACGCGGCGGGTGTGCCGCTCCAGGGTGCGGCCGGTGTCGGTGACCCAGTCGAAGGGGGACTCGTCGGTCTCCGGGCGCACGTCCCGCCCGGCCGTTGCGGTGATCACGTCCGCGGCGTCGTTGGCCAGCCGCCCCGCCACCTCCAGGGCGCGGGAGAGCAGTGCCGGTTCGAGCGCGGGCACCGGCTGGGAGGACAAGGCCGTCATGCCGTCCGAGCGTGACCGCGAACGGTGTCCGCAGCGCGAAACCGAGGTGACGTGGTGAGGATCACCAGGCCAAGAGTGCGGGTCGGACGTCTTTGCATAAGTGGGCGTACAGGCGTGGTCCGGGCAGGACTGGGTATCGGGAACCAGGACTTCCCCTGACGTTCGGCGACCCTTCATGCAGGGGGCGGAAGCAGGGCTGGAAGGGTGGGCACCGTGAGACCCGTGCGCGTAGCGATCGTGACCGAGAGCTTCCTCCCGCACGTCAACGGAGTCACCAACTCCGTGCTGCGGGTGCTGGAGCACCTGCGCCGGAACGGTCACGAGGCGATGGTGATCGCCCCCGGCAACGGTCCCGAGGAGTACGCGGGCTACCCCGTCGTGCGGCTGCCCGAGGTGCAGCTGCCGGTGCTGAAGGCGCAGCCGATCGGCGTGCCCAGCCGCAAGGTGGTCAAGGCGCTGCGCGAGTTCAACCCCGACGTCGTGCACCTGGCCTCGCCGTTCATCGTGGGCATGCGCGGCATGGTCGCCGCCCGCAAGCTCGGCCTGCCGACGATCGCGATCTACCAGACCGACGTGGCCGGTTTCGCCGGGACCTACGGCCTCGGCCTCGCCGAGCGCGCCGCGTGGCGCTGGACCCGCTGGCTGCACGGCATGGCCGACCGCACCCTCGCACCGTCGAGCTGGGCCGTGGACGCCCTCGGTGAGCACGGCATCCCCCGCGTGCACCACTGGGCCCGTGGCGTCGATGTGAACCGCTTCAACCCGTCCCGCCGCGACGACGCCCTGCGCGCCCGCCTCGCCCCCAACGGGGAACTGCTCGTCGGCTACGTCGGCAGGCTCGCACTGGAGAAGTGCGTCGACCGGCTCCAGGCCGCGCACGACATGCCCGGCGTGCAGCTCGTCGTGGTCGGCGACGGCCCCGAGCTGGACGCGATGCGCAAGACCATGCCGCGCGCGGCCTTCCTCGGCATGCGCGAGGGCGAGGAGCTGGCCACCGCCTACGCCAGCCTCGACCTGTTCGTGCACACCGGCCCGTTCGAGACCTTCTGCCAGACCGTCCAGGAGGCGCTCGCCTCCGGCGTCCCCGTGCTCGCCCCCGACGCCGGCGGCCCCCGCGACCTGGTCCAGCCCGGTCGCACCGGCTACCTGCTGCCCGCGTGGGACGCCGCCGAGTTCGAACAGGGCCTGCGCGAGGGCATCACCGCCCTGGCCGACCCCGGCACCCGCGCCCGCTTCGCCGAGGCCGCCCGCCGCTCCGTCCTCGCCCGCACCTGGCCGGTCATCTGCGACCAGCTCCTCGACCACTACGTCGAGATCGCCAACATCCCCCACTCCACCACCACCGCCGCCTAACCCCCCGTTTTTGCCCTGAATGAGTCATTGAGGTACTTGAGTTCCCCCAATGACTCATTCAGGGCTGTTGAGCGCCCTCAATGACCCGTTCGCCCGGCACCTCGGCCGCTCGCCAATGACGCGTTTGGGGCGTTGAGGTCCCTGAACGACCCGTTCAGGGCGTTGAAGTACCCCAATGACTCATTCAGCACGTAACGGCGGGGGGAGGGGGCGGGGGGAGCGGCTCGGGGGCTGGTGGGAGGCTCGGGGGATGCGGATCGTCCAGCTGGCGAACTTCTACGGGCCCCGTTCCGGTGGGCTGCGCACGGCGCTGAACCACCTGGGGCCGGGCTACGTGGCGCGCGGGCACCAGGTGGTGCTCATCGTTCCGGGGGCGGAGCACTCGGTCGAGGACCTGCCGGGCGGGGTTCGGCGCATCACGCTGTTCGGGCCGACGGTTCCGGGGATGGGCGGCTACCGGGTGCTGGACCCGTTCCGGGTGCGGACGTGGCTGGACCGCCTCAAGCCGGACGCGATCGAGGTGTCCGACCGGGCGACGCTGCGCGGTCTCGGGCGCTGGGCGGGCCGCAACGGGGCGTCGAGCGTGGTGATCTCGCACGAGCGCCTCGACCGCATTCTTGAGCAGTTCCTGCTGCCGCCCCGCGCGGCGCGGTGGGCGGCTGACGTGGCCAACGGCTGGATGGCGGCCAGTTTCGCGAACGTGGTGTGCACCACGGCCTTCGCCAGGCAGGAGTTCGATCGCATCGGCACGGTGAACCTGCGCCAGGTGCCGCTCGGGGTCGACCTGGACACCTTCGACCCGGGCAACTACGACGACTCGCTGCACGCGCGGATGCTCGGTGACGCGGACTCACTTCTGGTCCACTGTGGACGGTTGTCGCCGGAGAAGCACGTGGAGCGCAGCGTCGAGACGGTGCGCGAGCTGGTTCGCCGCGGGCAGCGGGTGCGGCTGGTGATCGCGGGTGACGGGCCGCGCAAGAAGGCGCTCGAAGAGCTGGCCGAGGGCCTGCCGGTGACCTTCCTCGGCTTCCTCGACTCGCGCGCGGAGGTGGCCGATCTCCTTGCCACGGCGGACATCTCGCTGGCTCCCGGTCCACATGAGACGTTCGGTCTCGCGGCGCTGGAAGCGCTCGCCTCCGGCACGCCGGTGGTGGTCTCCGGCTCCTCCGCGCTGCCGGAGATCGTGCAGCCGGGGTGCGGGGCCGTCGCCGCGGACGACAGCCCGGCCGCGTTCGCCGACGCCGTCGCCTCGGTGCTGTCGCTGCCCGAGCCGGAGCGCCGTGCCGCCGCGCGGGCCCGCGCCGAGTGCTTCCCCTGGGCGGCGGCGGTTGACGGGATGCTCGACGCGCTGAGCTGAGACCCCTCACGCAGGCCCTAAGCTTCCGGCATGGTCAGGGCCGGTTTGGACAAGAAGCCACGCGAGGTCGCCGAGATGTTCGACGGCGTGGCCCGTGGCTACGACCGCGCGAACTCCGTCATGACGGTCGGCTTCGACCGGCGCTGGCGGATCAAGACCGCGCGGGCGCTGGACCTCAAGCCGGGCGAGCGGGTGCTCGACCTGGCCGCCGGTACCGCGATCTCCACGGTCGAGTACACCGATTCCGGAGCGTGGTGCGTCGCGGCGGACTTCTCGCTCGGGATGCTGGAGCGGGGCAAGGAGATCGGGCGGGACGTGCCGATGGTCGCGGCCGACGCGATGCGGCTGCCCTTCGCCGACAACTCCTTCGACGTGGTCACGGTCACCTTCGGGCTGCGCAACTTCGTCGACACCGAGGGCGCGCTGCGGGAGATGGCCAGGGTCGTCCGGACCGGCGGACGCATGGTGATCTGTGAGGTCTCTCAACCCCAGTTTCGCCCGTTCCGGTTCCTTTACCGGCGGCTCGGGCTGCCGGTGCTGCCGCTGCTGGCCCGGCCGGTCTCGTCCAACCCGGAGGCCTACCGCTACCTCGCCGAGTCCATGGGCACCTGGCCTGGCCAGCGGGAACTCGCGGAGATCATCTCTCAGGCAGGGTGGACCGACGTCGCGTGGCGGCCGCTGAACCTCGGCGTGGTCGCGTTGCACCGGGCTGTCAAACCCTGAGCTGGGAGCACGCGGACGCCCGCGTCCGGTTCGCCTAGACTCGGACCTGGTTCGTGAACGCTTTCACAAGGAGACCCATGATCACGTCAAGCCGCCGTCGTCCGGGCGAGGACGCCGAGGTCATCGTGGTCGGCGCGGGTCCGGCCGGATCCACCGCCGCCACCTACCTGGCCCGGGCGGGCCTGGACGTGCTGCTGCTGGAGAAGAGCTCCTTCCCCCGGGAGAAGGTCTGCGGCGACGGCCTCACCCCGCGCGGAGTGAAGCAGCTCATCGACCTGGGCATCGACACCACCGAGAAGGCGGGCTGGCTGCACAACCGCGGCCTGCGCGTGGTCGGCGGCGGCCGGACGATCGAGCTGGACTGGCCGGAGCTGGCCACCTTCCCGCCCTACGGCGTGGTGCGCCCCCGGCAGGACTTCGACGAGATGCTCGCCCGCACCGCCCAGCACGCGGGCGCGCGGCTGCTGGAGCAGACCACCGTGCAGTCGGCCATCACCGACGAGCGGACCGGCCGGGTCATCGGCGTGAAGGCGGTCACCGGACCGGACAAGAAGCCGGTCAGCTACCGGGCGCCGCTGATCGTGGCCTGCGACGGGGTCTCGGCCCGGCTCGCGCTGTCGATCGGCATGGACAAGCGCGAGGACCGCCCGATGGGCGTCGCGGTCCGCCGCTACTACGAGAGCCCGCGCACCAAGGACGACTACCTGGAGTCGCACCTGGAGCTGTGGGACCGCAGCAACCCCGCCGACCCGAGGCTGCTGCCCGGCTACGGCTGGATCTTCGGCATGGGCGACGGCACGGTGAACGTCGGGCTGGGCATCCTGTCCACCTCCAAGGCCTACGGCAAGACCGACTACCGCGCGCTGCTGAAGTCGTGGCTGGACGGCACTCCGGAGGAGTGGGGCTTCCGCGACGCCAACGCGATCGGCAAGGTCGGCGGCGCCGCGCTGCCGATGGGCTTCAACCGCACCCCGCACTACCGCAACGGCCTGCTGCTGGTCGGCGACGCGGGCGGCATGGTCAACCCGTTCAACGGGGAGGGCATCGCCTACGCCATGGAGTCCGCGCGCATCGCGGCCGAGTGCGTCGTGCACGCCCTCGCCCGCGCGGAGGGTCCGAGCCGCGAGCGCGCGCTCGGCCGCTACCCGGTGGCGATCAAGCAGGCCCTCGGCGGCTACTACCGGCTCGGCAACATCTTCAGCAAGCTCATCGGCAACCCGCACGTCATGAAGACGGCCACCAAGTACGGCCTGCCCATGGACGGTCTGATGAAGCTCGTGCTCAAGCTGCTGGCCGGGCTCTACGACCCCAAGGACGGCGACGCGCTCGACAAGATCGTGGCGACCGCTGTTCGGCTGGCGCCCAGTGCGTGAGTACAGATTTGTGTTCTTGGAGATTAATCTCAAGTCTTCCTTAAGCTAGGGTGCCCGCCGTTCGGGCATCCACTCGCTTGTTTTCCATAGTGCAATTATCACGCGGGTGTTCCCCCTGGTCGTGGCCTTGTGGTCGCGTCATGAGGGGTCATTCGTGTTAATCGGATCCTGAAACGATACGAGGGCGCTCGACGATTGGCGTGGTAGTTAATTCCCACGCGACGTAGTCGAGCCTGGAGAAGGTCACTGTGCTGAGTGCCATGACGAGCACTTCCTGGACGTTGCCGGTCCGGACCGCGCTGCCCGCGATTCCCGCGCCGGTGTACGAGGTGTGCTGGGCGCGGCTGGGACTGGGCGTGATGCCGTTCCCGCTCGTGGTGCTGCGCACCTCGACGGACCCGGACGACCACAGCGCGGTCGAGGTCCGCGCCGCGCACTGGCTGCGCGAGCACGGCCTCGGTGACGAGCACCGCATCGGCCCCGAGCTGACCGAGGCGCTGCGCACGATCGCGGACTTCGACATGGAGCTCGCCGTCGTCTACACCGAACATGACGTGCAGACACGCATCGGCGGCTTCGCCAGGGGCGGCCGGGCGCTGCGCGCGGTGCTGCGGGCCGACATGGTCGAGCTGGAGTGGATCGAGAACGACCTGCTCGCCTCCAGCGCGCTCGCCGTGGTGCCGGAGTACGGCCCCGGCACGGCCTCCCCGGTGCGCGTCGCCACGGACGACCTCGCCCGCGCGGGGCGGCGCTGGGAGCGCTTCGGCGTGATCGCCGATGCCGGTCGCGCGGACACGGAACGCTTCCTGGACATTTATGCGACCGCAACCGCAGTGGGGCAGGCCAGCGCATTGCGCCCGTCGAACCCGCGCAGTTGCAAACTCGTCGCGCGGCAGCCCGTGACCTGGCTGGACACGCCGGAGGGCCGATACGCGATCACGCACTCCAGCGGCTGGATGTCACTGTCCGCCGCGTGTTCCGGAACTGTTTCCCAGCACCTCTCCGGCCTGCTCAGCGGCCCTTTCTCCTAGTCGAGAAGAGCCGATTCCGGCACTTACCCAAGTAGCGGGCCGGGGATTCGCCCGATCGGTTCTCGGTGCTTGTGTGGCGCGCTCGCCCACGGTTGCATTCCCTTCGGTATGTACATGCGGGAACGATTCCCGTGTTCCGGAGGTCGTCGAGCGACCGAGGCTGGGGTGCCCATCGTGTCCATCTCCGCACTGCGTCGTGTGAGCCTGCCGCCGGTCCCGGCACCGGTCTACGAGACCTGCTGGAACCTGCTCGGGCTCGGCGTCATGCCGTTCCCGCTGGTGGTGCTGGGCCACTCGGCGGACGACGCCGCGGAGCGCACCAGCGGCTGGCTGAACGAGCACGGCCTCAGCGGCGGCAGCGACGCCCACGTGGGTCCCGAGCTGGCCGCCGCGCTGCGGGTGATCGCCGACTTCGACGACGAGCTGGCCGTGGTCTACGCCGACGAGCCGGGCCAGACCGGCGTCGGCTGCTTCATCCGCGGCGCGGACGGGCTGCGCGCGGTCCTGCGGGGCAACGCGGTCGAGCTGAGCTGGATCGACCCCGCGCGTGCCGCCGAGAGCGCCATGGCCGTGATCCCGCCCCGCGCGGCCGCCCTCGTGCCGGGGCCGAGGAGCGCGGCCGATGACTCCGGCGACGGCGCGGGCAACGCCGAGTTCCTGGCGGTGTACTCCACGGCGACCGCCTTCGGCAGGGCCACCACGGTCTCCCGCACACCGGACCGCACCGGCACTCGCGTCTCCGAGGTGCCCGTGACCTGGCTGGACACGCCCGCGGGCCGGTACTCGATCACCACGGCTGACGGGCAGCTCACCCTCGCCCCGGTCGGGCCAGCCGCGCTCCTGGAGCAGCTCCGCGGCCTGTTCGCCTAGGGGTTTCCGGTTGGGTGTGGATCTTGGGTTCTGGTAATGTCGGGGTTAGAGCTGGTCGGTCGGTTGACGCGGCCGGAAGTGAGCCCCGGACCCCCCGCCGGACGACGGGAGCCGGGGTTTCGCGCTATCCGGGGGTCCGTGATCACGTCGACCACGTGCGCGGCGGTGATGATGTCCCACGGCTCCGGCTCGTCGTGCAGCACCGAGGCGAAGTAGGCGCCGACCAGGAAGTCGGCCAGCCACAGCCGTTCGTCGAAGGACTTCCGCAGGTGCTCCGTCCGGAACTCCGATCGTTCCCCGTCGCGCGATTCGATGACCACGTGGGCGATCTCCACCCGGCGTTTGCCGCTCTCCATCCGGTGATCACCGGCACGTGCTTTTGCGTGCGTGGCAAAGAGATATCGACCGGGGGACCCACGGGCGTGGGCCGGACGGTCCCTGCCTGGCTACCCCGTCCGGCAGGCGTGGATGTGACGTCTTACACTCCTGCGCGAGGGTCTTGTGAAGCGGTTCACAAGCGCATCACAGGTTAGGTGCGCCTAACTACAGAAGCGGTTCAGAGACACCCTTAGAGTGCCCCTGGCAGCGGCCCGACAGGGCTGTTGACGAGCGCGGATGAGGAAAGGACGGCGGAGAGAGTGCTCCAGCCTTACATCCCCCTCGTACTCATGTTCGTCCTGGCCGCGGGCTTCGCGGTCTTCTCGGTCACGGCGGCGCCGTACATCGGCCCCCGCCGGTACAACAAGGCCAAGCTGGACGCCTACGAGTGCGGGATCGAGCCCTCGCCCCAGCCGGTCGTCGGCGGCGGTCGAATGCCCGTCGCGTACTACCTGACGGCGATGTTGTTCATCTTGTTCGACATCGAAATGGTGTTCCTCTACCCGTTCGCGGTCTCCGCGGACGCCCTGGGCATGTTCGGCCTGGTGGAGATCGCCCTGTTCATCGTGACCGTCGGGTTCGCCTACGCGTACGTGTGGCGTCGCGGCGGCCTGGACTGGAGCTGAGCAATGGGTCTTGAAGAGAAGCTCCCCAACGGCGTCCTGCTGGCCAGCGTCGAGAAGCTGGTCAACTGGACCCGCAAGTCCTCGCTGTGGCCCGCCACCTTCGGCCTGGCGTGCTGCGCGATCGAGATGATGACCACCGGCGCGCCCAGGTACGACCTGGCGCGCTTCGGCATGGAGGTCTTCCGCGCCTCGCCGAGGCAGGCCGACCTGATGATCGTGGCCGGCCGGGTCAGCAACAAGATGGCCCCGGTGCTGCGCCAGATCTACGACCAGATGCCCGAGCCCCGCTGGGTGCTCGCGATGGGCGTCTGCGCCTCCTCCGGCGGCATGTTCAACAACTACGCCGTGGTGCAGGGCGTCGACCACGTTGTCCCGGTCGACATGTACCTGCCCGGCTGCCCGCCCCGGCCGGAGATGCTGATCGACGCGATCCTCAAGATCCACGCCAAGATCATGGACGAGCCGCTCGGGCCCAAGCGGGCCGCGCTGCTGGCCGAATCGGGCCACCGCACCGAGCTGATCCCGTCCTCGGTCCGCTACGCGAAGAAGAAGTGAGCGAGATGAGTAGCGCGGACGACAAGCCCGCGGGCGGCTACGACGCCGACCAGGCTGCCGCTCAGCCCGCCGTGTTCGGTGAGCACGATGACCGCGGCGGGGTCGTCGCCGGTCGCGCTCGCCAGGGCATGTTCGGCATCAGCGGCTCCGGTGACACCTCCGGCTTCGGCGGCCTGCGGCTGCCCGCCCACGTGCCCGCCCCGGCCGAGCGCCCCTACGGCGGCTGGTTCGACGAGTTCGTCGACGAGCTGGCCGCGGCCATGGCCGAGCGCGGCGTGCCCGCGGAGGCCGTGCAGCAGATCACCGTGGACCGCGGCGAGATCACGTTCTACGTGCGCCGCGAGGACCTGGTCGCGCTGTGCACCCTGCTCCGCGACGACGCCGCCCTGCGCTTCGAGCTGTGCAGCTCGGTGTCGGGCGTCGACTACGGCGTGGACGTGCCGCAGCGGCTGCACTCGGTCTACCACCTGACCTCGATGACCTACCGGCGCCGCATCCGCCTCGAGGTGGCCGTCGACGTCGACGACGCGCACATCCCGAGCGTGGTCGGCGTCTACCCGACCGCCGACTGGCAGGAGCGGGAGGCGTGGGACATGTTCGGCATCGTCTACGACGGCCACCCCGCGCTGACCCGGATCCTCATGCCGGACGACTGGGACGGTCACCCCCAGCGCAAGGATTACCCGCTCGGCGGCATCCCGGTCGAGTACAAGGGCGCGGAGATCCCTCCGCCGGACCAGCGGAGGTCCTACTCATGACCACCGGAACCTCAGACTCCTACGCGGACTCCCGCGAGACCACCGAGGGCCGGGTCTACACGGTCAGCGGCGGTGACTGGGACGACGTCCTCTCCGACGCCACGCACGACGAGCGCGTCGTCATCAACATGGGACCGCAGCACCCCTCCACGCACGGCGTGCTCCGCCTGGTGCTGGAGCTGGAGGGCGAGATCGTCACCCAGGGCCGCGCGGTCATCGGCTACCTGCACACCGGCATCGAGAAGAACGCCGAGTACCGCACCTGGACCCAGGGCGTCACCTTCGTGACGCGGATGGACTACCTGGCGCCGCTGCACAACGAGGCCGCCTACTGCATGGCGGTGGAGAAGCTGCTCGGCGTCGAGGCCCCGCGCCGCGCCCAGGTGATCCGCGTGCTGCTGATGGAGCTCAACCGCATCAGCTCGCACCTGGTCTGCCTGGCCACCGGTGGTATGGAACTGGGCGCGCTGACCGGTATGACCGCCGGTTTCCGCGAGCGCGAAGAGGTGCTGCACCTCCTGGAGTTCCTGACCGGCCTGCGGATGAACCACGCGTTCATCCGGCCCGGCGGCATCGCCCAGGACCTGCCGGAGGGCTACGAGCAGAAGATCCGCGACTTCATCAAGGTCATGGACTCCCGCCTGCCCCAGTACGACAAGCTGCTCACCGGCCAGCCGATCTGGAAGAACCGGCTGGCGGGCGTCGGCTACCTGCCGCTGGACGGCTGCCTCCAGCTCGGCCTGACCGGCCCGATCCTGCGCTCCGCCGGCCTGCCGTGGGACCTGCGCAAGGTCGAGCCGTACTGCGGCTACGAGGAGTACAGCTTCGACGTCCCGGTCGAGACCGCGGGCGACTGCTTCGCCCGGTACAAGATCCGGCTGGCCGAGATCCACGAGTCGCTCAAGATCGTCCGGCAGTGCCTGGACAAGCTGGAGCCCGGTCCGGTCATGGTGGAGGACGCCAAGATCGCCTGGCCCGCGCAGCTGACCATCGGCGCCGACGGCATGGGCAACTCGCTCGAGCACGTCCGCAAGATCATGGGTCAGTCGATGGAATCGCTGATCCACCACTTCAAGCTGGTGACCGAGGGCTTCGACGTGCCGGCCGGTCAGGTCTACGTGCCGATCGAGTCCCCGCGCGGCGAGCTGGGCTACCACCTCGTCTCCGACGGCGGCACCCGGCCACTGCGCGTCCACGTGCGCGAACCAAGCTTCGTGAACCTCCAGTCGATGCCCGCGATGAGCGAGGGCGGCATGGTCGCCGACGTCATCGCGGCGGTTGCCTCGATCGACCCGGTGATGGGTGGTGTGGACCGATGACAACTACTCAGCCTGAGCAGTCCACTGTGGACATCAGCATCTTCGGCGACGACATCGTCGAGAAGGCGCAGCAGATCATCGCGCGCTACCCGGTGGCGCGGTCGGCGCTGCTGCCGATGCTGCACCTGGTGCAGTCGGTGGAGGGCCACGTCAGCCAGGCGGGCATCGCGTTCTGCGCCGCCCAGCTGGACCTGACCACCGCCGAGGTCAGCGCGGTCGCGACGTTCTACACCATGTACAAGCGCCGCCCGTGCGGCGAGCACCTGGTGAGCGTCTGCACCAACACGCTGTGCGCCGCGCTCGGTGGCGACGCCATCTACGCGAAGCTGCGCGAGCAGCTGGGCAGCGACGGCAAGCCGCTGGGCCACGAGGAGACCGCGGGCGCGCCCGGCACCCCCGGCTCGATCACGCTGGAGCACGCCGAGTGCCTCGCGGCCTGCGACCTCGGCCCGGTGCTCCAGGTGAACTACGAGTTCTACGACAACCAGACCCCGGAGTCCGCTTCGGAGCTGGTCGAGAAGCTGCGCAACGGCGAGAAGCCCGCGCCCACCCGCGGTGCCCCGCTGACCGACTTCAAGCAGGCGGAGCTCCAGCTGGCCGGGTTCTTCGAGGGGCGCGACCCGGCGGACAACGCCGGACCGTCCGCGTCGATCGAGACCGTGCGGGGCGCCAAGCTCGCCCAGGAGCGCGGCTGGACCGCGCCGTCCATGCCCGACGACGCGCCGCTGCCCGCGCTGCCGGAAAAGAAGTGAGGGCGTGATGACGGAGAACAACCACGTGCTGACACCGGTGCTGACCAAGCGCTGGCTGTCGCCGAACTCCTGGACCCGGCACACCTACGAGCAGCTGGAGGGCTACAGCGCACTCCCCAAGGCGCTCAAGGCCCACCCGGACCAGCTGATCGAGCTGGTCAAGGCGTCCGGCCTGCGCGGCCGCGGCGGCGCGGGCTTCCCGACCGGCCTCAAGTGGAGCTTCATCCCGCAGAACGACGGCAAGCCGCACTACCTCGTGATCAACGCCGACGAGGGCGAGCCGGGCACCTGCAAGGACATCCCGCTGATGATGGCGGACCCGCACTCGCTGATCGAGGGCTGCATCATCACCTCGTACGCGATCCGCGCGAACTTCTGCGCGATCTACGTGCGCGGTGAGGTCCTGCACTGCATCCGCCGCCTCAACGCCGCGGTCCAGGAGGCCTACGCCGCCGGGTACCTCGGCAAGAACATCCTCGGAACGGGCTTCGACCTCGACCTCGTCATCCACGCGGGTGCGGGCGCGTACATCTGCGGTGAGGAGACGGCGCTGCTGGACTCCCTCGAAGGGCGTCGCGGCCAGCCCCGGTTGAAGCCCCCCTTCCCCGCGACCGCCGGCCTCTACGCCTCGCCCACCGTGGTGAACAACGTCGAGACCATCGCCTCGGTTCCCTACATCGTCAACGGCGGCTCCGACTGGTTCCGCGCGATGGGGCGGGAGAAGTCCCCGGGCCCGAAGATCTTCTCGCTCTCCGGCCATGTGGAGAAGCCCGGCCAGTACGAGGCCCCGATGGGCGTCACGCTGCGCGAGCTGCTCGACATGGCGGGCGGCATGAAGGACGGCATCCCGCTGAAGTTCTGGACGCCGGGCGGATCGTCGACGCCGATGTTCACCGCCGAGCACCTCGACGTCCCGCTGGACTTCGAGGGCTGCGCGCAGGCGGGCTCGATGCTGGGCACCACGGCTCTGCAGATCTTCAACGAGACCGTGTCCGTGCCGTGGGCCGTCATGAAGTGGACCGAGTTCTACAAGCACGAGTCCTGCGGCAAGTGCACGCCCTGCCGCGAGGGCACGTTCTGGCTGACGCAGATCCTGCAGCGCATGGTGCGCGGCGAGGGCTCGCCCTCGGACATCGAGACGTTGCTCGACATCTGCGACAACATCCTCGGCCGGTCCTTCTGCGCGCTCGGCGACGGTGCGACGAGCCCGATCACCAGTGCCATCAAGTACTTCAAGCACGAGTTCCTTGAGCTGTGCCAGCAGAACGCGGCGGCGCAGCCCGAGCTGGCGGGAGCAAGCTCATGACCGTGGCTCCTGAGAAGAACCAGGACCTGCCGCCGGTGCCCGAAGGCCACGTGCGCCTGACGATCGACGGCGTGGATGTGGTGGCGCCCAAGGGCGAACTGCTCATCCGCACCGCAGAGCGCCTCGGCACCGTGATCCCGCGGTTCTGCGACCACCCCCTCCTCGAACCGGCAGGCGCGTGCCGCCAGTGCCTGGTCGAGGTGGAGATGGGCGGCAGACCCATGCCGAAGCCGCAGGCGTCCTGCACGATGACCGTCGCCGACGGCATGGTGGTCAAGACGCAGCTCACCTCGCCCGTCGCCGACAAGGCGCAGCAGGGCGTGATGGAGCTTCTGCTCATCAACCACCCGCTGGACTGCCCGATCTGCGACAAGGGCGGCGAGTGCCCCCTGCAGAACCAGGCGCTCAAGCACGGTCGGTCGGAGTCGCGCTTCGAGGAGAAGAAGCGGACCTTCGCCAAGCCGGTCGCGATCTCCACCCAGGTCCTGTTGGACCGCGAGCGCTGCGTGCTCTGCCAGCGCTGCACCCGCTTCTCCGAGCAGATCGCCGGTGACCCGTTCATCGATCTGCTCGAGCGCGGCGCGATGCAGCAGATCGGTGTCGCGGACGACAAGCCGTTCCAGAGCTACTTCTCCGGCAACACCATCCAGATCTGCCCGGTCGGCGCGCTCACCAGCGCCGCGTACCGCTTCCGCTCCCGCCCGTTCGACCTGGTCTCCAAGCCGGGTGTGTGCGAGCACTGCGCCGGCGGTTGCGCGACCCGCGTGGACACCCGCCGCGGCAAGGTGCAGCGCCGCCTCGCCGGTGAGGACCCGGAGGTGAACGAGGAGTGGCTGTGCGACAAGGGCCGCTTCGCCTTCACCTACGCCACCCAGCCGGACCGGATCACCCGCCCGCTGGTGCGCGACGCGGAGTCCGGTGAGCTGAAGGAGTCCTCCTGGACCGAGGCGCTGCGCGTCGCGGCCGAGGGGCTGGCCAAGGCCCGCGACAACGGCGGCGTCGGTGTGCTGCCCGGCGGCAGGCTGACCGTCGAGGACGCCTACGCGTACTCGAAGTTCGCCCGGGTCGCCTTGCGCACCAACGACATCGACTTCCGGTCGCGCCCGCACTCCTCGGAGGAGCTGGACTTCCTCGCGGCGCGCGTCGTGGGCACCACGCCGGAGAACGGCGTGACCTACCAGGGCATCGAGCGGGCTCCGGCCGTGCTGTGCGTGGCTCTGGAGCCCGAGGAGGAGGCCGGAATCCTGTTCCTGCGGCTGCGCAAGGCCGCCAGGAACAACAAGACCAAGGTCTTCCACCTGGGCCAGTACACGACCTCCAGCGTGCGCAAGAGCTTCGGCCAGCTGCTGGCGTGCACCCCCGGTGCGGAGGCCGCCGCGGTCGACGCGCTCGGCACGCACGCCGACGGTGCCGACATCCGCGAGGCGCTCGGCTCGGACAACGCGGTGATCCTGGTCGGCGTCCGCGCCGCCGAGATCCCCGGCCTGTTCTCCGCGGTCACCCGGCTCGCCGAGACCACCGGCGCCAAGCTGGCCTGGATCCCGCGTCGCGCCGGTGAGCGGGGTGCGGTCGAGGTCGGCGCGGTGCCGACGCTGCTGCCGGGCGGCCGCCCGGTGGCCGACGCCGCCGCCCGCGCCGAGGTCGAGCTGGCCTGGGGCCTGGAGTCCGGCGCGCTGCCCACCGCGCCCGGTCGCGATCTGGACGGCATCCTCAACGCCGCCCTGATCGGCGACCTGTCGGCGCTGGTCGTCGGTGGCGTTGACCCCGAGGACCTGCCGGACCCGGCGCTCGCGGAGAAGGTGCTGGACCGGGTCGGTTTCCTTGTCTCCCTTGAACTCCGCGAGTCCGCGGTGACCGCGCGCGCCGATGTGGTGCTGCCGGTGGCCGCGGCCGTCGAGCGCGGTGGCAGCTACCTGAACTGGGAGGGCCGTCGCCGGTCCTTCGAGCCGGGTCTTGAGGTGCCGAACGTGGTGCCGGACTGCCGGGTCCTGGACACCCTCGCGGTGGAGATGGACGCGGACCTGTTCACCCAGACCCCGGCCGCTGCCGCCGGTGACCTGGCGCGCCTCGGTGAGTACCGGGGTGCCCGGCCCGCCGCGCCCAGCGTTGCCAGCAACGGCGCCTCCCGGGCCGATGGCGGTCAGATGGTGCTGGCCAGCTGGACCCGGATGCTGGACAACGGTCGGGGCCAGGACGGCGAACCGAACCTGGCCGGGACCGCGCGTCCCGCGGTCGCCCGGCTGTCGGCCGAGTCCGCGGCCAAGCTCGGCGCCAGTGACGGCACGGAGGTCACGGTGCGCACCGAGCGCGGCGCGATCACGTTGCCGCTCGCGGTCGCCGACCTGCCAGACGGCGTGGTGTGGCTGCCCAGCAACTCCGGGTCGTCCACCGTGCGCCGCACCCTCGGCGCGGGCCACGGCGCGGTCGTGACCGTGACGGTTGCTGACGGAGGGAACGCGTGAGCACTCCAGAACTCCTCGCGGACGATCCGATCTGGATCACCATCATCAAGGTCGTCGGGATCTTCGCCCTGCTCGTCCTGCTCACCCTGTTCATGATCAACTGGGAGCGCAAGGTCGTCGGGCGGATGCAGCAGCGCCCCGGCCCGAACCGGGTCGGCCCCGGCGGCTGGCTGCAGTCCCTCGCGGACGGCCTGAAGCTGGCGTTCAAGGAGGACATCCGGCCGGTACTGGCCGACAAGTGGGTGTTCTTCCTGGCCCCGGTGATCTCCTGCGTGCCCGCCTTCCTGGCGTTCTCGGTCATCCCGCTCGGCGGCGAGGTCAGCCTCTTCGGCCACCAGACCGCGCTCCAGCTGGTCGACCTGCCGGTCGGCGTGCTCGTGGTGCTGGCCTGCTCCTCGCTCGGCGTCTACGGCATCGTGCTCGCGGGCTGGTCCTCCGGCTCGCCGTACCCGCTGCTCGGGTCGCTGCGCTCGGCCGCGCAGGTGATCTCCTACGAGATCGCGATGGGCCTGTCCATCGTCGCGGTGATCATGTACTCCGGCACGATGTCCACCGCGGGCATCGTGGACGCGCAGCACGCCAACGGCTGGTTCGCGGTGCTGCTGCCGCTCAGCTTCGTGATCTACGTGATCTCCATGGTCGGCGAGACCAACCGCGCCCCCTTCGACCTCCCCGAGGCCGAGTCGGAGCTGGTCGGTGGCTTCCACACCGAGTACTCCTCGCTGAAGTTCGCGCTGTTCTTCCTCGCCGAGTACATCAACATGGTCACCGTCTCGGCGCTGGCGACCACGCTGTTCCTCGGCGGCTGGCACGCGCCCTTCGGGCTGGCGACGATGGTGCCGTGGATCGATGACGGCTGGCTGGGCCTGGTCTGGTTCCTGGTCAAGACGCTGGCCTTCCTGTTCGGCTTCATCTGGCTGCGCGGCACGCTGCCGCGCTACCGCTACGACCAGTTCATGAAGCTGGGCTGGAAGCTCCTGGTGCCGGTGAGCCTGGCCTGGATCGTCGCGGTCGCGACCATCAAGACCATCCGCAACCAGGGCGTCACCCCGCAGCAGGTGCTGATGATCGGCGGCGGCCTGCTGGTGGTGATGCTGGTCGTGGCCTTCCTCATCCCGGACCGCCAGGTCGACGACGGGCCGCAGATCCCCATGGCGCACAGCGGGTTCCCGGTGCCGCCGCTGGACCTGAGCGTGCCCAAACCGCCCAAGCGCAAGGCCGCCGTCCCGGTGGAGGCCTCGGTCGGCGCGGGCTCCAGCGGTGAGATCACCGGCAAGCAGCACTCCCCGAACGTTCCCGACGCCACCCCCGCGGGCAGCGACTCCGAGTCGGCCAAGGGCAATAACAAGGAGGCCAGCGATGGGGATTCTTGATCCCGTCAAGGGCTTCGGCGTGACCTTCGGAACCATGTTCAAGAAGGTCGTCACCGAGGAGTACCCCGAGGTCAAGAAGGTCACGGCGCCGCGCTACCACGGTCGGCACCAGCTCAACCGGCACCCGGACGGGCTGGAGAAGTGCGTCGGCTGCGAGCTGTGCGCGTGGGCCTGCCCGGCGGACGCGATCTTCGTCGAGGGTGGCGACAACACCGAGGACGCGCGCTTCTCGCCCGGTGAGCGCTACGGCATGGACTACCAGATCAACTACCTCCGGTGCATCGGCTGCGGCCTGTGCATCGAGGCCTGCCCGACCCGCTCGCTCACCATGACCAACGAGTACGAGCTGGCCGACGACAGCAGGCAGAACCTGATCTTCACCAAGGAACAGCTGCTGGCGCCGCTGCTGCCCGGTATGGAGCAGCCGCCGCACCCGATGCGCCTCGGTGAGAACGAGACCGACTACTACGTCAACGGTCCGGCGCTGGCCCGCCAGCAGCCGTCCACCGACAGCGGCGAGGGGGCCAAGGCGTGAACACCGCGCTTCTGCTCGCCCAGACCGGCGGCGAGGTCACCACGGGCGAGGCCGTCGCGTTCTGGATCCTCGGCCCGCTCGCCCTCGCCGGTGGGCTCGGCATGCTGTTCTCCCGCAACGCGGTGCACTCCGCGCTGTGGCTGGTGCTGACCATGCTCGGCCTCGGTGTGATGTACATGGTCCAGCAGGCCCCGTTCCTCGGGTTCGTGCAGATCATCGTCTACACCGGCGCGATCATGATGCTGTTCCTGTTCGTGCTGATGATGGTCGGCAGGGACGCGTCGGACTCGGTGGTCGAGGTGCTGCGCGGGCAGCGCTTCGCCGCGGCCGTGTTCGGCCTCGGCTTCGGTGTCCTGATGGTCACCGCGCTGGCCAGGGCGCTCACCGACGTGCCCGCCCGCGGCCTGGTCGAGGCGAACACCACCAACGGCGGCAACGTCGGCAACATCGGGCGCGCGGTCTTCACCGACTACGTCTTCCCGTTCGAGCTGACCTCGGCGCTGCTGATCACCGCGGCGCTCGGCGCCATGGTGCTGGCCTTCGTCGACCGCAGGCACACCGAGCGCAAGACCCAGCGCGAGATGGTCGAGATGCGCCTGCGCGGCGAGCACGACCGCCCGTCGCCGCTGCCCGGCCCCGGCGTCTTCGCCACCGCCAACTCGGTGGCCACGCCCGCGCTGCTGCCGGACGGCTCGGTCGCCCCGGAGTCGGTCTCCGAGCTCATCGAGGCCACCTCCCGCAAGACCCTGGAGTCCGACGTCGCCGAGGTCGCGGGCACCGTCCCCGGTCCCGACGCGCACGCACTCACCGGTAAGGAGGGCGACAGGTGACCCCCACCTACTACCTGCTGCTGTCGGCGCTGCTGTTCACCATCGGCGCGGTCGGCGTGCTGGTCCGGCGCAACGCCATCGTGGTCTTCATGTGCGTGGAGCTGATGCTCAACGCGGTGAACCTGACGCTGGTCACCTTCGCCAGGATCAACGGCGGTCTCGACGGCCAGGTGATGGCGTTCTTCGTGATGGTCGTCGCCGCCGCGGAGGTCGTGGTCGGACTCGCGATCATCATGTCCATCTTCCGGACGCGCCGCTCGGCCTCGGTCGACGACGCGAACCTGCTGAAGTACTGAGGGGCCAGAGGTGACGAGTACTTATCTGGCTGCCGAGCTCGGCCCGGTCGACGGCATCGCGCAGTACGCGTGGCTGCTGGTGGCCCTGCCCCTGCTCGGTGCGGCGATCCTGCTGATCGGCGGGCGCCGCACCGACCGGTGGGGCCACCTGCTCGGCAGCGCGACGGTGATCGCGGCGTTCGGCTACGGCCTCGCGCTGTTCTTCTCCGTCCTCGGGCTCGACCCCGAACAGCGGACCCGCGAGGTCAGCCTGTTCTCGTGGATCCCGGTCGAGGCGCTCAAGGTCGACTTCGGCCTCCGGCTCGACCCGCTGTCGGTCACGTTCGTGCTGCTGATCACCGGTGTGGGCTCGCTGATCCACATCTACTCGATCGGCTACATGAGCCACGACGAGAACCGGCGGAAGTTCTTCGGCCACCTGAACCTGTTCGTCGGCGCCATGCTGATCCTGGTGCTGGGCAACAGCTTCGTGACGCTGTACCTGGGCTGGGAGGGCGTCGGTCTCGCCTCCTACCTGCTGATCTCCTTCTGGCAGCACAAGCCGTCCGCGGCGGAGGCGGCCAAGAAGGCGTTCCTGATGAACCGGGTCGGTGACATCGGCCTGGCGGTGGCGATCTTCCTGATGTTCGCCAACCTGGGCACCACCCAGTACACCGAGGTCTTCGAGCGGGCCGGGGAGCTCTCCGGCGGTGTGGTCCTGGCGATCGCGCTGATGCTGCTGCTCGGCGCCTGCGGCAAGTCCGGCCAGTTCCCGCTGCAGGCGTGGCTCCCGGACGCGATGGAGGGCCCGACCCCGGTCTCCGCCCTCATCCACGCCGCGACCATGGTCACCGCCGGTGTCTACCTGATCGCCCGGTCCAACCCGATCTACGACCTCACCCCGGACGGCCGCCTGGTCGTCACGATCATCGGCGCGCTGACGCTGCTGATCGGGTGCGTGATCGGCTGCGCCTACGACGACTTCAAGAAGGTCCTGGCGTACTCCACGGTCAGCCAGATCGGCTACATGGTCCTCGCGGTGGGCCTCGGCCCGTTCGGCTACGCGCTGGGCATCATGCACCTGCTCACCCACGGCTTCTTCAAGGCCGGGCTGTTCCTCGGCGCCGGTTCGGTGATGCACGGGATGAACGACGAGGGCGACATCCGGCGGATGGGCGGCCTCGCCAGGAAGATGCCGATCACCTTCGTCACCTGGGGCCTCGGCTACCTGGCGCTGATCGGCTTCCCGTTCCTGTCCGGCTACTACTCCAAGGACGCCATCATCGAGGCGGCCTTCGGCCAGGAGGGCTGGCGCGGCTGGGTCTTCGGCGGTGCGGCGGTGTTCGGCGCGGCGCTGACGGCCTTCTACATGACCCGCCTGATGCTGCTGGTCTTCTTCGGCGAGAAGCGCTGGGAGAACCTGAAGTCCGCGGACGGCAGGGCCTACGACCCGCACGAGTCGCCGAAGTCGATGACCGTCCCGATGATCATCCTGGCCTTCGGTTCGGTGTTCGCGGGCTTCCTGCTCAGCAACGGCGGCCTGCTGTCCGGCTGGCTGGCCCCCTCGCTCGGCAAGCTCCAGGTCGCTGAGCACGGCGTGATCCCGCACGCGGTGGTGCCGCTGCTGACGGTGGCGCTGTCCGCGCTCGGCGCGCTCGTCGCCTGGCTGATCTTCGGCCGCAAGTCGGTCCGCGTCCCGGTCGAGCGGCCCGCAGCGTCCTGGCCCGTGCGGGCGGCCCGCGCCGACCTGTACACCAACGCGCTGAACGACTGGCTCGTCGTCAAGCCGAGCCTGCTGCTCACCAGGGCCTTCCTGGTGGTGGACAACAAGGGCGTCGACGGGATCGTCACCGGCACCGCGACGGTGCTCGGCGGCGGCTCCAGCGTGCTGCGGCGGACCCAGACCGGGTTCGTCCGCTCCTACGCCCTGAGCATGCTTGGAGGTTCGGTCCTCGTGATCGCGGCCATGCTGGTGGTGAGGTTCGCATGAGTGGCGCGTTCCTGTTGCCAGCACTCCTTTTCCTGCCGCTGGTCGGTGGCGTTGTCGTCGCGCTGCTGCGCAACAACGACAAGCTCGCCAAGCTGGCGGCGCTCGGCTTCTCCCTCGGAGAGCTGGTCCTCGCGGTGTTCGCCTGGATCGCCTTCGACGCGAACGGCGCCCGGCTGCAGCTGACCAGCTCGGTGGAGTGGATCCCGCAGTTCGGGGTCAACTTCGCGCTTGGCGTGGACGGCATCGCCCTGGTGATGATCGCGCTGATCGCCTTCCTGGTGCCGATCGTGATCGGCGCTTCCTGGGAGGAGAAGCTGCCGGAGGGCCGCACCCTCGGCGGTTTCCTCTCGCTGATCCTGGTGATGGAGACCTTCATGGTCGGCGTCTTCGCCGCCACGGACGTCTTCCTGTTCTACGTCTTCTTCGAGGCGATGCTCATCCCGGCGTACTTCCTGATCGGCCGCTTCGGCGGACCGCGCAGGACCTACGCGGCGATGAAGTTCTTCCTGTACTCGCTGCTCGGCGGGCTGATCATGCTCGCTTCGGTCATCGGCGTGTACGTGACCAGCGCGGACGTGCTCGGCAAGGGCACGTTCGAGTGGGCGAAGCTGGCGGAGATCTCCAAGGATCTCTCGCCGACCGCGCAGTTCTGGCTGTTCCTCGGCTTCTTCGTGGCCTTCGCCATCAAGGCGCCGCTGGTCCCGCTGCACACCTGGCTGCCGGACTCGGCCGCCGAGGCGCCGGTCGGCGTCGGTGTGCTGCTCGTCGGCGTGCTGGACAAGGTCGGCACCTTCGGCTTCCTGCGCTACGGCCTCTCGCTATTCCCCGAGGCCAGCAAGCAGCTCGCGCCGCTGGTACTGGTGCTCGCCGTGATCGGCATCCTCTACGGCGCGTTCCTGGCCTTCGGCCAGAGCGATATGAAGCGGTTCGTGGCGTTCACCTCGATCGCCCACTTCGGCTTCATCGCGCTGGGCATCTTCGCCTTCAGCAGCCAGTCGATCTCCGGCTCGGTGCTGTACATGGTCAACCACGGCATCTCCACCGGCATGCTCTTCCTGGTCGTCGGCATGGTGATGGCGCGCGGCGGCTCCAGGCAGTTCGCCGACTACGGCGGCATGGCCAAGCTGACCCCGGTGCTGGGCGGGCTGTTCCTGGTGGCCGGTCTGTCCTCGCTGGCGCTACCGGGCACGAACTCCTTCGTGAGCGAGTTCCTGGTGCTGGTCGGGTCGTTCCCGAACGAGCCGGTGTTCACCATCCTGGCCTCGGTCGGCATGGTGCTCGCCGCGCTGTACGTGCTGCGGGCCTACCAGCAGATCATGCAGGGCCCGGTGCGCGGGACCGCGCTGGTCGGCCTGGCAGGCGGCCCGGGTTCGGCGACCGACCCGGAGTCGGACACCTTCAAGTCCAAGATCGCCGACCTCTCCCGCCGCGAGCTGATCGTGCTGGCCCCCCTGGTGGCACTGATCATCGGCCTCGGCGTCTACCCGAAGCCGGTCCTGGACGTGATCACCCCGTCCGTCACGGCGACGATGACCGAGGCCGGCGTGACCGACCCGGTCGTCGCGCAGGAAGGCGACAAGTGACGTGAACGTCCCGATGCTCCTCGCTCAGGTCGAGCAGGTCCAAGTGCCCGACCTGGACTTCCCAGCGATCGCGCCGATCCTGATCGTGCTCGGCGCCGCCTGCGTCTCCGTGCTGTTCGAGGCGTTCCTGCCGCGTTCGGCGCGCTGGGCCGCCCAGTTCGGGCTCAGCGTGCTCACGCTCGTGGGCGCCGGTGCCGCGCTGCTGGCCTACCTCGGTGACGCCCCGGCGACCGGGGTCACCACGCTCGCCGGCGCCCTGGCCGTGGACAAGCCCGCCCTGTTCCTCTGGGCGACGCTGCTGATCCTCGGCCTCGGCTCGGTGTTCCTGATGGCCGACCGCAGGGTCGAGCCCGGTGGTGCCTTCGCCGCCGACGCCGCGATCCGGCCCGGCACCATCCAGGACCGCGCGCAGGCCACCACGGTCATGCAGACCGAGGTCTTCCCGCTGGCGCTGTTCTCGCTCGGCGGGATGATGGTCTTCACGGCGTCCAACGACCTGCTGACCATGTTCATCGCCCTCGAGGTGCTGAGCCTGCCGCTGTACCTGATGTGCGGCCTCGCCCGCCGTCGCCGCCTCATCTCGCAGGAGGCGGCGGTCAAGTACTTCCTGCTCGGCGCCTTCGCCTCGGCGTTCTTCCTCTACGGACTGGCGCTGCTCTACGGCTACGCGGGGTCGATCAAGCTCTCCGCGATCGCCGCGGCGGCCGGTGGCTCCGACCGCTCCGACACGCTGCTGTTCGCCGGTATCGGCCTGCTCGTGGTCGGCCTGCTGTTCAAGGCCGCCGTCGGCCCGTTCCACACCTGGTCCCCGGACGTCTACCAGGGCGCCCCGACCCCGGTCACCGCCTTCATGGGCGCGTGCACCAAGGTCGCGGCCTTCGGCGGCATCCTGCGGGTGTTCTCGGTGGCCTTCGAGGCGACCAGCTGGGAGTGGCGCGGTGTGCTCTGGGGCGTCGCCATCGTCTCGATGCTGATCGGCGCGATCCTGGGCCTGACCCAGACCGACATCAAGCGGATGGTCGCCTACTCCTCGGTGGCGCACGCGGGCTTCCTGCTGATCGGGTCGATCGCGCTGACCGACGAGGGCCGCGCCGCCACGCTGTTCTACCTGCTCACCTACGGCTTCACCACGCTGTCGGTGTTCGCGGTGATCAGCCTGGTCCGCGACGCGAACGGGGAGGCCACGCAGATCAGCTCCTGGGCCGGTCTGGCCAAGCGCTCCCCGGTGGTGGCCGGCATCTTCACGGTGCTGTTGCTCGCCCTCGCCGGTATCCCGTTCACCAGCGGCTTCGTCGGCAAGTTCGTGGTGTTCTCGGCCGCGCTGGCCGACGGGATGGCCCCGCTGGTGGTGATCGCGCTGCTGGCCAGCGCCGTCGCCGCGTTCTTCTACCTGCGGATCATCGTGCTGATGTACATGCGCGAGCCGGAGGAGGACGGCCCGACGGTGAGCCTGCCGGGCGTGCCCACCACCATCACCATCGCGCTCGGCGTCGCGGTGACCATCCTGCTCGGGGTGTTCCCCTCGGCGGTGCTGGACTGGTCGGTCGTGGGGGCTTTCGTCTCCTAGTGGCAGCCTCCTAGCCGGATACCTGGAAAGGCCCGTGGACGCCTGTTCGTCCGCGGGCTTTTTCATGCGATTTCCCTGGTTGTTTCGCCCGTGTTGGGGAAGTCATACCCCGTTATGTGCCCGTGGGTGCCACGTGTCCGGCCGCGCTACGTAGGCTTCGGTTGTGACCACGAGTGAGCACGCCCGCCTCGGCCGGGACCGGGACGCCAGTTCGGTGCTGACCGACGCCGGGCTCGCCGAGTCGGTACAGGCCGGCCTGGAACGGGTGGAACGGCTGCTGCACACCGTCGTGCAGAGCGACTTCGAGTTCGTCACCGAGGCTTCGCTGCACCTCGTCGAGGCGGGGGGCAAGCGCATCCGCCCGCTGTTCACCCTGCTCGCGGCCAACTTCGGCGACGCGAACAAGGACGAGGTGGTGACCGCGGCCGCCGTGGTGGAGCTGATCCACCTCGCGACGCTGTACCACGACGACGTGATGGACGAGGCCACGATGCGCCGCGGCGCCGTCAGCGCCAACGCCCGCTGGGACAACGCCGTCGCGATCCTCACCGGTGACTTCCTCTTCGCCCACGCCTCGAAGCTGGTGGCGGGCCTCGGCACGGAGGCCGCGGAGATCATCGCGGTGACGTTCGGTGAGCTGGTCACCGGCCAGATGCGCGAGACGGTCGGCCCGAAGCCGGGGCAGGACCTGGTTGAGCACTACCTGAAGGTCATCGCGGAGAAGACCGGTTCGCTGATCGCCACCGCGGGCCGCTACGGCGCGATGTTCTCCGGCGCCGACGAGAAGACGATCGCCGCGTTGCAGCGCTACGGCGAGATCATCGGCACCGCGTTCCAGATCTCCGACGACATCATCGACATCGCCTCGCCCGCGTCCGCGTCCGGCAAGACCCCGGGCACCGACCTGCGCGAGGGCGTGAAGACGCTGCCGATGCTCTACGCGCTGGACGAGCAGGGCCCGCGCGGTGAGCGCCTGCGGGAGCTGTTGGCCGCCCCGATCACCGAGGACGACCTGGTGACCGAGGCACTGGAGCTGCTGCGCGAGTCGGAAGGGCTCGAACGGGCCAGGAAGACCCTCTACGGCTACGCCGACGAGGCCCGGGGCGAGCTGACCTACCTGCCCGCGTGCCCTGCCAAGACGGCGCTGGAGGGGCTGGCCGACTACGTGGTGGACCGCAGCAGGTAGCTACTTGGTGGTCGGAGCGGGCTCCTCCGGGACCTCGATGACGACCGCCTCGGGCACGACCGTCTCGTAGCGGGTCAGCCTGCGCCTGCTCCGGTGCGCCGCGAGCGCGCCGTCCACGGTGAACAGCGCCAAGGCCGCCCAGACCAGCCCGAAGCCGAGCCAGCGCTGCGGTGACATCGGCTCGTGCAGGACGAACAGCCCCCACGCGAACTGCAGGATCGGCGCGAGGTACTGCAGGGCGCCGAGGGTCACCAGCCGCAGCCGCTGCGCCGAGGCGCCGAACATCAGCAACGGCACGATCGTCACCGGGCCAGCGGAGATCAACAGCACCGCGTGCCAGAACCCGTGCTGCCCGAACGTCCCGGTTCCCGCGGCGGCCAGCCAGACCAGGTAGCCCACGGCGATCGGGCCCAGCACCAGGCTCTCGGCGGTCAGGCTCGTCGCCGAATCCATCGGCACGGTCTTCTTGATCAGGCCGTAGATCCCGAAGGTCGCGGCCAGCACCAGCGCGAGCACTGGCACCGACTCGGACTGCATGGTCATCACGACCACGGCGAAGGCTGCGATGGCCACCGCGCTCCACTGCGCGGGGCGCAGCCGCTCGTTCAGCACCGCGACCCCGAGCACCACGCTCACCAACGGGTTGATGAAGTAACCGAGCGCGGTTTCCGTCACCTGGCCGGAGGACACTCCGTAGATATAGGTGCCCCAGTTGATCGCGATCAACACCGCCGCCGCGGACACCAGCAACCAGGAGCGCGCCGACAGGCCACGCAGCTGCGCCCAGCGGCCGAACAACAGCAGCCCGCCGAACAGGAACACCATGGTCCACGCGATGCGATGTGCCAGGATCTCCACTGAATCCGCAGGTCCGAGCAGGGGCCAGAAGATCGGGAAGAGACCCCACAGCGCGTAGGCGCCCACGCCGAACACGAGCCCGGAGGCGGCGCCGGGTGGCCTGGGAGAAGGTGGAAGGGCCATCGAGTCCGCTGAGGTGGTCATCGATGGCACCCGAATGAGTTTACGCTGGGCGCGATGAGCGAGACAGACGCGTTCATCACACGGTGAGGAGGTCCCAGGCGGTGTCGAACCTGTTCGGGCAGGTGTGGTTGTACAGCCTGCTCGCGTTCCTGGTCGGAGCCGGGGTCACCTGGCTGTTGTTCGTCCGGCCCGCCCGCCGCAGACTCGTCGAGCTGGAGGACGAGCTCGCCCGCGCCGACCTGCCGAAGGCCAAGGCCGGCACCGACGCGCCGCCGCGCCCGCCGGTGTTCAACGCGCCGCCGCTGCCGAAGCGGCCGGAGCCGGTCCAGCAGCAGCTGGTCGACCCCGTCTTCGCCGACCCGGTGCCGACCCAGGTCGTCGAGCCCGCGCCGCCGGTGCAGCCGGAAGAGGTCCGCGCCGAGGCCGCTGACGCCGACGCCGAGCCCGTGCGGCCGGAGCCCGTTCGCGACGAGACGGCCCGCATCGACATGCCGACCGCGCGGGTGGACCTCCGCAAGCCCACGCCCACGCTGTCCGAGGTCCCTCCCGCGCCGACCGAGTACCTGGAACAGCTCCAGCGGCAGCGCGAGGCCGAGCAGGCCGCTTCCGCGTCGGGCGAGGAGCACGAGCCGCTGTTCTTCGAGGCCACCACGCCGCCCATGGGCATCAGCCAGGCCGCCATCCAGCAGGAGCTGCGCGCGGCCGGAGCGACCGACGAGCGCGCTGAGCGGCACCGGCCCAGCGCCGCCCCGCGCTCCGCCCAGCCGACCGCGCCGCCCGAGGTCGACCCCATGGAGATGGAGCTGGCCGACCACACGCCCACGACGCTGATCCCCAGGGTGGAGTGGCGCGGCGGCTACCCCGACTCCGCCAAGCCCGGCGGGGACGCCCCCGACGACGTCGACGTGGACGACCCGAACGCGGGCGCGACGCCGAGCCCCGCCGCCGACTGCGAGCCCGAGCGCGCCGAGGTGAACGAGTACGCCCAGCGCGAGCTGGCCGAGCCGCAGACCCCGCCCCGCCAGGTGGCCCTCAGCCGGGGTTCCGCCGCCGGTCGCATCGCCGAGCCGGAACCGGCTCCTCAGCCCCCGGCGCAGCCCACCGCTGTCCAGCCGACCGCTGTCCAGCCAGCCGCCCAGCCCACCGCGGTTCAGCCGGTCGCTCAACCCACGTCGGTTCAGCCCGCTGCGGCCCAGCCCACGGTGGTGCAGCCTCACGCAGCCCAGCCCACCGCAGCCCAGCCCACCGCAGCCCAGCCCACCGCAGCCCAGCCGACCGCAGCGCAGCCCACCGCAGCGCAGCCCACCGCAGCGCAACCGACTGCTGCCGTCGCCCAGCCGCGCGCGGCCCAGGCTCCGTCCGCCCAGCCGACCTCCGTGCAGCCGACCGCCGCGCAGCCCCAGGCCCCGTCGGCCCAGCCCACGATCGCCCAGCCTTCGCCAGCTCAGCCGACCGTCGCTCAGCCGCACGCCGAGCCGCGGCCCCAGGAGCCCAGGACAGACGCCCAGCCCACCCAGCCCGCTGCCGAACCGGACCGCGTCGCGGCCCTGCGCGCCGAGGCGACCCGGCGCGAGGCCGAACTCCGCAGGCTCCAGGAGCAGCAGCAGCCGGACCGCACCCGCTCGCTGTTCGAGCCGGTCGTGGAGCCCGACACCACCGCGGGCTCGCCGAACGGCAACCACCCCGGGAACTGAGGCGACAACGAACAGGGGCCCCGCTCGCACCGAGCGGGGCCCCTATCGTCTGACTGCTGGTCAGTCCGCGATGACCGTCCAGGTGTCCTTGCCGCGCAGCAGCGCGTCCAGGTCGGCCGACTTGGCCTCCTTGGCCGCCGAGACCTGCTCACGGGCCAGGTCGTCGTAGGTCGGCCGCTGCACCTGCCGGAACACGCCGGTGACCGTGTGCTCCAGGTCCTGACCGCCCAGGCGGGACAGCGCGAACGCGTAGGACGGGTCCTCCAGCGTCGCGTCGTGCACCACGAGCGCGTCCTCGCCGACCTCGTCGACCTTGCGCACCGAGAACGTGCCGGTCCTCGGGTCGCGGATCACGCCGTACTCGCCCTCGGCGCCGAACCGGATCGGCTCGCCGTGGGTCAGCGGGATGATCCGCCGGTCCCGCTCGCCCGGCTCCTTGAGCACGTCGAACGCGCCGTCGTTGAAGATCGGGCAGTTCTGGTAGATCTCCACCACCGCGGTGCCCCGGTGCTGGGCGGCGGCGCGCAGCACCTCGGTGACGCCCTTGCGGTCGGAGTCCATCGCCCGCGCCACGAACGTGGCCTCGGCGCCGATGGCCAGCGAGATCGGGTTGAACGGGTGGTCGAGCGAGCCCATCGGGGTGGACTTGGTGACCTTGCCGACCTCGGAGGTCGGCGAGTACTGGCCCTTGGTGAGCCCGTAGATCCGGTTGTTGAACAGCAGGACCTTCAGGTTCACGTTGCGGCGCAGCATGTGGATCAGGTGGTTGCCGCCGATGGACAGCGCGTCGCCGTCACCGGTGACCACCCACACCGACAGGTCCGGTCGGGCCGTCGCCAGTCCGGTGGCGATGGCCGGGGCGCGCCCGTGGATGGAGTGCACGCCGTAGGTGTTCATGTAGTACGGGAACCGCGAGGAGCAGCCGATGCCGGAGACGAAGACGACGTTCTCCCGCTTCAGCCCCAGCTCGGGCATGAAGCTCTGCACCGCGTTGAGGATGATGTAGTCCCCGCAGCCCGGGCACCAGCGGACCTCCTGGTCGGACTTGTAGTCCTTGGCGGTCTGCTTCTCGTCGGTGGTGGGAACGCCTTCGAGGCCACCGATCGTGGGAAGCCCCAGCTCGATCGCGGTCACGCCTGAACCCCCTGCACGATCTCGATGAACACGTCCTGCAGCTCCTCGGCCTTGTACGGCAGCCCGGAGACCTTGGTGCGGCTGATGACGTCCACCAGGTACTTCGCCCGCAGCAGCAGCGCGAGCTGGCCGAGGTTCATCTCCGGCACGACGACCTTGCGGTAGCCGCGGAGGACCTCGCCGAGGTTGCCGGGGAACGGGTTGAGGTGCCGCAGGTGCGCGTGCGCGATCTTCATGCCCTGCCTGCGGACCCGGCGGCACGCGGCGCCGATCGGACCGTAGGTGGAGCCCCAGCCGAGCACCAGCACGTCGGCTGAGCCGCTCGGGTCCTCGACCTCGATGTCCGGGACCACGACGCCGTCGATCTTGGCCTGGCGCAGCCGGACCATCTTGTCGTGGTTGTCCGGGTCGTAGGAGATGTTGCCCTTGCCGTCGGCCTTCTCCAGGCCGCCGATCCGGTGCTCCAGCCCCTTGGTGCCCGGCACCGCCCACGGGCGGGCCAGCGTCTCCGGGTCGCGCACGTACGGCCAGAACTCGCCGGAGCCGTCCGGAGCGTTCGGTTCGGAGGCGAACTCCACCCGGAGGTCGGGCAGGTCCGCGGTGGTCGGGATCAGCCACGGCTCGGAGCCGTTGGCGATGTAGCCGTCGGAGAGCAGCATCACCGGCGTGCGGTAGGTCAGCGCGATCTTCGCCGCCTCCAGCGCCGCCGCGAAGCAGTCCGCCGGGGTGGACGGCGCGATCACCGGCAGCGGCGCCTCACCGTTGCGGCCGAACATCGCCTGCAGCAGGTCCGCCTGCTCGGTCTTGGTCGGCAGACCGGTGGACGGGCCACCGCGCTGCACGGCGACGACCAGCAGCGGCAGCTCGGTCATCACCGCGAGGCCGATGGTCTCCGACTTCAGCGCGACGCCCGGCCCCGAGGTGGTGGTGACGCCGAGCGCCCCGCCGTAGGAGGCCCCGAGCGCGGCGCCGACGGCGGCGATCTCGTCCTCCGCCTGGAAGGTGGTCACGCCGAAGTTCTTGTGCTTGGACAGCTCGTGCAGGATGTCCGAGGCCGGGGTGATCGGGTAGGTGCCCAGGAACACCGGCAGCTCGGAGCGCTGCCCAGCGGCCACGATCCCGTACGCCAGCGCGGTGTTGCCGGTGATCTGGCGGTAGGTGCCCGCGTTCAGCTTGGCGGGGGCGACCTCGTAGGTGACCGCGAAGGCCTCGGTGGTCTCGCCGTAGTTCCACCCGGTGCGGAAGGCCAGCACGTTGGCCTCGGCGATGTCGGGCTGCTTGGCGAACTTCTCCCGCAGGAAGCGCTCGGTGCCCTCGGTCGGCCGGTGGTACATCCAGGACAGCAGGCCGAGCGCGAACATGTTCTTCGACCGCTCGGCGTCCTTCTTGGACAGGCCGGTCGGCTCCAGCGCGGCGCGGGTCAGGGTCGCCATCGCGACCTTGTGCACCTGGAACTCCTCCAGCGAGCCGTCCTCGAGCGGGTCGGAGCCGTAGCCGACCTTGGACAGCGCGCGCTTGGAGAACTCGTCGGTGTTGACGATCAGGATGCCGCCGGGCGGGAGGTCG
Source organism: Allokutzneria sp. A3M-2-11 16 (assembly GCF_024213555.1). Lineage (GTDB taxonomy): Bacteria > Actinomycetota > Actinomycetes > Mycobacteriales > Pseudonocardiaceae > Allokutzneria. Next base: position 1,340,964 of record NZ_JANAVO010000001.1, on the reverse strand, counting down.
GCGATGTTCGCCTTGAGCGCCGCGGGGTTCATCGCCACCAGCACGTCGGGCCGGTCGCCCGGGGTGAGGATGTCGTAGTCGGCGAAGTGCAGCTGGAAGCTGGAGACCCCGGGCAGGGTCCCTGCTGGCGCGCGGATCTCCGCCGGGAAGTTGGGCAGCGTCGCGAGGTCGTTGCCGAACGCGGCCGCCTCCGAGGTGAACCGGTCACCGGTCAGCTGCATGCCGTCGCCGGAGTCACCTGCGAACCGGATGACGACGCGGTCGAGCTTGCGGATCTCGGTTTCGCGTCCCGGGGTGCTGACGCTCATGGGGTGGCGGTCCCTCTCTCACAGGGTTCGCGGGGCCTGCGGCCCGCACTGGATTCAGGGACTCCGTCTCGGCTGATGGGCACGGGCAACGGACCCTGCTGCCCCCGAGGGTAGTCCTGCCTTACTTAGGCGCTGTAAGCCCGGTTACCGCCCGGTGACACTGTGGTCAACGGTAAGTTCCGGCACTTCCCTGAATCGATTGAGGAAACCCAGATCACACTCGAGGTTCCCGAGGAGTAGGAACCCTCAGCTCCGCGAGATCCGCCCCTTGAGCGCCGCCAGCCGCTCAGCGAACGCGGGACTGTCCATCGACGCGATCTGCGGCACGAGCTCGGTCTCCACCGCGTCGGCGTGTACGCCGAGACTCGCCGTGACCCGCATCGACGATTTCGTTGCGACGGCGAGCTCCCGCGGCGCGGACGCGGCCCGCTCCGCCAGCGCGACGGCGGTGTCGACCGCGTCCTCGGCGTGGCTCCAGGCCAGCCCGTGCCGCACGGCGGACTCGGCGTCCAGGATCTCCCCGAACAGCACCATCGCCTTCGCCGTCTGCGGCCCGGCGAGGCGCTGGAGCATCCAGGTCATCCCGCCGCCGGGGTGGATGCCCAGGTTGAGGAAGCGCGCGTCGAACCGAGCCTTCGGCCCGGCGACCCGCACGTCGCAGGCGAGCGCCAGGTTCAGCCCGGCGCCGACCGCGGCCCCGTTCACCGCGGCGACCGTCGGCAGCGAGCAGTTCGCGACCGAGAGGAAGCCGCGGTAGATCCGCCGCAGCCCCTCCTCCCGGGACTCGCCGAGCTGCGTCAGGTCGGCCCCGGCGCAGAACGCGGGCGGGGCGCCGGTCAGCACGAGCGCCCCGACCTCTGCGTCCGCCTCGCACGCGGCGACGGTGTCGGCGAGCGCCTGCGACAGGTCCAGGGTGAGCGCGTTGCGCCGCTCCGGATCGCTGACCGTCACCACCGCGACGGCTCCCCGCCGCTCCAAGATCACCTCGCCGCTCATGGCCGCGATTATTGCCGCAAGGCCGCGCGCACGACGCGGACGGCTTCCTCCGGGTCGATCCCGAAGGCCCGGACCTTGGCCGCGTAGTCCTGCGCCGCGCGCTGGATCGCCGCCTGGCTGTGCCCGCCCACGGCGCTCACGAAGCTGCCGTTGCGCCCTCGCGTCTCGATCAGCTCCGCTTCTTCGAGTTCGCGATAGGCGCGCGCGACGGTGTTCGCGGCGAGTCCCAGCTCCTCTGCGAGCTTGCGCACCGTCGGCAGCCGCGTGCCCACCGTCAGCGTGCGCTCGGTGATCTGCTTGGCGAGCTGCGTGCGGAGCTGCTCGAACGGCGGGACCGACGAGCTGCCGTCGATGTGGATGTCCACCATGGCTCAGCCTCCTGTCTTCGGCGTCGCGGGCCGCTCCAGCAGCGTGGACAGCACCACCGTGGAGACGGTCCGGTCGATGAAGTCCACCGCGCGCAGCCGCTCCAGCGCGGTCTCCATGTGGTGGATGCTCGCCGCCCGCAGGTGCACGATCGCGTCCGCCGAGCCGGAGACCGTGTAGGCCGCCTTCACCTCGGCCAGCGGCTCCAGCCCCGCGCGCAGCTTGCCCGGCCTGATGTTGCCGTGGCAGTGCACCTCGACGAACGCCTCCGTCCCCCAACCGAGTGCTTCCGGGTCCACCACTGCGGTGAACCCCCGCAGCACCCCCGCGTCCAGCAGTTTGTCCACCCGACGCTTCACCGCGGGGGCCGACAAACCGACGGTCGAGCCGATCTCCGCGTAGCTTGATCGAGCGTCCGCGACGAGGCACGAAATGATTCGATGGTCGATCGAGTCCATACGCAACATTCTGCCGTTTATGCGGCATGAAGCGGCGTTGATCGATGGTCAGTTCGCCACTTAGATTTCGAATCATGTCGTCCGCCGTTGAGGTCCGCCCCGTCTCCGGGGCCAGCGCGCTCGCCGCCGCCCGCACGCCCACCACCCGGCGCTACCTCATGTGCGCCCCCAAGTTCTTCACCGTCGAGTACGCGATCAACCCGTGGATGGACCCCAGCGAACCGGTGAGCACGGAGCGTGCGCTGGAACAGTGGTCGGAGCTGAAGCGGACCTACGAGAGCCTCGGCCACGTCGTCGAGGAGATCGAGCCGCAGCCCGGCCTGCCCGACATGGTCTTCGCCGCCAACTCCGGCACCGTCGTGCACGGCCGCGTCCTCGGCGCCCGCTTCCGGGCCCCCGAGCGCGCCGGTGAGGCCGAGTTCTACCGCCGCTGGTTCCTGGAGCACGGCTTCCGCGACGTGGTCATGCCCGCCAACATCAACGAGGCCGAGGGCGACTTCGCGTGGAGCGGGCGCGTCCTGCTCGCGGGCACCGGCTTCCGCACCGACCCCGGCGCGCACGCCGAGGCGCAGGAGATCCTCGGTGTTCCCGTCGTGTCGCTCAAGCTCGTCGATCCGCGCTACTACCACCTCGACACCGCGCTGGCCGTCCTCGACGACTCCCGCGACAACCCGCTCGTGACGTACTACCCCGCCGCCTTCTCGCCCGGTTCGCAGCGCGTCCTGGAGCTGCTGTTCCCCGATGCCGTCCTCGCCACCGAGGCCGATGCCGCGTGCCTCGGCCTCAACGGCGTCTCCGACGGCTACAACGTCGTCCTGCCCGTCGAGGCCACCGCTCTCGGCGCCGCGCTCGAAGCCCGCGGTTTCCGCACGCACTACGTCGACATCTCCGAACTCCGCAAGTCCGGCGGCGGCCCCAAGTGCTGCACCATGGAGCTCCGCGCCTGATCGCTTGAGCACCCCCGGCGACGTTGTTGTCGGGGGTCTCTTCATTGCCGCAGGGACTCGTTTCGGGTCGACGTCCCGATTTTCGGATCGTCCGCACACCCGGCAGCGGGGATACCTCTAGGGCGCCTGCGGGCGCCTGGCATCGGTGTTGAGAGCTTGGGCTTCTCGGAGTTGGTCTTCCAAGGTGACGATGCGGCAGGCGGCATCCAGTCCGGTGCCCTGGTCGACCAAAGCGCGGACACGGGCGGCCAGGCGCAGTTGGTAGCGGCTGTACCGGCGGTGTCCGCCAGCCGAGCGCTGGGGCTCGATGAGTTTCGCCTCGTCCAGGCTGCGCAGGAAGTTCGCCGAGGTGTCGAGCAGTTCCGCGGCCCGGCCCATGGAATAGGCGGGGTAGTGGTCGTCGTCGAACTTCTCGGCTGTGGTCTGCGGTTCGTTGTTCGCTGTTTCGTGGGTTTCTGGGATCATCGCGCCTCCGCATCACGAGGGGCCCCGGTGCCGTAGCACCGGGGCCCCAGGGTCATTGGGTTTCACTTCCACCTAGCCGACCGTGAGATCGACTTTCTCTGTCCGCGTGACCCGCACGAGAAGCGGGTGAAGCGGGGATCGCGTGTGCGTAACCGAAGACCACCTTCCAATCTGATGGAACCGCGGTACCCGTCCGGCGGAGTTCAGCCGAAGGCGGGCGATCCGATGGTGTGCAACCCTTCCCTTCTCCTCTGATTACTGACTTTCGTGTTCTCACGTGGCTGTCGGCTCCGGACCTCATGCACATGCCGGATTCACCTCGCCGACCGCCCTTGGCCACCTGCCGGAACCCTTCCGCTGATCGGCTCCGGCACGCCTGACCGTCGTGCGCTTGCAACCTGTACTGCAACTTCAACCTGAACTGCGCTTTGCACTTGCTGGTATGCGCGGCTGTCGGCTCCGGGTTTCGTGCGTACCGCGGTAGTGCTTCCGGTCTTGCTCACCGACTGCCCTTGGTCACCAGCCTGGAGCCCCTTCTACTGATCGGCTCCGGCACGCCTGACCGTCTTGCGTTGACCTCACGGGTAGTTCGTCATCTCCCGTGCCATGTTCTCTCTTGTTCAACGCGGAGGATAGTACCCACGCCCAGCGGCCAATGTCTACCTCCGTCACCATAGATTTCCTCGTTCAGTTGGCGCAGATGCTCTCACCTGGCCTTATTCGGCTCAGACGTCCAGGATGCGGCGTGGGCAGCTGGTGGCAGCCTGCGTGGCTACGGGACATGCGCGGAGCAGAGTGCGTGCCCCTGTAGCTGAGGAGCGTCAAACGCGCAGGTCAGCGACGTTGAGGCTGATCAACGCAGTGCTGCACCATGGCGGTGTCGCGGCAGGTTCGTAGTTCCAGCAGCCATGCGCGAATCTGGTCGTCGTCATGGAGGTAGTCCCTCGTCCGGTCCATGACGCAGATCGATCCCGTGGAGCAAGCCCAACGCCTACAGCTCACCTCGTCCCAGGTGAACCACATGCCCGCCCAGCGGTCAACGGCGTCCGGTTGGCCTCCGCGAATCACACCGTTGACCGCAGGCGGGTCGTGGTCAGCGGGTGACGTCGTAGACGAGCTTCTGGATGCCGTTGGCGTAGGACTCGCTCTCGACGAGCGTGAGCCTCTGCTTGTCCTTGTCGGTGCCGCTGAACAGGCGCTTGCCCGCGCCGAGCAGGACGGGGAAGACGAGCAGGTGGTAGCGATCGATGAGGCCGGCGTCGGAGAGGTTGCGGTTCAGGTCGGCGCTGCCGTGGATGGTGATCGGCCCGCCCTCGGTCCGCTTGAGCGCGGCGACGTCGTCGAGGGACCGGAGGATGGTGGTCTCGCCCCAGTTGGAGACGAGGTCCTCCTCCTTCAAGGTCGTCGAGACGACGTACTTGGGCATCGCGTTGTAGCGGGGGAACTCCTCGGTCATGCCCGGCCAGACCGGGGAGAACGCCTGGTAGCTGACGCGACCGAGCAGCATCGCGGCGGCCTCGTCCTGCTCGCGGCTCTTGAGCTCGTAGGCGGCGGGGTCGAACTCGATGCCCTGGAACGTCCAGCCCGAGTTGCGGTAGCCCGGTTCTCCGCCGGGGCCTTCGACGACGCCGTCGAGCGAGACGAACGCGGTGGAGATCAGGGTGCGCATGGGGTGCTCCTTGGTTGGTCTGAGGTGCGGTTTCATCAGTGCGTCGAACAGGAGCGGCTGGATTCGACACATCCGCCAGAAAAAGTTCGGACGGCTCCGCGCGGGCCTGGTTGTGGGCGGATCTCGACGCGATTGCGGGAAGCCCGTAGCCGTGTTGCCAACGTTGTTGACCGGAGGGCTGACAAGATCAGCCGACTGGTTGATCGCCGCGGCCCGATCCGTGACCAGGGCCGAACTCGTCTCACAGCGGGTCGGCGACCAGGTCCGACGGCGCCTCCTTCTCGAACGCCGTCCACAGCAGGTTCAGCGGGTGGTCCGCGGTGTGCTTCGCGCGCTCGCCCTTGCGCGCGAACACGCCGGTGAACTGCTGCAGCCGCGGCCGCGACTCGTCGTCCAGCTCGAGCACCCGCAACGGCACCGACTCGCCGAACTGCCCGTCCAGCGCCGCCTGGCCGACGCCCTGGGTGACCACCATGCAGCCCCGCGCCAGCCGCGAGCGCAGCAGCGTCGTGCCGTAGTGGATCTCCTCGATCTCCGCGGCCACGGTCAGCTGGGCCCGGTACTCCGGCCCGTACCACCGGCGCAGGAAGTCGTTCACCATGCCCGCGGACGGCAGGATCATCGGCAGCTTCCGCAGCCGCTTCGCGTCCACCACCCGGCCGGGCAGCTCCTCCTCGGAGAGGTTGGTCAGCACCACCGGCCTGCTCTGCCGCCACCACGGCAGCACCTCGAACCGGTCCAGTTCACCGCTGTCCGCCGGGTCGACGATCGTGGTGCCGCACACCAGGTCCACCTCACCGGCGTCGAGCTTTCCCCACAGGTCCTTCGAGCGGATGTGCACGATGCGCAGCTCGATCTCCCGGGCCCGGAACTCCTCGGCGACGTGCCGCCACGCCTGCCCCAGGTACTCCAGGGTGAACCGGGTCGTGCCGACCGTCAGCGTCCGGCCGAGCTGGTGCCGCCAACCCTGGATGGCGTCCAGCCCGCCCTCCAGCGCCTTCCTGGTCAGCTCCACCGCGCTCCTGCCGACCGGGGTGAACAGGAAGTCCTGGCCGCGTCCGCGTTTCTCCACCAGCGCCGTCCCGCACAGCGCCTGGAAGTTCCGGTTGAGCGTGTCGAGTTGTTTCTGCACGCTCGACTGGTCCCGCCCCAGGGTGCGGGCCGCGCGCAGCGCCGAGCCCTTCTCGTGCACCACCAGCAGGGTGCGCAGCTGGTCGAAGGTGACGTCCAGCAGAGCCGCTGGGCAGTCCAGCAGCCGGTCCAGTGCCCGGTCCTCCAACGGATCCGGTCCGGGGTCGGCGGTCAAGTCGAGTCCTTTTCCGTCTGGTCAACTGGTGCGGAGTCCAGTTGAACTGAACTTGATTCCATTTCAATCCGAACTGATCGCTAAGTCTATTCTATCCGACTGGACAATTGTGGTTCCTGATGGTTTGAATACTGCCCGTCAAGCGGTCGCCGGGCAAATCCCTTTCCTTACTACTCGCCCGGCTCGGGAAATGCCATATACCTGCTAGGAGTTTTCTGTGTCCTCACACGGGCCGAAGCCGTCGGCGCCCACCGCGATGCGGGTGTCGTTCGTGCTGGTCGCGGCGTCGGTGGTGGCCACCGTCGCCGGGCTGGTGCTGACCTTCGCGCACCGGGACGAGCTCGTCCGCATCGTCCAGGACGCCACCGCCGACATGGTCGGCGGGATCCTCAGCCAGTCCGCGGTCGGCGACATCGCCGGAGCGAGTATCGACGACAGCCTGCGCTCCTCAGCGGTTTTCCAGGGAATCTGCTGCGCGGCGCTGATGCTGCTCGGCGTGCTCGCGACGAGGGGCAAGAACTGGGCGCGGGTGCTGCTGACCGTCGTCGCGGTGTTCACCGTGCTGGCCGCGTTCCTGAGCGGCGACGCGCGCTACCCGTCGGTGATCGTTTTCGCCGTGATGGCCGCCCAGGTCCTCCAGGTCGGCACCGTGATCTCGCTCTGGCTGCCCGCTAGCAACGAGTTCTTCCAGCGGTCCAAGGCCGCCGACACGGCGCCGCTCACCGAGGCGTACGCGCTGCGGTTGCGCTGAGGCGGAAGGAACCTCGCGGCGCAGGGGGGAACCCGCGCCGCGACTGGGGGTGAGGGGAACGGCCTCGAATTCTCGGGGCCGTTCTTTCCTCATTCGGGCCGCAATGCGCCCGAAACGTCAAACGGGGGTCCCCCAGGTACCGGGGACCCCCTAAGTCCTCATTATCCCAACCAGGCCCGCCCCAACGCGAGCCGCCGAAGCCCCAATCCATGATCAGGGCGGATATTGCTTCACCGCCGCCGCGCTCTCCTCCGGCCGCCCGCCGGTTCCCAGGAGCTCAGGGCTGTGCGGGGAACTCGTACTCCAGGACGTAGCTGCCCGCGTCCATCGTCATCTCCGTCAGCTCGACCGGCTCACCGTTGCCGGTGAACGCGGTCCTCGCCACCACCATCAGCGGAGTGCCCGGCTCCAACTGCAACGCGGTGACCTCGTCGCCCTGCGGCATGCGCGCCCTGATCTCCTCCCGGAAGACCACCGCGGGCTTGCCCAGCTCCCGCAGCCGCGCGTACACGCCACCCGGCCCAGGATTGATCTTGGTGAGCGGGGTGCCCACCGCCAGCCGCGCCGGGAAGAACGACACGCAGAGCATCACCGGACGCCCGTCAACCAGGTTGCGCCGCTTGCGCGCCCACACCCGGCTCTGCGACGGCATGCCGAGCACCCTGGCCACGTGCTCGGGCGTCTCCTGCTCGATCACGTCCACGCTGTCGATGGTCAGGCTCAGCGAACTCGGATCCGTCTTCCACCTCGGCGCGCACGTCTCCTGCGCGTCACCGCGGACCCGCTGCGGCGGCAGCCTGCGGATCAGCCGGTCGTCGCGCACGTAGACACCGGAACCCCGCCGGGACCACGCCAGTCCCTCGTTCTTGAGCACGTCCAACGCCGCGCGCACGGTCATCCGCGCCGCGCCGTAGCGCTCCATCAGGTCATTCTCCCCCGGCAGGCGGGAACCAGGGGGATACTTGCCAGCCAGGATGGCTGCACGCAGCTCGTCTGCTATTCCTCGGAACTTCACCCGGTACGCAGAGCCCGGATCGGCCACTGGGACTGCCTTCCTGTCGAATTGCCCGCTCAGTAATGAACCCTCTGCCCCACCGGCCGAGAGTACTCTCTATCCGTAGTCGGTTGACTACTGTCCGAGGTTCCGGCTGGCCTGCCCTGAGCAGGTGCCTAAAAGCTCCTCGTCCTACTCTCGGTCGATGTGAGAACCCTCCTGAGTCACGATTGGGGCGTCAGCTTCGAGCTGACCGTGCTCGACCTCGGGCTCGCCTGCTGCGGAGTCGAGGTCATGGCGGCGTTGCACGGCCTCGACGAGGACGCACTGGAGCGGCTCGGCGTCACCCCGGTGGTCAGCGACGAACGTGCCCACGTGCTCGTCGTCTCCGGCACGGTCACCGACGTGATGCTGCCCGCGGTGCTGGAGACCTACCGGGCGATGCCGGAGCCGAAGTACGTGCTCTCCGTCGGCGCGTGCTCCAACACCGGCGGGCCGTACTGGGATTCCTACGCGGTCACCAAGGGCATCGACCAGCTGCTGCCGGTGCACGTCGCGGTGCCCGGCTGCCCGCCGCGGCCGGAGGCGCTGCTCGAAGGGCTGGCCGCACTGCACCGCCTGATCACCGGGCAGGTGCCCGCATGAGCCTCGCCGAGGCGCTGGCGGCCGAGGTGGACGGTGTGACCACCCGGCTGGAGTTCGGGCGGCAGCGCGCGATCGTGCCCCTGGAGAGCTGGCACGGCGCGGCGCTCGCGGCGAAGAACGCCCTGGGTTGCCGGATGTTCGACTGGCTGGGCGTCGAGGACGCGGGCAGGCCCGGAGCGGTGGGGGAACGGCACGCGGTCACGCTGCACGTCGTCCACCCCGGCGAGCGCGCGGGCCTGCTCATGCGGACGGAACTGCCCTCGGGCGAAGCGCTGCCCAGCCTCGCGTCCGTGTGGGCGGGCGCGGCGTGGCACGAGCGCGAGGCGGCCGAGATGTTCGGCATCGCGCTGGCGGGCCATCCCGATCCTCGTCGGCTCCTGCTGCCGGACTCCTTCGCGGGACACCCGCTGCGCAAGGACTTCGTGCTCGCGGCCAGAGTGGTGCGGCCGTGGCCGGGCGGCCTGGAACCGGGGGAGGCCGACACCAGTGCGCCGAGCCGCCGCCGCCTCGCCCCGCCCGGAGTGCCCGGCCCCGAGTGGGGACCGCGCCGAGAGGAGCCCCAGCAGTGACCGACCTGCCACCCCGCACCCGCGGCGTGATCGCGCTGCTGGAGCAGAACTGCACGGTGTGCATGATCTGCGCGCGCGAGTGCCCCGACTGGTGCCTGCACATCACCTCGCACACGGAGACGGTTCAGGAACCCGGCTCGAAAAGGCCGAGGCAGCGCAACGTGCTGGACCGCTTCGCCATCGACTACGGGCAGTGCCTGTACTGCGGGATCTGCGTCGAGGTCTGCCCCTTCGACGCGCTGCACTGGGCACCGGACTTCGACTACCCGGGCACCGGCGAGCTGGACGGCTCCGGAGCCGTGGCCGAACTCGTGCACGAGCGCCCGGCACTGGGCGAGTGGGTGGCCGCCGTGCCACCGCCGCCACCGCTGGACCCGGCCGCCGAACCGGCCCCCGAAGCGGCCCAGCGCGGCGGCCGCCCGGGCCGCTGACGGAACTTCCACTTCGGTGCCGACGTTGTTCTACTGGAAAGCGACTAACCGGGCAGACCCTCGGAACCGCGCATCATCCGGAGGTTGAGCGACGTGCACAGGCACTACAACGGGTTGAGGACCGCCTTGCTGCTCGGCGGGCTCAGCGCGCTGATCATCCTGGTCGGCTCGCTCTTCGGGGGCGGCTGGCTGGTGGTGGCGCTGGTCGTGGCGCTCGGCATGAACGCCTACGCCTACTTCAACTCCGACAAGCTGGCGCTGCGCGCCATGCACGCCCGTCCGGTGTCCCAGGCCGAGCAGCCCGCGATGTACCGGATCGTCCGCGAGCTGGCCACCTCGGCGCGGCAGCCGATGCCCCGGCTCTACCTCAGCCCGACCGAGGCCCCCAACGCCTTCGCCACCGGCCGAAGCCCGCGCCACGCGGCCGTGTGCTGCACCACGGGAATCCTGGAGCTGCTCGACGAGCGCGAACTGCGCGCGGTGCTCGGCCACGAGCTCGCGCACGTCTACAACCGCGACATCCTGATCTCCTCCGTCGCCGGGGCGCTGGCCAGCGTGGTGACCTTCCTCGCCAACATCGCGATGTTCGCCGGGCTCTTCGGCGGCGGGGACGACGAGGACCGGCCCAACCCGCTGGCGCTGCTGCTGATCGCGGTGCTCGGGCCGATCGCGGCGAGCATCGTCCAGCTCGCGGTGAGCCGGTCGCGGGAGTACCAGGCCGACGAGTCCGGCGCGCACCTCACCGGCGACCCGCTCGCGCTCGCCTCGGCGCTGCGCAAGCTGGCGCTGGGCACCCAGCTGGCGCCGCTCGCGCCGGAACCGCGGCTGGTCTCCCAGTCGCACCTGATGATCGCCAACCCGTTCCGGCCCGGCGACGGCATGTCCCGACTGTTCTCCACCCATCCGCCGATCGCCGACCGGGTGCGCAGGCTGGAGGAGATGGCGGACCGGCAGCAGCCCCCCGGCTGGTGACCCGGCTGGTGTGGCTCAGCCCGCCGCGCCCGCCACCCTGGCGACGTCCATCACGTACTCGCCGTAGCCGGACTTGGCCAGCTTCTCGCCGAGCGCGAAGCACTCCTGGGCGTCGATGAAGCCCATCCGCAGCGCGATCTCCTCGAGGCAGGCGATGCGCACGCCCTGCCGCGTCTCCAGGACCTGGACGAACTGCCCCGCCTGCAGCAGCGAGTCGTGCGTGCCCGTGTCCAGCCACGCGAAACCGCGGCTCAGGTCGACCAGGCGGGCGTTGCCCTGCCGGACGTAGGTCTGGTTGACGTCGGTGATCTCCAGCTCGCCGCGCTTGGACGGCTTGAGCCCCTTGGCGATCTCCACGACCTGGTTGTCGTAGAAGTACAGGCCGGTGATCGCCCGGTTGGACTTCGGGCGCTCCGGCTTCTCCTCGATCGAGAGCAGCCTGCCGTCCGCGTCGACCTCGCCGACGCCGTAGCGCTGCGGGTCCTTGACCCGGTAGCCGAACAGCACGCAGCCCTCCAGGTCCGCCACCAGCTGCTGGAGCTGCGCGGAGAAACCCTGGCCGTAGAAGATGTTGTCGCCGAGCACCAGCGCGACCGGGTCGGCGCCGACGAAGTCCGCGCCGATCACGAACGCCTCGGCGAGCCCGTTCGGCGCGGCCTGCTCGGCGTAGCGCAGGTCCAGCCCGAACTGCGAGCCGTCCCCGAGCAGCCGCTGGAACATCGGCAGGTCGGTCGGGGTGGAGATGATCAGGATCTCCCGGATCCCCGCCAGCATCAGCGTGGACAGCGGGTAGTAGATCATCGGCTTGTCGTAGACCGGGAGCAGCTGCTTGGACACCGCCTGCGTGATCGGGTGCAGGCGGGTGCCGCTGCCCCCGGCCAGGATGATGCCCTTCATCACCGGTAGTTGGTGAATTGGAGCGCGATGCCGAAGTCCTGGTTCTTCAGCAGCGCGATGACCTCCTGCAGGTGGTCCCGCTTCTTGCCGGACACGCGCAGCTGATCGCCCTGGATCTGCGCCTGGACGCCCTTGGGGCCCTCGTCGCGGATGGTCTTGGCGATCTTCTTCGCCTTGTCCGCCTCGATCCCCTGGATGATCTTGCCGGTGACCTTGAAGATCTTGCCGGAGATCGCGGGCTCGCCGACCTCGAACGCCTTCAGCGAGATGCCGCGCTTGATCAGCTTCTCCTTGAACACGTCGATCGCGGCCAGGCACCGCTCCTCGGTCTCGGACTGGATGGCGATGGCTTCCTCGCCTGCCCAGGTGATCTCCGAGCCGGTGCCCCGGAAGTCGAACCGGGTGGACAGCTCCTTGGCCGTCTGGTTCAGCGCGTTGTCCACCTCCTGGTGCTCGACCTTGCTCACCACGTCGAACGAGGGGTCTGCCACGTCGAAGTCCTTCCTGCTCAGGGGTTCGGACGCGCCCACGGGAGCGGGCGCCTGCGCCCCAAGACGCTACCGGTGGCCCCCCTCCGATCCGCCCGCGCCCGCTATGTAAGCTCTCCCGTGCGAGCGGGGCGGGTTGCCCGAGCGGCCAATGGGAGCGGACTGTAAATCCGTCGCGAAAGCTTCAGAGGTTCGAATCCTCTACCCGCCACTCGCAGCAAAAAGCCCCCGTGACCAGCGCCAACGGTCACGGGGACTTTGCTGTGCCGCCCGGTGGGTCAGCCGAAGTTCAGGATGCTGACGGGCTCACCGCAGGTGTCGCGGTCATTGCGGCAGACCTTCGCGAAAGCGGTGTAGGTGATGCCGTCCGGGTAGTCGGTGAGCGCGACCGCAGTGCTGCCCTTGCCGCACTGCTTGGCCGACTCCGTGGTGGTGTAGCTCCACGGCTTGCCGAAGTGGGCCGTCCGCATGACCACGAAGTAGCAGTCACTGGACGACGTGCCGGTCACCGCGCCCTTCAAGTCGAGCTTGTAGAACAGCTCGCTCGTCTTGGTGACTGTCGACGTGCCACTCGCGGTCGCTCCTTCAAACGAGGCGCTCCACGGCTTTTCCTCGGCCATGGGCGAGGCCGCGGCGACACCCGATCCGGCCAGCGTCGCGGTGGCAATGACCACCGCCAAGAGAGTTCTGCGCACGTTCTTCCCCTCGGTGTTCGCGTGCATTCCCCAGTGCTGACCGCCCCCAGGCGGTCAGGCGGCACAGCTTGCACGGACGGGGAAAGGGCGACAGCCGAAACCGAGAGGATTGGTGCGAACGGCTCAGAAGCGGAACACGGGGCCGGTCATGGCGTTGACCGTGCACGGGTTGCCGAAGTGGCGGTTGAACTCCACCGGAGCGCCGCGCCAGGTGCCCATGGCCTTCGCGTCCACCGGGTTGTACTCCATGGTGCAGGTCTTGTCCTTGACGCCGGGGAGGTTGGCGAAGTTGCCCTGGGCCTGTTGCAGGTCCGCGCAGGCGGCCGCGGCCTCGGGGTGGGTGCCGCCGTGGGGCTGGCAGGTCAGCGTCGTCCTGCGGACCTGGTCGCCGTGGACCAGCATCAGCTCCAGGGTGCTGTCCTTCTCCGCCGCGGTGGCGGGCGCGGACAGGACGGTGGCCGCCGCGACGGCCGCCACGGTGGCGGTGAACAACGCGCGCGGGGTTTTCATGGCTCCTCCTGGGACCTCCGGATCGGGGTGTCCGGTTGGTCCCGGTGTACCTCCGAAACGCGCGCCCGGCCGGGCGGACCGGTGGGTAACACCCGCGTCAGTGACCGGCGCGTGCTGTGGCCGAGATCATCCCGTGATCACTCTGTGTCGGTGGAGTAGGCAACTCGACCGGGTAACCGTTACCCCAGCAGGGGTATAGTTGCAGGTGAAAGGGGCCCTGATGGTCGGTGGGGGTCCCTTTCCGCGTCCATATTCACCCGGCCGCTTTCCCCTGTTGGGGTGAAGTCGACCTCCAGACGCTCTAGTCAAGACGCCCGTGGTCGGTCACGATCGGCAGGCACCGTGGGTTGCCCGTTTGCGGCAACGCGATGAGGAGGGTGGATGTCCGATCGTCGCCGCCCGCTGGACCCGGAATCCTCCCCGGACGCGCCGCGACCCCTGGGGCTCTCCGGAGATCCCGCGGCGCGCGGGCGGACCTTCGCCCGGTTCTCCTGGCTCGTTTTGCTCGTGGGCGTCCTGGCGACGGTGGGGGTCGGCAGCTGGCTGCGCGCGGACTTCGGCCCGGAACTGCTGTGGATCGGCCCGCTGCTGGTGCTCGGGTTCCTGCTGGCCGAACAGCTCACCATCGACGTCGACGTCCGCACCGTCGGCTGGACCATCTCCTTCACCGAGATCCCGCTGGTGCTCGGCCTGCTGACCGCCCCGTTCGAGGTCGTGCTCGGGGCGCACCTGCTCGCCGGACTCGGCGCCCAGCTCAGCCGCAGGGGCGGCGACCACGTCGTCTACAACGCCGGCGTGATGTGCCTGGAGATCGCGGTCCCGTTCAGCATCGCCCACCTGGTCACAGCGGCCGTGACCAGCGGCCCGCACTGGCTCGGCGCGGTCGCGGGCACCGTGGCCTCGCCCATGGTCAGCGTGGCCTTCGCGCTCGCCGCGGTGCACGTCCTCGGCGGGGAGCTGCGCGTCGGCGGCGCCGTGCGGCTCGGCCTGCGCACCCTGGTCGTCGGCCTCCTCAACACCTCGGTCGGGCTGGTCGGCTACGAGGTAAGCACGCGCGGCCCGTGGGGCTGGGTGCTGCTGGTGCTCGTCTCGGCCGCGCTCGTCCTGCTCTACCGCGCCTACTCCGGCCTCCTGCGGGAGCAGCGCGACCTGGAAGCCCTCAGCGACGTCAGCCTCACCGTGGCGCGTTCCGGCCAGCAGGCCGCGAGCAGGCCGACCGGCGAGCCGGACGACATCCACACGGAGAGCGCAAGCGAGGAGTGGCAGCAGATCGCCGAGCGCATCCGCGAGCAGCTCAACGCCGCGCGCGTGGTGCTGCACCTGCGACCGGACGCGCCCGCGGGGGTCCGCTCCCTGGTCGCGGGGGAACCGCTGCCAGAAGACGCGCCGCAGAACGACTCGCTCGGCCTGCGCGACGATCCGATGCTCCAGCTGCCCGGCGCGCACGTGCGCTACTTCCGCACTGTCGACGCCCCGGACGACGTTCGTGAAGCGCTGGCCCGGCGTGGCGCGCACGAAGCGCTCGTCGTGCCGCTGCGCGGGGCCAACCAGCTCCTCGGCGCCGCGGAGGCGCACGACCGGCTCAGCCGCTGGCGCGGCTTCGGCCGGGCGGACGTGCGACTGCTCAGGACGCTCGCGAGTCACCTCGCCACGGCGATGGACAACCGCCGCCTGCTGGCCAGGCTGAGGCACGACGCCTACCACGACCCGCTGACCGGGCTGCTCAACCGGCCCGGCTTCCGCGAGGCGGCGGCGGAACCGCTTCGCACCCACCCGAAGTCCGTGGTGCTGCGCATCGACCTCGACGTGCTCTCCACCGTCAGCGACGCGCTCGGGCACGCATGGGGCGACCGCATGGTCGTCGCCGCGGGCAGGCGGCTCCGCGAGGCGTTCGGGCCGGACGTCCCGCTCGCCCGGCTCGAAGGCGGGGCGTTCGCGGCACTGTTGATCGACTGCGACGCCGAGGAAGCGCACCGGCTCTCCGCCCGGCTGCGCGCCCAGGTCGCCGCGCCCTACCCGGTCGATCGGCTGACGGTCGAGGCCAGTGCCGTCGTCGGATACGTGCTCAGCGCCGAGGAGGACGGCGAGCCCGAACTCGACGTCGACACCCTCATCCAGCGCGCGGACGTCGCGGTGCGCCAGGCGAAGGCCGGCGACGACTCCGTCCGCGCCTACGTGCCCGCAATGGGCCAGATGTTCAAGCGCCGCTTCGAGCTCGTCACCCAGTTCCGGCACGCGTTGGACAGCGGCCAGGTCACCGTGCACTACCAGCCCAAGGTCGCGCTGCCGAGCCGCGAGGTGGTCGGCGTCGAGGCCCTCGTCCGCTGGCGGCACCCGGAGTACGGCCCGCTGGACCCCGACGAGTTCGTGCCCGCGGTCGAGGCCACCGGCCTGGTCGACGCGCTCACCGGCTTCGTCATGGAGTGCTCGCTCGTCCGCGTGCGGCAGTGGCTGGACCGGGGGCTGCGGTTGTCCGCGGCGGTCAACCTGTCCGTGCGCAACCTGGCCGACGAGACCTTCCCGGACCGCGTCGCGGACGCGCTGCGCCGCCACGACGTGCCGCCCAGGCTGCTCACCTTCGAGCTCACCGAGTCCGGCGTGATGGCCGACCCGGAGCGCTCCCTTCCGGTGCTGCGCAGGCTGCACGCGCTCGGCGTGGTGCTCGCCGTCGACGACTTCGGCACCGGGTACTCCTCGCTGGCCTACCTCCGGCAGCTCCCGGTGGACGAGGTGAAGATCGACAAGAGCTTCGTGCTCGGCATGGGCACCGACCTCGGCGACATGGCCGTGGTGCGCTCCATCGTCGAACTGGGGCACTCGCTGGGCCTCACCGTGGTCGCCGAGGGCGTCGAGGACGACGCGGCGCGGGAGCAGTTGGTGGGCATGGGCTGCGACATCGCCCAGGGCTACCTGATCTCCAGGCCGCTGGCCGAGGACCGCTTCGAGGCCTGGCTGCGGGCCCGCACCATCCGGGCGCGGGGCAGGCACGACGAGATGGTCCTCACCTTGGTCCGATGATCGGACCCCCGGATTTTGTCGGCGCGCCAAGGGTGTGTAAGGTTCCTCTTGCTTCGCCAGACAGGCCCCAATAGCTCAGTCGGCAGAGCGTCTCCATGGTAAGGAGAAGGTCAACGGTTCGATTCCGTTTTGGGGCTCGGTGAGAACAGCCGCGATGCTCAGTTCAGCTGGCAGCGCGGCTTACTCACGTAAAAGGTACGGCGCGAGTCGTACGAAGCGGTGTAGCTCAGGTGGTAGAGCAAGCGGCTCATAATCGCTGTGTCGCCGGTTCAAGTCCGGCCACCGCTACTCGAGTGGTCGATCCCTGTTCGCGGAAAGCGCGGACCGGGCTCGAATCGCCATCACACTGGGGGCCAAGCCCCCAGACCCCAGCCGGGGGGCCGGCCCCCGGACCCCCGGGAGTCCCACCCCGGAGTCCCACTTATCCTGGTGGGAACCTTGGATCACCCTGCTTGTTGTGGGGATGTACTGATGGAGAGAGAGGCACCCCGTGGCCGCGACTGATGTTCGCCCTAAGATCACGTTGGCGTGCGAGGAGTGCAAGCACCGCAACTACATCACCCGCAAGAACCGGCGGAACGACCCCGACCGCCTCGAGATCAAGAAGTTCTGCCCGAACTGCGGGACCCACCGGGCCCACAAGGAGACCCGCTGACCCAGCGGCCGCGTTCCCGCGGCCCGGTTCACCGTCTCGACCAACTGCCCCGCCGGTGTGCGGGGCAGTTGTCGTTGACCGGGTAATCTGCCCCTCCGTGGCGCTAAACATGTCTTTCGTCGGTCGTTCGTACCGGCTGCCGTGGATCTATGAGGTCGGCAGGCAGAACATCATCGAGTTCGCGTACGCCGTCAGCGACCTGAACCCCGTGTACCGGGACCCCGAGGCCGCCAAGGCGATCGGGCACCCCGACTCCGTCGCCTCGCCGACGTTCCTGAGCGTCCTCGCGACCCGGTCGCACCACGTTGTCACCGACGACCCCGACCTGGGACTGGACTACAGCCGGATGGTGCACGGGGCCCAGCGCTTCGTCCTGCACCGGCCGGTGCGGCCGGGGGACCGGCTCACCACCAGCGCCCACGTCGACGACATCACCAGTCGCGCGGGCAACGACTACATCGTGCTGCGGTCGGAGTTCGCGACCGAGGAGGGCGAGAAGGTCGGCACCGTGGTCGCCACCCTCATCGTCCGTGGCGACGGCATCGGCCTCGGTGAAGGGAAGGACGCATGAGCACCACCACGACCGGTCTGCGCCGCGCCGCCGACGTCAGCAAGGGCGACCAGCTGCCGCCGCTGACGCTCAAGGTCACCCGCAGGGACCTGATCCGGTACTCCGGCATCTCCAGCGACTGCAACTTCATCCACTACAGCGACAAGCGCGCCAAGGAGGCCGGGCTGCCCGGCGTCATCGCGCACGGTCTGCTCACCATGGGCATGGTCGCCAAGATCGTCACCGACTGGGTCGGCGACCCGGCCGCGGTCGTCGACTACCAGGCCCGGTTCGGCCGCCCGGTGGTCGTGCCCGACGACGAGGCGGGCACCACGATCGACGTCACCGCCAAGGTCGGCCTGGTCAACGACGACGGCACCGCGCGGGTGGACGTCTACGCCAAGTGCGAGGGGCAGCTGATCTTCGGTCGCTGCTACGCCATCGTCCGACTGGCCTGATCCGGCCGCAGACACGCGAAAGGCCGTTCCGGTCCCTCCACGGGACGGAACGGCCTTTCGGTGTTCTGAGCGGCTACTTGGCCTCGCGGAGCAGCTCCGCCATCCGCGTCACCCCGGTCACCAGGTCCTCGTCGCCGAGCGCGTAGGACAGCCGGAAGTAGCCGGGGGTGCCGAACGCCTCACCGGGCACGACCGCGACCTCGGCGTGCTCCAGCACGAGCGCGGCCAGCTCCACGCTGGTGTTCGCCCGCACGCCCCGGATCTCCTTGCCCAGCAAGCCCTTCACCGAGGGGTAGACGTAGAACGCGCCCTGCGGCGTCGGGCAGTTCACACCCGGGATCTCGGAGAGCATCTTCACGATGGTCTGCCTGCGCCGGTCGAAGGCCGCGCGCATGTCCGCGACCGCGTCCAGCGAACCCGAGACCGCGGCGAGCGCCGCCCGCTGGGCCACGTTGCAGACGTTGGAGGTCAGGTGCGACTGGTAGTTCGACGCCGCCTTGATCACGTCGGCCGGGCCGATCAGCCAGCCGACCCGCCAGCCGGTCATCGCGTAGGTCTTGGCGACGCCGTTGACCACGATGCAGGTGTCGGCCAGCTCGGGCACCACGACCGGCAGGGACACCGCCTCGGCGCCGTCGTAGGTCAGGTGCTCGTAGATCTCGTCGGTGATCACCCAGATGCCGTGCTCGACCGCCCAGCGGCCGATCGCCTCGACCTGCTCGCGGGAGTAGACCGCGCCGGTCGGGTTCGACGGCGAGCAGAACAGCAGCACCTTGGTCTTCGGCGTGCGCGCCGCCTCCAGCTGCTCGACGGTCACCAGGTAGCCGGTGGTCTCGTCGGACTGGACCTCGACCGGGACACCGCCCGCGAGGCCGATCGCCTCCGGGTAGGTGGTCCAGTACGGAGCGGGCAGCAGCACCTCGTCGCCCGGGTCGACGATCGTGGCGAAGGCCTGGTAGACGGCCTGCTTGCCACCGTTGGTGATCAGGACCTGGCTGGGCTTGACCTGGTAGCCGGTGTCCCTGGCGGTCTTCGCCGCGACGGCCTCGCGCAGCTCGGGAAGGCCGGCGGCCGGGGTGTAGCGGTGGTTGCGCGCCTCGGCGCACGCCGCGGTCGCGGCCTCGACGATCGGGGCGGGCGTCGGGAAGTCGGGCTCACCGGCGCCGAAGCCGATCACGGGGCGGCCTGCAGCCTTGAGCGCCTTGGCCTTGGCGTCCACGGCGAGGGTGGCCGACTCGGCGATCCCGCCCACTCGGGCGGACACGCGGCGTCGGGCGGCGGGGGAGACGGAGTCGCTGGTGACGGTAGGTGCGTCGGAGGCAGCCATGGGGGAATCGTGGCACGCCTCGGTGAGCGGATTTCACGCCGCCCACCTCATGGGAGGGCAACCGGTTGGAGTCCCGGGCCCCGTGTGTCCTAGACTCGACGCGTTGAAGCGTTCTCGACACCTGCTCGCGAACCACGCGGGACGGTGCAGTACGCTTCGCCAACGTGGTCGAGATCTTCCGGGCGACCGCGAAGGGGCGTAGCTCAATTGGCAGAGCAGCGGTCTCCAAAACCGCAGGTTGCAGGTTCAAGTCCTGTCGCCCCTGCGTCGACGCAGTCGGTCAGCAAAGCGAGGAGTTCGCGTGAGTGAGCGCAGCGAGCAGGAACGGTCGGAAGGGTCTGACGACACTTCCCGTCCGGTTACCGCTGCGGCGCGGCGTGAGCGCCGCGGTTCCGCGCGTCCGGCCTCGCGTCGTGCGGCCAAGCGGGCCGAGGGCAGCTCCACCGGCGATGCCAAGGGCAAGCCGACTCCCTCCCGCGACCGCCAGGAGCAGAAGAAGGGCGGCAACCCCTTCAAGCGCTTCGGCCGGTTCCTCCGCGAGGTCGTCGCAGAACTCCGCAAGGTCATCTGGCCGACCCGCAAGCAGCTGGTGACCTACACCGCCGTGGTGCTGGTCTTCGTCGCCTTCATGGTGGGGCTGGTCGCGGGCTTGGACGTGGCCCTCGCCCAGGGCGTGCTCTGGCTGTTCGGCTAGGGCCGGTTTCTTCCGGTCGCCGGACGCGCGGCGCGCTCAGGTGGCGCACCGCGGGGACTGCGGGGAACCTGCACAGGTAACCCAGTGCGGGCGAGGCGTGTACGAGACCATGTCGTCGCCCCGGCCCGGAACCCGGGCCGGCCGGTCGGACCCCCTTCGGTCGGACCCGCGACGTACGAGAGGAAGCGAGACCGACTGTGACCTCCACCGACGGCGGCCAGGAGCTGGCCGACCTGTCCGACGAGCAGGTGCACGCCGCGAGCAGCGACGGTGACTCCGAGCACGTCGAACCGGTTGGCGACGACTCCGAGGGCGACTCCGTCGGCGACACGGACACCGCGGACACCGACGATTCGGCAGCCGACATCGACGAGCCCATCGCGGACCCCGTCGCCGAGCTGCGCGAGGCCCTGCGGCACGCGCCCGGCGACTGGTACGTCGTGCACTCCTACGCCGGCTACGAGAACAAGGTCAAGGCGAACCTCGAGACCCGGATCGGGACCCTCGACATGGAGGACTTCATCTTCCAGGTCGAGGTGCCGACCGAGGAGGTCACCGAGATCAAGAACGGCCAGCGCAAGCAGGTGCAGCGCAAGGTGCTGCCCGGCTACATCCTGGTCCGGATGGAACTCAACGACGCCTCGTGGAGCGCGGTGCGCAACACCCCGGGTGTCACCGGGTTCGTGGGCGCCACCTCCAAGCCCTCTCCGCTGACCCTGGACGAGGTCTTCAAGTTCCTCGCCCCGCAGGTGGAGAAGGACAAGGCCGCCGCGGAGCCGGGCAAGAAGGCCGCCGCCAGCGTGGCCAAGCCCACCATCGAGGTGGACTTCGAGGTCGGCGAGTCCGTCACCGTCATGGACGGCCCGTTCGCGACGCTGCCCGCCACCATCAGCGAGGTCAGCCCGGACGCGCAGAAGCTCAAAGTCCTGGTGTCGATCTTCGGCCGGGAGACCCCGGTCGAGCTCTCCTTCACCCAGGTCTCCAAGATCTGACCCGGGGTTTCCCGGGCGGCAACACCGCAAGCGTGGGAGAGCCAGCGCGGCTCGTACCACTACTGATCCAGAACTGAGGACAGAACATGAAGCGCAGCAAGGCTTACCGCGAGGCGTCGGCGAAGATCGACCGGGAACGGCTGTACTCGCCGCTGCAGGCCGTCTCCCTGGCCAAGGAGACCTCCTCCACCAAGCAGGACGCCACCGTCGAGGTCGCCATGCGCCTCGGTGTCGACCCGCGCAAGGCCGACCAGATGGTCCGCGGCACCGTGAACCTGCCGCACGGCACCGGCAAGACCGCCCGCGTCATCGTCTTCGCGGTCGGCGACAAGGCCGCCGAGGCCGAGGCCGCCGGTGCCGACGCCGTCGGGTCGGACGAGCTGATCGCCCGCATCCAGGGCGGCTGGCTGGACTTCGACGCCGCCATCGCCACCCCGGACCAGATGGCCAAGGTCGGCCGCATCGCCCGCGTGCTCGGCCCGCGCGGCCTGATGCCGAACCCGAAGACCGGCACCGTCACCCCGGACGTGACCAAGGCCGTCAACGAGATCAAGGGCGGAAAGATCAACTTCCGCGTCGACAAGCAGGCCAACCTGCACCTGGTGATCGGCAAGTCCTCGTTCGACACCGAGAAGCTGGTGGAGAACTACGCCGCCGCCCTCGACGAGATCCTGCGGGCCAAGCCGTCCGCCGCCAAGGGCCGCTACATCAAGAAGGTCACCGTCAGCACCACCACGGGCCCCGGCATCCCGGTCGACCCGAACCGCACCCGCTCGCTGCTCTCGGACGAGGCGTCCGCCTGACAGTCGCGCACTGACGCCGAAAAGGCGGTCATCCCCTCGGGGGTGACCGCCTTTTCGCTGTCCGCGCTTGATCCAGCCGGGACGGGATCAGCCGGTGATGCAGTCCGCGGGTTCGGACTCGTGCCCGGTGATCTGCCAGCCCCCGTCGGGCTGCCGCTGCATGAGGAACGCGCCCAGTTTCGGGCCGCCGGCGATCGCCATGGCGCATGAACTGATCTCGGACTTCGATCCGCTGGTGAGCACCGCTTGCTTGGGAATCGTCGGGCCGGAGTACGAGATGGGGTCTTGCACCTGCTTGGTCACGTCATCCATCGCTTGCAGGCAGTTGACGGCGTTCATGTTCCTCGCGAACTGCTCGGCGCCCTCCACGCTGAAGAACATGCAGGCCTTGTCACTGACCCCCGCGGAGGCGTAGTTGTACACGGCTCGGACTGTGCCTGAGGGCGAGTCTTGAAGGACCGGGGTGTTCGACTTGGTCCCGCTCCCGCTGTTGCCGCCGCTGCTGCCGAAGAAGTACCACCAGGCGATGGCCAGCACGAGCAGCAGGGCGCCCCACTTGAGCAGTTTGAGCCCTACGTACTTGCCCGCCTTGATCGCGGTGGTCTTGACCTTCGCGTTGATCTCGAAGGGCTTCTGGCTCGGTTGCGACACGGTCACCTCCTGTTGCCGTCCATCGTGCCCGCAGCGGGGCACCTGCCGGTAGCCGACGGGGCGGGAGACCCCGATTTGGGTGCGTGCGGGGGCTTGACGTAGGCTTGCCGTGTTCCACCGAAGACCGCTGGTTTTCTTTCCTGCCCCCGGGCGGGTGAGGACTAAGGCCCGGGAGGGCGCCCGCGCAGGAGGACGAGGCGATTTGCGACGCGCTCGCGCGTGTCGGATCTGCTAGCCCCGTGCCCTTGCGCCGGGGCTTCTTCGTTTCTCCCAGCCTGCTCCGGCGTGGACCCCCCGGTCCGCGCTCTTCGCTGTGGATTGAGACGAAGAAGCAGAGAGGAGGCGACCATGGCGAAGCCTGGAAAGGTTGAGGCCGTCGCCGAGATCGCGGACAGGTTCCGTGGCAGCTCGGCTGCGGTCGTCACCGAGTACCGAGGGCTTTCCATGGCGCAGCTCACCGAGCTGCGGCGCGCCCTCGGCGACGGCGTGGCGTACACCGTCGCGAAGAACACCCTCGTCAAGCGCGCCGCCTCGGAGGCGGGCTTCGACGGGCTCGAGGACCTTCTGGTCGGCCCCACCGCGATCGCCTTCGTCAAGGGTGAGCCGGTGGACGCCGCGAAGGCGCTTCGTACCTTCGCGAAGGACAACAAGGCCCTTGTCATCAAGGGCGGCTACATGGATGGCCGTCCCTTGTCCGTCGACGAGGTCAACCAGATCGCGGACCTCGACTCCCGTGAGGTCCTGCTCGCCAAGCTGGCGGGCGCGATGAAGGGCAACCTCACCAAGGCCGCCGGGCTGTTCGCCGCCCCGGCCTCGCAGGTGGCCCGCCTGGCAGCCGCCCTGCAGGACAAGCGCGCCGCCGCCGGCGACGCCGCGCCTGCGGACGAGAGCTGACCTACCCCCACATTCCGCGCCCGCGCGTAGCAACACCAACGGCGCACGTAAGGAAAGGAAACCGCCACCATGGCGAAGCTCAGCACCGACGAGCTGTTGGACGTTTTCGGTGAGATGACCCTGCTCGAGCTCTCCGAGTTCGTGAAGGCGTTCGAGGACAAGTTCGAGGTCACCGCCGCCGCGCCGGTCGCCGTTGCCGCCGCCGCCCCCGGCGCCGTCGCCGAGGCCGCCGAGGAGCAGACCGAGTTCAACGTCGTCCTCGACTCCGCGGGCGACAAGAAGATCCAGGTCATCAAGGTCGTCCGCGAGGTCGTCACCGGCCTGGGCCTCAAGGAGGCCAAGGAGCTGGTCGAGGGCGCGCCGAAGGCCATCCTCGAGGGCGTCAACAAGGAGGCCGCCGAGGCCGCCAAGGAGAAGCTGGTCGCCGCCGGCGCCGCCGTCTCCATCAAGTGATCTTCGCGGCGTGAGCCGCGGATGAGAACTGACACAGTGGGGCAGGTCCTGTTCGCAGGACCTGCCCCACTGTCATGCCCGGCCCGTTATCCAGCCGTGACCACCTGGCGAACTGGGCAGTAACTTCCGCCGTACAGGCTCGTTGTTCGAGTGTGACGCCGATCGCCTCGGCGTCTGCTTTCATGTCTCCCCTCACCGGGGCGGCGGTGGCGAGCAGGAGGTGCGATGGGCGTCGAGGTGGTCGTCGAGGGCCTGTCCAAGTCCTTCGGGAAACAGACCATCTGGCAGGACGTCACGCTGAACCTCCCGCCCGGGGAGATCAGCGTTCTGCTGGGGCCGTCGGGCACCGGGAAGTCGGTGTTCCTGAAGTCCTTGGTCGGCCTGCTCCGCCCCGAGCGCGGCAAGGTCGTGATCAACGGCGTCGACATCTGCCGCTGTTCCGAGCACAAGCTCTACGAGACCCGCAAGCTCTTCGGCGTGCTGTTCCAGGACGGCGCCCTGTTCGGCTCGATGGACCTCTTCGACAACATCGCCTTCCCGCTGCGCGAGCACACCCGCAAGACCGAGGCCGAGGTCCGGCGGATCGTGCTGGAGAAGATGGAGATGGTCGGCCTCATCGGGGCCGAGAAGAAGCTGCCCGGTGAGATCTCCGGCGGCATGCGCAAGCGCGCCGGCCTGGCCCGCGCCCTGGTGCTGGACCCGGAGATCATCCTGTTCGACGAGCCGGACTCCGGCCTCGACCCGGTGCGCGTTGCCTACCTCAACCAGCTGATCGTCGACCTGAACGCGCAGATCGACGCCACCTTCCTGATCGTCACCCACGACATCGGCACCGCGCGCACCGTGCCGGACAACATCGGCATGCTGTTCCGCCGCGAGCTGGTCATGTTCGGGCCGCGCGAGGTGCTGCTGACCTCGACGGAGCCCGTCGTCGAGCAGTTCCTCAACGGCCGCAGGCAGGGGCCGATCGGGATGAGCGAGGAGAAGGACGCCGCGCAGGCCGCCGCCGAGCTCGCCGAGCTGCGGGCCAACCGCGGGGCCGACGTGCTCGGCGGGCCGAAGGGCGGCGGGGGAACCGGCATCGTGCCGCAGATCCAGCCGTCGCCGGGGTTGCCGGTGCGCCGCGCCGCGGACCGCAGGAAGCAGCGGGTGATGGGTGTCCTGCACACGCTGCCGCCGGTCGCGCGCGAGGCGATCATCGCCAGCCTGACCGACGAGGAGCGCGCGCGGTTCGGCCTCTACGCCACGACCGCGCCCCAGGAGCAGACGCGGCCGATGGCGCTGCCGACCTCGTTCGACTCGCGGCCGACGCCGTACCCGCGCAACGCGCCGCGGGACATCGGCTGGGAGCGGGGTGAGCGGACGTGACCCAGGCGAACCCGTCCTTCCCCGGAGCCGGGGCGCTGCGGGAGACCGGCCGGATGTTCGCGCTGGGCCTGGACACCACCAGGGCCGTGTTCAGGCGGCCGTTCCAGGTGCGCGAGTTCATCCAGCAGTGCTGGTTCATCGCCAGCGTCACGATCCTGCCGACCGCGCTGGTGGCCATCCCGTTCGGCGCGGTGATCGCGCTCCAGCTCGGGTCGCTGACCAAGCAGCTCGGCGCGCAGTCCTTCACCGGCGCGGCCAGCGTGCTCGCGGTGATCCAGCAGGCCAGCCCGATCGTGACCGCGCTGCTGATCGCGGGCGCTGGCGGGTCGGCGATCTGCGCGGACCTGGGCTCGCGCAAGATCCGCGACGAGATCGACGCCATGGAGGTCCTCGGCGTCTCACCGATCCAGCGCCTGGTCGTGCCGAGGGTGCTGGCCGCGATGCTGATCGCGTTGCTGCTCAACGGCATGGTCAGCGTGGTCGGCGTGCTCGGCGGCTACTTCTTCAACGTGATCTTGCAGGACGGCACGCCCGGCGCCTACCTGGCGAGCTTCTCCGCGCTCGCCCAGCTGCCGGACCTGTGGATCAGCGAGATCAAGGCGGTGGTGTTCGGCTTCATCGCGGGCATCGTCGCGGCCCATCGCGGCCTCAACCCGAAGGGCGGCCCCAAGGGCGTCGGCGACGCGGTGAACCAGGCCGTGGTGATCACGTTCCTGCTGCTGTTCTTCGTGAACTTCGTGCTGACCACGCTGTACCTGCAACTCGTTCCGGCGAAGGGGATGTGACGTGACCATCTCCGACCGCGCGAAACGGGCCGCCAACCGGCCGCTGGCCATGCTGGACCAGCTCGGCGACCAGATGTGGTTCTACCTGCGCGCGCTGGCGTGGGTGCCGAGGGCGCTGCGCCGCTACACCAGGGAGACGCTGCGGCTGCTGGCCGAGGTGAGCTTCGGCAGCGGGGCGCTCGCGGTCATCGGCGGCACCATCGGCGTGATGATCGGGCTGACCCTGTTCACCGGGACCGTGGTCGGGCTCCAGGGCTACGCGGCGCTGAACCAGATCGGCACCTCGGCCTTCGCCGGGTTCATCTCGGCCTACTTCAACACCCGCGAGATCGCCCCGCTGGTCGCGGGACTGGCGCTGTCGGCAACGGTCGGGTCCGGGTTCACCGCGCAGCTCGGCGCGATGCGGATCTCCGAGGAGATCGACGCCTTGGAGGTCATGGGCATCCCGAGCCTGCCGTACCTGGTCACCACGCGGATCATCGCGGGCTTCGTCGCGGTGATCCCGCTCTACGTGATCGGCCTGCTCACCTCGTACGTGGCCGCGCGGACGGTCACGGTGAACTTCTACGGCCAGTCGGCGGGCACCTACGACCACTACTTCAACCTCTTCCTGCCACCGGAAGACGTGCTGTGGTCGTTCCTGAAGGTCCTGGTCTTCAGCGTGGTGATCATCATGACCCACTGCTACTACGGCTACCGCGCCTCCGGTGGCCCCGCGGGCGTCGGCGTCGCGGTCGGCCGGGCGGTGCGGACGGCGATCGTCACCACCGCGCTGCTGGACTTCTTCCTCAGCCTGGCGATCTGGGGTACGACCACGACGGTGAGGATCGTCGGATGAGGGCCTCACTGTCGAAGGTGCGCCAGCGGCTGCTCGGAGTGGCCCTGCTGGCGATCATCGCGCTGTTCCTGACCGTGACCGTGGCGATCTACCGCAACGCGTTCAGCTCGGACGTCGTCGTGTCACTGCGCACGGACCGGGCGGGCAACCAGCTGCTCACCGAGTCCGACGTGAAGGTGCACGGTGTCCTCGTCGGAGAGGTTCGCCGGGTCACGAGCCGGGGCGACGGCGCGGAGCTGGAGTTGGCTCTGCACCGCGACAAGGTCGACATCATTCCCCGTGGCGTCACCGCGCGCCTGCTGCCGAAGACGCTGTTCGGCGAGCGCTACGTCGCTTTGGTGCCGCCGCAGCGGCCGAACGGCGAGCATCTCGCGGCCGGGGACGTGATCGCGCAGGACACGTCGAGCTCGGCCGTGGAGCTGGAGCGGGTGCTGTCCAACCTCATGCCCGTGTTGCAGGCTGTGCAGCCGCAGAAGCTCGCGAGCACGCTCGGATCGCTGTCGACTGCCTTGCAGGGCAGGGGAAAACCGCTCGGCGAGTCCCTTGTGGAGCTCAACGACCTGGTGCGGCAGCTGAACCCGGCGCTGCCGGATCTCAAGGCGGACATCAGCAAGCTCGCCGACGTCAGCGCGGTCTACGACAAGGCCGCGCCGGATCTGTTGCAGGCGCTGGCCGATCTCACGGTCACCAGCAAGACCCTGGTGGAACAGCGCGCCAACCTGCGGACGCTCTACAGCACGGTCGACGCGGCGTCGGCGGATCTCGGCGGCTTCCTCTCGGCCAACCGCAACAACATCATCGGCCTCGCGAAGTCCAGCAGGCCGTTGCTGGAGCTGCTCGGCAAGTACGCGCCGGAGTACCCCTGCCTGCTCAAGAGCCTCGCCGAGCTGCAGCCGCGGCTGAGCAAGGCGTTCGGCCAGGGCACCGACGAGCCCGGCCTGCACATCACCCTGGAGATCACCGCCAACCGCGGGAAGTACGTGCCCAACCAGGACGAGCCGGAGTACGCCGACAAGCGGGGACCGCGTTGCTACGACATCCAGCCGCGGCCGGAACCGTTCCCGCAGTACCCACCGGAGGGGCCGGTGAAGGACGGGTCGAAGCCGCCGACGCCGCCGCGCAACGCCAGTGACGGGCTGCTGCCCACCGGTGAGATCGACGAGAACGGCAACGTCATCCCGGCCTCCGCGACCTCGGCGCCCCGGGGGCAGGAGCTGGGGCTGGCGAACTCCCCGGCGGAGCAGCGCTACCTCTCCGCTCTGCTGGCCCCGTCGATGGGTCGCGCGCCGCAGCAGGTGCCAGGGTGGGGCAGCATCCTGCTCGGACCGATGTTCCGAGGGGCGGAGGTGACGCTGAAGTGAGGGGACTCGCCGGACCGCTGACGAAGTTGATCATCTTCGCCACGGTCACCGTGCTCGCGACCGGGTTGCTGGCCGTCACGATCGCCAACGTGGACCTGCGCGGAGCCACGGAGTACAGCGCCAGGTTCGTCGACGCCACCTCGGTCAACGAGGGCGACGACGTGCGCATCGCCGGGGTCCGGGTCGGGGAGGTGCGCGGCGTGAGCGTCGTGGACCGCAGGCTCGCCGAGGTGCGCTTCTCCGTCACCGCGGGCAAGAAGCTGCCCGAGTCGGTCACCGCGACGATCAAGTACCGCAACCTGGTCGGCCAGCGCTACATCGCGTTGGAGCGCGGTGCGGGCGGTGCCGGGGACTTGGCGGCGGGCGCGACGATCCCGCTGGAGCGCACGCGGCCCGCGCTGGACCTGACCTCGCTGTTCAACGGGTTCAAGCCGCTGTTCCAGGCGCTCAACCCGGCCGATGTGAACAAGCTGTCCTACGAGATCGTCCAGGTGCTCCAGGGCGAGGGCGGCACGGTGCAGAGCCTGTTGGCCCACACGGCATCGCTGACCTCGACGATCGCGAGCAAGGACAAGGTGATCGGCGAGGTCATCGGCAACCTCAACACCGTGCTCGGCACCGTCAACCAGCGCGACGCGCAGCTGTCCGGGCTCGTGATCTCCTTGCAGCAGTTGGTGTCCGGGCTCGCCAAGGACCGGGAACCGATCGGCGAGGCGGTCAGCGCGCTCGCCGATCTCACCGGCACCACGGCGGGACTGCTGACCGACGCGCGGGCGCCGCTGCGCAACGACATCGCCGAGCTCGGCAAGGTGTCCAAGAACCTCGCCGACAGCAACGACATCGTCGAGGGCGTGCTCCAGCGGATGCCGAACAAGCTGGAGACGATCGCCCGCACCGCGACCTACGGCTCGTGGTTCAACTTCTTCCTGTGCGGGGCTTCCGGTGAGGTCGCGCTGCCCGTGGTCGGCAAGGTCGGCGTGCCGGTCCTGCCGCCGACGCAGCCGAGGTGTCGCCGGTGAAGCCGTTCCGCGAGCGCAACCCCGTCGCCGTCGGCGCCTCCGGGCTGGTGGTGCTGCTGCTCGGCCTGCTGGCCGCGTTCTTCGCCGAGGACCTGCCGATCATCGGCGGCGGCACCTCCTACCGCGCGCACTTCTCCGAGGCCGGGGGGCTGCGCGACGGCGACGAGGTGCGCGTCGCCGGGGTGAAGGTCGGCAAGGTCACCGGCGTCGAACTGGAGGGCGACCACGTGCTGGTGTCCTTCCGGGTCGGCGACGCCTGGGTCGGCGACCGCACCTCGGCCGCCATCAAGATCAAGACGTTGCTGGGCCAGAAGTTCCTCTCGCTCGACCCGCAGGGGGAGCGGGAACTGCGGCCGAGCCAGGCGATCCCGCGCGAGCGCACCATCGCCCCCTACGACGTGACCGAGGCGTTCACCGGGCTGGCCACCACGCTCACCGAGATCGACACCGACCAGCTCGCCAAGAGCTTCCGGGTCATCTCCGACACCTTCCGCGACACCCCGGGCGAGGTCAGGGGCGCGCTGGACGGGTTGTCCGCGCTGTCGAAGACGATCTCCACGCGGGATCAGCAGCTGGCCACCCTGCTGCGCAACACCAACCAGCTCAGCAAGACCGTCTCCGATCGCAACGCCGAGTTCGAGAAGCTGCTCGGCGACGGCAACAAACTGCTGGAAGAGATCCGCAAACGGCGTGACGCCATCAGGAACCTGTTGACCGGGACGCAGAAGCTGTCCAAGGAGCTCCAGGGTCTGGTGGTGGACAACAAGGCCCAGCTGCGGCCCGCGCTGGAGCAGCTGGAGCGGGTCACCACGATGCTCAACCGCAACCAGGAGAGCCTCAGCAAGAGCATCCAGCTGATGGCGCCGTTCGTCCGCGTCTTCGCCAACACCCTCGGCAACGGGCGCTGGTTCGACACCTACATCTGCGGGCTGCTGCCGCCGTCGATCGGCCCGATCAACCCGGAGGGGTGCCGCCCATGAGCACTTCCGCGCGGAGCCGCGATCTCGCCAGGCCGGTCGCCTTCCTCTGCGTCGTCGCACTGGTCATCACCGCGGGCATCTGGTTCGTTTTCCTTGGTACACCGGGGAAACGCGTCACCGCGTACTTCTCCGCCGGTGTCGGTGTCTATCCGGGCGGCGACGTCCGCGTGCTCGGCGTCCGCGTCGGCCAGGTCGAGAAGGTCGAGCCGCTGGGCCGGGTGGTGAAGGTCGACTTCCGGGTCGACGACGACGTCGACATCCCGGCGACCGCGCAGGCGCTCGTCGTGAACCCGGCCGTGGTCAGCGACCGCTACCTCCAGCTCGCGCCCGCCTACACCGGCGGCGACAAGCTGGCTGACGGAGCGGTGATCCCGCGCGAGCGCACCGCGACGCCCGTCGAGCTGGACGACGTCTACGCCAGCCTGGACAAGCTCACCACGGCGTTGGGACCCAAGGGCGCCAACGCGAACGGGGCGCTCTCGGACCTGCTGGACACCGCGGCCAAGAACCTCGACGGCAACGGGAAGAAGCTCGGCGACACCATCAGAAACCTCGGTGCCGCAACGGAAACGCTCTCCGGCTCGCGCGAGGACCTGTTCGGCACCGTGGACGGGCTGCAGAAGTTCACCTCCATGCTGGCCCGCAACGACGGGCAGGTGCGGCGGTTCACCGACCAGGTCGCCGACGTCGGCAAGTTCCTCGCCGAGGAACGGCAGAACCTCGGTGCGTCGCTGCGGGAACTGGCGCTGGCGCTGACCGCCGTCGACGGGTTCATCAAGGACAACCGGGACAAGCTCAAGTCCAATGTGGACAAACTGGGCGGGATCACCAGGGTCCTCGTCGACCAGCGCGCCGCGCTCGCCGAGGTGCTCGACGTCGGCCCGCTCGCCCTTGGCAACCTGCAGAACGCCTACAACGGGTCGTCGGGAACGCTGGACACGCGCGCCCACCTCAACGAGCTGACCGAGCCGCCGATCGTGCTGATCTGCAAGCTGGTCCGGCAGACCACGCCGAAGCAGCTCCCGCAGTTGCTCGCCGACACCTGCGACAAGCTCGCACCGGTGGTGAACGGCGCGGTGAAGCTGCCCAGCGTCGCCGAGGTGATCCAGGCGCTCCAGCAGGGCCGCGCGCCCACGCTGCCCGTGCCGTTGCTGTCCCCGTCCGCCCGCGGCGGCACTCCGGCGACCCCTGCGCAGCCTCCTGCCGGAGGTGGCCGATGAAGCGCCGGATCGCGCTCGTCATCGCCGCGCTGCTGAGCCTCGGCGGCTGTGGGTTCGGCGGGCTCTACGACGTGCCGCTCCCCGGCGGCGCGGACCTCGGTGACCGCCCGTACCAGGTGAAAGTCCAGTTCCGGGATGTCCTCGACCTGGTCCCGCAGGCCGCGGTGAAGGTCAACGACGTTCCGGTCGGCCGGGTGGAGGGCGTCGAGCTCGCCCCGGACGGCTGGACCGCGCTGGTCACGGTGTCGGTCAACGGCGATGTGGTGCTGCCGGGAAACGCCGATGCCCGCCTGCGCCAGTCCAGCCTGCTGGGCGAGAAGTTCGTCGAACTGGCCGCGCCGCCCAAGGGCCGCGAGACCGGGAGGTTGGTCAACGGCGCGCAGATCCCGATCGAGCGGACCAACCGCAACCCCGAGGTCGAAGAGGTCTTCGGCGCGCTGTCGATGCTGCTCAACGGCGGCGGGGTGGCGAAGCTCCAGGACATCACCAAGGAGCTCAACGCCGCGATGTCCGGCAACGAGCCGCAGCTGCGCTCCCTGCTGGGCAATGTGAACACGCTGGTGAAGGGCCTCGACGGGCACCGCAACGAGATCACCAGGGCGCTGGACGGTGTGAACCGCCTGTCGTCCACGCTGGCCGGGCAGCGCGGCAACATCGAGACCGCGCTCAAGGACCTGTCGCCGGGCATCAAGGTCCTCGCCGACCAGCGCGAACAGCTGGTGGGGATGCTCAAGGGGCTGGACAAGCTCTCCGGGGTCGCCACCGACGTGGTCAAACGCAGCAGGGACGACCTGATCGCCGACCTGAAGGCGCTCACGCCGACGCTGAAGAAGCTGGCGGAGGCGGGCACGGACCTGCCGAAGTCCTTCGAGCTGCTGCTGACCTTCCCCTTCCCGGACGCCGCGGTGGCCGGGATCAAGGGCGACTACACCAACCTCTACGCCAAGCTCGACCTCGACCTCGGCAACATCCTGGACAACCTGGGCCGGTCGCGGCAGCCGCTGATCCAGCTGCCGATCCCCGGGCTCGGCGGTCAGCAGGGCAACCCGCTTCCCCGGCTGCCCCTGCAGCTACCGGGGCAGACCGCCCAGCCGGGCGGGGCCCTCGGTGGCCTGCTCGGCGGACTCCTCGGGGGTGGGCGCTAGATGTTGACCCGCAGGGCAAGGCTCCAGCTCATCGGTTTCGTGCTCATCGCACTGGTGGGCGTCAGCTACGCGGGCGCCCGGTACGCCGGACTGGACCGCCTCTTCGGCCCGCGCGGCTACGTGGTGACGATGGAGCTGGCCGACGCTGGTGGCATCTTCACCAACGCCGAGGTCACCTATCGCGGTGTCGCGGTGGGGCGCGTCGGACCGCTGCGGTTGACCGCGGACGGGGTCGAGGTGCAGCTGGACATCGACTCGTCCTCCGCGCCGATCCCCACCGATGTCGAAGCCGTCGTGACCAACCGGTCGGCCGTCGGCGAGCAGTACGTGGACCTGCGCCCGAAGTCCGAAGCGGGACCGTTCCTCGCGGAGGGCTCGGTGATCCGCCGTGAGCAGAGCAAGACCCCGCTGCCCGTGCAGTCGCTGCTGGGCAACCTCGACAGCCTCGCGTCATCGGTTCCGACCGATTCGCTGCGCACCGTGGTCGACCAGCTCGGCACCGCCTTCGACGGGCGCGGGCAGGATCTTCAACGCCTCATCGACACCACGCGTTCGTTCACCGGCGACGCCGTGCGACACCTGCCGCAGACGTTGCAGCTGCTGCGCGACGGCCGCACCGTGCTGGACACGCAGGCCGCCAAGGGTTCCGCGATCACCGACTTCAGCCGTGACCTGCGGCTGATCGCCGACCAGCTCAAGACCTCCGACCCGGACCTGCGCAATCTGATCACCGCGGCGCCGGGAGCCGCCCAGCAGGTCAGCGGCCTGATCAAGGAATCCGGCCAGGGCCTGTCGGAGACGATCGCGAACCTCCTCACCACGGCCAACGTGGCGCTGCCGCGCAAGAACGGCATCGAACAGCTGCTGGTGACGTATCCGATGGTGGTCGGCGGAGCGTTCACCGTGGCCCCGGGCGACGGAACCGCGCACTTCGGACTGGCACTGAACTTCTTCGACCCGCCCGCATGCGTGAAGGGCTACGAGAAGACCAAGCGGCGCACCGGCGGGGACACCTCGGCCGCCCCGCTCAACACGCAGGCTTACTGCGCGGAGGGCCCCGGCAGCCCGGTCACCGTGCGCGGGGCGCAGAACGCGCCCTACGGCGGCAGGCCGGTGACCCCGCCGCCCGCGCCGGGCCTCGGGACCGGAGGGGTGTCGTCGACGCAGGTCGTCCAGCAGCCCGGCAGCCTTCTCGACCTGCTCAAACCGGTCGGGCTGAACAGCCCGACCAGTCTCGGCCAGCTGTTCGGCCTACCCGGCTGAGGCCGCATCACCCGCCTACCCTGGAGCGATATGGACGACAAGCAGCCGCCACGCGTGGTGCTGTGGACCACCGCGGGCCTCGCCGCCGCCGCGGTGCTGGCCGCCGCCTGGTTCGGGGTGGGCTGGTTGTGGCTCTCTGGTGATGAGTCGGTCGAGTTCGCCAAGGAGCGCGAAGCGGTCTCCACCGCGGGCCAGCAGGCGATCGTCAACTTCAACACCCTCGACTACCGCAACTTCGACGCGATGATCGCGCGCTGGCAGGAGGTGTCCACCGGGGCGCTCCAGGCGGACTTCGTCGCGGACAAGGACCGGGCGCGCAAGGAGCTCGAACAGCTCAAGCAGGTCAGCACCGCCAAGGTGCTCGACGCGGCGGTGACCTCGCTGGACACCCGCGCGGGCAAGGCGACGGTGATGAGCGTGGTCGAGCGCATGGTGAGCCTCGACGGCCAGCCCGCGGAGCCGCTGCGCTTCCGCTTCCTCGCGGAGCTGACCAAGACCGACACCGGCTGGAAGCTCAACGCGCTCGCCCCGATCAAGGTGGCCGGAGGTGCCTCGTGACCCCGCCCCGCCGTTCCCGCCCCACGTCCACCCCGCGCAAGCGGCAGGTCGCCGGGACGAGGAAGCGCCCCGACCCGCGTCCCGAGCCCCTCGTCGAGGACACGGTCGTCGAGGAGGAGGTCGTCGCGCCTCCGGTGATCGACTCGGCACCCGAGCCCCGCGCGAAGCAGGCCGAACCCGACCCTGAGCCCGAGCCGGAACCAGAGGACGAACCGGAGGCAGTGGCCCAGGAACGCCCCTGGTGGCAGCTGCCCGCGCTGTTGACCGCCGTCGCCGTCCTCTTCGCCGCGCTCGCCGTCTGGTTCGCCACGCAGACGGCCAACGAGCGCGCCGAGAGCGGCGTCGACAACCGGGCCCTGGTCGACACCGGCGTCACCACCGAGGTCACCGGCCAGATCAGCACGGCAACCCAGTCGCTGTTCTCGCTGGACTACGCGGACATGGGCAAGTCGGAGCGGCTCGCGAAGGACGTGCTCGTCGGCAAGGCGGTGGAGCAGTACCAGGTCCTCATGGCCGAGATCCGCAAGATCGCGCCGGAGCGCAAGATCGTGCTGACCACGACGATTCGCCAGATCGGGGTGAAGTCGATCGAGGGCGACCGCGCGCTGGTGCTGGTCTTCGCCGACCACCACACGCTGCGCCAGGTCGACGACTACCGCGAGGACGTGCCGGTCCAGGTCACCCTCACCACCGAGCGCGTCGACGGCCGCTGGCGGATCAGCGACATCGTCCTCCGCTGAGCGGGATCAGGTGAGCAGCCAGTCCAGCACGAGGCCGACGGCGATACCGGACAGAGTGAGTACCCCGGCGATGGCCGAGTGCTTCGAAAGGTCCTCGTCCGACTCGCTCCAGCGCGCGAGGGCGCCGAAGTAGCCACCGGCGATCCACACCGCGCTCATCGCGATGACGGTGACAGTGCTTCCGACGTCGGTCGGATCGGACAGCGCGAGCATGGTCATGACGATTCCGGCAATGCCGAAAACCATCGAACCCACAGCCGACGTCTGATTGAGGCCGGAGCCGGTGGATTCGTGCTTTCCTCGGCGCTGCGAAATTTCCAGTGAGAGCTTTTCGACGGCTGCGCTCTTCCAGAAAGCTCTGTCAGGTCACAGCACGATTCTGCCCAGAGTCCGCGCGAACCTGGACCGAGGTCAGCAGGTGCTAGTCGCGGCTGCGGGCGGTCTCGGTGCGGCAGCGAGCTTGTACCAGCGCCTCGACGAAGCGACCGCGAGGCGTCTCGACGCGACCTATCCCGACGCAGCGCACCCTCGTTCCCAGCCGGTGAGCCCGGCGCTCCCAGGACCGGCCGCGCCGAGGGGAGACCGAGAAGACCCGGCCCGACACCTGGTGCCGCCTCCCAAGCCAACCGAGTTCACCGACCCGGCCCAGCTCTTCAACGACTTCACCGACCTGGTCAGCCCTACGGTATGGATGAACAAGGCGATCGAGCTGACCACCAAATTCAACCCCCTCGAAGCGCTGACGAAGTTGCTCGTCGGTAACTGGGAAGGTTATGCGCGTTGCGCCGGAGCCTGGCAGGCATTGAGCAAGTACTCCCAGGCAACGGCGAGCAATCTTCGGCAAGGTCTGCAGGCAGTCGATGCGCGCTGGGACGGGAAGGCCGCTGAAGCTGCTTTCGGGTACTTCGACTACACGATCCGGGCACTTGAATCACAGGCAACGGCGCTGGAGAAGCTGCACCGGGAGTACATGCTCGTAGCAGAGACCGTGTGGCACTTCGCCAAGGCCACCGCGGACATTCTGAAAGGGATCGTCGACCGCCTCACTGTCCTGGCGCTCACGCTGTGCGTCGCCCCCTTCCTCGCCGCGACTGGCATCGGGGTGTTCGCGGGCATGGCGTTGGGCGCACTCCAGTGCGCCAAGATCATCAGCTTGTGGGGTGACATCACGAGGATGACCACGAACGTGCAGAACGCGGTGCACGGTTCGATCGGCGTGATGCAGGCCATGGTGAACGATCCCGCTTTCACCGCGCTGCGGATGCCCGTGAGCGACTATCGGCACCCGGGGGTGTGATGTGGCGCAGTCCGACCCGTTGAGTGGACTCACAGATGATCCAGCGCTGGCCAAGGTGCTCCGGCAGGGCTTGGAGCAGATGGCGACCGGCGCGGCTGGGCCGGAGCTGAGAGATCTGGCAACCGACGTGCTTTCCGGCCGCGGCGACATCCGGAAGCTGATGATGTCGTCCGCCTATGAAGAGGTCGTCAGCGCGCGGTCAGCCGACTTCATGCAGTGGTACGGAGGGCTCTCGGAGGCGGAACGGGAAGAGCACGCCGCTCGCGGCGAGGCGTACCTGGACGAGGTGCGTGCCGAGGACGTGCGTCGCCCCGCGCGTCCAGCCCCGCGACCGGAGCCGATCGACGACGAGGACTGGCCACCGACCACGTACCTGCGCTGAGCGGTCTCCCGCCGACCGTTCGGCGCTGGAAAACGTGACTTGGGCCATTTGTAAAGACCCCTGGTTGGCGATGCCGATGTGGCGTTCGCCATACTCTGTCCCGATGCTCCTGGCCAGGGGGCGAGGGCCCGCTCTTCGTGCGTTTTCGCCGGTGATCGCGCTTGCCCCCGGTTACGGCTGGTGAGAGCGCTTTGCGCCAGGGGAGTGATCAACGCGTGGCACCTTGACGGATGGTCGCGTTGAGGTCACTCTGTCCGTGAGCAGTGGGCGGTTCTTCTGGCCGGTCCCACTCGACAGTCGCCGTTCGCGTGGCTAGACTGCCCCTTTGCGCTGCCCTCTTTCTCCGCGCCCTACCCCGGGGCTTAGGATCTCAGGGCACTACCGCACCTCTTGACAACTGTGCTAGATCGGCTGCCTCGCGCAGCTCAAGCTAGCAACAGTCCCTGGAAGGACGCATCTTGGCAGTCTCCCGCGCGACCAAGGCCACTGCGACCAACTCCACGTCGGGGATCCCTGGAGCGCCCAAGAGGGTCTCGTTCGCGAAGATTCGTGAGCCGCTGGAGG
The DNA here is from genome assembly GCF_024213555.1 of Allokutzneria sp. A3M-2-11 16. Taxonomy (GTDB): domain Bacteria; phylum Actinomycetota; class Actinomycetes; order Mycobacteriales; family Pseudonocardiaceae; genus Allokutzneria. The sequence continues at coordinate 1,303,482 of NZ_JANAVO010000001.1, read as the reverse complement.
TTCCCGACCTCCTGGCTCTGCAAACCCAGTCTTTCGAGTGGCTCATCGGCGCCGATGACTGGTTCCAGCGACGTATCGACGCTGGTGACGAGAACCCCGTCGGCGGTCTTGAGGAGGTCCTCAACGAGATCTCCCCGATCGAGGACTTCTCCGGCTCGATGTCGCTGTCCTTCTCCGACCCGCGCTTTGACGAGGTCAAGGCCTCCGTGGAGGAGTGCAAGGACAAGGACATGACCTACGCGGCGCCCTTGTTCGTCACCGCGGAGTTCACCAACCACACCACTGGCGAGATCAAGAGCCAGACGGTGTTCATGGGTGACTTCCCGCGGATGACCGACAAGGGCACCTTCGTCATCAACGGCACCGAGCGGGTCGTGGTCTCCCAGCTCGTGCGCTCCCCGGGCGTCTACTTCGATCACGCGATCGACAAGACGACGGAGAAGGACGTCTACAGCGTCAAGATCATCCCCAGCCGGGGTGCCTGGCTGGAGTTCGACGTCGACAAGCGCGACACCGTCGGTGTGCGCATCGACCGCAAGCGCCGTCAGCCGGTCACCGTGCTGCTCAAGGCGCTCGGCTGGACCACCGAGGCCATCCGCGAGCGGTTCGGCTTCAGCGAGACGCTCATGCAGACGCTGGAGAAGGACCACACCGCGGGCCAGGACGAGGCCCTGCTGGACATCTACCGCAAGCTCCGCCCGGGCGAGCCGCCGACCAAGGAGAGCGCGCAGACCCTCCTGGAGAACCTGTTCTTCAAGGAGAAGCGCTACGACCTGGCCAAGGTCGGCCGCTACAAGGTGAACAAGAAGATCGGCACCAACATGCCGTTCACCACCGGCGTGCTGACCGAGGAAGACATCGTCACCACCATCGAGTACCTCGTGCGCCTGCACGCGGGCGAGGTGAAGATGTCGGTCGGCAAGGGCGAGGCGACCGTCGAGGTGCCGGTCGAGGTCGACGACATCGACCACTTCGGCAACCGCCGCCTGCGCACCGTCGGCGAGCTCATCCAGAACCAGATCCGCGTGGGTCTGTCCAGGATGGAGCGCGTGGTCCGGGAGCGGATGACCACCCAGGACGTCGAGGCGATCACGCCGCAGACCCTGATCAACATCCGCCCGGTCGTCGCGGCGATCAAGGAGTTCTTCGGGACCTCCCAGCTGTCGCAGTTCATGGACCAGACCAACCCGCTCGCGGGCTTGACCCACAAGCGCCGCCTGTCCGCGCTGGGTCCCGGTGGTCTCTCCCGTGAGCGCGCGGGCTTCGAGGTGCGCGACGTCCACTCCTCGCACTACGGCCGGATGTGCCCGATCGAGACGCCGGAAGGCCCGAACATCGGCCTGATCGGCTCGCTCGCGTCCTTCGGCCGGGTCAACCCGTTCGGGTTCATCGAGACGCCGTACCGCAAGGTCACCGACGGTCAGGTCACCGACCAGATCGACTACCTGACCGCGGACGAGGAGGACCGGCACGTCATCGCGCAGGCGAACGCCGTGCTCGACGCCGACGGCAACTTCTCCGAGGAGCGCGTCCTCATCCGCCGCAAGGGCGGCGAGGTCGACCTCGTCACCCCGCAGGGCGTCGACTACATGGACGTCTCGCCGCGGCAGATGGTCTCCGTCGCCACCGCGATGATCCCGTTCCTCGAGCACGACGACGCCAACCGCGCGCTGATGGGCGCCAACATGCAGCGGCAGGCGGTGCCGCTGCTGCGCAGCGAGTCCCCGCTGGTCGGCACCGGCATGGAGCTGCGCGCCGCGGTCGACGCCGGTGACGTGGTCGTCGCGGAGAAGGCCGGTGTGGTCGAGGAGCTGTGCGCCGACTACGCCACGGTGATGGCCGACGACGGCACCCGGCAGACCTACCGGCTGCACAAGTTCCGCCGTTCCAACCAGGGCACCTGCATCAACCAGAAGCCCATCGTGAACGAGGGTGACCGGGTCGAGGTCGGCCAGGTCATCGCGGACGGCCCGTGCACCCAGAACGGCGAGATGGCGCTGGGCAAGAACCTGCTCGTCGCGATCATGCCGTGGGAAGGCCACAACTACGAGGACGCGATCATCCTGTCGCAGCGCCTCGTGCAGGACGACGTGCTCACCTCGATCCACATCGAGGAGCACGAGATCGACGCGCGCGACACCAAGCTCGGTGCCGAGGAGATCACCCGGGACATCCCGAACGTCTCCGAGGACGTGCTCGCCGACCTCGACGAGCGCGGCATCATCCGGATCGGCGCCGAGGTGCGCGACGGCGACATCCTCGTCGGCAAGGTCACGCCCAAGGGCGAGACCGAGCTGACCCCCGAGGAGCGCCTGCTGCGCGCCATCTTCGGCGAGAAGGCCCGCGAGGTGCGCGACACCTCGCTGAAGGTCCCGCACGGCGAGACCGGCAAGGTCATCGGCATCCGGGTGTTCAGCCGTGAGGACGACGACGAGCTGCCCCCCGGCGTGAACGAGCTGGTCCGGGTCTACGTGGCGCAGAAGCGCAAGATCCAGGACGGCGACAAGCTCGCCGGACGGCACGGCAACAAGGGCGTCATCGGCAAGATCCTCCCCGTCGAGGACATGCCGTTCCTCGCCGACGGCACCCCCGTCGACGTGGTGCTTAATACCCACGGTGTGCCCCGCCGGATGAACATCGGCCAGATCCTGGAGATCCACCTCGGGTGGATCGCCCAGCAGGGCTGGAGCATCAACGGCGATCCGGACTGGGCAACGCGCATGCCCGAGGAACTGCTCCAGGTCGAGCCCGGCACGAACACCGCCACCCCGGTGTTCGACGGTGCCCGCGAGGAGGAGATCACCGGTCTGCTGTCCTCGACCCGCCCCAACCGGGACGGCGAGCGGATGGTCGGCGGCGACGGCAAGGCGCAGCTCTTCGACGGCCGCAGCGGTGAGCCGTACCCGTACCCGACCGCCATCGGTTACATGTACATCCTCAAGCTGCTGCACCTGGTGGACGACAAGATCCACGCCCGCTCCACCGGTCCGTACTCGATGATCACCCAGCAGCCGCTCGGCGGTAAGGCCCAGTTCGGTGGCCAGCGCTTCGGTGAGATGGAGTGCTGGGCGATGCAGGCCTACGGAGCGGCGTACACGCTCCAGGAGCTGCTGACGATCAAGTCCGACGACGTGATCGGCCGCGTGAAGGTCTACGAGGCCATCGTCAAGGGCGACAACATCCCCGAGCCGGGTATCCCGGAGTCGTTCAAGGTGCTCCTCAAGGAGCTCCAGTCGCTGTGCCTGAACGTCGAGGTGCTCTCCAGCGACGGTGCCGCCATCGAGATGCGCGACACCGATGACGAGGACCTCGAGCGCGCAGCCGCGAACCTCGGAATCAACCTGTCCAGGGTCGAGTCGCCGTCCGTCGACGACGTCATGAACTGACCTCGCTGCCCGGGAGCGGGGAAGGGCTTCCCGCCCACCCGCTCCCGGCTTAGCCACCCGCCCCTAATCCCGAATGTAAAAGGGGAGAAGAGCCGACGTGCTTGACGTCAACTTCTTCGACGAGCTCCGCATCGGTCTCGCAACGGCCGACGACATCCGTCAGTGGTCCTACGGCGAGGTCAAGAAGCCCGAGACCATCAACTACCGCACCCTCAAGCCCGAGAAGGACGGACTCTTCTGCGAGAAGATCTTCGGTCCGACCCGGGACTGGGAGTGCTACTGCGGCAAGTACAAGCGAGTTCGTTTCAAGGGCATCATCTGTGAGCGCTGCGGCGTCGAGGTGACCCGCGCCAAGGTGCGCCGCGAGCGGATGGGCCACATCGAGCTCGCCGCCCCGGTGACCCACATCTGGTACTTCAAGGGCGTTCCGAGCCGGTTGGGCTACCTGCTCGACCTGGCTCCCAAGGACCTCGAGAAGATCATCTACTTCGCCGCCTACGTGATCACCACGGTGAACACGGAGATGCGCCACAACGACCAGGCCACGCTCGAGAACGAGATGCAGGTCGAGCGCAAGCGGGTCGAGGATAAGCGCGACGCCGATATCGAGGCCCGCGCCCAGAAGCTGGAGACCGACCTCGCCGAGCTGGAGGCGGAGGGCGCCAAGAGCGACGTCCGCCGCAAGGTCAAGGAGGGCGGCGAGCGCGAGATGCGCCAGCTCCGCGACCGGGCGCAGCGCGAGATCGACCGTCTCGACGAGATCTGGGACACCTTCGTCAAGCTGGCTCCGCAGCAGCTGATCGCGGACGAGATGCTCTACCGCGAGCTGATCGACCGCTACGGCGAGTACTTCACCGGTGCCATGGGCGCCGAGTCGATCCAGAAGCTGCTGGCCAACTTCGACGTCGACGCCGAGGGCGAGAACCTCCGCGAGACCATCCGCTCGGGCAAGGGGCAGAAGAAGCTCCGCGCGCTGAAGCGGCTCAAGGTCGTCGCGGCGTTCCAGGCCACCCGCAACAACCCGCAGGGCATGGTGCTGGACTGCGTTCCGGTCATCCCGCCGGACCTGCGTCCGATGGTCCAGCTCGACGGTGGCCGCTTCGCCACCTCCGACCTGAACGACCTGTACCGCCGCGTGATCAACCGCAACAACCGCCTCAAGCGACTGATCGACCTCGGCGCGCCCGAGATCATCGTCAACAACGAGAAGCGGATGCTGCAGGAGGCCGTCGACGCGCTGTTCGACAACGGCCGCCGTGGTCGCCCGGTCACCGGGCCCGGCAACCGCCCGCTGAAGTCGCTGTCCGACCTCCTCAAGGGCAAGCAGGGCCGGTTCCGCCAGAACCTGCTCGGCAAGCGCGTCGACTACTCCGGCCGTTCGGTCATCGTGGTCGGCCCGCAGCTGAAGCTGCACCAGTGCGGTCTGCCCAAGCAGATGGCGCTGGAGCTGTTCAAGCCCTTCGTGATGAAGCGGCTGGTCGACCTCAACCACGCGCAGAACATCAAGTCCGCCAAGCGGATGGTGGAGCGCTCGCGCCCCGCCGTGTGGGACGTGCTGGAAGAGGTCATCACCGAGCACCCGGTGCTGCTCAACCGTGCTCCGACGCTGCACCGCCTGGGCATCCAGGCGTTCGAGCCGCAGCTGGTCGAGGGCAAGGCGATCCAGCTGCACCCGCTGGTGTGCGAGGCGTTCAACGCCGACTTCGACGGTGACCAGATGGCGGTGCACCTGCCGCTGTCGGCCGAGGCCCAGGCAGAGGCCCGCATCCTGATGCTGTCCAGCAACAACATCCTCTCGCCCGCCTCCGGGCGGCCGCTGGCGATGCCGCGTCTGGACATGGTCACCGGCCTCTACCACCTCACCAAGGGTGTGGAGGACGCCAAGGGCGAGGGTCGCGCGTTCACCTCCCCGGCCGAGGCCATCATGGCCTTCGACCGCGGTGTGATCGACCTGCAGGCGCAGATCAAGATCCGGCTCAACGACCAGGTGCCGCCGCGCGGCGTCCAGCCGGAGGGCTGGCAGCCCGGTCAGCCGTGGCTGGCCGAGACCACCCTGGGCCGGGTGCTGTTCAACGAGCTGCTGCCGTCGGACTACCCGTTCATCAACGAGGTGCTGCCGAAGAAGCGGCAGTCGGAGATCGTCAACGACCTCGCCGAGCGGTACCCGATGGTGACGGTCGCCCAGACCCTGGACCGGCTCAAGGACGCCGGTTTCTACTGGGCCACCCGCTCCGGTGTGACCATCGCGATCGCCGACGTCATCGTGCCGGCGGCCAAGCAGGGCATCCTGGACGAGCACGAGGACAAGGCCGCCCAGGTCGAGAAGCGCTACCAGCGCGGTCTGCTCTCGCACGCCGAGCGCAACAACGAGCTGGTCAAGATCTGGACCAACGCGACCAACGAGGTCGCGGCGATCATGGAAGACGCCTTCCCGGACAACAACCCGATCAAGGTGATCGTCAAGTCCGGCGCGGCGGGCAACATGACCCAGGTCCGCTCGCTGGCCGGTATGCGTGGTCTGGTGACGAACCCGAAGGGTGAGTACATCCCTCGGCCGATCAAGAACAGCTTCCGCGAGGGGCTGTCCGTGGTCGAGTACTTCATCGCCACCCACGGTGCCCGCAAGGGCCTCGCCGACACCGCGCTGCGCACCGCCGACTCGGGTTACCTGACCCGTCGTCTGGTGGACGTCTCGCAGGACGTCATCGTGCGCGAGACCGACTGCGGCACCGAGCGCGGCATCGTCATGGCGCTGACCGAGCCCGGCCCGGACGGCGTGCCGGTCAAGCACCGCTACGTGCAGACCAGCGTCTACGCCCGCGCGGCCTCCGAGGACATCACCGACGCCGAGGGCAACCTGCTCATCGGCAAGGGTGGCGACCTCGGTGACCCGGCCATCGACGCGCTGTTCGCCGGTGGCGTGCAGAAGGTCAAGGTCCGCAGCGTCCTGACCTGCGAGTCCAAGGTCGGTGTCTGCGCGACCTGCTACGGCCGCTCGATGGCCACCGGCCTGCTGGTGGACGTCGGCGAGGCCGTCGGCATCGTGGCCGCGCAGTCCATCGGTGAGCCCGGCACGCAGCTGACGATGCGTACCTTCCACCAGGGCGGTGTGGCCGGCGACGACATCACCACCGGTCTGCCCCGTGTCACCGAGCTCTTCGAGGCCCGCGTTCCCAAGGGCAAGGCGCCGATCGCCGACATCGACGGTCGCGTCCAGATCGAGGAGGGCGACCGCTTCCGGAAGATCACCATCACTCCGGACGACGGCTCCGAGGAGATCGTCTACGAGAAGCTGTCGCGCAGGCAGTGGCTCGCCACGACCAAGGTGGACGGCTCCGAGCGCCCGCTGCAGGACGGCGACCACGTCGCCGTCGGCCAGCAGTTGCTCGAAGGCGCCGTCGACCCGCACGAGGTGCTGCGCGTCATGGGCCCGCGCGAGGCCCAGCTGCACCTGGTCCGCGAGGTCCAGAAGGTGTACCGGACGCAGAGCGTGTCCATCCACGACAAGCACATCGAGGTCATCGTCCGGCAGATGCTGCGCCGGGTGACGATCATCGACTCGGGTGCCGCGGAGTTCCTCCCCGGTGCGCTGATCGAGCGCGCCGACTTCGAGGCGGAGAACCGCCGCGTCGTCGCGGAGGGCCGCGAGGCCGCTTCCGGCCGCCCGGTGCTGATGGGCATCACCAAGGCGTCGCTGGCCACCGAGTCGTGGCTGTCGGCGGCCTCCTTCCAGGAGACCACGCGAGTCCTCACCGACGCCGCCATCAACGGCAAGAGCGACAAGCTGATCGGCCTGAAGGAGAACGTGATCATTGGTAAGTTGATCCCGGCCGGTACGGGCATCAACCGCTACCGCAACATCCAGGTCCAGCCGACGGAGGAAGCGCGGGCCGCGGCCTACGCCATCCCGTCCTACGACGACGGCTACTACACGCCGGACGTCTTCGGCACCGGCACCGGTGCGGCTGTCCCGCTGGACGACTACGACTTCGGCCGCGACTTCCGCTGAAGCCCTAGTTAGCACGTAAGAAGCCCCCGGCACTTCTAGTGTCGGGGGCTTCTTCGTGTCAGCGCTGGGAGGTGGAATTCCCGCTGGTTTTCGACATGAAGTACGCGGCTATGACGAAAGCTGTACCCGTCGGTATTCCGACAAGCATCCCGGTGGGACTTCCGAAGAACGTGATGAAGGCCCCGAGGGCTCTCTCAGTGTGCTCAAGGAGGCTCAACTCGGTGTCCCACTGATAAGACTTTCTTTCGCCCATCTTCCTCTGCATGAGCAGGGGAAGGAGCGAAAAGATGATCATAAGGCCGCCGAGCGTGCCGAGGGGAGCGCTGAGCTGCTCTCTCCACCAGGATTTTCCCCGGCCGCTCACAGGTCCAGGTCCTTCGCGGTCTGGTCGCTTGGAGAGGACGTTCCGGTCTCGCCGTACTCCACCACCTTGCTCACGTCCGCCGCATAGTCGAGCGCTTTCCTGCCCACCTTGCCCATGTCCTTCTTCTCGGTCCCGTCCCACTTGGTGACCTCGTCGAACCCGAACTTCTTGGTCTGCCCGTCGTAACCGAGGCCAACAGTGTCCGCCAGGCGGTTCTTGGCGATCTCGCTGATCTTGTCCGCCGCCTGTTCCCGGACGAACGCACCGCCCTCGATCCGGGCGTTCCCGCCGAGGCCGGCGTCCTCGCGCAGCTTCCCGCCCGCGCCGGTGGGCGCCATGAACTTCTCGATCATGGAGGAGTTCCGGTTCTTGGCGATGTGCTGCCGCAGCTTCGCGAGCAGGTCGCGGATCTTGGCGAAGAGCCTGGTCAGGACGTTGATCTTTCGGCCTGCTTCCGCCGTGGTGCTCGCGATGCGCGCCGTCGAGGCCGCACCCGCCGCCGCGGTGGAAGCGCCGAGGGTGACCGGAGCCGTTGCCGCGGCGGCGACCCACGTGATGATCAGCCACTCCACGAGGTCGGTGAGCAGGCCCTTGACGAAGTCCTCCGCCACCTTCACCACCATCGAGCAGGTGTGCAGCATCTCGGCGATCCCGCCCGCGTTGCCCGCGGCGCTGTCCACGCCCGCCGCGAACCTGCCGATGCGTTCCTTCGCCTTGTCCGCGGCGGTTCCCTCCCAGTCCCGCAACCCCGTGGTCGCGGTCTGCAGGATTTCCTTGCTCAGTTCGGAAAGGCCCTTCCCTGCCTCGGCGAAGTTCTTGGCCGCGTCACTGAGCGCGTCCGGGTTCCCCGTGACGAGGTTGATCATCGTTTTGATCGGCGTGAGCGCATTGATCAGAAAATTGAGGCCGTTGCTGATGAGCCAGTTCAGTGGATCGATCCGCAGTGAGCCTCTCGTTGACGGGAGGGATGAGAAGAACGATCCCGCCTCGCTTATGAGGGTGAGGTGATTGGGCTCGTCCTCACTGTACTCCTTCTTGAACTTGAGTGCTGCGGCAGTCGGCGAAGGAGCATTCTCGCCGAGTGTCTCACCGTATTTCTCCCAGCCCGGCAGGAGTGCTTTGTTGAGCGCTTCGACGTCTTTTCCGATGGGGAACACGATCAGCTTCCCCCTCCGAAGAGATCCTTCTCCACCCGGCTGAGCGCGTGCCCGGTGTTCGCGTCGGAGTCGCGGTATGCCGCCGCCGAAGCGCGCAACCGGTCGTTCAGGTGAGTGATCCCGTCCGCGGCCATCCGCGCGAACAGTTCGAACTCGGCCGCGAGGAGGTCGTACTTCGTCTGCAGGCCCGTCATCTGGCCGAGCAGGCCCCACGAGATCGGCGCGACGTCACCCTCCGACGCCTTGGTCAGGACGTCGTCCGCCTTGCCGCGCAGGCCCTCGATGTCGGTGCCGCAGCGCACCAGGGCATCCGGGTCGACCCGGAACCCGCCGCTCACAGGTCGTCCTCGTTGTAGAGACCGCGCAGGTACTCCGACCTCGGCGGCGCTGAGCCCGGGAGGTCCGCGGTGAGCTGATCCACTGGCACGCCAAGCACTTCCGACTGCGTCTGGAGCACCTGGTCGAGCACGTTGATGTCGTCGCCGACGAACTCCTGGACCACGGCGGCCTGCTGCCGCGCGGCGGTCGCCACGGCGGTGCGCAGCGTCGCCATCACGGAGGCGCTCAACGCCTGCGGGCTCTGCTGCAAGGCGCGGTCGGTGAACTCGATGTTCTTCACCGACCCCCCGGGGCCCGCGGTCACGGTCACCTCGCGGCCGGGGGAGTGGGCCGTCGCCTCCACCGCCGCGATCCGCTCCTGCAACCCGCCGTAGTCGGCGAGCCGGGTCTCCGCTCGCCGAGTGTCCTCCTGGAAGCGCTCGAACTGCTCGACCAGGCGGTCGAACTCCTCGGTCACGTCGTCCCCTTCCCCCTGTCGCTCTGCGCACCGAGTGTCTCGCTCAGCGTGTGCGGGGGAGCGGGGAACGGGCGAACCGGTCGGGTGGACCACGGCGTCGCGCTCGTCACACTCCGGAGTTGGGCCACCCCGACCGCGGGGCCCGGACCTGGCGCGATACCCTGGGGACAGCGGCGTCGGTGCCGGCTCAGCACGCCTGACCGGTCGCGTCGCGTGGATAACAGGCCCCCGTTTTGACCCGGGCGAGCAGGCGAAGGTATCTTTGCTGCTCGTGCCCGACTAGCGTCGGGCCGCTCCGTCTGCCTCTGGGCAGGTGCTGTGCACCGGACCCGAGGCGAGAGCACGGAACTCCTTCTCATCTCTGATGGGCGCTCCATGGATTTTCGTGGTCGCCAGGAGGACCCAGAAGCGGGCGACACGCCCGACCTCGGGGTACGGAGGAACCCAAGTACACAGTGCCTGCGGCGCCCGGCTGGGTGCCCGAAGACGCGAACGCTACAGAAAGACGGTCCATGCCCACGATCCAGCAGCTGGTCCGCAAGGGCCGCCAGGACAAGGTCACCAAGACCAAGACCGCGGCGCTCAAGGCGTGTCCGCAGCGGCGCGGTGTGTGCACCCGCGTTTACACCACCACGCCTAAGAAGCCGAACTCCGCGCTCCGCAAGGTCGCTCGCGTGAAGCTGACCAGCGGCATCGAGGTCACCGCATACATCCCCGGTGAGGGCCACAACCTGCAGGAGCACTCGATGGTGCTCGTGCGTGGCGGTCGTGTGAAGGACCTCCCCGGCGTCCGCTACAAGATCATCCGTGGGTCTCTGGACACCCAGGGCGTCAAGAACCGTAAGCAGGCTCGCAGCCGCTACGGCGCCAAGAAGGAGAAGAGCTAATGCCTCGCAAGGGCCCCGCCCCGAAGCGGCCGCTCATCGCCGACCCCGTGTACCAGTCGCCGCTGGTCACCCAGCTGGTGAACAAGGTGCTGGTGGACGGCAAGCGGTCCATCGCCGAGCGCATCGTCTACGGCGCCCTTGAGAGCTGCCGGGAGAAGAACCAGGCCGACCCGGTCGTCACGCTCAAGCGCGCGCTGGACAACGTGAAGCCGACCATCGAGGTCAAGAGCCGTCGTGTCGGTGGCGCCACCTACCAGGTCCCGATCGAGGTCAAGGCCGGTCGCTCCACCACGCTGGCCCTGCGCTGGCTGGTCAGCTACTCCCGCGCCCGCCGCGAGAAGACCATGATCGACCGCCTGGCCAACGAGCTGCTCGACGCGAGCAACGGCCTCGGCGCGAGCGTCAAGCGCCGCGAGGACACGCACAAGATGGCCGAGTCGAACAAGGCCTTCGCGCACTACCGCTGGTGAGCCTCCGGGCGCCGGGCTGAGAAGGTGCCTGCTCGCAGGTCGAGCGAATCACCGCACGGCCTGCCTGCAGGACCCCTCTCAGCTCAGACCAACGCCCGCCCCACCGCGCCCTAAGCAAAGACGAAACGAGGACGAGACCCGTGGCACTCGACGTGCTGACTGACCTGGCCAAGGTCCGCAACATCGGGATCATGGCCCACATCGACGCGGGCAAGACCACCACGACCGAGCGGATCCTGTTCTACACCGGGATCAGCTACAAGATCGGCGAGGTGCACGACGGCGCCGCCGTGATGGACTGGATGGAGCAGGAGCAGGAGCGCGGCATCACGATCACGTCCGCCGCGACGACCTGTTTCTGGAAGAACCACCAGATCAACATCATCGACACGCCGGGTCACGTGGACTTCACCGTCGAGGTGGAGCGCAACCTGCGTGTGCTCGACGGCGCCGTTGCCGTGTTCGACGGCAAGGAAGGCGTCGAGCCGCAGTCGGAGCAGGTCTGGCGCCAGGCCGACAAGTACGACGTGCCGCGTGTCTGCTTCGTCAACAAGATGGACAAGCTCGGCGCGGACTTCTACTTCACCGTGAAGACGATCATCGAGCGCCTCGGCGCCAAGCCGGTCGTCATCCAGCTCCCGATCGGGTCCGAGTCCGACTTCATCGGCCTCGTCGACCTGGTCGAGATGCGCGCGCTGACCTGGCGCGGTGAGGTCCAGAAGGGCGAGGACTACACGGTCGAGGAGATCCCGGCCGACATGGCCGACGTGGTCGCCGAGTACCGGGAGAAGCTGGTCGAGGCCGTCGCCGAGACCGACGACGAGCTCATGGAGCTCTACCTCGGTGGCGAGGAGCTGACCGTCGAGCAGCTCAAGACCGGTATCCGCAAGATCGTGGTCGACCGCTCCGGCTTCCCGGTGATGTGCGGTTCCGCGTTCAAGAACAAGGGCGTTCAGCCCATGCTCGACGCGGTCATCGACTACCTGCCCGCTCCGGGCGACCTCCCGCCGGTCGAGGGCACGCTGCAGGACGGGGAGACCCCGGCCTTCCGCAAGCCCTCCAGCGAGGAGCCGTTCGCCGCGCTCGCGTTCAAGATCGCCGCGCACCCGTTCTTCGGCAAGCTGACCTACATCCGGGTCTACTCGGGCAAGGTCGCCTCCGGCACCCAGGTCATCAACTCGACCAAGGGCCGCAAGGAGCGCATCGGGAAGATCTTCCAGATGCACGCCAACAAGGAGAACCCGGTCGATGAGGCCAGCGTCGGCCACATCTACGCGGTGATCGGTCTCAAGGACACCACCACCGGTGAGACGCTCTGCGACCCGCAGGCGCCCATCGTGCTGGAGTCCATGACCTTCCCCGAGCCGGTCATCCAGGTGGCGATCGAGCCCAAGACCAAGGCCGACCAGGAGAAGCTGGGCACCGCGATCCAGAAGCTCGCCGAGGAGGACCCGACGTTCCGGGTCAACCTCGACGAGGAGACCGGCCAGACCATCATCGCCGGCATGGGCGAGCTGCACCTGGACATCCTGGTCGACCGGATGCGCCGCGAGTTCAAGGTCGAGGCCAACATCGGTAAGCCCCAGGTGGCCTACCGCGAGTCCATCCGCCGCAAGGTGGACAAGCACGAGTACACGCACAAGAAGCAGACCGGTGGCTCCGGTCAGTTCGCGCGGGTCGTCATCGCGCTGGAGCCGCTGCAGTCCGACGAGGGTGCGACGTACGAGTTCGCGAACAAGGTATCCGGTGGTCGCATCCCGCGGGAGTACATCCCGTCGGTCGACGCCGGTGCTCAGGACGCCATGCAGTACGGCGTGCTCGCCGGCTACCCGCTGGTGGGTCTGAAGGTCAGCCTGCTGGATGGCGCCTACCACGAGGTCGACTCCTCGGAAATGGCGTTCAAGATCGCCGGATCGATGGCCCTCAAGGAGGCCGCCCGCAAGGCCGATCCGGTAATCCTGGAGCCGATGATGGCCGTTGAGGTCACCACGCCCGAGGACTACATGGGCGACGTCATCGGTGACCTTAACTCTCGTCGTGGGCAGATCCAGTCCATGGACGAGCGCAGTGGCTCGCGCGTCGTGAAGGCGCTCGTGCCGCTGTCGGAGATGTTCGGCTACGTCGGTGACCTGCGGTCCAGGACCCAGGGACGTGCGAACTACTCGATGCAGTTCGACTCCTACGCCGAGGTTCCCGTGAACGTGGCGAAGGAGATCATCGCGAAGGCGACGGGCGAGTAAGTCCCGAGCAACGCACATTCGGTGCCCGCGGGAGCCCGGCTCCCGCGACGCACCGGCCCTGACAGGGACGCCGTTCGAACGGCGAACACTCAAGAACTAAGTCCAGGAGGACAATCCAGTGGCGAAGGCGAAGTTCGAGCGGACCAAGCCGCACGTCAACATCGGGACCATCGGTCACATCGACCACGGGAAGACGACGCTGACCGCGGCGATTTCCAAGGTTCTGCACGACGCGTTCCCGGACCTGAACCCCTTCACGCCGTTCGACGAGATCGACAAGGCGCCGGAGGAGAAGGCCCGCGGTATCACCATCTCGATCGCCCACATCGAGTACCAGACGGAGAACCGTCACTACGCGCACGTTGACTGCCCCGGTCACGCCGACTACATCAAGAACATGATCACCGGTGCGGCGCAGATGGACGGCGCCATCCTGGTGGTCGCGGCGACCGACGGCCCGATGCCGCAGACCCGTGAGCACGTGCTGCTCGCCCGCCAGGTCGGCGTGCCCTACATCGTCGTGGCGCTCAACAAGTCCGACATGGTCGACGACGAGGAGATCCTGGAGCTCGTCGAGCTCGAGGTTCGCGAGCTGCTGTCCTCGCAGGAGTACCCGGGCGACGACCTGCCCGTCGTGCGCGTCTCGGCGCTGAAGGCGCTCGAGGGCGACAAGGAGTGGGGCGGCAAGCTGCTCGAGCTCATGGCGGCCGTGGACGAGAACATCCCCGAGCCGGTCCGTGACATCGACAAGACCTTCCTCATGCCCGTCGAGGACGTCTTCACGATCACCGGTCGTGGCACCGTCGTCACCGGTCGCATCGAGCGCGGCGTCGTCAACGTGAACGAGGAGGTGGAGATCATCGGCATCCGTGAGAAGTCGATGAAGACCACCGTCACCGGCGTTGAGATGTTCCGCAAGCTGCTCGACCAGGGCCAGGCCGGCGACAACGTGGGTCTGCTCGTTCGCGGCATCAAGCGCGAAGAGGTCGAGCGCGGCATGGTGCTGTGCAAGCCGGGCAGCGTCACCCCGCACACCGAGTTCGAGGGCCGTGCCTACATCCTGTCCAAGGACGAGGGTGGCCGTCACACGCCGTTCTTCAACAACTACCGTCCGCAGTTCTACTTCCGGACCACGGACGTGACCGGCGTTGTGACCCTGCCCGAGGGCACCGAGATGGTCATGCCCGGCGACAACACCGACATGTCGGTTCAGCTGATCCAGCCGATCGCCATGGAGGAAGGCCTCAAGTTCGCCATCCGCGAGGGTGGCCGGACCGTGGGCGCCGGCCAGGTCACCAAGGTCATCAAGTAGTACCCGGTGGGGGAGGTCCACGTGACCTCCCCCACGGCGTTCGTCAGAACGCCTGCCCCGATTTGGAAGCCCATGTCCGCGTGTGGCATCCTGTTTGGGTTGCTCGGCGAGGCGGTCGGGGACATCTGCGATCCGGCCGCCTCCGCACGAGCGCCTAGCGCCCTGAATCTCCTGGCACCGCTGAGGAGCCGGGGGGCGCTGAGGCCGAAGGGCCACCCCACAGACGTTGTCAGTGGGGCCGATCCATGCTTCCGGGCGCAACACGCCCGACCGCGTGGACCGGGCACCGTGACACCTGAACAGGGGCGCAACCCGCGGCCAGATGCCTCCCGGGCGAGAAGAGTCCAGGGCAGATGGGCAACGAGGAACCCGCAGCAGCGGTACGAGAAGACGAGGAACGGCAAGCCATCATGGCGGGACAAAAGATCCGCATTCGGCTCAAGGCCTACGACCACGAGGCGATCGACGCGTCCGCGCGCAAGATCGTCGAGACCGTGACGCGCACCGGCGCTCGGGTTGTCGGGCCGGTGCCGCTGCCCACTGAGAAGAACGTTTACTGCGTCATCCGATCGCCGCACAAGTACAAGGACTCGCGCGAGCACTTCGAGATGCGTACGCACAAGCGTCTGATCGACATCCTCGACCCCACGCCGAAGACGGTGGACGCGCTCATGCGCATCGACCTGCCGGCCAGCGTCGACGTCAACATTCAGTGAGCTAGGCGCGGCGGAGAGTAACGAGACCCATGTCTGACAAGCAGGTTAAGGGGATCCTGGGCACCAAGCTCGGAATGACCCAGGTCTTCGACGAGAACAACCGGGTTGTCCCGGTGACCGTCGTGAAGGCCGGGCCGTGCGTGGTTACCCAGGTCCGCACCGATGAGAAAGACGGCTACAAGGCCGTGCAGCTCGCCTTCGGCGCCATTGACCCCCGCAAGGTCAACAAGCCCCGTGGCGGTCACTTCACCAAGGCGGGCGTGACCCCGCGCCGCCACCTGGTGGAGCTGCGCACGGCCGACGCCGACACCTACGAGGTCGGCCAGGAGCTGACCGCCGAGGTCTTCGAGACCGGCGCGGTCGTCGACGTGGTCGGCACCAGCAAGGGCAAGGGCTTCGCGGGCGTCATGAAGCGGCACGGCTTCTCGGGCCTCGGCGCGAGCCACGGTGCCGAGAAGGTGCACCGCTCGCCCGGCTCGATCGGTGGCTGCGCCACCCCGGGCCGTGTGTTCAAGGGCGTCCGCATGGCAGGCCGGATGGGTCACGTGCGGGTGACCACCCAGAACGTGACCGTGCACAAGGTCGACTCCGACGCCGGGTTGCTGCTCATCAAGGGCGCCGTTCCCGGTCCCAAGGGCGGCCTGGTGTTCGTCAAGAGCGCCGCGAAGGGTGGTGCGTGATGAGCAAGACCCTCGACGTCCGTACCCCGGACGGCAAGACCGACGGCACCGTCGAGCTCCCCGCTGAGATCTTCGACGTGCAGGCCAACATCGCGCTGATGCACCAGGTCGTCGTCGCCCAGCAGGCCGCGGCCCGCCAGGGCACGCACGCCACCAAGACCCGGGGCGCCGTCTCCGGTGGTGGCAAGAAGCCGTACCGGCAGAAGGGCACCGGCCGCGCCCGTCAGGGCTCGACCCGCGCGCCGCACTTCTCCGGTGGTGGTGTCTCGCACGGCCCGCAGCCGCGTGACTACGACCAGCGGACCCCGAAGAAGATGAAGGCCGCCGCGCTCCGCGGTGCCCTCTCCGACCGGGCCCGCAACGACAAGGTGCACGTGTTCACCGGCCTCGTCCTCGGCGACGCCCCCTCCACCAAGGACACCAAGAAGGTCCTGGCCCTGGCCAGCGACTCGAAGAAGGTCCTGGTGGTCGTGGGTCGCGGCGATGACAACGCCTGGCTGAGCCTGCGCAACCTGCCCAACGTGCACGCGATCGCGCCGGACCAGCTCAACACCTACGACGTGCTGGTCAACGACGACGTGGTGTTCACCAAGGACGCGTTCGACGTCTTCGTCGCCGGCCCGATCAAGGGCAAGTCGGCAACGGCCGTCGCGCGCTCCGGCGAGCTGGAGGAGGTCGCGAAGTGATCCCCGACCCGCGCGACATCCTCGTCGCCCCGGTGATCTCCGAGAAGTCCTACGGGCTGCTCGAGGAGAACAAGTACACGTTCTTGGTGCGTCCGGACGCCAACAAGACCGAGATCAAGATCGCGGTCGAGAAGGTCTTCGGCGTCAAGGTCGTCAGCGTCAACACGTTGAACCGCCAGGGAAAGCGCAAGCGGACCCGTACCGGATTCGGCAAGCGCAAGGACACCAAGCGCGCCATCGTGACGCTGTCCGCCGAGAGCAAGCCGATCGAGATCTTCGGCGGCCCGGCCGCCTGATGAACGAGGACTGCTGACGAGATGGGCATTCGCAAATACAAGCCGACGACGCCTGGCCGTCGTGGCTCCAGCGTGTCCGACTTCGCCGAGATCACTCGGTCGACGCCGGAGAAGTCGCTGATTCGTCCCCTGCACGGGAGTGGTGGGCGCAACGCGTCCGGCAAGATCACCACCCGGCACAAGGGTGGTGGCCACAAGCGCGCCTACCGTCTGATCGACTTCCGTCGATTCGACAAGGACGGCGTGCCTGCCAAGGTCGCGCACATCGAGTACGACCCCAACCGCACGGCGCGCATCGCCCTGCTGCACTACGTCGACGGCGAGAAGCGCTACATCGTGGCGCCGAACAAGCTTCGCCAGGGCGACATGGTGGAGAACGGCCCCAAGGCCGACATCAAGCCGGGCAACAACCTGCCGCTGCGCAACATCCCGGTCGGCACCGTGGTGCACGCCATCGAACTCCGCCCCGGTGGCGGCGCCAAGATGGCCCGTTCGGCGGGCGCCAGCGTGCAGCTGGTCGCCAAGGACGGCCCGTACGCGCAGCTGCGGCTGCCCTCGGGTGAGATCCGCAACGTCGACGTGCGCTGCCGCGCCACCGTTGGCGAGGTCGGCAACGCCGAGCACGCCAACATCAACTGGGGCAAGGCAGGCCGCATGCGGTGGAAGGGCAAGCGCCCGACCGTCCGCGGTGTCGCCATGAACCCCGTCGACCACCCGCACGGTGGTGGTGAGGGTAAGACCTCCGGTGGTCGCCACCCGGTCAACCCCGCCGGTAAGCCCGAGGGGCGTACCCGTCGGAGCAAGCCAAGCGACAAGCTCATCGTCCGGCGTCGTCGCACCGGTAAGAAGCGCTGAGCAGGGAGGGAGTGAAGGATGCCACGCAGCCTGAAGAAGGGCCCCTTCGTTGACGACCACCTGCTCAAGAAGGTGGACGCGCTCAACGAGTCGGGCAAGAAGACGGTGATCAAGACCTGGTCCCGTCGTTCGACGATCATTCCAGACATGTTGGGGCACACCATCGCGGTGCACGACGGCCGCAAGCACGTCCCGGTGTTCGTCTCCGAGGCCATGGTCGGGCACAAGCTGGGCGAGTTCGCCCCTACCCGCACCTTCAAGGGCCACATCAAGGACGACCGCAAGTCGCGTCGCCGCTAGGCCAGTGACCGAACGCAGAGCAAGGGGTAGCAGCAATGGGTAACGATGCCGCAAGCGCGGAGGAATTCCCGCGCGCAGTGGCGCGGGCCCGCTACGTCCACATGTCGCCGATGAAGGTGCGGCGCGTGGTCGAGCTGATCAGGGGCCGCAACGCCCAGGAGGCCCTGGCAGTGCTCCAGTTCGCGCCGCAGGCCGCCAGCGGTCCGGTGTCGAAGGTGCTTGCCAGTGCCATGGCCAACGCCGAGAACAACCTCGACCTCGACCCTGACACCCTCTGGGTGAGCACGGTGTACGTGGACGAGGGCCCGACGGCCAAGCGGATCCGTCCGCGGGCTCAGGGCCGTGCGTACCGAATTCGGAAGCGCACCAGCCACATCACCGTCGAGGTCGAGTCGCGCCCGAAGGCCGTCAAGGCCGCCTCGGGCCGGCTGGGGTCGACCAAGAAGGCCAGCGCGAAGGGGAGTGCCCGGTAGTGGGTCAGAAAATCAACCCGCACGGCTTCCGGCTGGGGATCACCACTGACTGGAAGTCCCGCTGGTATGCCGACAAGCAGTACGCGGAGTACGTGGCGGAGGACGTCAAGATCCGTCGCCTGCTCTCGAAGGGCATGGAGCGTGCCGGTATCGCCAAGGTGGAGATCGAGCGCACCCGGGACCGGGTTCGCGTCGACATCCACACCGCCCGGCCGGGCATCGTCATCGGCCGTCGCGGCGCGGAGGCCGACCGCATCCGCAGCGAGCTGGAGAAGCTGACCAAGAAGCAGGTCCAGCTGAACATCCTCGAGGTCAAGAACCCCGAGGCCGACGCCCAGCTCGTCGCCCAGGTCGTCGCGGAGCAGCTGTCCAACCGCGTGTCCTTCCGCCGCGCGATGCGCAAGGGGATCCAGTCCTCGATGCGCTCCCCGCAGGTGAAGGGCATCCGGGTGCAGTGCTCGGGTCGTCTCGGCGGTGCCGAGATGTCCCGCTCGGAGTTCTACCGCGAGGGTCGCGTCCCGCTGCACACGCTGCGCGCGGACGTGGACTACGGCCTGTTCGAGGCCCGCACCACCTTCGGTCGCATCGGCGTGAAGGTGTGGATCTACAAGGGTGACGTGGTCGGCGGCCGTCGGCCGAGCGAGACCGTCGCCCCCGAGTCCCGCGCACCGCGTCGTGAGCGTCCGGCCCGTCGTCGTTCCGGTGCCTCCGGCACCACGCCGACGAGCACCGAGGCCGGGCGTGCCGCGGCCGAGGCTCCGGCCGAGGCCAAGGCGTCGGCCGCGACCGAGTCGACCGCGCCGGTCAACAACGGCAGCGCGGCCGAGAAGAGTGAGGGCTGAGACGTGCTCATCCCACGCAAGGTCAAGCACCGCAAGCAGCACCACCCGAGTCGCTCGGGCGCTGCCAAGGGTGGCACCAAGGTGGTCTTCGGCGAGTTCGGCATCCAGGCGCTGGAGCCGGCCTACGTCACCAACCGGCAGATCGAGTCCGCGCGTATCGCCATCACCCGGCACATCCGCCGTGGTGGCAAGGTGTGGATCAACATCTTCCCGGACCGCCCGCTCACCAAGAAGCCTGCCGAGACCCGCATGGGTTCCGGTAAGGGGTCGCCCGAGTACTGGGTGGCCAACGTCAAGCCCGGTCGGGTCATGTTCGAGATGAACTACCCGAACGAGGCCACGGCTCGCGAGGCCCTGCGCCGCGCGATCCACAAGCTTCCGATGAAGTGCCGCATCGTCACGCGAGAGGGTGGTG
This sequence comes from Allokutzneria sp. A3M-2-11 16, assembly GCF_024213555.1. GTDB lineage: Bacteria > Actinomycetota > Actinomycetes > Mycobacteriales > Pseudonocardiaceae > Allokutzneria. The sequence continues at coordinate 1,283,598 of NZ_JANAVO010000001.1, read as the reverse complement.
AGTTCTGATGGCAGCGGCGACCACCGCTTCCGAGCTGCGTGAGCTCACCGACGAGGAGCTCGTCCTGCGCCTGCGGGAAGCCAAGGAGGAGCTGTTCAACCTCCGCTTCCAGATGGCGACCGGGCAGCTCGACAACAACCGTCGGCTCCGCGCCATCCGCCACGACATCGCCCGGATCTACACCGTCATGCGCGAGCGCGAGCTCGGCCTGTCGGTCTCCCCGGACGGGACCTCTCAGGATGAGGGTGCGGCATGAGCGACGAGAAGAGCACCGTGCGTAACAACCGTAAGGTCCGCGAGGGCTACGTCGTCTCGGACAAGATGGACAAGACCATCGTGGTCTCCCTTGAGGACCGCAAGAAGCACCCGCGGTACTCCAAGGTCCTGCGCTCCACCACCAAGGTGAAGGTGCACGACGAGGAGAACAGCGCTGGCGTCGGCGACCGCGTCCTCCTGATGGAGACCCGGCCGCTGTCGGCGACCAAGCGCTGGCGCCTCGTGGAGATCCTCGAGAAGGCCAAGTAGGTTCCCCAGGCCCCGCACCCGCATCCCGGGTGCGGGGCACTGGTCGGACATCAGACCGCGTGCATCAGGTCGGAAATCTGGTGTGCCACACAGGGTCAGGGAGTAAAGAGAAGTGATCCAGCAGGAGTCGCGACTGCGCGTCGCCGACAACACGGGTGCGAAGGAAATCCTCTGCATCCGCGTTCTCGGTGGCTCCGGTCGCCGCTACGCCGGCATCGGCGACGTCATCGTCGCCACCGTCAAGGACGCGATGCCCGGCGCAGGCGTGAAGAAGGGCGATGTGGTCAAGGCCGTCATCGTCCGCACCCTCAAGGAGCGTCGCCGTCCGGATGGTTCCTACATCCGCTTCGACGAGAACGCCGCCGTTCTGATCAAGAACGACACCGAGCCGCGCGGTACCCGCATCTTCGGGCCGGTCGGCCGTGAGCTCCGGGACAAGAAGTTCATGAAGATCATCTCGCTCGCGCCGGAGGTGCTCTGACCATGAAGGTGAAGAAGGGCGACACGGTCGTCGTCATCGCCGGCAAGGACAAGGGCGCCAAGGGCAAGGTCATCCAGGCCTACCCGGACCGCAACCGCGTCCTGGTCGAGGGTGTCAACCGGATCAAGAAGCACACCAAGGTCTCGCAGACCCAGCGTGGTGCCTCGTCCGGCGGCATCGTCACCCAGGAAGCCCCGATCCACGTGAGCAACGTGATGGTCGTCGACGCGGACGGCAAGCCGACCCGTATCGGCAGCCGCACGACCGACGAGGGTCGCCGCGTCCGCGTGTCGCGCCGGAACGGTAAGGACATCTGAGCATGACCACCACCGAGAAGACTCTGCCGCGACTGAAGTCCCGGTACCGCGAGGAGATCGTCGCCAAGCTCAAGAGCGACTTCTCCTACAGCAACCCGATGCAGGTCCCCGGCATCGTGAAGATCGTCGTGAACATGGGCGTCGGCGACGCCGCCCGTGACGGCAAGCTGATCGAGGGCGCGGTCCGCGACCTGTCCACGATCACCGGCCAGCGCCCCGAGGTCCGCAAGGCCCGCAAGTCCATCGCGCAGTTCAAGCTCCGCGAGGGCATGCCGATCGGCGCCCGCGCTACCCTGCGTGGCGACCGCATGTGGGAGTTCCTGGACCGGCTGCTGACGATCGCACTGCCGCGTATCCGCGACTTCCGCGGTCTGTCGCCGAAGCAGTTCGACGGCAACGGCAACTACACCTTCGGTCTGAACGAGCAGTCGATGTTCCACGAGATCGACCCCGACTCGATCGACCGCCAGCGTGGCATGGACATCACCGTCGTCACGACTGCCCAGACCGACGAGGAGGGCCGGGCGCTGCTGAAGCACCTGGGCTTCCCGTTCAAGGAGAGCTGACGATGGCCAAGAAGGCTCTGATCAACAAGGCCGCGCGCAAGCCGAAGTTCAAGGTTCGCGGCTACACCCGCTGCAACCGCTGCGGCCGTCCGCACTCGGTCTTCCGCAAGTTCGGCCTGTGCCGTATCTGCCTCCGGCAGATGGCGCACCGCGGCGAGCTGCCTGGTGTGAGCAAGTCCAGCTGGTAAGTCCGGCTCCGCAAGCTCATGCCTCACTGATTCCCACTTCGCCACAGGCCCGACCGGGAACCGGGGCGAGAAAGGTTGACAAGGTCACCATGACGATGACCGACCCGATCGCAGACATGCTCACTCGTCTGCGCAACGCGAACTCGGCCTATCACGACGAGGTCGTGATGCCGCACTCCAAGCTCAAGGTCAGCATCGCTGAGATCCTGCAGCGTGAGGGCTACATCGCCGGCTTCCGCGATGAGCAGGGCGAGAAGTGCAAGAACCTGATCGTCACGCTGAAGTACGGCCCGAACCGTGAGCGCAGCATCGCCGGTGTTCGCCGGGTGTCCAAGCCGGGTCTTCGGGTTTACGCCAAGTCCACCAACCTGCCCAAGGTGCTCGGTGGTCTCGGTGTCGCGATCATTTCCACGTCGTCCGGTCTGCTGACCGACCGACAGGCCAACAAGCAGGCAGTGGGCGGGGAAGTCCTCGCCTACGTCTGGTAGCGGAAGGGGGATTACGGCATGTCACGCATCGGTAAGTTGCCGGTCTCCGTTCCGGCTGGCGTCGACGTCAAGATCGACGGTCAGCTCGTGACGGTGAAGGGGCCCAAGGGCACCCTCAACCACACGGTCGCCGAGCCCATCATCGTCAAGCGCGCCGAGGACGGCACGCTCGAGGTGGCGCGGCCCGACGACGAGCGGAAGAGCCGCTCGCTGCACGGTCTGTCCAGGACCCTGGTCAACAACATGATCGTCGGTGTCACCCAGGGCTACGAGAAGAAGCTCGAGATCCACGGCGTCGGTTACCGCGTCGCGGCCAAGGGCTCGGACCTGGAGTTCTCGCTCGGCTTCAGCCACCCGGTGAAGGTGGCGCCGCCCGCGGGGATCACCTTCGCGGTGGAGAGCCCCACGAAGTTCTCCGTCCAGGGCATCGACAAGCAGCAGGTTGGTGAGGTCGCCGCCAACATCCGCAAGATCCGCAAGCCCGAGCCGTACAAGGGCAAGGGTGTGCGGTACGCGGGCGAGAACGTTCGCCGCAAGGTCGGAAAGACGGGTAAGTGAGCATGAGCGAGACTGCTACGAAGCGCAAGCGGGTGGGCAAGGACGTCTCCACGGTGCGTCGCATTGCCCGTGCACGCCGGCACTTCCGGCTCCGCAAGAAGATCAGCGGCACCGCCGAGCGTCCGCGCCTGGTGGTCACCCGCTCCTCGCGGCACATCGTCGCGCAGGTGATCGACGACCTGGCCGGCCGCACCGTGGTCTCGGCCTCCACGCTGGAGGCCGACGTCCGCGCGCTGGACGGCGACAAGAAGGCCCGCGCGGCCAAGGTCGGCGCACTCGTCGCCGCCAGGGCCAAAGACGCGGGCATCGCACAGGTCGTGTTCGACCGTGGTGGGCACAACTACCACGGCCGGATCGCCGCGCTGGCCGACGCGGCCCGCGAGGGTGGGCTGGAGTTCTGATCATGCGGAACAACGAGATCTGGGTTCGTCGAAACGGAAGGAACGCCTGATGCCGGGACGTACACGGCAATTCGGCGGCGGTGGCCCCGGCGGCGGCAACGCCGGCGGTGGCAACGAGCGCGGCGAGCGTCGCGACCGTAGGGACCGTCGCGACAGCGGCCGCGGCGGGGCGGCCCAGGAGAAGACTCCCCACATCGAGCGCGTCGTCGCGATCAACCGCGTCGCCAAGGTCGTCAAGGGTGGTCGTCGCTTCAGCTTCACCGCCCTGGTGATCGTCGGTGACGGCGACGGCATGGTCGGCGTCGGCTACGGCAAGGCCAAGGAGGTGCCGGCCGCCATCGCCAAGGGTGTCGAGGAGGCCAAGAAGCACTTCTTCAAGGTGCCTCGCATCGCCGGCTCCATCCCGCACCCCGTGCAGGGCGAGAGGGCCGCGGGCGTTGTCCTGCTGCGTCCCGCCAGCCCCGGTACCGGCGTCATCGCCGGTGGCCCGGTGCGCGCGGTGCTGGAGTGCGCGGGTGTGCACGACGTGCTGAGCAAGTCGCTGGGTAGCGACAACGCCATCAACGTCGTCCACGCCACCGTCGCGGCGCTGCAGATGCTGCAGCGGCCCGAAGAGGTCGCCGCCCGTCGTGGCCTACCGCTCGAGGACGTCGCTCCCGCCGGCATGCTGCGCGCCCGTGCTGGACAGGGGGTGTGATCGGGATGGCCAAGAACCTGAAGATCACCCAGCTGCGCAGCACGATTGGCACGAAGCGCAACCACCGCGAGTCCCTCCGGACTCTCGGCCTGCGCAAGATCCGCCAGTCAGTCGTCCGTGAGGACACGCCGCAGAACCGTGGCCTCGTCCACACCGTGCGGCACCTGGTGGCGGTCGAGGAGGTCGACTGACCATGACTATCAAGATTCACCACCTGCGTCCGGCCCCCGGCGCCAAGACCGCGAAGACCCGTGTCGGTCGCGGTGAGGGCTCCAAGGGCAAGACGGCGGGCCGCGGTACCAAGGGCACCAAGGCGCGCAAGAACGTGCCTGCCGCCTTCGAGGGTGGGCAGATGCCGATCCACATGCGGCTGCCCAAGTTGAAGGGGTTCAAGAACCCGTTCCGCGTGGAGTACCAGGTCGTCAACCTGTCCGCGCTGGCCAAGCTGTTCCCGCAGGGCGGCACGGTCGGCATCGCCGAGCTGGTCCAGTCCGGTGCCGTTCGCAAGAACTGCCTGGTCAAGGTCCTCGGTGACGGGGACCTGGGCGGCGTGAAGCTCGACGTGACGGCGAACAAGTTCTCCGGCAGCGCCGTCGAGAAGATCACTGCCGCTGGTGGCACCACCACCACTGCGTGACACCTGATTTCGGGGCCGGTGAGCAGCTCGCTCTCCGGCCCCGAAGTCTGTTCGTAACAGCACTGTTCGCTCCGGGCTGAACGCCTGTTTTCTCCACGGCGGCAAGGACTCCGGACGGGGGCACCGCCCCCGGAACGGCTGCTGTTACAGTCGTCAGCACGCTTTGGCCACGCGCACGAAGCGTGTGAAGCCTGCAATAGATCCCGCCGGCAGGACGTGCCGGCCCCAGCCAGTAGTCGGCGGTCACGCCGGCCACGCCGAGGAGGTCTCGGGTGCTCAGCGCCTTCCGCTCGGCTCTTACGACGCCCGACCTGCGTCGCAAGATCCTTTTCACTCTCGGAATCGTTGCGCTGTACCGGCTGGGCGCCACCCTGCCGTCTCCGGGCGTGTCCTACGTGAACATCCAGGAGTGCATCCGCCAGGCCGAGGGTTCCGGCGGTCAGAGCTTCTACCAGCTGATCAACCTCTTCAGCGGCGGTGCGCTGCTGAAGCTGTCGATCTTCGCGCTGGGCATCATGCCCTACATCACGGCGAGCATCATCGTGCAGCTGCTCACCGTGGTGATCCCGCGGTTCGAGCAGCTGAAGAAGGAAGGGCAGTCGGGTCAGGGCAAGCTGACCCAGTACACCCGCTACCTCACGATCGCCCTGGGCATCCTGCAGTCCACCGGCATCGTCGCGCTCGCCGTCCAGGGGCAGCTGTTCCAGAACTGCGACAAGCCCGTCATCCCGGACGGCAGCGTGTTCAACCTGGTCGTCATCGTCATCACGATGACCGCGGGCACCGCCGTCATCATGTGGCTGGGCGAGCTGATCACCGAGCGCGGTGTCGGCAACGGCATGTCGCTGCTGATCTTCACCTCGATCGCGGCCCGGATCATCCCCGAGGGCGGCGCGATCCTGCAGCGCCCCGACGGCGGCATCGTCTTCCCGATCGTCTGCGTGTTCGCCCTGGCGATCATCGTCAGCGTCGTCTTCGTCGAGCAGGGCCAGCGCCGCATCCCGGTGCAGTACGCCAAGCGCATGATCGGCCGGCGGATGTACGGCGGCACCTCGACCTACCTGCCGCTGAAGGTCAACCAGGCCGGTGTCATCCCGCTGATCTTCGCGTCCTCGCTGCTGTACCTGCCGGACCTGATCTCGAAGCTGACCGCGGGCTCCACCACCGAGCCCAGCTGGTGGCAGCAGTTCATCGCGACCCACATCGTGCGCCAGGCCAGCCCGGTGCACATCACGGTCTACTTCCTGCTGATCATCTTCTTCACGTACTTCTACGTGGCGATCACGTTCAACCCGGACGAGCGCGCCGACGAGATGAAGAAGTTCGGCGGCTTCATCCCCGGTATCCGCCCAGGGCGCCCGACCGCCGAGTACCTGCGCTTCGTGCTCGGCCGGATCACGCTGCCCGGCTCGCTCTACCTCGGCATCGTCGCCGTGTTGCCCAACTTCTTCCTGTCGGTCACGCAGGAGGGCAACAACCAGAACTTCCCGTTCGGCGGCACGGCCGTGCTGATCATGGTGGGCGTCGGTCTCGACACCGTGAAGCAGATCGAGAGCCAGCTCATGCAGCGCAACTACGAAGGGTTCCTCCGGTAGTGAGACTCGTCCTCGTCGGCCCGCCCGGAGCGGGCAAGGGCACACAGGCCACGGTGCTGAGCCAGAAGCTCAGCGTGCCCCACATTTCCACCGGCGACCTGTTCAGGGCGAACATCGGCCAGCTCACCCCGCTCGGCCAGGAGGCCAAGCGGTACCTCGACACCGGGGAGCTGGTGCCGGACTCGGTGACCAACGCGATGGTCGAGGACCGGCTCGCGCAGCCGGACGCGGCCGGTGGCTTCCTGTTGGACGGGTTCCCGCGCAACACCGTGCAGGCCGACGTGCTCGGCGGGCTGCTGGCGGCGAAGGGCACCAAGCTGGACGCGGTGCTGCAGTTCGACATCGCCGAGGACATCGTGGTGGAGCGGCTGCTGGCCAGGGGCCGGGCCGACGACACCGAGGAGATCATCCGCAGGCGGCAGCAGATCTACCGCTCGGAGACCGCTCCGCTGCTCGACTACTACCGCGGCATCCTGATCACCATCGACGCCGTTGGCTCGGTCGAGGACATCTCCGAGCGCGCCATCAAGGCGCTGCGCGCGGACGCGTGAGCCGATGCTGAAGCGCGGACGCGGTATCGAGCTGAAGACCCGCGGTGAGCTGGAGGCCATGCGCGCCGCTGGGCTTGTGGTGGCCAAGGCGCTGGCCGCGGTCAGCGCGGCGGCGAAGGCCGGGGTCAGCACGCTGGAGCTGGACGAGCTGGCCGAGCAGACGATCCGGGACGCGGGCGCGGTGCCCTCCTTCAAGGGCTACCACGGCTTCCCCGGCAGCATCTGCTCCTCGGTGAACGAGCAGGTCGTGCACGGAATCCCGAACCGGGCCCAGGTGCTGGCCGAGGGCGACCTGCTCTCGGTGGACTGCGGCGCGATCCTGGCGGGCTGGCACGGCGACTCCGCGGTCACCCTGGCCATCGGCGCGATCACCCAGGCCGAGCAGGAGCTCTCCGACGCCACCCGCGCCTCGATGTGGGCCGGGATCGAACAGGTCAGGGCGGACAACCGGCTCTCCGACATCTCCTTCGCGATCGAGAGCTCGGTGATCGCCTCGGAGGAGAAGGACGGCCGCACCTACGGCATCGTCGACGGCTACGGCGGGCACGGCATCGGCTCGCAGATGCACATGGAGCCGTTCCTGCCGAACATGGGCAAGCCCGGCAAGGGGCCGCGGCTGCGCGTCGGCATGGCGCTCGCGGTGGAGCCGATGCTCACCCTGGGCACCGACCGCACCGAGGAGCTCTCCGACGGCTGGACGGTGATCACCACCGACGGCACCAGGGCCGCGCACTGGGAGCACACCGTCGCCGTCACCGAGGACGGCCCCTGGGTGCTCACCGCCCCCGAGAACTAGAACCGACACCGCCCAGCGGCTCCGCCCCCGCGCCGATCCCGGCCCGGGGGCGGTGGTGTGCCGCGGTCCTGCGCCGAGGGGGAGTGATCGCTACCCCCACGGGAGGTGTTCCGGAATACACATCGCGGATGACGACTGTGTCCTTCACAAACTGAAACTCTCCATGGTGTGGGCGAATCCATGCGCACCTGGTTGGGGGCCAGCCTGGTGATGATCGCGGTCTGGTCGGTAACCGGCCTGGTCACCGGCGGTTTGGGCTACCCGTGGTTCGTCTGGCCGGTGAGCATCTGGGGCGCGCTCGAAGTGCTCTCCTGGGCCGGTGAGCGGCACCGCGAGCGGTCCTGAGCGGGGGTCGGTTTGGCGGCCGTGCGACGGCCGCCTACACTATTGGGACGGCGCGTCCGTCGCGCTGGCTCTTATTGCGCCTGACTCCATAGTGGTATGCGGGTTCTCACCCTTCACTCGTGGCCGGGCTCGACAGGATCCTCACGTTGCGGACGTCCGCGCCCGGCTACCGGCTCGCCGGACTCCGGGCATGTCAGATGATCTGTCACCGTCACGAAACGCGGAGGACATGGGCAAGAAGGACGGGGCCATTGAGGTCGAGGGCCGCGTGGTCGAGCCACTCCCCAACGCGATGTTCCGCGTTGAGCTGGAGAACGGCCACAGGGTCCTCGCACACATCAGCGGCAAGATGCGGCAGCACTACATCCGCATCCTGCCCGAGGACCGGGTAGTCGTGGAGCTGTCGCCCTACGACCTGTCCCGCGGCCGCATCGTCTACCGCTACAAGTGACCGCGGTGGCATCCCTGATGTCCGGACCTGTTCCGGACACGCGGCCAAGCAGGAGTGCACGACCGTGAAGGTCCAGCCGAGCGTCAAGAAGATCTGCGACAAGTGCAAGGTGATCCGCCGTCACGGCCGGGTCATGGTGATCTGCGAGAACCTGCGCCACAAGCAGCGTCAGGGCTGATCACCCGCAGTCGCGGTTAGACGACACAACACAAGCCTCCTCGTACCTGTTCGCGCCGCTCGCGGCGCGGGACACACCCCCGGACTCCAGGCCGGGGCCCGGAACCGCGGTTCCGGGACGGGCGGGGAGAAGACCTGGAGCGAGTACAGGAGCTAGAGAGCCGTATGGCACGTCTTTCTGGCGTGGATCTCCCCCGCGAGAAGCGGATGGAGATCGCGCTGACCTACATCTTCGGCATTGGCCGAACCCGCTCCAAGGAGATCCTGGCCGCGACGGGCGTCAGCCCGGACCTGCGCGCCAAGGACCTCGGGGACGACCAGCTCGTCCAGCTGCGGGACTACATCGAGAACAACTTCAAGGTCGAGGGTGATCTCCGCCGCGAGGTCGCGGCCGACATTCGCCGCAAGGTGGAAATCGGCTGCTACGAGGGTCTGCGGCACCGTCGCAACCTGCCCGTGCGTGGTCAGCGGACCAAGACCAACGCCCGCACCCGCAAGGGCCCGAAGAAGACGGTCGCCGGCAAGAAGAAGGCCGGTAAGAAGTAAGACCCCCGCAGCTAGGAGATCGGAAGCACCATGCCTCCCAAGTCCCGCCAGGGCGCCGGGGTCAAGAAGATCCGGCGTAAGGAAAAGAAGAACGTCTCTCATGGGCACGCCCACATCAAGAGCACGTTCAACAACACCATCGTCTCCATCACGGACCCGAACGGCGCCGTGATCTCCTGGGCCTCCGCCGGCCACGTCGGCTTCAAGGGCTCCAGGAAGTCCACCCCGTTCGCGGCCCAGATGGCCGCCGAGAACGCCGCCCGCAAGGCCGCCGAGCACGGCATGCGCAAGGTGGACGTGTTCGTGAAGGGTCCCGGCTCCGGCCGCGAGACCGCGATCCGTTCGCTGCAGGCCGCCGGCCTGGAGGTCGGCACCATCCAGGACGTGACCCCGCAGCCGCACAACGGCTGCCGCCCGCCCAAGCGGCGTCGGGTCTGAGCGCGGGAGAGGAGTAAAAAGAGATGGCACGCTACACCGGTCCCGCGACTCGTAAGTCCCGCCGGCTCAAGGTCGACCTCATCGGGGGCGACAAGGCGTTCGAGCGCCGTCCTTACCCGCCCGGCCAGCACGGCCGCACGCGGATCAAGGAGAGCGAGTACCTGCTTCAGACCCAGGAGAAGCAGAAGGCTCGCTACACCTACAACGTGCTCGAGAAGCAGTTCCGCCGTTACTACGAGGAGGCCGTGCGCCTCACCGGCAAGACCGGTGAGAACCTGCTGCGCATCCTCGAGTCGCGCCTGGACAACGTGGTCTACCGCGCCGGGCTCGCCCGCACGCGGCGTCAGGCCCGTCAGCTGGTGGCGCACGGTCACTTCCTGGTCAACGGCCAGAAGGTGAACATCCCCAGCTTCCGCGTCTCGCAGTACGACATCATCGACGTGAAGCCGAAGTCCCTGCCGACGCTGCCGTTCCTGGCCGCGAAGGAAGCCCTCGGCGACCGTCCGGTCCCGGCCTGGCTGCAGGTCGTGCCGTCGAACCTGCGGGTGCTCGTGCACCAGCTCCCGGAGCGCGCACAGATCGATGTGCCGGTCCAGGAGCAGCTCATCGTCGAGCTCTACTCGAAGTGACGTGATCCGGGGTGGTCGTCTCAGGCGACCACCCCGGCTCCGCGTCCGACCCCGGTGGCGGCACTTCAGGGTGTGCCGTCGCCTCGCCGGGTCCCCAGGTCCGCCTGGTCTCCGGCACGTCATTTCTCTCGGTGTCATATAGCGGTCACCGGTAGGAAGGGAACAGTCAGTGCTTATCTCTCAGCGCCCGTCGCTGGCCGAGGAGTCGGTCAACGACACGCGGTCCCACTTCGTCATCGAGCCCCTGGAGCCGGGTTTCGGCTACACGCTCGGCAACTCCCTCCGCAGGACCCTGCTGTCGTCCATCCCGGGCGCGGCGGTGACCAGCATCCGCATCGACGGCGTGCTGCACGAGTTCACCACGGTCCCCGGCGTGAAGGAGGACGTCACCGACATCATCCTCAACCTCAAGGAGCTGGTCGTCAGTTCCGAGGAGGACGAGCCGGTGACGATGTACCTGCGCAAGCAGGGCCCCGGCGAGGTCACCGCCGGCGACATCGTCCCGCCCGCGGGCGTGACGGTGCACAACCCCGACCTGCACATCGCCACCCTCAACGGGAAGGGCAAGCTGGAGATCGAGCTCGTCGTTGAGCGCGGTCGCGGCTACGTCCCGGCGATGCAGAACAAGCAGGCCGGTGCCGAGATCGGCCGGATCCCGGTCGACTCGATCTACTCGCCGGTGCTGAAGGTGACGTACAAGGTCGAGGCCACCCGTGTCGAGCAGCGCACGGACTTCGACAAGCTGATCCTGGACGTGGAGACCAAGCCCTCGATCACCCCGAGGGACGCGGTCGCCTCCGCCGGTAAGACCCTCGTCGAGCTCTTCGGGCTGGCCCGTGAGCTCAACGTGGACGCGGAGGGCATCGAGATCGGCCCGTCTCCCGCGGAGGCGGACACCATCGCCGCGTTCGCGATGCCGATCGAGGACCTCGACCTCACCGTCCGGTCCTACAACTGCCTCAAGCGCGAGGGCATCCACACCGTGGGTGAGCTCGTCTCGCGCAGCGAGGCGGACCTGCTGGACATCCGGAACTTCGGCGCCAAGTCGATCGACGAGGTCAAGCTGAAGCTGGCCGGTCTTGGGCTCGCGCTCAAGGACAGCCCGCCCGGGTTCGACCCGTCGGCCGCCGCGGCGGACTACACCTCCGAGGGTTGGTCCGCAGGGGTCGACCACGGCAACGACGATGGCCACGACTACGCCGAGACCGAGCAGCTGTAGAGCTGCTCATCGCACGCGCCCCTCGCGGCGTCGCGCGGCTTGATCTCAAGAGGAGCAAGACATGCCCACCCCCACCAAGGGTGCCCGGCTCGGTGGGTCGCCTGCCCACCAGCGGCTGATGCTGGCCAACCTGGCCACGTCGCTGTTCGAGCACGGCCGGATCACCACGACCGAGGCCAAGGCGCGGCGGCTGCGCCCGTACGCCGAGCGCCTGATCACCAAGGCCAAGCGCGGTGACCTGCACAACCGTCGCGAGATCATGAAGCTGATCCGCGACAAGGACATCGTGCACAAGCTGATGGCCGAGATCGGTCCGCACTTCGCGGAGCGCGCCGGCGGCTACACCCGCATCACCAAGACGATGCCTCGCAAGGGCGACAACGCGGCCATGGCCGTGATCGAGCTCATCACCGAGCGCACCGTCACCGCCGAGGCGAACGCCGCTCGCGGCACCAAGTTCGCCAAGGACGAGGCGAAGACCGAGGCCGCTCCGGCAGCCGAGGAGACCAAGGTCGAGGAGACCGAGGCGCCCGAGGCCAAGGCCGAGGCCGCTGAGGACAAGACCGAGAAGTGACGACTGGTTCCCAGTCCGACGAGCCCGCCGCTTCCTCCGCGCAGGAGGGCGGCGGGCTCGTCCGCGTCCAGGGTCCGCACCGCTTCCGGTTGGACCTGGGCTACGACGGCACCGAGTTCTCCGGCTGGGCGCGGCAGCCCGGCAGGCGCACGGTGTGCGGGGTGCTGGAGGACGCGCTGTCGCTGCTGGCGCGGCGGGACGTCCAGCTCACCGTGGCGGGCCGGACCGACACCGGGGTGCACGCGACCGGTCAGGTCGCCCACTTCGACGCCGCCGATCCGTCCGAAGTGGACGGTCTGGTGCGCAGGCTGGCGCGGTTGCTGCCGCCGGACGTGCGGGTCTACTCGATCCGCGAGGTGCCGCTGGAGTTCGACGCGCGGTTCGGCGCGCTGCGACGGCACTACGAGTACCGCGTGACCGCCGCCGAGTACGGCGCCGCCCCGTTGCGCGCGCGCGAGGTCGTCGCCTGGCCGCGCGCGCTCGATGTGGGCGCGATGAACGAGGCCGCGGGATTGTTGTTGGGGGAGCACGACTTCGCGGCGTTCTGCAAGCGCAGGGAGGGTGCGACCACGGTGCGGCAGTTGCAGCGCCTGGAGTGGACTCCCGATGGCGAGGAGCTCGTCGCGCACGTCTCCGCCGACGCGTTCTGCCATTCGATGGTGCGCAGCCTGGTCGGCGCGCTGCTCGCGGTGGGGGACGGGCGCAAGGGGCCGGAGTGGCCCGCGACGCTGCTGCGCTCCACCGTGCGGGCGAGTTCCGTCGTCGTCGCCCCCGCGCACGGGCTTTCCCTTGTGGGAGTGGACTACCCGGCCGATGACCAGCTGGCCGAACGCGCCGAGGTCACCCGCCGGGTGCGTGTGCTCGGCGGGTGACCTCGGGTCGATCAGGGCTCAGCGCCTGCTGATCAGACCTTCGGCTGCGACGCGCTGCAGATGCGCTTGCCTGCCGCGTTGATGAACGTGTTCGGCGGCGTCGGCACGTACCAGGCGCCGGTCACCACGTGCTTGCCGTCCGCGTAGAACGGGATCGTGCTCCACGGGCCCTGGCAGGTGGTGAACGTGTTCCCGTTGTCCCACTTGGCTTTCACCAGGATGAACGTGCCCGCGCAGTGCTTGTGGTAGCCGGTTCGGCCTTCCTTGTACCACCCGCACTGCGCCGCCGAGGCGCTCGGTGCGGCGATGGCGGTCATGCCCAGCACCGCGAACAGCGGCAGTGCCAGGCCGAGGATCTTGCGCATGTCTTTTCCCCTTGGGGTCGTTGCACGGCACCGCCCCCGCGCGGGTCGGCGGTGCCGGGTGATCACGGGTAGCTGGGCTGGCCGGCGCGGCAGATCTCCTGGCCCGCGGCGTTGATCATCGTCGCCGGGCGCTTGGGCACGTAGTACGCGTTCACGCGCTCGTGCGGGCCGTCCGGGTACATGGTGTAGATGCCGGGGCCCTGGCAGGTGGTGCCGGTGTTGCCGTTGCTCCAGTGGTACTTGATCAGGATCAGGCCGCCGCCGCAGTGGTTGTGGTAGCCGACGCGGCCGACCTTGTACCAACCGCAGGGCGCGGCGGACGCGCTCGGCGCCGTCACCATGGTCATGCCGAGCACCGCCAGCAGTGGCAGTGCGAGGCCCATGAGCTTGCGCATGGGTCATTCCCCTCAGTGAGTCCATCAATGACGGGCAGACCCTAGGGGCAACACGTTTCATTCCTGGCCGAAACCCGGCCTGGTTAGTCCTAAAAGGTGATTGACAAAATCCAGATGAAGTTGTGGAACCCTTCATATTCTGAAACGTCAGTCACCGCGGCGGACGGGGCCGAGCAGTTGCTGCTCGCTGGGTGTGGTGATCAACCTGATGGGCAGCCGCACGTTCGGGCCGATCGCGACCGCCATATCGTCGCCGAGGGAGCTGAGCTGCTGCGCCAGGTGCGGCAGCCGCCACATCCGCTCGGCGAGCTGCGCCTGGCCGACCGGGAGCCGCTGGATCAGCGCCAGATCGGCCCCGGTCACCGTGGACGCCGCCTGCGGGTGCAGGTACGGGAGCACGTAAAGCGTTGTCTGCCAAGGAGAACGCGGCGGGAACAGCTCCTGGGGGACCGCGGTGCCGTCGTGCACCACGAGCAGCGGGCCGTCCTCCGAACCCCGGGGCAGCTCGACCGGCGTGAGCCTGCGGATCTGCACCAGCGGCACCGGCCGCCCGTCCGGGCCCTGGCCCGCCGCCCTGGTCAGGGCGTGCCACGCCGCGGGCCTACCGGTCGCAACGACCACCCAGGCGCCGGTGGCCATCGCCCGCATCGCCATCTGGCGCGCCAGGTACAGCCCGCCGACGAGGGCGATCCGGGTGGGAGCGTTGCGCAGCACCGAGACCGACAGCGGTTCGCCCTGCGCGCCGCAGCCGAGCACCATGCCGCCGCGGTCGCCGGAGGGGCTGATCGCGTCGAGCATCTCCGGGGAGACGGTGAACTCCGGGGCGACGCCGAGGTCGGCCGCCTTGTTCTCCAGCATCCTGCCGCGAGGGGTCACGTGTTTCCTCCGAGCGGGAGCGAGGCGGCGAACCCGGCGAGCTGGACGCCGCGCAACGGGGTCAACGTCAGGCCGAGGCGCCCGCTGATCGTCTGCAGGCGCTCGTCGGCCTGCTCCAGTTCCTTCGGGGTGCGGGCGCTGACCCGGACCAGGCCGCGCAGGCCCACGTTGCCGTCCTCGTCGCTCGGTGAGATCGCCACGGACACGGTCGCCGACAGCGCGCGCACACCGGTCAGCGCGTTCAGGCTGGCCTGACCACCCCGGCTCGGCCAGCCGGTGACCGCGTAGCCGGCGTGGCCGACGCCCGCCGCGGTGACACCGGTCCACCGCTCACGCAGGTGCACCGGCTCCGAGGTGCCGGTGGCCGTGGTGAGCTCGGCGGCCGAGATCCCGGCGCGCAGCAGCTCGTCGGTGTCCAGCGGGCGGGTCTGCACTCCCTTGGCCGCCAAGGCGTTCCCCACCCGCGACAGCGCTCCGAGCAGCGCGCGGTGGGCGCCGACCACACCGCCGCCGCGCTCGCGGATCGCCGACAGGCAGCGCTGCGGGTCGAGCCGCACGGCGACCCAGGTCGTGCGCCGCGCCGCGGTCGGCAGCGGGCCGAGCACTTCGAGGTAGGAGGCCAGCGCGGGCGAGGTCGCGGGCAGCGCCGCGCTCCCCGGGTAGCAGTGGCTGATCACCTGGATCGAGTCGAGCACGACGCCGCGGTCCTCCAGGCACGGCGCGAGCGCGGACAGCGGCAGGTTGGGCGTGCTGCCGACCTTGGTGATCAGCCCGGGCGCCGGGTCGACCAGCAGGACCGCGGTCCACGTGCCCTCGTGCCAGGCCAGGCCGATCGGGTTGCGGTCGTGGTCGGTGGCCTGCGCGACCACCAGGTCCGGCACGGCCAGCCGGAGCAGCGCGACCCTGCGGTCCTCCGCGCCGAGCGTCGTCTGGCCGGGCTCCTCCGCGGGTGCGGGCGCCTGGCGCGCGGTGCGCAGGTGGGAGCGCAACGCGTAGCGGGTGGTGAGCGCGATCCACTGGGTCAGCCAGCGGCCGTTCCACCGCGTCGTCGCGACCAGCAGACCGAGCGCCGCCAGCCCGGCGGCGACGGGCAGCAGCGCGCTGTTCACCGCCAGCAGGAGCAGCCCGAGCCCGGCGCCCGCCTGGAAGACGACGAGGTTGGCGACGGGCAGCGCGCCCAGGCTCGCGCCCACGGTGCGCCGCCGCGCCCGCAGGACGACGGGGGGCGGAGTGGGGTTCGTTGTCACGGACATTCCGGTTCGGTCACTCCCCGCGCTGGCTGCCAGTAAGGTGCCCTCAGGCGCATTAGGCACCGGTCCGTAACGCTACCGCGCAGTGGAGAGCAGCAAACGAGAATGCCCTCAACTCCCACAACCAAGTCACAGGTCCAGGCGTATCGATTCGTCGTTCGCCGCATGGAGTCCGCGTTGGTGCGCAAGGACGCGGTGATGATCCATGAACCGGCGCGAACCCAAATGCGGGCGACCGCCGCCGGGGCCGTGGTCGCCGTCGCGATCATTCTGGGATTCCTGGTCTACGGCCTGATCAAGCCGAAAGGAACCCTGCCGGATAACGGCATCGTGATCAGCGAGCAAACCGGGGCGGTTTTCGTCGCAACGGCGAACCCGCGCCAGCTGATCCCGGTGGCGAACATGGCCTCGGCGCGGCTGTTGCTGATGACCACCGGTGGCAGTGCCTCGGGAACTCCGTCGCGGGTGGACGAATCGAAGCTCACCGATGTGCCGAGGGGGGCGTTCACCGGAATTCCGGGCGCCCCTGAGCTGCTTCCCGACAAAGACCTGAGAGTTTCACCCGAATGGGCCGTCTGCGATGAGCTCCACCGAAAGCTGGACCTGCCGGACCCGGACGAGCGGCCGGAGCTGCGCACCACGGCGCTCGCCGGGATCGCCGCGCCGGGACGCAGGCTGGGGCCGAGGGAAGGGCTGTTGCTCGCGGCGCCGAACGGCCAGAACTACCTGGTCTTCGCCGCCGACGACGGGATGGACATGCCGGGGACCGGGACCGTGCGGGCGAAGGTGGACCTCGGCAACGCGGCGGTCCGCGAGACCTTCCAGCTGACCGGGCAGAAGCCGCGCAAGGTCAGCAGCGGCCTGCTCAACGCCATCCCGGAGGTCGCCGAACTGCGCGCGCCGGAGATCCCGCAGCGCGGCGAGGCCACCGCCTTCGGGACCGGTGACCTCAAGGTCGGCACCGTCGTCCGGATGGAGCGGGCCAAGGGTGACTTCCAGTTCTACGTGCTGCTCAAGGACGGCAAGCAGGAGGTGACGGAGACCGTCGCCGAGCTGATCCGCTCCACCACGGCCGCGACGAGCTGGCCGAAGATGGAGAGCCAGCAGCTGGTCCACCTCGGGGCATCCGCGAAACCCTTGGAGGTCAAGGACTTCCCCCGGGCCGTGCCGACCGTGCTGAGCATCGAGAAGGCCCCGACCACCTGCCTGGGCTGGGCGCCGAAGGACGACCGGCCGACCTCCGCGGTGACCGTCGGGGACGGGCTCGGGCCGAACGTGAAGCCCGTGCAGCTGGCGCAGGCCGACGGCAACGGCGAGGCGCTCGACGGCTTCTACCTGCCGCCCGGTCGCGGGGCCGTGGTGCGCGCGGCGACCTCCGGGTACGACTTCTCGACCGGACCGATCCAGCTCGTCTCCGACCGCGGCGTGAAGTTCGGCATCCCGGACGCGCGCATCGCGGAGGGGCTCGGGCTGGCCGCGCCCTACCGGCCCGCGCCGGAGAGCATCCTGCGGTTGCTGCCCGAGGGACCCAGGCTCGACCCGCGCGAGGCCCGCCGGGTGTTCGACGCGGTCTCGCTGGACGACTCGAAGATCCTGCGCCGCAAGGACCCCCGCGAGGCGCAGCCCGGCGGCTGACCGCCCGCCCCAGCGCGGGTTGGCCGGTCTTCAAGTACCACGCACCCCCGCTCCGAACGTCGCCAACTGCGCCTAACCCCTCTGTCCGGTTAGGCGCAGTGAGCGGTCGTGTGCGGGCGGGTTCGTGGTACTTGAAGACGCCCCTACCCCGGCTGGGTCAGGTGGTGGCGCGGCGGCGGAGTGCGCGGACGGCCAGGTGGGTCAGTGCCAGCAGGCCCAGGGCGATTCCCGTGCCGACCAGGGCCACGGTCAGGGGGCGCTGATCTGCGAGGGGAGCGGCCGCTATGTCCACAGTGGACCGGAGAGGCGGGCGCGGGTTGATGCCCTGCTCCTCCGGCAGCACGGCGGTCAGCGCGGCGACCGGGTCGACCATGCCGTAGCCGATGTGGAAGTCCCGGCCCGACCTGCCCTGCGGCTGGCGGGCCGTCTTCTTGATCCGCTCCATCACCTGCGTCGCGTCGAGGTGCGGGTACCTGGCGCGGACCAGCGCGACGACGCCGCTGACGTAGGGCGCTGCGAAGCTGGTGCCTTCGACACCGAGGAGCTGGTTGCCGTCCACGTAGCGGTTGGCCAGCCCGCTCGCACCCTGCTTCGGGTCGAGCGAGGTGTTGTTCGTGCCGGGGGCGGCCACGTCCACCCAGGGACCGCCGAGCGTGAAGCTCGCGGGCCCACCCTCCTCGTTGAGCGCGCCGACGGTCAGCACGTCCGAGTCCAGCCAGGCCGGGGTGGGCACGGTGGCGACCGCGTCCGGCTGGTTGGGTTTGCCGCAGTTGCTCTCTGCCCCGCCGGTCACGTTGCCCGCCGCAGCGACGACGACGGAGTTCTGCTCACGGGCGTAGCGCACCGCGGCCTGGACGAGGGACCAGTTCTGCCCGGGTGCCATGCAGACGACGGAGGAGATGTTGATGACCCCGGCATCGCGGTCCGCCGCGCGCACGATCGCCCGGGCCAGCGTTTCCTGGTCGCCCGCCCGAACCGAACTGCCGTTCTTCTGACCGCCGTAGGCCTTGCTGGACTGGCGGATCGCCAGAATGCCCGCGCCGGGGGCCACGCCCTTGAACCCGGACTGGCGGTCGGATTCGTCGGCCGCGATGATGCCCGCGACCATCGTGCCGTGGCCGTCGCAGTCGGTGGTGCCGTCGTCGCCCGTGACGTAGTCACCGCCGCCCGTCAACCGCCCGGCCAGTCGGGGGTGGCGGTTGACCCCGGTGTCGATCACGGCGACGAGCTGGCCCTCACCGCGGCCGAAGCGCCACGCCTGTTCGAAGTTGAGGCCCATCTGGCCCCAGGGCCTGACGTTGACATCGCCTCTCGTCCGGCCTTCGACGCACGGCTTGTCCTGCTGGTACTGCGCGTCGGGAGCCGGATCCTTCCGCAACGACGAGACGTCGTAGCTGATCGGCGGGGGAGTCGGGTAGCGCGGAGCCGGGGTGAACTCGGCCGTGGGTTGCATGAGCGCGAGGACGCCCGCGAGAGCGGTCAGCCTGCGCATCACAGGTGCCTGACGACGCTGTAGAGGTCCATCACGGCCAGCGCGAGCGGCAGCACGGCCGCGATCAGCACGGCCTCGGTCACGTCGACGGAGCGGCGCAGCACGGGGGAGAACCGCTGCTTCGGGAACACCACGCCGAGCGCGATCGCCGCCGCCGCGAGCACCACGAGCAGGCCGAACACCCACAGCAGCTGGTGCAGCGGGCTCGCCCGGAACAGCCAGCCGACCATCAGCCCGGTCGCCGTCAGCAACCCGGTCGCGAGCAGTGCGATCGCCTGGCCGCCGTTGGCGTAGGTGCGGGCCCGCAGCAGCAGCACGGCCGCGACCACACCGCCGAAGATCGGGGCGAACCACGAGCTACCACCGGACGCGAGCACCGCGCCCACCGCCGCGACCAGGCCGCACGCGATGAGCATGCCGGTCATGTACTGGTGGGCCAGGCCAGCGCGGCGTTCGATCACCGCGTAGTCGGGGAACTCGTCGTCCTCCTTGAGCTCCGCGGCGCTGCCGGGAACGTGCGGGAGCGGCAGCTTGGCGAGCTGGATGGTCAGCCTGGGCAGCGAGGACAGCCCGGCGAGCGCGACGGCGGCGACACCCGCGGCGATTCCCGCGAGGGAGTTCGGCAGGAACACCGCGACCAGGCAGGCGACGGCTCCGGTCGCCCCGATCCCCGCCCCCGCGACGAACACCGTGATCCCGCCGCCGAGCACGAGCAGGCTGATCACCGCGATCACGCCCATCGCCGCGAACGCCAGCACCAGGCTCGCCGATCCGAGCCTGCCGGGCACCGCGTGCAGCCCGCAGACGAAGGCCATGGGCAGCGCGCCAGCGGCGGCGATCACCACGCCGGAGTCGGGCGCGCGGTGCACGCGGGTGATCGACGAGCCCGCCGCGATCGCGACCAGCGCCGCGACGCCCGCGGTGATCGCGGCGGCGAGCGGGAAGCGCCCGCCGGCCAGGTGCACGGCGACCGCGGCGACGACCAGGGCCAGCCCGGAGGCGGTGTTGCCCAGCCTGCGCGCGGTGTCGGCGGTCCACGGCCGCAGCCCGCCGGGTTCGGCGTCGGCGATCGCGTCGACCACGTCGTCGTAGAGCGGGGGCGGCGGGTTCTCGGTGCGGCGGCGCAGCTGCACCAGGTCGCCGTCGACGACGCCGAGCGAGGCCAGGGTGCGGCTCGGGTCGAGCGGCGCCTCCCCGAGCTTGCCGAGGCACCACCCGCCGTGCCGGGCGCCGCCGTCCGGCGTCACCTGGCCCGCCAGGCTGAGCAGCTTCGGCAGCAGGTCCGCCACCGCGACATCGGAGGGCAACGCCACGTCGATCCGCGTCTGCGGCGCGAGCACCGTCACCCTGCTGAACACCGTCGTGGCGGTAGCCACCAGCACCCCCTGTGCTTTGTTAGCCCGTCCCGGTGGGCGATCACCGAATCGACCGGAACGGCGTACTGAGCGCCCCTAGTATGGCCAAGCCCCGTCCGGCGGTACTTCGGGTTCTCCTGAATCCGTCGGAAGGGGGTAGGGCAGTCTTGGGGGACCGCCGAATTGTCGAGACGACCCTGACGAGCTAAGAGGTACTGCTTCGGTGAGCACGCTTCAGTTCAAGCGGTCCGCGCGACTGAGCCCGCCCCGTATGCCAGGTGGTGAGCTGCTTCTCGAAGCGCCACCCGAGGTGCCCCGCGTCATTCCGGCCAACATCCTGATGAAGATGCTGCCGCCGGTGATGATCGGGGCTTCGGTGCTGATGATGGCGCTGGTGTTCATCACCGGCGGCCAGAATCCCAGCTCGCTGATCTTCGGCGGGATGTTCCTGCTGTCCACCATCGGGATGATGGCGGGCGGAGGATTCGGCGGGACCGGCAAGAAAAAGGCCGAGATGAACGAGGACCGCAAGGATTACCTGCGGTATCTCGGGCAGATGCGGGAACGCGCTCGTCAGGCCGGGAGCGATCAGCGCGAGGCGCGGGAGTGGGTGCACCCCGACCCGCAGGCGCTGTGGTCGCTGGCCGCCACCCGGCGGATGTGGGAGCGCCGCTCGGGCGACCCGGACTTCTGCCACCTCCGGATGGGGCGCGGGGCGCAGCGGCTGGAGACCAGGCTGCGCCCGCCCGAGACGGGCCCGGTCGACGAGCTCGAACCGATCACCACGCTGGCGCTGCGCAAGTTCATCCGCGCCCACTCGATCGTCCCGGACCTGCCGTCGGTGTTCACGCTGCGCGCCTTCGCCGCGGTCGCGCTGCACGGCGAGCGCGAGCGGACCCGGGCGCTGGCCCGCGCGCTGCTGGCCCAGCTGGTCACCTTCCACGCGCCGGACGACGTGCTGGTCGCCGTCGTCGCGACGGCCAAGGCGCGGGCGGAGTGGGAGTGGACGAAGTGGCTGCCGCACGTGCAGCACCCCAGGCTCACCGACGGCATCGGCTCGCTGCGGATGATCACCGGCTCGCTCAAGCAGGTGGAGACCTGGCTGGCCGAGGAGATGCGCGACCGCCCGCGCTTCACCAAGGGCGGCCAGCAGCAGCCGGAGCTGCCGCACATCGTGATCGTCGTCGACGAGGGCGAGGTGGCCGGCGACGAGCACGTGCTGCTCACCGAGGGCCTGTCCGGGGTGACGCTGCTGG
This sequence comes from Allokutzneria sp. A3M-2-11 16, assembly GCF_024213555.1. Lineage (GTDB taxonomy): Bacteria > Actinomycetota > Actinomycetes > Mycobacteriales > Pseudonocardiaceae > Allokutzneria. The sequence goes on along the minus strand of NZ_JANAVO010000001.1, from coordinate 1,261,923 downwards.
ACCTGTCGGACTCCATCGGCACGCTGTCCAAGCGCCGCGGCATCCGGCTGACCATCCAGGACGGCCGGATCGGCGCGCTCAGCGGCACCGGCGGGGTGGAGTGGTTCGGCGGGCCGGACGCGATGACCGTGACCGAGGCGGAGGCGCTGGCCCGGCGGATCTCGCCGTACCGCATCCTCACCGGCGCGGGCGCGGAGCTGGTCGACGAACCGCTGCTGACCTCGGACACCGGCCTGTTCGAACTGCTGGGCCTCGGCGACCCGATGAGCTTCGAGATCGCCCACGCGTGGCGCCCCCGGCCGATCAGCGACCGGTTCAAGGTGGCCTTCGGCGTCGGTGAGCACGGGCAGCCGGTGGAGCTGGACATCAAGGAGGCCGCGGTCGGCGGCATGGGCCCGCACGGCCTGTGCATCGGCGCGACCGGTTCCGGCAAGTCGGAGTTCCTGCGCACCCTGGTGCTGGGCATGATCGCCACGCACTCCTCGGCGATGCTGAACCTGATCCTGGTGGACTTCAAGGGCGGTGCGACCTTCGCGGGCCTGGAGGGCGCCCCGCACGTGGCCGCGGTGATCACCAACCTGGCCGACGACCTGACCCTGGTCGACCGCATGCAGGACGCGATCGCTGGCGAGATGAACCGCCGCCAGGAGGCGCTGCGCGACGGCGGGAACTTCAAGAACGTCTGGGAGTACGAGCGGGCCCGTGAGAACGGCGCGGACCTGGACCCGTTGCCCGCCTTGTTCATCGTGGTCGACGAGTTCTCCGAGCTGCTGTCGGCCAAGCCGGACTTCATCGAGCTGTTCGTCGCCATCGGACGGCTCGGCCGCTCCTTGCAGATCCACCTCCTCCTTGCCTCCCAACAGCTTGAGGAGGGGCGGCTGCGCGGGCTGGACGGGCACCTTTCCTACCGCATCGGCCTGAAGACCTTCTCCGCCTCGGAATCCCGGTCGGTGCTCGGCGTTCCCGACGCCTACGAGCTGCCCCCGGTGCCGGGTTCGGGCTACCTGAAGTTCGACACGAACACGTTGGTGCGCTTCAAAGCCTGTTATGTCTCCGGCCCGCACCGACCGCCCGGCATGCAGGCGGTCCGGGCGACCGCGCCGGTCACCGGTGACCGCAGGCCGAGGCTCTTCGTCCCGGACTTCGTCGAGATCCCGGTGGAGCCGGAGGTCCCGGCGTCGGCGGACGAGCCCGCGAAGCCGGAGCGGCCGACCGAGCCCAGCGAGCTGGACATCGTGGTCCACCGGGTGCAGCGCAAGGGCCCGGAGGCGCACGCGGTGTGGCTGCCGCCGCTGAACGAGCCGCCCTCGCTGGACCTGTTGCTGCCCAACCTCTCTCCCACCGAGGACCGCGGACTGTCCCCTGTGGACTATTTCGGCGCGGGGAAGCTGATCACCCCGGTCGGCATCGTCGACCGCCCGTACGAGCAGCGCAGGGACACCCTGTGGGCCGACTTCTCCGGCGGCGGCGGGCACGCGGCCGTTGTCGGTGCGCCGCGCGCGGGCAAGTCCATGCTGCTGCGGTCGATCGTCATGTCGATGGCGTTGACGCACACCGCGGAGGAGGCGCAGTTCTACTGCCTCGACTTCGGTGGCGGCACGCTCGTGTCGTTGCAGAACCTGCCGCACGTCGGTGGCTACGGCGGCCGGTTCTCGCCCGACCTGGTGCGGCGCATGGTCGCCGAGCTCAAGACGTTGCTGGCCGAGCGCGAGGAGCGCTTCCGCGAGCTCGGCATCGAGTCCATGGTGGAGTTCCGCGCCCGCAAGCGCCGCGGTGAGATCGTCGACGACCCGTTCGGCGACGTGTTCCTCGTGGTGGACGGCTGGGCGGCGTTCCGGCAGGAGTTCGAGCTGCTGGAAGAGGACGTGGTGAAGCTCGCCGCGCAGGGCCTGTCCTACGGCGTGCACGTCGTGGTCGCGGCGACGCGCTGGGCCGAGATCCGGCCGTCGCTCAAGGATCTGCTCGGCACGCGGTTCGAACTGCGGCTCGGCGATCCCAGTGAGTCCGATGTGGACAGACGAGTCGCGCTCAACGTGCCCGCCGACCGCCCGGGGCGCGGCGCGTCCAAGGACCGGCTGCACTTCCTCACCGCGCTGCCCAGGATCGACGGCGCGGCCAAGGCGTCCTCCGGGGTGCCGATGACCGCCGAGGACGTCGGCACCGGGATCTCCGACGCCGTCGCCAAGATCTCGGCGGCCTGGCGCGGGCGCTCCGCCCCGCCGGTGCGGATGCTGCCGGACTCCTTCCCGTACGCCCGGCTGCCCGGGGCGAGCCCCGAACTGCCAAGGCACGCCATCCCGATCGGCATCGACGAGGACGAGCTCAAGCCGGTGTACCTGGACTTCGAGTCCGAATCGCACTTCGTCTGCTTCGCCGAGCAGGAGTCGGGCAAGACGAACCTGCTGCGCACGATCGTCCAGGGCGTCGTCGACCGCTTCACCCCGAAGCAGGCGCGGATCATCCTGGTCGACTACCGCCGCACCATGCTCGGCTTCGTCACCTCCGAGCACCTGCTGGCCTACGCGGCGGGCTCGCAGCAGTTCACCGGCATGGTCGAGGACATCCACGCCTCGCTGACCAAGCGGCTGCCCGGCCCGGACGTCACGCAGGAACAGCTGAAGAACCGGTCCTGGTGGTCCGGGCCGGAGCTGTTCCTGGTCGTCGACGACTACGACCTGGTGGCGACCTCCGGCAACAACCCGCTCGCGCCGCTGGGCGATTTCCTCGCGCAGGCAAGGGACATCGGCCTGCACCTGGTCGTCGCGCGGGCCTCGGGCGGGGCCAGCAGGGCGCTCTACGACCCGGTGCTCGGCAAGCTCCGCGAGCAGTCCGCGCCGGGCATCGTGATGAGCGGCAACCGGGACGAGGGCGCGCTCGTCGGCACGGTGAAACCGTCCTCGATGCCGCCCGGCCGGGGCACCCTGGTCAACCGCCGGTCCGGTCAGCGGGTCGTGCAGCTGGCCTGGCTGGACCCGGCGTGAGGGAACGGGTTCGGCTCGCCGTCGACTTCGGCACGTCCAGCACGTGCGCGGCGTTGTCGGTCGACGGCGCCGAGCCCTCCGTGGTGCTGGTCGACGGACGGCCGCTGGTGCCCTCCGCGGTGTTCGTCGCCGTCGACGGGACGGTGTTCGTCGGCCGCGAGGCGGAGCGCCAGGCCGCCATCGACCCCGCGCGGTTCGAGCCGCACCCCAAGCGCCGCATGGACGAGGGCGAGCTGCTGCTGGGCAACGTCGTCGTCCCGGTGGTGCGCGCGGTCGCCGCGGTGCTCGCGCTCGTCGTCGCCGAGGCGCGCCGGGTCGCGGGCGGCGCCCAGGTCGACGTGCTCGTGCTGACCCACCCCGCGAACTGGGGCTCAGTGCGCCTCGGCGCGCTCGGCCAGGCCGCCGCCGGGCTCGCCCACCGCATCGCGCTGGTGCCGGAACCCGTTGCGGCGGCGATGTTCTACGCCGCGAGCACGGGATCGACCGGTGTGCTCGCCGTGCTCGACATCGGCGGCGGGACCGTGGACGCCAGCGTGGTGCGGGGATTCGAGGTCCTCGCCACCCGCGGCGACCCGGGGTTCGGCGGCGCGGACATCGACCAGGCGTTGCTGGAGCACGTCGGCACGCTCGTCTCCGGCGAGGACCCGGAGGCGTGGCAGCGGCTCGTCGAGGGCCGTGAGCTGCCTGACCGTCGGCGTCGGCGGGTACTGCACGAGGACGTCCGCAGCGCCAAGGAAACCCTGTCCAGGCACGCCTACACCGACATCCCGATGCCTCCGCCGTTCACTGACGCGCACGTGCCCCGCGTGGAGCTGGAGCGGCTGGTGCACGGTCGGCTGGCCCGCGCCGTGGAGCTGCTGACGGCGACTGTGCGGGACTCCGGGGTCCAGGTCGCGGGGGTCTTCCTGGTCGGCGGTTCCAGCCGCATCCCGCTGCTCGCGAGGTTGGCGCACGAGCGGCTCGGCATGGCGCCCACCGCGCTCGACCAGCCGGAGACCGTGGTGGCTCGCGGAGCCCTCCGCGCGGTCCCGGCCGCTCCCGAACCGGTCCCGGTGCCCCGGCCCGCACTTCCACCGCCGGTTCGTCGCCGATCGAAAGCGGTATTCGCGGTGGTCGCGGTTCTCGTCGTCGCCGCGGCGGTGATCACGGGATTTGTGGTGTTCGGGGGAAGCGGCGGCAAGGAACTCGCGCAGTACAACTACCGATTCCGCGTTCCCGATGGCTGGGAACACAGCGGCGGGGACGCCACGAATCGCAAGGTCCAGCTGCGCAGAACCGTGAGCCCGGACACCGATGACGTGATCGGCGTGGAACAACGCCCGCTGTCCTACAACGCGACGCTGGAACCGGAACGGGCGCTCGGCGAACTCCGGAGGGTGGTGGAGGCCCGCGCCGCGGAGGGCTACACCGGCTTCGCGCCATCGGCCAGGTTCGCTGGTCGCGAGGTCGCTCAGTACCGCCGTGAGCTGCGCGGATCAGTGGTCGAGTGGCACGTCGTCTTCGAGGGTCCGATGCAGTTGACCGTGGGCTGCCAGAGCACGCCGGGTGGCCGGGAAGCGGTCGGCAGGGCGTGCGAACACGTGGTCCGGACGCTCGCCGGCACGGGCTGAGTAATTTCACGGGCAAATGCCAGAGTGATTTTCCCCGGTGGAATGCGACCGCGTCCCACCAATCAGGTGGACCGCGTTCACACGCGCAACTAGTTGTCGCATTAAGTCGCGGCTCCGGAAGGCGCCGTGGCATGGTCTTGGGCTGTAACACCGATCGAAGGGGGAGTCGTTCGATGACTCAGTACGAGGTCAATGCCGAGGCCATGGGTAAGGCCTCCGGTGACGTGGCCAAAGTGCGGGACCAGCTCGTTGGCCAGCTCAACAGCCTCCGGGGGCAGCTGGAACCGCTCCAGGGTCAGTGGAAGGGCGAGGCCGCGAAGGCCTTCCAGACGCTGATGCGCAGCTGGGGCGAGCAGACGCTGAAGCTGAACAACGCGCTCGGGGTGATCTCCGACCAGCTCGGCCAGTCCGGCAAGTCCTACGTCCGCCGTGAGCAGCAGGCCACCGAGGGCATGTCCACCATCCGCGCCGGTCTGGAAGGGCTCTGACGACCATGGACATCAAGGTTCAGTTCGGTTCCCTGTCCGAGGCGCAGGGCAACATCGCCTCCGCCGCGACCAAGGTGCGCACGCAGCTCGGGGAGCTCAAGTCCGATCTGGCGCCGCTGACCGCGACGTGGACCGGTGCGGCCGCGGACAACTACAAGCGGGCGCAGCGGGAGTGGGACGAGGCGGCGAAGGCCCTCCAGGAGATCCTGGCCAAGGTCGGCGTCGCGCTCGGCAGCGCCAACGAGAACTACCAGGAGGGGGAGCGCAAGGCCGCCGACCTCTGGTGACCCGCTCTCGCTGACGCGAAGGCCCCGGCTCTGAAGACGGCCGGGGCCTTCGTCTGTCCGTCGCAAGCCCGCGACCTGGCATGATGGTGGACATGGCGCTCATCACCGGGGGCCGTTTTGACCCTGCCGTAGGACGACAGGTAACCTCGATCGCTGTTGAAGCGGTATATCGTGCGGCGCCAAGTCGGCCGCGCGTTTTCGCGCCCTGAGTTCTCCCCGCGCAAGCGGAGGTTTCCCGCAGGTGCCGGACTCTGCCGCCCCAACGCCACCCAAGACGCGAGTGACGACGAGGTAGATCCGTGCGCACGTACAGCCCGAAGCCCAGCGAGGTGAAGCGAGCCTGGCACGTCATCGACGCCCAGGACTTGGTGCTCGGCCGCCTCGCGACCCACGCCGCCACCCTGCTGCGCGGAAAGCACAAGCCGATTTACGCGCCGCACATCGACACCGGTGACTTCGTCGTCGTCATCAACGCCGAGAAGGTCGCGCTGACCGGCAACAAGCGCGACCAGGAGTTCGTCTACCGGCACAGTGGCCACCCGGGCGGCCTCAAGAAGCGCTCGTTCGGCGAGATGCTGGACAAGTACCCCACCAAGCTGGTCGAGAAGGCCATCAAGGGGATGCTGCCGAAGAACAAGCTCGGCAACGCCATGGGCAAGAAGCTCAAGGTGTACGCCGGTCCGGCCCACCCGCACGCGGCCCAGCAGCCGCAGACGTTCGAGCTCCCCAAGGTCAGCCAGTGACCCTGCCGGTGTCGGACAACCAGAACTCAGAGGAAAACCGCGTGACCACTCCCGCTGACGAGACCACTCCCGCCGTCGACGAGACCGTCGCCGACGAGGCTGTCGCCACCGAGGCCGTTGCCACCGAAGCCGCCGCTGACGAAGCCGCTGCTGACGAGGCCACCACCGAGGTCGCTGCCGACGAGGCCGCCACCGAGGGTGTCGCCGAGGCCACCTCTGACGAGGTCGCCCCGGCCGCCGAGGTCGCCGCGCCGCTCGGCACGGGTCGCCTGATCCAGACCGTCGGTCGCCGCAAGCAGGCCATCGTGCGCGTCCGCCTGGTGCCCGGCACCGGCAAGTTCCTGCTCAACGGCAAGGACATCGACGCCTACTTCCCGAACAAGGTGCACCAGCAGCTGATCCGGGACCCGTTCACCACCACGGACAAGCTGGACAAGTTCGACGTGTTCGGCACCCTCAGCGGTGGCGGCGTCTCCGGCCAGGCCGGTGCGCTCCGCCTGGCGATCGCCCGCGCGCTGATCACGCTGGACGCCGACGACCGCCCGGCGCTGAAGAAGGCCGGCTTCCTCACCCGTGACCCGCGGGCCAAGGAGCGGAAGAAGTACGGTCTCAAGAAGGCCCGTAAGGCTCCCCAGTACAGCAAGCGCTAGTACTGCAGGCGCTCCTGCCTGGCCTTACGCCGCAAGACAACCTACGGGAGCAGATGTCCGTCTTACGGATGTCTGCTCCCGTAGTTGCGTCCGGCCCTCGACCGGGCCCGTCACACGGAGGACTTCTCGACATGGCTCGCCTCTTCGGCACCGATGGTGTGCGCGGTCTCGCCAACTCCGACCTCACCCCCGAGCTCGCCATGTCCATCGCGGTGGCGGCCGCGCGGGTGCTCGGTGAGCGCACCGGCTCCGACCGGCCCGTCGCGGTGGTCGGCCGGGACCCGAGGGCCAGTGGCGAGATGCTGGAGGCGGCCGTCGCGGCCGGGCTCGCCTCGGCGGGCGTCGACGTGCTCCGCGCGGGCGTCGTGCCGACCCCGGCGGTGGCGCACCTGGTCAGCGACCTCGGTGCCGGGCTCGGCGTGATGATCTCGGCCTCGCACAACCCGATGCCGGACAACGGGATCAAGCTGTTCTCCGGTGACGGCCACAAGCTGCCGGACGCCGTCGAGGACGAGATCGAGCGGCTGATCGCCGAGGGCCCGGGTCAGGGGCGGCCCACCGGCGGCGCCATCGGCCGGGTCCGGGACATCGACAACGCCGTCCAGCGCTACGTCGACCACCTGCTGCTCGCCACGCCGCAGCCGCTCGAAGGCCTGCGCGTGGTCGTGGACTGCGCGAACGGCTCCGCCTCCGCCGCGGCGCCCGAGGCCTACCGCCGCGCGGGCGCCGACGTGATCGCCATCCACGCCGAGCCGGACGGCGTCAACATCAACGACGGGTGCGGCTCCACCCACCTCGACGTGCTGCGCGCCGCGGTCCGCGAGCACGGCGCCGACCTGGGCATCGCGCACGACGGTGACGCCGACCGCTGCCTCGCCGTCGACCACACCGGCGCCGAGATCGACGGGGACCAGATCCTCGCGGTGCTCGCGCTGGCCATGAAGGAGGGCGGCGAGCTCGCCGACGACACCCTCGTGGCCACCGTGATGAGCAACCTCGGCCTGCACCTGGCCATGCGCGACCACGGCGTCAACGTGCGCACGACCTCGGTCGGCGACCGCTACGTGCTGGAGGAGCTGCGCTCCGGCGGGTTCTCCCTCGGTGGCGAGCAGTCCGGGCATGTGGTGTTGCCCACGCACGCCACCACCGGCGACGGCCTGCTGACCGCGCTGCGCCTGATGGCCCGCGTGGTGTCCACCGGGCGTCCGCTGGCCGAGCTGGCCGGGGTGATGCGCCGCCTGCCGCAGGTCCTGGTCAACGTCAAGGTCAGCGACAAGGCCAGGGTCGCCGCCTCCCCGTCGGTCGCCGAGGCCGTCGCCGCCGTCGAGGCCGAGCTCGCCGGGTCCGGCCGGGTGCTGCTGCGCCCCTCCGGCACCGAGCAGCTGGTCCGGGTGATGGTGGAGGCCCCGAGCCAGGACGCCGCCGACGCCGCCGCCAAGCGCCTCGCCGGGGTCGTCTCCGGCATTCGCTGAACACTTCCCCTGTTCGTCGCACACGCGCGTCTGCGCTGGTCCACCATGGGGTGGATCGCGGTGGAGGCACGCGTGGGCGGGGGAGCCCCTCGATAGCCTCGGCGCGTTCCGGGGACACGAGGGGGACGACCAGGTGGGTTTCGGTACCAACACCGACGAGATGGCGCAGGTCGCGGGCGCCCTGCGCACGGCGGCCCAGGAGGTTCCGCCGAGGGTCCGGCCGATTGAGGCCGCCGCGAACGAGGGAGCGGGCCTCGGCCTGGCCCACGGCGCCGCGGCGAAGGAGTACGCGGGCGGGCTGCGCAAGCTCGTCGCCGCCGCCACCAGCTTCGTCACCGCCACCGAGGACTTCGCCAGGCGCCTGGAGCAGACCAAGGGCGGCTACCAGTGGGTGGAGAACCGCAACGCCCGCACGGTCGGGGGCAAGTGATGAAGACCCCCGAGAGCGTCCTGCGGCTGCTCGACAGCACCGAGCTGACCCGCAAGGAGAAGCAGGCGCTGCTGAAGTCCTACTGGCTCACCCACCCGACGTCGGACGATCTGCTGCTGGCGGCGATCGGTCCGTCGCTCGGCGTCGATCGTTCCTTCAACGCGGACCTCGTGGGTTCCATCGCGAGCCGCGCGGTGGCCGCCGCGCACGCCAAGGAGTTCGACGATCTCCACAAGCGGCTCACCGACGAGCTCGACAAGCGGGTCAACGGGCCGGGCCGGGACGCGGCGCGCGGCAGGCAGAAGCTGGACGAGTTCAACCGCGCGGGCTCCGCCACCCACGTCGGCGCGGCGAAGTCCGACGAGATCCTCGACGCGGGCCTGCCGGGGCTGGACGCGTTCCGCCGCTTCGCCCCGGTCTACGTCGCCGCCCCCTCCGAGTTCCGGCGCAACCCGGCGCTGCTCGGCGGCCAGGAGGACATCTTCAATGCGGTGAAACGGCTCTACGACGAGCAGCGGGGGATCGACTTCGCCAAGCTCGACGCCCAGGCGCGGCAGCTGACCGACGCGAAGATCGCGGTGGAGTCCGCCTCCGGCAGGTCCTCGGCCGGTCTCTCGGGCCTGTACACCCACTGGACCGGCAAGGCCGCTGAGCGCTCGCGCGTGTTCTCGGACCGGTTCCGGGTACAGGTCCAGGCGCTCACGGACTCGTTGCAGGGCTCCGCTGACCTGATCCGCGGGTGCTCGGCGCGGGTGGCCAAGCTCTGCCGCGGCAAGGCCGAGATGGCGCTGAGCCTGCACGAGGACAAGATGTGCGACCGCACGGTCGGCGAAGGGCTGCTGATCATGCAGCTGGCCAACGGTCGCCGGGAGGTGGACGTCCGGGTGGTGGCCAGGATGGTGAACCCGACGACGGCCAGGATGGTCGACAGCGACGCGTGCGAGCTCAACGAGGAGACCTACGAGTTCGCCGAGCAACAGGCGAAGCTCTGGGCCGAGGGGTTCTGCCGGGCCTTCGAGGGCAAGTTCAGCCGCTTCGAGGAAGCCTGCGGCAAGCACCGGGGTTGGACGGATGAGGTCTGGAAGGAGCTCACCACCTTCCTCAACGGCCGCAGCGACAACCCGTTCAAGGAACTGCTCGGCGGTACCCCGCCCGGGGGTGGCCCCAAGCCCCCTCCCGGTGGCGGTGGCGGCGGCCCGATCGGTGGCGGAGGTGGCGGTGGCGGTGGTGGGCGAGTTCCGCCGATCGCCGCGCCCCCGCCGATCACGCCGCCTGTCGTGCCGCCGATCCAGACCCCGCCTCTCGGCGGCACGGAGACCTCGGGGCTGCCGGGCACGCAGCTGCCGGGAATGCCTGTGCCAGGCGGGAACCAGCCGCGCGAGTCGGTCAGCTTCGAGGACGCCGGACGCAAGATCTCCGTCACCAGCCCGACCCGCGACGGCCACGTGACGATCACCGTGGAGGGTCCGGACGGGAAGCCGAAGAGCTATGAGGTGGACTTCGGGCCGTCAGGGCCGGAGGTGAAGCCGATGCCGCAACCCGGCGGCATCCCCGTGCAGCCGGGAAATGTTGTGCCGCAAGAGAACCCGGTGACGAAGGCGGATGAGAACGGCAAGGCCGCGATCCGCGCCGGCGACCGCACCATCCTCGCCGAGCGCGTGCCGGGCGACGCGGGGCACATCCGGGTGTCGGTGCCCGGAGCGGATGGCGAACCGACGACCTACGACATCGACTTCACCCAGGGCCAGGTCGAACTGGCGAGCGGGTCCGGCGTCGTCGAAGAAGTCGCGGAGCACCAGCAGGCTCCGCAGCCGGGCGAAGCCGGACTCGGCTCGATACCGAGCGAGGGACAACGCGCTCCGAACGCGCCACCGATGGGCACCGGGATGATGATGCCGCCCGCGGCCCAGGGAAGCGGTGGAGACCAGGAGCGCGGCGGCAACAACTGGCGCACCGAGGGCTACGTCTTCGAAGAGGACAACGAAGCCATCAGCAGGGTGGCGCGGGTGCTCGGCGGACTCGACGACGAGGAGAACTAGGTGAGCGACGACGTCGCGGCGGCACAGCGACGGATGGACCTGGTGATGCGCGAGCACGCCGACTGGCTGGAACGGGCCACCAGGCGCGAGGACCAGGCCAGAGCCGAGTCCGAGCGCTCGGCGAAGGAGATCGCCGAGCACGTCGGCAAGGTGGTCGAACGCCTCCGGGATCGCCGGGACACCGGCTGGCCGCCGCCGGAGAGGCCGCGGCCGGTGGACGACGACGAGGACTACTCGACGCAGACCTGGTTGCGCTGAAAGGGAATCAGGCCAGGCTGGGCACGGCGGGCCCGCGGGTGTAGTCGATCGAGCAGCCCTTGATCTCCGCTTCCAGCAACGCGCTGTACTCGCGGTTGCCGGTGAGCACGCGCAGGAAGAAGGCGGTCAGCAGGACGCGCGAGAGCTTCTGCGTCTTGCTCTGCGGCTTGCCGTCGAGCAAGAGGTCGGTCCACTGCCAGTTCTCGGTGAAGCCGAGGTGGGTCGCCTTGTCGATGCCGCGCAGCTGCACCGGGCCCGCCCACGCCTGGGTGACCGGCTCGGCGTGGCCGATCGGCGGGGAGATCAGGTCCTCGTCGCCGGAGAGGTGCAGCGCGGGCATGGCGCACTCGCGCGCGGCGTCGATCGCGGAGGGACGGGTCTCGGAGAGCCCCATCGTGCCGACCGCGCGCACCCGCTCGTCCTCGGCCGCCGCCAGCACCGCGCAGCCGCCGCCGAGCGAGTGCCCGGCCATCCCGAGCTGCTCCGGGTTCACGCTGATCCGGCCCTCACCGAGGCGCACGGAGGTGCAGACGTCCAGCGCCGTGCGCATGTCCGCCGTGAACAACCGGTGCGAGGGCAGCGGTCCCGTCTGCGTCGCGGGCGCGGCGACGACGAAGCCCCAGGAGGCCAGGTGCCGCATGAAGCCGTGGTAGCGCGTGATCGGCTGGAGCCAGCCGTGGCCGAACACCACCGCCGGGAGGCCCGTGCCGGACTCCGGGGTGAGCACCGCGCCGGGGAGCCCCACCAGCGCCAGGTCCCCTCGCATCACCCGGTGCGGGCCTGGGCGAGACAGCTCCTTGAACGCCTGCTTGGCGGTGAGTGCCATGAGCCGAGACGTTAGTGGATCGGCCTCCGAGCTGCGATGGCAGGCGTGTCCAGACCAATCCGACAACGCGCGTGCGGCGCCATAACCTGTGCCGCGTGTGTGGAATCGTGGGATACGTGGGCCATCGCCCCGCGCTGGACGTGGTGCTGAACGGCCTTCGCAGGCTGGAGTACCGCGGCTACGACTCGGCGGGCGTCGCGGTGCTCAACGGCGCCGGTGACCTGGCGACCGAGCGCAAGGCCGGGCCGCTGGTGAACCTGGAGAAGCAGCTCGACGAGGCGGGCAGCGCCCGCTTCACCGGCACCGCGGGCATGGGCCACACCCGGTGGGCGACGCACGGGGCGCCCAACGACCGCAACGCCCACCCGCACCGGGACGCTTCCGGGCGGCTCGCGGTGGTGCACAACGGGATCATCGAGAACTTCGCGCAGCTGCGCGCGGAACTGGAGGCCGACGGGGTCGAGCCGGCCAGCGACACCGACTCCGAGTGCGCCGCGCACCTGATCGCCCGCGCCTTCGACGGGGTGGACCTGGCCGCGGCCGTGCGCACGGTCTGCCGCCGCCTCGAAGGCGCGTTCACCCTGGTGGTCACGCACGCCGACCAGCCGGACCAGATCATCGCCGCGCGCCGGTCCTCGCCGCTGGTGCTCGGCGTCGGCGAGAACGAGAACTTCCTGGCCTCGGACGTGGCCGCGTTCATCGAGTACACCAAGGACGCCGTCGAACTGGGCCAGGACCAGGTCGTCGTGCTGCGCCGGGACGGCTACGAGGTCACCGACTTCCACGGTGCGGCCGTGACCGTGAAGCCCTTCCACGTCAACTGGGACCTCGCCGCCGCCGAGAAGGGCGGCCACGAGTACTTCATGCTCAAGGAGATCGAGGAGCAGCCGGACGCGCTGGCCAACACCCTGCGCGGGCACTTCCGGGACGGCCGGATCGTGCTCGACGAGCAGCGCCTGTCCGACCAGGACCTGCGCGACGTGGACAAGGTCTTCGTGGTGGCCTGCGGTTCGGCCTACCACTCCGGGCTGGTCGCCAAGTACGCGATCGAGCACTGGACCCGGCTGCCCGTCGAGGTCGAGCTGGCCAGCGAGTTCCGCTACCGCGATCCCGTGCTGGACCGGGACACCCTGGTCGTGGCCGTCTCCCAGTCCGGCGAGACGGCCGACACCCTGGAGGCGGTCCGGCACGCGCGTGACCAGAAGGCCAGGGTGCTCGCGGTCTGCAACACCAACGGCGCGCAGATCCCCCGCGAGTCCGACGCCGTGCTCTACACCCACGCCGGGCCGGAGATCGGGGTCGCGTCCACGAAGGCGTTCCTGGCCCAGATCGCGGCGAACTACCTGGTGGGGCTCGCCCTCGCGCAGGCCCGCGGGACGAAGTACCCGGACGAGGTGGCCCGCGAGTTCCACGAGCTGGAGGCGATGACCGCGGCCGTCGAGCGCGTTCTGTCCACTTCGGACAGTGTGCGGGCGTTGGCGCGGGAGCTGGCCGACTCCAAGGCGGTGCTGTTCCTCGGCCGCCACGTCGGCTACCCGGTGGCGCTGGAGGGCGCGCTGAAGCTGAAGGAGCTGGCGTACATGCACGCCGAGGGCTTCGCGGCGGGCGAGCTCAAGCACGGCCCGATCGCGCTGATCGAGGAGGGCCTGCCGGTCGTGGTCGTCGTGCCGTCGCCGAGGGGCCGCGCGGTGCTGCACACGAAGCTGGTCTCCAACATCCAGGAGATCAAGGCCCGGGGCGCGCGCACGATCGTCATCGCCGAGGAGGGCGACGAGACCGTGCGGCCCTTCGCCGACCACCTCATCGAGGTGCCCGCGGTGCCGACGCTGCTCCAGCCGCTGGTGTCCACGATCCCGTTGCAGGTCTTCGCCGCCGAGGTGGCCAAGGCCCGCGGCTACGACGTCGACAAGCCCCGCAACCTCGCCAAATCGGTCACCGTGGAGTAAGTGTTGAATGAGTCATTGGGGTGGCTGGACGCACCGAATGACTCATTCAGCACGCTCAACGGACCAAACGCGTCATTCATGACGGGGTCCGCTCAGGCGTGGGAGCCTGTGCGGCGTGATCGTGGGCATTGGCACCGACATCGTCGGGGTGCGGCGCTTCGAGCGGCTGCTCGAACGGACCCCGCGCATGCTCGACCGGCTGTTCACCGAGGCGGAACGCCGCACCCGCAAGGGAGATCTGCGGCGCCCGGCCTCGCTGGCGGCCCGGTACGCGGCGAAGGAAGCGGTGGTGAAGGCGCTCGGCGCTCCGCACGGCTATCAGATGCTGGAATGCGAAGTCGTTGCGGCGCCTGACAATCGGCCCTCCGTGCGGCTCACGGGCGTGCTCGCCGACGCGGCGGAGGCGGCCGGTGTCGGGTCCTGGCACGTCTCGTTGACGCACGACGCCGACATCGCGGCCGCCTTCGTGGTCGCCGAGCGATCCGGGAGGACCTGACCGTGCAGGGCGTGTGGACCACCGATCACGTGCGCGAGGCGGAGAACCGCCTGCTGGCGCGGGTCCCGGAGGGCTCGCTGATGCGCAAGGCGGCGTTCGGCCTCGCCACGGTCGCGCTGCGCATGCTCAGCCCGGGTGTCGTCGGCCGCCGCGTCGCGCTCCTCGTCGGCGCGGGCAACAACGGCGGGGACGCGTTGTGGGCGGGCGCTTTCCTGCGCAGGCGCGGTGTCGCGGTCACCGCCGTGCTGCTGTCCCCGGACCGCGCGCATCCTGAAGGTCTTGCCGCGCTTCGGAAAGCGGGCGGACGTGTGACCACGGACGGCCACGACGCGGTTCGGCGCGCGGATCTGGTGATCGACGGCATCGTGGGCCTGTCCGCGCGTGGCCCCCTGCGCCCGGCCGCCGCCGAGCTGGTCGAGCTGATCACCGCGCCCGTGCTCGCCGTCGATCTGCCCAGCGGCGTCGAGCCGGACACCGGCGCGGTGAACGGCGCGGCGGTGACGGCGACCGCCACGGTCACCTTCGGGTGCCGCAAGCCGCTGCACGTGCTCGGCGAGGGGGCGAAGCGCAGCGGCGAAGTGCACCTGGTGGACATCGGCCTCGGCCCGGAACTGGGCGAGCCGGACATCACGGTGCTCGAACCCGCCGACGTGGGACGGCTGTGGCCGGTGCCGGGGCCGAGCGACGACAAGTACACGCAGGGTGTGACCGGCGTGGCCGCGGGCTCGGCGACGTACCCGGGGGCCGCGGTGCTCGCCGCCGGAGCCGCGACGCTGGCCACCTCGGGCATGGTCCGCTACACGGGCTCCGCCGCCGACCCGATTCGCGCGCGCTGGCCGGAGGTGGTCGCCTCCGGCTCGATCAGCGACACCGGGCGGGTGCAGGCGTGGGTGGTCGGGCCGGGCATGGGTACCGGCCCCAGCGGCAAGGACGTGCTGGCCCAGGTCCTCGAAGCCGGGGTCGCGGTGTGCGCGGACGCGGACGCGATCACCCTGCTCGCCAACCACAAGGACCTGTGGGACCTGCGCGAACCCGGCACACCGATGGTGATCACCCCGCACGACCGCGAGTTCGCCAGGCTCGCGGGGGAGGTCGGCGAGGACCGGGTGGCCGCCGCGCTGCGGGCGGCTCGGCGCTACGACGTGGTGGTCCTGCTCAAGGGGCACAGCACGGTGGTCGCCGCGCCGGACGGCCGCGTCCTGGTCAACCCGGCGCGCTCCTCGTGGGCGGCGACAGCCGGATCCGGTGACGTGCTGTCGGGGCTGATCGGATCGTTGCTGGCAGGAGGCATGGACCCGTGGCTGGCGGCGGGCTGCGCCGCGGCGGCGCACGAGCTGGCCGGAGAGCTGGCGGCGGACGGCGCGCCGATCCCGGCGGGCTCGCTGTTGCGGGAAGTGCCAAACGCGATCCGCGTCCTACGGGCCGCCGCGGTGACTGTGTCACCATGAACGGCGTTATGGCTGCTCAGAACCCGCACCTGCCGCGTGCCGAAGTGCTCGTCGACACCGACGCCCTCCGGCACAACATCGCCCTGCTCAGCGGCCTCGCCGCGGCATCGGGCGCCCAAACGATGGCGGTCGTGAAGGCCGACGGATACGGGCACGGGGCGCTGCACGTGGCCAGAACCGCGCTGGAGGCGGGCGCCTCCTGGGTCGGTGTCTGCCACCTCGACGAAGCCCTCGCGCTGCGCGCCGGTGGCATCACCGCGCCGGTCTTCTCGTGGCTGCACGTGCCGGACGAGGACTTCGCGGAGGCGGTCAGCGCGGGGATCGACCTGTCGGTCTCCTCGCTCGCCGCGCTCGACGGCGTGCTCGACGCGGTGCGCCGGACCGGGGCGACGGCGCGGATCCACCTCAAGGCCGATACGGGGCTCTCCCGCAACGGCTGCGCCCCGCAGGACTGGCCCGACCTGGTCAGAGCCGCCGCCGGAGCCCAGTGCACCGGTGGGGTGCAGGTCGTCGGCGTGTGGTCGCACCTGGCCTGCGCGGACGAGCCGGGCCACCCCTCGATCGACGCCCAGGCGAAGCGGCTGACCGAGGCGCACGCGATCGCCGTGGACGCGGGCCTGCGCCCGATCCGGCACATCGCCAACTCCGCGGCCGTGCTCAGCCGTCCGGACCTGCACTTCGAGCTGGTCCGCACGGGCATCGCGATGTACGGGCTGAACCCGATGCCGCCCGGTTTCGGCGGCGACGAGCTGCGCCCGGCGATGACCTTCCGCGCCCGCGTCGCGCTGACCAAGCGCATCGCCGCGGGGGAGGGCGTGTCCTACGGGCTGTCCTGGACGGCTCCGCGCGAGACCACGATCGCCCTGGTCCCGGCCGGGTACGCGGACGGCGTTCCGCGCGCGCTGTCCGGGCGGATGGAGGTCCTCCTCGGCGGCAGGCGGCGCCCGGTGGTCGGCCGGGTCTGCATGGACCAGGTCATGGTCGACTGCGGGGACGACGAGGTCCGCGAGGGCGACGAGGTCGTGCTGTTCGGCCCGGGCACCAGGGGCGAGCCGACCGCGGCGGAGTGGGCCGAGACCCTCGGCACCATCCACTACGAGATCGTCACCGGCATGTCCCGCCCCCGCGTCGCCAGAACGGTCGTCCCGGTCGGAGGAGCATGAGCCGCATCTGGAAAGCCGTCGGGGTCGCCGGTGGCGTCCTCGGCGCGGCCGTCGCCGGGACCGCGGTGGGCGCGGCGGCCAAGAGCTCCCAGATCAAGCACCGCCGCGAGGGCGCGGCGCTCCTCGACCGCTACGCCGACGAGCCGCTCGGCGCGCTCAAGCCCGACCGCACCTCGACGGTGGCCGCCGACGACGGCGTGCCGATCTACGTCGAGGAGGTCAACCCGGCAGACGGGGGCAAGCCGGAGCTGACCGTGGTGCTGGTGCACGGGTTCGCGCTGGACCGCAGGACCTGGCACTTCCAGCGGCGTGACCTGCCCCAGCTGACCGATCCCCGGGTGCGGCTGGTGATCTACGACCAGCGCAGCCACGGGAGGTCCGGCCGCGGCCTGCCGGAGACCTCCACGATCGACCAGCTCGGTCACGACCTCGACGCGGTGCTGCGGTCGATGGTGCCGAAGGGCCAGATGGTGCTGGTCGGGCACTCGATGGGCGGCATGACGATCATGGCGCTGGCCGAGCAGCGGCCGGAGCTGTTCCGCGACCGGGTCGCCGGGGTGGCCTTCCTCGGCACCTCGGCCGGTGAGATCGGCCGCTCCGGGCTGCCGAGGCCGGTGCTGTCCCGGCACAACCCGGTCACCCTCGGCGTCGGCAGGCTGGCCAGCTGGACCCCGGGTCTGGTGGAGCGGGTCCGCGGCGTCGGCGGGCAGATCGTCTGGAGCCTGATCCGCAGGCTGGCCTTCGGTGACCGCAAGGTCAGCCCGGCCCTGGTCGACCTGGTCGACGACATGATCTCCAGCACCTCGGTGCAGGTGCTGACGGAGTTCCTGGAGACCCTGGGCACGCACAACCGGGTCTCCGCGCTCGCGGGCCTCCGGCACACGCACGTGCTGGTGATCGGCGCGGACGCGGACCGGCTGACGCCGTACTCGCACTCCGAGGTGATCGCGGCCGAGCTGCCCGACGCGGAGCTGGTGCTGGCCGAGGGCGCGGGACACGTTCTGATGCTGGAGCAGCCCGTGCTGGTCAACGAACGCCTCGCCGAGCTGTTCGGCGGGTGTGTCGGTCGGAGTGGGAAGAGGAAGCGCTGGTGGAAGCGGGCGTGAACACGGCGGTCTGGACGGCGGAGCTGGCCGAGCCGGAGGACACCACGGCCCTGGGCAGGCGGTTGGGCGCGCTGCTCGGCCGGGGTGACCTGGTCCTGCTCTCCGGTCCGCTCGGTGCCGGGAAGACGGTGCTGGTGAAGGGCATCGCCGAGGGGCTCGGCGTGCGGGGGCGGGTCAGCTCGCCGACGTTCGTCATCTCCCGCGTGCACCCGGGCGAGCGCGCCACCCTGGTGCACGTGGACGCCTACCGGCTCGGCGGAGACGCCCTGGAGCTGGACGACCTCGACCTGGACACCGACCTGGAGGACGCGGTCGTGGTGATCGAGTGGGGCGAGGGCTTCGCCGAGCGCCTGGCCGAGGACCACCTGCTGGTCCGCATCGACCGCCGCCCCGACGACGTCCGCGAGGTCTCCCTCACCGGCCTCCCGCACATCCTCAAGGCCCTCTAGCCCTCCCAGCCGTGGTTGGACAGTCTTCAAGTCCCACCAACCCGCCCCAAATCTGTCGTAAACCGCCCCCAACCCCCGCCACCACGGACGCACCGCGCGAACGCGCGCCGGGGGTTGGGGGCGGTTAGAGACCGCGACGGCAGGGGTTCGTGGGACTTGAAGACAGGCGAACCCCGGCGCGGTCGTAGACTCGTCAGTCGTGCTCGTGCTCGCGTTGGACACCGCAACCCCCGCCGTCACGGCCGGTGTGGTCGCCCTCGACGGCGACGCCCCGCCGGAGCTGCTCGCCGAGCGGGTGACCGTCGACCCGCGAGCGCACACCGAGCTGCTCACCCCGCACGTGACCGCCGCGCTGGACGAGGCGGGCGTCCGGCTCGACCAGCTCGACGCGATCGTCTGCGGTTCCGGGCCCGGTCCCTTCACCGGCCTGCGCGTCGGCATGGTCACCGGTGCCGCGCTCGGCCAGGCCCTGGGCATCCCGGTCCACCCAGTGTCCACATTGGACGCGATCGCCTACGCGACGCCGTTCCACACCTCGCTGCTCGTGGTCACCGACGCGCGCCGCCGCGAGGTCTACTGGTCGGTCTACTGCGACCAGGGCTGGCGCGTGGCGGGCCCGCACGTGGACAAACCGGACGTCGTGGCGGCGAAGCTGGCCGACGAGCTGGAGCCCATCGGCGTGACCGAGGTGTCCGGCCCCGTCGCCCAGCAGCACGCCGAGCTCTTCGGCCTGACCGTGCTGCCCACGACCTACCCCACACCGGTCGGCCTGGTCGGTGCCGCCGCCTGGCCGCTGCGCGAAGGTGCCGAGCCCGAGCCGCTGACCCCGCTGTACCTGCGCCAGCCCGACGCCGTCGAGCCGGGCGCGCGGAAGCGGGTGAGCCAGGCATGACCGTGCGGCTGGGCACGCTGTTGCGCAAGGACGTGCCGCGGTGCGCGGAGCTGGAGCAGGAGCTGTTCGCGGGCGAGGACCCGTGGACGGCGCGGATGTTCGTCAGCGAGATCGACGCGGGCCACTTCTACATCGGCGCTTTCGACGAGGACGAGCACCTGGTCGGCTACGCGGGGCTCGCGGTGATCGGGGCGCCGCCGAACGCCGAGGCCGAGGTGCACACGATCGCCGTGGACGCCAAACGGCAGGGCGAGGGCATCGGCAAGGCACTGCTGCGGGCACTGCTCGCCAGGGCGGACGCCGTCAACGCGGTGACCTTCCTGGAGGTCCGCACCGGCAACGAGACCGCGAAGGGTCTCTACGTCGCGCACGACTTCGAGATCGTCGGGCTGCGCAAGCGCTACTACCAGCCTTCGGGCGCGGACGCCCACACCATGCGGCGTCCGTCGGCGACCGAGCGCGAGGGGAAGAAGACGTCATGATCGTGCTCGGGATCGAGACCTCCTGCGATGAGACCGGTGTCGGCATCGTTCGCCGCCACGCCGACGGCACGCTGGAGCTGCTCGCCGACGAGGTGGCCTCCAGCGTCGAGGAGCACGCCCGCTTCGGCGGCGTGGTGCCCGAGATCGCCAGCCGCGCGCACCTCCAAGCGATGGCGCCGACCATGCGCAGGGCGCTGGACACCGCGGGACTCGAACTGTCCACTGTGGACGCGATCGCGGTGACCGCGGGCCCGGGGCTGGCCGGGGCGCTGATGGTCGGGGTCGCCGCCGCGAAGGCGTACTCCACCGCCTCCGGCAAGCCGCTCTACGGCGTCAACCACCTCGCGGGCCACGTCGCGGCCGACACCATCGAGCACGGCCCGCTGCCCCCGCGCTGCCTCGCGTTGCTGGTCTCCGGCGGCCACAGCCAGCTGCTGCTGGTGGAGGGCCTGACCGAGAAGATCACCGAGATCGGCGCCACCATCGACGACGCGGCGGGCGAGGCCTACGACAAGGTCGCCAGGATTCTCGGCCTGCCCTACCCGGGCGGCCCGCCCATCGACAAGCTGGCCAAGCAGGGGAACCCGCGCGCGATCGCCTTCCCGCGCGGGCTGACCGGGCAGCGGGACGCGCCGTTCGACTTCTCCTTCTCCGGGCTGAAGACCGCCGTGGCGCGGTGGGTGGAGAAGCACGAGGCGACCGGCGCGGAGATCCCGCTGGCCGACGTCGCGGCGAGCTTCCAGGAGGCGGTGGCCGACGTGCTCACCGCCAAGGCGATCCGCGCCGCCCGCGAGCACGAGGTCGACACGATGGTCATCTCCGGCGGCGTCGCGGCCAACTCGCGGCTCGGTGAGCTGGCCAGGGAGCGCTGCGCGGAGGCTGGCATCACGCTGCGGGTCCCGCGGCCGCGGCTGTGCACGGACAACGGCGCGATGATCGCGGCGCTGGGCGCGCACGTGGTGGCGAGCGGAGCCAAGCCCTCGCCCGCCACCCTCGCCGCGGACACGTCGCTGCCCCTGGTCTACGGCAGCTGAGCGCTCACCAGCGCAGACCGACCTTGACGCGGTCGTACCGGTAGGAACTCGTCACGGTGATGGTGTAGTTGCCCGGGTGGGGCGCCGACATGTTCTTGCAGGTCCACGAGCTGGCGGGGTCACCGATCCGGACGTCGCCCTCGCAGCGCCGCAGATCGGTCTGGAAGACCCAGTGCACGAGCGCGTTGTGCTCGCCGCCGATGGCGTCGATGTCGACGTGCCCCGTGTAGCCGGGGAAACCGCTCCCCGTGAGGCGGCAGTACTCCGTGGAGTTGCAGGTCTTGCTGTTGCCCCCGGCGCTCGCGCTGGGCACGGTGACGAAGACCATGCCGATGGCGAGGGCGGCCGTTGCAAGGAATTTCGCGCGTTTCATCATCTCTCCTCTTGGTGCGTCGGTCACCAGCGGGCGCCGACCACGAGCGCGTCGTGGCGTTCGGGCGCGTCGACGAGCACTCGGTAATGCCCGGGGTGCGCGTTGTGGCAGACCCAGGAGCGCGGCGGATCGTTCACCCAGAACTCGGCGACGCAACGCTCACCGTTGTCGCCCTTGTACCGGATTCGCACGCGCGTGTTGGGGCCGCCGATGACGTCGGCGTCGATGCTGAGCGTGCCGCCGGGGAAGTTGTTCCCCTCGACGCGGCAGACAGATTCGGACGGGCAGCGCTTGGAATAGCCGCCCGCGCTCGCGCTGGGGGCCGTTGCGAAAATCATTCCGATCGCGAGCGCGGCGGCTGCGAAGGTTTTTCCTGTTATCGCCATCGTGCCCCCACGCTGTAGTCGTATGAGTTCACGTATGCCTCTGTGGTGGTGACCCGGATTTTTCCGGGCGGAATGTTATGGCACACCCAGGAACGAGGTGGTTCGTTGACCCAGAATTCGGTGACACACCGCTGCCCGGTTTTGGTCTGCACCCGGAGCAGGATGAGCTTGTCGGGGCCGTTGACTGCGTCGGCGTCAACGCTGAGCGTGCCGCCCGGGAATCCGTCGACTTCGAGCTGGCAGGAAACCGCGGCTGGGCAGAACTTGGAGCCACCGCCCGCGCTCGCACCGGGAGCCGTGGCGACCACGACCCCCAGTGCGAGAGCGACGGTTCCGAGGTTCTTTCCGAATGTCACGGGCGCGAAGCTATAGGGCAGCCCCTGACGGTCGGCTAAACGCGCGGAAAAAGACGGGGAACCCGGTCCACGATGCGAAACGACGCCTTGGTCTGAACGGGCTCGCCCGGTGTGGAAACCTTCTGCACCGCTCGGTAGTCCACCAGGACCTCGTGCGGAGTGAATTTTGTTCGCACATAACCACGCCGGTTGTTGAAGAACCGGATGTGCGGGTTCTCCTTCAACACCGCCTCGGTATCCGCGCGCGTTTCCGAACCGTCACCGCCGCTGCTGATCGAGGTCGTCACCAGCTCGGTGCCGACCGAGGGCGAGGTCGGGTCGTTCCACCGCTTGTGCACGTTGCCCGCCCACGCGGCGTGCACGTCGCCGGTGAGCACGATCGCGTTGCGCACCCCGGCCGACGTCCAACCGTCCACGATCCGGTCCCGGTTGGCCGCGTAGCCGTCCCAGGCGTCCATGTCGTTCTTCTCGCCATCCCCCGGCTTCAGGTCCAGCTGCGAGAAGAACACCTGCTGCCCGAGCACGTCCCACCGCGCCCGCGATGAGCGGAACCCGTCCAGCAGCCACGCCTCCTGCGCCGCGCCGGTGATCGTCCGCTTCGGGTTGAACCGCTCCGGGCAGGTCTTCTTGCCGTCGCCGCACGCCTGGTCGTCGCGGTACTGCCGGGTGTCGAGCATGTGGAAGGTGGCCAGACCACCCCAGCCGATCCGGCGGTACAACCGCAGCTCCGGCCCGGTCGGCAGAGAGGAGCGGCGCAGCGGCATGTTCTCGTAGTACGCCTGGAACGCCGCCTTCCGCCGCTCCGCGAACCCGGGATCGGGGTGCTCCGGGACCAGGCTCGCCCAGTTGTTCTCCACCTCGTGGTCGTCGAGCACCACCACCCACGGCGCCACCGCGTGCGCCGCCTGGAGGTCGAGGTCGGTCTTGTACTGGGCGTAGCGCTGCCGGTAGTTCGCCAGCGTCGTGGTCTCCGGGCCGACGTGGTGCCGCACGTTGCCGCCAGGGGCCACGTACACGTTGGGCGCGTATTCGTACTGGTAGTCGCCCAGGTGAAGGATCAGGTCCGGGCTTTCCTCGGCCAACCGCCGGTACGCGGTGAAGTAGCCGTGCTCGTACTGGGCGCAGGACGCGAAGCACATGGTCAGCGGCGAGGTGAGGGACCGCGCGGCCGGTGTAGTCCTCGTCCGCCCGGCGGGGGAGAGGTGCCCGTTGGCGCGGAATCGGTAGAAGTAGCGGCGGCCCGGCCGCAGCCCGCTGAGCTCCACGTGCACGCTGTGCCCGAGCTCGGGGACGGCGGTCTCGACCCCGCGCCGGACGATCCTGGTGAAGCGTTCGTCATCGGCGAGTTCCCACTCGACCTCGACCGCGCGGGTGCCCATCCCGCCCATGCCGTCCTCGGCGAGCGGGGTGGTGGCGAGACGGGTCCACAAGACCACGCCGTCGGGGGACGGATCGCCCGAGGCGACACCGAGCGTGAACGGGTTGGCGGGGCCGGCGGTGGCCGCACCGCCGAGGGCGACCGCGCCGAGGGCGGTGACTCCGCTGAAGAGAGCGGAGCGCCGGGAGATCTCTCGCATGGCCGAATCCCACCCCTCTCGGGCCCGGGAGGCCAGAGCGACACCCGGACTGTTCGGGCGAGAGCGGAACCCAACGGCCTGACCAGTGCGGACACCGTGTTTGCGGCCCTGCGTTGAGCGTTGGCACTCTCATGGGTAGAGTGCTAGTCGCACGGCGCCGACCTGCCCCGGCACCCGCGACGGCGGGGTGGCAGGTGCCGTCGGTACCTGCCAACGCTTACAAGACCCGTGGAGGTCACACCGTGACGAGCGTGAACGTCAAGGTGAACATCAAGCCGCTTGAGGACAAGATCGTCGTCCAGGCGAGCGAGGCGGAGACGACGACGGCTTCTGGCATCGTCATCCCCGACACCGCCAAGGAGAAGCCCCAGGAGGGCGCTGTCCTCGCCGTGGGCCCCGGTCGCATCGACGACAAGGGCAACCGCGTCCCGCTGGACGTCAAGGTGGGTGACACCGTCATCTACTCCAAGTACGGCGGCACCGAGGTCAAGTACAACGGTGAGGAGTACCTGATCCTCTCGGCTCGCGACGTGCTGGCCGTCATCGAGAAGTGACGCAGCACTAAGGCGTAACCGCCCCGGCGGCCCCCAGGGGCTGTCGGGGCGTTCTCGTGTCACAAGCAAGAGAGAGACGGGTACATGCCCAAGCAGATCAGCTTCGACGAGGACGCCCGCCGCGCCCTCGAACGGGGTGTCAACCAGCTCGCCGACGTCGTCAAGGTGACGCTCGGCCCGCGTGGTCGGCACGTCGTGCTGGACAAGAAGTTCGGTGGCCCGACCGTCACCAATGACGGCGTGACCATCGCCCGCGAGGTCGAGCTGGACGACGCGTTCGAGAACCTCGGCGCGCAGCTGGCCAAGACCGTCGCCACCAAGACCAACGACGTCGCCGGTGACGGCACCACCACCGCGACCGTGCTGGCCCAGGCCATGGTCCGGGTCGGCCTGCGCAACGTGGCCGCCGGTGCCAACCCCACCGCGCTCGGCAAGGGCATCGAGGCGGCCTCCGAGGCCGTCGTCGAGGCGCTCAAGGCCAAGGCCACCCCGGTGAAGGGCCGCGACAACATCGCGCAGGTCGGCACCGTCTCCTCGCGGGACGAGACGATCGGCGCGCTGCTCGGCGAGGCCATGGAGAAGGTCGGCGAAAACGGTGTCATCACCATCGAGGAGTCCTCGACGCTGACCACCGAGCTGGACATCACCGAGGGCCTCGACTTCGACAAGGGCTTCATCTCGGCGCACTTCGTCACCGACGCCGAGTCGCAGGAGGCCGTGCTCGAGGACGCCTTCGTCCTGCTGCACCGCGACAAGATCGGCGCGATCGCCGACCTGCTCCCCGTGCTGGAGAAGGTCGTCGAGGCGGGCAAGCCGCTGCTGATCGTCGCCGAGGACGTCGAGGGCGAGGCGCTGTCCACCCTGGTGGTCAACGCCGTCCGCAAGACCCTGCGCGTCGTCGCGGTCAAGGCGCCGTTCTTCGGCGACCGCCGCAAGGCGTTCCTGGACGACCTGGCCACCGTCACCGGCGGCAAGGTCGTCGCGCCGGAGGTCGGGCTGAAGCTGTCCGAGTCCGGCCTGGACGTGCTGGGCAAGGTCCGCCGCGTGGTGGTCACCAAGGACTCGACCACCTTCGTCGACGGTGGCGGGGACAAGGCCGAGGTGGACGCCCGGATCGAGCAGATCCGCCGCGAGATCGCCGCGACCGACTCCGACTGGGACCGCGAGAAGCTGCAGGAGCGGCTGGCCAAGCTCTCCGGTGGCGTCGCGGTGATCAAGGTCGGTGCCGCCACCGAGACCGAGGCCAAGGAGCGCAAGCACCGCATCGAGGACGCGGTCGCCGCCACCAGGGCCGCGGTCGAGGAGGGCATCGTGCCCGGCGGCGGTTCCGCGCTGGTGCACGCCGCCAAGGTGCTGGACAACGGCCTCGGCCTGGCGGGCGACGAGGCGACCGGTGTCGCCATCGTGCGCGAGGCGCTGGCCGCGCCGCTGTTCTGGATCGCGGCCAACGCCGGTCTCGAAGGCGCCGTCGTCGTGCACAAGGTGCGCGACCAGGAGTGGGGCCAGGGCTTCAACGCCGCCAACCTCACCTACGGCGACCTCGTCGACGACGGTGTGGTCGACCCGGTGAAGGTGACCCGCTTCGCGGTCGCCAACGCCGCCTCCATCGCCAGGATGGTGCTCACCACGGAGAGCGCCATCGTGGAGAAGAAGGAGGAGGCGCCCGAGGCCGCCGGCGGTCACGGGCACGGCCACGGGCACCGTCACTGACGGTAGTCACGTCGTAACAGACAAGAAGAGGCCGGACGCTACGAGCGTCCGGCCTCTTCCTTGTCTGTTAGCCCGGTGAGAAGGCTGGCATCCGCCTCAGGCGGTGGGCGCCAGTGCGATCTTGCGCCGGCGGGTACTGATGATCGTTTCGCGCTCCGACTCCGACATGCCGCCCCAGATCCCGTAGGGCTCCTGTACCGCGAGCGCGTGTTTGCGGCACAGATCGAGCACGGGACAGCGCTGACAGACGGCTTTCGCCCTCGCCTCGCGCCGGGATCGTGCTGGTCCTCGTTCACCATCGGGGTGGAAGAAGAACGCGCTGTCCATGCCGCGGCACGAACCTTCCAGCTGCCAGTCCCACAGGTCCGCGTTGGGCCCCGGAAGTCGCCGAGTATCCGCCATCGCCGACCGCCTCCTCACCAAAGTCTGGGTTGTGCTGCCTTGGTCTTTCCCGCACGGTGCTGGATCAACCGTAGAACCGAGTCAAAACTTGTTCAATAACCTTTCGCGTCATACCTTGTTCAACTGCGGGTGACCAAGCGCCCCTGGTGACGACCTTGAGCGCACGATCCGGGTTGCCGTCCGGGTGATAGAGCCGGAACATTTGCGTCGTGACGACTCAGCCTGGGCGCGGTGTACCCCTCGGGTCCGCCTTTCAAGCCGGGCTGGACGACTTTGTCGGCGACGATCGCGCGGGCCACCACGAGGAGCCTCGGCTGACCGTCGCGGCCGTGGCGAGCAGGCTCGGAGTCGCCCCCGCGACGCTGCGGACGTGGGACCGCCGGTACGGCCTCGGGCCCAGCGGGCACACCAGCGGCAGGCACCGCAGGTACGGCTCGAAGGACATCGCGCGACTGGAGCTGATGCAGCGGGCGCTGCTGCGCGGGGCCTCACCCGCCGACGCCGCCCGCTACGCGTTGAGCGTGCCGCTGCCCGCCGCGCCCGAACACGTCGAGCGGGCCGCCGCGACGCGCCCGGTCGGGGTGGAGCTGTTGGTCAGCGGTGGCCGCACCGGCGCGGCCGAGGACTACGAGTTCGAGGACGACGAAGACCCACCGCTGTTGATCAGTGGCGGCGACGGCGGCTCGCTGGGCATCGGCCCCCGCGGGCGCCAGGGCGGGCGCGGGCTGAAGCTGCCGGGGGCCAGCCGCACGGCGCGCGGGCTCAGCCGGGCGGCGCTGGCCATGGACGCCGACGCCATCCAGCAGGTGCTCGCCAAGGCGCTCGCCGAGGACGGGGTCGTGCCCACCTGGGACGAGGTGATCCGGCCGGTGCTCTGCGCACTGGCCGAGCGCTGGGAGCACGCCGGGGTCGGGGTGGAGATCGAGCGCCTGCTCAGCGAGGAGATCATCGTGGCGCTCAGCCGCGTGATGGCGCTGGCCCCGCCCCCGCGCAACCCGCGCCCGGTCCTGCTCGCGTGCGTCCCGGAAGAACAGCACAGCCTGCCGCTCTACCCGCTCTCCTGTTCCCTGGCGCTCAGCGGCGTCTCCGTGCGCAGGCTCGGCGCCTCGCTGCCGATCGACGCGCTCGTCGCGGCGGCGCGCAGGCTCGCCCCCGCCGCGGTGGTGCTCTGGGCGCACCTGCCCCGCAACGCCGACCCCTCGGTCTTCGAGGCCCTGCCGAAGACGCGGCAGCGGACCCGGCTGTTCGTCGGCGGACCGGGATGGGCGGCGATCGACCTGCCGCGGCACGTCCAGTACTTGGACGACCTGGGTTCCGGCACCGAGCGCATCGTCCGCGCGGTCCTGCCGGGTGCCTGAGCCGTCAGCGGTCAGCCTTCGGGACGCGGCGTTCGGCGCTCACCCCGACGCGGTCGTGCACGGCGCCGCGCGCAGCACCGACCCGCGGCGACGTTGGCTCGCGGGAGTGGCGCTCGGCGGACAAGGGTCCTATGCGGCGGCGGTGACCGCGCTGACTCCACTGCTTCACTGCCAGAACGGCCGCGATCCGCTGTTCGCCTCGCTCGCCGCGAGCACCCTCGCCTCGCACCACCGCCAGCTCGGGTGCCACGCCCCCGCCCGGGACCTCGACGCGCGGGCGCTCGCGCTCATCCTCGGCGCGGAGGCGTCGGGTCAGACCGATCCCGATCCCGATTCCGATGACGTGGACGTCGCCGGAGCCGAGCTGGACGCGCGGCTCGGGCTGGCCGCCGACGAGCTGGGTCTCGGCAGGCTCGCGCTGGCGCGGCGCCTGCACCGCCAGGCGGAGGAAGCCTTCCGGGAGCGCCCGCTCGGCTGGCGCGGACGGCTCCGGTTGCGCTGGGTCGCGGCCGAGCTGGCGCTGGCGGGAGGCGAGCCGGAGCGTGCGCTGAACGAGGCTCAAAAAGGGTTTCATCTTTTGTCGCCCCCGGATTCGTTACGGCACCACCTGAAGTCGGAGCTGGTTCTCGGGGTGGCCCTGAATACTCTGGGCTCATCGGAGGCCGTGCCTTTGCTCCGAAAGGTGGTAGATCGGACGTGGACGCTGAGACTTGCGCCACTCGCCTGGCCCGCGGCCCTCGTCCTGGCGGCGGCGCGGCCCGCCGATCAAGATCACTGGCATGAGCTGGCTCGATGCGCGTTGTCGCACGTCATCGGCCGTGCGGATGCGGCCCAATGGAGGTTGATTCCGCGCTCGCCGTGGCTACCCTCGTGGTTGCTCCGTTCCGGTGACCCGAGCACCACGAACGAGTGGTCGAATTTCTTGACGGATAAAGCACCGGATCGTGTCAAGGTTCGGCTCGAAGCGTCCGATAGGGATGTTGAACGTCACTCGGCTGTAGGAAGGGGTTCCCGTGACGACGGTCCTGATCTGTGATGACCGGCGTAGCGTCCGGGAGGGTCTCACCCGCGTGATGTCGGCTGTCCCCGGTGTGAGCCGTATCGATTGTGTGGCTCACGGTGATGAGCTGCTCGCGCGCTTCTCACGGCAGGCAGTCGACGTCGTCCTGGTGGGCACTCAACGCGCTGTGCCAACAGGCGTCGAAGCCACTCGCCGCCTCGTGTCCGCCCACCCGCAGGCGAACGTGATCGTTTTCGGCGCGCCAGACGACGCCGGAAGCATCGCGGCCGCCATCGCCGGTGGGGCACGTGGCTACCTGAGGTGGGACGCCTCGCGTCCGGAGCTGGTCGCCGCACTGGCGCACACGCTCGCCAGCACTTCCGTCCCGGCCCCGCGCCAGCCCTCCGACCCGGGGGTCCAGCTCACCGAGCGGGAGCTCCAGGTGCTGCGCGGGATGAGCCAGGGCAAGAGCAACGGCCAGATCGGCCGCGAGCTCTACCTGTCCGAGGACACGGTGAAGACCCACGCGCGCCGCTTGTTCCGCAAGCTCGGCGTCCGTGACCGTGCCCAGGCGGTCGCCCACGGTTTCCGGCGCGGCCTGGTCTCCTGACCACCGCCGTCGCCACGCGACACTCGTCATAAACGGGGGGAGCCCGGCCAGCGCGCCGGGCTCCCTTCGTTTCCGCAGGTGGACCGCTGTGATCCGGTACCGATTCCGCCCCGCTGCCCCGAACCGGCCCGATCGCCGGGTACGGTGAGAAGCGACCGGAGCGGCGGAACCGGTTATCGAATAACAACTATCGGTCCGCCAACTCGTAACACTTGGGCTGCTCTCAACGATGACCAACATGGGGGACGGGCTGGACGCCCTTGTAGGTGCTTCGCTCGATGGCGACCGCCAGGCGATCGAGCGCCTACTGGCAGCTATCCGTCCCCTTGTGGTGCGGTACTGCCGCGCCAGAGTCGGAAGGCAAGAGCGGTCGTACGCTTCCGCGGACGACGTGGCCCAGGAGGTGTGTCTCGCCGTGCTGACGGCGCTGCCGAACTACCGGGACCAGGGAAGACCGTTCCTGGCCTTCGTGTACGGCATTGCCGCACACAAGGTCGCGGACGCGCACCGTTCGGCCGCGCGCAACCGGTCCGAACCGGTTTCGGAGGTGCCGGACTCCCCGGAGATGGGTGCCGGTCCGGAACAGCGGGCCATGCAGGGTGAGCTCTCCGAGCGGATGGCGCAGATCATGCGGGTGCTGCCGCCCAAACAGCGCGAGATCCTCATGCTGCGGGTGGTCGTCGGCCTCTCCGCGGAGGAGACCGCGGACGCCGTGGGGTCCACCCCCGGCGCTGTGCGGGTCGCCCAGCACCGCGCGCTGGCCAGGTTGCGGAAGACGTTAGCGGCGGAGGAGGTGTACTGAATGGTTGAGCGGAACGACGACCTGGACGGTCCGACCGTGCGCCGGATCGGTCGGGAGCGGCGGTCCTCGGTGAGCCTCTCGGACACCGCGTGGTCCGCGGAGGACGGCGACAACGAGCCACTCGACTTCGTCGCGGTGCAGGCGGACGACGCACTGCTGGACACACTGCGCTCCTCGGATTCCCTGAACGGCGGCATCGCCGATCCCGAACTCTCCGCCCTGCTGCTCTCCTGGCGCAGGGAGGTCGACTCCGAGTCCATGGGCGAGCTGGTCGACCTGGACACCGCCGTGGCCACCATCGACGCGGCCAAGGCGCGGCGCCGTCCCCGGCACCGCTTGCTGATCCCGCTGGCCTCCGCGGCCGCGGTGCTGGCCATCGCCTTCACCGGCGTCGGCCTCGCCGCCCGCGACGCCCAGCCCGGCGACGCGCTCTGGGGCCTGGCCAAGGTGCTCTACTCCGACCACACCAGGTCGGTGGAGAACGCCGCCTCGGCCAAGGACGACCTCAACCTGGCCGCGTTCGCGCTCCGGCACGGCAACTACAACGAGGCCGCCGCCGCGCTGACCCGCGCGGTGAAGAAGCTGGAGGCCGTCGCGGTGGAGGACGGCGCCGCCGCGCTGATCGACCAGCACCAGAACCTGGTCAAGCAGCTGGTGACCTCCTCGCCGCAGACGCCTCCGCCGCCGCCGGTGAACAACCCCTCGGTGATCCCGTCGCCGACCCCGGGGAACCCGTCGCCGACCACGCCGGTGCAGAGCAACTCCAACACCTCGGCGACCACCACCACACCGGTGCCGCCGACGACCACGACCACCCCGCCCACCACGACCACCCCACCGGTGACGACCACCCCGTCGACCACCGACTCGACCACGGGTGGCAACGGCGGGACGAACACCGGCGGCAGCCCCACCGAGGGCAGCCCGCGGGCCGGTCAGCCGCCGGGGCCGATCGTGCCCACCGGCGGGGGCTGAGCCGAACAGCACACGGCACACGAGAATCCCGCAGCGCCTCCAGGGTGCTGCGGGATTCGTCTTGTCCCGGCTCTAGCGCCTGCTCTCGATCGTGGTCACGCCGTCGGCGAAACCCCGGCAGTACTCCCAGGTCACGTACGCCGAGGGGTCGGGGTCGAACGCGGGCTCGTGCGGCCGCATCCTGCCGTCCTTGAGCAGCTGGTGCAGGCTCGCCCGCAGCAGCTCCCAGTCGTGGTAGTGCGGTTCGCTGCAGTCCCCGCAGTCGACCACGATGCCCCTGATCTCGCGCGGTTCCAGAAGTGCCTGGTAGACGGCGAGATCGGTGAGGTCGGAGAGCAGCTCGGCGCGTTCGTGTTCGGTCAGCGGCTCGGCCGGGTCCTCCTGGACCGCGTCCAGCGCCCGAGCGGGATCGTTCGGGTCGCCCGCGAACGGGTCAGGGGGCAAGGCGTCGTGCGGCACGTCTGGCACCGTACCCGCCCCGCCCGCTCGGCGTCCCTCGGTGGTCCGATGGAATCTGCTATAGGGGCGTCACGGGCTGGGAGCGGTTGCTCGCGCACTTGACAACGCTGTCAGGAGGGCCCGGACGTGATGGGCGTGACCAGCGGCGGTGCGATTCGCGATCGGGCCGTGCGGTTAGCATGGACCTCTGATCCCACCAGGCCGGAGTCCATGCAAGCACCGGTACCGCAGGAAGGTCTATCACCCGCCATGACCAGCGAGCTCTCCGCTCACGGCGTTCCGTCCAAGTTCGCAATGCTCGGGTTGACCTTCGACGACGTGCTGCTGCTGCCAGCCGCGTCGGACGTGGTGCCGAACGAGGTCGACACCAGCACCCGGATCTCCCGCAACATCAGCCTCCGCGTCCCGCTGGTCTCCTCGGCGATGGACACGGTCACCGAGGCTCGGATGGCGATCGCCATGGCCCGCGCCGGGGGCATGGGCGTGCTGCACCGCAACATCGCGGCCGAGGCCCAGGCCGCCCTGGTCGAGGTGGTCAAGCGCTCCGAGGCGGGCATGGTGACCGACCCGGTGACCTGCTCGCCGGGTGACACCCTGGCCGAGGTGGACGCGCTGTGCGCCCGCTTCCGCATCTCCGGCGTCCCGGTCACCGACGACGACGGCATCCTGGTCGGCATCATCACCAACCGCGACATGCGGTTCGAGATGGACCACAGCAAGCCGGTGCACGAGGTGATGACCAAGGGACCGCTGGTCACCGCCCAGATCGGCGTCTCGGCCGAGGCCGCGCTGGGCCTGCTGCGCAGGCACAAGATCGAGAAGCTGCCGATCGTGGACGGCGACAACCGGCTGCGCGGGCTGATCACCGTCAAGGACTTCGTCAAGACCGAGAAGTACCCGCTGGCCACCAAGGACCCGGACGGCAGGCTCGTCGTCGGCGCCGCGGTCGGCACCGGCGAGGAGTCCTACCAGCGCGCGATGCTGCTCAACGAGGCGGGCGTCGACGTGATCGTGGTGGACAGCGCCCACGGCCACCAGCGCAACGTGCTGGAGATGGTGGCCAAGCTCAAGGGCGAACTGGGCGACAACGTCGACGTCGTCGGCGGCAACGTGGCCACCCGCGCGGGCGCCCAGGCGCTGATCGACGCGGGTGCCGACGCGATCAAGGTCGGCGTCGGGCCCGGCTCCATCTGCACCACCCGGGTGGTGGCGGGCGTCGGCGCCCCGCAGATCACCGCGATCTACGAGGCCAGCCTGGCCTGCCAGGCCGCCGGTATCCCGCTGATCGGCGACGGCGGCATCCAGTACTCCGGCGACATCGCCAAGGCCATCGCGGCCGGGGCCAGCACGGTCATGCTGGGCAGCCTGCTCGCGGGCACCGCGGAATCCCCGGGCGACCTGATCCTGGTCAACGGCAAGCAGTTCAAGACCTACCGCGGCATGGGTTCGCTCGGCGCCATGCAGTCGAGGGGCCAGGCGAAGTCCTACTCCAAGGACCGCTACTTCCAGGACGACGTGCTCTCCGAGGACAAGCTCGTCCCCGAGGGCATCGAGGGCCGCACCCCGTTCCGCGGACCGCTGTCCCAGGTCGTGCACCAGCTGGTCGGCGGCCTGCGCTCGGCCATGGGCTACACCGGTTCGGCCGATATCGCCGAGCTCCAGCAGGCCCAGCTGGTGCGGATCACCGCGGCCGGGCTGAAGGAGAGCCACCCGCACGACATCACCATGACGGTGGAAGCGCCCAACTACACCTCCCGGTGACCCCCTGCTCCTGGCTGAGAAAGGACTGACGTGCGGGATCTTGTCGAGATCGGGATGAACCGGACGGCCATGCGCGCCTACGGTCTGGACGACGTGGAGATCGTTCCCTCGCGGCGCACCCGGTCCTCAAAGGACGTGTCGCTCGCGTGGCAGATCGATGCCTACCGCTTCGAGATCCCGCTGATCACCCACCCGACGGACGCCATCGTCTCGCCGGGCACCGCGGTGCGGATCGGCGAGCTCGGCGGGCTCGGGGTGCTCAACGCCGAGGGGCTGTGGGCGCGGCACGCCGACCCCGAGGAGGCGCTGCTCCGGGTCGTCCAGGCGGCTGAGGAGGAGGACGGCGACGCCGCGGTCAAGCTGCTGCAGGAGCTGCACGCCGCCCCGCTGCGGGTGGACCTGCTCACCGAGGCGATCCGCACGGTCCGCGAGTCCGGTGTCACCGTCGCGGCGCGGGTCAGCCCGCAGCACGCGCAGGAGCTGACCCCGGACCTGCTGGCCGCGGGCGTGGAGATGCTGATCCTGCAGGGCACGATCATCTCCGCCGAGCACGTGGAGCGCGACGGCGAGCCGCTGAACCTCAAGCGCTTCATCGCCGACCTCGACGTCCCGGTGATCGCCGGTGGTGCCGGGGACTACCGCACCGCCATGCACCTCATGCGCACCGGCGCGGCCGGGGTGATCGTCGGCTTCGGCGAGTCGCACGCCACCACCACGAACCAGGTCCTGGGCATCGGGGTGCCGATGGCCTCGGCGATCGCGGACGCCGCCGCGGCCCGCCGCGACTACCTGGACGAGACCGGTGGCCGCTACGTGCACATCATCGCCGACGGTTCGATGAAGCACTCCGGTGACATCGCCAAGGCGATCGCCTGCGGTGCCGACGCGGTGATGCTCGGCGAATCGCTGACCAACGCCGACGAGGCGCCCGGCCAGGGCTTCTACTGGACCGCCGCGGCCGCGCACCCGTCGCTGCCGCGCAGCGACGTTTTCGGTTTCTCCGGCGCCAGCTACGACCTGGAGACCCTGCTGTTCGGGCCGTCGTCCAACCCGTTCGGCACGGTCAACCTGTTCGGCGCGCTGCGCAGGGCGATGGCGAAGACAGGCTATTCCGATCTGAAGGAGTTCCAGAAGGTCGGCCTCACCGTTCGGCGGTAGTCGTGGCCAAGCGCAAGCGCAAGGAGCAGGCCGCCAAGCCCGTCACGCCGTTCGGGAAGTTCGCCGCCTGGATGGGCCGCAAACCGCAGTGGCCGAAGGTCATCGGCTTGGTGCTGGTGATCGCCGGTCTCGCGGTCGCGCGGATCTGGGTGGTACCTGGTTACGTCACCGGGCTCGACAGGATCGTCGGCGGCAACGCGCCGCTGGCGGTCGTGTTCGGCTGGCTGCCCGGCGGTGGCGCGCTCATCGCGCTGGGCGTGTACGTGCTCTACGAGCCGTTCCTGGGTTACCGGGGCAAGGCGGTCTGGGTCGTGGTCAACACGGTCTGGCTGGCGCTCGCCCTGATGATGATGGGCGCCGGGGTGCCGCAGCGGGCGCACCCCGCGTTCGACTACGGCCTGGACGCGAGTCAGGCGGCGATACCGGGGATCATCGTGTTCGGCCCGCTGCTGATCCTCGCGGTGATGATGCTCGTCGGGCTCGTCGGGCTGTTCAGCAAGGGCGCCAAGCAGCGGTTGACCCGCAAGCGCAGCAACGAGGAGCAGGGCCAGCTGGTCGGCTGGGGTCTCGTGTTCGCCCCGCTCCTCTTCCTGGCCATCGCCCTGCTCACCGCCCTGACCTGAGTGGGTTGGACGGTCTTCAAGTACCACCGACCCCACCCAAAACCGTCTCAAACCGCCCCCAACCCGGCGTGGGTTGGGGGCGGTTTGAGACCGCTGGGGAGGGGGTTCGCCGTACTTGAAGACCGGGGAACCCGGGTGGGCCGTCGGGGTCTTTATCGTTACCGGC
The DNA here is from genome assembly GCF_024213555.1 of Allokutzneria sp. A3M-2-11 16. Lineage (GTDB taxonomy): Bacteria > Actinomycetota > Actinomycetes > Mycobacteriales > Pseudonocardiaceae > Allokutzneria. The sequence continues at coordinate 1,226,853 of NZ_JANAVO010000001.1, read as the reverse complement.
GGTAACACCCTCTAGTCGGCGCACGGGGTTCGGCCTAACCTCCAGTGCATGACCCAACTGGCGAGTAACAAGGGTGCCGACCTGGACTTCGACGTGATCGTCGTCGGCTCCGGGTTCGGTGGCAGCGTGGCGGCCCTGCGGCTGGTGGAGAAGGGTTACCGGGTCGCGGTGCTGGAGGCCGGGCGCCGTTTCGCCGACGACGAGTTCGCGCGCACCTCGTGGGACCTGCGGCGGTTCCTGTGGGCACCGAAGCTCGGCTGCTACGGCGTGCAGCGCATCCACCTGCTGCGCAACGTGCTCGTGCTCGCCGGAGCCGGGGTCGGCGGCGGGTCGCTGAACTACGCGAACACGCTCTACAGGCCGCTGCACCCGTTCTTCGCCGACCGGCAGTGGGCGCACATCACCGACTGGGAGGCGGAGCTCTCGCCGTTCTACGACCAGGCGAGCCGGATGCTCGGCGTGGTCACCAATCCCACGGACACCCCCTCGGACAAGGTGATCAGGAAGGTCGCCGAGGAGATGGGGGTCGGCGAGACCTACCACGCCACGCCGGTCGGGGTGTTCTTCGACGAGCCGGGCAAGCCCGCGCAGGACCCCTACTTCGGCGGGGCCGGGCCGGAGCGCACCGGCTGCACGGAGTGCGGCTCGTGCATGACGGGCTGCCGCGTCGGCGCGAAGAACACGCTGGTCAAGAACTACCTGTACCTGGCGGAGCGGGCGGGGGCGAAGGTGTTGCCGCTGACCACGGTGACCGGGTTGAGCCGGCGCACCGACGGCAGTTGGACCGTCCGCACCGAGCGCACCGGGGCCTGGCTGGACAAGCGCCGCCGGGTGCTGCGCGCGGGGCACGTGGTGCTCGCGGCGGGGACCTGGGGCACGCAGAAGCTGTTGCACAGCATGCGGGACACCGGCGCACTGCCCGAGCTCTCGCCCCGGATCGGCGAGCTGACCAGGACGAACTCCGAAGCGATCCTGGGCGCGCGGGCGGATCGCGTCGACCCGGGATCGGACTTCAGCGAGGGCGTGGCGATCACGTCGTCGTTCCACCCCGACGACCGCACGCACATCGAGCCGGTCCGCTACGGCAAGGGCAGCAACGCCATGGGGTTGTTGCAGACCCTGGCCACGGACGGCGACCTGCCGACGCCGAGGTGGAAGCAGCTGCTCGAGGAGATGGGCAGGCACCCGCTCCGGGCGCTGCGCGAGCTCTCCGTGCGGAAGTGGAGCCAGCGGACGGTGATCCTGCTGGTCATGCAGGCCCTGGACAACTCGATCACCACGCGCACCAAGCGCGCGTTCGGCAGGCGCTGGCTGACCTCCGTGCAGAACGAGGGCGCGCCGAACCCGACGTGGATCCCGCAGGGGGCGGAGGCGGCCGAGCGCGTCGCCGAGCACATCGGCGGGATCGCGGGCGGCACCTGGACGGAGATCTTCGACATCCCGCTGACCGCGCACTTCATCGGCGGCTGCGTGATCTCGGAGGACGCCGCGAGCGGGGTGATCGATCCGTACCACCGGGTGCACAACTACCCGACGCTGTCCGTCGTGGACGGTTCGGCGATCACCGCGAACCTGGGCGTGAACCCGTCGCTGACGATCACCGCCCAGGCCGAGCGGGCGATGTCGATGTGGCCGAACAAGGGCGAGGCGGACGCGCGGCCCGAGCAGGGTGCGGGCTATCGGCGGGTCAGCCCGGTGGCGCCGCGCAGGCCAGCGGTCCCGACCGCGGCACCGGGTGCGCTGCGGCTGCCCGTGGTCGAGGTGCGGCAGACCGATCCGACACGGCACGCTTCCTCCGGGTAGCGGAGTTCCCACGCGCCGTGATCGCTGGCACAGTAGTGGGGTGGCCAAGCCGTTCGCATCCAGCGCCGACACCGCGCCCAAAGCCGAGACGCTGGAGGTGCTCGCCGACGGCGTCTACGCCTTCACTTCGGAGGGCGATCCCAACGTCGGCGCGATCGAGGGTGAGGACCACGTCGTCTGCTTCGACGCCAGGGCCACGCCGGTGGCGGCGGAGGACTGGCTGACCGCGCTGCGCGAGCACACCGACAAGCCGGTGAAGCACCTGGTGCTCAGCCACTACCACGCGGTGCGCACGCTCGGCGCCAGCGCGTTCGGTGCCGCGGAGATCATCATGCACACCGAGACCCGCGCGCTGGTCGATGAGCGCGGCGAGCAGGACTGGGCCAGTGAGCACGCCAGGATGCCGAGGCTCTTCAAGGAACCCGGCTCCATCCCCGGCCTGACCTGGCCGACGATCACCTTCTCCGCGGACCTGTCGCTCGTGCTCGGCGGTGACCGGGGCGATCTGGTGCTCGGCCATGCCGGGCGCGGGCACACGAAGGGTGACGTCTTCGCCTGGCTGCCGGAGCGCAAGATCCTCTTCGCCGGAGATCTCGTGGAGTCGGAGGCGGCGCTCTACACGGGCGACGCCTACCACAAGGACTGGCTCGCGACGCTGGACACCATCGCGGCCTTGGGCGCGGAAGTTCTGGTCGGCGGCCGCGGGGCGGTCGTGCACGGCGCGGAGAACGTCGAGGCGGCGATCAACCAGACGAAGAGCTTCCTGGTGAAGCTCATCGCGGCGGTCGAGCCCGTGCACGCGGCGGGCGGGGACGTCCGGACGGCCTTCGACGCGGCGCACGAGGTGCTGGAACCGACATACGGGAAGTGGCCGATCTTCGAGCATTGCCTGCCGTTCGACGTGCAGCGCCTCTGGGACGAGCTGGACGGCGTCGAGGACCCCCGGATCTGGACCCCGGAACGCGACCGCGAGGTCTGGGCGCTGTTGCAGGACCGGGGATGAGCCAGGACGAGCCGGTAGTCGTCGTCGGGGGTGGCCCCGTCGGTCTCATCGGTGCGCTGCTGCTGGCCAGGGCGGGCGTGCCGAGCGTGGTGCTGGAGGCGCTGCCGGAGCACACGCCGGTGGGCAGCCGGTCCATCTGCATCCAGCGCGACGTGCTCGACCTGCTGGAGCGGATCGGCATCGGCGCGCGCGCCGCGCGTGAGGGCGTGACCTGGTACCTGGGGCGCACCTTCTACCGCGAGCACGAGCTGCTGACGCTGGAGCTGCCGCACCCGGAGGGCGGCGGCTTCCCGCCGTTCGTGAACCTGCCGCAGCCCGACCTGGAGCTGATGCTGCTGGAACGGGTGGCCGAGGAACCCTTGGTGGACCTGCGTTGCGGGCACCAGGTGGTCGAGGTGGACCAGGACGAGGAAGGCGTGACCGTCCGCGCCGCCACCGTCTCCAGGACCTCGGCCTCGGACGGCCTGATCACGGTGCGCGGCACGCACTGCATCGCGGCGGACGGTCCGCACTCCACGGTCCGCAGGCTGTTGCGGCTGCCCTTCCGCGGTCACTCGTTCCCGGACAAGTTCCTGATCGCCGACATCAAGGCCGATCTCGACCTGCCGCCGGAGCGCCGCTTCTTCTTCGACCCGGAGTGGAACCCCGGCCGCCAGGTGCTGGTGCACCCGCAGCCCGGCCGGGTGTGGCGGATCGACTGGCAGGTGCCGGAGGAGTTCGACCTCGCGACGGAGGACGCCAACGGCGGGTTGACCGAGCGCATCCGGAAAGTGGTGGGGGACAAGGACTTCGAGATCGTGTGGGCCTCGGCCTACCGGTTCCACCAGCGCTGCGTGCCGACGATGCGGGTCGGCCGGGTGCTGCTCGCGGGCGATGCCGCGCACGTGATGAGCCCGTTCGGCGCGCGCGGGCTCAACTCCGGCGCGCAGGACGCGGAGAACGCCGCCTGGAAGATCGCCTTCGACCGGCAGGGCTGGGCCGGGCCCGCGTTGCTGCACTCCTACAACGTGGAGCGGCGCGCGGCGGCTCAGGAAAATCTGCGCGTCACCGGCGACACCATGCGCTTCCTGGTGCCCCGCACGGCGGCCGATCGGGCCTACCGCAACGACGTGCTGCGGCGCAGCGTCGACGATCCCGGCGCGCGCAGCTGGATCGACTCCGGCAAGCTCGCCGAGCCCTACTACTACCTCGACTCGCCGCTGACCACGCCCGCGCAGCCGACCGAGGTCGCCGCGTTCCCCCGGGAACCCGGAGTGCCCCGGCCGCCGTTGCCCGGCGTGCTGTGCCCGGACGCGCCGCTGGCCGGGGGTGGCAGGCTGCGGCCGACGTTCGGTCCGGTCTTCACGCTGCTGACGCTGAACACCCCGGTCCGGCTGCCCGTCGACGGTCCGCCGGTGCAGGTGCAGTCCCTGGAGGAGGCCGACGACAACGGCGCGCTCGCGGATGCTCTTCGCGTTTCGCCGGGCTCCGCGGCGCTGGTGCGGCCGGACGGACACCTTGCCGCTCTTTTCCGGGACGGATACCTCGGCGCGGCGTTGGTCAGCGCACTGCGTCGGGCCTCCGGATGGTGAATAGTTCGCCCTGACGCCGACCTTCTCGTCGGCGCTTCTCGTTTCGCGGTCGGGTGACCGCTTTCTCGGAGGTGATCCGGGTGTCTGCCGTTGATCGTCGGAACTTTCTGCGCACCGCGGGCGGGTTCGGCGCGTTCGCGCTGTTGACAGCCTGCGGTGACGGCGGACCGGCGACCACAACGACGGCCGCGACCACGCCGACGACGGCTCCGCCGAGCACCGCGACCGCGGTCCCGCCGGACTGGGATGGCCTGAAGTCGCGGTTGAAGGGCACGCTGGCGCAGCCGGGGCAGCCCGGCTACGACGCGGCGAGACCGTTCAACACCGCGCTGGCGAAGACCTCGCCCTCGGCGGTGGCCCAGGTGCGCGGCGTCGAGGACGTGCAGACGTGCATCGAGATGGCTCGCCGCTCGCACATCCCGATCGCCGCGCGCAGCGGCGGGCACAGCTACGCCGGGTACAGCTGCCCCGACCGCGCCCTGGTGGTCGATCTCCGCACGGTGAACTCGGTCGAGGTCCGCGGCGACGGGACCGCGGAGGTCGGCGCGGGTGCCAGGCTCTCCGACGTCTACGAGGCGCTGGCCGCCAAGGGCCGTTGCCTGCCAGCGGGAACCTGCCCGACGGTCGGCATCGCCGGGCTCGCGCTCGGCGGCGGCCTCGGCGTGCTGACCCGCAAGTTCGGCCTCACCGCCGATCACATGGTGTCGGCGCGGATCGTCACCGCGGACGGGGTCAACCACACCGCGTCCGCGGACGGGGACTCCGACCTGCACTGGGCGCTGCGCGGTGGCGGCGGCGGCAACTTCGGCATCGTGACGTCCTTCGAGTTCAGCACCGAGGCGGCCCCGGGCCAGCTCACCGTGTTCCACCTGGAGTTCGCCGCGGGGTCCTCGGCCGAGGTGCTCGGGGCCTGGCAGGACTGGATCGGCGAGGCCCCCACCGAGCTGTGGGCGAACTGCGTGATCGAGGGCGGCAGCCCGCCGAGGCCCAGGGTGAGCGGGTGCTACGTCGGCGCGTCCGCGCGGGCGAACACGATGCTGACCCAGCTCGCCCGGCGTACGGGGGCGCGCGTCACCAACCGGAACGTGCAGACGATGAACTACCTCTCCGCGATGCGGCACTTCGCCGGGAGCTCAGGCAAGACGGGCTTCGTCGCGTCCTCCCGCGTGCTGGAGAAGCGGATGGACGAGCCGGGAAGCCTTGCGGCGCTGGTGAACGACCGCCCGGACATGGACCTGCTGTTCGACCCGCTCGGCGGCGCTGTGTCCACAGTGGACGCAACGGCGACGGCGTTCCCGCACCGCGGCGCGCTGGCCACGGTGCAGGTCTACGCGGACACCGAGGCGGGCCAGTTCCGTTCGGTGGCCTCGCAGGTGGACAACGCGCAGCGGGACATCGCCGAGCAGGTCGGCCGGGGCGCGTACGTGAACTACATCGACCCGGCGCAGCGGGACTGGCCGCAGGCGTACTACGGCAACAACCTCAGCCGCCTGCGCCAGGTCGCCAACACCTACGACCCGGACGGGGTCTTCGCCTTCGCCCAGGGCCTGCGCACCCGGTGATCCGCGTCCACCGATAGACGGATGGGCGGGTAGGCGCTTCGGCTGATCTCGCGGCGTCGCGTTCCGGAAAGACTTCATTTCAAGGCGGATTTTTCCGCCCAGGAATGGGGGATCACGTGAAGAAGGTTCTGAAGGCGCTGGCGGTGGCCGCCGTCATGTCGGCGGGTCTCGCGAATCCGGCGTCAGCGGCGGAGAAAGCTCCGCCGTCCGCGGCGGGATATGACCAGAACTGCGGCTGGGCGAACGGTCCCGGCAACTACAGCACGCACTGCGTGGAAGTGCGGGCGCAGGGCAAGCGTGTCGAAAGCGTGTTCGGTTTCCTCCAGTCGCACAACGCACCGGCCTGGCCGGTGCAGATCTGCGACGCGACCATCGCCGTCTGGGGCAGGACCGCGGACGGCGCGCACTGGGAGAAGACCGACCGCAACGCGGGTTGTTCGATCGGAATCCACGGAACCAAGTGGTTCCTCAACATGGATTTCATGCCGGGGTCGTTCATGTGCGGTCGAACCTCGTGGCAGGGGCACATGCCGGAGCCGACCTGCGTCCGCATTCAGCCGTGAGGGGGAGCTGTGCGAGCAATGCGTGACCTGGTTGTCGCCGCGACACTGGTGACGGCCTCGATGGGGCTGATCGGCGGCCACGCCGCGGCGGCCGAAACCGCAGCCGGTATGGAGGCTCCCGCGCCGCCGCATTGGATCAAACACCGCTCGTATTTCCCGTGGCAGCATTTCGCGTGCCAGGTCGACGGGGCCGGGGAGATCGCACTCGGACTCGCCATGGACTGGAAATGCGTGTGGACCGAGTCCGAGAACGTGTACTGGCTCCACCTTCTCGTGGAATGACGGCGATGGGCCGGGCGTGCGACGCGCCCGGCCCATCCGCTCGTTCGCTACAGCCGGATGCCGGTGAGCACCATGACCTTCTCCTCGGTGAAGTCCTCCATCGTCGAGGACACGCCCTCGCGGCCGAAACCGGAGGACTTCACACCGCCGTAGGGCATCTGGTCCGCGCGGTAGGACGGCACATCGCCGATGATCACGCCGCCCACCTCCAGCTCCGCGGCGGCGCGGAAGGCCACCTGCACGTCCCGGGTGAACACTCCGGCCTGCAAGCCGTACGCGGATGCGTTGACCTGCTTGAACGCCTCGTCGACGCCGTCGACCACGGACACGGCGAGCACCGGGCCGAAGATCTCCTCCGCCCAGACCTTGGCCTCCGATGGCACGTCGACGAGCACGGTGGGGGCCACCGTGGCGCCCTCGCGCTCACCGCCGATGAGCACCTTCGCGCCCGCCGAGGTCGCCTCGTTGATCCACTCCTCGACGCGCTCCGCGGCGGCCTCGTCGACCAGCGGGCCGACCTCCACCTCGGGGTCGTGCGGGTTGCCGGTCCGCAGCTCGCGCACCGCGTCGACCAGCCGGGCGGTGAAGTCGTCGGCGATCGAGCGGTCCACGATCACCCGCTGCACCGCGATGCAGGACTGGCCCGCCTGGTAGTTGGAGAACAGCGCGATCCGCCGCGCCGCGAAGTCCAGGTCGGTCCAGTCCCCGCAGACCACGGCCGCGCCGTTCCCACCGAGCTCCAGCACCACGTGCTTGCGCGGTGCGGCGTCCATGATCGACCAGCCGACCGGGCCGGAGCCGGTGAACGACACCACGGGCAGCCGCGGGTCGCGCACCAGCTCCATCGTGGCCTCGTTGCCGATCGGCAGCACCGAGAACGCGCCCTCGGGCAGCCTGGTCTCGGCCAGCAGCTCGCCGAGCAGCAGTGCGGTCAACGGGGTGCGCGGCGCGGGCTTGACGATCACCGGGGCGCCGACGGCGAGCGCGGGGGCGACCTTGTGCGCCACCAGGTTCAGCGGGAAGTTGAACGGCGCGATGCCGAGCACGGGCCCGCGCGGGACGCGCCGCACCATCGCCATCCGGCCCTCCGCCGCCGGATCGGTGTCCAGCCGCATCAGCTCACCGGTGAAGCGCCTGGCCTCCTCGGCCGCGAAGCGGAACGTGTTGGCCGCGCGGGCGACCTCCAACCGCGCCCACCGCAACGGTTTGCCGTTCTCCGCGGTGATCACCTCGGCGATCTCCTCGGTGCGCTCGACGAGGCGCTTCGCCACGTGCTCCAGCGCGCCCGCCCGCTCGTGCGCGGGGGTGCCGCGGAAGGCGGCCGCGACGTCGACGGCGGCGGAGACGGCCCGCTCGACCTGCTCCGCGCTCGGTACCGAGACCGACGCGACCTCGGAGCCGTCGTAGGGGTGCCGGACCACCGTCACGCCCGTGCCCATGGCGGATCGCCCGGCGATCCAGAACTGGCGCGGGACTGGGGTCACGGCGGTCATGGCGTCGTCGGCACTCATGGGCACACGGTATGCCCCGCCCGGCACCCCCAACAGGTGATCTTCCGGTCACACCGGCCGCTGCCCGATTAGGCCGGTCGGGGGGCGGGCTGAGACGATGGAGGCCCCGTCGTGCGTCCGTGACCAGGAGGTATCCCCGACGTGCCCAGCAGCAACCAGCGTCCCGTGCTCGTCGTCGACTTCGGGGCGCAGTACGCCCAGCTGATCGCGCGGCGGGTGCGCGAGGCACAGGTCTACTCCGAGGTCGTGCCGCACACGATGCCCGTCGGCGAGATGGCCGCCCGCGAGCCCGCCGCGATCGTGCTCTCCGGTGGTCCCTCCAGCGTCTACGCCGATGGCGCCCCGCAGATCGACCCGGCCCTGTTCGAGCAGGGCGTGCCCGTGTTCGGCATCTGCTACGGCTTCCAGGCCATGGCCCGCGCGCTGGACGGCGGCGTCGAGCACACCGGCACCCGCGAGTACGGCCGCACCGACCTCTCCGTCGTCGGTGACGGCGGCACGCTGCACCAGGACCTGCCCGCGGGGCACCCGGTGTGGATGAGCCACGGCGACTGCGTCACCAAGGCGCCCGAGGGCTTCGACGTCACGGCGTCCAGCGCGGGTGCCCCGGTCGCCGCTTTCGAGGACCGCGCGCGCCGCTTCGCCGGTGTGCAGTACCACCCGGAGGTCCTGCACTCCCCGCACGGCCAGGAGGTGCTGCGGCGTTTCCTGCACGACGTGGCGGGTATCCGTCCACAGTGGACTACTTCGTCCATTGTGGACGACTCGGTGGCCGCGGTGCGGGCCCAGGTCGGCGAGACCGGCAGGGCGATCTGCGGGCTCTCCGGCGGCGTGGACTCCGCCGTGGCCGCGGCCCTGGTGCACCGCGCCATCGGTGACCGGCTGACCTGCGTCTTCGTCGACCACGGCCTGTTGAGGGCCGGGGAGCGCACCCAGGTGGAGCGGGACTTCGTCGCCGCCACCGGCGTGCGCCTGGTGACCGTGGACGCCGCCGACCGCTTCCTGGGCGCGCTGGCCGGGGTGACCGACCCCGAGGAGAAGCGCAAGATCATCGGTCGCGAGTTCATCCGCGTCTTCGAGCAGGCCGCCCGCGACCTGCAGGCCGAGGCGGGGGAGTCCGGCGAGCACTTCGACTACCTGGTGCAGGGCACCCTCTACCCGGACGTGGTGGAGTCCGGCGGCGGCACCGGCGCCGCCAACATCAAGAGCCACCACAACGTCGGCGGCCTGCCGGACGACCTCAAGTTCGACCTGGTCGAGCCGCTGCGCGCGCTGTTCAAGGACGAGGTGCGCCGGGTCGGGCTCGAACTGGGCCTGCCCGAGACGATCGTGCACCGCCAGCCCTTCCCCGGGCCCGGCCTCGGCATCCGCATCATCGGCGAGGTCACCGCGCGGAACCTGGAGATCCTGCGCTCGGCGGACTCCATCGCCCGCGAGGAGCTGACCGCGGCGAACCTGGACCGCGACATCTGGCAGTGCCCGGTGGTGCTGCTGGCCGAGGTGCGCTCGGTCGGTGTCCAGGGCGACGGCCGCACCTACGGCCACCCCGTGGTGCTGCGCCCGGTCTCCAGCGAGGACGCGATGACGGCGGACTGGACCCGGCTGCCCTACGACGTCCTTGAGCGGATCTCCACCCGCATCACCAACGAGGTCGCCGACGTCAACCGAGTCGTGCTCGACGTGACCAGCAAGCCGCCGGGCACCATCGAGTGGGAGTGAGCGCGAGCCGCGGGCGGGCCTCCGGGTCCGCCCGCTAGGCGCGGAACAGGGCCGCCCAGAGGAAGGACTTCCCGAAACGGGGGGACTCCGGCGGCTCGTCGCGCATGCGCCGCAGCTCCACCTCGGTCAGGTGGGAGAAGATCCAGCGCAGGGACTCCGGTGTGTAGGCGAGGCCGCCCCGTCCGCGGGGATCGCGGTAGAACTCGCCATCGGAGATCTCCGAGCCGCCGCCGACCGCGAAGCACGCGAGGCCGAAATGCCCGCCGGGCGCGAGCGCGCGGTCGAGGAGGCTGAGGTAGCTGATCCGGCGGTGCGGCGCCAGGTGGTGGAAGCAGCCCGAGTCGTAGATCAGGTCGTACTCGCCGCTGAGGGCAAGCGCGTCGCCGCAGTGGAAGCGGACCTCGACACCCGCCTCGCGAGCCCGCTCCTCACCCCAGGCGACGGCCGAGGGGGACAGGTCCACGGCGGTCACGCTGAAGCCCGCCTCGGCGAGGTGAACGGCGTTGCGGCCGGGGCCGCACCCCAGGTCGAGCGCGCGGCCGGGCTTGATCAGGCCGCGGTCGAGGTAGGAGACGAGGTTCTCGTCGGGCTTCGCCGCGAAGAACGGCACCGGCCTTGACCGGTCCTCGTAGAAGCGGTCCCACCACGCGGAGTCGGCCTCCGGCGCGGTGAGGTCGTCCAGCAGCTTGAGCACATCGTCGACAGTGCGGATGTCGCGGTTCATTCGCCCCCTTGGACTCAAGGTCCATTTTAGTCCCAGAGGGGGCATAAGGCCAGGTCAGGCAGTATTTGATCTATGCGGAACCGCGGCGGACGAGCTCCACAGGGAGCACCTCGCGGCCGGGCGCCAGGTCCGCTCCGCCGAGGAGCTGGAACAGCCGCTGGACCATCGTGCGCATCTGCTCCGCCGAGTCCTGCTTGACCGACGTCAGCGGCGGATCGGTGTAGGGCGCGATCGTGGGCTGGTCGTCGAAGCCGACCACAGCGACGTCCTCCGGCACCCGCTTGCCCGCGGCCCGCAGCGCGTGCAGCGCGCCCACTGCCATCAGGTCGCTCGCCACGAAGACCGCGTCCAGGTCGGGCACGCGCTCCAGCAGCTCCCGCATCGCGCGCTCACCGCCCTCCTGGGTGAAGTCGCCCTGGGCCGTCCACGCCTCGGTGCGCGCGGCGTCCGCCCCGGTCGCCTCCTGCCAGCCCTGGAGCCGGTCCCGGGCGGACTGCTCGTCGGCCGGGCCGAGCACGCTGACCACGGTGCGCCTGCCCAGGCCGAGCAGGTGCTCCGTGGCCACGCGGCCGCCCGCGACGTTGTCGTTGTCCACCGCGTGCACCTCGGACTCCGGCAGCCACGGCTTGCCGCCGAAGACCGACGGCAGCGGTAGCTCCGCGATCTGCGCGGGCAGCGGGTCGTCCCGGTGCGGGGCCAGCACCAGCGCGCCGTCGACGTGCCCGCCGGAGAGGAAGCGCAGGATGCGGCCGCTGTCCTCGCCCTGGTCGGCCAGCATCAGCACCAACTGGACGTCCAAACTGGACAGCTCGGTGGCCGCGCCTCGGACGACGGTGGCGAAGTACGGGTCGGCGAAGAACTTGTTGTCCGGCTCGGAGAGCACCAGCGCGATGGCGTCGGTGCGGCGGGTGACCAGGGTGCGCGCCGCCCGGTTCGGGATGTAGCCGAGCTTGCGCACCGCGGCGTGCACGGTCTCGCGCACCTCGGGGCTCACCTTGGGGGAGGAGTTGATCACCCTGGAGACGGTCGCCCTGGAGACCCCCGCGGCGTTGGCCACGTCCTCCAGCGTCGGTCGACTGCTCCCACGCGTTGTGCTGGTCAGCTCCGTCACCCCCATCGGGCGGTCGAATTCGGGCAGCCTATGCGAAAGTGCCGCCGGTGGGTTGTACACCCATCCGACGGCACCACGCACTCTTTGTGCCCGGGTTGTTTCCAGCGGTCAGCGTTTGCGCTGCGGCCGCAGCGTGTTGATCAGCATCAACGAGCCCACCAGCACCGCGGCCCCGGCGAGCAGCCAGTTCGGCGCGATGATCTCGACGACCTCGCCCTTGGTGAAGCCGTAGACCGCCGCCCACACCGCGACCAGGCCGACCAGGAACACCACCACGCTGAAGCCCTTGCGCGAGGGCTTCTCGCCACCCCGCGCCTGCTGTTCGTCCGTCATCGGGTGACCTCCACCTTTCCGTCGGCGACCGAGGCGTACAGGGTGATCTGGCCACCGCCCGTCGTGTTGTCATCTCCCGCGCTGCGCGCGGTACGGCGCACCTTGGGGCCCCGTCCGGTCTGGTCGAGGCAGTTCACCGTGCCGCTGTCCTCGGCCGCGCAGCTCACCTCGACGTCGATGCCGTTCTTCGGCAGCGTCACGTACAGGCTGCCGTAGTCGACCCGGGCGTTGATCTGCGTCGACTCACCGGACGCCAGCGGGGGCAGCTGGCTGAGGTCCAGCCGCGCGGTCCCCCGCTGGAGGAAGAACGAGGGGTTCCCGGAGGTCCCTGCGGACGTCCCGATCTCGCTGCCCCGGCGCAGCTCCTCCCAGCTGCGCGGCGTCCAGGTCTGGGTGCCGTAGTAGTTGCTCCTGGTGTCCGTGTAGCCGTCGTACCCGAAGTTCTCCGGGTAGTCGCGCTGGTAGTCGCGCCAGCTCGCGTCGTTGGCCAGCGTGACCGTCGCCGCGATGGCCGGGACGGCCAGCAGCACCAGGCCCTTGCCGCCCCTGCGGAACGCGCCGACGAGCAGGCCCGCGGCCAGCACCGCGGTCACCGCGCCCGCGGCGACGTGGTCGGCGGCCCAGCCGTCCATCACCCCGAGGCCCATCACGCCCGCGACGATGATGCTCACGGCCACCGTGACCGCGGTGATCTTGGAGCGCGGTTGCGGCTGCGGTTCGATCTCGTCGTCGACCGGTGCCGCGGCGGGCTCGGGCAGGTCCCATGCGAACGGCGCGGCCCCGAGCGGGTCCCACGCGGGCGGGCTCTCCTGCGCGTGCTCCGCGGTCACCGGCTTCTCCTGCCCGGTGGACTGCTGGTCGGTCGTCATCGTCTCGGTCTCCTGCTGACCGGGCTTGCGCAGGGTCTCGGTGCGGAACTCGGTGCCCTGGAAGCCGTTGTCGCTGGTCATCGGGGTGCTCACCACGACGGGACCGGTCGGTGTCGGCTGCCGGTGGGTGCCGCGGTTCTTGTGCAGCACGTAGAGCCCTGCGCCGAGGGCGGCGATCATCATCGCCGACCAGACGTGCAGCGCGAGCAGCAGTCCGCTCAGCGGCAGCACCATCAGCGCGACCAGCACGGTGGCCAGCGCGGAGGTCGAGCTCGAACCCCGGCCGAGCAGCGCGCCCGCCGGGGAGCCGGTGTCGCCCTCCTGCGGGAAGAACAGGACGGCCAGCAGGTAGAGCAGGATGCCGAGGCCGCCGTAGATGGCGAACACCACGAACGCGACCCTGACCAGGACCGGATCGATGCCGTACCTGTTGCCGATGGCCGTCGCGACACCCGCGATCTTGCGGCCTCTCCTAGGACGCCGCGGGCGCGTCTTCCAGAAGTCCCGCAGCGTCTCCTCGACGCTCATGTTCCCGCCTGTCCCGTTCACGCTGACAAGAGTGCCGCCACGCGCGGCGCCCGACATCCGGGAGCACCCCTGAAATCACATCTCGGGGTTCCGGACGGGTGCTTCGGGGTTGTCCCCTGATGACCGCGCGCCCGCGCACGTGTGACCATGCCAGTGTGAATGCGCAGGTCCATAAGGGCGAGACCGCCACGGTGCCAGTTCTGCCGGGGTTCCCGCTGCCGCAGCGGCCTGGCGAACCCCCGAAGCTGTTCCGCCGACGGCGCGGCAAGGTCGTCGCCGGGGTGGCCGGTGGGGTCGCCGACCACATCGGCATGGACGTGCTGTGGGTGCGCATCGGGTTCGTCGTGCTCTCCGGCCTGCTCGGCGCGGGCGTGCTGGCCTACGCGCTGCTGTGGGTGTTCGTGCCCCAGCAGAAGCGCGCGGGCAACGAGGACTCGCCCAAGCAGCGGCAGCAGGCCATCGGCGTGATCACCATCGGCGCCGGCCTCGCCATCGCCGTGGTGTCGTTCAACAGCCAGATCAGCCCCATGCTGATGGGTGCGATCGCGGTGTCCATCGCCGGCGCGGGCATGGTCTGGCGGGAGGCCGACGACGCCCAGCGCAGGCGCTGGCGCGACGGCGCCCGCTCCGGCATCACCGGCGCGGTGCTCGGCACCGGCGGCTGGTCGGCCACGGCCAGGGTGCTCGCGGGCGTCACCCTGCTGATCGCCGGCCTCGCGACCTTCCTGACCAACACCCGCGGCATCGGCCAGCTCCAGTTCGTGCTGCTGGCGGTCGTCACCACGCTGATCGGCGTCGCGGTGCTGACCGTGCCGTGGTGGGTGCGACTGGTCCGGGACCTCAACGAGGAGCGCCGCGTCCGCATCCGCACCGAGGAGCGGGCGGAGATCGCCGCGCACCTGCACGACTCCGTGCTGCAGACCCTGGCGCTGATCCAGAAGCAGGCCGACACCGCCCGTGAGGTGCGCAGGCTCGCCCGCGGCCAGGAGCGGCAGCTGCGCGGCTGGTTGTACGGCCCGTCCGGCTACGGCGCGAAGACCCGCAAGGAGGGCGTCGGTGAGGACGGGGGCGAGGGCCCCGGCTTCGCCGCGGTGCCCGGCGGCACCCTGGCCGAGGCCGTGCCCGCGGCCTGCGGCGAGGTCGAGGACACCTTCGCGATCACCGTCCAGCAGGTCGTCGTCGGCGACTGCCCGGTGGACGAGAAGATCGGCGCGCTGGTGCAGGCGGCCCGCGAGGCCATGATCAACGCGGCCAAGCACGCCGGGGTCGGCGAGGTCAGCGTCTACGCCGAGGTCGAGGGCGATCGGGTGCACGTCTTCGTCCGGGACCGCGGCAAGGGCTTCGACCCGGCTACCGTTCCCGGGGACCGGCACGGGCTGGCCGACTCGATCCACGGCAGGATGGAGCGGCACGGGGGCTCGGTCCGGTTGCGGACCGCCCTCGGTGAGGGCACCGAGCTCCAGCTGACCATGCCGAGGAGCCCTAGCAAGGAGGCACGCGCGTGACTGAGAACGAGCAACAGCCCGAGGAGACCGCGACCCCGGCGAAGCGGACCAGTCCCGTCCGGGTGTTCCTCGTCGACGACCACGCGCTGTTCCGCACCGGGGTGAAGGCCGAGCTGGACGCGGCCAAGGACCAGGTCGAGGTGGTCGGCGAGGCCGGCTCGGTCGACGAGGCCGTCGCGGGCATCGCCCACTTCAAGCCGGACGTGGTGCTGCTGGACGTGCACATGCCGGACGGCGGCGGCGCCGAGGTGCTGCGCAGGGCCCGGCCCGCGCGGCCGGAGGTGGTCTTCCTGGCGCTGTCGGTCTCCGACGCCGCCGAGGACGTCATCGCCGTCATCCGCAACGGCGCGCGCGGCTACGTCACCAAGACGATCTCCGGCCGCGAGCTGGCCGACGCCGTGTGCCGGGTGGCCGAGGGCGACGCGGTGTTCTCGCCGCGCCTGGCCGGTTTCGTGCTGGACGCCTTCGCCGACCGCCCCGGCGCCGCGCCGATCCGCGACCCCGAGCTGGACCTGCTGACCCCGCGCGAGCGCGACGTGCTGCGGCTGCTGGCCCGCGGCTACGCGTACAAGGAGATCGCCTCGGAGCTGTTCATCTCGATCAAGACGGTCGAGACCCACGTCTCCAGCGTCCTGCGCAAGACCCAGCTGTCCAACCGCTACGAGCTCTCCCGCTGGGCCTCCGACCGCCGCCTCGTCTGACCCCGTCCCCGCCGGGCTTTCGTGCTGGATGAGTCATTGGGGCGGCTGAACGCACCGAATGACTCGTTCAGCACGCTCAACGGAACAAACGCGGCATTCGTGGTGCGGCCGGTCAGGGGCCTTCGCCGCCGCTGCCGCCCTGTTTGATGGTGCCGATCTGGACCTGGGTGCCGGTGACCACCACGGAGACCACGTAGGCGGTCGACACCGCGGTCGCGCCCTTCTTCTTGATCTTCAAGGTGAGGTGCACGGCGTCGCCGGTGACGCGCATGCCGCGCTGGATCCGCACGGACTCCACATCGGCCCACTGCGCCTGGAAGGCGGCCAGCGTCGGCCGGGTCGCCGGGGCGAAGCGCTGGTGGGCGGCGACGGTGTTGGCGGGCAGCAGCTCGTAGAACTGCCGCACGGCGTCCTTGATCAGCCGGTTCCTCGGTGTCTCCGGGGTCGTGGTGGGCTGGGACGGCTGCGTGCTCTGGTTGGGCTGCGGCGGTCCGGGCGCCGGTGGCTCGTCCTCGTCGGTGGGCACGGGGACCACGATCCCGCCGGGCAGGGTCGTCATCTTGGCGGGCGCGGTCGGCGTGCCCGTCGCGCCCGATGAGCCGCTGACCCCCGCTCCCGAGCTCGGGCCGTAGGTGATGGTCCTGGTCTGGTCGGGCGGTCCCGCGGTCGCCTCCTGCCGCTGGTTGATCACCAGCAGCGCGGTGACCAGTGCGCCGACCACCGCGGCGAAGGCGGCCGCGACCATGATCACGCCGGCCCGGCGGCGGCGCAGCGTCTTCTCCTCGACCGCCTGCGGCGAGGTCCAGTTCGGCACCGCGACGATCTTGGGCCGGGAGCCGCCCGCGATGGCCTCCAGCATCGGCAGCGCCTCGGCGGCGGTCGGCCGGGCGTTGGGGTCACGGGTGAGCAGGCAGGCGAGCAGGTCGTCGAGCTCGCCAGCGCGCTCCGGCTTGCGGACCTCGCACGCGGCGACGGCGCGCAGCAGCGCGAAGGTGTTCTCGTTGAGCCCGAACGGCGGCACGCCCTCCACCGCCGCGTACAGGGTGGAGCCGAGCGAGAAGACGTCCGACGGCATGCCCGGCTCCGCGCCGTCGGCCACCTCCGGCGCCAGGTAGGCGGGGGTGCCGGAGAGCATGCCGGTCTTGGTCAGGGTGGCGTCCCCGGTGGCCCGGGAGATGCCGAAGTCGGTGATCTTGACCGCGCCGCCCGGGCCGATCAGCACGTTGCCCGGCTTGATGTCCCGGTGCACGATCCCGGCCTCGTGCGCGGCTGCCAGCGCCGCGGCCACCTGGTAGCCGATCTTGGCGACCTCGCGCGGCTCCAGCGGCCCGCGCTCGTGCACCAGCGCGGCCAGGCTCTGCGACGGCAGGTACTCCATCACCAGCCACGGCACGCCGTGCGACTGCACCACGTCGAAGACGGTGATCGCGTTCGGGTGGTGCAGCCGGGCCGCGATCCGCCCCTCCCGCATCGCGCGCAGGGTGGCCTCCTCGGCCTCCTCCGCGTCCATGCCCGGCGGCAGCAGCAGCTGCTTCACCGCGACTGTTCGACTGAGCAGCTCGTCGGTCGCGCGCCAGACGATGCCCATCGCGCCGCTGCCGATGCGGTCCTCCAGGCGGTACCGGCCGGCGAGCGTGTGATCCGCGCCATCCACGGGGAGGGAGGCTAGAGCCTTAACAGGAAGTAAAGCGAACCATCAGACCAATCCGCGACCTACCTGTGAGCAATCACCCACTGTGCACGAGTGCCTACTCGCTGGTAGCCTTCGCCGTTTCGGCTGGCGGAACGACAACCGGGGCTTTGGCCCGCCTGGGCCGGGTGAGCATCACGCCGCCGAGCACCACCAGCATCCCGAGCACGACCCGCGGGCTGAGCTGTTCGCCGAGCACGATCGCGCCGAGCGCCACCGAGACCACCGGCATCAGGTAGGTGACCGTCGAGGTCGCGGTCGCGCCCTCGTCGGCGATCAGCCGGACGAAGAGCATGAACGACAGCCCGGTGCCGAAGACGCCCAGGATCACCGCGGCGATCAGGCCGCTGGTCACCTCCCAGTGCACCGGCTGCAGTCCGCCGACCGGGATGACGACGCCCGTCAGCGCCGCGGCCATGATCATCTGACCGGCCGCGGTCGAGGTGGGCGACATGCCCTTGCCGCTGAGGTTGCGGCCGACGTACACGGCGCCGATGCCGTAGCTCAGCGCGGCGACGAGGATCGCGATGCTGCCGGGCAGCGCCGAACCCGCCCCGTCCTGCCAGGGGGCGAAGATCAGCATCACCCCGGCGAAGCCGAGCACCAGGCCCAGCACGCGCAGCGGGCCGAACGACTTCTCCTGGCCGATGGTCACGGAGATCAGCAGCGTCCACAGCGGCGTCGTGGCGTTGAGCACGCCCGCCATGCTGGAGTCGACGGTCTGCTGGCCGACGCCGAAGAGGATGAACGGCAGCACGTTCGCGAAGACCGCCGCCACACCGAGGTGCGCCCAGGTCCGGCCGCCCCTGGGTAACGACAGCTTCATCGCCCTGCAGATCGCCACCAGGACCAGCGCGCCGAGTCCGACGCGGACGAAGACGATCTGCACCGGCGAGAGCGCGTGCAACGCCAGCTCGATCCACAGGAAGCTGGAGCCCCAGAGCAGGCCGAGTACGCCGATCCTGATCAGGCTGCCGGAAGACGTCACGCTGACCTCACTTTCCACGATGTCCGGGATCAAGCGTGCGCCCGTGCAAGCATCAGGACAAGTGAATACTTCTGCGAGACCTTTAAGCAGAACTGTATGATTCCAGCATGTTGGACGTCCGCCGCATGCGTGTCCTCCTGGCCGTGGTGAGCACCGGCTCGGTCAGCTCCGCCGCGGCCAACCTCGGGTACACGCCCTCGGCGATCAGCCAGCAGATCACCGCGCTGGAACGGGAGGCCGGGCTGGCGCTGCTGCAGAAGGCGGGCCGGGGCGTGCGCCCCACCGCGGCGGGCCGCCTGCTCGCCGAGCACGCCGCGGTGATCACCAACAAGATCGCCGAGGCGGAGACCGCGCTGGCCGACCTCCGCGCCGGGCGCACCGGCCGGATGCGCGTCACCTACTTCACCACCGCGGGCGCCGTGCTGGTGCCGCCCGCCGTCGCCGAGTTCCGCCGCGAGTTCCCCGCGACCGCGCTGGACCTCACGGTGACCGACCCGGAGGACCCGCTGCAGGAGGTCAGGGCCGACCGCGCCGACGTCGCCATCACCGTCCAGCTCGGCGACGAGGAGCCGAGCGCGCCGGGCATCCGCTTCGAGCACCTCCTCGACGACCCGTACCGCGCCGTGCTGCCGAAGGGGCACGCGCTGGCCCGGCAGCGCGTCGTCGACCTCGCGCAGCTCGCCGACCAGCCGTGGGTGGACAACGAGCCGCTACCCGGCCAGTGCCGGGAGGTGGTGCTGGAGTCCTGCCGCTCCGCCGGGTTCCAGCCGGACTTCGCCGTGCAGGCGGGGGAGTACGTCAGCGCGCAGGGCTTCGTCGCCGCCGGGCTGGGCGTGACGCTGGTACCGGCGATGGGACTGGGCGCGGTGAACCCGAACGTCCTGGTCCGCAAGCTGCGCAACCCGGAACCGGTGCGGCGCATCTACGCCGCGACGACCGAGGCGGACGCGGAGAACCCGGCGACGCTGGGCCTGCTGCGCGCCCTCCGTGCGGCGGCCTCCGCGGCCGCCGCACGGTGAACGATCACGTGCTGGCGAGGCAGGCCTGGCCGTTCTCGTAGCCCATCTTCAGCTGCTTGTTCTCGTTGATCGGGGTCTCGGTGCTCTTGTAGGTCGTTTCGATCTCGAAGGACACGACCTTGTCGCTCGTCATCTCGGCGTCGCTGACCTTCACGCGACTCACGCTGTCCCAGTACTTCTTGTAGCTGGTGTAGTTCTGCCCCCGCCGGTAGGAGTCGCAGAACTTCGAGAACGCGACCTCGGTGTTGCCGGGGAGCAGCTTGTAGTAGTTCTTGACCGCGTTGACGTAGTCCTTCTCCGTCGCGGCCGAGGTGGTCGTGGTCGGAGCCGTGGTGGTCGTCGTCTCCGTGGTCGTCGTCGTGGACTTGGCCGACGAGGACTTCTTCGGCGGCGCGGAGGACGCGCTCGGCACGTCGCTGGTGGCCTGTGTGCCGCTGTTGGCCCTGTCGGGCCCGCCGAACCAGTTGCTCAGCAGGATGCCGAGCAGCGCGGCCGCGACCACCGCGGCGACGGCGATCAGGATGGGCCGGGTGTTGGAGCGCCGCTCCTCCGGCTCCTCCCTGCGGTCCCGGTCCCGCCCGCCGCCCGGCGGGCTGCCGCCGGTGCGGCCCGCGGCACCGTTCGCGCCGCCGATGCTGGTCGCACCGGGACCGACCCTGGTGGCGGGCGCGTCGCTGAGCGGCCGCGCGTCCAGCCGGGTCATCGCCGGGTTGTTCGGGTTGCTGCCGGGGTTGCCCGGCACCGGGGTGCGGGGGTTCAGGTTCGGCCCGCTGCGCAGCCCGGGGTGCACCGCCTGCGTCGGCGCGGACGGGCCGCCGGGGATCTGGGTGGTCGGCGGGACCGCGCCCCAGCCCTGCGGTGGGGTCACCATCGGGGCGGCGCGGCCTTCGGCGATCGCCCGCAGCGCCTCGGAGGCCTGGGTCATCGTCGGCCGGTCGGTCGGCTGGGGCCGCAGCAGGTGCATCAGCACCGAGGTCAACGGTCCCGCCAGCTGCGGCGGCCGCACGATGCCCGCCGCGACCAGGTGCAGCAGGGCCAGGGTGTTCTCGTTCAGCCCGAACGGCGGCTCACCCTCCACCGCCGCGTACAGCGTGGAGCCCAGCGAGAAGACGTCCGAGGCCGGACCGGGCTCGTAGCCCTTGGCCACCTCGGGGGCGAGGTAGGCCGGAGTACCGGCCAGCATCCCGGTCTTGGTGACCGTGACGTCCCCGGTGGCCCGGGAGATCCCGAAGTCGGTGATCTTCACCGACCCGTCGTCGCCGAGCAGGATGTTGCCCGGCTTGATGTCGCGGTGCACGATCCCGGCCGCGTGCGCCGCGGCCAGCGCGATCGCCACGTGCGAGCCGATCCGCGCCACCTCCCGCGGCGGCAGCTTCCCCTCGTCGTAGACGACGTTGGCCAGGCTCCGCGACGGCAGGTACTCCATCACCAGGCACGGCAGGCCGTTGTCCTCGGCGACGTCGAACACACCGATCGCGTTCGGGTGCTGCAGCCGGGCCGCGATCCGGCCCTCCCGCATCGCCCGCTGCTTGGCCTCCTCGGCCTCGCCCGCCTCCATGCCGGACTGCAACAACAGCTGCTTCACCGCGACAACGCGATGCAGCCGTTCGTCTCGGGCCTGCCAGACGACGCCCATCGCGCCCGCGCCGATCCGTCGTTCCAGCCGGTAGCGCCCAGCAACCAGACGACCTTCGTCGCTCACGCTGCCGCCTCGCTCTGCTTGGTCACCGTGCGGCTCCCCGTGTCGGTCACGGCACCCAGGTTAGAGCCATCACCCGTCCAGGTGGTTCTGCGCCCGGGGTGCCGTTTGTGTTCGCAAGTCCGAAAGGGGACGCCCCTGCACGATCAGCGGTTGCGTGCGGAGAGCACTGTTGCGTCCGCGATACGCGGCGCTGACCCTTCCGTGACCACGATGCGTTGTTCCGTGCGCACCCTGCGTCCATCAGCCCAGACGTAGTCGACGACGACCCGCGCGGTGTTGGCGCCCGCGGCCTTGGCCGTGCTGACAGTGGCGGAACGCACACCTTTCCAGGACTCGCGGAACTCATCGACGCCACTGGAGCGCATCTCCGGGGCGAGCATCTCGTAGGCCTCGGCGGGTGCCTCCGGCGCCGTCCGGAAGAAACCGGTCAACAGGTCCAGCACGGGGTCGAGCAGCCCGCCGTTGCCGGGCTTCTGCGTCGGCTTGGACGGCTGGGTGGTGGGGTCCGGCCTGCCGGGTTCGGTCGTCGGCGTCGCGGTCGGCCGGTTGGTCGGCTGGTTCCCGGTGGTCGGCTGCGGCTGGGGCTGCGGTGCCTGGGTGGGTTGTCCCGGGTCGGTGCCGCCGCCCCCGCCGGGGTGCGGGGCGGGCTTGCCGGTCGCCGTGGGCTCGGTGGGCTCGGTGGGGACCTGGCCACCCTCCTCACCTTCACCGCCGCCGAGGCCGTCGGGGTTGGCGGCGGCCGCCTCGCCGATCAGGTTCGGCTGGACCGCGCGTCCGCCGGTGAAGTAGTTCTGCGCGCGGGAGGTGTTCCGCGCCTGCCCGTCGCCGTCCTGGCCGGTGAGGAGCACGGTTCCGGCGACGATCGCGCCGCACACCCCGACCACTCCCGCCGCGACGCCGATGGCGCGCATGACGGTGCGCTTGTTCGCGGGACGCTGGGCCCCTCGGCCCTCCCGGTGCAGCAGGTCGGAGACGAGCACCTGCGTGCGCTCGGCGCCCCGCCCGCGTTTGTCTCCGTCCGAAGACTTGCCAGCCTTGCCAGCGTTGCCAGCCACGGCAGATCACCCTCCAGTCACGACACGTTCCGTGACTGGAATACCGGACCTCGGCGGCGTATGTCACCAGTTCGGAGGTATGAGAAAACCGGCAGCGACCGTTCGGAGCAACCTCGATCGCCTAACGTCGCAGCGCGCTCAGCTCTGCTGCACGGAGAGCAGTTCGGCGGCCACGATCTGTCGCGGCTCCGCGACGCTGAGGGTCAGCAGCTGTTCCATCCGCAGCTTGGTGCCGTTGACCAGCTCCAGCGTGGTGGTGCCGAGCACGCCGTTGCGGTTCTGCTCGACGTTCTTGACCTGCACCGACTTCACGGTTTCCCACGCCTTGAGGAAGGCGGCGCGGTCCGGGCCGATCAGCCGGGTGTCCACCATCTGCAGGGCGAGGTCCGGGCGGTGCTGGAGGCGCTGGAAGAACTCCTGCACGACCTCGACGGCCGAGGTGGGCGTGACCGCGTTCGGCTGCCAGGTGCTCTTCTGCTTGGCCACCGGGGTCACGTTCTTGTTGCTCGTCGAGGGGTTCCTGGCGCCGGGGGCGCCGAGGGCCGCGTTGACCTTCGTGGAGTGGGTGAGGCGGTCGAGCAGGAGGTCGGGCCGCAGCGCCAGGACGCCGTTGAGCTGGGGCGCCTGGTACTGGACGCGCGGGCCGCGCGGGCCGTAGTCGGCGGTGATCACCGATGCCGCGACCACGGAACCCGCCAGCAGCAGCGCCCCGAACACCAGGCCGACCGTGCGCAGCGGTTTGAGCAGCGGGTGCTCGCCCTCCTCCGGCTCGGGGTCCGGGTCGGGGTCGAAGCTGTAGACCGGCTGGGGTGAGGTCGCGCCCGACGCGACGCGTTCGAACACCTCGGACCGGAAGTGGTATCCGCCGGTGGAGTCGGTGCTCGGGTACCTCGGCGGGATCGGTTGCTTCCTGATCAGTTCGGCGACGGTGACCGCACCGGCGCGCTGGTGCCGGCGACCTGTGGTCGAGCGCTCCACGGTGGCTGCCTCCGTACGTTCTGTGGTCGGCAGAACTCGTATCGTGACATCGGCTCCGAGCGCGACACTCTGATGCGACTTCACCTGTTCGGAGCGCTGAACGGTCGATTCGGACCAGTCGAACGGGTGAAGGACTACCCGGAGTAGCGAGTTTTTGCGAATCTGGTTCACCGTTGGGCCGTGGACACCAGCCGTTCGGCATCGACCAGCGGGGCGGCGTTCGGGACGAACCGGAGCTCGCGTTCCTCGACCACGATCCGGCCGTCGGAGTCCCTGATCTCGATCACCGACGTGGTCACGCCGCGCACCGGGTCCACCCGCATCCCCTTGAACTCCACGCGGTCGGCCATCGAGCCGAACCGCTTCTCGAAGGAGGGCAGGCCCTCCTTCTTCAGCTCCGGGCCGGTGAGGTGGGTGAAGGCCTTCTCGATGTCGTTGGTGACCGCCGAGAAGAACTGCACGGTGCTCTCGGTCAGCTGGCGCACAGGGATCAGCTCCGGGCCGAGCGAGGGGACGGTGGTGACCGGCGGCGTGGTCATGCTGGACGTGGTCGTCGGCGTCGTGCCGCTCGGCGAGCTGGTGCCCGTCGGCGCGCCGGTCGTGCGCCGCGGTCCACCGCCGGTGCCGTCCTGCCCCGCGCCGCCCTGCGCGCCGGACGGGCGCGCCGCGGAACGGGCACCCTGCTCGGACCTGGTCGGGGCCGGGGTCGTGGTGGTGACCAGCATCAGCTCGCTGGGGTAGGCGGGCAGCGCGTTGATCCGGTCGAAGATGTTCTTCGGGCCGACCAGGGTGACCGCGGCGGTCACCAGCACGACGAGCACGATCGCCGAGGACAGCCCGGCGAACCAGGCGGCGCGCTTCCAGGTGGCCGGTGGCGTGACCGAGGCCGGGACCAGACCGAGGTCGAGCTTGCGCAGGCCGCCGGTGTTGGTGTCGTCGAGGGGATCGGCGGCGGGGGCGCCCGGCGCGTCGGAGGCGAAGCCGGTGTCCGGGGACGGTGTCCAGGCCAGCGCATTGGCGTCCTGGCGGTGCCGCCCCCGGTGGGGTCGGTACCGCTCCGCAGGCCCCTGCCCGCTGTCCATCGCGAAATCCCCTTTCGCGCGCTTGGGTCAGCCGGTGTGGACGACCTGGAACGTCTCGGCCAGCCTGCCCGGTGCCAGACCGTGCCGCCGTGCCGCCTCCGCCAGGAAGTTCCGCATGCCTTCCTCAAGTCCATCGGCATCGCCGGTCTGGGACTTGTGGGAACGCAGGGCGGCCATTTTCGCCGCCATCGTGTCGGTGATGTCGACGGCGTGGTCGCGCCGGTCGAGCGGGCCGTCGGCGAGCCAGAGCTCACGAACGGTCCACGGCAGCAGTCCCTCGGCGAGCAGTTCGGGATGCGCGTGCTGGTTGCGCGCGTCCGGGTAGACCGCGGCGAAGGCGGCCTCGCCCGCCGCCCGGTGGTCCGGGTGCGAGGTGACGATGTGGTCCCAGTTGAACTCCGGCGACCAGGTGAGCACCCGGTCCGGCCGGAACGCGCGGATCACCCGGGTGAGGTCGCGGCGCAGCTCCAGCGAGGGAGTCAGCCTGCCGTCCGGGTAACCGAGGAAGTGCAGTTCGCTGACGCCGACCACCTCGGCGGCCGCCCGCTGCTCGCGCTCGCGGAGCCTGGCGACCTCTTCGCGCGGGGTGGCCGGGTCGCCGGTCGCCTCACCGGAGGTGCACACGCAGTACGCGACCTCGATCCCGGCGGAGGTCCACGCGGCCACGGTGCCCGCGGCCCCGAAGTCGACGTCGTCCGGGTGTGCGCTGATGACGAGCGCCCGGTCGACCCGGGAACCCTGGCTATCGCGTGCGCTCGTCATCTTGCACAGGGTAAGACTGCGCCGTTCGTGGTTGCGCTACGGGGACGGCCCGTCACTCGGCGTGATGCTCGCCCTGGCGGCCGAACATGGTCCATTTGCGCTGGTCCCGCCGGGGTTTGTGGTCTTCAAGACCCGCGAACCCCACCCACGACCATCGCCAACCGCCCCCAACCCACCGCGGAGCCGGGGGTTGGGGGCGGTTTGAGACGGGTGGAGCGGGGGTCGGTGGTACTTGAAGACCCGCGAACCCGGGGTGGTCAGGTGTCGCTGCGGAACCGCTGCTGGGTTTCCTGCAGCGACTTGGTGGCGGCGACGCCGCTGCCCGCGCCGATCAGGATGGCGATCACGTCGAGGAACGCCCCGCCGCCGGTGAAGAACAGCGCCAGCAGCGCGACGCCGCCGGTCGCGCCCGCGACGCCCCAGCGCCCGTTGACCCACTGGGTGATGTGGGCGGCGCCCGGCCTGCGCTTGGCCGCGGAGTTCAACATGGCCAGGTATCCGCCGTGCACGACCGCGGCGACCACGGCGAGGATGGCGACGATCACTGCGATGAGGTGCAACACCATGCCTCCAGTGTGCTCCTTCCTGCCCGCGCGCGGGTGCCACGGCGACCCTGAGAAGCCCCTGATATTGAACTGTGCCCGGGGTGCGGGGCGCCCGTAACCTGCGCCGGTGGACGTGTTCTGGCACGAGGACTGCTTCACCCACGACGCCGGGCACGGCCTGTGGGAGCTGCCCGGCGACTGGCCGTGGCTCGACGTGGCCGAACAGCACCCGGAGAACGCCGACCGCCTGCGCACGATGCTGAACGTGCTGCGGCGCGGGCCGATCGCCCCGGAACTGCGCTGGCACGAGGGCCGGGCGGCGACGGAGGACGAGCTGGCGACAGTCCACGAGCGCGGGTACCTCGACGCGCTGCGGGCGGCCTGCGCCGGGCCCGAGCGCGTCGCGCTTGAGGAGAACACCGTTGTGGGACCGGGCTCGTGGCCCGCGATACTCGCCGCGGCGGGCACCACGCTCGCCGCGGTGGAGGCGGTGCTGGACGGCCGGGCGACCAAGGCCTACGCGATGGTCCGGCCGCCGGGGCACCACGCCCAGCCCGCCGCCGCGGACGGCTACTGCATGGTCAACAACATCGCTCTCGCCGCGGCATCGGCCAGGCGGCGGGGTGCCGCGCGGGTGGCGGTCCTCGACTGGGACGTGCACCACGGCAACGGCACCCAGGAGGCGTTCCTGGACGACCCGGACGTGCTGACCGTCTCCGTGCACATGCGGCACGGCTCGTGGGGCGGCAGCCACCCGCAGACCGGAGCCCCGGGCGAGCTCGGCGCGCGGGGGCGCAACGCCAACATCGAGCTGTCCCTCGGCGCGGGGGACAGCGCGTACCTGCGGGCCCTCGACGAGGTCGCGGCGCCGTTGCTGCGAGCCTTCCGCCCGGACGTCCTGCTGTGCGCGTCGGGTTTCGACGCGAGCGCGTTCGACCCCAACGGCAGGCACAACGTCACCGCCGAGGGCTACCGCGCGATCGGCCGCCGGGTCGCCGGGTTGGCCGACGAGCTCACCGGCGGTCGCCTGCTGCTCACCCAGGAAGGGGGCTACCAGCGCGGGTACGCGGCGGTCTGCCTGCACGCGCTGGTCGAGGGGCTGCTCGGGATCACCCGGCCGCTGCTGCCCGATCCGATCGCCTACGTGCCCGACGACGCGGTACGCAACGCGGCGGTCACCGACGCCGACCTGGCCGCCGTTCGCGCCGCGCTCGCCCCGCACTGGCCGGGCGTCTTCTGAGCCCCGCTCAGCGGCCCAGCCTGCCCCGGCCCAGCCGCAGCAGCAGCATGCCCAGCTCGCGGCCCTCCGGCCCGAGATCGCGGAACCGGGCCAGCACGGCCATCTCCCGGCTGTAGACGATCTTGGGGCCGCCCTCGGCCATCCTCGCCGCGCCGATGGTGCGCGAGACCTCGCTGCGCCGCTGGATCAGCCGCAGGATCTCGGCGTCGAGCTGGTCGATCTCCACTCGCAACGCGTCGATGTCCGGGGCGGATTCCTGGGTTGCGGGTTCGCTGTCCGCGGTGGCGTTCATCGTTCATGCTCCCTGGTGGGTTCTCGGAGGTTTCCGGCCCCGGCAGCAAAAAGCCCCGGGTCCAGTGGACTCCGGGGTGTTCCGTGTCAGAGTGCGTTCACTCGGCCACGGGAACCGGAGTCCGGTACCCGTAGAAAAAGTAAAAGCCCGCGTGAAGCACGGCCACAGTCTTGCACGAGCCGTCCCAGTAGTCGAGCGCGGCCGAGCCGGATCACGTCGTGTCCCGTGAACCAACCCGCCGCGCCCGCGCGCGCCCTACCTTGGTCCGGTACGGCTGGTTCGTCTCAATTCTGGAGGGGAAGTTGAGGAAGACCATTCGCGGCACGGGGATCGCCGCTCTCGCACTGCTGTCGACCACCGCACTGGCGCTGCCCGCGTCGGCGGCGCCCGAGCCCTCGGTCACCGGAGTCGTGTGGGCCGACAACGACTTCGACGGCGTCCGCGAGCCCGGCGAGGCGGGCATCGCGGACATCACCATCGCCGCCTACCGGGCGGACAACACCGAGGTCGCCTCCGCCGTCACCAACAAGGCGGGGCACTACGCGCTCAAGCTCAGCGGCGGCCCGCACAAGCTGCGCCCGAAGGCGCTTCCGTACAGCCGGACCGTCACCCGGCCCGACGTCGGCGATGACGCCCGGGACTCCGATTTCGGTTGGCGTGGCTGGGAAACCCCGACGTTCTCCTGTGCGCCGGACTGCCCGAAGTTCGACCTCGGCCTGCTGGAGCGCAAGCAGGACATCGCGCTCGCCGTCGCCCCGGCTGAGGTGTCGGCGGGCAAGGGGCAGAGCTTCTCCGTCGAGCTGACCGCGAGCAACCTGGGCACCGTCCCCAACGGCGGCGACTGGATCGAGGCCGGTTTCAAGGAGGGGCTGCAGATCACCGCGGCCGAGGGTGACGGCTGGGCCTGCCGGGTCGACCCGTCGGCGGGGCAGTACCTGTTCTGCCGCTCGGAGAACGATCACGACCCCGGGACCACCCGCCCGGTCGTTCGCGTCCACCTGACCCCGACCGCGGACCGCGGCGACATCACGATGGACTTCCACGTCGCCGGGTTCCGCCGCTCCGAGAACGTTTTCGCGAACAACACGGCCACGCTCCGGGTTCGCGTCGGCTGAACCGCCGGGCGTAGGCGGCGGGATCGTCGGAGTAACCTGGGAGCCACCATGGACACCCTGTTCGAGGTCTCCCAGTCAGATGATCACGGTCCCGTCGCCCGCCCGGTGCGCGGCCCGGACGCGTTGCTGGAGGGCCTCAATCCCCAGCAGCGCGCCGCCGTCGAGCACAGCGGCTCACCCCTGCTCGTCGTCGCGGGCGCGGGCTCGGGCAAGACCCGCGTGCTCACCAGCCGCATCGCCTACCTGCTCGGCGCGCGCGGTGTGCACCCCGGCCAGATCATGGCCATCACCTTCACCAACAAGGCCGCCGCGGAGATGAAGGAGCGCGTCACCGCGCTCGTCGGCGGGCGCGCCAACGTGATGTGGGTGTCCACGTTCCACTCGATGTGCGTGCGCCTGCTGCGCCGCGAGGCGAAGAACCTGGACCTGCGCAGCTCCAACTTCTCGGTCTACGACGCCGACGACTCGCGCCGGTTGATCACGCTGGTCTCCCGGGAGCTGGACCTCGACCCGAAGCGCTACCCGGCCCGCACGCTCGCGGTGCACATCTCCAACCTGAAGAA
Organism: Allokutzneria sp. A3M-2-11 16; assembly: GCF_024213555.1. Taxonomy (GTDB): domain Bacteria; phylum Actinomycetota; class Actinomycetes; order Mycobacteriales; family Pseudonocardiaceae; genus Allokutzneria. The sequence continues at coordinate 1,198,037 of NZ_JANAVO010000001.1, read as the reverse complement.
CGAGCTGATCGACCCGGTCGAGGCGGCCGACCGCGCGGGCAACGACCTGGAGCGCCGGGTCGCCGAGGTCTACACCGCCTACCAGCGCAGGCTGACCGAGTCGAACTCCTTCGACTTCGACGACCTGATCATGCGCGCCGTGCGGCTGCTGCAGACCCGGCCCGATGTCGCCGAGCACTACCGCAGGCGGTTCCGCCACGTGCTGGTCGACGAGTACCAGGACACCAACCACGCGCAGTACGAACTGGTGCGCGCGCTCACCGGCACCGGCGGCGAGGACGGGATCGAGCCCGGCGAGCTGTGCGTCGTCGGCGACGCCGACCAGTCGATCTACGCCTTCCGCGGCGCCACGATCCGCAACATCGAGGAGTTCGAGCGGGACTACCCGCAGGCGCGGACGATCACCCTGGAGCAGAACTACCGGTCGACGCAGACGATCCTCACCGCGGCGAACGCGGTGATCTCCCGCAACTCCAACCGCAGGGAGAAGCGGCTGTGGACCGACCTCGGCGACGGCGACAAGATCGTCGGCTACGTCGGGGACAACGAGCACGACGAGGCCGCCTTCGTCGCGTCGGAGATCGACCGGCTGGTGGACACCGGTGACGCGAACTTCTCCGACATCGCGCTCTTCTACCGCACCAACAACAACTCCCGTGCCTTCGAGGAGGTGTTCATCCGCCTCGGCCTGCCGTACCGGGTCGTCGGCGGGGTGCGCTTCTACGAGCGCAGGGAGGTCCGCGACGCGCTCGCCTACCTCCGGCTGCTGTCCAACCCGGACGACACGGTCAGCCTGCGCCGCATCCTCAACGTGCCCAAGCGCGGCATCGGCGACCGAGCCGAAGCGTGCGTGGCCGCCCACGCCGAGCGGGAGCGGGTGTCCTTCGCGGCCGCCCTGCGCGACGCGGCGGAGGGCAAGGTCAGCCTGCTCAACCCGCGCTCGCAGCGGGCCATCGCCGGGTTCGTCGAACTGACCGACGAGCTGCGCGCGCTGGTGACCGACGGCAAGGACGTCGCCGAGGTGCTGGACACCGTGCTGGAGCGCACCGGCTACCGCGGCGAGCTGGAGGCCAGCGACGACCCGCAGGACGCCTCGCGGGTGGACAACCTGACCGAGCTGATCACCGTGGCCCGCGAGTTCGTCCAGGCCGAAGTGGCTCGCGAACCTGATGAGGAACCGGTCGACGACGACGCCGGGCAGCCCGCGCAGGGCTCTCTGGAGGCGTTCCTGGAGCGGGTCTCGCTGGTCGCCGACTCCGACCAGACCCCGGACGCGGGCGACGGCGTCGTCACGATGATGACGCTGCACACCGCGAAGGGCCTGGAGTTCCCCGTGGTGTTCTGCACCGGCTGGGAGGACGGGCTCTTCCCGCACCAGCGCGCGCTCGGCGATCCGACCGAGCTGGCCGAGGAACGCAGGCTGGCGTACGTGGGCATCACCAGGGCCCGGCAGCGGCTCTACGTCTCCAGGGCGCTCGTGCGCTCCGCGTGGGGGCAGCCGATGGCCAACCCGGCGTCCCGTTTCCTCGACGAGATCCCCGCGGACCTCGTGGAGTGGAAGCGCGTCGAGCCGGTGCGCTCCTCCGCGCCGACCTCGAACACCCGCTGGGGCAGCAACCGCTCGCAGGTCGGCGGCGGCGACTCCGCCCAGGCCGGGCTCGGCGCGCGCGGCATGCGCTCGACGCCGTTCAAGGGCTGGCAGGACACTCCGGCGATGAAGCTGGACGTCGGTGACCGGGTCTCGCACGACAAGTACGGCCTCGGCACGGTGACCGCCACGGACGGCTCCGGGCCCCGGGCGACGGCCACCATCGACTTCGGCACGGGCGGCACCGTCCGCCTGATGCTGATCGGCGGGGTCCCGCTCACCAAGCTCTGAAGGTTCTGACGCCCGCACCCTCGCCCGCCATCGCGGCGTGCGAGGGTGGCTTTCGCCCGCTCCTGGGGACCCCCCACTTCAACGCTGCCGCGTGTTGCCCGGATTGTCACGTGGAGCGGCGGGGGTGGGGGGATCTCCGCTCAGCGGGGCGCTCAGCCCGCGATCCGAGTCGCATCGCTGGATGGGGTGACATGTCTCCCCATCAGGTTTCCCGCGCCGCGGCGCGGGATATCAGGGGATCGACCCCCGCACGGGTTGCGACACACAAAGCCGGGTGTGCGGTCGGGGGCACACCCGGCGATGTGATTCGCCGGACGCGGACACCCGCTGCGAGCACGGAGAGCGGTACGAGGCAGTAAGCCTGCGCTGGTCACTGGGAAGCGGAACCCCGCTGGATCAGCAGAAGCTCGCACCGTAGGGGGCTTGGGGGAGTCGCTCCCCCAACATCGTCAACGCACGACGAGGCGAGCGCTCTTCGCGAGCACTCGCCTGCCAGTCGTGCAGTCGTGCGTGCCCGCTTCTAGCGGACGAAGACGCCGCGCTCGTTCAGCCAGGGCAGCGGGTTGATCTTGCGCCCGCCGGAGTTCCAGACCTCGAAGTGCAGGTGCGGGCCGGTGGAGAAACCACGGTTGCCCATGGTGGCGATCTGCTCGCCCGCCTTCACCTTCTTGCCTTCCTTCACCAGGATGCGGTCCACGTGGCCGTACACGGTCGTGGTGCCGTCGTGGTGCAGGACCTTCACCCAGAGGCCGAAGCCGCTCGCGGGGCCCGCGGCGACGATCGTGCCGTCGGCCACCGAGTAGATCGGGGTGCCGATGCGGTTGGCGATGTCCAGGCCGTAGTGGGTCGCGCCCCAGCGGGCGCCGTACCCGGAGGTGAAGGTGCCGGTGGTCGGCTTGACGAACTTGACCCGGTTGCGCTCCGCCTCCTGCTCGGCGCGCTTGGCCAGTTCCGCCTTCAGCTGCTGGCTCTTGGCCAGCTTCTCGACCTCGAGCGAGGGGTCGGAGGTCTGCGAGGACAGCGGGATGACGTCGGGAGAGGGGGCAGTGCCGCCCATGCCGAACGCCGCGACGGCGCTACGACCGGATGCCAGTGGAGCCACTTCGTCTGACGCGGAAGCAGTGTTCCCGCCCGGCGCGAGGGTCTGACCGGCGCCGGCGGCGACGAACGCGCCAGCAGCGACGGCCGCTACGACGACCCTGCCGCGAAGTGCGGACGGCGGCGGCGGGAGCCGGTGGGCTCCTCTGGGCCGTGAACCCGTCTGCGACAACGCTTCTGCGAGTGCCGGGGAGGATTGACTGCCGCCGGGGGTGCGGTGTTGCGCCAAGGCCTGCCCTTCCGTCTTCGGGGAGTCCGGGCGGACATTCCGGGCGGGGGATCCCGGCGAGTCGATGGGAACCGACTCAGCGTCCTGGTTTGTAACCGGACCGTGACAACGGACGGCGGCGACAGTAGCCAAGGGGCACCCCTACGGGCAAATCCCTGATCGGGTTATCTGCCGTTCGGCCGCTCAGGCGGACGAGTGTGACCCGCTGCGATAACGGAGCGTATCTTCCGACATGTGATCCAGATCACAAGCAACGTACGGATGGGTCGGGCGTCTGTACTCCAACTGCGTGAGAGCGGTGAGCACCGTGTGCACGGAGCGACGCGCGATGGGCAGCGAAAGGTGTCCTACGTCACGGAGCCGGTGCTCCTCGACGTCGAGGTCGTCATGCCGTAAACGGGCGTTGACCTGCGGAATCACCACTTCGTCCAGTTCGCTCCAGAGCACCACGAACCGGGTGCGGCAGCCGGGGGCGGGCAGCGCCAGCTCGGTCATCAGCTCGGAGCCGGGCCGGAGCTCGCGGACCAGCCTGGTCGGCAGCAGGTAGGCGGACAGCGTGCCGCTGTGCGGGGTGCCGAGCGTGATGAGCGTGCGCACCCGCTCGTCGCCGCCCTGCCGCTGCACGTAGTACCTGGCGATGATCCCGCCCAGCGAGTGGCCGACCACGTGCACCGAGTCGGAGCCGGTCTCCTCGCAGACCCGCTCGACGTGCGCGCCGAGTTCGGCGGCCGCGGTCCTGATGTCCCCGGTGACCGCCGTCAGGACGCTGTAGTTCACGGCGTGCACCACGCCGAAGCCGCGCCTGCGCAGCGCGCTGGAGAGAACGGTGAAGATCGAGCGGTTGTCGCCGATGCCGTGCACCAGGACGACGGGGGTGCCCGCGCACTCCAGGTTGGAGACGACGAGGCCGCGCTGCGCGGGCGCCAGGTCGTCGGTCCGGTAGCGGTCGTAGTGGCCGCCGGGGCGCAGCTTCTCCGTGATGGCGCCCCAGGGGTAGAGGACGGCGTGCGCGGCGAGCCAGGTGGCCTCCACCGCGGCACCGCGCAGCCCGCCGAGGCTGGCCATGCCGCGCAGCACCACGCCGACGCCCTCGCCGACCGCCTTGGCGGTCTCCGCGAGTGCCGCGGCTCGGCGTGCGTGGCCGAGGAGGTGTTCCCCCAGCTCCTGCACGTCGGACCTCGCGATCTTCCCCATGGAGTGACGGTAGGTGATCTACGCCACTCGCGCGTCGGTACATTGGTTTCTTTTTCGCTGTTACCCCTTTACCGCGAAAAAGATGCGCCGTACTGCTCCCGGCACCGCACTTCGCTAGCGTGGTCGCGGTGACCGCGCGGCCATCCACCTCAGCTTCCGCCCCGGCGGATCGCAGTCCTTCGCGGGCTCCCGGTCCCGATGCGGCCTTCCCGCCGCTGACCGCGGCGATCGTCCTGTCCGCGCTGGGCGCGGTCGCCGCCGCGGCGGCTCCGGTGCTCGGCGTGACGGCACCGGCCGAGCCCGCCGCTTTCACGTCCTGGCCACTGCTGGGCCTGCTCGCGGCGCTGTCCGCGGTCGCCGCGCTGGTCGCCCGCTCCCGCGGTCGCGTGGCGCTGGCCGCCGGGATACTCATCCCGCCCGCGCTGCTCGCTCCCGGCCGCGCGGCCATCGACCTCCAGCTGCTGGACGAGGCCAGCCTCGCCGCCCGGCCGGAGCTGCTGCTGCCGCACAGTCTCAACGTGCTGGCGGCGGGGCCGGGTCTGATCGCCCTGCTGGCCGGGCACGCCATCTCCGTCGTCGCCGGGGTCTTCGCCGCGCGGTCGCTGGCCAGGGCCGGTGACGGCGGTGAGCCCAAGTACGGGCTGTTCGCCTTCACGCTCTGCGTCGGCGTGCTGGTCTCGGTCGGCCTCACGGCCGCGCCGTTCCGCTCGACCGATCCCTATCTCCGGCCGACCGCGGTGCTGGACGCGCCGCCGTGGGTGATGGTCGGCGTGCTCCTGATCGCGGTCGCCGTTCCCGTCTCGGCCGCGCTGGCCATCAGTTCCGCCGAGCCCGAGGCCGCGCGCGGGGGACTGGTCGGCCTGGTGCTCGCCGTGCTCGGCCTGGTCGTACCGCCGATCGCCTCGGCAACGGTCTCGGACCAGTTCTTCATCACGTGGGGGCCGCTGGTCGTGCTGGGCGGTGCGGCGGTGCTCGCGGTGCTGGCCGTCCCCGCCGGACGCGGGCGGGAGGCCGCGGTGGGAGGCGACGACGTCGAGCTGCCGGGCCAGGAGCGGTTGCAGATGGTGGCGGGTGTCCTCGCCGTGCTCTCCGGGCTGGCCTCGATCGCGGGCGCGCTGCTCGCCACTGTCGACGTGCCGCCAGACCTGCCGAGCCTGGTGAACTACCCGGCGCGGATGCTCCTGCCCGCCGGGCTCGCCCTTCTCGTACTGGGCCTGACGATGGCCGTCCGCGGTCTCGCGAGCACGCTGCGGCCCGCGCTCGCCGTCGCCTGGGCCGGTGTCGTGTTCGCCGCGGCCATCGCGCTGGACGTCGTCGTGGGCGCGGTCGGGGTCGCCGGGGTGGAGGTCGGGTCGGGCACCTGGGCGCTGATCGCCGCGGTGGCGCTGGCGCTGGGTGCTGGAGCCGCCGCCGGGCTCGCGGGCGGCGTCGAGCGGGACGAGGTCGACCTCAGCGAGCCGATCCGCAACGACGCCTTGTTCGGCCCGGTCGGCCTCGCGGTGGCCCTGTGCGCGGCGGCCTACGTGGTGCCCGTGCTGTCCGCACCCGACTTCATCGCTCCCGGACTGCTTTCCCCGCTCCGCATCTCTTCGTGGGGCGTGCTCGTCGCGATGCTGACCGTTGTCGCCGCGAGCGCGCTGTCGTTGTTCTGCCGCCCGCGCCGCGCCGCGGCCCTGTTGCTCGGCGCCGCATTTGTGGTGGGACTGCGCGCGGCCGAGCTGCCGTTGACGATGCAGCGGGTCGAGGGGGCGGCGGTCGCTTCCGGAATGTGGTTCGCCGTCGGTGGCTTCGTGGTGCTGCTCATCGCGGCCGGAATTGCCTTGTCCCGAAAGGAAAAGGCCACCGGATGACCCGAGTGGTGATCGCCGGCGGCCCGGACGGGGACGCCGACGCGCTCGCGAGGGCGCTGCGGGACGCGGGGATCGAGGTCGTCCACATCGGAGCGCCGGGCGACCCGGCGCAGGTCGCCGCCGTCGTCGTGCAGGAGGACGCCGACGCCGTCGCGATCCGGGACGCACCGGCCGAGATCGGTGAACTGCTTGCGGCACAGGGGGCGGAGGACGTCGTGATCTTCCGGCCTGAGGCGAAGCCCGCCGAAATTGTGGAATCGCTCACGGGTGCCCGCACCCCGCGCAGCGACGCCGAGCGGACTACTTGAACGATTCCCGGGCGTTGCCTTCGTCTCAGTGAGCACGCGATTCCTGGCAATTCGCCGCGCGGTGACCGACTTCACCGTATGCGGGCGCGATTGCTTATGAGCAGGTCGATAGGGTCACCCGGTCCGACAGCGGTGTCGTTGGCGAGATCAGGAGACTCTGAGTGGACCTGTACGAGTACCAGGCGAAGGACCTCTTCGCCGCCCACGGGGTCCCGGTGTTGCCGGGCGCCGTGGCCACCACCCCGGATGAGGCAGAAGCGATCGCCGCCGAGTACGGCGTCGCGGTCGTGGTCAAGGCCCAGGTGAAGACCGGCGGCCGCGGCAAGGCCGGTGGCGTGAAGCTGGCGAAGGACTCCGCCGAGACCAAGAGCAAGGCCGAGGACATCCTCGGCCTGGACATCAAGGGTCACATCGTGCACCGCGTGCTGGTGACCCCGGCGTCCGACATCGCGGAGGAGTACTACTTCTCCTTCCTGTTGGACCGCTCCAACCGCACCTTCCTGGCGATGGCCTCCGTCGAGGGCGGCATGGACATCGAGGAGGTGGCCGTCTCCAAGCCGGAGGCGCTCGCCAAGATCGCAATCGACCCGATCGCCGGCGTGGACCTGGCCAAGGCCAACGAGATCGTCGCCGCCGCGAAGTTCCCCGCCGAGGTCGCCGACCAGGTCGCCGACGTCATCGTGAAGCTCTGGGAGACCTTCGTCTCCGAGGACGCCACGCTGGTCGAGGTCAACCCGCTCGTGCGCGACCCGCAGGGCAAGATCGTCGCGCTGGACGGCAAGGTCACCCTCGACGAGAACGCGGGCTTCCGCCACCCGGCGCACGCCGAGCTGGTCGACAAGGCCGCGGAGAACCCGCTGGAGGCCGCGGCCAAGGCCAAGGACCTCAACTACGTCAAGCTCGACGGCGAGGTCGGCATCATCGGCAACGGCGCCGGTCTCGTGATGTCCACTTTGGACGTCGTCGCCTACGCGGGCGAGAAGCACGGCGGCGTCAAGCCCGCCAACTTCCTCGACATCGGTGGCGGTGCCTCCGCCGAGGTGATGGCGAACGGGCTGGAGATCATCCTGTCCGACCCGGCCGTGCGCAGTGTCTTCGTCAACGTCTTCGGCGGCATCACCGCCTGCGACGCGGTCGCCAACGGCATCGTGAAGGCGCTGGAGATCCTCGGTTCCGAGGCCACCAAGCCGCTGGTCGTCCGCCTGGACGGCAACAACGTCGTCGAGGGTCGCCGCATCCTCGCCGAGGCGAACCACCCGCTCGTCACCGTGGTGGACACGATGGACAACGCGGCCGACCGCGCCGCCGAACTCGCTGCCGCGGGGAAGTGACACAAGAAGATGGCTATCTTCCTCACTGAGAACAGCAAGATCATCGTCCAGGGCATGACCGGCTCCGAGGGCACCAAGCACACCAAGCGGATGCTGGCCTCCGGCGCGAACATCGTCGGCGGCGTGAACCCGCGCAAGGCCGGCGAGAAGGTCGACTTCGACGGGACCGTCGTTCCGGTGTTCGGCTCGGTCGCCGAGGCCATGGAGACCACCGGCGCCGACGTCACCGTGATCTTCGTGCCGCCGAAGTTCGCCAAGGACGCCGCGATCGAGGCGATCGACGCCGGTATCGGCCTGGCCGTGGTCATCACCGAGGGCATCCCGGTGCACGACACCGCCTACTTCTGGGCGCACGCCTGCGCGAAGGGCAACAAGACCCGGATCATCGGGCCGAACTGCCCCGGCGTGATCAGCCCCGGCAAGTCCAACGCGGGCATCATCCCAGCGGACATCAGCGACGCCGGCAAGATCGGCCTGGTGTCCAAGTCCGGCACGCTGACCTACCAGATGATGTTCGAGCTGCGGGAGTTCGGCTTCTCCACCGCGGTCGGCATCGGCGGCGACCCGGTCATCGGCACCACGCACATCGACTGCCTCCAGGCGTTCCAGGACGACCCGGAGACGGTGGCCATCGTGATGATCGGGGAGATCGGTGGTGACGCGGAGGAGCGCGCCGCCGCCTACATCTCCGAGCACATCACCAAGCCGGTCGTCGGCTACGTCGCGGGCTTCACCGCCCCCGAGGGCAAGACGATGGGCCACGCGGGCGCGATCGTGTCGGGCTCCTCCGGCACCGCGGCCGCGAAGAAGGAGGCCCTGGAGGCCGCGGGCGTGAAGGTCGGCAAGACGCCGTCCGAGACCGCCGGTCTGATGCGCGAGATCATGAAGTCGCTGGGCTGACGCCCGTTCCACACGTCGGCCACGAAGCCGGGTGACCCGTTGGGGTCACCCGGCTTCTGTCGTCACTCAGCGGGAGTGATTGACTCGATCGTGTTCGACGTACCGGGGGAACCCCCGGGTGTCGGATGTCGTCCCAACGGCGGTATCGGCTAGCGTTCCGCTGCCACAACCCTCAAGCGTCCACAGTGGCCGCCTCGTTCGAGGAGGAGACCCAGCATGTCCGTGCCCTATGGCGCGCCCCAGCCACATCCCCAGCAGCCCGGGGTGCCCGGGCAGCCGGGCAACGCCCCGAACCTCACCTTCATCCTCTCGCTGGTCGCCGCGGGCCTCGGTCTCGTCGCGTTCCTCTGCGGGTTCGCCGCCGACGCCCGAGGTGCGGGCAGCTCGGCGTACCTGCTCGGCGGTGCCGTCCTCGCCGGTTTCTCGGTGCTGCCCAAGGCGCCCAAGCTGCTCTGGGCCGCGGTCCCGCTCTCCGTGGTGGCCGCGCTGGGGATGCTGCAGACCATGATCACGGCCTCCACCATCACCGGCATGTTCGTCGTGATCTTCATCGTCTCGCTGCTCCAGGCAGGCGCGGTCGTGGTGGCCCTGCTCGCCGACATCGAGGTCATCAAGCTCCAGCCGAAGCCGCAGTACGGTCCGCCCGGTGGCTGGAACCCCGCCTCCGGCGGATTCCCGCAGCCGTACGGCCAGCAGCCCGGCCAGTTCCCGCAGCAGGGCTACCCGCAGCAGCCCCAGCAGCCGCAGCAGACCCAGCAGTTCGGTCAGCCGGGAACGCCGCCCGGTGGCTTCCAGCAAAGCTGATACTGATCAAATAGAGCAGTACCTCTCGTCGGGGTGACATCGCGATCGCGGTGTCACCCTGACGGCTTTTCCGAGCCTGGTCACGCGGCGTGCCTCACCCGTACGGCGGCTTGCCGGTGCGAATGTGCCCGCATGACCACAGCTCAACCTACTGACCAGGGGGTAGACGAGGTGGTCGTGCGGCCTCGGGCGGCTCCCCGGGGCCTGCGGATGCGGTTACTCGTAGTAGCCGCGCTCGGTCCGTTGGTGCTCGGGTTCCTCGCTGCGGCGAGCGTGTCCGCCGTGGTGCTGGGGTCCGCCCCGCTCGCCGTCTTCTCCGTTCCCGAGGTGCTGGCCTCGGCCCGCTGGCTGTGGCTGGCCGCGTACCAGGTGCCGGTGACCCTGCGCGGCGCCCCGCTCGGCGTGCTGCCCCTGCTGCTCACCCTGGTCGCGGCGTTGCTGGTGGCGCGTTCGGCCAGGGCTTCGGCGCGCCGGATGCGGTTGCGCACCCCCGGCCCGACGCAACAGCTCATCGGCACGATCGCCGCGGCGCACGGGGTTTTCGCCGCCGTGCTCGCCGCGGTGCAGCCCGAAGGCGCGGCGGTCGCCACCCCGACCACCGCTTTCGTCGGCGCCGCACTGGTTTCCGGGGTCGCGGCGACGATCGCGCTCGCCGAGACGTGCGGTCTGGCCGAGCTGATCGGCGGGCTGGAGGTGCCGATCCGGCGCGGCCTCTACGTCGGCGTGCTCGGCGTCGTCGCCCTCCTCGCGGTCGGCGCGCTGCTGTTCAGCGTCGGGTTGCTGGTGGCCCTGCCCAGGGTGGCGGGGATGTTCATGGACACCGGCCAGGGCATCGCCGAGTTCTTCGGCATCGCGTTGCTGTGCCTGGCTTATCTGCCCAACATCGTGGTCGCCGGGACCTCCTTCGCGCTCGGGTCCGGCTTCGCGGTGGGCAAAGCGGTGATCGCGCCGATCGGCATGGCGCTGGCCCCGGTGCCCTCGGTGCCGCTGCTCGCCGCGCTGCCGCCGGTCGCCAGCCGGTGGTGGCTGGCGGTGTTCGTGCTGCCGTTGCTGGTCGGGGTGCTCGTCGGCTGGTGCTGCCGGACCTGTTCGCCGGAGCCGGTCGAGCGCGTGAAGGCCGTCGCGGTGGCCGCCGCGCTGATCGGGCTGGCGTTGTTCGCGCTGGCCTTCCTCGCCGGTGGTCGGCTCGGTGGCGGGCCGTTCGACCCGGTGACGGTGCAGGCGGGGAAGATCGTGCTGGCCGCGGCAGGATGGGTGCTGGTGCCAGGAGCCCTGGTGGCGTGGGTGTTCGCGCCGAAGCCCTCTGCGGAGCCGGAAGCCGAGGAAGCGGACCAGGAATCGGACGAGACCGACGCCGAGGACACCGTTCTCGAAGAGGCTGTTCTCGACGAGGGCGCGGAGGACGCCGAAGAGGCTGAGCCCGCAGAGGAAACCGAGGACGAGACCGCACCGGAAGAGGACGTCGCCGAAGCGGCCGAACAACCCGAAGTGCCTGAAGTGTCCGAAGTGGACGTTGACGACTTCGAGGACTTCGAGGACTACGAGGAAGCCGAGGGCGAGGGCTACCGGTTCGAGCCGTTGCCGGAGCAGTTCGAGGACGAGGACGACCGGCTGGCGCGGGAACTGGCCGAGGAGCTCGGCGAGGAGCTGACGATCGACGACGACGAGGACCCGGAACCGCCCGCGAAGCGCCCCTGAGCCCACCGCCCTGCCGGAAGTGATCCACACCGCAGGAACTACGCTGGTCACGCCCCTGATCCGGCTTGCCAGGAGACGACGCTGAGCCCATCGCACCCGGACGTGACGCCGCTCGCGCAGCGGCTGAGCGTGCCGGTACCCGCCCGCATCGTTGCCCTCGTGTCCGGTTCGGGCACCCTGCTCCAGGCGCTGCTGGACGCGGTCGGAGCCGGGGACTACCCGGCAACCGTCGTCGCGGTCGGCGCGGACCGCACCGGTATCGAGGGGCTTGCCAGGGCGCGCCGCCACGGTGTTCCCGGCTTCACCGTCCGGCTGCGCGACCACGCCGACCGGGCCGCGTGGGACCGCGCGCTGGCCGAGGAGATCGCCGCGCACGAGCCCGACCTGGTGGTCTCCGCCGGGTTCATGAAGATCCTCGGGCCCGCGGTGCTGGAGCGCTTCGGCGGACGGGTGATCAACACGCATCCCGCGCTGCTGCCCGCTTTCCCCGGGGCGCACGCCGTCGCCGACGCCATCGCCTACGGCGTCAAGGTCACCGGCTGCACCGTGCACCTGGTCGACGCGGGCGTGGACACCGGGCCGATCCTCGCCCAGGAGGCGGTCGCCGTGCTGCCCGGCGAGACCGAGACAGACCTGCACGAGCGGATCAAGGAGGTCGAGCGGCGGATGCTGGTCGACGTCCTGGCCGAGCTCGCGCGCAAGGGTTGCACCGTAACCGGACGAGAGGTGAACATTCCGTGACCGCATCAGATGGCCTGCGGCCGGTCCGCAGGGCGCTGCTGGGCGTGTCCGACAAGGCCGGGCTGGTCGAGCTGGCCACCGGGCTGCACGAGGCCGGGGTCGAGCTGGTCTCCACCGGGGGGACCGCGAAGGCCATCGCCGCCGCGGGCATCCCGGTCACCCCGGTCGAGCGGGTCACCGGGTTCCCCGAGTGCCTCGACGGCCGGGTCAAGACGCTGCACCCGGGGGTGCACGCGGGCCTGCTCGCCGACGTCCGCCGCCCCGAGCACGTCGAGCAGCTGGAGCGGATGGAGATCGCTCCCTTCGACCTGCTCGTGGTGAACCTGTACCCGTTCCGGGAGACGGTGGCCTCCGGCGCCGCGCCCGACGAGTGCGTCGAGCAGATCGACATCGGCGGCCCGGCGATGGTCCGCGCCTCGGCGAAGAACCACGCCAACGTCGCGGTGGTGGTCGACCCGGCGCGCTACGACTGGGTGCTGGAGCGGGTCCGCGGCGGTGGGTTCAGCCTCGCCGACCGGCAGGGCCTCGCCGTCGCCGCCTTCCGGCACACCGCGAGCTACGACGTCGCGGTGGCCTCGTGGATGGGCAGCGCGCTGATCGCCGACGAGTCCGGTTTCCCGGACTGGGCGGGCGCGACGTGGGAGCGCTCGTCGGTGCTGCGCTACGGCGAGAACCCGCACCAGCGCGCCGCGCTCTACGTCACCCCCGGCGCCGCGGGCCTGGCCACCGCGAAGCAGTTGCACGGCAAGGAGATGTCGTACAACAACTACGTGGACGCGGACGCCGCGTGGCGCTCGGCGCACGACCACTCCGACCCGTGCGTCGCGATCATCAAGCACGCCAACCCCTGTGGCATCGCGGTGTCCATTGTGGATGGTGACGCGATCGCCGACGCGCACCGCAAGGCGCACGCGTGCGACCCGGTCTCCGCGTTCGGCGGCGTGATCGCGGCCAACCGCGAGGTGACCGTGGAGATGGCCGAGCAGGTGGCGGAGATCTTCACCGAGGTGATCGTCGCCCCCGGCTACGCCGACGGCGCGGTGGACGTGCTGGCCCGCAAGAAGAACGTCCGCATCCTCACCGCCGAGCCGCCGGTGCGCGGCGGGCTGGAGATGCGCCCGGTCTCCGGGGGCCTGCTGCTCCAGGCCGCGGACGCGATCGACGCCGAGGGGGACTCCGCCGCGAAGTGGACGCTCGCCTGCGGAGAGCCGGTCGACGACGCGACCATGGCCGACCTGGTGTTCGCCTGGCGGGCGTGCCGCGCGGTGAAGTCCAACGCCATCCTGCTGGCCAGCGGCGGTGCCACGGTCGGCGCGGGCATGGGCCAGGTCAACCGGGTGGACGCGGCGCGGCTGGCCGTTTCGCGCGCCGGGGAGCGGGCTCAGGGCTCGGTCGCGGCCTCCGACGCCTTCTTCCCGTTCCCCGACGGCCTTGAGGTGCTGACCGGGGCCGGGGTGCGCGCGGTGGTCCAGCCGGGTGGCTCTGTGCGGGACTCCGCGGTCATCGAGGCGGCTCAGGCGGCCGGGGTCACGATGTACCTCACCGGGACCCGGCACTTCGCGCACTGACCTGCGGTTTTAGTGAGAGGGGCCCGGCGCTGTCGGGCCCTTCTTCTATGGTGTGGGAACCCTCGTCCGAGTGACTTGACGGGGGCGGCGGAGCCCGGTTTACTAGTCCCATCGTTCGAACATGTGTTCGAACGAACGTCGCGGACGATGCGGGATCGGCCGTGGTGGTCACCGGCTTCTTTCGGCGTTGTGTGTTCGTGGGTGCGGGCGCTCCTTCGTCGGGGAAGAGGAAGCGGGTGTTCGGTGTGGCACTCGCCCCGCGGGTTGTCGCCGGACGGGGTGTCGTGGTCAACGGGGTGACTACGGCTTCCGGCGGCGGTTCTCGGGGCGAGTGTGACCGGAAATGATGTGGGTTCGTTCGTCACCGCGTCGCCGTCGACTGACCTGCGACCCGGCGTCGCGGTGGCGAATCGGTCCGGAGGAAGTTCTGGAGAAGAGTTGGTGTCGTGTCGATTCGGGTGGCCGCCGATCGACGCTCTGGTGAGGGGGACGACCGCTACCAGAGGAGACACCGATGCGATTCATGATCATGGTGAAGGCGAACGCCGAGTCCGAGTCCGGTGAGCCGCCCAGCCAGGAGCTGTTCGCGGCGATGGGCAGGTTCAACGAGGAGCTGGTCAACGCGGGCGTGCTCCTCGCGGGCGAGGGGCTCAAGCCCAGCTCCCAGGGTGCGCGGGTGCGGTTCGGTGGTGGGCGTCGGACCGTGGTCGACGGGCCCTTCGCGGAGACCGAGGAGCTGCTCGCCGGGTTCTGGCTGATCGACGTGAAGTCGTTGGACGAGGCCATCGCCTGGGTCGAGCGCGTGCCCTGCGAGGAGGGCGAGGTGGAGATCCGCCCGGTGTTCGAGCCCGCCGACTTCGAACCGCACCTCTCCGAAGAGCTGCACGAGGCCGAACTCCGCCTGCGCGAACGCGTCACCACCCAACAGCACCTCTAACCCCCAGGGGGTACCCCGTTTCGTACTCATAGCCGTATGTGGGAGCGCTCCTTTCCCGGCTATGAGTACGAAACGGGTTCGGGGGACAGGGGTGGTTGCGGGGGGTGGGGTGACCTGCTGTGATTGCGCGTCGTGGCGGGTACTGGGACTGCGGCGGCGGACAAGACGCACCGGGCGATCGAGGCGGTCTGGCGGATCGAGTCGGCGCGGCTGATCGCGGGGCTCGCGCGCTTCATCCGCGATGTGGGCCTGGCCGAGGAGCTGGCCCAGGACGCGTTGGTCGCGGCCTTGGAGCAGTGGCCGGAGTCGGGGGTGCCGAACAACCCCGGCGCCTGGCTGATGTCCGTGGCGAAGCGGCGCGCGATCGACCTGGTGCGGCGTAAGGAGAACTTCGCCCGCAAGCTGGAGGAGATCGGCCATCGCCTTGAGGTCGAGGGCGAGGGCGTCGACCTCGAGTACGACCCCGCGCTGGACGGGGAGATCGGTGACGACCTGCTGCGCCTGGTGTTCACCGCCTGCCACCCCGTGCTCTCCACCGACGCCAGGGTGGCGCTGACGCTGCGCCTGCTCGGCGGGCTGACCACCGATGAGATCGCGCGGGCCTTCCTGGTCGCGGAATCGACCGTGGCGCAACGGATCGTGCGCGCCAAGAAGAACCTGGAGAAGGCGAAGGTCCCGTTCGAGGTGCCGCAGGGGGAGGACCGCGCGCGGCGGTTGTCCTCGGTGCTCGAAGTGATCTACCTGATCTTCAACGAGGGGTACTCGGCCACGGCGGGGGACGACTGGCTGCGGCCGGAGCTGTGCGCGGAGGCGCTGCGCCTGGGCCGTGTCCTGGTCGGGCTCGTGCCGAAGGAGCCGGAGGTGCACGGCCTGGTCGCGTTGATGGAGATCCAGGCATCGCGGTCCAGGGCCCGCACCGACGCCGCGGGCAAGCCGATCCTGCTGCTGGAGCAGGACCGTTCGCGGTGGGACCAGCTGCTCATCCGCCGAGGGCTCACCGCGCTCGAACAGGCGGAGAAGCTCGGTGGCGCGCACGGCCCCTACGCGCTCCAGGCCGCCCTCGCCGCCTGCCACGCCCGCGCGCGGACGGCGGACGCGACCGACTGGGAACGCATCGCGGGCCTGTACGAGGTGCTGTCGAAGGTCGCGCCCTCGCCGATCGTGGAGCTCAACCGCGCGGTCGCGGTTTCGATGGCGTTCGGCCCCGCCGCCGGACTTGAGGTGGTCGACGAGCTCGTGGACGTGCCCGCGCTGAAGAACTACCACCTGCTGCCGAGCGTGCGCGGGGACTTCCTGTTCAAGCTCGGCAGACTGCCCGAGGCCAAGGCGGAGTTCGAGCGGGCGGCGGAGTTGACCCGCAACTCCCGCGAGCGCGACCTGCTGCTCGACCGCGCCCGCGAATGCTCATAGCCTGCGGTAAGTCATGAACACCATGCCGCTGTCGAAGACGCGGTGCGCGGCGAGCCGGAAGCCGGTCGCGCGGAACTCGCCGTCGAAGAGCCGGATGCCCGCGCCCGCGACGATCGGGTAGATCTTCACCAGCAGCTCGTCGATCTCCTCGCGCAGCACGCCCGCGAGGTTTCCCCCGCCGCAGAGCCAGATCCCCTTGCCCTCCTGGGCTTTCAGCTCACGGACCTTGGCGACCGGGTCGCCGGAGACGATCTCCACATCGGGGTGCTGCCGCTCCAGGCCGGTGGAGAACACGTACTGCCGCAGGTGTGCGTACGGGCTGGGGAAGCCCTCCTCGAGCACGACGTCGTAGGTGCCGCGGCCCATGACGACCGTGTCGAAGTGCCTGGGTTCCGGTGTCGGCAGGCCGACCGCGGCCGCCACGTGGGTGGGGAGCGTCTCCGGGTACTCAGCGGTCATCACCGCGTTGTGGTCGCCATCCCAAGGGAAGAAGTCCGCGGCGCCGTCCGGTGCCGCGATGCAACCGTCCACTGTGGACGCGATGTAGTAGCTCAGCTTGCGCATGCCGCCCTCTCTTCTAACCACTATGCGTGTAGTACTATAGGCAGAGTGGTTAGGAAACGGAACACCGAACGGCGAACCGCGCTGGTCGACGCGGCGATCGAGGTGCTGGCGGCGGAGGGCGCGCGAGGGCTGACCTTCCGCGCCGTCGACGAGGCGGCCGGAGTGCCCAAGGGCACCGCGTCCAACTACTTCGCCAGCCGCGAGGACCTGTTCAACCAGGTCGGCGGGCGCATCCACACGCGGCTCGGCCCGGAGCCCGCCGAGCTGTCCGCGAACATGCTCGCGCCGCGCACGCGGGAGGCGGTGGTGTGGCTGATGACCGAGATGGTCCAGCGGATCATCGCCGACCGCACGGGCTACCTGGCGTTGCAGGAGCTCAGGTTGGAGGCGACGCGGCGGCCGGAGCTGCGCGCCGCGCTGACCGCGACCGTGCGCGCGAACCTCGACGGCAACATCGCGCAGCACACCGGTTCCGGGCTGCCGGGGGACGCGGATTCCGTGGTGCTGCTGTACTTCTCGCTCACCGCGTTGGTCGTCGAGCACCTGACGCTGCCGGACGTGCTCGACGGCCACGAGCTCGGAGAACTCGTCCGGATGTTCGTGGAACGGGCCATTCCCGCAGATTGAGCACCTGTGGCAGGGTGCGTGGGGTGGACGAGGTGATCGAGGAATCAGTGCCACCGGTGGTCGGTGAGGATTTCGCCGACGCCGTGTTCGCCAACGAGGTGTGGGAGGACTGCGCCTTCGAGCGCTGTTCCTTCGTGGACGCGGACCTGCGCGGGCTGATCACGAAGAACTGCACGTTCGTCGCGTGCGACTTCACCGGCGCGGACCTGTCCGAGTCCAAGCACCGCATCAGCGCGTTCCGGCAGTGCACCTTCCGCCGCGCCGATCTCAGCGAGTCGGAGATGCACGGCTGCTCGCTGCTCGGCTCCCAGTTCGGCGACTGCAGGCTCCGCCTGTGGCAGCTGCACGACACCGACCTGACCCTGGTCGGGCTCAGCGGAGCCGATCTCAAGGACTCCTCGCTGTCCGGGTTGCGGCTGCGCGAGGCCAACCTCAACGAGAGCGACCTGCGCGGGGCGGACCTGACCAAGTGCGATCTCACCGGCGCGCGGCTGCTGGACGCCCGGCTGGCCGACGCCGATCTGCGCGGGGCCAAACTCGGGGCGGATGCCTTGGTACAGGCCGATCTGCGCGGTACCAAGGTGGACCTGGAGATCGCGGTCAGCTTCGCGGCCGCGCATGGTCTCGTGATCGAGTGAGCTGGGCAATCACCGCGGCCGAATGCCGTCTTTTGTACAGCACCTTCGCGAAGGGGGTCGCCACGGACGGGTGACACGGCGACACTGTCCGGGTGAGCAGCCCCTACAAAGACCTCGCCGGAATACCGCACCTGCGGGCGTTGCTGGGCTGGTCGATCGTTGGCCGTCTGCACATGGCGGGCATTTCGATCGCGATCACCTTCCTCATGGTGGAGTGGACTGACTCCTACCTGCTCGCGGGGCTCGTGGTCGGCGCGGTCACGTTGGGGCAGGGCATCTCCGGACCGCTGCGCGGCAAGGCTGCCGACCGCGGGTCCGCCCCGCGCCTGCTCGCGGTCAGCGGAACGCTGCACACGACGGGACTGCTCGCGCTCGCCGCGTTACCCGGGGCCTGGTGGCCGCTCGCCCCGGTGATCGGGTTGGCCACGGGCCTGTTCATGCCGCCGGTAGGCCAAATCGTGCGCGCGGTGTGCACGAGAGCGGTCGACCGGGACAAGCACAACGCGGTGTTCTCGATCGAGGCCATCGTCCAGGAGCTGGCGTTCCTGGTCGGGCCGACGCTGATCGCGGTCGCCGCGGGCATCAGCGGCGGCCGCGCGGGCCTGGTGCTGAGCGCCGCCATGGTCGCGGTCGGGGTGTTCGGGTTCGCGCTGACGGTGCACCGCTCCGGCTACGGTACGCCCGACCGGGATTCCATCCAGGTCAGCCAGAGCGCGAAGACCTCGATCCTGCGCAACCGGGGCGTGGTGCCGCTGCTCGCCGTCGCCACGGTCATGCTCGGCGCCTTCACCGTCACCGACATCGCGATCATCAACTGGGCGAACGAGCGCGGCACCCCCGCGTTGATCGCCGTGATGGTCACGGTGTGGGGGATCGGCTCGCTGATCGGCGGCCTGGTCGCGGGCGCGTTCAAGGGGGAGCCGAGCCTGGCCCGCCGCGCGGGGCTGTTCAGCGCGGGCATGATCGCGATCGCGCTCGTCCTGCCGCCGCTGCTGGACCCGTCGCCGTGGCTGCTCGGCGTGCTGCTGGTGATCACCGGGCTGGCGATCGCGCCCGCCATCGCGACCGCGAACACCTGGCTCGGCGACCTGGTGCCGGAGGGCAGGCTGGCCGAGGCGTTCGGCTGGCAGGCCACCGCGACCACGGCCGCCGGGGCGCTGGCCTCGCCGCTGGCCGGGTTCCTGCTGGACCTCTCCGGCCCGGCGGCCGCTGTCGGCGTCAGCGGCCTGCTCGCGGTGGTAGGCACCCTTTTGGCGATCCGTGCTGGCCGCGTACGGAACGTTGCGCTTTCGGAACAGCATCGTCGCGTGGTGGTCGGCAACGATGCCTAGGTGCAGAAAACCGCTGTAGCACCGCGTATACGCGGGTTAGCCCGAGGCCTCGGGGTGCTCGCCGCTCTGGGCACCGGCATGTTGCTGGCGGTCCAGTCCCGGATCAACGGCGAACTCGCCGACCGGATGGGCGATGGACTCACGGCCGCGCTGATCTCCTTCGGCAGCGGCCTGCTCGTGCTGCTCGTCCTCGTGCTCGCGCTGCCCGCGGGCAGGCGCGGGGTGCACAGGGTGCGGGAGGCGCTCAGCGGCGGCGCGCTGTCGTGGTGGCACTGCACCGGCGGGGTGTGCGGAGCGGTCTTCGTGCTCAGCCAGGGGCTGACGATCACCTCGCTCGGCGTCGCGGTGTTCACCGTCGCCGTGGTGACCGGCCAGGCGGCGAGCAGCCTCGCGGTGGATCGCGCCGGTATCGGCTCCGATGGGCCGAGACCGTTGAGCGGCAACAGGATCGCGGGTGCCGGGCTCGCCGTGGTCGCGGTGATGATCGCGGTCTCCGACCGGTTCGAGCAGCCGTCCCTGCTGTGGCTGGCCGCGCTGCCGCTGCTGGCCGGGATCGGCATGGGCTGGCAGCAGGCGGCCAACGGGCTGGTGCGGGCGCGGGCGGGCTCGGCGCTGCTCACCGCGATGATCAACTTCTTGGTCGGGACGCTGGCGCTGACCGCCGTGCTGCTGGTGCGGCTGCTCGTCGTGGGCGCCCCGGTCACCTTTCCGGGCGAACCCTGGCTCTACATCGGCGGCGTGCTCGGCACCATCGCCATCGGCGCGGCCGCCGCACTGGTCTCCACGACCGGCGTGCTGCTCTTCGGCCTCGGCCAGGTGGCGGGCCAGCTCGTCGGCGCGCTGCTGCTGGACCTCGTGGTTCCCGCCGCGGGCGACCACCTGACCGCCGCGACGGTGCTCGGCACCCTGCTCACCGTCGCCGCCGTCGGCATCGCGGCGCTGCCGCGCAGGGCCACCCGCTGATCTGCCACGATGGAGGTCGTGAGTGCGACGATCCTTGACGGCAAGGCCACAAGAGACGCGATCTTCGACGATCTGCGGACCCGGGTAACCGCACTGCGCGAGCGGGGTGTGACGCCGGGCCTTGGCACCGTGCTGGTCGGCGACGACCCCGGATCGCACGCCTACGTCCGCGGCAAGCACAACGACTGCGCGAAGGTCGGCGTCACCTCGATCCGCCGGGACCTGCCCGCCGACTCCACCCAGGCCGAGGTGGAGGCGGTGCTCGACGAGCTCAACGCCGACCCCGCCTGCACGGGCTACATCCTGCAGCTGCCGGTGCCCAGGCACCTCGACTCCGGCGCGCTGCTGGAGCGGATCGACCCGGCGAAGGACGCGGACGGCCTGCACCCGGTGAGCCTGGGCCGCCTCGTCCTCGGCGAGCCGGGCGCGCTGCCGTGCACCCCGCGCGGCATCGTGGAGCTGCTGCGCCGCTACGACGTCCCGATCGCGGGCGCGCACGTGGTGGTCGTTGGCCGCGGCGTGACTGTGGGCAGGCCGCTCGGGCTGCTGCTGACGCGGCGGTCGGAGAACGCGACTGTGACGCAGTGCCACACGGGGACGAAGGACCTGGCCGCCGAGGTGCGCCGCGCCGACATCGTGGTCGCCGCTGCGGGCAGCCCGGCGCTGATCACCCCGGAGATGGTCAAGCCGGGCGCTGCCGTGCTCGACGTCGGCATCACCCGCACCGAGGCGGGCCTGGTCGGCGACGTGCACCCCGGCGTCCGGGAGGTGGCCGGGCACGTGGCCCCGATGCCAGGTGGCGTCGGGCCGATGACCAGGGCCATCCTGGTCAGCAATGTCGTCGAGGCAGCAGAGCGGGCGGCGCGATGAACGCGGAGCAGCACTTGCTTGACGACCACGAGCCGGACCTGCCCCCGGAGCCGCCGAAGTCGGAGCGGTGGCAGGTGCACGTGCCGTACCTGGTGGTGATGGGCGTCGTGCTGATCGGCTTCGTGCTGATCATGCTCTACCGCTGGCGGATGGGCTCGGGCGCGATCGCCGGGGCGCTGCTGCTGGCCGCGACCTTCCGCGCGGTGCTGCCGCCGCAGCGCTGCGGCCTGCTGGTCATCCGCACCCGGCTGACCGACATCGTCACCTACGGCGGGCTGGGCCTGCTGATCACCTACGTGGCGCTGACGATCACCTGAGGAAGTCCAGCACGTCGCGGTAGTACTCGCGCTTGGTGACCACTCCGTGCCCGGTCTTCGGGTACATCACGAGCGTGCCGCCGGGCATCCTGGCGGCCGTCTCGGCGAACATCTCCGGCGTCCAGAAGTAGTCGCGTTCGCCGCAGATCACCAGCGTCGGCGTGGTGACCCCGGGCAGCCGGTCGTAGACGTCGAAACCGTCCTCGGCGGTCATCATCGCCATCATGTCGGAGGGGTCCTTCGGCTTGGGCATCACCAGGCCGATCGCCCACAGCACCCCGCCGAGCACCACCTGCGGCACGCGGTGCTTCACCATGCCGGGCACCAGCAGGTGGTAGCCGGGCCTGCCCTGGGCGAGCCGCCTGGCCATCTCCAGCTGCGCGCCCTTGGCCACCGGGCCGAGGGCGTACGCGGTGCTGGCCACCACGCCGCGCCGGACCACCTCGGGGTGGTCGACGATCAGCTGGAGCGCGATCGAACCGCCGGTGGAGTGGCCGATCACGTCGACCGGCTCGCGAAAGTACTCGTGCAGCGCCTTCGCGTGGTCGGACGCGACATCGCTCATGGTGCTGCCCAGCGGCATGCCGGGCTTGCGGTTGACGAAGTAGACCTTCCGCCCCGCCGCCACGAACGGCCGCACCGTCCGCGCCAGCACCTTCCTGCCGGTCGGCGGCGGGTTGTGGTGCGAGGGGTTGAAGCCGGGGAGGTACACCAGGGGCCTGCCCTCACCCGCGGTGAAGTAGGGCAGGCCACCCGGGAGAACGCCCTCAGACATAGATCGGCGACATCTCGGTGACCAGCGCGCGGACCGGCGCGGTGGTGAGCCCGTTGGCCACGAACTCGATCAGCTGGTCCAGCACGACGGGGTAGACGTCCTCGGCGAACTCGTCGCGGTGCAGCGGCAGCAACAACACCGCCTGCATCAGGCCGATCACCGCCTCGGGGCTGATGTCGATCAGCTTGCTGCTGCGCTGGGCGCGGCGGAAGAACTCCCCGAGCGGCAGGTTGACCTGCTCGCGGACCTCCGCGGCGCGCTCGGGGTCGATCCGCCTGCTGACCGACTGGAGCTCTTCGGGGTGGGTGACCAGGCGGCGGTAGAGCGGATTGTCGTCGAGCACCCGCAGCGTCGCGCGCAGGAAGTCCTTGATCGCGGTCCGCAGGTCGGGGGCCTTGGTCAGCACCTCGTCCAGCAGCTGCTTCTGCACCTCGGGCGCCTGCCGCAGCATCAGCTCCAGGTACAGCGCCTCCTTGGACTCGAAGAAGGCGTAGAAGCTGCTCTTGGCGATGTTGGCCGGTTTCACCAGGTCATCGAGCGAGGTCTTGCGCAGGCCCTGCGTGGTGAACAGGTTCTCGCCTGTTCGCAGCAGGATCTCGGTGATCCTGGTGCGGTCTGCGGCGCTGAACGGCGTGGGCATGCGATCTCCAATAAACCCATGAACAATCAGAATTCTTGTTCGCTGCGAAAGCTACGCCTGGCCACGGCCACGCGCAAGGGCAACACCGGATGATTGAGAGCGAGGCCCATCGGGGCACCCGGTGAGCACACCGTCGCTGTCGTCATCGAGGAGCCCCTGTGAGCGAACTGGACCTGGACATCGAACGCCGCATCTCCTGGCCGGTACCGGAGCCCGAGTTGTCCGACGACATCCACCCCGCGCTCACCGACGCCGTGCGGGCGGCCGCGACCGCCTACCGCGCGTCGAGGCACCGGTTCGGCAGGGACGATCTTGCCGTCGTGGTGGCCCAAGGGGCGGACGGCACGCCGACGATGCGCGTCGACGAACTCGTGGAGAGCGCGATCGCGGAGGCCGCGACCCGGCACGGGGTCAACCTGCTCAGCGAGGAGATCGGCTTCCTGGACAACGGCTCGGCCACCACCCTGGTGCTCGACCCGATCGACGGTTCGGCGAACGCGGCGGCCGGGGTGCCGCTGTCCTGCGTGGCCGGGGTGGTCGCGGTGGACGGCGTGGCCACCGAGGCGGTCACCTGCTGGCTGGACACCGGGCGGGTGTGGTGGGCCAAGGCCGGGGAGCCGACGCCGTACCGGACCACCGGGCGGACGTCGGTCGACGGCGCGGAGTTGTGCCTGCTGCGGCCCAAGCCGGGCGCGCGGGACGCGTGGATGCGGGTGGCCTCGCGCGCCGACCGGGTCCGGGTGCTCGGCACGACCGCGCTGGAGTGCGCTCTGGTCGCGGAGGGCTCGGTGGACGGCTTCGCCGACCCGGGCTCGGACACCCACCGGATCATGGATCTGGCCGCGGCGATGGTGACCGTGCCCGCGGCGGGCGGAGTGGTGCTCGACGCCTTCGGTCGGCCGTTGGTGCTCGACCCCGACCTCTCCCGCCGCTGGTCCGGCGTCGCCGCCGCCACCCCCGCGCTCGCGGAGGAACTCCTCGCGCTCATCGCAGGCTGAGGTGGTTGGGGCGTCTTCAAGTACCACGAACCCGCTCGCACACGACCGCTAACTGTGCCTAACCGGTCAGAGGGGTTAGGCACAGTTAGCGGTTGTTTTTGGTGGGGTTCGTTGTACTTGAAGACGGGGGGACTTCGGCGGGCAGCGGAGTGCTGCGTCAGCGGAGTGCGGTGGGGAGGGGCGTGGCGAGGAGGGTTTCGATGGGGGCCGCTTTGGTGAGGCATTCCTGCCACTCCGCGGCGGGATCGGAGTCGGCGGTGATGCCACCGCCCACGCCGAGGCGCACGGTGCCGCCGTGGAACTCCAGGGTTCGGATCACGACGTTGAGCTCCATGCCCGCGACGGGGGAGGCGAGTCCAATCGCGCCGCAGTACGCCTCGCGCGGGGTCACCTCCAGCTCCGCGACGATCTCCAGCGCGCGCAGCTTGGGCGCGCCGGTGACGGAGCCCGGAGGGAAGGCGGCGGCGAGCAGTTCGTCATCGTCCACTGTGGATGGAAGTGAACCCTCCACTGTGGACACCAGGTGCCAGACTCCCGGTGCTGGGCAGACAGTGAGCAGTTCGGGGACGGTGACGCTGCCCGTCGCGCACACCCGGCCGAGGTCGTTGCGCACCAGGTCCACGATCATCACGTTCTCTGCGACGTCCTTTGTGGACTGTCGGAGCAGGCGCGCGTTCGCGTTGTGCTCCGGCAGCCTTCGGGGGAGCGTGCCCTTGATCGGACTGGACCGGACGATGTTTCCCCTGCGGGACAGGAACAACTCCGGCGAGAACGAGGACAGCGCGCCCCATTCGCCTGCCAGGTAAGCGGATCGGGTCGGCCGCAGCCTGCCGACTCCGGCGGCGTAGACCTCGGCGGGGTCACCGTCGAACGGGGCGGAGAACTCCGAGCACACGTTCGCCTGGAAGATCTCCCCTTCGCCGATCGCGGCGACGCACGCCCGGACGGCGTCCATGTGCAGCTCCGCGGACGGCCGGGCGAGGCGCCCCACCGTCCACGGGCGCGCGGGCGGGTCCTCGCCGCGGTCGACGAGGGCGATCAGCTCGGCGGCCAACTGCTCCGGCGCGGGCTGGCCGTCGGGCACGAGCGCCTCGAACCACCACCGCCCGCGCCGGTCCTGGCGCAGCACGTGATCGGCCCAGCCCCACACCGCGTTCGGCAGCCGCCGCGGGGAGTCCCACGCGCCCGGATCGGTCAGCCCGTAACCGAGGTAGCCGAACCACCCGCCGCCGATCGCGTCGGCCGGGGCCGAGGTCACCGCGACGGAGGGCTGCTGGCAGGGGATCGCGAACGCCTCGGCGTCGTCGACCGGCTCCGCCGACAGGGTCGGGGCGAGCACCGCCCGCGAGCCGAACCAGTCACCGACCAGCGCGGCGGGCGGGGCGAGGCCGAGCGCCAGCGCGCGCTCCGACAGGCGCCGGAACACCCGCTCCGGCGCTGTGTCGGAGGCCAGGGGCCAGGCTACGACTCGCACGATGGCTCATCATGGGCTAGGAATCCTGCCGCTGGTAGGTCCTGGTGCCCCACAACACGGTTGTGGCGGTCAGCGCCACCGCCACCAGGGAACCGGTCAGCACCACCGGATCCGCGATCCGCCCGGCGAAGAGCGCACGCTCCGCGTCCACCACGTAGCTCAGCGGATTCGCCATCGACAGCCACCGCAGCCAGTCTGGCGCCAGGCTCATCGGCAGCAGCAGCCCGGACAGCAGCACCACCAGCACCGAGATCTGGCTCATCGTGGGCGCGAACATCCATTCCCGGTCGAGCATCCGCAGCGCCACCGCGTTCGACACCGCGGCCAGCGCGATCGCGACGAGGCCGATCAGCAGCAGCCCCAGGAGAGCGCCGGGAACCGAGGCACGGAGGCCGAACAGCGCGCCCGCGACGACGAGCAGCGCGGACTGCGCGATCAGCGTGACGGCGTCCTTCGCCACCCGCCCGAGCAGCAGCGCGGTCCGGCTCAGCGGTGTCACCCGCATCCGCTCGATCACCCCCGAGCGGTGCTCGAAGATCACGCCGAAGCCCGCCATGCCCGGACTGAGGATCGCCAGCTGCACCAGCAAACCCGGCACGAAGAACTGCCACGAGTTCCCGTCCGGGGCGCCGAAGCGGTCGCCGAGCGGCTGGAGCAGTGGTCCGAACAGGACCAGGAACAGCACGGGCTGGAACATCGCGAACGCCAGCGTCATCGGTGAACGCCACAGCGGCCGCATCGCTCGTGCGCAGACCAACCAGGAATCGTGCAGCAGCTTCACGCCGCCACCTCCTCGTGCAGCGAACGACCGGTGACGCTGTGGAAGACGTCGTCGAGCGTCGGCCGCTTGACCGTGACCGAAGCCAGCTCGATGTCCTTGTCTCGCAAGGCGTTCAACAACACCGGCAGTGCTTCGTCACCGCGTCGCACACGGAGCCGCACCACCTCGCCGTCCACCGTGACCTCGCTCGTGCCGTCGATGCCGTCGGCGACCTGCCCGGCCTCAATTGCTCCACTGTGGACAGTCATGGTCACCGCGTCCCCGGAGACGGAGCGCTTCAGCTCGTCCGGACTGCCGCTCGCCACGATCACGCCGTTGTCGATCACCAGGAGGCGGTCGCACAACGCGTCGGCCTCGTCCAGGTAGTGCGTGCTGAGGAAGACGGTCATGCCGCGCTCGTCGCGCAGCGCGCGGATGCGGTCCCAGAGCGCCGCGCGGCTGGTCGGGTCGAGGCCCGTGGTCGGCTCGTCGAGGAACAGCAGTTCCGGCGAGTGCACCAGGCCCATCGCGATGTCGAGCCTGCGCCGCTGACCGCCGGAGAGCGTCGCCACCAGGCGGTCGTGGAGTTCGCTGAGATCCAGTTCCGCCAACAGTTCCGTGCACCTCGACCTGGCTCGCGCGCGGTCCAGCCCGTAGAAGCGGCCCTGCATCTCCAGTTCCTCGTGCACCGGGTAGTCGAAGGCCAGCGTGCCGCTCTGCGCGACGTAGCCGATCCGCTCGCGCACGCCGTCTGGATCGGTGAGCAGGTCGCGCCCGGCGACGCGCGCCTCCCCGCTGGTCGGCCGCAACAGCGTGGTCAGCATGCGCAGCGTCGTGGTCTTGCCCGCGCCGTTCGGACCGAGGAAGCCGACCAACTCGCCAGCCTCGACGTCCAGGTCGACGCCGCGGACGGCATCGACGGTCCCGTGTTTTCCGGTGAAACGCCTGGTGAGGCCCCGAACTCTGATCATCTCGCTCCTTGCACAAATCCACTTAGTCAAATTTGACTAGTGGCAGCGTGCGGTACGCCTGGGAGGTTCGTCAAGTTCCTCAGACGGTGGACCAGCCCTGGTAAGCGCCCGCCTCGACCTTGGCGAGCAGGTTGCGCACCCACACCAGCTCCGCCGCCGCCAAGCCGCCTGTGAGGTCGAAAAGCTCGCTGACGTGCGGCGGCGTGTGACCCATGGCCCGCACGGTCTCCTTGCCGGACTCGGTGAGCAGCGCGTCGGCTTCGAGCTGGACGATCCGCTGCTTCAACAACGGGATCAGCTCCGCGCGCGGCACGTCCGGGAGCAGAGCGGTCGCGGCCATCAGCGAGTCATACGTCCGGTTGTGCCCGAGCCACGCACCGCGCAGCAGGTTGCGGTACTCGGCCTCGCCCGCGTCGGTCATCTCGTAGACCGTGCGCGCCACGTTGCCCGCGTCGCGCTCGTCCTCCACCACGCGCAGCAGTCCGGTGCGCGCCATCGACTTCAGCGCGTGGTAGACCGAGCCGGGCGCGACGTTCGCCCACTCATCCATCCGCCAGCTCAGCAAGCCCTGCCTGATCTGGTAGCCGTGCGCCGGTTGGTACCTGCGCACCGCACCCAGCACCACCAGCCGCGTCGTCGCCGACATCGTCCCCTCCCGGAGCCGGATAAGGCGGCCAACTCCGCCAACCGTAGGCTAGGCGGCCGTGTGTACCCGTGTGCTGACTCCCCGTCGTGGTCCGGCGGTGTCGAGGTGAGCGGGGAACGCAAGGGCCAACGCCCGCCGCTTCCCGAACCGCTCCCGGCACCCGCCGTGGATTCGCACACCCATTTGGACGCCTGCGGCTGCGTGACCGCCGAGGACGTCGCGACCGTGATGGACAGGGCGAACTCGGTCGGCGTCGCGCGGGCGATCACCGTGGCCGACGACCTCGCCGCGGCGCGGTGGGCGGCCGAGGCCGCGACCTGGGACGAGCGGGTCTTCGCCGCCGTCGCCATCCACCCCACCAGGACCTCGACGTTCACCGACGCCGACCGCGCCGAGCTGGAGAAGCTCGCCGGGCAGCCGAAGGTCGTCGCGATCGGTGAGACCGGGCTGGACTACTACTGGGACTACTCGCCGCACGACGCGCAGGCCGAGTCGTTCCGCTGGCACATCGACCTGGCCAAGCGGGTCGGCAAGCCCTTGATGATCCACGACCGGGACGCGCACGAGGACATCCTGCGCGTGCTCGGCGAGGAAGGCGCACCGGAGACGGTCGTCTTCCACTGCTTCTCCGGTGATGCCGACTTCGCCCGCCGCTGCCTGGACGCCGGGTACGTGCTGTCCTTCGCGGGCGCGGTCACCTTCCGCAACGCCAAGGCGCTGCGCGAAGCCGCCCTGCTGGTCCCGGCCGAGCAGCTGCTCGTCGAGACCGATGCCCCCTTCCTCACTCCCCACCCGTTCCGCGGCAGGCCGAACGAGCCGTACTGCGTCGCGTACACCCTGCGCGACCTCGCCGAACTGCGCGGGGGCGACCTCGCGGAGCTGGCCGCCGCCACCACCGCCACCGCTGAACGGGTCTTCCGGTTCCAGGAGGTAGTCGCGCCGTGAGTGATCCCGGCTATGAACCGCACGAGGACGTGACCGAGCGCACGGTCGAGATCCCGGTGGTTGTCGACGACGCCGATGTCCATTACGGTCCCGTGACCGACAGCCGGGGTGGGGACATCCCGGGCGGTCGAGGCGCCTCCACCTGGGTGGGAGCCGCGCCGGAGCACGACCGTTCGCCCCTGCCCGGACGCCCGACGTCTGGACCACCTGTGAAGAGCACGTTGGTCAGGGCGGCAGCCGCCGCCACCCTCCTGGTCGTCACCAGCGGCGGGGCCACCGCCATCGCGATGGACAAGACGATCACGATCACCGTCGACGACGAGCAGCGCCAGGTGCACACCTTCGCGGGCACCGTCGACGGCGCCCTGGACAGCGCCGGGCTGAGCGCGGGCGCCAAGGACGCGCTCGCCCCCGCCGCGCACGCCGCGATCATCGACGGCAGCCGCATCGTGCTCAAGCGCGGCCGCAAGCTCATGCTCACCGTGGACGGGCGCAAGCGCGAGGTGTGGACGACCGCGCTCACCGTCGACGAGGCCATGCGCCACCTCGGCATGCGCCACGACGGCGCGCTGCTCTCCGCCGACCGGCACCAGCGCATCCCGCTGGAGGGCATGGCGCTGGACCTCAAGACCGCCAAGCTCGTCACCCTCGTCGACGGCGGCCAGCCCGCCCGCGAGGTGGCCACCAACGCCACCTCCGTCGAGGACCTGCTCAAGGAGCAGAACGTCGCCCTGGAGCAGGACGACACCGTCAAGCCCGACGCGAAGACCCCGCTCACCGGCGAGAAGATGCAGATCGAGGTCACCAGGACCCGCTTCACCGAGGTGACCGAGAAGGTCAAGATCGACCCGCCCGAGGAGAAGCAGGAAGACTCCTCGATGAACAAGGGCGAGAAGGAAGTCATCGAGGAGGGCGAGCCGGGCGAGAAGGAGGTCGTCTTCAAGGCGATCACCGTCAACGGCAAGCGCACCAAGAAGGAAGAGCTGCGCAGCAAGGTCCTCAAGGAGCCGAAACCGCGCAAGGTGAAGGTCGGCACCAAGCCGATCGCCGACGCCGCGGTCTGGGACCGGCTCGCGCAGTGCGAGTCCACCGGCAACTGGTCGATCGTCAGCGCCAACGGCAAGTACCACGGCGGCCTCCAGTTCGACCGGCAGACGTGGCAGGCCTACGGCGGCGGCGCCTACGCCCCGGTGGCCAGCCAGGCCACGCGTGAGCAGCAGATCGCGATCGCCACGAAGCTCCGCGACCGGCGCGGCGGCTACAGCGCCTGGCCGCACTGCTCCTCCAAGCTCGGCCTCCGCTGACCCGCCCGGGTTCGGGCGTCTTCAAGTACCACCAACCCCGCTTTTGATCACCGAAAACCGCCCCCTACCCAGCGCGGGTAGGGGCGGTTTTCGGTGATCGTTTGGTGGGTGCGTTGTACTTGAAGACGGGCCAACCCTGGCTGGGACGGGGAGCGGATAGGGTTCGGGGGTGGATGAGCGGGTGCAGGGTGTGCGGCTGCTTGGGCCCGCCGACGTGCGGCGACTGGCCGAGGAGCTGGGGGTTCGGCCCACCAAGAAGCTGGGCCAGAACTTCGTGCACGACCCCAACACCGTGCGCCGGATCGTCTCCGGGGCGAACCTCACCGCCGACGACGTCGCGCTGGAGATCGGGCCGGGGCTCGGGTCGCTGACGCTCGCGCTGCTCGACGCCTGCAAGGCCGTGGTGGCCGTGGAGATCGACCCCGTCCTCGCGTCCCGGTTGGAGCGCACCGCCGCAGAGCAGGCTCCCGGCCTGGCGGAGAGGCTGACCGTGCTGCCCGCCGACGGGATGCGGGTCACCGCCGCGGACTTCCCGCAGCCGCCGACCGCGCTCGTGGCGAACCTGCCCTACAACGTGTCCGTGCCGGTCGTGCTGCACCTGCTCGCCGAGCTGCCGTCGCTGCGCAGCGGGCTGGTGATGGTCCAGGCCGAGGTCGCCGACCGGCTGGCCGCGCGTTCCGGCAGCAAGATCTACGGCGTGCCCAGCGTCAAGGCCGCCTGGTACGCCGATGTGCGCCGGGCCGGGCCGGTGCCGCGCGCGGTGTTCTGGCCGGTGCCCAACGTCGACTCCGCGCTCGTGTCCTTCGTGCGCCGCGACCCACCGTCCACAGTGGACCGTGGAGCCGTTTTCTCCTTGGTGGACGCGGCTTTCGCGCAGCGCCGCAAAACGCTGCGGGCCGCACTGGCTGGCTGGGCCGGATCGGCCGCGCTGGCCGAGCGCTACCTCGTCGCGGCGGGCGTCGACCCGTCCACGCGCGGGGAGCAGCTCGACGTCGCCGACTTCGCCCGGATCGCGGAAGCCCGTACCTCAGGCTGAGCCCGGTATCACCATTCGGGAATAACTGGGCGTATCGGGGCGTTTACCAGGGCGTTCGGCTGTGAGTGTGATGTGTCGAACGATCCAGTGTTCGAGACGCGAAACGACTTGCCTCTGTCCGTCCTCGTCGGTTCTACTGTCCGCAGCAATCCATCCCGAGCGGCCGAGAGACCTGGCTCAGCGACGCCGCAGCAACCACCCGGAAACGGGCAGGTGCTACCGCCAGGACCGATGGAGTCCTCATGCAACGCCCGCCGATGTCCGCACGTCGACCCAACCTGGTTCGTCGACGCTGTGTCGACCAGTGCCTCCGCACGGTGAGTGGCTGTCGCCGCGTATCCCGCACCGACGCCTGACCGCCTCACCCCCTCCCACCCCATCACCGTCCACAAAGGACGGTTCCGGAGCGCTGCCGCCACGAGCGGCGGCCGTGCCATGGAGTCATCGTGATCACTGTTGAGAACCTGACCAAGAGCTTCCCCGGCCGAGGGGGCGAGGTCCGCGCGCTGGACGGCGTCTCCCTGGAGGTTCCCGCCGGCACGATCCTCGGCGTCGTCGGCACCAGCGGGGCGGGCAAGTCGACCCTGGCGCGCTGCATCGCGCTGCTGGAGCGGCCCGACGCCGGCTCGATCCGGGTGGACGGCACCGACCTGGTCAGCCTCTCCGGTGCCGCGCTGCGCGCCGCCCGCAGGCAGATCGGCGTCGTCCCGCAGACCGACTCCCTGCTGCGCCAGCGCACCGCCGCGGGCAACATCGCGCTCCCGCTGGAGGCCGCGAAGGTGCCCGGCCCGCAGCGCAAGCAGCGGGTGTCCGAGCTGCTGGAGCTGGTCGGCCTGTCCGACAAGGCATCGACCTTCCCCGACCAGCTCTCCGGCGGTCAGCGGCAACGGGTTGCCATCGCCCGCGCGCTCGCCGCGAGCCCCTCGGTGCTGCTGGCCGACGAGCCCACCTCCGCGCTGGACCCGGAGACCACCGGCTCCGTGCTGACCGTGCTCGACCGCGTGCGCTCGGAACTGGGCGTCACCGTCCTCGTGGTCACCCACGACATGGCCGTCGTCCGCCGGATCTGCGACGACATCGCGGTCCTTGAGCACGGCCGCGTCGTGGAGAACGGCAAGGTCCTCGACCTGATCTCCGCGCCCGGCAGCCGCACCGCCTCGGCGCTGCTGCCCGAGCTGGACCAGATCTCCCAGCAGCACAGCGCGGGCTACGACCGGGTGGCCGACATCGTGCTCGTCGGCTTCGCCGCCATCGGCGCGCTGCTGCCCGAGGCCGCCAGCAGGCACGGCGTCGAGCTGTCGCTGCTCGGCGGCGGCATGACCCGGCTCAACGACACCCCGGTCGCCCGTTTCCGCATCGCACTCAGCGGTGAGCGGGCCGACGCCGCCCTCAAGTGGATCGGCGAGCGCGGTGCCGTCGTCCGCCACAAGCCCACCCTGGTTGCGGGGACTGCTGCGTGAGAACCGAAACACCCTGGTCCACCGTTTTTGAGCTGCTCGCGGAAACGGGGTGGGAGACGCTCTACATGGTGGCGCTGTCCGCCGTGTTCGCGTTCATCGGCGGCCTGCCGCTCGGCGTGCTGCTGCACGTGACCGCTCCGGGAGGCTTGCGCCCCCAGGTGTTCACCCACCGCGTGCTCAACTTCGTCGTCGACGTCGGCAGGTCACTGCCGTTCGTGATCCTGCTGATCGCGTTGCTCCCGGTGACGCGCTCGATCGTCGGCACCACGCTCGGCAGCACCGCCGCCGTGGTCCCGCTGACGGTCGGCGCGATCCCGTTCCTCGCCCGGCTCGTCGAAGGCGCGCTGCGCGAGGTGGACACCTCCGTCGTGGAGGCCGCGATCACCACCGGGGCCACCAAACCGCACATCGTCCGGGGCGTGCTGCTCCGCGAGGCCGCGCCCGCGCTCGTCGCCGGGATCGGCGTCACCGTGATCGCGCTGATCGGCTACTCCGCCATGGCGGGCGTGGTCGGCGGCGGGGGTCTCGGTGACCTCGCGATCCGCTACGGCTACCAGCGCTTCGACACCCGGGTGCTGATCAGCACCGTCGTGGTGCTCGGCGTCTTCGCCCGCCTCGTCCAGTTCCTCTTCGACCTCGGCGCCCGCGGCATCGACCGCCGCCGCCGGGTCACCGCCTGAACCAGTAAGGAAGAACCGATTCCCATGCGTCGTATCCGCACGCTCGCCGCCGCCGCACTCGTCACCGCCAGCGCCCTCGTGCTGGCCGCCTGCGGAGGCGCGGACCCCGCCAAGGACCCCAACGCCGCCATCCGGGTCGGCGTCAGCCCCGTCCCGCACGCCGAGATCCTGCGCTACGTCGCGGACAACCTGGCCAAGGACAAGGGCATCAAGGTCGACGTGGTCGAGATCAACGACTACGTGACGCCGAACACCGCGCTCGCCGAGGGCCAGCTGGAGGCGAACTACTTCCAGCACAAGCCGTACCTCGACGAGTTCACCGGCGCGCGCAACATCAAGCTCCAGTCCGTCGGCGCGGTGCACATCGAGCCGCTCGCGGTGTTCTCCAAGAAGGTCAAGAAGGTCGAGGAGCTGCCGCAGGGCGCGAAGGTCGCGCTGCCCAACGACCCGAGCAACCTCTCCCGCTCGCTGAACCTGCTCGCCTCCACCGGCCTGATCAAGCTCAAGCCGGGCACCGAGGCCAAGGCCACCAAGCAGGACGTGGCCGAGAACCCCAAGCGCGTCGAGCTGCTGGAGACCGAGGCCGCCCAGCTGCCGCGCAGCCTGGACGACGCCGACGCCGCCGTGGTCAACGGCAACTACCAGCTGGAGGCCCGGCTCGACCTGAAGACCGCGCTCGCCGTGGAGAGGGCCGAGGGCAACTCCTACGCCAACCTGCTGGTCACCCGGCCGGAGCTGGCCGAGGACAGGCGGGTCAAGGCGCTGGCCGAGCTGCTCCGCTCGCAGCAGGTGCGGGACTACATCGGCAAGACCTTCCCGGGCGGTGTGATCCCCGCCTGAAAATCGGTGAAAACGTGAGCCGGGGGCGCGGGGCCGTAGGCTGGCAGGGTGCTTGCCGTGGTCCCGCCCCCTGTCACCGTCCGTGCCCCCGCCAAGGTGAACCTCCACCTTGCGGTTGGTGACCTGCGTGAAGACGGTTATCACGAGTTGATGACCGTGTTCCAGGCCCTGTCCCTCAACGACGAGGTCACCGTCGCCCAGGCCGATGAGCCGGGCATCGAGGTGATCGGGGACGGGGCCGACCTGGTGCCCGATGACGCCTCCAACCTGGCGTGGCGGGCGATCGAGGCGCTGGCCGAGCGCGCGGGCCGCGATCCCGACGACCCCCGCGTGCGCGTGGTGATCCGCAAGGGCATCCCGGTCGCGGGCGGTATGGCGGGCGGTAGCGCCGACGCCGCCGCCGCCCTGGTCGCCGCAGCCTCGCTGTGGCGGATGGAGATCGGCCGGGACGAGCTCTCCGAGATCGCCGCGACCATCGGCAGCGACGTGCCGTTCTGCCTGCACGGCGGGACCGCGCTCGGCGCGGGCCGCGGTGAGCGGCTGGTGCCCGTGCTGACCAGGCACACCTTCCACTGGGTCATCGCGCTGGACAAGGGCGGCCTATCCACTCCGACCGTGTTCGCCGAGCTGGACCGGCTGCGTGCCGACGGCCGCCCGCCGCGGGTCGGCTCGGTCGAGCCGGTGCTCGAAGCCCTCGCCACCGGTGACCCGCGCCAGCTGGCGCTGTTGCTGGGCAATGACCTCCAGGCCGCCGCGGTGTCGCTGCGGCCCGCGCTGCGCCGCACGCTGCGCGCGGGGGTGGACGCGGGCGCGCTCGCCGGGATCGTCTCCGGCTCCGGCCCGACCTGCGCTTTCCTGTGCTCCTCCGCCGACGCCGCCGTCCGGGTGGCCGCGGAGCTCTCCGGCGCGGGCGTCTGCCGTAGCGTTCGGGTGGCGCAGGGTCCGGTGCACGGGGCTCGGGTGATCGGCGGCGATGACACGCCGCGGCCCGTCCCGCCCGAGGTCCACGCCTAGTTCTTCTTCTGCCTTCGTGCGTTTCGTGATGTGAGGATTGATGGCCAACCTGGTCAACCTGGAGTCCGTCAGCAAGAGCTTCGGCGTGCGCCAGCTGCTGGACGGAGTGTCGCTCGGCGTGAACGAGGGCGATCGCATCGGCGTCGTCGGGCTCAACGGTGGCGGCAAGACCACGCTGCTGGAGATCATCGCCGGGATCGAGCCGCCGGACTCCGGCCGGGTCAGCCACAACCGGGACCTGAACTTCGCCGTGGTCACCCAGCGCAGCGAGCTGCCGAAGGGCTCGACGATCCGGCAGAACGTGATCGAACCGCTGGGCTTCGACGCCGAGCACGAGTGGGCCGCCGACGCCAAGGTGCGCTCGGTGCTGGACGGGCTCGGCGTGAGCGAGCTGGGCCTGGACACCGTGATCGACCCGCTCTCCGGTGGCGAGCGGCGCCGCGTCGCGCTGGCCGCCGCGCTGGTCCGGGACCTGGACCTGGTCATTCTCGACGAGCCGACCAACCACCTCGACGTGGAGGGCGTGCAGTGGCTGGCCGACCACCTCCGCGGGCGGCGCTGCGGGCTGGTGGTCGTCACCCACGACCGCTGGTTCCTGGACACCGTGTGCACCCGCACCTGGGAGGTCGTCGGCGGCGGGGTCGAGCAGTACGAGGGCGGTTACGCCGACTGGATCTTCGCGCGCGCGGAGCGGGCCCGGCTCGCCGCGACGCTGGAGGAGAAGCGGCAGAACCTCGCCCGCAAGGAGCTGGCGTGGCTGCGCAGGGGCGCCCCGGCGCGCACCTCCAAGCCCCGCTTCCGGATCGAGGCCGCCGAGGCGCTGATCGCCGATGTGCCGCCGCTGCGGGACAGCGTCGAGCTGATGAGCTTCGCCAAGCGCCGCCTCGGCAAGACGGTGATCGACATCGAGGACGCCACGCTGCGCATCCCGGACGGTCGCACGCTGCTGGAGCACACGACCTGGCTGGTCGGCCCCGGCGACCGGGTCGGGCTCGTCGGCGTGAACGGCTCCGGCAAGACCACGCTGCTGCGGGCGCTGGCCGGGGAACGCGAGCTGGACGGCGGCACGCGCAAGCAGGGGCAGACCGTGCGGCTGGCGCACCTGTCGCAGGAGCTGCACGACCTGCCGATGAACATGCGAGTGCTCGAAGCGGTCGAGGACGTGGCGCGGCGCGTGGTGCTCGGCAAGTACGAGCTGTCCGCGTCGCAGCTGGCCGAGCGGATGGGTTTCCCGGCGAGCCGCCAGTGGACGCCGGTCTCCGACCTCTCCGGTGGTGAGCGCAGGCGGTTGCAGCTGACCAGGTTGCTGATGTCCGAGCCGAACGTGCTGCTGCTCGACGAGCCCACCAACGACCTGGACATCGACACCCTGCAGCAGCTGGAGGACCTGCTCGACTCCTGGCCGGGCACCATGATCGTGGTTTCGCACGACCGGTACCTGGTCGAACGCGTCTGCGACAACGTGGTGGCGCTGTTCGGCGACGGGCGGATCACCAAGCTGGTCGGCGGCATCGAGGAGTACCTGAAGCGGCGCGCGGCCATGCGCGAGGCGGGCATCGCGACCTCGGTCGGCTCCGGAACGGTGGCACCGCGGGCCGTCGCGGAGAAGCCGAGGTCCTCGGCGGCGGAGGAACGCGCGGCGCGCAAGGAGCTCTCCCGCCTGGAGCGCAAGCTCGCGCAGCTGGACAGCAGGGCCGCCAAGATCGAGGAGAAGCTCGCCGCAGCGGGCTCCGACGTGGACAAGCTGGTCGAGCTGGACGCGGAGCTGCGCGCGGTCAAATCGGAGCAGGCCGAAGTCGAGGAGCAGTGGATGGCCGCGGCCGAGGTCGTTGAAGCGGGTTGATCCCGTGATTGTCCACTGATCGTCGGACTGGCTTAGGCTCCGAAACCATGAGCCAGTTCATCGAGGCACTGGTGAGCAGGGCGCGGTCCACCGACCGCGGCCTGACCACCGGCGTTCCCGCCGCCCCCCAGCGCAGGACCTGGGGTGAGGTGCACGAGGAAGCCAGCAGGGCCGCCGCCGCCCTCGTCGAAGCGGGTGTGCGCAGGGGTGACTCCCTCGCCGTGCTCGCCGCCGACCCCGCGCCGATCGCCGCCGCCGTGCAGGCGTGCTGGCTGGCCGGGGGCAGCGTGACCATGCTGCACCAGCCCACACCGAGAACAGACCTGGCCATGTGGGCCGAGGACACGCTCAAGGTGCTCGGCATGATCGGCGCCCGGCGGGTGCTGCTCGGCGCGCCGTTCGACGCGCTGGCGGACGTTCTGCGCCAGCACGGCATCGAATTCTTGTTGATCGAGGAACTGCGCTCGCACGCGGCGCCGCTGGCCGAGCCGGTGGAGACCGGCGAGGACGACGTCGCGCTGCTCCAGCTCACCAGCGGCTCGACCTCGGACCCGAAGGCCGTGCGGATCAGCCACGGCGGCCTGTGGGCGAACATCAAGGCGATGGTGACCACGGCGAAGATCGACGCCGAGCGGGACGTGCTCATCTCCTGGCTGCCGCTGTTCCACGACATGGGCATGGTCGGCTTCTTCACCGTGCCGATGACCCTCGGCGCCGAGCTGGTCAAGGCGTCCCCGGCGGAGTTCGTCGGGCGCCCGCTGATGTGGCTCGAAATGATCAGCAGGTACCGCGGCACGGTCACCGCCGCCCCGAACTTCGGCTACGCGGTCGCGGGCCGTCGTATGTCCACTTTGGACGATGGGGCGATCGACCTGTCCACGCTGCGCTTCGCGCTCAACGGGGCGGAGCCGATCGATCCGGCCTCGGTGCGCGGTTTCACCGACGCCGCGGCGCGGTTCGGGCTGCGGCCGGAGTGCATGGTGAGCGCCTACGGCATGGCCGAGGCGACGCTCGGCGTGTCCTTCGCGCCGCTGGACACCGGCCTTGAGGTGGATGTCGTCGACGCGGAAGCCTTGGCGGACAAGCACATCGCGACTCCCGCCGGTGACGGGGCGAAGTCCCGCGAGTTCCCGCTGCTCGGCCCGCCGCTGCCCGGACTGGAAGTGCAGGCGGTCAGCGAGGACGGCCGGGTGCTCGGCGATCGCGAGGTCGGCGAACTGCGCATCCGCGGTGACGCGGTGACCGACGGCTACCTCACCATGGACGGTCCACTGGCCACAAAGGACAGTGAGGGCTGGCTGAACACCGGCGACGAGGGCTACCTCGTGGGCGGTCAGGTCGTGGTGTGCGGCCGCCGCAAGGACGTCATCATCATGGGCGGCCGCAACATCTACCCGACCGACGTGGAGCGCGCCGCGGGTTCGGTGGACGGAGTGCGCGCGGGCAACGCCGTCGCGGTCCGGCTCGACGCGGGCGACCGGCGGGAGCGGTTCGCCGTCGCCGTGGAGTCCAAGCACGCGGGTGACGCCGCGGCGGAAAGCGCGATGAGCAAGGAGATCGCGGCCCGGGTGATGGACGCCGTCGGAGTCCGCCCCGCGGCAGTCGTGGTCCTCCCGCCCGCCACGCTGCCGAAGACGCCTTCGGGGAAGCTCCGCCGCACCGAGGCCCGGAAGTTCATCCCCTCCTGACAACCGGGTTCGCCGCCCCAACCACGGTGCGCTCGATAACGTGAGGCGTTGGGGCGGCGCGGGAAGTACGCTGCGCCGTCGTGAGAAAACGAAGCCTGGAGCGGGTGCTGGTCGTCGACGTGGAGGCGACCTGCTGGGACGGGGCGCCGCCCGCCGGGCAGGTCAACGAGATCATCGAGATCGGCGTGTGCGTGTTGGACACCGCGACCCTGGAGCGCGGTGAGCGCATGGCGATCCTGGTCCGCCCCGAGCACTCCGAGGTCAGTGCGTTCTGCACGGAGCTGACCA
This sequence comes from Allokutzneria sp. A3M-2-11 16, assembly GCF_024213555.1. Taxonomy (GTDB): domain Bacteria; phylum Actinomycetota; class Actinomycetes; order Mycobacteriales; family Pseudonocardiaceae; genus Allokutzneria. The sequence goes on along the minus strand of NZ_JANAVO010000001.1, from coordinate 1,159,418 downwards.
CGCTCACCGCGGCCGACGTCGCCGATGGACTGTCCTTTGTGGACGCATGCGCGGTGCTGCGCGAGGAGCTCGGTTCGCGGGACCTGGTGTGGGCGAGCTACGGGGACTACGACCGCAAGCAGTTCCAACGGCAGTGCGACACCACCGGGGCGAAGTACCCGTTCGGGCCGCGGCACATCAACGTGAAGACGCTCTTCGCGTTGGCGCACAACCTGAAGTCCGAGGTGGGGATGGACCGCGCGGTCGAGCTGGCGGGCCTGCCGCTGGAGGGAACCCACCACCGCGGGGTCGACGACGCGTGGAACATCGCCGCCCTGCTGGCCGGGGTTCTCCGGCGGGCGCGCCGCTGAGCGTGCTCCGCAGGCGCGCAACGAGGCGTGCTCCGGAGGCGCGCAACCTAGGCCCGCCTCCACGACCGCGCGCGCAAGTTGGGGCGTCTTCAAGTACACCGAACCCCGGCTGTGGCGGTCGCAAACGGTGCCGAACCCCGACGGGAAGCCGAGGTTGGGGGCGGTTTGAGACGGTTTTGGCGGGGGTTCGGGGGACTTGAAGACCGCCCGACCTCGGCGCCGAGCTGGCTAGGAGAGCGGGTGGAACTTGTTCTGGGCGGCTTCGAGACCTAGTGATACCAAGCCTTCGACGGCATCGGCGCAGAGGTCGATCGCGAAGGCCAGCTCCTTGCGCTCGGTGCCGGAGAAGTCCTTGAGCACGAAGTCGGCCGGGTCCTGGCGACCGGGCGGGCGGCCGATGCCGAAGCGGACGCGCAGGTAGTCCTTGGTGCCGAGGGACTTGGAGATGCTGCGCAGCCCGTTGTGGCCGTTCTCGCCGCCGCCGAGCTTGAGCCGCACCTGGCCGAACGGCAGGTCCAGCTCGTCGTGCACGACGACCACCGATCCGGGCTCGGCCTTGTAGAACCGCGCCGCGCCCGCCGTGGCACCGCCGGAGAGGTTCATGTACGAGCGGGGCTTGGCCAGCACCACCCGGCTCCCGGAGAGCCTGCCCTCCAGCACCTCGGCGCCGGCCTTGTGCGACTTGAACTTCCCGCCGATGCGCCCGGCCAGCTCGTCGAGCACCAGGAAGCCGATGTTGTGCCGGTTGCCCGCGTAACCCGGCCCCGGGTTGCCGAGGCCGACCACCAGCGCCAGCCCGTCCGTGCCGACCATGACCCTCTCCTTGAACGAACGCCTGAACGAACCCCCGAACGCGACGACGGCGCGCCACCCTCGCGGGCGACGCGCCGTCAGCAGTGCTGTGTGCCCGACGTCGTGGGCGGAATCAGCTCTCGGTCTCCGGAGCGTCCTCGACCACACCGGCGCCCTCGGCGTCGACGGCGGCCTCCATCTGCGCGGCGCTCGGGGCGGCCACGACGTTGACGAGCAGCGCCTCGGGGTCGGTCACCAGGGTGACGCCCGCGGGCAGCTGGACCGAGGAGGCCAGGATCTGGGTGCCGACCGCGGCGCCCTCGACCGAGACCTCGAAGCCGTCGGGGATGTTCAGCGCGTCGGCCTCGACCTGGATCTCGGTGGCCTCCTGCGTGATCATCGTGCCCGAGGCGGCGGTGCCGGTCACGGCGACCGAGACGTCGACGGTGACCAACTCGCCGCGGCGGACCAGCAGCAGGTCGACGTGCTCGATGTAGTTCCGCAGCGGGTGCGTCACGACGGTCTTGGTGAGCGCCAGCTCGGTGTCCGAGCCCAGTTCCAGCGCCAGCACGGTGTTGGTGCCGTGGTTGCGCATCACGCGGGCGAACTCCAGCGCGGGCAGGGCCACGTGCTTGGGGTCGGAGCCGTGGCCGTAGAGGACCGCGGGGATCTTGCCGGCGCGACGGGTGCGGCGAGCGGCACCCTTGCCGAACTCGGTGCGCGGCTCGGCTGCGAGACGGACCTCGGACACGGTGGTGCTCCCTTGCGACGTCGGGTGATCACATTCGTCAGTGGCGGTCTGCGGCGGCGGGCGGCGCGGGAGGGTGTGGATGCACGCGGCCGGTGGCCGCCGCGTCGATCACGCCGGGTGCGACGACCCGACCTCGCCGAGACAACCCGGCAAGTGTATGCCGTGGTTTTCCCAGGGCCTAACCGGGGGCCGGTTTCCCGCAATCCCCCAACACGGGGAAAGGGGCCCCGCCGATCCCGGCGGGGCCCCTTCCGACGCGTGGACGGCTCAGAACAGCATGCCGACGCCGACCCCGAGGGCCGCGAGGCCGACGATCGGGCCGAAGTACTGCATCGGCACCCAGAACAGCCGGTGCCGGTCGCGGTAGAGCACCGGCTGGCCGGTCGCCTGGTCGAAACCCGGAACCGGCCGGTTCAGCCGCTCGCCGACGAACCAGATCGCCACGCCCGCCAGCAGCAGGCCGATCACGGTGCCGAGGTTGGCGGAGTCGCTGGGACCGCCGAGGGCGACGCCGATACCGCTGCCGCCCGCCCCGCCGATCGCGGCGATGACGACGGTCAGGATTCCCCAGCCGGTCCAGACGATCATGTTCCTCAGGCCTCGCCGTCGAACAGGCTGGTCACCGAGCCGTCGTCGAAGACCTGGTGGATCGCCTTGGCCAGCAGCGGCGCGATCGAGAGCACCGTCATCTGCGGGAAGCGGCGCTCGTCCGGGATCGGGAGCGTGTTGGTGAAGATGACCTCCTTGGCCCCGCAGTTGGCCAGCCGCTCGGTGGCCGGGCCGGAGAGCACGCCGTGGGTGGCCGCGATGATCACGTCCGCCGCGCCCTCGTCGAGCAGCTGCTCCACCGCCTTGGCGATGGTGCCGCCGGTGTCGACCATGTCGTCGATCACCACGCAGGTGCGGCCCTTGACCTCACCGACGACGCGGTTGGCCACCACCTCGTTGGGCTTCAACGGGTCGCGGGTCTTGTGGATGAAGGCGATCGGGCAGCCGTCGAGGGTGTTGGCCCACTTCTCCGCCAGCTTGGTGCGGCCGGCGTCGGGGGAGACGACGGTCATCTTGGCGTCGCTGTACTTGCCCCGGACGTGGTTGGCCAGCAGCGACATCGCCAGCAGGTGGTCGACCGGGCCGTCGAAGAAGCCGGAGATCTGCGCGGTGTGCAGGTCCACGGTCATGATCCGGTCGGCGCCCGCGGTCTTGAACAGGTCGGCGATCAGCCGGGCCGAGATCGGCTCGCGGCCGCGGTGCTTCTTGTCCTGCCGGGCGTAGGGGTAGAACGGCATGATCACGGTGATCCGCTTGGCGCTGGCGCGCTTGAGCGCGTCGACCATGATCAGCTGTTCCATCACCCACTGGTTGATGGGCGCGGCGTGGCTCTGCATGACGAAGGCGTCACACCCGCGCACCGACTCCTCGAACCGGACGAAGATCTCGCCGTTGGCGAAGTCGTAGGCCGCCTGCGGCGTGATCGGAACGTCCAGGTGCTTGGCGACCTCCTCGGCCAGCTCCGGATGGCTGCGCCCGGCGAAGAGCATCAGGCTCTTCTTCGGTGTCGCCGACATCGCGCTCGCGCTCACGGTCATGTCGTTCACTTCCCGTCCTCCGCGTCGTTGCCGGGCACATCATCGCTGTTCGCCGCCAGTGCTCGTGCCGCGGCGTCGGCGGCAGGCGTGCCGGAGCGCCTGCGTGTGACCCATCCCTCAACGTTGCGCTGCTTGGCCCTGGCCACCCCCATGGCGCCCGGCGGGACGTCGCTGGTGATCACCGAACCGGCCGCGGTGTAAGCGCCGTCGCCCACGGTCACCGGGGCCACGAACATGTTGTCCGCGCCGGTGCGGGCGTGCGAGCCGATGGTGGTGTGGCTCTTGGTCACGCCGTCGTAGTTGACGAAGACGGTGGCCGCGCCGATGTTGCTGAAGTCACCGATCGTGGCGTCCCCGACGTAGGTCAGGTGGGGGACCTTGGTGCCCTCGCCGATCTTGGCGTTCTTGGTCTCCACGAAGGTGCCGATCTTGCCCTTCGCGCCGAGCCGGGTGCCGGGGCGGAGGTAGGCGAACGGGCCGACCGAGGCGCCCGCGCCGATCTCCGCGTCGGTGCCGTGGGTCCGCACCACGGCGGCGCCCTCGCCCACCGCGCAGTTGCTCAACGTGGTGTCCGGGCCGACCACCGCGCCCTCGCCGACCTGCGTCGCGGCCTTGAGCTGGACGTTCGGTTCGAGCACGACGTCGCGAGCCAGCACCACGTCGGCGTCCAGCCAGACCGAGGCCGGGTCGGTGACCGTGACGCCCTCGCGCATCCAGCCGGTGACCAGCCGCCGGTTCAGCTCGGCGCCGAGCGCGGCGAGCTGGACGCGGTCGTTGACGCCCTCCACCTGCCACACGTCCTCGCACACCAGCGCGCCGACCCGGCGCCCGTCACCGCGGGCGATGCCGAGCACGTCGGTGAGGTAGAGCTCGCCCTGCGCGTTGGCGGTGGAGATCCGGCCCAGGCCGTCCCGCAGCACCGCGGCGTCGAAGGCGTAGACCCCGGAGTTGATCTCCTGGACCGCGCGCTGCTCCTCGGTGGCGTCCTTCTGCTCGACGATGGCCAGCACGCCGCCGTCGGCATCCCGCAGCACCCGGCCGTAACCGGACGGATCGGACACCACGGCGGTGAGAACAGTCACGGCGTTGCCCTGGTCACGGTGCTCGTCGAGGAGCCGTTCCAGGGTCGCGGTCTCCAGCAGCGGGACGTCGCCGTAGGTCACCAGGACGGTGCCGTCCGCGCCCGCGGGCAGGGCGGCGAGCGCGCAGCCGACCGCGTGCCCGGTGCCGTTCTGCTTGCCCTGCACGGCGGTGACGATCTTGCGGTCGAGCTGGTGCCCGATGCTCTCCAGCCGTTCACCGACCGCCTGCCTGCCGTGGCCGACGACCACGACGAGGTGCGCGGGGTCCAGGCCCGCCGCGGCCCGGACGGCGTGTTCGATCAGCGGCCGTCCGGCCAGCGGGTGCAGCACCTTCGGGGTGGCCGAACGCATTCTGGTGCCCTCGCCTGCGGCGAGCACGATTGCGTTGACCGGTCCTGGGGTGGCGGGGCCGCTGGAGGAGCCTGGGGCGGGTGCGCCCTGTGGCATCAGAGCTCTCCTTGGGTCGTTTCGCGACAGACGCGCGGGGCCCGTGAACCGGCGACCCCGGCGGGGGCGATCCTACGGGTGTCCCGACCGGCCCCGGCCCCGCGTCGTCAGCCGACCGCCACCCGGTTGCCACCCTGGTGTTTCGCCACGTACATCGTGGCGTCGGCGCGGCGCAGGGTCTCCTCGGCCGGTTCCTCCGCGCGCAGCCGGGTCAGCCCCGCGGACAGCGTGACCCCGTGCCCGACCGGCCGGGGCAACCCCGCGACGGCCTGCACGGCCCGCTCCAGCGCCGCCCGCGCCTGCTCGGTGTTCACCCCGGGCAGCACGACGACGAACTCGTCACCGCCGTAGCGGGCCACCAGGTCGTCGGCCCGGACCGCGCCGCGCAGGGTGTCCGCGACCGCGCGCAGCACCGTGTCGCCGACCATGTGGCTGAGCCGGTCGTTGACCTCCTTGAAGCCGTCCAGGTCGAGCACGGCGACCATGACCGCGGGCCCGCCGGGGGCCAGCGCCGCCGCGCGCATCCGCTCGGCGAGTCCCCTGCGGTTGGCCAGCCCGGTCAACGGGTCCTGCAACGCCTGTCTGGTCACGGCTCCGTGCGTCCTCGCCAGTCGTTCGTGCTCCACCCGGGCCCGGATGGTGCCGATGAGCGCCTGCCTGGCGCCCCAGAGGTACTCCTCCATCGCGGTCATGTGCTGGTAGGCGGGGCAGTCGACCTGCTCGAAGCCCTTCTGCGCGGCGAAGAGCCGCGCGTGCTCCCAGCTCAGCGTCAACCGCAGCAGCCGGGCTTCGGTACTGCTCTTCAGCTCGCGTTGCAGGTCGGTGATCAACGCGATCGCGGTCCCGGGGTCGTCGATGCAGCGGGCCAGCGCGATGGTCACGTGGATCAGCTCGCTGGGCTCGCGCAACGCCTCGCGCAGCCGCAACAGCCGGTCGACGTGCGAGACGTCCGGATCGGCGAGGGCGAGCGCCACCGCGATGGCCCCGACCTCGTCGGCCGCCTTGCCCGCCGAGTCCTCGGCGAACATCGAACCGCCCCACAGCTCCTCGGCCGTGTGGGCGAGCCGTTCCGCGGCCGCGTAGCGCTCGGCGCTCTGCTCGGCGAAGCCGGCGCGCTCCAGCCGCAGACCCCAGTCCAGCATCAGGCACAGCCGGTTGACCGTGAGCACCGTGCGCTGGTGGACGTCGTCGGCCGCGATGTGGCGCTCCGCGTGGTCCAGCGTCTCCTCGGCGAGCTCGTAGGTGCCGAGCCCGGACAGCGCGCCGCTCAGCGTCAGCAGCGCGCACGCCACCTTCTTGCCCCACACCGCGGGCGCCGTGCCCTCCGGCGGGTCGAGCGGCTCGGCCATGATCGCGAGCCCGCGTGCCGCCGCGACGAGCGCGTCGCTCTGCAACCCCCGCCGGAGCGCGAACCGCCCGCGCAGCGCGTAGTGGTGGATCTCGTAGAGCAGCAGCTCATGGGTGCGCGCCGTCGCGTCCAACTCGTCGAGCAGCGCGTCGACCGCCTCGTCGGCGGGGTTGGTCAGCAGCCGCAGCACCAGCGCCCGGCGCTGCGTCGCGGCCAGCACCTCACCGGAGGCGACCAGCCGCGCCTTGGCCAGCAGGTCGTCGACCTCGGCGAGGATGGCCCAGCGTTCGTGCACCGGCACGCTCTGGGCGCGGGCGACCAGCACGTTCCCGCGCTCGTTGAGCCATTCACCGCTCGGGAGGTCGTCGTCGCGCGGGGTCCGGGGCATCGGCGGCACCCCCTCGCGAAGATCTTCTGCTCCGATCGGACCACCGCACTCTAGGACGACCGCTGTGGCCAGGACCACACTCGAATCAGGAAAGTGAAAATCCAGCGGGTCCGATTCGGGTTCCGCGCGGGAGATCAGGGGGTGGGCGGCGGCACCCAGCTCGGCGAGTGCGGCAGATCGTCGGCGATGTCGGCGCCGCTCACCGCGACCCTGCTGCCGCCCTGGCGCTTGGCCTGGTACATCGCGGCGTCGGCGCGGGCGAGCGCCTGCCCCGGGGACTCGGCGGGCTTCACCGAGACCACGCCGATCGACAGCGTGACGCCGCGGGAGAAGTCCACCGGCAGCCGCGACACGGCCTCGACCGCCCTGGACAGCGCCGCCTCGGCCGCGCCGAGCGGGGCGCCCGGCAGCAGCACCACGAACTCGTCCCCGCCGTAGCGGCCGACCAGGTCGTCACCGCGGAGCGCGTCGCGCAGCGTGCTCGCGATCACCCGCAGCACGTCGTCGCCCTCGGCGTGCGAGCACCGGTCGTTGACGCTCTTGAAACCGTCCAGGTCCACCAGGGCCACCGACAGCGGGTAGGCCGACGGGGTGGCGACCAGCGCGTCCATCCGCTCGTCCAGCGCGCGGCGGTTGGGCAGCCCGGTCAGCGGGTCCTGCAACGCCTGCTGCGCGATCGCGCCGTGTTCGCGGCTGAGCCGCTCGTGCTCCAGCCGGGTCAGCAGCGTGGCGACCCGCGCCTCGCGCAGCGTCCACAGCTCGTGCTCCAGCGCGGTCGCGTACGCCTCCAGCGCGTTGCTCGTCTCCTGGCCGCCGTCCGGCCCGCACAGCCGCGCGTACTCGCGGACCAGGCACAGCATCAGCGTCGGCTCGCTGGTGTCGCGCTCCAACTGCTTGCGCGTGGTGCCCAGGATCCGCTGCGCCTCCACGTCCCGCCCGGCCATCTCCAGGCAGCGCGACAGCGCGATCGCGGTGACGATCTGCTCCCTGGGGTACATCGAGAGCGTGAGCAGCTCCTCCAGCGAGCAGATGTGCTCGGGGCCGGGCCGGGCCAGCGCGTGCGCCGCGCCCAGCATCGGCACCTGCGCGGCGGCCGGGCGGTCGCTGCGGCGCGGGAACAGCGACTCCCGCCACGGGCCCTCCACCGAGACGGCGAGCGCGGAGGCGGTGGCGAACCGGTCCAGGGCCTCGTCGCCCTTGCCGACCCGCTCCAGCCGCAGGCCCCAGCCGAGCAGCAGCCGCACCCGGTTGATCATGTGCACGGCGATCTCGTGCGGTCCGCCGTTCTCCCGGACGCAGAGGTTCGCCCTGGCCAGCACCTCGTCGGCGAGCTCGTAGACGCCGAGCTGGGTGAGCACCAGGCCGATGTCGACCCAGGCCGCGGCCAGCAGGCGGGCCCAGTTGCGGCCGCCGAAGATCTCGTCGGGGACCGGATCGCCCTCCAGCATCACCAGCGCGGCGGCCACCTCGGAGAGCGCGGTGTCCTCGTAGCCCGACATCAGCGCGCGGCGTCCGGCCAGCGCGTGCGCGTCGGCCCGCAGCACGATCAGCCCGTGCCTGCCGGTGTGGCTGAGCAGCTCCTCCAGCAGCGGATCGGTCAGCTCGCTGAGGCCGGGCGTGACCAGGCGGACGATCACCGAGGAGCGCAGGATCTGCGCGACCATCCTCGGCTCGCCCCGCCGCTGCGCCTCGGTCAGCAGGTCGTCGGCCTCGCGCGCGATGGCCAGCTGGGCTTCGAGGTCGCTGGACTGCGCCGTCGCGGTCAGCTCGCGGGCACGACCGACCAGCCACGCGTCCGAGACCTCGGCGAGGGCGGGCGGTGGCGCATCCTGATGCCTGTCCTGGCGCTCGGGCTGGTCCACTGGGTGACTCACGGGCGCCGCTTCCCCGTCCGAGGGATCGGGCAGGGCGCGGATCGGGATGACGGGGAGGTCCGGGGTGGACAGCTCCAGGTCGGTCTGCTCCGGGGGAAGGTGCTCCAGCCGCCGCCGTCCCGTGCGGGACTCTTCCGGGCTGTACGCGGGACCGTCGACGCCGGTCTCCTGCTGCAGGTGCATTCACCCCCCTTGTGAACAGCCACGACGTGGTCGTGGGCACCGTGCCGGGCACGCTCGCCGGTGCCGGGTACACCGGGAGGGCCCGTCCGCTCCGCCGCCAGGATTCGAACCTGAACCATCAGAACCAAAATCTGAGGTGCTGCCGTTACACCACGGCGGATAGTGGGCGATATCGCGCACGGCATCGCTACCGCACGCAACGACATGGTGGCATGCGCGCGCCGTTCGTGGCAGGCAGGCCACACTTCTGGCTGTTTTCCGACAGCTTTTCCCCGGTCAGCGCCCCGCGGCCGCGACGGAGTTGGTAATGAAGCCCGTCACCGTCCGCTCGTAGCTCGCCCGGTCGTGGTTCCACAGCGCGACGTGCCCGGCCCCCGGCATCTCGGTGTAGCGCAGCGGCCAGTTCAGCTTTCCGGCCGCCCACGCCAGCTCGCGGGCGGCGCTCACCGGGACGGAGGTGTCGGCGTCCCCGTGCAGCAGCAGCGTCTCCGGCCGCGTCGCGGGAGGCCGCTGCGCCAGGTCGAACCGGTCGAAGTCCAGCCCGGCCCGCCAGCTGCTGATGGTCTTGGTCAGCGGTACCAGGAAGGTCGGCAGGCCGCGCTGCTCCGCCTGGAAGGTGAGGGTCTTGTTCCAGCTCACCACCGGTGAGTCCAGTACGACCGCGGCGATCCTGGGGGCCAGCGCCGACCTGGCGAGCAGCTGGCCGATCACCGCCCCGCCCATCGAGTAGCCGTAGAGCACGAACCGCTTGGCGCCGTTGCCCTGCGCCATCCGCATCGCCGCCTCCACGTCCCGCCACTCCGAGTCACCCAGGTGGTGCAGGCCGTCCGCGGAACCGGGGGCGTCCCGGTCGTTGCGGTGGCTGATCGAGAGGGAGGCCAGCCCGGCGCGGTGCAACGGCCCGATCATCCGCAGCGTCTCGGTGTAGCTGGCGTTGTGCCCGTGCACCGCGATCACCCAGGTGCCCGGCTCGATCCCGGCGGGCGGGCCGACGTACCAGGCCTTGGCCCCGCCCAGTTCGGTCGGCACCAGGACCTCGCTGAAGTCCAGCCCGAACGCTGTGCGCGGATCACCGGCCCCCCACACGTCCGCGTTCACCCGGACGCGGGAACCGATCGGCGGTTGCGCGCCGCCGAGCAGCCGCCGCTCCACCTTTCCGGGTGAGCGGCCGAGGATCTCGCCGACCTGCGCCGATCCGGAAACCGACGTGGACCAGCGGATGTCCCATGTTCCGGGGCGAAGGGTGCCCTCGTTCTCGGCCAGCGTGACGCTCTTCACGCCGTCGCGGTCGTGCACCGCGAAGACCTCGTCGTAGTACCGCGGCGCCGAGTGGTTCGGTACGAGCAGCACCGAGGAGTAGTAGTACGAGCCACCCATCGCCGCCCCGCCCAGCAGCAGCACTGTGACCAGGAGGAAGACGGTCAGGCGGCGGCGGGGTGTGGTGCGCCGCGCCTTCGGCCGCACCACCGGGGCCTCGGCGACGGGGGAAGTCGTCATGCCGGGATCATCCGCGATCGGCCGCGTGGCGCCGGTGTGGCCGGCGACACATCGCGGGGCAGCCGGTGTCCGACACGCCCGATTTGATGCGACACGCCGTGAGTTGTCACTCGGGGGGTGACGGGCGGCTCACGCTCAACTTACGCTTGCGTAGGTTACGGTTCCGTAGCCGTAGGGAAGAGTCGTACGGACTCGCCTGTGCCGAACTGACGAGGTAGCCAACGCATGACGCTGACATCCGAGCCCTCCACGCGACCTGGGGCTGACGCCGCGGAGACCGCGCGTGGCCCGAAGCCGATGTTCGACGAGCCCCGCACCCGCGTCGGGCAGATCGTCGTGTTCGCGTTCGTGATCATCCCGACGCTGGCGCTCATCGCGGCCGTCCCCTTCGTCTGGGGCTGGGGTCTCGGCTGGGTGGACGTGGCGCTGGCGCTGGTCTTCTACTACATCGGCGGGCTCGGCGTGACCGTCGGCTACCACCGCTACTTCACCCACGGCTCGTTCAAGGCCAAGCGCTGGGTGCGCGTCATGCTCGCGATCGCGGGCAGCAGCGCGGTGCAGGGCCCGATCCTGCACTGGGTCGCCGACCACCGGCGGCACCACGCGTTCTCCGACAAGGAGGGCGACCCGCACTCGCCGTGGCTCTACGGCACCTCGCCGTGGGCGCTGACCAAGGGCTTCTGGCACGCGCACATGGGCTGGATGCTGCGCAGGGACGTCACCAACGCCGAGCGCTTCGCGCCGGACCTGTTGGCGGACAAGGACATTCGCCGCGTCGACAAGCTGTTCGTGGTGTGGGTCGTGCTCAGCCTCGGCCTGCCCGCGCTGCTCGGCGGCCTGATCACCTGGTCCCTGTGGGGCGCGGTCACCGCGTTCTTCTGGGCCGGGGTGGTGCGCATCGCGGTGCTGCACCACGTGACCTGGTCGGTGAACTCGGTCTGCCACATGATCGGCGAGCGCCCGTTCAAGTCCAAGGACAAGGCGGCGAACTTCTGGCCGCTGGCGATCCTGTCCTTCGGCGAGTCCTGGCACAACCTGCACCACGCCGACCCGACCTCGGCCCGGCACGGCGTCAAGCGCGGCCAGATCGACACCTCCGCTCGGGTCATCTGGATCTTCGAGAAGTTCGGCTGGGTGTGGAACGTCCGCTGGCCCACCGAGGCGCGGTTGGCCCGGATCACCGTCGACCAACACTGACCGGCACTGACCAGCACAGAGACGCACGGCACCGGGGGCTCCTGTTCGCAGGGGTCCCCGGTAATTCGTTGGCGAAGCGCATAAACTTGTCGCCACAGTTCACTTGCGACGGTGTCGACACGCGCGTGCCGCCCTCGCAGGAGGGGGAGCTCCGGTGGCCCGTGTACGGATGACCGGCAAGGAGCGGCGGCAACAACTGCTGGACATCGGCAGGAAGCTGTTCGCGGAGAAGGGGTTCGACGGAACCTCCATCGAGGAGGTCGCGCACCGCGCCGGGGTGAGCAAACCCGTTGTGTACGAACACTTCGGCGGCAAGGAAGGGCTCTACGCGGTCGTGGTGGACCGCGAGATGCAGGTCCTGCTGGACGGCATGGTCTCCGCGCTCTCCGTCGCCGACCACCCCAGGGAGCTGCTGGAGCGGGCGGCCAGCTCGTTGCTGGACTACATCGAGGACTCCACCGACGGGTTCCGCATCCTGGTGCGGGACTCCCCGGTCGCGGCGAGCACGGGCACTTTCTCCAGTCTGCTCAACGACATCGCCACCCAGGTCGAGGACATCCTCGGCCAGCAGTTCTCCTCCCGCGGCTACGACGCGAAGCTGGCCGCGCTCTACGCGCAGGCGTTGGTGGGGATGGTCGCGCTGACCGGCCAGTGGTGGCTGGAGGCGCGCAAGCCGAAGAAGGACGAAGTCGTCGCGCACCTGGTCAACCTGTGCTGGAACGGCCTGTCCCACCTGGACCACAAGCCCAAGCGCCGCGTCGTCCGTTCCTGACCTACGCGAAGCGCACGCGGTAGGTCTTCCCGGCCGCGGCGTCGACCGTGATGCGCAGCCCCCGTGGCAGTTCCGTCACCAGCACACCGGGATCGGCGGCCGACACCCGAAGCTCGGGGCGAAATACGTGCAGTACCAACGGTTCCTGCGACCGCGTCGGGTCGGAGACGGCCAGTGTGCGCCGGTCGAACACGATCGCCGCCGGGTTGTCGGCGGACAGGTCCTCGATGGCGCCGGGCTCGTAGAAGTTCACCGCGAGGGTGCCGCCGTGCCGCACGGCCTGCATCTTCGCGGTGTTGCCGAGCACGACGGACTTCGGGTTCCGTGCGTGTTCCGCTGTTTCCTCCGCTGTGCACCCGGGCAGGAGCACGTACTGGTAAGTGTTCGACCGAGGGTTGCGGCCGTGGTCGAACAGCAGGACGGCGTACTCGCCCGTCTCGGAGCGGACGTTGGTGTTCGCGGGGAAGACGTATCCACCGACCCCGGCCAGGTGGGCCCAGCCGGGTCCGGTGGTGAACCTCGCCGAGGTCCTGCGGTTCTCCACCGTCGTGATGATGTCGCCGTCCTCGCTGGTGATTCCCGCGCCCAGCGCGACTATCTCGTCGCCGAACATGAACCAGGACTTGGTGCCGCGCAAGGAGTTCGGCGCTCCGGGGAGGCCGTTGTCGAGCTGGTCGGGGCCTGCGGTGAACTGCATCCCGAAGCTGCCGTTGTCGTGGTCCAGGGTGACTCCGCCGACCCATTTGTCCGGTCCTCGGAATCCGCCGAACCACAGGTTGTCCGCGGGTGTGCGGGGATGTGTCGCCGCAGTGGCGGTCGTCGTGCCAGGCAGCCGATACGTGTCCACTGTGGACCAGAAATCGCCGGAGTAGTGCTGGAGGTCGTTGTTGTAGAGGTAGGTCATGCCCTCGCCGGTGTACCACCCGCGCAGGTTCTCCCCGTTGCCCGACTCGTAACCGTTGATCCTGTTGCTGCGCGCGGAAATCGCGAACACCCAGTCGCCGCGGTGGTGCACCGCGCGATCCATGTTCGCGAACGTGTGGTGGGAGGACTTCGGTTGTACTGGCGGCGCCACGGCCTTGCGCAGCAGGACGATCTCGGCCGCGCTCGCTGTCCTCTGGTAGGCCCCGGACTGGACGAGACTTCCGATGAGCGGCCCGATCTTCTTGCTGGACAACAAGGTCAGGGCGCTGACGAGCTGGCGCCCCCACGCGTGGTCGTCGGTGCTCCTGGTGATCGAGCGACCCCGGGTGAACGACATCACCTGGCCCCGGAAGGTGATCGGCTCGAAACTGTCGAACACCCAGCGCTCGACCGTCTCCGGGATCGGATCACCAAGCACCGCAAGGGTTCTCGCCACGCTGCCGAGCAGGACCACGCCGTAGGTACCGGTGTAGGCGTGCCGCTGGTGCTGGACGAAGGAGCCGTCGCGGTAGAAGCCGTCGCCGCTGATCACGTACTCGTAGACCTGGTCGAGCGCGCGCCGCGCTTCCTCGACGAGCTTGGTGTCATCGCTCAGCAGACCGCGCCGGAGGTGGATGTAGGCCTTGTCGGCGCGGTTCGCCCCGGTCTCCTCCTCGGCTGGGTTGGCCGTGCGCCGCGTCGGATCGGGAACGAAGCGGCGGACGGCCCGGAGCAGCGCGGGAATCCGTGCTCCCGACAGGACGACCGTGTCCAGTAGCAGGTTGGGAATGCCGATCTCCCACTCCCACCAGTTGCCCACCTCGTCCATGTCCTCCCGGTAGCGGTGGCGCGCGATCCACTCCAGCGCTTCGGTCACCACGTCCCTGGTGCTCGCCGACAGGGCCATCGCGCGCAGTCTGGACAGCGATGCGGTCGTGTGCTCGACGCCTGGGCCGGGGAGGTCCGGCCACAGCGACGTCCTGCCGGGCGATCTGTCCATAGTGGACAAAAGAGTGCGGGCGCGGGACTCGGCGCGCTCGATGGCCGCGGCGATCACCGGATCGCCCGGATCGGCGTCCTTGCCACCGGTGAGCAGGTCGAGCCAGCGCCCCGTGCTCACCGGCTGATCCGGAGCAGCTTGTCGTCGTCGCCGTTGGAGGTCGTCACGTACAGCGCCCCGTCCGGCCCGAGCCGGGCGCCGCGGAGTCGGCCGTGCGTGTCGTTGAGCTCCGCGGGCGTCGCGACCTGGCGCACCGCCCCGGCCGGGTCGAGGGTGAACAGCATCAGCTTGCTGCCCTTGAGCGCGGTCACCGCGAGCACGCCGTCCAGCTCGCCCCAGCTCGGGCCGGACAGGAAGGCGGCGCCGCACACGGCTTCGGTCGGCGACCCCGAGCTCCACGCGGCGGCGACCGCGTCGGGGAACCGCTTGACATCGGTCATGGGCACGTCCTCGTCATACCCGCCGACGGTGCCCCCGCGCGAGGGGTCCCACCCGTAGTTTCCGCCTGACCGCAGCAGGTTCACCTCGTCGTCGACGTCGGGCCCGTGCTCCACGGCGAAGACCTGGCCGGTCCCCGGCCGCTTGGCGAGGCCCTGCACGTTGCGGTGCCCGTATGTCCACAGTAGACGCTCGCGCGGGTTCGCCGAGCCCGCGAACGGGTTCCCCGGTGCGGGCCCGCCGGTCTCCAGGTCGAGCCGCAACACCTTGCCGCCCAAGCCGTTGCGGTCCTGGGCCGAGGCCGCCCGCGCGGCGTCGCCGGTGCCGACCAGCAGCGAGCCGTCGTCGGCCAGCTCCATCCGGCACCCGGAGTGCCGCCCCGAGCTGACCGGGATTCCGGTGAGCAGGTCCCCGGTCCGCTCGGCCCGCGTCCCGTCCTCCGACAACCGCCAGTTCACCAGGCGCGTGTCCGCCTGCGTGGTCTGGCACGTCACGAACCGCCGGTTGGCGGCGAAGCCCGGGTGCACGAGCAGGCTCATCAGCCCGCCCTCGCTCCGCGCGAACAGGTCGGCGAAGTCCGCCTGCACCGTCGTCGCCGTCGCGCCCGGCCCGGTGCCGGAGAGCAACGTCAACTTCCCCGGCCGCTGGGTGACGAGCGCCTTGCCGCCGGGGAGGAAACCCACGTCCCACCCGTGCTCCAGCCCGGCGGTGACCACCTCGACCTTGAGCGCGGGCGCCCGTCCCGCCGCGGGCGCGTTCCCCTGCGGCTGGGGAGACCCCTGCCCGGAACACCCGGCGACGACCACCAACGCCACAACACCCGCAACGCTGCGCCTGATCACCCCTTCATGTTCGCCCTCCCCGCGTACAACCACCGTGAACGTGGGGCTGGGCCGCTGAACCCCGTTTCGTACTCATAGCGGGTTTGATCGCGCGAGTTCGCCCGCTTTGAGTACGAAACGGGTTCTCACCACCGCTTTTCGTGGCAGAACACCACCCTGGTGCGGCTGGTTGTCCACATCGGCGGGGCTTGTCCACAGGTGCCGTCATCACCGGTTTCGCGGCGTCTTCGATCGGTAGGCTGGGCGTGGGGTCGCCCCCCGGGAGGGTGGGGGGTGTCAGTGGCTGGAAGTGCGCGGCCCGGGCCCCAGGGGGAGCGGAGGGGGAGCGCGTGATCATCGAAGCGGGACAGGTCGCCTACGTCAGCGGAGCGGCCAGTGGGATCGGGCGGGCGCTGGCCGGGGCGCTCGCGGCGCGCGGCGTCGACCTCGTGCTCGTCGACGTGCAGGCCGAAGCGCTCCGGGAAGCCGCGAGCGAGCTGAACGCGGTCCAGGTGCGCGCCGAAACCCTCGACGTGAGCGATCCCGAAGCGGTGCACGCGCTCGCCGAGCGGATCGGGCGGGTGGACCTGCTGTTCAACAACGCGGGCGTCGGCTACGGCGGCAAGATGCTGTGGGAGAGCACCGACGACGAATGGCGGCGGACCTTCGACGTCAACGTGTTCGGCGTGATGAACGGGATCCGCGCGTTCGTGCCGAAGATGATCGACGCCGGACGCGGGCACGTGATCAACACCGCCTCGCTGGCCGGACTGAGCGGAGCGCCGCTGCAAGGCGCCTACGGGCCCAGCAAACACGCGGTCGTCGCGCTCTCGGAGACGCTGCGCCTGGAGCTGCGCTCGCGCGGGCACACCGGCGTCGGCGTGAGCGTCGTCTGCCCCGGCTTCGTCAACACCCCGATGGCGGTGGGCGTGTTCGCGCTGCTCGACGCCGAACCCGACTCCGAGCACTACCGGATGGTCCGCGACAGCCTCCCCGACCAGGCCGCGATGGACGAACTAATCAGTGGACTGCGCACCGCCGCCGACACCATGATCGACGCGGACGTCGCCGCCGAGCGGATCCTCGCCGCGGTCGAACGAGACGTGCTGCACGTACTGCCCAACGGCGACCTGGCCGACAAGGCCAGGGAGCGGGCGCAGGCCGTGCTGGACGCCCTCGACGCGAGCTGAACGGGCGCGGCGCGCCACCGTCGGACCCACGACGTAGTCTCGGGGTCGCACACGGCAATACGGAGGGAACGTCACGATGGCGGCATCGTTGTCCGGCCTGCTCAGCACTCTCGGCAGGGCGGAGGCGCTGCGTGCGGTCGCCGACGCCGCCGGGACGACCTCGGTGGAGCTGGAGGGACCACCCGCCGCCAGGGCCCTGGTCGCCGCGACCCTCGCCACCAGCAGCACCGTGCTCGTGGTCACCGCCACCGGACGGGAAGCCGACGAACTGACCACGACCCTCGGCGACCTCCTCGGCCCCGACGTCGTCGCGTCGCTGCCGTCCTGGGAGACGCTGCCGCACGAACGCCTCTCCCCGCGCGCCGACACCGTCGGCAAACGCCTCACCGTGCTGCGCCGCCTCGCCCACCCCGAAGAGACCACGCCGATCAAGGTCGTCGTGGCCACCGTGCGCAGCCTCATCCAGCCCATGGCGCCCGGCCTCGGCGACCTCGACCCCGTGCGGCTGCGGATCGGCGCCGAACACGACTTCGCCGAACTCGTCGAACGGCTCGTCGACCTCGCCTACGCCCGCGTCGACCTCGTCGAGAAGCGCGGCGAGTTCGCCGTCCGCGGCGGCATCCTGGACATCTTCCCGCCCACCGCCGAACACCCGGTGCGCGTGGAGTTCTGGGGTGACGAGGTCTCCGAGATCCGCGCGTTCTCCGTCGCCGACCAGCGATCCCTGCCCGACGAGCTGGCCGAGCTGCACGCGCCGCCGTGCCGCGAACTGCTGCTGACCGCGCCGGTCCGCGAACGCGCCGAGAAGCTCGCCGAACAGCACGCGGGCGACGCGCACCTCGCCGAAATGCTCACCAAGCTCGCCCAGGGCATCCCCTGCGAGGGCATGGAAGCGCTGATCCCCGCGCTGCTGCCCGGCGAGCTCCAGCTGCTCACCGACGTGGTCCCCGAGGGCACGCACGTGCTCCTCGCCGACCCGGAGAAGATCCGCACCCGCGCCCACGACCTCGTCCGCACCGGCCAGGAGTTCCTGGAAGCCTCGTGGATGGCCGCGGCGGGCGGCGGCTCCGCGCCGATCGACCTCGGCGCCACCGCCTACCGCGCCCTCGGCGAGATCGCCGACCACGCAAGGGAAAGCGGCAGGCACTGGTGGACGCTGAGCCAGTTCTCCTCAGGCCCGGCCACCGGCGCGATCCGGCTCGGCCTCAAGCCCGTCGACGCCTACCACGGCGAACTGGACCGGGCCTTCGCCGACCTGCGCGCGCACACCGCGGCGGGCGGAGCGGCGGTCCTCGTGGTCCCGGGCGCCGGAACCGCGCAGCGCGCCTGCGAACAGCTGCGCGACGCCGAAGTGCCCGCCGTGCACGCCCAGGAGGGGCTGACCGAGGCGCCCACCGCCGGGGTCGTCACCGTTGCCTGCGGCGGCATGGAGGACGGCTTCTCCGTGCCGGACGTGGCACTGGTCGTGCTCACCGAGACCGACCTCACCGGTGGTCGCGGCGGAACGTCCACAAAGGACATGCGGCGGATGCCGTCCAAGCGCCGCAACGCGGTCGACCCGCTCGCCCTCAAGCCCGGCGACTACGTCGTGCACGAACAGCACGGCATCGGCCGCTACGTCGAGATGGTCCAGCGCACCGTGGCGGGCGCGACCCGCGAGTACCTCCTGCTGGAGTACGCCTCCAGCAAGCGCGGTCAGCCCGGCGACCGGCTGTTCGTCCCGACCGACCAGCTCGACGAGGTCTCCCGCTACGTCGGCGGCGAGCTGCCCACGCTCAACAAGCTCGGCGGCTCCGACTGGAAGAACACCAAAGCCAAGGCGCGCAAGGCGGTCAAGCAGATCGCGGCCGAACTCGTCCAGCTCTACGCGGCCCGCCAGTCCGCGCCGGGACACGCCTTCGGCAAGGACACGCCCTGGCAGCGCGAGCTGGAGGACGCCTTCGCCTACGTCGAGACCGTCGACCAGATGGGCGCGATCGAAGACGTCAAGGCGGACATGGAAAAGGCCGTCCCGATGGACCGCGTCATCTGCGGCGACGTCGGCTACGGCAAGACCGAGATCGCGGTGCGCGCGGCCTTCAAGGCGGTGCAGGACGGCAAGCAGGTGGTGGTGCTGGTGCCCACCACGCTGCTGGCGCAGCAGCACCTCAACACCTTCACCGAGCGGATGCGCGCTTTCCCCGTCACGGTCAAGGGTCTCTCCCGCTTCACCGACCCGATGGAGGCCGAGCAGGTCATCGCGGGCCTCGCCGACGGCAGCGTCGACGTGGTGATCGGAACGCACCGCCTGTTGCAGACCGGCCTGCGCTACAAGGACCTCGGCCTGGTGATCGTCGACGAGGAGCAGCGCTTCGGCGTCGAGCACAAGGAGCACATCAAGGCGCTGCGCACCCACGTCGACGTGCTGACCATGTCGGCGACGCCGATCCCGCGCACCCTGGAGATGAGCCTCGCGGGCATCCGCGAGATGTCGACCATCCTCACCCCGCCGGAGGAGCGGCACCCGGTGCTGACCTACGTCGGCACCTACGACGACAAGCAGGTCGGCGCGGCGATCCGGCGCGAGCTGCTCCGCGACGGCCAGGTCTTCTTCGTGCACAACCGGGTCAGCTCGATCGAGAAGGCCGCGCGCCGCATCCGCGAGCTGGTCCCGGAGGCCCGCGTGGTCACCGCGCACGGCCAGATGAACGAGGACCGCCTCGAAAAGATCATCGAGGGCTTCTGGGAGAACGAGTACGACGTCCTGGTCTGCACCACGATCGTCGAGACCGGCCTGGACATCTCCAACGCCAACACGCTCATCGTCGAGCGCGGCGACATGCTCGGCCTGTCCCAGCTGCACCAGCTGCGCGGGCGCGTCGGCCGCGGCCGCGAACGCGGCTACGCCTACTTCCTCTACCCGCCGGAGAAGCCGCTCACCGAGCAGGCGCACGACCGGCTCGCCACCATCGCGCAGAACTCCGAACTCGGCGCCGGTATGGCCGTGGCCATGAAGGACCTGGAGATCCGCGGCGCGGGCAACATCCTCGGCGCCGAGCAGTCCGGGCACATCGCGGGCGTCGGCTTCGACCTCTACGTCCGCCTGGTCGGCGAGGCCGTCGAGGCTTTCCGCAAGCACGCGGGCGCGGGCACCGGCGAGGAGGACGAGGAGCTGGCCGACGTCCGGGTCGAGCTGCCCGTCGACGCGCACATCCCGCACGACTACGTGCCGGGGGAGCGGCTGCGGCTGGAGGCCTACCGCAAGATCGCCGCGGCCGGGGACACCGCCGCGCTGGACGCGGTGCGCGAGGAGCTGACCGACCGCTACGGCCAGCTGCCCAAGCCCGTCGAGCACCTGCTGGCCGTCGCCGCGTTCCGCGGTGTCTGCCGCCGCCACGGCATCACCGAGGTGGCCGTGCAGGGCAGCACCGTCCGGTTCGCGCCGATGGACCTGCGCGACTCGCAGACCGTCCGGCTCAAGCGGCTGCACCCCAAGGCCGTGCACAAGCCCGCCGTGAAGACCGTCTCCGTGCCGCGGCCCACCGAGGGTGCGGCGGGCGGGCGGATCGGCGCGCCGCTGCTGCGGGACCGCGACCTGCTCGACTGGTGCGCGAAGTTCCTGGAGTCCGTCGCCGCCGCACCCCAGCCCGCCAGCGTCTGACCAGCGACCATTCGATGCTTGGCCAACCCTTCGCTCCCACCGCCGACCCGATCGTGAGAAGGTACGACACCGTGAAGGCCATCAGCCGTTCCTCCCGCCTGGTCGCCGCGCTGGCGGCGGCCACCGGTCTCCTGCTCACCGGGTGCAGCACCGGAGCCGGGCAGCCCAACGCCGCCGCGATCATCTCCGACCGGGTCATCCCCGTCGCCGAGGTGCAGCGGCGGATCGACGAGGGCCTCGCCGCCCAGGACCCGAAGTACCTCCGGCAGCAGAGCCAGAACCGGCTGGACGTGGGCGGCCGGAACCTGCTCAGCATGATGATCCGGCTGGAGCTGCTGGAGCGGCTCGCCAAGCGCGAGGGCATCCAGGTCGACGACGCCGCCGTGGACGCCGAGATGGCCGAGATCAGCGACGAGCGGATCAAGCAGGAGGGGCACCCGGCCTACGACCGCCGGTCCGTGCGGGAACTGCTGCGCGCCGAGCTGCTGTCGGGCGCGATCGGCAAGAAGTACGCGAACCGGACCTCCGTCGTCGCCGACATCGTCGTGACCGGCGAGCGGGCCGACGCCCTGGCCAAGGCCAAGCAGATGGCCAAGGGCCCGGCGGCCTCCGCCCAGGTCGTGAAGGACGAGAGCGCCAAGCGGCGCCAGGCCAACGCGAACGCGCGGTTCAACTTCTGGCAGGCCAGCCAGGCGATCGCGGTCAGCCCGATGTTCGCCACCGCCGCGGGCACCGTCGTCGCCTTCCCGGTCGCCGACGACTCCGGCCAGATGGAGCAGCAGACCACGCCCACCTCGCAGTGGGTCGTCGCGTACGTGCACAAGCGCGAGACCAACGCCAGCGGCGCCCCGGCCCAGACCAACGCCGCGACCCAGGCGGCGCTGAACCGGGTCCTCGGCCTCAGCATGGCCTCGCTCTACGCGAGCGAGATCGGCATGCAGGTCAGCCCGCGCTACGGCACCTGGGACCTGACCAACGCGCAGCTCGTGCCGAACGCGCTGGAGAAGGCCGCCGTCCAGCTCAAGGCCGCTCCGACCGAGTCGTAGCCGTGACGTCCCCGCTCGCCGAGGGCTGCGCGGTCGTCCTGCTCAGCCCGCGACTCGGTCCCGTCCTGCCCGCCGCCGCGTTGCCGGTGCTGCGTGCCGCCAAGGCGGTCTACGCGGCCCCCGGTGCCCCGGAGGAGGCGGGCGCGGAACCGGCCCCGGAACCCGCCGAGCTGCTGCGCCGCGCCGCCGCCGAACCGGTCGTGCTGATCGCGACCGCGCTGACCGACCCGGTGGCCGCCGCACTGCACGAGGCGGGCGCGCGGGTGCTCGGCACGCCGGAGCCCGCGGGCGCGGCGCTGGTCGAGGCCACCCACGTGATGGATCGGCTGCGCTCGCCCGGCGGGTGCCCGTGGGACGCCGAGCAGACCCACGACTCACTCCGGCAGTACCTGGTCGAGGAGACCTACGAACTGCTGGAGGCCATCGAGGACGGCGACCGGCACGCGCTGCGCGAAGAGCTCGGAGACGTGCTGCTCCAGGTGCTCTTCCACGCCAGGGTGGCCGAGGAGGACCCCGCGGACCCGTTCTCCATCGACGAGGTCGCCGGTGACCTCGTCGGCAAGCTCGTCGGCAGACACCCGCACGTGTTCGCGGGCGGCGATCCCGCCGTGCGCGACGCCGCGACCCAGGAAGTGCGCTGGGAGGAGCTGAAGCAGGCCGAGAAGCGGCGTGAGTCCACTGTGGACGGTGTGGCGCTCGGGCAGCCCGCGGTGGCGCTCGCGGCCAAGCTCGCCCAGCGGACGGCGCGCGCGGGCTTCCCCGCCGACCTGCTGCCGGACGGCGACGGCTCCGGGGCGACGCTGTTCGTGGTCGCCGCGCTGGCCAAGCTCGCAGGGGAGGACCCGGAGAACGAGCTGAGGGTGGTCGCCCGGCGCTACGCCGAGGACGTCCGCGCCGCCGAGCGCTCCGCCAAGGCCGCCGGACTCGACCCCGCCACCATGGGCCCTGACGGCTGGCGCGCCCACTGGCCCGGCCGCCACGTAAGCCCTGAATGAGTCATTGAGGTACTTGAGCGCCCCGAATGACTCATTCAGGGCGTCTGAGTACCTCAACGAGTCATTGGGGGTTTCAGTCGTTGTTGAAGAGTGAATAGCGCGCGGGTCCGTTCACGACCGGGTAACGGGGGCAGCGACTAACGTCGGTGCGGTGACTGATGGGTACCTGCGCTTTCCGCACGTGCACGCCGATCTGGTGACCTTCGTCGCCGAGGACGACGTCTGGCTGGCCCCGCTCGACGGCGGCCGGGCCTGGCGGGTCACCGCGGACGGCGTCCCCGCGGCCAATCCCCGTTTCTCCGCCGACGGCGAGCTGCTCGCCTGGGCCAGCAGGCTCGACGGAGCCCCCGAGGTCCACGTGGTGCCGGTCGCCGGTGGGCTCGGCAAGCGGCTGACCTTCTGGGGCAATCTCAAGACCAGTGTGCTGGGCTGGACCGCGGACGGCGACGTCCTCGCGCTCAGCTCGGTCGGCGAGCAGAGCATCCGGCACACGTGGGCGCGTGCCGTGCCGATCGACGGCGGTCCCGCGACCCGCCTGCCCTACGGTCCGGTCAGCGGCCTCGGCCTCGCGGAGGACGGCGCGGTCGTGCTCAGCTCGGCGGCCAGCCCGGAGCCCGCGTGGTGGAAGCGCTACCGCGGCGGCACCGCGGGCAAGCTCTGGGTCGACGCGAGCGGGGACGGGGAGTTCGCGCACATCCTGCCGGAGCTGCGGTCCTCCCTCGTCCGGCCGTTGTGGGTGGACGGGCGGATCGTCTTCATCTCCGACCACGAAGGCGTCGGCAACGTCTACTCGTGCACTCCGGATGGCTCCGACGTGCGGCGGCACTCCTCGCACGAGGACTTCTTCGCCCGGCACGCCAGCACGGACGGTTCGCGCGTGGTCTACCAGAGCGGTGGCTCGCTGTGGCTGCTCGACGGCCTGGACGCGGAGCCGAGGAGGCTCAACGTGCGGCTGACGGGCCCGAGGCCGTTCCGCCAGCCGACGCCGGTGCCCACCAGCAAGCACTTGGGCGCGGCGGTTCCCGACCGCACGGGCCGGGCCAGCGCGGTCGAGGTGCGCGGCACGGTCCACTGGCTTACCCATCGCGATGGGCCCGTGCGCGCGCTGGCCGCCGAGCCGGGTGTGCGCGGCCGGTTGCCGCGGCCGGTCGGTGAGGACCGAGTGGTGTGGGTGACCGACGCGGACGGCGAGGACGCCCTGGAGATCAGCCCGGTCGCGGGCCGCTCCGCCGGGGTGTCCCCGCGCAGGCTGGCCTCCGGTCAGCTCGGCCGCGTGCTGGAGCTGGCGGTGTCGCCGGACGGCAAGACCATCGCGGTCACCACGCACGATCGCAGGCTGGTGCTGATCGACGTGGACAGCGGGGATCTGCGCGAGCTGGCCTCCGGTGGGCAGGGCGAGCCGAACGACGCGGTCTTCTCACCGGACTCCGAGTGGGTGGCGTGGTCGCACCCGGGTGCGTGGCCGCTGTGCCAGATCAAGCTGGCCCGGGTCGACGATCTGTCCACTGTGGACGTCACGCCGCCGCGCTTCGTGGACTACTCCCCGGCGTTCACCGCGGACGGCAAGCACCTCGCGTTCCTGTCGAAGCGGAACTTCGACCCGATCTACGACGAACACGTTTTCGACATGTCCTTCGCCAACGGCGGGCGGCCGTACCTGGTCCCGCTCGCGGCGAGCACCCGGTCGCCCTTCGGGCCGCAGCTGGACGGGCGCCCGTTCACCCCGGACTCCGACTCCGAACCGGAGCGGAAGAAGGACGACAGCACGGCCACGGTCACCGTCGACATCGAGGGCCTCGCCGCCCGCGTGGTCGGGTTCCCGGTGCCGATCGCCCGCTACTACGGGCTGAGCGCGGCCGAGGGCGGTCTGCTGTGGCTGCGCGACCCGATCAACGGCGTGCTCGACGAAGACGGCGCGAGCGGTGTCGACGGGCAGTCGACCGTGCTGGAGTACTACAACCTGGAGAAGCGCTCCGTCGAGGAGCTGGTCGAGGACCTCGACGGCTACCGGGTCAGCGGCGACGGCAAGCGGATCGTGGTGCGGGACAACGGCGGCCTGCGCGTGCTGCCCGCCGACCGCAAGGCGAAGTCCAACGGCGACGCGGGCGACGACCAGATCGACATCGACCTCTCCCGGGTGCGCGTCGTCGTCGATCCGGGCGCGGAGTGGCGGCAGGCGTTCCGCGAGAACGGCCGCCTGATGCGCGATCACTACTGGCGCGCCGACATGAGCGGCGTCGACTGGGCGGGCGTGCTCGACCGGTACGAACCGCTGCTGGACCGGTTGGGCAGCCCCGACGACTTCGTCGACCTGCTCTGGGAGGTCCAGGCCGAACTGGGCGCTTCCCACGCCTATGTGAGCCCGCCCGCGCGGCCCGGCGCCGCGGACCGGCGGATGGGCATGCTGGGCGCGGACATCGCCCGCGACGAGGCGGGTGTGTGGCGCGTTCGCCGCATCCTGCCCGGCGAGTCCTCCGTGCCCGACGCGCGATCTCCTTTGGAGGCACCGGGTGTCGGGGTCCGCGAGGGCGACGCGCTGCTCGCGGTGAACGGGCGTGCGGTCGACTCCGAAGCCGGGCCGGGGCCGCTGCTCGCGGGCACCGTGGACACGGCGATCGAGCTGACCGTTGGTCCGCGCGACGGCGGCGAGTCGCGGCGCGTGGTCGTGGTGCCGCTCGGCTCCGAGGAATCCCTGCGCTACCAAGCATGGGTGGCCGATCGTCGGTCCTATGTGGACAGAGTGGGCGAGGGTCGGATCGGTTACGTGCACGTCCCGGACATGATGGGGCCGGGCTGGGCGGAGCTGCACCGCGACCTCCGGGTGGAGGTCTCCCGCGAGGCGGTCATCGCCGATGTCCGGGAGAACCGCGGCGGGCACCTTTCCCAGCTGGTGGTGGAAAAACTTGCCCGGCGCGTGGTGGGCTGGCAGGTCGGCCGCGACGGCTACCACCCGCGCACCTACCCGCTGCACGCCCCGCGCGGGCCGGTCGTGGTGGTGGCCAACGAGTTCTCCGGCTCCGACGGCGACATCGTCAACGCCGCGACCAAGGCGATGGGCATCGGCCCGGTGGTGGGAGTCCGCACCTGGGGCGGCACCGTGGGCATCGACTCCCGCTACCGCCTCGTCGACGGCACCCTGGTCACCCAGCCCCGCTACGCCACGTGGATCAAGGGCGTGGAGTGGGGCATGGAGAACCACGGTGTCGACCCGGACGTCGAGGTCGTGATGGCCCCGCAGGACTGGGTCAACGGCCGCGATCCGCAGCTGGACACGGCGATCCGCATCGCGTTGGAGTCGCTCGCGGAGAACCCCGCCGCAACCCTCCCCGAGCTGCCCCCGCTGACCTGACCGACCGTGGTCGGGGTGTCTTCAAGTACACCGCACCCCCACCCCAGAGGTCTCAAACCGCCCCCAACCCTCGCGACGGTTGGGGGCGGTTTGAGACCGATTTCGGTGGGGTTCGTAGGACTTGAAGACGCCCCAACCCGCGTGCGTCAGGTGGTGGCGAAGCGGTCGAGTGCGGTGAACAGGTGCTTGGGAAAGTCGCCGCCGCCCTTGTGCCCGGCCTGGTCGACGATGTGCAGTTCGGCGTCGGGCCACGCGGCGGCGAGCTCGTGGGCGGTCTCCGCCGGGCAGCTGAGGTCCTGGCGGCCGTGGATCACCACGCCCGGGATTCCCTTGAGGCGGTGGGCATTCCGGATGAGCGCACCTTCCTCCAGCCACCCCGCGTTCGAGTAGTAGTGCGTGATGATCCGGACCAGGGCGAGGGTGGAGTCCGAAGGACGGCCGATGAAGGCGCTCGGTGAGCCGTTGGGCTCCAGGCTGAGCACGGTGTCCTCCCAGAGGCACCACTCCTGCGCGGCCTTGATCCGCACGTCGGGGTCGGGGTCCTCCATCATGCGCGCGTAGGCGGTGATCAGGTCACCGTCGCGGTCGGCCTCCGGCACGGCGTCGCGGAACCGCTCGTACGCCTCCGGGAAGAACCGGCGAACCCCGCCGTAGAGCCAGCTCAGCTCGTGGCGACGAGTGGTGCTCACCGCGAGCAGCACCATCTCGGACACGCGTTCGGGGAACCGCTGGGCGTAGGCGAGCGCCAGCGTCACGCCCCACGAGCCGCCGTAGATCAGCCAGCGCTGCACACCGAGGTGTTCGCGCAGCTTCTCCATGTCACCGATCAGGTGTTCGGTGGTGTTGACGCTCATGTCCGTCGCCGGATCGGCTGCGTGCGGCAGGCTGCGGCCACAACCGCGTTGGTCGAACAGGATGATCCGATAGCGCTCGGGGTCGAAGTTCTTCCGCGGGTTCACCGTGCACCCGGAGCCCGGACCGCCGTGGACGACGACCGCGGGCTTGCCGTCCGGATTCCCACACGTCTCCCAGTAGACGAGGTTCCCGTCGCCGACGTCGAGCATGCCGTGGTCGTAGGGCTCGATCGGTGGGTAGGGCGCGCCCATGAGTCGGCTCCTTCAGCCATGAGAAAGGGAACGAGCCAGCCTAGTTGCCCGAACAGCCGCTGTCCCCCGGAATTCGCCGCGTCTATCCACAGTGGACAGATCCACCGGATGAGCGAACGTTCTCACCTGCTCGCGTGACTCCTCCGCGAGTCCTCCCGCGTCCTGGCCCGAACCGCTGGCGTTACCGGCACCCTGGCCGCCGGAGAGGAGGCTCCAGTGCGGCTCGACGTGTCCTGGGCGAAACGGCGGTGGTCGGCGCTCGTGGTCGGTTCGCTGGGCATGGCGGCGTGCGCGCTCTCCGTGCTGCTCGTCTCCGACGACCCCGTGGCCCGGCCCCGGCAGCAGCCCTCCGGCCCCACCGAGCCGCTGCTGCCCGCGAGCGCCCCGCCCAACGGCGGCACCGCGTTGCCGAGGCTCGGGCTCGCCGCGAACCTGGCGGTGCTCGGCCGGTCACCGCAGCGCCAGCTGGCGGGCTGGGCGAGCAGCATGTCCGATCTGCTCAACGTGCCGAGGGCGGCACTCCAGGCGTACGGCTACGCGACCATCCGGCTCCAGCGCGAGCGCCCGGCCTGCCGGATCACCTGGACCGTGCTCGCCGGGATCGGCCAGGTCGAGTCCAACCACGGCCGGTTCAACGGCGCGCGGCTGGGCCCCGACGCGCGGCCGACCCTGCCCATCCGCGGCCTCCCACTGGACGGGCGCCCCGGGGTGAAGTCGATCCCGGACAGCGACGGCGGCAGGCTCGACGGGGACACCGTGTGGGATCGCGCGGTCGGTCCGATGCAGTTCATCCCGACCACCTGGCGCGATTGGGAGGCGGACGCGGACGGCGACGGGCTCGCCGACCCCAACGACCTCGACGACGCCGCGCTGGCCGCCGCCCGCTACCTCTGCGCTTCCGGGGGTGACCTGGGCACGGAGGACGGCTGGTGGCGCGGTGTGCTGACCTACAACGAGAGCCGCAGGTACGCCCAGGACGTGCTCGACCGCGCGGATCGTTATGGCAGGTTGAGCCGTCGGCTCTGACCCGGGCACGAGAAAACCCCGTAACCTGACCGGGTGGTAACCCCTGCCCCGGTGCTGTCGCCGCTCCCGCCGCGTCGCGGGCGCTCGCTGCTGGGGCGGCTCCTCGTCGTCGGTCTGGTGCTCGGAATCGGTGGCCTCGGCCTGGCCGTGCTCGTCGACCTGGTCACGCCGACCCGCGACAGCAAGCCGGAGACGCCGATCACCGCGGCTCCGGTGCGGCCGGGCTCGGTGATCCCCGGTGACGCGGGCGTGGTCCCCGCTCCGCAAGGCGCTCCCGCCGGTCATGATCCGTTGACCGAGTGGGCGACCAAGCTCTCGAACACCGTTGACGTACCGGCCAGGGCGCTGCGCGCCTACGCGCTCGCCGATCTGGCGATGCGGGTGGAACGGCCGCGCTGCCGCCTGTCCTGGGCGACCGTCGCGGGCATCGGCCGCATCGAGTCCAACCACGGCCGCTACGGCGGTGCCACCCTCACCGACGAGGGCAGGCCGTCCAGGCCGATCATCGGCATCCCGCTGGACGGCGGGCCGAACGTGCGCGCGATCCCCGACTCGGACGGCGGAACGCTCGACGGGGACACGACGTGGGACCGCGCGGTGGGTCCGCTCCAGTTCATCCCGGGCACGTGGAAGCGCTACGCCGCCGACGGCAACGGCGACGGCCGCGCCGACCCGCAGCAGATCGACGACGCCGCGGTGACGGCCGCCCGCTACCTGTGCTCGGCCAACCGCGACCTCGGCGAGGCCAAGGGCTGGTGGGCGGCGGTCTTCTCCTACAACAACTCCACGGAGTACGGCCAGAAGGTCTTCGGCGTCGCCGACACCTACGCCCGCCGCAGCCTCGGCCGCTAGGACCTTCTCCTGCAAGCCGTCAGGTTTGCCGGTCTTCAAGTACCCCCGACCCTCGTCCCAGCGGTCTTTAACGACGGCAAACCCTGGGGCGGTGTCGGGGTTGGGGGTGGTTAAAGATGATCGAGTGGGGGGTTGGGGGTACTTGAAGACGCCCCAACCCGGGCGGCATCGTTACCGGAACCCTCGGCTCAACCGCTTGCAGGACACGCGCTAGTTGCTGTTCTCCACGGCTATCCGGGCGCGCACCTCGTTGAGGGCTTCCTGGTAGTCCGGGGAGGGGAGCATGGCCACCGCGATCCTCAGCTGCCGCACCGCGTCGTGCAGGCGGCCCTGGCGGTGCAGCGTCTTGCCGAGCCCGAACCGCGCGTAGTGATCGGTCGGATCGAGCTCGACCACGCGCCGAAAAGCCGCCTCCGCCCGGTTGAGCTGAGCGGAGGCGAAGTAGGCGCGCGCAGCGAGCAGCTGCACGCTCGGTGTGTTGGGTTCGTTCTCCAGCACCGGTTCCAGAGCCCGGATGGCGTCAAGGGGCCGCCGTCGCGCGAGTAGCGCCTCGGCCCTGCGGAACGCCTCGAATGTGCCGTCGCTCATGGTCCACCCCACGCTACGCCGCGGGCGGCCAGTGATCGACCGCCGGATGGTGGGCAGTCGGCAGCGCGCACCGGCACCCTCAGTGATCATCCCGGATGGACGGACGCAACGCGATCTCTTCGCGGTACCGGACGGGTTTCCGCCGTCCCCAGCACGCAGGCCGCCGCGCCCATGACGAGCCCGGCGACCGCGCCGAGCGACGGCACCTCGCCGAGCACCGGCCACGCGGCGATCGCCGTCACCGCGGGCACGACGCTGAACAGCGAGCTGGCCCGGCGAGCACCGCCGCGCCGGACCGCCTCCATGTACACCGCCGTGCCGAACAATGCGTTGATCAACACCAACCACAGCGCGATCAGCCCGGCACCGGTCCAATCGGCCACCGTGCCGCCCTCGAACAGAGCCAGCACTCCGACCACGGGCGCGGACACGGCCATCTGCACGGTGCTCGCGGTCCGCACGTCCACTCCGGTGCAGAACCGCTGTTGGTAAATCCCGCCGATCGCAAAGCCGAACAGTCCGAGCAGCGTCAACAGGCTGCCCGCGTCCAGCCCAACCTCCACGACGCGCTCGCCGAGCACCGCGATCACCGACAGCACCCCGAGTGCGAGCCCGACCAGCTGCGGGCGACCGACGCGCTCGCCGAGCAACCCGGTCACCAGAACCGCCGTCAGCACCGGGTTCAACGCCATCACGAGCGCGGTGACCGCCGCGGGAACTCCAGCCTGCAATCCGCCGTAGACACCGACGAACTGCACGGCCTGGGTGAGCACTCCGGCAACGCAGACGTGCAGCAGGAGTCGTCCGCGCGGCCAGCGCGCGCGGGTCGCGAGCGCGATCACGCCCATCAGCACGGCGCCCAGCGTCAGGCGCACCGCCGTCAGCAGGTACGGCGGGACAATGCCGACGGCGAGAGCGCCGAGCAGGTACCCCGATGTCCAGACGAACACGACTCCGGTCGCGATCGGAACGGGAATCCTCATGCGGTCAGGGTGATCCGCGGGTCCGGCCGTGATGCCAATCGATTAGGAAACGCGATCGATCAGCAAATGTGATTGATGGGGAGCTACCATTCGCGCATGGCCGCCGTCCTCGACATCGTCCAGCTCCGCAGCCTGGTGGCCATCGCCGACCACGGCGGATTCCACCGCGCGGCCACCGCGTTGCACCTGACGCAGTCCGCGGTCAGCCAGCACATCGCGCGGCTGGCCAAGCTCGTCGGCGCGGACCTGCTCGAACGCGACGGCCGCCAGAGCCGCTTCACCGAACGCGGCGAACGGCTCCTCGGCGAAGCCAGGTCGATCCTCGCCGCGCACGACCAGGCGCTGCGCAGGCTCGGGCTCGACCACGACGCCGCGCTGGTCATCGGCTCCAGCGAGCACGCGGCCGACCAGCTCCTGCCGGAACTGGCCGTCGCCCTGCGCGATGCGTTCCCACAACGCGAGATCCGCTTCCGCCTGGACCGCTCCGCGCGGCTGGCCGAGGCGGTCGAGCACGGTGACGTCGATCTCGCGCTGCTGCTCGGCGGGCCCTCCGGCGGGCGCAGCCGCGCGGCGGGCACGATGCGGCTCACCTGGTTCGCGGCGCCGAAGTTCGTGCCGAGCGACCCGCTGCCCCTCGTCGTCTACGCCGAGCCCTGCGTGGTGCGGCGGACCGCGCTCGCGGCGCTCAACGAGGAGCGCATCCCGCACCGGCTCGCGTGTGAGGCGCAGGACCTCTCCGGAGTGCTCGCCGCGGCCCGGGGCGGGCTCGGCGTCACGCTGCTCCCGGTCACCGCGCGCCGCCCGGAGGGGCTGGCCGAATATGTAGGACTTCCCACGTTGCGGCCCGCTCCGCTGCGGGTCAGGGCGCGTAGGGGGGCTCCGGCCGGGCTCGGCGCCGTTGCCGCGGAGGTGGTCCGCGACGTGCTCGCTCGGCACGACTAGGCTCGGCGCCTGTCGGGTCCCCAACACGCTGGTAAAGAGGGAGCGCACGTGGCGGTCATCGAGCAGGTAGGCGCCCGCGAGATCCTGGATTCGCGCGGAAACCCCACTGTCGAGGTGGAGGTGCTGCTGGACGACGGAACCCTGGGGCGCGCCGCCGTGCCTTCCGGGGCGTCGACCGGTGAGCACGAGGCGGTCGAGCTCCGTGACGGCGACAAGGGCCGTTACCTCGGCAAGGGCGTCGAGAAGGCCGTGACCGCGGTCCTCGACGAGATCGCCCCCGCGCTCACCGGCATCGAGGCCATCGAGCAGCGCGTCGTTGACCAGAAGCTGGTTGACCTGGACGGCACCCCGGACAAGTCCCGCCTCGGTGCCAACGCCATCCTCGGCGTCTCGCTCGCAGTGGCCAAGGCGGCGGCGGAGAGCAGCGGTCTCGAGCTGTTCCGCTACGTCGGCGGCCCGAACGCGCACGTGCTCCCGGTGCCGATGATGAACATCATCAACGGTGGCGCGCACGCGGACAGCGGCGTCGACATCCAGGAGTTCATGATCGCCCCGATCGGCGCGGAGTCCTTCCGCGAGGCCGTCCGCTGGGGTGCCGAGGTCTACCACTCGCTGAAGTCGGTGCTCAAGGCGAAGGGGCTGAACACCGGGCTCGGCGACGAGGGCGGTTTCGCGCCCGACCTGCCCAGCAACCGCGACGCGCTGGACCTGATCGCCTCCGCCGTTGACAAGGCGGGCTACCGGCTCGGCCGCGACATCGTGCTCGCGCTCGACGTGGCCGCCACCGAGTTCTACCGCGACGGCGCCTACCACTTCGAGGGCTCCAAGCGCAGCGCCGAGCAGATGACCGCGTACTACGAGGAGCTGGTCAAGGCGTACCCGATGGTCTCCATCGAGGACCCGCTGAGCGAGGACGACTGGGACGGCTGGGTGCGGATGACCAGCGAGCTGGGCGAGCGCGTGCAGCTCGTCGGCGACGACCTGTTCGTCACCAACTCCGAGCGCCTGGAGGAGGGCATCTCCCGCCGCGCCGCCAACGCGCTGCTGGTGAAGGTCAACCAGATCGGCACGCTCTCGGAGACCCTGGACGCGGTCACCCTGGCGCAGAGCTGCGGTTACCGCTGCATGATGAGCCACCGCTCCGGCGAGACCGAGGACACCACCATCGCCGACCTGGCCGTGGCGACGAGCTCCGGGCAGATCAAGACCGGTGCCCCCGCCCGCAGCGAGCGGGTCGCGAAGTACAACCAGCTGCTGCGGATCGAGGAGGCCCTCGGCGACGCGGCGCGCTACGCGGGCGATCTGGCCTTCCCGCGCTACTCCCCGGCCAACGGGGGCTGATGAGCCATGGCTGGGCGCGATCAGGATCGGGAGCGCCGCCGCCGCCGGACCGAAGCCGCGGCGGCGCGTCGACCGGAGCGCGCCCAGCGCAGGCTGAGCGGCTGGACCGGCATTCGAGGAGATCGCAGCGATCGCAGTGATCGCAGCGAGCGGGGCGAACGCGCGGGTCGGCCGCACGCGCGTGAGCAGCAGCCGGGCTCACCCCATCGCGGCGGACCGCCCCGCCGCACCCCGCAGCCGCGCAGGCCGAGGATGGCGCCGAAGGCGGCGGGGGCCTTCCAGCTCTCGTCCACCCGCCGGGCCGCGATGCTGGCGCTGGTGGTCTGCGCGCTGGTGCTGTCGGTCGCGGTGCCGTTGCGGACCTACATCAGCCAGCGCTCGGAGATCCGCCAGGAAACCCTGCTCCAGCAGCAGAACGCCGCCGAGGTGCGCAGGCTGGAGGAGCGCAAGGCCCAGCTGCTCGACCCCGCCCAGGTGGAGGCCGAGGCGCGGCGGCGGCTGAAGTACGTCAACCCGGGGGAGACCCCGTACGTGGTGGAGCTGCCGACCCCGGCGGCGCCGCAGGAACAGGACAACACCAAGCAGGTGGCCCCGAACAAGACGTGGTTCGAGCGCCTGTGGGAAACGATCGTCGGAGGCTGACCGCAGTGACGTCCGGAGCCGGGCACGAGCCCGCCAGCCAGGCAGACCGGGACGCGATCACCGCGCAGCTCGGCAGGACCCCGCGCGGAGTTCGTGCCGTGGCTTACCGCTGTCCGTGCGGTGACCCGGCCGTGGTGCAGACCAACCCGCGCCTGGAGGACGGGACGCCGTTCCCGACGATGTACTACCTGACCTGCGCTCGGCTGTCCTCCCGCCTGGGCACGCAGGAGGCGTCCGGCGTGATGCAGGAGATGACCGAGCGCCTGGCCCAGGACCCGGCCCTGGCCGAGCAGTACCGCAAGGCACACGAGTCCTACCTGGCCGAACGCGACGCGATCGAGTCCCTGGGCACCAAGGTCAGCGCAGGCGGCATGCCCGACCGCGTCAAGTGCCTTCACGTCCACGTAGCCCACGCGCTGGCCGCGGGCCCAGGCGTGAACCCCTTCGGCGACGAGTCCATCGAAGCCGCGGGCGAGTGGTGGAAACCCGGCCCCTGCGCCCAACGCCACTCCCCACCCTCCTGACCCAGCGCGGGTTCCCCCGTCTTCAAGTACCCCGAACCCCCCAAACGATCACCGAAAACCGCAGCTAACCCCCTTGGCTCCCTCGGGGGTTAGCTGCGGTTAGCGACCGCTGGGGAGGGGGTTGGCGGTACTTGAAGACGCCCCAACCGCCTCAGCAGGAGGGGGTGACCCGGGTGACGAGCGCGGTGGTGTCGAGGCCGCGCGGGAGCGTGCCGAAGGTGCGCGTGGTTTCCGGGCCGAAGCGGGTGGCCAGGAAGGCGTCGGACACCTCGGTCGGGGCTTCGCGGAGGAGCAGGGAGCCTTGGAGGCACAGGGCGGCGAGCTCGGCCAACCGCCTCGCGCGGGCGGGATGCGGGTCGGCCAGTTCCTTGCGGAGGTCGGCGACGCCCGCGTCCAGTCGCGCGTCGACCCTGGCGGCCAGGTCGATCTCGGTGAGCAATGCGTCCACTGTGGACGGTTCTTTGGCCATGGCGCGCAAGGCATCCAGTGCGGTGACGTTGCCCGAGCCCTCCCAGATCGAGTTCAGCGGCGCGTCCCGGTAGAGCCGCGGCAACCCGGAGTCCTCGACATAACCGTTGCCGCCCAAGCATTCCAGGGCTTCCGCCACCGCGACCGGGCAGCGCTTGCACACGTAGTACTTCGAGACCGGGAGCGCCAGCCGCAGCAGCGACCGCTCTCCGGCGTCCACCGCGCGGGCGAGGCGCATCGCGATCCGGGTCGCCGCCTCGGACTCCAGCGCCAGATCGGCCACCACCGCCGACATGAGCGGTGTGTCGGCCAGCCGGGAACCGAACGCGGAGCGGTGCGCCACGTGGTGCGCGGCCTCGGTCAGCGCCGCGCGCACCGTCGACGCCGAACCGATCACGCAGTCCAGCCGCGTCATCGACACCATCTCGATGATCGTCGGGACCCCGCGCCCCTCCTCGCCGACGCGCCATCCGAGCGCGCCCGCGTACTCGATCTCCGACGACGCGTTCGACTTGTTGCCGAGCTTGTCCTTCAAGCGCTGCAAGCGAATCGGGTTGCGCGAGCCGTCCGGGAGCACGCGCGGCAGCACGAAGCAGGTCAGCCCGCCCGGTGCCTGCGCGAGAGTCAGGAACAGGTCGTTCATCGGCGCCGAGGTGAACCACTTGTGCCCGACCAGCTCGTAGCTGCCGTCGGCCAGCGGCTTCGCCGTCGTCGTGTTCGCGCGGACGTCGCTGCCGCCCTGCTTCTCCGTCATCGACATGCCCGCCAGCAGCCCCGCCTTCGCCTCGGGCGGGCGGAGGCCGAAGTCGTAGGTGCGCGAGCGCAGCCCGGGCTCGAAGCGCTCCGCGAGCTCGGGGGAGTGGCGCAGCGCGGGGATCGACGCGTAGGTCATCGAGATGGGGCAGCCGTGGCCGGACTCGGCCTGGCTCCACAGGTAGAAGCCCGCCGCACGGGCGAGGTGCGCGCCGGGGCCCGCGTCCGGGGACCACGGCGCCGCGTGCAATCCCATTTCGACCGCATGGCCCATCAGCCAGTGCCACGAAGGATGGAACTCCACCTCGTCCACGCGATTGCCCCAACGGTCGTGGGTGCGCAGGACGGGCGGGTTCTCGTTGGCGAGCCTCCCGTGCTCGCGCGCCTGCGCCGATCCGGTGAGGCGGCCGATCCCGTGCAGCCGTTCCAGCAGCTCCGCATCGGTGATCGCGCTGGTCAGCGCGGGGTCGCAGGCCGAGGCGTCGAAGTCGGCGAGCGCGGGCGGCTGGTTGGTGACCCGGTGTGTGACGAAGTCCCCTTGCGGCATGTACCGGACAGTAACCTCGTTGTCCTGCGAGGAGAAGAGCACACCGAGTGACCGGTATACGGCACCCGGTAAAGGAGTTGTTAAGTGAATTGATACATCGGTGGGAAATCGCCGACGAGATAACGAAGACACCTCAACAACCGACCTACTTGTAGGTACGGTGGGCCCGCGGGTACGTGACGACCTTGAGGAGAGGGTGCTTGGTGGAAGCCTCCAACGCGCCGCTCGGCCGGACCGCGCTCCGCAGGGCCCGCAGGCGCCGCGTGCTGCAGAACAAGGCCAGGCGCATGGCGGCAGCCGCGACCGCGACGGCCGCCCTCGTCATCCCACCGGCGCTCGCCGGAGTCGCCGGGCTCAGCACGCTCCCGGGCACGGGGGCGGGGGACCAGGACTCCGCCTACGCCTTCGGCGACCTCCTCACCAAGCTCCGCGGTTACCCCGGTGACATCGGCGCGGGCGGCCACCTCGCGCAGAACGACTCCATCAGCCCGACGCTGCTCGACGCGCTCCGCGATCCCGGCCAGCTCAGCGACGACCCGTTCGCCGAGTTACCCGGTGGCGGCACGCTCGGCATCCCCGGCACGGTGCTCGACGCCTACATGCGCGCCGACCGCACGCTCCAGGGCACGACGCCCGGCTGCGGGCTGCACTGGTCGGTCCTGGCGGGCATCGGGCGCATCGAGTCCAGGCACGCGAACTCCTCGGTGGACATGCGCGGCAACACCATCGGCCGCATCCTCGGCCCCGTGCTCAACGGCGCCCCTGGCATGGCGGCGATCGCCGACACCGACGGCGGCAGGCTCGACGGGGACACCGTCTGGGACCGCGCGGTCGGCCCGATGCAGTTCATCCCCAGCACCTGGGCCCTCTACGCCGCGGACGGCGACAACGACGGGGTCACCAACCCGCACAACGTCTACGACGCCGCGCTGGCCAGTGGCAAGTACCTCTGCGCGGGCGGGCTGAACCTGCTCGACCCGTCCCAGCTCGTGCAGGCGGTGTTCCGCTACAACCACTCCAACGTCTACGTGCAGAAGGTGCTGCTGTGGGCGGCGGCGTACGCGACCGGCGTGAACCCGTTGCCCACCAACCCGATTCCGCCGGACGTGCTGGCGCAGGGCGCGCCGCCGGTGCCGAACCCCGTTCCGCAGCCCACGCCGGTGCCGGACCCCAACGTGCCGCCGCCGAACCCGGACCCGACCACGCAGCAGCCGTCCACGACCACGCCGACGTCGACCACCCCGTGGACGACCACCTCGGCGAAGCCGATCACGACCTCGCCCTCGACGCGGCCGACCACCACGACGCCGCCGTGCACGACGACGACCACGCCGACGAGCACGACGACCACGACGCCGCCGAAGCCCACCACCTCGACGCCGACGCCGACCACCAGCACCTGCGTCACCCCGGCTCCGCCGACCTCGAAGGCCGAGCCCGGGCCCGCGAAGACCTCGACGCCGCGCTGAGCCGCTGCCGCTACGGTGGGGCCGGGAGTCCGCCCAGCGTAGGAGGTCTGGCATGCCACGGGTCGCAGCGATCGACTGTGGAACCAACTCGATCCGGCTGCTCGTCGCCGATGTGACCGTGCGCGAGGACGGCAGCCGCTGGCTGCGCGACGTGCACCGCGAGATGCGGATCGTCCGGCTGGGCCAGGGCGTCGACGCGACCGGGCAGCTCGCGCCCGAGGCGATCGAGCGCACGCGCGCCGCGCTGGCCGACTACACCGCCGTGCTGCGCCGCAAGGGCGCCGAGCGGGTGCGGATGACCGCGACCTCGGCGACCAGGGACGCGGGCAACCGGGAGGACTTCTTCGGCATGGTGCGCGCCACCCTCGGCGCGGAGGCCGAGGTGATCAGCGGTGACGAGGAGGCCCGGCTGTCGTTCACCGGCGCGGTCGGCGACCTCGAACCGGAGGACGGGCCGTTCGTGGTGACCGACATCGGCGGCGGCTCCACCGAGGTCGTCGTCGGCACCTGGGACGGGGTGCGCGCGGAGATCACCGCCGCCCGCTCCGTGGACGTGGGCTGCGTCCGGATCACCGAGCGGTGCCTGCACGACGACCCGCCTGCCGCCGAGCAGCGCGCGGAGGCGGAGCGGGTGGTCGCCGAGATCCTGGCCGAGGCGTTCGAGGCCGTGGACGTGCGCGAGGCCCGCACCTGGGTGGGTGTCGCGGGCACGATCACCACGATCGCCGCCGTGGCGCAGGACCTGCCGGAGTACGACTCCGACCGCGTGCACCTCCACCGCATGTCGTTGGACACCGTGCACCAGGTGTCGGACCGCCTGCTGACCATGACCCACGACGAGCGCGCGGCGCTGGGGCCGATGCACCCGGGACGGGTCGACGTGATCAATGGCGGCGCGCTCGTGCTGCGCTCCCTCGCGGACCAGTTCGCCAAGCGCGCGGGCATCACCGAGATGATCGCCAGCGAGCACGACATCCTCGACGGGATCGCGCTCTCGCTCGCGGACTCCTGACCGGTGATGGCGAACCCGCTCGCCACGGCGATCACCGCGCTGGTCACGCTGCTCGGCGTCCTGCTCGGAGGCTGGCTGTCCATCCGCAACCAGGAACGCCTGCACCGCCGCGACCACGCCCGCGAGTGGCGGGACATCCGCTTGACCGCGTGCGGCGACTTCCTCACCGCGCTGAGGGAGTTCATCGCGTTCACCCTCGAACCGGGCATCACGATCACCACTGCTCCGCACCCGAAGCTCACCGGTGAACTGATGCCGTTCTTCGACGAGAAAGGCAGTCCCTACAAGGAAAAGCTCGAAGCGACCAAGACCAGGGTGCGACTGGTCTCGGAGTCCGCCGATACGGTGGCGAAGCTCAATGCCTTGGTACGCAAGGCTCGTGGCATCGCCGCCGCGCGCGCCACCCACGGGGTCGGCGAAGTTCCGCACGAGCTGTTCGAAGCCCTCTGGGCCGCGGAACGCGACTTCGTCGCCGCGGTCCGCGCCGAGGTCGGGCTTCCCGCCATCCCCATCTCCTGACGGGAATGGCGGGGAAGCGCCGCTAGCGGTTCGAGGCGGCCTTCACGAAGGCGGCCAGGTCCTTCGACTGCTGGATGCGCGAGGGCTCGTGGACGTACATCATATGTCCGGCCTCGTAGTACTTCACCTCGATGTTTTCGCGCAGCTCCTCGGGAATCTGGAGCTGCGCGAAAACCTGCTCCGCCGCGAAGTACGGCGTCGCGCCGTCGTGGTAGCCCGAAGCCACGTGAACCTTGAGGAAAGGGTTGGCGCGCATGGCTTCCGCCAGCTTTCCCGTGACGGTGACGTGGCGGTTCTCGAACTCCTTGTAGGACCAGGGGTGCACCCGCCGCGAAAGGATCTCGTAGGGCAGGTCGTTGGAGTAGCCGAGTTCTGTGCGCACGTAGTGGTTCAGCGCCGCCGCGTAGGGACCCGTGATCGCCGTCATCGACGGGTCGTGGTCGAAGGTCTCCACCCCGCCGTCGCGTTCCCAGCCGGTGAACCGACCGTCCAGCCTGCCGACGACGAGCCCGCGCGAGCGCAGCAGTTCCGTGTAGAAGCGAACGTGCTCGATGCGCAGGTTAACGCGGTCCACGTAGTCGGTGGAGAGGCCGGTCAGCGACGCGACCTTCTGTACGGCCTCGGCGCGCTCCTCCGCGGTCAGTCGCGCTCCGCGGCCGAGCGCCCACAGGAAGTCGCGCGCGGCGTACTCCTCCGCTTCGGCGAGCACGTCCGCCAGCGGCCGATCGCCGTGCAGGCCGTGGTAGTGCGCGATCGCCGCGTACGTCGGCAGGAACAGCGCGTGGGGCTGGTCGTTGCCGGGGGTGAACCGGATCGAGCCCATGTCCAGCACGCTCGAAATCAGCATGAGCCCGTTGAGGTACATGCCGAATCGCGTTTGCAGGTACTCCGCGAGCCCCGCCGCGCGCAGGGTGCCGTAGGACTCGCCCGCGAGGAACTTCGGCGACATCCACCGGCCGTTGCGCGAGGTCCACAGGCGGATCACCTCGGCGACCGTCTCCAGGTCGCCGGTGTAGCCGTGGTGGTCTCCTGGCTTCTCACCGGTCGCCGCGCGCGAGTAGCCCGTGGACACCGGGTCGATGAACACCAGATCGCTGTGCGCCAACAGGGTTTCGAGGTTGTCGGTGAGGCCGTACGGCGGCGGGGTCAGCTCGCCCGCGTCGCCGCTCAGCACGCGCTTGGGGCCGAGCACGCCCATGTGCAGCCAGACGCTCGAAGAGCCCGGACCGCCGTTGAACGCGAACGTCACCGGCCGGTCGGCCGAGCCCCCGTCCACGGTGTAGGAGGTGAAGAAGACCTCGGCCTTGGGCTTGTGGCCGTCGAAGGTGCCGTCGGTGTGCACCTCCCTGCGGAGGACGACGCGCCCCGCGGTGGCGGTGTAGTTCAGCTTGCGGCGCTTGATGGTCAGGGCGTGCCGCGTGGTCACCAGATCGTCGATGGGCTCGTCCGGCCGAGACGGGGTCTCGGTGTCGAGCTCCTTGTCGCTGGCAGCCTCCGGCTCCTTGGCGTCTTTCGCTGGCATGACGCGACCTTAGCTCGCATCGCCGTGATTGTTAGTTGAGGTCCACAACTGCTTTGTCCATCCGTTACCTGGGGCACCCTGTTCGGCGTGGACCTCGAAGCCCTCGACGCGTCGGTGATCACCTGCCGCGCCTGCCCCCGCCTGGTCGCCTGGCGCGAAGAGGTCGCCGCCGTCAAACGCGCCGCCTTCCGCGACCACGAGTACTGGGGCCGTCCCGTCCCCGGCTTCGGCCCGGCGGACGCCGCGCTGGGGATCGTCGGCCTCGCCCCGGCCGCTCACGGCGCGAACCGGACCGGCCGCATGTTCACCGGCGACCGCTCCGGTGACGTGCTCTTCGCGGCCATGCACGCCGTCGGGCTCGCCACGCAGGCCGAGGCCGTCCACCCTTCCTCGAGACTCCGCGACGACCGCCTCCGCCTCATCGGCACGCGCATCACCGCCCCCGTCCGCTGCGCGCCACCGGAGAACAAGCCCACGCCGCAGGAGCGCGACACCTGCCGCCGCTGGCTCAGCGCCGAACTGCGCCTGCTCCGCCCGACGCTGCGCGCCGTGGTCGTCCTCGGCGCGTTCGGCTGGCAGGCGCTGCTGCCGGTCCTGGCGTCCTCCTCGTGGGCCGTGCCCGTGCCCCGCCCCAAGTTCGGCCACGGCGTCCGCGTCGACCTCCCCGCCACCAACGACGGCCCTCCGCTGACCCTGTTCGGCTGCTACCACGTCAGCCAGCGCAACACCATGTCCGGCCGCCTGACCCCCGCGATGGTCGAAGCCGTCCTCACCGCCGCGAAGCACTCCGCGGGCCTCACCTGAACGTCGGCTGGCGCGAACCCGTTCCGCAAATTAAGCTGTTCCACGTGACGCGGAACGGCAGGATTTGCGGAACGCCCTTGTCAGGGCGTGCGCAAGAGCTGATGGCGTCCCTCGAACGAGCGCTTCCGCCCGACTGGTCCTTGATGGCCGAGCCGGAGCGCCGGAGCGGTGGGACGGAAGTTGACGCGCTCCTGCGCCTCAGCTCGCCGGACGGTTCGACGGCGGTGATCGTGGCCGAGGTGAGCCGCAAGCTGGAGCCGAGAGCCGTGCCGCACATTCAGGCACAGGCTCAGCGGTGGAAGTCCCTCTTCGCAGCCGACGCGGTCATGATCATCACGTCGTTCGCGTCCCCCCTGGCACGGGAACGACTCGCCGAGGCCGGTCTCGGCTGGTTCGACCAGACCGGCAACCTCCGGCTGCGCCTGGACCGGCCGAGCGTCTTCATCGACCGGCAGGGCGCCGACCGTGCCCCGTTCACGGACCCGGCCGACCGTCGGCTGAAGTCCTTGCGCGGTCCGGGTGCCGCCCGCGTGGTGCGTGGTCTTCTGGGCGCCCGGGGGCCGGTCGGAGTGCGGGCGCTGGCCGCCGATGTCGGCGTCGGGGCGGGGACGAGCGCGCGCGTGCTGGAGCTGCTGGACCGCGAAGGGCTCGTCAACCGGACTGACGCCGGTGAGGTCGAGTTGGTGCGCAAGAAGTCCCTGGTTCGACGGTGGGTTCAGGACTACGGCCTGATGACCTCGCACGAGATCGTGCGCATGATCGATCCGCGGGGAGTCGACCACGCTCTCAGCGAGCTTCGAGACCTCGGCGACGACCACGTGCTGACCGGTTCCGCGGCGGCACGGGCGTACTTGCCACCAGCGGCGCTTTCCGTCGTCCCGTTGACGGTGCTGACGGTCTACACCCGCGCACCGGGCGTGCTGGAACGAGACCTTGGTCTGAGGGCCACGGAGCGTGGGGCGAACGTGCTGCTCGTCCGCCCCTTCAACGCGGTGGTCCTGGAAGGCGCCCAGACCCGTGATCGGTTGCGGTGTGCGCCCGCCTGTCAGGTCGTGGCAGATCTCCTGACCGGACCAGGGCGATCGAGCGAGGAAGCGGAACAGCTCATGGACGTTCTGGCCACTGACGACCCCGGATGGACTTTGTGACCCACCTCGAACCGCCGCGCGAGTACATCGAGGCTCGCGCCGTTCTGCTGGACGCGCTTGATGCTCTGTCGGCTCACCTGGACGCCGTCGTCCTCGTCGGGGCGCAGGCCGTCTACTTCCACACCGGGGGCAGTGATCTCGCGGTCGCGCCCACGACGACCGACGCGGACGTCGCGCTGGCCCCGGATCTCCTGTGCGACGAGCCCTTGCTCGCCGACGCCCTCAACGCGGCGGGTTTCATCCCGGGCGCCAATCCGGGCACCTGGTGCGGCCGAAGCGGCATCCCCATCGACATCAAGGTTCCGGAGGCGCTGAGCGGGTCCGGGGGCAGGCGGGGCGCTCGGCTGGCGGTGCACGGCAACAGGGTCGCCCGTCGAACGCTCGGCCTGGAGCCCGCACTCGTCGACAGCGCGTGGCATGGGATCGCCGCGTTGGACCCGGACGATCCTCGGCGCGCTCGGCTTCGGGTGGCCGGTCCGGCGGCGCTGCTGGTGGCGAAGATCGTGAAGCTCGAGGAGCGTCGAGCGACACCGCATCGGCAGAAGCCCAAGGACGGACTCGACGTGCTGCGGCTCCTCCAGGTGATCGACATGAACGAGGTCGCCGGTCGGTTGCGGATGCTGGCGTCGGACCGGCTCGCGGGTCAGGTCACGACATCGGCGTTGAACGCCCTGGCCGAGCACGGCAGAGACGCGAACGGGCCGATCGCGTCGGCGGCCGCCTCCGCGGTCTCGGGCCTCGACGACGAGGAGAGGATCGCTGTTTCCACGACGCTGCTCATCGACGAACTGCTGCGAGCGTGCGGTGACGCGGGGTGGCGAAGTGATCACGGGGCGGTGGACCGATTCAGTTGACAGGTCCACGTGGGCGTGTGCCGCTGGCCACGTTCGCAGGGCGACCTGCGGGTTCGCCTCGCCCTGAGGGGCAGAACACGTGCGATTTGTTCAGCGTTGGCGGTGCACGGGTGCGACCATTTGTGTATGGCTGCTGTGAGGTCTCAACCCACTCGCATTCTGGTCGTCGGCGGCGGTTACGTCGGCATGTACACCGCGCTGCGGCTGCAGTCCAAGCTGAAAGCCGGGGAAGCCTCGGTCACCGTGGTCGACCCGCAGCCGCACATGACCTACCAGCCCTTCCTCCCCGAGGCGGCCGCTGGTTCCATCGAGCCCCGGCACGTCGTGGTCCCGCTGCGCAAGGCGCTCAAGCGCTGCCACGTGCTGACCGGCCGGGTCACCAAGATCAGCCACGCTGACAAGACGGCCACCGTCGAGCTGCCGGACGGCCACGTCGAGGAGCTGGGCTACGACGTGCTCGTCTCCGCGCTCGGCTCGGTCGCCAGGACGCTGCCGATCCCCGGGCTGGCCGAGCGGGGCATCGGCTTCAAGA
Organism: Allokutzneria sp. A3M-2-11 16; assembly: GCF_024213555.1. Classification (GTDB taxonomy): domain Bacteria; phylum Actinomycetota; class Actinomycetes; order Mycobacteriales; family Pseudonocardiaceae; genus Allokutzneria. The sequence goes on along the minus strand of NZ_JANAVO010000001.1, from coordinate 1,116,137 downwards.
CCGTGGGCGAGGCGATCCTGCTGCGCAACCACGTGCTCTCGCGGATGGACCTCGCCGCGACCACCGTCGACCCGGAGCTGCGCCGCAAGCTGCTGACCTTCGTGGTCATCGGCGGCGGGTACGCGGGCATCGAGGCGCTGGCCGAGCTGGAGGACATGTCGCGCTACGCGACCCGCTACTACGAGAACATCAAGCCGCAGGACATGCGCTGGGTGCTGGTCGAGGCGACCGGCCGGGTCATGCCCGAGGTCAGCCCCAGGATGGGCGTCTACACCGTGGAGCGGCTCCAGGAGCGCGGGATCCAGGTCTACCTGGACACCCGGGTGAAGAGCATGGTCGACGGCCACGTGGTGCTCGACGACGGCACCGAGTTCGACTCGGAGACGATCATCTGGACCGCCGGGGTGAAGGCCAACCCGGTGCTGGAGAACACCGACCTGCCGAGGGATTCGCGGGGCCGGGTGCGCTGCACCTCCACTACCCAGATCGAGGGGCTGCGCGACGCGTGGTCGGCCGGGGACTGCTCCGCCGTCCCGGACCTCGCCAAGATCGAGCAGGACCCGCAGGCGACCTGCAGCCCGTCCGCCCAGCACGCGGTGCGGCAGGCGCGGCAGATGGCCGACAACATCGTCGCGGTGCTGCGCGGGAAGCAGCCGAAGCCCTACCGGCACAAGCACGTCGGGTCGGTGGCCAGCCTCGGTCTCTACCGCGGTGTCGCCGAGCTGTTCGGCGTGCGGGTCAAGGGTTTCCCGGCCTGGTTCATCCACCGGACCTACCACATGAGCCGGATGCCCACCTTCAACCGCAAGTTCCGAATCGTTATGGACTGGACCCTGGCCCTGCTGTTCCGGCGCGAGGTGGTCTCCCTGGGGCAGATCAACGACCCCAAGGCGGATTTTGTTCGCGCAGCTAGGAGCTGACTACAGTGCTGGGTACGGCGTGGTAGCGATCTTGTGCGGCATCCGCCGTCACGTTGGTCCGGACGGCTCGCATCGACAGCCCGGACAGTGGACGGTAATTTAAGGTTGCCTTGACATTGCGTTAGGTTGAAACCGAGACTACGCGAGGTGCATCACCTGAACGTGTGAGGCATCACACCGGAGAAGAGGTGACCGCTATGTCGATCAAGGAGTTGGCCGCCCTGGTCCGCCAGGGCAGAGCCGACGACAGCGCGCTCGCCGACTACGCCTCGGAGTACGCCAAGGCGCGGAAGGTCTTCCGCAAGAAGGACGACTAGAGATGTCGAGTGTCGGGTGGGAGCAGGAGGGCGCCCTGTTCCCACCCCACCAGCCGGTCGCCGAACCGGTCGCCCCCGCCACCACCTCTCCCCGGCCCGCTCCGCTGCTGCTGCAGGGCCAGGACTACTACTACCGATCTCCCAGCACCTGCCTGGACTTCCAGGAGCGGGTGCACGAGATGGGCCTCGTCGACGACGACGGCGACCCGGTGCCGTGCGTCCTGGTGCTCGCCAGGGCGGCCGACATGGAGATGAACGAGCTCTCCCTGGCACTGGCCGAACGCGGTATCCGGATGGCCCGCATCGACGCCGACCGCTGCCTCAACCTCGCCATGACCGTCTACACCGACGCCCCGCTGGTCGAGCTCGACCAGCGGCTGCTGCGGCCGATGCTGGTGTGGCGCAGGCACTTCGACCTGACGGCCGTCCCGGTCGACCCGCGCACGATCAACGGGTCGTACTCGGTGGACCAGTGGCGCTCGGTGGCCAACTGGCTCTCCGGCCGGACCGACTGGGAGCACGTCAACCCGACGCGGGCGACCTGCCACCTGGACCGGCTGACCCAGCTCACCGACGCGCAGTCCTTCGGCTTACGCGTGCCGAGGACCGCCGTGACCACCCAGCCCGGCCGGAGCAGGCCCGGCGGCGGCCAGTGCATCGTCAAGACCGCGGGGCACCACCTGCTCGAACCGCGGCCCGGCGCGCTGCACGGCCTCTTCCCGCGCCCGCTGGACACCAGCAGGGCGGGCGACGTCCCCGAATCGGCTCCGGTGATCGTGCAGCAGTACGTCTCCGCCGAGGGCGAGCTGCGGGTCTTCGTGGTGGGCGAGAAGCTGATCGCCTACCGGGTGGACAAGCTCGACCCGGCGCAGCTCTGGGTCGACCCGGACGCGGTGACGGTGACCAGGGCGGAGATCCCGGACACGCTGGCGCAGCGGCTGCTCGCGCTCGCGCGGCACTGGCGGGTCCAGGTGGCGGCGTTCGACCTGCTGGTGACCGGTTCGGAGCACGTCTTCCTGGAGGTCAACGTCAGCTGCGACTGGCGCTGGTTCGAGCACCGGGCGGGCAGCCCGGACGTGTCCGAGGCGGTGCACGAGTGGGTCGCGACGCGGTTCGCCGAACTCGGGGCGGCCAGGGGCGCGCGCTGATCGCACCTACCGCCGGATGGCGGGTCGGGCGCGTTACAGAAATTGGGCCTCATGGGCGACTTGTCACGTACGGCTCCCGCAAAGCGGGGTCGACGGCTTAGGCTGCCCGCTGCCCCCGTAGCCCAATCGGTAGAGGCAGGCCCCTTAAAAGGGTCAGAGTGTCGGTTCGAATCCGATCGGGGGCACCATGGAGACGCTGGCCCGAACACGCGGACCAAGATCGTCCAGAACCCTAGCAGAACCCTTCCGTCGCTGGTCAGCGCCGCGTTTCAGGGGTCACTGCACGTAGCATCCAGTGCGCTTAGTTGATCTTGGTAGCGCACTCGTTCGTGCGCACCGAACACGGATCGTGAGCCCGGTTCGCGAGGCGGGCGGCTCGGCGGGTTCGGGCGACGTCGAACCGTGTCGCACTGGGCCGACCGGGTGATCTCGATCACTGCGCTCAGAGTTCGAAGGTGGTCCCGTCCGGCGGGACCTCGACGCCCGCCGCGGCCAGCTCCGCGTGCTCCGGGGAACCCTTGTCCAGCACCGGATTCGTGTTGTTCAGGTGCGTGTAGATCCGTCGCACCCGGGGATGGGCGCGCAGCAGCTCCAGACTGCCGCCTGGACCGCCGATCGGGATGTGCCCCATGGACTTCTGCTCCCCGCCGCCGACCGCGCTCCCTGTCGCACCGGGCATCTCCTCCGCAGAGTGGAAGGTGCCGTCCAGGACGACGCAGTCCACGCCTGCCACCAGTTCGTCGAATCCCTCGGGCCAGGCCGCCAGGCAGGGCGCGTAGAGCAGCGTTCCGCCGGTCGCCGGGTCGCTGATCCGGTACGCGCACACCCAGGGCCCCTCGGCGGCGGACTCGGTCGCGTAGCGCGGGCGCTTGCCGCTCACCGGGATCGCGGTCACCAGCAGGCGCTCGCCGCCGGGCTCGACGACCTCGAACTCCGTGCCGGGCTCGGCGATCTCCCAGTCCCACTGCCGGTATCGCGCCACCACTCCGCGCACGCCGAAGTCGTGCTCCAGCGCGTGTGCGACTGCGGGCGGCGCCCACACGCGCAGCCCTCCGCCTTCGCGCAGCATCACCAGGCCGAGCGCGTGGTCCAGCTCCGCGTCGGTGAGCAGGACTCCGCTCAGCGGGGTGTCGCGCGGGCCGGGACTGGGCGTGAACTCCGGCGTGGACACGATCTGCGCTCGGATGTCGGGGGAGGCGTTGACCAGGAACCATCCGCGCCCGGTCGGGCTCACGGCGATGCAGTCCTGGGTGCGCGTGGTGACTTCCCCGGTACGGCACGCGGCGCACATCCGGCACGCGCAGTTCCACTGCGGGAAACCGCCGCCCGCCGCCGTTCCGAGCAGAACCACCTTCATCAGGCCCTCCCGGGCGCGCGCATCGTGAGTTCCACATCCACGACCGGTTGTTGGGCAAGGATTTCATCGACCAGGCCGCGGTTCGGCGAGAGCGAGCAGACCGGGTCGGTGGCGGCGGCATCGCCGGTCAGCAGGAACGCCTGGCACCGGCAGCCGCCGAAGTCGGTCTCCTTGCGCGGGCAGCTCCGGCAGGGCTCGCTCATCCACTCCGTGCCGCGGAAAGCGTTGAAGGAACTGGACGAGTACCAGATCTCGGCGAGCGGGGTGTCCACGACGGAGGACAGTTCGAGCGTCGTGATCGCGGTGGCGGCGGGGCAGGGGAGCACGGTGCCGTCCGGGGCGACGGTGAGCTGCCGCGCGCCCCAGCCGTGCATGCAGGGCTTGGGATGCGCGTCGGCGTAGTCGGCCACCACGTACACGATCTGCATCTTGCCCGCGAGCCGTTCGGTCGCCTCGCGCACGATCGGCTCCGCGGCGTCGAGCTGTTCCCGCGTCGGCATCAACGCCGTCCGGTTCCGCAGCGCCCAGCCGTAGTACTGGGTGTTGGCGAGTTCGAGCCGTTCTGCCCCGAGTCGTTCCGCCGTCGCGATCAGGTCGGCGATCTCACCGTGGTTTCGCCGGTGCAGCACGGTGTTCACCGTGAGCGGCACGCCGACTTCGGCGATCGCCTCGGCCGCGATGAGCTTGTGCTTGAACACCCGCGCGCCCGCGATGGCGTCGTTGCCGGCCTCCGACGCCCCTTGGAGCGAGAGCTGCACGTGGTCGATGCCGCGCTCGACGAGATCGGCCAGGCGCGGTGTGGTCAGGCCGACTCCCGAGGTCACCAGGTTCACGTAGCAGCCGAGGCCCCTGGCGTGGCTGACGATCTCGGGAAGATCGTTGCGCGCCAACGGTTCCCCGCCCGACAGGTGCACCTGCAACACGCCGAGATCGCGGGCCTGGTCGAGCACGGAGCACCACTGCTCGGTGCTGAGTTCCTGTTGGCGCGCGATGAGTTCGAGCGGGTTGGAGCAGTACGGGCAGTGCAGCGGGCAGCGATGGGTCAGCTCGGCGAGCAGGCCGAGCGGAGCGGCTACCTCAGCCACCGAGCACCTCCACCACGTGTCGTTCCACGAAGCGCGCCAACACGTTCTGCACATCCTCGACCCGAACACCGGAGTACGTCCCGGACAGCGCGGTGACGATCTCCGCGACGGTGCGTTCGCCGTCGCAGAGTTCGAGCACGGCCACCGCGGTCGCGTTGGGCATGACCACGCCCTCCGGGAACAGCAGCACGTGGGCCTGCCGCACCCGGTCGAAGCTCAGCCTGACCCCGCGCCGCAGCCGAGGGCGCTGCTCAACTCCGATCACGTTGTGCCCCAGCGAGTTCGAGCGCGTCCAGGATGCTCCACAGCACATCGCACTTGAAGGACAGCGCCTTGATCGCGAGGTCCTGCTGCTCGCGCGTCACGCTGTGCTTCACCACCAGGTCCAGGGTCTGCTTGCCCTCACCGGAGACCGCGTCGATCCGGGTGGTGAAGTACGCCAGGTCCGCGCGGTCGATCCAGTCGTAGTTCGCCAGCATGTCGGTGACCCGGCGCCGCATCAGGTGTCCGGAGAACATCTCGGTCAACCCGGAGGCGACCGCCTCGACCCAGGGCTTGTGCCTGGCGAAGTCCACGTAGGCGTCCACGGCGAAGCGCACCCCGGGCAGCACGTGCCGCTGGTCCAGCACCTCGTCCCGGCTCAGCCCGACCGCCTCGCACAGCCGCAGCCACTTCTCCGCGCCGCCCTCGCCGTCCGCCACGCCGTCGTGGTAGACGATGCGGTCCACCCACAGGCGCCTGACCTCGGGCAACGGGCAGTTGGAAATGATCGCGGCGTCTTTCTGCGGCAGCATGCACTGGTAGTACCAACGGTTCGCCGCCCACCGCCGCAACTCGTCCCGACTCAGGTCGCCCGAATGCAAACGATGGTGAAACGGGTGTGATCCCCAGTAATGCGGAGCCAGATCTCGTAATGCGGTTACGAATTCTTCTTCTGTCAACAGTCCAGTGCCCACCGAACTCCCCGCCCGAATAAAAACCGCGCGTGGCGACCAGACCGCCGCCAGTTCTCCGTCGCCACGCGCGGCGCTCGACCATCACCGCACCAGAGCGCTCATGCACGCGCCGCGTACGCGGTGACCTCCATCGGAGTGTCGTACTCGGTGAAGTCGGGCATGACCCACTCAAGGTGTTCGGTGTTCTCCACTGACCACTCCCGTCGATCAACTTCACATGGTGGACGTCACAACCGTAGTTCGACGGGGCGTGGAACGCCAGACCCCGGAAGAACCTTTCGGAAACTACCTTTACCTCTTGACCTGCGCATCCGGCAAGCGCTTCCCTGATTAACCGGATTCGTATTGAAGTTTATGTACCTGAATCCGTCCCCTGCGCAATCCGCGCGGCTGATGAGGCTAGCGAGGAGAGGTAATGAACCAGAAGATTGGGGCGCGTCGCGGCGTGGTCGTCGGTTCGGTGGCGGCCCTGGTGGCGCTCGGAACGCTCACGGCGGGGCACGCGGCCGCCGAGGACGTGGAACCGAGAGCGATCAAGCAGATCGTCAGCGGGTTGAGCCAGGCGTGGGCACTGGACTTCCTCCCGGACGGCAGCGCGCTGTTCACCGAGAAGAACACCGCGAAGATCCGCAAGCTAGACAAGGCGGGCAAGGTCACCGACGTGCAGAAGATCCCGGGGGTGTCGACGTCCAACGAGGGCGGACTGCTCGGCATCGCGGTGTCGCCGGACTACGCCACCGACCAGACCGTGTTCGTCTACTACACCGCCGCCTCCGACAACCGGATCGCCAAGCTCAAGCTGGGGCAGACCCCGCAGCCGATCCTCACCGGCATCCCCAGGGGCGCCGAGAACCACCAGGGCGGCAGGCTGGAGTTCGGCCCGGACGGCCACCTGCACGCGGGCACCGGTGACGCCCAGAAGGGCTCCAACTCCCAGAACGACAAGTCACTCGGCGGCAAGGTGCTGCGGATGACCAAGGACGGCAAGCCCGCGCCGGGCAACCCGAAGGCCGACTCCGTGGTCTACGCCAAGGGTTTCCGCAACGTGCAGGGCCTGGCGTGGGTCGGGAACCAGCTCTACGTCAGCGATATCGGCTCCAGCAAGCTCGACGAGCTGAACAAGGTGGAGCCGGGGAAGAACTACGGCTGGCCGACCTGCGAGGGCAGTTGCAGCACGGCGGGCATGACCAACCCGGTGAAGTCGTGGGCGACCTCCTCGGCGACGCCGAGCGGGCTGGAGTACTTCAAGGGCAGCCTGTACATGGCCTCGCTCAAGGGCGGCACGTACAAGCTGACCACCAGCGGTGCGGGCTCGAAGCTCTACACCAGCCTCGGCCGGACCCGCGCCGTCGAGGCGGCACCGGACGGCTCGCTCTACGTGATGACGCCGAGCGAGATCCACCGCGCTGACGGCAACTGACGGGGCGAACGCGGGCCGGAGTCCACAGTGGACTCCGGCCCGTCGTCACACCTGGGGTGTTGCGACGACGATCCGGTTCTCGTTGTAACCGAGATCGCCGCCGACCCAGCGCCCTCCGCAGGTCACCAGCACCAGCCGGTGCGGCCCCTGCTGGGAGAACAGCCGTTCCGCGGAGTCGGGCAGCTCGTTCTTGTGCAGCGTGACGATCTCGCTGATCTTGTAACGGAACACCTTGCTGCCGGAGTCCGACACCGTGACGTCCTGACCCGGCTCGGCCTTCCACAGCTCGTTGAACGGCCCGACCGCGCCGCGGAAGTTCACGTGACCGGCCAGCAGGATCGCCCCGTTCGCCGCGCCGAGGCCCGCGCCCCACCACGTCGCCTCCCGGACGCCCTCGGGCACCGGAAGGGTCGCGTCGGGCCCGACCTCCTTGCGCACCAACGTCGCCGTGCCGCCGCCCGGTAACCGCACCGTGCCCGGCTTCTGCCCGGACGGCGCCGGAGCCTCGGGCGCGGGCGGCGCCGGAGCGCTCACCACCCCGCCGGGCAGGCCCCAGCGGCGCACGCTCGTCGTGGAGTCGCTCAGGTCCGTCCCCGGCAGCAGCCGCACCGGCGGCCGCTCCGCGGAGTCGACCGCCTCACCGGTGACCGAGGTCCGCAGGTCCAGTCCGGCGATCCCCATCGCCACCGCGGCCGCGGCGACGACGAACAGGCCGATACCGGCCTTGGTGCGAGCACCTCGGCCGGACCAGCTGGGGTAGAGCGCCTGTTCCTTCGCCATCACCGGCGCGCGTCCCTCCTCCGCCACACCAGCAGACCGAGCGCGCCCGCGGTGGCGCCGAGCACTCCGGTCCCGGCGAGCGCGTGGGTGTCCACGCTGGTCGTGGTGGCGCCGTTGACCAGGGCCAGGTCGCCGAGGTCACCGGCGGGGATGGTCTTCGGCACGGTGATCTTCGGTGTGTTCGGCTTGTTGGTCATGGTCAGCGCGAGCGTCGCCCCCGGAGCGAGCTTGCCGCACACGGACGGCGGTGCCGCGGGGTCGAAGCCCTCCTCGTACCCGGGCGCGGGGGCCACCTCGATGAGGCACGCCTCCTGGGGCGTCTTCAGGTCGGCGATGGTCACCACCCCATCCTGCCCGGTCTGCAGCACCGCGGGCTTGCCGTCCGCGCCGACGAGCTTCGAGCCGTCCTGCTTGACCAGTGCCGAGGTCCTGTCCGCCGCGGTCACCCGCAGCGCCACGCCCGCGACGGCCTTCGCGGTCGCCGCGTCGATCTTGCTGAGCTTGACCACGCCGGGCGCGGTGCGGGCCGTGGTCTCCGCCTCGGCCTTCGCGGTGCTCTGCCCACCGGTGGTGATGATCTGCTGCGCCTTCGGGTTGGACGGGATCAGCAGCACCGGGTCGGCGTTCGGGTTCTCCACCGAGGCGGTCAGCTTCGGCGCCTCGCCGGTGGGGGTGAGCGCGATGCTCAGCGGCTTGCCGTCCTTCGGGGTCCGGGCGGCTTCCCCGCCGCCCAGCGTCCCGTCGGTGGCCGCCAGCTTCACCGGGACGTCGCCGACCGGCTTGCCCGTCGCCGAGACCACGGTCAGCTGCCACTTGCCCGGCTTGCCGATGATCTGGTCGCCCTTGGGCGCGGTCAGCTCGACCTTCCACGGCCCGAAGTGCGCGTCCGCGTCCTCGCGCAGCGCCCGCACGGAGGTCTTGGCCTCCTCGGTGAGCCGGTCGAAGTGGAACTTCTCGTCGTAGCCGACGGTGTCGAAGGTGTTGCCCGGGTCGAGCCTGCCCGGGTCGGTGGTGCCCGAGGTCCACACGTGCAGCACGTGCGCGAGCGCGGCTGCCTCGTGCGCCGCGCTGGTGTCCTGGTTGCGCAGCAGCAGGTAGGAGATCTTGGCCGCGACGTCCTTGCCGAGCGGCTCGCCCCACTTGTTCGTCAGCGGACCGTTCGCCTGCGTGTACTCGGTGCCGTCGTCGGGCACGTTGAGCCCGAAGCGCACGCACCACACCTGCTTGCCGCGCCAGTCGTAGGACCCGAGCCAGTCCTTCGGCTCCGGGTTGTTCTTGTAGGGCTGGGCGTCGGTGTGCTGCCCCAGCTTCTCTCCGGACGCGCCCGCGACCGCGGGCAGTGCCAGCGATCCGGCGATGGTGAGCAGTGCGCTCGCGGTGATTCCCGCGAGCAGCCTGCGGTGGCCCAGCCGTTGGCCAGACATACGGCTCCTCGGTTGATCTTGATGCCGATCAAGTGCGGCACCCGCGACGATGGTTTCCGCACCCCAGACCGGTCACAAGCCACCGTCGGGGCGACAACCCGAGGAGGACAACGTGCGCGTTGCGTTGGTGAATTAGCACATTCGGGCTAATTCGCTGGTACACCCAGTCGTATCAAGATCCACGAATGGCCGCTGGAGATCGACACGTACCGCCGGTATGTGGCGCAGCGGACATCGAAGAATAAAGATCAGCGTCGTTTGATCGGACCCGGGGGTGCCGCCCGGTCGCCGAGAGTAAAGTCGCCTTTAACCGTCCCGGGAACCCCACCGCGTCGACCGACGTTGTACTCGGCGGACGGTGTGAAACACGTTCCTGGAGGACTGAGGTGCGCACTTCGAGCAACCCGGCGTTCCGCAACCTGCCGAGCAGCGGCGGATACGCCTCGTTCCAGCACGGTGGCCAGGCCACCGGCTACGACCCCTACCCGTCGGCGCCCCCCACCGCCGAACGGCCGATCACCGTGGACGACGTGGTCATCAAGACCACGATGTCGCTGGGAACCGTGATCCTCGCGGGTGTGCTGACCGCGATGAGCGGCCCGGCAATGCTCGGGCTCGCGCTGCCCGCCGCCCTCGTCGGCATCGGCATCGCGCTGTTCATGTGCTTCCGCCCCAAGCCGAGCGGTGCGCTGACGCTGATCTACTCGGCGGCCCAGGGCATCGTCCTCGGTGCGATCACCGTGATGGTGGAGCGCTACGCGGGCCCCGGCCTGGGCTTCCAGGCGGTGGTGGGCACGGCGGCGGTGTTCGTCGGCATGCTGATCGTCTACAAGACGGGCGCCATCCGGGTCACCCCGCGCCTGACCAAGATGGTCGTCGCCGGTGTCATCGGCGCCGGTGTGCTGATGCTGGCCAACCTGCTGGTGGGCTTCTTCAACCCGGGCGGCCTCGGCATCCGCAGCGGCTGGCTGGGCATCGGCATCGGTGTGCTGTTCATCGTGATCGCGGCGTTCACCCTGCTGTTGGAGTTCGACCAGGCCGACGAGATGGTCCGCGCGGGCTACCCGGCCAAGTGGGCCTGGTTCACCGCCTTCGGGCTGGTGGCCTCGCTGGTCTGGCTCTACGTCGAGATCCTGCGCCTGCTGGCCCTGTTCCGCGAGGAATAAGGCACTCCGCACGACGCACTCCGCACGACGACGCGCAACGGCCCCGGTCACTCCGACCGGGGCCGTTCTCGTCGCCAGGGTTCCCGAGTCTTCAAGTACCCCGAACCCCCGGTTCGATCACCGCAAACCGCCCCCAACCCCGAGCGCGCCTCCGGGGTTGGGGGCGGTTTGAGACTGCTGGAGCGGGGGTCGGGTGTACTTGAAGACCACCGAACCCGCCGGTGTGGTGCGGTCAGCTCAGGCGCTCCAGCACCATCGCCATGCCCTGGCCGCCGCCGACGCACATCGTCTCCAGGCCGAACTGCTTGTCGTGGAAGCGCAGCGAGTTGATCAGCGTGGTGGTGATCCTGGCCCCGGTCATGCCGAACGGGTGGCCGACCGCGATCGCGCCGCCGTTGACGTTGAGCCGGTCCAGGTCGATGCCCAGCTCCTGGTAGGACGGGATGACCTGGGCCGCGAACGCCTCGTTGATCTCGACGAGGTCGATGTCGCCGACGGACATGCCCGCCAGCGCCAGCGCGCGCCTGGACGCCTCCACCGGACCGAGGCCCATGATCTCGGGGGAGAGACCGGAGACGCCGGTCGAGACGACCCGGGCCAGCGGGGTGACGCCCAGCTGCTCCGCCTTGGTGTCGCTCATGATCACCAGGGCCGCGGCGCCGTCGTTGAGCGGGCAGCAGTTGCCCGCGGTGATCCGGCCGTCCGGGCGGAACACCGGCTTGAGCGTCGCGGTCTTCTCGTAGGTGACCCCGGCGCGCGGGCCGTCGTCGGCGCTCACCACGGTGCCGTCCGGCTTCGTCACCGGGGTGATCTCCCTGGCCCAGAAGCCGTTGGCGATCGCCTGCTCCGCCAGGTTCTGCGAGCGGACGCCGAAGTGGTCCATCTCCTCGCGGCTGACGCCCTTGAGCAGCGCCAGGTTCTCCGCGGTCTGGCCCATCGCGATGTAGACGTCCGGCACCGCGCCGTCCTCGCGCGGGTCGTGCCACTGGCCCGCACCTTGCTCCGCTACCTGCTGCGTCCGGGCCTCGGCTTCGGCGAAGATCGGGTTGCGGGTGTCCGGCCACGCGTCGGAGTTGCCCTTGGCGAAGCGCGAGACCATCTCCACGCCCGCGCTGATGAACACATCGCCCTCGCTCGCCTTGATCGCGTGCAGCGCCATCCGCGTGGTCTGCAGGCTGGAGGCGCAGTAGCGGGTCACCGTGCAGCCGGGCAGGTGGTCGTGGCCGAGCAGCACCGAGACCACGCGCCCCAGGTTGAAGCCCTGCTCACCGCCGGGCAGGCCGCAGCCCAGCATCAGGTCGTCGATCTCGCGCGGGTCGAGCTGCGGGACCTGGCCGAGGGTCGCGGTGATCACCTGCGCCGCGAGGTCGTCGGGGCGGACGTCGACCAGCGATCCCTTGCCCGCCCGGCCGATGGGCGAGCGCGCGGCGGCGACGATCACGGCTTCTGGCATCGCAGGACTCCTTCATCCGAGGCGGCAGCCCCGACCCTACCGGTCAGTAACGCCCATGGTGGCGGTGCGACCGCTTGATCCGCGCCGCCTCGATCCGCGCGGCTATCCGCCTGCTCGGCCGCATCGCCTCCGCCGCGGCCGACCGGGTCGGCGGATCGGCTATCGGCCCGCCCTGCCACACGCCGATGGCGCTGCACAGCGCGGGCAGCAGCACCTCGACGCAGATCAGATAACCGGCAGCGGAGGGGTGGAAGCGGTCCGCGCTGAACAGCTCTGCCGGGCGGGTCAGGAACTCCGGCGAGAGCAGGTCGGCGAGCGGGACCGGGACCCCACCGGCCTTCTCGATCGCGCGGTGCTGCGTCTTGGCCAGCAGCAGGCTCCACGAGCGCACCAGCGAGCGCAGCGGCTGCGGGATCGGCCGCACCGCGCCCAGGTCCGGGCAGGTGCCGGCGACCACCGCCGCGCCCGCCGCGCGCAGCCTGCCCACGTGCTTCTCCAGCAGCGCCGCCGAGGTCCTGATCGGGATCTGGGTGGTGACGTCGTTGCCGCCGATGATCACCAGCGCCAGGTCGGGCGGCCGCCGCAGCGCCAGGTCCACCTGCCCTTCCAGCTCCCGGCTGGTCGAGCCGCTGACCGCGTAGGTGGTCAGCTGGACCGGCAGCTCCGACTCCTCGGCCAGTCCCTTGGCCAGCAGCACCGAGGGCAGGTCCGCCGGGGTGTCCACGCCGAGTCCGGCCGCGATCGAGTCGCCGATCACCGCGAAGAGCAACGGGGGCTCCGGCACCGCGGGATCCTCCGGTGCCAGCGGTCCCTCGCCGGTCGGCAGGTACACCCCGTCCGCCCGCGGCGGTGGCGCCTCGGGCAGGCCGATGATCCGCCGCGCCCGCCGAGACTGCTCGTTCAACAGGCTGTACACAGCGCCGGAGAGCCCGCCGAGGGCTCCGGCGGCCGCCGCCGCGATCCGCAGTGCGCGCAGACCAGCCACTGCCGAGTACCTCCCTCCGCCCGCCGACCCCGACCACCGCTGACGAGTATCGGCCGACTCCCCCAGAAGACGCAGAACTCGCCGCCGATTGTTCCGCATCGGGCCCGAACGGGGCACCGGTCGGCCACGACCGCCCATACCGGACTTCGCGCTGGTGGTGGCTGCGACTACCCTCGGCACGCCACAGGCCGCGCGGGCGGGCACCCCCCGCGCGCGGTCGCGCAGACAGCTGAGAGGGAAGCACCGGTGGAGTACGCCGAACACATTGTCGACCTCGTGGGCAACACCCCGCTGGTCAAGCTGAACTCCCTGGCCGAGGGCCTGGCACCGACCGTGCTGGCCAAGGTCGAGTACTTCAACCCCGGCGGCAGCGTGAAGGACCGCATCGCGCTGCGCATGGTCGAGGCGGCCGAGCGCTCCGGTGAGCTCCGCCCCGGCGGCACCATCGTCGAGCCCACCTCCGGCAACACCGGCGTCGGCCTCGCGCTCGTCGCCCAGCGCAAGGGCTACAAGTGCGTCTTCGTCTGCCCGGACAAGGTCAGCGAGGACAAGCGCAACGTCCTGAAGGCCTACGGCGCCGAGGTCGTGGTCTGCCCGACCGCCGTCGCGCCCGAGCACCCGGACTCCTACTACAACGTCTCCGACCGCCTGGTGCGGGAGATCCCGGGCGCCTGGAAGCCCGACCAGTACTCCAACCCGCAGAACCCGGAGAGCCACTACCACTCCACCGGCCCCGAGCTGTGGCGGCAGACGGACGGGAAGATCACCCACTTCGTCGCGGGCATCGGCACCGGCGGCACCATCTCCGGGACCGGGCGCTACCTCAAGGAGATCTCCGGCGGCAAGGTCCAGATCATCGGCGCCGACCCGGAGGGCTCGGTCTACTCCGGCGGTTCCGGCCGCCCGTACCTGGTCGAGGGCGTCGGCGAGGACTTCTGGCCGACCGCGTACGACCGCGAGATCTGCGACGAGATCGTGGCGATCTCCGACGGGCACTCCTTCGACGTGACCCGCCGCCTCGCCCGCGAGGAGGGCCTGCTGGTCGGCGGCTCCTGCGGGATGGCCGCCGCCGCGGCGCTGCGGGTGGCCGCGAAGCTCGGCCCGGACGCCGTCGTCGTCGTGCTGCTGCCGGACGGCGGGCGCGGCTACCTGTCCAAGGTGTTCAACGACTCCTGGATGTCCTCCTACGGCTTCCTGCCGCCGGACCAGAACAGCCACACCGTCGGGGATGTGCTGCGCCGCAAGGACGGCACGCTGCCCGAGCTGGTGCACGCACACCCCAACGAGACGGTGGCCGACGCCATCGCGGTGCTCAGGGAGTTCGGTGTCTCCCAGATGCCCGTGGTGAACGCCGAGCCACCGATCATGGCGGCCGAGGTCGCCGGAGCGCTCAACGAGCGCGATCTGCTCGACGCCCTGTTCACCGGGAACGCCCAGTTGACCGACCGCGTCGAACAGCACATGTCCCCGCCGCTGCCGACCATCGGCGCCGGTGAGGCCATCAGCACCGCGATGAAGGCACTGTCCGATGCGGACGGAGCGATGGTGCTGGAGGATGGCAAACCGGCAGGCGTGGTGACCCGGCAGGACGTGCTGGGTTTCCTCGCCGGCCGTTGACCGTGAAGATCGACACATCCGACCACAGCCAATGCGCCTCTCGTCCGTTCGGAGCATCCGCTAGCGTTGCCGCCCACGGACTTACCGGCCAGGCCAAGGGGGTAGGAACCCGATGACCGCTCCTCAGCCGCCCGAGAACCAGAACCAGGGCGGCCAGCAGGCACCAGGCGAGAACAACGAGAACAAGGGAGGTGCCGCGGGAGACCTCCCCACGACAACGCATGGCGCCGGCCAGGAGGGCCAGGGGATCACCTCCGCCCTCGGCGGTTCCCCCGGCGAAGGCTCGGACGCGACCCAGGTGGTGTCGCCGTCCGGTCAGCAGCAGGCGGCGCCTGCCGACGCGTCCTCCGACGCGACCCAGGTGGTCGCGGGCGGTGCCTCCGCGCAGCAGCCGCAGCAGGGCTACGGGCAGCAGCCCGGCGCCCAGCAGCAGCCGCAGTGGGGTGCCCAGCAGCCGCAGCAGCAGTGGGGTCAGCAGCCCCCGCAGCAGCCCGGCACCCCCTCCGGCGGCTTCCAGCAGCCGGCCTGGGGCGCCCAGCAGCAGCCCGGCGCGCAGCCGCAGGGCCAGTGGGGCCAGCAGCAGCAGTGGGGTCACCCGCAGCAGCAGGGCTGGGGTCAGCCCGCCGCGTCCAACGGCCCGCCGTTCCTGGCGATCGCCACGTGGGCGAGCTTCGTCATCGGCGGTCTCGGTCTCATCCTGGGGCTGACCCAGCTGCCGAGCCTGTTCGCCGCGATGGACGCGATCGGCAGCCTCGGTTCGTTCTCCGGTGGCCGGATCGCCGGTAGGTCGTTCCCCAGCTCCGGCACGCTCACCTTCGGGCTCATCCTCGCGTTCGTGCAGATCGCGCTGTACCCGTTGCTGGCGTTCGGTGCCTTCTGGGCCGGGATCAAGTGCAAGGCCCAGGGCCGGCTCATCGCCGGTGGCGCCGCCGCCGGTATCGCGGCGATCGGCATCATCGTCGCCATCATGCTGGGCGCGGTCATGGGCGGCGGGGTGTGGGTGGGGATCATCCTCAACTCCGCGCTCGCCGTGATCTGGTTCCTCCCGCAGACCGCCGCCGGTATCGGCACGCCGGTCATCGGCGGGGGCGGCGGCCACCAGGCGCAGGCCTGGGGGCAGCAGCAGGGCCAGTGGGGTCAGCAGCAGCCCCAGCAGCAGGGCCAGTGGGGTCAGCCCCAACAGCAGCAGCAGCCGCAGCAGCAGTGGGGCCAGCAGGCTCCGCAGCAGCCCCAGCAGCAGTGGGGTCAGCAGCCGCAGCAGCCCGGCCAGCCGGGTCAGCAGCAGGGGTGGCCCGGCCAGCAGTAGGCCGAGTCGTTCCACCAGCTCCACGACGTCAGCCCCCGGCACTCCGCCGGGGGCTGACGTCGTTTCACCGTCGAACCAAGGGGGAACTTCGGTGACCGGTCCGCATCCACCGAACAACCAGAACGGTTGGTACCCGCAGCAGTGGGGTTGTCAGCCCCGCAGTCGGGGCATCCGCCGAAGTCTCCGTCGCAGACCTCGACAGGGTGGCCGTGAAGTTTCCTGAGGAACTTGCCGAAGCGGCGGCCACCAATCGCCGTCTGTACCTCGGGTTGACGTTGGTGATCAGCGGCCTCGTGGCCCATGCCGCGCTCGGCGTGTTCGCCGGATTCGCGGGCAGGGGCAAGGGGTGGGGCCAGCAGCGTCCCCAGCAGGGTGGCCGGGTCAGTAGCGGGCGCGGTGCCGTATTCCGGCGAAGCGGTGTGGCGTACATCGGGTCGACAGGGGCGGGGGAGTGCGTAGGCTCGTCGCATGAGTGACGGCTTCGCGACCAGGGCTATCCACGCCGGTCAGGAACCCGACCCGCACACCGGGTCGGTCATCGTGCCCATCCACGCCACCTCGACCTACGCCCAGGACGGCGTCGGCGGGCTGCGCGAGGGCTACGAGTACTCCCGGACCGGCAACCCGACGCGGACGGCGCTAGAGACCTGCCTGGCCTCGCTGGAGAGCGGCAGGCACGGCCGTGCGTTCGCCTCCGGCATGTCGGCCACGGACGTGGCGCTGCGCTCGCTCTGCCGCCCCGGGGACCACATCGTCATCCCGAACGACGCCTACGGCGGCACGTTCCGGCTGATCGACAAGGTCCTGAGGCACTGGGGCATCGAGCACACCCCGGTCCCACTGTCCGATGTGGACGCTGTGCGCGCGGCGATCCGGCCGAACACCAAGGTGCTCTGGTGCGAGACGCCGACCAACCCGCTGCTGAACATCGCCGACATCGCCGCGCTCGCCCAGGTGGCGCACGGCGCGGGCGCGAAGCTGGTGGTGGACAACACCTTCGCCTCGCCGTACCTGCAGAACCCGTTGGAGCTCGGCGCCGACGTGGTGCTGCACTCCACCACCAAGTACGTCGGCGGCCACTCCGACGTCGTCGGCGGGGCGCTGGTGACCAACAGCGATGAGCTGGCCGAGCAGTTCGCCTTCCTGCAGAACGGCGGCGGCGCGGTGCCCGGTCCGTTCGACGCGTGGCTGACGCTGCGCGGGGTGAAGACCCTGGCGCTGCGGATGGAGAAGCACAGCGACAACGCCGAGCGCGTGGTCGAGGTGCTGACCCGGCACCCGAAGGTGACGAAGGTGTACTACCCGGGCCTGCCGGAGCACCCCGGGCACGACGTCGCGGCGAAGCAGATGCGGCGCTTCGGCGGGATGATCTCGTTCACCGTCGCGGGCGGGGAGCAGGCCGCGCTGGACGTCTGCTCGCGCACCCGGCTGTTCACGCTGGCCGAGTCGCTCGGCGGCGTCGAGTCGCTGATCGAGCACCCCGGCCGGATGACCCACGCGAGCACCGCGGGCTCGCTGCTCCAGGTGCCCGCGGACCTGGTGCGGATCTCGGTCGGCATCGAGGACGGCGAGGACCTGGTCGAGGACCTGCGCTCGGCGCTGGGCTGAACACCACTGGGCTGAAACATGAAGGGCGCCAACCGGTTCAGGTTGGCGCCCTTCGTCGTCCGTGCGTCAGGGGCGGATCTTGCCAGGCGTCTGCTTGCCCTCGGCCTGGTCGGCTCCGGGGTCCTTGGGCTGCTGCGGCCCGACCGGCAGATCGCCGTGTTCGACGCAGCCGCCGACGAGTTCCAGCACCGAACCGCGCTGGACGATCTCACCCTGATCCGCACAACCCGTCTGCACGACGGTGTACACCGCCGTGAACGTCAGCGCTCCGGCCGCGGCCAGGGCCGCGATCAGGGAGAGCGTCCCACCGCTGCGCGTCATGTGAGCCATCCGCTCGCTCCAGGGGTCATCTCGGCCGCGATCGGCCTGCGGGATCGGGCTGTCACGCGAGCACGAAGCGCGCACCGACCTCGTAGCAGAGGGTACCCGCCCGGTCGAGCCGTGTCCCGAGTGCCGATGGCCTGGCAGGATCTCCCGACATGGAGCTGGTCAGTCTCGACCGCATCCACGCGGCGCAGAAGTTGCTGGCGGGCGTGGTTCGGCACACCCCGCTTGAGCTCTCCGGCGTGCTGGAGCGGCTGCACGGAACGCCGGTCTACCTCAAGTGCGAGAACCTCCAGCGCACTGGCTCGTTCAAGCTCCGGGGCGCCTACGTGCGCATCCACGGCCTCTCCGAGGAGCAGCGGTCGCGCGGGGTCGTCGCCGCGAGCGCGGGCAACCACGCGCAGGGCGTCGCGCTCGCCGCGTCGCTGCTCGGCTGCCAGGCGACCGTTTACATGCCGACCGGGGCACCGCTGCCCAAGCTCGCCGCGACGCGTTCCTACGGCGCCGAGGTGCACCTGCACGGCGCGACCGTCGACGAGGCACTGACCGAGGCGAAGCTGTTCGCGGAGAAGACCGGCGCGGAGTTCATCCACCCCTTCGACCACAACGACGTGATCGCCGGTCAGGGCACCATCGGGCTGGAGATCCTGGACCAGCTGCCCGATGTCCGCACCATCCTGGTCGGCTGCGGCGGCGGTGGGCTGGTCGGCGGGGTCGCCGCGGCGGTGAAGGCGATCAAGCCGGACTGCCGGGTGATCGGCGTGCAGGCGGAGCAGGCCGCGACCTGGCCCCCGTCGCTGACCAACGGCGCCCCGACGAAGCTGCCGGAGATGCACACCATCGCCGACGGCATCGCGGTCGGCATCCCCGGCGAAGTGACCTTCGCGCACGTGTCCGCGCTCGTCGACGACATCCTCACGGTCAGCGAGGAGTCGCTGTCGCGGGCGCTGCTGATGTGCCTGGAACGGCAGAAGCTCGTCGTGGAGCCCGCGGGCGCCGCCGCGATGGCAGCCGTGCTCGACCATCCAGGGCGGTTCCCCGGCCCGGTCGCAGTGGTCCTCTCCGGTGGCAACGTGGACCCGCTGTTGCTGCTGCACGTGATCCAGCACGGTCTGAACGCGGCGGGCCGGTACCTGTCGCTGCGGGTGCGCGTGCCCGACAAGCCCGGCTCGCTCGGCGCGCTGCTGACCAGGATCGGCGCGCTCGGCGCCAACGTGCTGGACGTCGAGCACACGCGCGTCTCCGGCGCGCTGGCCCTCGGCGAGGTCGTCGTGGCGCTGAACCTGGAAACCCGCGGAGCCGAGCACTGCCAGCAGGTCGTCACCACGCTCCGCCAAGTCGGCTACACCGTCTCCCGCCAACTCTGACCCCCGCCGTTTAAGCCCTGAACGGGTCGTTCGGGGAATCTAACGCCCCCAACGACCCGTTCAGGGCGCTCAACGCCCCGAATGACTCGTTCAGGGAATCCCACGTGGTGAGTGAGGCGTTGAGCTGGGGTGATTGACATACATTCGTGTGTGTATGTAACTTCGCGGGCATGTCAGGGACCCGCGCTCGTCTGATCGTGTTGCTCGCCGTTCTCGGTGTCGGCTTCGCGGCCTGGGTTGGCGCGGACGTGGCTGGCCACCTCGCGAACGGCGGCTACGTGGCGAGTTCCGCCGAGTCCGAGCGCGCGGAGCGGGTGCTGCGCGAGACCTTCGGCGTGGAGCGGCCCAACATGCTGCTCCACGTGACGGCCCCGGCCGACGAGCCCGCGGTCGTTCGAGCGGGGAGTGACCTCACTCGACGTCTCGAGGCGCTGCCGGGGGTGGTCTCGGCGCACTCGTACTGGAGCGCCGGAGACCCGCGGCTCAAATCCCCCGGTGGTGGCTCGGCGATCGTCGCGCTGCGCCTGGGCGGCGACGAGAACGCGGCACAGCGGACGGCACGGCAGATCGTGCGCGACTTCGTCGGGCGCCACGGTCCGCTGGCGATCGCGGCTACCGGAGAGGCTCCCGGCAACGCGGAGGCGCTCGACCAGGGAGACGCGGACCTGGTGACCGCCGAACTCACCGCGGCCCCGATGATCCTGCTGATCCTGTTGCTGGTGTTCAGGACTCCGCTGGCCGCGTTGCTCCCGTTCGTCGTCGGAGTGGTGTCCGTGGTGTCCACGATGGCCGTGCTCCGGATCGTCGCCGAGTTCACCGAGGTCTCCACATTCGCGCTGAACATCACCACGCTGCTCGGATTCGGCCTGGCGATCGACTACAGCCTGTTCGTCCTCGTCCGTCACCGCGAGGACGGGGACGTGCGTTCGGCCGCGCGCACGGTGCTGTTCTCGGCGGTCACCGTGGCGATCTCGGTGAGCGCGCTGCTGATCTTCCCGCTCTACTTCCTCAGTTCCCTTGCCATCGCGGCGATTCCCGTGGTCCTGATCGCGGGCTTGACGGCGGTGACCGTGCTCCCCGCGCTTGTTGTCCTCTGTGGACAGTGGCTGGAGCGCGGCGACATCTCGCGCTTCCTTCCGCGTTCGGCGAAGGGCCCGGTCTGGGGCAGGCTGGCCGCGCTGATCATGCGCAGGCCGGTGTCCTGGGCGGTCCCCGTCGTGCTCGGTCTGCTGTTCCTGGCGATTCCGTTCGGCCATGCGAAGTTCGGCCTGACCGACGAGCGCATTCTGCCGCCGGACAGCCCGGTTCGGGCCACCGCTGTCGCCATTGAGCGCGAGTTCGGCCGAGCGTCTTTCGATCCGCTGACGGCCGTGCTCATCGGGGTGTCGGATCCGGGTCCGTACATCGCGTTGCAACGTGAGCCGGGAGTGTCCAATGTGGACGTTGAGAGGCGTGGTGATGTGCACCGCGTCTCGGTCGCATTGTCCGTGCCGCCGTACTCCAATGAGGGAGAACGGTTGGCGCGCAAGCTCTCCGAGTTGCGTCCGGCTTCCGGAGAAGTGCTTCGCACCGGGCCCTCCGTCGCGTTCGCGCACACGAAGGACGTGATCGCCGAGCGCATTCCGTACGCGCTCGCGCTCATCTGCGTCGCGATGTTCGTGCTGCTGTTCCTGTTCACCGGCGGCCTGCTCGTCGCGGTGAAAGCGTTGCTGTTCGGAGCGTTGAGCCTCACCGCGAGCTTCGGCGCGATGGTCTTCGTCTTCCAGGACGGCAACCTCGCCTGGCTCGTCGGCGACTTCACGGCAACGGGCTACCTGGACGTGACCGTTCCGGTGCTGATGTTCTGCGTCGCCTTCGGATTGTCCATGGACTACGAGGTCTTCCTGCTCGCCAGGATTCGCGAGGAGTACCTGGCGACCGGCGACAACGCGCGGGCTGTCGTGGCTGGCCTTGCGAAGACCGGCTCGGTGATCAGCTCCGCCGCCTTGCTCATCGGCGTGGTGCTGCTCGCGCTGGTGACCTCGGAGATGTCCGTGCTCAAACTCCTGGGGCTCGGGCTGTTCCTCGCGGTCCTCGTCGACGCCGTGCTCGTCCGCGGAGTGCTCGTCCCCGCATTCATGAAGATCGCGGGTCGCGCCAACTGGTGGGCCCCGCCCCTGCTTCGCCGGGTGCACGCCCGGCTCGGAATCAAGGAAAACCAGTGAAGAAATCCACGGCGGCCACGGTCGCTTCGGTCGCCATAGCCACCGACATGTTCGCCTACGGCGTCGCCATTCCCGTTCTGCCCCGCATAGCCGGAACATCACCCACTCAGATCGGTGTTCTCTTCGCGGTCTACGCGGCCACCATGCTCATCGCGACGCCTTTGGTCGGCAAAGCCGTCGACCGGGTCGGAACTAGAAAGCCAATGCTGGTCGGCCTTTTTGGCCTCGCAGCCGCCACGCTGTTGTTCGCCTACGCGCAGTCATTCGCCGGAATGCTCATCGCGCGAGCCCTGCAAGGCGTTGCCGCCGCGGTCTCCTGGACGGCCGGACTCGCGCTCATCGCCGCGACGCACGAGCCGGAAGAACGCGGCAAGGTCATGGGAATCGCATTGTCCTCCATGAGCATCGGCGTGCTCATGGGTCCGATCGCCGGTGGTCTGCTCGCCGACGCGTTCGGCACCAGCGCGCCTTTCCTGTGCGCCGCCGCAGTGGCCTTCGCCGATGGGCTTCTGCGGATCTTCCTCGTACGGGACGAGGACACCGTTCGGGAGACTTCTCCGCAGGTCTGGCGTCATCCCGCGACGCCCGCCCTGTTCGGCGTCACCGCGCTCGGGGCGGGGCTGATCGCCTTCCTGGAAGCCATTCTCCCGCTGCGCGTCGTGCAGGGCTTCGACGCTTCGCCGACCACCATCGGCGTGCTTTTCGCCGTCGCGACACTGGTGTGCGCGTTCGCCGCTCCGCTCGCCGGAAGCCTGGCCGACCGCTTGTCGAGGGTCGCGCTCGCGATCGGCGGCGCCGTCCTTGCCGCGGCCGGGCTGCTCATCGTCGCCGTGGCGGGATCGGTTTGGCTGACCGGTGTCGGCCTCACCGTGGTCGCTGTCGGCGGCCAGTTCGTCCTCGCGCCGACCCTGACCCTGATCGCCGAGCTGGCCGACGCGCAGTCCCCGCCCGCTTATGGTGCGGCGTACGCGTTGTACAGCGTCGCTTACACCAGCGGCCTGCTGATCGCGCCGCTGCTCGCGGGCATCGGGGCCGACGTCATCGGCTTCACCGGCATCATGCTGGCCGCCGCCGTGCTCGCCGTGGCGATCTCCCTCGCACTGCGCCCCGCCAGCCGTCGCGCATAAAAGCGTCGTCAGGATTGGCCAACCTGGCGACACCCATAGCGTCGCCCGCGGGGTTCGGGCGTCTTCAAGTACCCCCGACCCCCGCGCTGACGATCGTCAACCGCTACAAACCTCGGCGCTCGCGGGGGTTTGTAGCGGTTGGCGACCGCTGTGACCGGGGTTGGGTGGTCTTGAAGACGCTCCAACCCGAGTGGTGATGGCGCCTCGGCGTCAGAGATTGCCTCGGCGCTCCTGCTCGCGCTCGATGGCCTCGAACAGGGCCTTGAAGTTGCCCTTGCCGAAGCCGAGCGAGCCGTGCCGCTCGATCATCTCGTAGAACACGGTCGGCCGGTCGCCGGTCGGCTTGGTGAAGATCTGCAGCAGGTAGCCGTCCTCGTCGCGGTCCACCAGGATCTTGCGGCTCTTCAGCTCCTCGATCGGCACGCGGACCTCACCGATGCGGGCACGCAGCTCCGGGTCGTCGTAGTAGGAGTCCGGGGTTTCCAGGAACTCCACACCCGCGGCCCGCATCGCGTCCACAGTGGACAGGATGTCGTTGGTGGCGAGCGCGATGTGCTGGCAGCCGGGGCCGCCGTAGAACTCCAGGTACTCGTCGATCTGCGACTTGCGCTGCGCCACCGCGGGCTCGTTCAGCGGGAACTTGACCCGGTGGTTGCCGTTCGCGACGACCTTGCTCATCAGCGCGGAGTAGTCGGTGGCGATGTCGTCGCCGATGAACTCCGCCATGTTCACGAAGCCCATGACGCGGTTGTAGAACTCGACCCAGTAGTCCATCTTGCCGAGCTCGACGTTGCCGACGCAGTGGTCGACCGCCTGGAACAGCCGCTTCGGCGCGCCATCGGGCTTGCGGTAGGCACCCGCCCTGGCCACGTAGCCGGGGAGGTAGGGGCCGGTGTAGCGGGAGCGGTCGATCAGGGTGTGCCGGGTCTCGCCGTACGCCGCGATGGCCGCGATGCGGACGGTGCCGTGCTCGTCGGAGACGTCGCGCGGCTCGTCGAGGACGGTGGCGCCCTGGGCCCGCGCGTGCTCGACGCAGCGGTCCACGTCGCCGACCTCCAGCGCCAGGTCCACCACGCCGTCGCCGTGCGCGCGGTGGTGGTCCAGCAGCGGGCTCTCCGGGGACACGCCGCCGTTGATCACGAAGCGGGCCGAGCCGGACTTGAGCACGTAGGACTTGTGGTCGCGGTTGCCGGTCTCCGGACCCGAGTACGCGACCTGCTCCATGCCGAAGGCGGTCTGGTAGAAGAGCGCGGTCTGGGTGGCGTTGCCCACCACGAAGACCACCGCGTCCATCGCCTTGACCGGGAACGGGTCGCTGGAGGAGTCGTAGTCCACCAGGCCGACCAGCTGCCGCAGCTGGTCGAAACTCACGTCGTCCATGGGCTTGGTCATGGCCCCTCCTCGTGGTCGGCGTTCGGTCGGTGACCTCGAGGATGGGTGTGCCAGGACACTGTGAGCAACACTCAGTCGAATCACTGTGCAGAATGCTCAGTATCTTCACGGAAACAGCCGTCAGATCGAGCAGCCTGCCCAGGAGGAGCCCGCCATGACCGAGGGCGTTGCCGAGGACCCGCTCGACGCGTTGGACGCGCGGTTGCTGCTGCTGCTCACCGACGAGCCCCGGCTGGGCGTGCTGGAGTGCTCGCGGCGGCTCGGGGTGGCGCGGGGGACCGTGCAGGCGCGGCTGGACCGGCTGGTGCGGCGGGGTGTGCTCGGCGGCTTCCCGCCCGCTCTGGACCTGGCCGAGATGGGCTACGGGCTGACGGCCTTCGCCATCCTGGAGATCGCCCAGGGCCGCAGGCAGGAGGTCGCCGAGCGGCTCTCCGCCATCGACGAGGTCTGCGAGGTGCACGCCACCACCGGCCAGGGCGACCTGCTGGTGCGGATGGTGGCGCGGTCCAACGACGACCTGCAGCGGGTCATCGACGAGGTGGTCGGCGCGGACGGGGTGCAGCGCACCTCCACCGCCATCGCGCTCTCCACGCCGATCCCGCCGCGGGTGCGCCCGCTGCTGGAACGCCTGCTCGCCGACTCCTGACACGCCCGGCTCAAGGAAGGGCGAGCGCGACCTTCAATGCCGTGTTGACCTTCATCAGGGTCTGCGGCGTGACAGCTCCCGCCTGCTCACCGAGTTCTTCGTGGGCCAGCTGCTGGAGATCGTCGACGTTGATCACACCGACCATCGGATCGGACGGCGAGAGCGGCACGAACGTCGGCAGCCCGACATTCTTGCTGGTGGTGGTGATACGAACCGCCAGCAGGCTGGGGATGGCCCGGTTTCGCATGTTGTTCGAGACCACCAACCATGGCTTGTTGCCGAAACCGATGTCGGACCAGTAGATCTGGCCGCGGAGAACAGGTGCGCTCACCTGCCACCTCGTCGCCGTGCGCGGGCCTCGGGCACATCGCTTACCTCGTCCCAGACCTCGGCGAGTTCGGCGTAACCCCGTTCGAGTGCCTGCTCCTGGAGCCGAACCGCGCCGAGGTGCATCAGCGCACGCAGGATGGCCGCTTCTGAGGCGTCCTCGGTGAGGGTGATGCCCAGTGGAGCGACCGCCTTGGCGAGTAACTCGAAGTTGGCCGAGTCGCGTGCGACCTCGATCGTCTCCGCGTCGAGTTCGCTGAGGGAGATCGACATGCGCTTCGTCATACACCAAGGGTAACACCAGATGGTGGTGCATTTGTGTGCACCACCACGTGGTGGCTCCTGGCACGCAAAAGACCCGGCCGCTGCGGCGACCGGGTCTCGCGTCAGCGTCGTCAGCCGGTGTAGGGCTTCACGGAGGTCAGGGTGACCGCGGCCTTGTTGCCGTTGGGCAGCTCGTACTCGCGGGTCTCGCCCTTCTTGGCGCCGAGCAGGGCCTTGCCCAGCGGCGAGTTCGGCGAGTAGGTCTCCAGTCCGCCGTGCGAACCCTCCTCGCGGGCGCCCAGCAGGAAGGTCTCGGTCTCGTCGTCGCCCTGGTAGCGGACGGTCAGCACCATGCCGGGCTGCACGACCCCGGAGTCGCTCGGCGCCTCGCCCACCTTGGCGCTGCGCAGCAACTCCTGGAGCTGGCGGATCCGCGCCTCCAGCTGGCCCTGCTCCTCGCGGGCCGCGTGGTAGCCGCCGTTCTCCTTGAGGTCGCCCTCTTCCCGGCGAGCGTTGATCTCCGCGGCGATCACCGGGCGCCTGGCGATGTGCTCGTCAAGCTCCTGCTTGAGCCTGTCGTGCGCGTCTTGGGTCAGCCAAGTCACCGGGGTCTCGGTCACGGTTACCACTCCTCGTCTCCTCCCGGGCCCCACGGATGTGGGGCCGGCAGCATTCGCGCCCTAAGGCTTGTGGGCACGAACGGAAAAACACGGCCTCGCGAAAGAGGCCGTGCCATCGACCGAGGGTAGCACGTTTGGGGGTGCCGACGCCCGGGTTTTCCGGGCTGCCGGGTCCTCGTTATCCCAGTTCACCCACTTGGCCGTGGGGTAGGTGCCAGATACTCCGGGACCTGGTATGAGCAGCCGAAAACCTCACCGGTAACGGGTCGTTTCGAAGTGCGGATAACCGTTGTTCGCAAAGAAAGATCGCGTGCGGGCGGCACGTAGACCTCTTTCCTGCCGACCTCGTCGCCGTCGGCCGAACGGGCCCGCACGACGCACGCCGCGGCCCGTTCCGGCTCGTCCCGGATCACCTGAAAGTCGATCTTGACGTTGGCGTCGTCGAGGACCGTGAACGCGGTCCGCTCGGTGCTGATCGGCTGGGTGCCGAGGTTCAGGAAACCGACCACCGTGACGGCCACGCCCAGTGACAGGAAGAACACCAGGAGTGAGACCTGGGCCCAGCGCGGCATCCGGCGGTCCCGGTCGCGGCCGTAGCGCCCCGGCGGAAGTGCCTGTTCGCTCACGTCGGGCCAGCTCCTCGCCGAGATTGTCAGTCCTTGTAGGAACAATGGGTGTGGTCGTCGGAGTTGAGTATCCCAGGGCAGACAGACACAGGGGGGTCCGCCCTCTGCGTCTGGCCCTGGCCGGACGACTGTGAGCAGGAGGGACCACGCCTACCTATGGCTGAGAAGCTGCGTTTGATGACGGTGCACGCGCACCCGGACGACGAGTCGAGCAAGGGTGCCGCCACCACGGCGCGGTACGTCGCCGAGGGGCACGAGGTGATGGTGGTCACCTGCACCGGCGGTGAGCGGGGCAGCATCCTCAACCCCGCGATGGAGCGCCCCGAGGTCGAGGCCAACATGGGCGAGGTGCGCAGGGGGGAGATGGCCCGCGCCGCCGAGATCCTCGGCGTCCAGCACCGCTGGCTGGGCTTCATCGACTCCGGGTTCCCCGAGGGCGACCCGTTGCCGCCGCTGCCGGAGGACTGCTTCGCGCTGGTCCCGCTGGAGGTCTCCACCGAGGAGCTGGTCCGCGTGGTCCGGGAGTTCCGGCCGCACGTGATCATCACCTACGACGAGAACGGCGGGTACCCGCACCCGGACCACATCCGCTGCCACGAGGTCTCCGTCGCCGCCTTCGACGCGGCCGGTGACCCGGACCGGTTCCCCGACGCGGGCGAGCCCTGGCAGCCGCTGAAGCTGTACTACTCGCACGGCTTCTCCCGGGCGAAGATGACCAAGTTCCACGAGGCGCTGCTGGCCAGGGACGGCGAGTCGCCCTACGGGGAGTGGCTGGAGCGCTGGGCCGCCGACCGGCCCGACGTGATGGAGCGGGTCACCACCCAGGTCGAGTGCGGCGCGTACTTCCAGCAGCGGGACGACGCGCTGATCGCGCACGCCACCCAGATCGACCCGACCAGCCGCTGGTTCGCCATGCCGAGGGACCTGGAGCGCGAGCTGTGGTCCACCGAGGAGTACGAGCTGGCCAGGTCGTTGGTGGACACCACGCTGCCCGAGGATGACCTGTTCACCGGGGTGCATGAGAAGGTCAGTGCGTGACTGGTTACAACGGAACGGTGGCGCTGGTCGTTCAGGCGCCACCGCAACCGGACGACCCGGGCGGCCGGGGTGAGGACTTCGGCAAGGCCGCGCCGGTCGGCCTGCTCCTGCTGATCCTGTTCTTCGTCGCGGTGGCCTTCCTGGCGCGGTCGATGAACAAGCACCTGCGCAAGGTCCCGGCGACGTTCGACAAGCCCGCCGAGCCCGCGAGCGAGGACAAGCAGGACAGCTGAGTCAGAACAGGGCGCCGTACACCGCGTGCCGGTACCAGACGCGGCGCGCGGCGATGTCGACGATCTCCTGCTCGGGGTAGCGGAACGCGGTGAGCCTGCCGCCGAAGACACAGCCGGTGTCCAGGCACATCGCGTTGTTGACCCACTTCGCCTCGGTGACCGGGGTGTGGCCGTAGAGCACCGTGGCCGCGCCCCGGTACTTCTCCGCCCAGGGCAGGCGCACCGGCAGGCCGTTGGCGTCGGTCTCGCCCGTGGTGTCCCCGTACAGCGCGAACGCCTTGGCGCGGCCGGATTCCACGCCGTGCAGCCGCTCTGGCAGGCCCGCGTGCGCGATCACCAGCCTGCCGTCGTCGAGCACCAGGTGGACCGGCAGGTCGAGCAGGAACTCCAGCACTCGCTCGCGGAACCCCTCGGACTGCTTGGCCAGCTGTTCCAGTGACTCGGCCAGCCCGTGCCGCGCCGAGACCTTGTCGCCGCGCAGCGCCCGCGCCAGCTTCAGGTCGTGGTTGCCGCACACCATCAGCGCGTTGCCGGAGTCGACCATGCCCATGACCAGGCGCAGCACGCCCGGGGTGTCCGGCCCGCGGTCCACCAGGTCGCCGACGAAGACAGCCTTGCGGCCCCTGCGGTGCGCGGCGTCGACAGGGCGGCCCTGTGCGTCGCGGACCAGTTCGTAGCGCAGCGTCTCCAACAGCGCGACCAGTTCCTCCTGGCAGCCGTGCACGTCACCGATCACGTCGAAGGGGCCGTGCTCTTCTGGGCGGACGATCCTGGAGGACTGGCTCATGGTCGCTACTGTGCCAAAACGGGTAATCAGGAGACTCGACCCCGCAGCGAAGGGACGCCGATGCCGAACCGGCTCGCCGAATCCACCAGTCCGTACCTGTTGCAGCACGCCGACAACCCCGTGGACTGGTGGCCCTGGGGCGAGGAGGCGTTCGCCGAGGCCCGGCGCCGCGAGGTGCCGGTGCTGCTGTCCGTCGGGTACGCGGCCTGTCACTGGTGCCACGTGATGGCGCACGAGTCCTTCGAGGACCCTGCCACCGCCGAGCTGATGAACGCGAACTTCGTCAACGTCAAGGTCGACCGCGAGGAGCGGCCGGACGTCGACGCCGTCTACATGGAGGCGACGCAGGCCATGACCGGCCACGGCGGCTGGCCGATGACCTGCTTCCTCACCCCCGATGGCGAGCCTTTCCACTGCGGCACCTACTACCCGCCCGCGCCGCGCCAGGGCATGCCGTCCTTCGCCCAGCTCCTGCAAGCGGTGGGCGAAGCCTGGCGGGAGCGCGGCGAGGAGGTCCGCGAGGCGGCCACGCGCATCGTCACCCAGCTCACCGAGCAGGCTTCCCCGCTGCCCGTGTCCACTGTGGACAGTGCAGTGCTGTCGGGGGCGGTGTCGCGACTGATGACCGACTTCGACGCGAGCAACGGCGGTTTCGGTGCCGCGCCGAAGTTCCCGCCGTCGATGGTGCTGGAGTTCCTGCTGCGCCACCACGAGCGCACGGGCTCCGTCGAGGCGTTGACCATGGCGGAGGACACCTTCGAGGCGATGGCCCGAGGCGGCATGTACGACCAGCTCGCGGGCGGCTTCGCGCGCTACAGCGTCGACGCGTCGTGGGTGGTGCCGCACTTCGAGAAGATGTTGTACGACAACGCTTTGCTGTTGCGCGGCTATGCCCATCTGGCCAGGAGGACTGGCTCCTCGCTCGCGCGCAGGGTCGCGGCCGAGACGGCCGAGTTCCTGATCGGTGAGATGTTGACGCCGGAGGGCGGGTTCGCCGCGTCGCTCGATGCGGACACCGAAGGCGTCGAAGGGCTCACATACGCCTGGACGCCCGCACAGCTGACGGAAGTGCTTGGCGCGGAGGACGGTGAATGGGCCGCGCTTCTGTTGGAGGTCACCGGAGAGGGGACCTTCGAGGACGGGATGTCCACGCTGCAACTGCGCTCCGACCCGGACAACGCCGAACGGTGGGAACGCGTCCGGGCGCAGCTGCTCGGCGCTCGCGCGGGTCGTCCGCAACCGGGCCGGGACGACAAGGTGGTGACCGCGTGGAACGGCATGGCCATCGCCGCGCTGGCCGACGCGGGTGCCGCACTGGATCGTCCACAGTGGATTGAAGCGGCGATATCGGCCGCGGATCTGTTGCTGCGGAAGCACTATGTGGACGGACGGCTGCTGCGGAGTTCCCGGGACGGTGTCGCGGGACGCGCGGCGGGTGTTCTTGAAGACTACGGGTGCCTCGCCGAGGGCTTGCTCGCGCTGTACCAGGCGACGACCACGCCGAAGTGGCTGCACATCGCGATGCACCTGCTCGACACGTCGCTCGACCGGTTCGCCGACCCCAACGCCGTCGGCGTCTTCTACGACACGGCCGACGACGCGGAGAAGCTGGTCCGTCGTCCCTCCGACGTCTCCGACAACGCCAGCCCCTGCGGCAGTTCGTCCCTGGCTGGCGCGTTGCTGACCGCGTCCGCGCTCGCCGGAGCCGACCGCGCCGCGCGCTATCGGGACGCCGCCGAGCACGCGATCGCCCGCGCCGGGTTGCTGGCCGCCCGTGCGCCGCGGTTCGCGGGGTGGTGGCTCGCGGTGGCGGAGGCGCGGGAGCGCGGACCGCTCCAGGTCGCGATCGTCGGCGCGGCGGGGGACGAGCGACGTCAGGAGCTCGCGCGCGCGGCGCTGAGCGCGCTGCCGGGCGGTGCTCTGTTGCTCGTGGGCGAGCCGGACGACGGTCCGCTGTTGGCGAACAGGCCGCTCGTCGACGACGGCCCAGCGGCGTACGTGTGCCGCGGCTACGTCTGCGACAGGCCGGTGACCAGCGTCGATGAGGTGACGAGTGCCCTGTCGTAGCGCTGGTCGGAACGCCCCCGGGTCCGCCCGGGGGCGTTTTTCGTGCCAGGGAACAGTCGTTGATGGTGTTACGTTTGTAGAGGTGTAATTATGTAATCAAAGGAGAGTGAGATGCACGGACGATTTGTGCTGACGGCCAGGGACCGGCGCGGATGGGGCGGTGGCGGAGGCCGCGGCCGGGGTGGCTGGCAGCAGGCCGACCTGCCCTCGGCCGAGGACGCGGCGGGCTGGTTCGCCGGACGCCTGCCGGACGGCTGGTTCACCGGCGCGCCCGCGGTGACGGTGGACCGCGAGGAGATCGTGGTGGTGGGCGAGCTGCCCGCGCTGGACGGTGACCAGCCCGACGAGGCCGGGCGCGCCGCGGCGGAGGCGGGCCGGATCGCCCGGTTCCGCGAGCAGACCCGCGAGGAGCGGATCGAGATCGCCCGCCAAGCCGAGCACCGCTACGGGCGCAAGGTGGCGTGGGGTGCGCGGCTCGGCGACACCGAGGAGCTGTTCACCACGCTGTCCGTTCCGGTGATGACGCGGCTGCGCCAGCCGGAGCGCCTGGTGCTGGACACCTTGGTGGACGCGGGAATCGCGCGGTCGCGCTCCGAGGCGCTCGCGTGGGCGGTCCGGCTGGTCGGCGATCATGCGGAGAGCTGGCTCGGTGAGCTGCGCGAAGCGATGTCCAAGGTGGACGAACTGCGCGCGAAGGGGCCCGCGCTCTAGCGGTAGCCGGGCAGGCCGGGCACGCGGCGCACGCCTTCGTTGTCGTCCATCCAGCTCGCCCGGGTGGTGAGGAAGGACAGGTCCATGGCTGAGCGATCGGCTGCCTCCAGCAGGTTCGTCCCCTCGGCTTCGGTGAGCGGGGCGAACCAGCTGGTCAGGTCGTCGTCACCGCCGGCCCAGTTGACGTACTCCAAGAAGCGGTAGAACCAGTACGAGCCGCACGCGGTGCACCGCATGACGGCTTCCAGATCGTGCGTCGACTCGTCCAGGACGCGCAGTCGCTCCAGCGCGGGAGCCTGGCAACAGTCGAGGTGGCTGCGGGCCTTCACGGCTCGGCACCCTACGCGCCGGAAGTCAGGTGTTCGCCAGAGGCGTTGATGACTGCCCGTGGTGGTGAGCACACGCCCAGTACCATCCGGCCGCGTGGCGGATCAGCTGATCGCCGGCCGGTTCCGGCTCCAGGAGCGGATCGGTGCGGGTGGCAAGGGCGTCGTCTCGCGCGCCACCGACGAGCAACTGGGCCGCGTCGTCGCGCTGAAGCGGGCATTACCCGGGGCGGGCGAGCGCGATCTCGCCCGACTCAAGGACGAGGCGCGGATCGCGGCAGCCCTGCACCACCCGCACGTGGTCACGTTGTTCGACGTGGTCCAGGACGGGGCTGACCACTGGCTCGTGCTGGAGTACGTGCCCTCGCGGAGCCTGGCCGAGATCCTGGAGGACGAGGGCTCGCTGCCGCCGCGGCGGGCCGCGCGGATCGGGGCGCAGATCGCCGACGCGCTGCGCGCCGTGCACGCGCACGGGGTCGTGCACGGAGACGTCAAGCCGGGCAACGTGCTCGTCACCGAGGACGACACCGCCAAGCTGACCGACTTCGGCATCTCGCACGTGATCGGCGCAGCGGTGACGCTGACCGACACCGGCCTGGTCAGCGGCACTCCCGCCTACGTGGCTCCCGAGGTGGCCCGGCACGACAAGCCGACTTCCGCGTCGGACGTCTTCTCGCTCGGGGCAACGCTTTTCGCGGCCGTGGAGGGGGAGTCGCCGTACGGATCGACGGGCAACGCGCGGGCGATGCTGCACAGGGCGAGCCGGGGGAAGATCTCGTCGCCGGGCAAGGCGGGCGAGCTGGCGCCGGTGCTGAAGGCGTTGCTCCGCCCGGAGCCCGAGGACCGGCCGGACGCGGCCGAGGCGCTGCGGATGCTCAGGGCGGTCCTGGGCGAGCCCGCGCCGGAGAAGTCCACTGTGGACAGACCGCGACGCGGCGTGCTCGTTGCGGCTGTGGGCCTGGTGATCGCGATCGTCGCCGCGCTGGTGTACTTCTGGGGCGGGTCCGGCCGGGTGCTGGGGGCGGGCGACCAGCGGACGGCCGATCCCTGCGCATTGCTGGATCCCGCCGCCCTCAAGGGTTTCGGCACGGCCACCCTGGTCGAGGACCGCGGCGTCTTCAGCCGCTGCGATCTGGACGTGCGGATGTTCGACGGGATCAAGGTCGACGTCCAGCTGCGCCTCGAAGACGCGTTGCCACCCGGTCTGAACCCGCCGGGGACCTACGAAGAGCGGGGCGATGTGGGGATCGCCCGGGAGTCGTACACCGGAACCCTCTGCGTGCACACGATCGTCCTGGCCGACCGGAACCGGGTCGTCATCGGCGTGGAACGGTCCAAGCGGGGGGCGGCGAACCTGTGCGCGCTGGCCGACGCGGTGTCCGGTCACGCCATTTCGGTGCTGGAACGGCAGGGCGGTTTGCCGCGGCGCACGACCCCGTTCGCGCCGAACTCGCTCGCCACGGTGGGCGCCTGCGGACTGCTCGACGCCGAGGCCCTCAACCGGGTTCCGGGTATCGACCCCCGCCGCCCGGACACCGCCTTCGCCGACTGGGAATGCCGTTGGCGCAACAGCGAACCCACCATCGGTGTGACGGTCATCTTCGACCGGGCGACGCCGCTGGCCGCCGACGACGGGCAACTGGTCCGGATCGGCGGCCGCGAGGCGTACTTCAAACAGGAGGAGGGTGAGGACGACGACACCTGCGCGATCCGTGTGCCCCACCGCGCGTACGGGAAGCGGATCGAACTGCTGAGCATCCGCGTCAGCGGCAGCCAACCGCTCGCCCAGCGCTGCGCGACGGCTGTCGAGCTGGCCCGCTCGGCCACCGCGAAGCTGCCGCCCGCCTAGGGGTACAAGACGAACCAGATCGCCACGTAGTGGCAGATCGCGGCGAGCACGGTCGCGGCGTGGAAGAACTCGTGGTGCCCGAAGGTCTTCGGCCACGGGTTCGGCCACGAGGTCGCGTAGAGCACGCCGCCGATCGTGTAGAAGCCGCCGCCGACCAGCAGCAGCACCAGCGCGGTGACACCGCCCGTTGCCAGGATGTCCGGCAGCACGAACACGGCCACCCAGCCGAGCGCGATGTAGATCGGCGTGCCCAGCCAGCGCGGCGCGGTCGGCCACGCGAGCTTCAGCGCGACGCCGGCGACAGCTCCGCCCCAGACCACGGCGAGCACCGTCGTCCCGGTCTCCGGCGGCATGGCCAGCAGGGAGAACGGCGTGTACGTGCCCGCGATGAACACGAAGATCATCGAGTGGTCCAGCCGCTTCATCCACACCCGCGCCTGGCTGGTCAGCCAGTCCCGCCGGTGGTAGAGCGCGCTGATCCCGAACAGGCCGAGCACGGTCACCGCGTAGACGGAGGTGCCGAGCGCGGCCTTCGCGCCCACGGTGGACGCGGCGAACGCGATCAGCGTGGCGCCGGTGGCGAATGAGATCCAGAAGGACCAGAAGTGGATCCAGCCCCGCATCCGCGGCTTCTCGAAGGCCGGTTCCACCGTCGTGGCAAGGGATTCCGTGGTCACGCCCCCAAGGTTACGGCACCGTAGGTTACGTGCAAGTAACCCTGGTCGATATCACAGTCCTCCCAGGAGTGGTCTTCCGCACTGAATGAGTCATTGAGGTACTCCAGCTCCCCCAATGACTCATTCAGGTACTTCCGGCCGCCCCGAACGACCCGTTCAGGGACCTCAACGCCCTCAACGACTCGTTCAGGGACTCCAACGCCCCAAACGAGTCATTGGGGTACTTCCAGCGCCCTGAACGAGTCGTTCGGGGACCTCAACGCCCCAAACGAGCCGTTCGGGGACCGAGGCCGAACGTGCTGAATGAGTCATTGGGGCGGCTGAGCGCACCGAATGACTCATTCAGCACGTTCAACGGGACAAACGAGGCATTGGTGGGGGCTGGGTGGAGGGTCAGGGGAGGCGGGCGTGCTCGACCTTGAGGCATCGGTTGGCGATGACGGACAGGCCCGCGTCCCTTGCCCGGGCCTCCGCGTTGGCGTTGGTGATGCCCAGCTGGAGCCAGACGGCCTTCGCGCGCACGGCGATCGCGGACTCGACCACGGGCGGCACATCCGAGGGGCGGCGGAACACGTCCACCACGTCGATCGGCTCCGGGATGTCTTCGAGCGCGGCGTGGACGGGGTTGCCGAACAGCTCACCGGAGAGCTTCGGGTTGACCGCGAACACCTGGAACCCGGCGCGCTGGAGGTAGGTCGCGACGCCGTGGCTCGGCCGGTCGGGGCGGTCGCTCGCGCCGACCACCGCGATCGTCCGCATGGACCGCAGGACCTGCTCCATCATCGCTGACTCTCCGTGTCCGCTCATGTGTCGAGTGTGGCCGGTTCGGGTGCCTCCTACACCCGGCGTACCCTTTTCAGACGTGGGTGTGCGCGATACGCGGTTGTGGAAACGGGCCCGGGACATCGTCTACAAGGGCTACGAATGGCGGCTCAGCCGGGCCGTTGTCGGTCAGCAGCACCCGCGCCACGTCGGCGTCATGCTCGACGGGAACCGCCGGTGGGCCCGCGAGGCCGGGCTCGACGACGTCAACGACGGCCACCGCGCGGGCGCCGACCGGATCGCGCACCTGCTGAACTGGTGCCAGGACGCCGGGGTCGAGGTCGCGACGCTCTGGTTGCTGTCCACCGACAACCTCAACCGCGAGGCGTCGGAGCTCCAGCCGCTGCTGGAGATCATCGCCGGGGTGGTCGACGAGCTGGCCGCGCCGGAGACGCCGTGGCAGGTGCGCATCGTCGGCACGCTGGACAAGCTGCCGGAGGAGATCGCCCACCGGCTCTCCTCCGCCTCCGTGCGCACCAAGAACCGCACCGGCATGCAGGTCAACATCGCCGTCGGCTACGGCGGGCGGCAGGAGATCGCCGACGCCGTGCGCAAGCTGCTGCTCAAGCACGCCGAGGCGGGCACCAGCATCGAGGAGCTGGCGGAGGTCCTCGACGTCGACCACATCGCCGAGCACCTCTACACCTCCGGTCAGCCCGACCCGGACCTGGTCATCCGCACCTCCGGTGAACAGCGCCTTTCGGGTTTCCTGCTCTGGCAGTCGGCGCACTCGGAGTTCTGGTTCTGCGACGCGTACTGGCCGGACTTCCGCCGCGTCGACTTCCTGCGCGCGCTGCGCGAGTTCGGCGCGCGGCACCGCCGTTTCGGGAACTAGCGAAGGCTCGTAAGCTCCCGCGCCGTGGAGGGAACCCAGCTCGTTCGCGAGTACCTGCTGCTCGGCCTGCGGTTTGATCGCCTCGTTGAGGGCTTCGTCGACGCGTACACGGGCGATCCCGCGCTGCGCAGGCAGGTGGAGAACGAGCCAGCGCCCGATCCGGAGGCGCTGGCCGCCCGCGCCAGGGACCTGCGCGGTGAGCTGGCCGGGATCGACCTCGCGCCCGAGCGCGTCCGCTTCCTCGACGCCCACCTCGTCGCGCTGGAGTGCTCCGGCCGCAAGCTCGCCGGGCAGGACGTCAGCTTCGTCGACGAGGTCGAGGCCTACTTCCAGGTCCGGATCTCCCGCGGCGAGGAGGACGGCTACCGCGAGGCCCACCGCGAGCTGGACCGGCTGCTGCCCGGCGACGGATCGCTCGGCGAGCGGCTCAGCGCCTTCCGCAAGCGCGACGAGGTGCCCGCGGAGAAGCTGGAGCCGTGCGTGCACGCGCTCTCCAGCGTGTTGCGGGACAAGGCGCGCACGGTCTTCGGGCTACCGGAGCAGGAGACCGTCCAGTACGAGGTGGTCACCGACAAGCCGTGGAGCGGGTTCAACTACTACCTCGGTGACTACCGGTCGAAGGTCGCGATCAACGCCGATCTCGGGCACCGGATGGCGAACCTGCCGCACCTGATCGCGCACGAGTCCTACCCGGGCCACCACACCGAGCACTGCCGCAAGGAGGCCGGGCTCGTCGGCAAGCACGGCCAGAGCGAGCAGACGATCTTCCTGGTGAACACCCCGCAGTGCCTGATGGCGGAGGGGCTGGCCGATCTGGGCCTGCACGCGCTCGTCGGCGCCGGGTGGGGCCCGTGGACGCAGGAGGTCCTCGGCGACTTCGGCCTGCACATGGAGGGCGAGCAGGTCGAGCGGATGGAGGGCGCGCTCGGCGGGCTGCTGTCCGTGCGGCAGGACGCGGCGCTGATGCTGCACCACCACGGCGCCGACCCGGACGAGGTCTCGGCCTTCCTCCAGCGCTGGCTGCTGGTGAACGAGGCGCGGGCCAAGCAGATGCTGCGCTTCCTGTCCGACCCGCTGTGGCGCGCCTACACGTCCACCTACGTCGAGGGCTACCGGCTGCTGCGCGCGTGGCTCGACGCGCGTCCCAGCGGCCAGGACCTCGCGGAGCGCTACCGCAGACTGCTCGACGAGCCGTTGGTGCCGGTGACCGTGCGCGAGGAGCTCGCCGCCGCCGTTCCGGTGGTCCCGCGTGGTGGCTGACCGGGCCGGAGCGGTGCTGTGCGTCGGACTGGCGACGGTCGACGTGGTGCACCGGGTCCCGGTCTTCCCCGCCGCGAACACCAAGCTCACCTCGACCCGGCAGGACGTGGCCGCGGGCGGGCCAGCCACGAACGCGGCCGTCACCGCGGCGGCGCTGGGGTCGCGGGTCACGCTCCTGACCGCGCTCGGGACGCACCCGCTGGCGCACTCCATCCGCGACGAGCTCACCGCGTTCCGGATCAGCGTCCGCGACGCCACGCCCGACCGCGTCGAGGCGCCCGGGGTCTCCGCGATCGCGGTGCACGAGGGCACGGGGGAGCGCAGCGTCGTCTCCGCCGACGCCCGCGGCGTGGACCCGTGCCCGCCCGCCGAGCTGACGCGGCTGGTGTCGTCGGCGGACGTGTTGCTGCTCGACGGGCACCACCCCCGGCTCGCGCTGGCGGCGGCGCAGACCGCGGCCCGGCTCGGCGTGGCGGTGGTCTTCGACGCCGGTCGCTACAAGCCGCACCACGAGCAGTTGCTGGACTGGGTGGACATCGCGGTGTGCTCGGGCGACTACCGGTTACCGAATTGTGAGCAGGAGGAGCGGACAATTCGGGCACTCGGCGAACGGGTGGCGGTTGGGGCGATGACCCGGGGACATGATCCGATCGTGTGGTGGCGCGACGACGTCCGCGGCGAGGTTCCGGTGCCGGTCGTATCGGTTCAGGACACGCTGGGTGCCGGTGACGTGTTCCACGGGGCCTTCGCCCACGCGGTCGCCGCCCGCGGTTGGAGCGGCGGGAAAGTGGCTGATCACCTGGCGTTTGCGGCCCGTGTCGCCGGGCTCAGGGTGCAGCACTCCGGGCCGCGGAGCTGGCTGGAGAGGTTACCCTCCGTAGTCGATTTGGGTCCGGCACCGTCGCTCTGAGCAGGGGCTCTCGTGGGCCGCCGCCGCTGTGTAAGCGGTACGTAGCGTTGCGATGACGATCTAGCGAATCACCTGTGTGGCTCTCTGCGCGGGGCCAGTGTTCGGGGGTAACTTCCGATGTGGTAGGTCGTGTCCGAAACGGCCTGCCCCGGGAGGCCCTGGTCTTGGTTGTCAACTGCGTGACGGTCACTCCGTCCACACGACACCCGAGGGGGCCGGCGCCCGGCCCTCGCGACCGCGGGGTGTGAAACCGGACCCACCGGTTTCACGCACCAAGGAAGCACCAGGGGCGGATGCCCGGCCCACCGAGGTAAGCGGACGCGGACGCCGCGTTCGTGAGGGAGTTGCCGTGACAGCACGACGTTCCCAGGCGCAGGCGAACAACAGTTCCTCCAACACTTCCAGGACCACACCGAAGCCGGACGGGGCCGAAGGCGCCGTCCCCCAGCGCACCTACGTGATCGACACTTCGGTGCTCCTGTCCGACCCGTGGGCGATAACCCGGTTCGCCGAGCACGCCGTGGTGCTGCCGCTCGTCGTGGTCGGGGAGTTGGAGGGGAAGCGACACCACCCCGAACTGGGCTGGTTCGCGAGAGAGGCGTTGCGCCTGCTCGACGAACTGCGGTTGCGGCACGGCCGACTCGACACCCCGGTGCCGGTCGGCGAGCAGGGCGGAGTCCTGCACGTCGAGCTCAACCACTCCGATCCCCAGGTGCTGCCAGCCGGGTTCCGGACGGACTCCAACGACGCCAGAATCCTCGCGTGCGCGCTGAACCTGGCCGCCGAGGGACTCGCCGTCACGCTGGTCACCAAGGACATGCCGTTGCGGGTCAAGGCGGGTGCGGTCGGCCTGGACGCCGACGAGTACCGCGCCCAGGACGTGACGCCGTCCGGCTGGACCGGCATGGCCGACCTGGAGGTCACCTCGGCCACGGTCGACGCGCTCTTCAAGGAGAGCGTCATCGACCAGGACGAGGTCAGGGACATGCCGTGCCACACCGGTCTGCGGCTGCTCGCGGGCTCGGCGAGCGCGCTGGCCAGGGTGACCCCCGAGAAGCGCGTGCGGCTGGTGCGCGGGGACCGGGAGGCGTTCGGGCTGCACGGTCGGTCGGCGGAGCAGCGGATCGCGCTGGACCTGTTGCTGGACCCGGACATCGGCATCGTCTCGCTCGGTGGCCGGGCCGGGACCGGCAAGTCGGCGCTGGCGCTGTGCGCGGGCCTGGAGGCGGTGATGGAGCGCCGCCAGCACCGCAAGGTCGTGGTGTTCCGGCCGGTCTACGCGGTCGGCGGCCAGGAGCTCGGGTACCTGCCCGGCTCGGAGGCCGAGAAGATGCAGCCGTGGGCGCAGGCGGTCTTCGACACGCTCGGTGCCTTGGCGGGCAAGGACGTCATCGACGAGGTGATGGACCGCGGGATGCTCGAGGTGCTGCCGCTGACCCACATCCGCGGACGGTCGCTGCACGACTCGTTCGTGATCGTGGACGAGGCGCAGTCCTTGGAGCGCAACGTGTTGCTCACGGTGCTCTCCAGGCTCGGCTCGGGGTCGCGGGTGGTGCTCACCCACGACGTCGCCCAGCGCGACAACCTCCGGGTCGGGCGCTACGACGGCATCGCGGCGGTGATCGAGAAGCTCAAGGGACACCCGCTCTTCGCGCACGTCACGCTGACCCGCTCGGAGCGTTCGCCGATCGCGGCCCTGGTCACCGACCTCCTGGAAGGTGACATCATCTCCTGACGCACCAACGCGAAGCGGCCCTCACCGATCCGGGTGGGGGCCGCTTCGCGTTGCGTGTGCCGGTCTTCAAGTACCCCCGACCCCCTTCCCCGAGGTCGCTAACCGCCGCTAACCCCCTCGCGAGCTGACGGGGGTTAGCGGCGGTTAGTGGTCGTTGGAGGCGGGGTTCGGGGTACTTGAAGACTGTCCAACCTGGGCTGGGACGGGGGTTACCAGCCGGAGGGGAGGGGGCGGCCCTCGGCGAAGCCCGCGGCGGACTGCATGCCGAGCACGGCGCGCTCGTGGAACTCCTCCAGGGTGTGCGCGCCCGCGTACGTGCAGGCCGAGCGCACGCCGGAGCAGATCGAGTCGAGCAGGTCCTCGACGCTGGGCCGGGTCGGGTCCAGCCGCATCCGCGAGGTGGAGATGCCCTCCTCGAACAGCGCCTTGCGCGCCCGGTCGAACGCGTTGTCGGTGCGGGTCCGCGCGCTGACGGCCCGCTTGGACGCCATCCCGAAGGACTCCTTGTACGCGCGGCCGGACTCGTCGCGCAGCAGGTCGCCGGGGGACTCGTACGTGCCCGCGAACCAGGAGCCGACCATCACCGACGCGGCTCCGGCGGCGAGCGCCAACGCCACGTCGCGCGGGTGCCGGACACCGCCGTCGGCCCACACGTGCTTGCCGAGCTGCCGCGCCTGCGCCGAGCACTCCGCAACCGCGGAGAACTGCGGTCGCCCGACGCCGGTCATCATCCGCGTCGTGCACATGGCGCCCGGCCCGACGCCGACCTTGATCACGTCCGCGCCCGCGTCGACGAGATCGCGCACGCCCTCCGCCGTGACCACGTTGCCCGCCACCACCGGCACGTCCGGAGCGATGGCGCGCACGGCCTTCAGCGCGCTCATCATCTTCTCCTGGTGGCCGTGCGCGGTGTCCACGATCAGCGCGTCGACACCCGCGTCCAGCAGTTCGCGGGCCTTCGCGGCGACATCGCCGTTGACCCCGACCGCGGCGGCCACCCGCAGCCTGCCGAGGCCGTCCAGCGCGGGCCGGTAGATTTCCGCTCGCAGCGCGCTCACGCTCGTCAGGGCGCCCGCCAGCCTGCCGTCGGCGTCCACGGCCACCGCGAGCTGCCCGGAGCGGCCGTGCAGGGCCTCGAAAACCTTGCGCGGAGCGGTGTCCAGCGGCAGCGTGACCAGCTCGGAGTCGGCCACCTCGCCGAGCCGGGTGAAGCGGTCCACCCCGGTGCAGGACTCCTCGGTGACGATGCCGACCGGGCGGTGCGCGTCGTCCACCACGACGACCGCGTGGTGGGCGCGCTTGGGCAGCAGGTTCACCGCGTCGGCGACCGCGTCGTGCGGGTGCAGCACCAGGGGCGTGTCCCAGACCGGGTGGCGGGCCTTGACCCACCCGACGATCTCTGCGACCGCCTCCGGGGCGACGTCCTGCGGCAGCACCACCAGCCCACCGCGGCGGGCCACCGTCTCGGCCATCCGCCTGCCCGCGACGGCGGTCATGTTGGCCACCGCGATGGGGATCGTGGCCCCTGTGCCGTCCACAGTGGACAGATCGACGTCGAACCTTGACTCGACACCGGAGCGCCCAGGCACGAGGAAGACGTCGTCGTAGGTCAGGTCGTAGCGGGGCTCATGCCCGTCGAGGAAGCGCACGAACAGGTGAGCGTACCCGCGTGACCGGCTTCCCGCCGCAGGTGCGAGGAAGCTCCTATGCGGCGTGCGTCGGCACCGGCGGGACCACGTACTGCGGCCGGTCGGCGGGCGTGGAGTCGAGCTCGCGCACGTCGAGCACGCGCAGCAGGGACCAGAAGACCGGGCCGTCTGGGCCGTGGGTGACGGTGCTCATGGCTTTGCCGTGCCGCTCGGCCTTGTCGTAGGCCTCCTCTGGCGAGGAGGCGTTGAGCAGCAGGTCCAGCCGTTCGTACGCGGGCTGGTGGTCGGCCCGATCGGCGGAGGAGACCAGGATGACGACCGCGCGGTAGCTCGAAGTGCCGCTCATCAGGCCCATGCCGTCCTCCTGATCGCCGGGTCGCGCTCGGAAATGATGTTGCCAGCCACCCCTGCCACCGGGGTGCGCAGGTCGGCCTGGAGGAC
Organism: Allokutzneria sp. A3M-2-11 16; assembly: GCF_024213555.1. Classification (GTDB taxonomy): domain Bacteria; phylum Actinomycetota; class Actinomycetes; order Mycobacteriales; family Pseudonocardiaceae; genus Allokutzneria. Next base: position 1,074,358 of record NZ_JANAVO010000001.1, on the reverse strand, counting down.
CGGGCCGGACTCGACCACCTCGACCAGCGGTCGGTCCGGCTCGCTGTCGGTGGCCGCCGCCCCGGCGAGGACCGCGCCGAGGATCACGAGCGCGCCGAGCCTGCTCATCCCTGCCCCTTGGCCAGGGAGATGTCACCGGCACCGGCGGACACGCGGACGGAGCGCTCGCTCGCCGCGTCGCTGTCCAGGTTGGAGTGCAGCTCGCCCTTGTCGGGGCGCACGTCGAGCCGGTAGCGCTCCTGGCCCGCGGGCACCTCGACCCGCACATCGCCGCGCGCCACCTGGAAGTCGACCTTGGCCGGGGGCGTGGAGAACTCGGCCCGGACGTCGCCGTGCTCCGCGTTCACCTCGGCCTGCCCGCCGCTCAGCGCGGTCAGCGAGACGTCCCCGTCCCGCGCGATGATCTTGAGCTTGCCCGCCGCCTGGTTGATCCGCACATCGCCGCGGTCCACCTTCAGGTCCAGCCCGCCCTCGACGTTCTCGACGCGGGCGTCGCCGGTTGCGACGGCCACCACCAGGTTCGCCTTCGGTGGCACCTTGATGACGTAGCGGTTGTCGCAGATGCCCCGCGAGGTCTCCGGGCAGCCGTCGTCCAACCACAGGTCGGAGTTCTCCAGCGCGAGCCGGTTGGCGCGGTCCTTGCCCCCGCCCGTCCGGTGCCGGGTGACCTCAAGGGACTTCTCGGTGCCGCGTTCGATCGAGATGTCACCTCGGTCGAGCACGTGCACGCGCAGCTCCGGGCCGGGGAACTGGAAGGTGGTCGTGGCGGGGGGCTCCGCGCCGTTCTTCTGCGGCCGCGTGTCGCACGCGACCAGCGCGAGTGCTCCCATCGTCACCGCGACCGCGGCCATGGTGCCCCTGCTGCGTGCCACGTGATCCTCCTGCGAGTGGCCGGTTCCGTCATCGACAACTCTGCCCGCCGCGCGCGCCCCTGGGGATCAGGGAAGCCCCCGATCCCGTGCTGGGGTTTCCCGTACCCCCTCAGGCTCCGACGAGGAGGGCGCGGACCGCGTCGATGGTGTCGGCGTCGGCCGGGTCCTTGTCCGGCCGGTAGCGCAGCACCCTGGCGAAGCGCAGTGCCACCCCGCCGGGGTAGCGCGGGCTGACCTGCGCGCCGTCCAGTTCGATCTCCACCACCAGCTCCGGCCGCAGGTGCACGGTGTAGGAGTCCCTGCTCACCTCCCGTTCCTGGAATTCCTTCGTCTGCCAGGCGAGCAGCTCGTCGGTGAGCCCCTTGAAGGTCTTGCCGACCATGATCGGCGGCCCGCCGTCCGGATCGCGCGCGCCGAGGTGCAGGTTGGACAGGAACCCGGTCCGCCTGCCGTGACCCCACTCCGCGGCCAGCACCACCAGGTCGAGAGTGTGCACCGGTTTCACCTTCTGCCACGCCCGGCCCCGCCTGCCCGCCGCGTAGCCGGAGTCCAGCGCCTTGACCATCACCCCCTCGTGCCCGGCGGCGAGCGCGGCGTCCAGCAACGCCGACGCCTCGTCGGCCGTTGGGTCCACTGTGGACGGTATGCGGTGCGCTCCGGCCACTTTCTCCAGCGCGGCAAGGCGTTCCCGCAACGGAGCGTCCAGCAGGTCCACCCCGTCGAGGTGCAGCACGTCGAAGAAGTACGGGCGCAGCAACAGTTCTCGCGGGTCGGCCGCGCCGAACCGGCTCATCGTCTCCTGGAACGGCCGGGGCCTGCCGTCGTCGGTCAGCGCCAGCGTCTCGCCGTCCAGGACCACCGACCGGCACGGCAGCGCCCGCACCAGTTCGACCAGCTCGGGAACGCTCGCGGTGATCTCCCGCAGGGTTCTGGTGTAGACGTGCACCTCATCGCCGTCGCGGTGCACCTGGATGCGCGCGCCGTCGAGTTTGTACTCCACGCTGGACGAGCCCTGGTCGGCGATGGCCGTGTCCAGCGAATCCGCAGGTGCGGCCAGCATCGGCCGCACCGGTCTGCCTAGCCGCAGCCGGAACGCGCCCAGCCCCGGTTCGCCCTCGGCGCGGGCCGTCACCGCAGTCGCCACGAGGTCCCCGCTGAGCATCAGTGCCCGCCGCACCGCTTCGGCAGGCACCTCGTAGGCGGCGGCGACCGCGTCCACCATGACGCCCTCCAGGGCGCCCTGACGCAGCTCGCCGACGAGTAATCGGAACAGGAACCGTTGCTCGGCTTCGGTTGCGCGCGCGAACAGCTCGGTCAGCAGTCCCTTCCTGCGCTCGGTCGAGCCCTTGCCCGCGACCTCCGAGACGCGTTGCAGGTAATCGTCCACATCGGACAGTGACAGTCCGGGCTCCGGTGCGGGCGGGACTTCCAGGTCGGACAGGAGCCGCCAGCCGACGCCGATCTTCCCCTGCCGAGGCACGCCGATCAGCAGCGCGACGACCAGCCCGGCGAGCGCTGGGCTGAGCGCGGCGCGCAGCAGGTCCGCGAGCGCGGTGGTCTTCGCGCGGCGGGAGCGGGTGGCACCCACCGCCGCTGACGTGGTGACGACCTCGGCGAGCAACATGGACCCATCATGAATCGGGGGTCTGACAGTCGGCCGGTCCGCGCCGGTCAGTCGTTCGGGTGGTTTCCCAGCGCCTCGGCCATCTCCGCCACCGCCGCCCGCAGCCGGTCCGGGCTCAGCGCCGCGTACCCGAGCACCAGCCCGGGGTATGGCGACGGCAGCCCCCACGAGTGCTTCGACAGCGCCAGCGCGTGAATTCCCTTTGCCGCCAAGCGATCTTGGGCCTCGTCGTCGTTCATCCCCTCTGGCAGCCGGACGACCAGGTGGAGCCCGGCAGCGATGCCCACGACCGCCCACGACGGGAAGTGCGCGTGGATGGCGGACAGCAGCGCGTCCCGCCGTTCCCGGTACACCAAGCGGGTCCGGCGCAGGTGCCGGTCGTAGCCACCTTCGCGCAGGAACCGCGCGAAGGTGGCCTGGGGCAACGGACCGCAGCCCAGGTCGTGCATGAGCTTCCGGGTGACCAGCGCCTGCGAGAGGCGGCTCGGCGCGACCAGCCACCCCAGGCGCAGCGCGGGCGCGAGGGTCTTGCTGACGCTGCCCATGTACACCACGCGCGACGGGTCCATCGCTTGCACCGCGCCGACCGCGGGCCGGTCGTAGCGGTGCTCCGCGTCGTAGTCGTCCTCGATCACGAAGCCGTCCCGCGCACGCGCCCACGCGAGCAGCGCGTGTCGCCGCTCCGGGCTCAACGCAACGCCTAGTGGGAACTGGTGCGCGGACGTCACAAGCACCGCGCGACAGTCCGTGGCTTCAAGGTCCGCAACCCGCAAACCGTGTTCGTCTACCGCGATCGGGACCACGTGCAGGCCATGCGAGCGTAGGAGGTTCGCCTGCCCCTCGTGGCTCGGATGCTCGACCGCGATGCTTGTGTGTCCGTTGTGGTGCAACACGTTCGCGAGCAGTGCCATGCCTTCGGAGGCACCGTGTGTGATCAGCACGTCGCTCGGCGATGCGACCACGGAGCGGACGCGGCCCAGATAGCCGACCAGCTCCGCGCGGAGTTCTGCGAGCCCTGCCGGGTCGGGATAACCGAGTGCGGCATCCGGTAGCTCAGCCAGTGCGGCCCTTGCCGCGGCCAACCAGGCCGCCCTCGGGAACATGCTCAGCGCGGGTAGTCCTGAGCGCAGGTCGTACCGCCACTGTCTCGTAGTGGCGACCGGGGTGTCCTGCGGCGCGACGGCCGTGTTCACCGCCTCGGCGACACGGGTCCCCGAGCCGCGTTTGCTGATCAGGTAGCCCTCCGCGACCAGCTGTTCGTACGCCGCGGTGACCGTGCCGCGCGAGACACCGAGCTGCGCTGCCAGGTCCCGGCTCGACGGCAGCCGGGTGCCCGCGCGCAGGCCGCCGGTGCGCACCGCCGCCCGCAGCGCGCGTTCCGTCGACCGCGCCGAGCCGTCAAGGGCCGGGAGCAGGAGCTCTCGCAAAGTGGTCCAGTTCTGCGCCATCAAAGTGGAGCTTAATACTGGACCACTTCGGAGTCAGGCTGATGGCATGACACGTTCTCGGACCAGTGGGGTGCTCGCCGGTGTGGCGACCGCCGTGATGCTCGGCGGCATGGTGCCGGTGACCGCCTTGCTCTCCGACTACCCGTTGTTCCCGGCCCAAGCCGTTCGCTATGCCATCGCCGCGTTTCTGCTGCTTTCCTTCATGGTCTTGCGTCGCAGGCCGTTACCGCGACCTTCACTCCGCGACGTGTTCGCGCTGACCGCGACCGCGACGACCGGAATGGTTGGCTTCAGCGCCGCGGTGCTCTACGCGCAGCAGTACGCAGACGGCGGCTTTGTGGCGGCGGTCATCGGCGGCAGCCCGCTTGTGATCGCAGTCGTCGCTCCGCTGCTTATAAGGCAACGCCCGGTGGCGAAGGCGCTCGCGGGCACCGCGCTCGTAGTGCTGGGTGTGGTGATCCTGTCCGGCGGTGGCGCGTGGCACGGGCCAGGACTCGTGCTGGCGTTGCTCGCGATGTTCGGCGAGGCGTCGTTCACGTTGTTCGCGGTCGGCGCCATCGCGCGGCTCGGAGTCGTTGCTGTGTCAGCGTATTCGTGCGTGGTCGCAGCACTGGGTTCCGCGCTTGTCGGGCTCGGGAGCGACTGGCGGATTCCTACGACCACCGAACTGTTCGCGATCCTGTTCCTCGCGGTGATGGTGACCGCTGTGGCGTTCGTTATTTGGTACTACTGCGTGTCCGTGCTCGGTGCGGCGAACGCGGCGGTGTTGGTCGGACTCGTGCCCGTGTTCGGACTGTTGGCAACTGTCGCGCTCGGCAGACAGGAGCTGACTGTGGTCGCGGTGCTCGGCGCACTCGTTGTGGCGACGGGGTGCGTGATCGGCCTCCGCGCGTCACGCACCCCGCCTGTCGTCAGTGACCGCCGCGAGCCATGCGAAGAACGTCCAGAGCTTCGTCCAGCTGCTCCTCGGTGATCCGCCCCGCCGAGACGTGTCCGCGCTCCACTACGACCTCGCGGATCGTGCGGCGCTCCTTCAAGGACTGCTTCGCGATGCTGGCCGCCTCCTCATAGCCGAGGTAGCGGTTCAGCGGCGTGACGATCGACGGTGAGGACTCGGCGTACTCCCGTGCGCGCTCGACGTCCGGCTCCGCGCCTACGAGGACCTTGTCCGCCAGCAACGTGGCCGTCGAAGCGAGCAGCCGCGCCGACTCCAGGACGTTGCGGGCCATCACCGGCATCATCACGTTGAGCTCGAAGTTGCCCTGCGTCCCGGAGAACGCGACTGTGGAGTCGTTGCCGATCACCTGCGCCGCCACCATCATCGTGGCCTCGCAGATCACCGGGTTCACCTTCCCCGGCATGATCGACGACCCGGGCTGGAGGTCGGGCAGGGCCAGCTCGGCGAGCCCGGTGCGCGGCCCGCTGCCCATCCAGCGCAGATCGTTGGCGATCTTGAACAGGCTCACCGCGACCGCGCGGAGCTGGCCGGAAGCCTCCACCAGCCCGTCCCGCGAGCCCTGCGCCTCGAAGTGGTCGGTGGCCTCACGGACGTCCAGCCCGGTCTGCTCGACCAGTTCCGCGACCACGGCGGCGCCGAAGCCCCGCGGGGTGTTCAGCCCGTTGCCGACAGCAGTGCCGCCGATCGCGAGCTGGCCGAGCCGGGGCACGGACTCGCGCAGCCGTTCGATGCCGTGGCGGACCTGCGTGGCCCACGCGCCCGCCTCCTGGCCCAGCGTCACCGGTACGGCGTCCATCAAGTGCGTGCGCCCCGCCTTGACCACCTCGGACCAGTCCTCCGCGCGGCGTTCCAGGGTGGCGAGGAGGTGCGCGAGGGACGGCAGCAGGTCGGCCGTGACCGCCTCGGTGGCGGCGAGGTGGATCGTGGTCGGGAAGACGTCGTTGGACGACTGCGAGGCGTTCACGTGGTCGTTGGGGTGCACGTCCCGCCCCAGCGCGCGGGTGGCCAGCGTCGCGATGACCTCGTTGGCGTTCATGTTGGAGGACGTGCCGGAGCCGGTCTGGAAGACGTCGACGGGGAAGTGCTCGTCGTGGCGGCCCTCCGCGACCTCGTCGGCGGCAGCGGCGATGGCTTCGGCGAGGTCGGCTTCGAGCACGCCGAGCCGCCCGTTGACCCGCGCGCACGCGGCCTTGACCAGACCGAGCGCCCGGATCTGCGCCCGCTCCAGGCCGCGGCCGGAGATCGGGAAGTTCTCCACGGCGCGCTGTGTCTGCGCGCGCCACAGCGCCTGTGCGGGGACCCGCACCTCACCCATCGTGTCGTGCTCGATCCGGTATTCGTGCTCAGCCATACCCGCAGTGTTCTCCGATCATCAGGACTGGGCAGCGTGAGGAGCAGCACGTACTGTCGGGCAATTGCTGGAGGTGAGCGTGGATTTCGATCTGTTGATCGTTGGCGCGGGACCCACGGGGTTGTTCGCCGCCTACTACGCAGGGTTCCGCGATTTGAGGGTCGCGGTGGTCGACTCGCTGCCGGAGCCGGGCGGCCAGGTCACCGCGATGTACCCGGAGAAGATGATCTACGACGTGGCCGGGTTCCCCGCCGTGCGCGGGCGGGACCTGATCGCCGGGCTCGTCGAGCAGGCGGCGCAGTACCGACCGGCCTACCTGCTCGGCCGCAAAGCCCGCACACTGTCCGATGTGGACGGTCGGCTGCTCGTCGGCATGGAGGACGGCACTTCGGTGCGGGCGGGCGCGGTTCTGGTCACCGCGGGGCTCGGCGAGTTCCGGCCGCGTCCGCTGCCAGCGGGGGAGCGGGGTGTCGTGTACTTCGTGCCGGAGCTGGCTGTCCACAGTGGACAGGATGTGGTGATCGTCGGCGGTGGGGACTCGGCGTTCGACTGGGCCCTCGCGCTGCACTCGATCGCGCGCAGCGTCACTATCGTCCACCGCAGAGCGATTTTCCGGGCTCATCAGGCGACCGTGCGCCAGGTCCGGGAACTCGGCGTGCCGATCACCGTCGACACGGAGGTCGTCGAGCTGGTCGGCGATCCGCTCACGTCGGTGCGGCTCAAGGCGAAGAACGGGGAGACCTCCGAGCTGCCCGCGCAGGCCGTGGTCGCCGCGCTCGGGTTCACCGCGGACCTCGGGCCGATCGAGTCCTGGGGGCTCGCGCTGGACAAGCGCACGGTGCTCACCGACTCCACCGGCCGGACCTCGCGCCCGCTCGTCTACGCGGCCGGGGATGTCGCGCAGTACCAAGGAAAAGTCCGGCTCATCGCCACCGGCTTCGGCGAGGCGGCGACGGCGGTGAACAACATCGCGGTCGCGCTCAACCCCGCCGCGCACCTGTTCCCCGGGCACTCCAGCAACATGTGAAAGGGGCGCCTCCGCAAACCGGAGACGCCCCTTCGTGTTGCCGCGCTTACGGAACGACCTGAACCACGTCGCCGTAGCCGAGGTAGCTGTAGTACTTCTGCGAGGCCGCCATCGACAGGTGGATGCAGCCGTGCGAGGTCTGGCGCAGGCTGCCCTGGTGGAAGGCGATGCCGCCGTTGAAGAACACCGAGTTCGGCATCGGCGCGTTGTTGAAGATGCTGCTCTTGTGGTTCCTGTTCTTGTGGAACACCCGGAAGCTGCCGGGCGGAGTCCGATAACCCTTGCGCCCGTGGGTGATCGGCACCGGGCCGTAGACGACCTTGCCGCCCTCCAGCAGCCAGGACTTGTTCGCCGAGAGGTCGATGCACGCCTTCGCCGCGATGTTGGTGCATGGGGCCTCGCCGGTGGGCTTCGGCTCCGGCTTGGGTTCCGGCTTGGGCTTCTCGGACGGCTTCGGCTGCGTGGAACTCGGCTGGGTCGTGGGCTGCGTGGTCGACGAGGACGTCGTCGTCGGCTGAACGGACGACGAACTGGGCAACGGGCTCTGCTGCGCGGCGTTCTGCACGTCGGCCCCGCCGCCGCAGGCTGTCAGCAACAGCCCTGTCGCGGTCAGCGTCGCCATGGTCATCACGGTCTTACGCACGTACACGTCGCACCCCCAAGATCTGCCGGAACCGGCACCACGAGCCGCACTGTTGGCTCGTATTCCATGACGCGACGGATCCGGCCTGGGTTGCCTTCACACAAGATTTACCCGGAATGATCAAGGCGCAAACGCGGGAATGGGCTGGGGCCCGCCGCAGGGTTGCGGGCCCCAGCCGTCTCGGTGGCCTTTACCGAATCGATCCGAGCTGCTGGTTGATCCAGTCTCGGTGGGCCGTCACATCGCTGTAGATGGTGTCGCCGGAAGTGCACCGCAGGCTCTGTCCGCGACTGGTCGCCCCGGCCAGCCGCCACACCCCGTCCGCCTTGAGCAGCGCGGGCCCGCCGGAGTCGCCGAAGCAGGCGCTCGCGGTGTTGTTCGGGGCGTCGACGCAGAGCTCGTGCCGCGCGTCGAACGGGATGGCCGAACACGAGCTGTCGGCCTCGATCCGGGTGTTCAGTTCCTGGAGGGTGACCGGGGGCTGGCCGCACCCGCGCTCCGGGCAGGTCAGGCCCCACCCGATGATCCGCGCGGCCGTCTGCGCGGCGGGCGAGGCGTCGGCGATCTTGATCGGCGCCGCGCCGACCGGTGCGGTGAGGTGCACGACGGCGATGTCGTTCCAGCCCAGGAAGACCGGGATGTACCAGGGGTGCTGGACGAACCTGTCCGCGCCGACCAGCTCACCGCCGCCGGTGCGGCTGGTGCTGCCGATGCGGAACTGGTAGTCGGCGGGGTTCTGTTGGGCGACGCAGTGGGCCGCGGTGACCAGCCACCGCGGAGCGATCAGGGAGGCGCCGCAGCGGTGCGCGCCGGTGGCCTTGGCCTGCATCGAAGCCATGAACGAGTAGGTCTCGGTGGCGTCGCCGCCGCCCACGATCCGGGAACCGACATCGCCGGTCGGGGTCGCGGCGGCCATTCCCTGGCCGAACAGAGTGATCGCGACGGCGACCGCGGCGGTGAGCAGAGAACGCATTCGCACGGTGTTCACGCTCCTCCCATCCCGGTGCCCTCAACCGGGATGAACGAAAAGTAAACGCCCGTTTTGAATTGGGTGGTACCGACGAAAGGGGAATTGAATGCGCCGTCCCCCCAATGGTCCATAGTGCGGCTTTTGTGCGCATCGCGCCGCCGCGATGGCCCGAATGCAGTAGAGAAGTGGCCCGCCGGGCTCCCGGCGGGCCACTCCCGGTACCGGTTAGACGGCGCCCGCGATACCGCTGATCCAGCTGCGGAAAGCGGGGACGTCCTCGTAGATCGACGGGCGCACGGCGCAGGTCGACCCGCCGCCCGAGCGGCTGGTGGCACCGATGAGCTCCCACTGGCCGCCGACCATCTTGATCTGCGGGCCGCCGGAGTCGCCGTAGCAGGCGCCCGCGACGCCGCCGGGGTTGCTGGTGCAGATCTCCACCGAGCCGTAGATGCCGCCGCACGAGCCGTCGGCCACGATCGAGGTGTTCAGCTGCTGCAGGGTGATCGGCGCGCCGCAACCGCCGGGGCTCGGGCAGGTCTGGCCCCAGCCGATGATGCGGGTGGCCGTGCCGACCGCGCCGGAGCTGGCCGCGACCTTGATCGGGGCCTGCGCCACGGAGCTGGCCAGGCGCACCAGGGCCATGTCGTAGCTCGGGTGGACGTGGATCGCGGCCGCGGCGACGTAGCTGCCGCCGCTGGTGCGGTTGGTGGTGCCGATCCTGGCCCTGACCGACGCGGGCGACTTGCCCTGGACGCAGTGCTTGGCCGTGACCACCCAGTTGGCCTTGATCAGGGAACCGCCGCAGAAGTGCCCGCCCGAGGTGTTCTGCAGGGACACCATGAACGAGTAGGTCTGGGTGGCGTTGGTGCCGCCGACGATCATCGTGCCGACGTCACCAGGGCTCGCAGGGGTGGCTGCCGCCGTCCCGGCCATGCCGAGCGCGGCGGCGGCCGTGGCGAGCAGTCCGACGAGAAGTGCGCGAATCTTCACGGAAGTGCTCCTCTCGCTTCGGCGCCCTCTGCCGAAGCTGAGAATGAAGCTAGTGATCCGCGCCACGTTCGTAGTACCGCCTGTTGGCAGCGTCGGGGATGTACAACTCTGGGGCACTCGGCCGCATAATCGCTCATCCCTTCACCGCTTTGGCGCAGCAATTGTGGAAGTGACTGAGAGCCCCTTTCCGCCTCGACGGAAAGGGGCTCTCAGTGCCGAATTACCGACCGCCGGTGTTGGACGAGATCCAGCTGCCGTGCGCGGGAACGTCGACGTAGATCGACGGGCCGGTCGCGCAGATCGAGCTGCCGTTGCCGCTGCGGCTGGTCGCGCCGATCAGCGTCCAGTTGCCCGCGCTGCCCTTCACCTGCGGGCCGCCGGAGTCGCCGTAGCAGGCTCCCTGGTTGCCGCCGGTGTTGTCGGTGCAGATCTCGGCCGGGCCGTTGATGCCCCGGCAGTCGCCGTCGGCGCGGATCGAGGTGTTCAGCTCCTTGAGCGTGATCGGGGCCGAACCGGGGCCGCTGGCCACGGTCTGCCCCCAGCCCATGATCCGGCTCCGGGTGCCGACCGCGCCCGAGCTGGCCGCGATGGACACCGGCCGCTGGGTGGACGAGCCGGAGAGCTGGACCAGCGCCAGGTCGACGCTCGGGTGCAGCACGATCCGGCTGGCGCCGAGCACCTGGCCGCCACTGGTGCGGTTGGTGCTGCCGATCCGGGCCTGGATCGACGGGGCGCTGGTGCCCTGGACGCAGTGCTTGGCCGTGACCACCCAGTTCGCCTTGATCAGCGAACCACCGCAGAAGTGCCCGCCGTTGCGCTGCAGGGACACCATGAACGAGTACGTCTCGGTGGCGTTGCCGCCGCCGACGATCATGGTGCTGACATCGCCGTCCGGTGACGCGGCCGCGACACCGGGCAGGGAGAAGCCGCCGACCGCGGTGGCGGTGGCGGCCAGGAGACCGACGATCAGAGAACGAGTACGCACTGTTCTCTCTCCTTTCGCGCCTCCCGGCGCCCTCTGCCGGGAGGGTCACGAAAAGGTAAACACCCGCTCACGTTCGGGGGACACCTACTTTGGGCGGGGCTACCCACCGTCACCGCGCACGGCTCGGCCCCGCCGTCGCGGGGGACGGCGGGGCCGAGTACCCGGGCGCCTACGCCCCGGTGTTCTGGGCGATCCAGTCCTTGAAGGTGGTCACGTCGACGTAGATCGACGGACCGGTCGCGCAGGTCGGGTTGCCGTTGCCGGCCCGGCTGGTGGCGCCGATCAGCTGCCACGCGCCCCCGACCTTCTTCACCTGCGGGCCGCCGGAGTCGCCGTAGCAGGCGCCGGAGTTGCCGCCGGGGTTGTCGGTGCAGATCTCCTGGGCGCCGGTGATGCCGGTGCACGCGCTGTCCGGCCGGATCTTGGTGTCCAGCTCCTGCAACTGCACCGGCACGTCACCGCAGCCGCGGACCGGGCAGGTCAGGCCCCAGCCGATGATCCTGGTCGCGGTGCCCTCCGCGCCCGCCGAGTCGGCGACCGCGATGGTCTTCTCCTGCACCGGGCTGGCCAGCTTGACCAGCGCGATGTCGATGGTGGCGTGGGTGACGACCTTGGCCGCCTTGACCACGGTGCCACCGGCGTTGTGGGTCTTGGTGCCGATCCGGAACTGCATGCCGGCCGCGCCGGAACCGACGCAGTGCTTGGCCGTGACGACCCAGTCGGCCTTGATCAGCGAGGCACCGCAGGAGTGCCTGCCGGAGCTGCCCTGCAGGGAAGCCATGAACGAGTAGTCCTCGCTGGCGGGCTTGCCGCCGATGATGCGAGCGGAGACGTCGTCTTGCGGGGTTGCCGCCGCGGCGGCGGGCAGGGTGAGACCGCCGATGGCGGTGACTGCTGCGAGGACCCCGACGATCAGAGAACGAGTACGCACTGATCACTCCTCATTTCGCCCCTGGCGCCCTCTGCCAGGAGTCACAAGAAGCGTGGGTGCTTAATCCGTTCGGGGTAACCCGCTGGAGGTATCAGCCCGAACGGACTTCCGGAGTGGACCGTTCGGGCTCGACGCCTCGGCTCGTCAGGGCAGCGGCAGCGGTTCGGCGTCCTCGTCCTCGGTGCGGTCGAAGTCGACGGAGGAGTACTCACGCAGCTTCGTCAACCGGTGGTAACCGTCGATCAGCCGCACGGTGCCCGATTTGGACCGCATCACGATGGACTGCGTCGTGCAACCCCCCGAACGGTAGTGGACTCCACGGAGAAGATCCCCGTCCGTCACCCCGGTCGCGCAGAAGAAGATGTTGTCGCCGCGCACGAGGTCGTCGGTGGTGAGCACGCGGTCCAGGTCGTGACCGGCGTCGATGGCGCGCTGCCGCTCCTCGTCGTCCTTGGGCCACAGGCGGCCCTGGATCTCGCCGCCGACGCACTTCAGCGCGGCCGCCGCGATGATGCCCTCGGGGGTGCCGCCGATGCCCAGCAGCATGTCCACGCCGGTGTTCGCCCTGGCGGCCGAGATCGCGCCCGCCACGTCGCCGTCGCTGACGAAGTGGATCCGCGCGCCCGCCCTGCGCACCTCGTGCACCAGCCGCTCGTGCCGGGGGCGGTCCAGGATGCAGACGGTGACGTCGGAGATGTCGGTGGACTTCGCCTTGGCCACCCTGCGGATGTTCTCCGCGACCGGTGCCTCCAGGTCCACCACGCCCGCGGCCTCCGGGCCCACGGCGAGCTTCTCCATGTAGAACACCGCGGACGGGTCGTACATCGCGCCGCGCTCGGCCACCGCCAGCACCGCGAGCGCGTTGGGCATGCCCTTGCTCATCAGCGTGGTGCCGTCGATCGGGTCCACGGCGACGTCGCACTCCGGCCCGTCGCCGTTGCCGACCTCCTCGCCGTTGTAGAGCATGGGCGCCTCGTCCTTCTCGCCCTCGCCGATCACCACGACGCCGCGCATCGAGACGGTGCCGATGAGCTTGCGCATGGCGTCCACCGCCGCGCCGTCGCCGCGGTTCTTCTCGCCGAGCCCCACCCAGCGGCCCGCGGCCATCGCGGCGGCCTCGGTCACCCTGACCAGCTCAAGGGCGAGGTTGCGGTCGGGGGCTTCCCGACGACGGGCCGAACTGGTGCTCATTGCGCGCCTCCCTGGTGGGTGCAGCGGATCGCCGTTGATCTGCCAGCGCGGTGGATCGAGCACCGCGCGAAATCGATCCTCGCAGATCAGGCACCTACCGAGTCAGCCGCGAACCAGGTGGTGGGCCCCGATGGTGACCAACCTAACGCGCCTGTGGATAGCCACCCCAAATGTGGACAAACCTGTGGACAACTCGTCCGGGAGTGTCCGCGGCGTCAGATACCGCTGGAAGAATCGATTACGGGGGGGGACCCCGGTTAGCGGTCGTCACCCTCGACGGCGGCCAATGCTTGGTCGACGCGCTCCCGCGCCCCGGCGAGGTGCCGGTCGCACACCTTGGCCAGCGCCTCACCGCGCTCCCACAGCGCCAGCGAGTCCTCCAGGGAGAGGCCGCCCGCCTCCAGCCTGCGCACCACGTCGGCGAGCTGCTCGCGCGCGGCCTCATAGCTCAGCGCGGCCAGTTCGGGATCGAGCTCCGTGCTCGCGCCGCTGTCGTTCACGCTGTGGGACTCCCCAACCTGCTCTGCACCCGGACCATCGCGGTGGCGACCGCCTGGTCGTACCCGATGAACGCCTCGGCGAACTCGGCGCCGTCGCCCTCGAAGAGCGCCTCGCCGATCCGGTCCTCGGCCGCCGTCACCCTCCTGCGGTGCGCCGAACCGTCGCCGAGCCACCAGGTGTCACCGGCGTAGACCGAGGTCGCCTCGGACAACGCACGCAGCCTAGCCGGGAGACCCAGCCGCGCGGCGGACACGCAGCCGCCCAGCAGCGCTGACCAGCACTCGGCCGCCGCCGCGTTGGCCTCCTCGGCCCGCCGCTGCACCACGCGCGCACTCCCGCGCTCCGGTGGACCGACCTGGCTGTCGGCGGCGGATCGGGCAGCCGCTACGGTCAACGGCAGGAACGTCGGTTCACGGGCCGGAAAGGGCACCGGCTACCTCCGTTCAGCGCTCTGCGGGCTCCTCGGGCACGACGGCATGTACCGAACCGTCAACGACCCGCACGCGCAAACTGGTTCCCGGGGGAGCGTCGGCCACATGGCGCAGCACGTGTGTGCTCCCGTCGGGTGCGAGGCGTTGGACGATCGCGTACCCGCGGGCCAGAGTGGACGCAGGTCCCAAGGTCGTCAAGCGTGCTTTAGTCGCTTCTAGCCCGGTGTAAGCCGCGCTGAGCTCCGCGCGCACCACGCGGCGCGCCCGATCGCGCAGCCCGCGTACCTCGTCAGCTCTGTTCCGCAGCGGCGTGATCGGATCGGCCAGCACCGGCCTGCTGCGCAGCGCGTCCAGCAACCGGTGCTCGCGATCCACCCATCCGTGTAGAGCTCGGCGAGCCCGATTCCGCAGTTGCCTGATGCGCTCGCTCTCCTCCGCCATATCGGGCACCACCCGCTTGCCCGCGTCGGTCGGCGTGGAACAGCGCAGGTCCGCGACGTGGTCGACCAGCGGGGTGTCCGGCTCGTGGCCGATGGCGCTGACCACCGGCGTCCGGCACCTGGCGACCGCGCGGCACAGGGTCTCGTCGGAGAACGGCAGCAGGTCCTCCACGCTGCCGCCGCCCCTGGCCAGCACGATCACGTCCACCGCGGCGTCGGCGTCCAGCTTCGCCAGCGCCTCGACGATCTGCGGTACCGCGGTCGGGCCCTGCACGGCCACGTTGACGACCTCGAAGTGCACCGACGGCCAGCGCGCGCGGGCGTTGGTCAGCACGTCCCGCTCCGCGGCGGACGCGCGCCCGGTGATCAGCCCGACGCGGCCGGGGAGGAACGGCAGCTTCCGCTTGCGCCGCGCGTCGAACAGGCCCTCCGCGCCCAGCAGCTGCCGCAGCCGCTCGATCCGCGCCAGCAGTTCGCCGACGCCGACCGCGCGGATCTCGTCGACGCGCAGGCTCAGCGTGCCCCGACCGGCGAAGTAGGAGGGGCGGCCGTGCACGACGACCCGGCTGCCCTCGGCGAGCTCCATGCCGCGCAGCAGCGCGGGCGCACAGGTCACCGTGATCGAGATGTCGGCGGCCGGATCGCGCAGCGTCAGGAAGGCGGTGCCGGTTCCCGGGCGCGCGGAGATCTGGGTGACCTGGCCCTCCACCCACACCGCGCCGAGGCGGTTGATCCACTCGGCGATCTTGCGGGCGACCGTGCGTACCGGCCAGGGCTCTTCGGCGCTGCTGGGAGAGGTCACGAGCCGCGGACGGTGGTGAGCCGGTTGGTCAGCATCCGGACGAACGCCTCGCGGTCGGCGCGCGCGCGTTCGTGGGCGAGCACCTCCTCCAGCTGCTCGGCGGTCAGCGACTTCAGCCTGCCGCGCAGCTGCGCGAAGGTGAGGTCGTCGTAGCCGGGCAGGGCCTCGGGACCGCCGTCCTCCTCCGGCTCCGGCTGTTCCTCGGCCTTCGCCTCGGCGGCGGGCTCGCTCAGGTCGACGTCCTCGTCGAAGGTCGCCCATTCGGGGGCCTCCTCGGCGGTGCGGAACGTGGCGAGCGCCTCATCGCCCTTGATCGCCAGCTCCGTGAGGTGCTGCTGCGCCCGCATGGACGCCTGCATGGCGACGCTCGCGACGGTGACCGGCAGCCCGGCGAGGGACTGCGGCAGTTTCCGGGCTTGTTCCACGGCCGTGACCGCCAGACCAGCGGCGACGCGCAGTGGCAGTGGCAAGGACTTCATGCGCCTAGCCTGCCTCAGTTCGGTCTCGCCTGGGAACTCGCGCGCCCGCCGGTTCCCGTTCGGCCCAGCGCGCTCAGTCGACGGTGGGATGACTCGTCCGTTCGGCCGTCCGTACGCTGGGGGCATGACCACCTCCAAGCCCAAGCGTGTGCTGCTGGCCAACCCCCGTGGCTACTGCGCGGGCGTGGACCGGGCAGTGATCACCGTCGAGAAGGCGCTGGAGACCTACGGCGCCCCGGTCTACGTCCGCAAGGAGATCGTCCACAACAAGTACGTGGTCGAGACCCTGCGCGACCGCGGCGCGATCTTCGTCGACGAGACCGACGAGGTACCGGAGGGCGCGCTCGTCGTCTTCTCCGCCCACGGCGTCTCGCCCGCGGTGCACGACCAGGCCGCCGAGCGCAACCTGCGCACCATCGACGCGACCTGCCCGCTGGTGACCAAGGTGCACAACGAGGCCCGCCGCTTCGCCAGGGACGACTACGACATCCTGCTGATCGGGCACGAGGGGCACGAGGAGGTCGAGGGCACCGCCGGTGAGGCCCCCGACCACGTGCAGCTCGTCGACACCGCCGAGGACGCGGACAAGGTCGAGGTCCGCGACCCGTCCAAGGTCGTCTGGCTGTCCCAGACGACGCTGAGCGTCGACGAGACGATGGTCCGGGTGAAGCAGCTGCGCGAGCGCTTCCCGGAGATGCAGGACCCGCCCAGCGACGACATCTGCTACGCCACCTCCAACCGCCAGGTCGCGGTGAAGACGATGGCTCCCGACTGCGACCTCGTGCTCGTGGTCGGCTCGAAGAACTCGTCGAACTCGGTGCGGCTGGTCGAGGTCGCGCTGCAGTACGGCGCGAAGGCCGCCTACCTGGTCGACTACGCCAAGGAGGTCGACGAGTCCTGGCTGGACGGCGTCGGCACCATCGGTGTGACCAGTGGCGCGTCCGTGCCGGACATCCTGGTGATGGACCTGCTGGCGATGCTGGAGAAGCGCGGCTGGGAGGACGTGGAGCTGGTGACCACCGCGAACGAGCGGATCACCTTCCAGCTCCCGCGTGAGCTGAAGCGCGACCTGAAGCAGGTCGCCAACTCCTGAGCCCTACCAACGCGAGAGCCCGGTGACGCGGTCACCGGGCTCTCGTCGTTCTTGTGGCCGTTCAGTAGTCGTCGTCCCGCCGGGGCCGCCGTTGTGGTGGCTGTTGACCCGGTCGCTGAGGTCGCCCGCCCGCCGGTCCTGGGCGCGGCGGTTGCTGGCGCGGGGGCGGTTGCTGCCCCTGCCCCTGTCCGCCCGGACGTGGCGCGCGCGACGGCGGTGGCTGTTGCCGAGCGCCACGCGGGTCCTGCTGACCCCGCGCGGGCCTGGGCGCGCGGTCGGCTTCGCCTCGCTCGCGCGCGGCCGGGCGCGGCCGGTCCGCCTGCGGCGGCCTCGGGGCCCGCTCACGCGGCGCGCGGTCGCCCTGCACACGCTGGTCGCGCCCGCGCTCGCCCTGACCGCGCTCATCCCGCCCGCGTCCGCGCTCGTCGAAGCGGTCCTCGCGCCGCTCGTCCCGCGTCGGCCGCGCGGAGGACGGCCGCGAGGAGCGCCTCGGCTCCGCCTCGGCCACGTCGTCCTCAAGGGGCGCGCGCTCCTTGAACATGCGGTACACGCCGACGCCCACGGTGACCGCGGTGGTCAGCGCCATCGTCGGGAACGACTCGATGAGCGGCTTGCCGATGCTCAGCGCCTTGCCGGACAGCCCTTCGCCGCCGGAACCGGAGAGCAGCACGACGATCGGCACCGCGCCCACCATCACCAGCGGTGGCTGCACCATCGGACCGAAGATGGCGATGCGCTGCACCATCACCGCGGCGGCCGCACAGCTGAGGAAGAAGAACGCGGAGAACAGGAAGCCGTCCGGTCCCGCTATGAGCGCGATGACCGCCGACACACCGAAGGCAAGCAAAGCGGCAGCCCACCACGGTATGCCGTTGTCGCTGAAAGCGGAGCGCAGCGCCCAACGCGGGTCTGGCCCGGCGTCGCTTCGACGATCGCGTGTGGCGGTCACACGTTCCACGTTAGTCCGTGCGGAGTCAACGTCCGCAGCATGGAGTGATCCGGAAGACTTGGTCACTCCGCCGGAACGTCATTCACCAGCGGCATTCGCGTGAACATGAAGAACGCGTTCGCAATTGAGAAGTCCGGGCTTACCCGAAACGGTGATGTCGGCCGCTCAGGTCACCCGGTCAGCGTCCGTCGCCGACCACCCCCTGCCCGTCGATCCCCTGCCCGTCGATCCCGCCGCCCTCGCGCGCCACCTCGCCGTTGCCCGTGCCGAACAGCTCGTCGGCGTTGCGGACGGCCGGGATCGGTGTCGGACTGGCCGCCGCCTCGGTCAGCGGCTGCGCCGCGCCGCGGAAGCTGTCGAGGGCGTCCAGTTCCCGGCGTCGCGCCGACAGGAACCGCTGGAGGTGGGTGCTCGCCAGGTTGGCCGCCTCCACCGCGTTGCCCGCCGACCGGTGCGCGCGGGCCGCCTGCGCGCGCACGTTCTCCATGTCCTCGACCAGCGTCCGCTCGGTCGAGGCGAACAGCGCCGCCGAGGCCAGGACGGCGAAACCCGTTGGGCCGCACAGGAAAATCCGCCGGTCGAGCAACCACCGCAACAGGTTCGGATCGGTGTCCAGCGCCGCGACCACCGCCGCGTCCGACGGCACGAACATGATCGTCCCGTAGATCGCGTCGGCCCACCGCTGGTAACCCTTGCCCGCGAGGTCCGCCGCCCTCGACCGGATGTTGCGCACGTGCACCCGGAGGGCGTCGGCCCGCTCGGCGGCGTCGTCAGTCTCCACCGCCTCGGCCCAGCAGGCCATGCTGGCCTTGGCGTCGACCGGGACCCTGCGGTCGCCGCCGACCAGCAGCAACAGGTCCGGCTTCGCCGATCCACCACCGGCGAGGTCGGTCTGCAGCGTGAAGTGCAACCCCTCGCGCAGGCCCAGCGCCCGCGCGGTCTCGACCAGCACCTGCTCGCCGAGCTCACCCCGGCCGCTGACCGAGGAGAAGGCCACCTCGTACCTGCGCAGGGCGGCCTGCTGTTCCCGGCCCCGGCCGCGTTCGGTCTCCACCATGGCCATCGCCATGTCGGTGCGCCGAACGCCGTCGGTGTAGAGCCGCCACAGCATGAACAGCGCGCCGGCCATCAGCAGGGCCAGCACGGCGAGAGCGGTGATCACAACGGAGGTCACACGGCGATGATGGACCGCCGGACCGACAAAGTGCAGCCGGGGTGGGGTGTGGGTGGAATTTGTTTCACCGTGTCTAGACAACGACCCGAAGCCAGAAGCGCCGCTGAGAGCAACGTTTCCTGCTCACAACACAGTCCCTGACCGGGCAGAAAGCGCGCTGTGAGTACAAAACGCGAGTCGATGGCCGGACAACTCCCGTGAGAGGAATTCCACCCAGGCCGCGACTTGCCCTTGGTATTGCCGGGAATTCTCGGCGGGTGGGCCTAACGTGACTGCCATGCGAGTGCTGCACACCTCCGACTGGCACGTCGGCCGCACCTTCCACGGAAGGGATCTGCTGGCCGACCAGACCGCCGTGCTCACCGGTCTCGCCGACCTGGTGGCCGCGGAGCGGGTCGACGTCGTCGTGGTGGCGGGTGACCTCTACGACCGTGCGGTGCCCTCGGCCGAGGCGGTCGAGACGTGCGTGCTCGTGCTGCGATCGCTGCGCGACGCGGGTGCGCAGATCGTGATCACCTCGGGAAACCACGACTCCGCGCCGAGGATGGGCGCGTTCGCCGAGTTCGCCGCGGCGGGCGGACTGCACCTGCGCACCAGGATTTCCTCGCTGCACCAACCGGTTCTGCTCGCCGACGAGCACGGAGCCGTTGCGTTCTACGGCATTCCCTACCTCGATCCGGATCCCGCGCGCAGAGCACTGGGAATGACGGAGGGGCGGGGGCACACCGCCGTCCTCACCGAGGCGATGCGTCGCGTCCGTGAGGACCTGGGTGGACGTGCTCCCGGGACGCGGTCGGTGGTGGTCGCGCACGCCTTCGTCACCGGCGGCGCGGGCAGCGACTCCGAGCGCACGATCGCGGTCGGCGGTGTCGAACAGGTTCCCGGCGCGGTCTTCGACGGTGTCGACTACGTCGCGCTCGGGCACCTGCACGGACCACAGGTGCTCGCGGACCACCTCCGCTACTCCGGCAGCCCGCTCGCGTACTCGTTCTCCGAGCTGACGCACCGCAAATCGGTGTGGCTGGTCGACCTGGACGCCTCGGGGCTGGCCGGGGTGCGGCGCGCGGAACTCCCGGTGCCACGTCGGCTCGCCACCGTGTCCGGTGCGATCGACGACCTCCTCGCCGATCCCGCGTATTCGGAGCTGGAGGACCGGTACCTGTCCGTCGTGCTCACCGACCGGGTGCGCCCGCTCGACCCGATGCGGCGACTGCACCAGCGCTTTCCGCACGCGGTGCACATCGACTTCCGCCCGGCCGGTGCGGACGACGCGCCGCTGCGCTACGTGGAAGCGGTGCGCGGGCGCAGTGATGTCGAGATCTCCCGTCGCTTCGTCGATGACTGCCGCGGCGCCGAACCGAACGAACGGGAGCGGCGGCTGCTGGACGCGGCGATCGAGTCGGTCCGGGAAACCGAGGTCCAGGTATGAGGTTGCACCGGCTCGAACTCGCCGCTTTCGGCCCTTATCCGGGGCGCGAGGAGGTCGACTTCGACGCGCTCGGCGAGGACGGCCTGTTCCTGCTGCACGGGGAAACCGGGGCGGGCAAGACCACTGTCCTCGACGCGGTGGCGTTCGCCCTGTTCGGCCGGGTGCCCGGCGCGCGGAACGAGGCGAAGCGGCTGCGGTGCGACTACGCCGACGCGGACACCCCGACGGAGGTCGTGCTCGACTTCAGCCTCCAGGGGCACCGGCTCCTGATCACCAGGAGCCCGGAGTACCTCCGGCCCAAGCGGCGCGGTGGCGGCGAGACGACGCAGAACGCCAAGGCGTCGCTGACCTGGCTCAGCGATGTGCCGCCCGGTCACGCGAGCGAGGGCGTCACCCGGATCGACGAGGTGGCCAGGACCGTCGAGCGGTTGCTCGGGATGAGCGCCGAGCAGTTCTTCCAGGTCGTTCTGTTGCCGCAGGGGGATTTCGCCCGGTTCCTGCGCGCCGAGACCTCGGAGCGGGAGAAGCTGCTTGAGCGGTTGTTCGACACGGAACGGTTCCGCGAGGTCGAGCTGTGGTTCATGGAGCACCGCAGGGACGCCGGGCGCAAGCTCGAAGAGCGGCAGCACGGCGCGCGGTTGCTGGCCGAGCGCATCGCGCAGGCTGCCGGGACCGAGTTCGCCGAGGAGGAGGACGGCTGGCTCGACGGGCTCACCGCGTCCTGCGTGGCCGCCGTCGAGCAGGCCACCGAGCGGGAACGGGCAGCGAAGCACGCGCACCAGCGTGCGGACGCGGAGCTCGTCCGGCGCCGTGAACTCGCCGATCGGGTCCGCCGGGTCCGCGTCGCCACCGCCGAACTGTCCACTGTGGACGAAAGGCGGTTCGAGCGGCAGGCGTGGGCCGTGGCGTTGACCGCGGCGCGCAGGGCGGTTCCGGTCCGCGAGGCGCACGCGGTGCTCACCAGGGCCGAAGCCGAGCTGCGGCGGGCGCAGGACGCGGTGCAGCGGGCGGCGGCCCGGGTCGGCGACGAAGGCAGCTCGGTGGAGGAGTTGCGGGTCAGGGCGGCGGCGAACCAGGAGTTGGCCGGTCAGTTCGCCGAGCTCGCCGTGGAGGCCGAGCAGCAGCAACGCGATCAGGACCGCGTGGCGCGGTTGGACCGGGAGCTGGAGACCTTCCGCAGGCGCGCCAAGGAGCTCGACGAGATCGTGAGCGGTCTGCCCGAGCGGATCACCGCCTGCCGGGCGGCCGTCGACCAGGCGAGGACCGCGGCGCTCCGGTTGCCCGACCTCGCCGGGCAGCGCGACCAACTGCGTTCACTGGTGCGCGACGCGGAGGCGCTGCCAGAGGCGGAGAGCGTCCACGAGCGGGCGTCCACGGCGTTCCGAGGGGCGGTCGATGAGCACCAGAACGCCCGCGAACTCCTGCTCGACCTGCGGCAACGCCGCTTGCAGGGCATCGCGGCCGAGTTGGCGGAAGGTCTCGCCGATGGACAGCCGTGCCCGGTGTGCGGTGGAGCGGAACACCCGGCACCCGCGAGCGGCACGGCTGAGCGGGTCACCGAAGCCGACGAACGCCGGGCGGAAAGCGTTGAGCAGCAAGCACTCCGCCGCCGTGATGCGGCCAGTGAGGCGGTCCAGGCCGCCGAACGAGGCGTCGCGGCGCTCCGCGAGCGGCTCGACGGCCGGGGTGCCGACGAACTGAAGAAGCTGCTGGCCGAGGTCGAGGCGCAGCACCGGGCGGCCAACGCCGCGGCGGCCGCGGTGCGAACGCGCGTGGCGGAACTGGAACAGCTGGAGAGCAAGCTCGACCAGGCTCGCCGGGAACACGCCGAGGCCGATCGCTCGGTCGCGGTTCGCAGCACCGAACAGGCCGCGCTCGCGGAAACGATCGAACGTCGCGCGGCACGGCTGGACGAGGCGCGCGGTGACTACCCGGACGTATCGGCGCGGCGGGTCGGTCTTCTCGACACGGCGAAGTCCTTGAGCGCACTCGTCGACGCCCGCATGGCGCTCGTGGACTCCGCGGAACGCGTGGACCGCCAGCGCGCCGCGGTGCTCTCCGCCGTCGCCGAAGCGGGTTTTGACCGCCTCGACGCCGCGCTGGACGCGGTGTTGAAGGACCCCGACTGCGAGCAGTTGGAGCACCGCATCCGCGAGCTGGACCGCCGGGAAGCGGCTGCGCGATCGGTGCTGGCTGAGCCCGAACTCGCCGAGGTCGATCCCGGTGCCCAGGTTGACGTGGCCGAAGCCGAGGTGGCGACGCAGGAGGCCGGTCGGGCCGCCGCGCTCGCGCTCAGCGAGCTGAACGCGGCGCAGCGACGACGGGACGACGTGGTCAGGCTCGGCGCCGAACTCCGCGCCGCCCGGACGGTGCTGGCTCCGCTGGAGGCCGAGTTCGCGGAGCTCAACGCCCTCACCGACGTCGTCAACGGACGTGGGCAGAACACCAGGAAGATGTCGCTGCGGTCCTACGTCCTCGCCGCCCGGCTGGAGGAGGTCGCGGTCGCGGCCACCGCGCGCCTCCAACGGATGAGCCAGGGGCGCTACGCCTTCGTCCACTCCGACGCCGCCGGTGCCAGGGGGACGCGCGGCGGGCTCGGGCTCGACGTGCTCGACGGCTACTCCGGGCGGACCAGACCCGCGAAAACGCTCTCCGGCGGGGAGTCCTTCCTCGCCTCGCTCGCCCTGGCGCTGGGCCTGGCCGACGTGGTCGCGGCCGAGACCGGCGGCGCGCTGCTGGACACGCTGTTCGTGGACGAGGGCTTCGGCACCCTCGACGCGGACACCCTGGACCTCGTGATGGACACCCTCGACGAGCTGCGGGCTGGTGGCCGCGTCGTGGGGCTGGTCTCGCACGTGGAGGAGCTGCGCCAGCGCATCCCCACCCGGCTCCGGGTGCGCAAGGCGCGGGACACCACCGGCTCCAGTCTGGAGGTGGTCACCGGCTGAACGACGTCACACCCGGTCCTCGTGGTCCAGCAGCCAGCGCTTGGCCTCGACTCCCCACCGGAAGCCCCCGATCCCACCACCGGTGCGCAGGACCCGGTGGCACGGGACGAACAGCGCGGCGGCGTTGCGAGCGCACGCGGACGCGGCGGCGCGGATCGCCTGGGGGCGCCCGGACAGGGTGGCGTAGTCGGCGTAGGTCACCGGTTTCCCCGCGGGCACGGTGCGCAGCATGGTCCACGCGTGCTCCATGAACTCGCCGCCGCGTTGCCGCACCGGCACTTCGGCCGCCGCGTCCAACTGACCGGCGTGGTAGTCGCGCACGGCCCTGGTGACGGCCCCGAGTTCGGCGCGGGGCGTGACCTCGGTCGGGCGCAGCGCGGGTGAGATCACCACGAGCAGGTCGTCGACGGCACCGGTCCAGCCCGAGGCCAGCACGACGCCGTCCTCGGCGGTGATCGCGGTGAACGGCCCGATCGGCGTCTCCACGGTGGCGGTACTGGCCGTGGTGGACCTGGTGGCCGTGCTCATGCGGTTCTCCTTGCTGTCGAGGGGGACGCGGCCAGCGCGGCGGCGTGCCACAGGTGCATTCCGGCGTAGGACCGCCAGGGACGCCAGGACCTGGCACGGGTCCGGAGACCGTCCACATCGGACGGTAGGCCGAGCACTCCGGCGCCCTTGCGCATGGCCGTGTCCGTGGCGAGCAGGACGTCCGGTGTGCCGAGGACCCGCATGGCCACGTAGTCGGCGGTCCACCGGCCGATGCCCGGCAGTTCCCGGAGCTCGGCGACCAGTTCGGTGTCGTCGCGGCCGATGTGCAGCTCCAGCGAGCCGTCGGCCAGGGCGGCGCAGGCAGCGATCACCGTCTCGACGCGTTTGCGCGGGCCGGTGAGCACCTCGGCGCCGTGGGCGGCGATCGCCTCGGCGGTGGGGAACAGCGTGGTCAGCTGATCCTCGGTGGTGGGAAGTGGCGTTCCGAGCGCCCGGGTCAGCGCGGTGATGCCGGTGCGGGCGGAGGCGACGGACACCTGCTGCCCCAGCAGGGCGCGCACCAGCATCTCGTGCGCGTCCATGGTGCCCGGCACCCGGATTCCGGGCGTCGCGGCGACGAGCGAGCGGAGGGAGGCGTCGGCGGAGAGCACCTCGTCCACGGCGAGCGGATCGGCGTCGAGGTCGAGCAGCCTGCGGACCCTGGACACGGCCGCGCCCAGGTCGCGCAGGTCGACCAGGTGCAGGCGGCAGTGCACATGGGTCGGCGTGGGCTCCAGGTGCACGGTCGCGGAGCCGTGCGGCAGCGCGATCGCGCGGGCGTAGACGCCCGCTTCGACGTGCTCCACGCCCGGAATCGCCCGTGCGGCGAGGAACGCCAGCAGGCCGTCCGCGTCCATCGGCGGGCGGAACGGCAGGCGCAGGGTGATCGTTCCGGTCCTGGGCTCGGCCGGTGCGTCCGACCTGCGGCGCTTCTGCGCGCCCGCGCGCAGTGCGGACGGTGCGGCGGCGAAGACGGCCTGGATGGTCTCGTTGAACTGGCGCACGCTGGAGAACCCGGCGGCGAAGGCGATGTCGGCGAACGGCAGCGCCGTCGTCTCGATGAGCGTGCGCGCGGCGTGGGCCCGGTGCGCCCGCGCGAGCGCGAGCGGTCCGGCGCCGAGCTCGGTGGTGAGCACCCGGGACAGGTGCCGCTCGGAGTAGCCGAGCCTGCGGGCGAGGCCGGGCACGCCCTCGCGCTCCACGACGCCGTCGCCGATCAACCGCATCGCCCTGGACGCGAGGTCGGCGCGCAGGTTCCACTCCGGGGAGCCGGGCACCGCGTCGGGCAGGCAGCGCCGACAGGCCCGGTAGCCGGAGGACTGGGCCGCGGCTGTGGTCGGGAAGAACTCGACGTTGCGGCGCTTCGGCGTCATCGCCGGGCACGACGGACGGCAGTAGATGCCCGTGGTGCGGACGGCCAGCACGAAGCAGCCGTCGAAGCGGGCGTCGCGAGAGGCGACGGCCCGGTAGGCACGCTCTGAATCGACCAGCACCACACCGATGCTGCCAGCACCGGCGAGGCCCGGCTGGCGGAAAACGGCCGCGGCGATAACCGGGGGTGACCCGGTTGCGCCGCCCGTGGCCGGACGGGCTCGGGCGGGCACCTAGACTCCCTGGACGTGAGTCTCACCCTCGGCATCGTCGGGCTGCCCAACGTGGGCAAGTCCACCCTGTTCAACGCGCTGACCCGCAACGACGTGCTCGCCGCGAACTACCCGTTCGCCACGATCGAGCCCAACGTCGGTGTGGTCCCGCTGCCCGACGCGCGGCTCGACCAGCTCTCGAAGATCTTCGGCAGCGAACGGATCGTGC
The DNA here is from genome assembly GCF_024213555.1 of Allokutzneria sp. A3M-2-11 16. Lineage (GTDB taxonomy): Bacteria > Actinomycetota > Actinomycetes > Mycobacteriales > Pseudonocardiaceae > Allokutzneria. Next base: position 1,048,782 of record NZ_JANAVO010000001.1, on the reverse strand, counting down.
CCGCCACCGTGTCCTTCGTCGACATCGCGGGCATCGTGCGCGGCGCGTCCGAGGGCGCGGGGCTCGGCAACCAGTTCCTCGCCAACATCCGCGAGGCGAACGCGATCTGCCAGGTCGTCCGCGTCTTCGAGGACCCGGACGTGATCCACGTCGACGGCAACTTCGACCCGGTGTCCGATATCGAGACGATCAACACCGAGCTGATCCTCGCCGACCTGCAGACCCTGGAGAAGGCGCTCACCAGGCTGGAGAAGGAAGCCCGCGTCCAGAAGGACCGGCGCGCGGCGCTGGAGGCGGCCAAGCAGGCCAAGGACATCCTCGACGGCGGTCGCACCCTCTTCGCGGCGCAGGCCGAGGTGGACGTCACCGAGCTGCGCGAGCTGAACCTGCTCACCACCAAGCCGTTCCTCTACGTCTTCAACGCCGACGAGGGCGTGTTGACCAACGAGGCCCGCAAGAAGGAGCTGTGCGAGCTGGTCGCCCCGGCCGACGCGGTCTTCCTGGACGCCAAGGTCGAGGCCGAGCTGCTGGAGCTGGACGAGGAGTCCGCCCGCGAGCTGCTGGAGACCATCGGCCAGGACGAGCCCGGCCTGTACTCGCTGGCGCGCGCCGGTTTCCACACGCTCGGCATGCAGACCTACCTCACCGCGGGGCCGAAGGAGTCCCGCGCGTGGACCATCCGCAAGGGCTGGACCGCTCCGCAGGCGGCCGGGGTCATCCACACCGACTTCGAGCGCGGGTTCATCAAGGCGGAGATCGTCTCCTTCGCCGACCTGGTCGACGCGGGTTCGATGGCCGCGGCGCGCTCGGCGGGCAAGGTCCGCATGGAGGGCAAGGACTACGTGATGGCCGACGGCGACGTGGTGGACTTCCGCTTCAACGTGTGAGACATGTGAGACGTGCGTATCCCTGAGTCAGGGGATTTGAAACGTGTGGTGGCCACACGCGCGCTCTTGTCAGGATCGATCGGTCCGGCAGCTGCCGGACGACGAATCTGGGGAGATTGCACGTGGAACGTCGAGGATTTCTTCGAGCGGCGGTGGTGGGCGCGACAGCCGCCGCCTTCGGTGGGGCGTCGTGGCACGGGGCGCTCGCGGCGGGGGCGCAGCCCGGACCGAGCCCGTACGGTGACCTGCTGCCCGCCGACGCCAACGGGGTGATGTTGCCGAAGGGCTTCGCCAGCCGGGTGATCGGCCGGGCCGGGCAGAAGGTGGCGGGCACCGACTACGTCTGGCCGGGGGCGCCGGACGCGGGTGCCTGTTTCCGGGACGGCGGCGGGTGGATCTACGTCGCCAACAGCGAACTGCCGAAGTCGCAGGGGCTGCTCGGCGGTGTGAGCGCGATCCGGTTCCGCGGGGACGGCAGCGTCGCCGACGCCTACAGCGTGCTGCACGGGACGGACACCAACTGCGCGGGCGGCGCGACGCCGTGGAACACCTGGCTCTCGTGCGAGGAGGTGCCGCGCGGTCAGGTCTACGAGACCGACCCGTGGGGCCGGAAGAAGGCGGTCGTGCGGCCCGCGATGGGCACGTTCATGCACGAGGCCTGCGCGGTCGACCCGGAGCGCGAGGTCATCTACATGACCGAGGACCAGCTGGAGGGCGGCTTCTACCGCTTCATCCCGGACGCCTGGCCGAACCTGTCCTCCGGCCGCGTCGAGGTGCTGTGCGCGCCGGACGACCTGACCTGCGGCCCGGTCACCTGGAAACCAGTGCCCGATCCGTTCGGTGATCCGGTGGAGACCCGCTTCCAGGTCCCGGGCATGAAGAAGTTCTTCGGCGGAGAGGGCTGCTTCTACGCCAACGGCACGTGCTGGTTCACCACCGCGGGGGACAGCCGGGTGTGGACCTACGACGCCCGCAACAGCAGCCTCGACCTCGCCTACAACGGCGCCGACCAGCCCCAGCAGCCGCCGCTGCTCTTCGGCGTCGACAACATCACGCGGGCGGGCAGCGGCGACCTCTACGTGGCCGAGGACGGCGGCAACATGGAGATGTGCGTCATCACGCCCAAGGGTGTGGTGGCGCCGTTCCTGCGCCTGGTCGGCCAGCACGCGAGCTCTGAGGTCACCGGGCCGACCTTCAGCCCGGACGGCACGCGGCTCTACTTCTCCTCGCAGAGGGGGCTCTCCGGTGCGGTCACCGACGGGATCACCTTCGAGGTCAAGGGGCCGTTCCGCCGCTGATCTGCTGTGACGGACGCGCCAACGGCGAGTCTCGCCGTTGGCGCGTCCTATGTGGACGGTCAGCTCAGTGCGTCCAGCACGCCGTCGATCTCCTCGGCCAGCGACACGTCCAGCGCGGTGATGCCGCCTTCGGAGTGCGTCGAGCAGCGGAAGGTCAGCGTGCGCCAGCGGATGTCGATGTCCGGGTGGTGGTTGTCGTTCTCCGCGATCTCCGCGACGCGGTTCACCACCCGGATCGCGTCCGTGAAGCTCGGCAGTTCGGCGGTGCGCACCAGCTCCCGGTCCGCCTGGTGCCAGTCGGGGAGCGTGCTCAGCGCCTCGGTCACCTGTTCGTCGTTCAGCAGCTCGGCCATGCGTCCATGGTGGTCCTGGCTCCCGCCGCACGCGAGTCCGACGTAGGCTGGGGGTGCCACGGGAGCCCGGTATGCCGGGCTGAGAGGAGGGCCGCCAGCCCTCGACCGTACGAACCTGATCCGGATCATGCCGGTGTAGGGAGGTTGCGCGCCGCTCGCGGTGCCTCGTGGTCACGACAACGGCGACCAGGAGGGACGAAGTGCGGAGCAGAACACTCGGAGCGCTGCTGGTGCTCGCGCTGGTCAGCGGCTGCTCGCTGACGGGCGGCAACGGAGCGGCGACCGGCGGTGACAAGGTCGTCCTCGTGACGCACAACTCGTTCGCGCTGCCGAAGCCGGTGCTGGACGAGTTCACCAAGAACACCGGTATCACCATCGAGATCAGCAGGCGCGGCGACGCGGGCGAGATGACCAACCAGCTCGTGCTCACCAAGGGCAACCCGCTGGCGGACGCGGTCTACGGCATCGACTCCACCTACGCCTCCCGCGCGCTCGGCCAGAACCTGCTCCAGCCGTACAAGAGCCCGGAGGCTGCCAAGGGCGCGCAGCGCTACGCCGTCGCGGGCGGTGAGGACCGGCTCAGCGCGGTCGACGTCGGTGACGTGTGTCTCAACATCGACACCGGTTTCCTCGCCCAGCGCGGCATTCCGGAGCCGACCTCGCTCGCGGACCTGACCGACCCGCGGTTCAAGGACCTGCTCGTCGTGCAGAACCCGGCGACCTCGTCGCCCGGCCTCGCGTTCCTGTTCGCCACCGTCGCCACCTTCGGCGAGGAGCGCTGGGCCGAGTACTGGACGAAGCTCAAGGCCAACGGCGTCAAGGTCGCCAGCGGCTGGGAGGAGAGCTACAGCAAGGACTTCTCCGGTTCCTCCGGCAAGGGGCCGCGCCCGCTGGTCGTGTCCTACGCCTCATCGCCGTCCGCCGAGGTCGGTCAGGACGGCAAGCCGCGCACCAAGGCGCTGCTCAACGGGTGCTACCGGCAGGTGGAGTACGCGGGTGTGCTCAACGGCGCGAAGAACGCGGACGGCGCGCGCAAGGTCGTGGACTTCCTGTTGTCGGACAAGGTGCAGTCGCAGCTGGCCGAGCAGATGTTCGTCTACCCGACGCGCGAAGGCGTTGCCCTGCCTCAGTCCTGGCAGGTCGCCGCGCCACTGCCGACCAAGGCGCTGGAGCTGCCCGCGCAGCAGGTCGATCGCGACCGCGAGCGCTGGCTCGCCCTGTGGCGGTCCATCGTGCAGGGCTGACGGTGCGCGGTACGAAGGCTCTTCTCGGCGTGGGAGCAGTGGTTCCGCTGCTGTTCCTCGTCGTGTTCTTCGCCTGGCCGGTCGCGGCCATCCTCGGCCTGGGGCTGAGCGAGTCCGGGGTCGGCGCGGTGCTCGCGGACCCGCAGACCTGGGAGCTCGTGGCCTTCACGCTCGGCCAGGCGGCAGCGTCCACAGTGGTCGCCCTGCTGGCCGGGCTTCCGGTGGCCTACCTGCTCGCGCGCTGTGCGGTGCGCGGGCGGGCGCTGGTCCGGCTGATCGTCACGATCCCGTTCGTGCTGCCCACATTGGTGGTGGGCATGGCTTTCCGCTCGACGTTCGGCGATGGCGGTGTGGTCGCGATCGTGCTGGCCAACGCGTTCTTCAACGTCGCAGTGGTCGCTCGGACGGTTGGCGGCCTGTGGGCGAACCTCGATCGCCGAGCCGAGGACGCCGCGCGTGCGCTGGGTGCTTCCCGTTGGCGCGCCTTCACTTCGGTGACTTTGCCCGCGCTCGCGCCCGCGATAGGGTCGGCCCTCGCCGTCGTTTTCCTGTTCTGCGCAACGAGTTTCGGAGTGGTCCTGGTGCTCGGGGGTTCCGAGTACCGGACGCTGGAGACCGAGATCTACCTGCGCACCGTGCAGTTGCTGGACCTTCCCGGCGCCGCGGCTCTCTCGCTCCTGCAGCTCGTCGCCGTGGTCGGCGCGCTTCTCGTTGGAGCCATCGCGCGGCGCAAGCGCGAGACCGCGCTGGCGCTGCGCAGCCGTACAGAGACGGCTCGGCGTCCCGAAGGCGCTGAGTGGATCGTGGTTGCGGCGGCAGTCATTGTCGTAGTGCTGTTGCTGCTGCCCGTCTTCTCGTTGATCAGTCAATCACTGTCCACAAGGGACGGTTGGAGTCTTGCCGGTTACGCGGCGCTCGCGGGCGATGCGGCGCGGTCTACCTTGGGCGTGTCGGGTCTGGATGCCGCGTTGAACTCCCTGCGGACCGCTTTCGACGCGACGCTCCTCGCGATGGTCCTCGGGGTCCTCGCGGCGGTTGTGCTGTCTCAGCTCCGGCGGCGTCGCGGACGGCTCGCCGAGGCGATGGACATGGCGCTGATGCTCCCGCTCGGGGTGTCCGCCGTGACCGTTGGCTTCGGCTACCTCGTCACCATGGACGCCTTGCCCGGTGATCTCCGCTCGTCGCCGATCCTGGTGCCGTTCGCGCAGGCGCTCGTGGTGATGCCGTTGATCGTCCGGACGGTGCTGCCCGTGCTGCGGGCGATCGACGACCGCCTCCGTCAGGCCGCCGCGACGCTCGGCGCCTCGCCGTTGCGGGTGTGGCGCGAGGTCGACCTGCCGTTCGTGGGGCGGTCGCTGCTCGCCGCGGCGGGATTCGGTTACGTGGTCGCGCTCGGCGAGTTCGGGGCGACCAGCTTCCTGGTGCGGCCGGACGCGCCGACGCTGCCGGTGGCGATCTCCCGGCTGATCTCCCGGCCGGGTGAGCTGAACGTGCAGATGGCCTATGCGTCCTGCGTGCTGCTGATGATCGTCACAGTCGCCGCCGTCGCGTTGATCGAGCGTGTCCGCGTCGGCACCGAAGCCCTTGGAGAGTTCTGATGGGCCTCCGGCTCAGCACCTTGAACGTCCACTATGGACAAACGGTCGCCGTGTCCGATGTGGACCTGGAGATCGCGGACGGAGAGGTGCTCGCGTTGCTCGGCCCCTCCGGCTGCGGCAAGTCGACGCTGCTGCGCGCCGTCGCGGGTCTGGAGCGCGCCCACTCCGGCACCGTGCAGTGGGACGGTGCGGACCTGGCCGACGTGCCGGTCCACCAGCGCGGCTTCGGTCTCGTTTTCCAAGACGGCCAACTGTTTCCGCATCGCGATGTGGCGGGCAACGTCGCGTTCGGGCTGCGCATGCGGGGCGCGGACAAGAAGGCGCAGGCCGAGCGCGTCGCGGAACTCCTCGACCTGGTCGGCCTTCCCGGGTACGGCTCACGGCGCACCACGGAGCTGTCCGGGGGAGAACAGCAGCGCGTGGCGTTGGCGCGCGCCCTCGCACCGCGGCCGAAGCTGTTGCTGCTCGATGAACCTCTGTCAGCGCTGGATCGCGCACTGCGCGAGCAACTCGCCGCGGACCTCGCCGTGCTTCTGCGCCGGGCTGGGGCGACCGCGCTCCTGGTCACCCACGATCACGACGAAGCGTTCGCCTTGGCCGACCGCATCGCTTTGATGCGCAAAGGAAAGATCGTGCAGACAGGCACGCCCGAAGAAGTCTGGCACCACCCCGCCGACCCCGACATCGCCGCATTCTTCGGCCGCACCAAGACCACCTCGGCTGAGCCCGTCCGCTGCCCGCACTGTGGTTCGGAGGTCTTCAAGTCCCCCGAACCCCGCTTGCACCCATCGCTAACCACCCCCAACCTCCCCGAGTGAACGGGGGTTGGGGGTGGTTAGCGATCGCTGGGGAGGGGGTTGGGGGTACTTGAAGACGCCCTAACCCGGGCTGAGGGTCAGCTGTCCTTGGTGGCCATGCGGGCGATCGTGGCGGACAGGCCGATCACGATGTAGCAGAGCGCGCGGACCGAGCTCTCCACGAGCGCGGTCGATTCCATCGGGTCGCGGATCACGTCGATCACCGACATCCACCCGGTCGTCAGCAACACCGGGTGCAGCCACGACAGGTCGCCGATCCCCCCGAGCACGGCGAACACGATCAGCGTGCCCATCATCACCGCCAGCACCACGAGGGGGTGGTCGGTGAGCGAGGACAGCGCCAGCGCGACTGCCGCCACCGCGAACATCTGCAGCCACACCCACGCGGCCGCGACGCCGACGCGCCCGATGCCCTCCATGAAGGTCAGCGAGGTTCCCGACAGCGACGTGAACTCGGTGGTGCCGGTGAAAGCCACGCCCGCTGTGATGCCGAGCAGCGCGAGCACCGCGACTGCCAGCGCGGTCACCGCGGCGACGCCGACCGCCTTCACGACGACCAGCCTGGTGCGGCCGATCGGGGCGATCAGCAGGCCGCGCAACGTGCCGTGGGACGACTCGCCCGCGATCGCGTCCGCCGCGGTCATCGAGACGATCATCGGCATCAGCAGCGGCATCGCCATGCCCATCGCCGCCAGCGGCAGCACCATCCCGTTGCCCAGCAACGACGCCAGCACCGGTGGGCCCTGGAGCGGAGCGGCACCGAAGTCCATCATCGACATCAGCAGGCCGAGCCCGAGCGGGACCAGCGCGAGCACCCCGAACGCCGCCAGCGTCCTCGGCCGCCGCAGCACCCACCGCAGCTCCGCCCCCAACAGCCTGCCCAGCGGTGCCCGAGGGGTTCTCTCCAGCAGCTGCGGCGAAGCGATCGATGCCGTCGTCATGACCCCTCCCGCACGTCGGACTCGGTCAGCCGGGCGAACAGCTCCTCAAGACCGGTCCGCTCACGACGCGCTTCACGCACGCCCACCCCGGCGAGCACGAGCTTCTCGATCACCTGCTGCGGAGTAGCCGTCACCAGCTCTACCCGCACACTGTCCACATCGGACCAAAATGGAATTCTGTTGTCCCGCAAAGTGTCCACCGCGATCTGAACGTCCTCAGTAGACACTGTGAGGGTTGGGGTCCCGGCGTCGAGCAGCTCGGCGAGCGAGCCCTGCGCCACCGCGGTGCCCTGGTGCAGCACGGCGACGTGCGTGCAGGTCGCCTCGACCTCGGAGAGCAGGTGCGAGGACACGACCACCGTGGTCCCGGACCCGTGCAGCTCGGCCATCACCGCGCGGATCTCCCTGGTACCCGCCGGATCCAGCCCGTTCGTGGGCTCGTCGAGCACCACCAGCCGCCTCGGCACCAGCAGCGCGGCGGCCAGGCCGAGCCGCTGCTTCATGCCGAGCGAGTACCCCCGGTACTTCCGCGTCGCCGCGTGCCCGAGCCCGACCCGCTCCAGCGCCTCGTCGACGGCCCTGGAGATCCCCTCGGTCGGCAGCAGCGGTTCGGCGGCGGCGCAGCGGCGCAGGTTCTCCCGCCCGGACAGGAACGGGTGGAACCCCGGCCCCTCCACCAGCGCGCCCACGTGCGGCAGCGCGCGGTCCGCGCCGTCCGGCATGGGCACCCCGAGCAGCTCGACGCTGCCCGCGCTCGGCCGGGTCAGGCCGAGCAGCATCCTGATCGTTGTGGTCTTGCCGGAGCCGTTGGGCCCCAGCAGGCCGAGCACCGCGCCCTGCGGGACCTCCAGGTCGACGCAGTCGACCGCGACGGTGTGTCCGTAGACCTTGCGTAGTCCGCTGGTACGGGCCGCGAGGGCGGGGGCGGCCTGCTGGGCCGCCCCCACCGCACCGGTCGCCGCAAGCGGCTCGGTGCTCAAGCTCACTTCACGGTGCCGATCGCCTCGATGAGCACCTGGGACGGAACGGCGCCCGCGGCGAAGCGGCCGTCCTCGGTGAGCAGGCCGGTGCCGACCTTGGTCGTGATCAGGTAGCCCTTGCCCCACGGTCCCTCGACCTTGGTGCCGAACTGCTTGACCAGGTCCATCGGGTTCTGCCCCTGGGCCTTGTCGTTCTTGGGGTCGTTCTTGGGCAGCTGGTCCTGCTTGGGCAGCCGCCCGGCGACGGTGGTGTCCCAGCCCTCACCGATGACCTTGAACAGGTCGTTGTCCGGCAGCTTCGGGGTCTCGCCCGGCTTGCGGTTCTTCTCGAACTCCTCGCGGTGGGAGTTCTCGAAGTCCTTGAACTTGCCGGTGGAGTCCTCGACCTTCGCGCCCGCGGGCGGGGTGAAGGTGAACAGCTTCGGGTCCTGCGCGCCGATGTCCAGCTTGGTGAAGCCGAACTGGGCGACCGGGTCGCTGGAGCCGTTGGCCAGCACGACCACCCGCAGCGGGATCCGCTTCTCGGCGTCGACGGCGATCCGGACCTCGCGCAGCAGCGTGCGCTCGGTCGGGGCCGGGGCGAGCACCAGCTCGTAGGCGTCACGGCCGGCGACGCTCGCCGTGCCGTCCACCGAGATGCTGCTGTTCGGCCGGATCACGTCGATGATCTGCTTGGCCGCGGCGGCGGGGTCGTTGAGCTCCGAGGGGCGTTCCTTCGGGGCCTTCGACTTGTCGTAGGTGTGCTTCGTGACGACCTTCGTGCTGGAGTCGTAGCTCCACGCGGTGGTGCCGTCGTTGACCGCGATCTTCTCGCTGCCGGTCTTGCTGGTGGACACGCGGGACTTGCCGGTGCCGTCCGACCAGACCTTCGCGGACATCCCGCTGAGCTCCTGCGGGAGATTCGGGATCGCCGGGATACCGAGGTTGGTCTTGCCCTCGACGGTGCCCCCCAGCGCCGGAATCTCCTTCTGGCTGAGCACCGACTGCACCAGCTGCTCCGGGTTCACCGGGGGCAGCACGGGGGCGGCACCCGCACCAGATGGCATGGCCAGCACGGTCAGCCCGACCGCACCGGCGAGCGCGCCGACCGCGGCCGCGGCGACTGTGGCCTTCTTCCGATCCATGTTCGTCTCCTCCTCGGACGGGTTTCCCTCCGTGATGACGACAGTGCACGCACCACGCTGAGATAGACCTGAGACCGCTGCCGCAGGCTGAGAGAGCACTGAGAGGGTGAACCCCAAGACTCTCAGCTAAGGGCATGCTGTGCACGTGAAGCCACGGGTGCTCGTAGTGGACGACGAGGTCGGAGTGCGCAGGGCCCTCCAGCGGGGACTGCGCGCCGAGGGCATGGACGTGGTCACCGCCGAGGACGGGCCCAGCGGCCTGCGCGCGGCGCTGACCGGCGCGTTCGACCTCGTCCTGCTGGACATCATGTTGCCGGGGCTGTCGGGTTACCGGGTGCTCCAGCACCTGCGCGCGGACGGCGTCACCACCCCGGTGCTGATGCTCTCCGCGAAGGACGGCGAGGTGGACCAGGCCGACGGGCTCGACCTCGGAGCTGACGGCTACATCGTCAAACCGTTCTCGTTCATGGTGCTGGTCGCGCAGGTCAAGGCGCTGCTGCGGCGCAACGCGGCCGAGGGCGGCTCTGGCCGGTCCCGGCTCCGGCTGGGCCGACTGGAGATCGACCAGGCCGCGCGCGAGGTGATCTGGGACGGCGAGCCGGTCCCGCTGAGCCCGCGGGAGTACGCCCTGCTCACCGCGCTCGCCGGGCGCGCGGGCACCGTCGTCGCCAAGGACGACCTGCTGCGCACGGTCTGGGGCGACGAGCAGGCGGCCACCCGCAACGCCGTCGAGGTGTACGTGGGCTACCTCCGCCGCAAGCTGGACGCCGCAGGAGCCGGGCACCTCGTGCGCACCGTCCGGGGTCACGGCTACCTCGCGGTCGACGAGACCGCCGCCGAGACATGAGGGTTCTGCGCTGGTGGCGCGGCCGCAGTCTGCGCGGGCGCATCACGATGGTCGCCGCCGCGGCGGCGCTCGGCGGCTTCCTGGTGCTCGCGCAGGTGATGGCCACGGTGCTGACCAAGGGCCTCACCGATCAGATGGACAACCAGCTCCAGGGCGTGCTGCTGGCCGCGTCAAGCTCGGTCGCGGACGGCAAGCCCACCCCGACCCAGGAGGGCGCGGTGCTGGTGCGCGTGCTCAACACGGCGGGGGAGCCCCTTGACGGCAACAGTCCAGTAGACCTCTACCCGTCGGAGGTCCGCTCGTTGCTCGCGGGCGGGCCGATGACGGTGTACCGCAACTACAACTCGACCAGGTGGAAGCCGAACGTCGTCAGCGCGCCAGACGGCTCGCCGCGGCTCGTGCTGGCCGGGCTGGACGCGGGCGATCACCTGCGGCTGTTCGAGAACATCGCCGTCTGGTTCGTGCCCGTGGCCCTGCTCGGCACCGCAGCGGTCGCGTTCACCGCGTGGGTCACCGTGCGCTGGTCGTTGCGGCCGGTGGAACGGATGCGCTCGGCCGCCCAAGCCCTGCCCGCGGGGGAGCGGCTGCCGCTTCCCGAAGCCCGCGACGAACTCCACTCCCTGGCCGAGGCGCTGAACAGCCTGCTCGCCCGCCGCGACGAGTCGGCGGAGCGGATGCGCCAGTTCAGCGGCGCCGCCGCGCACGAACTCCGTTCTCCGGTCGCGTCCATCCGCGCCCAGGCCGAGGTCGCGGTCGCCTACCCCGATCCCGACGAAGCGCAGGAAGTCCTCGAAGAGGTCGCCATCGAGGCGGAACGGCTCTCCGAGGTGGTCGACCACCTGCTGAAGCTGGCCCGCTCCGACACGGCGGCGCTCCCGCCGGTGGACGCCGTCGAGCTGACCGGCCTCGTCCGCGACGTCGTGCGCCGCCAGCCGGACGACGGGCCGCTGGTCCGCGTGGAGACGTTCGTGCCCGTGTGGGTGCGCGCCACCGGGCAGGAGGTGGAGCTGGTCCTGGACAACCTGCTGCGCAACGCTCGCCGTTACGCCAGGACGCAGGTGCGCGTCATGGTGCTGCCCGCCGGGCCACAAGCGCGTCTCGTGGTCGACGACGACGGCGAAGGCATCCCGCCCGAGCACCGGGAGCGCGTGTTCGACCGGTTCTACCGGGTGCACGGCGCGCGGGACCGCGACTCCGGGGGAGCGGGTCTCGGCCTGGCGATGGTGGCCGATGTCGTGCACCGCAGGGAGGGCAGCGTGCGCGCGGGCGCCTCGCCGGAGGGCGGCGCCCGGCTGGAGATCCGCTGGCACACCCACAAGTTCTGACGTGCCAAGATCGGGCACGTGCCGGTTCTGAGGTCCACCCAGCTCGTCGACGCGCCGATCCGCACGGTGGCGGCCGCGGTTCGCGATGTCACCGTCGTCCAGGCGACCGGTCCGCGCGCCAGCACCACAGCGCGTGGCGATCTGCTCTGCGTCGGCGACGTGCTGAGCTTCGAGGTCCCGCTGGCGCTCGGCGCCCGCGTTCCGATGCGTACCAAGATCGTGCGCGTTGACGACACCGGCCTGTCCTCGGAGCTGGCTTCGCCGGACCAGCTCGTGCGCGCGCTCAGGCACGACATCACGCTGGCGGAGACCGGCGCGGGGACGCTGATCACCGACTCCGTGCGCTGGCTTTCGCCGTGGGGGCCGATCGGTTCGGTGGCCGACGTGCTGCTGATGCGGCGGTTCGTGCTGCGGCTGTTGCAGCGACGGGGAGCCGCTGTGCGGGCGCGCGTCGCCGAGCTTCGCGCCGCACCGGTCGTTGTCGCCGCCGCGATCGTCCACAAAGGACACATACTCGCGCAGCAGCGGTCCTACCCCGAGCACCTCGCCGGGCGGTGGGAGCTGCCGGGCGGGCGCGTCGAGGCTGGGGAGACGGACGATGCCGCGCTCGTCCGCGAGTGCGTCGAGGAGCTGGGCGCGCGGATCGCGGTCGGCGCGCGCATCGGCCCCGACGTGCCGCTGCCCAAGGGCTACCTGATGCGCACCTACGCGGCGACCCTCGCCGACGCCGACGAGCTGCCCGAAGCCCTGGAACACCTTGCCGTGGAATGGGTTCCGGCCGACCGCCTGGCGGAGCTGGACTGGCTCGACCCCGACATCGCGCTGCTGCCCGACCTCAGGGCGCTCCTGGCCGAAGCGCCCTGAGGTCGGAGTGCCCTGAGGTCGGAGTGCTCAGCCCAGGCCGACGACCTTGAGCGCGGCTTCGAGGCGCGGCGTCGCGCGCTCACGGGCTCGGGCGGCACCGAGCGCACGCAGGCGGTCCAGCTCAGCCGGATCGTCGAGCAGCTCCGTCATCCGCTCGCGGACCGGCCGCAGCACCTCCACCACTGCGTCCGCCACCGTCGACTTCAGCTGCTCGTAGTCGGCGACGTCCGCCCCGATCTCGCGCGGGCTCACCCCGGTGCACGCGCCCAGGATCTCCAGCAGGTTCGAGACCCCGGGCTGCTCCTTCGGCGCGAAGCGGACCGTGCCGAGGTCGTCGGTGGCCGCGCGCTCCACCTTGCGCCGGATCAGCTCGGGGGAGTCCAGCACGAACACCACGCCCGGCGTCTCCCCGGAGGACTTCGCCATCGTGCGCGTCGGCTCGGCCAGGTCCTTGATGCCCGCGCCGACCGCGGGTAACACGCCCTCGGGCACCACGAACACCTCGCCGTAGTTGCCGTTGAAGCGGTTGGCCAGTGCTCGCGCCAGCTCGATGTGCTCGTGCTGGTCCTCGCCGACCGGCACCCGGTCCGCGCCGTAGAGCAGGATGTCCGCCGCCTGGAGCACCGGGTAGGTCAGCAGCCCCAGGCGCACCGAGTCCTGGCCGCCGGACTTCTCCCGGAACTGGCGCATGCGTTTGGCCTCGCCGTAGGTGCACGTGCACTCCAGCACCCAGGTCAGCGCCGCGTGCTCGCGGACGAGGTCGGACTGGACGAACACCAGGGCGCGCGCCGGGTCCACGCCGGAGGCGATGAGCAGCGCGAACGCCTGCCTGGCGTACTGGCGCAGGCGGTGCGGGTTGTGCGTGGTGGTCATGCCGTGCAGGTCGGCGACGAGGAACACGTCATCCGGCCGTTGACCGGCGGCCCACCGCCGTACCGCGCCGAGGTAGTTGCCCAGGTGCGCGGGGCCGCTCGTCCTGATGCCGGAGAGTTCGGTCACTACAGGCTCCTCAAGGGGTGGGCCGCGAGGAGACCCTCGACACAGCGAAGGCCGCCTGCGCGGCGGCCGAGGTGTCAGGAATGCGCAATTGATCCTTATGGCCGCCGGGAGCGGCACCACCACAGATCAAGAATGTGCATACTTTGGGACCCTAGCATGGACAAATGTCGCCGAAGCTGTCGGGTGGTCGTACCCTTTACGGCATGTATATAGCGATGCTCTCCTACACGGCCCCCATTGACGAGATCGACTATCTGCTGGCGGAACACATCGAGTGGGCGAACAAACAGTACGAATCGGGCTGTTTCCTGGCCTCCGGCAGGCGCCCTGGCGACGAGGGCCGGGTGATCATCGCGCGGCCGATGGCCCGGGGCAGACTGGACGCCCTGCTCGCCGGAGATCCGTTGGTACTGCGCAGGATGGCCCGGTACCAGGTGATCGAGTTCAGCTGTACCAGGACGGACAAGGGGATGCTCGCCTACAACGAGGCGCTCGGCGCCGCCTCGTAAAGGTCCGCCCATGCCACACGGGTCGCGTGTCCCGCCGGTTTTCCCGGGGTCGGGGGTCGGCGGGAACCCTTTAACCCTTCTTCTTTTTCTTTGCCTTCTCTTTGTCCTTCAATAACGCGAGGACTGGGCAACGCTTGCATCGCGGTTTCGAGCGGCAGCACTTCTTCTTGAGCTTTCCCTTGCCCACGCGCGCCCTCCCTCCCGTGTCGTCCGGTGCCGTGGGAGACAGGATAGGATAGGCTTGCCTGATCTTGTGGGCGGTAGGGACCACGCTCCGTCAGCGGCTATCCTCCAAGTGGGTCACGTGCGCGTAGGAGCCGGTGGCCGCCCCCTGGCATTTCACTCAAGGAGCCCCCGCGTGCCCACCGCACCGACGACCGAACGCACCAGGACTGATCTGCGCAACGTCGCGATCGTGGCGCACGTCGACCACGGCAAGACCACCCTCGTCGACGCCATGCTGCGGCAGTCCGGCGCCTTCTCCGCCCGCGCCGAGCTGGTCGACCGGGTCATGGACTCCGGCGAGCTGGAGCGCGAGAAGGGCATCACCATCCTCGCGAAGAACACCGCGGTGCGCCGGGAGACCCCGGACGGCCCGGTGACCATCAACGTCGTCGACACCCCCGGTCACGCCGACTTCGGCGGCGAGGTCGAGCGCGGCCTGGCCATGGTGGACGGCGTCGTGCTGCTGGTGGACGCCTCCGAGGGCCCGCTGCCGCAGACCCGCTTCGTGCTGCGCAAGACCCTGGCCGCCGGCCTGCCGGTGGTGCTCGTGGTCAACAAGGTGGACCGCCCGGACGCCCGGATCTCCGAGGTCGTCGAGGAGACCCACGACCTGCTGCTGGAGCTGGCCACCGACCTGGAGTCCGCCGGCATCGAGGTCGACCAGGCCGCGATCCTGGACCTGCCGGTCATCTACGCCTCCGCCCGCGCGGGCCGCGCCTCGCTGGCCCAGCCCGGCGACGGCGAGCTGCCGGAGACCGAGAACCTGGACGAGCTGTTCAAGGTCCTGCTGGACTACGTGCCCGCGCCCAAGGCCAACGTGGACGCCCCGCTGCAGGCGCTGGTCACCAACCTCGACGCCTCCAGCTTCCTCGGCCGCATCGCGCTGTGCCGGGTGCACGCCGGTCGCATCCAGAAGGGCCAGCAGGTCACCTGGTGCCGCGAGGACGGCTCCACCCAGCGCGTCAAGATCACCGAGCTGCTGATCACCGACGCGCTGGACCGCGTTCCCGCCGAGGAGGCCATCGCCGGTGACCTGGTCGCCATCGCGGGCATCCCGGAGATCACCATCGGCGACACCCTCGCCGACCTGGACGACCCGCGCCCGCTGCCCCGGATCACCGTCGACGAGCCGGCGATCTCGATGACCATCGGCGTGAACACCTCGCCGCTGTCCGGCCGCAACGGTGGCACCAAGATCACCGCGCGGATGCTCAAGTCGCGGCTGGACTCCGAGCTGGTCGGCAACGTCAGCGTGCGCGTGCTGCCCACCGAGCGCCCCGACACCTGGGAGGTGCAGGGCCGTGGCGAGCTGGCGCTGGCCATCCTGGTGGAGACCATGCGCCGGGAGGGCTTCGAGCTCACCGTCGGCAAGCCGCAGGTGGTCACCAAGACCATCGACGGCAAGCTCTGCGAGCCGTTCGAGCGGCTGACCGTCGACTCCCCCGAGGAGCACCTGGGCGCGATCACCCAGCTGATGGCCAACCGCAAGGGCCAGATGGAGACCATGGGCGGGCACGGCACCGGCCGCATCCGGCTGGAGTACGTCATCCCGGCCCGCGGCCTGATCGGCTTCCGCACCGAGTTCCTCACCGAGACCCGCGGCACCGGCATCGCCAACCACGTCTTCGAGGGCTACCACCCGTGGGCGGGCGAGATCCGGGCGCGGCACACCGGCTCCCTGGTCGCCGACCGCACCGGCGCGATCACCGCCTACGCGATGATCCAGCTGGCCGACCGCGGAACCTTCTTCGTGGAGCCCGGCGCGGACGCCTACGAGGGCATGGTCGTCGGCGAGAACCCGCGCTCGGAGGACCTGGACGTCAACGTCTGCCGGGAGAAGAAGCTGACCAACATGCGGCAGTCCTCCGCCGACGTGATGGAGACGCTGGCCCGCCCGCGCAAGCTCTCGCTGGAGGAGGCGCTGGAGTTCTGCGCCTCCGACGAGTGCGTCGAGGTCGCGCCGACCGTGGTCCGGGTGCGCAAGCTGGTGCTGGACTCGCACCTGCGCGGCCGCGAGCGCGCCCGCGCCAAGCGCCTGAACTAGACGGCCGGGTGTGGTGGTCTTCAAGTACCACCGACCCCCTCTCCCGTTATCGCTAACCACCCCCAACCGCCGGGTCGGGGGTGGTTAGCGATGCTGTGGGGCTTGAAGACTGCCCAACCCTGGCGCGCCGCGAGGTGTCGTCTCCGCTGGATGACACCCGGCGGGGCCCTTTCACGACCAAGAGCATCGGTGAGGGCAACCGGAGCCCGGGTGGCACGTCAGCAGGAGAGGGGCCAACCCCAAGTAGGTTGGTGGCCGGTGGTCGGGGTACCGCCGACGAAGCCGCGTGCCCCGTCTGGCAACCTCGTGTGCGACATGTCCTTCTGACATGGCCGGGACAACGGCTGCGGGGATGCCGGTTCATGACACGAGCCATGGGAGGTGTGCCGCGTGGGCTCCCCAGGGGAGAAGAGACCGGGTAGATCGAGGCGGCTGCTCGCCTTGCTGTGCGCGGCCCTGACCGCGGCCACCGCGTGCACCGACCTGCCGCCGCCCCAGCTGGTGACCTCCACCCCGACCATCACGCCGTCGAAGACGCCGAACCTGACCGAGGTCGTCGTCGGGATCGACACCCTCAACCGCGGGTTCAACCCGCACGCCCTGGCCGACCAGTCCGCGCTGACCAGCACCCTGGGCGCGCTGCTGCTGCCCTCGGTGCACCGGCCCGGCCCGGACGGCACACCGGTGCTGGACCGCACGATCGCCAGCTCCGCCCAGGTCACCAAGACCGAGCCGTTCACGGTCACCTACACGCTGCGCCGCGACGCCTCCTGGTCCGACGGCGCGCCGATCGCGGCCGAGGACTTCGACTACCTCTGGCAGCAGATGCGCACCGCGCCGGGCGTGGTCAACGCGGCGGGCTACCGGTTGATCTCCGGTGTCGCCTCCCGGGACAGCGGCAAGACCGTCGAGGTCGCCTTCCGCAAGCCCTACCCGGGGTGGCGTTCCCTGTTCGCCAACCTCCTGCCCGCGCACCTGCTCAAGGACGCTCCCGGCGGCTGGCTCGGCGCGATGGACAGCAGCTTCCCGGCCTCCGGCGGCCCGTTCACGCTGAAGAGCGTCGACGTCGACCGCGGTGAGGTCGTCCTCGAACGCAACGACCGCTACTGGGACCAGCCCGCGGTGCTCGACCGCATCGTGCTCCGCAAGAGCGACCACAACGGCCTGGTCTCGGCGCTGCGCAACGGGAACGACCAGATGTCGTTGCTGCGCCCGGACCAGATCGCGATGGAGTCGCTGAAGGAGCTCGGCAAGACCGTCTCGCTGACCACGGTGCCGCGGCCGACCGTGCTCCAGTTGCTGCTGCGTCCCGCGAGCGCTCGCCTCGCCGACTCCCGGGTTCGCGCCGCCGTCGCGGCGGCGATCGACCGCGACGCGCTCATCGGCGTCGGTACCGGCGGTGGCCCGTCCGCCCAGCTGCGCGCCGACGCGCACGTCTACGCGCCCTCGCAGCGCGGCTACAAACCGACCATGCCCCCGGGCATTCCGGGCAGCGGCAAGCCGGACCTGGCCGCGGTCGAGCGGTTGATGGTCGAGGCCGGGTACGCGCAGCAGGCGGGCGCGTGGATGCGCAACGGCCAGCAGCTCAACCTGATCATCGCCGCGCCCGCGGAGAACGAGCCGTACGTGATGGTCGCCCACCAGCTCCAGCGCCAGCTCGCGGGCGCCTCGATCCCGGCGCGCGTGGTCACCTCGGTCGGCGACCAGCTCTACGGCGACATGCTCTCGCCCGTGGCGCCGCAGCCAGGTGTTCCGGTGGACAGCGGCGTGGACATCGCGGTGGTGCCACAGGTCTTCGGCGACGACCCGGCGACGGTGCTGGCCTCGAACTTCGGCTGCTGGACCGAGAACGACGGCGACGGGGCGGTTCCGGCGGGTCGGCCGAACCCGGCGAGCTTCTGCGACCGCGCGCTGCAACCGGTGATCGACGGTGCGCTGACCGGCTCGATGCCCCTGGCCGACGCGCTGCCCGGAATCGAGGCCGCGCTCTGGCAGCAGGCGGTGTCGATCCCGTTGTTCCAGCTCAGCGACACCCTGGTGACCCGGCCGGAGGTGTCCGGGGTGACGGCGGGACCGCCGCTGGCCGGGCCGTTCGTCGAGGCGGCCGACTGGAAACGGGTGCCTGTCACCACCTCCAGCAGCACGACCCCGACGCCTCCGACGAAGTGAGCGCCCGCTTCGGCGTGCTCGGCCCGCTCCGGGTCGTGGTCGACGAGGCCGAAGTTCCGATCCGTTCGGCAAACAGCGCGTACTCCTGGCAGCGTTGTTGTTGCGCGCCAACAGGGTCGTGCCGACCGGCGAACTGATCGGCTTTCTCTGGGCGGAGAATCCGCCCGCCAACGCGACGCGGACGGTGCACACCTACGTGACCCGCCTGCGGAAGTCGCTGGGCGACCGAGACCTGATCGGTGCTGTTCCCGACGGCTTCCTCATCCGGCTCCCGTCCGGCGCGCTCGACGTCGAGGACTTCGAACGCCTTGCCCGGCAAGGACTTCACGAGGCGGCACAGGGAAACCGCGATGCTGCGCGTACACCGAAGCCCTCGGCCTGTGGCGCGGCGACCTGCTGGCGGACGTGCCGTCGAAGTCCTTGTTGGACAGTGCGCATGGCCAGGATTCGTCGGGCGCACAGCCTTGCTGAGCCGGTTGTCCCAAGAGGACAGGGTGCTGCTGCCCGGCCCGCCCGGCGTCGGCAAGACGGCCGGAGGCGATGGTGCACTTCGAACGATCTTTGGTGCTGTGGCGCCAGGTCGGCTCGTACATCGGAGAAGTGACGTGTCTCAGCAGTCGCCAGGGAGACAAACGATCGCAAGCAGGAGACAGAGGCGCTGATACTGGCGCAGCAGACCGGATGTCGGCGTGGTCTCGGCCGTGTGCTCGTGATGATGGCGAAGGCGCACCTTGCGCTGGGCGAGGACGAGGTGGCGCTGGTCCGTGCGCGGGAAGCGGTTGAGCTGAACCGGGGCTTCGCGCAGCGCCTCGAACTCGCCCGATCGCTGCTCGTTCTCGGCGAGGTTCGCGGTGGCGAGGACGGCGCGCGGGACCTCGCCGAAGCTCACTCTCTGTGGTCGGATATGGGCCTGCCCGGCGGTCCGAGCCGCTAGTCCGACCTGTCACCGCATCCACCCGGAGCAGTGACCATCTGTCCATGTGGCCGTCACAGGCCGGTCCGAACGTGTTGTGACCTGTAGTTCGAATGGGTGGATGCCTTGTTGAAGATTACGTACTGACGATGGAAAATCTGTGTAAGTTACCGTTCGGAAAACGAACTCTGCCGTTCGGTAACCGACTCGTCACTCTCTGTGAGATCCGAGTTACCCTTTGGTCACGATCAGCGGGTGGAGGATGACCGTCGCCGAGTCGGGTTCCTAGCGTGCAACCCGACGCGCCGGTCGAGGGCAGTGAGAGGCGCGTCCTTTGATGATGGGTCAGCATGGCCCCGATCGGCTGTGCGTTGTCCCAGCGCTAGGAGGGCTCGTGTCCATGAGGAGATCGAAAGCCGTCTCCGCGCTCGCCGTGATGACCGTTGGGGTCCTCGCGCTGAGCGCCTGCGGCGGAGGTGGCGGTAACGGCGGCGGTACCGAGGGCGGAGGTGTCCTGACAGCTGCCAAGGGTTCGCAGCCGGACGGCATCTACAAGGCGCCCAAGGTGAAGTCGGGCAAGGAAGTCGTCGTCGGTCACGATGCCCCGTACACCACGTTCAACAACCAGACCGCGGACGGCAACAACTTCAACAACACGCTGATCGCGAACCTGGTGCTGACGGAGCCCTTCTTCGTCGACATCAACAACAAGGTTCTGCTGAACGGCGATGTGATGGACGCCGTCGAGGAGACCTCGAAGAGTCCGCAGGTCATCACGTACAAGATCAAGAAGGGCGTGCAGTGGTCCGACGGCGCCGCCTGGGACTGCGACGACTTCTACCTGGCCTGGCTCTCGCAGAGCGGTAAGGCGAAGAAGCCGGACGGCAAGTCCACCTACTTCACCCCGGCCGGCACCAACGGGTACGAGTACATCACCCCGGAGTGCAAGGACGACCTGACCTTCGTCACCACGTACAGCCAGCCGTACGCGGACTACAAGGGCATCTTCGACAAGGCCTCGATGCTCCCCGCGCACATCCTGGAGAAGGAGACCGGCGTCGCGGACGTCACCAAGGTGACCCCGACCTCGCCGGACGTGGAGAAGGTCGCCACCTTCTGGAACACCGGCTGGAACGGGTTCAAGAAGGAGCTCATGCCGGCGTCGGGCCCGTTCAAGTTCGACTCCTGGCAGCAGGGCCAGTACGTGCGCGTCGTGCGCAACGACAAGTGGGGCGGCAACCCGGCCGGTCCCGAGGCCGTCACGATGAAGAGCATCTCCGACCCGACCGCGCAGAAGCAGGCGCTGCAGAACGGCGAGATGAACATCATCGCCCCGCAGGCCGAGCCGGTGCTGGCCGGTCAGCTGCGCGAGTTGTCCTCCCAGGGCGTGAAGTTCTCCGCCAAGCCGGGCGCGACGTTCGAGCACCTGGACCTGAACTTCAAGCGCCCGCTGTTCCAGGACAAGGCGTTCCGGCAGGCGTTCGCGGAGTGCGTCAACCGCAACGAGATCGTCGACAAGCTGGTCAAGGGCGTCGACCCGACCGCCAAGCCGCTGGGCAGCCTGCTGTTCATGGCGGAAGAGGCCGGTTACAAGGACGACTTCTCCGCGGTCATGCCCGCGGACCCGGCGAAGGCGGGCAAGACGCTGGAGGCCGCTGGTTGGGCCAAGGGTGCGGACGGCATCTACGCGAAGGGCGGCCAGAAGGCGGCCTTCAAGATCAGCCACACCGACATCCCGCGCCGCAAGCAGACCGTGGAGCTGATCCAGTCCTCCTGCCGTCAGGCCGGTATCCAGATCGAGGACGACACCGACCCGAACTTCCTCGACGAGCGGGTGAGCAACGGCGACTACGACGTGGCGCTGTTCGCCTGGGTCGGCTCGCCGTTCAAGGCGGAGAAGAAGCCGATCTACATCACCGGTGGCGGCCAGAACTGGCAGGGCTACTCGAACAAGAACGTCGACGCGGAGATGCCGAAGGTCGACACCGAGTTCGACGAGTCCGTTCGTGACGCCGCGCTGCAGCGTGCGAACAAGGCGATGGCCGATGACTACGCCTCGCTGCCGCTGTTCTCGCTGGCCAACCTGATCTCGTTCAACGACAACGTGACCAACGTCGGCTACCACTCGCGCAACGGTTCCACCTGGAACGCGTGGGAGTGGGAGGTCTCCTGACCTCGCGGTTCCGCAGTAGAACGATGTAGAGAACTCGAAGCGGGTCGGGACTTCACCTGGTTCCGGCCCGCTTCGCATTCGAAGCTTTGTCGATCCGGCCGTAATCGGGTTACCAACGAGTATGGTCGCGCTGCGCGTCTTGCGGAACGGCGTCCCGGAGCCGCCACAAGCGGTGTGTTCGCCCCGAACTCGCTCCCACCAAGGAAGACAACGTGGTCCGCTACATCATTCGGCGACTACTGGTCTCGATCCCGATCCTCGGCATCGGATCTTTCCTCGCCTATCTCATGGTCGCCTCGGCAGGTGACCCCCTGGCCGAACTGCGCGGCCGTCCCGGCAGCACCGAGGCGGACGTCCAGAACCTGGCAATCGAACTCGGGCTCGACAAGCCGATCCTGGCACGTTACTGGGACTGGCTCACCTCATTTTTGTCCGGCGACTGGGGGACCAGCGTCGCGCTGGGCCAGGCGCGGGCCGATGTCTTCGACCGGGTCACCACGGCCTTCGGCACCACGTTCAAACTGGTGCTCGGCGCCGAGGTCCTGGCGGTCACGCTGGGCATCGCCGTCGGTGTGCTCGCGGCCGTGAAGCAGTACTCCATCTTCGACTACCTCGCGACGTCCACGGCGTTCGTGATGTTCTCGATGCCGGTGTTCTGCGTCGCGATCGTGGTCAAGACCTACGGCATCCAGTTCAACAACGTGCTGACCGGTATGGGCATGGACAGGTGGCTGACCACCGCGGGCCCACCCGTCGGCGGCTTCAAGGGTGACGTGTTCGACCAGGTCTGGCGCTACACGGGAACCTTCCTGCTGCCGACCATCGCCCTCGGCGCGATCAGCTTCGCCGCGTACAGCCGGTTCCAGCGCGCGGCCATGCTGGAGACGCTGAGCTCGGACTACGTGCGCACCGCCCACGCCAAGGGCCTGCGCCCGATGCGGGTGATCTTCCGGCACGCCTTCCGCAACGCGCTGATCCCGGTGACCACCCTGGCCGCGCTCAACATCGGCGCGGTGTTCAGCGGCGCCATCATCACCGAGACGGTCTTCGGCTGGAACGGCATGGGCAAGCTGCTGGTCAGCGCGGTCCAGCAGTTCGACCCGCCGATGCTGATGGGATGGCTGATGATCACCGCCATCCTCGTCGTCGTCTTCAACCTCGTTGCCGACATCCTCTACGGCATCCTGGACCCGAGGATCCGCCTTGGCTAATCCACAGATCACCGAGACGCCCGCCGCGGGCGCGGCCTCGTCGAGCTACGAGTTCGGCACCGGTGCCCGCAAGCAGTGGCAGACCATCCTGCGGCGCTTCACCCGGCACCGCCTGGCCATGGTCAGCCTCATCGTCCTCGTGCTGCTCACCCTCGGCGCGGTCGTCGGCGCGGCGTTCTGGAAGTACGACGTCACCTACACCGGTGGCTCGTCCTTCGCCCCGCCGAGCGCCGAACACCCGCTGGGCACCAGCCAGATCGGCAAGGACATGCTCGCCCTGATCTTCCAGGGCACCCAGTACTCGCTGCTGATCGCGCTGGTCGTGGCGTTCATGGCGACGATCATCGGCGTGGTCCTCGGCGCGGTCGCCGGGTTCCTGCGCGGAGCCGTCGACACGTTCGTCATGCGGCTGGTCGACCTGTTCCTGATCGTGCCGCAGCTGGCCCTGGTCGCCATCGCCGCGCGCGCCTTCCCGTCCAGCTGGTTCACCGTGGCCATCGTGCTCGGCCTGTTCAGCTGGATGCAGGTGGCCCGGATCAACCGCGGCCAGACGCTGTCGCTGTCCGAACGGGAGTTCATCGAGGCGGCCAAGGCGCTCGGCGCGAGCAACAGCCGGATCATCTTCAAGCACATCCTGCCGAACCTGACCGGCATCATCACGGTCAACGCCACCCTCGCGGTGGCGACGGCGGTGCTGTCGGAGGCCGCGCTGTCGTTCATCGGCCTCGGCGTGAAGCCGCCGGACACCTCGCTCGGCCTGATCATCATCGAGAACTACTCGCAGTTCCAGGACCGGCCGTGGCTGTTCTACGCGCCGTTCGTGGTGATCGTGCTGATCTCGTTGACGATCAACTTCATCGGCGACGGTCTGCGCGACGCGTTCGACCCGAGGCAGACGAAGGTGCGTGCCTGATGACCACTTCCGAGAAACTGCTCACCGTCGACGGTCTCGGCGTGGACTTCCCGACCGAGGACGGCGTCGTGCACGCGGTCCGCGGCGTGTCCTTCGAGCTGGAGCGCGGCGAGGTGCTCGGCATCGTCGGCGAGTCCGGCTCGGGCAAGTCCGTCTCCTCCTCGGCGATCATGGGACTGCTGCCCAAGACCGCGAGGATCTCCGGCTCGATCACGTTCAAGGGCACCGAGATCGTCGGGTTGAAGGGCCGCGCGCTGGAGAAGATCCGCGGCAACGACATCGCGATGATCTTCCAGGACCCGATGACCTCGCTGAACCCGGTCTACACCGTGGGCTGGCAGCTGGCCGAGGCCTACCGGGCGCACCACGCGGTGCCGAAGAAGACCGCGTGGGACAAGGCCATCGCCGCGCTGGAGCAGGTCGGCATCCCGCAGCCGGACCGGCGGGCCAAGCAGTACCCGCACGAGTTCTCCGGCGGTATGCGGCAGCGGGCGATGATCGCGATGGCGATCATCAACGACCCGGAGCTGATCATCGCCGACGAGCCGACCACCGCGCTGGACGTGACGGTGCAGGCCCAGGTGCTGGAGACGCTGCTGCAGATCCGCGACCTGACCGGCGCCGCGATCATGATGATCACCCACGACCTCGGTGTCGTCGCGGGCATGGTGGACCGGGTCCAGGTGATGTACGGCGGGACCGTGGTGGAGTCCGGCCCGGTCAACGACGTCTTCGAGGCGCCGAGGATGCCCTACACCGTGGGGCTGCTCGGCTCGATCCCGCACGCGGGGCTCCTCGGCCAGCGGCTCACCCCGATCAAGGGCGCGCCGCCCTCGCTGATGAACCTGCCGCCGGGCTGCGCGTTCAGCCCGAGGTGCCCGCTGGCGATCGACGACTGCACGTCGGCGGAGCCGTCGCTGCTGCGGGTCGGCAGCAACGGGCACTCCGCCCGCTGCATCCGCTGGGAGCAGCTGGCCGAGCACCCGGACCCGAAGAAGTTGTTCGCGCACAGCGAGATCGGCACGGTGGAGAACCCCGCCGCGCTGACCGAGGCCGACCCGAGCCTGCCCGTCGCCGAGGACCTGGCGACGGTGGAGGCCCGCATCGCGGCTGAGGAGGAGAAGACCTCATGAGCGTCCACACTGATTCCGCCGCGCAGGGCGCGCTCGACGGCGGCCCGGCGACGGAACCGCTGCTCCAGGTCAAGGACCTGGTGAAGTCCTTCCCGATCCGCGGTGGCGGGGTCATCCCGCGCACCGTCGGGCAGGTGCAGGCGGTCTCCGGGCTGACCTTCGACCTGGCCGCGCGGGAGACCCTCGGCCTGGTCGGCGAGTCCGGCTGCGGCAAGTCCACCACCGGGCGGGCGATCCTCCAGCTGCACAAGCCCACCTCGGGCTCGGTGAAGTTCGAGGGGCGCGAGCTGACCTCGCTGACCACCAAGCAGCTGCGGCCGGTCCGCCGGGACATGCAGATCGTGTTCCAGGACCCCTACGCCTCGCTGAACCCGAGGTGGTCGATCAACGACATCGTCTCCGAGCCGTTCCAGATCCACGGCTTCGACGGCGACGTCCAGGGCCGGGTCGACGAGCTGCTGGAGCTGGTCGGGCTCAACCCGGAGCACCGCAACCGCTACGCGCACGAGTTCTCCGGCGGGCAGCGGCAGCGCATCGGCATCGCCCGCGCGCTGGCGCTCAACCCCAAGCTGGTGGTGCTGGACGAGCCGGTGTCCGCGCTGGACGTCTCGGTGCAGGCCGGTGTGGTGAACCTGCTGGAGGAGCTGCAGGAGCGGTTCGGGCTGGCGTACCTGTTCGTCGCGCACGACCTGTCGGTGGTGCGGCACATCTCGCACCGGGTCGCGGTGATGTACCTGGGCAAGATCGTGGAGATCGGCGCGCGGGAGCACATCTACTCCCAGCCGACGCACCCGTACACCCAGGCGCTGCTGTCCGCGGTGCCGCTGCCGGACCCGCAGGCCGAGCGGCAGCGCCAGCGGATCGTGCTCACCGGTGACGTGCCGAGCCCGGTCAACCCGCCTTCGGGCTGCCGGTTCCGCACGCGCTGCTGGAAGGCTCAGGACATCTGCGCGGTCGAGGAGCCGAAGCTGGAGCACCGGGCCGGCGGCACGCTCTCCGCCTGCCACTTCGCCGAGGTGAAGGAAGTCGTGTAGTCCTCGCACCACGCACGCACAAGCGCCCCCTGCTTTCGTAGGGGGCGCTCGTGCGTCCGGTCGCTGTGCGTCATGTCGATCTTCGGATGGGTGGGCGCGCAAGGGTGGGGGAGTATGAACGACCGGGCGCATTCGATCTTCGGGATCTAGGCATTCACCTGCAAAGAGGACCCGATCCAGCCATGGGGGCGAATATTCCCCTCGACCGGGGGTGACCACGGTGCGAAGCGTTGACAACCCCGCCACTAGGCTGATCCGGTGACACTGACGGCTCCACCCCGGCTGCTGCTGGTCCATGCGCACCCGGACGACGAAAGTCTCTGGACCGGCGGCACGATCGCGCGTTACGCGGCACACGGCGTGCACGTCACCGTGATCACCTGCACCCTCGGCGAAGAGGGTGAGGTCATCCCGGAGGGCCTGCGCGGGCTCGGCCCCGACGCGGCCGACCAGCTCGGGGGCTACCGGGTCGGTGAGCTCCGCTCCGCCTGCGGCGCGCTCGGCATCGCCGACCACCGCTTCCTCGGCGGCCCCGGCCGCTGGCGCGACTCCGGCATGGTCGACACCGCGGCGAACGCCCACCCCAGGGCCTTCGTCAACGGTGACTTCGAGGAGCAGGTCGCGACGTTGGAGGCGGTGCTGCGCGAACTGCGGCCGCAGGTCGTGGTCACCTACGACCCCAACGGCGGCTACGGCCACCCCGACCACATCCGCGCGCACCAGGTCACCATGGCCGCCACCGAGCGGGTCCCCGAGGTCGACCGGGTGTTCTACGCGGTGACCTCCCGCGCGGCCACCGAGGCCGGGGTCGCGGCGCTCGCCGACGCCGACGGCCTGCCGTTCCGGCTGCCCGCGCCCGGGGAGCTGCCGGTGACCGAGGACGCCGAGATCACCACCACCGTGGACTTCTCCGAGAACCTCACGGCCAAGCTCGGTGCGCTGCGCGCGCACGCGACCCAGGTGCAGGTCTGGCAGGCTGGCGACGGGACGGCGGCATACGCGCTGTCCAACGGCATCGCCCAGCCGCTGGTCACCACGGAGTACTACGTGCTGGCCAAGGGCAGTGCCGAAGGCGCCGAGACTGACCTGTTCGGCGTCTCCGCCGTTCAGGACACTGCGCAGGGAGGGGCCGGACGCTAGTGCGCTCTGCCGGAGACCGACTGTTCTTCGTGGTCCTGCTCATCGACGCGGTCCTGCTGGCCGTGGCCGAGCTGGCGTTCCTGCCGTTGCGGGTGCGCGACCTCGCGCCCGGCGTCGGCGTCGACGGGAACTGGCCACTGCCCGTCTCGGTGCTGGCCGCCGGGCTGACCATGCCCCTGCTGGTCAAGCTGGCGGCGGGACTGTCAACGCGGATGTCGATCGCGGGCGCCCCGCTGCTGCTCTGGCTCGCCACCGTGATCGGTATCGGCATCGCCGGTCCCGGCGGCGACCTGATGCTCACCAACGACTGGCGCGCCCTCGCACTGCTCGCCGTGGGCGCCCTCCCCGGCGCCGTAGTCCTCGGCGGAGTCCTGGGCACCCCTCCAGCCCACGCCTAACTCCCAGCGCTGTTTCCCGTTTCGTACTCTTGTTGGGATTTGGGAGCGCTCTCTTTCCCGCTATGAGTACGAAACGGGATTGGTTTGGACCACGTCGGCCTGCGATGAGTGGGCGCGGAGGACGGGGCGTATGAGGGCATCTTAGCTCGGGATCCAATAGCAGTAGCCGTGGTGGATGTGGGCGCCCAGGGTTTGGTAGAGGCGGATGGCGGGGGCGTTGTTCTCGGACACTTGGAGTACATAGCGTTGTGCGCCAAGGGATTGGGCCCATGTGGCCAGTCCGGCGAGCAGGTCGCGAGCCAGGCCGCGGCGCCTGGCGTCGGGGTGCACGGTGAGGCGGGCGAAGTGCAGGTAGTCCTCCACGACCGCGCCTCGCACGACGGCCAGCACGGAACCGTCCACGGTCACCGCGCCATAGCCGACGGCATCGGCGGACGTCAGCACGTGGTGCTCAGCCGGAGTTGGTGCGGCGCGGCCGACGATCAGCGGCCACCACGCGTCCCAGGGAGTCGAGCGGACTTCGGCGCGATGCGGAGCCACGAGTGCGTCCAAAGGGCCTACCTGCACCAAAGACGGCATCCCGGCGTACTCCACCTCCAGGCGCCACCCCGCCGCGACCAGTGAAGGCTCCCAACGGCTGCCGGTGATCACGTGCGCCCGGGGCGGCTGGCCGTGCTCCCTGGCAAACGCGGCGGCCTTCGCGAGAGCGTCCGGCACGGGCATGTCCGGGGAACCGAGCAGCAGCGTGGAGTTGGCGCGGCCGGTGAAGCCACCCGCGGTGCGAGCGCGCCAACCACCGATGCGCAGTTCGGCCACCGCGGGCCAAGCACGGGCGCACAACTGTTCGAGTGCTTCGTCGTCGTGGCGCACCCACGCATCCTCGATGTTCACCTGGCGGGATCGCATGCGACTTCTTTGTGAGAAGCGGCACCGGGTGACACTCTTCATGGTCCCCGGGGGATACTTGAGGGGTCGCGTGCTCCCGAACCGCGCGACCGAACTGACAAGGAGCAGGAGACCGCTGTGACCTACGTGATCGCCCTACCCTGCGTCGACGTGCTGGACAAGGCATGCATCGAGGAATGCCCCGTCGACTGCATCTACGAGGGTGATCGGATGCTCTACATCCACCCCGACGAGTGCGTCGACTGCGGTGCGTGCGAGCCGGTCTGCCCCGTCGAGGCCATCTACTACGAGGACGACGTCCCGGAGCAGTGGGCCGACTACACCAGGGCGAACGTCGACTTCTTCAACGAGCTCGGCTCGCCGGGCGGCGCCTCCAAGGTCGGCAAGATCAACTCCGACGACAAGATGGTCGCCGCGCTGCCGCCGCAGGCGTCGGAGCATTGATCGGCCCGGCATCGGCGCTCCGGGGCGGTCCTGACCTGCCCGACTTCCCCTGGGACGCGCTCGCGGGCCCCAAGGCCACCGCGGGCGCGCACCCCGGCGGCATCGTCGACCTCTCGGTCGGCACGCCCGTCGACCCGGTCGCCCCGGTCATCTCCACGGCGCTGAGCTCCGTCGCCGACGTGCCCGGCTACCCGCTGACGCACGGCACCCCCGCGCTGCGGGCCGCGGTGCTCGGCGCGCTGGAGCGGCGGCACGGCATCACCGGTCTCCACCACGACGCGGTGCTGCCGACCATCGGCTCCAAGGAGCTGGTGGCGTGGCTGCCGACGCTGCTCGGCGTCCGCCCCGGCGACGTCGTCGCGATCCCCGAGCTGGCCTACCCGACCTACGAGGTCGGCGCCCGGCTGGCCGGGGCCGAGGTGGTCCGGCTGGGTCACGGCGAGCTGCCCCCGGCGGGCACCACCCTGCTGTGGCTGAACTCCCCGTCCAACCCGACGGGCCGAGTGCTCTCCGCGGAGGCGCTCGCCGAGCTGGTCCGCGCGGCCCGCGAGGTCGGCGCGTTCATCGCCTCCGACGAGTGCTACCTGGACCTGCCGTGGACGGCCCGTCCGGCGTCGGTGCTGGCACCGGAGGTGCACGGCGGCGACCTTGCGGACATCGTCGCGGCGCACTCGCTGTCCAAGACCTCCAGCCTGGCCGGATACCGGGCCGGGTTCGTCACCGGGGACCCGGTGCTGGTCAAGCGGTTGCTGGAGGCGCGGAGGCACGCGGGCATGATGATGCCCCGGCCCGTGCAGGCGGCGATGACCGCGGCGCTGAACGACGATAAACACGTTGCGGCGCAACGGGACCGCTATGCAGGACGACGCAAGGTCCTGCTGGACGCCTTGCAGAGCAACGGTTTCCGTGTGGAGCACTCGGAC
Organism: Allokutzneria sp. A3M-2-11 16; assembly: GCF_024213555.1. Taxonomy (GTDB): domain Bacteria; phylum Actinomycetota; class Actinomycetes; order Mycobacteriales; family Pseudonocardiaceae; genus Allokutzneria. The sequence continues at coordinate 1,019,369 of NZ_JANAVO010000001.1, read as the reverse complement.
GCCGGTCTCTATCTCTGGGCGACCAGGGACGAGGACGCGTGGGCGACGGTCGCCTGGCTCGCGGAGCGCGGCATCCTCGTCGCTCCGGGCACCTTCTACGGTCCGAACGGCGCCAAGCACGTTCGAGTGGCCCTCACCGCCACGGACGAACGCGTGGCCGCTGCCGCCGACCGCCTCTCCGCCTGACCGTTCTCAGATGGCGCGCGCCTGGACTTCGGTCCAGGCGGAGAGCCACTGTGCGCGGTTTTCGGCTTTGCGGAGCTGTTCCCGCTCAACCAGGCGCCCGGCGGCGAAGGCCATGTCGACGTCGACGCGCTTGCGCGCGGCGAGCAGCTCGCGGACGCGGTCTTCGGCGACGCACGCGTCCTGGTGTTCGCCGAGCACGTCCTGGAACGCCTTCGTGGCCTTGATCAGCTTGCGCATCGGCTTGCCCACCAACGGTTTCGCGAGATCGGCGGTGTAGCGCAGCCGCTTGCCCTGAATGCGCAGCGCGTGCAGCACATCGTCTTCCGGATCTTCGCCCGCCTCGTCGACCGCATCGGCGAGCTTGGAGAACTGCTTGCGCACCAAGGAGACCAACGCATCACTGTCCGAAGTGGACGATGGGGTGAAGCGGGCGAGCCGGTGCAACAGCTCGTCGTAGCGCTTGCTGTCGAACAGGGCGGTGATCCGTTGCCGCGCGATCGTGCGCTCCGCCTCGATGTCGCCCATCAGAGCCTCGATCGCGAGACGTTCCGCCGGGGGCAACGCCTGCTCGTCGAGCCGCGCCAGCAGCACGTCCATATCGCGCACAGGGCCGAGCACGCGCCCGACCGTCTTCAGATCATCGCGGAGCGCCTTGTGCTCTGAGCCCTTGAGCAGCGGTCGAGCCGCGCGGAGCACCGCGCGAAGGCGGCGCACGGCCACGCGCATCTTGTGCAGCTCTTCGGCGTCCTTGCCCCGGCGGACACCGGGCTCACGCTTGACGATCACCCGCAGCCAACGATCGATCGCCGCGTGCACGTGCTCGGCGACTGGGGCATCCGGCGCCGCACTACGCGGCTCATCGGGCAGGCCGAGGGCACCGACATCCCGGCTTCGACGGACCTTCACAACACGAAGCCGGGACATCGGGACCTCCTTGGGTGTGTTTCAGGGGTCCGTGTTCGCGATAGCCGGGCCGAGCCCGCCCCTGGCGGCGTCTCGGCGAAGGCCACGTACAACACCGGTACGCGTCCTCCCCCGAGTCTTGCCAGGAACGACCCCGATCCCGGCTCTCATCGAACGAGACCCCTGAAACACACCCTAATCGTTGGCGTGCAACACCGCGTTCAGCTCGAAGCCGCCAGGCGTGCGCGACTTCACCTTCACCGCGCCGGAGACCGAGTCGCGGATGAACAGCAGGCCGGAGACGCCGGAGAGCTCGCGCGCCTTGACCACGCTGCCGTCCTCCGCAGTCACCTTGGTGCCCGCGGTGACGTAGAGCCCGGCCTCGACGACGGTGTCGTCACCGAGAGAGATACCCACTCCGGCGTTGGCACCAATCAAACAGCGCTCACCGACCGAGACGACCTGCTTGCCGCCGCCGGAGAGGGTGCCCATGATCGACGCGCCGCCGCCGAGGTCGGAGCCGTCGCCGAGCGCCACGCCCGCGGAGATCCGGCCCTCGACCATGGACGCGCCCAGCGTGCCCGCGTTGAAGTTCACGAAGCCCTCGTGCATCACGGTCGTGCCGCTCGCCAGGTGCGCGCCGAGCCGGACGCGGTCGGCGTCACCGATGCGGACACCGGTCGGCAGCACGTAGTCGACCATGCGCGGGAACTTGTCCACGCTGTACACGGTCACCGGGCCACGCGCGCGCAGCCGCAGCCGGGTCAGCTCGAAGCCCTCGACCGCGCAAGGGCCGTGGTTGGTCCACACGACGTTGGCGAGCAGGCCGAAGATGCCGTCCAGGCTCTGGCCGTGCGGGCGGACGAGGCGGTGCGAGAGCAGGTGCAGCCGCAGGTAGACGTCGTGCGCGTCGACCGGGGCGTCGCCGAGCCTGCCGATCGCGGTGCGGACGCCGACGACCTCGACGCCGCGCTCGGGGTCCGGGCCGAGCACGGTGCGCGCCGCATCACCCAGGGCCTCGATGGTCTCCTCGCTGGTGAGGCGTTTGCTGCCGGACTCGCCGGAGTCGGTCAGCGCGGGCGCGGGGAACCAGGTGTCCAGCACGGTGCCGTCGGCGGCGATCGTGGCGAGGCCGACGCCCAGTGCGCCGGTCGTGTGCGGGTCAGGAGTGTGCGTCACGCCTGCACGGTAGTCGCCGAAGCAGCGTGCGGGCGACGTGACCTTCTCGGTAGCGTGCCCGGTGTGATCCCGCCTCTTGACCTCACCGCCGACCCCATCGAGCTGACCGCCGCACTGGTGGACATCCCCAGCGTGTCCCGCGACGAGGCGGTGATCGCGGACGCCGTCGAGGCGGCGCTGCGCGCCCAGGCAGGACATCTGGAGATCGTCCGCAGCGGCAACGCGGTGCTCGCCAGGACCAACCTCGGCCGCTCCTCCCGCGTGGTGCTCGCGGGGCACCTGGACACGGTGCCGGTCAACCAGAACATGCCGCACTCGCGGTCCGGCGACGGCGACGAGCTGGTGCTGCACGGCCTGGGCACGGTGGACATGAAGGGCGGTGACGCGGTCATGCTCAACCTCGCGGCCACCGTCACCGAACCGCGCTTCGACCTCACCTTCGTGTTCTACGACTGCGAGGAGATCGCGGCGGAGCTCAACGGGCTCACCCGGATCGAGCGCGACCTGCCGGAGTGGCTGCGCGGCGACCTGGCCGTGGTCTGCGAGCCGACCGCCGCGGCGATCGAGGCGGGCTGCCAGGGCACCCTGCGCGTCGACGTGCGCGTGCCGGGGCGGCGGGCGCACACCGCGCGCGGCTGGATGGGCGTCAACGCGATCCACGGCGCGGGCGAGGTGCTGCGCAGGCTCAGCGCGTACGAGCCGCGCCAGCCGGAGATCGACGGCTGCCGCTACCACGAGGGCCTGCAAGCCGTGAAGATCACCGGCGGTGTCGCGGGCAACGTCGTCCCGGACGAGTGCGTGGTCAGCGTGAACCACCGCTTCGCCCCGGATCGCAGCCTCGACCAGGCGTTCGCGCACGTCAGCGAGGTCCTGGAGGGTTTCGAGCTGACCCGCACCGACGGCGCGCAGGGCGCGCTGCCCGGGTTGGGCGCGCCGGTCACGCGGGAGCTGATCGCCGCCTCCGGCGGTGCGCAGCCGGTGGCCAAGCTCGGCTGGACCGACGTGTCCCGCTTCGCCGCGCTCGGCATGCCCGCGGTGAACTTCGGCCCCGGCGACCCGAAGCTGGCGCACACCCAGGAGGAGCACGTCCCGGCGTGGCAGATCACCCACTGCTCGGACGTGCTGCGAAAGTTCGTCAGCTGACTCCACCAATTCCACCGAAGTGATGGCGCGGAGCGGCTTTCTTCGTGATCAACCGGCTCTAGCGTCATGAGGGTGAACGAGATGACCAACGACAACGCGAAGTCCCGCAGTGGCGGGAATCCCCCGGAACGGCAGCGGGGGCCGGTGACCTTGCGCGGCGAGTCCCGTGTCGAGGCCACCACGACCGACCAGCGGCTGCTCGACTCCCGAGGTCCGTCCGACTGGGTGCACACCGACCCGTGGCGGGTCATGCGCATCCAGGCCGAGTTCGTGGAGGGCTTCGGCGCGCTGGCCGAGCTGCCCCGCGCGGTGACGGTGTTCGGTTCCGCCCGCACCCGCGAGGGCCACCCGGAGTACGCGATCGGCCAGACGCTGGGCAAGGCGCTGGCCGAGGCCGGGTTCGCGGTGATGACCGGCGGCGGTCCCGGCGCGATGGAGGCGGTCAACCGCGGTGCCCAGGAGGCGGGCGGGCTCTCCGTCGGCCTCGGCATCGAGCTGCCCTTCGAGCAGGGCCTCAACCCGTGGGTCGACCTCGGGGTGAACTTCCGCTACTTCTTCGTCCGCAAGACGATGTTCGTGAAGTACTCGCAGGCGTTCATCTGCCTGCCGGGCGGGTTCGGCACGCTGGACGAGCTGTTCGAGGCGCTGACCCTGGTGCAGACCAAGAAGGTCACCAAGTTCCCGGTGGTGCTCTTCGGCAGCGAGTACTGGGGCGGCCTGGCGGACTGGTTGCGGGACAGCGTGTTCAAGAGCGGCAAGATCGGCGAGAAGGACCTCGGCCTGGTCCACGTCACCGACGACGTCGACGAAGCCCTCCAGATCGTGAAGGACGCCTACAAGGCGTGGGAGGACGCGCACTAAGGACGCGCGGCGGGCGCGGACCGCGCCCGCCACTCGTCCAGCACCATCGCGAAGACGTACTCCTCGCGCCACCCGTCCTCGTCGAGCGCGGTTCCGATGAAATGCGCTTCGCGGCGCATTCCCAGTCGTGCCAACAGGTTCGCCGATGCGGTGTTGCGCGCCGAGCACCGCCCGACGATCCGGTACAGGTCCAGCTCCTCGAAGCCGTACCGCAGTGCCGCGCGGGCGGCCTCCGTCGCGAATCCCTTGCCCTGGTAAGCGGGATTGAGGATGTAGCCGATCTCGCCCTGACGGTTCTCCTTGCTGCGCCAGACGAGTTCGACCTGGCCGATCACGGTTCCGGGGCCGGTGAGGACCACGGCGAGGCTGAGGCAGTCGCCTTCCTCGCGCAGCTCGTTCTCGCTCACGAGCCGCTCGACGGCGTCCCGCACCTGTCCCCGGCCGCGGGGCTCCCAGCGCATGTGCCGCGAGACTTCCGGCAGGCGTTGGTAGGCCCACACGTCGTCGGCGTCGGTGCGCTGGAAGACCCGCAGGACCAGCCTTTCCGTCGTGATCACCGGTCCAGCGTAGGACGGGTCAGCCGAGCGGGATGTCCAGGTAGGAAGGTGAGGCGGCGGGCGAGGTGAACGTCAGCCGCTCGCCGAGCGCGGTCTCCGACGAGTACCTCGGGTCCTTCGTGTCGATCACGAGAACCAGCCGGTGCCCCGCGTCGAGGTCGTGCAGGACCGGCTGCAACGTGAAGTCCAGCTGCTGGGCCGCACCGGCCGTGCGGTCGACGAGCGTGACCGGCTTGTGCGAGAGCAGCCGCCCGATCCCGGCCCCGTCGACGTCGTAGAGGTAGGCGAACAGCGAGGTGTCCGGCGCGCTCGGGGTGACCGTCACGTGCAGCTTCGGCGTACCGGAAACCGTTGTGCGCCTTGACATCTGCTCGGTCTGCCAGACCCCGGCGTTGAGCCTGCTCACCGCGGGCAGCCAGCCTGCGATCGGCAGGCCGATCTGCGTCGCGCCCCCGGCGAGCAGCAGCGGGCCGGAGTCCGCGACCGTGTCGATGCCGCCGTTGGCCGTGTGCGTCCAGCCGGTCTTCGCGCTCGTCGCCAGCTCGCCGGTGCGTCCGATCAGCGGGTTCACGTCGCCGAGGTAGCGCCTGCTGGTCGAGGCGGTCAGGGCGGACCAGCTGGTGAAGTTGCGCGCGGCACCACCGATGGTCGGCTTCAGGCGCACCGGCGGCTCCGCGTCGACGCCGTTGTCGGTGCCGCGGAGGTAGTGGTCGAGCCAGCGGTAGGTCGTCTCCCAGGTGTCGTTGGGCAGTCCCGCGAGGCCGACCGCCTCCGGCGTGGCGTGGTCGCCGGGAGCCAGTTCGAGCCGCTTCGGACCCCGGAGGCCGTTGAACAGCTCCACCACCTGGTCGGGCGGGAACAGGCCGTCCTGCCACGCGTTGGCGATCAGCACGGCGGGCTTGTTGGCGTTGAGCTGCGCCAGTTTCCGGCCGGGGCTGCGCGGGGCCGCCCAGGTCTTCACCGGCTCCCGCTCGTTGGCGAGCACGTTGGCCAGCATCGCGTCCAGCTCCGGGCCGAAGCGGCCGGTGAGCTTGCCGGCGGCACCGAGCATCGCGATGCCCTGCGCGCTCCAGGTGTCGTTGGCGCCCAACGACTTCTCCAGGTCCGACCAGGTGCTCAGCGCGGCGACGGCCTTGATCCTCGGGTCGGCCGCCGCGGTCAGCAGGCTGAAGCCCGCGCCGTAGGAGATGCCCGCCATGCCGATCCTGGTGGCGGAGGCGGGCGTGTTGGCCAGCGCCCAATCGATCACCGCGCGGGCGTCGGCCACGTCGTTGGCGCTGCCGACCTCGACCTCGCCGCCGGAGGTGTAGAAGCCGCGGGCGGTGTAGGAGACCACCACGTAGCCGCGCTCGGCGAGCTTGCGGGCGGGGATCTCGTACTCCAGCGTGGGCGCGGCCCAGCTCGCCGGTAATACGACAAGGGGATGTTTTCCGGTACTTGCCGGGGTGTAGACGCGGGCGGTGAGCGCGACCCCGTCGCCGGTGGGGATTCGGTCGTACCGCGCGGTGAGTCCGGCCGCCGTCGCCTGCGGGGCGAGGGCGGTGGTCAGGCCGAAGGTGAGTAACGCTGCCGTGAGCAGGGAGGACAGGCGTCGCACGGGATTCTCCTGGTGACTTGTCGCCGGTGACGTGAGTCACAGTGGTCTGAGCAGTACACGGCTACCTACTGGCAAGTAGCAAGAACGTGTGACCCGCTTCACGTTCACCGCGGCCCGATCGGGGGATAGCGCCGCCTGGCACGATCGGGCGGGTGACTCCGTTGAAGTTCGGCACCCGCGAGGTGCCGGGGAATCGCGCGCTGGTGATGGCGATCGTCAACCGCACCAGGGATTCCTTCTACGACCGTGGCGCGACCTTCACCGATGACACCGCGATGGCCGCGGTGGACAGGGCGATCGCCGAGGGCGCGGACATCGTCGACATCGGCGGGGTCAGAGCGGGGTCCCACGGGGAGGACGTGAACGCCGCCGAGGAGGCCCGCCGGGTGGTGCCCTTCGTCGCCGCGGTCCGCGAGCGCCACCCGGGCGTGGTGATCAGCGTGGACACCTGGCGGCACGAGGTCGGCCGGGCGGTCTGCGCCGAGGGGGCCGACCTGCTCAACGACACCTGGGCGGGCGCCGATCCCCAGCTGGCCGAGGTCGCGGCGGAGTTCGGCGTCGGCATCGTCTGCTCGCACACCGGCGGCCTCGCGCCGCGCACCGACCCGCACCGCGTGCGCTACCGCGACGTGGTCGCCGAGGTCGCCGACGAGGTGGTCGCGCTGGCCGAGCGGACGGCCGGGCTGGGCGTGCCCAAGGAGGGCATCCTGATCGACCCGACGCACGACTTCGGCAAGAACACCTGGCACGGGCTGGAGCTGCTGCGGCGGCTGGACGAACTGGTCGCGACCGGCTGGCCGGTGCTGATGGCCTTGTCCAACAAGGACTTCGTCGGCGAGACCCTGGGCGTCGGCCTGCGCGAGCGGATCGACGGCACGCTCGCCGCCACCGCGGTCGCCGCGTGGTCCGGCGCGCGGGTGTTCCGGGCGCACGAGGTCGCCAGGACCCGTCAGGTGGTGGACATGGTGGCCAGCATCGCCGGGACCAGGCCGCCCGCCGGGGTCCTGCGCGCGCTCGCGTGACAGGGTTGGCCCGTGCAACCCTGGTTCGACGAGAACACCTGGCAAGATCCACAGTGGACGGTTGAGGACCTGTTGGCCCGCAAGGGTTCTCAGCGGATCAGCGTCGTGCTCCCCGCGCTGGACGAGGAGGCCACGGTCGGCGCGATCGTCACCGCGCTGGTGCCGCTGCGCGGCCTTGTCGACGAGCTGGTCGTGGTGGACTCCGGTTCCACCGACCGCACGGTGGAGATCGCCGCGGCGGCGGGCGCTCGCGTGGTGCGCCGCGAGGACGTGCTGCCGGACCTGCCACCCGTTCCCGGCAAGGGGGAGGTGCTGTGGCGCTCGCTCGCCGCGACCTCCGGTGACCTCGTGGTGTTCCTGGACTCCGACCTGGTCGACTTCGACCCGGGCTTCGTCGTCGCGCTGCTCGGGCCGCTGCTCACCCGCCCGGACGTCCACCTGGTCAAAGGGTTCTACCGCCGCCCGCTGCGCCTGGAGAGCTCCGGCGGCGGGCGCGTCACCGAACTGCTGGCCCGGCCGGTGCTCTCCGCGCTGCGCCCCGAGCTCTCCGGGATCATCCAGCCGCTCGGCGGTGAGTACGCGGCGCGCAGGTCGTTCCTTGAGTCGGTGCCGTTCGCGGCGGGCTACGGCGTGGAGATCGGCCTGCTGCTGGACGCGCACACCCGCTTCGGCCTCCCCGGGCTCGCGCAGGTCAACCTGGGGGTGCGCAAGCACCGCAACCGATCGCTGGCGCAGCTCGGCGTGATGGCGCGGCAGATCCTCGGCGCCGCGTTGTCCCGCTGCGGGGTCCCGGAAACCGACAGCGCGGACTTCGTCCAGTTCGCTCAGAACGCGGGGGAGTGGCTGCCGGACACCACGATCGTCCCGCTCGCCGACCGGCCGCCAATGCGTGCCGTCCTCGGGATAAGTAGCGGAGCTACCCTGAACGAGCGCGGAGCACTACACTTCCCGGTGTGAAGTCAGACGCCTTGCGCGGGCATTTGGACGCTCTGCTGCTGGCCACCCTGGACGGCAGGGAACTGCACGGATACGCGATCATCGAGGCGTTGCAGCTGCGCAGCGGCGGAGCGCTCGACCTACCCACCGGAACCGTCTACCCGGCGTTGCGCCGCCTGGAGCGCGCGGGTTTCGTGCGCAGCGAGTGGAGCACCGTCTCCGGCAGGCACCGGCGCACCTACAAGCTCACCTCGTCCGGCGAACGCGAACTGGCCAACCAGCGCACGGCGTGGCGGGAGTTCACCGTGGCCATCGAAGGCGTGCTCGGGAGCGGCCCATGGCCGGCCAAAGCCTGATCGACGACTACCTCGATCGACTCGGAGCCCGGTTGGACGGGCCCCGGGGCGCGAAGGCCGACCTGCTGGCCGAGGCCAGGAACGGCCTGGAGGACGCCGCGTCCTGCTACCGGGACGCGGGTTTCCCCGACGCCACCGCGCAGGCCCGCGCGGTCGCCGAGTTCGGCCCGCTGCCGCTGATCGCCGACGAGTACCAGGAAGAGCTGGCGGTGGCGCAGGGCGCGCGCACGATGCGGGCGCTGCTGGCGGCGATGCTGGTGGTGCACGTGCTCTTCATGGGGCGTTGGCCCACCTCGCCGTCGTGGGTTCCAGTGCTGGCCACGGCGGTGAACTACGCGTGGGTCGTGGTGGCCGTGCTCGGCGTGCTCGCGCTCGTCGGCGGTCCGCGGTTGCGCCGGTGCCAGCGGTCCGGGCGGTCCTTCGGGCGGCTCGCCGGATCGTTCAGCACCGGGGCGCTGACCGCCTGCGTGGTGCTCCAAGGCACGTTGATCACCGCGACCGCGTACTTCAACCTCGGCCTGCTGCTGTCCCCGGCGATCCTGGCGACGCTCGGCATCGGCCTCGTGGTGATGGTGCGGCTGGTCGGGATGACCCGCCGATGTTTCACCGTGTCGGCCGCGGCCTGAGGGCTGCCTGCCGCGGTCGTTCGTGCCACGATCTTCGGCGTGACCACCGCTCTGATCTACCTCCTGATCATGATCCTCGTGGCCGCAGTGGTGTTCCTGCTGGCATCACTGGTTTTCGGCCGCGGCGAGGAACTGGCCCCGCTGCCCCCGGGCGCGTCGCCGACCCAGCTGCCCGCCGCGGGCGCGCGTGGCGACGACCTGCGCGCTTTGCGGTTCCAGCAGGCCGTGCGCGGTTACAAGATGTCCGAGGTGGACTGGGTGCTCGACCGGGTGGCCGGGGAGATCGACGCGCTCCGGGCGCGCGTGGACGAGCTGGAGCGGCAGCTGCCCGCGGCCCCGGAGTTCTCGGAGGACGCCCGGCAGTGACCAGGCTCGTTCGCCAGGTCGGCATCGCCGCGCCGGTGGAGACCGTCTGGGCGGCGGCAACCGACTGGGACCGGCAGCACGAGTGGATGCTCGGCACGACCGTGCGCGTCACCAAGGGAGACGGCCGGAGCGTCGGTTCCACGCTCGCCGCGTTCACCGGCAGGGCGGGCGTCGGCTTCACCGACCACATGGAGATCACGGTGTGGGATCCGCCGCACCGCTGCCACGTTCTGCACACCGGCTGGCCGGTACGCGGACCGGGCGTCTTCGCGGTGCGGCCGGACGGGGCGGGGCGGTCCCGGTTCGTGTGGGGCGAGGACCTGCACCTGCCCCTCGGCGTGCTGGGCCTCCTCGGCTGGCCGGTCGTGCGGCCGTTGGTTGTCGGTGGTGTGCGGTACTCCTTGAACCGGTTCGCCGAGTTCTGCGAGGAGTACACGTGAGTGCCACCGACGTCCGGACGCGCTGCGGATGGGTTACCTCAGCACCGGAGTACATCGCCTACCACGACACCGAATGGGGCGTTCCGCTGCGCGGGGAGCGCGAACTGTTCGAACGGGTCAGCCTGGAGGCATTCCAGTCCGGGTTGTCGTGGTTGGTGATCCTGCGCAAGCGGGAGAACTTCCGCACCGCGTTCGCCGGGTTCGACCCCGCCGTCGTCGCGGAGTTCGGTGACGACGACGTGGCACGCCTGCTCGCCGACGCGGGAATCGTGCGCAACAGAGCCAAGATCGACGCGACGATCGGCAACGCGCGGGCCGTCGCCGGGCTCGACGTCCCGCTGGACGAGCTGCTCTGGTCCTTCGCCCCGCCGACCTCACCGCGACCGTCCACTTTGGCCGATGTGCCCGCCGTGACGGCCGAGTCCAAGGCGATGGCGAAAGAGCTGAAGCGACGTGGCTTCCGCTTCGTCGGCCCGACAACGTGCTACGCGCTGATGCAGGCCACCGGCATGGTCAACGACCACGTGACCACCTGCTGGCGCGCCTGACCGACCGGAGTTGGGGCGTCTTCAAGTACCCCCGACCCCCCTCCCACGCATCGCAAACCACCACCAACCCCGAGCGGCACCGGAGGTTGGTCGTCGTTTGCGATCGTTGGAGCGGGGGTTCGGTGGTCTTGAAGACGGGGGAACCCGTGCCCTGCGTGTCGTCAACCACCACGAACCCTGAGCGGCACCGGGGGTGTGTGGTGGTTGACGATCGCTGGGGAGGGGGTTGGTGGGTCTTGAAGACGGGGGAACCCGGGTCACTGGCCGGTGAAGCGGGCCTCACGTTTGCCGACGAAGGCTTCCACGGCCTCGCGGTGGTCGGCGGTCTGCCCGGCGGCGGCTTGTGCGGCGGCCTCCTCGGCCAGCGCTTCGGTGAGGTCCGCGCTCGCGGCGGTCAGCATCTCCTGCTTGATCCTGGCGTAGGCGGTGGTCGGTCCCGCGGCCATCCGCGCGGCCAGTTTCTGCGCCTCCGCAAGCACTTCTCCGTCGTCGACGACGCGGGTGACCATGCCGATCCGCAGCGCCTCCTCCGCGCCGACCGGTTGCGCCAGCAGCATCAGTTCCATCGCCCGGCCGTAGCCGATCAGCCTCGGCAGCGTCCACGACGCGCCCGAGTCCGCGGCCAGCCCGACGTTGGCGAAGGCGAGCAGGAACTTCGCCGAGCGCGCCGCGACGCGCAGATCGCACGCGTAGCTCAGCGAGGCACCGGCACCCGCCGCGGTCCCGTTCACCGCGGCGATCACCGGCTTCGGCATCCGGAAAAGCGCCTGGGTCAACGGGTTGTAGTGCTTCTCGACCGTGCTCAGCGGCGCGGGATCGCCGTCCGAGAGCAGCCGCACGTGCTCCTTGAGGTCCTGGCCCGCGCAGAACGCCCGGCCCGCTCCGGTCAGCACGAGTGCCCGCACCGCGGGATCGCCCGCCGCGTCGTGCAATGCCGCGAGCAACTGTTCCTTCAGCCCGACGGTGAGCGAATTGAAGGCATCCGGCCGATTCAGGGTGAGCGTTCGGACGCCGTCGCTGTCGCCGACCAGAAGTTCGGCATCGTGATTATTCTCACGGTCCAGTCCCACGCTGATCTCCGTTTTCCGCTCAGGCGCTCGATGATGTTCGGGTGTTGCCCAGACAGCTCTCGATGAATTCGTTCGTGGCCACCGCGAGCCGTTCGGTCTGCTGGTCGAAGAACCGCGCCGCGGTGTGCCCCGGCCAGTCCGGCGGCAGCAGTTCCGGGGGCAGGCTGGGATCGCGGAAGAGGAACTTTCGCCAGGCGTGCAACAGTTCCTGGGACACGGCGAAGGCGGCGGGCTGGCTCTCCGTGTCCACTGTGGACACTCGGCCGGACCAGTCCTCGACGAAGCGCTGGTAGTCCGCTCCGAGCGCGTTGAGGTCCCAGGCCCGCCCGGCGAGCTCGGCGTCGTCGCCGTCGTGCTCGCCGTGGAAGATCCGCGCCGCCGCGCCCTCGACCGCGAGCAGATCGGTCAGTTCCGGTGACGGGCGTGGGGAAATCCAGGTGACCGGACCGAGTTCGCCGTAGCCGATCAGCTTCAGCGAGGAGGTGAGCTGGTCTCGCCTCGGCCGGGCCGGGAGGTCTTCGAGCACGACCACGTGCCACCGACCATCCCAAGTGGACGGTCGAGTGCGGAACACCCTGGCGCTGGCCTCGTCCAGGCGTTTCTCCGCGCGAGCGGTCATCGCGTAGCCCGGTCCCGCGGGCAGCCGCACCGGCCGCAGCCAGCCCTGCCGGACGGTGCGCGAGACCGCGGTGCGCACGGCTGGTGGTGCGAATCCCAGTGGTTCGAGTAACCGCACCAGGGCGGCAATGGTCGCGGTGCCACCCCGCTGTCTGAGGTGTCCACCGTAGACATCGAACAACGCCGAACGTGCCCGCACGAAGGGCGATTTTGGCAGTGAATTGCCTGCTCGGCCACCACCCCGGAACGGACGCGCGCCGTGGCCTTGTGCATCGACGAAGACACGAAGTGATCGGTTCGGTTTCTCCCGTGCGGCCATATGGGGGAGAATGAGCGCCATAAGCGGCACGTCGGGGGATGTGTCGTGGGGAAGAAGTTGACGGAGGGAGCACGCTATGGCGGCCATGAAGCCCCGGACCGGCGACGGTCCCCTTGAGGTCACCAAGGAAGGACGCGGCATTGTGATGCGCGTTCCGCTGGAAGGTGGGGGCAGGCTCGTCGTTGAGATGTCGGCAGAGGAGGCCAGCGATCTAGGCGACGCACTGAAGGCAGCCGCCGGCTGATCCCACCGCCCAGTCCTGGCTGGGCGCGGCCCGGCCACCCCGCAGTCCACCGAGTCCCCGGCGCGTCCCGCACGCGACCCGGGGACTCGTTGTCGTGAAGTCGTCCCGCTCTCGAGGAGTGCCCGTGCCCCCGGTGTCGCCGTCCGTGCCCACCCCCTTGCCGCGTGTGTCGGTGACCACCAAGGCCCGCCGTGACGGCCTGCGCGCTTTGATCGCGGCCGCGGGCCCGGAGCTGCGGTCCGGCGCCCTGGACGTGGACCTGCTCGGCGCGCTCGCGGTGACCGGCGCCGCGGCCGAGGTCAACCCGCTCCCGTTGACCAAGGGGCCCGGCTGGCTGGTCGGCGTCGGCGACGGCGCCCCGCGCGACTGGCGCGCCGCCGGTGCCGCACTGGTGCGCGCCGCCACCGCGCGAGCCCGCGAGCTGGACGAGGCGCCACGCCCGGTCCAGGTCGCGCTTCCAGGTGATCTTGAGCCGGAGCTGGCGGCCGAGTTCGCCCTCGGCGCCACCCTCGGCGGGCACGAGCTGAAGATCAGCGGTGAGCGCCCGCACCGGGTGAAGGCCGTCGAGCTGCTCAGCGACTCCCCTGCGGTGGCCGAGGCCGTCGCCCGCGCGGTGGTCCTCGCGGAGGCGACCGCGCTCGCCCGCGATCTCGCGGGCACTCCCTCCAACGTGAAGGACCCGGCCTGGCTGGCCGAGACCGCGCGCAAGACGTGCGCCGCACTGGACGTGAAGATCCGCGACGAGGCGTGGCTGGCCAAGCACGGCTTCGGCGGTGTCCTCGCGGTCGGCGGCGGCTCGGTCCGCCCGCCCCGACTGATCGAGCTCTCCTGGAACCCGGCCGCGGCGAAGGACACCCCGCACCTGGTGCTCGTCGGCAAGGGCATCACCTTCGACACCGGCGGCATCTCGATCAAGCCCGCCGAGGGCATGCACCTGATGCGCACCGACATGTCCGGCGGCGCCGCGGTGATCGCCGCGCTGCGCGGTATCGCGGCGCTCGGACTGCCGATCCGGGTGACCGGTCTCGTGCCGTGCGCGGAGAACCACGTGTCCGGCTCGGCCTACCGCCCCGGCGACGTCGTGCGCCACTACGGCGGGACCACCACCGAGGTCACCAACACCGACGCCGAGGGCCGCATGGTGCTCGCCGACGCGCTGGCCTACGCCGTGCGCAAGCACGACCCGGACGTGCTCGTCGACGTGGCCACGCTGACCGGGGCGATGAAGGTCGCGCTCGGCCTGCGCACCGGTGGTCTCTTCGCGACCTCCCCCGAGCTGGCCAAGCGGATCACCACCGCGGGCGCCGACGCGGGCGAATCGTGGTGGGAGATGCCGCTGCTGGAGGCGCACGCCGCCGACGTCCGCAGCGAGATCGCCGACCTCCGGCAGTGCCCGCCCGGCCCCGGTGGAGTCACCGCCGCGCTGTTCCTCCGCGAGTTCGCCGCCGACCTGCCGTGGGCGCACCTGGACATCGCGGGCCCGGCGCGCGCGGAGAAGCCCTACGACGAGGTGAACCCCGGCGGCACCGGCTTCGCCGCCCGCACCTTGATCAACCTCGCCGCCTCCTACCTCCCCTGACTCCCACCCTCCGTCACCACCCCTTACCGACCCAATGTGGCATCGGTTACGTCTGACGAAACAAATGCCACATTGGGTACGTAACCGCTGGGGGTGGGGGTTGCTGAGAGTGGTCAGGGGTGGGCGTGGGAGACGGCGAAGTCGCGGAAGGCCCGGCCCGCGGCGGGGATGGGGCGGCCGGCCACCCAGGCCAGGCCGACGGTGCGCGTGGGGCGCGGAGTGATCGCCAGCTCGACGACGCCCCGGGCGGGCGGGTCCGCGCGGGGCAGCACGGCCACTCCGAGGCTCGCGCTGACCAGGCCGCGCACGGTGTCCACGTCATCGCCCTCGAAGGCCAGCCGAGGGGTGAAACCCGCTGCGGCGCAGACCTTGTCGGTGATCTGGCGCAGGCCGTAGCCGGGCCGCGTCGTGACGAACGCGTCGTCGGAGACCTCGCGCAGGCGCACCCTGCGCCGGGCCGCGAGGCGGTGATCGGCGGGGACGGCGAGCACGAGTTCCTGTTCCACCCAGGGGCGGGTCTCCAGGTCGGGCTCGTCCACCGGCATCGGTGAGGTCAGCGCGAGGTCGATGGCGCCTTCCCGCAGCTTCTCCAGCACCGTCGGGTGGGCGCCCTGCATCAGGGTGAAGCGGACGGTCGGCCTGCGGAGCTTGAACTCCCGCAGCAGCGCGGGCACCCACGGCGACATCGTCCGCAGGAAGCCGAAAGCCACGTGACCGCCCTTGGGGTCGGCCTCCTCGGCGGCGCGGCGGCAGCCCGGTTCCAAGGCGCCGAGCGACTGGGTTGCCGCGTCGACGAGCATGCGGCCCGCGCGGGTCAGCTGGACGCCGCGACCGGAGCGCACCACGACCGGGGCGCCCAGGGAACGGCCCAGTTCGGCGAGCCAGCGGCTGACCGTGGGCTGCGGGACCCCGAGGCGCTCGGCCACGCGGGTGATGTGCTGCTCTTCGGCGAGGGCGCGGAGCAGGCGCAGTCGCGGTGCCAGCTCGGTGACCAGCCGTTCCACCCGATCATCCATGAATGAGTAATTTACCGTCGAATTCAGTATTGGACGTATTAAAGCTCGCCTGCCAGCGTGTTTGTCGTGGTTCAGCAGAGGAATCGACGCATCGGTCTGGCCGTTCTCGCGGCCGGTCTTGCGACCTTCGCCGTGCTCTACGCGCCGCAGCCGGTCCTCCCGCTGCTCGCCGCCGAGTTCCGGCTCGGCCCGGGTGAGGTCTCCGCGGTGCTGAGCGTGGCGACGCTGAGCCTCGCGCTGGCCGTGCTGCCGATGGCCGCGCTGTCGGAGCTCCTGGGCCGTCGGCCGATGATGCTCGCGTCGGTGGCCGCCGCCGTGCTGATCGGGCTCGCGCTGCCGCTCGCGCCGGACTTCGGCACGCTCATCGCGCTCCGCGCGGTGCAGGGGGTCGCGATCGCGGGGTTGCCCGGAGTCGCAATGGCTTACATGGCAGAGGAAATCGGACTCGCGGGCCTCGGCGCGGTGATGGGGCTGTACGTCGCGGGGAACACCACGGGAGGCATGTCCGGCAGGTTGCTGGCCGGAGTGCTCGGCGATGTCGTCGACTGGCGGGCCGGGCTGTTCGCGGTCGCGGTGCTCGCCGCGTTGTGCGCGGTGGCGATGGCGCTGCTGATGCCCGCCTCCCGTGCGCAGGCGCAACGGAGCTCACTGCTCACCGGATTACGTGGAGCCACAAGGGATTCTGGGCTCTACGGGCCGTACGCCGTGGCATTCCTCGGTATGGCGGCGACGGTCGCGGTGTACAACGTGATCGCGTTCCGGTTGATCGCGGACCCGTTCCGGCTCACGCCCGGCCTCGTCGCGATGGTCTTCCTCGGCTACCTGTTCGGCGGAGTCGCTTCCGCGATCGCGGGCCGCATGGCCGACCGGCTCGGCAAGCCGCCGGTCTTGCTCGCGGCACTGGGAACCGCGGTCGTCGGCATGCTGATGACGTTGCCGGACAACCTCTTTCTCGTACTGCCGGGCATCGCGCTGCTGTCGGCGGGGTTCTTCGCCGCGCACGCCGTCGCGAGCAGCTGGATCGGCGCCCGCGCCGCGCCCGGAGCACGGGCGCAGGCGTCGGGTGTGTACCTGCTGGCCTACTACCTCGGCAGCAGCATGGGCGCGTCGGTCGCGGGCTGGGTGTACGGCGCGGGCGGGTGGACGCCGGTGGCCGTGGTCGGTTGCGGCTGGCTGGTGCTGGCCGGGCTGGCCGTCCTCACGGTTCGAGCCGCAGGTCGATCGGCGCCCCGGTCGGCGCCAGCTCCAGCTTCCCCAGCGCGGGCAGGGTGACCGAGCCGGTGTCGATGGTGACCTGCGCGGACGCGAGGTCCGCGGGCACCTCGAAGACGACGGCGGACGGGAACAGGCCGCCGTCGTAGCGCTTGCCCGCGATCTTCGCCTTGCCCCCGCCGGGCAGCAGCAGCGCGATGCGGTCCGCGGTCAGGTACCCGGCGAGTTCCTCGGGCAGGCCGTTGCCGGTCACCTGGAGCTGGACCTCCAGCAGGGCCTTGTCGGTGGCCGCGGGCGCGATCAGGCCGAGCTTGCCCGACTCCGGCTGCCGCACGGGGCGCTGCCAGCCGAGCCGGACCCCGCCGATGCGCAGACTGGCCGTGCCCGAACCGCCGCGGGCCTTGAAGGACAGCGACTGCGTCGCGTCCGGGGACTTCGTCGGGCCCAGCTTCCGGCGCAGCACCGCGGGCAGGTCGTAGGCGGGCTTGCCGCTCGGCAGCTCGACGGCCTGCTCCAGCAGCGACTGGACGTTGGAGTTGAGGACCAGCTTCGGCGGTGCCCCGTCGCCCTGCTCGGGCAGGGTGAACACGACGAAGATCGACCCGGCGTCCGGCAGCTGCGCCTTGGGCAGGTCGCGCCAGCCCCCGGGCAGGTCCAGCGCGATCCCCGGCACCGGCGCGCCCCCGTTGACCCACGGGGCCGACTTGAGGTCCTCGTCGAGCCGCTTGCGGTCCACGTGCAGGCGCAGCACCCACAGCCGCTGCCCGCGCTCCGGGTGCAGCAGCCCGCCGTTGTCCGGCAACGGGAAACTGCCGGGCATACCCCAGCCCTTGCCTTCCACCGAGGCGAAATCGTCGCGCAGGTGAATGGCCGCGGCGTCGTTCAGACCGAGTTCGACGTTGCTGCGCTTTCCGTCATCGGGCAGCACGGCCAGATAACCCGGACCGGCATTGCGTTCGCTCTGCGCATTGGGTTTCCGCGTGGCGCCGTCCGGCCGCACGATATCCGTTCCCGGCGTCGTGGCCTGGCCGGGAGCGGGCACCTTGGGCTCGTCCAGTTCGATCCGGTCGCCCTTCGTCAGCACCGGGATCGGGATCCAGTCCGGCGCGGGTCCGGTTCCGGGGACCTGGATCGGCCCGCACCACAGCTTCGGCTCGACGGGCACGTAGTACTCGCCCTCCTCCGCTTCGGCGCGGGCGAACCAGCACTGCACCGTGCCGTCGCCGGACCTGGCCACGCGCTGCTGCTCGATCGCCGTGGCGACGGCCGATTCGCCCGCCCGCAGCAGGGCGTCCGCGTTCGGCAGGCGATGCCCCTGCAAGGTCACCTCGATGGGCCCGCTCGGCTTCGGGGCCGGCTGCGGCGTCGGCGGAGGCGTGGGCTCCTGGGGGAGGCCGCAGCCCCCGGCCAGTGCCAACAGCAGCACGAGCACCGCCTGGCCGTGACGAGGACGCGACACCAAGGAGCTCTCCGGTAGCGAGTGGGAAAAGGAACCCGACTACCTCAATGCGCGCGAGAGCCCTCTCCGGTTGCACCGCGCCAAACTTCCTGATCTCTATTTGCGGCCGGAGTTCGCCGCGTGGTAAACGGCGACCGTCTGCTCGGCCACGCTCGCCCAGGAAAACTCCTGCACAGCGCGCTCGCGCCCGGCCGCGCCCATTTCGCCCGCGCGGTCCCGGTCGCCGAGCAGTTCGTTCACCGAATCCGCGAGTTGTGTGTGGAACGTCTCGGTGTCGTGCTCGTCGTAATGCGCGAGCAGTCCGGTGCGGCCGTGGTCGACCACCTCGGGGATGCCGCCGACGTCGGAGGCCACCACGGCGGTCCCGCACGCCATCGCCTCCAGGTTCACGATGCCCAGCGGCTCGTAGACCGAGGGGCAGACGAAGACCGTGGCGTGCGAGAGGAACTGCCGGACCTCGGCGGGCTGGAGCATCTTCTGGATCCAGAAGATCCCCGGCCGCGCGGCCGCGAGCTCGGAGACGGCGCGCTCGGTCTCCGCGGCGATCTCCGGGGTGTCCGGGGCGCCCGCGCACAGCACGATCTGCGCGTCCTGGTCGATCCGGTGCGCCGCGGCGATCAGGTGGCCGACGCCCTTCTGCCTGGTGATCCGGCCGACGAAGACCACGGTCGGCCGGTCCGGGTCCACCCCGTAGGCGCGCAGCGCGTCGTGCTCGGCGACCGGGTGGTATGCCTGGGTGTCGATGCCGTTGCGCACCACGTGCACGCGGGCCGGGTCCAGCGCGGGGTAGCAGTCGAGCACGTCGGCGCGCATGCCCGCGCTCACCGCGATGATCGCGTCGGCCGACTCGTACGCGGTCCGCTCCACCCACGAGGAGAGCTGGTAGCCACCGCCGAGCTGCTCGGCCTTCCACGGCCGCCGCGGCTCAAGCGAGTGCGCCGTCACCACGTGCGGAATCCCGTGCAGCACCTTGGCTATCTGGCCCGCCATGTTCGCGTACCAGGTGTGCGAGTGCACCAGGTCCGCGCCTTCGACCGCGGCGACCATGGACAGGTCCACCGACAGCGTCTGCAACGCCGCGTTGGCCCGCTCCAGGCCCGCCGCGGCGGTGTGGGCGTGAGCGTCCGCGCGGGCGCCGCCGAAGCAGTGCACGTCCACGTCGATGAGCTCGCGCAGCCGAGGAACAAGGAAACCGACGTGTACCCCGGCCCCGCCGTAGACCTCCGGCGGGTACTCGCGGGTCAGCAGTCCGATGCGCACGCCGGGAAACGCTAGCCGCTCTGCGGCAGCCGGGTGAACGTGGCGCGACACCTGGCGAAGCCGTGACCCGATGCGGTGGCCATCCGGTGATCTGCCCGGATAGGGTCACCGACTGTGAAGGGGCAGCCTCACGTCCTCGGGATCGTGCTGGCCGGTGGCGAAGGGAAGCGGCTGTGGCCGCTGACCGCCGACCGGGCCAAACCTGCGGTGCCCTTCGGCGGCAACTACCGGCTCATCGACTTCGTGCTCTCCAACCTGGTCAACGCGGGTCTGACGCAGATATGCGTGCTCACCCAGTACAAATCGCACTCGCTGGACCGGCACATCTCCACCACCTGGCGGCTCTCCAGCGTGCTCGGGCAGTACATCACCCCGGTCCCGGCGCAGCAGCGGCTCGGCCCCCGCTGGTACACCGGCAGCGCGGACGCGATCTACCAGTCGCTGAACCTGGTCTACGACGAGAAGCCGGACTACATCGTGGTCTTCGGCGCGGACCACGTGTACCGCATGGACCCGTCCCAGATGCTGGAGCAGCACATCGCGACGGACGCGGGCGTGACCGTCGCGGGCATCCGCGTCCCGCGCGCCGAGGCCAAGGCGTTCGGCTGCATCGACTCCGACGCCAGCGGCCAGATCACCCGCTTCCTGGAGAAGCCCGCGGACCCGCCGGGGACGCCCGACGACCCCGAGGTCACCTTCGCCTCCATGGGCAACTACGTCTTCAGCACCGACGCGCTGCTCGACGCGCTGCGGGAGGACGCGGCCAACCCCGACTCCGACCACGACATGGGCGGCGACATCATCCCAGCGCTGGTCGCCGCGGGCCGGGCCGCCGTCTACGACTTCGCCGACAACGTGGTCCCCGGGGAGACCGAGCGCGACCGCGGCTACTGGCGCGACGTGGGGACCATCGACGCCTACTACGACTCGCACATGGACCTCGTGTCCGTGCACCCGGTCTTCAACCTCTACAACCAGGCGTGGCCGATCCGCACGGCGACGCCGCCGCTGGCCCCCGCCAAGTTCGTCCAGGGCGGGATGGCGCAGGACTCGATCGTCGGACCCGGCACGATCATCTCCGGCGCCCAGGTCACCAACTCGGTGGTGGGCGCCGGCGTGATGATCGAGGCGGGCGCGCAGGTGGACGGCAGCGTGCTGCTCCCCGGCGTGCACATCGGCAAGGGCGCGGTGGTGCGCCGCACGATCCTGGACAAGAACGTGATCGTCCCGGACGGCGCGCAGATCGGCGTCGACCTGACGACCGACCGCGAGCGCTACACCGTCAGCAACGGAGGCGTCGTGGTCCTCGGCAAGGGCGTCCGCGCCGAGTAGTTCAGCGCTTCGCCGCGGCCAGGAGCCCGTCGCCGACCGGCAGGAGCACCGGGACCACGCGTTCGTCCTCGCGCGCGAGCCGCGCGACCTCGCGCAGCGCGTTCGTGGCCAGGTCCTGCTCCGTGGGGTCCGCGACGCGGCCGCCCCACAGCGCGTTGTCGAAGACGATCACTCCACCGGGGCGGAGCAGGCGGACGCCCTCTTCGAGGTACTTCGGGTACTCCGCCTTCGCCCCGTCCACGAAGACCAGGTCGTAGCCGCCGTCGGTGAGCCGAGGCAGCACGTCCAGCGCCTCGCCGTGGATGAGCCGGGTCCGCCCGGCGGGGAAGCCCGCGGCGGCGAACGCCTGGCGCGCGGCGCGCTGGTGCTCCGGCTGGATGTCGATCGAGGTGAGCACGCCGTCCTCGACCATGCCGCGCAGCAGCCAGATCCCGCTGGTGCCCGCGCCCGTCCCGACCTCGACGACCGCCTTCGCCTGCAACGCCGCCGCCAGGAAGCTCAGCGCGGCGCCGCCCGTCGCACCGATCGGGGAGCACCCGAGCTGGCAGCCCCGCTGCCGGGCGAGGCTGAGCACCTCGTCCTCCACGAGGTAGTCCTCCACGTACTCGCGAACCGCCGGCGCGAAAAGGGACGGGGTGTCGGCTGCCACGCGTGCAGGTTAGCGCCGCCACCCGCACCCCGTTGACGAACGTCACCGGTCCGGCTTTCTCAGGCTGCTCTCAGCCGACTCTCAACATCGCCACACCAGAGTGGGGCACCGTAAGCCGTGTAGAAGAGCGAAGAGAACTCGGCTCTGCCTCACTCGTGAACATGGCACCGGTCACTCACGGGAACACAGCGGGTCTCCTCAACGTTCACGAGTAGGGCAGACAAGCCCGCCATGGAGGTGCCTTCCCGCCCGATGCGAACGCAGCCTTTGACCCCGGCGACGACAGCCGGTGCGACGACCGTGACTCCCGACCCGGCCAACTGGACGCCGCCGTCGTGGGACGACGTGGTCCGGGAGCATGCGGACCGCGTCTACCGGCTGGCCTACCGCCTCACCGGCAACCAGCACGACGCCGAGGACCTCACCCAGGAGACCTTCATCCGGGTCTTCCGCTCGCTCGCCTCCTACAAGCCGGGGACGTTCGAGGGGTGGCTGCACCGGATCACCACGAACCTGTTCCTGGACATGGCGCGCAGGCGCACCCGGCTGCGGATGGAGGGGCTCCCGGAGGACACCGACCGGCTCGCGGGCAACGACCCGTCGCCGGAGCAGGTCTACTCCGACACGCACCTCAGCCCGGACCTGCAGGCGGCGCTCGACGAGCTTCCGCCGGAGTTCCGCGCCGCGGTCGTACTGTGTGACGTGGAAGGTCTGTCCTATGAGGAGATCGGCGCGACGCTCGGCGTGAAGCTGGGCACCGTCCGGTCCCGCATCCACCGTGGACGGCAGGCGCTGAAGGCGGCGCTGGAACGCCGTCGGGCCCAGGAGGACTTTGCATGACCCCGGAGATCTCGTCATGAGCGATCTGCGCGCTTGGGCTTTCGCCGAGCAGCACCTGAACCCGGACGCGCTGGTCGCGTTCGTCGACGGTGAGCTCTCGGCGCTCGCGCACGACAGGGCGTCCGCGCACCTCGCGCGGTGCTCCTGCTGTGCCGCGGAGGCCGCCGCGCAGCGTCAGGCTCGTGCCGCGGTGCGCACGGCGCACATGCCGGGCCTGCCCTCCGGGCTGCTGGACAGCCTGCGTTCCATCCCGCAGCAGGTCGAGCTCCCGCAGGGGCCCGACGAGCTCGCGGTCACCCCGGACGGCCAGCTCGTCGCGGTGCTCCGGCCGTCCCGGATGCGCGCGAGCGAGCCGCCCGCCGGGCTGGGATCTTCGCCGATGCTGGGTTCCTCGCCGATGCTGGGCGAGGGCTCCTCGGTGCTCGGCCGCCGCCGTCAGGGCACCGGGGTGGTGGTGTCCGGGCTGGTGCTCGGCGTCCTCGCCCTGGTCAGTCCCGCCGTCAGCGATCTGGTCGACAACCAGTGGTCGACCCCGCCGCAGCCAGGAGCCCGCGCGCCGGAACCCGCGCCAGGTGTCCTGTCGTCGCTGAACTCCCTGTCCCCGAGCGCGGCCACGTCCTTCGGCGGGCTCCTGGGGCGCTGAGGCGACCCCCGCTACGCGGACTTCACCGCCCACCAGGCACGCTAGGGGCGCTTCAGCCCTGTCAGGACCGCGCCGCACGCCCGGGGAACGATGAGCCAGCAGCCCAACCACCGCCAGCCGCCGAACGCCCGCGGGCACAACCGCCTCGGACCGCGTCCGCTGGAGCAGCCGCCCGTCGATCCGACGCAGGCGACCGCTTTCGGGCGTCCGGCCGGGGTGGACAGCGCGTTCGCCCCCAGGGCCGACCGGGAGCGCAACGGCAACTTCCAGCTCGTCGCCCCACCGCCCGAGGCCCTGGCGAAGGCGTTCAGCCGCCCGCCGGGCAACGGGGAACTGCTCCAGCGCCCGCCGGGCGACACCGGCGGTGTCGCGCCCGAGGCAGACCCGGAGCAGGCGCTGTGGGCGGGCAACGGTGGCGGCTGGCGCGATCCCACCGCGGGCGCGGCCCTCGGCCCACCCGCCGTGTCCACCGACGAGAAGCCCGAGCCGGTGGTCGTCCGCGAACACGGCGCCCGGCTCTCCGCCCGCGAACTGCTCTTCGGCCGCAGGCTGTCCACCTCGGGCACGCTCGCGCTGGCCGGGATCGTGCTGCTGATCGCCGCGATCGGCGGAGTCGTCGGACGGCTCACCGCCGAGGACGGCGGCGTGCTGACCAGCTCCGGCGTCACGCTCTCGCCGGTCGGCCCCGGCGTCGAACGGCCACCCGGCTCGGTCTCCGACGTGGCCAAGCGGGTGCTGCCCTCGGTGGTCTCGATCGAGGTCGTGCTCGGCGACAAGGGCGGGACCGGCTCCGGCGTGGTGATCGACGGCCAGGGCTACGTGCTGACCAACAACCACGTCGTGGACATGGCGGTGAACGCCCCGGCCGCCAAGGTCGAGGCGATCTTCTCCGACGGCAGCCGGGTGCCCGCCAGGGTCGTCGGCGCCGATCCGAAGACCGACCTCGCGGTGATCAAGGTCGAGGTGCGCAACCCGACCGTGGCCCTCCTCGGCCGCTCCGCCGACCTCCAGGTGGGCGACGCGGTGATCGCCGTCGGCGCCCCGCACGGCCTCGCGGGTACGGTCACCACGGGCATCGTCAGCGCCAAGAACCGGGCGATCCGGCTGGACACCGACCTGGTGATCAACGCGATCCAGACCGACGCGGCGATCAACCCCGGCAACTCCGGCGGCGCGCTCATCGACTCGCGCGGCGCGCTGATCGGCATCAACACCGCGATCTACAGCACGTCGAAGGGCTCCATCGGCCTCGGCTTCGCCATTCCGATGGACGAGGCGACGCAGATCGCGCAGTCGCTGATCCGGACCGGCTCGGTGAAGCACGCCGACATGGGTGTGGACTCCAAGTCGGTGACCGCGGACACCTCCAGCGGCGCCCAGGTGCAGAACGTGCGCCAGGGCGGGGCCGCGGCGGCCGCGGGCATCCAGGAGGGCGACGTGATCACCAAGGTCGGCGAGCGCGCCATCGCCAACGCCGACGACCTGGTGGTGGCGGTGCGGCAGCGCAAGATCGACGAGACGGTGCCGGTGCAGATCGTGCGGCAGGGGCGCCAGCTGACCCTGAGCGTGACGCTGAAGTCGGACTGAGCGGCGGCTGACCTCGACCGGTGCGCCAACTAGGCTGACCGGGTCGGTGATGAGGAGGTGCGGGGTTGTTCGAGAGCATCGGTTGGCTGGAGATCCTGGTCCTGGTGATCGCGGCCCTGTTCATCCTCGGGCCGGAGCGGCTGCCGGAGGCGGCGAGCTGGCTCGCCCGCAACATGCGCAAGGTCCGCGACTACGCCACGGGCGCCCGTCAGCAGCTGAAGTCGGAGATGGGCTCGGACTTCGACGAGTTCCGCAAGCCGATCGAGGACCTGCGCGACCTGCGGAACAACCTCAACCCGCGGCAGGCGGTGCGCAACTTCTTCGAGGACGACGGTCACGACTACCGGGGCAACGGCAACGGCAGCTACGCCGCGCCCGCCCCCTCCGGGGACCCCACCCCGCCCTCCTCCTCGTCCCCTTCTTCATCCCCACAGCAACGCCCCCTCTCCTACGGCGAACGCCCGCCCTACGACCCCGACGCCACCTAACACCCCCCAGGGGTATCCCGTTTCGTACTCATAGCCGTACAGAGAGCGCTCCCATGGGCGGCTAAGAGTACGAAACGGGCACAACCACGCTGGGACGGGACTAGCGGCCGGCGGGGGTGACGGAGAGCATGCGTCCGGCGAGGCCGCGCGCGCGGGTGCCCAGGCGCTTGGCGACGTCGCGCAGGACCTGAGCCGCGGGGGCCTCGGGATCGGAGATCACCAGGGGCACGCCCGCGTCGCCTGCTTCGCGGAGGCGGGTGTCGAGGGGGACCTGGCCCAGCAGCGGGACGTCGGAGCCGACGGCGCGGCTGAGGGAGTCCGCGACGGTCTGACCGCCGCCGGTGCCGAAGATGTCCATGCGGGAGCCGTCGGGCATCTCCAGCCAGGACATGTTCTCCACGACGCCGACCACGCGCTGGCGGGTCTGCAGCGCGATCGCGCCCGCCCGCTCCGCGACCTCGGCCGCCGCCTGCTGCGGGGTGGTCACCACCAGGATCTCCGCGTTGGGGATCAGCTGCGCCACCGAGATCGCCACGTCGCCGGTGCCCGGGGGCAGGTCGAGCAGCAGCACGTCGAGGTCGCCCCAGAACACGTCGGCGAGGAACTGCTGCAGCGCGCGGTGCAGCATCGGCCCGCGCCAGACCACCGGGGTGTTGCCGGGGGTGAACATGCCGATGGAGATGACCTTCACGCCGTGCGCCTGCGGCGGCATGATCATCTTCTCCACCTGGGTGGGCTTGCCGTCCGCGCCGAGCATCCTGGGCACCGAGTGGCCGTAGATGTCCGCGTCGACCACTCCGACCGACAGCCCGCGCTGGGCCAGCGCCGCGGCCAGGTTCACCGTCACGCTGGACTTGCCGACCCCGCCCTTGCCGGAGGCGACGCAGTAGACCCTGGTCAGCGAGCCCGGCTGGGCGAACGGGATGACCGGCTCCTTGGCGTCGCCGCGCAGCTTCTGCCGCAGCTCGGTGCGCTGCTGGTCGCCCATCACGTCCAGGCTCACCCGGACCTCGCGGACGCCGGGCACCTGGGACACCTCGGCGGTGACGTCCTTGGTGATCTTGTCGCGCAACGGGCAGCCCGCGACGGTCAGCCACACCACGACCGACACCACCCCGTCGGCGACGACGGAGACGTCCTTGATCATGCCCAGTTCCGCGAACGGCTTGCGGATCTCCGGGTCCTGGACGCGTCCCGCGGCCGTGCGAACGGCCTCGATGTCGATGGTGGTCACGAGTGCGGACACCGACCTTCCGGTACCGATTGGCTTGCTGGAGCGGCTTACCCCCGCTCGGACCATGCTACGGCCGGTTCAGCTACCCGTTGCTCACCGGCTGTGTGCCTTGCGGCACGGGGGCGTTGAGCGACCGGAAGGACGCGCTCCGTAACATGGATTCGTGTCAGATTCGGGAACTGCTCGATTACCGACCAGTGGGGAACTGACCGCCTGGCGCTCGTTCCTGCGGGCGCACGCACGCGTGACGCGATGGCTTGAAACGGAGCTCATCGCGGAGCAGCGGCTTTCCCTGGCGGCCTACGACGTTCTCGTGCAGCTGGCCGGGGCCCCTGAGTACAAGCTCAGGATGACCGAGCTCGCGGAGCTGGTCCTGCTGTCCAGGTCGGGGGTGACCCGGTTGGTGGACCGCCTCGAGCGCGCGGGACTGGTCAGCCGGGAGCGCGCGGACTGCGACGGCCGCGGTGTCGTCGCCGTGCTCACCGAGCGCGGGCTGGAGCGGTTGCGCGCCGCCGCGGCGACGCACATGCGCGGCATCGCGCGGCACTTCGTCGCCTTGCTGGACAACAAGGAGCTCGACCTGCTCGGGCACACCTGCGGCAGGCTCGCCGACGGCGAACTCCCCGTCACGCAACCCAAACGGGCGCAGGCCTAACGCGTCTCGGCGGGTTCGCCGTCCCATCGCGCGGTGTCGTCGACGGCGTGAGAGCGCTTGCCCCGCTTGGCTTTTCCCTCAAGCAGATCCCCGCGCAGCCGGTCCAGCTCGGAGCGCAGGAAGTCCCGCGTCACCGACTCGCCAACGGCCAGGCGCAGCGCCGCCAACTCCCGCGCCAGGTACTCCGTATCGGCTTTCGTGCGCTCCGCCCGCGCCCGGTCCTCCTCCAACGAGACCCGGTCCCGGTCGTCCTGGCGGTTCTGCGCCAGCAGGATCAGCGGCGCGGCGTACGCCGCCTGGGTGGAGAAGGCCAGGTTGAGCAGGATGAACGGGTACGGGTCCCACTGCAACGAGACCGCGAGCAGGTTCACCGTGATCCACACGATCACCAGCACCGTCTGCCAGAACAGGAACGTGCCGGTGCCGAGGAACCGCGCGATCCGCTCGGAGAACCGGCCGAACGCCTCGGGGTCCAGGTCGAAGGACAGCCTGCGCGGCTGGCGCGGCTGGTCGAGGCGGCGGCGCGGGTGCAACTCGGGCATGGCCTCGCTCCTAGCTCTCCGCTGTCACAGTGGTTTCCGGTAGCCCGCTCTCCCGCCAGTCGTCCGGCAGCAGGTGGTCGAGCACGTCGTCGACGCTGACCGCGCCCAGCAGGTGCTCCTGGTCGTCGACCACCGGCGCGACGACCAGGTTGTACGCGGCGAAGTAGCGGGTGACCTCGCTGAGGGAAGCATTGGGGGACAACGAACCCAGGTGGTGGTCGACCATGCCCGCTACGAGGTCGAACGGCGCTTCGCGCAGCAGCCGCTGGAAGTGCACGCAGCCGAGGTAGCGGCCGGTCGGCGTGGCCTGCGGCGGGCGGGCGACGAAGACCATGCTGGCCAGCGCGGGGGTGAGGTCGGGGTTGCGCACCCGCGCCAGCGCTTCGGCGACGGTGGCGTCCGGGGTGAGCACCACCGGCTCCGGGGTCATCAGGCCGCCCGCGGTGTCGCGGGAGTAGGCGAGCAGCCTGCGCACCGGGGCCGACTCCTCCGGCTCCATCAGCGACAGCAGCCGGTCCTTGTCGAAGTCGGGCAGCTCGGCCAGCAGGTCGGCGGCGTCGTCGGGGTTCATCGCCTCCAGCACGTCCGCCGCCCGGTCCTCGTTGAGGTGGGTGAGCAGGTCCTTCTGGTCCTCCTCCGGCAGCTCCTCCAGCACGTCGGCGAGTCGTTCGTCGTCCATCGCGTCGGCGATCTCGTAGCGCCGTTTCACCGGCAGCTCGTGCAGCGCGCTGGCGACGTCGACCGCGCGCATCGTGTCGAAGACCGCCATCAGCTCCTGCGCGCCCTGCGGCTGCGCGCTGATCTCGGCGAAGCCGAGCCCGGTGACCGCCTCCCACGGCAGCACCTGGAGCGGGCCCCGGCGGCTGAGCCGCCCGGTGCGCTCGCGCACCGCGAGCTTGGTGATCACCCAGTCCCGCGTGCGGGTCTGCTCCATCCCGGCGTCCACCACCACCGCGGGGTTGTCGTCCGAGGTCACGCTCACGCGCGCGTCCAGCAGCTCGCCGAGGACCATCACCTCGTTCGGGCGCTGGTGGAAATGCCTCAGGTTCACCATTCCGGTCGCCAGCGTCACCGCGTTGGCCTCCAGGGAGGTCACCCTGAGCATCGGGACGAAGATGCGGCGGCGGGTGATCAGCTCGACGACCATGCCGAGCACGCGCGGCGGCTGCCGGTCCAGCCGGAGCCCGGCGACCACGTCGCGCACCTTGCCGACGGACTCCCCGTCCGGCCCGAACACCGGCAGCCCGGCGAGCTGGGCGGCGAAGACCCTGCTAGTGCCTGCCACGTCGGCAACATTAGTGTCCGGACCATGATCGAGCCTGGTGACGCGCGCCTTCGCTACGACGTTGTGGACGTCTTCACCGACCGTCCCTACGCCGGTAACCCGCTCGCCGTGGTGCACGGCGCCGACGAGCTGGACACCGACCAGCTGCAACGGATCGCCCGCGAGTTCAACCTCTCCGAGACCGCTTTCCCGATGCGGCCGACCCAGGAGGGCGCCGACTACCGGCTGCGGATCTTCACCGCGTCGACCGAGCTGCCCTTCGCCGGTCACCCCAGCATCGGGTCGGCGTGGGTGCTCGCCCGGGACGGTGTGATCGGCATCGGCGAGGCCGTCCAGGAATGCGGCGCCGGGCTGCTGCCGATCTCGGTCGACCAGGCCGGGGCCACGTTGACCGGAGGTGCGGCCCACCTCGGCCCGGACCTCGACGCCGAGTCGCTCGCCGCGGCCGCGGGGCTCGATCCGTCCGATGTGGACAGTGCTGGCGCGCCGGGGATCGCGGGCTGCGGCATCGACTTCGCGTACCTGCTGGTGAGCCCGGACGCCGTGTCCCGCGCGGTGGTCGAGGAGTCGGCCGCCAAGCGCGCCGGAGTGCCGCACGGACTCGTGGTGGTCTCCTTCGACAGCGAGAGCAACGCCGCGCACGCGCGGATGTTCGCGCCCAAGCTCGGTGTGCGCGAGGACCCCGCGACCGGCTCCGCCGCGCTCGGCCTCGGCGTGTGGCTGGCCGACCGCGGCCTGATCGGCGACGGCGACACCCGTTACGTGGTCAGCCAGGGCGCCGAGATCGGCCGACCGTCCACATTGGACTGCGCCGTGACGGTCGAGGACTACGCGGTCACCCGCGCCACCGTCCGCGGCGGCGTGGCCCCCGTCGCCTCCGGCACCATCGCCATCCCCTGACGTCAGGGAGTCGGGACGAGGCGGTGGACGGTGGTCCACGACGGGGGAGCGGAGAGGGAGGGACGGTTGAGGCGGGCGGTGGCGAGCGCCGAAGTGGTCGCCTCGTCGGGGATCACGGCCTCGACGGTCACCGGCACGTCGACGAGGTGGGAGTGGGTGCTGGGGGAGCGGACGGTGACGGTGGCCGTGGTGGCCGACTCCAGGCCGGGCACCTCCTGCTCCGAGGGGCCGGTGGCGAGCCAGATCGCCCCGTCCCGCCACAGCGCCCAGACCAGGCGCGCGGGCTGACCCTCCGGCCGGACCCAGACCGCCGCGGCCTTGCGCAGCGCGGCGTCCAGCAGCCGGGTGATATCCATTCCCGCAGCATCCCACGGCTGTGAAAGGCGCCTCAGCGTGTGGTCGAGCCGCACCGGCCGTGCCAGCATCACGCGTGTTACCCGTCGGTACAAGGAGGTCCGAAGTGGTTGATCGTCGGCGTCCCCGTCGCTCCTGCCTGGCCGTTCCCGGGTCGAGCCAGAAGATGATCGACAAGGCTCGCGGCCTGCCCGCCGACCAGGTCTTCCTGGACCTGGAGGACGCGTGCGCCCCGCTGGCCAAGCCCGGTGCGCGCAAGACGATCGTCGCGGCGCTCAACGAGGGCGGCTGGGAGGGCAAGGCCCGGGTGGTCCGGGTCAACGACCTCACCACCGAGTGGACCTACCGCGACGTCGTCGAGGTGGTCGAGGGCGCGGGCGCGAACCTGGACTGCATCATGCTGCCCAAGGTGCAGACGGCCGGCCAGGTCGCCTGGCTGGACCTGACGTTGACCCAGATCGAGAAGACCATGGGCTACGAGGTCGGCCGGATCGGCATCGAGGCGCAGATCGAGAACGCCAAGGGCCTTGTCGAGGTCGACGCGATCGCCACCGCCTCGCCCCGCATCGAGACGATCATCTTCGGCCCGGCCGACTTCATGGCCTCGATCAACATGAAGTCACTCGTGGTCGGCGAGCAGCCGACCGGCTACGACGTCGGCGATGCTTACCACTACATCCTGATGCGCATCCTGATGGCCGCGCGCGCCACCGACGTGCAGGCCATCGACGGGCCCTACCTCCAGATCCGCGACCTGGACGGGTTCCGCAGGGTCACCGGCCGCTCCGCGGCGCTGGGCTACGACGGCAAGTGGGTGCTGCACCCCGGCCAGATCGACGCCTGCAACGAGCTGTTCAGCCCGCGGCAGGAGGACTACGACCACGCCGAGAACATCCTCGACGCCTACGACTGGTTCACCTCGGAGGCGGGCGGCAAGCGCGGCGCGGCGATGCTCGGCGACGAGATGATCGACGAGGCGTCCCGCAAGATGGCGCTCGTGGTCTCCGCGAAGGGCAGGGCCGCCGG
The DNA here is from genome assembly GCF_024213555.1 of Allokutzneria sp. A3M-2-11 16. Classification (GTDB taxonomy): domain Bacteria; phylum Actinomycetota; class Actinomycetes; order Mycobacteriales; family Pseudonocardiaceae; genus Allokutzneria. The sequence continues at coordinate 988,337 of NZ_JANAVO010000001.1, read as the reverse complement.
GATGACGCGCACCGACCGCTGGACGCCGCCCGCCGAATGAGTCGATCCGGCACTGCTGGGGAACGCGAGGACGCGATAGCGTTCACTGGCATGAGCGAGTCGCAGGAGCCCGAGGAACACCCGGAGCTGACGCACGAGCGTCCGTGGTTCGTACTCGTCGAGACGCCGCATGAGCACGGCTACACGACCAAGGTCCTCGCGGGCGGGTTCGACACCGCCGAACAGGCCAGGGCCGAAGCGAGGAAACAGGCTTTCGAGTTCAAGAGCTCCGCGCGCGCCGCGAGCAAGCGCAACGTCTTCCTGGTCGGCGAGGACACCTACGTGGTGCTCTACCGCAAGGCGATGCTGAGCTACGAGTTCAAGCTCCGCGTCGTCCGGCTCATCGCGGAGCCGGACGAGCAGCACTGACCCAGTGCCGTTCTCCCCGGGCACCGGCGGCCTCGTGCCGCCGGTGCCTTTCGTCGTTATGGCAAGACCATTCACGCCAAGGGCCTAATCGAGAGCCCTACAATCGGTTGCATTCCGGCTGGATTCTCAACCCTGAATTGATTGTTCGGTCAAGCACCGGGGTATAGTGTCCATTAGGATGGGTATAGCCCGTACTCCGTTGAGGTCATGTTGGATCACGCCTTGGTTCCCATCGCCCGTTCAGGGGTACGCGGAAAGTTTGCTTCCGATACCGTGGCTGCCTAGCTGGTGACAACAATCCCTGCTTAGCGGAGGGTGCATCCATGTTGAGGAAGTTAGCCGTTGCTGGAATGTCCCTGGCTTTGATTTCCATCCCGGCAGTGGCTCAGGCGGATATCGCGCCGCCCCCGGACAAAATTGTCATCGAAGTGGCAACCGTGAACGGATCCGGCTGTCCGGCCGGTACCGCCGCCATCGCGGTCTCCCCCGACAACACCGCCTTCACGGTGACCTACAGCCAGTACATGGCGCAGGTCGGGCCAGGTATCAGCCCGACGGAGGCCAGGAAGAACTGCCAGCTCAACCTGAAGGTGCACGTGCCTCAGGGCTTCACGTACGCGATCGCGCAGTCCGACTACCGCGGTTTCGCGAACCTCGCGCGCGGCGCGACGGCGATCGAACAGGCGAACTACTACTTCCAGGGAATGTCACCGACCGTAGCAGCGCGGCACAATTTCTCCGGCCCGCTGGACGACAACTGGCAGACCACGGACAAGGTGGACATCGCGTCGCTCGTCTACGCGCCCTGCGGCGAGAAGCGCAACGTCAACATCAACACCGAGCTCCGGGTGAGCAAGGGGACGTCGCCGGCCACCGAGACGAGTTTCATTGCGATGGACTCGACCGACGGCAGCATTAAGACGACCTATCACTTCCACTGGAAGACCTGCCCCTAGCTCGGGCCGGGCACGGCCGGAACGCGGCCGTGCCCGTTTCCGGGGAATAGGGTCATTCGTTCCCCATGTTGATCAGCGTCACCAGCAGGAACAACCCTCCGCCGAATACCACCACGATCGCCAGGAGGCAGCCGGACACCTTGAAGAATGTAGCGATCGACGCGCGCGCCTCCTGACGGCGCGGCGTGTCCTCACTGCTGCTCGCCCGATAGATCGCCCGGCAGATCCAGTACGGGCTGGTGACGAGGTAGTAGACGCCCATCACCAGGTAGTAGAGGAGTTCGAGGAACTGGGCGAAGAAGGCCACCACCGCGAATACGGGGAGCAGCGCGAGGACCGTGAGCGCTTTCTTGCCCGTCGCCCACGAGTCGAAGTCCGGCTTGTTGATCGGAGAACGGCGCTTCTTCGGCTCATCGCCAGCGGGCGCCACCGCGGCTGGTTCTGTCACGGGCGCACAAGATAGTCACGTCATCACTCGGACGGCGCGGCGACCGCCCTCGACGGCAGCGGCGACGAGTAGACGATCGACGTGGTGATCGATCCCAGCGTCGCGATCCGTCCCGCCAGGCGCTCCAGGTGGCGCATGTCCCGCGCCGCCACGAACAACACGAAGCAGTCCTCGCCGGTCACGTGGTGGCACTGGAGGATCTCCGTGGTGCGCTCCAGTTCCGCGTGCAGCTTGCGGTAGTTCCCGGAGGGATAACGCAGCCGCACCACGGCGAGCACCGCGTAGCCGACGCGTTCGAGGTCGACCTCCGCCCGGAAGCCCTTGATCACCCCGCCCTCGACCAGCCGCCGCACCCGCTCGGTCGCGGCCGTGGCGCCGAGTCCGACCCGGCGGCCCAACTCCGCGTAGCTCAGGCGCGCGTCCTCCTGGAGTTCCGCCAGGACCCGCCAGTCCACCGCATCCAGCGCTAGCGTGGAATCACCGCTCATGTGCTCAAACTAGCGTGGTTTCCACTACAAAGCGCGGATACTGGCGTGGATACGCCCTGCTCAAACGCGCGGCAGCGGCATAGCGTTCTTCACATGACACGAGTTGCCGCGAAGCCCGCAGAGCCCGCCACGGCCGCCGACCACTTCCGCCACCTGCTGTCCTTCGAGACCGACCCCGCCGACCTCCGCGCGGACATGGAGGACGGCAACGGCGGCTTCCTCGTCCTGGACGTGCGCGCGCCCGAGCACTACGCGGCCGGACACATCCCCGGCTCGATTTCCTTTCCCGCCAAGGACATCACCGCGCAGACGACGCGCGACCTGCCACGCGACGCGGTGCTGGTGACCTACTGCTGGGGTCCGGGCTGCAACGCGGCGGACAAGGGCGCGCTGAAGCTGGCCGAGCTCGGGTTCACCGTGAAGAAGCTCATCGGCGGGTTCCAGACCTGGAAGTGGGACCGGCACCCGATCGAAACCGGTACCGGTCAAGAGCGCCGTTGAGGACCTTCTCACACCGCGAACCCCACGTAGACGCGCGATACTCGCCGGTAACCCTAGTCGCCTGAATCCCAGTTGACGCAGCGTCGCAGGAAAGGGGACCTCGCCATGGCTCGGCTCGCCCAGACCGCCGGTCTCACCGATGTCCAGCAGGAGATCCTGGCCACCGTCCGCAGCTTCGTGGACAAGGAGATCATCCCGCACGCGCAGGCGCTGGAGCACGGTGACACCTACCCTGCGGACATCGTCGAGGGCATGAAGGAGATGGGGCTGTTCGGCCTCACCATCCCCGAGTCCTACGGCGGGCTCGGCGAGTCGCTGCTGACCTACGCGCTGGTGGTCGAGGAGATCGCGCGCGGCTGGATGAGCGTCTCCGGCGTGATCAACACGCACTTCATCGTGGCGCACATGATCAAGCAACACGCCACGGACGCGCAGAAACAGCACTTCCTGCCGCGCATGGCGACCGGCGAGGTGCGCGGGGCGTTCTCCATGTCCGAGCCGGAGCTGGGGTCCGACGTCGCGGCGATCCGCACCAAAGCACGGCAGGATGGCGACGGTTTTGTCATCGACGGCCAGAAGATGTGGCTGACCAACGGCGGTAGCTCCACGTTGGTCGCCACCCTGGTCCGCACCGACGAGGGTGCTGAGAGGCCGCACCAGAACCTCACGACGTTCCTCATCGAGAAGCCGACCGGGTTCGGCGAGGTGCTTCCCGGCCTCACCATCCCCGGCAAGATCGAGAAGATGGGCTACAAGGGCGTCGACACCACCGAGATGGTCTTCGACGGCTTCCGGGTCGGCGCGGACGCGATCCTCGGCGGGGAACGCGGCAAGGGCTTCGCGCACATGATGGACGGCGTCGAGGTCGGCCGGGTCAACGTCGCCGCGCGGGCGTGCGGCATCGCCATCCGCGCCTTCGAGCTGGCCGTGGAGTACGCCCAGCAGCGCACCACCTTCGGCAAGCCGATCGCCCAGCACCAGGCGATCGCGTTCAAGCTGGCCGAGATGGCGACGAAGGTGGAGGCCGCGCACCTGATGATGGTCAACGCCGCCCGGCTCAAGGACTCCGGTCAGCGCAACGACGTCGAGGCGGGCATGGCCAAGCTGATCGCCTCGGAGTACTGCGCCGAGGTCACCCAGGAGTCGTTCCGCATCCACGGCGGCTACGGCTACTCCAAGGAGTACGAGATCGAGCGGCTGATGCGCGAGGCGCCGTTCCTGCTGATCGGCGAGGGCACCTCGGAGATCCAGAAGACGATCATCAGCCGGGGCCTGCTGCGCGAGTACCGCTCGCGCGGCTGACCCCGGGTAGGACGGTCTTCAAGTACGCCGCACCCCCGCTCCCGGAATCGTCAACCGCGCCCAACCCCGGGGTTCGCCGCGGTTGGCGACGGTTCCGGCGGGGGTAGGGGGTACTTGAAGACCGGCGAACCCGTGGGCGGGGTCGTCGTGGTGGGCCGTTCTGATCTCCGGGGTGGGCCGGTTCGCCGGGGTGCGGCGGTGGCCGCGGTGGGCCGTTCCGTTGTCCGGGGTGGGCCGTTTGGGGGGCGCGTGTCCCCGCCCGGCACGCGGGCGAGGATGATCGGAGTCAGCATGTAGCGAGGCCAGCTCTGAGCCGGTCCAGCTCTGAGCCAGTCCAGCTCGCGGAGGTGACAACGGTGACGAGTCCATTTTCCGGCAGGCCCGCCGGCGGTGCGCAGAGCCTGCCAACGCCTCCCTCGGGGTGGCCGATCGGGTCCTACGCCACCTACGAGGAGGCGCAGCGGGCGGTCGACTACCTGGCCGACGAGTCGTTCCCGGTCCAGGAGGTGACGATCGTCGGCGTCGACCTGATGCTGGTCGAGCGGGTCACCGGCAGGCTCACCTGGGGCCGGGTGCTGGCCACCGGCGCCGCTTCGGGCGCGTGGTTCGGTCTGTTCGTCGGGATCCTGCTGAGTCTCTTTAACTCGACCGGGTTCCAACTGGGCCCGATTCTTGTGGCGTTGGCCACAGGTGTGATCTTCTTCATGATCTTCAACGCGTTCGGTTACGCGGCTACGCGCGGTCGCCGTGACTTCGTCTCGGCGAGCCAGCTGGTGGCAGGGCGCTACGACGTGCTGTGCCAGCCTCGCAATGCGGAGAAGGGACGCGACGCCCTGGCGAAGCTCGCCATGAAGGCCCCGGGCCAGGAGACTTGATAAGGGCTTGACCGACGGGCCGCCCTTCGGCGACGAATGGTGGCCCGTTTGTTGTTTCACATTCTCCTGAGTTGATGTTGATGTGCGCGCGCGTACCCACCGTGACCGGCGCAGAGGCTTTTCTGAATCCTTTCCGCGATGGGCTTATCTGAATCGTTGCCGTCACCCGGTTGCGGGAGTCGGAACTCTCGCCCTAGGTTCTGTCACCAGCCTGCGGGCGTGTGCGATGGCTCACGCTCGTGTCGGAGGGCACGACGAGGTGTCTTGGTGTATCCACCAGTCCTCGTCGTCGAGGGTTCGTGCCGCCGCTGGAGTGACCACAGCCTCGAAAGCCTTCCGTGCTTTTCAGAGGAAGGAGGCTGGGTTACATGGACGGCCCGGGTCGCAGTGCCCGCTATCGATCCACCACGTCAACCAAGACCCGTTCGCGGAGTCGAGCGTCAGCGCTCCTCGGGGTCGCGCTGGTGACCGCTCCGCTGCTCGCGGCCTGCGGCTCCGGTGACACTGGGGGTAACACACTCAACCTGTACGCGGCTCCCGAAGAGAACTTCGAGAAGGTCATCGAGAGCTGCAACGCCAGCGCGAACGGCAAGTACAACATCGTCTACAACAAGCTCCCGCGCGGCGCGGACGGCCAGCGCGAGCAGATGGTGCGCAGGCTCGCCGCGGGCGACGACGAGATGGACATCCTCTATCTCGACAGCCCGTGGCTCGCCGAGTTCGCCGAGGCCGGCTGGATCCGGGAGTGGACCGGCAACTACAAGGAGGAGGCCGAGCGCGGCGTCCTCGCCGGGCCGCTGGAGTCCACGCGCTACAAGAACCGCACCTATGCGGCCACGAAGAACACCAACGTGCAGCTGCTGTGGTACCGCGACGACGTGGTGCCCAAGCCGCCGGAGACCTGGGCCGAGATGATCGCCCAGGCCAAGGCGCTCAAGGCCGCGGGCAAGCCCTACACCGCCGTGATGACCGGTGCGCAGTACGAGGGCCTCGTCGTGCAGTACAACACGATGGTGGCCTCGGCAGGCGGCAAGATCATCTCCGAGGACGGCCTCACCGCCGTCGTCGACGACGGCGCGGTGCGGGCGCTGTCCACCCTCAAGGACTTCGCCACCTCAGGGATCGCCAGCGCCTCGCTGACCAACTCCCAGGAGGACGAGGTCCGCAAGGAGTTCCAGGGCGGCAACTCGGCGTTCCAGCTGAACTGGCCGTACGTGTACGCGTCCATGCAGAAGGAAAAGCCGGACCTGGCCAAGAACTTCAAGTGGGCCCGTTACCCCGGCATCGACAAGGGCAAGCCGAGCAAGGTCACCATCGGTGGCGCGAACTACGGCGTGAGCACCTACTCCACCAAGGCCGACCTGGCCTTCGAGGCGGTGCTGTGCCTGCGCAAGCCGGAGAACCAGCTCTACTCCGCGATCAACTCCGGCGTCGCGCCGACCATCGAGTCGGTCTACGACCGCCCGGAGATGACCGAGAAGTACCCGATGAAGGAGACCATCCGCGAGGAGCTGCGGGACGCGGCCAACCGTCCGCTGACCGCCGCCTGGCAGAACGTCTCCACGGTGCTGTCCACCGTTCTCTCCCCGCCGGCGAGCATCGATCCGCAGAAGACCGCGGCGCGGCTGCGCACCGAGCTCCAGGCTGCCATTGACTCCAAGGGGGTCATGCCGTGAGCACCCACGCCGCCGTCAAGGCGAAGCCCGTGCTGAGCGAGGGCAAGAAGGCGGAGCGCCGCCTCGGCCTGCTGCTGTGCGCACCGGCCGCGTTCATCATGATCGCGGTCACCGCCTGGCCGATCATCTACTCGTTCTGGTTGTCCCTTCAGCGTTACGACCTGAAGTTCCCGGACAAGCAGGAGTTCATCGGCCTGGAGAACTACACCGCGGTGCTCAGCAGCCCGTACTGGTGGGACGCCTTCGGCATCACCGCGCTGCTGACCGTGATCACCGTCGTGATCGAGCTCGTGCTCGGCATGGCGCTGGCCCTGGTCATGCACCGCACGCTGGTCGGCCGAGGACTGGTGCGGACCTCCGCGCTGATCCCGTACGGCATCGTGACCGTGGTCGCGGCGTTCTCCTGGAAGTACGCCTACACCCCGGAGACCGGCTACCTGGCGGAGTTGTTCGGCGGCGCGCCGCTGACCGACAAGGCGAGCGCGCTCGCCATCATCGCCTCCGCCGAGATCTGGAAGACCACGCCGTTCATGGCGCTGCTGCTGATGGCGGGTCTGGCCCTGGTGCCGGACGACATGCTCAAGGCCGCGGCGATGGACGGGGCGAGCGGCTGGCAGCGGTTCACCAAGATCATGGTGCCGATGATGAAGCCGGCGATCCTGGTCGCGCTGCTGTTCCGCACGCTCGACGCGTTCCGGATCTTCGACAACATCTTCGTGCTGACCGCGGGTTCGCAGGGCACGGGATCGGTGTCGATGCTGACCTACAACAACCTCATCAAGGGGTTGAACCTGGGCATCGGCTCGACCATGTCGGTGCTGATCTTCGTCGCGGTGGCGATCATCGCGTTCGTCTTCATCAAGGTGTTCGGCACCGCCGCGCCGGGCAGTGACAACGGAGGTAAGCGCTGATGGCCGGCATTGGAGGTGCCGAAACGACGGGGAAGAAGGCCCGCTGGGGCCTGGTCAACGTCGTTGTTGTCGTCTACGCGTTGTTCCCGGTGCTGTGGATCGTCTCGCTCTCCTTCAAGTCGAAGAAGGCCATCAGCGAGGGCGGGTTCTTCCCCACCGAGTGGACGCTGGACAACTACGCCGCGATCTTCTCCACCACGGAGTTCATCCGGCCGCTGTTCAACTCGATCGGCATCGCGATCATCGCCACCTTGATCGCGGTGGTGTTCGGCACGATGGCGGCGTACGCGATCGCCCGGCTGGACTTCCCCGGCAAGCAACTGCTGGTGGGCGTCTCGCTGCTGATCGCGATGTTCCCGCAGGTGTCGCTGGTCTCGCCGCTGTTCAACATCGAGCGCGCGCTCGGCCTGTTCGACACCTGGCCGGGCCTGATCCTGCCCTACATCACCTTCTCCCTGCCGCTGGCGATCTACACGCTCTCGGCGTTCTTCAAGGAGATCCCGTGGGAGCTGGAGAAGGCGGCCAAGATGGACGGCGCGACGCCGGGCCAGGCCTTCCAGAAGGTCATCGCCCCGCTCGCCGCACCCGGTGTGTTCACCACGGCGATCCTGGTGTTCATCTTCTGCTGGAACGACTTCCTGTTCGCGATCTCGCTCACCTCGACCGAGACGTCCAGGACCGTTCCCGCCGCGCTGGCGTTCTTCACCGGTAGCAGCCAGTTCGAAGACCCAACGGGGACCACCTCGGCCGCGGCCGTGGTGATCACCATTCCGATCATCATTTTCGTGCTGTTCTTCCAGCGCAGAATCGTCGCCGGTCTGACGTCCGGCGCGGTCAAGGGGTAGGTGAGTCGTGGCCGACATCGTCCTGGACAAAGTGACGAAGAAGTACCCGGACGGCGCTTTGGCCGTCCAGGAAGTGAACCTCGAAATCGCCGACGGCGAGTTCATCATCCTGGTCGGACCATCGGGCTGCGGTAAGTCCACCACGCTGAACATGCTGGCGGGCCTGGAGGACATCACCGCGGGCGAGCTGCGCATCGGTGGCGAGCGGGTCAACGAGAAGGCGCCCAAGGACCGGGACATCGCGATGGTGTTCCAGTCCTACGCCCTCTACCCGCACATGACCGTGCGCGAGAACATGGCGTTCCCGCTGCGCTTGGCGAAGATCGACGACAAGATCGTCGACGCCAAGGTGGCCGAGGCCAGCAAGATCCTCGACCTCGGTCAGCACCTCGACCGCAAGCCGTCCAACCTCTCCGGTGGTCAGCGGCAGCGCGTCGCGATGGGTCGCGCGATCGTGCGCAACCCCAAGGCGTTCCTGATGGACGAACCACTGTCCAACCTGGACGCCAAGCTGCGCGTGCAGATGCGGACCGAGGTCTCCAGGCTGCAGAAGAACCTGGGCACCACCACCGTCTACGTGACCCACGACCAGACCGAGGCGATGACCCTCGGCGACCGTGTCGTGGTCATGCGCGGCGGTGCGGTGCAGCAGGTCGGGTCGCCGCAGTACCTCTACGAGAACCCGGCGAACCTCTTCGTGGCGGGCTTCATCGGCTCTCCGGCGATGAACTTCATCCCGGCGACCCTGGAGAACGGCGAGCTCTCGACCGCGCTGGGGACCTTCCCGCTCAGCGACAAGGTCCGCAGGATGGCCGAGCGTGGCCGCAGGCCGGTCCGCGAAGTGATCATGGGCCTGCGCCCGGAGCACCTCGAGGACGCCTCCATGGTCGAGGGCGCGAACAGCTCGCGTGGTGCCACGTTCACCACGCAGGTCGACGTGCTCGAGTCGATGGGTTCGGACAAGTACGCCTACTTCTCGATCTCCGGCAAGCGCGCCAGCTCGGCGCAGCTGGACGAGCTGGCGGCGGACGTCGGTGTCTCGGACCTCGGCGCGGGCCAGACTGTCGCACGCATCTCCGCGGCCTCCAGGGCCAAGGAGGGCTCCTCGCTGGACGTCTGGGTGGACCTGGACAAGATCCAGCTGTTCGACCCGGAGAGCGGCAAGGCGCTGACCTACTCGGACTAGGTCCTCGCCGGTAGTCGTCGAAAGGCCGCATCCCTGGTTCCGGGGATGCGGCCTTCGTCGTTCCTGGTTCAGGACGCGGGACAGCTCGCGGTCGGCGCGGGGAGCTCTCCGGTGGTCAGGTAGTGGTGAACGTGTTGGCGCACACAGGGATTCCCGCTCCGGTAGAGCGCGTGCCCGCCGAAGGCGGGTAGGTAGCGCGAACCGGGCAGCTGCGCGGCGACGTGCTTCCCGTGCTCGACCGGGGTGATGGTGTCGTTGCTGCCACTGGTGATCAGCACCGGCGGCAGTCCGGCCGGGCGGATGCGGTGCGGCGGGTGCACGCCGATTTCGGGCAGGCCGTCGCAGTGCCCGGTCATCCCGAAGATCGGATCGGCCCAGCCGACTCGCGGTGCCACCGACCGCAGCCGGTGCTCGATCGCTTTGTGGCCGAGGAATCCGGCGTCGAACGGGAAGTCCGCGCACACCATGTCGCGGGCGAGGCTGTGGTCCGGCGGTTGCAACGGCGCCTTGTCGAACGCGCTGGTGTCACCGTTTTCTGCCTTGGCAAGTCCTTCGGCGAGCGCGGGCCACCGTGCTTGCGACGAAGCCTGATCGCCGACCCGCGCGGGGATGCTGCTTGCTTTCGGAGCCACGCGATCGAACACCGCGATGACGTCTTTTCCGTGCAGCGCACAGGTTTCCGTTACCGAGCACCACTCGGCGAAGCGGTGGAGGTTGCGCTCGGTCGTGGCGGCCATCGGGGCCATCCACTCGAAGAGCCGTGGTTCTCCGTGGTCCAGCACGCTGTCCAGGAACATGCGATCAACATTGCGCGTGAACAACTCCGCGTACGCCTGGCCGAAGACCGTGCCGTAGGAGTTGCCGTAGTAGCGGAGCTTGCGCTCACCGAGCGCGGTGCGGATCGCGTCCATGTCGTGTGCGACCTGCCACGAGTTGACCTTCCCTGTCAGTGGCCCCAGCTTCGGCGCGCACGACTCGGCGAACTCCGCGTTCGCATTGCGGTAGTCGGTGAAAGCCTTGTGTTGCAAGGGAGAATCGGCGGCCGAGGGAAACGGCGTCGGACAGCTGACCCCGTCACCCTCGCCGAACCCGCGCGGATCGAAGACGACGACGTCGAACCACTGTGTCAGGTCGGCGTAACTCGCCTTGGAACGCTTGAAGTTCGGGATCGCCACGTTGGGGCCGCCAGGGTTCACCAGAAGCGCGCCGAGCTTGTGCGCCTGGTCTCGGGCGGGCAGCTTCGCGAGGTTGACGGTGATCGGCTCGGAATGCTTGGGGGAGGCCCAGTCGGAGGGCACGGTGACTCCGCCGCACAGCACGCCGTCCCCGCAGTCCCGCCACTGGACCGCCTCGTCCGCCTGCGCCGCGGTGGCCATCAGCGGTACCAGGCTGAGCGCGGCCACCGCACAGCGCAGTCCTCGGAATCGTGATCTCATTCCCCCAGGTTCGCGATCACCGGGCCGCACTTCGTCTATCGATGGATAGATCTCATCCATCCCCGCACGGCGGTTGACTCGTCTTCAAGTACCCCGCACCCTCGCCGAAAACATCGCTAACCACGACAAACCCCAGCGGCGAAGCCGGGTTCGTCGTCGTTGGCGATCTCGTGAGCGGGGTGCGGGGCACTTGAAGACCGGCGAACTGGCTAGGCCTTGTCCTACAAGTCCTCAAGCACTCCGCACACCACGTAAACTGAACCCATGCACCCCACCCGCCCGCTCACCCCATCCCCTGCGGGCGCCGTCTAGAGAACCCCGTTTCGTACTCATAACGGGAAAAAGAGCGCTCCCAAAACCCGTTTTGAGTACGAAACGGGATTTTGGGCTGCGCTGGTTGACGTTATGGGGAGTGCACGGGGGGCGTGACGGTTGCTGGTGACCACTTGCAGGACACCGCCTAGTCCGGCAGTTTGGGCTCGACGACGTCCATGACCTTGCGGGCCAGGTCGCACGCGTCCATCGGCACCTGGGCGCCCGCCACGTTGGCCAGGACCTGGAGCGTGCCGCCGCCGAACTCCACGCCCTGCGTGCAGGCGGTCAGCTCGCCGACCGACAGGAAACCCTTGCGGCCGTTGACCTCGTTGCGGGAGAAGGAGATGTGCGTGCGCTTCTCCGCGTCCGCGATCGTCACCTTGTCCTCGTTGATCGCGAACACCCGGAAGCCGCGCGGCGAGCCGAGCATGCAGCCCGTCGGCTTGTTCGGCATGCGCTGCCCCCGGGCGAGGTCCAGCGCTTTCAGGTCCGCCTCGGTGAAGATGGCGCACGTGTCGATGCGACCGGCTTCCACGCCTGAGCCGGGCGCGGGAGCCGAGCCGCACCCGGCGGCGAAGAGGACCAGCAGCGGGAGCACACGAGCACCGAGACCACTCATACCCCTCACGCTATCTGCGTCTCTTGCTCTCGCGCACCGCGTCGATGACCTCGTCGTCCCAACGGTGCGTCCTGATCAGCCGGAAGCGCTCGCCCGCGATGTGCAGGTACGCCTCGGCCTCGGTCCGGTCGCCGACCAGGTCCGCCTGCTGGAGCATCCGCACCACCGGGACGAACTCCTCCTCGTACCACCGCTTGGCGACGGTGAGCCGGTCCAGGAACTTGCCCTCGTCCTGCATCAGCCGGAAGCCCCACGCCTCCACCGTCTCGCCCAGCTCGGTGTACTCCCACGGGTCGCTCATCAGCACCGCGGCCCGCGCCTCGCCGGGCAGCGGGACCCGCTCCAGGAACAGCCTGCGGTCGTTCTTGATCATCAGGTCGTGGCGGTACCGGATGTCGTAGGCGCCGATCTTGGTGCGCACCTCGGTCACGTGCGCCTCGATGGTGCGCAGGCCGAGCGCGTGCGCCACCGAGACCCGGTGGTGGCCGTCCTTGACGAAGTGCAGCTCGCCGACGCGGTAGACGTCGATCGGCGGGATGGACTCGCCGCGCCGCTGCGCCAGCGCGAGCCGTTCCCACCGCTCCCGGGTGCGGCCGGAGGTCGGGCGGAAGCGGCGGTCGAAGTCGCGCGTGCGGTCCACGCTGCCGATGATCGAGTCGACCTGGATCACCTGGCGCCCGAGCCGCCGCTCGCCCACCTGGCCGAGGGCGGCGACGACCTCGGCGTAGGGAAGCATGATGTTGACGTCGTCCGGCTCCCTGCGCATCCACTTCGCCAGCCGGGACATGACCTGGCGGCGGCGCGCCCTGATGAAGTCGTTCTCCGCGTCGGCACGCGGGAATCCGGTGTCACCGCGCATCTGTCGCCTCCTGACCGCGCGAAGGAATCTCCATGACGTGATATCCGACGACGTTGACCACCCGGGTTGCCACGAGTCGACGATCCGGTGTCGGCTCGCCGTGCGGGTGGATGTGCCCGTGCAGCATGAGCGGTGGCCGCAGTCTCCGCACGGCGTCGTGCAGGCAGGCGAAGCCCCGGTGCGGCGGGTCCTCGCGGTCGCCGCAGTCCTTCGGCGGGCTGTGGGTGAGCAGGACGTCCACCCCGCGGCCGTCGCGCAGCCGCCGCCAGTTCGCGAGCCGGGTCATCCGGCGGACGCGCCGCGCCTGCTGGCGCTCGGTCCACTGGTTCGGCCCGCGGTTGTAGCGGATCGAACCGCCGATGCCCGCGATCCGCAGCCCGGCCGCGTCCACCACCCTGCCGTCGGCGTTCACGCCACCGGCCGGGCCCGGCCACCTGGTCGGGATCCCGCTCTTCGTCCACAAACCGCGCACGTTGGTGTATCCGGTCAGGTCGGGGTCATGGTTACCGGGCACGAAGACGCACGGCCGGTCCAACGCGTTGCTCAGGTGCTCCAGGTAGTCGTAGGGGAGATCACCCGCCGCGAGGATCAGATCGACCTCTATCTGCTGGATGTAGGAGGTCCAGAGCTGTTCAACGACCTCGTCCGCTACCGCGAGCACCTTGACCACGCGGCAGAGCCTAGGGCCGAACGGAGCACTCCGCCTTGACGCAACTCACACCTCACACGGCGATCCCTACCGTTCGGCGCATGACGAATCGACGCGCGTTCGCGATCGGTGTGGCTGCGGCCGGACTGGTCGCGGTGTTCGGCATCCCTGCGCAGGCACAGCACGCTCCGGCGTTCCCCACGACGCTCCAGCTCCCCAACCACTTCCAGCCCGAGGGCATCGCCATCGGCGGCACGACCGGCTACTTCGGCTCCCTCAGGGACGGGTCCGTCCACAAGATCGACCTCCGCACCGGGCGCGGCGCCCAGCTCAGCGCGCCCACCGGCACCCCGTCGGTCGGACTCAAGATCGACAAGCGGGACCGGCTGTTCATCGCGGGCGGTGTGGGCGGCGACGCGCGGGTGGTCGACGCGCGGACCGGCAAGCTCCTCGCCAAGTACCCGCTCGGCGGCGGTTTCGTGAACGACGTCGTGCTGACCGAGGACGCCGCCTACTTCACCGACTCGCACAAGGCCGTGCTGTACAAGCTCTCCCTGGGCCGCGAGTTACCCGCGAAGGCCGAGACCATCCCGCTCGGCGGTGAGTGGGTGCAGGCGGCGGGCTTCAACGCCAACGGCATCGAGACCACGCCGGACGGGCGGAGCCTGCTCGTGATCAACATTGGCTCCGGCAAGCTCTTCCGCGTCGACCCGCGCACCGGCGACGCCAAGCTCGTCGACCTCGGCGGGCTCGTGCTGACCAACGGCGACGGCCTCTTGCGCCAGGGACACCTGCTCTACGTGGTGCAGAACCGGATCAACACGCTCAGCGCGGTGCGCCTCGACCACACGGGCGCGAAGGGCGCTCTGCACAAGAAGGTCACCGACCCGCGCTTCGACGTGCCGACGACCGTTGCGGCCTTCGGTGACCGCCTCTACCTGCCGAACGCCAGGTTCGGCACCGAGCCCGGCCCGAACGTGACCTACAACGTCGTCGCGGTGCCCAGATTCTGATCATCCACCGGGTTTGACGGTCTTCAAGTACCCCGAACCCCCCTCCCTGCTGTCCTCAACCGCCCCCAACCCCGGGAAGCTCCGCGGGGGTTGGGGGCGGTTAGCGGTGATCGTCGGCGGGGGTCGGTGGTACTTGAAGACGCTCCTACTGCGGCGGGGGTGGCGGTTTTCGGTGACCGGTTGTGTTCGGCGAACGCCTGGTTCACCACCGCGCCTGGCCCGAACGGGATGCCGAACGTCCTTGTGGCGCCTGGGTTCCGCGGGGCCAACGTTGTCACGGATCGACGTTGCGTGAACGGCCGGTAAAGCTTGCTCGCAGCCGAGTGAATCGAGGAGGCGGGGCGTGCTTTCACCACATCGCCGGACTACCGTTCCACAGGTGCTCGTGGAGCTGTTTCGAGATGCGGCCCGCGGTTGCCAGACCCACAGCCCGCTCAACGCCACCCTGTTGCGCGCGGCGGCAGACGACCTCGCTGCCGGCGGCGTGACCACGAAGGTGATGGCGGGCAGTGAACTGGACCGCGGTGGCACCGTCCCCGGTCTTCGGTTCGCCGGTTCCGTCCACCGGCTCGTCCTGGAGGGCAAGGCCCCGGGCCTCGCCAAGCACTACCCCACGGTCGGTGGGCACCTCGAACGAGACCGCCTCTGGGCCGACGCCGAGCCGGTGCTCGACGAACACGCCGACATGCTGCGCGCGATGATCCGCGCGAACGCCGTGCAGACCAACGAGCCCGCCCGCAGCGCGGCGCTCTACGGCGGCCTGCTGGTCGCGGCCGAGCGCGCCGCCGAGCACGCGGGCCGGGACCTGCCGTTCCCCGTGCGGCTGCTGGAGATCGGCGCGAGCGGTGGCCTGAACCTGCGCCCGCACCGTTTCGGCTACCGCCTCGACGACGGCACCAGCTTCGGCGACGACGCCAGTCCCGTGCAGCTCGACCTGTCCTGGAGCGGGCGCCCGCGCGCCGATCTGACCACCCCGCTCACGGTCGCCGACCGCGCCGCCTGCGACATGAACCCGGTCGACGCGACCACCGAGGACGGCCGCAAGCACCTGTCCTCCTTCGTGTGGCCGGACCAGGTGGACCGCTACCAGCGGCTCCAGGGCGCGATCGACCTCGCCCAGGCGGACCCCGTTCCGGTGCACCGCGCCGAGGGGTCGGAGTGGTTGCGCACCCAGCTCGCCAAGGACGCCAGCGGCATGGTCACCGTCGTGTGGCACTCGATCGTGTGGCAGTACGCCCCGCCGAGGGAGCGCGCCCGCGGCCGGGCGGTGGTGGCCGCGGCGGCGGCCAAGGCGACCAAGGACGCTCCGCTCGCCCTGCTGGTGTTCGAACCGCGCCGCGCCAACGACCCGGCGGACCCGTACCGCTTCGACCTCCTGCTGCGGCTGTGGCCGGCCGGGATCTCGCTGCACCTCGGTACCGGCGTCGGCCACGGCGACCCCTTCGCCTGGGACGAGCGTCACTGGGTCTGAGGGGTTTCGTTTCCGCGAAGGGCGGGAGTAGCCTTTTGCGCGTTCGGGTTTTTGTGTCGCGCGCTGGGGAGGTGATCGCCGTGAGCCTGAATCCGTGCGATCCCCCCAGTAGTCGCCGGGGCTGAGCGACCGCCCCCTTCTCCCTCTCTTTTCGCACGCCGTCGGCTTCGCCTTCGGTGTGATTCGTGCTGCGCTTGATTCGGGGCATTCCCATGTTCACACGTGTTGTTTCCGCGCGCCCTCGTCGCGTGCTCGTCGATATCGCCGTGGCCGTCGGCGTCTGCGTTCTGCTCTGGTCGGTCGTCCGAGTCGGTTCCGGGACGCTCGCGCCGCTGCCGGTGGAGACCGCCGTCGAACTCGATCCGGCCGCGCTGCCCGGATACGCGGGCCGGTCACTGCTGCGGATGTTCGCGGCATTGGCTCTGTCCCTGCTGTTCTCGCTGGTGGTAGGTGGTCTGGCGGCCAAGTCCCGGCGGGCCGAGAAGATCATCATTCCGGTGCTGGACATCCTCCAGTCGGTGCCGGTGCTCGCTTATCTCTCGGTCACCGTGACCGCGTTCATCGCGTTGTTCCCCGGTTCGACGCTCGGCCTGGAGGCGGCGTCGGTGTTCGCGATCTTCACCTCGCAGGCGTGGAACCTGACATTCGCCTTCTACCAGTCGCTGGTGACGCAGTCGGCGGAACTGGACGAAGCGGCCAGGGCGCTGCGGCTCACCCGTTGGCAGCGATTCCGCGAGCTCGACGTTCCGGGCTCGATGATTCCCCTGGTGTGGAACGGGACGATGAGCTTCGGCGGCGGCTGGTTCTTTCTCGTGCAGTCCGAGGCGATCAGCGTGCTCAACCAGAAGTTCGCTTTGCCCGGAATCGGCAGTTATGTCGCGGCGGCGTCCGCGGCGGAGCGCACCGATCTCCTGCTGCTCGCCATCGGCGCGATGGTCATCATGGTGGTCGCGGTCAACGTGCTGTTCTGGCGGCCGTTGACCGCGTGGGCGGAGCGGTTCCGGCTGGAGCAGTCCGAAGCCGCGCACGCGCCGCGCAGCATGGTGCTCGACCTGCTCCGGCGTTCCCGGTTGCCCGGCCTCGCGGGCCGCGCGCTGCGCCCCATGGGCGAGGGAATCGACCGCGCGGCAAGGGTTTTCGGCAGAACCGGAGCACGCCGCGCCCTCGCTTCCCGTGAACGCTCGACGTTGTTGACCGTCCTCACGGTCGTCGGATTGTGGCTGATCGCCGACTACGTCTCCGCGACGACGGGATGGCCGGAGGTCCTGCACACCATCAGCCTCGGCCTGATCACGCTGAGCCGGGTGCTCGTCGTGGTGCTCGCGTCGGCGCTGGTGTGGGTGCCGATCGGGGTGTGGATCGGGATGAACCCGAGGGTGAGCAGGCTCGCGCAGCCGGTCGTGCAGGTGCTGGCGAGCTTCCCGGCGAACTTCCTGTTCCCCTTCGCCGCCGCGCTCTTCCTGGTGTGGCACGTCGGCCTCGGCTGGGGCGGCATCCTGCTGATGAGCCTCGGCGCGCAGTGGTACGTGCTGTTCAACGTCATCGCCGGGGCCAGCGCGATCCCCAGCGACCTGCGCGAGGCCGCGACGAACCTGCGGCTGAAGCGGTGGCAGCGCTGGCGTTTCCTGGTCCTGCCCGCGATCTTCCCCGCCTTCGTCACCGGCGCGCTGACCGCGGCGGGCGGAGCGTGGAACGCCTCGATCGTCGCCGAGGTGATCACCTACGGATCAGCCCGGATGGAAGCCCCCGGGCTCGGCGCGTACATCACCAACGCCACCGAACTCGGTGACATGCCAAGGGTTTTCGTCGGTGTCGTGGTGATGAGCGCCTTCGTCGTCGGCGTCAACCGCCTGTTCTGGCGCCGCCTGCACCGCCTGTCCGAGCACTACGCGCTCCAGTGAGGAGAAACGTCATGGCCCTGATCACCACCGAGAACGTCACCAAGTCCTTCACCGGTTCGCGGACCGTGCTCCGCGACGTCTGCCTGGAGGTGCGCGAGGGCGAAGTGCTTGCGCTGCTTGGCAAGTCCGGCTCCGGCAAGTCCACGTTGCTGCGCACGCTCGCCGGTCTCGTCGAGCCGTCCGGCGGGCGCGTCACGTATCGGGGCAACACCCTGAGCGTGGGCATGGTGTTCCAGAACTTCGCGTTGCTGCCGTGGTTGACCGTGCGGGAGAACGTCGAACTCGGCTTGCGCGCGAAGGGACTTCCCGTCGCGGAGCGCCGCCGTCGCGCGGCGGAGGCGATCGACCTGATCGGCCTCGACGGCTTCGAAACCGCCTACCCCAAGGAACTCTCCGGGGGTATGCGCCAGCGCGTCGGCTTCGCGCGGGCGCTCGTGCTGGAGCCGGACGCGTTGCTGATGGACGAGCCGTTCTCCGCGCTCGACGTGCTCACCGCGGAGAACCTGCGCGGTGAGCTGATGTCTCTGTGGACCAGCGCGCGCTTTCCCACGAAGGCGATGTGCCTGGTAACGCACAACATCGAGGAGGCGGTGGCGATGGCAGACCGGATCGTGGTGCTCGGCGACGGCCGAATCTCCCTTGAGCTGACCGTGCCGCTTGCCCGGCCGCGTGACCGGCGCAACGCCGCGTTCACCGCGATCGTCGACCAGATCTACACGGCCCTCATGGGCCAGACCCGCGCGGAGGTCGACCACGACACCCCGCTGCGCAGGCCGTTGCCCCCGGCGACCGTCGGCGGCCTCGCCGGGCTGATCGAGCTGCTCGGCGCGCACGGCGGCCGGACCGATCTGCACTCGCTGGCCGCGGCGCTGACCTTCGCGGTGGACGACCTGCTGCCGTTGGTCGACGCGGCGTCCCTGCTCGGCCTCGTGGAGGTCGCCGGAGCCGAGTTGCTGATCACCGGGGCGGGGGAGGACTGGCTCGCCGCGGACATCCCCACCGCGAAGTCGATCTTCGCGCGGCGGGCCGTCGCCAGCGCTCCGCTGGTGCGCGTGATCGCGGACGCGCTGCGCACGAGCAGGTCCGGCCGGTTGCGGGACGAGTTCTTCCTCGACCTGCTCCGCACCGGCTTCCCGGAGCCGGACGCCCAGCGGCAGCTCGCAACGGCCGTCGACTGGGGCCGCTACGGCGAACTGTTCTCCTTCGACGCGGTCGCCCGCGAACTGGTGCTTGAGGAGTGAGCCATGACCTGGTGGGAGATCGGGCTCCGCCTGCTGTGCGCGGCGTCGTTCGGCGCGCTGGTCGGGCTGGAGCGGCAGTGGCGGGCGCGCACGGCCGGGCTGCGCACCAATGCGCTCGTCTGCGTGGGCGCCGCGCTGTTCGAGCTGTTCAGCGTGCTCACGCCGGACGGCGGCAGCACGACCCGGATCGCTTCCTACATCGTCTCCGGCGTCGGCTTCCTCGGTGCCGGAGTGATCATCCGTGACGGCGGCAACCTGCGCGGCATCAACACCGCCGCGACGATCTGGGGCACCGCCGGGGTCGGGCTCATGTGCGGCGGAGGCCACTACGGCGTGGCCGCCGCCGGTGCCGTGGTGATCGTCATCGCCAACGTCGGCCTGCGCCCGCTCGGCCGCCTCGTGGACGGGCGCGCGACCGATCCCGCGCTCGCCGAGATCGACTACGAGCTGCGCGCCGTGTGCCGCGACTCCGACGAGGCGCACGTCCGCGCGCTGGTCGTCCGCTCCGTCGCCGATGGCGGCTTCGAGCTACGGGCGCTGACCAGCACCGATCTCGCCCCCGACCGCGTCGAGGTGATCGCGTGCGTGCTCGGCCGAGGGGCGGGCGGCGGGAAACTGGAGCGCGCCGTGAGCTCGCTGAGCCTGCGACCGGGCATCACCTCGGTCAGCTGGAGACTCGTGACACACCACCCGGAGGACTGAATGGCATTGTCCACAGTGGACGTGACTGGGAAATTCGTTCGCGGACCCGGCTTCGTTACCCGCAGAATCGGATTCACGCCTGACCGGATGAAGCCGGGTCCGGGTCGTTAACGACCAGGTTTGGCGCCGCGAGAACCGGGTAGGCCGATGATCACATCGGCACCCACGAACGAGCAGACAAGGCACACAGCGATGACCCCCAACGGGACCACGACCACCACTCCGCGCACGACGAGTTTCCTCTTCCGCGCGATGATGGGCGCCGTCATCGGCCTGTTCGCCAGCCACGCCGATCTTCCGTCTCGCGACCACGCCCACACCGCCTGACCAGGCACTCCGGCACCGCCGCGATTCCCGTTTCGTACTCATAACGGGATTTGGGAGCGCTCTCTTGGCGGACAAGAGTACGAAACGGGCGCACGGCCCGGGGTCGGACGCGATCTTGGCTGATCGCGAGGAGAGCGCCTACCGGTGCACCGCTCAGGCGCGCAGGGTGGAGAGGACGGCGGTGAACAGCGCCTCGGTGTCGGGCTTCGGCATCGGGGCGCCGGTCACCAGCCAGTGGTACACCAGCGGTCCGATCAGCAGGTCGCGGATCACCTCCGGGCTGAGGTCCGACCGCAGCACCCCCGCCGCCACCCCGCGCGCGATCAGCTCCGACACCACGCCCAGGCGCGGCGCGAGGTAGCGCTCGGCGAGCGCCGAAGCCAGCAGCGGGTTGGCCGCCGAAGCGGCGAGAACCCCGACGACCGCACCGCCCAGCTCCGAGCCGCCGAGGCCGTCGATGGCGGTGCGCACCGTGGAAGCGATGTCCGCCAACGGATCTCCAGTGTCCACAGTGGACGCAACGGGCACCGTCGCGGCGAGTGCGTCGACCACCAGGTCCTCCCTGCTCGCCCAGCGCCGGTAGACCGTGGGCCTGCCGACGCCCGCCCTGGTCGCGACGGCCTCGATGGTCAGCCCGGCGAACCCGGTCTCCACGAGCACGGCGAGGGTCGCGGAGATGATCGCTTCCTGGGCCTGCGCGCTGCGCGGCCTGCCACGGGCCATGGACGCCTCCCTTCCTCGGAGCTATTGTAAATTACATGACGTCACGTAACGAAAATAAAGCCCTGGCCTGGGGGCTGCTCGCGGCCTGGCTGGTGCACGACGCCGAGGAGCTGCTGACCATGGCGAAGTTCTCCCGCGACAACGACACCTGGCTGCCCGAGGTGGACCAGGCGCACGTCAGCACCGCCATCGGCCTGATGGGCGCGGTGGTCGCGACGGCAGCCGCGGCGGGCGCGCGAACGGGCGGGCGGTCGCCGTTGTTCCAGACCGTGCTCACCGGGTTCGGCCTGCACTCACTGACCCACCTCGCCCAGTCCGCGCTGCTGCGCCGCTACACGCCGGGGCTCATCACGGCGCCGCTGATCGTGGCGCCCTACTCGTTGTGGGCCCTGAAACGCTTGCGGGACAACGGAATCCCACTCAAGGCACGGGCGAGCTCGTTCGCCTGGTTCCCCGTCGTGCTCGGCGGAGTGCACGGCGCGGCGGCCGTGCTCACCAGGTCGTTCAGGGCGTGGCGACGGGGGTGACCTTCCACCGCCCGGCACTGACCACCGCGGGCAGCCGCAGCGCACCCCGTTCACCGTTGGGGCGCACGTAGTCCACGACCACCTGCACACCGTTGAGCCGCTCCAGGTGTGAGCTGATCAACTGCGTGTCCACGGTGCCGAAGTTGGCGACGGTCACCCGCGCGACCTCGTCGCCGCCCTCGTCCAAGGACACGAGCTGGGCCAGGCGGTCGGCGTCCTGGGCACGCAGCGCGTCGGCGATCTGCGTGGCCAGGACGTCGGCCGAAGGCGCCCCGTCCTCGGGTTTGCTCACGATCAGCACGATGATGGTGGCGATCCAGGCGACTACCATGACCAAGATCCAGGCGCGCAGGCTGCGCAGCATCCGGAGCATGGGGAACCTCCCAACGACACTAGAGCCAGCGGTTGCGCCGGAAGATCCGGTACACCACGACGCAGGCGATGACGATGACGCACAGGACCATCGGGTAGCCGAAGGCCCACTTCAGTTCCGGCATGAAGTCGAAGTTCATGCCGTAGATCCCGGCGACCATGGTCGGCACGGAGATGATCGCGACCCACGCGGAGATCTTGCGCATGTCGTTGTTCTGCCGGAGCGTGATCTTGGCGAGCACCGCGTCGATCAGCGTGGTCAGCAGTTCGTCGAAGGCCACGACCCGGTCGTGCACGGTGGTGAGGTGGTCGTCGACGTCCCGGAAGTACGAGCGGACCTGCTCCGGCACCAGCGGGATGTAGCCCTCGGCCAGCCGCCGCAGCGGGGTCGCCAGCGGCCCCACCGCCCGGCGCAGCTCCATGACCTCGCGCTTCATCAGGTAGATCTGCTCGGGGTCGACGTCACTGCGCGGGTCGAAGACCTCGACCTCCATCGTGTCGATGTCGTCCTCGACCGCGCTGGTGACCTCCAGGTAGCGGTCCACGACGTGGTCGGCGATCTGGTAGAGCACCGCGGCGGGCCCGAGCGCCAGCTTCTCCGGGTCCTCCTCCAGCAGGTGCCGCAGCGTGGCCAGCCCGGCGTGCTTGCCGTGCCGCACCGTGATCACGTAGTCGCGGCCGACGAAGACCATGATCTCGCCGCTCTCGACGATCTCGTTGGCCGTCTCCGGTGACTCGTGCGCCACGTAGCGAACGGTCTTGAGCACCATGAACAGCATGTCGTCGTAGCGTTCGAGCTTCGGCCGCTGGTGCGCGTGCACCGCGTCCTCGACGGCCAGCTCGTGCAGGCCGAAGGTGTCGGCGATGCTCTGGATCTGCTCCTCGTCCGGCTCGTGCAGGCCGATCCAGACGAAACCGTTCTCGCGCTTGCGCACTTCCTCGATCGCGGCGATGTGCGTCCACCGCCCCGGCAGGCGCTTGCCGTCGACGTACACGCCGCAGTCGACCACGTAAGCCGAAAGCGGGACCGGAATCGGAGTCATCCCTCGACCGTTTCGAGTTGTGCGGCCCTTGCGGCCGAGCGTGGGCAGAGCAGGCATGACGGGCTCCCGAGAGTTCGCGCGGCGAATGCGTACGAAATGCCGGAGCCCTGGCCGCACGGGCCGCTCCGACTCTGGGGTGCGCGTCCCGGCCTATCCGATGTGGACGGACCTACCCGAGGATGGCGGTCCGGCGGCGGGGACGCGAGCCGGTACTGGGAGGCGTGCTGTCTGCACTCATCAGCGTCCCACCTCCTTATGCCGGGAGCCGGTGAACGGTGGAGTCGCTCACAGACCAGTTGTCGAGGGTACCTCCCCTGGGGCAAGACTGTCCCTCGCGGTCACCATGATCCAACACACCCGGGAGGACGCTGTGCAGTTCGGGCGCTACTTCGAAGAGTTCGAGGTCGGAGCTGTCTACAAGCACTGGCCGGGCAAGACGGTGACCGAGTACGACGATCACCTGTTCTGCCTGCTCACGATGAACCACCACCCCCTGCACATGGACGCGCACTACGCGGGGGAGACCACCGACTTCGGCAAGAACGTGGTTGTCGGCAACTACATCTACTCGCTGCTGCTGGGCATGTCGGTGCCCGACGTCTCCGGCAAGGCTATCGCCAACCTGGAGGTCGAGTCGCTCAAGCACATCAAGCCGACCTTCCACGGCGACACGATCTACGGCGAGACGGAGGTGCTCGACAAGACCCCGTCGAAGTCCAAGGACGACCGTGGGGTTGTCTACGTGGAGACCCGCGGCTACAAGCAGGACGGCACGGTCGTCTGCGTGTTCCGCCGCAAGGTCATGGTGCCGAAGAAGTCCTACGGGCTCGCGCGCGGTGGCGAGCAGCCCGGTCGCCCCGAGCCGAAGCTCTCGTAGGAGCCAGCATGACCTCCCAGCTCGACGCCGTCCAACAGCGGTTCCACCGGTTCGCCGAGCAGGAGGCCGCGGGCAATTCCCCGCTGTACGAGCGGTTCGCGCTCGGCGCGGCCGAGGACGCCGAGGTCGCCGACCTGCTGACCGCGACCTCGGTCAACTTCGCCATGCCGACGCTGTTCTTCGCCGCCGCCCAGCGCGCGCTGTTCGCCGAGCCGTGGCACCCGCTGACCCGCTACTACCCCTCCGTCGGCGGCCACAACGGCGTCGACGACGCGGCCTGGCCGGAGTTCCGCGAGTTCGTGCTCGGCCGCGCGGACAAGATGCGCGAGCTGATCGCGTCCAGGACCACGCAGACCAACGAGGTCCGGCGGGCCGCCGTGCTGCACCCGGTCCTGTCGACGATCGCGGCCCAGGTGGGCAAGGCTCCCCTCGGCCTGCTGGAGGTCGGCGCGAGCGCGGGGCTGCTGCTGGGCATGGACCGCTACGGCTACCGCTACCGCCAGCCCGACGGCACCGATGTGAACACCGGGCGGAAGAAGGCGCGCCTGGTGCTGGACACCATGGTCCGCCGCGAGCAGGGCCGGGCCAGGTCCAAGGCGCCCGCCTTCGGCGCGAAGGTCGGGCTGGACCTCACCCCGGTCGACGTGCGGGACGAGGAACAGCTGAGCTGGCTGGAGGCGTGCGTGTGGCCGGACCAGCCGCGCAGGCTCAGCTTCCTGCGGCTGGCCGCCGAGGAGGTCAAGGCCGACCCGCCCGCGCTGGTCGCCGGGGACGCCGTCGACGACCTGCACGCCGCGGCCGCGCGCGTGCCCACCGACCTGCCGCTGGTGGTGTTCAACAGCAACCTGCTGGCGTACGTGTCGGAGGCGCGGCGCGCGGACTACGTCGAGGCGATCCGGGAGCTGGCCGCCGCGCGGACGCTGTGGTGGGTCGCCCAGGAACCCTTCGGCGCCTGCCTGAACACGTTGCTGCCGGAGCGCGAGGACCTCGTCCTCGACGGCCCCGCGCACAATCTCGTCAGCATCACGCGCTGGGAAAAGGGCAGGTCAGAGGTGCGTCCGCTGGCCAGGAGCGGGATGCACGGGCAGTGGGTGGAGTGGCTCTAGGACGCTGCGTCACCGGGGTGGGCGATTCTTGGTGATTTGGGGCACTGCGTCCCAGTCCCGGAGCGCCTCGCCGAGTCCCTCGGTGAGCGCCCCGGCCTGATCGAGTGCGGTAAAGATCACACCATCGATCCACGCCACCGCGGCCGCGTCGTCCCCCGGCCGCAGGCGTCCGCCGACCGCCTGGCAGGAGTAGTCGTAGATCTCGTACGACCCGCGTTCAGCCGACCGGACGACAGAACCGATCAAGTCGCCCACCGTCACGACCAGCCCGGTCTCCTCGTGCAGCTCTCTGGCCACGGCCACGGCGTCGTCCTCGCCGGGCTCCACCCGCCCTCCCGGAATGGACCACCTGCCCCGACCGGGGTCGTTCGAACGGCGGATCAGCAGGAGTCGGCCGTCGGCGTCGAATGTGATCCCCCCGACGCAGCGGATCGAAGATTCGCGATCGCCAAGCACGAACACGGACAGTAGTCTTGCCGAGGCAGTTGGCACTGACACTCAGCCAAGTGCGGTACAAATCTGCCGAAGCGCGGCGGAGTGCGGTACAACGGTTCCGCAGGCGCCAACAAGGCCGTTAGCGGACGGGGTTGGACAACGTGAACATCAAGAAGATCCTCACCTTTGCTGGCATTGCGCTGGTCCTGTTCCTTGTGTTCACCGCACCGGATCAGGCCGCGGGCGCTGTGAACGGGATCCTGGGCAGACTGCGGGACGCGGCTCAGGCGATCATCACGTTCGTCAGGTCGTTGTTCGTCTGATGACACCGACAGGGCGGTGAGACCGTGTTCGCACCTCGCGATCCCGACGAGTACCTGCTCGAAACCGAGCGACGGATCATCAGGGTGCGCCGACACTGGGCCACCCTGCTGTGGGACATCTTCGAGACCGTCGCGTTGCTCGCCGGCGCCGTGATGATCTCGTACCTGCTCCCGGCGGGTCAGTGGCTGCTGCAGAACATCCTGTGGTACGCCGCCCTGTTCGTACTTCTTCGGTTCGCCTACTTCGTGATCGAGTGGTGGGTCGAGCGCATCGTCGTGACGGACAAGCGCTTCATGCTCACCAACGGCGTCTTCACCACCAAGGTGGCGATGATGCCGATCGGCAAGGTCACCGACCTCACCTACGAGCGCAGCCTCAGCGGTCGCATGTGGGGTTACGGC
Source organism: Allokutzneria sp. A3M-2-11 16 (assembly GCF_024213555.1). Lineage (GTDB taxonomy): Bacteria > Actinomycetota > Actinomycetes > Mycobacteriales > Pseudonocardiaceae > Allokutzneria. Next base: position 962,400 of record NZ_JANAVO010000001.1, on the reverse strand, counting down.
ACGATCGTCGTCGAGTCGGCGGGTCAGATCCAGGCGCTCAACCGGATCGAGTACCTGCCCCGCCCGGAGGAGGTCTACGACGCCATCTCCGAGCTCGTCTTCGGTGACAAGAAGGCCCAGGCCGAGCGGTTCTCGATGATGCAGGCCAAGAAGAAGGCCGCGTTGAGCAAGCGCGCGACAGGCTGATGGTTCCGCTCTAGACAGGCACGACAACGGCTGGCCGCACGGGGTTGGTGGCCAGCCGTGGAACCCTCCGCCAGGCAGACGCCTGGCCGGGGGGTTCTGTGTTTTCCCGGGTCGTGGAGCAGACTCCTGGGGTGCGGATCGACTTGCATACCCATTCCACGGCGTCCGACGGCACCGACTCGCCCGCGGGGCTGATCGAGGCGGCCGCGCTCGCCGGGCTCGACGTGATCGCGGTGACCGACCACGACACCACCGCGGGCTGGTCCGAGGCGCTGGCCGCCCTGCCGCCCGGGATGCGCATGCTCCCCGGCGCCGAGCTCTCCTGCGAGTCGCCGGACGGGCTCGGCGGCTCCGTCACCGTCCACCTGCTGGCCTACCTGTTCGATCCCGCCTCCGAGCCGCTGGTCGTCGAGCAGACGCGGCTGCGGCTGGAGCGCAGGCAGCGGCTGCACCGGATGGCCGGGCGGATGGCCGCGGACGGGTTCCCGGTGGACCCCGACGAGCTGATGGCCGCGCTGCCGCCGGACGTTCCCGCCGGGCGCCCGCACCTGGCCCAGGCGCTGATGCGGGCGGGCGTGGTCGGTTCGGTGGACGAGGCGTTCGACCGGTTCCTGGGCTCCGGCGGCTCCTACCTGCTGCCGCGCACCGACACCCCGGTCGAGCGGGCGATCTCGATGATCGCCGACGCCGGTGGGGTCACGGTGCTCGCGCACCCCTTCGCCAGGGCGCGGGGCCCGGTCGTCACGCCGGGAGTCGTCGCCGACCTCGTCGAGTTCGGGCTCTCCGGCGTCGAGGTCGACCACCCCGACCACGACGAGCCGACCCGCGCCGAGCTGCGGGCCCTCGCCGCCGAGCTGGGGCTGGTGATGACGGGCTCCAGCGACTACCACGGCACGAACAAGACGATCCGGCTCGGCCAGGAGACGACCGACCCCGAGCAGTTCGAGGCGTTGGTCGCGCGCGCCAAGCCCGGTTCCTGCCCGGTGTGGGAGCAACAGCTGTCCTGAGTACCGTGGGATGGGTGGACGGGCAGCTGGGTCTTGATCTCGGAGGAATGCCGCGCAGGCTGGTGAAGGTGACCCCGGCGAAGCTGGCGACCTGGAGCGACTGCCCTCGCCGGTACCGGATGGCCTACCTCGACCGGCCCGCCCCGAAGCGCGGCGGGCCCTGGGCCAGCAGCACGCTGGGCGCGGTGGTGCACAACGCCCTGAAGGGCTACTTCGACCTGCCGCAGGAGCGCCGCAGCGAGGAGCAGGCCGCGGACCTGGTGCGCAGGTGCTGGAAGAGCGACGGGTTCCGGGACGCCGAGCAGGCCGAGGTCTACCGCGACCGGGCCAAGCGGTGGGTCGCCGACTACGTGCGCGGGCTGCCGCCGGGGATGGAGCCGATCGGCCTGGAGCGCTGGGTCTCCACCCCCACGGAGAAGATCGTCGCCGAGGGCCGGGTCGACCGCATCGACCTGCGCGACGGCGAGCTGGTGATCGTGGACTACAAGACCGGCAGGCACGCGCTCGGCGTTGACGACGCGCGCGGTTCGCAGGCCCTGGCGCTCTACGCCATCGCCGCGCGCCGCACGTTGCGCCGCCCGTGCCGCCGGGTCGAGCTGCACCACCTGCCCTCCGGCGAGGTCGCGGTGTGGGAGCACACCGAGGAGTCCCTCGGCAGGCACCTCAGCCGCGCCGAGGAGGCCGCGGAGGACCTGTCGCTCGCCGCGGACACGCTCGCGGCGGGCGGGGACCGGGACGTGCTGTTCCCGCCGACGCCCGGCAGGCAGTGCTCGTGGTGCGACTTCCGCAGGCACTGCCCGGAGGGGCAGGGTGCGGCACCGGAGGTGGAGCCGTGGGCGACGCTGGCGCCATGAGCCCCGCGATCGGTCGCCGCAACTCGCTGGCCCGCCGCCTGCTCAGCGGCGTGGCGGGCTCGCTCGCCGCCGGGATGGCGGTGCTGGCGCTGGCGATGGTGATCGCGCAGGTCTACGCGGGCGCGACCGGGATACCCGGGCCGGGCGTCGCCGAGGTGGTCGGCCACCTGGTGGTCGCGGCCGTGATGGTGGTGCTGCAACAGCGCTCCGACCACGAGCCCGGCCGCATCGGACTCGCCATGATCTTCGGCGTCTACGTCATCGCGGCCGCCACCCTCTGGTTCTGGTGGTGGTCCTGACCGCGCCGCACCCCACTCCCAGCGCGGTGTGACGGTCTTCAAGTCCTACGAACCCCACCCCCAGCGATCGCTAACCGCCCCCAACCCCGGCAGTCCACTGCGGGCGCGCGCGTCCGGAGCGGAGTTCGCGCGGCGAACGGCGGCTGGGTCTGCTGTGGTTAGCGATGTTCTGGGTGGGGGTCGGGGGTACTTGAAGACGGGTCAACCGCGGTGACGGGAGTGCTTCGGTCAGGGGGTCTTCTCGGTGAGCCAGGCTCGCCAGGTCGGCAGCAGGGTCGCCAGCAGGGCCTCGGGGTTCTCGACGTTGGGGGAGTGGCCCGCGCCCGCCAGGACCGCGAAGTCCGCGTCCAGGCGCTCGGCCATGTCCCGCTGCGCGCTCACCGGCCAGACGTCGTCGCCCTCGCCGCAGACCACCAGGCTCGGCGTGCCGGACGACTGGAGGACGACGCCGAGCTTCGGCACCAGGTCCGGTTCGTAGCGCAGGCCGTCAGCCATCCCGAGCAGCCCCGCCGGCTTCGATGCGAGGAACCGGCGCCGGTAGAACTCCTTGAGCCGTTGCGGCACGTGCGCCCAGCCCGGCCTGCGCGCGTCACGGGCCTCCCGCAGCTCCTGCGCCGCGGCCATGCCCTTGGTGCGCAGGATCGGCTCACCCTCGATGATCGCCTGCCTGCGGTCGCCGTCCGGCAGCTCGCTCGGTCCCGAGCACAGCAGCGTCAGCCCGGCGATCCGCGCGCCCACGAGCACCGCCGCCCGTGTCACCAGGCCGCCGAAGGAGTGCCCGAGCAGCAGCACCGGCCTGGTCCCGCCGTCGCCGAGATCGGTGATCAGCTCCGCGACCACCTCGCCGAGCGCGCCGGGGCGGTAGGCCGCCTCCTCCTCGGGGCCGCCGGACTCGTTCAGCCCGGGCAGGTCGATCGCGACGACGTCGAACCCGGCGTCGGAGATCGGGTCGAGCAGCGGCGCGAAGTCCTCTTTGGACCCCGGGTAGCCGGGCACGAGCAGCGCGACGGCGCCGAGATCCGCTGAGGGATCCGGCATGGCCCGGAGCGCGGCGATCGGGCCGTAGCGGCTTGGCAGCTCGACCCTGGTGCCGCGGTGCGGGGTGAGTGGAGATGGGAACGGCACGGTCACCCGTTGATTCTCTCCCAGAGCGCGCCCGGTTTCACCGCAACGCGACGAGAGTCCCCGCACGCTGTTCGAGGATCACCGGACCGGCCGTCGCCAGCGCGACCGGGCCGGGCTGGTCACGGCGCACCGGAACCGAACCGATCCGCGCGCCGGTGACCGCGTCCAGCACCAGCAACCCGTCCGGCACCGGCACCACCAGCCTGCCGGAGAACAGCGTCGGCGAGCCGACCACGTTCTCCACCGTCCACTGTGGACGAAGCTCCTTCGAGGACAGCGCGATCAGCTTCGAACCGGTGAACCAGTACGAGTTCGCGCTGCCCTCGACCACCGGCGGCACCTGCCCCGGCGGGTCGCCCGCCAGGTCGGAGTCCGGGATGGCCAGCGGCTGCTCGTCGGTCTGGGTGCCGTTGGTGTCGTAGGTGACCAGCCGAGGGGGACCGGGCAGCGCGATCACGGTGCGGTCCTCGGTGATCGCCACCAGCCGTGCGCCCCTGCCGTTGAGCACGGTGCTGAACGCGACCTCGGGGGCGTCCCAGTCCTTGGGGTTGGGCTTCTGCATCGTCAGCCGGTCGCCCAGGTCGTCTGGGCAGCGCTCGATCACGCCGAGCCTGCTGCCACCGAGCGCGACGGAGCCGAACTCGCAGTTGGTCCTCGGTTGCTTGTTCGGCTGGATCTCCGCCTCGACCTTGCCGTACTCCAGCGTCTTGACCAGGTCGAAGCGCACCACTTCGATCAGCCGCTTCCCGGTCATCACCAGGTGGGTGCCGTCGCTGAGCAGCCGGGTGCCGATCGGGGCGTTGCCGTTGCGGGCCAGCGCGCGCTTGCCGGTCGCCGGGTCGACGCCGGTGATCTCGCTGCAGTTGCCCGACTGCGGGCCGCTGCCGCCGGTCCAGCCCTGCTTCGTGTAGATCGCGAACGCCTGCCCCCACGACATGCCGACCGTGCACAGCGGCAGGTCGCGCGCGTAGGACCACTTCTTCTCGCCGGTCAGCGGGTCGCGACCGGCCATCTCGCCGCCCTCGCCGGTCACGACGGCGGGCCCGGCCACCACCGGGGCGAAGGTCGCCGAGCTCGGCGCCCGCCAGACCTCGGCGAAGGACGGCGGCAGCGCGGTGGGCTGCGGCAGTTGGTACATCGGCTCGGCGCTGGTCCGCGAGACGGTCGCGGCCGCGTCACCGCTCTGTCGGACGATGAAGGCGGCGACCAGCACCGCGACCGCGATCAGCGCCGCGACGACGTAGTCGGCCCTGCGGTGGAAGGACCGCGCGGGCACCTGCGGGCGCTGCTCGGCGACGGGCTCGGTGGCCACGTCAACGGCTTCGTGCGCGTGCCACGGGTCCGGGTTCACGGCGGCGTGGGACGCCGCGGCTGCCGGGACCGTTGTGCCCAAGGGCGGCGTGTCCAGGTCCGCTGTGCCCGCGTCTGTGGCGTCAGCGTTCGCGGCTGGGCCCGGGGCGTCCGGGGTCGCTGTGCCGGACGCCGGGGTGTCCAGGCCCGCCGTGTTCAGGACGGCCGTGTCCCGAGCTGTGTCGTCCCGGGCCGCGGCCGCCTCGCCGGAAGGTGCTGTGTCGGGGAGCGCTGTGTCAGAGCGTGCTGCGTCGGGGGGTGCGGGGGAGACGGGCTCCGGGTCGTGGCTGGTCGGCTGGTTCTGATCGCCGTGCTGCCCAGGGCCCGTCACCCGCATCACTCCTCGCCGCTCGCCGCCACGGCCTGCTCGCCGGTGGTCTCCACGCCCGCGCGACGCCTGCTGCGCCGACGCCGGGCCGGGCGCTCGGTCGCGCTGCTGTCCCCATCTTCCTGGGCGCGTGCGGCGGCCGGTTCCTGGCCCCCGTCTGCGGCCTGGCCACCCTCGGCGTTTCCGCCTCCGGCCCTGGTCCGGCGCCTGCGCCTGCGCGGGGTGGTCGGCCGGGTCTCGTCACCGGCCTCGGCGGTGGCCGCGGGGGGCTCGGCGGTGCACGCCTTGGCGTCACCGTTCTCCTCATCGTCCGCGTCGCCGGCGAGGCCGCCCCTGGTGCGCCTGCGGACCCGCTCGCGCTTCGGCTTCGGCTTCGCCTCGCTCCGCTTGGCACCGCGGCCGCGGCGCGGCTCCTCGTCCAGCTCCTCGGCGGCCAGGCCCTCGCGGGTGCGCTGGCCCAACGGCAGCCTGCCGGAGGTGTCGGTCGGGATGCCCAGGTCGCTGAACAGGTGGTCGGAGGTGGAGTAGGTCTCCACCGGCTCCGGCTTGCCCAGTTCGAGCGCCTCGCTGATGGACTTCCAGCGCGGCTCCTCGTCCCAGTCGACCAGGGTGACCGCGACGCCGGTGCGGCCGGCCCGGCCGGTGCGGCCGATCCGGTGCACGTAGGTCTTCTCGTCCTCGGGGCACTGGTAGTTGACCACGTGCGTGACGCCCTCGACGTCGATGCCGCGGGCGGCGACGTCGGTGCAGACCAGCACGTCCACCTTGCCGGAGCGGAACGCGCGCAGCGCCTGCTCGCGAGCGCCCTGGCCCAGGTCACCGTGCACCGGCGCGACCGCGAACCCGCGCTCGGCGAGGTCGTCGGCGAGCTTCTGCGCGGTGCGCTTGGTCCTGGTGAAGATCATCGTGAGGGAGCGGCCTTCGGCCTGGAGCACCCGGGAGACGACCTCGACCTTGTCCAGGGAGTGCGCGCGGTAGACGAACTGCGTGGTGCGCTCGTGCACGGCGCTGGCGTCCACCTCCTCGGCCCGGATGTGCGTCGGCTGGCTGAGGAAGGTCCTGGCCAGCGTGATGATCGGGCCCGGCATGGTCGCCGAGAACAGCATGGTCTGCCGCTTGTCCGGAACCATCCGCAGCACGCGCTCGATGTCCGGGAGGAAGCCGAGGTCGAGCATCTCGTCGGCCTCGTCCAGCACCAGGGTGCGGACCTTGCCCAGCACCAGGTGGCGCTGCTCGGCCAGGTCCAGCAGTCGGCCCGGGGTGCCGATGACCACGTCGACGCCCTTGCGCAACGCGGCGATCTGCGGCTCGTACGGGCGTCCGCCGTAGACCGGGAGCACGCGCGCCTTGAGGTACTTGCCCGCGTCCTTGAGGTCGGCGGTCACCTGGAGGCACAGCTCACGGGTCGGCACGACCACGAGCACCTGCGGGGTGCCGTCGCCGGGCAGCTCCAGGCGCTGCAGCGCGGGCACGCCGAAGCCCAGGGTCTTGCCGGTGCCGGTGCGCGCCTGGCCGATGACGTCCTCGCCGGCCAGCGCCAGCGGGAGGGTCAGCTTCTGGATGGCGAAGGTCCGCTCGATACCGGCCTCGCCGAGCGCCTTGACGATCTTGTCGTGCACGCCGAGCTCGGCGAACGTGGGGGCGTCGTCGGTGACGACGGCCGCCGCACGCAGGGGATGGGCCTCGGCGAGCACCTCGGCGACGATCGCCTCGACGGGGTCGTCGGTCTCGGTGGTGCCGGTCTTGGTGTTGCTGCTGACGGTCAGAGTGATCGCCTCTCTCGTGCCTTGCGCGCATGCCATGAGCGGCGCTCAACCGCGGCGTGGCGTCCACTGGGTGGACCTCCCGCGCGGGAGGGCTTGACGAGGCGATACGCGCGCCCTGTCGCGGTGACGGTTCCTCTCCGCCACCTTCGTCGCCGACGCGGCCTGGAGAGCGGGCGATGTACTCATCACCGGCGGCTTCACTCAGGCAGTCGTCGTGCGTCTGGGTCGGGAGTCTACCCGGGAAATGCCAGACGACCAGCGCTGTACGCATACCGTTAGGACGTGTCTCACGCTCCGGCGTCGTCCGCTCAGCCATCCGGGTGTGCTCCGCGCTGCCCGATACGCTCACTCCCATGACCGAGGCGGACCTGCAGAAACCGGACACCGAGCCCCTTGATCCCGGCGTCGTCGACCTGATCGGCGTGCTGGCCTACGGCGAGCTCTCTGCCTTCGACCGGATGGCCGAGGACGCGCGCAGCGCCCCGACGCTGGCCGGGCGCGCCGCGCTGGCCGGGATGGCGGGCGCGGAGATGGGCCACTACCGGCAGCTCGAGCAGTTCCTCGCCCGGCGCGGCCTGCGCATCGAGGAGGTCATGGCCCCGTTCCAGGCCCCGCTGGACGCCTTCCACGCCTCCACCGCCCCGCGCTCCTGGCTGGAGTCCCTGGTCAAGGCCTACGTCGGCGACGGCCTGGCCGCGGACTTCTACCGCGAGATCGCCGAGTGGCTGGACCCGGCGACCAAGCAGCTGGTGCTGGACGTGCTCGCCGACACCGGCCACTCCGCCTTCGCCGAGCGCGAGGTCCTCGCCGCCTGCGAGACCGACCGCAAGGTCCGCGACCGGCTCGCCCTGTGGGGGCGGCGCCTGCTCGGCGAGGCGGTCACCCAGGCCCAGCACGTCGCCGCGGAGCGCGACGGCCTCGCCGAGCTGATCATCAGGGGCACCGGCGACCTCTCCGGCATCGGCACGCTGATCCGCAGGCTGCAGAACAACCACGGGCAGCGGATGCAGGCGCTCGGTCTCGGGTGATTCCCGGTTCCGCCTTCAGCGCAAGCCGGGTGGTGCCACGGTGGGCCACGGACGCCCTGGACTAGCCTGGCAACCGTCTCTTATTCGGACTTTTCAGCACGGAGGTCGGCGTGGAGGTCAAGATCGGCGTCGAGTACAGCCCGCGTGAGCTGGTCGTCTCAAGCGCGTTGTCTCAGGACGAGGTCGAGGAGCTGGTCGCCGACTCGCTTCGCAGGGAAGGCGGCGTGCTCTCCCTGACCGACGACAAGGGCAAGCGCTTCATCATCCCGGCGAGCAAGGTCTCCTACATCGAGATCGGCGCGGCCGACGTCCGCCGCGTCGGCTTCGCCGTTCCGTAGGTCCTCGCACCGTGAAGGCCCGTCGCCCCGCACCGGGGAGGCGGGCCTTCACGTTGGGCTGAAGCCTGGGCCGTTCGGCCGGGGTCGATGTGACAATCCGCGCCATGACCGCACCTCAGGGCCCGGGATGGCCGGGACAGCCCGGCCCGCAGGGGCCCTACCAGCCCGGACCGCCTTACCCGCGGCAGCAGCCCTACCCGTACCCACCGCAGCAGCCGCCCCCGGCACCGCCTCGGCCGCGACGGGGACGGACGGCCCTGATCGTGTCGCTGGTGGTCGTGCTCGTGGCCGGTCTGGGCGTCGGTGGCTGGGCGCTGTTCGGCGGTGGTGGAGCGGACTCGTCGCAGGCCGGAGGCGGTAAGGGCCAGGAGCGGACCGAGGCCGACGTCGTCAAGATGGACCCGAAGAAGCTCCTCGACGAGCTGATCACGACGTTGCTCACCCAGCCCGTGGTGCACACCAGGATCGAGTCGGTCGTGCTCAGCCAGATCGCGCCGTACCTGGCGGGGCAGCCCTACGAAGGCAAGATCGTCGAGGGCGGGTTCGACTACCGGCAGCGCAAGATGAACTTCCTCGACGAGACGAACGCCTGCGTCGACGGCGCCAAGCGCCGGGTCCGCTACGACGGCGCCATCGCCGAAGCCGGGCCGTGCGACCCCATCAAGGGGGTGGAGATGGGCGGCAAGATCGGCAACGGTCTGTTCCCCGGTGGGATGAACGAGACGCAGGCGCAGGCATTCCTGGCGTACCTGCACAAGTCGGAGGGCTTCCTCAATCCCGGCAAGCCCACCGTGGTCCCTCGGGAGGGCAAGCAGTACGTCCGCTTCCCGGTGGTGTTCAGCGTGGTCGAGACCAGCAGTGGACGGGCGGGGTCGCAGATCTTCATCTGGGCGTTCCAGCAGACGAAGCTCTCGTTCGACGACCACCCCTACTACCCCATGGGCAACAGCTCCGGCACGACCGAGATGGTGTTCTACCTGGACCCGAAGACCCTGCTGCCCGCGTACTCCGAGCAGCTGAGCTACGAGCCGAAGTACGACCCGACCGGAGCGGAGGGATCCGCGCGGCGGGTGGAGTACCTGTGGGACGGCAAGCTCCCGGTGCCGGAGACGAGCCAACTCGGCAAGCCGAAGGGACCGTCCTGGCCCTCCGAGCGGCTCAAGCCGGGGCAGCTGAAGTGAGGCTCACCGCCCCGGTCCGCCGGGGCGGTCAGTCCGCGTTCCGCGTCCCTCAGGTCAGCCAGAACAGGCCAGGCCGCGCCAGAGCGACTCTGATTCCCAGTTGGCGGGGAAACCCATCTCCATCGGGCTTCGACGCCACGATCGGAGTTCGCTGGTGATCAGCTTGGTGGTGTCTGACGCCCACGAAGTCAATGTCTTTTACATAGGGACATGTGTCTCTTTGTAAAAGACATTGGGACATCGGCCGTGCGGGGCGGTCAGTCCTCGTCGGGGAGGGTTTCCAGGACCTCGAACGGGGGGCGGCCCAGGCCGGTGATGCGGAAGCGGCCCCAGGGGTCCTGGTCGGACAGGGCGCCGACGGCCTCGCCGTGCGGGGTTCGGAGCACGACCGCGCGGCGGTGCTTCTCCGCGGCCTCGGTCACCTTGCCGTTCGCGGCCAACCGGCCGTACCAGTGGTAGCGGCCGTCGATGGGTTCGAAGTGGCCTGCCAGGCGCACCTCGACGACGGCCTCGCCATCCTTGGTGACCAGGGTCGCCGGACCGCTGTAGCCGTCCTCGTCGTGGTCGTGTTCGTCAGTCACCGGTGCCTCCCGCCTCGCCCCTGATCACGGTCAACTGCGCCCCTTCCTGCGGCACCAACTCGTCCAGCGGCTGGTCGGGGTCCAGTTCGATCCCGCCCGTCCGCGCCGCGCCGTCGATGGCGTGCCAGACGATCTGCGCCAGGTAGTCCCGCAGGTTCTCCCGGCTCATCGACTGCCGCTCCAACCACCACTCCCCGGCCTTCTCCACGGCTCCGACCAGCGCGAACGCGTACGGCTCCGCCGCGCCGGAGTCCAGTTGCAGCAGCCGCATGTACACGCCGAGCAGCCGGGCCAGCTTCGTGGCGATCATGTCCTCGGTCGCGGTGGCCGGGTTCTGCTCCAGCGGCCGGTCCGCGAAGCCGCCGCGGATCATGAAGCGGTAGAGCTCCGGCTGCTCCTCGATGGTGCACAGGTACGCGTCGATGCCCCGGTGGATGATCTCGTTGATCGTTCCGAGCTCCTCCAGCGCCGGGATGAGGCGCTCCATCAGCAGCTCCGTCGCGTGCTGGCCGACCGCGACGTAGAGATCGGCCTTGTCGGAGAAGTGCCGGTACAGCACGGGTTTGGTGACCCCGGCCGCCGCGGCGATCTCGTCCATGCCCACGTCCGGGCCGTGCTCGCGCAGCGCGCTGATGGTGGCTTCGACGAACTCCGCCCGGCGCGCGCTGCGGTGCTCCTTCCAGCGCTCCCGCCTGGCGTCGGGTTGTCCGCGCTTGCCCTTGACAGATCCGGCCATAGCGGGGACGTTACCAGTAGTAGCTGTTACTTGTGGTTACACAATTCGAAGGAGTTCGCGGCATGGCGGTTGCTCCCTCCCCTCTCGCCGGGCGCCGGGTGCTGGTCACCGGGGCGGCCGGGGCGTTCGGCAGTGCCACGCTGGCCGCGCTGCGGCTGCGCGGGGCCGAGGTGCTCGGCCTTGATGTCACCGCCGACGAAGACGTGCTGAGCTGCGATCTCACCGACGACGACGCCACCGAAGTGGCCGTCGCCCACGCGGTGGAACAGCTCGGCGGGCTGGACGCGGTGGTGCACTACGCGGGCATCGGGCTGCCAGTGGACAGCGGCGACCCGCCGGGCGAGAAGGTGCGGCGGACGTTCGAGGTCAACCTGCTCGGCGCCTGGCGGGTCACCGCCGCGGCCCTGCCCGCACTGCTGGAGAGCCGATCCAGCGGCTACCGGCCTCGCCTGGTGTTCACGGCTTCGGGTCTCGCGTACGTCACCGCGCCGTTCGCCAGCGCGTACACCGTGTCAAAGCGCGCGCTGGTCGCCTACGCGGACTCGGTGCGCATCGAGTACGGCTCGGCGGTGGACGTGACCACGCTCTACCCGGGCTACGTGCGCACGCCGATCCACCGCGAGAGCCAGGCCGCGGGGACCGCCCTGGAGGGGAAGGTGCCCGCGGAGCGGCTCGAAGACGTGATCAACACGGCGGTGCGGGTGCTGGAGGCCCGCAGACCGCCGAGGGACGTCGGCACCACCCGCCTCGGCGGGGCCACCACCAGGTTCGCCAGGGCGCTGCCCGCGCTGGTCGACCGCGTCGTGCTGGCGCGGCACGGCCGGGACCTGCGGCGCGGGGAGTACGACGCCGTGGCGCTGGCACAACGAATGATTCGGACCGATCGGGAGAAGGTGACCAAGCGATGAGCCGTGCACTACAGGTCGCGGACCGGGAGAAGACGGCCGAGCGGCTGCTGAACTCCTCGGCGAAGAACTCCTACGACCCCGACCTCGACATCGACTGGGAAGCTCCGCTGGTCGACGGCGCCTACTACACCCCGCCGAACCGGGTTTCGCTCTACGGCACGCAGTTATGGGACCAGCTCTCCGAGGAACAGCGGATCGAGCTGTCCAAGCACGAGGTCGCCAGCGTCGCCAGCAACGGGATCTGGTTCGAGATGATCCTGATGCAGCTGCTGATCAGGCACACCTACAGCATGGATCCGACCAGCAGGCACGTGCAGTACGCGCTGACCGAGATCGCCGACGAGTGCCGCCACTCGATCATGTTCGCCAGGGCGGTCGAGCGCCTCGGCTGCCCCGCCTACGGGCCGCAGCGCACCCCGCACTTCCTCGGCCGCGTCCTGAAGACGATCGGCTGGGGACCGTCGATGTTCGCGGGCATCCTCATCGCCGAGGAGATCCTGGACCGCATCCAGCGCGAGTCCATGGCCGACGAGTCGGTGCAGCCGCTGGTCCGGATGATCAACCGGATCCACGTGCTGGAGGAGGCGCGGCACGTCCGCTACGCCCGCGAGGAGATCGTGCGCGGCATGGAAGGACTGTCCAAGGCGGAGCTGGCCGTGCACCGGTACCAGGCGGGCGCCATGGCGTACTACGTCTCGCGCACGCTGATCAACCCCGAGGTCTACCGCGCGGTGGGGATCGATCCGAAGGTCGGCCGCAAGGCCGCGCTGTCGAATCCGCACCACCAGGAGACGATGAAGTGGTCCGCGGAGCGCCTGGTGCCCTTCGTCGACGAGGTCGGACTGCTGGGCGCGCCGGGGATGCGGTTGTGGCGCAAGTCGTTCTTCATCGGGAAGTAGCGGAGGGGCGGATGCGGACCTTCACCACCAGCGACGGGACGCGGCTGGTCATCGAGGAGACCGGGGAACCGGACGCGCCGGTCACGGTGTTGCTGCTGCACGCGTGGACGCTGAGCAGGCGCACGTGGGCGCGTGTCGCGCAGTTGCTCCCGGAGGAGGTCGGCGGCCCGGTCCGGGTGCTGCGCTACGACCACCGCGGCCACGGCGACTCCGCCGCGCCGGAACCGGGCAGCACGACGATCGCGCACCTGGCCGACGACCTCGCCGAGGTGCTGACCGAGGTCGTGCCGACCGGTCCGGTGGTGCTCGCCGGGCACTCGATCGGCGGGATGACGATCATGGCGCTGGCCGAGCGGCACCCGGAGCTGTTCGCGGCGCGGGTGGCGGGCGTGGAGTTCGTCAACACCTCCAGCGGTGACCTCGGCAAGCAGACGCCGGGCGTTCCCGCTCCGGTCGCGCGGGCGATGATCAAAGCGCAGCTCGTCCACGGACAGCTGCTGGAGCGGCGCGGGGTGCGCAAGCTCGGGCCGCCCGCCCTGCTGCGGCCGTACCTGCGGTGGCTGCTCTTCGGCGTCGGCTACGACCGCGTGCACCTGCGCGAGACCTCGGAGATCATCGCGGGATCGCACCCGTTGACCCTGCACGGATTCCTCAGCGACGTGCTGCTGCACGACCGGGCGAAGGCGCTGGCGGTGCTGAGCGAGGTGCCGGTGGTGGTGCTGACCGGCGGCCGGGACCGGCTCACCCCGCCGGAGCACTCACGGGTGATCGCCGAGCAGCTGCCGCGCGCGGAGCTGGTGATCTACCCGGGCGCCGGGCACATGGTGCCGGTGGAGCGCAGTCGGGAGGCCGCGCGGCACCTGGCCGGGATGGTCAGGTCCGCGGTTCCGGTCGGCTAGACGCGAATGAGGGGCGGGCCCCACCGGGCCCGCCCCTTCTCCGTTCGGTCAGTGCTGTTGTTGTTGCTGCATCGGGTAACCGCCACCGATGCCCTTCCAGGCCAGGGTCGCGATCAGCGAGATCGCCTCCTGCTTCGGCACCACGCGGTTGGCGTCCAGCCAGAACCGCGCGGTCACCTGGCTCAGCCCGACCAGGCCCATCGCCAGCAGCCGCGCCCGGTCCTCGTCGAGGCCGGCGTCGGCCGTGACCGCGCCGACGATCGTGTCGACGCAGGTGCTCGTCGCCCGGTCCACCGCGTCCTGCACCGCGGGCTCGCGGCGCAGGTCGGACTCGAAGACCAGCCGGAACGCCTGGCCCTCGCCGTCGACGAAGTCGAAGTACGCCGCCACCGCGGCGTGCACCCGCAGCTTGTTGTCCGTGGTGGACTCGATGGCCTCGCGCACCCGGCGGACCAGCTCGTCGGTGTGCGTCTCCAGCAACGCGAGGTAGAGCTCAAGCTTCCCCGGGAAGTGCTGGTAGAGCACGGGCTTGCTGACTCCGGCGCGCTCGGCGATCTCGTCCATGGCCGCGGCGTGGTAGCCGTTGGCCACGAACACGTCCTGCGCCGCCGTGAGCAACTGCGCCCGGCGGGCCGTGCGTGGCAGCCGAACCCCACGCGCCACCTGCTCGTTGCCCTGCGCCGTCTCCGTCATACCGCCTCCAGCCGTGCTCCTGCCGTGCCGCCGGGGTTCACCGCCCGCACGGTTGTCATGACCTTACTCGCTGGTAGTCAGATGTCACCGCCGCGCGGCATCCTTTGTCCCATGAGCCGGACAGCCGAGCGCGCGCCGTTGACCAGGATCCCGCTGTCCAGGGCCGCCCTGCCCGAGGTCGACCTGTCCCGCGAATGGTGGCCGGGCCGGGTCCTCACCTCCGGCGGCGTGCGGCTGCACGTGCGGGAGACCCCCGGCCCGGAGGGCGGCACCACAGGCGCGGCGACCGCCTTCTACATCCACGGTCTCGGTGGCTCCGCGACCAACTGGACGGACCTGGCGGCCCTGCTGGGCAGCAGGTTTCCCGGTATCGCGATCGACCTTCCCGGGTTCGGGCTGACCGAGCCGGGGCCGGACCACGACTACGACATCACCTCCGTGGTGCCGATGATCATCAAGTTCCTGGCCGGTCTGGAGCTGGGACCGGTGCACCTGTTCGGCAACTCCCTCGGCGGGGCGATCGCGCTGCGGATCGCGGCGCTGCGGCCGGACCTGGTGCGCACCCTGACGCTCGTCTCGCCCGCCATGCCGGACCTGCGCCCCGACCCCCGGCGCGTCTCCGACCCGCGCTACCTGCTGATGAACATGCCGCTGATCGGGCCGAGGATGCGCCGCCAGGTCGGGGTGATCACCGCGCGGATGCGCACCGAGCGGCTGGCCAAACTGGTGATGGCCAGCACCGAGGAGATCCCCGAGGGCCGCTGGGCGCTCGCCGAGCAGGAGTACCACGTCCGGGCCGGGCAGCACTGGGCCAACGACGCGCTGGACCGGACCGCGTACGGGCTGATCAGGTCCTGGCTGGCGCCGCCGCACCGGTCGGTCTGGCGGACCGTGCTGCCCAAGGTGGACAAGCCGGCGCTGGTGGTGTGGGGCACGGAGGACCGCCTGGTCAGCGTGCGCAAAGCGCCCCGGACGGCCCGCCTGCTCCCGCGCGGCAGGCTGCTCGTGCTGCCCAGGACCGGGCACGTCGCGCAGATGGAGCGGCCGAGGACGGTGGCCAAGGCGTTCCTCGGCATGCTCGAAGCGGTCGACGCCCACGAATGGTGAACCCGGGAGGGTCGCGCACGCGGGCCCCTCGGCGGCTGTGGCAATCTGGATCGGTGACCCGAACGGAGCACGGACGACGCGGAACGCACGACAACGGGGGCTCCGCTCGTCCGGTCCGGCCGCAGAAGGTCCAGCAGTCGCAGCGCGTCCGGCGCGAGCGCCGCACCCAGTTCGAGCCGCTCGTCGCCTCCTGGGACCCGCACGGTGAGAAGCCCAAGGAGCAGCGCGAACGGCCGAAGGCCAAGAAGAAGCCCGGTGTCGGCGGGGCCATCGCCACCTACGGCTGGCGGGTCTACGCGCTGCCCGTGCTGGTGGTGCTGACCGTCCTCGCCTTCGTCGACTTCGGCACCGCGCCCACCGATTCGCAGGCCGGGGGCGGACCGCAGAGCAGCTCCAGCGAGGAGCCACCCGAGCAGCTGGAGCCCGTGGTCGCCGAGGCGCCGCCGGGCAAGATCGATGTGAACATCCCCACGGCCGAGCTGCCCAAGACCGGCGAGAAGTACGCCGAGTCCGGACCGAACACCTTCAGCGTCGTCCGCGGCTCCACCGGCGTGGTGGGCACCACCGGCAAGCTCTACCGCTACACGATCGAGATCGAGAACGGCATCGACACCTCGGTCGTGCAGGGCGAGGACGCCTTCGCCAGGGTGGTCGACGGCATCCTCGGCAGCCCGAAGAGCTGGGTGGGCAGCAAGAACGGCAGCGGCGTCCGGCTCCAGCGGGTGGACAGCACCACCCCGGCCCCGGACTTCCGGATCAGCCTCACCACGCCGAACACCGCGCGCAGACCCGACGTGTGCAACTACACGATCCAGTACGAGGCGTCCTGCTGGAACAGCACGCAGGACCGGGTCTACATCAACCTCGCGAGGTGGGTCAGGGGAGCGATCGCCTACGGCCCCGACCTCGGTCTGTACCGCACCTACGCGATCAACCACGAGGTCGGGCACGTGTTCCGCAACCAGCACCGCGGCTGCGCCGAGGAGAACGGCGTCGCGCCGGTGATGATGCAGCAGTCCTTCGGCGTCGCCAACGACTACGTCGCCCTGCTCAACCAGAACGACCCGGGCAACAAGAACGCGGTCAAGGCCGACGGGAAGACGTGCAAACCCAACCCGTGGCCGAACCCCTGAGCCGCTCCCATTTGCTGGGATGCCTGGTCCACGTGGAAGAACGCGTGTAAGACGGGCGTTGACGAGCGCAGGGACGTTTTCGGTGCCCATGTGGCGAGGAGGAACACCCATGTCGACGCTGCCACCGCTGGTGGAGCCCGCTGCGGAGCTGACCAACGAGGAGGTCGCCCGCTACAGCCGCCACCTGATCATCCCCGAGGTCGGGGTGGACGGTCAGAAGCGGCTGAAGAACGCCAAGGTGCTGGTGGTCGGCGCCGGTGGGCTCGGCAGTCCGGCGCTGCTGTACCTCGCCGCGGCCGGGGTCGGCACGATCGGCATCGTCGAGTTCGACACCGTCGACGAGTCGAACCTGCACCGGCAGATCATCCACGGCCAGTCCGACCTCGGGCGGCCCAAGGCGGAGTCGGCCCGCGACTCGATCGCCGAGGTCAACCCGTTCGTCAAGGTCAACCTGCACCAGGTGCGCCTGGAAGCGGACAACGTCCTGGACGTCTTCCGCGACTACGACCTGATCCTGGACGGCACGGACAACTTCGCCACCCGGTACCTGGTCAACGACGCCTGCGTGCTGCTCGGCAAGCCCTACGTCTGGGGCTCGATCTTCCGCTTCGAGGGCCAGGCCAGCGTGTACTGGGCCGACCCGCCCGGTGGCGCGGAGGGCGTGCAGTACCGCGACCTCTACCCGGAGGCCCCGCCGCCCGGCATGGTCCCCTCCTGCGCGGAGGGCGGCGTGCTCGGCGTGCTGTGCGCCTCCATCGGCTCGATCATGGTCACCGAGGCGATCAAGCTGATCACCGGCATCGGCGAGACCCTGCTGGGCAGGCTGATGGTCTTCGACGCGCTGGAGATGTCCTACCGGACCATCCGCATCCGCAAGGACCCCAACGGTGAGCCGGTCACCGAGCTGATCGACTACGAGGCGTTCTGCGGGGTGGTCTCCGACGCGGCGCAGAACGCGGCGGCCGGGCGGACCATCACGCCGCGCGAGCTCAAGGAGAAGTTCGACCGCAAGGAGGACTTCGTGCTGGTCGACGTCCGCGAGCCGCACGAGTACGAGATCGTCAAGATCCCCGGCTCCGTGCTGATCCCCAAGGACCGGATCCTCTCCGGCGAGGCGTTCGGCGAGCTGCCGCAGGACCGGCCGATCGTGCTGCACTGCAAGTCCGGCGCTCGTTCGGCCGAGGCGCTCGCCGCGCTGCACCGCGCGGGCTTCGGCGACGCCGTGCACGTCGGCGGCGGAGTCCTGGGCTGGGCAAGGGACATCGACCCGAGCCTGCCGACGTACTAGCTGTGGTCGAAGGGGCGCTTGTTAAGCCAAAAGCGCCCCTTCTCCTGCCGTGCCTATCCCGCGTTCTGTCGGTGGGTCGGGGTAGCGTGCCGAGTCGTGAAACCACCGGAGCCGCCACCCCAACACGTGCGCGCGGCGTTCGGTGCGCGTACCGCGCTGCCCGAGCCCTACGCGGGCGGCCCGGCGTGGTTGTGCGGCGACGTCGTGCTCAAACCGATCTTCGACCCGTCGGAGGCGGCGTGGGCCGCCCAGACCCTGGACTCCCTTGAGGTGGACCAGCTCCGGCTCGCCCGGCCGCTGCGCTCCACCGACGGCAGGTGGGTGGTCGCCGGGTGGTCGGCCACCCGGCACATCGCCGGTCAGCCGGAGTCGCGGCACGACGAGGTGATCTCGGTGTCGCTGCGCCTGCACGCGGCAACGGTGGAGCTGCGCAGGCCCGACTTCCTGGACGCGCGCAAGGACATCAACGCCATCGCCGACCGGATGGCCTGGGGTGAGGCCGATTCGCGGCTCGTCCCGGACCTCGGTGGGCGGATGTTCGCGGTGCTGGCCAACTCGCGCAGGCCGACCCGCCTGCGCTCGCAGCTGGTGCACGGCGACCTGTTCGGCAACGTGCTCTTCGCGGGCAACGCGCCGCCCGGGATCATGGACTTCACGCCGTACTGGCGGCCGCCGGAGTGGGCCGCCGCGGTGATCACCGTGGACGCGTTGGCCTGGGGCGGAGCGGATCAGGGGCTGACCAAGCGCTGGGCGCACCTGCCGGAGTGGCCGCAGATGCTGCTGCGCGCGCTGCTGTACCGGCTCGCCATGCACGCGCTGCACCCGCGCTCCTCCGCGCAGACGCTGACCGGCCTCGACCGCGCGGCACACCTGGTGCTCGAAACCCTGTAGCCGCCGCGGTTCGCCGGTCTTCAAGTACGCCCAACCCCCTCCGCGACCGTCTTCAACCGCCTCGTACCCCCCTGGCAGTCCGGGGGTTGGGGGCGGTTGAAGACCTGTGCGGGTGGGGTTCGTGGGACTTGAAGACTGTGCGACCCGGCTGGGAGGTGACGGGCGGCTGGTTAACACGGCTGTCACATCGGGGTGAACACTGCGACATCCGGGTGACGTTGGATGCGTCCAACGCGCTTTTCGGAGGTGAGCAGATGAACCCGCTCTCGTGGATCCAGATCTGTGGCTACGACGCGCTCTGGCCTGACCGCGGTTCGGTGACCTCGCTGCCCGACGGTGCGCAGGCCGCGGTGTTCCGCACCTTCGAGGGCTACGTGCGCGCGGTCGGCAACCTCGACCCGGCGACCGGGGCTCCCGTGCTCTCGCGCGGCATCATCGGTGATCGGCGCGGGCGGCTGGTGGTGATCTCCCCGGCGCGCGAGCGCGCGTTCGACCTGGAGACCGGCGAGTGCGTCGAGGACCCGGAGCTGCGCATTCCCGTCTACCCGGTGCGCGTGGTCGACGGCACGGTGGAGCTCGGCGTGGCCGCCTGAGCCATCCGGGGAATAGTTGAGAGTTCAACGAGCTTGTAGGGTGTGGATGGCCGTCGACCGAGGAGGCCCACCATGCCCGCAATCACCGCGAACACCCTGACCCTGCCCCGCCTGCCGGAGCTGCCCCAGGCGGAGACCGGCTGGCGCGGCGTCAAGCGCGTCGTGCAGGCCCAGCGCTTCCTCGAAGGCGAGGGTTTCGCCGTTCGCCGCCCGTTTCCCGGCATCGACCTCAGCCTCGCCGATCCGTTCCTGCTGCTGGACCACCTCGGCGCGGTGGAGTACGCGCCGGGTGAGGCGAAGGGCGCCCCGTGGCATCCGCACCGCGGCTTCGAGACGGTCACCTACATGATCGACGGCGCGATGGAGCACACCGACTCCATCGGGGGCGGCGGCGTGATCAAGGACGGCGGCACGCAGTGGATGACCGCGGGCGCGGGCATCCTGCACAACGAGCTGCCGCCGCAGGAACTGGTCACCAAGGGCGGGCTCTTCCACGGCGTGCAGCTGTGGGTGAACCTGCCGCGCGCGATGAAGCTGACCGCTCCGCGCTACCAGGACATCGGCGGCGGGGACGTGACGCTTCTGTCCAGTGTGGACGGTGGTGCGTTGGTCCGGGTGATCGCGGGCTCGCTCGACGGGCACGACGGCCCCGGGGTGACGTGGACTCCGATCACCTACCTGCACGCCACGGTCAGCGCGGGCGCTCAGCTCGATCTGCCCTGGCCGAACGACTTCAACGCCATGGTCTACGTGCTTTCCGGCCGCGGCACGATCGGCCGTGAGGGGCGACCGCTGGAGGAGGGGCAGCTCGGCGTGTTCAGCGCTGGTGACGCCCTGACCATGCGGGCGCGCTCGGCCTGGGACGTGCTCGTGCTGGGCGGTCGGCCGATCAACGAGCCGGTCGCGCGCTACGGGCCGTTCGTGATGAACACCCGCGCGGAGATCATGCAGGCGATGGAGGACTACCAGGCGGGCCGCCTCGGCACGATCCCGGCCGAGCGCATCGCCCACCGCGGCCCGACCGACGAGGAGGTGTCCACGTGACCATGGAGCTGTTCGAGCGCGGGCGGATGTTCCGCGCCGCCGGTGATCCCAGTGGTGCCGCGCGGTTCCTCGCCGAGGCGGCCGCACTTGAGCCGACGAACCGCGCCGTGCTGGAGGAGTTGGCGTTGGCGCACTACCAGTCCGCGTCGCTCGGCCGTGCCGAGACCGTGGCCCGTGAGCTGGTGCGGCTGGACCCGTCCGACGGTTATGCGCGCCTGCTGCTCGGCCGCACGTTGGCACGGCTGTCCCGGCACTCCGAGGCCGCGGTCGAACTCAAGCTCGCCACGGCCCTCGGCGCCGACATTTCGCCCGTTTCGTACTCTTAGCCACCTATGGGAGCGCTCTCTTTACGGCTAAGAGTACGAAACGGGGTACCCCCGGGGGGTTAGAAGAGGCCGGGTTGGGGGTCGTCTTTCGGGGTCGCGTGGGCGGTGGGGGACTCGGACCAGCGGTGCGCGGCGAAGTCGATTTTGCCGTCGAGGATCGCCACGCCTTCTTCGCGGAGCAGTTGGAGTTGCTCGTCGGCGAGGTGCGGCGCGGGCGTGCCGTTCGCGCGCAGGACGCGTTGCCACGGCAGGTCGTGCCCGTCCTCGGCGAGGATGCGGCCGACGATGCGCGGCGACGGAGCCTTCGCCACCGCCGCCACGTCACCGTAGGTCGCCACCTGGCCGACCGGGATGGAGCGGATCACGTCCCGCACGCGCTCGTGTATCTGTTCGTCCACACCCCGATTGTGGCGCAGGGCACCGACAACGCTCAGCCGGTGTAGCCGGCGGTGACGCGGGTGAACTCGTAGGTGCCCTGGTTGATGCCCGAGCAGTTGGAGCCCGCGGCGCCGCAGTTGCCGAAATCGCGGTTGAGGGCCCAGAAGGTGAAGCGCCCCAAGTGGTTGCGGGCGGCATAGTCGCGCATGGACTTGTAGTTGGCCGCGGTGACGGTCTCGTTCTGGTCGGTCTTGCCGTTCATCGACGAGATGCCGCTGCGCCGGTACGCCTCGGCGGCGGAGTAGCCGAAGGTGCTGCTCAGCCGGGAACGGAGGTTGTCCACGGCGCTGATCGTGTCGTTGACCATGTTGCCGCCGCCGAAGTTGAACGGCATCAGCGTCCACACGTCCACGTTGGAGCCGAGTTCGCGGGCGCGGCGGATCAGGCGCTGGCCGTCGGCGTCCGGGCCGGATTTGGCCGTGCCCATGGTGATCACGGTCCTCACGCCGGGGTTGCGGTCCTTCACGATCTTCAGCGCGCCGAGCACCTTGTCCTGCGAAGACGGGTTGTGGAACTCGGTGTTCTCGATGTCGATGTCGATCGCGGTGAGGCGGAACGCGTCGATCACCTTCTGGTAGGCCCCGGCGAGCGCGCTCGCGCTGGAGCAGCGGTCACCGAGCTTGTTGCCGGACCACCCGCCGAAGGAGGGCACGATCTCGCCGCCCGCGCCGCGGATCTGGTTGATCAGCGCGGACTTCGACGAGAGCTCCTGGTTGCCGTCCCACTTCGGGTTGCAGCCCCCGTCGGAGAGCACGAAGGCCAGGGTGAACGACTTCACGCCGGTCTGCCGCATCACGTCGACGGGGTTGATGGTCCGGCCCCAGCTGTAGAGGTAGGGCGAAGCGGTGACCGGGTTGACGGCGGCGTGGGCCGGGGTGGCCGTGCCGACGATGGCGGTGGCGCTGAGAGCGCAGAGCAGGGTTCGCCGCAGAAACCTCATGGGTCCTCCAGTGCAGGGGGGACTCGCGTCGAGGCGGCGAACCGAGCGAGCGGTAAGCGCTCTCCAAGGTGGACTAGACCACTTGCGCTGTCAAGTGTTGGAAGGGAGATCAACGAGGGCACCGGACTGCGGGAGGATCGCGGCCGGGCGCGGTGAAGGAGATCGATGAGAGTCATCAGCGCGTTGTCCGCCGCCGTCGTCCTGACCGGACTCGTGGCGGCTCCCGCCGCGGCCGAGTCGCACACGTCGGTCCTGCGTGCGTCGTGGGCGTACACAGACGTCCTGGCGCCGGATCGGAGCTTCGCCGGAGAGCCGGGGGACATGCCGGTCGGGGCCTGGCGGGACGACCGGGGGCAGGTGCACTCGTCGAAGGCGTACTTCACTTTCGACCTGCCCGGACCGGGCAGCCTGACGAACTGCGTGTCGGAGTACTTGGACTGGGACGCCAAAGAAGTGCTGGGAGCGGCGCTCGCGGCTGGCGAGTCCAAGGTGACGCTGGCGCTGCGGATGTCCGGGGCCAACCAGTTCGCGGCCGAGTTCGGGCGCCGCTACCGGAACGACCTCACGATCAGCGTCAGCCACAACCGGAAGCCCGAGGCGCCGACCGGCCTGCTGATGGACAGCAGTGCGTGCACCGAGAACCCCAGGTACACGCGCTCCACGGCGCCGATGCTCGAAGCGACACCGACCGATCCGGACAAGGACACCATGACGGTCCGGTTCGCGGTGTGGGACGTCGCCGATCCGAGCACTCGCAAGGAGGTGACCGCGAGCTACGCCGGGTCTGGCCTCCCGGCGAGGGCCGTGCTGCACGAAGGATTCCTCGTGCACGGCCGGGAGTACGCGTGGACCGCGACCGCCCATGACGACGAGTTCGGCTCCGCACCGAGCCGCACGTGCCGGTTCGTCACCGACTACGTCCGCCCGGCGAACGCGCCCAAGGTCAGCTCCACCGGCTACCCGGAGAACGCAGGCCCGCCCGGGCACGGTGGGCCGGATGTGCCCGGCAAGTTCACCTTCTCCGCGGCAGGGGACCAGGACGTCGCCGGGTTCTACTACGGTGGATCGGAGCCGGTTCACTTCGTCGCGGCGGACCGCCCGGGTGGTACCGCGACCGTGGACTGGGCGCCGGGGTACACCGGGCGCCTGGAGCTGACAGTTGTCGCCGCCGACCGAGCCCACCTCACGTCGCCGTCGACGACCTACCGGTCGTGGGTCGCCTATCCCTAGCCCTCGCGGGCGGGAAAAGCCGCGACACGGGTGCCCCCGTGCTGGGCGTCGTCGGGGCAGCGTGATTGCATCGGAGGCGTGCCCGCAGTTCACGCGCCGACCCTGGTACGGGGGTCGGACCGGATCCGGCGTCGTCCCGAGTGGGACGTCGCGGGCCGACGCGTGCTCGACAACCCGGGCGGGCCGGTGCGGGTGCTCGGCGGTCCGGGCACCGGGAAGACCACGCTGCTGGCCGAGGTGGCCGCCGACCGCATCCTCAACCGCGGGCTCGATCCGGAGAACGTGCTGGTCCTGTGCACGAACCGCAGGGCGGCCACGGCGATGCGGGCGCACATCACCTCGCTGATCAGCGAAGCGCGGGTTGGCAGTCCGCTGCGCACGATTCGTGAGCCGCTTGTGCGCACGGTGCATTCCTACGCGTTCGCGGTGCTTCGGTTGCACGCGACGACCTTCGAGCTGCCGCCGCCGCGCCTGCTGTCCGGGCCGGAGCAGGACGTGGTGGTGCGCGAACTGCTCGCCGGTGACATCGAGGACGACGCGGACTACTGGCCGGAGCGGTTGCGGCCCGCCATCGCGGTACCCGGTTTCGCCGCCGAGCTGCGGGATCTGCTGCTGCGAGCGGCAGAACGCGGGCTGGGGCCGGAGGACCTGGTCGAACTGGGCAGGGAGCACGGGCGGTCGGAGTGGGTCGCCGCGGGCACGTTCGGCGCCCAGTACGAGCAGGTGCAGCTGCTGCGCGGATCGGTGGGGTCCGAGTCGCCGCAGGCCACCGCACCCGCGCTGGACGCCGCCGAGCTGGTGGGCTCGGCGCTTGGGGTCTTCCACCTGGAGCCGGAGCTGCTGGAGCGCGAGCGCGCCCGGGTGCGGCTGTTGCTGGTCGACGACGCGCAACACCTTGACCCGCAACAGTTCGAGCTGATCCGCGTGATCGGTGACTCGGCGGGGGAGTTCGTGCTCGCCGGTGATCCGGACCAGGCGGTGTTCTCCTTCCGCGGAGCCGATCCGCAGCTGTTGCGGGATGCCGCCGGGCGAACTGTCACGCTCTCGACAGACCACCGGATGCGCCCGGCAGTGCGTGAGGCCGTTCGTCGGTTGATGGCTCGTTTGCCTGGCCCACCAAGGACTTTGACCGGTCCCGAGGATGAGGTGCCGGGCGAGGTCGCGGTGCGCTTGTTCGCCTCGGGGGCGCAAGAGGCGTCGTGGGTGGCGGATCAGTTGCGGCGCGCGCACCTCATCGACGAGGTGCCGTGGTCGGAGATGGCAGTGGTGGCGCGGTCGACAGGCCGAGTGATGCCGGTGCTGCGGAGAGCGCTGCTCGCGGCGGGTGTTCCGGTGAACGTCGACCTGGACGAGTTGCCTTTGCCGCAACAGAGCGCGGTGTGGCCCTTACTGACGTTGCTACGGTGCGCCGCGCGGCCCGAGGAGTTGAACCCGGAGGTCGCCGCGGCCTTGCTGTCGAGCCCGCTCGGTGGCGCGGACCCGTTGGCACTGCGGCGATTGCGGCGCGGGCTTCGGCGGCTTGAGCTTGCCGCGGGCAGTGACCGCGCGAGCGGCGATCTGCTCGTCGACGTCTTGCAAGAGCCGGATCAGCTTGCTGCGCTTGAGGATTTGGCCGCAGCGCCCGCGCGCAGGGTTTCCGGGCTGATGCAGATCGCCAGGGAGGCGATCGCGAAGCACGCCAGCGTCGAGCAGGTCCTGTGGCAGGTGTGGCAGGCCAGCGGCCTGGAGATCCGGTGGACCCGGCAGGCCGCGCGCCCGGGACCCACAGGGGCGCAGGCGGATCGCGATCTCGACGCGATCGTCGCGCTCTTCGACGCGGCGGCTCGTTACACCGACCGGCTTCCGGGACAGGACGTCGCTGGGTTCGCGGATTACCTTACGGCACAACAGATCGCGGGAGACACGCTGGCCGCCACCGCGCCACAGGGCGAGTCGGTGTCGGTGCTCACCGCGCACGCAGCTGTCGGTCGCGAGTGGACGGTCGTCGCGGTGCCCGGTGTGCAGGAAGGTGCCTGGCCGGATCTCCGGCTGCGCGGATCGTTGCTGGGCGTGGAAAAGCTCATCGACCAGCTCGCCGGGCTGGAGCCCTCGGACAAGCTCTCCGCGACCGCGCCGATCCTGGCCGAGGAGCGCAGGCTGCTGCTCGTCGCGGCGAGCCGGGCCAGGAACAAGCTCCTGGTCAGCGCCGTACGCGGGGAGGACGAGCAACCGTCGCGGTTCCTCGACGAGCTGGACGGCTTCGACCAGTTCGGCACAGAGGAGGCGCCGAGGCCGATCGCGAAGCCGGAGCGCGGACTGGTGCTCGCCGAGCTCGTCGGTGAGCTTCGTTCGGTGGTCTGCGACCCGGATTCCGAGCCGGACAAGCGATCCCGCGCCGCCGCGCAGCTGGCGAAGTTGGCGGAGGCCGGGGTTCCCGGTGCGCATCCGGACAACTGGTACGGCCTGCCGGAGACCTCGACCGACGCTCCACTGTGGACAGAAGAGGACACCGTATCGGTTTCACCATCTACTGTGGACATCCTGACGCGCTGCCCGATGCGGTGGATGGTGGAGCGCCACGGTGGGCAGGACTCCGCGGAGCTGGCGTCGATCACGGGTTCGCTGGTGCACGCCCTGGTGCAGGCGGCGGCCGAAGGGGCGGACAACGACACGCTGCGCAAGACGCTCGACCAGGCGTGGGCGACGGTGGACGCCGGAGCCCCGTGGTTCTCGCGCAAAGAGCGAACGCGCGTCGAGGCAATGCTGACCGCCTTCATGACGTGGCTGTCCAACAGCCGTGCGGAGCTGACACAGGTCGCGGTGGAGAACGAGCTTTCGGTGACGCTGGAACCGAAAGCCGGTGGCCCGTGGTTGAAGGTGCGCGGCCGGGTCGACCGGCTCGACATGGACAAGGACGGCCGCGCGGTCGTGGTGGACGTCAAGACCGGGCGCAATCCGGTCAGCAAGGCCGATGCGGAGGAGCACCCGCAGCTCGCGGTCTACCAGCTCGCGGTGGCTCTCGGCGCGTTCACCAAGCTCGGGCTCGGCACGGAGCCCGGCGGAGCGCGCTTGTTGTTCGTGTCCAAAGAGGACAAGAAGACCGGCGCCGCTGAGCGAGTGCAGCCGCCGTTGGACGAGCAGGCCGTCAAAGCGTGGACGGACGTGGTGCACGCGGCGGCGGCCTCCTGCGTCGGCCCCGAGTACACGGCAACCGAGAACGCGGACTGTTCTCGTTGTCCCGCAAGGACTTGTTGCCCTATTCAGCCTTCGGGTCGACAGGTCCCGGAGTGACCGCCAGCCCGGCTCGCATCGCGGACGCCCTCGGCCTGCACCCCCCGACACCCGAACAGGCCGAGGTGATCGCGGCTACCACCGAACCCGCTTTGGTGATCGCGGGCGCGGGTGCTGGCAAGACGGAGACGATGGCCGCGCGCGTGGTCTGGCTCGTCGCCAACGGCCTCGTCACACCGGATCGCGTGCTCGGCTTGACGTTCACCCGCAAGGCGGCGCGGCAGCTGGCCGACCGCGTCCGGTTGCGGTTGCGGCGCCTCGCGGGTTCGGGGCTGCTGGATGAGCTCGACCCCAGCGGTGACCGCGCGAACGCGGTGCTGACCGGTGAGCCGACGGTGTTGACCTATCACGCCTATGCGGGTCGGCTCGTCGGTGAACACGGGCTGCGCCTGCCCGTCGAGCCCGGAGCGCGGCTACTGCGCGAGACGGCTTCATGGCAGCTCGCGCATCGCGTTGTCTCGTCGTGGACCGAGGACATCAACACCGACAAGGTGCCCTCCACCGTGACCGGATACCTGCTCGCACTCGCGGGTGAACTCGGTGAGCACCTGGTCAGCCCGGAGCGCCTGCGCAAGCACGCCGAGGACTTCTGCCGCTACGTGGAGAGCGCGCCGAAGGGGCCGCGGCAGCGCGACGAGCTGAGCCAGGACATGCAGAAAGTCCTTGCCGCACAAAGACTTCGGATCGCGCTTCTGCCACTCGTCGAAGAGTACGCCGCGCGGAAGCGGCGAGAGGCGTCGATGGACTTCGCCGACCAGATGGCAATGGCAGCTCGTCTCGCGGAGGAGCACCCGGAGGTCGTGACGGGCGAGCGCGAGCGCTACGGCGCGGTGCTGCTCGACGAGTACCAGGACACCGGTCACGCCCAGCGCGTGTTGCTGCGCTCGCTGTTCGGCGGGGGACATCGAACCCCGGTTCCCGTTACGGCGGTGGGTGATCCGGCGCAGGCGATCTACGGCTGGCGTGGCGCGAGCGCGGCCAACCTCCCGCGCTTCGCCACCGACTTCCCGCGCTACGGCGAGGATCGGCTGGAGCCCGCGCGGCGGTACGGCCTGCTCACCAGCTTCCGCAACCCGCCCGAGGTCCTCGCGTTGGCCAACGCGGTGTCGGAGCCGCTGCGCTCCGCCGGGCTGGACGTGGAAGCTTTGCGCGCCAAGGACAACGCGGGCCCGGGAGATGTGCGGGTGGCACTGCTGCCCGACGTTGAGCAGGAGCTGGACTGGGTGGCCGACACGATCGCCGCCTACTGGGAGTCCAGAGTGGACGCGACGGGGGAGTCGCCGACCGCCGCGGTCCTCGTGCGGCGGAGGTCCGACATGGCCGAGATGGCCACGGCCCTGCGCGATCGCGGGCTGCCGGTCGAGGTCGTCGGGCTCGGCGGGTTGCTGGACGAGCCGGAGGTGCGCGACCTGGTCAGCGCGCTGCGGGTGCTGGTCGACCCGCTCGCGGGCACGGCGGCGATGCGGCTGCTGACCGGATCTCGTTGGCGCATGGGCGTTTCCGATATCGCCGCGTTGTGGGACCGGGCGAAGTTCCTCGCCGGTGGCGCCGACGCGAAGCCGACCGGGACCGACGCCATCGCCGACGCGCTGCCCGGTGAGCACGCCGAGCTGGCCGGGCTGGTGGACGCGGTGGACGACCCCGGTGACGCGGAGGCGTACTCCCCGGAGGGCTTCAAGCGGGTCCGCAAACTGGGGCGCGAGTTGGCCGCACTGCGCCGCAGGATGGACCAGCCGCTGCCGGAACTGGTCGCCGATGTCGAGCGGAACCTGTTGCTGGACATCGAAACCCTGGCGCGGCCCAACAAGATCGGCCGGGCCCAGTTGGACGCTTTCGCCGATGTGGTCGCGGATTTCGCCTCCGCGAGCCCTTCGGCGACGCTGCCGTCCTTGCTGGACTTCCTCAGCGCGGCGGAGCGGGCCGAGGACGGCCTGGAGCCGGGGGAGGTCGAGGTCGCCGAGGACCGCGTGCAGATCCTGACCGTGCACTCCGCCAAGGGGCTGGAGTGGGAGATCGTCGCGATGCCGCACCTGGTGCGGGATGTGTTCCCCGGCAAGAAGAAGTCGTCCAGCTGGCTGCGCACTCCGCAACAGCTGCCCGCGGAGCTGCGGGGTGACTCGCAGGACCTGCCGACGCTGTCGCTGGAGAGCTGCGCCAACCGCAAGGAGATCGAGACCGCGCTGAAGGTGCACGAGGAGGACTTCGAGGAGCGCAGGCTGATCGAGGAGCGGCGGCTGCTCTACGTCGCGTTGACGCGCGCCGAGCACGCGCTGCTGGTGTCCGGGCACTGGTGGGGCGAGACGGGGGAGAAACCGCGTGGGCCCTCAAAGTTCCTGACCGAGATCCACGAAGCGATGTTCGAGTCGCCGGAGATCGGCTCCGTTCAGCACTGGGCGCCGGAGCCCGTCGTGGACGCGGGCAACCCGTTGGCCCAGGCCACGAAGAGCGCGAAGTGGCCGCACGACCCGTTGGCCCGCAGGCGATCCGCGGTGCAGAAGGGCGCGGACCTGGTGCGCGCGGCGCTCAGAGAGGCACCGGAGGCCGGCGAGGAGGACCCCGAGGGCTGGGCGCGCGACGTGGAGGTCCTGCTCGCCGAGCGAGCCGCGGCGGCGAGCAGGCGGGAACAGGTGCAGCTGCCGTCACAGCTGTCGGTGAGCCAGCTGGTCGAGCTGGCCGCCGATCCGGAAGCGCTCGCCCGGCGGCTGCGCCGTCCGCTGCCGTTCCCGCCCAACCCCACCGCGCGCCGGGGCACCGCCTTCCACGCGTGGCTGGAGCGGCGCTTCGGCGCCACCAGGCTGCTGGACCTGGACGAGCTGCCGGGAGCCGCGGACGAGACCGCCGTGCCCGACGCGGACCTGGAGAACCTGCAACGCGCGTTCCTGGCCAGCGAGTGGGCCGACCGCACGCCGGAGGAGGTCGAGGTGCCGTTCGAGACCGAGGTCGACGGCATCGCGGTGCGCGGCCGGATGGACGCGGTCTTCGCCGATCCGGACGGCGGCTGGACGGTGGTGGACTGGAAGACCGGCGCGGTGCCCGACGCCGCGCACCTGCCCGCGGTCACCGTGCAGCTGGCCGCGTACCGGCTGGCCTGGGCGAGCCTGCGCGAGGTGCCGCTGGAGCGGGTGCGCGCCGCGTTCCACTACGTGCGGCACGACCACACGCTGCGCCCGTCCGATCTGCTCGATGCTGAAGGCCTGCGCGGCCTGCTCCGCTCGGTCCCGCGACCCGGCTAACCTGGCGGCGTGCCCGCCTCTCCCGCCAGCCGCGAGCCCGCTGTCCTGCTCGACCCGGAGAACGGCGCGTGGTCCTGCGTCGGCAGGGAGCTGACGGTCGTCGCCAGGGCCATCCGCTGCCACCTCGACCGGCTGCTCGCCGCGCGCGGGCTGACCTTCGCCGGGTTCCTCGCGCTCCAGGAGCTGGCCGCGGGCACCCGGGGCAACTCCGAGCTGGCCGCCCGGCTGGAGATCGAGGCGCCGACGCTGACCAGGCAGATCAACAAGCTGGTCGCGTCCGGGCTGGTCGAGCGGATCGTGCCGGAGCACAACCGGCGGTGCGTGCGGCTGTCGCTGACCCGCGGGGGCCGCGCGCTGCTGACCACGCTGCGCCAGGAGGTCGCCGAGGCCGACGCCGAGATGCGGTCGTGCCTGGCCGAGGAGGAGCTGATCACCCTGCGCGCCCTGCTGGGGCGGCTGGGGACGAGGCTGGAGGACCTGGGGCGTCAGCGCGACGACGGCTGGTGCGCCAGCTCCAGCGTGCGCTCGTAGAGGACTTCCAGCAGCCAGCGGCCGAACAGCGACGGGCCGAACTCCCCGGAGCGGTCCTCCGGCGGGACCAGCGCGGTCGCGCCCGTGCTGTCCGCGGTGACCACGCCGATGCCGTAGTAGTCGAGCTCGATCATCCGCCACGGGTCCTCGGGCTGCGGTGACGGCAGCACCACCGCGCACGGCGCCAGGGTCATCAGCGTGCCGCAGGAGGTCAGCGCCCGGTCCACCGAGGACTCGAACACCAGGACCCCGAGCAGCTCGACCGCGGGCACCGGGACCTGGTCGTGGAAGCTCGGCTCGAACCAGGAGCGGAACCACGAGGGGTCGGACTCCGGCGGCCAGCCGTTGCGCGCGCGCCACTCGTGCACGTCGCTCCGGATCCGGACGACGGCGGAAACCTGCTGTCCCAGCACGGACACGTCTGGGACGACCACGCCGTGCCAGCCGAGTGCGTTCGCGGCGTGTTCAAGAGGCGGCACCGGGGCATCGTAGGCCCCGGCGCAACGCCTTGTGGAGGCCGCGCCGGAGCAAATGCAATTGGCATTTGGCGCCTTACCCCCGACTACCTGCGGATTTTGGCGCGCATTCACCAGATTTTTAGCCACCCTGTCGACTCTCCACCGCGTGTCGCCCTATCGGGTGGCCAGCGCCCACCTGCACCCCTGCCTCGCAGGTCGGGCGTCAACACGTGAAGGAGTCAGGTCGATGAACCTGCGCTCGGTCATCACCGCGTTCGGCCTCGCGGCCGTCGCCGCCACCCTGCTTCCCGGCCCCTCGGCACTCGCGTCCGCCCTTCCGGGCACCGAGGCGAGCGTGCCCGAGGCCCAGCGCCTCGCCGGGTTCACCCCGCCCGCCGTCGATCGCAGCGGCGTCAAGCTCAGCCACGCCACCGCGGTCTCCCGGCTGACCGCCGCCGGGATCGGCATCTGGTCCAGCGGCAACTGCTCGGACCGCCTCAACCCCAACTGCACGTCCTTCGAGCAGATCAACTCCGGGACGATCGACGGGATCATCACGCTGCGCAACGCCAGCGGGTGCGCGCTCGTCGCCACCGGCGGCACCGAGGACGCGCACGGCTCGCACGCGGGCTACTCGCACTGGAACGGCTACAAGATCGACTTCCGGCGCAACGACTGCGTCGAGGGCTACATCCGGCGCACCTTCACCAAGGTCGTCCCGCCGACCTTCGGGATCGAGCAGTACAAGGCGCCCAGCGGCAACATCTACACCAACGAGAGCAACCACTGGGACGTTCTCTACTGGTGAGCCGCGCCTGACTCCCCTCCCCACCCCCCTGCGAGCACTTCTGAAGGAGAACCATGTCCAGGCGCGTCTTAGGCGCGTTCGTCCTCGCGGCGAGCGCCACACTGACCCTCGTTCCGCAGGCGTCGGCGACCGCTCCCGCCGGAGCGAGCGAACTCACCACCCCCGAGGCGGTCCGGCTCGGCGACGTAGTCCCGGTCGCGGGCCGCAGCGGCACCAAGATCAGCCACGCCACCGCCACCTCGCGGCTGCGCGCGGCGGGCATCACCTGGGGTTCCAGCGGCAACTGCTCCGACCGCAACAACCCCAACTGCACCTCGTTCGACCAGATCTTCTCCGGCACGATCGACCAGGTGATCGTGCTCAAGCGGGCCAGCGGCTGCGCGCTGCACCTCACCGGTGGCACCGAGACCGGCCACGGCGGCGGCACGTACAGCCACTGGAACGGCTACAAGGTCGACTTCCGGCGCAACGACTGCATCGAGGGCTACATCCGGCGCAGCTTCACCAAGCGCACGCCCACCTTCGGCGTGGAGCAGTACGTCTCGGCCGCCGGAAACATCTACACCCGTGAGGCGAACCCGCCGCACTGGGACGTTCTGTACTACTGAGCCCGTTTGCGCACCCGCAGCGCCCACAGCACCAGGGGAACCTGGAAGGGCAGACGGGCGTAGGCGATCAGCCGCTGCTTCGCGGGCTTGTTCCGGTAGTCGTAGGCCATCTTCACGTTGGCCGGGAAGACCGCCGCGAACAGGCCCGCGGTGAGCAGTCCGCCCAGCCCGCGGGTGCGCGGAACGGCGACGGCCGCCGCGCAACCCAGCTCGGCGACGCCGGAGAGATGGGTCCACGTTCGTGCCGAGCCGGGCAACCGGCTCGGCACGATCGCGTCGAAGGGCTCCGGCTTCACGAAGTGCAGTACGCCCATCCCGCCGAGGAAGGCCGCGAGGACGACGGCCGAGATCTGCTTGTCCGCTCCCATTACCGAACGGTAACTCCGGTGGGACACGCGGCGCGCGGGGAATCACATCCCGCGCGCCGCTCACATGCCCTAACCTCCCGCTCCGTGACCGACGCGCACCATCCGCGCGCGGGTTCCGCCGAAGCACAGGAGGTCTCGGCCCGTGCCGAGTCCTACCTCGCGGACCTGCGTGACTGGCTGACCATCCCCTCCATCAGTGCCGACCCCGCCCACGGCGACGACCTGGTGCGCTCAGCGCGCTGGCTCGCGACCGCCCTGCGCCGCGACGGCTGGCCCGAAGCGCGGATCTGGGACGACGGCTCCGCCCGTCCCGCCGTGCACGCCGTCTGGCCCGGTGACGGCCCCACGGTCCTGATCTACGGCCACCACGACGTCGCGCCCATCCACGACGTCCAGGGCTGGTCGCACCCCCCGTTCGAACCGGCGCTGCGCGACGGCGCGCTGATCGCCAGGGGCGCGGTGGCCAAGGGGCTGCTCACCTCCGTGCGGCTGGCCCTGGCTGCGCACCTCGCGGTCACCGGGCGCACCCGCCCGGCCGCCACGCTCGTGCTGCTCGCCGAGGGAGCGGGCGCCGCCGGGTCGGAGCACCTGGAACGGCTGGTCGGAGCGCACCGGGCGGAGCTGGACTGCCAGCTGCTGCTGATGTTCGCGCCGCCGCCGAGCACCGCGGAGCCCACCCTGCTCGGCGAGTTCGGGGTGCCTGCCCACGGCGGCCTGCCGGTGCTCGACGGGGCCGCCTCCGCCCCGGGGAACGTCACCCAGCAGGATGAACAGCTCAGCACCTCGTTGCTGCTGCACAACGCCGTGCGGCTGGCGGGTCTCCTCGGCGGTCCGCGCCGGAACCCGGCGGGGACCGACCTTCTCGACCACGGGAGCGCGGCATGATCCGCCTTCGTCGCACCACCGACGACCTGGACGTCAAGCCGGGGCACGCCCTGGTCGGCGTGCTGAAGATCCCGACGCACACGATGAGCCCGATCCGGGCCATCGTGCGCAGGGTGGTCGGGGCTGCGCTGGCGCTGATCGCGACGGTGCTGATCGTCTACTTCGACCGCGACGGCTACCGCGACGTCAACGACGACGGGCTCTCGCTGCTCGACTCGATCTACTACGCGACCGTGTCGCTGTCGACCACCGGCTACGGCGACATCACCCCGGCCTCCCCGTCGGCCCGGCTGATCAACGTCCTGGTGATCACCCCGCTGCGCGTGCTGTTCCTGATCGTCCTGGTCGGTACCACCCTGGAAGTGCTCACCGACCGCTCCCGGCAAGCTCTCAAGATCCAAAGTTGGAGGTCCAAGGTGCGCGACCACACGGTCGTCATCGGGTACGGCACCAAGGGCCGCTCCGCGGTCACCGCGCTGCTCGGCGAGGGCACCGAGAGCACCGAGATCGTCGTCGTCGACACCGACCACGAGTCGCTGGAGGCCGCCTCCGCCCAGGGCCTGGTCACCGTGCACGGTTCGGGGACGAGGTCGGACGTGCTGCGGCTGGCCGGTGCCTCCAGGGCCAGGGCGATCGTGGTCGCGGCCAACCGCGACGACACCGCCGTGCTGGTCACGCTGACCGCCCGCGAACTGGCGCCCAAGGCCCAGATCGTGGCCGCGGTGCGGGAGGCGGAGAACGTCCACCTGCTGCGCCAGTCCGGCGCCGACTCGGTGGTGGTCTCCAGCGAGACCGCAGGCAGGCTGCTCGGCATGGCCACCTCGACGCCGTCTGTGGTGGAGATGTTCGAGGACCTGCTCACCCCGGACGCCGGGCTGGCCATCTCCGAGCGCGAGGTCGAGTCGAACGAGATCGGCGGATCGCCGAGGCACCTCTCCGACATCGTGCTGGGCGTGGTGCGCGACGGTCACCTCTATCGGGTGGACGCCCCGGAGGCCGACGCCATCGAATCCGGAGATCGCCTGCTCTACGTCCGCAAGGTGACCCCGGCTGGAGAGGACTAGCCGGGGCGAGTCTGGGAGCATCCTCGGTGTGGTCGCTCGCCCTGCCCCGGTCCGCTGGGGACTGATCCTGTTCGTCGTCGGCCTTGTCGGACTCGGCGCCGCCCTCGTCGTGTGGGGGCTTCCGCTGGTCACGGGCACGTCGTCGGGCGACCTCGCGCCGACCAGGCGGGTGCCCGCCACCGTGGTCGCGCCGGTCGCCTGCGGCAGCCAGGCCCGGGACGGGATCGAGATCCGGGTCGACGGGCTGCCGATGCGCGCCAAGCTCGACGCGTGCGGCAGCCGCGAGGGCGAGCAGCTGGAGGTCGAGGTCCCGCAGAAGCTGCCGACCAACACCGAGAACCTCGTGGTGCAGGTGGTCGGCACCGGGCAGGCGAGCAGCGGGCTCGGCCAGCGGCTGCGCGCGGTGCTGTGCACGGTGGCCGGGGTGGCCGGGGCGATCTACGCGCTGCTGCTCGCCGGGCACGGCAGGCGGCGGTCGGCCACCGGGCAGCTCGCATGATCACTAACTGATCACCACCGCGTCCCGGCGGGAACCGCGGCTCCTGGCGCCGCGTCGGAGGGGGAAAATTATTTCCGCCCGCACGTGAGGAGCCTGATGCCGCACCGACCCGCGCGGGCCAGGACGCTGGTCGCTCTCACCGCGGACGAGTTCGACCGCTGCTGGCGCGCACTCAACCTGGGCCAGCCGCCGGAGCCCTTCGCGCACCTGACCGGACGGCGGCCGGTGGGACCGGTCCAGATCGAGCCGCGGCTGCGCGACCTGCTGACCGTGCTCGCCACCAGTCGCCAGGAGCTGCACGCCACCCTGCGCCAGGACCCCGGCCACCGGATCATGGCGGCGGCGGTCGGCGACGAGGGCGTGCTCGCGGTCGGCGAGGGGGACAAGATCACCCTCACCCGGATCTTCGGCAAGGCGCTGACCAGGACGATCGTCACGGCGGTGCCTCCGCTGCGGGGCGGCCCCGGTCGTTCGGTGAGCCTGCCGAGCGCGGTGTTCGACGCGGCCTGCGCGGACGGCGAGGACCTGGCGGCCCGCCTGGTCGAGCGGCGGATCGGCCAGGCGGACGCGGCCATGATCGGCGAGATGCTCAGCGGGGTGGTCGGCGGCGGCCAGTTCACCTCGGCGGTGCGCGACGGCGCCAACCGCAGGAAGCGCGGCGGGCACGCGGTGGCCTTCGTGGACACCGACCACGGCCGCTACCTGATCGAGCAGCGGGCCACCTACAACGGCCCGGCCTGGACCACGATCGCCCCCGGCGGCATCGCCCGGCTGACCAACCAGGTCGGCCGCCTGCTCACCGACACCGCCCGCTAGCACTCCGCCCACGGGTTCCCCGGTCTTCAAGTACCCCGGACCCCGTCCAAAACCGTCTCCAACCGCAGCAAACCCCACCGATGAGTTTCAGCCGCCGCAGCGGTCCAACCTCCGGAAGCGACCGAGAGGGGTGGTCCGGGTGGACCTGTACAGCATCATGCCGGTGAGCGACCTGCCCAGAGCGCTGGAGTGGTTCGGGGTGTTCTTCGGGCGCTCGGCCGACGAGGTCATCGGCGAGGAGCACCTGTGGCAGCTCGGCGAGAGCGCGTGGGTCGTCGTGGACGCACGCGAGGTGCGCGCCGAGCGGGTGGGCCAGGCGATGATCACGATCGGGGTGACCGGCCTCGACGACGTCCTGGCGCGCCTCGCCGCGCACGGCATCGCCCATGAACCGGTGGAGACCTACGGCAACGGCGTGCGCCACGTCGACGTGCTGGACCCGGACGGGAACAGCCTGTCGCTTGCCGAAGCGCCTGCGCCGTAGGGGGTTGGGTGCGGTTATCGGTGATCGACTTGGGGGGTTCGTCGTACTTGAAGACGCCGGAACCCGCGCTGGGACGGGACTAGCCGACCTCGGAGGAGGGGGCGGTCCAGGTGTTGCAGGAGGCGGTGCGGTTGTCCTTGTGCCCGCGCTTGGCCCACGTCGCCTGGTTGCTGGCCTTGCCGTGGGTGCTGCCCTGGACCGAGGTGTCGTCCATCCGGCGGAAGTCGGCGACCCCGCTGTCCGCCAGCGACTTGGTCACCGAACCGCGGCCGGAGGTGGCGGCGAAGAACATCCCCGCGAAGCAGGTCGCCTGCATCTCGATGCGGCGGGAGGTCTCGCGGCCGGTCGGGGTGGACTCGCCCGCGTCGATCTGCTGCCGGTTGGCCGCCGACAGCATGCCGCTGACCGCCTGCACGTGGTGGCCGTACTCGTGCGCCAGCGTGGCCAGGTGGCCGGAGGCGGCGGAGCGGCCGGTGCCGTAGTTGCGCTGCAGCCGGGTGATCGGCATGTAGATGGTGAAGTTGGCGCCGCAGTACATCGCGATCGCCTCGTCCTCGTTCGGCGGCTCACCGCAGGGGTTGCGGGGCAGGTCCGGCGAGGTGTCCAGTTTCGCCTGCTGCGTAGGCAGGTTGGCCGCTTGTAAGACCGGGTTCCACGCGGACTCCAGGCACTTCAGGCCCGCGGTGTAGTAGGCGT
Source organism: Allokutzneria sp. A3M-2-11 16 (assembly GCF_024213555.1). Taxonomy (GTDB): domain Bacteria; phylum Actinomycetota; class Actinomycetes; order Mycobacteriales; family Pseudonocardiaceae; genus Allokutzneria. The sequence goes on along the minus strand of NZ_JANAVO010000001.1, from coordinate 925,512 downwards.
GCAACTGCTCCTCGGAGCGGCCGAACGCGGGCAGCTGGCACTCGGTCGGGCCGAGGCCGAGCCCGTCGGCCAGCAGCGGGTGGTCGGAGAGCCGGTACTTCGGCCGGGCGACCGGCTTCTCCTCGGGGCCCGCGGCCGAGCTCGCCGGAGGTGCGGCCAGTCCGGGTTCGTCGACGTCCGGCGTCGACCCCCAGGTGCGCGCCAGCCCGGCGAAACCGAGGGTGCCCGCGAGCAGGCCGACCACCACGAGGGTGATCACCAGAGGCGAGTTGCCGCGCCCCCGGTAGTGCGCCGTCGGGTCCTCCAGGGGCGGCTCGACTGGCTCTGTCATCGACGGGGCCTCCACACGCCGGATCGGATCGGCCGAAGACGCACGTCCCCGGGTCGGGCCATGCGCTTGCAGCATAGGCGGACACGGGCTCGCCGTGCGGGCATAGGCTTGCGCCCATGGCCCAACCCCAGCTTCACCGGTTCACCCTGCCCAACGGGTTGCGGGTGCTCCTGGCTCCGGATCCCTCAGCGCCCGTCGTCGGCGTCAGCGTGCACTACGACGTGGGATTTCGTTCAGAGCCGGAGGGGCGGACCGGTTTTGCCCACCTGTTCGAGCACCTGATGTTCCAGGGCAGCGAGAGCCTGGAGAAGCTCGCGCACTTCCGGCACGTCCAGGGCTCCGGTGGCACCTTCAACGGCTCGACGCACCAGGACTACACCGACTACTACCAGGTCACGCCGTCCGCGGCGCTGGAGCGGATGCTCTTCCTGGAAGCCGACCGGATGCGCGCCCCGAAGATCACCGAGGAGAACCTGCGCAACCAGGTCGACGTGGTCAAGGAGGAGATCCGGCTCAACGTGCTGAACCGGCCCTACGGCGGGTTCCCGTGGATCACCCTGCCGCCGGTGCTCTACTCCACGTTCGCCAACTCCCACAACGGCTACGGCGATTTCGCCGAGCTGGAGGAGGCCACGCTGGACGACTGCGCGGCGTTCTTCGACACCTACTACGCTCCGGGCAACGCGGTGCTGACGGTGACCGGCGAGTTCGAGCTCAAGCCGACGATCGACCTGGTGCACAAGCACTTCGGCGACGTCCCCGCGCGTCCCGTCCCGCCGCGGCCGTCGTTCTCCGAGCCGCTGCCCACCACCGAGCTGCGCGGGGAGCACGTCGACCCGCACGCCACGCTGCCCGGCCTGACCGTGGGCTACCGCCTGCCCGACCCGAGCACCGACATGAACGGCTACCTGGCCTACATGGTGCTCTCCTCGCTGCTCAGCGACGGCGACTCGGCGCGCCTGGTGCAGCGGTTGGTGCACACCGACGAGCTGGTGATCGAGATCAGCGCGCGCTGCGGGCTGCTCGGCAGTTCCCTGGACGCCCGCGACCCGGACACCTTCGCGATCGTGGGGATCTACCCCGGCCAGGTCGAGCAGGCGCGCGTGCTCGGCGCGATCGACGAGGAGCTGGAGAAGCTGGCCGCGCACGGCCCCGACGCCGACGAGCTGGCCAGGATCACCGCGCGCTGGGCGGCCACGCTGCACGGCGCGCACGACCGGCTGACCTCGCGCACGCTGAACTACGGCTCCGCGGAGCTGCTGTTCGGCCGCGCCGAGCTGATCGGCGAACTCCCCGAGCTGCTCGCGGCCGTGACCCCGGACGACGTGGCGAAGGCGGCCAAGGGCCTGCGCCCCGACTCCCGCGCCGTGCTGACCCTGACCCCCGCTGGAGGCGACAAGTGACCCGCACCGCTGCCGAGATCGGCCGCACCGAAGCCGGTCCGCGCCCCCTGCCGGACCTCGTCGCGCAGAGCACCGCCGTCGAGCCCAAGCTCGTGGACACCGTGCTGGACAACGGTTTGCGCGTGATCGTCGCGCAGCGCTCCACCGTGCCGATGGTGGAGTTCCGCCTCCACATCCCGTTCGCGGGGGAGCGGCAGGAGCACGCCGCGCAGGCCGAGCTGCTGTCGGCGACCCTGCTCGCGGGCACCGCCAAGCGCACGATGGTCGAACTGGACAGCGATCTGGCCAGGGTCGGCGCGGCGCTGAGCGTCGGCGTCGATCCGGAGCACCTCTCGCTGTCGTGGAGCGGGCTCGTCGACGGCCTGGACCTCCAGCTGGACGTGCTGGCCGACCTGCTGACCGCGGCGGCCTACCCCGAGCAGGAGGTCTACCGGGAGCGCGAGCGGCTGGTCAGCTCGATCTCGCTGATGCGCAGCCAGCCCGGCACGATCGCGCGGGAAGCGTTGCAGCGGCACCGCTACGGCGACCACCCGTTCACGCGGGAGGTGCCCACCGAGGAGGCCGCGGCCGCCGTCACCGTCGAGGACGTCCGCGAGCTGCACCGCCGCGCCGTGCTCCCGCGCGGTTCCGTGCTCGTGGTCGTCGGCGATGTCGAGCCGCAGCAGGCGGTCGACCGGATCGCCGCGGTGCTCGCGGGGTGGAACTCCGACGGCAGCGCGGTGGAGATGCCGCAGCTGCCGGACATCGCCGGGGGAGACCTTCGCCTGGTCGACCGGCCGGGTGCCGTGCAGTCGCAGCTCCGGCTGAGCACGCAAGCGGTTCCGCGCACCGATCCCCGGTATGTCGCGCTGCAGATGGCCAACATCGCCTTCGGCGGGTTCTTCTCCTCGCGAGTGGTGGAGAACCTTCGCGAGGACAAGGGCTACACCTACTCGGTGCACTCGATGTTCGAGTTCACCCCGGGCAAGGCGACGCTGATCCTCAGCGGTGACACCGCGAGTGAGGTGACCGCGCCCGCCGTACTCGAAGCGCGCTACGAGCTCGGCCGGATGTGCCTCGTGCCGCCGACCGAGTCCGAAGTGGACACTGTGCGCCGCTACCTCGTGGGATCGCTGTCGATCGGCGTGTCCTCGCAGGCGGGGCTGGCCAGCAACCTGGCCGGGCTGGCCTCGGTCGGCCTCGGTGCCGACTGGCTGTGGGCGCACCCGGAGCGGCTGCGGCAGGTCACCGCCGAGCAGATCGCCGAGGCCGCCGCCGAGTTCTTCCGGCCGACCGCGTGGACCGGTGTGGTCGTCGGCGACGCCGCCACCCTGGAGTCCCCGCTGCGCGCGCTCGGGGGTGCCGTCCTCTCGTGACGGACTTCGCGCTCGACGGGCTCCCGGCCCTCTCTCGGTCCACAGTGGACAGAGCGGATGCGTTGCGGGACAACGCCGAGCTGTTGTCCAAGGGGTGGAAGGAGGCCACGCTCGTCGTGATCGACGAGCGTGGCCGCACCCGGCTCGCCGACGACGTGCTGCACCTCGGCAGCACCGGCGACCTCAGTGACGCGCCCGTGGAGGGCGCGGTGTTCCTCGGCGTGCAGGACGAGACCGCGTACTGGGCCGTTCGCGGTCCGGGCGCGGAGGACTGGCAGGACCTGCGCATGTGCGGGGCGCTGCTCAGCGACACCGACGCGGGGTTGATGACGGCCGCCGTCGGCCTGCTCGCGTGGCACGACCTCAGCAACTTCTGCGCGCGCTGCGGCTCCCCGACGAAGGCGATCCGCGCCGGGTGGGCCCGCCAGTGCACCGGTTGCGCACACGAGGAGTACCCGCGCACCGATCCCGCGGTGATCTGCCTCGTGCACGACGGCGACTCGCACGTCCTCCTCGCCCGCCAGCCGGTCTGGCCCGCCGAGCGGTATTCAGTGCTGGCGGGCTTCGTGGAGGTCGGCGAGTCGCTTGAGGCGTGCGTCGAGCGCGAGGTCGGCGAAGAGGTCGGTGTGGCCGTGCGCGCCGTCCGCTACCTGGGCAGCCAGCCGTGGCCGTTCCCTCGTTCGCTGATGGTGGGCTTCTCCGCGCTCGCCGACCGCGACGCCCCGCTCGTCCTCGCGGAGGGCGAGATCGAGCACGCCAAGTGGGTGCACCGGGACGAGGTCCGCGCCGCCTTCGCCGCGGGCGGAGCCGTTCCCGGACTCGGCCTGCCCGGCGCGAGTTCGATCGCCCACAAGATGCTCGCCGCATGGGCAAACGTCGTCCTGTGAAACCAGGGCCTGTTTCAGGGGCCCGTGTTCGCGATAGCCGGGCCGAGCCCGCCCCTGGCCGCGCCGGCGGAAAGCCCACGTACAACACCGGTACGCGGTCTTCCCGCCGTCTTGCCAGGAACGACCTCGCTGTAACCCGACTTCGGCCTGCGGCCGGGGCAGCCTCTCATCGAACGAGACCCCTGAAACAGGCCCGTCCACCCTCGCCGTGCCGCGCGTCCGTCCGGCGCGCGGCCTCTGCGAGGATGGGGCGGTGGGTGACTCGGAGCGCGACGGACTGACGGAAGGACTCGATCCCGAGCAGCGGGCGGCGGTGCACGCGCCGCGTGGCCCGGTCTGCGTGCTCGCGGGCGCGGGCACCGGCAAGACGCGGACGATCACCCGACGCATCGCGCACCTGGTCAACAACGGTCACGTCGCCGCGGGCCAGGTCCTCGCGGTCACCTTCACCGCGCGCGCCGCGGGCGAGATGCGCACCCGCCTCCGCGCGCTCGGCGTCCATGGCGCACAGGCGAGGACCTTCCACGCCGCCGCACTGCGCCAGCTGCGCTACTTCTGGCCGAGGGTCGTCGGCGACGCGCCGTGGGAGCTGCTGGACGGCAAGCTCCGGCTCGTCGGTCAGGCGGCGCAGCGGGCGGGTGCGCCGACCGACCGCGAGTCCCTCCGCGACTTCGCGAGCGAGATCGAGTGGGCCAAGGCGTCGCTGATCACCCCAGACGACTACGGCACGGCCACCGCCAAGATCGGTCGCGAGATCCCGGGCCCCGCCGAGCAGGTCTCCGCCGTGTACTCCGGCTACGAGGTGCTGAAGACCCGCGCGCGGTCGCTGGACTTCGACGACCTGCTGCTGCACACGGCGGCGGCGCTGGAGGAGCACAGCGAGATCGCCGCGGAGTTCCGCGACCGCTACCGCTGCTTCGTGGTCGACGAGTACCAGGACGTGACGCCGCTCCAGCAGCGCGTGCTCGACGCCTGGCTCGGCAACCGCGACGACCTCACGGTGGTCGGCGACGCGAACCAGACGATCTACTCCTTCGCCGGCGCCTCCCCGCGCCCGCTGCTCGACTTCTCCAAGCGCTTCCCCGAGGCGGTCGTGGTCCGGCTCGAACGCGACTACCGCTCCACCCCGCAGGTCGTCGCGTTGGCCAACAAGGTCATCGGCGCCGCGCGCGGCCGTCCGGCCGGCTCGCGCCTGCAACTGATCGGTCAACGGCCTGCCGGGCCGCAGCCGCACTTCGCGGAGTTCGACGACGAGAACGCCGAGGCTCGGGCGGTCGTGCGGCGCGTCCGCAAGCTGCTCGACGCCGGGGTCGCCGCCAGCGAGATCGCCGTGCTCTACCGCGTCAACGCGCAGTCGGAGGTCTACGAGCAGGCGCTCACCGAGGCCGAGATCCCGTACCAGGTGCGCGGCGGGGAGCGGTTCTTCCACCGGCCCGAGGTCCGCCAGGCCATGCACGTGCTGCGCACCAACGGCGACCTGGAGATCGGCGCGAACACGCTGCCGGACGTGGTGCGCAAGCTGCTCTCGACCATCGGCCTCACCGACGAGCCGCCCGCCGGCGGCGCGATGCGGGAGAAGTGGGAGTCGCTGCTCGCCATCGTCGAGCTGGCCGAGGAGTTCGCCGCGGCCGTCGACGACGCCGACCTGCCGCGCTTCGCCGCCGAGCTCGTGCTGCGCGCGGAGGCCCAGCACCCGCCGACCGTGGAGGGCGTGACCCTCGCTTCGCTGCACGCGGCGAAGGGCCTGGAGTGGGACGCGGTGTTCCTGGTCGGCCTGACCGAGGGCACCCTGCCGATCCAGCACGCGATCTCGGACGGGTCCGGCGGCTCCGAGGGCGTGGAGGAGGAGCGCAGGCTCTTCTACGTCGGCGTCACCCGGGCCCGCGAGCACCTCTGGCTGTCCTGGGCGCTCGTCCGCTCGGCGGGTGGGAGCGGCAGACCGCGCCGCCGCAGTCGCTTCCTCTACGGGCTGGTTCCCGACGACCACCCGGCCGCCCTTCCGGCCAAGGGCACCATCGCGGGCGCGTCCTCGTTGCGCAGGGACGCCGCCAAGCCGGTGTGCCGGACGTGCGCCGGGCCGTTGATCGGCAGCGTCGCCGTCAAGCTCGGCAGGTGCGCGAACTGTCCGTCCGATGTGGACGAACACCTGCTCGACCGGCTCAAGCTGTGGCGCGCGGACCGCGCGAAGCAGCTCAAGGTCCCGGCCTACGTGGTGTTCACCGACGCGACCCTGATGGCCATCGCGGAGCAGCGCCCGCTGACGGTCGCCGCCCTTGTGGGCATCTCGGGTATTGGCGCCTCGAAGCTGGACAAGTATGGTTCTGACGTGCTCGATCTCGTGCACGCTGGGGGCTCGGGCAGTGCCGCTGAGTCACTCAACCGAGCGAGTGAAGACCAACTCGATTAATTCGGTTGCACGCCCTGGCACGCGAGACATAGCCTGCAAAGGACGGGAGCCCCGGCTCTCGGACATCAACGTGAAAATGCCCGATCACTCGGGCCCAGATGCCCTCGGAAGGAGGTGGCCGCAGTGAAGAACACCAAGAACCTCTCGCTCGCGGACCACCCCTTCGCCGGGGGCATTGGCATGTCCGCGCCCGAGGGCAGCGGCATGACGTCCAGGGGTGGCGCGTGGACCATCACCGCCCCAGTCGCGCTGAAGCCGTTGGGCACCAGTCTGCCCGCCGCCGCGCTGCACGTGGCCCGTGAAGACCAGCCCGTTGATGTTCGGCAGAACGTCCGCACTTGCTCGTCCGTACCAGTGGACCGAAGTCCCTGACACCCGTCAGGACACAGGCTCACGAAGGCCGCGGACCGCAAGTCGGTTCGCGGCCTTCGTCATTTCCACACAAAGAAACATCACGAAAAACACAGGAACAACCGAGGAGAACACTGTGTTGACCGCGACCGTTCCGCCTTGCGGAACGTTCCCCGAGGTCGGGTCCGTGCCCGACTGCGGAACCGCCGATGTCTTCGACGCGGCGAGCAACCTGCCCTGCCGGGTGGGCGACGCGGACCTCTGGTTCGCCGAGACCCCGACCGACCTCGACCGCGCGAAGACGCTGTGCGTCGGGTGCCCCGTCCAGGCCGAGTGCCTCGCCGGAGCGCTGGCGCGGCGTGAGCCCTGGGGTGTCTGGGGCGGCGAGATCTTCGAGCGCGGCGCGGTGATCGCGCGCAAGCGGCCCCGTGGCCGCCCGCGCAAGGAGACCACCGTCGGCGCCCCGGGCGTCGCCGCCAAGCAGGAGGCAGCCGCATGAACGACCACATCTACTTCGACGCGATGACCAGCAACGACCTGCACCAAAGGATGGCTTCGAAAATGTTTCTGCATGAGCATCTAACCCGTCAACGAATGCGGGAGGCGGAGCACTCCGCCGCGCACGAACGACAAGCCCGCCGCATGTCCGCCGCGCAGCGCTGGCAGTGGCTGGCCTCGGTGGCGAGCCGCAGGGCCGACCGCCACAAGGCGTCGTTCTGATCCTGTGCCGGGGCGGAACCCCTTCCGCCCCAACACGATCCACTACAAGTCAATGATCATGAACCGACGGGCGTCGTCCACACCGGACGGCGCCCGTCGCCGTTGCGGCACCCTGGCACTTGCCGGTCGGCCGGAAACATCGGAAAACCGTGAGAGCTCCAGCGAGGCTTGATCAGGGGAACTCGGTCGCGCTCGTCGGTACCTTCGGTCCATGGGTTCCCACGCGCACGCGCACGACAACATCGACTGGCCGAGCCGGCTCACCGAGCTGCGCCGAGCGGACCTGCTGACCGCGACGGCGCGCGCGGAGGTCGCCGCGCGCCTGGTCGACGACAGCGTGCGCACGGTGATCGACATGGGCTCCGGCTCAGGTGGCTGGGCGACCTCGTTCACCGAGGCGCTGCGCGCGTCCGGCAAGCCCGGCTGCACTGTGGTGCTGGTCGACGCGGTTCCTGAACTGCTCGCCGCCGCCGAGAAGAGCGTCCGCGCCGTGGCGGGTTCCGAGGTCGAGGTGGTCGTCGTGCACGGTGACGCGGCCGACCCGGGGCTGGCCGTACGGCTGCCGCCCGCCGACCTCATCTGGGCGTCGCACGTCGTGCACCACCTGCCCAATGAGCGGCAGGGCGTGCGCAACCTGGCCGCCTCGCTCGCGCGCGGTGGCCGATTGGCGCTGGTGGAGGGCGGGCTGCCCGCGCGCTTCCTCGTCAACGACATCGGGGTCGGCGAACCGGGCCTGCAGCAGCGGCTGGACGTGGCGAACACCAAGTGGTTCAAGGCGATGCGCGCCGACATGGCCGGGTCGGTCCCGTTGACCGTGGGCTGGAGCCGCGTGCTCCGCGACGTCGGCCTCGTCGACGTGACCGCGTTCAGCTACCTCTTCGACCGCCCGGCGCCGCTCAGCGATGCCGACCGAACGACCGTGATCGACCGCGTCCGGTGGATGCGCGACACCACCGAGGGCTGGTGTTCGAGAGAGGACACGGCGCTGTTGGACCGCATGCTCGACCCCGCCGACGATCTCAGCCTGGCCGACCGCGAGGACCTGTTCTGGTTGCAGGCCAACACGGTTCACCTGGGCCGCAGGCCGCTCGCGTAGCCTCATCGGCCATGAGCGAGCCCGTCGTCTGCCAGCGCTGCGGCACCGTCCGCGACTCCGACGGCGATCCGGTCGCGGCGCTGGCCTGGGTCAGCGACCGCGACAGCGGCCGCACCCGCTGGCTCTGCCCCACCTGCGCCAGGGCGCACGTGCGCGATATCGAGAGCAAGCTGCCCAGCGAGTGGTGGTGACCCCGCCCGTTCCCGTGCGGCTCAGTCCTCCGTGGCGAACCCCGGCTGCCAGCGCAGCACGATCTCGCGCGCGGCCACCTCGGCGTCCAGCTGGCACAGGATGCCGATGGAGCCCATCGTCACCCGGTGGATCAGCAGGTAGTTCGGCGGCAGGTTCAGGAACCGCCCGGTGCGGAAGTCCGCGCCGCGCAGGTTGCTGATCCGCTCCGCCTGGCCCTGCAACCAGCTCCTGGTGAAGCGGAACCGCTCGGCCCCCATGGGCTCGACGAACGGCGCGAAGTAGTCGAGCACGTCCTGCGGGTCCAGGTCGGTGTCCTGGCCGAGGAAGCGGTCCCGGCGCAACAGCTCCACCAGGTCTTCTGACCGCCCCTCCAGCGCCAGCCTGCTGAGCACGCCCAGGTTGTGCGGCAGTCCCTCCGGCAGCCGGGCGACGGCGCCGAAGTCGATCACGCACAGCCTGCCGTCCGGCAGCGTCATGAAGTTGCCGGGGTGCGGGTCCGCGTGCAGCAGCCCGGTCCGCTCCGGTGCGGAGAAGTGGAACAGCGACAGCAGGTGCCCCGCCGCGTCCCGCTCCGCCCGCGTGCCGTCCTTGATCGTCGCCGACAGCGGGGTGCCCTCGACCCACTCCGAGACCATCACCTTGGGCGCGCTCGCCACCACCCTGGGCACCACGATGTGCTCGTCGTCGTGGAAGCCCTTGGCGAAGGCCCGCTGGTTGTCGGCCTCGATGCGGTAGTCCAGCTCTTCGACCATCCGCTCGCGCAGCTCGGCGAGCAGCGGCTTCACCTCCAGGCCGGGGATCAGCGCCCGGAAGAGCCGCGAGAACCGCTCCAGCTGGCGGAGATCGGCGAGCAGCGCCTCGTCCGCGCCGGGGTACTGCACCTTCACCGCGACCACGCGGCCGTCGTGCCACTCCGCCCGGTGCACCTGGCCGATGCTCGCGGCGGCCGCGGGCACGTCGTCGAAGGACGCGAAGCGCTTCTCCCACGACCGGCCGAGCTGCTCGGCGAGCACCCGGTGCACCGTCTTCGCCGGGAGCGCGGGCGCGGCGGACTGCAGTTTGGTGAGCGCCTCGCGATAGGGAGCGGCCATCTCTTCCGGGACCGCGGCCTCGAACACGCTCAGGGCCTGGCCGAACTTCATCGCCCCGCCCTTGAGCTGGCCGAGGACGGCGAACACCTGCTCGGCCGTCTTCGCCGAGAACTCGGCGCTGACCTCGTCGGAGCTCCGCCCCACCAGTCGCTTGCCCCACCCGGCGGCGACCCGCCCCGCGGCACCTAGCGGCAGGCTGGCGAGTTTCGCGGTGCGGTGCACGGCTCGGCGCGGGATCTCTGTCACTGGTCGATTCTCTCCTGAGAGGACCGCCCGACGCAGCCGTTTCCCAGGCTCGGCAGGCGCGCGTCCCGGTGGCCCGGCCGGGGCTGAGTTGGTTGCCTACATATAAGCAGACCCCCCTTCCGCGCCGCCACAGGCGCAGCCCTGCCGTGGCGGTAGTGCACGCTGGAAAACCTTGCCCCGCACCGGATCCAGTTCGAGTGACCCGTTCCACGTCGGCGGCAGACCGGCCGCACCGCCGGAGTGCGACAGCATCAGCAACAGCTGTCCCGCGGCGACCACGGCCGCACCGTGCGCGCAGATCAACTCGTCCGGTGGGGACAGGGTGCCCAGCTGGCTGGACACCACGCCCCACGCCGGATCTCGCTCGCTGCGGCGGAGGTCGACGCAGGTCAGGCAGCTCGTCCGGCCGGGAACGACGAACGGCCCGATGTGCGCGCTGACCTCGTGCAGTTCGACGGCCAGGTGCGGGACGCCGTCGGCCATCAGCGTCGTCCGCAGCGGGTGGTCCTGCACCACCGAGCCGATGAGCACCGCGAAGTCCGGAATGGAACGGGACCGCTTCGCGATGCGGCGCACCGTGCCCAATCCGGCCGACCGCAGTATGGCCGCCAGCGCGTCGGCGACCCGGCCCGAGCCGTGCACGTGCACGGTGGTCCTGCCGCGTTCGGCCAGGATGTCCGCGCACGCGCGACCGGTGCGCAACGCCCAGATGCCCGCGTCGGCGATCAGCCCCGGTGGCGGCTCCCGCTGTGGGGCGCAGGGGGAGCCGGTGGAGTCCCGGTCCAGCACGCCCGCCCCGTCCAGCGCGCTCAGCAGCCCGGCCAGCTCGGAACGGGTCTCGGCACTGCCGTCCTGGGCACCGAGGTCGAGCAGGCGGTCGAGGGTGTGCCTGCCGTCGAGCTCGCGCAGCACGCGGACCATGTCGGGGGAGAGGCGGTCGACCACCACGGCGTACCGCGGGTCGAGGCCGATCTGCACGGTGCCGTCCCCGCGCCAGAGGACGGGCAGGCCCGGGAGCAGGCGGGGGCGCCGGGGCAGGGGCCTCGGCAGAGCCGGTGTTCCGGATGTCGCCGTGGTCGTGGGTGTCATGCCCCGACGTTGACACCGCCCGGCGAATCCGGCAAAGCAGTTGTCCACAGGGTCGCGGAGTTATCCACAGGTTGTGGGTGGGGCTTGACGGCCCGTGGCACGTGTGGAGGCGATTACGGAGAGTGGCCTCCGGGTCGCGTGGACCCCAAGGCCACCTCCAGGGAAACCCGCGCTATGACGCCTTGCCGAGGATCCGGGTCATCTTGGTACCGCACGTCGGACAGAGGCCCTTGGCCATCCTCCGGCCGTTCTTTTCTTCCACTTCGCCCTGGAAGTCCCGCTTTTCGCGGCACTTGACGCAGTAGCCGTTGTACGACTCCGCCACGGCTTCCTCCCTTGCTCGAACGGCCCCCGCGGTGAGACGGGAGCACCGTGAGCACGTCTCACCGTCCGTGCTCGCGACTCGGCGTCACGCTACCTGTGCATCTATGTAGATGCGCGCATGACACGTCCAACGTGTGATTGCGCCGACGAAGGTGTGGACAAAGGGGAGCACGCTGTCGGTGCCTCGTCGTAGCGTTCTCCTCGTGACACAGGCGGAAGTTGAAGTCCGTCGAAGCACGCGACGACGGCGCACGGTCACCGCGTACCGAGACGGGGACAAGGTCATCGTGCTCATCCCGGCGAGGATGAGCAGGTCGGAGGAAGAACACTGGGTGGCCGAGATGCTGGCCAGGCTCCAGCGCAGTGAGACCAAGCGGCGCTCGCCAGCGCGGCAGTCCGACGAGGCGCTGCTGCTGCGCTGCGCCAGCCTCTCCGCCCGCTACCTGGGCGGGAAGGCGCACCCGGCGAGCGTGCGGTGGGTGCCGCCGATGCGCACCCGCTGGGCGTCCTGCACGCCCAGCGACCGCACCATCAGGATCAGCGAGCGGCTCCGGGACGTTCCGCCCTGGGTGCTCGACTACGTGCTGGTGCACGAGCTGACCCACCTGCTCGTGCCCGGCCACGGGCCGCGGTTCTGGGAGTGGGTGCACAACTACCCGCGTACCGAACGCGCGGTCGGCTACCTGGAGGGGCTGTCGGCCGCAGCGGGATGGGGGATCGAGGCGGAGGACTGAGGTGGAGGACTGAGGGCGGGGGACCAGGGGCTACAGCCGCACCAGCCGTTCGATCCGGCGGGCCGCGAGGTACCGGGCGTCGGTGCTGCGGCCCTGCCGGACGATCGCCGGCCGCAGGCCCTGGTCCACCAGCTTCGCCCAGGCCACGAGGAAGGACAGGTCCGGAATCGCGCCGTCCGGCAGGACCAGCGCGACCGGGCGGGGCAGGACCTGGGGCGGGTGGCGGTCGAACTCGCCCGCGAGGCGGGCAACGACGGAGCCGATCGGCTTGCGGGCACCGCGGGCGTCGACCAGGCCGAGGTCGTACTCCAGCGGGTTGAAGCCGGACAGCTTCGGGTTGAGGTCGTGCGAGCACCACCAGGTGATCCCGAACAGCTCGCCGCAGCTCGCCATGTTCCTGATGGAGCGCTCGGTCCACTCCGGGATCAGCGCCGCGTCCATCCACTTCGTGGACACCCCGGTCTCCTCGATCCACACCTGGCGGCGCGGGTCGGTGTGGAAGGCCTTGAGCAGTTCGACGAAGTACTCGGAGTAGTGCAGGGAGGGGGTGGAGAGCGGCCCGTACCGCTGGATCACGTTGGTCCAGCCCGCCCACGTGTGGCACGCGGTCGCGGTGCCACTGGTGGCCAGGCCCTCGCGGGTGAAGTAGGCGTTGTTCAGCCAGGGGTAGTGGTCGATCCCGGACACGTGCAGGCGGCCGGGCGCCACGCGTTCGCAGGTGGCGAACAGCGCGGTGTGCCAGGCGTCGCCCTGTTCCGGGGTGATGGTCATGCCCAGCGGCTGGGCGAACCAGTTCACCTCGTTGGACAGGTCGAAGCCGAGGAACCGGCGGTGGCCGCCGATCCGCGCGGCGATGGCCTCCAGCAGCGCATGCTGGGCGGCGAGCGCGCCCGGATCGGTGAACATGTTCCTGGCCCTGCCGGTGCCGTTGTCCAGCAACCACGGTGGTACGAAGAGGAATCCGCTCAGCGCGCCGTTGAACACGGTGACCTCGACGTCCAACCGGAACGCGTCCGCCAGGTCGAGCAGCTCGGCCAGCCGGTCCAGCATCTCGCCGCGCACGTGCCCGGTGTTGGGCTGGAAGTCCGGCCAGACGCACATGATCCGGATGTGGTCCATGCCGAGTCCGGCGATGTCGGCGAGGTCCCCGGCCAGCGAGCGGCGGTCCCAGTCCGACCAGCTGAACCACCAGTTCCGGCTGGGCACGTAGTTGACGCCGAGCCGGACGCGCCGCTTCGGGGCGCTCCCCGTCAGCGCGCCCGCAACGGGGGCCGCCGCCATCCCGCGCAGCACCGTTCGTCTGTCCACAGTGGAGTCTCCCGAGGCTGACATCGTTGTCGCGGCGGCGAAAACAGCCTCGTCCCCCTCGATCGGTGCGGTCAACCGCCGATCGAGGGGGCAACGGGGACTCTCAGCTGGTGCCCTCCTCGGGGGCCTCGCCCTCGGTGCGCTTGAGCTCGGCGATCGGGTCGAGCGAGGACTCGCCCCAGCGCTCGGCGAACTCCAGCGGGTCGTCGAGATCCGCGGAGGTGGGGATGAAGTCGGGGTGGTCCCAGACCGAGTCGCGGCCGGTGACCCCGTGCTTGTCCGTCATCAGCCGCCACAGCCCGGCCGCCGCGCGCAGCCGCCTCGGTCGCAGCTCGAGGCCGACCAGGGTGGCGAAGGTCTGCTCCGCCGGGCCGCCGCTGGCGCGCCTGCGGCGCAACGTCTCGCGCAGCGCCTCGGCACCGGGCAACCGGTCGCCGACCGCCTCCGCGACCACCACGTCCACCCAACCCTCGACCAGCGCGAGCAGGGTTTCCAGGCGGGCGAGCGCGGCCTGCTGCTCCGGGGTGTTCTGCGGCTGGAGCATGCCGGAGGACATGACCTCCTCCAGCGCCTGCGGGTTGGCCGGATCGATCTGCCCGGCCAGGTTCTCCAGCGCGGCCGTGTCGACCTTGATGCCCTTGGCGAACTCCTCGACCGTGCTCATCAGGCGCTGGCGCAGCCACGGCACGTGCGTGAACAGCCGGTGGTGCGCCGCCTCGCGCGCGGCGAGGAACACCAGCACCTCGCTGGCCGGTCTGCCGAGGCCCTCGGTGAACTTCTCCACGTTCGCGGGCAGCAGCGCGGCCACGCCCTCGGGGCCCAGCGGCAGGCCGACCTCGGTCGAGGCCAGCACCTCGGAACCGAGCTGCGCGAGGCTGCCGCCCAGCTGCGAGCCGAACGCCAGGCCGCCCATCTGGCCGACCATGGACAGCAGCGGCCCGGCGGCCTGCTTGGCCTCCTCCGGCATCGCGTCCACCCACGCGCCGGACATCTGCCGCGCGACCGGGTCGCACAGCCGCTGCCAGCTCGGCAGGGTGCCCTCGACCCAGTCACCGGCCGACCACGCCACCACCTTGCGCGCGCCCGCGGGCAGCGCCGTCGCGGGGTCCAGCCACAGCTCGGCCAGCCGCACCGCGTCGGCGACCGCGCTCTCCTGCTGCGCGGTCGGCCGGTTCGTGCCGCCGGAGCCGCCGAGCTGCTGCATGGCCAGCTGCTTGGCGAGGTCGTAGTTGACGGGGCCGCTCGACGTGCTCGCCTGGCTGAGCACCTGGCCCAGCTGGCTGAGCATCTGACCGAGCTGGTTCATGTCGAAACCGCCGGCACCGAAGGGGTTCTGGCCGCCCGGCGGGACGAATCCCGGTGGCATGCCCTGCGCGAACCCGAACCCCTGGTTGTGCTCCTGGGGCCCCTGGTCGTCCTTTCCCTTGCGCTCCGGGTCCTTGTCCGGATCGGAGCCGCTGAACCCGAAGGGCAGATCGCTCATGAGTTCCACGGTACGCGGCACGCGGGTGCCGCACCCGGTCGCGGGGTGGCCCGACCCGTACCCTGTCCGCTTGTGACCCGCCGTACCTGGACCCTGTTGCTGAGCGTCCTGCTCGTGCTCGCGCTCGGCCTGACGGGAGGCTTCGTGCGGGTGCCGTACGTGGCGCTCGGCCCCGGACCGACCTACGACACCCTCAGCAAGGTCGGCGGGGTTCCCGTCGTCGAGCTGTCCGGGCACGAGTCCTCGGACTTCGGCGGCCACCTCACCATGACCACGGTCGGCGTGACCGACGGCGTGACCGTCTTCGGCGCACTCGGGCTGTGGGCGGGCGGCAGGTTCGCCCTGGTCCCGCGCGAGGAGGTGTTCCCGCCGGAGAAGTCCAAGCAGGAGGTCGACGCCGAGAACACCAGGGCGTTCCAGATCTCCCAGACCAACGCCGAGGTGGCCGCGCTGCGGTACCTGAAGTACCCGGACAAGGTGGTCGTCACCTCCGTCACCGCGGACGGCCCGTCGGCCAAGGTGATCAACCCGGGCGACCGCATCGTCGCGATCAACGGCCAGCCCGTCGCCACCGCCGAGCAGGTGCGCGCCGCACTGCTGCGGACCAAGCCCGGCGACCAGGTCGCTGTTCGCTATCAGCGCAGCGAGGGCGCCGAGACCACGTCGCAGGTGACCCTCGGCGAACGCCCGGAGAAGGGGCCGGACCGCCCGACCTACGGCTTCCTCGGCATCACCCCGGCCGACCGCCCCTCGCCGGACTTCCAGATCAAGATCAGCCTCAAGGAGGTCGGCGGTCCGTCGGCCGGGCTGATGTTCGCACTGGCCATTGTGGACAAACTGACGCCGGGCAAGCTCAACGGCGGCGCCTCGGTGGCGGGCACCGGCGAGATCGACATCGACGGCAAGGTCGGCGCCATCGGCGGCATCCCGTTCAAGATGCGGGCGGCGAAGGAACAGGGCGCGACCGTGTTCCTGACTCCGGCGGAGAACTGCGTCGAAGCCCGGCAGCGCGCGCCGGAGGGGCTGCGCCTGATCCGGGTGGAGACCCTGGCGGGCGCCGTGGACGCGCTCCAGGCGATGCAGGAGGGTAAGCCGACCCCCGGCTGCTGAACCGGAGGGCGGCTCGCTCTCCGGACTACCGCGCTTCCCCGCCGTGCTGGAAGGTCGAGTGCAGCGCCTCGACCAGGTTCGGCGCGAGATCGGGGTGCTCGATCAGCTCGTCGGCCGACCCCTCGGTGCCGTCACCCTTCAACCGCAGCAGGCAGACGCCGTTCTCCGCACCGCGCACCACGCCCGCGACCAGCCGGGCCTCGCGGCGCAGCGGGTGCTCGGCGATGAACTTCTCCGCGGCGGCCGGATCAGCCTCCTCGTCCGGCAGCTCGGCCTCGGCCTCCGGCGGGAGCATCAGGATCTCCTGCGTCAGCACGCAGCCCGCGACCGCGTCCGGCCACACGATCCTGGCCAGGGTCATCCCGAGGTCGTCGTCGGGCAGCGAGTCCTGGGCGATCGGGGTCAGCATCGCCTCCGGGTCGATGCGCTCGGCCAGCCCCGGCTCCCGCTCGACCAGCTCGGCCGTCGGCACCAGGGCGAACAGCTGCGGCGGCTGGTCCCAGCCCGCGGAGGCGACGAAGTCCTCGACCTCGCGGACCGCCGCGGGCAGTGCCGAGGAGAAGGGTGTGGAGGAGCTTCCGGATTCGGATGGGGATCCCATACGAGCATGTTTTCATCCCCCCATGTGAAGCCCGCCACGGGAACCCGGAAGGGGCCTCGTAGAGTTGGACATATCGGGACGCCTGTCCGCGTCGTCGAACCGTCGCGCTCACGTGCTCCCGTCGCCTGAGGAAACCTCTCCTAGGAGCGTGCCACGTGGCCATGCGGCCCCCGGTCGGAATACCGAAGCTGTCCAAGCGCAGCCGGATCCTGCTCATCATCGGCGCGGTGCTGCTGGCAGTGGTCGTGGCCGCGTCCCGCCTGCTCGGCACCTATGTGAACTGGTTGTGGTTCGGCGAGGTGGGATACCGCTCGGTGTTCAACACCGTGCTGTTCACCCAGATCGGCCTGTTCGCGGCGATGGGTCTGGTGGTCGCGGGTCTGCTGATGCTGAACCTGGCCATCGCCTACCGCGCCCGGCCGGTCTTCGTCCCGGTCAGCGGGCCGGACGACCCGGTGTCCAAGTACCGCTCGGCGATCATCCAGCGGCTGCGCCTCGTCGGGTTCGCGATCCCGGTGGTCGCGTTCATCGCGGCGGGCGTCGCGGCCTCCGCCGACTGGGAGATCGTGCAGAAGTTCCTCAACGGGGAGCGCTTCGGCATCGCCGACCCGGAGTTCGGCATCGACATCGGCTTCTACGCCTTCGACCTGCCGTTCTACACCTGGCTCATCTCCTGGGGCTTCGTGGTCATCGCGGCGTCCTTCGTCGGCGCGCTGGTCACCCACTACATCTTCGGCGGCATCCGGCTGGCCGGTCGCGGCGGCCAGCTCTCCGCGCCCGCGCGGATCCAGCTCGCCGTGCTCGCCGGTCTGTTCGTCCTGCTCTACGCGGCCTCGTACTTCTTCGACCGCTACGAGCTGATGTTCTCCAACCGGAACTCGAACTTCTTCGGAGCGACCTACACCGACCTGCACGCGGTGCTCCCGGCGAAGCTCATCCTCTCCATCATCGCGATCTTCTGCGCGGTGGCCTTCTTCGCCGCGGCGTTCCTGCGCGACCTGAAGATCCCCGCCATCGCCACCGTGCTGCTGGTGCTCTCCAGCCTGCTCGTCGGCGCTGCGTGGCCCGCGCTGCTGGAGCAGTTCTCCGTGCGCCCCAACGCGATCCAGAAGGAAACGCAGTCCATCGAGCGCGCGATCGGGGCCACAAGGGACGCCTACGGGCTGACCCCGGACAAGGTGACCTTCACCGAGTACCCGGGCCGCTCCGAGTCCACCCCGCAGGAGATCCGCAGCAACGCCAACAACCAGGGCACGATCTCCAACGTGCGGCTGCTCGACCCGAACGTGCTCGCCCGCACCTTCACCCAGCAGCAGCAGCGGAAGAACTTCTACGGCTTCGGCGACAAGCTCGACGTGGACCGCTACAAGGTCAACGGACAGCTGCGCGACTACATCGTCGCGGTCCGCGAGATCGACCCGAAGAACCTCGCCGAGAACCAGCAGAACTGGATCAACCGGCACCTGGTGTACACGCACGGCAACGGTTTCGTCGCCGCGCCCGCCAACACCGTGAACTCCGCGCTGCAGGACACCAGCGGCCAGGGCGGCTACCCCGTCTACACGGTCAGCGACACCAGCGGCCAGGGTGACATCAAGGTCCAACAGCCGCGGATCTACTACGGCGAGCTGGCCACCGACTACGCCATCGTCGGCGGCCAGGACGCGGGCAAGGACCGGGAGTACGACACCGACACCGCCGCCTACCGCTACACCGGCGCCGGTGGTGTCTCGCTCGGGAACCTGTTCAACCGCCTGGTGTTCTCCGCCGCCTACGGCGAGCGCAACATCCTGTTCTCCGGCTCCATCGGCGCCGAGTCGAAGATCCTCTACAACCGGGACCCGAAGTCCCGGGTGAAGATGACCGCGCCGTGGCTGACGCTGGACAGCGACCCGTACCCGGCGGTGATCGACGGCAAGGTCAAGTGGATCGTCGACGGCTACACGACGCTGGAGAACTACCCGTACGCGCACCGGACGCAGCTGAGCCAGGCGACGCAGACCTCGCAGGGGGTCCGCCAGCCCGCGCAGATGTTCAGCTACATCCGCAACTCCGTCAAGGCCACGGTCGACGCCTATGACGGCTCGGTGACGCTCTACGCGATCGACGAGAAGGACCCGGTGCTCAAGACCTGGTCCAAGGTCTTCCCCGGCGTCGTGAAGCCCTCCGCTGACATCCCGATGTCGCTGCGCGAGCACTTCCGCTACCCGGAGGACCTGTTCAAGGTCCAGCGCGAACTGCTGGCCAAGTACCACGTGAACCGGCCGGACGCCTTCTACTTGCAGAACGAGTTCTGGGACGTCCCGGACGACCCGACCGACGAGCAGCAGCCCAACGTCCAGCAGCAGCCCCAGCAGCAGCAGCCCGGCGCGCCCACCCAGCAGACCACGCAGGGCGGCAAGCTCCCGCCGTACTACGTGATCGCCCAGGCGCCCGGCCAGGACAAGCCGACCTTCCAGCTCACGAGCGCGCTCACCGGTCTCCGCCGGGAGTTCCTCTCCGCATGGGTGTCGGCCTCCTCCGACCCGGCCGACTACGGGAAGATGACGGTCCTCCAGCTGCCCACGACCACCCAGACCATGGGTCCGGGGCAGATGCAGAACCAGTTCTTCTCGGCCTCCAAGGTCACCGAGGCCCGGACGCTGTTCCAGAACCCCCAGGCCACCGCGGTCAACGGCAACCTGCTGACACTGCCGGTGGCGGGCGGGCTCCTCTACGTGGAGCCCATCTACATCCAGCGCAAGGACAACAACGCCTTCCCGCAGCTGGCCAGGGTGCTGGTCGGCTTCGGCGGCAAGGTCGGGTTCTCCGAGACGCTCGCGGGCGCACTGGAAGAGGTCTTCGGCCGAGGCGCCGGTGACGGCACCACGCAGCCCAACCCCGGCGGCACCCCGCCGCCCGGGGAGAACCCGGGTGGCACCCCGCCGCCCGGCGGCGGAGGCCAGCAGATCACCGCGGAACAGGCCAAGGCGATCCAGGACATCGGAGCCGCCCTCAACCGCCTCCGCGCCGCCACCCAGACCGGCGACTTCGCCGCCATCGGCCAGGCCCAGAAGGACCTGGAAGAGGCGGCCAAGCGCTTCAACCAGAAGTAGTGCTCCAGCCGGTGGCGTCACCCGATTTGCAATCGGAGGACGCCACCGGCTAGGGTTATCTCAACAACGCGGGGTGGAGCAGTTCGGTAGCTCGCTGGGCTCATAATCCAGAGGTCGCAGGTTCAAATCCTGTCCCCGCTACCAATTAGGCAATCCCCGTCCGCAGAAAGCGCGGACGGGGATTGTTCGCATTTGCGCCACGGGGGGCCGAGCCCCCCGGAGCCCCCACGGTGCGGGCTCCGCACCTCTCCAGCGTTGTTGTGTTCCAGCTCACGAGCATGGTGGGTGGGCGCGTCCGCTTCGCGCACGCAAGGGCCTTCGGCCTTCGGCCATTGGGCCCGGGTTCCAGCCTTGACTGGGGTTGGGTGGTCTTCAAGTACTGCGTACCCCCGTCCCAGAGGTCTCTAACGACACCAAACCCCCACTTAGGGCAGGGTTTGGTGTCGTTAGAGATGGAATTGGCGGGGGTAGGGGGTACTTGAAGACCACCCAACCAACCCCGCTGGGACCGGCGGCCGAGGTCGGCTTACCTGGGGTGCGCGTGCCATACGCTCATCGCGGGGGCCGGGTTTCATCCCGTGCCCGCCCGGCAGGCCCTCGGCACGCGCAAGGGGCCCCAGGTCAAGCCGACACCCACGCAACCAGCCGAAACCGCGAAAAAAGGGAACTGATTTGCATAGCGGGACTCGGGTGGGCTAAGGTTTAGACAACGACGCGGGGTGGAGCAGTTCGGTAGCTCGCTGGGCTCATAATCCAGAGGTCGCAGGTTCAAATCCTGTCCCCGCTACCACTTCGAAAGATCCCCCGGCCACTGGCCGGGGGATCTTTTGCTTGTGCCGTGCTACTTCAGGTCACGGACCCAGGCATGGGCGCAGGCGGGGGAGCAGACGCGGCCGTCCCCGGAGATCGCCGTCGAGCGCTTCAGTGACTTCCCGCAGACCATGCACTTGTCCATCGACGCGGGCTTCTTCGTGAGCTGGGTCGGGACGAGTGACTTCGCCCGCTGCTTGACGCCCTCCTTGACCTTGCTCGTGACCTGCTCTCGCTTCTCGACCAACTTCGTCCGGAACCAACTACGGTGCACGGTCGACCTCCCTGCTTCCCTGGCCGATCGGAGGGGCACGCACGCCTACAGGCGAGCCCCAATGCGGCCGATCTTCGGGCCTCGGGCGGCGGGCTCGATAGCCCGGCGGGGGTAAATCCACCGGGTTGGAGCGCGAAAACCCACGTAACGGTCAGTGCCGGTCGCAGAGAGTAAACAGCTGCTCGCCTGGCTCGGGCGCGCTAGGTTGCGGAGCGTGACTCCCGAGACTGTGGTGGGGCTGCTGGCCAGCCCCGAGAGGCTGCGCGTCGTCGCCGCGCTCGTACTGGGCGCGACCTCGATCGCCGAGCTGACCGAGGCGACCGGGCTGGACGCCAAAGCCGTCGGCAAGGCCCTCCGGAAGCTGGAGGACGGCGGCCTGGTGGGACCGGGGTACCGGCTGCGCGCCGAGGTGCTGACCGAGCTGGCGAAGGCGGCGGCACCCGGGGAACAGGCCGACGACCACGGCTACGGCGACTCTGACCCCAGGACGGAGGCGCTGCTGCGCACCTTCGTCAAGGACGGGCGGCTCGTCGGGATGCCCGCCCAGCGCGGACGGCGGCGCGTGCTCTTGGAGCACCTGGTGCAGTCCTTCGAACCGGGTGTGCGGTACCCGGAGAAGGAAGTGAACGTCATCGTGCGCGCGTGGTGCGAGGGCGGCACGGCGGACTACGTCGCTGTGCGGCGCTACCTCATCGACGAAGGTCTGCTGACCCGCGGCGAGGGGGAGTACTGGCGATCGGGCGGCTGGCTGGACGTGCTGCCGGAGGACTAGGGCCCCTAGGACGGGTCGGAGCCGCGGACAGCGGCCCACCACAGCGCGATCGCCGCGGTGACGAGCGTGGCGCCGAACCAGACCGGGAAGCCGCCCGCGTCCAGGTACGCCCAGAACAGGCCGACCAGCGGCGCGGGCATGATGAGCGCCGCGTCCGCGCGGAACTGGCGCAGCGCGCTGCTGGACGCCGCCGTGCGCTCCGCGATGTCCTCACCGGGGCGGACCGGGTTGTCGGTGCGGCGGCCCTGCGGCTCCGTGCGGGCGGTGGCACCGGAGGAGTACAACACCGTGCCCTCGTAGTCCACGGCGAGCAGGCGGTCGGTGCGCGGGTCGCCGTGCACGGAGACCTCGACCGGCGCGGGCATGCCGACCAGGACGGGGTCGTAGTAGACGGGAATCCAACGCTGAGGGCCGGATTCCGTCTCCAGCCACGATCTGGCGATCAGTCCTTTTTGGACACGGACGCGACGGATCACGACCTTGCGGGTTGGCCGCCTGGTGAGGCGTGCGCGCGAGAAGGTGAAGCCGAGGAACACAGCGAGAGCGGCGAACGCGATGACAGCGCTGAAGGACAGTCCGCTCGCCGCACGGTCGAGCTCGGCGAGCAGGACCGCGCCAGGGATCGCCGCGTGCCGCGGATTCGCGGGCTCGTAAGCGACTTCGGTGCGCATGCCCGCGGGCGGGGGCGTCACGGCGAGTTCCACCGGCGCGGTGACCTGCGTGCCGTTCGGCAGCGGCCAGCGCACGTCGACCACGTACTCCCGCACCGCGGTGATCTCACCGACCGCGCGGGCGCTGAGGCTGGTCATCCGCGACTGCGCCGAGTTGTACGAGAGCAGCGACACCGTGGCGATGGCGCCGCACACCGACAACACCAGCACCGTGGTCACCAGGCCGTGCCGGAAGGCGCGGACGCGGAGCGGCGACGGGTTCGTGTTCACCGGAAATCCTGACTGTGAAGCGGAAAAGGGCCCGCGAGCGGAACTCGCGGGCCCTTCCCGAAATACCGACTTACTTCAGGTAGCCGATCTTCTCGTACTCGATGGTGGCGAAGCCGAACGCGCCGTAGTTGGCGAGGTTGGCCTTGACACCGACCGCGTTGGGACGCTGGTAGAGCAGCAGCGAGTGACCGGACTTCCAGATCTCCTCGTCGGCCTTGTTGGCCAGCTCGGCGCGCTTGGCGTCGTCGAGCTCGGCCCGGGCGTCCGCCAGGAGCTTGTTGGTGGTCTCGTTGCCGATGCGGCCGTAGTTCTGCTTGACCGCGTTCGCGTCGTACCCGTAGATCGAGTTCTTGGAGCTGGTCGGGGCGGGCGTGCCGAGCCAGGAGAAGTGCGTGATGTCGAAGTTGCTCTTGTTCACGTACTCCTTGAAGAACAGCTCGGACGGCACGGTCTGGATGTCCACCTTGACGCCGACCGCGGCGAGCATCTGCTGCACCTGCTTGGCCTCGTTCGCGCTGACCTCGACGGCGGTCGGGATCACGTTGCGGATGGCGAGTTCCTTGCCGTCCTTCTTGCGGGTCGCGCCCTCGAGCTTCCAGCCGAGCTCGTCGAGCTCCTTGGCCGCCTGGTCCTTGTTGTACGCCACCAGCTGCGCCTGGTCCTTGTAGTCCTTCAGGCCCTCGACGAAGATGTGGTTGTTCAGCGGCTTGGCGTCCGGGATGATCGCGCCGACCTGCGACTTGGCGATCGTGGTCCGGTCGACGGCCTTCTGGATCGCCAGGCGCAGCTTCGGGTCCTCCAGGATGGAGCCCTTGGCGCCGTTGAACGTGATGTGCCGGAAGTCCGGGGCCAGCGCCTTGCGGATCGCCGCGCCCTGCACCGGCTGAACCTGCTGGAAGGTGCTCACGCTCGGGCCGATGTCGATGTAGTCGATGTCACCGGCCGCGAACGACTGCGCCTGCGAGTCGATGTTGATCTGCCGGAAGATGATCTTCGACAGCTTCGGCTTCTCGCCCCACCACTTGTCGTTGGGCACCAGGGTGATGATCTTGGCGCCGCGGTCGATCGAGTCGAACTTGAACGGACCCGCGGTGACCTGCGGCTTGTCCTTCCAGCCGTCGTTGAACACCTTCGGGTCGCTGTTCGTCGACGCCGGGTACAGCAGCGTGAACAGGGTCCGCCAGTCACCGAACTTCTTCTTGAAGGTGACCTTGACTTCCTGGTCGTTCGCGCCCCGCTCGACCTTCTCGATGTCCTCGTAGCCGGTCGTGGTGGCTCCGACGAACGCCGGGTTGGTCCCGTTCATCGCCTTGAACTGCGCCTCGAAGTCCTTCCACGACAACGGGGTGCCGTCGCTCCAGACCGCCTTCGGGTTCAGCTTGTACTCCACCACCTGGGGCTCGGTGGAGACCAGCTTGCCGGACTCGACGTAGTTCTTGTTCTCGCTGAACTGACCCTGCGAGTCCGCGTTGAACATCGTGGGCATCAACGCGTTCACGATGCGCGCGTTGTCGGCGAGGGTGCCGTTGAGGTGGTTGCGGTTGAACTGGGTGGAGAGCTCGCTGACCGGCCAGCGGAACTCACCACCGTCCTTCAGCTCGCTCGCGGGCTTCACGTTGATGTCGTTGGCGTTGACCTTGCCCTGAAGGTTGTTCGCCGGGTTGCTGCCGCCGCCACCGCACGCCGAGAGCACGAGTGCTCCGGCCGTCAGGGCGGCAAACAGCAACGCTGGTTGCCGTCGCCCTAGCATCACGCCAGTCCTCCACTGCTTACCTAGTCGCCCGCGTTGTTCACCGGGGCGTCGATCAGGTGGACACTACGTCGAACTTTTTCAACTCGCCCAGCACGGACGCATAACACCACATCCGCACTTGTTCACTTGGGGTGTTACACGACCTCGCGGACCTCGGCGTAGTGGCACGCCACCTCGTGGTCGTCGCCGCGGCGCAGTCGCGGAGGGTGCTCGTCCAGACACGCCTGCCGCTTGTCCTCCGGCAGTGCGGCGAACTTGAAGCAGCGCGTCCGGAAGCGGCAGCCGCTCGGCGGGTTGGCCGGGCTCGGCAGGTCACCGGTGAGGATGATCCGCTCGCGCTGCCGCTCCTTGACCGGGTCGGGGATCGGGATCGCCGACAGCAGCGCCTGCGTGTACGGGTGCTCCGGCCTGCCGAAGACCGTGTCCACGTCGCCGATCTCGACGATCTTGCCGAGGTACATGACCGCGACCCGGTCGGCGATGTGCCGCACCACCGACAGGTCGTGCGCGACGAACAGGTACGACAGGCCCATCTTGGCCTTCAGCTCGTCGAGCAGGTTGATCACGCCGGCCTGGATGGACACGTCCAGCGCGGAGACCGGCTCGTCCAGCACGACCAGCTTGGGCTGCAGCGCCAGCGCGCGGGCGATGCCGATGCGCTGCCGCTGGCCGCCGGAGAACTCCGCCGGGTAGCGCGCGGCGTGCTCGGCCCGCAGCCCGACCAGGCTGAGCAGCTCCGGGACCCGCTTCTGGATCTCGGCCTTGCCGAAGCCGTGCACCAGCATCGGTTCGGCGATGATGTCGCTGACCGGCATCCTCGGGTCCAGCGAGGCCATCGGGTCCTGGAAGACCACCTGCATGTCCCGGCGGATGGCCTTGCGGTCCTTCGCCGGGATCTTGCCGACATCGCGGCCCAGCACCGAGATGCTGCCCTGGCTGGGCTTCTCCAGCCCGAGGATCTCCATCAGCGTCGTGGTCTTGCCGCAACCGGACTCGCCGACCAGGCCGAGGGTCTCGCCCTCGCGGATGTCGAAGGTGATGCCGTCCACCGCGTGCACGGTGCCGACCTTGCGGCGCATCACCACGCCCTTGGTCACGGCGAACTGCTTGACCACCTGGTCGACCGAGAGCACGACCTCGCGCTGCTCGCGGGGGATCGCGGCCAGCTTGGGCGGCTCCACCACCTCGGCACCGAAGACCTCGGCCGGGTCGGCGTCGGTCGCCGAGATCTCCGAGCTGCGGATGCACGCGGCGCGGTGCGGATCGACCGAGCCCGCCGCGGTGTCCACAATGGACAGCGGCGGTTCCGCCTCGTCGCACGCGGCGACGTGCATGGGGCAGCGCGGTCCGAACGGGCAGCCCGGCGGCAGCGCCACCAGCGACGGCGGCTGGCCGACGATGGGCACCAGCGGCTGCTTCTCCTCGGCGTCCAGCCGCGGGATCGAGCCGAGCAGGCCCAGCGTGTACGGCATCCGGGGGGCCGAGTAGATCTCCTCGACCACGCCGGACTCCACCGCGCGGCCCGCGTACATCACCAGCAGCTTGTCGGCGAAGCCCGCGACCACCCCGAGGTCGTGGGTGATGATCACGATGCCCGCGCCGGTGACCTCCTGCGCGGTCTTGAGCACCTCGAGGACCTGCGCCTGCACCGTCACGTCCAGCGCCGTGGTCGGCTCGTCCGCGATGATCAGGTCGGGGTCGTTGGC
Source organism: Allokutzneria sp. A3M-2-11 16 (assembly GCF_024213555.1). Taxonomy (GTDB): domain Bacteria; phylum Actinomycetota; class Actinomycetes; order Mycobacteriales; family Pseudonocardiaceae; genus Allokutzneria. The sequence goes on along the minus strand of NZ_JANAVO010000001.1, from coordinate 899,433 downwards.
GATGCCCATGGCGATCATCGCGCGCTGGCGCATACCGCCGGAGAACTCGTGCGGGAACGCCTTGGCGCGCTGCGAGGCGTGCGGGATGCCCACCAGGTCCAGCAGTTCGACGGCGCGCTTGGCCGCGGCCTGCTTGGTGGTCTTCCCCTTGCCGTGCACCAGGATCGTCTCCGCGATCTGGTCGCCGACGGTGTAGACCGGCGTCAGCGCGGAGAGCGGGTCCTGGAAGATCATCGCGATCTTCTTGCCGCGGATCCTGGACAGCTCGCGATCGGAGCGGCCGAGCAGTTCCCTGCCCTGGAAGCGGATCGAGCCGGTGATCTTCGCCTGCTGCGGCAGCAGGCCCATCACCGCGAGCGAGGACACCGACTTGCCCGAACCGGACTCGCCGACGATGCCCAGCACCTCACCGGGGCCGACCTGGTAGCTCAGGCCGCGCACGGCCCGCACCCTGCCGTCCTCGCTGGGGAACGACACGTCCAGGTCGGAGACCTCCAGCAGCGGGCCGGACGGCGTCGTGGTGCTCTCGTCGAACTGGATCTCAGTAGTGGTCATCGGTCGTCGTCCTCACGCTTGCGCGCCGTCGCCTGCTCCGCCGCGGCGGGCTGCTCCTGGGCCTCGTCCCGCCGCTTGCGCCGCTTCTTCTTCTCCTTGGCCCTGCCCTTCTTCGAGCTCGGGTCCAGCGCGTCGCGCAGGCCGTCGCCGACGAAGTTCACCGCGAGCACGGCGAGGACCAGCAGGCCGCCGGAGAAGACGAACAGCCAGGGGAAGGTCAGCGACGCGCGCGTGCCGTCGCGGATGAGCGTGCCGAGCGAGACGTCCGGCGGCTGCACGCCGAGGCCGAAGAAGCTCAGGCCCGTCTCGGCGAGCACGGCGCTGCCGACGTTGATCGTGCCGTCGATGATCAGCAGCGAGGCCATGTTCGGCAGGATGTGCTTGCCGATGATCTTCCACGGCTTCTCGCCCATGAACCGGGCGGCCTTGACGAACTCCCGCTCCCGCAGGGTCAGCGTCATCCCCCGGACGATCCGCGCGGTGATCATCCAGTTGAACGCGGCCAGCAGCAGCACGAACCAGAGCCAGTTCTCACCGCGCAGCGACGGGCTGATGATCGCGATGATCAGGAACGACGGCAGCACCAGCAGCAGGTCGACGATCCACATCAGCGTGCGGTCGGACCACTTGCCGAAGTAGCCCGCCGCCGAGCCGACGACCGCGGCGACGAAGGTGGAGATCAGCGCCACCAGCAGGCCGATGGTCAGCGACTTCTGCAGGCCGTGCATGGTCTGGGTGAAGACGTCCTCGCCGATCTGCGTCGTGCCGAACCAGTGGCTGGGGCTCGGCGGCTGCAGGAAGGCGCTGTAGTCCTGGAACTTGTAGTCATACGGCGAGAACATCGGGGAAATGAAGGCCACGGCGTACAGCAGCGCGATGGCGATCAGGCCGGAGACGGCGAGCTTGTTGCGCAGGAACCTGCGCAGGGTCAGCGCGCCGCGCCCGGTCGCCTTGCCGGGCTCCACGGCGGCGTCGACCGGGCTGCCGGTGGCGGCGCCGGTGGTGCCGGTGGAGTCGCCCTCGTTGAGGTTGACGGTCATGGTTCTCCTCCTCCCCTAGACCCGGACGCGCGGATCGAGCGCCGCGTAGAGCACGTCGGACAGCCAGCCGGAGACCAGCACCAGCACGGCGGTGAACAGCGTGACCGTCGCGACGATGTTGGTGTCCTGCTCGTTGATCCCGGTCAGCAGCCAGTCGCCCATGCCGTACCAGGTGAACAGCCGCTCGGTGAACACACCGCCGGTGATCAGCAGGCCGAAGCCGAACGCGAACAGCGTCGCCATCGGGATCAGCGCGGTGCGCAGCCCGTGCTTGAACAGCGCCTTGCTCCTGGAGAGGCCCTTCGCCTGCGCGGTGCGCAGGAAGTCCGAGCCGAGCACGTCCAGCATCGCGCTGCGCTGGTAGCGGCTGTAGAAGGCGATCTGGCCGAGCGCGATGGTCAGCGTCGGCAGGATCAGGTGGTGCAGGCGGTCCAGCAGCATCGCCCACCAGCTGCCCTCGAAGCCCGGTGTGTACTCACCGGTGAACTTCAGGACCGTGACACCCGTTGCGTTGTTCAGTTGCAGCGCGCCGTATTTCAGCAGCGTGCCGAGGAGGAACACCGGGGTGGACAGGATTATGAAGGAGTACAGGGTCGCGAAGTAGTCGCTGAACTTGTACTGCCGGATCGCGCTGACCACACCGAGCAGCACGCCGAGTAGCACGCCGACCAGCGTTCCGAGCAGGAACAGCCGCAGGCTGATGCCCATGCGGCGGCCGAGCTCCTCGGTGATGGGCGCTCCGACGATGGTCTCGCCGAAGTTCCCCTCGGTGACGACTCCGCTGAACCAGGTGAAAAACCGCTGGGGAATCGGCTGATCGAGGTGCAGACTCTTCTCCACCGCGGCGATGGCCGACGGCGGAGGTGGTGGGTTGAGCTCGCGCAGCTTCGTGATGGGGTCGAACGTCAGCGACGCGAGGCTGAACGCGAGGAATGTCGCGACCAGGCACAGCACCACGTAGTTCACCAGCCGGCGCAGCAGGAATCCGATCACCTGCCATGTCCTTTCCCGGACGACGCACTCCCCGCGATCCCCCTTGACCACGCGGAGTGTTTGAAGCCCTTGTCGAGCGGTGACGATAACGCGCACGTCCAGAGTGGTCAGAGCGCCGCTGCGGGCGACTGTCCGTGCTGACACGTGTGTATTCAGTGAGCTGAACCGGATCGACCTGCGGAACTGCGACGGTCCGTTATTGATACGTGACGATTCATCGACTCCGCGCTCAACCCGTTGTGGTCAATACGGTGAATAAGTGAACGTGAATCATCTAGCACATGCGCCCCCGGGCCACCTGTTCGCCGCCTTGATCACAGCGCGCGGTGCCCGCCGCGGCGGCCGTTCCGGGGCCGAACGGGTGATCAACGATCACGTTCGTCCCAGCGGGCCCCGAGGGGCCCTTCAAGCCACAGTGGACAGATGAGCAGACCACTGTGGACAGCGGGGGAAAGCCGTGGCACCGTTGACAAGGTGACTGAACTGAACGCAACTGCGGCGGCGCTGCTCGGCCTGCTGCACGACGGTCCGAAGACGGGCGGCCAGCTGGTCGCGTCCGCTGGGGAGCGCTTCGGTGCGTTCTTCAGCGTCACGCGCAGCCAGGTGTACCGCGAACTCCCCGCGCTCGCCGCGGCCGGGCTGCTGAAGCTCGGCAAACAGGGGCCGCGCTCCAGCCAGCAGTACGTCATCACGCCCTCCGGGAAGAAGGCGTTCAAGACGTGGCTGGCCACCGAGCCCGGTCCCGACCACCTGCGCAGTCCGCTGATCCTGCGGCTGGTGCACGCCGGATCGCTCGCCGGCAAGCAGCGGGTCGCCATGGTCGACTCGGCGAAGCAGGCGTACAACACCAAGCTGGACGAGCTGAAGACGCAGGCCAAGACTGCGGACGACCCGTTCGCCAAGGCGGCGGCGGACTTCGCGGTCGCCCACACCAAGGCCGTGCTCAAGCTCCTCGACGCGGTGCCCACTTCCTGATCTTGTAGCGGGAACTCGACGGGGCCGTCCGCAGTGCGCGGGCGGCCCCTTCTCCGTGCCCGCCCGTATACCGGCAGACGCGGCCCCGGCGATGTCAGTACGATTTCCCGACGTGAACCCGGATGTCGCTGCCGACCTCAAGGACCTCTCCGCAACCCTCGCCGGTGTCGAGGCGGTGATGGACCTGGAGAAGCTGCGCGCGGACGTGGCCGAGCTCGAGGAACAGGCCGGCCTGCCGGACCTCTGGGACGACCAGGAACGAGCCCAGCAGGTCACCAGCCAGCTCGCCTACAAGCAGGCCGACCTGCGCAAGGTCACCGAACTGCGCCAGCGCGTCGAGGACCTGGAGGTCCTCTACGAGCTGGCCGAGGAGGAGGGCGACTCCTCCTCCGTCGAGGAGGCCGACGCCGAGCGGGCCAAGCTGCGCGAGCAGATCTCCTCGCTGGAGGTCCGCACGCTGCTCTCCGGTGAGTACGACGAGCGCGAGGCGCTGGTGACCGTGCGCGCCGAGGCCGGTGGCGTCGACGCCGCCGACTTCGCCGAGATGCTGATGCGGATGTACCTGCGCTGGGCCGAGCGGCACGGCTACCCGACCGACGTCTACGACACCTCCTACGCGGAGGAGGCGGGCATCAAGTCCGCGACCTTCCGCGTCCGCAGCCCCTTCGCCTACGGCACCCTCTCCGTCGAGCAGGGCACCCACCGCCTGGTGCGCATCTCGCCCTTCGACAACCAGGGCCGCCGCCAGACCTCCTTCGCCGGTGTCGAGGTCGTTCCCGTCGTGGAGCAGACCGACCACATCGAGATCGACGAGAAGGAGCTGCGGATCGACGTCTACCGCTCCTCCGGCCCCGGCGGCCAGGGCGTCAACACCACCGACTCCGCCGTCCGCATCACGCACCTGCCCAGCGGCATCGTGGTGTCCTGCCAGAACGAGCGCTCGCAGCTGCAGAACAAGGCCACCGCGATGGGCGTGCTGATGGCGAAGCTGCTGGAGCGCAAGCGCCAGGAGGAGCGGGCCAAGATGGACGCGCTCAAGGGCGACAGCGGCTCCAGTTGGGGCAACCAGATGCGCTCCTACGTGCTGCACCCGTACCAGATGGTCAAGGACCTGCGCACCGAGCACGAGGTCGGCAACCCCAGCAACGTGCTCGACGGCGAGATCGACGACTTCCTGGAGGCAGGCATCCGCTGGCGCCGCCAGTCCGCCGCCGACGCGTCCTGATCCCAGCGAGTCCCCTCACCGGTAATCCTTGGTGAGGGGACTTCGTGTCCGGCTACGCGCTGTGGCGGAAGACCGCGTTTTCCAGGCGTTTCACGCGTTGCGCCAGATCCTCCGAGCCCGTGCGCTTCTCTTCGATCCAGCTACGGATGAGCGCGGTGTGCTTGACGTGGCTCTTCTCCGCCTCGCCGCGTACCCAGTCCAGCAGCGACTTGGGTAGCCGCAGCGACGTGCTGACCATGGGGTCGGGGTCGCGCTCGCCGCCCGGATGCCACGTCCCGTGCTCCATGTCGGCCGAGAAGTCGTGCGAGTCGGCGTACTCGGCGATTTCCTCAAGTCTGTTCTTCATGGTGCTCACCGTCCCTTCCGCCGGAACGTGCGGCGTTCGCTGATGGTCATGTCCCGAGCGGTCGCGACATAGTCCCGCCCGTCCAAAGCGTCCACAAGCACGATCAACAGGTGTCGACCCGAGTTCGTCGTCCCGAACCAGTACGTGACGTCGTCCTTACCGGGCAGCAGCAGGTAGGGCCGACCATGCACGGCCTGCTCGACCTCGTCCGGAGTCACCCCATGTCGGGCTATGTGGTCCTCGGACTGCTCGGTCCAACGAATCTCCCTCACGTGACCAACGTACCCCAACGTACCCCAACGTATGCGGAATGTATAGAGTTGTGCCGCGCGCAAGCGCACACCCGCGCGGCTGCGTCCCCCTGCCGGGGGAAGCGGCCACGCGTGCTCAAACGGGGTGTCACCAGCCGCGACACGCCGACTACCCGTTTGTCGGCTTGCGGCGAACACCTGTCACACACCCGGTGGGTAAACTCGCGCCTCGTGATCCGGCTCGAACACGTGTCCAAGGTCTACAAGACCTCGACCCGACCCGCGCTCGACGATGTCTCGGTGAACGTGGACAAGGGCGAGTTCGTGTTCCTCATCGGACCGTCAGGCTCAGGCAAGTCCACGTTCCTGCGGTTGCTGCTGCGCGAGGAGGTGCCCTCCAAGGGCACCCTGGTCGTCGCGGACTGGAACGTCGGACGGCTCTCCCGGCGACGGGTGCCCCGGCTGCGCCAGCGCATCGGCTGCGTCTTCCAGGACTTCCGCCTGCTGGCCAACAAGACGGTCGAGGAGAACGTCGGCTTCGCGCTGGAGGTGATCGGCAAGCCGAGGCACACCATCAAGAAGGTGGTGCCCGAGGTGCTGGAGCTGGTCGGCCTCGAGGGCAAGGCGGACCGGATGCCGCACGAGCTCTCCGGTGGTGAACAGCAGCGCGTCGCCATCGCGCGCGCGTTCGTCAACCGGCCGCTGCTGCTGCTGGCCGACGAGCCGACGGGAAACCTGGACCCGGACACCAGCCAGGACATCATGCTGCTGCTGGAGCGGATCAACCGCACCGGCACGACCGTGCTGATGGCGACGCACGACCACTCCATCGTTGACGCGATGCGCAGGCGGGTCGTCGAGCTGCACCTCGGCAAGGTCGTCCGCGACGACGCCAGGGGCGTCTACGGGGTCGGCCGCTGACCGGCCCGGCCCCCGCCAGCCTCCCTTTCGCCAGCCACCACTAGGAGCACCACTCCCGATGCGCGCCAGTTTCGTGTTCAGCGAGGTCATCACCGGTCTACGCCGGAACATCACGATGACCATCGCGATGATCCTCACGACCGCGATCTCGCTCGGCCTGCTCGGCGGTGGTCTGCTCATCGTGCGGCTGATCGACAACACCGAGAAGCTCTACTACGACAAGGTCGAGGTCTCGGTCTTCCTGACCAACGACGTCAGCGCCTCCGACCTGCAGTGCCAGCAGCAGATCTGCTCGGGCCTGCGGCAGTCGCTGGACAACAACGCGATCGTCGAGGACGTCGTCTACCAGAACCGCGAGGACGCCTACACGCGGTTCAAGGAGATCTTCTCGGCGCAGCCGGAGCTGGTGAAGCTGACCCGCCCGGAGTCGCTGCCCGCCTCGTTCCGGGTCAAGCTCAAGGACCCGCAGCGCTTCGACGCGATCTCCAAGGAGTACACGGGCAAGGTCGGCGTGCTCCGCGTCGTCGACCAGGACGTGCTGCTGAACCAGCTCTTCGAGTTCTTCGGCAGCTTCCGCAACGCCACCTTCGCCGTCGCGCTGGTCCAGGCCCTCGCCGCGCTGCTGCTGATCTCCAACACCATCCAGGTCTCCGCGTTCACCAGGCGGACCGAGGTGGGGATCATGCGGCTGGTCGGCGCGACCCGGTGGTACACCCAGCTGCCGTTCCTCATCGAGGCGGTGGTCGCCGGTCTCACCGGTGCGATCCTCGCGCTCGCCGGCCTGTTCTTCGCCAAGGGCACGTTCGTCGACGACGTGCTCAAGGCGCCGATCGAGGCCAACATCATCGCGCCGCTGGGCTACGCCGACGTCTTCCAGGTCTCGCTGCTGCTGTTCCCGATCGGCGCGGTCATCTCGGCGATCACCGGCTACGTGACGCTGCGCCTGTACGTGCGGCTCTAATCGCTTCCGCAGGCCACGTAACATTGTTGCCATGGCCAAGGAACGCGGCGAGAAGGTGATCGCGCAGAACCGCAGGGCGCGGCACAACTACACCGTCCTCGACACCTACGAGGCCGGTGTCGCCCTGGTGGGGACCGAGGTCAAGAGCCTGCGCGCGGGCAAGGCATCGCTGGTCGACGCCTACGCCTCCGTCGACGACGGCGAGGTGTGGCTGCGCAACGTCCACATCGCCGAGTACCACTGGGGCACGTGGACCAACCACGAGCCGCGGCGGAAGCGGAAGCTGTTGCTGCACCGGGCCGAGATCGAGCGGCTGATCGGCAAGACCAAGGAGAGCGGCCTCTCCCTGGTGCCGATGTCGATGTACTTCAAGGACGGCAAGGTCAAGGTCGAGCTCGCCCTCGCGCGCGGCAACAAGGCGCACGACAAGCGGCACATCCTGGCCAAGAAGACCGCGGACCGCGAGATGGCGAAGGCGATCGGCAGGGCCCGCAAGGGATACCGCGACTGATGCCGCGCTCGGACGCCGAGGTCGCCGCCTGGGTGCGCGATCTCGGCCTGCCCGGCCTGGTCGACCTGCACGTGCACTTCCTGCCGGAACGCGTGCTCGCCAAGGTGTGGGCCTACTTCGACCACGCCAGCGAGCACTACGGCGTGAACTGGTCGATCCACTACCGCACGGGCGAGCGGGAGCGCGTCGAGGTGCTGCGCTCGCTGGGCGTCCGCGCGTTCGCGCCGCTGGTCTACCCGCACAAGCCCGGGATGGCCGCGTGGCTCAACGACTGGGCGGGGGAGTTCGCCGCCGGGGTGCCCGAAGCCGTTGCCACGGCGACGTTCTACCCCGAGCCTGAGGCGGATTCCTACGTCCGCAAAGCCATCGAGTCGGGTGTGCGCTGCTTCAAGTCACACGTGCAGGTGGGCGATTTCGACCCGCGTGATGAGCTGTTGCGGCCGGTCTGGGGCCAGCTCGCCGATGCCGGGGTGCCCGTGGTCGTCCACTGTGGACACGGTCCGATCCCCGGTACGCACACCGGGCTGGACGTGTTCGAGGCCGTGCTGCGCGAACACCCCCGGCTCGTCGCGGTCATCGCGCACGCGGGGATGCCGGAGTTCGACCACGCGCTGCGCCTGGTGGAGCAGTGGCCCGGCGTGCACCTGGACACCACGATGGTCGGCGTCGACTTCACCACCGCGATGTGCCCGCTGCCGCCGGACTGGACGGCGCGCCTGGCCGACCTGCCCGGCCGGATCGCGCTGGGCACCGACTTCCCGAACATCCCGTACGCGTACGCGGAACAGCTGCGCGCCATCGCGAGCTGGGCGGAGGCCGACGACCGGCTTGGTGCCGGCTTCCTCCGCGCGGTCCTGCACGACACGCCCGCGCGGCTGCTGGGGCTCTAGAAACCCCTAGGAAACCCTTGGCAGCGCGGGATCTCGCGCCAGCTCCATCGCGAAGTGGTGGGTCAACCGGGACAACGCGAACCGGTGCGGGTTCCCGTCGTCGTCGACCCGCCTGACGAGGTGCCGGTCCAGCAACTGGTCCAGGCTGCGCTCCGCGTGCCCGGCCGACGTGCCGAGCAGGGAGGCCAGCACCGACACGGTGAACTCGACCGAGCTCAGGGTGCCGAGGCGGCGCAGCGCGGTCTTGCCGATCAGGTCCAGCTCGCCGTAGCAGGAGGTGAACCGGGCGCGCACGGACTCGTCTCCGGCGACCAGCTCGTCGAGTGGGTTGCACGCCGAGACCAGGCGTCGCGCGGTCTCCTGGAGCGACCGTCCGCTCGCGCGCACGGCGGCGATCCGGACGGCCACCGGGAGGTGGTCGCAGGCGTCGGCGATGAACTCGGCGTACTGGACGGCATCCGGCTCGGCCGCCGCCTCGGCGCGCCCGAGCAGCACCTGTGCGCTCTCCCCGGACCGGAACCCGCCGAGCTCGACCAGCTCGGCCGAGTCCAGCCCGAGCAGTCGTCCGCGCGCCGTCACGATCGCCGCCGACCTGGGAGAACCCGGGAGCAGTGAACGAACCTGCGATTCGTTCGCGGCATTGTCCAGCACGATGAGCACCGATCGGTCGGCCACGAGCGTGCGGTAGAGCGCCTGCTGTTCGCACCGTTCGGCGGGCAGGTCCGCCGGGGCGCAGCCGAGCGCCCTGAGGATGTGCCCCAGCGCGTCCCCGCCGTTGTGCTCGGCCAGGTCGACGTAGAGCTGGCCGTCGGGGAAGCTCGTCGCGGCCAGGTGCGCCGCCCTGATCGCGAGCGCGCTCTTGCCGACCCCGGCCGCCCCGGTCAGCACCAGCAGCGGCCAGCCGCCGGAGGTCGCCCTGGCCAGCCCGCTGCCGAGCGTGGTCAGCTGGGCCTGCCGCCCGACGAAGTCGGAGAGGCCGCGCGGCAGCTGGCGCGGAACGATCTTCTTGGTCGTCGCCGGGCTCCGGGGCCGGGCGCCGGTGGGGAAGCCCGTGGCCTTGCCGGAGAGCACCGCCTGGTGCGCGCGCGTCAGGTTCGCGCCGGGGGCGATGCCGAGCTCGGAGGCGAGCAGCTGCCTGCCGTGGTCGTACACCGCGAGCGCCTCGGTCTTGCGTTCGCCGAGCATCAGCGCGGTCATCAGCTGTGCGCGGAACTGCTCGTGCAGCGGATGCGCTCGGACCAGGCAGAACAGCTCGTCGACCACGTCGGTGTGCCGGCCTGCGCGCAGGTCGGCCTCGATCCGGGCCTCCTCCGCGGCCAGCCGCCGTTCGCGCCACGCCTCGGCCTGCCGATTCAAGAACTCGACATCGGGGAGATCGGCAAATGGCTCACCGCGCCACAAGGACATTGAATCGCGGAGCGTCTGTGCTGCCCGTTCGGCATCGCCGGTAGTCAATTCCGTTCGGCCCCGGGCGAAAAGTTCGTTAAAACGGTCGATGTCGAGCTCGCCGGGATTGACCACGAGGCGGTATCCGGCGTGTTCGAGGTGCAGTCGGTCCGGTGCTCCGGCGGCCGCAAACGCCTTGCGGACTTGGTAGACATAAACCTGAATATTTTTTCGCGCGGACCGCGGTGGGTTCTCCCCCCAGAGCGCCTCGATCAGCGCATCGGTGGAAAACGCCTGGCCAGCGCGGCAGAGAAGGGCGGCGGCGAGCGCGCGTTGTTTGGGTGCACCAAGCTCGACCCGTCCCTGCGGACCGATGATCTCCAGTGCCCCCAGCACCCGGAAGTCCATCACTTGCACCATTCAGTTGTGACCCGGACGAGTTAATGCTTCACCATCAAGTTAACCCTCTTGTGAACACCTTGCAAGCAGGGCGTTATAGCGTTTCCATACCCAACCTAAACCGGGTGAACGCAAGCTCTTTCGTGTTAGCTCACATGAGCTGAACGTCACAACTGGAGGAGCCTGAACATGGGGTCTATGACGTTCGTCAAGCGTGCTGCCGCGGTGCTCTCGATCACCCTGGCGGTCTTCGGCACGGCGGCTGGGGCCGCCACCGCCGCACCGGCCACCACCGCTTCCGGTGATGTCTCCGCCATGGCGGAGTGGTCGAAGAAGTTCAGCAGGGAAACCACGCAGGGCCTGTACGCCGCGGTGATCACCGGCGGTGCCCTCGCCGGTAGCGGTGCCTGCGTGAAGGTCGTGCCGGGCCTGTTCAAGGTCGCCTGCCCGGTGTTCGGCGCCTTCGTCGCCAACTACTTCGTCAACCGGCCGCCCGCCGGCCGCTGCCTGCAGGTCAAGCTCACCACCAAGCCGTCGGCCAGCGCCAAGTACGTGACGTGCTGAACCAGCGGTAATCCCCCTCGGCCCCGGCCCGCGGCGCGCGCACACGCCACGGACCGGGGCCGAACCCGTCCACGGCACAACCCGCTGGCGCGGCGCGGTAAACTGGACTCGTTCCCACCAACCCAGGGGGTGAACGGTTTCGACTCTGGACGTTGATTCAGGAGAAGCGTGCAGGTGCAGGCGAGAGACCACCTCAAGCGTCGCCGCAAACCAACAAGCGCCAAGGCTAGTAGCCAGCGCGAGTTCGCCCTCGCTGCCTAAGTAGCAGGGCAACTCTGTCGGCCCGGGGATGTCTCCGCCCCGGTTCCCGGCATCAGCTAGGGGACTCACCGTCACGGCCGGTCGCGGGTCGTGGCGGGACACCAAACAGCGACTGGGCCCGTCACACCGGACTTGTCCGCGAGACCGGAGGGGTCAAGCAGAGGCACAGCGGACTGCGCACGGAGAAGTCCTGATGAACCGGCAGAGGACCCGGGTTCGATTCCCGGCACCTCCACTGTGCTGTTCAGAGCCCCCCAGCTTCGCTGGGGGGCTCTTCCCGTTTTTCCACGTATCCGCCGGGGGGAGCGACTCCCCCCGAACCCCCCCTGCGGTGCGGGCTCCTGCCGAACCAGCCTGGATGCGTTGCGTGGGGACCAGCCTTCGGCGGTCACCGGGTTGCGTTGTGTGAGATCGGCCTGCGGCGGTCCGGGTGTGCGTTGGGTGTGGGGGACCGGTCTGTGTTGTGTGTTGTGGGTGGGGCCTTCTGGGAGAATTGGGGGGTGGTCCTATCGGTTGTCTGGACCTTTGTGGGTTGTGGGGGTGGGGGAGGGCAGGGACACTGGGGGCGTGTGACGTGGGTCACTCGGGGAAGGAGTTGGCGATGCACGCGTCGGTGGGGGATCGGATACGGATTCACTCGCGGAGTGTCGGAGCGGGAGAACGGGCCGGGGACATCCTGGAGGTCCGGGGGCCGGACGGGGCGCCGCCCTACAAGGTGCGGTTCGGCGACGGGCACGAGAGCCTCGTGTACCCGGGGCCGGACTGCCTGATCGAGCCGCGGGAACCGGAGGACTGACAGCGGTCAGCGGGTGACCAGGCCGGCGTCGTAGGCCAGCAGGCCCGCCTGGGTCCGGTTCGCGCAGTCGAGCTTGACCAGCAGACGGGAGACGTAGCCCTTCACCGTCGCCTCGCTCAGGTGCAGCTTCGACGCGATGTTCGCGTTCGACAGCCCCTCCCCGAGGCAGGTGAGCACCTCCGACTCCCGCTCGGTCAGCTCCTTCACCAGGGCGAGCGCCTTGTCGCGAGCCGCCTGCTCGTCCGAGGAGGCCGCCACCAGGCGTTTCGCCGCAGCCGGGGAGAGCACCATGTGCCCGTCGGCGGCCACCCGGACCAGGCCGATCAGGTCCTCCGGCGGCGTCGACTTCACCAGGAAACCGGACGCTCCCGCGCGCAGCGCCCTGATCACGTACTGGTCGGCGTCGAAGGTGGTCAGCGCGACCACCGTGGGCGGCGACGGCATCCGGTTGATCCGCTCGATCGCGGTGAGCCCGTCCACGCCCGGCATCCGCAGGTCCATCAGCACGACGTCGGGCCGGTGCCGCACGACGGACTCCACCGCGGCCGCGCCGTCGTGCGCCTGGTCGACGACGTCGATGTCCTCGGCCGAGCCCAGGATCGTGCGCAGGTGCGCGCACACCATCGGCTCGTCGTCCACGACCAGGACTTTGATCACGTCACGGTTCATCGTGCTGGCCCCCGACCGTCGGGACGTAGGCGGGAAGTATGGCATCGACCTCGAAACCACCACTGTCCGTCGGACCCGCGCGCAGCCTGCCGTGCACCAGCTCCACCCGCTGCCGCAGACCGAGCAGCCCGGAACCGGAGCCACTGCCCGCCAGGCTCGGGTCGAGGGGGGACTTGGCCGCCGAGTTCCGGATGATCAACCGCAGCCGGTCGCCGCTGTAGCGCACGTACACCCGCACCCACGCGCCCGGCGCGTGCTTGCGCGCGTTGGTCAGCGCCTCCTGCACCACCCGGTACGCGGTCCGGCCCACCACCGGCGATGCGAGCAACGGGTTGCCGTCCTCGATCAGTTCCGTGTGCACCCCGACCGACCTGGACTCCTCGATCAGCTCGGTCAGGTCGAGCGTCGCCGAACTCGACCCGTCCTCCGGGATCACCTCGTCGGTCCTCGGCCCGGAGCGCAGCACGCCGACGAGGTCCCGCAGCTCCTCCAGCGCCTGGCAGCCCGCGGCCCGCAGGTCCTCGGCCGCGTTCCGCGTGGCCTCCTCGCCCGCGGTGATCCGCAGTGCGCCCGCCTGGAGCACCATCAGGCTGAGCCGGTGGGTGACCACGTCGTGCATCTCCGTCGCCAGCTTCACCCGTTCGTCTGCGCGGGCCTGTTCGGCGAGCAGGTCCTGTTCCCGCTCCGCGCGCTCGGCCCGCTCGGTCAGCGCCTGGATCAACCGGCGCCGCGCGCCGTTGTAGAGGCCGAGCACCGCGGGCAGGATCGTGTACAGGATGGCCGACGGGCGCACGTCGAAGTACGGCGATGCCATCGGGATCAGCTGCCACGGCCGCCACGCGATGACCAGCATCACCACGGTCATCGCCCAGGACGGCCACTTCCGGTCCGAGTACTTCATCGCGGAGTAGATCGCGAACGGTGTGCCGAGCGACAACCACGGCCGCGTGGGGTCGTACGGGGACACCATGATCCCGGGCGACAGCAGTTCGCCGCCGAGCGTGACGAGGGCGGCGCCCGTGGTCACCGCGAGGCAGAGTTCCGGGGCTGTACGGCGGAAGAACAGCAGTGCCAAGCCCACCAGCACGTCCAGCGCGACGGAGTACCAGAGCACCATGCTCAGCGGTATCCCCGCGAGGATCACGACCGAGCTGATCACGCCCACCACGGCGGCCAGCGGCGCGGCGTCGAACGCGAACTCGCGCCAGTTCGACCACAGTGGACGTTTCACGCCGCTGACGTTACTGGGGTCCGTGACGGCCTGACCCGCGGCTGATTCCTTTGGCGGCGTGCGGAACCTACGAAAGTAGGTCCCACCCCGGCCCGCCGAGACTTTGGTCAGCCGGAGTGCACACCTTGCGCGCTGTTCGCGCCCCCGTTCGCCCGGGTCGAATGGTGCGAGCCGTTCGAAGGGGGAGACATGATGAGGGCAACGGTGAGACGGGGGAGCGCGACCGAGGGGACGCCCGCACGGGAGGGAGCCGGTGTCCCCTCGGTCGCTTGGGGGCCGGTGCTCACGGTCACCGGCGCGCTCGGATTGGTGCTGCTGCTGTTCAGCGGTCGCTACGGGTTCTTCGGCGACGAGCTGTACTTCATCGCCGCGGGGCGGGAACTGGACTGGGGCTACGCCGACCAGCCACCGCTGCTGCCGCTGCTGGCGTTGTTGATGGACAACCTGTTCCCGGGTTCCGTGGCGGGACTGCGGCTGCCGGCGACGTTGATCACCACGGCCGGAGCGGTCGTCGCGGCGCTGATGGCGCGGGAGCTCGGCGGCGGTCGCGGCGCGCAGGTGGCCTCGGCGGGCGCCTACGCGCTCTCCGGCCTGATGCTCGGCAGGTTGCTCGCGACGTCCACTGTGGACCCCGTGATGTGGGGCGTGGTGCTGCTGCTGATCATTCGCTGGGTGCGCACGCGCGACGACAAGCTGCTGGTGTGGTCCGGTCTGGCCACCGCGGTCGCGATGCAGACGAAGTTCCTGATCCCCACGCTGTGGGTGGTGCTCGGCGTCAGCGTCCTGGTCATGGGACCGCGTGATCTGCTGCGCCGCCCCATGCTGTGGGTGGGTGCGTTGCTCGCCGTGCTGATCACGGTGCCGACGCTGCTGTGGCAGGCGGCCAACGGCTGGCCCCAGCTGGAGATGCGCGCGGTCGTCGCCGGTGAGACGGAACTGTTCGGCGGGCCGTGGTTGTTCCTGCCGATGGCGGTGATGACCGCTGGGATCGGCGTGGGCACGGTGTTCGTCCTCTACGGCCTGTGGCGGCTGTTCCGCTCGCCGGAGCTGCGGGACTACCGGTTCCTCGGGCTGACCGTCGTCGGGGTGTTCGCGGTGTTCGGGCTGACCGGTGGACGCATCTACTACGCCAGCGGCCTGTTCCCGGTGCTGTTCGCGGTGGCCGCGGTGGAGTTCCAGCGGCGCCGCACCGGCAGGTGGCTGCCCTGGGTCGCGTGGCCCGCGTTCGCGCTGTCGGCGCTGCTCGCCGCGGGCTCCCTCCCGCTGAAGGCGGAGTCGGAGCTGGACTACCCGAACCTCGGGGTGAAGTTCCAGAACTTCACCGACAGCGGTCAGTTCGGCTGGACGGAGCTGACCGACGCGGTCGCGGGGGCCTATCGCGCCCTGCCGCCGGAGAAGCAGCGTGAGACCGCTCTCGTGAGCAGCTCGTACTGGCTGGCGAGCGCGCTCGCCTACTACGGGCCGGATCGCGGACTGCCCGCCTCGTTCAGCCCGCACCGCGGTTTCTACTACTTCGGCGCGCCTGCGGAGAACGTGAAGAACATCGTGTATTCGGGCGGCGATCCCGGCGCATTGCGATCGCATTTTGCATCGTGCACTCGAAGTGGCACCTCGTCGAGCCGCCTCGGGATCACCGACGGGACCTCGATCTGGACCTGCGAGGGCTTCACCGGGCGGTGGGCCGAGGTGTGGCCGGGTCAGCGCAAGATGGGCTGAAGTGGCTGGCTCTCCCCGGCAAACCGCCGGGGAGAGCTCGCCGGTACCATCCGCTCGGGTGACGTTGCGTACCCGTGATCGCATGAAACCGACCGCTTGGCGAGTGACCATGCGCATTGCAACGTACGGGTGAGGTCGCGCTAATCGAGTGAGAGACCCCCTTGATCGTGGATCAAACAATTACCGGCGGTGAGAGTGGCGGGCGCTATAGAACCCGCTGGTGAGGGGCCGTTCGGCGGGCAAATCCGCATGTTGCACACGGTGCCGATCAAGGGGACGCACCACGCCCCGATCGATCTAATTCCATAACCTTGATGTGGCGGCCCGTTCCAGATCGAATTGGTCGACAGTCGGACCTGGCGATTACTACAGTGAGTTGTCCGTGTTCGGTCCTTTACCGACTGTGACTGGGGTTATGGACAGGAAACGATTCGCCATGATCGCCGCGACGGCGATGTCTTTGGCGTTCGTTGTCGTCGTCCTCGCCGGCTTCAAGCTGCTGCCCCCGGTCCCCGTGCTCGCGCTGGACAACCTCGCTCAGCTCACCGCGGGTACCGCGGGCACGCTCTGCTGCCTGTGGTCCGCGCGCGGCAGGCACGGCAGCGACCGCAAGTGGCGCCTGATCATGGGCATGGGCTGGGGCATCTGGACTCTCGGCCAGGTCGTCTGGACCTGGTACCACGTGGTCCTGCGCGCCCAGCCGCCGCAGCCCTCGCTCGCCGACGTCGGCTACCTGGCGATGACGATCTTCGTGCTCGTCGCCCTGCTCGTCTTCAGCGACCACCGGCAGCCGGGCTCCGTGGTGCTGCCGATGGACCGCAGGCTCACCAGGGCCAGGGTCGTGCTCGTGCTCGACGGGCTGATCGTCGTCGGCTCGCTGTTCATCCTGACCTGGACCACCGTGATGGAGTCGATGGTCAGGGCCACCTCGCCGTCCCCGCTGGCCTTCGCCGTCGCGATCGCCTACCCGCTGATCGACATCGTGCTGCTGGTCATCGTCGTCATGCTGGCCACCATCCGGCTGGTCGGGCGGCGGCTCCCGCTCGCCTTCATCGGCATGGGCATGATCACGCTGTTCATCTCCGACTGCGTCTTCGCCTACCTGGTCAGCGCGGGCGTCAAGGAGATCCCGGCGCTGGCGAACTTCGGCTACATCACCGCCCCGGTGCTCTTCGCGCTCGCCGCGCTGGCCCCGGCCAGCTCCGTCCCGGTGGCGATGTACGCGGCCCCGCCGCGCCGCGCGGATGGCAGGCTGCCGGTCGTGGAGTGGGTGCACGTGCTCATGCCGTACCTGCCGCTGGTGCTGACCGGTTCGCTGATCCTGGTCCGCACCGCCTTCGGCAACGCGCCCGGCCCGCTGGAGATCTACCTCGGCCTGGTGGTGATCGCCCTGGTGGTGGTGCGCCAGCTGGTCACCCTGGTGGAGAACATGTGGCTGCTGGACCGCATCCGGCAGAGCCAACGCCAGCTGGAGCACCAGGCGTTCCACGACTCGCTGACCGGACTGGCCAACCGCGTGCTGTTCCGCGACCGGCTCGACCACGCCATCCACCTCGGCGCCCGGCGCGGCCACCCGGTCACCCTGCTCTTCGCCGACCTGGACGACTTCAAGATCGTCAACGACGGCCTCGGGCACGCGGCGGGCGACGCGCTGCTGCGGGCCATCGCCGACCGGCTGCGCTCCTGCGTCCGCTCCACCGACACGGTCGCGCGGCTCGGCGGCGACGAGTTCGGCATCCTGCTCGACGAGGCCGAACGCGCCGACAAGATCGCCGAACGCCTCCTGGAGGCGCTCCGCGTGCCGTTCGTGATCTGCGGCGAGCAGCACCTCGTCCGCGCCAGCATCGGCCTGGTCCACGCCGACCCCCAGGAACGCGGCCTGACCGCCGACGTCCTGCTCGGGCGCGCGGACATCGCCATGTACAGCGCCAAGCGCCACGGCAAGGGCACCCTCGTCACCTACGAGCCCGCCCTCGGCGTCACCCCTACAGTCGTCGCCCCCCGTTTGGCGGGTTCGACTCCCGCCTGAGCATCGGTCGGACACCCGCCGGTCGGCGGTACCTTCGAGCACCTCCCTGCCCGCGTCCCACCCACCCCACCTCCTCCCCCGGCCCACACCCCCCGTTTTTGCCCGTTTCGTACTCATAGCGGGCTCCTGGGCGCTGCTGAACCCCGTTATGAGTACGAAACGGGGTTATCTGGGCTGCGCCAGGTGATGTGTCGGGGGTGGGTTGAGGGCGGTTGGAGATGCTTTTGGGTGGGGTTGGGTGGTCTTGAAGACGCTCCGACCGCGGCCGCCCCTGCTCTGGCCCCGTTCCGCTCCGATGTGTGGGCCCCGTTCCGGCTGGTGAGCGGGCCGATGTGTGGGCTCTGATGTGTGGTGTTAGGGGTGGTGCCTGGTGGGGGTGGTGCGGCGCAGGGCGTAGTGGATCTTCGCTAGGGCGTCGTGGGGGGTGGTGTGGACGGCGGTTGGTGACACGAGGATCGCCTGCCAACCGGCCATGGTGAGGCGGTTGAGCAGGTGGCGCGTCTCGTCGAGGCCGGGGTCGGCGTCGGACAGGACGACGGCCACGCGTTCGTGCTCGAAGCCGAGGGCGACCGTGGCCACGAAGTGCTCGCCGTCCAGGATCGTCAGCTGTGGCGTGGGATGGAGTCCTTCCAGGTTCAGCAGGACCCGGAGCCGGGACTCGGGTACCGACGTCGACCTCGGGTCGATGAAGTCGCGTGCTCGCCTCGCCTGGCGGATGCCGTGGTCGTGGCGGGAGTCCAGGTAGCGGTTCAGCGCGTCGAGCGTGGTCAGGCCCGCCCGCAGGCACGCGTCCGCCCCGGCGACCGCGTCCGGGAGCTGCGAGGACCGGAGCATGTCGTAGATCAGTCGCTCCGGCTTCGCCAGGCGGATTCCGTGCCAGGGCGTGGACTCCGCTTCCGTGGTGCGGGCGACGCGCACGACCAGGCCGTCCACGGCGCTGATCCGGCGGGCGGGGGAGACCAGCAGGTCGACGGGGTTCTCGGGTCCGGCGAGCGGGACACCGCGCAGGGTGGCCGCGGACGCGTCGGTGATGACCGAGTCCGGCGGGGCGAACAGGGCCACGGCCCGACAGTGCAGTTCGTGCGTCAGCGGCGCGGTCCGCGTCGCGTAGGTGTTGCGGAAGAGGCGGACGAAGCGGCGACTCCGCAGCTGGGTGGCGGTCACCGCTCCGTTCGCGATCGCTTCGGTTCCTCGGAAGACCGTGGGCGTGGTGGGCATGACCCCACTATGCGGCCGGATTTCCGGGCGAGAAGTTGATCATGGCGAAAACGCGCCAGTTGTCCACAGCGCGGGGAGTTGTCCCCAGATCCTGTTGGGGCGCTTGACTATTACTGGTAGGCGGCGTACCAGAAGCGGGCCTTGTAGAACTCCGCGCCGGTCCGCGTGCGCTTGGCGTCGGCGCCGAAGAAGTCGATGGTGTCGGTGCACCACGTGGTCCGGCAGCCCGCCTTCGGCTTCGCCTCGATCAGCTGGCCCGTCTGCGGGTGGTTGCCGACCGACTTCACCGACGTGCGGTTCGCCGAGGCCGCGTGCGCGTAGTCGGTGCTGAAGGCGCCGGTGGACTTGCTGAACTGGTAGACCTGCGAGTTCGTCGTGATCCACAGGCGGTCCTTGTTGCCGTACACCGGTTGCAGGTCGTGGCCGCCCTTCGACGGCAGCGCGACCTTCCGCGCCTCCGTCAGCGTCGGGTTCGCCGCCGTGCCGCCGACCTTCAGCGCCACCAGGAGGTTGTCCCCGATCGCCCACAGCACGGCGCCCTGCGGGTCCCACAGCACGCCGTGCCCGCCGGGCAGGGCATATTGCGCGTGCTTGGTGGCGTTCGCGCCCTGGGAGGCCGCGTAGAGCCGGATCCAGCCGCCGTGGCTCGCAGCCGCGGCCACATTGCCGTTGGGCAGCACCTCGGCCGCATGGGGGTTGTCCGCGCCGGGGACCGCCACCGACCACTTGCGCTTGCCCGCCGGGAACGACGCCACACCGAGGAAACCGCCCGAGGCCGCGGTCACCAGCACTTGGCCGCCGTGGTGGGCGTTCGACCGCAGACGCATGTCGGAGGGGTTGGACCAGCCTGCGGAAGAGAAGCCGTTGGTCGAGGTCGGGGACCAGACCCACTTCGTCGCGCCGGAACCGCCCCAGCTCGCGACCGCCGGGTCGAAGATCATGATCTTCTTGGTCGCCTGCTCCGCGGTGACCACGTCGACGGACGCCGCCGCGGTGGCGGGCGCGGTCAGCATGGCGGCGCCCAGCAGCGCGCCCAGAACCACTCCGGTGAACCTGACCAGCACGACGGCCCCTTTCCGGTCGGCGACGACGAGGCAAGGTCTACCAGGCATTTCGCGCCGACGACTACGCTTCTGGACGAGCGGCAAGCCACTTTACGAAAGCGGCACGGACGGCGCTCCGTCGAAGTGGCGCAGGCCGCGCGCGGTCACCTCGATCGCCTTGAGCAGGGTCGCCCGCACCTTCTCGGGATCGTCGAAATCGACCACCGTGGCCCGCATCGCGCCCAGGATGCCGCCGACGGTCGAGCCGACCATGACCGCCGCGTCGTAGGGGGTGAGCCGGTCCGGGAAGGCCGAGCAGAGCGCGTCGGTCAGCTGGTCCTCCACCGACAGCATGCGGCGCAGCGCGTGCACCTGGATCGCCGGAACGGTCTTGAGCAGCTTGAACCGCAGCGCCGCCGCACCCGAGAGGATGTCCTGGTTCCACACGGTGGAGAACAGGTTCTCCTTCAGCACCCGCACCAGCAGGTCGCTCGGGCTCTCGCTGCCGTCGCAGTCGGCGATCATGCGCATCACCAGCTCGGTGCGCTCCGACGGGTGCACGAAGAGGACGTCTTCCTTGGTCGGGAAGTGGTCGAAGAAGGTCCGCGTGGAGACGTCCGCGGCCGCCGCGATCTGGGCCACGGTCGTCTGCTCGTAGCCCTGTTCGGTGAACAGCGCGATCGCTGCCTGCACCAATGCGCTCCTGGTGCGCTGCTTCTTGCGTTCCCGCAGTCCCGTCTCGGTGCTCACGGCGGGCAGGTTACTGCATTCACTGCGAAAGTGCACTCATTGCAAGGATGCAGTGAATGCAGTGTAATGACGGGGTGGTCGGTGCTGGAGGGGACATGCGGGTGGCGGAGCCGGACGCGCCACCGGTGGTGCACGCCCGCGTGCTGGTGGTGGACGACGAGCCGCACATCCTGGAGCTGCTCGCGACGACGCTGCGGCTGGCCGGGCACGAGGTGCTCACCGCGCGCAGCGGCCGGGAGGCGTTGCGGCTCATCGAGGAGGAACGCCTCGAACTGGTGATCCTCGACGTGATGCTGCCGGACGGGGACGGCTTCGAGCTGTGCTGCCGGTTGCGCCGCCGGAACCCTCGGCTGTCGGTGCTGTTCCTGACCGCGCGCGACTCCACCGAGGACAAGGTGCGCGGCCTGGGCATGGGCGGCGACGACTACGTCACCAAGCCGTTCAGCGTCGCCGAGGTGCTGGCCCGCGTGCAGGCCGTGCTGCGCAGGAGGGGCGGTGAAACCGTTGCGGAGCAACACGTGTTCCGCTGCGCCGACCTGGTGCTGGACGAGAACGCGTGCGAGGTGCGGCGGGCGGGGGAGTACGTCGAGCTGTCGCCGACCGAGTTCAAGCTGCTGCGCTACCTGCTCGTCAACTCCGGACGCGTGCTGTCAAAGGCGCAGATCCTCGACCACGTGTGGCGCTACGACTTCGGCGGTGACGGATCGGTGGTGGAGAAGTTCATCTCCCGGCTCCGCCACAAGATCGACACGGCGGGGCGGGAACGGTTGCTGCACACCGTGCGCGGCTTCGGCTACAGCATTCGGCCGCCTCGGGGATGAGCCACCGGTTCGGCTCCCTGCGCGGGCGGCTGCTCGCCACGATCCTGGTGCTGACCACGCTGAGCATCGTCGCCGTGGACATCGCGGCGTTGCTGAGCATGCGCGCCTACCTCCAGTCGCGTGTGGACACCGTGCTGACCAGCCTCGACCAGCGCATCCGCGAACTGGACGCGCGGAACCTGCCCCCTGCCTCGGAATCGCTGCGCACGCTGCGATCGTTGGGCCCCAGCGGTAATTACGTCGCGCTCGTCGGCAGGGGCGGCGTGGTCCTGGACTCCGCGCCCGCGGACGGGCCGTCCGGTGCGCCCGAGCCCGCGCCCGTGCTGTCCAAAGAACTCCTCTCCGGCCGCGCGCTCGTCACGGTGCCTTCGGTCGCCGAGGACGGCCCCGGCTACCGGGTGCTGGTGAGCCCTCTCGTCGAGCCGGTTCACCTTTGGGGGCAACAAGACCCGCGCGAGCTTGTGGCCGTCGTGATCGCGACATCGTTGCGGCCCAACGAAGACGCACTCACCAAGCTCGCTGTCTTCGTCGCGGTCGCGACGCTCATCGCCGTCGCCGCGGTCGGCGCGCTCTCCCTCGGGGCGCTGCGGGTCGGTCTGAAACCGTTGCGGGACATGGCAACCACGGCAAGCGCCATCGCCACCGGCGACACTGCGCGGCGCGTCGAACTCACCGACGCGGGCCGCGAGGTCGAACAGCTGGCCGACGCGATCAACCGCGCCTTCGACGCGCGGGAGCACTCCGAGCAGCGGCTGCGGTCCTTCGTCGCGGACGCCTCGCACGAGCTGCGCACGCCCCTGACGACCATCAGGGGCTGGGCGGAGCTGTACCTCCAGGACATCGACGACCCGGCGCTGCTCGAACTCGCGATGTCCCGGATCAGCGACGAGTCGCTGCGGATGCACGCGCTGGTGGAGGAACTGCTGCTGCTCGCCCGACTGGACCAGGGCAGGCCGCTCGACCGCGAGCTGGTCGACCTCGCCCGGCTCGCCGCAGAGGCGGTCGCGGACAGCCGGATCATCGACCCGG
The DNA here is from genome assembly GCF_024213555.1 of Allokutzneria sp. A3M-2-11 16. Classification (GTDB taxonomy): domain Bacteria; phylum Actinomycetota; class Actinomycetes; order Mycobacteriales; family Pseudonocardiaceae; genus Allokutzneria. Next base: position 876,853 of record NZ_JANAVO010000001.1, on the reverse strand, counting down.
CCAGGGACATCACCCTCGATCTGTCCACTGTGGACTCAATCGTGCCGGGGGACGCGGACCGGCTGCGCCAGGTGCTGCGGAACCTGCTCGGCAACGCGCTCCAGCACACCCCGGCGGGGCTGCCCGTGCACGTCAGCGTGCGGCCAGTGGGCGACAAGGCCGTCGCGCTGTCCGTCGCCGACGAAGGGCCCGGACTCGACCCCGCGCTCGCGGGCCGGGTCTTCGAGCGGTTCTACCGCGGCGACCGGTCACGCGGGCCCGGTGGTTCCGGGCTCGGGCTGAGCATCGTCAAAGCGATCACCGAGGTGCACGGCGGTTCGGCGCGGGTGGAGTCCGTCCCGGGCGCCGGAGCCACCTTCGTCGTGACGCTCCCGCGGCGCTCATGACGCCGGTGTCAGCAAGGTGTCAGCTTCCGTGCGGGTTCGCGTCAGCCGGTGCTGGTGATCTGGACGCACACCCGAGAAGCAGGGGGTCCCACCGTGAACTGTCCCGTCGCCCACCAGTCGATGCCGACCGAGCGCGTCGACCCGCTCATGCCGCCGCCCGGGTACGCCCAGCTCCTGGCGGAGGCACCGGTCACCAAGGTCCTCGACCTCGTGGGCGAACAGACCTGGCTGGTCACCAGGTACGCCGACGTCCGCGCCGTGCTCGGGGACACGCGGTTTTCCTCCGACTTCATCCCGCCGGAGTTCAAGGACCTGCGGCGGGAGGACGACCCGCTCAAGCCGTTCATCCGGCTCGACCCGCCGGAGCACACCCGCTTCCGCCGCGCGCTGACCGGCGAGTTCACCGTCCGGCAGATCCGGCTGCTCGAACCGGGCATCCGGCAGCTCGTCGAGTCCCAGCTCGACGAGCTGGAGCGCGCGGGCCAGGGCGCCGACCTGGTCGAGCACTTCGCGCTGCCGATCCCCTCGCTGGTGATCTGCCAGCTGCTCGGCGTGCCCTACACCGACCACTCCCGGTTCCAGCACGACAGCAAGCAGCTGCTGACCAGGGACATCGCGCCGGAGGAGCGGGCGAGGGCGGGCGAGCGGCTGCGGGACTACATGCTGGAGCTGGTGGAACTCAAGCGGCGCGAGCCCGACGCGGCGCTGATGACCAGGCTGATCGAGCGCTCGGCGGAGATGGAACAGCCCTTCACCGACCTCGAGCTCGCCTCCATCGGCATGCTGCTGCTGGTCGCCGGGCACGAGACGACGGCGAACATGATCGGGCTGACCACGGTCGCGCTGCTGCGCAGCCCGGACAAGGTCGAGGCCCTGCGCGCCGACCCGGCCAAGGTGGACGCCTACGTCGAGGAGGCGTTGCGGCTGCTCACCATCGTCCAGCACGGTGTCCGGCGGCTGGCCACCGAGGACATCGAGGTCGGCGGCACGCTGATCCGTAAGGGCGAGTGGGTGATCGCCTCGCTGGCGGCGGGCAACCGCGACCCCGGGGTCTACGCCGACCCCGACGAGCTCGACGCCGACCGCAAGCGCGTCTCGCACCTGTCCTTCGGTTTCGGCCCGCACCAGTGCCTCGGCCAGCAGCTCGCCAGGGTGGAGATGCAGATCGCCCTCAACGCGCTGTTCCGGCGGTTCCCGGCGCTGCGGGTCGACCTGCCGGAGGGTGAGATTCCGTACAAGAGCGACATGTTGATTTACGGAGTGCATCACCTCCCCGTCGGTTGGTAATGATGGAACGGCAAGTGACGACGAGGAGTGTTGTGATGCGAGTCGAGATCGACCAGGACAAGTGCTGCGGCGCCGGATCGTGCGTGCTGTCCGCGCCGGAGGTGTTCGACCAGCGGGAGAGCGACGGCATCGTCGTGCTGCTGGACGAGCGGCCCGGGGACGAGCTCCGCGAGGCAGTCGAGGAGGCGGCCGAACGCTGCCCCGCCGCCGCGATCACCGTCCTGGAGCAGTGACGACCGTGCGCAAGATCGTTGTCGTCGGCGCTTCGGCGGCCGGACTGGGTACCGCCGAAGCGTTGCGCCGCCGGGGTTACGACGGTGAGCTGACCCTGGTCGGCGCGGAGGCGCACCTGCCCTACGACCGGCCGCCGCTGTCCAAGCAGGTCCTCGCGGGCGCTTGGGAGCCGGAGCGGGTGCGGCTGCGCCCCGAGGAGAAGCTCGCCGACCTGCGGCTCGACCTGCGCCTGGCCACCCGCGCCACCGGGGTGTCCGGGCGGCAGGTCCTGCTCGACGGCGGTGACCGGCTCGACTTCGACGGGCTGGTGATCGCCACCGGTGTCGTGCCGCGAACGCTGCCCGGTGTCGAGGGTGTTGGCGGGGTTCACGTGCTGCGGACCCTCGACGACGCGTTGTCGCTGCGCGTCGAACTGCTCGCGGGGCCGCGCCTGGTCGTCGTCGGGGCGGGGCTGATCGGCTGCGAGGTCGCCGCGACCGCGCGCAAGCTCGGGCTCGACGTGACCCTGATCGACCCGCTGCCGGTGCCGATGACCCGCCAGCTCGGGCCGCGGCTGGGCGAGCTGGTCGCGAACCTGCACGCGGAGAACGGCGTCCGCCAGCACTTCGGGGTCGGCGTCGACTCGGTGCGGTCGGCCGCGGGCCGGATCACCGGCGTGGTGCTCACCGACGGCACCGAGATCGAGGCCGACGCCATGCTGGTCGGCATCGGGGCCACGGCGGTCACCGACTGGCTCGACGGCAGCGGCATTCCCGTTGACCCGCAAGGGGTGCGCTGCGACGCGTACTGCTCGGCCGCGCCCGGGGTGTACGCGGCGGGCGACGTGGCGTCGTGGGAACACCCGGTGCTCGGCCGGATTCGCCTTGAGCACCGCACCAACGCCAGTGAGCAGGCGATGGCGGTCGCGATGAACCTCCTTGGCGCGCAACAGGAATTCCGGCCGTTGCCGTACTTCTGGTCCGACCAGTACGACACGAAGATCCAGATGTTCGGCTGGCCGCTGCCCGGTGACGAGCTGGAGATCGTCGAGGGCGCACCGGCGGAGGGCTCGTTCATCGCGGCCTACCGTCGCGACGGGCAGCTGACCGGCGTGCTGGGGTGGAACTCCGTGCGCGGCCTGCGCCCCTACCGGCAGGAGCTGATGAAGGTCATGGCGGGCTAGTCCTACCCGATTGGGTTAGGGAAAATGCCTGGTAAGCGGGCATTGCCGAACACATGTTCGAGTACATTCGATGGCCGGTGATGATGCTCGCCTGATCGGTCACACTGGAGGTGTGCGGTCGGCGGAGGAGAGGGGGGACCAGGTGGCCAGAGTGCTCGACGTCGCGGCGTACATCTTGTCCCGCAGGGGACCGATGACCGCGATGAAGCTCCAGAAGCTCGTGTACTACAGCCAGGCTTGGAACCTGGTGTGGGAGGAGAAGGAGCTCTTCGGGGAGGCCATCGAGGCGTGGGCGAACGGTCCGGTGGTGCCGGAGCTCTACCGTTGTCATCGTGGGCGGCTGAACCTGGCCAGCGGCGAACAGCTCGGCGATGGCGATCCCACCCGCCTTCAGGCGGATGAGCGCGAGACGATCGACGCCGTGCTCGACTTCTACGGGGACAAGCCAGCGCACTGGCTGAGCGAACTGACCCACCGCGAACAGCCTTGGCAACGGGCGCGCGAGGATGCGCGACTGCGGGATGGCGAACGCGGCAAGGCCGTGATTCCGGTCGGCTACATGCACGAGTACTACGACGGCCTGACCAGCGCCACGGCCGAAGAGGTATGAGCAAGGGAAAGCGACCAACGGCGAAGTCGGTTCCGCAAGGCGCCCGTTCCGCGCGAACGCGAGAAGCCGCGGGCATCCCCGACAGATTGACTCCCAGGAGGGAGTTCACGCCGTCCGAGCCGCAGAACAAAGTCGTCGTTCTGTTCAGCAGGATCGACCTCGACGGCCCCTGGTGCCTTACGAAGATCAATCAAGGTGCTCATCGCGCGCTTCTCAAGCGCGTCAAAGGTTTCGAGAGTATGACCGTGCAGGAGATCTTTGCTCGAGGCGATGGGACCGGCAAGGACTACGCCTTGCCGGATCTGCCCAGCAAAGCTGCGTTGGAGCGCCTTCGTGAGCTGGAGTACGACGATCGCGATCAGATCAGCCGTCTGCGCATCGACGGTCCTGGTCGGCTGTACGGATTTCGCGAGCGGGAGCGCTTCTACGTCTTGTGGTGGGACCCCGAGCACGAAATCTGGCCGAGCAAGAAGAAGCACACGTGAAGGTCATGGCGGGCTGAGGGGGTTTTCCGGCCAGCGGTGCTTCGGGTAGCGGCCCCGGAGCTCCGCTCGTACCTGCGGATAACCGTTGCGCCAGAAGGACGCGAGGTCCCTCGTGACCGCGGTCGGCCGCCCAGCGGGGGAGAGCAGGTGCAGCAGCACGGTGACCTTGCCGCCCGCGATCCTGGGCGTGTCCGTCCAGCCGAAGGCGTGCTGCACCTTCACCGGGAGCACAGGTTCCGCGGTCGAATAGTCCACCTTCGCCTTGGTGCCGTTGGGCAAGGCGATGCGCTCCGGCGCGAACTCGTCGAGCCTGCCCGCGAGTGACCACGGCAGCAGCCGGCGCAGCGCCTGCCCGGCATCGATCTTCGCCAGGTCCGAGCGGCGCCGCGCGGACGAGAGGTCCAGCCAATTGTCCACAGTGGACAACAAGCTCTCCTCGTCGACTCCGGGCCAGTCGTCTCCCAGGGTTTCGTTGAGGAACGCCAACCGTTGCCTGAGCCGGACCGCGTCCTCCGACCACTTGAGCAGGCCGGTTCCTTCCTTGCGGAGTCCTGTCACCAGTGCATCGTGCAGTGCCGATCTGTCCGGATTGGACAGTGGTTTTTCGTGCAGCACAATGGCTCCGAGCTTGCGAACCTTGCGCGCGACGACATCGCCGTCCTGCCAGCTCACCTCGTCGGCTTCGGTGAGCAGCGCGCGTCCGGCCGATGCTGCCAGCACCTCATCTGCCACGGCTGCCAAGCGGATGCGCCCGTGCCGCTTGCCGGGTTCGCGATCGGCGACCGCGACGGCCAGCCACTCCGCGTCGCCGAGCGCGCTTCCCGGTGGCAGCTCCACCGCGGTGCCGCCTGCCATCAGATACACCGGCCCACCGCCGGGTCGGCGCTTCGCCAACCGCTCCGGATGTGCCAGCGCCACGACGAGCGCAGGATCGGGCCCGCGTTCCTTGCCGCTGACCTGGCTGCGCAGCCGATCGGTCTCGCGGCGCCAGCGTTGCGTTGCGGGCGTTCCAGACCTCAAGCGCTGCAAGGAGGTTTTGATGTCCACATCGGACGCGAGGGTGTCGTCGTCGAGGAGTGCCACCACCTCCGCGGCTGCTCGCGGGCCGACGAGTTCCGCGCCGTCGATCAGCGCGCGGGCGAGCCGGGGATGCAGTCCGACGTCGGCGAGGCCGCGACCGCGCTTGGTCAGCTCGCCGCGTTCGTCCAGTGCTCCCAACGCATGCAGTACTTCGCGGCCCGCGTTCAGCGCACCCGTCGGAGGAGCGTCCCACCACGAGAGCGCGGAGCCGTCCGGAGTGCCCCAGCTCGCGAGTTCCAAGGCCAGCCGGGTCAGGTCGGCCGTGCGGATCTCCGGCTCCGGCTGGCGCGGCAGCGTGCTGTGCTCGTGCTCCGGCCAGCAGCGGTAGACCACGCCCGGCGCCTCTCGTCCGGCGCGACCGGCGCGCTGCTCCGCGACGGCTGACGAGACGCGAACCGTTGCCAGCCCGGCCATTCCCCGCCGATGGTCCACTTTGGACACACGAGATAGGCCGGAGTCGACGACGACCCGAACGCCCGGAACCGTGAGGCTCGACTCCGCGACCGCCGTGGACAAGATCACCCTGCGTTGATCACCTGGGCGCAGCGCCGCGTCCTGCTCTGCAGCGGGAAGGCGGCCGTGCAGCGGGCGTACTGCGACATCAAGGCCGCTCACTGCTTCCCCGACACGGCGGATTTCCGCTGCGCCAGGCAAGAACACCAAGACATCGCCGACGCAGTCCTTCAACGCCGAGCGCACAGCGCGCGCGACCGTGCCCTCGATCCGCTCGCGGTTGGCGGGCGCCACGTAGCGGGTCTCGACGGGGAACGTCACCGAGGGGACGCGGAGAACGGGGGCGGCACCGAGGAGCTCGGAGACCTCCTCCGCCGCGACGGTCGCCGAGGTCGCCAGCAGCCGCAGGTCCTCGCGCAGCCCGGCGCGCGCGTCCACCAGCAGCGTGAGCAGCAGGTCGGCGTCGAGGTGCCGCTCATGGATCTCGTCGAGCATCACCGTGTCGACGCCGGAGAGCTCGGGGTCCGACTGGAGCCGCCGGACCAGCAGACCGGAGGTGACGACCTCGATCCGGGTCGAGGCGGAGACTTTGCGATCACCGCGCACGGAGTAGCCGACCGTCTCCCCGACCCGCTCGCCGAGCAACCCGGCCATCCGCGCCGCCGCTGCCCTGGCCGCGAGCCGCCTGGGCTCGGCGACCACCACGCGCGCCCCGTTCGCGGCCAGCGCCAGCGGGACCAGCGTGGTCTTGCCGGTTCCCGGCGGCGCGACCAGGACCGCGGTGCCGTGCTCGGTCAGCAGCCCGGCCACCTCGTCGAGGACCGCGCGCACCGGCAGATCGGGCAGGTCGTGCCAATTCCTTGCGATTGCGACCACAAAACGGCAGCCTGCCAGGCAGACTTCGACTATGCCTCGTGCCACCCGCCAGTCAGGCAGACCGCTGCGCCGCGCGGCGACCTTCGTCGCGGCAGCCTCGGTCCTGCGCACCGCGTACACCCTGGTCAACCTGCGTCGGCAGCAGCCGATCGCGGCCGAGCCGTTGCGCGAGCAGCCCACCGTCGCGGTCATCGTCCCGGCCAGGGACGAGGAGGCGACGATCGACAGCTGCCTCACCGCGCTGCGCGCGCAGACGCACGCCGCGCTGCGGATCGTGGTGGTCGACGACGGTTCCACCGACGAGACCGCCGCCATCGTCGCCCGGCACGCCGAGGAGGACCCGCGGGTCCGCGTGGTGGACAGCGACGGGCCGCCGGAGGGCTGGGCGGGCAAGGTGCACGCCATGCACGTCGGCGTCATAGCGGCCGACTCCGCCCCGGACTGGCCGGACGCCTCGGGGCCGACCGACTGGCTGCTGTTCTTCGACGCCGACACGACGGCGCACCCCGAGCTGGTCGGGCGCCTGCTCACGACCGCGCTGGCCCGCGAGGCCGACCTGGTCTCCACGCCCGGCGTGACGGACCGGACGCGGCTCGAACACTGGACCGTCATGCCCCCGGCGGTCGCGATGATCCTGGAGAGCGCGGGCCCGGACGGCAGGGGCCTGCTCGCGCTGGCCTACGGGCACTGCATGCTCTTCCGCCGCGACGCCTACGAGCGGGTCGGCGGCTGGCCCGCGGTCGCGGGTTCGCGCGGGGAGGACGTCGCGATGGCGACGCTGCTCCGCGACCAGGGCGCGCGGACGCTGACGGTGGACAGCCAGGGCATGTTCGGCAACTCCGGCTTCGACGGCTTCGGCGTGATGTGGCGCTCGCTGCGCAAGAGCTTCGTCGCTGGCAACAACGGCGACGTCCGCGTGCTCGGCGTCGGCGTGCTCTCCCAGGGGCTCTACAGCCTTGTCCCGATCTTCGCGCTGACGAAGGGGCTCCGCCGCCGCAACACCCGGCTCGTCACCCTGGGAGCCGTCGCGTGGGGCGCTCAGGCGGTCAGCCACGGAGCCGTCGCCCGCGCGCTCAACCAGCCCGCTGCGAGCGGCGTGGTCGCACCGCTGGCCGGGGCCGCGTTCGCCGCACTGCTCGGTGACGCTGTGCGCGTGGCGCTGGGCAAGTCCACCACGTGGCGGGGTCGCCCAGTGGTGGCACAGGGCGGTCAGCCGCTGCTGCGCGTGGGCAGGCGTCCCGCGAACTCCTGACAAGACAGGTACCGATCGGATTACAAAAACGATTGCCCGATGGCTTAACCTTAGCTCTGCTAACGAGAGCAGTGGGAGGCATCAGGGTGAGCACGTCCGCGGAACCGGCGACAGGACAGCTCTCCAACCGCCTTCCCCGCGAGGTGTGGGTGCTGGTCGCGGCGAGCTTCGTGATCGCGATCGGGTTCGGCATCGTCGCGCCCGCCCTGCCCGGCTTCGCGGCCAGCTTCGACGTCGGCGTCACCGCCTCCTCGATCGTGATCAGCGCCTTCGCCTTCACCCGGCTGGCGTTCGCCCCGGTCAGCGGCAAGCTGGTGACCTTCTTCGGCGAACGCCCCGTCTACGTGTGGGGGCTGATCATCGTCGCCGTCTCCACCGGCGCGTGCGCGTTCGCCGGGGACTACTGGCAGCTGCTGATCCTGCGCGGGCTGGGCGGCACCGGTTCCACGATGTTCACCGTCTCCGCCGTCGCCCTGCTGATCCGGCTCAGCCCGCCGCACCTGCGCGGCCGGGCGTCCGGCGTGTGGTCGACCGGCTTCCTGCTCGGCAACATCACCGGGCCGATCGTGGGCGGCGGCCTGGTCGGCATCTCGATCAAGCTGCCGTTCCTCACCTACGCGGTCGCGCTGCTGGTCGCGGCCTTCGTCGCCTGGTTCTTCCTGCGCAAGTCCACCCTGGCCGCCGCCAACCGCGACGACTCGCGGCCGCTGTTCACCATGCGCGAGGCGGTCCGCCACCGCGCCTACCGCGCGGCCCTGGCCTCGAACTTCGCCACCGGGTGGACCATGTTCGGCGTGCGGATGGCGCTGATCCCGCTGTTCGTCACCCAGGCGCTGCGGGAGAACGAGGCGTGGGCGGGCATCTCGCTGTCGGTCTTCGCCGGCAGCAACGCGCTGGTCCTGCTCTTCTCCGGCAAGCTCGCCGACACCAGGGGCCGCAGGCCGCTCGCGATCGGCGGTCTGGGCATCACGGGCGTCGCGATGATCTGGCTCGGCTTCACCGACTCCGTTCCGGCCTTCCTGGCTGCGTCCCTGGTCGCGGGCGTCGGAGCCGGTCTGCTCACCCCCGCCCAGAGCGCCGCGGTCGCCGATGTCGTCGGCAACGAGAAGCGGGGCGGCCCAGTCCTCGCCGGTTTCCAGATGGCGGCCGACGTCGGCACCATCCTCGGCCCCCTGCTCGCGGGCGTGATGGCGGAGAACCTGTCCTTCGAGACGGCATTCGCGGTCACCGGCTTCACGATGCTGCTCGCGCTGGTGCCGTGGCTGCTCTCCCCGGAGACGCTGCCGAAGCGGGCGAACGAGCACACCGCCGCGGTCGTCGCGGCGGAGAGCGGCTGCCTCGACGAGGGCCCCGAGCTGCCGACTGGCGAGCGCGTCGCTGGCAAGCCCCAGCAGCCGCAGCCCTAACTGACCCCGACCCCGATGAGCATGCCGACCACGTAGGTCGCTCCGGCCGCCACAGCGCCGAACAGCAGCTGGCGCGTGCCGCCGTACCACCAGGACCGCGTGGTGAAGCGGGAGACGACGGCGCCCGCGGCGAACAACCCGACGCCGCCGACGAGCAGCCCGAGCAGCAGCGAGTCCGCGCCGAGCAGGAAAGGGATCAGCGGGAACAGGGCGCCGACCGCGAAGCACAGGAACGAGGAGACCCCGGCCACCACCGGTGACGGCTGCTCCTGCGGGTCGACGCCCAGTTCCTGGGTGATGTGCACTCGAACGGCGAGTTCCGGATTGGCGTGCACCTCGGCCGCCGCCCGCTCGGCGGTCTCCCGGCTGAGGCCCATCTCCACGTACATGTCCACCAGTTCCGCCTGCTCGGCGTGCGGGTTGGTGCGCAGTTCGCGGCGTTCCGTCGCCACCTCGGCGCTGATCGCGTTGTTCTGCGTCTCCACCGAGGCGTACTCGCCCAGCGCCATCGAGAACGCGCCCGCCACCAGCCCGGCCATCCCCGAGAGCACGATCACCGTGCTGTCCGCTCCGCCGCCGCCGACCCCGGCGACCAGCGCGATGTTGGTCACCAGGCCGTCCATCGCCCCGAACACCGCGGGCCTGATCCAGCCCCCGGACACGTCCATGTGCGTGTGGCCGATCTCGTCCATGACCAGACGGTAAGTCGTTTCGCGTGTTTGAGGACAGCCTTGCGAAGGTGTGCCTGGCCTGCTCTGATCCCGGCCGCAGTACCCTCGCCACACGGTGGTGTCACCCCGTGCCGTGTTTCCTGTCCGGCGAGCGGGTGCGCTCAGCAGAGTCCGGCCTGGGCCGGAGAAGGAATGGGGAGGAAGCCGACGTGGGCGGAGCCCAGCGGAACGCGCGCAACAAGAAGAAGCAGGCAGCCAGTGCGGTCGCGGCGGCGCGCGGAACGAGCAGTGACCGGACCAAGGTCATCATCGGCGTGGTCTTCGTCGTGCTGCTCGCGGTCGGTGTGATCGGCGGTGTGCTGCTGACGAACCAGGCCGCGGGGGCCATCCCCGTGGTCGCGGCCAAGTCGGACTACCCGGTGCAGCGCCAGGAAGGCACCGTGATCGCGGGCAAGGACAGCGCCAAGGCCACGATCGACGTGTACGCCGACTTCCTCTGCCCGGCGTGCGGCCAGTTCGAGAAGCTCTACGGCGAGCAGATCAACGAGAAGATCAGCGCGGGCGAGCTCAAGGTCCGCTACCACGTGCTGCCGTTCCTGAACTCGATGTCGCAGCCGGAGGGCTACTCCGCCGACGCCGCCAACGCGGCGCTCTGCTCGGCCGACAGCGGCAAGTTCCCCACCTACTTCGCCAGCCTGTTCGGCAAGCAGCCCGCCGAGGGCGGCAAGGGCTACGACGACAACCGCCTCATCGAGCTGGGCAACGCCGTCGGCACCAACCCCGACTTCGAGCAGTGCGTGCGCACCAAGCGCCACCTCGCCCTCGGCGAGGCCGAGCTGAAGGCGTTCACCGGCAACCAGGCGCTCGTCGGCTCCCGTGGCACCCACGGCACCCCGACCGTCGCGCACAACGGCAAGCGGATCGAGATCACCGAGGGCACCTGGCTGAACCAGGTCCTCGGCTCCTGATCCCAGCATCAACGCAGGTCAACGGCCTGCGGGAGGATCTTGGACCCCCCGATTTCGTGGTTCGGGGACCCGTCATATATGGTATGCGAGCACGCGAACGAGAGATCGAAAGCGGGCGAAAGATCCTCCTCACGGGGCTGTAGCGCAGTTGGTAGCGCACCACACTGGCAGTGTGGGGGTCAGGGGTTCGAATCCCCTCAGCTCCACTTTGGAGAAAGAACCCGTCTGATACAGCGAATTTGCTGGTCAGGCGGGTTTCTTTGTGTCTGCGTGTTGATCACTCTTTGATCGTGTTGTGGTGACCCTGTTTGCGTTCCTGGAGCGGCCTGCTCCAGGAAGATCGTGGCTCAAGCGTGTTGTTTGGGTGGTTGTGGCTGTCGGTGTGAGGGTCAGCGTGTTTGTTATGCCGCAACAGGACCGGAGGAGCGTCGTGGCGCGGGCTCCGGTGGGGTGGGGTGTGCGGTCACGTTGAGGGTGGCGGTGTGCCAGCGGCGTTGGAGGTCATTGAGGAGTCGGAGTTCGACTTCGGATGCGACGTGTGAGTAGACCTCGGTGACGCGGTTGGTGAGATGATGGCCGAGGCGTCGCGCTTGTGCGATTTCGGGCGCACCTCCGGCGATGAGCTAGGTTTTATGGCTGTGCCGTAGTCCGTGGAAGGTCAGTCCCGGTCTGACAGGGACGGTCCTGACACGTGCTCGCGGCTCGTTCTCATTGCCGTTAACGGCGGGTTTGAGTACGCGGCGGATGAAGGTGCTGCGCCATAGCCAGTTTCCGCTTTCGGTGGTGAAGACGAATTCGTTGTCGTGTCGTTCGAAGTGCCTGCGCAGCAAGGTGATGAGGAACGCAGGCAGGGTGATCACTCGTGCTGAGGATGCGGTCTTGGGGGAGCCGAGCCACCGGGTGTGGGAACTTTCGTGCAGGGCACCGGTGCGGGGATCGATGGTGATCGTGCCGCGGTGGAGGTCGACGTTGTCGCGGTGCAGGCCGGTGAGTTCGCCCCAGCGGCAGCCGGTCCACGCGGCGGTGATGATCAGTAGACCCGCGGTCTCGCCGCCGAGTGCGGCGGCTTGGTCGGCGATGCGCAGGACCTCGGTGGGGGTGGCCCAGACCTTCTCGGCTGGGACGCGGTGGCTGCGTCGACCGCGGCGTCGTCGGCGGTGGATGGGGTTGGCCGGGATGAGGCCTTCGTCGGTGGCGTCGGTGAGGATCATCGAGAGCAGCTTGATGATGCTGGCGATCGTGGTGTTGGCGTAGCCGAGTTGTCGGAGATCGATGATCCACTTGTTGATGCCGAGCGTGGTGATAGCGCTCAGTGGGGTGGTGCCCCAGCGCAGGAGGATGTGGCAGCGCAGGCGGCTGCGGTAGTTGTCGATCGTGCGTGGGTCGAGGTCGAGCGCGGTGAACCAGGCGGCGACCCACTCGGCGAGCGTGACCGTGCTCTGTGGTGCGTCAGGTTGGCTGGGGTGAGCTTTGTTGTTGATGCGCGCGGCGCAGGTGTCAGCGACGAGTTTGGTGGTGAAGCCGGAGATCGAGGCGGTGTGCCCGTCCCCGGTGCGGTAGCGGACGCGCCAGGACTGAATGCCGATCTGTTCTGTCCATGCCATCGGCCTCCGAGGTGCGACGGAGCGGTGATGCTCCCGTTGTGCTCCTCCGGCTTCGTGAACGCAAGCCGACCCCGAAGAACGCTCCTACCCGGTATCGCCATCTGCACGAGCCCGCGAGCCACTGCCGCTGGCTTGCTATAGGTGCGCTGCGGTTGGACGCGCCTGGCGGCTCCCCAACCTGCTCCCGCGTTCTGCACCCATCGGTGCTGCGCGTCGTCATTCGTCCTCGACGTTCCTTGAACATGTGGTGATCGGTTCCGTGTCACCTGGTTGCAGTAATGGTGGTTCCTTATCGACCACAAACTTCTGCGGCCGCGTCGACCTTCCTAGCCTTCTGCCTCGGGTCCATACGGAAGAGGGGGTCATGGGGGCATCTCATTCTGTGCGCGCCTCGCGTCCTGTCGCCGTCGCCGTGGTTGGTCTGGGTAACGCCGGTCGGCAGCACCTGACCGCCATCTCGGCGACGCCGTTGGCCGAGGCGGTCTGCGTCGTCGAAACTGATCTGGCTGCCGCGAGCCGGAGTGCGCTGCCGGTACGTGACTTCGATGACGTGCTCGCCGATGGCGACGTCGAGGTCGTCGCGATCTGCCTGCCGCCAGGGGGCCGTGCCGGGCTCGTCACCGCCGCGTTGGCGGCGGGCAAGCACGTGCTTGTCGAGAAGCCGCCGGCCGTGGACATCGACGAGTTCGACGCTCTCGTGGCCGAAGCGGAGAAGACGGACCGCTTGGCCGCCGTCATGTTCCAACACCGCCTTGCCCTGCCGGATTTCCTGGACGAGCTCGTTACCTCTGATCGGCTCGCGGGAGCGACCGCGACGCTGACGGTTTCCCGGTACCGCGACCGTGCTCACTACGACGGTGGCGGCTGGCGATCGAATCGCGAGATCGCGCTCGGGGGTGTCACCGCGCATCTCGGCGTCCACTACCTCGATCTGGCATGCCAGTTGCTCGGAGTCCCTCGAACGGTGACCCCATTGTCCTATGTGGACCAAGGTGGGGTCGACACGCGGCTGACCGGCCGGGTGGAGTTCGAGTCGGGGGCGGACCTCGCTGTGTCGGTCACCTGCCATGCCCAGCACAGGTTCGAACAGCTGATCGCATTGGGAGAGAAGGACTGGATCGAACTCCGTGACGGCAGATGCAGCGGGGAGATTGCCGGCCGGCAGGTCGACGTGCGGACCACGTCGGCGGTGGACCTGCGCGTCGCGGTGTACCGGCGGCTGGCCGTCGCCGTGCGCGGACGAGGCGGGTTCGGGCGGATCGCGCTGCACCGCAGCCGTGGAGTCACCCATGTGCTTGACGGGTTGCTCGGAGCGCCTGCTGACCGACGTCTTTCGAGGACTGGGTGATGTCCACGTCGTCCATAGGTACCGGACTGAGTTCCGCCAGTCTGCCCCGTGCCAGCGCATCTCAGTTGGCGCGAGCCGTCCTGCGAGGTGGCGGCGGAGGCGTTGACCTCCGCATCGGTAAGGGGCACGCGTGGGAGTGCGACGGCGTCGCGGCTGGCCTCGCCGAGTTCAGGGCGGCTGGGCTCGATGTCTTCTTCACCGGCGTCGGCTGGCGTCTTGGTGAGCCCGAAGCCGTTCAGATCGTCGAGGGTGTTCCACCGAAGGACTACCCGGTCAAGGTTTTCTGCGTGCCGGAACCGGATGCGGGGCTGGTTTCGGCGCAACTCGCTGAGGCGGCGGAAGCCGGGCTGGAGTTGTGGATCGAGACGCATCGAGGCGGAGCGGACATCCTGACCCTCGCTGGGGTGGCGGCCAGGTTCGGCGTCGGCGTTGTGGTTGACCTGCTGGGGCTTCTGGAATCGGGCGACCACATCCGTCCCGCCCTGACCGAGCTCGCTCCTCACGTACGTGCGGTGCAGGCGAAGGGAGTGCGGAAGACCTCCTGCGGATATCGGCATCGCCCGCTCGTGGACGCCGATCTGGACGTGGTCGAGGTGCTGCTGTCGGCGGGTGCGCCCGTGCGCGCGATCACCATCGAGACCCGCGCCGGTACGGAGACGGCGGACCTGGCGGTTGTGACGAAGCGACTCGGAGGAACCCACCGGTGAAGCTGGCCGTGATCGGTGATGAGGTGGCCCAAGACGTGCGGGTCGTCGCGGAGACGGCCGCGCAGCTGGGGCTCGCTGGCGTCGAGGTGAGATCGTTCGGGAACACTCCGCCCGACCAGATGTCGGGGTCGCAGCTGCGGGAGCTTCGTGCGGTTCTCGACCAGAACAACCTGACGGTCGCTGGCTACGCGCCGCCCGCCTTCAAGCACCGCGTGCCCGTGACCGACGAGGAGTTCGCCACGGTGCGTGAGGGCCTGCTCCGGTACTGCGAACACGGTGCGGTGTTGAACGCGCCGCACATGCGCGTGTTCAGCTTCTACCGGGATGCTGAGCCCGCGCCCAGGACCGCGGCCCGAACGGTCTCGAGACTGCTGGAGAACCTGTCGTTGCCACTTCCCCTGGTCGTGGAGACCGGTACCCGTACCAACACTCCGACCGTGCGCCACGCCCTCGACTTCCTCGACGAGCTCGGTCGCGACGACATCGGCCTGTTGTGGGATCCCGGGAACAGCGTCTTCAGCGGCTGGGACGCGAAGCCCTTCCCTTCGGACTACCAGCTGGGTGGTGACCTGATCCGACACGTCCACGTCAAAGACCCTGACGGGACATCGGGTTACGTCCGGCTGGGCGACGGCGACCTGCCCTGGATCGACATCCTGCTGCGCTTGGCGGAGGACGGGTACGACGGCTTTCTCAGCCTGGAGACGCATTGGCGACACAACAGATCGCTCACTGCCGCCGAGCGGGACTCGCCGTGGGGTGAGGACTTCTCACGCGGGGGGTACGCCGCGAGCGTCGAGTGCCTCCAACGCCTGCGGCGTTGGCTCTGCCAGGTGGATGGCCGTGGGGGGACGGGATGAGCGCCATCCGTGCCGAGGCCCCTCCGGTCGTTCTGCTCGGTGCTCAGCGATCGGGAACCACCGCGCTCGCTTCCGTGCTCGACGCGGCATTCGATTCCGTGGGCGGGGTTTTCACGATCAACGGCAAGTTGCCGTACTTCCTGCACCGCTGGTGTGGTGCGGCGGATCTGCGGAGCCGGCACCTGCGCGTCGATGAGATTCTTCATGCTCTGCACCGGAAGAAGCCGTACGGACGGCACAGCTCCGAGTGGCTGGCGCGTACCGAGCAGGTGTTGCGCACGACCGCAGCCGAGGTCGCCGACCAGCCCGTGACGGACCCAGTCGGCCTGCGCCGGGACATCGTGCGCCAATGCTATGCGGGCGCCTCGCGATTCGGTGACAAGTACAACGAGTACCTCCTTGAGCTCGACTCGCTGGCGGAGACCATTCCGGACGCGTTGTGGGTTCTGTTGATTCGACATCCGGCGGCGGTCGCGGACTCTATGACGCGCTGGCGGGGTGATCGTCCCTGGCGGCCGGCCGGGCGAGACCAGGCCCTGGCGAAGTGGGCCGCCTGGCACGAACCGTGGCTCGCCCACCCTCGTACCCATGACGGCGCACGATGCGTCGTCGTGGAGTACGGGCGGTTATGCGAGGGGGAGGATCTTCGCCGCCTTTCCGAAGCCATCGACCTCGACCTCGTGCCCTATTCGGACGAACTCGTCGAACGCAGGCCGAGAGGTGATCTCGCGATTCCGCCCGGAGCGCGTGCGCTGTGGGCGGATCTCCTCGACCGGAGAGCGACATGACCGTTGTTGATCGATTGGACCAGCTCGAGGCCGAGTCCATCCACATCATCAGGGAAGCCGTCGCTGCGGCGGAGAAGCCCGTGTTGCTGTTTTCCGGTGGCAAGGACTCGGCCGTACTGCTGCATCTCGTCGCCGCGGCGTTCGCCCCGGGGCCGCTGCCCATGCCCCTGCTGCACGTGGACACCGGGCACAACTTCCCTGAGGTGCTCGCCTATCGGGATGACATCGCGTGCCGGTTCGACGCGCGGCTGCTGGTCGCTTCCGTCGAGGACGCCTTGCGCGAAGGCGTGATCACCGCCGTTCCCGGCGAGGTCAGCAGGAACAGGTTGCAGATCCCCGTGCTGAAGGCGTTTCTCGGTCGTGGGGAGTACGACGTCGTGCTCGGCGGAGCGCGCCGAGACGAGGACAAGGCCAGGGCCAAGGAGAGGGTCTTCTCGGTGCGTGGCAGCGACCAGGCATGGCGTCCCGAACAGCAGCGTCCCGAGCTCTGGGACATCTACAACGCGACGCCCCCGCCCGACGGCAGCGTCCGGGTGTTCCCTCTGTCGAACTGGACGGAGCGGGACATCTGGAAGTACGTGCCGCGCCGCGCCATCGTTCTGCCTCCGCTGTACTACGCGCACGAGCGCGACATCGTCGTCCGCGACGGGGCATTGGTGCCGCTGTCGGACGTCATTCAACTTGGTCCTGGGGAGAAGCGTATCCGCGGTTGGGTGCGATTCCGGACGGTCGGGGACGTCACCTGCACGGCGGCGGTGGCTTCCGCCGCCCGTACGGCGGAGGAGGTGCTGGCAGAGCTGGCTGGGGCGACGGTCAGCGAACGCGCGGCGACCCGGCTGGACGACAGAGGCGTTGGTGGTACCGCGATGGAGGAGCGCAAACGTGCTGGTTACTTCTGACCGCCCTGTTCCGGTCGACGTGATGGACGAGCAAGCACTGCGGGTGGTCGCACTCGGCGAGGTGGACGACGGGAAGTCCACTCTCATCGGACGGTTGCTGCACGACGCCGGCGGTCTGACCGACGACCAGATGGCCGACCTACGGGGCTGGAACGGCGCGCTGTCCCTGGCGCGTGCGACCGACGGCCTGCGCGACGAGCGCCGACACGGCATCACGATCGACACTGCCTACCGTCACCTCACGTTGGCGGGAAGGGGAGTGCTGCTCGCGGACGCACCGGGCCACCGCAGGTTCACCGCCAACGCGTTGAGCGCCATGTCCACCGCCCATCTCGCGCTGGTCATGGTCGATGCCACCAGGGGAGTCACCGATCAGACTCGCAGGCACGTGCTGTTGGCCGTCTTCGCGGGCGTGCGGAGCATGGTCGTGTTGGTCAACAAAATCGACCTTGTCGACGACGTGGCTGCCGTGGTCGAGCGGGTCAGTGGCGAATTCGCCGACGTCGTGACCGATCCGAGGGTCGTGGTGCGCGTTGTCCCGGTGTCGGCGTTGCGCGGTGACAACATCGTGCACCGGTCCGCCCGGGTCGAAGCGTCGAACACACTTATGGAAGTGCTGTGTTCGGCCGAGGTACCAGTACTGGCGCGCGGGGCCATGTTCGCGGCCGTGCACACGTCGTCCGAGCAGCACGGCAGCGTGGGGTTGCGGATTTTGTCGGGCAGCGTCGCCGCTGGAGCGGAACTGTCCGTCATCGGCGTCGACGGCCGGGATCGCGGCGTGGTGGTGGTCCGCTCCCTTGAGGTGACGGGCACGTCGCTGACCGCCGCTGACGCGCCAAGGGCTGTGAGTGCGCTGTTCACCGCTGCCCGCGGCGGAGAAGCGGGACTGCGCAGAGGTGACTGGTTGGTCGGGCCGGAGTCGAGACCCACGCGGAGGACCTCGGTTCAGGCAACCGCCTGCTGGCTCGCCCCGGAAAGAACACTGCCCGTGGACGTGGTCGCCCTCCAACATGCGCGCCGGTTCCCCGTTCGCCTTCGCGCTGCGAGCGTGCTGGACGTTCGTACGGGCACGTGGTCGAAAGCCAGGAATATGTTGTGCCAGAACGACATTGCGCAAGTGGAGATCATCTCGGACCGTCCTCTGTGTCATATCACAGGAACCGGGGAGAGCAGTGATCGAATCGTTCTTACGGACGCCGAGACACATGACACCGTGGGCTGCGCTCTCGTCCGCACCGGGCGTTGGCTTCGAAACAGAAAGGGACGGTCGGCATGACCGAGCAACGTGAGGTCCTTCCCTACGAGACCGCGGAGGTGGCTACGGGGGTCGGCCTCGGTCTGCACCACGTGCAGCTGGCCATCCCTCCGGGGGCGGAAGACGAGTGCAGGCGGTTCTACGTCGACGTCCTCCGCATGTCCGAAGTGCGCAAGCCCCCGGTGCTCGCCGCCCGCGGCGGGCTGTGGGTGCGCGGTGACCGGCTGGAGATCCACCTCGGCGTCGAGGAGGACTTCCGCCCCGCGCGCAAGGCACATCCCGGGATCCTCGTCGCGGATCTCCAAGCCCTGGCGGACCGGCTTACCGAGCGGGGAGTCGAGGTCGCGTGGGACGAGAACTTCCCGGGGTTCCGGCGCTTCTACGCGTTCGACTGTGTCGGCAATCGGCTGGAGTTCATGACCCCGGCTGGGGAGTGAACCGGTGGCGGATGCCGGAATCCCGGCATCCGCCCACCCGAACGAGAGGAGCGTCGGTGCTGGAGATGCGCGATGTGGTGCTTGCCGTCGGAGCGGTCGGAGCCGAGCGCGTGCTGTTGCGTGGCGCTGATCTGCACGTCGAACGAGGGGAAACGGTGGTGGTGACGGGGCTGGATCCCCAGGCCCGTCACTGGATCGCCGCACTTCTCACGGGGCGGATCAGGCCCAGGTACGGCAGGTTCCGCTCGGGCGACGTACGGGTGTGGACCTCAGCAGCGCTCGCTGACTGTCCACCTGCGACGCTTGTCCTCGGTGTGGAGGACCGCGGTGGCGCTGGCGCGGCGACCCTTGTGCTGACCGAGTGGCGACCCGAGGAGCCGAATCCCTTCGGAGAGTGCCGTTTTCTCAAGCTCTCAGGTGGACAGATGGTCCCCGTGAGTCCACCTGAACAAGAGGTGTCGCGCCTGCCCGTGGGCGAACTACGCGCGCGTGTCGAGGAATCGCTCAGCGGAGCGGGCACGTCGAGCGCGGCGGCCGCTGTCGTCGCCCGAGTGCTGGTGGACGCTGACCGCCGAGGACACCATTCTCACGGTGTGGCCCTGCTGCCCACCTACCTTCGGCGGATCTCGGCCGGAGGTATTCGTGCGGATGCCCAACCGGAGTTCCGTGTTCTCGCACCCAGCCTGGCGTCGGTGGACGCCAAGGGCGGCCTCGGCCAGATTGCGGCCGACGTCGCGGCGGAATGGTGCGCCGCGACCGCGGCCGAGCGGGGAATCGCCGCTGTGGCAACGCATACCAACAACCACGTCGGCATGCTCGCCGCCTACCGATGGCCGTTCCAACGGCATCGCGTGATCGGTCTGCTGCTCAACATCTCCGGGCCGTCCGTCGCGGCACCCGGGGCGCGGCGCGCCACTCTCGGGAGCAACGCCCTGTGCCTGGTGACGCCGAACGATGCCGAGGAGGAGCCGTTCTGCGTCGACATGGCGACTGGCGTCGTCGCGGTCGGCAAGATCAGGCACGCAGCGAGCAGGTCGGTTCCCATCCCCGACGGCTGGCTGTTCGACCGGTCGGGCCGTCCCACCACCGATCCTCGCGAGCTCGACGCGGGCGGGGCGGTGCCATTGTTCGGGGGCTACAAGGGTCTCTGCACCACCCTCGTCGTCGAAGTGCTCGCGGGCGCGCTCGCGGGGGGACTGGTCAGCCCCGAGGTCGCGAAGCAGCGCCACCAACCGGGTGCGATCATGAGGTGCTCCCAGATGTTCATCGGGTTTTCCGTGGACCACTTCGCCGCAGCGGGCGGCAGCAGGGAACCGGCGGAGTTGGTCGAGGTGCTTCGCCGTGCGGTGCTCGACGGCCACGCGGTGGCACCTGAGCGACCGTGGTTCCCCGACCAGCTTGAGGAGGACAACGCGCGACGAGCCGACCGGCTCGGCGTCGACGTCCCCAGGCCGGTGCTCACCGAACTCGGCTGGGATGAGCGATGAATCGCCCCCTGCGGGACCCGGCGATCGGATCGGCTGCGGGCTGGCCCCTCGTTCTCTACTTCCATCACGTGCACCCCGCCGTCCAGCACTACACCGCCCTTGCTCCGGACGCCTTCCGTCGCGCGCTGGAGATTGTGCTGAGCGAGGTCGGGCCCGCGGTCGAACCGGGCCGGGTGGGGCCGTCTTTCGTGCCACCGGACGGTCCGAGCGTGCTGATCACCTTCGACGACGGGTACCGGGACAACCTGGTGACGGCGCGGTCGATCCTCGCCGAGTTCGACGTGCGGGTGCTGCTGTTCTGCGTCACCGGCGCGTTGAGCAGGGCCAGCGGGTACACCGAGGAGGAGCGTGCGTGGCTGTCACCCCGCCATGACTTCCTGACCTGGGCGGAGGCGGCGGAGTTGACCGCCGCCGGGCACGTGCTCTCCGGCCACACCCTCGGTCATCCGAGGCTGATCGAGCTCAGCGCGGACGAAGCCAGGAGGGAGGTTCTCGGTTCGCTCGCCGAGGTAGCCGCCAGCACGTCCCGGACGCCGACGACGTTCGCCTACCCCTACGGTCTCGTGCCGGACGAGGACGTCGTGCCGAAGGGGGTGCTCGGCTTCGGCACGGTCAAGTCCGCTCCGCTGCCGTGGACCGAGCGACCTCGGAACATCCGTCGCACCTATCTGCCCGCGGACGACTCGTCCGCGTGGCGGGAACTGGCCAAGGGATGGAGGCGGCAGTGGTACGCATCTCGGTGATCATTCCGACAAGGAACCGGGCGGCGGACCTGACTCGCTGCCTGGCCGGACTCGTCGAGTCCGTGGAACACCTCGCCGTCTGGCGACCTGACGCCCACCTGCACGAAGTGGTCATCGTCGACGACGCCTCCGACGCACCGCGCGAGATCGAGCGAGTGGCGCACCGCGCGACCGAGGACGGGCTTGCCGTCTCGATGCTGCGCAACGCCCGGCGGCGCGGTGCAGGAGCGAGCCGGGAGCGCGCCGCCGCCGAGGCGACGGGTGATGTGCTGGCCTTCCTCGACGACGACGCGGTTCCCCGTGGCGACTGGTTGTCCGTGGTGGGAGGGCTGGACCGGGAACGGCCCGCGGTCACCGGGCGGGTGTTCCCGTTCGATCGAGGGCTCGTCTCCGCCGCCAGGCAGGCCCGCTACGACGCGCGGTACGACGTCCTCGACGACGGAGCCCCCGTCGAGTTCTTCGCTGGGGGCAACAGTGCGGTGCTCACGGATTCCTTCACCGTGGTCGGTGGCTTCAGCAGAAGTGGTGTGGGCGGTGACAACAGCCTGGCGGAGGCGCTCGCCGAACACGGCACCCCGGTTCGGTTCGACTCGAACCTCGTGATCGTGCACCGCAACGGAAAAGGGTTTCGTCAGGCCGTACTGGACTCATGGGCGGCTGGGCTGCACCACCCCAAACCGATCTCGATGAGGGCCGCGGCGCGGATGAGCGCGTCCAGCGCCGTGGGCGCGAGACGAGGTGTTCGTGAGGTCAACCGGCTGCTGGGCATAGTGCACGCCGCCGCGCGGCTGGTGCCTCGGATAGCCGTTCGTGAAGGGGAATGACCGTGACGACGAGACATCGTGGCCGAACCATCTGGTTCACCGGGCTGCCGAGTTCCGGCAAGTCCACTTTGGCAGCGTCCTTCGCCACTGAGCTGCGACGCCCGGTCGAGGTGCTCGACGGTGACGTGCTGCGCACCTGTTTCTTCCCGGAGCTGGGTTTCTCCGAAACCGACCGCAAGGAGAACGTGCGCAGGGCCGGACGCCTGGCCTTGATGCTCGCTCGGCACGGGGTGACCGTCCTGGTACCGGTGATCGCGCCCTACCGCGCGTCGCGGCACTGGGTCCGGCAGTTGCATGCGGACGCTGGGGTCGGCTACGCGGAGGTGTGGGTGGACGCCTCTCCTGAGGTGTGCGCCAGCCGGGATGCCAAGGGGCTGTACCGCCGGGCGCGCCTGGGTGAGCTCAGCGGGCTCACCGGAGTCGATGCTCCGTACGAGACACCGGAGCGACCCGAGCTGAGGTTGCGCACCGACAGGTTGTCGATACGGGATTGTCTTGCGGCACTGCGAGTTCTGGACGTCGAGGAGCCCGGCCAATGACGACGACAGTGGCGGCGGGCCTCGATAACGCTCCCCTCAAGGGCACCGTGCGGTGCGCGGTCGGGGTGATCGGGCTCGGGTACGCGGGCCTGCCGCAGGCCGTGGCGTTCGCCGCGGCAGGGCACGTGGTGCTCGGAGTGGACACCGATTCCAGCGTCACCGCGACCGTGAGCGCTGGGCACAGCCCTGTGGAGACGGTGCGAGACGAGCAGATCGCCGAGGTGTCCGGTCTGCTCACTGTGTCGGAGTGCTCCGAAAGGTTGAGGGAGTGCTCAGCGGTGCTGGTGTGCGTGCCGACACCGCTGGACGACGATGGGCTGCCGGATCTGCGGGCACTCCGCGCGGCTGCGGGCAGCGTCGCGGCGAGACTCGTGCCCGGCCAGCTGATCGTGGTGGAGTCGACCGTCCACCCGGGAGCGACCGACGAGGTGGTCAAGCCCATCCTGGAGGCCACGGGGCTGGTCGCGGGTGTCGACTTCAACCTCGCCTTCGCCCCGGAGCGAGTGGACCCCGGCAACGCCGGTTTCCCTCCCTTTGCCATTCCCAAGGTGATCGGGGGGCTGACCTCGGTGTGCGCGCGGCGAACGGTGGAGCTGTACCGGGGCGTCGTCTCGGAGGTGCATGTCACGAGGGGACTGAGGGAAGCCGAGGCGGCCAAGATCCTCGAGAACACCTACCGGCAGGTGAACCTCGCCCTGGCGCACGAGTTCGCCGCCTACTGCGCGGTGAAGGGGATCGATGTGACGGCGGCCATCGACGCGGCCGCGACCAAGCCGTTCGGCTTCCACGCCTTCTACCCCGGTGCCGGGGTGGGTGGGCACTGCATTCCGGTGGACCCGATGTACCTGGCGACTTCTGCGAGGGAAGCCGGAGTGCCCGTGCGGTTGGTGGAGTTGGCGCAACGGATCAACGCGAAGCGGCCACGGCAGGTTGTCGACCAGTGCCGCCGAATGCTCGAAGCGGCCGGGGCGAGTCTGCGCGGGGCCCGGGTGCTGGTGCTGGGTCTGAGCTACAAGCCGGATGTCCCTGATCCCCGGAACACCCCGGCCGAGCCCATCGTGCGCCTGCTGACCGGAGCGGGCGCCGTGGTGTCCGTGCACGACCCGCGCTTGTCCGCGCTGATGGTCGGTGGAACGCCTCATTCCGTTGTCGGCGATGTCGGGATGGCGGTGCGTTCGGCCGATGCCGTCGTTCTCCTCCAACGGCACCGGGAATACACATCGGAACTGCTGCGAGGAGCGCGAATGTTGCACATCGCTGACTGTCGCGTGGTCGCCGAACCGGACCGTTAATTGCGGGAAAGGGTAAGAGCGCTTGCTGTCGTATGGGCTGTGCGGTATGGTGAAGTTATCTAGCCGGGGGGCTGGATACTGCGACATGGGGCTAGGTCGCGAGAGCTTGTTGGTGCCAAGGGGGGACCATGCAAGGCCATCTTGTGGTTGGCTCGACTGTTAGGCGCGCGCAGATATCCGTGCTTGAGCCGGGCGGAGTCGATTCGGCTCCGGCTCGGGTCCTGATCGCTGATTCCAAGGACGATGGCGAAAAATACACGGGTATTCTTCGCGACGTTCCCGGGTTGGTGGTCGGAGCAACCGTTTTTCAGGAGCGGAACCTGTTCGACGTTCTGGACCACCTGCGTCCCGACCTCGTCGTTCTCGGTGACGGACTCGAGAGCTCTTTCTCGTTGCAGACACTGCGCCGGTTGCGCGATCCGGGACGCCACCAGGCCGACATCATCCTCCTGCTGGCCAGGACAAACGCCTCCGACGTGCAGTTCGGGCTACGCCACGGGATCGTCTCCTGCGTGCTGAAGCCCCTGTCGCCGGCAGTTTTGCGGCACCGCGTCGGCTCTTGGCTCGAGATGCGGGCGCGCATGCGGGCACTGGGCCGCCGCGCGGTGAGCACGCAGCCCGAGATGGACCAGCTGCTGCTGGGTTCGCGTCTGGTCGTGGACATGGCATGCCTGCCCAAGGGGCTCGGCGCGCGATCTCTCGAGCTGGTCTCGGCGGTGCTCCGCGATGCCGTCCATGAAATGTCAGCGGATGAGGTCGCCGCGCGGTGTGGAATGTCTCGAGTCAGTGCGAGACGCTATCTCACGCATCTGGTGCGGGTTCGCCTCGCGGAATATCGCCCGCAATTTGGTGTTCCTGGGCGGCCGGTTCACTGGTATAGCTGGGTTTCCTGAATCCGGAAGTTCGCTTTCTGTTTTCCGTGTTCGCCGTGTCGCGATGAATGTGCGGTATTTTCTCAGGTTTCCTGGCCGGAAAAGCATGGCCGGCCAAGGTGTCTCGAATGAGGGAAAGGGGGTGTGAGAAATGGATCTGGAGATGGCGGAGGTTCACCCGGCCTGAACAAGGTGATGTTCTAGGGGTGTTGGGAGCGTTGCGCGCTCCCAACACCCCGCTGAGGGGATGAGGGAACCAGTGGGACCGAACGTTGCTGGCCAACGGCCGTTGTGGTGGCACAACGCCACCCTGCGCACCACCGCGGCCGTCGCTGGCGGTTGGGAGATGTACGAGCGCGTTCATCGCCGCACGGAACGGGACACCAGCCTGCTCGCCGCGGTTCGGACTGAGCGGTTGGCCGCCGTTCTCGACCTTGTCCACGAGCACAGCGGCCAACTGCGGCGCGGCGTGCTCTCGAACCGGTCTTCGCCGTGGCGGGCGCTGGCGCGGCTGCCGATCCTGACCAAACGGGATTTCGTCTCCCGGCAAGCAGAACTGCGCACCGGCCTGATCGCAGATGAGGACGTGCTGCGGGTGCACACGTCAGGCACGACGGGCGAGCCAGTAACCATTGAGCACGATGACGGGCACCTGGTGCACGGCGTCGCGGACACGCTGCGGATGTACGCCGCCTACGGTGTGCAACCCGGTCTGCGCCTGCTCAGGGTGACCTGCGATAAGCGCCATGGCTTGTGCCACTTCGGCTCGTCGCTGGTCAGCGGGTCATATCTGCGGATCAACGTCGCCAAGATCGACGACGGCAACGACGACTTCGTCAACCGGCTTGTGGCCGCGTTCGCGCCGCAGGTGCTCTGGGGCCAGCCGATGGAGCTGCTGGTGCTGGGAAGCAAGATTGCCGAGGGAAGACTCTCCTCGCTGCCCACTCCTGAGCTGGTGCTCAGCCATGGTGACACGGTTGACCACCAGACTCGTGCCGCACTGGCGGCCGTCCTCTGCGCGCCGGTCCGAGACCTGTTCGGGCTCCAGGAGTTCGGCCAGGTCGCCTGGGAGTGCCCGGAGGAGACGGGCACCTACCACCTCAACGAAGAGAAGGTTCACGTCGAGCGAGACGAGGACGGCCGTCTGCTGATGACCAGCCTCGTCAACAAGGCCACCATGATCGTCAGGTATCGCCCGGAGGACCAGGCGGAGCTGTTGGACGAGCCGTGTTCGTGCGGCAGGGCGCTGCGCAGGCTGCGGGGCATCCAGGGACGTCAGCGGGGCTTCGTTGCCGACCGGCTGGAAAACCTGGTCAACGTCAAACCGTTGCAGCTCTACCTGGAGTCACTCCCGCTGGCGCGCTGGCAGGTCCGCCAGCGTGTCGCCGGTCGGCTGGAGGTGCGGGTGGCGCCCTTGCCTGCGAGGGAGGCGGAGCGGGACACGGTGGACACGAGTCGGATCGCCGCGATGCTGAACCTCGATGAGGTCTCGGTCGAGTGGGTCGATATGGCCCAGCTCCTCACGACCAGCGGCAAGTCCGTTCAGTTTGATCTCCACGTCACCCAGCGCAGGCTGGCCGAGCACCTCCTGGAGCGCTCGTGACGGAGCATGACGACGTTCGTCGCCTTGGCGAACCCGTGTTGAGGAGCCAGTCCGTGCCGATCGCGCGGGCGCGGTTGTCAACCGACCGTCTTCAGGAACTGGCCGAAGATCTGGTCAGGGCCACGCGATCGCACGGGGCGTTCGGGGTCGCCGCACCACAACTCGGTGTGGCAGTACGCATGATCGCCCTTAATGGCGACCGCATGTGTCAAATCCGCAAGCTCTGTGGTGGCCGTGCCGAGGTCGTGGTGCACTGCGATCCTGAGGTCGTCGCGCTCTCGGATGAGGACTCGGAGGAGTTCGAGGGGTGCCTGAGCGTGCCGCGAATCGCGGGCGTCGTGCGCAGACGCGCGGACGTCCGCTATCGGGCGAGGACCCTTGATGGGGAACAACTCGACTGGCGACTGATCGGAAGGGCCGCGCGAGTGGTCAGCCACGAGCTCGACCACCTCGACGGAATACTGTTCCTCGACCGTGCCGAGCCGCGCAGCCTGTGCACTTTCGGTGCGGTGCAACGGTTGTACCAGAACGATGTGGCGGCCGCCCGCGCGTCCTTGGGGTTCACGCCGTGAAGGTGTGGCGCGGTGACAAGCAGGCACGGATCCTGATCTGCGCGGCCCTTGTCGACTCGACGGGCACGGGCATGTTTGCCTCGGGCGCGGTGCTGTTCTACTCCACCGTCGTCGGAGTGCCCCTCGCACTGGTCGGCGTCGGCATGGCGTTCTCCGCAGCGGTTGGCATGATCGCCGCGGTCCCGGTCGCCCGCCTCGCGGATCGTCTCGGTGTGGTGCGGATGTTGACACTGCTGAGCCTGTGGCATGCCGTGTGGTTCACCGCCATCGCGGTGCTCCGGGGAACCGTCGGGTTCTTCGTGGTCATGACGATGATCGGGCTCACGTCGAGAGCCACCCAACCCGTGAACCAGGCCGCGGCGGGACTGGTTCTCGGTGGGGACCGGCGCACGACGACCCTGGCCACCATCCGCTCGGTCCGCAACATCGGTATGGCCGCCGGGTCCGGTCTCGCCGGGTTGAGCCTCGCAGTCGCCGGTACCGACGGCTATCCGGTGTTGGTCCTCGGCAATGCCCTGTCCTTCGTGCTCAACGCGATTCTCCTGCGGCGACTGCGAGCCACCGAACAGGACTCCGCCCCGGTGAAGGCCCGGAGCCTGTCCGCGGTGGGGGACTGGCGGTACATGCTGCTGGGTGTGGCCAACGGCGTGCTCGCGTTGCACGTGTCGATGCTCTTCGTGGCTCTTCCGTTGTGGACCGCGAACCGCAACGGCATACCAGAGCAGTTCGCTCCGCTTCTGCTCACCGTCAACACAGTGCTGGTGGTCCTCCTCCAGGTGCCGCTGAGCAAACGCGTCGACGTGGTTGGTGCTGCGGGCAAAGCCATCGTCCGAGCCGGCGTGTCGCTCGCCGTCGCGTGCGCGTGCGCGGCAACGGCGGCACTGGTCGACGGGACGACGCCGACCGTGGTGCTGCTGCTGGCCGCGCTAGTAGCGCTGACCGTCGCGGAGGTGTTGCAGACATCCGCAGCCTGGGTGATTTCCCACGACCTCGCTCCTCAGGATCGCCGAGCGGAGTACATCGCGGCCTTCTCCCTCGGCATGGCGCTGCAACAGGTCATCGGCCCGCCCCTGTTCAGCTCCGTGGTCGTTCCGCTCGGCCCGGGCGGCTGGATGGCACTCGGCGCAGTGGTGCTCTCGGCGAGCATCGCCTACCAAGCCGG
Source organism: Allokutzneria sp. A3M-2-11 16 (assembly GCF_024213555.1). Classification (GTDB taxonomy): domain Bacteria; phylum Actinomycetota; class Actinomycetes; order Mycobacteriales; family Pseudonocardiaceae; genus Allokutzneria. The sequence continues at coordinate 848,991 of NZ_JANAVO010000001.1, read as the reverse complement.
GGCAACGAGGCTGCTCCGTCGTCGGGAGATGTCATGGCCCACCGGGTGAACGAGCTGTTGGGTTCCGCGACTCGGGAGGCCGGCGGCGAGCGCGGCGTCGCCGTTGTCGGTGCCGGCGCCTCGGGGACGCTGACCGCCACCAGGCTGTTGGAGCTGGCCGACGCCTGTGACCTGCCGATCAGCGTCTGGCTGATCGATCCGGGCATGGAAACGGGAAGTGGCGTCGCGTACGCGACGGACCAGCGCTGTCACCTGCTCAACGTCACGGCGGGGAAGATGGGCGCGTCGCCGGAGGACCTCGGTGGTTTCGTCCGCTGGTTGAGCGAGCGCCAAGGCCGCGAAGTCGGTTCCGACGAGTTCGTTCCTCGATCGGCCTACGGCTCCTACCTCGCGGACGTGTTGTCTTCGGTGGCTGCCTCGACAGGCCGGCTGCTCAGGCTGCACGAAAGGGTCACGGCCGTGCGCTCCGACGGGACGGGGGCGGTGGAGCTCACATTCGCCTGGGGGACGAATCTTCGGGTGGATGCCGTTGTCCTCGCGCTCGGGACCTTCCCGCCGGCACAGGACTGGGCCCCCGCGGCATTGCGTGCGTCAGCCCGGTACATGGGAAACCCCTGGGCACCAGGTGCTGTCGCCGCTGTGCCGGACTCGGGCGACGTTCTTCTGGTCGGCACCGGCCTGACGATGATCGACATGGCGCTCAGCCTGGACCGGCCGGGGCGTGTGGTGCACGCGATCTCCCGCCGTGGGCTGGTGCCACGAGTCCATTCCCAGACCCGTGCACCCGTCGTACCGGCGCCGGAACTGCGGGCGGACGGTGGGCTCGTCGAGCTGCGTCGTGACGTTCTGCACTACCTGCGAGGCTGTGTGAGGGCAGTGGGGGACTGGCGGTCGGGTGTTGACGCGCTGCGCCCGTTGAGCACCGCGTTGTGGCAGAACCTCTCCCTCACGGACCGCACCCGTTTCCTCCGCGAGGACCAGCGGATGTGGGATGTGCACCGACATCGAATGCCTCCCGCGACCGCGGCGGCACTATCCGCGATGCGCCGGGCCGGTCGGCTGGAGATCCGTCGCGGTGAGGTGATCGACGCCGTGGACACCGGCACCGGCCTGGGAGTGGAACTCTCCAACCGCGAGCGGATGTTCGTCGGGGCAGTGATGAACTGCACCGGAAGCAGCTATGAGCTTCGAAAGACCGACGATCCATTGGTGCGTCAGCTCTTCGCCGATGGGCTGGTGGGCCCAGGGCCGGTCGATCTCGGCTTGGACACGGACGAAGACGGGAAGCTGATCCCCCGAGCGGGACGTTCCTCGGGACCACTGTGGACGCTCGGTGCGCTGCGGCACGGTCATCTGTGGGAGACGACAGCGATTCCTGAGATCCGTGTACAGGCCCGCGATGTTGCCGAATCGGTGCTGTCCGCGATTTTTCAGCAGTGTGGCTCGATGTGCAGTTGAACCCAGGGGGAAGTCATGTGGTTCAAAGCCGTTGCCGTGGGCTTGCTTGGTGCGCTTCTCGTTGTGAGCGGTGTTCCCGATGTCGCACGGGGCATGGCCGATGTCAGCCCGCATTGTCAGCAGGATTCCTACTGTCTCTTCTCCGGGAAGGAGTTCACCGGAGAGCGCGTGACGGTTTCACGGGGCTTCGGATGTCGTCGCGTGGCGGCCTTGGGAGTCATGACTGCTCGGTCGGCCGCGCGCGGGTACGGTGACGGCTACACCTTGGAGTTGTACTCCGATGAGGACTGCGCCGAGTCCACCGGAGTCGTGCACTACGAAGTCGTTGGCACGTCGGCCAAAGCGTTTCAGCTCACCCCGCTCCCTCGCGGGCGCGAATCGGGTACCCCACGCGGACGTGGTGGTGATCAGCGGGTCGCTCAGTTTGCGGCGCAGCCTGCCGATGGTCACGGCCGCAGTGTTGGTGAACGGGTTGGCGTGCTCGTCCCAGACCTGGTCGAGCAGTCGCTCGGTGCTGAGGTAAGCCGGGCTGGCCAGCAGGAGGGCTTTGAGGAGTGCGAACTTCTTGACCAAGAGGTCGAGCTGCCGGCCGTTGCGGGTGGCCGTGCGGTGAACGGGTCGAGTTCGATGCCCGTCATGTGCCGCGTCCGGGCGGGCGGTGGGGCGGCGGCGGGCCAGTGCCCGCACCCGCAGGACGAGTCGGGGAAGTGGAAGGGCTTGGCGAGGTAGTCGTCCGTGCCCAGGGTGAGGCCGCTGACCCGGTTACCGGGCGAACCCGCTGCGGTCAGAGGACCATAGTGTGGTCATCGTGCGGTGATCATCTGGCAAAGGGTGTCGCCGTGGATTCCTGGCAGGTCGCGGTCGAGGACGACCACGTCGTACGCAGTGGCGTCGAGCTTGGTGGCGGCGCTGAGACCGTCGTGGGCGATGTCGACGGCCATGCCCGCTCTCGAAACCCATCCACCAGGTCGTCGGCCAGGGGCTGCACTGTGACTGTCCCAGGAGTACTCTCGATACTGGTGACTGGTGCGCACTGTGAGGAACGCTGCTTCACACGGCGACAGGTGGAGCAAAACTGGAGCACGGGCGCGCGTTGAACCGCACCGAACTGCGCTGACCTGTAGTGATCGACACCGGTTCTGCCTGCGGTGTAAGGGTTTTCGCTGACGAGTGTCCTTTGTGGACTGGCAGTGTGGGGGTCAGGGGTTCGAATCCCCTCAGCTCCACTTTGGAGAACGAAACCCGGTGACCAGCATTCTTGCTGGTCACCGGGTTTCTTGTGTTGCAGGTAGATCTCTTGGCGATTGGGCCTCCTCGTGTGGTTCTACGAAAGTGGAGGAAAGCTGGAGGACCTCCTCCAGCGGCGGAGTGGTTGGCCGAGAGCTGACGTGCGACGGCCGCGGCTGACCCTCGTGCGGGCTGTGTGGGGGTCAGGCGGCGTGTAGGTGGGTCGTCGGGTGTGTATTCCGCCAACGGCGTTCTAGGGCGCGGAGGAGTCGTTGTTCGACTTCGGGGGCGACGTGGCTGTAGGTCTCGATGATGCGGTTGTCGAGATGGTGGCCGAGGCGTCGGGCTTGGGCGATTTCGGGGATGTTGTCGGCGATGAGCCAGGTCTTGTGGCTGTGGCGTAGTCCGTGGAATGTCAGTCCAGGTTGGATCGGGCGTGTCTGAACGGCGGCATTGTGTTTGGTCAGGTTTCCGTCAACGGCGGGGCGCAAGATTCGCCGGTCGAAGTTGCTGCGGTGGATCCAGTGGCCGTTCGGCGTGGTGAAGACGAAGTCGTTGATGGTGCTGCAGAGGTGTTCGCGCAGCAGGGTGGCGAGGAACGGTGGCAGGCTGATGGTCCTGACGGAGGCGGGGGTCTTGGGTGGCCCGAGCCAGAGGGTGTTGTTGCCTTCGTGCAGGGAGCCGGTGTCGGGGTCGATGGTGATCGAGCCGCCGCGGTTGGTGAGGCGAACGTTGCTGCGGTGGAGCCCGGTGAGCTCGCCCCACCGCGCTCCCGTCCAGCCGGCGGTGATGATGAGGAGTCGAGCGTTCGGGCCGCCGAGGAGAGCTGCTTGGTTAGCGATCCGTAGAACTTGGCTCGGTGTGCCCCAGATGCGTTCTCGCGGCATGGCGTGTTTCGGGCAGCGGCGTCCGCGTCGGCGCTTGTGCTGGACGGGGCTGCTGTCGATGAGGCGTTCGTCGACGGCGTCGTCGAGCAGCATGGAGAACACGGATCGGATCGTCCCAACGGTTGGGTAAGCGTATCCGTTGTCGCGTAAGCCTTTGAGCCACTTGTTGGTATCGGATGCTAGGATGTCGCCGAGTGATTCGGTGCCCCACCGGGGCAGGATGTGGTTGCGCAGGATGCTGCGGTAGTTCGTTTCCGTGCGGATGTCGACGTCGATCGTGTCGATCCAGACCGCGGCCCACTTAGTGACGGTGGTCTTGGCGTCGTCGGGGTCGTACCGCCGGCCTCGGCGCTTGTCTGCCTCGAGATCATCGGCGTAGTTGCGGGCTTCCCTCGCGCCCCGGAACCCTGCAACTGAGCCGATCCGGCCGTCCTTCTTCATGTAGCGGACCCGCCAGGAGTTCTTTCCGATCTTCTCTGTCCAGGCCATGGTGTCCTCCAGGATCAGGAGTGGTGTCTGGTGGGGGCAGACCTGTTATGCGCCCCCTCGGCGACAACCGCAATTCGATGTTTCTTGCTCGGAGCGGGTGATATCTGACGGGCGCGACTATGTAGAAGTTGTTGGTCTTACTTGATTTAAATGCTGAGATGTCGGCTTTCGCTTATTGTGGTGGGCGGCTACTTGTCGGACTTCGCTTGCTCGAAGTCAGTTCTAAGATTGCTGGTACCTTGACTTGGGTCTGAAGGTGATAACAATTCCAATTATTTCTATTCGAAGGAGCGCTGTTATTCACTGGGGCAGCGTCGGCTTCAGGGGTTGGTCAGGCTTGAGGCCGGCACTGCATGCCACGGCCTCCGTGGCAGTACTGGCGCTTGGGCTGGCGAGGATTACGGCAGCGAACTCGTTGATGTCCTACGTGAGGGGCGGCAGTCCTGGGTTGTGTGGACTGGTGGGAGCGCAACAATGCTCCGAATGTGGTTGCACAGCATGACGAGACTGGCGGGGCCGTCCCCTTGTGTTGGTGTGGATCGTGGCTTCCTTGCAACCGTCGGTGCTGCTCCGAGGATCGGCGCCGCTTCCTTGGTTGGCTTCTCGTAAAATTTGTTGCTTTCGCCGCCCAGGGGGCGATCTTAGATTTGCCTAGGCAGCAAAGATGGCCCCCAGGTCATTTCGAATGAACTGTTGAACATTTTGTCGCCCAATCGGGCAATGAAGGGCTGCTCCATTCAGGTGAGATTGGGTAGTTCCTGTGATTGGTGCTCGATTGACCTTCTTTTTGTTGGTCTTGCATAGTAAGACCTGGCGCATGGCGTTGGGCGAAAGTGCTTCTGGGTGTCTGTGGGCGCATAGCGGAAACAAGGCTGGGCATTGGCACGGCCTGGTGGACCATTTGCTCGGCGTAGCTCGGCAGGCTCAGAAGTTTGGTGAAGCGTTCGGTGCTGGCGCGTTGGCCTGGTGGCTGGGTTTGCTGCATGACCTCGGAAAGGCCTCCGAGGTGTGGCAGCTGGCGCTTCGTGCTGTGGCGGGCACGGGCAGTCCTGTGGGGGTGGACCACAAGGCTGCGGGTGCCCGGTTGGCTGTTCAGCTCGGGTTGTGGCGGTTGGCGATGGCGGTTCATGGCCATCACGGCGGCTTGACCAGTCCGGCGGACTTTCACCAGTTTCTGACCAGCTCAGAGCGGGATCGCGCAGTGGAGGCGGAGGCTGTTCAGCGGTTGGCGTCGTTGGTGCCGCAGTTGCGCCAACCGCAAGCTCCGGAGCTGCCGTCGTGGGTGCATGTGGATTCGTTGGCGGGGGAGATGCTGCTGCGGATGGTGTTCTCGGCGTTGGTAGATGCCGACTACCTGGACACTGCAGAGCACTTCGGCCGCTGTGATTCAGCGTGGCTGAGGGAATCGCTGGGGATGGCGGTGTTGCTTGACCGGTTTGAGGCTGGGCGAGGTGAGAACCTGGCGAATCGCCCCCCTTCGCCGCGTATCGATGGTGTGCGGCAACAGGTCTACGAAGCAGCGGTAGAGGCCGCACGTCGCGACCAGGGGTTCTTTCGCTTGGATGCGCCGACCGGGACGGGCAAGACATACGCGATGGCAGGGTTCGCGCTGCACCACGCCAAAGCGCATGCGCTGCGCCGGGTGATCGTGGCAGTTCCCTACCTGTCGGTGACCGATCAGAACGCCAAGGTGTACCGGGATCTTCTGGATCCAGACCGGACTGGTCAGGTGGTGTTGGAGCACCACAGCGCGATCGACGTGGAGGCGGTGCGACGCCGCACAGTGCGGGGCGAGCGCGGCCGGTCGGTGCGGTGGCAGCGATTCGCGGCCGAGAACTGGGACGCCGAGTTCATCGTGACGACCACCGTGCAGCTGTTCGAATCGCTGCACGCTCGGCAGCCGAGCAGGATGCGCAAGCTGCACCGACTAGCGAACTCGGTGATCGTCCTGGACGAAGTGCAGGCGATCCCGGTGCATGTGCTGGAGCCGGTGCTGTTGGTGCTGCGGCAGTTGGTCAAGCGTTTCGGTGTGACCGTGCTGCTCGCTTCGGCCACCCAGCCGGAGTTCTGGGAGCTGCCGGTGCTGAAGGGCGTCCGGCCGGTGAAGGTGGTGGAGGACGTCGAGGAGTTGCACTCGGCGTTGCGTCGGGTGCGTTACCGGTGGTGGATTCAGCCGCGGCCGTCGCTGGCGGAGGTGGCACGGGAATCAGCTACGCATCAGCAAGCGCTGGTGGTGGTCAACACGACCGATCACGCGCGTCAGGTGTATCGGCAGTGGACGGCCATGCAGGAGTCCGGCGTCATTGGGTCCACAGTGGAGCTCCGGCATCTGTCGACGCGCATGTGCTCGCGGCATCGCTTGGACACCATCGAATGGATCCGCCAGTTGCAGTCCCGCAAGGCAGCCAGCGACGAAGTGAATCTGCTGGTGGTGTCCACGCAGCTCATCGAAGCTGGCGTCGACGTGGACTTTCCCGTGCTGTATCGGGCAATGGCGCCGGCGGAGGCACTACTGCAGGCAGCCGGACGCTGCAACCGCGAGGGGCTCCTTGGCATCGAGGGCGGCCTGGTGGTGGTCTTCGAGCCGCACGAGCAGGGGCGGCCACCCAGTTATGAGGTGCCGTTGCATGAAACGCGCCGTCGGTTCGGGCCTCGGCGAGCAGCGCCAGACGAGCTGACGGCGTTGGCGGCCTACTACCCGGCCCTGTATGCCACGCTCGGCCCGGAAGCTCTCGGCTCTGCTGTAGTGCAAGCACGCCGAGAGTGGGACTTCATACGCACGGCCGAACTCTTCCGGATGATCCCCGAGAACAGCGTGCCGGTGCTGGTCGATTACATCCCTGTCGGTGAGCCCGCCCTGCGCGCCACAGCCGATCGCGTTGTAGATGAACTCCGCCGCGGCAACCCATTGGGGCCCAACGGTCTGCGCCACCTGCAGCCCTTCCTAGCGACTCTGCCCCGCGCAACGGCAGCACGTATGCCTAAGCAATTGCTATCACCACTGATCGGTGACCTGCATGTGTGGAGCGGCCCCTACGACTTGCACTGCGGCATCGACCTAACGTTGGAGGACAAGTGAATCGCCCCCTCAAACCAGCGACCACGGATATGCCAGTCGTCCTGGACGTCTACGGCGACTATGCGTGCTTCACCCGACCGGAGTCGAAAGCCGAGCGGATCAGCTACCCGGTCATGACGCCAAGTGCTGCGGTCGGGGTGCTGGAGTCGGTGTTCTGGAAGCCAGAGTTCGACTACCTGGTCCGTCGCATTGAGGTGTTGTGTCCGATCAGCTGGTTTCGCATCCGCCGGAACGAGACCTCCACGCCCCCCACCTTGTCCACCATTCTCAAGCAGGGCAACACGTTTCACTACGACACCGCCGAGGATCGAGATCAGCGGTTCACGCTGGGCCTGCGAGATGTCGGCTACCGGATTCGGGCCGACATGCAGCTCCGTCCACATGCGACAGCGAGCCTGGGTAAGTACCTGGCGCAGTTCCAGAAGCGTATCGACCGCGGCGCCTGCTTCAGCCATCCCTATCTGGGGTGCCGGGAATTCTCCGCACGCGACTTCGGGCCACCAGATCTCACTCAGCCTTCGGTCCATGGGGACGAAGAACTGGAAGAGCTGGGCGTGATGTTCCTGCGCATGGACCGCAGCACAGGCGCTCCTCGCTCGCTGTGGTTCACCGCGCAGCTGCACAGCGGTGTGCTGCACGTGCCGACCCAGGGGATCCACGACCCGGCACGTGACGCCCTCACTAACCGTGTCGGCAACGAGTCTGTCGCCGACGCTGTATTGCGGGATTGAGCGGTGTACCTCAAGCGTCTTCGAGATTTCGCGGAGAGCAGCGGCGAGATGCCGCCACCCTTTCACACGTGGTCCCCGGTGCGATGGCTGCTCGATCTCGACCCTCAGGGCAACCCGATCGGAGAGCTCGTCGACCTGGCAGTGCCCGATGAACCGTCCCGCCGCAATGGCAAACGGGAGCTCGTACCCAAGCTGCAGCGCTCCGGTACCGCGCCGCAACCTCTCCTTGCCTGTGACAATCTGCAGAACGCCCTCGGTTGGACCGACTCGTCACCGCGTACGCAGGCCGATGCGGACAAACAGGCGGCACGAGCCGAGCGGTGTTATCAGGCATTCACTGCCCTTGTCGCTGCTTGGATCGAGCAACACTCACATGACCACGCGGCCCAGGCATTGCACGCTTTCCTCGGCAACGGAGGGCCGCAGCGCTTGCCGCGCCCGGAGAAGTACCGGGCGAGCGACCTGGTGATGTTCCGTGTCAACGAAACCTTTGTACACCTGTCGCCTACGGCCCGCGACTTCTGGACGAACGTGGCGAGGGAACGCAAGAGCAGCAGCGGCAGGTGCGGGGTCTGCCTGGTTTGCGGACAGCGCGGCGACTTGGTCGACACCTTCCCGCGGCAAGTAACTGCTGGCCTGATTCCCGCACTCGGATACGACCCCGACAGCCGCTCTAAGAACCGCCCGCAGCCGTCGGCAGTCACATTGGCGAGCATGAACAAGCCCGCGCTGGGCTACGAACTCACCACTCAACTCGAACACGCACCCATCTGCGGCACGTGTGCCGAGTGGACAGTGGCAGCACTGGACCACCTACTTCGCAGTCGTGACCACCGACGGACCATCGGCGACACCGCTGTGACCTGGTGGCTGTTGGGAACACCAGAAGGAACTGTCGCGCCGATTCAACTTGTATTCGATCCCGACGAAGCCGCCATCGACGAGCTGCTGGCCGAACTCCCCCGTGACACCGGCCAACAGGTGGCACCGGACCCACAGCAACTGGTCAAGACCGTCGGCTCCATGCTCGACAGCCCCAAACAAGGCCGCGAGTCCGGTGAGATCGACACCGGCACCTTCTGCGCTGCCGCCGTCACGTCCAACAAGACCCGCCTGATCCTGCGCGACTGGATCGACGTGTCCCTGCCCGCCGCCAAGCAAGCCGTCACGTGCTGGTTCAGCGACCACGCAGTACTCGACCCCTGGACCGGGCGAATCCAACGCTTCTCCCTGTATCGACTCCTACTAGCCCTCGGCCGTTGGGACCGTCGAACCAATACCTACTTGCCCTTGGGAGATCCCCGCGCGCACCGGCCGATCTCCGCCCAACGAGACCTGTTCACCGCGGCGCTGCGCACGACACCGCTGCCACCCAGCATCGCTTTTCACTTAGTGCAGCGGCTGCGCGCCGACCGACATCTCGACGGCCCGCGTCTGGCGCTACTGCGTCTGCTGACCACACGAACCTTCAACACCACAGGAAGGACCACCCCATTGGCCCTCGACGACTCCGACGATGACCTCGGCTACCTGTCAGGCCGCCTGTTCGCAGTACTGGAGTCCCTGCAGTACGCCGCGACCAAGGTCGACAACAAGAAACTCAACACCACCCTCACCGACCGCTACCTCCCGGCCGCCTCCACAAGCCCTGCACGCGTGATGCCCGACCTGCTGCGTGGATCCCAGGCCCACCTGAAGAAACTGGCCAACCGCAAACGCGACAGCACTGCCACTGCGTACGCCAAGCTGCGTGACGAGCTGTGCGGGCGCCTCAAACCCTTTCCGCTCACTCTTGACCTGGCGCAGCAGTGCTCCTGGTTCAACGGCTATGCCGACCAGCGCAACCACCATTTCGCCAAGATCGCGGCCCATAAGAAGTCCGCTGAGCCCGGACTCGGCGCCCCTGAAGCAGACCCGATCCCAACTGACATCAGCTGATAAGCAAGGAGAAGCCGTGACCGACGCGCACCTCGACCCCAACCGACGCCACGACGCCGTCCTGCTCTTCGACGTCCTCGACGGCAACCCCAATGGCGACCCAGACGCAGGCAACCAGCCCCGCGTCGATGTCGAAACCGGCCAAGGCTTGGTCACGGACGTCAGCCTGAAGCGCAAGGTCCGTGACCAGATCCCCCTGATCCGTCCCGACGAGCCCCGCTACAAGATCTTCGTCGAAGCCGACACCGCCCTCAACACCAACATCATCCGAGCTTTCACCGCCACCGGTACACCGGTCAGCAAGAAGACCACGCCCGACCAGCGCCGCATCGTCCAAGAATGGCTATGCAACGAGTTCTTCGACGTACGGATGTTCGGTGGCGTCGTCGGCACCGGCGACGGCAACGCCGGACGCATCCGCGGCCCCCTCCAGATCACCTTCGCCCGCAGCATCGATCGTGTCCTCGTCCAAGGCCACGGCATCACCCGCATCACACAAACCACCGAAAAGGACATCTCCGAAGGCGGCGAGTCCACCGAGATGGGCAGCAAATGGACCGTCCACTATGGACTTTACCGGGCTCATATCCACTACAGCGCATCTCGAGGAATCCAGACCGGCGTCACATCAGAAGACCTTGCCATTTTCTGGCAAACCTTGACCAACCTCTTCGAACACAACCGCGCCAGTGGCCGTGGCGAAATGGACACCAAAGGTCTCTACGCCTTCACGCACGACGACGTCTACGGTCGTGCCCGCGCAAGCCAACTGTTCAATCGCATCACCATCAAGCCGCTCACCACCACGCCACGTACCATTAACGACTACAAGATCGATGTAGTGGAAGCCGAGTACTCTGGAGTCACCCTTACGACTCTCGTTGGATAGCGACATAACGCGCGCCTCGCCAAGCCTATCCATGGTCGGCCTTCAGCACCGCTGAGGATCGCAAGTTGATGAGGACGAGTTCGGTGCCGTTGGAGCTGTGCAGCACTGGCTCCCCGGGGACTGGTGAGGATCGCAACGGAGACGGTGTGCTGCGCACCGCCAATGTGATGGCAGCGCCGGCGGTGAGGATCGCAACCACCTCGCCTACCTCGCGGAGGAGTTGCCGCGTGTCGCGCAGCACCGGCCCTCGCGAACCGGTGAGGATCACAACCTGAACTACCGCATCGACGGGGCTGTAGCGGTCGCCCAGCACCATGGGCCTACCTGGAGCGGTGAGGATCGCAACAACGGCTCGGCGCCCTTCACCTCGCCGCCCGCCCTGGCATCACCAGGCCCTTTGTGACGGATGAGGATCGCAACATGGACAACTCGACCGTGGCGGCTGCCTGCCGCCTCAGGCAGCCCCGGCCCTCCCCGGGCCAAGGGGATCGTAACTCCGGAACCTATAGCTCATCGAAGACAGAGCTCAGGTAGGGCCTGAGGATCGCAAAAGCGTCGCGAAGACCGTCAGGATCGTCAAAACCCAGGCAGCACAGGCTCATCGGGACCGGTGAGGATCACAACGCCGTCACCTCCGGTACGGTGCACCCGCCGCAGCAGCAGGTGAGAATCGCAACGCGTGGCTGGATACCGCAGGGCTCGTCGCCTGGTCGCAGCTGCACCTGTCCTCCAGGGCCGGTGAGGATTGCAACTCGGCGAGGTACGCGGCAAACGCGGCCTGGATCTGGCAGCACCAGATCTTCAGGAGTGGTGAGGGTCGCAACAGTCAGAACGGAAGCTCGCGCTGGTCCGGCGGCAAGCAGCACTGGTCTTCCGGGACCGGCGAGGATCGCAACTACGCGGATGCAGCGCACTGGCAGGACTACGTGGACGCAGCACCGGCCTTCTGGGACCGGTGAGGATCGCAACACCATCCCAGCCAACAAGGTCCACCCGATCCTGCTGGTGGCACCGGCCGTCCGGGACCGGTGAGGATCGCAACGAGATCGACCCGGAGGAAGAGCAGCGGGCCGTCGGCAGCGTCGGCCCTCTGGGATCGGTGAGGATTGCAACTTGTGGCGCAACCGGTACAGCGGCCCCAACATCAGAAGTAGCACCGGTCCACCTGACCGGTGAGAATCGCAACACCGCCTGGGCAGGCGCCACCGGCGTACTGCTCGCCCAGCAGCACTGGCCTTCTGGGGCCGGTGAGGATCGCAACCTGCTCGGCGAGCGAAGCCACAGTCGTCATGTCCGCGCAGCACCGGCCCTCCGGGAACCCGGTGCGGATCGCAACGCCTGGATCTACAGTCTCGGCGGCACCCACGACCAGCAGCACCGGCTCTTCGGGGCCGGTGAGGATCGCAACGTCAAGGCGGTGCTGGATGCGTCGAAGGCAGCGGGAGGCGCCGGCCTTCCGCTGCCGGCAGGGATCGCAACATGCGCCACATGCGAGGCAGCAGCTTCGGCGACGGCTGCACTGGTCTTATGAGACCGGTGAGAGGCACAACAACCAGCTGCTCGGGCAAGCGATCTGAGCGCAAAAGGTCCGTGAGGCAACACCGGCCCTTCCGGATCGGCGAGAATCACAACGACGGCATCCGACACGCTGCGCTGGTGAACTACAGCACCAAGTAGCACCGACCCTTCGGGGCCGGTGAGGATCGGAACCACGACGCCGAAGACGACGCACACAAAGACGCCTGCGGCAGCACCGATCCTTTGAGGCCGGTGAGGATCGCAACCTGGTGGTCGCCGACCTCATCGCCTTCGCCCTCGACAGGCAGCACTGGCCCTTCAGGACCGGCGAGGATCGCAACGCCTTCACGCTGCCTGGCATGATCACCGTCGGCAACTGCACCGGCCCTCGGGGTCGGGGGAGGAACGCAACACCCCCATAGTCCATGACCAACCCGGGAAGAGGTGGGCAGCACCGGACCCGGGGCTGGCGAGGATTGCAACGATTGGCAGGAAGCCCGGACGGCTTGGACTACAAGGCAGCGCTGGCCCTCCGAGACCGGTAAGGATCGCAACATCGCGTTCTATGTCGGCCACATAGGGGGCGACCACTGGCAGCACCGGCCCTCTGAGACCGGTGAGGATCGCAACGGGGACCTCAAGCCGAGCACGTGTTCTGGCCCTAGCAGCACCGGTCCTCCAGAATCGGTGAGGATCGCAATATCAAGGGTGTGTGGGACGGCATCAAGAAGATCGCCGCAGCACCGACCCTCTGGGACCAGTGAGGATCGCAAAGGCTATGGGATTCGCCGGTCGGCGGGTGACGATGGGCAGCACCGGCCCTCCAGGGACCGGTGTGGATCGCAGCCGGAAGTTCGTCGGCGGTCCCGACTTCACCGCCGCGGCAGCACCGGTCCTCGGGACCGGTGAGGATCGCAACATCCAAGGCGAGTGGTGCCTCGCCGAAGGCGCCGTCTGCAGCACCGGCCCTCTGGAACCGGTGAGGATTCGTAACAACGGCTCGGCGCCCTTCACCTCGCCACCTGCACTGGAAGCACCGGTCCTCCGGGTGTCGACAAGGATCACAACGGCGGGACAGCGGCGCGGTCCTGCAACACGCGTACGGGCAGCACTGGCCCCTCTGGGACCGGTGAGCATCGTAACGAGGCGGGGATCGATGGCCAGAACCGGCTGAACCGCAGCACCGGCTCTCCGGGGCCGGTGAGAATCGCAATGGTCTGCGCGAAGCCGCGCACCGCAGCGCCATGTTTGCAGCGCCGGCCCTTCAGGTCCGGTGAGGATCGCAACCGGGCACACCACCGCGACGGGATGCCCTACCCGAGCAGTACCGGTCCTTGGGACCGGTGAGGATCGCAACGCCCAGTCGAAAGGGATCAGCTCGAGGATGCTTGGCAGCACCGGCCTTCGCGGGCTGGTGAGGATCGCAATCTGCGCCTGGGAATTGACCCAGACGTGAAGGTCGTGGAGCACCGCCAGCCCCTGGGCCGGTAAGGATCGCAACGTCAAGCTGTCCGGCCCGGCCCTGGGCGTGTGGGCGGCAGCACTGGCCCTCCGGGGCCAGTGAGGATTGCAATTCGATCCCGGCGAGCCCACCGGACCAGGTCGATACGCAGCACCGGCCCTGTGGGCCGGGGAGGGTCGCAACAGGATCAGCAGCTCCAGCTGCGTCGGCGTTAGTCACAGCTCCGACTATCCATCCGGGACTGGTGAGAATCGCAATGGAGAGCACCTGGAGGCCTAGAGCAAGCAACAAGAGAGCAGCACCGGCCCTCTGGGGACCGGTGAGGATCGCAACTTCCCGATCTTCCCGCTCACGCTGTCCAGTTCCGAGGGCAGCGCCGGCCTTCCGGGACCGGTGAGGATCGCAACGACTGCTCCAGCCTCGTGCGCTACGCCTACCACCAAGCAGCACCGGCCCTCTGGGACCGGTGAGGATCGCAACCGCGAGCAGCACGAGGGCGCCGCCAACGCCTATAAGCAGCACCGGCCCTCCGGGACCGGTGAGGATCGCAACAACTTCGCCCACGGCGGCATGATCGGCGCCACCAAGCGACACCGGCCCTCCGGGACTGGTGAGGATCGCAACCTCATCGACTGCTGGGAAAAGCCAGCAGGGCCGCGTGCAGCACCGGCCCCAGGGGACCGGTGAGGATCGCAACATGGCTCAACAGTGGGCAAAGGCCGCCCCGGTCGCGGAGTAGCACTGGCCCTCCAGGGGTCGGTGAGGATCGCACTTGATGACGAACATCGGTCGTTAAGCCCCCATCGCGCCAGCACCGGGACCGGTGAGGATCGCAACGAGCAGGACCAGCTGGCGGACTGGATGGACACGGCGGCAGCAACGACTTTCTGGGGCCGGTGAGGATCGCAACCCGCTGCTTGAGTCCTTCGAAATGACGGACACGAGCAGCACCGACCTTCGGGGACCGGTGAGGATCGCAACTGGAGGAACCGGCCGGACTCGAACGGGCCGATGAGGCAGCACCGGCCCTGCGGGACCGGTGAGGATCGAAACGACCTGATGCGTGAGGTCCTGTCCGCACTCGGCATCGGCTGTGGCAGCCGCGTTTGTTCGATGCGCCTGCGGGCTGTGCAAGGATCTTCGCTAGCCGCCCAGCAAGACATGTCTTCAGGGGTACGCGTAAGGGATGCCTTGTTCGCAGGGGCTGCATCGCGACTGTCTCAGGAGTACTCTCGAGACTGGTGACTGCCGCGCACTGCGCGGAGCGCTGTTTCACGCGGCAACAGGTGGAGCGAAACCGGAGCACGGGGACGCGTTGAACCGCATTGGACTGCGGTGAACGGTAGTCTTTGGAACCGGTTCCGCCTGCAGCGCAAGGGTTTCCGCTGGTGAGTGTCCTGTGTGGACTGTCCTGGCAGTGTGGGGGTCAGGGGTTCGAATCCCCTCAGCTCCACTTTGGAGAATGAGACCGGGTGATCTGCTCAGGCAGGTCACCCGGTTTCTTTTTGTCCATTGTGGACGATTCACTGTGGACTTCCCGTGTTGGCGGTGGGCGGCTAACTGGAGCAGATCGCCGAAATCGGCGAAATGGGGTCAGACTCTCTGCTCCGACCCATGTGAGGATGCCCAGATGTCAGCTCGTGCGCGTGTCGTGGATTCTGGTCGCCTTGCCCGGTGGTGCGTGGAGCATCTGGGCAGCCCGCCAGCGGAGGAGCTGTTCAGCTCCGGGCATCTGTCTGCCGTGATCGGGCTTCGGCTGGCGGACGGC
This sequence comes from Allokutzneria sp. A3M-2-11 16, assembly GCF_024213555.1. Classification (GTDB taxonomy): domain Bacteria; phylum Actinomycetota; class Actinomycetes; order Mycobacteriales; family Pseudonocardiaceae; genus Allokutzneria. Next base: position 833,545 of record NZ_JANAVO010000001.1, on the reverse strand, counting down.
CGTGAGGTCGTGGTCAAGGTTCGCCCGGACTCGCCGCGGATGGCGGCATGTGTGGACGTCCAGCGCCGCATGTTCGAGGCGGGTTATCCGTGTCCACGGCCGCTCACCGGCGCAGTTGCATTCGGCGGCGACGTCGCGACGGCGGAGGAATACGTTCCCGGCGGCGCGGTGCTCCCGAGCGCGGACCGCGCGGCTACGGCCTTCGCGGAGGCGTTCGCGCAGCTGATCCGACTGGCCCCCTCGCCGGACGAGGTGTCCACGCTCGACCCGGCACCGTCGTGGGCGGCCTGGAACCAGGGCGAGGACGGACTATGGCCGTGTCCGGAGGAGCGTGATGTCGACCTCAACGAGGTGCCCGGCGCGGAGTGGATCGACGAGGCCGGGCGCCGTGCCCGTGACCGGCTGCGAGGCAGCGGGTCGGACGCCGTGATCGGCCACTGCGACTGGCTTGCCGGCAACCTGCGCTGGAGCGGAGACGAGCTGCTGGTGGTGCACGACTGGGACAGCGTGATCGCCGAGAGCGAAGCCGTCCTGGTCGGCTTCGCTGCCGCGCTGTATTCGACCGTCAGTGCGGATGAGCTGGCCACCGTCGAGGACACGGAGCGGTTCCTCGTTGCGTATTGCCGTGCGCGTGGCCGGGAGTTCAGCGCGGACGAACTCCAACGGTCGTGGGCGGCTGGCGTCTGGACCAGGGCCTACGACGCCAAGTATCAGCACGCGGTCGGGCAGCCCATTACTTCACTGTCGGAGGATGAGGCCCGAGAGCGTCTCCGTCGTACTGGCACCGGCTCGCGGAGGCCATGACTTACAGCCACCTGCACTGGGGGGTGACATTGGTGTCGACGTACTCGGACCAGCGGATATTGATCGCGGCTCCGAGCCAGGTGTTGCTGAACGCTTTCACGCATCCGTAATCGTGGCCGCCGCTCGTGTAGTAGACGCGAATTCTGATCGAAGTGGGGCCGCAATGTCCGTAATAGGCGGAACCGTTTTCCTGGTGGTGTCCGCAGGAGGAAGCTGTGGCCGCGGACTGCGGATGCGGTGCGGCGTTCGCTGTCGTGGACGGAATTGTTCCCGCTGCGACGGCGGTCACGATCGTCAGGGCGGCCCGCAGGTTTCTGTTCATGAAAATCTTTCTTCCGACTAGTGGTTCATGCCGGACGGCACGCTATAGATAACCTTGAAGCGGCCGCAGCGACTTCATACCTGCCTGAAGCTGCTGTTTGCCGGCTCCAACCGGTTTCAGCGGGGGTGGCCGGGTAGCGCTGCCATACTGCACGGTCGACGGACCGTCACGTGGGGGAACCATGGGTAACGAGACGACCAGGACCGGACGCAGGGGGCGAGTGGCCAAGGCGCCCCAGGGTGATGCCCCGGCAGCGGTCTTCGCCCGGCAGCTGTGGGATCTCAAGCAGCACGCGGGGGACCCGTCCTACGACGTCATGCGCCAGGAACACGGCGCGCTGGCGTCGAAATCGGCGTTATCGGCGGCGGCGCGCGGCGCTCAGTTGCCTTCCTGGGACACGACCTGGGAGTTCGTCCGGTCGCTGGCGGTCGGCGTGCTCGGTCAGGACGAGCACCGCGTTCACGCGCAGTGGCGCCAGCGGTGGGATCAGGCGACGGCCGCGGTGCTGGCCCAACCCGCTCCCGCGCAACGTCCTCCGGCGTCTCCCCGGCCCAGGCGGCGCGGGTGGTGGGTGCTGGGCGCGGTCGCCGCGATCGGGGTGCTGCCGGTCGCCGTGCTGTGGCCGCGGCAGGAGCGGCCGGTGCTCGGCACGGTCGCCGAGCCGTGTGAGGCGACGTGGTTGTGCCTGTACCGGAACATCGGCTTTGACGACATGAATTTCCGGACCCAGCGGCAGAACGCGTGCTGGCGTCTTGCCGACTACAACTTGCAGGACGCGGTCTTCTCGTACGACAACAATCTTCCCGTCGCCGGTCATTTCTACGACGCGGCGAAAACACCTCTCGGGACCGTTCGTGCCGGTGACAGCAGCCAGGACAGCTCGGCCCTGCCCGGCGCACACTGGTTCTGCACCGGCTCCGCCAGGCCGTGACATGGCCGGACGGCTCCGCTGGGCAAAGCGCTGACCTGCGGATATGTTGGCGATTTGGCCATGGTCAAAGTGTGGCCGGAAGTGCGCTTCCCCTGTCGACGTAGCGCTTCCTACGGTTTCCCGGTCAGAAGTTCTGGCGATAAGGGGATAACCGTTGAAGATATCGTCTGTCGTGCTCAGTGTCTTGTTGCTCGGAGTGGTCGCCCCGGAGGCGATCGCGAACACCGCCACCCACGTCGAGTTCACGCCGCAATCGGTGCTCGCGCCGAAGGTGCCCGACAGGGAGCCGGGGCAGCCGGTCAAGTTCGACCAGGAGGTCAAGGCGCTGGGCAGCGTGCAGCTGGAGATGTCGGCGACGCAGACCGCCTACGTCCGATCGGTGATGCGCGGGAACTCGGCCACCTACCGCTCGCTGTTCGACAACGAGGTGCGGTGCACCTGGCCCGGTGGCGAACAGAGTTTCGTGACGGGGCAGAACATCCTGCAGAAGGGGGCGTCCCTGGAGCCGGACAAGGAAGACGTCCAGCTCACCACCCGCTTCCTGGTTCACCCGGGAGTCGCGACGAAGGTCACCTGCACCGCCTACGTCCGCGCCGCCACGTTGCGGGACAAGCTCGACGCCAAGTTCCAGTTGCACAGCGGGTTCATCGAGTTCGCGGCCACGTCCGTGGCCAACACCACGGCCGGTGTGCCCGCCCAGCGCTCCACTCCTCGTGGCCTCGTGCGTGTCGGGCCTGACCCCAAGGTCGTGGCGCGCGAGCCCGCGCTGCCGTTCTTCACCCTCGCGCCGGGCTTCACGAAGCTCAGTGTCTTCGCCGACACCGAGTACAAGACGTGCTACCCGGGGCAGAACAAGGACTGCAACAAGCCACCGACCTCGACGGCCACCTTCACGCTCTTCGTCAACCAGTGGAACGGCGACAAGCTCTGCCAGACCAACAGCGCCACCACGGAAACCCGTGAGATGTCGTACTCGGTGCACCACCACTACGTGCCGCTGCACCTGCCGGACTTCAAGGTCCGGGCCGACTGCGAACAGCGGTTCAACGCCTACGTCCTGGTGAAGTACAAGGGCGGCATGGACGGTGGGGTACAGGGCACCGCGGTGGGCCTGCCGGACTCGCGCGGGTCGACCAAGACCCACAACTCCGATATGAGCCACGTCTTCGTCGTCCCGCTCAAGAGCTGACGAGCTCCGCCTGCTCGGGGGGTGGTCGCCGACCGGCACTGGCCCGGTCGGCGACCACGCACGACGTCACCCGCAGCCCGCGGACCACGAAGTTGTACTGGTGTACCCGTCGACCCGGTAATGCTCTCGTCCCAGGATCGAGTTCAGGATGCGTGCGCTGCGCCATGCGGACAGGCTGAGGTTGGGATCGGAGACGCCGTGGGAGTGCTCAGCGAAGTTCTGCACGTAGATGCGCAGATTCGGCGGACCGTCCCAGTTCAGGGAATAGTCCGCGCGCACTTCGAAACCGTCCGCGGTGGTGGCGATGCGCTCACGCAGTGGTTCCAGGTAATCGGGGAAACGGCTGCGATACCCGGTGCAGAAGATCACCACGTCCACAGCACAATGCTCCGGACGGCTCCGATCCGCGTCGTGCAGGCCGACCGCCAATTGGTCGCCGTTCCGCCGCAAGTCGACCACACGTCGGTTGGCGACGAGCCGATGGCGTAGCCGTCCACCGCCGATGTCCAACTGGTACAGGCGCCGGTAGATCTTCCGCAGTAGCGACTCGGAAACGCCGTCACTCGCCAAGCGCTGATGCCCGAGCATGAACGAGCGACGCTCCGAGGACAGGGACTGGAAGTGGTCGACGTACTCCGGTACGAACCACTCGTTCGTAAAGGGCGAATCGTCGATCGGCTGGAACCCGGGTCGGCTGGAGACCCATGTCAGGGATTCCGGCAGGGCCGCGTCGTCGGAGATGAGGAAATTGACGACCTCGGCACCACTCTGCCCGGCGCCCACGACCATCACACGTCGACCACTCGTAGCGGGCCGGACCTGCAACAGTTCGCTGCTGTGGAGGACCTGATCACCCTTCAGCGTCGCGGCGAAATCCGGGACATGCGGTTCCTGTCCGGACCCGAGGGTGAGGGTGGTCGTCCTGGCGGCGTCCCCGCACTCGCAGGCGACCTCGAAGTGGTCCTCGACCAATGTCACCGACTTCACGCGCTGCCCCCAGCGGATTGAAGGGAGCTGTTCGGCGACCCACCGGTAGTACTGCTCGAACTCCTGACGCGAGGAGCTCAGACCGTTCGCGATCAATGCCCGGAAGATGCGGCCTTCATGATGGAGGAAGTTCAGGTACGAATAGGGGCTGGTCGGGTCGATGAGCGTGACCAGGTCTTTCAGGAAGGAAACCTGAAGTTCGGCCTCCGGGAGCATGAGCCCCGGATGCCACTCGAACCGCGGCTTGATCTCGTAGAAGCGTGATGTGAGTTCGTTGGCCGACTGTGCGAGCGCCGCGAGGCTCAGGTTGGAGGGACCCACTCCGATCCCGATCAGGTCGTAGCTCTGCATTGAAGGTTCCGGCCCGGTCATGGTGTCGGTTCTCCGCTCAGGATGCGGGTGGCGCGGGCTGCCACGGCTTCCACTGCCTGGAGCCAGCACTCGGCCAGCTCGCGGACCGCGTCTTCGGACAGCACGCCGACGGGCCAGAACCAGTGGGTCGACAGCTCCGGACCGTCCGCCCGGTCCTCGGTCACCGCGGCCACGCTCAGGGCACGGCCCTTGGGCATCGGTGGCTCCACGCCGAGGTCGGCCACGTTCTCCCCCAGCGCCGACCAGTCCGTGGACTCCGGGATCTCGAATCGACCCAGGTAGTTGAACTCGATCTCCGGTATGGCGTAACCGGCGAGGACGGGTCCGGTCCGCGGGTTGAGGTGGCGCAGCATCCCGTACCCCACCCCCTTGGCCGGGAGCGAGCCGAGCTGTTCCCTGACGCGTTCCAGCGCTCGCTCGACGGCCGGGCCCTCGGCGAGGTCGACCGGTCCGGGATCCAGGCGCACGGGGAAGACGCTGGTGAACCAGCCCACGGTGCGGGACAGATCCACCGCGCCCCCGGGGACCAGCTCCTCCTCGCGGCCGTGGCCCTCCAGGTCCACCAGCACCGCGCTGCCCGATCCGCCCCAGCGGCGCCGCCAGTCCGCGACAGCCAGCGCGAGTCCGGTCAACAGCACGTCGATGACACCGGCCCCGAAGGCTGCGGGCACCGTGGTCAGGAGCGCGGTGGTTTGCTCCACCGAGAGCCGAAGTTCCAGTCTCCGCACGCGACCTGGGTTGAGCGGCTGGTCCAAGGGGAGCGGCTCAGCCCCACCGAGGATGCCAGTCCACACCGGCAGTTCCTTCTCGCGCTCCGGGGCCCGCGCCTGATCGGCGAGCAGCCGTGCCCAGCGGCGGAACGAGGTGCCCACGGGTGGGAGTTCTGCTGGCTGGCCCACGGCCACCGCCCACTCACCGGCCGCGGCGAGATCCCGCTGCAGAATCCGCAGGGAGACGCCGTCCACGACCAAGTGGTGCAGGCACATCAACAGCCGGCCCGGCTTGCCCGGTCCGCAGTCGAACCAGACTGCCTGCACCATGCGGCCCGCGTCCGGTGCCAACCGCGCCCGGGCCGTGTGCGCCTGGGCCGACAGCGCCTCCCGGAGCCCGTCGGCGTCCAGCGCGGAGACGTCGAGGCGGCTGAGCCAGGACGCGGCGTCCACCGAACCGGCGGGACCGACTTCCAGAGACCAGTCTGACCGCACGAGCCGCGACCGCAGCATGTCGTGCCGGTCCGCCAGGGTCTGGAGGATCGCCACCAGCCCGCTCTCGTCCAGCTCGGCCGGGGTCTGCACCAGAAGCAGCATGCGGCAGTTCGCGAACGGCTCTCCCATCTCGCGCAGCCAGTGCATCACCGGGGTCAGCGGCACCGTGCCGGTCCCGTCGTCGGGTGCACGGGACACCGATCCGCCGTCCTCCACCGACACGGCGGCCAGCCCTGCCACTGTGCGGTGCCGGAAGACCTGGCGTGGCGTGATCCTGGCTCCCGCGGCGCGTGCCCGGTTCACCAGCTGCATCGCGACGATGCTGTCGCCGCCGATGGCGAAGAAATCCTCGTCGACATCGACCGATTCCAGGCCCAGTACCTCGGCGAAGACCTCGCACAGCGTCTTCTCCATCGGCGTGGTGGGTGCGCGCCCGGACACGGTGGCCCCGAAGTCCGGGGCGGGCAGGGCCTTGCGGTCCAGCTTGCCGTTGGCCAGCTCTGGTAGCCGGTCCAACGTCACGACAGCAGCCGGGACCATGTAGTCCGGCAGGACCTTTCCTATATGCACCAGCAACTCCGTCGCGTCCGCCGTCCGGCCCTCGGACGGGACCACGTACGCCACCAGCCGTGCCGCGCGCCCGCCGTCCTGACGGGCCATCACGAGGGAATGCCCGACCGCAGGATGAGTTGCGAGGGCTGCCTCGATCTCGGCTGGCTCGATGCGGAACCCCCGGATCTTCACCTGGTCGTCGGACCTGCCTCGGTAGTCCAGTTGCCCGTCCGTGGTCCAGCGCGCCAGGTCGCCGGTCCGGTACATGCGGGAGCCGGGCGGGCCGAACGGGGCAGCCACGAACCGCTCTGCGGTCAGCGCGGGCCGCCCCAGGTAACCGCGCGCCAGGCCGCCGCCCGCGAGGTACAGCTCGCCCGTCACACCAGGCGGCACGGGCTGCAGCGCGTCGTCGAGCACGTACGCCCGGGTGCCGCCGACCGGCCGCCCCACGACCGGGACTTCGCTGTCGTGCACGCTTGCGATGAGCGCGTCGACGGTGGACTCGGTCGGCCCGTAGAGGTTGAACGCCTGCGTGCCGCGCAGCTCTCGCAGCCGGGACCAGAGCGCCGCGGGCAACGCTTCGCCGCCCATGGTCACGACCGCGAGGGGACACCGGTCCTCCTCGATCAGACCGGCATCGGCCATCTGCGCGAAGAGGGACGGCGTCACCTCCAGGAAGTCGAAGCCGTGTTCACGCACAGCCGCCGTCAGCAGCTCCGGGTCGCGCCGGATCTCCTCCGAGACGACGTGCACGGCGTGCCCGTCCAGCAGCCACAGCTGCGGCTGCCAGGAGGCGTCGAACGAGAACGACCACGCATGCCCGGCGCGCAGATGGCCCCGCCCGGTCATCGCCTTCGCCGTCGCGTGGAGCATGTGGCGGTGGCTGTGGAAAAGGTTCGCCACCGACCGGTGCGTCACCACAACGCCCTTGGGCTTGCCGGTCGAGCCGGAGGTGTAGATGACGTACGCCGGGTGGTCCGGCGACAGCGGCCCGATCCGGTCGGCGTCGGTGAGGTCCCGTGCCTGCTGCGCGTTCATCCGGTCGAGGGTGTCGGCGGCGTCGAGGAGCAGCAGCGGCACGTCGGACGGCGGCAGTTCGGCTGCCAGGTCCCGTGTGGTGAGCAGCAGCAGGGGATGAGCGTCGTCGAGCATCATCGCCGTGTGCTTGGCCGGATTGTTGAAGTCGATCGACAGGTACGCCGCGCCCGCCTTCTGCACGGCGAGGATGGCCAGCAGGTATCGGGCCGTGCGGGGAAGCGCCAGAGCGACGATCCGCTCGGGACCCGCTCCGTGCTCCACCAGCAGCCGCGCGAGCCGGTTCGCCTCGGCGTTCAGCTCGGCGTACCGGAGCTCCAGCCCGTCGGACACCGCCGCGAGCGCCTCCGGTGACGCGCGGACCTGCTGCTCGAAAAGCGCGGGCACGGTCGTCGCCGGCGGCAGCACGAGCGCCGACGCGTTCCACTCGGTGAGGATGCGGCGGCGCTCGACCTCGTCCAGGATGTCGATGCGCCCGATCCGGGCATCCGGATCAGCCGCCATCGCCTCCAGAACCCGAACAAAACGCTCCGCGTGCGCGGCAAGTTCTTGGGCATCGTAGAGATTCGGGTTCGCGTCGACGTCCAGTCGCATCCCCTGCCCGTCCTGCCGGTCATAAATGATGAACTCCAGGTCCTCGACCGGACCAGCGCTGAGATTGTGGGTCTTGGTCGGATGGCCGCCGAAGCGCACGTCGTAGGCGAACGACATGACATTGACTCCGGTCAGCCTGCCTATTTCGCCGACCAGATCCAGTTCTCGCTGTAGTTCTTCATAACGGAAGCGCTGGTGGCGTAGTGCCTCCCGTGCCGCAGTGTTGGTCTGATCAATCAGTTGGGCCAGACTCACATCGGGACGCACGCTCAACCGCAGCGGCACAATATTGGAGACCATGCCGGGCACTGCGCGCATCGTTCGCCCCATCCGGCCCGTAACGGGCAGACCGAGAATGAGGTCGTCGACCCCGGTCATACGGTGGATGTAAGCGGCGGTTGCCGCCATGACCAACACCGGCCAAGCAACCTTGTTCCGTCGGGCGGATGTCCGCAGCGCGGCCACCCGCTCCGGGGAAAGCTCGATCGAACGGCGCAGGTGAGTGTGGGAAGCGGGTGCGACGCGGCCCGCGAGGCTGACCGGTTCAGGACGGTCCCCGAGCTTTTCCCGCCAGTGCTGGCGATCCAGCGTGTACTGGTCGGAGGCTCGGTAGTGCGCCTCCTCCTCCATGAGGTGCCGGAAGGGTGGGAGGGCATTGTTGGTGTCGGGCTCTCGCTCCTGGGTCAGGGCGTCGTAAACCTCGGCGACACGGCCCACGATGAGCTGCAAGCTGTAGCCGTCCACCAGGCTGTGATGGACTTGCTGATACCAGAAGTAGTGGTCGGCCGCCGCCCGGAACAGCGCCTGGGTGAAGCCTGGGCCATGTTCTGGGTTGAGCTGCCTGCTCAAACTGGCCCGCATCCATGCCTGCGCTGTTTCCCACGAATCAGGCTCAGCACTGACATCCAGCACGTGCAGCGGCCAGTCGGCGAAAGGCTTGATGGCCTGCCGTACATTTCCAGCAGTCCCTGTGAAGCGCAGGCGATACGTCTCGCACTCACCAATGACCCGACGCAGCGCGGCCTCGAAGAGGACCGGATCTACAGGCCCGTAAATCTCCACGCATTCGGCGACCTGGTAGGCCGGATTCTCCGGATCCATCTGCTGTGCGAGCCACACGCTTGACTGCGCGGTCAGCAGGGAGAACGTCTCAGTCACTGAGTCCAACATCTCCTCGGCGAGGCTGACAATAAATGCATGCAGTCGACAAAGAGCACGTTTTGCGTGCTAGTGCGAGCATGCCCGCCACGGCGAGGTAATGTCCAAGACTAGGAACTTCTGCTTCTCATAATCTAAACTTATTCGATGTTTTTGTGTCAGATGGATTGTTTTGTCTTCGGGGGAGGTTCGAATCTCCTCGGCTCTACCTGGGCCGCGCCGCCTCCGGGCACGGCTTGCGCAGGATCGACCCCGAGGTTCCCGGCAGGCTGACCGAGGACACCTGCGCGCCCAGCTCGTCGATGTAGTCGCCGCCCAGTGGGAGCGTGACGGGTCCGCTGGCGGTCGGGTTGGCGTTCACCACGACGGTGCCGCAGGCGAAGTCGCGGCGGTAGACGTTCGTGCCGACCGAGCTGTACGGGCCGGACGGCGCGCCGAGATTCCAGTCGTACTCGGTGTGCCAGGGACTCGGATCGCCGTAGCCGTCCATCTTCTCGATCTCGGCGATCGCGGACTTCGTGGTGCTCGCGGCCATGTAGTACGAGGCGAGCGCGTAGCGGAAGGGGCGCTCGGCGGTCTTGGAGAAGTGCGGCTGCACCAACGTGATCTTGCCAGCGGCCTCGTTGTCGGCGATCTGCTGGACCTGGCGTCGCCAGCCCTCGGCGTAGTCGGGGAGCTGCTCGGTATCGGAGAACGACAGCCACCACTCGTCCCAGCCGCCGTCGAGGTTGGCCATGTAGGCGTTCCACCCGCCCTCGTGCAGTCGGGCGTTGGTCATGTTGGCCACGGTCTTCAGCCCGGCGGCGGTGAACGTCGACCGGGTGTTGGCGAGGAACGACGCGTAGGCGCTCTGGAACGCGGCATTGTCGCGGTACTTCGCCGGACACGTCCCGGGGTGGTAGGCGTCGCAACTCCACAGCGCGTTGTCGATCAGCACTCCGTCGAAGACGCCCTTCGTGGCCGCGACGACGTTCTCGGCCCACTCCTGCTGGTATTTCGGGTCGCCGATGTCCATCTGCCAGTGCCCGGGGTATCCGGAGTACTCGAGCCGCTGGCCGTCCGGTCCCTTCAGGAACCAGTCCGGACGCTGCCGATCGGCGTAACAGAAACCGATTCCCGCCGGCAGGACGCTCTCGTCCCTGCCATCGCGGCACGCGTAGGAGCGGGTGGACGACATGTCCTTGTACACCAGCACCGTGATAGCTGGATTGGCTGCCTTCAACTTCGGGACGAAGCTCGCTTCCCAGGCGTTGAGCAGGACGTAGTCGCGCTTTTTCGCCTCCGCCGCGAGCATGTCGTCGGTCACCGGAGTGCTGTTCCAGTGAATCCAGAACGACCGCGTTCGAGTCGGCGAATCCTCGGTGGCGAAGCCGGGGACCGCGGTCGCGGTGGCGAGCAGAAAGACGACGAGCAGCGCGGGAATCGCTTTCACGTGGTTCCTTCGGGGCTGGCGGAGGGCGTCGACCGTACTTCTTGGAAGGCTCTGCGCCAGGGGCTGCTGAACCTTTTTGAAGGTGGACCCGAAGGAAGTCGTGGCCTATTTCAGGGACTCGTGAAGTCTGTTGTGGTGGCGGATGTGTGCGTGGAGGGGGTTCCGGGCACAGCCGAACTTCAAAAATTCCAATATGGAGCCTGAGCTGGGCTTTGTGCCTTTGCTGTGCGAAACCTGTGCGTTTGTCCGCGAATCTGGGGCCCGTTGGAGATTCCACGGGAGGAACGCACAGATGACCACCCCGCAGGACAACGCCGTCGCGCGAGCGATCCTGGGCCGGGTGCTGTTGCACCAGCGCCGGTCCCCGATCGGACGTCAGTGCGCCGAGGCCCCCTGCCCGCACTGCGCCGACACCCACCTCGACCGGGTTGCCCGCTACGTCGCGGCCGGGCGTGCGGTGGAGTTCGTCCTGCCCGCCTTTCCGACGAAGTCGCCGAACCCGGCGAAGGTGCTGGGGGTGCGCCCCGACCTGGCCGAGGAACTCGCCCTGCGGTTCCTCTCCGAACTCTGCCGGGACATCGCGAAGATCCACGAACCCGGCGCCAAGGTCGTCATCTGCTCTGACGGCCGGGTGTTCGGCCAGCTCATCCGCGTCTCGGACGCCAGCATCTCCACCTACCAGGACGGCATGCGGGAGCTGGTCGACAAGATCGACCCGCGGCACCTGGAACTGTTCAACCTGGACGACGTCTGCCCCTCGCACAGCCACGACGAGATGCGCTCGAAGATCGATGTCGAGTACGGCGAGTCCCTGGAGGAACTGCGCGCCGAGATCAAGGCCGACGACAACGCGCTGGCCATGTACCGGGGCATCGTCCGCTTCCTGGTCGAGGACCAGTGGAACTCCGCCTACGAGGGCACCAGGTCCGCGCTGCAGCGCGAGTGCCGGGCCCGCGCGTACGGCGTGGTCGGCCGCAGCCGCTCCTGGGGCAAGCTGCTGGCCGAGCGCTTCCCGGACGCCGTGCGGCTGTCGATCCACCCGCAGCCCTGCGCCTCGGAGAAGATCGGCATCCTGCTGGCCTCCGCGGACGACGTCTGGCTCACGCCCTGGCATGCGGTGGCGGTCGAACAGGACGGCGGCTTCACGCTGATGAAGCGCGAACACGCCGAGCAGGCAGGAGCTCGCCTGGTCTTCGTGGACGGTCACCCCAGCCACTACGTGTTGTCGGTGACCGGCCCTGGTCGACCCCCGGCACCACTACGCTCGCCCCTGGCGGCCCGGTGACCTCCTGGTTGCCGACAGCCACACCCCGCTGCCAGGCATTCCGAAACCCTGCTATCTCCGGAGAACTGTCATGGGCGCCTTCACCACAACACGCAACGAGCCGTTCGGGGTAACGATCGCCCCCGCCGAACCGGGCGCGGACTTCAGCGTCGTCCCGGCCGCGACCCTGGTCGAGCTGGCCCGCGAGCACCACATCGTGCTGCTGCGCGGCTTCACCGGCATCGAGGGCGCGCCCGCGCTGACCGAGTTCAGCGCCACCCTCGGTGAACTGGTCGAATGGCCCTTCGGGTACGTGCTCGAGCTCGTCGAGTCCGACAACCCCAGCGACCACATCTTCGACCACAGCTACGTGCCGATGCACTGGGACGGCATGTACATGCCGAAGGTCCCGGAGTTCCAGGTCTTCCACTGCGTCCTCGCCCCCGGCGCGGCCGACGGCGGCGAGACCACCTTCGCCGACACCACCCTGGTGCTGGGCAACGCCACTCCCCGGGAGCTGGAGCGCTGGGCCAAGGTCACCGGCACCTACCGGCGCAAGATGGAGTTCTACGACAGCCTCACCATCGCTCCGCTGATCGCCGAGCACCCGCACACCGGCACCCCGGTGATCCGCTACAACGAGCTGACCTCGCCGGAGGACGACACCTTCATCAACCACCCGGACCTGGAGTTCACCGGCCTGCCGGAGAGCGAGCTCGCCGAGGTGCACGCCGAGGTCACCAAGGCCCTCTACGACGCGGCGAACTTCTACGCGCACACCTGGCAGGACGGCGATCTCGTGATCACCGACAACTTCACCCTGCTGCACGGTCGCAACGCGTTCACCGCCAAGGCCCCGCGCCACCTGCGCCGCGTGCACGTCGGGGGCATCGCCAACCCGCACCTGGTGACAACGTGACGGCGCAGCCGGACAAGATCGATGTCCTCGTCGTCGGAGCGGGTCCGGTCGGCCTGCTCTGCGCCCTCCTCGGGCGGCTGTACGGCCTGAACGTCCTCATCGTCGACAAGTCCTCGGGACCGATCACGGTGGGACGGGCGGACGCCCTCAACGCCCGCTCGCAGCAGCTGCTGGAGATCGTCGGCGCGCACGCGGAGCTCCATCCGCGGGGAAAGGTCGTCAACACCAGCTCGGTGTGGGCGGACGGAGAGTTCGTCTCCCGCCAGTCGGCGTGGTGGGAGGCACTGGAAGGGTGCTTCCACAAGCACTTCCTGATGCTCGGCCAGGCCGACGTCGAGGCGCTGCTGGACCGGAAGGTCGCAGAACTCGGCTCCCCGGTGCGGCGCGACACCGCGGTCGTCGCGGTGGAGACGGTTGACGGCGGCTGCCGGTCGACCCTGTCCACCGGTGAGGTCGTCGAGTCGAGGTTCGTCATCGGAGCGGACGGCTCGCGGTCGCTGGTCCGGACGGCCTTCGGCATCCCGTTCGGGATCACCCGCCCGGAGATCGTCTGGGCGGTCCTGGACGCCGTCGTGGACACCGACTTCCCCAAGGTCCCGGAGATCATCGTCTTCCAGGCCGAGACCTCGGACGTGGCGTGGATTCCGCGTGAACGGGACATCGACCGCTTCTACATCAGGATGGACGTCAAGGAGTTCACCCAGGACGAGGTGCTCGCCAAGATCAACAGGGCGATGCACCCGCACCAGCTGACGGTGAGAAAGGTCGAGTGGTTCTCCCAGTTCTCCGTCAAGGAATCCGTCGCGGAGCGATTCTCCTTGGACGACAAGGTGTTCCTGGCGGGCGACGCCGCGCACATCCACTCGGTGAACGGCGGGCAGGGGCTCAACACCGGTCTGGCGGACGCGTTCAACCTCATGTGGAAGATCGGCATGGTCGCGGGCTCCGGTCTGCCGACGGAGATCCTGCGAACCTACGAGCAGGAACGCAAGCCGGTCGCGCTGAACGTGGTGCAGGCGTCCGGGGCGCTGGTGCGTGCGACCAAGTACTCCGAGAGCGGGACGCACGCGGTGGACTACGTCAAGATCGTCGAGCGCCGGGCGGGCTACATCACCGGCATGGGAATCCGGTACGGCGACGAAGGACCGGTCGGTTCCCGGTTCTTCGACTTCCGCGTCCGCAACCACGACGAGCAGGAATCGCGGATCTACTCGGTGCTCGACTACCAGTACTTCACGCTGCTGGTTTTCGGCGACGAGCTCCCGGACCTCGACCTGCCGCCATTCGTGCGGGTCATCCACGTCGGCGATGCCCCGGGCAAGGGTGACTACTGGTCGCAGGACTGCCCGTACTCGAACCAGGTACTGCTGGTGCGGCCCGATTCCTACATCGCCGCCTGGTCCTCGCTCGCGGACACGGCGCCGGTCGCCGAGCACCTGCACGCACTGACCGCCGCTCGGGAGGCTGCCCGGTAAATGGCCATCTGGGGCGGGGTGTTCGAGTTCGACGAGCAGCGTTTTCGCGAGGTCGTCGTGCCCGCGTTCTATGCGGGTGAGCACCACCCGGTCATCTCCTCGACGGTCGATGCCCTGGTGGGGTACGGCTGGGACGATCTCCTCACCGGGACCGACCTCGCGGCGGCGCTGGCGTACGTCGGTGACCAGCTCAGCGAGTGGCCGCTGCACGAGGACGAACTCCGGGCGCAGGGCTGGGATTTCGAGTTCATCTGCGTGGTCTACGAGTGGGTCGTCATGCGGGAGACGGTCCGGTCGTACTCCCGGCTCGGGAGGACCGGGCGCGACCTGGACGCGCTGTTCGGCCTGCGGGCGGGCGCTTCCCGACTGGAGGAGCTGGTCGCCGCACTCGACCCGGGTCCGCACGCGCCGCCCGGCTTCTGGATGCCCGGGATCGACGGAAGCTCGATCACCGGCTGGCTCGACGCCGCGCGGACCCGCGAGCTGGCGGCGCTGCTGCCCAGGCCCTTCGCACCGCCGAACTCGTTGGAACTCGATCGGCAGGCTGTGCTATTCCGTGCCGGAGCACATGTTCACCGACCGGACACCGCCGGTGGAGGTTCGGCCGTACGAGGGGAACAGTGCCTAGCCAGGGACCCGGGCCAGCGAGTGTCCTTTGTGGACGAACTAGCTCACGGTTTCCTGGCGACGCCCGCGTAGAGGTACTGGTTCCACTGGGAGTCCTCGGTGACGTCACCGGGACCGGCGGGGCGCCAGTTGCCGCAGCCGACCAGGCCGGGTTCGACCAGCTCCAGTTCGCCGAACAGCGCGACGATCTCGTCGTGCGAGCGGGGGATCGGCTCACCGGCGCGGTGCTCGACCATCATCCCGGTCATCTCGGTGATGTGCTCACGTCGCGCGTCGTCGGTGAGGTGGCTGACCGCCATCATGCTGCCCGGCACCAGCGGTTCCTGGTAGGCGCGGACCAGCCCGGCGGGGTCGTCGGAGTCCTCCAGCCAGTGCAGCATCAACAGGAACAGCAGGCCGACCGGCTCGTCGAAGTCGATCAGGCGCCGCACCTGCGGGCTGCCCAGCACGCCCTCCACGTCGCGCATGTCCGCGTGCACCATGGCGGACTGCTCGTCGCCCGCCAGCAGGAGGTCGCTGTGCGCCACCGCCACCGGTTCCCGTTCCACGTAGACAACGCGGGCTTCCGGGTTCACCTGCTGGGCGATCTCGTGCACGTTGCCGACGGTCGGGATGCCCGAGCCGATGTCGATGAACTGCTTGACCCCCTGCGAAGCCATGTACCGCACGGCCCTCGCCAGGAAGGCGCGGTTGAGCCGCACCGACTGCCGCACGCCCGCCATGTTCCCTTCGAGCTTGTCCGCGGTGGCGCGGTCGATCTCGAAGTTGTGGCCGCCGCCGAGCCAGTAGTCGTAGATCCGCGCGATGCTCGGCGTGTTCGTGTCGACGTCGGGCGGAATCCAGTTCCCGGTGCGCATATCGTCCCACCTCGCTTCACGGAGGCGGCCCAGAGTACCCATCGCGCTCGGCCGTCATGACGATGGCTTCCCACCCCATCGGGTGCTGTCCGCAGGGCCGAATGGCCCCTAGAGTGGCGGCCTCTCCGCAAGGTCTTACTGAGGAGCACACATGTCTGTCCGGGTGGCCCCGGGACGGTGGCCGCTACTGGGACACGCGCCAGCTCTGGCCCGCGAACGGGTTCGGTTCACGGATCGGTTGTACGAGCACGGCGATGTGGTGAAGCTCTGGCTGGGACCGCTCCAGACCTACTTCCTCACGAACCCGGAACTCGTGCACCGCGTGCTGGTGACGGACTCGTCGAGTTTCGGAATGGGCATCCTGTTCCAGAAGTTCCGGCCCTACGCGGGAAACGGGCTCGCCCTCTCCGACGGTCCCTTCCACCGCAGGCAGCGCAGGTTGATGCTGCCCGCGTTCAGCAGGCAGCGGCTGCGGCAGTACGCCGAACCCATGGTCACCGCGACCGAGGAGCTGCTCGGCTCCTGGCGGCCGGGGGAGGTCCGCGAGGTCGACGCGGACATGAAGGCCCTTGCCGTGACCAACGTGGGCCGCGCGCTCTTCGGCACCGAACTGGGCGAGGAGGCGATCCGGGAGGCCCGGCGCTCGATCCCGCTGGTGATCAAGCTGGGCATGGTCCGGGTGTTCACCCCGGGCTTCGTGGAGAAGCTGCCGCTCCCGACCAACCGCGGGTTCGACGAGGCCACCGCGCGGATGAAAGCGGTGGTGCGCAAGCTGATCGCCGAGCGGGAGGACACCGACGCCGACACCGGCGACCTGCTTTCCCTGCTGCTGCGGGCCGAGGACGCCGAGACCGGGGAGCGGATGACCGAGCCCCAGGTGCACGACGAGGTGATGACCCTGCTGACCGCGGGCATCGAGACCACCGCGCTCATCCTGTCCTGGGCCTGCCACGAGCTGGGCCGCAGCCCGGGAATCCAGGCCCGGGTCGCGGCCGAGCTGGACGAGGTGCTGGCCGGGCGCCCGGTCACCTTCGACGACCTGCCCGAGCTGACCTACACCGGCCAGGTGGTCAACGAGGTGCTGCGGATGTACCCGCTGTGGCTCATGATGCGCCGGGCCGAGCAGGAGGTGGAGCTCGGCGGGCTGCGCGTCCGGCCGGGCCAGGAGCTGGCGATGAGCCCGCACGCCCTGCACTACGATCCCCGTTTCTGGGACCGCCCGGAGGTTTTCGACCCGGACCGCTGGAGCACCGACCGGGTGCGCGAGCTGCCGCCGGGAGTGTTCATCCCGTTCGGCAACGGCATCCGCCAGTGCATCGGGAACTCGTTCGCGCGCAACGAGGTGCTCATCGCGGTGGCCACGATCTTCGCCCGCTGGCGGCTGGCTCCCAGCGGCCCGGTGCGCCAGCGGCACCTCACGATGCCTTACCCGAGCCGTCTGAACATGACGGTCATGCCACGAGATTAGTTGGTACTCAAGACAAAGGAGGTCTTTCTGTGCGTGTGCTCCTGCGCCGCATGGCCGCCGCGGTGGTGGCCGTGCTCAGCACCGGCGCATTGCTGATACCGACGCCGGCGTCGGCCGCCGAGGCGGCCTGCCGGGACGTCAACGTCCCGGTTTCCCTGCTGCCGGTACCGCTTCTGGGCCTCAACGACCAGAACGTGTACGGCAGGCTGTGCGTCCCGGCCGGCAGCCGCACCCTCCAGGTGCTGGTGCCCGGCGGCACCTACAACTCGGCGTACTACGACCTGCCGAACGCCCCGGAGAGCCGCTCCTACCGCAAGGCCATGAACAAGCAGGGCTACGCCACCCTGGCGATCGACCGGCTCGGCACCGGCCGCAGCTCCAAACCGCTCGGCGCGCTGCTCACCGCGAGCGCGCAGGCCAACGCGGTGCACCACGTGATCCAGGCGATGCGCAACGGCACGGCCGGTCCGAAGTTCGACCGGATCGTCCTGGTGGGTCATTCGTTGGGTTCGGCGACGGTGATGATCGAGGCGGGCACGTACCGCGACGTCGACGGTGTGGTGATCACCGGTTTCACCCATCGCATCGCGGCTCTCACGGTGCTGCCGACCTTCGCCTCGCTCACCCCGGTGCTGCTGGACGACGCGATGTCCAAGGTCCCCAACCGGGACCCGGTCTACCTGACCACCACCAAGGGCATGCGCTACACCGCTTTCCACAACCAGAGCCCGTTGGACCAGAAGATCATCGACGCGGACGAGGCGACCAAGGACGTCATCGCCCCGGGCGAGATGGTGGACGCGGTGCTGCTCGGTGTGGTGCTCCCGTACACCCGGCTGATCAACGTGCCGGTGCTGGTGGCCATGGGCGAGCGCGACTCCGCTTTCTGCGGTCTGCTCGCCAGTGACTGCTCCACCGCGGAGAGCCTGCGCGGCGGCGAGGCGCCGTACTACTCGCCCGCGGCCAAGCTGCGCACCTTCGTGCTGCCCAACTACGGACACTCGATCAACTATGCGCCGAACGCGCCGCTGCTGTACAACGCGGTGTCCGACTGGGCGAACGAGATGGTCGGCCGCTAGCTGTTCCTGTTGGCAGAGCAAGAAGAACCCGGGGACCGCGCTGGTCCCCGGGTTCTTCGTTGTCCGGTCTAGCGCCCGACCATCTCCTGCGACCACCGCGCGGCGGTCCGGAAGAACTCGTGCGCGTTCGGCGCGAAGTTGAGGGCGTGGCCGTAGTTCGGCAGCACGAAGGTGCGCAGCTTCGCCTCGGGGGCGAAGTTGGGGCCCTCGAACCGCATCAGCGACTCCGCCGTGGAGCAGTCCCCGCCGAGCAGGCCACCGCAGGCGGCTCCGTCGTTGGACGCCATCGCGACCAGCACCGGCACCTTGACCTTCCGGCTGTACGGCAGGAGCACGCCGAGCAGGGTCGCGTCGAGCAGCTCGCCCACGGCGAAGACGTCCTTGGTCGCCTCGTCCGCGGCGACCGCCGAGGCGTCGTACGGCCCGCCCAGGTGGAAAGCGTTGTAGCGCATGCCTTTCGTCGTGGTCAGGTACGTCGGGTCCATGTTCCGGAACTCCGGCTTCCCGTCGAGCAGCACCGGGCTGAACGTAGTGAGCGGCGGGATGGCGCCGAGCAGGTTCAGCTTGTGCACCATGCCGGTGGCGATCACGCCGTCCACGTTGCCGTGGGTGGCCGCTGCGATGATCGAGATCGCCGTGCCCGCCGAGTGCCCGGCGAGGACGACCTTGGCGAACTTCGGCCCGTGCGAACCGGACTTCATCGCCTTGACCACCTGGCTGACCGCGTTGGCCTGGCCGAAGGCGGTCAGCAGCGCGCTCAGCGGTTTGGAGCTGCGCCCGGTGCCGATCCGGTCCACCGCGAGCGTGGCGAACCCGGCCTGGTTGAGCACCTTCCGGTAGGACCGGGGCGTCGAGGTCCCCGCGATGTCCCAGTACGAGCTGTTGTAGGAACCGCCGGGCACCAGGACCTGCACGGTGTTGCTGCCGCCCGCCGGGACGCACAGCCTGCCGTGCATGGTCTGGTCGAGCTTGAGCACCGGCAGCTCGATCAGGGACACCGGGATGTCCAGGTCCCGGCAGGTGGCGTCGGCCGCACCCGCTGGAACGGGCGCGAGCAGCGCGCCGAGGACGAGGCAGGCCGCCGTCGCCGTGCCGATCCGGCGCCAGAACAATCGCACGGGAAACCTCCGTGTGGGGTCGGGGAAGGGGGACAACCGCTAACGCGGAGTCGCCGTCATGGGGAGTTCGCTGGGGTGCGCCACGCTGGTGAACTTCACCCGCACCGGGCGATCGGGCACCGGGACGAGCCGCCAGCGGGCGACCACCGACGCGACGACGATCAGCATTTCGGTCATGGCGAAGGAGTTGCCGAGGCACTGCCGGATTCCGGCGCCGAAGGGGATGAACGCGCCGTCGGGCACTGTAGCGGCGCGGTCCGGCGACCAGCGGTCCGGGTCGAAGCGCTCCGGGTCGGGGAACGAGTTCGGGTCGAAGTGCAGTGCGTGCGGGCTGAGCAGGACCTCGTCCCCGGGCCGCACGCACAGCCCACCGAGGTCGGTCTGGCGGATGGCCCGCCGCATCAGCACCCAGATCGGGTACATCCGCAGCACCTCGGTGATCACCCGCCGGGTGTACTCCAGCTTCGGCAGGTCGGCGAAGGTGACCGGGCGGTCGCCCACCACCTCGTCGACCTCGTCCCGCACCCGGGCCTCGACCTCCGGCCGGTTGCCCAGTTCGTGGAAGAGCCAGCCCAGCGCCAGCGCGCTGGTCTCGATGCCCGCGGAGAGCAGCGTGATGACCTCGTCAAAGACCTCCCGCTCGGTCATGCCCTCGCCGGTTTCCTCGTCCCTGGCCAGCAAGAGCAGGGACAGCAGGTCACCGTTGTCGGTGCCGTCCCAGCCCGCGACCACCTTGGCGACCACCTCCCGCATCCGGGTCACCGCGGCGTCGAAGGCCCGGTTTCCCGGCAGTGGCAGGCGTTCCACGAACGAGGGGGACAGCGCCCGGATGGTGCCCTGCTTGACGATGACCGGGATGGACCGGCGGGCCTCCTCGATCGCGGCGCCGCCCAGCTGCGTGGAGAACAGCGCCTCACCGACGATGGTGACCGCCACCCGCTGCATGTCGGCGGCGATGTCCCTGACCTCGCCGGGCTGCCAGGACCCGGCCAGCTCGGTGGCCGCCCGCACCATGTTCCGGGCGTAGTGCTCGATCCGGCCGTGCGCGAAGGCGGGCAGCAGCAGCCTGCGCTGCCGCCGGTGCAGCGGGCCGTCGGACATCGCCACCCCGTTGCCCAGGTACGGCCGGAGCTTGTGCAGAAGTGCGCCCTTTCCGAAACCCGCGCCTTCGGTGACCAGGACGCGATGCACCAGCTCAGGGCTTGTCAGGAAATAGGTCCGGAGCGGTCCGATATACAACTCGACAACGTCACCGTGCGCCCGCAGGCCGTCGGTGAACCGAAATCTTCCGAGCAGCAGCGATGGTGTGTGGCCAAGTAACGGCCACCGGCCGGGTGCCGCTCGAACGGACATGCGCACTCCTTGTGTGATAAAAGGAGTGCGCCATCCTAGGGCCCATTCGGCCGGACCCGACAGCACCCGATCAGGTGGGTGGGACGGCCCCATCTCCCGCGAATCGAGGCGCTTTTCCCATGGCACGGACACCGGCTCCGGACTGGGTGCCGCCCAGCATCGACATGACCGTGCCGAGCGTCGCCCGGATCTACGACTGCCTGCTCGGCGGCAGCCACAACTTCGCGGTCGACCGGGAGACCGCCGCCAGCCTGGAGCGCTTCGAGCCGCACGCCCGCGCCGCCGCGCGGCTCCAGCGCGCCTTCATGGGCAGGGTCGTGCGCTACCAGGTGTCGCAGGGGGTCCGGCAGTTCCTGGACATCGGCTCGGGCATTCCCACGGTCGGCAACGTGCACGAGATCGCGCACCAGGTGGACCCGTCCTGCCGGGTGGTCTACGTGGACTTCGACCCGGTGGCGGTCGCGCACAGCGAGCTGATGCTCAGGAACACCCCCGGCACCGGCGTGGTGCAGGCGGACCTGCGCGATCCCGACGCCGTCCTGGGCAGCACCGCGGTCCGGCGGCTGCTCGACTTCAGCCAACCGGTCGGGCTGCTGTTCATGCTCGTGCTGCACTGGATTCCCGGCGAGACGCGGGCACTGGCCGACCTGCTCGGGCACTACCGCGACCCGCTCGCCCCCGGCAGCCACCTCGCGCTGAGCCACATCACCCGGGACGGGCAGGAGGGGCGGGTGGACGGGGTGGCCGACGTGATGCGGGAGTCCAGGAGCGCCGACCGGTTCACCGCTCGCGGCTACGACGAGATCATCACGCTGTTCGGCGAGTTCGAGCTGGTCGAGCCCGGGTTGGTCGGCTGCGCCCGGTGGCGGCCGGACGGCCCCGGCGCCGTCACCGAGATCCCGTCGATCAACGAGTACGGCTACGGGGGCCTGGCCAGGAAGCCCTGAGCCGTCGAACATGAAGTCCTTTTCGGGACTCGCCGGTGCGTGAGTTCCGAATGCATTAGGAATATGCCTGAAGTGGACCTCACGCGCTTGACAGGGTCTTCTTCTTATTGAATTTCGGCGCTTGGAAAGCGCCCGAACGGGTGCACAAGGTGGGAGAACGCCGCACCGGTGTTACTTCCGGAATCGGTATGCTGGGTCGCTTCAACGAATGGAGGTGGGGAAGAGATGCGGCACGGACCGGGGATTCCCCGCCGACGCGGGCGCGGACGGGAAGTCCTGAGCTGATGTCCACTCCCGGCCGACACCCGGAAGAACCGGCGCTGGTCCCCGAGAACCGGCAGCGGCGAACACTGGCGCGCAAGCTGGCCTACCTGCTGGCCGGGACGAACTACGTGCCGCTGCCGCACGAGCAGTTCGAGGCCGCGCTGACCGAGGTCGTCGACGAGCTCTGCGCGGCGGCGCTCGCCGAGCCACCCCAGCCGGAACGGGCGGCCCTGGCGGGTGCCCGGCTGGTCGAGCTGAACTGCACCAGCGACAAGAGCCTGTCGAGCACGATGGACGTCCTGGTCCAGGGTCTGCTCGCGCTGCCGGAGCTGCGACCGGTCGAGCGCTTCGCCGAGCCCGTGGTGCGGGTGGTCGGCGCGCTGGCCACCGGCTACGTCTCCGCCGCGCAGCGGGAAACCCTGGAACAGCAACAGGGTATGCACGCTTCCTTGCTCAAGGCGGTGCGGGACGCCAAGTACAACCTGCGTTCGGCCCAGGCCCGCTTCGACGAGGTGGCCACCTCCTCGGCCAGCGGAATCCTGGTCACCGAGCTGGACGGCACCGTGGTGCAGGCCAACGGCGCGATCGCGGCCATCCTCGGCCACCCGCCCGCGGAACTGACCGGGCGCAACCTGTTCGACCTGGTGCACCAGGACTACGCGCCGGTGCTGCGCGAGGACTACCAGGCGGTGCTGGACGGCCGGACCGAGCGGATCAAGCAGTCGCAGCGGTTGGTGCAGCAGAACGGAGATCCGGTCCAGGTCTCCATCACCGCCTCGCTGCTGCGCGGGACCGACGAGGAGCCCAGCCACTTCGTCACCGTGGTGGAGAACGACACGGAACTGGTGCTGCTGCAGAACGAGCTCAGCAGGCAGGCCCTGCACGACGTGCTGACCGGGCTGCCCAACCGCCAGTACTTCACCACCCAGCTGGAAACCGCGTTGCACCAAGCAGATCCGCACTACGGCCTCACCCTGCTGCACCTGGACTTGGACGCCTACCCCGCGGTCCGCGACGGGCTCGGCGAGCAAGTGGGCCAGCAGTTGCTGGTGCTGGTGGCACAGCGGCTCAGGACGTCGCTGTCCGGGGAGAAGGCCGTGGTGGCCCGCTTCGACGGCGCCGAGTTCGCGCTGCTGCTGGAGAACACGCCGACCACCCCGCTCCCGGCGAGCCTGGTGCACACCCTGCGCCAAGAACTCGCCGAACCGGCTTACGTTGGCGAGCACGGGCTTCCCGCCTCGGCCAGCATCGGCGTGGTGCACCGGCCGCCCAGGGACCGCGAGCCCCGCGAGCTGTTGCGGGACGCGCACCTGGCGCTGCGCCGGGCGAAGGCGGCCGGACCCGGTCAGTGGGAGTTGGCCCACCCCGAGCAGATCCGGCGGGACCGGGAACTCGACGCGCTGGCCGCGACCATGCCCGGCGCCTTCGAGAACGGGGCGGTGGAGGCGAACTACCGGCCGCTGACCCGGCTGGCCGACGGAGCGGTGCACGGGGTGGAGGTGCTGCTCCGCTGGAACCACGCCGAGCTGGGCCCGCTGCCGGACGAGCGCTGCCGGGAGCTGGCCGAGGTGTCCGGGCTGATGCTGCCGCTGGGGGAGTGGTTGCTGCGCACCGGATGCCAGCAGACCGGGTGGTGGCGGCGGCAGCTGGGCCGGGACCTGCTGCTGACGATCAGCGTGACCCCGCACCAGGCCGCCGACTCCGATCTGGTGAGCCGGGTGCTCGACGTGGTGGAGGAGACGGCGTTCCCGCCGGGACGGCTGCTGGTGGCGCTGCCCTCGCTCGCGTTGACCACCGACCTGGGCGAGGCCAGGGGCAACCTGGCCGGGCTCGCCGACGTCGGGGTGCGCACCGCGATCCGGGACTTCGGGCTGGGCAGCGCCGAGCTGGCCGCGGTGGTGGACCTGCCGGTGGACGCGGTGTGGCTGGACCGCGCGCTGACCGGGCGGGCGAAGCTGCCCGACTCACCGGTGACCGAGGCGCTGCGCCTGCTGCCCGGACTGGTGCACCGGGCCGGGGCCGAGGTGATCGTGGACGGTCTGACCACCGCGGACGACGCCGGGTTCTGGTTGGCCGCGGCCGCCGACCTCGGCATGGGCGCGCTGGTCGGGCGGCCGGGCCGGGCGGACGAGCTGGCCGCCACCTTCGGCGACCCCCGCTGGCGATCCTGAGCCCCACCACGAAAGCGACCCCCGCCCCACCCCACGCCCCCACACACCCTCATCCCGCCCCGAGGTCGCCAAAGAACCCGTTTCGTACTCTTGCCGGGATTTTGGAGCGCTCTTTTTCCCGTTATGAGTACGAAACGGGGTTCTCTAGACGGCGCCCGCGGGGGATGGGGTGAGCGGGCGGGTGGAGGGCATGGGACAGAGTTTACTTGGTGTGCGGAGTGCGGGCGGGGCTTGCGGGATAGGGGTTAGCCGCCCGGCCTGGTGGAGATGGGGTCGCGCGAGTCGCGGACGAGCGGGCCGCGGTCTGCCGGACGCCAGTCGAGCGCGGGCGGGTCGAGCTGTTGGGCCGCCGAGCGCGCGGTGCCCGCGTCGAACGGGCCAACGAACGATCGGACGGCGTAGGTGCTGGCCGTCCACGGGGCCGAGCCCCTCACGGGCTCCAGCGTGATCGCCAGCTTCTTCTTGCCCGAGGTGAACCTCGCCGGGATGGTGAAGGTGTCCTGGAGCCACCGCTGGGAGGCGTTTCCGGTGACCTGGAGCCAGGTTCCCGCCTCCGCGCCGTCCACCAGGACCTTGACCTCCTGGTAGGGGCGGGCGTGGTCGGCGGTGCGGACGAGCTGCACGCCGGTGTTCGCCTGGTCCGCCGCGACGGTGAAGCTGATCTTGCCGGTGGCGGAGGTGATGGTGCCCGTGGCGTTGTCGTGGTCGCTGTCGCCCTCGAAGCTGGAGGTCAGCTTGGCCGTGGTCTCCGCTTCGGCGCGGTAGCCGTGCTGGTCGCGCTCCGCGGTGTTGGTGAGGTCGATCCGGTCGGTGCTCCGCAGAGTGGTCTGCGGTTTGCCGTACCAGTAGGACGTGGCGCTGTAGTCGGCGGCGACGTCGGCGAGCGGCCCGGACTCGATGCCGAAGCGGAAGGCGCTGTTGAACGGGATCGCGTCCGTCACCATCAGCCGGTAGGCGCCGGTGCAGTCGAGCTGACAGCCGTCGCCGCCGACCTCGTGCGCCGGGTATCCGGCCGTGGGCATCCCGAAGGTGCCGGTGCGGAAGTACCACCCGGACTCGTAGAAGTCCTCCGTGCCGGTGCCGTACTGGAGCGGCGTGAGCACGCCGTCGGAGTAGATCCGCTCGTCGCCCTCCAGGTACAGCCGGGGGACGTCGGTGCCGAGCGGGAGCTTGCCGCGCATGCTGTGCGTCATCCCGTAGTACACGCCTCGGCCCGAGGCGTCCACGGCGATCCAGTCCTTGTCGCGCTCGGCGGCCCCGCTCCGGTGCGTCGCGTGGAAGTAGCCCAGAGAACCGTTGGCGCGCAAGCGTTCCGCCACGGTGCTGTCCGGCGCCGAGGTGACCTCGACCGAGGCACCCGGGATGGCGGTCCCGCTGCCGTTGACGACCTCCACGACCGCGTTGCGCGCGAACGGCATCGGCCACCACGAGGTGTACCAACCGTCCTTGCCCGGGTCCATCGCGAACATCAGCGACCGCACGTCGAACTCGCCGAGGCCGGAGCCGAAGAACTCGCCGATCGGAGCGTCCACAGTGGTCACTCCGTCGAAGCTGATCCGCAGGCGCGCCCCGGTCAGCACGGCGTCCGACGCGGCCACCTGACCGGCGTCGACGGGGTAGTAGGAGGAGCGGCGCCCACTCCACGTCTGCTTCTCGACCTTGTAGCCGTGCGCGGACTCCTCACCCGGGTGGTGCGGGCCGAGGTCCATCACGTCGGTGCGCACCCACGAGCCGTCGACGAGGCTGTGCACGTCGTAGCGGAACTCGTTGAAGTCCACCTCGGAGGAGACGAACTCGGTGCGAACGGTGATCTTCGACTTGTCCGAGGTGAGCGCGGGAGCGACGTCCAGGCTCTGGTCGGCCCAGGTCAGCGGGCCGAGCCGGGTCTTGTGCTGCCACTGCCCCGCGGGCTTGCCGTCCACGAGCACGTTCGCCAGGGTGTTCTCCACCTCGGGGTCGAAGCGCCGGGTCAGCCGCACCCCGGTGTTCTTCGGGTGCACCGCGGCGGTGAAGGTGCTGGAGCCGCCCTTGCCGTAGGCCCTGCCGTCGTCGTTGACCGTGGGGCTGGGGATCACCTGGGGCAGCCGCACCCGCAGCTGGCTGATCTGCGCGGGCCCGGACAGCTCGGCGACCTTGGCCGCCGCGCCCGGCTGGATGTCCACAGTGGACTTCTTGGTGCTCGCGCCCCGCTTCGCGGGCTTGGGGTCGGTGAGGCCGGACGCCCGGAGCCGGGTGATCACGTCGGTCGCGGGGTCCTTGGGGTCGAACGCGGGAACCCCGTCCGCGTCGGCGAAGCTGCGGTAGACGACGTGGTGGAACTGCGGGTTGTGCTGCGTGGTGACCCGCATCGACGTGCGGAACGGCATCGGGACCTTGATCACCACGCCGCCGGAGGTGTCGTCGCGGTTGCCCACCAGCGGCCACATGAACGGCGCGCCGAGCTTGCCGTCCACCACGTCCTGCAGCGGTGCTTTCAGGACGGTCTTGCCGTCCAGTTCGATCTTGATCCAGCCGGTCTTGGTCACCACACCGTGGTCGCGGGTGAACCAGATCGACTCGATCTCACCGGCCCCCGTGCGCTCGGCGATCACGCAGTTGGTCGCGGTCGTCCGCAGGCACGCGTACTTGCCGTCGAAGCCGTCGTTGTTGCGGCCTTCCCTGTCGTAGCTGGAAAACTGCCGCGTCTCGGTGGCTCCGCGCAACGCTGCCATGCCGTCGAGCTGACGGTAGCCCGCCCAGCCGATGGGTCCCTTGTCCCCGGTGGGCGCCGCAGTCTGCGGGGAGGCCGCCGGGGCTGTACCCAACGTCACGGCGGTGACCACGAACAGCGCGGCGGATGTCCGCCCGATGACGTGGCGAAAGCGATGGATGCCGCGCACGGCGCCCCCTTGCGTTGCTTGTCCATAGTGGACAGCGGTGATTCTGAATGGACACTCTGCCTGACGGCTCAACAGGGGAAAGGTTTGCCGCCGAGCTGGCCTTTCGTCCTGGAACGAAGTCTGGTGAGCGTGCGACACTCGGGGAATGTCGTTCCAGGGCACCAAAACGCATGACGAGATCGACAACCTGCCCTCGCTCGTCAGACGGGCCGTGGACGCCGCCGGTCGCCACGGCTTCGAGTTCTCGTGCCGCCCGGAGCAAGGGCGCCTGCTCCAGGTGCTTGCCGGTGGTGCCCGGCGACGCATCGGTGAAACGGGGACCGGGTGCGGCGTCGGCCTGGCGTGGCTCGCCTCCGGCGCCGCTGACGGCGTGGACCTGGTCAGCGTGGAACGCGATCCGGAGCGCGCCGCCATCGCCGCCGAGGTCTTCGAGAACCACGACCGCGTAGAGGTCGTGCGCGGTGAATGGCAGCGCATCGCGGACTACGGCCCCTACGACCTCCTGATCCTCGACGGGGGCGGACAGGGCAAGGACGGCGCCGCCGCCGATCCCGTGCAGCTGCTCAATCCCGGTGGTGTGGTGGTGATCGACGACTTCACGCCGACGACCACCTGGCCGCCCCTGTACGACGGCTCGCCGGACGTGGCTCGCCTGCATTGGCTGGAGCACCCCGATCTCCACGCGACCGAACTCCGCCTCGCACCGGATTTCAGCGTGGTCGTGGGCACCTACGTGCCCGCGCACCGGTAGAGCGGTCTGCCCGCGAAAGACCACCAGTTCACGGGCACCGCTGCCAGATGGATTCCTGGACAGCAACATCAACGCGAGCGCTCTGAACAGGAACGGCCGGTTCAGCCTGTCGAGCACAACGAAACCAACGCGATCCACCGCTTCACATTGGTTAGGACGTGAACAACATGCACGACTCGTTCCGCGAAACCGGGGCGGGAGCACCGTGCGCGCGTGGATACTCAGCGCGTGGATCTCTTGGTGTTCCTTCCGGCCGTGTTCGTGTTCGTGTTCGTCGGAATCCTGTTCCTGGTGGCCTACAACAGGAAGGGGTCGGTGGCGACGGTCCAGATGAGCAAGCGGAGGCTCGTGGTGCAGTCCCCGGCGCCGCCGCAGGTGGTGTACGGGTGGCTCGTCCAGCACTGCCCAGGCGGGTACGCGGTCGAGGATCACGATCCGTCCCGGGGCATCGTGCTCCTGTCGTCCCGGCCATCGGCCTTCACCTGGGGGTTCTTCTACCCGGCCGTTGTCTCCGCGGACGGGGCCGGGACTCGCGTGGACCTCGGGATCAAGTCGAAGGCGTTCCAGTACGGGCCGCTGGTGACGCGGGCGCACCGGAAGCTCGCGGGTGCGCTGGCGGGCCTGGTCCAGGGCCGCGTCGCGGAGTGACCCTCTCGCCCACAGCGCGAGCGAGAGGGCGGCGGTCCGCTACCAGGTGACTGGCAGTGCGTGGACGCCGTAGATCCGCATGTGGGACCTGACCCTCACCTCGTCGGCGGGGGCGGCGAGGGCGAGGGTGGGGAAGCGGCGGAGCAGTCCGGCGAAACCGGCGCGCATCTCGATGCGGGCCAGCTGCTGGCCGAGGCATTGGTGGACGCCGTGCCCGAAGGACAGGTGACCGCGGGCCTTGCGGTGGACGTCGAGGGCGTCGGGGTTCTCGAAGCGCTGGGGGTCGCGGTTGGCGGCCAGCAGCGACACGATGACGGTCGAGCCCTTGGCGATCTTCTCGCCGTGGAACTCGATGTCCTCCGCGGCGTAGCGGTAGAAGATGTCGGCGATGGACAGGTAACGCAGGAGTTCCTCGACGGCGTCGGGCATCAGCTCGGGGTCGGCGCGGAGCGCGGCCAGCTGCTCGGGGTGCTCCAGGAGCGCGAAAGTGCCCAGTGCCAACATGTTCGCGGTGGTCTCGTGGCCCGCGAGCAGCAACAGGAACGCGATGCCGGTCAGTTCCTCGATGCTGAGGTCGTCCTGGCGGGCCAGGTCGGACAGGATGTCCTCGCCGGGCTCGGCGCGCTTGCCCGTGACCAGTTCGCCCAGGTACCCGGCCAGCGCGCCGTAGGCGGCGATCTTCTCCTCGAACGGCAGCGTGGTGTCCATGAACCTGGTGGAGTTGACCTGGAAGGTCTCCCGGTCCGCGTAGGGGACACCGAGCATCGCGCAGATCACCAGCGAGGGCACCGGAAGCGCGAACTCCCGCACCAGGTCGACCGGCGGGGTCAGCCGGGCCAGCTCGTCCAGCTGCCGTTCGACGATGTCGGTGATGTGCTCTTCGAGCTGCCTCATGCGTTTGACGGTGAAGGCGCCGGTGAGCTTGCGCCGCAGCCGGGTGTGGTCCGGCGGGTCCATGGCGATGAACATGCCGGGCGGCACCGGGGACGGCTCGGCGAAGTCGGGCATCCCGGGGACCTCGAACGGTTCGTGCAGGACACCGAGGTCCTGACGGGAGCTGAACCGGGTGTCGGCCATGAGCTGGCGGACCGCCTCGTAGCCGGTGACGAGCCAGCCCTCGTGACCGTCCGGGAAGACCATCGGGCTGACGGGGCGGGCCTCGCGCAGCCGGGTGATGTCGCGGGGCGGGTCGAAGGGGCCCGCGTCGCGTTCCCTGGGCAGGCCGTGCGGAACGGGAACCGGGTTGCTCATCGCGTGTCCTTTCGAAGCGGTCGTTGCGGCCACTTTCACGCGCGGACCTGACACGCGACCGCCACGGCCCTGACACCGGGTGTGTCAGGGCCGTGGCGGAGGAGTGTCAGCCCGGCCGCCGAATGTTTGCCGCATGAGTTCAGCGATTGCGGTTTCGGGACTGCGAAAGGCTTTTGGGGACAAGGTGGTGCTCGACGGCATCGATCTGGATGTCCCGGCGGGCACGATCTTCTCCCTGCTCGGCCCGAACGGGGCGGGCAAGACGACGACGGTGAACGTGCTGACCACCTTGATGAAGGCCGACGGCGGCACCGTCCGCGTTGCCGGGCACGACGTCGCCACTGACGCGAAGGCGGTGCGCGCGGCGATCGGGGTCACCGGTCAGTTCGCGGCGGTCGACGAACTGCTGACAGGGCAGGAGAACCTGCAACTGATGGTGGACCTCTCCGGCGGTGGCAAGCGGATCGTCCCCGAGTTGCTGGAGCGCTTCGACCTGGTGGAGGCGGCGCGCAAGCCCGCGTCGACCTACTCCGGGGGCATGCGCCGCAAGCTGGACCTGGCGATGACGCTCGTCGGGAACCCGCGGATCATCTTCCTGGACGAGCCGACGACCGGCCTGGACCCGCGCAGCCGCCGCACGATGTGGTCGATCATCCGCGACCTGGTGGCCGATGGCGTGACCATCTTCCTCACCACCCAGTACCTCGAAGAGGCCGATCAGCTCGCCGACCGCGTCGCCGTGCTCGACCAGGGCCGCCTGGTCGCCCAGGGCACGCCCGAGCAGCTCAAGCGGCAGATCCCCGGGACGCACGTCCGGCTCCGCTTCACCTCCGTCGCCGAGCTGGACGCGGCCGCGCCGCTGTTCCCCGGCTCCACGCGGGCCGACGAGGCGCTGACCCTGCGCGTGCCCGGCGACGGCGGGACGGCCTCGCTGCGGGCGCTGCTGGACACCCTCGACGGGCACTCGCTCAGCGCCGAGGAGTTCTCCGTGCACACCCCCGACCTCGACGACGTCTTCCTCGCCCTGACGGGCCACACCACGGAGGCCGCATAGTGAACATCAAGACGTCGAGCACCACGTCCCAGTCGATGGTGATGTTGCGCCGCAACTTCAAGCACATCTCCCGGAACCCGATCTCGGTGTTCAACGCGGTGCTGATGCCGATCATCGTCATGTTGATGTTCGTGTACATGATGGGAGACGCGTTCAGCGTCGGTGTCGACTACATCGACTACGCGACGCCGGGACTGATGTTGCTGGCCGTCTGCTACGGCCTGGGGGCCACCGCGACGTCGGTGAACTCGGACATGACGAAGGGCATCATCAACCGCTTCAAGGTGATGGACGTCTCCCGGGGCGCGGTGCTGACCGGCCACGTCGTCGCCAGCCTGCTGACCAACCTGATCGCCATCGCGGCCCTCGTCGGAGTGGCTTTCCTCCTGGGCTTCAGCCCGGCGGCGGGATTTCTGCACTGGCTCGCCGTGGTCGGAGTCGTGGTGCTGCTCGGTTTCGCGGCCGGTTGGTTCACGATCGCCCTGGGACTGGCGGCGAAGTCCCCGGAAACGGCGGGCATGGCCGCTGTGCCGCTGGTCATGCTGCCGTTCTTCAGCAGCGCGATCGTCCCGGCGGAGAAGATGGGGCCGGGTCTGCGGGAGTTCGCGGAGTACCAGCCCTTCACGCCGATCATCGAGACCCTGCGCGGTCTTCTCAACGGCACACCGTCCACGAGCGTCGCGGTCACCGCACTCGCCTGGTGCGTCGGCATCGCGGTCGTCGGCTACCTGTGGGCTCGGTCCACGTTCACCAAGCGCGCCTGACCTCACCCTCGTACGAAACAAAAGGAGACTTGTCATGTCCGCATTCGCCACCCCAGGACCCGTCGCCGCGACCGTGGAGGTCGCCGGAGCCCAGGTGCGGATCGCCGCGAGCGACCGGACCGACACCGTGGTGCTGGTCGAACCCATCGACGCGACGAACCGCTCCGACGTGAAGGTGGCCGACCGGACCAAGGTCGAGTTCACCGGCGGCAAGCTGTCGGTCAAGACGACCGTTTCCGGGAGCAAGAACGGTTCGGTCGCCATCACGATCGAGCTGCCCAGCGGCTCCAGCCTGGCCGCGTACCTGGCGCACTCGGCCGTGCGGGCGGACGGCGCGCTCGGCGCGTGCGAGCTGCACATGGCGTCGGGTCAGGTCCAGCTCGACAGCGTCGACGCGTTGCGTGCCAACGTCTCCTCCGGTGAGGTCGCGATCGGCCGCATCGCCGGGCGCGCCGACGTCGACGGCGGGGCGTTCGCGATGCGGATCGGCGAGGTCGGGGGCGCGGTCAAGCTCTCGAACTCGGGCGGGCAGGTCTGGATCGGCCACGCGTCGGCCGACCTCGACCTGAGCAGCGCGGGCTGCGACTTCGCCATCGACCGCGCCGATGGCGACGTCACCGCCGGGACCGCCACCGGTGCCATCCGGATCGGGCGGATGACCGCCGGTCAGGCGAAGCTGACGAACGGCTCGGGCAATATCGAGGTCGGTGTCAGCGAGGGCGCCGCCGCCTCCGTCGACGTCCGGAGCGAGCGCGGAGCGGTGCACGATTTCGTTTCACCGCAAGGGAATCCCACCTCGGCGGAGCGCAAGGTCATGGTGCACGCCCGCACGCGGCACGGCGACGTCGTCATCCAGCGCGCGGCTTGCTGACCCTCACGAAGCGAGCGCGTCCTCGACCAGCTGGGACCAGCTCGTCTCCGTGCCCTCCCGCGTCACCTCGGCGAACCGTTCTTCGCCGAGGTGACGTCGTGCGTCCCGCTCGATCCGGACCGCGTCCGGGTGGGAGCGGTCCGGCAGTCCGCGCACGCCGACGCTGGCCGCGAGCAACCGCGCCGCCTGCTCGTACTGGCCGAGGCGAACCGCCAGGTCCGCGACCCCGACGAGCATCCGGGCGATCACCATCGGATGTCCCGCCTCGGCAGCGGCCTGCCAGGCGGCCATGCGGTGGGTGCGGGCCTCGCGGAGGTCGTCGGCCAGGTAGCCGAGCACGTCGTGCACATCCGCGCGGATGTTCGCCTCCTCCGCGTCGGTGCCCATGAGCGCGGTCGCGAGGCCGAGCTGCCTGCGGGCTTCCCCGGCGTCAGCGCCCAGGCGCGCGAGCTCCGCCTTGGCGAGCGCCAGTTCGACCAGCGCGTGCGGCCAGGTGACGCCTTCGGCGAGCCGCTCGGCCTCGGTGATCGCGGCCGCGCTCGCGTCCCGATCGCCGTCGAGCCAGCGCAGCACCGCCTGCTGGGTCCACAGCCGGATGACGTCCTCGACGGCGCCGACCTCGTTGACGGCCACCATCGCCTGCCCGTAGTACTCGCACGCACGGGCGAACTCGCCGCGCATGGCGAGCTGGCTCCCCAGCTCGGACAGGGCCAGCGAGGTGCCGAACCGTTCGCCGAGCGCGCGGAACTCCGCGAGCGCCAGCTCCAGGTTGGCCTCCGCCTCCCGACCGCCCTCGCCGATCATGAACCGCATCTTGCCCGCCTGGAACCGGGCCAGGGCGCGCACCCAGGGATCTTCGTTGTCCAGCAACGACTCGAACGCGACCACCGCGGAGTCCGGTTCGCGCAGCATGCGTTCCAGCGGGGTCATCAGGTCCAGCAACGGGTTGTGCTGCTCGCTCTGCTGCCCGAACCGGTGCGCCTTGCGAATCCATTCCGCGCCAAGCTGTTCGTCGCCCCGGCCGGAGGTCACGAAGTGCGCGACCAGCCCGTAGGCCATGCCCCGGACGTCGTCGGTCACCTCGCCGGGAACGCCGGTGGCCGCGATGATCAGCTCCAGGCCCTCGGCCCGGCGTCCGCCGAGCCACCAGTACCAGCCGGTCGCCGCCGCGAGCCGCATCGCCGCCTGCGCGTCACCGGCCGCGATCGCCCCGCGCAGCGCGGCACTGATGTTGTCGTGGTCGGCCTCCAGCGTGGCGAGCCATTCCACCTGCTCGGCTCGGCGCAGATGCGGCTCCGCGGTCTCGGTGAGATCGGTGAAGTAGGCGAGATGCGCCTGCCGCGCCAGGTCCACCTCATCCGCCTCGGCGAGCCGGTGCGCGGCGTATTCCTTGATGGTGCCGAGCATCCGGTAGCGCGGTGCGCCTTCGCCCGCGGCGACCAGTAAGGACTTCTCGGTCAGCGCGGTCAGCAGTTCGAGCACCTGCTCCTGCTCGACGGCGTCGCCGACACAGACCCGCTCGGCCGCTTCCAGGCTCGCCCCGCCGGAGAACACCGAGAGCCTGCGCAGCACCGTCCGCTCGGCGTCGGAGAGCAGCTCCCAGCTCCAGTCGACCATCGCGCGCAACGTTCTGTGCCGCGGCAACGCCGTACGGCTACCACCGGTCAGCAGGCGGAAGCGGTCGTCCAGCCGGTTGGCGAGCTGCTCGATGGACATCGTGCGCAACCTGGCCGCGGCCAGCTCGATCGCCAACGGCATCCCGTCCAGCGCCCGGCAGATCCGCGCCATCGTCGACAACGCGTCGGCGTCGAGCACGAGGTCCTTGCGCACCGCGCTCGCCCGGTCCCGCAACAGCTGGACGGCCGGTGCGGATGCGATCTCCGCGTCTCCCTCCGGCAGGGCCAGCGGCTCGACCGGCCACAGCGCCTCGCCGGTGATGCCGAGCGGTTCCCTGCTCGTGGCCAGGATGCGCAGCCGCCTGCACTCCCCGAGCAGCCGGTGGGCCAACGTCGCCGCCGACTCGATCACGTGCTCGCAGTTGTCCAGGATCAGCAGCGTTTCCCGCTCGCGGATCGCCGCGACGAGCCGGTCCGTCGGCTCCATGTTCGACGCCTCGCCGAGCAGGGCGTCCCGGAGGCGGAACCCGGCGAGCGTCGCCTGCGCCACGTCGTCGTCCGCGCCGATCGCGGCGAGCTCCACCAGCCAGGCCCCGTCCGGCAGGTCACCGAGCAGCGTGCGCGCGGTTTCCGTTGCGAGCCTGGTCTTCCCCGAGCCACCCGGCCCGATCAGCGTGGTGAGCCGGTGCTCGGCGATGAGCTCGCGGACCGCGGCGACGTCGGCGTCCTTGCCGACGAAACTCGTCAGCTCGGCGCGCACGTTGGTCTTCCGGTTGTCCTCCGGCCGTCCCACCTCGCCCCGCAGCAGAGCGACGTGCAGGGCGGACAGCTCCGGCGACGGGTCGACGCCCAGCGTGTCGGCCAGGGTTTCCCTTGTGCGCTGGTAGGTCAGCAGCGCGTCGGTGTTGCGACCGGCCGCGGCGAGGGCCCGCATCAGCGCGGCCACAAGCCTTTCCCGCACCGGGTTCGCGGCCACCAGGTCCGTCAGTTCGGTGACCAATTCCGCGCCGTGACCGAGGCTGATCTCCGCGTCGAACCGGTCCTCCATGGCGGTCAGGCGCAGCCCTTCGAGCCGCGTGACCGCCGCGTCGAACGCTTCGCTGTCCGGCAGACCGACGTCCTGCATGGCCGCGCCGCGCCACAGCTTGAGGGCTTCGCGCAGCAGCCGCGGATTCTCCTCGTCGCGGGCCTGGCCGACGAGGCGTTCGAACCGCACCGCGTCGACAGCGTCCGGTTCCACCACCAGCCGGTAGCCGTTCGTCCGCCCCTCGATCGACCCTTCCGGCAGCACCTTCCGCAGCCGGGAAACCAAGCGCTGCAAGGCATTCGTCGCGTCGGCGGGCGGGTGCTCACCCCAGATCCAGTCGATCAGCGCCGCCTTCGGGACCACGCGCGACGGCTTGAGCGCGAGGGCGATCAACAGCCCGCGCAGCCGCGCGCCCGGCACGTCGGCGACCACGCCGTCGTCCGCACGAACCTCGAACGGTCCCAACATCCCGATCTGCACCCGGCCGATCCTGCCATGGGCGATCGGGCAGATCCGCGAGATCTACCTGTTGCGCCAGCTCAGCGGGGAGGACTCGAAGTCGTTCCCGCGTTCGGGTGTGGTCTATGCGCGAGCGTGACTGGAGCCCGCACCAGCACCGACGTCCGTGGTATTCCTCCAAGCATGAAGGCGCACAAGATCGCAGGTTGCAACAAGGCCGACTGCCCCACCATCTACATAACCGACGTGGGCACCGCCCTGGCCCAGGGCACTCCAGTCGACGACGTGGACGGTGTCGCGCTCGGTCCAGGAGAGATCGCCGTGCAGCTCCCGCTGCAAGTACTCAAGGACGCCGTCGCGGCTCTGGAGGAGGGGCGGGGCGCGGAGTGACCGCGCTCGACGGCCCGCGGTTCTGGGCCATCTTCGAGAACTTCCGGCGTAGCGCGTGGCGTTGGGAGGCACAACCCGCCTACAGCATCCCCGACGAACAGGCTGATCTCGCGCGGTTCCTGGCAGGCGAGCCCGAGCCCCCGGGACACAACTCGGACTGGCACGAGGAAGTCCGTGCTTGGGCGGCGGAAGGCAAACGGGTGAGTCGTGTTCGTGCGATCACGCCGCCGCTGACCGACTATCAGCGGTACCAACTCGCCTGGGGTATCCCGGGCAACGTCCGTGCGGGCGAGGACGTACGTGTTCTCGATCTCTCGATGGACCCGACCATTGTTGTGCCGCAACGAGATTTCTGGATATTCGACGATGTGACCGTGGTGCACCTGGACTTTTCGCCGGACGGGGTCTTGCTGGGGCGAGTCCTGGTCGAGGACCCTGACCTCGACATGTACCACCAGTGGCGCGATCTCGCGATGAGTCGCGCCGTACCGGTGCGGGAGTGGAGTGCTAGACCCTGACCGTCTGCCCCAGGATCGCCGCGACCTGGCGGCGGGCTTGCGGCGGTTGCGGCAGGCGGCGGGTCTGTCCGGTGAGCGCCTCGCCGCCCGCGCCGCCATGTCCCAGACCAAGGTTTCCCGGATCGAGACCGGGCGTGCCGTGCCAACGGTGACTGATGTCGAGCTGATCTTGAAAGCCTTGGACGCGCCGGCGGAGGTGACGGCTGAACTGCTTGATCTGGCGCGGGTGACATCGTTGGGGTACCGGTCGATGCGCGCTTACGCCGAGATGGGGCTGTGGCGGGCGCAAGAGGAGATCACCGCGCTGGTCCGCTCGTCCGCGGAAGTCCGGCAGTTCCTGCCGGTCATCCCCTCAGGGCTGCTCCAGACCCCCGACTACGCGCGATGTGTGCTCACCCCGACCATTCCCGGGGATGTCTCCTGGGACACTGAGCGAGCCGTGGCAGCTCGGCTGGCGACGCAGGCCACCCTCGACGACGCCTCGCGGCGGTTCTCCTTTCTGCTGACCGAGCACGCGGTTCGCTGGCCCTGCGCCCCGCCCGACGTGATGGCGGGCCAATGCGCGCACATGGCCCGGGTGGCGGAGCGCGGCAACGTCGAGTTGGCGGTGATCCCGCAGAACACGATGGTGCCCGCGGTGCCGATGAACTTCTTCGTCGTCTACGACGATCGTTTGGTCGCGGTCGAGCTCTTCTCCGGCGAGGTCGTGTTACGTGACCCGAAAGACATTGCGTACCAACGAAATGTGTTCGACTTCTTCTGGTCCCACGCGGCAGTCGGGAAGCAGGCCGCAGAGTTGTTGTCCCGCATCGGCTTGGAGTTCATGCCGGACCGTGACTGAATCTGGCGACGTGTTCGGAGCAGGTTCTACGGTGGGTTTCCCCGCGTTCGTCGACACCATGTCGATCTACCGTTTCCTCACCGGGAGCTGTGATGGACCCGAACATCTCCGCGTTGCGGCGCCTGGTCTTGGCCGGATGGCTCGGCGTACCGATCGGCGACCCCCACGAGCCCGACATGCTCGTCTACACCCGCGTCACCCCGGTCGTGGAGGACTCGATCCGCGTCAAAGCCCACGACGACGCGATCGCCTTTCGTCGCGTGGCCGGGGCGATCACCGCCACTGCCGAGGGCACCGTGGTCGACGTTGTCACCACCGTGCTCGGCTGGTCGTCCTCCCGCATCATCACGTGGTAGTTGAGACGAGGGGGCATCAGCGTGTTGTGGCAGCCCTGCGAAATCATCTGAACGGGTCCGGCAGGATCTCCCACCATGGTCGCGGAGGAAGTCCTGTCCGGCGGGAACATGACCAGTGTCGTGAGGGTGGGGGACACGGTTCGGCGTGCCTCGGGGCCGTGGACCCCGGCCGTGCACGCGTTGCTCGGTCACCTTCGGCGCTGGGGGTTCGACCGCGCGCCGGAAGCGCTCGGGATCGACGAACAGGGCAGGGAGATCATCAGCCTGCTGCCGGGTTCGGTGGCCACCTATCCGCTGCCGGAGCACGTGCTGACCGATCGGACGCTCGTCGCGGTCGCGGAGTTGTCGCGGGAGTACCACGACGCCACCGCGGACTTCGTGCCGCCGACCGGAGCCAGTTGGCAATGGCCAGCGCACGATCCGGTGGAAGTGTTGTGCCACAACGACTTTGCGCCGTACAACCTGATGTTCGACGGGGATCGGGTGTCGGGCGTCATCGACTTCGACACCGCGTCCCCGGGGCCGAGGGTGTGGGATTTGGCTTACACGGCCTACCGATTCGTGCCGTTGACCGATCCCGCCAATCCGGATGTGCCGTACCCGGGCATCGCGGAGCAACGTCGGCGCCTTGAACTGTTCGTGGAGTCCTACGGAGTCGGCATCACGCCCGGCGACGTGGTGGCGGCGACGATCCGCAGGCTCCAGGAGCTCGTCGATTTCATCGTCACCCAGGCGCGCAACGGTGACGCGGCCCAGCAGAAGGTGCTCGATCGCGGCGACACCTTGATCTACGAACGGGATATCGTCTACCTCAAGGCGAATCCGATCGGCTGAGCGCCCCCGCGGAATCCTGGTCAACGCCGATGGCGCCGTACCCCGGTGAGACGTCCCACCGCTCTCGGAGAGAAGCGAGTTCGGCGGTCTTCAAGCACACCCAACCCCGCCCCCAGAAGTCGCTAACAACACCCAACCCCCGTCCCGCCAGTGGCCCCAACGCAGCGACACCTCCGCCCCCTCTTTCCCCCGAAACATCACCCGCGCAGCCCAAAATCCCGTTTCGTACTCTAAACGGGTTTTTGGAGCGCTCTTTTTCCCGTTATGAGTACGAAACGGGGTTCTCTAGACGACGCCCGCGGGGGTTGGGGTGTGCGGGCGGGTGGGGGGCATGGGACGGAGTTTACTTGGTGTGCGGAGTGCTTGGAGGATTTGCAGGACAGGAGCTAGACCCGCCACCACCAGTCGATCGAGGCGATTCCGGGATTGCCACTGGTGAGGCGGTGGGTCTGCTCGGGAACGTCGATGACCTGCCCGGTGCGCCACTCCGAAAGCACGCCCTCGACCTGCTCGGTCATCGAACGCCGGTAGTCGTCCACGCGGGGGCGGTGGAACGCGGGCTGCACCAATCGCCGCTGCCGCCGGTGTTCCTGGTGGCCGCAGGTCACCAGACCGTTGCCGACGACCTCCCGCGCCTTGTCGAACAGCGGGCCGCCCTTGTCGTAGGTGCGGTCGTCGCGCAGGACCTCGGCGACCAACTCGGGATGGCAGACAACGTATCCCCGCAACGAACCCAGCCGGACGCGGACGAGATCACCGTGCGCGGGCAGTGAGGTCAGGAACCCGACCAGCCCGTGGCGGAGCCGCAAAGCGTGCCTCAATACTCGGCCCGCGGGCTCCACCGCAAGGGACCGCCGGACGCGAGGTAGAGCATTCGAATCAGTCCACTGTGGACGCCAGGAGGTCGTAGGAGCGCAGTCGATCGTGGTGGTGGTAGATCGGACTGGTGACCATCAGCTCGTCCACGCCGGTGTCGTCGAGCACGGCGCGCAGCTTCCTGGTCACAGTTTCTGGGGACCCGACGAGAACGCTTCCGGAGCGTGCGGCAATCTCGGCCCGGTCGTCCTCGGTGTAGGGGTACGCGGCCGCGTCTTCCGGGCTGGGCAAACGAATGCGCGTGCCACGAATCCTGCTGAGCACCTTCAATCGCGTGGAGCCAGCGAGCCATTCGGCGCGCTCATCGGTGTCGGCGACGATGACGGAGACGCTGACGAGCATTTCCGGGCCGCGGTAGGTGCGCGCTGCCTCCGCGGTAGCGGCGGGGTTGAGGTGATGCGCGAAGGCGTACCGAAGGCCGCGCGCGCCGGCGAGCTGGGCACTGGCCGGAGAGGAGCCGAGCAACCAGATCGGCGGCGCGTTCCCGATCGCGGGGATCGCCGGGGAATCCGGGGTGAAGTAGCTCAGCAGCTCGTCGAGCTGTTCGTCGTACGTCTTCTCGGTGCGGCCGCCGCGCACGACCTCGACGGCTGAGGGAGGACCACCCGGCGCGCGGCCGATTCCGAGGTCTATCCGCCCCGGGTGGAGGGCTTCGAGCGTGCCGAACTGCTCGGCGACCACGATCGGCGCGTGGTTGGGCAGGAGCACGCCGCCGGAGCCGACGCGGAGGTTCCTGGTGGCGTTCGCGAGTTCGGCGACGAGGACAGCGGGTGCGGAGCTGGCCACCCCGCGCATGCCGTGGTGCTCGGGGACCCAGTACCGGTGGAACCCCAGCTGATCGGCCAGCCCGGCCAGGTCGACCGTGTTGCGCAATGCCTGCTGGGCGGTGGACCCCGCCACGATCGGCGAGGTGTCCAGGACCGACAGGCGCACGAAGCATCAACTTTCGCTCTGCGGAAGGGAGGTTATTCGAACAAAGAATAGTTGATGACCTCACTGGCGCCGGAACGGAAATGGCTAGCGTCGAGCGCATGTCGGTCAAGTGGGTCAACGCCGCGTGGGCGCTGGTGCTCGGCGTCAGCGCGGTGGCAGCCGTTTCCCCGTCGGCGCTCGCCGATCCACGGGATGCCAAGGTGCGTCTGGTCGCGGACACCAACCGGGACGGGAAGGTCGACGCTGACGCCGACGAGGCCGGGAAGCAGCTCTGGCGCGAGGGCCGGGGCGCGATCTTCCTGCCCAACCTCGACGACGACGGCAAGCGCTGCACGGTGTCCGAGGCCGATCTGAAGAACCCGGACATCGCGGTCGACACGCGCATCGCCGCCTGCCACGACGCTCAGGACGAGGAGCTGAACGGCCCCAACGACATCGCCGACCTAGCTCCACTGTGGACGATTCCCAAGCCGGAGTTGTCAGCGGGCACCACGGGCACGGTTTCGCTTGCGCCGCAACAGGAGAAGTACGCGCGCTTGTGGATCAACCGTGGCGGCGCCTGGGCCCCACTGACCGGAAAGCTCACCGAGCAGGAGTTGCGCGCCGGGGCGCAGCTGGCGCTGGAAGGTCTGGACGTGGTCCGCGACCGCGCGGTGTGGGACGGCGTCGTGACCGTCACGCTGGTGGTCGGCAACTCCAGGGACTCGGTGCAGCTGAAGGTCGCGCCGATCATCTTGCAGACCGATCTCAAGCCCGCACAACGGGTTCTGACCTCGGACACGCCCGATGCCATGCCGGGGTACACCGAGTTCGTGCGCGATCTGCGCACAGCGGTGGAGCGGTCCGGCCTGCCTGCCTCCGAGCTCTCGATCTGGAGTCACCGCGACCGGTGGTTCCAGGACTTCGTCGAGCCCGCGACGGTGAGCGCGCCGGGTCCGAACGGCCCGCAGGTGATGCGAATCCTGTTGCGCAGCAGCAACTATCGCGTGTACCCGGGCCATCCGTCGCACACTCTCCGGCCGGTCGGGCGCCTGTTGTTCACCCACCTGCGCGGACCCGGGATCGGGGTGGTGCAGCAGTTCACCGCCGATCGGGCGGACACGGTCGCGGACACCCTGAACTCCACCGGGAACTTCGACAGCATCCCGCCGGACGCCCGCAACCCGTTGGGCAGGCCGTTCTTCGGGTCCGCCGCGTCGCGGCACCCGGACCCCAGCTTCACCAAGATGCTCAGCTCGCAGCACGCGCAGCCGGTGGTCGTGGACACGTCGTGGCTGCTCGTCGGGCACGTCGACGAGACAACTCACGTCATCCCCGCCACCACCGCGCGCGGCTGGACGATGATGGTCGCCGATCCGCGGCTCGCGGTGAACCGGCTCAAGGACGCCCAGCGGGCCGGGCACGGTGCGGCGCGGTTGTTCGACAACACGGTCGAACCCGTGAAGCCGACCATCGACGAGTCACTGGCGAACCCGGCCTTCCTCACGGTGAACGAGACGGCCGCGCGGCACATCGATGCCCAGATCGACGTCCTGACAAGGGAAACCGGCCTCAAGGCCACCGAGCTCGTCCGAGTTCCGGTGCTGTTCAAGGAATACGACCCCGAAGCGGCGGCCGACGCCCCGGAGACCAAGCGCATGGTGGAGTCGGGCAAGCTCACCGTGCAGGACCTGGAAGGCTTGCGGAAGCTGGCGCGCACGGGCCGGGCTCCGGCGAAGTTCCTCGTCGCCTCGACCGCCAGCATCGTGAACGGCTTGTCCATCAAAGCAGGCGTCTTCGCGGCACCCAAGCCGCACGGGCCCGTCGTCAACGGTGTCGACCTGTTCGAGCGGGCCACCGAGGATGCGCTGGCCGGGTATCCGGTGCGCCTGTCCTGGGTCGAGGACTGGGCGTACCTGCACATGCTGATCGGCGAAGTCCACTGTGGAACGAACGCCCTGCGCGAGCCGACCCGGGCGGACTGGTGGCGCGCGCTGCGATGACGTCCGGGCTCACAGGTCGCGGTGCAGGGTCTCGGGTGCCTTCGCGACCGCGATCATGGTGATCAGCGCACCGAGCATCACGTAACCCGCGACGAGCCACCACCGCGTGCCGCCCGGCCCGGCCAGTGCGGTGGCGATGAACGGGGTGAGCCCGCCGGACAGGATGGACGCGATCTCCCGCCCCGCCGCGGCTCCCGTGTACCTGCGCTCGGTGGGGAACAGTTCCGCGAAGAACGGGAACGCCATCACGAAAACCACTGCGGCGCCGAAGAAGTAGACCGGGCGCCTGCCGATGCGGGCGGACAGCAGGGCGAACAGCCCGTGCGAGGCGAACGACAGCACCGCCACGATCAGGATCACGTTGTTCAGCGTGCTTTTCTGCATCCCGAGCGTGGAACTGCCGTAGGACAACGCGAACACGGTGAGCAGGAAGTAG
The DNA here is from genome assembly GCF_024213555.1 of Allokutzneria sp. A3M-2-11 16. Taxonomy (GTDB): domain Bacteria; phylum Actinomycetota; class Actinomycetes; order Mycobacteriales; family Pseudonocardiaceae; genus Allokutzneria. The sequence goes on along the minus strand of NZ_JANAVO010000001.1, from coordinate 790,936 downwards.
GGCAGCGCCTAGGCGAAGACCAGCGTGATGAGGATCTGCGCGGAGAACCCGCCGGTGTTGGGCCACGCGGTGAAGAAGCCCCTGCGGTTCGGCGGCGCCGACTCCAGGACGATGATCATGGAGCCGCCCCATTCGCCGCCGACCGCGAAGCCCTGGAGCAATCGCAGCACCACCAACAGGATCAGCGCCCAGACCCCGATGCTGGCGTAGCTCGGCAGGAGTCCGATGAGGATGGTGCTGACGCCCATCACGGTCAGCGTGACGATCAACGTGGACTTGCGGCCCTTGGTGTCGCCGCGGTTGCCGAAGAACAGCCCGCGGCCGAGAACTACGACCGGCCGAAGCCGCTCGGTCAACGGTTAACCGTCGACGTTGACCGTTGACCGACGACCGCTTACTGTGGGGACCGCTGATCGAGAAGGAGCCGTGGATGATCGTCAATCCGTTGCGCCAGTCGTCGCTCGGGGAGCTGCTGCTGGACCAGCTGCGCGCGTTGATCGTGCGGGGTGAGCTGGCCGCGGGGACCCACCTGGTCGAGGGCTGGATCGCGGAGCGCTTCGAGGTCAGCCGCGGTCCGGTGCGCGATGCGTTGCGCCAGCTGGAGATCGAGGGCCTGGTCGAGACGCGCAGGCGCGGCGTGTACGTGCGCGGCCTGAGCGACACCGACCTCGTCGAGCTGTACTCGTTGCGCGGGGCCCTGGAGAGCCTGGCGATCCGGGAGACCATCGCGCGCGGCGACGACGCCGACTGGACTCCGTTGGACGAAGCGGTGGCCAGGATGCGCAGCGCCGCCGAGAGCGCCAGCGCCGCCGAGTTCGCCGCAGCGGATCTGGACTTCCACAGCGGGTTCTACGTCATCGGCGGCAATCGCTGGCTGACCGCGACCTGGGAGCTGCACCGGCCGTTGTTCGCCGCGGTCCTCGACATCACCAACACCGACCGGGACCTGCGTCCGATCGCCGAGGACCACGCCGAGTTGGCCGCGGTCGTCCGATCCGGGGATGTCGCGGCCGCGCTCAGCACGCTGACCACGCACCTCGACGGCTCCTGCGCGCGCATCCGCACCGTGCTGGCGGAGCGCAGGGGCGCTCCCTGACCCTGCCGACGACGAGCGAGGCTCCGCCATGCCCGAAATCCTGACGGCCACCCCCACGTTCTTCGACGACGCGGGTGAACTCGACCGGGACACGACGAAGAGGCACCTCGCGGACCTCGCCGAGCACGTCGACGGCGTGTTCGTCGGTGGCACCACCGGGGAATTCCCCGCGCTCGATCTCCGTGAGCGCCAGGAACTCGCCGAGCTGGCGCTCGCCGCCTTCGGCCCGGCAAGGGTTGTCGTGCACGTCGGCGCGGCGAGCACCCGCGACGCGGTGAAGCTCGCCAGGGGCGCGGTCGCGGCGGGCGCGCGGCGGCTGGCCGCTCTCACGCCGTACTACCTCCCGGTCGATATCGCCGCTGTGACAAGGCATTTCGCCGCGATCACCGCCGTCGAGGGGTCGGCGGAGACCTACGGCTATCTCTTCAGCGAGCGCAGCGGCGTGGTCGTGGAACCCGCGGAGTTCGCCAGGATCGCATCGGATACCGGGCTCGCCGGGGCGAAACTGAGCGGTTCGGCGGCCGATCGCTTCGACGAGTACCTCGCCGCGCTGCCGCCGGGGACGCCTCTGTGGTCGGGCGCCGACACCACGCTCGCCGGGGTGATCCGCAGCGGAGGAGAGGGCGTGGTGTCCGGCTTGACCGCCGCGTTCCCACGGCCGTTCAAGGCGCTCGCCAACGCCGTGGTTTCTGGCGATGCCGAGGCCGAACGCCTTGCGCAGCAAAAGGTTGACGATGTGCTCGATGCGTTGGGCGGCACGATCGAGGGCATCAAGGCCGCGCTGCGCCACCTCGGCTACGGCAACGGCGCGCTGCGCATGCCCGCACCGGTTCTCGATTTCGCCGCGCAGCAAAGGATCGCGCGCCTCCGGTGATCCGGCGCAGGTTCGTCACGACCGACGCTCCGAGCTGGTAGTGTATCGATTTACCGCAGTTCAAGCGCCAGGCCCTGGAGATTCTCGGGCGCATCGCCGAGCGCACGGACGCCGATGCCGCGCGCGAGTTCTACCGCCGGGCGCTGACGTTGTTCGAGCTCGTCGACGCGCCCGACGCGAACCGGCTGCGCGGCATCATCTGACGGGTTCGGTCAGCGTTGGATCTCAGATCCGGATCTCAGCGCAGGGCCTGCCGAGCAGTCTGCCGTTCTCCCACGCCTCGGCGCAGAAAACGGAACGGTCGGGGAAATACTTCTTCACGTCGATCTGCCACTTCGACTTGTACCTCCAGTGCTGCGTCGGGGATTTCATGCTGAAGCCGACCCCGTAGAGGTGGAAGTGCCCGAAGTAGGGGTGCTGGTAGTTCTGGGCGTGGGCATAGCTCACGTAATCGCTGTGGCCGTTGACGTAGATGCACACCGTGCCGCTGCACCCGTGCACGGTGGCCTGGGCGGGGGTTGTCAGTGTCGTAGCGGCCACGACGGCGACACAGGCAGCGAACGAGAATAACTTTCCGAAGTGCATGGACGACCCTTTCCGTTGCAGAAGTGGATCGATGCACCAACATAGGGCCAACAAGGCACCTGGTCAATCATGTGAAAATCTAGTGTGAATGCTCGTCTTATTCGTGGAGCCAGGACGCGGGAATGGTGAGCGTCTCCTCGGCCAGCACCTGGACGGGCTCGCCGGACCTCGCGTCCTTCAACACCCCTTCGACCACGTACTCCACGCCCGGGGACAGGCCGAGCGCGGCTGCCACCTCCGGTGACAGGGGAGTGCTGACGCGAGTGGTGTCCACGACCTTGACCCCGGTGACCGCTGGCTCGCCCGCGAGCACCTCGCCGACGGAGGTCAGCGTGATGTCGAAGTCGTCGCTGAGCCCGTCGCCGTGGACGAACGCCATCTGGAGGAACATCAGGTCCGCCTCGCCCCGGCCCGGACTGCCGGTGACGTACTTGGCGGGACTCTCGTCGCGAGGGATGCGGACCCGGTAGGTGCGGCCGATCCGCGGCTCCGTGGGCGTCATGGGGCTCAGCATGCCGGTGCTGGGAACTCCTAGCGCCACCGGATGGCGTGCGCCAGGACGTCGCCCGCGGCGAGCTGGATCTGCTCGCTGACGAACCTGATCCGCGAGCACCGCGCGCGGGCCCACAGCACGTTCCCGAGCCGCAGCAACGGCGGTCCCAGGCGCCTCAGCGCGAAGCCGGGCTCGGCGGCGCGGGTCACCGGGAGCACGGGATCGGCCCCGTACGGCACGAGGAGCTCGCCGAGGGTGATCTCCACGAGGCGCCAGGCGGTTCGGGTGACGTTGATCAGGTCACCCGTGGCGACACTGGGGCGCAGCGCGAACGCCCCCTCCGCCACGTGCGCGCTTGCCCGCAGGCCCAGCCGGGCCGCGAGCAGTCGCTGAACCTGCGCCTGCTCCCCGGTCGCGGCCAGCGCGCGAGCCGACGCCATGACCGCCTCGGTCACTTCGTCGCTCAGCCAGGTGCCGTCACGGACGACTGTCGTGCCCATGTCTGCGAATAGCCAGGTGGCAAGGGGGGCAATCGTCTTCCGTCCGGATTCACCCTGCGGGGGTTAACCCGATGGGTTCCTGCGTGGGGTCGGCTTGACCTGGGGACCCCTTGCGCGTGCCGTTGGGCCTCTTAGGGGCACGGGATGAAACCCCGGCCCTCGCGATGAGCGTATGGCACGCGCGCCCCAGGTAAAGCCTCGGTTTCGTTGTGGCCCTTGCGTTTTCTCTTTGTCGCGTTATGTGGCCATATTGCGGTTGCGTGCTGAAGTTGTTGGTATTGCTGGAATTCACTCGATGGTGCTTCGATTTCGATCTTGACTGCTGAGATAATTGAAGGGAGTCGAAGGAGGTGAATTGTGTTTGATCCCAAGGAATCCATCGCTTCCCTGAAAGTGCACTTCGCCGCGTGCGACACCTAGAGGTTGACCGGTGATGCGTTGCTGGAGTGGATGCAGGACATGGAGACCCTGACGAACATGGTCACCGCCGCCGCCACCGATGGTGCGGCGGAGGCCGAGTCGCAGGGTATGCACTCCGATTACGGGTGTAAGGATCTCGCGGTGCTGTTGCGGGTGAAGTTGAAGTTGGACTCCGGTGAGGCCGGTCAGCGTGCTCGTCTGGTGCGCGAACTCCCGTCTCTGCCGAGGACGCAGGCGTTGTTGCGGGAGGGGAAGATCAGTGGCCGTCGTGCGTTGATCATCTCGGGGACGGTGGGCAAGGTCCCGGCGGAGAAGGCCGGGAAAGCCGAAGATGTGCTCTGCCAGCACGCACCCCGGTTGAATCCGCGTCAGCTGACCTATGCGGGCAAGGTGTTGCGGTCGCGGATCGACCCCGAAGGTGTGCACCGCGACGAGCAGGAAGGGTATGCGCGGCGGTATCTGCGGATGGGGACCAACGAACACGGCTACCTGATGATCAAAGCGGCGTTCGACCCGATCACCGGCGCGAAGATCAAGACCGTGTTGCACGCCCTCGCCAAGCCCCGCCCGGTGGGTGGGGAGAAAGACCCGCGCACCACCGAGCAGCGGTATGCCGACGCCTTCGCGGAGGTGATCGCGATCGCGATGGCCTCTCAGGATCTGCCGACCTGTGGTGAGGAGCGGCCCCGGGTGGTGGTCACGATGTCCTGGGACAACCTGCACGAGTGGACCGGCGCCGGATACACCCAATGGGACGACCCGACGTCAGCGGGGTCGGTGCGGCTGGTGGCCTGCGATGCCGAGGTCATGCCCGTCGTCCTCGGCGGCGAAAGCCTGCCCCTGGACGTAGGACGGAGCCGACGGCTGGCGACGGTGACGCAGCGCAGGGCGTTAGCGGTGCGGGACAAGGGATGCGCCTTCCCCGGGTGTGATCGGCCACCCGCGTGGACAGAAGCTCATCACGTGGTGCATTGGATCGACGGCGGACCGACCGACCTCGGCAACCTCGTCCTGCTCTGCTCACACCACCATCACGTTGTGCACCAAGGAGACTGGGAGATCGTCTTCGAGCACGGCATCCCGACGTTCATCCCACCGCGCTGGGTCGACCCCGACCAACAACCCATGCGCAACATCAGGGTCGGCCACCTCAAGCTGTGACGCGAGCGACGATGTGGCGCGCGCAAGGCCGGTGGTGCCATTTGCCGCACGGAGCGAGCCGCAGGAACTCTTCGCGAAGCCGAGCGACGAACTCGCGGCCACGATCATCGGCCAGCGGGCGGAGCGGGCCGGACTCGGTGTGGGAAGCGAAGAACTCCGCCGCGCTCGGATGCGACATCTCGTGCGCGACGTACTTGTCCACGACGACACCGGGAAACGAGAGGCGTTGCTCCCACGAACGGTCCCCGGCGGGCACATGAGCCCGAAGAACCTTGGACAGCAAGGAAAACGGGCCAAAAGGCTCCGTGGTGCTCGGCCAGAACATGACGGACAGCACACCACCAGGACGAAGAGCCGAAGCCCACGAGCGGATGGCGGCATCGGGCGAAGGCAGCTGCTGGAGCCCGAAAACCGACACGACCGCCGCACACCTGCCAGTCCAGTGATCATCGAGGATGGCCGCGTCGCCCTGGACGAGGCGCACCCGCTGCCGCCCGGTGGCGCGTTCCCGGGCGAGCCGGAGCATGCCCGGGGAAAGGTCGATGCCGACGATCTCGCGGTCAGGGAACAACTCCACCAAGACGTCGAGCTCCGGGAACGTGCCACAGCACGGCACCAGGATCGGGCCGTCAGGGAGCGGCGAAGTGATCGCTCGCACGGCACTGTCCACCCACGGGGCGAACCGAGGCACGTAATACGACTCGTACCCGGCAGCGGCGAGATCCCAACCACGAGCAAGATCCACGTCAACCCTCCAATTTGCGCCGCAGGTGCGCGCGCTCGGACTCGGTACCGGCCAGCTCCAAAGCCCGCCGGAAGGCAAGCGCGGCCTCGGAATCCCGGCCGAGCAGGCGCAACAGCTCGGCGCGGGCGGTGGAGTACGGGTGGTAGCTGCGCAGCTGCGGATCGTCGGCCAGCTCGTCGAGCAGCGCGAGCCCGGCCTCAGCGCCATCTCGCATGGCAACGGCGACCGCCCGGTTCAGCGCGACGACGGGGGACGGCAGCAGAGCCAGCAGCACCTCGTACAGCGCGACGATCTGCGGCCAGTCGGTGTCGGCGAGATCGGCCGCCTCGTCGTGGAGCGCGGCGATCGCGGCCTGCACGCCGTACGGGCCGGGGCGCCCGCCGGTCAGCGCGACCTCGACCAGGCGGGTCCCCTCCGCGATCATGGCGCGATCCCAGAGAGCGCGATCCTGCTCCTCCAGCAGGACCAGTTCGTCGCCGCGCGCCTCCCGGCGGGCGTGGACCAGCAGCAGCAACGCCAGCAGCCCGGCGACCTCGCGCTCCGCGGGCATCAGCGCGCGCAGTATCCGCGCCAGCCGGATCGCCTCCTCGGCCAGCTCGGACCGGTGCGCCGCATAGCCTTCGGTGAAGATCGAGTAGACGACCTGGAGCACTCCGGGCAGGCGTTCGGGCAGCTCGTCGGCGCCGGGCACGCGGAACGGGATGCGCGCCTCGCGGATCTTCTTCTTCGCCCGCGTGATCCGCTTGGCCATGGTCTCCACCGGGACCAGGAACGCCCGCGCCACCTCGGGCGTGGTCATCCCGGCGAGGCAGCGCAGCGTCAACGCCACACGGTCCTCCGCGGGCAGCGCGGGGTGCGCGCAGGTGAAGAACAGCTGCAACCGCTCGTCCGGCAGGCCGTCCCCGACATCGGCGGCGGGCGCGGGATCGGCCCGCTCCGCCTCCACGCGGAGCACCGCCAGCCGCTCGGCGTAGGCCCGGTCCCGCCGCAACCGGTCCACCGCCCGGCGCCGCGCGGTGGTCATCAACCACGCCCCCGGATTCGGCGGGACCCCGTCGACCGGCCATCGGGTGAGCGCGATCTCGACCGCCTCCGAAGCCACCTCCTCGGCCAGGTCCAGATCGCCGAACCGGCGGACGAGCGCCGCCAGCAACCGGCCGTGCTCCTCGCGGAACACGCCCGCCACCGAATCGGTCACCTCAGGCCCCGAAGTCGGCGACCGGCCGCACCACGACGGAGCCGCTGCCGCGCGCGCCGGGGCACCGCGCGGCCCAGTCCAGCGCGGCGTCCAGATCCGGAACGTCGATGACGTAGAACCCGCCGAGGACCTCGCGGCTCTCCGCGAACGGACCATCGGTGACCAGCCGCTTCCCGTCCTCGCCGACGCGCACGGTGGTGGCGGTGACCAGGTCGGCGAGCGACTCCCCGGACACCAGGACGCCCGCCTCCCGGACGTCCTTGTCGTAGGCCATCCAGTCCTCGACCGAGCACTCAGCGGCCCCGCCGCTCGCGTCGATCGAACCGGCGTTGATCAGCAGCATGTACTTCATGTCGCGCTCCTCAGCGTTGGTGTCACCATCACTACGAACGGGACATGGCCGCATGGACACGCCCCCCGAAGAAATTTCTACCTCCGCAGACGCACGGACATCCATCTCGGACGCGCGCGCATGGCACACCACCGCGTGACCAACTTGACTGGTCGGCATGGCAGTGATGACTGAGTCGAAGCGCGAGGAGTTCCTGGCGGGCGTCCACATCGGGGTGATCAGCATCGCGCGCGCCGAGGGCCCGCCGCTCGCTGTGCCGGTCTGGTACCACTACGAGCCCGGCGGGGACGTCCTCGTGCAGACCGCGCCGGAGTCGCTGAAGTACCGGCTGGCCGAGGCCGCGCGCGAGTTCACCCTGGTCGTGCAGGACGAGAACCCGCCGTACCGCTACGTCAGCGTCTCGGGTCCGGTGGTGGCCATCGATCACGAGACGCCGTGGGCGGAGGTCGAGGCCCTGGCCTACCGCTACATGGAGGGCGACGCTGCCGCTGACTTCCTGAAGCAGATGGAGGGCCTGACGATCGCGACGTTCCGCATGCGCCCGCGCCGGTGGTACTCCACCGACTACAGCATCGGCGGGTAGAGCACCGCGGGGAAGGCGATGCCGAGCGCGGCGCCGACGAGCACCTGCGCCACGGTGTGGTCCCTCAGCGCGACCCGGGACCAGCCCAGCAGCACCACGAGCGGCCACAGGACGTGCCACACGGCGCCGTACAGGATCGCGACGATGACCACCGTCGCAGCACCGACCGCGGCGTGCACGCTCACCTTCCACCGGCCCAGCACGGTGATCAGGCCGAGCACCACGATGAGCACGACCTCCCCGAGGCCCAGCGCGAACATGTGCGACGGCGCCTTCGTGAGGCCCATCGCGACGGTCACCACGATGATCGACACGGTGATGATCACCAGCGGGATCAGCCGTCCCGCGCGGTTGTTGACGTGGTGGCCGTCCCACCGGCCGCGCCGGGCCCCGGCGACGATGACGACGTAGGGGATGACGCAGCTGCCGAGGGCGAGCGCGGCGGCCCACCACAGCGCCTCGCCGCGCTCCGGATGAGGCCAGGCGCCGACGACGAACGCCAGGACCGCGAGCACCACGTACGGGCTCAGCACCTCGGTGACGGCCTTGGCGAACTTCCGGGATGTCGTCATACCGCAGATCCTTCCAAGCCCCCTTGACGTCGCCCCGGGCGGCCTGCCACCGTTTAGTTATGCGCATAACTAGCCGGGTGTCGCAGGCGGACATCGCGAAGCGCGCCGGTGTCACGCAGGCGGCGGTCTCGCTGATCCTGCGGGACAAGGCCACCTCGATCCCGGAGGAGACGCGGCGCCGCGTGCTCGACGTGGCGCGTGAGCTGGGCTACCGGGCGGACCCGCTGGCCCGGCGGCTGGCGACGGGCCGCAGCCAGCTCCTCGGCGTGTTCACCTACGAGCGCGTGTTCACCACGCGCCACGGTGGCTGGTACCACCCGTTCCTGCTCGGCATCGAGGAGGCGGCCGAGCGCGCGGGCCAGGACCTGCTGCTGTTCACCAGTGCGGCCACCTCCGGGCCGATCCGCAGCATCTACGCGGACGGGGAGAACAAGCTCCGGCTGGTCGACGCTGCGATCCTGCTCGGCCGCGATGAGATCCCGGCGGAACTGGAACAGCTCGTCGCCGAGGACTACCCCTTCGTCTTCATCGGCAAGCGCTTCCTGCGCGGTGGGCGCGAGGTTCCCAACGTGGCCCCCGGTTACGCCGCCGCGAGCTACGTGCTGGGCGGGCGCCTGATCCTCCTGGGGCACCGCCGGATCACCTACGTCGGGTCCAATCCGGACCTCCCGGCGACGGGCGACCGGTTGCACGGCCTGCGGACGGCGATCCCCGAGATCACCGCTGAGATCGTTCCGCTCGACCGCATCACACCGTCCTTTGTGGATGATTTGCTGGAGCGTCAAGTCAGCGCGGTGGTCGTGGAGGGCGCGACGTACGCCGAGGCGTTGCGTGCCGCTGCGGGAAAACGGGGGCTGCGGGTACCGGAGGACCTTTCCGTCGCGGTCGCCGGGGTTGCCGAAGACGAGGACACCGTTGGTTTCTGGTCGGGCTTCGACATCCCGGGCCGCCGCATCGGCGAGGTCGCCGTTCAGCGACTGATGGAACGGCTCGACGGTGGGCCCGCCACCACCGACACGATTGATTGTGCTGAGCGGCAAGGGAAGTCGGTAATGGAAGCGCGGCCGTGATGAAGCGCGCGCTGCTCGCCGCGATCACCCTCGTGCTCACGGCCGCGTGCGGGATCGGTGACCGCCCCGATCCCAACCACCTGACGATGACCGTCTGGACCTCGGATCAGGCTCAGCTGCGCGCTTTCCAGGAACTCGGCGACGCTTTCGCCGCGACGCGCCCCGGCGTCGCCGTGCGGATCCAGTCGGTCCCGCAGACGGAGTACGTCACCAAGCTCTCCGTCCGCCTCGCCGGGGGAGACCCGCCCGATCTGGGGTGGCTCGGCGCCCCCGACGCGGTCAGCATGGCGGCCAAGGGAAGGCTAGCCGACGTCGGCCGTGCGCTGCGCGAGGACCCGGGCTACCACTTCGACGACTACGTGCCCGCCGCGTTCACCAACTGGCGCTCCGGCGACGCGGTGTACGGGATTCCGTTCTCCACCAGCCCTTTCTTCACGATCTACAACAAGGACATGCTGGCAAGGGCTGGGCTTCCCGAGCCCGCGGAACTGGCCGCGCGCGGTGAGTGGACCTGGGCGCGGATGGCGGAGTTGACCGCGCGGCTCAAACCCACCCTGCCGCCGGGCAGCCACGCTTTCGAGAGCAACGAGGGCGGGATGTACGGCCCGCTCGTCTGGGCGACCCTGGACCCGCTGCTGCGAGCGCACGGAACCGTTGTGTACCAACGAGAAGACCGATCCTGCCGGTTGGCCGACCGCGCCGCCGTCGAGGCGATCGGGCTCTACCACCGGATGGCCTTCGCCGAGGGCACAGCGACGCCGCCCGGCTCGCAGCCGGGCTTCTACGCCGGGAAGACCGCGATCACCATCACCCAGCTCTCCCGGCTTTCCCAGCTCCAGGGTTCGACCTTCGGCTGGGGCGTCGCGCCGCTGCCCGCCGGGCCTGGCGGCCAGCCCCACGTCACCGGCCAGGCCGGGATGGTCGTCTTCCGGCAGAGCGACAACCCGAAGCTGGCAACGGAACTGCTGAAGTTCCTCAGCGAACGCGCGAGCACCGAACGCCTCGCCCAGTTCTACCCGCCCGCGCGCCGCTCCGTGCTTGCTCAGTCCGATCGCCTCTACGCGAAGAGCCCGGCCGTCACCGACATCCTGGTCCGCGGCATCACCGACGGCGAAGCCTTCGCGTATCCCGAGAACTGGCCGCAGATCCGCGCCACCGCGGAGCCCGCACTGGACAAGCTCTGGACGCGGACGGCGGACGTTCCCGGAGTGTTGCAGGGGATCTGCGACCGGATTGGTCCCATGTTGCGGAGCAAGCGGTGAAGCGCGGCCGCCGCGAGGCGCTGACCGCCTACCTTTTCCTTACCCCGCAAGCAATCGGGTTCGTGCTGTTCGTGCTGATTCCGTTGATCAGCGTCGTCATCATGTCCTTCACCGACACCGATCTGCTCACCAACGAGTCCAAGCCGGTGGGGTGGGACAACTACGTCGAGATCTTCACCGGCGATCCCGCGTTCTGGCAATCCCTTGCGGTGACAGGGATCTTCGCGCTCGGGCTCGTCGTCATCAATGTCGGCCTGTCACTCGCCTTGGCACTCGCGCTCAACCGGCGCCCGCGCGGCGCGGGGTTCTTCCTGACACTGGCGTTCCTCGCCGTGGTCACCTCGCAGGCGGCGTGGGCGATCGTGTGGCGGTTCCTCCTCCAGGGCGAGGGCGGCGCGGTCAACGGCCTGCTCGACCTGATCGGCCTCGCCGGGCCCAACTGGCTGCACGAGGCCCAGCCCTCGCTCGCCGCGGTGACCGTCGTGGCGGCGCTGAAAACCGTGGGGCTCAAGGCAGTGATCTTCCTGGCGGCCCTGAGGAACATCCCGCCCGGCGTGATCGAGGCCGCCCGGCTGGACGGGGCGAGCGAGGGGCGGATCACCCGCCACATCGTGCTGCCGATGATCTCGCCGACCACGCTCGTGGTCATCGTGATCACGCTGATCGGCTCGTTCCAGGTCTTCGACTACGTCCAGCTGATGACGCACGGCGGCCCCTCGCACGCGACCTCCGTGCTCGCGTTCTACATCTACGAGCAGGGTTTCGAGCTGTTCCGCAGCGGATACGCCAGCGCGCTCGCGATCGTCCTCTTCGGACTGACACTGGTGCTGGTCGCGATCCAGTGGTGGGCGAGGAAGAAGTGGGTGCACGAGTGATCTACCTCCTGCTCGTGGTGCTCGTCGCACCGCTGGTCTTCCCCTTCCTGTGGATGGTCTCCAGCGCGTTCAAGCAGCCGTCCGAGATCTTCGCCTTCCCGCCCTCTCTGCTCCCGGAATCCCCGACCTGGAACAACATCGTCGAGGTCTTCACCTTCCAGCCGTTCGCCCGGCAGATCTACAACAGCCTCTACATCGCGCTCGTCGTCGCGCTGGCCACGTGCGCGCTCTCGCTGCTCTCCGGCTACGCCTTCGCCCGGCTGCGGTTCCCCGGGAAGAACCTGATCTTCCTGGTCCTGTTGAGCGCCCTGATGCTGCCGACCGAGGTGACGCTGATCCCGAACTTCCTGATGATCCGGGACATGGGGCTGGCCGACACCCACGTGCCACTGTTGGCGATCCCCACGTTCGGCGCGATCGGCGTGACCGGGATCTTCCTGATGCGCCAGTTCCTCCAGGGCATCCCACGCGAACTGGAGGAGGCGGCGATGATCGACGGCATCGGGCGCCTCGGCATCCTGTGGCACATCGTGCTTCCGCTGACCCGGCCGATCCTCAGCACCATCGGGATCGTGTCGTTCCTGGCGAGCTGGAACTCCTTCCTGGAGCCGCTGGTGTTCTTGAACCGCAACGAGCTGTTCACGGTCCCGCTCGCGCTCAGCACCTACACCGACACGAGCGGGAACCCGATCTGGAACCTCCAGCTCGCGGCGACCGCGGTGTCCACGGTGCCGATCCTGATCGCGTACCTCCTCGCCCGCAGGCACATCACCGACAGCCTCGCGCACGCCGGGCTGAAGTGACCGATCACCAGAGGGGCCAATGGAATTCGACTGCGATGTGCTCGTCGTGGGTGCCGGGTGCGGCGGTGTGGCAGCGGCGCTGGCGGCGGCGGGACAGGGCCTCGACGTGGTCCTCACCGAGCCGACCGGATGGCTCGGCGGGCAGCTCACCGCGCAGGCCGTGCCGCCCGACGAGCACCCCTGGGTGGAGCACATGGGCGTGACAGCGTCCTACCGCCGCATGAGATCCCTTGTGCGCGCACGGTATCGGGCCGATCCACGACTGCGGGACGGGCCACGCCGGGACACCGCGCTCAACCCCGGGTCGGGCTGGGTCAGCAAGCTGTGCGCGGAGCCGACGGTGATCCACATCGTGCTCGCCGAGATGCTGGCGTCGCTGGATCTCACGTTGCTCTTCCACCACCGCCCGATTTCCGTTGATGTACAAGGTGATCGCATCCAAGCGGTGCGGTTCGACCTCGACGTCGTCGTGCGCGCCAAGCAGGTCATCGACGCCACGGAGGAGGGCGACCTGCTCCCGCTGGCCGGATGCGAACACGTGCTCGGAGCGGAGAGTTCCGCCGACACAGGCGAACCGCACGCGGTCGACGGTCCGGCGCGGCCGTTCGACCAGCAGGCCATCACCTGGTGCGCGGCGCTCGAATACGACCCGCGTGGCGAGCACGTGATCGAGCGGCCGAAGAGCTACGAGTTCTGGCGCGGCTACCAGGCGCCGTTCTGGCCGGGGCCGCAGCTCGGCTGGACGACAGAGGAACCGGAGACCGGTCGCCCACTGCGAAGGCCGTTGTTCGGCGCGGATGACGAACAGGATCTCTGGCGCTTCCGGCGGATTCGCCATGGCGCGCACTACGATCCGCCGCTGCCGGATGTCACGCTCGTCAACTGGCCGCACATCGACTACTGGCTTGAGCCGATCACCGGCGTCGCCGAAGACCTCCGTCGCGAGCGGCTGGACCAAGCCCGCGAGCTGACACTGTCCTTTGTGTACTGGATGCAGACCGAAGCGGGATATCCGGGATTGCGGCTCTCCGAGAAGACTCTCGGGACCGACGACGGCCTCGCCGCGGCGCCGTACATCCGCGAAGCACGGCGCATCAAGGCCGAGTTCACCGTGCTGGAACAGCACATCGGCGTCGAAGTGCGGCCCGGTGCCGCGGAGGCGGAGCAGTTCGCCGACTCCGTGGGCATCGGCAGCTACCGCATCGACCTGCACCCCAGCACGGGCGGCCAGGGCTACGTGGACATCCCGTCGTACCCGTTCCAGATCCCGTTGGGCGCGTTGATTCCCGTGCGCGTGGACAACCTGATCGCGGGCGGGAAATGCTTGGGCGTCACGCACATCACCAACGGCTGCTACCGACTGCACCCGGTGGAGTGGAACGTTGGCGAGGCAGCGGGCTTGTTGGCCGCGCACGCCGTCGCGCGCGGTGTGCCGCCACGGGCGATCCGGGCTCGCACCGACCTGCTCGGCGAGTTCCAGGACCACTTGCAGGCGCTGGGAATCGAACTCGAATGGCCCGCGCAGATCCGGACACAACGACGGTAGGTGCCGTGCGCCCGGCACCTACCGTCGTGGTGATCAGCCCGCCGCGCAGTCGCGCGCGTTGACCGCCTGGAGAGCGAAGCCGGTGACCTTGCCCTCCTTGATGCCGAAGAGGTAGCGGTTGGCCGGGTTCTGCGGCGTCACCGTCGTGATGATCGCGGTGCCGTTCTGCCAGCCGTCAACGGCCTTCGGGTACGCCTTCTTGACCGCGTCGGCCGTGGAGCCGGAGCCGATGCCCTCCGGCGTGTGCGCGCCCTTGGCGGTGCCCGGGATCGAGTAGATGCCGTGCGCCTTGGAGATGGTGAGCACCGGGCCGGACGAGTAGGCCCACTTGTAGCCGCGGCACAGGTCGTTGCCGCCGACCGGCTCGCCGACCTTGCCCGTGGCGATGGCGTCGGCCAGGCTCATGCCGACCTTCAGCGGGCCGAAGCCGTCCGGGCCGAGCACGTTCTCGGCGCTGGCGGCGGCCTGGCCACCGGCCCCGGCGAGCGCGATGGCCGACGCGGCCAGTACGGCGGCGCCCGCACGGGCGAGAGTGATGCGCATCAGGTGGTGTCCTTTCGAAACGGATGTCGCCGACCAAGACGCCGACCCGGTCAGGCAGGTTGCACGAGGCGGAAAGTGGTTTCGGCCCTGGCCGAACTCCGTGCGAGGATCGTTGTGGGGCAAGGAGTTCAACGTGAAGGGGGACCATGTACGCGACATCTCTCGGGGACGACGGCGCGGTGCTGCGGCCGTTGGAGCCGTGGCAGGCCGACGAGTTCCTGGCCAACATCGACCGGGGGCGGGAATTTATCGGTCAGCACATCGCCCTCGCGGACATCGTGTCGGACCTGGCGGCGAGCCGCGCGTTCCTCCAGGCCTACGCCGACAAGGCCGCCGCGGACACCGCCCGCATCCACGGCATCTGGGTGGACGGCAAGCTCGTCGGCGGCGTGCTGTTCCGGACCATGGACGTGCCGAACGGCACCGCGGAGGCGGGTTGCTGGCTGGAGCCGTCCGCGGCGGGCAAGGGGTTGGTGACCAGGGCCGTGCGGGTGCTCATCGACTGGGCGATCGAGGAACGGGGCATCCACCGGATCGAATGGCGGGTGGCCACGGCGAACGCGCCGAGCATCGCGGTCGCCCGGCGGCTCGGGATGACCAAGGAGGGCGTGCTGCGCGAGATCGCCCCGCACCGGGGGAAGCGCAAGGACATCGAGGTCTGGTCGGTGCTCGCGCCGGAATGGCGGGCCGCGAAGCGGTGACCGAGCGCATCGTGCGGCTGGTCGGCGCTGTGCTCGGCCGCGAGGTCGTCGGCGTCTACCTCCACGGCTCCGGCGTGTTCGGCGGCCTCAAACCGGCCAGCGACATCGACATCCTCGTCATCGCCCGGCGGAGCATGGACGACCGGGAACGACGGGCGCTGCTGGACGGCCTGCTCCGCGAGCGCGGCGAGCGCCCCGTTGAGTTGACGGTTGCCGTCAAGTCCGAGATCAGTCCGTGGCGATACCCGCCGACCTGCGATTTCCTCTACGGCGAGTGGCTGCGTGCCGACTTCGAGGCCGGTGCGCCGCCACCCCGCGCGGTGCCGATGCCGGATCTGGCGCTCCTCCTGACGGTCGCCCTGGCCGGGGATCACACCCTCGTCGGCCCACCGCTGGCCGAGGTGCTCGATCCCGTGCCGAAGGCCGATCTCATCCGGGCGAGCGTGGCGGGCGTTCCCGGCCTCCTCCGGAACCTCGACGGAGACACCCGCAACGTCCTGCTGACCCTGGCGCGCGTGTGGACCACGCTCGCCACCGGCGAGATCAGGACGAAGGACGCCGCGGCGGACTGGGCCCTCACCCGGCTCCCTCCCGAACACCGTCCGGTTCTGCGGCACGCCAAGGAGCTGTACCTGCACCGGCGCTACGCCGAGGAGCACTGGAGCGACGAGCTGAGGGCCCAGGTCGGCCCGCACGTCCAAGCAGTTCTAGAGCTTGCGCATCTCGGCGGTTAGCTCGTCCTTGTTCATGGAACCGGCACTGGCGACACCCGCGTTGCGCGCCTGGAACCGCAGCTCTTCCTTGGTGGCGCTGCCCGGCCGGTCGCCCAGGTGCCGGGCGCGGCTGGCCGCGAACGCCTTGCCGAGCTGCATGCGGCGATCCTCGTCGAGCCGCGCGCGCATCTGCGGCAGCACGGTCGTTTCCTCTTCCTCGACGTGGTGCGTGACCGCGTCCACCAGCTCGGCGAGCACCTTGTCGAACTCCGGCGCCTCGGGATCGGTCTCGGTCAGCTTGAGCAGCAGCTGTTCGGCCTGCACGTGCTCGGCCTGGCTGTGCGCGATCTCCTCGGCCTCGTCCGCGTCGTCCTTGGCGACCGGGTAGACCTCCGACTCCTCCGCCCTGCTGTGCGCGGTGAGCATCGCGGCCAGCACCGGCACGAGCAGCGGGCGCCGCTCCGGGTGCCGTTTCAGCTCGTCGAACAGCCGCTCCACCTCGCGGTGGTCCTGCATGATCAGATCAACCACGTCGACGCCCATGGCAGCCTCCTCGCAAACGGGGTTCGCGTGGCGCGAGTACCCCGTTCGCCCGGCTTCATGCTGCGAACATCCGCCCGGCGTACAAGGCGTACACGGCCGAGCACCGGCGCATCGCGGCCTCGTCGACGTACTCGTCCGGCCCGTGCGCGACCTCAAGGCGTCCGGCGCCGTAGCCGAACGCGGGGATGCCGAGCTGGCTGTACCACCGGGTTTCCAGGATGCCCGCGCACATCTCGAAGCGGGCCTCGCCCTCGACCTCGGCGACCACCTCGGCCAGCGCGGTGGCGGCGGAGTGCGACGCGTCCGTGTGCGCGGGCGGCTGCCGCTGGGTCACCTCAATCGACACCTTCGCGCCGATCTCCGCCGCCGCCTCCTTGACAGCAGCCGTCAAGTGGTCGAGTTCGCGGTCGAGGTCCTCGTCCGGGTCGTAGCGACCGTCGACCGTGAAGAAGGCGGAGCCCGGCACCACGTTGAAGTTCGATCCGCCGCCGAACAGGCCACCGACGACGAGCCTGGAGCCCTTCGCGGTCATCTCCCGCGCGTAGTTCTCGACCGGCCGCGCGATGTGCAGCATGTGCTGAAATGCGTTCACACCACGGTCTGCCTGCCCGACGTGGGCCTCCAGGCCGCGCACTTCCACGCGCAGGGAAAGCGCGCCCCGCGCGGAGTTCCAGATCTTTCCGCCGCTCGGCTCCGCGGTGACCATGGCCAGCGCGCGCGGATCGATCAGCTTCGCCTCGCGGAGGTGACCCGCGGCCGTGACGCTGCCCGTTTCCTCGTCGCAGACCAGGTGCAGCACGATCCGTCCGTCGCCGAGCAGGCCCAGGTCCCGCGCCGCGGCGGCACCGTAGAGCATGCTGACGATGCCGCCCTTCATGTCCGCGCTACCCCGGCCGATGATCTTGCCGTCGCGTCGCTCCGCGGTGAACTGCCTGCGGTCCTGCGCCGGTACGACGTCGAAGTGGCCGTGGAAGTAGAGCAACTTCGGCCCGTCGCCGACCGAGCCGCGCACGATGCTCGGCTCCTCCAGCTCACGGGCCGGGGCCAGCTCGACGATGTCCGGCCCCAGGCCGAGCACGTCCATGGCCTCGTGCACGGCCCGTGCGCACCGGCCCAGCTCACGGCCGGGCGGGTTCTCCGAGTCGATGGCGATGAGCCGCGTCAGCAGCTCGGCCATCTCGTCGGCCCGGGGTGCCAGCCACGCCTCTACCGCACTCCTGGTCAGCATCGGCCAATGCTAGTGGGGTGAGCCGGGCCATACCCCCCGCCCGTACCTTGACCACCCTACCCCCCTGGGGTATCAATGGAGGCATGCGGGGATACACCGAGGGCAAGGACGACTACCTCAAGCGGCTGCGCCGGGTCGAAGGCCAGATCCGCGGTCTGCAACGGATGGTCGACAACGACGAGTACTGCATCGACGTGCTCACCCAGATCTCGGCGGCGACCAAGGCGCTCCAGGCGGTCTCCCTCGGCCTGCTCGACGAGCACCTCAAGCACTGCGTCAGCCACGCGATCAGCGAGGGCGGCGACGTCGCCGACGCCAAGATCCGCGAGGCCAGCGAGGCGATCGCCCGCCTCGTCCGGTCCTGAGAACGAACAGGAGAGCGCCATGAGCGACATCAGCGCGACCTACACCGTCACCGGCATGACCTGCGGACACTGCGTCGCCTCCGTCACCGAGGAGGTCGGCGAGATCGAAGGCGTCACCGACGTCGCCGTAGACCTCCCCACCGGCGCCGTCACCGTGACCAGCACCAAACCCGTCACCCCCGACACCATCCGTGCCGCAGTGGACGAGGCCGGATACTCCCTCGTCTAACCCCACCCCCACCCAGCCACTGAGCCCCTCCTCCACCAAGCACCACCTCCGTCCAACACCACCTCCGTCCACCCGCCTCCACGTCCTCACCGTGGTTGGGGCGTCTTCAAGTACCACGCACCCCCACTAGAAACGTCTCAAACCGCCCCCAACCCCACCGCCCCATCGGGGTTCGCCGCCGTTTGCGATCGCAGGGACGGGGGTTCGGGGTACTTGAAGACCAGCGAACCCGGCTGAGCGCGGGAGCGTGAGCGCGGGTTCGAGCACAGACGTCGGGCACTACTTCGAGTGACATTTCGAGCGACATGAGGACTCGACAATGAACACAGCAGCGAAGCTCTCCGCCTACGGTGCGGCGCTCGCCCTGGTCGCCGCGGGCGCCTGGGCCGCCGGATCTGCTGTCGGTCCCTTCGCCGCCCCGGCCGGAGCGCACTCCGATGCGCCGGGCGCGGGCGGAACTCCCGGCGGCGGGAACGCCGGGCACGGGGACGGTCACGGCGGCACCGTCGCGGAAGCCGCGCAAACCGATCAGCCCGGCGGGCTGGCGTCGTCCAGGGGCGGGTACACCCTCGCGCCCACCGCGACGACGCTGCGCACCGGGGCCGCGCAAACCTTCGCCTTCCGCGTCTTCGGCCCGGACGGCAAACCGGTCACCCGCTTCGACGTCGAGCACGAGAAGCGGATGCACCTCATCGTGATCCGCAGGGACACCGCGGGTTTCCAGCACGTCCACCCGGAACTGGACCCCTACGGCACCTGGCGCGTCCCGCTCACTCTGCCCCGCGCGGGCAGCTACCGGGTCTTCGCCGACTTCGCGCCCACCGGGGCGAAGCCGCTGACGCTCGGCGTCGACGTGTCCGCGGCCGGAGACTTCCAACCCGAGACCTACCAGGCTTCGCGAGTGTCCACAGTGGATGGGTACGAGGTCCGGCTCGACGGGGAGCTCGTTCCGGGACGGTCGTCCAAGCTCACGCTGACCGTCAAGAAGGACGGTCGCGATATCGCTGATCTCCAGCCTTACCTTGGCGCGTACGGACATCTCGTCGCTCTGCGCTCGGGAGACCTCGCGTACCTCCACGTGCACCCGGACGGTTCGCCCGGTGACGGCAAGACTGCGGCGGGGCCGAAGATCACGTTCTTCGCCGAGGTGCCGACGGAGGGTTCGTACCGGCTGTTCCTGGACTTCCAGCACGCCGGGCAGGTCCGCACCGCGGAGTTCACCGTGAACTCGCACGCGTCGCACGAGGAGGGTGGACCTCATGGCCACTGACGAGGTCGAGCTTTCCATCTCCGGAATGACCTGCGCGTCGTGCGCCGCCAGGATCGAGCGCAAGCTCAACAAGCTGGACGGTGTGACCGCAACGGTCAACTACGCCACCGAGAAGGCCAAGGTCGTCTTCCCCTCCGGCACCGACACCTCGACGTTGATCGAGCAGGTCGAGGCTGCGGGCTACTCCGCTGCCTTACCGAAAACCGTTGCTCCACAAGAAGAAGACCCGCTGAGGTCACTGCGCCAGCGACTGGTCGGTTCGATCGTCCTGTCAGTCCCGGTGATCGCGATGGCGATGGTGCCCGCGTTGCAGTTCACCTACTGGCAGTGGATCTCCTTGACGTTGGCGGCGCCGGTGCTGGTGTGGGCGGCGTGGCCGTTCCACCACGCGGCATGGGTGAACCTGCGGCACGGCGCCGCGACCATGGACACCCTGATCTCCCTGGGAACCCTGTCGGCGTTCCTGTGGTCGTTGTACGCCTTGCTGTTCGGCACCGCGGGCACGCCCGGCATGACGCACCCGTTCGAGCTGACCATCGCGCCGAGCGACGGCGCGGGCAACATCTACCTCGAAGTCGCCGCGGGCGTGACGATGTTCATCCTCGCCGGCCGCTACTTCGAGGCTCGGTCCAAGCGACGGGCGGGGGCCGCGTTGCGCGCGCTGCTCGAACTCGGCGCGAAGGACGTCGCGGTACTGCGCGATGGCAAGGAAACGCGCATCCCGACCGCGCGGCTCGCGGTCGGCGACCGGTTCGTGGTCCGTCCCGGCGAGAAGATCGCCGCCGACGGTGTGATCGAGGAGGGCTCCTCCGCGATCGACGCGAGCATGCTCACCGGCGAGTCCGTTCCGGTCGAGGTCGGCCCCGGCGACGCGGTCGTCGGCGCGACGGTGAACGCGGGCGGCAGGCTCGTCGTGCGCGCCACCCGGATCGGCGCGGACACCCAGCTCGCGCAGATGGCCAAGCTCGTCGAGGACGCGCAGAACGGCAAGGCCCAGGTGCAGCGGTTGGCCGACCGGATCTCGGCGGTGTTCGTGCCGATCGTGATCGCGCTTTCCGTTGGCACGCTTGCCTTCTGGCTCGGCGGCGGGGCCGAGGTGAGCGCCGCGTTCACCGCCGCGGTCGCCGTGCTGATCATCGCCTGCCCGTGCGCGCTCGGCCTGGCGACGCCGACCGCGCTGCTCGTCGGCACCGGCAGGGGCGCGCAGCTCGGAATCCTGATCAAGGGCCCGGAGGTGCTGGAGTCCACGCGCGCCGTGGACACCGTGGTGCTGGACAAGACCGGCACGGTCACCACCGGCCGCATGGCGCTGGTCGAGGTGCACACCGCCGGTGCGGACGAGGCCGAAGTGCTGCGGCTGGCCGGAGCTCTGGAGAACGCATCGGAACACCCGATCGCCCAGGCGATCACCAAGGGCGCTCGCGAAAAAGTCGGTGAGCTGCCGGAGGTCGACGGCTTCACCAACGTCGATGGTCTTGGCGTACAAGGGATCGTGGACGGGCGAGCCATACTGGCCGGTCGCACCGCGTTCCTGGAGCAGTGGAGCCAGCACCTGCCGGATTCGTTGGCGGAGGCCAAGTCCGCCGCGGAGGCGGCCGGTCGCACCGCGATCGCGGTCGGCTGGGACGGGGAAGCTCGTGCGGTGCTGGTCGTCGCCGACACCGTCAAGGACACCTCCGCCGAGGCGGTCCGCCAGCTGCGCGCGCTCGGGCTGACACCCGTGCTGCTCACCGGGGACAACGAGGCGGTCGCGCGTTCGGTGGCCGCGGAGGTCGGCATCGACGAGGTGATCGCCGAGGTGCTGCCGAAGGACAAGGTCGACGTGGTCGCGCGGCTCCAGGCCGAAGGCAAGGTCGTCGCGATGGTCGGCGACGGCGTGAACGACGCCGCCGCGCTGGCACGAGCCGATCTCGGGCTGGCCATGGGAACCGGGACCGACGCGGCGATCGAGGCGAGCGACATCACCCTGGTGCGCGGCGATCTCCGTGCCGCCGCCGACGCGATCAGGTTGGCGCGCAGGACGTTGAGCACCATCAAGACGAACCTGTTCTGGGCCTTCGCCTACAACGTCGCAGCGCTCCCACTGGCAGCAGCAGGACTCCTCAACCCCATGATCGCCGGTGCCGCGATGGCCCTCTCATCGGTGTTCGTAGTGACCAACAGCCTGCGCCTGCGCACCTTCCGCAGCACCACCACATCCACCACTCCACACCCGACCACCCCCACCGCACCCCTCCCCAAACCCGCATCGGTCAGCTAGTCCGCCGGTCTTCAAGTACGCCCAACCCCCGCTGAAAACGTCTTAAACCGCCCCCAACCCCGGACGGCCGGAGCCACCGGTGGGGGGTTGGGGGCGGTTTGAGACGTCTGGGGGTGGGGTTGGGGGTACTTGAAGACGTTCCTACCGGGCTGGGAGTGGGGTAGCCCACGGGTTCGCGGGGTGGCGATGAGCCTGTCGACGATCGTCGTCGCGCTCATCGCTCAGCTGCTGCGCCGGGTGGAGCTGGCTCCCTCCAGCGAGTGAGCGGCCTCCCACCGCGTGGGGAGTTCTCGCCCGCTGCGCGCCTCGATCCTTTGGGGCATGCGGAAAACAACGAGAGCGTTCCTGGGCATGGCCACCGCGCTGACCGCGGTGCTGACGGTGGCCATGCCCGCCACGGCAGGAAACACCGCGTCGGTGGTCGGCCGCGCCGAGATCGACACCCAGGACCCCGTGTCCACCTTCGAGTTCACGGTGCACGCCCGCTCCGGTCGCGGTGTCGTCTGGATCGCGCACCGCGACGAGCAGCAGATCGGTTGGCTGGTCGCCCGCGTCGACTGCGTCCGGGTCACCGGCGGGGTGGGCGTAGTGACGGCGATCGTGAGTGACGCTCAGGATTTCTCCGGTGCCACGGCGGGAGATTCGATCAGCCTCACCGTCCGTGACGACCGCGCGGCGGACCGGATCGGTTTCGCCTCCCGGGAGCAGGTCCGCAGGTGCCACGGGCCCGAGCCGACGCACGGCATTACGCGAGGCGACCTGCGCGTGCGACACTGATCCTCAAGGTCCCACGGATGGGTGACGATACTTCTGTGCGACGGTCCTCGCGGCTCGCCGCCATCTTGCCTACGGAGCAACGTTGAAGAAGCACATCCTCCCCATCACCGTCGTGGTCACGATGTTCCTGGTGTGCGGCTTCGCGGTCTTCGCGTCTTCGTAGCCACCGAGAGCTGAACGTTCGTTTAGCATCCCGAGCATGCGTTCAGCCGACGACCTCACCGCGCGGGCCCGCATCCGCGACGCCGCGCTGGTGCGCTTCGGGGCGGACGGCGTGGCGGGCACGAGCGTGCGCGCCGTAGCGGCCGACGCGGATGTCTCCGCCGCGCTCGTGCTGCACCACTTCGGCTCGAAAGACGGGCTTCGGCAGGCGTGCGACGACCACGTGCTGGGGCTCATCCGCTCCGGTTCGGCGGGCGAGGTCGAGCACGAAGCCCTCGCGGAGCTGCTCGCCGAGGCGACACCCCTTCGCCGCTACCTCGCCCGCGCGCTGCTCGACGGCTCGCCCGCGGCGAACACGATGTTCAGCGAGATCGTCGACGCCACGCGGCGGTGGCTCGCCGAGGGGGAGGCGCAGGGGTGGGTCAAGCCCACCGAAGATCCGCTGGCGCGCGCGGTGACCTACGTGTCCTGGCTGTTCGCCCCGCTCGTGCTGGGCGAGCAGGTCGGCAGGCTGCTCGGCGGCGATGTCGCCGAAATGCGCACGTCCGTCCGCGCGGCCCGGGTCGGACTCGACATGCTGACCAACGGCCTGTTCGCCGACGACCGCTGGCTCAAGGCGTTCAGTTCGGTCACCTGACGGCGTAGTCGCCGAGCGCGGGCTCCAGGGCTCCGAAGGCGACACGGGCGTAGCCGTCCACGATCCGCGCGATCTCGTCGTTGTCGTGCCCGTCCAGCGTGCGGCGCAGCGTCTCGTCGAAGAGCAGCCGGTGGATGGCCGCTAGCTGCGCAGCGGCCACGCGTGGCCTGATGTCGTCGGGCTCGGCACCAGTCTCCTCGGCGAGCACGACCGCCAACGCCTTCTCGCGGTCGTCGTGGAACTCGCGCAGCCTCGCCACCAGCGCGGGGCTATCGGTGATCATCCGGGCGAACTCCGGCCCGGAGAAGCCAATGATCGGGTTCCGCTCCGCGATCCCGGCCAGGTAGGCGCGGCGCAGCGCGGCCAGCGCGGACTCGCCCGGCTCGCGGTCGCGCACCGTCCCGGCGGGCAGGTCCACGAACACGTCGTGCAGGTCCAGCGCCAGGTCTTCCTTGCGTGCGAAGTAGTTGGTGACGGTCATCTTGGCGACCTGCGCGGCGGCGGCCACCTGGGCGATCGTCACGGCGTCGAAGCCCCGTTCCAGGAACAGCCTGGTGGCGTGGTTCGAGATGTTTTCCCTGGTCTGGCGCTTCTTCAGCTCCCGGAGACCCATGTTCGGCGCATCCATGCCGCCAGCATACATGGGTCCAGCCCAAAAATATTCTTGACACATCGATAGGTCCGACCTAAATTTAGGTCGTTCGCCGGGAGAAGGGACCGCTCGTTGACGATCGCCACGGAGACCACCGACCCGATTCGTGACTACCTCAGGGAAATCGGCCGCACGCCGTTGCTGACCGCGGAAGAGGAGGTGCGGCTCGGTGAGCGCATCGAGGCGGGGAACCGGGCCCGGGACGAGCTGGCGGCGGGCGCGGCGGAGCGGCGCGCGCTGGAACGGCTCGTCGTCGACGGCGACCGCGCCAGGGGCCACATGATCAGGGCCAACCTGCGGCTGGTCGTCTCGATCGCCCGGCGCTACCCGGTGGGCGGCGGAATGTCGTTGCTGGACCTGATCCAGGAGGGCACGATCGGGATGATGCGGGCGGTGGAGAAGTTCGACCACCGGCGCGGGCTGAAGTTCTCCACCTACGCGACCTGGTGGATCAAGCAGGGGATCGGCCGTGCGCTGGCGGATCAGAGCCGGACGATCCGGCTCCCGGTGCACGTGGTCGAGGTCCTCAACCGCGTGACCCGCGCCCGTCGTGCCCTGGCGCAGGACCTCGGCCGGGAACCGACGCCCGCCGAGATCGCGGCCGAGGTCGAGCTGTCGCCGGAGAAGGTCGAACAGGTGCTGCGCAACGGAAGGACGCCGGTCTCGATGCACGCCCTGCTCGGCGAGGACGGCGACGTCGAACTGGGCGATCTGGTCGCGGGCAGCGCGCCGGACCCCGCGACCGCGGTCATGGACTCGGTGCGCCGTCGACACCTGGACAAGGTCTTGAAGACCCTGTCCGAGCGGGAGGCGGCGGTGCTCTCGCAGCGCTACGGCCTGGACGACGACCAGCCGAGGACCCTCGACGAGATCGGCAGGAACTTCGGCCTCACCCGGGAACGCATCCGGCAGATCGAGGCCAAGGGGATGAGCAAGCTGCGGCACCCCACGCGGACCCGGGAACTGGCCGATCTTCTCGCCTGAAGCACACGGTTTGGAGCAGAACTGATGAGTCGCCTCTCCATCGAGGAGCACGTCGTCGCGGGCCCGGACAGCGGCCCGTACGCGGTGACCACCGGCGCCGACGGCGCGCTGTGGTTCACGTTGGTCCACAGTGGACAGATCGGCCGCATGGTGCCGGGGGCACAGCCGCGCCTGCACCAGCTCGACCCGGAGTCCGGGCCGACGATCATCACGCCGGGACCGGACGGCGCGCTGTGGTTCACCGGGTACCGCAACCACAGCATCGGCCGGATCGACACGGCCGGGGCGGTCACCGAGTTCCCGTTGTCCGCGAACTGCGCGCCGTTCGGCATCGCCGCGGGGCCGGACGGGGCGTTGTGGTTCACCGAGACCACGACGGACCGGATCGGCCGGATCACCGTTGACGGCGAGCGCACCGAGTTCCCGCTCCCGGTCACCGGCGCGTTCCCCTCCGCGATCACGGCGGGACCGGACGGCGGGATGTGGTTCACCCTGAACCAGGCCAACGCGATCGGCCGGATCGGGATGGACGGCACCGCCACCGTCCACCCGCTGCCGACCGAGGCCGCGGCGCCGGTCGGGATCACCGCGGGCGCGGACGGCGCGCTCTGGTTCGTCGAGATCGCCGCCGGTCAGATCGGGCGGCTCAGCCCGGACGGCGGGATCGAGGAGTTCCCGCTGCCCGACCGCGCCGCGCGGCCGCACGCCATCACCGGCGGCGGCGACGGCACCCTCTGGTTCACCGAGTGGGGCGCCAACCGCGTCGGCTCCATCACCCCGGACGGCGAGATCGAGGTGCACGACCTGCCGACGCCCGGCTCGGAACCGCACGGCATCGCGCTGGGGCCGGACGGCGCGGTGTGGACGGCGCTGGAGACCGGGGCGCTGGCCCGCGTCACTCCTCGATGAGCCCCAGGTCGACGAACATCCGGTGGCACCAGCCCAGCGCGGTGTCCAGGTCGTTCCACTGCGTGTCGTCCTCGGCGAGGTAGGGGAAGACGTACGGGTCGGTGATGCCGTCCGGCAGGTCGTCGGCGCGGCACTCGAACGGCGGCCAGCCGTACTCGGCGGCCCGCATCGCGAGCGCGATCTTCGTGGGCTGGGCGTCCCAGAGGCCCAGGGCCAGCCTGCGGCACATCGCCGGGTGGGCGGTCGCGAAGATCAGCCTGCCGATGTCCAGCGGCTCGCCCGCGGAGATCACCCGCACCACCGCGCTGTACCGCGTCCGCGCCCCCTGGTCGACGAAACCCGCGTCGCCGGACCAGATCTCCACGCTGTGCCCCGCCTCGATGATGGCGGCGCACAGCGTGGCCAGGGCCAGGCCGCGGTTGATGATGCACTCGTGCCGGACCTTGGCCGAGTAGGACATCGGGATGACGAACGTGATCACCTTGCCCCGCCGGGAGATCTGCCTCGGCACGGCGTCCACCATGCACTCGGGCACCCCGGCGAGGTAGGCGCCGATGTCGACCTCGCTGCCGGTCACGTCCCACGCCGGCTCCAGCACCGTCACCGTGCTGCCGAGCCCGGCCCGCTCGCGCAGCTGCCCCACCGTGAAGTCGGACTCCCGCAGCGCGACCGCCCAGCCGTCCCGCCCGAGCCGCACGGCCTCCTCCCACGTCGCGCCCGCCCACTCGGTGGCGTAGCCGCGGGACTTGCCGATCGTGATGGACGGGTCGGCCGTGGCCGCGTCGAGGAACTCCTGCCAGGACAGCATCGGGGAGAGCACGAAACCGCTCATCGGCTCAGTCCAGTTCCAGCGCGCGTCGGTGCGCGGCGGACAGGCCGCGGACCACGCGCCACCGCAGCACCTGCTCGACGTCGGCGCCCGCCTCGATGAGCTTCGCCCCGTCGATGCTGGTGCGCGGGGAGAACAGCACCGGCAGCTGCTTCTCCGCCGCCCTCGTGCGCAGATCGCGGACGAGCTGGAGCAGTTCCCGCACCGCGTCGCGGTGGGACGGCGCGTGCCGCAGTGCGATCCGCTCCTCCAGCTGCTCGTCGATGGGCACGTCCACCACGACGAAGCGGTCGAGGGTCGCGGCGTCGAGGGTCTGCCTGCCGACGTAGTGCCGGTCGGCGCCCGTCCCGTAGGTGTTCCCGGTTGCGACGAGCCGGAAGTCCTCGTGCGCGGCCACCATTCCGTCGGCGAAGGCGCAGGTTCCCAGCGCCAGCGCCTGGTTCAGCTCCGCGAGCAATCCGGGATGGCCGTTGTCGATCTCGTCCAGCAGCATCACGCCGCCGTGCTCGAACGCCCGCCGGAACGGCGTGTCGTGGTAGTTGCCGTGCGCGTCGAAGTACCCGAAGACCTTGCTCATCGGCGTCGTCGGCCCGAGCGAGAGCGCCTGGAAGTCCAGCCCGAGCGCCTGCGCGGCGTGCTTGGCCAGCATCGACTTCCCCGTGCCCGCCGGACCGACCAGGAGCACGTGGCAGCGCGCGTGCAGCGCCGTCAGCAGATCGGGCAGCACCGCGTGCGAATCCGCCCCCAGGTCGATCGTCCCGCGCTCGGGCAGCACGACCTGCACGACGTTCGGGGTGAACTCTTCGAGGAGCTGGTCGACCTCCCGCTCCACCACCGAGCGGATCGTGCCGATCACCTTGTCCTGTTCCTGCCGCAGCGCCTCGCCGATCGTCTTCAGCGCCTCCGCCGCCGAGGCCGCGACGACCTCCGGGATCGCCTTCCGCGTCTCGCCGCGCACGGCCTCGGCCGCGCTCTTCTCGGTGTGCCTGGTGAGCTCCGCCCGCACCTCGGTCACGTCCGGTGTCGCCGCGGCGACGGCCTCGGCCGCGATCTCCGGGATGAGCCGGTCCGCCTCCGCGCGGATGAGCTCCGCGAGCCCGGCGCGCACCTTCTCCTCGACCACCCGCTGGATCTCCGCCGGGTCCGGTCGCGCCTCGGCGACCGCGCCGCGCGCCATGTCCGGGATGAGCGCGGACGCCTCCCACTGGATGATCGCGGGCAGCCGGGCGCGCATGTCGCACTCGACCCGCCACAGCAGGTTGGTGTGCGCGCACATGTTCCGCACGACCGTCTCGGCGAGCTGCATTACCTCGGCCCGGGTGCTGCTGCGCAAGGGTCGCTCCTTCACGGCCGCCGTTCGTGACGCCCACGATCAGAACCCGGGCGGGCCGGGAGGGGTCCCGGCACCGCCGTACCGGTTTTCTCCTGTCGCCTGAATGGCGGTGCGATCGGCTTCTACCTGCAATGATCTCCCAATTGGTCACGCATGGTGACGAGGTGCGGCGCCATTTCCCCCGAGTGTCGCAATGAAATACTTCTGAGCACTTTAATGTGCCGCTCACACCTTCGGGTGACTGTACTCCCCGAGAATTGCGGTGCTAGCTTCGGATGCCTTCGGGCCTCTCGTTCCGAATATCTCGGAATTGTTTCGCGATGGTGTCTTTTCCGTCGCCCCTGGTAATTCCAGCGCGTCTTCGAAGGAGTCCCAGCATGACCGCGACGCACCTCACGGCCACTGCCAAGCCCGTGCTGCGCAGCGACTACCAGCGCTCGGTCGCCGAATACTGGAACAACGAGCGCGACCCGGTGAACCTGCGGCTCGGTGACGTCGACGGCCTTTATCACCACCATTACGGGCTCGGGGACTACGACCCGTCGGTGCTGGACGCGCCCGCCGACATCCGCGAGCAGGCGATCATTGCGGAAATGCACCGGCTGGAGACGGCGCAGGCCGACGTCCTGCTCGACCACCTCGGCGACGTCGGACCGCAGGACAGGTTGCTGGACGCCGGGTGCGGTCGCGGCGGTTCGAGCATCATGGCCAACCTGCGGTTCGGCTGCGAGGTCGACGGAGTGTCGATCTCGGAGGAACAGGTCGCCTTCGCCAACGAGCGCGCGCGTGAACGGGGTGTCGCCGACAAGGTGCGCTACCACTTCCGCAACATGCTCGACACCGGCTTCGAGAGCGGCTCGCGCAAGGCCATCTGGAACAACGAGAGCACGATGTACGTCAACCTGCACGAGCTCTTCGCCGAGCACGCCAGGCAGCTGGAGATCGGCGGTCGCTACGTCACGATCACCGGCTGCTACAACGACGTCACCGGCGGCCGGTCGAAGGCGGTCAGCCAAATCGACCAGCACTACACGTGCAACATCCACCCGCGCAGCGAGTACTTCAAGGCCATGCAGGCCAACAACCTCGTGCCGATCGCGGTGGTCGACCTGACCCCGGCGACGATCCCGTACTGGGAGCTGCGGGCGAGGTCCTCGGTCGCCACCGGTGTCGAGGAGCCCTTCCTCACCGCCTACCGCGAGGGCAGCTTCCACTACCTGCTCATCGCCGCCGACCGCATCTGATCCCACAGCGCACGAAGGGGCCGCCCGAACCCGGGCGGCCCCTTCGCACGTCCGCGAGGCCGTGTTCTCCAAGTCCTCCAAGCACTCCGCCCACCGAGTAAACTCTGTCCCATGCCCCACACCCGCCCGTCCACCCCATCCACGGCGCGCGCGGTCTAGAGAACCCCGTTTCGTACTCATAACGGGAAAAAGAGCGCTCCAAAAACCCGTTTTGAGTACGAAACGGGATTTTGGGCTGCGCTGGCTGAGGTTGTGGGGAGGGGACGAAGGGGTGGGCGGACGGGGGGTTGGGGGTCGCTTGCGGGATGTGGGCTAGGCGGCGCTCGCGTCCTCGGAGTGGTAGCGGCGGGACGTCGCGTGCCACTCCCGACTACCGCCGCACCACGCCCAGGTCTCCGCGAAGAACCGGCGCAGCATCGGCGAGCCGACCAGGCTCAGCGCCGCCGCCTCCGCGACGAAGCGCTTCATCAGCTCGTTGTGGATCTCCACCGTGCGCTTGATCGCCTGCCGTTGCGAGCACCCCTCCTGCTCCATGAGCGCGATGGGCAGGCTGATGTCGTCATCGGCCTCCTTGCTCATCGAGTGCATGTCGTTCAGCAGCACGGCGGCCATGCCCGCCATGGTGAACGCCTCGCGGACGCGCGGGTCGTAGTACTCCTGCGGCGGCAGCTCGTAGCCCGCGATCGCGTCGATCAGGGTCATCGGCGGCAGGTAGCTGTTGTGGTGGCGGTGCATCAGGTACTCCCACACCGCGGGCCGCTCCCCGGTGACCCGCCAGCTCGCGTTCTGGTCGAGCGTGGTGAACAGGATCGCCATCTGGTGCTGGAACCGGGCCATCTGGGTGACCGTGGTGTAGCGCGCCAGGTGCTCCATACCGCTGCGGAAGGCCAGCGCGATCGGGTCTTGCTCGATGTGCCGCTTCAGCTCGTGCTCGTAGCGGTAGGGCAGCGGCACCGGGTCCACCACGCCGTAGAGCAGGCCGAAGCGCGCGGCAGTCCGGCGCGGGTCGGCGCCGACGTCCTCCTCGTCGAGGTAGTAGTCGTCCGCGGCCCACTCGGCCACGACCAGCTTGGTCGCGGCGAGCAGCCGGTCCGGGTCGTCGGTCCCGGGGTGGGTGAGCATGATCAGCCGCCCGAACCCGCACGAGCGCAGGTACTCCGAGCGCCCGGGGTAGATCCCGACCTCCTCGGCCCACTCCACCAGCCGTTCGTTGACCTCCTCGCCGAGCGCGGGGTTGTCCCGCACCGGACCGGGGCAGAACAGCTCCGGGATCTCGTCGTCGTCCTCGGCGGGCTCCGCGGGCTCGGGTTCGGGGCGCAGGAACGGCAGCTGGGCGGCTGACATGCCCAGCATGCTCGGCTGCTCGGTCACGAAGACCAGGCTGGACGGGGTCATCCGGGGCGGGTCGCCGAGGAGCGCGGCCAGCTCGCCGGTCGGCGCCGTCGTCATGTCGGACAGCATCGAGGCCGCCAGCCGGGACAGCTCGTCGGTCGCGTTCGGGGCACTCAGGCGAGACATCAAGGACATGACTTGTTCGAACCGCCTCTCCATCGCGTCGCAGGCCAGTAAGCCACGTCCGGTCACGGAGCGGGGGAAGCTCACCCGGATGCCAGAGGCGTTCACGCGGTCGGGACGCGGCGGTTACGGTCCGCCCGCCACGTCTGTCCACTGTGGACGGTCAACCGATGATCTTCCGGCATATGCCCACATCGGCCCGACGAGCACCGGGCGCGGTCTCCAGTGCTCTGGAAGTCGAGGATGTCCTTCCCCTGGAGCCCGCACTGGGCCAGGATGCCGCTGTGATCAGGAAAACTCTCGCCGTGGTCGTGGCCGTGCTGCTGGCCGGGGCCACCGCGCAGCCCGCCGCGGCCTCCGTGGGCATGGTCGCCAAGATCGTGCAGGAGCCGGGCGAGTTCGAGGCCAGGTTCCCCGACGTCGTCAAGCTCGACGACGGCAGGCTGATGGCGGTGTGGCACCGGGCGGCCGAGCACCAGGGGACGGTCGGCACGATCCGGCTGTCCTTCGGCAGCGCCAACGGCCGCACCTGGGGCGAGTCAGCTCCCGCGCTGGCCGATCCGGGCTCGATGAACGGGATCGACACGCGCGACCCGAAACTGGGCAAGATGCCGGACGGCAGCGTCGTGATGACGTTCTTCGTGCCCGGCGGCAAGGTCTACTACTCGGTGTGGAAGCCGGGGTGGACCCGGTTCACCGACCCGGTGCAGCTCTCCGCGCCGGGGATCACCACGGGTGTCTACAGCCACGGCGCCCCGCTCGCGCTCGCCGATCGCGGAACCCATGTGGGCCAGGTGCTGATCCCGGTCTACTCGACGGGACCGGCGGGCGGTGCGCACTACATCCAGGCGACGTGGCGCCCCACGGCCGATCCCCGCCTGCTGGTGACCGGAACTCACAAGATCATCACCAACAGCAATCCGCCGGGCCGCGCCTACCAGGAGCCGAGCTTCGTCCAGTACGGCGACACCGTCGTCGCGGTCATCCGCGCGCAGCAGGACGGCAACGGATCTCCGGCCATCATCGCCAGGTGGAACCCCTACACCGCGAAGCCCGAGTTCACCTACCAGAGCTTCACGGGTGTGCTGGCGAACTCGCACCACCTGCTCAAGACGGCGAGCGGGAAGCTGTTGTTCACCTACGGCGACAAGGCTCGGTCCGGTCGCCCGACAGTCGGGATGATGATCGGCACCCCGACGGGGACGTGGACCAAGGGCAAGGTGGTCCCGCTGTACAACTCCGGCGCCGCGGACCAGGCCAACCCGTCGAGCGTCGAGATCGCGCCCGGCACGTTCCTGACGTTGGGCTACAACGCGAAGAAGAAGTCCGCGTCGCCGACCGGCGGCACGTTGTGGGTCGTCGAGAGCCACGCGGCCGACTACTGAGCGGATGCCGGTGGCCCGCGCCGAAACGCGGGCCACCGGCATCCGGACTCGATCAGCAGGTGCGGTTGTCGTACCAGGCGTCGATGGTCCGCCACCCGTCGACGTACGCGTCGATGTCGGTCA
This sequence comes from Allokutzneria sp. A3M-2-11 16, assembly GCF_024213555.1. GTDB lineage: Bacteria > Actinomycetota > Actinomycetes > Mycobacteriales > Pseudonocardiaceae > Allokutzneria. Next base: position 758,399 of record NZ_JANAVO010000001.1, on the reverse strand, counting down.
CCCCGGGACGGACGCACATGTCCTTCTTGGCGAAGAAGATGTTCTGCACCTTGATCCACACACGGGTGTTCTGGGCGCAGTGGTTGTACCGCGCGCGGAAGTCGTCCGTCTCGCCCGCCGGGACGAACCCGCAGCGGTAGCCCCGGGCGCTCGCGGCCGAGAGCTGCTCCTCCGCCGCTCCCGCCTGAGGCACGAACGCGAGACTGGCGAGCGCGGCCCCAACGACCGCGACAGTAAGTTTCCTCATGCGCACATGGTCTTGCACCCGCACACCGGAATTACCAGTTTCACGTTCTTGTCCCCTGATCGCGTGACGCTCCCTTGTGGACAGTTCTGTCCAGTGTGGACTGTCCTGTCCGTAGGGCAGCGGTCACGTCTTCGTCGCTGAGCTGCTCGAAGTCGCCGTACCACTGTCCGACCGCGCGGAACGACCGTGGTGCGCGGACGCAGACCACATCATCCGCTTCCTTCGCAACGGTTTTGCGTCCCATCGGGGAGCACACGGGGACGGCGAGGACCAGTTCGCGAGCACGGTGTTCGCGCAACCACCGCAGCGCGGCGCGCGCCGTACTGCCGGTGGCGAGGCCGTCATCGACCACGACCACCGTTCTCCCCGCGACGTCCGGTAGTTCACGCCCGTGCCGATAACGCCGGATGCGGTCGTGAACTTCATCCCGCTCACGCTCGACGACATCCGCGAGATCGGCCTCCGTGAGCCTGAGGCGGTGCAGCGTGCGCTGATCGAACACCGGTGCTCCGTCCTCGGCGAGCGCACCGACCCCGAATTCCGGGTGGCCGGGCGCGCCGATCTTGCGAGCCACGATCACGTCCAGCTCGCCTTCGAGCACCTTCGCCACGGCAACGGCCACGGGCGCGCCGCCGCGGGGCAACGCGAGGACGAGGGGATCGCGCGCGGTATCGCCGAGACGGCGCGCCACGTGTTCCGCGAGCACTCTGCCCGCGTTGATGCGATCGGTGAACATCACAGTCAGCGCATCAAGCGCGTGCTCACTTCAGGGAGGAACCGCTCGTCGTCGCGGTTCACCCCGCCGAGGTCGATGTCGTGCGGCAACGCGGTCCCGGGCTTGTGTTCGAGCAGGAAGGCGAGTGACTCGGAGGCGATCTGCCGCTCGGACAGCTCCGGTCGCGCGGCCCGCACCCGCACTTCGTCGGACAGCTCCTCGGGCACGACCACCCGGTGCCGGGTGGCGATGTCGCCCTCGCCCACCACCGCGGCGAACTCGTGCTCGCCCATCGGCCGGACCTCGACGTACTGCCTCATCGTCGTCTCCTCTCTGACGGCGGTCCTATCGGCCTACCCGAGTGCCATCGGGGAAAACCGGCGGCGCCCGTGCACACTTGTCGCACTGTCGGGCACGGGAAGGACGGGCGCGGATGCCGGGAGGCAGGCTGACCGACCAGGATCGGCGGCGCATCGCGGCCGGACTGGCCGAAGGGCTCGGGTTCGCCGAGATCGCCAGGCAGCTCGACAGGCCGACCTCGACGGTGAGCCGGGAGGTGGCGCGCAACGGGGGAGCGGCGGACTACCGGTCGGACCAGGCGCGCACGAGCACCTGGCGCAGGGCCCGGCGGCGCAAACCGACCGTCGACCCGGTCGCGCCGTCCACCGACCAGCACGGGCGCGACCCGCGCGAGATGGCCGAGTTCACCGAGCAGTTCGTCGCGCTGATGGTGCAGAGCGGGTTGCCGCGCATGGCCGCCCGGGTGCTCGCCGCGCTGGTGACGACCGACTCCGGCACGTTGACCGCGGCGGAGCTGGTGCGGCTGCTCGTGGTGAGCCCCGCCTCCGTGTCCAAGTCCGTGGCCTACCTCGAAGGACTGGAGTTGGTCCGGCGCGAGCGCGAAGGGCCGCGCGCGCGCGAGCGCTACCTCATCGACGACGACGTGTGGCTCCAGACGTGGATGACCAGCGCCCGGACGAACCTGATGCTCGCGGAAACCGCTCAGCGCGGCGTCGAGGTCTTCGACCCCGCGACGCCCGCCGGAGCGCGCCTGGACCACATGGCCCGGTTCTTCGCCAAGCTGGGCGAAGACATGACCGGCGGCGGCCTCACCCCGTCCATCGTGCGCGATGTGCTCACCGTCCTCGCCGCGCTCGTGCACGCGGGGCCGCTCGCCGTGGACGCGTTGGCCCACGCGCTGGGCTGGCCGGAGGACCGCGTCGTCAACGCGCTGCGGGACGCGGAAAAGCACCCGGACCTCGCCGGGCCCGTCGCTGTTTCGCGCACGGAGAACGGTGACTGCGCCGCGGTGGCCGCGCCGGATCGGCTCACCGCGGCGCAGCGCGACGCCCTCAGCGCCGCGCCGCGTGCGCCCAGAAATCACGCATGAGCGCGATCGGCGCCGGGCTGCTCACCTCCACCTGGCTGAGCAAGATCGTGACCATGCCGGTTGACGGGACGACGTGCGCCGCGGTGCCTGTGCCGCCGACCCAGCCGTAGCGTCCGGGCACGTTCCACGGGTCGATGACCGCCACGTCGATCCCCCCGCCGAATCCCCAGCCCTGGCCGTCCAGGAACGGCTTACTCGCCGCACGCTGCGCTGCCGTGGTGTGGTCGGTGAGCATCAGCCGGATCGACTCCGCGGAGAGCAGCTGATGCTCGTCCGACGCCAGCACTCGCGCGAAGCGGTGCAAGTCATCGGCGGTGGAAACGAGGCCACCGGCGCCCGATGCGAACGCGGGAAGGCGGTTCCACTGCCCGTCCTGACCGTCCACCAGCTCACCCGCGCTGTAGTACGAGGTCAGCCGTTCTCGCTTGGCCGCGGGGACCGCGAAAGCCGTGTCGACCATGCCGAGCGGTTCGAACAGCCGCTCCTCCAGGAACTCCGGCAGCGGGCAGTTCGCGACACGGGACACCAGCACGCCCTGGATGTCGGAACTCGTGTTGTACAGCCATTCCGAGCCGGGGTGGTGCAGGAGCGGGATGCGGGACAACGCGGCCATCCAGTCGTCCGGCGCGGGCACGAGCTGCGGCTGCGGCGGCCCCTGCTTGAGCTCGCTGAACAGCGGCTGGACCGCGGGCAGGGACATCTCGGACGGGAAGCCGTGCCCGGAATGCGAAGTCAGCAGGTCGAGCACGGTGATCGGCCTGCTCGCCGGGACCACGTCGTCGATCGGGCTCTCCGGAGTGCGCACGACGACGGGGGAGCCCAGCTCCGGCAGCCAACGCGCGACCGGGTCGCTCAGCGCGAGCCGACCTTCGTCCACCAGCACCATGACCGCCGCCGCCATGATCGGCTTGGTCAACGACGCGATGCGGAAGATCGAGTCCCTCGCCATCGACTCGCCCGCGGCGGCCACCTCGATGTCATCGCCCTTGGCCACCAGCGCCACCGCGCCCGGAATCGCGCCGCGGTCCACGTGCTCGCCCAGGACTCTCCGCAGATCGTTCATCGGTCCACCTTCCCTTCACCCGTGTCGTTGAGGTAGACCCGCCGCACGACCGGAACTCATCGGTCCCGTTCTGTCCGTATGCGTCGAAAATTCATGAAACCACGCAGGTGACGTGGAAGCCGCGCTGTCGGTGCTCTCGGTCTCTGATCGATGGGTGGCGTCCGGGCTTGCCAGGATCGCGACATTCTTTGCGCACCAGGGCAAACTGCGCGACTCCCAGGAGCCGGCGCGTTTGGCCGCCGAGGGAACTGATCTACGGATTTGCGCAGCTTCATTCCCTTATGCCGCAACAAGATTTGTCGGCAAGCCGCGGGTGTGCTGGACGGAGTCGACGAGCACGGGTGGCGTTGTGGCCTGCACCCGACTGCTGCGCCTGCTCGAACCACCGCCGGGGGAATGACCGCTTTCTTCAAGACCGCCGCCGCGGTGCCGACGCAGGATGAACACATGACGATCGACCTCACCGCCGCTACGTCGTTCATGGCCGGACACGCCCGCGTGCTGGACCGTCGCCGCTTCGAGCTACTGCTGGGAGGCGGTGATCCCGCCGCCGTGCTGGCCGCGCTCGACGGGTACCGCAACCCGGACGGGGGCTACGGCTGGGGACTCGAACCCGATCTTCGTTCCCCGGAGAGCCAGCCCGGCGCGGCCCTGCACGCTTTCGAGGCACTCGGCGACATCGCCCCCGTGTGCGCACCGCAGTCGGTGGCGCTGTGCGACTGGCTGGCCTCGGTTTCCCATCCGGACGGCGGCCTGCCTTTCGCGCTGCCGCTGACCACGACCGCTGCCAGCGCGCCGTGGTGGCAGAACGCCGAACCCGGTTCCTCGCTCCAGATCACCTCGGTCACGGTGGCGCAGGCTCTGCGCGTCGCGGCCCACGATCCCGCAGTGGCAACGCATCCGTGGCTCGACCGCGCCGTCCGCTACTGCCTCGACGCGATCGCGCGGATCGACGAGCGGCCCTTCGCCTACATCCTTGCCTTCGCGATCCGCTTCCTCGACGCGGTCCACGAGCGGTGTCCCGCCGAGGCCGCCGAACTCCTGTCCCGCCTCGCCAAGTACGTGCCCGCGGACGGCCGCGTGCGCGTCGACGGGGGCACGGAAGACGAGGCGCTGCACCCGTTGGACTTCTCGCCGCATTCCGGGCTGCCGTCGCGATCCCTGTTCACCCCGGACGTGATCGCCGCCGACCGCGAACGCCTCGCGCGGCTGCAACAGGACGACGGCGGCTGGGTCGTCGACTACGCCAAGATCTCCCCGGCGGGCGTCCTGGACTGGCGCGGCTACATCACCGTGCACGCCGTCGAACTGCTCCTCGACGAGAAGTGACCTCAGGACAGGTACTGCGTCAGGTTCTCCGGCACCCTGGTGGTGAACCGGGTGTTGTCGAGGGCGGGAGGCTCGGCGAAGTGTGCCCTGATGAACTCCGTCGAACCCTGCCTGAGCTGCGAAGGACGCCCGGCGGAACTGGGCCGTTTCGCGGAAGTGCACCTTCTCGAATCCGGAGTTGTGAGAGAAGGTGGTCGTTGTGAAGGCGGCGTAGTCGCTAAAACGGGTTCCGGTGAACCATGCGGTGCCGACAAAGGTGGCATCATTGAAGATCGCGGTTTTGACCTGCCCGCCGCCGAGCCTGAAATCACAGAGGTAGGCGCCGCTGAGATCGAGGTGCAGGCGCTGCTGCTCGTTGACCTGTTGCTGGAACTCGAAAGCGCGATCGGCGGCCTGCTGGTCGATGTGCTTCTGGTTCAACGCGATCTCGTCGGCCCGCTGCCGCCGCGCGGCCAACCAGAGCGCGGCCAACCAGAGCGCGACCGCGCCGCCAGTGCCCAGTGCGATGGTGCCCGTGGTCTTGATCGCTTCTCGTTGTTCCGGACCGGCGACAACTCCTCGTACGGCTTCACGGCGGTTCAGCTCACCGGCTGCTCGACGATGAGTTCCAGTCCGGTGCTCTCCGAGAGCAACAGGGTGGGTGTCAGCGGGGTCTTCTCGTACTCCGAGTCGAGCACCATCCGGGCGAGCTGGTCGGCCCAGTACGAGTCGGCGCCCGCGATGTAGATCTGGTCCGGGGACGGCAGCGCGACGACCAGCCGGTTCTCGCCGAGCAGCCCGGAGATCCACTCGTGGAAGTCCGGCGCCACCACCGCCGACGCGGCGAAGTAGCCCTCCCGCTCCAGGCTCACCATCCGGTCCGGGGTGTCGTCGGTGCCCCGCATCTGCGCCTTGATCCCGGACATCAGGTTCGCCGTCGCCTCCGACAGCAGGTCCTCGGCGGAGCGCTCGCCCAGCTGCGCGCGCAAGACGTGGTGCATGCCGATCTTGCCCTGCGGGGTCATGCCGACGTGGGCGAAGGTGGCGAACAGCGTCCCGGGGAGCACCGGCACGTGCGGGAAGAGGTCCAGCTCGGGAGACGACGACGTGCTGCGCAGGATCGGCAGCAGCGTGCCGTCGGGCCGCTGATCGGCCTTCTTCTCCTTCTTCTGCGGCTGGGCGCGCCGCATCGCCTCGCGGACCCGCTGCCGGATCGCTTCCTCGTCAAGGGGCTGATCACTCACGTGGGCAGGCTAGCGTCCGGGCCCTCGACCGGGATCAGGATCGGGGTCAACAGGTGCCGGGTTCTCCCGGGCGCCGGACCGTTGTCCACTTTGGAGCGCAGGACCGCGCGCACCTGCTCGATCATCTCGTCCCGTTCCTCCGGGCTGAGCCAGAGCGAGAACTGCCGGTAGGACACGGAGTCGGCCACCGGGTCGGCGTCCTCGCGGCCGAGGTAGACGTCGAACTCCGCGAGCAGCGCGGTGACCACGGCGGTGAAGCCGCGACGGTGGTCCTCGACCGACATCTCCGCGGCGTCCTCGACGCTCATGCTCACCCGCGCCCGCCGCGCCCGGTAGCGGCGCTCCACGGCGCCGCGCACCCGCTGCTCGTCGGCGACCTCCAGGAGCCCGCCCTCGGCGAGCACCGCGACCTGGCGGTACACGGTGGCCTTCGAGACGTCCGGCAGCAGCTCGCACAGCTGCGAGGTGGTCAGCTCCCGGCCGTCGAACATCGCCTGCAGGATGCGCAGCCGCACCGGATGAATGATCAGGTCGGACTTGGCCATGGCGCGATCTTCGCACACTTGATACCTTTCTCATTATTGAGAACGATCGAGCCGGAGGCGATGATGGCGGACCTGGCACTGCCGGTGGGGCGGCGCTACGACAGCGATGGGCGGCAGCTCCTCCTGGACCGCGCGGGAACGGGAGGGCCCGCCGTGGTGTTCCTGCCGGGCGCGGGCATGGTCGGGCTGGACTACCTCAACGTCCACCTGCGGATCGCCGAGTTCACCACCTCGGTGATCTACGACCGCGCCGGTACCGGTTGGAGCGACCCCGCGCCGCTGCCGCGCTCCGGCGCCGAGGTCGCGACCGAGCTGCGGTCGCTGCTGCGCGTGGCCGACATCCCCGGGCCCTACGTGCTGGCCGGGCACTCCCTCGGCGGGCTCTACTCACGGCGGTTCGCGCAGCTGTTCCCGGAGGACGTCGCCGGGCTGCTCTTCCTCGATCCCGGGCACGAGGACTACCCCGCGCACATGCCGGACGAGGTCTCCGGCAACGCCGAAGAACTGGACGTGCCGGAGCCCGACGAGGCGACGGTCGCGTTCTTTCGCGGTCTCTTCGAGTCGATCTACGCCGCATGGCCGGACGACGCCCGAACTGCACTGGTCGACTACCACGTGCGCGCATGGCGGCAGACCGCGGAGGAGCGCGGGAACTTGGAGACCAAGCTCTACCCGGAGCTGCGCGACGGTGGCGAGATGCCCGGCGTGCCGCGGATCGTGCTCACCGCGATGGGGATCGACCCGCTGCAGAAGCTGTTCCTGTCCGAAGAGGTGCTGCACAAGGTGAATGCGGTCAAACCGGCGCTGTACTCCTCGCTCGGTGGCGAGCACCGGCTGATCGACGGCGCCGGGCACAGCACCATGCACGCGGACCGGCCCGAAGCTGTGATCGAGGCCGCGCGGGATCTGGTGTTGACCTCAACCTGAGTTCCGGTTGGAGGCTGCTCCCATGACGACAGCAACTGAGCAGCAGGAGATCGAGGCCATCAAGCGCGTGGTCGCCGAGGTCGAACGCGTGCAGCAGAACGAACTGGTGGAGGAGTTCATCGCGCTGTTCCGCGAGGACGCGATCTGGACGACGGGCCACGGCAAGGTCCTCCTCGGTCGCGACGCCATCGCGGAGTTCACGCGCAAGGTGCTCCCGGGCGCGATGACCGACTCGACCGCCACGTACGAGGTCGTGCACGTGCTCTTCATCCGGCCCGACGTGGCCGCGGTGAAGGTGCGCCAGCGCTACCTGACGCTCGACGGCCAACCGATGCCCGGCGACAGCGAGGGCGCTCCGCTGTACGTGATGACCAAGGAGAACGGGCGCTGGGGCCTGACCGCGTGCCAGAACACCCCCGTCATCACCTAGCCCACATCCCACAACCGCCCCCCAACCCCCGTCCTCTCACCCCTTCGTCCCCTCCCCACAACCTCAGCCAGCGCAGCCCAAAATCCCGTTTCGTACTCAAAACGGGTTTTTGGAGCGCTCTTTTTCCCGTTATGAGTACGAAACGGGGTTCTCTAGACCGCGCGCGCCGTGGATGGGGTGGACGGGCGGGTGTGGGGCATGGGACAGAGTTTACTTGGTGGGCGGAGTGCTTGAGGGCTTGTGGGACACGGCCTGGCGCTGGTCCTCGAAGTAGGGCTTCATCGCCGGGTAGTAGTCGGTGAAGTCCGGCTGGGCGGAACCCTCGCGTGCCGCGACGAGCATGTCGAGGTAGTACTCCCAGCCGGGCCCGACCTCGCCGACACCCTCAACGGATTCCAGGTGGTGGGTCAGCCGCAACGTCGTCACACCGTCCTTTTCGGACAGTGCGAGCTCCAGGCGCCAGTTCCCCGCCTCGTCCTTCATTGACACGGCCAGGTTCTGCGGCGGCGAACACGCGTCGATGTGCAGATCGCACCACGGCTGCTGTTCCTCGAAGGCCATCTGCACCTGGATCGTCCGGCCCGGGGCGGCCTCGCCCTTCCAGGGGCCGAACCACCGCGCGGTGCGCTCCGAATCGGTGACGCTGGCCCACACGTCGTCGATGGGGGCGCGGAACGTGCGGTCGAGCACGAGGTCCGTGCCGAAGAGGCGGCCTGTCGGTGTGCGGTTCATGCGGTTTCGTCCTCTCGTCGGTCCTGAACGCGCCGCTCGCGACGGGTTCGGTAGACCTCGGTCTCCAGCGCGTCGAGGCGGTGCTCCCAGCCCGAGGGCCGCGTGAGCGACGCCAGCCACTCGGCGAGCTGGATCAGCGGTTCCGTGCGGAGCGTGTAGAACCGTTGTCTGCCAACCAGTTCGTCCTGCACGAGCCCGCTGTCCCTGAGCACCCTCAGGTGGCGGCTCACCGCCGGGCGGCTGATCGGGAAGCGGTCGGCGATCTCCCCCGCGGGCAGCCGCCCGTCGCGCAGCAGGGTCAGGATCTCCCGCCGTACCGGATCGGCGATCGCGCCGGCCACCTCGTCCACGGCAGAAGCGTAACCGACTGGTTACTTGTTTGACCAGGTGTCAGCCGGAACTGGCCGGGTAGCCGGGATACGGAGCCGGACGACGAAGGAGGAGCTGTGTCGATCAGCGAAGCCGGCCAGATCACCGGGACGAAGGACAAGGACTACAACCTCATCTGGTTCGTTGAGGCGTGCCTGAGCAACGCGCTGCGGATGGAGACCTACGCCAACGACGCCGAGAGCACGGGCGACAAGGAACTGGCGGCGTTCTTCCGCCGGGCGCAGGGCGAGAGCCGCAAGGGCGCCGAACAGGGCAAGCAGCTGCTCGCGAAGAGACTCAACGGGTAGCGGCGCGGTGAAGAGGGGAGCCTGTTCGGCTCCCCTCTTCAGGCATCGCGAAAGCGCGCGCGATCCGTTCCCCACCGCCTCGGCGCCTGGGCCCAAGTCCGAGGACAACCGTCATAGTGAACGGGCGGAAGCGCGTGCCGAAGCTCCCCGTACGGCGACGCGATGGTGGTCAGCCAAGGCTCGGGTGAGTACTCATCGCCGTCCAGCGGCGCCGGGCGGATTCCGTGCATCAGCCACGAGGCCGTGCCCGCCAACGAGAACCGCACCGTCCTCCCACGACGCTCGCTGAGCGCGCGCAGGATCGCGGCGGCGAGGAGATAGCCGGTGCCGTGATCAAGCGCCTGGGCAGGCAAAGCCCCCGGACGCCCTTCCAGCATTGCGATCCCGCTCGCCGCTTGGACGAGGCTGTCGAACCCGCGCCGCTCCGCCCAAGGCCCCGTCCAACCCCAAGCGCAGAGCTGGGCCACGACCAACCCCGGACGCCGTTCCCGCATCGCCTCGGCGGAGAGGCCGAGCCGGTCGAGCGCCCCAGGTCGATACCCGGTGACCACCACGTCCGCCGCGTCCAACAGCTCGTCGAAGACTCTCCGATCCGCGAGGTCGAGCAGCGTCGAACGCTTGCCCATCCCCGTGTCCGCATGAGCATCCTCGCTCTCCGCGAGCCGCGGGCTGTCCACGCGCAGCACATCCGCTCCGAGCAGCGCGAGCGTGCGCGTGGCGACCGGCCCCGCGATGACCCGAGTCAGGTCGAGAACGCGGACACCGTTGGCAGGCAATGAGGTCGCGGGCAGGGGACGTGCCGCATCGCCAACGTCGAAGGTCTCCACGAGCGGATGGCGGACGTCGCTCGACGACACCGCCACGGCCAAGCCGCCAGCGGCGTAGACCGCCTCCTGAACCCACTCCGCGCGGCACGTGATCAGCTTGGCGGACAAGGACTTCGCCAGCTGCTCATCGTCTCCGGAGTCAGGGATGCCCAGCGCGCTCAGCAACCGCGACCGATGGTGCGGGTAGTTCGCGTGCGTGCGGACCCATCCGTCCGCGGTCTGCCAGAAACCTGACAGCGGCGCGAAGCTCACCATTGCGCGGCCGTCGATCCTGAGGTGCCGCTCGCTGATGAAGGCCGTGGCAACCGCTCCCTCGTGCACGTGCACGGACGGCACGCGAATCCCGTTGCGCGCCGCCAACAGCTCCGCCGCCGCCAATGAGCAGACACCCACGGTCGCCCGCGCCAGCTCGCGGACGGGCAGGCGAGCCGGAAGCACGTCGCGTGCTCCTTCGTAGGACACGCCCTCGGCCAGTTCTTCCTGGCCGCCAAGGGCTTTCCAGGCGTGGATCGTCGCGGCATCGGTCATGCCTCATTGTCACCTTCGTGATACGTCACAAGCACCGGTTGGTGAATCTGGGGAGGTTCCCACAACGGTCCACGTTTCCAGCCCGCACCATGTGAACACGCACTACGACAACGGCGTTGGAGGCTGGCATGAGGCTGGGCGGACGAATCCGGGCGGGGCTCCTCTGCATTGCCACCGGAGCGGCGGTGACCGCCACCGCGACGCCCGCGCCGGCGCAGGAACCGCTGGAATACGTGGCACTGGGCGATTCCGCGGCCGCCGGGCCGTTGATCCCGAACCAGAACACCAACCTGCTGTGCCTGCGCTCGAACAACAACTACCCGGCCATCGCCGCGAGGTCCCTCGGTGCCCGGCTGACCGACGTGAGCTGTTCCGGGGCGACCACGAGCGATCTCACCAGCCGCAGGTTCGGCATTCTGGCCCCCCAACTCGACTCGCTGAGCGCCTCGACCGATTTGGTAACGGTGACAATCGGCGCGAACGACTCCGGGCTGTTCCTGCACGCGCTCTCCTGCGTCAACCTGCTGCCCGAGCCGGTCGGGTTCTCGTGCGCGGACCGGCTCACGGCGGGCGGCAGGGACACGATCGGCGAAGCGGTCGACGCGTGGGCGCCGAAGTTCGGCGCCGCGCTCGACGAGGTCCGCCGCCGCGCTCCCAACGCGAAGGTCCTCGTGACCGGCTACGGGACCTACGTGCGCCCCAACGGCTGCTTTCCCGTTCAGCCGGTGTGGTCGCGGGACGCGAACTACCTCCAGGGCATCATGGACAAGATCAGCTCCAAGGCGCGCGAGAACGCGCTCGCCCGTGGCATGCGGTTCGTCGACTTCGCGGCGGTGACGGTCGGGCACGACATCTGCGCGGCGCCGAAGAACCGGTACCTCGAAGGTCTCGTCCCGACGCACATCGCGGCCCCGCTGCACCCGAACGCGCAGGGCATGGCCGCGTTCGCCAAGGCCGTCGTCGCGGCCACCGGGTCCAGGAACCGTTGATGCGCAGGCTCTTCGCGCTGCTCGTGCTGGGCCTCGCGCTCACCACGCCAGCGCGAGCCGATGCCGCGCTGCCGGTCTTCTACAACTCCGCCAAAGCGGTCGCGGCGTCCCTCGGTGCGCCAGGGGCGGCGCCGCCCGGAGCCAACGACTGGTCCTGCCGGAGCGCCAAGCGACCGGTGATCCTCCTGCACGGCACGCACGTCAACATGCTGCTGAACTGGAACACCTTGTCGCCCTTGCTGAAGAACAACGGCTACTGCGTCTTCGCGCTCAACTACGGCGGATTGCGCCTGGGGCAGATCGGAGGCACCGGCGACATCCCCACGTCCGGCGCGGAGCTGGTTGCTTTCGTGAACCGGGTCCTGGCCAAGACCGGAGCGCGCCAGGTCGACCTGGTCGGCCATTCACTCGGCGGGACGCTCGCTCAGTACTACGTGAAGTTCCTTGGGGGAGCACCGAAAGTCCATGACATCGTTGGTCTCGGTCCCACGAGCCACGGATCGAGCGCGCTCGGCTTCGACGCGTGGATCAGGGCGTTGCTGACCGCGTTCCCGAAGCTGGCCGGCTTCATCAGCAGCGTGGATCCGGCCGCACTGCAACAACTGCGCGGATCGGCCTTCATCACGAAGCTCAACTCGTTGCCGGACACCGTTCCCGGTGTTCGGTACACCACGATTGCTACCAGATACGACGCGGTCGTCACGCCGTACACATCCCAGTTCCTCAGCGGAGCGAACGTCAACAACGTTGTGCTGCAAGACATCTGCGCGAACGACTTCGCCGATCACCTGGCCCTGGCCTTCGACCACGTCGCGCTGCGCGTGGTGCTCAACGCCCTCGATCCCTCGACGGCGCGGAGACCGAGCTGCGCCACCCCGGTGCTGCCCGTCATCGGCGGTTAGGGCTGCGCGGCGCGGGCCGCGAGCGCGGCGTTGATCAACGCGATGTCGGTGAGGTCGGTCGGGTCGAGACCGGTCAGCTCGGCGATCCGGCGGAGCCGGTAGTCGACCGTGTTCGGGTGCACGTGCAGATCCGTCGCGGTCGGCCGCCGACTCCCGCGGCGCAGGTAGGTCTCCAAGGTCTGCAACAGCTCTTCGTTGCCCTCCAAGGGAAGCAGCATCGCGGCCAGCCGGTCGCGCGCGGCGCTCGGCCGGGACAGCTGGTACTCCAGCAGCACGTCGTCGAGCCGGTACGTTCCGCTCGGTTTGCCGGAGGCCGTCGCGACGGCACGGATCTCGTCGGCCAGCTTCGCGGCGGCGGTGACCTCCTGCGGGGCGACCGCGGCGACCCCTGCGGTGATCTCGGCCCCGGCCGCCCGCGCCACGTCGGCGATGAGGCGCTTCAGGCGATCCCAGTCGCGCGCGGTCACCTCGTCGGCCGGTGCCGGATGGGGCAGCAGCGCGATCCCGCCCTCCGGGGTGAGCGAGGACAGCACCGGCCCTCGGACCTGGCGCTCCAGCTCCGCCCGCAACCGCCTGAGCTTGCGCCGCCCGGCGACCAGCTGGTCCACGCCGGGTTCGGTCTCGTCCGGGTGACTGCCCACCGAGAGCGCCAGCACCAGGTAGCACGGGGGCAGCCGGAACCCGGTGCGGCTCGCGGCCGCGTCGGCGGGCACCCCGTCCAGCAGCGCCGTCAGCAGCGTGTGCCGCGCCGAGCGCTCGTCGTCGAAGATCGTCTGGTGCTGGTCGAGGTAGCCCGCGCCCACCGCGGGCGTGATCAGCTCCAGGTAGCGCAGCGCCAGCGAGTTCACCGCCATCACGTCGTGCACCTCGGCCGGGCGCACATCCGGCGTCAGCGACTCCCAGACCACCTGGACGCCGATGTGGTAGGCGGTGAGCACGAACTCGATCGGGATGCCCTCCTCGGCGCGCCGCGCGGCCGACTCCCGCATGAACGCCAGCTCTTCCTCGTCCGGGAGGGACTTCGTGCGCACCATGCCGATGAACGACTTCAGCGTCTGCGCGATCACCCGGTTGATATCGCCCGCCAGTTCCTCGCTCGGCATCAGGCCGTAGGCGGGGACGCGCGTGGTCACCGCGGCGAGCACCGACTCGGTGAGCGCGGGCATGTCCTCGGTCAGCCGCTCGTGCAGCGGGCGCCCGCCGAGCCGGAACGGCTCTTTGTTACCCATCACAACATCCGGCGCTGAACTCTGGGATACGAGCCATGTCTCCTCCGCATGTTCGTGACCCATCATGACATTTCCGGGTCCCCGCGTCGAAGGAGACGCAGCATGCGTGAGGTCGCCGTCGCCCCGCTCGTCGCCGCCCCCGAAACGGGTGGGCTGGCCGAACTGGTCTACGCCAACGCCGAGCGGGCGCCGGACCACGTCGCCTTCCGCCGCAAGGCCGCTGAGGGCTGGTCGCTGGTCACCACCAGCGAGTTCCGGGACCAGGTGCAGCGGCTGGCCCAGGGGCTCGTCGCGGCCGGGGTCCGCGCGGGGGAGCGCGTCGCTGTGCTCTCGGCGACCCGCTACGAGTGGACGCTGTTCGACTTCGCGATCTGGGCCGCCGCGGCGGTGCCCGTGCCGATCTACCCGACCTCCTCGCGAGAGCAGATCGAGTGGATCATCGCCGACTCCGGCGCGACGACGGTCATCGCGGAGACCGACGAGCACGCGGCGAAGGTCGCCGGGTTGCCGCTGCTACGAGGGGTGCGGCGGATCGACGCGGTCGACGAGCTGATGGCGCTCGGCGAAGACGTCCCGGCAGCGGAGATCGACGAACGCCGTCGCGGCGTGTCGCCGAAGGACGTCGCGACGATCATCTACACGTCGGGGACCACCGGGCGCCCCAAGGGATGCGTGCTCACCCACGCGAACTTCTTCGCCGAAGCGGACAACGTCTCCGAACTGCTGAGCCCGCTGTTCAAGGGCAAGGACGTGTCCACGCTGCTCTTCCTGCCGCTGGCGCACGTGTTCGGCAGGATGGTCCAGGTCGGCGCGGTGCTCGCGGGGGTCACGCTCGGCCACACCGCCGATGTGAAGAACGTGGTCGGTGACCTCGCCACCTTCCGCCCCACGTTCGTGCTGTCCGTGCCGTACGTGTTCGAGAAGATCTACAACAGCGCCCGGCAGCGGGCTGAGGCATCGGGCAAGGCCCGGATCTTCGACGCGGCGGCCGAGACCGCGATCAAGTACTCCGAGGCGGGCAAACCCGGGCTGGCGCTGCGAATCCGGCACGCGGTCTTCGACCGGCTGGTCTACCGGCGGCTGCGGGCCGTCCTGGGCGGGCGGTGCGGTTACGCGATCTCCGGAGGCGCCGCGCTCGGGCACCGGCTCACCCACTTCTACCGCGGCATCGGCCTGACCGTGTTCGAGGGCTACGGCCTGACCGAGACCACCGCGGCGGCGACCGTCAACGCACCGGACGCGGTCAAGCCCGGGACGGTCGGCCGCCCGGTCCCCGGCACCGCGGTCCGGATCTCCGACGACGGCGAGGTCCTGGTCAAGGGAAGCCTGGTCTTCTCCGGGTACTGGGGCTCCGCGCCCGCGCTGGACGAGTGGTTCGCGACCGGGGACCTGGGCTCGCTCGACGAGGACGGCTTCCTCAGCATCACCGGGCGCAAGAAGGAGATCCTGGTGACCAGCGGCGGCAAGAACGTCGCCCCCGCCGTCATCGAGGACCGGATCACCGCGCACCCCCTCGTGGGCCAGGCCGTGGTTGTGGGCGACGGCCGCAAGTTCGTCGCCGCGTTGGTGACCATCGACCACGAGCACCTCGCCCACTGGAAGAAGAACAACGGCAAACCGGCCGAGGCGAGCGCGGCGGACCTCGCCGACGACCAGGACCTGCTCGCGGAGGTCCAGCGGGCCGTCGACGCCGGGAACGAGGCGGTGTCCGCGGCCGAAGCCGTGCGCCGATTCCGCGTCCTACCAGAGGAATTCACCATCGGTGGCGGACACATCACGCCTTCGCTGAAGCTCCGCCGCACGCAGATCATGAAGGACTTCGCCGACGAGGTGGAAGCCCTCTACACCCCGCGCCAGCCGTAGTCAGACCCCCGTCTTCAAGTACCACCAACTCCCGTCCAGCAGATCGCTAACCGCCCCCAACCCGTGGAGCCGCAGGGGGTTGGGGGCGGTTAGCGGTGAAGGTGGGTGGGGGTTCGTAGGACTTGAAGACACCCCAACCACCGTCTCAGGGGGATTGCTCAGTGGTGGATGGGGGTTGTGGGGATGCCGTGCCACTTGGACGGGCCGAGCAGGGTTTCGCCCTTCATTACGAGGGAGAGCGGGCCCACGGTCACGTCAGAGCCGACCTCCGAGTCGTAGAGAGCCACGCTCATGTTCCCCAGCGTGGCGCCGTCGCCGATCGTTTGGGCGGAGGACTTGAAGACCCGGTCCTCGAACAAGTGGTTCTGCACCAGTGAGCCGCGGTTGAGGGCCGCGTAGTTCCCGATGTTCACCAAATCGAACTCCGAGAACAGCAACGTGGCCAGATAGGTCCGCCTGCCGATGCGGCACCCGAGGGTTCGCAACATCGGCGCGATCCACGGCGTCCCCAGCAACGGCGTGAGCGCTGGAGTCGACACCGAGATGAAGGCGCCGTTGACCATCTCGTTGAGCCACACGTAGCGCGACCACAGCGGCTTGATCTCCGGCCGGAACGTGCCCATGACCAGCTTCTTCAACCCGGCCACCGCGAGGGACCCGAGCAACGCGGTCGCGATTCCGATGACCGGCGCGGACAACAGCGCCGCCGTGGCGCCGTACGCCGAGTTGACCAACAGCAACGAGCTCGACGCCGCCAGTAGCATGCCGAACGCCAGGAAGTAGGGGATCAGGACCCGCAACCCGTCGATCACCGCACGCTCCGCGTACAACCGCCGCGTCGGCTGGAAGGTCACCGTGGGGTCGAAGTTGCCGACCTTCACCCGATGCGGCAGCCGGAACGACGGAGAGCCCAGCCATTCCGTCCCGTCCGCGACCTCCCGGCACGAGTTCGGCGTAATGGACTGCACCCCGAGCAGACAGTTGTCGCCCAGGCTCGTCCCCACCGGCAGGATCGCGATGTTCCCGACGAAACTGCGGCGCCCGATGCGGTTCGCCGCCAAGCGCATGGTCCCTCGGTGGCACTGCCTGCCGCCGATGATCGAGCCGTCCGCGAAGAAGCTCTCCTCGCCGATCTCCACCAGTTCCGGCGAGAAGCGCCACACCTTCGAGATCTCTGCCCTGCGCCCGATCTTGGCGCCCATCAACCGCAGCAACGGCGGCAGGTACAACGTCGTGTACACCGGCTGCAACAGGACCTTGCTCGCGTCCATCACGTTGTCCGCGAACCACTTCCGCAGATACGACACGCTCAGCACCGAGTAGTCGCCGGGCCGGATCCGCCACGACGCCAATCGCTTCAGCAGCGCCAGGTAGACGCAGTACGGCACCACGCTCACGGGAATCAGCGCGGCCGCCCCCAACAACCCCACCGTCAGACCCTGCTCGGCGAACAGCGCCCACCACGCCGACAACACGCCCACGGACGGCACCGTCACCACCAACAGGAGCACCAGGGACTGCGCCACCAGGTGGGCCAGCCCGAACACCGCCCGCCGAAACGCGGACTGGCGCGCCGCAGGCTCGGGAAGGTCCAGCTCGACGGGTTGCGGAGGCGATCCCAGTACCGCCTGACCGGCCGGGAGCACGTCACCGTCGGGCAGCAACGTCTGGTCGGCCAGCGCCGAGTCGTCACCCATCGCCACGTTCAGCCCGAGCGCGGAGCGCATGCCGACGTAGCACCGGCTGCCGATCGACACCCGGCCGAAGTGCACCATGCCGTTCTCCACGCGGTACCCGAGCAACTGCGTGTCCGCGCCGACGCTGGTGTCCGCCCCGATGGACACGAGGTCCCACGCCGAGCACTGCGCCGTGTCCAAGGTGCAGCGCGCCCCTACCCGGGCACCCATCAACCGGTAGTACAACGGCAGCAGCGGCGTGCCCGCGAGCGCGCCCGCACCGCTCATGGCCATGAAGGCGTTCGCCAGCCACCACCGGCAGAAGTACCACCCCCACAACGGATGGCTGCCCTCGCGGAAGCGCCCGACGAGCACCCACTTCGCCACGACCGACAGGAGCAGCAGCGCGGGCCACACGGTGACGCTCAGCAGGGCGGAGAGGCCGATCAGCGCCGACGTCGACATTCCCCCGCCGTACCAGGACCACCCGGCCAGCGTGATCAGCGCGGTGGTGATGCTCGCCGGGGCGAACAGGGCGTACTGGGAAATGCCCTGCACGACGTAGGTCACGGCTCGCTGCCACCGGGGAACCGCGGCGAACACCTGGGCGCTGGAGGCCGTGGTGGCCGAAGGCGCGGGCGCCGGTCGGGTGGACTCCAGGTGCACGGCCAACTGCCGGATCGTCGGGTACTGGTAGATCATCCGCAGCGTGACCGGGTGGTCGGTCTTCTCCCGCAAAGCGGTCGCGGCTTTGGCCGCGGTCAACGAATGCCCGCCGAGCTCGGAGAAGAAGTCCGCGACGGCAGAGGGTTCCGCGACTCCCACCGCCGCACTGAAAACGGCGGCGATCTCGCATTCGAGGTCCGTCTCCGGAGCCACGATCTCCGTGGCCGTGCGGACCAGCGGAGCGATCGGATCGGGCAACCGGCCGCGATCGACTTTGCCGCTGGTGGTGCGCGGCAGTTCCGGTAGCCGGTCCAGGTATCCGGGCACCATGTAGGCAGGCAGCTTCGCCTCCAACAAGGCGAGCACCTCGCCGCGGTCGATATCGCCGGACACCACGTAGGCCGCCAGTACCTGGAGGCCATCGCGTTCAGTGAGGCGAACGCACGCCGAAGTGATCTGGGCGTGTTCGGTCAGGACAGCCTCGATCTCGGCGAGTTCGACCCGGTAGCCACGGATCTTCACCTGACCGTCGGCGCGGCCGAGGAATTCCAGCTCCCCGTCATTCCACCGCGCCAGATCACCGGTCCGGTAATAACGTTCGCCGGGCACGCCGAATTCAAGCTCAGTCGCGGACAGGAAGCGCTGCGCCGTCAGCTCGGGCTGGTTGTGGTACCCGCGCGCCAGCGTCGCGCCGCTGACGAACAGCTCGCCGACCGCACCTTCCGGAACCGGCCGCAGATCCTCGTCAAGCAGGTGGATTCGATAACCGCGCAGCGGAGTTCCGATGGTCACTGGGCGATCGGACCGGCATTCGATGGCCGTGGTGTTCACAGTGGCTTCGGTGGGCCCGTAGACATTGAGGATGCGCAGGCCCCGACGTTCCCACCGCGCCACCAGTTCCGGTCGGCAGACTTCACCGCTGAGCACGATCGTCCGGAGGCTCGGCACGTCTTCTGGCAGCGTCGCCAACAACGTCGGCACGGTCGAGAAGTACGTGATCCCCAGTTCGGCCAGGTAGTTCCCGAGCTCCTGGCCCAGTCGCGGCGCGTCGGCGGTCGGGACGACGAGCGTCGACTGGTTGGAGAACGCCATCCAGATCTCTTCGACCGAGCCGTCGAAGCTGAGCGAGAACCCCTGGAAGACCCGGTCGTCCGGCCCGGTCGCGCACACCTCGTTGAAGGCCGCGACAAAGCGGGTGACGTGCCGGTGCTCGGTCAGGACGCCCTTGGGCCGCCCGGTCGTGCCGGAGGTGTAGATGACGTAGGCCAGTGCCGACGGCGACACTCGTTCTTCCTGCTCGGACAGCCGCGACACCGGCGACACGTCGCCGACTTCGTCGGCCAGCAGCACGGGAACGCCCGCGAAGTACGCCTCGGCCGCGTCGGCGAGAGCGCGTTCGGAGAGGCAGGCGGCGACGCCGAGTTCCGCGACGATGTGCGCGATGCGGTCCGCGGGGTAGCCCGGGTCCACCGGCACGTAGGCGACGCCCGCCTTGTGGCAGGCGAGGATGGCCACGATCGGCAGTTCGGACCGCTCGAAGTAGATCGCGACGAACTCCCCGTGGCCGATCCCCCCGGCTCGCAGGCGGTGTGCCAGCTGGTTCGCGCGTTCGTCGAGCTCGAGGTACGTCAGCCGCCGGTCCCCGCAGACGACCGCGAGCGCGTCGGGGGACTTGTCGGCCTGAGCCTCGAATACCTCGTGAAGGCATGCCTCCTGGTCATTCTCTAGGAGCTGGTATTTCGAATCCACGGTTTGCGGGATATTTCCCACGGCACCTCCCTGGCTGGCAGTGCTGACCTCGCCACATTCGGAAAATTGTGTGCAAGTGCAGCGATCTGCGTTCTTCCCAGCCTTCTCCCAGGGTTCTCCCAGCTTTCACACGTTTCTTTCAGGATTCCCAGGAATTTCTCAGCCGGGCAGTTCAATGGCTCAATGGTTACCGTAGGAAGACTTCCTGAAGGAATTCTGAAAGAACCTTTCCGCACTGCGCGGCTGTCGCTAGGATTCGCAATATCGACGGGAAGTCGAGTGATTTGTCTAGTGACACTCTTCCGATGAGGAAATCCATGACGCGCGTGCTCAAACCCGCAGAAGGCCAGGTCACCGGGGATGGTCAGCCGTATGCCTACCGCAGGCGAACGCTCGCCGAGCCCGATTGGCGACGGTTTCCCGGATGGCGTGAGGTGACGGAACGGGAGTGGCGTGACCCGCAATGGCAACGCGTCCATTGCGTGCGCAACATCAAGCAGTTGCGCGCGCTGACCGGGGATCTGCTCGACGAGCGGTTCTTCGAGGATCTCGCGGCTGATCAGCAGAAATCAGCGACGATGTCGATGTTGTTGCCACCGCAGATGCTCAACACGATGGCTCCCGGCGCGAGCGGTGCGCCGGAGATGACCGAGGCTTTCTACGCCGATCCCATCCGGCGCTACATGCTGCCGGTGTTCTCCGATCGCGACCCCGAATGGCCCAGTCACCCGCACGCCAGCCGGGATTCGCTGCACGAGGCGGAGATGTGGGTCGTCGAGGGGCTGACCCACCGCTACCCGACCAAGGTGCTGGCCGAACTGATCTCGACCTGCCCGCAGTACTGCGGTCACTGCACCCGGATGGACCTGGTCGGCAACTCCACTCCGCAGGTCGCCAAGCTCAAGCTGTCGCTGAAGCCGGTGGACCGCCAGGACCAGATGATCGACTACCTCAGGCGCACCCCGGGCGTGCGGGACGTGGTCGTCTCGGGGGGTGACGTGGCGAACGTGCCGTGGCCGCAGCTGGAGTCCTTCGTCATGCGGCTGCTGGAGATCGAGACGATCCGCGACATCAGGCTGGCGTCGAAGGCGCTGGTGGGCCTGCCCCAGCACTGGTTGGCGCCGCGGGTCGTCGAAGGCATGGCGCGCATCGCGGGTACGGCGATGCGGCGCGGGGTCAACCTGGCGGTGCACACGCACGCGAACCACGTGCAGTCGGTGACCCCGCTGGTCGCCGAGGCCGCGCAGGCGGTCATCGCCGCGGGCGTCCGCGATGTGCGGAACCAGGGTGTGCTGCTGCGCGGGGTGAACGACACCCCCGAGGCGTTGCTGGACCTTTGCTTTGCGCTGCAAGGGGAAGCGAGCATCCTGCCGTACTACTTCTACATGTGCGACATGATCCCCAACTCCGAGCACTGGCGGACCAGCGTCGACGAGGCGCTGCGGCTCCAGGGGGCGATCCTGGGCTACCTGCCCGGCTACGCCACGCCGCGGATCGTCTGCGACGTGCCCTACGTCGGCAAGCGCTGGGTGAACCAGGTCGTCGACTACGACCGGGAACGCGGGATCTCGTACTGGACGAAGAACTACCGCACCGGCATCGAGGACAACGATCCTGAGGCTTTGACCAGGCGTTATGAGTTCTACGACCCGATTTCCACGCTGCCGGAGGCCGGGCGGCGCTGGTGGCGCGACGCGCGGCTCACGTGATCGCCCTGCTGTACCGAGTGGGTTGCGATCGGTGGACGGCGTGTACGGCGCCGCGAGGCGGGTAGACGTCGGGCACACGGCGACAAAGGCGTTGCCGAGAGCACCAATGGAGGAGTTGTGTCCACCTCTCACGTGCCGACCACCGGATCGCGCTCACTCGTGCAGACACTCGCGATGATCGTCGGAGTGGTGTTCCTGCTCGTCGGCGTCCTCGGGTTCATCCCCGGGGTGACCACGAACTACGAGACCTTGCAGTTCGCCGGCCACCACTCCGAGGCACTGCTCCTCGGCGTGTTCCAGGTGTCGATCCTGCACAACATCGTCCACCTGCTGTTCGGGGTCGCCGGGCTGGCGATGGCCAGGAGTGCTTCCGGTGCCAAGGCGTTCCTCATCGGCGGCGGGCTGGTGTACCTGGTCCTGTGGCTCTACGGCCTGGTGATCGACCAGGACAGCGGCGCCAACTTCGTGCCGCTCAACGCCGCGGACAACTGGCTGCACCTCGTGCTCGCCCTCGGCATGATCGCGCTCGGCGTCGTCGCCGGTCGGTCCGGCGGCCTCGGCAGGGGGCGGAACGCGGCCTGAGCAGGGCAAGTCACAATTCCTCGCTGCTGATCGTCAGTGTTGTGGCGATCAGGAGCGGAGGATGTGACGCGTGGACGACGACTGGCTGGCGGAGCGGTTCGAGGAGAACCGCGGTCACCTGCGCGCGGTGGCGTTCAGGATGCTCGGCTCCGTGGCCGAGGCCGAGGACGCCGTGCAGGAGACGTGGTTGCGGCTGAGCCGCACCGACACGAGCGAGGTGCGCAACCTGAGCGGGTGGCTCACCACCGTTGTCGGTCGGGTGTGCTTGGACGTGCTGCGTTCTCGCGCCTCACGGCGAGAGGAGCCACTGGGCGAACAGGTGCCGGAGCAGGTCGACCGCGTCGACCCCGAATCCCAAGCGCTCCAGGCGGATTCGGTCGGCCTCGCGCTCCTCGTGGTGCTGGACACCCTCGCACCCGCGGAGCGGCTCGCGTTCGTCCTGCACGACCTGTTCGGCGTGCCGTTCGAGGAGATCGCGCTGATCGTCGGCCGCAGTCCCGCCGCGGCGAGGCAGTTGGCGAGCCGCGCGCGCAGGCGGGTGCGCGGCTCCGCGCCCGGGGGTGCGGCGGACCAGGCGCGGCAGCGGGAGGTCGTCGAGGCGTTCCTCGCGGCCTCCCGCAACGGCGACTTCCAAGCGCTGCTCGCCGTGCTCGATCCGGACGTCGTGCTCCGCGCTGACGAGATCGCCGTCGCGCTTTCCGTTGCGGCCCAAGAACAAGGCGCTCCGCCACTGGCAAGCGAGGTCCGTGGTGCCGGGGCGGTGGCCGACGCGTTCGTCGGCCGCGCGCAGGGTGCTCAGCCCGCGCTGGTGGACGGCGTCGTCGGCGCGGTCTGGGCACCGGATGGCACGCCACGGGTGGTCCTGGACTTCGTCGTGGCGGCGGGACGGATCGTGGCGATCGAGGTCGTCGCCGACGCGGAGTACCTGAGTCAGGTGCGGCCGGAGTTCCTCGCCGAGTGATCAGCTTCGGCTTCGACAGCGACGGAGGTGGCGGCGTGGCACGCGCCGAATCCTTCTGCGCGGGCGGTGATCCGGTGATCGGTGATCCGCACCGCCACCTCCGTCGTGTCGCTGACGGCGTGCATGCCCGCGGCCGCGGCGAGTTCCCGGTCGGCGTCGAAGACCAGCTGGATGCTCGGCCACGCGGGGCTTGGGAATGCCTGCCGGAGGCAGTGCCACAGTTCCGCGATCGCGAGCCGGGCCAGCGGCGTGAGTTCGGCCGGGTCGCTCGTCACGACCGCGATGGTGATCGTGTCGTTAGCCCGGGCGGCGCGCACGGCTTCCTCCGCCGCGGAGAGCCGGTGCAACCCAAGCACCGCAACGACTCCGTCCCCGTCCAAGGTCGCGGCCCCCATGCGCAGCGAATCGATCGCGGAAGGCGGTGACCAGGCTTCGTCGACGTGCTGGACCGGCGCGATGATCGGTGGCGTGGGCCAGGAATCGGCGAGATCGACGCCCGCCAGTTGCTCGCACGCCTTGACGACGTTGAAGGGCTCCACGAAACCCGGCGCGGCGGCGGCCATCTGCGTTGCCCCGTGCAGCGTGGTCAACACCGTTTCGGCGATTCGCACCATGCGGCCGCGACGCGGCTCCAGGCGTTCCAGTGCGAGACCGAGCAGAATCGCGTTCAGCCGCTGGAGTTGTGCGTAGGGCAGGCGCGTGCGGGTTTCGGCCGTGACCTCCGGCATCAGGTCCATGCTCAGCCGCGCTGAACCGTCTCGTTCGCCGATGTCGGCCAGCGGCAGCCGCGCCACCCAGGTGCGGGCGAGCGCCCCCAGCGCTTCCCCCGCGGTCAGCCCCGGCTCCGCGTGCGGCGGCGCCGGGGTCTTTTCCGCGAGGTCGGCCAGCACCGCGAAATAGAGCGCCCGCTTGCCGGGGAAGTTGGAGTAGACCGCGCCCCTGGTGAAACCGGCGCGTTCGGCGATGACGTCGATCTTGGCATCGCGAAAGCCGCGTTCGGCGAACTCCTCCCGTGCCGCGGCGAGGATCTTGGCGCGGTTGTTCTCCTGCGTTTGCGCCCTGCTGAGCCGAGCCATGGCACTCCCCGACGTCGCCCGCGATCTGCGCGCCAAGATACCGCTTCGCGTGAGTCAGCCCAGCAGGTCCGGGCGCTGCCAGTCCTTTCCGAGCACGTGGTGGTCGAAGAACGCGAGGATCGTCGAGAACCAGATCTTCGAATGGGTCGGCGTCAGGACCCAGTGGTTCTCGTCCGGGAAGTACAGGAACTTGTGCGGACCGGACCCGTCCTCGGCCCGCAGCCGGGCCACGAGGTCCCACCACAGCCGCATCGCCTCGCCGATCGGCACGCGGTAGTCCCGATCACCGTGCAGCAGCAGCATCGGCGTGGTGATCGCGTCGACGAAGTTGTGCGGGGAGTTGGCGTCCATCACCTCCGGCGTCATTTCCCTGCGGAACTCGTATTCCAGGTCGGCCGCGGTGTCCAGGCGCCACACGGACGCATGGCTGGCGATCGCGGAGAACCGGTCGGTGTGCCCGGCGACCCAGTTCGCCATGTAGCCGCCGAAGGAACCGCCGACCACCGCCGCCCGGGAGGAGTCCACGTCGGCCCGCCCCTGCGCGGCGTCGGTCATCTCCATCAGGTCCGTGTAGGGCTTGCCGCCCCACTGGCCCCAGCCGCGGCGCACGAAGTCCAGGCCGTAGCCGATGGAGAGCGCGAAATCGGGCATCAGCACGGCGTATCCCTTGGCGACGTAGACCCACGGGTTGGCCCGCCACGACCAGGAGTTGACCGACATGATCGGCCCGCCGTGGATCTTCAGCACGAGCGGTGCGGGCGCGTCCGCGCTCGCGTCGTGCGGCAGCGCGAGCCACCCGCGCACCGGGGTGCCGTCCTCGGCGGTGATCGTGATTTCTTCCAGCCGTCCCGGCAGGTCGTACCTGGCCTTGAGCGCCTCGGCGGGCCCGCGCAGCGGCTCTGCGCCGGACTCGCCGATCCGGACCGGCGCGGGCGGGCTGTCCACTGCGGAGCGCAGCGCGTAGATCTTGCCGTCCGGCGAGACCTGGACGTCGGAGTACGCGGCATCGTCCGTGGTGAGGCGGGTTGCCTCCCCGGTCTCGACGTCCACCCGCCACACGGGAGCGCGTCCGTTGTCGGCGGCGACGACCAGCAGACTGGCGCCATCCGGGCTCCAGCAGGCGATGTGCGGCCAGCGGTCCCAGTTCTTCGCGACGTGGCGCACCTCGCCGCCCGCGACCGGGATGACGGCCAGCCAGTTGTCCCCGGGTCCGTCCGGAGAGCACCGCTCGTTGACCTCGAACGCGGCGTGCACACCGTCCGGCGACACCCGGGGTGCGCCGTATTGGTGTGCGACATCGTCGGCGAGCGTGCGCCGGTCTCCGGTCGCCAGGTCGATCGCGACGAGCACCTGCCGCTGTGCGCCTCCGGCCTCGGCGACCGCCCACGAGGCGACCACGGTGCCGCCGTCCGGAGTGATGTCCCAGGAGCTGCTTTCCCACAGGGCCCGGCCGACGTGCCCGGTGACATCGGTGATCTTCGCGTCGTCACCGTTCAGGCTGGTCGCCAGGAGCCGGGTGCGATCCGGTCCGAGGTCGTGGTCCCAGCACCGGATCGGGTTCTCCTCGTGCAGGATCGCCGATACGCCCGCTTTCCGCCGGGCTGACCGGATCTCCTTGTCCGAGGCGAAGTCGGTGGCGGAAGGCATCATGTCCGAGCCGAACACGACGGTCCCGCTCTCGCTGACCACGACACCGTGAACACCACCGGCGGGACTCGCGATCACCCGCGCCTCGCCGCCGTTCACGGGCAGCGACCACAGCGCCGTCTTGGCCGCGTCCTCACCACTGTCAGGACGCGGCCGCGACGACACGAAGAGCAGGTCCCCGTCGGGTCCGAACGCCACCGCCGACTCGCCCTGCTCACTGCGGGTCAACCGCCGCGCCGGACGCTGACCGTCCGGGTCGACCTCCCACAACGCCTTGGTGTAGCGGGCGTTCTCCGCATCCGGCAGCGCCACGCCCACCACGAGCCTGCGCCCATCCGGTGCGAGCCGAAGCCCTTCGATCCGAGGCAGGGCGATATAGGCGTCAAGATCGTCGAACGAGTTGCCGGCGTCAGAGATCACTCAGCTTTCCTATCACCCACCTACGACACTCCGACCCCCTCAACCCAATCCCCGCCCCCTCCTCGCCACCCAGGTTCGGGCGTCTTCAAGTACCCCCGACCCCCTCCCAGAACGTCTCAAACCGCCCCCAACCCCCGGCGGAGTCCGGCGGGGGTTGGGGGCGGTTTGCGGTGATCATCGGCGGGGTGCGTGGTACTTGAAGACGCCCCAACTGCGGCTGAGATGTGGAGGGTCAGTTGCGAGGGGGTGCGGCGGCGTCGAAGAAGTAGGCGACCGTTAGGGCTCCCGGGTCGATTACGCCGCGCGCGTGTTCTCCGACGTAGCTCGCGCGCCCGCGTTTGGCGAGCAGCTTCTCCGTCGAGGCGGCGCCCGCGTGCGCGGCGGACGCGGCTTCGGCCAGGGCGTCGGAGACGCCGGCTCCGCGCGCGGCCGCGGCGGTGAGGGCTTCGGCGGCGGGAACCATCGCGTCCACCATCGTCTTGTGGCCGACCTCCGCCTTGCCCAGGCGCTGCACGACCGCCACAGCGTTCGTCGCGGCTTCCCCGAGCACTGCGGCCGTGACGTCCTTTTCCTTGGCGGCCTTGGCGAATTCCCGGAACCACATGCCGAACAACGGGCCGCTGGTGCCACCCGTGTTCAGGAATGCCTCCGACACGGCGAGGAACACCTCGTGCGGAGACGCGGGCCCGGCCGACAGGTTGACCGCAGCTCTGCGCAACGCGGAGCGGAGGTTCGTGCCGTAGTCGCCGTCGCCCGCCTTGCGGTCGAGCTCCGTCAGTTCGGTGTCGCGCTCGGCGCCCACAGCGACGAACCGGTCGGCCCAAGCACGAGCGTGTTCGGTGGTGAGGGTGGTCATCTCGGGCTCCTTGTCACCAGGCGAGTGCGGGCGTACGGACCGGCGCGTTCCACAGTTCGAGCAGCGTGGAATCGCAGCGCACCAACGTGATCGAGCAGCCGCGCATGTCGAGCGCCGTCACGTACGAGCCGACGAGCGCGCGCTCGATGCGCACACCGATGCCGTCCAAGAACGCGGAAAGCTCGCGGTGCACAACAGAAAGCTCAAGCGCGTGCGTCGATCCGAGGCCATTGACGATCGCGATCACCGAGTCGCCGCGCGCGAGGCCGAGCGCATCGATAATGGGCTTGGCAAGCGCGGGAACGAGTTCGCTCGCGGGGCCGAAAGGCCGCTGCCCGATGCCGCGCTCGCCGTGAATGCCGACCCCGAACTCCACCTCGTCGTCGGCCAGGTCGAAGGACGGGCGCTGCTGCCCGGGGTGGGTGCACGCCTGGAGCGCGAGCGCCATCGTGCGCGAGTTCGAGACCACGCGCCTGCCGAGTTCGGCCAGCTCCGCCAGGGACGCGCCGCGCTCCGCGGCAGCACCGCAGATCTTCTCCACCGCGACCACCGCGGCCGTTCCCCTGCGCCCCGGACCGCCTTCGTCGCCGCCGTCCGTCGCGAGGTCGTCGTCGACCAGGACGATCTCCACCTCGATGTCCTCCTCGCGGGCGAGCTCCGCGGCGATGGAGAAGTTGAGCACGTCGCCGGTGTAGTTCTTCACGATCAGCAGGACCCCGCGACCGCGGTCGGCGGCCTTGATGCCCGCGCGGACCTGGTACGCGGTCGGGCTCGCGAACACCGCGCCCGGCACGGCCGCGTCGAGCATCCCCGGTCCGACGAAGCCGGTGTGCAGTGGTTCGTGACCGGAGCCGCCGCCGGAGACCAGTGCGACCTTCGGTGGCTCGCCGTCCTTCGCGACGCGCACCACCAGCGCCGGGTCCGTGCTGACCTGGACCAGGTGCGGATGCGCCAGCTGGAGCCCCTCCAGCGCCTGGGAAACGAATTCGTCAGGATCGTTGACGAACTGCCGTGCGCTCATCGCTCTCCCGTCGTGGGGCATTCGTGAGTCAGAAATCATTTCGACAATGTCGAAATGATGAACGGACGGTAGCCCCGGTTGACGGTGTTGTAAAGTCCTTGCCCTCACGCCAGGGAGGACGCGGTGATCCAGTCCGTCGACCGCGCCGTCCGCGTTCTCGGCGTTCTGCACGGTGCCCGCCGGATCAGCCTCTCGGAGCTCTCCGCCCGGCTCGAACTCCCGCCGTCCACGGTCCACGGCATCGTGAAGACGCTGGTCGCGCACGGCATGGTGGTGCAGGACCGGGCGTCGGCGCAGTACCGGCTCGGGCCCGCCGTCCTCAAGCTCGGCACCGTCTACCTGCACACGCTCGAGCTGCGGTCGCACGCGGCGGCGTGGGCGGACGAGCTGGCGGGCCGGACCGGCTTCGCGGTGCGGACCGGAGTCCTGATGCTGGACGAGGTGCTGGTCGTGCACCACTCGCCGCGGCCGGACGGCTCGCGCCAGATGCCCGAGGTCGGCATCGTCATCCCCGCGCACGCCTGCGCGCTCGGCAAGGCCGCGCTCGCCTACCTGCCAGGCCGTGCGCGTGCGCTCCTCGGCGACGGGCCGCTGCGCAGCATGACCGCTGAGACCATCACCGAACCGGATGACCTGGCCGAACACCTGGAGCGGGTGCGCGTGGACGCCTACGCCGTCGAGCGGGAGGAGGCGGTGCTCGGCGAGTGCGGGGCCGCCGCGCCGGTCTTCGACGCCTCCGGCGCGCCCGCCGGGGCGATCGGCGTGGTCGTCCCGATGTCCGAATGGCCGCCCGCGGAGTCCGTCCGCGCGGCGGTCCGCGACACCGCGCGGGCGATCTCCCGGGAACTCGGCGCGGCGGGCTGGCCGGGACCGGTCGCTTAAAACCCAACTGTTTGCTACGTCATTCAAACGGGTTGATTTAGCGCGAAAGCCGGAGTGCCGACAAGCGAGATCAATCGTCCTCCCGCACGGTAGTGACCGAGGAGCGGGCCCCAGAGCCCATTCCGGGTCGGTTTGCCGGGGCAAAGGCAAACCCGGTCACCGCCTGCTCTCTCCCTGCGCGGCGGGGAGTCCTTCTCGTGCGCTGGACGTCAAGGAGGATGAATGAGTTCCACCGAACTGACGGACGTCGTCGGCGATTACGCGGCGGAATCCGCCGTGCTCACCACGGTGCGCCACATGCTGGTCGAGGTCATCGGCGAGGATTACGCCCTGGCCGTCGACATCGACATGGACACCTCGTTCAACCGCGATCTCGAACTGGAAAGCATCGAGTTCGTGACCCTCTCGGCGAAACTCCGGGAGCACTACGGGAACACGGTGAACTTCGCGGCCTTCCTCGGCGACAAGGAGGTTGCCGAAGTCGCCGAGCTCACCGTGGGCGAGCTCGTCACCTACATCTCCGGCTGCGTGGCCCGTGACTGAGGTTCACGCGAACAACCTTCGTTTCCACGTTCAGCGGCTCTCGAACTCCGATCCGGGGTCCGCCGATGACCGGCCGACGGTGCTGTTCCTGCACGGCCTCGTCGTGGACAACCTCTCCAGCCTCTACCTGACGCTGGCCACCACGACGGCGGACCTCGGCGCCCACACCATCTGCTACGACCAGCGCGGGCACGGGCGCTCCGAGCGGCCCGCGACCGGGTACACCCTGAACGATTCGGTCGCCGACCTCAGTGCGTTGATCACGGCGTTGGACGTGCGCGGCCCGGTGCACCTGGTCGGCAACAGCTACGGCGGGTTACTGGCGCTGGCCTACGCGGCAGAGCACCCCGACCGGGCCGCGGGCCTGCTGCTGATCGAGCCGGTCGTGCCGAGCGAGGGCTGGGGCGACCGGGTCGTGGAAACCCTGTCGATCGCGCGGACCGGCGCCTACGACGACCGGCTCCGCCACCTCAAGGGCCGCAAGTGGGACAACCTCACCAAGCAGTTCCTCGGCCTGTTCCACGAGACGAGCCTGCTCGCCGACATGGCGGCCGAGCGGCCCTTCACCCCCGAGCGCTTCGCCGCGGTCGAGGCCCCGGTGCACGCGCTCTTCGGCAGCGAGTCGGACCTCCTGCCCGACGCGAGCCTGTTGCAGAAGCACCTCCCCCACTTCGAGCTGACCGTCCTGGAAGGACAGTCGCACATGATGCTCACCCAGGCGTCCGGCCAGGTTCGTGAGCAGCTGAGGACGTGGTTGTCATGAGCCGGATCCTGTTCGTGGTGCCGCCACTGGCCGGGCACGTCCTGCCGACGGTGGCGCTGGGGCAGGAGCTGGCGGAGCGCGGGCACGACGTCGCGTGGGTCGGCCACACCGAGGTCGCGTGCCGGTTGCTGCCACCGGAACTGACCCTGTTCCCCGCAGAGCGGCCGGGTTCGGAGACCTGGCTGACCGAGACCTACGAGCGCTCGCGCGGGCTGCGCGGCCCGGCGGCGTTCCAGTTCCTGTGGAAGGACTTCCTCGTCCCGCTGGCCGGGCGGATGATCGCCGGGGTCGAGGCGGCCGTGCACGAGTTCGGCGCGGACCTGCTCGTGGTCGACCAGCAGGCGCTCGCCGGTGCGCTCATCGCGCGCAAGCACCGCCTGCCGTGGATCACCTCGGCGACCACGTCCGCCGAACTGACCAACCCGTTCACGATGGTCCCCAAGTTCGGCGAGTGGGTCCGCGCCCAGCTCGACGAGCTCCAGCGGGCGCAGGGAATCCGCTCCGACGACGCCGCGCTCGGCGATCTGCGGTTCTCCGAGCACCTCGTGCTCGCCTACACCACGGAGAGCTTCGTCGGGATGAACGCCACCGTGCCGAGCCAGTGCGTCTTCGTCGGGCCGTCGCTGGGCAAGCGGGTGGAGTCCGGTGACTACGACTGGGACTGGCTCGACCCGCGGCGGCAGCACGTCCTCGTCTCGATGGGCACGATCGACCGCGAGAACAACGGGCGGTTCCTCAACACCGTCGTCGAGGCCGTCGCACCGCTCGCCCACCGAGTGCAGGTCAGCATCGCCGCGGCGCCCGGCCTCATCGAGCGCAGTCCGGACCACGTGCGCGTGCGCGAGTTCGTGCCGCAGCTGGACCTGTTGAAGCACAGCGCCGCCGTCGTCTGCCACGGCGGTCACAACACCGTGTGCGAGTCGCTGGCCAACGGTTTGCCGTTGGTGGTCGCACCGATCAGAGACGACCAGCCGATCATCGCCGAACAGGTGGTGGCGTCGGGTGTCGGTCGTCGGGTGCACTTCGGCCGGGTGCGCCCGGCCGAGCTGCGCGAAGCCATCCTGTCCGTGCTCGACCAGCCGGGGTACCGCGCTGCGGCCGAACAGATCCAGAGCTCTTTCGCCGACGCCGGTGGAACCGTGACGGCGGCCGACCACGTGGAGAAACTGCTGTGAGCCTGTTCGAAGCGCTTCCACTGATCGTGACAATCGCATTGGTGCTCAACGGTTTCCGGCTCCGCGGCCGGGTTTCGTGGCTGCCCGTGCTGAGCGACGACGCCTCGCCCGCCGCCGAACGGCACCGGTTCCTCACCGCGGAAGGCGTTCACATCGATCAGTACACAATGGACAGTGCGAGCACGTGGGCTCGGGAGCACGGCCTCTCGGTGCTGGAGCTCGTGCCGCGCGGGCTGTCGGTGGGCCAGGCGATCGACTTGGCGCACGGCGGGATGAGCAAGGACTACGTCGCCGACCGGTTCGCGCACGCGCGCGGCGCCGGACACGCCACCTTGGTTGACGAGGACGTGGCCCGGCGCGAGGGGATCGAGCGCGCGGACGGCTTCTCCCGCGCCGAGCTGACCGAGCTGACCGTCCAACTGAAACGGTTGGCGTGCACCAGCACGGACTACGCGGTCGCCCCGGACCTCGACGCGCTGCCGGAAGACGTCGAACAGCGGGTTCACGTGCTGCGGGAGAAGTACTATGGCGTCCGCAAGGATCTCGTCAGCCCGGCGATCGGTTATGCGCTGCTGATCGCCGGGCTGTACGCGTCGCCGTGGTGGGGGCTCGGCGCCCTCGTCGCGTTCAGCCTCCAGCCGTACCTGATCTTCGCTGGAAGCCCGATCCGCCCGGCGGACCTGCACCGCCACGCACTGCTCCGCTTGGTGCTCGGACCGGTTCGATGGGGCCGAACGGTGGCGACCTTGCTCCGAACGCCGGTTCCGGTCGACCCGAAGTTCGCCGAGACCCGTGAGAGCTACCAGCGCGATGTCGCCGAGGGCACGAAGCGCTTCTTCGAACCGCGCAGGCACACCTGCCCGTGGTGCGGTTCCGAGGAGCTTTCCGAGCACGTGCGCGGTTTCGACGTGATGCAGAACAAGCCCGGACAGTTCGTCCTCGACCGTTGCGGGGAGTGCGGCCACGTGTTCCAGAACCCCCGCTTGTCGTTGGCGGGACTGGAGTTCTACTACCGCGACTGCTACGACGGTTACGGGAGCGGGCTCAGCGAGGCTGCCTTCGACTCCAACGTCGCGGGGTACAAGGCGCGCGCGGAGATGCTGCGGCCCTTCACGACGCCGCGGACCTGGCTGGACGTGGGGTCGGGTCACGGGCACTTCTGCAACCAGGCCAAGGAAACCTGGCCCGAGACCGCGTTCCACGGGCTGGACATGACCGACGGCATCGACGAAGCGGTCCGGCGCGGCTGGGTGGAGCACGGGTACCGGGGGATGTTCCCCGACCTGACCGAGGACCTGGCTGGCAAGTACGACGTGATCAGCATGCACCACTACCTGGAGCACACCCGGGAGCCCTTCGAGGAACTGGACGCCGCGGCCAAGGTGCTCGACGCGGGTGGCTACCTGCTGATCGAACTGCCCAACCCGGAATCGCGCTACGGCAGGATTCTGCGCGGGGTGTGGATGCCGTGGTTCCAGCCGCAGCACCAGCACATGATCCCGTGGCGCAACCTGGAACGCGCGCTCGCCGACCGCGGATTCTCCACTGTGGACGTTCACCTCGGCGAAGCCAATCAGGCCAACGACCTGGTGCTCTCCGCGCTGATCACCTTCAACCACCTCGGCAACGATCCGCGTGCGCCGTGGAGCAGGAAGGAACCGACCTGGTGGCGTCGCGCCCGCTTCATGGCGGTGCTGACCGTCGGCGTCCCGTTCATCGCGCTGGCCTTCATGGCGGACAAGGTGATCCACCAGTTCCTCCGCCGTGGCAAGGGCGGCAACACCTACCGGTTGCTGGCCCGCAAGGACGGCTGAGACTCGAACAGGTTGAGCAGGTAGACGCGGGCCTTCCGGCCGTAGAACGCCCTGATCCCGGCGATCGCCATGCGGGGGAGCAGCGGCAGACGGGAGCGGAGCCCGCGGGGGAGCTGGAGCAGCGTCCGGGATTCGGCGAGGCGGAGCCCGATATCCCAGCGCTGCACCACTCCTGGGTCGTCGCAGTGCCAGGCGTACTGGGCGTCGATCTTCTTCCTGAACATCTCGTCGCCCTGGTGCTCGACCATCCACCGGCCCGCGGTGTCGAATGCGATGCGGCAGCCGGGAAATCCGCGCGCGAGCTGACCGAGGGCGCGCCGGACGTCCTCCTCGCGGAGGTAGAGCAGAACGCCCTCGGAGACGAAGAAATACGGCGGTGGCAGTTCTCGGACAACGCCGTACCAGGAGTCGTCCAGTACTGAGGCGGCCACCATGCGGCGACGGTCGGATTCGGTGAAGAAGCGCTTGCGCAGTTCCATCGAGTCCGGCAGGTCCAGGTCGAGCCAGTGCGTCCGCCCGTTGTCCACGCGCTCGAACCGGGAGTTCAGCCCGGCGCCGATCTCGACGACGGTTCCCTGTGGGTGCGCGGAAAGGAAGCCGCGCACCCACTCGTCGAGGATCAGCGTCCGCAGCACCGAAGGGATGAGTGTGGGCGACCCGTCGAACTTGGTGAAGTCGTAGTCGATCCGCCGCACCATCTCGTCGGCTTTGGGGTCGCGAACGATCCCGTTCCGCTTCCGGGTTTCCAGTGCGCGCGCGTAGAGAGTGCTGAGCAGCGTCTCCTGGACATTGCCGAGCTCGATCGAGATTCGGTCCATTTGTCCAGTGATAGCAGTGCTTCCGCTGTCCCACCTGGCGTGTTCGGCGAGTTCATTCGGCCGTGTCGTGGTGGACTGGGCGCATGCTCCGGCGAAGTGCTTTCGGGGAGCCCGGCCGCACGCGAACCCGGGACGGCAGGCTCCTGCACCACGTCACGCTCGGCACCGGTTCGCCGACCGTCGTTTTCGAAGCGGGAATGGGCGCGAATCGCGGTACCTGGGGGCTCGTGCAGCGCGAGGTCGCGGTGCGCACGCGCACACTCGCCTACGACCGCGCGGGGTTGGGGCGCAGCGATCCCGCGCCCGCCGGGCTGCGCCGCATGGCCACGGACCTCGAAGACGTGCTGTGCGCCGATCACGACACGCGCTTTGTCCTAGTAGGACACAGCCTCGGTGGTGTGCTCGCGCGCTGGGTAGCGCAGCGCCAGCCGGGAATGGTCGCCGGACTGGTGCTCGTGGACCAGGTGGAAGAGGGGATCGAGGACTACCACGATCGAGCCCGAGCCCGTGCGGTCGCCACCGGGTACACGCTCGGCGCCGCCTTCGCCGGTGTTCTCCGACCGCTGCTGATGAAGGTGCTGCACAAGAACTTCCCGCCGGAGATGGCCGCTGAACTGATCTCGGAGGAGGTCAACTCCCGCGCACTCCGGACGGGTGCCGAGGAAGTGCTCGCGATGGCGGCGGGCCTTCGGGAGCTGATGGCGGGGACGGAGCTGCCCGACATCCCTGTCACCGTGATCTCGGCGGGCCGGTGCGGGCGGGCTGAGCGTCCGCCGCGGCCGGTGCTCATCGCGGCGCATCGGCGGTTCGCGGAGCGGTTCCCGCAAGGGCGGCACGTCGTGGCCGAACGCGCCGATCACCTGGTGCCGTTGCAGCAACCCGAGCTGATCGTCAGGGAAGCGCTGAGATTGGTGGACGCGGGTTTTCGCCTTTAGGACCGAAGTTGTCCGCTACGGGTTCTACCTTGGTCTCAACAGCAACGGACCGAGTAAGGACGACGTCATGACGAGCACCGAGAC
Organism: Allokutzneria sp. A3M-2-11 16; assembly: GCF_024213555.1. Taxonomy (GTDB): domain Bacteria; phylum Actinomycetota; class Actinomycetes; order Mycobacteriales; family Pseudonocardiaceae; genus Allokutzneria. The sequence goes on along the minus strand of NZ_JANAVO010000001.1, from coordinate 723,406 downwards.
CACCACCCTGACCGGCGAGCGCGCTGACCTGGTGGCGATGCTGGACAAGAACCGGTTCTTCCTGCGCAACACCGCCCGGGACCTCACCGAGGACCAGGCGTGGCACCGCAGCACGGTGAGCGAGCTGACCATCGGCGGGCTCATCAAGCACGTCATGAACGTCGAGAAGGGGTGGATCCGGTTCGTGCTCGGCGGGGCCGAGCACATGATGACCGGGGACGACTCCGGGGAGGACTGGGCGGACGGGTTCCGCAAGGTCGGCGACCAGACCGTGGAGAACCTGCTCGCCCGCTACGACGAGGTCGCCCGAACGACGAACGAGCTGGTCGCGACGCTCCCCGACCTCGACCTCGCGCACGAGCTGCCGGTGGCGCCGTGGTTCGAGCCCGGCGCGAAGTGGACCGCGCGGCGCGTGCTCATGCACATCATCGCGGAGACCGCCCAGCACGCCGGGCACGCGGACATCATCCGAGAGTCGATCGACGGCGCGAAGAGCATGGGCTGAGCCGCGCCGCGGTCCAGAACAGGGCCAGCAGCGCGATGAGCAGGTAGGCGTTGCCGACCAGGTGCTGCCACCAGGTCCAGGTGGCTTCGCGGTGCCCGCCCGCGGGGAGCAGGGAATGCGGTCCCACCACGAAGACGGGCACCAGCGCCAGGCAGGATCGTGCCTGCGCCACCAGAACCACGAGCGCGGGCACGATCCACACCCAGTGGTGGGACCACGAGATCGGTGACAACACGAGCACGCCGCCCGCGTTGGCCACCAACGCCTGAGCCGGGCCGACGCGACGGATGACGACGACCAGCGCCGCGAGCACCGCGGGCAACAGCACGCACCACACCGCCGCCGTGAGCACTGGTCCCGCTTCGAGCCGCGACAGCTCGCCAGCGATGGTCTGGTTGGTGGCGAAGGCCGATCCGCTCAGACCGGACGCACCGAGCACGATGTCGGACCAGTAGCGGACGGATGCCGCCGGAGCCACCACGAAGCCGATCGCAGCCGTGGCCACGATCGTGACCACTGTGGTCACAGCAGCTCGAAAGTCCTTACGCAGCAAGAAGAACAGGATAAAGCCGCCAGGCGTCACCTTGATGGCCGCCGCGATGCCGATCAGCATCCCGCGCGGCCATCGTGGTTTCCGGGCCAGGCAGTCGACTGCGACGAGGCCCATCAGCCACAGGTTGACCTGACCGAACTCGATCGTCGCGCGCACCGGCTCCAAGGCGAGCGTCAACGGCAGCACGAGCGCGGTGAGCGTGGTCCTTCGCCGCATCGCTTTCTCCGGCAACACAGCTTCCGGCAGCACGCGGCCGAACACCAGGTGCAGTGTCACCGCGATGGCGACAAGCGATAGCACGAGAGCCGCGATGACCGCGATTCCCTTAGGCACCAACGTGAACGGTGCGAAGACCACAGTGGAGAACGGCGGGTAGATGAACGGCAACGCGATACCGGCCGAAGTCGGGGGCATCGGGCCGTACAAGTCCCCGCCGTTCCACAGGGTCTGCACACCGAAGCGGTAGACCTCCAGGTCGATGTAGAACCTGTGGCTTCCCAGGAGTCGCCAGCACAGAACGCCCACCAGCACCGCACCTGCTCCCGTCAGGAACCAGCGATAGGCCCTACGGGAACACGTGTCCAGGCGGGCAAGTGGGGATCTGCTCATGCCCTTAAGGACCCTCAGGTCTCGCGGGACGTTGTGTGTCCGCTCTCACACGAACGCGCCACAGCGTAGTTATCTCGGCAGCGCGTGCCATGTGAAACGGCGTCTCCGGTGAGAACGCCCGAGGGTGCTGCGGCGTGGTCGTTGAGCGTCCTACGACCTCCAAGCCCGTGCGATCGAAGGCAGCCAGCAGATCCGCGCGTGCACGCAGTCCCAGGCGTTCGGCGAGATCCGAAAGAATCAGCCAGCCTTCACCACCGTGTGTGAGGTGTCTGCCAAGACGGTCGAGGAAGCCGTAGAGCATTCGGCTGCCCGGGTCGTACACCGCGCGCTCCAACGGAGAAGTCGGCCGTGCGGGGAGCCACGGTGGATTGCACACCACCAGAGGAGCACGGCCGCGCGGGAAGAGATCGACGCGCTGTACCTCAGTGCGGTCCTCATAGCCGAGCGCGGCCAAGTTCTCTCGCGCGCACGCCACGGCCCGCATGTCCTGGTCGGTGGCGACAACGCGCTCAACGCCACGGCGCGCCAGCACGGCGGCGAGTACACCCGTGCCGGTTCCGATGTCGAAGGCCAACGTGCGCGTGGGTAGAGGTGCTTCGGCGACGAGCCGCACGTACTCGCCCCGTACTGGCGAGAAAACGCCGTAGTGCGGCCGAATCCGCGCGTCGAGCTCCGGGACGCGCACGCCGCTCCTACGCCACTCGTGTGCGCCTACGACACCGAGAAGTTCGCGTAGCGGCATTACGGACGGAGTCTTCGCCTGTCCGTGAACTTCGGTGCACGCCTGACGAACGTCTGGTGCGCGCCGTAGGTCCAGCACGTAGTCAGAGTCCAACAGCACCAAGACCATCGCGAGTACGCGAGCGCGACGTGCTTGATGCTGACGGTGGGCTTGGAACGTCGGAGCAGGCGTTGTGGGGATGCGTCCGCCCAGAGCGCGAAGCAACTGCCGCGCGTTCTGGAAGTCGCCACGCCACAACATGGCCACGCCGTCGGTGGCCAGCCGATATGCCTGGTCGGCCGAGATCGTGTCGTCCACCGCGACCACGGAGGCCGGTGGGAATGCGCCGTTCGCGGACCGCCAGTGGGCAGTCCGGGGCTGGCCCGCCTCGGTCCACGAGACGAGCTGGAGTGCTGGAGTTGTCACGAGTCCGTTTCCGCTGCTGTGCTCGGCGATGCCTGAACACGCGCCCCCGGCCTCGGTGGGCACGGTGGCGCGTGGGGGGAACTGGCTCGCCGGAGCTAGTAGAGGACAGCAGCGTGCGCGGGGTTCGTCACCCGTCAAGAATAGCCGAATGCAAACGTTGTTTCTTTGTCGGGGTGAAGAAAAACCGGGCGCGACACTCCCGAAGGAAGTGTCGCGCCCGGTGCGCGTTTCGCGGGGAAGCTAGTCGCACTTCTTCCAAGCGAAGTGATAAATAGTGTTGACGCTACCGTCGGTGGAGTCCATCGACATGAAGCTGTGCGCCCCCGAGCCGCCCTTGTTCACCCGCAGCTCGCTGTTGACGTTGAGATTGCGCTGTTCGCCGCAGGGGGCGTAGACCAGATCGGCGATCGCCGTCTTGTCGGTGGCCTGCCAGTTGTCGTTGAGCGGGCCGCGGAAGGTGTGCCGGACGTGCGCGGTCGGCGAGGTGCCGGTGAAGTAGTAGTTGGCCTGCTCGATGCCGGTCGCGCCGCCCGCCAGGTTGGCGTAGCCGCGGTAGTCCGCCTGCGCCACCGCGTAGGTGAAGCCGTGCGGCACGTTCACCCGCAGGTTGAGCTGGCAGTTCTTCCGCATCTCGGTGGGGTCGGCGGTCCCGCCCGCCTGGGCGAGGTACCGGCTGTAGGTCACGGTGAACGCGGTGTTGTCGTGGTTGACCGCCACCGCGGTGGTGCCCGCCGGGCAGCCGGAGCCGTTGACGCTGACCACGTCGACGGTGATCTTTCCGGGCGGAGGCGGCGAGTCGTCGGCCAGTGCCGGTGAGGGCACCGCCAGCAGGGATAACAGCACACCGGCGACCGTCGCGGTTCTCAACATGGAAATACCTCCGCTGCATTTAAGGCATGGGGGAAGGGTGTCACCTATATGGCGGTAGCAGGTGATTTCGGGCGTTCTTTCTCGCTGCGCAGGGCTGCAGAACGCCCCGATTGTAGGGTGCCCTCCATGGGTGTGCATGCATCCAAACGGATGTCATTACCGTCCTCCGGTCGCCCCCTTAACTGATTGCGCGATCAATATTTCCGGGATTGCGGAGAAAGCTGCGCCGTTCGGCAGCCTTCCCCCGCCCGGCCGGGCTCGTTAGGTTGACCGGCATGAGGAAGCGCTGGTCAGTCGCAGTCGTCGCCGCCCTGCTCACCTCCCTGGCCGTCGCGGTCCCCGCGCAGGCGGCTCCGGTCTTCGCCCGGTGCGTGTTCACCCCGACCCCGGACGACCCCGCCGCGAAGCCGGTCCGCGCTCCGCACCCGATCGCGAAGGCGCGCGGCACCGTCGACGTGACGATCAAGACCAACTACGGCGCCGTCGAGCTCAGGCTGGACCGCCGCAACGCACCGTGCGCGGTGCACAACCTGCTTTCTCTTGCGCGGCAGCGGTTCTACGACAAGACGCAGTGCTGGAGGCTGACCAACTCCGCGCGGCTGGGCGTATTGCAGTGCGGCGACGTCTACGCCGCCGAGAAGGGCGGCCCGGGCTACAAGTTCGACGACGAGGTCACCGGCAAGGAGACCTATCCGCGCGGGACCGTGGCGATGGGCAACTTCGGGCCGGACACCAACGGCTCGCAGATCTTCATCGTGCACAGCTTCGCCAACATCAAGCCCGCGTACACCGTACTGGGCAAGGTCACCAAGGGCATGCACGTCCTGGACCGCATCGTGGCCAACGGGATCATCCCCGGGCCGACCGACCCGCTCGACGGCGCGCCCGCGAAGCCGGTGAAGATCTTCAAGATGCGCTGAGCCGAAACGTCCGTTCGACCGGCCAGCTCGCTCAAAAGGGTGAGGTTTTGGGCGGCGCCAACCGGACCGGCCTTTGTGGACTCTCCGGTGTCGTCCCTGCTCAAGGTGCGTCCACTGAGGATAGTTCGCGTTGCTAGCACAGGGGTCTGACACGGTCTTCGCCGGGTTCGCGGTGTCGCATGATGATTGCGCCGCGTCATCGGGTGCCGTATCACGGTGCAGCTTGAGTCGCGGTCGGCAATGAAGCCCCCAGGCCCGGTGGAGGTCCATGTGAGCGCAGGTCACCGATCATCGTCCGGTTCCGAGGACGGTCCAAGACAGGTGACCGCGCCGCCGAGCGAGACCCATCCGGCGGGCACGATCCGCGGCAGGCTGCTGCGCATCCTCGTGCTCTGCCTCACGGTCGTGGTCGTCGTGCTGGGCGTCGAGGTCTTCTCCGTCATCGGGCGCGACGTCGCCGCCCGCGCCACCTCCGACTCGGTGACCACCGAGATCACCGTGCAGCGGCTGGTGCACGAGGTCCAGCGCGAACGCGGCCTCAGCAGTGTGTTCCTCTCCGGCCACTACGAGTTCGGCCAGCTGTTCCAGGAGTACCGGGCCCGCACGGACGCGGCGCAGCGCGAGGTCCTCCAGCTCCTCGGCCGGGTGCCCGTGGACACCGCGGCGGCGGTGCGGCCGATGCTCGACCGGCTCAGCGACCTCCCGGCTACCCGCACCAAGATCGACTCGAAGTCGATCGGCTTCAACGCCAGCCACGACTACTTCACCGAGCGCATCGCCTCGCTGAACCAGGGCTACCTCGACTTCAACCTGGTCAACGACCGGGAACTGCAGTACGGCCTGTTCGCCCTGCGCTCCCTGGCCACCGCCAAGGAACGGATGGGGCAGCAGCGGTCGTTCCTCAACGGCATCTTCAACTCCTCCGGCAACCGGTTCCGGGACGACGAGTACGTCACCCTCCTCGACATCATCGCCAACAAGCAGGCCGCCTTCGCCGAGTTCGCCCGGCAGGCCACGCCGGAGCAGCGGCAGCGGCTGGACCGCGCGCAGAGCACGAAGATCGCCGCGGACATCGCGAGGGCGCAACGGATCGCGGTCGCCTCGGGCGGCGGCGTGCTGCCCGAGCGGGTCAACTCCCGCGCGCACCACGACTGGACGACCGCCTACATCGACGAGCTCCAGGGCGTGCTGCAGAGCGTCGCCGACGACATCCAGCAGCGCGCCGACGCGCTGCAGAGCGACGCCACCACGGAACTGGTCGTCGTCGTGCTCCTGGTGCTGCTGGTGGTAGCGCTGCTGTTGTGGCTGTTCATCGACACCAACCGCTCCATCATCGGCCCGCTGGCCGTGCTCGCCGAGGACGCGGAGGACATCGCGACCAGGCGGCTGCCGGAGGCCGTCGCCGCGCTGCAGACCGCGCGGGAGCACGAGCGGCCACCACCGCCGGAGCCGATGCGCGCGCCTGCGGGCGCGGGTGCGGAGATCCACTCGGTGACCCGCGCGCTGGACCGGGTGCAGTCCACCGCCTTCGCGCTGGCCAACGAGCAGACCGTGCTGCGCCGCAACACCAGCGAGTCAATGGCGAACCTGGGCCGCCGCAACCAGAACCTGCTGCGCCGCCAGCTCGCGTTCATCACCGACCTGGAACAGGAAGAGCTGGACCCGGCCGTGCTGGCCAACCTCTTCCAGCTGGACCACCTCGCCACCCGCATGCGCCGCAACGCGGAGAGCCTGCTGGTCCTCGCGGGCACCACCAGCCCCCGGCAGTGGACCGAACCGCTCCCGGTGGTCGACGTCATCCGCGCGGCGCTGGCCGAGGTCGAGGACTACCACCGGGTGGTGTTCCGGCGGATCGACGACCAGCTGGTCGCGGGCGCGGTGGCCGCGGAGATCGCGCACATGCTGGCCGAGCTGATCGAGAACGGGCTGTCCTTCTCGCCGCCGGAGGTGGAGGTCGAGATCTACGGCCGCCGCGTGCCCTCCGGCTACGCGCTGGCCGTGATCGACCACGGCATCGGCATGACGGCGGAGGCGATCGCCAAGGCCAACTCCAGGCTCGACGGCGAGGAGAACTTCCTGGTCGCCCCGACCCGGTTCCTCGGCCACTACGTGGTCGGCCAGCTCGCCAAGCGCCTCGGTGTGCAGGTGGGCCTGGCCGAGTCCCCGGCGAGCGGGGTGACCGCGCGGATCGCGCTGCCCGCGTCCCTCCTGGTGGCCGGACCGGCGACGCGGACGGATGCCGACGACGAGCCCGAGCTGGTCCGCAGGGCCCATGCGATCTCCGCGCCGCCGCAGCCCAAGCCGCCCGCCGCCGCACCGGCCCCCGCGCCGGTCGCGGTGCTGGAGGCCGAACCGGCTCCCGACAACGTCACCCAGCACCAGCGCCCCAGCGGGGAGCGCACGCGCAACGGACTGCTCAAGCGCGTCCCCCGCGACCAGGCGACGAGCCAGAACCGGAGCGTGCGCGCGGTGTCGAAACCGCCGGTCGCCGACCGCACGCCCGCCGAGGTGCGCAGCATGCTCTCGGACTTCCGGGGCGGTCACAAGCGTGGTGAGAGCGCGTTCCGCGGCTCATCGGAGGACCAGGCCGGTCCGCACACCGTGTCACACCAGAATGCAGAGGATCCCAGGTGACGGCCGAGCTGAACACAACCCCTGAGACGTTCAACTGGTTGCTGGCCAACTTCGTCCGCAGCACGGACGCCGTGCGGGACGCGGTCGCGGTCTCCTCGGACGGGCTGCTGCTGGCCACCTCGGGCGGTCTGGACCGGACGGAGGCCGACCAGCTCTCCGCGATCGTCTCCGGCCTGGTCAGCCTGAGCCGCAGTGCCGCGCGGCGGTACGAGTTCGAGGGCCTCAAACTGATCATGATCGAGATGCAGCGGGGCTTCCTGCTGGTCTCCTCCATCGGCGACGGCAGTTCGATCGGCGTGCTGACGGAACGGGACTGCGACATCGGCCTGATCGGATACGAGATCGCCGTGCTCGCCGAGCGGGCGGGCGATCTGCTCACCCCGGCGTTGATCACCGAATTGCGAGGGCAGCTGGCGCTATGACCGACAGTCCCCGACTTCCGGACTCCCGGATGATTCCCGGCCTGCGCTCACGCGACGCCTGGTCCACGGCGCACCGACCCGGATCGGCCGCCGCCGGTCCGGCCGAGGCGGGGGACGCCTTCGTCCGGCCCTTCATCGTCACCGGTGGCCGTACCGAACCGCGCCAGGGCGGGCTCCGGGTGGACACCCTGGTCCGGGCGCGTCCCGCCGCCGCCGACTCCGAGCTGGAGTTCGAGCGGCTGAGCATCGTCCGGCTGTGCGCCGAGCGCGCGCTGTCCGTGGCCGAGGTGGCCGTCGGCATCGGCGTACCACTCGGCGTCGCGCGAATCCTCATCGCCGACCTCATCGCCGAGGACCTCCTGGACCACCAGGAGTCCACCGCCCTTTCTGGTCACGCCATCGAGAGGATCAGAGACCTTGTCCGGGCACTCTGAGCACGTCCCGGCAGCCTGCCCGCTGCCGGTCAAGATCGTTGTCAGCGGCGGGTTCGGCGTCGGGAAGACGACGTTCATCGGGGCGATCTCCGAGATCGAGCCGCTGACCACCGAGGCGGCCATGACCGAGGTGTCGGTCGGCATCGACGACATCGCCGTGCTGCCGGACAAGAGCACCACGACGGTGGCCTTCGACTTCGGCCGCATCACCCTCGACCGGTCGTACGTGCTGTACATGTTCGGCACGCCCGGGCAGGAGCGCTTCTCGTTCCTGTGGGACGACGTGTCCGACGGTGCGCTCGGCGCGATCCTGCTGGTGGACACCAGGCGGATCGAGGACTGCTACCCGGTGATCGACTACTTCGAGGAGCGGGGGATGCCGTTCGTCGTCGCGGTCAACACCTTCCAGGGGGCCGACCGGTTCGAGACGGAGGAGGTGCGCGAGGCGCTCGGCGTCTCCGCGGACACCACGATCGTGCACTGCGACGCGCGGAAGCGGGCCTCGGTGAAGGGCGTTCTCGTCGAGCTCATCGAGAACGTGTTGCTACAGCACGATTCCCGACACAGCTCGGACACGGCGGCACCGGAACGGCTCGTCACGGGTTAGCCTCGCCCGGAGTCCGTCGACTCCTGGGGGTGGCTGACCGTGACCGAACCGTGGGGGATCTCCGGCCCGGCGTTTCTCGCCTGGTACAGCGCGCTGATCGTGGGTGTGCTGCTGCTGAACGGCGTCTGGGCCCGACGTCAGCGGCGGGCCGGTGATCACGGCGCGCAGGCGGGCGCGCTGATCCCGCCGCCGTACCACCTGGCCTTCCTGGTCAGTGGTGCGCGCCGCGCGACCGAAACCGCCTTGGCAACGTTGCTGGCGGACGGGCGGCTGCGCATCGCCAGCACCGGGCTGGTGAGCCGTACTTCCGGCGGAGCCACCTCGGACGCGCTGGAGAACGCCGTGCTGGACAAGGCGAACACCGTGCGGGCGCGAACCGTCGTGGAACGGGCGACGAGCTCTGCAGCCTGCGACGCGATCGCCGACGACCTCGCCGACCGGGGCCTGTTGGTGCCCGCCGCGGTGGTCCGGTCCCGGTTGCGGTGGGTCTCCACGCTGTTCCTCGTGGTCGGTGCCGTTGGAGTGCTCCGGCTCGTGGACGGGGTATCGGCGGCGCGCCCGGTCGGTTTCCTGATCCCGCTCGTGGTGATCGCGGGGATCGCCGCGCTCGTCGCGAGGAAGGCGTCCGCGCGCGCTCGGGCGGGCAAGCGCACCGTGCTCGGCGACCGGGTGGCCGCCGAGGCCCGCAACCGCCACGACCACAACGCGGACGAGCCGGACCTGGTCGGCGTTTCCACGTTCGGCTTCGCCGCCGGAGCCGTCCTCTTCGGTGGCCTGGCGGTCTACCCGGACGCGCAGATCCAGGACGCGCTCACCTACACCCCGCCGCCGGTGTCCGGCAGCGGCGGCGCGGACAGCGGCGGGAGCGGCGGTGACAGCGGCAGCAGTTGCAGCGGCAGTGGAGGCGGCTGCGGCGGTGGCGGCTGCGGAGGCTGCGGCGGCTGACCCCGTTCGCACTGCCAACGCCCCCCACCCAACTCCTCCCCTCCAAGGCCGACCCCATCACGCCGCCAGCGACCATCCGCACGCAAATCCCCACTCCCAGGCCGACCGATCGAGGCTCGCACCACACACCTCGCGCGCCTGAACATGTGCCAGGTAGTCCGCCGGTCTTCAAGTACACCGCACCCCCGCCCCAGCGGTCTTTAACGACGACAAACCCCGGAGGCGCGCTGGGGTGTGGTGCGGTTGAAGACGCTCGGGGTGGAGGTGCGTGGTACTTGAAGACACCCTAACTGCGGCGTGAACCGAGGTTGGTGGATCGCGTCAGGTGTTGTGGGAGCGGCGGTCGTAGGAGACCGCGTACGCGTCGTGGCGGAACGCCAGGATCGGGTCCGCGGAGAGCGCGATGCCGTCGGTGATCCGGGTCGGGTCGAAGATCTCCGCCGCCCAGTGCTCCTGGTCGGCCACGGGCGCGGTGATCTCCAGGTGTCCCGCGACGATCTCCTCGCGGTCCGCGGGCCACTCCTTGGTGGCGTCGTCGGTCGGATCGCCCGGCTCGGCCAGCTGCACGCGCAGGGTGAAGCCGACCGGGCCGTCCGCCAGGCGCCGCACCAGTTCTCCGGTCAGGTACTCGGGTTCCTGAGCCGTACCGTCCACTTCGGACAGATCGTGGACGCCGGTGCCGGGTTCCCAGCGGTAGCGCACGAACCGGCGAAGCCCCGCTGCGTTCGTCCACTCGAACGCGTGGATGGCCCAGTAGCGGGCCGTTCCGTAGCTGACCGGGATCGGCATCGTCGCCACCGCTTGGAAACCCGCGGCCGCTTCGGGATTCCGCTGGATGTACGCGGCGACCCGAGCGGGGTCGGTCGTTCCGGTGACAGGGTCCTTTTCCAGTGCTCCCAACAGGTTCAGGAAGTTCTCCGGCGTCGAGGCGAGGAACACCGGGAGGTTCACCGCGACCACGTCCGTCGCCGTGCCGTCCGGCAGGTGGAACTTCACCGCCATACCGCGCCCGGCCCGCGCGCCGTCCAGGGTGTGCGGGCTGCCGTTGGAGTTGGAGAAGCGCACGGTCGCGGGCACCCGCTCGTGCTGGAGGTGGGCCGCGGTGGTCAGCCCCGCCGCGTCACCGCTCGGCGTGAAAGTGGCGTCGAAGCACACGCCGCGCGCGTGCGCCCTGCGATATCCGGGATATGCGCCGGAAACGCGTTCCATGCCGTCGACGACATCGACCGCGAGCGTGGACGTGGTGGGGTGGCTGGTCATGGCCGGAGGGTAAGTGGTTTCCGACGATTTCCCTGGTCAAGATGTCGATAGAGGGGTGTAGCCCTCACCCGGGATTCAATTGCTCGGTGTACTCCGCCGCCAGCTCCTCGGCGCGTCCTTCCGGCCAGCACGGGGTCTCGCCGCGCAACCACTGCGCGAGCAGGTCGATGTGCAGGTGCCACGCTCCGAGCGCCTTCGCCCGCTGGTCGGCCTGAGCCGCGGTTCCGGTCTGCGTCAGCACGAGTCGCGCGCCGCCGTAGCCCTGCCGCAGCTCCCACCGGACGACGCCGCCGTCCCACGAGTACTCCAGCAGCTCGTTCTCCTTGACCGCCGTAACGGGTCCGGCCGGGACAAAGCCGTTGGTGAAGCGCAAGGGCGGCTGCGTGCCGACCGGGGTGGACTCGGTGAGCAGGTCCCAGACTTCCGCTTGCGGCTTGGTGAGGTTGCGCTCGAACCGGACTTCCCAGCCGTCCGCGGTGTCGCGCAGTTCGCCGCGCGCCAGGTCGAACAGGCCGATGTACTCGTCGTGGCGCGGACCGTACGGGGCGGCGTCAGTGATGTCCTGACCGGCGAGAAGCTGGTCCAGCGCGACGAAGCAGCCCTCCCAGCCGGTGGCGAAGCTCGCGGCGCCCGCGCGGTCGTCGAAGACGTGGGTGAACACGAGTACGCAGCCGTCGCCGTCCTCGCGCAGTTCCCACCGCAGCACTTCGCCTTCCCACGTGAAGGCGAACAGGTGTGGCGGCTCGAAGTCGGTGATCGTGCCCTTGGTGGGCGCGCCGTCATCGCCCTCGAAGACGAAGAGGATCGTGGCGCCCTGCTTGAGCTCGGTGTTCATCGCGGCCGGGAACCAGTGCTTGGTGTGGTCGGGATCGGTGATCGCGCGCCACACCTTCGCGATCGGGTGCGCCAGCGGGCGCTCGAAACGCAGCACGTTGCGGCCGTCGACCGCGCTCAGTTCGCCGTTGCGGGCCATGGGTTCCTCACTCGTTCTCGGGCTCGGTCATCACGTCGAGGTAGTCCTCCAGCGCGTCCAGCCGCCCGGCCCACAGCCGCCGGTAGGGCTGGAGCCAGCCGTCCAGCTCGGTGAGCGGCGCCGGGTTCAGCTCGTACCAGCGGCGTTGAGCCTCCTGGCGGACCCGGACCAGCCCGGCGTCCCGCAGCACCCGCAGGTGCTTGGAGGTGCCCGGCTGGGTCAGGCCCAGCTCCTCGCTGAGCTCGCCGACCAGGTGCGGGCGGCTGAGCAGCAGGTCCAGGATGCGGCGGCGGCTCGGCTCGGCGACGACCTCGAAGACGGTGGACACGGCGCTAATGTAACTCGTCAGGCATATAACCGCTAGAGCATGCTCGCAGAACGCGCCCGACGAACTCGGACTTGCCCGCCGTGTACGCCTCGCGGTCCGCGCCGTGGTCCGCCGACAGCCGCTGCTTCAGCTCGGCGTATTCGCTGGCCAAAGCCGTATCGGCGCGCAGTGCGTCGCGAAACGCGATCTGGTCCCGCCAACGGCGATGTCCCGGGGAGACCACGTGCAGGTGCGCGACGCGGTGCAGCCCCGCGGAGTCCGGGCGAATGAAGAACCGTCGCCATGGCCGCACGTCCAGCTCCGGCGGCACTAGGTGCCATCCGTCGTCAATCAGCGGTGCGTGCGCCGCGTCGTCGGTGTGATCGCGCACCGAAGCCATGAGGTCCACGATCGGCTTCGCGGCGAGCCCTGGCACGGCTGTCGAACCAACGTGCTCCACGCCTTCGACCAACCACGGCGCGAGCACCTCAATGAGCCGCGCGCGTTCTTCCGCCGCCCGAGCCGCCCACACCTCCTGGTAAGGCACAACAACCGCTTTTTCGTTCGCCCACGCGGGAAAGCTCGCCATCCCCTGACGCTAGTGCCGTACCCATCAACCCGCACGTGCCCAGCGGACGTGAAGTGTCAGTGGACGGGGAGGACGAGCTGGCGCAGGAGGCGGTCGGCGTCGGCGTCGGGGTCCAGGGTGAGTCCGGTGTGGACGGGGCCCGCGCGGACGACCGTGCTGCGCGGCGCGGTCAACCAGCGGAACCGGCGGCCGATCTCCTCGTCGGCGGCCAGGCCCGCGCGTTCCGAGGCCGCGCAGACCTCCGCGAAAGCCTGCACCGCGCGCCCGATGTCGCCGGGGTCCGCCGTGGGGTCGAGTGCGCGCAGCCGGTCCACGTCCAGGTGCGTCCGCGAACCGAGGTAGTCCAGCCTGCGGCAGTACAGCAGCACCCCGGCGTTGATCGACTCGCCGCGTTCGGCGCGCGGCACGACCTGGAGCACCGCGTACTCGAAGACGTGCCGCCGCTCGGTCACTTCCCGCCGCCCTTGGTCAGCCAGTCCGGCCGGTTCGCCCCGACCTTGGATGGGGTCCGATCCTTCCTGATCGTCGGGTCGGGCAGCCACGCGGTGCTCGCCGCGGCGCGCGCGGCGAGCTGGTCGACGTACGCCGCGCGCAGCTCCGCGGTGTCACCGAAGCCGGGCTCTTCCGCCAGCCAGGCGTCCGGGACATGGGCCAGGGCGGCCTCCAGCAGCTCGCGGGTGACCAGCGGGGCGAGCGCGGCGTCGGCGGCGGCCACATCTGGCGCGAAGTCGATCAACACGTGGTCGCTCGCGTCGTACGGCTTCGCCACCCACGCCTCCCGGCGCGGCCAGTTGTGGTGGAAGGTCAGCGCCGAGCCGTGGTCGATCAGGTGCGGTTTTCCGTGCCAGGACAGCATGTTGGGGTTGCGCCAGGACCGGTCGACGTTGCCGATGAGGCCGTCGAACCACACCACCCGCCCGGCGAACTCCGAGTCGACCGAGAACGCCGTGGGGTTGAAGTCCAGCGCGCCGGGCAGGTAGTCCATGCCCAGGTTGAGGCCGCCGCTGGCGCGCAGCAGGTCCTGGATGTCCTGGTCGGGTTCGCTGGTGGCGAGCACCGGGTCGAGCTCGACGGTGACGAGCTCCGGCACCGGCAGGCCCAGCGCGCGGGCGATGCGCGCGCTGACCACCTCGGCGACGAGCACCTTGCGGCCCTGGCCCGCGCCGCGGAACTTCACCACGTAGGTGCCGAGGTCGTCGGCCTCCATGATCCCCGGCAGCGACCCGCCCTCGCGCAGCGGTGTGACGTACCGGATCGCGGTCACCTGGTCCACGCTTGCTCGCCTTTCCAGCCTGGCGTCACGGGGGTGAAGGTGCCGAACCGCCGTTCGATCACCTCGGCCGCCGACAGGCACAGGTCCTCGCGGAAGCGCGCGCCGATCACCTGGACCCCCATCGGCACACCGTCCACGACTCCGGTCGGCACCGCCACCGCGGGCACGCCGACGAGCGAGGTCGCGGTGTTCAGGCTGATCGACAACGTCGCACGCATGTGTTCCTCCGGGCCGAGCACCCGCGGGCGAGCGGGACCGATCGGCTGTGTGCAGACCGGGCCGACCACCAGCGGGTACCGCTGCTGGAACCGCATCCAGTCCCGGACTATTCCGTGCCGCTCGCCGATGACGCTCACGTAGTCGGCCAGGGAACACGGCGGCATGCGTTCGAAGGACAGCTCCAGGTGCCGGGCGCTCTCCTCGGTCAGCAGCGGCCGGATGCGCGGCCACGACAGCGTGAACTCCGTGCTGATCAACTTCCCGTAGGCGGCCAGGGCGTCCGGGTAGCGCGGCAGCTCGGCCTCCTCGACCGCGTACCCGGCATCGCTCAGCGTGGCGGCGGCTCGCTCGACCTCGGCCCGAATGCCTTGGTGCACACCGAATCCGCCAGGGTTCGCCACCACACCGACCCTGATCGGCGCCTCCAACGGCGGTCCGTCCAACGGCACGGGGAGGGCGAGCGGGTCGTTCGGATCGGTCCCGGCCAGGACGCGAAAAGCGGCACGGAGGTCAGCGACGGTGCGGGCGATCGGCCCGTCCACCGGCAGCAGTTGCGAGGCCAGCGTCGGTTCGGTCCCGGCGACCCGGTGATCGGACGGTAGGCGCCCGTGGCTCGCCTTCAACCCCGCGACGCCGCAGCACATCGCCGGGAGCCGGATCGAGCCGCCGGAGTCGTTGCCCAGCCCGAGCGCGGCCATGCCCGAGGCGACGGCCGCGCCGTCCCCGCCGCTGGTCCCACCCGGGGTTTTGGTGCTGTCCCACGGGTTCACCGTCGTGCCGAAGAGCTGGCTGGTCGTGGCATTGCCGCCGAGAGTCAGGTCAGGCATGTTCGCGCGGCCGATCGGGATCGCGTCGGCCTCGCGCAGCCGCCGCACTTGCGGCGCGTCCGCCTCCGCGATCGCGTGCTCGAAATGGGGCACGCCGTGCGTCGTCGCGGAGCCTCGGACGTCGATGTTCTCCTTCACGGTCAAGGGAACCCCGGCCAGTTCGCCGAGCTGTTCTCCGGCCGCCCTGCGCCGGTCGATGTCTTCGGCCGCGGCCAGCGCCTCGCGCTCCAAGGTCCTGGTGACGGCGTTGACCGCGGGGTTGACCTCGGCGATGCGGTCGAGGTGAGCGCGGATGACCTCGGCGGCCCCCAGCTCTCCGGACCGCACGGCGGCGGCCAGCTCGGTCGCGCTCTTCGTCCACATGGCCGTTAAGATACAACTCTGTATTTGGATGCACTAATGTATATTCGGCACATGCGTCTGACCAGGGAACAGAGCCGCGCGCAGACCCGGGAACGGCTCCTCGACGCCGCCGCCGAGCTGTTCGCCGAACGCGGCGTGAACGGCGCGTCGGTGGAGCAGATCGCCGAGCGCGCCGGCTACACCAGGGGTGCCTTCTACGGGAACTTCGAGGACAAGCACCAGCTGGTCGGCGAGTTGCTGAAGCGGCGGACGCTGCGCGAACTGGAGGAGGTCACGGCCCTCCAGAAGAGCGAGAACCCGTGGGAGGCCGTCCGCGAATGGAACCGCGCGCGGGCCGAGAACCTGACCGGGTGGCTCGCCTTGCGGACCGAACTGATGCTCTACGCGCTGCGCAACGAGGAGATCCGGCCGCGGCTCGCCGAGCGCGAGACGATCGCCCGCGACGCGCACACCCGCACCCTCGAACGGATCTTCGCCGGGAAGAACCCGCCCGCAGATCCGGCCTTCCTGGCGCTGATCCTGCACGCGCTGGAGGACGGCCTGCTCATCCAGCGCCTGCTCTTCCCCGGTGAGATCCAGGACGACGTCGTGGTCGACGCCGTAGAGCTGCTGATCCGGACCTGGACCCGCGCGGCGGAGGGCTGAGCGCTCACGCCATGCTTTTCGGCATGAGCGCCACCCTCGTCGCCAAGGACCTCAGCGCCGGTCACGGCGACCGGATCCTCTTTTCCGGCCTTGATCTCGTCGTCGCGCCCGGCGACGTGATCGGCCTGGTCGGGGTCAACGGCGCGGGCAAGTCCACCCTGCTGAGGACGCTGGGCGGGCTGATCCCGCCGGAGCGGGGCGTCGTCCAGCTCAGCCCGCCGACCAGCACCATCGGCTACCTCCCGCAGGAGCCGGAGCGGCGGGCCGACGAGTCCGTGCGCGCGTTCCTCGGCCGCCGCACCGGGGTGACCGGGGCGCAGGCGGAGATGGACCTGGCGGCGGAGGCGCTGGCGGGCGGGGAGCCCGGGGCCGACGACGGTTACGCGATTGCGCTGGAGCGCTGGCTCGCCCTCGGCGGCGCGGATCTCGAAGACCGGGCCGAGGAGGTCGCCGACGATCTCGGCCTGACGATCAACCTCGACCAGCCGATGGCCTCGCTCTCCGGCGGGCAGGCGGCCCGCGCGGGCATGGCCTCGCTGCTGCTGAGCCGCTACGACGTCTTCCTGCTCGACGAGCCCACCAACGACCTCGACCTGGACGGGCTCGATCGCCTGGAGCGCTTCGTCACCGGGCTCCGCGCGGGCACAGTGCTGGTCAGCCACGATCGTGAGTTCCTAACCAGGACCGTGACCTCTGTGGTCGAGCTCGACCTCGCGCAGCAACAGGTTTTGGTCTACGGCGGCGGTTATGCGTCCTATTTGGAGGAACGCGAGGTCGCGCGGCGGCATGCCCGCGAGGACTACGAGGAGTACGCCGACACCAAGGCGTCGCTGGAGGCCAGGGGGCAGGCGCAGCGGGCCTGGATGGAGAAGGGCGTCAAGAACGCGCGCCGCAAGGCCAAGGACAACGACAAGCAGGGCCGCAAATTCCGTTCCGAGGCAACGGAAAAGCAGGCTTCCAAGGCTCGGCAGACCGAGCGCATGATCGAACGCCTCGACGTGGTCGAGGAGCCGCGCAAGGAGTGGGAGCTGCGCATGGAGATCGCCGCGGCGCCCCGCTCCGGCTCCGTCGTGGCCTCGCTGCGCTCCGCGGTGGTCAAGCGCGGCGGCTTCACCCTCGGTCCGGTCGACCTCCAGATCGACTGGGCCGACCGCGTCGCGATCACCGGCTCGAACGGCTCCGGCAAGTCCACGTTGCTCGGAGCGCTCCTCGGCCGCATCCCGTTGGACACCGGGCACGCCACCCTCGGCTCGGGCGTCGAGGTCGGTGAGATCGACCAGGCACGAGCGGCTTTCGTCGGCGAACAGTCCCTTTTGGACAGTTTCGCCGTCCAGGTGCCGGACTGGCTGCCCGCGGACATCCGTACCCTGCTGGCGAAGTTCGGCCTCCGGTCCCAGCACGTCCTCCGTTCCGCCGTGTCGCTCTCGCCGGGCGAGCGCACGCGCGCCGGGCTGGCGTTGCTCCAGGCGCGCGGGGTGAACCTGCTCGTGCTCGACGAGCCGACGAACCACCTCGACCTGGCCGCCATCGAGCAGCTGGAGTCGGCGCTGGAGTCCTACACCGGAACTCTGTTGCTGGTGACGCACGACCGGCGGATGCTGGACGCGGTTCACACCACCCGGCGGATCGAAGTGGTTGAGGGCCGCGTTCACGATCGTTGACCAGGGGGCGGCATGGAAGCACTGCGCGCACTAGTACGGAAGTGGCCGCGCCGAGGTCGGATCGTGTGGCCGACGCACGCTGACGTCTTCGAGCTGACCGGCCTCGACGGTGAGACCGCGGTGATGACGATCCTGTCCGCCGCGCACGCTGGTGCCGACGCCACCGCGGAAACCTTGCTGGCCCAGGCTGATCCGCGACTCTGGCGGGAGATCGACGCCGCCGCGCGGCGGGACTTGACGGTCGACGCCATGCTCGGGGAGCGGCTGCTCGGCAAGCGGGTGACCGCACTCGACCTGGCCATCGCCGCGTGCTGCCGCCAGGGTTACGCGCGCGAACTGGCAATGGTCGAGTTGTCCACAATGGACAGTCTGCTGGCCGGGCCGGTCCTCGCGCTGCGCGCGGCCGACTGGGTGCCGGAGATCCGTGAGCGGGCGCAGGCGATCTGTGCGGAGCGCCTGGCCGCCGATCCCGTCGCGGCCTTCGCACAGCTCGGCCCGGTGGCGTTCGCGCTGGAGAACCGCCAGGCAGGTGCCTGGCTTCTGTCCGCTGTGGACAGTGCGCTCGCTGATGACCGAGTTCTCGTTGCCGCCATGGGGAATCCGAGCTATCGGATTCGCCGTGCCGCGTACCAGAAGGGTATCGGCGACGGCCGTCTGGACATCGCGGCGCTGAACGGCGCTGCGTTGCGCGACCCCGACCAGGGCAACCGCGGTCTCTGCGCGGAGGCGGCTGCCCGGCTGGCGCGCTTGAGCGGTGATGTCGAATCGATCCGCGTGCTCCTGAACAGCCGCCTGGCGACCGTGCGGGCTGAGGCCGTGTACACCCTCGGCGAGGTCGACACCGCTGTGGACGCCTTGTGCGACCGCAGCGCGGCGGTGCGGCTGGTCGCTCAGATCGTGCTGCGGAGGGCGGAGCGCGACCCCGCCGACCACTACCGCCGCCTCCTGCCCAACCCCTGGGCGGTGGCCGGTCTTGGCGAGACTGGCACGGCTGCGGATGTGGAAATCCTGTTGCCGTGCTTGGAAGAACCACGTGTTCGTACGCGCGTGGAGGCGGCGCGCGCGTTGCGGCGGCTCGGGCACACGGCGACCGAAACCTACGTTCCGTTGCTCGACGACCCCGCGCCGGGCGTCATCAAAGCAGCCGCGACCGCCTTGCAGGGCAACGACTTGGCCGAGGAGTTCCTTTTCGGGCTCGTCGAACCCGGCCGGGCGAAGGCGGTGCGCCTCGCGGGGCACCGCCTGCTCCGCTCCGGGGACACGCTGGCGCGGCTCGTGGCCGACCTGCGCCTGCTGGACGATCCGGAGCTGGGTGTGCTGGCGCGCGTCGACCTGCGCAACTGCATGCGGGAGCTGACGACGTTGTACACCGCGCCGACCGGGGCCCGCGCCGACGAACTCCGCTCGCTCATCTCCGGTGCCCCGTTGGACGCCCGCATCACCCGGCTGCTCCGGTTCTACCTGGCTCTCTGAGTAACTTGGGAACGACAAGATTTCGTTGAATAACGAACAGTGTGCTTGTGCTAACGAGGTGCCCGCCCCTCGGCGATTCCCGGAGCAGCACGGGATTTCCTGATCGCGGGAGCGCAGACATGTTCGGTTGCAAGAAGGCGAAGAGGATCGCTCAGCTGGAAGCGGCGAACGCGGCCCTGGCCGAGCAGCTCCGACGCATCGGCGCGGTCGAGTACGCCCAGCTCCAGGGAGAGATCCACCGCATGCGCGGCGAACTGGGGCAGCTGCGCGAGCTGCACGCGGTCAAGCGTCGCGAGCGCGGCGGGAAATGAGCCGCTGGGGAAGCGCGTTCGCTTCCCCAGCGGACGGAACTACTTGCCGAAGCCCGCGCGGCGGAGGGCGTCGGCCATCGAGCCGCTGCCACTCGCGGGGGCGGGGGACGCGTTGCGCTGGCC
Source organism: Allokutzneria sp. A3M-2-11 16 (assembly GCF_024213555.1). Taxonomy (GTDB): domain Bacteria; phylum Actinomycetota; class Actinomycetes; order Mycobacteriales; family Pseudonocardiaceae; genus Allokutzneria. The sequence continues at coordinate 703,736 of NZ_JANAVO010000001.1, read as the reverse complement.
GCCACCACCGCCACCACGGCGGGGTGCTCCGCCGCCGCCGCGCGGAGCCTCACGGCGCTGACCGCGCTGGTCGGGCCCGGGGGTGTCCTCGAGGCGCAGCGTCAGCGAGATGCGCTTGCGGGGGATGTCCACGTCGAGGACCTTCACCCGGACGATATCGCCGGACTTGACCACGTCGTGCGGGTCCTTGACGAAGTTGTTCGACATCGCCGACACGTGCACGAGGCCGTCCTGGTGCACGCCGATGTCCACGAACGCGCCGAACGCCGCCACGTTGGTGACCACGCCCTCCAGGGTCATGCCCGGCTTGAGGTCGGCCAGCTTCTCCACACCGTCGGCGAAGGTCGCGGTCTTGAAGGCCGGACGCGGGTCGCGGCCCGGCTTGTCCAGCTCCTTGATGATGTCGGTGACCGTGGGCAGACCGAACGTGTCGTCCACGAACTTCCGCGGGTCCAGGCTCTGCAGCACGCGGGTGTTGCCGATCAGAGAAGCCACCTCGCTGCCGGTGTTCTGCAGGATGCGGTGCACGACGGGGTAGGCCTCGGGGTGCACGCTGGAGGAGTCGAGCGGGTCGTCGCCCCCGCGGATCCGGAGGAAGCCCGCGCACTGCTCGAAAGCCTTGGGGCCCAAGCGAGCCACGTCCTTGAGCGCCTTGCGGGAGCGGAACGGGCCGTTGGCGTCGCGGTGCGAGACGATGTTCTCCGCGAGGCCCTCGCCGATGCCGGAGACCCGGGTCAGCAGCGGCACGGACGCGGTGTTCACGTCGACGCCGACGCCGTTCACGCAGTCCTCGACCACCGCGTCCAGCGAGCGGGAGAGCTTCACCTCGGACAGGTCGTGCTGGTACTGGCCGACGCCGATGGACTTCGGGTCGATCTTGACCAGCTCGGCAAGCGGGTCCTGCAACCGGCGCGCGATGGAGACCGCGCCGCGCAGCGAGACGTCCATGCCGGGCAGCTCCTGGGAGGCGTAGGCCGACGCCGAGTACACCGACGCGCCCGCCTCCGACACCACGACCTTGGTCAGCTTGAGGTCGGGGCGGAGCTTGATCAGGTCACCGGCCAGCTTGTCGGTCTCCCTGGAGGCGGTGCCGTTGCCGATCGCGACCAGGTCCACATTGTGCTGCTCGGCCAGCTTCGCCAGCTTGACCAGCGACTGGTCCCACTGCTGCTGCGGCACGTGCGGGTAGATCACGTCGGTGGCCACGGCCTTGCCGGTCGCGTCGACGATGGCGACCTTCACCCCGGTGCGGAAGCCGGGGTCGAGACCCATCGTCGCGCGGGAGCCCGCGGGCGCGGCCAGCAGCAGGTCACGGAGGTTGGCCGCGAAGACGCGCACCGCCTCGTCCTCGGCGGCCTGTCGCAGCCGCAGCCGCAGGTCGATGCGCAGGTGCACGAGGATCTTGGTCCGCCAGGCCCAGCGCACCGTGTCGCTCAGCCACTTGTCGGCGGGGCGCCCCTTGTCGGCGACGCCGAAGCGCGCGGCGATGCGGACCTCGTAGTCGCTCGGGCCGGTCGGGATCGCCGACGCGTCGCCATCGGGCTCGGGGTCCAGGATGAGGTCGAGCACCTCCTCCTTCTCCCCGCGCAGCATCGCCAGCACCCGGTGTGACGGCAGCTTCGTCAGCGGCTCGGAGAAGTCGAAGTAGTCCGAGAACTTGGCGCCGTCCTCCTCCTTGCCCTCGCGCACCTTCGAGGTGAGACGGCCGCGCGACCACACGGTTTCGCGCAGATCACCGATCAGGTCGGCGTCCTCGCCGAAGCGCTCGATCAGGATCGCGCGCGCCCCGTCCAGCGCCGCCTGCACGTCGGCGACGCCCTTGTCCGCGTCAACGAAGACCGCCGCCGCGGCCTTGGGGTCGGTGTCCGGGTTGTCCAGCAGGCCGTCCGCCAGCGGTTCCAGCCCGGCCTCGCGCGCGATCTGCGCCTTGGTGCGCCGCTTCGGCTTGTACGGGAGGTAGATGTCCTCGAGGCGGGCCTTGGACTCCGCGGCCAGGATCTGCGCGCGCAGCGCGTCGTCGAGCTTGCCCTGCGAGTCGATCGACTCCAGCACGGCTTTGCGCCGCTCCTCCAGCTCCCGCAGGTAGCCGAGGCGTTCGTCCAGCGTGCGCAGCTGCGCGTCGTCGAGCTCCCCGGTGACCTCCTTGCGGTACCGGGCGATGAACGGCACGGTCGAGCCGCCGTCGAGCAGCTCGACCGCCGCGACCACCTGGCGCTCGCGAACCCCGAGCTCTTCGGCGATTTTCTGAGGAATGGACAGCATGGAGATCCTTCACTTCGGGCGGTAGCGGGTCAGCGACACCGACACGGTGGTCTTGAAGTCCTCGGGGAGGGTGATCGTCCTGGTGGACCACGCGCTCGGCCCCATCCCCACGAGCTGGGCGAGCGCGTCGCGGCCCGGCGCGAGGGAGTACTCGACGGACTCCCGGCCGAGCAGGGTGAAGTGCGGGTCGAGCGCCTGGTGCAGCCGCTCGTCCTTGCGGTCGTCCACGGTGAGCAGGCCCAGCTCCCGCACCAGCGAGCCGAGGTGCGCCGGAGTGGGGGTGACCACCAGCAGCTCGCCGTCGGGGTGCAGGACCCTGCGCAGTTCGGGTCCGTTGCGCGGGGCGAAGACGTTGAGCACCAAGGCCGCCGCGCCGTCGTTGACCGGGAGCTCGCGCCACGCGTCGGCGACCACGGCGCCGATCCGGGGATGGGCCTTGGCCGCGCGCCGCGCCGCGAACTTGGACAGGTCGAGCACGATGCCGTCGCGGTCCGGCAGGGTTTCGAGCACCGCGCGGAGGTAGTGGCCGGTGCCGCCGCCGACGTCGAGCACGCAGCCCGGCGGCAGCGGTGCCCGTGCGGCCCTGGCCAGCGCGTCGGAGATCGGGGCGTAGTGGCCCGCGCCGAGGAAGGCGTCCCGCGCGGCGACCATCTCGGCCGTGTCGACGCGGTAGGAGTGACCCCCGGCGAGCAGGCTCAGGTAGCCCTGCCTGGCGATGTCGAAGCTGTGGCCGCCAGCGCAGGAAACGGTGTTCCCAGCCGCCGCGAGTGGCGCTCCGCAATGCGGACACCGCAGGTGTTCCAGGAGTTCGCTGCGCATGACGCGGCGAAGTATATGCGCCGCCCGAACCCCTTCCGAAAACTTCCCGGCGTCTATACAATGCAGTCGCATTATAAAAAGCGTGGAGGCCGCGATGCGCCTGGTAGTGGGGATGACCGGAGCGACCGGTGCCGAGTTGGGCATCCGGGTGCTGCTCGCGCTGCGAGAGTTGGGTGTCGAGACGCACCTGGTGCTGAGCAAGTGGGCGCGGGCCACGATCGAGCTGGAGACCGCCCACTCCGTGCGCGAGGTGCGCGCACTGGCCACCGCCGTGTACTCCGCCGACGACCAGGCGGCGCCGATCTCCAGCGGCTCGTTCCGCACCGACGGGATGGTCGTGGTCCCCTGCACCACCAAGACCCTGGCCACCATCCGGCACGGCACCGGCGACGGGTTGATCAGCCGTGCCGCCGACGTGGTGCTCAAGGAGCGCCGCCGACTGGTGCTGGTGGTCCGCGAAACCCCGCTGAGCACGATCCACCTCGAGAACATGCTCGGCGTGACCCAGGCGGGTGCGACGGTGTTCCCGCCGGTTCCCGCCTTCTACAACGCCCCGCACAGCCTCAACGACGTCATCGACCACACCGTGGCCCGGATTCTGGACCAGTTCGGTCTTGAAGTTCCCAACGCGGCGCGGTGGACCGGGACGGCCGACGCGAAGGCGCAGCGGCTGGTCACCAACGGCTACCCGTACAAGGAGTGAGGGCATGTCTCCCAATGGGATCTCGCGCAGAGGGCTCCTCTGGCGCGGTGGCCTGCTCGCCGCGGGTTCGGTCGGCGCGAGCCTGGCCGGGATCACCGCGCAGAGCGCGGCAGCGGCGCCGCCGAAGTGGGACCCGCACGTGGCCGACGCCAAGCGGCGCCTCGGCAGCCTGCGCGAGTACCTGGACGCACTGAAGGCGCTCGGGGACCTCCGGGAGATCGAGCGCGAGGTGGACACCCACCTCGAGATCGGCGCGATCACCCGGCGCACCACCGAGATCAACGGTCCCGCCGTGCTGTTCAACCGGATCAAGGGGCACCGCAAGGGTTTCCGGGTCCTCGGGGCGCCCGCCGCGCTCAGCTCGCTGCCCAAGGCGCGCTACGCCCGCGTGGCGCTCTCGCTGGGGTTCCGGCCGGACACCCACCCGCTGGCCATGGTGGAGGCGCTGACCAGGGCGCACGACCTCAAGCCGATCGAGCCGGTCACAGTCCACAGTGGACCTTGTCAGCAGAACGTGCTGCTCGGCAAGGACGCCGACCTCACCAAGATCCCGGTTCCGTTGCTGCACAACGGCGACGGCGGCCCGTACCTGAACACCTGGGGCACCTTCGTCGTCGGTACCCCGGACGGCAAGTGGGTCAACTGGTCGATCAGCCGCGCGATGCTGGTGGACGGCAAGCGGTTCTCGCCCCTGGTCATCCCGTTCTTCCAGCACCTCGGCGTGATCGCGGCCCAGTGGGCCGAGCAGGGCAAGCAGGCGCCGTTCGCCCTGGTGCAGGGCGCGGAACCGGGCATCCCGTTCGCCTCGGCGATGTCGTTGCCGGACGGGGTGAGCGAGGCGTCCTTCCTCGGCGGCTACTACGGCAAGCCCGTGGAACTGGTGCGCTGCAAGACCGTCGACCTGCGGGTGCCCGCGACGGCGGAGATCGTCATCGAGGGGCACATCGACTTTGAGAAGACCGTTCCCGAGGGCCCGATGGGCGAGGCGCCCGGCTACATGAGCGTGCACGTGCGGCAGATGCCGACCTGCACGGTCACCGCGATCACCCACCGGGACAACGCGATCCTGCCGGTGGTGACCGCGGGCAAGGCGGTCGACGAGGACCACACCGCGGTGGGCGTGCCCGCGTCGGCGATCATCCTGAACGCCTTGCGCAAGAACGGGATTCCGGCGACGAACGCGTGGATGGTGCCGGAGAGCGCGCTGCACGTGCTCGCGGTGACCGTGCCGCAGGACTGGCCCAAGCGCACCGGGATCACGTCCTCGCGCGAGCTCACCAAGCGCATCGCGGAGATCATCTGTGACACCCGCGTCGTCATCTGGCTCTCGCAGGTGATGGTGCTCGACGACGACCTGGACGTGACCGACCACCGGGACCTGATGTGGGGCTTCGCCACCAGGACGCACCCGGTGAAGGACCAGGTGGTGATCCCACAGCGGTCGTTCAACACGCTGATGGTCTGCTACGGCAAGGAGGAGCAGGAGACCTACCTCGCGCCGCTGCTCGCCTTCGACTCGTTGCTGCCCCAGGGCTCCGAACGCCCGCGCAGCACCGCGTTCGAGGCCAACTACCCGGCCGACCTACGCAAGAAGATCCTCGACAACTGGGTCCACTAACCCGCCGCGCCCCGCAAGCGATCCCCAACCCCCGTCCGCCCACCCCTTCGTCCCCTCCCCCAAAACATCACCTGGGCAGCCCAAAATCCCGTTTCGTACTCAAAACGGGTTTTTGGAGCGCTCTTTTTCCCGTTATGAGTACGAAACGGGGTTCTCTAGACGGCGCCCGCGGGGGTTGGGGTGTGCGGGCGGGTGTGGGGCATGGGCTGAGTTTACTTGGTGGGCGGAGTGCTGGAGTTTTGAAGGGCACGGTCTGCAAGCCAGCTGCCCAAGCCCGGCACCACCTGCGAACCGGACGCGGTCCCCTTCGCCACCTGAACCCCGCACCACAGTCCACATTGGACACAGCACGCGAGTAGGGGCGTCTTCAAGTACCCCCAACCCCTGCCACAGCGGTCTCTAACCGCCCCCAACCCCGCGCAGCGCCGAGGGTTTGTGGCTGTTTGCGACCGCTGGAGCGCGGGTTGGGTGTACTTGAAGACCGGCGAACTCCGCTGGGTCAGCAGAAGCGGTGGCCGGTCGCCACCCGCTGCGGCGCTCGTACCGGCTCAGCGCTCCGCGAGCAGCGCGGTCATCTCGTCGATCTCCTTCTGCTGCGAGTCGGTGATCGACTGGGCGAGCTTCTTCGCCTCCGGGTCAGCGCCCTTGGCCAGCTCCGTCCGCGCCATCTCCAGCGCGCCCTTGTGGTGCTCGATCATCATCCGCAGCCACATCTTGTCGAAGCCGACGCCCTTGGCCGCCTTGAGTTCGGTCATCTGCTGCGGCGTCATCATCCCGGCCATGCCGTGTCCGGCGTGACCGGAGTGGTCCGCTGACTCCTTTGCGCCCCAACGCTTCAGCCAGCCGGTCAGCGCGTCGATCTCCGGCTGCTGCGCCGCGCGGACCCGCTCGCCGAGCGAACGCAGCCGCGGGTTGTCGGTGCGGTCGGGGACCAGGTCGGCCATCTCAACGGCCTGCCGGTGGTGCGGCGCCATGCCGGAGGCGAAGTCCACGTCCGCCTGGTTGTTGGGCTGACCCTGACCGCAGGCGGCGAGGGTGAACGCGGCCAGTGCGGCCACGAGAATCCTGAGCTTCATCGGTTCTCTCTTCGAGGAGTCGTGACGGTGAGCCAGGTCCGGGGCGTGCCGACAACACGCACTCCGGCTAACCGATCACAACCGAAGTACGCACAACTCCGCGAGCTTCAGCCGAACCGGTGGCGCGCGCCCGGACAGGCGGCGGTGCCACCGCAGCAGCGAAGGGCGGGGGAGCACGACGGGCTCCCGCCGGACGAGCGCGACCAGGGCGAGCGCCCCGAGCCCGGCGACCACCACGATCACCCCGGCGCACATGTGCGTCACCGGGTCGGCGGGACCGGGCGCATCCCCGTGCGGCGCGCAATGATGTTGCTGCGCAAGGGAAACCGTGTGCGGGACCTGGTGCATCGCGAGCACGCCGATGCTGACCCCGGCCACGAGCAGCCCGAGCAGCACTCCCCGCAGGAGCGTGCTCGTAGGTGCCCGGCGCATACCCCCGAGGGTATACGTGCTCAGCCGCAGAACAGGCGTTCCGCGGCCACCGGGTCGACGGGCACGCGCAACGTGGTCCTGCTGAAGGAGCCGAAGAAGTTGGCCACGAACCGCTCCCAGGTCATCGGGGCGCGCACGGACTCCTGGAGCTCGGCGAGGTCACCGCAGGACAGCGCCCGCCGTGCCGCCTCGTTCTCCTTGGTGGGCATGCCGTAGTCGGCGGAGATCCACACCCGCGGCAGCATCTTCTCGTGGCCGACCCGGCCGTTCCGGTCGGTCAGCTCCAGGTGCGCGGCCAGCGGGTAGGACAGTCCGATCGGGTCGATGGCGAGCTGGTCCAGCGGGGTGACCGCGCCCGCGGAGCCGAGCATCTGCCAGACCATCCCGACCCGGTGCGGCCGGTTCGGGCCCAGCGGCTCCATCCTGGGAACGTTCATCGCGGGCTTGTTCGTCGCGAACACCAGCTCCCGCTGAGCCGACTCGACCCAGCCCTGCTTCACCCACTCGGCGTTGACGAAGTCCTCCTTGGAGACCGGGTTGTCGACCCCGGTCAGGCCCCGGTAGAAGTAGCGTTCGTCCGCGATGCCGGTCGGGCTGAGTGCCGGGGTGTACGGCGTGCGCAGCACCAGCGCGGCCAGCACCGCCCATGCGGCCAGCCCCGTGCCCGCCCACTTCCGCACCGTCCGGCTGGACGCCCGCGGCAGGCAGAAGAACGGCAGCAGGACCAGGAGCAGACCGGGCAGGAGCATGCGGCCGTGCATGAAGTCGCCGCCGACCTTGACGACGTAGAGCACCGAGAGCGCGCCCGCGATCACCGGCGCCAGCACCAGGATGCGATCGCTCCTGGTCAGCCGCCGGCGCAGGCCGACCCAGAGCACGATGCCGACCGGGATCAGCAGCCCGTAGACCAGGAACAGGTCGAAGAAGTAGGCCAGGCCGCGCAGCCAGTGCGAGTCGGAGGCCTCCTTGCTGATCGCGGGCAGCGGCACCAGGACGCCGTAGTAACCCATCCGGAAGACCTGGTAGGCGACCGGCAGCGCGCCCGCGACGGCGAGCAGCCGGACCGTGGTCCGGTGGGCCGGGCGGTGCAGCAGCCACAGCGCCATGAGGAACACGATCGACACCAGCGCCAGGTCCGGCCGCACCAGCGGGCCGAGGCCGAACACGAACGCCAGCCCGAGGTGGCTCTCCTTCGAGCTGTCCCGAGAGTTGACCAGCAGCCACCAGGCGCCCGCGATCCAGGCGAAGGCGAGCCCGGTCTCCAGGCCGGAGGTGGCGAAGTCCCACATCGGCGACAGCGCGAGCAGGATCACCACCCCGGCCGGGAGCGGGGCGCCGCCGTGCAGCCGCTGCGACCCCGTCACGCCGAACGCGACCGCCGCACCGGTGAGGGCGAGACCGAGGTAGACGGCGAGCTCCGGCAGGCTGTCCGGCAGCACGAAACCGACCACGGTGAGTAACCACTGCCAGAGGGTTCCGGTGGAGCTCTCGGCCCGCTCGCCCGCGTTGAAGACCGGTCCGTTGCCCGCCAGGATCTGCTCGACGGCACGCACGTAGATCAGGCCGTCATCGGAAATCCAGCGCCTGGCGTATCCGGCGGCCAGGATCACCGCGACGGCGGTCACCACGACCCCGGTATTCCAGCGCCGGGAAGAACTCTCCGTAGTCGTTTCGTTATAGGACGTAGCGACGCCGAAGGTTCCTTTTGAATTTCCGATATCGCCGGACGGGGTAACTGTCACGTATTCCACTCCATGCCGTGCCGCCACCCTGTTCGGGGCGCCCCCCATTTATAGAGCCGCACCCGTTGTCCAGCTGCGCCGGGGTCCCTCTGGCAGCAAAGTTCGGGTGGCCCCGAACATACGCGAAATGCGAAATTCCGAGGTGTCAGCGGCAGAAGCGGTGCTCCGCCTCGACCGGATTCTCGGGTATGCGCAAGGAAGTCCGCGCGAAGGCGCCCAGGAAGTTGTCCACGAATCGTCCCCAGGTGAGCGGGGCGCGGACCGACTCCTGGAGCTCGGCCAGCTCGCCGCACGCCAGCGCCCGCCGGGCAGCCGCGTTCTGCTCCGTCGGCGCGCCGTAGTCCGCGGTGATCCACGTGTGCGGCAGCACCTTCTCGTGGCCCGCGCGCCGCCGCTGCTGCGGTTCGAGGTGGGCGGCCAGCGGGTAGGACAGCCCGAGCGGGTCGATCACCGGTTCGCCCAGCGGCGTGGTCGCTCCGGCGGTACCGAGGACCGACCAGACGACCCCGACGCGGTTGGGCCGTTCGGCGGCCAGCGGGTAGGTCAGGTCGGTGCCGATCACCACCAGTTCGCGGTTCGCGGTCGCGATCAGCTCCGCGTCGGCGTGCGCCTGCGCGAGGTACGGCGCGGCGCTGTCGGGATGGGTCACCCCGAGCTTGGTGGCGTAGAACGCCCGCTCGTCCGCGACGCCCAGGGCGCCGGGCCCCGGCGAGTACCCCGGTCGCGGATCGAGCACGCAGAAGATCGCTGTCGCCGCCAGGACCAGGCTCAACGCCGCACGCGACGGGCGCGTTGCCGGCTTCGGCAGGCAGAAGAACGGCAGCATGACCAGCAGCAGGCCGGGCAGCAGCATGCGGCCGTGCATGAAGTCGCCGCCGATCTTGACGACGTAGAGCCACGACAGCGCGCCCGCGATCACCGGAGCGAGCACGAGGATGCGATCCGCCCTGGTCAGGCGCTGCCGCAGGCCGAGGAAGAGCACGACGCCGACCGGCAGCCAGAGCCAGTAGGTGGCGAGGAGGTCGGCGAAGTAGAGCAGGCCGCGGGACCAGTACGAGGTCCCCGCCTCCTTGCTGATCGCGGGCAGCGGGACCAGGACGCCGTAGTAGCCCATCCGGAAGACCTGGTAAGCCACGGGCAGCGCACCGGCCGCGGCCAGCAGGCCGAACGTCGTGGCTGCTCGGGGGCGGTGCAGCAACCACAGCGCGATCAGGAACACGATCGACACCAGCGCCAGGTCCGGCCGCACCAGCGGGCCGAGCCCGAGCACGGCCGCGAGCCAGAACAGGCCGCCGTGGCCGTCCCGGGAGCGCACGAGCAGCCACCAGCCGCCCGCGATCCAGGCGAAGGCGAGCCCGGTTTCCAGTCCGGAGGTGGCGAAGTCCCACATCGGCGGCGTGACCAGGACCACGACGACGCCGGCGGGCACCGTCCAGGAACCGCGCAGCCGCTGCGCCCCGACTACGCCGAACGCGACCGCGGCCGAGGTCAGCGCCAGCCCCAGGTACACGGCGGCGGTCGGCAGGTGGCTCGCGGCGCCGAGCAGCCCGGCGAGCGCGAGCAGCCACTGCCACAGCGTCCCGGTCGAGGTCTCGGCGCGTTCACCGGCGTTGAAGACCGGCCCGTTGCCGGCCAGGATCTGCTCGACCGCGCGGGTGTAGATCAGCCCGTCGTCGGCGATCCAGCGCCTGCTGAACCCGGCGACCGCGATGACCGCGACGGCGCCGACGACGATCGCCGCATTCCACCGGCGCTCACGGCTCCCCGCACCTGGGTGCTTTCCGGGCACGACCGTGCCGCCGGGCGCGATTGAAGAAATTGTCACGAATTCACTCCTGGTTTTCCGCCCCGATCGGGCTCCTTTCCGGTCTAGGTCGTCGAGCGTTGTCCGGCTCGGCGCCGGTAAGCTGGACAAACAACAGTGGACAACATCGGTCCCGGTCAGGAGGCTGTACGAGTGCCCCGACCCGAGCGCCCACTCACCGCGGACGACGGCGCCGCCGCCCGCTTCGCCGCCGCTCTCCGCGAATTGCGGGAAAGCGCGGGCAGCCCCGGATATCGGCAGCTGGCGAAACGCGCTCACTACTCGGTCACGACGCTGTCCGAGGCCGCGGGCGGGCGGCGGCTGCCCAGCCTCGCGGTGGCGCTCGCCTACGCCGGGGCCTGCGGCGGCGACCGGGCGGAGTGGGAACAGCGCTGGCGCGAGGCCGAGGCGGAGCTGCTCGGCGACGCCGTGCAGCCGGGCCAGGACTCGCCGTACCGGGGCCTCGCCGCGTTCCGCGAACAAGACGCTGAGTTGTTTTTTGGCCGGGAGGGGCTGGTCACGGACCTGGTGGACCGCCTGAGCCGGGACCGGTTCCTGGTGGTGGCCGGCGCGTCCGGGGCCGGGAAGTCCTCACTGCTGCGAGCCGGGGTCGCGCACCGCGTCGCCACCGAGGGGTTGGCCGGGCGCGCGGACTGGCGCACGGTCGTCCTCGCGCCCGGGGCCAGGCCGCTCACCACGTGGACCGAGCGGCTGGCCGACGCCGTCGGCGACGTGCCCGGCGACGTGGACGCGCGCGCGGCGCTGAGCGAGGACCCGACCGCGCTGCCCAGGCTCGTCGAGCTGGCCGACGTCTCGCTGCTGGTGGTCGTCGACCAGTTCGAGGAGACCTTCGCGGACGAGGTCGGTGAAGAGGAGCGCGCGGTCTTCCTCGCCGCCGTGCTCGCGGCACGCCAGACCAAGCGGCTGCGGGTGGTGCTGGGCGTGCGCGCGGACTTCCTCGGGCACTGCTCCCGGCACCCCGGGCTGGTCGAGGCGATGCGCGACCGGCACGTCCTGGTCGGCCCGATGACCGTCGCCGAACTGCGCAGCGCGATCACCGAGCCCGCGGCGCGCGCGGGCTGCACCGTGGAGGCCGCGCTGCTGGCCACCCTGGTCGCGGAGGCGGCGAACGAGCGGGGCGGACTGCCGCTGGTCTCGCACGCCCTCCTGGAGACCTGGCGCAGGCGCAGGGGGTTCGTGCTCACCCTCAACGGCTACGAGATGGCCGGCGGTATCCACGACGCCGTCGTGCGCACCGCGGAAGCGGTCTACGCGCGGCTGAGCGAGGAAGAGGCGATCACGGCCCGCGCGCTGTTCCTCCGGCTCGTCGACGCGGGCGAGGGGATCGTGCGCAGGCGGGTGGCCAGCGCGGAGCTGGATCGCGAGAACCCGCTCAACGCGGGCGTCCTCGACGCGTTCGCCACCGCGCGGTTGCTCACCGTCGACGAAGGCACCGTCGAGATCGCGCACGAGGCGTTGATCAGCTCATGGCCCCGCCTGACCGACTGGATCGCCGAGGACCGCGAGGGGCACCGCGTGCACCAGCGGCTCGCCGTCGCCGCGGCCGACTGGGACGAGCTGGGCCGCGACGCCGGTGTGCTCTACCGCGGCACCAGGCTGGCCGTCGCCCGCGAGTGGGCGGCGGGGGACAAGGTCGTCCTCGCCACGCGGGAGAAGGACTTCCTCGACGCCTCCGTCGCCGCCGAGCAGGCCGCGCTCGGTCTCGAAGCCCGCAGGACGCGTCAGCTCCGCAGGCTGGTCGCCGGGCTCGCCGCCGCCCTGGTGGTGGCCGTGGTCGCCGGGATGATCGTGCTCAAACAGCGGCAGGACGCGATCGACCTGCAACAGCTCGCGTTGTCCCGCCAGCTCGCCGCCGAGGCGAAGGAGGTGGCACCGCGCGATCCGCGCGCGGCGATGCGCCTGGCCCTGGACGCGCACGCCGCGGCCAGGACCGAGGAGGCTCGCAGCATCCTGCTCAGCCTCGCCTCGTACCAGTCCAACCACGGCCTGATCCCCCGCGAGCCCGGGACCCGGCTGGCAGGGGAATTCAGCCCGGACGGCGCGCTCTTCGCCATGGCCGGTGGTGGCGGAGTGACGGTGTGGGACACGAGGACCATGACGAAGCGGCACACCTTGAGGCCGCCGGACTTCATCCTGAACACGCGCGCGGTCACCTTCAGCCGCGACGGCACGCGCGTCACCGCCGCTGATGCCGCGGGAAGGATCGTCACCTGGCTCGTGGACAGCGGGGCGCTCGTGGTGAACGTTCCCGGACCCGCCGCGGGACTGCCCCTGCTCCTCAGTCCCGGCGGTGACCTGATGGTCATCACGAACAACAACGCGCCCGGGATCTCGGTGTGGCGCACAGAGGGACTCCAGCGGCTCTATGAGCTGCTGCCCGGTGTCGAAGCCCAGCACCTCGACGTGGCGTTCTCCAGCGACGGCCGGGCGCTGTTCACTGCGGACGGAACCGGGCGCGCGGCGAAGTGGGACGCCCGCACCGGCGCCAAGCTCGCCGAGGTCAACCCGGGCAAGGGACCGCTGCTCGCCATCGCGCCCACCGAGGACGGCCGGGGCGTCGCACTGGGCGCCAAGGAGAACCTGCTGCACTGGGATGTCCACAGTGGACAAGTCCGGACGGCTTCCTCGCTCGTGCGCGGCGGGGTCGGCCGCGTGGCCTCCTTCTCCGGGAGCGCGATGCTGGCCACCAACGGTGACGACGGCAGCGTCATCCTGTGGCGCGCCGACGACATGCGGGAACTGATCAGGATGCCGCTTCCGCCCGGCAGGGCGGCATGGGAGATCTTCTCCGGGCCGGGGGGCGTCATCGGCGTCGCCACCACCGACTCGGTGGTCTTCCTCCGCGCCGACCGGCTGCCGATGCTCGGGCAGGACCTGCTCGGCGAGTCCTCGCTCAGGTTCGGCGCTGACGGCAGCGTGCTCTCCGTCGGCGGCGAGCAGCTGCTCACCTCGTCCCCGGGAGCGAGGGCCGAGCCGCGGCGTGTCGATCTGGCCGTGTCGCCACGGCTGGAAAGGCTGACGCAGGGGGGCACCCGGATATTCGTCATGAACGTGCAGCCGCAGCTCAGCCCGGATCTGCGGGTGGTCGCCGTACCCGACCTGCACAGGATCTTGCTGCTCGACCCGGTGACCGGGCGAGAGGTCGGCGCACTGCCGGTTCCGACGACCTCCGGCCTGCACACCACGCGGATCAGCGCGGACGGCAGCAGGCTCGCCGCCACGCACGACGGTTCGGTCTCCGTGTGGGACCTCCGTGACCGGCGCCTGATCACGACCATCCCCGGCGTCGCCAACAACATCGCGCTGAGCCCGGACGGCGGGCTCCTCGCGTGGGGCGGCGAGGAAGGACTCATGGTGTCCAATGTGGACGGTGTGCCCGCGCCGAGGCGGCTGCCCGGCCACGCCAAGGAGGTCAGCGGGCGGCTCTGGTTCTCCCCGGACGGCACCGCGCTGGCCCGCGTCGAGCACAACGTGGTGACCCTGTGGGACGTCACCACGGGTGCTTCCCGCGGACGCGTGGTCACCGATGAGAGCTTGGTCGACGGCCTCGCGTACTCCCCGGACGGCCGGTTCATCGCGACGGGGCACCTCCAGGGCGAGGTCCTGATCTCGGAGGTGGCGAGCGGCCGCGTCATCGCCAGGCTGCGCGGTCACCGGCACGGCGTCAGGGCGCTCGCGTGGCGCCCGGACGGCGCGGAGTTGGCAAGCGGGAGCGGGAGCGGCGAGGTCATCGTGTGGGACGTGCGCCCGGAGCGCGCCGTCGCCACCCTGTGCGGGCTCCTCGGCGAGGCCCGGGGGACCGACCTGCCGAAGAGCTGCGCGACGTGAGCCCTCAGTCCTTGGTCTTGGCCAGGACCGCCTTGTGCACCAGGTCCGCGACGGCCTTCATGCCCGCCGCGTTCGGGTGCGCCGGTGCGGTGGGCGAGCTGGGGATGACGCCCTCGATCCACCGGACGTTGGGCGCCTGGCAGGCGTCGCGGCCTTCGCTGGCCTTGTAGACGTCCACGAAGGGCACACCGTTGGCGGCGGCCTGCGCGGCGAGCGTGCTGTTCAGCTTCCGCTGGAGCCCGTCCAGGTACTCCACGTCGCCGAAGGCGATCGGCACGGTCGGGAAGCAGCCGATGGACGCGGGCACCAGGCGGGGGTAGCCGACCATGACCACCTTCGCCTTGGGGGCGCGCCGCTTCAGCTCCGCGAGCACGTCGTTGACCTTGGGCGCCGCGGCCTCGATGCGCTTGGCGATCTGCTCGACGCCGTCGACGGTGTGCTTCTTCTTGCACGGCGTGCCGAGCGGCTCGCCGAAGCTGGCCAGCGCGCAGTCGATCGCCAGCTGCATGAAGCCGATGTTGATGCCGCCGGTGGTGATCGTCACCAGGTCGGTGTCCGGGGTGAGCCGGTCGAACTGCGGCGGGTTGTCGATGTCCCACGACGGCTCGTCCTGCCGCGTGGTCATGTGGTGGGTGAACGCGCCGATGCAACTGGCGTCGGCGAAGTCCTGGACCCCGAGCCTGGTGGCCAGCACGGTGGGGTAGTTGCCGGTCGTGCGCAGGCAGCCGCGCGATTCCGGGCGCGGGTGCGGGATGTAGGCCCCGGAGACGAAGGAGTCGCCGAGCGAGACGTAGCGCTGGAAGGGCCCCGCCTTGGCGGGCTTCGCTGTCGCGGTGGCTGTGCCCGCGGCGAGTGCGGTGATCACGAGTGGCAGCGCGAGCAGGCGGCGGAACGCGGCGGAGAATGCCATCAGGAGCCCTCAGCTGGAGTAGGCGGCGACCGGATGGCTCCGGATGCTGATCTACCGCGGCCGAACGGGGCAATCGTCGATAGGAGTCTCGATAGCGGTCGTCGCCGAACGGCCCCCTCGGGGGTGGTGGTTGTGACCTGGCCGACGCCGCCCGCCGTGGGAGCGGCCCAGGCGCGCCGCCGGAAGGCGCGCGGTCTACGATTCCCTCGGATGTCCGGGCAGGCTACGTATGCCGGACGCCGACGGCCCAGATAGGCGCCGCAGTACAGCTCAGGAGGCATCGTGACGGCCGTAGCCCCCCAGCCGATCGCCACGCGTCCTTATCCGACGCGTGACTCGGTCAAGGGTTCGTTCCTGCTGCGGATGTTCAGCACGACGGATCACAAGCAAATCGGGATCATGTACATCGTCACGGCGATGGCGTTCTTCCTGGTCGGCGGCGTCATGGCGATGCTGATGCGGACCGAGCTCGCCGTCCCGGGCATGCAGGTGCTCTCGCAGGAGCAGTACAACCAGCTGTTCACCATGCACGGCACGGTGATGCTGCTGCTGTACGCGACGCCGATCGTCTTCGGCTTCGCCAACTTCATCATGCCGCTGCAGATCGGCTCGCCCGACGTGGCGTTCCCGCGCCTCAACGCCTTCTCGTACTGGCTCTACCTCTTCGGTGGGCTCATCGTGATGGCGGGCTTCATCACCCCCGGCGGCGCCGCCGACTTCGGCTGGTTCGCCTACACGCCGCTCTCGGACGCGATCCACTCGCCCGGCGTCGGCGCGGACCTGTGGATCACGGGCCTGGTGGTCGGTGGTCTGGGCACCATCCTCGGCGCGGTCAACATGATCACCACGGTGATCTGCCTGCGCGCGCCGGGCATGACGATGTACCGGATGCCGATCTTCACCTGGAACATCCTGATCACCAGCCTCCTGGTGCTCATCGCGTTCCCGATCCTGACCGCCGCGCTGCTCGGCCTGCTGGCCGACCGGCACCTGGGCGCGCACGTGTTCGACCCGGCCAACGGCGGCGTGATCCTCTGGCAGCACCTGTTCTGGTTCTTCGGCCACCCCGAGGTCTACATCGTGGCGCTGCCGTTCTTCGGCATCGTCTCCGAGATCTTCCCGGTGTTCAGCCGCAAGCCGATCTTCGGCTACAAGGGCCTGGTCTGGGCGACCCTGGGCATCGCGGCCCTGTCCGTCGCGGTGTGGGCGCACCACATGTACGCGACCGGCGCCGTGCTGCTGCCGTTCTTCGCCTTCATGACCTTCCTCATCGCGGTCCCGACCGGCGTGAAGTTCTTCAACTGGATCGGCACGATGTGGAAGGGGCAGCTCACCTTCGAGACGCCCATGCTCTTCAGCATCGGCTTCATCGTGACGTTCCTCTTCGGCGGCCTCTCCGGCGTCCTGCTGGCGGCCCCGGCGATCGACTTCCACGTCTCGGACAGCTACTTCGTGGTGGCGCACTTCCACTACGTGCTCTACGGCACCATCGCCTTCGCCACCTTCGCGGGCATCTACTTCTGGTTCCCGAAGATGACCGGCCGGATGATGGACGAGCCGCTGGGCAAGCTGCACTTCTGGACCACGTTCATCGGCTTCCACCTGACGTTCCTGGTGCAGCACTGGCTGGGCAACGAGGGCATGCCGCGCCGGTACGCGGACTACATCCCGACCGACGGGTTCACCACGCTCAACATGATCTCCACCATCGGCGCCTACATCCTCGGCGCGTCGATGCTGCCGTTCCTGTGGAACGCGTTCAAGAGCTACCGCTACGGCGAGGTCGTGACGGTGGACGACCCGTGGGGCTACGGCAACTCCCTGGAGTGGGCCACGTCCTGCCCGCCGCCCCGGCACAACTTCACCGAGCTGCCCCGCATCCGCTCCGAGCGCCCGGCGTTCGAGCTGCACTACCCGCACATGGTGGAGCGGTTCCGCGCCGAGGCGCACATCGGCGGCAAGCACGGCAAGCAGCACGCGGCCCCGTCCGAGGTGGCGGCCGCCGCGGTGCAGCCGGATGATGAGACCAAGGGCGACCCCAAGGCGAAGTAGGCGGTACCGCAGCAGTGCTCGACGACGAGCCCCTGGGCAGTGATGCCCGGGGGCTCGTTCGCGTTGTCCCGTTGTCCTGAACGTCCGAAGAGGAGCCAGAAACCGTGACCGGCCCGAACGCGACCCCCGTGCTGATGACCGTGACCGGGCCGGACAAGCCGGGTGTGACCTCGGTCCTGTTCGCCGCGCTGACCAGGCACGGCGTCGAGGTGCTCGACGTCGAGCAGGTGGTGATCCGCGGCAGGCTGGTGCTCGGCGTGCTGGTCTCCACCGACCACGACCCCGAGGGACTGCACGAGATGGTCGAGCAGGCCATGGCCACCGTGGGGATGCACGTCGACGTCGAGGTCGGCGCGGCCGTGCCCACCGCGCAGCTGGGCTCCACCCACCACCTGATCGTCATGGGCCGCCCGGTCACCGCGCGGGCGTTCACCGAGGTCTCCCGCAAGCTCGCCGCACTGGACACCAACATCGACTCGATCCGCCGCGTCGCGGACTACCCGGTCACCGGCCTCGAACTGTCGGTGACCACCGCGGACCAGACCCCCCAGGGCGACGCCGAGCTGCGCGCCGCCATGGTCGAGCTCTCCTCGCGCATCGGCGTGGACATCGCCGTCGAGCAGTCCGGGCTGACCCGCCGGGCGAAGCGGCTCGTGGTCTTCGACGTGGACTCCACGCTGATCCAGGGCGAGGTGATCGAGATGCTGGCGGCGAAGGCGGGCCACGAGGACGAGGTCCGCGAGATCACCGAGGCGGCCATGCGCGGCGAGCTGGACTTCGGCCAGTCGCTGGAGCGCCGCGTCGCGCTGCTGAAGGGCCTGCCGGAGAAGGCGCTCGAGGAGGTGGCCGACGCACTGGAGCTGACCCCGGGCGCGCGGACCACGGTGCGCACCCTGAAGCGGCTCGGCTTTCGCTGCGGTGTGGTGTCCGGCGGCTTCACCCAGGTCGTGCTCCGCCTCGGTGAGGACCTGGACCTGGACTTCTGCGCGGCCAACGACCTGGAGGTGGTCGACGGCGTGCTGACCGGGCGGGTCGTCGGCGAGGTCGTCGACCGCGCGGGCAAGGCCGAGGCGTTGCGCCGCTTCGCGGGCGAGTACGAGATCCCGCTCGCGCAGTGCGTCGCGGTGGGCGACGGCGCCAATGACATCGACATGCTCTCCACGGCGGGTCTGGGCGTGGCCTTCAACGCCAAGCCCGCGCTGCGCGAGGTGGCCGACACCGCGCTGTCGCTGCCCTTCCTGGACGCCGTGCTGTTCGTGCTCGGCGTGACCCGGGCCGAGGTGGAGGCCGCGGACGCGGCGGACGGCCTGCCCGCCGACCGCGTCAACATCGAGTGATTGACCAGCTGGTTGACTAGCGGGGTGCTGGCCACCGCCGCGATCCTGGACCCGCTCGCCGACCGCTACGTCTCCTGGCTGCGCCGCTCTGCGGAGTCCACAGTGGACACTTCCGACGAGGTGCCGGAACAGGTGCGCGCGATGCCGATGGTGCTGCGCATCGAGAAGGCCGATCCGCCGTCGCGTTCCGCGGTGCTCGCGGCGGCGGCCTCCTCGGCGATCGCGGTCTGCCTGGACCCGCTCGCCGCTCCGGGGCAGCCGTGGCACGACGAGGTGCACGCGTGGATGTGCGGCCGCATCCGCAAGGTGTCCCGCCGCGCTCGCGGAGCGCACTGGACCGCCGTTCAGGACATGCCCGGCGTCACAGTGGCGCACGGCGGCGCGGAGGTGCGTTCGCTGCTGCCCGGCTTGGTGGTGGAGACCCCACGCGTGCTGAGCCGCCTCCAGATCTCCGGCAGCGAGCTGCCCGAGGACGAGCAGCCACCGGCTCCGCCCGAGGACGTCCCGGTGCTGTGGCTCAACCCGGACGTGGCGATGACCGTGGGCAAGGCAGCGGCACAGGTCGGCCACGCAACGATGCTGCTGGCCGCGTTGCTGCACGCGGATGGCCGCGACGCCGACCTCGCGGACTGGGCGGAGGCCGGATTCCCTTGCGCAGTCCGAAAAGCCGACCGCGCACGCTGGCAGAACCTCCACCCCGCCGACGACCCCGCCCTGGCCTGGAAGGCGAAGCGCGTGGTAGCCGTCCGCGACGCGGGCTTCACCGAGGTCGACCCCGGCACGATCACCGTGATCACCCAGTGGCCCGCAGTGTGACGGTCTTCAAGTACCCCCAACCCCCCTCCCCGCGGTCGCAAACCGCACCCAACCTCAGCCACATCCCAGCGCGCGCACGCCGGTACGTCGCGCCGCGCGGTGGGTAGGGGGCGGTTTGCGACTCCTGGGGAGGGGGTTCGTTGTACTTGAAGACCGGCTAACTGCTGTGCGGGGGAGGCGGCGGGGCCAGGGGTTAGGTGTTGATGCGTTCGAGGGCGCTGCGGACCACGGCGGGGTCGGTGGTCGTCCAGAAGGGCGGCAGGGACGCGCGGAGGAAACTGCCGTAGCGGGCGGTCATCAGTCGCGGGTCCAGGACCGCGATCACGCCCTTGTCGTCGTTCGAGCGCAGCAGCCTCCCCGCGCCCTGGGCGAGCAGCAGCGCCGCGTGGGTGCCCGCCACGGTCATGAAGCCGTTGCCGCCGCGCGCCGAGACGGCCTTCTGCCGAGCGGACGCCAGCGGATCGTCGGGGCGCGGGAACGGGATGCGGTCCATCACCACGAGTTGCAGCGACGGACCCGGCACGTCCACGCCCTGCCACAGCGACAACGTGCCGAACAGGCAGGTCTCGACGTCCTCGGCGAACTTCTTCACCAGCTGCCCGGTGGCGTCGTCGCCCTGGCACAGGATCGGCTGCTCGATCCGCTTCCGCAGCTCCTCCGACGCCTGTTTCGCGGCCCGCATCGAGGAGAACAGGCCGAGCGTGCGCCCGCCCGCCGCCTGGACCAGTTCGGCCAGCTCGCTCAGGTACTCCTCCGGCAGGCCGTCGCGGCCCGGCTGCGGAAGGTGCCGCGCGATGTAGAGGATGCCGCTGCGCTGGTGCTCGAACGGCGAACCGACGTCGATCCCGGTCCAGCGCGGAGCGCTCGCGTCCGACGGCACCTCCTTCTCGATGGCGGCGCCCTCGGCCCGGACGGCCGTCGACGACGGCGGCAGCCCCCACTGCCTGCCCAGGGTGTCGAACGAGCCGCCGAGCGCGAGCGTCGCGGAGGTGAGCACGACCGACCGCGGCCCGAACAGCTTCTCCCGCAGCAGGCCGCCCACCGACAGCGGCGCCACGTGCAGCGACGGCGGGCGGATCCGCTCCCAGTCGCTGGACAGCCACACCACGTCGCGCCGCTCCGCCTCGGGCGCCTCGAACGCACCGAGCAGCCGGTAGGCGGTGTCGTGCACCTCGTCGAGCGAGGCGAGCGCGATCTTGCGCTTGGCCGTCCCGTCCAGGTCCTCCTTGCGCTCGGGGCCGAGCGCGGAGATGCAGGCGTGCGCGGCGTCGCGCACCGCGGCCAGGGCTCCGGCCAGCGGCTTCGGCAGCGCCTCCAACCGCCCGGACGCCACGTCGTCCATGATCAGCGCGAGCCCGTCCGCCGCCTCCGCGAGCCGGTCGGCCACGTCCTGGTCGATCAGCCTGCCGACCCGCCGGGCCGCAGTGCCGACCAGGCCGGAGGTGAGCTCGTTGGTGGCGACCGAGGTCACCCGGTCCACCAGGTCGTGCGCCTCGTCGATGATCACCACGTCGTGCTCGGGCAGCACCTTGTAGCCCTCAAGGGCGTCGATGGCCAGCAGCGCGTGGTTGGTGACCACGACATCGGCCTTGCCCGCCTCGCCCCGCGCGCGTTCGGCGAAGCAGTCCACGCCGATGGGGCACTTGCTCACCCCGAGGCATTCCTTGGCGGTGACCGACACCTGCCGCCACGCCTGGTCGGTCACGCCGGGCACGAGCTCGTCGCGGTCCCCGGTCTCGGTGTCCGACGACCACTCGTGCAGCCGCTTCACCTGGCGGCCCATGGCCGAGATCGCGAACTGGTCGAACAGCGCGTTGTCCTCGGGCTCGTCCTCGAGCTCCCCGTGGATCTTGTGCATGCACAGGTAGTTGCGGCGGCCCTTGAGGATCGCGAACCGCGGTTCCCTGCCCAGCAACGGTTTCAGCGTCTTGGCCAACCGGGGCAGGTCGCGGTCCACCAGCTGGCGTTGCAGCGCGATGGTCGCCGTGGAGACCACCACTGTGGCCTCGGCGGCGACGGCGTGCCGCAGCGCGGGGACGAGGTAGGCCAGCGACTTGCCGGTGCCGGTGCCCGCCTGCACGGCGAGGTGCTCCCCGCTGGCGATGGTGTGCGCGACCGCCTCCGCCATTGTCAGCTGCCCTGGTCGCTCGGTTCCGCCGACTGCCTCCACGGCGGCGGCGAGCAAGGCGCGCACTTCCGGGATCTCGTGCGGTTTTCGCGTTGCGGTCAGGGTGCTGGGGGAGGCAGGGGACACGTCAGGAGACGGTACCTCCCGCCCCCGACAGCTCGTGCAGCACGCGCTGACCGAGTTCCACAGCCGCCTTCCCGTGCTGTGCGGTCAGGCCGCGTGGCCGCCCGGCCCGCGCGGCGACGACGTCGTCCAGCTCGGCCGCCAGGTCCGGCCAGTGAGCGGCGGCGATCCGCCCTGCCTGTGACTTGCCGACGACTTCCCCGGTCCGCACCGTGTGCCACAGCCGGGGCGGCCCGAGCGCGATCCACTCGACGGCGGTGGGCGGCAGGACCGCGGCGGCTGCCGCCTGGTCGAGCAGCGGTGCCCAGTACTCGGCGATGTTCTGACGGCAGAACCGCTTCGCGGCCTCGACGTCGACGTGCGGCTTCGGTTCGGGGCCGCGCAGGGTCTCGGCCGGACCGGCGAGCTGGAGCCACGTGACGGGGTTGAGCTGGAAGGAGCGCTCGGTGGTGGTGACGGCGCCCAGGTTCGCCCACGGCCCGGCCGCGACGTCCTCGACCCGCCCGTTCAGCTCGCCTTCGCGCACGTACAGCGCCTCGACCTCGACCCCCGGGCCGGTGTGCGCGGCCGCGAGCACGGCGAGATCGGCGGGGCGGGAGAGTTCGACGACGACGTCGAGGTCGGAGTGGCCCGCCCGGTAGTCGTCCAGTACCGCCGACCCGACCACGTGCAGTCCGGTGACGAGTCCCTGCGCCGCTTCGTCCAGCGTGGCGAGGAATCGGAGAGCGACCGCGCGGGCCGCAGCATCGATCATGTCCGCCCACCGTACCCGCGTCGGGTGTCCCGTGGTTGCTCTCCGTCGCGACGATCGAGGGTCGTCGCTCGGACGGGGCGGATGACTCTCTCGAACGGGTGGCGGCCGGTGAATCTTGTACAGCGTTCGCCCGTTCGGCCGATGAACCGAGCAGGAACGCGTCCGTCCTGAATGGACGGGCCGTCGCAGTTCATGGCGCGGAAGAAGGTAACAACAATGAGCACCAGGTCAGATATGCGTCGGATCGCCGTCATCGGCGCCGTGCTGGCCACCACCGTCGCGGTCGGCTCGCCCGCGTACGCGGCGGGCGAGATCCAGGACGGTTCGGCCAACGTCGGCAGGGTCAACGTCACCAGCGGCGAGACCACGACCAGCAGCGGCGATCTCGCGCTCTGCGACGTGGACCCGCAGACCCCGACGCCGAGCAGCGGTACGGAACCGGCGAAGACGTACGGCTCCATCGCCAAGTTCGGCAAGGGCACCACGGAGTGCAAGAAGGTCGGCGACGACAACGTCGTCAAGATGAGCGGCACGAAGTTCGAGCTGACCGCGCTGAAGCAGTACGGCTACACGAAGATCACCCGCGTTTCGACCTACTCCGCGGAGTGCACCTCGACGCCGACCGGGACCAGCGGCAAGTTCTCCCTCGGCGGTGTGAGCGGCCTGGAGATCCCCAACCCGATGCCCGCGGGCCACATGATCCCGCTGAAGAACAACAAGGGCGAGCTGCTCGCCCGCGTGTTCTTCAACGAGGTCACCAAGGACCAGGGCGCCATCCGCCTCAACGTGATGCGCGTGGCGTTCCCGCCCGCGGGGGTCACCCCGTTGCGCGGCAGCATCATCGTGGGCAGCGTGGAGTGCCGCCCCAGCTTCTGAGCTCCGCTGAGCTGACGGCGAACCCCGGTGGGACCTAGCGGACCACCGGGGTTCCGTCTGTCCGGACCCCGGCGTCACCGAGCGCGGTGAGCGCTGTGTCCACAGTGGACTGCGAGACGCCCGCGGTGAGGCCGAGCAGCACGGTGACCGAGAAACCTTCACGTGCGGCGTCCAAGGCTGTCGCGCGTACACAGTGGTCGGTCGCGATCCCTACGACATCGACAGCGTCCACGTTCCGCTCGCGCAACCAGTCGGCGAGCGTGCGTCCCACAGCGTCGGCCCCCTCGAAGCCGGAGTACGCCGCCGAGTACGCGCCCTTCGAGAAGACCGCCTCCACACGCGTGATGTCCAGCTCCGGGTGGAAGGACGCGCCCGCGGTGCCCGCGACGCAGTGCACTGGCCAGGAGTCGACGTAGTCCGGGTTCTCGCTGAAGTGGTCGCCCGGGTCGACGTGGTAGTCCCGCGTCGCCACGACGTGGTCGTAGGCGTTCGCGGTGATGTGCTGGGAGATCGCGGCCGCGACCGCGGCCCCGCCGTTCACCGCGAGCGAGCCGCCCTCGCAGAAGTCGTTCTGCACGTCCACAACGATGAGTGCTCTAGTCATCGAAGCCCCCTCACGCGAAGACCGTCGGGATGACCGGCTCGCCGCCGGAGAGCGCCAAGCCCTCCCACGGTACGCTGACCAGTGCCTGGCGCAGCCGCTGCCTGCCGTCGTCCAGGGTGGGCAGGTCCGGCACCACCTGTCCAGCGCGCACCAGGGGGATCTGGAGTTCCCTGTCGTGATCGTGATGTTCCGGCGCGGGACCGTCCACGTGGTAGACGACCTCCTCCACCGCGGTGCCGGTCGCCTTGTAGCGG
This sequence comes from Allokutzneria sp. A3M-2-11 16, assembly GCF_024213555.1. Classification (GTDB taxonomy): domain Bacteria; phylum Actinomycetota; class Actinomycetes; order Mycobacteriales; family Pseudonocardiaceae; genus Allokutzneria. Next base: position 679,577 of record NZ_JANAVO010000001.1, on the reverse strand, counting down.
CGCAGCGCGGCCTTGCGCCCGCCCCTGGACTCCTTGTGGGAGCTGCGTTTCGCGACCGGGCGACCGTCCACCTCGACCAGCTTGTAGACCATCCCGGCGGTCGGCGCGCCGGAGCCGGTCACCAGCGAGGTGCCCACGCCGTAGGCGTCCACCGGCTCGGCGCGCAGCGCGGCGATCGAATATTCGTCCAGGTCTCCAGAGACCACGATCTTGGTCTCGCGTGCGCCGAGGGCGTCGAGCTGTTCGCGTGCCTGTCGCGCGAGCACGCCGAGGTCGCCGGAGTCGATCCGCACCGCGCCGAGCTTCGGGCCCGCGACGCGGACAGCGCGTTCGATGCCCCGGCTGATGTCGTAGGTGTCCACGAGGAGCGTGGTCTGCACGCCGAGCGCGTCGACCTGTGCGCGGAACGCGTCCTCTTCGCTGTCGTGCAACAACGTGAAGGCGTGTGCGCACGTGCCCGCGGTCGGGATGCCGTAGCGCCGTCCGGCCTCCAAATTGGACGTTGAGGTGAAGCCGGTGAGGTACGCGCAGCGGGCCGACGCAACCGCGGCTTCCTCGTGCGTGCGCCGCGAGCCCATCTCGATCAGCCTGCGCCCGTTGGCCGCGGACGACATCCGCGCCGCCGCGGAGGCAACAGCGCTGTCGTGGTTGAGGATGGACAGCGCCAGCGTCTCCAGCAGCACGCCCTCGCCGAAGGACGCCGTCACGGTCATGACCGGGGAGCCGGGGAAGTACAGCTCGCCTTCCGGGTAGCCGACGATGTCGCCGCTGAACCGGTAGTCCGCCAGCCAGTCCAGGGTCGCGCGGTCGACCACCGTGGACGCTTCGAGCTTGGCGAGCTCTTCCTCGCCGAAACGGAAGTCCGCCAGCGCGTCCAGGAACCGACCGGTGCCCGCGACGACTCCGTAGCGCCGTCCTGTCGGCAACCGCCGCGCGAACAACTCGAACACGCACGGCCGGTCCGCTGTGCCGTCGCGCAGTGCGCTGGCCAGCATCGTCAGCTCGTAGTGGTCGGTCAGGAAAGCGGTGCTCGACGCGGTCATGGGGTGGAAGCCTACGACCGAGCTTCACGCGGAAGGGGCGAATGTCATTCAATGCACTGATCGTGCCGTTCGCAGCCGTCGTGGGAGCGTGACACCATGGTCCCCATGTCCACGCTTGTTGCGCAGGAGCGGACACAGGTTGAGCCGACCGAGGACGCGGTCGGTGCCCAAGACAAACCGTGGATGACGGTCGTGTGGAACGACCCGGTCAACCTGATGTCCTACGTCACCCATGTCTTCCAGAAGCTCTTTGGCTTCAGCAGGGATCACGCCGAGAAGCTGATGATGGATGTGCACAGCAAAGGCAGGGCCGTGGTGTCCTCCGGTGCCAAGGAGAAGGTCGAGGCCGACGTGGCGAAGCTGCACGCCGCGGGTCTCTGGGCGACCATGCAGCGGGACTCGTGAACAGTTGGCGTCGTGAAGGCGATCGCCTCGTGGCGACGCTGGCACAGCAGGAGGCCGCGCTCATCCGCGGCATGGTCGACCAGATCAGGGACATGCTCATCGGCAGGGCCGAGGAGGCCCCGCAGGACGAGCTGGCCGCCCTGACCGGCATCCGCACCGGGCCGTCGTTGGCGCCGGAGAACCCGATCATGGCTCGGCTGCTGCCGGACTTCCACCGCGCGAGCATGCAGGACCCGGAGGGCGAGCTCGACGCCGAGTACGCCAACTCGGCGGCGGCGCTGCGGTCGCTGCACGAGCCCGCGGTGCTGGAGGCGAAGACGGCGGCGACCACGGTGGTCATGGAGACGTGCCCCGTCGACGGCGGAGTGGCCCGGCTGACCGACGCGGAGGCCGAGTCCTGGGTCGCGGCGCTGAACGACGTGCGCATCGCGCTGGGCACCGCCCTCGACCTCACCGACGACATGCCGGACGAGCTCGACCCGAGCGACCCCCGCGCCCCGCACTACGGCGTCTACCAATGGCTGACCTGGGTGCAGGGGAGTCTGGTCAACGAGCTGCTGTTCGACGACGATCCTGCCTATGACTGATTTGCCCGGAGCGCACAACGCGATCACCGATGTCCCTGGAATCCGCGTTGGGCACTACGAGCGAATCGGAGACGGATGGGCGACCGGCACCACCGTCGTCTTGGCGGACAAGGGCGCGACCCCTGCGGTCGACACCCGTGGTGGAGCGCCGGGCACGCGTGAGACCTCCGCACTGGAGCCGTCCACGCTCATACAGCGCGTGCATGGCGTGTGCCTAACAGGAGGCAGCGCCTACGGCCTCGCCAGCGCGGACGGCGTCATGCGGTGGCTGGGCGAGCGCGGGATCGGTTTCCAGGTCGGTGCGGAGCCTGGACAGGTCGTGCCCCTGGTGCCGGCCGCGGTGCTGTTCGACCTCCCGCTGTCCGACTGGGGAAACCGCCCGGACGCGCATTTCGGTTACACAGCCTGTGAAGCCGCGACTGACGGCGCGGTGGTGATGGGTTGCGTCGGCGCGGGAACCGGTGCGACGGCCGGAATGCTCAAAGGCGGTATAGGCACCGCGAGCACCGTTGTGACCGACAGCTGCACAGTGGGCGTTCTGCTGGCCATGAACGCCTGCGGTGAGGCCGTGGACCCCAACAGCGGTCTGCCGTGGGGCGCGTCCGTTGAGGTCGCCGACGAGTTCGGTATCGACGCGCCCAACGACGGTGAGGTCGCCGCCGCTCGCGAGCGCCTCGGTGCGAAGCCGGAGCCGCTGAACACCACCATAGGTGTCGTCGCGACGGACGCCGCGTTGAGCAAGGCGGAGTGCCAGCGGCTGGCGATCGCGGCTCACGACGGGCTGGCCCGCGCGGTCCGGCCCGCGCACACCATGTACGACGGCGACACGTTCTTCGTGCTCGCGACGGGGGAGCGGGAGCTGCCCACGGGGGCCGGGCACCGCTACCGCACCACCGAGACCCGGCCGCGCGAGCTCGACCGGCTGTGCGTCGCGGCGGCGGACGCGGTCACCCGCGCGGTCGTGCGCGCGATGCTCGCGGCCGTCGCGGTCGCCGGGAAGCCCGCCTACCGCGATCTCTACCCGTCCGCGTTTCGGAGTGCTCCGAAATAAATTCGGATTGCATCGTCAAATCCCGCTCAGGCGCGCCCCAGCGTTGTATCAGGTCAATTGACGCCCGGTTCCCGGCGCCGATAGGTTCGCCCGGGTTTGGGGGTGTTCGATGTGAAGTTCGTGGAGCGCGCGAAGCCGAGGGTGAAACCGGAGCACGCGCCGCACCGGATTTCCGCCGACCGAATAAGGGTCGGCGGCTCGGTGCACGGAATCGCGACCGAGATCGCCGATCCGACCGGCGCCGTGTGGACCCTGCTGGAGAACCTGGACGGGACCCGCGTCGCGGGCGAGGTCGTCGACCACGTCGCCGAACGGCACCCGGACAGCACCCGCGAGGACATCCGCGGCGTGCTCGGCCAGCTCATCGGCATGGGCTACATCGAGGACACCAGGGCCGACGAACCGGACGAGCTGACCGAGCGCGAGCGGACGCGGTACGCCCGTGGCGCCCGGTTCTACCGGTGGGTGGACCTCGCGCCGCGGCCGAGCAGGTGGGAGGCCCAGCTCAAGCTGCGGGACGCCAGCGTCGCCGTGATCGGCCTCGGCGGAACCGGCGGCGCGCTGGCGTTGTCGCTGGCCGCCAGTGGTGTCGGGCACCTGCACTGCGTCGACGACGGCACGGTGGAGCTGGCCGACCTCAACCACCAGGTGATCTACTCCGAGCCCGACATCGGCTGGGGCAAGGCGGAGGCGGCGGCGGCCAGGCTGCGCGATCTCAACTCCGACATCAGCGTCACGGTCTCGGCCGAGCGCGTCGCCTCGCGCACCGACCTGACCGACCTGGCGCGGCGCTTCGACGTGCTGGTGCTCGCCATCGGCGGGCACAGCGGTGTCCACGAGTCGGCCAACCACGCCTGCCTGCGGACCCGGACGCCCTGGGTGGACGCCGGCTATCAGGGGCCGCGCGCCGCCGTCGCGGTTTATGTCCCGGGACTCGGTGCCTGCTACGAATGCCTCCGGCTCGCCGATCCGGCACAGGAAGCCGAAATCGCGAGTAATGCCGCGCATGCCGCTTCCGCCGGTATTGCGGGATTCCTGGCCTCTTATGCGGTCATTTCTCTGGTCGCCGGAATAAGTCCGGTGCGCTCCGGTCGGATCGGTGGCCTGAACCTGGTCGTCCCCGAGCAGGCGCACGTCGTCGAGGCACCCAGGCTGGCCGACTGTCCAGCCTGCGGGGTGAAATCGGGCCGGTGACGGGTTCGGTTGCCGGGGTGCTCCCGCCATACTGACCCGATGAACGACGCGAGCTGGCGCGTCCTGGTCTGGGACGACGACGTCAACACCACGCACGTCGTGCAGTACGTGCTGTATCGCGTGTGCGGCATGTCCCTGATCGACGCGGCCCGCACAATGATCATGATCCATCAGCAGGGCTACGCCGAGGTGGCGCGGTTCACCGAGCGGGCCGAGGCGGAACGGCTGGTGTCCGGGCTGATGGTCTGCGGACTGCGCGGCGGCCTGAGCCGTGCCGAGGTGGCCACCGTTGGCTGAGAAGGGGCTCGATCCCGCGAGCGGATCCATGGTGGAAGAGCTGAACTCCGCGGCCACGCGGCCACCCGACAACGACGACGTGCCCGCCCAGACCGCCCGTGAGGGCGACCAGGTCCTGCTCCGGCTGACCCCGACCGCGGCGGCGACGGTGCGGATGGTGCTGCGCCAGCTGCTGGACGTGCTCGAATCGGGCACCGTGCCGGAGGCGGGCCGCGGGCCGTTCGGCAGGCGCGTCCGGCTCAGCCAGACGATCCTGCTGCGCCGGATGTTCCCCGCGGTCAGCGCGGACCCGGCCATCTCGGCCGATTTCCGCGCTCGGCACGAGCCCGGGGTGCGGGCGGAGGTGCTGGTCTCCACCCGCAGGGTGCTCGGTGGCTGGACCGGGGTCGCCGAGGTGCGGCTGGACGCCGACGAGTTCGACGACTGGATGACGGCGCTCGGTGCGGCCCGCTTCCTGTTCTCCCCGCGCAAGGGGACCCGTCTCATGCACGGCACCGTCGGCGGCCACGACGCCGCGGCCACGCTGACGATGATCCAGGACCTGATGGAGGTCCTGGTGCACGCGGCCTGTCCGGACCTCGCGCGACAGCTGGAGGCCGCGGTGGCGTGGGGCCACAGCGAACCCACAACCCCTAGCGACTAGGCCACGTCCATGAACGTGGGCCTGGTTCGGGGGTCTTCAAGTACACCGAACCCCCGTCCCAGCTGTCACTAACCACCCCAAACCCCGGCGAAGTCCCGCGAGGGTTGGGTGCGGTTAACGATGATCGTCGGCGGGGTTCGCGGGACTTGAAGACACCCCGACTCGGCACGGCGCAGGTTGGCGGACACCGCGCCACGCGCTGAACTGCGCGTCTCGGGTTCACATTCTGGGACGGCCCTTCCAGGTCCCCGTAGGATGGCGCCGTGCTGGTGATCCGACGTGACCTCGTGGACGCGATGGTCGCGCACGCCCGCGAGGACCACCCTGACGAGGCGTGCGGTGTCCTCGCCGGTCCCGAGGGCTCCGACCGGCCCGAGCGGTTCATCCCGATGACCAACGCGGCGCGTTCGCCGACCTTCTACCAGTTCGACTCGATGGAGCAGCTGCGCCTGCACCGCGAACTGGAGGCCAACGGCGAGGCCCCGGTGGTCATCTACCACTCGCACACCGCGACCGAGGCCTACCCGTCGCGCACCGACGTGAACATCGCCGCCGAGCCCGACGCGCACTACGTGCTCGTCTCCACCCGTGACCCGCAGGAGCACGAGTTCCGCTCCTACCGCATCGTCGACGGCGTGGTGACCGAGGAGCCGGTGGAGATCGTCGACACCTACGACGCGTCCATCGAGCGCTTCATGCTCTCCAACACCGGTCCGGACGACGTTCCCGACTGTCGCTGAGGCTCCCGCGCCCGCCGGGGAACATCCCGGCCCGCGCGCGGGTTCAGGTGTTGAAGTCCGTTCGCTGACTGGAGGAATCCACCATGGCCGTCACCGTTTCCGTCCCCACCATCCTGCGCACGCACACCGGTGGCGAGAAGACGGTCGAGGCGTCCGGCGCCACCCTCGCCGAGATCATCGACGACCTGGAGAGCCGCCACGGTGGCCTGAAAACCCGCCTGGTGAAGGAGGGGTCGCTGCACCGCTTCATCAACGTCTACGTCAACGACGAGGACGTGCGCTTCGCCGGTGGCCTTGAGGCGTCGGTCAAGGACGGCGACAACGTCACCATCCTGCCCGCCGTTGCCGGCGGCGCGCGCTAAGCGGATGGCCAGGTACGACTCGCTGCTCGACGCGCTCGGCGACACCCCGCTGATCGGGCTGCCGAGGCTGTCGCCGAGCGCTGACGTGCGCCTGTGGGCGAAGCTGGAGGACCGCAACCCGACCGGCTCGATCAAGGACCGCCCCGCGCTGGCCATGATCGAGGCGGCCGAGCGGGACGGTCGGTTGAGCCCCGGCTGCACGATCCTGGAGCCGACGTCCGGCAACACCGGCATCGCGCTGGCCATGGCCGCCAAGCTCAAGGGCTACGCGCTGGTCTGCGTGATGCCGGAGAACACCTCGGTGGAGCGGCGGCAGCTGCTGCTTGCCTATGGGGCCCGGATCATCACCTCGCCCGCGGCGGGTGGGTCGAACCAGGCGGTGGCCACGGCGAAGAAGATCTCCGCCGAGAACCCGGACTGGGTGATGCTCTACCAGTACGGCAACCCGGCCAACGCGGAGGCGCACTACCGCGGCACCGGACCGGAGCTGCTGCGCGACTTGCCGACGCTGACCCACTTCGTCGGCGGGCTCGGCACCACGGGCACCCTGGTCGGCGTCGGTCGTTATCTGCGGCAGCACAAGAAGGACGTGCAGATCGTCGCGGCCGAGCCCCGTTACGGGGAGCTGGTCTACGGCCTGCGCAACCTCGACGAGGGCTTCGTTCCCGAGCTGTACGACCCCGAGGTGCTGACCGGCCGCTATTCGGTCGGCTCACTCGACGCGCTTCGCCGCACCCGTCAGCTGCTGGAGCGAGAGGGCATCTTCGCGGGAATCTCCACCGGGGCGGTCCTGCACGCGGCCCTCGCGGTCGCGGAGAAGGCGGTCGGAGCCGGGGAGACAGCGGACGTCGCGTTCGTCGTGGCGGACGCGGGGTGGAAGTACCTCTCCACCGGTGCTTACTCGGGGACCCTTGAAGAAGCCGCCGCGCGCATCGACGGCCACCTCTGGGCCTAACCCGTGAAGAGCGGCGTGGGCACGCCCTGGCCGATGTCGGGGAAGACGAACACGGAGCCGCCCGACGTCTCTTCAGGGATGTCTGAGCGAGCGGACGTGACGTAGAGGTCCGTGAAGCCGTCACCGCCGAAGCAGCACGCGGTGGGGCGTGACACCGGCAGCGCCAGTTCTCGGTCCAAGCGGCCGTCCGGGGTGTAGCGGCGCACGGCGGCTCCGTCCCACAGGGCCACCCAGATGCAGCCGTCCGCGTCCACGCACAATCCGTCCGGATAGCCGTCACCGTCCACTGTGCAGACTTCGCGGCGGTTGACGGCTTCGCCCGATCCGAGGTCGTAGTCGAAGACGTCGATGCGACGGGTCGGTGTGTCCACGTAGTACATCAGCGAGCTGTCAGGGCTCCAACCGATGCCGTTGCTGACCGTCACGTCGTCGAGCACGACCTTCGCGGCACCGTCGGCCTCCACGCGCGCGAGCCATCCTCCGCCGCGTGCTTCGTCATAACGCATCGTCCCGGCCCATAACCGCCCTGCCGGGTCCACGGCCGCATCGTTGCCGCGAACGCCGTCACGCGCCCAGTAGACGAGCCACCGCTTGCTGTCGTCCCTGTCCCACAAGGCGATCCCGTCGCGGAGGTTCAGCACCAAGCCGCCGCGCGTGCGTGGTTTGGCGGCGCCGACGTGCTGCGGCACCACCGTCGAGTCGTTCGTGCCGCGGCCGGGATGGAAGCGGTGGACCTCGCTGCGGAGCACGTCCACCCACAGCAGCGTGCCCGTGGTGATGTCCCAGGTCGGCCCCTCGCCCAACTCGGCTTCGGCCTTCAGCGCCACCTCAGCGATCACGACCTGACCCTAATCCCTGAGACGTGAATCCGGGTCACCCCTGATGTGGCGGACTGTTCACAGACCTAGCGTTCTCGCCATGTTCGCCTCCACTCCGCTCCACCACGCCAGCCAGCGCGGCAACGCCGTTTCCGAGCAGTCCGCGGGCCGGATCATGCTCGGAGTGGCGGCGGTGCTCTTCGGCGTCTCGGTGCTCCAGTCGATGCTGTCCCCGGTGCTGTGGCTGCCGGGCATCTCGCACCACAGCGCCTTCGGCTTCCTCGCGGTGCTGTGGGCGCCGTTGGTGACCAGCGGGCTGGGCTCGCTCGTCGTCGCGCTCGCGTGGACGGTGCCGATCGGCTTCCTGGCGCTGCGGCACCTCGGCGTGCGCCACGTCGCCGTGATCACCGCAGTGAGCTGGGTGGTCGGTGGCCTCGCGCTGTGGATGAACGCCTCGCACCTGGTCTACTCCGGCCCGTACGTCGTGGTCGCGGGGTGGCTCGGGGTGCTGATCGCGCGGCGCTGCTTCGGGACCGACAAGGACGGCGGGACCACGGCCACGTGGCTGTTCCTGCTCTTCGCGCTGACGTTGTTCTTCCAGACCCACGCGTCGGTGTCGGGCGTCGCCGCCCACGCGATCGCCGCCGCCGCTGCGTGCGGGGCGTCGTGGCTGGTCACGACCGGAGGAATCAGGGTTCGTCCCTGAGGACCGGTTCAGCCCGCTGACGTAGCCTCGACCAGGTGCAGCCAGTTCCCGGAACGACCCCGACGCCCCGTGCCGACGCGCGCGTGCTGCCGGCGAAGCCGAAGCAGGCGGCCCTCGCGATCGTCGGCTTCGTGGCCGCCCTGTACCTGATCGAGCTGATCGACGTGATCACCAACGGCGCGCTCGACGCCGGTGGGATCACCCCGCGCGAGCTGTCCGGCCTGACCGGCGTCATCTGGGCACCCGCGCTGCACTTCGGCTGGGACCACCTCGCGGCCAACACGCTCCCCGTGCTGGTGCTCGGGTTCCTGACGATGGCCGGAGGCATCGGCCAGTTCGTCGCGGTGACCGCGACCATCTGGCTGGTCGGCGGGGTCGGCGTCTGGCTCACCGCTCCCGACGGCACGATCCACGCCGGGGCCTCGATCCTGATCTTCGGCTGGCTGACCTTCCTGCTGCTGCGGGGTTTCCTCACCCGGCGCTTCCTGCAGATCGCCGTCGCGGTGGCGCTGTTCTTCCTCTACGGCAGCGCGCTGTGGGGCATCCTGCCGGGCCAGCCGGGGATCTCCTGGCAGGGCCACCTCTTCGGCGCGGTCGGCGGCGTGCTGGCCGCGTGGCTGGTGGCGCGGGCCGCCAGACAGCCTTCGAGCAGGCCCGAACTCCCCGGTAACCTCGGGCTGTGACCAGCGCGCCGATCGGGATTCTCGACTCCGGGGTCGGCGGGCTGACCGTCGCCCGCGCCATCCTCGACCAGCTGCCCGCCGAGCGGCTGCGCTACGTCGGCGACACGGCGCACTCCCCGTACGGCCCGCTGCCCATCGCGAAGGTCAGGGAGCACGCGCTCGACGTCGCCGACCGCCTGGTCGCCAGCGGGGTCAAAGCCCTCGTCATCGCCTGCAACTCGGCGTCCGCGGCGTGCCTGCGGGACGCCCGCGAGCGCTACGACGTCCCGGTGGTCGAGGTCGTGCTGCCCGCGGCCCGGCGCGCGGTGGCGACCAGCCGCAGCGGCCGGATCGGGGTGATCGGCACACGCGCCACGGTGACCTCCCGCGCCTACGAGGACGCCTTCGCCGTCTCTCCCGGCACGCGCGTCACCAGCGTCGCCTGCCCGCGTTTCGCGGACTTCGTCGAGCGCGGGGTGACCTCCGGCAGGCAGATCCTCGGGCTCGCCCAGAGTTACCTGGAGCCGTTGCAGCGCGCGGAGGTCGACACCGTCGTGCTCGGCTGCACGCACTACCCGATGCTGACCGGGGTGATCCAGCTCGTCATGGGCGACGCGGTCACGCTGGTCTCCAGCGCGGAGGAGACCGCGAAGGACGTCCTGCGCGTGCTCACCACCGAGGACCTGCTCGCCGAGCCGGGTGACGAGCCACCGCACCACGAGTTCGTCGCCACCGGGCCGCCGCAGCCGTTCACCAAGCTGGCGCACCGGTTCCTCGGGCCCGTGCTGGGCACGGTGACAGGCTCGGGTGACGGATTGCTACCGGTGCCGGGGACCGGTTGACCGGAACGACCCCTGGGCGAGCGCGCCGGGGCGTGCCACTCTCGACTGGTGCTGCTGACCATCCTCGGCTGCTCGGGCAGCCTTCCGGGTCCGAACGCCCCCGCCTCCGGCTATCTCGTTGAGGCGGAAGGGTTTCGGCTGCTCATCGATCTGGGCAACGGGGCTCTCGGCGCGCTCCAGTCGCGGTGCGACCCGTTCTCCGTGAATGCCGTAGTGCTTTCACATCTGCATCCTGACCACTGCGCGGACTTCTCGGCGCTGACGGTGCTCCGCCGCTACCACCCGGCGCCGCCCTACGACCCGAAGGAGCAACGGCTGCCGGTCTTCGCGCCGGAGGAGGCACCGGTCCGCCTCGCGGCCGCGTACGCGCCGAGCGAGGAAGAGCGCACTGCGACAGATCTTTCGGACGTGTACGAATTTCACGCACTCGCCGAAGGAACTGTCCATATAGGACCGTTCGAGGTGACCGCGGCGCGCGTGGCGCATCCGTGTACCGCGTTCGGGTTTCGCGTTTCGCACGCCGGACAGCACCTCGTCTACACCGGTGACAGCGGGCCGTGCGAGGCACTGAGGCGACTGGCGGACGGCGCGAGCCTGTTGCTGTCCGAGGCTTCGTGGCCGCACGGTCCCGCCAACCCGGTGGACGTGCACATGTCCGGCAGGGAGGCCGGAGAGCTGGCCAGGGCCGCGGGAGTTCGTCAGCTCCTGCTCACCCACGTGCCGCCGTGGACGGACCGCAGGGCGATGCTCACCGAGGCCCGCGCGGTGTTCACCGGACCGATCCAGCTCGCCGAGCAGGGCGTCACCTATCCCATCGGCCCGCAGAACGGCTCAACCACCATTCGTAGGCACACGGCCCTCCCAAACCGCCGTTGAGCCCGTGTGGCCCGTGCGCACCACCTGCACCGTGGTGCCCACCGCGAGCGCCACGGTGAGCACGGCGGCGGCGACGCTTACAAGGCGCCACACACGGGCTCGCGAGTCGGTGGGGTCTGGTTCGCGGTCGGAGACCCGTCCGGCGAACACGAGCACCAGCACGGCCACGCCGAAGCCGATCGCGAGCGGCAGCAGCACGGAGGCCAGTGCGGAGTGCTCGGCGATGAGCGGATTCGCACCACCCATCGCCGCGTTGAGCTGGTTGCCGCTGAAGGCGGCCATGGGGACGGAAGCGACACCGAGCACGGTCACCGCGAGCACCGGCCAGCCGAAGCGGCGGCGCCAGGCCGGGCGCAGCGCGATGAGGGTCGCCCCCACCGCGGCGAGGGGCAGCAGCACCACGACGGCGTGCACGACGAGCGGGTGCAACGGCAGTCCGTCAACGGTGGTCAAGTCCTGTGCGAGCACCATGTAGCTATTCAACGTGCCGCGGCTCGGGGTGGTTCAACGACAAGCCGATGTGGTGAACGCCTAATCTGTGCGGGTGGCGCGTACTGATGGCAGGAACGACGATGCCCTCCGCGAGATCCGGATCACCCGTGGCTTCCAGGAGTGGCCAGCGGGTTCGGTCCTGGTGGAGTTCGGCAAGACCAAGGTGTTGTGCGCGGCGAGCGTGCAGGACGGCGTGCCGCGGTGGCGCACCGGCTCCGGAAAGGGCTGGGTCACCGCCGAGTACGCGATGCTGCCCTCCGCGACGCACACCCGCAGCGACCGCGAGTCCGTCAAGGGCCGCGTCGGCGGGCGCACGCACGAGATCAGCAGGCTGATCGGCCGCTCGCTGCGCGCGTGCATCGACCTGTCCGCGCTCGGCGAGAACACCATCGCGATCGACTGCGACGTGATCCAGGCCGACGGCGGCACCCGGACCGCGGCGATCACCGGCGCCTACGTGGCGCTCGCCGACGCGGTCACCTGGCTGGGCGCCGCGGGCAAGCTCGCCGACCCGAAGCCGCTGTCCTGCTCGATCGCCGCGGTCAGCGTCGGCGTGGTGGACGGCCGGGTGCGGCTGGACCTGCCCTACGAGGAGGACTCGCGCGCCGAGGTCGACATGAACGTGGTCGCCACCGACGCGGGCACCCTGGTCGAGGTGCAGGGCACCGGTGAGGGCGCGACCTTCGCCAGGTCCACTTTGGACCGCATGATCGACGTGGCGCTGGCGGGCTGCGCGCAGCTGGCCAAGCTCCAGGCGGAGGCGCTCGCGGCGCCGTACCCCGGCGAGCTGCCGACGGGGCCCAAGGCGTGACCCGGGTCCTGCTCGCGTCGCGCAACGCGAAGAAGCTCGGCGAACTGCGCCGCATCCTGGAGGCGGAGGGCGTGCGCGGGGTGGAGATCGTCGGCCTCGACGACGTGCCGGAGTTCCCCGAGGCCCCGGAGACCGGCGCGACCTTCGAGGAGAACGCGCTGGCCAAGGCGCGGGACGCGGTCGCGGCGACCGGTCTGCCCGCCATCGCTGACGACTCCGGCATCGCGATCGACGCCCTCAACGGCATGCCCGGTGTGCTCTCCGCGCGCTGGGCGGGCGGGCACGGCGACGACGCCGCGAACACGGCGCTGGTGCTCGCCCAGCTCTCCGACACCCCGGACGAGCGGCGCGGCGGCGGCTTCGTGTGCGCCGCCGCCCTGGCGCTGCCCGGTGGCGAGGAGCTGGTCGTGCGGGGCGAGTGGCGCGGCACGATCGCCAGGGAACCCAGTGGTACCAACGGTTTCGGCTACGACCCGGTCTTCCTTCCGGAGGGCTCGAACCGCACGTCGGCCGAGCTGGACCCGGCGGAGAAGGACGCCATGTCGCACCGGGGCCTGGCGCTGCGGGCACTGCTGCCGCACCTGCGCTCGCTAGCGGACCAGTAGCGGGCGCAGGGCCAGCGTGGCCTCGGTGGTCATCCTCGACCCCCAGCCCCAGTTGGCCCCGCCCGCGGACTTGGTCAGCACCACGACGATGAAGCGGTCGTCGTCGCCGATCACGCCGGTGGTGTGCAGGTCCATGCTGCCGCCACCCGCCGCCCAGCCCTGCTTGATCGCCCATGGCAGGCCGTTGAGCGCGCGCGGGATGCCGAAGTGCTGGTCGAACCCGTCCGCGGCGATCGCGGGGGCGGACCGCAGCGCGGGCATGAGCTCGGGGGCCGCGTCGAGGATGTGGTCGTAGATCTTCACCACGTCCCGCGCGGTGATCATCGTGTTGCCCCAGCGCCCCTCGGGCTGCGGCGGCTCCGCGTTCAGGCCCAGCTTGGCCGCGACCCTGCGGACGATCTTGCTGCCGCCGCCCGCCACCCACATCTCGCTGGCCGCCGCGTCGTGGCTGAGCGAGAGCATCTGGGTCATCTTGGTGCTGGTGGGGCCGTGCGTGCCCCGGTCGAGGGCGTCGATCGCGATCATGAGCTTGACCAGCGACGCGGACCGGAACCGCCGGTCCGCCACCTCCTCGAACAGCGAGGTGCCGTTCCGGCGGTCGAACACCTGCGCGGAGACCGTCGCCCCGCCCGCCGCCTTGCGCAGCGCGTTCCGCACGACCTGCTCGCTCGACGGCTTGAAGGGGTCGCGCGGCGACGGGTTCGGCTTCGGCTCCGGTTTTGGCTCCGGGACCACCGGCCGGTACTCGGGCACGGGCGACTCGGAGGTCGCGGGCACGACCTCCGGGAAGGCCACGTCGGGCGCGGAGTTCCCGCCCGCGGAGGCGAACAGGGCGGCGCACGTCAGCAGCACGGCGGCGACGGCCGCGCTGACCAGGACAACAGTGGGTCTCACGACCGGTGGTACGCGGGTCGCTCACCCGAAAGTTGTGGGCGGGCGACGGCAACTTCCCGCCCGGTCGCTCCGTACGGAAGCCCTGGTCAGCCAGGTTGCCTCACAACCGGATCAGATGCCGATCTCGCGGCGCAGCTTCGCGACGTGGCCGGTGGCGCGCACGTTGTACATCGCCTTGGTGATCACACCGTCCGGGTCGACGACGAAGGTCGAGCGGATCACCCCGGTGACCGTCTTGCCGTACATCTGCTTCTCGCCGAAAGCTCCCCACTCGGCGAGCACCGCTTTGTCCACATCGGACAGCAGTGGGAAGGTCAGGCCCTCGGCGTCGCGGAACTTCGCCAGCTTCGCGGGCTTGTCCGGGGAGATGCCGAGCACCGTGAAGTCCGAATCGTTGAGCTCGGCGAGGCTGTCCCGGAAGTCGCACGCCTGCTTGGTGCAGCCCGGCGTGCTCGCGGCGGGGTAGAAGTAGACGACCACGTGCCTGCCCTTGAAGTCGGCAAGCGACACCGGCTTCTCGTCGGCGTCGGGGAGGGTGAACCCCGGCGCGGTGTCACCGGGGGCCAGGCGCTTCTGCTCGCTCATGGTCCAGACGCTAGCCCGTGCCCCCGGAAGTGGTGACAGAGGACGGGATGACGCAACCGAACGCGGTGGCGAACAGTCCAACCCCTGTTCGTCACTTCACACTTGGGGAGCGATATTCGTGGTGCGAGCTGGAAAGGCCCTTCTCATCGGTGCCGCCGTCACCGGGTTGCTCGCGGTCACGCCGCTGAGCGCGTCGGCTTACCCGACCTACAGGTACTTCGGTTCCTTCGACGCGTGCGAGGTGGAGGCCAGGAAGATCCGCGACGGCATCGCCGGTGCCGAGTGCAAGCTTGAGGTGCACGGCTGGCCGCCGAAGTTCCGGTGGCACCTGCACGCGTACAACTGAGCGAGTCTCGGGGCGGCGGCCGGAAAACCGGCCGCCGCCTTGTCATGCGGTCAGCAGGCCGATCCCGAGCGTGACCACACCCGCGGCCAGCGACAGCGCCCCGATCCACACCAGGACGAAGAGCTTGTTCGGCCGCGTCACCTCGCCGCGCCCGGCCGAGGAGGCGAAGAACCCGGCGGACATCAGGATCGCCGCGAACGGCACACCCGCCCTCGCGACGTAGCCCGCGAACCCGTCCAGCGCCGTCGCGTCGGCCAGCACCAGGCAGATCAGCCCGAGCGTGACGAGCACTCCGGCGTGGGCGTGCCCGGCCCGCGCGAAGTCCTTCTGGAACCTGGTCATCGGCACGGCGCCGCGCGCGATCTTGGTGAGGAACCAGCCGCCGACCTCGATGGTCACGATCGACAGCAGGACGACCCCGGCGATCGACTGCGACGCCGGGCTGAGCTGAAGGGTCATGGTGGTCTCCGCGATCGTTTGGGAACGCTGTTATAAAACACCGTTACGGAGACCCGTGTCAAGCTCGCGGCAAAGGCCGCTACCGCGTGCGCCCCGGTGAGCGCGGAGTGCCGCTGGAGATCACTCATCCCGCGGGCGTGAAACGAATTCCACCCACCCCACACCCGTCGCTCGCCATCCCCGCCATCTCCTGGCACCGTTGAAGGTGGGGGGTTCCCCGGGGCGTGCGAAAGCCACCCTCGCCCACAAAATCCCTTGCGTACCAACCAAAGCACGTCGGTCAGATATGCTCCGGAGAACTACTGGAGGAAGGAGGCACACACGATGCCTTGGCACGCAAGAACTGTCGAGGGTGCACACCTCCTCCGCCGAGGCAACCTGGAGAACCCCGTTTCGTACTCATAACGGGATTTGGGAGCGCTCTTTTTCCCGATAGGAGTACGAAACGGGCTAGAGGTGTGCGCGGGTGGGGGTCAGCGGGGTTGGTGCGTGGCGAGGCGCATGAGGAACTCGGCGTTGGTGGGGGTCTTGCGGAGGCCGTCGAGTAGCTGGTCGATCCCGTTGTGCTCGCGGGTGTTCAGCGCCCGGCGGAGGGTGCGCGTGATCGCCTGCTCCTCCGGGGTGAGCAGCAGGTCCTCGCGGCGGGTGCCGGACTGCTCGACGTCCACGGCGGGGAAGACGCGGCGCGCGGCCGTCCTGCGGTCGAGCTTCAGCTCGGCGTTGCCCGCGCCCTTGAGCTCCTCGTAGGTCACGCCGTCGCCGACCGAACCCGTCTCGACGAGCGCGGTCGCGAAGATCGTCAGGGAGCCGCCGCCCTCGATGTTCCTGGCGGCGCCGAGGAATCGCTTGGGCGGGTGCAGCGCGCTGACGTCGACGCCGCCGCTGAGGATGCGGCCGGAGCCGGGGGCGGCGAGGTTGTACGCGCGGCCGAGCCGGGTCAGCGAGTCGAGCAGCACCACGACGTCGCGGCCGGTCTCGACGAGGCGCTTGGCCCGCTCGATCGCCAGTTCCGCCACGGTGATGTGCTCGGCGGGCGGGCGGTCGAAGGTGGACGCGATGACCTCGCCGGGCATCGAGCGCTGGATGTCGGTGACCTCCTCGGGGCGCTCGCCGACGAGCACGGCCATCAGGTGGCACTCCGGGTGGTTCTTGCTGATGCCGTGCGCGATGTCTTGCAGCACAAGGGTTTTCCCCGCCTTCGGCGGTGCGGCGATCAGGGCGCGCTGGCCCTTGCCGACCGGCATGACGAGGTCGAGCACGCGCGCGGTGAGCCGGTGCGGCTCGGTCTCCAGGCGCAGTCGTTCGTTCGGGTGGATCGGGGTCAGGTCGGTGAACGCGGCCCTGTCGCGGGAGCTCTCCGGCGAGCCGCCGTTGACAGTGTCCACTTCGGACAGTGCGTCGCGGTCGCCGAGGGAACCGCTGACGGTGTCGCCGCGGCGGAGGCCGTACTTGCGGACGAGGCTCAAGGGGACGGTGATGCGGTCCCCGTCCTCGATGTGCAGCGAGGCCGATTTTCCTTGTACGTCAAGGATTCCGGTGATGGCATTCATGGTTTTGGTCCTTCCGGACAGCGTTGATCGCGGCCGGAGGTGGTAGGTCCACAGAGGACGGACGCCACGGGCTTCGGCCTGTGAGAGTTACGGCTCCGGGTCGACACGCGGTCACCGCGTGGAGGAGGAGCGATCAGATCTCTTGTGGGAACCGCGGTTTCGAGAACCGGGGCGTCATCCAGCAAGAGCAGATGAGCCGAAGGTACCTCGCCGTCGCGGTCCTGGCAAGCGAAACGCCCCGCACCGGCTTCGGCGAGGGGCGTTCTCCGCGCTGGGGCGCTAGTTCATCGGGAGCGGCTGGCCGCCGCGCGCGGTGAGCAGGTTGCGCAGGGTCTCGGTCTCCTTTCCCTGCGACAGCAACATGCTCCGCGCCAGGTTCTTCACCTGGGGGTTGGTCCCGTACTTCGCGGCGTACTCCATCATCTGCGTGCCGCCCTGGTGGTGCCGCAACATCAGCTGGAGGAACATCACATCCAGCTCGCGGCCGGACAGCGAGCGCAGGCGCTGCCACTCCTGCTGGGTGTACATGCCGGGCATGGTGTCCACGCCCGGGTCGTTCGGGTTGGTCGCGCCGTGCCCGTGCGCCACCGCCTCCTGCCCGGTCATCCACTTCATGTACTTGCCGGAGGCGGGCAGCTCCGGCTTGTCCCACAGCCCGAGCCAGCCCTCCATCCGGCCGACCTGGCCGAGCTGGCTGGTCTCGATGTCGAAGGCGATCTGCCGGATGGCCTGGTCCGTGCTGTGGTCGCGCGCCCAGCCCGCCATCTGCACGGCCTGCCGGTGGTGCACGCTCATGTCCTGGGCGAAGCCGACGTCGACGGAGTTGCTCGCGGGCGCACCGCCCCCGCCCGGCAGGCCGATCAGCAACCCGCCCGCAGCACCGAGCAGCAGGATCGCCAGCACCGCGACGGACGCGACGAGCACCCGCATGCCGGTGGAGCTCTCCGAGGGAGCCCGGTCCACACCGATCTCGTCGGCGGGATCGGGCACGGCACCGTCAGCCACCGGGCTGCGGCTGCGGTTGGGGCTGGGGCTGGCCGCTCGGCGGCGGGGCGGGCGGCTCGTAGTTCATCGGCTTGGCGTCGGGGCCCGGCGGGGTCGCGTCGAACGGCGGCGGGTTGTCCGGGTCGAACGCGCCCGGCCCGAGCGCGTCGCAGGAGGCGTTGAGCTCGGGGTAGGTGTACTGGTTGCGGCGCAGCGCGTGGATGAACTGGTCGATGCGCTCGTCGTTCACGCTGTCCAGCTTCAGCTGCCGCCCCCAGGACTGCAACGACACCGGGCTGTCCAGCGTGGGGTAGGGCGAGATCATGATGAACTGCTGGTTGACCACCCGCTTCTTCAGCGCTTCCAGGTCCGCGCCCTTGACCTTGTCCGGGTGGTAGGCGATCCACACCGCGCCGTGCTCCAGCGAGTGGACCATGTTCTCGGTGCGCACCGGCCGCTCGTAGACGTTGCCCATGCAGGCCGCCCAGTAGCCGTCGTGCGGGCCGCCGAAGGCCGGGGACTGGTCGTAGGCGACGCGGTCGGCGGGGGAGACGTGGCTCTGCGGTTTGTAGTCCTTGGAGACGACGCCCTTGATCTGCTTCGAGGGGTCCTGATTGGACTGCGACGGCGTGAACGGCGCGAGCGCGTCGAGCTTGGACTGGTTCTCCGCGTGCTGGGAGTAGACGAAGCCGAAGACACCGCCCGCGAACACCACGACCACGACGATCGCGGCGATCAGCCCCCACGGCGTCGGCTTCTTGATCGCGGCCGCCGCCCGCGCGGCGCTGTCCCGCCGCGCCTGTTTGCTGTTCTTGCCGCTGGCCATCGGTCCTCGTCTCCTCGCCGCCCACCCTCAACCGCGCGCCAGTCTAAGGACGCCAGGTCAAGCCGGGGTCAGCTCAACGGACTATTCCGCTCCCACCAGACGGGAGCGGGGGAAGCGCGTTCGCTGCTCCGTTCGGGTATCCCTAGACTTGCCGGGTGACCCCCGCTGCCCTCGCCGAACTGGTCCGTTCCGTTGCCGTCGACGTCCTGACCGCCCGCGGTCTGGACCCCGCGGCCCTGCCGGCCCAGGTGACGGTGGAGCGACCGCGCAACCCCGAGCACGGCGACTACGCCACGAACCTGGTGATGCAGATCGCCAAGAAGCTCGGGGTCAATCCGCGCGAGCTGGCCACGGCGCTGAGCACCGCGCTGGAGGCGAGTGACGCGATCGACTCGGCCGAGGTCGCCGGGCCGGGCTTCGTCAACCTCCGGCTGGCCGCCGACGCCACCGCCGGGCTGGTGCGCGCCGTGCTGAGCGCGGCCGACGACTACGGCAAGGGCGCGTCGCTGGCCGGGCGCCGGATCAACCTGGAGTTCGTCTCGGCGAACCCGACCGGCCCGATCCACCTCGGCGGGACCCGCTGGGCCGCGGTGGGCGACGCGCTCGGCCGGGTGCTCGGTGCCCAGGGTGCCGAGGTCACGCGCGAGTACTACTTCAACGACGCGGGCGCGCAGATCGACCGCTTCGTGAAGTCGCTGGTCGCCGCCGCCAAGGGCGAGCCCGCCCCGGAGGACGGCTACGGCGGCGAGTACATCGGCGAGATCGCCACCCAGGTCGTCACGGCCGCCCCGGGTGCGCTGGAGCAGCCGGACGCCGAGCGGGACGAGACCTTCCGCAAGGTCGGCGTGAACCTGATGTTCGAGCAGATCAAGAAGAGCCTGCACGAGTTCGGCACCGACTTCGACGTCTACTTCCACGAGAACTCGCTGCACCGGTCCGGTGCGGTGGAGCAGGCCGTCGAGAAGCTCAAGGCGCAGGGCAGCCTGTACGAGAAGGACGGCGCCTGGTGGCTGCGGTCCTCCGACTACGGCGACGACAAGGACCGCGTCGTCATCAAGAGCGACGGTGCCCCCGCCTACATCGCCGGTGACATCGCCTACTTCCAGGACAAGCGCGCCCGCGGCTTCGACCTGTGCATCTACATGCTCGGCGCGGACCACCACGGCTACATCGCCCGGCTCAAGGCCGCCGCTGCCGCCGCCGGTGACGACCCCGCGGTGGTCGAGGTGCTGATCGGCCAGCTGGTCAGCCTGGTCCGCGAGGGCAAGCCGGTGCGGATGAGCAAGCGCGCGGGCAACGTCGTGACCATGGACGACGTGGTCGACGCGATCGGCGTGGACGCCACCCGCTACGCCATGATCCGCGCGTCGGCGGACTCCACCTTGGACATCGACCTGGACACGTGGAGCAAGCGCACCAGCGACAACCCGGTCTTCTACGTCCAGTACGCGCACGCCCGGCTGGCCTCGCTCGGCCGCTCCGCCGCCGAGCTGGGCATCAAGCTGGGCGATGTCGCCGACGCGGACCTCTCGCTGCTCACCCACGAGCGCGAGGGCGACCTGATCCGCACGCTCGGCGAGTTCCCCCGGGTGCTGGCCTCGGCCGCGGAGCTGCGCGAGCCGCACCGCGTCGCCCGCTACCTGGAGGGGCTGGCCGCGGCCTACCACAAGTTCTACGACTCCTGCCGCATCCTGCCGCGCGGTGACGAGGAGGTCAGCGCGGTGGCCGTGCCGCGGCTGCACCTGTGCGCCGCCGCCCGCCAGGTGCTGGCCAACGGACTTGCCCTGCTGGGCGTGAGCGCACCGGAGCGAATGTGAGAGCGCACCCCGCCGGTCCCCGGCACGCCGATGTCATCGTCCCCGCGAACACCGCGGGCCCCCGCCCGGTCTCCTTCCCGGAGCAGGACGAGCTGCACGCCAACGTCTGGCCGCGCAACGCCCGCCGCACCGACCAGGGCGCGGTGGAGCTCGCCGGGGTGGACGCCCGCGACCTCGCCGAGCAGTACGGCACGCCGCTGTTCGTGATGGACGAGGCCGACTTCCGCGCCCGCTGCCGCGAGCACGCGGAGGCGTTCGGCGATCCCGCGCTGGTGCACTACGCCTCCAAGGCGTTCCTGTCCGTGGAGATCGCCCGCTGGGTCGCCGAGGAGGGCCTCGGCATCGACGTGTGCAGCGGCGGCGAACTGGCCATCGCGCTGCGCGCCGACTTCCCGCCCGAGCGCATCGCCTTGCACGGCAACAACAAGTCCGTTCCCGAGCTGACCGCGGCGGTGGACGCGCGGATCGGTGTCGTCGTTGTCGACTCGTTCCTGGAGATCGCCAGGCTGGACCAGATCGCCCGCGAGCGCGGCGTCGTCCAGCCGGTGATGATCCGCGTCACGGTGGGTGTCGAAGCGCACACCCACGAGTTCATCGCCACCGCGCACGAGGACCAGAAGTTCGGCTTCTCGCTCGCCGCGGGCGACGCGGCCGACGCGGCGGCCAGGGTGCTCAAGGCGGAGGGCCTGTCGCTGGTCGGCCTGCACAGCCACATCGGCTCGCAGATCTACGACGCGGACGGCTTCGAGATCGCCGCGCACCGGGTGATCGGCCTGCTGGCGCAGCTGCGCGCGAAGCACGGCGCCGACGCGCTGGCCGATCTGTCCACTGTGGACCTCGGTGGCGGGCTCGGGATCGCTTACCTGCCAACGGACAACTCGCCCCCGCCCGCCAAGCTCGCCGAGCAGCTCCTGTCCATTGTGGAGCGTGAGTGCGGTCAGGCGGGCATCCCGGTTCCGAAGGTGGCCGTCGAGCCCGGCCGGGCGATCGTCGGCCCCGGCACCGTCACCCTCTACGAGGTCGGGACGATCAAGGACCTGGAGCTGGGCGGCGGCACGCGGCGGCGCTACGTCAGCGTCGACGGCGGGATGAGCGACAACATCCGCACCGCCCTCTACGACGCCGAGTACGACTGCCGCCTGGTGTCCCGATCCGCCGAGGCCGAGCCGGTGCTGTCCCGAGTAGTGGGCAAGCATTGTGAGTCCGGGGACGTTCTGGTGCGAGACTGCTGGCTGCCGGGTGACATCGCGCCCGGCGACCTGCTCGCGGTGGCCGCGACCGGCGCCTACTGCTACGCCATGGCCAACGGGTACAACCGGCTGGTCAGGCCCGCTGTCGTGGCCGTGCGCAACGGCCAGGCCCGGGTGCTGCTGCGGCGGGAGACCGAGGAAGACCTCTTCCGCCTGGAGGCGTGAGTTGACGAGCACACCGGCAGAGCCGATCAAGGTCGCGCTGCTCGGCTGCGGCACGGTCGGCACCGAAGTGGTGCGGCTGCTGCACGAGCAGGCGGGCGACCTCGCCGCCCGCATCGGAGCCCCGGTCGAGCTGGCTGGTATCGCGGTCCGCAGGCCGAACAAGCACCGCGACGTCCCGGCCGAGCTGCTGACCACCGACGCCACCGCGCTCGTCTCGCGCGCGGACGTGGACGTGGTGGTCGAGGTCATCGGCGGTATCGAGCCGGTGCGCACGCTGCTGGTCGACGCGCTCTCGGCGGGCAAGTCGGTGGTGACCGCGAACAAGGCGCTGCTGGCGGAGAACGGCGGCGAGCTGTTCACCGCCGCCGACGAATCCGGCGCCGACCTCTACTTCGAGGCCGCCGTCGCCGGTGCCATCCCGCTGCTGCGCCCGCTGCGCGAGTCCCTCGCCGGTGACCGGATCACCCGGGTGATGGGCATCGTCAACGGCACCACGAACTACATCCTCTCCGCGATGGACGCGACCGGCTCCGGTTACGCGGAAGCGCTGGAGGAGGCGAGCAGGCTCGGGTACGCCGAGGCCGATCCGACCGCCGACGTCGACGGCTTCGACGCCGCGGCCAAGGCGGCGATCCTGGCCTCGATCGCCTTCCACACCAGGGTCACCGCCGCGGACGTGCACCGCGAGGGCATCTCCTCGGTGACCGCGGCCGACATCGCCGCGGCCCGCTCGCTCGGCCGCACGGTCAAGCTGCTGGCGATCTGCGAGCGCGTGATCGACGCAGGAGGCGACGAGGCCGTCTCGGTCCGCGTGCACCCGGCGATGATCCCCAAGTCGCACCCGCTGGCCGGGGTCGGCGGCGCGTTCAACGCCGTCTTCGTCGAGGCCGACGCGGCCGGTCAGCTCATGTTCTACGGCCAGGGAGCGGGGGGCGCGCCGACCGCGAGCGCGGTGCTCGGCGACCTGGTCGCGGTGGCCCGCAACCGGGTGGCCAGCGGCCGTGGGCCCCGCGAGTCGGCCTACGCCGAGCTGCCGGTCCGGCCGATGGGCCAGACGGGGACGGCCTACCACATCAGCCTGGACGTCGCCGACCAACCGGGCGTGCTGACCCAGGTGGCAGCGGTCTTCGCCGAGCACGGCGTGAGCATCGCGGCGGTGCGGCAGGAGGGCCGCGACCACGAGCCCTCCGCGAGCCTGGTGGTGGTCACCCACGCCGCCCCCGATGCCGCCCTTCGGTCCACAGTGGACAAAGTCGCGGGACTGCCCGTCGTGCGCGAGGTGGTCAGCGTGATGCGTGTCGAGGGCGAGGAACAGTGACCGCGACGCACAACCCGATCAGTCCGGTCAGCGCGGGCTGGCCGGGGGTCATCAACGCCTACCGGGACCGGGTCGCCGTCCCGGACGGCGCGCGGGTGGTGACGCTGCACGAGGGCGGGACCCCGCTGCTGGAGGCCCCGCACCTGTCCGAGCTGACCGGCTGCCGGGTGCTGCTGAAGGTGGAGGGGCACAACCCCACCGGCTCGTTCAAGGACCGCGGGATGACGGTCGCGATGACGCACGCCCTCGCCGAGGGCAGCAAGGCGGTCATCTGCGCGTCCACCGGCAACACCTCCGCCTCCGCCGCCGCGTACGCCACCAGGGCCGGGCTGACCAGCGCGGTGCTGGTGCCGCGCGGCAAGATCGCGCTCGGCAAGCTGGCCCAGGCGGTGGCGCACGGCGCGCGCATCCTCCAGGTGGACGGCAACTTCGACGACTGCCTGGAGCTGGCCCGCAAGACCGCGGCGGAGTACCCGATCTCGCTGGTCAACTCGCTCAACCCGGTGCGCATCGAGGGCCAGAAGACCGCAGCGTTCGAGATCTGCGACGTCCTCGGCCGGGCGCCGGACGTGCACTGCCTCCCGGTCGGCAACGCGGGCAACATCACCGCGTACTGGAAGGGCTATTCGGAGTACGCGGCCGACGGGGTCGTGGAGTCCGCGCCGAGGATGTTCGGTTTCCAGGCCGCGGGCGCGGCGCCGCTGGTGCACGGCGCGCCGATCCCGAACCCGGAAACCATCGCCACGGCCATCCGGATCGGCAGCCCCGCCTCGTGGAACGGCGCCATGACGGCGAAAACCGACTCCAACGGTTTGATCGACGCGGTCACCGACGAGCAGATCCTGGACGCCTACCGGCTGCTCTCGGCGCGCGAGGGCGTGTTCGTCGAGCCGGCGTCCGCCGCGAGCGTCGCCGGGCTGTTGCTCACATCGGGCGACGGGCGAATGCCCAAGGGAGCCCTTGTGGTCTGCACGGTGACCGGACACGGCCTCAAGGACCCGGACACGGCACTGCGCGATATGCCCGAAGTGGAGGCGCTCCCGGTGGAACCGGGCGTCATCGCCGCCGCGCTCAACCTGAGGTGAGGACTGTCGTGAACTCTGCCGTTCGAGTGACAGTCCCGGCTTCGACGGCCAACATGGGCTCCGGTTTCGACGCGCTGGGCATGGCGCTGGCCATGCACGACGTGCTGGAGGTCGAGCTCGCCGACGACGGCCTGCTGATCGAGGTCTTCGGCGAGGGTGCGGGCCAGGTCCCGGCCGACGAGTCGCACCTCGTCGTGCGCGCCATCCGCGCCGCTTTCGACGCCTGCGGGTTCGCCACGCCCGGCCTGCGGCTTCGATGTCATAACAACATTCCGCACGCGCGGGGGCTCGGATCGTCCGCCGCCGCCGTCGTCGCGGGCATCGCGGCGGGCTACGCGCTCGCCGGGCACAAACTTGACGACAACGCATTGCACCTCGCCGCGGAGTTCGAGGGACACGCCGACAACGCCGCCGCGAGCTTCTACGGCGGCGCGGTGATCGCCTGGCACGACGGCGCCAGGCACCGGGCTGTGCGGGTCGAACCGCACCCGGAACTGGCCCCGATCGCGTTCGTGCCGGAGGTCACATCGTCGACCGCGACGACCCGTGGACTCCTGCCGGAGCGGGTGCCGCACCGCGACGCGGCCTTCGCCGCCGGGCGCGCCGCACTGGCCGCGCACGCCGTCGGAAACCGCCCTGACCTGCTGTTGGACGCGATGGCCGACCGGCTGCACCAGGAGTACCGCAGGCCCGCGTGGCCGGAGTCCATGCGCCTGGTGGATGCCTTGCGGGAAGCGGGAATCGCGGCCGCGATCTCCGGCGCGGGTCCCACCGTGCTCGCGTTGCCCGCAGGGGCCCGTGCGCTGCCGGAAGGGCTGCCGCTGACCGGTTTCACCGCGCACCGGCTGCCGGTGGACCTCGATGGCGTGCGCGCCGAACCGGTGTGAAGGACGCGCCCGGGTGCGGATGAGTCGATCTTCCTCACCCGGATGCGCTAAAGCACAGGTAGACAAGGCCCTTCGCGGCGCGTCGGAGGTGCCCGGTTGTTGCACCGGTTTGCGGCGGGGTCTACGCTTTGCAGCATCAGTCACCGCGCGCACGGTCGCCGGTGCAGTTCCCGGACACATGTCTCCGGGTCGCATCTCCCGTTGAGAGTTGACCTTGTGGCCCAACCACGACAAGGTCGGCGCCCTCGGGTACCCGACCGCCGCAGTGACTGACGAGTTCCGTATCGGTGGCCATGATCGCCTGCGATACCCCGAGGTTCCGCGAGGCCCCACCGAGACTGGACTTGAAGCGCTGTTCCCGCGTCCCGCGGTGGCGGCGCTCCGCTGGTTCGCGTAGGAGGCGCGTTCCGGTCAGGAAGGACATGTGTGAGCGACACAGAACTGTTGAGCAGCGACGCCCCCGCTACGAACGGGACCGCACCCAAGAGGCGCGGTGGCCTCTCCGGGATGGTGCTCGCCGAACTTCGCCAACTCGCGGGAGAGTTGGGCATCGGCAACACCAGCGGGATGCGCAAGGGTGACCTGATCGCTGCCATCAAGGAGCGCCAGGGCGGGGGATCCGGCTCGCGCAAGCAGGCCGCGCAGCTCCCGCTGCCCGAGGCCGAGAGCGCTCCTGCCCCGGCCAAGTCCGCCCCAGCCGAGGCCAAGGCCCCGGCCGCCGACGCGGAGGCCGCGGGCGGCGACGCCCGCCGCAGCCGCAGCAGGCGGCGTGCCGTGTCCCGGCCCGCGGGCAGCCCGGAGGCCGAACGCGGCGACGCCGAGGTCCAGGCACCCGCCGCCGAGGAGAAGGCGGAGGCGCCGCAGCAGGACAAGGGCCAGCGCTCCGAGCGCGGCGACCGGTCCGAGCGGCGCAACCAGCGCGGGGGTGACCGCGAGGAGCAGAGCGAGCGCTCCGAGCGCGGTGACCGGTCCGACCGGGGCGATCGTGGTGACCGGGGTGACCGTCCCGAGCGGGGCGAGCGCGGCGGCCGTGGCCGCAACCGGGACCGCGACGACCGTGGCGACCGGGGTGACCGTGGCGACCGGGGTGACCGTGGCGACCGGGGCGAGCGCGGCCAGCAGCGCGAGCGCGAGCAGGTCCGCGACGACGAGGACGACGAGGACGGCGGCCGCAGGCGCGGCAGGCGCTTCCGCGACCGTCGCCGCAACCGCGGTGGACGTGGCGAGGAAGGCGGCGGCCGCGGCACTGGCGGCGGCGACCGCGAGACCGAGGTCCGCGACGACGACGTGCTGCTCCCGGTGGCGGGCATCCTCGACGTGCTCGACAACTACGCGTTCGTGCGCACCTCGGGCTACCTGTCCGGGCCGAACGACGTCTACGTCTCGCTGTCCCTGGTGCGCAGGCACGGCCTGCGCCGCGGTGACGCGATCACCGGCGCGGTGCGCCAGCCGCGCGACGGCGAGCAGCAGCGGCAGAAGTTCAACCCGCTGGTGCGGGTGGACACCATCAACGGCCTGGAGCCGGAGGCCTCGCGCAACCGCCCCGAGTTCACCAAGCTGACGCCGCTGTACCCGAACGAGCGGCTCCGCCTGGAGACCGAGCCGCACATCCTCACCACCCGCGTCCTCGACCTGGTGATCCCGATCGGCAAGGGGCAGCGCGCGCTGATCGTGTCCCCGCCGAAGGCCGGTAAGACCTCGGTGCTCCAGGCGATCGCCAACGCGATCACCAAGAACAACCCCGAGTGCTACCTGATGGTCGTGCTGGTGGACGAGCGGCCAGAAGAGGTCACGGACATGCAGCGCTCGGTCAAGGGTGAGGTCATCGCCTCCACCTTCGACCGGCCGCCCGCCGACCACACCACGGTCGCCGAGCTGTCCATCGAGCGGGCCAAGCGCCTGGTCGAGGCCGGTCACGACGTGGTCGTGCTGCTGGACTCCATCACCCGCCTCGGCCGCGCCTACAACCTGGCGGCCCCGGCGTCCGGCCGGATCCTCTCCGGTGGTGTGGACTCCACGGCGCTCTACCCGCCCAAGCGCTTCCTCGGCGCGGCGCGCAACATCGAGGGTGGCGGTTCGCTGACCATCTTCGCCACCGCGCTGGTGGAGACCGGTTCCACGATGGACACGGTCATCTTCGAGGAGTTCAAGGGCGCCAGTAACTCCGAGCTCAAGCTGGACCGCAAGATCGCCGACAAGCGGACCTTCCCCGCGGTCGACGTGGACGCCTCCAGCACCCGCAAGGAGGAGCTGCTGCTCTCGCCGGACGAGCTCGCGGTCACCATCAAGCTCCGCCGCGTGCTGGCGGCGCTGGACAACCAGCAGGCGATCGACCTGCTGATCACCCAGCTGCGCAAGACGCGGACGAACATCGAGTTCCTGATGCAGGTCGCGAAGAACAGCCCCGGCGGCAACAGCGACGACTGATGATCGTCGTAGCCCCGTTTCGACGCCCCCGCTCTTCGGAGCGGGGGCGTCGTGCATTTCCGGGCGGCAATCCCCAGCCAATTCCGTGAATGCCTGACGCCTCCGCGTCCGGAGCCATCTGTTCGATGTACTCCGTTACCTCGGACAGCGGTCGATCTCGACAAATAAATGAGATCTGTGACTCTCCGCGATTGCGCCATTGCGGTGGAAGGATCGTTCGGGCCTGGTCGTCATGTGAATCGCCGGGTATGCAACTACGTGGGGATCACGGGGCTCTCGATGGGGAGGCGACGGCGCGTGCGAGCGCGATTGCACGGGGATCGGCGCCGACTCGTTTTCGGTGCTGCCACGGCGTTTCCGGC
The DNA here is from genome assembly GCF_024213555.1 of Allokutzneria sp. A3M-2-11 16. Classification (GTDB taxonomy): domain Bacteria; phylum Actinomycetota; class Actinomycetes; order Mycobacteriales; family Pseudonocardiaceae; genus Allokutzneria. The sequence goes on along the minus strand of NZ_JANAVO010000001.1, from coordinate 651,533 downwards.
CGCGGGGGTTGCCGCGGGAGTGCTGGCGGGCTCCGCGCCGATCGCCTGGCTGTCGTTGACCGTCACCGCGTTCCTACTGGGAATTGTTGCGCGGCAACGACTTTTCCGGTCTATTGAGCGGCGTCACGCTGAGGAGCTGCGCGAACAACGGCTCCAGATCGCGGCCGACCTGCACGACGTGATGGGTCATCACCTGGGCGCGATCAGCGTGCGGACCTCTCTGCTCGATGATCTCGCGGCGGGGCGGGAGCCGGAGATTTCCCTTGCCGCCAACGGGATTCGGGACAGCAGCCGGGCGGCGGTGACCGACCTGGGCGCGCTCGTGGCGAGGTTGCGCGGAGAACCCGGTGCGCCCGAGCCCGGCATCGACGGCGTTCCCGAACTGGTCCGCTTCGCCGAGGCCGCGGGCAACGAGGTCGAGCTGCGGTTGGGCGACCTGCCGGAGGACGTGCCGCCGGAGATCTACTGGGTGCTGCGCGAGGCGCTGACCAACGTGGTCAAGCACTCCTCGCCCACCAGGGTGCGGGTGCGGCTGGAGGTCGTCGGCGGGGAGTTGGTGGCGGGCGTCGGCAACGAGCGGTGCCGCGTCGACCGGCCGCGCCCGTTCCCGGGTTCCGGGTTCGGCGTGCGGGGTATGCGGGAACGCGTGCGCAGGCTCGGCGGCAGGCTGGCGGCCGGGCGGGTGACCGGTGGCGGTTACCAGGTGCTGGCCGCTGTGCCGGTGGACAGACCTGGGGTGTTGGACCGGACCGCGTAGTTCGACCGCGGATCGTCGATGGGTGGATTCAGGTGACTGGGGTGTTCGGATCGTCCGATCCGATTCGGGTGCTGCTCGCCGACGACGACGTCGTCGTGCGCACCGGGCTGGCCGCGTTACTCGCGCGGCGCCCGCCGATCGAGGTCGTCGGCGAGGCCGCCGACGGGCTCTCCGCGTTGGGCGCCGCGCTCAGCCTGCGACCGCACGTGCTGGTGATGGACGTGCGGATGCCCGTGATGGACGGGATCACCGCGACGCGGCGGCTGCTCTCCGACTGGACCACACCGGAGCCGCGGCCGCGGGTGCTGATGCTGAGCACCTTCGACTCCGACGAGTACGTGCACTCCGCGCTGCGGGCGGGGGCGAGCGGCTTCCTGCGCAAGGACGCCTCGCCCGACGAGATCGCGCAGGCGGTCCGGGTGGTCGCGGCGGGCGACGGCATGCTCAGCCCGAGCGTGACCGGCAGGCTCATCCAGCAGACGGTGCGGCGGCTGGTCGAGCCGGAGGAGTCGGACCTGGCCGGGACGGAGCTGCTGACCAGGCGGGACGTGGAGGTGGTCCGGCTGGTCGCCTCCGGGCTGTCCAACGCGGGCATCGCCGCCGAGCTGGGCCTGAGCGAGCCCTCGGTGAAGAACCGGGTCACCAAGGTGCTGGCCAAGCTCGGCCTGGACAACCGGGTCCAGCTGGCGATCTTCGCCATCAAGGTCGGCCTGGCCAAGCTCTCCTGAGGTGTCTTCAAGTACCCCCGACCCCCGTCCCAGCGATCGCAAACCGCCCCCAACCCGACCGGGGCGCCGGGGTTGGGGGCGGTTTGCGATGGTTCCGGATGGGGTTGGGGGGTCTTGAAGACGGGGGAACCTCGGTGCGGTGCTCAGCTCACGTGCCGACGGCGAGCTGGTCGTCCTCCTCCTGGCACTGCCGCTCGCGGCGCTGGACGCGGTGCAGGCCCACCGCGAGCACCGCGGTCGCCAGCACGCCCGTGGCGGTGGCGGGCACGGCCGGGATGAGCGTCCCGTGCAGGAATACCCCGCCGACGAGCAGCGTTGCCGCCCATGGCCAGCGCACCCAGTGCCGCTGCCAGGGCGCGCGCCAGCGGACCTCGCCGCTGGTGGCGACCGCGAGCGCGGCGGCCGCGCCGAAGTGCGCGCTGGTCAGCTCCACCGGGGCGCCGCTGACCAGGAACAACGCCCCGTTCAGGCCCGCGACCATGCCGACGAACAGCAGCGGCAACCCCAGCCACCCGGCCAGGGAAAGACGACGTCCCGCTGTGCACACCACGTGTCCAGTCTGCTGCCGAACGTGAGGAAGGGAAGACGTTCGCGTTCGAGGCTCGGCGGGTGGTCGGCGGGGGCCGCCGAACGGTTGAATCTTGGGCAATTGCCGACGTCCGGGGAGCGTCTGGCACACTGGTAGGTCGAAGTCTGGCTCCGGTTCACCCCGCGCGCTGCGGGGACCCGGCGGCCGTCGAGAGAAGAGGACACACAGGTGAAGAGCAACATCCACCCGGACTACGTGGTCACCAACGTGACCTGCGGCTGCGGCAACAGCTTCACGACGCACAGCACCAAGCAGTCCGGTGCGATCCACGTCGAGGTCTGCTCCAACTGCCACCCGTTCTACACGGGCAAGCAGAAGATCCTGGACACCGGCGGCCGCGTGGCCCGCTTCGAGGCGCGGTACGGCAAGCGCGCCGGGAAGTAGCCCCACACGCTCAAGCGCCCGCCCGGAGCTGATCCGGGCGGGCGCTTCGCGTGTCTGCCAGGGCACTTGTCACACTTGGCACCACCCCCGACCTCCGGAGCACCCGTGACTCGATCAGTTGCCGAATCCGTCGACGCGTTGCTCGCCGAGCACGCCGAGCTGGAGGGCCAGCTGGCCGACCCCGACGTGCACGCCGACCCGGTCGCCGCGCGCAGGCTGGGCCGCCGCTACGCCGAGCTGGCCCCGATCGCCCAGACCGTCAAGGAGCTGGACGGCCTGCGCTCCGACCTGACCGCGGCCACGGAGCTGGCCAAGGAGGACTCCTCCTTCGCCGAGGAGGCCGAGGAGCTGGCCAGGCGCATCCCGGTGCTGGAGGCCAAGCTCACCGAGCTGCTGCTGCCCCGGGACCCGCACGACTCGGCCGACGTGGTCATGGAGATCAAGTCCGGGGAGGGCGGCGAGGAGTCGGCGCTGTTCGCGGGCGACCTGCTGCGGATGTACCTGCGCTACGCCGAGCGCCAGGGCTGGCGCACCGAGCTGCTCGACGAGGTCCGGTCCGACCTCAACGGCCACAAGGACGCCACGGTGGCGATCAAGGGCCGCGGCGAGGGGCCGGACGGCGTGTGGGCGAGGCTGAAGTTCGAGGGCGGCGTGCACCGCGTGCAGCGGGTCCCGGTGACCGAGTCGCAGGGCCGCATCCACACCTCGGCCGCGGGCGTGCTGATCTACCCGGAGGCCGAGGACGTCGAGGTCGAGATCGACGAGAAGGACCTGCGCGTGGACGTGTTCCGGTCCTCGGGCAAGGGCGGCCAGAGCGTCAACACCACCGACTCCGCCGTCCGGATCACCCACCTGCCGACCGGCGTGGTGGTCTCCTGCCAGAACGAGCGCTCGCAGCTGCAGAACAAGGCGCGCGCCATGCAGGTGCTGCGCTCCCGGTTGCAGGCGATCGCCGAGGAGGAGGCCGCGCGCACCGCCTCGGACGCCCGGCGCAGCCAGATCCGCACGGTGGACCGCTCCGAGCGGATCCGCACCTACAACTTCCCGGAGAACCGGATTTCCGACCACCGGGTGAACTACAAGTCCTACAACCTCGACCAGGTGCTCGACGGCGAGCTGGACGGCGTGCTCAACGCGCTGGCCGAGGCGGACCGGGCGGAGCGGCTCGGCCAGCAGGGGTGATCATGAAGCGGTGCCCAGCGTGAACAACCGACAGCCCCTGCGCCTCGCCGTCATGGACGCCGAGCGCATCCTGGCCACCGCCGGTGTGGCCAGCCCCCGGGTGGACGCCGAACTGCTCGCGGCCCACGTGCTCGGCGTGGAGCGCGGGCGGCTCCCGCTGATCCCGCTGGTCGACCCGGCCGCGATCGAACAGCTGCACCAGCTCGTCCGCCGCCGCGCCACCCGCGAACCCCTCCAGCACATCCTCGGCTCGGCGGTGATGGGCCGCGTTCCCCTCGACGTGGGGCCCGGCGTGTTCGTGCCCCGTCCGGAGACCGAACTCCTGCTGGAGTGGGGCCTTCGCCTGCTGGCCGATGTCCGCGAGCCGGTCGTGGTGGACCTCTGCACCGGTTCGGGCGCCCTCGCCCTCGGCTTCGCCCACGAGCGCCCCGACGCGGTCGTGCACGCGGTCGAACTGGACCAGCGGGCGCTGGCCTGGGCGCGGCACAACGCCGACGCCCGCGCGCACAACGGTGACACCCCGATCCGCCTGCACTCCGGCGATGTCACCGCCCCGAGCCTGTTGTCGCAGCTCGACGGCACTGTTCACCTGGTGCTGTGCAACCCGCCCTACGTCCCCGAGGGCACCCGCGTCCCGCCCGAGGTCGCCGACTACGACCCGCCCCACGCGGTCTTCGCCGCGGACCAGGGCCTCGCGGTCATCCGGCACGTGGTGCGCGCCGCCGCCCGTCTCCTCCGTCCCGGCGGCGGCGTCGCGATCGAGCACGACGACACCCACGGCATGGCCGTCCCCAATCTGCTCAGCACCCGCACGGTCCTCACCGCGGTGACCCCGCACGCCGACCTCGCCGGCCGCCCCCGCTTCACCACCGCACTCCGCACCTCGTGACCTGAACGGGTCATTGGGGGTGTGGGGTGGGCACGCCCGATCGTGCGGTGTGGGCGCGGGGCTATGGTGCTGGGGTGAGCATGGTGTACGCGTGTAGCGCAGCGGGTGGGACGGCTGCGAGCGAGGATGACGCGGCGCAGCGCGAGGCCGGTCTGGCCGCTGCCGCCGGGGCCGTTCGGAGCGGGCAGCTGGTGGTGCTGCCGACCGACACCGTCTACGGCCTGGGGTGCGACGCCTTCGACTCCGCGGCGGTGCAGAGCCTGTTGGACGCCAAGGGGCGCGGGCGGGACATGCCGCTGCCGGTCCTGGTCGGCTCGTGGTCCACTGTGGACGGACTGGTGCTTTCCGTTCCGCACCAGGCGCGCCTGCTGATCGAGGCGTTCTGGCCGGGCGGGCTGTCCATCGTGCTGCCGCACGCCCCCTCGTTGAACTGGGACCTGGGCGACACCAGGGGAACCGTGATGGTCCGGATGCCGTTGCACCCGGTCGCGATCGACCTGCTGCGCGAGGTCGGCCCGATGGCCGTCTCCAGCGCCAACCGCTCAGGTCACCCGCCCGCGACTACCGCGATCGGGGCACAGGAGCAACTCGGCGACTCCGTGACCGTCTATCTGGATGGAGGGCCGTCCGGAGACCCCGTCGCCTCCACCATCGTGGACCTCACCGGTCCACACCCGTTGGTGCTGCGTGAAGGTGCCATCAGCCTCGCCGATGTGGCCGAGGTCGTGGGCACCGAGGTCGAATTGGCGCGGTAGCGTACGAAACGCGATTCGCGCCGCCCTACGACAGGAGCAACCGCAGTGACAACGCCGTTCTGGGGCCCCGACTTCTCCGCCCTGCAGTCCACCGACCCGGAGATCGCCGACGTCGTTCTCGGTGAGCTGGACCGGCTGCGCGGCGGGCTCCAACTCATCGCGAGCGAGAACCTCACCAGTCCCGCCGTGCTCGCCGCGATCGGTTCGACGCTGTCCAACAAGTACGCCGAGGGCTACCCCGGCCGCCGCTACTACGGCGGTTGCGAGGAGGTCGACAAGGCCGAGGAGATCGGCATCGCCCGCGCCAAGGAGCTCTTCGGCGCCGAGCACGCCAACCTCCAGCCGCACTCCGGCGCCAGCGCCAACCTCGCCGTGTACGCGGCGTTCTGCAAGCCGGGCGACACCGTGCTCGCCATGGACCTCAAGCAGGGCGGCCACCTCACCCACGGCTCCAAGGTCAGCTTCTCCGGCAAGTGGTTCAACCCGGTGCCCTACGGGGTCGACAAGGACACCGAGCTGATCGACTACGACCAGGTGCGCGAGCTCGCGCTGGAGCACCGGCCGAAGATGATCGTCGCGGGTGCCACCGCGTACCCGAGGCTGTTCGACTTCGCCGCGTTCCGCGAGATCGCCGACGAGGTGGGCGCGATCCTGTGGGTCGACGCCGCGCACTTCATCGGCCTGGTGGCGGGCAAGGCGATCCCGTCGCCGGTGCCCTACGCCGACGTCGTCTCGTTCACCACCCACAAGGTGCTGCGCGGCCCGCGCGGCGGAATGATCGTCTCCCGCGCCGAGCACGCCAAGGCGCTGGACAAGGCGGTCTTCCCGTTCAGCCAGGGCGGCCCGCTGATGCACAACGTGGCCGCGAAGGCGGTCGCGCTGAAGGAAGCCTCCTCCCCGGAGTACCAGTCCTACGCCGCGCGGGTCGTCGCGAACGCCGTCGCGCTGGCCAAGGGCCTGGAGTCCGAGGGGATGCGGCCGGTCTCCGGTGGCACCGACACCCACCTCGCCCTGATCGACCTGCGCCCGGTGGGCGTGACCGGGGCTGAGGCGGAGGCCCGCACCGGGGCCGCCAAGATCACTTTGAACAAGAACGCGATTCCGTACGACCCAGCCCCGCCGATGACCGCGTCCGGTATCCGGATCGGTTCTCCGGCAGTCACCACGCAGGGGATGACCGAGACGGACATGGCCGAGATCGCACGCCTGATCGGCCGTGCCGTCCGCGCCGAACGCGGTACCGGGAGCGGGGATGCCGAACTGGCCTCCGTCGCCGGTGCCGTCGCCGACCTGGTCGCCGCGAACCCTGCCTATCCGCGAGGTTAATAGTCCACCGTGGGCCCAACGCCTGCCTTCACTTCCGCTGGTCTGCCGGTGAGAGAATTCTTTCTCGTCCTGTTGGTCTCCGCTGCGGTGACCTTCCTGCTCACCGGCCTGGTGCGGCAACTCGCCTTCCGGGTCGGTGCCGTCGCCTACCCCCGAAAACGGGACGTGCACGCCCAGCCCAAACCGAGGATGGGCGGCGTCGCGATGTTCGGCGGCGTGCTCTCCGGCATGTTCCTCGCGCTGCACCTGCCCGTGCTGCGCAACTCCTTCACGATCTCCTCCGAGGTCATCGGCGTCGCCATCGCCGGTGCGGTGATCGTGGTGGTCGGGGCGCTCGACGACCGCTTCGAGCTGGACTCGCTGACCAAGCTGGCCGGCCAGGTGACCTCGGCCGGCCTGCTGGTCCTCTTCGGTGTCCAGTGGTACCTGTTCTGGGTGCCGTGGGGCGGATCGGCGGAGAGCAAGGGGCAGCTGATCATCCTCGACATGGACCAGGGCGCGCTGTTCACGGTGCTGCTCGCGGTCACCATGATCAACGCGTTGAACATGGTCGACGGGCTCGACGGCCTCGCCGCGGGCATCGGGATGATCGCCGCGCTGGCCACCTGCGCCTTCACCATGGTGCTGATCGCGGGCAAGGGCGGCAACGCCAACGCCTACCCGGCCGCGCTGATGGCGGCCACCCTGGCGGGTTCGTGCATCGGGTTCCTGCCGCACAACTTCCAACCCTCGCGCATCTTCATGGGCGACTCGGGGTCGATGCTGATCGGGCTGGTGCTGGCCGCGGCCAGCACCTCGGCCTCCGGCCAGCTCAACTTCGCCAGCTACGGCGGCAAGAGCACGCTCGCGCTGCTCTCGCCGCTGCTGGTGGTGGCCGCGGTGCTGTTCGTGCCGCTGCTGGACCTGGTGATGGCGGTGCTGCGGCGGACGAGGGCGGGCCGAAGTCCGTTCGCCCCGGACAAGATGCACCTGCACCACCGGCTGCTGGAGATCGGCCACTCGCAGCGCCGCGCCGTGCTGCTGATCTACCTGTGGGCCTCGGTGCTGGCCTTCGGCGCGGTGTCGCTGACGGTCTTCGACGTGGGCACGGTGATCTGGGTGGTCGGGGTCGGCCTGCTGCTGGCGCTGCTCGCCTCGGCCGTCCCCAGGCTGCGCGAGTCACGCCGTTCCTGACCCCCTGCGGTGATCGTCCGGGCACGTCAGGGACAATTCGGACGTGAACCCGCTGAAGCAGACGGTCGTGGCCAACCCGAGCGACGTCCTGCGCAGGGCCCTCGTCCAGTCCGCCGTCATGCTCGGCGCCCTCGTCGTGGTCGCCGTCGCGGTGGCGTGGCCGGTCGCGGGTACGCCCGGCCTGTGGGGCGCCGTGCTCGGCGCGGGCATCGCCGGGGTCTTCCTGCTCATCACCACCATCGCCGTCCTGGCCACGATGAAGGCGAGCCCGGCCGCCACGTTGGGGGCGGTCATGGGCTCCTGGTTGGTGAAGATGGTCGCGATCTTCGTGGTGCTGCTCGCGCTGCGACCCCTGGATTTCTACTCAAAACCGACACTCTTCATCGTGACGGCGCTCTCGATCGTGGTAGTGCTTGTCACAGAGTCACTCGCTGTGATCAAGTCCAAGGCTCCGTACGTCGAGCCGGCCCCTCGCACCCCGTCTGGCCAGCAGATTGAAGATTGACCCCCGGTTCACAAGCTCGGTCCAAACGGTTGGTAAGGTGCTGCTGGGATGAGCGACAAGACGGACAAAGACACCCAATCGGGTAAGGCGGATGTCTGGGCGCTCATCAGCACGCTGATCGCTGGTCCAGCTCTCTGGGGCGGCATCGGGTACCTCATCGACACAGCGGTCGGTGGCCGGGTCTTCGTCATCCTCGGCCTGCTGATCGGTGCCGTCATGAGCTTCTACATCGTCTACGTACGCCACGGCCGGAGCTGAACGGTGACGGCCGCCATAGCAGGGAGACCGCGCTCGATGTTGGTGCTGGCCTCGCAAGACAGCGGGTACCACCCGCCCTCGATCGCCGAGTTCTTCCCCCCGGCACTGCTGTTCGAGGGCACTCCGTTCCAGATCGACCGGATCATGCTGATCCGCGTCCTGATGACGGTGCTGCTCGTCGGCTTCTTCCTGATCGCCCTGCGCAGGCCGAAGATCGTGCCGCGCGGCGTGCAGAACCTGGCCGAGATGGGGCTGGACTTCGTCCGGGTCTCCATCGCCGAGGAGATCCTCGGCAAGGTCAACGGCAAGCGGTTCCTGCCGCTGCTGACCACGATCTTCTTCATGGTCTGGGCGCTGAACCTCTCCGGGGTCATCCCGTTCCTGAACATGCCGAGCACCGCGAAGATCGGTGTTCCGCTGGTGCTGGCGCTGCTGACCTACGTCGTCTTCAACTACGCGGGCATCAAGGCGCAGGGCTTCGGTCCGTACATGAAGTCCAACCTGTTCCCGCCCGGCATCCCGAAGCCGCTCTACCTGCTGGTGACGCCGATCGAGTTCGTCTCGACCTTCCTGGTGCGGCCGTTCACCCTCACCGTGCGCCTGCTGGCGAACATGATCGCCGGGCACATGACGCTGGTGCTCTTCTTCGGAGCCGCGTGGTTCCTGCTCTTCCAGGCCGGAAGTCTGCTGCTCGCCCCGGTCGGCGTGCTGTCCTTCGGTGCCGGATTCATTTTCACCCTGTTCGAGCTGCTGGTTCAGGTCCTCCAGGCGTACGTGTTCACGATGCTGACCGCCGTCTACATCGACGGCGCGCTGCACGCGGAGCACTGAGAACAGGGATCGGTACGACCCCGTCCGTGCTCAATCGGCGCGGGGCCAACCTGAAAGGGAACGACAGAATGAACCTCGCAGAGGTTATGGGCAACGTCGCCAGCATCGGTTACGGCCTCGCGGCCATCGGCCCCGGCATCGGCGTCGGCATCGTCTCCGGCAAGACCGTCGAGGCCATGGCCCGCCAGCCCGAGCTGTCCGGTCAGCTGCGCACCACCATGATCCTGGGTATCGCGTTCACCGAGGCCCTGGGTCTGCTGGGTCTGGTCGCGGGCATCATGTTCGGCGGTCTCTGATCCGCAAGGGTCCTCTAGCTAAGGATTCGGTGACACCGTGACGACCACAGTGCTAGCCGCCGCCGCGCAGAATCCCCTGATTCCCGCGGTGTACGACATCGTTTGGTCCGCGGTCTGCTTGGCGATCATCGGCTTCGTCTTCTGGAAGAAGGTGCTTCCGACCTTCCAGAAGGTGCTGGCCGATCGCACCGAGAAGATCGAGGGCGGCATCGCCAAGGCGGAGCAGGCCCAGGCGCAGGCGCAGCAGGCCCTGGCTGAGTACCAGGCCCAGCTGGCCGACGCCCGTGCCGAGGCCGCCCGGATCCGGGACGACGCCCGTGCCGAGGCGGAGAAGATCAAGGAAGAGCTCTACGCCAAGGCGCAGGCCGAGGCCGCTCGCATCATCGCGCAGGGCAACAACCAGCTCGCCGCCCAGCGCGCCCAGATCGTCGCCGAACTGCGCGGGGACCTGGGGCGGATGGCCGTCGACCTGGCCGGTCGCGTCGTCGGGGAGTCCCTGGAGGACGAGGCCCGCAGGCACGGCACGGTGGACCGCTTCCTCGACGAGCTGGACGCCGTCTCGGCGCCGGCTGGTAAGTGAGCCAAGGCATGAGTGCGATGCACGCCGCCAGCCGCGAGGCGCTCGCCAGCGCGGAAGCGCGGTTGCAGGAGATCACCAGCGGGGTGGACGGTGACGGCCTCGGCAAGCTCGCCGACGAGCTGTTCGCCGTCACCACCCTGCTGAACAAGGAGATCGGCCTTCGCCGGGCCATCGCCGACGCGTCGAGCGACCCCTCGGGGCGCGAGTCGCTGGTGCGCGGCCTGCTGGCGGGCAAGGTGGGCGAGCGGGCGATCGACCTGCTCGCCACCGTGGTCACCGCGAGGTGGTCCAGCCCCCGGGAGCTGGTCGACGGCATCGAGCTGCTCACCCGCACCGTCTCCCTGGTGCGCGCCGAGCAGGACGGCAGGCTGGACGCGGTGGAGGACGAGCTGTTCCGGCTCGGCCGCATCATCGCCGCCCAGCCCGACCTGGACCGGCTGCTCTCCGACCCGGCCCGCGAGTCAGCGGGCAAGGTCGAGCTGCTGCGCTCGCTGACCGCGGGCAAGGTGGAGCCGGTCACCCAGACCCTCGCCGAGCAGCTGGTCGCCGAGCCCCGTGGACTCGGGGTGGTGGCCGGTCTCGAACAGCTGGCTGGCCTTGCGGCCAAGCGGCGGGAGCGGTCGGTCGCCTACGTGCGGTCGGTCATCCCGCTCAGCGAGGCGCAGCAGGACCGGCTGTCCGCTCTGCTGCAGCGTGTCTACTCGCGGCCGATCGCCCTGCACATCGAGGTCGACGCGGCACTGCGAGGCGGCATGGTGATCCGCGTCGGCGACGAGGTCATCGACGGAAGTGCGGCTGGCCGCTTGGAGGCCCTCCGCCGCGAGCTCGCTGGATAACAACGACGCCCACGGCAGTACTCGTCCGCCCCAGGACGGGTGCGGGCCCCTCAACGACGACCACACTGGTCGAGAACGAACCGAGAGCAGGAACGACATGGCGGAGCTGACGATCTCGTCGGACGAGATCCGCAGTGCGATCGAGAACTACGTCTCCAGCTACTCCCCGGAGGTCAACCGGGAAGAGGTCGGAACCGTCACCGTGACCGGTGACGGCATCGCCTATGTCGAGGGCCTGCCCTCGGCGATGGCCAACGAGCTGCTGGAGTTCCCCGGCGGCGTCCTGGGCGTCGCGCTGAGCCTTGATGTGCGTGAGATCGGTGTTGCCATCCTCGGCAACTACGAGTCGATCGAAGAGGGCCAGGAGGTCAAGCGGACCGGACAGGTGCTGTCCGTCCCGGTCGGCGACGCCTACCTCGGCCGCGTGGTCAACCCGCTCGGCCACCCGGTGGACGGCCTCGGCGAGATCGTCGCCGACGACCGCCGCGCCCTGGAGCTGCAGGCCGCGACCGTGGTCCAGCGGCAGTCCGTCAAGGAGCCGCTGCAGACCGGCATCAAGGCGATCGACTCGCAGACCCCGATCGGCCGCGGCCAGCGCCAGCTGATCATCGGTGACCGCAAGACCGGCAAGACCGCGGTCTGCGTGGACACCATCCTGAACCAGAAGGCCAACTGGGAGACCGGCGACCCGGACCAGCAGGTTCGGTGCATCTACGTCGCGGTCGGCCAGAAGGGCTCCACCATCGCCGCGGTGAAGAAGGCGCTGGAGGACCGCGGTGCGATGGAGTACACCACCATCATCGCCGCCCCCGCCTCCGACTCCGCGGGCTTCAAGTGGCTGGCCCCCTACACCGGTTCGGCCATCGGCCAGCACTGGATGTACCAGGGCAAGCACGTCCTGATCGTCTTCGACGACCTGACGAAGCAGGCCGAGGCCTACCGCGCGATCTCGCTGCTGCTGCGCCGCCCGCCGGGGCGCGAGGCCTACCCGGGCGACGTCTTCTACTTGCACTCGCGTCTGCTGGAGCGCTGCGCCAAGCTCTCCGACGACCTGGGCGCCGGTTCGATGACGGGCCTCCCGATCATCGAGACCAAGGCCAACGACGTGTCGGCCTACATCCCGACCAACGTCATCTCCATCACCGACGGCCAGTGCTTCCTGGAGTCGGACCTGTTCAACCAGGGCGTCCGCCCGGCGGTCAACGTCGGTATCTCGGTCTCCCGCGTCGGTGGCTCCGCGCAGGTCAAGGCCATGCGCAAGGTCGCGGGCTCGCTGCGGCTGGACCTGTCCCAGTACCGCGAGCTCGAGGCCTTCTCGGCCCTGGCCTCGGACCTGGACGCGGCGTCCAAGGCGCAGCTGGAGCGCGGTGCCCGCCTGGTCGAGCTGCTCAAGCAGTCCCAGTACGCGCCGTTCCCGGTCGAGGAGCAGGTCGTCTCGATCTACGCCGGTACCCGCGGCCACCTCGACTCGGTGCCGGTCGGCGACGTCCGCCGCTTCGAGTCGGAGCTGCTGGACTGGGTCCGCCGCAACCACGAGGGCGTGCTCGCCGAGATCCGCGACACCAAGGACCTCTCGGACGAGAACTCCGAGCGGGTCGGCGAGCTGATCGAGACCTTCAAGAAGCAGTTCACCGCCTCCGACGGGACCCAGGTCGTCACCGACCCGGCCGCGGACGCGATCGACGACTCCAAGCTGGGCCAGGAGTCCGTCAAGGTGAACCGTCCGGCTCCGGCCAAGAAGTGACGTGGTGACGCATGGCTGCTGAACTTCGCGTCCTCAAGCAGAGGGTCAAGTCCACCCAGGCGATCAAGAAGATCACGCGGGCCATGGAGCTCATCGCCACCTCGCGGATCGGCAAGGCGCAGGCCAGGGTCGCGGCATCGCGGCCCTACACCGAGGAGATCACCAAGGTGCTCTCCTCGCTGGCGACGGCCTCCACGCTGAGCCACCCGCTGCTGGTGGCGCACGAGAACCCCACGCGGGCCGCCGTCCTGGTCGTGACCAGTGACAAGGGCATGTGCGGTGGTTACAACTCCAGCGTGATCAAGGCGGCCGAGGAGCTCCAGACCCGGCTGCGCCAGGAGGGCAAGGAGCCCTCGCTCTACGTCATCGGGCGCACGGGGGCGGGCTACTACCGCTTCCGCCAGCGCGAGGTCGTCGACTCGTGGATCGGCTTCACCCAGAAGCCGACCTACACCGACATCGTCGCCGCGGGTGACGCGCTGGTCGAGGGCTTCCTCGCCGACACCGACGCCGACACCGAGTCCGGTGCGGTCGCCTTCGACGAGGTGCACGTCGTCTACACCGAGTTCAAGTCGATGATGACCCAGCAGCCGATCGCCAAGCGCGTGGTGCCGCTGGAGGTCGAGTTCGCCGGTGAGGGCGAGAACACCGTCCTGCCCGGCTACGACTTCGAGCCCGACCCGGAGACGCTGCTCGACGCGCTGCTGCCGAAGTACATCAAGACGCGGCTGTACGCGGCGGTGCTGGAGGCGGCGGCCTCCGAGCTGGCCAACCGGCAGCGCGCCATGAAGGCGGCCACCGACAACGCCAGCGAGATGATCCGCGCCCTCACCCGAGAGGCGAACCAGGCTCGCCAGGCCAAGATCACCCAGGAGATCAGCGAGATCGTCGGTGGCGCCGACGCACTGGCTACCGCAGGAAGTGATGAGTGAGATGACGACAGCTACTGCTGCCGGTATCGGCCGTGTGGTCCGGGTCAACGGCCCGGTCGTGGACGTCGAGTTCCCCCGCGACTCCGTGCCGGACCTGTTCAACGCCCTCAAGGTCGAGATCACCCACGAGGCGATGGCCAAGACCGTGACCCTGGAGGTCGCCAAGCACCTCGGCGACAACCTGGTCCGGACGATCTCCATGCAGCCGCAGGACGGCCTGGTCCGTGGTGCCGAGGTCACCGACACCGGCAAGCCGATCTCGGTGCCGGTCGGTGACCTGGTCAAGGGCCACGTGTTCAACGCGCTCGGCGAGTGCATGGACCAGCCCGGCTACGGCGCGGACGCCGAGCACTGGGGCATCCACCGCAAGCCGCCGGCCTTCGACCAGCTCGAGCCGCGGACCGAGGTGCTGGAGACCGGCCTCAAGGTCGTCGACCTGCTGACCCCGTACGTCAAGGGCGGCAAGATCGGTCTGTTCGGTGGTGCCGGTGTCGGCAAGACGGTGCTCATCCAGGAGATGATCACCCGTATCGCCAGGAACTTCGGTGGTACCTCGGTCTTCGCCGGTGTCGGTGAGCGCACCCGTGAGGGCAACGACCTCATCGCGGAGCTGACCGAGTCCAACGTCATGAAGGACACCGCGCTGGTGTTCGGTCAGATGGACGAGCCGCCGGGCACCCGTATGCGGGTCGCGCTGTCCGCGCTGACCATGGCGGAGTACTTCCGCGACGTCCAGAACCAGGACGTGCTGCTGTTCATCGACAACATCTTCCGGTTCACCCAGGCCGGTTCCGAGGTCTCCACCCTGCTGGGCCGGATGCCGTCGGCCGTGGGTTACCAGCCGACGCTGGCCGACGAGATGGGTGAGCTGCAGGAGCGGATCACCTCGACCAAGGGCCGCTCGATCACCTCGATGCAGGCGATCTACGTGCCCGCGGACGACTACACCGACCCGGCGCCCGCCACCACCTTCGCCCACCTGGACGCCACCACCGAGCTCTCCCGTGGCGTGTTCTCCAAGGGCATCTTCCCGGCGGTGGACCCGCTGGCCTCCAGCTCGACGATCCTGCACCCCACGATCGTCGGCGACGAGCACTACCGCGTCGCCCAGGAGGTCATCCGGATCCTGCAGAAGTACAAGGACCTGCAGGACATCATCGCCATCCTCGGTATGGACGAGCTGTCCGAAGAGGACAAGGTGCTGGTCCAGCGCGCTCGCCGGATCGAGCGGTTCCTGTCGCAGAACATGTACGCGGCGGAGCAGTTCACCGGCCAGCCCGGCTCCAACGTGCCGGTCAAGGAGACCGTGGAGGCGTTCGACCGCCTCTCCAAGGGCGACTTCGACCACATGCCGGAGCAGGCGTTCTACATGTGCGGTGGCATCGACGACCTCGAGGCCAACTACAAGAAGCTCACCAAGTGAGCCTCGGCTGAGACGCCGAAAGGGCCGGGCTCCCGTTGGGGGCCCGGCCCTTTCGCGTCGGTGTCAGGTCAGCGGGATGGTCTTGACGACGGGATCGGAACCGAGCGCCGCCGGCCTCGACAGCTGGACCTCGGTCGCGGCGTCGGGCAGAAGCGCGGCGTCGCCGCCGAGGGGGACCCAGGGCTGGTTGCCGACCCGGTACCGCATCACGGCACCCTGGCTGGCCACGATCCAGCCCTGCCGGTCCGGCAGGCGCATCAGCACGTGCCCGGCCTTCTGGTCGGTCCTGCCGCCGTAGACCACGGTCTGCTGGACCTTCTCCCCGCGGACGAGCTTCTCCTGGGACTGCTTGTCACCGGGGAGGAGCACCGCGTAGAGGTGCGAGCTGGAGTCCGCGAACCGCTCGGTGACCCCCACGGTCCGTCCGTCCGGCAGCGCGGCGAAGACCGACCAGTTGGCGCTGATCTCGAAGGTGGGGCTGAACGGATCGGTCATCCCCGCGTGCCTCAACGCGTTCCGGAGCAGCTGGCGGCGGCCCGCGTCGTCGGGGATGTGGATGCCTCCGAGGGCGCCCCGCAACCGCGGCCAGTCCTGCTGCGGCCATGGCGTGTAGTGGAGCGCCGCCTGGGAGATGTACAGCGGGTGCTTCGTGACCCGGCCCTGGCTGTCGGGCAGTTCCGGGGTGACGACGAAGTCGCGCTCCACGTAGGCGCCCGCCTCCATGCGGTGCAGGGCGACGCCGTCCCGGAACGACAACGCCTGGACGCGCCTGGTCATCGTGCCGTCCCGGCCGACGTCGATCTTCTCGGACACGCCGCGGGCGCCGCTCGCCTCGGTGGCGAGGAGGGTGCCGGACTTCGGCCCGAACGCGAAGACCTCCTGGCCGCGGTCGCCTGCCGTGTACAGGACGTGCACCGCACCGTCGTCCGGCCTGGTGCCGACGAGCGCGAGCCAGGTGGAGGTCCCGGGTTCGATCCGGCAGTTGCCGGACGTGGCCCTGGTCGGCTGGAGCACCAGGGCCGCCGGTCCCGCCGGGGTGTTGCCCGCCCAGTGCACGTGGGCGGGTTTGGTGAACTCCCAGCAGTCCTTCGCGTCGTAGGCCGCCAGGTTGTTGCTGGCCATGCCCTCGGCCCGCCACGTGCTGAGGACCTTGTCCAGGAACGCCGTGTCCTTCGCGAGGTCGCCGCGGGTCGGCTCGCCCATGCGCGGGTCGGCCGGGACGGTGGAGTCCGGCCCGGCCAGCCACGCCGGCGTGCTCGCGGCCAGGCCGCCCACCAGGACGGTGACGACGGCCGCGGTGGTGGCCATGCCCGCGCGGCGGCGGAACCGCCTGCGGCGGCTGCCGAGGAGCACGCGGTCGGTGAACTCCGGCGAAGTGTCCACATCGGACACCGCGTGCCGCAGTGATCTTTCGAGCAGGTCGTTGTCCGGGTTCATCGCCGCTCCTCAAGGAGTTCAGACGCGTCAGGGGAGATCAGTTCGCGCAGTCGCGCGAGCCCTCGGGAGGTCTGGCTCTTCACCGTGCCCTTGCCGCAGCCCAGCGCGACGGCGGTCTGCTCCTCGGTGTAGTCCTCGAAGAAGCGCAGCACGATCACCGTGCGCATCTTCGGCGGCAGGGCGGCGAGGGCGCGGACCAGCTCGGCCCGTGCGATCACGCCGTCCTCGTGACCAGGCTCACTCGGCCCGAGCACGTCGTCGAGCGGGGCCTCGGCGACCCGCCGGGACCGCGTCCGCCACCGGTTCGCGGCGGCGTTGGCCAGCGCCTTGCGGGCGTAGGGCTCTGGCGGGCCCGCTATTCGGCGCCAGCGGCAGAACATCCGCTCCAGCACGTCCTGGAGCAGGTCCTCCGCCGCGCCGCGGTCACCCGCGCACAGCAGGAACGAGGTCCTGAGCAGCACGGGGGACCGCATGCGAACGAACTCCGCGAACGTCTCGTCGGTGCTTGTCATACAACCCTCGGGGTGGATCGTCGGGTGGTCACCTGTGGTCACACCGGTCGGGTGGAAATGGTTGCCGCGCGACCGTCTAGACTGACCCGGACGAGCGTGTGAAGGAGATGCCAGTGGCTGAGATGTCCGTCCAGCTGGTCGCCGTTGAGCGCCGCCTGTGGTCCGGTACCGGCACCATGGTGGTGGCCCAGACGACCGAGGGCGAGATCGGCATCCTGCCCGGTCACGAGCCCATGCTTGGCCAGCTGACCGAGGGTGGCGTCGTGCGGATCACCACCACCGACGGTGACGTCGTGACGGCCGCGGTGCACGGTGGCTTCCTGTCCGTGACCGGCGACGGGGTGAGCGTGCTCGCCGAGGGCGCCGAGCTCGCGCACGAGATCGACGTGGAGCGCGCGCGTGCGCGGATCGACGCCGAGGACACCGACGCGAGGGCCCGGGCGGCAGCCCGCCTGAAGGCCGCGGGACAGTCGGCCTGACGCGCGGCTGAGCGGGTAGGGCCGGGCCATGGGCATCGTCGAGATCCTTCTACTGGTCCTGCTGCTTGCCGCGACCACGGTCGTGCTGGTGATCTGGCGTCGGCTGCGCCTGCTCCGCCAGGGCGGTATCGACGTGGCCGTGCGCTACGGCACCGACAAGGGCGGGCGCTGGCACATCGGCGTCGGCCGCTACCGGGGCGACGAGTTCACCTGGTTCCGCGCGCTCGGCCTGCGCTCGGGCCCGGACCAGGTCTTCAACCGCGTCGACCTGGAGATCGACTCCCGGCGCGAGCCCACCGGCCCGGAGACCTACATGGTCCCCTCCGGCTCGACGGTGCTGTGCTGCCAGAGCGCCGCGGGTGACTTCGAGCTCGCCATGCCGCCCGGCGCGCTGACCGGGTTCCTGTCCTGGCTGGAGTCCACTCCGCCGGGACGTTCCGTTCCCTGGGCCTCCTGACGCCTTCAAGATCAGCAATTTGTACACTCGGGCGACTGTGAAATGTACAGCGAAGGCCCTGTTCGTGCTGGTGAGCGACGGTTCTCAGAGTCGTCTCACGGACGCCCGACCCGGCCGAGCCGACCGGCTGCGAGTTCGGCCGCGGTGTAGTCACCCGCACGGCCCGCTCTGTGCGGACTCGGGGTTTGGCGGCGGGTGGAGCGTTCACAGGGTGATGTCGTCCTCGGGGCCCGTTGCCGCCTTGGTGGGTGCCACGTCCCTGTGCCGTGCCACCAGCGCGTGCACCGGCTTCTCCTTCAACCGCTGCCCGGTCTCGAAGTCGAGGAGGCCGATCACGTTGAGCTGGTAGATGAGTGCTGCCCTCGACACGCCGAAGTGCTCCATGAGGGCCACGACGGCTCGCTCGCTGATCGTCCAGCAGGTGGTGCGCCAGTTCGTGCGCCAGGGTGAACCGCAGGTGACCGTCCGGAAAGTCGCTGCTGGCGAGGATGAGCCTGTGGACACAGATGCCGTCGGCCTCCTCGCCGAGCGGGGACAGCGCCACGTCGACGGCGAAGTGCTGTTCGACCAGGGCGGCGAGGTCGCCGAGGGCGTCGCTGCCGAGATCCAGTTCTCGCCGGGTGAGTTCGGCCAGCCGGGCCCCCTGGACTGCGCGGTCGCCCTGGCGGTGGGGCGGGCGGAGAACTCCGAGCGGGCTTGCCGCAGGACGGCCTCGCCCGTGGCGCTCGGCCGGGCATCGGGCATCCCGGTGATCTGGCGGAGGAGGTCGTCGATCCCCAGCAGGTGCCGCGCTCGCCGCCGCGCCGCGCGGGTCGCCTCCGGGCCGGTGCCGACGGCGAGGCGGGCCGCCACCGCCAGTCCGGAGCGCTCCGGCTGGCCGACCAGGTGGCGCGCGGTCACGCCGAGTGCGGCGGCGATACCGGGAAGTTCACCGACGTCGAGTCGCCGCTTGCCCGATTCGATCTTGGAGATCTGGTCCTTGCGGAGGCCGATGGCCGCGCCGAGCTCTGATCCGGACATGCCCGCTCGTCGGCGGGCCTCGGCGACCCTCGCGCCGATCTCGGCGGCGGAGGAGTCGGTGCCGCAATACCGCTGTATCCGCGCTGTGGCAATTGTCGTGAAAGGACGGTCTGCGCGCCTCAGGGAGTGGACTTCGCCGCGCGGAGTTCCTTGTAGAGGCGGGCGAAATGCGGCTGTTGCGCGCGGTTGAACGCCAGTTGGTGGCGGCTGCCGTCGTGCATGGTGAGGCTGAGCCTGCCGCCGCGCAGTACCCCGGCACCCTTCAGGGAAAGTCTGGAGATGTCGGTGATGAACAGCGACAACCGGCTGGTGCCGAGTTCCTCCTTGGCCGCGGAGGTGGTGGGTTCCACGACGAGCAGCCGGCCGTCGAAGTCGACCGAAATGCCTGTACCGTCCACCACGTTCACTCCCTCGCTAGCGTTTTCGTGTGTCGCTGCGAGGGTAGGCGAAATCTCATTTGGAAATGTGCACTATGAACGCGCCGGTGTTCGTGTAAATGCCCAAGTGTTCAGCGGTCGCCGCCGGGCTTCCAGAGAATGTCGCCGTCCGGGTTGGCCACCCTGGACAGGATGAACAGCAGGTCGGAGAGGCGGTTGAGGTACTTGGCCGCGAGCGGGTTGGACCGCTCGGCCTCGGCCGGGTCCTCCAGCAGCGCCCACGCGTTGCGCTCGGCGCGGCGGGCGACGGTGCGCGCCTGGTGCAGCAGGGCCGCGGCGGGGGTGCCACCGGGCAGGATGAACGACTCCAGCTTGCCGACCCGCTCGTTGAACTCGTCGCACCAGCCTTCGAGGCGCTCCACGTAGCCCTCGGTGACCCGCAGCGGCGGGTACGGCGGGTCGGGGACGATCGGCGTGCACAGGTCCGCGCCCACGTCGAAGAGATCGTTCTGGACGGCCTGGAGGACCTCGGCCACGTCGGCGGCGGGGCGGCCGAGCGCGAGGGCGACGCCGATGACCGAGTTCAGCTCGTCCACGTCCGCGTACGCGGCGATCCTCGTGCTGGTTTTCGGGACCCGGGAGCCGTCCCCGAGCGCGGTGGTGCCCTTGTCGCCGACACGGGTGTAGACGCGGTTGATCCGGACAGACATGGCAGCGACCCTACGGGTCACGAGCCGATTTAGCTTGACCCATACGATGACTAGTCGTGAGTGAGCATTTCCGGGTCCAGGGCGGCGCACGCCTCGTCGGCGAGGTCTCTGTCGTCGGCGCGAAGAACAGTGTCCTGAAGCTGATGGCGGCGGCACTGCTCGCCGAAGGCACCACGACGCTGACCAACTGCCCCGAGATCCTGGACGTCCCGCTGATGGCGGACGTGCTGCGAGGTCTGGGCTGCGCGGTCGACATCGACCACGACAAGGTCACCATCGTCTCGCCCCCGAAGCCGAACCACCGCGCCGACTTCGCGTCGATGAGCAAGCTGCGCGCCTCGGTCTGCGTGCTGGGCCCGCTGGTCGCGCGCTGCCGCAAGGCGGTCGTCGCGCTCCCCGGCGGTGACGCCATCGGCTCGCGTCCGCTGGACATGCACCAGAACGGGCTGCGTCAGCTCGGCGCGACCACGGGGATCGAGCACGGGTGCGTCGTCGCGGAGGCGGAGAACCTGCACGGCGCGCAGATCTGGCTGGACTTCCCGAGCGTTGGCGCGACCGAGAACATCCTGATGGCGGCCGTGCTCGCGGACGGGACCACGGTCATCGACAACGCCGCGCGCGAGCCGGAGATCATCGACATCTGCGTGATGCTCCAGCAGATGGGCGCGAAGATCGAGGGCGCCGGCACCTCGACGCTGACCGTGCACGGCGTGCAGTCCCTCCAGCCGACCGAGCACCGGGTGATCGGTGACCGCATCGTCGGCGCGACCTGGGCGCTGGCCGCCGCCATGACGCGCGGCGACATCACGGTGCTCGGCGTCGACCCGGGCCACCTCAACCTGGTGCTGGAGAAGCTGCGCAGCGCGGGTGCGGAGGTCACCACGGTGACCGAGCCGCAGCAGGGCTTCCGCGTGGTGATGGACGGGCGGCCCAAGGCGGTGGACTTCGTCACGCTGCCCTACCCCGGTTTCGCCACCGACAACCAGCCGTTCGCGGTGGCGCTCGCCGCGGTCGCCGAGGGCACCTCGATGATCACGGAGAACGTGTTCGAGGCCCGGTTCCGCTTCGTCGAGGAGATGATGCGGATGGGCGCGGACGCGCGCACGGACGGCCACCACTGCGTGGTCCGCGGCATCGAGAAGCTCTCCGGCGCCCCGGTGTGGGCCTCCGACATCCGCGCGGGCGCTGGCCTGGTGCTCGCGGGCCTGTGCGCCGAGGGCGTCACGGAGGTGTGGGACGTCTTCCACATCGACCGCGGCTACCCGCAGTTCATCGAGAACCTGCAGCGGCTCGGCGCCGACGTGCAGCGGGTCTCCGCGCCGCCGGAGCGCTGACCGGCGATGGCCAGGGTGCTGCTGCCGTTGCCGGACACGGACTTCGACGTGACCGAGGTGGCGGTGCCCTGGCACGTGCTGACGTCGGCCGGGCACGAGGTCGTCTTCGCCACCGAGCGCGCCGGGACGGTCCCCTCGGCTGATCGGCGGCTGCTGGACGGAGTGATCTTCGGTGCCCTCGGGGCGGAGCCGGAGCCCAAGCGGCTCTACCGCGAGCTGACGGAGAGCCGCGAGTTCCGCGAGACGGTCGCGTGGGCTGATCTCGTGCCCGCCGACTACGACGGCCTCGTGCTGGCGGGTGGGCACGCGCCGGGCATGCGGCAGTACCTCGGGTCTTCGTTGCTGCACAAGAAGATCGCCGAGTTCTGGGGGCTCGGTCGGCCGGTCGGTGCGATCTGCCACGGCGTGCTCGTGCTGGCCCGTGCGATCGATCCCGCCACCGGCCGGAGCGTGCTGCACGGCAGGCGCACCACCTGCCTGCCGAAGTACATGGAGCGCACCGCGTACTTCCTCACCGCGTGGAAGCTCGGCCGCTACTACCGCACGTACCCGGCCTACGTGGAGGACGAGGTGCGGGCCGCGCTCGCGGAGCCGGAGCACTTCGTCCGCGGCCCCAAGACCCTGACTGCGCGCGGCACCGCGACCGACGACGCGGCGGCCTTCGTCGTCGACGACGGCCGATACGTCTCAGCGCGCTGGCCCGGTGACGCGTACCTGTTCGCGAGGCGCGTTCGCGAGATCCTTGAGTGAGAAGTACGCGCTGCGTTCGTCTCGTCTGGTCTGCCCTCCCAGGATCTGCGGCGGTAGAAATCGAAGCCGTTCCGTAGAAGGTGCGTCATGCGTCGTCGGGTCGTGGTCTCCGCAGTGGTGGTGGGTGTGCTGGTTGGTCTCACCGGTGAACCCGCTCTACGTGGAGATCAAGACGCCGGACGGCAAGAAGATCAGCTCCGGCGACGGCAACGCCACGGCCGCCCCCGCCGATCCGCGGCTGGAGTCCGGGAACCTCAAGCCGAACCAGAAGCGGACCGGCAAGGTCCCCTTCGACGTCAAGCTCCAGCCGGGCACCAAGGCGGTGGTGCTCAACGCGGGCAGCAAGATCGCGGGCGAGATCGACCTCGCGTGAGCGCGTTCCTTGATCGGACATGAACCCCTCGCTGAACCGGTTCTGTTCACTCCTGTGAGTAATCGCACGTAGATCACTGGTTACTCACCAGTACGCTGGGCTCGGCGAAATCCGAAGCCGCAGGCGGAGGTGGACAGTGCCGTACCCGTCCGACCGTGAACGCGATCGCCCCTGGGTGATGCGGACCTACGCCGGTCACTCCTCGGCGACCGCGTCGAACGCGCTCTACCGCCGCAACCTGGCCAAGGGGCAGACCGGCCTGTCGGTGGCGTTCGACCTGCCGACGCAGACCGGCTACGACCCCGACCACGAGCTCTCCCGCGGCGAGGTCGGCAAGGTCGGCGTCCCGGTGAGCCACATCGGCGACATGCGCCAGCTCTTCGACGGCATCCCGCTCGCCGAGGCCAACACCTCGATGACGATCAACGCCACCGCGATGTGGCTGCTCGCCCTCTACGTCGGCGTCGCCGAGGAGCAGGCCGAGGCCGAGGGCCTTGACCGCGACGAGATGCTGGCCGAGCTCGCGGGCACCACGCAGAACGACATCATCAAGGAATACCTGTCGCGGGGCACCTACGTGTTCCCGCCGGGGCCGAGCCTGCGGCTGATCACCGACATGGTGGCGTGGGCGGTGCAGCACGTGCCGAAGTGGAACCCGATCAACATCTGCAGCTACCACCTGCAGGAGGTCGGCGCGTCCCCGGTGCAGGAGGTCGCCTACGCCATGTGCACGGCGATCTCGGTGCTCGACGCGGTGCGCGATTCCGGCCAGCTGCCGGACGACCGCTTCGGCGAGGTGGTCGGGCGGATCTCCTTCTTCGTGAACGCGGGTGTGCGCTTCATCGAGGAGATGTGCAAGATGCGCGCGTTCGGCGTGCTGTGGGAGGAGATCACCCGCGACCGCTACGGCATCGAGAACCCGAAGCAGCGGCGCTTCCGGTACGGCGTGCAGGTGAACTCCCTCGGCCTGACCGAGCAGCAGCCGGAGAACAACGTCCAGCGGATCGTGCTGGAGATGCTCGCGGTCTCCTTGTCCCGCAACGCCCGCGCCCGCGCGATCCAGTTGCCCGCGTGGAACGAGGCGCTCGGTCTGCCGCGCCCGTGGGACCAGCAGTGGGCGCTGCGGATGCAACAGGTGCTCGCGTACGAGACGGATCTCCTTGAGTACGAAGACCTTTTCGACGGGTCGCCGGTGGTCCAGGCCAAGGTCGACGAGATCGTGGACGGCGCGCGCGCCGAGATCGACCGCGTGCAGGCGATGGGCGGGGCGGTCGCGGCGGTGGAGAGCGGCTACATGAAGTCGCAGATGGTCTCCTCGCTGGCCGAGCGCCGCCGCCGGGTGGAGTCCGGTGAGGACGTCGTCGTCGGGCTGAACAAGTTCGACACCACCGAGCCGAGTCCGTTGCAGGCCGAGGGCGCCAAGGCGATCGAGACGATCGACCCGGAGGTGGAGCGCGAGGCGAGCGAGGCCGTGCGCGCGTGGCGCTCCGGGCGTGATTCGTCCACTGTGGACGGAGCGGTGCGCGGGCTGCGCGAGGCGGCCAAGACCGGAACGAACCTCATGTCGGCCACCATTTCCTGCGCCAAGGCCGGGGTGACCACGGGCGAGTGGGCGACGGCGCTGCGCGAGGTCTTCGGCGAGTACCGCGCGCCGACCGGGGTTTCCGGGGCGTCCGCGGCCGGAGTCGCCGGTGCCGCGCTGGCCGGGGTTCGGGAGCGGGTGGCCAAGGCGGGCGAGGACCTGGGCGAGCGGTTGCGCATCCTGGTCGGCAAACCTGGGCTTGACGGCCATTCCAACGGTGCGGAGCAGGTCGCCGTCCGGGCCAGGGACGTCGGCTTCGAGGTGGTCTACCAGGGCATTCGGCTCACTCCGGCGCAGATCGTGGCGGCGGCGGTACAGGAGGGCGTGCACGTCGTCGGACTGTCGGTGTTGTCCGGGTCACACCTGGAAGTCGTACCCGCGGTCGTGGAGGGTTTGAGGGCCGCCGGGGTCACCGACGTGCCCGTGGTGCTCGGCGGGATCATCCCGCCCGCCGATGCCGATGAACTGCTGAAACGCGGTGTGGCCAAGGTGTTCACGCCCAAGGACTACGAGCTCACCGAGATCATGGACGAGATCGTGACGGTCATCCGGAAAGCCCACGGCTTGACCGAATCGTGACCTTCGCATAGAACTCGCGGTTTGACCGGGGGAAAGGGGGGTACACCCGCGGCGGCGAACGCGGCTGTCCACAACGGACCCTTTGACCCCGTGTGGCGCCGCACCTACCGTTCGCCGGGTTCTGTTGCCGAGGCAAGGAGTCGCCCCTCGTGTGTGCCGCGCACGTCTCCAGACGGAACTTCCTCATGGGCACTGCGGCCGGCGCGCTCGGGATGGCCGTTTCCTCTTGCAGCACAGTCGATCTGACCGCGCAGGAGGCGGGCGGCGACCTGCTCAGCCGGATTCGCGACCGCGGTGAGGTCAACATCGGGATCGCCAACGAGGCCCCGTACGGCTTCGTCGACCGGGCCGGACGGATCACCGGCGAAGCGCCCGAGCTGGCGCGGATCGTCTTCCAGCGCTTGGGTGTCGAGCGGATGAACCCGCGGATCACCGACTTCGGCGCGCTGATCCCGGCGCTCCAGGTCGGCGTGTTCGACGTCATCGCCGCGGGCATGTTCGTCACCCCCGCGCGGTGCGAGCAGATCCTGTTCTCCGATCCGGAGTACCAGGCGCCCGAGTCGCTGATGGTGCCGAAGGGCAACCCCAAGGGGATCAGGACCCTCGACGACATCGTTGCCAGGAAAGACATTCGCGTTGGTCTGCTCACCGGCAGCGCGAACATCAGCTACGCGACCGATCTCGGCCTGATGGACCGCGCGGTCATCTTCGACAGCGTCTTCAGCGGGTTGGACGGCATCCTCGCCAACCGCGCGGACGCCTTCTCGCTGACCGCGATCTCCTTGCGGGACGCCCTTTCCAAGCGTCCGGACGCACCGCTGGAGCTGACCCCGACCTACGTCCCGGTGATCGGCGGCAAGCGCAAGCTCGGCTGCGGCGCGTTCGGTTTCCGGCGTGACCAGAGGATTTTCCGGGACGCGTTCAACGTCGAGCTCAACCTCATGCGGGCCAACGGTGAGCTGCTGTCGACGGTGCGCCCGTTCGGCTTCACCGAGTCCGAGATGACCACCCTGACCGCCACCGAGCTGTGCACCGACACCAGCTCTTGAGTTGAGGTGATCATGTCTCCCCAGCTTTTCGCCTACCTGCTAGAGGGTTTGCTGACCACGTTGCAGCTCACCATCGGAGCGGCGGCGCTCGGCCTGGTGTTCTCCTTCGCGGCGGGCATCGCGACGTGCAGCCCGAACATCGTGGTGCGCGGGGCGGGCCGGTGCTACATCGAGCTCTTCCGCGGGATCTCCGCGCTGGTGCTGCTGTTCTGGTTCGTCTTCGCGCTGCCCTACGCGGGCTGGCAGCTCGACCCGATGTGGGCGGGCATCCTCGCGCTGGCGCTGAACATCGGCGCGTACGGGGCGGAGGTCGTGCGCGGCGGCATCGTCGCGGTCCCGGTCGCGCAGATCGAGGCAGCGGTCGCGCTGAACTTCACCAGGGCCCAGCGGATGCGTCTTGTCGTTCTGCCGCAGGCGATCGCGCGCATGCTGCCGCCGTTCGGCAACCTGCTCATCGAGCTGCTGAAGGGCACGTCGGTCGCGTACATCGTGCTGATCCCCGACCTGACCTTCGCCGGGCAGATCGTGCGCAACGCCACCGGCGACTCCGCGTCGGTGTTCACCGCGCTGCTGATCCTGTACGCGGTCCTCGCGGTGATCTTCACGACCATCGTGCGACTGATCGAGCGCCGCGTGGCGAAATCCCTTGGCAGACCGCCTACTCCGGGATTCTTCGCGCGCATCAAGGGGGTGAAGTCCGCATGACGTGGGACTGGGGCTACGCCTGGGAAACCCTGCCGCAGCTGCTCGACGGGCTCGGTGTGACCGTGCTCGCGACGCTGGCCGGTACCGCGATCGCGTTGGTGCTGGGCCTGATCTTCACCGTGCTGCGGCGGAGCTCGTCGCGGTGGATCGCCATCCCCACCGAGATCCTTGTCGAGTTCATCCGCTCGACCCCGTTGCTGGTGCAGCTGTTCGTGCTGTTCTTCGTGCTGCCGCAGGCCGGGATCGAGCTGTCCGCCTTCATGACCGGTGTGATCGGGCTCGGCCTGCACTACGCCACCTACACCTCGGAGGTGTACCGCTCCGGCATCGAGGGCGTGCCCGCCGGGCAGTGGGAGGCGGCGAAGGCGCTCAACCTGCCCGCGCGGCGGGTGTGGACGAGCGTCATCCTGCCGCAGGCGGTGCCGCCGTCGATCCCGGCGCTGGGCAACTACGCGATCGCGATGTTCAAGGAGACCCCGCAGCTCACCGTGATCACGGTGATGGAGCTGCTCTCCGTCGCCAGGCAGCTCGGCGCGGAGAACTACCGCTACCTGGAGCCGGTCACCATCATCGGCGTGCTCTTCCTGGCGCTGAGCCTGCCGACCGCGTGGCTGGTGCGCCGGATGGAGCGACGCCTGGTTCCCGCTCCCCGGCCCGTGTGACCCTTGCTAGGAAAGGACCTCAAGCTCATGAGTCAGTCGGCAACAGAGGCGGCCCTGACCTCGCGCAAGGACGGGCAGTTCATCCACTTCGACAAGGTGACCAAGCGCTTCGGTGACAACGTGGTGCTCAACGACCTCTGCTTCGCGATGGGCGCGGGGGAGCGGGTCACGCTGATCGGGCCGAGCGGTTCCGGCAAGACCACGATCCTGCGGATGCTGATGACGCTGATGCAGCCGGACACCGGCACCATCCGCGTTGGCGAGGACTACCTCCACCACGAGGAGCGCGGCGGGCGGCTGGTGGAGGCGAGCGAGGCGCACATCCGCAAGGTGCGCCAGCGCATCACCATGGTTTTCCAGTCCTTCAACCTCTTCCCGAACATGCGGGTGCTGCGCAACGTCACCGAGGCGCCCGTGCACGTGCTCGGACTGTCCAAAGAGGAGGCCGAGGAGCGCGCGCTCGGCCTGCTGGCGATGGTGGGCCTGGATCACAAGATCGACTCGTATCCCTCGCAGCTCTCCGGCGGCCAGCAGCAGCGGGTGGCGATCGCCCGCGCGCTGGCGATGCAGCCGGACGTGCTGCTGCTGGACGAGGTGACCTCGGCGCTGGACCCGGAGCTGGCCGCCGGGGTGCTCGACGTGCTGCGCGATGTCGCCAAGACCACCGACGTCACCATGCTGTGCGTGACCCACGCGATGAAGTTCGCCAGGGACATCTCGCACCGCGTGCTGATGTTCTGCGAGGGCAAGATCATCGAGGCCGCGCCGCCGGAGCAGATGTTCGACTCGCCCGAACACGAGCGGACGCGGTCGTTCCTGCAGTCCGTGCTGGAGGAGTCCTAGGACTTCTCAGCGCTGGAACGCCTGTGCCACGGCGAGGCTGTCCTCGTAGACGTGGTGCCGCGTGACCAGTCCGTCCTCGACCGTGAGGTGCAGGGCGAAGCGGGCTCGGTAGGCCCGCCCGGTGGACTTCGCGGTCTGCCGGATCTCGCCCAGCACCACGGCGTCGTCGCCGTCGACGAGGATGCGTTCGATCTCCGTCGCGGCTTCGCCGGGCACGTGGTTCTCGCCGATCTCGCGGAAGTGAGCGGCCGCGTCGGCGCGCGTGGACCTGTGCCGGATCCACGGGGTTTCGGCGCGCCCGTGCTCCGACTCGGGCCAGTCGAGTTTCCAATCGCCTTGTGGCGCATAGAGTTCCGCGATCCGCTCGGGGTCGCCCTCGCCGATCCGCCGCAGCAGTTCCATCACCGTCTCGCGTGTTGACATGCCTCATTTCTAGTCGGTCGAGCGCGCCGAATCGATTACCTCTCAGGTAAGGACGGCGCGCGTGCTGGTCACCTCGGCGAAGTTGTCGTGCAGGTTCACCGCGACCACGCGGGCGATCTCGTCCGCCGTGACGACCGATCCGTCCTGCGCGGTCTCGTCGAAGGTGAAGGTGGCGTCGAGGACGTACTTGATCTCGTAGCCGAGGTCCCCGCCGACGCGCGTCGTGGTCTCCACGCAGCGGTTGGTCTGGATGCCGCAGGTGACGAGCTCGGTGATGCCGCGTTCTTGGAGCCACGCGTGCAGGTCCTCCTCGCCGTGGAAGGCGGAGTGCACGCTCTTGTTGATCACGAGCTGCGGCGTGATGCCGTCGAGTTCGGGTTTG
Organism: Allokutzneria sp. A3M-2-11 16; assembly: GCF_024213555.1. Taxonomy (GTDB): domain Bacteria; phylum Actinomycetota; class Actinomycetes; order Mycobacteriales; family Pseudonocardiaceae; genus Allokutzneria. The sequence continues at coordinate 622,671 of NZ_JANAVO010000001.1, read as the reverse complement.
AACTCGTTGCCCTCCTGGCCGGGGCGCAGCGGCGAATCGGGCCTTTTCGAGTTGTGCCGCACGAAGACGATCGGTGCGCCGTCGCGCTGCCACGCCTCGATGAGCAGGCGGATGTTCGCCTCGGCGTCAGGGTTGTTGCGCTTGCCCCAGAACTCGGCGTCGTCGAACCCGCGCTGCACGTCGATCACGATCAGAGCTGTTGTCATGCCGTGGAGCCTGCCCGTCGGGTGTGCGCGGAAGGGAGTGGCAGAACTGGCACGAAGGAGTACTTTCCTGCCATGCGCACTGTCGGACTGCTCGCCCTGCCGGACACCCGGTCCTTCGATGTCGCCGTGACCGCCGAGGTGTGGAGCGTCGATATGCCCCTGGCAAATATCGCTGCCTCCGGAGGGCCCTTCGAGCTGCGGATCTGCGCGCCCCGCAAGGCTTCCGTGGCCCTGCGCCCTGTCGGGGCACTTGTGCCCACCCATGGGTTGAGCGGTCTGGCGGACTGCGATCTGGTCGTGCTGCCGGGCCGTTATGAGCCGCTTGCGCCTGTGCCGCAGTCGGTGATCCGCGCGCTCCGTGCGTATGACGGTGTGATCGCGACGTTGTGCTCCGGCGCATTCACCGCCGCCGCGGCTGGGCTGCTCGACGGTCGGCCCGCGACGACGCACTGGCGGTTGCTGCCGCAGCTGGCCGTCGCGGCTCCGCGCGCGGAGATCCGCGGCGATGTGCTCTTCACCGATGACGGCACGGTGCTGACGTCGGCGGGAGTGGTCGGCGGAGTGGATCTCTGCCTGCACCTGGTGCGGCGGGCGCTGGGGGCTTCGGTGGCGACCGCGCTCGCCCGCCGGTTGGTCATGCCGCCCGCGCGCGAAGGTGATCAGCGCCAGTACATCGACGCACCCGTGCCGCCGCGTCCGGCCCAGGCGGGCATTGGGTCCACAGTGGACTGGGCGAGCGCCCGCCTGGAGTCGCCGCTCGGAGTGGGTGACCTGGCCGCACACGCGGGGATGAGCGAGCGGAACTTCCACCGGGCGTTCACCTCGGCGATGGGCACCACGCCGGGGAAGTGGCTACTGGCACAACGGATTCGCCACGCCCAACGCCTGCTGGAGACCACCGACCTGTCCGTCGACCGCGTGGCCGACCGTTGCGGCCTCGGCACCGCCGCGAACCTCCGCCGCCGCATGCACTCCGCCCTCGGTGTGACCCCCGGCGCGTACCGCCGCACCTTCCACACCCCGTAGCACTCCGCCGAGGTTCGTACGTCTTCAAGTACAGCGAACCCGGCCCACGAAAGTCGCTAACTGCTACTAACCCCGGGGTTAGTAGCGGTTTGCGACCGCTGGGGGGTGGGTTGGGGGTACTTGAAGACGCCCCAACCACCCGGCGGAAATGTGGGTCAGTCGAGGGCCACGCGGAGGCCGAGGGCGACGAGGACCGCGCCGGTGAGGCGTTCGAGGGTGAGCTTGACGCGCGGGCGGGAGAGGGTACGGCCCAGCTTGCCGATGAGGACGGAGAAGACGGTCCACCACGCGACGGCGAGGGCCAGGAAGACGGCGGCCAGTACCGCGGAGGTCGCCATGCGGGACTCGCCCGCGGCCACGAACTGCGGCAGCAGGGTCAGGAACAGCAGGGCGATCTTGGGGTTGAGGATGTTGCTCAGCACGCCCTGGCGGAAGGCGGCGTCGCGCGCCATCGGCTCCTTGACGGCATCCGTCAAGGACGCCGGAGCGTCCCGCAGGCCGTGCCGGGCCGCCCAGAGCGCCTGCACGCCGAGCCACACCAGGTAGGCCGCGCCCGCGAGCTTCACCACGGTGAACGCGGTCGCCGACGCCGCCAGGAGCGCGGAGAGACCGACCACCGCCGCGAGCGCGTGCACCGCGATGCCCGCGCAGCAGCCGAGCCCGGTCCACCACGCCGCGGCCGTACCGCCGCGCACCCCGTTGCGCAGCACGAGGGCCATGTCGGGACCGGGTGTGACCGTCAGCACAACAACGACGGCCAAAAAGGGGATGAGTAAGTCCGGCACCTCGTCAGGCTAACTCCGCGGCGCTACGGTCGGGCCATGGTCGAGTACCGGAATCTCCTCGTCGATCGTGCGGACGACATCGTTCGGATCACGATGAATCGGCCGGAGCGCCGCAACGCCCTCTCCGCCGAGCACCTGACCGAGCTGCTGACCGCGTTCCGCGCGGCGGGGGAGTCCGACGCGACCGGGGTGGTGCTCGCCGGGACGGGCAAGGTCTTCTCCGCCGGGCACGACTTCGCGGACGTGGCCGCGCGCGACCTCGACGGCGTGCGCGAGCTGCTGGAGCTGTGCACCGAGGTGATGCGCACCGTCCAGTCGATCCCGCAGGTGGTGATCGCGCGGGTGCACGCGCTGGCCACGGCTGCCGGGTGCCAGCTCGTCGCGTCCTGCGATCTGGCCGTCGCGGCCGCCTCGGCCGGGTTCGCGCTGCCTGGTGGGAAGGCCGGGTGGTTCTGCCACACGCCCGCCGTTCCGGTTGCCCGCGCCATCGGCCGCAAGCGCCTGATGGAGCTGGCGTTGACCGGCAATCCGATCGACGCCGCGACCGCCGAGCAGTGGGGCTTGATCAACCGCGTGGTGCCGGACGAGGAGCTGGACTCCGCCGTCGACGACCTGCTGGCGCGGGCGACGCGGGGGAGCCGGGCGAGCAAGGCCGCGGGCAAGCGGACGCTCTACGCGCAGCTCGACCGGCCGGAAGCGGACGCGTACGAGATCGCGCTCGAAGCCATGGCGGCGGCCTCGCAGACGCCGGGCGCCAAGGAGGGCATGGCCGCGTTCCTGGAGAAGCGCAAGCCGTCCTGGCCTGACTAGGAGGCCGACATGTTCAGCATCGACAAGACCATCGTCCTGTCGTCGTCGGGGGCCACCACGCCCGTGGTCACCCCGCTCACCGGGGGACCGTTCGCGGCGCTTCCCGTGTCCACTGTGGACGACGTGGCCGAGGCGTACGCGCGAGCGGCGGCGGCGCAGCACGAATGGTGCGCCGTTCCACCGAAGGAACGCGGTCAGGTACTGCTGCGGTTCCACGATCTGCTGCTCTCCCGGCAAGCGGAGGCCCTGGACACCATCCAGTACGCGACCGGGAAAACCCGCTGGCACGCCTTCGAGGAGCTGTCCGGGACCGCGGTCGGAGCGCGCTACTACGGCAGGCGAGCCGAACGGATATTGGCCTGCGCCAGGCGTTCCGGCTTCCTGCCCGGGGTGATCCGAGTCGACGAGGTGCGGCGGCCCAAGGGCGTAATCGGGATCATCTCGCCGTGGAACTACCCGCTCGAACTCGGGCTCTCCGACGGGCTCGCCGCCGTGGTCGCGGGCAACGGTGTCGTGCACAAGCCGGATGTCCAGGGCGCGTTGACCGCGCTGTGGGGAGTCGGCCTGCTGCGTGAAGCCGGTCTGCCGGAGGACCTGTGGCAGGTGGTCGTCGGCGACGGTCCCACGATCGGTGGTGCGGTGGTCGACGGAGCGGACTACGTCTGCTTCACCGGCTCCACGCGCACCGGGCGCGAGGTGGCCAAGCGCGCGGCGGAGCGGCTCGTCGGCGTGTCGTTGGAGCTGGGCGGGAAGAACGCGTTGCTCGTGCTCGACGACGCCAAGCCGGACAAGGCCGCGGAGATCGCCGTCCGCGCGTGCTTCACCTCCGCGGGGCAGCTGTGCGTCTCGACGGAGCGGCTGTACGTGCACGACTCCGTGCACGACGAGTTCATGGAGTCCTTCCTCCGGCGGGTCCGGCACATGCGGCTCGGCGTCGGTCTGGACTGGTCGGCGGAGATGGGTTCCCTTGCCTCCCAACGCCAACTCGACGTCGTCTCGGAGCACGTGCGCGACGCCGTCGAGAAGGGCGCGCGGGTGCTCGCCGGTGGTCGGCGGCGTCCTGACGTCGGTCCGTACTGCTACGAGCCGACCGTGCTGGCGGGGGTCACCGAGGACATGACGTGCTTCGGCGAGGAGACCTTCGGGCCGGTCGTCTCGGTGTACCGATGCTCCACTGTGGACGAAGCCGTGCACCGCGCCAACGACACCCGTTACGGCCTCAACGCGAGTGTGCTGAGCGGGAATGTCCGAAGTGGACGCGTCGTCGCCGCGCGGCTGAACTCCGGGTCGGTCAACGTGAACGAGGGCTACGCGTCGAGCTACGGCAGCGTGGACGCGCCGATGGGCGGGATCGGTGACTCCGGCATCGGCAGGCGGCACGGTGTCGAAGGGCTGCTCCGCTTCACCGAGGCGCAGACCATCGCCAGCCAACGCGGCGTCGGCCTGGGCCGTCCTCCGCTGACCAGCTTCCGAACGTTGGCACGCGGATACACGTTGCTGCTCAAGCTCTTTCGCGCGCTCGGCAAGTCCTAGCGGGCCGGGACAACCTCCTCGACCAGGCGCGCGACGGCGAGCACGAGGTCGTCGGAGTGCCGCGGCCCGACGATCTGCAGGCCCACGGGCAGTCCGGCGGCGGTGCGGCCGACGGGCATGCTGATGGCGGGCTGCTGGGTCATGTTGAACGGATAGGTGAACGGCGTCCAGTCCGGCCAGCTCCGCATGTCGCTGCCAGGGGGCACGTCCGCGCCCGCCTCGAAGGCGGTGATCGGCATGGTCGGCGTGATCAGCACGTCGTGCCTGGAGTGGAACTCGCCCATGGTGATGCCGAGGGCGGCGCGTTCGGCGTTCGCGCCGAGGTAGTCGCTGGCGGTGTACGTCCCGCCCTGCTCCCACAGCAGCCGCAGTCCGGGGTCGAGCTGGTCGGCGGAGCCCGCGGGGAAGGTGTCCAGCCACTTCGCGGCGCCGGTGGACCACAGCACCCAGAACGCTTCCTTCGGGTCCTGGAAACCGGGGTCGGCCTCGTCGACGTGCAGCCCGGCCTCGTCGATCGCGCGCACCGCTGCCGCCACGATCTGCGCGACCTCGGGGTCCACGTCGACGTAGCCGAGGTTCGGCGAGAACGCCGCGCGCAGTCCGCGGACATCGCGCCGCACGGCCTCGCGGTAGGTGCCGACGAGCTGCGGAAGTGCCGCGGGGTCACGGTGATCGGGGAGTGCGAGCACGTCCTGGAGCAGCGCGATGTCGTCGACGGACAGCGCCATCGGGCCTGCGTGCGACAGCGGCCCGAAGGGGCTCGCGGGGTACAGCGGGATGCGGCCGTGGGTCGGCTTGAAACCGACGATCCCGCAGAACGACGCGGGAATCCGCACCGAGCCACCGCCGTCGGTGCCCACCGACAGCGCGCCCATGCCCGCCGCCACCGCCGCGGCACTGCCGCCGCTGGAGCCGCCCGCGGTTTTCGTTGCGTTCCAAGGGTTTCTGGTGACACCGCGCAGCGGGCTGTCGGTGACGCCCTTCCACCCGAGCTCGGGGGTGGTGGTCTTGCCCAGCAGCACCAGGCCGTTCTCCCGCATCCGCGCGGTGACCGGGCTGTCCACCACCCACGGCTGTTCCGGGTCGATGCAGCGCGAACCGCGCAGCGTCGGCCAGCCGACGCTGAGGAACATGTCCTTGATCGACGCGGGGACGCCGTCCAGCCAGCCGATCGGGTTGCCGTCGTGCCACCGCTGCTCGGACGCCTTGGCCTGCTCCATCGCGGCTTCGGCGTCGACCAGGCAGTAGGCGTTGTAGTCGCCGTCCTTGCGCTCGACGGCGTCCAGGGCGGACCGGGTCGCCTCCACCGGCGAGAGCTCTCCGGAGGAGTAGGCGGCGGCCAGTTCGCTCGCCGTCGGCAGGCTGCTCGTGTTCGGGGCCATGACCCTCCTCAGCGTGTGCTCGGCACGTAGCCCAGCTGCTTGTCGACGACATTACGAAGATCACGATCGGCCCGCCACCGCCGAAAGTTGTCCGCGAACACCTCGACCAGCGCGTCCCGCCAGCCGACGAAGTCGCCGGACATGTGCGGTGAGACAAGGACGTTCTCCATGGTCCACAGTGGACTGTCAGGGGGCAGCGGCTCGGTCTCGAACACGTCGAGCGCGGCGCCCGCGATCACCCTGTCGCGCAGCGCGTCGACGAGATCGGAGGTCACCACCAGCTCACCGCGCCCCACGTTGACCAACCGCGCCGTCGAGCGCATCGCGTCGAACGCGCGGGAGTCGAACATCCCCTTGGTGTGCTCGGTCAGCGGCGCCACCGCGATCACGAAGTCCGCGTCGGGCAGGTGCTCGACGAGCCGGTCCGCCGCGTGCACGGTGCCGAAGTCCGGGTCGTCCGCGCGGGCGCGGCGGCCGATCCCGGTCACCTCCAGCCCGACCGCGCGGAGGAGTCCGGCGATGGCCCTGCCGATCGGGCCGGTGCCGACGACGAGCGCACGTTTGCCGGTCAGCCGCTCAGATTCCCTGTGCAGCCATCGTTTCTGGCTCTGGAGTTCGGCCGAACGAGCGAAATCCTTGGCGAAAGCGAGCAGCACGCCGAGCACGTACTCGGCGATCGGCCGGTCGAAAACCCCGCGCGAGTTGGTCAGCACGACCTCGCTGTCCCTGAGCCCGGGGAAGAGCACCGGGTCCACCCCTGCGCTGGCGATATGCACCCAGCGGAGCCGGTCGGCGGCGTGCCACGCACCCGGGACGGCCTTGGACAGGAAGTCGTAGACGAACAGCACGTCCGCGCCGCGCAGTGCCTCCGCCAGGCCGTCCTCGCGGGTGTAACGAACCACCGCGTCGGCCTCGATGCCCTGCATGCCGGGCGGCGTTCTGCCGTCGTGCAGAACCGTGAGCACTGGGGTTTCGGGCACGTTGACACGCTATGAGTCGTTCGTATGATTGTCAACAATCCGAGGAGTCACCCCGGAGGCCACTCCTCACCCTGGGAGCCCAGCCTTGGATTTGGATCTCTTGGAGTTCGACGGACCGCTCGCCCAGCGCGGGATCGGCGTGATCGCCCCGTTCGACCTGGCGCTGGAGCGGGAGCTGTGGCGGTGGGTGCCGATGGAGGTCTCCCTGCACCTGGCCCGCACCCCGTACGAGCCGGTGCCGGTCAGCATGGAGATGGCCAGGCTGGTCAGCAACAGCGCCCACCTCGCCGCGGCCACCAGGGACGTGCTGCACGTCGAACCCGAGGTCGTCGCCTACCTGTGCACCTCCGGCAGCTTCGTCAACGGCGTGGACTACGAGCGCTCGCTGTGCAAGGCGATCTGCGACGCGGGCGCCCCGGACGCCGTGACCACCTCGGGCGCGCTCGCGGAGGTGCTGCAACAGCTGGACCTGCGGTCGGTCTCGGTGATCACCCCGTACGACGAGGACCTGACGAAGAGCCTGCAGTCGTTCCTCACCGAGCTGGGCGTGCGCACGGTCTCCAGCGACTACCTCGGGCTCGGCGGCGGCATCTGGAAGGTCGGCTACCGCACCATCGCCGAACGCATCCTCGCCGCGAACCACCCCGAGGCCGAGGCGATCTTCGTCAGCTGCACCAACCTGCCCACCTACGACCTGATCGAGCCGCTGGAGCGCAGGCTCGGCAAGCCGGTGCTGACCGCCAACCAGCTGACCATGTGGGCCTGCCTGCAACGGATGCGGCTGCCCATCGTGGGGCCGGGAGGCTGGCTCCGCGAAGTCACTTAGGATTGTCGACAACCTGTTGGAGGACCCGCGATGCCGACGATCGGCTTCATCTACCCCGACCACGCGGTGGAGGACGAGTACCCGTTCGCGGCGGAGCTGCTCGGCGGCGACGTGCGGCTCCCGGTCGAGCACATCTACGGCACGGACCTGCACGCGGTGCCCGAGCTGCTGGACCTCGGCAGCCCGGAACGGCTCGCCGAGGGCGCGCGGCTGCTCGGCAAGCACGAGCCCGACGCGGTGGTGTGGGCGTGCACCAGCGGGAGCTTCGTCTACCGGTGGGACGGCGCCGCCGACCAGGTCGCGAAACTGGCCGCGGCGGCGGGGAAACCGGCTTCCAGCACGTCTTTCGCGTTCGTCAACGCGGCACTGGTGCTTGGGCTCCGCAAGGTATCCGTCGCCGCGAGCTACCCGGCCGACGTGGCCGCGTTCTTCATGGAGTTCCTCGGCGCGGGCGGGATCGAGGTCGTGTCCATGGCGAGCGCGGACATCGACACCGCCGCCGAGGTCGGCAGGCTGAGCCCGGCGGCGGTGATCGAGTTCGCGGTGGCGCACGACCACCCCGACGCCGACGCGGTCCTGGTGCCGGACACCGCGATGCGCACGCTCGACGTGGTCGACGAGATCGAGAAGCGGCTCGGCAAGCCCGTGCTGACCGCGAACCAGGTGACAGTGTGGGAGGGCCTGCGGCTGGTCGGCGCGCACCCCAGGACCGACGCACTCGGCACACTCTTCCGCACAGGAGGTGCGTGATGGCGCTGCCGGACATCGAACCGGTCAGCCGGGAGTCCACCGCCGAGATCATCGCGCGGCAGCTCCGCGACGCGATCATGTACGGCTCCCTGCCGCCCGGCACACAACTCGGTGAGACCGAGCTGGCGTCCCGGTTCCAGGTCTCCCGCGGACCGCTGCGCGAGGCGATGCAGCGGCTGGTCTCCGAGGGCCTGCTGCGCGCGGAACGGCACCGCGGGCTGTTCGTGATCGACCTGGGCCCCACCGACGTCTACGACATCTACTCGGCGCGGTCGGCGATCGAGCGCGCCGCGGTCATCCGCATCATGCGCGGCGACAACCGGGAGATCGCCGCTGCGGCACTGGACGAGACCGTGCGCGCGATGGCGGCCGCCGCCGATGACGACGACCCGACCGCGCTGTCGGACGCCGACCTGAAGTTCCACGAGGCGCTGATCGCCGCCTCCGGCAGCCCGCGGCTGATCCGGATGGCGCGGACGCTGCTGATCGAGACGCGGATGTGCCTCGCCGAGCTACAGCGCACCTACCAGGCCGTCGAGGAACGCGTCGGCGAGCACAACCAGATCATCCAGGCGATCCGCTCCGGCGACGAGGCGCTCGTCCTCTCCTTGCTGGAGGCGCACATGGAGGACGCCGTCCAACGCCTCGCCCCCGGCACGAGCCTCCACGCCACCGCAGCTCCCTAACGCCCTGAATGAGTCATTGAGGTACTTGAGTGCCCTGAATGAGTCATTGAGGGCACTGAACTCCCCCAATGACTCATTCAGGGCCTTCTAACGCACCAAACGCGTCATTGGCTGGGTGCGGAGCAGGGGTTAGTCGGCGCGGGCGAAGGAGAGGGTTTCGCCTTCGACACCGCGCAGCCACAGGTCCTGGGAGGCGGCGGCGATCTCGTCGAGGCCCTCCTCGATGGTGGCGAAGACGTTGCCGGGCACCCAGCCCGCGTCGCCGTTGATCAGCAGGTTGTTGCGGCCGTAGAAGATCGCCAGATCGGTGGCGCCCTGATCGCTGTGCGCCTCGCTGGCCTCCTCGTAGCCGTAGGCCGGGTTGCCGATCTCCCACGCCTCGAAGCCGAAGTACACGACATCGCCGGGAATCGGCGTCACGGTGGGGTTTTCCCGGCCGGGCTTGGGGTTCGCGAACGGCGGGACCAACGTGTACACCTCGTTGCGGGCGTACTTGGCGTGGTAGGCCGACCCGCTCTGCGGCAGCGCGTCCCACACGGCCTTGCAGGTGCGCGGCGCCTCCGCGTCGAGCAGGCGGGCGCGGCAGGACACCCCGCGCTTGTCCAGGGTGATGGTGATGTAGCGAGCCACTTCGAATCCCCTCAGCTCTTCGTGACGGACGCGGTGACGGACGCGACGGCCTCGGCCCAGATCTCCAGGCCCTCGTCGATCTGCTCGGCGGTGACGATCAGCGGCGGGATCATCCGCACCACGTTCATGTGCGCGCCGCAGGTCAGCAACAGCAACCCGCGCTCGGCCGCTGCCTTCTGCGCCGCCTGAGCGGTGGCGTTGTCGGGCTCGCCGTCGGCGGTGGTGAACTCGGAGCCCACCAGCAGCCCCAACCCGCGCACGTCACCGATCTGCGGCGTCTTGTCCGCGATCAACCGCGCGCCCGCGAGCAGCTGCTCACCCCGCGCGGCCGCGTTCTCGACCAGTCCCTCGTCCTTGATCACGCTGAGCGTTTCCGCCGCCGCGGCGCAGGAAACCGCGTTGCCGCCGTAGGTTCCGCCCTGCGAGCCGGGCCAGGCCTTGCTCATCAGCTCGGTCGAGGCCGCGATGCCGGAGAGCGGGAATCCGCTCGCGAGGCCCTTCGCGATCACCACGATGTCCGGCCGCACGTCGAAGTGGTCGTGCCCCCAGAACTTCCCGGTGCGGCCGAACCCGGTCTGCACCTCGTCGAGCACCAGCAGGATGCCGTGCCGGTCGGCGCGCTCGCGCAGCCCCGCGAAGAACTCGGTGTTCGCGGGCACGTAGCCGCCTTCGCCGAGCACCGGCTCGATGAAGAACGCGGCGGTCTCGTTCGGCGCGGTGACCGTGGCGAAGAGGTAGTCCAGCTCGCGCAGCGCGAACTTCGTCGCGGTCTCGACGTCCCACCCGTAGCGGTAGGCGTTGGGGAAGGGCGCCACGTGCACTCCGCCCATCAACGGCGAGAAGCCCGCGCTGAACCGCGTCCCGGAGGTGGTCATGGTCGCCGCGGCCACCGTCCTGCCGTGGAAACCCCCTTGGAACACAACGACATTCGGGCGCCCGGTGGCCTGGCGCGCCAGCCGCAGCGCCGCCTCGATGCCCTCGCTGCCGGAGTTGGAGAAGAACAGCGAGTCCAGGCCGGGCGGCAGCACCTCGCCCAGCTTCTCGGTGAGGTCGAGCATCGGCTTGTGCATCACGGTCGTGTACTGGCCGTGGATCAGCTTGCCGATCTGCTCCTGGGCGGCGGCGACCACGCGCGGGTGGCAGTGCCCGGTGCTGGTCACGCCGATGCCCGCGGTGAAGTCGAGGTTGCGCCTGCCGGTGGTGTCGTAGAGGTAGACGCCCTCACCGCGATCGACGACGACCGGGGTTGCCTGCTTGAGCACCGGGGAAAGCTTGGCCATGAACACTCCTGACGAACGAGGGGTGTTGTAGATTGTCGACAATATTCGTAGCATGGGGTGCGCACCGACGCAATGAACGCCATCGGCGAGGAGCGGGATGTCTGAGATCAGCGAGAGCGGCGTGGTCGACGCGGTCGCGAAGGAGCTGTTCATCGGCGGCAAGTGGGTCGCGGCCAAGGACGGGAAGACCTTCGCCGTGCTCGATCCCTCGACGGGACAACGGCTCTGCGACGTCGCCGACGCCTCCCCGGCGGACGGCAGGGCGGCGCTGGACGCGGCCGTGGCCGCACAGCCCGGCTTCGCCGCGATGCCGCCGCGCGAACGCGGGGAGATCCTGCGCCGCGCCTACGAGATCCTCTTGGCGCGCAACGAAGAACTCGCGTTGCTGATGACGCTGGAGATGGGCAAGCCGCTGGCCGAGGCGCGCGGCGAGGTCGCCTACGCCGCCGAGTTCTTCCGCTGGTTCGCCGAGGAGGCCGTGCGCGTCGACGGCGGCTATGCCGTGGCGCCCAACGGAAGCGGCCGTTTCCTCGTCACCAAGCAGCCGGTCGGACCGACCCTGTTGATCACGCCGTGGAACTTCCCGATGGCCATGGGCGGGCGCAAGATCGGCCCGGCGATCGCGGCGGGCTGCACCACGGTGATCAAGCCCGCGGCGCAGACCCCGCTGTCCATGCTCGCCCTCGCGGGCATCCTGACCGAGGCGGGCCTGCCCGACGGCGTGCTCAACGTGATCACCACGAAGGACGCGGGCGGGGTGATGGAGCCGCTGATCCGCGACGGCCGCGCGCGCAAGCTCTCCTTCACCGGATCGACCGGTGTCGGCCGCAAACTCCTTGAGCAGTGCGCGGAAAAGGTACTGCGCACGTCGATGGAACTCGGCGGCAACGCGCCGTTCCTGGTCTTCGACGACGCCGACCTCGACGCCGCGGTGGACGGCGCGATGCAGGCCAAGATGCGCAACATCGGCGAGGCGTGCACGGCGGCGAACCGGTTCTACGTGCAGCGCGGGGTCTACGACGAGTTCGCGCGCAGGCTGACCGAGCGCATGGCGTCGCTGAAGATGGGCCGTGGCACGGAGAACGACGTCGTGGTCGGTCCGCTGATCGACGACGCCGCGGTGCGCAAGGTCAGCGAGCTGGTCAAGGACGCGGTCGACCGTGGCGCGAAGGTGCTCACCGGAGGGTCCGAAGTGGACGGTCCGGGAAACTTCTACCCGGCGACCGTCCTCACCGACGTTCCACGCGACGCGCGGATGTCCGACGAGGAGATTTTCGGCCCTGTGGCGCCGATTTCCGTCTTCGACACCGAGGACGAGGCGCTCGCCGCGGCCAACGACACGGAGTACGGACTCGTCTCCTACCTCTACACCAGCGATGTGAAGCGCGCGCTCCGCGTCTCGGAACGGCTTGAGGCCGGGATGATCGGCCTGAACCAGGGCATCGTGTCCAACCCGGCGGCGCCGTTCGGCGGGATCAAGCAGTCCGGTCTCGGCCGCGAGGGTGGAACCGTTGGCATCGAAGAGTTCCTGGAGACCAAGTACATCGCGGTGAGCCTGTGAAGACCTACGAGATCGCCTCGATCCCCGGCGACGGCATCGGCGTCGACGTCACGGTCGAGGCCCGCAGGGTGCTCGACCGGGCCGCCTCATCGTCCGGCTTCCGTCTACAGTGGACGGAGTTCGACTGGAGCTGCGAGCGCTACGCGAAGACCGGCGCGATGATGCCGGAGGACGGGATCGAGCAGCTTTCGCGCTTCGACGGGATCTTCCTCGGCGCGGTCGGCTTCCCCGGTGTCCCGGACCACGTTTCCCTGTGGGGACTGCTGATCCCGGTTCGCAGGGCCTTCGCCCAGTACGTCAACCTGCGCCCGGTCCGGCTGCTCCCCGGAACGTCGTCGGTGCTGCACGGCCGCTCCGCGGAAGAGCTGGAGATGGTGATCGTCCGGGAGAACTCCGAGGGCGAGTACTCCGCCATCGGCGGCCGCCACAACGCCGGTCAGCCTGGCGAGTTCGTGCTCCAGGAGTCGGTGTTCACCCGCGTCGGCGTGGAACGGATCATCCGCTACGCCTTCGAGTTGGCGCGCGAGCGCGGCGGCGGGCTCTGTTCCGCGACCAAGTCCAACGGCCTGATCCACTCCATGCCGTACTGGGACGAGATCTTCGCCGAGATCGCCGCGGAGTACCCGGACGTCAAGAGCGAGCAGTGCCACGTGGACGCGTTGGCGGCGCGGATGGTCCAGCACCCGGAGCGGCTGGACGTGGTCGTGGCGTCCAACCTCTTCGGCGACATCCTCAGCGACCTCGCGGCGGCGGTGACCGGCGGCCTCGGCATGGCCCCGTCCGGCAACATCAACCCGCCCGGCGAGCACCCGTCGATGTTCGAGGCGGTGCACGGCAGCGCTCCCGACATCGCGGGCCAGGGCATCGCCAACCCGGTCGCCCAGGTCCTCGCGGGCGCGATGATGCTGGAGCACCTGGGAGAAACCGTTGCGGCACAAGCGGTTCGCGCCGCCGTCGATACGGTTCTCGCCGCGGGCGAGGTGGCCACCCCGGACCTCGGCGGCACCTCGACCACCGAAGAGCTGGGCACCGCGATCATGCGGGCCGTGCGCGCCGGATGACGAGATCCCCCGTGGCAGGCGAGGGTGGCTTTCGCCCGCTCCGGGGAACCCCCCGATTCCAGCATCACCCGTGACGCGAACGAACGCCAAGCTGCCAGTACGCCCTGGGCGGATATCCACTCACCCGCAGCGGCCGCTTGTGGACCCAATGTGGCATTTGTTTCGCTAGACGTAACGAATGCCACATTGGGTACGTTGGCGGCCGCGGGTGGCTCAGGCGTCCACGGAGTTCCGCTCGTGCAGGAGCAGGAGGGTGTAGGCGGCCAGTGACTGCGCGTCGGTGATCTCGCCCTTGGCGATCATCGCCTCGAACTCGGCGCGGGTGAACCACGCGGTGCGCATGTCCTGCTCCTCGTGCTCGCGCTCCGGCTCGCCCTGTTCCAGTTCGGTCGCCAGGAAGACGCGGCCGCGCTGGCTGGACATGCCGGGCGCCACGTCGAGCAGGCCGAGGTCGGTCATCCTCCCCGCGCGCAGACCGGTCTCCTCGCGCAGCTCCCGCGCGGCCAGCTCGCCGGGCTCGCTCTCGGCCCGCTCCGGAGCGGTGCCCTGCGGGAACTCCCACCGGCGCAGGTTGAGGGCGTAGCGGTACTGCTCGACCAGGTGCAGCCGGTCCCCGTCCAGCGGGACGACCAGCGCGTACTGGGGCTTGTCCACCACGCCGTAGATCCCGCGCGACCCGTCCGCGCGGAGGATGCCGTCCTCGCGAACGGTCATCCACGCGTTGGCGTAAACCTCACGACTGTCCAGCTTCTGCACGGTCTCCATGCTGCCAGTCGTTCAGCCGCGACCTGTGCACGCCGTACAGGAAGTACACGCCGAGCCCGACGACCGTCCAGATCGCGAACGCCAGCCAGGTCTGCGACTTGAGCCCGGCCACGAGCAGCACGCACAGGCCGAGCCCGATGATCGGGGTGATCGGCATCAGCGGGGCGCGGAAGCTGCGCGGCAGGTCCGGCTTGGTCCGGCGGAGCACCAGCACACCGATGTTGACCAGGGCGAACGCCACCAGGGTGCCGATGCTGGTCGCCTCGGCGAGCTGACCGAGCGGGACGAACGCGGCCAGCGCCGCCACCAGGCCGCCGACCACCAGGGTGTTGGCCGTGGGCACTTTGCGCTTGCCGACCTTGGCGAACATCGAGGGCACCAGCCCGTCGCGGGACATCGCCACCAGCACCCGCGTCTGTCCATAGAGGACGGTCAGGACGACGGAGGCGATCGCGATCACCGCGCCGAAGGCCAGCACTGTCGACGGCCAGCCCGCTCCCGTGACCTCGCGCATCACCGCGGACAGCGTCGCCTCCTGGCCGCCGAGCGCGTCCGAGCCGACCGCCCCGACCGCGGTGATCGCCACCAATACGTACATGGCGGTCACGATGCCCAGCGAGATCACGATCGCCCTCGGCAGGTCGCGCTGCGGGTTGCGGGCCTCCTCGCCCGCCGTGGACGCGGCGTCGAAGCCGATGAAGGAGAAGAACACCGCCGACGCCCCACCGGTGATCCCGGCGATCCCCGCGGGCGCGAACGGCGCCATGTTGTCGGAGTTGAACGCGGTCACCGTGACGGCGACGAAGAAGACCAGCACCAGCAGCTTCAGCACGGTCGTCACCGTGGTCACCAGCGCGCTCTCCCTGGCGCCGCCGACGAGCACGAGCGTGGCCAGCAGCACCACGACCGCCGCGGGCAGGTCCATGATCCCGCCCGCCGCGGGGGAGCTGGCCAGCGCGTCGGGGATGCGCAGCCCGATCGCGGAGTGCAGGAACTCGTTGAGGTAACCGCCCCAGCCGACCGCGACGGCCGCGACGGAAACCCCGTACTCCAACAACAAGCACCATCCGCACAGCCATGCGACGAACTCGCCCATGGTCGCGTAGGAGTAGGAGTACGCCGAGCCGGAGACCGGGACCGCGCCCGCGAGCTCCGCGTAGGACAGGGCCGAGAACAGCGCCGCGAGCGCCGCCAGGACGAAGGACAGCACCACCGCGGGGCCCGCCTGGGGTGCCGCCTCGCCGAGGACCACGAAGATCCCGGTTCCCAGGGTCGCGCCGACCGACAGCGCGATCAGCGGGACCAGACCGAGACTGCGTTTGAGCTGCGTGTTGGCGCCCTCTTCGGTGATCCGTTCGACGGGCTTGGTCCGCAACAGCGACTGGAGCGTCAGCGACACGAGCGGGGACGCTACTCGCACCGCCGACCCGCCCAGGAACCTCGTCGAAGATCCTGATCCGCCCTCACCCGCGCGCACGGCCGCCGTGGCGGCCCGTAGCCTCTTCGCCGTGCGTCTGGTCATCGCTCGTTGCCAGGTCGACTACGTCGGCCGCCTCACCGCCCACCTGCCCATGGCTCAGCGCCTTCTGCTGATCAAGGCGGACGGCTCGGTCTCGATCCACTCCGACGACCGCGCGTTCAAGCCGCTGAACTGGATGAGCCCGCCCTGCTGGCTGATCGAGGACCCCGGCACCTGGGTGGTGCAGAACAAGGCCGGTGAGAAGCTGGTGATCACCGTCGAGGAGGTGCTGCACGACTCCAAGCACGAGCTGGGCCCCGAGCCCGGCCTGCGCAAGGACGGGGTCGAGGCGCACCTGCAGGAGCTGCTGGCCGAGCACGTCACCACCCTCGGGGACGGCTGGACGCTGGTCCGGCGCGAGTTCCCCACGGCGATCGGCCCGGTCGACCTGATGTGCCGGGACGCCACCGGGTCCAGCGTCGCTGTGGAGATCAAGCGGCGCGGGGAGATCGACGGCGTCGAGCAGCTGACCCGCTACCTGGAGCTGCTCAACCGCGATCCGCTGCTCGCCCCTGTCCGCGGGATCTTCGCGGCGCAGCTCATCAAACCCCAGGCCAGGGTGCTCGCTGAGGATCGCGGCATCGAGTGCGTCACCCTCGACTACGACGCGCTGCGCGGCATCGAACCGGACGAGTTCCGCCTCTTCTAGGCAGATGCCGGGCGCCGGTGTTCCAACAGGGAGCACCGGCGGCTGTTCGGCGACTACGTTCCCGCCAGAGAGAGTTCTGGGGGGAACATGCTCGTGATCTCGTTCGCCGCCCTGCTGGAAGAAGCTGGGCGAAACGGCGTCTACAACCGAGGCGGCAACATCACCCGCCTCGACCTGTTGTTCACCAAGGAAAACCTCGCGCACGTCCGGGAGCACGCGAAGGCGTTCTGCTTCCTGGCCTTCGACGGTGCGAAGGACGCGGCGGTCGCGGACTACGTCAGCGGTGACAGTTCGCTGCCAGACGACAGCGGTCCCGACGTGATGGTGCTGTTCACGCTGAACCAGTTCGCGCCGCTGGCCATCCCGGTGCCCAAGGCGGGCACGGAGATCACGGTCGGCACGCACCCGGTGCACGCGATGGTGCGGATGCTCTTCGAGGGCAAACGGCGGCCCGCCCTGCCCGGCCTGGTGGTCTTCGACGACCTCGCCGAGGCGGCTGAGGCGGTCTACCTGCCGCTTGATCACCTCGACACCGAGGACGAGGTCCGCAGGCACCTGCGCCGGGTGTTCTCCGACATCGAGTTCGTCGCCAACGGCGCCAAGCCGAAGAAGTTCCTCGACGACCTGTGCGTGCAGCTCCATCGCGAAGGCCTGGTGTACGAGCGCACCGGTCGGCGCTCCATCCGCGAGTGGATGCTGAAGAGCGTCGAGCTGGCCAAGGAGCACAAGGGCGACATCGTCAGCGCGACGGGGCTGTTCGTGTGAGCGGGCGGTTGCTCGCGACGCGACCGGTTCCCGGACTCGAACCGGTCGTGGACGTGCTCGAAGCCCTCTTCGAGGAGGTCCAGCTCGCGGGGCGGTTGCAGGAGCTGGACGGCCGCCCCGTGCGGCGGTACCCGGAGTACCAGCTGCGCCGGGAGAAGGTGCTCCTCGTGCTGTGCTCCACGTTGGAGGAGGTGGCCGGGCTGCGCTTCGCCGGGCGGCTGCCGTTCCGGGGCAACACCCCGGACTTCGTTGAGGGAGTCAGGCCGCTCGGCGGCTACACCCGCTCCGATGGCGGGACCATGCCGAGCGAGTGGGTCATGGACTTCTTCCAGCACTGGACGATCAGCCGCCAGTTCGACGACGTGCACCAGGAGTTCCTGCGACGGGCGGGCATCACCGTGCCGGAAGGGAGCGAGCAGGACTTCGCCAAGCTGAGCTTCCTCAACAACGAGGCTTCGTGGTTGCTCAAGGGCGCGCTCTGGCACGTCGCGCACGGTGAGCACGAAGATCACGTCCGCGCCGCGGTCGAGTACGTCGTGGACATGGCGGAAGCCGGGCAGACGGTGAACCAGACCGCGACCTCCTGGGTGCTGGAAAGACTGCTCGCCGCAGGCTGCCTCGCCGAGGACGCGCGGGGGTTTCTCGCCCACTTCTCGGAGCGGGCCCTGACATCGCGGAGAGACTGGACGACGTTCGTCGATCTTGAAGACGAGTGGGCGCCGGTGGAACTGCACCGCAGAGTCCAGCCCACGCTCAGCTGGCTGGTGCGCCGCGTGCAGGCGACCTTGGAACCTGTGCGCCAGGCCGATTCCTTCGATGCCTGGTATTCCGCGCTCACCGTCGCGCACGAGGTACTCGTGCCGGTGCGCTGGGCGCTGGAGCGGGCCTTTGACCGCCTCCCGCTCGCGCTGCGCACGATCGTCACGCAGTACGAGGAGATCCGCGTCGACTTCTCCCTGCTGATCAGTCGTGCCGGTTGGGGCAGCGACTGGGAGATGTGGCTGTACAACCAGCAGGACCTGCGGGACACCTATCGGGCGCGCGGTGACGCGAGCGGGGACCGCTTCGCCGTGGAACGGATGCTCGTGCCCCGTGAGCTGCTGGACTGCTCCAACGGCACCAGTCAGCCGGGGAAGCCGCTGCCGCACGCGTTCCGGCAACCCGGGTGGCGCACGGCGACCGCCTGTTTCGGGAGCATGCCCGCGCTGCTCCGGCTCAGCCCGGATCGCCGCAAGGTCGAGCGGGTGACCTCGGAGGACATCGCCGACGCGTTCGTCGACACCGTGCGACGCGCGAAGGTCGCATCCCACGGCGCCGGGCCGGTTCTGGAGATGCTGGAACGGTATCCGTGGACGGATGCCGTCTATCACCTGCTCGCCGAGGTCCACGAGCGCGATGGAGACCACGAGGCGGCGCTCGCGGCTCGTACCGCCGCACTGGTGCTGTTGCCGGAGGACGGTCGCGGCTGGCGCTCGCTCGCGGACTCGCTGGAGCGCGCGGGGCGCACCGAGGCGGCGCGGATCGTGCTGGAGGTCTGCGCCGAAGTGCACGCGCGCGGGGACACCCTCACCAAGCCCTGGAACTGAGCGCCGTTCATCTCTTCGGAGGGCTGTGCGCCCGCGCGGAGTCGGCTACTGTCCCGGAATTAGTGGTCGGTCGCAACAAATTCGACACGTGGGCGAAGTTGAGTGTTCATTTGCGGCTTCCCGTGCGGTAGCGTGCGCGCCGTTGCGATCGTGGTGATTGCTGTTCGAATGTGTTGACTTGGGAGGTAGGGCGGCGTGATCGAACTCGCCAAGTCGTCGGAGCCCCTGCTCGATGCGAGCTGGCTGGACTACACGCTGCTCGGCGTGTACTTCGTGCTGGTGCTCGGTATCGGGTTCCTGGCCCGGCGCTCCGTGTCCAGCAGCCTGGACTTCCTGCTCTCCGGGCGGTCACTGCCCGCGTGGGTGACAGGTCTGGCCTTCATCTCGGCCAACCTGGGAGCGCTGGAACTGCTCGGCATGACCGCCAACGGCGCGCAGCACGGCATCGCGACCGTGCACTACTACTGGATCGGCGCCATCCCGGCCATGGTCTTCCTCGGCCTGGTGATGATGCCGTTCTACTACGGCTCGAAGGTGCGCAGCGTTCCCGAGTTCCTGCGCCGCCGGTTCGGTCCGGGCGCGCACCTGGTGAACGCGCTGAGCTTCGCCGTGGCCCAGGTGCTGATCGCGGGTGTGAACCTGTTCGCGCTGGCGCTGATCATGAACGCGCTGCTCGGCTGGTCCATCTCGGTGTCCATCGTGATCGCCGCGGCGGTCGTGCTGGCCTACACCACCCTCGGCGGCCTCTCGGCGGCGATCTACAACGAGGTGCTGCAGTTCTTCGTGATCGTGGCGGCGCTGCTGCCGCTGACCATCATCGGTCTCACCAAGGTCGGCGGCTGGCAGGGCCTGGTCGACAAGGTCAGCGCGAGCGTCGGTGGCCCCGAGCAGCTCTCCGCATGGCCCGCCACCGGCCTGACCGGTATCGCCGACGCCACCCTGAGCGTGATCGGCCTGGTCTTCGGTCTCGGCTTCGTGCTCTCCTTCGGCTACTGGACGACGAACTTCGCCGAGGTGCAGCGCGCCATGTCGGCCAAGAGCATGTCCGCGGCCAAGCGCACCCCGATCATCGGCGCCTACCCGAAGGTGCTGATCCCGGCCGTCATCGTGATCCCCGGCATGATCGCCGCGGTCGCGGTCCCGGAGATCACCGCGCTGAAGCAGGGCGCGGGGGCCGAAGGGGTCGAGTACAACCACGCGATCATGTACTTGATGCGGGACCTGCTGCCCAACGGCTTCCTCGGCGTCGCGCTCGCCGGTCTGCTCGCGTCCTTCATGGCCGGTGTCGCGGCCAACGTCAGCTCCTTCAACACGGTCTTCACCTACGACCTGTGGCAGAGCTACGTGCGCAAGGACCGGCCGGACGAGTACTACCTGCGCGTCGGCCGCCTCGCGACCGTCGGCGGCATGGTGGTGGCGATCTTCACCGCGCTCATCGCCTCCGGCTACGGCAACATCATGGACTACATCCAGACGCTGTTCTCGTTCTTCAACGCGCCGCTGTTCGCCACGTTCATCCTGGCGATGTTCTGGAAGCGGATGACCCCGGCGGCGGGCTGGATCGGCCTGGTCGCGGGCACGCTCGCCGCGGTCGCGGTGGACCGGCTGGTCGCCGCCGAGGTGCTCAGCCTGACCGGCCAGGGCCCGGCGTTCGTCGGCGCGGGCGCGGCGTTCGTGGTGGACATCCTGGTCAGTGTCGCGGTCTCGCTGGTCACCAAGCCGAAGCCGGACAAGGAACTGGTCGGCCTGGTCTACAGCCTCACGCCGAAGGCGGACCGCGCGCACTCGGTCACCGGTGAGGACGCCGGGTGGTACCGCTCGCCCGCCGTGCTCGGCGCCGGGGTGCTCGGGCTGACCGTCGTGCTGAGCCTGTTGTTCATCTGAGCCGGAGGAGACGAGACCATGACTTCGCACTCGAAGAAGGCGGGCCTGTTCGACCTCCGCCTGATCATCGCGTTGCTCTTCGGCGTGTACGGGGTGGTGCTGACGATCACCGGCGCCGGCTTCACCACGGCCGAGGAGATCCAGAAGGCGGCCGGGATCAACGTCAACCTGTGGGCCGGGCTGGGCATGCTCGTCACGGCGGCGATCTTCGTCGTCTGGGCGAAGGCGCGGCCGGTGGTGGTGCCCTCGGAGTTCGCCGACGACGCCGATGGCGTCGGCGAACCAGGGCACTAGCGGCGGTCGCTGCCCCGGTAGGGGTAGACCGGGTTGAAGGCCTCGACGGTCCAGTCGTCGATCCAGCGGACCGCGCGGCCGAGGCCCGTGCGGACCAGTCCGCGTCGGGCCGGGCGGGTACTCCGCCTGGTCTGGCGCATGTGTTCACCTCCTTCGATGTACTGAGTGGTGCTTCCACCCAGTACATCGAAGGGAGCTTCTGTATCGTTCCCGAACCGCTCCGTGACATCGCGCACGCTGTGTATCGAATCAGCCCTGATCATGAGGTTCCCTGCACGCGTCCGGACGCGGGTCGCTACCGTGCACGTCGTGCGCAGCCCAGCCAGAACCGCGTGGTCGGCCATCGCCCTGTCCTCGGCGATCCTGCTCGCCGGATGCGGGAGCCAGGCCGACCTGGCCAAGGTCACCCACCCGAGGACAGTCGTGCCTGCCAAGGTGGCGCCGAAGACGCAGCCCAACCAGCCGCCGCGCCCGGTCGAGCCCGCGTTCGCCGCCGAGCGGCTGCGCGCGGTCGACCCGTGCCAGCTGATGGACACCCAGACACTGTCCGGCTTCGGGGTGCCCGCGGCCAGCAGGTCGGTCGCGCTCTCCGACTGCGCCAACTACATGAAGGACGGCAGCGGCAAGCGGCTGAGCATCACCCTCCGCCTCGGCCAGAACATCACCATCCTGGACACCGCCAAGACGATCAAGGTGGGTGGCCTCACGACCGTCGAGTCGACCTCGACCACCACGTGCTTCGTCAAGTCGGTGACCCAGGAGGGCTCGTCCGTGCTGGGCATCGTGGCCCAGGTCGACTACGAGGGTGACTCCTGCGACGTCGGCAGGCGGCTCAACGAGACGGTGATCAACCGGATCCGGACCAACCCGCCGCTGCGCGCGCAGGACAACAAGGGCTCGGTGACCGTGGTCGACCCGTGCGCGGTCTTCCCCGCGGTCACCGCGACCGAGCTGCTCGGCGGAACGCCGACCATCTCCTCCTACGACATGTACCGGTGCACCTTCCGGCGGGACAGCCTCTACTTCGGGATCGAGTTCCGCGAGGCCACCGATCCCAAGGACAGCAGCCAGAACAAGAAGGCGCAGGTCGTGACCATCGACGGGGTCACCATCTACCAGCGCAAGGAGGACAGCTTCAACGCCTCCTGCAAGATGGAGTGGATGCACAAGGCCACCACCGCCGGCAAGGGCGAGGTCGTCGAGGTCAGCTTCGACAACAGCAAGAAGGGCGTCGAGGTCGACCTCTGCGGCAAGGCCACGACCGTGGTGAAGGCGCTGCTGCCCAAGCTGCCCAAGCCGTAGCTCCGGCTGTGTGACCGATCACAGAGGGTCTCCCCTTGGCCCCGAAGTGTTGCGTACTGTTTGGTAACCGAAAGGTTTTCTGAACGGACGGGGAGATCGCGATGAGCCGAGCCGTGTCCCAGCAGGCTGACGAGCAGTGGTTCACCTCCCTGGACCCGCGCACCGCCGAGGTGATCGGCAGGCACCGGGTGCACTCGCCGATCGAGGTGCGCGCGGCCGTCACTCGCGCGCGCAAGGCCTCGGTCTGGTGGGGCGGACTCGACCACGCGGAGCGCAAGCGGCGGCTGGACGCCTGGCGCGCGTTGGTCCTGCGCAGGCTCGACGACATCACCGAACTGGTCTGCGCCGAGACCGGCAAACCGCTCGACGACGCCCGGCTCGAGCTCGTCCTGGTGATCGACCACCTGCACTGGGCCGCGCGCAACGCGGAGAAGGTGCTGCGGCGGCGCCGGGTCTCCCCGGGCAAGCTGATGTTCAACCAGGCGGCGACGGTGGAGTACCTGCCGATGGGCGTCGTCGGCGTGATCGGGCCGTGGAACTACCCGGCGTTCACCCCGATGGGGTCGATCGCCTACGCGCTCGCCGCGGGCAACGCCGTGGTCTTCAAGCCCAGCGAACTGACCCCCGGCGTCGGCGAGTGGCTGGCGTCGACCCTCGCTGAGATCGTGCCCGAGCACCCGGTCCTGACCGTCGTCACCGGCTTCGGCGCGACCGGCGCCGCGCTCTGCCGCTCCGGTGTCGACAAGGTCGCGTTCACCGGTTCGACCGCGACCGGCAAGCGCGTGATGGCCGCCTGCGCCGAGTCGCTGACCCCGGTGCTCGTGGAGTGCGGCGGCAAGGACCCGCTGATCGTCGACGCCGACGCCGACCTGGAGGCCGCCGCCGAGGCCGCCGTCTGGGGTGGCATGTCCAACGCCGGGCAGACCTGCGTCGGCGTGGAACGCGTCTACGTCGTGGATTCCGTCGCCGACCGCTTCACCGAGCTCGTCGTGCGCCGCGCCCGCAAGCTCAAGCCCGGCGGCCAGCCCAGCGCGCACCTCGGCCCGATCACCATGCCCGAGCAGGTCGGCGTGATCCGCGCGCACATCGCCGACGCGCTCGACAAGGGCGGCCGCGCCGTCGTCGGCGGCCTCGACTCGGTCCGCCCGCCGTACGTGGAACCCGTGGTGCTCGTGGACGTGCCCGAGGACTCCTCCGCCGTCACCGAGGAGACCTTCGGCCCCACGCTCACCGTCAAGCGGGTGTCCAATGTGGACGAAGCCGTGGAGCTGGCCAACGCCACCAACTACGGCCTCGGCGCGACCGTGTTCTCCCGCTCCCGCGGCCCCGAGCTGGCCCGCCGCCTGCGCTGCGGCATGGTCTCGGTCAACGGCGTCGTCTCCTTCGCGGGCATCGCCGCCCTGCCCTTCGGCGGCGTCGGCGACTCCGGCTTCGGCCGCATCCACGGCGCGGACGGCCTGCGCGAGTTCGCCCGCCCCCAATCGGTCACCCGCCGCCGCTTCTGGGCGCCCCTGCAACCCAACACCTTCGCCCGCTCCAACGGCACCCTCCGCCGCCTCGTCCGCCTGGTCCGCATCCTCTACCGCCCCTAACCCCTTTTTTCGCCCTGAACGAGTCATTGGGGTACTTGAGTGCCCTGAATGAGTCATTGAGGGCCTCTAACTCCCCGAATGACTCATTCAGGGCACTCAGGCCGTTCCGCGGGCGCGGGAGATGGCGGCTTCGTAAGCCTGGACCAGTTCGGCGGCGACGTCGTCGGGTGCTGTCCGGAGGCGGCTCGGGAGCGTTTGCACCACATGGATTCCGGCCATTGCGTAGCGCGTGTTCCGCTGCAGGGTCCTCGCGTAGTCCTTCGGGTTGAGATGGAACTCGTACGAGTCGATCTCCCAGGCGAGCGATGCCTCCGCACACCACGCGTCCGGTACACCGATGAGCGTGCCGTGGGCATCACGAACAGGCACGTTCCACTGCGCCTTCGGCAGACCGCTTCGTTCCCAGACGCGCATCGCATCCATCTCGGCGACTGACCTCGCGCCGAGACTGATGGCTGCCAGCACTCGGCGCGGAACCGCTGAACCACGCTGACTTCCCTGCGCCAGCTCGCGTTCGAGGTCCTCCAGTTTGCAGCGCCCACGCTGGACGGCTTCTGCCAGCAGCGCCCGGACCGGGTCCGGAGTACGCAACCGCCGGGACGTGTCCAGCGCGGCCCGCACCAGAGGCGCCACCGGAAAGCCGTTCCTGGTTTGCGGTGGCGGCAGTCGTGTTGTGCGTTCCACGATGACGAACTCGCTGCTGAGAGGCTTGCGGAAGTCGTTGACGAGCAGGTGGACCTTGTCGATGTCCGGCAGCTGCCGGAGTCCGTGCAGTCGACAGGCCTCTCGTCCCGTCACGATGGCCCCGTGGCGGGCGTACAGCAGTGCTGCCGCTATGCGCTGTTCCGCAGATGGTTGACCGGGACTCAGCAGGATCACGCCGGGAAGCAGCCTCCGCCACGGTCCGCCTGCTCGGCATCGGCCGTAGACAGTTCGCGACATCATTCCCATGCCGATCAGCGTGGCCGCACGGATTACGCCACGACTGCTCTGCCGGTAGATCAGGTCGGCATCTGCTGCCCAGGTTCCTCGACGCATAGGACCATCGTGGGCAGTTGCCGCGGGCTGTTGGGCGGGAAAGCCACCTCCTGTGGACAACCGGTCAGGATGTGGATAACCCGAAGTACCTCAATGACTCATTCGGTGCGTTGAGCGCCCTGAATGAGTCATTGAGGTACTTCAGTGCCCCGAATGACTCATTCAGGGCGAAAGGAGGGTGTCTAGGTCGGTGAGGACTTGGGTGGCGGCGATGACTCCGAGGCCGAGGAACCAGGTCTCGTCGGGGACGGGGCGGACGTGATCTGCCTTGACGGCGGGGAGTTGTTTCCAGACCTGTCCGCCGAGGACGTCGGCCTGCTGGGTTTTGGCGGGGTCGCCGTAGGAGCCGGTGAAGACGCGGTCGGCGTCGGCCTTGCCGATCTGCTCCATGCTGACCTCCACGGCGAGGTCCTCGACCTGCTGGGTGGCGGGGCGGGGCAGGCCCGCGTCGATCAGGATGGTGCCGATGAACGACTTGGCCGCGTAGAGCCGGATCCGGCCGGGCATGAAGCGGACCATGGAGATGGTGGGGCGCTTGCCGAGCCGCTGTTCCGCGCGGGCGCCGATCTCCTTGGCGCGGCGGGTGTAGTCGGCCAGCTGCGCGTCGGCGTCGGCGGTGCGGTCCAGGGCCGCGGCGTTGAGCCGGAAGTTCTCCTTCCAGGTGAACCCGGGGCGGAGGCTGAACACGGTCGGGGCGATCTCGGCGAGCTTGGGGTAGAGCTGTTCGGCGCGCAGCCGCGAGCCCAGGATCAGGTCCGGCCGCAGGCCCTTGATCGCCTCCAGCTTCAGCGTGTTGATGGTGCCGACGTTGGCCGGGCTGCCCGCCTTGGCGGCGAGGTAGCCGGGCATGACCGGGGAGCCCTCGGCGAAGGCGACGCCGACCGGCTGGATGCCCAGCGCGGCCACGTTGTCCAGTTCGCCGCCGTCGAGCACGATCACCCGTTCCGGGCGCTTCTGCAGCGTGGTGCTGCCCATGGCGTGCTTGATGGTGCGCGGGAAGACACCGGGCGCGGCGTCGGTGCCGAACTTCGCGCTCTCCTCGGCGGCCTTGGCGAACTCGGAGCCGCCGACCGCGACCGCGGGCTGCCCGCCTGGGGGTTTGCCGGTGGCGCACGCGCCGAGGAGGAGGGCGAGCGCCAGGGCGGCGGCGGTGACTGTGCTCTTGCTGCGCAAGACGGGCTCCTTCTGCGGCGGAAGTTAGGGGAGGCTAACCAAGGAGCGGTGATCGACGCCAGCGGCGCGTGTGCTTTCCCACTGCGCCCGCGTCGGGGTATCAATGCTGTGCGGCGCGCATTCCCGGGCGGGCAAGGAGGGCTGCGATGAAGAAGATCATCAATGATCCGGCGGCGGTGGTCGCCGAGGCACTGCGCGGAATGGCGGCGGCCCACCCGGACCTGCTCACCGTCCGCACCGACCCCGCGGCGATCCTGCGCGCGGACGCCCCGGTCGCCGGACGCGTCGCGGTCGTCTCCGGCGGGGGCTCCGGGCACGAGCCGTTGCACGGCGGTTTCGTCGGCCCCGGCATGCTGCACGCCGCGTGCCCCGGACCGGTGTTCACCTCGCCGACCCCCGACCAGGTGCAGGCCGCGATCGAGGCGGTGCACGGCGGCGCGGGCGTGCTGCTGATCGTGAAGAACTACACCGGCGACGTGCTCAACTTCGAGACCGCGGCCGAGTTCGCCCTCGCCGAGGGGATCGACGTGCGCACCGTGCTGGTCGACGACGACGTCGCCGTGAAGGACTCGCTCTACACGGCGGGCAGGCGCGGAGTCGGCGGCACACTGCTCGTCGAGAAGATCGTCGGCGCCGCCGCCGAGCGCGGGGCGGACCTGGACACCTGCGAGCAACTCGCGCTGCGGGTGGTCGCGGGCACCCGCTCCCTCGGCATGGCGCTCACCGCGTGCACGGTCCCGCACGTCGGCGAACCGAGTTTCACCCTGGCCGAGGACGAGATGGAGATCGGCATCGGTATCCACGGCGAACCCGGCCGGGAGCGCCTGCCGCTGGAGCCCGCCGACGGCATCGTGCGCCGCCTCGTCGACGCGATCACCGAGGACCTGCCCTTCGCCGAGGGCGACCGGGCGCTGCTGTTCACCAACTCGATGGGCGGCACGCCGCAGCTGGAGCTCTACCTGGCGCACGGCATCGCGGAGCGGCTGCTCGCCGAGCGCGGGATCACCGTGGAACGGAGACTGGTCGGGCCGTACGTGACCAGCCTGGAGATGCAGGGGATGAGCCTGACGCTGTGTCGGCTCGACGACGAGTTGATCGACTTGTGGGACGCTCCGGTGCACACTGCCGCGCTGCGTTGGGGGTGCTGAATGGGTTGCTCCGTCGAGGACGTCACCGCCGCGGTCCGGGCGGCGGCCGAGGTGGTCCGCGAGTACCGGGACGAGCTGGTGGAGCTGGACCGCGAGATCGGCGACGGCGACCACGGCGAGAACCTGCACCGGGGGTTCACCGCCGTGCTGGCCAAGCTCGACGGCGGGGGCTTCGACGGCCCCGCGTCGGTGCTGAAGGTGACCGCGACGACGTTGATCTCCACGGTCGGCGGGGCGGCGGGGCCGCTCTACGGGACGGCGTTCCTGCGCGCGGCGACCGCCCTCGGCGATGCGTCCGAAGTGGACGGTCAGCTGGCCGCGAACGCGCTGGCCGCCGCCCTCGAAGGCGTTGTGGCGCGCGGAAAAGCCGCTCCCGGCGATAAGACGATGGTCGACGCGCTCACCCCGGCCGTGACCGCCGCGCAGTCCACTGTGGACTCCGGCGTGCGCGCCGTGCTGCTGGCGGCGGCGGATGCGGCGGAGGAGGGCGCGGCCTCGACGGTTCCGCTGGTCGCGCGCAAGGGACGCGCCTCCTACCTGGGCGAACGGAGTGCGGGCCACCTCGATCCCGGCGCTCGGTCCACCGCGGTGCTGCTGCGCGCGCTGGCCGAGGCCGCACGACGGTGAGAAGGAGCGGTTGGTGAGAGTCGGCCTGGTCATCGTCTCGCACAGCGCCGCGCTGGCGGCGGGTGTGGCGGAACTGGCCGCCCAGATGGCTCCTGACGTGCGGATCATGCCCGCCGGTGGCACCGCGGACGGGGGACTGGGCACGGACTTCGACGGTGTGTCGGCGGCGCTGGAGCGGGCCGACTCCGGCGCCGGGGTGGTCCTGCTCTACGACCTCGGCAGCGCGCAGATGACCGCGGAACTGGCCGTCGAATCCCTCACCACGCCGATCCGCGCCATCGTCGCCGACGCGCCGCTGGTCGAGGGCGCGGTCGCCGCGGCGGTGTGCGCGCAGGGCGGCGCGGACCTGGACGCGGTCGGTTCCGCGGCCGCCATGGCGCACGCTTTCGTGCAGGGCGAGGCCTTCGACGAGATGGAGCTCGACCGGCACGTCTACGGCGAGGGCGACGGGCTGCTGGAGCGCGCGGTGGTGCTGCGCAACGAACTCGGCCTGCACGCCCGCCCCGCCGCGCTGACCGCCCGCGCGGTTGCCGAGCTGGACGCCGAGGTCTCGATCCGGTGCGGCGACCAGGAAGTTGACGCGCACAGCGTGCTCGCGCTGATGGGGCTGGGCGCGCGAGGCGGTGACGAGTTACTCGTCCGGGCGGTTGGCCGGGAGGCGCGCCACGCCATCGACACCCTGGCTGAGCTGCTGGAATCCGGGTTCGGCGAGTAGCGGCGACCGGGTGCGGGCGCACCGGGGCTGACCTAGTGTCGGCCGCATGGGATTCGGGGGGATCTGCGTCGTCGGCGCGCTGCTGGTCAGCGGCACGGCCTGCGCGGTGCCGGACGCGCCCGCCGCGCCGCCCGGAGTGATCATCGACTGGCACCGCGTCGACCCGTGCGGTTTCGTCGATCCCGCGCTGCCCGGCCGCTACGGCACCCCGCCCGAGCGGATCGAGCCGTTCGACTTCAACGCCTGCGAGATCCCGGTCGCCCAGCCAGCGGGCGGCACGATCTACCTCGGAGTGCTGACCGACAACCGGCTCACCGACGAGCGGGAACTCGGCACCGCGTTCACCCGGCACGGCAAGTTGCGCGTGACCGAGCCGAAGCCTTACGAGGACACCTGCGCGGCGAACGTCGTCTTCCCGGACCTGCGCTACGTGGAAGTGAACGCGGTTCCCAAGGACGGCGCCAAAGCCGACCCGTGCGCCATCGCGGCCGCGCTTGCGGACTCCGTCGTTTCCTCGGTGCTGCAAGGGAAGTACCGGTTCTTCGCGGCCTCGCCGAGTTCGTGGCTGCACGTCGATCCGTGCGAGCTGCTGACGACGGAGCAGGCCGCTGTCGTCGCGGGAGCAGTTGAACCCAGGCATGGTCCGAACCGGCACAACTGTCGTTGGGGCGCAAGCAAACCCGACTATGCGGGGGTCGTGCTGAACATCAGCGTCAGCACGCAGCGGCTCACCGATGTCAGGGACCTGGAAGGACGAGCGACGCAGGTACGCGCCGAACCCGCGGACGCGCCACTGCCGCCGGGCTGCCGGGTCGCCACCCAACACATCGGTTTCGCGCGCGACAAGGTCGAAACGGTCGCGCTGATCGTGTTCGCGGAACGGGAACCGCGGTGGTTGTGCGCGACCGCGCTCGATCTGGCGGCAAAAGTGTGGTCGAGGCTGCCCCGGACCCCCTGAGGGCCTAGCATGCCGCCATGTCCAGCTGGGGGTCCCGTTTCCTCGTCACCTTCGCGGTGGCGTCCATCGCACTGTCGGCCGGTTGCGCGTCCTCGGTGACCGGTGAGCCGGTAGCCGCTCCGGGAGCGGAGGAGCAGGCCAAGAAGGCCAAGGGCAAGATCGACGCGGGCAGCGGTCCGGTCACCGGTTTGGGTGGCACGGAGTTGGCCGCGCGCAAGGATCTCGACCCCTGCGCGCTGTTCCCGAAGGAGCACCAGGACAAGCTCGGCAAGCCCTCCAAGTACGTCGGCGGCGCCACCAAGGTGGACCTCTGCGTGGTCGGGATCGAGGTGTGGGACGGCGACGGCCCCCAGGAGAGCGAGGACGGCAAGCCCGCGCCGACCCTCGGCGTCGTCGACATCGAGCTGGACGCGAGCATGTTCTTCCAGGACGAGGACCGGGCGAGTACGGGCTCCCGGGGCAAGCTGACCAAGGAGCAGCGCGACGACGTCACCGTCTACTCGGGCGAGGAGAAGCGGATCTGCACGCGCAGGCTCGTCTTCAAGGACAAGTCGATGGTCAACATCGAGGTCACGACCAGGAACAACGACACCCGCGCGGAGCCGTGCGAGTCCGCGGAGACCGTGGTGTCCAGCGTGCTGAAGGTGCTGCGTTCCGGCCCCGTCGCGCGCCGCACGCTGCCCGCCAACTCGTTGCTGGGCATCGACGTGTGCGGACTGGTCTCCCCCGACGCGGTCACGGCCGCGCTCGGTGCCACGCCGCCGCGCCACCCCGGTCTGGGCTTCCGCGGCTGCATGTGGAGCGCTGATCCCAAGAGCATCAAGACCGAGACGCTGGCCATCAACGTGACCACCAACCTGATCCCCAGGGCGGGCGACCAGATGGTCAAGGAGATCGCGCCGATCGCGGGCAGGCCCTCCACCACCACCCAGCTGCCGTTCGCCATCCCGGGCGCGCCGATCCCGTGCACGGTCGAGGTGACGCACATCCCGTTCGAGCCGGTTCCCGGGAAGAAGGAGACGCTCAGCGTCATGGTGGTCAGCTCCGCCGGCGCGGAGGCGTCCTGCCAGAAGGCCCGCGCGGCGGCCGAGGTGATCGCCCCGAAGCTGCCCGCCATGTGACTCTCCGCGCTCGCCGTGGCGAAGCTCACGGCGCCCACCTCGTCGAACGTGGCACTATCACGTCAAGTTACCGGCGCGTAGCGTGCTCGGTCCTGAGCGCTCCGGTTCCCCGATGACGTGGGAGGCAAGCCCGTGGCTCGCATCGACACCGAAGATTCGCTTGCGGGATCGAGCATTGGCACAGTGGGAGTTGTCGGACTCGGCACCATGGGTGCGGGCATCGCGGAGGTGCTCGCCCGCACCGGGCTGCGGGTCGTGGCGGTGGAACTCGACGAGGACACGGTGCGGCGCGGGCGCGCGCACCTGGAGCACTCCACGGCGCGCGCGGTCAAGCGGGACAAGCTCTCCAGCGGTGACCAGAGCGAGCTGTTCAACAGGATTCGTTACAGCACAACGCTTTCCGATCTCGCCGAGGTCGACATGGTGATCGAGGCGGTTCCGGAGCGGATGGAGCTCAAGGCCGAGGTCTTCGCCGAGCTGGACCGCGTGTGCCGCCCCGACGTGATCCTGGCGTCGAACACCTCCTCGCTGTCGGTGACCGAGCTGTCGGTGGTCACCAAGCGGCCGGGCAAGGTCGTCGGGATGCACTTCTTCAACCCTGCGCCGGTGCTCAAGCTGGTCGAGGTGGTGCGCACGGTGGTCACCGAGCCGGACGTGATCACCGACGTGGTCGCGTTCGTCGAGCGCCTCGGCAAGGTGCCGGTGGTGATCGGCGACCGCGCCGGGTTCATCGCCAACGCGCTGCTGTTCGGCTACCTCAACCACGCCGTGCGGATGTTCGAGTCGCGCTACGCGTCGCGGGAGGACATCGACGCGGCGATGCGCTTCGGCTGCGGCTACCCGATGGGACCGTTGCAGCTGCTGGACCTCATGGGCCTGGACACCGCCTACGAGATCCTCGACACGATGTACCACCAGTCGCGGAACCGGCTGCACGCGCCCGCGCCCGTGCTCAAGCAGATGATCACGGCGGGCCTGCTCGGCCGGAAGTCCGGGCGCGGTTTCTACACCTACGACGACGTCGACTCGCCGATCGTCGTGCCGGACGCGCAGACGCCGGGCGACGTCGTGCAGGGCGGACGCGTGCGCGAGGTGCAGCGCGTCGGCGTGATCGGCACGGGCACCATGGCGACCGGCATCGTCGAGGTGTTCGCCAAGGCGGGCCACGACGTGGTGATGCGGGCGCGCAGCGAGGTCAAGGCGAACGCGGCCCTGGAGACCGTGCGGCGGTCGCTGAACAAGGCGGTGCTGCGCGGCAAGCTCACCGAGGAGAAGCGCGACGCCGCCATCGCGCGAGTGCGGACCACGACGAACTTCGACGACTTCGCGGACTGCGATCTCGTCGTTGAGGCCGTTGCCGAGGAGCTTGAGGTCAAGAAGGCGGTCTTCGGTGCGCTGGACGAGGTGTGCAAGCCGGGCGCGGTGCTCGCGACGACGACCTCCTCGCTGCCGGTGATCGAGTGCGCCGCGGCGACCTCGCGGCCGTCGGACGTGGTGGGGCTGCACTTCTTCAACCCCGCCCAGGTGATGAAGCTGGTCGAGGTGGTGCACACGATCGCGACGTCGCCGGACGTGCTCGCGACGGCGCGCGCGGTCTGCGTGAAGCTCGGCAAGCACGCGGTGAGTTGCGGCGACCGCGCCGGGTTCA
Source organism: Allokutzneria sp. A3M-2-11 16 (assembly GCF_024213555.1). Lineage (GTDB taxonomy): Bacteria > Actinomycetota > Actinomycetes > Mycobacteriales > Pseudonocardiaceae > Allokutzneria. The sequence continues at coordinate 590,371 of NZ_JANAVO010000001.1, read as the reverse complement.
TCGTCAACGCGCTGCTGTTCCCGTACCTCAACGACGCCGTCCGGATGCTGGAGGCGCACTACGCCGACGCCGACGACATCGACGGCGCGATGACCATCGGCTGCGGCCTGCCGATGGGTCCGTTCGCGCTGCTGGACGTGGTCGGGCTGGACGTGGCACTGGCCATCCAGCGGGAGCTGTACCTGGAGTTCCGCGAGGCCGGGTTCGCGCCCGCCCCGCTGCTGGAGCACCTGGTGACCGCGGGACGCCTGGGCCGCAAGACCGGCAAGGGTTTCCGCGACTACACCGTCTAGCCCTGTCCTACAAGTCCACTCGCACTCCGCCCACCAAGTAAACTCCGTCCCATGCCCTCAACCCGCGCGTCCACCCCATCCCCGGCGGGCGCCGTCTAGAGAACCCCGTTTCGTACTCATAACGGGAAAAAGAGCGCTCCAAAATCCCGACAAGAGTACGAAACGGGAGTTTGGGCTGCGCTGGTGATGTTTCGGGGAGGGCGAGGCTTCGTGCCGCTGACTGTCAGGGGTGTGCTCTAGCTTCGGCGGCATGGCAACTTGGTCGGACGTCGAGGCATCGGCCCCGCAGTTCGCGCGGCGGGTCAGGGAGAGCTTCGACGCGTACCCGAACAAGACCATGGCGACGCTGCGCCGGGACGGATCACCCAGGATCAGCGCCACCGAGGTCGAGTTCATCGACGGAGCGCTCTGGCTCGGTGCGATGTGGAAATCCCGCAAAGCGCTTGACCTGCAACGCGATCCGCGCTGTGCGGTGCACTGCGGGACGGGGAACGGCGGCGAGTCCTGGACCGGCGACGCCAAGCTCTCCGGTACCGCGGTGGAGATCACCGACCCGGTGCGCCACAAGGAGATCAGCGACGCGAGCGCGGGCGAGGCACCCCCGGGCCCGTCGCACCTGTTCCGCCTCGACATCACCGAGGTCGTGCACACGCGTGTCGAGGGGAACCAGATCGTCATCGAGCTGTGGACGGAAGGGGGTGGTCTGCGCCGCATGGAACGGCAGTAGCTGAGGCGGGTCAGCCGCAGCAGCCTCCGCCGCAGCAGCCCCCACCGCCTCCCGCGGGTGCCGCCGCGCTCGCTGACCCGGCGAGACCGACCGTGGTCAGCAGCTTCACCGTGTCCTCGTGACCGGCGGGGCAGCGCGCGGGGTCGGAGGCCGCGCTCATCGGGCGCTTCACCTCGAAGGTGCCGGAACACTCGCGGCAGCGGAACTCGTATGTCGGCATGCGCCTATTGTGCGGTGCCCCGCCGGTCTGCCGCGAGCAGTTCGGGGAGGCGGCCGACCGCGAACGCCACAAGCGGCCTGGCGGGGACGAGCACGCACGCGGCGTTCTCGACGGTGACTGCTCGGATTCGCGCGCGCCGTTCGAACTCGCGGCCGACCGTGGGGAAGTGCGTCCCGTTGTCGTGAGGCACGTCCAGGGGCTCGACCCACACACGGACGCTTGCGGGTGAGAACTGCGGACGCTGCCGGGATGGGTTCGGACGGCTTCGGCTACCGCTCCCATGGTGCTGGGCAGGCCGGAGTGGAACAGCGGGGCTGCGGCGCGCTGTTCGCGCAGCTCCGTTTCTCAACCGAGCAGTTCGCGCAGCCAGGACAGCACCGCATCACCTTGAGCCCGTTGGAAGGCGCGCACGGTCGGCAGTCCCATCGGTGGTGGTTGGCGTGCCGCGTCGAGGAAGAGCGCGGTCAACCCCGCGAGCACCGCGATCACATCATCGGGATCGGCGTTCGTGGTGTGGTCGGCGAGCAGCGCGGTGGTGTCGTGGCCACCGTGGAGGCGCACGTTTACCAGTAGCAGCAAGCGGTCCAGCCACTCCGCGCCGCGACAAGCCCACGGCCAGTCCACGACCGTCACCGCGCCACTCGCGCTCAACAGGAGGTTGTCGGATCGGATGTCCATGTGGACCAGCGTGTCGCCAGCCGTCGCCGCCAAGCCCCGGTCCGCCAGCGCGCACAAGGCATCCAGGTTCCGTGCCGCCCACGGAGCCAGGTCGTGCGGCGGATCGGCGGAAATCCGTTGCCAGCCTGCGAAGTCCTCCGCCAGTGCCTCGTCCGCTCTGGTCAGGTCCGGTGCTTGGACTGTTGCCAATGTGGCGAGCGTGTCGAGGATTTTGCCCAGCTCGTCGGACTTCCACGGTGTCGCGGGGTGGCTGCCCTCAACGTCTTCCAGCACCAGCGCCACCCAGTCGCCGTCGTCGTACGACCCGAGCAGCCGCGGCGCGGGGACCTCAGGCGGCAGCACCGCCGTCACTCGTGCTTCCTTGCGGTGCACGTGCGGGGTGAAGTCGTCCTGCGCCGGGCTCACGGCTTTGACGAACGCGCGCGCACCGCTCGCCGTTCGCACCCGGTCCGCCGTGCCCGGCGAGAAACCGCCCCGCTGAGAGACGGCTTCGACCACCTGGCCGCCGATGATCTGCTCGACGGCGGCGCAGACGTGGGCGGGCAGATCCGCCCACCCGATCCGATCACCCATACCCAAGATCGTGGCACTGCGGCGCAAGCACTATTTGAAGGCCGCGCGATTGCGCCCGGCCCACTCGGCGAACGTGCGCGGTGCACGACCGAGGAGACGCTGGACGTCGGGGCTCACCAGCTGCTCGGCCGCGGTTGGCTCGCCCAGGACTGCGAGGGTGCCCTCCACCACCGGCTCCGGCATGAACCGCAACATCTGCGCCTTGGCGTCGGTTCGGCTCAGCTCCGTGAACGACACCGGCTCGCCCAGAGCTTCGGCGATCGCCGCGATCTGCTGCCGGGGCGAGATCGCTTCCGGGCCGGTCAGCTCGTAGGTACGGCCGCTGTGACCGTCCTCGCGCAGCACCACAGCTGCCGCGGCCGCGATGTCGCCGGGGTCGATGGTCGGCAACGCCACGTCGGCGAACGGGGCAGCGGCCGCACGCTCCGTGCGGATGATGTCGGCCCACTGCAACGCATTCGAGTGGAAGCCGCCCGGCCGCAGCACCGTCCACTCCGGACTGGAGCCCTTGACCGCATCCTCGAAGATCGAGGGGTGCCGTTGTGTGCCGACGCCCTGCGACGACAGCAGGACCACTCGGCGGACTCCTGAGGCCAGGAGCCGTCCGATGTCGCCGCCCGCCAGGAAATCGGGCGGGGTCAACAGGAACAGCGCGGTCGCCCCGTCGAGGACGGGTTTGAGCTGTTCCGGTTCGGCCAGATCAGCCTGCTCGTGTCGAACTCCCTCAGGGATGTCCTGGCCGGTGATCCGCCGCGAGACCGCGAGCACCCGCTCGCCCGCCTCGGCCAGCGCCCGCACCAGCGGCCGTCCGACGTTCCCCGTTGCCCCGGTCACCACGATCATGTCGTTCTCCGTTTCCGAGTCCCTGCACTGACCCGGCGACGGTACTGTCCTGAAGTGAGTAGGTACCTAGAGGAAAGTATTGGATCGCAGGGGTGAAAGTGACTCAGAACACCGACGAGGCCCCCGAGCAGGCGTGCCCGATCGCTCCCGTGGTCGACATCGTTTTCAGCCGCTGGACCACGCCGATCCTGTGGGCGCTCAACGAGTTCGGGCGGCAGCGCTTCGTCGAGCTGGAGCGCCGCATCACCACGATCACGCCCAAGGTGCTGACCCAACGCCTGCGCCAGCTGGAGCGCGATGGGCTTGTCGTGCGCACTTACCACGCTGAAGTGCCGCCGCGGGTGGAGTACGAGATCAGCGAACTCGGGCGCAGCCTGTCCACGGTCTTCGCCTCGCTCGCCGAGTGGTCGGTCAACCTGGCCGAGGTCGAACGGGCGCGCCTCGCCTACGACGGCCGGGCCGCCGTCCGCCGGTCTTCTCGTAATTGAGGAGACCGGTACGGCAGGCTTCGTTCATGACTGAAGAGCCCGCGATCTCCTTCGCGGACCACGTCGTCTAGCGCGGACGCATCGCGACGGTGCCGAATCGGTTGCCGAGGCTCGACCTTCGGAAGGCGTTCGCGAAGGTCGGCCTGCCGCTGCACCTGAACTGGTCCTATCCGGGCAAGATCTTCGACCTCGCTGATCGAGGTGATCGCGGCCGTTGCTACGAGACAGTGCTCCGCGAGGGCACTGCCGAGGACATCCTTGAGTACATCGACGGCGCGCTGCTCGTCGACATGTGGCCGGAGGTTGTTGTGCCCAGGGATATCCGCGCGCTCTGGGAACCGCTCATCCAGGCGGCACTGCCGCACCAGCTCGGCTGACCCGTTTCGTGCTCATAACGGGCTCTTGGCCCGCTATGAGTACGAAACGGGGAAACGCGGGTCAGCGGAGTTGGGCGCGCACCCACTGCTCGACCTCGTCGGTGGCGATCGGCAGTGCGTCCGACAGCACGCGGGAGCCCTCCGGAGTGACCACCAGGTCGTCCTCGATGCGCACGCCGATGCCGCGCAGCTCCGGCGGAACGGTGAGGTCGTTGGGGTGGAAGTACAGGCCGGGCTCCACGGTCAGCGCCATGCCCACTTCGAGCTGCGCGTCGTGGTAGGTCTCGGCGCGGGCGTTGGCGCAGTCGTGCACGTCGAGGCCGAGGAAGTGGCCGACGCCGCACACGATGTAGCGGCGGTGCTGCTGGCCGTCGGGGTCGAGCGCCTGGTCGACGGACACGGGCAGCAGGCCCCAGTCGTGCAGGCCCTCGGCGAGCACGCGCATCGCGGTGCGGTGGAACCCGCGGTAGTCGGCGCCGGGCTTGACCTCGGCCATGGACGCGAGGTGCGCCTTGAGGACCAGGTCGTAGACCTGCCGCTGGGCGGAGCTGAACTCGCCGTTGACCGGGAAGGTCCGCGTGACGTCGGCGGTGTAGAGCGTGTCGACCTCCACGCCCGCGTCGAGCAGCAGCAGCGAGTCGTCCGGGACACCGCCGTCGGCGCGTACCCAGTGCAGGACGGGCGCGTGCGGCCCGGCGGCCACGATGGAGGCGTAGCCGACGCCGTTTCCGCTGGTCCTGGCCCTGCGGTCGAAGGTGCCCTGGAGCCAGCGCTCGCCGCCGCCCTTGATCGCGGCGGGCAGTTCGCCCGCGACCTCTGCGAAGCCGAGGACGGTGGCGTCGACGGCGGCCTGGAGCTGGCGGATCTCCCAGTCGTCCTTGATCCGGCGCAGCTCGGCGACGGTACGGCGGAGCGCGGCGGCCTGGACGGGGCCGACGGAGACCAGCGCGTCGAGCATCGGTTCGACGCCGGTGACGGCGATGACGCCGGGCAGCCTGCCGCGCAGCGCGACGGGCAGCTCCTCCAGCGGGCGGCAGCGCAGGCCGAGCGCGTCCGACCACTCCTTCATGCCCGGCACCGGGCCGATCCACAGTTCGCCGTCACGGGCGTTGGCGAAGAAGTCCGGGTCACCGGGGCCCGCGGGCTCGCGCAGGAACAGCTCGGCCGAGTGCCCGCCGTCGTGCGGGTGCATGACGAGCACGGCGCCCTCGGCGTCGCAGCCGGTCAGCCACGAGAAGTCGCTGTCGGGCCGGAAGTCGAAGTCGGTGTCGTTGGAGCGCACCGGGGCGCGGCCGGAGGCGATGGCGACCCGCAGGCCGGGGAACTCGGCGCTGAGCCGGTCCCGGTGCGCCGCGGCGGCCTCGCGCGCCCCGGGGGTCAGGCGGACGGCGCGGTCGGCCGGGCCCCAGCCGTCGCGCACGTACTCCCTGAAGCCCGAAGCGTCGACCAGGCGGCTCGGGTCGCGGCGTGCGGGTCGTTCCTCGGCGTTCATAACACCTCCGTGTATCTGCGGTCGCCGGTTCCTCGGCGGCAACCACACCGTAACCGGATCAGAGGACGAATCCTCGGGGGAAGGGGTCGGTGGGGTCCACCAGGTAGGTGGCGCGCGCGGTGATCCAGGCGCGGCCGGTGACGGTGGGGATGACGGCCTCCTGGGTGCCCAGCCGCGTGGTGGAGAGCAGGTGGCCGGTGAAGCGGGTGCCGATGAAGGACTCGTTGACGAAGTCCTCGTCGAGCCCCAATGAGCCGCGCGCGTGCAACTGCGCCATCCGGGCGCACGTGCCGGTGCCGCAGGGCGAGCGGTCGAACCACCCGGGGTGGATCACCATGACGTGGCGGGAGTGGCTGCCGTCGCGACCGGGCGCGGTGAACTGCACGTGCTTGCAGCCGGAGATCGTCGGGTCGGTCACGTGCACGGGACGCCGCTGCGCGTTGATGGCGTCCATAATGGACAGTCCGGCCGTCATGATCGCGTGCTTCTCGTTGTGGGAGAACGGAATACCGATCTGGTCGAGCGGCAGGATCGCGTAGAAGTTCCCGCCGTAAGCCATGTCGTAGCGCACCTCGCCGAAGCCGGGGACCTCCACGCGCGCGTCGAGTTCGTGCGCGTAGGCGGGCACGTTCTCGAACGTCACGTGCTTCGCCCGGCCCTCGGACACCGCGACCGAGGCCACGACGAGGCCCGCCGGTGTGTCGAGGCGGACGCGGGTGACCGGCTCGGTGACCTCGACCATGCCGTTCTCCACGAGAACCGTTGCCACGCCGATGGTTCCGTGCCCGCACATGGGCAAGCAGCCGGAGACCTCGATGTAGAGCACGCCCCAGTCGGCGTCCGGCCGCGTGGGCGGTTGCAGGATGGCCCCGCTCATCGCCGCGTGCCCGCGTGGCTCGTTGACCAGCAGCTGGCGGATGTCGTCCATGTGCGCCATGAAGTACTCGCGCCGCTGGGCCATGGTGTCGCCGGGGATCGGACCGACGCCATCGGTGATGACGCGCGTCGGCATGCCCTCGGTGTGCGAGTCGATCGCGGTGAAGGACCTCATGTCACTGCTCTCCTCATGTCGGCTTCGAGCCGGGCGCGCTGCTCCGCGCTCAACGGGCCGCGTGGTGGGCGGCAGGGCCCACCGAAGCGGCCGACGAAGTCCATGCCGTACTTGATGGCCTGGACGAACTCCACCCGCGAGTCCCACCGGAACGCCGCGACCATCGGCTCGTACAGCGCTCGTGCTTCGGCGAGTTTTCCTTGCTGGGCAAGGGAGAACAGCTCAGCGCACTCGGCGGGGAAGACGTTCGGGAAGCCCGCGAACCAGCCCGTCGCGCCCATCAGCAGCGATTCCAGCAGCACGTCGTCGGCGCCCGCGACCACGGCCAGCTCCGGCGCCAGCTCGCGGATCTCCAGCACCCGCCGGACATCACCGCTGAACTCCTTGACCGCGACGACGTTGTCGATCGCGGCGATCTCCGCGAGCAGCGCGGGCGTCAGGTCGACCTTCGTGTCGATCGGGTTGTTGTAGACCATGACCGGCAGGCCCACGCTCGCCACCTGCTCGAAGTGGTCGATCACCTCGCCGGTGTTGGCGCGGTACATCGTCGGCGGCAGGCAGAGCACACCGTCCGCCCCGTCCTCGGCCGCCGCCTCCGCCCAGTAGCGGGCCTGGTGCGCGCCGACCCCGTGCACGCCGACTACCACAACCCCTTGCGCCCCAACGGCTTCGATCGCCGCTCGGGCGACGGTCCTGCGCTCGGCGTCGGTGAGCGACGAGTACTCGCCGAGCGATCCGTTCGGGCCGACGCCACGGCAGCCGTTGTCCACCAGCCACCGGCAGTGGTCGGCGTAGCGGTCCAGGTCGGGCCGCAGCCCGGCCGGTGCCGAGGCGTCCTCGGCATAGGGCAGCGCGGTCGCCACGATGACGCCGTCGAGCCGGTCCTGGGTCATGCCGGGTCCTCCTCTGCTAGCTCACCGAGCCGGACGGGCGCGGCGATCGGGCGGCGGACGGCTTCGGGGATGCCGGTCAGCTCGGCGACGGCGCGACCGCACATCCGGCCCTGGCAACGGCCCAGTCCGACACGGCTGACCAGCTTGAGTGTGCGCAGATCTGCTGGCTGCCGCTGCTCGACCGCTCGCCGCAGCGCGCCGTAGCCGACGCTCTCGCAGCGGCAGATGATCGTGTCCGGGGTGAGCCAGGTTCGCCAACCAGGCCGCACCGGATGCGCTTTCGCCAACGCTCTGGCGAACGTGCGTCCTTTATGGACAGATCGTCGGCTGTGAACCTGGCCTCCGGCCGCGACCGTTCCGGCGATTTCGCCTTCTGCCGCAGCGAGATCGGCACCGCCGATGCCGGTGATCTCGCCAGCGGCGAACACGCCTGTCACGGAAGTCTGCTGTGCGTGGTCGACCTCGACGAAGCCATCGCGAACACGGCATCCCGCTGCTACAGCGAGATCGAGCTGCGGAACGAAACCGAATCCGACGCACACCGCGTCCACCTCAACGCGTTGTTCCGAGCCTGGAACGATATTCCAGTCCCTGTCGAGCTTTGCCGTGGTGGCCGAGGTGACGCGTTCCGTGCCGTGTGCGGCGATGATTGTCCTCATTGGACGGTAGGGGATTCTGTTCTTCGCGAGCATCGCGGCGTATCGGGTCAGCTCAGGGAGCTTGCTGCGTCCGGCGAACGCTCCGCGCAGCCAGCGGGTCGGCGAGTTCGCCTCCAGCACGCCGAGAACCTGTGATCCGACGTCCACCAACGACTCCGCGACAGGAAGCAGGAACGGGCCGGTGCCCGCGACCAGCACGCGTTTTCCCACCGCGAGGCGCTGGCTCTTCGCAAGTGCCTGGGCGGCTCCGGCTGTGTAGACGCCGGGCAGATCCCAGCCAGGAAAGGGAATTGCCCTGTCGTACGCACCGGTCGCCAGGATCAGGATCTTGGCGTCCAGGACTGCGGCGGCGCGACCCGGTGCATCGAGCGGGCCGCTGCGCAGGTGCAGCCGTTTGCCCGGCTCGATCGCCCACACGACAGTGTTCGCGAGGTGCTGAGCGCCCGGAATGCCAACGTAAGCGGAGTCGATGGATTGGCGCCCGTACTGGCCGCCGAGTAGGGGAGCGGAGTCGATCAGCGTCACGCTGGCGCCATTGGCGACCGCTGCCTTGGCCGCTGCCACGCCCGCAGGGCCACCGCCTACAACGACGATGTCCGTGGTGTGCATCGCGGAGAACGGAACAGCATCAGAAACGTGTTGGCACGCACGGACATTGAGCGGAGCTCGGACGCATCCGTGGCAGACGCCGATGCCACAGAAGAAGCCCTCAGGGATCGTCATGGCTGTCTGTCCACTCGGAACGGTGCGGGGTCCACGTGCGGAGCCTGATCGGTGAACAGCTCGGCGAGGAGTTGGCCGGTAGCCGCGGCGAGGCCGATTCCCGCGCCTTCATGGCCCGTCGCGTGCCACAAGCCCGAGAGCCGGTGATCTTCGCCGATGACGGGGAGGTGATCGGGCGCATAGGGCCGGAAACCGCCGTATGACCGCATGATCTGCACGTCGGCGAGAAACGGGAAGAGGTTCACTGCCTTGCGCGCGAGTTCGCGGAGCACTTCAACGCGAAGGCTGTCGTCGAAGCCGACGCGTTGCCTGCTGGAGCCGATGAGCACAGTGCCCGCTTGTGTGGACTCCACGACAGTTGACGTCTGGAGGTCGGCATCCCCGCTCGCGACTGCGCCCACGTAGTCGGCGTCGTAAACCTTGTGCCGCACCGTGTTCGGCGGCAGCGGTGCCGTCACGAGCACCACTCCGCGGCGTGGCTGGATGTCGATGGGCGCTCCCGCCGCGCGTGAGAATGCGCCGGACCACGGCCCGCACGCATTGATCACCGCGCCGCACGGAATGCTGCCGTGCTTGGTGCGCAAGGCTTTGACTGCTCCCGGCACAGTGCGATCCACGCCTAGCGCTTCGGTGTTGCCCCGGACTTCTCCGCCCCGCTTGCGCACTGCGGCGAGCAGCGTCGCCGTGGCCAGAACCGGTTGCAGTTGCGCGTCTTCGGGGTAGTGGACAGCGGCGGCGATCTTCTTGGTCAGGTGCGCTTCACGTTCGGTGGCCTCATCCGCGGTGATCTGACGGGCGTCAACGCCTGCGCCGCGCTGGGCTTTGGCGAAGCCCGCCAGCGGTTGCGCCGCGGCAGGAGAGGTGGCGACGACCAAACCGCCCTTGGGGTCCCATTCGACCTCGGCGGCATCCGGCCCGAGTTCGTCCCGCAGCTCCGCCAAGAGCGTGGGCCAACGGCGTCGTGACGCCTGTGCCAGCACGAGTTCCGGGCCGGGCTCCTTGTCGGAGACCAGCACGTTGCCCTCGCCCGCCGCGGTGGTCCCGGCCGCCGGGGCGCCCCGGTCGAGCACGAGCACCGAGATCCCGCGTGCGGTCAGCGCCTCGGCGCACGCGGCGCCGATCACGCCCGCGCCGACGACCACCACCTCGGGATGTGCCACGGAACCTCCGCGCATCGTTCAGTGAAATGAACGATCAGAGCGTAGGCAGGTCGACCGGCGAGGGTCAACCGTGCGCGCAGAACTGCACCGGTCCAGCCGTCGCCGGGTACTCCAGCAGCAGTACGGAGGTCACCGGCCCGTCGACCGCCTCGTAGACGTGCGGCTGCTGCGCGGAGAAGCACACGTAGTCCCCCGGGCCGAGCGTGTACGGCGCGTCCGTCGGGCCGACACGGAGAAATCCCGACGTCACAAAGGTGTGCTCGCGCCCGGGGTGGCCGGTCGAACGCTGGGTCCGCCCCGGCCGAACGCGCTGGTCGTAGAGCTCGAAGACCGTCTCCGAGACGTCCACCCGGCGCAGCATGCGGAGGTCGACCGCGTCCCCGCTGAGCACGTCGAGCCCGGCCGAGCGGATCAGCACGACGTCCTGCGCGACGCGCTCGGTCAGCAACGACGACACCGGGACTTCGAGCGCGTTCGACAAACTGAACACGGTCTCGATGGTCGGATTGCCCGTGCCGGACTCCAGCTGCGAGAGCGTCCCCTTGGCGATCTCGGAGCGCCGCGCCAGCTCGGACAGCGAGAGCCCGCGTTGCTCGCGCAGCGCGCGGAGGTTCGCCGCGAGCACCTGCCCCGCTTGTTCCCGGACCACCCAGCCTCCTCGAACGTCGCTCCACTCAGCCTGACACGCCGCCCAGATTGGGGTGTCTTCAAGTACACCGCACCCCGGTCTCAGCGGTCGCAAACGGTGGTGAACCCGGGGCGGGGCGGTTAGAACATGGAGCGGACTTTGTAGTCGCCGGTTGTGGTGGTGAAGAACGGGACGGTGCTGGTGCACGGCAGGGTGCTCACGAAGCCGCCGGTGAACCAGCTCCAGCCGATGCGGTCGCCGTGCCTGCCACGGTCGTCCACCGACAGACCGATGCGCTTGCCGATGATCGAGGTCCCCGGCGGCAGTCCGGGCAGCGCCTCGCGCTCGACGATCCCGGTCACCACGGCCTGTCCGTGTGCCGAGACCAGGCAGTCGACCTTGCCGGAGAACTCCGCGAACGCGCCGCCGTCCGGCTTGGTGTGCAGCACGTGGAAGGTGCCGCCGACCTTGCCCGGCGTGCCCTTCGCGTCCACGGTGAAGCGCACGGGGTCTCCGGCCAGCGGACCGAAGATCTCGCCCAGTTTGCCGCCCGCGGCGCCGACCAGGCTCCCCTCCGGCTCGGCGGGCGCGGGCGTGGCGGTGGCCGTGGCGGCGCCCGCGGTCATCACGGATGCCAGTAGCACGGCGAGTGCTCCTGCGACGATCTTCATCTTCGTTTCCCCCTGGGGTTGTCGATGGGATCAACCCTGGTCGGACGGCCGCGGTGACGGCTCCCACCAGCGGGCCAACCGCCTCCCCCGCGAGAGCTAGGGTCGTGCCGTGCCTCGCCACAACCGCCGCGACAAGCGCCCCGACCGCGATCTCGGGGGCGGAGTCGGCTGGGCGCGCACGGAGAGCGGGGCGGACGGGGACTGGCTCGTGCGCACCGTGGCCGGGTCGCAGGCGACCAAGCACTACCGCTGCCCCGGTTGCGATCACGAGATCGTCCCGGGAACGCCGCACGTCGTGGCCTGGCCCGCCGACGACCACGGCTCGAGCGCGGACCGGCGGCACTGGCACAACGGCTGCTGGTCGGCGCGGAGCCGGAGGGGACCGACCAGGCGCTGGTCGTGACGCTCATCGCCCCCGCGGCAGCCCGGTCGAGTGGCAAGATCGGGGCCGAGATGACTACTGAGATCCGGGCGAACACCGTCCTCCCCGCGCGCCGCGAGCAGATCACCCTGCACACCGCGGACGGGCTGAACCTGATCGGCGAGCTGTCCCTGCCGGAGGGCGAGCCGAAGGCGACGCTCGTGCTGCTGCACCCCCTGCCGACGCACGGCGGGATGATGGACTCGCACCTCTACCGGAAGGCGGCGTGGCGGCTGCCCGCGCTGGCCGACGTCGCGGTCCTGCGGTTCAACACCCGCGGCACCGCGAGCGAGGCCGGGCGCAGCGAAGGCGAGTTCGACGGCGGTGTCGGCGAGCGGTTCGACGTGGCCGCCGCGCTGGAGTACGCCGAGTTCCACGACCTGCCGAACGTGTGGCTGGTCGGCTGGTCCTTCGGCACCGACCTGGCGCTGGTGCACGGCTGCGACCCGCTCGTGCAGGGGCTGTTCCTGATCTCCCCGCCGCTGCGCTGGAGCGAGCCGGAGCACCTGGAGACCTGGGCGAAGTCGGGCAAACCGGTGTACTGCCTGGTGCCGGAGCACGACGACAACCTCCAGCCGGAGCAGGCCCGCGAGCGGTTCGCCGCGATCCCCCAGGCGAAGGTGATCCCGGTCGCCGGGGGCAAGCACCTGCTGGTCGGTTACGCCGAGGAGGCGCTGGACCAGCTCGTCGCCGCGATCGTGCCGGACGTGCCGACGCCGCTGCCCCGCACCTGGGACGGCCCGTCGACGACGCATCAGGTCAAGATCGTCTCCTGAGCGCCGTAGACCACGGCCGGAGCGCCTTCGAGCACGGTCTCGCACAGCTTGGTGAAGCCGATCTTCTCCGCCACCCGGATCGCGGGGGCGTTGTCGAACTTGGTGAAGATCAACACTGGTTCGGGGCGGTGCTCCCGCGCCCAGTCCACGACGGCGCGCGCCATCTCCGGCGCGTAGCCCTTGCCCCACGCCGACGGGCGGAAGCGGTAGTACAGGTTCAGCACCGGCTCGCCATCGAAGACGTGCGTGCGCAGACCGCCGAAGCCGACGACGAACCCCGAGGGCTCGGCGATCGCGCAGTAGCCGAAACCGTGCACCGCCCAGTGCGCCAGCCATGACATCAGGTCACGGGTGGCGCGGGCCTCGTCGGCCGGGCCGAGCGGGTTGAACCGGTTCGTCTCCGGATCGGCGTGGATCTCCACCACCGCCGGGAGGTCCGCCGCGGTCGGCCTGCGCAGTACCAGGCGGCCGGTGTCGATCACGCGAGCAGGCTTTCCGCCCTGCGCGCGAGGATCTCCGCCACCGTCTCCTCGGGTGTCTGCGCCGAGGTGTCCAGCCACAGGCCCAGGCGCGGGGTCTGCTCGTGCAGGATCTTGTTCAGCGCCGTCACCGCCCACGTGTCGTAGCCGGTCTTGTTCCGCGCCGCCTCGCGCGCGTGCACCGTCTCCGGCGTCGGGGCCAGCACCACCAGGTGCACCTGGCGCCCGCGCAGCACGTCGAGGTAGTCCTTCAGCACATCACCGATGATCACGTCCTCCGCGACCGTGGCGAAGCCCGCGTCCTGGAAGGACATCGCCAGCGTCGCGGCCTGGCGGTAGCGCAGCAGCAGCTGGCCGAGCGCGTCCTCGGACGGCTCGGGGCTCATGTCCACGCGGCCGGAGCGCACCATCTCGCGGACCAGATCGCCCTCCACGAACGCGCTCCGCGGGAAGGAGTCCGCGAGCAGGCGGCCGATCGTGGTCTTGCCGCTCGCGGAGATGCCGGTGAGCACGAACAGTGGAGTCTCAGTCACGCGGGCAGGATAGGCAGGCATGAGCGCCGACGACACCGAAATTCGCCCCGCGGTGGTGCTGCTGCACGCGTTTCCGCTGGACTCACGCATGTGGGACGCGATACGCGCGCCACTGGAAGCACACTTCACGGTGATCACCCCGGACCAGCGGGGGCTCGGCGCGCGGCCGCTGGGCACCGCGCCCGTGCCGAGCCTGGACGTCGTGGCCGCGGACGTGCTGGCCCAGCTGGAGGCGCTGGGGCTGGAGCGGGTGGTCCTCGGCGGGATCTCGATGGGCGGCTACGTGGCGATGTCCCTGCTGCGCCAAGCACCTTCGCTGGTCGAGAAGTTGATCCTCGTCGACACCAAGGCGGTCGCCGACACCGAGCAGCAGCGCGCCGGACGCCTCGCGATGGCCGAGCGCGTCGAGGCCGAGGGGACCGGCTGGCTCGCCGACGCGGTCCTCGACGGGCTGCTCGGCGCGAGCACGCACGCTCTGCGGCCGGGCGCCGTGCGCGCCGCACACGCGCTGATCGACGCGCAGTCCGCGGAGGGGATCGCCTGGGCCCAGCGGGCAATGGCGGCTCGTCCGGATTCCACGGACACGTTGCGCGGACTGGACGTGCCGACGTTGGTCGTCGTGGGGGAGCAGGACAAGCTCGCCCCGCCCACCGCCGCCCAGGAGATGTTCGACCTGCTGCCCGACGCCGAACTCGTGCTCATGCCCGCGTGCGGACACCTGCCGCCGATCGAACGCCCCGCCGAGTTCGCCGGAGTCCTGCTCGACTGGCTCTCCTGACCCAGCGATTGTGTACCCAATGTGGCATTGGTTACGTCTGACGAAACAAATGCCACATTGGGTACAACACGTCAGCGCTGGCGCTGCGGCGGCTTGCCCGAGGACTTCTGCTGCTGTTGTTTCTGCTGCTGCTTCGGGGGTTGCTGCCGTGGCTGCTGCTGTTGCGGTTTGTGCTGCTGTTGCTGGTTCTGCATCACCTGGGTCGGCTGCTGCGGCGGGCGCTGCTGCTGGGTCTGCTGGCCCATGCGGTTGGTCGGTGCCTCCATCGCGGGCATCGGCCGTTTGAACTGCTGCGTGGGCTGGTCCAGCGGCGGCGCGGTGCCGGACGGCTTGGCCGATGACGGCGGCACGCCCTGCGCGGGCGGCTGCTGCTTTGGCGGCTGGGGCGGCTGCTTGCCTTGGGGCTGCTGCGGCTTCTGCGGTGGCAGGGCGGGCTTGTTCAGCACCTCCTGCTCGTCCTCGGCCTGGTCCAGGATCGGCTTGGCCTCGACGAAGGCCGTGTGCACCGAGTCGAGCTCGCCGCCGACCCCGCTGAGCACCGAGCCCAGCTCGGTGTCGCCCTTGCCGGTCGCCGACTCCAGCTCCGTGTCCAGGTCGGTGCGCATCGTCTCCAGGCGCGAGACCAGGTCGGTGCGGGCCGCCTCCAGCTGCGTCTTGAGCTGGGCGCGGGCCTTCTCCAGCCGCGACTTCAGCTCCGTGCGCAGCGTGCCGAGCCGGGCCTCCATCTCCTTGAGCTGGCCCGCCACCTTCACCCGCAGCTCGCGCAGTTCCTGCACGCGCTTGGTCGCGTACTCCACGCGGCGGGTCGACTCCTCGGTCGCCTCGCGCACCAGGCGCTGCGCCTCGGCCGTCGCCTCGCGGACGCGGCGCGCGGACTCCTCGGTGGCCTCGCGGATCCGCTTGGCCGCCTCGTCGACCGCCTCGGTGCGGCGGCGCTTGGCCTCCTCGGTGGCCTCGAAGAGCCTGCGGCTGCTCTCGTCGCCCGCCTCGCGGACGAGGCGCTGCGCCTCCGCGGTCGCCTCGGCGACGCGGCGCTTGCTGTCCTCGGTCGCGTCCAGGACGCGCTTGTTCGCCTCCTCGGTCGCCTCGCGGACCCGGCGGTCGGCCTCGGCCTTGCTGGCCGCCTCTGTCTCGGCGAGCGCGTGCATGGCCTCGGCGCGACGCGAGGCCATGGCGATCTCGAAGTCCTCCTCGACCTGCTTGCGCTTGGCCGCCGACGCCGCGTCGGCCTCCTGCCGCGCCCGCTCCGCCTCGTCGGTGATCCGCTTGGCCTCGGTGCGCGCGGTGTCGAGCACGTTCTGGTGCTCGGCCTCCATCTCCGCCCGCCGGTTGTCCAGCTCGGTGATCAACTGCTCGTAGCGCACGCGCAGCGCAGCGGAATCCTTCTCCGCCTTCGCCTTGATCTCCCGGCCCTCGGCCTCGGCGCGCGCTTTTGTCTCGCTCGCCTCGTCCTGGGCCAGACGGAGCATTCGCTGCAGCCGTTCGCTGAGGCCCTCAAGGGTCGTCGGCGGCTTGGACAGCCGGTCGACCTGACCCTTGAGGTCCTCGATCTCCGAACGCGCCTTTTCCAGCTGGCGCGCGAGATCGGCCGCCTGGGAGACGGCGGCGTCGCGGTCCGCGGCGAGGATGCGCAGGTCCGAGTCGAGCCGTTCGAGGTGCTCCTCCACCTGGGCGCGGTTGTAGCCCCCGCGCTTCACGATGTCGAAGCCTGACCCCAGCGGCACGAGCTCGCGGTCATCGGCAAGGCCCATGGCTTCACGCTACCCGTACTCGGGGGAAAACTTCAGACCCCACCGGTGTGTGCCCGCCGAATTTCCGACTGTCCACTGTGATCAGTCGCCGGGAAAGCGTTCACACACCCCGGAAACGGTTGATCGAGTCGACGTGCCGCGCCCGGAACTCGGTGTCGCGAACACCGAGCCCCTCCTCCGGAGCCAGGCACAGCACGCCGACCTTGCCCTGGTGGGCGTTGCGGTGCACGTCGTAAGCGGCCTGGCCGGTCTCCTCGAGCGAGTAGACCCTGGACAGCGTCGGGTGCACCGCGCCCTTGGCGATCAAACGATTGGCCTCCCACGCCTCGCGGTAGTTCGCGAAGTGCGAGCCGACGATCTTCTTCAGGTGCATCCACAGGTAACGGTTGTCGTAGCTGTGGTTGAAGCCGGAGGTGGAGGCGCAGGTCACGATCGTGCCACCGCGCTTGGCCACGTAGACGCTGGCGCCGAAGGTCTCGCGGCCCGGGTGCTCGAAGACGATGTCCGGGTCCTCGCCGCCGGTCAGCTCGCGGATCTTCGCGCCGAAGCGCTTCCACTCGCGCTGGTCCTGCTCGTGCTCGTCCTTCCAGAACTTGTAGCCCTCGGCGGCGCGGTCGATGACCAGTTCGGCGCCCATCTTCCGGCAGATCTCGGCCTTCTCCGGGCTGGAGACCACGCACACCGGGGTGGCGCCGCCGTTGAGCGCGAACTGCGTCGCGTAGGAGCCGAGGCCCCCGGAAGCGCCCCAGATCAGCACGACGTCGCCCTGCTTCATGTCCGCGCCGTTGCGCGAGACGAGCTGGCGGTAGGCGGTGGAGTTGACCAGGCCGGGGCTGGCGGCCTCCTCCCAGCTGAGGTGCTTCGGCTTGGGCATCAGCTGGTTGGCCTTGACCAGCGCCAGTTCGGCCAGGCCGCCGAAGTTGGTCTCGAAGCCCCAGATCCGCTGCTCCGGGTCGAGCATCGTGTCGCTGTGTCCGTCGGGGTGCTCCAGTTCGACGTTGAGGCAGTGCGCGACCACCTCGTCGCCGGGCTTCCACGCGTTCACTCCGGGACCGGTGCGCAGCACGACGCCCGCCAGGTCGGAGCCGACCACGTGGTAGGGCAGGTCGTGCCGTGCGTTGAGCTCCGATGTGCGGCCGTAGCGCTCCAGGAAGCCGAATGTGGACAGCGGTTCGAAGATCGATGTCCAGACGGTGTTGTAGTTGATCGCGCTGGCCATCACGGCCACCAGGGCCTCGCCCGGGCCCAGCTCCGGCGTCGGCACCTCGTCCACGTGCAGCGAGCGGCGCGGGTCCTTGTCCCGGTTCTCCAGGCCCGCGAACATGTCCTGCTCGCTCTTGCGCACCGTGACGCCCCGATAGCTGTCCGGCACGGGAAGGGACGCCAGCGCGTCGAGCTCGTCGGCCAGGATCGCGTCGAGGATCTTCTGCACGGCAGACCTCCAGGTGATCGGGTACATATCAGCGGTGTTCATACCCGCAGGTGGGCCGGAGGTTACTGGCCGGTAATCGATCCAGCGCCTCGGCTGTGAGGCACTGCACTCCGGAATCCCCCGATTGCCGGGCGGCCAACTGCCCCCGCCAATCTTGACCGGGCGGCCAACCAAGCGCACCATCGGGAGTGGGCGCCCGTGCGCGGCAGGGCGTGCGAGCGCCGGAGTTCGACGCGGTACGGAGGTGGCGTGATGGCCAAAGCGTGGACTCGCTGGCAGGACTGGGCAGCCGTCGTGCTCGGCGTGGTGCTGATGCTGACACCCATGTGGTCCGAGACGACCGACCGGGCTATGTGGACGATGATCGTTTTCGGCGCTCTGCTGGGTCTTGCCGGTCTCTGGTCCCTCGCGATGCCCGGTTCGGTGGCGAGCGAGTGGACGCACATGGTGATCGGGGCGCTGGTGTTCATCGCCCCGTGGGCCATGGGATACGCGGATCTGATGGGTGCGGCGTGGACTTCGTGGATCGTGGGCGTCCTGGCCGTCGCGGCCGGCGCCGCCGCGCTCCCCGAGGCGAACGCCGCGCACAGCGGTCTCGCCGGATCGCACTGATTCGCCGGAACTGATCCCCAACCATGGCGCGGGCGGCACGTCGGGCCGCCCGCGCCCGCATGCGCCCGGCGGGTTGCGGCGTCTTCAAGTACAACCAACCCCCGCTGAATCGGTCTCAAACGACGGCAAACCCCCGGCGGGCCCGGAGGTGTGCTGTGGTTTGAGACGTCCGGAGACCGGGTGCGTGGTACTTGAAGACGGCCCAACCAGCGTGCGGATGATCAGTGAGGATGGTGGATGTCGGCCAGGGAACGCATCCTCGATGCGGCGGAGCGGTTGTTCGCCGAGTCGGGCTTCGACGCCACACCCACCTCGCGCATCGCGGAGCTGGCCGGTGTGCCCAAGGGGTTGGTCCACTACTACTTCCGACGCAAACCCGATCTCCTCGCCGAGTTGGTGCGGCGCCTGCCGGAGGACTCGGTCGACGCCGCCGAGGTCGTGGTGCCCGGTGACGTCGAGCTGAGCCTGCGCCGCCTCGTTGCCGCGCTCGACGAACGGCTCGACTCCTCCCCGTTGCTGAGCCACCTGCTGTGGCGCGAGTCCGACACCCACGACGCGGTGCGCGAGGCCATGCACGGGCGCTTCGACCGAATGGTGCAGGAGATCCGGGACGTTCTGGTCGCGGTCTGTCCGGAGGCCGCGGACGTGGACAGCGCGGCCGAACTGCTTGGTCTCGCGGTCAGCTACCGCCACTCCGTCGCGCGGCACACTCCGGACTGGTCAGAGCGCGGCAACCGGATGGAGCGCGAGGTCGCCTTCATCGCGCGTGCGTTGCGGGCCGAAGTTTAATTCCCTTTTATGGCCTTCTTGGTGGGCCGTCGCGAGGCTATGAAGTCTGTGAGTCCTGCCAAGGGGGTCTACATGCGGGCTTTGTTACTGGTCGCGGCGGTGCTCGTCTCCGCAGTCGCGGTTCCTGCGCAAGCGGCTACACCGACGACCTACGCGGTCCGAGGGCTCGATCAGCCCGTGCGCATGGTCGTCGACAAGTGGGGCGTGCCGCACATCTACGCGCTGAACTCCGACGACCTCTTCCTCGCACAGGGTTTCAACG
This sequence comes from Allokutzneria sp. A3M-2-11 16, assembly GCF_024213555.1. Taxonomy (GTDB): domain Bacteria; phylum Actinomycetota; class Actinomycetes; order Mycobacteriales; family Pseudonocardiaceae; genus Allokutzneria. The sequence continues at coordinate 571,062 of NZ_JANAVO010000001.1, read as the reverse complement.
CCGCGCGCGACCGTCTGTTCCAGATGGACCTGTGGCGCAAACGCGGCCTCGGACAGCTCGCGGAGTCCTTCGGGCCCGCGTGGGTCGCACAGGACCACGCGGCGCGAATGCTGTTGTACCGCGGTGACATGGAGCGCGAGTGGGCCTCCTACGGCCCGCAGGCGAAGCAGACCATCACCGAGTTCGTGAACGGCATCAACGCGTACGTGGACTGGGTCGGTCAGAACCCGCAGGCGCTGCCGGAGGAGTTCCGCAAGCTCGGCCACAAACCGGCGCGGTGGGCTCCGGAGGACGTGGTGCGCATTCGCAGCCACGGTCTGGTCCGCAACCTCTACAGCGAGATCATGCGCGCGATGACCACGTGCCTCGCCGGTCTCGACGCGGACCGCGTGCGCGCCAACCTGGAGCCGAAGTGGACCACGAAGGTCCCCGACGGACTGGATGCCTGCGCGGTCACCGAGAACGCGGGCGACGTGATCAACACCTACCGGCTCGGCACGCAGGCGGTGTCCTTCAAGGGGCAGAAGCTGGAGCTGAACGCCGCCGAGCAGCAGGAGGGCAGCAACAACTGGGTGATCGGCGCGAAGAAGTCGGAGACCGGGCGGCCCGTGCTGGCCAACGACCCGCACCGGGTGCTCCCCGCGCCGTCCGGGCGCTACATCCAGCACCTGTCCGCACCCGGGCTCGACGTGATCGGCGCGGGCGAGCCGATCCTCCCCGGCGTGTCCATCGGCCACAACGGCACGGCCGCGTTCGGCTTGACGATCTTCTCGATCGACCAGGAGGACCTCTACGTCGAGCAGCTGGACCCGGCGAACCACGGCCGCTACCGCTTCAAGGACACCTGGGAGCCGGTGCGCACGGTCAAGGAGAAGATCGCGGTCAAGGGCGAGGCGGCCCGCGAGGTCGACCTGAACTTCACCCGGCACGGCGTGGTGCTGCACACCGACCAGGCCCGGCACCAGTCGTACGCGTTGCGCAGCGTGTGGTTCGAGCCCGGCACCTCTCCGTACCTCGGCAGCCTGAAGTACATGGGGGTCAAGAACCTCGCGCAGTTCCGCGAGGTCATGCGCACCTGGGGCGGGCCGCCGGAGAACCAGGTCTACGCCGACACGAAGGGCGACATCGCCTGGCTGCCCGGCGGGATGGCGCCGAAGCGCCCGGCCTTCGACGGTCTGCTGCCGGTGCCCGGCGACGGCCGCTACGAGTGGGAGGGCTACTACGACGGTGAGCAGCTGCCGCGTTCGGTGAACCCGGCGAAGGGCTTCCTGGCAACGGCCAACGAGGAGAACCTGCCGGAGGACTACCCGCGCGACCGCAAGCTCGGCTACGAGTGGGCCGACCCGTTCCGCTCCCAGCGCATCCACGAAGTGCTTGGCAGCAAAGAGAAACTGAGCATCCAGGACTCCGAGCGGTTGCAGAACGACCAGCTCTCCGTCGTGGCCCGCCGGGTCACCGCCGCGCTCAAGGACGTCACGAGCACCGATCCGGTCGCGGCCAAGGCGCTCCAGTCGCTGCGCGGGTGGAACCACGTGCTGGACGCGAAGTCCGGCCCGGCCGCGCTGTACGAGGTGTGGCGGGTGAAGCACCTCGGTGCCGCGGTGATCGCCGCGACCGTGCCCGCGCTCGCGCAGCTGGGCCAGGCTCCGGACCCGGAGGTGGTGCTCGACGTGATCGAGCACCCGGAGCGGTGGCTCGGCCAGGACGCCAAGGCGAAGCGGGACAAGCTCGTCGTGGACACGCTCGCCGCGGCGTGGCGGGACACGGAGAAGCGCCTCGGCGCGGACCCGGCCGCCTGGCAGTGGGGGACCCTGCACCAGACCCTGTTCCAGCACCCGTTGTCCGGGCACCTGCCGAACGTCGACGTGGGCCCGTTCCCGCGCGGTGGCTCGGCGGACACCCCGGACGCGGCGTCCTTCGGGCCGGACTTCAAGCAGACCGGTGGCGCGTCGTTCCGCATGGTGCTGGACGTGGGCAACTGGGACGCCTCGCGCGCGATCAACACGCCGGGCCAGTCCGGTGACCCGGCGAGCAAGCACTACCGCGATCTGGCGTCCACGTGGCACAAGGGCGAGTACTTCCCACTGCTGTACTCGCGCGCGGCCGTCGAACGCAACGCCACCAAGGTGATCCTGCTGCTGCCCCGCCGTTGACCCGTCTTCAAGACCAGCGAACCCCCGCCACGGAGATCTCAAACCGCGTCATACCTCGGGGTCATCCCGGGGTTTGATGCGGTTTGAGACGGCTGCGGCGGGGGTTGGGGGTACTTGAAGACCGGGGAACCGCCGCAGCGAATTCGATGAGGGTCGGGCCGATTGGTTGACGGCCGGGGTTGACGCGGGGCGGAGCAGCGGGATGGCTCAAGACGGGTGGGTCAGTGGCCCTCGGCGGGCTGGACCAGTTCGATGAGCACGCCGCCGCCGTCCTTGGGGTGGACGAAGTTGACCCGGCTGTCGGAGGTGCCGCGCTTGGGGGCGTCGTAGACCAGGCGCACGCCGTTGGCCTTCAGCGCCGCGCACGCCGCGTCGATGTCGTTGACCCGGTACGCCAACTGCTGGAGGCCCGGTCCGCGCTTGTCCAGGAACTTCGCGATCGTGGACTCGGCGTTCAACGGGGCGAGCAGCTGCACGGCGGTGCCGACGCCGGTGTCGCCGGGCGCGCGCATCATCGCCTCGCGCACACCCTGCTCCTCGTTGGTCTCCTCGTGCGCCAGCTCAAGGCCGAAGGTGTCGCGGTAGAAGGCGACGGCGGTGTCGAGGTCCGGAACGGCGACGCCGACGTGGTCGATGGCCGTGACGAAGGACTGCAGCTCCGAATGCATGCTGGGAGGGTAGGGCCCATCGGGTGGCCACGCCTGTGCCTCGCCTCACAAACTTCTGCATCGAGTACCGGCGGTATGGTCCGCTCAAAGACGTCTCGCACCGAGGAAGTCCCGCACCGTCGCTGGAGGTTCTACGTGTCTGGATCCGTGATCGTCGCGGGCGCCCGCACCCCGATGGGCCGGCTCCTGGGGTCGCTGAAGGACTTCTCGGGGGCGCAGCTCGGCGGCGTCGCCATCAAGGCCGCGCTGGAGCGCGCGGGCGTCGCGCCGGAGCAGGTGCAGTACGTGATCATGGGCCAGGTGCTGACCGCGGGCGCGGGCCAGATCCCCGCCCGCCAGGCCGCGGTCGCCGGTGGCATCCCGATGACCGTGCCCGCGCTGACCATCAACAAGGTCTGCCTCTCCGGCATCGACGCGATCGCGCTCGCGGACCAGCTGATCCGCGCCGGGGAGTTCGACGTCGTCGTCGCGGGCGGCCAGGAGTCGATGACCCAGGCGCCGCACCTGCTGCCGAAGTCGCGCTCCGGCTACAAGTTCGGCGACGTGACCATGGCCGACCACATGTCGCTTGACGGCCTGTTCTGCGCCTTCGACCAGGTCGCGATGGGCGCCTCCACGGAGAAGCACAACGGCCGCTACCACCTGACCCGCGCCGAGCAGGATGAGTTCGCCGCGCGTTCGCACCAGCGCGCCGCCGCCGCTGCCGAGAAGGGGATCTTCGCCGAGGAGATCGCCCCGGTGTCGGTGCCGCAGCGCAAGGGCGATCCCATCCTGGTCAGCTCCGACGAGGGCGTGCGCGGGGACACCACCGCGGAGACGCTGGCCAAGCTGCGCCCCGCCTTCGCCGCGGACGGCACGATCACCGCGGGCTCGGCCTCGCAGATCTCCGACGGCGCCGCCGCGGTCGTGGTGATGAGCAAGGCCAAGGCCGAGGAGCTGGGCCTGAGCTGGATCGCCGAGATCGGCGCGCACGGCGTGGTCGCCGGGCCGGACGCGAGCCTGCACGAGCAGCCGTCCAACGCGATCAAGGCGGCCTGCGCCAAGGAGGGCATCGACCCGGCCGACCTGGACCTGGTCGAGATCAACGAGGCGTTCGCCGCGGTCGGCGTGGTCTCCGCCCGCGAGCTGGGCCTGGCCGAGGACAAGGTCAACGTCAACGGCGGCGCGATCGCGCTCGGCCACCCGATCGGCATGTCCGGCGCGCGCATCCTGCTGCACCTGGCCCTGGAGCTGAAGCGCCGTGGTGGTGGCGTCGGCGCCGCCGCGCTGTGTGGCGGTGGCGGTCAGGGCGACGCGCTGATCGTCCGCGTTCCGAAGGCCCAGTGATCTGACACAGTGGCGCGTTCCGCAGACATCCGCGACCTGGTCTCGCGTGCGCGCGACGGCCAGGCGCGGGCGGTCGCGCGGCTGATCTCCCTGGTGGAGGACAACAGTCCCCAGCTGCGGGAGGTCGCCACAGCGCTCACGCCGTACACCGGGCGGGCGCGGGTCATCGGCCTCACCGGCTCACCGGGCGTGGGCAAGTCGACCACGACGTCCGCGCTCGTCGGTGAGCTGCGCAAGCGCGGCCAGCGGGTCGGCGTCCTCGCCATCGACCCGTCCTCCCCGTTCTCCGGCGGAGCGCTGCTGGGCGACCGCGTCCGCATGCAGGACCACGCGCTGGACCCCGACGTGTTCATCCGGTCCATGGCCACGCGCGGCCACCTCGGCGGGCTGTCCTGGGCGACGCCGCAGGCGCTGCGGGTGCTCGACGCGGCGGGCTGCGATGTCGTGCTGATCGAGACCGTCGGCGTCGGGCAGTCCGAGATCGACGTGGTCGCGTTGGCGGACACCACGGTCGTGCTGCTCGCGCCGGGCATGGGTGACGGCGTCCAGGCGGCCAAGGCGGGCATCCTGGAGATCGGCGACGTGTTCGTGGTGAACAAGGCCGACCGCGACGGCGCCGATCGCGCCGTTCGCGAGCTGAGGCACATGATCTCGTTGGGGCGCAGGGAGATCCAGGGCGCGATGTGGCGCCAGCCGATCCTCAAGACGGTCGCCGCGCGCGCCGAGGGCATCGGCGAGGTGGCCGCCGCGATCGACGCGCACCACGAGTGGATGGCCGGGCACGGAGTGCTGGAGCAGCGGCGTCGCAAGCGCGCGGAGAGCGAGATCGAGTCGATCGCCACGGCGGCGCTGCGCTCGCGCTTCGGCGACGTGCGGGGCGGAACAGCCTTGGCGCAGCTGGCGAAACGCGTCGTGGCCGCGGAGATCGACCCCTTCACGGCCGCCGACGAGCTGGTGGCGTCGCTCGACAACGCGTGAGGTTACGCAGTCTTCAAGTCCTACAAACCCCGCCGCTCAAGGTCGCTAACCGCACCCAACCCTCGGGTTCGCCGGGGTTGACGGTCGCGCGGGAAGGGGTTCGGGGTACTTGAAGACCGCCGAACCTGCGGATGCGCGCGGTTCCGCCGCACCGGAGCGGGGACCTCGTGCGTGGAGTCCCGAAAGCGATTCGCAGTGGCGAGCTTGGCATTTGCCCAAGGCCGGTTACGCCATATCGGGTACTAACCCTTGACGCGCGTCCGTCGTTAGGTTCTGTGGTGGTCATATTTCCGACCTGGACGGAATCACCGGATGACTGTGTTGCGGGGCAAGGGTTTCCTGGCGATCGCGACCGCTGTGCTGGTGTGTGCGTGCACACCCGCCGCGGCCGCCGACACCAGCGCCGCGGAGCGGACGGCGCTGATGGAGGCACGGCGATCGGGGCAGCCGGTCGAGCTGGCCGAGGCCGCGGACTCCCGTACCCGCACCGTCGCCGAACCCGGCGGCACCCTCACCACCACCCGATCCGTGCACCCGGAGCGCGTGCGCACCCCGGCGGGCTGGGTCCCGGTCGACACGACGCTGCGCCTGGCCAAGGACGGTGCAGCGCCCGGCGCGACGGTGACCGAGATCCGGCTCTCCGGCGGCGGAGCCCAGCCGTTGCTGCGGCTGGGCGACGCCGATCGCGGCGTCGCGGTGCGCTGGCCCAGCTCGTTGCCGAAGCCGGAGCTGGACGGGAACACGGCCCGCTACCGGCAGGCCGCACCGGGCGTGGACGTGATCGCTCGCGTCCACGCCAGTGGAGTGCGAATGACGGTCGAGGCGGCGTCGGCGGGTCCACTGCGCTTCGCGCTGGACACCGCGGGCGTAGCGGTCCGTGATCGGGACGGCGGACTGGAGTTCGTGGACGGCGCGGGGCAAGCGCTGTTCGCGGCCGGTGCGCCGATGGTGGGGGTGCCCCGGGGCGGCGATGCCGCGCAACGGCCGGGTCGCTACGTCGTGACACCGGGAGCCGTGGAGGTGCCCCTTCCGGAGGGGCCCGTCGCGGTCGAGCTGTCCTTCACCGGCGAGAAGCCGAACTGGACGATGGTCGACTCGGGCTTCGCGAAGGTGTCGTACTGGAACTCGGCGGGCCCGGCGAAGGTGGGCACCTACGACGCGGGCGAACACCGGTTGCGGTCGTTCTTCGTCTTCGACACCAGGGGCCTCGCCGGGCGGGAGATCGACTCCGCCTCGGTCACCGGCATGGAGAACTGGTCGTGGTCGTGCGCTCCCAAGCCGGTCGAGCTGTGGCGCACCGGGCCGGTCGACAAGGCCACGACCTGGGAGAAGCAGCCGGAGTGGCTGGCCAAGCTCTCGACGTTGTCGGTTGCGAAGGGCTACAACGCCACGTGTCCCGCGGGCCCGGTCACCTTCGACGTGACCCCGCTGATCAAGGAGGCCGCTGTGCAGGGGCTGCCCGCGGTCACGGTCGGCCTGCGCGCGGCGGACGAGGCGGACAACCTCCACTGGAAGCGCTTCGAGAACAACCCGGTCCTGAGCGTGCAGTTCCGTCAGTGACAGCGCCAGTGACCGGGGTCGGCCGCGCCGGGAGCGGGAGCACCGGCGCGGCCGACTGGATCACCCGCGTGCGCGCAGGTGAACGCCGGTCAGTTCGAGGTTGCGCAGCGCTTCCTCGACCATCGGCAGCGTCTGCTTCACCTCGTTCTTCCTGATCTGCTGGAAGTGCAGCTCCAGCCGCCCGGCGAGGCGGTCCTTCCGTTGCGCCGCCGTCTGCACGACGCAGTTGGCGATCAGGTCCTCCGTCTGCACGCCGGGACCGGGCGCGCAGATGCCGGTGTCCGACTCGACCAGTCGCAGGGCCTGCGCGGAACGGCTGTTCCACGGCTCGCCCGGCTTCATCTCCCGCGACGCCTGGAGGTAGGCCGCGGCGATCACCGACGGCTCGGCGGGCAGCGAGTTCTCCCCGTAGACCAAGGAGTGCAGCGTGTCGTCGCCGAACTTGGCCCTCGGCAGGCCCAGGTCGGTGTAGGCGCGCAGCAGCCGCAGGTTGTCCTCAAGCGGCTGGGCCTTCGGCAGCTCCTTGCGCTCCAGCTTGCCCGCCACCAGCTCCGCGTAGCGGCCCCGCCGCTCCAGGGCCACCGAGCCCGCCTCGATGTTCCCGAGGGTCGGGAACGTCATCAGCACGGCCTTCTGGCCGAAGACCCGTCCGGCCATGTTGGCCTCCGGACTGGGGTTGAGCTGCGCGCAGCTCCCCGGGACGGCGTGGCTCGGGCCGTTGTCGGACTTCCAGGTGCACAGCGCGATGTGGCCCGCCCCCTTGGACCTGCGGGCGAGAACCCTGCCCCGGCCGGGGATCTCGGCGAACTCCTCGAACTCCGCCTCCACCGTCGCGAAGCGGTTGTTGGTGTAGACGTCGATGATCTCGCAGATCGGCCTGCCGCCACCCGGCGGCTGCTCGCACACCTTGCGGGTACCCGACTTGTGGCTGGAGGTCTGCGGCGCGGACAGCGTCGGGTTCAGCCAGCACGCACCGGCGGACTTGAAGCGGCCCGGCTCCACGTACATCCCGAAGAGCACCGACCTCGGCAGGTTCCGCCCGTTGAGGAATCCGGGCAGCGGCAGCTGGTACCAGCCGTCACCGCACCGGCCGATCTGGTCGGGCACGCCGTGCAGCTTCGAATGGGGATTGGCGGGATCGACCGCCATCCGGTTGACGTCCACGTCGAAGCCGTTGGGGCCGAACAGGTTGAACGGGCGGTTCGGGTCCATCACCCACGGGTCCCGCTCCAGGTCCTTGAAGCTGTTGACCAGCTCCGCGGTCAGCCGGGTGTTCTCGCTGAGCAGCTTGCCGAACAGCGGGTTGGTCGCCGGGCCCGAAGCGTTGGGAGCGCTGAACTTCTGCGCCTCGGCGAGGATGCGCTTGCCCTCGTCGATCAGCACCGAGGCGTTGGCGCTGACCTGTCCCGCGCCGATCTCCTGCTTGGCGAACGCCGGGTTCTGCAACGCCACCAGCGTGTAGGCCCTGGCTGCCTCGGCCCACAGGTCGGCGTTGGCCACCGGCCGCTCCGGCGTGGAGATGGGCATGTCGTAGTAGGCGGCGCGCTTGGCCAGGTAGCTGATCGCCCCGGCCGAGCCGTTGGCGCCCAGCGCGACGTCCGGCGCGTCACCGCCCGCTCCGCCGTACGCGAAGTTCGGGCCGCGCGCGGTGGTCGAGCCGGTGAAACCGAAGCGGTCCACGGCGGTGATGTAGCTGCCGTCGCCGGTGTTGTACGACGGGATCGGCGTGTGCTTCTTCGCCGCGTAGTCCACGAAGGTGTAGGCGGTGGACAGGAACGGCTCGCCCGCGATCTCCGAGAGCCGCTGGTTGAGCTGCTGGTTGAACTGCTGCGCGCGGGAGGCGAGCACCAGCAGCTGGTCGTGGATGGTGTCCAGCTTCGCGTTGGCGTGCTGGAGCAGCTCCACCACGACGCCGAAGCCCTTCATCATGTCCTTGTAGATCGTGTTGAGCGCGGCGTCGATGCGGTCGAACCGCGAGTCCATCCGCTCCGCGACGATCTTCAGGTTGTCGTTGGTCTGCTTGAAGCCCGCGCGGATCTCGTCGATCACGGCCTTGGCCAGCTGCTCCTCCACCGAGGGACCGCCGCCGAGCAGCCCGCCGAAGAGCTGCACCGCCGCCATGATGATCCCGACCGCGGCCCCGGCGATGGCGCCGTACGCGCCCAGGGTGCTGCCGATGGCGGTGCTGGTGGCCAGCGTGGACGCGGCGGTGATCAGCGTGCTGACCGCGGTGGCCACCTGGTAGGCGGCGGCGACGAACGTCGTCAGGTACTTGGCGACGTTCTTGTCCACCATGCCGACCAGGCTCACCACCACGTCGAGCGCGCCCTTGACCTGGTCGATCACCTCGCGGCGCTTCTTCTCCAGCTCGAAGGCCTTGGCGATCTCCGCCTCGCTGGCCCCGCTGTTGGGCCGGTCCGGCACCCCGGCCTTGCGCAGCAGCTCCTCCAGCGTCTTGCCCAGCTCGGTGGGTTTGCCGTTGGCCTCGTTGAGCTTGAAGCGCAGCGCGGTGAACTGCGTGCCGATCTCGGCCATCAGCTCCTTGGTGCCGAGCTTGCTCGCCGCGACCAGCTTGTCGACGTCGACAAGGTCCTTGAGCTTGGCGATCTTCTTCAGGTCGTCGAAGCCCCACTTGGGGTCGAGCCCGTTCGGCTGCTCGGTGGTGGGCTTGCCGAACTCGCCCTTCCACGCGGCGGCGATCGTCGCGTCGATCGCGGCCCGGTTGCGCACCGCGGTCCACAGCCCGGTCTGCGCGTGGCCGTAGGAGACGTCCACCGAGAACAGCTGCTGGGCGCCGGAGAGCCGTCGGGTGACGTCCAGCGGCACCACGTCCGGCGCCATGTCGCGCACCGCGATCGAGGCCAGCAGCTTGCCCATCTCGGTGCCGCCCGCCTCGACGCCCGGGGCGCCGTAGACGAGCTGGATGAGCTTGCCGAGCACCTCGCCGGTGGAGCGTCGCGCGTCGGCTGCGGAGAACCCGGCGGTGACCACCTTCTCCACTCCGGTCACGTGCGCGGCGACCGCGTCGGCCGAGGCGTTCGGGTTCTTCGCCCGCCAGTCCAGGAGCTCGGCGCTGAGCACGACGCGTTTGTCGTAGTCGACGCCCGGGTCCTTGACGCGCACGGCGGCGCCGAACAGCGCGTCGGACAATCGCGTCTGGTCGATGGCTACGGGGGCCGCCGCGTGCACTGGCTGCACGGAGGTGGCCAACAGGCTCGCCGACAGGCTCAACGCCACGGCGCCTTGCAAAAACCGCGTTCTTCGCATGCTTGGAACTCCCCTGGGACCGAGTGATCGCAGGTGAGCGTATGGACGGCGGCGGTGAAAGAATACGTCCCAAAGGGCAGACGTTTGGCCACCTCAATGGCCGTCCACTGTGGACTATCCGCGGTCGGAGAGCTCCAGCGAGGTCTCGGCTTCCGGCTCGGGCCGCGGCGGCGGGGGAGTGGGCGCCTCGTCGTGGTGCTCGCCGAGGAGGCGGATCACCTCGGCGGGCGAGGCGTCGGGGAACACGGTCTGCAAGGCGACCACCGCGTGCACCCGCTCGCGCCGCCACGGGTCGGCGAGCTGCGTGCTCAGCCGCAGGGTCTCGCGGATCAGCTCGGTGCGGCGGACGTTCACGCACAGCTTCTCGAACTGGTCGGCCGCCTCTCGCGCGGCCAGCGCCGAGATCACGTACAGCAACCCGGCGAAGACCGAGGGGACCGCGCCGGCCAGCGCGGTGACCAGCCCCTGGTTGGGGACGTCGTCGATGGCCAGGAACAGGCCGAGGAAGACGAGCACCAGCCCGACCGCGCCCGCCAGGGTCGAGGCCCAGAAGCTGGTGCGGGCCCTGGTCAGGGCGGCGTGCTGGCGCTGGAGGTGTTCGTCGACCTGCTTCGCGGTGACCTCGGCCTTGTCCGCGAGCAGGCCGAGCCAGCCCTGGTCGACGTGCGGGTCCTCGGCCAGCTCCCGCTGCTTGCGCTTGGCCTTCTGCTTGAGGTCCTGCGCCTGCGCGGTCATCCGCATGCCGTCGAGCAGCGAGCGCTCCCCGCCGTCGAGCGCGGAGCGGCGCACCCGCCACACCGCGTAACCGATGATCGCCACGGCCACGGCGGCCGTCGCCGTACCCAGAATGGCGACTAAGTCACCCGTTGCGTCATCAGCCGCCGCCAGCAGTCGGTGCACGCAGGCGAGCGTAGTAAGCCGTTCGGTGCTCGTGATCGCCTTTTCGGTGGAAAGAGCATCACTCGTTAGCGAGTCGACTCCTGCCACCACGTAACCCCCGGCGACGTCCCCATCCTCCCCGCTCCCCTCCCAGCGGGGTGCGTACCCAATGTGGCATTCGTTTCGTCAGACGTAACCAAAGCCGCATTGGGTCTCTCAGTCCGCGCTGAAGAGGTTGAGGGTTGGAGGTTTGGGGAGCTGTATGCATGCTGTCCACGCGTGGTACTCGTCGCGATGAAGGAGTCCGGGCTGAAGTGGGGTTCCTGCGAGACGTCGCAGATGGGCTGTACACCTTGGTTTCGCTGACGTCGGACGATCTGAACCGCGTGGCGGACCTGGTTGAGAAGTACTCGAACCTCCCGCTCGGAACAGCCGACGCGTCAGTGATCGCGGTGGCCGAGCGGTTCGACGCCACCACGATCGCGACCCTGGACCGCCGACATTTCAACGTCGTCCGGCCGCGGCACGCTCCGGCGTTCACGCTGCTCCCCTGACCGGGAAAGGTCTCGCCCCGGGCGGTCGCGACCACAGGGGTTTGCTGTGGTTTGCGACCGTCCGGGGCGGGGTTGGTGGTACTTGAAGACGCCCGAACCTGGGTCAGCAGGACTGCTTGTAGAAGTACTGGGACTTCGACTGCATGTCCTCCTTGGTCAGCGCGACCAGGTCGGTGGCGATGTCGCGGGTGACCGGCTTGCCCTCGATCGCCGCGATGGCCTGCTGGACGCCCTTGGTGCCGATCGTCGCCGGGTCCTGCGCGATGAGCGCCTGGACGCCGCCGTTTCGCAGGTCGTCGACCTGCTTGGGGCTGGCGTCGAAGCCGACCAGCTTGACCGCGCCCTGCTTGTTCGCGTTGCGCAGCGAGGTCGCCGCGCCCTCACCGGAGTTGAGGTTGGTGGCGAACACGCCGACCAGGTCCGGGTTCGCCGACAGCGCCGCCGAGACGCGCTGCGCGGCGATGGCGGGCTCGTTGTCGGTGTACTGCTGGCCCAGGTACTTCAGGTTCGGGTACTTCGCGATCTCCGCCTCGAAGCCCTTCGCCCTGGCGTCGGTGGTGGAGGTGCCCGCCTTGGTGTTGAGCACCAGGACCGAACCCGTCCCGGTGCCGACGAGCTTGGCCAGGGTCTGCGCGGCCAGCTGGCCACCCTGCTCGTTGTTGGAGGAGATCGAGGACTGCGCGACGGACCTGTCCTCCAGCGCGGTGTCCACCTCGACGACCCTGATGCCCGCGCCGGTGAGCTGCTTCATCGGCGCGGCCAGGGCCTTGTTGTCCGTCGGCGCGATGAGCACGCCCGCGGGCTTGGTGGACAGCACACCGGTGACGATCGGCGACTGGAGGCTGGCCTCGAACTTGTCCGGCTCCTGCGTGCTGAGCTCGTAACCGGACTTCTTCGCCTCCGCCTCGGCGCCGCAGCGCATCGAGATGTAGAACGGCTCCGCCTTCACGCCCGTGATGAGCGTCAGCTTCTTGTTGTTCGGCGCGGTCCCACCGCCACCGGACTCACCGATCTTGCCCCCGCCGCAGGCGGCGAGCACCAGGGTCGCGGCGACGGCGGCGCCGATCCGGACCACGTTCTTGTTGAGCGGCATTGAGAGTCCCACCTTCTCGCACTTCGTTGTGCTGCTACCTGCTGTTGCGCGCTCTCCGCCGCACCTGGTCCAGCCAGACGGCGGCGACGAGCACGATGCTGACCGCGATCGGCTGCCAGTACGGCTGCACCCCGATCACCACGAAGCCCTTCGTCAGCACGGCCGGGATGAACACGCCGATCACCGAGCCGAGCACCGTCCCGACCCCGCCGAAGAGGCTGGTCCCGCCGATCACCACGGCGGCGATCGCGTTCAGGTTGTCGGTGGAGTGACCGGAGATCGTGGTCGTGCCGAAGTAGGCCAGCGACATGAACCCGGCGAGCCCGGCGAGCGCGCCGACGTAGGCGTAGGTCGCGACCAGGTGCCCGGTCACGTTGATACCCACGCGCCGCGCCGCCTCCGCGTTGGAGCCGATCGCGTAGTTGTTGCGGCCGAACCTCGTCGTCCGCAGCAGCCACGCGCCGTGCAGCGCGACCACGGCCGCCAGGATCACCATGTGCGGCACGCCCGCGGTCTGGCCGAAACCCAGCCAGTCGCGCAGCTGCGCGGGCACCGTCCGCACGTCCGAGCCGCCGGTGAGCAGCTGGGCCGCGCCGAGCGCCGCGCCGAAGGAGCCGAGGGTGACGATCAGTGGCGGGATCTTGGCCTTGGCGATCAACAGCCCGTTGAGCAGGCCCCACGCGGCCCCGGCGGCCACGGTGGCCAGCAGGCCGACCGCGATCACCCCCGCGCCCGCGCCGGTGGCGTCGCCGCCCGGGCTCATGCCCTCCATCACCTGCGCGCCAACGACTCCGGCGAAGACCAGCACCGAACCGACCGACAGGTCGATCCCGGAGGTGATGATCACGAACGTCATGCCGACGGTGAGCACCAGCAGCACGGCCGCTTCGATCAGCAGCGTCTGGAAGGTGAACAGGGTGAGGAACGCGTCCGGGCGCATGATGCTGAACACCGCGTAGAGCACCAGCAGGACCAGGCCGGTCCACAGCGTGTTCGCGGAGAACAGGCGCTTGCCGAGGCTCTGCTGCTCGGTGTTGACGGTGGACTCGTAGTCCAAAGTGGACTGACTCATGCCGCCTCCTCCTGGTTCAGTGCACCGGTCATGGCGCCGACCAGGTTCTCCAGGCTCATGTCCGCGTCGGTCAGCCGCGCGACGCGCTTGCCAAGGCGCAGCACCTCGACGCGGTCGGCGACGGCCTGCACCTCCGGCATGTTGTGCGTGATCAGCACGACCGCGATCCCGTTGTCCCGTACGCGTTTGATGACTTCGAGCACCCGTTCGCGCTGTACGACGCCCAGCGCCGCGGTCGGCTCGTCCATGAAGACGACCTTGCTCGCCCACGCGACCGCGCGGGCCACCGCGACGCTCTGCCGCTGGCCGCCGGAGAGCGATCCGATCGGCACGTCGAGGCTTTGCAGCGTCACACCGAAGGTGGTGAACCGCTCGGCGGCCTGCTTGCGCATCTCCGCCTTGTCCAGCATGCCGAGCGCGCCGAGCAGGCCCTTGCGCTTGATCTCCCGGCCCAGGAACAGGTTCGCCGCCGGGTCGAGGTCCGGGGCGACCGCGAGGTCCTGGAACACCGTCTCGATGCCCATCCGGCGCGCGGTGGTCGGCGAGTCGAAGCTGACCCGCTTGCCGTCCAGCACGATCTCGCCCGAGGTCGGCTGCTCAGCCCCGACGAGGCACTTGACCAGAGTGGACTTGCCCGCGCCGTTGTCACCGATCAGCGCGACGACCTCACCGGCGTCGACGGAGAACGACGCACCGCGCAGCGCCTCGACCGAACCGTAGTTCTTGGTGATGTTGTGTGCTTCCAGCAGTGGCATGCCTAGCTCGCCTCCACGTTCTCCGGGGCGGGCGGGCGGCAGCGCACCACGACCAGCCCACCGTCCACTTGGGACGAACCGGCCGAGTGCGGTACGACGAGCGTGTCGCCGCGCTTCACCGGTACCGCGCCACCGTGCTCGGTGCGCAGGGTTCCGTTGCCCTCCAAGGCGACCAGTACGGAGAAACCGGGGTCGAGGTCCACTGCGGAGTCGGCGTGGATGCGCTCGGCCCGGAAGAACGACGCGGCCTGGTCGGTGAACAGCGGCACCACCGGCGATCGCCGGTCAGCGGTGCGCAGCACCAGGTCCTCGACCCGGGTGCCCCAACCGTCGCGGTCGACGCAGGTCAACGCGGTCTCCCAGCCGATCGCCAGGTGCGCGCTCGGATCGCCGGGCTCGGCGAAACCCGTCCACTCCAACAGGACCGAGAAGTCGGTCGGCTGCTGGAGCTCGACGATGAACACGCCCTCGCCGATCGCGTGCGGCAGCCCGGCGGGCACGAACACGGTGTCGCCCGGCTTGACCGGGATCGGGTTCAGCGCGGCGAGCATCGCGTCGGAGTCCTGAGTGGACACCCAGTTCTCGACCGTCGCCGCGTCCACGTCATCGCGGAAACCCGCGTAGACGGTGGGGTTGGGGCCGCTGGTCCCGACGATCACCCACGCCTCGGTCTTGCCGTGGCGGCAGCCGAGGTGGCTGCGGGCGAAGGAGTTGGACGGGTGCACGTGCACCGGCAGCCGCTGGCCCGCGTCGAGCAGCTTCACCAGCAGGGCGATGTCGTCCCCGAGCACCTTCGCGTGGTCGGCCCCGACCCAGGCGGCGGGGTCGGCGCTGACCGCGTCGCGCAGCAGTGTTCCGTCCGGCAGGGTGCTGAGCCCGGCACGGGACTGCGCGAAGAGCGTGGTGATCGAGGCGACCCAGTCCTCCGGGCCCCACTCGGCCGCGTCCGCGGCGCCCCGCAGCTCGGCGATCGCGGCACCGCCCCGGTAGAACCGGTCCGGCTGGTTGGCCGCGAGCGTCACAGGCTTCAGCGCCAACGGTTCAGCCCTGCGAGCAGGCTTCACGGACTTACCTCCCCTGATCCTCTAGCCACCAAGCGGGTCGGCAGAACAACCCGGCGTGGCGGCGAACTGTCACCTTCGAGCCGTGCGAACAGCAGTTCGGCCGCCGCCCGCCCGAGCATCGCCGCGTCGTGCTGCACCACCGAGATCGGCGGGTTCAGCAGGTCGGCCAGCTCGAAGTCGTCGAAGCCGACCAGCGCGGGCCGCGCCGGGCGGTGGTAGAGCGCGCGCAGCATGTGCACGGTGATCCGGTTGTTGCCGCTGACCACCGCGGTCGCCGGATCGGGGCCGCCGAGCACGCGGTCGAGCAGCGCCGCGACCCGGGTCTCGGTGTGCGGCCCCATGAACACCAGGTCTTCGCCGTAGCGGACCCCGGAGCGCGCGCAGCCCTCGCGGAACCCGCGCAGCCGCTCGCTCGCGGTGAAGATGTCCGGGGCGTCGCCGAAGAACGCGATCCGCTGATGTCCTTGCGCCGCAAGGTGTTTGACCGCGTCGGCGGTACCGCCGATATTGTCGACGAGCACGGTGTCCGCGACGACGTCGCCCGCCGGGCGGTCCACGAACACCACCGGCATCCCGGCCTGCATCTCCGGGACGAGGTAGCCGTGCTGCATGCCCGCGGGCACCACGATCAGCCCGTCCACCCGGCGCGCGCAGAACTCCAGTGCCAGTTCGCGTTCGCGGCCCGGGTCCTCGTCGGAGGAGCCCGTCAGCACCTGGCGCCCCTGAGTGCGCGCGACTTCTTCCACGGCGCGGGTGAGCACCGAGTAGAAGGGGTTCCCGACGTCCTCCAGGATCACGCCGAGGGTGCCGGTCGAGGAGCCGCGGCGCAGGTTGCGCGCGGACAGGTTGCGCCGGAAACCGAGCCGCTCGATGGCGGCCAGCACGCGTTCCGCGGTGGCCGGGTGCACGCCCGGCTCGTCGTTGACCACGCGCGAGACCGTCTTGATGCTCACGCCGGCCAGCCGCGCGACGTCGCTCATCGTGGCGCGTCGTACGCGGCGTGACCCGGATCCAGACAACGTTGTCATCGGGGCGAATGGAACATGCCGCCCGAGCGGCTTGTCAACAGGCTTGGCCGAAGTTGTCACGACCGGAGCAACGCGCTGACGGCCTCTGGATCGGTGCGGTCGACAGCTCGAATGACCTTGCGGTGTTACGGCATTCGGCCCATTTCGTGACCTCGCCGAGATAGACCGCCCGGACGGCTCTTGACGCGAACCACACACCCTCCGAAGGGTGTTGACCGCGGAGCCTGCCAGTCGGTGAAGAACCGACAAGGTTGTCAGGCCCGCAGCTTCTGGCAACGATGCCGAACCCAGGAGGCGAAGGGCCTTGAAGAGGAGTTCCCCCGCCGGTCGGCGCCGCTGGCGCGTCCCGGCAGCCCTGACGACCGCGTTAGCCGTGGTACTCGCTCCGCTCACGACCACGACAGCCACAGCCACAGCCGAGCCGGCTCACGAGGACCTGGCCCGCTGGGTCAACCCCTTCGTCGGCACCAAGCCCGGCGGGCCCGACCACGGCACCGGCGGTGGCGCGGGCAACACCTTCCCCGGAGCCGACGTGCCCTTCGGCATGGTCCAGTGGAGCCCGGACACCGTGAAGCACCAGCACGGCGGCTACTTCTACGAGGACAACCGGATCAAGGGCTTCAGCCTCACCCATCTCTCCGGAGCGGGCTGCTCGACCTACCAGGACGTCCCGTTCATGCCGTTCGTCGGCGAGGTCACCACCTCGCCCGCGGTCGACCCGGACCGCTACGTCTCCGGGTTCTCGCACGCCAACGAGAAGGCCACCCCCGGCTACTACGGCGTCCAGCTCGACTCCGGCGCCAAGGTGGACCTGACGGTGACCCAGCGCAGCGGCGCGGGCCGGTTCACCTTCCCCGCCAACCGCCCGGCGACCCTGCTGGTCAACACCTCCGGCTCGATCATGGGCGCCGACGACGCCGAGATCTCCCTCGGCGCGGACGAGATCAGCGGCTGGGCGACCAGCGGCCGGTTCTGCGGCGCGAAGATGAACAAGTACCGGGTGTACTTCCACGCCAAGTTCGACCGGCCGTTCGCCTCGATCGGCACTTGGAAGGACGGTTCCGTCACGCCCGGTCGCACCCTGGAGCGCGGCGGTTCCAAGCCGAAGATCGGCACCAGGATCGCCGACGGGCCCGCCGCGCAGGAGCAGCACCGCGGCGAGGACACCACCGTGTCCGGGCCGGGTTCCGGCGGGTTCGTCACCTTCGCCGACGACGGCAAGCCGGTGAACGTCAAGCTCGGCCTGTCCTTCGTGTCGGTGGACGGCGCCAAGGGCAACCTCGCCGCGGAGAACGGGAACCGCTCCTTCGAGCAGATCTCCGATGCCGCCCGCGCCGCGTGGAACGAGCGGCTGAACACGATCAAGGTCAAGGGCGGGACCGACGCGGAGCGCACGACCTTCTACTCCTCCCTGTACCACGTTTTCGTGCAGCCCAACGTCTTCTCCGACGCGGACGGCCGCTACATCGGGTTCGACGGACGGATACACCGCGTGGACCCGGGGCGCGCGATCTACACCAACCTCTCCGGCTGGGACATCTACCGCTCGGAGATGCAGCTGCTGGCGATGCTCGCGCCCAAGGAGACATCGGACATCACCAGGTCGATGATCGCCTTCGCCGAGCAGGGCGGCTCCTGGGACCGCTGGACGGTCGCCAACAGCTACACCGGCGTGATGAACGGCGACCCGTACCACATCATGGTCGCCAGCGCGTATGCCTTTGGTGCCAAGGACTTCGACGCCCGCAAGGCACTGCTGCTGATGCTCCGCGGTGCGACACAACCGACCCAGGGCTACGTGGAACGGCCGGGACTTGAGGACTACCAACGGTTGGGCTACATCGCCAACGGTGCCAAGGGAGTCTGGGGTCCGCCCGCGACCACGCTTGAGTACACGAGCGCGGACTTCGCGATCGCCGACCTCGCCCGCAGGCTGGGCGACAGCACCGTCTACACGCAGTTCATGCGGCGCGCGCAGTACTGGCAGAACGTCTTCAACCCCGCGTCCGGCTACATCCAGAACCGCAACGCCGACGGGGCTTTCGTCGAGCCGTTCAACCCGGCGAGCCCCGATGGCTGGGTGGAGGGCAACTCCGCGCAGTACACGTGGATGGTGCCGTACAACGCACGCGGTCTCTTCGACGCGATGGGCGGCAACGGTGAGGCCGTGAAGCGGTTGGACTTCTTCTTCAAGAAGCTCAACGCGGGGCCGAAGGAGCCGCACGCGTTCCTCGGCAACGAGCCGATCATGCACTCACTGTGGTTCTACAACTTCGCCGGAGCGCCCCACAAGACGCAGGAGGTCACGCGCCGCGCGGTCAACGACCTGTTCGGCCCCAAGGAGAACGGGTTGATGGGCAACGACGACCTGGGGCAGATGTCCTCGTGGTACGTCTTCGCCGCGATGGGCATGTACCCGGTCATCCCCGGCCGCGCGGAGCTGGTGCTGAACAGCCCGCTGTTCGAAGAGGTCGTGATTTCGCGGCCCACTGGCCAGAAACTCGTCATCAAGGCGCCCGGCGCGGGCACGAAGGTCCCCTACGTCACCGGCGTGAAGTACAACGGCGCCGCGACCGACCACACCTGGCTTCCTGAGTCCTTTGTGGAGCGTGGTGGCACGGTGGAGTTCGCGCTCTCCGCGACGCCGCAGGGCACATGGGGCACCGCGGCCGACTCAGCCCCGCCGTCCTTCCGTGACGGGGAGAACGGCCAGCGCGGCTTCCTCGACCCAGCGCGCGTCGTAGTGGCCGCGGGAGCCAAGGGGGAGACGCGCATCGGAGCGCAGGACTTCTCCGGCAAGGGCGCGAAGGTGCGGTTCCACACCGGTTCTCCGCCGGTCGGACTGAGCGTCAGTCCGGCATCAGGGGAGCTGACCGTGCCCGCGAGCGGGAAGGCCAGCCAGCTCGCGACGGTCACGGTCGCCCAGGGCACGGCCGAGGGCACCTACCGCATCCCGGTGACCTTCACCGCGCCGGACGGCACAGTGCTGTCGAACTCGGCGATCACCGTGTTGGTGGCCCAACCGGGCAGCCTGCGCGCGTCGTTCAACAACGTGGGCACATCCCTGGACAGCCAGCAGTCCGTCGGCAACCTGGACGGCTTCGGCTACAGCTTCTCCAGAGACGCGCTCGCGGCGGGCGGGATCGAAGGCGGTCGCCCGGTCACCGTCGACGGTGTCACGCACTACTGGCCCGGCACGGCGCCAGGAGAGCTGGACAACGTCTTCGCCAACGGGCAGACGGTGAACATCGACAGCCCGGCCGGTGCCACGAAGCTGTCCTTCCTCGGCACCGCCACCAACGGGAAGGCCGTGGGCGCGGTCACTGTGAACTACACAGATGGCACGTCCACCACCGGTGAGCTCGGCTTCACCGACTGGGCCCGCGGTGGCTCCGGAGCCGACCCGCTGGAGTACGGCAACCGCATCGTGCTCCGCATGCCCTACCGCAACACCACGAGCGGGACCTCGCACCACATCGGCGTCCACCTGTACGGCACAGCGCCGATCGCACTCGACCCGGCCAAGCGCGTGCGCAGCGTGACGCTGCCCTCCGCGCTGACCGGCAAGGGCGCGGTGCACGTGTTCAGCATCGCGGCGGGCTGACCCGCGACGGCCCGGGCGCGGTGGCGCGCCTGGGCCGTTCGGCCTATTGGGTTGCAAATGGTCTAAACCTATACGCTTTTGTCCGCCATAAGCGCGGAAAGGTGGACGGAATCGATTACACGGGCATGCGTCACCGGTGTGATGTTGTGCGAGCGGCTTACAACTCGCGGTGGGGGCTACCGCTAACGCGGGTTCGTGTACTAGGTTCGCTTTCATGAACAAGCACTTCGTAAATCCGTAAGTGCGAAGTTCTCCCTCAGGCTCCCGTTGCACGCTGTGCACTGCGGGAACAGGCTGCGGGTCGGGCCGGTCAAGAATGGCGGCGGGATCGGCCCGACCCGCACCCATCGCCTTCGGCGCCCCGTGTGGGCGCCTTTTTTCGTGCGTGTGCAACTTTCACTGGTAATTGGGGAATTCCACTTCCACGTGCGCGATCTGGTGAATAATTAACGGCACTGTCGGTCAGGCGCGTTACCGTAGTCACATGTCTTCGGACTATCGCGAGTGGGCGCCGCACCCCGCGCTCGCCGAGCACGTCCGGTGCCTCTGGGGCAGCCGGGTCCTCGGCGCGCGGCACCGGCAGCGCGTGATCCCGGACGGCTGCGTCGACCTGCTCTGGGCGGACGGTCGGCTGAGCGTCGTCGGTCCGGACACGGAGTGGCGCGATGTGGACGCGGACGGCGGTAGCCAGAACGTCGCCGTGCGCCTGCGCCCCGGCGCGGCCCAGCTGCTGCTCGGTGACCTCGCGCCGCACGAACTCCGGAACACCACGACCGACCTGTCGCTGCTGTGGGGCTCGTCATCCGCCTCGCGGTTGCTGGACGAAGCTTCGACGGGCCCGGTCGGAGCCGCGTTGGAACGGGCGCTCCGCGAGCGGCTGCCGCGCTTCGGCGAGGTCGATCCGCTGGTCCACGCGCTCGTGACGGAACTGGACGCGGGCGCGGGTTCCCTGGCGGAGCTGGATCTCGGGATCACCGACCGCCAGCTGCGGCGGCGCGTGGTCGCGGCGGTGGGCTTCGGCCCGAAGGCGCTGCACCGAATCCTTCGGCTGCAACGGACTCTGCGCCTGGAAACGCACGGTGGACTGGCCGATCTGGCCGTCGCGGCGGGCTTCGCCGACCAGGCCCACCTCTCGCGCGAGGTGCGCAGCCTGACCGGCCGCACACCCAGCGCCTATTTGCCCCTTGTGAACAGGAACGCGAGCGTGGCGTAGAAGAGCACGATCACCAGTCCCGCGCCCACCATGCGGTTGCGCCGGGTCGCCCGGCGCCGCTCCTTCACCACCGACATGCCGTCAACAGTAGTGGACGGCTCGCCGGGGCTGCCGATTGCCTCAAGTGAAAATGTCCTGCGACTTGTCCGTCCGGCGCTGTTGACCGCTTTGTTTGCTCGCCATACGTTGGATGAGAATGTGACGACGTTGTCAGCTCGGGAGGCTGCCGCATGTCCGCGTTCCGATTTCCTCGTGCCGGGCGATTGCTGGCCGCGTTCGTCGTGACAGTGGTGCTGACCTCCTCCGTTGCCCCTGAGGCTGCCGCAGGTCCGGGGCTTTCCGATGCTGATCCGGTGGGCCTGGTGAACACGTTCATCGGTTCCAAGGACGATGGCAACACCTTCCCCGGCGCCTCGATGCCATTCGGCAAGACGCAGATCAGCCCCATCGGTTCGCATTACTCCGGTTGGCGCTACGACGACCCGAAAATCCACGGCTTCGGTCACCTGTTCCTTTCGGGCGCCGGGTGCTGGGAGCAGGGCGGCGTCCTCTCCGTGCTGCCGACCACCGGCTCGGTCGGTCCCGGCTCGCAGCACGCCTTCGACACGACCGTGCCCGCGACCTTCGACCACCACCGCTACGGCGCGCAGTACACGCACGCGGGCGAGGTCGGCACTGCGGGCTACTACAAGACCAGGCTCACCAGTTACGGCGGCATCGACGCCGAGACGACCGCGTCCACGCGCACCGGCGCTGAGCGCTACACCTTCACCGATCCCAGTAACGCCAACGTGTTCGTGAACCTCGGACAGGCCAACGACAAGCACAGCGTCACGTCGAGCTCCGTCAAGGTCGTCGGCGACCGCACGCTCGAAGGCGCCATCGAGACGCTGAGCTTCTGCGGGGGCCGTAGGTACACGACGTGGTTCACCATGAAGTTCGACCAGCCGTTCTCCGCCTTCGGCACGTGGAGTCCGCAGGGTGGTCAGCCCGGTAGTCGCGAGTCGTCCGGCAGCGCGGGGCTGCGCGGTGCGTGGCTCAACTTCGGTGCTCTTCAAGGGAAGTCCGTCACCGCGACCACTGCTGTGTCCCATGTGGACATTGAGGGTGCGCGGAAGAACTTGGCCGCAGAGGGTCTGCGACGCGACGGCGCTCCACTCGGCTTCGACGAGCTGCGCGCGCGTGCGGAGCGGGCGTGGCGGGCCGAGCTGTCCCGCGTGCGCGTCGGCGGCGGGAGTCGTGACGACCTCGTGGTCTTCTACACGGCGCTCTACCACGTGTTGTTGCAGCCGTTGACCGGCAACGACCACGACGGCCGCTATCGCGGATTCGACGACAAGATCCACACAGCGCACGGTTGGACCTACTACGAGTACTACTCGCTGTGGGACACCTATAGGACGCAGAATCAGCTCGTCGCCATGTTCTGGCCGTCGCGCGCGAAGGACATCGCACAGTCGTTGCTCGCCGTGCACCAACAAGGCGGCTGGCTGCCCCGGTGGGCCTACGCGAGCTTCGAGACGAACACGATGACCGGCGACCCCGTTACGCCCTACATGGTCGACCTGTGGCGATTCGGCGCCTTTAAGGGCAAGGAGCGCGAGGCGCTGAACGCGTTGCTGCAGAACGCGAACGGTGTCCCTCCGGCCGCTTCGCAGTTCGAGGGGCGCGCGGGCAACCCGAACTACCTCGCCAACGGCTTCGTCGAGTACGACAAGCGCAAGCCCAAGAAGGGCATGGACATCGACCAGCACCACGGTGGCTCCGCGACCATGGAGTACGCGCTGGCTGACTGTTCTCTGTCCATCATGGCCGGAGCGCTCGGTGCGTCCGCGGAAGCTTCCGCGTTGCGCAAGCGCGGCCAGTCCTGGCGCAACGTTTGGGACCCCACGGTCGCCGATCGCGGCTTCACCGGCTTCCCGCGCCCCAAGGTGCTCGGCGGTGCTTGGTACAGCGACCCCGGCAAGCCCTACACGCCCACTTCCGACCACGGCTTCCACGAGGGCGCCGCGTGGCAGTACCAGTGGCTCGTGCAACAGGACGTCAGTGGCGCGCTTAAAGCCATGGGCGGCAAGGAGGAGACCGCGAAGCGGCTGGACACCTTCTTCGCCTACGACAAGCTCCTCGCCAACCACACCGAGGCCGTGCGCAAGGAGTGGGTCGTCGGGCCCTACGCGTACTACAACCAGTTCCGCTACAACCCCAACAACGAGCCCGACCTGCACGCGCCGTGGATGTACACGCTCATCGGGCAGCCGTGGAAGACCTCGACCGTGACCAGGGCCGCGCAGACGCTGTTCACCAACGCCCCCAACGGAGTCACCGGCAACGACGACCTCGGCACCATGTCCGCGTGGTACGTGTTCAGCGCGCTCGGCATGTACCCGGCGGTCAACGGCACCGGCCAGCTCGTGCTGAGCAAGCCGCGGTTCCCCGTCGCCAGCATCCAGCTGGAGAACGGCAGGCCGTTGGTGATCGCGGCGCCCGGAGTGGACTCGGCGAAGAACCAGTTCGTCAGCTCCGCGCGGCTCGGCGCCCGGCAGCACGACAAGGTGTGGGTCGACTGGGAGCAGCTCTCGCGCGGCCAGGTGCTCACGTACACGCTCACCGAGCAGACGCCGACCTGGGGGACCACCCCCACCGCCCTCCCACCCGCACCCTGCGGCTCCTGACCCCTGGGGGTCCTGGGACCGTCCCGGGCGCTCGGTGATCCAGGGCACGCTCCACACTGGCCTGGTCGATTCGTCCAGGTTTGAGGGAGCGCCCGTGCTGTCCACCCCGGCAGGCAGATTCCGGCTCATCGCGATCGCGGAGGCGTGCTCGTGGATCGGGCTGCTCATCGGCATGCTCTTCGAGCACGTGCTCGAGGTGACCGATCTCGGCGTGAAGATCTTCGGCCCGGTGCACGGCGGGCTGTTCATGATCTACGTGCTCGTGGCCTTCCTGGTGCGCAAGCCGCTCGGCTGGGACAACCGGACCCTGGTGTGGGCGCTGGTCGCCTCGATCCCGCCCGCCGCCACCGTGTGGTTCGAGCGCTGGGCCTCGCGCACCGGCCGCATGGAACCCGTCCGCGTCTAGCCCGGGTCCTGCAAGCCCCCGCCCGCACTCCGCCCACCAAGTAAACTCAGCCCATGCACCCCACCCGCCCGCACACCCCAACCCCCGCGGGCGCCGTCTAGAGAACCCCGTTTCGTACTCATAACGGGAAAAAGAGCGCTCCAAAATCCCGACAAGAGTACGAAACGGGATTTTGGGCTGCGCGGGTGATGTGGCGGGGGAGGGCGCGGGGCATCAGGGCGTTGGGGGCCACTTGTAGGACACGGGCGCTAGCCCGCGAAGTCGCCGGTGGCCTTGCGCACCTTGGCCAGCAACTCGGTCAGCTGCTCGGTCTGCCGCGAGGTCAGCCCGGCCAGGCCGAAGTTCGCGTCCGTGACCGCCTCGGTCGCCGCCTTCATCCGCGTCCGGCCGTCATCGGTGATCGCGACCAGCGTGGTGCGCCGGTCGGTCGGGTGCGGCGCGCGCACCACCAGCCCGTCGGCCTCCAGCCGGTCGACGATGTTGGTCACGCTGGTCGGGTGCAGCTGCAACCGCTCGCCCATCACCCGCATCGGCAGGCTGCCCTGTCGGGAGAAGGTCAGCAGCACCAGCGCCTCGTAGCGGGCGAAGGTCAGCTTGTGCGGACGGAGCGCGCCGTCCACAGCGGACTGAACGATCTGCTGGACGCGCATCACGCTGGTGACGGCGGCCATCGTCTCCGCCGGGCCGATGCGCTCGGCCCACAGTTCGGCGGCGCGCTCGATGGGGTCGAACGGCAAAGATCGGCCTGTCATGGAAAGTCACGCTAGCAGCGCTTTACTGGTCGGTAGCGGATTGTTCGGGAGTAAGGTAGAGCGCAGTCATGCTCGTGTCGTTCAGTGTGAGCCCGCTCGGCGGGGAGTCCAGCAGCGTCAGCGCGGCGGTGGCCGACGCGGTCCGGGTGGTGCGCGAATCCGGTCTGCCCAACGAGACCGGCGCCATGTTCACATCGATCGAGGGGGAGAGCTGGGACGAGGTGATGGACGTGGTGCGCCGCGCGGTGGAGGCGGTGCAGCAGCACGGGCCGAGGGTGAGCCTGGTCCTCAAGGCCGACATCCGGCCGGGCTACACCGGTCAGCTCACCGCGAAGGTGGAACGCGTGGAGGAACACCTCCGGGAGATGTGACCGGCGCCACGCTCCTCGTCGTCCCGCTGGGTGGGATGGTCGAGGGGTGCTGAGCATCGGAACCGTCGAGGAGCGCCGTGCGGCGGCGCGCAGGCTGTGGTCGCTGTTCGAGAACTACCACGTGCCGACCTACTTCACGCCGGAGTCGCGGGCCGCGGCCGACGGGCTCGGCTGCAAGGGCGGCTGGATGGGCTACTTCGCCCAGCGCGCGGCGCCTTTCGGCGAGGCGAGCCCGGAACTGGTGATCGCCACCTTCTACAACTTCCCTCCGCGAATGGTGCACAGGGCGCTGCCGGACGCCTGGGCGCTCGCCGACGCGGAGACGTTCCTGGCCACCCGGCTGGCCGGGGTGGACGGCGCGCTGCGGCGCCTGCTCGGTGCGGAGTTCCTGGCCGGGCCGGAGATCGCCGAACTGGCCGAGCTGGGGCGTGCGGCCGCCGCGGCGGCGCCGATCGTCGGCCGTCCCCTCGCCGCCGCGAACGCCGCGCTGCCCTGGCCGGACCAGCCGCACCTGGCGCTGTGGCACGCGACCACGATCCTGCGCGAGTCCAGGGGTGACGGGCACAACGCCACCCTGGTCGCCGCGGGCCTGGACCCGTGCGAGGGATTGGCGATCTACGCGGCCGACCACGCGGTGACCGAGGAGGCCATGCTCGGGTTCCGGAGTTGGTCGGAGCAGGAGTGGCACGCGGCGATCGATCGGCTCACCGAGCGCGGGCTGATCGAGGGCGGAGCGCTCACCGCAGCGGGCAGGCAGTTGCGCGCGTGGTGCGAGGAGCGCACCGACGACGGCGCGACCCTGCCGTGGCTCGCGATCGGCGAAGAAGCGACGCGGCGCTTCGAGGAGCTGATGCTCCCGATCGCGCGAACGTTGTACGCGGGCAACCCTGTCTTCCACAACAACCGCATGACTCTGCACCTTGTGACGTGATTCGCGGCGTTCGCTCCTGACCTCGCCAGCGAACGCGGTGTCTACCGGCTGGGGGGCGAGGAGCGGGTGTTCCACGGGCGCTTCCACGCGTTCTGCCGCAAGAACGACGGCCGGTGGCGGATCGCGATCGACTACGACTCCGACGAGGGCGGTGCGGTCACCGGCGAGACCTTCGACTCCGGTTCCGAGATCGATGACATCCACGGCTTCGTCGGCTGATTTCCTTTGCCACCATGGCAAAACGTCGCTCAACGGTGAGTGTCAGGGGGTGGCGCTAGCGTGACGAGTCCACATCGGACACGTCACGCGAAGGAGCCCCGATGAGCAACGGCGGCGGAGAAGCGCCCCGGAAAGTACGGAACCCCGGCGGCATATCCCGAAGGACAGAGGCGACCGGGGTCTTCGTCAAAGACTCTACCGGAGTCGTCCCGATGATCAACAACGGCGGCGTGGCGCCCCGGAAAATACGGAACCCCGGCGGCATATCCCGAGGGATAGGGGCGACCGGGGTCTTCGTCAAAGACTCTACCGGAGTCGCCCAGCCATGACAAACCCCACGCTGAACGAGCTGCTGGAGAAGCGCTTCTCGGCGGAGCGACTGGCCCCCTACCGCGCCGCGAACAGGGGAGACCTCGCGGCGGCGCTGGCGCTCTACGAGCGGAACTCCCAGATCGCCGCGGCCTTCTGGAGAACGCTCGGCCACGTCGAAGTGCTGGTGCGCAACGCGATGCACTCCGCGCTCGCGGACTGGACCGGCCGAGCCGACTGGTACGTCCCGCTCGAACAGCTGCTGACCGAGAAGGCGCGGAAGGACATCGCTGCCGCCCAGGTCAGGATCGCCAGGAACGGGCGGGTCGAGACCCCTGGACGCGTGGTCGCCGAGCTGTCGTTCGGGTTCTGGCGGTACCTGCTCGCCGCGAGGTACGAGCGGACGTTGTGGCTGCCGTGCCTGCGCGGTGCGTTCCCCCACCTGAACGGCATGCGCAAGGACGTGCACGACAAGGTCGCCGGGCTGCACGAGCTGCGGAACCGGATCGCGCACCACGAGCCGGTGCACAACCGCCCGCTGCGCCGGTTGCGGGCCGACGCGCTGGTCGTCGCGGAGTGGATCTGCCCCTCCGCACGCGGCTGGGTCGGGGCCGGGTGCTGGGTCCCCGGCGCTGTCGGCGGCGTGTCAGGATGGAGGGCGTGACGAGGCCAGATCGACGCCAGAACGCCGCCCTCTCCGCCGCGCTCGCCGGTGCCGTGGATCTTTCGGCGGTCAAGGCGCGGGCGGAGGCCACCGCCCGCCAGCAGAGCCGTCCCGCCGCCGCGCCCGCCGCACCCGGTGCGGCGCCCGCGACCTCCGGTGAGTGGGTCGTCGAGGTCAGCGAGACGACCTTCCAGCAGGACGTGCTCGAACGCTCCCTCGAGGTGCCGGTCGTGGTGGACCTGCACGCGAGCTGGAGCGAGGAGAGCCAGCAGCTGTCCCCGATCCTGCGGCGGCTGTCCGCGGAGAGCGGCGGGACCTGGATCCTGGCCAGCGTGGACATCGACGCCAACCCGCGCATCGCGCAGGCGTTCGGCGTGCAGTCGGTGCCGATGACCGTGGCCATCGCGGGCGGCCAGGTGCTCGACGGCGTCCCGGGGCTGCAGCCGGAAGCGCAGCTGCGCCAGTGGATCGCCTCCCTGGTCCAAGCCCTGCGGGACCGCCTGCCCGGCATCAAGGCCGCCGAGGAGCGCGCAGCCGCCGGTGGTGGCGCCGCCGACGAGGCCGAGCTGCCGGAGGACCCCCGGTTCACTGCCGCCGAGGACGCCTTCGAGAAGGGCGACTACGCCGCGGCCGAGGCCGCCTACGAGCAGATCCTCTCCGCGGAGCCCGGCAACGAGGACGCCAAGGCCGCGCTGGCGCAGGTGCGCTTCACCGCGCGCGCCGAGCAGGCCGACTCGGGTGCGATCGAGAAGGCGGACGCGAACCCCGACGACGTCGACGCCCAGCTCGCCGCCGCCGACGCGGAGATCGCCGTGCAGCTGGTCGACGAGGCGTTCGCCCGGCTGATCGCGGCCGTGCGCCGCACCGCGGACGAGGACCGCAACCGCGTGCGGCAGCACCTCGTCGACCTGTTCGAGCTGTTCCCCGCGGACGACCAGCGGGTCATGCTCGCGCGCCGCAACCTGGCCAGCGCGCTGTTCTGACCGGGCTGCGCGGTCTTCAAGACCAGCGCACCCCACCTACAACGGTCGCAAACCGCCGCTAACCCCCACAGCTCGAGAGGGGGTTAGCGGCGGTTTGCGGTGGTGCCGAGGGGGGGTCGCGGTACTTGAAGACCGCCCGACCCCGTGGGGCTAGCGGAAGTCCTCGGTGCAGGCGGAGATCCCGTCGAGGAAGCCGACGTGGAACGCCTCGACCCGGGCGAAGCCCGAGGGCACCGGCTTGCCGTCGACGTCCGCGGCCATCAGCGTGTTCTCCGTGAGCAGCTGGGTGACCGCCTCGTCCAGGTCACCGGGGGAGATCCGCAGGGTGCCGATAGGGTTGCGGCCGCCGACCGGGCGCTGCAACAGGCTGCCCGCCCAGTTGCCGACCATGCACGCGGTGCGCAGCCCGGCGACCTCACCGGAGAGCTTCATCCCGACGGCCTTCTGCACGGAGAGCACGTAGCGCGAGGCGATCTCGCCGAACGCCGCGAAGTCACCGATCGCCCGCGCCCGTTCCTGTTTCGCGGGCGCCTTGCCGAGCTGGGCCAGCCGTTCCATGTTCAGCCCCACGGTGTTGCTGCCCTCG
This sequence comes from Allokutzneria sp. A3M-2-11 16, assembly GCF_024213555.1. Classification (GTDB taxonomy): domain Bacteria; phylum Actinomycetota; class Actinomycetes; order Mycobacteriales; family Pseudonocardiaceae; genus Allokutzneria. The sequence continues at coordinate 541,955 of NZ_JANAVO010000001.1, read as the reverse complement.
CAGTACGTGGCGGCGGACCCGGCGGTGGCGCAGGCGCCGGTGAAGCTGACCTCCGGCGGGGCGGCACCGGTGTCCTTGTGCACCGCCTGGAGGTTCTCCACGATCGCCTTCACGGTCTGCTCGTTGACCGGCAGGTTGCCCTTGTTGTCGTCCTGCTTGGCGAAGCTGTACTCGGTGACCCGCGCGTTGATGTCCTTGACGTCCATGGCGGCGCAGCGCTTCGGGCCCTGGCCGAAGCCGAACTGGAAGGCGGTGACCCGGTCGAAGGCGTTGCCGTGCGCGCCGCGCTTGGTGAACGAGGCCCCGACCTGGTCGCGCAGCGCGAACATGGCGCCGAGGACCTTGCTCAGCCCCTCGCCGGTGGAGATCTCGAAGTGCTCGGCCTTGCCCTCGGCGACGTGCCGGAAGAAGGCGCCGGTGAAGCAGTCCGCCTGCTGCTCGGCGATGATCGTCGGCATGCCGAGCTTGGTGATGCCGCTGCGGTGGCCTACGGCGTGGCCGACCTCGTGCGCCAGCACCGCGACCACGGCCATCGAGCCGTAGTTGTTGCTCAGCATCGGCAGCAGGCCGCCCCGGTCCCAGGCGATCAGGTCCTCGGAGGGGCAGAAGAACGCGTTCTCCACGCCGGCGGTGTTGCTGCGGCACAGCACCATGTTCTTGCCGCCGGAGTCCCAGGACGCGAGCCGGCGCAGCGGTTCGTAGGGCTTGCCGAAGTGGGTCGGGAACTGCTCGGCCCAGTACTTCTGCACGTCGCTGACCGCGTTGATGGCCAGCCGGTCCATCTCGCCGTTGTCGGCGTTGTCCACTGTGACCTGGGCGTCGGCCACGCCCGCGCGCGGGCCGCTGGGGCCCTCGGTGACCTTCAGCCCAGCCGCGCTGCCGGGGTCGACGACCGCGCCGACGCGCTTGGCCTCACCCCTGATCACCGTTGTGCAGCCCGCGGCCAGCAGCAGCGCCGCCAGCAGCGCCGTGACCCGCACCGCCCCTTGTCGAGCCGCCCCCATCAGCACGTGCGTACTCCTTCGCCCACCGCGGATTCGGCCGAACAGCGGCCATCGCCGCCAAACCGTACCTGGCCGTTGCGGTGTGCCGACCGCATACTCGCCGACTCGCGTGTACGCGCGGGGGGCCGGGTGGGTTCCGCGCCGCCCTGCACAGCGCGGAACCCACCCGTCGCAATCCGGGATCAGTGCCCCGGAAGCATTCTTGGAATCAGCCGAATTCGACGCTGGTGCTCTGCACGCTGCTGCGGCACTCGAATCGGTCGCTGCCGGGGCCCGACTGCCAGATACCGGTGTGGTCGGGCTGGAACGAGCAGGCGACCCGCAGGCGCCACAGCTGCTCCTTGCTGGCCGCGCTCGTGCCCTTGCAGTCGGTGCCGCCCGAGGTGTTGAACCACGTGTTGGTGCACGTCAGGCCGTTTCTGGACTGTGCGGTGGTCCCGGAACGGGCCTCGCTGTCCGCTGCGGCGGCGCTGGGGGTGATTCCCGCGAGGAGTGCGGCGGCAGCCCCCGCCGCGCATGCCAGTCTCGCTGCCTTGATCATCGGTGTCCCATTCTCCGCATAATTTGGTAAATCGATTCACGATCGACCGACAGGGAAAGGCTATGTGTCCCGAAAAAGTGGGTCAACGTGCAGACAAGGGGTTTGAAGAGTGTTTTGACCGTGCCTTAAAGGGGCAGGTGAGAAATACGAAACTGAAACTGATTCCGCGCGGGCTCAGCCGATGCCGCAGGTCTTCGCGCCGCCGAGGACCCCGGCCCGGAACGCCGCGATCCGGTCGAAGCCGGAGGCGATCCCGGCACCCGCGACATCGCGCGAGCCGTAGTCGTAGCCGAGCAGCACCTGGACGGCCTCGTCCAGATCGCCCGGCGCGAGCGTCGCGCTGCCGTCGGCCCCGCGAGAGGCCGCGTCGGTGTAGGCCCCGGCGAGGCAGAGCGCGTCCCGCCCCGCCCCGGCTCCGTCAACGCCGCGGCCGAGCGCGGCCATCGCCGCCAAGCCGTACCTGGCCGCCAGCAGGGCGCCGATCGAGTAATCGCCGATCTGCTCGTGCAATCGCTGCGGTTCGCCCCGGCCGTCGAGCCGGATGGCGTGCTCCGCCACGCAGAACGACGCGGGCCCTTGGCCACCGCAGCTGGCCCCGGAGCCGGTGCCGGGCTTGCTCCACTGTCCGCCGTTGCGCCGGACCAGCGCGCCAAACCACCGGTCCAGCCCGGCGCTGATCGCGTCCACCGACTGCTGGTAGCCGCGCGCCGGCCTGGTCACCGCGCTCTCGCTGACCGTGAACCTGCGGTTCTGCACCGTCATCCCGGCGCAGCGGCGCGGTCCCTCCGCGTACCCGTCCTGGAGCGCGGACGCGCGATCGAAGGCGTTGCCGTGCGTGGCTTCGTCGACGTCCACCGTGTCCACCGGATCACGCAGCACCATCAGCACGCCCATCGCAGTGTCCACATCGGACTGTGTGACGCGCAGGTGCGGTGCCTTGCCCTCCACCGCCCACCGCAGTGTCGCTCCGGCGAAGCAGTCGGCCATAGCCTCCGTGAGGATCGTGGGGTAGCGCTCCGGCTGCTTGCGCAGCTCTTCCGCGCCGATGCCCGCGCGGTGGTGCACCGCGTGCCCGATCTCGTGCGCCAGCACCAGCAGCACCGCGGCGCCCGAGTACTTCGTGTTGATCACAGGGAACAGCGCAGCGCGGTCCCACACCACGGAGTCCACGCTCGCGCAGTACAGCGCGTTGCCTTCGAGCTCACTGGTGTGCGAGGTGCACGGCGGTGGTTTGCCCGCCTGGTCGTTGCTGTCCACGGAGTAGAAGCCGTTGATCGGTTGCCACGGTCTGCCGTACGTGGGCTCGAAGTTCTCGCGCCAGTACTGCTGCACGTCGGTGACCACCGTCGCGGCGAGCTGGTCGATCTCGCCGCCGTCGGTTCCGTTGATGAACGCGGGATTCACGGTCTCCTTGGTGATCCCGACGCGCGCGATCGGTTCGCCGGGAACAGGATTCGTGCAGGCGACGAGCACGCAGACCGCGCCGAGCCCGCACAGGGCACGGCGAATCGCTCTGCTGCCGAACAAGCCCATCCGTCCAGCTTTCCGCATCACCGCGCACAGCGCAGCCCAGTCCAACGGATCAGGTGGCTACTCGCCGCTTTCCAAGAGTTCCGGGGCCGCGTCGAGGTCCGGGGTGTCGGGGACCGCGAGCACGTCCGGGGTCAGCAGCAGCACGCCCGCCGGGGGGAGCTGCAGCACGGCGGAATGGGTGCGGCCGTGCCACGGCTTGGCTTCCGCGCGCACGGAGCCCATGTTGCCGATGCCCGAACCGCCGTAGGTCTCCGCGTCGGTGTTGATCGCCTCGCGCCACACGCCGCCCTGCGGCAGGCCGACGCGGTAGTTCCGGTGCGGGCCGCCGGAGAAGTTCGCGACGCACACCACGGGATCGGCGTCGTCGGCGAGCCGGACGAAGCTGAGCACGTTGCCGCCGGAGTCGTTGGCGTCGATCCACGAGAAGCCCTCGGGCGAGGTGTCCTGCGCGTACATCGCCGGCGCGGACCGGTAGAACGCGTTGAGGTCGCCCATGAGGGACGCGAGCCCGCCGTGCAGCCGCTCGCCGAGCAGGTGCCAGTCGAGCGAGCGGGACTCCGCCCACTCCTGGACCTGACCGAACTCGCCGCCCATGAACAGCAGCTTCTTCCCGGGATGCGCCCACATGTACGCGAGCAGCGCGCGCAGGTTCGCGGCCTTGTTCCAGTCGTCGCCCGGCATCCGGCCCCACAGCGAGCCCTTGCCGTGCACGACCTCGTCGTGCGACAGCGGCAGCGTGTAGTTCTCGCTCCACGCGTACATCAGCGAGAAGGTCATCTCGTTGTGGTGGTAGGAGCGGTGGATCGGCTCGCGCGCCAGGTAGTGCAGCGCGTCGTGCATCCAGCCCATGTTCCACTTGAAGCCGAAGCCGAGACCGCCGAGGTGGGTCGGCCGGGTGACACCGGGCCAGGCGGTGGACTCCTCGGCGATCATCATGATGCCGGGGTGTCGCTTGTAGACGGTCGCGTTCAGCTCCTGCAGGAACCGCACCGCGTCCAGGTTCTCGCGTCCACCGTGGACGTTCGGCAACCACTCGCCGTCGTTGCGCGAGTAGTCCAGGTAGAGCATCGAAGCGACTGCGTCCACCCGCAGCCCGTCGACGTGGAACTCCTCCAGCCAGTACAGCGCGTTGGCGACGAGGAAGTTGCGGACCTCGCTGCGGCCGAAGTCGAACACGAGCGTGCCCCAGTCCGGCTGCTCACCGCGGCGGGGGTCGGCGTGCTCGTACAGCGGTGTGCCGTCGAAGCGGGCCAGCGCCCACGAGTCCTTGGGGAAGTGCGCGGGCACCCAGTCCACGATCACGCCGATGCCGCGCGAGTGCAGGTGGTCGACGAAGTAGCGGAAGTCGTCGGGTGAGCCGAAGCGCGCGGTCGGCGCGTAGTAGGAGGTGACCTGGTAACCCCAGGAACCGCCGAAGGGGTGCTCCGCGACGGGGAGCAGCTCGACGTGGGTGAAGCCGGTCTCGGCGACGTAGTTCGCCAGCTGCTCGGCCAGTTCCCGGTATCCGAGGCCGGGACGCCACGAGCCGAGGTGCACCTCGTAGACGCTCATCGGCGCGGTCGACCAGTCGGTGGCCTCGCGCGTGCTCAGCCAGTCCGCGTCGGTCCACTCGTGGTTGGACTCGGTGACCACGGACGCGGTCTGCGGCGGGACCTCGGTGGCGAAGGCCATCGGGTCGGCCTTCTCGTGCCAGTTGCCGTCCTTGCCGAGGATGCGGAACTTGTACCTGGTGCCCGCGAGCACGCCGGGGAGGAAGACCTCCCACACGCCGGAGGAGCCGAGTGAGCGCATCGGTGTCGCGGCCCCGCTCCACCCGTCGAAGTCGCCGCACACCCGCACGCCCTGCGCGTTCGGCGCCCACACCGCGAATGCCGTTCCCGCGACCGTGCCGCTCGGCGTGTCGTAGCTGTGCGGGCGCGCGCCGAGCACTTCCCACAGGCGTTCGTGGCGCCCTTCACCGATCAGGTGCAGGTCCAGTTCGCCCAGCGTCGGCAGCCAGCGATAGGGGTCGTCGGAGATGTCCACGTGGTCGCCGTAGCGCACGTGCAGCTGGTAGTCCCCGGCTGGCGCGTCCACCAGACCTGAGAACAGTCCGCCGTGGTGCACCTTGTTCAGCCGGTGCTGCTCCCCGTCGACGATCACGAAGACCTCGTCGGCGTGCGGCCGGAGCACCCGGACCGCTGTGCCCCGGGAGTGCGAATGGGCGCCGAGCACCGAGTGGGGATCGTGGTGTGCCCCGCCGAGTAGCCGGTTGATCTCGTCCGCGCTGGGTGCGCTTGCGTCGGGCATGGTCACGTGTACGGGCTTCCCGTTCGCTAGGAGTCGTAATCAGTGTGCCGCCGGTGCACGGTCATCTTAGGGCGGCGCGCGTCATCGGCCAGGACCGAAAAGTCAGCATTGATCTTGGTGTTCGGGAGAGGCTGCGGTGGCAACCGCACCCTTGCAAGACGAAAGGATCATGACGATGACCTCCCTGATGCGACGCGCCGCCGTCACCGCGGCCGTGGTCGGCGCCGCCGCGGTGGCCCCGGTGGTCACGGCCGGGACCGCGCTCGCGGCGAACGCGCCCTCGTGCATCTTCATCACCGCGGAGCCGGTGGGCTGGGTCACCCAGACGTACCACCTGCACAGCAACTGCGCGAGGAAGACGTACAAGGCGTTCGCGGTGTTCAGCAGCGCTGTCGGTCCGTGCCTGACCTTGAAGCCGGGCGATGACTCGCGCGGCTTCAAGGTGGCCAGGACCGCGGACTTCAAGCGCATCGAGCTGTGCTGAACCCAGTCCGGAATCGATAATCCGGTCGTGCGCCGGGCGAGGATCGCGGCGCGCTCGGCGTCCGCCTCGCCGCGAACCGGCTGGCTAGACCTTGACGCTGCCGGTCACAGCAGTGCAGGAGACGTCGGCGACGCCGCGATCGTCGAAGATGAACGTGGCCTTCACGTAGACGGTCGTGCCCTCCACGGGCCACCTCACGCGCTTGTCCGTGTCATCGGACGCGATCTTCCTGGGCTGGGGCTTGAGATCTTGCCAGAGCGATCGCCCTTGTCGCCCGCCGTCTGCGTCGCCTCGCACTCGTTGTACAGGTAGTTCTCGGCGGCTTGGGCGATGGTCGGCACAGAGGCCGTGGCGAGGATCGCGAGAGCCGCGGCTGTTGCCGTGCGGCGGATTCTGGTCATTGTGGATGACATTGAGGCTCCGGGGCGGTGCTGCGGCGGGCTCAGACGGCGATCGATCCCTGGGTGGTGGTGCAGCGGGGGTCACCGCTGTCACGGATGTCGAAGTCAACCTTGATCTTCAGGTCGTAGTAGTACCGCTTGCTTTTCTTCTTGATGGTTTTCGTGTGCTTGTCGGTCGAGTTGGGCGTGATCTTGCTGCGGCCCTTCTTGACGTTGTCCCCCGACTTCCAGTGGTCGATGGTCTTGTCGTCGCCCACCCGCTTGAGCCAGAACTCGACGTTGTTCTTGTTGCCGTCGCTGCCCTTGATGTCCCACCAGTACCAAAGGATGTCCGTGCCGTCGCGCTTGGTGTCGTACCGCACCTCGAACTCGGCGAGAACGTAGGCGCTGACCTTGCACGAACCGGACAGGGAATGTTCCCCGGCCGACGCCTCGGGCGCCATCAGGGTGCTGGCCGCGGTGCTCAGCGCCAGGGCGCACGCGGCGGCGCGCAGCTTTCCGGGCATGTCTTCCTCCGCTGGTCGACCTTCATTTCGGCCTGCTCCGAAATATCCTTGTCGACCCATTCGTTTCGCATCGGTTTGTATCATCAGTGCGAACGAGCGGCGTGGTGGGGCCTCCAATTGTTGCCGGGACTTGAGGTAATTCTGAGAGTTGGAGAAACATTCACGAGCCGGTGATGCGCGCGATCGACGACAACGGCACCGCGAGCCATTCCGGCCGGTTCCCGTGTTCGTAGGCCACCTCGTACACGGCCTTGTCCAGCTCCAGCGCCCGGAGCAGCACCGCGTGCTCGCGCGGGTCCTCGGCCTTCTCCGCGTAGCCGTCGCAGAACGCGTCGCGGTTGCGCCGAGCCCACTCCAGCGCGCGCACGGTGAGCTGGTCCTCGGCGCCGGAGCCGCCGGGGTGGCCGACGAGCAGCTGGTGCGCGGCGTAGTCGAACGACCGCAGCATGCCCGCGACGTCCCGCAGCGGTGAGCGCAGCGAAAGCCGTTCCGCCGCGGGCGCCGCGGGCTCACCCTCGAAGTCGATCAGCACCCACCCGAGCACCGTCCGCAGCACCTGGCCCAGGTGAAGATCACCGTGGATGTGTTGCACCGCAATGGGTTCGCTCAGCTCGCGGGCGGCGTCGAACGCCGAGCGCAGCCCGGCCTCGTGCGCGCCGAGCTCCGGCACGGAGGCGAGCACCGCGTCCAGCCGCCGCTGCATCGCGTCCACCGTGCGGTCGAGCAGGTCGCTGCCCTCGGAACCGCTGCCCAGTGCCGCGGCCAGGTCGGCGTGCACCTCGGCGACGGCCTGGCCGAGCCTGCGCGCCTCGCCCGCGAAGTCGCCGCCGACCTCGTCGGGGTGCAGATCGCCCTCGGCCATCAGGTCCCGGACGCTCGCCGTCGCCATCGCCCAGCCGTCCGCGGCGTCGGGCAGGAAGCGTTGCAGCATCCCGAAAGTGACCTCTTCGCCGTTCAGGGAGCCCTGGATCGCGCCGAGCGGTTCCGCGATGTGCTCGCACCGCTGCGTCCGCAGCGCGCGGTGCAGCGTGAGGTCGGGGTTGGTGCCCGTCACCAGCTTGCGGAACAGCTTGAGGATGTAGTGGTGGCCGTAGACCAGTGAGGTGTTGGACTGCTCGGCGCCGACCGGCCTGCTCCTCAGTGCGATCTCCAGCTCCGCCCCGGGCTCGTGCTGGAAGTCCAGCCCGGCATGGGTTTCCCCGCGCGCGATGAGGTCGAGCAGCAGCCCGGTCAGCTCGGTGTCCTGGGTGGCGTCGTAGCAGGCGAGCTGCGCCCGCGTGCCGATCCAGGCGTGCCCGAGGTGCTCCGGCAGGTCCGCCCGCAGGCCCAGCAGCAGCTGGTAGCGGTCGGCGCTGCCGTTCTGGCGCACTTCGATCACCGAGTGCAGGAGCGCGGGATCACCGTCCACAAGGGACACTGCGTGGACCGGGCGCACGGATTCGACCGGGCGGTCCTTGCCCGCGAACCAGCGCTGGGTCGGCAGCCACTCCCGCAGCGCGTCGGCGAGTTCGGTGATCACCTCGGTCGGTGAGGAGGTCACGGAGCCTCTCCCTCGTCAGTGGCGGCGGTCAACTGGAACCAGTAGAAACCGTGGCCCGGCAACGTCAGCAGGTACGGCAGCTCACCGATCGCGGGGAAGCGCACGCCGCCCGTCAGCTCCACCGGCACGCAGCCCTCGAACTCGCCGAGGTGCAGCTCTACCGGTTGTGGGAACCGCGACAGGTTGTTGACGCACACCACGGTGTCGGCGGCGCCGTCCGCGGAGTAGGTGCGGATGTAGGCCAGGATGCTCGGGTTGGACGAGCCCAGTTCGGTGAAGTCACCGAGCCCGAACGCGGGGTGCTGCTTGCGCACCTCGATCATCCGGCGGGTCCAGTGCAGCAGCGAGGAGTTGTTGTTCAGGTGCGCCTCGACGTTGACGGCCTGGTAGCCGTACACCGGGTCGGCGTTGACCGGCAGGTAGATCCGGTTCGGGTCGCAGCTGGAGAAACCCGCGTTGCGGTCGGGGGTCCACTGCATCGGCGTGCGCACGCCGTCCCGGTCACCGAGCCAGATGTTGTCGCCCATGCCGATCTCGTCGCCGTAGTAGAGCACCGGCGAACCCGGCAGCGACAACAACATGGCGTTGAACAGCTCCTGCTGGTTGCGGTCGTTGTCCAGCAGCGGGGCCAGGCGCCTGCGGATGCCGATGTTGGCCTTCATCCGAGGGTCCTTGGCGTACTCCGCGTACATGTAGTCGCGCTCGTCGTCGGTGACCATCTCCAACGTGAGCTCGTCGTGGTTGCGGAGGAAGATGCCCCACTGGCAGCCCGCCGGGATCGCGGGCGTCTGCGCCAGGATCTCCGAGATGGGGAAGCGGTTCTCCCGCCGCACCGCCATGAACAACCGCGGCATCAACGGGAAGTGGAAGGCCATGTGGCACTCGTCGCCGCCGACCTCGGGATCGCCGAAGTAGGCCACCACGTCCGACGGCCACTGGTTGGCCTCGGCCAGCAGCACGCGGCCGGGGAACTCGTCGTCGACGACCTTGCGGCACTTCTTCAGGAACTCGTGCGTGTGCGGCAGGTTCTCGCAGTTGGTGCCCTCCTGCTCGAACAGGTACGGCACCGCGTCCAGCCGGAACCCGTCGATGCCCAGGTCCAGCCAGAACCGGAGCACGTCCAGCATCGCCTCCTGGACCTCGGGGTTCTCGTAGTTGAGGTCCGGCTGGTGGGAGAAGAAGCGGTGCCAGTAGAACTGCCCGCGCACGGGGTCGTAGGTCCAGTTCGACGATTCGGTGTCGACGAAGATGATCCGCGCGTCCGGGTACTTCTGGTCGTCGTCGCCCCACACGTAGAAGTCGCCGTAGGGGCCATCGGGGTCGCTGCGCGAGGCCTGGAACCACGGGTGCGCGTCCGAGGTGTGGTTGAGCACCAGGTCGGTGATCACGCGGATACCGCGCCGGTGCGCCTCGTCCAGCACGTAGACGAAGTCGTCAACGGTGCCGAAGTCCGGCAGCACGGCTCGGAAGTCGCTGATGTCGTACCCGCCGTCGCGCAGCGGCGACGCGTAGAACGGCGGCAGCCACAGGCAGTCCACGCCGAGCCACTGGAGGTAGTCCATCCGCGACGCGAGCCCGCGCAGGTCGCCGGTGCCGTCGCTGCTGGAGTCGGCGAACGCGCGCACCAGCACCTCGTAGAACACCGCGCGCTTGAACCAGTCCGCGTCCTCGGGGGCCTGGCGCGCGTGCCGGAAGTCTTCCGCCTGCGGTTCTATGAGGTGCCCGTCGGAGGTCACGCCCTCGCCCGTGTGCGGTATGCCCTCAAGGCCAAGTGCCGCATCGGGTTTGACTTCTCCAGCAGAGCCGGACATCTGACCCCCTAGCGTCGTTCGACCGCCACGATGTGGGCCACCGCGCGGTGTGGCTCCAGCCTCACGAAATTCGCCTGACCCCAGTCCCATGTCTCCCCGGTGACCTCGTCGCGTCCGGTGAACCGCTCCTGCCAGTCCATACCCAGCAGGGGTAGGTCCAACCACAACGTGCCTTCCTGGCCGTTGTTCGGATCGAGGTTCACCACGACCACGACGATGTCGCCGGTGGCCGGATCGGTTTTCGAGTAGGCGATCAGCGCGTCGTTGTCGACGTGGTGGAAGCGCAGCGTGCGCAGCCTGCTCAGCGCGGGGCGCGCGCGGCGGACCTCGTTGAGCTTGCGCAGCCACGGCTCCAGCGAGCGGCCCTCGCGCAGCGCGGCGTCGAAGTCCCTCGGGCGCAGCTCGTACTTCTCCGAGTCGAGGTACTCCTCGCTGCCCTCGCGCACCGCTTGGTGCTCGAACAGCTCGTAGCCGGAGTACACGCCCCAGCTCGGCGACAACGTCGCGGCGAGCGCGGCGCGCACCGCGAACATGCCGGGCCCGCCGTGCTGCAGCGACGCGTGCAGGATGTCCGGCGTGTTGACGAACAGGTTCGGCGTGCCGTCGTCGGCGTGCGCGACCAGCTCGTTGCCGAACTCGATGATCTCCTGCTTGTAAGTGCGCCACGTGAAGTACGTGTAGTACTGCGTGAAACCGCGCTTGGCCAAGCCGAACATCCGCGCGGGACGGGTGAACGCCTCGGACAGGAACAGCACGTCCGGATGGGTCTCCTTGACCTTCCAGATCAGCCAGTTCCAGAAGTCCGGTGGCTTGGTGTGCGGGTTGTCGACTCGGAAGATCCGCACGCCCGCCTCGGCCCAGTGCAGCACCACGCGCAGCGTCTCCGCGTAGAGCCCTTCGGGGTCCCTGTCGAAGTTCAGCGGGTAGATGTCCTGGTACTTCTTAGGCGGGTTCTCCGCGTAGGCGATCGTGCCGTCGGGCAGCACCGTGAACCACTCCGGGTGCTCGGCGACCCACGGGTGGTCCGGCGCGCACTGGAGCGCGAAGTCCAGCGCGACCTCCATGCCGAGCTCGCCTGCGCGCGCGACGAAGCCCTTGAAGTCCTCCATCGTGCCCAGGTCCGGGTGGATGGCGTCATGACCGCCCTCGGCCGCGCCGATCGCCCACGGCGAGCCGACGTCGGTCGGCCCCGGGGTCAGGGTGTTGTTGCGCCCCTTGCGGTTCTCCCGGCCGATGGGGTGGATCGGCGGCAGGTAGACCACGTCGAAGCTCATCGCGGCGACCCGGTCCAACGCCTTCGACGCGGTGGCGAAGGTGCCGTGCACGGGGTTGCCCTCGGCGTCCACGCCTCCGGTGGAGCGCGGGAAGAGCTCGTACCAGGCGCTGAACCGCGCGCGCTCGCGATCGACCCACACGCGCTGCGGCTTGCCCTTGGTGACCAGTTCGCGCACAGGGTACTGGTGCATGATCCGGCGCACCGGCTCCGACAGCGCGACCGCGATCCTTTCCGCCACGGGGCGGTCGGTGTCGCGAAGTGACTCGGCGGCGATCGTCAGCAGCTCGCGGTCGTGGCGGCGGTCGGGCCTGCGCGAGACGCGGTCCACCAGCCGCGCGCCGGTCTCCAGGTCGTTGGCCAGCTCCGCGGCGCCCTGCCCGGCGGCCACCTTGACCTCGATGGCGTGCAGCCAGGTCGCCCACGGGTCCGACCACGCGTCCACGCGGAAGGTCCACAGGCCGGGGTGGTCCGGGGCGATCGCGGCGGTGTAGTCGTCCAGCCCGCCGCCGAGGTGGGTCATCCGGGTCTGCCGGGCGACCCGGTCTTCCGGTCCGCGCCACGCGACGGTCGCCGCGACCGCGTCGTGACCCTCCCGCCAGACGGTGGCTTGGATCGGGATGTGTTCCCCCACAACGGCTTTCGCCGGATCGCGTCCGCAGGAGATGACTGGGGAGACATCGTCGATACCGAGCCGACCGCTCACCGGCAACGCCCTCTCGCAGTAGTCAGGTCCGATTGTCAGTGCCCTGGCGCAAGTGTGCCTGATTCGATCCAGTCAGCCGACCCCAGGGCGGAGGTGGCCCGAAGTGGGGGTGCCCGGAGATCACCGCGTTCACGCACCATGATGCGGGTTACCTAGACGTAGTCCAATCCGGGCGCGCGCTTCGACCCGAACGGCGGAGTCCGTCCGGCCGACCCCGCCGAAACCTTTCCATCCCGGAAAACCACCACCCCCCGCGCCCCCCCCATCCTCGGCCCGGTGGTCGGCCGGTCTTCAAGTACAGCGAACCCACCTCCCAGCGGTCTTCAACCACCCCCAACCCTCCGGCGGCTCCGGGGTTGGGGGCGGTTGAAGACGGCGGAGGCGGGGGTAGGGGGTACTTGAAGACCGGCGAACCCCGCGAGGAACGAACACCGCGGCTGCAACGTTTTGCAGGCTTCGCTGGGAATCTTGCCAACGGGGGCGGGGGGCGAAGTACAGTTCGGTCGCGTGAGAGCACTGCGCCGGTTCACCGTCCGTGCCAGTCTGCCGGAGCCGTTGGCGGCTCTCGGCCGGTTGGCGACCAACCTCCGCTGGGCGTGGCACCAGCCGACCCAGGACCTCTTCGCCTCGGTGGATCCCCAGGCGTGGGAACGCCTGGACGGCGATCCGCTGCGGCTGCTCGCCGAGGTCGCACCGGACCGACTCCAGCAGCTCGCGGCCGACGAGGGCTTCCTCGTGCGGACCGCGGCCATCGCCGACGACCTCGACCGCTACCTCGACTCCGGCCGCTGGTACCAGCGGCGCCAGGAGGAGACCGAGGGCATGCCGTCCTCGATCGCCTACTTCTCGATGGAGTTCGGCGTCACCGAGGCGCTGCCCAACTACTCCGGTGGCCTCGGCGTGCTCGCGGGCGACCACCTCAAGGCCGCCTCCGACCTGGGCGTCCCGCTGATCGGCGTCGGCCTGCTCTACCGCTCCGGCTACTTCCGCCAGTCGCTGTCGCACGACGGCTGGCAGATCGAGCACTACCCGGTGCTCGACCCGCGCGCCCTGCCGCTGGAGCCGCTGACCGAGCCCTCCGGCGCGCCGATCCTGGTGCACGTGGCCATGCCGGACGACCGGGTGCTGCGCGCCCGCGTGTGGAAGGCGCAGGTCGGCCGGGTTCCGTTGCTGCTGCTGGACTCCGACGTCGAGGAGAACGACGAGGACCTGCGCGGCGTCACCGACCGGCTCTACGGCGGCGACCAGAACCACCGCATCCGCCAGGAGATCCTGGCCGGGATCGGCGGCGTCCGCGCCGTGCGGGTGTTCTGCGAGCTGACCGGCCACGCGCAGCCGGACATCTTCCACACCAACGAGGGCCACGCGGGCTTCCTCGGCCTCGAACGCATCCGCGAGTACGTCGCCTCCGGTGACCTCGACTTCGACCAGGCGCTGTCGACCGTCCGCGCGGGCACCGTGTTCACCACGCACACCCCCGTTCCCGCGGGCATCGACCGCTTCCCGGTGGAGCTGGTGCGGCACTACTTCGGTGCGGGCGGAGACGGCCTGCTGCCCGGTGTCCCGGTCGACCGCGTGATCGCGCTCGGCGCCGAGGAGAACCCGGGCCTGTTCAACATGGCGCACATGGGACTGCGCCTGGGGCAGCGCGCGAACGGCGTCTCGCGGCTGCACGGCCGGGTCAGCCGGGAGATGTTCCGCAGCCTCTGGCAGGACTTCGACGTCACCGAGGTGCCGATCGGCTCGGTCACCAACGGCGTGCACGGCCCGACCTGGGCGGCCACCGAGATGAGCAGGCTGCTCGGCGAGTCCGACCCGGACCTCGTCGACAAGGGCGTCGGCATCCACGGCTTCGAGCCGGTCACCGACGCGGGCCTGTGGGAGCTGCGCGGGGAGCTGCGCGGACGCCTCGTCCAGGAGATCCGCCGCAGGCTGCGCGCGTCCTGGGTGCAGCGCGGCGCCTCCAACCTGGAGCTGGGCTGGACCGACTCGGTCTTCGACCCGGGTGTGCTGACCATCGGCTTCGCCCGGCGGGTGCCGACATACAAGCGGCTCACGCTGATGCTGCGCGATCCGGAGCGGCTGCGCGCGCTGCTGCTGGACCCGGAGCGCCCAGTGCAGCTGGTGGTCGCGGGCAAGTCGCACCCGGCCGACGACGGCGGCAAGGCGCTGATCCAGCAGATCGTCCGGTTCGCCGACGACCCCGAGGTGCGCCACCGCATCGTCTTCCTGCCCGACTACGGCATGTCGATGGCGAAGTACCTGTACTGGGGCTGCGACGTCTGGCTGAACAACCCGCTGCGGCCGTTGGAGGCGTGCGGCACCTCCGGCATGAAGTCGGCGCTCAACGGCGGCCTCAACCTGTCCATCAAGGACGGCTGGTGGGACGAGCTGTTCGACGGCGACAACGGCTGGGCGATCCCGACCGCGGACGGCGTCGTCGACCCGAACCGCCGGGACGACCTGGAGGCGACGGCGCTCTACGAGCTGATCAGCACCCAGGTCGCGCCGATGTTCTACGACCGCGGCGAGGACGGCGTGCCGAGCCGCTGGATGGGCAAGGTCCGGCACACGCTGGCCTCGCTCGGCCCGCAGGTGCAGGCCTCCCGCATGGTCAAGGAGTACGTCGACACGCTCTACGCCCCGGCTGCCCGCTCGGCCACCGCGGTCGGTGAGTACGCCTACAACGGTGCGAAGGAGCTGGCCTCCTACCGCGCACGGCTCGAGGCCGCGTGGTCCGGGGTGCGCGTCACGGAGAACTACTTCTCCATCAACGGCAACAGCGCGGCCCCTCTGCTCGGCTCCAAGGCGACGGTCACCGCGCGCGTGGAGCTCGGCGGACTGGACCGCACGGAGATCGAGGTGCAGGCGGTCGTCGGCCGGGTCGACGACTCCGACGAGCTGCGCGACGTGGTCTCGGTGCCGATGGAGCTGGTGTCGCCGGGCGAGTACAGCGCCGAGGTGGAGCTGCCCTACGCCGGTCCGACCGGCTACACGGTTCGCGTCCTGCCGAAGCACGAGCTTCTCGCGTCCCCGGTCGAGCTGGGCAAGGTCGTTCTCGCGACGTAGAGAATGGCCGGAGAACCGCCGGACCGCACTGGCAGTCCGGCGGTTCTCCGTTTTGCGGGACCTACAGGGGGACCACTTCCAGCAGGCGGTCGAGATCGGCGAAATCGGCCGGGTTGCGGGTGAGCAGCGGGAGCGAGTGCGCGGCGGCGGTGGCGGCGATCTGGAGGTCCAGTCGGCGTGGCCGTGGATTGCGACCCGCCTGCCGGACCAGCTCCGCCAGGGTTCCGTACAGCTTCGCCGCCGGAATGTCGAAGGGGAACACCTCGAACTGGTCCAGCGTGGCGTAGTAGCGCTCGGTGCGGACCAGCCGCTCCACCGGATCAGGCGTGTTGAGCCCGTAGGCGAGCTCGGCGAGGGTCACCGCACTGACGGAGGGCCTGATCTCGGCGAACGCGCCGAGATCAAGCCGTTCCAGGTCAATGACGACCGACGTGTCCAGTAGCGCGCGTCGCGGTGCGCTCACCGAGTCCTCTGGTCCTGTCGCGACCACGGGTCTTCAAGCGGGTCGTCATCGCCGAACACCGCGTCCGCCTCGGCGCGGTCCCGGTACCACTGCTCCGTGTCGATGGGACCCAGTCGCCGGAAGGCTTCCTGGATCGCGCCGAGGGTGGGACGAGGGGCCGGTTCCACCAATTCGGACCGATGCGGAACCAGGTCCGCCACGGGCTTGCCGTTGCGGGTGACCGTGAAGGTCTCCCCGGCCTCGACTCTGCGCATGATCTCCGCGTTCTCGTTGCGGAGCTCCCGCTGTCCGATGGTGTGCGTCATAGCCACCAATGTAGCCCTCTCTGACGAGAAGTGCTACAGAAGTGCTACAGGAGTTCAGGGTATGGCCGGAGAGCCACCGGGTTGCACCGGCAGCCCTGCGGCGCGCCACGCGCGGAAGCCGCCGACCAGGTCGGTCGCGCCGGGCAGGCCGATCCGGTGCAGGTCCCTCGCGGCCAGGCTGGACGCGTAGCCCTCGTTGCACACCACGATCACCCGCGAGTCCGGCCGCACCTCGGGGACGCGGTGGCTGCCAGTGGGATCGAGGCGCCACTCCAGGTGAATGCGCTCGATCGGCAGCGCCCCGGGGATCTCGCCCTCCTCGGCGCGGTTGACGTGCGGGCGGATGTCGACGATCAGCGCGCCGTCCCGCTGCGCCGCCAACGCCTTCTCCGGCTCCAGGCGGTCGAGTTCGGCGCGCGCGTCGTCCAGGAACTCGTCGACAGTCACTGCGGCGCCTCCGTGTAGGCCTCAAGGCTCGGGTACTCGTTGGTCGGCAGCAGTGGCGGTGAGTAGGCGTGCACGCTCGCGGAGTTCGCCGTGCCGATGTTGCGGACCTGGTGCGCGCGACCGGGGCCGAAGCCGACCCCCGTGCCCAGCTTCCGCACGGCGCCGCGGACCGGACCGGTCGGATATCGGTAGTCCTCGCGCAGCTCACCGCGGTACACCGTGAACGAGCCGGACGCGCCGCCGTGGTCGTGCGGCTCGGTGCCCTGACCGGGCATCCAGGTGAGCAGCCACAGCTCGATCTCCTCGGTCAGCGCCAGGCGCGCCCACCAGCGCTGGTCCGGCACGTACTCCAGGAGCCCGGCGAGCTGGTCCTCGAACACCGAGGCCACGTTCTTGGTCAGCCCGAGCAGCTCGCTGGCGGTCCACAGTGGACGGCGGGGGGCGATGAAGTCCCGCAGCAGCGGCTGGTCCAGCGCGGGATGGATCTCCGGCACGGTCAGCGAAACGGTCATGCGTGCGCTCCTGGTTCAGGAAAGTGAAGAGGGAGAACCGGAACGCGGCGCGGCGCGGGAAGGGATCAGCTCAGAGTGCGATACCCGTTCCCGTGAAAGATCCTCGGTGGAACTCCGTGATCACATGCCACGCCGCGTGCTTGTACACGCACAGCTGGTCAACCGGGCCTGGTCGAGCGGCAGGTTGTTCCAGAGCAGCGAGCGGATCACATGGCGATGTTGCCATAGGTCAACCTGGGTGGACCAGCGATTCCGGTATCTGGACAGGAACTCTGATGTGGCCTGTTTTGCGGTCCTGGCAACTTGTCGCGACATCCGGTGAAGATCGGCCCGAAAACCCCGCTTGGCGGGAATCGGCCAAGCGGTTCGCGCTATGACAATCCGAAAGAACTTCGACCCGGGGTTTCGAAGTGCGCCGAAGGGTTCGAAGCGGAAGGAGGTGAAGCGTGCGGCGTTACCGGCTTGGTGAGCTGCGTGAGCGCGTCGGGCTGACGCAGGCGCGGCTCGCCGAGCTGATGCGGGTCAGCCAGTCCCGGATCAGCCAGATGGAACGCGGGAACCTCGACCAGTTGGAGATCGACACCGTCAACCGTTACGTGGCCGCGCTCGGCATGGAGGTCCATCTCGTGGTCCGCCTGGACGGGCACGACGACGAGAGCTTGAGCGACCACCTGCCGCCGTCCTGGGCCGTCATCGCCTGAACGGCAACGGGCGGGCGCGGAACCCGATGGCTCCGGCCCGCCCGCCCCGTGACGTGCTCAGAAGCTCCAGGCGTACAGGTCGTACATGTCGCGGAACGAGTTGTAGAGGCACTCGGCGTCGCCGTCGCTGCCGCGGAACCGCTGCGCGTCCGCCTCGCAGTCGGTCCAGCTGAAGTACGAGCCGATGTACTTCTTGTCGACGGCCGCCTCGGCGGTGCCCGCGGTGAGCAGGAGACCGGCCGCGACGGCCACGGCGGAGAGTCCGCCGACGATCTTGTTGGTCATTCCTCCAAGATTGCCCAAGTCGGGCGCTTGACATGAACCATTTCAGCCGAAAGTGAAGTCCCTATGCCCGGACCTTGAGCACCAGGAAGGTCCGCGCGGGCACCGTCATCGGGCTTCCCGCGCGCAGCGGGGCCCCGTCCTCGGGGACGCCGTCGGCGCGGGTGGTGTCGAGCACCGGCTCGTAGCAGCGGCCGTACTCGTCGACGGGCAGGTTGATCCGCGCGGGCTCGTCCCCGGCGTGCAGGACGAGCAGCCAGGAGTGGTCCTCCAGCGGTTCACCGAGGCGGGAACGGCCGCGGCAGTCCTCGCCGTCGATCCACATCATCAGCGTGCGCCGCGAGTCGTCGAACCAGTCGGTCTCGGTCATCTCCCGCCCGTCGGCGTGCAGCCACACCAGGTCGGGGACACCGCTGG
This sequence comes from Allokutzneria sp. A3M-2-11 16, assembly GCF_024213555.1. Classification (GTDB taxonomy): domain Bacteria; phylum Actinomycetota; class Actinomycetes; order Mycobacteriales; family Pseudonocardiaceae; genus Allokutzneria. Next base: position 523,671 of record NZ_JANAVO010000001.1, on the reverse strand, counting down.
GGGTCTCGCGGCCGTCGAAGAACTCCGCCTGGCGCAGCGCGGGGCACTCGGCGCGCAGCGAGATCGCCCGCCTGGCGAAGGTCAGCATCGCCTCGGCGGCCCCGGTCGGCGCCCAGTCCACCCAGGACGTCTCGTTGTCCTGGCAGTAGGCGTTGTTGTTGCCGCCCTGCGTCCGCCACATCTCGTCGCCCGCGGTGAGCATCGGTGTCCCGGTGGACAGCACGAGCGTCGCGAACACGTTGCGGGCCTGCCGCGCGCGCAGCTCCAGCACGACCGGATCGTCGGTCTCGCCCTCGACGCCGCAGTTCCACGAGCGGTTGTCGTCGGTGCCGTCGCGGCCGTCCTCACCGTTGGCCTCGTTGTGCTTGTGGTTGTAGGACACCAGGTCCCGCAACGTGAAGCCGTCGTGCGCGGTGACGAAGTTGACCGACTGCCACGGACGGCGCCCGCTGAGGTCGTAGAGATCGGATGAGCCGGAGAGCCGGTAGGCCAACTCCGCGACACCGGTCGCCGAGCGCCAGAAATCGCGCACGGTGTCCCGGAAGCGCCCGTTCCACTCCGCCCACTGCACGCCGAAGTCGCCGACCCGGTAGCCCTCGCCGGTCGCGTCCCACGGCTCGGCGATCAGCTTGCGCTGCGACAGCACCGGATCGGTGGTGATCGCGGTGAGCAGCCCGGCGTTGCGGTCGAACCCGCCGCCGCCCGGCCGCCCGAGCACGCTGGCCAGGTCGAACCGGAACCCGTCGACGCCCAGCTCGCTCGCCCAGTACCGCAGCGAGTCGGTGACCAGCCGCACCACCGTCGGCGAGCCCGCGTCCAGGGTGTTGCCGCAGCCGGTCAGGTCGAAGCCGCCACCGTTGGCGGAGTGCAGGTAGTAGGCGGGTGCGTCCAGTCCGCGGAAGCTCAGCGTCGGCCCGCCGAGCCCGCCCTCGCAGGTGTGGTTGAACACGACGTCGAGCAGCACCTCGATGCCCGCGGCGTGCAGCGCGGCGACCATCGTGCGGAACTCCTCGACCTCGCGGCCGGGCTCGCTGGCGTAGGCCGCGTGCGGGGCGAGGAAACCGAGCGAGGAGTAGCCCCAGTAGTTGTGCCTGCCCTGCGCGGTCAGCCCGGGCTCGTCGACGAAGGAGTGCACCGGCAGCAGCTCCACGGCGGTCACGCCCAGCCGCTGGAGGTGCTCGATCACCGCGGGGTGCGCCATGCCGAGGTAGGTGCCGCGCTGGTGCTCCGGCACCTCGGGGTGCAGCTTGGTGAAGCCCTTCACGTGGACCTCGTAGATCACCGTCTCTTCCCACGGCACGTTCGGCGCGGGCCCGGTGTCCGCCCCACCGGGCGCGGTCACCCGCGACAGCGGCACGCTGCCGAGGGAGTCCACCGCGGACGGCGTCCACTCCATGTGATCACCGACATAACCCAGTGCGGCGTCGACGTCGGTCAGCGTGCCGCTGATCCGCCGCGCGTACGGGTCGACCAGCAGCTTCGCCGGATTGCAGCGCAGCCCGCGGGTCGGGTCGTAGGGACCGTGCACGCGGAAGCCGTAGAGCTGGCCATCGGTCACGCCGGGCACCAAACCGTGCCAGACGCCGAAGGTGCGCTCTGTCAGCTCCACGCGTCGTTCGACCAGTCGGACGTCCTCGCCTGTGCTGATGCTCGATCTCGCAAGCGGATCTTCGACCAGGCAGACCTCGACGGCGTCGGCGATGGAGGACGCCACGGCGAACCGGACGCCACCACCCTCGGGGTGGGCCCCGAGCGGGAACGGGCGACCGGCCAGGACGGGGTGCTCGTGCTCGGCTGTCACGGGGAAGATGATCCACGATCCGGAGCTGATCAAGGGCCGGTGGCGGGCCCGGATCGAGGGATCGCAAGAATGGGCCCCGTGACCGAGCGCGCAGCGATGCAGGCCACCGCGGGCGACGGGGTGGACGTGACCGACCTAGTGGTGCGCATGGACGGTGTCGGCGTCCGAAGGGCGCGCACCTCCCTGCTCCGAAAGGTCGATTGGCGCGTCGAGCTGGACGAACGCTGGGTGGTGCTGGGCCCCAATGGGGCGGGCAAGACCACGCTGCTGAAGCTGGCGGGCGCCGACATGCACCCGACCACCGGCCAGGTCAACGTGCTCGGCGAGAAGATCGGCCGCACCGACGTCTTCGAGCTGCGGCCGCGGATCGGTTTCTGCTCGGCCGCGCTCGCCGCGCGCGTCCCCGGCGAGGAGCAGGTGCGCGACCTCGTGGTCAGCGCCGGCTACGCGGTGCTCGGGCGGTGGCGCGAGCAGTACGACTCGATGGACACCGACCGCGCCGACGAGCTGCTCAAGGCCATGGGCATCGCCCACCTCGGCGATCGCACGTTCGGCACGCTGTCCGAGGGCGAGCGCAAGCGCACCCTGATCGCGCGGGCGCTGATGACCGATCCCGAGCTGCTGCTGATGGACGAGCCCGCGGCCGGACTCGACCTTGGCGGGCGCGAGGACCTGGTGATGCGGCTGTCCGCGCTGGCCATGGACCCGGACGCGCCCGCGATGGTGCTGGTGACCCACCACGTGGAGGAGATCCCGCCCGGGTTCACCCACGCGATGCTGCTGCGCGAGGGCGGTGTCGTGGCGCAGGGCCTGCTCACCGACGTGCTCACCGAGCGGAACCTGGCGGAGACCTTCGGCCAGGACCTGGCGTTGCAGCGCTCCGGCGACCGCTACTTCGCCTGGCGCCGCGCCTGATCCTCCGCCCGGTGGTCGGGGCGTCTTCAAGTCCTACCAACCCCGCCTCAGAACATCTTCAACCGCAGCAGACCCGGCGCGCGCGTCGAGGTTCGCTGCGGTTTGCGACCGCTGCGGCGGGGGTTCGGGGTACTTGAAGACCGCCGAACCGGTGTGGGGACCCGGAGGCGCGACGTGCGTCCTACCGCGCGGTAGCCTGCCGCTGACGGCCCGGGATCGGGTATTGCGAGCGAGGAGGTTCTCGGCGTGGGCGAGTTCGTCAGGCTTGAGGTCGACGGCGCGATCGGCACCATCCGGCTGGACCGTCCGCCGATGAACGCTTTGAACCAGCAGCTGCACCTGGAGATCAGGGCCGCGGCCCAGGAGGCGGCCGAGCGCGCCGACATCCGCGCGGTGATCGTCTACGGCGGTGAGAAGGTCTTCGCCGCGGGCGCGGACATCAAGGAGATGGCCGACCTCACCTACGGCGAGATGCTGGACTGGGGCGGCAGCCTGTCCACCTCGCTGAGCGCGGTCGCGGCCATCCCGAAGCCGACCGTCGCGGCGATCACCGGCTACGCCCTCGGCGGCGGCTACGAGCTGGCGCTGACCTGCGACCGCCGCATCGGCGGCGACAACGCCAAGGTCGGCCAGCCGGAGACGCTGCTCGGCGTGATCCCCGGCGCGGGCGGCACGCAGCGGCTGGCCCGGCTGATCGGCCCGGCCAAGGCCAAGGACGTGATCTACACCGGCCGCTTCGTGAAGGCGGACGAGGCGCTGCGCATCGGCATGCTGGACGAGGTCGTCGCCCCGGACGACGTGTACCTGGCCGCGCGCCGCTGGGCCGAGCAGTTCGCCAACGGTCCCGCCCGCGCGCTCGCGGCGGCCAAGGCGGCGGTGGACATCGGCCTCGACGGCGACCTGAACTCCGGTCTGCGGCTGGAGACCCAGCTCTTCGCGGCGCTGTTCGCCACCGAGGACCAGAAGTCCGGCATGCGCTCGTTCATCGAGAACGGCCCTGGGAAGGCGACTTTCAGTGGCAAGTGATCCCAAGCCGAACCCGCACGCGTCTGCGGAGGAGGTGGAGGCGGCCTGGAAGGACCCGAAGCTGGCCAATGTCCTCTACCACGACTGGGAAGCGGGCACCTACGACGAGAAGTGGTCGATCTCCTACGACGAGCGCTGCATCTCGTACGCGACCGGCCGCTTCCGCGCGGTCGCGGGTGAACAGGACTGGCCCTACGAGCACGCGCTCGAACTCGGCTGCGGCACGGGGTTCTTCCTGCTGAACCTGATGCAGGGCGGCGTGATCAAGCGCGGTTCGGTCACCGACCTCTCGCCGGGCATGGTCGAGGTCGCGGTGCGCAACGCCGAAGCGCTCGGGCTCGACGTGGACGGCCGGGTCGCGGACGCGGAGACGCTGCCCTACGACGACGACAGCTTCGACCTCGTCATCGGGCACGCGGTGCTGCACCACATCCCGGACATCCCCGCGGCGATGAAGGAGATCCTGCGGGTGCTCAAGCCCGGCGGGCGCTTCGTGTTCGCGGGCGAGCCGACCAAGGTCGGTGACTTCTACGCGCGCAAGCTCGGTCAGCTCACGTGGTGGGCCACCACGAACCTGACGAAGCTGGCGCCGCTCAACGGCTGGCGCAGGCCGCAGGAGGAGCTGGACGAGTCCTCCCGCGCCGCCGCCCTGGAAGCCGTGGTGGACCTGCACACCTTCGACCCGGACGAGCTGGAGCGCACCGCGCGGGCGGCCGGGGCGACGGACGTGCGCGCGGTGACCGAGGAGCTGGCCGCGGCGTTGTTCGGCTGGCCGGTGCGGACGTTCGAGGCCGCGGTCCCGCGCGAGAAGCTGGGCTTCGGCTGGGCGATGTTCGCCTACCGCACGTGGCAGCGGCTGACCTGGCTGGACGAGAACCTGCTGGCGAAGGTCGTGCCCCGCAACGTTTTCTACAACGTCCTCATCACGGGCAGCAAGCCGGTCTAGTGGGCTACGGGTTCACGGTCGAGGACGTGGGGTTTCTCCGGTCCTCGGCGGGGGAAGAGGCGTTGCGGGCGGCGGCGGAACTGCCGCTCACGCCCGCGTCGCGACTCGGTGACGTGGCATCGGTGCGGCGGATCGCGGGGGAGCGGTTCGCCGCCGCCGTACTGGAGACCGCCGTGCTCCGGCGGCGCGCTCAGTCCAAATTGGACGGTGCGGGATCGTGGCTGCTGACCGAGGACGCCGCGCAGCAGGCCACGGCGTCTGTGGTGGCCCGGCACCGTGCGGGACGCCTTGAAGGGCGCGACGTCCACGACGTGACGTGTTCGATCGGCGCGGATCTCATCGAGGTCGCCGCGGTCGCCGACCGCTGCATCGGCTCCGATGTGGACGATGTGCGGATCTCGATGGCCAAGCACAACTGCGAGGTTGCCGGTGCGTCCGCTGGGTTGTTGCGCGCGGACGCGCTGCGCCCGGTGAGCCGGGGCACCGTCGTGCTCGCCGACCCCGCGCGCCGCGACGGGACCGGTAGGCGGAAGTGGCGGCCGGAGGACTTGATCCCGCCGCTCGGCGATCTCATGGCGACCTATCGCGGCCGGGACATGGCGGTGAAGTGCGCGCCAGGACTGGATTTCGCGGCCGTTCCGTGGGCGGGCGAGGTCGAGGTCGTCTCGCTGGCCGGTCAGGTGCGCGAGGCGTGCGTGTGGGTCGGTGCGCCCGCGACGTTCGGGGTGGCTCGACGGGCCACGGTGCTCGGCCCGGAAGGTCCACTGTGGACGATCACCGACGCGGAGTCCGACGCGTGCCCGGTGCGCGAGGTCGGTGAGTGGATCATCGATCCGGACGGCGCGGTAGTGCGGGCCGGGCTCGTCCGGCACTACGGCGCCAGGCACGGGCTCGGGCAGCTCGACCCGCGAATCGCCTATCTCACCGGGGACGCGCCGCCTCGCGGAGTTCGCGCGTTCCGGGTGCTGGAGCACGGGAAGTACAACGAGAAGACGCTGCGCGCGCTGTTGCGCGAACGCGGCGTCGGGCGGTTGGAGATCCTGGTGCGGGGCTTGGACATCGACCCGGACGCGCTGCGCAGACGGTTGAAGATCAGCGGGCCCGAGGAGGCGTCCGTCGTGCTCACCCGCGTCGGCGACACGCCAACCGCGTACCTGTGCCGCGCGGAGCGGGTGTGAGCTGCTCACACTCCCTGCCGTAGCACGGGAACCCCTGGCAGAGTGGGGCCATGCCGACGCAGAACCAGCTGCGAGCCATGCAGCGGGAGGTGAGCAGGCAGGACGGCCTGCGCCACCTGCTGCAATGGTTGGCGCACGACCTGGACGCTTCCGTCGCGCTGCTCGACGCCGCCGGTGCGACGGTGCACGCGTTCCCCGCGACGCCGCTGCCGCGGGAAGCCTCGGACGCGATAGCGCGCGTCACCGCGGGGCGGAGCCATTCGGCGACGGCGGAGACGCCCGACCACGTGGTGCGCGTGCTGCTGATCGACGACCGGCCCGGCCCGGTTCTGGTGCTGGCGCAGGCGAAACGGGACGGTGCCGGTGCGTCGGGCTCGCTGATCGCCGACGCGGCGCGGTTGCTGCAGCTGCGCTGGCGGTTGGATCGGGCCGAGGAACGCCTGCGCGAGGTCGAGCTGGCGGAAACCCTTGCCAGAGAAGCAGTTCTGCACTTGCTGATGGTCGGCGACCTCGGTGCCGCGCGGCGGGTCGCCGGGGCGCTCCGGCCAGATCTGACCGATCTTCTGCGGGTGTACGTCATCGAGTGCGCGCTCAACGCGCGGGACGAGGTCGCCGTCCGCTGCAACGAGGCGTGCCTCGGCCGCGCGTGGATCATCCACTGCCCCGTCTACACGCGGCACCTCATCATCCTCGCTCCCGTCGACGATCCAGACGCACAGCACGATCCGATCGAACTGGCGCTACGTGCGGCGGTGCGCAGTGACATCCGCACGGGCGCCAGCGATGTCGTCGAGCTGCGCCGAACCGGGACCGGTTACGAACAGGCTTTCCACGCGCTCGCTGTGGCCAGGCACGGACCAGAGCCCTTCGTGACGTTCAGCGGGCGCACGGAACTGGCCGCGCTGCTCGACCCCGCGGGCCGCGCCTGGGCGAGCCAGGTGCTGCGTCCACTAGTCGACTTCGTGCCGGAGCGTCCCCAGGACCCCGACAGCCACGAGCTGCTGACCACGCTGCGCTCGTGGCTGGACTTCCACGGCGGGGCGGCTCGTCAGCTGAAGCTCCACCGCAACACGTTGGCCGCCCGCGTCCGGCACGCGGGCGCGGTGCTCGGCCTCGACCTGGACCGGCTCAGCACGCGGGCCGAGCTGCACCTGGCGCTGCGCCTGCTCACGCCGGGACCTCGCCGCCGCGCAACCGACTTGGCCGAAGTCCTTGGTACTGCGGCAGTGCAGCGTTGGGCGTCGACCCTGCTGGCGCCGTTGCTGGAGTCGGATTCCCTGCTCGACACAGTGCGCGCGTGGCTGGCCGCCGATGCCCGCCTGGAGGGCGCCGCGGCCGCGCTCGGCGTTTCGGTGACCGGAACACGGAAGCGGCTCATCCGGGTCGAGCAGCTGCTCGGACGATCATTGCTGTCCGGGCCGTCCGCGCGCTACGACCTGGTCCTGGCGCTGCGCGTGCACGACGCGGCGAGCTGACACAGCAAACCTGCACCTCGCCGCGCGCACGCTGTGCAAATCGAACCTGTCGGCGGCGCATCGGCGCTCCTACCGTCTGCGGCACGCCGCTTGACGAGGAGCCACCATGTCGCACCACTTCGATTCGCCGCTCGCCCGCCAGGACCCGCGGCTGGACATCAGCGATGTGTACCTGTTCCGGGGCGCGACGGGCACCGTGTTCGTGATGAACGTGAACCCGCTCTCCGGTGAGAACGGGTTCCACCCCGACGGGCTCTACGAGTTCAAGGTGGACATCGACGGGGACGCGGTGGAGGACACCACGTTCCGCGTCACCTTCGGCGAGCGGGACGCGGACGGCGGGCAGACGCTGGTGCTGCGCAGGCTCGACGGCGAGGCCGCGCGGGATCGTGATGCCGAGGGGTCGGTCCTGGCGGAGGGCGCCACCGAGCAGGACATCGAGGCGGGACACGGCATCCGCCTGTGGGCCGGGGCCGCCGCCGATCCGTTCTACGTCAACGGAGCCGTTGTCGGCGCGGTCAAGCAGGCCGTCCAGACCGGCGCCCCGGTCAAGCTGCCCGACCCGCCCGCCATGAACCTCTTCACCGGGACCAATGTGTGCGCGATCGTGCTGGAGGTCCCCGACGAGGTCCTCGCCGTGCGCGACATCGCGTTCTGGGGTGTCACCGCGCTGCCGACCGACGCGGGAGGCTGGCAGCAGATCAACCGCTGCGCCCAGCCCCTGATCAACACGATCTTCAACCCGGACGACGAGGAGCGCTCCAGCGACTACAACCGCGTCCAGCCCAGCCAGGACCGCGAGGTGCACGGCCCGATCGTGTGCGAGCTGGTGGCCCGCGCGGTCGCCGCCTCCGGCGCCGCCGAGGACCCGGAGTGGTACGCCGAGCAGGTCCGGGACGCGATCTTCCCGGACGTCCTCCGCTACCGCGTCGGCACTCCGGCGACCTACGGCTTCGCCACCCGCAACGGCCGCGGCCTGACCGAATGCGGTCCCGAGGTGATGTTCGCCATCGTCCTCAACCGCGCCGTCCCCCTCGGCCTCTCCGCAACCTCCGCCACCGGCACCCTCCGCCCCGCTTTCCCCTACCTCTCCCTCCCTCTCTAACACCGCCCTCGTGTTCCCGTTTCGTACTCATAGCAGGAAAAAGAGCGCTCCCAAATCCGGCTAAGAGTACGAAACGGGGTACGGGGGAGGGGTATGTGGGTTTGGGTCGCGGTCTCACCTCCCGCCGCGGTTCCGGTGCCGGGTACACGGGTCGCGCTGTTGCTGCCGCTTGAGCGCGGTCCGTGTGCCCGGCGTTTTCAGGGGCGGCCGAGGAGGCGGGTGAGGACGGCGGCCCGCACGGTGTCCAGGTCGGCGTCGAGCGCCACGTCGATGTGGCGGCCGGGGGCGTTGAGCCTGCGGTCGGCGATGGTCGCGCCGCGCGCCGGGCCGAGGTCGCACAGCACGTCCACGGGCATCGGCGTGGTGCGCAGCGTGCCCGGCACCACCGCTTCGAGCACGGCCAGGGCGTCGTGCAGCGCCACCTTGTCCTCGCCGTAGAACTCCAGGTAGCGGTTGCGGTAGTGCTCGACCACCTTGGCCAGCGTCGAGGCGGCCACACCGCCCGCGGCGAGCTCGGCCAGCCACGGGCCGTCGACCGCGCAGCGCAGCGTGAGGTCCAGCGGGACGAGGGTGACCGGCACGTCCTCCTCGGCCAGCACCCGGCGGGCGGCCTCGGGGTCGCTCCAGATGTTGAACTCCGAGGTGGCCGTCGTGTTGCCGCCCGCGAGCGCGCCGCCCATCACGACCACCCGGCCGATCTTGGGCTTGAGCTCCGGGAAGGACGCCAGCAGCAGCGCGACGTTGGTCAGCGGCCCGATCGCGGCGATCGTCACCGGCCGCTCCGACCCGCGCAGCACCGCGGCCAGCTGCTCCACCGCGCCGATCGGCTCCGCCGCCCGCACCGCCTCCGGCAGCAGACCCGACTGCCCGCCGAGCCCGTCGCCGCCGTGCCACTCCTCCGCGCGGTGCAGCATCGGGTGCACCAGCGGCCGGTCCGCCCCGGCCGCGACCGGGACGTCCTCGCGGCCGACCAGCCGCAGCACCCGGAGCGCGTTGGCGGTGGTGACCTCGGGCCCCACGTTGCCGAACACCGTGGTGACCGCGAGCAGGTCCACCTCCGGGCTGTTCGCGGCGAGCAGCAGGGCCACGGCGTCGTCGATCCCCGGATCGGTGTCGATGACGAGCGGGGTCCGGGCGGCAGCTGTAGGGCTCATGCCGCATATCCTGCCTGCTGACAGCGCGGTGGAACGAACCGATTGCGGGGACCGGCGGATGACCAGCATGTGGGGCGCACCGTTGCGGGCCAGGTGGAGCCTGGGGCGACGGCGGGACCCCCAGCAGGCCAGGTTCCTCACCCTCGCCTCGCTGCGCTGGGTCGTCCGCAACCGGGCGTGGACGCCCTGGTACCTGGTCCGCTACTGGCGGCTGCTGCGCTTCCGGCTGGCCAACCCGCACATCGTCCTGCGCGGCATGGTCTTCCTCGGCCGCGACGTGGAGATCCACTGCAAGCCCGGCTACGGCCGGATGGAGATCGGCCGCTGGGTGCACATCGGCGACGGCAACGCCATCCGCTGCCACGAGGGCTCGCTGCGCATCGGTGACAAGGCCGTCTTCGGCAGGCAGAACACCGTCAACTGCTACCTCGACATCGAGCTGGGCGCGGCCGCGCTGGTCGCCGACTGGGTCTACATCTGCGACTTCGACCATGTCACCGCGGACATCACCCGGCCCATCAAGGACCAGGGGATCGTGAAGTCCCCGGTGCGCATCGGCCCGGACACCTGGCTGGGCACCAAGGTCACGGTGCTGCGCGGCACCCGCGTCGGCCGGGGCTGCGTGCTCGGCGCGCACGCGGTGGTGCGCGGCGACATCCCCGACTACGCCATCGCGGTCGGCGCGCCGGCCCGGGTGGTGCGCAACCGCGTCGCCGACTACGAGGCCGACGCCGAGCGCCGGGCCGCGGTCGCCGATATGGCCCGCAAGGCCGACGAAGCCGTGCAAAAGGCTCTAGACAACTCCTGACCTGGGTTTCCCTGTGGTCACGCGCGCGTTGCGGACAGGTGTGAGCCCTCCCTCATCGCTCCACATCGGACATACCGTCACCTCCTTCCGTCATCGGCCGATGGCGGTGCCACGGTCGGGGACGAGTGGCCGGAGCACGTCATGCGCACTTCCGAACCCGGTGCCATACGCACCACCTTCCTGTTGCTTCCGCTCGCGTTGATCATCGGCGCCTGCGGTGCCCCGCCGAGCGGCCCGGCCACGACAGCCACCGTGACAGCGACCACGACGTCCACCACGGCATCGATCACGACGGTCCCGGAGACCACCACCCCAGCCACGACAACCACAACGGTCTTCGTCACGACGACGGAACCGCCCGTCCCACCGGCTCCTCCGGTCCCGCCCGCACCCAAGCCGACGCCGCCCAGGGTGGTCACCACCAAGCCGAAGCCCGTCCCCCCGCCGCGCACCGATCCGCGGTTCGGCACGTGCAAGGAAGCGAAGTCCAAGGGGTTCGGGCCGTACTACAAGGGCGTCGACGTCGAGTACGGCTGGTACCGGGACGCCGACTCGGACGGCATCGTCTGCGAGTAAAGGACCGAGTAAGAGGGCTACGTTCCGACATCACCGTCCACAGAGGACAGACGGCGGCCCGGGACGTCCGGGTCGCAGCCGACCTTCACGAGACGGGCGCGGATCGAGGAGCGGGAACGGCCGAAGCGCTCGGACAGCTCGCCGATCACCGCCGTGCCCGAGGTCGGGTCCACGCCCTCGGCCAGCCAGCGATCCCGGAGCTGCCCGTCCAGGTCGGGGCTCCACGGAGCGTTGGCGTTCGCGGCGGTCCGCGCACCCCGTTTTCGGTTCCGGCGCGGATCGTGCAGGCGGGACAGCGCCTCCATCACCTCGGACAGCAGCTGCCCGCAGGGGGCGAGCCCGTCCGCGGGCAGCACCAGCTCGCCCGCGGCGATGGAGTCCCCGTCGGAGTCGGTTCCGGTCAGTTCGATCGCGACGTGCTCGGCCTCGCCGATCCGGGCGCGGACCGCGAAGGTGCAGTCCCCGGCCTGCACGTCGCCTTGGTAATCAAGAGAAATAGCCATGCCCGCGACGGTAAACACATCCGAGGACCACTCCGCCCGAACCGAAGCGACCGGCAACCCTCACTGTCGCCCGAAAGCATTACCTGAAGCGATTTTCGGCCGACCCAGCACCTTCTCCGACCCCCTGCGCGCGGCCGCGTACACCTCCGCGGTCCCAGAAGCGATCTTCGCCCAGTCGAAATCGCTGCTCAGCCGGGCCTTTGCGGCCTTGGCCCGCCGCCGAGCGGCAGCCGGATCATCGAGAACGGCACGCACTCCAGCGGCCAGAACGTCGACATCGCCGGGCGGGAAGGACAATCCGGTCACACCATCGAGTACAACCTCACCCAAACCCCCCGCGGTCGAAGCCACGAGCGGAGCCCCGGCGGCGGCGGCCTCCAGGGCGACGATGCCGAAGGGCTCGTAGCGGCTGGGCAGCACGACGGCGTCGGCGGCGGCCAGGGACGCGGCGAGGTCCCGGTCGGAGAGGTGGCCGACGAACTCCACCGAGCGCAGCACGCGGTGCTTGCGCGCCTGCTCGACCAGCCAGTCCGATCCGGTGCCCTTGCCCGCGATGACGGCGCGCGTCCCCGGGTGACTGCGCCGAATCCTGGGCAGCGCGGCGAGCAGGTCGTGCACGCCCTTCTCCCACTCCAGCCGCCCGAAGAACAGCAGGAACGGGGCGCCGTCCGGGGCGAAGCGCCGCTTCGCCGCCTCGATGTCGGCGGGCCGGACGCGCCACCGCCGCGGCTCGATCCCGTTGTGCAGCACGGTGACCGCTTCCGGATCGATCTCGAACAGGGTGGCGGCCTCGTCGCGCATCGCGGCCGAGCAGGTGATCAACGAGTCCGCGCTGTTGGCCAGCCACCACTCCACGGAATGGATCTGCTGGTTCAGCGGCTGGGAGAGCCAGCCGTTGTAGCGGCCCGCCTCGGTGGCGTGCACCGTCGCGATCAGTGGGGCGTCGGCGATTTCGGCCAACGTCACCGCCGCGTGCGTGACGAGCCAGTCGTGCGCGTGCACGACGTCCGGCCGCCACTCGGCGAGCAGTCGCAGTCCGGCCCTGGTCATGGCGTGCCCGATGCCCAGGGTCCACGCGACCAGGTCCTGTTCGAAGCTCAGGTGCGGCGGGTCCTCGGCCACCCGGACCAGGCGCACACCGTCCGCGACCTGGTCGGACGTGGGGTGGGTCTCCGCGTCGGTGCCGAAGGGCTGGCGGCACAGCACGACCACCTCGTGGCCCTGTCCGGCGAGCTGCCTGGCCAGCGCGTGGACGTGTCTGCCCAGTCCGCCGACCACAACGGGCGGGTACTCCCAGGACAACATCAGTACGCGCATGTTCAGACATCCTGACAGGTAGGCGCGGCGCTCCCGTGCGGTCGCGCATGCGGAACTCGAATGTGCGGCAGCCCCGGAGAGCCAGGTAATGTCGGCGTTTCGCCAGTACTTGGGAGGCCGCCGCCATGTGGTTCTACGCTCTGCTCGGCGTTGTCGTCGTCGGTTTGCTCATCGCCGCGTTTCTCGACCGCAAGGCCAAGAAGGTCCGTGGCGAGTTGAAGCCCAGCACGCTCGACCCTGAAGGCCACGTGTCGAGGATTGAGCCTGGCTACATGCGTCCGGAAGTGCCTCTCGTCGTGCCGCACTCGGACTCCTAGAGCGCTCTGGCGTCGAGATGGCCGAAAAGGCCGTCCTGTCGCCGTAGGCGCGCGGTCCATTCTTCGGCCTTCACCGCGTCTCCGTAGCCGATCAGCCGCGCCAGTTCGTCGAAGCGCTCGGTGTGCACGTGCGCCCGGTGCCGCGCGTAGTCGGCTGCGGAGTCCTTGGTGACCATGAATGCCCAGTCGCTCGACAATGCGAGCAACGCTTCGCGCACGAGCTGGTCTTGAGCGGAACTACGAGCGGTCCCGGGCGCAACGGTCGCGAGAAGCTTCTTCTGGAGTTCAGCGCCCGAGGACACCAGATCGGCCACCTTCTCGCCGTCCCAGACCCGCCAGTCCTTTCCGGAACCCCATGAAGACGCGGGCAGATCGACTGATCCGCTGACGAGTCCCGCTTCCGTGGCACCGCGAAGAGTCGTCACGTGCACACCGGCTTCAGGTAGTCCTCGCAGCACCGCTTCGAGCCACGCGGGCCCCTCGTGCCACCAGTGGCCGTAAAGCTCTGTGTCATAGGCGGCAACAACATGCGCTGGCCTGCCGTGCTGTTCGCGTAGTGACTTCAAGCGCCGCACTACGACATCAATGAAGTCCTCAGCGTGCTTCTGGATCGCTTGTGCCGCCAGAGCGGGGTCGTACGGCTTTTTGTCTTCTGGAGCCACCTGCTTGCCAGTCACGCGCGACGGCTTCAAGCCAGAAGGATGGTCGTAGGTGTGGAAGTCCCTATAGACCGCATCGCCGGGATATCCGGCCTTCGGTGACCACACGCGGTAGGTGACTTCAAGGTCGCGCCCGAAGCACACAACGTCGGAAGAGCCCACTGTGCGACCGAAAGCGGTGTCACCGTGCAGAGCCGGACCATCGACCAGGAAGCGCTTGACACCAGCCGCGGCGTAACCGTCTTCCATGCCGGGCGCATAACCGCACTCAGGAGCCCAGATGCCTTCGGGCGTATGGCCCAAACGGATTTGCGTGTCCGTCAAACCAGTCCGCAATGCGAATGCTCGGATGCGCGGGTCGAGCAGCGGCTGGAACGGATGTGTTGCGGGGCCGCCGATCAGCTCGATCACGCCGTTGTCGACGAGCGGTCGTAGGACGGGGGAAAAGCCGTGCCGCCACCGCGACTCGAACTCCTCGATGGCCCTGCCTGCGCTCTGGTGCTCATCGGCCGCGAGCGAACGCAGTAGTGGGTCGGCCGTGCGCCACTGGTCCGCGGCCAGCTGTGCGCGCAGTTGCCAGTTGCCGAGCCAGAGGTGGAACTCGCGCAGGCAGTACGGATCGTCCAGCTGCGCGGCCAAAACGGGTGTCACGCCGAGCGTGAGGACATCGCTGCGGCCTTCTTCGCCGAAACGCCGCAGCATGTCCATGATCGGTAAGTACGAATGCGCCCACGCCTGGTGCAGCCATTCCTCGCCGACCGGCCAGGAACCGTGGTGCGCCAGCCACGGCAGGTGGCTGTGCAGGACGAGGCTGAACGATCCGAGCTTCATGGCCGCACCGCCACGGCGACGAGGTCGAGGCTCGCGTCGAGGTCTTCGGCGCTCAGCACGAAGTCCGACGCGGTGATGGAACCGATGTCGCGCAACAGGTCAGGTGGCCACACGCCGTCGCCGAGCACCACCCGCACCTGTGCGTCGATGATCGAGCCCTGGTAGGCCGCTTCCACCGAACGCAGGCGCGGACCGTGGTGCAGTCCGAGCAGCTGTTCTGTGACGAACCCCGCGACCGTGAGCAGTGAGTCCAATTCGGACGGTGCGAGCTCCCTGGTGTGAAAGGGATTCAGTGGTGTGTCGCGTCCTGGGGAGAACGTGATGCGGTTCGGCGTGCTGATCAGCAGTCGGCCGCCGGGGCGGAGCACGCGCAGGCACTCGCGCAGGAAGCCGGGCTGGTCCCACAGGTGCTCGATGACCTGGAAGTTGACCACTACGTCCACTGTGGACGACCCGAGCGGAAGGCGGGCCAGGTTGCCGCGCAGCACGTCGACCTCGGGATACGCCTTGGCCACGTGTGCGGAGGTGAGCTCGTCGTAGTCCAGCGCGATGACGCGGTCGGCCACATCGGCGATGACCTTCGCGCCGTAGCCCTCGCCGCAGCCCGCCTCCAGCACGCGCGCGCCCGCGCAATGCTCCAGCAGGGCGAGATACGCGATCTCGTGCCGCCTGAACCAGTAGTTCTCCTCCGGCACGCCCGGAACGGTGCGTTCGCCGGTCAGCGGCAGGGGCTCAAGCTCACGCGTCACGCACGCACCCTACCGGTCAGTAGCGTCGCTGGTTCCTGTGCGTGCTCAACAAGGGGAGATGCTGACGCCCAGTGCTCCAGGTCCGGCGTGGGCCCCGATGATCGCGCTTGTCTCCGCGAGCAGGAACTCGTGTCCTAGAGGGATCTCCACGCGTAGGCGTTCGATCAGTTCCTCTGCACGCTCGCGCGACGCGAAGTGTTCGACCGCCACGTCCACTGGGCGCCCGAGCGTGCGCGCAGCGGCTACAGCTGCAAGGCGGGAGATCGCGCGCTCGGTGCCGCGCACCTTCTCCAGCGGCTCGATGCGCCCTTCGTTCAACGCCAGCAGTGGCTTGATCGACAGCGCCGAGCCGATGAGGGCCTGTGCGGCGCCGATCCGGCCACCACGGCGCAGGTACTCCAGCGTGTCCACGTAGATGAGCGAGCTGGCGCCGCTGATCCGGTGGTTGACGATGTCGAGCACCTCGCGCGGGCCCGCGCCCGCCATCGCCGCCTCCGCTGCCGCGATCGCCGCGAAGCCCACGGCCATCCCGCAGGCCCGCGAGTCGATGATGTGCACCGGTACTCGCGTGTGACCGGCCGCCTCGCGCGCGGTGGCGCAGGTCTGAGACAGCTCGGTGGAGAGGTGGATCGACACCACCGCTTCCACTCCGGCCGCCGCGGCGTTCTGGTAGGTCCAGAAGAACGCCGCGGACGGCGGCGGGGAGGTCGTGACCTGCTCCCGCGCGCGCATCGCGGAGACCAGCTCCGTCGTGGGCACGCGCGCCTCGTCGGTGGCGGTGTCGCCGAGCCGGAGCTGGAGTTGCACCACTGTGATGCCCAGGCGCCGCGCCAGCTCCGGGGGAAGCGAAGCGGTGGAGTCGGTCACCACGGCCACTCGCCGATTCATGAACGTGAGGCTAACTCCGATTTGGGCCAAAATGCGCGGCGAGTGTCCGAACGCCGTGCTACGCATCACGCATGAGCGATGAACTGGTTCGGATCAGGCACATCACGGTCGACTGTGCCGACCCGTACGGGCTGGCCAGCTTCTGGAGCGAGGCGACCGGGTGGCCGATCAGCGCGGAGGACGAGCCGGGCGACGACGAGGTGCTGCTGGAGCCGACCGGGTCCCCGGGGCTGCTGTTCATCCGCGTCCCGGAGCCGAAGGCGGGGAAGAACCGGGTGCACCTGGACCTGCAGCCACAGGCGCGGTCCCGGGACGAGCAGGTGGAGTGGCTGCTCGGGATCGGCGCGACGATCTTCGACGACCAGCGGCGGCCGGACGGCAGGGGCTGGGTGACCATGGCCGACCCCGAGGGCAACGAGTTCTGCGTCGAGCGCGGCGCGGCCGAGCGCGCTCCGGGGTGAGAACCGTCACGGGGGGACGGTGTCGCCCGGACATTACCGACGGGTAACCTAGGTCGTAAGCAAGGCCACAAGTGCCGTGGGTATGACGGCATGGCAAGGTCAGCAGCAATTCCCGTCAGACGCGCCCGCCGCGAGTTGTCAGGAGGTCGAAGGGGACCTATGAACATCGTCGTCCTGGTCAAGCAGGTGCCCGACACCTGGTCCGAGCGCAAGCTCACCGACGGAGACCACACCCTGGACCGCGAGGCCGCTGACGCGATCCTCGACGAGATCAACGAGCGCGCGCTCACCGAGGCCCTGCGGCTCAAGCAGGAGCTCGGCGGCGAGATCACCGCCGTCTGCATGGGCCCGGAGCGCTCCACCGACGCGATCCGCAAGGCGCTGTCGATGGAGGCCGACAAGGCCGTGCACCTCTCCGACGAGGCGCTGCGCGGGTCCTGCGCGGTGCAGACCGCCAAGGCGCTGGCCAAGGTGATCGGCACCCTCGACTCCGTCGACCTGGTCATCGCGGGGAACGAGGCCACCGACGGCCGCACCGGCGCGATCCCGGCCATGCTCGCCGAGCTGCTCGGCCTGGCGCAGCTCACCCACGCCAGCAAGGTCACCGTCGAGGGCGGCACCGTCACCATCGAGCGCGAGACCGACGAGGGCAAGGCCACCGTGCAGGCCGCCCTGCCCGCCGTGGTCAGCGTGACCGAGAAGATCTGCGAGCCGAAGTACCCGTCCTTCAAGGGCATCATGGCCGCGAAGAAGAAGCCGATCGCCAAGCTGACGCTGGCCGACGCGGGCATCGACGCGAGCGAGGTCGGCATCGCCAGCGCCCGCTCCAAGGTGCTGGAGGCCGCCCCGAAGCCGCCGCGTTCCGGTGGGCAGCGGGTCACCGACGAGGGTGACGGCGGCGTGAAGATCGCCGAGTACCTGATCACCCAGAAGCTCGTCTGATCGGAATCGAGGAGAACATGTCCGAGGTACTCGTTCTCGTCGACCACGTCGACGGCGAGATCAAGAAGGTCAGCTTCGAGCTGCTCGCGGCCGCCCGCCGCATCGGTGAGCCGTCTGCCGTCGTGGTCGGCGCGCCCGGCACCGCGGCGAAGCTGAAGGAGTCACTGGCCCAGCACGGCGCCGCCAAGGTCTACGTGGCCGAGTCCGACTCCGCCGCCGACGAGCTGGTCACCCCCAAGGTGGGCGTGCTCGCGTCGCTGGTCGCCTCCGCCTCGCCCGCGGCCGTGCTGGTCTCGGCGACGCTGGAGGGCAAGGAGGTCGCCGGTCGGCTGGCCGTGCGGATCGACTCCGGTCTGCTCACCGACGCCGTGGACGTGGCGGCGGACGGCACCGTCACGCAGTCCATCTTCGGTGGCGCGTTCACGGTGAGGTCGCAGTCCACCACCGGTGTCCCGGTGATCAGCGTGCGCCCCGGCGCCATCGAGGCCGAGCCCGCCGAGGGTGCGGCGGCCGAGGAGACCGTCGAGGTCCCCTCCACCAGCGCCCCGGCCAAGATCGTCAGCCGCGAGCCGGTCGTCGGTGGCGACCGCCCCGAGCTGGCTGAGGCGTCGGTCGTCGTCTCGGGTGGCCGTGGCGTCGGCAGCGCGGAGAGCTTCGAGGTCGTGGAGAAGCTCGCCGACGCGCTCGGCGGTGCCGTTGGCGCCTCGCGCGCCGCGGTCGACTCCGGCTACTACCCGCACCAGTTCCAGGTCGGGCAGACCGGTAAGACCGTCTCGCCGCAGCTGTACATCGCGCTGGGCATCTCCGGCGCGATCCAGCACCGGGCGGGCATGCAGACCTCGAAGACCATCGTCGCGGTCAACAAGGACTCCGAGGCGCCGATCTTCGAGATCTCCGACTTCGGCGTCGTGGGTGACCTCTTCAAGGTGGCGCCGCAGCTGACCGAGGAAGTCCAGAAGCGCAAGGGCTGATCCGTAGTCATTTCGTGGGGAGTTCCGGTCCGCCGGGGCTCCCCACGAGTCGTTCACCAACCCGTCATCCCGGGTCCGTGTGGCCGTATCCGTGGGTCCGGACGCGGTCGGTACACCCTGCGTATGGCGCAGCCCAGCGTGCTGCTCAGCACGCAAGAACACAGGTCCACGTACTCGCTTCTGGTGGCCAGGGACGGTGACGACGTGGTGGCCGCGCAGCGGTTGCGGCACCAGGTCTTCGCCGGCGAGATGGGCGCTGATCTGCCCGGCCCGTTGGATGTCGACCCCTTCGACGAGATCTGCGACCACCTCCTCGTCCGCGACGACAGCAGCGGGGAGATCGTTGGGACCTACCGCGTCCTGCCCGCCGGGCGGTCTGCGCGCTGCTACTCCGAGACCGAGTTCGACCTCGGTGCGCTCGCCCCGCTGCGGGCGTCTCTCGCGGAGACCGGCAGGTCCTGCGTGCACCCCGACCACCGCTCCGGCGCGGTGATCGGTCTGGTGTGGGCGGGTCTCGCGCGCTACATGCTGCTTACAGGGCACGAATGGCTCGCCGGGTGCGCTTCTGTGCCGCTTGCGGACGGTGGCGCCTCAGCGGCCGCTGTGTGGGATCGCGTGCGCAGCAAGCACTACGCGCCCGAGGAGTACCGCGTGCGTCCGTGGAACCCATGGGAGGCTGACGCGCTCATGCGGTCTCGTAGGGCGGAGATGCCGCCGTTGTTGCGCGCGTACCTGCGGATCGGCGCGTGGGTGTGCGGTCCGCCCGCGCACGATCCGGAGTTCGGAGTGGCGGACTTCTATGTGCTGTTGTCCATGCGGCGGATCGATCAGCGCTACACCAGGTTCTTCCTGGGCGGCTGATCGTGGGGTTGGGTGCGGTTTGAGACGGTTTTCGGGTGGGTTGGGTGTACTTGAAGACCGAGGAACCCCCGGCTGGGGCGGAAGGCTGGAAAAAGGACTGGACCTCCAGTGAGGTGGAGGGTGCAGGCTGTGCCCCGTGCCCTCATCCACCACCCCCGCCGCCGAGAGCGGAAGTGCCCTCTGGGCCCCTGATCGCCGTGTCCCGACCCTCGCCCTGATCCTGCTCGTCACGCTCGCCGCCTTCGAGGCGATGAGCGTCGGCACGGCCCTGCCGACGCTCGTCGCGGAGCTGGGCGGTCAGGACCTCTACTCGTGGCCGTTCACCTCGTTCCTCGCCGCCAGCGTGATCGGCACCGTGCTCTCCGGCCGCGTCTGCGACCGCCTCGGGCCGGTGCCGTCGCTGATCGTGGGGCCGGGGCTGTTCTTCGCCGGTCTCCTGGTCGCCGGGGTCGCGGACAACATGTGGGTGCTGCTGCTCGGCCGGGTGCTCCAGGGCGGCGGGGCCGGGGCGCAGATCGTCGCGCTGTACGTGATGGTCGCGCTCGTCTACCCCGAGCGCGACCGGCCCGCGGCCTTCGGCGCGCTGTCGGCGGCGTGGGTGGTGCCGTCGCTGGTCGGCCCCGGGCTGGCCGGGCTGGCGACCGAACTGCTCTCGTGGCGGCTGGTGTTCCTCGGGTTGGCGCCGTTGGTGTTCATCGGCTGGCTGTTGCTGATCCCGGTGGTCAAGACGCTTCGGGCGCGTCCCGACACGGTCCCCGAGCAGACCGATCAGCCGCGCAAAGGATTGCCTTTCGCCGCGGTGTGCGCCGCTGTCGGCCTCTCCGCGCTGACCTGGGCGGCCGAGCACCCGCAGGTGTCCTCGCTGGCGCTGGGCATCGGCGGGCTGGTGCTGCTCGCGCCGTCGCTGCGCAGGCTGTTGCCGCCCGGGACTCTGCTCGGCAAGCCGGGGCTGCCCGTCGTCGTGCTCTCGCGCGGCCTGCTGTCCGGCTCGTTCTTCGCCGTGCAGGCGTACATCCCGCTGGTGCTCGCCAACGTGCACGGCTTCTCACCGACCCTCGCGGGCGTTCCACTGACCGTCGGTTCGCTCGGCTGGTCCGCCGCGGCGGCGTGGCAGGCGAGGCAGCGCGGTGTGCAGAGCGAGGTGATGATCCGCCGTGGCTTCCTGCTCCTCTCGGTGGCGCTGGCCGGGGCAGCGCTGATCGCTCCTGCGTGGGGGCCCGCATGGCTGATCTACCCGCTGTGGGCGGTCGCCGGGTTTGGCATGGGGACGGCGATGCCCAACATCGCGGTGCGCGTGCTGGCGCTGTCCACGCCGAACGACCGCGGTTTCAACGGCGCTGCGGCGCAGGTCTCCGACATGTTCGGCTCGGCGGCGCTGATCGGGCTGGGCGGGGTGCTCGTCGGCGCGCTCGCCTCGGCCGGGCAGCCGACCGCGGCCGTGATCCCGCTGGACCTGGTGATGGCCGGGTTCGCACTGCTCGGAGCGGTGCTGATCAGCCGCAACGTCCAGAAGGTCTGACCCCCGGTCTACCCTGGTCGGGACATGACTTACCTGGATCATGCTTACTTGGATCACGCCGCGACCACGCCGATGCTGCCCGAGGCCGTGGCGGCGATGACCGAGGCGTTGCCCGTGGTGGGCAACGCCTCGTCGCTGCACGCCTCGGGCCGTCGAGCGCGCCGCGTGGTCGAGGAGGCCCGCGAGTCCCTGGCGTCCGCGCTCGGCGCGCACCCGTCCGAGGTGATCTTCACCGGAGGCGGCACCGAGGGCGACAACCTGGCGGTGAAGGGCATCTTCTGGGCTCGCCGCGCCGCTGATCCGCGCCGCGTGCGCGTGCTGGTCTCGGCGGTGGAGCACCACGCCGTGCTGGACAGCGCGGACTGGCTCGGCGAGCACCAGGGCGCGGTGGTCGAGACGATCCCGGTGGACTCGTTCGGCCGCGTCCGGCCCGAGGCGCTGGCCGAGCTGATCGATCGCGACCCGGAGTCCGTGGCGCTGGCCAGCGTGATGTGGGCGAACAACGAGGTCGGCACGGTCAACCCGATCTGTGAGCTGGCCGAGGTGGCGCACGCGCGCGGCGTCCCGCTGCACACCGACGCGGTGCAGGCGATCGGGATGGTGCCGGTGGACTTCGCCGCGTGCGGGGCGAACGCGTTGACGCTGACCGGGCACAAGCTCGGCGGTCCAGTCGGGTTCGGCGCGCTGCTGCTGCGACGGGACACCGCGTGCACGCCCGTGCAGCACGGCGGCGGTCAGGAGCGCGAAGTCCGCTCCGGGACGCTCGGTCCGGCGGGGATCGTCGGGCTGGCGGCGGCGGTGCGGCACGTCGTCGCGGCGCAGCCGGAGGAGTCGGTCCGGCTCGACGAGCTGCGGTCGGAGCTGGTGCGCGGTGTGCTGGCGGCGGTGCCGGACGCGGTGCTCAACGGCGATCCGGCCGACACGCTGCCGGGGACCGCGCACTTCACGTTCCCGGGCTGCGAGGGCGACAGCCTGCTGATGTTGTTGGACTCCAAGGGAATCGAGTGCTCGACCGGCTCGGCGTGCACGGCGGGCGTCGCGCAGCCGAGCCACGTGCTGCTGGCCATGGGGGCGTGCCGGGAGGCCGCGCGGGGATCGCTGCGGTTCTCGCTCGGGCATACCTCGACCACCGCCGACGTTGCCACCGTGGTGGCGGCCATCGGTCCGGTGGTGGAGCAGCTGCGGGGCGCGGGAGCGCGCAGGATCGGTGTGAGGGCGTGAACTGATGCGAGTACTGGCGGCGATGAGCGGCGGGGTGGACTCCGCGGTCGCGGCGGCGCGGGCGGTGGCCGAGGGCCACGACGTGACCGGCGTGCACCTGGCGCTGTCGGCGAAGCCGGGCACGCTGCGCACGGGCTCGCGCGGCTGCTGCACGATCGAGGACTCGCACGACGCGCGCCGCGCCGCCGACGTGCTCGGCATCCCGTTCTACATCTGGGACCTGGCGGAGCGGTTCACCGAGGACGTGGTCGAGGACTTCGTCGCGGAGTACTCGGCGGGCCGCACCCCGAACCCGTGCATGCGCTGCAACGAGAAGATCAAGTTCGCCGCGCTGCTGGACAAGGCGATCGCGCTCGGCTTCGACGCGGTGTGCACCGGCCACTACGCACGTCTGTCCACTGTGGATGGAGCGCCGGAGCTGCGGCGCAGCGCGGACGGGGACAAGGACCAGTCCTACGTGCTGGCCACGCTGACCGAGGAGCAGTTGCGGCACTCCATGTTCCCGCTGGGCGGCTCCACCAAGCCCGCGGTCCGCGAGGAGGCCGCCGCGCGCGGGCTGTCGGTGGCGGAGAAGCCGGACAGCCACGACATCTGCTTCATCCCCGACGGTGACACCCGGGGGTTCCTGCGCTCGAAGATCGGGGAGCGGCCCGGCCAGCTCGTCGACGACGCCACCGGCGCGGTGCTCGGCGAGCACGCGGGCGTGCACGGCTTCACCATCGGCCAGCGGCACGGGCTCGGCATCGACACTCCGGCGCCGGACGGCCGCCCGCGCTACGTGCTGGCCTTGGAGCCGGTGTCGGGCACGGTCCGCGTTGGCTCGGGGGAGCGCCTGGAGGTCACGTCGATCACCGGCTCGCGCGCGTCATGGCCTTCCGGCCGTCCATTGGCGGAGCCGACCGAATGCGTCGTGCAGGTCCGCGCCCACGGCGGCCTCGCCCCCGCGCTGGCCGAGGTCGTCGACGACTCCCTGCTGATCCACCTCCGCGAGCCCCTTCGCGGCGTGGCCCCAGGCCAAACCGCCGTCCTCTACTCTCCCTCCCCGTCCGGCGACCTCGTCCTCGGCGCCGCCACCATCACCGCCACCGCCCGCACTCCGCTCTAGAGATCTCCCGTTTCGTACTCATAGCGGGATTTGGGAGCGCTCTCTTCCCGGCTAAGAGTACGAAACGGAAGAACGGCTAGGTGGGGGACCAATCGGTGTTGGCTCCACAGAGGACTATGCACGGGAGTGCGCCGGGGACGCGGTCGGCCAGCCATGCGGCGAAGGGGACCGCGGCGGCGGGTTCTACGGCTAGGCGCGTTTCCTCCCAGAGGCGGTCGCGGGCGGCGAGGATTTCCGTATCGCTCACGAGGAGCGAGACCACGCGGGAGTGCAGCGCGGAGTAGGCCAGAGCGCCCACGCGGACGGCGCCGAGTGCTGACGCGGCTACGGAGTCCACAGTGGAATCGACGGGGTGGCCCGCGGCGAGCGCGGCGTTGAGGCAGCAGCAATTCTCCGGCTCCACGGCCACCACGGTGCGGTCGCCGATGGACGACGCGATGCCGGTGACCAAGCCGCCTCCGCCCACCGCGACGGCGACGGAGTCCACGTCGGGGGCGTCCTCGATGATCTCCTCGCCGACGGTGCTCTGGCCCGCGATCACGTCGGGGTCGTCGTAGGCGTGGATGAAGCGCACTCCGGGCTTCTCGCCCTCTTCGAGCGCGGCGGCCAGGGCGGCCGCGTAGCCACCGCTGTGCTTGATCACCTCGGCGCCGAGTGAGCGGACGCGGCGGAGTTTCGCCTCAGGCGCGGTGTCCGGGACGTGCACCCGCGCGGGGATGCCGAGGTGTTGTGCCGCAGTGGCAACGCCCATGCCGTGGTTGCCGCCGGACGCGGTGACGGCGAGGTCCGGGCGATCGCCGGAGAGCAGCGCGTTGGTCGCGCCGCGCAGCTTGAAGGAGCCGGTGAGTTGCAGGTGCTCCAGCTTCAGCACGAGCGGGCGCCCGTCGATCGTCAAGCGCAGCAACGGGGTGCGCCTGATGTAGAGGGCGATGCGCGCGGCAGCGGTGGAGACCATGGCTCCAGCTTGCGTCCGCGACCGCCCTCTCGGAAAGTTAAGTCTCCTGAGCGGAGTTAAGGAGCGCTAATGGTCGACGCGGCACGGCTGAGGGTGCTCGTGGAGGTCGCCCACGCCGGGTCGATCGCCGCCGCGGCAACACGAATGGCCTTCACTCCGTCCGCGCTGTCGCAACAGCTCAGCAAGCTCGAACGCGAACTGGGTGCCCGGCTGCTCGACCGCGGTCCCGGCGGCGTGAAGCTCACCGCGGCCGGTCGTGTCCTTGTGGAGCACGGGGAACGCGTCCTCGGGGAGCTGCGCGCGGCGGACGAGGCGGTGCGCGCGTTGCTCGGCGAGGAGCCGGAGCGGCTCTCGATCGGCGCGTTCCCGACCGCCGGGCAGTTGCTGGTGCCGCGGGCGCTGGGGGAGTTCCGGAGCAGGCATCCCGGTGTGCAGCTGTCGCTGGTCGACCTGGAACCGCCCGCGGGGTACGGACTCGTGGCCTCGCGCGAGCTGGACCTGCTGATCACGCATCGCTATCCGGGCGTGGCACTGCCGAAAGCCGATGGGCTGCAACGGTTGCGGCTCCTGGACGATCCGCTGCTGCTTGCCGTGCCCGCCGCGCACGCGCTCGCGGAGGCCGAGCGCGTGGCGTTCGCCGACCTCGCCGGGCAGGAGTGGATCTGCGGTGGTCCGGGGATCGCCGACCTGATCACGCTGGAGCGGTTGGCGCGGCGGACGGGCATCGACGTGAAGGTCGCCTTCGAGACGCACAACTACGAGGTCACCCTGGCCCTGTTGCGGGCGGGGCTGGGCATGGCGCTGCTGCCCGCGAGCGTGTTCGCGCGCGCGGACACCACACGCGTGGTGGCCAGGGAACTCGCCGACGTGCGCCCGGCGCGGAGGGTCTACGTGGTGCTCCGGCGGAGGCCGTCCGCCCTGGTCAGTGAGGTCGTGGAGCTGCTGCGAACGGTTTCGGAGTCCGTTCGCTGGCCTAGCGGTCGGCGTTGACCCGGCCGAGGGCCTCGGCGAGCAGGCGGTGGATGTGCTGGTTGTGGGCGGAGTAGTAGACGAACGTGCCCTCGCGCCTGCCGCGGACCAGCCGGGCGAGGCGGAGCTTGGCCAGGTGCTGGCTCACCGCGGTCGGGGTCGCCCCGACGAGGTCCGCGAGCCCGGCCACGGAGGACTCGCCCTGGTACAGCGCCCAGAGGATCTTGATTCTGGTCGGGTCCGCCAGGAGGCGGAACGCCTCGGTGGCCAACCGGACGTCGTGGTCGGCTGGGATGAGGAAGTCCGGATCGCCGGTCTGCACCGCAGCAGCTTAGCTATGTGCGTACCTGCATGCATTCGCAGGAAGTTGGCTGGAAAGGTGGTCGAGGGCCGCCCCCGCCACGGGGCGCGTCACGAGGGCGGCCCCCAGTCTCAGAACGCCTTGAAGATGTTCGTGAACTCCCACTGCGACTGGGCGATCCCGCTGCACGTCGGCGAGACCCCGCCGCCCGCGCAGGAGCCGTTGTCCCGGCCGATCGACCAGAAGCCGATGAAGCCGATGTTGTTCGACTTGGCCCAGTTCAGCAGTTTTCGCGCGTGTGCCTGAGTGGTCGTCATGCCGGTGTCGTTGCGGCCGATCATCGGTGTCACGCCGAGCTTGGCGCGCAGCTCCGCGTCGGACTTGTTCGGCCACACCGTCTTCATCTGCCGCAGCACCGCCTGCGCCGCCGAGATCATCGCGTCGCCCCAGTCGCCGGTGTAGCCGAAGTTCATCAGCATCGGGTTGACCAGGACGTCGACGTTGTGCCGCGCCGCGCTTTGCAGGATCTGCAAGGAGAACGGGTCAACGCCGTAGTCCTGGCCCTGCACGCGCAGCGTGTAGCCGACCGAGGTTCCGCGCTCGCGCTGGATCGTGGCGAGCGCCTGGTTGACCGTGTCGGCCGGGATGGCGGCCTCCACGTCGACGTCGATGTGCGTGGCGCCGGTGGCGTCGAGGATCTTGCGGTAGGCGCCCGCCAACGCGGAAGCGCTGCCGCACACGTGTTCCAGGTACGGGCCGAGCGCGCCGCCGGTCGCGATGACGACGTTGCCGCCCATCGCCTTCAGCTCGCGGATCTGGTTGATGACGCGGGGTTCGGTGAGGTCGATGGTGCCGCCCCACTTCGGGTCGCAGCCCGCGTGGCTGCCGAGCGCGAAGGCGAGCGTGAAGTGCTTGACGCCGGTCGCCCGCGCCACTTCCGGCAGCGTCGGGCGCTCCATCGTGATGTCGATGTACGGGGCGTACCGGATCTGAGCTGCCTGTGCGGAGGCCGGTTGGACGACGCCGACCATCGCGATGATCACGGCGAGCAGGGTTCTGACCACGACAACGCCTTCCCAACGGGTGCTGGCGGCGGCCGGGCCCCTTGACCGTAAGTGGCCTGGACCACTTCGTCAATAGGTCTAGACCACAACCTCGGCGTCGGCCGGAAGTGCCGGGGTGATAGGCAAAGGGGGTGACACAACCGCTCCTGCCAGCCGCAACCGCGACCGGAATCGGCTCCATGCCCGGCCTCGACCCGTTCGAGGCCGCCCGCGTCGTCGCCGGTGAGCTGCCCGTGCTGCCGCACCTGCCGGAGCTGCCCGCGCGGGGCGTCGGCGCGGACCTGATCGGGCGCAGCGCCGGGCTGCTGGTGGACCTGGCGGTGGAGGTGGTGCCGTCCGGCTACCGCGTCACCGCGAGGCCCGGCCGCGACCACCGCCGCTGCGTCGACCAGCTGCGCGGCGACATGGACGCGATGGACGAGGTCCTCGACGGCGTCCGGCCCGAGTTTTTCAAGGTCCAGGCGGCGGGTCCGTGGACGCTGGCGTCGATGATCGAGTTGCAGCGCGGGCACCGGGTGCTGACCGACCACGGCGCGCTGCGCGAGTTCGGCGAGTCGCTGGCGGAGGGCCTGGCCCGGCACGTCGCCGAGATCGCCGCGCGCACCGGGGCCAAGGTGATCGTCCAGCTCGACGAGCCGATGCTGCCCGCCGTGCTCGCGGGATCGCTGCCGACGCCTTCGGGCTACGGCAACGTGGCGAAGGTGCACGCGCCCGAAGCGGAAGCCTTGCTGCGCGGTGTGATCACGTCACTGGACGTCCCCGTCGTGGTGCACTGCTGCGCGAACCGGCCGCCGGTGACGTTGCTGCGACGGGCCGGTGCGAGTGCGATCGCGCTCGATTTGGCTCCGTTGAGCGGAAAAAGCATGCTGGACGAGCTCGGCGAAGCCTGGCAGGAGGGCGTCCCGCTGTGGCTCGGCGTGGTGCCGGGCGTGGACCCCGGGAAGCCGGTGTCGCTGCGCGAGGCCGCCCAGCCCGCGTTCACGCTCGCCGACCAGCTCGGGTTCGACCGCGCGAACCTGGCGGAGCTCGCCGTGCCGACTCCCGCGTGCGGCCTGGCCGGGGCGACGCCGCAGTGGGCGCGGCGCGCGCTGACGCTGGTCAACGACGTGGCTAAGGCTTTCGTTGAGCCGCCTGAGCGTTGGTGACCAGGTAGGACGCCAGATTCGCCAGCGAGGAAGCGATTCCTTCCTCGTGCGCGGCCTGGTCGATCCCGGGTGGCACGCCCGTGGCGGTGACGGTCACCTCGGTTCCGCCATCGGCGGCGGCGAGGTGCCAGGTCATCGTCATGGTGCCCGCGTACGCAGGATCGTCGGCCTCGAACACGGCCGTCTGCACTACGCGCTCGGGCGGCACCAGCTCCGCGAACCCGACTTCGACGACGTCCGTCGCATCCGAGGTCTTACCCGGGTTGCCGACGGGGTCGAGGTAGCTGAGAACCATCCGGAAACCGCCACCGGGCCGGGGATCCCACCGCTCGATCCGCCCGCGCATGCCCTCCGGCGGCAGCCACGCCTCAAGGGCGTCGCGGTCGAGAAGGGCGGCGTAGACGGTCTGCGGTGACGTCGGGATGACCCGGCCCGCGCGGTCGATCCTGCTCATCGCCCGAGCGTAGGACCTCTCACAAGTCATTCGAGCGCCTGTGCACCACGTAAACTGTGCGCATGCATCCCGCCCGCCCCCACACCCAACCTGCGGCGGACGCAACCTAGAGAACCCCGTTTCGTACTCATAACGGGGTTAGGCAGCGCCCTGGAGCCCGCTATGAGTACGAAACGGGAAAAGCGGGGCGAGCCGAGGATGAGGTGGGGTGGGCGTGGAGTGTTGCAGGACAAGGGCAAAGCCGTGTCCTGCAAGTGGTGACCAGCAACCGTGACGCCTCCCTGCTCGCCGCCCCCAACATCAGCGCAGCCCAAAATCCCGTTTCGTACTCAAAGCGGGTTTTTGGAGCGCTCTTTTTCCCGTTATGAGTACGAAACGGGGTTCTCTAGACGGCGCGCGCGGGGGATGGGGTGTGCGGGCGCGTGGGGTGCATGGGTTCAGTTTACTTGGTGTGCGGAGTGCTTGAGGGCTTGCAGGACAGGGGCTAGGTCCGCACGCGGTAGCGGATGTGCGTGGCTTCTGGCGTGTTGACGACTCGCACGATGTCCAGCTCGATGCGCGACGGCAGCACGTCGAACAGTCGGCGCCCGCGGCCGAACAGCACTGGGATCTGGTGGATGTGCACCTCGTCCAGCACTCCCGCCGCCAAGGCGCGCTGTTCCGTGTCCGCTCCGATCACGTGCACGTGGCGGTCTCCCGCAGCGGCCTTCGCCTGGGCCATCGCGCTGGCGATCCCGTCGTGCACGTAGGTCACCAGCGGGTAGTTCGCCACGTGCGGGGCGGGCGGCCGTGTGCTGGGCACGAAGATCCGAATGCCGCTGCCGTGGTGGTCACCGCCCCAGTGGTCGACCTGCTCGACGGTCCGCCGTCCTGCCAGGACCGCGCCCATCGCGTTCATCTCGCCGAGCACCTCTTCAGGCGCGCCCGGGCCGAAGGCCCACTCGTGCAGTCGGATGAAGCCGTCGAGCGACACCGACATGTCGAGCACTGACACAGCCATCTCAACCTCCTTGGTCTACCCACGCGTCGAACGGGGCCGAGCCGGATTCGACACCGGGTTGAGGGTTTTCCGCGGATTCTCGCCCCGGAGCGAGGAGAAGTTTCCGGGGCGACTTCAACGACAGGCTTGAAGACATGCGTTTCAAGACGACAACCCTGCTGGTGGTGAGCGCCGCCCAGCTGCTCGTGGTCCTCGACGGGACGATCGCGAACATCGCGTTGCCCTCCGCTCAGTCGGCGCTCGGAATGTCCGATGTGGACAGACACTGGGCGATCACCGCGTACGCCTTGGCGTTCGGCGGGCTCCTGCTCATCGGCGGGAGGATCAGTGGCGCGCTCGGGCACCGCCGCGCGTTCGCCATCGGGCTGATCGGCTTCGCGGCGGCGTCGGCGTTCGGCGGAGCCGCGGGAAGCCCCGGCATGCTGATCGCGGCGCGCGGCGTGCAGGGCGTGTTCGCGGCACTGCTCGCTCCGGCCGGATTGTCCTTGCTCACCAACACGTTCACCGAGGCGCAGGAGCGGGGCCGGGCGTTCGGCGTGTTCGCCGCGGTCGGTGCGGCTGGCTCGGCGATCGGGCTGATCGCGGGCGGTTTGCTCACCGAGTACACCGACTGGCGCTGGTGCCTCTACATCAACGTTCCCGTTGCCCTGCTTGCTGTTCTGGGTACCGCGTTCGTCCCGAAGATCCAGGGCGAACCGGCTCGGCTCGACATCGCGGGCGCGTTGCTCAGCGCCGTGGGCTTCGCCGCCGTGGTGTACGGCCTCAGCCAGGCCGATGTCGGAGTCCTGGCAGCCGGTGTCGTGCTGTTGGCCGCTTTCATCGCCGTCGAAACCCGTGTGCGGCAACCGTTGCTGCCGATGCGCGTGCTGCTGGACCGGGTGCGCGGCGGGGCCTTTCTCGCGATCACGCTGATGTTCTTCGCGATGTTCGGCTTCTACCTGTTCATGAGCTACTACACGCAGACCGTTCTCGGGTACTCGCCCGTCCTCGCGGGGCTGACGCTGATCATCAACGCCGTGGCGGCCCTGCTCGGGGCGGTGCTCGCCGGGCGGCTGCGCAGGCCGGTGGTGATCGGGCTGTTCCTCGCGGCGGTGGGGATGCTCGTGCCGGGCATGGTGTTCGCGCTCGTGCTCACCGGGCTCGGCCTCGGGCTCGTCATGCCGCCGACCGCGAGCCTGGCCACCGCGGGCCTGCGCGGGCACGACATCGGCGCCGCGTCGGCCGCCTACAACGCGGCCCAGCAACTCGGCGCCGCGCTCGGCACCGCCTTGCTCAACACCGCCGCGCCCGCGGTCGGCGGCGGAGTCCTCCTGGTTGCGGCTGTGTTGCTGTGCATTGACGGGACCAGGGTGGCGAGGGGAGGATTAGCGATTAATAGGGAACATTCTTAACTATTGGGCTCCCGCCGCCAGCCCCGGAACGGAGGGTCTGTGCGTCGTGCCCGTGTCTTGGCGGTTTCCACCATCACCGCGCTCGCCGTCACCGTCAGCCCGGCGGCGGCCGCCCCGGCGGACGGTCACGTCCGGGTCGACGGGATCGGTTACGCCGTCGGCGAGAACAAGACCGCCTACTACCTCTCCGGCTCCGCCCGCACCGCCTCCTTCGAAGTGATCAACCAGTACGGCTCGTCCGTGCTGAGGGGGCGTGCGGGCGCGAGCCTTGGCGGGTGGAACCAGCGCTTCACCTCGGTGCGGCCGCTGGACCTGTCCGCGCTCGACAAGCCGGGCCGCTACCGCGTGCGGATCGCCGGAGCCACCTCGCCGGAGTTCGCCATCGGCTCGGCGGAGGACGTGTTCCGGCCGTGGATCGACAAGACCGTCCAGTTCTTCCAGACGCAGCGCGACGGCGCGGACGTCGTTCCCGGCAGCTTCGACCGCAAGCCCTCGCACCTCGCCGACCGGCACGCCACGGTCTACGAGACGCCGGAGTTCGACGACCAGAACCGGCCGACCACCGTGCTCAAACCCGTTGGCGGGCCGGTGGACGTCGAAGGCGGCTGGTTCGACGCGGGCGACTTCCTCAAGTTCACCCACGCCACCTCGTACTCCCTGGCCAGCCTCCAGTACCTCCAGCGCGACCTGAGGAAGCCGCACGCCGCGCTGAACGCGGAGATCAACCACGGGCTGAAGTGGCTCGACAAGGCTTGGGACGCCACGAAGAAGACCCTCTACATCCAGGTCGGGATCGGGCCGGGCAACGCCGACCTCGGCTTCAAGGGCGACCACGACGTGTGGCGGCTGCCCCAGGACGACGACGCGCTCAACGTCAAGCCCGGCGACGAGAAGTACTACGTCAAGCACCGCCCGGTGTTCCGCATCAGCGCCCCGGTCAGCCCGAACCTCGCGGGGCGCGTCGCCGCCTCCTTCGCGCTCGGGGCGCAGCACAACGCGCGCCAGAACCCCACGCTGGCAAAGAGATACCTCGACGAAGGCGCCTCGATCCTCGCCAACGCGCAGACTGAGAACGTCGACCCTGACAAGCTCGTGACCGCGCTCCCCAGGGCCTTCTACCCGGAGAACTCCTGGATGGACGACATGGAGCTGGGAGCGGCGGAACTGGCTGCCGCCGGGCGCGCGCTGAAGGACCCGCGTGCGGGGGAGTGGGCGCGTGCCGCGACGACGTGGGCGAAGCGCTACATCGCCAGCGGTGAGACCGACACGCTCAACCTGTACAACACGAGCGCGCTGGCTCACGCGTCCCTGGTTCGCTTGCTGCGCAACGGCTCTGTGGCCGGAGCCGAGGTCACCGAGCGCGATCTGACCGGTCACCTGAAGAAGCAGCTCCAGTCCGGTGTGGACAATGCGGCGAAGAGCCCGTTCCGTACGGCGGCCAGCGTCACCAGCTTCGACGCTGCCCCGCGCAGCTTCGGGTTCGCGTCCACCGCGCAGCTCTACCGATCGCTCACCGGTGACCGCGCGTTCGACGCGTTCGGCACGCAGCAGCGCGGTTTCGCGCTTGGCAGCAACGCGTGGGGCGTATCCCTCGTCGTCGGCGCGGGTGACTTCTCGCGATGCGTCCACCACCAGGTCGCCAACCTCCAGGGCGACCTCAACGGCGGGAAGAAGGTGTTGGTGGGAGCCGTGATCAACGGTCCGAACAAGGCCGGGCTGCTCGGCGATCTCGGTGAGTTCGGCGACATGCGGCCGTGCCAGCGGGACATGAAGGCATTCGACGGCTCCGGTTCGGAGTTCCTCGACGACACCAGGTCCTGGGCCACCTCCGAGACCGCGATCGACTTCACGTCGACCGCGATGCTCACCTTCGGCCTGACCTCGATGCGCTAGCGGCAGCCGGGGTGCGGCTCACCCGACGAGTCGCACTCCAGCGTAAGCCACCACGGCCACCAGCACTGTGGAACCCAGGCCCAGCAACAACGCCTTCGGCCCGGTCTTGGCCAGCGACCGCAGCTGCACACCCGTGCCGAGCCCGAAAAGCGCGCCCGCCAACAACAATCCGGTGATGTCCTTCGTCGTGGGCACCCACGCCTCGGGGAACACCGACGTGCTGCGCAGTGCGACCATCGCGAGGAAACCCAGTACGAACAAGGGGATCAGCGGCGGGCGCTTGCCCTCGACCACCGGACGCCTGCGCCGCTCCACGATGCTCAGCCCGGCCGCGAGCGGGGCGAGCAGCACCACGCGGCTCAGCTTCACCACGACCGCCGCGGCGACGGCGGCAGCACCCGCGGGGGAGGCCGCGGCGACGACCTGGGCGACCTCGTGCACGCTCGCGCCCGCCCACATGCCCAGCTCGACACCGTTCGCGAGCAGCGGCAACACCAACATCGAGACGCTGCCGAACAGCGTGACCAGGCCGATCGCCGTCGCGACCTCCGACTCCTCGCGCTCGACGATGCCTTCGACGGCGGCGACCGCGGACGCGCCGCAGATCGAGAAACCCGTGCTCACCATCAACGTCAGCCCGCGTGGCAACCCGAGAATCCGGCCGAGCAGCACCGTTCCGAAGAACGTCACCACCACGGTCACCAGCACCACGAGCAGCATCCCGCCGCCGAGTTGGAGCACCTGCGCCACCGACAGCTGCACCCCGAGCAGAACGACACCCGCGCGCAGGAAACGCCGTGTCGCCCACTTCAGGCCCGCCTTCGCCGACTCCGGCAACACCGGGAGGTTGCCAACCACGACACCGAGGACCACCGCGCCGGTCAGCGGGCTCACCGCCGGGAGCAGCCGGTTGACCGCGAGGGCGAAGGTCACCGCGAGGGTGATGGCGGCCAGACCGGGGAGGTTGGTGCGGACAGCAACGGGCACCGTGTCACCCTGCCGCCTCCCCCGAACCTTCGGTACCCCCGAGATCAGCAACAGGTCATACCCTTGGGCTATGAGTCAGCCCCCGGACGTCGAGTCACTCAGGCTGCTCGTCCTGGTGGGCGAGCTGGGCAGCCTGGGCCGCGCCGCCCGCGCGCTGGACATCAGCCAGCCCTCGGCCAGCAAGCGGATGTCCACACTGGAGCGGCGGCTGCGGCTGGAGCTGGTCGAGCGCGGTCCTGGCGGGTCCAGCCTGACCACGGCGGGCCGGGTGGTCAGCGACTGGGCGCGGCGCGTGCTCGACGAGCTGGACGTGCTGCTCACCGGGGCCGAGGCGCTGCGCGGCGAACGGGACGCGGAGCTGCGCGTGGCCGCGAGCATGACCGTCGCCGAACACCTCGCGCCCGGCTGGATCGCGGAGTTGCGCCGCAACGCTGACGGCCTCTACGTCGGTCTTCAAGTCACCAACTCCGGCACCGTCGCCGACCTGGTCCGCAGGTCGGAGGTGGCGCTCGGGTTCATCGAGTCGCCGAGCGTGCCGCCCGGCCTGAACTCCCGCCGCGTCGCCGCAGACCGCCTCGCGGTGGTCGTCGCACCGCACCACCCCTGGTCGCGCCGCAGGCGTCCGCTGACCGCCGCGGAACTGGCAGCCACCCCGCTCGTCGTGCGCGAACTCGGCTCCGGCACCCGCGACACGTTGGAGCGCGCGGTCGGGGCCGTGCAACCGCTGCTCGAACTCGGTTCGACCACGGCCGTGCGCAGCGCGGTGATGAACGGGGCCGGGCCCGCCGTGCTGAGCGTGCTCGCCGTGCAGGCCGACCTCGCCGACGGGCGACTGGTCGAGGTCCCGGTGGACGGGCTCGACCTACGCCGTTCGCTGCGCGCGGTGTGGCCGTCCGGGCGCAAGCTGGGCGGTCACGCGGCGACGTTGCTCGCGGTAGCGGTCAGGTCCTCGCAGTGAGATGACGAAACCACCCTCGGCAGGGCAACATGATCGGCGACAAGAATGGGGTGCATGTGAAGTTCCTGCGTCGCCGGGCAGAGGAACCCGATCACGCCGCCCGCGCCGCCGCCTTCTGGCAGCGGTGGGAGGAGCTGCTGCCCGTGCTCAGCTCCGCGCTCGGCGAGCGTGAGCCGCGCAAGGTCGAGCCGCTGCTCTGCGACACCGTCGCCGCGCTCCATCCCGACCTGCACTTCACCATCGAGCGCGGCCACGAGTCCGTGTACGCGCTGGTGGTCAGCGCCCAGGGCGATCCGGCGCTGCGGCCCTACACCGACGCGTGGCTGGCCGCCGCGCCCGAGCCGAGCGCGCTGTGGGAGTACCACGACGCCGTGCCCGCGGTGCCCGACCCGACGCAGGTGACGGTGAACCTCGGGGCGCACCGGCTGGCGCTGGGCCAGGTCCGGGTCTCCGCGCGGGTGGATGAGGCCGCGGGCGTCGTGGACGTGGAGGTCTACCACCCCCGGCTGGCCGAGCTGGACGACGCCGCCAAGGCCGCGATGACCTTCCTGCCGCTGGACGCCACCCTCGGCGAACGCCTCGCCGCGGACCGGCTCGGGCGGGTGGAGACGGCCGAGACCGAACCGGATGACTCGATCGGGTTACTGGAGTTCCGCGCCCTCGTGCGCGAGCTGGACCGACTCGCCGGAGGCTGAGCGCCGCTGTCGGTGCTTCTGGTTACCCTGCACGTGTGACCAGCGCCGATGACCTTCCCAACGAGGTTCGCGAGCGGCATGCCGTGCTCGCGGAGGAGATCTCCGAACACCAGTTCCGGTACTACTTCAAGACACCGACGATCTCCGACGGCGAGTTCGACGCGCTGTTCCAGGAGCTCCAGGCGATCGAGGCCGAACACCCCTCGCTGGTCACCCCCGACTCGCCGACCCAACGCGTCGGAACCGAGTTCGTCACCGAGTTCAACGCGGTCGACCACCTGGAGCGGATGCTCAGCCTGGACAACGCGTTCAGCCACGACGACATGCGCGCGTGGGTGGAGCGGGTGGAGAAGGAGGTCGGCAAGGACGCGCACTACCTGTGCGAGCTCAAGATCGACGGCCTCGCGGTCAACCTGCTCTACGAGAAGGGCCGCCTGACCAGGGGGCTGACCAGGGGTGACGGCCGCACCGGCGAGGACGTGACGCTCAACCTGCGCACGCTGCGCGACGTTCCGGAAAGGCTCACCGGAACCGACGAGTTCCCGGTGCCGGACCTGGTCGAGGTGCGCGGCGAGGTGTTCTTCACCCTGGAGGACTTCGAGGCGCTCAACGCGGGCCAGGTCGCCGCGGAGAAGCCGCCCTTCGCCAACCCCCGAAACGCCGCGGCGGGTTCGTTGCGGCAGAAGGACCCCAGGGTCACCGGGAGCAGGGCGCTGCGGATGATCTCGCACGGGCTCGGCAAGCGCGGCGGCTTCGAGCCCGCGCGGCAGTCGGAGTCCTACGCGGCGCTCAAGGCGTGGGGCCTGCCGGTGTCGAGGCACACCACGGTTCTGTCCACTGTGGACGAGATCGTGAAGCACATCGACCACTGGGGCGAGCACCGGCACGACGCCGAGCACGAGATCGACGGCGTGGTGATCAAGGTCGACGAGGTGCCGCTCCAGCGCAGGCTCGGCAGCACCTCGCGCGCGCCGCGGTGGGCGATCGCCTACAAGTACCCGCCGGAGGAGGCCACCACCGAGCTGATCGACATCCGGGTCAACGTGGGCCGCACCGGCCGGGTCACCCCGTACGCGGTGATGGAGCCGGTCAAGGTCGCCGGGTCCACCGTCGCGATGGCCACGCTGCACAACGCCGATGAGGTCCGCCGCAAGGGCGTGCTCATCGGCGACCGCGTGGTGATCCGCAAGGCGGGCGACGTGATCCCGGAGGTGCTCGGCCCGGTCGTGGACGCCCGCGACGGCTCCGAGCGCGAGTTCGTGATGCCGACGCACTGCCCGGAATGCGCGACGGAGCTGGCCCACCAGAAGGAGGGCGACGTCGACATCCGTTGCCCCAACCAGCGAAGCTGCCCCGCGCAGCTGCGCGAACGGCTGTTCCACCTCGCGGGCCGCGGCGCCTTCGACATCGAGGTGCTGGGCTACAAGGCGGCGACCGCGCTGCTGGAGTCCGGGGTGATCACCGACGAGGGCGACGTCTTCGACCTCGACGCCGACAAGCTGCTCCAGGTCGACCTGTTCCGCACGGACAAGGGCGTGCTGTCCAAGAACGGCGAGAACCTGCTGGAGAACCTGGAAGCAGTCAAGGACCGTCCACTGTGGAAGGTCATCGTGGCGCTGTCCATCCGGCACGTCGGCCCCACCGCCGCGCAGGCACTGGCCCGCGAGTTCGGTGCGCTCGCCGAGATCGCCGACGCCGACGAGGAGAAGCTGGCCGCCGTGGACGGCGTCGGCCCGCGCATCGCGAAGTCCGCTTACGAGTGGTTCCAGGTGGACTGGCACCGCGAACTCGTGGACAAGTGGCGCGCGGCGGGCGTGCGCATGGAGGACGAGCGCGACGAGTCCGTGCCCAGGACCCTCGAAGGCATGTCGATCGTGGTCACCGGCACGATGACCGGTTTCTCCCGCGACGAGGCCAAGGAAGCGATCATGGCCCGCGGTGGCCGAGCCGCGAGTGCCGTCTCCAAGAAGACGTCCTTCGTGGTCGTAGGCGACAACCCCGGCTCCAAACACCAGAAAGCCCTGGACCTCAAGGTCCCCGTCCTGGACGAGCCCGGCTTCCGCGTCCTGCTCTCCGACGGCCCGGAAGCCGCAACCGACATCGCCCAGTTCAGCGACCCCGCCACCCCCGCTGAGGCCGACGCCCCCACCTCCTGACCCAGCGCGGTGTGCCGGTCTTCAAGTACAGCGAACCCCCGCCCCAGCTGTCCGTAACCGCCTCATACCCGCCGGTCCTACCCGGGTATGAGGCGGTTTTCGGTGATCATCGGCGAGGTCGGTGGTACTTGAAGACCGCCCAACCGCGGTGACCCCAACCGCGGTGATGGGGTGCGGCCAGGTCCTGCCCGTCCTGCATGCCCTGGGGGATTAGTCGGGGAGGACTACGGAGACGATGCCCGCGAGGTGGGCCAGGCGGGCGACCTCGGCGGCGCGGAACATGGGGCCTCCCGGGCGGCCGACGAGGAGTACCCGGTCGGGGCTGCCCAAGGGGGTGGCGGCCAGCTCGGTGCCCAGTTCACGCCAGGTCTCGGGCACCCAGGCCTCCTCGCCGTCGAGGATGCGGGCCTTCGCCAGCGGCAGCCAGGGCAGCTCCACCGCCCGGGTCTCCGGGGCCGCGGTGGACGCCGCCAGCCGCTCCACCCCGCCCGGGACGCGGCGCGCCACCACGGCCCACCCCGCGCGGATGATCTTCGGGACGCCCTCGGTGAACACCTCGACGCCCTTCACCGGCTCGGCGGCCACCTCCTCGACGAGCTCCAGCTCGCGGTGGGTGTCCAGCACGCCCGCGTAGGGCCGGACCGCGTCCACCTCGACGCCCTCGACCGACTCCGCCGCGGTGATCAGCACGTCGGGCAGGCGGCCGGAGGGCAGCTCCACCACCAGGTCGTCGATGGCCACGCCGGGTGAGCGTTCCACCACGTCCACGCTGAGGATGTCCGCGCCGATCTCGCCGAGGGCCGACGCGACGGCGCCGAGCGTGCCTGGACGGTCGGGAAGCTGTACCCGGATCAGGAAGGACACCGGCTCCAACGCCTCCTGAGCTGCAACGGTCGGCGTCCGTGCGCCGCTGTCGGTCGCCGATTGTGGCAGAACACCCGGCGGGGGCCGCCGTCCACGACCGCTTTGTGCAGGACGGAAGCA
This sequence comes from Allokutzneria sp. A3M-2-11 16, assembly GCF_024213555.1. Taxonomy (GTDB): domain Bacteria; phylum Actinomycetota; class Actinomycetes; order Mycobacteriales; family Pseudonocardiaceae; genus Allokutzneria. The sequence continues at coordinate 485,391 of NZ_JANAVO010000001.1, read as the reverse complement.
CGTTCGTAACGTCCTAGTTCTACCAGTGCCCCCCGACAGCCCCGCCCGGTAACCGGTTCGGAACCGGGGCCGGGGGCGCCATACACTCGGGCGGTCACGCATACCGGACCGAGGGGTCGATCAAGTGCCCGCAATTTCGCGCGAGGAGGTGGCCGGCCTCGCGAAGCTCGCCAGGCTCTCGGTCACCGAAGCCGAGCTGGACACCTTCGCAGGTCAGCTCGACGTCATCCTGCAGTCGGTGGCCCGTGTCGGTGAGATCGCCGATGCGGAGATCCCGCCGACCTCGCACGCCGTGCCGCTGACCAACGTCTTCCGCGAGGACGTGGTGCGGCCGGGGCTGACCCAGGAGCAGGCGCTCTCCGGCGCGCCCAAGTCCGAAGACGGCCGGTTCCGGGTGCCCCGGATTCTCGGCGAGGAGGCGTGACCATGTCCGAGCTGACCAGGCTCACGGCGGCCGAACTGGCCGCCAAGATCCACTCGCGGGAGACCACGGCGGTCGCGGTCGCCCAGGCCCACCTGGAGCAGATCGCCGCCACCGACACCGACGTGCACGCCTTCCTGCACGTGGACACCGAGGGCGCGCTCGCCGCCGCCGCCGCGGTCGACGCCGCGCTGGACGCCGGGCAGGCCCCCGCGTCGCCGCTGGCCGGGGTGCCGCTGGCGCTCAAGGACGTCTTCACCACCAAGGGCGTGCCGACCACCTGCGGCTCGAAGATCCTCCAGGGCTGGATCCCGCCGTACGACGCCACGGTCACCCGCAGGCTGCGCGAGGCCGGGATCGTCATCCTCGGCAAGACCAACATGGACGAGTTCGCGATGGGCTCCTCCACCGAGAACTCCGCGTACGGGCCCACCCGCAACCCGTGGGACCTGCACCGCATCCCCGGCGGCTCCGGCGGCGGCAGCTCGGCGGCGCTGGCCGCGTTCCAGGCCCCGCTGTCCATCGGCACCGACACCGGCGGCTCGATCCGCCAGCCCGGCGCGGTCACCGGCACCGTCGGCGTGAAGCCCACCTACGGCGGGGTCTCCCGCTACGGCCTGGTCGCCTTCTCGTCCTCTTTGGACCAGGGCGGCCCGTGCGCCCGCACGGTGCTCGACGCCGCGCTGCTGCACGAGATCATCGGCGGCTACGACCCGCTGGACTCCACCTCCATCAACGCCCCGGTGCCGCCCGTGGTCGCCGCCGCCCGCGAGGGCGCCAGGGCGGACCTGACCGGAGTGCGCGTCGGCGTGGTGCCGGAGTTCCGCGGCGAGGGCTACCAGCCCGGTGTCGTCGGCGCCTTCGAGACGGCCGTCGAGCAGCTGCGCGCGCTGGGCGCGGAGATCGTCGAGATCCCCTGCCCGAACTTCACCTACGCGCTGCCCGCCTACTACCTGATCGCGCCGAGCGAGGCCTCGTCCAACCTGGCCCGCTTCGACGCGATGCGCTACGGCCTGCGGGTGGACGACGACGGCGCGCGCAGCGCCGAGGAGGTCATGTCGCTGACCCGCGAGGCCGGTTTCGGCCCGGAGGTCAAGCGCCGCATCATGATCGGCACCTACGCGCTGTCCTCGGGCTACTACGACGCCTACTACGGCTCGGCGCAGAAGGTGCGGACGCTGATCACCCGCGACTTCGAGTCCGCCTTCCAGCAGGTCGACGTGCTGGTCTCGCCGACGACCCCGACCACCGCGTTCAAGATCGGTGAGCGGGTCGACGACCCGATGGCGATGTACCTGGCCGACCTGTGCACCATCCCGGCCAACCTGGCGGGCAACGCGGCCATGAGCGTCCCTTGTGGACTCGCCGAGGAGGACGGCCTGCCGGTGGGCCTGCAGATCATGGCCCCGGCGCTGGCCGACGACCGGATGTACCGGGTCGCCGCCGCCTACGAGGCCGCGCGCGGCGGGCCGCTGATGGACTCCGCTCCCCGACTCGAGCCGGTGCGATGACCGAGGGCAAGGAGGACGCGGTCCGCAAGTCCATCGGCGAGGTGCTGCACGGGGTCGAGCTGTTCCCGCTGCCGAAGGGCTGGACCCCGGTCGAGGCGCTGACCGTGGTCAAGTGCATGGACCCCAACGGTCAGATGACCTGGTGCACGCGCAGGACGTCCGGGATCAACGACGAGGAAATGCTCGGCTCGATGATGCTGCAGATCGAGCTGCTCAAGCGGGACATGCTTGCCGACTGGGAGAACGACGGCGATGACGACGACTGATACCGCGGACCTGATGGACTACGACGAGGTCATGGCGCGCTTCGACCCGGTGCTCGGTCTCGAAGTGCACGTCGAGCTGCACACCAACACCAAGATGTTCTGCGGCTGCCCCACCGCTTTCGGGGCCGAGCCCAACACCCAGGTGTGCCCGACGTGCCTCGGTCTTCCCGGTTCGCTGCCGGTGGTCAACGGCAAGGGCGTGGAGTCGGCGATCCGCATCGGTCTCGCGCTCAACTGCGAGATCGCGCAGTGGTGCCGGTTCGCGCGGAAGAACTACTTCTACCCGGACCAGCCGAAGAACTTCCAGACCTCCCAGTACGACGAGCCGATCGCCTTCAACGGCCACCTCGACGTGGTGCTGGAGGACGGTGAGGTCTTCCGCGTGGAGATCGAGCGCGCGCACATGGAGGAGGACACCGGCAAGTCGCTGCACGTCGGCGGCGCCACCGGGCGCATCCACGGCGCGGACTACTCGCTGCTGGACTACAACCGCGCGGGCGTGCCGCTGATCGAGATCGTCACCAAGCCGGTCGTCGGCGCGGGCGAGCGGGCCCCGGAGATCGCCAAGGCGTACGTCGGCGCGCTGCGGGACCTGTTGCGCGCGCTGGACGTCTCGGACGTGCGGATGGACCAGGGTTCGCTGCGCTGCGACGCCAACGTGTCGCTGATGCCCAAGGGCGCCAGCGTTTTCGGCACGCGCACCGAGACCAAGAACGTCAACTCGCTGCGCAGCGTCGAGCGCGCGGTGCGCTACGAGATGCGCCGCCACGCGGCGATCCTGGTCGACGGCGGCGAGATCATCCAGGAGACGCGGCACTTCGACGAGGCCACCGGCACCACCTCCGCCGGGCGCCGCAAGGAGACCGCCGAGGACTACCGGTACTTCCCGGAGCCGGACCTGGTGCCGGTCGCGCCGTCCCGCGAGTGGGTCGAACAGCTGCGCACCACGCTGCCGGAGCTGCCGTGGGAGCGCCGCAAGCGCGTGCAGCAGGAGTGGAACCTCTCCGACCTGGAGCTGCGCGACCTGGTCAGCGCGGGCGCGCTGGACCTGATCGCGTCCACTGTGGACGCCGGGGCGCCCGCTGACGAGGCCCGCTCGTGGTGGGTGTCCTACCTGGCGCAGCAGGCCAACAGCCGCGGCGTCGAGCTGGACGCGCTGCCGATCACGCCCGCCCAGCTGGCCAGGGTGATCGCGTTGATCGCCGAGGGCGCGCTGACCAACAAGCTGGCTCGCCAGGTCGTTGACGGCGTGCTGGCGGGCGAGGGCGAGCCGGACGAGGTCGTCGCCGCGCGCGGGCTGAAGGTCGTCTCCGACGACTCCGCGCTGATCGCGGCGGTGGACGAGGCCCTCGCGGCGCAGCCGGACGTGGCGGAGAAGATCCGCGGCGGCAAGGTCCAGGCCGCGGGCGCGGTCGTCGGCGCGGTCATGAAGGCCACCAAGGGCCAGGCGGACGCCAAGCGCGTGCGCGAACTGGTCCTGGAGCGCTGCCAGTAGCCCATCCGCCCGGGTGGTTCGCCGGTCTTCAAGTACGGCGAACCCGGGTCACGGAGGTCGTAAACCGCCCCCCAACCTCTGCCGTGGGCCGTCTCCCCCTCGTGGGGGAGGCGGCCCACTCGCGTGCGGGAGCCGTTTCACCCGCCGCGACCAGATGCTTGAGCACATGAAGAAGCGGCTGATCATCGGCTACGCGGCGGTGCTGTGCGCGGTCCCGTACCTCACGCTCAAGATCCTGTGGTTGAGCGGCAACGGTATCGGCTTCTCCGACCCGTCCGTGCTGCGCGAGCCGAGCATGCTCGCGCTCAACGCCGTCACCGCGGCGATGGACGCCGTCGCGATCGTCGTCGCGCTCGTGCTGACCCACTCGTGGGGGATGCGGCTTCCCGCCTGGGCGGTGGTTTTCCCGATGTGGGTGGCCACCGGGCTGCTGGGGCCCATCGCGATCTCGACGCCGATCTCCGCGCTGAGCGGTGACGTCTCGCCCGGCGCAGGTCCGGTGCAGCCGTGGGTCTACACGGTGGTCTACTCCGGGTTCAGCCTCCAGGGCGTGCTGCTCGCGATCGCCTTCGTGCTCTACGCGCGGGCTCGGTGGGAGCCGCTTTTCGTTGCGGGACAACAACCTCTGACGGACACGGCGGGACTTCAGCTCGCTCTCGTGAACCTGGGCTCGGTGCTCGCGCTCGGCGTCGCCGTCGTCGACCTCAACGCCTTCGCGTTGGCCGGTGCGATCGGCATGCAGATGCTCGTGCGCGGCCGCAACGGCTGGGGGCCGTTGGCGGCGGCGTGGCTGGGCAGCGGCGCGATGTTCTCGTGGGGACTGTGGAGCATGGTGGTCGTGCTCGGCGGCACTCCGCTCGGACGGGGCGGGCTGCCGGTCCTGACCGCGTTCACCGAGCTGGCCAAGGTGCTCGGCGGCGCGGTGCTCGGCATCGTCCTGCTGTTCCTCATGGCGGAGAGGACCCGATCGGAGGGTTCGGCCTGAACGCGGCCATGCGGAGTGATCAATTACCGTCCCCGCATGGAGAAGTACAGCGGCCTGGCGATGTTCTGCTACGTGGTCGCCGGTCTGTGGTTCGTCGCCTTCCTGGTCGGCTTCGTGATCGACCGCAGGCGGCTGCGCAACGGCGCCTACCTGGTGATCTCGCTGGGCTTCCTCGTGGCGTCGTGGATGCTCGACCTGGCCGTCGCCTCCCCGGGGACCGTGAAGGCCATGCTGGTCCCGTTGCTGCTGGTCAGCCCGCTGCTCATCGTCGGGCTCTCTGGCTTCCTGATGGTCAACGGGATCGTGATGCTGTGGCGCGAGGGGTGGCGGCTGGCCAACCTGCTCTCCCTGCTCCTGGGCATCGGCATCCTCTGCGGCACCGTGGTCGCGGTGTTCGCGATGGCGGTCGCGATGTCAGCGAGCAACCCGCTGGCCCGCATCCTGGTCGGCGCCGCCGCGGGCGGGGTCGGCTACATCGCCTTCGCCTTCGGTTGCTTCCTGCTGTACTCGATCCTCTACGCGCGCGTCGGCCACCGCGGCCGCACCGACTTCATCGTGGTCCTCGGCGCGGGGCTCAAGGGGGACGAGGTGCCCGCGCAGCTGGCCGGGCGGCTGGACAAGGCGCGGGAGGTCGCGGCGTCGTTTCCTGAAGCCATGATCATCGTTTCCGGCGGGCGCGGCCCCGGCGCCTCGATCTCGGAAGCGCGCGCGATGGCCGACTACCTGATCTCCCGTGGCGTGCCCTCGAACCGCGTCGTGCTGGAGGAGAAGTCGCGGACCACGTTGCAGAACCTGATCTTCAGCGGCGAGATGATGGCGGAGCGCGAGCCCGGCTACCGCTGCGTCGTGGTCACCAGCAACTACCACGTGCTCCGCGCGGCGGCCTTCGCGCGACGGGCCAAGGTGACCGGGCACGTGGTCGGAGCGCCGATCGCCAGGTACTTCTGGCCGAGCGCGTTCCTGCGCGAGTTCGTGGCGATCCTGGTCGACCACAAGCTGAAGAACGGCGCCCTGTGCCTCCTGTGCGCCCTCTTCGGCACGCTCGCCTTCCCCTTCTGACCCCTCCACCCCCTCCTCCACCACCCCGCCCACGGGGCTGGAGAATTCCCGTTTCGTACTCTTAACAGGGTTTGGGAGCGCTCTCATCGCGGCTTTGAGTACGAAACGGGCAAAAATGACCAGCCCACGTGTCGTCGGAGAAGGAGGACGCGTGGGTGGAGGTGGGGTGTGGGTGGTGCGGTGAGGGTATCGCTAGTCGACGCCGTTGCCGCCGGACTGGCGGATGATGATCACCGCGCGGTCGTCGCTTGAGACGGGTTTGCCGCCGCCCTTGTTCGTGGTGCCCACCCACAGTGCCGCGCCGTCCGGGGTGAGGTCGCCCGCGCGCAGCCTGCCGAAGGTGCCCTTCTCCCGCGTCACGGGCTGTCCGGTGAACGCCCCGGTCGGGCCGAGGGTGAGGTCGAACATCGCCTCGCCCTTCTCCAGGTTGACCGACAGCAGGTCCGGGTAGGCCGCGCAGCCCGCGACCCCCGGCTTGTCCGGCCAGCTCCACGCGGGCGCGCCGAGCGGCTTGCCGAGGCTGAACTTGTAGGCGACGTCGCGGTCCGGCTGCCGGTCGGTGACCCAGGTCAGCTGGCCGGTGAGCGAGGTGCAGATCCCGCCGGGGGAGTGCAGGCCGGAAGCCACGACGGCCGACCCCGAGGTGGGGTTGCCCGAAGCGGGCTTGCCCGCGGAGTCGATCCGCAACAGCTTGCCCGCGAGCGAGTTCGGGTCGTTCGCTGCCGCGGCGTTGCCCGCGTTGCCGGTAGCCACCAGCAGCGCGCCGTTGCGGTCCCGGGTGAGCGCGCCCGCGTTGTTGCTCGACCCGCGCGGAATCCCGGTCAGCACCGGCTTCGCCGAGTCCTTCGGGGCGATGCGTACCACGCGGTTGTCGGTGCTGGTGGTGATGTACGCGTAGATCAGGTTGTCCTCGCGGAAGGACGGCGACAGCGCGAGCCCGGTCAGGCCACCGTCACCAGTGGTGTCCACCGAGAGTTCGGCGACGAGCGTGGTGTCCTGCGTGCCTTCCACAGTGCGCAGCACCCGGCCGGTGGTCCGCTCGGCGACGAACGCGGTCTTGCCGTCCGGCAGCACGGCCACCGCCGAGATCGGGTCGAGGCAGGTCGCCATCACCGCGGGGCTGTAGTCCTTGCAGCCCTCGGGCGGCTTCGGCGGTCCGCTCGGGCCCTGCCGCGGCGGTCGCTGGTTCGGGTTGCCGCCACCGCCGGGCATCTGCGGGTTCGGCCCGGCCTGCGGTTCGAGGTGCGGGCGTGGCGTCCACTGCGCTCTCGGCTGCTCCGGGAAGGACGCGCAGCCCGCCGCGAGCAGGCCGAACGCGGAGACTGCGGCCAGCACGGCCGCGCCGCGGGATCGTCTGCTCCGGGTCGTCACGATCGACCAGGGTAGGCGGGCCCCGGTGAATCCGGGGTGAGTGGGCGCGGATCGGCGTAGTCGAGTGCGTCACGCACCGCCTCCGCGCGCTCCACCAGCAGATCCAGCTCGGCGGCGAGCACGTCGGGCGCCTCCAACGGCACGAAGTGGCCGCACGGCAGCACCCGCAGCCGCGCCTGCGGCAGCGGCCCGGTGGCCGACCACGCCCCGCGCGGGTCGGCCAGCACGTCGTAGCGCCCGGCGAGCACGGTGACCGGGCACGACAGCGTGCTGAGGTCCTGCCTGCCAGAGTCGCCGAGGGCGAGGGCGAGCGTCCAGTACCACCGCCAGTCGTGCTGGAGGAACCGCTGCGCCGAGACGCGAACGGCCTCGTTGCCCGGCAACAGGTGCGCGGGCAGCCGGTGCGCCACCGCGTCGAGCAGCGGACCGGCCCAGCGCAGGGCCTGCGTTCCGCCGCGCGCGAGCACCCGGCTCAGCGCCTTCGGCAGGCCGAGAACGCCGAGGACGTCGTCGAAGAACGCGCCGGGGGCGCCGCCCACCAGCATCAGCCCGGCGACCCGGTCCGGGTGGCGGCGGGCGAGTTCGGTGGCCACCGTGACCCCGAGCGACCAGCCCACGACGACGCAGCGCCGGATACCGGCGTCGTCGAGGACGGCCAGCGCGTCGCCGACGTGGTCGTCCAGCTGGATGCGGTTCTCGTCGGTGGGCCGTGCGGAGTCGAAGGTGCCGCGGTGGTGCCAGCCGTGCACGCGCACCGTCGCGTCCGGCCGCGTCAACGAGGGCCACGCCTCGACCGGCGTGCCGAGGCCCGCGCACAGCAGTACCGGCGGGCCCGCGCGACCCGCGCGCCACGCTCTGATCTTCGTGCCGTCCGTGCCCGACACCCAGCGCTCTTCCATCGCGACGAAGTGTGCCGCACTTCGCGATCGGACGCAGGTACCGGTGCGGGTAACGTGCGCCCCGTGACGCTGACCGTGCTCGTTCCCGATGACCACGGCGTCGCCGCTCTGTCCACTGTGGACGGAGTGCGCGCGCTGGTGCTGGACACCTCCGACCCCGCGCGGCTGGCGGAGGCGGAGGTGCTCGTCCCGCCGTTCCTCTCGGTCGGCAAGCTCGTGCACATCATGGAGCGGATGCCCCGGCTCAGGCTCGTGCAGCTGCTCACCGCGGGCGTCGAGGCGTGGATCGGCCACGTCCCGGATGGCGTGCAGCTGTCGAACTGCCGGGGTGCGCACGGCGGCAGCACCGCGGAGTGGGTCTTCGCCGCGCTGTTGTCGTTCTACCGCGATCTGCCCGCGTTCGACGCGGCCCAGCGCGCGGGCGAGTGGGACTTCCACGTCACGGACACCATGCAGGACAAGCGAATGCTCGTCGTGGGCGCGGGTGACCTCGGCGAGCAGCTGCGGCGCCGCTTCGACACCTTCGACGCGCACACCACGCTCGTCGCCACCCGCGCGCGTGCGGGCGTGCACGGGGTGGACGAGCTGCCCGACCTGCTCGGCGAGCACGACGCGGTGATCATGGTCGTGCCGATGACGGACGCGACGCGGCGCATGGTCGACGCGGAGTTCCTGTCCCGCATGCGTGACGGCGCGATCCTGGTGAACGCGGCACGCGGACCGGTGGTGGAGACCGACGCGTTGGTGGCCGAGCTGAACTCCGGCCGTCTGCGCGCAGCGCTGGACGTCACCGACCCGGAGCCGCTGCCGCCCGGCCATCCACTGTGGACGGCGCCGAACCTGTTGCTCACCCCGCACGTCGCGGGCAGCGTGACCGGTCGCGGCGAACGCGCCTGGGCGATCGCCGCCCGCCAGATCGAGCAGTTCGCCGCGGGCAAGGACCCCGACAACGTCATCCGCGGCGCCTACTGACCCAGCCGGGGTTCCCCCGTCTTCAAGTACCCCCAACCCCCTCCCCAGCGGTCTCAAACCGCCCCCAACCCACCGCGTCCGCCGGGGTTCGGGGCGGTTGAAGACTGTTGGCAGCGGGGTCGGGGTACTTGAAGACGTGCCTACCCGCGCCGCGATTCACCGGTTTTGGCCTAGAAGCGGCGCGATGTCCTTGGGAGGATGCAGGGGCTGACAACGTTGTCACCTCTGCTCCGAGGAGTACGGCATGAGCGGCCCCTGCTTAGCTCGTCTGCCCCTTGTTCTCGCCGCCGTCGGCGCACTGCTGGTCAGCGGCGCCCAGGCCACCGCGGCACCACGCGCGGAAGCGATCAGTGATCCCGCGCAGTACGTGAACACGTTCGTCGGGACCAAGCCGGGCGGCCCAGACTTCGGACACGGCGGAGGAGCGGGCAACACCTTCCCCGGCGCCGACGCCCCGTTCGGGATGCTCCAGTGGAGCCCGGACACCGTCACCCACCAGCACGGCGGCTACCACTACGAGGACAACCGCATCCGCGGGTTCAGCCTCACCCACATCTCGGGCGCGGGGTGCAGTGACCACGGCAACATCCCGTTCCTGCCAGTGCTCGGCGATCAGCCCGTAGAGCACCACACGTTCTCCCACGCCAACGAGAGCGCGTCGCCAGGCACGTACGGCGTGCGCTTCGACAACGGCATCCGCACCGATCTCGCCGCGACACAGCGTTCCGGCATCGCGCGCTTCACCTACCCAGCGGGCCAACGCGCCTCGCTGACGGCCGACGCGGCGCGCGGCTTCAACCCCGCCACCGGTGCGATCACGATCGGCACCAACACTTTGACCGGCTTCACCGACAGCGGCGGCTTCTGCAACACCGGCAACCGGTATCGCTTGTACTTCCACGCCGCGTTCGACCAACCATTCGTGCAGTCGGGAATCGTCAGCAAGGACAACAGCGTCGATCGCACGCGGAAGAGCGCACAGTCCACTAAGGACGCACCTGCGGCGAAGGCATTGGTGTCCTTCGCGTCCTCGACGGTGACCGCGCGCGTCGGTATCTCCTACGTGAGCCTTGAAGGCGCAAAGGCCAACCTTGACGCGGAGCAGGGCACGCGCACGTTCGAGCAAGTTCGCGACGGCACCAGGGCGACGTGGAACGAGCTGCTCGGCAGGATCTCGGTCACGGGCGGCACAGACACGCAGCGGAGCAGGCTCTACACGAACCTGTACCACTCGCTGTTGCACCCCAACGTGTTCAGCGACGTCGACGGTAGCTACATCGGCTTTGACCGCCGCATCCACAAGGTCCCGGCCGGGCGCGTCCAGCACGCCACGTTCTCGGGCTGGGACGTCTACCGCTCGCAGGTGCAACTCGTCGCGTTGTTGGCACCCAAGGAAGCCTCCGACATCGCGCAGTCCGCGGTGAACCAGGCGACACAGGGCGGCTACTTCGACAGGTGGACCGTGGCCAACGGCGGCACCGGCGTGATGAACGGCGACCCGATGTCCATCATCGTCGCGAGCATGCACGCGTTCGGCGCAACGAACTTCAACACCGCGGACGCGTTGCAGCGCATGGTCACCGGCAGCCGCGACCCGCGCCAACGCCCCGGACACGTCCAGTACGACGGACAGAGCTACATCCCCGCGGGCACGAGCGGAGTATGGGGGACCGCGTCGACCACGCTTGAGTACACGAGCGCGGACTTCGCCGTCTCACAGTTCGCCGCGCGCATCGGTGACAACGCCACGCACGAGCTTTTCCTGCGTAGAGCGCAGAACTGGCGCAGTCTGCTCAACTCCGGCATCAAGACCATTCAGCCCCGCAACGGCGACGGCACCTGGCCCTTGTTCTCACCGACACAGGAGAACGAGTACGTCGAAGGCAACGGCGCGCAGTACTCGTGGATGGTGCCCTACAACCACCGTGGGCTCTTCGACTCGATGGGCGGGGACGCGGCCGTGCTGCCGCGGCTGGACACGTTCTTCACGGAACTCAACGCTGGCCCGAAGAAGCCCTACGCGTACTTGGGCAACGAGCCGACGCTGAACACTCCGTGGGCCTACGCCTATGCCGGAGCGCCTTATAAGACGCAGGACATCGTCCGTCGCGCACTGACAAGCATCTTCAAGCCCGCGCCAGACGGATACGTCGGGAACGACGACCTCGGGCAGATGGCGTCCTGGGGAGTCTGGGCCGCACTGGGCATGTATCCCGAGGCTCCGGGGCGTAGTGAGCTTGTGCTGGCCAGCCCGCTGTTCCCGGAAATCACCATCACACGGGGCAACGGCGTCACCATCAAGATCACCGCGCCGCAGGCCAGCGACGCCAACAAGTACGTGCAGAGCTTGCGCGTCAACGGCCAGGCTTCGACGAAGCCTTGGGTCGGTGAGGACATGGTCCGCAACGGCGGCACCCTCGACTACACCCTCGGCGCGAGCCCGAACACCGCTTGGGGTTCGGCCGCGGCCGACGCTCCGCCGTCCTTCGACGTGGGTCCGGCGCAGCCCCGCACCGGACCGGTCACGGGGCTCGCCGCGAAGTGCGTCGACGTCGACCAGGGCGCGACCGCGGACGGCACCAAGGTCCAGCTGTGGGACTGCAACGGCGGCGCCGCGCAACAGTGGACCTTCGCCTCCGACGGCTCCGTGCGCGCGCTCGGCAAGTGCCTCGACGTCAGCAACAGCGGCACCGCCAACGGCACGAAGATCCAGCTGTGGCAGTGCAACGGCACCTCCGCGCAGCAGTGGTGGCCGAAGGCGGGCGGCGGGGTGGTGAGCCCCATGTCCGGCCGCTGCCTCGACGTTCCCAACAGCACGACCACCAACGGCACGCAGCTGCAGATCTTCGACTGCAACGGCACCGGCGCGCAGATCTGGCGGATCCCCTAGGGGACAAGTCCGGGGCGACACCTACTCGAATCGGTCGCCCCGGACGCGCCGATCCCCTAGCGTGGGCGCGTGAGCACTCAGGGAGAGTCGGCCGGCAGTGGCGAGATCCGTCCGTTCACCTGGACGGCGGGTGCGGACTTCGGGCAGCTGGTGCTGCGGTTCGCGCTGGGCGGCACGTTCATCGCGCACGGCGCGCAGAAGATCTTCGGCGCGTTCGGCGGACCGGGCATCAACGGGTTCGCGCAGTTCCTGCAGAGCAAGGGGTTCACCCAGACCACCATGCTGGCGTGGCTCACCGGCCTGACCGAGCTGGTCGGCGGCGCGCTCGTGGTGATCGGCCTGTTCACCCCGCTGGCCGCGGCCGGACTGCTGGCCATCATGATCAACGTGGTGATCCTGAAGTGGGGCGGGGGCTTCTTCCTCGGCCAGCAGGGCGCCGGTTTCGAGTTCGACCTCGCCCTCGGCGCGATGGCCGCGGGCGTGGTGCTGACCGGACCCGGCCGCCTCGGCCTGGACACCGGTTTCTTCTGGTCCCGCAGACCACTCGGCGTCGGCGTCGGCTGCCTCGCCCTCGCCGTGGCCGCGACCCTGCTCATGCAGCTGGTCTTCCGCGTCTGACCCGGCGGAGGCCCCGGTCGTCCGGGGCCTCCGGCACGGAGGTCAGCGCCAGCCGTAGCGCTTGCGCAGCGCGATCGCCACGCGGGTGAAGCGGTCGGCCTCCAGCACCGCGCCCTCGCGGCGGATGTCGTCCTCGCCGAGCTCGAACAGCCGGTCCAGCCGCAGGAACGACTCCCGCCCGGAGCGGTCCCACGCGCCGATGCCGAGCTCCAGCCAGTCCTGTTCCTCGTGGTAGTCCGGAACCTGGCTGGACAGCATCATCGCGTGCAGCAACGAGCCGTCCCGGCCCACCACGAGCAGCGGGCGGTCCTTGCCCTTCGACGGGTCCTCCTCGAAGGGCACCCACGTCCACACGACCTCGCCCGGATCGGCCTGGCCGTCGAGGTCGGGGGCGTAGACCAGATCGGTTGCGCGCGCCCGGGTCGGCACCTCGCGAACGCGCTTCACCTGCTGATGATCACCAAGCATCCGCGCAACCTACCGCTCGCCCCCAATGACCCGTTCAGGGCGTCAGCGGCGCCGCCAATGCCGCGTTTGGTGCGCTCAAACGCACTGAATGAGTCATTGGGGGAGCTGGAGCCCCCCAATGACTCATTCAGCACATAACGGCGGGGTCAGACGCGGTTGACATCGCGGACGGCGCCGGTGGAGGCGGAGGTGGCCAGCTTCGCGTAGGCCTTGAGCGCGGTGGAGACCTCGCGCTGCCGGTCGACGGGCTGCCACGGGCGCTCGCTGGCCTCCATCTTCGCCCTGCGCTCGGCGAGCACACCGGCGTCCACGAGCAGCTCAAGCTTCCGCGAGCGCACGTCGAGCAGGATCTGGTCGCCGTTCTCCACCAAGCCGATCAGCCCGCCGTCGGCCGCCTCGGGGGAGACGTGGCCGACGGAGATGCCGGAGGAGCCACCGGAGAAGCGGCCGTCGGTGATCAGCGCGCAGAGCTTGCCGAGCCCGGAGCCCTTCAGGAACGCGGTGGGGTGCAGCATCTCCTGCATGCCGGGGCCGCCGGAGGGGCCCTCGTAGCGGACCACGATCACCTCGCCCGGCTGGATCTCCTTCTTCAGGATCGCCGAGACGGCCTGCTCCTGGCTCTCCACGACCCGCGCGGGGCCCTGGAAGTGCCACAGCTCCTCGTCGATGCCCGCGGTCTTGATCACCGCGCCCTCCTCGGCGAGGTTGCCGTAGAGCACCGCGAGCCCGCCGTCGGCGGTGTACTTGTGCTCGAAGTCGCGGATGCAGCCGCCAGCGGCGTCAGTGTCCAAAGAGGACCAGCGGTTCGACGTCGAGAACGCCTTGGTGGTGCGGACTCCGCCGGGCGCGGCGTGGAACAGCTCGACGGCCTCCGGGGACGGCGACTCCGCGCGGATGTCCCAAGTGGACAGCCACTGCTCCAGGGTGGGGCTGTGCACGGAGTGCACGTCGCGGTTCAGCAGCCCGGCGCGGTTCAGTTCGCCGAGGATCGCCGGGATTCCGCCTGCCCGGTGCACGTCCTCCATGTGGTAGTCGGAGTTCGGCGAGACCTTGGACAGGCAGGGCACGCGGCGGCTGATCGCGTCGATGTCGGAGAGGGTGAAACCGATCTGCCCCTCCTGCGCCGCGGCCAGGATGTGCAGCACGGTGTTGGTGGACCCGCCCATCGCCACGTCCAGCGCCATGGCGTTCTCGAACGCCTTCCTGTTGGCGATGTTGCGCGGCAGCGCGCTGGCGTCGTCCTGTTCGTACCAGCGCTTGGCCAGCTCGACCACGGTGGTGCCCGCGCGCAGGAACAGATCGCGCCGCGCGGCGTGCGTGGCCAGCGTGGAACCGTTGCCGGGCAAGGAGAGCCCGAGCGCCTCGGTCAGGCAGTTCATCGAGTTCGCGGTGAACATGCCCGAGCAGGAGCCGCAGGTCGGACAGGCCGAACGCTCCACTTCGGACAGTCCGGCCTCGTCGACGTTCGCGTTGGCCGACGCGGCGATCGCGGTGATCAGGTCGGTCGGGGCCTGCGCGACGCCCTCGACGACGACGGCCTTGCCCGCCTCCATCGGCCCGCCGGAGACGAACACGGCCGGGATGTTCAGCCGCATCGCGGCCATCAGCATGCCCGGCGTGATCTTGTCGCAGTTGGAGATGCACACCAGCGCGTCGGCCTGGTGGCCCTGCACCATGTACTCCACGGCGTCGGCGATGACCTCGCGCGAGGGCAGCGAGTAGAGCATTCCGCTGTGCCCCATGGCGATGCCGTCGTCCACGGCGATGGTGTGGAACTCGCGCGCGACCCCGCCCGCCTCGCGCACCGCGCCCGCGACGAGCTCGCCCATGTCCTTGAGGTGCACGTGGCCGGGCACGAACTGCGTGTAGGAGTTGGCGATCGCCACGATGGGCTTGCCGAAGTCCGAGTCGGTCATGCCGGTGGCGCGCCACAGCGAGCGGGCGCCCGCGGCATTGCGGCCGTGGGTGGTGATTCGGGAACGCAGCGGGGGCACGGCCCCTCCTTACAGCAGGAACTACTCGTCGGTGTCTGTCGAGGCTACGCCTGGTTCGGGCGTCTTCTCGGCGGTCGCGCTGGGATCGGGCACCACGCCACCGCTCGCCTTCGCGAGTGCGGGCAGGTCGCCGAGCCGCACCGCGGGCAGGGTCAGTCGCTCGCCGCCGTTGAGCACGAGGCTGACCTTGTTGGGGCGCCCCAGTTGCAGGGACGTCACCTGGCTCCACTCTATGCGCCGCGAGCGGAGCGCGGTGCGCACCACCACCCCGTCTGACCCCGCGACGGTCCGCGCCCGCAGCACCACCCAGACGAGCGCGAGCGGCACGAGGTAGATCACCTGGAGCCCGGGTGCGCCGAAGGCGACCGGCGTCACGCAGAGCGTCAGCAACGCGATCGGCAGCAGCGCGACCCTGGGAAGTTGGAAGACCACGCCACACATGCTCCCACCTGCGAACGAGCCCCGGCGCGTCCCCCGGTCGTGTCCAGCATGCGGGAGTGAGATCCCGCAGAGTTGACGCTACTAGGCCATCGGCGCTAGCTTCATCCGCGTGCTGCTGCGCAACTTCCCGTTCATCGGGGTCCTCGTACTTCCCAGGCGCGTCGACGCCTAGGGAAGTCTTCGTCGACGCGCCACCCTCGTACGGCTCACCATTGGCCGACGAGGGTTTTTTGTTGCCCGGACAGCCCCAAGTCAACTCGACACCCACGAGGCAGACACGATGACCAGCGCCACATCGCGACCGGCAGCGGTGCCCAAGGCCCCGCAGAATCCCCAGGGTGCGCGCCCCCGCCCCGCGCCCCCGACCGGGGCCCCGATCCGGGTGACCGGTGCGCAGTCCTTTGTCCGCTCCCTCGAAGCCGCCGGTTGCGAGGTCGTCTTCGGCATTCCCGGTGGCGCCATCCTGCCCGCCTACGACCCGCTCCTGGACTCCACCAAGGTGCGGCACATCCTGGTGCGCCACGAGCAGGGCGCTGGCCACGCGGCGACCGGCTACGCGCAGGCCACCGGCAAGGTCGGCGTGTGCATGGCCACCTCGGGGCCGGGCGCGACCAACCTGGTCACCCCGCTGGCCGACGCCTACATGGACTCGGTCCCGGTGGTCGCGATCACCGGCCAGGTCGCCCGCTCGGCGATCGGCACGGACGCCTTCCAGGAAGCCGACATCTGCGGCATCACGATGCCGGTGACCAAGCACAACATCCTCGTCACCGAGCCGGCTGACATCCCGAGGGCGATCGCCGAGGCGTTCCACATCGCCTCCACCGGCCGCCCCGGCCCGGTCCTGGTCGACCTGCCCAAGGACGTGCTCCAGGCCAGCACCTCCTTCTCGTGGCCGCCGGAGATGAAGCTGCCCGGCTACCGCCCCACGGTCCGCCCGCACGGCAAGCAGGTCCGCGAGGCGGCCAAGCTGATCGCGGCGGCGCAGCGCCCGGTGCTCTACGTCGGCGGAGGTGTGCTGAAGGCGCACGCGTCGGCCGAGCTGCGCGAGCTGGCCGAGTTCACCGGCATCCCGGTGGTCACCACGCTGATGGCGCGCGGCGCGTTCCCCGACTCGCACGAGCTGCACCTGGGCATGCCGGGCATGCACGGCACGGTGGCGGCCGTCGCGGCGATGCAGCGCTCGGACCTGTTGATCACCCTGGGCGCGCGGTTCGACGACCGCGTCACCGGGCAGCTGGACTCCTTCGCCCCCGAGGCGAAGATCGTGCACGCGGACATCGACCCGGCGGAGATCTCCAAGAACCGCCGCGCCGACGTGCCGATCGTCGGTGACTGCAAGGAGGTCATCGGTGAGCTGATCGAGGCGGTGCGCGCCGAGTTCGAGGTCGAGCGCGCCGACATCGCGCCGTGGTGGAAGCAGCTCAGCTCGTGGCGGGACACCTTCCCGCTGGGCTACGAGGAGCCGACCGACGGCACCCTGGCGCCGCAGTACGTGATCGAGCGGATCGGTGCCCTGGCGGGTCCGGACGCGATCTACACCGCGGGCGTCGGCCAGCACCAGATGTGGGCGGCGCAGTTCATCCGCTACGAGAAGCCCAGGACCTGGCTGAACTCCGGCGGCCTCGGCACGATGGGCTACGCGGTGCCCGCGGCCATGGGCGCCAAGCAGGGCATGCCGGACACCCAGGTGTGGGCGATCGACGGCGACGGCTGCTTCCAGATGACCAACCAGGAGCTGGCCACCTGCGCCATCGAGAACATCCCGATCAAGGTTGCCGTGATCAACAACGGCAACCTGGGCATGGTCCGGCAGTGGCAGACCCTGTTCTACGACAAGCGGTACTCCAACACCGACCTGGGCACGCACAAGCACCGCATCCCGGACTTCAAGCTGCTGGCCGAGGCGCTGGGCTGCGTCGGCCTGCGCTGCGAGTCCAAGGACGACGTCGACGCCGTGATCAAGCAGGCGATGGAGATCAACGACCGCCCGGTCGTGATCGACTTCGTGGTGGGCAAGGATGCCCAGGTGTGGCCGATGGTGGCCGCGGGCACGGGCAACGACCACATCATGGCCGCGCGGGGCATCCGCCCGCTGTTCGAGGAAGACGAATGATGAGCAGGCACACGCTGAGCGTGCTGGTCGAGAACAAGCCGGGTGTGCTGGCCAGGGTCGCGGGCCTGTTCTCCCGCAGGGGCTTCAACATCGAGTCCCTCGCCGTCGGCCCGACCGAGCACGTCGAGGTCTCCCGGATGACGATCGTGGTCTCCGTCGACGAACTACCGTTGGAACAGGTGACCAAGCAGCTCAACAAGCTGGTGAACGTCATCAAGATCGTCGAGCTGGACCCGCCGACGGCCGTGCAGCGCGAACTGCTGCTGGTCAAGGTCAGGGCCGACGCGACGGTGCGCAGCCAGGTGCTGGAGACCGTCCAGCTGTTCCGGGCCAAGGTGGTCGACGTCTCGCCAGAAGCGCTGACGGTCGAGGCCACCGGCACCGCCGACAAGCTCAACGCGCTGCTGCGCATGCTGGAGCCGTACGGGATCAGGGAGATGGTCCAGTCCGGCATGGTCGCGATCGGCCGGGGCGCCCGCTCCATCACCGCCGCCGCGGTTCGCTGACCCCCCGAATTTTTTCGCCATTACCGAAGGGACCACCGAGCACCATGTCCGTGGAGATGTTCTACGACGACGCCGCCGACCTGAGCGTGATCCAGAACCGCAAGGTCGCGGTGATCGGGTACGGCAGCCAGGGCCACGCCCACGCGCTCAGCCTGCGCGACTCCGGGGTCGACGTCCGGATCGGCCTGCCCGAGGGCTCGAAGTCCCGCCCGAAGGCCGAGGAGGAGGGGCTGCGGGTGCTCACGCCCGCCGAGGCCGCCGCCGAGGCCGACGTGATCATGATCCTGATCCCCGACCACAAGCAGCGCGACCTCTACACCAACGACATCGCGCCGAACCTCAACGACGGCGACGCGCTGTTCTTCGGCCACGGCCTGGCGATCCGCTTCGGCCTGATCACCCCGCCCGCCAACGTGGCCGTGGCGATGGTGGCCCCGAAGGGCCCCGGCCACCTGGTGCGCCGCCAGTTCGTCGACGGCAAGGGCGTGCCCTGCCTGATCGCGGTCGAGCAGGACCCAGCGGGCGACACCCAGGCGCTGGCGCTGTCCTACGCCAAGGCCATCGGCGGCACCCGCGCAGGCGTGATCAAGACCACCTTCAAGGAGGAGGCCGAGACCGACCTCTTCGGCGAGCAGGCCGTGCTCTGCGGCGGCGTGGCCTCGTTGGTGCAGAACGGTTTCGAGGTGCTCACCGAGGCGGGCTACGCGCCGGAGATCGCCTACTTCGAGTGCCTGCACGAGCTGAAGCTGATCGTCGACCTGATGTACGAGGGCGGCATCTCGCGGATGTTCTACTCGGTCTCCGACACCGCCGAGTACGGCGGCTACAGCCGGGGCCCGCGGGTGGTGGACGCCCGCGCCAAGGAGGAGATGCGCAAGATCCTCGCGGAGATCCAGAGCGGGGAGTTCGCCAAGGAGCTCGTCGCGGAGATGGACGGCGGGCGCCCGGCGTTCACCAAGTACCGCGAGGAGTCCGCCGCGCACCCGATCGAGCAGACCGGCAAGAAGCTCCGCGACCTCATGTCGTGGGTCGACCGCCCGATCACCGAGACCGCCTGACCCAGGCGCACGCGGAGGGGGCGCCGAGGATCACTCCGGCGCCCCCTCGTCATTTCCCGAGCGATTTGTGAGCGCTCACAAATCGCCTTTAGGGAGCGAATGCCCTTATGGCGATCCGAAAGAATGCCGCTGAGGCAGAAGGGTCAGCTGGGAAAAGGGGCTGAGAGCCACTGCCGAAGCACTGTCCACAGTGGTCCCGTTGCACTTCGCACCGGCGTTCGCGCTCACGCGAGTTGCAGGGTGCACGAGTCAGGCTCAGGTGGGGCAGCGGCGGGGAATCCGCAGCGTGTCCTGCGACGGGAAACCGTCCCGACCCGCGCGGGGGGAGGGGGACGCGAGCCGGGACGGCCTCTCGTCGGTGGTGTCCGGCACCACGCACAGCTGTGCGTAGGCGATCCACCAGGTGGCGCACGGCCAGCCGCCGTCCCGCCAGCTCGTGCCGCAGAGCCGGCAGCGGGGCCGCCTGCGGCCGGTGCTGCGGTGCTGTGCCAGCAGGAACTGCCAGCCCCGGACCGTGCGCAGGAGCGCGTTCTTGCCCAGGTCATCGGGTTGGCGAAGGGCCAGTGCCTCCAGAGCGGCCAGCTTCGTCGCCACGTCGCGGTAGCAGTCGCGGCCCTGCACGGAACAGTCGCTCGGTGCCTCGCGCACGTCGAGCAGCGACTTTCCCGGCAGCCACACAACCCCCACCCGCTCCCGATCGTCTGTCATGGGGATGATCTCGGAGCAGAAAACTCCGGAGAGCGACCCCGTGGGCACTAAGCGTGCAAGACGCTCACGGAGAAATGCAACGTACATCCTGCGAATGACACGATTGGGTGAGACTGTGCCCAGCAGTAGGACAAGCGATTGCGACACCCTTTCCGCCGCGTGCACACTGCGGCGAGTTCCCGCCGAGGCGTGTTTTGGACGATCCTGACCCTATGAAGGTCGATCGGGACCACGCATCGTCATTACTGGAGAGGGAGACCGTGACTGCCGGCCACAGCCCTACCGTGCGGCGTCGCCGGTTGGCATCCGAACTGCGCCGCTTACGCGAAGCCGCCGGACTGACCTGCGAGGACGTCGCCGGGCACCTGGAGTGCTCGGCAGCCAAGGTGAGCCGTATCGAGACGGGGCGGACGGGCGTCAACCCCCGCGACGTCCGGGACATGCTCCAGCTCTACGGCGTCGAGGGCGACCGGCAGGACGCCCTGGTCGAACTGTCCAGGATGGCAAGGCAAAAGGGCTGGTGGCACAACTACAGCGACGTGCTGACCGGCGCGTTCGCCGGGATGGAGGCCGAAGCCGCCTCGATCCGGTGCTACCAGGCGCAGCTCGTGCCCGGTCTGCTGCAGACCGAGGACTACGCCAGGTCCGTCTTCCGCGCGGTGCGGCCCAAGGCCGACACCGACGACGTGGAACGCCGCGTCGCCGCGCGCCGGGCCAGGCAGTCCATCCTCGAGCGCGACCAGCCACCCAAGCTGTGGATGGTCATCGACGAGGCGGTGCTGCACCGCAAGGTCGGCGGGGACGAGGTGATGCGCGAACAGCTCGACTACCTGGTCGAGATGACGGCGCAGCCGAACATCGAACTTCAGGTGCTGCCCTTCGGTGTCGGTGCCCACGCGGCCGCTGACGGTCCGTTCGTGATCCTGGGTTTCCCGGATCCGATCGACCCGACCGTGGTCTACCTGGACACCCTCACGAGCGGTCTGTACCTGGAGAAACCAGAGGAAATCCGCTGGTACGGCACGGTATTCGATCATGTACGGGCGGCGGCGCTGGGCACGGAGGAATCCGTTGCGCTGATCGCCTCTAGGGCAAAGGAGTTGTCGTGAGCGTCGACGAGCGTCGGGGGATGTTCACGGAATGGCGCAAGAGCAGCCACAGTGGGGGTGGCAACGACTGCGTCGAGGTCGCCTACACATCGGCGGCGGTGGGAGTCCGGGACTCCAAGAACCCCGCTGCCGGTGAACTGGTGTTCACCGAGACCCAGTGGCACGGGTTCCTGGACGGGGTCCGCGCGGGTCACTGGCACCGCCAGTGACCACAACTGTGAGGACGGTCTCATCGTGAGCGAGAGCACGTCCGGGGTCAGGACCCGGCCCGTCGGTGGCGAGAGGTACGACGACAAAGCCGACATTCGGGACCAGCTCGACTTCTCCGGGGCGCACTGGAGGGGCGATGACAACGACGGCTCGGCGGGCGGCCGGGTCGAGATGACCCAGATCCACCACACCGATGGGATCACCTACACCTGTTTGCGCCACGGTGGGGATCCGCACGGACCCGTCCTCGTCTTCACGCCGGGCGAGTGGGACGCGTTCGTCGCGGGAGCCAAGGACGGTGAGTTCGACCGTCCCTTCTAGCGCGGACCAGCGCGCGAGAACACGAGAGCAGCGGGCGGCCCGGTGAGCGACGGGCCGCCCGCTCGCGTGTCCGCCCCCCTGCCTCTCCCACCCGGGTCCACCGGTCTTCAAGTACCCCCAACCCCACCTCGCCCCGGCCCCGCGCCCCACCCACCCCAATGACTCATTCAGCACGTTGGAGCCCCCCAATGACTCGTTTGGGGCGTTGGGTTCCCTGAACGACCCGTTGAGGGCGTTGAAGTCCCTGAACGACTCGTTCAGGGCACAAACGGCGGGGAGCCCGGCGATCGTTCGGGCACGGTGCGTGGTGCGTTGGGGATCACTGCGTTCGTTGTCCGACACGTGAAACGACGTGGTAACCCCGCAGATACACTGCGGATTCTCCGGGTTACAACGCGGTGGCCCGCTGCTCGACGTCATGGCCGCCCAAGGCCGCACCCATCTCCTGGAGAGCACCTGTGAGCAAGTCACCTCGCCCGGTCGTCCTGATCGCCGAGAAGCTGGCGCCGTCCGTGCTGGATGTCTTCGGTGACGAGGTCGAGGTCCGTCACGTCGACGGCACCGACCGCCCCGCCCTGTTCGCCGCGCTCGCCGAGGCCGACGCGCTGCTCGTGCGCTCCGCCACCCAGGTCGACGCCGAGGCCCTCGCCGCGAGCGCCAAGCTCAAGGTCGTCGCGCGCGCCGGGGTCGGCCTGGACAACGTCGACGTGGACGCCGCGACCACGCGCGGTGTGATGGTGGTGAACGCGCCCACCTCCAACATCGTCTCCGCCGCCGAGCACGCGGTCGCGCTGCTGCTGGCCGTGGCCCGCCGCATCCCCGAGGCCGACGCGAGCCTCAAGGACGGCAAGTGGAAGCGCAGCGCGCTGGGCGGGGTCGAGCTCAACGGCAAGACGGTCGGCGTCATCGGCCTCGGCAAGATCGGCCAGCTCTTCGCCAGCCGGATCGCCGCGTTCGGCACCAAGCTGATCGCCTACGACCCCTACGTGTCCCCGGCCCGCGCGGGCCAGCTGGGCATCGAGCTGGTCAGCCTGGAGACCCTGCTCGCGCAGGCCGACGCGATCTCCATCCACCTGCCGAAGACCCCGGAGACCAAGGGCCTGATCGGCGCCGACGAGCTGGCCAAGACCAAGAAGGGCGTGCTGATCGTCAACGCCGCCCGCGGTGGCCTGATCGACGAGGACGCGCTGGCCGACGCCGCGCGCACCGGCCAGATCGGCGGTGCGGGCGTGGACGTCTTCGCCACCGAGCCGACCACCTCCAGTCCGCTGTTCGACCTGCCCAACGTCGTGGTCACCCCGCACCTGGGCGCGTCCACCTCCGAGGCGCAGGACCGCGCGGGCACCGACGTGGCCCGCTCGGTGGTCCTGGCGCTGCGCGGGGACTTCGTGCCGGACGCGGTGAACGTGCGCGGCGGCGGCATCGTCGGCGAGGAGGTGCGGCCCTACCTGCCGCTCACCCAGAAGCTCGGCTCCGTCCTCTCCGCGATCAGCTCGCGCACCCCGGCCACGCTGGACGTGCAGATCCGCGGCGAACTGTCCAATGAGGACGTCAAGATCCTCCAGCTGGCCGCGCTGCGCGGGCTGTTCGCGGGTGTGGTCGAGGAGCAGGTCACCTTCGTCAACGCCTCCTCGATCGCCGAGGCGCGCGATGTGGCGGTGGAGCTGACCACCGAGTCCGAGAGCGCCAACCACCGCAGCCTGGTCACGCTGGTCGCCGTGCAGGCCGACGGCACCCGGCTCAGCGTCTCCGGCACGCTCACCGGCCCGAAGCAGGTCGAGAAGCTGGTGGAGATCAACGGCAGGAACTTCGACCTGCGCGCCGAGGGCAACGTGCTGCTGCTGGAGTACCCGGACCGGCCCGGCGTGATGGGCACCGTGGGCACCCTGCTCGGCGAGGCGGGCGTGAACGTCGAGGCCGCGCAGATCAGCCAGACCACCGACGGCGCGGACGCCACCATGCTGCTGCGGGTGGACCGCCCGGTCGACGGCAACGTGCTGGAGCCGATCGGCGCCACGGTCGGCGCGAAGATGGTGCGCTCGCTGTCCTTCGAGTAGCTCGCGATCCACGAGGGCGGCTTCCCCACGGGGGAGCCGCCCTTCGCGTTTCTGGTTGAGTCGTCAACGACATCGCTGGTCAGCGCGGTTTTCACCAACGGGTGAGCCAAGTCGTGTCGCTATTGCGCACCGAAGTGTTACCGAGTCCCGTAATCCGTGACTTAAGTGAAAACGTTCGTCGGTCCGTCACTCGAATGGAGTAACATCGGCGACATTCTTCCGAGTTAAGTTCCGTGCCGAGGTCAGACCAGGCGCCGTTGAGGGCACGGTGCCACGCCGGGATTCCCCCGCGACGCGGGGTCGAGCCGTCCGTGCAGGCGGGCGCGCACCGGCAGGGTCGGAGATGACCTCCAGTGAGGGCAACAGTGAGTTCATCCCGGGTCCGCCTCACGGCGACGCGGTCCGCAGCAGCGGTGCTTGCCGCTGTCCTGGCGGTCGGTGTCACCGCAGGCACGGCCACCGCCCAGGCCCCGCAGGAACCGCTCGCACAGGGCGTTCCCGCCGCGAAGGGCCTGTCCGCGAAGTCGTTGCAGCAGAAGGTCGAACCGCGTCTCGCGGCGGCCAGCGGCAAGGTGACCGCGTTCATCGAGCTGGCCAAGGCGCCCGCCGTGGACGCCTTCACCGAGACCGAGCGCAAGGGCGCGGGCAAGCAGCAGGCGAAGGCCGCGGCGCAGCGCGCCAAGGACGACACCAAGAAGGCGGCCGACTCGGTCGTCGGCCAGCTGCGCTCCCGCGACGGCGGCACCCGCGAGCTGTACCGCACGACCAACGCCGTTCCGGGCGTGGTGGTCCAGGCGGACGCGGCCAAGATCACCGAGCTGGCCTCGCGGAAGGACGTGCGCTCGGTGCGCACGGTCGTCCCGAAGTCGCGCGGCAACTCCAACGCCGTGCAGCTGACCCGCGCGCTGCAGACCTGGAAGTCCAACGGCGTCCTGGGTGACGGCGTCCGCGTCGGCATCATCGACGACGGCGTCGACTACACCCACGCCACCTTCGGCGGCCCCGGCACCAAAGAGGCCTACGCGGCGATCGACCGCGACAAGGCCAACCCGGCGGTCTTCCCGACCCCGAAGGTCGTCGGCGGCATCGACCTCGTCGGTGACAAGTACGACGCCAACGGCGAGACCGGCTCGCGCACCCCGGTGCCGGACCCCAACCCGATCTCCTGCGGCACCCACGGCACCCACGTCGCGGGCACCACGGGCGGCCTCGGCGTCAACGCCGACGGCACCGCCTTCAAGGGCGACCACAACAAGCTGACCGCCAAGCAGCTCAACGAGATGCGCGTCGGCCCGGGCACCGCGCCCAGGTCGCTGCTGTACTCGATCAAGGTCTTCGGCTGCGAGGGTTCGACCGACGTCACCTCGCAGGCCATGGACTGGGCGCTGGACCCGGACGGCGACGGTGACTTCACCGACCGCCTCGACGTGGTCAACATGTCGCTGGGCAGCAACTTCGGCGGTGCCGACGACCCGGACAGCCTGTTCGTCCGCAAGCTCGTCGCCAACGGCGTGCTCCCGGTGATCTCCGCGGGCAACGGCGGCGACCTCTACGACGTCGGCGGCTCCCCGGGCAACACCCCGGAGGCGCTGACCGTCGCGAGCACCCGCGACTCCTTCGTGCTGCGCGACGGTGCCGAGGTGGCCGCGCCGAACACCCTCGCGGGCGTCAAGGCGGGCCAGTACAGCCAGGACTACGCGAAGTACGACACGCTCGACCTGACCAAGCCGGTCGTGGCGCTCTCCGCCGCCGACAACAAGGACGGCTGCCTCGCCTACTCCGCCGCCGACAAGGCCGCGGTCGCGGGCAAGTTCGCCTGGCTGGAGTGGGACGACAACGACGCCACCCGCAAGTGCGGTTCGGCGGCCAGGGCCAACCAGGCCGGTGCCGCGGGCGCGCTCGGCGTGGTGCTCTCCTCGAACCTGGAGGACTTCGCCGCGGGCATCGCGGGCAACGCGACCGTGCCGATGTTCCAGTTCACCGGCTCCAACACCAAGGCGCTGCGCCCGGCGCTGACCGCGGGCACCCTGGAGGTCAAGCTCGGCGGCCACCTGCGGTCCTCGGTGCGCACCACCTCTCCGGCGATCAACGACACGCCCAGCACCTTCACCTCGCGCAGCGTGCACAGCAAGATCGTCAAGCCCGATATCGCCGCGCCCGGTGACACCATCTCCTCGGCGCTGTCCGGCTCGGGCAACCAGCCGCTGGTGATCAGCGGTACCTCGATGGCCGCTCCGCACACCTCCGGTGTCACCGCCCTGGTCCGCCAGGCGCACCCGGACTGGACGCCGGAAGAGGTCAAGGCGGCCGTCATGAACACCGCGGGCGTGGACGTCCGCACCGGCCCCAACGGCACCATCTACGCGCCGAACCGGGTCGGCACCGGCCGCATCGACGCCAAGGCCGCGCTGGACAACCAGGTGTTGGCCATGGTCACCGACGACCCGGGCGCGGTCAGCGCGTCCTTCGGCACCGTCGAGGTCTCCGGCCCGGTCTCGCTGACCAAGAACATCAAGGTGGTCAACAAGGGCGTCAAGGCGGTCGAGTACCGCACCGGTTACCAGGCCGCGACCTCTATCCCGGGCGTCAGCTACGAGCTGTCCGCGCCGACGGTCAAGGTCGGCCCGCGCGGGTTGGCCAACTTCAAGGTCACGCTGAAGATCACCGACCCGGCCGCGCTGCGCAAGACGGTGGACGCCACGGTGGCCACCACCCAGCTCGGTGTCGCCCGGCAGTTCCTCGCCGACGCCTCCGGCCGGATCACGCTGACCCCGACCAACGGCGCCGTGGTCCCGCTGCGCCTGTCGGTCTACGCCGCGCCGAAGCCGGCCGCGGACATCGTCGCCAAGGACACGCTGCTGTTCCAGCCCGGCCAGGAGCAGGGTGTGCTGAACCTGAGCGGCAAGGGCGTGAACCAGGGCACCGGCGCGCAGGCGTACCGCTCGCTGGTCAGCGTCCTGGAGATGCAGGCCCGTTCCGACCAGCTGCCCGACTGCGGCGGCTCGGTGACGAAGAACTGCACGATCAACGAGACGGCCAAGGCGGGCGACCTGCGCTACGTCGGCGTCGGCTCGACCGCTCCGCTGGCGAAGATGCAGGGCAAGCCGCAGGACGGCATGCTCGCGTTCGGCCTGGTCAGCTGGGGCAACTGGGCCAACCTCGGCAGCAACACCCAGCCGTTCGTCGACATCGACACCAACAACGACGGCAGGCCGGAGTTCGAGACCTTCGCCACGAAGCTCACCGGCTCGGACGTGTGGGTGGCCAACACCGTCGACCTGCGCAAGCCGCTGCCGACCGGCGGGTTCACCAGCGTCGACCTGCAGCCGATCAACGGCCAGTTCGGCGAGGTGGACACCAACGCCTTCGACAGCAACGTGGTCGTGCTGCCGGTCTCGCTGAAGGCGCTGGGCGTCAACGGCGAGGCCCCAGCGGCCAAGCTGTCCTACAAGGTCGGCGTCGCCGGCTACTACCGGGCGCCGGGTGACACCACCGGCACCATCGACCAGATCGCCACCCCGCTGACCTTCGACCCGCTGAACCCGGGCCTGTGGGTGCAGGGTGCGGGCGAGCCCGCGCTGAGCCACCTCGCGCAGCCGGGCACCGCCCTGGTGGTCAACCGGGACGCGGCGGCGCAGGCGGCCGACAAGTCCGAGGGTCTGCTCCTGCTGCACCACCACAACGCGACCGGCAAGCGGGCGCAGGTGGTCGGAGTGAAGGACGTGAAACTCGGCGGGGGTGCCCCGATCGGGCGGCCCAGCGGCCCGCAGCGGCGGTGACCTGACCTGATCGGGTAAAGAGCGTGATCGTGGTGCCCGGGGTGCGTTCGCACTCCGGGCACCACCGCGTTGTGGACAGCGGGACCCCGAGGGGCTGGCATTTGCCTAATGACGCAGTGCTGATGGTCCCCTCCGTCGTGGGTCCCACGACCGGAGATACCCGATCGGGTGTCCCGCAGTACGGGAGAGATGACTTGAGTTGCGCGTCGAATATGCAATTAACACCTCTCGTGCCGGTAGCCTTCGCGCCATGACAGGCCCCGATTCGACGGGGCCGCACTCGCAGGAGGTGTGTGCATGCGGCTCGCGGTGATCCCAGGTGACGGGATCGGCCCCGAGGTGATCGCCGAGGCGCTGAAGGTGCTCGGTGAGGTCGTCCCGACCGCCGAGATCACCCGATTCGACCTGGGCGCGGCTCGCTGGCACTCCACCGGTGAGTTGCTGCCGGAATCGGTGCTCGGTGAACTGCGCCAGCACGACGCGATCCTGCTCGGCGCGGTCGGCGACCCCTCGGTGCCCAGCGGCATCCTCGAACGCGGCCTGCTGTTGCGGCTGCGCTTCGAGCTCGACCACCACGTGAACCTGCGCCCGGCGCGGCTCTACCCGGGCGTGCGCTGCCCGCTGGCCGACTCGCCCGAGATCGACATGGTCGTGGTGCGGGAGGGCACGGAGGGCCCGTACGCGGGCAACGGCGGCCTGCTGCGCAAGGACACCCCGCACGAGATCGCCACCGAGGTCAGCATCAACACCTCCTTCGGCGTGGAGCGCGTGGTCCGGGACGCCTTCGCCAGGGCGTCGGCGCGGCCGCGCAAGCACCTCACCCTGGTGCACAAGACCAACGTCCTCACGCACGCGGGTTCGCTGTGGTCGCGCGTGGTCGAGGAGGTGTCGCTGCAGTACCCGGACGTCTCCGTGTCCTACCAGCACGTGGACGCGACCACGATCCACATGGTCACCGACCCGGGCCGCTACGACGTGATCGTCACCGACAACCTGTTCGGCGACATCATCACCGACCTGGCGGCGGCGGTGACCGGCGGCATCGGCCTGGCGGCCAGCGGCAACATGGACATCACCCGCCGCAACCCGAGCATGTTCGAGCCGGTGCACGGCAGCGCCCCGGACATCGCGGGCCAGGGCGTCGCCGACCCGACCGCCGCGGTGCTCTCCGTCGCGCTGATGCTGGACCACCTCGGCGAGTCCGAGTCGGCCCGGCGCATCGAGGCCGCGGTCGCCTTCGACCTGGCCACCAGGGACCACTCCGCTCCGGGAGCCACCTACGCGATCGGTGACCGCCTCGCCGCGCTGGTGTCCTCCAACGTGATCAGCCGCACCGGAGTCACCAGCAACACCTGACGAGTTCGGCGATCTGAAGGCGAGTGCTCGGCCGAGCACTCGCCTTCGTCGTTGTGGGGTGCTCCACTGGGCACCGCTCGGTGGCCGCGATCGGGAACTGCTCGGTCGGGAACTACTCGGTCGGAACTACTTGGTGGAGTGCGGCACCACGAAGAAGTCCGTGACGAACGCGGCCGGGCTGCCGTCCGTGGCCCGGCCGAGCCACGTGGGGTAGGAACCGTCCCCGTAGCCGGCCTGGAACGCGACCACGTTCAGTCCCGACTCGGCGTCGGTCACGTTCACCGCTCCCTCGGCCTCGGCCAGGCCCTCGCACAGGGGCCCCTCACCGTCGTCGACGAGTCGCTCCATCGCCGCGATGGCCTCGGCGTCGGCGAAACAACCCGTTCCGGCGTCCACGCCGTAGCCGAAGAACTCGTCGTCGGCCAGCTCGGCGGGGTCCTGGTCCGGGGTGAGCGCCAGCTCCCACCGCTGCACCGGCTGCTCACTCAGCCGCACCTTGACCGCGGCCACGGTGGGGTGGCCCTGCGCCTGCGCGCCTCGGTGCACCAGGGACACGAGGACCGGGTAGTGGCCAGGCGGGAAGGACACCGTGAACGGCGGCATCGGCCAGCTCGGTGA
Organism: Allokutzneria sp. A3M-2-11 16; assembly: GCF_024213555.1. Classification (GTDB taxonomy): domain Bacteria; phylum Actinomycetota; class Actinomycetes; order Mycobacteriales; family Pseudonocardiaceae; genus Allokutzneria. Next base: position 456,163 of record NZ_JANAVO010000001.1, on the reverse strand, counting down.
GACCACGTTGGGGTCGCAGGCGATCAACCTGCCGCTGGGCACGTTCAGCTTCCCGGCCTCCTGCACGCGCACGGACAGCCGCGCACCGCTCTCGTCGGCGTCTCCGAGCTCTCCTTCCGCGAACAGTGCGTCGAACAGATTCGTACGAGTTGACAAAGACATTCGGTGGCTCCTGGCAGGGCGGCGGACGTGGTCGGCGGGACCGTAGCAACGAGCACCGACAACGGCCGCGGCCCTTGAGCACCGCACTGATCGGACCCTCGGGCAGCGCAACGAGAACGGCCCCCGCGGGCAACGGGGGCCGTTCTCTTTTTCGTGGTGCACCGGCGTCAGGTTGGGGGCAGCCGATGCGGACGGAGGAGTCAGCCGAGGGTGAGCGGTACCTCGGCCTTCTCCTCGTGGTAGGTGAACCAGGCTCCGCCGGTGGCGAAGTTGGGCACGTCGGCGACGGCGGCCTGGCCCGCGGGCGTCGCCAGGATCTCCTCCAGCCGCTCGCGGGTCTCCGCGTAGAGGCCGACGACCATGTAGTACGGCGGCACGTCCCCGGCGACCAGCGGCTCGCACCTGCCGATGGTCCAGCCGGTGAAGCCCTCCATCTTCCTGGCCAGGGGCAGGTGCACTGTCTCGTAGTACTCGTCGAACGCCTTCGGGTCCTTGGGATGTCCATAGAGGACGGTCAATCGGTACACCGTCATCCCTTCCGCGCGAGGCTCTTGAAGTCCCGCACCTGTTCGGTGATCGCGGTTTCGGTCGGCAGGCGCTCCATCGACGAGGCGCCGAAGAACCCGACGACGCCGGTGGTGCGGTCGAGCACGTACTGCGCGTCCTCGGGCTCGGCGATCGGCCCGCCGTGGCAGAGCACCAGGACCTCCGGGTTCACCTCGACCGCGGCGTCGCGCATCTCCTGGACCCGCCGCACGCTCTCGTCCAGGGTCAGCGCGGTGCGCGCGCCGATGCTGCCCTTGGTGGTCAGCCCCATGTGCGGCACCAGTACGTCGGCGCCCGCCCCGGCCATCGCCCGCGCCTGCGCGGCGTCGAAGACGTAGGGCGCGGTGAGCAGGCCCCGCTCGGCGGCGAGGCCGATCATCTCGACCTCCATCGCGAAGCTCATCCCGGTCTCCTCCAGGTTGGCCCGGAAGACGCCGTCGATCAGCCCGACGGTGGGGAAGTTCTGCACCCCGGCGAAGCCGGTGTCGGCGAGCCGGTCGAGGAACTGCGGCATCAGCCGGAACGGGTCGGTGCCGCAGACACCCGCCAGCACCGGGGTCTCGCGCACCACCGGCAGCACCTCGCCAGCCATCTCCAGCACGATCGCGTTGGCGTCGCCGTAGGGCATCAGCCCGGCGAGCGAGCCGCGCCCGCCCATCCGGTACCGGCCGGAGTTGTAGATGATGATCAGGTCGACGCCGCCCGCCTCGGCGCACTTGGCCGAGAGTCCCGTTCCCGCACCCGCGCCGATGATCGGCGATCCACTGTCCACTGTGGATCTGAGGCGGGCGAGTGCCTGCGTGCGGTTCATCTGTTCCGTCCCCTTGACTGGATCAACTCGTGCAGCCGGTGCGCCATGGCCCCGGCGAACGCGGCGTCGTTGATGTGCTCGTCCCGCTCGATGAGCTCGACCGGGGACCCGGAGACACCCGCGCGCAGGGCGGCGAACAGCTCGGCATCGGCTTCGGGGTCGTGGAACGGCATGCCCTCCGCGTCGATGGCCGAAACCCCGCGCAGCGGAAGGAAGAGCGCGGTCGGCCCGGCCGCCCCGGTGAGCTTCGCGGCGATGCGCCCGCCCAGCTCCGCGGATTCCCCGGCGGTGGTGCGCATCAGCGTCACGGTGGCGTTGTGCACGTAGAGGTTCCGGTCGGCGAAGCGCTCGGGAACGGTCTCGGCGGGGCCGAAGTTGACCATGTCGAGCGCGCCGACGCTGACCACCTGCGGCAGCCGGGAGCGCCCCGCCGCCTCCAGCCGGTCCGGCCCCGCGCTGAGCACGCCGCCGACCAGGTCGTCCGCCAGCTCCGTCGTCGTCAGGTCGAGCACCCCGCTGAGCAGGCCGCTCGCGGCCAGCGCCTCCAGCGACCGGCCACCGGAACCGGTGGCGTGGAAGACGAGGACCTCGTAGCCGAGCTCGTCGAGCACCCGGCGCGCCTCGTCCACCGCGGCGGTGGTGACGCCGAACATGCTGGCGCCGACGAGGGGCCTGCCCGAAGTGCTGGTTCGTTGCCTGGCAAGCTGGTAGGCATTCGCCATACTCGACACCGCAGCCGCGGCGTTGCCCAGGACGAGCTCGGAGATCCGGTTGATCCCGGCGATGTCCACAACGCTGTACATCATCGTGACGTCCACGGCGCCGACATACGGCGACGTGTCGCCGGAGGCCATCGTGGACACCAGCAGTTTCGGCACGCCGACGGGAAGATCCCGCATGGCGGCCGAGGCGACGGCGGACCCCCCGGAACCGCCGACGCCGATCACCCCGTGCAGCCTGCCCTCGGCGTGCAGCCGCGCGGTGATGACCGCGGCGCCGCGCGCCATGGCCGCCATCGCCGCGCCCCGGTCCCCGGCGGCGCGCAGGTCGCCGAGATCGGCCCCCGCGGCCTCCGCGACCCCGGCGGCGGTCACGTCGGGAGGCGTCGCGGGGGACTCCAGCACTCCGGCGTCGACCAGCACGGTGGCGCAGCCGCCCGCCCGGATCCGTTCGGCCAGCCAGGCGTACTCCTCGCTCTTGGTGTCGAGGGTGCCGACGAGCACGACGGTTGCCACGCCACCGACCTGCCTTTCTGGGATCGGGCGATGCGGGTAACGTCCGGAAACCCTGAACCAGTGCGGTATCCGGACGCCTCGCGCCCTGAGGAGCGGCTCGCGCGTTATGAGAGCAGAGAGTGCTCCGAACGGACGCCGGACAACCAGGCCAATTCCGCGGAGGTGGACTGCGAGTGACCGATCGTGTGCGTAGTGAAGCGATCGGTGCGCCCCGGCTCGTGCACCTGCTGGTCGGCTGGACCGACGGTGACGGGCCGCTGCACAAGCGCCTTGCCGATGCGTTGCACCAGCTCATCGACACCGGCGAGCTGCCTGCGGGTACGCGGTTGCCCGCCGAGCGGACGGTGGCGGGCGCGCTCGCCGTCAGCCGTTCGACGGTCGTCGCCGCGTACGAGGCGTTGCGCGCCGCGGGCTGGCTGGCCAGTCGCCGGGGCAGCGGCACCTGGGTGCGCAGGCCCGGCGTGGACTACCCGGTGCCGGAGCCGCGTTCGCGCGGTCCGCTCGGGATGGGACGGCAGGGTTCGGTCCCCGCGCCCCTGACCGGAGCCGACCTCGCCGACCCGCCGGAGAGCATCGACCTGTCCACCGGTGCGCTGCCGGGCCTCCAGATGGTCGCCGAGATCGCGACGAAGGTCAGCGCCGAGGACTACCGCGATCTGCTCGGCCACCACGGCTACTACGCCGCGGGGCTGCCGACGCTGCGCGAGGAGCTCGCCGAACGCCTTGAGCGGCGCGGTGTTCCGGCGCACAGCAGCGATCTGATCGTCACCAGCGGTTCGCAGCAGGCTGTCGAGCTGATCGCGCAGGGACTGGTGCAGCCGGGCGACGAGATCGTGCTGGAGGAGCCGACCTACCGCGGCGCCCTGGAGACCTTCCGCTCGCGCGGGGCCAAGGTGATCACCGTTCCGGTGCGCACCGGCAGGCGCGGCCCCGGTGGTGTCGACGTCGACGTGCTGGAGCGGCTGATCGCCCGGCGGCCCAAGCTGGTCTACCTGTTGCCCACCGCGCACAACCCGACCGGCGCGACGCTGAACGTCGCCGACCGGCTCCGCGTGGTCCGCGCCGCCGCCGCCGCGGGGGTTCCGGTGATCGACGATGAGTCCACAGTGGACACATCGCTGGTCTGGCCGCCCCCGCCGCCGCTGGCCGCGGTCGCCGCCGAGCACGGGGTGCCCGCGACGGTGTTCAACGTCGGCTCGCTGTCCAAGCTGTTCTGGGGTGGCCTGCGGGTCGGCTGGATCCACGGTCCGAGCGACCTCGTCGGCAGGCTCTCCCGGGTCAAGAACGCGGCGGATCTCGGCAGTTCCGTTCCCGGCCAGTTGCTCGCCCTCAAGCTGCTCGCGCACACCGCCTCCGCGCGCGAACAGCGCAAGGACCAGCTCTCCACGGGCCTGGCCGCGGCCGAGGCCGCGATGCACAAGCTGCTGCCGGAGTGGGAGTGGGCGCGTCCGCTCGGCGGCGCCGCGCTCTGGGTGCGGGTGCCGAAGTCGGACACCGTCGCCCTCGCCGCCCGCGCCCGCCGCCACGGCGTCCTGGTCGTCCCCGGCCCGGCGTACTCCGCGTCGGAAGGGCTCCGCGAGTTCCTCCGCATCGGCTACGCGGCCGGGCCGGGTGCCGTCACCGAGGGAATCCGCCGCCTGGCCACCGCGTGGCGCGCCGGTCCCTGATCCAGCCCGGGTTGGCCGGGGGTTCGCTGTCGTTTGAGACCGTGGGGGAGGGGGTTGGGGGTGCTTGAAGACGCCCCTACCTCGGTGGTCCAGGATGTGGGAACACTCGTCCGTGTGTTGGTATGTGCGGCGAGGGTGTGGCACGATCCGTCGCATGCTTTCGCAGCACCTCGTGATTATTGCCAAGCGCGCCGGGTAACGAGCTCCAGCTCCCGGCGCGCCGACCTCTCGCATCCTGCGGGGGGTCTTTTTGTTTTGTCAGGCCCCTTGTACGCAGGAACGAGGCATCCCCGTGAGCCGCACGACCCCGGCTGAAACCCCGCTCGGCGACGATTTCCACGTCTACGACACGACACTGCGCGACGGCGCGCAGCGCGAGGGCATCTCGTACTCCGTGACGGACAAGCTCGCCGTCGCGCGGCTGCTGGACTCGGTCGGGGTCGGGTTCATCGAGGGCGGCTGGCCGGGCGCGATGCCCAAGGACACCGAGTTCTTCGCGCGGGCCGCGGCTGGCGAGCTGAACCTGCGGCACGCCGCGCTCGTCGCGTTCGGGTCCACCCGCCGCCCGGGGCTGCGGCCGGACGAGGACCCGCAGGTGCGCGCGCTGGTCGACTCGCAGGCGCCGGTGATCACCTTGGTCGCCAAGTCCGATCGCAGGCACATCGAGCGGGCCCTGCGCACGGGGATGTCCGAAGCCGTCGCGATGGTGGGGGAGACCGTCGCGTTCCTCGTCGGCCAGGGGCGGCGCGTCTTCCTCGACGCGGAACACTTCTTCGACGGCTACGCCTACGACCCGGAGTGCGCGCTGCGCGTGCTCTCCGCCGGGGTCGAAGCCGGAGCCGACGTGGTCGTGCTCTGCGACACCAACGGCGGCCAGCTGCCCCTCCAGCTGGCCGAGACCGTGCAGGACGTGGTGTCCCGCACGGGTTTCCGCGTGGGCATCCACTGCCAGGACGACACGGCGTGCGCGGTGGCCAACACCGTCGCCGCGGTCCAGGCGGGGGCGACCCACGTGCAGTGCACCGCCAACGGCTACGGGGAACGGACCGGCAACGCCGACCTGTTCGCCGTCGTCGGGAACCTGGTGACCAAGCTCGACATGCCGGTGCTACCCACCAACGCGCTGTCGGAGCTCACCCGGGTCTCGCACGCCCTCGCGGAGATCGCGAACCTCGCACCCGACACCCACCAGGCCTATGTCGGGACGTCAGCATTCGCTCACAAGGCGGGTCTGCACGCGAGCGCGATCAAGGTGGATCCGGAGCTGTACAACCACATCGATCCGGTCACCGTCGGCAACGGGCAGCGGGTGCTGGTCACCGAGATGGCCGGTCGGGCCAGCCTCGAACTCAAGGCGAGGGAGTTCGGGCTGGACCTGACCGGCCGGCCGGAGACGGTCAACAGCGCGGTGCGCAGGGTGAAGGAACTGGAGGCGCGCGGTTGGTCCTTCGAGGCGGCCGACGCCTCGTTGGAGCTACTGCTGCGCCGCGAAGCGTCCGATGTGGACGGTGCGGAGCCGTTGCCGGACCCGCCGTTCCGGTTGGAGTCCTACCGCGTGGTGCTCGACCACCGCGGTGACGACGACGTGGTGTCGGAGGCCACGGTCAAGGTGCACGTCGCCGGTGAGCGGGTGATCGCGACGGCCGAGGGCAACGGCCCGGTGCACGCGCTGGACGCCGCGCTGCGCAAGGCGCTCAGCCCGCACCTGCCGTGGCTGGCCGACGTCGAACTGGTCGACTACAAGGTCCGCATCCTCACCGACCAGCACGGAACCGACGCCGTCACGAGGGTTCTCGTGGAGTCCAGGGACGGCAAGCGCGAGTGGACCACGGTCGGCGTGCACGGCAACATCGTCGAGGCGAGCTGGCTGGCGCTGTGCGATGCCTTGGTGCACAAGGCGATGACTCAGCGCGCGTTGGCCTGGTAACCGAACGCCGACGCCAGCTCGTCGGCGTGCTCGACCACGTGGTCGGCCCCGGCCGCGCGCAACGCGCCCGGGGCCATCAGGTCGGCGAAGCCGATCACCCGCATCCCGGCGCCCTTCCCCGCGAGCACCCCGGAGACGCTGTCCTCGACCACGACGCAGTCCTGTGGCGCGCGGCCCATCTCCTTCGCCGCGTGCAGGAAGACGTCCGGGGCGGGTTTCCGTTGGGCACCATGGTGGCGCTGAAGACCGCGCCGCCGAAGAACTCCGCGAGCCCGGTGCGCCGCAGGCGGAACTCGATCTCGGTCGGCGTGCTGCTCGAAGCGACGCACACCGCCGTCCCCGCCGCGGCGAGCACGTCCAGCGTCTCGCGGATGCCGGGGATCGCGGTCAGCTCCTCGGCCAGCCGCTCGTCCACCCCGGCGGCGCGCAGGCGCAGCAGGTCTGTCCGAAGTGGACGGCCGAGCTCCCGTTCGATCTCGACGAGACAGGAACTGGCCGAGCGCCCCATGTAACGCTCGACACACTCGGCGAAGCTGGTCGGCAGCCCCTCCGCCGTGATCAGGCCGGCGAAGACCTCGTTCGCGATCCGTTCGGAGTCGACCAGCGTGCCGTCGCAGTCGAAGATCACCAGCTCGGGGAGGCGCACACCGGGAACGCTAACCCGGCTCGGTTACGCTGGGAACCGTGCGCCTTGCCCGTATCGCTCATCCAGAAGGCGTCGCGTTCGTGGCCGTCGAAGGCCCCGCCGACGCGCTCGTCGCCGCCGAGATCGCCGAGCATCCCTTCGGCCCGGTGCAGTTCACCGGCCGTCGCTGGCCGCTGGCGGACACCCGGCTGCTCGCGCCGATCCTGCCCTCCAAGGTGATCTGCGTCGGCCGCAACTACGCCGACCACGCCAAGGAGATGGGCAACGAGGCCCCGGCCGATCCGATGATCTTCCTCAAGCCGTCCACCTCCGTTGTCGGCCCGAACGCGGAGATCCGGCTGCCCGCCAGCTCCGACCACGTCGACTTCGAGGGCGAGCTGGCCGTGGTGATCGGCCGCCCCTGCAAGGACGTGCTGGCCGAGCACGCGTTCAGCGCGATCCTCGGCTACACGATCGCCAACGACGTGACCGCGCGCGACCACCAGAAGCAGGACGGTCAGTTCGGCCGGGCCAAGGGCCACGACACGTTCTGCCCGCTCGGGCCGTGGATCGAGACCAAGCTGGACGTGGCGGACACCCGGCTGCGCACCGAGCTCGACGGCGAGGTGCGGCAGGACGGCCGGACCTCGCAGATGATCCACGACGTGCCCGCGCTCGTGGAGTGGGTCTCGCACATCATGACGCTGCTGCCCGGCGACGTGATCCTCACCGGCACCCCGGCGGGCGTCGGGCGGATGGACCACGGGCAGACGGTCTCGGTCACCGTCGACGGGATCGGCACCCTCACGAACCCGGTGGTGGCGAAGAAGAAGCGGTGAGGTTGGCCGCCGTGCGTTCGAGCACGGCGACCGTCCTCGGGTGCCGGGCTGCCGGCCGTCGATCAGCGGCGGCGGGCGAAGTCCGGCGCGTGCTCGGGAAGAACACCGATGCCGACCAGCGTCGCCGGGATCGCCTGGAGCCAGGGGAACCGCCGGACCAGGCGCAGCGGCAACGGCGGCCTGGTCGCCCGCAGCGGCGCTGCCTGGTTCTCGGCGGCCAGCGTCTTGCCGAGGATCTGCTTGTGGATCACCCGCTGCATGCCCTGCGTGATCGCGGTCGGCAGCCACCGCCGCCGCTGCACCCTGGCGAGGTCCTTGGCCCGCAGCGTTCCCCGGCGCAGCGGTTCCGCGAGGATGCGCGCCGCCGCGACCGCGTCCTGCACGGCGAGGTTGATGCCGACGCCGCCGACCGGTGACATCGCGTGCGCCGCGTCGCCGATGCAGAGCAGACCGTCGGTGTGCCACCGGGTCAGCCGCTCCAGCTTGACGTCGAGCAGCTTCACGTCGTCCAGCGACTCCACCGTGTCGATCCGGTCCCCCAGCCACGGGATCAGCCGCACGACGCGGCGGCGGAACGCCTCGATGCCCTCGGCGCGCACCTTCGCGTCCGAGCCCTTCCTGATCAGGTAGGCGCTCTGGAAGTACTCGCCGCGGTCGATCAGCACCGCGACCTCACCCCTGGTGAACCTCCCGAGCCCGCCCGTCGGGTCGTCCGCCTCGCGCGGCAGCCGGAACCACCACACGTCCATCGGCACACCGAACGACCGGCTCTTCAGCCCCGCTCCGGTGCGCGCGGTCGAGTGCCGGCCGTCGCACGCCACGACGAGATCCGCGTGCAGCTGCCCCGTCCGCCCGTCCGCCGCGCGGTACTCGACGCCCACGACCTTGCTGTCCCGCTTGATGAGCCGGGTCACCGCGGTGCTCATGCGGAGCGTGAACGTGGGCTCCTCCTTGCCCGCGTCGGCGATCAGGTCGAGGAAGTCCCACTGCGGCACGAACGCGATGTGCTTGTGCTTGCCGGGAATCCGGCTCATATCGCCGAACGGGGCGATGCCCGAGTCGAGCATCACCTGCATCCGGTCGACCTTGCGGTGCGGCACCTGTTCGAACCGCTCGCCGAGGCCGAGCTCGTCCAGCAGCGTCAGGGTCGACGGGTGGACGGTGTCGCCGCGGAAGTCGCGCAGGAAGTCCGCGTGCTTCTCCAGCACCGTGACCTCGACGCCCGCCCTGGCCAGCAGGAGTCCCAGAACCATGCCGGCGGGACCGCCGCCGGCGATGACGCAGGTCGTGTGCTCGGTCACCGTGATCACCCCTAATTTCAACAACGGTTGAATAAGTTCAGGGTGCACCCGGCCGAGGGTGGAGTCAAGGTCGGTCGCACGTGAGGAGGAGCCACATCTGGGTACCCCAGGGGTCCGGCGCGCCGAGATCGCGGGAAAGCGCGGTGGGGGAGACGCTTGCCGATGGGCTCGAATTGAAGGGGCGCAAGGCTTTCGCGTGACGCGGGTTGTGGTCACCGGTCGTACGGTTTCCCGGTTACTGCGCGTGCCCAGGGCAGGTTAAGCACTAACCGTTGTGCTCCGCTGGCTCTTGACCGAGCCAGCGAACATAACAATCACCTCCTTAGCCGAGTCAGAATCGGTTGGTAAGCGCGTAATCTCACCGGGTGACATCCGCCTTAGCTCCTATCGCCTCCTCCGAGAAGGTCGGACAAATCCGTGCTGTGTGCTTCGACATCGACGACACGCTGGTCGACTATGTGACTTCCTCACGGCGCGGGCTCGCCGCGCTGGTCGGTCACGACGACGCGTGGCCGTTATGGGAACGCGTTACCGAAATGCAGTTGGCGCGTTATCTCACCGGCGAGGTCGACTACGAAACCATGCGGCGTGAGCGGACCAGGGCCTTCTTCGCCGAGCTGGGCGTCGAGCTGGCCGACTCCGAGCTGGCGGGGCGGGAGGAGCTGCGGGTCGAGGCCATGCGGGCCGCCTGGGAGGTCTACGAGGACGTCTGGCCCTGCCTGGACTGGCTGCGGGCCGCGGGCCTGCGCATCGCCGCCATCACCAACGCCTCCGGCCCGCTGCAGCGGATGAAGATCGCCGACCTCGGGCTGGCCGAGGTGTTCGACCACGTGATCATCGCCGGTGAGCTGGGCGTCGCCAAGCCGGACCCGGCGATCTTCCACACCGCCACGGTGGCCCTCGGCCTGTCCCCCGAGCAGGTCATGCACGTCGGCGACCGGCTCGACCTGGACGCCGTCGGTGCCCGCGACGCCGGGCTGCACGGCGTCTGGCTGGACCGCGGCGACACCCACGCCCAGGTGCCTCCTGGCGTTCTCGCCATCACCAGCCTGGACGAGCTGCCCGAGGCCCTCGTCTGTGACGTGGCCCCCGTCGCCACGTGATCATCCCCTGATCAACTCCCCGGCCCCCTTCTGGCGCACTGACCTGCGGGTATGTGCGTGAAGGGGGCCGATTTGGAGGATCGTGGGGGCGTGGTCTAGTATTCATTTCAGCACGAGGGACGGCGCGCCGGAGACCGAAACCAGGTCCCCGGCACACCGCCTCGAATGCTGTGGGGTATGGTGTAATTGGCAACACAGCAGATTCTGGCTCTGCCGTTCTAGGTTCGAGTCCTAGTACCCCAGCAGGGCAGGATAAACACCTCCCTAGTTCAAGGCCCCGTCGTCTAGCGGCCTAGGACGCCGCCCTCTCAAGGCGGTAGCGCGGGTTCAAATCCCGTCGGGGCTACAAAGCGGGGAAGCCCGTACTCACGGAATGCGTGAGTACGGGCTTTTTCGCATTGCCCTGTGGGGGCCGGGCCCCCACGCCCCCACGCCGGCGGGCTTCGCCCCCGGACCCCCGGTCTGTGGTTCCGTTGGGCGTTACTCGGCTGCGCCTTCGTGGTGTTGGCTTCCAGCTTTTCTTTGTGCTGCTTGGGTTTTGTGGGCGTACTTGTGGGTAGTTCATTTTGGGGCTGATGGGCGCATTCAGGTTGCGTGGGGAAAAGGCGTAAATTTGTATGTCGTTTGTTGGGGTGGGTCTGTTACGGCGTATGCGGGTTCGTTATGTGGGGGTCAAGCTCCGCGCTGCGGTCGCATAGCGGGGTCCTAGGTGCCCGCTGAGCCCCGATAAGTGGCGAGAACGCCAGAAGCGCAACCCCGCTGGGACGGGAGCCGAGGTCGGCTTTACCTGGGGTGCGCGTGCCATACGCTCGTCGCGAGGGCCGGGGTTTCATCCCGTGCCCCTGAGAGGCCCAAGGGCACGCGCGAGGGGCCCCAGGTCAAGCCGACACCCAACGCGACCACCGGTCCCTGGACTCGGCCACCCTGGAAGCCCGGCCTGCTCGCCCTGGAAGTCCAGCGTGGTCCCAGTCTGAGTGAAGCGAACGGGAAGACCGGCGGCCGCGCGTGAAGAAGCCCGGCTTCCGCTGGGAGCGGGAAGCCGGGCCGGGATGAGCGGGAGTGGGTGCGGCGGGGGCTACATGCGGGACTGGAGGGCCTCGGCGGCGGCCAGGAGGTCGGCGGCCCAGCGGGCACCCGGACGGCGCCCTATGCGGTCCACCGGGCCCGAGACGGACACGGCGGCGACGACCGCGCCGGTGGCGTCCCGGACCGGAGCGGAAACGCTGGAGACGCCGGGCTCGCGCTCGGCGACGCTCTGCGCCCAACCGCGGCGGCGGACGTCCAGGAGCGTGCGCTCGCCGAAAACCGCGTCGGTCAGCACGGCGCGCTGGGTGGCCGGATCGGCCCACGCGAGGAGAACCTTCGCGCCGGAGCCCGCCGTCATCGGCAGGCGCGCGCCGACGGGAACGGTGTCGCGCAGACCGCTCGGCGGTTCCGCGCTCGCCACGCAGATCCGCGCGATGCCGTCCCTGCGGTAGAGCTGAACGCTCTCGCCGGTGATGTCGCGCAGCCGGGGCAGTACCGAACTCGCCGCGTCCACAAGGGGATCGGTCGCCCCGCCCGCGAGCTCCGCGAGCGCGCCACCCGGACGCCAACGGCCGTCCGCCCCGCGCTGCAACAGCCGGTGAACCTCAAGTCCCACAGCGAGACGGTGCGCCGTCGCACGGGGAAGACCCGTCCTGCTGCACAGCTCCGCCAAGCCACACGGGTCCTTCGCCACCGCGTGCAGCACTGCCACTGCCTTGTCCAAGACGCCGATGCCGCTATGCTGTCCCACAAGCCGATACTAACTTCCCATATTGCGGGAAGTCCAGCAGTGGTTCCCGCGCGGTCGCCGGGACCGCTCGCCAAGAAACCACCACGGAGAGAAGCGATGGCACGCACGCTCGCGGAGAAGGTGTGGGAGGCGCACGTCGTGCGCCGGGGCAGTGGTGACGAGCCCGACCTGCTCTACATCGACCTGCACCTGGTGCACGAGGTGACCAGCCCCCAGGCCTTCGAAGGCCTGCGGATGGCCGGGCGCCCCGTCCGCCGCCCGGATCTCACGATCGCCACCGAGGACCACAACGTCCCCACCGTCGACATCGACAAGCCCATCGCCGACCTCGTGTCCCGGACCCAGGTGGACACGTTGCGGCGCAACTGCGCCGAGTTCGGCGTGCGCCTGCATCCCATGGGGGACGCGGAACAGGGCATCGTCCACGTCGTCGGTCCGCAGCTCGGCCTCACCCAGCCCGGGATGACCGTGGTGTGCGGCGACAGCCACACCTCGACGCACGGCGCGTTCGGCGCGCTGGCGTTCGGCATCGGCACCTCTGAGGTCGAACACGTGATGGCGACGCAGACGTTGCCGTTGCGCCCCTTCAAGACCATGGCCATCACCGTCGACGGCGAACTCAAGCCGGGCGTCACCGCGAAGGACGTGATCCTCGCCGTCATCGCGCAGATCGGCACCGGCGGCGGACAGGGCTACGTCCTGGAGTACCGGGGAAGCGCGATCCGCGCGCTGTCCATGGAAGCGCGGATGACCGTCTGCAACATGTCCATCGAGGCGGGCGCGCGGGCCGGGATGATCGCGCCGGACGAGACGACCTTCGCCTACCTGAAGGACCGCCCGCACGCGCCGCGGGGCGAGAACTGGGACACCGCGGTGGAGTACTGGCGCACGCTGGCCACCGACGAGGGCGCGGAGTTCGACCACGAGATCCGGATCGACGCCGACGACCTGACGCCGTTCGTCACGTGGGGCACCAACCCGGGACAGGGCCTGCCGCTGCACGCCTCGGTCCCCGACCCGGCGCAGATCGCCGACGAGGGCGAGCGGCTGGCCGCCGAGAAGGCCCTGTCGTACATGGGCCTGGCGCCGGGGACGCCGCTGCGGCAGATCTCGGTCGACACGGTCTTCCTCGGCTCGTGCACCAACGGCCGCATCGAGGACCTGCGCGCCGCGGCCGAGGTCCTCAAGGGGCGCAAGGTCGCCGGCGGGGTGCGCATGCTCGTCGTACCCGGGTCGATGCGTGTGCGCGCACAGGCCGAGTCGGAGGGGCTGCACGAGGTCTTCCTCGACGCGGGCGCGGAGTGGCGCCAGGCGGGCTGCTCGATGTGCCTTGGCATGAACCCGGATCAGCTCACCCCCGGTGAGCGCAGCGCGTCGACCTCCAACCGGAACTTCGAGGGGCGGCAGGGCAAGGGCGGCCGGACGCACCTGGTCTCCCCGCTCGTCGCCGCCGCCACCGCCGTGCGCGGCACCCTCGCCTCCCCCGCGGACCTGGACTGAGAAGGGCGATTCACAACCATGGAACCGTTCTCCACCCACACCGGTGTCGGCGTCCCGCTGCGGCGGTCCAACGTGGACACTGACCAGATCATCCCGGCCGTCTACCTGAAGCGGGTCAGCCGCACGGGATTCGCCGACGGCCTGTTCGCCGCGTGGCGGGCCGACGAGCACTTCGTGCTCAACGACGACGTGTTCCGCGCGGGCAGCGTCCTGGTGGCAGGGCCGGACTTCGGCACCGGATCCTCCAGGGAGCACGCCGTGTGGGCACTTGCCGACTACGGCTTCCGGGTCGTCATCTCCTCCCGGTTCGCCGACATCTTCCGCGGTAACGCGGGCAAGGCCGGGCTGCTGGCCGCCCGCTGCGAGCAGTCGGACGTCGAGCAGCTGTGGAAGCTGCTGGAAACCGAGCCCGGGACGGAGATCACCGTCGACCTCACGGCGAAGACCGTCCGTGCGAAGGACTTCACGGCCCCCTTCGACATCGACGACTACACCCGTTGGAGGCTCCTGGAGGGCCTCGACGACATCGGCCTCACCCTGCGACACGCCCAAGAGATCGACTTTTTTGAACGTGATCGTCCGGCCTGGCTTCCGGTGACACAGCCCGCATCCGGGGCCTGAAACCGGGCGGATCTGCTACTGCCAAAGGGGATTGAGCAGCACTAATCCGTTTTTCCCTCCCAGGACAGGCCCCCCAGGGGTTGTAGCTCGGAAGGGCGCAATTCTCGCGTGCCGTAAAGGTTTTTGGGCGTGGCGTGTGGAGAATGCGCTCTGTTGGGCCTATCTTGGGCCAAGTAGTCGGCCCGACTGGGCCGTGACTGTCCTGGGAGGGACTGAAAGTGAACAAGGCCCAGCTGATCGAGGCGCTCGCGGAGCGCCTTGGTGACAAGAAGACCGCCAACACCGCTGTGGACGGTCTCGTGGACGTCATCGTCCGCACCGTCAACAAGGGCGAGAAGGTCACGATCACCGGCTTCGGCGTCTTCGAGAAGCGCGCCCGCGCCGCTCGCACCGCGCGCAACCCGCGCACCGGTGAGACCGTCAAGGTGAAGAAGACCAACATCCCCGCCTTCCGCGCCGGTACCACGTTCAAGGACGTGGTGAGCGGCACGAAGAAGCTGCCGAAGGTCGCCGCCGTGAAGAAGGCGACCATCGCGAAGGCCGGTACCCGCGCCACCGCCGCGGCCGCGAAGACCACCACGCGTGCCAAGACGACCGCGGCCAAGGCGCCGGCCACCAAGGCCGCCGCGAAGCCCGCCGCCGCCAAGAAGGCGACGACCAAGGCCGCCGCCAAGCCGGCAGCGAAGCCCGCAGCCAAGAAGGCGACCACGGCCAAGGCCGCCGCCAAGCCGGCCGCCAAGAAGGCGACCACCGCGAAGGCAGCTGCCAAGCCGGCCGCCAAGAAGGCGACCACGGCCAAGGCCGCGGCCAAGCCCGCCGCCAAGAAGCCGGCGCGCGCCAAGAAGTAGGACAGCTCACCGCCTCGCGCGGTGCCTGCTGACGAAGCGGGGCCCGGTCCGTCACGGACCGGGCCCCGCTTCTGCGCGTCCACTCAGGACAGATCAGTCGAATTCTCTGGGTAGGGGGCTGGCGAGGTAGTCGGCGGCGACGAGCGCCGGAGCGCCGCCGCCCGCGGTGGTGAAGGACAGCACCCACAGGCTGCCCTTGCGGGCGGCCAGCGCGGGCGTGACGACCCCGCAGGAGCGGGCCAGGTGCTCCACCACGTGCGGGATCACCCCGCCCTGGCTGCAGACAACCGGGGTGCCACCCTCCGCGGCGATCTCCAGCAGCCTGCCGACCCCCTCGGAGGGGTGCGGCCAATAGCCTTCCTCGCTCAGCAGTGGTTCTTCCCGGATCGCAACACCAAGGTCTTCTGCGACACCTTCGACGGTTTGCGAGCACCGTGCCCGCGGCGCCGAGAACACGCGGTCCGGACCGTAGAGCGGCAATAGCTCGCGAAGTGCCGCGGCCTGTTTCACACCGTTCTTACTGAGCGGCCGGAGGTCGTCGTCGCCTTCCCACTTCTCCCGCTTTCCGGCTTTGGCGTGCCGCACCAGGAGCAGGGTCGTGGTGTCCGGCGGAAGGGCGGTGAACGCGTCCAGCACGGTGCGGTCGGTGTCCCGGCTCAGCAGCGCGGCGGCCTGTTCCGGGCCCAGCCAGCGCAGCGCGTCGACCTCGTCGTTGGGCACGAACTCCCCGCCCGACACCCTGGCGGAGTAGTAGTCGACGACCTTCTGTCCACTTCGGCCGTCCACTGTGGTCACTGGGTAGCGGACCCGGCCGAGGCTCCTGCCCAGTACCGGGGCGAACCCGGTCTCCTCAAGGACTTCCCTGGCCGCCGTGGCCGGGGTGGTCTCGCCAGGGTCCTGCTTGCCCTTGGGCAGCGTCCAGTCGTCGTAGCGGGGACGGTGCACCACCGCGACCTCGGGCTTGCCCGAAGGGTCCCGCCGCCAGAGCACGGCCCCCGCCGCGTGGATGTCGTTCACGCCTTCGCCCCGTAGCGCCGCAGCATCTCCATCTGGAGGTCCAGCACCTTCTCCCCCTCCGCGGGGGACGGCGTCCAGCCACCGCCGGGGCCGAGCACCCAGCAGCGGGTCCCCTCGTCCATGGAGATGTCGAACATGGCCGAAAGGTCCCTGGTGAGCTTGGGATCGGTGACCCGCACCAGCACCTCGACGCGGCGGTCCAGGTTGCGGTGCATCATGTCCGCGCTGCCTATCCAGTACTCGTCGCAGCCCGCGAAGTGGATGACCCTGGAGTGCTCCAGGAACCGGCCGAGGATCGAGCGCACGCGAATGGTTTCGGACAGACCCGGAACCCCTGGTTTCAAAGAGCAGATACCGCGCACGACGATCTCCACCGGAACCCCGGCCTGGGATGCGCGGTACAGCGCGTCGATCACCTGCTCGTCCACGACGGCGTTGGCCTTGAGCCGGATTCCCGCGGGGCGCCCGGCCGCGGCGTGCCCGATCTCGCGCTCGATCCGCTCGACGATGCCGCGCCGAACCCCCTGCGGCGCCACCAGAAGGCTCCGGTAGGTGCTCTGCCGGGCGTACCCGGTCAGCACGTTGAACAGGTCCGTGAGGTCCGCGCCCACCGAGGGTTCCGCCGTCAGCAGGCCCAGGTCCTCGTACAGCCGCGCGGTCTTCGGGTTGTAGTTGCCGGTGCCGATGTGGCAGTAGCGGCGGATCGTGGAGCCCTCCTGGCGCACCACGAGCGCGGTCTTGCAGTGCGTCTTGAGACCGACGAGCCCGTAGACCACGTGCACGCCCGCGCGTTCCAGCGCGCGCGCCCACTTGATGTTCGCCTGCTCGTCGAAGCGCGCCTTCAGCTCGACCAGCGCCACGACCTGTTTGCCCGCCTCGGCAGCGTCGATGAGCGCGTCGACGATGGGGGAGTCACCCGACGTCCGGTACAGCGTCTGCTTGATCGCGAGCACGTGCGGGTCGGCTGCGGCCTGCTCGATGAAGCGCTGCACGCTGGTGGAGAACGCGTGATACGGGTGGTGCACCAGCACATCGCCCTCGCGCAGCGTCTTGAAGACGCTCTTCGGCGTCTCGCCCTCGCCGAAGGCCGGGTGCGTCGCGGGCACGAACGCCGGGTTCTTCAGCTGCGGCCGGTGCAGCGCGTAGAGCTGCCACAGGCAGTTGAGGTCCAGCAGACCCGGTACTTCGACGACGTCGTGCGGGTCCACGTCGAGCTCGCGGAGCAGCAGCTCCATCATGTGCTCGCTCATCGACTCCTCGACCTCCAGGCGGACCGGGGGACCGAAGCGACGGCGGGAGAGCTCGCGCTCCAACGCCTGCAACAGGTCCTCGTCCTGGTCCTCCTCCACTTCGAGGTCGGCGTTGCGGGTCACCCGGAACACGTGGTGCTCGCTGATCTCCATGCCCGCGAACAACTTGTCCAGGTGCGCGGAGATGAGGTCCTCCAGCGGCAGGAACGTCGCGGTGTCGGCGTCCTTGTCCAGCTCCACCCGCACCAGCCGGTGCACGTTGTCCGGGACCTTGATGCGGGCGAAGCGTTCCGTGCGGTCCTCGGGGTCCTTGACGGTCACCGCGAGGTTCAGCGAGAGCCCGGAGATGTAGGGGAACGGGTGCGCCGGGTCGACCGCGAGCGGGGTCAGCACCGGGAAGATGTGCTCGGTGAAGTAGGTGCCGAGGCGCAGTTTGTCGGCGTCGTCGAGGTCGTCCCAGCCGACGATGCGGATGTCGTGCTTCTCCAGCTCCGGCCGCAGCTCGTTGAGGAAGACGCTCGCGTTCTGCTCGACCAGGTCCTGGGTGCGGGTGGAGATCCGGGCCAGCTGCTCGCGCGGGGACTGGCCGTCCGCGCTGCGCACCGAGAGGCCGGTCTCGTCCCGGCGCTTCAGCCCGGCGACCCGCACCATGTAGAACTCGTCCAGGTTGGACGCGAAGATCGCCAGGAACTTCGCCCGCTCCAGCAGGGGTTCGGACGGGTCCTCGGCGAGGGCGAGCACCCTGGCGTTGAAGTCCAGCCACGCCAGCTCCCGGTTGAAGTACCGGTCGTCGGGGAGGTCGGTCGGCACGGCCAGCCTGGTGGCCGCGGGCGGGGGCGGGACGGAGCGCTGGTGCGCCGGGTCGCCACCCGCGGAACGGCCTACTGGTCTGCTCTCGCTGCTGTCCGGGCTCACGTTGTGCCATTGTTCCGCACCGCGGGCACAACAGCGCTGTTCGAGGCACTCGGAGTGGTGAACCTGTCACAGCGTCGAGATGAACTCATGGCTGTGCGGGCGGCAGGACGGCGACGATCGCGCCGTTCTCGTGCCGCAGAGCCACTCGCTGCCCGGCGCGAGGGGCGCGCCAACCACCCGCGCGCACCGCTTCGGCGGTGGCGTCGTGCAGCAGGCCGTTGTCGTCGAGCACGGTGACCGAACCGTCCGGTAGCACCGAGTGCACCGTCGCCTGGCGCGGGACCGCCTGGTCAGAAGCGCTCACGACTCGCACGATAGCCGTTGCGCGGCCCGCCAGGAAGATCATGTTCGCGGTCGTCCGATGTGGACGGCGCAGGGGAACCCACTACGGGCAGGGGCGGGGTGCGAAGAGGCGGTCGGAGGTGCGGGGGCCGAGGCCCAAGGAGGTCGCGATCGCCAGGTCCTCCTCGGTGTCGACGTCGCAGCGGAGCGAGGGCCACGCGCCGAGGAGCGGGCGGGCGCCCGTGGCGGTGTGGGCGGCCGAGGAGCCGGGGCCGAAACGCGGGTCCAGCTCGCCGCCGACACCGGCCAGCAACAGCGTCGTCCCGGTGCCCTGGCGGTCCGGGCAGTGCGCGCGGCCGCCGTCGGACGCGGCGATGGCGGCGCCCAACTCGGCTGCGCGGAGGGCGGGCAGATCGGCCTGGAGCGCCCCGAGCCGCGCACGGGGATCGGCCTCGCGGAGCACCCGCGCACCGTGCCGGAGCGCCTCGTTGAGGCCGATATCCGGGACATCCGGGATGGACTCGACGCCGATATCCCGCACGGCCGCGGCGACCCCGGCATCCGATGTGACGGCCACCACGCGGCGTACGCCCGGTGCCTCGGCCGCGGCGCTCAGCGTGTCCAGCGCCAACGCGAGCGCGAGGGCGGCGTGGGCGCCGGGATCACGGCCACCACCGTCCGCCGCACCGAGCAGCCGCGACTTCGCCCGGTGCAGCGACTTCACCGGGACCACCAGATCGACCTCATAGGACACGGTTCATCCTAGGACGTGTTTCACAGGTCCGTGTTCGCGATAGCCGGGCCGAGCCCGCCCCTGGCGGCGTCGTCGGAAAGCCCACGTACAACACCGGTACGCGGCCTTCCCGCCGTCTTGCCAGGAACGACCTCGATCCCGACTCTCATCGAACGAGACCTGTGAAACACGTCCGCCCCAAGTCCCGGTTCTGCGTCCGGCTGGACCTGACGGCGTTGCTCCGGGAAGACTCACCTCACCCCGCGCTCGGCGGGGCTGTGGACGGGAGGCAACGCGTGGCCAGGGAAAAAGGCGGCTTCTGGGTGGGCGTCGCCGCGGCGATCTTCTATCCGGGCACCAGGTTGCTGGCCAGGCGGAGCTTCGACGGCCGGGACAACCTGCCTCGCGAGGGCGGGGTGCTGCTGGTCGGCAACCACATCTCCCACCTCGACCCGCCCTTCGCGGCGGTGTTCGTGCACAAGGCCCGCCGGGTGCCGCGCTTCCTGGCCAAGGACAGCCTGTGGAAGATCCCGGTGCTCGGCCGCATCCTGCGCAACACCGGTCAGATCCCGGTGAGCCGGGGCAGCGCCGACGCGCGCAACAGCCTCGAAGCGGCCGACAAGGCGCTGATCGACGGCAAGGTCGTGACGATCTACCCGGAGGGCACGCTCACCAAGGACCCGGACCTCTGGCCGATGGTGTCAAGGACCGGGGTGGCCCGGCTCGCCGTCGAGCACTGCGTCAACGGCTCGATCCCGGTGCTGCCGCTCGTGCACTGGGGCACCCACCAGCTGTGGGACCACGAGCGCAAGCGGCTGAGCCTGTTCCCGCGCAAGACCGTCGTCGTCCGCGTCGGCGAGCCGCTGGACCTGTCGAAGTTCCGCGGCCGCGCGCTGGACAACGAGCTGCTGCGTGAGGTTACCGACCACCTCATGGGCGAGGTGCGCGATCTGCTCGCCGAGGTCCGCGAGGAGCAGGCGCCGACCGAGTTCTACTCGCCGCGCAAGGCCCGCAAGGACAAGCAGGAGGGCGAGTGAGCGCGCAGCGCATCGCCGTTCTCGGCGCGGGTTCCTGGGGCACGACCTTCGCCAAGGTGCTCGCCGACGCCGGCCGGGACGTGACGCTGTGGGCGCGCCGGGCCGAGGTGGCCGACGCGATCAACCAGCGCGCGGAGAACCCCGACCGCCTCCCCGGGATCACCCTGCCGGAGCGGCTCAAGTCCACTGTGGACGCCGAGGCCGCGCTGGACGGCGCCGAGGTGGTCGTGCTGAGCCTGCCGAGCCAGCACCTGCGGGAGAACCTGGCGGGCTGGCGGGAGCTGCTGCCGCCCGGGGTCACCCTGGTCAGCCTCTCCAAGGGCGTGGAGCTGGGCACCCTGAAGCGGATCAGCGAGGTCGTGCGCGAGGTCGCCGGGGTGCCGGAGGAGCAGGTCGCGGTGGT
Source organism: Allokutzneria sp. A3M-2-11 16 (assembly GCF_024213555.1). Lineage (GTDB taxonomy): Bacteria > Actinomycetota > Actinomycetes > Mycobacteriales > Pseudonocardiaceae > Allokutzneria. Next base: position 435,564 of record NZ_JANAVO010000001.1, on the reverse strand, counting down.
CTCCGGGCCGAACCTGGCGATGGAGATCGCGGTGCGGCAACCGACCGCCACGGTCATCGCCTGCCCCGACCACGACCGCGCCGTGCAACTGCAGCGCGCCTGCGCCACCGGGTACTTCCGGCCCTACACGATCACCGACGTGGTGGGCTGCGAGCTGGGTGGCGCCTGCAAGAACGTGATCGCGCTGGCCTGCGGCATCGCGGTCGGGCTGGGCTTCGGCACCAACACCGCGGCCTCGCTGATCACCAGGGGGCTGGCGGAGACCAGCAGGCTCGGCGCCGCGCTCGGCGCGGACCCGTTGACCTTCGCCGGGCTGGCCGGGCTCGGTGACCTGGTCGCGACGTGCTCCTCGCCGCTGTCGCGCAACCGCAGCTTCGGCGAGCGGCTCGGCCGGGGGGAGACCCTGGCGCAGGCGCAGGAGGCCGCGCACGGACAGGTCGCCGAGGGCGTGAAGTCCTGCTCGTCGATCCGGGAGCTGGCCACCCGCAACGGCGTCGAGATGCCGATCACCGAGGCCGTGCAGCGGCTGTGCGACGGTGAGATCGAGCCGCGCGAGATGGTCGCGGAACTGCTGGGCCGCAAGCAGAAGCCGGAGCGTTCGTGACTCAGGGCTGGGGTGACGGGACCCGGTGTGTCCACTCAGGACACACCGGGCCCGTTGTGGGGGAGCCGTTGCTGGCGGGGCCGGTCTTCGCGACGGCCTACCACCTCGACGGCGCCCCCGGCCGTCCCCAGCCGGACTACTACGCGCGGGCGGGCAACCCGACCTGGCGCGCGCTGGAGGCCGCGATCGGCGAGCTCGACGGCGGCGAGTGCGTGCTCTTCCCGTCCGGGATGGCCGCGATCAGCACGCTGTTGCGAGCTTTCCTCAGCCCCGGCGACACCGTCGTGGTGCCGTCGGACGGCTACTTCGCCACGCGCAGCTTCATCTCCGAGGAGATGGAGGTCTCGGTTCGCGAGGTGCCGACGTCGGGGCCGTGGCCCGACTTCGCCGGTGTTCGCCTGGTGCTGTTGGAGACGCCGTCCAACCCATGGCTCGACGTCTGCGATATTCGGTCCCTTGTGGACAGTGCGCATGCGGCGGGTGCCCTTGTGGCGGTGGACAACACGACCGCCACTCCGCTCGGTCAGCAGCCGCTCGCGCTCGGTGCCGACTTCGTGGTCGCCAGCGACAGCAAGGCGTTGACCGGCCACAGCGACGTCCTGCTCGGCCACGTGTCCACAGTGGACCCCGCGCTGGCCGAGCGGTTGCGCAGGGCGCGCACCCTCGGCGGTGCCGTGCCCGCTCCGTTCGAGACCTGGCTCGCGCATCGCAGCCTCGGGACCCTCGACCTCCGGCTGGCACGGCAGAGCGCCAACGCCGCCGTGCTCGCCGAGGCGCTGGGCGCGCACCCCGCCGTCCGCACCGTCCGCTGGCCCGGCCTGGCCGGAGACCCGGCGCACAAGATCGCGTGCGAGCAGATGCGGCGGTTCCCCGGCGTCGTGACGATCGAGCTGGCCGACGCCGCGACCGCGGACCGGTTCGTCGCCGCCGCGCGGCTGGTGGCGGCCGCGACCTCCTTCGGGGGACTGCGCACCACCGGCGACCGGCGCGCGCAGTGGGGCGACCCGGTGCCGGAAGGGCTGGTCAGGCTGTCCGTCGGGGTCGAAGACGCGGACGATCTTGTGGCCGATGTGATTCAAGCCCTTGATTCTGTGACGACTTGACGGACCGCATCGGCCTCCTGTTCGATTCAGGCATGTCTTCGCGCGCCATGACGCACCGGAAGGGCCACATCGCCCTCGTCCGGGTTGCCAGCGCGCTCTGTCTTTCGTGGTGATCCGCCCCGTCTGCTCCCGCGTGGCCGCACCGATCCCGTCCGCCTGACCGGCGACGTCGCGTGCGCCCGCACCCATCACCACATTCCTGAGGACCACGCTGATGTTCGCCGTTCCGCCCAACACCGTTCCCGCCGAGCGCCCCGCCCTGCTGCACCCCGCCAGGATCGCGCTCAAGATCGCCGCTGACCGCTCCCGCTGGGCGCACCGCCTGCGCTACGACCCCGCCGACCGCTGGGTGGGGCTGATCGAGAAGACCGATGAGCACGAGGTCTGGCTGATGAGCTGGTTGCCGGGCCAGCACACCGAACTGCACGACCACAACGGCGGCCACGGCGCGTTCACCGTGGTGCAGGGCTCCCTGGTGGAGCGCGTCGCCCGCGTAGGCGCGGACGGCAGGCCGGTCGAACTCGTGCACGCGCTGACCACGGGACAGACTCGGGTGTTCGGCCCGTCCTACGTGCACGAGGTGCGCAACTCCGGCCCGGACCCGGCCGTCAGCATCCACGTCTTCGGCCCGCGCAGGCAGGGGATGACGGAGTACCGCCAGGACCTGGTCAAGGGACCGGTCAAGTTCTAGGCGCGAACCGCAGGAACGGCAGCCGCTGCCCGACCTCGCGGTAGTCCTCGACGCTGCCGTCGACGCGGAAACCCATGAAGCGCATCAGGTTCCTGGCCGCGCCGGGGTGCCGAGGGGCGTAGCGGGCCATGACCTCGCCGCCTTCTTCGGTGCTCAGTGGTACGGCGGTCACCCGCATTCGCCGACTGCCGACCTGGACCGTGACGTCCGGAGTTTTGAGGACGTTGCGGTACCGGGCGGCACGGTCGCCGAAGCCGGAACAGACCGTGTAGCTGCCGTCGCCGTGGTTGTGCTCGACGACCTCGATGACGGCTTGAGCTGACCGGGCTCTCCTGTGCGGTACACCACGACCTGGCGGCCGGGCTCTGTGTAGTGCAGCCGCTCCGCGCCTATGCCGTAGTTGTCCTGCACGGGGAACGACGCCAGGTAGTAGCCGAGGTAGCGCTCGAACCTTTCTGCGGGCCCAAACACCAACTCGCGCGTTGTGGAGTGCACGCCGTCCGCGCCGACCAAGAGGTCGTAGGACTCCTGCATCCCATCGGTGAACGTGACATCGACACCGTTCGAGTCTTGCCGCACTTCGGTTATCGAGCGCTCGAACCGCATCTCGACTTCACCGCGCACGGCGTCTACGACGACCGGCGTGTGCCCGCGACGGTGCAGCCAGTCGGCGACCCGCTCGCGCGCCGTCCGCAGCTGGTCCCGCAGGACTTCGCCGAGCGCCGGATCGCGCATCGCCCCGGCGATCAGCTCCACGGCCAGCCGGGTGAGCGCGCCGTCCGTGACGGTCTCCGGGACGAGCCCGCGCAGGTCGTCGAGCGCCGCGCGCAGGTCGGGCGCGGCCAGGAACCGGTCGACGACAGGCGCGACGACGAGCTCTCCCGCCCTGGTCGCGATGGCCGCGTGCAGACCGGGCAGCCCGCCGAAGTGGTAGTGGATCAGCCCGACGTTCGCGCCCGCGTGCTCGGCGACCGCCCTGGTCGTGACGGCGGGCCAGCCCCCGTCCGCGAGCAGGGCCAGCCCGGAGTCGACCAGCTGCGCGCGGCGGCGCTGCCCCTTATTTGGTCACTCGCCCAAGCTGGCACCCCTGAGTGTCACGTGCGAGGGCGCGGCCACGCCCGGCGGCAGCAGCGGGCAGGGCTCCGGCTCGCCCCAGACCTGCCGCACCGGCAGGACCCCGGCCCAGCGCGAGTCCTCGGCCACGTCCTCCTCGTCGTCGACGGGCGGGCCGCGCCGGATCTTCACCGCGGCCTCGGTCAGCTCCAGCGCGAGCACGGACGTCGCCGCCAGCTCCTTGCGGTTCGGGCCGCGGGTGTAGTCCCACGAGCCCGGCGCGACCTGCTGGGTGATCACGGCGAGCGCGTGCAGCTTCTCGTCCGGGTCCTCGACGAGCCGGGCGCGCCCGTGCACCACGGCGGAGCGGTAGTTGGCGGAGTGGTGGAAGGCCGACCTGGCGTAGACGATCCCGTCCAGCAACGTGATCGCGACGGAGACCTCGGCGCCCGCGATCGCCGTCCGCAGGGTGCTCGCGCCGGTGGAGCCGTGCACGTAGAGCGTGTCGCCCTCCCAGCCGTAGCAGGTCGGCAGCACCACGGGAGCCCCGTTGATCACGACGCCGAGATGGCAGATCACCCCGGCGTCGAGCACCTCGTCGAGATCCGCGCGCTCCGTGGCCGCGCGCTGCTTGCCGCGCTGGATGGTGCTGCGTTCGGTCGGGGACAGCGGCGGTCTGGTCATGGCTCTAGCCTGTGCGGTGAAGTGGCATCATCGAATAGCCACCGCCGCATGACTTTGAGAGGCCACTGCTGTGTTGCCGGTCGAACTACCGATCGCGTTGGACCGCACGAACCCCCGCCCGCTCGCGGCCCAGCTCGCCGACGCGCTGCGCGCCGCCGCGACCACCGGGCACCTGCGCAGCGGCGACCGGCTGCCGTCGACGCGAGCCCTCGCCACCCACCTCAAGGTCAGCCGGACCGTGACGGCTGCCGCCTACGACCAGCTGCACGCGGAGGGCTGGCTCGACGGCAAGCACGGTTCGGGCACGTTCGTCACCGCTACGCCTCCCGCGCCAGGACCCGGTGCTGTCGCGGCGAAGCCCAGCGCGGAGTCCGGCCACGGCCTCGACCTCGCTCCCGGCGCAGGGTTCGGAAAGGGCATCGAGACCGCCGCGTGGCGCAGGGCGTGGCGTGCGGCTGCGGAGGCCGAACCGCTGCTGCGCCCACAGCGCGCCGGACTGCCCAGTTACCGCGCCGCGGTCGCAGAGCACTTGTTGCGCCACCGCGGCCTCGTAGTGCCCAATGCGCCAGAGGACGCGGTTCTCGCCACAGCGGGGACAACGGCCGCCGTAGGGGAGCTGGCCATGGCTGTGTTGCCTAGGGGCTCCGCGGTCGCGTTCGAGGAACCGGGATACCAGCGCGGCGTAGGTGCTTTCCGCGCTGCTGGGCTCCGCGTAGTGCCTGTGCCGGTCGACCAGGACGGGCTTGTGGTGTCGGAGATCCCTGACGAAGTCGTTGCCGTGTACTGCTCGCCCGCGCACCAGTACCCGCTCGGCGGCAGGCTTCCCGCCACGCGGCGCACGCAGCTGATCGAGCGTGCGCGCGCCAACGCCTGGCTGATCGTCGAGGACGACTACGACGGCGAGATGCGCTACGACGTCGCGCCGCTGCCTTTGCTGGCGTCGCTGGCTCCCGACGTGGTCGTGCACCTCGGCACCACGAGCAAGATCCTCACCGTGGGGCTCGGCACCGGCTGGATGGTCGCGCCCCCGGAGATCGCCGCGAAGGTGATCGAGCACCGCAACCTCACCGGCACCTCGCCCTCGGCGGCCGGGCAGCGGGTGCTGGTCGAGCTGGCCAGGCACGGCGACCTCGGCAGGCACCTGCGCAGGCTCCGCAGGGAACTGGGGGAGCGCCGAGCGTCGCTGGTCCTGGCCTTCTCCGAGGCGGGCATCCCGACCGTGGGCGACGAGGCGGGCGGGCACCTGGTCGTCCCGATGCCGTCCCTGGAGGCCGAACGCCAGGCGCTCGCGGAGGGGCAGCGGCACGGGCTGCTCCTCGACGGCCTCGAACGGCACCACATCGGCGTGCCCGCGTGGTTCGGCGTCGCGGTCGGCTACACGGCGTGCACCCGTCGCCAGCTCGACGGCGCGCTGCCGGTGCTGGTCGACCTGCTCAGTCGAGCGCGAGCTGCTCCTCGTACAGCGGAACCAGCTCCGTCGCGACCTCGAGCAGCTTCGCCACCAGCGCCTCGGTGAACACGCCGGGGCGGCAGTCCTCGACGTCGAGGGTGCCCAGGACGCGGCCCTCGACGACCACCGGGACGATCACCTCGGAGCCGATCTTGTCGCTGGCCGCGACGTAGCGCGGATCGCCCGCGACGTCGTTGCAGACCAACGGCTTCGCCTGCCGCACCGCCTCCAGCGTCAGGTTCTCCGCCAGGGGGAAGCGCGGGTGCGCGGGGCCGGGAAGGCCGCTCCACGCGAGCAGCTCCACCGCGCTCGCGGACGCCTGGTAGATCCCGACCCAGTGGAAGCCGGTGACCGAGCGGACGAGATCGGCGACGAGGCTCGCGCGCAGCCGAGGGCAGCCCGGTTCCCGGACCGCCTCCCGCACCTCGTTGACGAGCTCGCACTGCTGCACACCATGACGGTCTCACCAGGGTCAAGTCGGCTCGGAGGGCGGCGAGCGTCCCCCGGTAGGGTCACGGGCATGGCAGAACGCAGGACGAGGGTCGCGGTTGTTTTCGGTGGTCGCAGCACGGAACACGGGGTTTCGTGCGTGTCGGCGCGCAGCGTGCTGACCCACCTGGACGGCACCCGGTTCGAGGTCGTTCCGGTCGGAATCGCCCCGAACGGGGCCTGGGTGCTGGGCACAGATGATCCAAAAGCGTTGGAGATCCGTGACCGCAGCCTTCCGCAGGTGCCGGAGAACGGCACCGCTGTGGTACTGCCGGGCGATCCGACCAGACGCGACGTCGTGCTGTTGGAGCCCGGTCGCGCCGGTGAAGTGCTCTCCGGCGTCGATGTGGTCTTCCCCGTCCTGCACGGCGCGTTCGGTGAGGACGGCACCATCCAGGGCTTGCTGGAGATGGCCGGTGTGCCCTACGTCGGGCCCGGCGTGCTCGCCAGCGCCGCGTCCATGGACAAGGAGTTCACCAAGAAGCTGCTCGCCGCCGAGGGCATGCCGAGCGTGCCCTACGAGGTGCTGCGGCGCGGCCAGGCGACGCTGACCGCGGAGCAGCGGGACCGGCTCGGCCTGCCGGTGTTCGTCAAGCCGTCCCGCGCCGGCTCCTCCATCGGCATCTCGAAGGTGACCGACTGGGCCGAGCTGGACGCGGCGATCGAGCTGGCCCGGCGGACCGACCCGAAGGTCCTGGTCGAGAAGGGCGTCGTGGTCCGCGAGATCGAGGTCGGCGTGCTGGAGTTCCCGGACGGGCGGGTCGAGGCCAGCCTGCCCGCGGAGATCCGGATGCTGGAGAGCGCCGCCGCCGACTGGTACGACTTCGACTCCAAGTACCTGGACTCCGACCAGGCGTGCGAGGTCGACATCCCGGCGAAGCTGGACGACGAGCTGAGCGCGCGCATCCGGGCGCTGTCGGTCGCGGCCTTCCAGGCCCTGGACTGCCAGGGGCTGGCGCGGGTGGACTTCTTCGTCACCGCCGACGGCACGCCGATCATCAACGAGATCAACACGATGCCCGGCTTCACTCCGATCTCCATGTACCCCAAGACCTGGGAGGTCACCGGCGTGGACTACCCGACGCTGCTGACCACGCTGATCGAGACCGCCATCGCCAGGGGCACCGGCCTGCGCTGACCATTGTCGGCACGCACAACAGAAGTGGGGCGGTGTCAGCGAGTGGGAGTCGGGGGAATCACGTGCGGCGGGCCCTGCCCCGGCGGGGTGCCGACGAGGTCGGGGGAGCGCGGCGGCAGCGCCTTCGCGATCGTCGCCGAAACCTCTTGCAGCGGCCCGGTTCCCGCGTCCTTGGGCACGGTGAGGACCACGTACACCGGCCGGTCCACCGCGACCCAGGTGCTCACCCCGGGCTCGGCGATCTCCAGCCACGTCGCGCCGCCGACCACCAGCAGCGGGCTGGACTGGGTCAGCTCCGATGGCCTGCCGAGCCCGCAGCGCAGGATGATCGGGTCGACCTCGCGGCTGCCCCAGGCGACGGTGGCCACGGGTGCGGGTTCGGCGAGCTGCCTGCGCGGTAGCTTCGCGGCGTTGGAGGTCAGTTCGGCGGGCAGGCCGTCGAGCACCGCGCGGCACTCCGAGGTGCTCGCCCCGGGCGCGGGCACCGGGGGCAGGGTGAGCGGGCCGGTGCGGCGAGCGGTGGAGATCTCCTGCTGCTGCCCGGGATCGGAGTCCTCGGCCGGTCCGGAGAAGAGGCCGATGGCGCCGACCGCGACGGCCAGCAGCACCGGGAGCCCGACCGCCAGGATCACCAGCGGCCGAGGGAACGCGTTGTCCGTGGGCTTGTCGGGCACCCGGCTACTACAACATGCGCGCGGGCCGGGCGTGGTTGCGGGGGCGGTGCCCGGAAACCGTGACCGGCGCGGAGCTTTAGAGGTGCACCACTGGGCAGGTCAGGGTGCGGGTGATGCCGTCGACGCCCTGGATGCTGGCCACCACGAGCTGGCCGAGCTGGTCGACGGTTTCGGCCTCCGAGCGGACGATCACGTCGTAGGGACCGGTCACGTCCTCGGAGCTGATCACGCCGGGAATGGTGGCGATCTCGGCGGCGACGGCTGCTGCCTTGCCGACCTCGGTCTGGATCAGGATGTATGCCTGGACCACGGCGTGCCCCTTCGTCTTGAGCTGTCTGCACGGGGTAGGAACGTGCACGAAAAGCTACCCCAGCCGGGGGTCGGGTCGCTCAGGGTCGGAGGTGGGTGTGCGTCCGGAGCCGCCGCGTGACGCGGAGACGGTCGCCGGGCTCGGCGAGTTCGGGCTCATCCGCCGGGTGACCCAGGGCCGGGCGCAGCCACCGCCGACGCTGCTCGGGCCCGGGGACGACGCCGCCGTGGTGGCCGCGCCGGACGGCCGGGTGGTGGCCTCGACCGACGTGCTCGTCGAAGGGGTCCACTTCCGGTTGGACTGGTCGAATCCCGAGCAGGTGGGCCGCAAGGCGGTCGCGGTCAACCTCGCCGACATCGTGGCGATGGGTGCGGTGCCGACCGGGGTCCTCGTCGGTCTCGCGTGCCCCGGGGACACCCGGGTGGAGCTGGCCGACGGGTTGTTCGCGGGCATGTGGCAGGAGGCCGCGAACGCCGGGATCGGTGTGGTGGGCGGGGATATGGTCACGTCGGAGACCCTGGTGATCTCCGTCACGGCGCTCGGCGACCTGGAGGGCCGGGCACCGGTGACCCGCTCCGGAGCGCGGCCCGGCGACGTGCTCGCCTACGCCGGGCGTCTCGGCTGGGCCGCGGCCGGGTTGGCCGTGCTGGGCCGGGGATTCCGCTCGCCGGTGGCCGTCGTCGGCGCGCAGCGCGTGCCCGAACCGCCCTACGTGGCGGGTCCGCAGGCCGCCATCGCCGGTGCGACCGCGATGCTCGACGTTTCCGACGGACTGCTGGCCGACCTCGGTCACATCGCCCGCGCGTCGGACGTGGCGATCAACGTCCGCACCGAGGGTTTCGAGGTGCACCAACGCCTTCTGGACGTCGCGTCCGCGCTCGGCGCCGACCCGCTGCACTGGATGCTCACCGGCGGCGAGGACCACGCGCTGGTCGCGACGTTCCCCACGCCGGGGCAGGTACCGGACGACTGGCACCCCATCGGCTGGGTGGGCAAGGGCTCCGGCATCACCGTGGACGGCAGGCCCTACGAGGGGCCGACCAACGGCTGGGAGCACTGGCGCTGATAGGGATGCGGGAAATTGCATTCCTATCCACGTGCCTGGTCGCTTAGTGTGCGGGCATGGTGATGCTCGACTTGGAGCTGCGCGTCGTCGGCTACGACCACCCGGACGCGGCGAAGCTGATCTCGGAGGTCCAGCAGGAGTACGTCGTGCGTTACGGCGACGAGGACGTCACCCCGGTGGATCCCGCGGAATTCGCCCCGCCGCTGGGCCTGTTCATCGTCGGCTACCTCAACGAGGAAGCGGTCGTGTGCGGCGGGTGGCGCGCGCACGACAGCGACGATCCGCAGTTCCTGGACGGCGATGCCGAGATCAAGCGCATGTACGTGGTCGGCACCGCCCGCGGCAAGGGCCTCGCCAAGCGCATGCTCGTGGAGCTGGAGCGCACCGCGCGGGACGCGGGCAGGCGGCGCATGGTGCTGGAGACCGGTACGCAGCAGCCGGAGGCGGTCGCGCTGTACAGCGCCAACGGCTACGAGCGCATCCAGAACTTCGGCGCCTACAAGGACCATCCGCTGAGCCTCTGCTTCGCCAAGTCGCTGTACTGATCACCGCAGCTGCTCCGCGATCGTCGGATCGGTGATCGCGGAGTCCTCGGCGAGCAGCAGCGCCTTGCCCAGGATCAGGCGCAGCATCCCGTCTCCCTCGAACGGCAGCCACACCCCGCGACCGACGCCCTTGGCCTGCCGGGCGAGCACGCAGAGGTACTGGTCGTCCGGTTGCATCACCACGTTGCCGGAACCGAGGTGGATCCGGTAGCCGCGCAGGTCCCCGCGCACTTCGAGGAACCGGTCGGTCACGGTGCACCGCTGCGCGATCGGCAGCGCGGGCAGCACGCGCCGCAACACCTCCCGCCGAGTCGCCGCCGCCGTGGACAACTCGCCGAAGCCGTGGGAGTTCCAGTACTCGCGGTACGAGCTGTCGGCGCCGTCGTCCTGCCACGCGGGGTCGGAGCCGATGCTCGCACCGTCGACGAACAGCTCGACATCGCGCAGCACCTCGCTGAACACCAGTGGTGGGACGTCGGCCAACGGCAGCGGATCGCTGAGGTCGTCGACGTCGTCCCAGGGCGCGTAGCCAGCTCCCGCCGCGTAGGCGGTGTTCTCCGGGGCGAACAACGGGTAGAAGCGGATGTGCTCGGTGTCGACGTAGTGGTAGCCGCCCGATTCGGTGGCCGCCACGTCGAAACCGTCGCCGACTCCTTCCACCCACAGTTCGGCGCGCAACCCCCACTCCGGCAGTTCGCGCACCGTCGGCTGGCAGGTTGTGTCCATTGTGGACCTCGGTTGGTTCTGCCAGCCGCGCGCGGTGGCGATTGCGTGGAACCGCTTCTGCTTCAGGATGTGCGCGGTGAAGCGCGTGGAGAACAGTTCTGTGCTCCGCTCTGCCTCCGTCAGCGCGTAGACCTCGCGGTGCGCTTGCTTGAACGGTTGCACGATGCCCTGTTCGGTGAGCAGTTCGCGCCACTCAAGGACTTCGTCGGTCTCGTAGTCGACCGGGTGCCACAGCGCGACGTCGTCGGAGGCGCGCACCGGCACCGGTTGTCCGTCCAACCCGCGCAGCGCGCCCTCGTAGTACACGCACGCGCGCACACCGACGATCCAGATCAGCCTGCGCGCGATCGTGCCTACGAGCGGATGGTCCAGGTATCGCGTCCGCCACTGTTCGAAGTGCCAGACCCGGTGTTCGAGGAACAGTCGCTCCAACCGTGCCTTCTGCTCCGTGAGCGTCCCGTTGACGTCCTTGACGTGCGCGCGCAGTGCGCGGAGTTCGTCAGCGTTCTCCGTGCGCACGGAGGCGGGAACGGACTTGGTGGCCATACCGTCGTGATCGCGCCACCGCGTGCGCACCCCGGTCGGTTCGACCACCAGCTCCACTTCGGCGTCGCCGATCGCGCGGGTGCCCCGGCCCGTCGTGGTGAGGCCGAAGTGCGGGACCGCGATCTCCTCGATCTCGCCCCTGGTGATGCCCAGCGCGTCCGCCTTCACCGCCAGCGTCCGGTCGAGCAGTCGCAGCGTCGGCCTGTGGGTGATCCGGTTCGCCAGCCGCGCGATCTCCGCGAGCGCGGGTTCACTGTCCACAGTGGAGAGAACGTGCACCGCCGCGCCCGCCACCCTGGTGCGCCGCGGCTGCGCGTCGAGCGCGCCCGCCACGACCATGCCGAGCAGGCGCGGGCTGGTGTCCTCCTCCGGGGCGACCGCGCGCAGCCACAGCAGGCCGCGCACGGCGGTGTCGTTGTGCTCGTTGTGCACGTTGGCCGGACCGGGCGGTGCCGTCGCGAAGGTGGTGAGCCAGCGGTCGGTCCTGCCGAACACCTCGTCGGCGCCGAGCGCGTCCAGCAGCTCCCGCGCCCTGGCGCGCCACTTCTTCGCCGGGCGCGAGGTCACCAGCGCGAGCGCGTGCCGCAGCAGCTCCTCCCAGCACCGCGCGTGCTCCGGCGGCAGCGCGGCGACCTCGGCGATCGCCTGGTCCGCCCAGGGTTCGCCGGGGACCAGCACCGGAGGCCGCCGCACCTGGTGCGGCGCAACGGCTCGGGCGGCGTCGTGCGCCGTGGTCAGCCGGTCGCGCGCGTAGGCGAGCAACCGGCCCGGCAGTGCGCCCAGCCGGGCCAGCACGGTGCCCAGCCACATCCCTGGGCGGGCCGGGTTCTCCTGGAGTCGTGTCAGCACGTGTTTCACCGCCTCCTGCGCGTGGGTGGACCGTGCTGCCGTCGTCATCGCTGGTGAACTCAGTTCGTCAGCACGGGGCCGACGGTAGACAGGGGGTCTGACACTGAGCGGCCGGATACTGTGCGACATGGCCATTTACGCTCTCGGCGAGCTCGTACCGGACGTTCACCCCGATGCCTACGTGCACCCCGAGGCCACGGTGATCGGCAACGTCGTGGTCCGCGCGCACGCGTCGGTGTGGCCGCAGGCGGTGTTGCGCGGGGACTACGGCCGGATCGAGGTCGGTGAGCGCACGAGCGTCCAGGACGGAACCGTGGTGCATTGCACGCCGATCCACCCGACCCTGATCGGTGCGGAGTGCGTTGTCGGGCACAACGTGCACATCGAGGGCGCGACCATCGGCGACCGCTGCCTGATCGGCTCCGGGTCCGTCGTGCTCAACGGCGCGGAGGTCGGCGCGGGTGCCGTCGTCGGGGCCGGTGCGGTGGTGTCCTTCGGCGGGCGGGTGCCCAGCCGCCGCATGGCGCTCGGGGTTCCCGCGCGGATCCGGGAGGGCTTCGAGGTCGCCGAGGACAATGTGGACGTTCCCGTCGCCATGTACGTGGCCAACATCGGCGAGTACCGCACCAAGCTCCGGAGGTTGGACTGATCCACCAGTCGCTGCTGGACGCCGTCCTCGAAGAGAACGACAAGCTGCCGGAAGAGGGGAGTGACCGCTTCGTCGTCGGTCGGCCTGCCGAGGTCGCGGTGGCGGCGGAAGGGGTCGCCGCCGCCCGCGCCGGTCGGTTGGACGAAGCGGTCGCTCTGCTCGCGCGCGTCGACTACCAGCTCCTGGAACTGCGAGACCCCGTGCACGGCGACTTCCACATAGTGCGCGAAACGGCGTCTTATAAGCGTTGTTGGGGCTCCTACTACCTCCGCGCGGCTCCGTATCGCGATGTGGTCGTCGAGGTGCCGCATCCACGCCATGACAGGTATACGCCTGATTTCGGAGTAGAGGCACTTCATCGTTGCGAGGGCTCAGTTCTCCTTGTGGCAGGAACACACCGCTACGCGAACGGTCGACCGCGCAACGGTTGGGAACCACCATCGGACATGGCGCGAAACCCGTGCAGCCTCTTCCAGGCCGTGCACGAGCGGTTGACCACCGCGAGCACAGATGTGTTGCAGTACCACGGCTTCGTCGAGGACCACTATCCCGATGTGGTGCTCAGCAACGGAAGCGCGAGACCACACGCACAGTTGCACCGCATCGCACAACGGATGCGGGCGGTGGGCGTGCGCGCGGAAGTCTTCGACGGCGAGAACTGGCCTTCGGTTGGCGCTACGAAGAATCCGCAAGCCAGGCACACGAGGCGGATCGGCGGGCGGTTCTACCACATGGAGCACCAACCACGAGTGCGCGACGACGTTCGACTGCGCAATGCGATGGTCAATGCGGTAGCGGCAGAACTCGGGTGAACGCGGCCCGCTATCGTCACGGCCCGTGTCAGGACGACCGTTGAACGAAATCATGGATGCCGGTTGGGCGAAGGCCCTCGCACCGGTCGAGGACCGCATCACCGCGATGGGCGAGTTCCTGCGCGCGGAGATCACCGCGGGGCGGGAGTACCTGCCCGCGGGGGAGAACGTGCTGCGGGCGTTCCAACAACCCTTCGACGACGTGCGGGTGCTCATCGTCGGCCAGGACCCGTACCCGACTCCGGGGCACGCGGTCGGGCTCAGCTTCTCCGTCGCCCCCGGGGTGCGCCCGCCCGCCAGTCTGATCAACATCTTCAAGGAGTACGAGCAGGACCTCGGCCTGCCGCTGCCCTCGAGCGGTGACCTGTCGCCGTGGGTGGACCAGGGCGTGCTGCTGCTCAACAGGGCGCTGACGGTGGAGCCGCGCAAGCCCGCCGCGCACCGCGGCAAGGGCTGGGAGGAGATCACCGAGCAGGCCATCAAGGCGCTCGCCGAGCGGGACAAGCCGATGGTGGCGATCCTGTGGGGCCGCGACGCGCGCAACCTCCGGCCCACCATGCCGAACGTGCCCTGTGTGGAGTCCGCCCACCCGAGCCCGATGTCCGCGCACAACGGCTTCTTCGGCTCTCGCCCGTTCAGCAAGGCCAACAAGCTCCTTGAGGAGCAGGGCGCGGCGCCGGTCGAGTGGAAGCTCCCCTAGGGCGCGACCTCCTGCTCGTGGTGAGCGGGGTCGGCGTGTCCGTCTTCGGGACGATGCTGACCACGCTCACCCTGCTGCTCTCGCTCTCCGAGCACGGGCCGCTCGCGGTCGCGCTCGTCCTCGCGGCGGAACTCGTCCCGGTGGCGTTCGGCGCGCCCGTGGTCGGCCTGCTGGTGGACCGGCTGCCCAACCGCAGGCTGCTGATCGGAGCGCAGCTGGTGCAGGCGGCGGCCGTGGCCGCGCTGATCCCCGCGTTGGGCAGCGTGCCGCTCTCGGCGCTCATCGCGTTCTGCTACGGCTTCGGCACCGCGGTCACCAAACCCGCCGCGACGGCCCTGCTGCCCAGGATCACCGGCGAGGAGGGCGCGACCAGGGGCTACGCGGCGTGGGGGACCGCGTCGACGATCGGCATGCTGCTCGGATCGGGGCTCGGCGGTGTGCTGATCACCGAGGCGGGTCCCACCGTGGCGCTGCTCGTGGACGTGGCGACACTGCTCTTCCAAGCGGCGCTGTTGCTGTTCGTGCGAGCCGAGCGCGATCCCCGGCTGAGCACGCCGGAGCGCAAGCGCGGGGCCGCCGTCGCGGGGATGCGCCACCTCCGCGCCGACACGGTGCTCGTGGCCATCACGTCGGGTGGCGCGGTTGTGCTCCTGGCCACGGTGCTCGTGAACGTCGCCGAGGTCTTCTTCGTCACCGACGTGCTGCTGGCGGGTGGAGTGGTCCTCGGGATCATGGCCGCCTGCTGGGGCTCGGGGAAGCTGTTGGCCAGCCGGATCGCCGCGCGGGCGAGCGGGGAGCGTGCGCTGCTGCGGATGCTCGGCGCGGGCGGCGTGCTGATGGGCACCGCGCTCGTCGTGGCCGGATCGGTGCCCCATGTTGTGGTGGCGTGCGCGATGTGGGTGGTGGCCGGGATCGCGAACGGTTTCCAGAACCTCGGCACCCAGGCGCTGACCTCCCTGCGGTCTCCCGAGGAGCTGCGTGGGCGGGTCTTCGCGGCCGTGAGCGCGGTGATGACCACGTCCAACATGCTCGGCACGGTGGCCGCAGCCGGGGTGATCGCGGTGCTCGGGCCGAGGTGGACGCTGGTCGGCGGGGGGAGCCTGGCGCTGGTGGCGGCCGTGCTGACCTACCGCGTGGCGACACGCCGAACGGCCCGGGTGGACTGAGTCCGACCCGGGCCGTTGGAGCAGATCAGGGGTGCGTCAGCCGCGAACGACCTTGCCGGCCTTCAGGCACGAGGTGCACACGTTGAGCCGCTTGCGCTGCGAAAGACCGATCTTCGCGCGCACGGTCTGGATGTTCGGGTTCCACCTGCGGTTCGTCCTCCGGTGGGAGTGCGAGACCGACATGCCGAAGCCCGGCCCCTTGTTGCAGACGTCGCACACGGCAGCCATGTCGGGCGCTCCTTCAACCGTTGTCGTGCAATGAGAACTTCAAGGCCCAGGTGTGAGCCTTGGCATGGCTGTCACGGGCAGAATGCCGGACAGCCCGCACAGGTTATCCCGAGTCGGTCCGACCAACCAAACCGCCCCCCATCGGTACGCTCCGGTGCTGGTGATCGCCGACCACGTTCGACTGGCTGACGCGGGGATGGTGCGGGTGCTGGGAGTGCTGGACGCCGCTGCGGTGCGCCGATGGGCCGTGACCTGCGTGGACGCGCTGGAGGCGAGTCGCGAGGAGATCGACCGGATCAACGTCTACCCGGTCGCGGACGGCGATACCGGGACGAACCTGCTGCACACGATGCGCGCCGCGCTCGAAGCGCTGGTCAGGACGGACATCACGGACGCGGGCACGGCGGTCGCCGCGCTGGCCAGGGGAGCGCTGGCGGGGGCGCGGGGCAACTCCGGCGTGATCCTGTCCCAGGTGCTGCGCGGCCTGGCCGAGGAGTGGGCGGGCGCGACCGCCGCTGGCGGGGAAGGTATCAGGAAAGCCCTGGTCAGAGCCGATGCGCTGGCGACGGCCGCGGTGGCCGAGCCCGCCCCGGGCACGATCCTGACGGTGTTGCACGCGGCCGCGGTGGCGGCGCGCGAGTGCGACGGCGACGACCTGGCCGAGGTCGTGGTCGCCAGCTCGAAGGCCGCCGCGGACGCGCTCGCGGAGACCCCGAGGCAGCTCTCCGCGCTGGCCAAGGCCGGTGTGGTGGACGCGGGCGGACGTGGCCTGGTGGTCCTGCTGGACGCGCTCGCCGAGGTGGTCACGGGCGAACGCGTGGAGCGCGCGCTCGGCCCGCACCGCCTGCCGCGGCTGGCCGAGGACCTGCACACGGAGCGCGAGGGTGGCTCGACGGAGTTCGAGTACGAGGTCATGTACTTGCTGGACGGCGGCGACGAGCGGCGCACTACGACGTTGCGCGCGGAGCTGGCCGCATTGGGTGACTGCGTGTCCGTTGTGTCGGACGGCACACCGGACGGCGCAGGATTGTGGACTGTGCACGTGCACTGCAATGACGTGGGCGCGGCGATCGAGGCGGGTGTGGAGGCCGGCCGTCCACATCGGATCACCGTGGTCCGCTTCGCCGATCAGATCGAGGCGGCGCCGAAGCGCTTCGTGCGCGATCGCGCGGTAGTGGCCATTGTGGACGGTGAAGGCATCGCGGAGCTGTTTCGCAGTGAAGGCGCCGTAGTGGTCACCGTGCCGCCCGCGCAGCCGTTGGACACTGCGGACCTCCTTGCTGCCATTAGTGGCAGCCGCGCCGCGCATGTAGTGCTTTTGCCTAACTCCATGCATTTCAACGTCGTAGTGGACGAAGCGTGCGCACAAGCGACACAGGCCGGACAGGACGTGGTTGCGGTTCCTACGGCCTCGGCGGTGCAAGGTCTCGCCGCATTGGCCGTGCACGATCCTGCGCGCAGGCCGGGCGACGACGTCGTGGCGATGGCGGAAGCCGCTGCGGCGACCAGGCGCGGAGAGTTGCTGATCGCCCAGCGCGAGGCGTTGACGTGGGTCGGCCGTTGTCAGCCCGGTGACGTGCTGGGCATGGTCGACGGCGAGGTCGTGCTGATCGAGCCCGCCTCGGCGGTGACCTCGGCGGCTTGCCAGTTGGCCGATCGGATGCTCGCCGCGGGCGGGGAGCTGGTGACGGCGGTGCTGGGGGCCGGAGCCCCGGACGGCGTCGCCGAGGCGTTGGCCGAGCACCTCCGGCACACTCGGCCCGAGGTCGAACTGGCCGCTTATCCCGGTGGGCAGCTGGACGCGGTGCTGCTGCTGGGTGTGGAGTAAGAGACTGTCAGTGGGGCGCGGTTGAATGGTGTCGATGGCTTCCTGGGACGACAAGCTGGACCGGCTGCTGGGCGCGAAGAGCGGCAAGGCGCTGGAGTCCGCGCTCGAGCTGACCACCGTCGGCGATCTGCTGCGGCACTACCCGCGGCGCTACGCCGAGCGGGGTGAGCTGACGCGCATCGCCGACCTGGCGATCGGCGAGCACGTGTCGATCATGGCCGAGGTCCGCTCCTGCGTGACCCGGCAGATGGCGAGCAGGCCGGGGACGATCACCCAGGCGATCATCACCGACGGGCGCGCGCAGCTGAGCCTCACCTTCTTCAAGCAGAAGTACCACCAGACCAAGCTCCTGCCGGGCACGCGCGGCATGTTCTCCGGAAAGGTCTCGCAGTACAACAAGAAGCTCCAGCTGACCCACCCCGACTACAAGCTGATCGGCGACGAGGAGGACGGGTCGGCGCTGCAGGAGTTCGCCAGCGGGCTGATCCCGGTCTACCCGGCGTCGAAGGACCTCCAGACCTGGACGATCGCGAACTGCGTCCGGCAGGTCCTGGACCAGTGGGACGGCGTCGCCGACCCGGTACCGGAGGAGATGCTCACCGAGGCGGGCCTGTCGGGGTTGTCCGAGGCGCTGCGCCGCATCCACCAGCCGAACAGCTGGGCCGAGGTGACCATCGCCAAGCAGCGGCTCAAGTGGGACGAAGCCCTCGCGCTGCAACTGGTCTTCGCGCAGCGCAGGCATTCCGCGGTGAGCCGTCCCGCGCCGAGCTGCCCGCGCAGGGGCGACGGGGTCGCGGCCGCCTTCGACGAAGTGCTGCCGTTCACGCTGACCGACGGCCAGCGCGAGATCGGCGAGTTGATCTCGGCGGACATGGCCACCGACCACCCGATGAACCTGTTGCTGCAGGGCGAGGTCGGCTCCGGCAAGACGCTCGTGGCGCTGCGGGCGATGTTGCAGGCGGTGGACGCGGGCCGCCAGGCAGCGATGCTCGCGCCGACCGAAGTCCTTGCCGCGCAACACGCCCGGTCGCTCGCCGAGATGCTGGGCGACCTCGCGCGGGCCGGTGAGCTCGGCGCGCCGGACGTCGCGACCAGGGTCACGCTGTTGACCGGGGTGATGGGCGCGAAGGAGCGCAAGCAGGCGCTGCTCGACGCCGCCTCCGGTGCCGCGGGGATCGTGATCGGCACGCACGCGCTGATCCAGGACCGGGTGAGCTTCGCCGACCTGGGCCTGGTGGTCGTCGACGAGCAGCACCGCTTCGGCGTCGAGCAGCGCGACGCGTTGCGCACGCGCGCGGCGGGCGGTGGCAGCCCGCACATCCTCGTGATGACCGCGACGCCCATCCCGCGCACGGTCGCGATGACCGTCTACGGCGACTTGAAGGTGGCCGCGCTGCGCGAGCTGCCGAAGGGGCGCTCGCCGATCTCCACCTCCGTGGTCCCGGCGGCGGAGAAACCCAGGTGGCTGGACCGCACGTGGCAGCGCATCCGCGAGGAGGTCGCGAAGGGCCACCAGGCGTACGTGGTCTGCCCGCGCATCGGGGAGTCCGAGGGCGATGAGGACGAGGCGCCGCCGAAGAAGTCCAAGGGCGCCAAGGAACCGAAGGAACCCAAGGAAGCCAAGGAGGAGAGCGACCGCCGCCCGCCGCTCGCGGTGATGGACGTGGCGCCGCGGCTGGCGAGCGGACCCCTGCGCGGGCTGAGGGTCGGCGTGCTGCACGGCAAGCTCCCCACGGACGAGAAGGACGCGGTGATGCGGGCCTTCGGCGCGGGGGAACTGGACGTGCTGGTCGCGACGACGGTGGTCGAGGTCGGCGTGAACGTGCCCAACGCCACCGTGATGGTGATCATGGACGCGGACCGGTTCGGCGTGAGCCAGCTGCACCAGCTGCGCGGGCGGGTCGGCAGGGGCAGCGCTCCCGGGCTGTGCCTGCTGGTCAGCGAGATCCCGGCGAACACGACGACCCGGCAGCGACTGGAGGCGGTGGCGGCGACCACGGACGGCTTCGAGCTGGCCCGGCTGGACCTGGAGTTGCGCCGCGAGGGCGACATCCTCGGTTCCGCGCAGTCGGGCAAGCGTTCAACGCTGAAGATGCTGTCGCTGCTGCAGGACGAGGACGTGATCGAGGCCGCCAGGGTGGCCGCCGACGACGTGGTCGCGGCCGACCCCGAGCTGCTGAGCCACCCCGGGCTGGCCGGGATGGTCTCCGACCTCATCCACGAGGAGCACGCGGAGTTCCTGGAGAAGAGCTGATCCCGTCGTGCGGAAATCAGCACAGTGCCGCGAGCCCCGGGACAACTGCCACGGAACTCATCTCCCCTTCTCCTTCATTTGCATTTCGCGCCCTCGTACCAGGCGTTCTGAACTTTCGCGGTGTAGTCGAGCAACGTGCTGCCGGGCAGGACGCACTGGGAGTAATCAGGTTCTGTCTTGCGGTCCACGTAGATCCAGATCCAACTGCCGTCGTTCGTGCAGTGCCCGTAGTAGGCGAATCCGTTCGTCTCGTAGTAGCCGCACGGGTAGTCCCATTTCATCGCCTGTGCGCTCGCGGGGGCGGGAAGCGTCAGTGCTGTGAGGGCCAGAGCGACCGCTGCGAGGGCAGGGGCGATTCTCATGTTTCACCTTTGCTTGTGGACAATGCACAAGGCATGCGGAGCTCCTGGAGAAGTCCTGACGCCCGCGGTGGCGAAGATCAGCAGCGTAGGCCGATGTACCAGGCGTTCTGGATTCTTGAGACCGCGCCGAGGAAAGTCTCGCCGGGTCCGACGCACAGCACCTTCCCATCCTCGGTCCTGTAGTCCACGACGATCTTGATATTGCCCGCGCTCGCGCAGTGGTTGTACCAGGCGCCATCGCCTTCCTCGAAGTAGCCGCAGGGTGAATGGGCCTGCGAGGCCGCGGAGGCTGTCGGTGCCAGTGTGGTGAGTGCCAAGGCGACCATCGCGACGACTGGAGCGATTCTCATGTTTCACCTTCGGTCGATGTCCATTGTCTTCAGTGGGCAGTGAAGAAGGTGGTAAGCACGGTTGTCAACGTGCTTCAAGCGTAATGTGCGTCGCGCACGAAAAGGGCAGGCGCCGGGGTAGGCCGCTGTGGTGCGATGGGACGCATGAGCGCCGAGGTGAACCGTCCCTTCCGATGGGACCTCGTGCGCCGTCGCATGTACACCAGTCCGAAAACCCACCGCTGGCACCAGAGCGCACAGTGGACCGCCGAACTGCCCGCGAGCGCGATCGCCAGGCCAAGCTCACCAGTTCTGTTCGCCCGGTGGTCCTGGGCCGATCCGGAAGCCGCGGTCCCTGCGCACGACGCCAGAACCCGTCAGGCGCTCGCCGAAGCCGTCGCCCTCGTCGAGTCCGGCCGTACCCGGGAAACCCGCGAGCGGCTGGTCAGGGCCATCGCCGCCGAGCCCGCGTTCGCCGAACCGTGGCTGCGCGCACTGGTCAACCAGCTGCGCTGACTACTCGCAGCGGGGGCTGGCGGGGCCGCCGAGCACGTGCGCCGGGCCCCACGTGCCGCTCGGCGCGGTCTGCGCCCGGACCATGACCGCCTCACCCGCCGGGGCGAGCGTGAACAGCTCCAGCCGTCCGTCCACTGTGGACGTCACGCTGGGCGAGCACACCGCGCTGGCGCCGTCGAAGGTCTGCCAGGGGCCCCATCCGGTCGCGGTTTCCCTGCGGTGCTGCACGCTGCTCGCGTCGCGGCCGACGACGAACACCTCTAGCCGCCCGTCTGCGTTGCGCCCCACCGAGGGCCGTCCCGTCACCGGCTCGGAGAACACCGTCCACCCGTCGCGCAGCTCGTTCACGCGCTGGTCGGCCGTCACGAACACCACCACTCCGCTCGGCGTCGCCGTGGCGACCGGGGAGTGCGCGTCGGCGGGGCCACCGAGCGGGGTCCACTGGCTCCACCCGGCCGGGGTCTGCGTCCGCCCGAAGAGCTGGCCGGAGAGGGTGGTGAACACCCGCAGCTGTCCGTCTCCGCCCCGGGCGACCGCGGGCAGGCCGGAGCCTTCACCGAAGTCCTCCCACGGGCCCCAGCCCGCACCGGAACGCGCGCGGTGCAGCAGTTTCGACCCGCTGTGGGCCACCGCGAACAGGTCCGTCCCGCCCTCCGCGGCCACCGGGGCCGATGCCGCCGAGCCGAAGTCCTCCCACGGTCCCCACGTGCCGTCGCCGAGCTGGGCCCGGTGGCGGATGCGCTCACCGGCCCGGCCGTCCCTGCGGTCGAGCGCGAAGACCTCCAGCAGTCCCGCCGCGTTCCGCACCACGGTCGGAGCGCCCTCGGTGGGAGTGCCGAACTCCGCCCACGGCCCCCAGGCGCCGCCGGGCAGCTGCTTCCGGTGGTGCAGCGCCGCGTTCGGCGGGGCGGGAGCGAACATCTCCAGCAGGCCGTCCTTGCCCGCGGCGACGGCGGGGCTGGTCGCGGCCGCGTAGAGCGGGTAACCGGCCTGGGCTGGCACCCCGACCAAGCCGAGGACCAGGGACACGGACAGAGCCAGTGCGAATCGCATCTCATCTCCCGCGAATAGGACCGCGAGGACGGGTATCCGCATCGGCGCGCGCTGAAACCAGTAATACGGCCAGTGATCGGAACCACAGTCCGTTGGCAGTCGCGCGGGCCGGGGGAATCGATCAGGATGAAGTCCGTCACCTGGGACGACCCTCCCGCACAGCGGGAGACGACGATACGGTGCCACGACCGACCCCGAGGCACGATCCGTGAGGAGCCGGCATGTTCGCGAAGGTCCTCGTCGCCAACCGAGGAGAGATCGCCATCCGGGCGTTCCGCGCCGCCTACGAACTGGGCGCGGGAACGGTCGCGGTGTTCCCGCACGAGGACCGGAACTCGTTGCACCGCCTCAAGGCGGACGAGTCCTACGAGATCGGCGATCCCGGCCATCCCGTGCGCGCGTACCTCTCCGTCACCGAGGTGATCAAGGCGGCGCGCAAGGCGGGCGCCGACGCGATCTACCCCGGCTACGGCTTCCTGTCGGAGAACCCGGAGCTGTCGCAGTCCTGCAAGGACGCGGGCATCACCTTCGTCGGCCCCAGCGCCGAGGTGCTGGAGCTGACCGGGAACAAGGCCCGCGCCATCGCCGCCGCGCGCGAGGCGGGGCTGCCCGTGCTGGAGTCCTCCGCCCCCTCCGACGACGTCGAGGGGCTGCTGGCCGCCGCCGAGAACATCCGCTTCCCGGTCTTCGTCAAGGCGGTCGCCGGTGGTGGCGGGCGCGGCATGCGCCGGGTCGAGGAGGCAGGCGGGCTGCGCGAGGCGCTTGAGGCCGCGATGCGCGAGGCCGAGTCGGCCTTCGGCGACCCCACGGTGTTCCTGGAGCAGGCCGTCGTCGAGCCCAGGCACATCGAGGTGCAGATCCTGGCCGACGCCAAGGGCAACGTGATCCACCTCTTCGAGCGCGACTGCTCGGTGCAGCGGCGGCACCAGAAGGTCATCGAGATCGCCCCCGCGCCCAACCTCGACCCGGACCTGCGCGCGAAGATCTGCGCGGACGCGGTCTCCTTCGCCAAGCACATCGGTTACGTCAACGCGGGCACGGTGGAGTTCCTCGTCGACCGCAAGGGCAACCACGTCTTCATCGAGATGAACCCGCGCATCCAGGTCGAGCACACCGTGACCGAGGAGGTCACCGACGTCGACCTGGTGCAGTCGCAGATGCGGATCGCCGCCGGGGCGACCCTGCCCGAGCTGGGGCTGACCCAGGACTCCGTCCGCCTGCGCGGCGCGGCGCTGCAGTGCCGCATCACCACCGAGGACCCGGCCAACGGCTTCCGCCCGGACACCGGCCGCATCACCGCGTACCGCTCCCCGGGCGGCGCGGGCATCCGGCTCGACGGCGGCACCGCGCACGCGGGTGCCGGGATCAGCGCGCACTTCGACTCGATGCTGGTGAAGCTGACCTGCCGCGGTCGCGACTTCGCCGGAGCCGTCCGCCGCGCCCGTCGCGCGATCGCCGAGTTCCGCATCCGCGGTGTCTCCACCAACATCCCGTTCCTCCAGGCGGTGCTGGACGACGAGCAGTTCCTCGCGGGCCAGGTCACCACGGCGTTCATCGAGCAGCGCCCGCACCTGCTGACCGCGCGGCACTCCGCCGACCGCGGCACCAGGCTGCTGACCTACCTCGCCGACGTGACGGTGAACAAGCCCAACGGCGCGCGTCCGTCCACTGTGGACCCGGTGCAGAAGCTGCCCGCGGTCAACCTGCTCGACACCCCGCCCGCGGGCTCGCGGCACAAGCTCGTCGAGCTGGGCCCGGAGGGCTTCGCCGCGTGGCTGCGCTCCAACCCCGCGGTCGGCGTCACCGACACGACCTTCCGCGACGCGCACCAGTCGCTGCTGGCCACCCGCGTGCGCACCAAGGACCTGCTGGCGGTCGCGCCGCACGTGGCGCGCTCCACGCCGGAGCTGCTGTCGCTGGAGTGCTGGGGCGGCGCGACCTACGACGTCGCACTGCGCTTCCTGGCCGAGGACCCGTGGGAGCGGCTGGCCGCGCTGCGCGAGGCGGCGCCCAACATCTGCCTCCAGATGCTGCTGCGCGGTCGTAACACGGTGGGCTACACGCCGTACCCCGAGGCGGTGACGCGCGGCTTCGTCGAGGAGGCCACCGCGACCGGCATCGACATCTTCCGGATCTTCGACGCGCTCAACGACGTCGAGCAGATGCGCCCGGCGATCGAGGCGGTCCGCGACACCGGATCGGCCGTCGCCGAGGTGGCGCTGTGCTACACCGCCGACCTCGCCGACCCGGCCGAGCAGCTCTACACCCTCGACTACTACCTGCGGCTGGCCGAGCAGATCGTCCGCGCGGGCGCCCACGTGCTGGCGATCAAGGACATGGCCGGCCTGCTCCGCCCGCCCGCCGCCGCGACGCTGGTCAAGGCGCTGCGTTCGGAGTTCGACCTGCCGGTGCACCTGCACACCCACGACACCGCGGGCGGCCAGCTGGCCACCTACCTCGCCGCGATCCAGGCGGGCGTGGACGCGGTGGACGGCGCGACGGCGTCCATGGCGGGGACCACCTCGCAGCCCTCGCTGTCGGCGATCGTCGCGGCGACCGACCACACGGAGCGGGCCACCGGCCTGGACCTCCAGGCGGTCTGCGACCTGGAGCCGTACTGGGAGGCGGTGCGCCGCATCTACGCGCCGTTCGAGTCGGGCCTGGCCTCGCCGACCGGTCGCGTCTACCACCACGAGATCCCCGGCGGGCAGCTGTCCAACCTGCGCCAGCAGGCGATCGCGCTCGGCCTCGGCGACCGGTTCGAGGAGATCGAGTCCACCTACGCCGCCGCCGACCGGATGCTCGGCCGCCTGGTGAAGGTGACCCCGTCGTCCAAGGTGGTCGGTGACCTCGCGCTGCACATGGTCGGTGCCGGGGTGGAGCCCGCGGACTTCGAGGCGAACCCGGGCAGCTTCGACATCCCGGACTCGGTGGTCGGCTTCCTGCACGGCGAGCTGGGCAACCCTCCCGGTGGCTGGCCGGAGCCGTTCCGCAGCCGCGCGCTCGCGGGCCGGAGCGCCCCGCGCAAGATGGTCGAGCTGACCGACGACGACCGCCGCGGCCTGGAGACCGACCGCCGCAAGACGCTCAACCGGCTGCTGTTCCCCGGCCCGGCCAAGGAGTTCACCTCGCACCGCGAGGCGTACGGCGACACGAGTGTGTTGCGCAGCAAGGACTTCTTCTACGGCCTGCGTCCGGGTGAGGAGTACTCGGTCGACCTGGAGCAGGGCGTGCGGCTGCTCATCGGTCTTGAGGCCATCGGTGAGGCCGACGACCGCGGTATGCGCACGGTGATGGCGACGCTCAACGGGCAGCTGCGGCCGATCTCGGTCCGCGACCGCTCGGTGGCCGCCGACATCCCGGCGGCGGAGAAGGCGGACCGCGCCAACCCCGACCACGTGCCCGCGCCGTTCGCCGGGGTGGTCACGCTCGCGGTGGCCGAGGGCGACCAGGTCGAGTCGGGCCAGACGGTGGCCACGATCGAGGCGATGAAGATGGAGGCCGCGATCACCGCACCGAAGGCGGGCCAGGTCAAGCGGCTGGCCATCGGCAAGGTCCAGCAGGTCGAGGGCGGGGACCTGCTCATCGAGCTGACCTGAGCCGGAAATGTGCGTGTGCGCGGGACCCGCGCACACGCATACTCCGGCCATGCGCATTCACGCCGTACCCCAGTTCCAAGGAGCGCTCGTCGAGAGCCGGGCCAGGCTGCCGTCCGGCTGCCGTGCCCTCGCCGGGCTGGCCGGGCGGGTGCTCGGCGCCGAGGTGACCGAGGTCCCCGTCGGCACCGGCACCTCGCCCACCGTCGGCGGCATCGCCAACCACGAAGTGCTCCTGGCCCACCAGGACGCCCAGCGAACCGCACTGTCCGAAGTGGACGAACCGGTGCTGACCATCGGCGGGGACTGCTCCGTCGACCTGGTGCCGGTGCGGCGCCTCGGAGACGACGTGACGGTGCTGTGGTTCGACGCGCACGCCGACCTCAACACCCCGGAGTCCTCCCCGTCCGGCGCGTTCCACGGCATGGTCCTGCGTTCGGCCATGGGGGAGCGCGAGGTCGTTCTCGTGGGCACGCGCAGCATCGACGACGGGGAACGGCCGCTGATCGGTGAAGGCAAGCGGGTGGCCCTGGTCGAGTGTGGGGACCTGGCTCCGCGCAACCGCCAGGTGTACCTGCACATCGACCTGGACGTGTTGTCCCCCAACGAGTTCAGCGGCATGACCTATCCGGAGCCGGACGGGGTCGCCATCGATGCGCTGGTCCGCCAGGTCCGGCAGCTCAGTCCTGAGTGGACGGTCGTCGGCGCCGCCATCACCGAGTGCGTCACCGCGGACGAGGCCGAGCTCGCCAAGCTCATCCCGTTGCTCGAAGCGGTGGGCGAGGTGCTCACCTACGGCGACCGCTGAGGCCAGCGCGGGTGCACGCGGTCGATGGCGAACTCGTGCGCGTGCACCCATCCTCGTCCGGACGGCACCGCGTTCAGCAGGTGCGGGTCGTCCGGGGCGAGGTTGTCGTGCACATGCTCCACTGTGGACGGATCGTGCACCGGCCACACGCGCGCGGCGAACACCATCCCGCCCGCGGCGACCATCGCCAGCAACAGCAACGTGATCGGCATTCCCGCCCAAGCGCCCAGCGACCCGGCGAGCAGATAGGTCACCAGCCAGCCGCCGTGCGACACGGTGAACTGCGCGGCGAACAACCTCGGCCAGCCGCCAGGCTCCGCCGACCGCCGCACCAAGCGACCGATCGGCGTCTGCACCGCGGCTCCGGCCAATCCCAGAGCGGCCCACGCGCCAAGCACCACGGCCCACGACAAAGTCAGAAAAGCGCTCGCCGCCAGCACGAACACCAGCACACCAGCACCACTGAGCATCACGTGCCGCTCGCCGCACCAGGACAGCACGCGAGGCAGCAGCAGCGCCGCGAGGATCGAGCCCGCTCCATAGGCGCCGAGCGTCCACGCCACGAAGGAATCGCCCAGCCCCAAGCCTTCGCGCACCACCACAACGGTATTCACGAGCACCATCGATCCAGCCGCTGCGGCCGCGAGGTTGAGCCCCACCAGCGCGCGCAGGCGGGGCGTCGCGAGGTAGACGCGCAGTCCGCCAACTGACGTGCTCGCGGACTCAACGGGCTTGGGCAGCACCACGCTCAGCACAAGCACGGCGGACGCGATGAAGCCGATCGCGGTCCCGACGAACAACTGGCTCGCCCCGACGACCGTGAGCAGGGCGGCGGCGAGCACCGGGCTCAGCAGGCTCTCCAGCTCGTAAGCCAAGCGCGACAACGACAACGCCCGCGTGTAGTCCTCCTCGTCCGGGAGCACGCTCGGGATCGTCGCCTGGAACGTCGGCGTGAACGACGCGGAGGCGGCTTGCAGCACAACGATCAACGCGTAGACCTGCCACACCTCGGTGACGAACGGCAGCGCCAAGGCGACAACCGCCCGCACCGCGTCCATCGCCACGAGGAACCCGCGCCGGGGCAACCGTTCCGCGAGCGCCGTGGCCAGCGGGGCGAAGAACACGTAGGCCACCATCTTGATCGCCAGCGCGATGCCCAGGACCAAGCCCGCGTCGCCCCCGGCGAGGCGGTGCGCCAACAACCCGAGCGCCACCGTCGCCAGCCCGGACCCCACGAGCGCGACCACCTGGGCGACGAAGAGCCGCCTGTAGGTCCGATTCCCGAGCACGCTCACACTGGCAACATACGACGCGAAACCCGTTGCGACGACGGTGCAACTGCCCCTCTGTGGCAACAACGCCCACCACCATCCACAGTGGACTCTCCACCCCCGTTTATTCCCTGAATGAGTCATTGAGGTACTTGAGCGCCCTCAATGACTCATTCAGGGCACTTCAACGGAACAAACGCGGCATTGGCGGAGACGGAGGTGGAGTGTGAGTCAGGCGTGTTCGGCCCAGTGGACGGCGGTGTCGCCGTAGCGGCGGGTGCGGAGCGGGACGAGCGGTGATGGCCACGCCGGGTCCCCGCTCCGCACGGCGCGTTCGACCACGACCACGGTGCCGGGCGCGGTCCACCCCGATTCGACCAGCACGGTCAGCGTCCTGTGCAGCGCCTCGTTGGTCAGGTCGTAGGGCGGATCGGCGAAGACCACGTCGTACGGCGTGCCCGTGCCCGTCGACAACACCGTGTCCGCCGTACCGTTCCGCACGTCCGCGCCCGGCAGTCCGAGGTCCGCGGCGTTGCTGCGGAGGACCTCTCCCGCTCGGCGGTTGGACTCCACGAAGGTCGCCGCCACCGCTCCGCGGGACAACGACTCGAAGCCGAGCGCGCCCGAACCCGCGTAGAGGTCCAGAACCCGCGCGCCGTCCAGGTCCACCAGTGCTTCGAGCGCGCTGAACAGCGCTTCCCGCACCCGGTCCGACGTCGGCCTGGTTCCCTTGGGTGGCACCGCGAGCCGGCGTCCGCCCGCGGTCCCGGCAACGATTCGCGTCACCGGGCAATACTCCCACCGGCGGTGGTGCTCCGTTCGGCCGGTGAGCCCGGGTGACACTTCCCACTCGCCGCGACCAAGCGGTGGCGCGATATCCGAATCCTGTTACGGTCCCGCCCATGAGGCGTGCCGTTTACCCCGGCTCCTATGACCCAGTGACCAACGGCCACTTGGACATCATCGAGCGGGCGGCCGGTCTGTTCGACGAGGTCGTCGTCGCTGTGATGATCAACAAGAACAAGCGCAGCCTGTTCACCGTCGAGGAGCGCATGGAGATGCTCCGCGACGTCACGCCGCACCTGCCCAACGTGCGCATCGACTCCTGGTACGGCCTGCTGGTGGACTACTGCAAGGCCAACGAGGTCCAGGCGATCGTCAAGGGCCTGCGCGCGGTCAGCGATTTCGAGTACGAGCTGCAGATGGCGCAGATGAACCAGCGCCTCTCCGGCATCGACACGATGTTCATCGCCACCAACCCGGTCTACAGCTTCCTCTCCAGCTCGCTGGTCAAGGACGTGGCCACCTACGGCGGTGACGTCTCGCACCTGCTGCCGCCCGCGGTCGACGAGCGCCTCGCCGCCCGCCTCGCGGAGACCCGCTAGAGCGCGAGCTTCATGCCGACGTGGCTCGGCGTGAACCCGATCCGTTCGTAGAACCGCCGCGCGTCGGCCCGGGTGGCGTCGGTGGTCAGCTGCACCAGGCCGCACCCCCGCTCCCGCGCCCGCTCGACGCCCCAGCGGATCATCGCTTCGCCGAGACCCGAACCCCGCTGGTCGTCGCGCACCCGAACGGCCTCGATCTGACAGCGGGACATTCCCAGCCGGGACAGACCGGGAATGAAGCTCAGCTGCATGGTCGCCACCACCTCACCGCCGTTCTCGGCGACCACCAGGAGCTGGTTCGGATCGGCGTCGATCTCGGCGAAAGCGCGCAGGTAGGCGGGGTCGCCGGGGCTCTCCCGGAGCGCCCCCAGCGGATCGTCGGCGAGCATGCGCACAATCGCGTCCACATCGGTTGAAACCGCTCGGCGAAAACTTCCTACTTCCGTATGCACGTGGTTTTCCCGCCTTCGAAAGTTCATATCGATGTCTGTGGACGATCATGGGAGATCGTTACCGTCCGACCATGAAGCCGATCACAGCACGCGTTGCGCAGACCCTGCTCGCGGCCGTCCTGGTGGCACTGGGCGCCCTGGCCCCCGCCGTCGCTTCCGCCGCCCCCGCCGACGCGCGATCCATTGCGGCCCAACCGGCCTGCGGGGACACCTCCTCCTACACCAAGAAGAACCTCTCGGCCCTGCCCCGCGAGGCGACCGACACGGTCAACCTCATCAAGAAGAACGGGCCCTACCCGTACCCGCAGGACGGCACCACCTTCGGCAACCGCGAGAACCTGCTGCCGAAGTGCGCCGCCAACTACTACAAGGAGTTCACGGTCAAGACGCCCGGCATCGGCCACCGCGGTGCCAAGCGGATAGTGACCGGCTCCGGCAACGAGTTCTTCTACACCGCCGATCACTACAAGAGCTTCGTCCTCGTCAACGTCAACGCCTGAATCACTGCCTGACACGCGTGGTGAGATCCCGCCGTCCGGCCCGTCGACACGGCAGACTGGACGCTGGACAGTCGACTGCGGGGCGAGGAGTGGCACGTGTACCGGGTCTTCGAGGCGCTTGACGAGCTCGTCACGATCGTCGAGGAGGCGCGCGGCGTTCCCATGACCTCCGGGTGCGTCGTTCCGCGGGGTGACGTCCTGGAACTGCTCGACGAGATCCGGGACGCGATCCCCGGTGAGCTCGACGACGCACAGGACGTCCTGGACCACCGCGACGACGTGGTCAACAAGGCCGCGCAGCAGGCAGAGCACAGCATCACCAGCTCCCGTGCCGAGGCCGAGCAGACGGTCACCGAGGCCCGCGAGGAGGCCGACCGTCTGCTCGCCGAGGCCAGGGCGCGGGCCGAGCGCATGGTCGCCGACGCCGAGGCCGAGGCCGAGCGGATCGCCGCCGCGGCCCGGCACGAGTACGAGGACGCGGTCGGCCGGGCGGAGTCCGAGGCGGACCGGATGATCCAGGCAGGCCGCGCCTCCTACGAGCGCTCCGTCGACGAGGGCCGCGCCGAGCAGGCCCGCATGGTCGACCAGACCGAGGTGGTCCGCGCCGCGCACAGCGAGTCGGCCCGGGTGGTCGACGCCGCCAACCAGGAGGCGGGCCGCCTCCGTTCCGAGTGCGACGCCTACGTGGACAGCAAGCTCGGCGAGTTCGAGGACCTGCTCGGCCGCACGCTGCGCACCGTCGGCAAGGGCCGGGCCCAGCTCCGCGGCCGGGGCGGCCCGAGCCACGACACCGTCTTCGACTACGCCGAAGAGGAGCCGGCCGGCCCTCGTCCCACCCGGCACCGCGGCGGTTACTGACCCGGCGGGCACCGGGAACGGATTTCGTTCTTGGAGGTCGCGTCCCGTACCCTGGGCGGGCTGGCCGCCAACCGACCACGGCCGCACACCTCACACTCATGTCTGATCGCAACAGAACCACGCAGCGGCCGCCGACCGGACCGTGGGTCATCGACACCCGGGACCTGGGGCGGCGCCCGGGCTCCAGCCGTGGTTACCACCGGAAGTTCGAGGCCACCGGCGACGTCGGCATGGTCGACGTCATCGGCATCCCCTCGGGCGCCGAGGTCGAGTTCGACGTGCTGCTGGAGTCCGTGGTCGAGGGCGTGCTCGTCACCGGTACCGTCAGCGGGCCGACGGTGGGGGAGTGCTCCCGCTGCCTGGACCCGCTCAGCGGTGAGGTCGAGGTCCGGGTCACGGAGCTGTTCGCCTACCCGGACAGCGCCACCGAGGCCAGTACGGACGAGGACGAGGTCAGCAGGCTCGTCGACGACCTGCTCGACCTGGAACCGGTCGCGCGCGACACCATCGTGCTGACCCTGCCCGCCGCTCCGCTGTGCACCCCGGACTGCCCGGGGCTGTGCGTGGAGTGCGGTGAGAAGCTGGCCGATCTCGGCCCGGACCACGGGCATGAGAAGATTGACCCTCGCTGGGCCGCGTTGCAAGGGCGGTTCGGCGAGGCTGGAAACAACTCAGAGGAGAACTAGTCGTGGCCGTCCCCAAGCGCAGGATGTCGCGGTCCAACACCCGCTCGCGCCGCTCCCAGTGGAAGGCCAGCGCCCCGAACCTGGCGACCTGCTCCAACCGCGCCTGCCGTGCGCCGAAGCTGATGCACGTGGCCTGCCCGCAGTGCGGTCAGTACGACGGCCGCCAGGTCGTCACCCCCGCCTGAACCAGGCGGGGAGACTAGATCGTGGGGAGCAGACCGTCGCGGGGACCCGCGCCTGATCGCGCCCCGCTGCTGGAAGCGCTCGGTGTCGGACTCGGCATCGAACTGCTCACGCTGGCACTGACGCACCGGTCCTACGCCTACGAGAACGGCGGTCTTCCGCCGAACGAGAGGCTGGAGTTCCTCGGTGACTCGGTGCTCAGCGTGGTGATCACCGATCACCTGTACCGGGCGCACCCGGACCTTCCCGAGGGGCAGCTCGCCAAGCTGCGCGCCAGCGTGGTCAACATGCACGCGCTGGCCGGAGTGGCGCGCACCCTCGGTCCGGGTGGGCTCGGCGCGCACCTGCTGCTGGGCAAGGGCGAGGAGCTCACCGGCGGCAGGGACAAGCCAAGCATCCTGGCCGACGGCCTGGAAGCGGTGATCGGCGCGGTGTACCTCGAGCACGGCATCGAGACCTCGCACACCCTCGTGCACCGCCTCTTCGACGGACTGCTCGAGGAGGCCCCCCGGCGCGGTGCCGGCCTGGACTGGAAGACCAGCCTCCAGGAGCTCACCGCGGCCGCCGGGCTCGGCGTTCCCGAGTACCGGGTCTCCGAAGAGGGGCCGGATCACCGCAAGGAGTTCACCGCCACCGTCATCGTCGGTGGCAAGCCGCAGGGCACCGGCGAGGGCCGCACGAAGAAGGAAGCCGAGCAGAAGGCCGCCGAGGCCGCCTGGCGCATCCTCTCCGAGCAGGTTCGCCTGGCCGCCGAGGGTGACGAGGGTGAGGCGGACGCCGCCTCCTGATCGAGGAGGACGGGCGTGCCGGAACTTCCCGAGGTCGAGGTCGTCCGCGCTGGACTGGAACGGCATGTCGCGGGCCGGACCGTCGACCGCGTCGAGGTGCTGCACCCGCGCGCGGTGCGCAGGCACGTACCCGGCCCGGTGGACTTCGCCTCCCGGTTGAGCGGCAGGCGCTTCGACGCCGCCCGCCGCCGCGGCAAGTACCTGTGGATCGAGCTGGACGGCGCCGCCGACGCGGTCGTCGCGCACCTCGGCATGAGCGGCCAGATGCTGGTCCAGCCCGTGGGCACGCCGGACGAGACCCACCTGCGGGTGCGCGTGCGCTTCGCCGACGACGGTCCGGAGCTGCGTTTCGTCGACCAGCGCACCTTCGGTGGCCTGGCGCTGACCGAGCTGGTGGCCGGGCTGCCCGTGCCGATCGCGCACATCGGCCGCGATCCGCTGGACGCCGAGTTCGATCTCGCCACCGGGGTGGCCGCGCTGCGCGCCCGGCGCACCGAGGTGAAGCGGGCCCTGCTGGACCAGACGGTGGTCTCCGGCATCGGCAACATCTACGCCGACGAGGCGCTGTGGCGGACGAAGCTGCACTGGTCGCGCCCGGCCAACGGGCTGACCAAGGCCAAGGCGACGGAGTTGCTGGAGGCGGCGACCGACGTCATGCGGGAGGCACTGGTCGCGGGCGGCACCTCGTTCGACGCGCTCTACGTCAACGTCAACGGGCAGTCCGGCTACTTCGACCGCTCACTGGCGGCCTACGGCCAGGAGAACAGGCCGTGCGGGCGCTGCGGCACCGCGATCATCCGCGAGTCCTTCATGAACAGGTCGTCCTTCTCCTGCCCGAAGTGCCAGCGAGCCCCTCGCTGAGCGTGCCCACGGCATACGCGAGGGGCGGCCCCTTCGGGACCGCCCCTTCACGATCGTTCTCATCGGCCCGTGACCTGCTGCCGAACGGTCACGGGGAAGGTTGTTCTCAGCTGGAGCGCAGCTGGCTCGTCGCCCACTCGAAACTCGTGGTGGGCACGGGCTCGTTGTTGCGAACCGACAGCTCCTTGATGCTGTCGATCAGCATGAGCACCGCTCGAACCGAAGGCAAGATCATCTGTCCCTCTCGGGTCAACCTCGCACCCGCTGGATCGCGGGTGAAGAGCTTGGTACCGAGAGACTGCTCCAGGGACTTGATCTGGTAGCTGATCGCTGGCTGGGAATAACCCAAGGACTTTGCGGCCAGGTCCATGCGACCTAGGTCCGCGATCGAGACGAACGCTCGAAACTCCCGCTCGTGCATCCGAATCCTCCCCCAGGGGTCACCGCGCTGTGATTACCCCGGCTTCATCCAGGCAGAACTTCACCAACAACACCGGATAATCAGGACATTACCAACGTGTCACGACTAAGTCCATCAATCGGGGTCTCAAGCGCCCGACCGGAGTACAAAATTTGCTCCGGTTCACCCGAGGGTGACTGTTTGCTCGCCTGAACGGGTTACTACTCAGGTGTCATCCGTTCAGAGGAGGACATCGAACGCCTCAGGGCCGATCGCCGTGTGCGTTTGTAGCCGTTCACAACTTTCTCTTCTGGGTGAGGCGCAGTCAAGTTAGGTGTAGCTCAAGTCGGTGAGAACCTAGCCACGCAGCGATGTCTAGCAGGCGTTCTGTGAACAGTCGGTCCACACGATTGAGTGAGCCAGGCTCCCTGGAAACGATTTCACGGGCCCAGGCCGTATCAATAATGTTGAAAGTTGGATTACTCCGATCGTTCAACAATTCTTCAACCTGCTCCTGCAGGGCCATCACGTATTTGAGCTCCTGGGTGGACGGGTACGGGCTCTTGCGCCGCTCCAGCACCGACCGGGGGATGACGTCCTGGACGGCGGAGCGCAGCAGGCTCTTCTCCCGCCCGTCGTGGGTCTGCATCGCCCACGGGGCGTTGAACACGTACTCGACCAGGCGGTAGTCGCAGAACGGCACCCGGACCTCCAGGCCGACCGCCATGCTCATCCGGTCCTTGCGGTCGAGCATGTACGGCAGGAACCGGGTCAGGTGCGCGTAGGAGATCTGCCGCATCCGCCGTTCGTGCGGGTCCTCGCCAGCCAGCACCGGTGACTCGGCGCGCGTGGCCGCGTAGCTGTCCTTCAGGAACGTGCCGATGTCCAGCTGGTCGCGCAGCTCCTTGCGCAGCAACGGTCGCCCGACGCTCTGCTGCCCGCCGGGCCCGGAGACCCACGGTTGCAGCTTGCCGCGCTGGATGCCCGGGTCGTGGAACCACCAGTAACCGCCGAAGACCTCGTCGGCCGACTCGCCGGAGATCGCCACCGTGGAGTGCTCCCGCACCGCCTTGGACAGCAGGTAGAGCGAGTTGTCCATGTCGCCGAGGCCGATCGGGATGTCGCGTGCGGCGACCGCGGCCGCACGCACGGCCGGATCGGCGAGCGTCGAGTGGTCGAGCACGATGTCGGTGTGCTCGGTGCCGACGTGGGCGGCCACGTCCTTCACGAACGGGGCATCGGGGCTGTCCTGGAGCACGTTGGCGGTGAAGTTGTCCGTCTGGCCGACGAAGTCGACCGCGAACGTGCGCAGCGGGGTCAGGTGCTGCGCGGCCAGCCCGGTCAGCGCGCTGGAGTCCAGGCCGCCGGACAGCAGGACGCACTGCGGCACGTCCGAGACCAGCTGGCGCCGCACGATGTCGTCCAGCAGCTCCCGGACCCGGCCGCAGGTGGCCTCGACGTCGTCTTCGTGCGGCTTGGCCTCGAGTTGCCAGTAGGTCCGTTCCCGCAGGCCGGAGCGGTCCATGACGGCGAGCCTGCCGGGCTTGAGCTCGCGCATCCCGGCCCAGACGGCCTCGCCGACGGTCTTGCTGTACGCGAAGAGCTCCCGCAGCCCGTTGAGGCCGATGCGGCGCTTGGCCAGCGGGTTCGCCAGGATCGCCTTGGGCTCCGAGCCGAAGAGCACCCCGTCCGCGGTGCGGTAGAGGTAGAGCGGTTTCACCCCGAGGCGGTCGCGGACCAGCAGCAGGCGCTCGGCGCGCGCGTCCCAGATCGCGAAGGCGTACATGCCGTTGAGCCGGTCGACCAGCGCGTCGCCCCACTCCAGGTAGGCGCGCAGCACCACCTCGGTGTCGCTGGCGGTGCGGAACGCGTGGCCCCGGCGGCGCAGCTCGTCCCGCAGCTCGACGTAGTTGTAGACCTCGCCGCTGTAGGTCAGCACCACCTGGCCGTCCGGGGTGTCGGCGGCCATCGGCTGCGCGCCGCCCTCGATGTCGATCACCGCCAGCCTCCGGTGGCCGAGCGCCGCGTGCTGGGCCAACCAGGTGGCGCCCGCGTCCGGGCCACGCTCACGCATCGTGGCGGTCATGGCCTCCAACGTGGCCTGTTCGCAGGTCAGGTCGCGTGCAAAGGCCACCCAGCCGGTAATGCCGCACACGTCGACCTCCTCGTCGTCCGGACCCGCGCCCTTCACGCGAAGTGAAAAATACATTCCTCATGGCGTGAAATGAATCAGCGCGGTTGAAGGTGATTAGTCCGTTCGTGCGGCCACAGCCGAAGCGTGGTCGCAGACGGTGGCCTCATCGGCGTGAGGCCTCCCGCCCTGGGTGAAGGTTCGTGGTTGCCGCCGTCACACAGAGTGTAAGGAGCCCGTAAACGCCGAGGTAGTCCTCGTCAAGGACGTGTCAGGGACCGTTATCTAAGCCCAGCCGAACGGCACGCTTGCGCCGGTGCTCCATGACCACCCCGCTCCCGTTGATCTCCCTGATCCGGCCGGAGAACTTCTGATGACGCCTGATGCGCCGACTGTGCGCAAGCTCAACGCCGCCGGGGCGGTGCGCGGGGCACCGGTGGCGGAGACTGGGCCGGTGGAGTCCGGCAACCGACGCAGACGCGGTGAGCTGCGCATCTACCTGGGCGCGGCCCCCGGGGTCGGCAAGACCTTCGCCATGCTCGGCGAGGCCCACCGGCGCGCCGAACGGGGGACCCGCGTCGTGGTCGGTTTCGTGGAGACCCACGGCCGGGCGAAGACCGCGGCACTGCTGGAGGGTCTGCCGGAGGTGCCGAGGCGGCGGATGAGCCACCGCGGCCACGACTTCACCGAGATGGACGTCGACGCGCTGCTCGCGCTGCGGCCCGAGGTCGCGGTCGTCGACGAGCTGGCGCACACCAACGTTCCCGGCTCCCGCAACGCCAAGCGCTGGCAGGACGTCGAGGAGCTGCTCGACGCGGGCGTCGACGTCCTGTCCACGGTGAACGTCCAGCACATGGAGAGCCTGAACGACGTCGTGCAGCGGATCACCGGCGCGGCGCAACAGGAGACGGTGCCGGACGAGGTCGTGCGCCAGGCGGAGCAGGTCGAGCTGGTCGACGTCACCCCGGAGGCGCTGCGCAGGCGGATGGCGCACGGCAACATCTACCCGGCGCACAAGGTGGACGCCGCGCTCGGCAACTACTTCCGGCCCGGCAACCTGACCGCGCTGCGCGAGCTGGCGCTGCTGTGGGTCGCCGACCAGGTCGACGTCGCGCTCCAGCGCTACCGCGCGCAGCACCGGATCACCGACACCTGGGAGACCCGGGAGCGCGTGGTGGTCTCGATCACCGGCGGCAAGGAGAGCGAGACGCTGATCCGCCGCGCCCGGCGCATCGCCAACCGCGCGGGCGCCGAGCTGCTGGCGCTGCACGTCCTGCGCAGCGACGGCCTTGCCGGGGTCCCCGCCGCCGCGGTCAGCCGCTGCCGCAAGCTCGCGCGCGACGTCGGGGCGAGCTTCCACACCGTGGTCGGCGACGACGTGCCCGCCGCGCTGCTGGACTTCGCGCGCGGGGTGAACGCGACGCAGCTGGTGCTCGGGACCTCGCGGCGGTCGCGGCTTGCGCGGGTCTTCGACGAGGGCGTCAGCTCGCGCGTCGTGCAGAACTCCGGGCCGATCGACGTGCACATGGTCACCCACGACGAGGCCGGTGGGACCTTGCGGCAGCAGGGAGCCAAGCGCGACGCGCTCGCCCCGTGGCGCAAGATCCTCGGCTGGGTGCTCGCCGTGGTACTGCCGTCCGGGGCGACCGCGCTCGGTGTTGCGTTGCAGCCCGAGCTGATCCTGTCCACCAACGTGATCGATTACTTCCTGGCGATCGTGGTGGTCGCGCTGGTCGGCGGGCTCGGACCGGCGCTGCTGGCCTCGATCGGCTCCGCGCTGATGCTCAACTTCTTCTTCACCGAGCCGCTGTTCACGCTGACGATCTCCGCGCAGGAGAACGTCATCACGCTCGTCGCGATGGTGGTCGTCGGCATCATGGTCGCCCTCGTCGTCGACCGCGCCGCGCGCCGCGCCGGGCAGGCCGCCAGGGCCCGGACCGAGGCCGCGCTGCTGTCCTCCTACGCGCACACGGTGCTCACGCACCCCGAGCCGGTGCAGCGGTTGCTGGAGAAGGTGCGCGAGAACTTCGGCCTGACCTCGGTCGCGCTGCTGGAGAAGAGCGGCGGTTCGTGGAAGCGCGTCGCGGTCGTCGGCGTCGACGCGTGCGACCGCCCGGGGCAGGCCGATGTCGACATCGCCGTGACTCCCGACGTGCACCTCGCGCTCCGCGGGCGGGCGTTGGCCGCAGCCGATCGCAAGGTGCTCGAAGGCGCTGCGGGACAAGCACTTCTGGCGCTGCGGCAGCAGCGTCTGTCCGCGCAGAGCGCAGAGGCGCAGCGCAAGGCCGAGACCACCGAGCTGCGCACCGCGCTGTTGTCCGCAGTGGGACACGATCTGCGCACGCCGTTGACGTCGATCAAGGCGTCCATCGGCAGCCTGCGCGATCCCGAGCTGGCGCTGTCCGACTCCGACACCGCGGAACTGCTTGAGGCAATAGAGGAATCCGCTGATCGGCTGGCGAAGCTGGTCGACAACCTGCTCGACTCCTCGCGCCTGGCCACCGGCGCGGTGCGGCCGCGGTACCGGCCGACCGGGTTCTACGAAGCCGTCGCCCGTGCTCTGTCCTTTATGGACGGACATGCCCGGGTGAAGGTGGACGTGGACGATCGGCTCCCGTTGGTGCGGGCCGATGTCGGGCTGCTGGAGCGGGTGATCGCGAACGTGGTGGACAACGCACTCCGGCACGGCGGCGGTGCGGTGGAGGTGCGTGCGAGTGCGCACGCCGCGCTGGTCGAACTGCGCGTCGTGGACTACGGGCGCGGCCTGCCGAAGGGCGCCGCCGACGAGGTGTTCGCGCCGTTCCAGCGGCTCGGCGACTCGTCCAGCGGGGTGGGACTGGGGCTGAGCGTCGCCAAGGGCTTCACCGAGGCGATGGGGGGCACGATCCGCGCCGAGGACACCCCGGGCGGCGGGCTGACGATCGTGATCTCCTTGCCGGTGCACGGGGATCACGCGGGAGAGGCGGGAACGCGGTGACCAAGGTCCTGGTGGTCGACGACGAGCCGCAGATCGTGCGCGCGCTGCGGATCAACCTCGCCGCGCGCGGCTACGAGGTGCTGACCGCGCACGACGGCGCGTCCGCGCTGAAGGTCGCCGCCGAGGACCGGCCCGACGTGGTCGTGCTCGACCTCGGGCTGCCCGACCGCGACGGCACCGAGGTGATCGCGGGCCTGCGCGGCTGGACGAGCGTGCCGATCCTGGTGCTCTCCGCGCGGACCGACTCCTCCGACAAGGTCAGGGCGCTCGACGCGGGCGCCGACGACTACGTGACCAAGCCCTTCGGCATGGACGAGCTGTTGGCGCGGCTGCGCGCTGCCGTGCGCCGCGCCGCGCATCCGACAGACGAGGGCGAGCTGGCGGTCGTGGAGACCGCGACGTTCACCGTCGACCTGGCCGCGAAGCGCGTACACCGCGACGGTGCGGAGGTGCACCTGACGCCGACCGAGTGGGGCGTGCTGGAGATGCTCGTGCGCAACCGCGGTCGCTTGGTGGCGCAGAAGCAGCTGCTCCAGGAGGTGTGGGGTCCCGCGTACGCGAAGGAGACCCACTACCTCCGCGTCTACCTGGCGCAGCTGCGCCGCAAACTGGAGGCCGAGCCTTCCCGTCCGCGCCACCTGATCACCGAACCCGGTATGGGCTACCGCTTCGAACCCTGATTTAGGCAATTGCCAGGCTCGGGGTCCTTCGATCTCGTGTCGTACTCCCTCATGGTGGGCCCAGCGCCGTGCTCTGTTCGTTACCCTGCTCGTGGGCCAGAGACGCAGGGGAGGCGTTTTCGTATGTCCAAGCAGTACGTGCGCGTCGGGGGATGGCGCATCGACCTGGATCAGGTCCCCGCCGCCATCAAGATCTTCAACGACGCCCTGGACAAAGCAGAGAAGTTGACTGCGCGCGCCAAGGGGGAACTGCAAGTCGAAGCGATGGGAGGGGACGACGTCAGCACCGGCCTTGCCGTAGAGGTGAACAAGCGCCATCTCGGCGGCCAGGGCAGCACGGCATGGGCTACAGAACGCTTCCGTGACGAGCTGGTCAAAGCTGTCGCGCAACTTGAGTCCGCCAGGCGTCATTACGCGCGTGTGGAGAGCGCTAGTCGACAGGTCCTGGGCGGGCACGGTTGATCCCCATTCGTTTTGCTGGCCAGCTCTCGTGCGGCGTCGTCCTGATCGCGGCGGCTCTCGCTGGCTGCACTGTCGACCACGTTGGTGCGGCCGTTCCACAGAGCGCAGTTCCGTCCAAGACCTCGGCGAACAGCGCTCCAGGCCCTGGCAGGCCACGAGAGGTCAAAATCAACTCGGTGCGCCCGTGTGAGCTGTTCACCGAGGAGAACCGTCGAGAATTTAAGATCGACCGGCCTTTCGCAGAGGAGAAGGACATCTTCTTCGGGTCCCAGGTCTGCGATTTCTTGGGGAGGGCTGAGAAAGTGACGATCTCGGTCAACATGCTTCTTGATCGCGATATGGATGCTTTTGCGCCAGGCAAGACTCCCGCTCACACTCGCAGCATTCGCGTTCAGGGATTCTCGGCTTACGAGGCTTATGTAGACGGCCGACCCGGCAATTTGGCGTGTGGAGTCAACGTGGGCGTGGCCCAGGGGCAGGTGCTCCGCGTTCAGGCGACTGAACAAGGGCGCTATGAGAATCCGCTGACGCAGGAAGAGGTCTGTCGTCGGGCGACGCGCGGCGCGGAACTCGCGCTCGGCAATCTTCTCGCTCGTGGTTGATGCGAGCGACAACGACACGGGGGGACGACGTGGACGTTAACCGCAACTGGATGGCTATCCCGCACCAGAGTCTGTACGAGGGGCTTCACGCGGGGCCCGGTCCTAACGGGCATCTGGCTTCGATGCTCTACACGGCCAAGCTCATGGAGACTCTCGGCGAGGCCAGCAACAGCCTGTCGAGCGCGCTGACTGCGCTGGGCGCGGTCTGGGAGGGCGAGGCTGCCGAGCGGGCGACGGGGAAGATCAGCTCGCTGAGGTCGTGGACGGCGTCGGCGTGCCGGAGCACGCACGGGCGGGGCCAGAGCGTCGCCGATCAGATGAACGCGTTTGTGCATGCGCGGAATTCGATGCCGGAGCCGAAGAAGGTGCCGTCGCTGGAGGAGTTGGGCAACAGCAACGCGTTGCGGGACCTTTTCCAGCTGAAGGAGGACCGGGAGGTTCTCGAAGGTGCGGCGAATGAGGCGCATCGGGAAGCGGCGCGGGTGATGCAGGCGTATGCGGACGCGGTGAACAAGCCGGTCCCGGATTACGACGAGCCGCCGCGTTTCGATGGTGGGAATCCGGGTGGGCCGAAGCCTGGTCCGGATCCGATCGGTGGTGGTGGTCGAGCGATCACGCGGCCGAGGGGCGGGGATATCGGCGCGGGTCAGAACATCGGTGAGAACGTCGACGGCGGTGGGGTCACGGTGCCGCCGATTCCGGATCAGCGTGGTGACCTCGGTTTGGATGTGCCGGACAACAGGTTCGGTGAGGTGCAGCAGGCCGGGTACACGCCGCCGCCGAAGCTGGGTGAGGTCGGCGGGTTGAGTTCGGTCGCGGGGCCGGGCGCGGCAGTGACCGGTGGTTCGGGTGCCGCGGTCGGCGGCCTGGTGCCGCGCGCGGGTGGGCCGTTGAGCACGCCGAGCCAGCCGGTCCCGCCGAGGCCGACGCCGTCCCCGGTCAAGCCGACAACGGCAGCGCGGCCGGGGTTCATGCAACCCGCGCTCGGCACCAGCCAGCGCGAGGAAGACCAGGAACACGAGCGCAAGTACGACATCACCGAAGACATCGTCGGTGAGCTGCCGATGGTCGCCCCACCCGTGATCGGCGAATGAGGTTGCCCGGTCTTCAAGGACCCCCGACCCCGGTCCCAGCGGTCGCCCACTGACCCCAACCCCGGGGTTGGGTGCGGTTAGAGACGTTTCCGGGCGGGGTTGGGGGGACTTGAAGACGGGGGAACCCGCGCTGGGTCAGACGGGCGGGACGATCTTGGTGTAGCGGTCGAGGACCGCGCGGTCGCCGGTGATGGCGAGGTGATCCGCGGGGATGCGGTTCCAGAGGAACAACAGGAGGTCCGAGGCCGTTCCCGCGAGTTCCACGTGGGCGGGGGCGTCCACGTAGCGCGCCTCGTCGCCGGTGAACTCGACGGTCCAGCCGCGCCGGCCATCGGTCAGGCGCACGCGCTCACCGGCTCCGTCCTCGGCGGGCCGCATGTGCCGCCACGCGGGGACGAGCAGTTCGAAATGCTCGGTGATGGCCAGCGCGGCGTGCTCGTCGTCGATCGGCCACGCGTCACCGAACGCGTTCTGCGCGTCCCACCGGTGCAACGCGGCCTCGGTCGTCTGCATCCGAATCCAGAACCCGACGGTCTGGTCCGCGGTCCACGTCCACACGGGTGTGTCCGGAGCGTCCGCGCGGAAGACGTCGTGAAGCGCGGCGGCGCCCTCCGCGAACCAGTCGGCCAGCCCGGCGGGCAGGGGGCCGTGGTTCGGCGCCTCGTCCAGGCTCGGCCAGCGTTGCCAGTCGGGGTGCCGCACGCGGAACTGCGTCCCGTGGACATCGGGCGGGGCGGTCAGCCGCTCGGTCACGATCGACGTCACCACGCGGTGCACGTAACCGAGGTGGAGCACGAGATCGGTCAGTGTCCACTGTGGACAGCTCGGCACGATCGGGGCCTGCCCGTCTGCCCGCCGCACAGCGCCCTCGAACGCCCCGGCCTCACGCTGGAAGCACGTCAACCACTCCATGCCCCCAGCGTCCCACCGCGTTCGCCGCGCCGCCCGCACTTCTGCCCCAAGGGGTCAGGTGGTGCTCGTGGTGTGCGACGGGCTGGACGGGGTGGTGGAGGGCGGCGGCGTTGTTGTGGGGATGGGCTTCGCCGAGGTCGTCGTGGTCACCGGCGGCGGCTGGGTGCTGGACGGCGGGGGAGGAGGGAAGCCGGGGCCCGGGGGAGGCTGGACGCCGTTGCTGGAGGTGGTCGACGGCATCGTCGTGCTGGACGGACTGCTCGTCGAGGAGCCGGACGTGGTGGTGGGGCCCGGCGTCGTGGTGGTGGTCTGGCCGGGGACCGGCGGTGCGTCGGAGACGCGGTCGCCCTGAACGGTGTCCCCGCCGCCGGAGGTGCGGCCCTGCTCCGCGGCGGAGGTGGTGACCAGGGTGGCGACGGTGGCGAACAGGGTCGCCGTTGCCAGCGCGACCGCCCCGAGCACGGCGGTGCCCGGAACGCGCTGGCCCTGCTTCACCGGTGCGACCGGATCAGCGCTCACCTGCCGAACACCTGCGTCCACACCCAGCCGCGGGTGTCCAGGCCCATGCCCAGTGCGGTGAACCGGCAGTTCAAGATGTTGGCGCGATGGCCGGAGGACTGCATCCACGACTCCATGACCTGTTCGGCGGAACGTTGACCCTTGGCGATGTTTTCACCGCCAGGCCGCGGATACCCAGCCGCGCGCGCCCGGTCGACGAACGAAGCGCCGTCCGGTGAGGTGTGCGAGAAGTAGTTACGCTCCGCCATATCGGCGCTGTGCCGTTGGGCGGCATTTGCCAACCGCTCATCGATTCGCAGGGCTGGACAGCCCGCTTCGGCGCGGGCGTGGTTTACCAGCTCCGCCACTTTTGCCGCTGGTCCCAAAGGTACGGGTGGCGGTGCGGGGGTGCTGCGCCGCGACGGGGTCGGGCTCGGCTGTTCGGGCGGTGGTGCCGTGGTGGACTCCGTGGGTTGCTTACTCGGAGTAGTCGTCGGCGGGGTCGTGGTAGGGCCGCCGGTGGTGGTCGGGGCGGTCGTCCCCGGAACCGGGGACGTGGTCGTCGGCGGGCTCGTACCGGTGGGCCCGGTTGGATCTCCGGGGGCGCCGACCGCCCTGGTGGAGCCCTTGTCGGCGAGGAGGATCGAGTCCTGCCCGCCGAGCAGGGAGGTCGCCCCGGCCGCCACGGCGCCGACCAGCACCGCGACCAGTCCGGGCACGAGCGAGGAACGACGTGCGCGCTGTCCGGCCACGGCGCGGGACCGTACCACTATCGGGTGATGTACGCGGTTGTCGTCGTAGCCCTTCGCGTTCGGCAGGATGGGTCGGGTGAGCGAGGGAGACAGCGAAGGGGATTTCGTGCGGCTGACCGCGTGGGTGC
The DNA here is from genome assembly GCF_024213555.1 of Allokutzneria sp. A3M-2-11 16. Lineage (GTDB taxonomy): Bacteria > Actinomycetota > Actinomycetes > Mycobacteriales > Pseudonocardiaceae > Allokutzneria. The sequence continues at coordinate 391,715 of NZ_JANAVO010000001.1, read as the reverse complement.
ACGGCCGCGTCCAGGGTGTCGGCTTCCGCTGGTGGACCCGGGCCCGCGCGCTGGAGTCCGGGCTGGTGGGGGCGGCGACGAACCTGCGGGACGGCCGCGTCGAGGTCACCGCGGAGGGTGCGCGGGCCGACTGCGAACGGCTGCTCGGCCTGCTGCGCTCCGGGGACGCCCCCGGAGCCGTCACGGCGGTGGTGGAGCGCTGGTCGGCGGCGCGCGGTGGCCTCACCACCTTCGTCGAGCGCTGACCGGACCACCCCGCAAGATCAAGTAAAGTTGAGGCATGTCGACGTCGCACCCGCCAGGTGCTGCCGCCTCCCTCACCCGCGCGCTGGAGGAGATCGGGGACTTCGAGGTCCTGCTCGTCCTCGCGCACGTCTTCTGCGGGGTCGAGACCGAGCAGGAGCTGCTGGCCACGGCGGGGCCGCGACGGGAGGAGGCCAAGGAGCTGCTCCAGCGGATGATCGAGTACGGCTTCCTGGAGCGCCGCCCCCGGATGCACCGCTCCACCATGGCCTGGGCCTACGAGGTCACTCGCAAGGGTGAAGAACTCCGCGAAGTGGTGACCTTGCTGGAGCGTTTCGGAGAGCGGTGGTCGGCCCCTGACGCGGAGCTTCTGCCCTACCCGAGGGTGCGAGTAGCGCGCTGACCGCGTGCGCCTGCCCGGATCTTGAACGCCCTCCGGCTATCCTCCTGCGGAAGCCACGGACGGGGCCGAGACACGGAAGCGGGCGCACGTGCACCTGAAGAGCCTGACGCTGAAGGGCTTCAAGTCCTTCGCCTCGGCGACGACCCTGCGCTTCGAACCGGGTATCACCTGCGTCGTCGGCCCCAACGGCTCCGGCAAGTCCAACGTGCTCGACGCCCTGGCCTGGGTGATGGGCCAGCAGGCGGCCAAGGCGCTGCGCGGCGGCAAGATGGAGGACGTCATCTTCGCCGGCACCACCGGCAAGGCCCCGCTCGGCCGGGCCGAGGTGACGCTGACCATCGACAACTCCGACGGCGCGCTGCCGATCGACTACACCGAGGTCTCGATCACCCGGCGGATCTTCCGCGACGGCGCCAGCGAGTACGAGATCAACGGCAACAGCTGCCGCCTGCTCGACGTGCAGGAACTGCTGTCGGACTCCGGTATCGGCCGCGAGATGCACGTGATCGTCGGTCAGGGCCGCCTCGCCGAGATCCTGCAGTCCAAGCCGGAGGAGCGGCGCGCCTTCATCGAGGAGGCCGCCGGTGTGCTCAAGCACCGCAAGCGCAAGGAAAAGGCGCTGCGCAAGCTCGACGCGATGCAGGCCAACCTGACCCGGCTCACCGACCTCACCGCCGAACTGCGCCGCCAGCTCAAGCCGCTCGGCAAGCAGGCCGAGATCGCCCGCAAGGCCCAGACCGTGCAGGCCGACCTGCGCGACGCCCGCCTGCGGATCTACGCCGACGACCTGGTCAACGCGCGTTCGGAGCTGGCGAAGGACCAGGCCGACGAGGCCCAGGCGCGGGCACGGCGCACCGAGGTGGAGCGGGCGCTCCAGTTCGCCCAGAACGAGCAGTCGGAGCTGGAGGAGAACCTCGCCCAGGACGCGCCGCTGCTGGCCGCCGCGCAGGAGACCTGGTACCGGCTCTCCGCGCTGGAGGAGCGGCTGCGCGGCACCGTGCGGCTGGCCCAGGAGCGCGCCCGCCACCTGACCGCCCCGCTGGAGCAGCACCGCGGCGGGCGGGACCCGGAGGAGATGGAGCGCGAGGCCGAAGAGGTCGCCGAGCAGGAGCTGGAGCTCCAGGAAGGCGTCGAACAGGCCAGGATGCTGCTGTCCACGGCGCTGGAGACGCGTTCGGAGCTGGAGCAGGAGCTCAAGGCGGCCGAGCGTGAGCACATGGCCGCCGTGCGCGCCGTCGCCGACCGCCGCGAGGGCCTCGCCCGGCTGGGCGGCCAGGTGGAGGCGCTGCGCAGCAAGACCGGCGCGACCGCCGAGGAGATCGAGCGCATGTCCGTGGCGCTCGCCGAGGCCAGGGATCGCGCCGAGCACGCCCAGCTGGAGTTCGAGGAGACGCGGGCGGAGACCGGGGTCGAGGAGGACGCCGACACCGGGCTCGCCGGGCGCAAGGACGCCGCGGTCGAGGAGCACCGCCAGGCGCGGGCGCGGGTGGAGGAGCTGGTCGCCGCCGAGCGCAAGGCCGAGCGGGAGATCGCCTCCTGGAAGGCCCGCGTCGACGCGCTCTCCCTTGGCCTGAACCGCAAGGACGGCGCGGGCGCGCTGCTGGCCTCGGCGGGGAAGCTGCCCGGCCTGCTCGGCTCGGTCGCCGCGCTGATGACCGTGGAGCCGGGCGCCGAGGTCGCGCTGGCCGCAGCCTTGGGCGCCATCGCCGACGCGGTCGCGGTCGCCGCGCCCTCGGATGCCGTTGCGGCGCTTGACCTTCTGCGCACATCCGATGCCGGGCGCGCCGGGATGCTGATCGGTGGCGGGGCCCAGCCGGAGCGCTCCGGCTGGCCGGTGCTGCCGATGGGCGCGCGCTGGGCGGTGGACCTGGTGCAGGCCCCGCAGGCGTTGCGCCCCGCGCTGACCCGCGCACTGGACCGCCTTGCCGTCGTCGACGACCTTCCCGCCGCGCGGGCGCTGGTGGAGCGCTTCCCCGGGGTGCGCGCGGCCACCGTCGAGGGCGACGTGCTCGGCGCGGACTGGGCAGTCGGCGGATCCGGGCGCAGCCAGAGCGTCATCGAGGTGCAGGCCGCGGTCGACGAGGCGCGGGACAAGCTCACCGAGGCCGAGCGCGCGCTGGAGCACTACGGCGCCGCGTTGCAGGGCGCCCGCGAGGACGAGAAGGTGCGTCGCGCGGCGGTCGCCGAGGTCCAGGAACAGGTCAACGACTCCCGGGTGCAGCGGGCGCGCAGCTCCGAGCGGCTGTCCCGGATGGCGAAGGCCGCGAGCGCCGCGCAGGCGGAGGCGGAGCGCCTCGCCGCGCAGCGGCAGAAGGTCGAGCTCGCCCGCGAGGAGGCGCTGACCAAGCTCTCCGAGCTGGAGGAGCGGTTGCTCGCCGCCGAGTCCGAGCAGGTCTACGACGAGGAGCCGGACACCCAGCGCCGGGACGAGATCGCCACGCAGCTGGCCGCCTCGCGGCAGGAGGAGGTCGAGGCGCGGCTGGTGCTGCGGACCTCCGAGGAGCGGGCCCGCGCGCTGCTGGGCAAGGCCGACCAGCTGCGACGGGCCGCGCGCAACGAGCGCGAGGCGCGCGAGCGGGCCGAGCGAGCGCGGGCGGCGCGGGTGCGCAGCGCCACGGTCGCCGAAGCCGTGGTGCGCGGCGGTGAGACGGCGCTGGAGCGGATCGCGCTGTCGTTGACGCGGGCCGCGACCGAGCGGGACGAGGCGCAGTCGCGGCGCACCGAGCGCGAGTCCGCGCTGAACAAGGTGCGCAGCCGGGTCCGCGAGCTCGCCGGCGAGCTGGAGAAGCTGGTCGACGCCGTGCACCGGGACGAGGTGCTGCGGGCCGAGCAGCGGCTGCGCATCGAGCAGCTGGAATCCAAGATCACCGAGGACTTCGGCATCGGCCTCGACGACCTGGTCGAGGAGTACGGGCCGATGGTGCCGGTCCCGCCGAGCGCGCCCGAGGTGGCCGAGTACGAGGCGGCCAAGGAGCGCGGCGAGGACGTCAGCCCGCCCCCGCCGCTGCCCTTCGACCGCTCCACCCAGGAGCGCAGGGCCAAGCGCGCGGAGAAGGACCTGGCGCTGCTGGGCAAGGTCAACCCGCTGGCGCTGGAGGAGTTCGCCGCGCTGGAGGAGCGCTACAAGTTCCTCTCCACGCAGCTGGAGGACATCAAGGACACCCGCCGCGACCTGCTGACCGTGGTCAAGGAGGTCGACGACAAGATCCTGGAGGTCTTCACCTCGGCCTACGAGGACGTGGCGCGCGAGTTCGAGACGGTCTTCAAGACCGTGTTCCCCGGCGGCGAGGGCAGGCTGCTGCTCACCGATCCGGACGACCTGCTCACCACGGGCGTCGAGGTGGAGGCGCGCCCGCCCGGTAAGAAGGTCAAGCGGCTGTCGCTGCTCTCCGGCGGCGAGAAGTCGCTGACCGCGGTCGCCATGCTGGTGGCGATCTTCCGCGCCCGCCCCTCGCCGTTCTACGTGATGGACGAGGTCGAGGCCGCGCTGGACGACACCAACCTGCGCAGGCTGATCGGCCTGTTCGAGCAGCTGCGGGAGAAGTCGCAGCTGATCGTGATCACCCACCAGAAGCCGACGATGGAGATCGCCGACGCGCTCTACGGCGTGACCATGCGCGGCGACGGCATCACCCAGGTGATCTCGCAGCGGTTGCAGCGGCCCGCCGCCGCGCCCGCCGCCGACTGACGCCCCACCGCACCCCAGGGAGAGACCGGAGTGGACACTCCGCAGGACGCGCCTCGGCGTTCGCCGCTGAAGCTGATCGTCGCGATCGTCGTGCCGTTGCTGGTGATCGGCGTCGGCGTGTACCTCTACGCCAGCTCGGCGAGCACCGCGAAGGTCGGTGACTGCCTGCGCGACGGCGCGACCGCCGACGCGCCGATGGCCAAGGTGGCGTGCGGCGAGACGGCCGACTACCGCGTGGTCGGGCGGCTGGAGGGCAAGAAGAAGGACGAGATCGGCGAGACCCGGCCGTGCGAGCGGTTCCCCACGACCGCGGTCACGTACTGGGAGGGCGACGAGTCCTCGGGGAACCTGCTCTGCCTGGAGCCGTACCACCCGTGACACCGAGTTCGTAACACACCTTTGAAAGCAGTTCCGTTCGTGTCCTTTTCCGTGCATGATGAGCGCCCGCTTGACGCGGATCTCACATCTCTTGGAAAGAAGCCCAGTGAGCACTCCTGAGAACATGCCGGAACCCACCGAGCAGCAGACCGAGCAGCCCGCGAAGAAGAAGCGGTCGCCGGCGAAGCTGATCATCGCGATTCTGATCCCGGTCGCCGTGATCGGTTTCGGCGCCTACAGCTACTTCACTTCGGTGGGAAGCACCTCGAAGGTCGGCGACTGCCTCTCCGGCAACATCAACGACGCCGACAGCATCAAGAAGGCCGAGTGCGGGTCGGGCGCGAGCTACAAGATCGTCGGCCGGATCGAGGACAAGCTCCAGACCGAGGGCGGAGAGGGCGGCGCGATCTGCGAGCCGTTCCCGACCGCGGAGGCGCTGTACTGGGAAGGCCCCAAGGACGGCAAGGGCAACTTCCTCTGCCTGGAGCCGTTCAAGGCGTAACGCGATTCACGAGTGGGCCCGGTGCGACTTCTGCGCGCCGGGCCCATTGCTTTGTGGCGCACGTACCAGCAGCCGGGATTCGGGTGCCTGCGCGTGGAGACCTCGTTCAACCCGATGAACCGGTTCCTGTTCTTCCGAAGCCGATCCTGGTGATCCTGCTCAATGTTCTGATGTAAGTGTGCCCCGACTGGTCCTGGCCCGACTCCGCCCGCGTCGGTGAGGATCGGCGGATGCGCTGTGACGATGACGTCGTGGTTGTCGGTGGTGGGCACAACGGCCTGATCGCCTCGATCCTGCTGGCCAGGGCCGGGTTGTCGGTGCGGCTGCTGGAGCGCGCGGAGCACCTGGGCGGCGCCTCGGTCGGCAAGCGGGTGTTCCCGGGCCTGCCCGCGCGGCTGTCCAAGTACTCGTACCTGGTGAGCCTGTTCCCGGACGCGCTCGCCGCGGAGCTGGGCCTGCCGCTGGCGTTGCGGTCGCGCGCGGTGTCCTCCTACACGCCGACCGTTCGCGACGGCCGGGCGACGGGGTTGCTCGTCGAGCGCGAGCCGGGCGCGGCGACGGAGGCGTCCTTCGCGGAGTTGACCGGTTCGGGCGAGGCGTGGCGCGCGTGGACCTCCTTCTACGACCGGGTTTCCGCGTTCGGTGGAGCTCTCGGGCCGTCGCTGCTCGGCCCGCTGCGGAGGCGCTCCGAACTGCGCGCCGAGGTCGATCCGTCCACTTGGGACGATCTGGTCGAGCGGCCGCTCGGCGAGGTCCTGGAGCGCGAGTTCGCCGACGACCTGGTGCGCGGTGTGGTGGCCACGGACGGGCTGATCGGGACCAACGCGTCGCTGCACGACTCCGCGGCCAACCGCTGCTTCGCCTACCACGTGATCGGCAACGGCACCGGTGAGTGGCGGGTGCCGGTCGGCGGGATGGGGGCGCTGGCCGACGCGCTCGAACTCGCGGCGGCCGAGGCCGGCGTCAAGGTGTCGACGTCGACGCCGGTGCTGGCCCTGCACGAGCACGGGGACCACGTCGAGGTGGTGACCGAGGCCGGGTCCACCTCGGCGCGGTGGGTGCTGTGCGCGGTCGCTCCGTCCACTGTGGACCAGTTGCTCGGCAGGGACGCGGAGAAGCCGGAAGGCAGCCAGCTCAAGGTGAACATGCTCCTCAAGCGGCTGCCCCGGCTGCGCAGCGGTGTCGATCCCCGGGTGGCCTTCGCGGGCACGCTGCACCTGGAAGAGGGGTACGCGGACCTGGAGCGGGCCTATCGCCTCGCGCAGGAGGGCGCGTTGTCCGACCCGCTGCCGTGCGAGGTGTACTGCCACTCGCTGACCGATTCGAGCATCCTGGGCGGGTTGGCCGAGCGCGGGTACCACACGCTCACGCTGTTCGGGCTGCACGCGCCCGCTCGTCTGTTCACAGTGGACGGTGCGCGGGAGCGGGCGACCGAAGCGGCCGTCGCGGCCCTGCAAGGCCACCTGGCCGAGCCGCTGGCGGACTGCCTCGCCCTGGACGCGGACGGGAAGCCGTGCCTGGCCGCGGAGTCGCCGCTGGACCTGGAGCGCGACCTCGGCATGCCGGGCGGGCACATCTTCCACGGCGACCTGGACTGGCCGTGGCTCGACGACGACGAGCCCGCCGACACCCCCGCGCAGCGTTGGGGCGTAGAGGTTTCCGGGACGAGCCGGATCATGCTGGCCGGAGCGGGCACGAGGCGCGGCGGCGGGGTGAGCGGCCTGGGCGGCTGGCACGCGTCCAACGCCGTCCTGGAGGCTAGACAACAAGCCAAGATCACCACGCCGTAGGCTTGGCGGCGTGAGCGCGGAGAGCGGGATGCTGATCGTGCACGCCACCTACCACCGCCGCCTTCAGCGCGAGCTGCCGAACGACACGTCTGGTGCCAAGGTGCTCGTCGCCGACCGCGGACAGCTGGCCGAATGGGGCGGGACCGCCACGTTCGAGCTGCCGGAGGGCTCCTACGAGGTCTCGGCGGCGGTCAGCCAGGCCGAGGCGGACTTCCTGGGAGAGGGCGAGCACGAGGAGACGGTCTACGGGGAGGCCCGCACCATCGTGCTGGTGCCCGCCGGTGGTAGCGCGGAGCTGTTCTACGCGCCGCCGTGGACCTCCTCCGGACCGGGGGCGCTGGCCACCACCCGCCCCCGCACGGGTGGCCTGCGAGCGCTCTGGCCGGTCTTCGCCGCGCCACTGGTGATCGTGGCCATCATCGCGATCACCTTGGCGGTCTTCGCCGCGCTCCTGCTCTAGCGCGAGGTCCGCGACCCCGCGTGGTTGGGGCGTCTTCAAGACCCCCGAACCCCCGCCCCGAGCGTCTTCAACCGCGACGCACCCCGCGCCTCGATGGGGTTCGTGGTGGTTGGCGATCGCTGGAGCGGGGGTAGGGGGTACTTGAAGACCGGAGAACCGGCTAGTCGACCTTGGCCGCGGCCATGACGCGCATGCGGTCGATCGGGTCGACCAGGGCGACGTAGTCCGCGTGGCGGCGGACCCATCCCGCCACGAACGGACACAGTGGACGGACGATCAGCCCGTTGACGCGTGCGGACTCCAGCGCCGCCTTCGCCAGCTCGCCGCCGACGCCCTGACCTTCGAACGCGGACTCGACCTCGGTGTGCGTCAACAGGATCTTGCCGCCGAGCCGGGCGTACTCCAGGTGTCCGGCGAGCGCATCGCCGACGCGGGCTTCGAACCGGGTGCGGGTTGCCACCTCGGTGACCACGACATCCATGGGTGCTCCTCTCGCCGCGAACCGCTGCGAGTGGAGCATGCAATGCCGGGCACGCGCTCGCCATTCCAGCGCGTGCCCGGCATCGGCCGTACGGGCTACTTGACCGGGAGTTCGGCCTCCACCGCCTCCGGCGCGTTCGTGCTGTGCCGCAGGGACAACAACCCACCGACGACGAGGGTGATCAGCACGCCGAGCGGCGGGTACCACGGGTAGGCCAGCGCGAGTTCCTTGGCGCCGACCGGGAACTTCACCGTGAGGATGATCGTGGCCATGCCGAGCACGGTCACCACGAACGCCACCAGGGCGTCGGTCTGCCGGGCCTTCTTGAAGATCAGGCCGAGCAGGAACGCGCCGAGCAGCGCGCCGTAGGTGTAGCCGGTGATCGACAGGCCCTGTTCGACGATCGGGTTGTTCTTGCTGGTGAACATCGAGGCGAAGCCGATCAGCAGGCCCGCCCAGACCACGGTCCAGATCTTGCCCTGGCGCAGGATCTCCGCGTCGGTGAAGGTGCGCTTGGAGACCTTCTGGATCACGTCGGTGACGGTGGAGGAGGCCAGCGCGTTGAGCGAGGAGCTCATCGCCGCGGCCAGGATGCTGGCCAGCATGAAGCCGGAGACGCCCGGCGGCAGCACGTTGATGATCACGTGCGGGAACAGCTCGTCGCTGGCGGCCATGCCCATCGACGCCGGGGTGGCGCCCTTGAACAGCGCCCAGATCATCACGCCGATGAACAGGAACAGGCCGAACTGGAAGAACACGATCACGCCGGAGCCGATCAGCGCCCTGCGGCTGTCCTTGAGGTTCTTGCAGGACATCAGCCGCTGCACGATCAGCTGGTCGGAACCGTGCGAGGCCATGGACAGCACGGCGCCGCCGAGCACCGCGGTGACGATCGCGTACGGGCTGGTGAGGATGTCCGCGCCGGTGTCGAAGATCTGGAACTTGCCCGCCTCGAACGCCTGGCCGAGCCAGCCCTCGGGGAGCTTGCCCGCGAGCACGGCGATCACCGCGAGGCCGCCGATGATGTAGACGCCGAGCTGCACCGCGTCCACCCAGACCACCGCGCGCACGCCGCCGATGTAGCTGAACACCAGCATGCCGATGCCGGTGACCAGGCAGATCGCCCAGTACGGGGCGTGGATGTCGTAGGCGGCGAGCAGCACCTTGATCGGGATCGCGGTGGCGAACAGCCGCAGGCCGTCGGCGAGCAGGCGGGTGAACAGGAACGTCACCGATGCCGTGCTCTGCAGCTTCGAGCCGAACCGCTTGCCAAGGTAGGCGTATGCGGTGACGAGGTTGCCGCTCATGTACTTCGGCAGCAGCACGAACGCGACCACGATGCGCCCGAGCAGGTAGCCGATGGCCAGCTGGAGGAAGGTGAACGTGCCCAGGTACGCGACCGTTGGCACGCTGATCACGGTGAGCGCGCTGGTCTCGGCGGAGACCACCGAGAGGCAGACCACCCACCAGGACATGGGTTTGTCGCTGACGAAGTAGTCCTTCGAGGAGCGTTGCCGCCCTCCGAAGAGCACTCCGAGCAGCGGCATACCGATCAGGAACGCCGCGACGATGATCAGATCGAGAGCGTGCATGGCCTCTCCTGCGGACTCCGGGGACGTGACACGTGCGGGGGACTGCTCAGCCGAGGCGCGGCATCGGCGTCTGGTCGGCGAGTTGGAGCACTCGCAGCCGCCTCGGCGGTGTCGTCGCGGGCTCCGGTAGCTGGAGCGCCTGCCTGCCCGGGGTGATCGAGCCGAGCACGCGGGGCCCGCTCGCCCCGGTCGCGGTCGGCAGGTTCGCGGGCAGACCGTGCCAGGTGAGGAAGCCCAGCAGCGCGGTCAGGTACGCCTCCTTGGCGTCCGCGGCGAGGCCGAACGACTCGCTGGTGGCCAGCTCGGTGGCGCCGAGGTGGCGGTCGAGCGCGGCCATCAGCGTCGCGTTGCGCACGCCGCCGCCGGAGGCCACCACGCGGTCGGCGCCGTGCCCCCGGCACGCGTCGGCGACCGTGATCGCGGTCAGCTCGACGAGCGTGGCCAGCAGGTCCGGCAGCGCGATGTCCGGCAGGCCGTCCAGCGCGGTGCGCAGGTAGTCGGCGTGGAAGTGCTCCTTGCCGGTCGACTTCGGCGGCGCCGCCGCGTAGTACGGGTCGGCCAGCAGGCGGGACAGCAGGTCCGGGTGAGGGGAGCCGTTGGCGGCGAGCCGACCCCCCTCGTCGTACTGGATCCGGCTGTCCGCGGCGAGGCGGCAGGCGGCGTCCAGCAGAGCGTTACCCGGACCTGTGTCGTAAGCCAGCGGGGCATGTGTCCCGCCGACCACGGTGATGTTGGCGATCCCGCCGATGTTCAGCGCGACCGCCACGTCGTCGGACGTCGGTGCGAGCCAGAGCGCGTCGAGCAGGCTCGCCAGCGGCGCGCCGTGCCCGCCCGCGGCGACGTCGCGCACGCGGAGGTCGGCGACCACCGGGGCGCCGGTCGCCTCCGCGATCCACGCGGGCTGCCCGAGCTGGAGCGTTCCCTTGCAGGTGCGACCGTCCACCCAGTGGTAGATGGTCTGGCCGAGCGAGGCGATCAGGTCGACCTCACCGCAGCCCACCTCCGCGATGCCCTTGCGCGCGGCGTCGGCGAAGGCCTGCCCGACGAGCGTGTCCAGCACGCAGAGCCGCTCGGCCGAGCACTCCGCGGGCGGCAGTGCGGCGACCAGGTCGCGGCGCAGCTGCTCGGGGTAGGCGATCTCGCGGCTGCCCAGGGGGAGCAGCTCGACCACCGGGCCGCCCGGCGCGTCCTCGCGCAGGCAGAACTCGGCCACCGCCACGTCGATGCCGTCCATCGACGTGCCGGAGATCAGCCCGAGCACCCGCCAAGATTTCACGGAAAAAGGTCTAAACCATGGTGAATCTTTTCGCAAGCACCTGGCCAGCTTTGAGGCCAGGTTGTGAAGCTGTCCACGCGGGAGTGCGAGGATAGCGACGTGCCTGTTGAGTCCGCGCCCACTGAGCCCGTGCCCGTCGAGCCGTCGTTCTGGACCGGGCCGTTGATCTGGATTTCCCTCGTCGTCCTCGCGGTGCTCGTCATCGCGCTGGTCACCGGACTCGTGCTGGCCAGGCGACGGCGGGTGAGCCTGACCGAGGACCGCCCCGGGGGCGCGCCGCCGGTCACCGGCAAGGACACGTACAAGACGGCGGGCGGCATCGGCTTCTCCTCGGGCACCGTGGAGAAGCACCCGGTCGCCGACCGCACGGAGACCGACGGGCAGCCTGGCGTCGGCGACGACGCGTCCGTTCCGAGGGACACGCCGCGTCGCGGCATCGTCGACGTTCAGCTGCCCGAGCAGGAGACGGCGCCCGAGCCGGTCGTCGACGAGATCGAGCCGACCGCTGGGCGGATGGAGCGGCTGCGCGGGCGGCTGTCCAGGTCCCGTTCGACCCTGGGGCAGAGCCTGCTCGGCCTGCTCGGCGCGGGCGATCTCGACGAGGACTCGTGGACCGACATCGAGGACACGCTCCTGCTGGCCGACCTCGGCTCGACCACCGCGAACGAGATCATCGAGCGGCTGCGCAAGGAGATCACCGCGCAGGGCGTGCGCACCTCCGACGAGGTCCGCGGCCTGCTGCGCGAGGTACTGGTCGACGCGCTGCACCCGGAGATGGACCGCGCGGTGCGCGCGCTGCCGCACGACGGCCGCCCCGCAGTGGTGCTCGTCGTCGGCGTGAACGGCACCGGCAAGACCACCACGACGGGCAAGCTCAGCCGGGTTCTCGTCGCGGACGGCCGCACGGTCCTGCTCGGCGCGGCGGACACCTTCCGCGCCGCGGCGGCGGAGCAGCTGGCGACCTGGGGTGAGCGCGCGGGCGCCGAGGTGGTGCGCGGAGCCGAAGGCGCGGATCCGGCCGCCGTCGCCTTCGACGCGGTGAAGCGCGGCATCGAGGCCAAGGTCGACGCGGTCCTCGTCGACACCGCCGGGCGCCTGCACACCAAGACCGGCCTGATGGACGAGCTGGGCAAGGTCAAGCGCGTGGTGTCCAAGCAGGCCGAGGTGGACGAGGTGCTGCTCGTGCTCGACGCCACGACCGGCCAGAACGGCCTGACCCAGGCGCGGGTGTTCTCCGAGGTCGTCGACGTCACCGGGGTGGTGCTGACCAAGCTCGACGGCACCGCGAAGGGCGGCATCGTCTTCCAGGTGCAGCGCGAGCTGGGCGTGCCGGTGAAGCTGGTCGGCCTCGGCGAGGGCGCTGACGACCTCGCGCCGTTCGAGCCGGGGGCGTTCGTCGACGCACTGCTGCGCTGACATGTCCGCGACGCGACTGCTTGTCCTGGGTGTCGTCCGGGCCTACGGGCGGGCGCACGGGTACCTGGTGCGCAACGAGCTGGTCTCGTGGGGTGCCGAGGAGTGGGCCAACGTCAAGTGGGGCTCGCTCTACCACGCGCTGCGCCAGCTCGACAAAGACGGACTGCTCGACCACGTGGACGTCGCCGAGTGGCCGGGGCGGGTCGACTACTTCCTCACCGACAAGGGCGAGGAGGAGTTCCTGGAGATGCTGCGCGAGGCGCTGCGGACGCCGGAACACCGTCCCGACCTGCTCGTCGCCGGGGTGGCGCTGTTGCCCGCGCTGACCCGCGAAGAGGCGATCTCGTTGCTGCTGCTGCGGATCGAGGCGCTGGAGCAGGAGCGCGAGGAGAAGGCCCGGTTCACCGCGCGGGCGGGTGGCGGGGAGTCTCCCGAGCACTTCCGCGAGCTGTGCGGGCTCTGGGTGCACGCGGCCGACCGAGGCGTGGAGTGGACCCGTGACCTGGTGGAGCGATTGCGGGCGGGCGCGTACGTGATGGCCGGGGAGCCGGGCCACGTGTTCGGCGGCGCGAAGGTCTGGGACAACCCGACCCCGGCGTGACCTTGACGAGAACGAATCCGTGCCATCTGCCTTGTATGCGGTGCTCAAGTTTGAGTAGCCTCAAGTTTGAGCAACCGAGAGAAGGAGAGAACGTGACCGTTCTGGTGGCCGGGGCGACCGGCAACGTCGGCGGCATCGTGGTGCGGCGGCTCGCTTCGGCGGGCGTGCCGGTTCGTGGCCTGACCCGCAACCCCGACGCGGTCCTCCCGGCCGGGGTGGAGAAGGCGGTCGGTGACCTGTCCGACGCGAGGACCCTGGCGGCGGCCTTCGACGGGGTCTCCGCCGTCCAGCTGTTCATCAACTGGGGGGACCAGAGCGAGGTGGTGGAACTCGCGGTCCGCGCCGGGGTGCGGCGGATCGTGCTCCTCTCCTCTGATGGCACCCCGGACGAGCTGCTGGAGGGGAAGATCCGCGAGTCCGGGCTGGAGTGGACGATCATGCGGCCCGGCGAGTTCGCGGTGAACAAGATCGACATCTGGGGTCCGGCCATCCGCGCGGGCGAGCCGGTGCGCGAGGCGTACCCGGACATCGCCGGTGTTCCGGTGCACGAGGAGGACATCGCCGACGTCGCGGTGGCGGCCCTGACCGGCGACGGGCACCACGGCCGCACGCACGTGATCCGGGGACCCGAGGCGCTGACCCATCGCGAGCAGATCCGGCTGATCGGCGAGGCCGTGGGTCGCGAGGTCAAGATCGAGGAGGTCGGCCACGACGAGGCGCGGGCGGACATGATCACCAACGGGTTCCCGGAGGAGGTCGCCGACCACATCCTCGACTACTTCGTCGAATGGGTGGACACTCCGCCGCCCCCGGTCTCTCTCGAAGCGATCATCGGCAGGCCCGGCCGCACGTTCGCCCAGTGGGCCCGCGACCACGCACCCGCCTTTTCTCCCGTTTCGTACTCTTAGCCGGAAAGAGAGCGCTCCCAAATCCCGCTATGAGTACGAAACGGGAGATCTCTAGCTACGTCGGCCCGGGATGGGGGCGGCGGGGCGCGTGACGTGCATGGCACGACTTTACCGTGGGCCGATGCGGCTCGGCGCCGTTCACATCAGGCGGGGGCGAGCGGTGAGGTTGCGGTGGGATTGCGCGGGGAAGGGAAGAACACGGCGCGGCGCGCAACGTGGACGTAACAGAAGAGGGCTGACAGTTCACTCTGGGGAAACGTTGCGCGTCGCCGCGTGAAACACCGCCTTCCGATGCTGCTCATGCGAATGGGGCAGGCATCGGAAGGACTACCTATGAACTCCGGCGACACCGCCTGGGTGTTGATCAGCGCCGCGTTGGTGCTGCTCATGACACCAGGGCTCGCGTTCTTCTACGGCGGCATGGTGCGCGCGAAGAGCGTACTGAACATGCTCATGATGAGCCTCGGCAGCATTGCCGTCGTCGGCGTGCTGTGGGTGCTCATCGGTTACTCCACGGTCTTCGGCACCGATGTCGGCGGCGGCCTTCTCGGCAAGCCGTTCGAGTTCTTCGGGTTGGAGGGACTGCTCGGCGCCGACTCGTTGTTCGGCACGATCCCCACCACCGCGTTCGTGGCCTTCCAGGCGATGTTCGCCATCATCACCGTCGCGCTGATCTCCGGAGCCATCGCCGACCGCGCCCGCTTCGGCCCGTGGCTGCTGTTCGCCGCCGTGTGGTCGATCGTCGTGTACTTCCCGGTGGCGCACTGGGTGTTCGACTTCGACGGCAAGGACGCGGCGGGCAACGTCGTGGACCCGGGCGGCTGGATCGCCAACACCCTTGGCGCGCTTGACTTCGCGGGCGGCACGGCGGTGCACGTCAACGCCGGGGCCGCCGCACTCGCCCTCGCACTGGTGCTCGGCAAGCGCAAGGGCTGGCCGAAGGAGCCGATGAAGCCGCACAACCTGCCGCTGGTGGTGCTCGGCGCCGGTCTGCTGTGGTTCGGCTGGTTCGGCTTCAACGCCGGTTCGGCCGTCGCCGCCAACGGCACCGCCGGGGTCGCCTTCATCAACACCCTGGTCGCCACCGCCGCCGCGACACTGGGCTGGTTGGTCGTGGAGCGCATCCGGGACGGCCACGCCACCACGCTCGGTGCCGCCTCCGGCATCGTCGCGGGCCTGGTCGCGATCACCCCGGCCGCCAACTCCGTGACGCCGCTCGGCTCCATCGCGGTGGGCTTCATCGCCGCCGTGCTGTGCGCCCTCGCCGTCCCGCTGAAGTACAAGCTGGGCTACGACGACTCGCTCGACGTGGTCGGCGTGCACCTGGTCGGCGGCCTCGCGGGCACCCTGCTGATCGGCCTGTTCGCCTCCAAGTCCGCCCCGGCCGGGATCGACGGGCTGTTCTACGGTGGCGGCTTCGACCAGCTCGGCAAGCAGGCGATCGGCGCGGGCGCGGTGCTGGCCTACTCCTTCGTGCTCAGCCTGCTGATCGGCCTGGCGATCAAGTACACCGTCGGCTTCCGCGTCAACGCCGAGGCCGAGGTCACCGGGATCGACGAGTCCGAGCACGCGGAGAGCGCCTACGAGCTGGTCTCCTTCGGCGGCCGTGGTTCCGGCCGGGCCGCCAGCGTGACCACCAAGTCCTCCCCGGCCCTTGAGGAGAGCAAGCCATGAAGCTGGTGACCGCCATCGTCAAGCCGTTCACCCTCGACGACGTCAAGAACGCGCTGGAACAGCTCGGCGTGCTCGGTATGACCGTCAGCGAGGTGCAGGGCTACGGCAGGCAGAAGGGCCACACCGAGGTCTACCGCGGCGCGGAGTACGCCGTCGACTTCGTGCCCAAGGTCCGCGTCGAGGTGCTGGTCGACGACGAGGTCGCGGGCAAGGTCGTGGACGCGGTCGTGGAGGCGGCGCGCACCGGGAAGATCGGCGACGGCAAGGTCTGGGTGACCCCCGTCGAAACCCTGGTTCGCGTCCGCACCGGCGAACGCGGCAACGACGCGCTTTAAGCAAGCCGCGCGGGTGCGCTCCGAACACCGGGGCGCACCCGCTGCTCTGTTGAGGGGTGGCGGGGGAGATGACGACCGTGAGCGGTGGAGCCGCTGAGGACCTGGTTCGCGCGAGGGGACTGCTGTTCACCCCGGCACCCGGGCAACGCAGGCTGGCGCCTGATGAGCTGCGCACCGCCCTGGTCGACCTGCACGACTTCTGGCTGACGGCGCACGCGGGCTCGGCCGGGCTCGGTGGGCCCGGCGGCGGTACGGCGCTGGTCGCGGTCGGCGCGCTGGGCAGGCGGGAGCTGACCCCGCGCTCCGACCTCGACCTGATCATCATCCACAGTGGACGGTCGGACATCGGCGAGCTGGCCGACCGCGTCTGGTACCCGCTGTGGGACTCCGGAATCGGCCTCGACCACTCCGTGCGCACGATCGCCGAGGCCAAGCGCACCGCCGGGACCGACCTCCGGGTGGCGTTGGGGCTGCTGGAAATCCGGCACATCGCCGGGGACCAGGAGGTCACGCAGCGACTGTTCAGCACTGCCCGGCAGGCGTGGCGCTCGGGCATCCGCGGCAGGCTCGACGAGCTCGTCGAGTCCGCGGCGGAGCGGTGGTACCGCAGCGGCGAGATCTCCCACCGCGTCGAGCCTGACCTCAAGCACGGCAAGGGCGGCCTGCGCGACCTCCACCTGCTCGACGCGCTCGCTGCGGCCCAGGTCGTCGACCGTCCCGCCGCCGATGTGTCCGGCGCCCGCGCGCTGTTGCTCGACGCGCGCACAGAGCTGCACCGCATCAGCGCGCGCCCGCAGGACGTCCTACGCGCACAGGACGGCGACGACGTCGCGTCCGCGTTGGGCATGGCAGACCGCTTCGAGCTCGCGCGCGCGATTTCGAGTGCAGGGCGCACGGTGAGCTTCGCGCTTGAAGTCGCGCTGCGTACCGCGCGTGCAGCGGCGCCGAAGCGCACCCTCGGCGTCCTTACGTCGTGGCAGCGTCGCCCCGCGCGTAGGCCGCTGGACGAGGGCGTGGTGCTGCACGGAGGAGAAGTCGCGCTTGCAAGAGACGCGACACCCCACCGCGATCCCGCGCTGCTGCTGCGAGTAGCCGCAGCGGCGGCGCGTACCAACAGTCCGATCTCCGCGGGCACCCTCGCCAAGCTCGCGGACTCCGCGCCAGAACTACGCAAGCCGTGGCCCCGCGAAGCGCGTGAAGAGCTGCTGTCGTTGCTGAACTGCGGCCGCGGCCTTGTAGACGTTGTCGAAGCGCTCGACCGCACGGGCCTGTGGGGCCGGCTCATCCCGGAGTGGGGCTCGGTCCGAGATCTCCCGCCGCGCGACGCCGCGCACATGTGGACCGTGGACCGCCACCTTGTGCAGACCGTGGTGCACGCGGCGCGCCTGGCCACGCGTGTGTCTCGGCCAGACCTCTTGCTGCTCATAGCTTTGGTGCACGACCTCGGCAAGGGCATCACGATCGGCCGTCGCGATCCCGAGCACTCCGACCACTCCATCGTCGGTGCTGCACTGGCGACACAGGTCGCCGAACGCGTCGGTCTGTGGCCCAACGACGTCAAGCTCGTCTCCGACGCTGTGCGACACCACTTGTTGCTTCCACACACCGCGACGCGTCGCGATGTCGAAGACCCGGCGACTGTGCACCGCGTCGTGGAGACGCTCGAAGGCAACGCCGTCCTGTTGGAGCTGTTGCACGCGTTGGCTGAAGCCGACTCCTTGGCTACGGGACACGGTGTCTGGACTGACTGGAAGGCAGCGCTCATCGCGGATCTCGTAGGCCGTTGCCGTGCGGCGATGGCCGGTGATCCGCTGCCGGAGCCCGAACCGCTCCCTGAAGACCAGCGCGAACTCGCTGTCGCCGCATTGGAGTCCGGCCGTCCCAAAGTGCTTGTGGCCGAAGACGGATCGACCGCGACCGTCACGGTGTTCGCGCCCGACCGTCCCGGGTTGCTGTCGAGGGTTGCCGGAGTGCTGGCGCTCAACTCGCTCGAAGTGCACGCCGCGGTGCTGCACGGACACGAGAAGGCAGCGGTGGAGACCTTCACCGTCTCGCCGCGCTTCGGCACGCTTCCCGACGCGTCGTTGCTGCAGGAGCAACTGCGCCGAGCCCTCGACGGTTCGCTGCTGCTGAAGGATCGGTTGGCGGCGAAGGAACGCGACTACGGCGGGCCGCCGGAGGAGGTCGCTCCGCCCAGGGTGTTGTGGTTCGACGACGAGGCATCCGGAGCCGTAGTGCTCGAACTCCGTGCTACTGACCGCATCGGCCTGCTGCACCGCATAGCCGCCGCCCTGGAGTCCTGCTCGGTGAACGTGCGTTGGGCGCGTGTGTCCACATTGGGCGGAACAGTGGTCGACGCGTTCTGCCTCGACGGTGACATCTCAGCGCGGCGGTCGATCGAGCGCGCGGTCCTCGCAGCTGCCCGCTGAGCTTTCTTCCGGCGACCGCGTCATGGCTCCGCGCGTGCCCCGTCGTGGATGGTGAGGCACCAACCTCACCTGGGTTGTTTGCGTAGCTCTACGCAAACAACAGCAAGGACCTTCACGCTTCTGGCGCATCGGGGCCCAGCGGCAGGATCTTCCTTGTGACGCGGGTGGGGGCCGCGCGGAACCGCTGACACGGGGGTGTGGCGGATCCGGCGCGGAGGTGGGGATCAGCGTGCGTCGCGGCGCCCGTGGCGGGTGCGGTTCGGATCGAGGGGTCCGGGTCGCTTCCCGCCACGGGCGTTCTTTTGTGCCACCCGAACCTGCGAAGGTTGCGTGAAGCTGTTAGAAAACGGTCATCAATCACAATCCGCACGCGCATGGAACGCCGCCGTGGCCGTCACTCGTTTTCGGGTAGTGGACGCCCCCAGAACCCGCAGAGCGCCCGCCGTCTTCACTGTCGGCGGTCGAGACCTGGTGCTGCTCGCGGGACTGCCCGGGGCAGGGAAATCCGAACTCCTGCGGAGAGCAGCCGTGCCCGCCTACGTGACCGTGCTCGACTCCGACCAGGTCCGCCAACCACTACGTGACGCGCTCGGGCCGGTGCCCTACCGGTTCTACCGACCGCTCGTGCACGTCACCCACCACGCGCGGCTCGTCTGGCACGCGATAACCGCGCCGGGCGCTGTCGTCGTGCACGAGCCCGCCACGCGCAAGAGCACGCGCATGTGGATCGCCGTGCTGCGCATCCTGACCCGTCGGCCCGGGACCTTCGTCTGGCTGGACGTCAGCGCCGTCGAGGCATTGGCGGGACAGCACAGCAGGGGACGCGTGCTGCCCGCCGAGTCCTTCGCCAAGCACGTGCGCAGGGCCTCGGGCATCCGCAGGCGGCTGCGCGCGGGCCACACCTTCCCCGGCTGGCGGAAGGTGTGCGTGCTGCGGCGGCACGACATCGGCGAGCGGGTCCGGGTCGAGTTCCGGCTTCCGGCTACCCTGAGACCCGACTGAGCCTGAGCAGACGACACCTGGCTGGAGCCCGAAACCCGTGTTCGACACCCTTTCCGACCGTCTCACAACGGTACTGAAGAACCTGCGCGGCAAGGGGCGCCTCTCCGACGCCGACATCGACGCCACCTGCCGCGAGATCCGCATCGCGCTGCTGGAGGCCGACGTCGCGCTTCCCGTGGTGCGGCAGTTCATCGCGCAGGTCAAGGAGCGGGCCAAGGGCGCGGAGGTCTCCGAGGCCCTGAACCCGGCCCAGCAGGTCGTCAAGATCGTCAACGAGGAGCTCGTCACCATCCTCGGCGGCGAGACCCGGCGGCTGAACCTGGCCAAGACCGCGCCGACGGTGATCATGCTCGCCGGTCTGCAGGGTGCCGGTAAGACCACCCTCGCTGGCAAGCTGGCCAAGTTCCTCTCCGGGCAGGGGCACACCCCGCTGCTGGTCGCCTGCGACCTCCAGCGGCCCAACGCGGTCACCCAGCTCCAGGTCGTCGGCGAGCGCGCCGGGGTGCCGGTGTTCGCGCCCGAGCCCGGCAACGGCGTCGGCGACCCGGTCGACGTGGCCCGCCGCGCCATCGAGGAGGCCCGCCGGGCCCAGCACGACATGGTGCTGGTCGACACCGCGGGCCGCCTCGGCGTCGACGAGGAACTGATGCGGCAGGCCGCCGACATCCGGGACGCGGTCCAGCCCGACGAGACCCTCTTCGTCGTCGACGCGATGATCGGTCAGGACGCCGTCACCACCGCGGAGGCCTTCCGCGACGGCGTCGGCTTCACCGGCGTGGTGCTGACCAAGCTCGACGGCGACGCCCGCGGTGGTGCCGCGCTGTCGGTCCGGCACGTCACCGGGCAGCCGATCCTGTTCGCCTCCAGCGGCGAGAAGCTGGAGGACTTCGACGTCTTCCACCCGGACCGGATGGCCAGCCGCATCCTGGGCATGGGCGATGTCCTCTCGCTGATCGAGCAGGCCGAACAGGTCTTCGACGCGCAGCAGGCGGAGCAGACCGCCGCCAAGATCGGCTCCGGTGAGCTGACGCTGGAGGACTTCCTCGAGCAGATGCTGGCCATCCGCAAGATGGGCCCGATCGCCAACCTGCTGGGCATGCTGCCGGGCGCGGGCCAGATGAAGGACGCGATGGCCCAGGTCGACGAGAGGCACCTGGACCGGCTGCAGGCGATCATCCGCGGCATGACCCCGGCCGAGCGCGCCGACCCGAAGATCATCAACGCCTCCCGGCGGCTGCGCATCGCCAACGGCTCCGGCGTCGCGGTCAGCGAGATCAACGACCTGGTCAACCGCTTCTTCGACGCGCGCAAGATGATGAAGCAGATGGCGGGCCGGTTCGGCCTGCCGGGCACCGGTGGCGGCGGCTCCAAGAAGCTCAAGGGCAAGAAGGGGAAGAAGGGCAAGAAGTTCGGCCCGAAGAACAACGCGGGCACCGGTCTGCCCGCGGGCATGCCCGACCTCTCGCGGATGCCCCCCGGCCTCAACCAGCTGCCGCCGGGGCTGGCCGGTCTCGACCAGCTGCCCGCCGGTTTCGACCCGTCGAAGCTGAACTTCGGCAAGAAGAAGAAAAAGGACTAGCGGTGCCGAATCTGCACCTGCGCGGGGTGGTGCTGCCCCGCGAGGAGCACGGTGACGAGGTCCGCGACCTGTGGATCGCGGACGGACTGGTGTCCTTCGAGCCGGTCCGCGACGCGGTGACGGTCGCGGACGGCTGCTGGATCGTGCCGGGGCTGGTCGACGCGCACTGCCACGTCGGCATCGGCCCAGGTGGCCCGGTGGACCTGCCGGAGGCGGCGGCGCAGGCGGAGGTCGACCGCGACGCGGGCACCCTGCTGATCCGGGACTGCGGCTCGCCGATCGACACCCGGCCGCTCCAGGAGCGCGAGGACCTGCCGAGGCTGATCAGGGCGGGACGGCACATCGCCCGCCCGAAGCGCTACATCCCCTACCTCGGCGTGGACGTCGAGGACCCGGCCGACCTGCCCGCCGCCGTCGCCGAACAGGCCGCGTACGGCGACGGCTGGGTCAAGCTCGTCGGCGACTGGATCGACCGCGGCGCGGGCGACCTGGCCCCGCTCTGGCCGGAGGACGCGCTGACCGAGGCGATCAAGGTCGCGCACGAGGCGGGCGCCAGGGTGACCGCGCACGTGTTCTCGGAGGAGGCGATTCCCGGCCTGGTCAACGCCGGGATCGACTGCATCGAGCACGGGACCGGGCTCAGCCGCGAGCTGATCGACGTGATGGCCGCCCGCGGCACCGCGCTGGTCCCGACGCTGATCAACATCGAGAACTTCCCCGACATCGCCGACAAGGCGGCCAAGTACCCGCGGTACGCGGGGCACATGCGCAGCCTGTACGCCAACTCGCGCGAGACCATCGCGCAGGCGATCGAGGCGGGCGTGCCGGTCTACGCGGGCACCGACGCGGGCGGCGGCATCAAGCACGGCCGCATCGCCGACGAGATCGCCGCGCTGCACTCGGTCGGGATGACCGCCGAACAGGCCATCGGCGCGGCGAGCTGGGCCGCGCGGCGCTGGCTCGGCATGTCCTCGATCGCCCACGGCACCGCGGCCGACCTGGTCGTGTACGACGCGGACCCCCGGGAGAACCTGGCCACGCTGCGCACACCGTCACTGGTCGTGTTGCGTGGTCGTCCAATGCGGTGACCTGACGACGCCCCGGAACCGGCTAGCGTCTTGGCGAAGGCGTCGCGGGGTAAGGAGGGTGTGTGGAAGACCAACGGCAGGACACCGGCGGTACCGATGACCCCGTCGAGGCCGCCACCCCGCCGATGGGTGTTCCGCAGCAGCCCCAGCCGTCCTGGGCCGCCTACGGCACGCCGATGCGCGGGGTCGAGGACGGCAGGGACACCAAGCTGCACACCAGGTTCTGGGAGGCGGAGCAGGTCGCCTCGGCCAGGGGCAGCCTCCAGTGGGGCTTCCTCGCGTTCTTCATCGGCTTCGGCGGGTTCTACCTGCTGTCGCTGCTGATCAGCGTGTTGATGGCGGGACAGCTGCGCGGGTTCGACCCCGCCGACCCGCCGAAGCTCGGCCCGCTGCTGCTGCTCGCCTTCGTGCCCAACCTGCTGCTCGGCCTCGGACCCGTTGTGGTGTCGTGGATGCGCGGCCGCGGGCCGGTGGCGGACTACGGCTTCCGGCCGACGCTGCGCGATGTGCGGGTGGGCGTGCTGTGCGGGCTCGCGGCGCTCGTGCCCGCGTGGATCATCGCGTTCGTCCTGATCCGCAATTCCCCGGACGGGGGACCGCAGGGGCCGGTCGCCGGGCTGCCGGTGTTCTCCGAGGGCCAGACGGTCTGGCTGGCGATCTTCGTCCTGTTCATCGCGGTCGGCGCGCCGATCACCGAGGAGCTGCTGGTCAGGGGCGCGCTGTGGGGAGCGCTCGAGCATTTTCGGGTGCCGAGGTATGCCATCCTGATCCTCACCACCATGATGTTCGCGTTCATTCACCAGGAACCGGACCGGATGCCGCTACTGTTCGCGGCCGGGCTGCTCCTGGGAACGGCCCGCATGATCACCGGACGGATCGGCGCCAGCATCGTGGCGCACGCCGTCTACAACCTGCTGCCCGCCATCGTGTTGTTCTTCGCGGCCGGTTGAGCTCCACCGCATCCCGTTCGCAGGCAGGCAGGTAGCACCGACGCTCGGAGGCGCACGTGAACGCACCGCACAAGTCCAGCGGTGGTGGCGTGCGCGCCTGGGCGGCCTACCTCCGCGCGCTCGGCAGCAGCCCGGCACCGACCCACGGCCCGGACACCCCGGTCAAGGCGCACCGCTGGGGCTTCGGCGCGTTCCTGTTGGCGCAGCTGGTGTTCCTGCTCGTCTCGGTGTTCCTCGCGGCCATGTTCCGGCCCGGCGCGGGCGAACCGCTGTCCCCCGCGGGTCTGCTGCTCACGCTCTCCGTGCCGATCGTGCTGGCCGCCGGGGTCGGGATCGCCGCGACCAGGACGCGCGGCAACGGCCCCCTGGTCGACCTGCGCATCGAGTGGCGCTGGTCGGACGTGGTGCTCGGGCTGACGATCGGGGTGATCAGCCTGGTCCCGACGCTGATCGCCTCCTCGCTGTGGACGAAGTGGATGGGCAAGGACGAGGCCAGCTCGGCCGTGGGCAACGTGCTCGACGGCGTGCACCTCTCGCCGACCATCGCGGTGCTGGTCTTCCTGCACCTGTGGCTGATCGCGCCGATCTGTGAGGAAATCCTCTACCGCGGCCTGGTCTGGGGTGCCGCCGAGCGCCTCGGCTGGAGCCGCTGGGCGGCGTTCGCGGTCAGCACCTCGATCTTCGCGGTCGCCCACCTTGAACCGGCCCGGACG
The DNA here is from genome assembly GCF_024213555.1 of Allokutzneria sp. A3M-2-11 16. Taxonomy (GTDB): domain Bacteria; phylum Actinomycetota; class Actinomycetes; order Mycobacteriales; family Pseudonocardiaceae; genus Allokutzneria. The sequence continues at coordinate 368,207 of NZ_JANAVO010000001.1, read as the reverse complement.
CCGTTGCTGCTGGTCATCGCCATTCCCATCGGGCTGGCCCGGCTGATCACCGGCCGCCTGCTGGCCAGCATCGTCGCGCACCAGGTGAACAACCTGCTGCCCGCGCTCGGCCTGCTGCTGACGGTGCTCGGCGTGATGCCCGCCTAGGGTGTGTTCGCCGGCCCCCGCCGATCTGGCACAATGGCTGGCTGTCCGCCCTGTCCGGCCCCTCTCGCCGGACCAGGGCGCCTAGACACCTGGACGTTCTGACCCGCAACCCCACGCTGGTCACGAGCGCTCAACCGTGAACACAGTTGAGGAGCACTCCTACCCGTGGCCGTCAAGATCAAGCTCATGCGGCTTGGCAAGATCCGTTCGCCGCACTACCGCATCGTCATCGCCGACTCGCGCACCCGTCGCAACGGCAAGGCGATCGAGACGATCGGCAAGTACCACCCCAAGGAAGAGCCGAGCCTGGTCGAGGTCGACTCCGAGCGCGCGCAGTACTGGCTGGGTGTCGGCGCGCAGCCGACCGAGCCCGTGCAGCGCCTGCTGGAGCTGACCGGTGACTGGCAGAAGCACAAGGGCCTGCCCGCGCCCGCCGAGGGCACCCTGAAGGTCAAGGAGCCGAAGGCCGACAAGAAGGCCCTGTTCGAGGCCGCTCTCGAGGCCGCGGGCTCCGAGCCCAGCATCGACGCCACCACGCCGAAGAAGAAGCCGGCCAAGAAGGCCGACAAGGCGGACAAGGCCGAGGCCAAGACCGAGGGTGACGCCGAGAAGGCCGAGGGCGGCGAGGCGTGAGCGAGCTCGCGGACGCTCTGGAGCACCTCGTCCGCGGCATCGTCGAGAACCCGGACGACGTGCGCGTCCAGTTGATCACGACTCGGCGTGGCCGCACCCTCGAGGTGCACGTGCACCCCGACGACCTGGGCAAGGTGATCGGCAGGGGCGGTCGTACCGCGACCGCGCTGCGCACCGTCATGTCCGGGATCGGTGGTCGCGGCCTGCGCGTCGACGTCATCGACACCGACCGCTGAGCGAATCGGGACGAAGTGGACCTGGTAGTCGGACGTGTGGTGAAACCGCACGGTGTCCGGGGCGAACTCGTGATCGACGTCCGCACGGACTCGCCCGAGGACCGCTTCGCTCCCGGTATCGCGCTCGGTGTGCGTGGTTCGGCGAGAACACTCACCATCGCGGCCGCCCGGCCCCACACCGGGCGGCTGCTGGTGTTCTTCGACGGCGTCGGCACCCGTGAGGCGGCCGAGGAGCTGCGCGGCACCCTGCTCACCGTCGAGGTGGACCGGTTGCCGCCGATCGACGATCCCGACGAGTTCTACGACCACCAGCTCGAAGGGCTGGTGGTGGAGCTCCAGGACGGCACCGCCGTCGGCACCGTGCGTGAGATCGCCCACGGTCCCGGTGGGGAGCTGCTGGTCGTCAAGGCCGAGGACGGGCGCGAGGTGCTGATCCCGTTCGTGGAGCAGATCGTGCCGACCGTCGACGTCGAGGGCGGCCGGGTGGTCATCGACCCGCCCGACGGCCTGCTCACCATCGAGTAGCAGGCCGTGTTCCGCAGGTCCGTGTTCGCGATAGCCGGGCCGCTGTGGCCAGACTTCGGCCTACGGCCGGGGCAGCCCCTGGCTGCGTCGTCGGAAAGCCCACGTACAACACCGGTACGCGGTCTTCCCGCCGTCTTGCCAGGAACGACCTCGCTGTAACCCGACTTCGGCCTGCGGCCGGGGCAGACTCTCATCGAACGAGACCTACGGAACACGGCCCAATGCGCGTCGACGTCATCACGATCTTCCCGGACTACCTCGCCCCGCTGCGCGAGGCGCTGCTGGGCAAGGCCATCGACAAGGGCCTGCTCGAACTGGACGTGCACGACCTGCGCAAGTGGACCTACGACGTCCACAAGGCGGTCGACGACAGCCCGTTCGGCGGCGGTCCGGGCATGGTGATGAAGCCCCAGGTGTGGGGAGAGGCCCTGGACGAGGTCTGCGCCGGTGCCGCACCGCGGCTGATCGTGCCGACCCCGGCCGGTCGCCCGTTCACCCAGGCCGTGGCCGAGGAGCTGGCCGCGGAGTCGCACCTGGTCTTCGCCTGTGGGCGGTACGAGGGCATCGACCAGCGGGTGATCGACGACGCCGCGACCAGGATGCCGGTGGACGAGCTCTCCATCGGCGACTACGTGCTGGTCGGCGGCGAGGTGGCGGTGCTGGCCATGGTGGAGGCCGTGGTCCGGCTGCTGCCCGGCGTGCTCGGCAACCCCGCCTCCCACCAGCAGGACTCCTTCTCCGACGGCCTGCTCGAAGGGCCGAGCTACACCCGTCCCGTCCTCTGGCGGGACCGCGAGGTGCCCGAGGTGCTGCGGTCGGGCAACCACGCCGCGATCGCCCGCTGGCGGCGCGACCGGGCGCTGGAGAGGACCTTCGAGCGCAGGCCTGACCTGCTGGAAGCCCTCCCGGATTCGGAGCTGGACAAGCAGGACCGTAAACTCCTCGACCGGTTGCGTGACCAGCAGCAACCCGGGTCGATTTCATGACCGGGCAACCCGTCTGGCAGACTGGACAGGTTGCCGATGCCGGGCGGAACAACCCGGCGCGCTCAACCAAGCCATCTCCCGCCCCAGGGAATGTCCTCGTCATCTGACGGGTGGACCCGAGGCGGAGAGCACGAAGCACACGTGAGGACGGACCCCCGATGAACACCCTGGACGCCTTGGACGCCCAGTCGCTGCGCTCCGACATTCCGGACTTCCGCCCGGGCGACACCCTCAAGGTCCACGTCCGCGTCATCGAGGGCTCGCGCTCGCGGGTCCAGGTCTTCCAGGGCGTGGTCATCCGGCGGCACGGCGGCGGCCTGCGCGAGACCTTCACGGTCCGCAAGGTCTCCTTCGGCGTCGGCGTCGAGCGCACCTTCCCGGTGCACTCCCCGAACATCGCCCAGATCGAGGTCGCGACCCGCGGTGACGTGCGTCGCGCCAAGCTCTACTACCTCCGTGAGCTGCGCGGCAAGGCCGCCAAGATCAAGGAGAAGCGCGACACCGTCCGCAGCTCCTGACGCCCGTCGTTCAGACCTGCGTAGCCTGGCGTCGTGGCCGAACTAGATCCTTCGCCCGCCGCACAGGGTGATCCCGATTCGAGCTCCTCGGACGGAGATCACCCTGTCGGCGAGAAGCAGGCGAAGACGAAGAAGAAGAGCTCCTTCTGGCGTGAGCTGCCGATCCTCATCCTCACCGCCCTGGTGCTCACCTTCCTGATCCAGACCTTCCTGGCCCGGGTCTACGTGATCCCCTCGCAGTCGATGGAGACGACCCTCCACGGCTGCTACGGGTGCACGAACGACCGGGTGCTGGTCGACAAGATCACCTACAACTTCACCGATCCCAAGCCCGGTGACGTGGTGGTCTTCCGCGGACCGGACTCGTGGAGCCAGACCGAGTTCGAGGACAACCGCTCCGAGAACGTGGTCGTCCGCTGGTTCCAGGAACTCGGTTCGGTGATCGGCCTCGCCCCGCCGAACGAGCGCGACTTCGTCAAGCGCGTGATCGCCGTCGGCGGCCAGACCGTGGAGTGCTGCACTCCGGACAACAAGCTCAAGGTCGACGGCAAGCCGCTGAACGAGCCCTACATCCACTACGAGGAGGGCCGCGGCGACAAGCAGGAGGAGTTCGCTCCCGTCAAGGTCCCCGAGGGCCAGCTCTGGATGATGGGCGACAACCGGAACAACTCCTCGGACTCGCGCGCGGACAACCACGGGCCGGTGCCGGTGGCCAACGTGATCGGCAAGGCGCAGTTCATCGTGCTGCCGCCGAGCCGCTGGCAGGGCATCGACAACCCGAACCCGCAGGCCGTAGCGCTCTCCGCGCCCGCGTGGCAGGCCGGTATCCCGGCCGGTCTCGGTCTGGCCGCGGCCTGGCCTGTGCTGTGGCTGTTCCGCCGCACCAGCCGGGGCATCCGCTCCCGGATGATCCGCCAGGACTGAGATCCGGCGCTGATGACCGCCACGATGCGCACCGCCCCCGGTCCGCGGCTACCCGTGCCGCGTCCGCCGAGGGCGGTCGTGCGTTCCAGCACCGGCACATGGGCTCTGCAGTCCACCCTGGTCCGCAGGGGACTGGGGCCGGTGGCCGGGGTCGACGAGGCTGGCCGGGGCGCGTGCGCCGGTCCGCTGGTCATCGCCTCCTGCGTGCTCCGCCCCGGCGACGTGCGCAGGCTGGACGGCCTCAACGACTCCAAGCTGATGACCGCGGCGGCCAGGGACCGGATGTTCGACCTGGTCCTGGAGCGGGCGGTGGATCACGCGGTCGTGGTCGTCGACGCCGCCGAGGTCGATGTCATCGGCGTGCACGTGGCCAACATCGAGGGCATGCGGCGGGCCGTCGCCCGGCTCGCCGAGCACCCCGGCTACGTGCTGACCGACGGGTTCCGGGTGCCGGGGCTGACCGCGCCGAACTTGGCGGTGGTCAAGGGCGACCAGGCGGTCGCGTGCGTCGCCGCGGCATCGGTGCTGGCCAAGGTCACGAGGGACCGGATCATGGCAGGAATGCACGAGGACCTGCCGGTGTTCGGATTCGACGTGCACAAGGGCTACGCCACCGCCGACCACTCCGCCGCGCTGGTCAAACACGGGCCGAGTGACCAGCACCGGTGGTCCTATGCCAACGTGGTCGCGGCGGCTGCCGAACACGGCATGCGCGCGCCGCGCCGGGTCAGATCAGGGCTGCTGCACCTCGATCGAGCCGGGGTGGTTCAGAATGGGGTGCCCCCCGTGTCCGGGGTGGCAGGCTCGCAAGCAGGAGGGGCGCGGACCGCATGAGCGCGGAGGATCTCGAGAAGTACGAGACCGAGATGGAGCTGCAGCTCTACAAGGAGTACCGCGACATAGTCAGTCAGTTCTCCTATGTCGTGGAGACGGAGCGCCGCTTCTACCTGGCCAACGCCGTTGATGTGCAGGTGCGCAACGCCGATGGCGAGGTGTACTTCGAGGTGCGGATGTCCGACGCCTGGGTGTGGGACATGTACCGGCCCGCCCGGTTCGTGAAGAACGTCCGGGTGATCACCTTCAAGGACGTCAACGTGGAGGAGCTGGACAAACCGGACCTGCGGCTGCCGGAACCGGGGCCGTTCGGCCAGTAACCCACTCGGGGCTTTGACAGGGGCGCGTGCGCACGGCACGCGCCCCTTTTTCGTGTCCCCGGCACACCTGGTTCGCCTAGTTGTCCACATCGACGGTCTCTGTCCACAGATCGCCTCCGGAGGGCGTCGGCCACTTCGCGGATGCCGCATCGTCGAGGTGGGACCGGCGGTGAGGGAGGAAGCGTGGGGACGGGACGTGGGGCGGCGAACCAGGAGCTGGGCCGCCGGGGTGAGGACCTGGCGGTCTGCTACCTCGAACGGCAGGGCATGGTGGTGCTGAGCCGCAACTGGCGGTGCCACCTCGGTGAGCTCGACGTGATCGCCGCGGACGGGGACGTGCTGGTGGTGTGCGAGGTGAAGACCCGCTCCGGCACCGGCTTTGGCGGCCCGGAGGAAGCCGTCACCCGGGTGAAGCTGCGCCGGATGCGGACCCTGGCGAACCAGTGGCTGTCCGTCTACCGCGTCGGCTGGTGCTCGATCCGCTGCGACGTGATCGCGGTGCTGTGCCGGCCGGACGGCAGGACGTTCATCGACCACCGCCGCGGGGTGGTCTGAATGGGGCTCGCGCGTGCGTGGTCGGTCGCGTTGTTCGGCGTGGACGGCGTCGCGGTCGAGGTGGAGGCCGACATCGGCGCGGGCCTGCCCGCCGTGCAGCTGGTCGGCCTGCCGGACGCGGCGCTGCAACAGGCCAAGGAGCGCGTGCGCGCGGCAGTGCGCAACAGCGGCGAGCAGTGGCCGCCGCACCGGATCACGCTCGGGCTCTCACCGGCGGCGCTGCCGAAGGGTGGTTCGGGCTACGACCTGGCGATCGCGTGCGCCATCCTGGCCGCGGCCCAGGCGGTCCCGCCGGATGTGCTGGACAACATCGCCCTGATCGGCGAGCTGGCGCTGGATGGCCGCGTGCGCCCGGTGCGCGGGGTGCTGCCGGGCCTGCTGGCGGCGAGGCGGGCGGGACTGCGCGAGGCGATCGTCCCGGTGGCGGCGCTGCCCGAGGCGGCGCTGGTGGACGGCATGCGGGTCTTCGGTGCTCACCGGCTGGACGAGGTGATCGGCTGCCTGCGCGGCCAACAGGGACTGGAGACCCCGCCCGAGCGCGCCCCGGCGTCGCGGGTGTCCTCGGCCGACCTCGCGGACGTCCTGGGCCAGCCGGAGGCCAGGTGGGCGCTGGAAGTCGCGGCGGCGGGCGGGCACCACCTGCTGTTCGTAGGTCCGCCCGGCACGGGCAAGACCATGCTCGCCCAGCGGCTGTGCGGGTTGTTGCCGGAGCTGACCCCGGAGGAGGCGCTGGAGGTCACCGCGATCCACTCGGTCGCGGGGGCCCTGGCGACGGACTCGCCGTTGATCGACTCCCCGCCCTTCGTCGCCCCGCACCATTCCCTGTCGATCGCCGCGATGATCGGCGGCGGCACGGGGCTGGCCAAACCCGGCGCGGTCAGCCGGGCGCACCGCGGGGTGCTCTTCCTGGACGAGGCGTGCGATGCCCTATTCACCCTCGGACAACCCCATTCTACCAGGGGAAATGGATCCCCTCATGATCAACTAGGTGTGTGCGTCGCCGTGTGGATCGCCCCACGGCTCCCAGGGCGCTGACCAGTGGGAAAGGCTGCTGCCGCGAGCGGAATACCCCTTCGTCGCTGGCCTTGGGCTCGACGCCTGGGGGCATCCCAAGATCATGTGCACGAGGGGCGCCGGGTAGGCGAGGAGACATCGAGCGGCTGGTCTTGGGGAGACAAACCGGCATGGCGGCGCGGCTTGAAGGACGTGAACCAAGGCAGCGCTCTGCGGGAGCTTGGTTCGATGCCTTCAAGGGCCGTCTTGGTGCGTCGAGGAAGCGTCACCATTGCCGCCTCAGACGGCCGCTGAGCGCCTGGCGACTTCAGCGAGCCCTTCTCCCTGCCGCTGATGGCTGGCGGCGGTGCTGCGGCCTGCTGAGTCTTCGCGACGTGGGTCAAGGGCACAGGTTGAGCCCCGACTAGCCCGAAACGATGGCCGTATATGCGACAGAATGCGCATGGGTTGAATATTTCTACGCTTACCTTATAATTAACATTAGTAATGAACGAGAAGTTTCCTCACGTCACCTCTGCAACACCTGACTTGGCCCGTAATTTTCGGACTGAGCGGGAACGTATCGCTAGAGAAATCGATGAGCAGCGGCTGGCGCACTCTTCTAAGATTGCCCGTTGGGCGACGCAATTCCCAGAGATTGCGGGGCCGCTCCGTCGTCACGCCGAGCGCGTGGGCCACGATCTAGAGGCCATGAAATCTCGCGACTATCAGCATGTGCCGGACGAGGATCGCGCCAGGAAAGAAAAGGCAGACTGCTGGGAGCTTCTGACTATTCTCGCTCAAGCCGTGCCGGACTTGCCGATTGCGGAGATGCATGACGAGGCATCTGCATCGATCGACGCAGCAATGCGTGAAGGTAGCCAGAAGAAGGCTGCGCTGAAAAAGGCGGCGAACGATACCAGGGTGACGATGGGAGACACAGCCATTGACCATCACGTAAGTCGACGTGATGGAGGGGCGACGGCGTAGGGAGAGCCTCGCCCGCTCCGGCGTCATACCGTCAACCGCGAGCTGTCATGCCCACCGTCGTAGATCTGGGGTTGGCGCTCCTTCCCTGACGAGAATCGTCAAGAGGAGTCCTCCTTCATATCTGTCTGGAAAGTACTTCCAGCCGTTTTTGTCGACCATCTTCCATCGTGCCTGAGATGTTCCGGCTAGAGGTTGCGCGCGGATAGCGACCGAAATATCGACTATCTCGCCGGGCATCGTGTCGGGTATGGGCGTGTGGCTTGGCGAATGCGGAACGCCGTACCCGGCTGCGGCTCCATCACGTGCAAGTAATCTACCAATCCAGGGTACTGTGCCCGAATTTTTGATCCGCCATGTCTTCTCAAAAATGAATAGGGGCGGCATAAGTGTGCCATCGGGAATAGTAACATCGGCTATGAACTCAGAAGCGTCGCCAGGGATAGGGTAATCTGGTTTATCCGCAGCGGGTGCACGTTGAGGTGGCCGGGGTCCCGTTTGCACTTCCACATATGCCGCCCATAGCTGACCGTCTGCATGAAAGTTGTTTTCGTAGAAGGCAATGATGTCCCAACTAGGGGCGTCGCGGCCGGACTCCACGTTGCTCAGATGACCCTTGGTCTTGCCAAGCAGTGCCGCAGCGGTCGTCAAGCTCATGCCGCTGAGGCGCCGGTGGTAGCGGAGCTGATGGCCGAGCACGACACGGGAGCCTTCTAGCGCCATCGACCCATCCTTGTTTGGAGTTCGCCATACGCCCCGGGGCTTCGCCTACGTTGCGGCGGACGGGCAGACGGCCCGTCCTGGAGCCAAGCATGCGAGAGGTCGAACGATGAGTGAGCTGGAGCGTCTCTCGGCACAGGCGGAGATCATGCCGTTGTTCCGGACGCATGGGGGCCTCGTGGTATCGCGTGAAGCTAGGCAGTTGCAGGGGAGGCTTCGTCAAGAGGCCGCTGAAGGTGTGATCAAGAAGGCCAAGATCGCCATCGCCACCGATGTCGCCATGGACGCCATGGATGGTGTGAAGCAGGTGGACGACTTCCGCCGCACCCTCGCGAACGGCGACGAGGGCCTGAACAGCGTCCTGGCCGAGATCGAAATCGCGTACGTCCACCATGTCAACCGCATCCAGCGCGGCAGCGCCTTCTAGGAGGTGATGACCGTGAAGAAGTGCGCGCACACCTTCTTGGCCACGATCAAGAGCAAGCTCCGGCGGTCTGCTGAGCGGGCGAAGAGCGGGGGACCTGAAGGACAACCGGGGCGAGCCCGGAGAGCGGATGACGAACAGGCACGGTGTCACGCCGCGCACTCGTTGATGAAGGTTGACCGCCACCGCCGCCAGCTCGTGCAGGAGAACCCGACGTTGCAGCAAGCACTGGGCAACATCGAACTCAACCTTGCTCACGACCTCGGCCAGCACTTTCGGTCGTCGAGGCAGGACTAGCCGATGGACGAGTTCTTGTCTTGGGTATTCGGCTTCTTCGCCTTGATGGTCATGCTCGGCTACGCCATCCAGGGCATCGCCTGGCTCGTGGCCAGCCTGTGGTGGGTGATCGTGCCCGTTCTCCTACTCGTGATGGCGATGCTGATCGCAGGGTGGATCTACAACAGCCCTAGTGCCAAGGCCAAGCGCGAGCTCAAGGCAGTCATCAAGCACGGCAACCAGATGATCGATGACATCGAGTTCGCCACGGAGAAGACCAAGGCCGCGATGGAGCGGATCGCCCGCGACTGGAACAAGCAGCGATGATCAGAAAGCTCCGTGCCGGGTTGGTGACTGCGACTCTCCTCGCGGTCACCGCCCGCGTGCTCTGGTGGGCGGTCGAGCCGATGGTGCCGTACTTCATCGTCGGCTTGGTGCTCGTGACCATCTTCGGCTTCATGTACTACCGCGTGTGGCGGTGAAGCGATGGTTCATCAGGAGCCGGCGGGCAGCTGCCGCCGCTACAGCCTGGTCTTCCCGGCCAATGTACAACCGGCGCAGGTTCAAGCCTGGCTGCGAGCGCTCGCCGGAGCCCTCGGTGCTCCGCATCGCCGCGATGCCGTTGCCGTCCTTGAACTTCAAGCCGATGCACGTGGCCTTCAGCATCGACTCGTGATTCCGCCTCGCCACGCGGACTACGCCGTTGCCCAGCTCCGCACGCTGATCCCCGGGGTTCGGGTTGCGCCGCAGACCGATCCAACACGGACGCCGTGGACGAGCGTGGTCGAGCTGACCTCCTCCTCGCCCAAGGGAGATATGAACTTGCCGTCCATCGAGGCCGCCGCAGCCACGGTGATGGCCGCGATGCAGGGCACCGCGGATCAGGAGGCCCTTCTGCTCCAGGTGGCTGTTACCCCAGCCATGGCAGCCAAGGCGGTGAAGAACGACCGCTCCACCCACAAGGCGGTCAAAGCCGTTGAGCCTGGCTACCTGGTGTCCATCCGCATTGCCGCCAGATCGGACGACGCTGAACATGCCCAGCGGCTTCTTCGACGTGTGCAAGCAGCCGTGGGCAGCACGGCCAGCTCAGGGGCGCGCTTCCGGAGGAAGCTGACCTTCTCGAAGGCGGCCTTGTCGAAGAAGATCGAGCAGGCCAAGGGCAACCTGATGTACAGCACGCAGCTCAGCGTCATCGAGCTGAGCGCACTCCTCGGCTGGCCGATCGGTTCTCCGCATGTAGCTGGTCTGCCGCAGGGGAGAACTCGGCAACTGCCCGCGTCGGCCGCGGTGCCCAGGAAGGGCAAGGTGATCGGCCGCTCCAACTTCCCCGGTGCCGAACGCCCCGTTGCCGTTGCCGCCAGGCAAGCGGTCAAGCACCTGCACGTCGTCGGCCCGACCGGCACCGGCAAGACCACGTTGCTCGCCAACTTGGTCGCCCAGGACATGAAGCAGGGCTACGGCGTCATCGTCTTGGAGAGCAAGGGCGACTTGTTCCAGGCCGCGCTCGACCGCGTCCCGCGCAGGCGGATCAAGGACGTCATCGTGCTGGACGTCAACGACGCGACGCACCCCGTCGGCTTCAACGTCTTGAGCTCCGGCACCACGCGCTCGGCCGTGGACGAGCTGAGCGCGCTCATCACCAACCTGTACGGCGACGGGGGTGGCGTCTACGCCCCGATGCTCCTCTACTACGGCTTGCACGCTCTGGCGGAGACGCCAGGCAGCACCTTCATCGACTTGCCGTCGATGCTCACGCCGCAGGGGCCGGAAGAAGTCGCCTGGCGCGACCAGGTGGTCGGCAGCGTCAAGAACCGCGACGTGCACCAGTTCTGGCAGCGCTACTTGAGCGACAGCAACAAGGAGCGCGACCGCATGGCCGCCCCCGTGCACAACCGCATCTGGCAGCTCGCGGTGCGGCCGGAGATCCGCAACATCATCGGTCAGAGCACGAGCAGCTTCACGTTCGAGGAAGTGTTGCAGGACAACAAGATTCTGCTCATCAACTTGAACAGCGTCCGGGTAGGCGAGCAGACGGCCAGCCTGACCGGCACCCTCCTGATGAACGCGCTCTGGTCGGCTGTGCGCACGGTGAAGAAGACGAAGCCGAGCTTCCTGTACCTCGACGAGTTCCAGGACTTCGTCAACTTACCGATCAGTGCCGCGGACATGCTCGCGAAGACGCGCAGCTTCAACCTCGGCCTGGTGCTTGCTCACCAGGATCTCGATCAGCTCTCCAAGGTGCGCGGGCTTGAACAGGCGGTCCTCGCGAACGCGCGCAGCAAGGTCGTCTTCCAGACCAGTTCGCGTGATGCCCGTGCACTGCAACGGGAGTTCGGCCGCTTGGTGGATGAGGAGGACTTCCTCAACCTCGCCGCGTACGAGGCGATCGTCCGCATCGCGACCGAGGACGGCGTCAGCTCGCCGATCACGGTGTCCACGAACCCAGCCATGAAGCCGACCGGCGTGGCGAACGCCGTCCGGTTGGCGAGCCGCACCACCTATGGCAGACCGATCGCGGAGGTCGAGGCGCAGATCGATGTGCGCCGTCGAGGAAGTGACCGAACCAAGACCAAGCCGAAGCTCGGTGCGCAGAAGTGGGGATGAGCATGCACCACACCACGCGGAACATTCTCGGTGAAGTGGAGTACTTGCGGCGCTCCTGCGAGATTCTGCTGGGGCAGCTCAGGGAGATCGGCGGCATGGCGACGGGCACCGAACAACTCACCCCGATCCAAGAGGCTGCCGTTGCCGATGCCCATGTAGCTCAGGCTGAGCGCGCCAAAGAACACCTGGAACTTGCCGGCCAGTATCTCCAGGGGTGGCAGCGTGCCATCAATGACGCGCTGGTTATGGAGCCGTCGTGGCAGCGTTAGGGCGCTCGGAGCTTTCCACTCGGGATCGCGCCCTCGTGGAGTTGGTCGGCAAGTTTCGCCAGATGACCAGTAAGCAGATCGGTATCAGTCTGTTTTCTAGTCTTGCTTCACAGACGCCGCTTGACCGCGCGCTAAAGCGGCTTGTTGAACGAAGATACCTAGAACGCTTGGATCGGCTCGTCGGCGGCAACCAAGGGGGATCGGCGCAGTACGTCTACCAGCTTGGCAGAGCTGGCTGGAAACATCTACGCAGGCCAGGTGTCTTTTGGGCTCCACGAGCGGTCAACCTGCACACTCTCGCTATAGCCGATTGCTACGCCGAGCTCAAGCGACGTGAGCAAACTGGCCAACTAGAACTTATCCAATTCGTCGCCGAGCCGGAATGCCACCGGGTGGTTGGGGATGTTCTTCTAACTCCAGACGCGTACATCGAAGTAGGTAACCGGCCCAAGCGGATCAAGCGCACCTACTGGCTGGAGGTGGATAGAGGAACCGAGCAACTGAACAAGATCCAAGAAAAGTGTCAGCGGTACTGGACCGCATACCGCGCTTGGAGGGAAGAGTATTTCCCTCGAGTGTTTTTTGTTGTGCCTGATGAACAGCGGAAGGAGGTTATTGTGAGGGTGGTCAGTAAGGGGCCATTAGAAGCGCGCTACCTGTTCGTCACGCGCTTGCTAGGTGACGCCTGCCAGATCCGATTCACAGACTAAGGCAGAGGCAACTCTCAACTTGATTGCTGGCGACAGCGAAATTTCACTCCAGCTGAAGGGGATCAGATGTATACGGCTGACAAGAGGGACCATTACTGCAAAACGTGTAGGGTCAAACGCACTTGGGTAAAATGCGGCAACTGTGGAGGGCGTGGAGCTACTTGGACAACAACCTGCAAGTATAAATGTACGGGCGGGTACAAGTGTGAGACTGCGCCCACGGATCCGTATCACCCAGTGTCCGATAAGGCGTAGAAGGTTTTGTCGCTGATTCCTCGGTGTGTCGTCGGCCTGGTCAGCATCAATTGGTCGGCCAGGCTGCACTACACCTTAAACCTAATCAGTCCCGCCAATTCGGCATCACCCATGAGGGCGTCTTCCGAATATGTCTCGTATACTCTCGCAAGCGTTGTGCGCCAGGTATCAACCGTAGATACAACATCTGCTCGGCCGAGGTAATCCTCATCTATTACAAAGGCGACATCGGGACTCTTGAACACGTCGTTCGCAATCATTATAGTTTTCATGTGCTTATGGCGATCCTCGGAAACCTCCGCCTGAACGAATGAGGAAATCGCTGCCCCCGGATAACCTAATAGCATGCCAAAGCGAATATTATGCGGACTCCACCAATCTCTGAGCCATTCGCTGAAATGAAGCTCGTTTTCGATAGCTCGTACGATTGCAATATCGAGCCCGGCTTGCCAGCCGAAGAAGCCCCAATCCGACCTCTCCAGCACAGGACCTACCTTCGAAATGGTCTCAAGTGGGTATGTTGCCGCCAGGTTATCGGCCACGTTGAAGTTGATAAGAGCATACGAGGGCAACTCGGGGTCGGTGACATTGGGTTGTTCGTTGAGCCATAGGAATCCATGGCTTGCCAGAAGCTTTTTAAACTGTTTCGTATCAATCTCAAACCGGAGCCTGTCGTTATAAGGGCTCATGCTACGTAAGCCAGCCAGTGCTAGAACGTTACTAGGCGCAAGCATGTGTGCAAGTAGCCTGCGATCGAAGCGCTCGAATGTATGTAGAAGCGTAAGAGCACGCGTAGCGTAGTCTTTTGTTTCTGGAGGCACATAGGAAATTTCGGTTGTTTTGAAAGCCATCTGCCTTAATGGTACCGCCTTCGGTGGGGAATTGCAATTGTTGCACGATCGACCCCTTCCTTATCAAAGATGACATCTGTCCGACGTGGTTCTGTGGCTACTTGTAACAGTCCTAAGGGTTAGTGTCGCCCTAAGAGGGCCATGCCGTGCTGGCGGGCTAACGCCATGATGGTCGAGCACGTTTTCTTGACTATTACTCGAGGAGAAATGGAACCAATGACTGATATGGCCAGGCTGGCGGTCTTGTTAGACGAGATTGGCGGCTACCAGCAAGCAATCGATGCCGGCATGCCTTTGGCTGTAGCAACCCCGGAGTTGCTCATTCGCTTGCGCGAGGCGAATGAACTCTTGCCGCTTGGAAATCAGCACATTTGGAATGATTTCCACATGTGGATCATTTATGAATGGGGTTCGGCCTATAGGAGCGGTGGTGATGCTGCCGGTGACCCCTGGCTGAAGTTTCGCGCTGACGTGCAGGAATTGCTTGGGCCTCCCGTCTCTGATTAGTGTGGTATGCGAGCGTGCTTCACGGCGGAACTTCGAGCGCGTCGTCGATTAAGAGGGCGAACTCGCTGAGCAACTTCGCTGTCTATAAATAGGTAGGTCTTCGTCACCGTGACAAAACCCCTCCGTGAGGCTCGGTAGGTCCGAGCCGCGAGGAGGGGCTTTGTGCTGCGGCACTTCGCCGCTACTCGCCCAGTCTCGGCAGCACCTCGGTCTCTGCTTCATCCGCTCGCACACCCCCGCCAGACCGGTGCACTTCTCCGCCTTCGCCGTCCAGCCCTTGCTCGCGGCGGTACGCCGCCCTGGCGTTCAGCCAGGAGCGCACCTCTTCCAGCTCGATCTGCTCCGGGGCTTGTAGCCGCGCAAGGAGCTGCCACCAGACCACGTCCATCGGCTTCGTGAGGAAGAACCGGGCCGCGGTGCGCACCGAGCACCGCGTTGAACGGCGCCACCACAGTCCTGTGCGTTGCCACCGAGGACACACCGGACACTGTTCGCCGTCCTCGGGCAGGTGCTTGAGCAGCAACACGAACAGTGCCCCCGCGCAGCGAAGCAGCGGTTCTTCCGCAGCTTCATGGACAAGCTGCTGCTCGTCTTCCGGATCAGCGAGGTTCCAGAGGACGGCCCGCAGTTCCTCCACCAGCTCTGCGGTGCCCGGACGCACCGGGCTCACCGCTCCGGCTCCCGGTGCTCATGAACAGGGAGAACCTGTTCGCCTCGACCGGCAAGCAGGAGCCGCCGCTCAGCTGGTGCCGGCTCGTCGGGAGTCTCGCCGTCCACCACCACACCTCGATTGGCGTGCGCCCGGAGCTGGACGGCGAGCCCTTCAAGCTCGTCGGCAAGGTCGTGGTGCACCTGGGCGTCGAGGAGCTGCTGTTCCAACATCGCCACCACGAAGGCTTGCAGCTTGCTGTTCATCCGGCCGAGCGCCAGGAACAAGTCCTTGTCTTCTGGGATCACCGCGGGCTCCGTCCGGTCTCCCGCTGCGTCGAGCTGCTGGACAGCACGGAGATCAGCGACTCCAGCCCGACGATCGCGAAGCGCATGGCGTTCCTCGCGTCCATCACGATGCACATCACGACGGCCGCCGATTCGAGCGGTCCTCCGTCGTGCCGTTCGGCTTCTCCTTCGGCTCGCCGCTGTTCCTCGGCGAGCCCATCTCCTTGCCGATGGTGTCCGGCGTGGTCGTTGGCATCTCCATCTCCGTCACCGGGACGCCGGTGTGGATGAAGTGCAGCCGGACGCCAGTGCGCTGGAGCGGCCGGGCGAGCACCTCGAAGGTGGTGAGGTCCCAGGAGAAGTGGTGCGGGCTCGGCAGCACCACGCCGCGTGTATCCGGCAAGCCGCAGACGTCGAGCAGCCCGGCGAGTCCCGGCCGCAGCCGCATATCGCTCGGTGTGGCCGTGTCCGAGAAAATCCCCGCCAACTGGTAGCCCTCGCGGTCGCAGAAGGTCGCGATCTGCCGCTGGTAGCGCCGCAGCTTGTTGTAGGAGTGGCACGAGGTGCGGATGTACCCGTAGACCAGCGGTAGCAGCGACATGTCGTTGGGAGACAGAGCATTTTGGAACAGCTCGTCCTCGAGCACCTGCAAGCGCCGCTGCCAGTCCTGCGGCTCGCGCTCGTCCGGGAGGCTCATCTAGAACCCCTCCCGCAACCGGAACGCCAACCGCACCTGTTCGCACGGCCAGGTGACGCCGCAGCGCATGCACAACCCCGAGCGCTTCCCGGGGTAGTGCAGCACCAGGGCGAGCGCGATCAGGCCGTACAGCTGGTCGGGCTCGGTGGCGTTGATCGAGTCCCGCACCTCGGCGGTGTCGTGATCGCCACGAGCAAACAGCAGTGCCCCGGCTGCTTGCCGGGGCACTGCACTTCCGTTGGTACGCAAGGGGATGACGTTGGATGCCACGGGACATTCGCCTCCGGTTGGTGATCCGTCCAAAGTGGACGGCACCCGGAACCGGGGATACTTCCGCGCCAGGCCGGGCTAGGAGAAGTAGCCGACCAGGCGGCGCCGGGGGACGGAGATCGACCCGGAACCGGGTGCCTGGGGATGACCCTTGTCCGTTGGCAGAGAGGGCGAGATGCCGAAAAAGGGATATCCGGATATTCCCAAAACGCATATCCCCTGGTAGGGATAGTTGCGTAACGTGGTTAGGTTGGCACTGAGCGCAACCAACCCTCACGGACGGAACGGGCGCCATGGGACCCCAGGAGACGACGCGGCATTGCCGCTGCGGCACCAAGCTCGCGCGGGACAACCGTGAGACCCGGTGTCATCAGTGCCGCAAGGCAGCTCGTGATCTCCGGCTCCGTCCTCCTGCCGTGCCGCTGGCGTTCTGGCACACCGAGGAGATGCGCACCGCCCTGAACTCGTGGCACATGGGCAAGGTCATCCGTGCCTTCCGCACGCATCCGTTCCACGAGACGACGATTCCCCAGAGCGTCGCGGCTACCTGGAACCACCTGACACAGGCACAGCTCAGCCGGATCGAGAACGGTCCGCGGCTCACTGACCTCATCCGGCTCATGCAGTGGGCGCATGTGCTCGACATCCCGGCCGACCTACTCTGGTTCAAGGTGCCAACAGCGCTTCCCGAGTCCGACGGCGTACTCGACGCGCATGCACCGGACCCTGCTGCTTGCGATCACGAGTCGGCACGGCGAGCGTCGTCAGCTTCAGCGGGCAACGTGGTCTTGCCGGTCATCGTTGACGGCCGTCCGGTGCTTCTCCCGTTGAACGCCAGCACCCTGGCGACCAACGACCTCGGCGCCCTGCTCGATCATGTGGTCACCAGCGACAGGTCGGGCGTCTCGCCCGACGCTGCCACTGATTGGGACGCCGTGAGTCCACAGAATCGCCGCTGGTTGTTGAAGCACAGCGTGGCCGCCGCTGCCGCCTTTCCGGCTCTCGATCTCGCCGCGATGCCACAGGTCGCCGCCGCGTTAGAAGATGCCCGGCGCTATCTCGACGGCTCCGTCGTCGAGTACTTCAGCAACCAGCTCGACCAGTGCAAGGCCAACGACGGCTCGGTCGGCGCCAGCCGGACCTTGCCAGCCGTGCTCACCATCCTCCGCACCATCGAGCAGTACGCGCGCGACGTGAAGCCAGTCGTCCGGCGGCAGCTGCTTTCCGTTGGTGCACAAGGTGCAGAGTTCGCCGGTTGGCTCTACCGCGACGCGTATGACCCGCTGCGGGCTGGGTTCTGGCGTGACCGTGCCACGGAGTGGGCACAAGAAGCGGGCGACTTCGCGATGCAGGGCTATATCTTGCTCAAGAAGGCCCAGGCCGCCTACGACGACCGCGACGCGCTCCGGATGCTGACGCTCTCGCAGGCAGCACAGGACGGACCGTGGTCCCTGCCAATCAAGGTGCGCGCGGAGATCGCACAACAGGAAGCCCGCGGCTTCGCCATGCTCGGCGAGGACAACGCCCTGGTGGAACGCAAGCTTGACGAGGCGCATCAACTGCTCGCCGACGTCAGCGCGGATTCAGGCGACCACCAGCTCGGCGCCCACTACAACACCTCGCTGCTCACCTTGCAGACGGCCATCTGCTACACCGAAGCCGGTCAGCCTCGCCGTGCCACCGAGCTGTACCGGGAATGGTTGTCTACCAACCACTTCTCCCGCCGCGACTACGGCTACTTCCTCTCGCTGATGGCCTCCACCCTGGCGCTGTCCGGCGAGCCGGACGAAGCCGCCAGGACCGGCGTGGTGTCAGCGGCGTTGGCGGCGGAGACCAACTCGCAGCGAACGGTGCAGGAGCTGCACAAGGTCCTCGACACCTTGAAGCCGTGGGAAAACCGTGCAGGTGTGCGTGAACTTCGCGAGGCCGTGACCGCGTAGCCGCGCCGGGCTCAAGCAGGCTCCGGCGCAGTGATCCAGTCCGCCACTGTCCTGATGACGAACGCTTGCCACTCCTGGCTCTGCGGATCGGCGTACTGCGGATCGTCGTGCACCGCGAAGCCGTGCTGCGCGCCCTCGATCTCCACCAACTTGTGCACCGCGCCGAGCTGCGCGATGGCACCGCGCGAGGACTCCACGGGGATGAAGGTGTCCTTCGTGCCGTGGATGATCAGCGTGGGCGCGGTGATCTCGCCGAGCACCGTGTGCGGCTGGAGCCAGAACACCTCGTTGAGCAACCCGCGGCTGAGCTTGAAGGTCGGGGAGTGGGCGATGAAGCCCTGCTCGTTCAGTTCCCGCGCGGCATCCTCGTGGATGCGGTCCTCCGACCAGTACGGCTTGTCGTCGATGAAGCGCTTCTTGTAGTTGAGCAGCGGGTTGCCCATGACCAGCCGCTCGACAAGCTCCGGGCGCTTGGCCGCGAAGTACCCCACCAGCCCGCCCGCGAAGCTGACGCCCAGCAAGCTCACCGACGAAGCACCAGCTGCGGCACGAACGTGCTCGATCGCCAGCTCGATGTCGTTGAGGATCGCCGAGAGCGTCAGATCCTCCTGACGTCCGGCACTGTCGCCGTGTCCCCGAAGGTCGAAGCGCAAGCTGGCAACACCAGCTTCAGCCAGCCCGGCCGCAAGTCGGGTGAAGAAGCCGGCCTCGTCACGAGTGACACCGCCGCCGTGCACCAGGACCACCGCTCGTTCGGCAGCGGCCTCCGGCTGCACGAGCGTGCCGACGAGCTGCAAACCGTCACGAGTGCGGAAGCGGGTCTCGGTGCTCTTGATCGGCACGGGCAACCTCCGGGAGACGACATGCTGGTGCCTCGATGTTCCCAGGTTGAGCCAAGGAAGATCAGTGCCATCTCAGATGCTGACAGGGTGGCGGACTTCTACGCCGCCGCAGGGGTGCGCCGAGCAAGGACGTCTTTGCCCTGGCGTCCATGGACTGTGGCCCCCTCCAGCAAGAAGAAGATCGCCGCGATTCCCTGCTTCCGGTCGGGCGACGCAGAAGCCTCCGGGCGCCTCCTTGCGCCTTGTATCCCCGTACTCCCCAAAGGAAAGGTCGCCTTACTCGAGGCTCCGTCCGCGTGGCGCCGAGGAAAAGCACAAAATGGGGGAATCTCGGGCCGAGCGGGGGCGATCTACCCCCTCCATGACAATTGTCATGGAGGGGGCCGAGTGTCCCGTGCCCGACGGCACGACCGATCGGTGAGCGTTCAACAAGTGCCCTTGACCTGCGATGAGCGGTCAATGAACGGCCGGGCAGAACGTTTTCGCTCTTGCACGAGGTGGTCAAGCGCTCCGACGTTCACCCACTTGCCGTAAGTCGAGGAGAAAACGCTTAGGTAAATGCCGGTGCGTTCCGGTGAGTGGCACTTGCCTGATAAGCCCACGTTCTCACGTGGTGTATCCATCTGACCGAGGCGACGTGTCTCGTTCGAGTGGCTAGGGCGACTTCAAATCACAGCGTGTCGCCGATCTGGCGATGGTCAGCTTCCCGCAAGGGTGAGCTAGGCATTTGCCGTTCCCCAAAAGGACTACGCCTACCCGGACGCTAATGAATATCAAGTTCTGAGCGACCGATCGGCATTTGCCGTTCGGCGCACGATCTCGACGTCTCGACGGATGACGTGAACTGCGGGTGGCAGTATCAAGATCATCATCTGCACAATTCGGGCAACCAATCTGGCTAGAGCAATCCGAGATATTCGATCTTGGATGGCTCGTGCCGTTGCACGGGGGACGAGGGGTGGAGATGACGAAGGTGACTGCCTGCTAGCCGCAGCGCTGAGCCGGGGTTGTCCTCGGCTCGCGTAGCCCCTGCCGCGCCGCCCAGTAGCTCCGCAGTCCAAACGTATGGCTGCCCACACGAGAAACCAGCGTCATCCGTGACCCTCGAACGTCGTCGTTCAACTCCTCAGCGCCGGAAGACCAAGCCCAGTAAGGGAAACTGCCTTATAGACGCGTACTACCACGCCACCAGCGACTGGGACATCACCATGCGCACCCTGCTCTTGGTTGGTGTGCCGCTTGTCCTGGTGCTCAGCTCGATCGTCCTGCTGTTCATCTTCGCCGGGCCGATCACTGCCGGGGCGATCACAGCCGCGAGCACGGCGGGTGGCATGTGCGTATACACCAAGCGCCGGGCGACGAAAGCTGGCACCAACCCCACCGTGGTCGAGGGGACGGTCGAAGGCGGCCAGAACGGCAGGCCGCAGATCGGTCAGTGAGCGCGCACCTCGGCTTGACCTCCAGCGTCTACTTCACCTCGCCCGTTGAACAGACCGCTCCATGCCGCAACTGGGCAACGTGCGATTCGAGCTGCTTCACGAGCGCGGCCAGTTCTTCGTCCGCGACGTAGAGCAAGGTGACCGTTCCCCGCGGCGCAGCGTGCTGGTTGGCAAGCAAGCTCCGCTTGGCGAGATCCAGCCCGTTTCGAGCGTCCCGCAGCTTGGCGACCGCGTCGCTCGCGTGGCGGTGCGCTTCTTCAGTGTTGTGCGGAGCCGGGTAGGACATGGCGGTCATGAGGTGCGTGCCTTCGTGGTCTGGTCGAGGAGGGGTTGCCGTCGGTCCTGGCGCGGCGGTCTTCTAGTCGAAGCTCGTGCCGCAGTCGGTGCAGACCGCTCGGTTGCCGTGGTGGACCACTTCGCCTTCGCACTCCTGGCAAGTGCCCAGGGACTCGGGTTCCATACAGGTGCTCCGGTGAACGAGGGCGTCACGAAGAGGTCAAGCTACTCGGATGCGCGAGCTGAACACTGCGGGGTGTGACGGGCAAACGACCGGCATAGGACAGCACGTGGAAACCAGAGTGTTCGCTGATTTCCGGCTGGTTCACCGGGACGAAGGTTCTAGTCGACTAGGCCGAGCTAGCGAAGGTGTGCCCTTGACCTGCAATAAATCCCGTGGGCGAGGTCTGGTGCACAGATTGCTCTTCAGTTCACAAGGTGAACATGCGCCCGCCTTCCCGCTTGCCTCAAGAACAACCGGCATCTTCTTGGCGATTGCCTATGTCGAGTTTGAGTCCGTTTCGTGTTGAAGCAGTAGCTAACACGCGCCTCTGAACGGACGATACTCAGTTGAAGCCGGATACTAGAAGGGCGGTGCCGTAACCAGTAGACATCGGCTCGACTTCAATGCACGGCTTAGGAAGCGCTTCTATAAATACTCTGGTTCGTCGGGATGGGGTTCAGCTCCCCAGTGCGGATCTTGGCGACCGCCGGATCAAGTTTCAGGAGTTCTTCTTCAATTCCTACTCCTCGGGCGATAATCTCTTGATTTCGTGCGACAAGCGCGGCTAATTCCAGTATTTCGCTTGGGGAAAAGGTAAAGTCGACAGATACCCCGTCAGATGTCTCGCCGCTTACGGTCAAGCTTGGTAGTCCTTCATCGAAGTGCGCCTCGATTCTTCCGATCTTCTGGTAGTGAAAAGTTTCGTTGTGTATCTGCTCCTTTGACGGTTCATTCGGTTCGAGTGTTTCCATGCCCTGGGTTCCTGCTTAGTTGTACTTATGAATATAAGCAGGAGCTGGGGAATTGTCAAATATCATTTCATGAAAGAGGGATGCGAACGTGGGTAAGTATGTTGTTAACGGTGAGGTGGTTGAGGTGAAGAAAGATCAACCGACAGCACTCGACCTGAAGGAAGGAATTGGCAGTGTGCGAAGCGATTGGGTAATGGCTAGCCTGCCTAACGGTGAGGTTCTCAGGCTAAATGACGACGAGGCTCTTCCCTCAGAGGCAACAGATTTCTCAATAGTCACGCCATTTATCTACGGTCGCTGATTGGTGCAGCCGACTCGCAAAACATTCGCGACATGAAGGGTTCTAAATGTCTGACTTGGAGACAACCCTGAGGATTAGTCGTCTAAGGGCTGAAAGTTACGAACTGAGCAAACGTTATCCAGAAGTGACTTTTGATACGAAAGATGGGATGTGGCTGCATGTCAAGTCGTTGGAGATAGCCAAGGGTTGGAACAGGAAGCGAATCGAGGTGCTTATTGATATCCCATGCGGCACACCTGGCTATCCGTCCGTAGCGCCCCAGTGGTTCTGGGCTGATCACGATCTCAAGACCGACACCGGTCAACCGATCAGCCACTTTTTCTCTCGCGGCCTTAATGAGGCCGATCAGCAGTACACAGATAAAGGGTGGGGGCACTTCTGCGTGCATGTCAATAGGTGGAATCCAGCAGGGGCAGGAAACTTGACGAAAGGACATAGCCTGATTACGTACCTAGACCTGATCAGAGCCGTGTTTACGGATCGCAAAAGGCTAGGAAATTAGCCCATGAATAACAGCCGCTTCGAGATTGTGTTGCCATCTGACATGTGGCAGGAACTTCACAGTCATCTGATCCGCAAATCTGATCGCGTTGGCTGCGAGCAAGATGAACAACTGGCGTTCATCTTGGTTGCCCACAACCTCACGGTAGATGGAATTCGGCTCGTGGGTCGCGAGTTGCTACTGGCAGAACTGGACGACTTCGATTACCAATCGACTTCCAGTCTCAGGCCAAATTCCCTGTTTGTTACACGTGCCCTCACTCGCTGTCGCCAAGAGGGTTGGAGCCTTGTTGAGGTTCACTCACACCCCTTCGATTCGTCAAGCTCCACGACGTTCAGTGGGATCGACTGGGTCAACGATGAAGCAAAAATGCCCAGCCTGGCAAAAATGTTCCCTGGGGATTTCCATCACGCCACGATGGTTGTGGGCCAGATAGCCCTAGACGCACACTTTTATGATCGCCACTCAGCTGGAATTCTGCCAGTGACAGCGGTCCGGATCGTAGGCTCTTCAGCAGACTCGAATGAAATAGTTCAAGTCCTGACGCCCACGAGCGCCACGAGCCAAACGAAAACCAGGATCTCTGGTACGCATGAGAGACAGGTTCCGCTGATAGGGAAAGCGACTCAGCAAGCGCTCGCAAAAGCCAGGGTGGTGATCGTTGGACTCGGCGGCCTTGGTTCTTTCGTATCGCTAGAGCTGGCTCACATTGGCGTCGGAAATCTTGTCCTGATTGATGACGATGTGATTGAAGAGAGCAACCTCAACCGGCTCCTTGGCGCAAACGGTTCAAATGTTGGCCAGTCGAAGGTGAGTTTCTATCGCAATGTAATCCAGCGTATCGCTCCATCTGCCACGGTGACGGCAATGCAAGCTTCGATATTCGATAGAAAAGCACTTGAGCAAGCGAAGAGTGCAGATCTGATCCTCGGATGCGTTGACAATCACGGGGCTCGCTTGGTACTAAACCATCTCTCTGTTCGCTATGTAATTCCTTTGATCGATGCTGGCACCGGTGCGCGAATTGGCGAGGATGACACCCTCGATCGCATAGGCGGTCAGGTACAGGTCGTGGCACCGGGTATGGGATGTCTTGAGTGTCGTGGGTTCATTGATCCGCAACGCGCTGCTTTTGATCTTGCGTCCCCTGAAATGCAGGCATATGAACGTTCGCACGGCTATGGAACAGAGGAACCAGCACCGTCAGTCATATTTTTGAACGGCGTGGTCGCGTCGATGCAGGTTGCCGAAGTGGTTCGGATAATGAGCCCTACACTTAGAGGAAAGTCCTCTAGTCGAGCAATCGTAGCGTACGATGCTTTGAAGCAGAGAGCGCTACCTGTTGTCTCTCAGTCTTCGCCAATATGTGTGACCTGCGGCCGTGATGGTGTGACAGGTGTCGCCGACCTTGCGCCGATACAACTCCACTCCTCGGAGGTTCGCCGGTCTCCAGGAATGACTCCACAGTTGCCTGGTTTGTAGCCATGCCCGATCCAATTCCCATGAATAAGAGTGCAAGTAGCCGGACAAGTGCCGTGCGCCGCTCCGTAACCCGGCCTGCCAGCGCACAGCCAACTCGAGTTGTGCGACGACTTGACGACACTCGAGCGTCAAGCGAACAGGAACGAATCGTAGCTCGGCGTCGTCATGATTGGATGGTTCTTGCCTGGTTGGCCTTCATTGCCATCACAGTCTTGATTCCGTGGTTGATCGGTCGGAGCGCTCTTCGGGATAGTTTCTTGTTTCAGAGAGACCCGGATCTCTTCGATGTCGCCATTCGTGATGGCAAGACGTACTTCCTATCTGATTATCTCGGCGGACTATTGCTTCCAGGCGCTATCGCTGCGGTCTTTCTCGTTCTCCGCCCGTGGGCGGGCAGGAGAGCATTTGGTGTGGCCGGCATGTTTTTGACAGCAGCGTTGGTCGCAACTCTAACGATAACAGAGAGCGTTTGGGAAGAGAACGAAGCCCGATCGGTTCAGAGGCTGCGAGTAGAGAAGTTTCCATATAGCGAAAAAGTCCCCTACGCGTGTGGTACGGGTAAGGATCTGAGTGCAATAGTGGACGGTAAGACACTGTCGGTGGGAATCCGACAATCGAGTTCTACTCCGACGGCATTCTCCAGCCACTGTAACATCATTGAAGTCTTTTCCGGGTGGCGTAAAGTGCATCAGATCACGTTACCCGGTGCGATTCATATCCCAGTGTCCGGAGGATCTCAAACTGACAGCATATTCTTTCGTGTAAATGTCGAGGGCGACGTTGCTAGATTCGCCGGCTTGGTAACCGTTTCCGACGCCTCTGCGTACCTTCTTGGTTTTAGCTTGGATCGACCAGGGGGAATGTGGAAGCGCGAGTTGAAGGTAACTGATGCTGAGGGCAGCTGGGCTGCCCCTCAGGTGACTTTACTGGGAGGCACCCTAGCTATCCAAGAGAAGATCGATCAGTTCAGATACCGACTTATAGGGGCGGATTTTCGTACCGGCAAAACTATGTGGACCTTATCGTGTCCAAAGGGGTACAGGTCGACTACGTTTTCCCGAGAAGTCCAAGGTGGGGATAGCGTGATGACCATGCTTTGTGGAAATGGCGGAACTGGGGTGAGTGGATCATTTCAAGTTAGTCAGAGTGGGGCAATTTCCCGCATCAAGTGAATGAGCGGCTTGGGATTGATCGTCAAATGTGAGCGGATAAGCTGATGGTGAGCAGGGGAAACAACAGCCCCCGGCGATGGTTGCGCCGGAGGCTGTGGCGTATGTGCGCTACCCCTTCGCTGCGTCGTACGCCTCCAGCACGCTCGTCGCGATCCGCCCGCGCTCGGAGACCTCGTGTCCGTTGCTCCGTGCCCACTCCCGGATCTCCTGGAGTTCTTCCTTGCTGCGTCCGCAGCCGCTCGCGCCGCGAGCTGCTGCACCGCTGCCGCGCTTCGCCCGGCCACCAACTCGACGGGCGGCTTCGACGTACTGAGCGAGTCCGTTGCGGAGCTTGTCCACGTTGGCGTCGTTCAGATCGATCTCGTAGGTAATGCCGTCGAGCGCGAACTCCACGCGGGAGATGTCGCCGCTCTCGGTGCCGTCCAGGTCGTCAACGAGCTGGACGATGGTGCGCTGTGCCATGGGGTGTATGCCTCACAAAGAGTCGGTGCAGAGTCGGTAATCAGACCGTAGCAATTGGCTGAATACTACGCCCACCGAGGCGTTCGATTGGGGACGACCCGCTCGTCTACGTGGGCTTTGCAGGGGTAAGCGTGTGTGGGTGTTGTCAGATCGAGTTGGTCGTGTTCAACAACAGCGCCCGCTCTGTCATCGCGCTGAGGGTAACGGCAGTGCTGCGACTGGCGATCTCCCGGCAACAACGAGGCGCGGGAGATGAGCAGGCATGTCACGAAATCGTTCCACCTTGATCTCTGACGATACCCTCACCGCTGCTGTCGGCTGGTATCTGGCTTCAGGGCGAAGCTCGTGGGGTTTTTCCGAAGCAGCCTGGGGCGTCATCTGCCGCCAGCTCGTCGACCACCTTGAAGGTCTCGCGCGATCTCCTCGCGGGATGGTCTTCTACAAGCAGCTGGTGGCGGACACCGATCTCGGCCAACACCCGGAGTGGCATCTCGCCGTCTCGCCGTTCCTGCAAGTGCTGGTGAAAGCCTGCCACCTCGCCGAGCTGCCTATGCTGACCTCGTTGGTGTACGGCAAGACCGCGAATGCACCCGGCCCAGGCTTCCACGATGCAGCGCACCTGTTCGGCTACCGCCGAGCTGCTGATGATGACGATCTCCGGTTCTGGTTCGAGGAGATCGCACGGGTGCGGGTGCGATGGCGCTGAACGGGGCCACAAGCTCCGAGGCGCGAGCGCCTTGATTCGTCACTCTGATGGCTCCTCGCGCCAACTAGGCCGCGCGCGTGAACCAGTCCAGAAGCCCCCGTTTTCGCTGATCTCCGGCTGTAGCGTCCCCGGCTGCAACAGATCGTCTTGCAGCTGCGGCCGAGAACCAGGGGGACTCCGCGTGTACGGAAGCGTCGGTGAACTACGAGCTCAACTACTTCAGCTCGTCGAGCAGCTGCCCACCGCGGTAGTCCTCCAGAACAAGACCGACGCCCTCGCCGCGGCCGGCGAGTTGGCCGAAGCCTGGCGCTCTACCAGCGACACGGGCGCCGCCGAGGTCGTCGGGATCATCCACCAGGCCGTCGATCAGCTGGATGGAGTTGGGGAACGGCTCGCCTGTGCCGGAGACCTGATATCCGCCTACGCCACCGGCATTTAGGTGACCGGGGTGGCGAACGTTGGTGAGGTGGTCGAGCGGCTTCGCGCCGCACTGCAGGACCTCCGCCCGGATGAGCTGAAGACGTCCGCCGAGCTTCTGCGCGAGGAAGTCCTTGTCGTTCTCACCGCAGCCGCGGCCGAGAGCAACCACCCTGAACTACAGGAGGCCGTCGAGCCGCTGACCGGTGTGCCCGATGAGCTCGAAGCCGCTGCCGCCCTCTACGAGCAGGCGCGCAGCGGAACCGAGCGATACATCCAGCAGCACAGCGGGACTGGAGGTGGAGGCGCTCTTCCCGCCGCCGCGGCCGCTCCCTCGGCGACGCCGTCCTCCGGCTCGTGCGGTATGCCAAGGAGCGAGGCGTCCACAACGCCGCCAGCCGCGACGAAACCCAGCAGTACCAAGGCGTCCCCGTCCAAGAGCAAGCCCGCCAGCTTCGGCTGGACAACCTCTACCAACTACCGCAAGACCTTCTTCGACGCCCACCCCGACACCGAAGGCAAGGTGGTCGTGCACCACGCCGTCGAGCAGCAGGTGCTCAGGATTTTCCCTGGCGTGGTGCAGACCGAGGAAGTGCACTCCTTGGAGAACCTGCGGGGTATTCCGAAGGGGCTCATCAACAACCGGGTGCACCTCAGCGCTATCCGCATTGCCTGGAACGACTTCTACAAGCCCTTCCGCAAGAGCGGCACTCGTCCTACAAAACAGCAGCTCCTCGACTTCGCTACCATGATCGACGACCAGTACGGCACGTCGTTCAACCCGAACATCAGGTGAGGCGTCCAGCCATGGGGTACTACATCGTCCAGCCCGAGGTTGCGGGCGACTTCGGCGACAACACAGTCCTCGACTTCAGCGTCGAGCCAGCGGTGGTGACGCGCTTGGAGTACCGCTTTTCCGACTGGCTCGGCGACGCCATCCTGGAGTGCACCCCCTGCTTCATCGTTACCGAAGCGCTGGCCTCCGCGATCACCGACGCTGGTCTCACCGGGGTCGAGTTCGACGAGTTGGAGGTCAGCCTCTCGCCCGAGGGCGAAGAGCTGATCGAGGAGCCGCTGCCCCGCTGGAAGTGGCTGCGCTTCACTGGCAAGGCACACCAGGAAGATCTGGGCGTCGACGAGGACTTCATGCTCGTGGCGTCCGAACGAGCACTTGCCGTGCTGCGCGAGCACGGACTGAACAACGCCCGCGTGACCGAGGTAACTCCATAGCTGGGCGGCAAACCTCGGTCGGTGTACGGACACGCGGCGGACGTGTCCTAGCCCAAATCGAGACGCTTCAACACGTCGATCACTGTCGTGCCAAGGACTTCAGTGACCTGGCGCAACTCGAACACGTCGAGCCGCCGGTCTCCGGCCTCGTACTTGCTCACGAAGGACTGAGGCACCCCGAGCCGCGCCGCCACCTGGACCTGGGTCAGCCCGGCTGCTTCACGCAACTCCCGCAGCAAGAGACAGAGTCGTTGCTGCTCTTCGGAGTGGATGCTCTTGTCCACGAGGGAAAGCGGACCCCGCCACTTGCCAATATCCCAAAATAGGATATTGTCCTCCCGTGCCAACCGGCACACGGCCCCGATAACCCACGAAGGGGGTGACCATGCGCACGATCCTGAGCGGCGGTGGCGGCGGCACCTGAGCCCCGTAACCCATGAACAAGGCGAGAGCCCTGGGCGTTGATATCGCCCAGGGCTCTCTTTTGCTATTCAACACCAAACGCATATTTGCTACAATTGATCTTGAACATGCGTAGCACCCTTGACCGGCTCTATAAGACCAAGCTCCAGCTCATCGCCATCCTGATGACCTCTCTTGGCGTGATCTTGTTGCTGGTCAAGGAAAACCTTGGCGTGGACGCGCCCGGCTGGTTCCTCGACTTCGGCTCCGCGCTCCTCACCACCGGTCTGCTCGCCGTGGCCTTCGAGTACATCGACCGCAAGGACGGCGACGAACGAGCCACCCAGCGGCTACGCCAAGTCCTGCACGAGGAAGCGCCCGCCATCCGCGACGCTGTCCTCGACAGCTTCGCCTTCAACGCCAAGGCGTTGAAGGATGTCGCCTCAAACGACACCCTCGACCGGATCGCTGCCAACGCCCTCGGACTCCGCCTTGGTGATGGCGACCTGGCGTCGGACATCTACGCCGACATCCGCAACCAAGTCGTCCAGGCGCCAGAACGCTGGCACGACGTCGATGTGAACGTGACGCTCAGCCCGTGGGGCGACGGACCAGCAACCGGCCGCGGCTCGATGTTCCTCGCGACCATCCGCTGGGAGTACCGGGTCACCGTGGCCCACCCCATGCTGCGCTTCGCGTGCGTCTCCGACATGGCCGAGTACCGCGAGCTCCTTCGTGATCCGGCGATCACGTCGGTCTGGCACGTCGACCCGTCGTCCACGATCACCGCGGACTCGCCGGCCGCCTTTGAACTCACCCACCTGACCGTCGACGGCCAGCCGAAGAAGATCCGTCGTGCCCAACGACGCGGTGGGCAGATTTACAGCGTCGACCTCGGTGACGTCGTTGGCTCCGAGGTGACCGTCGCCTACAGCTACACCGTGCTCGTCCAACGTCACGGGCACTTGCTCTACCTCGACTTGCCCCGCCCGACCAAGGGCGTCCACGTCCGACTCAGCTACGCCGGAGCAGGGATTCGCCGGGTGAACACCTTGGACTACTTCGCCAGCGCTGAGCAGGCACGTGTCGAGCACACCAGCACCGACGCGTCGGCGAAGACGGTGGACGTCGGCTTCGACGGTTGGGTGTTTCCGCGGGCAGGGGTGGCGTTCGTGTGGGTGCTGG
Organism: Allokutzneria sp. A3M-2-11 16; assembly: GCF_024213555.1. GTDB lineage: Bacteria > Actinomycetota > Actinomycetes > Mycobacteriales > Pseudonocardiaceae > Allokutzneria. The sequence continues at coordinate 338,699 of NZ_JANAVO010000001.1, read as the reverse complement.
AAGAGGAGCTGCAACGCGCTAAACGATGATGCGGAAAAGATGCGGAGTGGCTGCTCGTTTAGTGCCATGGGTTGGAGGACACTACGGCGATGACGTTGGAGGAGAAGCTAGCTGGGTGGACAGACTGGTCGAGCCAGACTGAGCAAGATAAGCAAGATCGCACCGAGCGCATGATTCGAGAGGCAGTTCGTAACCACGGTGCGTTTGCTGACTGCGGCCTGAAGGTTTATGCGAAGGGCTCATATGCCAACAACACCAACGTCAAGGCAGACAGTGATGTTGATATTGCCGTTCAGTGCACTGATGTTCGGTACTACGAGGAAGCGGCTGGCTGTGTGCTGCCTTCGGGTTTCATATCGCCCTACACTGGAATCTGGACGCCAGATAAGCTTCGTGCCGAGCTTGGCGTCGCTTTGGAGAAAATGTTTCCTGGGCAAGTGGATTACTCCGGATCGACAGCATTTCGCATTAACTCAAATACGGCTCGGGTCGATGCTGATGTTGTGCCGTGTTTCGACTATCGTTACTACTTCTCGGCCAGCAGCTATCGCGACGGGTCGAAGGTGTTCAAGAAGAGCGGCGCGAATCTGAAAAATTATCCGGAGCAACAGCTCAAAAACGGTAACGCAAAGAACAACGACACTAGACGATTCTACAAGAAGGCTGTTCGCATCTTGAAGCGCGTTGAGAACGCGATGGTCGAGAGCGGAGAGCATCGCGAGGTGCCGTCGTTCTTTGTAGAATGCTTGGCCTACAACTGCCCGAACAGCCTTTTTCTGGCGGAGACTTGGACTGAAATCATTCGTGGATTGCTCGTATACGTGTGGGACGAACTTCAGGGCGACGAACCCGCCACCGAAGCTCAGAGGTGGCTGGAAGTGAACGAGTGTAAGTTCCTGTTTCACTGGGAGCAGGCGTGGAGCCGGGCGGACGGCCGCGACTTCGCTAAGGCAGCTTGGAACTACCTGGGATACGCCTCATGAAGTGGAACGTGCTCACACGAGTCGTCATCGGTGTGGCCGTTCTCGTGTTTTTCGTCGGCACATGGCTTCAAGGCGGTAAGCCAGACTTTGGCTGGCTCAAGTTCTTCTCGGCTGCCGTACTCGCGGCAACAGTGCTGCTGACAGTTTGGGATCTTTGGCTTTGGCGCACCAGGATTGCACAAATAATCCCCGGGGTACCACGATCTCTCCGAGGTACTTGGCGTGGAACCCTCACGTCTTTCTGGGTAAACCCTGAAACAGGAGAGCGGGTTCCTCCCAAGACGGTCTATCTTGTCGTGCGGCAGCGGATTACTCGCATCTCGGTCACGCTGCTGACCAACGAGTCGCGCTCGACGTCGTCTCTGGCGGAGCTGTCAGAAGTGGACGGAATTTGCGAACTGGTCTACCTGTACATCAACCGCCCCGAAGCTCGTTTCGAGCATCGCAGTCGAATGCACCACGGCTCAACCGTCCTCTCGGTTTCCGGTAGTCCGGCGAAGCGTCTTAAAGGCAAGTATTGGACCGATCGGGATTCCAAGGGAGAGCTCGACTTCGCCGAGTGGAACAAGACGCTTGTTGATGATTTCGAAGAAGGCGTCACTCTGTTTCGCCCTGAAACGAAGACGTGAGCTGCCAGAAGCGCAAGTGAGGCTGACCGCGGAACCACAGCGAAGCATGTTCCAACTTGTGCATGCCTACGTGGTCTCGACGGAGATGACGTGATCCTCCTTATGATCAAGCCACTACCTCTGCGGACTGACCACTGCGTCGCCGATGTTCGCGGCTGCTCTTGAACCGCACGGCATCTGGCTTGGGTCGCAGTGCGCGAAGGCCCCCGTTCTCAGCGCGCAATCGAGAACATCTTCCACGCTCTGAAGTCCCGCTCATCATTGAAGAAAATACTAAAGAACTCGTGCAGGGGAGGGATGCTACTGTTGGACGTGGATTGCTGGTAATGAAGCACGAACAGCACTTCGCTCATATGACGGGCTAGGCAGGCGCTGATTACAGTGCTCTCACGTTGGATAATCTTTGCTTGCTTTGCCCGGATGGCCGAGTCATGAATCGAACCGATGTGCGTCCCATCTTCAGCTGTGAAAAGCACGTGAGCCTTGCCTTCGATGAGCTTTTCAAGGAACTCGGCTTCGGCTGCGTCTTTCAGTTTTTGCCTTCCAGAATACTTGCGCTTCAGCACCTCGGTCGCAACAGTTGTATACCAGGCTTCTACTGGGTCGCGCTTGCTGTCAATGTTCGGCGCCCCAGTCAAAACATCAAGATTGTAATATCTAGTGCTTTTGGCGAAGTCGCTGAGGACTGCGAGGGCTGTAAGCGCGAGATCGCGGTCCGGCAAGCTCCACTTCAGCTCGCTCTGATATTTGACCCGCCGTGCCTCTACTTCGCCGAATAGCTTCTGCAAGTCATGCCCATACTTGTGCTTAAACTCGGTGTTAGTTGGATACTGGAAGGGAGGGGATATCTTATCGTCGATCAGGATCACAAGTTTTGCGAGACGCTCTAGGCCAATCGACAGGCCAAAGAACGCATGATTGTACAACTCTGGCTGCGAGAAGTTGGCCTTCCGTAGGGCCGTGAGCCCCGTGCAAATTAGCTGAGCAGCGATGCCTGCCTCGCGTGTGAGAGTAATCCACTCTCTAGGCAGTCCAGAAACGTTTACTACCTCTTGTTGATTCAACTCCGGTTAGCTCCCTTATTTACCCCCCGTGACTGTATGACCTTAGCGTACATGGACAGTTTCAGCTACTGAATTGACGGCTATCTTGACGGCAACGATGCCAAGAATTTGCTGCCATATAAGTGTCTGCGCAGCTGCTGCTCTAACAGAGGTAACGCGAGTTTGCAGAGGCGCCTCTATGGAATCAGGTGGTCTCGTCATGCATCGCTAACCCAACTCGTCGATGGCAGCTGCCTGCCGGAATGGATAGCAGCCGCTTGCACTAATCCGCATTCTGAGCAAAAATAGATATGATCATGAATATAAATTACGTCAATCCCATTCGTTTCCTCGTGAAGATCATCGCCAGCGCGCAGCCTGTCAAAGGGGAAGCGGCATGACGCTCGAACCCCTCGCCGACTATCTTCAGCCTCGCTTTGGCAACATCTACGAGGATGACCTCACTGCTGTGGCTGACGGCCTTGACGTTCGTCCGTGGACACCGGAGCTTACGCAAGCCGTCATGCAGTATCTTGTGCGCGAGATCACCGACGAGCAGTACGCCCAATTTTGCGACGCATTCGAGAGCATGGTTTCCTCTCCTGCGATACCGCAAGGATCTCGGGAAGAGCAAGCTGCCCCCATTGTGAAACGGTGCTTACCGTGGGAGATTGCATACGCCTTTCGCATAGCCGCCCTTCGGGCCGTTCCGACACTCGACGAGCTTGTCAAGCAGGTTGGCAGCTGGGAGGGGAGGGATCAGGGAGGAAGGGAAGATGTCGCCGAGTGGCTTCATGTTCACGCCAGCAAAGACCAGCTCGCTGAACTTGTCGCCTACGTCAGCCATCCAGAACGCGACTCGACAACACCGTGGTATCAGCCGGACCCCACTGCGTGGGACCTAACCAATAACCTCACTTCAGCAGAACTACTCGACGCCTGGCATTACTTTATTAGTCCTGCATCGAGTGATCTCACCGACGCAGAGTGGGAGCTGCTTATCCCACTGCTGTTGAACCGTGGGAACAGGAACGGGACTACGTCCCCGCGATCTGCCGACGAGCTGGCTGCCACCCGACGTGCCTACGATGGTATTCGTTACAAGTTTGCCAATGATGTTCCTTGGAGTCATATACCGCAACGGTATGGTCGAGGGGGAAACATATACCAACGACTTCAGGGTAGGAGGCTCGAATTCTTTGCGCAGATGGCGCGGTCGCTGGAGGACGTTCCGGAGGCCGCAGGGTTGGTGGAGTGGTTGAACCGACTCGTCGTGAAGGATCGGCAGTAGCTCATTAGGTCGCTTGGCCGCGCAGCAGAACGTGGTTCGGTCGTCCATCGAGCCGCCCTGTGATGAGCGTTGACCGCATGGTTGTCAGGCAGCGATCCGCTTAGACCGGTCGCCACTGCTGTAGTCGCGATGCGAACTGGATGACGCAAAGGAGAGCCGCTGCAATCAGTTTTGAAGGCTGTATCTGACGGCTAATTTGACGGCAACGACACCAAGAATTTGCTGTCTTGTACGTGTCTGCGCAGCCTCTCTAACAGAGGTAACGCGAGCTTGCAGGGACGCCTCTATGGATCCATGCATTCGGGGGTTCGAATCCCTCCATCCCAGCCAAGTACCAGAGATCATCGATGTTGTATCTACAACGAATTTTGCGGTTTGACGGCTAATCTGACGGCAACCGTTGCCGTCACGTACGATCGGTGGATAGCCAGGACTCTTGTCCTGGCTATCTTCGTGTGGTGCGAAGGCGCCGCGAAGCACACCTTCAAGACGACCAACGCCGTCGCGCTTTAGATCCATGTTGCTGTGCTGGTAGATCTGCTGAGTGGTCGAGATGTGAGAGTGTCCCAGAATTGCTTGAACCGTGCGGGCTGAGACTCCCAAGACATCAAGCATGGTGGCGGTGGTGTGGCGTGTGTCGTGAAGTCGAATGGCTCGGATTCTGTGTGCCTTACAGACGCGCACGAAGGAGCGAAAGAAGTTTCGAGGATCGATCGGGAGAGCTTTAGCGGTGGTGAAGACGAGATCGTGAGTTGGTGGGGTAGGGCACATCTGGAAGAGTTCACGCTGCTTCTCGCGGTGTTTCAGCAAGACGTCACGTGCGAGCGAAAGCAAAGGCAAGTCGCGTCGGCCGGACTTCGTTTTGACAGGGCCAGGTTGAGGAGCGCCAGCCACGCGAACGATCTGCTGCCGAATGCGTATCACTTCGCGCTCGAAGTCGATATCGCTCCATCGGAGCCCGAGCACTTCGCCGCGGCGCAGTCCGTACAGCACCGGAAGGAGGAAAGCTGCGGAGAGTTGGTGTGATTGTATAGCTTGCAGGAACGTGTGCAGTTCGTCGGTCGTCCAGGGGATTACTTCGTCCGCCACATAGGTCGGGAGCTTGACGAGGCTTGTCACGTTGCGCGTGATGAGTTCTTCACGCTGAGCTGAGGTGAGAACCGAGCTCAGTATTGCTCGGAGCATTTTTGCGCTGTGCGTTGAGTGGCCTTGTTCGAGATGACCGTTGAGGAAGGCTTGCACGGTTGACACTGACAAGCGTGTGAGCCGATACCTACCCAGCCCTGGTTGCAGGTAGAGCCGAATGGCTGTGGAGTAGCGCTCAAGCGTCGTCGGGCGTACGTTCGGCTTCGCGACCTCTCTGAGCCAGTAGGTTAAATAGTCGCTGAGGGTCCACTCCTTGGCCGGATGAGCAATACCTTGCTGCTGCTTCGCCTTGGCAGCGATGAGCCTGCTATGGACTTCAGCTCGAGTCGCCCCATAGAAGCGCAAACGCTTCTTGGTGCCGCTGGTTGTGAAGGCGTAAAGCGCCCCCTCATACCGTCCATCCTTCCGACGGTAGATCGTCCCCTCGCCGTTTGCTCCGCGACGCGCCATCTAGGCAATGTCCTCGCGTGCCAGTTGGCCCAGAAGGTGCTTTATTGCGGCAACAGGTATGAGCCGCCGTCTTCCGATGCGGATCGTCTCGAGCTGGCGCGAGTTGATGAGCTGGTAGAGCGACGCCTTGCTGATCCGCAGGACCAGGCAGGCTTCAGCCACGCTGAGGACCAACGGCTCTTTCGTCTGGTCGTCCTGCGAGTTTGATTGTGTTATTGAACTTACTTCCATATTCCTCCTTGATTATATCAAATAGCGTATCTGTGAGCTCTTTATTGTGCGGGCGGGCTGCGGTTCTGTGGCCTGCTCATGTCGCTTCTCCTGAATCTTGGCCAGACAGAACTTTCGGCCCGAGCTTGAGTAAGCCGACGTCGAACAGAACCTGGCTGCCCGTCGGCAGCGTCAACACGACGCTGGCGACGTTCTCCTGTCGCCGTTCATCTGGCACCAGCCACACGACCTTCGGGAAGACCGAGCGGTGGCGTTGCTCGATCCCCGAGCGCCAGTAGGCGATGAAACACTGGCACTTGCGCCGGATGGTCGGCAGGCTCTCGGTTGCAAGATCGACCTCGACGAACGCGCTGCGCTCGATGTCGCCGATGCCGAGCCGCACGTACGCGTCCGGCTTGAGGATGCTCATCTCGCCACCAGGACCGTGGTGGCGCCGCCAACAGGCCGGCTCTCCGTCGAACTGGAGGAGATCGGCGCAACCCTCCCGCTCGTGCTCGACCAGCTGAACGTAGAACTCGGCTACCGCCAGCATGTGGTCTTGGAAGTACGGCTTCGTCTCCCACACGCGGCGTCGTCGCCGACCAAGCGGTCCGTCTACCTGAAGCACCGCTTGCCCGAGGCCGGAAAGCCCGTAGGTGAAGCCAGCTGATCCAGCTCGAACGCCGCCGATGACCCGTGAAAGCCGGACAACAAGATCAAGCCCGTGCAGGCGTTTGAGTAGCTGTTGAGCCCTACGCACGCGGGCGCCGAGCGCACCGTCGACCACGTGCAGCCGTTGCAGTTGGCGAAGGCTCAGCAGACGAACCTTGTGCAGCGAGCGCAGCACATCCAGGTCTCGGCCGCTCAGTTTTCGCCGGAGCCGATGGATACGCCCCTGATGAGGCAACCGCCCTCTCATCGTGAACCTCTGAACGATGAGATATTCGGTGGCGTTGAAAGCGCTGTAACAGGGGGGGATTTCCTTGCCCTGCCAACGCGATGAGAACGCCGACGCGAAGGCCAAGGCAGAGCGCTCATGCTGCTCTCCTCGGAACTTGCCCGATTGGGCCGTTGGGTGAGTCACCGCCGTGCCAGCGCTGCTTCAGGAGGTCATCGAGTGCTGCACCGTCGACGCCGTATCGCTGTTGGCTGGTGCGGCGCAGTTCTGCCGGATCACTGAGTGGTTCCGGGAGTCTCTGCGTGCGCACGATGAACGGTTCGCTCAACTGGCGCTCGACTAACAACCGCGCGTACGCCTCGAAGGCACCGAGCCGTTCGAGGTCTTGTGCGATCAGTCCACCACCTAGCACAGCCGCTAGGTGAGCGCAGTCCTCGGCGCTGGGATGGAAGACGACCCGCGACCGGGCATTGGCAAGCAGGGCAGCCCGCAACTTTGGCGGAAGTTGGTGAAGGTGTTGGTGTGCAACAGTAAGACCAACATGCAAGCCGCGTGCTTGAGCGAACAGGTCGCCCAGATCAACCGGCAGTTTGAGGTAGTTCTGTACTTCGTCGATCACGGCCATGACTGGATGGCGTTGGGGCGCAGGCACTTCTGCCCGCCGCTGCATGGCTTGCCAGAGCTGGGTTACCAGCAGGGCGCCGATGAAGCGTGCCGTCTCGCTGCCGACGACGCCGGTATTCAGGTTGACGAGCACGATGCGCCGCTCGGTGAACAGGTCGTCCAGCTGGAACCGCGGCGAGGCTTGCCCGAGCAGCCGTCGGATTGCCGTCCGGCTCAAAAAAGCCCGGGTCTTGTTGAGTACCGGCGCGATCACCTGGTGACGCTCGGCGTCGGAAAGCCCGTCGTACCAAGCAAAGAACGGAGCCAGCACCAACGGATCGCCGACCTTGGCGAGCAAGCGACGTCGGAAGGTCGAGTTGGTGAGAAGCACCGGCAGGTCGGCGAACGTGCCATCAGGACTGCGCGCAAGGGCGATCAGGGCGTGAAGGAGGACGTCGCTGCTTCGTGGACCGAGGCTGCTGCCGTACAGCTCGTGAAGCAGATGAAGCAGCTGATCGGCACGGCGTTCGGCGTCCTCGGGTGAGCCAGCGAGGGGGTTGATGCCGACCACTTGATTGGTGGCACCAGGCTCAATGAGGACGACGTCGTCACGTCGGTCTTCGGGGACGCCAGTGAGAACATCGGCCACCAGGTCGCCCCGCGGCTCGATCACAAGGACGCTGTGACCGGCAGCCATATCCGCGTGGACCAGCTGGGCGAGCAGCGTCGACTTGCCCGATCCGGTTGGCCCCACGACGTGCAGATGGTGAAGCGCCGTCTGCGTTGGCATCGCTACCAACCGGCCGCCGTCAGCAGGGTGCACGCTTGCACCCAGGATGCGTTGCGATGAAAGGAGATCGACCGATTTCGGGGGTAGCACCAACCGACTTGGTGCGGGGTGTTGCCGTCCATAGACGTGCCTGAGTGACGTCGCTCCATCGACTGGCCACCCGAGTAGCGCGGCCAGCTCGGCCGCGTTGAGGATGCCCGCCCAGCGCATGCCGATGCTGAACACGTCGTTGATGCGGCGCGCGCCCCGCATGGTCGGCTTGGACACCTTGAGTCCGGTGTGGCTGGCATTCGCCAGTTGCAGCGCGCTGCCCAACATGCGCACAACAGCGCTTGCTACTTCTGGCAATGCGGCACGGGCACCGATCCGTGCTCGTACTGCGAACAGCGGCTCGCTGCTTCGTCGTTGCCAGCCCCGCTGTTGGTCAGATGACGCATGCCGAAGGGCAACCAGTCCAAGCGACCGCGCGAGGTTGAACTCAGTGGGCTGGCTGTGGCGCTGCTGCCCGGGACCGATGACCCACTGCACGACGGCCGACTCGTCCTTGTCGAGCGCGTTCATCACTTCCAGGAGGCCAGCGGTAACACCGGCAGCCATCTCGACGCGCAGAGGTTGGGCCAGCCCAATCGGTCGGACGTTGCTAACGAGGAGCGGACGCGTACGACCAGCCCGGCTGCGTCGAACGATCACCAAGCCCGGAAGTTGGGCACGTAGTTGCCCTGGGAAGGTGTCCCCGAGACGCTGGTCGAAGCCGAGCAGCCATCGAACCGCGCCCGCTTCGATCCGTAGCTCGAACACGACGATCGGGGTTTGCTGACGCCATCCGAGCTTTGGACGCTGCGCTAAGGGCTGGAGTACTCGCGTGACCTCCGCAAGGCTCAGCTCCACTGGAAAATAGAGTTCATGCCAGCTCAACCCGTGGGCTAGTTTGTGCGTGCTCCTTTCGGTTCGTGTGTTGCTGTCCGACGTCATGGTGCCCCCCTTCATTTTGCAGTTTTTCTTCCAGGAAGCTATGGGCGCAACTAAGTTGACCTGACGGCTATAAGCCGTTGGCCGTTGGATGTCGCACTGAATTGCCTGGAGTAGAGCAACCCGCAACGCTTCAGCCGCCTCATCTCCAATTTGTCGACCGGAAATTGCGCCTGCTCTAACTTCACTATGAGGGAGCTGACATGTCGAGTTCAATGAACTTTGCGCATCCCACAACACCGATAGGAACGGGCTGATCGAGGAGTAGGTGCCAGCGGAAAGTGATCGAACCTATCGCTCGCATGGGTGGGTAGAGCAAGAAAGAAGAAGCCCCGTTCCGACTCGTCAAGTCAGAACGGGGTGAGGGTGGATAGGGGCATACCTGGCAAGCTCTACGAGCTGTTTCGCGAACCCGGGATGCGTCCGCGGGTGCCACGCGCTTTCGCCAGGATCTCGTCCATATTGGGAGCGACCTTATTGAACTCGCTAAGGCGCATGTGGACCTCGCGGTTCGTCATGTCCGGCATCCGAATCTCGAGGACGACCAGATCACCGATGTCTTTGAACTGAGCCAACTCCTCGATGAGTACGTCCAATGCCTTGGGCTGGTCGAGCTTTGGATGTTGACGGACGACTACCTGAGCGAAATCTGCGTCACTACCTTCGCTGTCGGACAAGTCCGACACCTTGCGGCTCACGATTGCCATCGCTCTCTCCTTTTCCACTTGTCGTCGGGAAAGTTTTCCACGACTGCTTCTATTTAGTCACCTTTTGTCTGATTTTCATATAGTGGAAAGAGCTGCACGAGAGAGCTGGCTGATGCATAGGTAATGTTGTCTGCGTCTGCTCATGGAGGCTGAAGACTGGCGCGTGTACCAGGCGCGTCGTCGACTACTCTGGAATCGAACTTACATCGGATTGGTCAACGCCAACACTCTGATGATTCATAATTATGCTTAGACTCGGTGCGGCGCCTCCGACGACTGCGAGCGTGTTCGGTTTGACTGCTGATCGAAACGTCCGGAGCCAGCTACCAGTGGGCTCTTCTGGAAGGTGCTCGTCCTCCTCTAGCCGGAGGAACCCGCTGGCGAAGCTATCAAGTTGGAGCGGCGCCTTGACCTTGCCGATGCCAGCGTCGTTATAGGCAACGATGTAGTGCTGATACAGACCTGGACGCCCAAAGTAGTACTCTTCGGAGTAACCAAATCGGCTGGCGCCAACGATGTAGCGAATACTATCTGGGTGATCCTGCAACGCCGCGAAGCGGGTTCTTGGAAGCGCTAGCTTCATTTGCTTTGTGAGCAGCTTCGTGACGGGCAGTCGAAAGCCGCGTCGGCGAACCGTGATAGCAAAGGCATCGATCGAGTCGTCCTTTGAAGGCGCGGTTGCAGCGACGTACACCTCGCGAGTTCGGTAGATGAACGTAACCCGTTGGCTTCCATTTGAAGGAGCGCGCTTGGTGATTGGCTTGCCTACGAGTGCCTCGACTCCGTCAAAGGTTAGACCACAAGCAAGCTTCAACAAGTTGCTTCGACGGCGACGGTACCGGTCGCGAAGGCGAATGTAGCACTTCTTCATTGGCTTGAAGAGCAGAAAGCCCACGAGCGTGATCAACGCTGTGATTGCTCCGGGTGCCCCGATCCACATTCGAAGCGTGTCCAACATGGTGACCAACCTTCGCTCGCGGCCCGATCATTGAGGCTAGCAGGTGCTGAGCATGACGATGTCGCGAAAGGCTCGTGGTCCTGTGCACGTCTCGGCGGGGTTGCAGGATGGCGTAAAAAACGTCACGCCGGTAACTCATCTCGTGTTCGGGGCGACGAGACGTTTGCGTGCACGTTCGTCTGATCCTGAGTAAAGAGGCCGCCATGTACTACCTCGTTACAGATGAGACAAATCTAGAGCAGAGCGGTGCCAGCAAATTCTTCATCTACGGCGGGCTGATCCTCTCCTCGAAGCAGATGATCGAGGTCACTGACGCTATTTCTGGCATACGTGACAAGTACGGTTACCGGCCGCATGATCAGCTCAAGTTCGATACGAACTGTCGGCCGGCGCATGTTTCTATTGATGACGCCAAGCTAGCCAAGAACGAGGTCATTTTGGCCTGCCATGCCTCGGGGGTGCATTTTATTGCCTATCTGATTCTGCACGCGATCTTGCAGGCGGAGAACAAGAACGCTTATGCGCTGAACAGCGTACTGTGTGCCTTTGACAAGAAGTTTCTCGCCCAGAGGAACGATCGGGGGATCGTCCTTACTGACCGCCTTCCGGACTCTTCCGATGCGTACACGTTACTTAAGAGCAAATTTCAAGAAGGGTTAAAGTTTCCCGATAATGCGCAGCTCGTGCCGTTGGACCGAGTGTTGATGTACGGCACGACGTGCGATGGCGCGTCCCACATTAGCTCGGCAGTTGACATTGTTCTGGGCGGTTTCCGCTGGGTGGTGAACTCGAAGGATAAGAGTATTTCAAACGACACGCCGAAAATTATCATGAAGAACATTGTGCAAATGATGTATACACGAGAAGGGGGCGACGTGAAGTACGTTCGCGACTACGGGCTGATTTTGCGACCGCGAGTCGTGGCGGCTCCTGCCTACAAGGCCGAGTACGACAGTCTAATGACGTACTTCAGGACCTTGATTGATGAATGACTTCGGTCGCCGTTGGCTCCGCACAGATGAGAAACGGGGGCCCAGGACTGCGCGAAGTCGTGCAGACATTCAAGGGTAGTGTCACGCGTCGTCCGAAACGCGTGGAAGCGGTGGCCAAGCCCGACACCGAGAGTATCGTCACCGTGACAAAACTCGCCCAGGGGTCAGGAAGGTCACATACAGCCAGTTGGAGTCGCTTCTGAGCTCTCGACACGCCGTCAATGCGAGGGTAGAGCGTGGCTGTGACGTAGGCTGGAGACAACTTCGAAGGCCGTTGGAGGCCACATGACCCGCAGGGACCGCGCTATGCCCAGCTCTAACAAGATGGTGCACCTGGACAAGTCAGGCCAGCACTCCGAGAACAAGGGCACCACGATGGTCTCGGGCTTCGAAATTAAGCCCGTGGCCGAGTTTCCCACGCAACTCGTGACCCCGTCGTCCACTGGCCCTCAGAACGACGCAGCTCCGCAGGAGTAGGCTTGACCATCCCGGCGAGTGCTATCGGTCTCGTCGTCTTCTTTCTCGCCGTCGCACCCGGAACCTGTTACGAGCTGCTCCGCGGTAGAACACTTCTGCCGCGTGAGGAGAGTACTTTTCTCCAGGTCAGTCGCGTCTTGTTGGCTGGCACGCTCATTACCGCGCTTACCGTGCTCCTGATGTCGCTCGTTGCAGCGGTCGCGCCTTCTGCATTTATCGATGTTGCTCAGCTGATCGTAGGTGGCGAGAAGTACATCGCCGCTAACGTCTTGCTTTGTGGCTGGACGATATTGGTGCAGCTCGTCTTGTCGGCGCTGCTGGCTGTAGTATTTAGCGGTCTGCGAACGCCTCGTCAGGCGCGGCCAATTTTGCAGGTAGACGCGTGGCATCGGCTCACCGAGGAGGTCGTCCCCTCGGGTTATGAAGTACAAGTGAGCGTGCGCCTGAAGAGTGGTCGAGAGATTGTCGGTCGCTATCTGGGTGCGTCAACTGATCTAGATCCCACGAAGCGCGAGTTGAAGCTTCAAGAACCACTGTTCGTGCGCGAAAGCGATAAAGAAGAGTCTGTTCCCCTGGTTGGCTGGCAAACCATGGTCATCATGGGTGGGGAGATCGAGTCGCTAGCGTTCTGCTACAAGCGCGTAAGCGGCGAAGAAGAGCAGGGGAAGCCTACGCGGCTGTCGAGAGTTGGACTGCTCGGCTCTAGGTGGTTGCTCAGCTGGCAGCTGGCAGCAACGGCTGCAGCACTCCTCTTATTCGTCATTGTTTTGATCGGCAATGCAGATGCACGCATGGCGCTTTATCTATTCTTTGTGTGGCACTTCTCCTGATCTGCTCAGTAGGGCTAGAAATTGCAACCGCGGGCTTGTATAATAATGAAGTGAGATTAATTGAGCATCTAACCTTATGGCGACAAAAGTAGTAGTATTAAAATCGAAGTTCACTATGGCTCGTTGGGTGAAGAAGTCGACCACTGCGAGCGGGGTTCCTGTGAAGGCTGACGACCAGAAGGTTGTCGCGACACTCGCCCGGTTGGTTAGACTTTCCAAGCAATCCTGACATGCTCTGGATTGAACTGGAATCCTTCCCACATCATCCCGCGCGGGTGTCCCGGTAGAATCTCTACATAGTCGACGAGCAGAGAAATGATTTTGCGCTTCCATTCGATGCTGGCCGTTTCGGCCACGGTCTTCAGCGTCTGCCCCGCAGGGATGATACGAGCCCTGTTGGACTGAATCTTGCTGAGCTCAGACTCAGTGGAAGCAAGGGCAGCCTGAGCCGATGTCTTCGCGATCACCAGCTCGTCGCGTGTGAGCACCCCTGCGCCGTAGTCGGCTACCAAGCCTTCGAGATGCAACTTCTGCTTGGTCTGGAGTTCCACGAGTTCCTTCAGGCGAGCCTGATCGTCGGTTGGCGCCAATGCCGCCGCTACTTCTGGTGTGTCGAAGCGGTAGACGACAGCTTCCCAAACCAGCAGATCGACCGGGTCGGCATAGCGAAATGTCTTGCCGCAACCGACGATCTCCCCGTATGCGTCCTTGTGGCGGCACCCGTAGCGACGCTGATAGCTGCCATCTTTTGACTTGCGCCCTTTGCCGTACATAGCGCCGCCGCACCGGCCACAGCGGCAGATGCCGCTAAGAAGGTAGGTGCGTCCCTTGGTGCGCGTAGGGTACGGGCTTTGGGTAAGTTTGAAAGCAGCCATCATCAGTTCGTAGTCCTCCTTGGAGATAATGGCGGGCCAAACCGCCCGGTACTCCTTGTTTTTGTAGACACGAGTACCTGGCCCTGGAAATTCAGCGAAGGCAACATCACGCCTCCGCATCAGTAGGTATCTCAGGTTGCCCTTGCGCCAACGTCCGCCACCGGACGCCGGGATAGCTCGTCGATTCAGATCGTCCACTAGGTCTGCCTCGCGCTCGCCGCAGATGATTCGGTTGGTGCATTCTCGCCGAACGGCGGCTTCTTCTTCGATGATGGCGCAACCGACGCGGCCGGGGTTCAGAAGTCGACCGTTAATTTTCTCGCCGTCTGGTGTTGTGAGCGTCTCGTACTTAGCGCCCTCGTATCCATACGGGCGCTGTCCGCCGTGGAAGGCGCCAGCGATGGCTTTGGCGTTCTTCTTCCTGTGCTGACGGGCCGAACTTTGGTCCGTTTCAAACTCAGCGTCGCTGACAGCTTCACGAAACGCCTTGCGGCCACGAGGCGTGTGGAGGTCATAGACCATGCCGTCGGTGGTTGTAACGTAGCGAAGGGCTGTCGTCTTGCTGAGGGCGATCAGCTCCAGCGCTTCGGTCATCTGGCGACAAAGACGAGGTACCTCGGTGACAATAATTTCGCTGACCAAGTTGGACCGGATCGCGTCAAGCAGGTCTTGGTAGCCATCCCGGGGCTTGGTCTCAAAGACTGACGCACCGATGTCGTTGTCAGAATACGACAGGTGCAGCGGGATAGCGTCGCCGGTCTCCTCGGCGTACCCGCTGATTTCTTGAAGTTGGATCGTGACGTTGACGCTGCGCTTCGATTTGTCCTTACTGAGGCGAGCATAGGCTGCACGTGCTGCACCAACTGCGAGTGCAGTCCATGAATTTTCTGTGCTGGTGGGAGTAGTAGAAGTAGTCCTCATCAATGTCACCCGTTATGCATTTATTTAAGCAAATTGCGGGTGAATAAGCAATCCCATGCTGAGGCGTGCGAGTTCGGCCCGCGTCGGCTGGAGACGCTGCGCACCGCGCTGGAGGAGGGTGAGGTCAGGCTCGCCCGGCGGGACGGGGTGGTGCGCTACCCGGCCCGGTTCCAGCTCGTGCTGGCGACGAACCCCTGCCCGTGCGCCCCGCCGAGGGACACGGAGTGCCTGTGCCCGCCGAACACCCGCCGCCGGTACCTGGCCCGGCTGTCCGGCCCGTTGCTGGACCGGGTGGACATCCGGGTGCGGATGCGGCCCCTGACGGCGATGTCGGTCCGCGACGGGACCGAGCCGGAGTCGACCTCGGTGGTGCGGGAGCGCGTGCGGCAGGCGCGCCAGCGGGCGGCGGAGCGTTGGGCCACCTACGGGCTGGGTTCGAACGCGGAGGTGCCGGGAACCGTGCTGCGGCGGGATTTCCCGTTGGCTCGCGAGGCGATCGAGTTGCTGGACCACGGGCTCGACATCGGTGTGGTGACCGGCAGGGGAGCCGATCGGTGCCTGCGGGTGGCGTGGACGTTGGCGGATCTGGCGGGTCTCGACGTGCCGGGCGTGGACGAGGTCGCGGCCGCGCTGGAGTTCCGCGATCGGAGGTCGGCGTGAGTCCGCTATTCGTGGAGCCGCGTCAGCCACGGGTGGCTCGGCGCGATGGCTTCGCGCAGCCACTTCTGTTGGGCCGCGGTCAGGTGTGCGACCACGGCGGCGAAGTCCTGTTCGTCCTTGTCACGGGGATCGCGGGACTTGTAGTACAGCTGGATCTCCGGCCGGAGGAACGGCAGCCCATCGGTGGTGACCGCGCCGATCTCGGCCAGCGGGCGGCGAATCCGGGTGTCCCGCCGAGAGATCCATTCTTCGCCCGCCGACTCGTCGATCATGATCTGGACGCGCCACGGCGATTCCGGGCCGGGGCGGCACCACACGTCGTGAACGGTGGTCGGCAGCGGCTGTCCCGGTGGCCACGGGCGCAGCGTCCCAGGCGGGTCCGCGGCCCACAGCTCCCAGCCGGGGAGGGCGCGGTGCACACCGAGGTGGTGCTCGCGCAGCACCATGACGTCGATGTCGGCGTGTCGGCGCCGTTCGTCCACAGTGGACGGGTCGATGGCGAACTCGATCGCCCAGCCCCCGGCGATCCACCACGGCCCGTCGAAATCCGCGAACCAGGCCGCCACCTCGGCGGGAGTGGCCGGTTCCCAGCTGCCCAACTCCGCGCCCATGGCCCCAGCCTGCCGGACGTCGTCGCGCGAAGGAGGCTGACATGACCGAGGCGTTGCCCTCCATCGAGCTGGCCAGGGCCTATCTGTCGAGGGTCGCCGAACCACCGGCGCCCGCGCTCGTCGCCTTCGTGGCGCGGCACGGTCCACAGCGGTCAGCGGTGCTGATCCGTTCCGGCGAGGTGCCTGCGGAAGTGGCGAAGGTGACCACCGCCCGCGCCGAGGTCTGGCGACCGGAGGCGGATCTTCGTGCCGCGGCGGAGGTGGGCGCCCGGTTGCTCACGCCGGAGGACGACGAGTGGCCCGCGTGGCGGCTGCTGTCGTTCACCGCCGCAGCGATCCGAGGGAAGGAGGACGCGGCGGAGCCGGTGGCGCTGTGGGTGCGTGGCGACCCCGACCTCGCCCGGCTGACCGAGCAGTCCGTCGCGATCGTAGGAGCGCGGGCCGCGACCGGCTACGGCGAGCACGTCTCGGCGGAGTTCGCGCACGGCCTGGCACGGCGTGGGTTCACGGTGATCTCCGGGGCCGCCTACGGCATCGACGGCGCCGCGCACGGCGGTGCGCTCGCGGCCGGTGGGCAGACGGTCGCCGTACTGGCCTGCGGTGTCGACATCCCCTATCCGGCAGGGCACGCGCGGCTGCTCGATCGGATCGCCTCGGCCGGTGCGGTGGTCAGCGAGTACCCACCGGGTACCCGGGTCGGACGACACCGGTTCCTGGTGCGCAACAGGCTGATCGCGGCGTTGGCGGAGGGAACGGTCGTGGTCGAGGCCGGGCTGCGCAGCGGTGCCAGCAACACCGCGGCCACCGCGCGCACGCTCGGTCGGATGGTGCTCGCGGTGCCCGGGCCGATCACCTCGGCGATGTCGGTGGGGTGCCACGCGATGCTGCGCGAGGGAGAGGCCCAGGCGGTCACCAGCGCCGCCGAGGTCGCGGAGTCGATCGGCCGGATCGGCGGCGACCTCACCGTGGAGCCGGAGGC
Source organism: Allokutzneria sp. A3M-2-11 16 (assembly GCF_024213555.1). Lineage (GTDB taxonomy): Bacteria > Actinomycetota > Actinomycetes > Mycobacteriales > Pseudonocardiaceae > Allokutzneria. The sequence continues at coordinate 321,677 of NZ_JANAVO010000001.1, read as the reverse complement.
ACCGGTCCGCCCGACCGACGCGTTGGACCCGCGGTCGTTGCGCGTGCACCAGGCGCTGCGCGAGCGCGCGGGCAGCAGCCCCGAGCAGGTGTCGATGGAGGCCGGCATCCCGATCGGTCAAGTGCGCGCGGTGCTGCCGATGCTGGAGCTGGCCGGCCTGGCCCAGCGTGGTGACACAGGGTGGCGACGGTGCTCCGGCCGCTCCGCGCCGTCCCGCGGGGAAGGAGGTGGACCCATCACCCCGGCTACCTGAGCAAACACGCGGAGGGAGGGTGAAGATCGTCGCCGTGGGTACGGACGCTTGCTCAGCCGGGCTACCCCCGGACGAGTGGTTGCCTGCGTCCACCTGTCGGTCAAGTGGTTGGCGTAGTCGCGCCTGGCCCCTACGGTGACCATGTGGCTGCCGTTGTCCCGACCCGTGAGGGCGCTGATCCACTCGGATCAGTGCGGCGGTCGTTCCGTTCCGGGACGCGGCGGTAGGACGCCATGGACGCCCTCACCCACCGTCGGCCGTCCCGCGTCGACCTGATCCGACTCCGCACCGAGCTGCCCGATGCGCTGGGCAGGGTGCTCGACGACTTCGAACGGCACCTCGCGAGCGAACGCGGACTGTCGCGGAACACCGTGCGCGCCTACGTCGGTGACGTGGTCTCGCTGTTGGGCCACCTCGTTCACGGCGGAGCAGGCGATGGCGGCGATGAGCGCGCCGGGGCGGACCGGCTCGACGCGCTCGACCTGACGGTGCTGCGCTCGTGGCTGGCCGCGCAGCGTTCCTCCGGTACCGGTCGCACGACGCTGGCCAGGCGGTCGGCCTCCGCGAGGGCCTTCACCGCGTGGGCCGTGCGCGGCGGGCTCATGGCCGCCGACCCCGGCGAGCGCCTGGCGTCGCCGCGGGCGCACCGGGCACTGCCGGTGGTGCTCCGGGCGGAGCAGGCGGAGCAGGCGATGCGGGCGTCGGCGTCCGGCGCCGAACAGGACGATCCGCTGGCTCTCCGTGACCACGCGCTGGTCGAGTTGTTGTACGCGAGCGGCATCCGAGTCTCCGAACTGTGCGGCCTCGACGTCGGCGACGTGGATCACTCGCGGCGGGTCGTACGGGTGCTCGGCAAGGGCGACAAGGAGCGCGCCGTGCCCTACGGGGTGCCCGCGCAGAAGGCGCTCGACGACTGGCTGAACAAGGGCAGACCACTTCTGGCGAAAGGGGAATCACCAGCGGCTTTGTTTCTCGGAGCGCGTGGGCGGCGGCTGGATCCGCGCACCGCGCGGCGAGTCGTGCACGACGTGGTCGGCGCCGTCCCCGGTGCGGCGGACATGGGGCCGCACGGCCTGCGCCACACGGCGGCCACGCATTTGCTGGAAGGCGGAGCCGACCTCCGCAGCGTCCAGGAACTGCTCGGTCACGCTACGCTCGCAACAACGCAGCTTTACACCCACGTCACCGTCGAACGGCTGAAGGCGATCCATGACCGAACCCACCCCCGTTCCTAACGCTGCCGGGGGAGGGTCCCGCACGGCGACTGTGCCCACGACGTCCACGTCGCAGCAGGGCCAGCGGCGTCCTGCGCGGACCTATCACGGCTCCGACAGGGACGGCGAGACCGGCCGGACCCCTTCAGCGGCAACGGCTTCCGGCGTGCCCGCGCAGAGCGAGCCGTCCCCCGCCGGTGCGGTCGACGCCGTCTCCAGCAGCGACACCTCCGGCAGCCCAGCTTCCAGTAGCCCAGCCTCTGGCAGCCGGGTCGCGAAGGGCAGTGCGCGCGGCACGGGTACGGCTGCCGCGGCCTCCTCCAGCACGGAGCTCCGCAGCGCCGACGAGGTCGAAGCCGGGATCGTGGCGCTCTGGCGCGCCTACGGTGGGAGCCGGGCGCAGCCGCTGCGGGATCGCCTCGTGCTGCACTACGCGCCGCTGGTCAAGTACGTCGCCGGCCGCGTCGGCACCGGCCTGCCGTCCTACGTCGACGTGGCGGACCTGGTGCAGTCGGGCATCTTCGGCCTGGTCGACGCGATCGAGAAGTTCGAGCCCGAACGCGGCCTGAAGTTCGAGACCTACGCGATGCAGCGCATCCGCGGCGCGATCCTGGACGACCTGCGCGCCCAGGACTGGGTGCCGCGTTCGGTGCGTAGCCGGGCGCGGGACGTCGAGCGCGCCATCGAGCGACTGGAGGCCAGGCTGCAGCGCTCCGCGACCGACGCCGAGCTGTCCGAGGAACTCGGCATCACGATCGGCGACCTGCGCGATCTCTACGCGCAGCTCCAGCTCACCTCCGTCGTCGCACTGGACGAGCTGATCGCGGCGGGCCGGGGCAGCGCCTCGCTCGCCGAGACGCTGCCGGACGACCGCGCCGAGGACCCTGTCGCCTCGCTGGTCGACCAGGACGGCAAGCGGCAGCTCGCCGACGCCATCGCGCAGCTTTCCGAGCGCGACCGCGTCGTGGTCACGCTGTACTACTTCGAGAACCTGACCCTGGCGGAGATCGGCAAGGTACTCGGGGTGACCGAGTCCCGCGTCTGCCAGCTGCACACCCGCGCCGTTCTGCGGCTGCGCACCAAGCTTTCCGAGCAGTCCGACGGTTAGCACTGCCTGGCGCGGTTAGCACTGCCTAGCGCTGCCCGCGGTCTCCGTTCCACGGCAGCAGCCGGAGCGCCGGACGCCGGAGCAGCCGAAGCGGGTCGAGGTAGTCCTCGCCGCGCCGCACGCCCCAGTGCAGGCACGCGGGTGGACCCCGGCAGCCCGCGTGACCGGGCTGGAGCGCGCCGATCACCGCGCCGCGCGCGATGCCCGAACCCGTGGTGACCGCGGGCGTCAGTGGTTCATAGGTGGTCCGCAGTCCGTTGGGGTGGTCGATCGACACCACGCCGTGCCCGGCCACCTGACCAGCGAACGCGACCGTGCCGTCCCCGGCCGCGAGCACCGGTTGCTCGGGCGTTCCGGCCAGGTCCGCGCCGCGATGGCCCGGGCCGTAGCGATGCGGTGGCCGCTCGAAGTGGCGGACCACGACCGGCGTTCCAGCCAGCGGCCAGCCGAAGCGGGACGACGGCGACACCACCGTCCGCACGGGTGGCGACAGGAGGGTCGGTGTGGCCGCCGGGAGGAGCAGGAAGGCCGCCAGCAGCAGGGGCGTGAGGTGCGGGGACATGGCTCCACTGTCGCCCGGGGGGAAGGGTGGTGACGGCCGGAAAGGCCGGGGTTGTGGACAAACTGGGTGGTTGTGGACAACTCAGGCGCACCCGGTGGACCGAGTTGTCGGTGGCCGGGCGGTGGCGAGTACACTCGGCTCGCGGTCTGTGCTGCACAGATCGACTTCGCGTGCTACTGCGGGTCCCGATTCACCGGGGCGCGGCGCCCGGGGGTCTGAGGGGGTCGGTTTCCTCCCGCTCAGTCCGGGTGACGGCAGGGCACCAGGGCGGTGACCAGCCCGGTCCCCGCGACAACCCACCCGCGCGTGGGGCAAGGCCCGACGCGCTGATCACATGAGGTGTGAACCGGCCATGGCCGTCGTCACCATGAAGCAGCTGCTCGACAGCGGCGTGCACTTCGGACACCAGACCCGTCGCTGGAACCCGAAGATGAAGCGCTACATCCTGACCGAGCGCAACGGCATCTACATCATCGACCTGCAGCAGACGCTGACCTACATCGACCGTGCCTTCGAGTTCATCAAGGAGACGGTGGCGCACGGCGGCACCATCCTGTTCGTCGGCACCAAGAAGCAGGCTCAGGAGGCCATCTCCGAGCAGGCGCTGCGCGTCGGTATGCCGTTCGTCAACCAGCGCTGGCTGGGCGGCATGCTCACCAACTTCACCACCGTGCACAAGCGCCTCCAGCGCCTCAAGGAGCTGGAGTCCATGGAGCAGACCGGTGGCTTCCAGGGTCGCACCAAGAAGGAAATCCTCATGCTCACGCGTGAGAAGGACAAGCTGGAGAAGACCCTCGGCGGTATCCGCGACATGCAGAAGGTGCCCAGCGCCGTCTGGATCGTGGACACCAAGAAGGAGCACATCGCCGTCGGCGAGGCGCGCAAGCTGAACATCCCGGTCGTGGCGATCCTCGACACCAACTGCGACCCGGACGAGGTCGACTTCCCGATCCCGGGCAACGACGACGCGATCCGCTCCGCCGCGCTGCTGACCCGCGTGGTCGCCGACGGTGTCGCCGAGGGCCTGATGTCCCGCTCCGGCCGCAACACCGCCGCCGCCGAGGGCGCTGACAAGCCTGAGGCCGGTGTCGCCAGCGAGGAGCCGCTCGCCGAGTGGGAGCAGGAGCTGCTGACCCCGGCCACCGCGGACGCCGGTGCCTCCGCGGGCGGCGGCGACTCCGCCCAGTCCTGACCCGAACGCGTCCCGCCCGCCCGTGCGGCGGGCGGGACGCGCGGTCGGACCACCCGAGCACAAGAGCCCACCCCTCCTCGTAGGCGAACAAGGACGGAACACAGCACCATGGGGAACTACACCGCGGCCGACGTCAAGCGGCTTCGCGAGCTGACCGGGTCCGGAATGATGGACTGCAAGAAGGCGCTTGAGGAGTCGGCAGGCGACTTCGACAAGGCCGTCGAGCTGCTGCGCATCAAGGGCGCCAAGGACGTGGGCAAGCGCGCCGAGCGCACCACCGCCAACGGCCTGGTCGCCGCTGACGGCGGCGTCATGGTCGAGCTGCGCTGCGAGACCGACTTCGTCGCCAAGAACGACGCCTTCCAGGAGCTGGCGAACAAGATCGTCGCCGTCGCCAAGGCCAACAAGCCGGCCGACGTCGCGGCCCTCAAGGGCCTCGACCTCGACGGCCGGACCGTCGACGCGGCCGTCCAGGAGCTCTCCGCCAAGATCGGCGAGAAGCTGGAGCTGCACCGGGTCGTCGTCTTCGAGGGCGTCGTCAGCACCTACCTGCACCGCCGTTCCTCCGACCTGCCGCCCGCCGTGGGCGTGCTGGTCGAGTTCACCGGCGAGGGCGAGGAGGTGGCCCGCGGCACCGCGCTGCAGATCGCCGCGATGAAGCCGCGCTACGTCACCCGCGAGGAGGTGCCCTCCGACCTCGTCGCCCACGAGCGCGAGATCGCGGAGAAGACCGCCCGCGAGGAGGGCAAGCCGGAGCAGGCGCTGCCGAAGATCGTCGAGGGTCGTCTCAACGGCTTCTTCAAGGACGTCGTGCTGCTGGAGCAGTCCTCCGTGCAGGACTCCAAGAAGACCGTGAAGGCCCTGCTGTCGGACGCGGGCGTGACCGTCACCCGGTTCGCGCGCTTCGAGGTCGGCCAGAACTGAGTTCCACCGGGGGCGGGGTTGCTGCGCGCGTCACGCCGCGGCGGCCCCGCCCTTGGCACGTGTGCCGCCTGTGCCGCTGAAAGCCGTGACACCGAAAGACCACGACCCCGCCGCGGCGGGACGCGAGGAGGACTGACGTGAGCTCCGACGACGGGATGCTGCACCCGCCTTACAAGAGGGTGCTGCTCAAGCTCGGCGGCGAGATGTTCGGCGGAGGCTCCGTCGGTGTCGACCCCGACGTCGTGGAAACCGTCGCCACCCAGATCGCCGACGTGGTCCGCACCGGCGTGCAGATGGCCGTGGTCATCGGCGGCGGCAACTTCTTCCGCGGCGCGGAGCTCCAGCAGCGCGGCATGGAACGCGACCGGGCCGACTACATGGCCATGCTCGGCACGGTGATGAACTGCCTGGCGCTGCAGGACTTCCTGGAGAAGCTCGGCATCGACACCCGGGTGCAGACCGCCATCACGATGGGCCAGGTCGCCGAGCCCTACATCCCGCGCAAGGCCGAGCGGCACCTGGAGAAGGGCCGCGTGGTCATCTTCGGTGCCGGGGTCGGCATGCCGTACTTCTCCACCGACACCGCCGCCGCGCAGCGCGCGCTGGAGATCGGCTGCGAGGTCGTGCTGATGGCCAAGGGCGTCGACGGCGTGTACACGGCCGACCCCAAGAAGGACGCGCGCGCCGAGCGCTTCGACCAGATCTCCCACCAGGAGGTCCTGGTCCGGGGCCTCGAGGTCGCCGACGCAACGGCGTTCAGCCTCTGCAAGGACAACGCCATGCCGATCCTGGTCTTCAACCTCTTGGTGGAGGGCAACATCGCGCGCGCGGTGCGTGGTGAGAAGATCGGCACGCTGGTGAGCACCCCCGCCTAGCCGGTACCGGCGTGAGAGGTGCTGGTACCCACACCAGCCCGCTCCATCGGCACGCACACTAAGGAGAAGCCGTGATCGACGAGACTCTCTTCGACGCCGAGGAGAAGATGGACAAGGCGGTGACGGTCGCCAAGGAGCAGCTCCAGTCGGTGCGCACCGGCCGGGCGACCCCCTCCATGTTCTCGCGCATCCACATCGAGTACTACGGGGCGCCGACGCCGCTGAACCAGATGGCCAGCGTCAACGTTCCCGAGGCCAGGATGGCGGTCATCAAGCCCTACGACGCCGGCCAGCTCAACGCCATCGAGAAGGCGATCCGGGACTCCGACCTCGGGGTGAACCCGACCAACGACGGCACGGTGATCCGCGTGATCATCCCGCAGCTGTCCGAGGAGCGCCGCAAGGAGATGGTGAAGGTCGCCAAGACCAAGGGCGAGGACGCCAAGATCTCCATCCGCAACATCCGCCGCAAGGCCAAGGAGGAGCTCGACCGCATCGTCAAGGACGGTGAGGCCGGCGAGGACGACGGCACCCGCGCGGAGAAGGAACTCCAGGACCTCACCGACAAGTACGTCGGCCAGGTCGAGGTGCTGGTCAAGCACAAGGAAGCCGAGCTGCTCGAGGTATGACCCACTCCTGTCTCCCCCACCGTGTCGGCCGGGGATCGTGAGAGCACGTCCGGCGCGTCGGGTGGCGCGCCGGACGGTGGCTTCGACTCCGACAAGCCCGCGTCCCGGGCCGGGCGCAACCTGGGTGCCGCGATCGGCGTCGGGGTCGCCCTCGGCGCGGTCATCCTGCTCACCCTGCTGACCTACCGGCACTCGTTCCTCGCGGTGATCGCCGCCGCGGTCGCGGTGGCCACCTGGGAGCTGGCGGGCGCGCTCAAGCGCAGCCGCGGCATCGAGGTGGCGCTGCTGCCGGTGCTCATCGGCGGCCAGGCGATGCTGTGGTTGTCCTGGCCCTTCGGCAGGGACGGCGTGCTGGCCTCGTTCGTGGTGACGATCCTGGTCTGCCTGCTGTGGCGTTTCCGGGGTGGCCAGGACGGCTTCGTCCGCGACGTCACCGCCTCGGTGTTCACCGCCGCGTACGTGCCGTTGTTCGCCGCGTTCGCGGCGATGCTGGTGCTGCCGGAGGACGGCGTCGGCCGGGTGATCGCGTTCATCCTCGGCGTGGTGGCCTCCGACACCGGCGGTTACGCGGCCGGGGTGTTCTTCGGCAGGCACCCGATGGCGCCGCGGATCAGCCCGAAGAAGTCCTGGGAGGGCTTCGCCGGATCGCTGCTGGCCGGCATGGTCGCGGGCGCGCTGAGCCTGACCCTGCTGTTGGACGGCCAGTGGTGGCAGGGCGTGCTCTTCGGCATCGCGCTGGTGATCACGGCGACCGCCGGTGACCTGGCGGAGTCCTTGATCAAGCGGGACCTCGGGATCAAGGACATGGGCACGCTGCTGCCCGGCCACGGCGGACTGATGGACCGGATGGACTCGCTGTTGCCCTCCGCCGTGGTCTCGTGGCTGCTGCTCAGCCTGTTCGTCGCGGTGCCCTAGTCGACGTCAGTCGTCGAAGCGCTCGTCGTAGTACCGCACGATCGCCCGCCTGGACGGGTCGATCACCGAGAACGTCGCGCCGCCCGGATCGCGGAGCACCGCGGTCCGGCCGTACGGCGAGTCGAACGGGTCCACCTCGATCGCGCCGTCCAGCATCAGCGCGCGGTCGGCGGTGACGTCCGTGCCGACGCGGGGACTGACGTTGAAGTAGATCATCCAGTGCGGCGGGACCTCGGCCGGGTAGTCGCGCCCCATCGCGAGCCTGCCGAGGTACGGCTTCCCCTGCAGCCACCAGGTCGTGTAGTCGAACCGCTTCCCGTCGCCGACCTGGCGCGGGTGGAAGGCGAACAGCGTCGCGAAGAACGAGTCCGCCCGGTGCGCGAGGTGGGTGTTCAGGTCGGCCCAGCCGAAGGTGCCCGGCCTGCGCGTGACGAAGCGCCACGGGCGCGTCGGCTGCCAGAAGCCCACCCGCGCGCCGCTGGGATCGTCGAGCATCAGCAGGGAACCGTGGCCCTCTATGTCCAGCGGCCCGTAGTGCACCTTCCCGCCGAGCCTGCGCACCCGGGCGCGCGCGGTCTCGATGCGCCGCATCCGGAGGTAGAGGCTCCACGTTGGATAGTCGCTGAGCCGGTTCGGCAGCGCGTGCAGTCCCGCCACCGGCTGGCCGTCGAGCATCGCGAAGGTGTAGTCGCCGATCGCGGGATGGTGCTCGGTCTCGAACTCCCAGCCGAACAGTTCCGCGTAGAAGTCCTTGCTGGCTTCGAGATCGCGTGTCGAGACGTCCACCCAGGACGGCGTTCCACTGACCGGATCATGAGCGCTGTGTGGCATCGGGCTGACCACGGCGACCTCCTGGGTGAGCAGGCAGGATCGGCTATTGATCAACGGTACGCCGGAAAAATCCCAACACGGTGCGTCCATTCGGGCGGGATTGCGACACGACTGTCTCAATTGGCCGGTCCGGCAGGCGGGCCTGGAGCCGCTCGGCGTGCCCGGCCGCGAGCCGCGCGAGCCGTTTCCACCGGCGTATCCCGGCTGTTCGCCTGGCGAACCGCTCTCGGGCGGCGCGTTCCTCGGCCTCGCGCCGGTGCAGGGCGAGGAAGGTGATTTCGGGTAGGTGCACGGCTGTGCTCGCTCTCTCGTGATGGAACTCGCTTACGGTTGAGGGGTGCGGAACTACGTGCGCGCCGCGCTCGCCGGGGTGCGCCCGGCGGCGGTGGTGCCCAGCCCCAACATCTGGAACTGGCCCGAGGTCTACGAGATCGAGAACCGGGCGCAGGACCACGGCGGGGTGGTCTGGCGCGCGTTGCGCGAGGACTGCCCCTTCGCGGGACTGGACGTCGTGGATGTCGGCTGCGGGGACGGGTTCCACCTGCCGGAGTTCGCCGCGAGCGCGCGCGGGGTCGTCGGGGTGGAGCCGCATCGGCCGTTGCTGCGCAGGGCGAGGCAGCGGATCGCCGGACTGACCAATGTGGAGCTTCGGCACGGCTCGGCCGAGCGGCTCCCCCTCGCCGACAACAGCGTCGACGTCGTGCACGCGCGGACGGCGTACTTCTTCGGCCCCGGCTGTGAACGCGGGATGGCCGAGGCGGATCGCGTGCTGCGACCCGGCGGAGCGCTGGTGATCGTCGACCTGGACGCCACGAGCGCGCCTTATGGGACGTGGCTGCGCGAGGACCTGCCCGGCTACGACTCCAACGAGATCGAGGAGTTCTTCACCGCACAGGGTTTCTCGTGCCGGGCGCTGGAGACGCTGTGGCGCTTCCAGGACCGGGAGAGCCTGGCGGCGGTGCTGCGGATCGAGTTCTCCCCGTCCGTCGCGGAACGGGCGATCGCGCAGACCACCGGGCTCACGTTGCCGGTCGGCTACCGCATGAGGCTGCGGCGCAAGCCGAGCGGGTTGCTGGTGCCGTGAGCGTTCAGTCCTCGTCGAGGCCGGTGCCGTGCTCGGCGAGCAGCGTGTAGATCTGCCGCCGGGCCTCCTTCAAGATGGCCAGCAGCCGGGCCTGTTCCTCGGCGGGAATGGCGTAGGCCGCCTGCTGGACAGCCATCGTGAACTGTTCGTAGGCCTCGCGCAGCTGCTGCTCCGCCGGGCTGGCGGGGTTGGTGAGCCCGCCCCACAGCTCCTCGGTGTCGATCTTCTCCGCCTCGGTGCGGCCCGCCTCGGTGAGCGTGTGCAGCCTGCGTCCTTCCGCCTCCTCGGTGCTGACGAATCCCTCGTCGGTGAGCAGCTGGAGGGTGGGGTAGACCGATCCCGGGCTGGGCTTCCACGCGCCCTCGGAGCGCTCGGCGATCTCCTGGATCATCTCGTAGCCGTGCATGGGGCGTTCGATGAGCAGTGCGAGCAGTGCCGCGCGCACGTTGCCCCTGCGCCGCCTGCCGCCCGGGCCGCCACGGTGTCCTCCGCCGCGGCCGCGTTCCCAGCCGGGGCCTGCGCCCCAACCCGGGCCCCCGCCCCAGCCGGGTGGCTGCGGCGGGGCGGGCGGGAACGGCGGGGGACCACCGAAGGGACCGCGGCCGGGCTGGAATCCGTAGCCGCCCCGGGCCTGCGGGGCGAAGCCGAAGTGCTGGTGCTGCGGGCCCCAACCGGGGCCGAAGTGGTCGTTGTGCGGGTGCATGAGGTTCCTCCTCGGTCGGCGCTGACGAGTTAACGATATATCGCTGACGTATCGCGATGCAACGCCGAATATCGGCGGCCTGGCGGATCGCTGCTCCGAATGGAGTAGTAACATTGTTGATCTTGTGTCCGTTTTGTCCCCTGAACAGGAGAAGGCAATGCGTCTGAGCAGCATCGGAATGGCCCTGAGCGTCTGCGCGCTCGCCGCCGCCCCGGTCGTGGAGATCAACGAGTCCCTGGTCGAGATCGAGGACGTCACGGTCGACGTGCACCCCGGCGAACTGACCTCGCTGCTGATCGACCAGCCGCCGAGGGGGGCCTGACCGGCGGCGTGCCCGGAGCCCGGCCCGGACGTGGGACAATCGGCCCGCTATGACTTCACTACCTCTCGTCTTCGACGCGCCCAAGCGCGGCCTGCCGCCGCGTCATCTGGTGGACCTCAGCCCCGCCGAGCGGCAGGAGGCCGTCGTCGCGCTGGGGGAGAAGCCGTTCCGGGCGAAGCAGCTGGCCAACCACTACTTCAGCCGCCTCACGGTCGATCCGGCCGAGATGACCGACATCCCGGCCGCGGCGCGGGACAGGCTGGTCGGCGACCTGATGCCGCCGCTGTTCACCGAGCTGCGCAAGGTGACCTGCGACGACGGCACCACGCGGAAGAGCCTGCTGCGGGCGCACGACGGCACGTTGATCGAGAGCGTGCTGATGCGCTACCCGGGCCGGGCCACGCTGTGCATCTCCAGCCAGGCCGGGTGCGGGATGGCCTGCCCGTTCTGCGCGACCGGGCAGGGCGGGCTCCAGCGCAACCTCTCCACCGCCGAGATCGTGGAGCAGGTCCGCCTCGGCGCCGCCGCGATGCGCGACGGCGAACTGCCCGGCGGGCCGGGGCGCCTGTCCAACATCGTGTTCATGGGCATGGGCGAGCCGCTGGCGAACTACAAGCGGGTGATCGACGCGGTGCGGCGGATCTGTGATCCGGTGCCGAACGGTCTGGGGATTTCGCAGCGGTCGGTGACGGTGTCGACGGTGGGATTGGTGCCCGCGATCCGCAAGCTCACCGAGGAGGGCTTGCAGGTTCGGCTCGCGGTGTCGCTGCACACGCCGGACGACGAGCTGCGGGACACGTTGGTGCCGGTGAACAGCCGGTGGAAGGTCGCCGAGGTCCTCGACGCGGCGCGGGCTTATGCGGATCGGACCGGTCGGCGGGTGTCGATCGAGTACGCGTTGATCCGCGACATCAATGACCACGGGTGGCGAGCGGATCTGCTCGGCCGGGTGCTGCGCAAGCACCTGGGGCAGTTCGCGCACGTCAACCTGATCCCGTTGAACCCGACGCCGGGGTCGAAGTGGGACGCGTCGCCGAAGCACGTGCAGGAGGACTTCGTGCGCCGTGTCGAGGCGCAGGGGGTGGCGTGCACGGTGCGGGACACGCGTGGTCAGGAGATCGCCGCGGCCTGCGGCCAGCTCGCCGCCGAAGGCTGATGGGCGACTGGAAACAGCGGTAATACCCGGTTATACTTTATCGTATGAAAACGGCGATCTCTGTTCCTGACGAGACGTTCGCGCAGGTGGAGCGTAGTGCGAAGTGTCTGGGTGTCACGCGCTCGGAATTCTATGTGCGTGCGGCACGCTACTACCTGGAGCACCTGGAGCAAGAGTCTCTGACCAACGAGATCAACGCGGCCCTTGAGATCATCGGTGACGATGATGACTCCGCTGCTGCGGCTGTTGGCGCAGGTCGGCGTGTGCTGGCGCAGGTGGACGACGAGTGGTGATCGAACGGGGCGGCATCCACTGGGCCGATCTTGGCGAGGTGGATGGCTCAAAGCCGGCCAAGCGGCGCCCGGTGCTGGTCGTGCAGGCCAATCCTTACAACGCGAGCCGGCTGGCGACCGTGCTCGTAGCGGTCCTCACGTCAAACACAAGGTTGGCCACCGCGCCAGGGAACGTCTTTCTGCCTGCGTCCGTGACAGGGCTGCCGCGGGACTCGGTGGCAAACGTGACCGCGTTGGTGACCCTCGACAAGAGTGACCTGACTGGGCGAGCAGGCGAGGTTCCGATGAGCTTGATGCGGGACGTGGACGCGGGGCTGCGCCGAGTACTCGGACTCTGACTCCGGGGCCGAAGTGGGGTGCTCCGGTTGAGCAGATCGCTCGGCGCGTGTATCGCGAGTCGGCCCGACCCCTGCCGATGAGTGCTAGCATTGACTGCACTGACAGCGTGGGAGGTGGGCGATGGCGACCTTGACGATCCGCGACTTCGACGAGGAGCTGAAGGCCAGGCTTCGGGTCCGGGCGGCTGAACACGGTCGTTCGATGGAAGCCGAGGTGCGCGCGATCCTCGCCTCCGTGCTGGTCAAATCCGAGCCCGGGCCGGGGATGGGGTCGAGGATCCGGCAGCGGTTCGACGGCGTGGACGACCTGTCGTTCGAGCCTCCGCAGCGCGTGGAGCAGGCACGAGCCGCGGAGTTCCCTGAGTGATCGTCCTCGACACCAACGTCGTCTCCGAACTGATGCGGCAAGTTCCGGACGACACCGTGGTTCGCTGGGTCGATCGCTATCCGGCCGACGAAGTCTTCATCACGGCGGTGACGGTTGCCGAACTCGTGTACGGAGTCGCTCGGCTACCGGGCGGCCACCGCAAGACCGTGCTCGCGGCCAAGGTCTTCGAGCTGCTGACAGAGGATCTGCAAGGCCAAGTCCTGCCGTTCGACGGTGCCTCCGCCGAGTACTACGGCGAGATCGTGGCAGCGCGCGAGCGGCAAGGACGCCCGATCAGCATGGCCGACGCTCAGATAGCCGCGGTGTGCAGGCGTTTCACGGCGTGCCTCGCGACGCGCAACACCAAGGACTTCGTCGGTACCGGCATCTCGTTGCTCGACCCGTGGGACGCGGCGACGACCTGAAATACCGGGCTGGGAGTCAGCGGCGCCAGGAGGTGCGGCGGCGGACCTTGTCCAGCAGCAGCACGCCGACCATGCCGGAGCCCAGGACGATCAGCCAGACGTCCTCGTTCCAGCCCCTGTGGTTGCCGATCAGCATGATGAACATGATCGCGGCGCAGATCCAGCCGGCGGCCCGGGTGGCGCGAGGGAACTCGCCGTGCCAGCCCCACGCCTCCGAGGGCTCCGCGTGCGGGTCGGTGGCGTGGTGGGCGTGCGCGTCGTGCTTCTCCAGCTCAGCGGACTGCTGGGTCGCCACGATTACCTCCCGGGTGATGGTTGGAGCGGCGTTATCGTCGCACATCCGCCCCGTGTGATCCCCGCCGGAGTGGTCTTCCCGACCCGCCCCGCGGCCTCCTCTAGGCTCACCGGGAGTGACCGTCCAGCCGTCGACGGGGTTCCGCCCGGCCGAGCAGCGAACCCCGGATCTCCACGCCCCGGTCGAGGTCGGCATCCACGAGGTGCGCAAGAGCTTCCACGACCAGGTCGCGGTGGACTCCGTGTCGCTGCGCGTGCACGAGGGCGAGTTCTTCTCCGTGCTCGGCCCGTCGGGATGCGGCAAGACCACGTTGCTGCGCATGATCGCGGGCTTCGACGACCCGGACAGCGGGCGCATCGAGCTGGACGGCGTGGACATGGTTGGAGTGCCGCCCTACCGCCGCGACGTGAACACGGTCTTCCAGTCCTACGCGTTGTTCCCGCACCTCAGCGTGCGCGACAACGTGGCATATGGCCTGCGCCGCAAGAAGGTCAGGGGCGCTGAGCTGCGGCGGCGGGTGGCGGAGCACCTGGAGCTGGTGCAGCTCGGCCGCTTCGCGGACCGCCGTCCCGGCCAGCTCTCCGGTGGGCAGCAACAGCGGGTCGCGATCGCGCGGGCGCTGGCGTGCGAGCCGAGGCTGCTCCTGCTCGACGAGCCGCTCGGCGCGCTCGACGCCCAGTTGCGCAAGCAGGTGCAGATCGAGCTGATGCGCATCCAGCGCGAGGTCGGCACGACCTTCCTCTACGTCACCCACGACCAGGAAGAAGCGTTGGTGCTGTCACACCGGGTCGCCGTGATGAACGCGGGGCGGCTGGAGCAGGTCGGCTACCCGGAGGACGTCTACGAGCGGCCCGCGACGCGGTTCGTCGCCGGGTTCATCGGCACCTCGAACATCCTCGACGGGCAGGTGTCCGGAGTGGATGGTCAGTGGGTCGAGCTGTCCGCGCACGGCGTGCACCGCCTGCGCTCCGCGTTGCCCGAGGGGCGGACCGTGCGCGCGGGGGAGAAGGTCGCCGTGACGGTGCGGCCGGAGAAGCTGCACCTGCACGAGCGCGAGGACGAGGTGCCGACCGGCTGGTGCGCGCTGAACGGGACCGTGGCCGACGTGGTCTACACGGGTGTTTCCACGCAGTACGTCGTCGAGCTACCCGGTGGTGGATCGATGGTTGCCTTCGTGCAGAACGCTCGTAGGGTTTCCGACGCGGGTACCCCCGGGCAGCCGGTGTGCATGGCCTGGGACCCGGAGTTCACGGTGCTTCTTGACGAGAGTCTCGTCGACGAGGAGAACAACGATGTCCGGTAGCGTCCGCGTCGCGCGGTTGTGGGACGGCAAGCGGTCGAACAGGCGGACCATGTTGCGCTCCATGGCTTTCTTCGCGATCGCGGCGCACGGGCTGGCCGCCTGCGGGATCTCGGAGGCCCCGCAGGGCGACCCGGGTAGGCCGGGCGGGCGCGCGGTCAACCGGGTCGACGAGTCCAGGCTGAACTTCTACAACTGGACCGACTACATCGCCCCGGACACGATCAGCAGCTTCCAGGCGGCGACCGGGATCAAGCTCACCTACGACAACTTCAGCTCCAACGACGAGATGGAGGCGAAGATCGCCTCCGGCGCCGCGGGCTACGACCTCGTGGTGCCCAGCGACAACTTCCTGCGCAGGTTCGTGCGCGGAGGGCTGGTGCGGGAGCTGGACCGCGACCTCATCCCGAACCTGGTCAACCTGGAGCGCCGCTTCGTCGAGGCCGACTACGACCCCGGCAACCGCCATTCCGTGCCGTGGGCGTGGGGCACGACCGGCCTGGCCTACTCGAAGACCGCGCTCGGCGACCGGGTCACCGGCTTCTCCGCGTTCGACCTGGCCGAGGCGCAGGGCCGTGGCATGGTGCTCGACGAGGCGCGCGACGCTCTGGCCATAGGGCTGCTCGCGCTCGGGCACGACCCGAACACCGGCGACGCGGGTCAGATCGACGACGCCACGCGGTACCTGCTGAACCTCAAGAAGAAGCTCGGGCAGATCAGCTCCGACGTGATCGAGCCGTTGACCTCCGGGCAGATGGTGCTGGCACAGGCGTTCTCCGGCGACGCCTTCCAGGCGCGCAGGGCGAACCCGGCCATCGCCTACACCATTCCCCGGGAGGGCGGTCTGTCCTATGTGGACCTCCTGTGCATCCCGAAGGACGCGCCGCACGCGCTGAACGCGCACCGGTTCATCGACCACATCCTGCGGCCCGACGTGGGGGCCGCGTTGTCCAACGCGGTGCGCTACGGCAGCCCGAACGCGGCCGCGAAACCGTTCATCGACAAGGACCTCCTCAGCGACCCGCTGGTCTACCCGAGCGCGGAGGTCCTCGCGCGGCTGCCGTTCATCAAGGACCTGGGGCGCGAGGTGGAGGCGCGCTACGCGGACGCGTGGACAAAGGTGAAAACAGGGTGAGATCTGCCCTGCGCCGGGCGCTCATGCTCGGTCCCGCCAGCGTGTGGCTGGCCCTGTTCTTCCTTGCTCCCATGGCACTCGTGGCGCAGTACAGCTTCGCCACCAGGGAACTCGGTGTCCTCCGAGTGGTGCTGCCGTGGACGACGCAGGCGTACCGGAGCGTGCTCGATCCGGCGTTCCTGCCGATCTTCGGGCGCACGGTGCTCTACGCGGGGCTGACCACGGTGATCTGCCTGATGCTCGGATTCCCGTTGGCGTGGTTCATCGCGCGCCACAGCGGCCGGTGGCGGTCGGTGCTGATCGCGGCCGTGCTGATCCCGTTCTGGTCCAGTTTCCTCGCGCGCATCTACGCGTGGAAGGCGCTGCTGGACGACAGCGGTTTCCTGTTCACCGACGGTGCCGTGGTCCTCGGGCTGAGCTACGGCTTTTTACCGTTCATGGTGTTGCCGCTGTACGTCGCCTGTGAGCGCATGGACTACCGGCAGGTCGAAGCGTCCTACGACCTCGGACACGGTCGGTTGTCCACGTTTTGGCACGTAGTGCTCCCCGGGGTCGCACCGGGAGTTCTCGCAGGCTCGTTGCTAGTGTTCGTGCCCGCTGCCGGTGACTTCGTGACACCGAAGCTGCTCGGCGGTGTCGACCAGTCCACCTTCGGCAGCGTTATCGACGACCAGTTCCGTGGCGGCAACAACTGGCCGTTGGGTTCGGCGATGGCCGTAGTGCTGCTGGGGCTCGTCGCGATCGTCCTTGTAGCGCGCGGAAAGCGTGGAGAGGACGTGCTGTGAAACGACGTCCTTGGAAGCTCGCTGTTGTCGTAGTGCTGGTCTACGCGTTCCTGTACTTGCCGATCGCGTGGCTGGCTTTGGTGTCGTTCAACTCGTCGCGGTCGGTCAGTGAATTCACCGGGTTCTCGTTGCAGTGGTACGCCGAGCTGCTCGATGACGAGCGTGTCTTACAAGCACTGGATCTGACGCTGCGGCTCGCGTTGACGAGCGCGGTCGTATGCGCGGTGATTGGCACGCTCGCAGCTTTCGGACTGCGACGGGCGTTCCGCGGCCGGTCGGCTTGGGCGTTGGTCCTGACACTGCCGATGGTGGTGCCGGAAGTCGTGATGGGCGTGAGCCTGCTGGCGTTCTGCGTCAAGCTCGCCGGGATTCCCCTGGGCTTCTGGGCGTTGCTCGTGGCGCACGTGTCGTTCTCGATGAGTTTCGTGGTCGTCGTGGTCCGCGCCCGGCTGAGTGGCATGGGCCCGTGCCTTGAAGAGGCAGCGGCAGACCTGGGCGCCGGTCCGTTCACCGCGTTCCGCACGGTGACATGGCCACTGGTGCTGCCCGCGGTGGCCGCGGGTGCGGCGTTCGCGTTCCTGCTGTCCTTCGACGACGTGGTGACCTCGAACTATCTTGGTGGGGTCGGATCGACCACGTTGCCGGTGTACGTCTACGGGCAGGCCAGCAAGCGCGGGGTGTCGCCGGAGATCGTCGCGCTGTCCACCGGGATGGTCGCGGTCAGCGCGGTCCTGCTCGTGGCGGGCGTGGCGATCGCGAGCAGGCGGGCGCGTCGCGCCTCGTCGTCCGTCGTGGAGGTGGTCGGTGTTCCGCAGGGTGGTTGAGGACTTCGAGTGCGGCAACTGCGGCCGCGCGGTCCGCGGCAACGGCTACACCAACCACTGCCCGCGCTGCCTGTGGTCGCGCCACGTCGACGAGGAGCCGGGGGACCGGGCGGCGGAGTGCGGCGGGCTGATGCGCCC
This sequence comes from Allokutzneria sp. A3M-2-11 16, assembly GCF_024213555.1. Taxonomy (GTDB): domain Bacteria; phylum Actinomycetota; class Actinomycetes; order Mycobacteriales; family Pseudonocardiaceae; genus Allokutzneria. The sequence continues at coordinate 304,009 of NZ_JANAVO010000001.1, read as the reverse complement.
GGTGCACGCGTTCCTCAAAGGCCAGAAGACGCGGATCGTGCACGAGTGCGCGAAGTGCGAGGAGCGCAAGAACGTCAACTCCGTGGCGGCGGACGACCGCGATGAGATCCTCAGGCTCATGGCGGCGTCCGCGCGCGACCTCACGGGGTTCTGAGCAGCGGGTTCAGTCCAGGGCGCCGTTGTAGTCGGGCAGCTTGAACGTGCGCTCGGCGTGGCCGCCCGCCAGGTCCCAGGTGTTGTTGCCGACGTTGGCGACGATCTTGTAGCCCTTGGCCTCGACCGCCTTGCGCGCGTCGGTCTTGACCTTCTCGGTCGGCTCGAAGTTGAACCACGGCCGCAGGTAGAGCCCGTCGACGGGGTAGTCGACGTCCACCAGGTTGGCCTTGGTCGGCAGGCCGAGCGCCTCGGGGCGGTTGGTGATGAAGAAGACCGCCGCGCCCTTGGACTTGGCCAGCAGCACGGCCTTGAGCATCGACCTGATCGCCGGGGTGGTCAGCTGCGGGTGGTAGGCCGTCTCCAGCGTGGTGTTGTCGATGTCGAGGGTGATCGCCGTCTTCTCGCCGGTGTTGGTCAGCCGCGAGGTCAGGTAGGTCTCCAGCTGTTTGGCGATCACGCCGACGTCGGAGATCCAGGTCTCGTACGACGGCTTCGCCGCGGGCGCGGCGACCGCCGCCGAAGGGGCCGCGACGCCCAAGGCCGCCGCCACGAACGCCGCGGTCACCAGTCGTGCCCTCATGCTGTTGCTCCTCTCGCCCCGGGCAAGGGATCCCACGCAGGTCATGGGGACCGGGGGTCAGGAGCACAGGATGTCGGTGATCAAGCCGCGCGAGAATCCTCCGAACGGACGGGCCACCTGGACAGGGAACGGGGCCGTCGGCAGGCAGCCGACGGCCCCGTTCGGGTCGATGGGTCAGGCGTGGGAACGGCGGTTTCCGACGATGAGCCGGTAGATGGCGAGCACGATCACGGCGCCGAGGATCGCCAGCAGCCACGAACTGAGGCTGAAGAACGAGTCGACGTCGGCGTTGAACAGCGTGCGGCCGATCCAGCCACCCAGCACGCCACCCACGATGCCCAGCAGCATCGTGACGATGATGCCGCCCGGGTCCTTCCCCGGCATGATCGCCTTCGCCAGAGCACCGGCGATCAGGCCAAGCACGATCCAAGCGATGAAGCCCATGGGGTGTACCCCTTCCTGCCACGACGCGACGCGCCGTACCTGCGCAGTTGCCGTTCGTCCCTGCTCTCCACAGAGGTGCCCCAGTCCTGATGATCTCACGCGGATGTTATGACTCCGTGACCTAGCATGGCCCGATCGGGGATGCGACACCATGGTCATGATCCCGCCGCCGGGCGCCCCGCGCCCCGCGGCCCGAGTCCCACGATCGGGGAGAATGGCCGTTATGACTGCTTCCGGCGCTGGTCAGCGCTCTGTGCTTGTGCTCGGTTCGACCGGCTCGATCGGGACGCAGGCGCTCGACGTCGTCCGCGCCGCGCCCGCCCTGTTCCGGGTCGCCGGCATCGCGGCGGGCGGGGGCGACCCGGCGACCGTCGCCGCGCAGGCGCTGGAGTTCGGCGTCGAGGCCATCGCGCTGAGCAGGGCGAGCGCCACCGAGGACCTCCAGCTCGCGCTGTACGCGGAGGCGCAGCGGCGCGGGTTCGAGCGCGGCGAGTTCCGGCTGCCCAGGGTGCTCGTGGGACCCGAGGCCGTCCGCGAGCTGATCGCGAGCACGCCGGTGGACATGGTGCTCAACGCGCTGCCCGGCTCGATGGGCCTGGTCCCGACGCTGGACGCGCTCGCGACCGGATCGACCCTGGCGCTGGCCAACAAGGAATCGCTGATCGCGGGCGGTCCGCTGGTGCTCAAGGCGGCGAAGCCGGGTCAGATCGTGCCGGTGGACTCCGAGCACTCCGCGCTCGCGCAGTGCCTGCGGGGCGGGCGGGCCGAGGAGGTGGACCGGCTGGTGGTGACCGCCTCCGGCGGGCCGTTCCGGGGTCGCCGCCGCGAGGAGCTGACCGAGGTCACCGTGGCCCAGGCGATGAACCACCCGACGTGGGCGATGGGCCGGGTGATCACGATCAACTCCGCCACCCTGGTCAACAAGGGGCTGGAGCTGATCGAGGCGAAGCTGCTCTACGACCTGCCCTACGAGCGCATCGACGTGGTCGTGCACCCGCAGTCGATCATCCACTCGATGGTCACCTTCGTCGACGGCTCGACCCTGGCCCAGGCCAGCCCGCCGGACATGCGGCTGCCGATCGCGCTGGCGCTGAACTGGCCGAACCGGGTGGCCGGGGCGGCGCGGCCGTGCGTGTTCGACACCGCGGCCTCGTGGACCTTCGAGCCGGTCGACGACGAGACCTTCCCGGCGGTGCGGCTGGCCCGCCAGTCCGGGATGGCGGGCGGATGCGTGCCCGCCGTGTACAACGCGGCGAACGAGGAGGCGGTCGAGGCGTTCCTCGCCGGCCGCGCCTCGTTCCTCTCGATCGTGGACACCGTGCAGCGCGTTGTGGACGAGGCCGACCAGTGGCGCGCGGAACCGTCTACGGTGGACGAGGTGCTGGCCGCGGAGCAGTGGGCCAGGGCTCGGGCTCAGGAGCTGGTGGGCGCGGTGAGCGGCCCAGCCACCGCTGGAAGGAACTAGAGACGTGTCGTTCGTTTTCGGCGTGGTGCTCTTCGCACTCGCCATCGGGGTGTCCATCGCCCTGCACGAGTTCGGTCACCTGCTGACCGCGAAGATGTTCGGGATGAAGGCCACCGAGTACTTCATCGGGTTCGGGCCGCGGATCTTCTCCTTCCGGAAGGGGGAGACCGAGTACGGGCTCAAGGCCATCCCCGCGGGCGGCTACGTGCGCATCATCGGCATGACCGCGCTGGAGGAGGTCGATCCGGCCGACCAGAAGCGCGCCTTCTACAACCAGAAGGTGTGGAAGCGCGTCGTCGTGCTCAGCGCGGGATCGGTCATGCACTTCATCATCGGGGTGCTGGTCGTCTACCTCATGGCCGTCTCCACGGGTATGCCCAACCTGGAGAACAAGCCGATCGTCGGCGAGGTGAGCCAGTGCGTCCCCGCGGCGCAGGACACCAAGACCACCAAGCTCGTCCCGTGCGCCCCCGGTGACAAGGCCCCCGCGCTCGCGGCCGGTCTGCAGAAGGGCGACCGCATCCTCAGCGTCGCGGGCAAGGCCACCCCGGCCTACGCCGACGTCCTCAACACGACTCGCGCGGCCAGCGGCCCGACGCCGTTCGTCGTCGACCGCGCGGGCCAGCAGCTGACGCTGACCATCGACGTCGCCCAGGTGCGCCGGATGCCGCTGGGCGCCAAGGCGGGTGACGACCGCCTGGAGACCGTCGGCGCGGTCGGCCTCGCCAACGCGGGCACCATCTCCTACGGCGCGTTCTCCGCCGTCGGGCCGACCTTCGAGTTCACCGGGCTGCTGTTCCAGAACGCCTGGGAAGGGCTGAAGAAGCTGCCGGAGAAGGTCCCGGTCGTGGTGAAGGCGATCTTCGGGGACGACAACCCGGAGCGCCCGGTCAGCGTCGTCGGCGCCAGCATCATGGGCGGGGACGCGGTCGAGCGCGGCCTGTGGGAGGTCTTCCTCATCCTGCTCGCGATGCTCAACCTGTTCATCGGTGTGTTCAACCTGCTGCCCCTGCTGCCGCTGGACGGCGGGCACATCGCGGTGAATCTTTATGAAAAGGCCCGTAACTCGATCCGGCGAATGCGTGGTCGCCCGATCGGGGCGCCGGTCGACTACACCAGGCTGCTTCCGCTCACCTACGTGATGATTTTCCTCGGTGGTGCGCTGATGCTGCTGACCATCACCGCTGATGTGGTGAACCCGCTGCGCCTGGGTGGCCAGTAGCGAACTACCGAATGTGAGCGGCGCCGCGGCCATTGTTTTTCGGGCCTTGTGGCGCCGCTCACATTTGTTGTATGGATTCCGGGCGCACCCCCGGCGTTTCCACCCGGCTCCTCGGGGCCCGTACAGTGGAAGGCGGCAGTGGTGCTCTCGCCTCGCACGAAGATCCTCATCCCGGGAGTTGAAATACATGTCCGTTGACGGTGTGATGCTCGGAATGCCGGGCCTGCCCGCCCCGGTGCTCGGAGCGCGGCGCAAGACCCGTCAGCTCAAGGTCGGCTCCGTCGGCGTCGGCAGCGACTCGCCCGTCTCGATCCAGTCGATGACCACCACCCTGACCTCCGACGTCAACTCGACGCTGCAGCAGATCGCCGAGCTCACCGCGTCCGGCTGCGACATCGTGCGCGTGGCCTGCCCGTCCCAGGACGACGCGGACGCGCTCCCGGCCATCGCGAAGAAGTCGCAGATTCCCGTCATCGCCGACATTCATTTCCAGCCGAAATACGTTTTCGCCGCGATCGAGGCCGGTTGTGCGGCTGTTCGGGTGAATCCCGGAAACATTCGCAAGTTCGACGACAAGGTCGGCGAGATCGCGAAGGCGGCGAAGGACCACGGAACTCCGATCCGCATCGGTGTGAACGCCGGTTCGCTCGATCCGCGACTGCTGCAGAAATACGGCAAGGCCACCCCGGAGGCGCTGGTCGAGTCCGCGCTGTGGGAGGCGTCGCTGTTCGCCGAGCACGACTTCCACGACATCAAGATCTCGGTCAAGCACAACGACCCGGTGGTCATGGTGCGCGCGTACGAGCTGCTGGCCGAGCAGTGCGACTACCCGCTGCACCTCGGCGTGACCGAGGCGGGCCCCGCGTTCCAGGGCACCATCAAGTCGGCGGTGGCCTTCGGCGCGCTGCTGGCCAAGGGCATCGGCGACACGATCCGGGTCTCGCTGTCCGCGCCGCCGGTCGAGGAGATCAAGGTCGGCACCCAGATCCTGCAGTCGCTGAACCTGCGCCCGCGCAAGCTGGAGATCGTCTCCTGCCCGTCCTGCGGTCGTGCCCAGGTCGACGTCTACACGCTGGCCGAGCAGGTCACCGCCGGGCTCGAGGGCATGGAGGTGCCGCTGCGCGTCGCGGTCATGGGCTGCGTCGTCAACGGTCCCGGCGAGGCGCGCGAGGCCGACCTCGGCGTCGCCTCCGGCAACGGCAAGGGCCAGATCTTCGTGAAGGGCGAGGTCATCAAGACCGTGCCCGAGCACAAGATCGTGGAGACCCTGATCGAGGAGGCCATGCGCATCGCCGAGGAGATGGAGGACGCCGGCGAGCCCTCAGGCGCTCCCGTCGTCAGCGTCTCCTGACCTCGCCTGGTGGTTCCGGCGTCTTCAAGACCCCCCAACCCCCGGTGTTGATCACCGCTAACGACGGCGAACCCCGCGGCACGCTCCGCGGGGTTCGCCGTTTTCTCCCCCTCCCCGGGAGACGCATGCCCTGAACGACCCGTTCAGCGCGCGGCGAACGGCCCTCAATGACTCATTCAGTGCGTTGGTGGCCCTGAATGAGTCATTGAGGGCGTTCAAGTACCCCAATGACTCATTCAGGTGGTAAACGCCGGTGGGTTGGGGGTTGTTGGGGACGGTGGCGGGTGGGGTCGGGGGTACTTGAAGATCCGCCTACGCGCAGTGATTGGAGTAGCTGCGGATACGGCCAACCGGGGGGCAACCGGCGCGCGTTCGGCCCGGGGTCTGGCAGTCTTGGGGAGTGCTGAAGCTTGCCGGGGCTCGGCTGCTCGACGAAGGCGATCTTCGGGCGGTGCGTGCCGTTCTGGACGCCGATCCCGTCGCGTCGTGCATGGTCTCCTCGCGTGTCGAGGTCGCGGGCACCGATCCGTGGCGGCTCGGCGGTGAACTCTGGGGCTTCGGCCGGGACGGGATGTGCTTCTCCGGCGCGAACCTGGTGCCGCTCGCGGGCGGTCCCGCCGCGCTGCGCGCCTTCGCCGACCGGGCGCTGCGCCGTCGCCGCGCGTGCTCCTCGCTGGTGGGCCCGGCCGAACAGGTCCTCGGGCTCTGGCAGGAGCTGGAGCCGGAGTGGGGCTCCGCCCGCGAGATCCGCGCCGACCAACCGCTGATGGCGTTGGTCGGCCCGCCGACGGTGCGGCCCGACCCCCTGGTGCGCCCGGTGCGGCCGGACGAGCTGGACCGCTACCTGCCCGCGGCGATCGCGATGTTCGTCGAGGAAGTCGGCATCGACCCCCGTGCCGAGGACGGCGGTGTCGGCTACCGCGCCCGCGTCGCCGAACTGGTCGCAGCGGGGCGCGCGTTCGCCCGCTTCGAGGACGGCGAGGTCGTCTTCAAGGCCGAGATCGGCGCGATGTCGGCCAGGGTCGGCCAGATCCAGGGCGTCTGGGTGCGACCGGAACGCCGTGGTCAGGGCCTCGGTGCTGCGGGCACCGCCGCCGTCGCCGACCGGCTCGTGCGCGGGCTCGGCCGGGTGGCCAGCCTCTACGTCAACGGCTACAACGCGCCCGCCCGCGCGGCGTACGCCAGCATCGGCTTCAACCAGGTCGGGCAGTTCAGCACCGTGCTGTTCTAGAACGTGGCGGGGCGCGCTGGCACACTGTGCGCCGTGTCAGCACAGCCACCACGCGTCCGCTCGGCCAGGCTGTTCGCGGCCGCGCTCCTCGTCCTGCCCGTCGCGGGCTGCGGGCTGTTCGGCTCGGAGGCGAAACCGGAGGTCACCGCCCGCACCTTCCTCAGCGCGTTCGCCGGTGGGGACACTACGACGGCGTCCAAGAACACCGATGACGCGCAGGCCGCGAAGGACCTGATGGACAAGGTCCGCGCCGCGCTCAAACCCGTCGCGCTCAAGACGACCGTGGACGAGCCGACGGCCAAGGGCGATACCGCGACGGTGACCTACACCGCCGAGTGGGACCTGGGCAGGAACCGGATCTGGGGCTACAAGGGCACCCTTGAGCTGCGCCGCGGCGACAAGCAGTGGCAGGTGCACTGGACGCCGGAGGCGATCCACCCGAAGCTCTCCGCCCAGCAGACCCTGGCACTGCGGGAGCAGCAGCCCGATCCGGCGCCGATCCTGGACCGCGACGGGGGTTCGCTGCTCTCGGCGGAGAAGGTCGTCTCGGTGCTGCTGGACCGCAAGCAGGCCGGAGACCTCAACTCGGTGGCGTCCGTGCTGGCCAACGCGTTGAACCGGTTCGACTCCGATATCACCCAGCAGTCCATTGTGGACAGAGCGGGCAAGACGCCGGAGGGCCAGGCGTACGCCGTCGCGCTGCTGCGCGATCCCGACTACCAGAAGGTGAAGGCGCAGATCTACGACCTGCCGGGCGTGCGGTTCAGCTCGCAGACCCGGTTGCTCGCGCCCGACCGCGCGTTCGCCGCCCAGGTGCTGCCGGGAATCCGCAAGGCGGTGGAGAACCGGATCGAGGGCAAGGCGGGCTACCGGATCTACTCGGTGAACGCGGGCGGCAACGAGGTCGAGACGCTGGTCGACGAGAAGGCCGCGCCCGCGCAGGCCGTCTCCACCTCGCTCAGCCGCGCCATCCAGTCTGCGGCGGAGGACGCGGTCGAGCCGGTCGGCAACGCGGCGATGATCGTGGCGCTCCAGCCGTCCAGCGGTGACGTGCTCGCGGTGGCGCAGAACGGGGCCGCGGACGCCCAGGGCGCGGTGGCGCTGACCGGGCGCTACCCGCCGGGCTCCACGTTCAAGATCGTCACGGCGGCCGCGGCCCTCGGCGGCGGGGTCGCCGACTCGAACACCGAGCTACCCTGCCCGGCGACGTGGACCATCCAGGGGCGCAAGATCCCCAACGACAACGAGTTCGAGCTCGGCACGGTCCCACTGCACCGCGCCTTCGCGCGCTCGTGCAACACGACCTTCGCGGAGCTGGCGACCAAACTGCCCGCGGACGCGCTGACCAAGTCCGCCAAGCAGTTCGGCCTCGGCGCGGACTTCGTCATCCCCGGCATCACCACGGTGACCGGCTCGGTCCCGCCCGCGAGCGCGGTCGTCGAGCGCGCCGAGGACGGCTTCGGCCAGGGCAAGGTGCTGGCCAGCCCGTTCGGCATGGCCATGGTCGCGGCGACGGCCGCCAAGGGCTCGATGCCGCTGCCCAACCTGATCAGGGGCGCGGCGAAGACCACGGTGGACGCCGAGCAGCAGCCGGTGCCGCAGCAGGTGGTGGACGCGGTCCGCACGATGATGCGCGAGGTGGTGACCGAGGGCACGGCGACGAAGCTCCAGCGCAACGGCGAGGTGCACGGCAAGACCGGGACCGCGCAGTTCGGCGACGGGACGCACTCGCACGGCTGGTTCGTCGGGTACCGCGGCGACCTGGCGTTCGCGGTGCTGATCGTGGACGCGGGCTCCTCCTCGCCCGCGGTGGACGTGGCGTCGAAGTTCCTCGCCGCCGTTCGCTAGGCGACCTTTCGGGTGCGTGCTACTTTGTAGCACATGAGCGTGGAAACCATCGGGGTTCGCGAGTTGCGGCAGAACGCCAGCAAGTACCTCAAGCGGGCCGCCGCCGGGGAGACGTTGGTGATCACTGAGCACGGGGTACCGGTCGCGATGCTGGCGCCGCCGCCGAAGCCGTCGCTGCGCGATCAGTTGATCGCAAACGGTGAACTCCTTCCCGGACGGGGACGATCTTTCCCGCCGCCGCTGCCGGCGGCCCAGGGAGAACGAGCGTTTTCCGATGTGTTGCAGCAGATGCGTGACGAGGAGCGCTGGTGATCTACTTCGATTCCTCGGCTCTGGTCAAGCTGGTCAGGGTCGAGGCTGAGACCACGGCGCTCGGCGCGTGGTTGGAGCAGCACCCAGATGCTCAGAAGGTTACGAGCGCGCTCGCGCGAGTCGAAGTTGTCAGGGCGGTGCGCGATGGTGGGCAGCAGTTCATGTCCCAGGCCGCAGCCGTTCTCGTCGAGATCGACCAGATGCCGATGACCTATGACCTGCTCGACGAGGCCGCCACATTGCCGCTGCAGGTCAAGAGCCTCGACGCGATCCACCTCGCCTCGGCGATGCGGCTGCGCAGCGAACTGAAGGCGTTCGTCTGCTACGACAAGCAGCTCATCGCGGCGGCGACCGAGGTCGGTCTGAGCGTGGCGGCGCCCGGCGCGTCGTAGGCTGGGGCCATGCCCGTCAGCACCCCGTTGAAGCCAGGCCAGCAGTCCCCGCGCCGCCCAGTGCCCTCGCACATCGCCCGGCCCGAGTACGTCGACAAGCCCGCGCCGAAGCGCAACACCGATCCGTGGGTGCAGCCGGACGAGATCATCGAGGCGATGCGCGTCGCGGGCAGGCTCGCCGCGCAGGCGCTGCAGGAGGCCGGCAAGGTCATCGAGCCGGGCGTGACCACGGATCACGTGGACGCGGTCGTGCACGAGTTCCTCTGCGACAACAACGCCTACCCGTCCACCCTGGGGTACCGGCAGTTCCCGAAGTCTTGCTGCACCTCGCTGAACGAGGTCATCTGCCACGGAATCCCGGACTCCACGGTGATCTCCGACGGCGACATCGTGAACGTGGACGTCACCGCCTTCATCGGCGGCGTGCACGGGGACACCAACGGGACCTTTCTCGCCGGAGCCGTTGACGAGGAGTCCCGGCTGCTGGTGGAGCGGACCCGCGAGGCCACGATGCGCGCGATCAAGGCGGTCAAGCCGGGCAGGCAGATCAACGTGATCGGCCGGGTGATCGAGGCGTACGCGAAGCGTTTCGGCTACGGGGTCGTCCGCGATTTCACCGGGCACGGCATCGGCCGCTCGTTCCACAGTGGACTCGTGGTGCTGCACTACGACGAGCCGAAGATGGACACCGTGCTGGAGCCCGGGATGACGTTCACCATCGAGCCGATGATCACCCTCGGCACGATCGAGTACGACATCTGGGACGACGGCTGGACGGTCACCACCAAGGACAAGAAGCGCACCGCGCAGTTCGAGCACACCATCGTGGTCACCAGGGACGGCTCCGAGATCCTGACCCTGCCGTGATCGGTTTCAGGCGGTGGTCGGAGGCGGACGCGGCCTGGTACGCGGAGCAGTCGAAGGATCCGGAGATCCTGCGCTGGACCACGGACGGCCCGGACCTCACGGCCGAGTACGTGCGCGGGCGCATCGCGGCGCTTCCCGAGGACGCCCTGGCGTGGATCGTCGTCGACGCGGAGACGGGTGAACCGCTCGGCAACGCGGCGGTCGACCTGAAGGACGGGGTCGGCGAGCCCTCGTACTGGGTCGCGGCGGCGGCGCGCGGGCGCGGAGTCGCCACGGCGGCGCTGCGCGAGATGTGCGTGCGGGCCATCGCGGCGGGGGTCGAGCGGGTCGAGGTGGTCATCCACCGGGACAACGCGGTGTCGGCCCGGGTGGCGGCCAACGTCGGCTTCAGCCAGATCGACGCGTTCGACCACCCGAAGCTCGGGCCGTGCGCGCGCTACCGGTGGAACGGATGAGCCTGGGCGGGGCGCTGCTCGTCGCGGGGACCACGTCGGACGCCGGGAAGAGCGTGGTGGTCGCCGGGCTGTGCCGGTGGCTGGCCAGGCAGGGCGTGCGGGTCGCGCCGTTCAAGGCGCAGAACATGTCCAACAACTCCGTGGTGACCGCGGACGGCGGCGAGATCGGGCGCGCGCAGGCGGTGCAGGCCGCGGCGGCCGGGCTGGAGCCGTCGGTGCGGTTCAACCCGGTGCTGCTCAAACCGGGCAGCGACCGCAGTTCCCAGGTCGTCGTGCTGGGCAGGGCGCTCGGCCAGGTCAGCGCGCTGTCCTACCGGCAGCGCAAGCTGGAGCTGGCCGCGGTCGTCGCGTCCACTTTGGACGGTCTGCGGCGGGAGTTCGACGCCGTCGTCTGCGAGGGCGCGGGCTCGCCGACCGAGATCAACCTGCGGGCCAACGACATCGCGAACATGGGGCTGGCCAGGGCGGCGGGCCTGCCGGTGCTGGTGGTCGGCGACATCGACCGGGGCGGGGTGTTCGCGCACCTGTTCGGCACCCTGGCGCTGCTCGACGCCGCGGACCAGGCGCTGGTCAGCGGCTTCGTGATCAACAAGTTCCGCGGTGATCCCGCGCTGCTGACCCCGGGGCTGGACCAGATCACCGAGCTGACCGGGCGGCCCGTGCTCGGCGTGCTGCCCTGGCGCGAAGAACTGTGGCTCGACGCGGAGGACTCCTTGTCCTACACCGCGGACGGCGTGGTCGGCCGCCCCGCACCGCCCGCCGGTGAGCAGTGGCTGCGCGTCGCGGTGGTGCGGCTGCCCAGGATCTCCAACGCCACCGATGTCGAGGCGCTGGCCTGCGAACCCGGCGTCTCCGTCCGCTTCGTCACCGAGCCCTCGCGTATCGCGGACGCCGATCTTGTGGTGATCCCCGGCTCCAAGTCCACAGTGGACGATCTGGAGTGGTTGCGGCGCACGGGTTTGGCGGAGGCGGTCGCGCGCCACGCGGCCAAGGGGCTGCCGGTGGCCGGGATCTGCGGCGGCTTCCAGATGCTCGGCGCGCGGATCACCGACCGCGTCGAGTCGGCGGCGGGGGAGGTCGACGGCCTCGGGTTGCTCGACCTGGACATCGAGTTCCGGCAGCACAAGACCCTGGAACGCCCGGCGGGCACGGCGTTCGGCGAAGCGGTGCACGGCTACGAGATCCACCACGGCGCTGTAGTCCGGTCGGCCGAGAAACCGTTGCTGGAACTGGACAACGGCGACGGCGAGGGCGCGCTCACCGAGAACATCGCGGGAACCCACTGGCACGGGCTGTTCGAGAACGACGCCTTCCGCGCGAAGTTCCTGCGCTGGGCCGCCGACCGCAGCGACCGGGACGGGTTCGCGGTGGCGGGCGGGGTGTCGTTCGCCCGGCAGCGCGCGGCGCAGCTCGACCTGCTCGGCGACCTGGTCGCGGACCACCTGGACACCGACGCGGTCCTGCGGCTGTTCGAGCACGGCGCTCCCGGCGGGATGCGCACCATCCCGCCGGGAGCCTGATCACGAGGCCGGGCCGCGGAAGGCTTCGAGCATCGCCCTGGCGATCCGCTCCCCGCCGTCGCCGAGCTTCGCCCGGTACTTGTCGATGATCACCTGCTCGCGGGCCGGGTCCACCCGGCCACCGCCGGAGGAGGTGCGGGCGCGCTGCACCGCCTCCGACGCCTCCTTGCGCTGGGCGAGCAGGTCGACGATCTGCCGGTCGAGGTCGTTGATGCGCTCCCGCTGCTGGGAGATCACATCCGCTGGGGCGGGAGCCGGGGGTGGTGGCGCGCTCCCGCACCCGGTCATCGCGAGAACCCCGAGCAGCGCAAGGACAACGCGCATCGCCGACCTCCTTGAGTCCGTGGCTACGGGCAACCGTAGATCACAGCTCCACGCGCACGTCGTAGTCGCTGAGCCAACCGTCGAGAGTCAGGATCAGCTCCAGCTGCCGCCGCGCGACGGCCGACGAACCGCGGTCCAGCAGGCGCCGCGCCTTGTCCGGGGCGACCAGCTCGAACGCCCGCGAGGTCCCCGCGTGCAGCAGGGTGCTGACCCGCTCGTGCAGCGCGGCGTCGTACCCAGTGTCCTGTGTGGACGGATACGGGCTCTTCACCCGGTCGACCACCGACTGCGGCAGGACGTCCGCGGTTGCGGCGCGCAGGAGGCTCTTTTCCCTGCCGTCAAAGGTTTTCATGGCCCACGGGGCGTTGAAGACGTACTCGACGAGCCGGTGGTCGCAGAACGGCACGCGGACTTCGAGCCCGACCGCCATGCTCATCCGGTCCTTGCGGTCCAACAGTGAGTTCACGAAGCGCGTCAGGTGCAGGTAGCTGATCTCCCGCATGCGCGCCTCCTTCCCGGACTCGCCGGGCAGCTTCGGTGCTTCGGCGATCGCTTCCGCGTAGCGCTGCTGGATGTACCCGCCGAGGTCGAGCTTCTTCGCGACCCCGTCCCGCAGGAGATCCGGCCGCTCGCCGGTGAAGTGCATGGCCAGCCACGGGAATGTCGGCGCGTTGACCGCTTTCTCGTTGTGGAACCAGGCATAACCGCCGAACACCTCGTCCGCCGACTCGCCGGAGAGCGCGACCGTGGACCGCTTCCTGATCTCCTGGAAGAGCAGGTAGAGCGAGATGTCCATGTCTCCCATGGAGATCGGCAGGTCGCGGGCGCGGAGTACGGCCTTGCGCACCCCGTCGTCGAGCAGGTCGGCGTTGTTGAGCACGATGTCGGTGTGCTCGGCCGCGACGTGCTTGGCCACGTCGGTGACGAAGGGCGCGTCCGGGCTGCCGCGGAACTCGTCGGCCTGGAAGTTCTCGGTGTAGCCCGCGAAGTCGACGGAGAACGAGCGCACCGGCACGTCGAGCGACTTGGCCGCGAGCGCGGTCAGCGCGCTGGAGTCCAGGCCGCCGGAGAGCAGGGTGCACAGCGGCACGTCGGCGATCAGCTGGCGCGCGACGATGTCGTCCAGCAGCTCGCGCACCGTGCCGATCGTGGTGTCGAGGTCATCGGTGTGCTCGCGCGCTTCGAGCTGCCAGTACTGGCTCTTCCGCAGGCCCGACCGCGAGACGCGCACCACGCCGCCGGGGCGGACCTCGTGCATGCCGCCCAGGATCGCCAGCTCGGGTGTCTTGACGAAGGACATCGACTCGGCCAGGCCCTCCGCGTCAACGACGGCCTTGGCGAGCGGGTTGGCCAGGATCGCCTTGGGCTCGGAGCCGAAGAGCACGCCGTCCGCGGTGGGGTAGTAGTAGAGCGGCTTGATGCCGAGGCGGTCGCGCACCAGCAGCAGCTCCTCGCTGCGCGGGTCCCAGACGGCGAAGGCGTACATGCCGTTGAGGCGGTCGACCAGGCCCGCGCCCCACTCCAGGTAGGAGCGCAGCACGACCTCGGTGTCACTGCTGGTGGAGAACGCGTGTCCGCGCCGGGTGAGCTCCGCGCGCAGTTCGGTGAAGTTGTACGCCTCGCCGCTGTAGGTGATGACGGCCTCGACCTCGCCGTCCCGCGTGGCGACCATCGGCTGCGCGCCGCCGTCGATGTCGATCACCGAGAGCCTGCGGTGGCCGAGCGCCGCGTGCCGGGCGAACCAGGCCCCGCCCGCGTCGGGACCGCGGCAGATCATCGTCTCGGTCATCGCGACGACTGTGTCCCGCTCGGTCGTCAGATCCTGCCGATAAGCCACCCATCCCGTGATTCCGCACATTGTCGATCCCCTTTTCTTGTGGATAACGACCACGTTACGGACGACAGTTGCGCGGCGCAACAGTAGGGAGGTATGGTGCGTATGTGACAGAGCGGACAAATGGCTCAGGAATGACCGAGCTGGAGCAGCAGCTCACGCTGTTCGCGCGGAAGGCGGTCTGGCGCAGTTGGTCGCGCGGCTACCAGGGGCTGGACCACGTCACCTACCCGTACCTCGTCGCGGTCGCGCTACGGGGCGAGAGCCGGGTCGGCGACCTGGCGAAGCAGTTCGCCGTCGACAAGTCCACCGCGAGCAGGCATGTGGCGAAACTCCAGGCAGCGGGGCTGATCAAACCGGTGGAGAACCCGCCGGACGCGCGTTCGATCCCGCTGTGCGCCACGGCGGCCGGGCTGCGCCTGCTCGCCGATGTCCAGGCCGAGCGGGCGGCGTGGCTGCGCGCCGCACTGGCCGACTGGGACGAGGCGGACCAGCGCGTCCTCGCCACCCTGATGGCCCGGCTGAATGCGGGACTGGAATCGCCCTAGCGTCCCTTTTTGCCCTTTGTGGGCAGATTTGCGAGTAGTTCCTCCAAGAAGCCGCTGGCTTCCCTGACGGCTTTTTCCGCGTCCCGCTCGCGCACCGCGTCGAGCAGTTCGGTGTGCGAGACGTGCTCCTCGGTGCGCAGGCTGGTGTCCACCGTCGCGGCGACGCTGGAGCGCACTGCCTCCGTGAAGCCCCGGTAGAGCTCGGTCAGCACGTTGTTGTGCGAGCACTCCACCAGGAACAGGTGGAAGTCGGTGTCGAGCTGGACCATCAGGTCGAACTCGCCCGCTTCCAGCGCGGCGTCGCGTTCGGTGAGGATGCGTTCCAGCTCGCGCAGGTCCGCGGCGCTGCGACGGGTCGCGGCCTGGCGCGCGCCCTCGACCTCCAGCGCGCGGCGCACCTCCAGCACGTCGCGCAGCTCCGACCCGCACAGCCGCCGGACCGCGCCGGACAGCTCGCTCGTCGCGCGGACGAAGGTGCCGTCGCCCTGCCGGACTTCGAGCAGCCCGGCGTGCGCGAGCGCGCGAACCGCCTCGCGGACGGTGTTGCGGCCGACGCCGAGCGCCGTCACCAGCTCCGGCTCGGGCGGGATGCGCCTGCCGACCGGCCACTCGCCGGAGGTGACCAGCGCGCGCATCTGTTCGATGACCTGCTCGACCAGACCGGCGCGCCGGGTAGTGGCCAAAGGCACAGACTCATCCTTTCATCCGAACATCCCATGTTTGCCATACTCGTTCGCGTGACGCTCTCGCCCCAGCTCGACCAGCCTGCCAGGACCCGTTCGGCCCCCGCCGCGAGCGTGGCCGGTGGACTGGCGCTGGTCGTCGGCGTGATGCTGGCCGCGGCCAACCTCCGTCCCGCGGTGACCAGTCTGGCCGCGGTGCTCTCCGAGGTGCGGGACACCCTCGGTGTTTCCGCCGCATGGACCAGCGCCGTCACCGCGATCCCGACCCTGTGCTTCGGCCTGGTCGGCATGCTCGCGCCGTGGTTCAGCCGCAGGTACGGCGCCCGCGCGGTGATCTCCGGGGCGCTCGTGCTGATCACCGCGGGCCTGGCGCTGCGGGTGGTCGACGGTCCGCTCGTGCTCGTCGCGGGCACCTTCCTGGCCTGCGCGGCGATCGCGGTCTGCAACGTCCTGATCCCGGTCGTCGTCAAGGATTCCTTCCCCGCGGGCAAGGTCGGCGCGGTCACCGGCGCCTACAGCGCGGCGTTGTCCGCCGGTGGCGCGGTCGCGGCAGCGTTCACCGCTCCGCTGGAGGAACTGGTGGGCGGCTGGCGCGGTGCGGTCGGCATGTGGGCGCTGCTCGGCGTCCTCGCGCTGATCTGCTGGCGGCTCGCCGGTCGCGGCCCGGCGCCTTCGGAGGCGGTCGTGGCGGACTCGGCGCCTCGTCGCTCGCTCCTGCGCAGCCCGTTGGCTTGGGCCGTCACGGTGTTCTTCGGCTTCCAGTCGCTGGTCGCGTACACGGTCATGGGTTGGCTGCCGGAGATCCTGCGCGACACCGCCGGAGTCTCCGCGACCACCGCGGGGCAGCTGCTGGCGATCGTGATGGTCCTCGGCGTGCCCGTCTCCATGATCGTTCCGCCGCTGGCCGCCCGGGCCCGCTCCCAGTCCGCGTGGGCGATGTCCATGGCGCTGAGCGGCTTCGTCGGCTTCGCCGGACTGCTGTTCGCCCCGGCGACCGCGACCGGCTTGTGGATCTTGCTGATCGGCATCGGCATGGGCGTGTTCCCGTTGGCGCTGACGCTGATCACGCTGCGGGCGCGCACCGGTCAGGAGACCGCGCGGCTGTCCGCGATGGCGCAGAGCCTCGGCTACCTGATCGCGGCGGTCGGCCCGTTCGCGGTCGGCATCCTGCACGGCCTCACCGGCGGTTGGACGGTGCCCCTGACCCTGGTGCTGGTGGTCCTCGCCGCCCAGATCGCCCTCGGCCACGTCGCCGGTCGCCCCCGCTACGTCTAGTCCCAGCGTGGTTTTCCCGTTTCGTACTCATAGCGGGAAATGGAGCGCTCCCAAATCCGGCTATGAGTACGAAACGGGATTGGTCTGGACCACCTCAGCCGACGGGGGCGAGGGCGCGGGCGGTGGGCATGAGGTGAGTTTAGCCTGGTCTGGGCGGGGCTAGTGCTTCACGGGGAGCTTGAGCAGGGCGTTCTCGACCAGCTCGGGCATCGTGGGGTGGATCCAGTACTGGCCGGTGGCGATGGTCCGCGCGGTCTGCCCGAAGTGCATGGCCTGGATCAGCGGCTGGATCAGCGTTCCCGCCTCGGGGCCGATGATGTGCGCGCCGAGCAGCCTGCCGGTGTCCGGGTCGGCGAGCAGTTTGCAGAAGCCCGTCGTGTCCTCCATCGCCCAGCCGTAGGCGATGCCCGCGTACTCCTGCACGGCGGTCACGTAGTTCACGCCGTTGGCGCGCGCCTCCTGCTCGGTCAAACCGACGGCGGCGATGGTCGGCGAGGAGAACACCGCGTGCGGCACGAACCGGTGGTCCGAGGCGAGCGGCTGCTCCGGGTGCAGCAGGTTGTGCTGCACGACGCGGGACTCGTGGTTGGCGACGTGCTTGAGCTGGAACGGCGACGAGATGTCCCCGAGCGCCCAGATCCCGTCGACCCCGGTGCGCTGGAACTCGTCCACCACCACGCGGCCGTCCGGGTGCGTCGCCACGCCGGTCGCCGCCACGTCGAGGATGTCGGAGTTCGGCGTGCGGCCCACCGCGACGAGCAGCTCGTCGGCCTCGACGACCTCAGCGCCGTTCGGGCCGGTCAGGTGCAGCCTCACCACGCCGTCGACCCGCTCCGCGCGCACGGTGTCGCGGTTCAGGCGGAGATCCCACCGCTGCGCGGCCAGCTCGGTGAAGCGCGCGGCGATGTCCTCGTCCTCGGCGCGCAGAACCGTCCCGGAGCGGGCGATCAGCGTGACGTCCACGCCGAAGGAGGAGAACACGTGCGCGAACTCGGTCGCGACGAACCCGCTGCCGAGGACGATCATCCGCTTCGGCAGCTCGTCCAGCCGCATGATGGTGTCGTTGGTGTGGAACCCGGTCTCGGCGATGCCGGGAACGTCCGGGACGACCGGCCTGCTGCCCGCGGCGAGCACGAAGCGGTCCGCCGTGATGATCTCGCCCGTGCCGGTGTCAAGCTGCTTCGGGCCCACGAACTTCGCCGTGCCGGTGAACACCGTGACGTTCGGGCAGTCCTCGACGCGGTAGCGCTTGCCGCCCGCCGCGATCGGGTCGATCCGGCCGAACACGCGGTCGCGGATGTCGGTCCACCGCACGCCGTGCAGCTCCGCGTCCACGCCGAGCTTGGTGCCTGCGGCGGGCGTCCCGGCCACGTTCGCGGTGTGCACGAACATCTTCGTCGGGATGCAGCCGACGTTCAGGCACGTCCCGCCGAAGACGCCCTTCTCGACGAGGGCCACGTTCCAGTCATCGAACCGTTCGTCGAGGATGGAGTTCCCCGAGCCGGTGCCGATGATCACCAGGTCAAAATGCCGCACGGTGCATCCCCTTCGATCTCCGTCGAGCCCGACCGTACCCGCGCCCCGTCCGTCCCAAGTGTCCGGAAGGTTCGTGGTCCTGGTCACGGCGCCCCCGTGAACGGGCTCGTCCGCCGGGTACAACGGATTCATGCGCCCCTTGTCTTCCCGTCGAATGCTGGTGGCGAGCGTTCTGGCGCTGGGGCTCATAGCCGCCTGCGGTGCCCCACCGTCGCCTCCCGCTCCGCCGCCCACACCGACCGGTCCGCCCGTGCCGTCCTTCGAGGCGCCCTACGCCTTCGGCACCCCGCAGGCGAAGATCCCGCCTCCGGAGCACGGCCTCATCCCCGTCGTGAAGCGCGTCCACACCGACAAGCCCTACGTCTTCATCACCATCGACGACGGCCAGGTGCCACATCCGATGGCCCTGGACCTGATGCGGCGCAGCAAGACCCGACCGACGCTGTTCCTCACCGATCGTTACGTCGAAGGACACCGCGGCTACTTCAAGGACCTCCGCGACCAGGCTGGCGCGACCATCGAGAACCACACGCTGAGCCACCCGAACCTGCGCGGCAAGCCCTACGAGGTGCAGCACAAGGAGATCTGCGGAGCCTCCGACGCGTACCAACGCGAGTACGGCAAGCGCCCAGTGCTGTTCCGCCCGCCCTACGGCAACTACGACGACACCACGCGCAAGGCCGCCGCTGACTGTGGCATCAAGGCGCTCGTGCTGTGGACCGAGACCATCAACGACGGCGCGATGCAGTTCCAGACCGGGACCAAGCTGAAACCGGGCGACGTCGTCCTCATGCACTTCCGCAAGACCTTCGTCGAGGACTACACCGCTTTCCTCACCAAGGCCAAGGAGGACGGCATGACCCCCGTCCCCCTCGAAGACTTCCTCACCCCCTGACCCCTCCCCCACCCTCGCCGTTTTGTACCCAATGTGGCATCCGTTACGTCTAGCGAAACAAATGCCACATTGGGTACATAAGTAGCAAGATCATGAGCGGTTGCGGGCGGCTTGGTAGGCGGCGCGGATCTCTGAGACGACGCGATCGGGGTCCAGGCGAATGCGTGTGGGGAGAGTTTGGAGCACGGTGATCCCGGCCGCCGCGTAGCGAGCGTTGCGGTCCAGCGTCCTGGCGTAGCCCTCGCGGTGGAAGTGGTACTCATAGGAGTCGATCTCCCATGCCAGTCTCACTTCCTGACACCACGCGTCGGGAACCGCGATGAGCTTCTTTGTCTCGTCGTAAACCGGCACATTCCATTGAGGCATCGGTAATCCGGTGCGTCGCCAAACTCGAAGCGCTTCCGCCTCGGCGACGGACCTCGATCCGTGGAGAAGCTCGTTGATCACCCTGCGAGGCACGGCCGACCCGCGCTGGCTTCCCCCGTCGAGCTCCGTTGCCAGGTCCGATGGCGAGCACCCGCCGCGCTGTACCGCCTCGGCGAGCACGGCGCGCACAGGGTCCACGCGCCAGAGCCGACGGGCGCCGTCGAGTACCGCTCGAACCAGCGGAGTGGTCGGGAGCCCGTCGCGGTGTTCTGGCTCGGGGAGCCGGTACGTCCGCTCGACGATGGTGAAACCGGCCGTGGAGATCTGCCGGTCATCGGGCACCAGGACGTGTATGAAACCGGTCTCGGTGATGTTGCGCAGACCATGTGCCCGCGCCGCCTCGAACCCGGTGATCTGGGAGTCTGGCCCGCCGTGCATCACAGCGGCTTCGAGTCGTTGCCGCCGCGTCGGCTTGCCCGAGGAGAGCAGCACGATGCCTGGGAGCAGTCGTTGCCATGGCCCCTCGGGCCGACATCGTCGCCAGATCGCGGGCCGGGGTACCCCCAGCCGTTCCAATGTAGACGATCTGATCACGTCGAAACGGCTGTGCTCGCGCAGCTCGCCGACGTGCCGAACCCAAGTGCTCTGTCTCATGGCGGCGAGGATGACTCGCCCCTCTGACACTCACGTCCGCCCAACCGCCGACATACGTACCCAATGCGGCATTGGTTACGTCTGGCGAAACAAATGCCACATTGGGTACAAACACGTGTGGGTGAATTAGTGGGCGTAGGTGGGGGTGATGATCGCGCGCGCCAGGGTGTGGAAGGCGAGGTTGAAGCTGACCACGGCGGCGGTGGCGTCCTTGTCCACGCCGAGTGATTCGACGTCGACGGCGTGCACCACGAAGTAGTAGCGGTGCGCGCGGTCGCCCTGTGGCGGGGCGGCGCCGCCGTAGCCGGGAGTGCCGAAGTCGGTGGGCGTGTGGAAGGCACCCGCGGGGAGGGAGCCGGAGCCCGCGCCCGTGGGCAGCGAGGTCACGGAGGCGGGGATGTCCACCAGCACCCAGTGCCAGAAGCCGGACGGCGTCGGGGCGTCCGGGTCGAAGCAGGTGACGACGAAGCTCTTCGTCTCGGCGGGGAACCCGGACCAGGACAGGGCGGGGGAGAGGTTCTCGCCGGTCGCGCCCATGCCGTTGAACACGTGCTTGGCGGGCAGCGGCTGACCGTCCGCGATGTCGTCCGAGGTGACCGTGAACGTCGCGACCTCGGGCAGCAGCGCGTACGGGTCCGGGGCGATGGGACGATCGAGGCTCATCGGTGTTCCTCCGCGGGAAGGTGTTCGAACCGGTATCTGCGGTCGTGGGCAACCCTAGTGCCGTAGCGGTCCACCCGGGAGTCGATCACCGTCAGCCCGGCGAGCACTCCGCTCAGCCCGCGGCCGCCGGTGGTGTGCACGAGGAAGACGAAACTGGTGCACACCAACAACAACGCCGCGTCAGGCGCCGCTCCGACAAGGACGAAGTACCCACCGGAGCCGGTCAGGAAGCGCAGCACGACGCGCGGCCAGCGCGGAACGCCGCCGAGCCGGTCGGCCGGGCGCAGCAACACGATGCGCTGCCCGATCGTGCCCCCGTTGCCCAACAACGGCGCCACCAGCAACAGCAGCACCGCGGGCAGCCAGTACGCCAGAACCGAGGTGAGCAACGGGTTCCACACGCCGCGCCGCGGCACTTCGCCGTGCAGAGCCCAGTTGGCGAGCTTCGCGCCGAACAGCAGGCCGTTGCCCGCGACCCACACGGCGAGCAGGTCCAGCGCGATGCCGAGCAGGCGCCGCCGCCTGGTCACGGCCCGGGGCACCCCCATCGGTACGCGAACCCGTTGTCCTGGAACGAGGTTGAGCACGGGAGCGAGGAGGAAGCCGACGCCCGCGCCGAGTGTGTTGGACAGCAGGTCGCCGGTGTCGAAGAGGCGGTAGGGGCACTGGAAGAGGAACCACACGCCGGTCAGCTGGGTGCTCTCCACGGTGAGCGAGATCAGGAGACCGGTGGACAACGTCAGCGCCAGGCCACCGCGGAACAGGTGCCGCAGGAACATCCCGAGCGGAACGAAGAGCGCCACGTTGAACAACACCTGGCGCAGTGCGGGGTTGCGCAGCACGGCGCGGATGCCCGAGGTGTCGTACTTGTGCATGTCGTCGAGGAACCGCAACGGCGCCAGCACGGGCGTGGTGACCGCCGCGTGCTTCACGCAGAACGTCGTGTCGACCTCGGGCAGCGGCAGCAGCGTGTAGGTGACGAGGGCGAAGGAGTAGATCAGGAAACCCAGGCCGAGCACCGCGTGCCCGAGGCCGAGCTCGCCCCGCCGGTGGTAGCTCCAGGCGATGTAGGGCACGACCAGGACGGCCGCCAACCCGAATCCCCCGAGCACCGCCACGACGGCCGACAGCGTCGTGCCGCTCAACAACCATCCCCTTTGCCGCCCCGCACCTCCTCGTCAGTATCGCGAAGCAAGATCATGATTTCCGGGTGCTCCACCCGGACGTGTAAGACGGGCGGCCGGTGACCGGCCGCCCGTCGGGAGAGCTCTAGAGAACGACGAGTACGCGGATGCCGAGCAGGTTCACGCCCAGCCGCACGTGCACGCCGACCCGGATCTTGCCGATCACGATGCAGCCGGCGAGCCGGACCTTGACGACGGCACCGACCTTGGTCTTGATCATCACGTGGCCGCCGACGATCGCGGTGACCTTGCCCTCGACCTTGGCGGCCGCGTGCACGGCCGCGCCGGCCTTCACGTGACTGGTGCCCGCCGACGCCGCCGGAGCCGCGCCGAGCATCAGTGCCGTGCCGACCGCGGTCGCGGCCACGACGCCCAGGGCCCGTTTGGTGAAAGTACGCATGGAATTGCACCCCTCCCGGTGAATACCTAACTGACCATCAGTCAACTCCTCGCTCGACAGATGGGAAGTGGGCTGGACCTGATTCACTCGATCCAGCCGAACCCGCTGGTAGGAATTCCGGAGCGTGACCCGGCTCTGCCCGGTCGGATGACCTCGGCCAGTACTCCGTGGGAATCGCGCAAATCGTTAGAACACTTTTCGCGTTCACTGAGTTCGGTCGTTGTCTCGGGAGGGACACGGCGGCACAACAAAGGGGGCGGCCGGAAATCCGGCCGCCCCCTTCGCGGGGTCGTCGATGGCGCTACAACACCACCAGAATTCTGATCCCGAGGAGGTTGACGCCCAGTCGCACCTTGACGCCCTCGACGAGCGGGCCGCCGATGACGATGCAGGCGTTGGCGCGGAGCTTGACCCGGACGCCGGTCTTGAGCTTGACCGTCACGTTGCCGTCGACGATGGACTCGACCTCGCCTTCGCCCTGCTCCTGGGCGTCCACCTGGGTGGTCGCCGAGGGGGTGGCCGGGTTCGCGGGTGCGGCGGAGGCCGGTAGGCCGACGAGTGCCAGACCGGCGGTGACGGCCGCGGTGGCGGCCAGGGTCAGTACGCGCTTGGTAATGGTTCGCATGGGTTGTTGCTTCCCCTCGAGTCGGGCGAAATTCTGGAAGTGGTGGGCCCATCACCAGTGCAACACCCAATTCCCGATAACGGCATCTCCAATTCGCTATTTCACCCGTTTCCCGGAATCCGCGAACTGAGAGCTACTGATGTGCCACCACAACGTATGAGCGGAACCAGGCCGTTCGGGGATCACCGGGAATTGCCCGGTGATCACCTGATCGAGAGGTTTTCAGGGCTTTCGCGCCGTCACCAGCGTGGTGGGCACCCAGGGGCCGCTCCACCACATTCGCCAGCCGAGGCCGCGCCTGCGCACGTCGGTCATTCCCAGTTCGGTGAGCGCGGCCGCGTACTGCCGCGTGTGCGCGATATCGGCGAGCACGATCCGGCCGCCGGAGCGCAGAACGCGGACCGCCTCGCGGATCGCCAGCGTCCGCGCGTCCGCCCCAGGCACGGTGTGGATCGCCAGGCTGCTCAGCACGAGGTCGAAGGACTCGTCGAGCAACGGCAACCCCGCCAGGTCACCGGTGCGCAGCTGGACGCGGTCGGCCACCCCCTCCGCCACCGCGTTCTCCTGGGTGACGGCGATGTCGTTGCCGGACTGGTCGACACTGCGCCAGGGGTCGACGCCGACCGCGCCGCCGCAGGGGAGGCGCTTGGCCGCGGCGAGCAGCACGGCGCCGCGGCCGCAACCGAGGTCCACCACGTCCTCGTCGCCGCGCAGCCGGAGCCCGGCGAGGACCTCGTCCCAGACGACGAACTTGCCGCGCACGGTGGCGTGCAGGTGGACGGCCGCGAACAACGCCAGCAGCCCGGCCCCCACGAGGGGCGCCGGGCTGTCGGTGATGGCCATCGTCAGGAGGCAGCTGAGCACGCCGAAGCCGAATCCCGCGAAAACGACCGGAGCGTCGATTCCGTAGGAAGCCGCCCGCCGTACCGATACGCCAGCCATGTCGGACTCCTGCCACCCGATTCCTGGAGAACAGAATAATGCGGCTCCAGGAAAAGGAAACGTGAGTTCGGCAGGATTGCGGTAAATGTCCGGTATGGCGGGTAAACAGTGCGCGTCAGTGGCCCGGCTTGGGCAGCAGCAGGGCCAGAACCAGGTACAACAGGATCTGTGGGCCGGGAAGCACGCAGGACACCACGAAGGCCAGTCGAACGGTCCCGGGGCGCCAGCCGAAGCGCTCCGCGATGCCGCCCGCGACACCGAAGAACACGCTGTCGCGAGAACGGGTGAGCCGGTGGGTGCGGTACGGAGCGGTCATTTGGCGCTACCTCCTGATCTTGGCGGCGGGGCCGGTGCCTATTGCCCCTCCACATCAGGTTGCCCATTTCGCGCATTCCACACCTCGGGGTCTGCCCGGAATCCGACCCGGAGCCGCACCCGCCCGCCTCAGGGGCCCAGCCGCTGCGCGAGCCAGGAGTCGATCTCCGCGAGCGCCTTGTTCCGCACCGGCTCGGCCGACAGGAACAGGTCGTGCATGCCGTCCTCGATCGGCACCGTCGTGACATCGCGGCCGAGCTTGGGCGCCCAGCGCGCGATCTGCTCCACGTCCAGCACGGTGTCGGCGGTCATCGCCGCGGGCTCCCACTTCCTGCGGTGCAGGAGGCTGCGCGTGGAGTGCTCGACGAGCACGGGAACCCGGATGTCCAGCCCGCGGTGCACCCGCGCGTGGCCGATCCGCACCGCGCGCAGCCATCCCGCCCGCACCGGGAAGTGCTCGGAGGGCTTCCACTCGTTGTCGTAGCTCCACTCGCCGTGGTGGGTGGAGCTGAGGCTGTGCCCGTAGGTGGGCGCCAGACCCGGCTTCACGACCAGCCGCGGGGCGATGCCGCCCACCACGTGGTTCACCGCCGTGCCGATCGTGCGGGAGAGCCAGGGTTCTGCGAGGTCCAGCCACGGGCTGTTCAGCACGAGGGCGTCGATGAGGTTCGCCGCCCGGTGCTCGTGCGCCCACAGCGGCGCGATCAGCCCGCCGGTGGAGTGCGCGAGCAGCACCACGCGCCGGTGCCCGTGCTCGGAGCGGATCACCGAGATCGCGGCGTCGATCTCCTCGAAGTACTCGGTGAGGTCGGTGGTGAACGTCGGTAGCTGGTCGGGCCGGATCGAGCGCCCGTAGCGCCGCAGGTCCAACGCGTAGAAGTCGTGGCCCTGGGCGGTGAAGTGCCGGGCCACGTGGTCCTGGAAGAAGTAGTCGCACCAGCCGTGGACGTAGAGGACCGCGCCCTTGCCGGGGTTCTCGGCGGGCAGGTGCACCAGGGTCGCGACGACCTCGTCGCCGTCCTGGGTGGGGGCGAGGGGCAGCGTTCGAACCCGATAGGGCTCACCGAGAATGTCGACGTCCACGGGACAAGTGTGAACCCTGACCGCCCGGTGGGGGCACCTCGGCGTTGTGCACGGCGCGTTTCGACCGCACGCGGAGCGGCATCGACGTCGGAACCGTGATCCAGCCGACGCGCTCGGCACGCAGCGCGGCGCGGTCGACCGAGATCTCGCAGTAGCGCCACAGCAGCAGCTCCAGGGCCATCCGCGTCTGCAACCGCGCGACGGGGGAGCCCGGACCGAACGGCAGGCCGTAGCCGGTGGACAGCCGTGAGGTCGTCTTGCGGTGGATGTCGAAGCGCTCCGGGGCGGGGAACCGGCGCTCGTCCTGGTTCACCGAGTCCATGACGACCACGACCTGCTCCCCGGCCAGGACGCGCCGCCCGCCGAGCTCGACGTCCAGCTTCGCCCTGCGCGTCACCTGGGAGACCGGGGTGCGGTACCGCAGCACCTCCTCGATCGTCGGCGCGAGCAGTTCGGGGAAGGCGCGCACCTCGTCGCTCGCCGCGGGGAAGTCGTCGAGGCTGAGCACGACCGACGCCAGCAGGCTCGTGGTGGTGAGGTGCCCGGAGAGCAGCACCAGGCCGAGCAGCGCCACGGCTTGGTCGTCGTCCGGCGTCATGCCGTCGATCTCGGTCGCGAGGAACTCCGCGGTGAGGTCCGAAGCGCTGTTCCGCCGGTACTCCGCGACGTGCGCGTACAGGTAGGCCAGCAGCTCGGCGCGTGCGTCGCACGCGGACACCCGGCGCTGGACGGGGACCAGCGGTGGCTGGGAATCGTTGCCGCACAACGTGTCCACCCACAGCAACACGGAGTCCATGTCCGCTTGCGGAACACCGAGCAGCTCCGCGATCACGCGCACCGGCAGGGGGAAGGCGAGATCGGTGGCGAGGTCGATCCGCTCGTCCCCGGCGACCCGGTCCAGCAGTTCCGTCGTCACCGTCAGCACCCGCGAACCCAACGCGGCCACCACGCCGGGCGTGAACCGGCGGCTGACCGTGCGGCGCAGCTCGCGGTGCATCGCCGGGGTGATCACCACCGGGTCCCGCCCGGAGAGCAGGCGCGAGACGAGCGCGCTGGAGGAGGCGTACTCCGAGGTGAACGCGGCGTGGTCGGTCAGCACCCGCGCCGCGTCCTCGTACCGGTACACCAGCCACATCCCGGAATCGGGATCGCGTGCGACGGGTTCCGCCCCGCGCATCGCCCGATGTCGATCCCGGTCCGCCGTCGTCGGCCACGCCCCCAGCGCCTCCGCCACGGTGATCACCCCTTTCGGGCCCCTCAGTCCGGTGCCGCCGCCCCCTCGACCTGACCCGTGCGCACGTGGTCGAGGCAGCGCGCGTGGGTCCGCTCGTAGAAGGCGGTCACTTCACCGGCGATCCTGGTCAGTTCCTCCTCGGACGGCGTCCGCCTGGCCTCGAACGCGTTGCGCACGATGTGCGCCAGCACGTCCGCGGTGGTCTCCAGCCCCATGCCGGACCCACCGGGCACCGCCGTGTCGATCAGGTAGAAGCCCATGATCGTGCATGTCAGTCCCCGGATCTCCAGTTCCGGGCTGAGATCACCCCGAAGCAGGCGTCCGTTCGCGATCGCGCGGTCGTATCCCTCGCGCTCCAGCATCAGCACCGCCCTCGGCACGGTGCTGCCGTCGCGGCTGACGAGCGAGCCGAGCAGGTCCTCGTCCCCGACGAGCATCGCGCGCATCAGCGGGTTGCGCATGACCGCCAGGTAGCCGATGCGCACCATCCGGTTGGGCAGCACGGCCGCCGGATCGGCGGCGATCTCGTCGAGCAGTTCCCGCAGGTAGCGGGCCGACTCGCGGACCAGCACCGCCTGGAACAGGTCCTCGCGGGTGCGCCAGTGCAGGTAGATCGTGCCCTTGCCGATGCCCGCCTGTTTCGCCACGTCGTCGACGGTGGTCCGGCGATAACCCCAGCGCAGCAGCAGGTCGGCCGCCGCGTCCAGGACGCGCTCGGCCCTGGCGGCGCGTTCGGCCATGGACTCCCCGCTCGGTGCCGGTTGATTGACCGCTTGACTGAAAACGAAATCTGGTCAAGATTTTCATGTGGGGTGAGGGGCGTCAACCGGGGTGTCGGCCTCCGACAGGGGGTGAGGCCGACACCCCGGGCTGGTCAGGGCCGCTTCGGGGGCCGATTCAGGGTTTCCACCGATCTGGCCACCGCCCGATCGGGCTAGCCTCGGAGGCACACCAGAGATCGGGGAGTGTCTGTGAACCAACCGCCTCAACCGCCCGCCGCGACCGGCCGGGTTCGGTTTCCGAACATCAGCCCGCGCGCGTACGAGCACCCGGCGGACCGCGGCGCGCTGGCGACCGCGCGCGCCGTGCCGGGGTTCCCGGCGGTGCTGAAGGCCATCTCCGGTGCCCTCGGGGAGCGCAGCGAGCGGCTGCTCGCGCTGGCGTCCTCGATCAAGGTCACCGAGACCCAGTACCCGACGGTGCACCGGCTCCGGCTGGAGTGCGCCGCAGTGCTGGACATCACCCCGGTGCCCGAGGTCTTCGTGGCGCGGGACCCGCACGCCAACGCGATGACCATCGGCATGGACGAGCCGTTCATCGTGATCACCACCGGGCTGATCGAACTGCTCGACGAGGACGAGCTGCGCTTCGTCATCGGCCACGAGATGGGCCACGCGCTCTCCGGCCACGCCGTCTACTACACGGTGCTGCGCAGGCTGATCTCCATGGTCACCGGCATCGCCTGGATGCCGGTCGGCTACTGGGGCATGCGCGCGATCATCATCGCGCTGCAGGACTGGTACCGCCGCGCCCAGCTCTCCGCCGACCGGGCGGGCCTGCTCTGCGTGCAGGACCCCGAGGTCGCGCTGCGGGCGCACATCAAGCTCTCCGGCGGCATCGACGTCCGCGAGATCGACACCGAGGCCTACCTCAAGCAGGCCAAGGACTACGACGCGGTCCCGGACGTCCGCGACAGCGTGCTCAAGCTGCTGCACCTGAGCAACCGCCTCGACCCGCTGCCGGTGGTCCGCGCCGCCGACCTGCAGCGCTGGGCGGCGGGCGAGGAGTACCGGGCGATCCTGGCGGGCGAGTACCCCAGCCGCGAGAACGACGACGTCACCAACTGGCGCGACGACGTCAAGTCGGCGGCCAAGTCCTACAAGGACGCCATCGCCAGCTCGGCCGACCCGCTCGCCAAGGTCCTCAACGAGGTGGGCGACATCCTCTCCAGCACCGCGGGCAAGGTCTGGAAGAAGTTCACCGGCGGACCGGACGACCAGCCCCCGTCGGGCCCTCCGTCGAGCGACGGGAAGTAGCTCGGCACATCAAGGAGGGGCGCTCCAGAGCGCCCCTCCCGTGCTGTGTCAGCCGGTCGTGCGCAGCGCGCTCGCCGGGGGAGGTGTCGCGGAGCCGCAGGCGGCCTTCGTGACCACGTCGAGGTAGGCCGGGTCGATCGTGGGGTGCGGCTGGACCGAACCGTCCGGCTTGATGCGCTGGTACTTCATCAGGTTCGTGCCGACCGAGAGCTGGCGCTTGCCGTCCTCGGTCGACCCGCTGAACGTGCCCATGCCCCACACCGCGCCGTCATGGCCCCAGATCCGCCCGCACGGCAGCGCGTAGGCGTTGAGCCCCAGGCCGTACTCGCCGACCTTCGTGCCGTTGGGCGCGATGATCGGCACCGTGCGCTTCATCTCCGCGAGCTGCGCTGGCGGCAGCAGCTTGCCGCCCTGCAAGGCTTTGTGGAACGCCACCACGTCCGCCATCGGCGCGATGATCTCGCCCGCGGCGTCCGCCCACGTCATCTTGTAGACGCTGAAGTCCTTGGGCGGCACGAACGCCCCGTAGAGCTCCTCGTAGGCCTTCGCGTGCGGTCCGCGGATCGTCGCTTCCCTGCGTGGGAAGTACGTGTTCCGCATCCCCGCGGGCCGCAGCACGTTGCGCGTCACATACTCGCGGAAGTCCGCCTTGGTGACCTTGGTCAGCAGCAGTCCGGCGATCAGGTAGTTGGTGTTGGAGTAGCTCCACTTCTCGCCGGGCGCGCCGGTCGGCGGCAGCGGCAGCGCGGTGCGCACGAGCGAGGCCACGTCGAACTCGCGCAACCGGTTCGCCTCGATGTCCGCCGGCTTGGGGAACAGCGGCGCGATGAAGTCGGCGATGCCGCTGGTGTGGTTGAGCAGCATGCGCACGGTCACCCGGCGGCCCAGCTCACCCGGCACGTTCTCCGGCAGGTAGTCGCCGATCGGCGCGTCGAGCGCGATCTTCTTCGTGGCCACCAGCTGGAGCACCGCGGTGGCGATCATCGGCTTGGTGACGCTGCCGATGCGGTGCTCGAAGGTCGCGCGCGCGGGCACCTTGGTGTCCACATCGGACACTCCGGCCGCGCCCTGCCAGTACCGCGCCCCGTCCCGCACCGCGGCGTACACGGCGGGCATCCCGGCCGTGTGCAACTTCGTCAGACTTGCTTGCAGTGCAACAGGATCGAGTCCTGGCTGACCGGCGTTCGCGACACCGGCGGTGAGCGCTGTGGCGAGCACGGCCACGACGCCGATCCGAGCTGGATATCCCCGCATGGCGCGACCGTAGCCCTCACCTGCGACGGGGGCTACCTACCGTTTGCCGAAAAGTGCATCAGATCCTTGGGGGAGCGCCACGAGCCGCCCCAGGTCCAGCCCACGGACGCGAACGCCCGTGTGACCACGTCGTCGGAGAAGATCATCCCAGGAGAGCGGCGGGACCGGTTGACGTAGGCGCCCGCCAGCTCCGGCAGAACGAGATCGCCGCGCAGGTAGGGATTGCAGAACGGGTTGATGTCCAGGGCGATGCCGTAAGCGTGCGCCGACCACGTGGACAGGCCGCGCGTGGGGCGGCACACGAACGCAGACGTGTTGTTGCCGTCGCCGGTCGGTGCGCGGTCGAGATCGGCGCGCGAGGAGATCCGCATTTCCTCCAAGGGAAAGCGCGCGGCCCAGAGCTTGCCGAACACCGTGACCATCGCGTCCGCCGCGCTCGCGTTCACCAGCAGCTCGCCGGTGTGCTGGCGGCCGTCGAAGCCCCAGAACGACAGCGTCAGGTAGCGCAGGTCTTCTTTGCGCACGGGGCATCCCGATTGCCACGTGCTCCGCGCCAGCACCGAGGGCGGGACCGCGCTCACCGTCGAGGCGAACCGGTTGCCGCTCGGCGGGGGCAACACGTCCGTGGTCGGCAGCGCGCGGTTCACCAGCTCCGGCGGTGTCGGCAGGATCGCGCCGAAGCCGTCCGCGCGCTTGGGCAACGGCTGGGCACCCACGCGCCACTTCGGCTTCGGAGCTTCGGTGGTCGTCGTTGTCGGAGCGGTGGTGGCGGAAGAGGAGCTGCTGGTCGGCGCGCTCAGCGGGGCCGGTTGCTGGGCTGGTTGCTGAGTGGCGCACGCCGTGAGGAGGGTCGCCGCGCACGCCAGATTCAGCGTGTTCTGTGAAAGGCGCTGTGAAAAACCGGCCACTCCGCCAGCTTCGCACGAACGGCGCAAACGATCTTTGAGGCACCCCGCCGCCCCGTCGTCCGGGGGCGTCCATTTAGATCAGTGGTCGGTACGCCGACCAGTCGAGTGGACCTCGTTGGTGAAACCGGTGGTTTGAGATCACCGGAGAATGGACAAGGAGTTCGCGCATGTCGACCCCGCCCGCAGCGATCCGTTCCCGCAGGCGAGTGCTGGGGATCGCCCTCGCCGTCGCCGCGCTGGCGGCCCTGGTGCCCACCGTCGCGGTCGGCCTGGCCGCCGCGAACGAGCCCGTGGAAGAGGTGCGCGCGGACCCCTTCGTCGTCGGCGGGCAGCGCGCCGCGGTGGGCCAGCACCCGTGGCTGGTCTACCTCGTCGACCGGATGGGGATGGTCTACTGCGGCGGCGCGCTGATGAGCCCGACGAAGGTGCTCACCGCCGCGCACTGCGTGGCCCAGCGCTCCGCGTCCGACATCACCGTGGTCTCCGGCCGCGAGGACACCGAGACCCGCGCCGGGCAGGCGGCCAGGGGCGCCAAGGTCTGGCAGCACCCGTCCTACCGCAGCGTCTTCGAAGGCGATGACCTGGGCGTTCTCACCCTGGAGACGCCGATCCTGGCGCAGACCGCGACGCTGGTCTCGGCCGGTGAGCGGGAGCGCTACGCGGCGGGGACCGAGGCCGTCGTCGCGGGCTGGGGCGCCACCTCCGAGACGGGCACGACCTCGCGCTACCTGATGTCGGCGAACGTGCCGGTGATGGACGACGAGACCTGCTCGCGGTCGTACCGCTCCTACGACAAGAAGAAGATGTTCTGCGCCGGGTACGAGAGCGGTCGGATCGACAGCTGCCAGGGTGACTCCGGCGGGCCGCTGATCGTCCGGGGCGTCGTCATCGGCGTGACCTCGTGGGGCGACGGCTGCGCCCGCGCGGGCAAGCCGGGCGTGTACGTGCGACTGACCAGCTATCTGGACACTTTGCGTGGCCAACTCTGATTCATGATCACTAATGGAGTAGTACGCATCGCGGCGTGTGGTCCATTCGACTGGGCTGAATAGACTAATTCGAATAGCCGTTGTGCCTTGATCTCCCCCAAGCGTTTGCTCTGTGTAGCCCCGGGTGTCACCCAACCGGGGAAACAACTGCTGAGATGCGCGATTGGGAGGCAAAGATGGCGGCAACCCTGCACCGTCTGGCCAAAACCGTCGGGGTCGCGCTCGCGGTGGCCACCTGTGGGATTTCCTCGCTGTCCGTGGCCACTGCGGCAACCCCGCCGGAGCAGAAGATCGTCGGTGGTGAGCGCGCGAAGATCGCCGATCACCCGTACGCGGTCTTCCTGACTAACACCTCCGGTTTCCAGTTCTGCGGCGGCACCGTCGCCGCGGCGAACAAGATCGTCACCGCCGCGCACTGCGTGAAGGGCAAGACCGCCGAGAGCATCAAGGTGGTCGCGGGCCGCGAGGACAAGCAGGCGACGGACGGCACGACCGCCGCGGTGTCCAAGGTCTGGGTGCACCCGCAGTACACGACGGCGACCGCCGGTTTCGACGTCGCGGTGCTGACGCTGGGCTCGAACCTGACGCAGAAGGCGGCCCCGCTGGCCTCCTCCGCCGACGCGGCCCTCTACAAGGAGGGCGCGAACTCCACCGTGCTCGGCTGGGGCACCACCAGCTCCGGTGGGGCGGCTTCGCGCTACCTGCTCAAGGTCGACGTCCCGGTGACCTCCGACGCCACCTGCAAGGCGGCGTACTCCCAGTACAGCAACGCCTCGATGGTGTGCGCCGGTATTCCGGAGGGCGGCAAGGACAGCTGCCAGGGTGACTCCGGTGGCCCGATGGTCGGCGGCGGCAAGCTGATCGGCGTCGTGTCGTGGGGCGAGGGTTGCGCCGCGCCGAAGAAGCCCGGTGTCTACGCCCGCGTCGCGGCCTACCACGACGTGCTCCAGGAGCAGATCAAGTCCTGATCCGCTCGCTCGTCCCCTGCCGGCTCCGGCCCGGCACACCCCGCCCAGTGGGGGTGTGCCGGGCCGGACGCCGTCGCGGCTCTGCGATCTATTCGGTAAAAGCTTCACTTTGCCGATGAATTCACCGGTCCAAGCCGTTTTTGTGAAGCATTTCCCAAGTGCTGAGCTGTTCAGCCTACATCTAACGGCCGTTGTGTCACTTCATCACCGAACGCTTGCATTGTGTTCACCCCGGGTGAGGGCCCGGGGCATGTGAGAGGAGCACAACCATGGCGGGAACCCTGCGTCGCCTGGTTAGGTTCGCCGGAGCGGCCGTGGCCGTCTCGGCGATCGGGCTTTCCTTCGTCCCGGCCGCTGCCGCTGCCGACAACGGTGATCCGCAGACCCAGATCGTCGGCGGAACCCGGGCCAGCATCGGCACCTACCCGTGGACGGTCTTCCTGACCAACACCTCCGGTTTCCAGTTCTGCGGCGGCACCCTGGTCTCGCCGACCAAGGTCGTCACCGCCGCGCACTGCGTGAAGGGCACCGCCGCCTCCTCGGTCCGCGTGGTCTCCGGCCGCGAGGACAAGCAGAGCACCGCGGGCACGGTCACCAACGTGACCAAGGTCTGGGTGCACCCCAGCTACACCACCGCGACCGCCGGCTACGACGTCGCCGTGCTGACGCTGGCCAGCGGGGTCAACTCGGCCGTGCTGCCGCTGGCCACGCCGCAGGACACCGCGCTCTACGCGGCCGGGACCAACTCCACCGTCCTCGGCTGGGGCACCACCAGCTCCGGCGGCTCGGCCTCGCGCTACCTGCTCAAGGTCGACGTCCCGGTGACCTCCGACGCCACCTGCAAGACCGCGTACCCGCAGTACAGCAACACCTCCATGGTGTGCGCGGGCATCCCGGCCGGTGGCAAGGACAGCTGCCAGGGTGACTCCGGTGGCCCGATGGTCGCCGGTGGCAAGCTGATCGGCGTCGTCTCCTGGGGCCGCGGCTGCGCGCTGCCGAACTACCCCGGCGTCTACGCCAGGGTCGCCCCGTACCACGCCGTGCTGACCGCTCAGATCAACTCGTAATTTCGTTACACAGCAAGCAGAAGAGGCGAGGACGGTCCCTGCAACCGCCCTCGCCTCTTCTTTTGGGCGGGGTTCGATCGGGTGGATCGACGCGATTCCGTCCCGCACTGAGCAGTTCCTGTCCAGAGTGGGTAGACGTGGCGTCGTCGGTTCGAGAACAGGTGCGGCTGCTGTTGGCACGGGTACCCGACCGCGTCGAGTCCTGGATCTCAGGGCTTGGTGGCAGCGTTGCGCTCCCTCAGCCGTTGGACTCTTCCGCGTTGCCGACATCACCGGCAACCCTGGCCGTGCGCTGTCAGCAACTGGCCTCATGGGCTCACGTCGAGCTACTTCCGACAGTGGTTCCGGGCGGGGGAACGAAACGCACGGTCGGGGCCTGCCACGCAATCGACGAGCCGCGCGATCGGCCGACGTCGAACTGAAATGTGCCGCCCGGATGGTCACCACCGGGACCCGAAACGTCACTGTTGCCCACCGGGTACACACTCACCGTGCTCGGCAGCGACGGTTATCGGAGAACGTTCGAAGGGGGAGCCGCGCCATGGCGGCGTTGAACGCCTACTACGACTTCGAGCACGGTGAGACACCCGCCCGGATCACTGACGAGGACCAACTCGCCGAAGCCCTGGAGGAGGTTCGGCGCACTCGCACGTCGGCGCTCGTCGAACTGCTGCCCGCCGATGACCTCGGCGCGGCAACGCTTGACGTGGGGCTCAACGATGACCGTGGGGTGCTCTTCTACTCCGGACCCGACCACGCGGGATGTGGCAGCCGCAACCCCGGCGCCACCGCTGTCCCGGAGCCGGTCCTCTACTACTACATGACTTCGGACACCGAGTACCCCGCGACGGCGGAGATCCCCGTCGAGGACGTGATCGCCGCCGCGCGGGAACACCTCCGCACCAGTGGCCGTCGTCCCACCAGCGTCGACTGGCAGGACTTCGACTAGCCGGGCGGTCAGACGACCAGTCCGACCGACATGGTCAGGAAGGCCGTCGCGGAGACCACGTCCAGCGTGGTCAGGACGGCGGGCCGCTGGAGCCTGCCGGAGACCCGCGCCGCGGTGAGCACGATCCCGGTCTCCCACGCCGCCGCGAGCGCGAGGAACACCGCGCCGAGCAGGCCGAGCTGGAGCACCGGGCTGCTCGCCGAGCCCATGAACTGCGGCAGGAACGCGAGGCAGAACAGCAGCATCTTCGGGTTGGTGATGTTGCAGACGAAGCCGCGCCGGAACGGGTTGTCGTTGCCGCGCAAGGCTTCCCCGCCGTTGTCCCGGCCGCCGCGCGAACGCCACACGTCGCGGGCGATGCCCAGCGCCAGGTAGGTCAGGTAGGCCGCGCCCAGCCAGCGCAGCACCGTGAGCACGCCCGGGTTGCTCGCGAGCACGACGCCGAGGCCGGAGACCACGAGGGCCACGTGGACCAGGCTCGCGGAGTGGATTCCGGCGAGGGTGAGCAGGCCCGCCCGCGTGCCGGTGCGCATGGAGGTGCGCAGCAGCAGGAAGACGTCGACCCCCGGGGTGATCACGAAGATCACGCTGGCTATGACGAAGACCGGGATCTGGCTGGTGTCGATGGCGGACATGGCGCACCCCCTTTTGGTGGACAGCTCGCGGGACCTGTTTGCCTCAGGCAGGCAAATTTCTTGGCCTTGACGAGATTAGCAGAAGATTTTGCGGAATCTTGACGGATTTGCCGTGGTTTCCACCACGTCACCCGGTCGTCACACTGGTTCTTCCGGCCTGGCTCTGGTACGCACGTGCGCGTGACGAAGACCGAGAGGATTCAGCGCAGGGCGACCGGGAACGAGCTCAGCGCGGAGGAGCTGTACCGCATCCTGAGGTTGCGGGTGGACGTGTTCGTGGTCGAGCAGAAGGCGGCGTACCCGGAGCTGGACGGCCGCGACCTCGCGCCGTCGACCGTGCACCTGTGGTGGGAGACCGACGATCCGGACGTCGGGGAGGCAGTTGTGCTGGCCTACGCTCGCGTGCTCGACGAACCGAACGGCACGGCCCGCATCGGCCGCGTCGTGACCGCGGCGCCCGCGCGCGGGCAGGGCCTGTCGCGTGCGCTGATGGAGACGGCGCTGACGGAGATCGGTGACCAGCCCTCGGTGCTCGACGCGCAGACCCAGGTCGCGGACTTCTACACGTCACTGGGATACCGCGTGATCGGCGACGAGTTCCTGGACGACGACGGCATTCCCCACGTCCCCATGCACCGCCCCTGACACCCTGCACGCACCACCTGACGCCCGGCGTGGTTGGCACGTCTTCAAGTACGACCAACCCCGCCTGTGGCTGTCGTAAACCGCACCAAACCCGGTCGGCGGCGCGCGGAGGTTGGGTGCGGTTAGAGATCGCTGGGGCGGGGGTGGGTGGTACTTGAAGACGTAGGAACTACGGCGGTCAGGGGAGGAGTGGGCCGCCGCGCCAGTGTTGGAAGATCAGGTTGGTGTGCACCAGCGCCACCTCGGTGCGGGCGGTGAACTCGTCCAGCACCAGGCGTTGCAGGTCCGCGGCGCTGCGCGCGGCGACGTGCACGAGGAAGTCGTCCGGCCCGGTCAGGTGGTAGAGCGCGCGCGTTTCCGGTTGCGCCAGAACGTGTTCCACGAACGGGTCGACCAGCGGACGGCGGTGCGGCTGCACGCGCACGGACAGGAACGCCTCCAGCGGCCTGCCCAGCTTCGCCGCGTCCACGCGCAGGTCCTGGCCGAGGATCACGCCCGCCTCGCGGAGCCGGTTGACCCGGTCCAGGCAGGTGGACGGCGCGACGCCGACCGCGGCGGCCAGCTCCTTGTTGGAGGTCCGTGCGTCGTTCTGGAGCACCCGCAGGATATCGAGGTCGACCGGATCCAAGCGCACGTTCGCCGTCATTCGCCGAATTCTAAGCGGATTTCTTGCCGCTGAGCCGGTAGATCTTTGACGCTGCTGCTCATGCAGCTGGAGACAACGGCCGTCCACGCGGGCCGCGAAGACCTCGTCGACCTCGGCGTCCACGCCGTGCCGCTCGACCTCTCCACGACCTACCCGTCCCGGGACAGCCGGGAGGAGGCGATCCGGCTGGACGCCTTCGCCGCGGGGGCGGAGCTGCCCGGTGCGCCGATCTACGGCCGCCTCGGGAACCCGACCGTCGCCCGGTTCGAGGCCGCGCTCGCCGCACTCGAAGGGCTGCCCGCCGCCGTGTCCTTCGCCAGCGGGATGGCCG
Source organism: Allokutzneria sp. A3M-2-11 16 (assembly GCF_024213555.1). Classification (GTDB taxonomy): domain Bacteria; phylum Actinomycetota; class Actinomycetes; order Mycobacteriales; family Pseudonocardiaceae; genus Allokutzneria. The sequence continues at coordinate 267,177 of NZ_JANAVO010000001.1, read as the reverse complement.
CGTTGTCCGCGTGCCTGCTCGCCGCGGTCTCGTCGGGGCGGCCGCACGTGGTCGCGGTCCGCCCGCTCTACGGGACCAGCGATCACCTGATCGCCTCCGGACTGCTCGGCAACCAGCTCACCTGGGCCGATCCGGACGGTGTCGCCGCCGCGATCCGGCCCGACACCGGGCTGGTGATCGTCGAGACGCCCGCCAACCCGACGCTGAGCGAGGTCGACCTGCGCGCGCTCGCCGACGCGTGCGGATCGGTGCCTTTGTTGGTGGACAACACTTTCGCGACTCCGGTACTGCAACGCCCCGCGGAGTCCGGCGCTTCCATCGTGCTGCACAGCGCGACGAAGTTCCTTGGCGGGCATGGAGATGTGCTCGGCGGTGTCGTCGCGTGCGACGAGTCCTACGCGCGCGTACTGCGGCAGATCCGCATGGTCACCGGCGGAGTTCTGCACCCGCTCGCCGGATATCTGTTGCTGCGCGGGCTTTCTACGCTTCCCGTGCGCATCAAGGCCCAGTCGGCGACGGCTGTCGAACTCGCCAGGAGGCTCGCCGCGCATCCTGGAGTCCGGCGCGTGCACTACCCGCGACTCGGTGGTCCGCTGGTGGCCTTCGAGGTGGAGAGCGATCCGCACGCGGTGATCGCCGCTGTCCGGCTGGTGACCCCGGCGGTCAGCCTCGGCAGCGTGGACACCCTCATCCAGCACCCCGCCTCGCTGAGCCACCGCATCGTCGAGGAGGCCGACAGGCACGGCTGCGGTGTGTCCGACCAGCTGCTGCGCATGTCGGTGGGTCTTGAAGACGTCGAGGACCTGTGGGCCGACCTCGACGCGGCGGTCCGGGCCGCGGTCAGCCCGGGTGCTCGATCAGTGCCAGCACCTGTGGGATGACCCTTTCCATCGGGTCGGTGGACTGGAAGGCGCGGCAGAGCACCATCGCGCCTTCCAGGCAGATCAGCATCAGCATCGCCAGATCGTCCGCCCGCTTCCGCTCGACGCCGTAGGACACCAGGCACTCGGCGAGCGCGGCCAGCCAGGCCGAGTAGGCGTCCCGGCACGCCTCCGTCAACGGTGCGGAGGCGGGCACGGAGTCCAGCGTCACCGTCGTGATCGGACAGCCCTCGGTGAAGTCCGAGGACCGCAGCTGGTCCGCGAAACCCGTGCACATCAACGCGATCCACTCTTCCGGCGTCGAGCTGGCCGCGCGCGCCTGGCGGATCAGGTCGGCCCACTCGCCGATGCACTCGCGCACGCCGGCGACGGCCAGTTCCTCCTTCCCGCCGGGGAACAGGAAGTACAGCGAGCCGCGCGGGGCCCCGCTGTCCTCGATCACCTGCGCCAGGCCGGTGCCGTGGTAGCCCTGCCTGCGCAGCAGCCTGCGCGCGCTCTCGACGATCTTGTCTCGGGAATCCGACTTGGGTCGTGGCACAACTTGACTATACCGATCCTCATAGTTTTAACTATGACGATCGGTCAACTTAGTCGGGAGTGGTGGTCGCGGTGGACGTCTTCGTCACGGGTGGTTCCGGGTTCGTGGGGGCTGCCTTGATCCGGCGCCTCGTCGGAGACGGGCACGCGGTCCGCGCGCTGGCGCGCAGTGAACGCGCCGCGAGCGCCGTCGCCGACCTCGGTGCCAAGCCGGTGCGCGGTGACCTGAGTGACGTCGGCTCCCTTCGCGAAGCGGCTCGCGGCGCCGAGCTGGCGTTTCACGCCGCCGCCCGCACCCCCGGCTCCGGCAGCCGCGTGGAGTTCCTGCGCGACAACGCGGTGGGCACGCTCGGCATGCTGACCGCCTGCCGTGACGCGGGTGTGCGGCGCCTGGTCCACGTCGGCAGCGAGGCAGGTCTGCGCAACGGTCAGCCGCTGGTCAATGCGAACGAAACCTTTGCGCTGCAACCGAATTCGTCGGCCGCGTACGCGGCGAGCAAGGCGCGCGCCGAGGCTGAGGTGCTGGGCTTCGACGGGCTCGACACCGTGGTGCTCCGACCCTGCGTGATCTGGGGGCGCGGGGACACGACGCTGCTGCCGTCGCTCGTTTCCGCTGTGCGGGCGGGGAAGTTCGCGTGGATCGGCGGAGGCCGCCACTTCGTGGACGTCACCCACGTGGACAACGTGGTCGAAGGACTCGTTCTCGCGGCGGACAGGGGCAGGGCGGGCGAGGCGTACTTCGTCACCGACGGGCGGCCGGTCGTCTTCCGCGAGTTCGCCACGGAACTGCTCGCCACCCAAGGGATTTCCGAGCCGAAGCGGTCGATTCCCGCTGGGCTCGCCAGGATCGCGGCCGCGTCGGGGGAAGCGGTGTGGGAACTGCTCGGCCTGCGCGGCGCGCCGCCGGTCGACCGGATGTCGGTCTGGGTCAGCGGGGCGGAGGGCACGATCGACATCTCGAAGGCGCGGTCGGAGCTGGGCTACGCACCCGTGCGCTCCCTGGAGTCCGGGCTGGCCGAGCTGGCTGGACGTGAATGACCCACGGATACCGGCTAATTGTTGGTTGGAAACTCTTGATGATCGCTTCGGTCTGGGCCGAATGTCGCTAGCTTCGCAGCTCTGTCGGACTGAAGGGAAACACATGCGCAGGTTGATGTCGGTGCTCGTGGCCGTGCTGGTCGCCGCGTCGTTCACGGGCCCCACCGCCGTCGCGGCACCCGCCGTCGCCTCGGCACCCGCGACGGGCAAGACCCCCGTGGTCTTCGTGCACGGGTTCAGCGGGGGATCGTCGATCCTGTTCAAGGAGATGATCGACAAGTTCAAGGCCGCGGGCTGGGGCGACCGCGAGCTGGTCCGCTGGGACTACGACTGGAAGCAGTCCAACTTCACCACGGCCGACCAGCTCAAGGCGAAGGTCGCCCAGGTGCTCAGGGACACCGGCGCGGCCAAGGTCGACATCGTCGCCCACTCCATGGGCTCGCTGTCCACCCGGTACTACGTCAAGGCGCTGGGCGGCACGGCCAAGACCAAGCGCTGGTTGTCCATCGGCGGCGTGAACCAGGGCGCCGACGTGGCCAGGCTCTGCCCCGGGTTCCTCTTCGACTCGTGCGCCGACATGAAGCCCGGATCGCGGATGCTCAAGGCGCTCAACGACTCCAGCCCGGCGCCCGCGCCGACGAAGTACCAGACGCTGTCCTCCAGCTGCGACCTGATGGCGCCGGAGTCGAAGGTGAAGATCCCCGGTGTGCCCAACGTCGACGTCGGTTGCTACGAGCACATCTACATGCCCAAGGGCGACCGCGTGATCACCGAGGCGGTCAAGTACCTCAGGGGCTGATCGCCCTGGCGATGATGTCCTCGTGGTCGAAGGCCAGGCCGGGCAGTTCGGTCACCGGCCACCAGCGCGCCTCCGTCGCGTCCGAGGCACCGGTCACCTCGGCGGCCTCGGGCAGGATGAGCAGGTAGGCGGTGCTGGCGTAGTCGCCCCGGGGATCGCGGCCGGGCGCGGTGAAGTTGCCGACCCAGCGCAGCTCGCCCGCCCGGCAGCGCAGGCCGGTCTCCTCGGCCAGTTCGCGCACCGCGGCGTCCACAGTGGACTCTCCGGGGTCCACGTGTCCGCCCGGCAGGGCCCAACGGCCCGCGAAAGGCGGTTTCCCGCGCCGGATCAGCAGCACCTGCCACTGTCCGGCGCGGGAAGCCACGACCACCAGGTCGGCCGTGATGATCATGAACCGACCAGTGGTCCGGTGAACACCAGCACGGCCGCGGCACTGACCACGCCGAGCACCAGCGCCACGACAGCGGGACGCGCTCCACCCGCCGCCCACGGCTGGGCCCGGTCCAGCGAGTACCGCCCCGGGCCGATCGCCGCGACGCACACCGCGATCACCGCCACCACGATGGGGTACTCCGCGCCCCCGTCCTTCGACCAGAACCCGACGGAGGTCAGCGTGACGGCGACCGCGTTGGTCATCACGCCCACCAGCGCGGCCGAGGCCAGCGGGGTGAGCAGGCCCACGGCCAGCAGCAACCCGCCGACCAGCTCGGTCAGCCCGGCGAGCACGGCGAACGGGTAGGCCGGGGCGTAGCCCCTCGACGCGAAGAACGCGGCGGTCCCGTCGAGACCGCCTCCGCCGAACCAGTCGAACAGCTTCTGCTCGCCCTGCAGGGCGATGAAGCACCCGACCACGACCCGCAGGGCCAGCATCCCGACGTCACCCGACGCGTCGGCCTTCTTCGGGGTGAGGATGGTCAGCGCCTTCATGTCAGGACCGCATGCCGTACTCGTCCAGCAGCGACTGGTCGCCGAGGACGTAGGTGGTGTCCGTGCCGACCGTCTGGTCGCTCGGGCCGCGGCTGCACATGCACATGTGCCTGCCGGTGGAGTGCACCCGGACCGCGCGCGCCCCGCCCGAGGTCATGATCTCCCTGGCGATGTCGGCGACCAGGTCCTCCTGGATCTGGAACCGTTTCGCGTAGGCGTTGACCAGCCTCGGGAACTTGCCAAGGCCGATGATCTTCGTGCCCGGCACGTAGGCGATGTCGACCTTGCCGAAGAACGGCAGGAAGTGGTGCGCGCAGATGGAGAAGTAGTTGATCTCGTGCACCCGGACGACGCCCTGGTGGTCCCCCTCGACCGGGCGAGTGGTCTTCAGCAGCGTCGACGGGTCGATCGAGTAACCCTCCAGCAGCTCCCGGTAGGCCCGGACGATGCGGTCCTCGCACTCCGGCTCGGCGAACCACCGCACCGCGCGGTCGTCGTCGGTGACGTTGGACTTGATCCACTCAGCGATCGTGGTCATCACGCGTTCCTTCCCGAAGCGGCCAGGCCGAGGCCGACGATGCGGGCGATCATGGGAAGGCCGGATGGAGCAGTGATGGAGCTCCGATGGAACCGCGATGGATCTCTCGCCCGCCACGCCCCGTGCCGAGCCGCTCACCAGCCGTCACTCAAATTCCGGAACCACGCGAAGGAAACCCCGAACGACCCGTTCAGGGCACCGCGTAAGCCCTGAATGACTCGTTGAGGGCGCTCAAGTACCCCAATGACTCGTTCAGGGCGTTGAAGTACCTCAATGACTCATTCAGGGCACAACGGTGGGGGTGGTTTGGGTGATGACCTCGATGGCGGTGGTGATTTCGGCGGGAGTGAGGTCGGCGCGGGCGGTCAGGCGGAGGCGGGAGACGCGGTCGGGGACCGAAGGCGGGCGGAAGCAGCCGACGGCGACGCCGGAGGTGCGGCATTCCTGGGACCACGCCAGGGCTGAGGCGGGCGAAGGGGCGCGGACGGAGACCACGGCCGCTGAAGGAGCACTGGTGGACAGGCCCGCCGCCGAAAGGCGTTGCGCCAGTTCGCGGGCGACGGCGCGGGATCGGCCGGGCAGCGCGGGAGCGGCGCGGATGATCCGGAGCGCGGCGAGGGCGGCTCCGACGGTGCTCGGCGCCAAGCCGGTGTCGAAGATGAAGCTCCGCGCGGTGTCCACCAGGTGCGCGATCACTCGCGGCGACGCCAACACGGCTCCGCCTTGTGCGCCAAGGGATTTTGACAGCGTGGTGGTGACGATGACGTCGGGGGCGCCCGCGAGTCCGGCGGCCGCGACGGCTCCGGAACCGTCGCCGATCACGCCGAGCCCGTGCGCGTCGTCGACGACGAGTCCGGCGCCGTGGTCCCGGCAGGCGTCCGCGAGCGAAGCCAACGGAGCCAGGTCGCCGTCCACCGAGAAGACGGAGTCGGTCACCACGAGAGCACGCTTGCGCGTGCGGTTGGCCAGCGCGTCGCGGAACGCCGAGACATCGCGATGCGGCACCACAACGGTTTCCGCTCGCGACAACCGCGCGCCGTCGATCAAAGACGCGTGGTTGTACTCGTCGGTGATCAACACGGTTCCCGGGCCGGACAGGGCTGCGAGCACTCCGAGGTTCGCCGCGTAACCGGTGGAAAAGACCAAAGCGGCCGGGAAACCGCAGAACTCCGCCAGCTCCGCTTCGAGTTCGGCGTGCAGCTCCGTCGTACCGGTGACGAGGCGAGAGCCGGTCGCGCCCGCGCCCCAACGCAGCGCGGCGTCAGCGGCAGCTCGCGTGACCCGGGGATCGCGAGTCAGGCCGAGGTAGTCGTTGCTGGCGAGGTCGAGCACGGTCGCCGACTCGGGCCGGGGGCGCAGCGTTCGGCTCAACCCGGCCTTGGCCCGTGCGGCCGAACGGGTGTCCAGCCAGTCGAACGTGTGGGTTCCAGTGCTCAAGCTCACGCGGGCAGTGTCGCATCGTCCGGTTACGGTCGTGCCCGTGCGGGCGGCGGCGGATGTGGGAGTCGGGTTCGGCTTGTTCGACCCCGGCTTCGTCGCCAACCCCGAAGGACCGTTGGCGCGGCTGCGCGAGTACGCCCCGGTCCACCACGATCCGAACACCGGACTTTGGCTTGTCAGCAAGCATTCCGACATTCGCGCGGTGCTCGCGGACCCCGATACGTTCCGGCCCGACAACGCGCTGACCGCGGTGACACCGTTGCCCGTTTCGACGCTGAGGATGCTTGCCCGGGCAGGGTTCGCGCTGCCGCCGACCTTGGCCAACAACGGTACTGAGAGCCATTCCGGCTTGCGTCGCGTCGTCGCGTCGTTCCTCACGCAGCCGCGAGTCGACCACGCGATGGACCTGACCCGCCGCCTCGTCGCGGACGGTGCGGACCAGGCACGACTGCAACTCGCGGAGAGCGGCGAATGCGATCTCGTCGAGCTGATCGCCCGCGACCTGCCGTGCATCGTGTTGTTGCACCTGCTGGGGATCGAGGACATCGACCTGCCGGTGCTCAAGGCGTGGAGCCGTGCGTCGCTGGAGTTGTTCTGGGGCAACCCCGATCCGGCGCGGCAACGGCGGCTCGCCGAGGAGGCGGCCGAGTTCCACCAGTGGCTCGCCGCGCGGGTCAAGGCCGCCGAGCCGGACGATCCGGACCTCTTCGGAGCGCTGGTGGCACACCGAAAACCGGACGATCGTCCGCTGCGCGTCGTCGAGGCTGTCGGTGTCTGCTACTTCTTGTTGATCGCAGGACAAGAGACCACGACCCAGCTGCTGAGCACGTTGCTGCGCCGATGCATCGAGCGCCCGGAACTGTGGCAACGGCTCGCCGCAGGGGAAGAAGGACTCGCGGCGGACTGCGTCGAGGAGGTCCTGCGCCGCGAGCCACCGGTGATCACGTGGCGGCGGGTGACCGAGAACGCGACCAGCCTCGGCGGCGTGGAGCTACCCGCGGGTGCGCAGCTGTTGTTGATGCTGGCGGGCAGCGGCTCCGATCCGGAGGTGTTCGCCGAACCGGAGCGGCTGTGCCCGGGGCGCGAAGGGGCGCGGCGGCACCTGGCCTTCGGCTACGGCAGGCACTTCTGCCTCGGTGCCGCGTTGGCGCGCGCCGAAGCCTCGGTGGTGCTCGACGCGGTCGCCCGCGCACTGCCCGACCTCCGCCTGCTGGAGCCCGACCCGCCGATGCTGGGGCTGCTGTCGTTCCGCGCGCCCACGCGGCTTCAGGTGGCCCGCGCGTAGGTCCCGTGCCCGAAAACGATCTTGCCGTCCTTGAAACCCAGGATCTCGTTGACCAGGTGCCCGCGCTCGTTGCGGTAGTTGATCACGATCGTGTTCAGGCCGAGGTACACGCCCTCGACGGCGAAGTGCAGGTCGGGCAGGAACTTCAGGCCCTTCGCCCAGTACTCGCGCAGCGCCGCCTTGCCGACCACCCGGCCGTCACCACCGAGCAGCCGAGCCGCGACCGGCGAGTGGAACACCACGTCGTCGGCGTAGTGCTCCAAGATCAGGTCGAGGTCGTGCGTGTTCCACCGCTGTTCCCAGTCGCGGGCGAACTCTTCGGCAAAGTCCATGTCGATATCCATGGGGCATGCCTATCAGCGCGAATCCGTACCGTCGCGGTGTTTTCCCACTGTGTGTGATTAGCGGTGTGTGATGATTGCGGTGAACGCAAGGGGAGCGCGAGGAAACCGGTGTGAGTCCGGTGCGGTCCCGCCACTGTGACCGGAGCGATCCGGGAGCCAGGAACTCAACCCCCTTGCCGGGTGCGCGCCCGCGCGCCCGACCCCCTACCCGGGCGTGGACACCCGAGGAAGGAACTGCGCTGGTGACCGCTCGTTATCCGTTCTCCGCCGTCGTGGGGCACGAGGACCTGAGGCTGGGACTGCTGCTCAACGCGGTGCACCCGGGCATCGGCGGAGTCCTGGTCCGCGGTGAGAAGGGCACGGCCAAGTCGACCATCGTGCGCGGGCTCGCAGCGCTGTTGCCCGCGCTGGACGCGGTGCGCGACTGCCGCTTCGCCTGCGATCCGCATCGCCCCGACCCCGCGTGTCCGGACGGCCCGCATGAGCACGGCGCGACCACGACCAAGCCCTCCAGCCTGGTGGAACTGCCCGTGGGTGCCACCGAGGACCGCCTCGTCGGCTCGCTCGACCTGGAGCGCGCGCTGACCGAGGGCGTGCGCGCCTACCAACCCGGCTTGCTCGCGGCGGCCCACCGTGGCGTGCTGTACGTCGACGAGGTCAACCTTCTGCACGACCACCTGGTGGACCTGCTGCTCGACGCCGCGGCGATGGGGCGGGCGCACGTGGAGCGTGACGGCGTCTCGGTCTCGCACGCTTCGTCCTTCCTGTTGGTGGGCACGATGAACCCGGAGGAAGGCGAGCTGCGGCCGCAGCTGCTCGACCGCTTCGGGCTGACCGTTCAGGTCAACGCGTCGCGCGATGTGGAGATCCGGACCGAGGTCGTGCGCCGCCGCCTCGCCTACGAGGCTGACCCCGTGGGTTTCGCGCAGCGGTGGGAAAAGGCCGACGCGGAGCTGGCGGAGAGCATCGTCGCCGCCCGCGCCGCGCTGCCGGGAATCGCGTTGCCGGACTCCGAACTCCGCCGTATCGCAGCGGTGTGCGCGGCCTTCGAGGTGGACGGCATGCGTGCTGACCTCGTGGTGGCGCGAACCGCGATCGCGCACGCGGCGTGGCGCGGCGGGGACGCGGTGACTGAGGCCGATGTGGAGGTCGCGGTCCGGCTCGCGCTGCCGCACCGCCGTCGCCGCGATCCCTTCGACGAGCCGGGCCTGGACTCGGAGCAGCTGGAACAGGCCCTCCGCGACGCAGCAGAGCAGGTGGAGCAGGCAGAAGCCCCCGAACCGCCGGACGACGACGGGCCTGGCGGAGGTGGTGGCGCGCCGCAAAGCGAAGGGCCGCAACAAAAGCAGGAAAAGTCGGAGGAGGGGCGAGGCGGTGAGCAGCCACCCGCCAAGCCCGCGCAGCAGTTCCGCCCCCGTCTGCTCCAGGTCCCCGGCCTCGGCGAAGGCGCTCCGGGACGTCGTTCCCGATCGCGCTCGTCCTCCGGCCGCGTGGTCCGGGACTCCACTGTGGACGGTCATGGTGTGCACTTGACGGCAACCGTCAAGGCCGCCGCGCCGCACCAGCACGCGCGCGGGCGCAGTGGCGCAGGGCTCGAACTCCGCTCCGGGGATCTCCGCCGTGCGGTGCGGGAAGGCCGTGAAGGCAACCTGGTGCTGTTCGCGGTGGACGCATCGGGATCGATGGCGGCTCGGACGCGGATGTCGGCGGTGACCGGCGCGGTCCTCTCGCTGCTGCGTGATGCCTACCAGCGGCGGGACAAGGTTGGCCTGATCACGTTCCGGGGCCGCGAAGCCGAGGTCGCGCTGCCGCCGACGTCCTCTGTGGACGCTGCCGCGACCAGGCTGCGCAGGCTTCGCACCGGAGGTCGCACGCCTCTCGCGCACGGGTTGCTCGCCGTGCGCAAACTCCTTGCCGCAGAACGACTTCGCGATCCGCGTCGTCGGCCGCTGCTGGTGCTCGTCACCGATGGGCGGGCTACTGTGCCCGCGAGCCAAGGTGGTGACGCGTTGCACGACGCGATGCGTGCGGCGGCGTTGCTTGAAGCCGACGGTGTGGCGAGCGTCGTCGTGGACTGCGAGAACGGCGTTGTCCGGCTGGGGTTGCCCGACCGGCTCGCGATCGCGCTGGGCGGAACCTGCCTCCAGCTCGCCGAACTGTCCGCCGAGCAGGTTGCCGGAGTCGTCCGCGCCGCACGCGCTGCCTAGGAGGGATTCGTTATGCCACAAGGACAACCCGCGGTGGTCCCCGCCGATGGCAAGACCACGCGGCAGCGCAGGAACCGGCCTCTCGTCGTCGTGCACACCGGCGTGATGAAGGGCAAGTCCACGGCCGCGTTCGGGCTCGCGCTGCGCGGGTGGAACCAGGGCTGGGACATCGGCGTTTTCCAGTTCGTCAAGTCAGCCAAGTGGAAGGTCGGCGAGGAAGCCGCCTTCCGCGCGCTCGGCAAGGTGCACGAGGACACCGGCCAGGGCGGCCCCGTCGAGTGGCACAAGATGGGCGAGGGCTGGTCCTGGGCGCGGAAGCAGGGCACGGAGGAGGACCACGCCGAGGCGGCGCGCGACGGCTGGCGGGAGATCGCCCGCCGCATCGCCGAGCAGCGGCACGACCTGTACGTGCTCGACGAGTTCACCTATCCGCTGCACTGGGGTTGGATCGACGTGGACGAGGTCGTCGCGGCGCTGGCGGATCGCCCAGGCCACCAGCACGTCGTGATCACCGGCCGCAACGCCCCGGCGGCTCTGATCGACGCCGCCGACCTGGTGGTGGAGATGACGAAGGTGAAGCACCCCATGGACGCGGGCCAGAAGGGCCAGAAGGGCATCGAGTGGTGACACGTGGTCGGGCAGTCTTCAAGTACAACGAACCCCGCCCCCAGAAGTCGCTATCCGCCCCCAACCCCGGGGAGCGCGCTGAAGGCTTCCGGGGTGTGCTGCGGTTGAAGACATCGTGAGCGGGGGTGCGGCGTACTTGAAGACCGGGGAACCGCGGCGGCTGGTGGCGCGCGTGGTGCTCGCGGCGCCGGGTTCGGGCTGCGGGAAGACGACGGCGGCCACCGGGCTGATCGCGGCGCTGCGCCGGGCCGGGCACAGGGTCGCGCCGTTCAAGGTGGGGCCGGACTACATCGACCCCGGCTACCACTCGATCGCGGCGGGACGGCCCGGCCGCAACCTGGACCCGGTCCTGGTCGGCGAGGACCTGATCGCCCCGCTGTTCGCGCACGGCTCCGCGGACGCCGACATCGCCGTGATCGAAGGCGTCATGGGCCTGTTCGACGGCAAGTCCGGCACGCCGAGCTTCGGGTCGACGGCGCACGTGGCGAAGCTGCTCGACGCGCCGGTGGTGCTCGTCGTCGACGCGCGGGGCCAGGGACGCAGCCTCGCCGCGCTGCTGCACGGGTTCCGCGGGTTCGACGCCGAGGTCCGGCTCGCCGGGGTGCTGCTCAACAACGTGGGTTCCCCGCACCACGAACAGGTTCTCCGCGATGCGTGCGACGAGGTCGGCCTCGACGTGGTGGGCTGCCTTCCCCGCCGCCAGCAGCTCGATGTGCCCTCGCGGCACCTCGGCCTGGTCACCGCCGCCGAGCACGGAGCCGCGGCGCTGGACGCCGTCGCCGCGATGGGTGACCTCGTCGCCGAGTCGGTGGACCTGGACGCCGTGGTCCGTGTCGCGCGATCGGCTCCACGAAGGGAAACCACGCCGTGGCAGTCCACTGTGGACGATCCGGTGCCCGGTCGCCCGGTCGTGGCGGTCGCCGGTGGGCGGGCGTTCACCTTCGGCTACGCGGAGCACCTGGAGCTGCTGCGGGCGGCGGGAGCTGAGGTCGTGTCCTTCGACCCGCTGCGCGACGAGCACCTGCCGGACGGCACCGCGGGGCTGCTCCTCCCCGGTGGCTTCCCGGAGCAGCACGCCGCCGAGCTGAGCGCGAACTCCTTGCTGCGTAAGGAAGTCGCGGACCTGGCCGCGACGGGGAAGCCGGTGCACGCGGAGTGCGGCGGACTGCTCTACCTCGCGCGCGGCCTCGATGGGCTGCCGATGTGCGGAGTGCTAGACGCCGAAGCGGAGATGACCTCGCGGCTCACGCTCGGCTATCGGGATGCCGTCGCCGCGACGGACTCGCCGGTGGGCGGGACGGGTGAACGCCGGACAGGGCACGAGTTCCACCGAACCCGCATCACTCCCGGAGTGGGTGGACAGCCCGCGTGGTTCTGGCGTGATCGTGAGGGTCGTCCGGTTCGCGAGGGTTTCGTGCTCAACGGTGTGCACGCCTCCTACCTGCACACGCACCCCGCCGCGGCCCCGGAGTCCGTGCGGCGCTTCGTGGAGCGCTGTTCCATGTGACACGGTGTCGGGCGTGGAGCACTTGGACCCGCCTACCGAGATGCGCATCGACGCCGACGACCCGTTCGAGTTGGCGCACGTCGTCTGCGTGCTGCCGCTGGTCGTCCTGCGCACCCGGCGCACGGTGCTCCGGCCGTTCCGGGTCACCGACGCCTCCGACGTGGCCGAGGGCGTCGACGACGAGGTGCTGCGGTGGATTCCGCTGCCCGAGCCCTACGACGAGTCCGCCGCGCTGACCTGGTGCGCCGAGCAGTCCCACCACGTCCGGCTCTCCGGTGAGGGCCAGAGCTGGGCGATCTGCGATCCGGAGACCGACCGCTTCCTCGCCACCATCGGCCTGACCAGGACCCGGTGGGAGCACCGCGTGACCGAGGTCGGCTACTGGGCGGCGCCGCACGCGCGCGGCCGCGGCTTCGTCGCGGAGGCCACCAGGATGGTGGCGGAGTGGGCGCTGCGCGAGGTCGACTTCGCCCGTGTGGAGCTGCGCGCCGCGGTCGGGAACACCGCCTCGCAGCGGGTCGCGGAGAAGGCCGGGTTCACCCGCGAGGGCGTACTTCGCAACGCCGATCGGCACCGCGGACGCCAATATGACCTTGTTTCATGGTCCCTCGTTCCGGCGGATCTTGACTGATAGTGGCCGGTTCTGCGCCCAAAGTGACCGGGCTCGTGAGCCGATCATCGGTGGCGGTACCGTCATCGCGACCACCACCAGCACCGTGTCGCAGGAGCGGCCGAGGGGAGCAACCGTGAACGGGCGGGTTTCGTTCATCGGCGCCGGACCTGGCGCAGCAGACCTGTTGACCCTGCGGGCGGCCCGGCGGATCGCCGAGGCCGACGTGGTGCTGTGGGCGCCGAGCGTCCTGGACGCCGACTGCGTTCGCGAGCACGCCGCCGCGGCCGCCGAACTGGTCGACTTCACCCGGGTGAGCCAGGACGAGGTCCTGGAGGTCTACCGGCGCGCGATCGTCAAGCGGCTCAAGGTGGTCCGGCTGCACGCCGGGGACACCTCGCTCTGGGGCGCCGTGCAGGAGCAGCACGACCTCTGCCGCAAGATGGGCCTGGACGTGGAGATCGTTCCCGGCGTGTCCACGTTCTCCGCCGCCGCCGCGATCGTCGGCAAGGAGCTCACGGCCACCGAGAACGCCCAGTCGATGATCATGACGAGGGTCGAGGGCAGCAACGCCGACCTGCCCGACGCCGAGCGCATCCGCGCGTTCGCCCGGCACGGCACCACGATGGCCATCTCGCTGCCCGCCGCCCGCGCCGGTCAGCTGGTCGAGGAGCTCGTCGAGGGCGGCTACGCCGCGGACACCCCGGTGGTGATCGCGTACAAGACCACCTGGCCGGACGAGCTGACCGTGCAGACGACCATCGGCGAGCTGGAGCGCGTGGTCAAGCAGCACAAGCTCTGGCGGCACACGCTCTTCCTGGTGGGCAAGGCCCTCCGCAACGGCGGCACCCGCTCCTACGCCCCGGCCTCCTCGGGCTACCGCCGCCCGGGTCGCCCGCTGCGCTCGGTCACGCCCGCGGCCGACCTGCTGGCGCAGGAGCCCGCCGGGGAGGCCGAGACCGCGGCCCGTCCCGCGCAGCCCGGCTCCGACGTGGCGTGGTGGGCCGTCCGCGACTGGCAGGAGACCACCCGCGCGACCAGCCGCACCGCGCGCCGCTACCGCACCGCCCGGCTCACCGGTACCTCCGGCCGGGTCGCCGCGGCGAGCAAATCCACGAAGCACCCCGACCAGGTGACGCTGCCCGTCGACCTGCCGGAGCCCGCGGCCCCGGTCGAAGAGGCCAAGCCGAAGCGCAAGCCCGCCAAGCCCGCCGAGAAGCCCGCGGCCGACAAGGCGGAGAAGGCCAAGGCGCCCAAGAGCAAGAGCACCGGCGCCCGCAAGCCGAAGCGCGCGACGAAGAGCAGTTGATCTCTCCGTCCACAAAGGACGCTCGGGCAACGTTTGCATTGCCGTCGAACGGGTGAATCTCCGGCGCGGCACCCATATGCGAGCCCGGGAATGGGCTAACTGATGGGTGTCCGTGGGCATGGGCGCTCAGCCCACCTGGTTCCAGCGCACCGGTCGTGCCCCGGGGATGTGGAGACGAGCTGTGCGTACAGACGTGGGCCGCTCCGGCGGGATGTTCCGCCGAGGCCGTCAGACAACGGAGGCCGGACCGGTCGGCCATGAGCTGCTCCAGCAGCGGTCGCCGAACAGCGAGCGCCTGCGCTCCGGTCCACCCGCCACCGTCGCGGTGAGCGTGCTCGGTATCGACGCCGACGGCCTGCCGCGCGGCGCGACCGAGCTGCTGGCCGGGGCGAAGGTGGTGCTCGGCAGCTGGGCCCACCTCGAAGCCCACGCACCGGAGGGCGCGCGCCGGATCGAGCTCGCCCAGCCCGGAACCGCTCAGTTCGACCAGGCGATCGGCGACCTCGGCGAACTGTCCGAGGAGGACGGTCCCGCGGTGATCATCACCTCCGGCGACCCCGGTTTCTTCGGGATCATGCGGGCGCTGCGCGAACGCGGAGTGCGGACCGGGAAGGTGCTGCCCGGCGTCTCCAGCGTGCAGCGGCTGCTGGCCAAGCTCGGCCGCTCCTGGGACGACGTGCTCGTCGTCAGCGCACGCGGCCGGGACCTGCGGCGCGCGCTCAACGTGTGCCGCGCGCGCCCCGCCGTCGCCGTGCTGACCGACGCCGTCGCCGGTCCCGCGGAGATCGGCGCGGGCCTGACCGGCTGGCGCCGCACGCTGATCGTGGCCGAGGACCTCGACACCCCGGACGAGCGGATCTCCGTGGTGGACCCGCCGAAGGCCGCCAAGCGCCGGTGGCGCGACCCGAACGTGGTGCTCTGCCTCGCCGACCCGGAGGCGGTCCCGCCGCGCGACTGGTGCGCGGGCGGCGACCCGACCCCGCCCGCGGGCGGCTGGGGGCTGCCGGAGGAGTCCTTCGCCCACCGCGACGGCACCGTGAGCAAGGCCGAGGTGCGCGCGCTCGCCCTCGCCAAGCTCGCCCCGCGCCCCGGCTCACTGGTCTGGGACGTGGGCTCGGGGGCGGGCGCGCTGGCGATTGAGTGCGCGCGGCTGGGTGCGGCGGTCATCGCGGTGGAGCCGAATCCCGTGCAGTGCATGCGGATCATCGCCAACGCCGCGACGCACGGCGTCGACATGCGGATCGTGGAGAACGAGGCGCCCGCGGCCCTCGTCGGCCTGCCCCGCCCGGACTCGATCTTCGTCGGTGGTGGTGGCCCGGAGGTCGTCGCCGCGTGCGCGGCGGTCGGGGCCGAGCGCGTCGTCGTAGCGCTGACCGCTCTGGATCGCCTCGGTGCGTCCCGGGACGCGTTGCGGCACTCCGGCTACGTCGTCGACGGCTGCCAGCTCTCCGCCAACCGGCTCGCGACGATGTCCGACGGCGCCAGCCGTTTCGTCGGCACCACACCGACCCTCATCCTCTGGGGCCGCCGCAAGACCTCCTGACGCCCGCTCCCCGTCTCCGTCCCCTCAACCCCCTCAGCGCAGACTGACGCCCCCAATGACTCATTCAGGGCGTTGAGTGCCCTGAACGGGTCGTTGGGGGCGTTAGATTCCCCGAACGACCCGTTCAGGGAATGCGGGTGTGGGGGCGGGGATAGGGTTCCCGGGTGATCGGGTTGTTTGCGGTGACGGCGAAGGGACGCCGCTCCGCGGGGGAGCTGGCGGCACATCTGGGCGCGGACGCCGCGGTGGTCGAAGGGGCGGTGAAGCCCGCGCTGCGGCGGATGTGGCCGCGCCTGGGTGCCGCCGTGTTCTTCCTGTCCACCGGGGCGACGGTCCGGCTGATCGCGCCGCTGCTCACCGACCGGCACGGCGATCCCGCCGTGGTCTGCGTGGACGAGGACAGCGGCTACGCGGTCGCCCTGACCGGCGGTCCCGCCGCGAACGCCCTCGCCGAGCGGGTCGGGGAGTTCCTGGGCTGCCAGCCCGTCGTCACCACCGCGGCGGAGTCGGTCGGTGCCACGGTGCTCGACGAGCTGGTCGAGCTGCTGGACGCCACCGTGGACGGGGAGTTCGCCGACTGCGCCGCGGCGATGCTCGCGGGGGAGCCGGTCCGCGTGGTCAACCCGCTGCGCTTTCCCTTGCCCGCCATGCCTTCCAACGTCACGGTGCACGAGCAGCCGCCGCCCGCTGGTCCACAGTGGACGGTCGTGGTGGACGACCGGTTGCTGGCGGTGGAGGGCAGGGTGCTCCGGCTCGTGCCCAGGACGCTGGTGATCGGGGTCGGCTCGTCCAGCGGGGTGCGGGCGGGCGCGGTGACCGGGCTGCTGGCCGAGCTGGCCGAGCGCGCCGAGCTGGACCTGCGCGCGGTGCGGGCGTTCGCCACCGTCGACGCCAAGTCCGCGGAGCAGGGCATCATCGACGCCGTCGACGACCACGGCTTCTGGCAGGACAGCGCGCCGGAGCTGCTGCACTACCCGGCGGACACCCTCGCCGAGGTCGACGTGCCGACGCCGAGCGAGGACGTGCTCGCCGAGGTGGGCACGCCCAGCGTCGCGGAGGCGGCCGCGCTGCACGCCGCCGGGGAGCTCGCCGGGGGTTCGCCGGTCGAGCTGGTCGCGGCGAAGCTCAAGGGGGACAAGGCGACCGTGGCGGCGGCCAGGGTGCGGCCACGCGGTCGGCTGGTCATCGTCGACGCCGGGCCGGGCGCCGAGGACCTGCGCGCGCCCCGGGCCGAGGCGGAGCTGCGCCGCGCCGCCGTCGTGGTGGGGCTCGAAGCCGATCTGGACCGCGTCCGGCACCTGCTGCGCCAGGGCACGGAGGTCCGGGTCAGCGCGCCGGGCGACGAGCGCCAGCGCGCCGCGGAGGCGGTGCGGCTGGCCGTGTCCGGGCGGTCCGTGGCGCTGGTCGGCTCGGGCGCGCTCATCGGGCCCGCGCTGGAGCAGGCCGACGAGCGGATCGAGATCGCCGGGGTGCCCGGGGTGAGCGCGGTGTCGGCCGCCGCGGCCGAGCTGGGCGCTCCGCTCGGCTCCGACCACGCGGTGATCAGCCTCGCCGACGCGGGCGCCACGTGGCCGGTGATCGAGCAGCGGGTGCGCGCGGTCGCCGAGGCCGACGTCGTGGTCTGCCTGCGGGACAACGCGGACTGGCGGCTCGGCGCCGCGCTGGACCTGCTCCGGCTGCACCGGCCGCCGAGGACCCCTGTCGGCGTCGCCGGGCCCGGGATCAGCGCCGACGTGGCGACGATCACCGGCTTCGATCCGACCGGTGTCCGGCCCGCCGCGACCGTTGTCGTGGGCAGTTCGCGGACCCGCGCGGTGGGCGGTCGCATGGTGACTCCGCCCTGATCAATGCATTGATGCGCAACCGGTAGCACGTTGTGATGAAAAGGTGCCACAACCCCTTGCCGCACAAGGGCATTCGGGTGTGCCATGGATATGCCCGTCTTGACGAGGTAACACGTCCCAGGTGGGAGGTGGAAATTGCGACCACTGGCCAGGATGAAATCCGCGGCCGCGGCAATGTTGACCACGGGAGATCCTCCGTCACCACTGGGTTGAGCGTGACGGCCCGGTCAACCGCACCACCCGGCCCCGGTCTTCCGGCTGAGCCGACCAGAACCACGCAGTAGTGCTGAACGTGTGTGAGCGGTATGCGGATCCTTGAGATCGCGTCCGCGAAAGAGACGACGAAGTGTACGGTCGAGGCGGGGATCGTGGGCTCGTCGATTTCTGGAAGAGTTTCACGTTCGCCGACCCGCTTTGCCTGCCCCTCCCGCCGCCCGGGGCAGGCAAAGCTCATTTCCGCTCCTATTCCGTTTCCTTTCTCCGGTCCGCCGCGCCCCTGTCCCGCGCCGCCGCCGAAGATCACGTGGCCGACACGGGCCGGGCTCAACCTCCTCCGGCCGGATTGACGCGGCGTCGCCGCCGCCCCCACGATGCGTGACGCCACCAGTGCGAGGAACCCGGTGCGAGTCCGGGGCGGTCCCGCCACTGTGATCGGGTCACGATGATCCGGAAGTCAGGAACTCCCTGGTGGTCGCGGGCCACGCCGTGGTCCGCGCGAACTCCCCTCGGGCGAGGCACCCAGGAGGTTCCTTTCATGACGTCCCTTGACGCCCAGGCTCCCAGCGGCGCGTGGACCGCGTCGGAGCGGCGCAGGCTCTCCGGCATCATCGGCGCGATCGTGCTGCTGCACGTCGCGGGCATCGGGCTCTACCTGGCCTACGCCGACCAGTTCCCCGGCTCCGGCATCCTCGCGTCGGCGGGCGCGATCGCGTACGTGCTCGGCGTCCGGCACGCCTTCGACGCCGACCACATCGCCGCCATCGACGACACCACCCGGCTGATGTTGTTGCGCGGCAAGCGACCCATGGGGGTCGGCTTCTTCTTCGCGATGGGCCACTCCTCGGTGGTGCTCGTGCTCGCGGTGATCGTCGCGCTCGCCGCGGGCACCATCGCCGAGTCCGAAGTGGAGGGTGCTCAGGAGGTCACCGGCACCATCGCGATGATCGTGGCGATCTCGTTCCTGCTGCTCGTCGCCGTGCTCAACGCGGGCGTGCTGCGCTCGCTCGCCGGGCTGTGGCGGAAGCTGCGGCGCGGCGAGATGGCCGAGGACGAGGTCGAGCGGGTGCTGATGAACCGCGGTGTGTTCAACCGGATCTTCGGGGGCAGGCTGCGCGTGCTGATCCGCTCCTCCTGGCACATGTACCCGGTGGGTTTCCTGATGGGCCTTGGCCTGGACACCGCTTCGGAGATCACGTTGCTCGGCCTCACCGCGACCCACGCGGCGGGCGGGCAGCTCCCGCTGGTGGCGGTGCTCAGCCTGCCGTTGATCTTCGCGGCCGGGATGAGCACCTTCGACACGCTCGACTCGCTGCTGATGACCCGGGCCTACTCGTGGTCCTACCGCAACCCGGTGCGGACCCTGTTCTACAACACCGTCACCACCGCGATCACCGTGGCGATCGCGGCCTTCGTGGTGGTGGTCTACGTGTCGCAGCTGCTCGCCGAGAAGGCCGGGCTGACCTGGCTGACCGGGATCGGCGAGATCTCCGAGCAGTTCGAGGTCATGGGCTACGGCATCGCCGCGACCTTCCTGCTGGCGTGGGGCGGCGCGGTGCTGTGGTGGAAGGCCCGCGGCTACGAGGACCGGCACCCCGCGATCCGGGTGGGCGAGTGATGTCACAGCGCTCTCCGGATGTGTTCGGCCGCGCGGATCGGCATGCTTAGCGGTCATGCGGGCTGAGCAGCACTACCTCGCCGGGTTGGATCTCGCCGGGCGGCGCGTCGTGGTGGTCGGTGCGGGCACGGTCGCCCAGCGCCGACTGCCGCGGTTGGTCGCCTCCGGGGCGGTCATCGAGGTCATCTCGCCGGAGGCGACCCCGGCCGTCGAGGCGATGGCGACCGCGGGGGAGTTCACCTGGACCCGCCGCGCCTACGCGGACGGGGACCTCGACGGCGCCTGGTACGCGCTGGCGTGCACCGACGACACGGACGTGAACGCGGCGATCACCGTTGAGGCGGAACAGAAGCGCGTGTTCTGCGTGCGTGCCGACGTCGCCCGCCTCGGCACCGCGGTGACCCCCGCGGTGGGCGAGCACGACGGGCTGCTGCTGGGCGTGCTGGCGGGCGGTGAGCACCGGCGTTCCGCGGCCGTGCGCAACGGCGTGCTGGACGCGCTGCGCTCCGGTGTGGTCGGCGACGCCGCTTCACCTCCTCTGCCCGGTGTGGCGTTGATCGGTGGCGGTCCGGGTGACCCGGAGCTGATCACCGTGCGCGGCAGGCGTTTGCTGGCGCGGGCGGATGTGGTGGTCGCTGACCGGCTGGCCCCGCGCGAGCTGCTGGAGGAGCTGCCGCCGCACGTGCTCGTCGTCGACGCGGCGAAGATCCCGTACGGCCGCGCCGCGAGCCAGGACGTGATCAACTCGACGCTGATCGAGCACGCCAAGGCCGGGAAGTTCGTGGTGCGCCTCAAAGGCGGCGATTCCTACGTCTTCGGCAGGGGCTTCGAGGAGCTGCTGGCCTGCGCGGAGGCGGGCGTCCCGGTGACCGTCGTCCCCGGCGTGACGAGCGCCTTCGGCGTGCCCGCGGTCGGCGGCGTTCCGGTCACCCACCGCGGCGTCGCGCACGAAGTCGTCGTGGTGTCAGGACATGTGAGCCCGACCGACGAACGGTCCCTTGTGGACTGGCCCGCTCTGGCGAAGCTGCGCGGCACCCTCGTGCTGATGATGGCCGTGGAGCGCGCGGACGCCTTCGCCGCCACGCTGATCGAGCACGGCCGCCCCGCCACCACTCCGGTGGCGGTGATCCAGGAGGGCACCACGCGGGCGCAGCGGGTGGTTCGCACGACCCTCGACAAGCTCGGCACCACGATCACCACCGAGGCGATCCGTCCTCCGGCGATCATCGTCATCGGCGACGTCACCGCCCTGACCCCGTAGCCGTTTTCCCGTTTCGTACTCATAGCGGGATGAGGAGCGCTCTCATGCCCGCTATGAGTACGAAACGGGCAACCCCCGCCTGCCCACGCGGTGCTTGCGTGGGCCGACGGGGGTCGCCGGAGTGCTGGTGGAGCTAGTGGGTGGGGGAGTTGAAGCGCGGACGGCCCCCGGTGCCCCGGTTCTGGCGGGCGGCGCGGTCACCACCGCGGTCCTCCCACTTCTGGTGCCCGCGGTCGTCGCGGCGGCCGCTCGGACGGTCGTCGGAGCGGAAGCCACTGCGAGCCGGGCGGTCGTCGTTGCCGCGGAAGCCACGGTCGTCCCTGCGGAAGCCGTTGTCGCCCCGCTCGTTGTCCCGCCGGAAGCCGCGGTCGTCGCCACGGTTCTCGCTGCGGTCGTCCCTGCGGAAACCACCGCGGTCGTCGCTGCGGAAGCCGCGGTCGCCCCGGTCGTCGCGCCGGAAGCCGCGCGGGCGGTCGCCCTCACGGGCGGGGCGTCGGCCGAAGCCGCGAGCGCCGCGGTCGCCACCACCGGCACGGGCCGGGCGGCGCTCCGGGCGGACCATCTCGTCCGGCAGCTCGATGCCGCTGGGCGCCTGAGCGCCGGTGATCTCGTTCAGCTCCGTCCAGCCCGGGCGGACCCGGGTGATGGTCGGCCGCACGCCGGCCTTGGTGGTCATCGCCTGCACGGAACGGCGCTGCGCCTGCAACGCCAGCGTGACGACGACACCGGCCTGGCCCGCACGCGCGGTGCGGCCCGCGCGGTGCAGGTAGTCCTTCGGGTCCAGCGGCGGGTCCACGTGCACGACCAGGCTCACGTCGTCGACGTGGATGCCGCGGGCCGCCACGTTCGTCGCCACCAGGCAGGTGGTGACGCCCTCGCGGAAGTCGCCGAGGGTCCGGGTACGCGCGCCTTGGGTCTTGCCGCCGTGCAGGCCACCGGCCTTCACGCCGACGGAGCGCAGCTTCTTGGTCAGCCGGTCCACGCCGTGCTTGGTGCGGACGAACATGATGGTCCGGCCCTCGCGGGCGCCCACCTCGGCGACGACGTCGAGCTTGTCGTCGTTGCTCATCAGCAGCACGTGGTGGTCCATCGTCGACACGCTCGCCGAGGACGGCGCGGTCGAGTGGGTCACCGGGTCGGTCAGGTAGCGCCGCACCAGCTGGTCGACGTCGCCGTCCAGGGTGGCGGAGAACAGCAGCCGCTGGCCGCCGGGCGCGACCTGGTCCAGCAGCTCGCGGACCTGGGGCAGGAAGCCCATGTCGGCCATCTGGTCGGCCTCGTCCAGCGCGGTGATCTGGACGTCGCCGAGCGAGCAGGTGCCCTGCCGGATGTGGTCGCTGAGCCTGCCGGGGGTGGCGATCAGCAGGTCGACCCCGCGCCGCAGCGCGGCGACCTGCTTCGGGAAGGAGGTGCCGCCGACGACGATGTTGCAGCGCAGGCCGAGGCCCTCCGCCAGGTCGTTGAGCGAGTCGCGGACCTGCATGGCCAGCTCGCGGGTGGGCACCAGGACCAGGCCGCGCGGCTGCATCGGCTTGGTGCGGCCGGAGGCCAGGGTGACCAGCATCGGCAGGCCGAAGGCCAGGGTCTTGCCGGAGCCGGTCTGGCCGCGGCCGAGCAGGTCGCGCCCGGCGAGGGAGTCCGGCAGCGTGGCGGCCTGGATCGGGAAGGCGTCGACGATGCCGCGCTTGGCGAGCCGCTCGACGAGCACCTCGGGCAGGCCGAGCTCGGCGAAGGTCTTCGTTTCCGGGGTCTCGGTCACGTCGGTGACCTCCGAGACCTCGGGAGCGTCCTGCGCCTTGATGGCGGCAGGGGTGGTTGCCCGGTTGCGAGGCTTGCGCTGGGCGTGCTCGGGCCGGGCAGGTGTAGCGATAGACACAGATCCTCCGAGACGTGGCACGTCTCGGGGACTCTCGCCGCATCGATACCGCGAGCTGGTCACAAGGACGGGCCCGGCGCTTGTGCGCCGTTGAGTGGTCAGGAGCACCACTGGCCGGCCTGGCCGGCAGACGCGATCTTCGCGCGACTGACGTGGTGCTCTGTCCAGTGTAGCCGGTCGGCCGACCGGCGCGGTCCATCCGTGCCCCGCCACGGGAAACAGTTTCCCGTGGCAGGGCGCATGATCAACTATCGGTGCAGGTCAGAGCCCTGCGGGGCGGGGCACCGTGAAGTAGAGCACCTGCCTACAACAGCCGTGCCTCGCGGCGCAGCAGCTCCTCCAGCCAGTCGGCGTCGGCGACGTCCTCCGGCAGCCCGCGGGCGACGAACCAGGCGCACGTGGTGCGCACGTCCCGCCGGAGGAACACCTCGCTCTGCGGGTTCGCCACGAGGTCGACGACCTGCGGCAGGTCGATTACCACGAGCCGGTCGCCGTGCACGAGCAGGTTGAACGGGGAGAGGTCGCCGTGGGTGACGCCCTCGGCGGCCATCAGCAGCATCGCCTCGACGAGCTGGAACCACAGGTCCCGCAGCGCGTCGCGGTCCGGCCGCAGCCGCGCGAGCCGCGGCGCCGCCGAACCGTCGGGCTCGCCGATGAACTCCAGCAGCAGCTCCGTGCCCAGGTACGCCACGGGGTAGGGCACGGGAACACCCGCCGCCCACAGCCGGGTGAGCGCGGTGAACTCCGCCTCCGCCCACTGCTGCGAGATGACGTCGCGGCCGTAGCGCGTGCGGTTGGCGATGGCGCGGGTGTCGCGGGACTTGTTGGTCTTGCGGCCTTCGAGGTAACCGGCGTCGCGGTGGAACATCCGGTGCTCGGAGCCGCGGTAGCGCTTGGCGGCCAGCAGGCAGCTCGCCCCGGAACCGGGAACGGTGCGCTCGATCAGGTGGACGTCGGCTTCCTTGCCGGTCTTGAGAACCCCGAGGTCGTGATCGACTGCCGAGTCGTCAGTGATCAGCCAGGCGGGGAGGACGTGCGGTCGCACGGTGGGAACTCCTACGGTGGAGGACGGACATGGCTGTCATGTGCATGTCGCACCTCCTTGCTTCGTAGGGATCGCCAGGATCGCCGACCGCGCCCACCCGCGCAATCGAGTTAGTCGGTGAGCAGCTCCAGCTCGGTGTCGCCGGTGACCTCCAGGCTGAGCCCGGCGGCCCCGGCGATCTTGATGACGTCCTTGACCGTGGACGCTTCCTTGCGGGCGGAGCCGAGCACCCGCGCGAGGCGGCCCTTGTGCGCCTTGTTGAAGTGGCTGACCGTCTTGCGGCGCCCGGTGCCGTCGTCGGTGACCACCCGCACGGTCACCGCGCCGGGAACGCGGGCCAGACCGGCGTAGGACCCGGAGCGGAGATCGACCACCAGACCGTCCACTTCGGACAGAGTCGGTTCGAGCACCGGCTTCCACACGCCGCGCAGCGGGCCGACCGCCGCGAGCGAACTGCCCGCGGAGAGCCGGTAGTGCGGGACCCGGTCGGTCCCGCGCGCGAGCCCGAACAGCGCGGACGCGACGGCCAGCCGGGCGTCCGCGCGGGCGCGCTCGGCCTTGGTCAGCGTGCCGATGCCGAGCGCGTCGTAGAGCACACCGGTGTAGCGGGTGAGCGCCAGCATGGTCGGCGCGGAGTGCAGCTCGGCGTTGTGCCGGACCTCGTCGAGCTGCCGTTCGGAGAGCCCGAGCGCGGCCATGCTCGCCGCCGGGTCCGCGGCGAGGTCGACGAGGGCGTCGACCAGCTTGCGGCGCACGGGGGTCAGGGCCGGGAAGGACAGCGCGTCCAGGTCGAGCGGCGGTCCGAACCCGCCGAGGGCCTTCGTCTCCGACGGCGGCAGCAACACGAGCACGCGCAGAGCTTAGGCCGGGGTCAGCGCGGGCGGCGGGGCGGGACGATCAGGTCGGCCTGGTCGCCGAGCACCACCTGGCGGATGTCCGGCTGGGCGAGGAAGTCGTGCGGGAACCCGAGCGTGGGCGCGGACACCGCGGACAGCCGGTCCAGGTGCTCCTGGGGCAGCGCGATCCCGGTCACCGCGAGGCTCTGTTCGAGCTGGGCCGCGGTCCTGGCCCCGATCAGCGGGATGATCGGCTGCTCGGTGTGCTGCCGCAGCCACGCGAGCGCCACCTGCGCCGGGGTGAATCCCAGCTCGTTGGCCACCTCGACCACCGCGTCGCCGACGCGCAGCTTCCACTCCGGCTGCTCCGCGTACCGGCGCTCGCCCTCAAGGCTGCGATACTTCCCGGTCAGCACACCGCCGCCGAGCGGCGCCCACGCCGTCACCCCGAGGCCGAGCGCGTCGGCCATCGGCAGCAGCTCGCGCTCCACGTCGCGCTGCACCAGCGAGTGCTCGACCTGGAGTCCCGCCAACGGGTTCCAGCCGCGCAGCTCGGCCATGGTCTGCATGCGCGCGATCTGCCACGCGGGCGCGTCGGAGACTCCGAGGTAGAGCACCTTGCCCGCGCTGACCTGGTCGTCGAGCGCGCGCATGACCTCCGACGGCGAGGTCAGGAAGTCCCACGCGTGCACCCACAGGATGTCCACGTAGTCCGTGTCGAGCCTGCGCAGCGACGCCTCCAGCGACCGCACCAGGTTCTTGCGGGAGTTGCCGGAGGCGTTGGGGTCCGGGCCCATCGACAGCGTGTACTTGGTCGAGACCACCCACCGGTCCCGGTCCGCGGCGATCAGCCCGCCGACGATCCGCTCCGCGCTGCCGTTGGTGTACTTGTTCGCGGTGTCGATCAGGTTGCCGCCCGCCTCGGCGAAGACCTCCAGCTGCTTGCGGCTCTCCGCGGCGTCGGCGCCCCAGCCCCAGTCGTCGCCGAAGGTCATCGTGCCCAGCGCGAGCTCGGACACCCGGAGGCCGGAGTCGCCGAACAGGACGTAACGCATGTCCGCTCCCTTGGTCGTCTGCATGGGAGCAGCCTGTTGCCGGACCCCGCCCGGCGTCCAAGACCCGCTGTGATAGCCGTCGGTTATCCGCTCAGGTCGGCATCTCGGAGCGCTCGGAGACGCAGAACTCGTTGCCCTCGGGATCGGTGAGCACCGTCCAGGTCAGCCCCGGAACGGTGAACTCGCCCTGGACGGCGGCGCCGAGCCCGACCAGCCGCTCCACCTCGGCGGCCCGGTCGTCGGCGCTGAGGTCCATGTGCACGCGGTTCTTGCGGTCCTTCGGCTCGTCGACCCTCTGCAGGCCGAGCGCGGCGCCGCGGGCGTCCTTGGGCGCCAGGAAGACGAACTCGCCCAGGTCGGCGACGACCTCGAGGTCCAGCGCCTCGGTCCAGAAGCCGGTCAGCTTCGCCGGGTCGGCGCAGTCGATGGTGAGGCACGCGATGTTGAGTCCCATGAGGGCGAACGGTAGACGCGCCCACCGACAACCGGCAGCCCATCGTTAGGCTGCTCGAACCACAGCAGAAGGAGTTCAGCCAGTGATCACCAGGATGTCGTCGCTGTTCCTGCGGACCCTGCGTGAGGACCCGGCCGACGCAGAGGTGCCCAGCCACAAGCTCCTCGTGCGCGCCGGGTACGTACGCCGTGTCGCCCCGGGCGTGTACTCCTGGCTGCCACTGGGCTGGCGCGTGCTGCGCAACGTCGAGCGGATCGTCCGCGAGGAGATGGACGCGATCGGCGCGCAGGAGGTGCACTTCCCCGCGCTGCTGCCGCGCGAGGCCTACGAGAGCACCGGCCGCTGGACCGAGTACGGCGACACGCTGTTCCGCCTCAAGGACCGCAAGAACGCCGACTACCTGCTCGGGCCGACGCACGAGGAGCTGTTCACCCTGATGGTCAAGGGTGAGTTCAGCTCCTACAAGGACTACCCGGTCGTGCTCTACCAGATCCAGAACAAGTACCGGGACGAGGAGCGCCCGCGGGCGGGCATCCTCCGCGGCCGCGAGTTCGTCATGAAGGACTCCTACTCCTTCGACCTCGACGACGACGGCCTCTCCACGTCCTACCAGGCGCACCGCGACGCCTACATCCGGATCTTCGAGCGGCTCGGCATCGAGTACCACATCGTCTCCGCGGTCTCGGGCGCGATGGGCGGCTCGGCGAGCGAGGAGTTCCTGGCGCCCGCGGAGGTCGGCGAGGACACCTACGTGCGCTGCCTGGACAGCGGGTACGCCGCGAACGTGGAGGCCGTGACCACCCCGGTCCCGCCCGCGCGCGCGCTCGACGGCCTGCCCGCCGCGCAGGTGCACCACACCCCGGACACCCCGACCATCGAGACGCTGGTCGCCTTCCTCAACGGCGCCGGGCTCGGCAGGGAGTTCACCGGCGCGGACACGCTGAAGAACGTCCTGGTCAAGACCCGCGTGCCTGGGGAGAAGGACTGGACGCTGCTGGCGATCGGCCTGCCGGGCGACCGCGAGGTGGACCTCAAGCGCGTGGAGGCCGGGCTCGCGCCCGCCGAGATCGCGTTGGTCGAGGAGGCCGACTTCAAGGCGAACCCGTGGCTGGTCAAGGGCTACATCGGCCCGAAGGCGTTGCAGGACAACGGAGTCCGCTACCTGGTCGACCCGCGCGTCGTCACCGGGACGGCGTGGGTGACAGGTGCGGACAAGGCCGACCACCACGTGGTGGACCTGGTCGCGGGCCGCGACTTCACCCCGGACGGCACGATCGAGGCCGCCGAGGTGCGCGAGGGCGACGAGTCCCCGGACGGCGGCGGCAAGCTCGTCATGGCGCGCGGTATCGAGATCGGCCACATCTTCCAGCTCGGCCGCAAGTACGCCGACGCGTTCGGCCTGGACGCGCTCGGCCCGGACAGCAAGCCCGTGCGCATCACCATGGGCTCCTACGGCATCGGTGTCTCCCGCGCGCTCGCCGTGATCGCGGAGCAGCGCGCCGACGACAAGGGCCTGGTGTGGCCGCGCGAGATCGCGCCCGCCGACGTGCACGTGGTCGTCGCGGGCAAGGACGAGGCCGTGCGCGAGGGCGGTGAGCGGATCGCCGCCGAGCTGGACGCGGCCGGGGTGCGGGTGCTCCTCGACGACCGCAAGGCCTCGCCGGGCGTGAAGTTCGCCGACGCGGAGCTGGTCGGGGTGCCGACGATCCTGGTGGTGGGCCGCGGCCTGGCCAACGGCGTGGTCGAGGTGAAGGACCGGGCCAGCGGCGAGCGCGTCGAGGTCGGCGTGGACAAGGTCGTCGCGCATCTTGTCGACCTCTGCCGGAACTGAGCTCTGCCGGAGCTGACCCAGCCCGGGTTCGCCGGTCTTCAAGTCCCCCGAACCCGGCTCACAGCTGTCGTCAACCGCCACCAACCCCGCGCCGCGGCCGGGGTTGGTGGCGGTTTTCGGTGCTGGGGGCGGGGGTTCGCGGTACTTGAAGACGGGGGAACCCCGCTGGTTCGGCCAAGTGGACGGCAAAGCGTGAAAATCACCCGCCTTTGGTCGCTTCCGCGCTCCCGCGCCGACCGGTTGCCTGGATCTCGTGGCTCACCCGAAACCCTGCTGGGTGGGCGTCCAGGAGGACAGCATGCGACACGTGCGCAGATCGATCGCGCTCTTGACCGGGTTGGCGGCAGCGGCAGCGGCGACCCTCACCGGGGTTCCCGCTTTCGCGCAGCCGTCCGGAAATATCGTCGACAACGAGACCAAGCCGATCTACTCCCACGCCGAGGCGATCCGGGAGACGGTCTACATCGAGTCCAAGATCGACAGTGACGCGGACGGCAAACCGGACCGCATCGCCGCGGATGTGATGCGGCCCAAGGAGACCAACACCGGGCTGAAGTCGGCCACCGTCATGGAGGCCAGCCCGTACTACTCCGCCGCGGCCACCGCCCGCGCCCGCGGCGGCGACGAGAACTTCCTGCCCGGCGCGGCCCCGCGCGGCTTCGGTCGCTGGTACGACGAGTTCTTCGTGCCGCGCGGCTACGCCGTCGTCGAGGTCGAGATGCAGGGCACGGCCCGCTCCCAGGGCTGCCCGACCACCGGTGACTCCGAGGACACCTCGTCCATCGAAGCCTCGGTCGACTGGCTCAACGGCCGCGCGAAGGCCTACTACGCGGACGGCAAGCCCGCCGTGGCGTCGTGGAGCACCGGTGCCGTCGGCATGCTCGGCGTCTCCTACAACGGCACGCTGCCCAACGCGCTCGCCGCGCGCGGCGTGGACGGCCTCAAGACCATCGTGCCGATCGCCGCGATCTCCAGCTGGTACGACTACACCCGCGACCAGGGCATCGGCTACTACGGCGCGTGGGGCAAGCGGTACCCGGAGTGGCTGGCCAACTACGTGATCAGCCCGGCCGCCAAGGCGAAGTGCGCCGCATTCGTGAAGGAACTCGGCGACCAGGCGGGCGACGACACCTACGACTACACCAAGTTCTGGTCGGAGCGGGACTACCGCCCGGACGCGGCCAAGGTGAAGGCGTCGGTGTTCGTGGTGCACGGCCAGGAGGACTGGAACGTCAAGCCGGGGCACTTCTCCAAGTGGTGGTACGAGCTGCAGAAGCTCAACGTGCCGCGCAAGATCTGGCTGCACCGGGGCGCGCACAGCGACCCGATCGGCTTCCGCAAGGCCGAGTGGGAGAAGGCCATGCACCGGTGGATGGACCACTGGCTGCTCGGCCTGCAGAACGGCGTCATGTCCGAGCCGATGGCCGACGTCCAGCGGCCGGACGGCGCCTGGGAGACCCACGGCAGCTGGCCGGACGCCGCGGCGAAGAAGGCGAAGCTGTTCCTCGGCGCAGGTGGCCAGGGCGAGCCGGGCGTGCTCAAGCCGCAGCCGGTGGCCGATCCGGGCAAGCAGCTGATCACCGACCTGAAGACGCAGACGGAGGCCGTGGCGGCCGGTGACCCCGAACTGGCCAAGGCGAACCGCCTCGCCTACCTGACCGCGCCGCTGAAGGAGGCCGTCCGCCTGTCCGGGACGGCGAAGGTGAGCGTGAACGCCAGCGCGGACACCACCAGTGCCCCGCTGACGGCGCTGCTGGTCGACTACGGCCAGGCGACGCGCACCGAGGCGCTGGGCAAGTCGCCGATCGAGCTGATGACCGACTCCTGCGAACAGGCCGACCTCGACCGGCGCACCGGTTGCGCGGCCCCGCCCGCCGAGGTCACCGCGGCCACGCCGTACAAGGTGATCACCCGCGGGTCGATCGACATGAAGAACCACCAGTCGCTCACCCAGGGCCAGGACCTGGTGCCGGGCCGGACCTACCGGGTCCAGTGGGAGCTGCACCCGAAGGACTACGTGTTCCCGGCCGGGCACCGCATCGGCCTGGTCCTGGTGCAGAACCTGCCGAGCTACATCGCCGCCGACGCCAAGGCGAACAAGGTGGAGATCGCGCTCGCGCCGAGCAACCTGGAGCTGCCGATCGTCGGGAGCGTGCGCTAGGTCGCACTGACGGGGAGCGGGGCCGGACGGTCCCGCTCCCCGTTGCTACACAAGGATTTCCAGTACCGCCGCGGTATCGGCGAGGTCGGCCAGGACGACGTCGGCCCCGGCGGCTCGCAGCTCCGCGGCGCTGCTGTGACCCGTCGCCACCCCCACCGCGACCGCGCCGTGGTGCCGGGCCGCGGTGATGTCGTGCGGGCTGTCCCCGATGACGATCACCGCGTCGGCCGCGAAACCCTTGGTGTGCCTCGCGGTCGCGGCCTCGACGGCGGTGGCGACGAGATCGGCTCGCACCAGGGACTCCGCGCCGTAGCCGCCGATCGTCAGGTCCAGCCGCCGGTCCAGGCCGAAGGCGCCGAGCTTGTGCTTGGCGACCTCGACCAGGTTCCCGGTGACCAAGCCCTGCACCACGTCCGCGCGCAGCGCGAGCGCGTCCAGCGCCTCGACCGCACCCGGCAGCGCGCGCCCGCGCACGGGCAGCACGTCCAGGTCCGCCTCGACGGCCTCGGTGAGCGCGGCGAAGAGCCCGCGCACCGAGGCGTCATCGGTGGGCAACCCGTGCGCGGTCAGGATCTCCGTGCTGATCCAGCGCTCCGTGCGGCCCGCGGTGGGCGGTTCGTGCACCAGCTCGGTCCCGGTCGCGGCGGCCAGCGCGCGGCGGTACCAGTGCATGCCGAGCCCGCGCAGTTCGACCAGCGTGAGGTCGATGTCCCACAGCACCAAGCGGTTCGGGCCCATCGCGCGATCAGCTCTCCGCGACGCGGAAGCTGTCGGCGATCTTGTTCAGCTCTTCGTCGGTCGCGGTCGGCGCCGATTCCTGGCCGGGCACGGGCGCGGTGTCGGCGTTGATCACCATGACGATGCCGTTCTCCGGCCGGTTGGTCATCGCGACCACGAGCACCTTGCCGGTGGCCGCCATGCACGGCTCGCCGGGCGCGGTCGTGGCGGTGGCCTCCAGGATGACGCCGCTGAAGCCCTGGCGCTCCACCGGTTTCGGCTGGCCGAGCTTCACCTGCGGCTTCTGCGTCTTGCCGTCCTTGGAGAACTCGTAGAACGACGACGCGTAGCCGTTGGCGAAGTCGGTGGCGACCTTCCCCGCCTCCAGGCCCGGTTTGCCCTCCAGCGGCCTGATCGTGACCATGCCGGTGACGCCGCGCGAGTAGGTCGCGCCGCCGCACTGGTAGGACCCCAGCGTGGCGATGGTGTTGATGCCCGCCGCGCCCGCGGCCGACCGCGTCTCCCCGGTCGGGGCGGGCTTCCAGGCCGCGGGAACCTCGTAGACCAGCCTGGTGATCAGGTTGGGCACGATCTTCCAGCCCGGGTTCTTCGCGGCCTCGTTGATCGGCTCCGGCGGCTTCGCGATGGCCTTCGTGGTGGTCGTCGGGCCCGCGGGAGTGGTGGTGGTCGGCCCGGCCTGCGGGCTGTTGCCGTTGGTCAGCAGGACCACCGTGACCACGATGGCGGCGACCAGCACGACACCGAGCGCGCTGAAGAGGATCGCCTTGTTGCGCTTGCTCTTGTTCGGCGGCGGCTGCTGCTGGCCGAAGGCGCCGAGGCCGCCGTAGCCGCCCTGGCCGAACCCGCCGTACTGGGGTTGCTGGGGCTGCTGCTGCGGAGCCTGCTGGCCCCACTGCGGTTGGGGCTGCTGTTGCGGCTGCTGCTGGGGGTACCCGCCCCAGCCGCCCTGCCCCTGCTGGTCCTGTCCACCACCTGGCCATGTCACGGCAGCGACGGTACTACCAGGGCGCACGGCGGAGGCAACTCAGCTCAGCAGGCGGACGGACTCCAGGATTCGGCGCACCTCGTCGGCGCTCGGCGAGAACTGCGCGTCCTTGCCGTCCTCCGGCACCTCGATCTTGACCGCGACCGTGCCGTTGGGCACCGTCAGCGCGAGCACGGTGATCCGCGCTTTGCTTGCGTGGCAAGGACTTGGCGCGGTGGAGGAGACGTCGGCGACCACCGTCGCACCCGCGAGGTTGTCCACGGCGACCGGGGCGGGCGGACCGAGTTCGACGGTGGGGGAGCCGTAGTTGGACTTGGCGGCCCCCTCGGCGACGGCGCCCGCCACGATCGCCGGATCGTCCCGCCGGAGCATCCGGCCGGAGCCGACCTCGCCGCGGACGAACTCCTTGCCGTCGCACTGGAAGGGCCGCGCGGCGGCGAGCCCGCTCAGCGACAGCACTCCGCCGGGGCGGGCCATCCGGGCGCCGCCCAGCGCCCAGGAGCCCGGCACCTCGTAGATCAGTCCCGAGTCGTGGTTGGCGATGACCTGCCAGCCGGCGTTGCGCGCGGGCGGCAGGGGTCTCGTGGTGACCGGTGGCGGGGTGGTCTTCTCGGGCGGAGGAGGCGCGGTGGTGCTGGGCGCGGTCTGGCCGCCACCGCGCGAGAGCAGCAACGCGGTCGCCGTGCCACCGGCCACGACGATCACCAGCAACAGTGCGGTGATCAGCGCGTTCCGGCGTGCGTTCGGCCTCGTCACATGCGGCACGCTACCCGGAGCGCGGGCTGCTGCGCCGGGTCTCCGGGGCGAGTGCCATGCCGACCACCCGCGCGGGAGCGGCCGGTCAAGCTGGTTCTGATTATCTGAATCTGATAGTGTTACCCCGTGAAGGTGCTGACCGCGTCGGAAGCCTCCCGGCGCTTCTCCGCCGTCCTTGACGAGGTCGAGGAGGGCGAGACGATCGTGGTCACCCGAGGGGGGCGGCGGGTCGCCCTGCTCTCCCCGGCGCCGAGGGCGAACGGCGCGGAACTGGCCGCACTGGCCCGTCGCTGGGCGGGACGCCTCGACGAGGGGTTCGCGGGCGACGTCGCGGGCGCACGCGCGGGCGTCGGACTGGACGAGGACCCGTGGGCGACCGCCTGATCCTGGACACCGGCGTGCTGATCGACGCCGCCCGCGGACGGCTGGCGCTGGACCGCGTGGTCGGGGCCGACGACGACGCGGTGCTGGCGGCGGTCACCATCGCCGAGTACCTCACCGGTGTCGCGCTCGCACCCGATGCCGCCGTGCGCGGGCTCCGGCAGGCGTTCATCTCCGACGTCCTCGAGGTCGTCCCGGTCGAGGACTACACGCCGGGCATCGCCGTGCACCACGCCGAACTGCTCGCGCACGTGCGCCGCACCGGGACTCCGCGAGGGGCGCACGACCTGATCATCGCCGCCACCGCTCGGGCCACCCGCCGGACGCTCGTCACCACGGACGCGCGGGCCCGGTTCGGGGAGCTGCCCGACATCACGTCCCGGGTGGTCAGCCGGGAAGGAAGCTGAACCGCACGCTGCGGACCGGGTTGTCGCGGTTGGTGTCGACCAGGCAGACCGACTGCCAGGTGCCCAGGGCCATCCGCCCGCCGAAGACCGGGACCGAGGCGTAGGGCGGGACCAGCGCGGGCAGGACGTGGTCGCGGCCGTGCCCCTTGGAGCCGTGGCGGTGCCGCCAGCGGTCGTCGGCCGGGAGGAGTTCGCGCAGCGCCGCCAGCAGGTCGTCGTCGCTGCCCGCGCCCGTCTCCAGGACCGCAAGGCCCGCCGTCGCGTGCGGCACCCACACGTGCAGCAGCCCGTCCGCGCCGTCCACCCCCGCCAGGAACCGCTCGCACTCCGCCGTCAGGTCGTAGACCACCTCGACCGAGCCGGTCCTGATCTCGATCACCTCAGAACGCATGCCCCAACGCTAGCCCGGTGTCGGCGACCCGGCGCCGCGCGGTGATGCGGATGTCTTCAAGTCCTACGAACCCCGCCCGCGATCACCGTTAACCACCGCGAACCCCCGCGACGCTTCCGGGGTTGGGGGCGGTTGGCGATCGCTGGGGAGGGGGTTGGTGGTACTTGAAGACGCCCCAACTCGGCCAGCGGTCAGGATGTGGCGGAAAACCGCTGGTGCCGCGCATACGCTCGGGGCATGCGCCATGCCTTCGGAGCGAGTTTCGACGTCCCCACCGGGTATCTCAACACGCCGAGCATCGGCATCCCGCCGACGCTGACCACCGACGCCGTGCGCGAATCCGTGACGCGATGGGGTGCGGGGGCCGACCACCCCGCCGACTTCGACGAGCACGTGCGGCGGGCGCGGGCGGCCTTCGCGAAGCTGGTCGGCGTCGACGCGGACAACGTGGCGGCGGGGGCCAGCGGGTCCCAACTGGCGGGC
Source organism: Allokutzneria sp. A3M-2-11 16 (assembly GCF_024213555.1). Classification (GTDB taxonomy): domain Bacteria; phylum Actinomycetota; class Actinomycetes; order Mycobacteriales; family Pseudonocardiaceae; genus Allokutzneria. The sequence goes on along the minus strand of NZ_JANAVO010000001.1, from coordinate 233,247 downwards.
ATCGTCGCGGCGAGCGTGCCGGACGGGAGTCGGGTGCTGGTCGCCCGGGGCGAGTTCACCAGCCTGACGTTTCCCTTTGCCGCACAAGCACATCGCGGGGTCAAGGTGACCGAGGTCGAGCTGGCCGATATCCCGTCCGAAGTGGACGGTCACGATCTCGTGGCGGTCAGCGTCGTGCAGTCGGCCAACGGCGCGGAGGTCGACCTGGCCGCGCTGCGCGAAGCCGCGACGGGGACCCGAGTGTTGCTCGACGCCACGCAGGCGGTGGGGTGGATGCCGCTGGACCTGGCGTGGGCGGACTGGGTGGTGGCCGCCGCCTACAAGTGGATGCTCTGCCCGCGAGGCGCGGCTTGGCTGGCGGTGCGGCCGGACGCGCTGGACGAGCTGGTGGTGCACTCGGCCAACTGGTACGCGGGCGAGGACCCGTGGCAGTCGATCTACGGGCTGCCGTTGCGGTTGGCGCGGAACGCGCGGCGGCTGGACCTCTCGCCGGTGTGGCTGGCCCAGGTCGGCGCGACCGCCTCGCTGGAGTATCTGTCCACATTGGACCTCGCTGAGGTGCGCGCGCATTCGGTGCGGTTGACCGACGCGTTGCTCGCCGAACTGGACCTGCCGGGAACCGGATCGGCGATCGTGTCACTGGAACTGAACGACGAGCAGGCGCGGCGGTTGTCCGAAGCCGGGGTGAGGTCGGCCTCCCGTGCGGGCAGGACGCGGTTGGGCTTCCACCTTTACAACAACGCGGAGGACGTCGACTTGGTCGTGCGAACACTCAAGCGTTGACAGCTCGGCGAACCCGGCCCACGATGGTGACCGCCCGGTCATATGACCAGGTGGTCACTTTTTCGGGAGGTGGCGGAGCTGCCCACCGACGTCTGGCGCAACCTGCCCGCGGCCAAGCGCGAACGCGTGCTCGCGGCGGCCCTCGACGAGTTCGCCGCGCTCGGCTACTCGCGCGGGTCGCTCAACGTGATCGCGCGCGAGGCCGGGATCGCCAAAGGCTCGCTGTTCCAGTACTTCCACGACAAGCTCGACCTGTTCGCAACTGCGGCGGAAGTGGTGTCCCTGCGGGTGCGCGCGGCCATCGAGCCGCGACTCGGACAGCTGGGCAGTCCGGACTTCGCCGAGTTCGTGGTCGACGCGCTGGACGTCTGGGTCCGGTGGTTCGCCGAGCACCCGGTGGAGCGGGGCGTCACCGCGGCGACCAACCTGGAGATGGACCCGGTCGTGCGCGCCGCGGTCCGCGACGTTGCGCACCGGCACTACCTGGAAGTGTTGCGGCCCTTGGTGATCGCCGCGGTCGAACGCGGCGAACTGGACGCCGACCCCGACGTGGTCATCGCCTGGTTGATGTTGCTCGTCCCCCATCTCGCGCTGGCGCCGTTCCTGCCGGGCCTCGACCCGGTGTTCGGGCTGCACGGCGCACCCCCGGAGACGATCCGGGACACGGTCCGCAGGCTGCTCGCCCCACTACTGGGAGGCAAAGCGTGACGAAGACGGTGTGCGTGATCGGCGCGGGCTCCTCCGGCCTGGTCGCGCTGAAGAACCTCCGGCAGGCCGGGTTCGACGCGGTGGCCTACGAAAGGCACGACGAGGTCGGCGGCAACTGGTGTTTCGGTGCTCCGGGCAGCCGGGTCTACGCCAGCACGCACACGATCTCCTCCAAGCCGTTCACCCAGTACCCGGACTTCCCGATGCCGGACGAGTGGCCCGACTACCCGCACCACAGCCACCTCCGCGAGTACTTCCGGCGCTACGCCGAACACTTCCGCCTGCTCGACCACGTTCGGTTCGGGCAGGAGGTGGTCGGCGCGGAGCCTGACGGCAACGGGTGGTCGGTGACCGTGAAAGGCAAGGCGCCCACGCACTTCGACGCGCTCGTCGTGGCCAACGGGCACAACTGGCATCCCAAGGTGCCGGAGTACCCGGGGCTCGCGGAGTTCTCCGGAAGGGTGCTCCACTCCGCCGACTACAAGGGGCCCGATGTCCTTCGCGGGCAACGGGTTCTGGTGATCGGCGCGGGCAACACGGGCTGCGACATCGCGGTGGAGGCCGCTCAGCACGCGGACTCCGTGTGGCACTCCACGCGGCGCGGTTACTGGTACGTGCCGAAGTACATCCTCGGCAAGCCCTCGGACCAGATCGCGGACGCCCTGATCGGGTTGCGGCTGCCCAAACCCGTTCGCCGCCTCATGACCAAGCTGACGCTCCTCGCGACGGTCGGCCTCCCGCCGCGCGCCGGGCTCCCCAAGCCGGACCACGCGCTCTTCGAGACCCATCCGATCGTGAACAGCCTGCTCACGTACTACGTGGGCCACGGTGACATCAAGCCGGTGCCGGACGTCGAGCGCTTCGAGGGCTCCACGGTCGTGCTGAGCGACGGGCAGCGCGCTGAGGTCGACCTGGTCGTCCTCGCGACCGGCTACCTGCTCCGCGTGCCGTTCCTGAACCCCGCGCTGCTGGCGTGGGACGGCGAAGCGCACACCAAACCCAAGCTGTACCAACACGTTTTCTCGCCCGCGCACGAGACCTTGTTCGTGGCAGGGCTGATCCAGCCCGACTCCGGCCAGTTCGCCTTGGCGCACTGGCAGACCGTGGCCATCGCGTCCTACCTGCGAGCCCGCGAGCGGTCGCCGCGCCGTGCCGCCGCATTCCGGAAGACGGTCGCGGAACAGGCGGAGCGGCGCTGGACCGGAGGGCAGGACTACGTGAAGAGCACGCGTCACCACTTCGAGGTAGCCCACCAGCACTACTTACGCGGCTTACAAAGCACCATCGACTCGTTAGGGGCCGCGTGATGGCCAGAGCGATGCGTGTCTTCGACTGGGCGTTCCCTGTGCCGTCAGTGCAGCGCGAAGTGCTCTCCGAGCTGCCGGAGACCGACACCGGCAAGCCTCCGCTGCTGTTCGTCCACGGCGTGGGCGGCGGAGCGTGGCAGTTCGCCGAGCACTGGCTCAAAGCCGCCGCGGAGCGCGGTTTCCCGGCCTATGCGCTCAGCCTGCGTTGTGCGGGCGGCAGCGGCGGCGCGCGACGGCGGCTCCTGACCGGACTGCGCCACTACGTGCACGACGTCGTGCAGACCGCCGTTCGACTGCCACGCCAACCGATTCTTATAGGTCATTCCCTAGGTGGGCTCATCGTGCAGCGCGCGCTCGCCCACTACCCAGCGCGAGCCGGAGTGCTGCTCGGCTCTGTCGGTGCGGGGCCCGAGGTGGCCGGGCTCGGAGTGCTGGCGGTCCGGTCGCCGCGCACCCTGGGGCAGGCGCTGGTCGGCCGGTCGATGACGTTCCCGGAGCGGATGCGCTTCGTCGGCACACCGCGCCCTGACCTGCTGCGAGAGGGGCCCACGGGCGCGCTCGCGCAGTGCCAGCTGCTCTTCCACCGGCGCCCGCCGAGCCCGCTCGGAGGTGCTCCGGTGCTGGTGGTCGGCGCGACGGCGGACCGGATCATCCCGATGTCCAGCGTGCGGGCGACCGCGCGGCACTACGGCACGACGCCGCGCTGGGTGGACGGCGTCGGACATGCGCTGATGCTGGACTCCGGGCAGGAGCGGGTACTCGACCTGATCCTCGATTGGGTGGAATTGTCCGGACTGTGACGAGCCGTCCGTTACCGCTGTTCACGCGTACGGGTGAGAGTCGGGGCTGGCGCTCCCGGTTCTGAAGGTTGTAGGTACGCGTCGCGTTTCCCCGTGCCGACCGTTACCGTGAGCCATCGTGTCGGATCTGCGCTCATCGGACGGACAGGTGATGACGCGAGTGGAGCCCGCGGAGTGGGACACCTCGCCCCTGACCGAAGCCGCCCCAGCTCCGCGACCGCGGGGTGAGGCCCCGGTTGCGGAGCCGCCTGCGCAGCGCCCTGAGCAGGACAGGGACAGCCCGGCCGACCGGCTGGCCGACCTCGTCGCCGACCGCTCCCGCAAGGGCTGGCTCATCAAGGGCGGGGTCCTCGCGGGCGTCGCGCTGCTCTCCGGCACCCTCTGGAGCGCGGCGGACCGCACCGTCACCGGGCTCGCCGAGCTGCCGTCCGACCCGCCGCAGCTCGTCTACGAGGAGCACGCGACGCACAACACCAGCGACTGCGCCGCGCACGCCTACGACGACACGCAGAAGTTCTTCCAGAAGACCCCGTGCAAGAGCCTGGTCCGCACGTTGTTCGCCACCAAGGCCAAGGACGGCGCGCCGGTCGTCGTCTCCCTCGCGGTGGTCACGATGTTCAGCTCCCACGACGCCACCGAGCTGGAGAAGCTGACCCAGTCGAACAACACCGGCAACGTCAACGACCTCGTTCGCGAGGGCCGCAACGTGCCAGGAGGGCCTCCTTCGCTCAAGGACGCGGGCTACGCCTCGGCCGTGGACGGCGTGACCGTTCTGATCGCGGAGTCGGACTTCTACAACCACACGCGCAAGGACGTCGACCTCCTCCGGGAAGTCAGCAAGGACACGCTTCTCGTCGGGAGCGCGATGCTCGGGCGCCCGAGGCGCTGAGAAGTCCTTACAAGCGACCGGGAAACGCGGTCATGGCCGGGGTCTGCCCGCCCATCTTCCGCCAGCGCACGGTGCGCACGGCCGCCGAGGTCAGCCCTTCGAGGGCGGTGCGCCGCAGCGACTCCTCCTCCGACCGTTCGAGCACGCCGTGCCACGCCGCGGCCGCGTCCGTCTCCGCTGACGCCAGCAGCCCGGCGGCGCTCGCCTGGTTCGTGACCGGCTGCGGCGGTTGGTAGGCGGGCTCAGCGGGAACGGGCGTTGCCCCGGCGTCGCGCAACAGCCGCTCCACCGAGTCCCGCCGCGCCCGGTGCGCCGTCGCGCCCTCGCGGATCGCGGAATCGGCCGAGGCGGGCAGGAACGCCGACGCGAGGCCGTAGGCCCACTCGGCGGCGTGCTCGGCGGCGAGCGCCTGCTGCACCGCGTTCACCGTCTCCGGCGACGGCGTGTTCTTCTGCGTCCGGACCAACATCAGGCCAGCACCTCCCGCAGGCACGCACAGCTCGCCGCGACCGAGCCGATCAGGCCCGCGCGGTGCTTCGGCAGCGACGGCACCAGTTCCGCCGCGCGCTTCTCCCCGGTGGTGATCGCGTCCTTCAAGGCGCTCAAAGCCGCTGACGCCTGCTGGGGAGCGCTGGGGGCCGGAGCGGGAGCCGGGGTCGCGGTCGTGCTCACCCGCGCCGGACGCGCCCGGTTCAGCTCCTTCTCGATCGCCCCGTGGTGCGCCCGCCGGTCCGTCGCGACCGCGTCGACCTTCGCCGCGAGCGAGGGGTGCGCTGCGGCGATCGCCTTGGCCAGGTCGGCGTCGGAACGCGCTTGCGCGGCGAGTTCCTCAAGCGGATCGGGCTTGTTCGGCGTCGGCTCGCCGGTGCACGCGGTCAGCGGCAGCACCGCCGCGCCCGCGAGCCCGGTCAGCAGCACGCTGCGACGGGAATGTCCGGAGGAATTTCGGGAGACCACGAGCGCCCATCCTGCCAGGCTCGCCCGAACGAGCGGTGATCGCGGATACCGGCTCATCGCTCGCGGCAAGATACGCTGTGCGACCGGACCGGTGAGATGTGCGCACCGGCCGTTTTCTTCGCTACTCAAGCCACAGCTACTTCAAGAGCAGGGAGCCCGTCAGGTGTCCAGCAGGCAGCACGGGGGGCCTGGTCCACGGGACCAGCTCACCGCGCAGCTCGAACCCGTCGTGGACGAGGCGGTCCGCGCCGCCGGGTTCGAGTTGGAGCAACTCGACGTGCGGTCGGCGGGCCGCCGCCGGGTTCTGCGCGTCGTCGTCGACTCCGAGCGCGGGGTGAACCTGGACGAGGTGGCCGACGCCTCCCGTTCGGTCGCCGAGGCGCTCGACGCGCGCGAGGACGTGTTGCCCGACGCCTACACCCTGGAGGTCTCCTCGCGCGGCCTCGACGCCCCGCTGACCAAGCCCCGGCACTGGCGGCACACCCGGCTGCGCCTCGCTAAGGTTCGGCTGTCCGACGGTGCCGAGTTCGTCGGCCGGGTCGGCGACGCCGACGACGAGGGCGTCCAGCTGCTGGTCGGCGGTTCCCTGCGACGCGTGACCTACACAGACATCGCCCGCGCCCTGGTCGAGGTCGAGTTCAGCGAGCCCAAGGCCGCGGACCTGGCCCTGCTGGGCGCGAATGACACAACGGAGGAGGAGTCGAAATGAACGTGGACATCGCCGCGCTCCGGGCGATCGAGCGCGAAAAAGAGATCCCCTTCGAAACCGTGCTCGGGGCCATCGAGACCGCGCTGCTGACCGCGTACAAGCACACCGAGGGCCACTTCCAGCACGCGCGGGTGGAGATCGACCGCAAGACCGGCATCGTCCGGGTGCTCGCCCAGGACGTCCAGCCCGACGGCGTGGTCGCCGACGAGTGGGACGACACCCCGGAGGGCTTCGGCCGGATCGCCGCGACCACCGCGCGCCAGGTCATCCTGCAGCGGCTGCGCGACGCCGAGCACGAGCGCACCTTCGGCGAGTTCGCCACCAAGGAGGGCGAGATCCTCGCCGGGGTCGTGCAGCGCGACGCCCGCGCCAACTCGCGCGGCATGGTGGTCGTCAAGGTCGGTGACATCGAGGGCGTCATCCCGCCCGCCGAGCAGGTGCCGGGGGAGACCTACACCCACGGCATGCGGCTCAAGTGCTACGTGGTCACCGTGTCCAGGGCGGCGCGGGGCACCCAGGTGACCCTGTCCAGGACCCACCCCGGTCTGGTCAAGAAGCTGTTCGCGCTGGAGGTCCCGGAGATCGCCGACGGCACCGTGGAGATCGCCGCGGTCGCGCGCGAGGGCGGGCACCGCACCAAGATCGCGGTCCGGTCCACCGTGCCCGGGGTGAACGCCAAGGGCGCGTGCATCGGCCCGATGGGCGCGCGGGTGCGCAACGTGATGAGCGAGCTGGCGGGCGAGAAGATCGACATCGTCGACCACGCCGACGATCCGGCGTCCTTCGTCGGCAACGCGCTCTCGCCCGCCAAGGTCATCTCGGTGACCGTGGTGGACGAGCGGGCCAAGACCGCCCGCGTGGTGGTGCCGGACTTCCAGCTCTCGCTGGCCATCGGCAAGGAGGGGCAGAACGCCCGCCTCGCCGCCCGGCTGACCGGCTGGCGGATCGACATCCGCAGCGACGCCGCTCCGGACACGCCAAGTGCGCCCGGAGCAGCGACGGCGAGTACTCCTGAGTAAGTGTCGGCAAGCTCTCCGGGCTCCGGTGAACAACCGGTTCGCCCTAGGCGTTAGACTCATGAGTGGTTCAGGGCGCCGGGGAACGGGATTCAATGCACACGTCTGTTGTCCGAACGTGTGTGGGATGCCGAACTCGGGCGCTCACCGCTGAGCTTCTGCGTGTGGTGGTCTCGGGCGATTGTGCGATCCCCGACCCCCGGCGTCGGCTCCCGGGACGGGGCGCGTGGTTGCACCCCGATCCCGAGTGCCTTCGCCTCGCCGAACGGCGCAGGGCGTTCCCGCGAGCACTGCGTGTCGCAGGCCCGCTCGACACCGCCCCGGTCGGCTCCCACCTCGCCAAGGCGGCCCGGCTCTCGACCGACGAGGGAACCTCCCCGTCGCGCAATACGAAGGAAGCAGGTCGACCGATCATGAATCAGCCGTGAAGCTGAAGACATGAACGCGCTTCGACGGTAGGACGAGGTCGTGCGGGCTTGCCGCTCGGCCTCCCAGTGAGGAGACAAGTGGCAGGCAAGGCCCGTGTGCACGAGCTCGCGAAAGAGCTCGGTGTCACCAGCAAGGACGTACTGAACAAGCTCAAGGAGCTTGGTGAGTTCGTGAAGTCGGCGTCCTCCACAGTGGAGGCGCCGGTCGCCCGCAAGCTGCGGGACTCGTACCCGGGTGGCAAGGCGGACAAGCGTCCCGCCGCGCCCAAGCCCGGGCCCCCGGCTCCCAAGCCCGGCCCGGCGGCACCGCAGTCCGGTGCCCCGGCCCCGACGCCCGGGCCGAAGCCCGCGCCGACCGTGTCCTCTGCGTCTTCTTCGGAGGCGAAGTCCGCGCCGCGCCCGGGCCCCGGCCCCAAGCCCGGCCCCAGGCCCCCGGCCCCGAAGCCGGTCGAGCAGGCCAAGCCCGCTCCGGCCCCGGTGGTCGAGTCCAAGCCCGCGGTCACCGAGTTCAAGCAGGCCGCTCCCGCGCCCAAGGCGCCCGAGCAGGCCCCCAAGCCCGAGACGCCCGCCGCTCCCGCGGCGTCCGCGTCCCCGTCGGGTGCCAGGCCCGGCCCGCGCCCCGGCCCCAAGCCCGCGCAGGCCAGCCCGTCCGTCGTCCCGCCGAAGCCGCAGTCCCCGAAGCCGGGTCCGCGCGCTCCCCGGGTCGGCAACAACCCCTTCGGCGTCGGTGGCGGGGCTCCCGCCCAGCGTCCGCAGACCCCGGGCCCGCGTCCCGGCGGCCAGCGCCCCGGTGGCGAAGGCCGCCCGGGTGGCGACTCCCGTCCCGGTCCCGGTGGCGAGGGCCGTCCGGCCCCGGCCCCGCGCGGTGACGCGCGTCCCGGCGGCCCGCGTCCCACGCCCGGCAACATGCCCCCGCGCCCGAACCCCGGCATGATGCCGCCCCGGCCGCAGCGCCCCTCCGGTGGTCCCGGTGGCGGTCGTGGCGGTCCCGGCGGTGCCGGTGGCCGTGGTGGTCCCGGCGGTGCCGGTGGCGGTCGTGGTGGTCCCGGTGGCGGTGGCGGTGGCTTCCGTCCCGGTGGCGGCGGCGGAGGCGGTGGCTTCCGCGGCGGTGGTGGCGGTGGCGGCGGTTTCCGTCCCGGTGGCGGCGGCGGTGCCGGTGCCCCGGGTGCCGGTGGCGGCGCCGGTGGTTTCCGTCCCGGTGGCGGTGGCTTCCGCCCGGGTGGCGGCGGTGGTGGCCGTGGCCGCGCCGGTGGCACCGCGGGTGCGTTCGGCCGCCCCGGCGGCCCGAGCCGCAAGGGCCGCAAGTCGAAGCGGCAGAAGCGCCAGGAATTCGACAACATGCAGGCCCCGTCCATCGGTGGCGTGCGGTTGCCGAAGGGCCAGGGCGAGGTCGTCCGGCTGGCGCGCGGCGCCTCGCTGACCGACTTCGCCGACAAGATCAACGCCAACCCGGCCGCGCTGGTGCAGGCGATGTTCCACCTCGGTGAGATGGTCACCGCGACGCAGTCGGTCACCGACGAGATCCTGGAGCTGCTCGGCCAGGAGATGAACTACCGCGTCCTCGTGGTCAGCCCCGAGGAGGAGGACCGCGAGCTGCTGGAGTCCTTCGACATCAGCTACGGCGAGGACGAGGGCGGCGAGGAAGAGCTCGAGTTCCGCCCGCCGGTCGTCACCGTCATGGGTCACGTCGACCACGGTAAGACCCGCCTGCTCGACACCATCCGCAAGGCGAACGTGCACGAGGGCGAGGCCGGCGGCATCACCCAGCACATCGGCGCCTACCAGGTGGCCGCGGAGCTGGAGGGTCGCGAGCGGCTCATCACCTTCATCGACACCCCGGGTCACGAGGCGTTCACCGCCATGCGTGCCCGCGGGGCGAACTCCACCGACATCGCGGTGATCGTGGTCGCCGCCGACGACGGTGTGATGCCGCAGACGGTGGAGGCGATCAACCACGCCCAGGCGGCGAACGTGCCGATCGTGGTCGCGGTGAACAAGATCGACAAGCCGGACGCGAACCCGCAGAAGATCCGGCAGCAGCTCACCGACTACGGCCTGGTCGCCGAGGAGTACGGCGGCGAGACGATGTTCGTCGACATCTCCGCGCGGCAGAACATCAACATCCAGGGCCTGCTGGAGGCGATCCTGCTGACCGCGGACGCCACGCTGGACCTGCGGGCCAACCCGGACATGCAGGCCCAGGGCATCGCGATCGAGGCCCACCTCGACCGCGGCCGCGGCTCGGTGGCCACCGTCCTGGTCCAGCGCGGCACGCTGCGCGTCGGTGACTCGATCGTCGCCGGTGACGCGTACGGCCGCGTGCGCCGGATGGTCGACGAGTACAACGAGGACGTGCTGGAGGCGACCCCGTCGCGTCCGGTCCAGGTCATCGGGTTCACGTCGGTGCCGGGTGCCGGTGACACCTTCCTCGTCGTCGACGAGGACCGGGTCGCCCGCCAGATCGCCGACCGGCGGCGCGCTCGCGAGCGCAACGCCCAGCAGGCGGCCAAGCGCAAGCGCGTCAGCCTGGAAGACCTGGACGCGGCCCTGAAGGAGACGCGCCAGCTCAACCTGATCATCAAGGGTGACAACTCCGGTACCGTCGAGGCTCTGGAGAGCGCGCTGCTGAAGCTGGACGTCGGTGAGGACGTCGAACTGCGGGTCATCCACCGCGGTGTCGGTGGCATCACCGAGAGCGACATCAGCCTCGCCATCGCCGACGACGTGATCGTGCTCGGCTTCAACGTCCGCGCGGAGGGCAAGGCCACCGAGATGGCCAACCGCGAGGGCGTGGACATCCGGTACTACACGGTCATCTACCAGGCGATCGACGAGATCGAGGCCGCGCTCAAGGGCATGCTCAAGCCGATCTACGAAGAGGTCGCGCTCGGCAAGGCCGAGGTCCGCGAGGTCTTCAAGTCCTCCAAGTTCGGCACCATCGCCGGCTGCCTGGTCATGTCCGGTGAGATCCGCCGCAACACCAAGGCGCGTCTGCTCCGCGACAACGTCGTGGTGGCCGACAACCTCTCGATCACCTCGCTGCGCCGGTTCAAGGACGACGCGACCGAGGTCCGCGAGGGCTACGAGTGCGGTATCACGCTCGGTTCGTACGGCGATCTGAAGATCGGCGACTCGATCGAGACGTTCGAGATGCGCGAGAAGCCGCGCAGCTGATATCCGACGGTGGCCGGGCGCGTGTGCGCGCCCGGCCACCGCTTAATTCACAACGGTGATGCCCGTGTACGTGGGATCGTTGGAGCTGGACGTCCTCTTCGGGGACGTGCACTCGCTGAAGGAGAAGCGCTCCCTGGTGCGGCCGGTCATCGCCGAGCTGCGCAAGCGCTTCGAGGTGGCCGCCGCCGAGGCCGGTCACCAGGACCTGCACCGCCGCGCCCTGATCGGGGTGTCGGCGGTCGCCGGGGACACCCAGCACGTCCGGGACGTCCTGCTGTCCTGCGAGCGCTTGGTCGCCGGACGCCCGGAACTGGAACTGCTCTCCGCCCGTCATCGCATGTTCGGGCCGGAGGACGAATAGCCGCGTCGTGAGGCGCTGTACGAGAAAGACAGGAGGAGCGCCGTGGCCGACCAGGCCCGCGCCCGCAGGCTCGCCAAGCGGATCGCGCAGATCGTGGCGTCCGCGCTGGAGCACGACGTGAAGGACCCCCGCCTGGCCATGGTCACGGTGACCGAGGCCAGGGTGACCGGCGACCTGCGCGAGGCGACCGTGTTCTACACCGTCCTCGGGGACGACGCCGACCACGCGGGCACCGCCGCCGCGCTGGCCAGCTCGACCGGTGTGCTGCGTTCCCTGGTGGGACAACGCACCGGTGTGCGCTACACCCCCTCGCTGGCCTTCGTGCTGGACGCGGTGCCGGACACCGCCCGGCAGATGGAGGAGCTGCTGGCCAAGGCCCAGGCGGCCGACGCCGACGTGGCCCGGATCGCCGCGGGCGCCCAGCCCGCCGGGGAGGCCGACCCGTACCGCAAGCCCCGCGAAGCCGAAGAGGACGAGAACTAGTGGTACGCGGGCAGGGTGCCGAAGACCCGCTTGCGGGGTCGAGCGTCGGCACTGCCCTCAGCGCGGCGCGGCTGCTGGCCGACGCGCCTGACGTCACCCTGCTCGCCCACGTCAACCCCGATGCCGACGCGCTCGGTTCCGCGGTGGCGCTGGGCATCGCCCTCCAGCGGCGCGGCGCCACCGTGCGGGTGTCCTTCGGGCATCCCGCGGCGGTGCCGGAATCGCTGCGCGGGCTGGACTCGACCGGCATCGTGGTGCCCGTCGAGGAGGTGCCCGCCGTGCCGCCGCTGCTGGTGGCGCTGGACGCGGGCAGCGTCGACCGGCTCGGCGTGCTCGGCGACCGGGTGGCCGCGACCGCGGCCGCCGGGGGCGAGGTGATCGTGCTCGACCACCACGTCTCCAACACCCGTTTCGGCACGCTCAACGTGGTCGACGACAAGGCCGAGGCCACAGCGGTGATCGTGCTGCGCGTGCTGGACGAGCTCGGCGCGCTGGTCGACGAACCGATCGCCCGGTGCCTCTACGCGGGCCTGGCCACCGACACCCGCTGCTTCCGCGTCGCCACCGGCGCGACGTACGCGACCGCGGCCCGGCTCGTCGAGGCCGGGGTCGATCCGGACGCCACCCTGCGCCCGCTGCTGGACACGCACCCGTTCGGCTGGATGGGCATGCTCGCCACGGTGCTCGGCGGGGCCAGCCTGGAGCCGGATTCGGCTCAGGGACTGGGTTTCGTGCACGCCGCCGTCCGTGCCGCCGATGCCGAGGGGCTGCGCGGCGAGGACGTGGACAGCGTGATCGACATCCTGCGCACCACCCGCGAGGCCGAGGTCGCCGCGGTGTTCAAGGAGACCGCTCCGGCGACGTGGACGGTGTCGCTGCGCGCGATCGCCCGGCTCGACGTGGGGGCCGTCGCCGAATCACTGGGTGGCGGTGGTCACCGCCTCGCCTCAGGGGTGACCCTCCACTGTGGCCTCAAAGAGGCCGTTGACCAGGTGCGTTCCGCCCTGGAGTCCGCTCCCTCGCTGCGCTGAGGCTGTCGGTGGGCTGACCTACGCTCGGCTCGTGAAGGTTGTGGAGTCGCCGCGGCACGTGCTGGGCCTGGCGCTGCCCGCGCTCGGCGTGCTGGCGGCGGAGCCGCTGTACCTCCTCGTGGACACCGCGGTCGTCGGCCACCTCGGCGCGGTCCCGCTGGCGGCGCTCGCGATCGGCGGGATCGTCCTCGCCCAGGTCTCCACTCAGCTGACCTTCCTGTCCTACGGCACGACCGCTCGCGCGGCGCGGCTGCACGGCGCCGGTCGGCGGGCCGAGGCGGTCGCGGAGGGCGTGCAGGCGACCTGGCTGGCCGTGGCGGTCGGTCTGGTCCTGGTGCTGGCCGGGCAGCTCCTCGCGAGCCCGATCGCGCACGCCCTCGCCGGGCCGGGTGCGATCGCCGACGCGGCGGTGGGCTGGCTGCGCATCGCGTTGCTCGGCGCGCCGCTGGTGTTGATCACCATGGCGGGCAACGGGTGGATGCGCGGCGTGCAGGAGACCGCCCGGCCGCTCCGATATGTGTTGGCGGGCAACGGGATTTCGGCCGTGCTGTGTCCGGTGCTGGTGTACTGGGCGGACTGGGGCCTCGCGGGTTCCGCGGTCGCCAACGTGGTGGCACAGGCGATCTCCGCCGCCCTGTTCGTCCGGGCGTTGGTGGTGGAGCGCGTGCCGCTGCGCCCGGTACCGCGGTTGATGCGCGCGCAGCTCGGCCTCGGTCGCGACCTCATCGTGCGCAGCCTGGCGTTCCAGGCGTGCTTCGTCTCCGCGGCAGCGGTGGCCGCGCGCACCTCGGCGGAGGCCGCCGCCGCGCACCAGGTCGTGTTGCAGCTGTGGACCTTCCTGGCGCTCGTGCTGGATTCGCTCGCGATCGCGGCGCAGTCGCTCGTCGGCGCGGCGCTGGGCTCCTCGGATTCCTTGCGCGCCAAGGCTCTCGCCCGGCAGATCACGATCTACGGCCTGTGGTTCGGCGTCGCTCTGGGCGTGGTCTTCGCGGCGCTTGTGACGGTGCTCCCGCCGGTGTTCAGCCCAGAACCCGCGGTGCTCGCGCAGATCCCGCACGCGTGGTGGTTCTTCGTTGCGCTGCAACCGATCGCGGGCGTGGTCTTCGCTTTGGACGGCGTGCTGCTGGGCGCGGGCGATGCCGCCTACCTCCGCAACGCGACCCTCGCCTCGGCGATGATCGGCTTCCTCCCGCTGGTGTGGGTTTCCCTGGCGGCGGGTTGGGGCCTGGCCGGAGTCTGGACCGCGCTCTCCGCCTTCATGCTCCTCCGCCTCTCCGCCGCGCTCCTCCGCGCCCGCTCCGGCGCGTGGGCCGTCCCCGGCGCTATCCGCTAGCACGACGTCCCTGAGCGGGTTGGGGCGTCTTCAAGTACCCCCGACCCCCCCTCCCAGCGGTCGCTAACCGCCCCCAACCCCGGCGACGTCCCGGAGGGTTGGGTGCGGTTAGTGGTGATCGTTCGCGGGGTTCGTAGGACTTGAAGACGCTCCAACCGGCGCGGCGCCAGGTGTGGGCGAGTGCACGTTTTGGGCGGCTAACAGAAGGAGAGGCGGCGGGCGATGGACAGAGTGCCAACGTTGGCAGATTCCCATTTCCCCTTCTCCAGGTTCGGAGGGTTTTCCTTGCCTTCGGTCGAGCGCGCCACCCGCCAGGGCTGGCTGGTCTGGACCATTGCGGTAGCCATCTACGTCGCGGCGGTCTTCCACCGCACCTCGCTCGGCGTCGCCGGTCTCCAGGCCGGTGAGCGCTTCGGGGTCGGCCCCGCCGCACTCGGCGTCTTCACCGTCCTCCAGGTCGGTGTGTACGCCCTCATGCAGATCCCCACCGGCGTGCTCGTGGACCGCTTCGGCCCGCGCCGGGTGCTGACCGTCGCCGCCCTGCTGATGGGCACCGGTCAGCTGCTGTTCGCCGTCGCCGACTCCTACGCGCTCGCCCTCGTCGCCCGCGCGGTGCTGGGCAGCGGCGACGCCATGACCTGGGTCAGCCTGCTGAGGCTGATCGCCGGTCACTTCCCCGGCCGCCAGTACTCGGTGGTCGTGTCGTTCTCCGGAGCACTCGGCGCGGCGGGCAACCTCGTCTCGACGGTTCCGCTGACCCTCGCGCTGGACAACGTCGGCTGGACGTGGACCTTCCTCGCGGTCGGCCTGGTCACCGCCGCTTACTCCGTCCTCGCGGTGTCCAAGCTGCGCGACCACCCGGCGGGGCACGAGGTTCGAGCCGCCGATCCCGTGTCGCCGCGCCAGGTGCTGCACCGCGTCGCCGACTCGTGGCGGGTGCCGGGGACCCGGCTCGGCTTCTGGGTGCACTTCTCGACCATGTTCGGGCCCGCCGTGCTCGGCCTGCTCTGGGGCTTCCCGTACCTCGTCGAGGCGCAGGGCATGGACCCGCACGCGGCCAGCGCGCTGCTCGGCGTCCTGGTGCTCGGCGGCGTCTTCGGCAGCCCGGTCGTCGGCGCGCTGATCGGTCGGCGCCCGGAACTGCGCATGCCGATCGTGGTGGGTTACCTGATCAGCGCGCTCGTCGTGTGGACGGTGCTGCTGTCCTGGCCCGGCGGGCACGTGCCGACACCGTTCATCGCGGTCGGCCTCTTCGTGCTCTCCCTCGGTGGGCCCGCGTCCGCGGTCGCGTTCGCGCTGGCCCGTGACTACAACCCGCTGCGCGTGGTCGGCACCGCGACGGGCGTGGTCAACGTCGGCGGCTTCACGGCGACGACGGTGGCCGCCCTCTCGGTCGGAGTGCTGCTGGAGCTGACCCGGTCCCTCGGGCCGGCGACCTCGTTCCGCATCGCCCTGATCGCGGTCGCCGCGGTGCTGGTCTTCGGCACCTGGCGCACGGCCGTGTGGTGGCGCCGGGCTCGCGGAGTGGTCTTCGCCGCCGAGGCCCGGGGCGAGGAGGTCCCGGTCCAGCTCCGGCACCGCCGTTGGGACGAGGACCTGGCCCTCGCGGCCTGAGCCGTCCGGATTAGGGTTTCCCGTCGTGACAAGAGCACGACGGGACCGCAAGTCCGACCGGCCGACATCGAACGTCCCGCCGGGGCTGGTCATCGTGGACAAGCCCGACGGGATGACCTCGCACGACGTGGTCGCGCGGGTGCGGCGGATCATGGGCACCCGCAAGGTGGGCCACGCGGGCACGCTCGACCCGATGGCCACCGGCGTGCTGGTGCTGGGCATCGAGCGCGCGACCAAGCTGCTCGGCCACCTCGCGCTGGACACCAAGGCGTACCTGGCCACCATCCGCCTCGGCGCGGCCACGACCACCGACGACGCCCAGGGCGAGGTGCTCTCCACCGCCGACGCGTCCACTGTGGACGAATCGGCGATCACCGAGGGCATCGGCGCGCTCACCGGGCCGATCGACCAGGTCCCGAGCGCGGTCAGCGCGGTCAAGATCGACGGCAAGCGCGCCTACGCCAGGGTCCGCGACGGCGAGACCGTCGAGCTCAAGGCGCGCCCGGTCACCGTGCAGCGCTTCGACGTGCTCTCGATGCGGCGCGAGGAGACCTGCACCGACCTCGACGTGCTCGTGGAGTGCACGTCCGGCACCTACGTGCGCGCGCTGGCCCGCGACCTCGGTGCCGGGCTCGGCGTCGGCGGTCACCTCGCCGCGCTGCGCCGCAC
Organism: Allokutzneria sp. A3M-2-11 16; assembly: GCF_024213555.1. Taxonomy (GTDB): domain Bacteria; phylum Actinomycetota; class Actinomycetes; order Mycobacteriales; family Pseudonocardiaceae; genus Allokutzneria. Next base: position 216,985 of record NZ_JANAVO010000001.1, on the reverse strand, counting down.
CCGCGTCGGCCCGTTCGGCATCGCGCTCGCCCGCACCCTGGAGCAGCTGGAGGCCGAGCCGACGCTCGCGCTGGACCTCACCTCGGCCGTCGCGGCGGCCTTCCCCCGCCGCGACGTCAGCGAGGCCGACGCCGCCGCGCTGCTCACCGGCAAGCGCCTGCGCGGCGCCGGGATCGCCGGTACGCACGGGGTTTTCGACCCCAGCGGCAAGGCGATCGCGCTCGCCGAGGAGGTCGAGGGCAGGACCCGTTCCCTCGTGGTGCTGAGCCTGGACGGCTGACCCGCCCGTAAGCTTCCCGTCGTGCAGCGTTGGCGTGGACTAGAGCACCTGCCCGGTGGCTGGGGTCGTTGTGTGCTGACCGTCGGAGTCTTCGACGGCGTGCACCGGGGGCACCAGCAGCTGATCACGAGGGCGGTGGAGCTGGCCCGCGACCGCGACCTCCCGTGCGTGCTGCTGACCTTCGACCCGCACCCCTCCGAGGTGGTCCGGCCCGGCAGCCACCCCGCGCAGCTCACCACGTTGCGCCGTCGCGCGGAACTGGTGGAGCAGCTGGGCGTCGACGTGTTCTGCGTGCTGCCGTTCACCCCCGACGTCGCCCGAATCCCCGCCGACGAGTTCGTGCACGAGATCCTCGTCGACCGGCTGCACGCGGCCGCCGTCGTGGTGGGGGAGAACTTCAACTTCGGCCACCGCGCGCAGGGCGACGTGGCGCTGCTGGAGACGCTCGGCCGCCGCTTCGGCTTCGTCACCGAGGGCGCGCGACTGCTCTCCGACGAGCAGGTCACCTTCTCCTCCACCTACATCCGCGCGTGCATCGACGCGGGCGACGTGGCCGCTGCCGCCGGAGCGCTCGGCCGTTCGCACCGGGTGGAGGGCATCGTCGTCCGGGGTGACGGCCGCGGCCGCGAACTCGGCTTCCCCACGGCGAACCTGTCGACCGCGCGCACCGCGGCCGTGCCCGCGGACGGCGTGTACGCGTGCCGCTTCGTCGACATCGGCCACGGCCGCCCCGGCTCGACGCCGAAGTTCCCCGAGCCGCGGATGGCCGCGGTGTCCGTCGGTACCAACCCGACGTTCTCCGGGCGAGAACGCCGCGTCGAGGCTTTCGTGCTCGACACCAACGAGGACCTCTACGGCCAGCGGGTCGCGCTGGACTTCGTCGCCAGGTTGCGCGGTCAGGAGCGGTACGACAACGTCGAGGCGTTGATCGAACAGATGCACCTCGACGTGGCGACGTGCCGCGAGCTGCTGGCCGACGGGTGAGTGCGGTGGACGACCAGAAGATCGTGCAGCGCAACCTCGCGCTGCAACGCGAGTGGTACGGCGAACCCCTCGGCGACCGCGTGCGGCGGCTGGTGGTGGCCTACTCCACCTCGCAGGCGCAGCTGGCCGACGTGCTCGGGATCAGCGCCCCCATGCTCAGCCAGGTGATGAGCGGCCGCCGGGCCAAGATCGGCAACCCCGCGGTGCTGGCCAGGCTCGTGATGCTGGAGCGCCGGGTGCTCACCGCGGGCGTGGCCGCGGGCGACCGCGAGGCGGTGGAGCGCGCGCTGGAGGAGGTCCGCGCCTCGCAGCCGACCGTCGGCCTGGACACGCTCCCCGTCGACGAGCGCGGCGCCGAGCAGGCCGCCGTCGCCCGGCTGCGCGAGCTGGCCGTCGCCGACGAGCTGGCCGGAGCCGCGCGCCTGCTGGGCGAGCGCTACCCCGCCCTGGCCGGTCTGCTCTCCCGCGCCGCCGCCGAAGGCGACTGACCCCCGTCACGTATGCGTTCAGGGACTCCAACGCCCCGAACGACTCGTTCAGGGACCTCAACGCCCCGAATGCGGCGTTGGGGTGGGGGTTGGGGGCGGTTGGAGACGGTGGGGGGTGGGGTTGGGGGTACTTGAAGACCGGGGAACCCCGGCTGCGGAAATGTGGTGGCGTGGGGGTGCTCGCGTGGGCATAGTGGAGGGGTATGCGCCTGACGAGGACCACCCTGCGGATCGACTCTGTTGATCTAGGTCCACTCGTTCGTGCGCAGTGTGACGCTTGCCGTGACGAACTGCTGAGACGAGCCTGCTAACCTCAGTAGTTGGGTCTGGCTGCGTTCCGTGGCGGCCACGACCGTCTTCGCGTGACGCGGACCTCGCACACGCGGCCGCACGGAACACCATGCAAGGAGATCTACACGTGGCTCTGTCCACTGAGCAGAAGAAGAGCATCCTCGGCGAGTACGCCGTCCGCGAGGGCGACACCGGCTCCCCCGAGGCCCAGGTGGCCCTGCTGAGCAAGCGCATCAGCGGGCTCACCGAGCACCTGAAGGTGCACAAGCACGACCACCACTCCCGCCGGGGTCTGCTGCTGATGGTCGGCCGTCGCCGCCGTCTGCTGAACTACCTGGCCAAGGTGGACATCGAGCGCTACCGGTCGCTGATCCAGCGCCTCGGCCTGCGCCGCTGACGCACTGACGAGGGGGAGGGGCCACGGGCCGCTCCCCCTCAGCACAGAACAACGCAGCACCAGAAGAACCAGCAGTACAAACCAAAACCAGGGCCTAGTCGCCACCGCACTCGCGGGACGCACGTTCGCCGGTCCTCGGTAGTGGTCTCCGGAATCAGCCGGGGACTTCGATCGAAGACCGGCCTTGTTCGGACCGCACACCCGTGACGTCGACGCGGCGGCCCGCAAACAAGGAGCATTTGTGACCGAACTTGCAGTGCACGAGGCGAGCGCCGTCATCGACAACGGCCGCTTCGGAACCCGGACGGTGCGTTTCGAGACCGGCCGGCTGGCCCGTCAGGCCGCGGGCAGCGTCGTCGCCTACCTGGACGACGAGACCATGCTGCTCTCCGCGACCACCGCGTCGAAGCAGCCGAAGGACCACTTCGACTTCTTCCCGCTGACCATCGACGTCGAGGAGCGGATGTACGCCGCGGGCCGCATCCCCGGCTCGTTCTTCCGCCGCGAGGGCCGTCCCTCCACCGAGGCGATCCTGACCTGCCGCCTGGTCGACCGCCCGCTGCGCCCGTCCTTCGTCGACGGCCTGCGCAACGAGATCCAGGTCGTCATCACCGTGATGAGCCTGGACCCCAAGGACCTCTACGACGTGGTGGCGATCAACGCCGCGTCCGCGTCCACCCAGCTCGCCGGGCTGCCGTTCTCCGGTCCGGTCGGCGGCGTCCGCGTCGCGCTGATCGAGGGCCAGTGGGTCGCCTTCCCGACCTACGAGCAGCTCGAGAGCGCCGTCTTCGACATGGTCGTCGCCGGTCGGGTCGTCGGTGACGACGTCGCGATCATGATGGTCGAGGCCGAGGCCACCGAGCAGGTCACCACCCTGGTCGCCGAGGGCGCCAAGGCCCCGACCGAGGAGATCGTCGCCGCCGGTCTCGAGGCCGCCAAGCCCTTCATCAAGGTGCTGTGCGAGGCCCAGGCCCAGCTGGCGCAGGTCGCCGCCAAGGAGACCCGCGAGTTCCCGGTGTTCCCGGCCTACCAGCCGGACGCCTACGAGGCCGTCTCCGCCGCCGTCGCCGACGAGCTGGCCCAGGCGCTGACCATCGCGGGCAAGCAGGAGCGCGAGTCCCGCCTCGACGAGGTCAAGGCCGCCGCCCTGGAGCGCGTGGTCACCGAGGGCTCCGCCTTCGAGGGCCGGGAGAAGGAGGTCGCCGCCGCCTTCCGCTCGCTGAACAAGAAGCTGGTCCGCGAGCGGGTGCTGCGCGACCAGATCCGCATCGACGGCCGCAGCACCACCGACATCCGCAGCCTCTCCGCCGAGGTCGCGCTGATCCCCAGGGCGCACGGCTCGGCGCTGTTCGAGCGCGGCGAGACCCAGATCCTGGGTGTCACCACGCTGAACATGCTGCGCATGGAGCAGCAGATCGACGCGCTGACGCCGGAGACGCGCAAGCGCTACATGCACCACTACAACTTCCCGCCGTACTCCACCGGTGAGACCGGCCGCGTGGGCTCGCCCAAGCGCCGCGAGATCGGCCACGGCGCGCTGGCCGAGCGGGCCCTGGCGCCGGTGCTGCCCTCGCGCGAGGAGTTCCCCTACACCATCCGCCAGGTCTCCGAGGCGCTGAGCTCCAACGGCTCCACCTCGATGGGCTCGGTCTGCGCCTCGACGATGTCGCTGCTCAACGCCGGTGTGCCGCTGAAGGCGCCGGTCGCGGGCATCGCGATGGGTCTGGTCTCCGACCAGGTCGACGGCGAGACCCGCTACGTCGCGCTGACCGACATCCTCGGTGCCGAGGACGCCTTCGGCGACATGGACTTCAAGGTCGCGGGCACCAGGGAGTTCATCACCGCCCTCCAGCTGGACACCAAGCTCGACGGCATCCCGTCGGACGTGCTGGCCAAGGCGCTCAGCCAGGCGCAGGACGCCCGGCTGACCATCCTGGAGGTCATGCAGGAGGCCATCGACGCGCCGGACGACATGAGCCCGTTCGCGCCGCGCGTCACCGCGGTGAAGATCCCGGTCGACAAGATCGGCGAGGTGATCGGCCCGAAGGGCAAGATGATCAACTCGATCACCGAGCAGACCGGTGCCGACATCTCCATCGAGGACGACGGCACGATCTACGTCGGCGCCGCGGATGGCCCCTCGGCCGACGCCGCGATCGACATGATCAACGCGATCGCCAACCCGCAGCTGCCCAAGGTCGGGGAGCGCTTCCTCGGCACCGTGGTGAAGACGGCCGCCTTCGGCGCGTTCGTCTCGCTGCTGCCGGGCAAGGACGGCCTGGTGCACATCTCCAAGCTGGGCGCCGGCAAGCGCATCGCCAAGGTCGAGGACGTCGTCTCGGTCGGTGACAAGCTCCGCGTGGAGATCGCCGACATCGACAACCGCGGCAAGATCAGCCTGGTGCTGGTGTCCGAAGAGAACACCGAGAACACCGAGACGGCCGACAAGTCCGACGCCGAGGTTCCGGCCGAGGTGGCCGCGAACTAGCGGTTGTCGTTGTAGTACAACGCAATCCACTCCGCAGGGGGCGCTCACAAAGCGCCCCCTGCGGCGTAGCGGAGGAGTCCGACCCTGAACGCGAACAGTGCCAACGGGAACAGCGGCGTGACCGAGGTTCTGGAACGCAGCTCCGAGGACTGCGCGGTGCGCAGGACGGTGCTGCCGTGCGGCCTGCGGGTGATCACCGAGCAGCTGCCGGGCGTGCGCTCGGCGTCGGTGGGCATCTGGGTCGGCGTCGGGTCCCGCGACGAGGAACCCGAGGTCGCCGGGGCCGCGCACTACCTGGAACACCTGCTGTTCAAGGGAACGCGGCGGCGCACCGCGGCGCAGATCGCCGAGGAGATCGACGCGGTCGGCGGTGAGCTGAACGCGTTCACCGCCAAGGAGCACACCTGCTACTACGCGCACACGCTGGACGCCGACCTGCCGCTCGCGGTGGACCTGGTCTCCGACGTGGTGTTCGAGGCCGTGTGCGCCGACGCGGACATGGAGACCGAGCGCAGCGTCGTGCTCGAAGAGATCGCCATGCGCGACGACGATCCCGAGGACCTGCTGCACGAGGCGTTCTGCGCGGCGATGCTCGGCGGGCACCCGCTCGGCCTGCCGGTGCTCGGCACCGACGAGTCGATCACCGGGATGAGCCGCGACGCGCTCTTCAACTTCTACAAGAAGCGCTACACCCTGCCGAGGATGGTGCTGGCCGCCGCGGGCAACGTGGACCACGCCGAGGTGCTGGCGCTGGTCGAGGCCGCCCTGGGCGAGCGCGCCGACGAGCGGCACACGCCGATCGCGCCGCGCACCGGTTCGGCGGACCTGCGCAGTGGGAGCCGGTTGGTGCTCCAGCACGACGAGTCCGAGCAGGCGCACCTGATGCTCGGTGTGCCCGCGCTGGACCGGCACGACGAGCGGCGGTTCGCGCTGGGCGTGCTCAACGCGGCGCTCGGCGGAGGCATGAGTTCGCGGCTGTTCCAGGAGGTCCGGGAGCGGCGCGGGCTGGCGTACTCGGTCTACTCGTCGATCTCCTCCTACGCCGACACCGGCATGCTGTCGGTGTACGCGGGGTGCCAGCCGGAGCGCCTCGGTGAGGTCGCCGGGGTCGTGCGCGAGGTGCTGGGCGAGGTGGCCGACAACGGCCTGATGGACGCGGAAGTGGCGCGCGGCAAGGGACAGCTGCGCGGGAACCTCGTGCTGGGGCTGGAAGACACCGGCTCGCGGATGTCGCGGATCGGCAAGGGCGAGCTGAACTACGCCGACCACCTCAGCGTGGAGCAGACCCTGGCGCGGATCAACGCGGTCACCCCGGAGGACGTGCGGTCGCTGGCCAAGGACCTGCTGAGCCGCCCGGTCAGCGCGGCCGTTGTCGGGTCGTACGCTTCTGCCGAGGAGTTGCCGAGCGAGGTGCACGAGGTGATCGCATGACGGACGGCAAGGCCCCCACACGCGTCGGTGTGCTCGGAGCGCGGGGGCGGATGGGCGCCGAGGTGTGCCGTGCGGTGGAGGGCGCCGAGGACATGGTCCTGGTGGCCGCCATCGACGCGGGCGAGGAGCTGTCCGCGCTGTCCGAGGCGGGGGCCGAGGTCGCCGTCGACTTCACGCAGCCCGCCGTCGTGATGGACAACATCCAGTACTGCGTGGAGAACGGCATCCACGTGGTCGTCGGCACCAGTGGCTTCACCGACCAGCGGCTGGAGCAGATCCGCGGCTGGCTCTCGCAGCGACCAGAGCTGGGTGTGCTGATCGCGGCGAACTTCGCGATCGGCGCCGTGCTGGCGATGAAGTTCGCCGAGAAGGCCGCCGAGTTCTACGAGTCGGTGGAAATCGTTGAGCTGCACCACGAGCGCAAGGTCGACGCGCCCTCGGGCACCGCGGCTCGCACGGCGCGCCTGATCGCTGACGCTCGCGCGGCGGCCGGGCTGGAGAAGTACGCGCCGGACGCCACGACGGAGTCCTTGGACGGCGCGCGCGGTGCGGACGTGGACGGTATCCGCGTGCACTCGCTGCGGTTGGCTGGTTTGGTTGCGCACCAAGAGGTTCTGTTCGGTGGCACCGGCGAGACGCTGACCATCCGGCACGATTCGTTGCACCGAAGCTCGTTCATGCCCGGCGTGCTGCTCGGCGTGCGTGAGGTCGTGAAGCGGCCCGGGTTGACCCTGGGACTCGAATCGACATTGGGCCTTTGATGTTCACCGCCCGGCGGATGGCCGTCGTGCTGACCGTGGCTCTCGCGGTCTACTTCGTGCTGCTCGCCGGGCGGGGCATCGACCTCATCGCGTCCGGCACCGTGGTCGGGGTGCTCCTCGGCGCGGCGATCCTGGTGCTGCCCGTGCTCGGCGTGATCCTGATCGTCTTCGAGTGGCGGTTCGGCGCGCAGACCGAGCGGTTGGCGCGGTTGTTGGACGCCGACGGGGAGTTCCCCGACACGTCAGGGCTGCCGCGCCGTCCCTCTGGCCGGGTGGAGTGGGACGCGGCGGACGCCTACTTCGCCGAGCGCAAGCAGGAGCTGGACGAGGCTCCGGAGGACTGGCGCGCGTGGTTCAAGGTGGCGCAGGCTTACGACCTGGCCGGGGATCGCAAGCGGGGCCGTGAGGCGATGCGGAAAGCGATCGAGCTCCAGCTCAGGTGAGCCACACGCTGAACACCGAAGGCATCGCGGCGAGGGCGGCGAACCGGGCGAAGCGGCCGATCAGGCACGCGGAGATGAAGTTCGTCAGCGACACGTTGGCCACTCCGGCGACCACCGCGACCGCGAAGTACGGCGGCAGGCTGGTCGAGGACGACAGCAACAGCACGCCGTAGGTCCACACGGGTCGCTTCTCGCACTCGATGGCGAAGCGCTCCATGTAACCGCCCCAGCGCCCCTGCACGTGCTCGGCGTTCTGTTGCTTGCGACGCAGGAACGAGGGCAACCGCAGCATTCCCTTGCCCGCGTAGAAGTAGACGAGCTTGCCCGCGACCGAGCCGACCGCGACCACCAGCGCGAGCGCCCACCACGGCACCTCAGGCTGCGTCAGGGCGACGGCCAGCACCCACGGCTCGATCAGCACGGGCGGGATCACCGAGGACAACACCGCCATGCCGAGGCTCGCGCTCAACCAACCCAGCAACTGCGGTACCCCCATAGCAAAAAGCCGACTGTGGAGGCTAGCACCCCAACGGATGACTCAATCCCGTAGTTCGAGCTCCAGGGAGCCGGTCAGCCGGTACTCGCGCAGGGGGCGCCCGCCCGCGTCGAGGGTGCGCACCGTGCCGTCGGTGTCCCACCCCGCCGCCCGGTAGAAGTTCAGCGAAGCCTTGTCCTCCTGGGGAACCCAGGCCACACCGCGCACTCCGCCCTTCTCGCGGTAGGCGGCGGTGGCGGTGGCCAGCAGGCGCCCGCCGTGCCCGCGACGGCCCCACCTGGGCTCGACGAGCAAGGTGCCGACCTGGACGACGTGCAGCGCGTCCTCGGGCAGCGCTCCGTCCGCCGCCGCCACCTCGTCCTCCGGGGCGGGCAGGATCGCGCAGAAGCCCACGGTCCACTCGCCCTCGGTGGCCACGAAGACCAGCCCCGGGCCGTCCTCGATCGCTTGGCGCCACACGGTTTCAGCGCTCTCGGAGTCCAGTTCGGCGAGCAGGTCCGCGGGCAGCAGGGCGGCGTAGGCCAGCCGCCAGGTGTCGAGCTGGATGCGGGCGATCTCGGCGACGTCGTCGAGTGTCGCCGGGCGAACGGCGGCGAGGGCCATCGGGGGAGCTCCGTGGGGAATCGCGGGAAGGTGCCTGGGAGAACCTACCCGCGAGGGTGCGGAGCACGGCGGGCGCCGTGCTCCGCGACCGCTCAGACGCCTGAGGTGGTGTGGATCCAGTTACGGAACAGCGTGACGTTGGTGTAGCCCGCCCAGCCGCTGCCCGCCGGGCGGTGGCCGATCGCGCAGACGCCCGCCTGCACGGTGTTCCCGGCAGCGTTGCGCACGGTCACCGGGCCGCCGGAGTCACCGCCCGCGATGCTGCCGTTGGTCTGGGTGCAGATCGCGCGGGGCGTCGCGTTGCTCTGCGCGCAGTCGACGCTGCTGATCCGGCCGTCGGCGTACTTGAGCCGCTCCGGCAGCGGGCCGCTCCAGTCCGCCTTCTCCGAGCCCCAGCCGAGGACCTGCGCGGCCTTGTTGTCCGCGAGATCGGCGGCGGAGGCCAGCACGGAGTACTGCGACACCACGACGTCGCGGTCCAGCTGCAGGAGCGCGATGTCCGCGCTCGGCCAGCTGTAGCTGGGGTGGATGACCTTGCGGGCGACCGTGGCGGTCTGGCCGCCGCTGCTGCGGGTCAGCGAGCCCACGCGCACGGTGTAGGTGCCCGCGGCGGTGACGCAGTGCGCGGCGGTGAGCACCCACCGGCGCGCGATGATCGAGGACGTGCAGGTGAAGCCGCCGTTGCGGTGCAGGGCGCTGATCCACGGCTTCGCGGAGGAGACGAACCCGCCGCCGACGATCTGCGTCTGCGCGTCGTCGGGGGCCGGGGCCGCCGTCGCCGCTGGGGCGAGCACGGTGGACACCGCGGCGGCGAAACCCACGCTGAGGGTGGCCAGCCGCATGCTTGTGAAGCGCATGATGATCTCCTTGCAGGGGGAAGAAACCGCGCAGGGGTGCGGTTTCGAAGGTGGAGATATCAGTAGTCTGGGGAAAGATCGGCTTTACGAGTCAGCTCCGTTCGCCGCAACTTTCCTCATGAGTAGTGCTGCATTCGCACAGCGCGCTCCGCCATTCGTCCCGCTTCGTTCGTCGTTGTCGCGGAAAGTGATGCTCGCGTCACTCGTCCTGGGAATGCCGATCTCCCGGGTGCGGGTCCGAGAATGGGCTGTTCGCCTCGACCGAGGCGTGGGAGTGGGGAAACAGTGATGCGCCAGGTGGATCCGGGCTCCGAGCCGACAACGGACGACCTCCTCCGCGGCATGCGCGACACCTCGCAGGAGTGGCTGGCCAAGCGCCTGGCCGAGGCCGTGGCGGCCGAGGTGGCGCTCGCCGGGGTCCTACCCCGTCAGCGCGGTGCCTCCCGCCTTTCCTGAGTGGGCGTTTCTCGCGCTGAGGGAAATGTGGGTGGTCTTTTCTCCCGTCGTTGCGGGCGCGACACAAAATATTGATCTTGTCGATGTCCTGCATGGCGGGAAACCGCCAGATTTTTGTCGGAGGTGCGTGCGAACGTTGGCGTGTGACGACCTCAGCCGCTTCTTCGACAGGGTCCTCCGCCGACTCCACCGCACACCGCAGCCCCGGCTGGCTCCCCTGGGCCGCGCTCGGCGTGGTCTACCTGGTGTGGGGTTCGACCTACCTCGGTATCCGCTTCACGATCACCTCCATGCCGCCGCTGCTGTCCGCCGGGCTGCGGTTCCTGCTGGCCGGTCTGCTGCTCGCGGTCGTCGTCCTCGTCGTCTCCGGCCGTTCCGCGCTGCGGATGTCGGCGCGGGAGCTGGGCACCGCCGCGCTCGGCGGACTGCTGCTTCCCGCCCTGGGCAACGGAATCGTCGTCATCGCCCAGTTCCAGGTGGCGTCCGGGCTGGCCGCGCTGCTGGTCGCCTGCGTGCCGCTGTACGTGGTGGTGCTGCGCCGGATCAGCGGTGAGCGGCCGCCGTTGATCACCTTCGCCGGGATCGCCCTCGGGCTGGCCGGGCTCGCGGTGCTGCTGCTCGGCGGTTCGACGTCCGCGGGCACCCACGGCTCGGCGTGGTGGGGGCCGTGGCTGGTGCTGCTGGCCGCGATGTTCTGGGCGACGGGGTCGTTCGCCACGACCAAGCTCCCCGTGCCCGCCAACCCCTTCACCCTCTCGGCCGTGCAGATGGTGGTGGGTGGCTCGGTGCTGAGCGTGGCCGGGCTCGTCTCGGGGGAGCGGATCGATCTCGGCGCGATCACCGCGTCGTCCTGGATCGCGTGGGGCTACCTGGTGGTGTTCGGTTCGGTGTTGGCGTTCAGCTCGTACGTGTACTCGCTCCGCAAGCTGCCGGTGTCCACCGTGGCCACCTACGCGTACGTCAACCCGGTGATCGCGGTGGTGCTCGGCGTGCTGCTGGCGAGGGAGCACTTCGACCTCGTCCAGCTCGCGGGCGGCGCGTTGGTGCTGGTCGCGGTCGTGCTGGTGGTGCGAGCGGAGCGCCGGTCGCGGCGGGCGGTGATCACGGAGTCCTCGCCGGTCGAGGGGACTGTCAGTGGGTGATGCCACTATCCCGGTCGTGCAGACACTCTCGTTGGCGGCGACCAGGCGGGCGGCGCTGGCCGCGCAGGGGTTCACCGACGCCCGGCCCGCGGGCCCGCCCACCAGACGGCACCTCCAGCGCGTGCTCGACCGCACCGGCCTGCTCCAGCTGGACTCGGTGAACGTGGCCGTGCGCGCCCACTACGCGCCGGTGTTCGCGCGGGTGGGGCCCTATCCGATGGAGCTGCTCGACGACGCGGCGTGGTCGCACTCCGCGCGCAGGCCCCGGCTGTTCGTGGAGTACTGGGCGCACGAGGCCAGCCTGCTGCCGGTGGCCGACTGGCCGCTGTTCCGCTGGCGGATGCGGCGGTACGAGTCGTTGAAGGGCAAGCACTGGAAGGCCGCGCACAGCGAGCCCGAGCTGATCTCCGACGTGCTGGCGGCGATCAAGGAGCTGGGGCCGATCGGCGCGGGCACCCTGGAACGGGAGCTGGGCGGGCCCGGCAAGCTCGGCAAGGGCGGGTGGTGGAACCGCAGCAACACCAAGATCGCGTGTGAGTACCTGTTCGCGGTCGGCGAGCTGACCACCGGGGCGCGGCGCGGCTTCGAAAGGCTCTACGACCTGACCGAACGCGTTGTGCCGCAAGAGATTCACACACTGCCCGAGCCCGATCTCACCGAGGCCGCGCGGCGCCTGGTGGAGCGCTCCGCGATCTCGCACGGCGTCGCGACCGAGACCGACCTGCGCGACTACTACCGGCTGGGCGTGCAGCCGTGCAGGCAGGCCATCGCCGAGCTCATCGAGGACGGCGTCCTCGAACCGGTCCAGGTCGAGGGCTGGCGCAACCTCGCCTACCGGCACGTGGACGCCAAGATGCCCAGGCGGGTCCGCGGCCGCGCGCTGTTGTGCCCGTTCGACCCGCTGATCTGGGAGCGGGCGCGCACCGAGCGGCTGTTCGGCTTCCACTACCGCATCGAGATCTACGTCCCGGCCGAGCTGCGGAAGTTCGGCTACTACGTGTTCCCGTTCCTGCTCGACGAGGAGTTGGTGGCGCGCGTCGACCTCAAGGCCGACCGGGCCGATGGCGTGCTGCGCGTCCAGGGCGCCTTCTCCGAGCCCGACGTGGACCGCCCGCGCGTCGTCGCCGAGCTCGCCGGGCAACTACGCGAGATGGCCGAGTGGCTGGGCTTGTCCGGCGTCTGGATCGGCGCTCGCGGTGACCTGGCGAAGGAGCTGCGCAAGGCGATCTGACCGTCCACTGTGGATTATCGGGTCGAGTTCAGTTCAGTACTGCTCCGGCTGGTAGCGCATCTCGACTGTCTCCGGAACGCGATTCATGAACTTCTGCAGCTCGTAGTACGGCAACTCGGGAGGCTCCAGCCAGACGGCAAGCCTCTTGGTCGGGTCCAGGTGGTCGGCTCGGTTGTTGATCCAGGCCAACCATTGACGCGCTTGTCCGATCGCCTCGCTGGATTCCTGGTCGGCCGCATCAGCAGCCGCAATCCCGGCCGCGACCGCCACCGCGTAGGTCCGAAGCTCCTTGGCGGCTCGCCAACTGGTGAGCTGCTGTTCCAAGACCTCCCTGCGGTGCGCCTCGGCAGCGCGGGCACGAGCCCGTTCCTGCTCGCGTTCAACCGCCTGCTGATGCTCCACCTCCGCCCGCGCCTTCGCCTCGCGGCGCAGTCGTAGTTCATCAGCACGCACGCTGATCTCTCGCAGCAGTTCTGGCAGCTTCTCCTCCAGGCTCCAGGAAGCCCTGTCGGCCCAATTGGCCTTGCGGTCCAGCTGTGACTGGCCGCCGATCTCGATCCGCAGTCGGCCGCTGGCTACATGGTCATGCGTGGGGATACGCATCCACGAATGACGTTGCTGTTCCTTGCGTTCGTGGGGAGTCGGGACGTGTTCGACCCGGTCGGTCTCCTCTTCGATGCGCAGCGGCACAGTCTCGTGTCCGCTGGTGAGGAGCAAGTGCCATGTTTTCGACGCTCCGGTTTGACGGCCGGTGGTCTTTGACAGATGTTCCTTGACTGAGAAGCCGCGCTGTTCGGCTTCGGTAGCGATCGCATGCAAGATGCGCACTGCGCGGGGTAGGACGGTCGATCCAAGCTCGAGAAGCTTGGCTTTCCGCAGCGCGGACACAGCCGGGTGGTAACGCTTGACCTCATCCGGAACTAGCACCGGCATGAGCTGGGCGTCCATGCCCGCTGGACCGTCTTCCAGGGTGAACAAGTCAAATGACGGCGCGGACCAGTGCGAACCCTCGCGGACGACGTCGTGCGCCAAACGCTTGCCAGGCGGTGTCTTTCCATGCCGGTTCGCATTTCGAACGAGCTGGTCTACCCCGCGCCACCCCTTGCTCCTGGTGTCTCTCGGTTCCCGCAACGAACCTCCGGCCGCGACGACGTCCGCCACGAGCTGCTCTGTCGGCGAGAGCTTTCGCGGCTTGCCCGCTCGCGGAGCTGAGGCGGGCGCCGCCTCACGAGGGTTGGTCCCTATGCGGGTGCGAGGAGCAGAACTGCGGTCAACTGGCTGGCGACGAGGTTTTGAGTTCGCCGCATCGAGACGTGACGGGAACGACCCGTGATCGAGGTAGTACCTCCCAGCCGTGGTTACCGTCGCCGACCACGTCCCCTTTCCCTTGCTGATCTTCACAAGCCGCCGACCCTCCAGCGCCCGGGCGGTCAGCTTGTGGGTGTGGTCGCCCATGACGCCGTCCTGGCAACCATCAGCGATCCATTGCAGGACCTCTACCTGCCGCTGCGTGAGCGGGTCCGTTCGACGCACGCCACGCATTTCAGCACGTGCCAACGGCTGAGGACGCCCCTCGGTGGCGTCGTCGCCGGTTAGTCGGGTGAACGCCAATATGCAGCCGGGGTGGTGTTCGAGGGAACGAGCGAGATGGCGCTAGCTGACCGAGGTGGTGACGAGGACGTTGCCGGAGGCGGTGCGGCCCTCGATGCGCAGCGCGGGGTTGTCCCAGCCGGACTGGCGTTCCTCGAACACGGGCAGCTCGCTGCGTGCCTCGCCGGAGACCGACAGCAGGTCGAGCTCGGCCACGATGCCTTGGCGCACACCGATTCGGAGCGAGCCGGAGCCGCTGGCGAGGTGGACGCGGCCGGAAGCGGCGTCGGCCACGGTGAGGTCGCCGCTGCCGGTGCGGACCTCGACGTCGTGCTGCACCGCGCCGAGCCACACGTCGCCGCCGGTGGTGACGAGCTTGCTGGGGCCGTGGACGGCGGAGATCTCCAGCGCGCCGTTGCCGCTCTTCGCCCGGAGCGTGCCGTGCACGGGGCCGAGGCGGACGGTGCCGGTGCCGGTCTGGACGTTGGTGCTGCCGTCGGTGCGGTCCACGGTGACGTCACCGCTGGAGGTGGTCAGGTCGATCCGCCCGGCGGCGGCGCCGGTCGCGCCGGTCAGGTTCACGGCGGCGGAGCCGGTGGTGACGTTCACGTGGGAGCCCCTGGGCACGCGCACCACGATGGACAGCGGCACCACTCGCAGCGGCATGCCCTGCGGGCCGCGCACCACGAGCCGGTTGCCGGTCTGCTCGACCCGGGTCTGCTTCACCGCCTCGTCGGTCGGCGCGTCCTGCTCGCCGCCGACGAACTGCGAGTTGACCCAGTTGAAGAGCCCGGACAGGCCGTTGACCAGGGTGTCCCCGCCCTCGGTCAGGCGGCGCACGGTCACCGAGGCGCCGTGGTCGCCGACCAGCTCGACGTCGACCCGGCCCGCGTTGACGTGCACCTCGACCTCGGCGGGCCGGTTGGTGACGAACTCGTGCTGGCGGACGACGCCGTGCTCGGTGCTGGTGGTGGACTCGTTCATCTCGTCTCTCCCCCTGGCCTCAGCCACGAACCCAGCCGCGGATGCGTTCGCCGGTCTCCGGCTGTTCCTGCTCGCGCCGGGCCTTCTGCTGGTTGTTGGCCCGGTTCTGCAGCGCGCTGCGCACCGCGTAGCCCATCCAGCTGTTCAGCGACACGCCCTGCGACGCGGCGGCCTTCTCGGCCTTGGACTTGATCTCGTCGACCATCCGTAGGGTGACCCGGCTGATGTTGCCGGTGGCGTCGTCGAAGGCGGATTTCAGCGGTGTCTCGTCCTTCGGCTCCTCCGGTTCCTCCTCGGCCTCCGCCGAGGGCTCGGGCTCCGGGGTGGCCTTGGGCTCGGGCCTCGGGCGCGGGGCGTGGACCGGGCTGGTCACCACCTCGACGTCGCGGCCGCGCAGCCGGACCTCGACGACGTGCTCGTCCTGGGCGGCGGTGACCTGGGCGGCGAGGTCGGACAGCGCGTTCATGATGGCGAGCCGGGCCGCGGGCTCCAGCGCGGCGGAGAGCACGGCCGCGGTCCGCCTGGTCTGCTCGTCCCCGGCCGACGCCGCGGTGGCGAGATCCTCGCGAAGTGCGGCGATGTAGGGCGTGAGGTCCATGACGTCACTATGGCGTCACTTGTGACGTCAGTCAAGGAAGCGGTGACGCCACGATTGGAGATCGAATCCTCTGGCTTAGGGTTGACGACGGCAGAATCGCGGCGAACAAAGGGCAAGGCATGGCGCAGACGGTGTCCCCGAAGGTGCAACTCATCGCCAAGACGGAGTTCTTCCCGCCCGCCGAGGTGCCCTGGTCCACCGACGCCGACGGCGGCCAGGCGCTGGCGGAGTTCGCCGGGCGGGCGTGCTACCAGTCCTGGCGCAAGCCCAACCCCAGGACCGCGACCAACGCCGGGTACCTGCGGCACATCCTGGAGGTGGGTCACCTCTCCGTGCTGGAGCACGGGTCGGTGAGCTTCTACCTGACCGGCATGTCCCGCTCGCTCACCCACGAGCTGATCCGGCACCGGCACTTCTCGTACTCGCAGCTGTCGCAGCGCTACGTGCCCGAGTCGGACGCGGCCATGGTCGAGCCGGACGTCATCGCCGACGACCCCGAGCTGCACGAGATGTTCGCCAAGGCGGCCGAGGCCAGCGTGGCGGCGTACAACGAGCTGCTCGCCGGGCTGGAGAAGAAGTTCGCCGACGTCTCGAACGCGACCCTGCGCCGCAAGCAGGCTCGCCAGGCCGCCCGCGCGATCCTGCCCAACGCCACCGAGACCCGCATCGTGGTGACCGGCAACTACCGGGCCTGGCGGCACTTCATCGCGATGCGCGCCACCGAGCACGCCGACGTGGAGATCCGCGCGCTCGCCGTGGAATGCCTGCGGCACCTGCAGAAGGCCGCGGAGAACGTGTTCAGCGACTTCGAGATCTCCTCGCTGCCGGACGGCACCGAGGTCGCCTCCAGCCCGCTGGTCGCCGAGGGCTGAGCCACACGGTGAACGCTGTGGAGCTGGATCTGCGGTCGGAGCCCTACAGCGTTCTCCGGCTCGCCGCCGACGCCCCCGCGCCGGTGGAAGTCCTTGCCGCACAAGGGTTCGTGTCGGTCACCAGAACGCCGGACGAACTGTCCGTGGTGTGCCCGACCGCGGTCGCCCCGCCCGCTGACGAGGCAGAGGGCGGCTGGCGGCTGCTCACCGCGCGAGGCCCGTTCGACTTCGCGCTGACCGGGATCATGGCCGCGCTGTCCACTCCGCTCGCCGAGGCCGGGGTCCCGCTGTTCGCGTTGTCCACCTACGACACCGACCACCTCATGGTCCGCGAGGAGCACCTCCACCGCGCGATAACCGCCTTGGAGAACGCGGGCCATCGTGTGCACGCCGAAGTTGGCCGGTCTTCAAGTCCCACGAACCCCTCCGCCAACGATCGCTAACCGCCCCCAACCCCGAACGCTTGCGTACCCAATGTGGCTTTCGTTACGTCTGACGAAACAAATGCCACATTGGGTACGTACTCCCGGTGGTGGGGGTTGGGTGTGCTTGAAGACCGGCGAACCCCCGGGGGCGCTTAGGGTGGGTGCATGGGTCTCGCGCGGGATGAGCGAAGTGCACTGTCCGAGCTGTTCGAGGAGGTCGGGCCGGACGCGCCGACGCTCTGCGGGGGCTGGCTGACGAGGGACCTCGCCGCGCACCTCGTGGTCAGGGAGCGCAGGCCGGACGCCGCGGCCGGGATTCTCATCGGCCCGCTGGCGGGCTACACCGAGCGCGTGCAGCGGGGTTACGCCGCGAAGCCCTGGCGCGAGCTGGTCGAGCTGGTCCGCACGGGCCCGCCGACCCTGTCACCCTTCTCCCTGCCGGGCGTCGACGAGGCGGCCAACGGCACGGAGTTCTTCGTGCACCACGAAGATGTCCGCCGCGGCGGCCCGGGGTGGGAGCCGCGCCAGGCCGACACGAACCGCGACGAAGCGGTGTGGCGCAACGTCAAGAAGGTGGCGCGGTTGAACTACCGCCGCAGCCCGGTGGGCGTGGAGCTGCGGCGCCCGGACGGCGCGGCGATCACGGCGAAGCGCGGGCCGAGCACGGTGACGCTGACCGGCGAGCCGGGCGAGCTGCTGCTGCACGCTTTCGGCCGCGACGCGGTGCGGGTGGAGTTCGAGGGCGAGCAGCGGGCCATCGCGGTGGTCAACGGACTCAGCCGGGGCATCTGACCCGAGGCCCGGACCTCGCGCTGGAGCGTCGCCACCCGGGGGTTGGTCGTGGTTTGAGACCTCGGGGGCGGGGGTCGGGGGTACTTGAAGACCGGCGAACCCCTCGGCCGCCGCGGGGTAGCTCACACGGAAAGTCAGCGCGCGGAGCACGTGGTGCGGCGGAGAAAAAGCGGGGCTCGGCGGCGTTTGGCGGAAGGCATTGCGCGGGGCCCTGGAGAGCGTGGTCACGAGGGGGTCGCACCGCGTGGACCAGGCAGGTCGCGCGGTAGCGTCATGCCATGACCGGATGCCCCACCGCAACCCCAGGCCGCCCGTTCGGACGGGTGCTCACCGCCATGGTCACCCCGTTCACCGAGACCGGGAAACTGGACCTGGACGCGGCGCAGAAGCTCGCCGTACACCTCATCGAGTCGGGCTGCGACGGGCTGGTGCTCAACGGCACCACCGGGGAGAGCCCGACGACCTCCGACGCTGAGAAGGCGGACCTGGTCCGCGCGGTGGTCGACGCGGTCGGCGGCAAGGCCGGAATCCTCGCGGGCGCGGGCACCAACGACACCGCGCACAGCGTGCAGCAGGCCATCGCCATGGAGAAGGCGGGCGCGCACGGGCTGCTGGTGGTCTCCCCCTACTACTCGCGGCCCGCGCAGACCGGGCTGTTCGCGCACTTTTCGGCGGTTGCCGACGCCACGTCGCTGCCGGTGATGCTCTACGACATCCCCGGGCGAACAGCGGTGCCGATCGAAGTGGAGACGCTCTGCGGCCTCGCGGAGCACCCGAACATCGTCGCGGTGAAGGACGCCAAGGGCGACCTGTACGCGAGCACCCAGGTGATGAGCCGCACCGACCTGGCGTTCTACTCCGGTGACGACATGATCAACCTGCCGTGGTTCTCCCTGGGCGGGGTCGGCGTCGTCAGCGTCGTCGGGCACGTGGTCGCGGGGCGGCTGCGCGAGATGCTGGACGCCCACGAGCGCGGCGACGTCACCGCGGCGCGCCAGATCAACCGGGACCTGCTGCCGGTTTACGCGGCGTTCGGCAGACTGGGGGGTGTGATCTTCAGCAAGACAGCGCTGCGCCTGCGCGGCCTCCCCGTCGGGGAACCCAGACTGCCCATCCCGCCCGCCACCGCCGCCGAGCGCGACGCCCTCGCCGCCGACCTGCGCTCCGCCGGCCTCGACCTCGCCGAGGAGGCGGTCGCTCAGTGACTTCGCCGACCGCTGCCAGTCGCGTGCAGATGCACAGTTCCACCGCGCCCATCCCGCCCCCGAAGCTGCCGGAAGGCGGCCTCCGGGTCGTCGCGCTCGGCGGCATCGGCGAGGTCGGCCGGAACATGACGGTCTTCGAGCACGCCGGCGAGATGATGATCGTCGACTGCGGCGTGCTGTTCCCGGAGGACATGCAGCCGGGCGTCGACCTGATCCTGCCGGACTTCCGCGCGCTGGAGCAGCGCCTGCACGACATCGTCGGCCTGGTGCTCACCCACGGGCACGAGGACCACATCGGCGCGGTGCCGTTCCTGCTCAAGCTGCGGCCGGACCTGCCGGTCTACGGTTCCCGGCTGACGCTGGCGCTGGTGGCGGCCAAGTGCAAGGAGCACCGGCAGACCCCGCGCCTGGTCGAGGTCAAGGAGGGCGAGCACCACGCGATCGGCCAGTTCGACTGCGAGTTCTTCGCCGTGAACCACTCCATCCCGGACGCGGTGGCGGTGGCGATCAAGACCGCGGCCGGGGTGGTGCTGCACACCGGTGACATCAAGCTGGACCAGCTGCCGCTGGACGGGCGGCTGACCGACCTCGCGGGCTTCGCGCGGCTGGGCGACGAGGGCGTTGACCTGTTCCTGGTCGACTCCACCAACGCCGAGGTGCCCGGGTTCGTCACGCCGGAGCGCGAGATCGGCCCGGTGCTGGACAACGTGATCCGCAAGGCCACCCAGCGGGTGATCGTCGCGTGCTTCGCCAGCCACGTGCACCGCGTGCAGCAGGTGCTCGACGTGGCGGTGAACCACGGTCGCCGGGTCGCCTTCGTCGGCCGCTCGATGGTCCGCAACATGGGCATCGCGTCCGAGCTGGGCCTGCTCAACGTGCCGGACGGGCTGCTGGTGGACCTCAACGAGGCCATGGCCATGCCCGAGGACAAGGTCATGTTCGTCTCCACCGGGTCCCAGGGCGAGCCGCTGTCGGCGCTGTCCAGGATGGCGCGCGGCGAGCACCGGCAGATCAGCATCCGCGCCGGGGACACCGTGGTGCTGGCCAGCTCGCTGATCCCGGGCAACGAGAACGCGGTGTTCGGCGTGGTCAACGGGCTGGTCCGGCTCGGCGCGAACGTGGTGCACCAGGGCAACGCGAAGGTGCACGTCTCCGGGCACGCCTCCGCGGGCGAGCTGCTCTACCTCTACAACGCGGTGCGGCCGAGCAACGTGATGCCGGTGCACGGCGAGTGGCGCCACCTGCGGGCCAACGCCGAGCTGGCCATCCTCACCGGCGTGGCCCCGGAGCGCGTGGTGATCGCCGAGGACGGCGTCGTCGTGGACCTGGTCGACGGCCAGGCCACCATCACCGGGCGGGTCGAGGTCGGGCACGTGTACGTGGACGGGCTCTCCGTGGGCGACGTGGGCGAGTCCACGCTGTCCGACCGGCTGGTGCTCGGCGAGGGCGGGTTCATCTCGATCACCATCGCCATCGAGGCCGCGACCGGGCGCGCGGTGGCCCCGCCGACGATCTCCGGGCGCGGGTTCTCCGACGACCCGAAGGCGCTGGACCAGGTGGTGCCGCTGGTGGAGATGGAGCTGGCGCGCACCGAGGCGGAGAACATCACCGACTCGCACCGCATCGCCCAGGCCGTGCGCCGGGTGGTCGGCCGCTGGGTCGCCGACACCTACCGCCGCCGCCCGATGATCGTCCCGACGGTCATCCCCGTCTGACGCCGCCCGCGTGGGCGCCGGTGCCCGCGGCGCCCACGCGGACGGCCGAAGCGCCACCCCCGAACGCCGGGGTCTGTTTCAGTGATTTTCACAGTTGGCGCAGGCGTGCGGCGGCATTGTCGCTGGTCACGGGGATATTGGAAAAGGTTTGCCAGGCGTTCGGGACTGGTTTCCGGTGTGTTGGCAAGGTTAACTAGTTCCCCACCTGGACGGCCGTGCGACGCCGCCGGGCTGGGAGGAGCCATGACCCTCGACTCGGTCACCCCGGTCGCTGGGCGTGCGGACACGCGCTCCATCGCCGAGATCGACGATCCCGAACTGCTGGCCGCGCTGCGCACCGGCCCGTTCTCCGAGGCGCTGCGCGTCGCGATCCGCCGCAGCGGCCTCGCGCTGGAACGCGTGCAGTCCCGCCTCCTGACCCGCGGCGTCCGGGTCAGCCTGGCCACCCTGAGCTACTGGCAGCGCGGGCGCAGCCGCCCCGAGCGGATCGAATCGCTGAAGGCGGTCGAGCTGCTCGAAGAGGTGCTGCGGCTGCCGCCGAACTCGCTGCTCAACCTGCTCGGCCCGCGTCGTCCGCGGGGCCGCTGGCAGGCCGGGTCGCCGCGCCCGCTGACCTTCGACCGGCTGTGGACCGACCACTGGGCGCTGGAGCGGGTCCTCGACGAGGCCAGCGACCGGCTCAACGAACACGTCACCGGGCTGACCATCAAGGACCAGTACTGGATCGGCGCCGACCGGACCGAGCGCCGCGTGGTGACCAGCCAGGTGCTGCGCGCCGAGCGCGACGGCATCGACCGCGTGGTGGCGATCTTCCGAGGCGACGACCCGGACCAGCAGATCCCCTCGGTGATCACCGTGCGGTACGGCGAACTGGGCCGGGTGTGGTCCGACGACGAGTCCGGCTTCCTGGTCTTCGAGATCCTCTTCGACCGGATGCTCGACCGCGGTGAGACCGCGGTGGTGGAGTACGAGATCGACTTCCCGGAGGGCGGCGCGATCGCCCTGTCCTCGGACCGCCGGGCCCGCTACCCCGTCCGCGAGTACCTGCTCCAGGTCCATTTCGACCCCACGGCGGTTCCGCGCCGGGTATTCGAGTTCAGCAGGCACAATGCGCAGACTCCGGACCACGTGCGCAACGAGTTGCTGATAGGCCGCTCGGGAATGGTGCACTCGCTGCACAGCGATTGCGTCCCCGGAGTGCACGGAATCACCTGGGAATGGTAACGGCCGCGCGCCCCCGAAAGGACGCACGGCCGTTTCGTTCGAACAGACGGGCTTTCTAGCTCGCCGTCTGCACGGACAGTCCGTAGTAGCTCAGCGCGTCGCTGAGCGGCTGGAAGTACGAGGACTTCCCAGCGATGGTGCCGCCGTTGAACGTGCAGGTCTGACCCATCGGTCCGCCCGAGGTCATGCCCTGCGCCTGGTGGCCGGAGATGTAGGCGCCACCGGAGTCACCGCCCGCGGTGCAGACCGAGGAGCTGCCGAGCCCGCGCACGACGGTCTGCGGGCCGCCGTTGGGGTCGGTGTAGGTGACCGTGACGTTGTAGGACTTGATGTTTCCGCAGGTCCAGCCGGTGGTGGCGCCGGACTTGCAGATCGTCGAGCCCACCGCGGCCCGGTTCGCGCCGCGCACCGCCACGGTCCCGGCCGCACCCCACGTGCCGACCGAGGTCATGATCCGGTCCTCGGCGTCGATCCGGGCGATGCCCATGTCCACGCTGTCCTTGCCGAGGCCGAAGCGCGTGTGGGTGGCCTTGCCGAAGTGCGTGCTGCCCAGGTAGAGGTCGGGCAGCCCCTCAACGCAGTGCCCCGCGGTGACCAGGAAGCGCTGGCCGGAGGTGTTGGTGGCGCCGAAGCCCACCGAACACCAGCCGCCACCCGCGGCGCTGAAGGTCATCTTGCTGCCCGGGTACACGTCCGCGGTCGGAGCCAGGCGCTCGGTGGTGGTCTCCACGCGCACCGCGGTGCCGTGCTTGGCCGCCGCTGCCAGGAACTTCTCGGTGGCGGCCGAGCGGCGGCCCTCCTGGATCGTCACGACGACCGCGTCGGCGGCCAGGTCGACGGCCCACGAGTTCACGCCGTCCGGGCGGTGCGCGCTGGCGGCGCGGTCCAGGTCGGCGGAGACGCGCTCCAGCGCGGCGGCGCCGCGGGCTCCGGTGCGGGCCGCGAGGCCCTTCGCCTTGGCCTTGGCCGAGGTGGCCTTGTCCGCGGCGTTGACGATGAGCTGGCCGTTCACGAAGAACGCGCCGTCCACCGCCGCACCGGAGCCGCGCAGCTCGGTGAGGCGCTGCTGCTGGACGCCCTCGCTGTCCAGCCGCGCGGCCGCGGCACCGGGGCTGATCCCGAGGCTGCTCGACAGCGCGTCCAGCATTCCCCGGTCGTAGGAGTTCGAGGGGCTCGCCACGGCGGTGCCGGAGAACCCGAGGAGACCGGCGGCCAGTGCCGTCACCAAAACTTTCGATGAGCGTGACAAAGTGGTGCTCCTTTTTCTGGCAGGCCGGAGCGAAGCAGGGAGGAATCGGCGGACAGCAGGGGTCCGCCGAATTTCTCGCTCCGGCCTGGCCGCATTCCATTGAAGCCTTGAATGCGATGGGACAACTGTCGCCATCGTTGCGCGCACAAGCAAGACCCAAGGGCCATTCACTTTTTCACCCGCCCTTCACGTCGGACAAACAGCGCGCTGGGCAGGGTCGGTGCCATGCGGGTGTGTGCGGTCTGCGGGACCGCGCTGGTGGACGGTGGCGTGGGGCGGCCGACGAAGTACTGCTCCGGCGCGTGCCGTCAGCGCGCGTTCCGCCGCCGATCGCCCAAGGCGCCCGCCGGTGAACCGCTGCCGCGGGCTCTCGACGGGTTCGTCGGCCGTGAGCTGGAGCTGCCGCGCGTGCGCTCGCTGCTGCGCTCCGCTCGCCTGGTCACCGTCGTCGGGCCGGGCGGCGTCGGCAAGACGCGGTTGGCGACGGAGGTGGTGCACGGTCTGCGCGGGGCGCGGCTGGCCGAGCTGGACTCCGTCGGCCGGGGCGAGTTGGTGCCGCAGGCGCTCGCGGCCGCGCTCGGGATGCGTGAACGCGCCGAGACGGATCTGCGCGAAGCCCTGCTCGCCGAGCTGCGCGAGCGGGAAGTGTTGCTGCTGCTGGACAACTGCGAGCACGTGATCGACTCGTGCGCCTCGCTCGTCGAGTGGCTGCTGCGGCGCTGTCCCGGTCTGCGGGTGCTCGCGACGAGCCGCGAGGCGCTCCGCGTCCCGGGCGAGGTGGTCTTCCGGCTCGGCCAGCTCTCCGTGCCTGAGGTCGAGGACGACCTGGCGCTGGTGCTGCGCTCCGACGCGGCGCGGCTGTTCGTCGAGCGCGCCCGCGGCAGTGACCCCGCCTTCGTGCCGGAACCCGCCGGGGTCCTCGCCGAGGTGTGCCGCAGGTTGGACGGCCTGCCGTTGGCGATCGAGCTGGCCGCGCGCCGGGCAGGAGCGCTGTCGCTGCCGGAAATCCTTGCCGGGCTTGACGATCAGCTCGCCCTGCTCACCGATGGCAGCCGTACCGCGCCGCCACGGCACCGCGAGCTGGCCGCGGCGATCGAGTGGAGCCATCGCGTGCTCGAACCCGCCGAGCGAGCGGTGTTCCGCAGGCTTTCGGTGCTGCTGGGCGGCTTCGACATGAGCGGGGCGATCGCGGTGTGCGGCGAGGACTCGGCCACCGTGCGCCGACTGGTCTGCGCGCTTGAGGCGAAGTCGTTGATAGTGCGCAACGGCGACCGGTTCCGGCAGCTCAACCCGATCCGGGTGTACGCGGCGGAGCGGCTCGCGGAGTCCGGAGAGCTGGCGGCGACGCGGGATCGGGCCGCCTCGTGGCTGGCGGGGCTGGCCGGATCGCCGGTGGGTCCGCTGTTCTTCGGGGACTCCCTCGCGGAGGGTGTGCGCGACGAACACGAGAACCTGATCGCGGCGGTCGAACACACGGCAGGCGACCGCGACGACCGGCACGTGCTGCTCGCGATGGCGCTGGCCAGCGTGTGGCAGCAGCGCGAACTCCCGGCTCCGGCGCGGGAACTGCTGGCGGCGACCCTGGATCGGGTGCCGGTGTCGGAGTACCGGGGGATGGCGCTGGCGATGGCCGCGCGCTTCGCGTGCTTCCAGCTGGATCGATCAGTGGGGCTTTCCCTTGCTCGGCAAGCGGTTGAGGCTCAGCGCGGGCGCGAGGACCCGATTGCGCTCGTCGACGCGTTGGACACGCTCGCGCTCGCTCTGCTGGTGTGCGACGAAGGTCCGGCCGCGGTCGCGGTGTACCGCGAATGCCTGGAACTGGTGCGTCCGTTGGGGCGCGTGGCCGAGACGGCGTTCTGCGAGTACACCGTCGCGTGGGCGTTGTTCCGCGTCGGCGACGTGGTCGGAGCGGAGGAGATGCTGGCGAAGTGCTTGCCCGTGCTTCGGGAACACGGCTCACCGGCCCAGCTCGCCGCCGCGTTGCAGACGGCGGGCGCACTCCGGCTCGAACTGTCCGATGTGGACGGTTCGGAGCGGTTCTTCGTGGAGGCGCTGGACGTCGTGCCGATCGACAGCTCGCACATGGCGCCCACCATCGAGGGGCTGGCGTTCGTCGCGGTGCGGCGGGGCGACCTGACGCGGGCGCTGACCCTCGGCGCTGCCGCCGCCTCGATCCGCGACCGCCTCGACATCCCGGCGGAGGGGCCGTGGCAGGAAAAGCTGGACGCCAGCCTCGCGCTCGCACAGGATCGGCTGACAGCGACCGCCGCACGGTCGGCGATCGCGGCGGGCGAGTCGCTTCACGGTGCCCGGTTGACCGCGTTTCTGTTGCGGGACAAGGAAACCCGAGCGGTCGAACATCCGCTGACGCCACGCGAGGCGGAGGTGGCCAGGCTCGTCGCGGAAGGGCTGACCAACCCCGAGATCGCGAAGCGGCTGCGGGTGTCCGGCGGTACGGTCGCCGCGCACCTCAACCGGATCAGGGACAAGCTCGGGCTGCGGTCGCGGACCAGGATCGCGCTGTGGGTGGCGGAGCGCTTTCGTAACGCGTGATCGGTTGGGGGATGTGCCGCCGCGCGGGCGTCCCGACGCTGGCGCCATGAGCACTTCATCCCGACGAAGTTTCATCCGAGCGGGCGCGCTCGGTGCCACCACGGTCGCACTGGGGACCTCGGCCGCCGCACCGGCCCTCGGCGACGCGCCGTGGCCGGTCACGCCCGCCTGCTCCGGGCACGAGACCCCGGCGGCCATGGAAGGCCCCCTGTTCAAGCCGAACTCGCCGGAGACCACCAAGTTCGTCACGCCCGGGACCAGCACCGGTGTGCTGCTCGACTTCACCGGGTTCGTCTACGCCACGGACTGCAGGCCGATCGCGGGCGCGCTGCTGGAGTTCTGGCAGTGCGACCAGAACGGCGACTACGACACGGTCGGGTTCTCCTTGCGAGGACACCAGTTCACCGCGGCGGACGGCTCCTACCGGCTGAGCACGATCGTGCCGAGGGACTACTACGGGCGGTGGGGCCGCCGTGCCCCGCACATCCACACCCAGGTCCAGGCACCGGGCGGCCCGGTGCTGGTCACGCAGCTCTACTTCCCCGACAACACCCAGGCGTACGGCCGGAACTTCGCCGAGCTCAACGCCGGTGACGCGTTGATCAACCGGGCCTGCACCATCGCGCTGAACCCGCCGCGCGACGGCCGCTACACGGGCCGGTTCGACTTCGTCATCAAGACCAGGGGAGACAGCTGATGCGCATCGCGGCACTGGTCAGCGCCGTCGCGCTGCTCTTCGGCGGGCAGCCGGCGAGCTGGACCCGCACCCCCGTCCCGATCGACAAGGGCGACATCGCCGCCGTGGCCGCGCTCAGCGACCGCGACGCGTGGGCGCTCGGCTACCGGCTCATCAGCACCACGAACCTCCAGGCCGTCGCCCTGCGGTGGAACGGGCGGACCTGGACGCAGGAGTCCACGCTGCCCGCCAGGACCTTCCCGCAGGCCATCGCGGTCGCCGCGGCCAACGACATCTGGGAGGCGGGCGACGGGACGAGCCACTGGGACGGCAGCACCTGGACCAAGCACGCGCTGGAGGGCGAGATGGTGCCCGAGGCGCTGGCCACGGTCGGGGGCCGCACCTGGGTGGCGGGGGCGAACACCCCCGACTCGATCAAGGACAGCGTGCCCGACGTGCAGGCGTGGGACGGCTCGCGCTGGCGCAGGCAACCGTTGCCGCAGCTCGGCAAGGGCACGCTGACCAGCATCGCCGCGCTCGCGCCGGACAACGTGTGGGCGGCGGGCTACACCACCGCCGGTGCCACGCAGGCCACGCTCGTCGTGCACTGGGACGGCCGCACGTGGCGCAAGATCGACTCGCCGAGCGTCGCGGGCTCGCACACGTGGGTTTCCGGGCTGACGGCGAACAACGCCAACGAGGTGTGGGCAGTCGGCGGGAGCGTGAAGGGCACCGCGGAGCGCCCGTTCGCGATGCGCTGGGACGGCCGCGGCTGGACGATCACGCCGACCCCGGACGTCGCGGACGGACGACTGCGCGGCGCCGCCCGTGTCGGTGCGGACCTGTGGGCAGTCGGTGGCAAGGGAACCGCCACGGTCGCTTTGCGGTGGAACGCCGCCGCTCGGAGCTGGACCCCCGCCCCCGCCCCCGACATCTCCGTCCGCGGGCTGGCCGCAGCGGGCAACGGGGGCTTGTGGGCAGTCGGCCTGGCCAAACAGGGCGACCTGACCCCCGCCATCACCCGCTACCACTAGCGCTCCGCCCCACGCCAACGCCGCATTTGGGGCGTTAGATTCCCTGAACGGGTCGTTCGGGGAATCTAACGCCCCGAACGACCCGTTCAGGGCATCACAGCTTGTCCGGCGTCCAGGGGCTCTTGGACTTGATGGGGCGCGTCTTGTCCTTGAAGCGCGGTTCGCCCAGCTCGTCCTCGCGCAGCGGGACCATGCCGGTGGCGATGGAGCGCATGATCCGGTCGCGGGCGCGCACGGCGTCGCCCGGCGTGGTGGGGGACAGGTCGTCCAAGGGGACCTGCGGGCCGAAGTGCACCTTGAACTTCGGGCGCTTGAAGACCGACTTGAACCACGAGGTCATCAGCGGCTTGAAGTCGCTCCAGCCCTCGACGTTCTTCGAGCCCCAGACGACCGCCTCGTGCGCGCCCCACTGGCTGACCGGCAGCACCGGGGTCTTCGCGCCGAGGGCGATCCGGGCCGCGCCGCTCTTGCCGCGCTCCGGCCACAGGCCCGGGTCCAGCGAGATCTGACCCTCGGGGTAGATCACCAGCGTCTTGCCGCGGTTGAGCGCGTCGATGGCGTTGTCCATGGCCTGGGTGACCGTCTTCTCGCCGCGGTCCACCCGGACGTGCCGACAGGTCCGCCACGCCCAGCCGACCACCGGGGCGTCGAACAGGCCGCCGGTGGACATCAGGTACGGGATGACGCCCTTCTTGTGGCACGCCGCCACCAGCACGAAGCCGTCGAAGACCCCGATGTGGTTGGAGGCGACGAGCACCGGTTGACCGCGCAGCTCCTCCGGAACCTCGCCGGTGACGACGAGCTTGCCGGTGACCGCGACGAAGACCCTGTTGGCGCGCAGAAGGATTCGCCAGAGCAGGGGCGGGCGCCGCAGCGGCCCCGGCCGGTCTGACGGGTCTTCTGGGGTGGAAGGCAAAGAAACCATGGCGAGGGCAGCATTGCATGTCTGCGGCGACCGGTGTGCGACCAAGTCCGAATTTGTCGGGTGCGTTACGGCGTGACGGCTTCGGGCACGACGTGCGGCCCACTACCGTGTCCGGCATGGCCAACCGTGCGACTCCGGCGAGGAGAGGGACCCCCAGCTCCCGGGGCGGCGGCAAGCCACGTTCGAGTTCCGGCAGGTCACCGGCCAAACCCAGGTCCAAGCCGCCAGCCGCCAAGAGCCGCACTCCCGCCAAGCGGCCCGCGCCGCGCAAGACGGGTAACCCGATCGGCCGAGGGCTGCGCGCGGGCTGGGGCCTGCTCGCCAAGGGCATCGGCGGGATGGCCCGCACGGTCGCGCGCACCAAGGAGATCGACTCCGCGCACCACCGCGACACCGTCGGCCTGTTGCTCATCGCGGTCGCGGTGATCTCGGCGGCCGGTGTGTGGTGGCAGGCGGGGGGTCCGGTCGGCGAGGGCGTGAACTGGGCCGTGCGCAGCGTGATCGGCGCGGGCGCGGTGGTGTTGCCGTTGCTGCTGCTCGGCATCGGGATCACGGTGATGGTCCGGGAATCGACTCCCGAGGCGCGGCTGCGGACCGTGCTCGGCTCGATCCTGCTCACGCTCGCGGTGCTCGGGCTGCTGCACGTCTTCACCGCCCGCCCGCAGAACTCCGATGGCTGGATGACCGGCGGCGGCGCGATCGGCTACGCCATCGGCGATCCGCTCTCCCGCGGGCTGACCACCTGGGTCACCGTCCCGCTGCTGCTGCTCCTGGTGATCCGGGGTGGCCTGCTGATCTCCGGGACCCCGATCCGCGAGGTGCCCGGACGACTGCGCGCGCTCACCCAGGGCGAGCCCTACGACGACGGTTCCGAGGACGTCGGCGCGGACGACCTCTTCGACGACGTCGACCCGGCTTCGGTGCGGTTGCGCAAGCCCTCCCGGCGGCGCCAGGCCGCGGTCCCGGCCGAGGACGACCAGCTCAGCCTGGACGACGTGCCCAGGGAGTCCGCCAAGCCCGCGCGGGCGGTCAAGGAGACCCCCCAGGTCGTCGACAAGGCACCGGCCAAGATGACGATGACCCGCGCCGTCGAGGGCGACTACAAGCTGCCGCCGATGACGCTGCTGACCGCGGGCGAGGCGCCGAAGGCCCGCAGCCGCGCCAACGACGCGATGATCGAGGCGATCACCGGCGTGCTGGAGCAGTTCTCCATCGACGCCCAGGTCACCGGCTTCACCAGGGGCCCGACCGTGACCCGCTACGAGGTCGAGCTCGGCCCCGGCGTGAAGGTCGAGAAGATCACCGCGCTGACCAAGAACATCGCCTACGCGGTGGCCACCGACAACGTGCGGCTGCTGGCGCCGATCCCGGGCAAGTCGGCCGTGGGCATCGAGGTGCCCAACAGCGACCGTGAGATGGTCCGCCTCGGCGACGTGCTCAAGTCCGGCACCGCGCTCAACGACAACCACCCGCTGGTGATCGGCCTCGGCAAGGACATCGAGGGCCACATGGTCACCGCGAACCTGGCGAAGATGCCGCACCTGCTGGTCGCGGGCTCCACCGGTTCCGGCAAGTCCAGCTTCGTCAACTCGATGCTGGTCTCGCTGCTGTCCAGGGCCACCCCGGAGGAGATCAGGATGATCCTGATCGACCCGAAGATGGTCGAGCTGACGCCCTACGAGGGCATCCCGCACCTGATCACGCCCATCATCACCCAGCCGAAGAAGGCCGCGGCCGCGCTGGCCTGGCTGGTCGAGGAGATGGAGCAGCGCTACCAGGACATGCAGGTCAACCGGGTCCGGCACATCGACGACTACAACCGCAAGGTCAAGTCCGGGGAGATCACCGCGCCACCGGGCTCGGAGCGGGAGTACCGCCCGTACCCCTACATCCTGGCGATCGTCGACGAGCTGGCCGACCTGATGATGACCGCGCCCCGCGACGTCGAGGACGCGATCGTCCGGATCACCCAGAAGGCCCGGGCCGCGGGCATCCACCTGGTGCTGGCCACCCAGCGGCCCTCGGTGGACGTGGTCACCGGCCTGATCAAGACCAACGTGCCGTCCCGGCTGGCCTTCGCCACGTCCTCGCTGACCGACTCGCGGGTCATCCTCGACCAGCCGGGCGCGGAGAAGCTGATCGGCATGGGCGACGCCCTGTACCTGCCGATGGGCGCCTCGCGGCCGGTCCGCGTGCAGGGCGCCTACATCGGCGACGACGAGATCAACACGGTGGTCGCCTTCACCAAGGAGCAGGCGGAGCCGGAGTACACCGACGGCGTCACCGCGGCCAAGGCGGGCGAGAAGAAAGAGATCGACCCGGACATCGGCGACGACCTCGACGTGCTCGTCCAGGCGGTGGAGCTCGTGGTGACCAGCCAGTTCGGCTCCACCTCGATGCTGCAGCGGAAGCTGCGCGTCGGCTTCGCCAAGGCGGGCAGGCTGATGGACCTGATGGAGAACCGCGGCGTCGTCGGCCCCTCGGAGGGCTCGAAGGCGCGCGAGGTGCTGGTCAAGCCGGACGAGCTGGACTCGGTCCTCTACTCCATCCGCGGCGGCGGCCCGATCGACGACGACTAGCCACTCGTCCGCCCATCCCTCCCAGTCCCCCTCAACGTCCGCCGGCGTCGCCAAAACCCCGTTTCGTACTCATAGCGGTTCAGGGGAGCGCTCTCTTTCCCGTTATGAGTACGAAACGGGGTTCTCTAGACCACCTCGCGGACCGATCGGGTGCGCGGGTGGGTGGCGTGCATGCACCCATGATACGCCCCTGACCAGGGCTTGGACGTGAAGAAGGCCCACCCGGGCAGGGAGCCGGGTGGGCCTTCGAGCGCGGTGGGGATCAGGTGCCCCACTTGCGGACGGCCGCGTAGTAGAGGTCGGCGATCCGCTTGCAGGCCCAGTTGGACCCGCAGATGCCGTACAGGTCGCTCTTGAAGTTGTTGTCGACCCGCAGCTTGGCGTCGGCGTTCCACCGGCTCTGCTTCTTGTAGTTGCGGTAGCCGAAGTCGTGCCGGTGGCAGGCGGGCTTGAAGTTGAAGCCGACCGGCTTGTCCGGCGACCAGGAGCAGGCGTCCGAGGACCAGTCCAGCTGGTTCGCGTACGGCTTCTGGTTCCTGGTGTTCTCGAACTGGCTCAGCGAGTAGCTGAACAGGTACTGGTCGGTGACCGCCCTGATGTCGACCGCCTGTGCGGTCCCCGCGCCCATGGTGACGCCCATGGCCAGCGCGGTGGCCACGAGGGTGCCCCTGGCGGCGGAGCGGATGGAACCGGTCATGAAGTCTCTCCTCGGCAGGGTGAGGTAGATAACACGATGATTCCTACCTGGCGCGGGCCGCGATCGGTAGCGCGCTCTAAAAAATCCTGAACAAGATTCGACAACCGTTTGTTGATCGTTTTTTGTAACGACGGAAGTCGTGCGCCGTTTGCCGCTGGGCCGTTTGTCCTACTATTCGGCCAGAGCCCTCATTCGCTAGGCCGTTGGGGTGAGTCACCAATCACACTGATGGTGTAAGCCGCTGTACAGGCCGTGTCCGGAACGTTTTGGCAACCCCTGTCCCTCTTTTCTGTGGGTTGCCAAAACGTGATCCCGACTAGAGCCGTGCCGCGGCTCTCGCGGCGGCCTTCACATCGCTTCGGTTAAGAGCGTCCGCGGTGCTTCCGCTCCCGCCGAATGCGCGCACCGCGTAGTAGTAGATGTCGGCGACTCGGCGGCACCCCCAGTTCCCGCCGCAGATGAGATACATGTCGTCGCGGAACTTGTTGTCGATCCGCAGCCGGTTCCCCGAGTCGAACCGTCCCTGCCACTTGTAGTTGCCGTAGCCGAAGTCGTGCCGGTGGCAGGCGGGCAGCACCTGGAAGCCGAACGGCCGGTCGGGGGCCAGGGTGCAGCCGTCGGTCGACCAGTCCAGCTCGCCCTCGTAGGGCCGCTCCAGCCGGATCTGGCCGAACTCGGCGAGGGACTTGGTGAACATGTAGTCGTCGGTGACCGCGCGGACGTCGATCGCCTGCGCGGAACCCGCGCCGACGACGAAGGCCAGCACCAGGGTGATCACTGCGGTGACGCCGCGCGCCAGCCGCCGGAAGCCTCGTGAAGTCCTCATCGTGGTCTCCCTCCGTACCCGGGCGCACAGATGCGCACACCCATGTTGGTACGGCAAGGATGAGCTGCGAGAACAGCTCCGAATGGGGAACGATTCCTAACGATCGCGCACGCGGTCGGCCAGCATCAGCAGCATCCGCGAGTTACCGAGCGTGTTCGGCTTGACGTAGGGCAGGTCGAGGAACTCCGCGACACCGACGTCGGGGGAGCGGCGGATCTCCTCGTAGACCTCCGGGGTGACCGGCGTCCCGTCGATCTCCACGAACCCGTGCGAGCCGAAGAACCCCGTCTCGAAGGTCAGCACGAAGATCCGGCTCAGCCCCAGCTCCTCGGCGACGTCGAGCAGCCTGCTGACGATGCGGTGGCCGATGCGCTTGCCGCGCGCCGCCGGGTCGACCGCGATGGTGCGGATCTCGGCGAGGTCCTCCCACAGCACGTGCAGCGCGCCGCAGCCGAGGAGGCCGGTGGAGTCGGTGGCGACCCAGAACTCCTGCACGTCCTCGTAGAGGGTGACCAGGTCCTTGTCCAGCAGCACGCCCGCGTACTTGTCCGCGAGCGCCTTCATCGCGGGAACGTCACTCGTCCTGGCTCGGCGGACGGTGACCCCGGAATCCTCCGGATCGGTCGACACGTCAGCAGCCTACGCCTGCCCCTGATCTCCATTCGCCCAGTGATAAGGAGTGGCGTGGTCAGAGGGAGTCAGTGCGGGCGGTTACCCTGACCGGCGTGTCTGCACCCTCGTCTTCCCGCCGTGTCGCACTGCTGACCTTGGGCTGCGCCCGCAACGAGGTCGACTCCGAGGAGCTGGCCGGAAGGCTGGGCGCGGGAGGTTGGGAACTGGTCGACCCGGACGCCGAAGCCGACGTCGTCGTGGTCAACACCTGCGGCTTCGTCGAGTCGGCGAAGAAGGACTCGGTGGACACGCTGCTCGCGGCCTCCGACACCGGCGCGAAGGTCGTCGCCGTCGGCTGCCTCGCCGAGCGCTACGGCAAGGAGCTGGCCGACAACCTCACCGAGGCCGACGCGGTGCTCGGCTTCGACCACTACCCGAACCTGGCCGAGCGGCTGGACGACGTGGTGGCGGGCCGCGAGGTCACCTCGCACGTGCCGGTGGACCGCCGCACCCTGCTGCCGATCAGCCCGGTCGAGCGCCCCAAGGCGACCTCCGACGTGTCGGTTCCCGGCCACGGCTGGGTGCCCGGCGTGGTCAGCGCCAACCGCAGGCGCCTCGACGACTCCCCGGTGGCGCCGTTGAAGATCGCCTCCGGCTGCGACCGCCGCTGTTCGTTCTGCGCCATCCCGTCCTTCCGCGGCTCCTTCGTCTCGCGGCCCGCCGACGAGCTGGTCGCCGAGGCGGCCTGGCTGGCCTCGCAGGGCGTCCGCGAGGTGTTCCTGGTCAGCGAGAACTCCACCTCCTACGGCAAGGACCTCGGCGATCTGCGCGCGCTGGAGAAGCTGCTGCCGCGGCTGGCCGCCGTGCCCGGGATCGACCGCGTGCGCGTCTCCTACCTCCAGCCCGCGGAGACCCGCCCGGGTCTGGTCTCGGCGATCGCGGGCACGCCTGGCGTCGCCGCGTACTTCGACCTGTCCTTCCAGCACTCCAGCGAGCGCGTGCTGCGCCGGATGCGCCGCTTCGGCTCCACCGACTCGTTCCTGGCGCTGCTGGAGCAGATCCGCGAGCAGGCGCCCACCGCGGGCGCGCGCACCAACGTCATCGTCGGGTTCCCCGGGGAGACCGAGGACGACCTCGCCGAGCTGGAGCGCTTCCTGACCGGCGCCCGCCTCGACGCCATCGGTGTGTTCGGCTACTCCGACGAGGACGGCACCGAGGCGCTGGAGCTGGACGGCAAGCTCTCCGAGGACGAGGTGAACGAGCGCGTCGCCCGGATCTCCGCGCTGGCCGAGCAGCTGACCACGCAGCGCGCCGAGGAGCGCGTCGGCGAGGAGGTCCTCGTCCTGGTCGAGCAGCTGGCCGACGAGGAGTCCGACTGCACCGGCCGTGCCGAGCACCAGGCCCCTGAGGTTGACGGCGAGTGCGTCTTCACCGAAGACCTGCTTGCAGGGTCGAGCATCGGCACAGGCGAGGACGTCCTCTCTGTTCAGGATCTTGAGGTCGGGATGCTGGTGCGCGCCAAGGTGATCGCGGCCGAGGGTGTGGACCTGGTCGTCGAGCCGCTGGAGATCGTGCCGGGGATCTCGGCGTGAGTCGCGGAGGTGAGCCCGCCGCGGGCACACCCGTGCCGCTGCTGAACATCGCCAACCTGCTGACCATGTTGCGGCTGGCGCTGGTGCCGGTCTTCCTGGTCACCCTGTTCACCGGCGGCGGCCACGACCAGTACTGGCGGTGGGTGACCTTCGGCGTGTTCGCGTTCGCCTCGATCACCGACCGGATCGACGGCAGCGTGGCCCGGCGCTACGGCCTGGTCACCGACTTCGGCAAGATCGCCGACCCGATCGCGGACAAGGCGCTGACCGGGGCCGCCCTGGTCGGCCTGAGCGTGCTCGGCGACCTGCCGTGGTGGGTGACCATCACGATCCTGACCCGCGAGCTGGGCATCACGCTGCTGCGGTTCTGGGTGATCAGGATCGGCGTGATCCCGGCCAGCCGCGGCGGCAAGCTCAAGACGCTGCTGCAGATCCTGGCGATCGGGCTCTACCTGCCGATGCTGCCCAGCGCGTTCAACCCGTTGCTGTGGACGATGATGGGCGCCGCGGTCATCGTCACGGTGGTCACCGGCTTCGACTACATCGTCCAGGCGCTTCGGCTGAGGGCGGGTGCCCGTGAGCGTGAACTGCACTGAACTCGTCGCCGCCCTGCGCGCGCGAGGGGAGACCGTCGCGACCGCGGAGTCGCTGACGGCGGGACTGGTGTGCGCCGCGTTGACCGACGTCCCCGGTTCCAGTGTCGTGGTGCGCGGCGGGCTGATCGTCTACGCGACCGACCTGAAGGCATCCCTCGCCGGGGTGGACGCGGACCTGCTCGCCGAGCACGGCGCGGTGCACCCGGAGGTGGCCGCCCAGCTCGCCGAAGGGGCGCGGCTGCGGTGCGGCGCGACGTGGGGGATCGGCCTGACCGGGGTCGCCGGGCCGGACCCGCAGGACGGCGTACCTCCAGGAACGGTGTACATCGGCCTCGCGCACGCGGACCGGGAACCAAGTGTGGTCACCCTGCGTTGTGAGGGGGACAGGCACGCGGTGCGTGCGGCGTCCCGAGACTCCGCACTGGCAGTGCTCGCTGGCCACGTCATGACCTGATCGGGGTAACCGCACGCCGACATCAGCGGACTGGATAACGTTCGCCCTTGGCGGACGAGCCGCATTACGTTCTTCCGGTGTCGGGAACGCTGGGTAACGTGGTCGCCACGGCCGTGAGGCCCGGGCTGGCAGTGTGAAGGGAGGCACGCGATGACCGTGCTGCTGAGGGAGGCGCTGGGGGACCGGCTGCGCCGGGCCCGCACCGACCAACGCCGTACTCTTCGAGAGGTTTCGCGTTCCGCCCGGGTGAGCCTGGGATACCTCTCCGAGGTCGAGCGCGGGCGCAAGGAGGCCTCCAGCGAACTGCTGGCCGCCATCTGCGGTGCGCTGGACCTGCCGCTGTCGGACCTCCTCGGTGAGGTGGCCGCCGACATCCGCGCGGGCGAACCGGTGACCATCCCGGCGCCCTCGCAGGCCAAGCCGGAGCCGAAGGTCCCGGTCGGGGCCGAGGCCAGGGCGGACCGGGGCGTGGTCGACGCGGGCTCGCTGGTGCCCGCGATCGTCGGCAACGACCTCTCCGACCTGAGGCTGCAGCCGGTGTTGCGGACCCACCTGACCACGAAGATCACCAACTCCGCTCCCCGTGGTGTCGTCGTAGCGGCCTGATCAGGTCACAGCTGGGAAAACCCCCGAACCGCTCCAACGCGCTCGCCCCTAGGGTGAGAATGGGCGTCCGGGGGTTGATCCCTGAATCGCGTCAGGCTCGACCCTGATATCCGCGGGGGCCGGTGGAAGCCGGGACGAGCACCTGACACGATGGATGTCAGCACCGGGTGAACGCCTGGTCATGGGGCGTAGTCACGGGGCTGGGCCGCGGCAGGGTCGCACGAAGAAGGCAGGCGGAGGAGATGGCCAATCCGTTCGTGAAGTTCTGGAAGTACCTGATGGCGGCGTTCTCGTCGAAGATCGACGAGCACGCCGACCCGAAGGTGCAGATTCAGCAGGCCATCGAGGAGGCTCAGCGCCAGCACCAGGCCCTCTCCCAGCAGGCGGCCGCCGTCATCGGCAACCAGCGCCAGCTGGAGATGAAGCTCAACCGCCAGCTCGGCGAGGTCGAGAAGCTGCAGGCATCCGCCAGGCAGGCGCTGGTGCTCGCCGACCAGGCGCGGGCCTCCGGGGACGAGGAGAAGGCGCGGCAGTACGAGGACACCGCGACCGCCTTCGCCACCCAGCTGGTCACCGCCGAGCAGTCGGTCGAGGACCTGAAGAGCCTGCACGACCAGGCGATCCAGGCGGCGGCGCAGGCCAAGCAGGCCGTCGAGCGCAACGCCATGGTGCTGCAGCAGAAGCTGGCCGAGCGCACCAAGCTGCTCAGCCAGCTGGAGCAGGCCAAGATGCAGGAGCAGGTCTCCAGCTCGCTGCGGCAGATGAGCGAGCTGGCCGCGCCGGGCAACACCCCCTCGCTGGAGGAGGTGCGGGAGAAGATCGAGCGCCGATACTCCACCGCGCTCGGCCAGACCGAGCTCGCCAAGAACTCGGTGCAGGGCCGGATGCTGGAGGTCCAGCAGTCCACCGCGGACTTCGCGGGTGCCTCGCGCCTCGAGCAGATCCGCGCCTCCATGCGCGGTGGTTCGGCCACCCCGCAGGTGACCGGTGGCCAGCAGGCGGCGGCTCCGGCCCCCGCCCCGAACCAGGCCACCACCCAGCTGCCGCAGAACCCGCAGCAGGGCTGAGGCCGCGGTGGCGTCGGGACGGGACGAGCTCAACAAGTTAGGCGAGCTCGTGGTGAAGCAGCTGCGCAACAGCGGCGAGCTGACCAAGCACCTGCGCGGTGCCGGCGACGTGGTCGACGGCGTCCAACGCAAGCTCTCGGCCTGGCGCGATCCCCGCGCCAAGATGATCCGCCAGCGCAAGCGGTCGGTGCGCAGGATCTGGTTCCGCACCACGCTCGCCGCAGCCGCGGGCGTGGTGGCGTTCTTCGTCGGTGGCGACCCCGGCCTGGAGTTGTCCGAAGCGGCGCTGGGCACGGTCTCCGTGCTCAGCGCGGCCGCGGCCACCTCCGCCGGGGTGCGCTCCTACAAGCTGCACAAGACCCCGCTCCCGGAGGTCGCGGCCCCGCCGCCCCCGCTCCCCCCTTCCTCCTCCGCCGCCCGCGGTCCGATGCGCGAGCTGGCCGAGGCCGAGGCGTTGCTGGCCGATCTGCTGACCCAGCTCGCCACGCCGCGCAACGGCGTCCCGCCGGTCCCGCTGGAGACCGTCGGCGAGTCCAGGGCGATCGCTGCCGAGGCCGCCGCGGCGATCCGCGAGGTCACGGCCCAGCTGCGCGCCGTCGAGCAGGCCAGGGACGTCGCTCCCGCCCACGAGCGCGCCGGGCTGGACGCCGCCGTCGCCCGGCTGCTGCACGAACTGGTTGAGGGCGTCGAGGGTTACCGCGGACTGGTCGCCGCCGCAGGCAAGGCTGTTGCCGCGAGTACCACCATGCGGCCGATGCACGCGCTGGACGACGCCACCGACCGGTTGGCCGGACTGGCCGCCGCACTACGTGAACTCGCCTCGGGCCGGGGTCCGTTCTAAGCCCCTGACCTGCACGATCGCCGCTCCTTTCGCGAATCCTGCCCCTATCTCGTTTTGATTACATACGGTGCTACCGTTGCGCTTCTCAGCGGAGTGTCGGTATTACTCGTCGCTGCTGCTCAATCCCGCGTTGGAGGGGTCTTTGTGGCGTTGTGGACGGTGCACGGCGACGGCCGCCACCTCGCGGAGGGAGACAGCGTCGCTCCGAACGAGCGACTGACCTGGCCGCGCACCATCAGCTTCGGCCTGCAGCACGCGGTGACCATGTTCGGCGGCACCCTGCTGGTCCCGCTGCTCACCGGCCTGGAGCCGACCACCGCGCTGCTGTTCTCCGGCCTGGGCACGCTGCTGTTCCTGGTGATCACCCGCAACCGGGTGCCCTGCTACCTCGGCTCCTCGCAGACCTACGTGGCGCCGCTGATGGCCAGCGAGGCCGCCCCGGTCGGCGGGCGCACCGGCGGGCTGCTGATCTCCGGCGTGCTGATCACCATGGTCGGCGTCGCGGTGAAGGCGCTCGGCGCCCGCCTGGTCGAGTCGATCATGCCGCCGGTGGTGACCGGCGCGGTGGTCATCCTGATCGGCTTCCACCTGGCCCCGGACGCGGTGAAGTCGTTCAACACCCAGCCCGGCCTGGCCGCGCTCACCCTGCTGGCCGTGCTGCTGGCCACCGCGCTGCTGCGCGGGTTCCTGTCCCGGATCGCGGTGCTGATCGGGGTGGTGATCGGCTGGGTGCTCGCGGCGCTGTCCGGCAACCTGGACCCGGTGCGGATGGCGGCCGTGCACTCCGCGGACTGGATCGGCATGCCGCCGTTCGCGGCGCCGGAGTTCCAGCCGGAGATCGTGCTCAGCATGCTCCCCGCGGTGATCGTGCTGGTCGCCGAGAACCTGGGCCACGTCAAGGCGGTGGCGGCGATGACCGGCCGCAACCTCGACGGCAGCGCCGGTGACGTGCTCATCGGCAACGGCCTGGCCACCGCGCTGGCCGGCTCCGGCGGCGGGTGCGGCACCACGACCTACGCGGAGAACATCGGTGTGATGGCCGCCAACCGGGTCTTCTCCACCGCCGCGTACATGATCGCCGCGGTGACCGCGCTGCTGCTGGCCTTCTCGCCGAAGTTCGGCGCGCTGGTGAGCACCATCCCGACCGGCGTGCTCGGCGGGGCCTCGATGGTCCTGTTCGGCCTGATCGGCCTGGTGGGCGTGCGGATCTGGATGGAGAACAAGATCGACCTCACCGATCCGGTGAACCTGATGGTCGGCGGGGTCGCCCTGGTCGCGGGCATCGGCAACCTGACCCTGACCGTCTTCGGCGCCACCATCGGCGGCATCGCCTGGGGCTCCCTGATGATCATCGTGCTGCACCCCGTGATGCGCGGCCTCAGCAACCTCCGCAAAACCCCCACCCCACCCGCCGACTAGCCCCGCTCCGCCCGGGGTTCCCCCGTCTTCAAGTACCCCCGACCCCCGCCCAAACGGTCTCAAACCGCCCCCAACTCCGGCGTCAGTCCGGGGTTGGGGGCGGTTTGAGACGGTTTCAGGTGGGGTTTGTAGGACTTGAAGACTGCCTTACAGGTGGGGCAGTAAGAGGTGATGCGTGGCCTAAGAGCCGTCAGGATTCGTTCTATTGCAGGACGATCTGCTCCATCGCCTCGCCGTCAGTTTCGACGCGGTACACCTACAGGCCCAGTCGCTCCCGGAGCAGGGCCTTCACCTGGTCCGCAGACACGCTGCCCGGCTGGGGTTCGCCGGTTCGCAGGGTCCGGTCGGCCCGCTGGAGCATCCTTCGGTGCGCCGCCGGATCGAGCTGAGTCATGCGCGCGATGCGGTGCCAGTGCTCCAGTGTCTGACGCAGTTCGTCCAGGCTGAGCGCCTCAGCGGCGGTCTTGAGCGCGTGGCGGTAGTCGGCGTCGAAAGCGTCCACTTCTTCCGGAAGCAGCGCCGCGCGGATCGCGCGCGGACTGGTGTCCGGCGGATCAGGCGGGAAGTGCATCGCGGGGGTGGCCACGAGAACACGATAGCGGTGCCTCGTCCGATTCGGCAGCAGGCGCTGCCTCAGCAACCTCCGCAAACCCCGCTCTCTCCGCCGACTGAGCGTCCATGGGGGCGGCCCCCTCCCCACCGCAGAGCCTCACGCGGGCGCGCGCGTGCGTCCGCCGGGTTCCCTCGTCTTCAAGTACCCCCAACTCCGGCACCAGTCCGGGGTTGGGGGCGGTTTGAGACGGTTTCAGGTGGGGTTTGTAGGACTTGAAGACTGTGCTACCTGGGTTGGCAGGTGGGGCAGTGGTAGGTGCTGCGTTGTTCTACGCCGCTGCCTTGCATGGTGCGGCGGATGGGAGTGGCGCAGCGGCGGCAGGGGCGGCCACCGCGTTCGTACACCCAGTGCTGCCGTCCTCGGGCGAGTTCGCCGGTGGTGGACTGCTCGGGGCGCAGAGCGTTGCGCAGCAACAGTTTTCGTGCCAGGAGAACCACTCGCTGAGCGTCCACAGTGGACACAGGAGCCCAGGGGGACGCGCCGAGCATGAAGCAGACCTCGGCCTTGTAGAGGTTTCCGACGCCCGCCATCACGCGCTGGTCGAGCAACGCCAGGCCCAGTTCGCGCGAAGGGTCGGCGGTCAGCCTGCGCACGGCCTCGGCCTCGTGCGCGGGGCTCCACGAAGGATCGAGCAGATCGGGGCCGAGGTGGCCGACGAGACGGGATTCCTCAGCGGTGGCAAGGAGTTCCATGTCGTGCAGGCGAAAACCGACCGCGACGCGGCGCGATGTCGAGAGGATCGCGCGCACCTGGTGGCCGGGGCCGCGCCAGCGTTGGCCGGGCGCGTAGAGGTGCCACGAACCGTCCATGCGGAAGTGCGTGTGCAAGCTCCGCGAATCGTCGAAGCGGAAGAACAGGTGCTTGCCGACGGGGTGCACGCCGAGCACCACGCGCCCCGCGAGGTCCACAGTGGACAGTCGGGGGTGGCGTAGCTCGCCTCGCTGCAATCGTTGTCCGGCAAGGGCTTCGTTGAGCCGCTTGCCTGCGAGGAAGACCGTGTCCCCTTCGGGCATCAGTGGTTCTCGAAAGCCAGCTTCACGCCGAGGCCGAGCAGCACCGCTGCGGTGGTCCG
The DNA here is from genome assembly GCF_024213555.1 of Allokutzneria sp. A3M-2-11 16. Lineage (GTDB taxonomy): Bacteria > Actinomycetota > Actinomycetes > Mycobacteriales > Pseudonocardiaceae > Allokutzneria. The sequence continues at coordinate 175,821 of NZ_JANAVO010000001.1, read as the reverse complement.
GTCCAGCCACCGCCGGACGCGCTCCCGGGCGAGGAGCCGCTTCGCCCGCGTGGCCAGCCACACGACGCCGAACAGCCACAGCAGACCGGAGCCCGCGTGCACGACGATCAGCAGCGCCGCCCAACCCGTGGTGTTCCCCGTGGTGGGCAGGAACTGGGGCAGCAGGCTCAGGTAGAACACGCCGACCTTCGGGTTGAGCAGGTTGGTCAGCAGGCCCGCGCGCAGCGAACCCCACACGCTGGTCGCGGGAGCGGCCTCCTGAACACTCGCCGGGGTCCGACGACGGCGTGACTTCCACAGCGCGGAGGCGCCCAGCCAGACCAGGTAGCCCGCACCGGCGTAGCGCAGCACGTCATAGGCGAACTGGGACGCGGTGAGCAGGGCGGTGATGCCCAGCACGCTCGCGGTCCCCCACACCAGGCTGCCCATGGAGACGCCGATCGACGTGGCCAGGCCACCGCGCCGACCCCCGGTCACGACCTGGCGCAGCACGAGCATCGTGTCCAGCCCAGGTGTGATCACCACCAGCAACGCGGTGGCCAGGTAGGTGAGGAACATCGTGCCTGTCACGCCTCCGCCTCCGCCTCCAGTTCCTCCAGGTCCTGCAGGTCCTGCTCCTTGCGGCGGCCCCGGGCGGACCTCAGCACGCGCGCCAGCAGGAGGTTGAACGCCAGCGCGACCTCGCGTGCCCCTGGGGTACCCCATTGGTGGATGGGTGTGCACGCTCCTTGCGCCTGTTGCACCGCGAGGCGGTCCGGCAGCGACACCGGCATCACCAGCGGCCCGAAGATGTCGCGCAGCTCGTTGATGCGGAACTGGTGCTCGTGCGAGCGCGGGCGGACGCGGTTGACCACCACGCCGAGGGGCTGGAGTTCCGGGTTGCTGTCCGCCCGCTCGTCCTGCACCGCCTCGAAGGCGCGCTGCACCCCGGAGACGGCGAAGATCGTCGGCTCGGTGACCAGCAGCGCGCGGTCGGCCGCGACCAGGGCGGAACGGGTGAGCCTGCCCAGCGAGGGCGGGCAGTCCAGCAGCACCACCTGGTAGGGCAGCTCGTCCTCGGTCAACAGGCCGTTGACCTTGGCCAGCGCGTCGGCGAGCCGGTGCAGCTGCTTCACGCCGGGGTCGTGGTCGTTGTGGACCTCTCCGTCCTCGGTGCCGACGAGGACGTCGATCTCCTCACCCCAGCCGCTCGGCGCGATGGCGGCGCGCAGTGTCGAGCGGGTCGGGTTCTCCAGGACGTCGTAGAGGCTGGCCTCGGTCTCCTCCGGCTCAAGCGCCGATGTGGCGTTGCACTGGGGGTCGAGGTCGACCACCAGGGTGCGGACTCCGCGTCGCAAGGCCGCCGAAGCCAGGCCCAACACCACGGTCGTCTTGCCAACACCACCCTTGAGGCTCAGCACTGCCACCGTATGCACGCGTGAAGCCTACGGCCTGACACAACCGGGCGGTGTGCTCGATTAGGCTTTCCGGTCATGCGACCTGACGCAGTGCACCGCGTGCTGGACGCCGAGCTCCAGGCGGCGCGGCAACGCAGGGGCGCGGCCCCGGAAGTGCTGGACGTTGGCGGGGGCAGCGGCGTGTGGGCCGTTCCGCTCGCCGAACAGGGCTGCCGGGTGACCGTGATCGAGCCGAGCCCGAACGCGCTGGCCACGCTGCACCGCAGGGCCAAGGAGGCCGGGGTCGCCGACCTGGTCATCGGTGTCCAAGGCGACACGGAATCCATGCTCGACCCCGCGAGCGGGTCTTCGGCGACGATGCCCGCACTGGGCGAGCTGGCCCCCACGGGTGGCGCCGACGTGGTGCTCGCGCACGGGGTGCTGGAGGTCGTGGACGACGTCCGCCTCGCCGTCGCCGCGATGACCGCCGCGCTGCGCCCCGGCGGAGTGGTCTCGGTGCTGGTCGCCAACCGCTACGCCGCGGTGCTGGGCCGAGCCCTCGCCGGGCGGCTCACGGACGCGCGGCACCTGCTCGACGATCCGGACGGCCGGGTCGGCGCGGCCGACCCGCTGCTGCGCCGCTTCGACCTCGACGGCCTCGCGGAGCTGTTGGACGGCGGGGGCCTGGACGTCGAGGTGTTGCAGGGCCACGGCGTGCTGAGCGACCTGGTGCCCGGCGCGGTCCTGGAGGCGACTCCCGGTGCCACCGAGGCCCTGGCCGAGCTGGAGCTCGCCGCCGCCGCGCGGTCACCGCTGCGCGACCTCGCCACCCGCCTGCACGCGCTGGCCCGCCGCCCCGCCTGAACCTCAGCGCAGGCGAAGCGCTTGGAGGGCGACGAAGAGTTCGGCCGAGTGCCTCGGATCCGCGAACGAACGGTCGGTCAGCTGCTCGATGCGCTGCATCCGGTAGCGGATGGTGTTGCGGTGGCAGTACAGCGCTTTCGCCGTCTCGGTCGTCGAGCCGCCGTGCTCGTACCACTGCCACGCCGTGTCGAGCAGGAGCGCGCGGTCCTGCTCCGGTAGCTCCAGCAGCGAGCCGAGCACGCGTCCTGCCAGGTCGTGCGCGATGTCGGCGGCTCCGGCGACCAGGGTCGCGACCGGCTGGGCACCGTGGTGGCGGACCTCCTCAGCCCCGGGCTCGATGCTCGCCGAGGTCAACCGGGCCAGCCGCACCGCTGCGACCGTTTCGTCGATTCGTTCATAGGTGGGGCTCACGCCGACCCGGCCCCCGCTGAGCGCGTCGTCCAGGCCCTTCGGATCGGTCTTCGGCAGCGACAGCACGCCGACGCGGTCGTCATCGGTGTGCCGCCACACGGAGTGCACCCCCACCGCTTGGAGACGCCGTTCGCAGCGGTCGAGCTCGCCCTCGGGATCGGCCACGACCACGCGGAAGCGGCCGATGCGCGGTAGCGCCAGGCCCTCCGCCGCCTCGGCCAGGCGCCCGGGGTCCGTCGTCCCGGTCAGCAGCACGTGCAGCAGCGCGGCCCGTTCCTGGTCGGATCGCCGGGCTCGCTCCGCCACGGTGCGGCGGTAGGACTCCTGGAACGCCTCGGAGTAGCGGTCCAGGCCGAGCCACAGTTCGTCGGCGTGGTCCAGCAGCGCCGCGCGCGCCCGCTCGCCGATCCGATCCGCCTCCTCGCGCAGCTTCGACCAGATGTACTGGGTGCCGATGCGGTAGCCGTGCAGCACCGCGGGCAGCGGGATGCCCTGCAACGCGCGCTCGCGGCCGTTCTCCACCGGCACGCGCAGATCGAGCGGCTCCGCCGAACCGAGCTGTCCGAGGATCTGGGTCAGGTGCACAACGCAGGTCCGCAACAGGTCAGCCCGGGAGAGGGTGATCGCGGCGGAGATCTCCGACTCCGCGGCCCACACCCGGTCGCACAGCTCCTCGGACAGCTCCGGCACCTTCGGCAGCAAGGACGTGCTGATCCTCGCCATCAGCCGCAGGCCGGGGTCGCTCATGCCGCGACCTTAGCCACACCGGTGACGTCCTTCGCTCGTCCGGAGGAAAACCGCTGATGGCAAGGCGGATCGCGGCTAGCTTCGCCGCCGAGGAGGCGATGACGATGAAGGCATTGCTGTGCGCTGCCGTCCTGGTGGCCGCCGGGGTGGCACCCGCGTCCGCCGCGCCGAGGTGCGCTCAGCCCGCCGAGCGGGCCGGGGTCTGCGACCAGGTGTGCGGCAAGGTCTGCAAGGTGCCGGGCATCTGCGACGCGCTCTGCGCGGTGATGTGCTGAGCATTTGTGCACGTGCACAAAATCGACGGCACCAACGTGAGGCCCCGGAACGTGGACACCCCCGGCTCCACCCGCGAAGACTGAACGGGACAGTCCAGGGAACGGAGGACCGCGGTGCCTGCTCAGTTCGGGACCTACCAGTCCGAGATCTACCTCCAGGGCCTCGCCGGCGTCGTGCCCCCGTTCACCACCGACCCGACCGCCCTTGAGGCCGTCGCGCGCGAACTGCTGGAGCCCGGCCCGTTCGGCTACGTGGCGGGCGGGGCCGGCTCCGGCGCGACCGTGCGGGCCAACCGCGAGGCGTTCGACCGCTGGCGGATCGTGCCGCGGATGCTCGCCGACGCCACCGATCGCGATCTGCGCACGACGGTCCTCGGCGCAGAACTCGCCGCGCCGGTGCTGCTCGCGCCGATCGGCGTGCAGTCGATCGTGCACCCGGAAGGCGAACTCGCCACCGCGGCGGCGGCGGCCGAGCTGGGCGTGCCGATCGTGCTCTCGACGGCGTCGTCGTACTCCATCGAGGAGGTCGCCGAGGCGAGCGGGGACGGCGAGCGCTGGTACCAGCTCTACTGGCCGAACGACGACGACGTCACCATCAGCATCCTGGAGCGCGCCAAGCGCAGTGGCTACACCGCGCTCGTGGTTACTTTGGACACTTGGACCCTGGCGTGGCGGCCGCAGGACCTCGACCAGTCGTACCTGCCGTTCATCCGCGGCATCGGGACCGCGATCCCCTTCTCCGACCCCGCTTTCCGGGCGTTGCTCGCCCAAACCCCCGAGGAGGACCGCAACTCCGCGGTACTGCGCTGGGTGCAGATGTTCACCGGCGTCGACAAGAACTGGGACCGGCTGGCCTTCCTGCGCGAGCACTGGGACGGGCCGATCGCGCTGAAGGGCATCCTGCACCCGGACGACGCGCGGCTGGCCGTGGACGCTGGGATGGACGGGATCATCGTGTCCAACCACGGTGGGCGCCAGGTCGACGGCGCGGTGGCCGCGCTGGACGCGCTGCCCGCGATCGCCGAGGCGGTCGGGGATCGGGTCGACGTGTTCTTCGACTCCGGCGTGCGCACCGGCGCGGACGTGATCAAGGCGATCTCGTTGGGCGCCAAGGCGGTTCTGCTCGGCCGCCCCTGGGTCTACGGCCTCGCGCACGGTGGCGAGGAGGGCGTGCGGCACGTGCTGCGCGGAGTGCTGGCCGACTTCGACCTCACCCTCGGACTGTCCGGAAACCGTTCGCTCGCCGACCTCGGTCGGCACACGCTCATGGAGACACCGTGACGAAGGTTCTGATCGTGATGCCCCCGCACATGGGCGGGGGCAAGCTCGGCGGGATGTTCGCGGCCGCGCTCGGGCCGGGCTTCGACGCCACCCCGGTCGAGGAGCCGGGCGCCGACCCGGAGGCGCTGCGCGAGGCCGAGGTGATCATCACCGCGCTCGCCCCGATCGGCGCCGAGCACATCGCCGCCGCCGAGGACCTGCGGCTGATCCAGTGCGCCAGCCACGGGTTCGACTACGTGGACACGGCCGCCGCGGCGGCGAAGGGCGTGCGGGTGTGCAACATCGGCTCCACGTCGGCGGAGGCGCAGGACGTCGCGGAGCAGACGATGACGCTGATGCTCGCGCTGGCCAAGCAGCTCATCCCCGGGCACGAGGCGCTGCGCGAGGGCGACTGGGCCTTGCCGCGCTTGCAGTTCAGCATCACCGAGCTGTTCGGCAAGACGCTGGGCATCGTCGGCTTCGGCGCGATCGGCAAGCAGCTGGCGAGGCGGGCGCGCGCCTTCGACATGCGGATCGTGGTCAACACCAGGACTCCCGTGCCCGTGGACGTGATGAACGAGTACGGCGTCGCGGCGCGGATGGAGCTCGACGACCTGCTCGCGGAGTCCGACTACGTCTCGCTCCAGCTGCCGCTGACCGACGCCACCCGGCACCTGGTCGACGAGCGCAGGCTCAAGCTGATGAAGCCGACCGCGATCCTGGTGAACACCTCGCGCGGTGCCCTGGTCGACCAGGACGCGCTGGCGCGGGCGCTCACCGACGGGCGGCTGGGCGGGGCGGGCCTCGACGTCTTCGACCCGGAGCCGCCGCCCGCCGACCTGCCGCTGCTGCGCGCGCCCAACGTGGCGCTGTCCCCGCACGCCGGTGGCGTCACCCGCGAGTCGATGTTGCGCATCGCCCAGGCGGCGCTGGAGAACGTGCGCCGGTTCGCCGCCGGAGCCGATCCTTCGGATGTCGTCGAGGGGTGAGATCGCTCGCGCCCGGATTGTGTGACCGTGCACACGAATCGGGTGCGGCGGGCTTGCCTGCGGGGCTTAAGCTCGACTTAGTGGGGATTCATAGAACTTTTTATGCAACGGGCTTTCTTTCGTGTTCAGATATTGCCGTTATCCATGAGTCCTCATAGATTCTGTCGCACTTTCCCTAGCCGCCATGTGCCACGGCGTTCCCTGGAGAAAACGTGACGCAGAATCATGTTCCATCGGAGCTGGACTACACCTACGACCACGGTTGGATCGCCTACGAGAGCTGGCCGGTGACGGTCGGCATCACCCCGGTCGCCACGGCCTTCCTCGGCTGTGTCGAGCGGGTGCAGCTCCCGCGTCCCGGCAGCTACGTGACCGCGGGCCTGTCCTGCGGCGAGTTCGAGTCCCGCCAGCTCTCCCGGCCCCTCTACGCCCCGGTCAGCGGCGAGGTCGTCGAGGTCAACACCGATGTCCTGCTCAACCCGTGGCTGGTCGGCCGCGACCCGTACCAGGCGGGCTGGTTGTTCAAGGTGCGGCTGACCGAGTGGCCGGAGCACGCCCTCTCCCCGGCCGAGTACAGCCAGCTCACCGAGGCCGAGCCCGAGTACGACCGCGGGCCGGTTGTCGGACTCCCGCAGTAGTCTCGCTCTCGCCTGTCGAAGACCCGCTTGCGGGGTCGAGCATCAGCACCGACAGGCGGAGACGGAGGCGCGGGAATGGGACGCAGCGGCGACCTGCCACGGGGGTTGCTGGAGCGGTTCCGGGCGCGGGGTGGTCAGTGGACCGATGACTGGCCTGATGATTCCGGCTGCACCGTGCTGCACGTGGACATGGACGCCTTCTACGCCTCTGTCGAGATCCGCAGCCGCCCCGAGCTGCGGGAACGTCCCGTCGTGGTCGGCGGGACCGGCGGCCGGGGCGTGGTGTGCTCGGCCAACTACATCGCCCGCGGCTACGGCATCCGTTCCGCCATGCCCACCGCCCAGGCCCGCAAGCTGTGCCCCCATGCGGTCTTCCTCCCGCCCGACTTCCCCGCCTACCAGCAGGTTTCCGCGGGGATGATGGGGATCTTCCGCGAGCTGACCCCGCTCGTGGAGCCGCTGAGCCTGGACGAGGCCTTCCTCGACGTCGGGGGCGCGCTGCGGAGACTGCGGCGCACCCCCGCCCAGCTCGGCGCCCAGATCCGCGAGCGCGTGCAGGCCGAACACGGCGTGACCTGCTCGGTCGGCGTCGCGGCCACCAAGTTCGTCGCCAAGCTCGCCTCCGGCCTGTGCAAACCGGACGGCATGATGGTCGTCCCGGCCGCCGAGATCATGGACTTCCTCAGCCCGCTGCCGGTCTCCGCGCTGTGGGGCGTCGGCGCGCGCACCGCCGAGAAGCTGACCCAGCAGGGCCTGACCAGGGTGGCCGACGTGGCCCGCACCCCGCTGCCCCGCCTGCGCCGGATGCTCGGCAACGCCGCGGCCGAGCACCTGTTCGCGCTGGCCAACGGCATTGACGGGCGGCGCGTGGTTCCCGAGGTCGCGGAGAAGTCGATCGGTGCCGAGGAGACCTTCGACGTCGACCAGACCGACCGCGAGGTGCTGCGCCGCGAGCTGCTGCGGCTGAGCGAGCGCACCGCGGCGTCGTTGCGGGCCAGGGACCTGCGGGCCAGGACGGTCTCGATCAAGGTGCGCTTCGCCGACTTCACCACGATCACCAGGTCGAAGACCCTCCAGGTGCCGACGAACCTGAGCCAGGAGGTCTACCGCACGGCCGCCCGGCTGCTGGCCGAACAGGTCCCGCCGGGCGCGGTCCGGCTGATCGGGGTGCGGGCGGAGCAGCTCGGCGAGGGGGACGCGATGGGCGAGCAGCTGGTGCTGGACGCCCCGGAACGCGGCTGGCGCGAGGCGGACGAGGCCGCCGATCTGGCGCGCACGAAGTTCGGCACGGCCGCCATTCGCCCCGCGTCGTTGTTGAAGCCCCGTCCGGAGCGCTAGCTCCCACACTTTTCCCACACGGCCCCTCTACTATTCACCGCAGTGGACGAGTGTTATACAAATGTACAAGAAATAATCCTCCATTTCGTACTCCCTGCGGGAATGAAAGCGCTTTCCTTGCTCGGTGGGAGTACGAAATAAGGCGATCAGCGGCCAGCCTGGAAGACCTTCCAGGTGTCGGTGCCGACGACGCCGTCCGCCGCGAGGCCCCGGGCGGACTGGTACTCCTTGACGGCGGCTGTGGTGTCGGGGCCGAACTGCCCGTCGATGTCCAGCTTCGCCGCGACCGCCGCGTTCAGCGCGCGCTGCACCCGGCCGACGGCTTCGCCGGAGGAGCCGTCCCGGACCTGCGGAGTGCTGCCCGCTGACAGCAGCGCGGTCCACGTCCTGGCGTCGACCGCTCCGGTCGCGGGCAGCCCCTTGGCGGTCTGGAACTTCTTCACGGCCGTCGCGGTCGCCTCGTCCAGCGTGCCGGTCGGATCGCCCTCGCCGGTGCTGAAACCGTTGGCGCGCAACACACATTGCGCCGCTTTGACCGCATCGCCGGAGGCTCCGGCCGCGAGGGCCGGGTACGCGGCGAAGTCGATCTTCGTGCCGGTGCAGCCCTTGCGGCCCGCGACCAGGTCCGCGGCGGCGGTCGTGCCGCGCGAGACCGCGCTGCCGTGGTTCTCGATCGGCGTCGCCTTCACGCCGGGGAAGAGGATGTAGTCGACGACCGCGCCGCTGACGCCGCCGGTCTTCGGGTTGGGGTTGATGCCCAGCAGCTCCGCGAGCCGGTAGGAGCCCTCGCCGATCGCGCTGGTCGGGCCGACGTCGCCGACGACCGCGTAGACGACTTTTTCCTTGTACACCACGGCTGCCACGGTTCCGCCGGTGATGTTGGCGCCCTTGAAGTTCCACGTCGTGCTGACGCCGGGGACGACGATGAAGGGCAGCTTGTCGGCGATCAGGTACTTCTTGTCGGACTGGGTCCACGCGGTCTGCGGCTGGAACCACGGATCGGTGGTCTTGTTGCACTTCGCGGTCGGCTGGCCGTCGCAGACGATGTCCATGTCGGCCTTCCAGTGCACCGCGTTGCCGGTGGCGCACACCGGCACGGTCCTGGTGCCGCCCGCGTCGTGGCCGAACTTGCCGTTGGAGAGCTGCTTCGTGCACTTGGCCACGGCGGCCTTGAGCTGTGCCGCAGTGGGGTCGGCCGCGGGCGCCTGCTGGGCGGCCGCGCTGGGGGAGGCGGCCACGAGCAGCAGGGTCGCGGTCGCGAGCTTCGCGATCGTCATTCGCACGGTGATCACTCCCGAAATGTGCAGGGGATGAGGAGGGTAACCGTGCGATTCGGAAAAAGGCCAGCCCCTTGGTAAGAGCTTTTACGAACTCCCCCGAATAGAGCAGCCCCGCAAGGGTGTATGCCCTTGCGGGGCTCTGACCTGCAAGTTTACCGTTTGTTAGGCCATTCTTGGCCGTTGTTCGATAAAGGGTCAGCCCACGAGTTTCGTGGCCGCGGCGGCACCGAGCGTCTGCGCGGAAGTCTGATTCTCGATCTGGCTCGCCTTCACTCCCGGGAACAGCACGAAATCGACGACCGAGCCGCCGATGCCGCCGGTCGACGGGTGCGGGTTGATGCCGAGGAGCTCGGCCAGCCGGTAGGAGCCCTCGCCGATGATCGCGGTCGGGCCGATGTCACCGACCACCGCGTAGACGAGCTTGTCCTTGTAGACCACGGCGGCCACGGTCCCGCCGGTGATGCCCGCCGCCTTCCAGCTCCACCTGCTGCTGATGCCGGGGACGACCACGAACGGCAGGGCGGCGGAGTTGAGGTGCTTGCCGTTGGACTGCTGCCACGCGGTCTCCGGCTGGAAGTACGGGTCGGTCTGCTTGTTGCACTTGGTCGTCACCTGGCCGTCGCAGTCGATGTCGAAGTCGGCCTTCCAGTGCACGGCGTCCTTGGTCTTGCACACGGGCACGGTGCTGGAGCCGCCCGCGTCGTGGGCGTACTTGCCGCTGGAGAGCTGCTTCGTGCACTTCGCCACCGCGGCTTTGACCTGCGCGGCGGTGGGGCCTGCGGCGAGCTCGGCGGGCTGCGCTCCCGCGTGTGCCGTGGTGAACGCGGATGCGGCGGTGACCGCGAGCACGGCCACGGCGAACCTGGTGAGCGTCTTGTTCATGGCGACCTCGTTCTTGGCAGGGGAGAACGGCAGGGGCCAGGGGCAGTTCCCCGCCCCTCGTAAGGGTCATTTACCAATACGTGCGCCCGCTTGTCCGTTGCTGGTCCCGCTGGTGACCCCGGTCAGCCCACCAGCTTCGTGGCGGACTTGGCGCCGAGCGTCCTGACCGCGCCCTGGTCCTCGATCTTGCCGACCTTGACGCCCGGGAAGAGGATGTAGTCGACGACCGAGCCGCCGATGCCGCCGGTCTTCGGGTTCGGGTTGATGCCCAGCGCCTTGGCGAGCGCGTAGGAGCCCTCGCCGATGATCGCCTTCGGCCCGACGTCGCCGACGACGGCGTAGACGACCCGGTCCTTGTAGACCACGGCCGCCACGGTGCCGCCGCCGATCCCGGAATTCTTGTAGTTCCACTTGGAGCTGATTCCGGGAACGACGACGAAGGGCAGCTTCTCGGCGTTCAGCGGCTTTCCGTTGGACTGCGGCCACGCGGTCGCGTTCTGCCAGGACGGGTCCGTGCTCTTATTGCACTTCGGCGTTTTCTGGCCGTCGCAGTCGACGTCGAAGTCGGCCTTCCAGTGCACGGCGCCCTTGGTCTTGCACACCGCGCTCTTGCCGGCCCCGCCCGCGTCGTGGGCGTACTTGCCGGAGGAGATCTGGTTGCCGCACTTGGCAACCGCGGCCTTGAGCTGTCCGGCGGTCGGGCCTGCGGCCAGTTCGGCGGGCTGCGCTCCCGCCTGTGTCGCGGTCAGTGTGAGCGCGGTGGTGAGTGCGAAGGCGGTCACTGCGAGCCTGCGAAGAGTGTTGTTCATGGCGATCCCGTTCTCGGCAGGGAAGGGTTCTTTACTAATTAAATGCCGGATCGCCGCGAAAAAGCAACGACGAGTTTTTCTTCGTACCGCGAGGTGCGCCTTTACCCGGCCGTAGGCCAATCTTGGCGGAATTCTCGTAAAGTCCTTCCAGGGTGCGTCCGCGCCCCTACGGGCAACGCTTCCGTTCACAGTCTTCACGAACTTGTGAACCAGGTGTAGCTTCCGAAGCATGGACCCGAACGCGCCCACCGCCCTGGACGGACTTCCGCTGACCCGGCGCTGCCCGCTGGACCCGCCGGAGGAGCTGAGCCGCGAGCACGAGCAGCGCTCACTCGTCCCGATGACCTACCCGGACGGCCACCAGGGCTGGCTGGCCACCGGCAACGCCGCCGCCCGCGCGGTGCTCGCGGACCCGCGCTTCAGCGTGCGCGCCGACCTCCAGCACTCGCCCATCGCGATGGAGGTGCCCGAGTCCGTGCGCAAGCAGCCCCAGCCCGGCATGTTCACGCGGCTGGACGATCCGGAGCACGCGCGCTACCGCAGGCAGCTGACCGGTGCCTTCACCGTGCGCCGCATCAAGACGCTGGAGCCGATGATCGAGCGGATCGCCGAGGAGCTGCTCGACGCGATGGAGCGCGAGCACACCGGGCAGGGCGCGGTCGACCTCGTCGCCGAGTACGCCCTGCCGCTGCCGTCACTGGTGATCTGCGAACTGCTCGGCGTCCCGCACGGCGAGCGGAGCGGGTTCAACGAGGACAGCCGGGTGCTGCTGGCGTTGGACACCCCGATGGAACGGCGGATGCAGGCGTTCGGCGCGGTGGCCCGGCTGCTCGCGCGGCTGGTCTCGGAGAAGCGGGCCGAACCCGGCGACGACCTGCTCAGCGACCTGATCACGGCGGGCGACCTGACCGACGAGGAACTGGTCAACATCGGCACGGTGCTGCTGGTCGCGGGGCACGAGACCACGGCCAACCAGATCGGGCTCGGCGTCTACGCGCTGCTCCAGCACCCGGACCAGCTGCGCAGGCTCCAGGAGGACGAGGCGATCGCGGGCACCGCCGTCGAGGAGATGCTGCGCTACCTGTCGATCATCCACATCGGACCGCTCAGGACCGCGACCGAGGACGTCGAGGTGGACGGGCAGCTGGTGCGGAAGGGGCAGTCGGTGACCATCTCGGTGCCGGTGGCCAACCGCGACCCGGAGCGCTTCCCCGACCCGGAACGGCTGGACCTCGGGCGCTCGGCCACCGGGCACCTGGCATTCGGCCACGGCGTGCACCAGTGCCTCGGCCAGCAGCTGGCCCGCTCGGAGCTGCGGATCGCCTTCACCGCGCTGTTCCGCCGCTTCCCGTCGCTGCGCCTGGCCGTGCCCGCCGACGAGGTGCGGATGCGCTCGGACATGGCCATCTACGGCGTGCACGAGCTCCCGGTCAGCTGGACTCGCTGAGTCCCGTCCGGGCGCGCAGCTGATCGCGCACCTCGCGCCAGCGGTCCAGCAGGCTGGGCAGCTCACCCTGGACGAACTCGAAGAACTCCAGCGTCTCGGTCATCCGGCGACCGGCGGGGGAGTCGGGGCCGAGCACCTCGATTCCCTCGCGCAGGCTGGTTTCCCACCGGGTCAGGGCGCGGTCCTTGCGCACCGCCGCCTCGTACCAGATGTCGTCGTGCACCCGGTAGACATCGCGCCGGGAGCCCGGATCGCGCTCCCGGCTGAGCAGGTTGACCTGCGTCAGGTAGCGGACGGCCCCGGAGATCGCCGCCGGGCTGACCCGCAGCGTCTCGGCGAGCTCGGCGGCGGTGCGCCTGCCGGAGTCCACCGCGAGCAGGCAGACGAACACGCGCGCGGGCATCCTCGGCCAGCCGCTGTCGGCCAGCACCGAGGCGAAGCGCTCGACGAACCGGAGGAACGCCTCCGCGTCGCGGCCCTCGATCCGGCCTTCGGTCGTCTCGGTGGTCACTGATGCCTCCTCACGCTCGCCCGGTAAGACTAGTCGCCGCTGTTCGAGACCTTCGCATCGCGAAGAACTTCCGAAGCGACTCAACCCCACCCCGTTCCCGGCGGTCTGTGCTATCGGGGGCCCGATCCGCCCCGGCTAGGCTGCACGGACTTCGGCTATCGGGAGGCTTCACGTTGCTCACCACCATCTGGGACCGCTTCCGCACCCTGGTGCTCCGGAACGGGGCGTCGCTGGTCGTCGCGGCGGTGGTCGCACTCGTGGCGGTGGTGCTGTTCCGGCTCGCCGACGCCCGGCACGTCTACGAGGACCTCGACGTCTACCGCGCCGCGGTGCAGACGTGGTGGGCGGGCGGCGACATGTACGGGCTGCTCCCGAAGACGGCCGCGGGCAACCACCTGCCCTTCATCTACCCGCCGTTCGCGGTGCTCGTGCTCGGGCCGTTCGCGCTACTGCCCCGTGACCCGGCGGTCGCGCTGAACTTCGGCATCTCCGTGCTCGCGCTCGCCGCCACCCTGTACGTGGTGGTCCGGCGGTTGTGGCGGTCCGGGGGGCCGAAGGGCGCCTTCGTGCTGACCGCGGTGCTGCTGCCGTTCACGCTGCTGCTGGAGCCGGTGACCGAGACCCTGGACTACGGTCAGGTCAACCTGTGGCTGATGGCCCTGGTCGCGGTGGACTGCCTGGCGCTCTCGCCGAAGTGGCCGCGCGGCATGCTGATCGGCATCGCCGCCGCGATCAAGCTCACCCCGGCCGCGTTCCTGCTGTACTTCTTGCTGCGCAAGGACTTCCGGGCCGCGGTGACCATCGTGATCAGCGGAGCGGCGGCCACCCTGGTCGGGTTCGTGATCGCGCCGAACTCCTCACTGCACTACTGGTTGGAGGGCGGCGCGTCCTCGATGAGCGGCACGCCGTTCTCCGCCAACCAGACCATCACCGCGATGCTCGTCCGGTTGCAGCCGCCCGTGGTGCTGATGGGCGTGCTGATCGTGCTGATGTCCGTGCTGGCGATCGGCATGGGCACGGTGATCATCCGCCGCGCCGACCCACCGATCGCGGTGATGGCCAACGCCATCGTGGCGCTGCTGATCTCGCCGACCTCGTGGTCGCACCACTGGGTCTGGATCGCCCCGACCCTGGTGATCATGATCGCGTCCGCGCTCCGGGTGAACGGCTACGTGTGGCTGGCGGTCGCCGCGGTGACCACGGTGGTCTTCTACGTCGGGTGGCACTTCAAGCTGCCGACCTCGGGCAACCAGGAGATGCTCTGGACGCCGGGCGAGCACCTGCTCGGCAACTCCTTCGTCATCGTCGGCTTCAGCCTGCTGGCCACGGGCGCCTACCTCGCGTGGCGCCGTCCCCGCCTGCTCCTCGCCCGCCGCGACGCCGCCTTCCTTCCCTAGCGCCACAAGGGAAACGCCCGGCTCGCATCCCGGGTTGGCCGGTCTTCAAGTACCACGAACCCCGCCGAAAACGGTCGCTAACCGCCCCCAACCCCGGGTGCCACGAGGGGTTGGGGGCGGTTAGCGGTGATCGAAAGGCGGGTTGGGGGTACTTGAAGACCGCGGAAACGGCCTAGGTGTCGGTGCCCGCGACGAGGGCTTCGAGTTTGAGTTCGGGGTGCAGGCGCTGGAGGGAGCCGACGGCCACCGGGTCGGGGAAGAGGGCCAGGTCGACGCCGTCGCGGTCGCGGCGCAGGACCTCCGCGCGGCCGCTGCGGTCGACGATCGGGCGCTGGTCGGGCCGCACCAGGATGCGCGCGATGCGGTAGGGCAGCCGGTCCAGCAGCAGCTTCACGCCGAACTCCGCCTCGATCCGGTGCGCGGCCACCTCGAACTGCATCGGGCCGACCGCGGCCAGCACGGGCGCGGCGTCACCCCGGCGGTCGGAACGCAGCACCTGGACCACGCCCTCCTCCTCCAGCTGCTGGATGCCCTTGCGGAACTGCTTGGCACGGCCGAGGTCGGAGGGGCGGGCCACCGAGAAGTGCTCGGGGGCGAAGCTGGGCAGCTTCGGGAAGCGCACCGCGGGCTTGCCGACGTGCAGGGTGTCGCCGACCTGGAGCGCGTTGGCGTTGACCAGGCCGACCACGTCGCCGGGGAACGCCTCCTCCACCGTGTTGCGCTCGCGGCCGAACATCTGCTGCGCGTACTTGGTGCTGAACGGGCGGCCGGTCTGCGCGTGCGTGACGACCATGCCCCGCTCGAAGCGGCCGGAGCAGACCCGGATGAACGCGACCCGGTCGCGGTGCGCGGGGTCCATCCCGGTCTGCACCTTGAAGACGAAGCCGGAGAACGGTTTGTCGAGCGCGCGCGTCTTCTCCTCGACGTCCGCGCGCGGGGTGGGCGCGGGCGAGAGCCGGACGATGCTGTCCAGCAGCTGCCGCACACCCATGTTGAGCACACCGGCGCCGAACAGGACCGGGGTCGCCTTGCCGGACAGGAAGGCTTCCTGGTCGAAGTCGGAGCCGCTGAGCGAGAGCAGTTCGGACTCCTCGACGGCGCGTTCCCAGTCCGCGCCCTCCTCCTCGGCGGCCCGCTCCGCGCTCATCGTCTCCTCGGTCGCCAGCGTCGCGCCGCCCGCGGTCCTGGTGAAGCGGGTGAACTCGCCGGTGCCGCGGTCCAGCACGCCGCGGAAGTGCCCGGCCTCGCCGACCGGCCAGTTCAGCGGCATCGGGGTGAGGTCGATCCGGGTGCTGATCTCGTCGCACAGTTCGAGGGCCTCGCGGCCGGGGCGGTCCCACTTGTTCACGAACGTGATCACCGGGATGCCGCGGTGCCTGCACACGTCGAACAGCTTCAGCGTCTGCGGCTCCAGGCCCTTGGCCGCGTCCAGCAGCATCACCGCCGAGTCCACCGCGGAGAGCACGCGGTAGGTGTCCTCGGAGAAGTCGGCGTGGCCCGGGGTGTCCAGCAGGTTGATCACCGTGTCGCCGTAGCCGAACTGCAGCGCCGCCGAGGTGATCGAGATGCCTCGGGCCTGCTCCATGGCCAGCCAGTCGGAGACCACGCCCTTGCGGCCCGCCTTGCCGTGCACCGCGCCCGCCTCGGAGATGACCCTGGCGTGCAGCGCCAGCGCCTCGGTGAGCGTGGACTTGCCCGCGTCGGGATGGCTGATCACCCCGAAGGTCCGGCGACGGCCTGCCTCTTTGGGTACTGCCGCGCTGCCGCCGTTGCCGGGGCTCGCCGCCGCGGTCTCCTCGCCTGTCGCCGTCACCCTGAGCACACTCCAAGTCCTGTGAAAATCGCCCGGTGGATCCTAGTTCCTGCCCGGCCGGTCACGTTCGCGATCACCCCGGCTTCACAAAGGCATCACGCCGCGTACCTCCTCCGGGGTGAGTTCTGCGACCTGTTGTGTCGCACCACCGCCAAACGGAGGACGGCCCGCCCGCAGCCGCCGGAGCGCCGGAAACGCGAAAAAGACCAGTTCAGCAAGGCTGTTCCGGAGAAAGCTCCGGGTATCCGCCGCTCCCCCGAGCGGATGACGCTGACAACAGGCTGGCTTCGGCAGCGTGGACCGGGTAGTCGCAGCGTCCTACGGATCGTATCCTCAAGGGTGACGCTCCCAACGGGGGCGCCCGCCGGGTCCGGCGGCAACCGTGACGCCCGGCGCTAGCGAGAAGATGTGCCGGAGGAGGATCCATGCCACTCTCCGAGCACGAGCAGCGACTGCTCGACCAGATTGAGCGCGCGCTCTACGCCGAGGATCCGAAGTTCGCATCGACGGTGCGCGGTTCCCGGCTACGGCGGCCCTCCAGACGGCGCCGCCTGCAGGGTGTCGCCATTCTGATCATCGGTCTACTACTGCTCGTCGTCGGGGTCGCGCTGCCCGTGGCACGGGTCGCGGAGATCCCGGTGCTCAGCGTCATCGGGTTCCTGCTGATGTTCGGCGGGGCCATGTGGGCCCTCTCGGCGGTCGGTCAACGCGACCAGGCCGCGGAAGAGGGTGGCGACAAACCACAGCAGACGACACCACGCCGGAGTTCGTTCGCCCAGCGGATGGAAGAGCGGTTCCGCCGCCGGTTCGACGACAACGGCTAGGCACTGACACAACCGCAACCACCAAGGGCCGCCACACCGCCTCCCTCTCCCGGGACGGTGCGGCGGCCCTTGGTGGTTTCCGCCCCGAACCCTCCCAACCCCAACGCAGCGGGGTTGGGTGCGGTTGAAGACCGTTTCAGCGGGGGTTCGCAGGACTTGAAGACCGGCGGACCCGGTTGGGATGTGGAGTCAGCGCGAGGGCATGGCCGAGCGGGGGAAGAGCTTCGCGCGCAAGGACATCGGCGCGTTCACCGCCAGGCTCGCCAGCACCTGGTCCAGCGAGCTCCGGAGTTCCGGGCTCGCCGAACCGCCTGCGCCGTACCAGGACCGCTCGACCGCGCCGACGAGAACCCGCAGCCCGGCCCGGCCCGCCTCGTCGAGGCTGTGCTCGCGGGCCAGCTTCGTCGCCGCGACGCGGACCGTGTCGGTCTCGGCCACGTCGGCGCCGCGGTCCGCGCTCGCCGCGACCAGTTCCCGCCACGCCGCGTCGGCCGCGTCATCGCCACCGGCGGCCACCGCGTCCAGCCGTTGCTGCCGGAGCGCGCCGCGCACCCAGGACGGCAGCAACGCGAAATAACCGCCGCCCAACAGGATCAGCAGCAGAACCCACGCGAAACCCGGCAGCGCCCACCACAGGGGCAGCAGGACGGCGGTGACGCCGAGCCCCGTCGCCGTGGCGGCCCAGAACTCCGGCAGCACAACGGTCTTCGACAACCGCGCGCGCCACGGCGTCGCGGCCACTGGGGCGCTCATCGCGCGGCCTCCCGATTCCGCTTCCTCCGCGATCGCATCGCCACGGCCGCTCCCACCGCGGCCGCGACCGCGAGCAGCAGCAGGATCTCCCACCACACCACCGCCTGCGGGACCCGCACCGCGCCGAAGAGCAGCACGTGGTCGTCCCGGTCGCCGGGCGCGACCGGCGGGGTCGAGCTGGTGGGCGCGGACGACGGGTTCGACGGGGGAGTCGTGGTGCGGCCCGCGGACGGCTCGTTGCTGCTCTGGTTGCCGCCGCCGGGCCCCTCGGCCTCGTACGGCGCCGTCACGCCGCGCCCGCCGGCCTGGGGCGTGGGGTCGAACTTGGTCCAGCCGACGCCGGGGAAGTGCACCTCGACCCACGCGTGGGCGTCGCTGGTGGTGATCACCTGGTAGCCACCGGCGTCGTAGCCCTGGCTGAAGCCGACGGCCACGCGCGCCGGGATGCCCACGGCTCGCACGAGGACGGCCATCGCCGAGGCGAACTGCTCGCAGTAGCCGGTCTTACCGTTGAACAGGAAGTCCGCCAGGACGTCGGAGTCGCCGCCCGACACCGTCCGCAGGCTGTAGGTGAAGCCGTTGCCGGGATCGGTGAAGTGCTTGCGCAGCGCGAGGACCTTGTCGTAGTTGGTCCGCGCCCCCGCGGTGAGCCGCTTCGCCAGGTCGGAGATCCTCGGGTCGACGTCGAGCTCCAGGTACTCGGCGCCGATCTCCTCCGGCGTCACCCTGGTGCCCGTCGCGCGCAGGGTGTCCGCGGTCGGCTTCGGCAGCACCGTCTGCTGCGTGTAGCGCTCGACGCGTTCCCGCTCGTCTTTGAAGACCACACCGACCTTCGGGTCGTAGAGCCAGCCGTCGGGAACGCCCTCCAGCGCCACCGGCACCCCGTAGACCGGTAGCCAGTTGTCCGTGAGGCCGATCGTCTCGATGTCGATTTTCTTGGGCCTGCCAAGGCTTTCCGGGTTCGTGCCCGCGGTGACCAGCCTGCCGTTGACCGGGGTGCCGCTGAGCGGGCCGTTGATCGACCAGCCCTCCCTGCGGTCGTACCGGCGCAGCGTCAGGGAACGCAGGTACGTCGACTCGTCGAGGCCGCGGACCCGGAACAGCTCGATGGCGCCCTTGCGCTCCAACTGCCCCCGCAACGACGTGAACGGCTTGATGCCCATGCCCGCCGTGCCCGAGGTGCTGCCGACTCCCGGCAGCCTGCCCGCGGTGCCGACCAGGGTCAGCGTGGCACCACCGACGATCGCGACGACCAGCCCGATGGCGGTCACCGCCGTGGCGCTGAACCCGGCACCACCGCGACGGCGGCCGTTCCTGTCGCCGTTCTGACCGCGCGAGGGCAGGCCCAGCCTGCCGCGCCACAGGCGGTGCCGCTGCGCCTCGTCCACCACCAGCAGCAGTGCGAAACCGCCCGCTCCCAACGCGAACGACCACCACGGCAGCATCTCGTCGGCGAGCGAGGCGGGGACGGCGAACACGCACAGCAGCACGAGTCCCGCGGCCGCGGGGGCCTGCGCCGCGGTGGCCAGGGTGTCCACCGCGATCATCACGATGCCGACCGCGATCGCGGACAGGCACAGGATCGCCATGGTCCCGCTCACCGGGGGCACACCGGTGCGGACCTGTTGCACCGACTCGCTGAGCACCCCGCCCAGCTCCTGCAGCGCCTCCGGTCCCGGAAGGATGCCGAGCAGCCCACTGCGGGTGAACACCGCGGTGAGGAAGAACATCAGCGCGCAGATCTGACCGACCGCCACCACGACGATCGGGGCGCGGATCGCGCGCAGTCCGGTGCCGACCGCGACCACCACCGCGATGGTGACCGCGACGAAGCCGATCCACCGCACGCCCTCGATCACCGCGGACAGCGCGGTCGCCGCGCCCAGCACGGAGATCGACGCGGCGATCGATATCGCCGCCCCGTGCTCCGTCGACGGCGCCAGCACCGCGTGTCGTGAGCTCACCAGGCAGCCCCGCCCTTCCCTACGGCCATCCGGTCCGCGGTGCTGTGGCACAGCCGCGTCCAGACGGTGGTCATCGGCGTCCGCGCGTCCGCGATCATCACGCCCCAGCCCGCGGAGGTCAGCAGCCGCGCGACCTCCGTCGGATCGGCCGCACCCTCCTCGCTGGAGCCCGCCCAGCTCTTGACGTTGAGCAGCACCGCGAGGCTGCGCACCGACCGCTGCCGGTACTTGATCAGCTCGTGCACGGCGGACGGGGTGGTCGCGCCGAGCACGGCGATCAGCTCGCGCCCGGAGCCCGGGTCTCCGCTGCACGCCAGGTCCCTGCGGTGGGACGGGCGCAGCGCCGCGAGCGCGTCCAGCACCTCGGTGTCGCTGTGCCCGCCGTCGCTCTGCCCGCCCACGAGCGCGTGCCCGTCCTCGGTGCTCAGCCGGACGTGCTGGCCGTGGCGGTGCAGGTGCAGGCAGATGCTCGCGGTCAGCGACACGGCCCACTCCAGGCTGGAGCTGGGGCCGCTGCCGCGGTGCGCGGACTCCCGCGCGTCCAGCAGCACCGCGATCCCGCCGCGCCACGGGCGTTCCTCGACGCGCACCATCAGCTCGTCGCGGCGCGCGGTCGAGCGCCAGTGCACCTTGCGCATGTCGTCGCCGTGCCGGTACTGCCGCACGATCGCGTCGTCCTCGCCCTGCCCGGTGCGCAGCCGGATCGCGCCGTCGTCACCGGTGCCGAGGCCCGCGCCGACCGGCAGCCCGGACAGCCCGACGATCTTCGGCGCGACGATCAGCCTGCTGGTGCCGCCGAGCTCGCGCTCGAACTCGGCCAGGCCGAAGGGATCGGTGATCCGCGCCCGCATCGGGCCGAGCTGGTGCACACCGCGCAGCACCGGTTGCAGCGGATAGCGCAGGCCGACGGAACTCTTGCGGGGCATGCGTTCCACGACGAAGCGCGGGCGGCTGCCCAGCGCGTACGGCACGCCGTCCTCCAGCAGCAACCCGCCGGACGGGACCCGGCCGGTGCTGCGCAGCTCGACCCGCACTTCCGCGGAGTTGCCCACGTGCACGCGCTCGGGCACCACGTGCCGCAGCGCGACGAGACCGACCCGTGCGCCCGCCGCCAGCGCCGCGGCCAGCATCGGGAGTGCGACGGCGAAAATGGCCACCCGCAACAGGTCCCGCTCGTTGAGCACCAGCGCGCACAGCGCGGCGGCGATCCCCGCGGCGAGCAGGCAGCGTCCGCGGGTGGTGAGACCGGACAGCGCGCCGCGCATCTACCTGGTTCCCCGCAGACCGTTGCGCTGGTACGGCCCCGGCTGACCGGGCCCGGAACCTCCCTGCGGCACCGGAACCCGTTGCAGCAGACCGCGAACGAGGTCGGCCGGGGAGCGGCGCGCTGCCTGCGCCTCCGCGGTGAGCACGAGGCGGTGCGCCAGCACCGGCACCGCGACCGCGTGGATGTCGTCCGGCACCACGAAATCGCGGCCGACCAGCGCGGCCTGCGCCCGCGCGGCGCGAACGAGCTGGAGGGTGGAGCGGGGGGAGGCGCCCAGGCGCAGCTCCGGCAGGCGGCGGGTGGCGGAGACGAGCTCGACGCAGTACCTGCGGATCTCCGGTGAGAGGTGCACCTGGCGCACCGCGTGCACGAGGGAGCGCACCTGCGCGGCGTCGGAGACCGGCCGCAGGTCCGCGAGCGGGTCGTGCCCGGCGTGCTCGTCCACCATGGCCAGCTCGGCCTGCGGGTCCGGGTAGCCGATGGACACGCGCGCGGTGAACCGGTCGCGCTGCGCCTCGGGGAGGGCGTAGGTGCCCTCCATCTCGATCGGGTTCTGCGTGGCGATCACCATGAACGGCGAGTCCAGGGTGAAGGTCCGCCCGTCCACCGTGACCTGGTGCTCTTCCATGCACTCCAGCAGCGCCGACTGGGTCTTCGGCGAGGCGCGGTTGATCTCGTCGCCGACCACGATGTTGGCGAACACGGGGCCGGGGCGGAACTCGAAGTCGGTGGTCTGCCGGTTGTAGATGGACACGCCGGTGATGTCGCTCGGCAGCAGGTCCGGGGTGAACTGGATCCGGCTGACAGTGCAGTCGATCGACCTGGCCAGAGCCTTGGCCAGCGAGGTCTTCCCGACCCCGGGGACGTCCTCGACCAGCAGGTGGCCCTCGGCGAGCAGGGTGACCAGGGCGACGCGCACCACGTCCGGCTTGCCGACGAGCACCCGTTCGACGTTGCCCGCGATCCGGCGGGCGGTCTCGTGCAGCTCGGCCAGCACCTCGGCGGGGCGCGGGGCACCGTCCGGCTCGGGCAGCGGCTGGCCCGGCAGTGCGGTCGGCTGGGTACTCGGCGTCACTCGACAGACCTCCATGGTGGTGCGGCTTCCGCGGTGCCCGCGCGTCACGGCCATGTCGATGCTCGATCCGCGAGCGGAACGTGGGCGGTCGTCTGGCGAACTGACGAGCAGCGTGACACGCAGTGTGTCAAAACCTGGCGAAGGTCCCCACCCCGTCCGGGCACCCCGTCCACCCCACCCCGCCCCACCTGCTCGTCAGCGACCGGATGGCCGCGGCCACCGCTCACCCTAACGGGGGTATTCCCGTTGCTCCCGTCCCCCGGTCGTGGGAAGCCGGCCGGGCGTGGGGCCGCTGTCACCCCCCACGCGGAGTCACCCCTCCCGAGCTGCGAAAACGTCGGCCGCGCAGCCGGAAAGCAGGCCTTGATCGCGTTGACTGTGGTGGAAAGTGGGGTAGTGTGGCGGCCGGTGGGGAGAACGGGGTCCCCGCCGCCGGTCCGCACGGGTCGGTGGGGAGGTGAAGCCGGTGTTTCTCGGTACCCACAACCCAAAGCTGGATGACAAGGGCCGGCTCACGCTGCCGGCCAAGTTTCGCGACGCGTTGGCGGGGGGGCTGATGGTCACCAAGGGACAGGACCACTGCCTCTACGTCTTCCCGCGCGCGGAGTTCGAGCAGATGGCGCGCAAGGTCGCCGAGGCCCCGTTCACCAACGAGGCCGTCCGCGCCTACCAGCGCTACCTCTTCGCCGGGACCGACGAGCAGCGACCGGACTCGCAGGGCCGCATCACCATCGTCCCCGAGCTGCGCCGCTACGCCGGGCTCAGCAAGGAGTGCGTCGTCATCGGCGCCATCACCCGCCTGGAGATCTGGGACTCCTCGGCGTGGCAGACCTACCTCGAGGACAACGAGGAGAACTACGCGAAGGCGAGGGAGGAAGTCCTGCCGGGGATGTTCTGATCCCGGCACGTGGTCGTGGTTCGGGTGCCGTGAGGCCTCGGTCCGCTCGATCTCTCGGTCCTGGTGCACCTTCCCCGGTACCAGGCCCGACGGGCGGGCGGGGACCTGGCGACATCCGGCCACGCGGTTTCCATAGTGGACGTCCACACAGGACAGACAGGGGTAGCGGGGCCGGTCGCGAGAGCGTTGGGCGAAGAGCGTGGGCAAGGGAGGGACCGCCATGGCGGAAGCGGCGCGAGGAGCGCACATCCCGGTCCTGCTCGACCGGACGCTGGACCTGCTCCGGCCCGCGCTGGCTGACGGGCCCGCCGTCGTCGTCGACTGCACCCTCGGCCTCGGCGGTCATTCCGAGGCGCTGCTGAACGCCTTTCCCGAGGCCACCCTCGTCGGCCTCGACCGCGATCCGCGCGCCCTGGAGCTGGCCGGTGCCCGGCTCGCGCCGTTCGGCGACCGCGCCAAGCTCGTGCACGCGGTCTACGACGAGCTGCCCGAAGCGCTGGAGAGCCTTGGCATCGACCGGATCGACGGCGTGCTCTTCGACCTCGGCGTCTCGTCCATGCAGCTCGACGAGGCCGACCGCGGCTTCGCCTACGCCAAGGACGCGCCGCTGGACATGCGGATGGACCCGACCGCCGGGCTCACCGCGGCCGACGTGCTCAACGAGTACGCGCCCGGTGACCTGATCCGGGTCCTGCGCGACTACGGCGAGGAGCGCTTCGCCAAGCGGATCGTCTCCGCCATCGTGCGCGAGCGGACCAAGGAACCGTTCAGCACCAGCGCGCGACTGGTGCAACTGCTCTACGACTCCGTGCCCGCGGCGACCCGGCGCACCGGCGGTCACCCGGCCAAGCGCACGTTCCAGGCGTTGCGCATCGAGGTCAACGGGGAGCTGGAGGTCTGGCGCAGGGCACTGCCGAACGCACTGGACGCGCTGGCCCCCGAGGGCCGGGTGGTCGTGCTGTCCTACCACTCGCTGGAGGACAAGATCACCAAGCGCGAGCTGGTCGCCAGGTCCACCTCGCGCACCCCGCAGGGCCTGCCGGTCGAACTGCCCGGCCACGGCCCGGAGTTCAGGTTGATCACCCGCGGCTCCGAGCCCGCGACGGAGGAGGAGATCGCGCAGAACCCGCGCGCGGCCTCCGTCCGGCTGCGCGCCGCAGAGCGAATCGGGGAGGCGACGTCATGACCGCACCGGCACGTTCCGAACCGCCGACACCGCGCGGTCAGGGCGCCCAGCAGGCTCGCGATCGCGCGGCCGAGCACGCCGCCCAGCACCGGCGCTCCGCCGCCGCCGAGCGCGCCTACGCCCGCCGCGCGCAGCGCACCGGCGCCGCCGCGCCCGAGCGCCGCACCGCGCCCGCGCCGAGGGCACCCTTCGTGCTGCTGGTGATGGGCCTGCTCGGCACCGGCATCGTCGCGTCGCTGTGGCTGTCCACGGCCGCCGCCACCGACACCTACAAGTTGGAGCAGACCCGGCGAGAGGTCCGCAGGAGCGCCGAGGACGTGGAGCGGCTGCGCCGCGAAGTGTCCACTTTGGAGTCTCCGATCGAGCTGGATCGCCGCGCCCGCGAACGGGGCATGGTCCCCGCGGGTGATCCCGCGCGCCTGCAGGTGAAGCCGGACGGCTCCGTCGACGTGGTCGGCGACCCGAAGGCGGCCGAGAAGCCGCGTTCCAGCGTTCGGCAGCACACGCCCCCCGCCGAGCAGCCCCCGGCTCCGCCCGCGGGCCAGCAGCCTCCGGCAGGTGGAGGCGGCTGATGCAGGGCCCGACCCGGCGGACCGGTCGGCCGCGCCCCGCTCCGAGATCGGCGCGGGCCGCGGCCCCGAGACCCCAGCCGCCAAGGACCAAGCCGAAGCGCAACCCGAACGGCATGGGTGACCACCGCGTCCGCGTGGTGGTGGGGCGCGCGTTCCTGGTGCTCGCGCTCGTCGCCGCCGGGCTGCGGCTGGTGCAGGTGCAGGGCTTCGAGGCCGAGGCGCTGTCGCAGAAGTCGCTCAAGCAGCGGGTCACCGTGCAGAACATCCCCGGGCAGCGCGGCTCGATCATGGACCGGGACGGCAACCTGCTGGCGTTCAGCGTGGAGGCGAAGGCGCTCTACGCGCTGCCGCAGCTGATCGTCGAGGAGCAGCGCAAGGCGGGCAAGGACCCCGACGAGCGCAAGCGCAACATCGCCGCCTACATGAAGCAGGTGCTCGGCGACCAGGTCGACGAGCAGGAGCTGCTGCGCAAGCTGTTCTCCGACAGCAAGTGGCTCTACCTGGTGGACCGGGTGGAGCCCGCCAAGGCGCGGATGATCCGGGAGAAGTTCCGCGAGATCGGCGCCGAGTACCGGCAGATCCGGCAGTACCCCTCCGGCAAGGTCGGCGCGGACATCGTCGGCTTCGCCAACTGGCGGATGGAGGAGCGCAAGGCCGCGGGCCTGGAAGGGCTGGAGACCTACAAGAACAACCTGTTGTCCGGCAAGGACGGCAGGCGCGTGGTGGACACCGCGGCGGGCAGCGCCGACGTGACCATCCCCGGCTCCGAGCGCGAGGTCGAACCCGCGACGCCCGGCTCCGACCTCCAGCTGACCATCGACACCGATCTGCAGTTCACCGTGCAGAACATGCTCACGAACTACGTGCAGCGGGTGGAGGCCAAGGGCGGCAGCGCCGTCGTGCTGGACGCGAAGACCGGCGAGGTCATGGCGCTGGCCGACGACAAACCGTTCGACCCCAACAACTTCGCCGACTCCAAGCCGGAGCAGCGCAACAACCGCGCGGTCACCTCGCCGTTCGAACCGGGCTCGGTCAACAAGGTCGTCACCGCGGCCACCGCGATCGAGCTCGGCCTGGCCACCCCGCAGACCGTGCTGTCGGTGCCCGGCAGCATCAAGGTCGCCGACCGCGAGATCGGCGACGCGTGGAACCACGGCACCGTCCCGATGACCTTCACCGGCGTGATCGGCAAGTCCTCCAACGTCGGCACGCTGATGATGGCGCAGCAGATCGGTCAGGACCGCTTCGCCGAGATGCTGGCCAAGTTCGGTCTCGGCGAGCGCACCCGGCTCGGCCTGGCCGGTGAGACCTCCGGCCGCGTGCCGCCGCGCGCCCAGTGGTCCGGCTCCACCTTCGGCAACCTGCCCATCGGCCAGGGCCTGTCCATGACCGTCGTGCAGATGGCGGGCATGTACCAGGCGCTCGCCAACGACGGCCTGCGCATCCCGCCGCGCATCATCAAGGCGGAGATCGGCCCCGACAAGGCCCGCAAGGAAGAGCCGCGCCCCGAGGGCGTCCGCGTCGTCAGCCCCGAGACCGCCCGCACCGTCCGCGACATGATGCGCGCCGTCGTCCAGGACGTGCCCGGCCAGCGCGGCACCGGCCCCGCCGCGTCGCTGCCCGGCTACCAGATCACCGGCAAGACCGGCACCGCGCAGCAGGTCGACCCGAACTGCGGCTGCTACAGCAACTCCTCGTACTGGATCACCTTCGCCGGCATCCTGCCCGCCGACAAACCGCGCTACGTCATCGGCATCATGCTCGACGCGCCCAAGGCCGGTACGTCGGAAGCCACCTCCGCCGCCCCGCTGTTCCACGACATGGCTGACTACGTGGCCCAGCGCTACCGCGTCCCGCTGTCACCGGCAGCCCCCTCGCTGGAACTCCTGCCGAAGCACTGATTCCCTTTCACACCAACGTGATCAGGTGGGTAGTCAGAACGACCAGGTAGAGCGGCGCCCATGCGGCCCACAACCACCCACCGATCGCCCGCTGCCTTGCCAACGCCCTCGTGCCGCCGATGAGCCCGAGCAGCAGTCCCACCACTGCCGCGCCGATGGTTCCCCAGATGACCAGGTCCGGCCTGTCGTCGACCAAGGTCCGGACGCGGGCGTGGTCAGCCCTGCCCGCGTAGAAGATGATCTGCCAGACCGTCGCGACGAAACCAGCGAAGGCCAACAGGCTCATGTGGACGGTGAGTCGGTGCTTCTGGTCTCTCACGGCGTCTTCCCGGCGTTCGCTGGATGTGCCTTCGCTTCCAGGTGGCACCCGGTGTGCAGCATCAGCGTCGTGTTGACGTACGTCCCGAAGGTGTAGGAGGCACCGTAGGCGTCCATTGCGATGACGTCGTGCTGACCCGGGCTGTTCGCTCTGGTGGCGGGCGGTCCGAAACCGTAAGCGCCGGTGACCTCGGTGGCGATCGCGACAGCCCTGTCCCAGTTCTTGTCGGGGATATTGCCGAAGTGGACCCACAGGGCCAGGGTTCGGCTTTCGACGCCGCGAATCTCCGAGTAGCCGGAGCACCCCGCTCTGCTCATCGGATCTTGTTCTTTCCAGTGCAGGGGGCCAAGCTCTGTCGAGAGGCGGTTCCGAAGTTCCGTCTGCATTTTTTCGTATCGCGTCGTCATCGCGTCGATGTCCGGTCGCTGGGTCAGCTCCTGGAACTTGTCCTTCATGCTGGGGCCTCCACAGCCGACGAGGATCACGAGGCAGAGAGTGAGCGCGGCAGCCCGTTTCATCGTGACGGTCCTATGCGGATAGCGTGGCGAATCGCCTGGATCACTCCTGCCCTCCAGGTCTAACCAGCCTCCTTGGGCTGTACGCCAGCCATGCGATGGCAGCCGGTGTGGATACTCAAGATCGTGTTGACGGAGGTTCCGAAGATGAGCGTGGCGTCGTAGGAATCCTTCGCGATGACTTCGTGGTCGCCCGGCTTGTTGACGACGATGCGTGGTGGACCGAATCCGTATGGTTTGGACACCTCGGCCGCGAGGACGACAGCCTTCTCCCACTTGTCGTCCGGAACTGCTCCGAGAGCGCCCCAGTGACCCAGTGTGCGACTCTCCACTCCGGAGATTCCCGAAAATTCCGAGCAGCCGCCTCGGCTCGTCGGGTTTCGCACCGTCCAGTCCAGTGGTGTCAGCTCCGCTGAGACGCGTTGCCGGATCTCTGCGGCCATCTTTTCGTAACGTGCGGTAATTTCCTCGATGTCGGGCCGCTCCGACAGAATCTTGAGCTTGTCGTTCAAGTCAGGCCCTCCGCAGCCGGCGAGAAGGAACACGGATGTGAGCGTTGCGATGATCGCGTTGCGCATCAGTACAGTCCTGGGATCGGTGTCTGGAGCAGGTCCCCGATGCCCATGCCCTTGTCACGCGCGAGCTTGTCGTGAAGTCCGGCGATGACGAGGCTCATGTTGTACTGGCTCGTACTGTCAGGGGCCAGGTAACCGACCTTCTTCGCGGTCGAGTCATGACCGACCGACTCGGTGAATTGCCGTCCGTCGGGCAGAGACATCTCTTTCGCGGACAGGCCACCCACACCCTTCATCTGGTTGGGGTCGATGCCGAAGGCAGCGAAGTCCGCGACGGGGTCCTTGCGCGCTTCCACCGTCCACGCGTGGCCGGCGGGTACCTTCAGCTCCTCGACGTGAGAGGTGCCGAGTCCAGGCGAGCCGAAGAAGACGGCATCGTCGACGCCTGTTCCCTTCTGCAAGGCCAGACCGGTTGTCAGTGAACCGTAGGAATGGCCCAGGGCGGTCAGGTGTGGATCAGTTGTGCGCGAGGCATCGATTCCGTTGAGAAATCCGGACAGTTTGTCTGCGCCCTGTCGCGCGAGAGCATCGGTGGCCACGGACCGGTTCGCGTTCGGGATCTCGGAGAGCTGTGGTGCCTCGTAGCCGATCCACGTGACGGCGGCCACGCTGGACGGTTTCTCCGCACGGAATGCCTCGGCTTCCGCCCGTGACTTGAGATCTTTCATGTGGTCGTCAAACTCGCGAATACTGCCCGCCACCGTTGTCGAGAAGCCTGGCGTGAACACTGAGACGTGTTCGGCGGTGTCCACGTTGCCCACCGCGATGGCGGCCTTGGGTTGCTTGCCAGTCGGATCGAATACCAGAAGCTGTCGGTCGCCGCGAGCCAATGTCTCGTCGATCGCATCCAGCGAGGCGAGTTTCGCTTTGATAGTTGCCAGTTCGGCGGCGGGTCCGGCGAGTTGGCGGGCGATCGACAACTCGCCGATTTCGCTGGTGGACGCGCCGAGCCGCTTGGTGAGAGAGTCGACCAAAGGCTCCAGCTTCGCGGCCTCGGCCAGGAGTCTGGCGCGTTCGCCCGGGATCTGGGCGCGGTTGGCTTGGTCGCGGACGACGGCGGGCAGGCCGTCGAGGTTGCCGATCCAGCCGGGATGGTCCTTGAGCATCGCGGCTCGTTCGGCATCGGAGAGCGAAGACCACCAGCCCGCGTTGTCGCCGGGGGAGCCGCCCTGCGGTGGGCCGATGGTGGAGAGCCCGCCAGCTCCTTGTCCCGCAACGGAAGCATCGGTGAGCGAAGCTCCGGCGCCGTCGTCGATGCGGTCGAGTGCGGCGCGCTCAAGAACGGCGGCGAGGTCGGCGTCGATGTCGTTGGCGCGCCGCAACACCTGCTCGACGCGGTCGACCAGCTCCACCTGGATGGCGGCGCGTTCACGGACCTGGGCCTCGTCGGTGGGGCGGGGATGCGCGGTGTCGACGATCTTGCCGTCGTCGGCGATGGAGAAGCCGTACCGGCCGGCGAGGTGTTCGGCATCGCCGAGGGCGCGCTGGACGGCCTTGACCGCGTCGGCCGCTTCGCCGACAGCGCGGCGCACGGCGGAGATGCCCGCGACGAGGCGGCGCATCCGTTCGGTCAGCTCGCCGTGGTGCTTGGTGGCCGCCTCTGCGGCGGGGCCGGTCCACCCGGCCGGTGACCTCGTCGCGTGCAGCTCGTCGTCGAAACCGACGAGCGTGTCGCGGCGAGAACCGAGTGCTTGAAAGGCGGTGTCGAGGGCGGGCTGCCGCCATCGACGCACATCGCTGACGGAAACCATCAGAACGCCTGGCGCATGTCGTCGCGGGCCTGGGTGTCCTTCTTCTCGTAGAGCGCCGCGCTCTCCTCCAGGCGCTTGGCGTGCGACTGGACGTCGGTCGCCCACGAAGAGACGCTCGACTTCCAATGCCCGGCGAGCTTGGCGGCAGCCGCAGCCGCGGCACCTCCTGGCATCGCCGCCGCGATCTGGTCGGCTTCGGCGGCGACGTTGACCGCTCCCGCGCCTTCACCGGCTGTGCGTGCCGTCCGAGCAGCCTTGCGAAGCGCATCAGTGACAACAGTGAATCCCACGATGTACCTCCCCCGGCGGCCTACGCTACTGCGTCCGGTGCAGCCGCGCGGGGGAAACAGCGCAGCTAGGTCACGGTGAATGCCGGAGAAGTCCCGCTGATCGGGCTCACCGCGCCCGCCAGGTTCTTCGCGTCTCCGCGGTAGACGATGCGATAGCTACCGGGCTGCGCGGTGCTGGGCACGTCCCACGACACGGTGACCCGCGACGCCGCGACTCCCCATCTCGCCCAGCGGAACTTCGTCGACCAGTCGCCGTCGTCGGCGACCCGCTTCCACGTGTTCCCTTCCTGGCGCTGCACTTCGACGAAGGTGCCGTTGCGGTGCAGGTCGTTGTTGGGGTGCGCGCCCGCGAACTCCACGACGACCTGTTGTCCCTTGGCGTAGCTCGGTTTCGGCGCGGTGACCACGTCGCCGAAGTTGCCGCCGATCGGCGGCGCGTCCAGCACCACGCCCGGCTGCAACGTCCACACCGAACCCGACATGTCCGGCGGCGTCGGACCCGCGGCGCTCGCGCGCCCGGCCTTCATGTCCGCGGCGATGCGGGCGAATTCCTGTTGGTAGGCGGGCAGACTCCAGCGGCCGAACATGGTGTGACCGGCCTCGTAGTCCTGCTGGTCGTACTCCTCCGGCGTGGTCAGGTACCCGGCGTAGTCGTTGGCGTAGCCCGCGACGATGACGTTCTGCAGCGGGGCACCGACCTGCTCGGCGACCGTGCGGCGCAGCCGCAGGCCGGTGACGATCGTGGCTTCCTGCGGCAGTCCGATCAGGTAGAGCTGGCCGACGCGGACGAGCTGGACCGGCAGGATCTTCGGCGTCAGGTTCAGTGCGCCGGTGTCGAGCAGGATGTCCTTGGGAGCCTGGCACGTCCGCAGTTCGGGCGAGGCGACGTAGCGCGCTTTGGTGACGAGTTCGATGAGCGGGTTGTTGCCGACACCCTCCTTGAAGATGTCCGGCCCCGGACCGTCCTCTGTGGACCCCGCGGCGAAGCTCGCGCCGAGCGCGGCCTGACAGGTCTTGTGCGCCGCGCCGTCCCCGGTGAACTCGGGGCGGACGGTCGTGCCGCTCATGTCCACATAGGACAGACGAGAGTCGACGCCGCCGGTGAGCGCGCGGCCGGGCGTCGTCGCGAGGGCGCGCGCCGCGTCGGCCTGCCGTTTGCCGAGGATCTGGGTGTTGGCGAACTCGTCCTCGGTGGGGCCGCTGCCCGGCTTCAGGTTGAGGTTGGGCGACATGTCGCCCGCGTTGGTCTGCGCGAAGGCGGTGACCAGGCCGGGCTGCCCGGCGAGGTAGTCGGCGCCCGCGATCTCGCGTTCCCAGTGGTAGGCCGCGTAACCCTTGTTGTCGCCGTTGATCAGCGTGTTGTTGCCGGTCATGCTCGTGTTGTGGGTGGCGAACCAGTTGATCGCGCCCACCGTCCTGCCGCCCCGGTCCATCCGCAGCAGCGAGGTCATCGGGTCGATGCCGTCCGGGAAGGCGGCGCGGTCCTGCGCGGGGTTCTTGTCGAAGGCCCGCCGCGAGCGGTTGGCGCTGGCGTTCTTCAGCTCGCCGTTGGCCAGCGACAGCGAACCGGGCACGAGGTCGTCGTGCGCTCGGTTGATCGACTCGACGATGCCGTCGACCGCCGCGTCGAAGGTCTTGCCGTGGTAGCCGAACGTGGTGATGTTGTAGAGCGAGTAGTGCGACTGGCCGCCAGGTCCCGCATGCGTGTGCGTAGCGGTGAGCAGCACGTTGTCCGGTGAGTACAGCGATCCGTGTTTGGCGGCGAGCTTGCGCAGCACCGCCTGCCGCACGCTGCCGAAGATCATGCCGAGGTCGGCGGTCACCAGTGCGACCCGCTTGCCGCTGGCGGGATCGGCGACGACGAACGCCCGCGAGCGCTGCCGTTGGTGGATCCCGGAAGTGCGCTGGTCGAGCTTGGCGTAGCCCATCATCCCGCGTTCGGCGGCCTCACCGGTGACGTCGGCGATGCCGCGCCCCACCAGGTAGGGGGTGTCGGCGCTGGCGGGTGCGCCGAGCTGGACGAGAGTGGTGGCGCCGACGACGGCAGCGAGTGTCGCGCCGAGCACCCCCCTGAGCCGATCTCCGGACAACCAGTGCACAACGACCTCCCGGGTGCCGATGCTTGGTGACCGTCGTCGCAGCTCACCGGCCCCGACGTTAGCGAGGCCACGGGCAAATGTGAATGCTTCTCGCTTAATTGGCGGTACTGGTCAGCCGGTCGATCTGGCGCACCAGCACCCGCGCATCGGCCGGGCTGACCGTGGTCCACCCGCGGGAGTCCTCCATGAGGTACCGGCCTTGGGCGGTGTCGAAGTAGGCGACGACGTGATCGGCCCGCTTGCGCCCGGTGCTCGCCCCGAACTGGCCGCGCTGACCGGGAGCCTTGATCATCTGGGCCAGCTGTTCCGCGTCCTCGCCGGAGATTTCGCCGCGCAGCGCGGCGGCCAGCGCTCGCGGGTCGCTCCCGGCTCCGCGTGCGGCCCTGGCAAGGACCTCGTTGGGCACCGACACCGAATGACCGGGACCTGGTCCTACCGCGGGGAGCAGTTCCGTTGCCGCGCGCGCCAACCCCGTCGCGTAGATCGGCCGCATGATCAGCCGCCCGCCGCGGAGCACCGCCAGGACTCCTTCGTCTTCGTCCCGAGTCGCCGCGGCGACCGCGCGCACCTCTTCGCCCAGCCACAGCCGGGCGTCGACGAGCCGGTCCGGCGCGGCGAGCATCATCAGCCACCGCGTCAGCCGCTCGTCCAGGTCCGGCCCGGCCACGAGCCCGTCGCTGCGCAGTTCCTGCCACGCCGCCGCCACGACGGCGTCGCGCTCCTCGTGGTGTGCTCCACTGGGATTGACGAGCAATGCCAAGGGCATCTGTTCGAGTCCGAGGTGCTCCCACGCCATCTGATAGGCGGTGTCGGAGATCGTGATCGTCATCGAATCATTCGCCGATCACGGGTGGGGCGACCATCGGCAGTTCGCCGACGATGTCTTCGGTGATGTCGTACTTGCGCTCGTGTTCCTGGTCTTCCTCGCGCTGGCTGGTGCCGAGCGCGGGTTGCATGAACCCCGGCCGCGCTGCCGTTGTCGGCTTGACCGGGGACGGCGTCGGCCTCGGCGGGACCGGCTGGCTCGGCGTGCTCAACGGCCCACCCGCGCGCGGCACCAGCGCGCCAAGCGCCGCACCCGAACCGCCACCGACCGCTGCCCCGCCAGGTCCGGCGACCGACCCCAGACTGCCCCCACCGCCGAGTGCGGGGGGAGGCGGCGTGTAGCCCGCCTGCTGCACCTCACCCAGCTTGTTGTCCGGCAACTCCAGGCCCTGCTCACCGCGCTGATCCGGGATCGGCGGCACTGGGACACCTTCGGCGTCACCACCGATGTCCTGACCCGCGCCGATATCCCCGCCCCTCGGCCGCGTGATCGCCCGCCCGCCGCCGATCGGACCTGGGCCGGGGCGAGGCCCGCCTGGGTCTCCGCCACCGCCGATGCGGGGTGGCTCGTCGTAGTCGGGCACGGGCTTGTTCACCGCATCCGCATACGCCTGCATCACCGCGGCGGCTTGCAGGTGCGCGTTGTGGGCGGAGCGCTCCAGGAGTTCGTGGTCTTCCTTCAACTGGAAGAGATCAGCGAGCGCGTTGCTCTTGCCCAGGTCCTCGAGCGACGGCACCTTCTTCGGCTCCGGCATCGAATTCCGCGCATATACGAACGCGTCCATCCCGCTGAGGATGCTTGTGGTTCGCTCATTGGTGCGGTTGCCCGCCGCGATCGTCCACGTCTGCAACGAGCCGATCTTCCCTGTCGCCAGGTCAGCGGCCTCGCCCTCCCACACCGCGCCCAGCTTGCGCAGCGCGTCGCCCATCGACCGGTAGACGCCGTCCAGCTTCCACGCGAACTTGTTGGTGAAATCCGCTGCGGGTTGATGCCCCGTCGGTCCTGCTCCTCGATGGATCGCGTCGAACAGTTCTTGGTGCGAGTAGTTCATCCAGTTCCGGTTAACGTCCACGTCGTCCCCCCGTGTCGTTCGGCTTGTTGAATCAACTTTGTGCGAGAATATTCCCGAGTGTCAGTTCTGCCCCCCGTGTTGCCCGACGGCATACCTCATTTGTGGGCAGGAAGTGCTGCTCACCCAGCGTCGCGTACGCCACCCGCAGTACTTGGCCGACTGACACGCCGACATTCACGGAGCAGTGCGCTGACAGGGGGTCCTGAGGTTCTGGATTGATCTGAAAACCGGGAAAGTCCAGTATGCGAACGGGGTGAACGGTTCCGGTGGCCCTTTTGGGAGAAAATTGTTCCAGGTCATGCTTTGTGATGACGAAGGTGGTGAGGATGGTGCCCTCTGTGAGATTACTGAAATTGCATGAGTCGGATTTTAGGATTGGGTCATCTCGCTGGCGTGGAGGTCGGGTGATCTTGAGTTCGACCCGCTGCGATTCGCTCAGCAGTTCGCAAGCCTTGAACCGGTCGATCTTCAACTGGCGAGGTCGGTCGACACTGTTCGGGGTGGTGCCGTTCACCGCCTGTGGGTTGGCCGTGCCGACATGAGTGGCCGTGCAGCCGAAGAGCAACGATGCTGTGGCGGCTGCTGTGACAGCTTTGCTGGAGAAGGTCAGGAACCCCACGTCACTTCCCGGAGATACTGCTGCGGTTGGCGTCCTCGATCTTTCGGTAATGTCGCTGTGCCGCCTCCAGGGTGCTGACCGCTTTCGTCAGCTCGCCCTGTAGCTGGGTGAGTGCCCAGATGGCGCCGCGGCCTCCCAGGTGGCGCTCGCTGACCTGTTTGGCGAGCGTTTGGCTGACGTGGTCATCTCCCATCGGCCGGATTTCCTTGGCCACATGGGAGTCCGGCACGAGGTCGTTGATGTCTTCCAATGCGTCGTTGAAGATCTTGATGGCGGCGGGGACCTGGTCGAGGTCGATGCGCCATCCCCCGGCGCGCACGTACTGGTTGGACATGTGAAAACGCCTCCCCTGCGTCACTGGCCCGCGGAGAGCTTAACGAACGCGGTGGTGCGCGGGACGGCTTCGGTGCGCCTCACCGGATCGGACGACACGAGATCGAAGGACCTGATTCCGGCAATTGCCTAGGCGCATTAGGGGTGATTACGCACGGGGTGCGCGCGGCCGGTTGGCGGAGTGGAGTGCAGGGCGCGTCCACGGACCGGGGGATTGACAGTGCGGCGGGGCAAACGCACGGGGGTGGGAGGGCGCGTTCCGAGCGCCGGTAGCCTTTCGCGACGTGTCTCCGGTCGTCTCGCCCAAGACGGCGTCAGCGCCGCCGCGTCCCAGCCACGTCGAGCCCGTCGGCCTGTCCGAGCTCGCCGCGCTGGCGGACGCGCGGTTGGTCGCCGAAGAACCGCTCGTGGTCTCTGGCGCCACGCTGCGCGCGCAGCACGTGCGGCCGGGGGATCTCTTCGCGGCGCTACCGGGCGCGAACGCGCACGGCGCGGACTTCGCGGAGCAAGCGCTGGCGGCCGGGGCGGTCGCGGTACTGACGGACGAGGCGGGAGCGGCCCGTCCGACCCTGCGCGACGCGGGCGTCCGGCTGCTGGTGCACGAGGACCCGCGCGGGGTGCTGGGCGCCTTGGCTGCGCGGATCTACGGGGACCCGTCGAGCAAGCTCGCGATCGTGGGTGTCACGGGCACCTCCGGCAAGACCACGGTCACGACCATGATCGGGTCCGGGTTGCGGGCGGCGGGGCGCACGACGGGGCTGATCGGCACCGTGCAGACGGTGATCGCGGGCGAGCGCCTGGACAGCGCGTTCACCACGCCGGAAGCCCCGGACCTGCAGGCGTTGTTCGCGGTGATGGTGGAGCGTGGGGTCACGCACGTGGCGATGGAGGTCTCCAGCCACGCGCTCGCGCTCGGGCGCGCGGCGGGGACGCGGTTCGCGGTCGGGGCGTTCACGAACCTCTCGCAGGACCACCTGGACTTCCACGCGGACATGGAGGACTACTTCCAGGCGAAGGCCGCGCTGTTCGACGGGCGCGCCGCCAAGGAGGTCGTCTGCGTCGACAACGAGTGGGGCCACCGCCTGGTCAAGGACGGCACCATCACGGTGTCCCTCGCAGAAGCCGCGACGTGGCGGGCCGAGGACATCACGGTGGCGGCGAGTGGGGCGCAGTCCTTCCGCGTCGCCGGGCCGGACGGGATCGCGCTCGACGCGGTCGTGCGGCTGCCGGGGATCTTCAACGTGAGCAACGCGGTGCTGGCCATCGCCTGCGCGCACGCAGCCGGGGTCGCGCCGGAGGACACGATCCGCGCGATCGGTGAGCTGGACGTGCCGGGGCGCATGGAGCGGGTCAACCGCGGGCAGGACTTCGTCGCGCTGGTGGACTACTCGCACAAGCCCGCCGCGGTCTCCGCGGTGCTGGACACGGTGCGGGACCAGATCGACCGGGCGGGCAACGACGGCAGGGTGATCGTCGTGCTCGGCTGCGGTGGTGACCGGGACCGGGCCAAGCGCCCGATCATGGGCGAGGCCGCCGTGCGCCGCGCCGAACTGACCGTGGTCACCGACGACAACCCGCGCGGTGAGGAGCCCGCCACCATCCGCGCGGCCATGGTGGAGGGCGCGCTGGCCGTGCCTGAAGCCCAGCGCGGCGAGGTGGTCGAGATCGGTGACCGCCGCGCCGCCATCCAGGAGGCGGTGCGCCGCGCCCGGCCCGGCGACGTGGTCGTGGTCGCGGGCAAGGGGCACGAGACCGGGCAGGAGATCGCCGGGGTCGTGCACCCCTTCGACGACCGGCATGTTCTCGCCGACGCGATCGACGAGCGCTTCGGCATCTTCGGGAAGGACCACGCGTGATCCCGCTCAGTTTGGCCGAGATCGCTCACGCGGTCGGCGGCCGGCTGCACAACACCGACGGCAGCCCGGTGGTGACCGGCTCCGTCGAGTTCGACTCCCGCCAGCTCTCCTCGGGCAGCCTGTTCGTCGCGCTGCCAGGGGAAAAGGTCGACGGGCACGACTTCGCCGCGAAGGCGGTGGTGGACGGAGCGGTCGGAGTGCTCGCGGCCCGCGAGGTCGACGCGCCCGCGGTGATCGTGCCGCCGGTGAGCGAGGCCCACCACGGCTCCGTCGCCCTCACCGGGGACACCGACGGCTCCGGCGCAGCGGTGCTGGCCGCGCTGGCGGCGCTGGCCCGCCACGTGGTGGACCGGCTCGACAAGCTCAACGTCGTCGGGGTGACCGGTTCCTCCGGCAAGACCTCGACGAAGGACCTCATCGCGCAGGTGCTGAGCCCGATGGGGCCGACCGTGGCGCCGCCGGGGTCCTTCAACAACGAGCTGGGCCACCCGTGGACGGCGCTGCGCTCCGACCCGGACACCCGCTTCCTGGTGCTGGAGCTCTCCGCGCGCGGCGTCGGGCACATCGCCCAGCTCTGCCGGGTCGCCCCGCCGCGGATCGGCGTGGTGCTCAACGTCGGCAGCGCGCACCTCGGCGAGTTCGGCACGCGGGAGGACATCGCCCGCACCAAGGGCGAAC
Source organism: Allokutzneria sp. A3M-2-11 16 (assembly GCF_024213555.1). Taxonomy (GTDB): domain Bacteria; phylum Actinomycetota; class Actinomycetes; order Mycobacteriales; family Pseudonocardiaceae; genus Allokutzneria. Next base: position 138,411 of record NZ_JANAVO010000001.1, on the reverse strand, counting down.
TGGTCGAGGAGCTGCCCGCCGAAGGCGTCGCGGTGCTCAACGCCGACGACCCGCTGGTGGCCGCGATGGCCGGGCGCACCAAGGCGAAGGTCGTCCTCGTTGGACAGTCGCCGAACGCCGACGTGCGCGCGGAGGACGTCGAGCTGGACGAGCAGGCGCGGGCGCGGTTCCTCTTGGTGACGCCGAAGGGCAGCGCGCGGGTGGCGCTCGGACTGCACGGGGAGCACCACGTCGGCAACGCCCTCAGCGCCGCGGCGGTCGCGCTCGAACTCGGTGCGACCGTTGAGGAAGTCGCCAAGCGGCTCTCCGGCGCGCAGCGGGTTTCCCAGCGCCGCATGGAGGTCACCACCCGCGCTGACGGCGTGACGGTGGTCAACGACTCCTACAACGCCAACCCGGAATCGGTGCGCGCCGCGCTCAAGACCCTCGCCGCGATGACGCACGGGGAGCAACCCCGGCGCGGCTGGGCCGTCCTCGGAGTGATGGGCGAGCTCGGTGACGATCACATCGCCGCCCACGACGGGATCGGCCGGTACGCCGTGCGGCTGGACATCGGCCGCCTCGTCGTCGTCGGAGAGCAGGCGGCCCCGATGCATCAGGGCGCCTACCTGGAAGGCTCGTGGGGAGAGGAGTCCGTTCTCGTGCCGGACGTCGACGCCGCCATCGCGCTGCTGCGCGACCAGGTTCGCCCTGGGGACGTGGTGCTGGTCAAGGCTTCCAAGGTCGCAGGACTGTGGCGGGTCGCGGACGCGCTGCTTGAGGGGGCTGGCAAGTGAGGAACATCCTCATCGCGGCGGGCATCGCGCTCGTCGTCTCGATCCTGCTCACCCCGTACCTGATCAAGGTCTTCTCGCGGCAGGGCTTCGGCCAGGAGATCCGCGAGGAGGGCCCGCAGCACCACAAGACCAAGCGCGGCACGCCCACCATGGGCGGTGTGGCGATCATCGTCGCCATCTGGGCCGGGTACGGCGGCAGCCACCTGTTCGTCCAGCTCACCAACCCCAAGCCGGAATCGGGTCCGACCGCCTCCGGCCTGGTGGTGATGCTGTTGACCACGGGCCTGGCGCTGGTCGGCTTCCTCGACGACTTCATCAAGATCCGCAAGCAGCGCAACCTGGGGCTGAACAAGACGGCGAAGCTGGTCGGCCAGTTCGTCGTCACCATCGCGTTCGCCCTGCTGGCCCTGCAGTTCAAGGAGGCCAGGACCGGGCTGACGCCCGCGTCGGTGCACCTGTCGTTCACCCGCGACATGGCCATCGTCTCGTTCGGCACCGTCGGCTTCGTGGTCTTCTGCTACCTGCTGGTCAGCGCGTGGTCGAACGCGGTGAACTTCACCGACGGCCTCGACGGCCTGGCCGCGGGTTCGTCGGCGATGGTGCTCGGCACCTACGTCGTCATCTCCTTCTGGCAGTTCCGCTCGGACTGTTCGGTCAAGTACGACCCCGGCTGCTACTGGGTGCGCGACCCGCTGGACCTCGCGGTGATCGCCGCCGCCGCGATGGCGGGCTGCGTCGGCTTCCTCTGGTGGAACGCCGCGCCCGCCAAGATCTTCATGGGTGACACCGGTTCGCTCGCGCTCGGCGGCCTCGTGGCTGGCCTGGCGATCAGCACCCGCACCGAGCTGCTGATGATCATCATCGGTGGCCTGTTCGTCATCGAGGCGATGTCGGTGGTGCTCCAGATCGCGATCTTCCGCACCACCAGGAAACGGTTGTTCCGGATGGCGCCGTTCCACCACCACTTCGAGCTGGCGGGCTGGGCGGAGACCACGGTGATCATCAGGTTCTGGCTGATGGCCGGGATCTGCTGCCTGCTCGGGCTCGGCGTGTTCTACAACGACTGGCTCTCGCTCACCGGAGGCTGACCGTTATGTCCGTTGGGGAGAACGCCGTGGACGGTATGTACGCGGGGAAGTCGGTCCTGGTCGCCGGAGCCGGTATCTCCGGCCGCTCGGCCGCCGCGGCGCTGCTCGCCGAGGGTGCGACGGTCACGGTCACCGACTCCGCCCCGGACCGCTTCGGCGGGCTGGACACGGGGATCGGCACGGCGGTCGGGCTCACCGCGCCGCCGGAGGGCACCGACCTGGTGGTGACCAGCCCCGGCTGGCGGCCCGCCGCGCCGCTGCTGGTCGCCGCGGCCGAGCGGGGCGTCGAGGTGATCGGCGAGGTCGAGTTCGCGTGGCGGCTGGCGCAGCGGCGGCCGAACCCGCCCGCGTGGCTCGCGGTCACCGGCACCAACGGCAAGACCACCACGGTCACCATGCTGGCCTCGATCCTGCGCGCGGCCGGAGTGCACGCGGTGGCCTGCGGCAACGTCGGCCTGCCGGTCGTCGCCGCGGTCCGCGCGGGCTACGACGTGCTCGCGGTCGAGCTGTCCAGCTTCCAGCTGCACTGGTCGTCCTCGTTGCGCATGAACGCCTCGGTGGTCGTCAACGTGGCGGAGGACCACCTCGACTGGCACGGCTCGATCGAGGAGTACGCGGCCGCGAAGGGCCTCATCTACGCGGGAGACGGCGTCGCGGTCTACAACGCCGACGACGAGTGGTCGACGCGGTTGAGCGAGGGCAAGGACCGCCGGGTGGGCTTCACCCTCGGCGAGCCCGGTCCGGGACAGCTCGGCGTGCGCGGGGATTCCTTGGTGGACCGTGCTTTCGAGGACGGCGCAGTTCTGGCGGACCTCGCCGACGTGAACCCGCCCGGTCCGCACAACGTCGCCGACGCGCTCGCCGCGGCCGCGCTGGCCAGGGCGCACGGCGTGCCCGCCGAGGCGATCGGCAAGGGCCTGCGCGACTTCACCCCGAACCCGCACCGCTCCGTGCTCGTCACCGAGCACGAGGGCATCCGCTGGATCGACGACTCCAAGGCCACCAACCCGCACGCCGCGGCCGCGTCCCTGGCCACCCACGACCGGGTGATCTGGATCGCGGGCGGACTGCTCAAGGGCGCGGTGGTCGACGACCTCGTCGCCGGGGCGGCCGATCGGCTGGCCGGGGTGGTTCTGCTGGGCGCCGACCGCGCGGTGATCGCGGACGCGCTCGCGCGACACGCACCCGAGGTTCCCGTGCACGAGGTGACGGCGGGGGACCATGGGGCCATGACCGAGGTGGTGCGCGCGGCACGCGCAATGGCTCGACCGGGTGACGTCGTCCTGCTGGCGCCCGCGGCCGCGTCGATGGACATGTTCGAGGACTACCCGCACCGCGGACGGGTGTTCGCCGAGGCCGTCAAGGATCTGACCGACCGGGCCGGGTGAGCGACGCGATGCCGCGAAGCGCCAAGGAGAACACAGCGAACACAGCGAACGCGACGACGGCGACGGCGAAGAAGACCCGCTCGATCCGGCGCGAGCGGCAGGGGCGGGCCTCGTCGATGCGCGGCGCGCTCACCGCGTGGCTGAGCCGCCCGCTGGCCTCGTTCCACCTGATCCTCGCCGTGTTCGGCCTGCTGACCGTGCTCGGCCTGATCATGGTGCTGTCCGCCTCCAGCGTGGAGTCCTACAGCAAGGAGGGCTCCTCCTACTCGGTGTTCGTCAAGCAGCTGGCCTACACCCTGGTCGGGCTGGTGCTGTTCTGGCTGATCCTGCGGATGCCGCTGCGGATGATCCGGCGGATGACCCTGGTGTTCATGGGGATCAGCGTGGTGCTGCTGGTGCTGGTGCTGCTGCCGGGGCTCGGCGCGAAGCTCAACGGCGCGCAGAGCTGGTTCAAGATCGGCCCGGTGTCCTTCCAGCCGGTGGAGCCCGCCAAGATCGCGCTCGCGCTGTGGGGCGCGCACGTCCTGGCGACCAAGCGCGCGCTGCTGCACCAGTGGCGGCACATCCTGGTCCCGGTGATGCCCGCGGCGCTGCTGATGTTCGCGCTGCTGATGCTCCAGCCGGACCTCGGCAGCACGGTCACGCTGGTGATCATCGTGCTGGCCCTGCTGTGGTTCGCGGGCGCGCCGATGCGGCTCTTCGGCGTGCTCGCGCTCGGCGCGGCGACCGGCTTCGGCGTGCTCGCGGTGACCGCCGGCTACCGGCTGGACCGGCTGACCTCGTTCTTCGATCCGGAGAACGCCTCGGGCGACTCGGTCTACCAGGCGTCCCAGGCGCTCTACGCGCTCGCCGACGGCGGGCTGTTCGGCGTCGGGCTGGGCCAGGGCAGCGCCAAGTGGCGGTACCTGCCCAACGTGCACAACGACTTCATCTTCGCGGTGATCGGCGAGGAGCTGGGCCTGGTCGGCTGCCTGCTGGTGCTGACGCTGTTCGGCCTGCTGGCCTACTCCGGCCTGCGCATCGCCATGCGCAACACCGACCCGTGGATCCGCCTGGTGTCGGCGACCTTCACGGTGTGGCTGGTCGCCCAGGCCGCGATCAACATGGGCTACGTGGTCGGCCTGCTCCCGGTCACCGGCCTCCAGCTGCCGCTGATCTCCTCCGGCGGCACCTCGCAGGTGATGACGATGGTGGTGTTCGGCCTGCTGGCCAACTACGCCAGGCACGAACCCGAGGCGGTGGCCGCACTGCGTTCACTGGGACCTGGCAGAGTGGGCCGCCTCCTGCGGCTGCCCGCACCGGAGCCGTACCGGCCCCCGGCCCGCCGCAGGACCGCCAGGGCGGGCGTCCCGCCCAAGCCGGCGGGCAGGCCCGCGGTGCACCGCGGCAGCGCGACGCACCAGCTCGACGACCGCCGCAGGACGCGGCGCAACCCGGCGGCCGCGGACGCCAGGCGGCGCGGGAACTGGCGGCAGGGGCAGGACTACCGCTGACCGCACCGGTCCGGCGGCGACAGACAGGAGAGCACCACTCGTGAACGGGCAGGACGACGGCACCATCAGCACCACGGGCCCGTGCGTGGTCGTGGCGGGCGGCGGTACCGCCGGGCACATCGAGCCGGCGCTGGCGCTGGCCGACGCGGTGCGCAGGCTCCGCCCGGACGTGCGGGTGGTCGCGCTCGGCACGGCGCGCGGCCTGGAGACGAAGATCGTTCCCGCCCGTGGTTACCAGCTGGAGCTGATCCCGCCGGTGCCGCTGCCGCGCAAGCCCAGCCCCGACCTGCTCAAGCTGCCGCTGAAGGTGCGCGGCGCCATCAAGCAGACCCGGGAGATCTTCGAGCGCCACCGCGCCAGCGTCGTGGTGGGCTTCGGCGGCTACGTCGCGCTGCCCGCCTACCTCGCCGCGCGCGGCCGCGTGCCGATCGTGGTGCACGAGGCCAACGCCCGCTCGGGCCTGGCGAACAAGGTCGGCGCCAAGTTCGCCGCCGCCGTCGCCGCCGCGGTCCCCGGCAGCGGCCTGCCGGACGCGCAGGTGCTCGGCATCCCGCTGCGCCGCTCGATCACCTCGCTGGACCGGATGGCGCTGCGCGCGGAGGCCCGCCGCCACTTCGGCCTGCACCCGACCGCGCCGACGCTGCTGGTGGTCGGCGGCTCGCAGGGCGCGCAGTCGCTGAACAACGCCGTCTCCGGCGCGGCCGTCGCGCTCGGCCAGGCCGGGATCGGCGTGCTGCACGCCCACGGCCCCAAGAACACCCTCGCGGTGCAGGGCGTGCCCGGCGCCCCGATCTACCAGCCGGTTCCGTACCTGGAGCGGATGGACCTCGCCTACGCCGCCGCCGATGTGGTGCTCTGCCGCTCCGGCGCGATGACCGTCGCCGAGGTCTCCGCGGTCGGGCTGCCCGCGGTGTTCGTGCCGCTGCCGCACGGCAACGGCGAGCAGGCGCTCAACGGCCAGCCGATCGTGGACGTCGGGGGCGCGCTGATGATCAACGACGCCGACCTGACGCCGCGGTCGGTCACCGACACCGTGATCCCGCTGCTGCGCGACGCCGAGCGCATCGCGAAAATGGGCGCGGCCGCGCAGGGCAGCGGTCACCGCGAGGCCGACGAGGCGCTGGCCCGCATGGTTTTCGGCGTCATGAAGGGCTGAACAGTGACAGATCTCGACCTGAGGCTGACCAGGACGCACCTGGTCGGCATCGGCGGCGCGGGGATGAGCGGGATCGCGCGCATCCTGCTGGCCAGGGGCGCCCAGGTGTCCGGCTCCGACGCCAAGGACTCGCGCACCGTGCTGGCGCTGAGGGCGCAGGGCGCCCACATCGGCCTCGGGCACGAGGCGTGGCACCTCGACCAGGTGCCCGGCGGGCCGACCGCCGTGGTGGTCTCCACCGCGATCCGCGCCGACAACCCCGAGCTGGTCGCGGCGCAGAAGCGCGGGATCACCGTGCTGCGCCGGGCGGAGGCGCTGGCCGCGCTGATGTCCGGGCACCGGGTGGCCTGCATGGCGGGCACCCACGGCAAGACGTCGACCACGTCGATGCTGACCGTGGCGTTGCAGCACTGCCGCCTCGACCCGTCCTTCGCGATCGGCGGTGACCTCAACGAGTCCGGGGCGAACGCGCACCACGGCTCCGGCGGGATCTTCGTCGCCGAGGCCGACGAGAGCGACGGCTCGTTCCTGGTGTTCTCGCCGTCGGTGGCGGTGGTGACCAACGTGGAGGCCGATCACCTCGACCACCACGGCACGGTCGAGAAGTACGTGGCGGTCTTCGACTCCTTCGTGGAGCGGATCACCCCCGGCGGCGTGCTGATCGCCTGCGCCGACGACGCGGGTTCGGCCGCGCTCGCCGACCGGGCCGAGGCCGCGGGCGTCCGGGTGCGTCGCTACGGCCGCGCCGCCGCTGGCGAGAACGACGCGCAGATCCTGGGCTACGAGCCGGCCGACACCGGCGGCAAGGTCACGCTGCGGCTGCCGAAGCAGTTGGCGGACAACGGTTCCACCGATCCGATCACCGTGGACGTGGCGGTGGCGGGGGAGCACATGGCGGCCAACGCGGTCGCCGCGCTGCTCGCCGGGCTGGAGCTGGGCGCCCCGCTGGACGGGCTGAGCGCCGGGTTGGCCGCGTTCGGCGGGGTCCGGCGGCGCTTCGAGTTCAAGGGCCAGACGCGCGGCGTGCGGGTCTACGACGACTACGCCCACCACCCGACCGAGGTCGCCGCGCAGCTCACGGCGGCGCGCCCGGTGGCGGGCGAGGGCAGGCTGATCGTGGCCTTCCAACCGCACCTGTACTCCCGGACCCGGTTGTTCGCCAAGGAGTTCGCCGAGGCGCTGGCCCTGGCCGACCACGTGGTGGTGCTGGACGTCTTCGGCGCCCGCGAGGAACCGGAGCCCGGCGTCAGCGGGGCGACGGTGGCCGAGCTGGTCCGGCTGCCGGAGGGCAGCGTGCACTACGAGCCCTCGATCACCGACGCGCCGAAGCACCTGGCCGGGGTGGCCCGGCCGGGTGACCTGGTGATCACCATGGGCGCGGGCGACGTGACCATGCTCGGCCCCGAGGTGCTCGCCCGGCTCGACCAGGAGTCCGAGGAGAACGCTGAGTGAGCTCGCCGACGCGCGGGGCCAGGGGAGCCCGGGAGGGTGAGCCCCCGGCACGGGACCGTTCCGCCGCCCGGCGGGGTGCTCCCCCCGCGCGTGGCGGGCGCCGCCCACCTCCCCGAGGGGGCCGGGGTGGGCGCCGTCCGGTCCGCCGCGTCCGGTCCCGGGTCCGCCCGTGGATGGTGCTGCTGGTGGTGCTGGTCCTGCTCGCGCTCGGCTACGTGGGCCTGTTCACCTCGGTGCTCGGCGTCCGCACGGTAGAGATCGCCGGGACGAAGACGATCACCGCCGAGGAGGTCCGCGCCGCCGCCGCCATCCCGGACGGCCACCCGATCCTGCGGCTGAGCAGCGCCGATGTCGCGGCGCGGGTGAAGGCGCTGCCGGTGGTGGAGTCGGCCGAGGTGGACTGGTCCCTGCCGTCGACGGTGACGATCTCGGTGGTCGAGCGCACCCCGGTCGCGGTCTTCCCGGCCGAGGACGGCACGAAGCTGGTCGACCGGAGCGGGACGCCCTACGCCACGGTGCCCGCCGCGCCGCCGGGACTGCCCCTGCTCAAGCTGGCCCGCATCGCCCCGGACGACCCGACCACGCTCGCCGCAGTCGGCGTGCTCACCGCGCTGCCCGAAAAACTCCGCACGGAAGTGCAGGTGATCAGCGCGGAGAGCCCCGGTGACATCCGGCTCGCGCTCTCCGGGGACCGCGAGGTCCGCTGGGGCGGCACGGCCGACTCGCCGCGCAAGGCCGAGGTGCTGCTGGTGCTGCTGACCCGGCAGGGCTCGACCTACAACGTGTCCAGTCCGGACCTGCCCACCGTGTCCTGAATGGGCGGACTGATTCTACTGTCTACAAAGGACATCGTGGAGCAACTGCATGAGCTGCAAGAACTTTCCTACCGGTCGGTCGGTCTGCTGGGCGGTGGCGAAAATCCGGACCGACCGCGAACCCCGCACCGCGCCGCTCGGTAACGTATGGGGTGGTTGGGATCTGGTTCGCGCCTACCGAGGGGGTCTCGGGCTTCTCGATCTCCGTGGGGAATTGCCCTCCGGAGTGACCGTCGCGTGACCCTCCGTGGCCCGGGCCAGGGATTTTCGTCAGGCTGGTCACGGGTGTGGACACACGCGGCGTGGCTACTGGACCTCGCGTCGAGGCGTGCTTAACGTCCGGACGGAGGGACATGGGTTGACAAGTGTCCGGGCTTGGCGCCGGGTGGCGAGGAGTCCAGCCCGCAACCACCGAAGTACTCCATGCACACGAGCCACGATCAGGAAGGCGGACCGATGACGCCCCCGCACAACTACCTCGCGGTGATCAAGGTCGTCGGCATCGGCGGCGGCGGGGTCAACGCCGTCAACCGCATGATCGAGGTTGGCTTGAAGGGTGTCGAGTTCATCGCGGTGAACACCGACGCCCAGGCACTGCTGATGTCCGACGCCGACGTCAAGCTCGACATCGGCCGCGAGCTGACCAGGGGCCTCGGCGCGGGCGCCAACCCCGAGGTCGGCGGCAAGGCCGCGCACGACCACAAGGAGGAGATCGAGGAGGTCCTCAAGGGGGCCGACATGGTCTTCGTGACCGCGGGCGAGGGCGGTGGCACGGGCACCGGCGGCGCTCCGGTGGTCGCCTCGATCGCCCGCAAGCTCGGCGCGCTGACCATCGGTGTGGTCACCCGGCCGTTCTCCTTCGAGGGCAAGCGCCGCGCCAAGCAGGCCGAAGAGGGCATCCAGCAGCTGCGCAACGAGTGCGACACGCTGATCGTGATCCCCAACGACCGGCTGCTCCAGCTCGGCGACGTCGGCGTGAGCCTGATGGACGCCTTCCGCTCCGCGGACGAGGTGCTGCTCTCCGGTGTCCAGGGCATCACCAACCTGATCACCACGCCCGGTCTGATCAACCTGGACTTCGCCGACGTCAAGAGCGTCATGTCCGGTGCGGGCAGCGCGCTGATGGGCATCGGCTCGGCCCGCGGCGAGGGCCGCGCGGTGCAGGCGGCGGAGAAGGCGATCAACTCGCCGCTGCTGGAGGCGTCGATGGAGGGCGCGCACGGCGTGCTGCTGTCCATCTCCGGTGGCTCCGACCTCGGCCTGTTCGAGATCAACGAGGCGGCCTCGCTGGTCCAGGAGGCCGCGCACCCCGAGGCCAACATCATCTTCGGTACGGTCATCGACGACTCCCTCGGCGACGAGGTGCGGGTCACCGTGATCGCCGCGGGCTTCGACGGCGGCGGACCCACGCACAAGAAGCTCGAACCGACCACGATCGTCAGCCGTCCGATCGCCTCCGGCCAGGCGGGACACGTCGGCCAGCACCAGGAGCCGGTGCAGCAGCCACCGCCGCAGCCCGCCCCGATCCAGCAGGCGCCCGTGCAGCAGCAGCCGATCCAGCAGCAGCCGGTCCAGCAGGCACCCGTCCAGCAGCCGGAGCCGCAGGTCAGCACCTACCAGCCTGCCAACCCGACCCCGCCGGTCGAGCCGCAGGCGCAGCAGCGGACCAACCCGACCCCGCCGGTCGGGCTGCCCGGCCACGGCCTCGGCGGGCACGGCCTGCCGTCGCGCTCGGTCCCGGTCAGCGACGACCCCGAGGACGACGAGGTCGACGTCCCCCCGTTCATGCGCCGCTGAACCACCCGTCACGTTGCCGGCCGGACTCGCTTCGAGTCCGGCCGTTTTCGTGGTGGAGAATGAGGTTTCCTCGTGGAAGGAGCGGGTGTGCGGGTTCGTCGGGTGATCACGACCAGGCAGGGCGGCGCCTCCGTCGCGCCCTACGAGTCGTTCAACCTGGGTGATCACGTCGGCGACGATCCGGGCGCCGTGCGGGCCAACCGGGTGCGCCTCGCCGAGGGGATCGGCCTGACCCCCGATCGGCTGGTCTGGATGGAACAGGTGCACGGCCGCACGGTCGGCGTGGTGAAGGGCCCGGTCGCCGAACCCCTTGAGGCCACCGACGCGCTGGTCACCACCGAACCCGGGCTGGCGCTGGTCTCGCTCGTCGCGGACTGCGTTCCCGTGCTGCTCGGCGACGCCGAGGCCGGGGTGATCGCCGCCGTGCACGCCGGGCGCGTCGGCGCGCGGATCGGTGTGGTCCCCGCGACGCTGGAGGCCATGCGCGAGCAGGGCGCAGAGCCGGGCCGGATCGAGGCGCTGCTCGGCCCGTCGGTGTGCGGCGAGTGCTACGAGGTGCCCGCCGCGATGCAGGCCGATGTCGAGAAGCACCTGCCGGGCAGCGCGTGCAAGACGCGGTCCGGCACCCCCGGGCTGGACCTGCGCGCCGGGCTCTGGCAGCAGCTCGCCGACGCCGGGGTGGGCCGGATCGGGCTCGACCCCCGGTGCACCGCCGAGGACCAGACCCTGTTCAGCCACCGCAGGCAGGCCCCGACCGGCCGACTGGCCGCCGTCGTCTGGATGGAGCAGTGAGGTCTTGACCGTTCGGCGCAGCAGCCGCGCGGACGGACGATCACGATCTTTGTGACCCGAACCACGACAGGGGGTGGAGCATGACCGACGACCGCCGGGCCGAACTCGCGGAGGCGCTCGCCGGGCTGCGCGCGCGGATCGACGCCGCCTGCGCGGCGGCCGGGCGCCGTCCCGGCGAGGTCCGGCTGCTGCCGGTCACCAAGACCTTCCCGGCCGCCGACATCGCCCTGCTCACCGAGCTCGGGATGACCGAGTTCGGCGAGAACCGGGACCAGGAGGCCCGTGCGAAGGCCGAGGAGCTGCGCGAGCTGGCGCCGCGGCTGCACATGATCGGCAACGTCCAGCGGAACAAAGCGCGGTCGGTCACCCGGTGGGCCTCGGTCGTGCAGACCGTGGACAGCCCCAGGTTGGCCGACGCGTTCGCGAAGGCCGTCGCGGCCGCCAGGGAGGCGGGGGAGCGGGACGGGCCGCTGGAGGTGCTGATCCAGGCCAGCATCGACGGAGACCCGGCGCGTGGTGGCTCTCCGTTACCGGAATTGCCCGCGCTGGCTGACCATGTAGCCCGTTCGGAGCAACTGCAACTGCGAGGTGTGATGACTGTCGCACCACGTTTCTGGGAGCCCGAGCGGGCCTTCGCCGCACTGGCCGAGTCGGTCGCGAAAGTGCTCCTCGATCACCCGAATGCCGTGGAAGTCTCGGCCGGGATGAGCCAAGATCTGGAAGCGGCGATAGCTCACGGCTCGACCTCGGTGCGTGTCGGAACCTCCCTGCTCGGAGGTCGGCGGTTAGCCTCGCTCTAGCAAGTCGACGGGGCGGCGCCGCTGCTCTCGGCGGTGAGGAGTCGCGTCTGACGACGGGGAAGGGCTGGCGATGAGCGGGCTGCAGAAGCTGAAGGCCTACTTCGGGATGGTCCCCGCCGACGAGGTGGACTACGACCGGGACTACCGGCGCGGCGACTACTCCGACGATCACAGCGCCTACGCCGACGACGACTACGAGCCGTACCCGGAGCGGTCCTCGCGCCGCCGCCGGTTCGGCCGCTACCAGCCCGAGCTCGCCGACGACTACGCCGACGACGCGGGCGACTACGACGTCGAGCCGGACCGCACGCGGAGTAACCGCTGGGCGGGCAGCCCGCCCACCCGCGGCGCGCTCGCGGTGGAGCCCGAGCACGAGCCGGTCGGCCGCGTCCGGCCGCCGATCGAGCACCCCGCGCACCCGCTCAGCCGCATCACCACGCTGCATCCGCGCAGCTACAGCGAGGCGCGGACGATCGGTGAGCACTACCGCGACGGCATCCCGGTGATCATCAACCTGACCGAGATGGACAACGCCGACGCCCGTCGGCTGGTGGACTTCTCGGCCGGTCTGGCGTTCGCCCTGCGCGGTGCGTTCGACAAGGTCACCAACAAGGTGTTCTTGCTCTCACCGCCCAACGTGGACGTCACTGCGGAGGACCGGCGCAGGATCGCTGAAGGCGGCTTCCTCAACCGCGGCTGAGAAGTGGCAGAGTAGAAGCGTGAATCCGGTCTTTGTCGTCCTGTACTACCTGCTGTTCTTCTTCTGGTTGTTGCTCACGGCGCGGGTCGTGGTCGAGCTCGTGCGCGCGTTCGCGCGGGAGTGGCGACCGGCCGGCGGGGTTGCGGTGACGCTGGAGACCATCTACACAGTGACCGACCCACCCGTACGAGCGGCCCGTCGAGTGATCCCGATGGTCCGAATCGGGGGTGTCGGTCTGGACTTGTCGATTATGGTGCTGCTGCTGGTCGTGTTCATACTGATGCGACTGGTAAGCCCCGGGTAACGGGGAACCCGAGGCTGACCAGCAGCCAGGAGTGCGTGAGGTGATCTGAGGATGCCGTTGACCCCCGCCGACGTTCATAACGTCGCGTTCAGCAAGCCGCCGATTGGTAAACGCGGCTACAACGAGGACGAGGTCGATGCCTTCCTCGACATGGTCGAGAGCGAGCTCGCCCGGCTGATCGAGGAGAACAACGACCTGCGTGCCCAGGTCGAGGAGCTGGACGCCCAGCTCGGCTCGACCCGGTCCGAGCTCGACGACGCGCGTTCGCGCTCGGCGTCGGTCCCGGCCGCGCGCTCGATGGACGAGCCGCGCCGCCTGGCGCCGGTCCCGCCGCCCAGCGTGATGGAGCAGACCTCCCCGGGCAGTGGCGACCACCACGTGCAGGCCGCCAAGGTGCTCGGCCTGGCCCAGGAGATGGCCGACCGGCTGACCGCCGAGGCCAAGGCGGAGTCCGACGGCATGCTGTCGGAGGCCCGCACCAAGTCCGAGCAGCTGCTCTCCGAGGCCAGGGCCAAGGCGGACAGCATGGTCAACGAGGCGCGCACCCGTGCCGAGACGATGCTCAACGACGCGCGCACCCGGTCGGACACCCTGGAGCGCAAGGCGCTGGAGAAGTCGACCGCCCTGGAGCGCGACGCGCAGCGCAAGCACGCCGAGGTCATGGGCAACATCACCCAGGAGAAGAACACCCTGGAGAAGGAGATCGACCGGCTGCGCACGTTCGAGCGGGAGTACCGCACGCGGCTGACGACCTTCCTGAAGTCGCAGCTCGGTGAGCTGGAGGGCCGTTCCTCCGCAGCACCGTCGGAGGGTCGCTCCGGTGGGGGCTACACCTTCGGCAGCCGTGCCGCGGAAGCCGGCTGAGCCGGTCTGCCCTGAGAAGTGCTCTACGTAGTCCTGCTGTTGGTTCTGGCCGCTTTCGGCCTGTTGGTCCTCGCCCTCGCCTCCGGAACGACCGGATGGGCGTGGGGTTCGGTGGCGCTGAGCGTGGCCGCCGCGGTGGTGCTGGTCCTGGACTGGGCACGCCGTAGGCGCCGTGACGCGACCGCTGGGGCGGACGAACGGGCCGGGGAGGCGAAGACCGCCGACACCGTGTTCGATGCGGTGGCGGGCGCAGGGGCGAACTCCGGCCCCGATGACGCCGCCGCCGAGGCGGTGCCGGAGAGCGACAGCGGACGATCTCGGCGGGAGCCCGCCGAGGAGGACACCGACGCGGCCGACCTGCTGGTCGTGGCGGGCCTGACCGATGAGGTCCTGGTGGTCGACGAGCGGCCCAGGTACCACTTGCCCAGCTGCGAGTGGGTCCGGGGACACGCGACGATGCCGTTGCCGGTGCGTGAGGCACGCGAGCTGGGGTTCACCCCGTGCGCGCTGTGCACCCCGGACGCGGTACTGGCCACCGTGCACCGGACCTCGCGGGCCAGGTAGGGAAGAAGACGTGCGGTGGGGTGGGACTGCCCAGGAGAGGCGGCCCCACCCCACTGACTCGTTCCCGGCCCCGGCCCCGGCTCGTTTCCAGTCGTCGCGCCCCCGCCCCCGACGCGTTTCCCAGCCCCGGCTCGGTCCCAGCTCTGACGCTTTCCGGCCCTGGGTCACCTTCCAGCCGGGGTTCGGCCGTCTTCAAGTACCGCGAACCCCCCTCTGGCACATCGCCAACCACCCCCAACCCCCGCAGGGCCGTCCCAATCGCGCCCCAAAGCGCACGTGATCGCGGCCGTGCGCCCTGAACGACCCGTTCAGGGAACCTAACGCCCCGAATGCGGCTTTCGTTGAGTGCGGCGGAGGGGGCAGAAACGGGGTCGTTCCGGGGTTCGGTTGGGCGGGGCGGTGTGTGTGGCGGGCCGTCACGCGGGGGTTGGGGGTGGTTAGCGGTCGTTGGGGGTGGGGTTGGGCGTGCTTGAAGACTGGGCAACTCGGGCTGGGGTTGTGGGCTTGGGCTCGATGAAGCGGTAGCAGAGGCGCGTCCAGAGGGGCCAGCGCGCGGGCTGCGCAGGGGGATGGCCGACGGCCGTGGCGGCGCGGTCGAGGAGGTCCTCCAGGAGCGCGTCGTGCAGCCAGCGGATCGCCAGCGGCCACAGCAGGCGCATCAGGCCGACGGTCCGGCCTGTTGCGGTGTGCCGGAGTAGAGACGTTCCCGGGCGCGGGCCGGGCAGCACCTCCAGCGCCTGCGTGCCCTTGAGCCCCATCTTCGGCGTGAACGTGAACTCGACCAGCCTGCCCGGCTCGTAGGCGGTGCAGTCGTAGCGGATCGGGCCGTGGCCGCCGCGGGCGCCGACGCCGAGCGGGCGGTCCATCGCCATCGGGGCCCATCGGTCGACCGGCCAGATCGTGCGGTCGAGATCGAGCAGGTCGTCCAGCAGTGCGCCCGCCGTCGCCGTGTCGACCGGCAGTTCGCGCTCGTGCACGTTGTGGATCATGTGCCACCTCCACGTTCCATACGCTACCGTATGGTGTTGACCGTACGGTAGCGTATGGAACGTGGTCGTGGAGCGTGACGTGGCACCCAGGAAGCGGCTGGGGCGGCAGGATTGGACGGCGGCGGCGCTGCGGGCGCTGGGCGAGGGGGGCCTGCGCGCGGTGGCCATCGAACCGCTCGCCGCGCGGCTGGGCGCCACCAAGGGCAGCGCCTACCACCACTTCCCGAACCGGGACGCGCTCGTCGCCGCGATGCTGGAGCGCTGGGAGGACGAGCACACCGACGCGGTGATCACCGCCGTGCGCGACGAGCCGGACCCGCTGCGCAGGCTGCGGCTGCTGATCACGAAGGTGATCACCGAGGACGAGGACCCGTCGATCGAGCTCGCGCTGCTGGCCGCGGCCGACGATCCGCTGGTGGCACCGGTGCTGCGGCGGGTCACCGAGCGGCGGGTGGACTACATCGCCGAGATCGTCGCCGAGCTCGGCCTCTCCCCGGCGAAGGCGCGGCGGCGGGCGCTGGTGGCGTACTCCACCTACGTCGGGCACACCCAGCTCGCCAGGATGAGCGCGTCGATGTTCCCGGAAACCCGTGCGGCGCAACGGGTCTACCTGGACGAGATGGTCGACGTGCTGAGCAGTGGGCTGCCCGGATGAGGTTCGCCGTCCGGGTGAAACCGGGCGCCCGCAAGGACTCCGTCGGCGGGCGGTGGGACGCGGGGGAGCGCCCGGCCCTCGTGGTGGCCGTCGCGGCGCCCGCGGTTGAGGGAAAAGCCAATGAGGCCGCGCGGCGGCTCGCCGAACTGCTCGGCTGAGGGTTACACCGCTTTCGAAACCCGAGAGCGCAGCGCTGTCAACTCCGGATTCTTGCAACGAGCGGCGACAATGGTGTCTCAGGACGCTTGATGAGCTGGAGGCGGAGTGGCGGAGCTGTCGCTGGGACTCGGGATCGGCGCACTGGTCGTGCTGATCGCCGTGCTCGCTGTGCGGGCCTCAGTGCGGCTTGGTTTGCCGTCCCTGTTGCTCTACCTCGGGATCGGGCTGTTACTCGGCGAGGCGGGCTTCGGCATCCTCTTCAGCGACGCCCAGCTGACGCAGTACCTGGGCATCGCCGCCCTGGTGGTGATCCTCGCCGAAGGTGGCCTGACCACGCGGTGGCGCAACGTCCGGCCCGCGCTGGGGCTGGGCATCGCGATGTCCACTGTGGCCGTCGCGGTCAGCATCGGGGTCACCGCGACCGGTCTGCACTACCTGCTCGATCTTGAGTGGCGGACCGCCTTGCTGTGGGGCGCGGTGGTTTCCTCGACCGACGCCGCGGCGGTGTTCAGCGTCCTGCGTGGACTGGGCGTGCACCGGAGGATCTCCGGCACCCTGGAACTGGAGTCGGGGCTCAACGACGCTCCGGTGTACATCGCGGTCGTCCTGCTCGCCAGCCCCGATCCAGCCAGTTGGTGGACACCGGCGCTGGTGGTCTACGAGTTGGCCGTCGGCGCGGTCGTCGGCATCGCGCTCGGGTGGATCGGCAGCCAGGCGCTGCGCCGCGCCGCGCTCCCCGCGACCGGTCTCTATCCACTTGCGACGGTCGCGGTCTGCGTGCTCGCGTACTCCGCGGGCCAGGAGCTGCACGCCTCCGGACTGCTCGCCACCTACGTCGCGGGACTGGTGCTGGGCAACGCGAAACTCCCGCACCGCGGCGACACGCTGTCCTTCGCGGAAGGGCTCGGCTGGCTCGCGCAGATCGGGTTGTTCGTGCTGCTCGGGCTCTACGCGTCGCCGGGGCGGCTGCCGAGCGTGATCATCCCGGCGTTGATCACCGGCGCGGTGCTGGTGCTGGTGGCCCGCCCGTTGTCGGTGTTGGCTGCGGCGCTGCCGTTCCGGGTGCCCTGGCGGGAACAGGTCTTCCTGTCCTGGTCCGGGCTGCGCGGCGCGGTGCCGATCGTGCTCGCGCTGATCCCGGTGACCCGGGACTTCCCCGGCGCCCAGCAGCTGATCGACGTGGTGTTCGTGCTCGTGGTGGTGCTGACCCTGGTGCAGGGCACCACGCTGCCACTGGTGGCGCGGATGCTCGGGCTGGTACGGCGCGGTGAGGCGCAGGAGATCGAGGTCGACTCCGCGCCGCTGGACGAGCTCGGCGCGGAGCTGTTGCAGGTGCGCGTTCCCAAGGGGTCGAAGCTGCACGGCGTCTACATCAGCGAGTTGCGGTTGCCGGTCGGCGCGACGGTGAGCCTTGTGGTGCGTGACAAAGCCGGTTTCACCCCGCAGCCCACCACGCGCGTCCAGGTCGGCGACCAGTTGCTGATCGTTGCCACCGAAGAGGTGCGCGCGGACGCGGAGCGGCGTATCCGCGCGATCGACCGCGCGGGCCGCTACGCCAGGTGGAAAGGCGAGCTGGGCGAGTGATTTCGGCCGTTCGGTCGACGTCGTTCGCCGCTTTTCTCGATCTCCGCACGGGTGGATTCTGTGCCGTGCGGCGCCGTACGACCCCTGCCTGAGGCGCCGCGCCCCTGCGGATCAAAGGAGCTCCGATGGAGCTGAAGCATGCGCTTTTTTCCTTACGCGCCAAGGTGATAGGCGTCCTTATCGGATCGGTTCTGCTGTCCTCGGTCCTCGTTGTTCCCGCCCAGGCCGCGGCGATGCCGTCGATGGCGCTGCCGTTCTCCGCGGGACAGCGCGCGTATTCGGCCGGTGTGCACTCGGACAACGGCCAGAGCGGTGTGCGCAACGCCCTGGACTTCTCGCCCTCGGACGGGCTCGCCCGCGCCGCGGCGCCGGGCACCGTGCGTATTCAGCGGTGTGCGCGCGGCAACTGGGTGACCGTCGACCACACGGACGGTTGGCGCACCGGGTACTACCACCTGGAGGGCATTCGAGTCAGTGACAACCAGCAGGTGGCCGCGGGTGCCGTACTCGGTCGCACCGGCAACGCCCTGCCTTGCGGTGGAAGCAGTTCCGGCGCGCACGTGCACTTCACGCTGTGGCAGCTCGGCGCCTTCGACGCGGACGACTGGAGTGGACTGTCCTATGAGGACTTGAGCACCCGGGTCGCGGCGGCCAACGGGGTCGCCGTGCACGGCAAGGTCTTCGGCGGCTGGCGGGTGAGCCAGGGTGCCTCGCAGTACTCCGGCAGCCTCACCAGAACGCGTGACGGATTCACCGTCCGACTGCCCGCCTGGTTCCAGAGTTAGTTGTACACCTTGGTGTTGCGCGTTGTTTCCCTTGGCGCGCAACACCTTTTGGCCACTGTGGCGCAGGTCGCGTTCCAGAATCTGGACAGGGGGCTGGCGTGCCGGTGCCTCCTCGGCTACTTTCGGTCGCAAGGTCATGAGTGCCAGCGACAAGCCCTAGCTAGCTGGTCGGCAACCCTCCAACCGCGGTGGGGTGCCCTAGGTGAGGACCTGGTTCGCCGCGAGGTGCGGCGGGCAAGCGCGGGCTCCCTCCAGGCGAGTCCCACGGACTCACGGAGATCGCAATGTCGCTCGCGTTCGCCCCCATCCGCTCCTCGGTTCCCGCCGTCGTGGGCGCGCGGCTCACGGTTCCGCTGGTCACGGGCGAGTTGGTGCCCTACGCCAACCTCGACCACGCGGCCAGCGCGCCCTGCCTCGAGCAGGTCCGCGACGCCGTTGACGAGCTGCTGCCCTGGTACGCCAGCGTGCACCGCGGCGCGGGCTTCGCCTCCCAGGTCTGCACCCGCATCTACGAGCAGGCCCGGCACGCCGTGCGCCGCTTCGTCGGGGCGCGGCAGACCGACGCCGTCGTGTTCACCCGCAACACCACCGACTCGCTGAACCTGTTGGCGCGCAGCCTTCCCAAGGGCACCAGCGTTTTCGTCTTCGACACCGACCACCACGCCGCGCTGCTGCCGTGGCGGGGTCCGCGCGTGAACCGATTGCAGACCCCGGCGACACCCGCTGAGGCCGTCCGCGTGCTCGACGAGGCGCTCAAGTCCGCCCCGGTCGGCCCGCGCCTCGTGGTGATCACCGGGGCCTCCAACGTGACCGGCGAGGTGTGGCCGGTCAACGACCTGGTCCGGTGCGCGCACTCGCACGGCGCGCGGACCGTGCTCGACGCCGCCCAGCTCGCGCCGCACCGGGCGGTGAACGCCAGCGCCGCCGAGGTGGACTACGTCGTGCTGTCCGGGCACAAGCTCTACGCCCCGTTCGGCGCGGGCGCGCTGGTCGGTCGCTCCGACTGGTTGCAGCAGTCCGAGCCTTACCTGATCGGCGGCGGCGCCACCCGCAACGTCGTGGACTGGGGCGACCACCTCGGCGTGAGCTGGTCGAAGGTGCCGGAGCGGCACGAGGCCGGCTCGCCCAACGTCGTCGGCGTGCACGCGCTCGCCGTGGCCTGCGGGGTGCTCGCGCGGCAGCGCTGGGAGGACGTGAAGGCGCACGAGGACAAGCTGTTCACGCAGCTCAAGGCCGGTCTGGCGACGGTGCCCGGGTTCCGTGAGCTGACCCTGTTCGGCGACGACGCCCCGGACCGCGTCGGCGTTGTCAGCTTCACCGTCGACGGTCACGACGCCGGGCTGCTCGCCGCGATCCTGTCCGCGGAGTACGGCATCGGCGTGCGCGACGGCGCGTTCTGCGCGCACATCGCGACCAAGCGGCTGCTGTCGACGAGCGGTTCCGACGGTGTGCGGGCACTGCGCGTCAGCCTCGGGCTGGGCAACAACGCCGAGCACGTCTCGCGCGTGGTCGGCGCGCTGCGGCGGATCGTCGCGGACGGGCCGAAGTGGGAGTACGAGCTCGTCGACGGCCGCTGGACCCCCAGGAACGACCCGCGGCCGCTGCCGCCGTTCCTGGCCGATCTCTGATCAGGGACAATGGCCGGGTGAGCGACAATGACCCGGTGAGCCCCGAGAGCAGCCCCCCGCTTCCACCCCGCAGGCTCGGCCTGTTCGCCGGGCTGGCCGTGGTCGTGCTGGCGCTGGACATCGTCACCAAGCTGTGGGCGGTCGCCGCGCTGGAGGGCCAGGAGCCGGTGCGGCTCCTCGGCGGCGGGCTCTACCTGGTGCTGGTCCGCAACCCCGGCGCCGCGTGGTCCATCGGCGCCGACTACACCTGGGTGCTGTCGCTGATCATGGCGGCGGTGGTGCTGGCGATCCTGTACTTCGCTCCGCGCCTGCGCTCCGGCGGCTGGGCGGCCGGGCTCGGGCTCGTGCTGGCCGGAGCGCTCGGCAACCTCGGCGACCGGCTCTTCCGCCCGCCGGGCTTCCTGCACGGGCACGTGGTCGACTTCCTGTCGCTGTTCGCCCCGGACGGCTCGGTGTGGCCGGTGTTCAACGTGGCCGACTCCGCGATCTGCGTCGGCGGCGGGCTGATCGTGCTGATGGCGCTGCTCGGCCGGGAGTACGACGGCACGCTGATCGAGAAGAAGTCCAAGTCGAAGAAGGAGACCCAGTCGTGAGTGCGCGCACCCTGCCGGTGCCGGACGGCCTGGAGGGCATGCGCGTCGACGCGGGCCTGTCGAAGCTGCTCGGCCTGTCCCGCACGGTCGTCGCCGGGCTCACCGAGAAGGGCGACGTGCTCGTCGACGGCCAGCCCGTCGGCAAGTCCGACCGGCTCACCGCGGGCTCCTGGCTGGAGATCACGCTGCCCGAGCCGGAGCGCCCGATCGAGATCCAGGCGATCGCCGTCGAGGGCATGGTCGTGCTGCACGAGGACGACGACATCGTCGTGGTGGACAAGCCGGTCGGCGTCGCCGTGCACCCCAGCCCCGGCTGGAGCGGCCCCACGGTGGTCGGCGGGCTCGCGGCGGCGGGTGTGCGCATCGCGACCTCCGGCGCCGCGGAGCGCCAGGGCGTCGTGCACCGGCTGGACGCGGGGACCACGGGCGTGATGGTGGTGGCGAAGAGCGAGCACGCGTACTCGGTGCTGAAGCGGGCGTTCAAGGAGCGCACCGTGGACAAGGGCTACCACGCCCTGGTGCAGGGGCATCCCGACCCGTCGCGCGGCACCATCGACGCGCCGATCGACCGCCACCCCAAGCACGACTACAAGTTCGCGGTGATGAACGGCGGCAAGGACTCCGTCACCCACTACGAGGTGATGGAGGCGTTCCGCGCGGCGTCCCTGGTCGACGTGAAGCTGGAGACGGGGCGGACGCACCAGATCCGCGTCCACTTCTCGGCGTTGAAGCACCCGTGCGTCGGTGACCTGACCTACGGCGCGGACCCGGTGCTGGCGAAGCGGCTCAAGCTCACGCGGCAATGGCTGCACGCGCGCACGCTCGGCTTCGACCACCCGGCGGACGGCCAGTGGGTGCAGTTCGTCTCCGAGTACCCCGCCGACCTCGCCGACGCCCTGGCCCTCCTCCGCTCAGAGTCCTGACCCCCGCGCCTTGTACCCAATGTGGCATTGGTTTCGTCAGACGTAACCAATGCCACATTGGGTACTTCAGTCGGCGCTGAGGGGGTTGAGGGTCAGTCGAGGGTGGACCAGGTGAGGCTGCGCTTCTCGTCGTCGGAGCGGGCGCTCCACTTGACCGCGACGACGTCGGTCGACTCGGGGAGCACGTAGACGGTGTGGCCGCCCGCGGTCTCGCCCGGGTTGACGCCGATGCGGTGCGGCGGCCGGGAGGACAGCGAGACCGGGGCCTTGGAGATCTGCCTGCCGTCCTTGGAGATCAGCACCAGGTAGAGGTCGGGCAGCGAGGCGAACGGGATCTGGCCCCGGTTGGTCAGCTCGGTGTGCACCACGACCGCGCGCTCGCCTTCCTGGAGGCGGTAGCCGGCGGCAGTGAACAGGAAGTCGGCCGGGTCCACCACCTCGACCAGCTGGATGCCGAGCTGCTCGCCTTCGAGGCCGATCGTCTCCAGCGTGGTGCCGATCTTGCCGGTGCGCGGGCCGGTCGGGGTCGCGGGCTGCTGGTCGCCGCGGGCCCAGGACGAGCTCTGCGGCACCCCCCACGTGCTCAGCACCGGGTCCGCGGGCGCGGGTGGCTGGGCGGGGAAGGGCGTGCTCGGCGGGTGTTGCTGCACGGGGAACGGCGTGCTCTGGGGGAACGCCTGCGGCGGGTGCGCGCCGGTGTGCCCGGGGTGCGCGGGATAGGGGCCGCTGTGCACGGGATAGGGCCCGCTCTGGACCGGGTACGGCCCGCTGGCGCCCGGGTAGGGGCCGCTGGGCGTGCCGTGCACGGGTTGCGGCCCCGGGTGTCCCCAGTGCTGCTGTTGCGGCGGTGGGGGCGGCGGGGCGAGGGCGGCGCGCAGGCCGTTGGGGTCGCACTCGACGCCGACGAGCAGCGGGAGACCGGTCGCGGAGAGCGCGACCAGCCGGGAGGCCACCTCTCGGGCGTCCATCCCCGCTCTCGCGGCGATTTCGTGCACGGCCGCACGGCCCACCTCCGCGACCAGGGCGAGCAGACGGGCATCGACGGGATCGGGCACAGCCACGCACGGCACGCTACCCCGTCACCGAGATCAACGCGCCGACGCCCACGCCGGGAAACGCCGGGCAGAAGTAGAGCGCGCTAATGGATTCGGTCTTCCGCCCAGGCCGAAGTGTGCGCGTGCAGATACCTGTCTTGCCTGGTAGAGGCCCCTTGAGCAATCAAGTCGGATGCCGCGACAGCACAGGAAACGGTCTGGGAACAGCCCTTGTCATCGTTGTCGTACTGGCCCAGGATGACCGACCTCAGGGGTGTGAACGCCCAGGCCCACTCAGTGACGAGGAAGGTCCGAGGATGCGACGGAGAGCCGCGCTCGTGGCCGTGACCGCCATGACCATGGTGCTCAGCGGATGCCTCGGGCAGCCGCAGAACGCCGACACCGCCCGCAACGCCGACGCCAAAGAGGTCACGCTGACCATCACCGGCAACGCGGTCGCCGGTGGCAAGAACTCGGCCAAGGCCGCGTGGATGACGGACTGGGTGATCCCCCGCTTCGTCGAGGAGCAGAAGCGCAAGGGCGTCACCGCCACCGTCCGCTTCGACGGCAACGGGGCGGGCGACGAGGACTACAAGACCAAGATCGCGCTGGACCTGAAGACCGGCGGCGGCGCCGACATCATGGCCATCGACGGGATCTGGATCGGCGAGTTCGCCGGCGGCAAGCAGATCAAGTCGCTCGACGAGATCGTGGGCAGGTCCAAGGTCGACGCGTGGGAGGGCTGGAAGCAGATCCCGCAGGCCGTGCAGAGCGTCGGCGTCTTCGAGAACCAGCGCTACGGAGTCCCGGACGGCACCGACGGCCGCGTGCTCTTCTACAACAAGAAGCTCTTCGCGCAGGCGGGCCTGCCCGCCGACTGGCAGCCGCGCAGCTGGGACGAGCTGCTCTCGGCCGGTGAGGCGCTGAAGCGGCTGCCCGGCGTGACGCCGATCCAGCTCAACGCGGGCACCGCGATGGGCGAGGCGACCACCATGCAGGGCCTGCTGCCGCTGCTCGCCGGTACCGGCAAACCGCTGCTGACCAACGGCAAGTGGCAGGGCGCCACCAGCAACCTGAAGGACGTTCTCGGTCTGTACCAGCGGGTCTACGGCGGTGGCGGGCTCGGCGACCCGCTGTTGCAGCAGGAGGCCAAGGGCCGGGACAAGTCCTTCGCCCAGTTCGCCGAGCACAAGATCGGCATCCTGATGGAGAGCGACTACCTGTGGCGCGCCGTCCTGGAGCCGACCAAGGGCGCGGTGAAGATGGCCGACCGGGACAGCTCCGTCGGCTGGGCGATGATCCCGGCCCAGCGGCCCGGGTCGGGCGTGCGCGGGCAGGACTTCGTCAGCATGTCCGGCGGCGCGCTCAACCTGATCAACTCCAACACCAAGTACCCGGCGCAGGCGTGGGAGTTCCTGCAGTTCATGAACTCCGCCGACGCGGTCAAGGCCAGGCTCGGCGGCGCCGCCCAGATCACCCAGCGCACCGATGTCAACAACGAGGTGCTCGCGGGCGACCCGATGCTCTCGTTCGTCGCGCAGAAGGTGTTGCCGCTGACCGAGTACCGGCCCGGCGTCGCCAACTACACCAGGGTGTCCTCCGCGTTGCAGCAGGCGACGGCGGACGTGGTGAGCGGCAAGACCGCGCAGGACGCGCTCAACGCCTACCAGGAGGCGCTGAAGAAGATCGTGGGAGAGAACGAGATTGTCTCCGGCTGAGGTGACCGAGCGCCGGGGCCGCGCCAGGCGGTTCGCCACCGATGTGGCAGGTCTCGGTGTCTCACGGGCCATGGGGTTCGTGGCGCCCGCGCTGCTGTTGATCGCGGTCTTCCTGATCTTCCCGGCGCTCTGGACCATCTACATCGGACTGACCAACTACGAGCTGACCGGGCCGAACGCGGTCGCCCCGCAGCTGGTCGGGATCGACAACTTCGTCAACGCGCTCAACGACGCGCTGTTCCAGAACTCCTTGTGGCTCACCGCCTTGTTCGTGCTCGGCTCCGCGGTGATCGGCCAGAACATCCTCGGCTTCGTGCTCGCGTGGACGTTGCGCAAGGCCAAGCCCGGACTGCGCCGCACGGTGGAGTCCTTGGTACTGCTGGCATGGATCTTGCCGAGCACGGTGGTGGCCTACCTCTGGTTCGCCGTGCTGGACCGGGACGGCGGGACGCTGAACTCGCTGCTCGGTTCCGAGGGGACCGCGTGGCTCGTCGAGTACCCGATGCTGTCGCTGATCGTGTTCAACACCTGGCGCGGCACGGCGTTCTCGATGCTGCTCTACAGCTCGGCGCTGGCCGCGGTGCCGCCGTCGCAGCTGGAGACGGCGCGCGTGGTCGGGGCGAGCGGCTGGCAGACCGTGCGCGACATCGTGTTCCCGCACATCCGCGGGCACGTGCTGACGAACACGCTGCTGATCAGCCTGTGGACGGCCAATGACTTCTCGCCGTTCCTGCTCACCGCGGGCGGGCCCAACCACGCCTCCGAGACGCTGCCGGTGTTCATCTACCGCCAGGCCCTCGAAGGCGGTCAGCTCGGCTACGCGTCGGCGATCTCGTTGTTGTTGCTGCTGGCGAACCTCGTGGTCGCCGCGGTGTACCTGTGGTTGCTGCGGAGGAAGTCATGAGTCCGCTGATGATGGTGCGGCGCATCGGTTTCTACGTGGTGATCGCCGTGCTGATGGCGTTCTTCGCGGTGCCGATGCTGTGGCTGGCCAGCGCTCCGTTCGACAGCAAGCCCGGCCTCGGGCTGCGCTGGCCTGACTGGACGCTGGACAACGTCAAGACCACGTTCGAGCACCCGTACGCGTTGGCCTCGCTGTGGAACTCGCTGGTGATCTGCGTGGTGGCGACGGCGATCACCGCCACGTTCGCCGCGCTCGCCGCCTACGCGCTCTCCCGCGTCCGGATTCCCGGCCGGGACCTGATGCTCTACGTGCTGCTGCTGCTCTCCAGCGTGGTCACCGGGACCGCGGCGATGGTGCCGATCTTCGTGATGATGTTCCAGCTGGGGCTGATCAACTCCCAGTTCGGCACGGCACTGGTGATCGCGGGCGGCATGCTGCCCGCGGCGATCTTCATCCTGAAGGACTTCGTCGACTCGGTCCCGCGCTCCTACGAGGAGTCCGCGCGGGTCTTCGGCGCGTCGCCGTTCCAGGTGCTCACCCACGTGGTGCTGCCTGTGGCGCGGCCCGGTATCGCGACCATCCTGGTGTGGGCCTTCGTCAACGCCTGGGGCAACTTCCTGTTGCCGTTCCTGTTGATCCGCGAGGTCGGCAAGCAGCCCGGTGCGGTGCTGCTGCGGACCCTCCAGGACGAGGGCGGCAGCGCCAACCTGACCGTCATCCCGGTGTTCTCGCTGCTGTACTCGATCCCGGTGGTCGTGCTGTACGTGTTGGTGAACAAGCGCTACGGGTTCCGTTTCCACGGAGGGATCAAGAGCTGATGGCCGGAATCGACGTCCAAGGACTGTCCACTGTGTACCCCAACGGGGTGCGCGCGGTGGACGGGCTCGACCTGGAGATCGCCGACGGCGAGTTCTTCGCGCTGCTCGGCCCGTCCGGCTGCGGCAAGACCACGCTGCTGCGCACGATCGCCGGGCTGGAGCAGGCCAGCTCCGGAGCGGTGGTGATCGGCGGCGAGGACGTGACCGGGGTCGACCCGGGCAAGCGCAAGGTCGCCATGGTCTTCCAGGACTACGCGCTGTTCCCGCACATGACCGTCGCGGAGAACATCGGCTACCCGTTGCGCGTTCGCGGGGAGTCCAAGGCGCGGCAACGGGAAGTGGCCGAGGAGACCTCCGGTGGGCTGAGCCTCGCCGGGCTGCTCGACCGGCGGCCGGGCCAGCTCTCCGGCGGTCAGCAGCAGCGGGTCGCGCTGGCCAGGGCGATCGCCATGGACGCGGGCGTGCTGCTGCTGGACGAACCACTGTCCAATTTGGACGCACGGCTGCGGCTGGAGGCGCGCACGTTCCTCAAGCGGTTGCAGCGGGAGCTCGGGCTGACCACCGTCTTCGTCACCCACGACCAGGCGGAGGCGCTCGCGCTGGCCGACCGGATCGCGGTGATGGAGTCCGGGAAGATCCGTCAGCTCGGCAGTCCGCGCGAGGTCTTCCAACGGCCCGCCAACACCTTCGTCGCCAACTTCATCGGCTCGACCCCGATGAACCTGCTGGACGCGGTGGTGCGCGAAGGTTTCGTCGAGGTCGCGGGCACTCGCCTGACGCTGCCGTCCGGCATTTCGCTGGCGGACGGGACTCCGGTGACCGCGGGCATCCGGCCGGAGTACCTCAACGCGGGCTCCGGCGACGGCATCACCGGTGTTGTGTCCACTGTGGAGAACCTGGGTGTCTCGTCGCTGGTGACCATCGAGTGTCCCGGGGACGCGCTGGTCGGCCTCACCGTGCCGGAGCAGCACGAGCCGGAGATCGGGGCCACCCTCACCGCGACGCCGGAGGCCGGTCGGCTGTTGGTTTTCGATGAGGCCGGGCTGTTGCTCGGTGCGGCCAAGGTCGCCATATGACCGTCCACAGTGGTCGGTGGGTTCGCGAGGACCGGGCTGCGAATGTGTGGCCCGGCCTGCCCTTCGAGGTTCCGGCAGGCGCGCTCGCGATCACTGTGGAGCTGGAGTTCGACGATTCGCGCGGCGCTGTCATCGATCTGGGTTGTGAGGGCGCCGAGGGTTGGCGCGGCTGGTCCGGTGGCGCTCGCCGCAGGTTCACCATCACGCGGGACTGGGCGACTCCCGGATACGTGCCGGGAGAGCTGGAAACCGGTCTGTGGCACGTGGTTCTCGGGTTGCACCGGGTGCCCGTCGACGGGGTCGACTACCGGGTCTCGATCTCGTTCGACCCGGTTTCGCGGCCCGCACCGTTGGCTTCCCCGCAAGTCCCGTCGCGGCCGCCTGTGCGCCCGCTTCCGGCTGCTGAGGGGTTGCGGTGGGTTCCCGCAGACTTCCACTCGCACACCCTGCATTCCGATGGTGCGTTGACGGTTCCGGAGTTGGCCGCGCTCGCGGTTTCCCGTGGGCTGTCGGCGTTGGCGGTCACCGACCACAACACCGTGAGCCACCACGCCGAGCTGGCGGAAGTGGGGCGGCGGTACGGGATCGCGCTCGTACCCGGACAGGAAGTGACCACGGAATCCGGTCACGCCAACGCTTTCGGGGACATCGGGTGGATTGACTTCCGACGTCCGGCGACCGAGTGGTTGTCCACTGTGGAGGATCGCGGCGGACTGTTGTCGGTGAACCACCCGCTCGCGGCCGACTGCTCGTGGCGGCATCCGCTGCCGCGTCGCGCGCCGCTGGCGGAGATCTGGCACTCCAGCTGGCTCGACCCGCGTTGGGGCGGACCGCTGGCGTGGTGGCAGGCGTGGAGCCGCGAGGTCACTCCGATCGGCGGAAGTGATTGGCACCGCTCAGGTTCCGACGCCATTCCCGGCACTCCGACGACCTGGGTCGCCGTGGACGCCGCGGCTTCCGGCCCGGATGAGCTGGTTTCCGCCGTGCTCGACGGCCTGCGCTTGGGGCGCACGGCCATCTCGGCCGGGCTGGACGCGCCCGTGCTGTTGCCCGTGGACGGTTCGCTTGTCGCCGTCGACGCGGACGGTGCTCTCGTGCTCGACGCCGATGGGGCGCGACGGCCTGTGCGCGGTTCCGTGTGCACGCTTTCGCCTGGTGCTGCTGGCGGGTTGGTGCTCTTCGGCCACGACAGCGCGGTGCTGTCGATCTGCGCGGGGCCTTGACCTGTCAGTACCCGAACTTAGGATCCGCACATGGGAACGACGGCGACCTGGGTGTTCGAGCTGGCAGACGGAGAGGCCACGTCCCCGGGATGGGAGCCGGTGGAGGGCTTGCGGCCGGGGTGGTCGGGTGCGATGGGGGCCGCTCCTGCTGAAGCACCGGGGCGCCCCGCGTTGGTGATCTCCGTGTGGGACAGCGGTTTCTGCCTGCTCGACGCGGTGGGGCACTGGCGGTGGGTGATCAATGACGAGCCGTTCGCCGTCGAGGCCGACCCGCACGCGCTCGCCGAGTACGGCCTGACGGTTGACGAGGCGGAGCGGCGTCGCCGTGTCGTGCCGCTGATGGTGGCCTGGGCCGAGGAGGTCGGGCTCCCGACGCCCGACGCGGAGCGGCTCGACGAAGTCCTCGACCGGCAGTACGTTCCCGCCGAGACCGGGCTCTTCGCGCTACTGGACGTGCTCGGCATCCTCCCCGCGCCCGAGCGCCCGGCGGTCGTCTTCGAGCCGTTGCCGGAGCCGGAGCAGGAGGTCGTCGACCTCTGGCCGATCGAGCGCAGCGGCCCCAGGTTCGCGTTCCAGGTGGACACCTACGCCGACCTGTTCACCCGCCTCGACGCGGTCGTGAACTGGCTCAACCGCCTACGGGAAGCTTTTCCCGGCCCAGTGACCGTCAGCACGGTGTCGGTGAAGCAGCGTTACCGCAACGTCGACGGCAGCTTGTGGAAGCGGGTGCTCCGCGATGTCATGAAGGGGCAGCTCGCGAATGTCTCCGTGTCCGTTCCCGGGACCGGCTGGTTCGCGGTCGAGCTGCGCAGCCCGCTTGTAGATGAGCCGACTGGCCCGCTGCCGAACGGGTTCCCCGCGCACTTCGCCGCGCAGGTCGACCGCCCCGCTGCCGCGGAGACGCCCGAGCTGCTGGCTGACCTGCTCAGGACCACGGCAGCGACTTTCGGTGCTGTTTCTGGGTTTCTGACCGCAGACACCGTCGGCATGTTGGGCACGTACGCGGTCAACGCGTCGCCTTACGAGAGCCGGTCTGTCGCGAACACTCATCCCTACCGGCGCCTCGACGAGATCACGCGGGGCGTGCACTGGGGCAACGTGTGGACCTCCGGGCACCTCGCCGCGGTGGGCGGGGCGAGCGCTCTTCGCGAGTCCGGCGCTTTCGCCCGCGTCGAGCCCATCGTCGACTCGGACCTGTGGTGGTTGCAGCTCACCGCCGACCCCGACGAGCTGGAGCACGCGCACGTCGACCGCGCCGCCTGGGTGGCCAGAGCCGTCATGCCCAGGCGCCCCAACGGCAACATCGGCCTGACCGCCCAGTGACGACCCGTGCTCGTGAACGCCTCCGCTGAGGTGTGTTGGTCTTCAAGTACCGCAAACCCCCGCCCCAGATGTCTTCAACCGCTGCACACCTCGGTGGGGTTGGGTGCGATTAGAGATGCTGGGGGCGGGGGTTTGGTGTACTTGAAGACTGGTGAACCTGGCCGAAGTGCTAGCGGGTGAGGCGGACGCCGGTGATCTCCCAGGGGCGCATGGGAAGCTCCACCGAACCGTTCGCGACGGACAGCTCTTCGAGCACGGCTCCCGTGAGGTCGACGCGTGCTGCTGAGGTGAGCCCGGGGAGGGACACCTTGGCGGTGCTGGCGTCGTCGGAGTAGGACACCAGTCGCAGCTCCAGGCCGTTGCGCTGGCGCAGCCCGCACGCCATCGCGCCGGTCACGGTGGTGCCCTCGGCGGACGCGAGGGAGTCGGTGGTTCCCGTGCCCGCCACGGTGATCAGCGGGTTGCGGTAGCGCTCCGCCGCGTCCACCAGGTTGGCGGAGGCCCAGTCACCGGTGTGCGGGAGGATCGCGAACTGGCTCATCGTCACGCCCGGGACCTGGGCCTCGGGGATCGGAGTCGTCGGGCCCGCGGGCTCCGCGCGCAGCGGGTGCAGGTTGCGGCTGATGGCGCCGGTGGCGCGCAGCAAGGTGAGCGCCAGGTCAGAACCATCTGAAGAGACCTCGTACTCAGTCACGTTCTGCAGCAACACACCCGTACCGCCAGCGTCCACAAAGGACGAAGCGGGGAAGGTCGGCAGCGGGTGCTCGCCGTTGCCGCCTTCGTTGACCAAAGCGCGCTCCACCACGGAGAACTGGCCCTCCGCGTGCGAACTCGTCGCGGTGCGAACAGTCGGCAGGTGGAAGCGGACGCGGTGGTCGACGCTGCGGTTGTCGAAGGAGACCTCGACGCGCACGAAGGGTTCGTTCACCCGCAGCTCGACGCTCGTCGTCACACCGACCGACACTGTCTCCGATGTGCGGGCGGTCCCGTCGAAGTCCACCAGGCCGAGAGGCCACTCGTACGTGCGAAGCACCACCAGTGCGGCCACCAGGGGACCGGTCTCGGCGTTGACGATCGTGACCGAGGTCGGCTTGTCCACCAGCGTGTCCGTGACCGGGGGACCGTAGTTGTAGCTGTCGCCCGCGTCGCCGCCGTCGACGATGCGGCCGATCCCGTCGAGAACCGTGCCGTCAGCTCCGGTGACACGAAGCGTGCCGTCTTCGTTCACCACAACGGAAACCAGGCCATTGTGCAATGAATTGTCCACAATGGACGCAGGTGCGGAGAGTGTCGCCGCGCCGGAGCGGGGACGAACCGACGTCCAGCCAAGGGCGGGCGCGGTGGTCAGTGCCAGCAGCTCGCGGCTCGGCTCGTCGATCACCCGGAGGCGCCAGTCCCCGGGCGCCGCCGCCGCGACGGCCTCGGTCAGCTCGTCCGCGAAGCGCTCCACGTCGTAGCCAGGGTCGCCGATGCGACCGACTGTGAACGTGACGGTGTGGTCGGAGATCTCCGCGCGCTGGATCGCCCTGCTGTACATGACCTGGCCGAAGGTGCGCCTGCGCACGGCGTTCACCACGTCCGCGGCCGGGAAGGTCGCGTCGATCAGGTTCCGCTCAGCGCGGCCGATTTCCTGGGTCGGCATCAGGGTTCCGTCGGGGAGTTCGAGCGCGACGTCGGCCCACTCCTCCGGCGCGACCACCTGGCAGCGCACCAGGTCCGTGCGCTCGTGCGCGCTCGGGTTGACCACGACCACGGAGTCGGCCGGAGCCGTGGCGGCCAGCTCGTTCAGCGTCCGGTCGCGGACCGCGCTGCCCAGCTGCTCGGCCTCGGCGATGCGCGCGGCGACCTGCTGCGCGGTGGTGTCCGCGCCGCAACCGGTGACGGAGTCGTGGCAGGAGGCGTCGACCAGGCGCAGCCACGCCATGCTCAGGAACGGCTCGGCGGCGGACGGGCACCACAGCGCGGACAGCGGCTCCGCGTAGCGCTCCACCATCCGCTCCGCCTCGGCCATCGCCTGCTTCACCGCGACGCGCACGGAAAGGATGCCCGGCAACAGGTTCGCCCTGGCATGACTGCGGAGCTCGCCGAGCACCTCGGGCAGCCCGGCCTCCTCCGGGTCGCGCCCGGCCAGCGCCTCGGCCAGGGTCTCCAGCCGCAGCGTCACCTCGGCCCCGGACGCCTGCACCGCGCCGACCTGGTCCAGCAGCGTGGGGATCGGCGCGCTGTGGTCGGTGCCGTACATCGCCAGCGGCTCGGTGTCGCCGAACCACGCGCGCATCTGCTCGGCGAAAGCGATAGAGCGCTCTACCGTCTTGGCGGGGTCGGTGAACATCACCGAAGCGTTGCCGTAGCCACCGGGCAGGTACTCGGTCCGCACGGCGGAACCGTCCGGGGAGACCCAGCGGAACGCGTGCCGGTCCACACTGCCCGGGACGCCGCGCCACAGGCACGCCTGGTCGAAGCCGAAGCCGCGCAGGATCTGCGGCAGCTGCGCGGTGTGGCCGAACTGGTCCGGGATGTAGCCGACGCGCATGGCCCCGCCCAGCTCCGCCGAACGCGCGAGGCCGATCTCCAGGTTGCGCACCAGGTTCTCGCCGGAGCACAGGAAGGAGTCGGCGAGCACCCGCCACGGACCCACCGCGAGCTGGCCCGAGCGCACCAGGGCGATCACCCTGGGCAGCGCGTCCGGCCGGACCTCCAGGTAGTCGTCGACGGCCGCGGTCTGCCCGTCGAGGGTGAACCGGAAGCGCGGATCGGCTTCGAGGCGGGGGAGCACCGTGTCGAGCAGGTCCACCAGCTGGAGGCGGAACCGCTGGAACGGCTCGTACCATTCGCGGTCCCAGTGGGTGTGCGGCACGACGTGCACGGTGCGGCGGGGAACAGTGGCATCGGTCACCTCGGCACGGTAACCACGGACCCCCCGCGCTGTCAGTGCCGAATCCGTTGAAGTGCGGCCTTTCGCGCTCGGCCGGGTTCAACGGGCTGAACCTGGTCGTCTGACCAGGGTTTTCCTCGTCAGGCCCGCGGTGCGGTGAGTCGGTCATACGCTGCGGTCGAAGCCGTTCGCGCCGAGGGGGACGCCACATGCCGACGTCCATGCGGTCGGTGACCCTGTTCACCGACGAGTACCTGCAGAACTCCCACGAAGTGCTCGCGCTGCTGCGCGCCGAGGGGCCGGTGCACCGCGCGCGCACCGCCAACGGGCTGCACGTGTGGGTGGTGACCCGGTACGACGACGCCGTGGCCGCGCTGACCGATGAACGGCTGCTGAAGAACCCGGAGGGCCTGACCGCGGCGATCCGGGACAACCTCGACGATCCCGACCGCGGGCTGACCTTCTCCGGCGACATCGCGCACCACCTGCTCAACAGCGACGGCGCCGAGCACGCCCGGGTGCGCGGCGTGCTGGCGGGGGCGTTCACCGGGGAGCGGATCGAGCGGATGCGGCCGCGGATCACCGCGATCGCCGACGAACTGCTCGACGCCATGGCGGGCAAGCGCCGCGTCGACCTCGTCGACGAGTACGCGCTGCTGCTCCCCGGGTCGGTGCTCTGCGAACTGCTCGGCGTGCCGCACCAGGACCGCGACCGGTTCCGCACGTGGTCCAACATCATCCTCGCGGCGACGGACCCGGACGCCATCCGCGACGCCAGCATCGCCCTCGCCGCCTTCCTGGTGCAGCTCATCCGCGGCAAGCAGGTCGCGCCGGGGGAGGACCTGATCTCGGAGCTGGTCGGGGCGGGTGGGCTCACCGAGGCGGAGCTGATCTCCATCGCCTTCCTGCTCCTCGTCGTGGGGCACGAGACCTCGGGGAACCTGATCGCCAACGGCGTGCTGTCCCTGCTGCGCGATCCCGGGCAGCTGGCCGCGCTGCGCGCCGACCCCTCGCTGCTGCCGAAGGCGGTCGAGGAGCTGCTGCGCTTCGAGAGCCCCGTCGCGATGACGACGCTGCGCTACGCCGGAGAGCCCGTCGTGATTGGTGGTGTGGACATCCCGCGGGGCGAGATCGTGATCGTCGCGCTCAACTCGGCGAACCGGGACTCCGCGCGCTTCCCCGACGCCGACCGGCTCGACCTCACGCGCGATGCGGACGGGCACCTCGCCTTCGGGCACGGCGTCCACCGCTGCCTCGGGGCCGCGCTCGCCCGGCTGACGGGTGTGGTCGCGATCGGGCGGCTGCTCGACCGCTTCCCCGGGCTCCGGCTGGATGCCCGTGATGGCGAGATCCGTTGGCGCCGCTCGACTTTCATGCACGGGTTGCACGCGCTGCCGGTGGCGCCGGGGTGACAAGATCGCCCGGGTTCGCTGTGGTTTGCGACAGTTTTGGGGTGGGTTCGTTGTACTTGAAGACTGTCGAACCACCGTGCGGGCGGCGTTTAGCCTGCGTTCGTGACGCCTGAGCAACTGCTTGCCGCCGATCGTGAACACGTGTGGCATCCCTATGGACCGATGCCTGGGGTGCACGAGCCGTTGCTCGTCGAGTCCGCGCGTGGGGTGCGTCTGCGGCTCGCCGATGGGCGCGAGCTGATCGACGGCATGTCCTCGTGGTGGGCGGCGGTGCACGGTTACCAACACCCGGTGCTCGACGCGGCCGTGCGCGACCAGCTCGGCCGGATGAGCCACGTGATGTTCGGCGGCTTGACCCACGAGCCCGCGGTGCGCCTGTGCACGCGGCTCGCGGAGATCACCCCGGAACCGTTGCGGCACGTGTTCCTGTGCGACTCCGGCTCGGTCTCCGTCGAGGTCGCGGTGAAGATGTGCTTGCAGTACTGGCGTTCTCGCGGTCTCGGGGAGAAGCAGCGGCTGCTGACCTGGCGCGGCGGCTACCACGGCGACACCTTCCAGCCGATGAGCGTCTGCGATCCGCAGGGCGGCATGCACAGCCTCTGGAGCGGAGTGCTGCCGGAGCAGCTGTTCGTGCCCGCGCCGCCCGCCGGTTTCGACGCCGACGTGGACATGGCCTACGTGCAGCTGCTCGCCGACGAGATCGAGCGCAACGCCGACGAGCTCGCCGCGGTGATCGTCGAACCCGTGGTCCAGGGCGCGGGTGGCATGCGCTTCCACAACCCGCGCTACCTGCACGTGCTGCGCGAGCTGACCCTGGCCAACGACGTGCTGTTGATCTTCGATGAGATCGCGACGGGTTTCGGCCGCAGCGGTGCGCTCTTCGCCGCCGACCACGCCGGGATCAGCCCGGACGTGATGTGCCTCGGCAAGGCGCTGACCGGCGGTTATCTGTCCATGGCCGCGACGCTGTGCACCCCGGACGTGGCGGAGGGCATCTCCCGCGGAGAGCTGCCGGTGCTGGCGCACGGACCCACGTTCATGGGCAATCCGCTCGCGTCGGCGGTCGCCAACGCCTCGATCGATCTGCTGCTCGGGCAGGACTGGGCCGGTGAGGTCGCGCGCGTGGAGTCCGGCCTGCGCTCCGGCCTGGCCCCCGCCGCGGAGCTGCCGGGAGTCGCCGACGTCCGCGTCCAGGGCGCGATCGGCGTGGTGCAGCTCGACCACGCGGTGGACACGGCGACCGCGACGAAGGCGGCGACGGAGCACGGCGTGTGGCTGCGCCCGTTCCGCGACCTGATCTACGTCATGCCGCCCTACATCAGCACGGATGCCGAGGTCAACGCCATCGCCGCTGCTGTCGTGGCCGCCGCGGCGGTTGGGTAGCGTGCCCGCCGTGACGTTGCTTGTGATCACCGGAACCGGGACCGAGGTCGGCAAGACCGTCGCGACCGCCGCCGTCGCCGCGCTCGCTCTCGACGCGGGCAAACGGGTCGCTGTGGTCAAACCCGCGCAGACCGGGGTCCGGGCCGACGAGCCGGGCGACGTCGACGAGGTCGTGCGGCTCGCGGGCGACCTGAACACGCTGGAGCTCTCCCGCTACGACGACGCGCTGTCCCCCGAGGCCGCCGCGCGCCGCGCCCGGTTGTCCCCGGTCCGCCCCACGAAGGCCGCCGAGGCCGCGGCCGAGCTGACGAAGGACCACGACGTCGTGCTGGTGGAGGGCGCGGGAGGGCTGCTCGTCCGGCTCGACCACACCGGGGGCACCCTCGCCGACATCGCGTGGAACCTCCGTGCGCCGGTGCTGCTCGTCGCCGCGGCCGGGCTCGGGACGCTCAACATGGCCGCGCTGACCGCGGAAGCGTTGCGGCACAGGGGAATCGAGTGCCTCGGCGTACTGGTGGGCTCCTGGCCGGCGCAGCCGGACCTGGCCACCCGCAGCAACCTGCTGGACCTGCCCGTCGCGGCCCGCGCGCCCCTGCTCGGCGTGCTGCCCGAGGGCATCGGCAAGCACGAGCGCGCGGACTTCCTGCGCGTCGCGCGCGCCCACCTCGCCCCGCAACTGGGCGGGGAGTTCGACGCCGTGGCCTTCGCCGAGCAGAACTCAGCGTGACATTGACCGCATTGCCGTGCGGCTTTCCTCGGGCAGACTGCTGCCCGAAGCCGCCTTTGAGACAAGGGAGATCCGGGTGACCGTCGCCGACACCGACGTGCTGGACATCGCGCGCGAAGTGGTCTTGGAGCGCGGAGAGGGCCTGTCCGAGGCGGATGTGCTGCGCGCGCTGCGGCTGCCCGACGAGCGGCTGCCCGAGCTGCTGGAGCTCGCCCACCAGGTGCGGATGCGGTGGTGCGGCCCCGAGGTCGAGATCGAGGGCATCATCAGCCTCAAGACCGGCGGCTGCCCCGAGGACTGCCACTTCTGCTCGCAGTCCGGGCGGTTCCCGACCCCGGTGCGCTCGGCGTGGCTGGACATCCCCGGCCTGGTCAAGGCGGCCGAGCAGACCAGGGCCACCGGCGCGACGGAGTTCTGCATCGTCGCCGCCGTGCGCGGTCCGGACAAGCGGCTGCTGTCCCAGGTGAAGGCGGGCATCGAGGCGATCCGCGCCTCGGGCAACGACATCCAGATCGCCTGTTCGCTCGGCATGCTCACCCAGGAGCAGGTCGACGAGCTCAAGGCGATGGGCGTGCACCGCTATAACCACAACCTGGAGACCGCGCGCTCGCACTTCGCCAACGTGGTCACCACGCACACGTGGGAGGAGCGCTGGGAGACCCTGCTGATGATCCGCGAGGCGGGCATGGAGGTCTGCTGCGGCGGCATCATCGGCATGGGTGAGACCGTCGAGCAGCGCGCCGAGTTCGCCGCGCAGCTGGCCGAGCTGGGGCCGGACGAGTGCACGATGAACTTCCTCATCCCGCAGCCGGGGACGCCGTACGAGAACTACGAGGTGGTGCCGGGCAAGGACGCGCTGCGCACGGTCGCGGCGTTCCGGCTGGCGCTGCCCAGGGCGCTGCTGCGGTTCTCCGGCGGGCGCGAGCTGACCTTCGGCGACCTCGGCACCGAGCAGGGCATGCTCGGCGGGATCAACGCGATCATCGTCGGCAACTACCTGACCAACCTGGGCAGGCCCGCCGACAGGGACCTGGCGATGCTGACCGAGCTGAACATGCCGATCAAGGCGTTGAGCGAGACCCTGTGACGGTCCTCGGCGTGTACTGCGAGACTTGTGGGAAGCCGCAGGCGGACAATGAGCACGCGGTGTGCCGGGCGCGGCAGGAGATCAACCCGCCCCGGTACTGCCGTGAGTGCAGGCGGCGGATGGTCGTGCAGATCACCCCGACCGGCTGGTCCGCGCGGTGCAGCGTGCACGGAGACATTGAGGGGTAAGGGTTGACCGAGCAGCAGGGCGGTCGTGCGGTGCCGGTGCGGATACCGGCGGCCACCGACTCCGACTTCTACGAACCGCCCTTCGCGCTGCCCGAGCCGCCCAGGCCCCGGGTGGTGGTCAAGGCCGACCTGCTGCCCTCGCTGAGCGCGTTCTCGTTCATCTCGCTGCTCGGCGTCCCGGTGGCCTTCGCCTGGTCGCTGCTCGCGCCGGGCGAGCGCAAGGTGGTCAACAGCAAGGGCGAGCTGGTCAGCCTGCCGTGGGAGAGCTACCACCGCTACGACGCGCTCGCCGTGTTCCTGCTGATCGGCCTGGGCGTCGGCCTGCTCACCGGCTTCGGCATGTGGCTGCTGCGGCGGCGGCGCGGGCCGGTGATGATGATCGCCACCGGCCTCGGCTCCGCGGCCGCCGCGGCGCTCGCGATCCAGCTGAGCGGGCTGTTCGCCGGGTGGTGGTACCCGGTGCCGGGTTCGCTGCAGATCGGTGACGTGCTGGTGCAGGCCCCGGCGCTGACGCTGTGGTGGGCGGTGCTGGCGCAGCCGACCACGGCGCTGTTGGCCTACGGGGTCGCCACGGCGTGGAACGGCACCGACGACCTGGGCCGCCGCTTCGACCGCTGAGGTGGTTGGGGCGTCTTCAAGTACCCCCAACCCCCCTCCGACGCGTCTTTAACCGCACCAAATCCCGCCGCCGTCCGGGGGTTTGCTGCGGTTAGCGATCGCTGGGAGGCGGGTTGGGGGTCCTTGAAGACTGGGGAACCCGGGTCTCTAACGCGGAAAGTGGCTGCCGGAGCGAACTGCCCGGACAAATCGTGGCACGGTTCTTGCGAATCGCGTCAGGAATTCGTCAGCGCTCACTGCGGGGTTGCGGTGGGCGCTGATCTGTTCCAGTAGGCACCGCAGCGTGCTGATCGGATGCAAGTCGAGCTGGTCCAAGAGAAAGTCATCCGGATGCATCGCGTCGATGTCGTAGGGCGCGAGTGCCGATGAGGGGAAATCGGCGAGGTTCGCGGTGACGAGTACGGCTGCGTCACCGCGGATCGCCGCAGCCAGCACATGCCGGTCTTTGTGATCGTTCGTCATGGCGGGAACGAGATCCTCGTATCCCGTGATCATGGCGTCCGGGAATTCGCGGCGCATGTGCCCGATGCGAATCGCGGCCTTCTCCGGTGAGACTCCGAGCTTGGGGAGATTCCGTTCGACCTCGTCCAGCACCTCGTTCGACCACAACGCTCGATATGTTCCCGCCTCTGCGAGCCTCAGCAGGAGATCGGCGAGCCGGATGGGCACCAGGACGCACGCGTCGAGGAAGACGGGAAAAGCCACCGTGCGATTGTGTCGCAGTCAACGTGTACGGATAAATCCGTCCCCATTGTCGTAGGTGCCGTCCTCGGCAGCGGATCGCGTCATCTCGTCGAGCACGGCGCGGCGTCGCTCTCGCGCTCGTTCCTGATAAGCGACGACATCACTCAGCAGTACGCGACGGTGCCGTCCGCGCATGTGGAACTCGATCTCCCCGTCCTCCAGCAGCCGGACCAGCGTGGGGCGTGAGATGCCCAGCAGGTCGGCCGCCTCTTGGGTGGTCAGGAGCGTTGTGTGCGGGGCAATGGTGATCGCCATGCCCTGGGACAGCGCGTCAACCACGGTGCGCAGCACGTCGTAGACCTCCGGGGGCAAGGAGATGTGCGTGCCGTCCGGGTCGACCAGGGTCGCGCGCTGGGGGAGGTGCAGCACCTGGGCGAGTTCGTTGAGGTGTTCGAGGTGCTGCTTGGGTGGCAGCACGGTGTGGCGTTCCAGTGCTGTACTCATCGTGTCCTCCCGGCGGGCCAACCCCCAGGATATTCGAAAAAAACGAAAAGTCGAGCGTCAGTTCTTGGCGAAGTCGGCGGCGAACTCCGACAGCGGCGCGGGGACGGCGCGGAGCGAACGGAGGATCTCGGCCTCGCGCTTGAGCAGGCCGCGGACCATGCGGAGCCGGCGCACCGGGTCGCCCTCCTCCAGCAGCCGTTGCCGGTCGTCCAGCGACAGCAGGCAGTCCTCGGCGAGCACGTGGGCCAGCGTGGTCATGTCCTCGGAGGTGCAGGGCTCTCGCCAGTCCTCCTCGCGCCACGCGGTCGTGCAGTACGCGCGGTGCGCGGCACGGGCGAGGTCGGCGAGCTTGGCGACGAGCTCGGAGTCGGTCACGGGCGCGTCGGGCAGCCACTTCACCTCGGCCACGAGGTAGGGCGCCGCGTGGTGGTCGACGTCGACGAGCCGGAAGCGCCGCCGCCCGCGCACGACGATGTCGTAGCGGCCCTCGGGGAGCTGGCGGGCCTCGCGCAGCAGCGCGGAACAGCCGACGCGGTGCACGGCGGCCATGTCGTCGGTGCGCATGTCCCATCCCTGGCGCACGGAGACCACGCCGAAGGTGCGCTCCGGGCGCAGGCCCTTCACGAGGTCTATCACCAGTTGGCGGTAGCGGGGCTCGAAGATGTGCAACGGCATGGACGCTCCCGGCAGCAGCACGGCGCCAAGGGGGAAGAGGGGAAGCGTCTCGGTCACTTGGCTGACACTAAGGCCATCGTGCCGACCGCGCCGGGCGGTCGGGCGAGGGTGGGCGGAACACGGCGAAGGGGTCGGTGACCTGGAGGCCGCGGGCGACGAAGCGGAACAGCGCGGCCGGGCGACCGCCGGAGGGGCCGGGCGGGGCGGTGCTCCCGGTGGGTTCGAGCAGACCGCGGCGGGAGAGCACGCGTTGCAGGTTGGTCGCCGAGACCCGGTAGCCCAGCGCGGCCGAGTACAGCTCGCGCAGCGTGGAGACGGTGAACTCCCGCCCGGCCAGCGCGAAGCCGAGGTTGGTGTAGGACAGCTTGGCGCGCAAGCGATCCCGGGCTTTCTGCACGATGGCGTCGTGGTCGAAGGCCGACTCCGGCAGCGCGGCGACGGGGTGCCACGCGGTGTCCTCGGGCAGCACGGGGTCGACGTCGCAGGGGACCAGCCCGAGGAAGGCCGTCGCGACCACGCGCTCGCCCGGCACGCGGCCGGGGGCGCTGAAGACGGCCAGCTGCTCGACGTGGGTGAGCTGGCGGACGTCGACCTTCTCGGCCAGCTGGCGGCGGATCGAGGTCTCGACGTCCTCGGCCGGGCCCAGCCTGCCGCCGGGCAGCGACCAGCGTCCCTTGTCGGGGTCCAGGGCCCGCTGCCACAGCAGCACCTGGAGTGAACCGGATCTCACCTGCAGCACAGCTGCGAGCACCTCATGTACCGCCATCACTGAAGTTGATACCATCGAACCCGTTTTCGCTTGTTAGGCGAAAACCCGGGCGACGGGCAAGCGCCCGGCAGGCAGCGAGGAGAGCCCCGATGAGCACGACGGAGATCGCCCCGTACAGCGGAGTCACCCCCGACGCCGCCTGGGCGGAAGAAGTGCGGGACCTGGCCAGGAAGCGCGACGCGGTGCTGCTCGCGCACAACTACCAGCTCCCGGAGATCCAGGACATCGCCGACCACACCGGCGACTCCCTCGCGCTGAGCCGGATCGCCGCCGAGAGCGACGCCTCGACGATCGTGTTCTGCGGCGTGCACTTCATGGCGGAGACGGCGAAGATCCTCAGCCCGGACAAGACGGTGCTGATCCCGGACGCCCGCGCGGGCTGCTCGCTGGCCGACTCGATCACCGCCGACCAGCTGCGGGCGTGGAAGGCCGAGCACCCCGGCGCAGTCGTCGTCTCCTACGTCAACACCACCGCCGACGTGAAGGCGGAGACCGACATCTGCTGCACCTCCTCGAACGCGGTGGACGTGGTCCGCTCGATCCCCGAGGACCGCGAGGTGCTGTTCCTGCCGGACCAGTTCCTCGGCGCGCACGTTCGCCGCGAGACCGGGCGGGACAACATCCACGTGTGGGCGGGCGAGTGCCACGTGCACGCCGGGATCAACGGCCCGGAGCTGGCCGAGCGGGCCGCCGCGTTCCCGGACGCCGACCTGTTCATCCACCCGGAGTGCGGCTGCGCGACCTCGGCGCTCTACCTGGCGGGCGAGGGCACCGTGCCCGCCGAGCAGGTCAAGATCC
The DNA here is from genome assembly GCF_024213555.1 of Allokutzneria sp. A3M-2-11 16. Taxonomy (GTDB): domain Bacteria; phylum Actinomycetota; class Actinomycetes; order Mycobacteriales; family Pseudonocardiaceae; genus Allokutzneria. The sequence continues at coordinate 97,290 of NZ_JANAVO010000001.1, read as the reverse complement.
TCTCGACCGGTGACATGGTGAAGGCCGCCCGCAGCACCTCGGCCACCTCCGTGCTGGTCGCCACCGAGGTCGGCATGCTGCACCAGCTGCGCAAGGCCGCCCCGGAGATCGACTTCCGCGCGGTGAACGAGCGCGCGTCCTGCCCGTACATGAAGATGATCACCCCGGCGGCGCTGCTGCGGGGCCTGCGGGAGAACGCCGACGAGGTGCACGTCGACGCGGAGACCGCCCGCCGGGCCCGCGGCGCCGTGCAGCGCATGATCGAGATCGGCACACCGGGCGGTGGCGAGTGACCGCGCCGCTGCGCGAGGTCGGCGCGGCCAACTGGGAAGCGCGCGCCGACGTTGTCGTGGTCGGGACCGGCGTCGCGGGGCTGACCGCCGCGCTCACCGCCCACGAGCTGGGCCTACGTGTCCTGGTGATCACCAAGGCGTCGGCCGAGGACGGCAACACCCGTTGGGCGCAAGGCGGTGTGGCCGTTGTCCTGCCTGGCCAACACGACGCGGGCGACTCGGTGGACCGCCACATCGCGGACACGTTGACGGCGGGCGCGGGGCTCTGCGACGAGCTCGCCACGGCCGCGATCATCCAGGACGGCCCGGCCGCCGTGCGCAAGCTGATGCGGCTCGGCGCGGCCTTCGACCTCGGCGAGGGCGGCAAGTTCGCCCGTACCCGCGAAGGCGGCCACAGCGCGTTCCGCGTCGTGCACGCGGGTGGCGACGCGACCGGAGCGGAGGTCGAGCGCGCGCTGCTGTCCTCGGTGCGCGACGGCCGGGTTCCCGTGCTGCACAACCACATCGCGGTTCAAGCACTGCACACGCCAGCCGGACAGGTTGCTGGCTTGCAGGTGCTCGACGGCGACGGGGTTCCCGGAGTGCTCCGCGCACCGGCGGTCCTGCTCGCCACCGGCGGACTCGGCCAGCTGTTCCAGGCGACGTCCAACCCCGAGGTAGCCACGGCGGACGGGCTCGCGCTCGCGTTGCGCGCCGGGGCGGCCGTCGCGGACGTGGAGTTCGTCCAGTTCCACCCCACGGTGTTGTTCACCGGAGCCGGTGCGCGTGGACGGTGTCCGCTGGTCACCGAGGCGGTTCGCGGCGAGGGCGCGGTGCTCGTCGACGCGTTCGGCGAGCGCGTGATGACGGGGGTGCACCCGCTGGGCGACCTGGCTCCGCGTGACGTGGTCGCCGCCGCGATCACCAGGCGCATGACCGAAACCGGCACCAACCACGTGTACCTGGACGCCACGCATCTCGGCGGCGAAGCCTTTCGGCGGCGGTTCCCCACGGTCCACGCGGCGTGCGAGGAGGTCGGGGTCGATCCCGCGACGGACGGGATTCCCGTTGCGCCCGCGGCACATTTCGCGTGCGGCGGCGTTATGTCCACTGTGGATGGACGCACGTCGCTGACCGGCTTGTACGCGGCGGGTGAGGTGGCGCGCACCGGGCTGCACGGTGCGAACCGCCTGGCGTCCAACAGCTTGCTCGAAGGACTCGTCGTCGGAGCGCGGGCGGCGCGCGCGATCGCGTTCGACCGCGGTGCCGGTCTGCTCGGCGATCCGCGTGCGGTGGAGGTCACCGATCTGCCCGCGGCTCTCGTCGCGGACCGGGAACCGTTGCAGGACGCGATGAGCCGCTACGCCGGGATCGGCAGGGACGCGGCGGGGCTCGCGGCCGCGCTGAGTGCCCTGGAGTCCTCAGTGCACCGTCCACTGAGGACACATCGAGCCGTGGAGGACGCCGCGCTCGCGCTGGCCGCACGAGCTCTGCTGACGGCGGCCGACGCGCGCACCGAGTCGCGTGGCTGCCACGTGCGGCTGGACCACCCTGGCCGCGACGACGCGCGGTGGCTGCGGAGCCTGCCGCTCCGCTTGGACGTATCCGGGCAGCCTGTGCTGCTGAGCACCATCGCATTGGGAGGTGCGGCATGAGGCCGCTCGCCGACGTACTTTTCCGCGCGGAGGCGACATGAGATCACTGTCGCCGGAGACGCAGATCAACCTCGCCGAGGCGGGCCTGGACCTGGAGGACGTGCGCCGGGTCGTCGACACCGCGCTGAACGAGGACCTGCGCTACGGCGCGGACGCGACGACGCTGGCCACGGTGTCCGCCGGGGCCATCGCGGTCGCGGACATCAACCCGCGCGTGCCGGGCGTGCTCGCGGGCGGGCCGTTGGCGCTGGCCGTGTTCGACGCGGTGCTCGGCGTCGGCGGTTACCAGGTGCTCGGCGTGCGGCCGGACGGTTCGCGGCTGCGAGCCGGGGAGTCCGCGCTCCGGCTGCGCGGTCCGGTGCGGGGGCTGCTGACCGCCGAGCGGACCGCGCTGAACCTGCTGTGCCACCTGTCCGGGGTCGCGACGACGACCGCGGCGTGGGTGGCGGAGATCGAGGGCACCGGCTGCGTGGTGCGGGACAGCCGCAAGACCCTGCCCGGCCTCCGGCTGTCGCAGAAGTACGCGGTGCGCTGCGGTGGCGGGCGCAACCACCGGCTCGGCCTCGGCGACGCGATCCTGATCAAGGACAACCACGTGGTCGCCGCGGGCTCGGTCGGGGCGGCGCTCAAGGCGGCCCGCGCCCACTCGCCGGAGCTGGAGTGCGAGGTCGAGGTGGGTTCGCTCGCCGAGCTGGACGAGGTGCTGGCCGAGCGCGCCGAGCTGGTGCTGCTGGACAACTTCACCGTCGAGGAGTGCGCCGAGGCCGTCCGCCGCAACCGGGCCGCGGGCGCGCCCGCGCGGCTGGAGGCATCCGGCGGGCTGAGCCTGGAGGTGGCGCGGGCCTACGCGGAGACCGGCGTGGACTTCCTCGCGGTCGGCGGGCTGACCCACTCCGCGAGTGCGCTCGATCTGGGGATGGACCTGGAGTAGGTCATTCGGTGCTCACTACCGCGTTCCCATGCACAACGGGTGAGCAAGATGAAGTTTCAATAAGGATTGCGCCGAAACGATCACCCGGATGGTCCACGCGGGGGCTCTTTTCCGTTAGTATCTGTCCGCAGGCAGTCATGCATGTGAAAGTTGTTCGGAAATTCGGGGGTAACTCTGTGGCCACCTCCTCGGACCGCCCAGTTTCGGCAGACCCGGTTTCGGCAGACACCGTCCGGCCCCGCCTGCTGCTGCTCTCCAGCGGCGTGCGGGACCACGACTGGGCGTGCGAGCGGCTCGGTGCCGACGCCTGGCTGATCACCTGCTCCGGCGAGGAGACACTGCTGGCCGACGCGCTCGCGGAGATGAACCTCCGCTGGGGTCGCCCGGACCGTGTCGTGCCACTGGACGCGAGGAGCATCCCGCTCGCCGCGCGGCTGCGCGCCACCCTCGGCCTTCCTTGCGCCGCAACGGAAAGCGCCCCTCTTGATCGGCGCGAGTCGCACCGGCGCGCCGTCGCCGCCGGGCTGCGGACCGTGCAGCTGCTCGACCGCGTCGCGCTGGAGGACTGGGACTTCCGCACGCCGGTGATCGCCAAGCCGGTCGCGCGGTGCGACGCGGGCATCCGCAGGCTCACCTCGTTCGACGACCTCGCCGACCTCGACCCGGACGCCGACGTGCTCTTCGAGGAGTGGGTGATCGCGCCGGTCTGCCACGTCGAGGGCATCGCGGTGGACGGCCGGATCGTCGCGTCGCGGTTGTTCTACTACGTCGGCCCCGGCGCGGGCCGGGTCCCCGTGACCAACCAGGTCGCCCAGGCCCGGCTGACCGAGGCCGCCGCCGACGTGGTCGCCGGGCTGTCCCTCCCGGACGGCGCCTTCCACATCGAGCTGTTCGACCTGCCGACCAACCCGATGCTGCTCGACGTCCTGGTTCCGTTCGCCCCGGTCGAGGACCGGTCCCGGGCCAAGAGCTGTGTCGCCTCGCGGGCCCCGCAGCGCGCGCGGGCCGCCGTTGTGGCGCCCGACCCCCGGTTAGCGCTGGACGCCTTTCGCTTCACCGCTGCTTGACATTGTTCGCGGTAGTGGCGGGCAGCGTCGCGATTTCTTTCGGCTCCTTTTCTGGGTCGCCTGCTTGACTCTCTCTCGTTGGTTTTCATCGAAACCGGATGGAGAGTTCTCATGGCACTGCCCTCGCTCAAGTCGTTTCTGGCCGTAGGCGCGCTGATGGTCGCGATCCCGCTCGCCGGAGCCCCCGCCGCGTTGGCCGCCGCCCCGGCCGAGAGCCAGGTCACCGCTGATCACCCGGTCCCGGGCAAGCCCGGCCACAGCAAGATCGTGATCAAGGGGATCGGCATCGGCAAGACCGAGAACGAGGCCGTCAAGGGTGCCAAGATCGGCGTGGCGAAGGGTCTCGCCGAGCACGAGAAGCGCACTGGGACGAAGTGCAAGCCCATTCACGAGTCGCTCATGCTGAAGAAGGACCACGACAAGTACATCGCCGTCGCCGAGCTGCACGCCTTCTGTGTGAAGCGCTGAGAAAAAGGGGAACGGAGCACACCCGACTCGCTCCGTTCCCCTTTTCAGCTGAAAGCGGGGATTCCGGTCGGCCGCACTTCCCGGTCGGCCGGTTCCCGGCGGCTGTCGGGGAACCAGAGCACGAAGGTGCTCCCGGTGCCGGGAACGCTGTCCAGGCCGACCCAGCCGCCGTGGCCCTCGACGATCTGCCGGACGATCGCCAGCCCGAGCCCGCTGTGCCCGCTCGTCGCCGCCGAGCGCTGCGCGGCCTGCCAGAACCGGTCGAAGACGCGGCTGTGGTCCTCCTTCGGGATGCCGGGACCCTCGTCGCGGACCGCGATCCAGCACCAGCCGCCAGCCCCGCCCGAGGCGAGCCGGACGGAGCTGCCCGGCGGCGCCACCCGCACGGCGTTGCTGAGCACGTTCGCCACCGCCCGGCGCAGCGCGTCGCGGTCACCGATCACGGTCGGGCCCGGCTCGTGCTCCTCGGTCAGCTCCACGCCGGAGTCCTCGGCGAGCAGCCGGTACTCGGCCCCGGCGTCGGCGGCGATCCCGGCCAGCTCGATATCGGCCTCGGCGAAGGCGAGCGCGTCGCGGCGACCGGTGGCGAGCAGGTCCTCGACCAGCCCGCCCATCCTGTTCAGCGCCCGCCCGACGATCGCGGTCGCCTCGCGGCGCTGCGCCGGGCCCACGTCGTCGCGGGAGAGCACGGCGTCCATGCTGGTCTGGATGATCGCCAGCGGGTTGCGCAGCTCGTGCGAGGCGTCGCCGAGCAGCCTGCGCTGGTCCTCGAAGGCCGTGTTGAGCCGGGCCAGCATGCCGTCGATGGTCTCGGCGAGCTCGCGCAGCTCGTCCTGGGGGCCGTCGAGCGCGATCCGGCGGCTCAGGTCGGTCGCGGTGATCTCCCTGGTGGTGCTGGTGATCCGGCGGATCGGGCGCAGCGCGCGGCCTGCCTGCCACCAGCCGACCGCGAGGCTGAGCAGGAACAGCAGCGCCAGCGCGAACAGCGAGTACCGGCCGAGCAGCGCCACCGCGCCGTAGGTGGTCTCCCGCTCCCAGTCGTGCATCACGGCCTCGAACTTCTTGGCGATGATCACGCTGCCGCCGTTGTCCAGCGCCATGTGCTCGATGGCCTTCATCGGCTTCTTGGCCTCGTCCACCGAGGCCAGGACGCTGAGGTACAGCAGACCGAGCACGACGACGCCGAGGGTGAAGACCCACGCGGAGTACGTGACGGTCATCCGGAAGCGGATCGTCGACGTCCAAGAGCTGAGGGTCACCCGACTTCCTTCAGTCTGTAGCCACGCCCGACCACGGTTTCGATCAGCGGGGGCGCGTCGGGCACGGTTACCTTGCGGCGCAACGTGCCCACGGTGACGCGGACGGTCTCGGTGAACGGGTTGGCGTGCTCGTCCCACACGTGTTCGAGCAGGTCCTCGGCGGAGACGACGTGCCCCGGCCTGGTCATCAGGTAGCGCAGGACCCCGAACTCCTTGCGGGTCAACGACAATGGCGTTCCCGCGCGGGACACCGTGCCCCGTGCCGTGTCCAGCTCCAGGTCGCCCAGCCGCTGCACGCAGCCGCCCGCGTAGACGTCCCGGCGCAGCAGAACCCGCACTCTGGCAAGGAGTTCGGCCAGCGCGAACGGTTTCACCAGGTAGTCATCCGCCCCGCGGTCCAGGCCCCGGACCCGGTCGGCCAGGCCGCCGCGCGCGGTGAGCATCAGGATGCGCGGCGGCTGCTCGACCTGCTCGGCCAACAGCTTCTGGCACAGGTCGAGCCCGTCGATGTCGGGCAGGTTCAGGTCAAGGATGACGAGGTCGTAGGAGTGGGTCCGGGCCTTGTCCAGTCCGGCGCACCCGGTCGCCGCGGTGTCCACCGCGTAGCCCGCGTGCGTCAGCCCGGCTTTGAGCCCGGTCGCCAGGTCCGGCTCGTCCTCGACGATCAGCAGCCGCATTCGCCGAAAGTATCGAGAAGGAGATTTCCGGGCCGTCTCCGCTTTCGCTGGATTTTCGGCGGATTTTCGCCCGGCTCAGAGCCTGCGGTTGACCAGCACCGGAATGGCCGCGCGGGCGGGCTCGACCTCTTCGGGGTCAATGAGGATGACTCGCGTTTCGGGCTCAGCGTCAAACGTCGTGTGCGCGCGCCCGAACGGGTCCGCGACGAGGCTGAAGCCGATCCCGGTCGGCGCTGTGCCCTGCTGGGGGAGCCCGACGCTGGCCGGGTCCGCCTGGCCGACCGCGACCACCCAGGACGTCGTGTCCAGCGCCCGCGCCCGGACCAGCAGCTCCCACTGCTCGCGCTTGCCCGGCCCGGCGCCCCACGACGCGGTCACCACGATCACCTTGGCGCCGCGGTCGGCGAGCGCGCGGAACAGTTCGGGGAAGCGCACGTCGTAGCAGACCGCGGCGCCGACCGTGGTCCCGCCGACGTCGAAGGTGACCGCGTCGGTGCCGGGCGCGACGGTCGCGGACTCCTGGAAACCGAAGGCGTCAAAGAGATGGATCTTGTCGTAGCCCTGGTGCCCGCCCGGTCCGGTGATCAGCAGCGTGTTGCGTACACGCCCGTCCGGCTCCGGCGTGAACATGCCCGCGAGCACGGTGACCCCGGCCGCCACGGCGATCTCCCGCACGGCGCTCGCCCACGGTCCGTCGAGCGGCTCGGCGACCTCGGCGAGCTTGGGGCCGCCGAAGCAGGCCATGGTCGCCTCGGGGAAGACGACCAGGTCGGCGCCCTCCGCCCGGCGGACGTGCTCGCGCACGAGCTCCAGGTTTGCGGCCGGATCGGGTCCGGAAACGATCTGGCACAGGGCGATGCGCACGGGCTCCTCCTGGTCTCTTTGTATGCTCACTGTATGCAAGGTGGTGGGCAATGAGGTCAGGGCGGGATCGGGCTTACGAGTTCCTGCGGAACACCGTGCTCAGCGATCCGGCGCAGCAGGGCAGCTTCATCAGCGAACAGGACATCGCCGATCGGATCGGCGTCTCCCGCACCCCCATCCGCGAGGCCCTGCTGATGCTGGCCGCCGAGGACCTCGTTCGCCTGGTGCCGAAGAAGGGCGCCTACATCGCTCCGGTTTCGGGGCGGGAGATCGCCGAGCTGATGGAGCTGCGCGGGGTGATCGAGCGGCACGCGGCCGAGCGCGCGATCGGCTCCCCCGTGGTCGCTGCGATGCGGAAAACCCTTGCGCGGCAAGGGCTCCTGATGAGCGAAGGGGATGAGGGCGAGTTCATCGAGCTTGATCACGAGTTCCACTCCGCCCTGGTCGCGGCGACCGGGAACGAGCTGATGGCCCGGATGTACGAGGGCTTGCGCGCCCGGCAGATCCGCTGCGGTGTCACCGCGCTGGTGCGCGCGCCCGGCAGGCAGAAGGCGGTGCTCGACGAGCACGAGGCGATCGTCTCCGCCCTGGAGGCCGGTGACGTCGAAGCCGCCGCCGCCGCGATCACTCACCACCTCGAAACCACCCGCGACATCCTCCTCACCTCCTGACCGTGGACGGGGCGTCTTCAAGTACCCCGAACCCACCCGCGAGCCGTCTCAAACCGCCCCCAACCCCGGGGTTCGTGGCGGTTTGCGATAGCTGGGGCGGGGGTTGGGTGTGCTTGAAGACGGGGTCACGTGGGGGTGAGGGCGCGGTCTTCGGCTTCGGCTTGGTGGGGGTCTCGGCCGAGGCGGACGCCCACCAGGGTGATCGCGCCGGTGACGGCTAGGTAGGCGGCTACGGCCAGCCAGCTGCCGAATTCGGCGAAGAGCCAGGTGAACAGCAGCGGCGCCACCGCTCCGCCGATCACGCCTGCGAGGGTGTAGGCCAGCGAGCTTCCGGTGTAGCGCAGGCGCGGCGCGAACTGCTCGGAGATGAACGCCGCTTGCGGCCCGTAGAGGAACGAGTGGATCGCCAGGCCGCCGATCACGCCCAGTACCAACAAGAACAGCGAACGCTGCTCGGCGAGCGGGAAGAACACGAACGGCCACGCGACCGCGCACACCGTTGCCACGGCATAGGTTCTCCGTCGGCCCCAGATGTCGGAGAGCGCCCCGGCGAGCGGGATCAGCACGAGCTGCGTGGCCGAGCCGATCATGATCGCGGTGAGCGCCCAGCTCTGCGGCAGCTTGAGGACCTGGGTGGTGTAGGTCAGCGTGAACACCGCGAACAACGCGTAGAGCACGTCGGGGCAGACCCGGCACAGGATCGCGGCGATCAGCGGGCGGGCCTGCGTGCTGAAGACCTCGCGGACCGGCGCGACGGGGCGATCTCCGTGCTCCGCGATCGCTTTGAAGACAGGCGTTTCCTCCAGTTTCACCCTGATCCACAGTCCAAAGAGGACAAGAACCGCGGAGAGCAGGAACGCCACTCGCCAGCCCCAGCTCAGGAACTGCTCCCGGCTCAGCGTCCCGGTGAGCACGGCGAGCACGCCGTTGGCCAGCAGGGTTCCCGCGGGCGGGCCGACCTGGGCCGCCGACGCCCAGAAACCGCGTCGCTCCGGGTCGCCGAACTCGCTGGACAGCAGGACCGCGCCGCCCCACTCGCCGCCGAGCCCGACGCCCTGGGCGAAGCGCAGCAGCACCAGCAGGACTCCGGCGCTGGTGCCGATCTGGTCGTGGGTGGGCAGCACGCCGATGAGGAAGGTGGCGATCCCGGTGAGCAGCAACGTGATCACCAGGACCCGTTTGCGGCCGATCACGTCGCCGAGCCTGCCGAAGACGATCCCGCCGAGCGGGCGCGAGACGTAGCCGACCGCGTAGGTGGAGAAGGCGATCAGCGTCTCGGTCAGCGCGTCGCCGCTCGGGAAGAACAGGTGCCCGAAGACCAGCGCGGCGGCCGAGGAGTAGATCGCGAAGTCGTACCACTCCAGGGCGGTACCGGAGAGGCTGGCGGCGAAGGCACGCGCCAGTGCGGAACGGCTTGGTTGCTGTGCCATGCGTGTGATACTGACTGTATACAACACGTATGCGCAAGTGGAGGTGGGTCGACCGTGACCGAGCTGGTGTTCGAGCTGCCCGACGGCTCCCAGGTTCCCGTGGCGGTGAAGTACCTGCTCAACGGTGGTTACGCGGGCCGGAGCCAGGAGGACGTGGCCGCCCACGTCGCCGAGCTGGCCGACCTGGGCGTGCCCGCGCCCTCGACCACTCCGTGCCTGTACCCGGTGGCGCCGTACCTGGCGCAGCAGGCCACGAGCGTGCCGGTGCAGCACGGGAAGACCTCGGGTGAGGCGGAGTGGGCGCTGATCGTGACGGAAGACGACGTGCTGCTGACGGTCGCGTGCGATCACACCGACCGCGATCTGGAGGTGCACGGTGTCGCGTGGAGCAAGCAGGCCGCTCCGGACGTGCTGGGCACGCGGGCGTGGCGGTTGTCCGACGTGGAGGCCCGCCTCGATGAGCTGACCCTGACGGCGTGGGCGGACGACGAGATCATCCAGCGCGGCACGCTCGCCGAGCTCCTGCCGCCGTCCTACTGGCTCGCGGAGCTCAAGGCGCGCGGTCTTTTCGAGCCGGGCACGATCCTGCTCTCCGGCACGATCCCCATGCTGCCGGGGGTGAACCAATTCGCCCGCTCGTGGCGCGTGGAACTCGCCGACCCCACGTCTTCGGAGCGCCCCCTCACCCTCTCCTACACCACCTCACCACTCCCCACCCCCGTCGGCTGAGGTGGCTAGAGATCTCCCGTTTCGTACTCTTATCGGGGTTTAGAGCGCTCTAATTCGCGGCTTTGAGTACGAAACGGGGTTTTTCGGCCACGCCAGCGGAGGTGGGGTGGGGCGGGGTGAATCGTTGTGAGGTGGGAGTTTAGTCCATGGCGTCGATGAGGTGGCGCATGGTGTTCGCGGCCAGGGAGGGGCGGATGCGGGCGGCTTCGAAGTCGAGTACCGCCTGGAGGGGCAGGTTGGCGGCCTCGGCCAGTTGGGCGTGGGTCCAGCCGCGGCGTTCCCGGACCTCGCGGACGAGCTTGGCGAAGTCGGCCACCTCGTACGGCAACAGGGCTTCTGCTTCGGTCGGCATGACCAACACCGTAGCTGTTGCAAGGCGGTGGCAGGAGTTCCTAGGGTCGTCGCGTGCTCTTCACACGCCGTAGGCGGCTCGCCGGCTCCGCCCTGATCGCTGTCGCGGCACTCTCCGCGTGCACGACGCCATCCACTCCCGATCGGCAGACCGGCCCGGACCGCACGAGCATGGTGCTGGCGGACGGCTATGAGCCGGAGACGCTGAACCCGCTGCTCGGCTTCGGTGAGGAAGGCGCCTCCAAGCTCTTCGACGGCCTGGTGGAGCACCGCGCCGACCGCAGTGTGCGCGCCGCGCTCGCCGCCGAGGTGCCGCAGCCGTCGCCGGACGGCCGGACCTGGACGGTGAAGCTTCGGTCTGGCGTGAAGTTCCACGACGGCAGCACCTTCGGTTCCGAGGACGTCGTCGCGAGCTACCGGGCCGTGCTGGACCCGGCGTTCGCTTCCACCGTCCGCGCCAACTACTCCATGGTCACCGCGGTGGACGCGGACGGGCCGTCGACGGTGCGCTTCACGTTGGCCTACCCGTACGCGCCGTTCGCCCACCGCCTGGTGCTGGGCGTCGTGCCGAGCGAGGCGGTGGCGCAGCCGGGACCGCTTGAGCGTTCGCCGTTCAACGGGAAGCCGGTCGGCACGGGGCCGTACAAGCTCACCGAGTGGCGCAAGGGCGACCGCATGGTGATGGAGGCCAATGACGACTATTTCCTTGGTGCGCCGAAGGTTCGCAAGCTGACCGTGGTCTTCGCGATCGACGACAACACGCGGGCGCAGCGGATGAAGGCGGGCGAGTTCGACGGTACGGCGCTGCCGCCGTTGGCCGCCAACGGGTTGTCCGACGTGAAGGGCGCCCAGATCATCAAGCACTCCAGCGCCGACTACCGCACCGTGGTCATGCCGATGGCCAACCCGGTGACCGGTGATCGCGCGATGCGGCTCGCGCTGAACTACGCGATGAACCGCGCGGGCATGATCCAGGCACTGCTCGGTGGGCGGGGCCAGCCCGCGTCGACGCCGATCCCGCAGGCACTGCCCGAGTTCGTCGAGCCCACCGCGCAGTTCCGTTACGACAAGGACGAGGCCGCGCGGCTTCTGGAGCAGGCGGGTTGGGTCATGGGCGGGGACGGCGTGCGTGCGCGCGGTGCGCAGCGCGCGAGCTTCACGCTGATGTACCCGGCGGGCGACTCCGTGCGCAAGGACTTGGCGCAGGCGTTCGCCTCGGACGCCAAGGCGGTCGGTGTCGAGGTCAAGCTGGAGGGGCTCGGCTGGGAGGCCATCGAGCCGCGGATGGGCGCGGACGCGTTGGTGCTCGGCGGCGGCAACCCCTTCGACCCGGATCTCAAGTCCTACCCGCTGCTGCATTCCTCCTTTGCCGCCAACGGTTTCAACAACCCCGGCTCCTACCGCAACGCGCAGGTGGACGCGGCGCTGGACGCCGGGCGCAAGGAGACCGATCCGGCGCAGCGCGTCGCCTACTACCGCCAGTTCCAGCGTGCCTACGCGGCCGACCCCGCCATGGTGTTCCTGGCCTTCCTGGACCACACCTACGTCGTGCGCGACGGGTGGACCGGCTACCAGGAGGTCGTCGACCCGCACACGCACGGCCTGACCTGGGGCCCGTGGTGGAACGTGCAGAGCTGGGTTCCACGAGGGTGAGAAGTCGCGCACGTGACATCGCGGCGCTGGCGTTACGGCGGTTGGTGTTCGCGGTTCCGGTGCTCTGCGTCGTCGCGGTCGGCGTGTTCCTCCTCGGAGCAGCCTCGCCGTTCGACCCGATCCACCAGTACTACGGAGTGCAGATCTTCAGCGCCTCGGCCGAGGAGATCGCGCAGGCGCGAGAAGCCTTGGGGCTCAACGACTCGTTGATTGTCCAATTTGGACGATGGGCGGGTGGGTTGTTGTCCGGGGACCTCGGCGTGAGTCGCTCGTTCCGGCAGCCGGTCGCGCAGGTGATCGGCGAGCGCCTGCCGTGGACTCTCTTGCTGGTGGTCGTGGGGCTCGTGCTCGCGGTGCTCATCGCGTTGGTGCTCGGTGTGCTCGCGGCGTGGCGGCAGGGAGGTTGGCTTGACCGGTGTGTCACGGCGATCGGCCATGCCCTGGAAGGCATTCCGCCCTTCGTGCTCGCACTCGTCGCGATCGCGGTGTTCTCGTTGTCACTGGGGTGGTTCCCGGTCGCGGGGCTGACCGATGCGGGTGCGGAGGCGACTCTCGGTCAGGTGGCGTCGCACCTCGCCTTGCCCGCCTTGGTGCTGGCCGTCTCGCAGACGCCGTGGTTGGTGCTGCACGTTCGGCAGTCGCTGCTCACCGCGTTGTCGGAGGACCACGTGACGGGAGCCCGTGCGCGCGGACTCGCTGAACATGTTGTGGTGCTTAGACATGCGTTGCCTACCGCGTTGCTGCCATTCGTGACGCTGATCGGAGCTCGGGTGCCTGAGCTGGTCACTGGTGCGGTTCTGGTGGAAGAGGTCTTCTCGTGGCCGGGTGTGGCGAGCGCTGTGGTCCGCGCCGCGCTCGCGGTGGATTTTCCTTTGCTGGTGGTGCTTTCGTTGCTCGCGACGGCCGCGGTGCTGATCGGTTCCTTGCTCGCGGACGTGGCGGCTGCGGTGCTCGACCCGAGGGTGGCCGTCGATGGTTGACCAGTGGCGACGCGTCGGCCGGGCGCGGACCGGCACGCCACGGCTGGTTTGGGGAGCCGTCACGCTCGCGGTCCTTGTGCTCGGCGCGGTGTTCCTGCCGTGGTTGGGTGAGCTGGACGAGAGCCTGATCCACTACGAATCTGTGCGCCTTGCTCCGTCGTTGGAGCACCCCTTCGGCACCGACGCGGGTGGTCGGGATCTGTTGCTGCGGGCGTTTGCCGGGCTTCGGGTGTCGTTGTTGGTGGCGGTGCTGTGCGCGGTCATCTCGACAGTGCTCGGCGTGCTCATCGGCGGCCTGTCCGGAGCCGTTGGCGGGTGGCCGGATCGGCTGATGATGCGCTTCGTGGACACGCTGAACTCCGTGCCGCACCTGCTGCTTGGGATCGTGATCGTGGCTCTGTACCGGGGAAATCTGACCGCTGTGGTTGCTTCGATCGCGCTGACGCACTGGACGACGGTCGCGCGGATCGTGCGCGCTGAGGTGCTTTCCTTGCGGGAGCGGCCCTTCATCGACGCGGCGATCTCCGGTGGAGCTTCCCGGTGGCGGATTCTGCACCGGCATCTCGTTCCAGCGGTCGTTCCGCAGGCGGCGATGTCGGCGGTGTTGTTGTTGCCGCACGCGGTGTGGCACGAGACCGCGCTGAGCTTCCTCGGGCTCGGCCTGCCACCGCACATGGCCAGTATCGGCAACATCCTCGCGGAGTCCAGGGCGGCGGTGATGACCGGAGCGTGGTGGGTGGTGGCGTTCCCGTCGCTCGTCCTCATCGCGACGACCCTCGCGGTGTCGGGGTTGGCGTCAGTGTGGCGTGATCGCCTTGTGCCGCGGCGCAGATCGGAGTTGGCGCTGTGATCGTCCAGGGGTTGTCGGTTCGTTTCCTGTTGCGCGGAGCCGAAGTCCGCGCGGTCACCGACGCGTCGTTCGAGCTGCGCCCGGGGCGACTGCTCGCGTTGGTGGGGGAGAGCGGGTGCGGGAAGTCGGTTCTCGCCTCGGCGCTGCTGGGGCTGTTGCCGGGCAACGCCGAAGTTCGTGGCAGCGCGACGCTGGACGGCCTGGACGTGCTCTCCGCTGATGAGAAGACGTTGGCCACCAAGGTGCGTGGCCGAATGATCGGGCTCGTTCCGCAGTCGGCGGTCACCCACCTCACACCGGTCCGCACGGCGCGCAGCCAGCTCGCCGAGGCGGTGCGGGCGCTCAAGCCGGACCAGGATGTCGACGAGTTGGCTGAACGCGTTGGTCTGGAACCGCAAGCGCTGGACCGGTATCCGCACGAGCTGTCCGGTGGGATGGCCCAGCGCGTCGGGATCGCGATGGCCCTGGCCGGTGATCCGCAGATCATCCTCGCCGACGAGCCGACAAGTGGGCTGGACCGTCCGCTGGTGGACCGGACGATGGACCTGCTCGCCGGGCTGGCGGAGGAGGGCAGGGCGGTCTTGCTGATCACGCACGACCTCGCGGCGGCACGGCGCTCCGCGACCGACCTGGCGGTGATGTACGCCAGCAGGCTCGTGGAGCTGGGTCCGGCGGCCAAGGTGTTCGACGACCCGTTGCACCCCTACACGGCGGGACTGTTGAACGCGTTGCCCGAAGGCGGTTTCCGGCCGATCCCCGGGCATCCGCCGGAGCTGACGCACCTGCCGGACGGCTGCGCGTTCCGGCCTCGCTGCCCGGTCCCGGACACGTGCGGTGATGATCCTTCGCTGGTGGCCCACGGTGATCGGCTCGTCGCGTGCAGGCGCCCGTGCTGAGCGGGACCGGTCTGGTCGCCGGGTACCGCAGGGGTGTCACCGTTCTGTCCAATGTGGACATCAAGGTCGACCGCGGTGCCGTGCTCGGACTGGCGGGCCCGAGCGGCTGCGGGAAGTCGACGCTGGCCAAGGTGCTGACGCTGCTGCACGAGCCGTGGGCGGGGGAGGTCACGCTCGACGACGTGGTCGTGCGGCGCTTCCGGCACGCCGCCCCGCGTGCTCAGCGGACCGCGATCGGCGTTGTCTTCCAGCAGCCGCGGCTGTCGGTTGATCCGAGGTTCACCCTCCGCGAGATCGTCGTGGAGCCTTTGGCAGCCAATGGTTTTCCGGCGGAGGTGGGTGATCTGGCCGAGCGCGTGGGCCTGACCGAGGACCTGCTCGGCCGACGCCCGCACGAGGTCAGCGACGGGCAGTTGCAGCGCGCCTGCCTGGCGCGGGCACTGGCGCTCAAGCCGAGGTACCTGGTCTGCGACGAGATGACGGCGATGCTGGACGCGTCCACCACCGCTGCGCTGGTCGGCGTCGTGCAGGAGGAGGTTCACACGGCCGGAGTCGGTGTGCTGGCGATCAGCCATGACGAGGAGTTGCTCAGTGTGTGGGCCGACGATGTACAGCGGTGGGTTTGATCTCCTACGGTGAGGCCATGTTCGACGACGGGATCGACCTCGACGCCGTCCGCACCGACACGCCCGGTGCCCGCGAGCGGATCTTCCTCGACAGCGCGGGCTCGTCGCTCCCGCCTGAACCCGTGCTACTCGAAACGATCAGCCACCTGCGCCGCGAGTCCGAGGTCGGCGGCTACCGGGCCGCGGCGGAACGCGCCGACGACCTGGAGAAGGGCTACGCGGTCGCGGCGAACTTCTTCGGCTGCGAACCGGAGGAGATCGCGTTCACCGAGAGCGCGACGCGGTCCTGGCTCAACGCGTTCACCGCGGTCCCGCTCGCGGCGGGCGATCGCGTGCTGATCAGCGAAGCGGAGTACGGCAGCAACGCGGTGGCGATCTACCACCGGGCGCGATTGGTCGGCGCGCGGGTTGACGTCGTCCCGTCCGATGAGACCGGTGCGTTGGACCTCGACGCGCTGCGGGAGTTGTTGGACGAGCGCGTGAAGCTGGTGTCGCTGGTGCACGCGCCGACCAACAGCGGCTTGGTGAACCCGGTGCGCGAAGCCGTGGAAGCCGCACACGACGCGGGCGCGCTGGTGCTGCTCGACGCGTGCCAGTCGGCCGGGCAACTGCGCGTCAAGGTCGACGAGATCGGCGCGGACCTGGTCGCGGTGACCGGGAGGAAGTGGCTGCGAGGCCCGCGCGGAACCGGTGTTCTCGTTGTGCGCAACGGAGTTCGCCTGTGCCCGACGCAGATCGACCAGCACGGGGCGACGTGGCGCCTCCCGGACGGCGTGGAGCTGCGGCCGGACGCGCGCGTGCACGAGCTGTGGGAGTTCTCCGTCGCCGATCGGCTGGGCTTGATCGCCGCACTGCGGTACGCGGACCAGGTGGGGATCGACGTCATCGAGCGGGCTGTGCGGGCGCGGGCCGAGGCGCTTCGTGAAGGGCTGGCCGGGATTCCTCGCGTTCGAGTGCACGACATCGGTGCCGTGCGGAGCGGCATCGTGAGCTTCAGCATCGACGGGATCGGCGCCGGAGCGGTGAAGGATGCCTTGCGCGGCAAGCGGATCACGGTGTCGGCCGGTGGATCCCACGGCGCGTTGCTGGACATGAGCAAGCGGGGGCTGACGGAGTTCGTGCGGGCTTCACCGCACTACTTCGTCAGCCCCGCGCAGGTCTCTGCTTTCCTTGAAGCGGTCGCGGATCTGGACTAGCAGGTCTTGCCGATCACGCGGGGAACACAGTCCGCATAGGACAGAAGCAGGTCCACTGCCTTGTCGTTGCGGGCGGTCTCCCGCTCGATCACCGTGTCACGCGGGTAGAAGCCACCGGCTCCGCCGCCGCTCGGGTACATCTCGAAGGTGTAGGTCCAGATCTTGTGCTGGCCCCACATCCAGTCGGTGATGTCGCCGTCCGTCACGTACAGATCGCTGCCCTGCTGCGGGGTGTAGCCGTTGGTCTGCGCCATCTGCCTGCCCAGTGTGGAGAACGCCTTCTGCTCGTCGGCGTTCAGTCCGGGCGCCGTGTCGTCCTGGGTGTAGCCGAACGGCCACAGCACCAGTTCCGAGTAGGTGTGGAAGTCGATGTTCGCCGTGATCTGCTGCTTGCCGCCGACCATCCGCGAGTTCACCAGGTCGCGGATGCGCTGCGCCTCGGGGGTGGAGAACGCCGACGGTCCGCGGTAGGTCTCGCTGCTCGGGCTGCCGGAGGAACCGCCGCAGCAGCCCCACTTGTAGCCGAAGTTGCGGTTGATGTCGGTCGCCTGCTGCTGCCGGTTCTTGCGCCAGCTGCGGAACTGCCCGGTGGCGATGTCGTACTCCGCGCCGTCCGGGTTGACGCTCGGCACGATCAGGATCTCGCGGGAGTCGACGACGCCCTTGATCGCGGAGTTGCTCGCGTAGCCCGTGGTGAAGCGCTTGGCGATGCGCAGGCACATCTCCACGGTCAGGTGCTCGCGGGCGTGGATGTTGCAGTTGAAGAGGACTTCCGGCTCGTTCTCGTCGGAGTTGACGTTGTCGCTGACCTTCAGCATCCAGATGTCGCGGCCCTCGTGGCTCTTGCCGATGCTGGAGAGCTTGGCGATGTTCGGGAAGTCCGCGGCCGCCTTGCGCAGCTCGGCCGTCATCTCCGCGTAGTTGTGGTAGCCCGCGTAGCCGGACGGGAAGTCCCGCGCGCCGGGGCCCGAGGTGAGCCCGGCCAGCTGCTCCTGCACGTCACCCTGGAAGGTCAGGGCGAAACCCTTGTCCCGCAACAGCTTCGCCTGCTCCTTGGTGGCGGCGACCGTCATCCGGTCACCGTGCACGGAGTAGACGTCGACACCGGTCGAGGCCACGGAGGTGCGCAGCTCGACCGATTTCGCGGTGACGTCGTAGACGCCGGTCGACTCGGGTGGTGCCGCGCCCGCGCTGATCGCACCGGGCAACAGCAGTGCCATACAGATCGCCACCAACAGGCCGCGATGCTTGCGCATGGGGTACCTCCGAAGGAAGCAGGGTTGATCGGAGCGTGGAATCAACAGGTGCCACCGACGATGCGCGGCACGCAGTCGGCGTAGGTAAGCATCAGCTCGACCGCCTTGTCGTTGCGACTCGTCTCGCGGTCGATCACCTCATCGGGTGGGTAGAAGCCGTACTGGCCGCCGAACATCTCGAAGGTGTAGCTCCAGATCCGGTGCTGGCCCCACATCCAGTCCCGGACGCCGCCGTCGGTGATGTAGAGGTCGCTGGCCTGCTGCGGCTTGTAGCGGTTGCTCGTCGCCATCTGCGTGCCCAGCTCCTTGAAGGCGCGCAGGTGCTCGGAGTTCAGGTCGGGCGTGGTGTCGTCCTTGGTGTAGCCGTAGGGCCACATCACCAGCTCGCCGTAGGTGTGCCAGTCGATGTGCGTGGTGATCTGCTGCTTGCCACCGACCACGCGGCTGTTCACGAAGTCACTGATCACCTTGGTCTCCGGCGCGGAGAACGGGTTGGCGCCGCGGTAGGTCTCGCTGCCCGGCGTGCCCGAGGAACCGCCGCAACAGCCCCACTTGTGGCTCCAGTTGCGGTTGAGGTCGGTGCCGATCCGGCTGCTGCCCGGGTTCGGCTGCCGGTTGAGCCGCCAGCTCTTGTAGGTGCCGGTGGACACGTCGTACTCGATGCCGTCCGGGTTCACCATCGGCAGGACCCAGATCTCCCTGCTGTCCATGAGCTTCTTGACCGCGGGGTCGGTGGCGTAGCCGGTGGTGAAGCGCTGCACGATGCGGCGCAGGCACATCTCCGCGGACAGGTGCTCGCGGGCGTGCTGGTTGCAGGTGAAGATCGTCTCCGGCTCGTTCTCGTCGGCCGCGACGTTGTTGCTGAGCTTGACCAGCCAGACGTCCTTGCCCTCGTGGCTCTTGCCGACGCTGGAAACCTTGGCCAGGTTGGGGAAGTCGCGCGCGGTCTTCTGCAGCTCCGCGGTCAGCTCGGTGTAGTTGTGGTAGTTCGCGTCGGCGGGCGGGAAGTCCTTCGGCGTGACGTCCGGCCCGCTGCGCTCGGCCAGCTGGCGTTGCCTGTCGCCGATCGGGGTGAGGCGGTAACCCTTGTCGCGCAAGGTCTTCGCTTCACCGGGCAGGGCGGAGACGGTCATCTCCGCGTGGTCGACGCCGAGCACGTCCGCGCCGGAGGAGACGACCTCCGTGCGCGCGTCCGTGCCGACGACGCCGTCCACCGTGTAGACGGTCTCGGTCTCCGGCATGGTGGCCAGGCCGTACGCCGGGACGATCACGGCGAGGCAGGCGCCGACCGCGACGGCTCTCAGGCCGAGTCGGGTGGCCATAGGGTCCTCCAGATGTGTTCACAGGGGTCAGGGGCGTTCCCACCCGCGCTGGTGGGAACGCCCCTGGAAGTGCTGTCTCTCAGCAGGTCTTGCCGATCACCCTGGGCACGCAGTCCGCGTACTCCAGTAGCAGGTTGACGGCCTTGTCGTTGCGCGAGGTCTCCCGCTGGATCACGGTGTCCCTCGGGTAGAAACCGCCGCCCAGAGCGTTCTTCGGGTACATCTCGAAGGTGTAGCTCCAGATCTTGTGCACGCCCCACATCCAGTCGCCGATGCTGCCGTCGGTGATGTAGAGGTCGCTGCTCTGCTGCGGGGTGTAGCCGTTGGTCTGGGCCATCTGGCGGCCCAGGGTGGCGAAGGCCCGCTGCTGGTCGGCGTCCAGTCCCGGAGCGGTGTCCGCGGTGGTGTAGCCGAACGGCCACAGCACCAGCTCCGAGTAGGTGTGCCAGTCGATGTGCGTGGTGATCTGCTGCTTGCCGCCGACCACCCGCGAGTTCACGAAGTCGCGGATGCGCTGCGTCTCCGGCGCGGAGAACGCCGAGGGGCCGCGGTAGGTCTCGCTGCCCGTGCTCCCGGAGGAACCGCCGCAGCAGCCCCACTTGTAGTCCCAGTTGCGGTTGAGGTCGGTGCCGCTGGGCGCCTGGCGGTTCTTGCGCCAGCTGCGGAACTGGCCGCTGGCGATGTCGTACTCCGAACCGTCCGGGTTGACGTTGGGGACGAGCCAGATCTCCCGCGAGTCGACGTAGCGCTTCACCGTCGCGTCGGTCGCGTAGGTGGAGGTCAGGCGCTGCACGATGCGCAGGCACATCTCGATCGTCAGGTGCTCACGGGCGTGCTGCCCGCAGGTGAAGAGCACCTCCGGCTCGTTCTCGTCGGTGCCGACGTTGTCGCTGATCTTGATCAGGTTGAGGTCGCGGCCCTCGTGGCTCTTGCCGATGCTGGAGATCTTGGCCAGCGCGGGGAAGTTCGCGACCGACTTGTTCAGCTCGGTGTTCAGCTCGGCCAGGTTGTGGTACCCGGCGTAACCGGAGGGGAAGTCGTTGGTGCCGGGGCCGTCGGGGGCCTTGGGCAGCCGCGAGTGGAACTCGACCTTGAAGCCCTTCGCGCGCAGGTCCGCGATCTCGGCAGGGGAACCGATCACGGTCATCGCGTCGCCGTCGAACCCGAGGACGTCGATCCCCGTGTTCGCCACCGCCGTGCGCTGCTCGACCGTCGCGGTGCCGCGCACCTGGTAGACGGCACGGTCGTCGGTCTGGGTCTGCTGGTTTGCCACGGGTGCAGGGGTCGCCGTGGCGGTGGCGGGGATCGAGGCGACCAGCGCCGCGCAGGCGCCGAAGGCCACCGCGAGCAGGGCCCGCCTGGTCCTTGTCAACATCGTGCCTCCGAACGTTGACGGAGTGTGATCAATGTGAGCGTGGCCCAGATCACGGAGAGTCGACAAGACATAACTTCGGAGGAATAGGAGCGTCCTATGGGTTGTAGCCCGTTCGAGTGGGCAGGTTGACGCAGCGCACACCGATCTCGGTTCTGCTCCGAGTGGGCTACCGCCTAGGCTGGGACCAGCGAAAACCACCGACCCCTTCTGAGAGAGCAAGGACTGCCCCCTCATGCTGAGCCGCATCGACCTCCGTGGTCGCGTTCCCTCCGCCGCCGAGCTGCGCGCCTCGCTGCCGCGCGCCGAGGTCGACGTGGACGCCGTGCTGCATCAGGTGCGACCGGTGGTGGACGCGGTCCGCGAACGCGGCGTCGATGCCGTCCTGGAGTTCGCCGAGCGCTTCGACAAGGTCCGTCCGGCGCGCGTGCGCGTGCCCGAGGCCGAGCTGAAGCGGGCCCTGGACGAGCTGGACCCGGCCGTGCGCGAGGCGCTGGAGACCTCCATCGCGCGCGCCCGCCTGGTGCACGCCGACCAGCGCCGCACCGACACCACCACGCGCGTCGTGCCCGGTGGCACCGTCACCGAGAAGTGGGTGCCCGTCGCCCGGGTCGGCCTCTACGCGCCCGGCGGCCTCGCGGTCTACCCGTCCTCCGTTGTGATGAACGTGGTGCCCGCGCAGACGGCGGGCGTGGAGTCGCTGGTCGTGTGCTCCCCGCCGCAGGCCGCTTTCGACGGGCTGCCGCACCCGACCGTGCTCGCCGCGTGCGCGCTGCTCAACGTCACCGAGGTGTGGGCGGTCGGCGGCGCGCAGGCCGTCGCGCTGCTGGCCTACGGCGGTGTGGACACCGACGGCGGCGAGCTGGAGCCGGTGGACACGGTGACCGGGCCGGGCAACGTCTACCTGACCGCGGCCAAGCGGCTGCTGCGCGGGCTGATCGGCATCGACTCCGAGGCGGGCCCGACCGAGATCGCGATCCTGGCCGACCACACCGCCGACCCGGTGCACGTGGCCGCCGACCTGATCAGCCAGGCCGAGCACGACCCGCAGGCCGCCAGCGTGCTGGTGACGACCTCGGAGGAGCTGGCCGACGCGGTCGACGCGCAGCTGACCGCCCAGGTCGCGGCGACCAAGCACACCGAGCGCGTGCGCACCGCGCTGAGCGGCAGGCAGTCCGGCTGCCTGCTTGTGTCCACAGTGGACGAAGGGCTGCGGGTGGTCGACACCTACGCCGCCGAGCACCTGGAGATCCAGACGGTGGACGCCGCCGCGGTGGCCGCGCGCGTGCGCTCCGCCGGGGCGATCTTCGTCGGCCCGTACTCGCCGGTCTCGCTCGGCGACTACTGCGCGGGCTCCAACCACGTGCTGCCGACCGGCGGCTGCGCGCGGCACTCCTCCGGGCTGAGCGTGCAGACCTTCCTGCGCGGCATCCACGTCGTGGAGTACACCCGCGAAGCCCTCGCGGAGGTGGCCTCCCAGGTGGTCGCGCTCGCCAACGCCGAGGACCTGCCCGCGCACGGCCAGGCCGTCACCGCGCGCTTCGGTGGTGCGTCATGAGCATCCTGGGCTCGGAGTTCACTCTCGACGGGTTGCCGCTGCGCGAGGACCTGCGCGGGCGCTCGCCGTACGGAGCGCCGCAGCTGGACGTCGCGGTTCGGCTCAACACCAACGAGAACCCGTATCCGCCGCCGCCTTCGCTCGTCGCTGATGTGGCTTCGGCGACGCGTGTGGCGGCTGAGCAGCTGCACCGCTACCCGGACCGGGACGCGGTCGAGCTGCGCACGGCGCTCGCGGAGTACCTGACGCGCGCGACCGGCGTTCCGCTGGCGACGCAGAACCTGTGGGCCGCCAACGGTTCCAACGAGATCCTGCAACAGGTCCTCCAGGCGTTCGGCGGCCCGGGGCGCGTCGCGGTCGGCTTCGAGCCGTCGTACTCGATGCACCCGATCATCGCCGCCGGGACGCGCACGGAGTGGCTGTCCGCGCCGCGCCGCGCCGACTTCTCGCTGGACACCGACGCCGCCGTCGCGCTTCTCGTCGACCGTCAGCCGGACGTGGTTTTCCTGACCAGCCCGAACAACCCGACCGGCCAGTCCATCCCGGCCGAGGACCTGCGCAGGCTGGTCGCGGCGGCTCCGGGCATGGTCGTGGTGGACGAGGCGTACGCGGAGTTCTCCGCACAGCCCAGCGCTGTTTCGCTGATCGGCCACTGTGGACGGTTGATCGTCTCGCGCACGATGAGCAAGGCGTTCGCGTTCGCGGGCGGTCGGCTGGGCTACCTGGCCGCCGCGCCCGCGGTGGTCGACGCGTTGCAGCTGGTGCGGCTGCCGTACCACCTGTCGTCCTTGACGCAGGCCGCGGCGCTGGCGTCGTTGCGGCACGCGGATGCCACGCTCGGCTCGGTCGCCGCGTTGGCGGCTGAGCGGGACCGCGTGGTGGAAGCCTTGACCGGTATGGGTTTCACCGTGGTGCCCAGCGACGCGAACTTCGTCCTCTTCGGACAGTTCGGCGACGCGCGCGCCGCTTGGAAGTCCTATTTGGACCGTGGAGTGCTGATCAGGGAGATCGGCATCGCGGGCCACCTGCGGGTGACCATCGGGGTCCCCGACGAGAACGACGCCTTCCTGGCCGCGAGCAAGGAAGTGGCAACGGAGGTGCAGCGGTGAACCGGATCGCCAAGATCGAGCGCACGACCAAGGAGTCCTCGATCCACGTCGAGCTCGACCTCGACGGCGCGGGCAAGGTCGACGTCAGCACCGGCGTGCCGTTCTTCGACCACATGCTGACCGCGCTCGGCGCGCACGCGTCCTTTGACCTCGTCGTGCGCGCCACCGGCGACGTGGAGATCGACGCGCACCACACCGTCGAGGACACCGCGATCGTGCTCGGCCAGGCCCTGCGCGAGGCGATCGGCGACGCTTCGGGCATCCGCCGCTTCGGCGACGCGTGGATCCCGATGGACGAGACCCTGGCGCACGCCGCCGTCGACGTCTCCGGGCGGCCGTACTGCGTGCACGTCGGAGAGCCGGAGCTGCTGGCCGGTTACACCATCGGCAACAACTACCCGGCCGTGCTCAACCGGCACGTGTTCGAGTCGCTGGCCTTCCACGCGCGCATCGCGCTGCACGTGCGGGTGATCCACGGGCGCGACCCGCACCACATCACCGAGGCTCAGTTCAAGGCGATCGCGCGAGCGCTGCGGGCGGCGGTGGAGCGGGACCCCCGGGTTACCGGCATCCCGTCCACCAAGGGCGTGCTCTAACCTGCGCGCATGGACTTCGTCTACATCGCGCTGCTCGCGCTCGCTGGATTCCTCATCGGTGGCGCGTACACGCTGTGGAAGTCGATGAAGCTGATCGCGATCCTGCTCCTCGTCGGAGCCGTGCTCGCGGGCGCGGGCGCCGTGGCCTGGTGGCTCTCCACCACCTGACCCAGCCCGGGTTCGGCGGTCTTCAAGTACACCCAACCCCCGCCCCAGAAGTCGTAAACCACAGCAAACCCGCCTTGCGTCCGGGGGTTGGGGGCGGTTTGAGACGGCTGGGGGTGGGGTGCGTGGTACTTGAAGACGCCCCAACCGCCGGGCGTGAGGTTAGGTGCGGCTGAGGTAGCGCGGCGGGACGGCGGCGGTGAGCCAGACTCCGTTGGCGCTGCGGTGGAATGTGTGGCCCTCGGCGGACATGGCGGCGGCGTCGACCACCAGGATCGTGGGGGAGCCACGGCGGCTGCCGACGCGGCGTGCGGTCTCGACGTCCGCTGACAGGTGCACGTCGTGGCGCTTCATCGGCCGCAGTCCCTCGCTGAGGATCGCGGGCAGGAAACGCTCAACCGTGCCGTGGTAGAGCACTGCGGGCGGCTCCGCCGGTTCCAGGCCGAGGTCCACGGCGACGCTGTGGCCCTGGCTGGCGCGGATGCGCTCGCCGGTCTCGTCGAAGGCGAAGCGGCGCTTGTCGTTACCGGCCACCACGGCTTCCAGTTCCTCGCGGGTGATGCGCAGCGCGGCGAGCAGATCGGTGACGTCCACCCAGCCCGCCGCGTCCAGGGTGATCCCGATGGCCTCGGGGGCGTGGCGGAGGTGGCGGGACATCCGCTTCGACACGCTCACGAGTCGTGCTTGGTTCATGCCACCAGTGGAACACCCCGCCGCAACCGCTTAGTCACCCCTGCTCCGATGCACTAAACTCCACCCCATGCCCCACACCCCGCGCGCCCCTCACTCCGCCCGCGTGGTCTAAACCAATCCCGTTTCGTACTCATAGCGGGATTTGGGAGCGCTCTCTTTCCGGCTATGAGTACGAAACGGGAAAGTGACGGCGGGGGCGGAGTGCTGGGTGGGCTAGTCGCGGCCGCCTTCGGCGGCGGGTTTGAGCTTGTGCGCGCCGGGGCCGAATCGTGCCTGCTCGTCGTTCTCGTTGTAGAGGCCGCACGCCTTCAACGACAGGCAACCGCAACCGATGCACGACGCCAAGCGCTCGCGGAGGCGTTGCAGCGCGTCGATGCGGATCTCCAGCTCCTTGTCCCAGGTCTTGGACAAGCGGGTCCAGTCCGCCTTGGTCGGCGTGCGGTTGTCGGGCAGCGTCGCGAGCGCGTCGCGCACGTCCTCAAGGGTCAGCCCCACGCGTTGCGCGGAGCGGATGAAGGCCAGCCTGCGCAGCACGGAGCGGGCGTAGCGGCGCTGGTTGCCCGTGGTGCGCTCCGAGACGATCAGTCCCTTGTCCTCGTAGAAGCGCAACGAGGTGTGCGGGACACCGCTGCGGGCGGCCACATCGCCGATCGTCAGCCATTTGGGCAGTTCCGCCATGAGACAGCAGCCTAGTGCTTGACCTCCAGCTAAGTCGAGGTTGCACCGTGGTCCCATGACACAGGGGATCTCGCGAAGGGGTTGGTCGGAGCTACCCGACCTGTTCAAACGGATGACCGGGGACGAGAAGCACGAGTGGGCGGCGACCTCCACGTTGCCCACCCTCTGGACGCTCTACGACCGCGTGCTCGACGTCTCGCCCGAGCGGGTCGATGATCCGGACCGGGACCGCTTCCTGCTCTCCAAAGGGCACGGGCCGATGGCCTACTACGCGGTGCTCGCCGCGAAGGGCTTCCTCGATCCGTCCACTTTGGACAACTGGACGGACTTCGGTTCGCCGCTGGGCCAGCACCCGGACCGGGTGCTGGTGCCGGGTGTGGAGATCAGCGCGGGCTCGCTGGGCCACGGGTTGGCGCTCGGCGTCGGCCAGGTCCTCGGGCTGCGCGCCCAGGGCCGGACCAAGCCCAGGGTGTTCGTGCTGGTCGGCGACGGCGAGTTCGACGAGGGCAGCAACCACGAGGCCATCGCGCTGGCGGGCAGGCTCGGCCTGGACCGGCTGACCGTCGTGGCCATCGACAACGGCTCCGCCAGCCACGGCTGGCCCGGCGGCATGGCGAGCCGTTTCGCCGTCGAGGGCTGGGACACCGTCACGGTTGACGGCCGCGACCAGGAAGCGCTCTACCACGCGTTCACCGAGGAGCACCCCGGCCGCCCGCGCGCCGTGGTCGCCATGATCAGGGAAGAAGGTGCGGAGTGATGACCGCCGCGGACTTTCACGGGAAGACCGAGCTGGCGCTGATGTCCTCCGACGTCACGATGCGCGAGACCTTCATCGAGACGGTCACCGCCGCCATGGACACCGATCCCAGGATCGCCGTGGTGACCGCGGACATCTCGGCGGGCAACTTCACCGAGGCGCGGTCCAGGCACCCGGAGCGCGTGGTCAACGTGGGCATCCGGGAGCAGGCGATGATCGGCGTGACCGGTGGGCTCGCGCTGACCGGGCTGCGGCCCGTGGCGCACAGCTACACGCCCTTCCTCATCGAACGGCCCTTCGAGCAGATCAAGCTGGACCTCGGGCACCAGGACGTCGGCGCGATCCTGGTCAGCATCGGCGCTTCCTACGACGACCCCGTGTGGGGGCGCACGCATCAGGCGCCCGGCGACGTCGCGCTGATCGACACGCTCCCCGGCTGGACGATCCACGTGCCGGGCCACCAGGACGAGGTCCGCTCGCTGTTGACCACGGCCCTGGCCGGGGACGACCGCGTGTACCTCCGCCTCTCCACCCGCCGCAACGCGCGGGCGTACCCGACGGGCGCGGGCTTCACCCCGGTCCGCCTCGGGAACAAGGGGGTCGTCGTCGCGGTCGGACCGACCCTGGACGCCGTGCTCGCCGCTACGTCCACTGTGGACGTCACGGTGCTCTACACGGCCACGGTGCGCCCCTTCGACCACGCCGGGTTGCGCGACGCGGTCGGCTCGAACGCGAACGTCGTTCTGGTGGAGCCCTACCTCCAGGGCACCTCGGCGCACGAGGTCACCACGGCACTGGCCGACACCCCGCACCGGCTGCTCGCCCTCGGTGTCGGGCGCGACAGCGAGGTCCGCGCCTACGGAACGGCGGAGCAGCACGACGCCGTCCACGGCCTCGACCCGGCGGGTCTGCACCACTCGATCACCCGCTTCGTGGGCTGAGCCACTCCGCCCGGGAACGGGTTCGCGGGTGGGCGGGGGTGCCGACTAGCCTGGTGACGTGTCCCGCGTCGTCGTGCTCGACTATGGCTCCGGCAACCTCCGCTCCGCCGAACGCGCCCTGCGCCGCGTCGGTGCCGACGTCGAGGTGACCGCCGACCATCGTGCCGCGCTCGCGGCGGACGGGCTGGTGGTTCCCGGGGTCGGCGCCTTCGGCGCGTGCATGGCGGGGCTGCGTTCGGTGCGGGGCCCGCGCATCATCGGCGAACGGCTGGCAGGCGGGCGCCCGGTCCTCGGGATCTGCGTGGGGATGCAGGCGCTGTTCGAGCGCGGCGTCGAGCACGGGGTCACCGACGAGGGCTGCGGCGAATGGCCGGGCACGGTCGAGCGGCTGCACGCAGACGTCCTGCCGCACATGGGGTGGAACACCGTTCGCGCCCCGTCGAACAGCCAGTTCTTCGCCGGGCTCGACGAGGACGCCCGGTTCTACTTCGTGCACTCGTTCGGGGTGCGCAAGTGGGAGCTTGAGGCGGACGGCCCCTTCGCCCCGCCGCTGGTGACCTGGGCCCACCACGGTGAGGACTTCGTCGCCGCGGTGGAGAACGGGCCGCTCTGGGCCACCCAGTTCCACCCGGAGAAGTCCGGCGACGCCGGTGCGCACATCCTGCGCAACTGGCTGAACACGCTCTAGCAGAAGGTAATCCCGTGACTTTCACGCTGTTCCCGGCCGTCGACGTCGTCGAGGGCAAGGCCGTCCGGCTCACCCAGGGCGAGGCGGGCACCGAGACCGCATACGGCACCCCGCTGGAGTCGGCGCTGGCCTGGCAGGACGGCGGCGCCGAGTGGATCCACCTGGTCGACCTGGACGCGGCCTTCGGGCGCGGGGACAACCGGGCGCTGCTCGCCGCGATGATCACCGAGCTGGACGTGAAGGTCGAGCTGTCCGGCGGTATCCGCGACGACGCCTCGCTGGCCGCCGCCCTCGGCACGGGCTGCGCGCGGGTGAACCTGGGCACGGCAGCGCTGGAGAACCCCGAGTGGTGCGCGAAAGTCCTTGCGGCGCACGGGGAACAGGTCGCCGTGGGACTGGACGTGCGGATCACCGAGGAAGGCCACCGGCTCAAGGGGCGCGGGTGGACCTCGGACGGTGGCGACCTGTGGGAGGTGCTGGAGCGCCTTGAGCGGGACGGCTGTTCCCGTTACGTGGTCACCGACGTCTCCAAGGACGGCACGCTCCAGGGCCCGAACGTGGAGCTGCTGCGCGAGATCTGTGCCCGCACGGACAAGCCGGTGATCGCCTCCGGCGGCGTGTCCAGTGTGGACGATCTGCGCGCGCTGGCCGAGCTCGCCCCGCTCGGCCTCGAAGGCGCCATCATCGGGAAGGCGCTCTACGCCAAGGCTTTCACGCTCCCCGAGGCACTTGCGGCCGTGCGCTAGGAGACGGCGACGGGAATGCTGCTCATGCCGTGAATGGCGCGGGAGGTGTTGCGCACCAACGGACCGTTGAGGCGCAGGCCGGGGAAACGGGTGAACAGCTCGCGCAGCGCGACCTCGATCTCGATCCGGCCGAGCCCCGCGCCGAGGCAGTAGTGCGCTCCCGCGCCGAATCCGAGGTGTTCCCGGTTGTTCGGGCGGTAGGGGTCGAAGACCTCCGGGGCGGCGAAGACCTCAGGATCGCGGTTGGCTCCGGCGAGCATCAGCGCCATCGTGCTGCCCGCGGGGATCTCGACACCTTCGACGGCGACGTCGATCTCGGGCGCGCGGGCGGTCAGCTGGATGGGTCCGTTCCACCGCAACACTTCCTCGACCACGTCGGCGGCGAACCCGGGGCGCTCGACGAGGGTGCGCTTGTGCTCGGGGTGGGCCAGCAGCGCGAGCACGCCGTTGCCGATGACGTTGACGGTGGTCTCGAACCCCGCGCCCAGCACAAGACCGGCGGTGGCGATCACCTCCCGCCTGCCGAGCGAGCCGCGCAGCAGGTCGCTGAGCACGTCCTCGCCGAGCGCCTGGCGGCGGACCGCGATCAGCTCGTCGAAGAACCGCCCCATGTCGATCATGTTGTCGCGGACCTGGCGGCGTTCGCCCATGGTGCGCACGCCCTCGATGGTGTCGCCGATGGTGCGCCCCCACCGGATGAAGCGCTCGTGCTCGGAGTCGGGGATGCCGAGCATCTCGCAGATCACCCGCACCGGAACCCGCACGGCGAAGTCCTGGATCACGTCGAACTCGCCGCGCACCTCGGCGGCGTCCAGGAACTCGGCGACCACCTTTTCGATGCCCGCCAACCGTTTCCGCACCGCGCGCGGGGTGAACGACGCCGCGACGTGCTTGCGCAGCAGGCCGTGCTCGGGAGCGTTGAGCGAGAGCAGCGAGTGGTCGATCGGATGGGCGATGTCCAGGTGGTCCTCGGGCCCGCGCGTCCAGTCGACCCCGGCGAGCTTCCCGTCGGGCAGCATCCGGAAGCTCGGCGAGCGCAGGATCGCGGCGCACAGCCGGTGCGAGGCGGTCGCGTACACGCCCGCCGGGCTGCGCACCACCGGACCGGCGGTGCGCAGCCGCTCCAGTTCGGGGAAGGGGTCCGCCAGCCTGCGGGTGCCGAGCAGTCGCGCGACCGGATCACCGGTGAGCGCCACCGCCCGGAGCATCGTCCTGGCGGCGCCGAGCCGCAGCGCCTTCCACGGTTCCATCACGACACCGTCGCCAGGACCGCGGAGGTGATCCGGTCGACGTCGGCGTCGCCGAGGCCCGCGTGCAGGGACAGCCGGAGCAGCGAGCCGCCCTCGCTGGTCGCGGGCGGGATGAAGATCGAACCGTGCACGCCGAGGTGGTCCAGTTCGTCGCGCAGCCGCATCGCCTGGAGCTCCTCGCCCGCCACCAGCGAGATGATCTGCGCCTGGCTGCCGTTGATGTCGACGCCCGCGGCGAGCAGGGTGCCGCGGACGCGCTCGGCCACCTTGTGCAGGCGCAGCCGCCGCTCCTCCTCCGAGGAGACCACGTCGAGTACCGCGGACAGCCCGGCCAGGTCGTGCGGCAGCAGCGCCGAGGAGAAGATCGCCTGCGGACCCGTGTAGCGGATGTAGTCGGTGAACCTGTTCGCGCAGGCGATCAGCCCGGCCCGGGTGACGAACGCCTTGGACAGGCTCGCGGTGACGAAGTCGACCTCCCCGGCCAGCCCGAGCTGGTGCACGAGGCCGCCACCGTCCGGGCCGTACACGCCGAGCGAGTGCGACTCGTCCACGACCAACACGCAACCGTGCTCCCGCGCGACAGCCACGATGTCGGCCAACGGGCAGATGGTGCCGTTGAGGCTGTAGATCGAGTCGACGACGATGATGCCCGGCCCCTTCGACCGGATGCGGCGGTCCAGGTGCTCCGGTGTGTTGTGCCGCCACTTGACCGGCGTGGCACCGGCGATCCGGACGCCCTCCCGAAGCGACTGGTGCGCCTTGGAATCGACGAAGACGGTGTCTCCCGGGCGCGCGATCGCCTGGAGGAGGTCGGTGTTGGCCGCCCAGCCGCTCTGGCACAGCAGCACGCTCTCGGCGCCGACGTGCTGGGCGAGCCTCCGTTGCAGCACCGGTTGCGGATCGTCGTCCTGCAGGTACACGCCGGACATCAGCGCGCCGCTGCCGACCTCCCGCAGCGAGGCAATCTGGGCCTCGACGATCCGCGGGTGCCGTCCGATGTCCAGGTAGTCGTTGCTGTGCAACAGGATCGCGTCCGGGCCGAGCGGCACGTGCCCGAAGAGGCCGCGCCCGTCGTCCTCGCCGAGGTAGTTGGTGCGGTAGAACTCATCGGCCCGGAGTCGGACCGCCGCGTCCATCATGTCGAGTCCGTTTCGTCAGCGCGTGGAATGAATCGCGATACCGCCGTGCATCGCGATGAAGTGGTCGGTCTGCTGCTGGTCGTCGCGGAGACCGGAAAGGAACTGGAGCTCGTCGTGATCGAGCGCGCGCATTTCGGCCTGCGCGCAGACGTAGTCGTAGTACGCGGTCGCGGCCGGGCCCCGGAGACAACTCTCGTAGTGCTTGAGCGCCACGTCGAACGCGCTGTCACCGGAAAGCCAGTCGTCCAACCCGGCGGCCAGCAGCTCCGCGTCGCGGAAGGCGTGGGTCATCCCGATCGCGGTGCATTGGTCCTTGAAGCACTGCGCATCGCCGGCAAGCACCCATCCCTGGCCGAAAAGCGGCCGTAGATACGCGGACTGGTCCAGCGTGGCGAACAGGCGCCCTTCCCGTTTCCCTTGCGCGCGAACGCGTTTGCCCAACTCCGGGCTGACGAGGTCCAGCGCCTGCTCGAAGTTGCCTGCCAGGTCGACGCGAAACTCTTCGGCCAGTTCCCGGGGACCCCACACCAGCAGCATGTTCTGGCCGAAGTTCGTGGGCGCGGCCGCCACCCCGAGTCGCCCGCGCTGGTACATGTAAGCGCTTGGGAGGGTGAAACCGGAGTAATAGCCCCAGTAGGCGAATGTGCACTTGTGGCGCACATCGTGCTTGCGCAGTCCAAGGGCGCGGGCGACGGAGGAGTTGCGTCCGTCGGCGCCGACGACGACCCGGGCGCGCTCCTCGACCGACCGGCCGTCTTGCGTTTTGCCGCGAATGCCGACGACTCGGCCCTTGTCCTGGATCAGTTCTTCGACGACGAATCCCGTACGCACCTGTGCTCCGGCATCCGCCGCAGCGTCCAGCAGAATCTTGTCGAGCACGCGACGGCGCACCGAGGCGTAACGCTGCACCACTCCCGAGTCGTCTCCGTGGAGTTCGCGGAAGTGCTCGCGCAGCAGATGCAGCGGCACGGTCCCGGACAGTTCGATGCCGTCCTGGACCACGTTGAGAACGGTGTGCGAGGGGGTTGTCGCCAGTACCTGCTTCAGCAGTCCCCAGCGATTCAGGTACGAGAGCCCGTGCGGCCAGACGAAGTGCGTCGACGGGACATCGCTCGGAAAGTTGGCACGGTCCACCACGAGGACTCGGTGGCCTTTACGTGCCAACAGCATGGCCGTCGGTGAGCCGGCGCAGCGTGCTCCCACCACAATCGCGTCGAACATGACAGATGAATAAACCGTGCGGGAGACTTGCTGCCAAGGGGGCGAATCCGTTGGTACCGCTGGTTTTTCCGCTGGAATTCGCCCTCTTGGCGGAGGTCAGGCCGACCCGCGGGCATGTTCGACCGTTCAGCTATGCCTTGCCCTGCATTTCTTTCAGTTCGGCGTGGATACGGGTCTCGATCGCCTTGCGCGAGAGGCCGAGGTCCGCGATGACCTTCGCGCCGGCGCCCGCCTCCTCGCGCAGCAGCGCCAGCAGCAGGTGCTCGGTGCCGATGTGCTTGCTGTTGTGCCGCAAGGACTCCCGCAACGTCAGCTGGATGACCTTCTTGGCGCTGCCGGTGAACGGGATCTGCTCGGGGATGTCCTGTTGCGCCGGGGAGAGGACCAGCCGCACCGCCGCGCGGACGGCCTGTTCGCTCGCGCCCTCGGCGGCCAGCGCCCGTGCGGCCAGCGCACCCGGCGCGTGCAGCAGGCCGAGCAGGATGTGCTCGGTGCCGATCTCCGGGTTGCCCGCGGCCTTCGCCTCCTCCTGGGCGTGCACCAGGACCTTGCGGGCGTCGTCGGTGTAGCGGGCGAAGCTGTCCATGGTCATCTTGTCCATGTCCTTGGGCACGAAGCGCTTCTGCGCCGCCTGCTTGGTCACGCCCATGCTCTGGCCGATCTCCGTCCAGGACGCGCCGCCGCGGCGGGCCTGGTCCACGAAGTGGCCGATCAGGTGGTCGGCGAGCTCGCCGAGGCGTTCGCCGGTCAGCACCGCCACGCTGAGGTGGTCCAGTGGCGAGCCGTCCGGGTACTGGGTCTTCACGTAGGTGATCAGGTCGTCGAGTCGAGCCGGTGCCGGTGTCATGCGTCAACTGTAGGTTGACGATCCGCGAAGCGTCAACCCCGCGTTGACGCCCTCATTCCGGCCCCCGCCCTCCCAGGGGGCACCCCATCACAATCGTGGCTCGGAGGGCCGGGAAAGGCCAGCTCAGGGGTGCTCTGACGGGTGAATGGGGGGAGTTTGTCTCACGTGGCGGCGGGCGGGCCGTCCACGGCGGAGCGGGGCCGGGGAGCACCGTAGGCTCTTGGCGTGACGGTTGCGGTACGAGTGATCCCCTGTCTGGACGTCGACAACGGGCGCGTGGTGAAGGGCGTCAACTTCACCAACCTCGTTGACGCGGGCGATCCCGTGGAGCTGGCGCGGACCTACGACGCCGAGGGCGCGGACGAGCTGACCTTCCTGGACATCACGGCCTCCTCCGGGAGCCGGGAGACCACCTACGACGTCGTGCGCCGCACCGCGGAACAGGTGTTCATCCCGCTCACGGTCGGCGGCGGCGTGCGCGAGGTCGACGACGTCGACAAGCTGCTGCGCGCGGGCGCCGACAAGGTCAGCCTGAACACGGCGGCCATCGCGCGGCCGGAGCTGCTGCGCGAGGCGTCCCAGCGGTTCGGTGCCCAGTGCGTCGTGCTCTCCGTGGACGCGCGCCGCGTGCCGGAAGGCGTGCAGCCCACCGCGTCCGGCTTCGAGGTCACCACGCACGGCGGCAGGCGCGGCACCGGGATCTGCGCGGTGGAATGGGCCGCGCGCGGTCAGGAACTGGGCGTCGGCGAGATCCTGTTGAACTCCATGGACGCCGACGGCACCAAGGCCGGGTTCGACCTGGAGCTGCTGGGGCTCGTGCGCGCCGCCGTGACGGTGCCGCTGATCGCCAGCGGCGGAGCGGGCGCGGTCGAGCACTTCCCGCCCGCGGTGGAAGCAGGCGCCAACGCGGTCCTCGCCGCCAGCGTGTTCCACTTTGGACAGTTGCGGATCGGTGAGGTCAAAGACGGTCTGCGCGCGGCCGGGGTGACGGTCCGGTGAAGCGCCCGGTCGAACTGTGGGCGACGCTGGCCTGCCTGGTCGGCGCGCAGCTGGTCTTCCTCATCGCCGCGATCGTGCGCTGGACGGCCGAAGGCGGCGCCGACGTGGTCATGACGCCGCTGGTGCTGCTCGTGCTCTCCGCTGTCGCGGCCGGGAGCATCCTCGCCCGCATCGGCATCGCCAGGGCGGGTGCGATCGCCGTCGCGGTCTTCGCGGCGCTGCTGCACCTGCTGATCGTCCTCGGCGACGGGCCGGTCCTGGCCCGCGTGCTCTCCGGAGTCCTCGGCGCGGCACAGGTCTACGCCGTGGTGCTGCTGAGCACCGGCCCGATGCGGAAGTTCCTGGAGCGACGGTGAACCGACTCGACCCGAAGATCGCCGAGCGGCTGAAGCGCAACGCCGACGGCCTGTTCAGCGCCGTAGCCCAGCAACGCGGCACCGGTGAGGTGCTGATGGTGGCGTGGATGGACGACGAGGCGCTGCACCGCACGCTGACCACGCGCCGCGCCACGTACTACTCGCGCAGCAGGCAGCAGTACTGGGTGAAGGGCGAGACCTCCGGGCACACGCAGCACGTGCACGAGGTCCGGCTGGACTGCGACGGCGACACCGTGCTGCTCATCGTTGATCAGGAAGGCGCGGCCTGCCACACCGGAACGCGAACCTGTTTCGACACGGACATTCTTCTTTCGGATTCCGCCGAATAGCTTTTTCTTTAATTCAAGAACGGTTATTCGGCCTCGCGAAATTCTGCCCGGTGGCGAGACTGGGCCGCATGAAGCGTTCTTCCCCGTTTGTCGCCGCGGTCTGCGCGATCTTGTTCGCCGGTGTCGGCAATGCCCCCGCGTTCGCCGCGCCGAAGTCCGGGAATGCCACCTACTACAGCCTCTCCGGCACGGGGGCCTGCGGAGATCCCATCAATGCCAGGACGCAGAAGCTGGTCGCGGTGTCCGACTCGTGGTTCGGCTCGGGCAATCCGAACAACGACCCGATCTGCAAGAAGAAGCTCAAGGTCACTTACGGTGGCAAGTCGATTACCGTCAAGGTGAAGGACAAGTGCCCCGGCTGCTCCAAGAACCACTTCGACCTGAGCGAAAAGGCATTCAAGGAGCTCGCCCCGCTGAGTCGCGGGAACATCGACATCAAGTGGGAGTGGAAGTAGGGCCCAGGTCCCCGGTGAGGTAGCGCTGGAGGTTCGGGGCGATCGCCGCAGCCAGGGTGTCGTGGTCGGCCGAGGCCAACGGCTCCAGCTTGATCACGTAGCGGACCATGCCGAGCCCGGAGATCTGCGTGCCGCACAACGCGGCGCGCAGCTCCGGGCGGTCCGGACCGACCCGTCGCGTGATCGGCCCGAACACGACGTTGGAGATGAACTCCCGCAACATCCGCGCCGCGGTCTCGTTGCTGGAGGCGCTGCGCATCAACGCCACGAACGCCCCGCCGCCCGCGCCGTCCCACACGCTCAGGAACGTGCGCACGATGCGCTCGCCCATCTCCTCCAGTGGCCCGGTCAGCAGCATCTCGCTGATCCGCTTCGGGTCCAGCGGCAGCTCCATGGCGCTGGCGAACAAGCCTTCCTTGCCACCGAACCAGTGGTTCACCATCGCCGCGTCCACTCCGGCCTCGGCGGCGATCCCGCGCACCGTCGCCCCGGCGAAACCGTGCTCGGCGAAGGACCTGCGGGCCGCGTCCAGCAGCGCGCGGCGGGTGTCCTCGCCCGCGGGTCGCCGCCCACGCCTGCGCGGTGAAGTACTCTCAGTCCCGGCGCTCATCTCCACCATCCCGGCCCGCACGCGGGCTGACCTCTGTATTCAACGCTTGTGGAAATAATGGGCCGTGGTCACAGCCCTCGTCAACGACCAGGCACAATGTCCCCATGGTCAGTGTGCTCGCGCCCGGCAGGACCGCGATGGGGGAGATCAGCCCCAGCCGCGAGGAGTTCCGTGAACTAGCCAGGGATCGCCGCGTCATCCCGGTGGTGCGGCGACTGCTCGCCGACGGCGAGACCCCGGTCGGGGTCTACCGCAAGCTCGGCGCCGCCCGGCCCGGCACCTTCCTCTTCGAATCCGCCGAGAACGGCCGCTCGTGGTCGCGCTGGTCCTTCGTGGGCGCCCACAGCCCGGCCGCGCTGACCGTGGTCGACGGGCACGCCACCTGGACCGGCACCCCGCCGGTCGGCCTGCCCCGCGACGGCGACCCGCTGGTGGCGCTGCGCGAGACCATGCGGCTGCTGCACACCGACGCGCTGCCCGGCATGCCCCCGCTCACCGGCGGCATGGTCGGCTACCTCGGCTACGACGTGGTGCGCAGGCTGGAGGCGCTGCCGGAGCTGGCCGAGAGCGACCTGGAGATCCCCGAGCTGGTGATGCTGCTGGCGATGGACCTCGCCGCGATGGACCACCACGAGGGCACGATCACGCTCATCGCCAACGCGATCAACTGGGACGACACCGACGAGCGGGTGGACGCCGCCTACGACGAGGCCGTCGCGCGCCTTGATGACATGACCGCGCGGCTGTGCACCTCCGCCGCGCCCAGCGCCGCGGTGTTCTCCCGCCCGGAACCGCGGTTCACCCGCCGCCGCAGCACCGCCGACTACACCGCGGCCGTGGAGAAGGCCAAGGAGGCCATCCACGCGGGCGAGGCGTTCCAGGTCGTCGTCTCGCAGCGGTTCGAGCTGGAGACCGCGGCCGACCCGCTGGACATCTACCGGGTCCTGCGCACCACCAACCCCAGCCCGTACATGTACCTGCTCAACCTCGACGGCTTCGCGATCGTCGGCTCCAGCCCGGAGGCGCTGGTCACCGTCCGCGACGGCAAGGCGACCACGCACCCGATCGCCGGGACGCGCTGGCGCGGCGCCGACGAGGAGGAGGACTCGCTGCTGGCGAAGGACCTGCTGCACGACGAGAAGGAGCGCGCCGAGCACCTGATGCTAGTCGACCTGGCGCGCAACGACCTCGGCCGGGTCTGCAAGCCGGGCTCGGTCACGGTGGTCGACTTCTTCCGCATCGAGCGCTACAGCCACGTCATGCACATCGTCTCCACCGTCACCGGGCAGCTCGCCGACGACCGCACCGCCTTCGACGCGGTCGCGGCCTGCTTCCCCGCGGGCACCCTCTCCGGAGCGCCGAAGCCGCGCGCGATGGAGCTGATCGAGGAGCTGGAGCCGACCCGCCGCGGCCTCTACGGCGGCGTGGTCGGCTACCTGGACTTCGCGGGCGACGCCGACACCGCCATCGCCATCCGCACCGCGCTGGTCCGCGAAGGCGTGGCCTACGTGCAGGCCGGGGCGGGCATCGTGGCCGACTCCGACCCGGTCTCCGAGGACCAGGAGTGCCTGAACAAGGCCCGTGCGGTGCTCTCGGCGATCGCCACCGCCGACACCCTGGCGCTGGCCGTCGACGGGGTCGAACGTCGTGTCTGAGCCCGTTGGCGGGCAAGCCGTCCGGCCCGCCCGCGGTCTCATGTGGACGGTCGTGCTGCTGTTGCTCGCCGCGGCGGGGCTGCTCTGGGCGGCTTCGACGGTGCCGTGGTTCGACGGGACCGGGTCCCCGGCCGCCGCGCGGGACCGGCCGACCGGCGCCGACCAGGTGCCCGCGCTGATCCCCCTGGCGCTGCTCAGCCTCGCCGGGATCGCCGGGGCCGTCGCCACCGCCGGAGCGCTCCGCCGGGTGGTCGGCGGGCTGCTGGCGCTGCTGGGGGCGGGCGGGATCGCGCTGTGGCTCGGCTACGCGGCGACGGTGACCGCGGCCGGGCCGCTGCTCGGGCTGGCCGGGCTGGCACCGCTGCTCGCGGCCGGGCTGATCGTGCTGGTCGGCGGGGCGCGGATGCCCGCGCTGGGTGCCCGTTACGACACCGGGAGTAACGCCAGGGCCGCCGATCCCGACCGGGAGGTGTGGGAGGCGTTGGACTCGGGGAGTGATCCCACGGTCACAGCGCGGAAAGACCCTTGACAGCCAGGACGGATTCGGTGACCCCAGACCGGGAGCGGCACCGCCTGAGAGTTAGCATCCATGAACGCCTCACGGCCACCGTTCTGGGGACGGTCGCCTGTCGGAGCGGCAGCTACGAACCGATTCGAGCGCCGGGACGAGCCAGCAACGGCCGCGCCGGACGAACGGATCATGCGGAGGAGTGCGCGTGAACGTCCTGGAGTCGATTCTTGAAGGTGTCCGCGCCGACCTGGCCGTCCGCGAAGCCGCGACACCGCTTGAGGCGATCAAGGAACTCGCCGCGCAGGCGCCGCCGCCCAGGGACGTGATGGCCGCGCTGCGCGCGCCCGGGGTCGGCGTGATCGCGGAGGTCAAGCGCCGCAGCCCGTCCAAGGGCGATCTCGCGGGCATCGCCGACCCGGCCGAGCTGGCCAGGGACTACGAGGCCGGTGGCGCGCGGGTGATCAGCGTGCTCACCGAGGAGCGCCGCTTCGGCGGATCGCTGGCCGACCTCGACGCGGTCCGCGCCTCGGTCGACGTTCCCTTGCTGCGCAAGGACTTCATGGTCAGCCCGTACCAGATCCACGAGGCGCGGGCGCACGGCGCGGACATGATCCTGCTGATCGTGGCGGCCCTGGAGCAGAACGTGCTGGAGGCGCTGCTGGACCGCGCGGAGTCCCTCGGCATGACCGCGCTGGTCGAGGTGCACACCGCCGAGGAGGCCGACCGCGCGCTGGAGGCGGGCGCCCAGGTGATCGGCGTCAACGCCCGCGACCTGACCACGCTGGAGGTGGACCGCGACTGCTTCGGCCGGATCGCGCCCGGCCTGCCGAGCGAGGTCATCAAGATCGCCGAGTCCGGCGTGCGCGGCCCCAGCGACCTGATGACCTACGCGGGCTACGGCGCGGACGCCGTCCTGGTCGGTGAGGGCCTGGTGACCAGCGGAAACCCGCGCGGCGCGGTGACCCAGCTGGTGACCGCGGGCTCGCACCCCGCCTGCCCCCGCCCGAGCCGCTGAGGAGAAGCGCCCCCATGACCCACGACGAGGACCGCGACAAGCACGGCCCGGACGATCGCGGGCACTTCGGACCCTACGGCGGCCGGTACATGCCCGAGGCGCTGATGGCCGCGATCGACGAGCTGGCCACCTTCTACGACAAGGCGCGGGTGGACCCGGACTTCGTCACCGAGTTCGAGCGGCTGCTCCGCGAGTACGCCAACCGGCCCTCGCTGCTGACCGAGGCGCCGAAGTTCGCCGAGCACGCGGGCGGCGCGCGGATCTTCCTCAAGCGCGAGGACCTCAACCACACCGGCTCGCACAAGATCAACAACGTGCTGGGCCAGGCGCTGCTGACCAAGCGGATGGGCAAGAAGCGGGTCATCGCCGAGACCGGTGCCGGACAGCACGGCGTGGCCGCCGCGACCGCGTGCGCGCTGCTCGACCTCGACTGCGTGGTCTACATGGGCGAGGTCGACACCCAGCGGCAGGCGCTCAACGTGGCGCGGATGAAGCTGCTCGGCGCGGAGGTCATCCCGGTCAAGACCGGCTCCCGCACGCTCAAGGACGCGATCAACGAGGCGCTGCGCGACTGGGTGGCCAACGTCGACGACACCCACTACCTGCTCGGCACCGCCGCGGGCCCGCACCCGTTCCCGATGATGGTGCGCAACTTCCACAAGGTGATCGGTGCCGAGGCCCGCGCCCAGATGCTCGACCAGGTTGGCCGGCTGCCCGACGTGGTCGCGGCGTGCGTCGGCGGCGGCTCCAACGCGATCGGCATCTTCCACGGCTTCCTCGACGACCCCTCGGTGCGGCTGGTCGGCCTGGAGCCCGCGGGCAAGGGCGTGGACACCGACGAGCACGGGGCGACCCTGACCGAGGGCGAGCCGGGCATCCTGCACGGCGCGTTCTCGTACCTGCTCCAGGACTCAGACGGGCAGATCACCGAGGCGTACTCGATCTCCGCGGGCCTGGACTACCCCGGCGTCGGCCCCGAGCACTCCTACCTCAAGGACATCGGCCGCGCCGAGTACCGCGCGGTGACCGACGCGGAGGCCATGGAGGCGCTGCGGCTGCTCTCGCGCACCGAGGGCATCATCCCGGCGATCGAGTCCTCGCACGCGCTGGCCGGTGCCTTGAAGCTCGGCCAGGAACTCGGGCCCGATGGCGTGATCCTGGTGTGCCTCTCCGGCCGTGGTGACAAGGACATGGACACCGCCGCCCGCTACTTCGACCTCGTGGGGGAGAACGCCTGATGTCGTCCTTGACGCAGATGTTCGCCGACTGCCGGGCCGCCGACCGCGCGGCGCTGATCGGCTACCTGCCCGCGGGCTTCCCGACCGTGGAGGGCTCCCAGCAGTACCTCGCCGCGATGCTCGACGCGGGCTGCGACCTGGTCGAGGTGGGCCTGCCGTTCTCCGACCCGGTGATGGACGGCCCGACCATCCAGGCCGCAGCGGACACCGCGCTGCGCAACGGTTTCCGCGTCCGCGACCTGTTCACCACGGTAGAGTCGATCTCCGCAGCCGGTGGGCGCGCGGTCGTGATGACCTACTGGAACCCGGTGCACCGCTACGGCGTCGACGCGTTCGCCCGCGACCTCGCCGCCGCCGGTGGGCTCGGGCTGATCACGCCCGACCTGATCCCGGACGAGGCCGAGGACTGGATGGCCGCCTCGACCGCGCACGGCCTCGACCGCGTCTTCCTGGTGGCGCCTTCGTCGACCGAAGAGCGGATCTCGATGACCGCGGCGGCCAGCAGCGGATTCCTCTACGCCGCCTCGATCATGGGCGTCACCGGTGCCCGCGACGCCGTGAGCAGCCAGGCGCCGCAGCTGGTCGAGCGCACCCGCGAGCACACGACCCTGCCGATCGGCGTCGGCCTCGGCGTCCGCTCCGGCCCGCAGGCGGCCGAGGTCGCCGCGTTCGCCGACGGCGTGATCGTCGGCTCCGCCTTCGTCAACGCCGTCTCCTCGGGCGAAGCCGCGGTCCGCGCCCTCGCCGCCGAGCTCTCCTCCGCCACCCACCGCACCCCCGTCACCGCCTGACGTTCCGCGGGGCTGGCGTTTCCTTGTTGCCCCTGGCGCAAAGTGCCCTTCGATCGGCTGAACGAGCCGTCCAATGCCGGAATTCGGCCGGAGACTGTCGGTGCCGTCGGGACAGTGGCCCCATGTGGACGACATGCGGAGTGCTCGACGGTCCGGCCTTGCTGGAAGCCCTGATGCGGGACAAGGACGTCCACCCCATCGCGTCGGCCGGAGACCTGGCCGACGGCGAGATCTTCGCGACCGGCGAGGAGCTGTACCGGTTCCTGGACTGGTACGTCATTGAGCGCGGGAAGGACGTCGCCTGAGCCGTGGAGCCGATCATCCTCGATACCGGTGTCGTGTCCTCGATCCTCACCGGGGAGTTGCCGGGGCCGGTGGCGGCGCGGCTGGCGGGCCACCGTCCGGCGATCACCTTCGTCACGGTCGGCGAGTTGACGAAGTGGCAAGAGCTCAGGTGCTGGGGACCCCGGCGCCGGGCCGCGCTGGAGCGGTGGCTCAACCGTGTGGCCGTGCTGCCCGCGACCCCGGAGGTGGCCAGGAAGTGGGGCGAGATCACCGCTTTCGCCGCTCTGCGAGGCTGTCCTCGGCCCGCGGCCGATACGTGGATCGCGGCCTGCTGCCTGGCCTACGAGACGCCGTTGGCGACCCTGAACAGGAAAGACTTCGCCGACTTCGCCGATCACGAGGGCCTGACGGTCATCGGCTGAGGGGCAGCGGCTACGGTGAGCGGCGTGACTGGAACGGTCTCCGCGATCCTGGCAACGATCCCCAGCCCCGACCGTGGGGTTTGGTACATCGGCCCGATCCCGCTACGCGCCTACGCGCTCTGCATCATCGCGGGCATCGTGGTGGCCATCGCCTGGGGCGAGCGCCGCTTCGTGGCCAGGGGCGGGGAGAAGGGCGCGGTCACCGACATCGCGGTCTTCGCCGTGCCGTTCGGGCTCGTCGGCGGGCGGCTCTACCACGTGGCGACGGACTGGCCGAAGTACTTCGGCCCCGGCGGCAACCCGGTGGACGCGCTGAAGATCTGGCAGGGCGGCCTCGGCATCTGGGGCGCCATCGCGCTCGGCGCGGTCGGCGCGCTGATCGCCTGCCGCAGGCGCGGAATCCCGTTGCCCGCCTTCGCCGACGCGGTCGCGCCGGGCATCGTGGTCGCGCAGGCCATCGGCCGCCTCGGCAACTGGTTCAACCAGGAGCTCTACGGCGGCCCGACGGACCTGCCGTGGGGCCTGGAGATCTACCGCAGGATCGACCCGGTCACCAACCTGGAGGACCCGCTCGGCGGCGTGGCCATGGACCACACGCCGATCGCGGTGGTGCACCCGACGTTCCTCTACGAGCTGCTCTGGAACCTCGGCGTGGCCGCGCTGATCGTCTGGGCCGACCGGCGGTTCCGCCTTGGCCACGGCCGGGTGTTCGCGCTCTACGTCGCGGGCTACACCTCGGGCCGGTTCTGGATCGAGATCATGCGCGAGGACCACGCCACGCTGATCGCGGGCATCCGGATCAACGTGTTCACCTCGGTGATCGTCTTCGTCGGCGCGGTGATCTACCTGGTGCTGGCCAAGAAGCGCGGTGAGCGCGAGGACCTGGCCGCGCTCCGGGCCGAACCGGAACCGGAGGGGACACCGGAGACCCCGGCCGAGGAGAAGCCCGCCGAGTCGGTGGCCGAAGAGCCCACCAAGACCGATAAGACGACCTAACATCGGTCCTCATGCGCATCCTCGTCGTCGAGGACGATGACCGAGTGGCACGCGGCCTGGTCACCGCGTTGCAGCACGCCGGCTACGACGTGCACCGGGTGGCGACCGCGGCGGCCGCGCTGCAGGCGGGCCACGCCGACGTGGTCCTGCTCGACCTCGGACTCCCCGACGCGGACGGGCTCGACCTGCTGCGCAGGCTGCGGCAGACCGAGGGCATGGCGATCATCGCGGTCACCGCGCGCGGCGAGGAGCGGGAGCGTGTCCTCGGACTGCGCAGCGGCGCGGACGACTACGTGGTCAAACCCTTCGGCACCGCGGAGCTGCTGGCCAGGGTGGAGGCCGTGCTGCGGCGCACCCGCTCCGCGCGGGCCAGCGCGGAGTCCGACGCCGAGACCATCGAGGTCGGCAGGCTCAAGCTCGACCTGTCCTCCCGACTGGCCACTGTGGACGGTGAGCAGATCCTGTTGACCCGCAAGGAGTTCGACGTGCTCGCGCTGCTGGTCGCCCGGCCGGGCAGCGTGGTCAGCCGGGACCACATCCTGGACCAGGTGTGGCACACCAGCTGGGAGGCGCGCTCGCGCAGCCTGGACACCCACATCGCGACGCTGCGCGGCAAACTCGGCGAGCACGTCCGGATCGAGACCGTTCGCGGCGTCGGCTACCGCCTGGCCAGGTGAGCCGTGCTGCGCAGGCTGCTCGGCGTGCTGGTGCCGCTGCTGGTCGTGCTGGCCGCGGCCATGGGCATCCCACTGGCGATGGCCGTCGCCGAGGGTGAGACGCAGCGGCTGTACCTCGACCGCCTCGCCGACGCCAGCCGCTTCGCCTCGATCGCCGACAACGCGCTCTCCTCCGGCCGCACCACCGCGTTGCGCGACGAGATGGTCCGCTACGACGCGCTGTACAGCAGTCCGGCCGCCCTGGTCGCGCCCGGCGGACGGATCATCCTGGCCTCGCGGGAGAACTTCGACCTCACCGCGCCCACGGTCACCGAGCAGCTGAAGCTGGCTTTCGCGGGCTACCGCCCCGAACCGCCGGAGGTCGTGTGGCCGTGGCGGGAGGCGCCGCTGGTGGTCGTCGAGCCGGTCGGCCGGGACAGCGAGGTCGTGGCGTCGGTGGTGACCGTGTCCTCGACAGAGCCGTTGCGCGCGCAGATCGCCCAGATCTGGTGGTTGCTGGTGCTGGTCGGCGTGGTCCCGTTGCTGGCGTTGGTCGCGGTGGCCTGGCCGATCTCGCGGTGGGTGCTGCGGCCGATCCACCAGCTCGATGAGGCGACCGCGCGGGTGGCCAGCGGCAAGCTCGACACCAGGGCGGACGTGGACGGCCCGCCGGAGCTGCGGCGCCTCGCGGTGTCCTTCAACAGCATGGTCGACGTGGTCGGCCGGGCGCTGCGCCGCCAGCGCGCCTTCGTCGCCGACGCCTCGCACCAGCTGCGCAACCCGTTGGCCAGCCTGCGCCTCGCGGTGGAGAACCTGCAACCGCACCTCGGGTCCGAATCGAACACCGCCGCTCGCGCCTCATATGAGATCGCCGTCGAGGAGGCCGCGGAGATGGGTCGCGTCCTCGACGCGCTGCTCGCCGCGACCCGCCTGGACAGCGCGGCCGCGGCGGAGCCGGTCGAGCTGGACGCCTTGGTGGCCACGCACGAACCCGCGTGGGCGGCGTCGGCGCTGCGCGCGGAGATCGAGCTGCACGTGGAGATCCCGCAGGGGTTGCGCGCATTGGAGCCGCCCGGGGGCCTCGGCAGCGTGCTGGACGAGTTGGTGGGCAACGCGGTTCGGCTCTCCGGGGGCAGCGAGATCGTGGTGCGAGCCGAGCGGGTCGGCGACATGGTGGAGCTGCACGTGATCGACGACGGCACCGGGCTGCCGGAGGACGAACGCGCGGCGGCGCTGGACCGGTTCTGGCGATCGCCGCGGCACCAGAACATCGCGGGCACCGGGCTCGGGCTGGCGATCTGCGCCGAACTCGTCACCGCCGCCGGAGGCGACCTGGAACTGCTCTCGCCGGGCCCGCACGGCCTCGACGCCGTCGTCCGCCTCCCCGCCGCCGACTGACCCGCCCGAATGACTCATTCAGCACTTAAGCGGTGGGTCAGCCTTTGACCGCGCGGAACCAGCGGGCGGCGCCGGAGTGCAGGGGGATGGGGCCCGTGGAGATGCCGGTGCGGATGTTGATGCGCCGGGCTTCGG
The DNA here is from genome assembly GCF_024213555.1 of Allokutzneria sp. A3M-2-11 16. Lineage (GTDB taxonomy): Bacteria > Actinomycetota > Actinomycetes > Mycobacteriales > Pseudonocardiaceae > Allokutzneria. The sequence goes on along the minus strand of NZ_JANAVO010000001.1, from coordinate 52,505 downwards.
GGCGGTCGGCGGCGATCGTGGGGGCCTCGACGAAGACGGTGCGGGTCACGATCTCCACCACGTCGTCGGGCACGTCGTCCCTGGCCAGCAACAGGTTCGGGGTGACGACGGTGGGGCACGGCGGGATCGCGCCGTAGGTGGTGGCCGGGATGGTGGCGGGCAGGTAGTAGCCGCTGGGCAGCCGCGCGAGGGCCTGGGCCTGAGCCACCAGGGGCACCAGGCGGATGTTGGTGTGCTGTTCCAGGTCGGTGATGGCCGGGGTGGGGATGCCGGTGAGCGTGAAGAACGCGTCCAGCGAACCCCTGGCCAGCGCGAGCGCGGACTCCTGCTGGTTGAACAGCACGGGCGTGAACGACGCCCCGGTGACGCGGCGGAGGTTGGCGACGATGAACTCGGTCCCGGACCCGCCCGCGCCGACCGACACCCGCTTGCCCGCGAGGTCGTCGAACCGGCGGATGGGCCCGCCCGCGGGCACCACCAGGTGCAGGAAGCTGTCGTAGAGCCTGCCGACCGCGCTGATGCCGTGTATCGAGGTGTTGGGGTGCTCGGAGATCGCGTCCAAAGAGGACAGTGCGAGCTGCGCCTCGCCCCGGTTGAGCAGGTGCAGGTTCTCCACCGAGGCGCTGCTCGGCCTGGCCCGGATGGTGACGCCGGGCAACGCCCTGGCGAGCAGGGTGGCGATGGCGCCGCCGATCTTCTGGAACACCGCGCCGTCCGGGCCGGTCGCCAGCACGAGCTCCCGCAGCTCGGAGCCGGGGCGCGCGGTGCACCCGGCGAGCAGGCCCGCGCCCGCGGCGGCGATCAGCGCGCGGCGGCTCAGCTGGCGGGAGACCATGTCCGGAGGTTAGTACCTCTTGAACGTGAAAGCGGTATCACGCGGACGTTGCGGCTACGTCAGACGAGTCTCAAGTTTCGGGCCAGGCCGTTGTCCTGGCGATTCGCGAACGGTCAACATTCCGCGCAACGTCCCCCACCAGCGCAGCCCGAGGAGGGTCGATGGCCGACGCAGGTCAAGCATCGACACGGAAACCGATCTATCGGCACCTGTACTTCTGGGTACTGGTCTCGATCGCCCTCGGCGTGATCGTCGGGCTGGTCTTCCCCAAGCAGGCCAGCGAGATGAAGTGGCTCGCGGACTTCTTCGTCAACCTGGTGAAGATGGTCATCGCGCCGACGATCTTCTGCACGATCGTGGTGGGCATCGCCGGGCTGGGCAACCTGGCCAAGGCGGGCGGGCTGGCGCTGCGGACGATCCTGTACTTCACCGCGATGACGTTGCTGGCGCTGGTCATCGGCCTGGTCGTGGTCAACGTGTTCAAGCCGGGCGCCGACCTGAACATGCCGATCAACGCCGGTGAGGCCGCGGACACCCTCGCCAAGGCCAAGGACACCGAGGGCTTCACCGGGTTCATCCTGCACCTGGTCCCGGAGTCCTTCGTGGGCGCGTTCACCTCCGGCCAGCTGATCCAGGTGCTCGTGGTCGCCGTGCTGGTGGCGGTCGCCGTGTCGTTCATGGGCGAGCGCGGCAAGAAGGTCATCGACGCGCTGGACACCGTCGCCAAGGTGATGTTCGGCGTGATCAAGGTGGTCATGTACGCGGCCCCGATCGGCGCGTTCGGCGGCATGGCCTTCACCATCGGCAAGTACGGCAGCAAGGTGCTGACCGGGCTGGCGTTCCTGATGATCGCCTTCTACGCGACCTGCGTGCTCTTCGTGGTCGTGGTGCTGGGCATCGCCTCCAGGCTCGCCGGGTTCAGCGTGCTGAAGTTCGTCCGGTTCATCAAGGACGAGCTGCTGATCGTGCTGGGCACCTCCTCCAGCGAGGCCGTGCTGCCCAGGATGCTGGTCAAGATGGAGGCCGCGGGCGCGCAGAAGTCCGTTGTGGGCTTGACGATCCCGACCGGCTACTCGTTCAACCTGGACGGCACCTGCATCTACCTGACCATGGGCGCGATCTTCATCGCCCAGGCCACCGGGGTGGAGCTGTCGATCTGGACCCAGATCGGCCTGCTGCTGTTCATGTTGCTCTCCAGCAAGGGTGCCGCGGGCGTCACCGGCGCCGGGCTGATCACCCTCGCCGCGTCGTTGCAGGCGTTCGGCGACACCATCCCGGTCGTGGGCATCGCGTTGATCGTCGGCATCGACCGGTTCATGTCCGAGGCCCGCGCGCTGACCAACCTGGTCGGCAACGGTGTCGCCACGCTCGTGGTGGCGCGCTGGCAGAACGCGCTGGATCGCGATCGCCTCAACGAGGTGCTGGCGAATCCGTCCATCGTGGACATGGACGAGCTGATGCGAGCGGACAAGGCCGAGGAGGAACCCGCCCCCGCCCGCTCAACGTGAATGCCGCATTCGGGGCGTTGGGTTCCCTGAACGACTCGTTCAGGGCCTAAACGTGGGGGGTTGGGGGTGGTTTGAGACCGTGCGGAGGGGGGTTGGGCGTACTTGAAGACCGGCCAACCCCGAGCGGGGCGAACCCTCCCTCGCCCGCTCAACGTGAATGCCGCATTCGGGGCGTTGGGTTCCCTGAACGGGTCGTTGGGGGCGTTAGATTCCCTGAACGACCCGTTCAGGGCACAACCGCGCTGGGATCGCGGACGGGGGTGACGACCGGGGTGCCGTCCGGGGCGGCGAGGATCGCGACCTTGGCGCCGTAGTGCGTCGCGACCCGCTCGGCGGTCAGCACCTCGGCGGGCGGCCCGACGGCCACCACGTCGCCGTTGTCGACGAGGATCAGCTCGTCGGCGTACTGGGCGGCCAGGGTCAGGTCGTGCAGCGTGCTGACCACGGTGGTGCCATCGGCCCGCCGCAGCCGGTCGACGAGCTCCAGCAGGGCCTGGGCGTGCCCGACGTCCAGGCCCGTCGTGGGCTCGTCGAGCAGCAGCAGGCCCGCCTGCTGGGCCAGAACCCTTGCCAGCACGGCACGTTGCCGCTCCCCGCCGGACAGTGTCCTCAGTGGACGGTCGGCGAGGTGGTCGAGGTCGAGGCGGGCCAGCACCTCGCGCACGATGACCAGGTCGGAGGCGCCCTCGCGGGCCAGCAGGCCGAGGTGCGGGGTGCGGCCCAGCAGCGCGTAGTCGGTGACGGTGAGCCCCTCGGGCACCACCGGGGTCTGCGGCGCGTAGCCGACCGCGCGGGCCCGCTCTCGCGCGCTCATCGCGGAGATGGGCGCGCCGTCGAGCAGGATTTCCCCGCTGTGGCCGGTGATTCCGGTGATCGCCTTGAGCAGCGTGGATTTGCCCGCGCCGTTCGGGCCGATGATCGCCAGCCAGGAACCCCGCGGCAGCCGCGCGGTCACCTCGCGCACGACCATCGTGTCCTTGTAGCCCGCGGAGACCGAACGCAGCTCCAGCTCGGCCATCACGCACGCTCCTTGCGCGTCGCCCGCAGCACGAAGGCGAAGAACGGCGCGCCGGTGAACGCGGTGATCACGCCGATGGGTAGCTCGGAAGGCGCCATCACGGTCCTCGCGGCGACGTCGGCCGCCGCGAGGAAGATCGCCCCGCCGATCAGCGAGAGCGGCACCAGCACGCGGTAGCTGCCCGCCACCATCAGCCGGATCACATGGGGCACAACGATTCCCACGAAGCCGATCAGGCCGCTGACCGAGACCGCCGCCGCCGTCGCCAGGGAAGCCGCGACGAGCACCAGCAGCCGCACGCGGGCCGGTCGCAGCCCCAGGGCCGAGGCTTCCTCGTCACCGACGCCGAGCACGTCGATCAGGCGGCCGCTCGCGCACAGCACGGCCGAGGAGACGGCCACGTACGGCAGGATCAGCAGGACCTCGTTCCACCCCGTGGTGCCCAGCCCGCCGAGCATCCAGTTGTAGATGACCCGCAGGTTCTCCACGTTGAGCTGCTGGACGAAGGTCTGCACCGCGGTCAGGAACGACGCGACCGCGACCCCGGCCAGCACCAGGGTCGCGGTGCCGCTGCCAGCGGAGCGGCCGAGCGCCCAGGTCAGCCCGACCCCGCCGATCGCGCCGAGGAACGCCGCGAGGGGCAGCGGCCCGATCGACCAGCCCTGCGCCATCTCCTGGGAGGCGGGGACCGCGAAGACCATGAGGGTGGCCGCCAGGCCCGCCCCGGCCGCCGCGCCGAGCAGGTAGGGGTCGGCGAGCGGGTTGCGGAACACGCCCTGGAAGGCGGCGCCGGAGACCGCGAGCGCCCCGCCGACCAGGCAGCCGAGCACCACCCTGGGTACCCGGATCTGCCAGAGGATCGCGGCCTCCTGCTCCGACAGCGGCGACACCCCGCCGGTCAGCTGCGCCCAGAACTCGGTGAGCACCCGGCCCCAGCCGAGGTCGATCGCGCCGAGCAGCACCGAAGCCACGACCACGACCACCAGCAGCGCGCAGCCGACCGCCACCTGCCGCCAGGTGAGCCTGGTCGGCCGCGGATCGCTCACTTGGCGGCGGCTGCCGAGACGGCCGAGGAGACGGTGCGGACGAGGTCCACCACGCGCGGACCCCAGCGGGAGGCGATGTCGTCGTCCAGCGCGATCACACCGTTGTTCTTGACCGCGGTGACCGTCTGCCAGCCCGGCCGCGCGGCCACGCTCTGGGCGTTCTGCGCGCAGCACTTGGTGTCGGCGAGGAAGATCAGGTCGGGGTTGGCCTTGACCAGGTACTCCGCGCTCAGCTGCGGGTAGCCGCTGCCGCTCTTGTCCCCGTCGTCGGCGATGTTGACCAGGCCGAAGCGCGCGTAGACGTGGCCGACGAAGGTCTTGGAGCTGACGCTGTACAGCGAGTTGTCCAGCTCGTGGTAGTAGCTCAGCGGCTTGGCGGACTTGCGGGTCTCGGCCACGATCTTGTCGATGTCGGTGCGCATCCGCTGCGCGAGCGCCTCGCCGGCCGCCGCGTGCCCTGTGGCCTTGCCCACGGCGCTGACCTGGGTGAACGCCTCGTCCAGCGTCTTGGCGGGCGGCACCAGCAGCACCTGGATCTTCAGCTGCCCGAGCCCGGCGACCAGGTTGTCGATGTCGTTGGAGGCCAGCACCAGGTCCGGCTTGTGGTTGGCGATCGCCTCCAGGTTCGGCTTGAAGCCGGAGAGCGTGGTCTTCGGCGCCTCGGCCGGGAAGGTGGACTGGTCGTCCACGGCGACGACCTGCTTGCCGGCGCCGACCGCGTAGAGCACCTCGGTGCTGCTCGGGTTGAGCGAGATGATCCGCTCCGGCCGCTTCTCCAGCTTCAGCCCGGTCGAGCCGCCGGGGACGCTCACCTCCACCGGGAAGTCGGCGGCGGGCGGGGTGCCGGGGGAGGGGGCGGGCTGGCGGGTGGCGCAGCCGGTCAGGGCCGCCGCGATGGCGACAGCGGCGGTCAGGCGACGGAACAGCACTCGTCTCACGTCCTCGGTGCGGGAGTGTCGGATGTCGAGCGCGCGCGGAAGGCGACCTGGCTCAGCCGGCTCGGAGACGAGCAGGCCATCACAGTTGCGGGACAGCGCCGGGATCGCACCGGACTTCGCTACCGAGCGGGCGTGGGGAAAACTACCAGTAGACTCGCGTTCCGCCTGGACAGAACCCAGGACGCGCGTACTGCTACGTCGGGCGCTATATCGTGTCGACCACACGAATCGTTACGCCCGGGTGTGGGATACCACCCAGAAGAGGGTGCCCTGCTATTTCCGGACTGTTACAGTCCCCGTAACAAACATGCTGCCTGTGGCATACCAGGCGCTTTTGAGCGGGCCACCGTCGTCCCGCAGCCCCCACTTTGGACTGCACGAGGACGACGAGGGAGGTCTGCGCGTGATCTTCTCCGCCATCCCTGGCCGGCAAGGTCTGTACGACCCCAGCACGGAACGCGACGCCTGTGGTGTCGCGATGGTGGCCGACATCTTGGGTCGCCGCTCCCATGGGATCGTCGCCGACGCGTTGACGGCTCTGGCGAACCTGGAACACCGTGGCGCCGCGGGCGCCGAGCCCACCAGCGGCGACGGCGCGGGCATCCTGCTCCAGCTCCCGGACGCGCTGCTGCGCGCCGAGCTGGCGGACCTGCCCGAGCCGGACTCGGACGGCAACGCCCGCTACGCGGCCGGGATGGGCTTCCTGCCCGCCGATCCCGCGCGCCGCGCCGAGGCGGTCGCGCTGATCGAGCGCATCGCTTCCGACGAGGGCCTGCGAGTGCTGGGCTGGCGCGAGGTTCCGGTCGACCCCGACGCCGCCGACGTGGGCCCCACCGCCCGCTCGGTGATGCCGCACTTCGCGCTGCTGGTCGTGACGGGAGCCTCCGACGAGCTCCCGTCGGGTGTGGCGCTGGACCGCCTCGCCTTCTGCCTGCGCAAGCGCGCCGAGGTGGAGAGCGAGCGCGCGGGCTGCGGCGTGTACTTCCCGTCGCTGTCCTCGCGGACGTTGGTGTACAAGGGAATGCTGACCACCGCGCAGCTCCCCGCGTTCTTCCCCGACCTGCGCGACGAGCGGCTGGAGAGCGCGATCGCGTTGGTGCACAGCCGTTTCTCCACCAACACGTTCCCGTCGTGGCCGCTGGCGCACCCGTTCCGCTACGTGGCGCACAACGGTGAGATCAACACGATCCGCGGCAACCGGAACCGGATGCGCTCGCGTGAGGCGCTGCTGTCCAGCGACCTGATCCCGGGCGACCTCAGCAGGTTGTTCCCGATCTGCACCCCGGACGGCTCGGACTCAGCCTCCTTCGACGAGGTGCTGGAGCTGCTGCACCTGGGCGGCCGCAGCCTGCCGCACGCGGTGATGATGATGATCCCCGAGGCGTGGGAGAACACGCCGGGCATGGATCCGGCGCGGCGCGCCTTCTACCGCTTCCACGCCAGCATGATGGAGCCGTGGGACGGCCCCGCGTGCGTCACCTTCACCGACGGCACGCTCGTCGGCGCGGTGCTGGACCGCAACGGCCTGCGCCCGGCGCGCTGGTGGCAGACCGCGGACGACCGCATCGTGCTGGCCAGCGAGACCGGCGTGCTCGACGTCCCGCCGTCCGAGGTGGTGGCCAAGGGCCGGTTGCAGCCGGGCCGGATGTTCCTGGTGGACACCAAGGCCGGGCGGATCATCGACGACGCCGAGTTCAAGTCGGACCTGGGCGGCGAGCTGCCCTACGACGAGTGGGTGCACGCGGGCCTGCTGCACCTGGCCGACCTGCCCGACCGCGAGCACGTGGTGCAGAGCCACGAGTCCGTCGTGCGCCGCCAGCTCACCTTCGGCTACACCGAGGAGGAGCTGCGCGTCCTGCTCTCGCCGATGGTCACCGCGGGCATCGAACCGTTGGGCTCCATGGGTTCGGACACCCCGGTCGCCGCGCTCTCGCAGCGCCCCCGGATGCTCTACGACTACTTCAAGCAGAACTTCGCGCAGGTCACCAACCCGCCGCTGGACGCGATCCGCGAGGAGATCGTCACCTCGGTCGCGCGCGTGATGGGCCCCGAGCAGAACCTGCTGGAGCCCGGTCCGGCGTCGTGTCGGCACATCGAGCTGCCCTATCCCGTCATCGACAACGACGAGCTGGCCAAGCTCATCCACGTCAACGACGACGGCGACCTCCCCGGCTTCGCCTGCACCGTCCTTTCCGGACTGTACGAAGTGGACGGTGGCGGGCTCGCGCTGTCCGAGGCGGTCCAGCGGGTGCGGCGCGAAGCGTCGGAGGCCATCGCCGCCGGAGCGCGCACGCTCGTGCTCTCCGACCGCGACTCCGACCACAAGCGCGCGCCGATCCCCTCGCTGCTGCTGGTCTCCGCGGTGCACCACCACCTGGTGCGCACCAAGGAGCGGCTGCGGGTGGCGCTGGTGGTGGAGAGCGGTGACGCGCGCGAGGTGCACCACATCGCGCTGCTGCTGGGCTTCGGCGCCGCCGCGGTCAACCCGTACCTGGCCTTCGAGACCATCGAGGACATGATCGCGCACGGGGCGATCACCGGGATCGCGCCGGAGAAGGCGATCAAGAACTACGTGCAGGCGCTGGTCAAGGGCGTGCTCAAGGTGATGTCCAAGATGGGCATCTCCACCGTGGGCGCCTACACCGCCGCGCAGGTCTTCGAGGCGCTCGGCCTGTCCCAGGACCTCGTCGACGAGTACTTCTGCGGCACCATCTCCAAGCTCGGCGGCGTCGGCCTCGACGTGCTCGCCGCGGAGGCCGCCGCGCGGCACCGGATGGCCTACCCGGACAACCCGGCCGACCGCGCGCACCGCAAGCTCGACATCGGTGGCGAGTACTACTACCGCCGCGAGGGCGAGCTGCACCTGTTCAACCCGGAGACGGTGTTCCTGCTCCAGCACGCCACCAAGACCCGCCGCCATGACGTCTACCGCCGCTACACCGAAGAGGTGGAGGCGTTGGCGCGCAAGGGCGGCACGCTGCGCGGGCTGTTCAAGCTGCGTACCGAGGCGCGGGAGCCGATCCCGATCGAGGAGGTCGAGTCGGTCTCCTCCATCGTGAAGCGGTTCAACACCGGCGCGATGTCCTACGGCTCGGTCTCGGCCGAGGCGCACGAAACCCTTGCCATCGCGATGAACCAGCTCGGAGGCCGGTCCAACAGCGGTGAGGGCGGAGAGGACCCGGAGCGGCTCTACGACCCGGAGCGGCGCTCCGCGGTCAAGCAGGTCGCGAGTGGACGGTTCGGCGTCACCAGCGAGTACCTGGTCAACGGCACCGACATCCAGATCAAGATGGCGCAGGGCGCGAAGCCCGGCGAGGGAGGGCAGCTTCCCGGCTACAAGGTCTACCCGTGGATCGCGCGGACCCGGCACTCCACGCCCGGCGTCGCGCTGATCTCCCCGCCGCCGCACCACGACATCTACTCGATCGAGGACCTGGCGCAGCTCATCCACGACCTGAAGAACGCCAACGAGCAGGCCCGCGTGCACGTGAAGCTGGTCAGCGAGGTCGGCGTCGGCACGGTCGCGGCGGGCGTGGCCAAGGCGCACGCGGACGTGGTGCTCATCTCCGGGCACGACGGCGGCACCGGAGCCTCGCCGCTGACCTCGCTCAAGCACACCGGGACCCCGTGGGAGATCGGCCTCGCCGAAACCCAGCAAACGTTGATGCTCAACGGTTTGCGGGACCGGATCACCGTCCAGGTCGACGGCGCCATGCGCACCGGCCGCGACGTCGTGGTGGCCGCGCTGCTCGGCGCCGAGGAGTTCGGCTTCGCCACCGCGCCGCTGATCGTGGCGGGCTGCGTGATGATGCGCGTCTGCCACCTCGACACCTGTCCGGTGGGCATCGCGACCCAGAACCCGGAGCTGCGCAAGCGCTACACCGGCAAGGCCGAGTTCGTGGTGAACTTCTTCGAGTTCATCGCCGAGGAGGTGCGCGAACACCTTGCCTCCCTTGGGTTCCGCACGCTGGACGAGGCCATCGGGCACGCCGAGCTGCTGGACACCGACAGCGCGATCGAGCACTGGAAGGCCTCCGGGCTGAACCTCGCCCCGGTCTTCGCGACGCCGGAAACCCCTTATGGCGCGGCGAAGCGGCGGCTGCGCGGCCAGGACCACGGCCTGGAGCTGGCGCTGGACCGCACGCTGATCCAGCTCGCCGAGGCGGCGCTGGAGGACGCGCACCCGGTGCGGCTCGAACTCCCCGTGCGCAACGTCAACCGCACCGTCGGCACGCTGCTCGGCTCCGAGGTCACCCGCCGCTTCGGTGGCGCGGGCCTGCCGGAGGAGACGATCCACGTGCGGCTCACCGGGTCCGCGGGCCAGTCGCTCGGCGCGTTCCTGCCGCCGGGCATCACCCTGGAGATGGTCGGCGACGCCAACGACTACGTCGGCAAGGGCCTCTCCGGCGGGCGGATCATCGTGCGCCCGCCGCTGGAGTCCACCTTCGCCGCCGAGCAGCAGGTGATCGCGGGCAACGTGATCGGCTACGGCGGCACCCGCGGTGAGATCTTCCTGCGCGGACGGGTCGGCGAGCGGTTCTGCGTGCGCAACTCCGGCCTGATCGCGGTGTCCGAGGGCGCGGGCGACCACGCCTTCGAGTACATGACCGGCGGGCGCGCGGTGGTGCTCGGGCCGACCGGGCGCAACGTCGCGGCGGGCATGTCCGGCGGCATCGCCTACGTGCTCGACCTCGACCCGCTGCGGGTCAACCAGGCCATGGTGGAGCTCCAGCGCCCGCGCCCGGAGGACCTGAAGTGGTTGCGCGACATCGTCGAGCGGCACCACAAGCTCACCGGTTCCGCGGTGGCGGCGTCGCTGCTCGGTGACTGGCCGCGCCGCTCCTCGGCGTTCACCAAGATCATGCCGAGGGACTACCAGCGGGTCCTCGAAGCGGAGCGGTCCGCCCGCGCCGAGGGCCGAGACGTCGACGCGGCGATCATGGAGGCGTCCCGTGGCTGACCCGAACGGTTTCCTGAAGTACCGCCGCGCCGACGGTGCCAAGCGCCCGGTCGACGACCGGCTCGGCGACTGGGCCGAGGTCTACGAGGCGATCGAGCAGCCCGAGCGCGACGACCAGGTCCGCCCCCAGGCGGCCAGGTGCATGGACTGCGGCATCCCGTTCTGCCACTCCGGTTCCGCGGGCTGCCCGCTGGGCAACCTGATCCCGGAGTGGAACGACCTGGTGCGCCGCGGCGACTGGGAGCAGGCCGCGGAACGCTTGCACGCCACCAACAACTTCCCGGAGTTCACCGGGCGGCTGTGCCCGGCGCCGTGCGAGGCGGCCTGCGTGCTGGCGATCTCGCACGACTCCGGCGGCGCGGTGGCGATCAAGCGCGTCGAGCAGGCGATCGCCGACGTGGCCTGGGAATCCGGCACGGTGGAGACGCTGCCCTCCGGGGTCTCCACCGGCAAGAAGGTGGCCGTGGTCGGCTCGGGCCCCGCGGGCCTCGCGGCGGCGCAGCAGCTGACCAGGGCGGGCCACGAGGTCACCGTCTTCGAGCGGGACGACCGGCTCGGCGGCCTGCTCCGCTACGGCATCCCCGAGTTCAAGATGGAGAAGAAGGTCCTCGACCGCAGACTGGCCCAGCTGCGCGCGGAAGGCACCCGCTTCATCACCAACTGCGAGGTCGGCGTCGACCTGCCGGTGGAGAAGCTGCACTCGGAGTTCGACGCGGTCGTGCTCGCGGTGGGCGCGCTGCGCGGCCGGGACACGCCGGAGACCCCGGGCAGGCAGCTGCGCGGCGTGCACCTGGCGATGGAACACCTGGTGCCCGCCAACAAGTTCTGCGAGGGCGACGGCCCGACGCCGATCGACGCGGCCGGCAAGAACGTCGTGATCATCGGTGGCGGGGACACCGGGGCGGACTGCCTCGGCACGGCGCACCGCCAGGGCGCGGTCCGGGTGTTCCAGCTCGACCAGTACCCGCAGCCCCCGTCCACGCGCGACGACGACCGCTCGCCGTGGCCGACCTGGCCGTGGGTGCTGCGCTCCTACGCCGCGCACGAGGAGGGCGGCGAGCGGCTGTACGCGGTCGCGGTCGAGTCCTTTGTGGACGATGGGACCGGCCGGGTTCGCGCGGTGCGGCTGCGCAAGGTCCGGGTGGAGCGCGACGCCTCCGGCCGCCGCCAGGTGGTGCCGCAGTCGGAGGAGATCGAGGAGATCCCCTGCGACCTGGCGCTGCTGGCGATCGGTTTCGAGGGGGTCGAGCACATGCGGCTGCTCGACGACCTCGGGCTGGCGCTGTCCCCGCGCGGCACCCTGTCCTGCGGCACCGACTGGCAGACCAGCACGCCCGGCGTGTTCGTCTGCGGGGACGCGCACCGCGGCGCTTCCCTTGTGGTGTGGGCGATCGCGGAGGGTCGCTCGGTGGCCAACGCGGTGGACACCTACCTCACCGGCGCCTCCGACCTGCCCGCTCCGGTCCACCCCACGGCGATTCCGCTCTCGGTGGTGTAACCGCTTTTTCCACGGCCCCGGACAACGCTGTCCGGGGGCCGTTCGGCGTACGCCGTCCGGCTGGTCCGGCGCGCTTCGACTTCTCGAATCACCCCACCTCGCGCCCGGCTTTCCCGAGGGGCATAGCACGAAGCTATGCGCAAGTGAGATTGTTCGACATTGAATCGCCCTTGGGATGCTCCGGCCGTGCAGGCGAGATATGAGGGGGATTCGGGGATGGTCAACTCCGTGCTGTCGGACCAGGTCGTCTCGACCGTGGAACCCGGCGGCGACAACCCGGCCGACGCCGTTGCCCGCCTGCTCATGGCCTACCAACGACGGCTGCCGGGGGAGCACCCCGAGCCCTGCGCCGCCTGTGCCGCGCCGCACCTGCGCAAGATCGAGGCCGCGATGGCGGCGGGGCGGGAAATCCAGCTTGTGCTGCCCGCCTTTCCGGCGAAGTCGCCGAACCGCGCGAAGACGATCAGCCATTTACCGGACATGGCCGAACGCGTGGCGCTGGAGTTCCTCCAGTCGGTCTGCGATCGGATCGAGCGCGTCTACTCGCCCGGCGCGCGCTTCGTGATCTGTTCCGACGGGCGCGTATTCGGTGACCTGATCGGCGTTCCGGACTCCGACGTCACGGCTTACCGCCGCGAACTGCTCGCGATGATCGACCGGATCGGCGCGGAGCGGCTGGACGTCTTCGACCTCGACGACGTGCACCTGGGCGACGATCACGACGCGATGCGTCAGCACCTGGTGACCCACTACGCGGAGCCGGTGGAGTCGGTGCGCGCCGAGGTCAAGGCGGGCGGGCACGCGCTGAGCATCTACCGGGGGATGACGCGGTTCCTGTTCGAGGACCAGCTCGGCCCCGACTACGCGGGCAGCAGGGCGGCGGCGCTGCGCGAAGCCCGGCGCCGCGCGTACGGGGTCATCCAGCGCAGCCGGGCGTGGGGCGCGCTGCTCGCCGAGCGGTTCACCGACGCCGTTCGCCTGTCCATTCACCCGCAGGCGTGCGGTTCCGCGAAGCTCGGCATCCTGCTGATGGAGACGGCGGACAGCTGGCTCACCCCCTGGCACGGCGTCACCGTCATGGTCGACGGGCGCCCGGAGCTGCACAAGCGGGCCGACGCCGAACGGCTCGGCGCCACCCTCGTCCGGCGGGGTGGCCGGCCCAGCCACTACGTCCTGTCTCGCCTCACGGGCTGAAGGAAACCGTCATGTCCCTTGCACAGCAACAGAAAATCGGTTCCTTCGGCGTGCTCGTCCAGGCGGGCGCGCCAGGAACGAACCCCACGACGCTCGCCCCGGAAGCCTTGCTCGCGCTCGCCCGGGAGCACCACATCCTCGTGTTGCGCGGGTTCCGCGACTTCACCAACGCCGAGGACCTGACCGCGTGGTGCGGCACCCTCGGCGAGGTCATGATGTGGCCCTTCGGCGCCGTGCTCGAACTGGTCGAGACCGACGCGCCGACCGACCACATCTTCGACCACAGCTACGTCCCGCTGCACTGGGACGGCATGTACAAGCCGATGATCCCGGAGTTCCAGGTCTTCCAGTGCGTCAGCGCGCCAGGCGCGGGCAACGGTGGCCGCACCACGTTCAGCGACTCCAGCGCTGTGCTCGCATCCGCCGACCCCGCGACGGTCGAGCGGTGGCGCGACATCACCGTGACCTACCGCATCCAGAACAAGGTCCACTACGGAGGGAAGGCGGTTTCTCCTTTGGTGGTACCGCATCCGACCACGGGCGTGCCGACGATGCGGTACAACGAGCCGCCGCTCGCCGACGATTCGGCGTTCCTCAACCGGCCGAGCCACAGCTTCGACGGCGTGGCCAGCGAGGATGTTCATGCGCTGCTTGAAGAACTCCAGAAGGCGCTCTACGACCCGCGCCACTACTACGCGCACAACTGGGTCGACGGCGATCTGGTGATCACCGACAACTACACGCTGTTGCACGGTCGTGAGGCTTTCACCCACCGCGCGCCCCGCCACCTGCGCCGCGTGCACGTGCTCGGCGACCCGCCCTTCAGGAACCCCGCGCTGTGAAAACTCGTTCCCTGGCCGTATTGGGCCTCACCGCTGCGACTTTCCTGTTGGCCTTCTGGGCTTTCGGCCGAGTCGAACCGCATTACTACTACACGGTCGGTGTTCGCTCGATGAGCGAGAGCTGGCACGCGTTCTTCTACGGTGCCTTCGATCCGGCCGGGACGATCTCGGTGGACAAGGTTCCGGGCGCGCTGTGGATGCAGGCGTTGTCGGTGCGCGTGTTCGGCTTCCACGCCTGGGCCGTCCTGCTGCCCCAAGCCCTTGCGGCAGCGGCAACGGTTCCGGTGCTGTACTCGGCTGTGCGGCTCTGGATCGGCACGCGTGCGGGGCTCATCGCCGCAGCCGTGTTCGCCTTGACGCCGATCACCGTGGTGCTGGCGCGGGTGAACATCCCCGACACGTTCCTGGTGCTGTGCATGGTTTGCGCGGCATTGGCCACGTCGAAGGCGATCAAGGGCGGGCGCTGGCCGCAGCTGCTGATCGCGGCGGTGTGGATCGGCGTCGGCTTCCAGATGAAGATGACGCAGGCGTTCCTGGTCCTGCCCGCACTGGGAATCGCTTACCTGGTCGCCGCTCCAGGAGGCTTGGTGTCCCGCCTCGCCCGGACTGCGGTCGCGGGGGTGCTCGCGCTCGCGGTCAGTTCCTTGTGGCTCATAGCGGTTGCGTTGACCCCGGCCGCGGATCGTCCGTACGTCGACGGCAGCACCAACAACTCCGTGTGGGAGATGGCGTTGCTGTACAATGGCTTCGGTCGTTTCTCGCACGGCACCGCCGCGACGGACCAGGTGAGCAGCTTCCTCGCGGACTTCGGCGGTGCGGCAGGCCCGTTCCGCCTGTTCAACTCCGAGATCGGCGTTCAGATCAGCTGGCTCCTCCCGTTGGCCCTGATCGCCGTCATTCTCGGTCTGGTTGTCCGCAAGTCCTTCCCGCGCAAGGACTTTGAGCGTGCGGGTGTGATCATGTGGGGAACGTGGCTGCTGACGCACGCGGTTCTTTTCTCCGCCGCGCCGGGCATTCACCCCTACTACACCGCGGCTTTGGCTCCGGCCGTCGCGGCGTTGGCCGCCTACGCGTTTCACCTCAACACGTGGGTGGGGATCGTCGGAACGGGTGCCTGGGCGGTGGTGTTGTGCACCCGAGAAGACTTGGTGTGGCTCGGGATCGTGATCGCGGTGGGTGTGGCTGTCGCGCTCGTGGCGCGGTTGCCCGCGGTGGCAGTCGCAGCGGTGTTGGCGGGCCCCGCGGTGTTCACCGTGATGGCTTCCGGGAAGGTCCTCGACGGTTTGACGTCATTGAACCCTGTTGCGGGGCAAGGAAGTGCTCTGTCTGACTCGGGAATGGCCGCCATGCACGGAATGCCCCCGGACATGCCTTTCCCGCCGGGGATGGGGGACATGAACATGGTCACTCCGAACGTCGGCGTGCTGCAGTATGTGAAGCAGAACCACACGCGCGAGCGCTACATGTTCGCCGTTCCAACCGCGAACACCGCCGCGCCCTACCTGCGTGCCGGGTACAGCGTGCTGCCCATGGGCGGCTTCACCGGTGCGGCCGCCGTTCCGTCCATTGTGGAGCTTCAGGAGCTGGTGCGGTCCGGGCAGGTCCGGCACGTGCTCATCGGTGGGTTCCACGGCGGCATGGGCGGAGGCACGTCGATCGAGCGGCAGGAGTGGGTGGCGAAGAACTGCGCTCCCGTGCCCGTCGCCGACTACCAGGGCGCGTCCGGTCCCTCAGGGCCGCCGGGACACCCGGAGCTGTTGTTCGATTGCCGCCCCGGAGGCGCAAGATGAGCCCTGTCCCGCCGAAGCCGTTGGCGTGGGTGTCCCGCAACGCGGTGTGGATCGCGGTGGTGACGGTCCCCGCGTTCATCGCCATTTCCGTGCTGCACTGGGCCGTCACCGGCTTTGTGATCATGTCCGACTTCCTCGACCTCACCGTCTACGAGGCCGGAGCGCGGGCGCTGGTGGAAGGCTCGCCGCTCTACGAAGCCAAGATCGCCGGTGGGATGTTCTCCTACACCTACCCGCCGTTCTCCACGTTGCTGTTCGCGCCGATGGTGCTCGGCCCGCTGTGGCTGTGGAAGCTGTTGGTGTTCCCCGTGAACACCGCGCTCCTGGCCTGCGCGGTCTGGCTGTCGTTGCGGATCATGGGCTATGCGCCGGACCGGGATCTGCGTCGCCTCACCCTGGGGCTGACCGCGTTGCTGTTCTGGGTGGAGCCGGTTTCGTGGACGATGCACCTCGGTCAGATCAACCTGGTGCTGCTAGTGATCCTGTTGTTCGGGCTGCACAAGCGCACGGATGTGTGGCTCGGTCTGGCGGTCGGGCTCGCCGCCGGTATCAAGATCACGCCCGCCATCTTCGTCATCTACTTCCTGGTCACGCGGCGCTACAAGGCGGCTCTTGTCGCGGTCGGCACATTCCTGGCCACGGTAGCGATCAGCCTCGCGGTGACGCCGGGCAACGCGCTGCGGTACTGGAGCGGCACCTTCCTCCAAGCCGAGCGCGTCGGCGAAGTCGCGAGCCCGATGAACCAGTCGCTCAACGGCCTGCTCGCTCGACTGTTCACAATGGACGAGCCGCCCACGGTGCTGTGGCTGGGCTTCGCGCTGCTCGCCGTGCTGGCCGGGTTCTCCCTGGCGGTGCTCGCACAGCGGCGTGGGGAGATGCTGCTGGCCTTCACCCTCGTCGGAATGACCGGGGCCGTGGTGTCGCCGATCTCGTGGAGCCATCACTGGGTGTGGTTCGTGCCGCTCGCGATCGTCGCCGCGCACTGGTGGCGGAGCAGCCGAGTGCACATCGCAGTGCTGAGTCTCCTCGCCGTGGTGACGTTCTCGTGGCCCATGCATTTCTTCACGGGGCACCGCATGGACATCCCCGCGCTCGGTGTGATCGGCGCCCCGGAGTGGGGCGGCCTCGGCAACGTCTACACCAACGTGTACGTGTTCCTCTTCGGCGCAACCCTGCTCTGGGTCTGGCGTCGTCTCGGCACTCGCGGCGGTGCGCCGTTGCAGGTAGTCGAGCCGTAGCCGGTTTCCCTTGGCAGCAAACGACTACGGGACCCCCTCGCGTCGACCCGGACGCACTGGTGCAAGATCCACACCTGCATTGCCGTCGACCTCGATTGTGGATGCAGACCAGTGAAGACCTCACCCGGATACCCAGCCCACTGCCCCTCCGACTGCTTGCCGGACGCGAGCGAGACACCGGCCGTTCCCTTGGCGCGGCGGGTTGTCCGCCTCGGATCGGTGTTCTCCGTGCTCCTGCTCGCGGTGCCGTTGGCCGTCCTCCTGCCCCTGTTCAGCCCGCGCCGCCGCGTCCGGGAGCTCCGGCGGCTGTCGGGGTTGCTGCTGCGCGCGCTCGGCGTCCGCGTCGTGCACACCGGACCCCGAGGTGGCGCCGCGCTGTTGGTGGCGAACCACCTCTCCTGGCTGGACGGGGCCGCTTTGCTTGTGCAGCAACCGATTCACCTGGTTGCCGATGCGCGGACGGCCACCGGTTTCCTCGGCAGGCTGCTCAGCGGCGGCGGGACGATCTTCCTGGATCGCTCGCGGCCCCGCGCGCTGCCGGACACCATCGCCGAGATCACCTCTGCCCTGCGCACGGGCTTGCCCGTCGGCGCCTTCCCCGAGGGCGTCCGCCGGTGCAGCTCTCCCGGCGGTGCCTTCACCCCCGCGGTCTTCGAAGCCGCACTGCGCGCCGGTGTCCCCGTCCGCCCCACGCTGATCGAGCACCGCCTGCGCGGCGGTCGCGCCACCTCCTCCGCCGCTTTCCTCAGCGGGCAGACCTTGCTGGACAACGTGCGCGCCATCGCCGCGATCCGCGGACTCGAAGTGCACGTGCGCGCGCTCCCGGTCCTCGACCCGTCCCGCTACCGCTCGCGCGCCGCACTGTGCCGCTCCGCCAAGGCCGCCATCGACCGCTCAGCCACGCCGAGCCCCGCGGCCTGCCCCGCCGCCGACCCGAGGCCCTTCATCCCCGAGAAGCGCCTCATCACCCCGCGCGACCTCACCCCCTCTTCCGTTTCGTACTCATAGCCGGGTTTGGGAGCGCTCCATCTCCGGCTATGAGTACGAAACGGGATTGGCCTGGACCAATGTGAGGGTCAGCCGCCCGCTACGGACGGGATGATCTGGATCTCGGCGCCCTCGGCGAGCACGGTGTCGGCCCCGGCCAGGCGGCGGCACTCCTCGCCGTCGACGAAGAAGTTCACGTACCGCCGCAGCCGGCGCTGCTCGTCCCGCAAACGCCGCTCCAGCAACGGGTAGCGGCCCGCGATCACGTCCAGGACGTCGCCGAGGGTCGCGGGCGCGGTCATCTCCAGCTCGAACTTGGGCGTGCCGTCGGCCGCTGAGCGCAGCACCCCCGGCAGCAACACGGTGACGTGCATCGCGACCCCCTAGACCGACGCGGCGCGGACGCACAGCACGTCGGGCAGGTGCTGGGCGATCAGCGACCACGAGTCGCCCTCGTCGGCGCTGCCGTAGACCTCGCCCGTGCGGGAGCCGAAGTACACGCCCGCGGGGTCGGCGTCGTCCACGCACATCGCGTCGCGCAGCACCGCCGTCCAGAACCCGTCCTCCGGCAGGCCCGCGGTGAGCGCGGTCCACGACCCGCCGCCGTCCTCGCTGCGGTACACGCGGCACTTGCCGTCCGGCGGGAACCGCAGCGCGTCGGCGGTCAGCGGGAACGTGTAGATCACCTCGGGCCTGTGCGGGTGCACCACCATCGGGAAGCCGAAGTCGCTCGGCAGGCCCTCCGCGATGGACTGCCACGTCCGCGCGCCGTCGTCGCTGCGGTAGACGCCGTGGTGGTTCTGCGCGAAGAACCTCTCGGGCCGGTCCGGGTGCTGGGCGATCTTGTGAACGCACTGGCCGAACTCGGGGTCGGGGTCGGGCATGAAGTAGGCGCTGATGCCGCTGTTGCTGGCCGCCCAGCTCCGCCCGCCGTCCGTGGTCTTGTAGACGCCGCCGGTGGACATCGCCACCGTGACCTCGTCGGGGTTCTCCGGGTGCGGCAGCACGGAGTGGATCGCCTGGCCGCCGAAGCCCGGGGTCCAGTCGGCGCGGTGCGGGTGGTCCCACAGCGCCCGGACCAGCTCGTAGGTGCGGCCGCCGTCGGCGGAGCGGAACAGCGCGGAGGGCTCGACCCCGGCGTAGACGACCTCCGGCTGCGACCGCGGTCCCGGCGCGATCTGCCACACCTGGCCGAGCGAGGTGCCGGTGTCCTCGGGGAAGGCGACCGGGGCGTGATCGGGCTCCTGCCAGCTCCCACCGAGGTCGTCGCTGGTCATCACGCTGGGGCCGAAGTGCTCGCTGTGCAGACCGGCGAGCAGCCGGGGACTGCCGCGGCGGGTGTCGATCGCCACTGAGTAGACGGCCGTCATCGGGTGGTGCGGGCCGCTGAGGGTCCAGCTCGCCCTGCCGTCCGCGCTCCTGGCCAGCCACAGACCCTTGCGGGTGCCGATCGCCAGCAGAACCATCACAAACCTCCGAATATCGAAATGCGTGATCCAGGTCACTGCGGGACGCTACGCCGGACCCCTGACAGTCACCCGGTAGCGTCGATGACCATGGGTTTCGGCGGGTTCGGCGAACACGCGATCGACTTCTTCGACGACCTGGAGGCGGACAACTCCAAGGCCTTCTGGACGGACAACAAGCAGACCTACGACGAGGACGTGCGCGCCCCGATGGAGGCGCTGCTGGCCGAGCTGGAGCCGGAGTTCGGGCCCGGCAAGGTCTTCCGGCCGTACCGCGACGTCCGCTTCAGCAAGGACAAGACGCCCTACAAGACCCACTGCGGCGGCGTGGTCGAGCAGGGGCGCGGCGGCGGGGCCTTCTACGTGCAGATCAGCCCGGCGGGCCTGCTCGTTGGCGGCGGCTCGTTCGCGATGGCCTCCGACCAGCTCGCGCGCTACCGCACCGCGGTCGGCGATGACCGCAGGGGCGAGGTCTTCCGGCAGCTGCTGCGCAAGCTGGAGCGGAAGGGCTGGGAGGTCAGGGGCGACCGCCTCAAGACCCGCCCGAGGGGTTTCGACGCCGACCACCCGCGCATCGAGCTGCTCAAACACCGCTCGATCTACGTGGTGCGCGAGTGGGAGCCGGACGACGTGCTGCACGAGCCCGGTTGCCTCGACCGCGTGCGCAAGGCGTGGCGCGAGCTGGTCGGCGTCAACGAGTGGGCCGCCGACCACATCGGCGTCAGCGAGACCCGCTTCTAGCGACCCGCCACACCCACGCCGTGGTTGGTGCGTCTTCAAGTACCACCGACCCCCGTCTCAGCCGTCGCAAACCGCCCCCAACCTCCGTCGCCCTCCGGGGTTGGGTGTCGTTTGCGGTCGTGGGGGCCGGGGTCGGGGGTACTTGAAGACCGGTCAACCCGCTTGGGGTGAGATTTCCGGAGGGGCCGAAAAGACCACCCGGTCGGGTGGAAGTGCTCAGGCTTCCTCGTCGGCCGGGCGCCTGAGGTACCGGCGCCGCCGCTGACGGCCCCGCGCCGAGCTGGCCCACGCGTGCAGCAGCGTCCCCACCGCCAGCCCGGCCCAGTCGGTGAGGACGTCCACCACCTCGAAGGTCCGGTCGATCGGCAGCGTCGCCTGGAGGATCTCCGAGGCCACGGCGTACAGGACCAGGCCGATGGCCAGCGGGATCAGCCGCAGCCGGGCGATCAGGCCGGTCACCGCGAGCAGGCCGAAGAGCCCGAAGTGCACGACCTTGTCCACGCCCGGCGGCGCCAGCGGGACGCCGGATCCCGGCATGAACAGGATGACTACGCTGAGCAACACCGCGGTGACGAAGGGCAGAACACGAAGGCTCACGACAAAGATCCTGGCCCGGTGTGCGGTATCGGTACAGCGATCGGGTCTAGGCTCCTCGGACGTGAGCCGACGTGCGAAGATCGTTTGTACCCTCGGTCCGGCGACCGCGACCCCGGAAAAGCTCCGTGACCTGGTCGAAGCCGGCATGGACGTGGCCCGGCTGAACTTCAGCCACGGTAGCCACGCCGACCACAAGCAGGTCTACGACATGGTCCGCCAGGCCGCGGACTCCTCGGGCCGCGCGGTGGGCATCCTGGCCGACCTGCAGGGCCCCAAGATCCGCCTCGGCCGGTTCGCCAACGGACCGGTGATGTGGGAGACCGGTGACCGCGTGCGGATCACCGTCGAGGACGTGCCCGGCACCCACGACCGGGTCTCCACCACCTACAAGGGCCTGGCCAACGACGCCAAGCCGGGCGACCGGATGCTGGTCGACGACGGCAACGTCGGGCTGACCGTGGTGACCGTCGAGGGTTCCGACGTGGTCTGCGACGTGACCGAGGGCGGCAAGGTCAGCGACAACAAGGGCCTGTCGCTGCCGGGGATGGACGTCTCCGTCCCGGCCCTGTCCGAGAAGGACATCGAGGACCTCGAGTTCGCGCTGAGCCTGCGGGTGGACATCATCGCGCTGTCCTTCGTCCGCTCGCCCGCCGACATCGACCTGGTGCACCAGGTGATGGACCGGGTGGGCAACGGCAGGCTGCCGGTGGTCGCCAAGCTGGAGAAGCCCGAGGCCGTCGACAACCTCGAAGCCATCGTGCTGGCCTTCGACGGGATCATGGTCGCCCGCGGTGACCTGGGCGTGGAGCTGCCGCTGGAGTACGTGCCGGTGGTGCAGAAGCGGGCCATCCAGATCGCCCGCGAGAACGCCAAGCCGGTGATCGTGGCGACCCAGATGCTGGAGTCGATGATCGGCAACTCCCGGCCGACCCGCGCCGAGGCCTCCGACGTGGCCAACGCCGTGCTCGACGGCACCGACGCGGTGATGCTCTCCGGTGAGACCAGCGTGGGCCGCTACCCGATCGACGTGGTCAAGACGATGAGCCGGATCGTCGAGGTGGCCGAAACCGAGATCACCCCGGACGCCGTGCCGCCGCTGTCGCACGTGCCCAGGACCAAGCGCGGCGTGATCTCCTACGCCGCCCGCGACATCGGCGAGCGGCTCAACGCCAAGGCCCTGGTCGCCTTCACCCAGTCCGGTGACACGGTGCGCAGGCTGGCCCGGCTGCACACCTCGCTGCCGCTGCTGGCGTTCACCCCGGAGGCGGAGGTGCGCAGCCAGCTCGCGATGAGCTGGGGCGTGGAGACCTTCCTGGTGCCCGAGGTCGGCTCGACCGACCAGATGATCCAGCAGGTCGACCACTCGATGCTGGCGATGACCGGCCGCTACCAGCCGGGCGACCTTGTGGTGATCGTCGCAGGCTCGCCGCCGGGGACCGTGGGCTCGACTAACCTCATCCGGGTACACCGTCTGGGTGAAGAAGACCACGCCTGACCCCCTGAGGAGCTCCCCGTGACCGAAGTCGCCAGAGCCGCGGCGGCGGACCCCGCGGGGACCTCCTCCACCGTCCCGGTCCCGCTGGCCGCCGACGGCGTCCCGCACGGCCAGCCCGTGCTCGACCGCCTGGTCGCGCTGCTGGACCTGGAGCGGATCGAGGAGAACATCTTCCGCGGGGTCAGCCCCGAGGCTTCGCCGGTGCGCGTCTTCGGCGGCCAGGTGGCCGGTCAGGCCCTGGTCGCCGCGGGCCGCACCGTGCCCGCGGAGCGCGGGGTGCACTCGCTGCACTCCTACTTCATCCGCGCGGGGGACCCGAGCGTCCCGATCGTCTACGAGGTGGACCGCATCCGGGACGGCCGCTCGTTCACCACCCGCCGCGTGGTGGCCGTGCAGCACGGCAAGGCGATCTTCGCGTTGTCGGCGTCGTTCCAGCTCGCCGAGGAGGGGCTGGACCACGGCGACGAGATGCCGGAGGTGCCGGACCCCGACTCGCTGCCGACCTACGGCGAGTTCGTCCAGCCGTACAAGGACAAGCTCGGTCCGTGGGCCAAGCTGCCGAGGCCGATCGAGATCCGGCACGTGACCACCCCGCCGTGGCTGACCGGGGAGCCCGGTCCCGCCCGCAGCCAGGTGTGGATGAAGGCGGACGGCCGGGTACCGGACGAGAACCTGCTGCACGTGTGCCTGCTGGCGTACATGTCGGACATGACCCTGCTGGACTCGGTCCTGGCGCGGCACGGCGTGTACTGGGGCGATGTCATCGGCGCGAGCCTGGACCACGCGATGTGGTTCCACCGCCCGTTCCGGGCCGACGAGTGGGTCCTCTACGACTCGGAGTCGCCCAGCGCCTCCGGCGGGCGCGGCCTGGCCAACGGCCGCTTCTTCGCCAGGGACGGCAGCCTCATCGCGACCGTGGTCCAGGAGGGCCTGCTCCGCCCGGTCCGCCGCTGACCGGCGCCTCACCTCCCAGCCGGGTTCGGACGTCTTCAAGTACTACGAACCCCGCAAACGATCACCGAAAACCGCCCCCAACCTCGGCAGGGGTTGGGGGCGGTTTGAGACCTCTGGGGAGGGGGTGGGGCGTACTTGAAGACCGGCACACTACGGCGGTCAGTGGTGCCGGTCTGCGCCCGATGATTCAGTGTCGGTGATCAGCACTGCGCGGCGGGCGCGGCCAGGGACAGCAGGTAGTTCCTGATCGCCAGGTGGGCGCAGCGGTTGTTGGCGCTCCAGGACGCGTGCCCGAAACCCTTCCACGTCACCAGGTGGCTGCCCGGGATCTGCCGGCGCACGTTCTCCGCCCACTCGCGCGGCGTCGCCACGTCGTGCTCCCCGGAGACCAGCAGGGTCGACGGGGGAGCGGTGCGCCAGGGGTGCGGGCTCCACCGCACGGGCTGCGTCCAACCGAGGCAGCCGGAGGCGATGTCCCAGAACTCCGAGTACCCGCCGAGTTCCGGGTTCAGGGCACGCGATTCGCGCACCGCCGTGGGCACGTCGAACCGCGCGGGCACGTCCTGGCAGATGATCGACCGGTACGAGGGGTAGATCGGCGAGCTGAACATGCCCTCGCTGACCTGGGAGCCGTCGCCGGTCGATGCGGCGAGCAAGCCCTGCGCCAGCTTGGGCAGGAGGCCCGCGAGGTTCATCGAGCCCGTCACGCTCGCCTGCACCTCGCGTGCGGTCACGTTCCTGTTGCCCGCCTTCAGCTCGCCGCTTTCGGCACGCGCGATCACCTCACGCAGCACCTGCCGCGCGTCTTTTCCGTGCAGCGCACAGGAAACCTCGCGGGCGCACCAGTCAACGAAGTACGCCCAGCCGTCCTGGGTCGCTTCGGCGTTGTCCCTCAACATCTGCGCGGTCGACAGCGAGCGGTCGACGACCCCGTCGAGCACCAGCGCGCGCAGCCGGTGCGGGAAGAGCTCGGCGTACGCCTGGCCGAGCATGGTGCCGTAGGAGATGCCGAGGTAGCTGATCTGCTTCTCGCCCAACGCTTCCCGCAACGCGTCCATGTCGCGCGCGATGGTCGCGGTGTCGAGGTGGGCCATCGCCGGGCCGGTCTTGGCGACGCAGGACTCCGCGAACGCCGCGTTGGACTTGGCCAAGTGCGCCACACCCCGCGCTGTCGTGGGAAAGCGGTCGGCAAGGGGATCATGCGCGGGCAGAGCGCACTGGACCGGCGTGGTTCTCCCGGTGCCCCGGAAATCGAGTCCGATCACGTCGAATCGATCCAGGATCTCGGCGGGGAAGGATGTCGAAGCCCATTTCGCCACTGTCTCCGCGGTACCCGCGCCAGGGCCGCCGGGGTTGAACATCAGCACGCCGAGCCGCCGTCCGGGGTCGCGCGCGGGGGCGCGGGAGACCGCCAGTTCGATCTTCCCGCTGGAGTTCGCCCAGTCCAGCGGCACAGTCAGCGCCGAGCACTGGGACGTGCTGTCCTCGGCACAGCGCTTCCAGTCCAGGGCAGGTGCGGCGGTCGCGGTCGCGGTCGCGGGCACCGCGGTGAGTGCCACGCCGAATGCGAGCACGGCCGCTCCGGTCCTTCTCACGATGCGATTCCTTCCGATCGGGTCGGCCCAGCATTGCGCGGGTGATCAGGACGAAACGGGCTTCCCGGGGTCATCTCAGGGAAATATCGGGGATGTCCCTCTGCGTTGGCGCGGGCGGAAGCGGACAGGCTGGTCACCGTGCTTGGAAAGATCGTCGTATTGGTCGAGGACGGGGTGCCGCTGCTCGACGCGGCCGGTGTCACGGAGGTGTTCACAGTCGCGGCGCGCTACGGCGGGCCGTACCAGGTCCGGCTCGCCTCACCGGGCGGGCGGGACGTGTGCACCACGGCCGGTGTCCGGTTGCGCGTCGACCTCGCCATCGAGGAGGTGGACGGGGAGATCGACACCCTCGTCGTGACCGGCTCCGTTGTCCGTGGCTCCGGGCGGGAGCCGTTCGTGCGCACCGAACAGGCCGCGCAGGTCCGCCGTGTCGCCCGCCGCGCGCGCCGCGTGGTGTCGGTGTGCACGGGCGCGTTGCTGCTGGCCGCGTCCGGGCTGCTCGACGGCAGGCGCGCCACCACGCACTGGAGCTGGTGCGAGCGCCTCGCCGCGTCGCACCCCAAGGTCGTCGTCCAGCCGGACTCGATCTTCGAGTGGGACGGGCCGGTCGCCACGTCGGCGGGGGTGACGGCGGGCATCGACCTGGCGCTGGCGTTGGTGGAGCGCGACATGGGGCCCGAGACCGCGCGCCGCGTCGCGAGGTCCCTGGTGGTGTTCCTGCAGCGTCCCGGTGGGCAGTCGCAGTTCAGCGCCGGCGCTCAGCTCCCGGTCACCTGTGACACCCCGCTGCGCAAGGTCCTCGACGCCGTCGCGCTCACGCCGGGGCAGGACCACTCGGTGCCCGCCATGGCCGCGCGGGCGATGCTCAGCGTCCGGCACTTCACCAGGCTGTTCAGTCGCGAGATGGGGATCAGTCCCGCGCAGTTCGTCGAGCAGACGCGCGTCGAGGCGGCGCGAGGGCTGTTGGAGAACGGCGAAGACGGGGTGGAGAACATCGCGCGGCTCTGCGGTTTCGGCACCGCGGAGACGATGCGCCGGGCCTTCATCCGGGTGCTCGGTGTGCCCCCGGTGGCCTACCGCGGCCGGTTCCGGACCACGGGGATCGGCGCTGATCCGTTGGCAGGCAACCATTCCGCCGCCCGGTCACAAGTGGTCCAGACCTATTGACGGAGTCGGCCGGGGCCGCTTACGGTCCTCGCCAGCACCACCTCCGCCGCCACGACACCAATGGAGGTGATTCGTGGCTCGGAGAACTGCGGTTGGCGCAGCCGTGGTCGCGCTGTTGTCCGGATTGCTTGTGGCAGTGGGGAATTCTCCCGCTTCCGCGCTGAACGAGGACTGCCGTCCCGATGGCCTGTACCGCACCGGTGGCGTGGACACGCCGTACTGCCTGAACTACGACACCGAGGGGCGCGAGAAGATGGGCGCCGATCGGCGCGTCATCGGCTACTTCACGGGATGGCGGCACGGCAAGAACAACCAGCCCGCCTATCTGGTCAACAACATCCCGTGGAACAACCTCACGCACATCAACTACGCCTTCGCACACGTCAACGAGCAGAACCGGATTTCTGTCGGCGCGCAGAACGCCAACAACCCGGCGACCGGCATGGAATGGCCCGGCGTCGCGGGCGCGGAGCTGGACCCGACGCTGCCGTACAAGGGCCACTTCAACCTGCTGACGAAGTACAAGAAGCAGAACCCCGCCGTGAAGACGCTGATCTCCGTCGGTGGCTGGGCGGAGACGGGCGGCTACATCAACGAAGCCGGTGACCGCGTCGACAGCGGCGGCTTCTACTCGATGACCACGAACGCCGACAACAGCGTGAACACCGCTGGTATCAACGCTTTCGCCGACTCCACCGTGCAGTTCCTGCGCACCTACGGCTTCAACGGCGTCGACATCGACTACGAGTACCCGACCTCCAACAAGGACGCGGGCAATCCCCTGGACTTCCAGTTGGCCAACGCACGCCGTGCCGGGCTCAACCGCAGCTACCAGGTGCTGATGAAGACGTTGCGGGAGAAGCTGGACGCCGCCGCGGTGACTGACGGCAAGTACTACATGCTGACCGTGGCCGCGCCCGCGTCGGGTTGGCTGTTGCGCGGCATGGAGGTTTCGCAGGCCACGCAGTACCTCGACTACGTCAACATCATGTCCTACGACCTGCACGGAGCCTGGAACAAGTTCGTCGGCCCCAACGCCTCGCTCTACGACGACGGCAAGGACGCCGAGCTCGCCGCGGGCGGTGTCTACGGAGCGCCCCAGTACGGCGGGATCGGTTACCTCAACACCGACTGGGCCTACCACTACTTCCGTGGCGGAGTCCAAAGTGGACGGATCAACATCGGCGTTCCGTTCTACAGCCGTGGTCATCGCAACGTGGTCGGTGGCACCAACGGTTTGTGGGGGACCGCGGTCGGCACCAACTGCCCGCAAGGTCTGACCGCCTGCGGTGACGGAGCGCGGGGTATCGACAACATCTGGCACGACAAGGAGAACGGTCGAGAACTCGGGGCGGGCTCCAACCCGTTGTGGCACACGAAAAACCTGGAGCGCGGCATCGCGGGAAGCTACATCGGGCAGTACGGCCTCGACCCGGCGACCGACCCCGAGGACCGGCTGACCGGAACCTACACCTCGCACTACGACAGCACCCTCACCGCGCCCTGGCTGTGGAACAACGACAAGAAGGTTTTCCTGTCCACAGAGGACGAACGCTCGATCGGAGCCAAGGCGGACTACGTCGCGAACAAGGGCATCGGCGGCATCATGATCTGGGAGCTGGCCGGTGACTACGCGTGGAACGCGGCGAAGGGCGAGAACTACATCGGCACCACGCTGACCAACACGATCAAGCAGAAGTTCGCCGCGGCCGGGCCGTACGGCAACAAGAAGTCGCCGCGGGCGTCCCCGGCGGAGCGGCTCGACGTCAAGGTCGACTTCGTCGAGTTCCCCTTGGGCGACAACAACTATCCGATCAGCCCGAAGATGCGGATCACCAACTCCTCGGCGCAGACCATCCCGGGCGGGGCGGAGCTGCAGTTCGACTACCCGACCACCGCGCCGCCGAGCATGGCGCAGCAGTCCGGCTGGACGCTGTCGATCATCCGCAGCGACCACACCGGGCCGAACAACATCGGCGGGCTCAAGGGCGACTTCCACCGCGTGTCGATGAAGCTGCCGAGCTGGCAGAACCTCGCCCCCGGCGCCACCGCGGACGTGGCGCTGAGCTACCAGCTGCCGATCTCCGGGCCGTCGAACTACACGATCACGTTCGGCGGCAAGACATACGGGATTTCGCAGGACTACGCGCGAGGTGGCAGTACGACTCCGCCACCGACGACTACTTCTTCCAAGCCGCCCTTGTGCGCTGACGCGCCGTGGGACCGCGCGAAGGAGTACGGCGGCGGTAACACCGTCTCGCACGTCGTCGGGCAGCGGTGGCGCGCGAAGTGGTGGACGAAGGGCGAGGAGCCGGGCAGCACCGGCCAATGGGGCGTTTGGGAGTCCCTCGGCGCTTGCTGATTCGTTATCAAGCACCGGCGGTGTTCACTGCATTCGGATGCAGTGAACACCGCCTTCGCCTAGTACCGTCGCCTCCTCACATCACAGGAGGCGTAATGCGTTGGCGATTCACTTCCGGCGTGGTCGCGGTGCTTCTGGTCGGCCTGGTCAGCGGTTCGGCCCAGGGTGAACCGACCGGGCAGGACGCGCTCCGCCAGGACCTCGACCGCATCCTCGCGGCGCCCGCGCTCAACGGGGCGCACTTCGGCCTGGTGGTGCGCAAGGCGGCGGGCGGCGAGGTGCTCTACAGCCGGGGCGCCACCGGCAGGCTCAACCCCGCCTCCAACGGCAAGCTGCTGTCCTCCGCCGCCGCGCTGGAGACCCTCGGCGCGGGCCACCGCTTCACCACGGAGGTGCTGACCAGCGCGCGGACCGCGGGCGGTGTGCTCCTCGGCGACCTCCACCTGCGCGGCACCGGCGACCCCACCCTGCGCGAGGCCGACCTCAACTCGCTCGCCGACCAGCTCGCCCGCGCCGGGATCAAGGTGGTCACCGGCCGCGTGGTCGCCGACGACAGCTGGTTCGACAGCGTGCGGCTCGGCACCGGGTGGGCGTGGGACGACGAGCCCTACTACTACAGCGCGCAGATCTCCGCGCTGACCCTCGCGCCCAACGCCGACTTCGACGCGGGAACCGTTCTCGTGCAAGCACAACCGGGCGCGGTCGGCAAGCCCGCGCAGATCCGGCTCAGCCCCGCGACGAGCGTGGTCACCGTCGACAACCGCACCGTCTCCGCCGCGCCGGGCACCCCGAACTCCCTCTCGGTCGAGCGCGAGCACGGCGGCTCCAAGATCGTCGTCACCGGCACGGTCGCGGCACCCGCCGAGGACTACTCCACGGTCGACGACCCCACCGCCTACACCACTGACGTGTTCACGAAAGCCTTGGCGGCCAAGGGAATCAACGTCATCCGCAAGGACGTCGGCCGCGGTGCCACCCCCGCGGGTGCGAAGGCCGTCGCCACGCACAGCTCCATGACGCTGGCCGAGCTGATCGTGCCGTTCATGAAGCTGTCCAACAACATGCACGCCGAGGCCCTGGTGAAGGCCATGGGGCGCAAGGAGAAGAACCAGGGCACGTGGGCCGCGGGCCTCGAGGTGATGTCCCAGAAGCTCGCAGGCATGGGCATGCCCGCCAACGCCTACCGCATGGTCGACGGCTCCGGGCTGTCCAGGTTCGACCTCATCACCGCCGAGCAGCTGGGCAACCTGCTGGTGTCCGCGCAGAGCAAGCCGTGGTTCGCCGCGTGGTACGAGTCCCTGCCCATCGCGGGCAAGCCCGACCGCATGGTCGGCGGAACGCTGCGCAACCGCATGAAGGGCACGCCCGCCGAGGGCAACGTGCACGCGAAGACCGGCTCGCTGACCTCGGTGACCGGCCTTTCCGGCTACGTGACCGCGGCCAACGGCGAGAAGCTGGTGTTCGCGTCGCTGATGAACAACTACCTCACCGCGAAGCCGTCCGGCATCGAGGACGCGATCGTCGTGCGCCTGGCCAACTACCGCGGCGCCGCCGACCGATCCCTCCCGATCCCCGCGCCGCGCTCCGCGGGCACCCCGAACCCGCACACCGACCTCGAGTGCACCTGGACCCGCACCTGCTGACCCCACCGCTTAAGCCCTGAATGAGTCATTGGGGTACTTGAACGCCCTGAATGACTCATTCAGGGCGTCTAACTCCCTCAATGACTCATTCAGGGCACTCAAACGCACCAAACGCGACATTGGCGGAGGCGGGGCGGCTACTCCTCGTCGAGGGCGTCGCGGAGCTTGGCCAGGGTTCGCGACAGCAGCCGGGACACGTGCATCTGCGAGATGCCGACGCGGTCGGCGATCTGGGTCTGCGTCATGTTGCCGAAGAACCGCAGCACCACGATCGTCCGCTCGCGCTCGGGCAGGCGTTCGAGCAGCGGCTGCAAGGACTCGCGCCGCTCCACGTCGGCCATGCCCTCATCCTCCTCGCCGAGCGCGTCGCCGAGGGATACCCCGTCGTTCTCGCCGAGCAGCATGTCGTCCAGTGACGCGCTGCGGTAGGCGTTGGTCGCCTCAAGGCCCTCGAAGACCTCCTCGCGGGAGACGCCGAGGTGCGTGGCGATCTCGCTCGGCGTCGGCGCCCGGCCCATCCGCTGCGACAGTTCACCGACCGCCGCGCTGATCGACAGGTGCATCTCCTTGAGCCGCCGCGGCACCCGGACCGCCCAGCTGGTGTCCCGGAAGTGCCTGCGCACCTCGCCCATGATCGTCGGCACCGCGAAGGACAGGAAGTCCACGCCGCGCTCCGGGTCGAACCGGTCGACCGCGTTGATCAGCCCGAGCGTGGCGACCTGGGCCAGGTCCTCCTGGTTCTCGCCGCGGTTGGCGAACCGGCGGGCGATGTGCTTGGCGACCGGCAGGTGCCCGGTGACCAGCTTGTCCCGGAGCTCCGAGCGCGCGGGGTCGTCGGGGTCCAGCGCGGCGAGCTCGGCGAACACCGGCGCGTACTGCTCGTACCCGCCCTTGGTCTGCTCCGCCTGTGAACTCACGCGCCTACCACCGTCCCACTCGCCTTGGACAGCTCGATCCGCACGAGGTGTTTGCCGCTGTCCGCGGGTGTGGTCGACGCGGTCACCTCGTCGGCGAGCGTGCTCAGCACCCGCCAGCCGAAGGTGTCCTGCTTGGGTTCGTGCGGCTCGTCGGCCAGGACGCTGACGTCGACGACGACGCGTCCGGCGCTGGGGCTGAACCGGCAGCTCAGCGCGGCACCGCGGGTGGCGACGCCGATCAGGGTGGAGCAGGCCTCGTCCACGGCCAGCTTCAGGTCGGCGATGGAGTCGAGATCGAAGTCCTCCCGCATCGCCAGGTCCGCGGCCACCGCGCGGACGACGGACAGGTGAGCCGCGTTGGCGCTGACCCGCACCTCGATGGGCGCGGGTGCGAAGGTCGGTTCGGCCATCGCGGGCTCGGAAGGAGACACGGTCACTCTGCACCTCGTGGTCGGTCGTGGGTGGCGGGGCACGGCTAGGGCTCCTAGATCCTGCCCGACTGCCGGGACGCCCACCGTCCCCGGCTTACTACCCAATAAGGGCGACCTCGACACCTGGTTTTGTCACCCCCTTTCACGGGAAGCCAGCCACCGCAGATCGCCGTACACGAGCATGGAGTGGACCGATGGACGTGGAGCCACCGACCGCCCCGGTCAGCGAATCGGCGTGGTGACAGCCACGGAGTTCGCGCGGCAGGCCCTCGAACAGCCCGATCCGGCTGGAATGCGACTCGCCAAAGGGCTTCGCCCCGGGCGGGTGACGCCGGGGCGGGACTGGCACGACGTGCTCCCGCTGGACGACCGGATCGCCCTGGTCATCGGCCAGGTCCCGCGGCAGCCGACCGAGGAGGTGGCCGCCGCCGTCGTCGAGCGGTTACGGGGCGCGCTGACGACGCAGCTCCTCCAAGGACGGGGTCCCGCCGAGACCATGCTCGCGTTGCACCGCTACGCCGGGTACGCCCCCGAAGCCGCGGGAACCACGCTGTGCCTCGCCGTTTTCGAGCCCGCGACGAGGAGCCTGCGCTGCGCCGCGGCCGGGCACCCCGGAGTGCTGGTGATCACCGACTCCGGTGGGGTCCGCCAGCTCATCGGCAGCCGGGGTGGCCCGTTGGCGACGGGATACCTGGACCTGGGCCGGGAGACGGTGGAGACCGTGGGACTGCGGGAAACCGTCTTGCAGTACTCCATGGAGCTGGCGCGGTGCCACCCCGGACTGGAGCGGGTCACCGCGTCGATCGTCGCCGACCGCGGACCCGACCCGCGCGCGCTGTGCGACCGGCTCACCGGGACGTCCTGGTCCCTGCCCGACGCCGGGGACGTGGTGGCCTTCGCCTTCACCCCCTCCGGACGGCCGGGCGGACCGTTCGCCCTCAGCGTCCCGGCCGAACCGGGGCAGCTCTCCGTGCTGCGCAGGGAGCTGGCCGCCTGGCTCGCCGCCTCCGGAGTGTCCAAAGAGGACACGTTCGCCTTCGTGCTCGCGGTCGGCGAGGCCGCGGCCAACTCCGTCGAGCACGGCTACCACGGTGGCCGCGACGGCGGGCTGGTCACCGTCACGGCGGAGGCGGGCGGCGGCGGAGCGATCCGGGTCACCGTCTCCGACAACGGCCGCTGGCGGTACCCGCCGATCGCCGACCACAGCCGGGGCCGCGGCCTGCTGATCATGCGCGAGTCGATGGACGAGGTCCTGGTGCACCGGGGCGAACACGGCACCGTGATCACCCTGTGCAAGCGGCCGAGCCGGGCCCCGGGCGACGGGCGCAGCGATCCCGGCGGGTACGAGCTGCGGGTCACCAAGACGGGTGAGGTGGTGCGCGTCGAGGTCTCCGGGGAGTTCCCGGCGGCCAGCGCGCCCGCGGTCCGCCGTGGCCTGCTCACCGCGGCGAGGGGCGGCGTGTTCCCGCTCCAGCTCGACCTCTCCGGCGCCGGTCGTGACGTCGAGGGCTTGGTGCTGGCCCTGTTCTCGGTCGCCGACGCCGCGGCGGCCGCGGGCAGGCCGCTGGTGCTCGCCGCCCCGGAACCCAGCCCCGTGCGCGATGCCCTCGCGACAGCCGGTCTGCACCGGATCGCCCTCGTGACCGATGCACTGGAGTCCACCACATGATCTCCCCCGACACGCACAAGCCGACCACCCCCACCGACGAGGCCGAGCTGCCGCCGCTGCGCGTCGCGCTGGTCTCCCTCGACGACGGACCGCCCGGCCACGACGGGCCGGACGCGCCGCCCGCGCTGCACTCGGCCGGATCGCACGTCGCGGCCCTCGCCACGAGCATGGCCAAGGCCGGGCACACCGTCACCGTCTATGTCCGCGCCGACGATCCGAAGCAGGAGCCGGTGACCAAGGTCGCGGCCCGCCTGACCGTCGTGCGCCTGCCCGCGGGACCCCCGCGCGAGCTCGCCCCCGACGACGTCGTCGAACACCTCGGCGAGTTCGGCAGCCACCTCGCCGCGCAGTGGACCCGGCGCAGGCCCGACGTGGTGCACGCGCACTACTGGTCGGCCGGGATCGCCGCCGCGCTGGCCGCGCGCGAGGCGAAAGTGCCTGTGGTGCAAACATTCCAGGCGCTCAGCGCGCCTACGGACACCGGAGTCCCCGCCCAGCGCTCGAAGCTGGAACGGCTGGTCGGCCGCGAGGCCGTGCGCGTCGCCGCGACCAGCTCCGTCGAGGCGGACGAGCTGATCCGGCGCGGCATCCCGCGCTCGATGATCTCCATCGTGCCGTGCGGAGTCGATCCGGAGCACTTCACCCCGGACGGCCCCGTCGCAGAGCGCGGCGCGGCGCACCGTTTGGTGTGCGTCGGAGACCTGGTGCCGCACAAGGGTTTCGACACCGTGATCCACGCGCTGCGGGCGTTGCCGGAGACCGAACTGGTGCTCGTCGGCGGTATGAGGACAGGTCCGGAGGCGCGGCGGCTGTTCGCCTTGGCCCGCGCCGAGGGCGTCGCGGACCGGTTCCACCTGACGGGCCCGCTGCCCGACGGCGAGCTGCCCGCCCTGCTGCGCTCGGCCGACGCGCTGGTGTGCTGCCCGGCCGAGGAACCCTTCGGCCTCACCGTGTCGGCGGCCATGGCGTGCGAGACCGCCGTGGTGGCGAGCGAGGTCGGGGTGCTGGCGGACCTGGTGATCGACGGCGTCACGGGGCGGCTCGTGCCCCCGGAGGACCCCGAGGCACTGGCGAAGGTGCTCGCGCACGTGCTCGCCGACCCGGTGACCGCGCAGTCCTATGGCGCGGCGGGCCGCGACCGGGTGCGCGCCAGGTACTCCTGGGACCGCGTCGCCGAGGACACCGTGCGGCTCTACCGCCAGGCGGTCGCCGAATTCGTGTGAGTGTTTACGGCGGCACTCGCGGGGAACACTCGGGGAGTGGACAGGCCGACCGTCCGTAGACGGTCGGCCCGATCATGGGCACCGCCGCGGGGGGCTGAGCGGACGGTGCGTATTTTCGTGTTTCCAAGCCTGTTCGCGTTCAAACCCGATGATGCGGGATCAGGCCGCCAATGCGGCACTCACGCTGGGAAAAGTACTGAAGACGTCACCTAGACCGGTGACCTTCAGCGGCCGTTCGACGGAACGCGTCGAGCTGACGAGGCAGAAGCCGACGCCGTTGTCCTCGGCCAGGTGCAGGCAGTCCACCAGCACCGCGAGGCCGCTGGAACCGAGGAAGCTCACCTGGCTCAGGTCCAGCACGATCCGGTCGTTCTTCGCGGTCAGCTGCTCGTCGAGCGCGCTGCGCAGCAACGGGGTGGTGAACATGTCGATCTCACCGCTGACGCCGAGCACCACCACGCCCGTCGCCGGTCTGCGCACGGACAGCTCGATCAGCTGGTCCGCCTGCGGCACGCCGGGCTCCGGAAGGCCGGGGAGCAGTGTCTCCGCGCCGTTCACGGAATGGATGCGGTTCTCGGTCACGTTGCCTCCTCCGTCAGGGCCGATGGGACGGAAAGGGATACGGCGATGGGGGTCTCTCACGTCGCACGCGTCCGCCATCGGCCTTGGGGATGGGCGCACGGCCCCTCCGACCGCGGCTGTCTGTCAACCGCTGTTCCTCCCACCGTAGAGACCTCCGTCGCGGCACACAACCAGCGTGCCTCCGTACGGGGTATCGCATCGGTTTGACCGGGGGCGGAACGGGCATTGAAGGGAGCGTGTGCCTCCCGCACGCACCCATCTCGCCCAAGAGGTGAACCGTGTCCGCCACCTTCCACATGCCGGCGCCGCGCCCCGCGGCCGCGGCGGCCCAAGCGATCACAAAGGTTCAGTCCCACGTGGACTGGACGGACTTCGGCAGGATTCTGGTTGTACGGCCGGGCAATCTTGGTGACGCGTTGATGCTCACCCCCGCTCTGCGCGCGTTGCGGGCCGCGGCGCCGCACAGCAGGCTCGACCTGCTGACCTCGCCGAGCGGGGCCGCCGCGCGGGAGCTCGTCGCCACGCTCGACGGCGTGGTGGTGGGGACGCCGTCCTGGTACGACCGCTCCGCCACCGCCGCCGTGGACGTCCGCCGGTGCGCCTGGCAGGAGCAGGCCTTGATCGGTTCGTTGGCGAATCGCGGCTATGACGCCATGATCGTGTTCACCTCCGCCACGCAGTCGCCCTGGGCCGCGGCGCACGCGGGGCTGCTCGCGGGCATCGGCGTCCGGGCCGTGCACTCCGCCGAGAGCGGGGGAGTCGTTGCCTCCCACTGCGTCCGGCCCCCGGAGGGACCGGTGCACCAGGTCGACCGCGC
Organism: Allokutzneria sp. A3M-2-11 16; assembly: GCF_024213555.1. Classification (GTDB taxonomy): domain Bacteria; phylum Actinomycetota; class Actinomycetes; order Mycobacteriales; family Pseudonocardiaceae; genus Allokutzneria. The sequence continues at coordinate 16,992 of NZ_JANAVO010000001.1, read as the reverse complement.
CCTGCACCTGTTGCACGGACTGGGAGTTCCCGCGAAGGGCGCCGTGGTCCACGTCGACATCCCGGAGCGCTCGCGGGCCGCCGCGGACGTCGCGCTCGCGGGCCGGACCGCGCCGTTCGCATTGCTGACCCCCGGGTGCACGCGCGACGAGCTTCGTTACTCCGCAACGGGTTTCGCCACCACCGCGGCGATGCTCGCGGACAGCGGTCTTCCCGTGCTCGTCACGGGTTCACCCCGGGAACGCGACCTGATCGCCGAGGTGGTCTCGCGCGCCCGGCACCCCGGGGTACGCACACTGGAGCCGGTGAGCGTCGCGGTCCTCGCCGCCGTGATCGCCCGCGCGGAAGTGCTGGTGGGCAACGATTCCGGGCCCATGCACCTGGCCGAGGCGGTGGGAACTCCGGTGGCGATCGCCTATGGCGGAGCGGACCGCGCCGACGACACCCGCCCGCGGCTCGTCCGCGCCCGCCTGGTCCGCGGAACCGTCTCGTGCCTCGACATCGCCCCCGCCGACCTGGCCTCCGCCGCACGAGCCCTGCTCCACACCACCCCTTCACTCCCCCTGACCAACTAGAATCCCCCTACGCCCACACCGCCTCCGCGCCCCACTCCACTCACGCGCGGTGGTCAGTTCCCCGTTTCGTACTCATAGCCTGCGAAGAGAGCGCTCTCATTCCCGTTAAGAGTACGAAACGGGAAAAAGTGGCAGGGGGTGTCAGGTTTTGCGGTGCACGGGTTCGGTGGCGTGCGTGTCGGCGGGGGAGGAGACCGGGGGGAGGTCGCGGGTCAGGCGGCGTGCTTCGAGGGCGCCGGACTCGTCCTCGGCGCGTTGGGTGTGCTCGGCGTCGGCTCGCAGCTTCTGGGCGGCCCGGTCCATTTCCAGCCGCCGCCACTTGCGCCGCTCCCGGCCGGTCATCTTCGCCGGCCACAGCTGCTGGATGGCGTTGTTCAGGTGCGCGCCGAGCACGATCGCCAGGCCGATGAAGAACGCGAAGAGCAGGAACGCGATCGGGGTGGCCAGCGCGCCGTAGGTGAAGCCGGTGCCGCTGATCGAGCTGATGTAGAGCCGCAACCCGGTCGCGGACACCAGGAAGAACACCATCGCCAGGATCGCCCCGGGCAGCCCGCGGTGCCACGGCAGCTTCCTGGGCAGCGCGAGCTTGTACAGCGTGGTCAGCGCGAGCACCAGGATCGCGGCCGTCCCCGGGTAGTAGAACCGGCCGACCAGGTCCTCGACCGTGGGCTGCCAGGTGATCGGGAACAGCGTCGGCAGCCACTCCGGGCCGAGCGCCAGCAGCGGCAGGCCGATGATCAACAGCACCAGGGTGACCAGGTAGAGCAGCAGCGCGAGGATGCGCTGCCAGACGATGTTGCGCACCCCGTACTGCTCGTGCGCCACGGTGATCGCGTCGATGAACGACGCCGTCGCCGAGGACCCCGCCCACAGCGAGATCAGGAAGCCCATCGACACGAGCGCGCCCTGGCCCTTGGTCAGCATCTCCTGCACGGTCGGGCCGATGATCCCGTCGACCACCTCCGGCGTGAAGATCTTCCCGGTGAAGGCGAGGATCCGCTCGTGCACCGCGCGGACCACCTCGGTGCCGAACCACTCCGCGACGTAGCCGATGCTGCCGAGCAGGCCGAGCAGCAGCGGCGGCAGCGAGAGCGTCTGCCAGAACGCGGCCTCGGCGGCCTCGGAGAAGATGTTGTCCTGCCACGCCTTGCTCATCATCAGCGACAACAGCCGCCGCAGACCGCGCCGCTGCCCCGGGCGCTCGGCGGCGTCGGCGGGCTGGTTTTCGACGGGCGCGTTCATGTCAGGCCCCAGCATGCTGCATCCGCCTCACACCGGCATCACAGGGCTGGGTAGTGCCGAAGATCTGCCTGCGGGATCGAGCATCATCGGAGTGTCGCGGATCGCTTTCTCGCGATCCAGACCTCGTTCCGGTCCGCCGCACCCCGGTCGCCGATGTAGGCTTCCTGGCGCCCTCATCGCTTGCGCGAGCAGAGGGCATTCGCATGTTCGCAGGCGCGGGGCGAAAGGAACGGACAGCAGGTGACCGTAACCGACTCGACCGTCGCGGAACGCCTTACCACCGCAGAGTTCCGGCCGCTGCGTGCATGGCAGCGGCGCGCGCTCACCAAGTACCTGACGGCGCGTCCGCAGGACTACCTCGCGGTGGCGACGCCGGGCGCGGGCAAGACGACCTTCGGGCTGCGGGTCGCGGCGGAGCTGCTGGCCGACCGCACTGTCGAGGCGATCACCATCGTGACCCCGACCGAGCACCTCAAGCACCAGTGGGCCGCGGCGGCGGCGGAGGTCGGCATCGCGATCGACTCCAACTTCCGCAACGGCGCGGGCACCACCTCGCGGGACTACCACGGCGTCGCGGTCACCTACGCGCAGATCGCCGCCCACCCCACGCTGCACCGCGTGCGCACGGAGAACCGGAAGACGCTGGTCATCCTGGACGAGGTGCACCACGCGGGCGACGCGAAGTCCTGGGGCGACGCCGTCCGCGAGGCGTGCACCCCGGCGGTGCGCAGGCTCGCGCTGACCGGAACCCCGTTCCGCAGCGACGACACCCCGATCCCGTTCATCACCTACGAGCCGGACGCCGCCGGGTTCGAGCGCAGCCGCGCCGACCACTCCTACGGCTACTCCGACGCGCTGCGCGACGGCGTGGTCCGGCCGGTGATCTTCATGGCGTACTCCGGTGAGGCGACCTGGCGCAACAACGCGGGTGAGGAGTTCAGCGCCCGCCTCGGCGAGCCGCTGGACGCCGAGCAGACCGCGCGGGCGTGGCGCACCGCGCTGGACCCGAACGGCGAGTGGATGCCCGCCGTGCTCAAGGCCGCGCACATCCGGCTGACCCAGCTGCGCAACGGCGGTGTGCCGGACGCCGGCGGCCTGGTGATCGCCACCGACCACGAGAACGCCAAGGCCTACGCCCGGCTGCTGGAGATGATCACCGGCAAGCCGCCGACCGTGGTGCTCTCCGACGATCCGAAGGCGTCGGGGCGGATCAAGGAGTTCGCCGACTGCGGCGATGAGTGGATGGTCGCGGTCCGGATGGTCTCCGAGGGCGTCGACGTGCCCCGCCTCGCCGTGGGCGTCTACGCCACCAGCGCCTCGACCCCGCTGTTCTTCGCCCAGGCCATCGGCCGCTTCGTGCGCGCCCGCCGCGCGGGCGAGACGGCCAACGTCTTCCTGCCCAGCGTGCCCGTGCTGCTGGAGCTGGCCAGCCAGCTGGAGGCCGAGCGCGACCACGTGCTCGGCAAGCCGCACCGGGAGAAGGAGGGCTGGGAGGACGAGCTGCTCGCCCAGGCCAACCAGCAGCAGGACGAGCTCGGCGAGGAGGAGAAGGCGTTCACCTCGCTGGGCGCCTCCGCCGAGCTGGACCAGGTGATCTACGACGGCTCCTCCTTCGGCACCGCCGCCATGGCGGGCACCGACGAGGAGCAGGAGTACCTGGGCCTGCCCGGGTTGCTCGCCCCCGACCAGGTGCGCGACCTGCTCCGGCAGCGGCAGCAACAGCAGCTGGCCAACGCCGCGCAGAAGCGCAAGACCAAGGCCGCTCAGGAGCCCGCGCCCGCCCCCCGCTCGCTGTCGGTCCAGGAGCGGATCACCGCGCTGCGCAAGGAGCTCAACACCCTGGTCGCGCTGCACCACCACCGGACCCGCAAACCGCACGGCATGATCCACTCCGAGCTGCGCAAGCAGTGCGGTGGCCCGCCGACCCCGATGGCCTCGATGGAGCACCTGGAGGAGCGCATCGCCACCCTCCGTTCCTGGTAGCGCGACAAGCTCGACTGGTAACTAGATCACTACTTTGCCTCCCTAGTTGGTTGGAGGTTAACCTCGCCGCCGTGAGCGAGGAGCGAGGGTGATCAGGTTCGGCGTGCTTGGCCCGCTCCAGGTGACCTCGGCCGGTGGCGCACCGGTGCCCCTGCGCAGCGCGCACCAGCGCACGCTGCTCGCCGTCCTGCTGTTCAACGCGGGCCGCCGGGTCCGGACCGACCAGCTGGTGGACGCGGTGTGGGAGGGCGCTCCGCCCGCCTCGTACGTCTCCAACCTGCACACCTACTTCTCGCGGCTGCGGGAACGCCTCGCCGGGGTGCGGCTGGAGCACAGCGACGGCCGGTACGGGCTGTTCCTCGGCACCGCCGAGCTGGACCTGATCGAGTTCACCGAGGCGCTGCGGGCCGCGCGGGCGGGCGCGGCCGAGGACCCCGCCACCGCCCAGCACTACCGCGAGGCGCTCGGGCTGTGGCGGGAACGCCCGCTCGCCGATCTCCGGGTGCCCGCGCTGGAGCCGCAGATCGCCGCGTTGGAGGAGGAACGGCTCGCCGCGCTGGAGGGACTGGCCGACGCCGAGCTGGCGAGCGGGGCGCAGGGCGGCCTGGTGGCGCGGACGCGGGCGCTGGTCGTCGAACACCCGCTCCGCGAGCGGTTCCGCGCCCAGCACATCACCGCGCTGTGGCGGGCGGGCAGGCGGGACGACGCGCTCGCCGCCTACCACGAGGCCAGGACGGTCCTGATCGACGAGCTCGGCGTCGAGCCCGGGTCCGAGCTGCGTGAGCTGCACGAAGCCGTGCTGCGCGGTGAAGCCCCGGCGTCCGCCCCGGTGGTGGTCCGCGCCGCCACGCCGATCTGCCAGCTGCCGCCCGAGATCGCCGACTTCACCGGGCGCGCGGAGGCGGTGGCGGACCTGGTCGCGCTGCTCAGCGAGGCCCGGCCGACGGTTCCGCTCGCGGTGGTCACCGGCAACCCCGGGACCGGCAAGACCGCGCTCGCGGTGCACGTGGCCCACCGGCTGCGCACCGCGTTTCCGGACGGGCAACTGTTCGCGCACCTCGCGGGCGCTTCCGGCAGACCGCGAGATCCGGGCGACGTGCTCGCCGAACTCCTCAGGACCCTGGGTGTCGCCGGGCCCGCGCTCCCCGAGGACGTCCACGCCCGCTCAGCCGCGTTCCGCGCCAAGGTCGCCGACCGGCGGCTGCTGGTGGTGCTCGACGACGCCGAGAAGCCCGCGCAGATCGGTCCGCTGCTCCCGGGGACACCCGGCTGCGCGGTGATCGTGACCAGCCGCTCGCGGCTCAGCGGCCTGCCGGGCGCGTTCTCGGTCCCGGTCGGCGCGCTCACCGACGCTGAGGCCATCGCCCTCCTGGAAGGCGTGGTCGGCCCGGAGCGGGTGCGCGCGGAGCCCGCGGCGGCGGACCGGATCACCGCCTCCTGCGACAACCTGCCGCTCGCCCTGCGCATCGCGGGCACCAGGCTGGCGTCCCGCCCCTACCTGCGGCTCGGCGTGCTGGCCGACCGGCTGGACGACGAGAGCAGGCGGCTGGACGAGCTCGCGGTCAGCGACCTCGCGGTGCGGGCCAGCGTCGAGCTGAGCTATCGGGCGCTGAGTCCGTTGGCGCGCAAGGCTTTTCGCTTGCTTGGCAGCTTCGGCGACGGTGGCAGGGCGGAGTGGTCGCTCGCCGCGTTGCTGGACACCGAGGACGCGGCGGGCGCGACCGAGGAGCTGGTCGAGGCGAACCTGCTCCAGCCGCTCGGCCAGGACGCCACGGGGGAGCCCCGCTACCGGCTGCACGACCTGCTCGCCGTCTACGCCGGGGAGCGCGCGCGGGACGAGGAGGACGACGACGCGGTGCTCGCCGCGTTTCGCCGCGTACTGGTCACCGCCCTCGGCCTCGTCGACGAAGCCGTCCGCGGCACTCCGCGGTACTCCCTGACACCGCGACTGGCGACGCCCGTGCCGCCGCCGTCGTTGCCGAGGGCCGATATCGATCGGCTGCTCGCCGACCCGGTGGCCTGGCTGGTCGCGGAGCGGGCGAACCTGGTCGCGTTGGTGCGGACCGCCTGCCACGACGCCCGCGCGGACCTGCTCGACCTGGCCGTCCAGCTCGCGATCCGCCTGCACCCGTTCCAGTGGGGCGAGAAGCACTGGGACGACCTGGCGCGGGTCCAGGGCGCGGTGCGCGACGCGGCCCTGGCGGCGGGTGACACGCGGACGACCACGATCGCGGAGCACCTGCTCGCGATGCTGGACGCGGGGCGTGGGTACTACGCCAAGGCCAGCGCCGTGTTCCAACGCTGCGGTGAGGTGTTCGAGGAACTCGGGGACCAGCACGCGGCGGCGTGTGCGCGAGCCACCAACGCCTACCTGCTGATGGAGCAGGGAGCGGAGGAGGACGCGGTCAAGCACGTCACGTGGGCGCGGGAGGTCTTCCACGCCTCGGGTGACCGCAACGACGAGATCGAGGCGCTGCGGACGCTGGCCGCCGGGCTGCTGCGGCTCGGCCGGATCGAGGACTCGCGCGAGGTCACGCAGGACGCGTTGGCGCTGGCCCGGCAGACCGGCGAGGTGCGGGTGATCGCGCCCGTGCTGCACGCCCTCGGCCAGATCCAGATCACCGTCGGCGATCTGCCGAGCGCGGACGCCGCGTACCGCGAATCCCTTGCGGGGTACCAGGAACTCGGTGACCGGGGGCCGGTGGCGATCATGCTGCGAGAGCTGGCGCTGGTGTGCGCGCGGCTGGGGCGGCGCGCCGAGGCCGTCGACCTGCTCGGCGCCAGCGCGCGCATGGCGGAGGAGCTCAGCGAGCACCGGCTGAGCGCGATCACCGAGCGGGACCTGGCCGCGGCCATGATCGGCGACGGTCGGCTCGACGAGGCGGTCGCCGCGCTGCGCCGCTGTTCGGAGACCTTCGCGGAGATGGGGCTCGTGCGGCAGCGGGTGGCCACTCTGCGGCTACTCGCGGTGGGCCATGAGGCGCGCGGTGAGCAGGCCGCGGCGGACGCGGTGCGAGCCGAGGCCGACCGGGAAGGCGGGCCCGCCGACCGGATGGCCGAGTCGATGATGGCTGCGGCGCTCGCACTGGCCGGTGCACCGGCGGGGTGAGCCGGTCCGCCCACCCCGCCGTCGCCGGGTTGGTTACCGCATCGCCTTGTGCGCCTTGGCAAAGCGGTTGTTCCCGGGCAGCCAGCACAGCACCGCCGCCGCCAGCCATGCCGCCATCGAGACCGCACTGAGCCCGCTGAGCAGGCTGGGCGAACCCGGGTCGCCCAGGGTCATGACCTGGGCCAGCGCGCCGAAGACGGCGAAGAGGGTGATCAGGACGCGCGCCCAGGTGGCGGCGTTCCTGGCGAGCAGGCCGAACAGGATCAGCCCGATCGCGAAGAACAGGCCGAACCCGGCCCGCGCGGACAGCGTCTCGTACGCGCTGGCGACCTGCGTCTCGTAGAGGCTGCCCATCAGGCTCTTGGCCAGGCCGTCAGCCTCCTGCCCGAGCTCCTTGGCGAAGATCTCGCGGGCGAGTTCCTTGCCGCTGCCGTAGGTGTGGATCGCGGAGATGATCGCGGCGATCGCGCCGACGGCCACTGCGGCGAGCATGGCGGTCAGCGTGCCGGGCCGCTTCCCCGTGGTGACGATGGTGGTGCTCATGGGAAAAGTGCTCCTTGCGGTCTTAAGAGGGGGTCAGGGCGTGGTCGCTGTGCACTGGATCACCGGGAGCGAGCCCTTCTCCGCGGACTTCTTGCTGACTTCCTTGCCACCGACCGTCGCCCGGCAGGCGACCGCCTCGCCGGGCGTGCCGCTCACGGTGACGAACAGGTAGTCGCGGGAGGTGATGGGGAAGGACTTGCTCCAGGGGAGCTGGACCTTCTCCTCGTGCTTGCCCTGCGCCTTGTCCCGGTAGGAGACCTTGGCGCTGCCGGAGCCGGTCACCTCGAACACGGCCTCGTCCGCCTTCGCCGCGGCGGGGGTCGCCGGGGCGGAGGGGGCGGGCGGCTCGGCGGCCGTGGTGGAACCGGAGCAGCCGGTCAGGGTCAGGGCTGCCGTCACCAGCCCGGTGGCGGCGAACAATGCGCGCATCTCGCTTCTTTCGGCGGTCGGTGGGGTGTGAGGCTCGGCAGCATTCCGCCCGCCACCACACGCCGCGCACACAAACTCCGGCGACATCCGGTGATCACCTCGCCATCACGAGGACCTTTCGGGTGAAAGGGTGCGTCCAAATGGAAAGCTTCTGATCTGCCCTTGAGCGCAACGTCGGGTAGGGCCACGGTCGAGTGCCATGAACCTCACTCGTCTGGGTGCGGCGCTCGGCGTGACCATCGCCGCCGCGCTCACCGCGGCCGCGCCGCCCGCGTTCGCCGCCCCCGCCTCGGCCGACCTGGACTTCTCCGCCGCCCCGCCGTACACCGGCTGGGAACTGCGGCACGAGAACCCGGCCGAGCCGGTCGTCAAGGACGGCATGATCAACCTTGACGAGCGCACGCAGCTGACCATCGCCGCGGGCTCGCCGTGGCTGTCGGTCAGCAACGCGCGCGGCTGGGCCGTGCACACGAAGCTCCGGGTCGACCCCGCGACGCCGAACGCGCCCGCCTGCGCCAAGGAGCTGGTCGGCCACGGCGGCCAGGTGGGCCTGGTGGCCTCCGACGGCGCCGCGCCGACCATCCTCGGCCTCAACAAGGACCTGATCTGCCTCAAGACGGTGGACCGGGTGATCAACCTGCCGATGAACACCACCGACCGCGTGCACTCCTACCGGGTCGAGGGCAAGGGCACCCAGCTCCGGCTGCTCGTCGACGGCCGCGAGGTGGCCGCCGTCAAGGACTGGTCCTGCCAGGTGCAGGGGCAGAAGTGCGAGCCCGCCCCGATGGTCATGCTCGGCACCGGTGACCTGACGAAGGCCCAGGTCGATCACCTCGGCTTCACCGCCGGGTAGTTCTTCGGTCGACACCGAAGCGCAACGCCGCAGGTGAGCGCTCTCACCGGCGCTCACCTGCGGGTCTGTAAAAGATCAAAATCCTTCGCTTTCCCCTGTCGCGCGTGATGTCCCGGTGACCTCGCCGTGGCGAAAGCGTGTTGTCTACACCACTCTGAATCGATTCACAATCCTTCCGAACGCACACGAACGGGGGATACGTTGTCGCGCACAACATTTCCCACTGCCGTGTGTCGACGCGGTGCGTAACGGAAGGGATGGGCCGATGCGCAGCAACACGCTTGCCCTGCTCGCCGCGGGGTCGGGCCTGGCCCTCGTCCTGGCGGCCTGCGGCAACAACAGCGCCAACCCGGGTACGGGCAACCAGCAGACCGGCGCCGCCCCTGGCGGGACCGGCATCAAGGTCGGCGTGATCCTGCCGGACACCAAGTCCTCGGCCCGCTGGGAGAGCTTCGACCGGCCGCTGCTGGACAAGGCGCTGCGCGCCGCGGGCATCGAGCCGATCATCCAGAACGCCGAGGGCGACACCGGCAAGTTCAGCACCATCGCCGACTCGATGATCAGCCAGGGCGTGAAGGTCCTGATGATCACCAACCTGAGCGACGAGAGCGGCGCGGCGATCGAGCGCAAGGCCAAGACCGCGGCCATCCCGGTGATCGACTACGACCGGCTGAGCCTGGGCGGCAGCGCCGACTACTACGTCTCCTTCAACAACACCAAGGTCGGCCAGCTCCAGGGCCAGGGCCTGGCGGACTGCCTCAAGGGCAAGGCGAACCCGCAGATCATCCAGATCAACGGCGGGCCAGAGGACAACAACGCCACGCTGTTCAAGAACGGCGCGCTGAGCGTGCTCAAGCCGAAGTACGACTCCGGTGAGTTCAAGCTCGCGGGCGACCAGGCGATCGCCAAGTGGGACAACCAGCTCGGCAACACCACCTTCCAGCAGCTGCTCACCGCCAACGGCGGCAAGGTCGACGGCGTGCTCGCGGCCAACGACGGCCTGGCGGGCGCGGTGATCACCGCGCTGAAGAAGGCGGGGCTGGCCGGTCAGGTCCCGGTCACCGGCCAGGACGCCACTGAGGACGGCCTCGCCGCGATCCTGCGCGGCGAGCAGTGCATGACCGTGCTCAAGCCGATCGACCAGGAGGCCAACGCGGCCGCGCAACTGGCGATCGCACTGGCCAAGAACGACAAGGAGGCCGCCAACCGGCTGGCCACGGCCACCGAGCGCGACCCCAAGGGCAACCGCGACGTGAAGTCCGTCCTGCTCACGCCCGAGCTGATCACCAAGGACAACGTCAAGAAGGCCACCGACTCCGGCTTCGTCAAGATCGCCGACGTCTGCAAGGGCGACGTCGCCGAGAAGTGCAAGCAGGCCGGGATCACCAAGTAAGCAGCCGTGGTGGGGCGGCGCCGACCGCCCGCCCCACCACCGGCATCGCCTTCTTCGACCCTTTGGAGGACCCGTGAGTCAGCCCATCCTGGAGCTGCGCGGGGTGAACAAGAGCTTCGGCCCGGTGCACGTGCTGCACGACGTGGACTTCACCGTCCGCCCCGGCGAGGTCACCGCGCTCGTCGGCGACAACGGCGCGGGCAAGTCCACGCTGGTCAAGTGCATCGCGGGCATCCACCCGACCGACTCCGGCGAACTGCTCTTCGACGGCGAGCCGGTCACCGTCGGCAGCCCCCGCGACGCCGCCGCGCTCGGCATCGAGGTCGTCTACCAGGACCTCGCGCTGTGCGACAACCTCGACATCGTCGACAACATGTTCCTCGGCCGGGAGCGCCTGCGCGGCCTCACCCTGGACGACGCGGGGATGGAGGAGGCCGCACGCAAGGTGCTGGCCGACCTGTCCGTGCGCACGGTGAAGTCGGTGCGCACCTCGGTCGCCTCGCTCTCCGGCGGCCAGCGGCAGACCGTGGCCATCGCCAAGGCGGTGCTCTGGGACAGCCGCGTGGTGCTGCTCGACGAGCCCACCGCCGCGCTCGGCGTCGCCCAGACCCGGCAGGTGCTGGACCTCGTCCGCCGCCTCGCCGACAACGGCCTCGGCGTGGTGCTGATCAGCCACAACATGAACGACGTGTTCGAGGTCGCCGACACCGTCGCCGCGCTCTACCTGGGCCGCATGGCCGCCGAGGTCCCCACCGCCGACACCTCGCGCGCCCAGGTCGTCGAGCTGATCACCGCGGGCCGCTCCGGCGACCTCGGCATCCCCGCCCCCGAAACCGCCACCGTCTAGCCCACCCACCCGTCGCTCCACCCCCGCCGCCTCACCCCCCCGCCGCCCCACCTCGGCGACCCGAAGCCCATCCGCCCCGAACCCGCCACCGCCCGGCCACCGCCGCACTCCGCTGGCAGGGGTCCCCCGGTCTTCAAGTACCCCCGACCCCACCCCCAGCGATCGCAAACCGCCGCACACCCACCGTGGCGCCGGGGGTTGGGCGCGGTTGAAGACCTCCGGGGCGGAGGTGCGCCGTACTTGAAGACCGCCCGACCGTCGCCGTCGCCGCCGACCTCGCCTAGCAAGGACTTCGTGATGACCGAGACCCCCGCCGGGACCCGGGCCGCTGCGCCTGGTTCGACCGCTCAGGGATCCGCAGCCCAGGGATCGACAGCGGTCGCCGACTTCGGCATCGACACCGCCCAGCGCGGTGTCCGCCAGGCGATCGGCGACTACTTCGCCAGGCTCTCCGGCGGCCAGCTCGGCGCGCTGCCCGCGCTGGGCGGCCTGGTCGTGCTGTTCACCGTGTTCACCGTGCTCTCGCCGCAGTTCCTGACGCTGGGCAACATCGCGAACCTGCTCACCCAGGGCGCGGGCATCACGGTGATCGGCATGGGCCTGGTCTACGTGCTGCTGCTCGGCGAGATCGACCTGTCCGCGGGCACCGCCTCCGGGGTCACCGCCGCGGTGTGGGCGCTGCACCTCAAGGTGGACGGCAACCTGCTCGGCGGCATGGGCTCGTGGGTCTTCTACCTCACCCTGGTCGCGATGGCGCTCAGCGCGGGCATGGCGGTGCTGACCAAGCTCCACGTCGCCGCGATCCCGCCGGTGCTCGCCCTGGTGCTGATGCTGATCGGCCTGCCCGCCAACCCGTGGCTGGAGATGCTGCTGGCGCTGTGCATCGGCACCGCGATCGGCTGCCTCACCGGGTTCCTCGTCGCCAAGGTCGGCATCCCGTCCTTCGTCGTGACGCTCGCGCTCTTCCTCGCGTGGCAAGGCGTTGTGCTGCTCTACATCGGTGAGGGCGGCACGCTCGCGGTGAACGACGAGGTGCTGTTCAACGTCGCCAACGGCAACCTGTCGCCCCTGGGCAGCTGGCTGCTGTTCGTCTTGGCGGGGGCCGGGTACGCGGCCGTGGTCCTCGGCAGGCACTTCGGCAGGCTCAAGCGCGGCCTGGTCGTCCAGCCCACCGCGCTGGTCGGCACCAAGGTCGGCGTCATCGTCGTGCTCGGCGCCGTGGCCACCTACGCGCTCAACCTCAACCGCAGCCCGAACGAGGCCGTGGTGATCCAGGGCGTCCCGTACGTGGTGCCGATCGTGCTCGGACTGCTGGTGCTGGGCACCTTCGTGCTCGACCGCACGCGCTACGGCAGGCACGTGTACGCGGTGGGCGGCAACGCGGAGGCGGCCAGGCGCGCGGGCATCGACGTCACCAAGGTCCGGATGAGCGTGTTCGTCATCTGTTCGACCGTGGCGGCAATCGGCGCGATCATCCTGTCCTCTAAGGTCGGATCCGTGGACCCCCAGGCGGGTGGCGGCAACACGCTGCTGTTCGCGGTCGGCGCGGCGGTCATCGGTGGCACCTCGTTGTTCGGCGGCAAGGGCCGAGTGCGGGACGCGATCGTCGGTGGAGCCGTGATCGCGACCATCGAGAACGGCCTGCGCCTGCTCGGTGAGCCCGCCGCGGTGGTCTCGATCGTCACCGGTCTGGTGCTGCTGCTCGCCGCGAGCGTGGACGCGTTGTCACGCCGCCGCTCGGCAGCGGCGGGCGTGCGCTGACGCGTGGCACGGGTCCCACCCGGGGGGAGTGACACGAAGGAGGGCGGGGCCGTCACACCGACAGCGGGAACGAGGCCGGACGAGGTCCGCAGGCACAACCGCGCGGCCCTGCTGCGCAGGCTGCACCTGGACGGCCCGGCCACGCGCGCCGAGCTGGCCGCCGAGCTGGGCCTCAACCGCAGCACCATCAAGGCGCTGGTCGACGAGCTGAGCGCGGTGGGCGTGGTCTCCGAGGAGGTCCCCACCCACCGCCACGGCGCGGGCCGCCCCTCGCTGCTGGTGCTGCCGCAGGCCGAGGCGGTGCCGGTGCTCGCGGTGGACGTCGGGGTGGAGCAGGTCTCGGTCGCCCTCGCCGGGGTCGGCGGGCGGTTGCTCGGCGTGCGCAGCTGGACGTTGCGCCGCGGCCAGGGCACCCCGCGGGACGTGGTCGACGAGGTCTGCCGCGCCCGGGTGGACCTGGTCGACGAGCTGGGCTGCGAACCGACGCGGGCCGGGGTGTCGGTGCCCGGGGTGGTGCGCCGCTCCGACGGGCTGGTGCACGAGGCCCCGAACCTGCACTGGACCGGCGTTCCCTTCGGCTCGCTGCTCGGCGACGCGCTGACCCTGCCGGTGGACATCGGCAACGACGCCGACCTCGGCGCGCTGGCCGAGCACACCAGGGGAGTGGCCCGCACCGCCCAGGACGTCGTGTTCCTCTCCGCCGACGTGGGCGTCGGCGGCGGGGTGATCCTCGGCGGGGTCTCGCTGCGCGGCAGCGGCGGCTACGTCGGCGAACTGGGCCACATGGTGGTCAACCCGGCCGGGCGGCAGTGCTACTGCGGCTGCCGCGGCTGCCTGGAGACCGAGATCGGCGAGGACGCGCTGTGCCGGGCGCTGAACCTGCCCGCGGGCACGCCCCGGCCGATGATCGTCGCGGAGCTGCGTTCGCTGGCCGCCGACGCCGAGCTGTCGCTGCACCGGCTGGCCGGGTTCGCGGAGTGGCTGACCCTCGGGCTGACCAACGTGCTGAACCTGCTGGCGCCCGAGCTGGTCGTGCTCGGCGGGCTGCTCGCGGTGCTGCCGCCCGCCGTGGTCTCCTCGGTCACCACCGAGGTGCGGCGCAGGAGCCTGGTCGGCCGGGCCGCCGGTTCGGTGCGGCTGGCCACCTCGGCGCTGGCCGGGGACGCCGCCCTCGTCGGGGCCGCGGAACTCGCCTTCGAGCGCGTGTTCGCCGTCAGCTGAACGCGGTCACCCCGGGCGTGTCGTGTTCGCTCCGAGCTGAACCACCCCGGAAAAGCCGACGGGCGGAGATCCGGAAACCGGATCCCCGCCCGTTGTCGTGGGCTGTCAGGTTGGTCAATCCTCGATCAGCCGAGTCAGCCTTGGACGATCTGCGCGGCGAGCTCACGCAGCTTCGTCTCGTGCTCGCGGGCGTGGTGCCCGCAGAACAGCAGTTCACCGCCGGAGGCGAGAACAGCGCGGACTTGGGCAGCGGCCCCGCAGCGGTCGCAGCGGTCGGCAGCGGTCAGCTCGGGGCGGGTGAGTGTTCCAGGCATTTCGGGTCTCCCCTCGTCCCGGTACCGGAGGGATTCCGGTACCCGTTGATCCAGCTGCGACCACCGGGACCCTTGCGGGATCGCGGTGCTCGCCAGCTCCACTCTTACAGACGTTCGGCACGCCGCCGGTGTTCCCGTACCGCCAGCGACACCCGTCACGCCTGATTTACCCAGATGTCGCAGAGCCCAACACGGCCCGTGGCCGAACCGCGTCTTTTCATTGATCCACTTGACGCCGAAGCCCACCGCGGACTCCGGCGACGCTCACGGTAAGCGTTGGTACGTGGCCGAATCGTGACCGACACGACGCACCACCTCCTGTCGCTCCCGCGCTCGTCATCTCATCTTTGCCACGCCGCGGCCCCGCTGTCCACAGTGGTTTCCCGGGTTGTAGTCCGAGGAGGACCAGGGGTAAACCCCGATTTCACCCACCGGCGTTCCTGGCACGGTCGAGGTGAGGAAGGGAGCCGCCTGTGGCTTGCCGGGACTGTCGCACGTGCACCGACGCGGCGCTGGTGCGTCTGGTCAAGTGGTGTTTCGCGGTGTTCTGCTACGTCATCACGATCGGGGTGCTCTACGTGCTCAAGCGCGCACTGCGCAGGCACTGCCCACAATGTGGGCACATTCTGGGGAACCACCGACGTCGCTCGGACGGGTCGTTCAAGGACTAGGCCCGTCGGACTACAGCAGTCCGGCGGCAACCTGCTTGGCGCGTTTGGCCGCGTCCGGGTCGCGCTGGACTCCCGCGACCACGATCGCCCCGTCCACCAGCAGCAGCAACTGATCGCCGAGCACCCGCCCGCGCTTGGGGGCGGCGTGTTCGGCGAGTTCGCGCAGATACGCCAGCACTGCGTCCTTGTGCTCCCGTACGACTTCGGCCACCGCCGAAGAGTTCATCTCGCCGTGCGCGTTGATGAACGCGCAGCCGTGGAAGTCCTCCCCGGCGAACCATTCCGCCAGCCAGTCGAAGACCGCGAGCACCCGCCCGCGTGGCGTCCTGCGCCCTTCGTCGACGTGCGCGGCGAGTTCGGCCCGCCACCGCTCGTCGCGAGCGCGCAGGTAGGCCGCGACCAAGTCCTCTTTGGACCGGAAGCACTGGTACAGCCGCTTCAGCGAGACCCCGGCCGCCCCGCGCACCTCGTCGATGCCGACCGCCTGGATGCCCCGCTCGTAGAACAACCGCTCGGCCGCCGCCAGCAGCCGAGCCCCCGCTTCCTCGGTGTCCACCGCGCCCCTTCCGTGGAGAACGAACGTTCTCTACAGTACTTGGAGAACGCACGTTCTCCGTTGTTCGGCAAGGAGGAAGTCATGGCGCTGGTGCCCCCGTTCACCCGCGAGACCGCGCTCGCGAAGGTGCAGGCCGCCGAGGACGCCTGGAACACCAGGGACCCCGATCGGGTCGCGCTGGCCTACACACCCGATTCCCGCTGGCGCAACCGCTCCGAGTTCCTCACCGGCCGCGAGGAGATCCGCGCCTTCCTCCGTCGCAAGTGGACGAAGGAGCGGGAGTACCGGCTGCGCAAGGAGTTGTGGGCGTTCTCCGACGACCGCATCGCCGTGACGGGCAGTGGTGGCGCAGCCACGGCAACGAGATGTGGGAGTTCGACGCCGACGGCCTCATGCGCACCCGCGAGGCGAGCATCAACGACGTCCCCATCGCCGCATCCGACCGCGAACTCCCCACCCCTCCGACGTTTTCGCCCTGAACGACCCGTTGAGGGCGTTGAGCGCCCCGAACGGGTCGTTGGGGGCGTTGGTGGCCCTGAACGGGTCGTTCAGGGAGTCCCAAGTGCCTGAATGACCCGTTCAGCGCGAAGTGGTGGCGGTGGGGTCACCTGGGGATAACGCCGGCGCGCGGATCGGTGCGGGGTGGCGCACCATCGGTGGGTTGACCCGAGCGAGGGAGGCCGCCGTGCGCAAGCCCTTGGTGATCGGCATCGCCGCCCTCGCGCTCGTCCTGCTCAGCTCTTCGGTGCGCGGGGGCGAGCCACCGCACCTCGCGGTCGGCCCGGGCGCTCCGGCGGTGTTCCACGGCGAAGGGACCGCCGAGGTGGGCATCGCCAAGGAGCCCGGCGTCGGCGTCGTCCAGTTCGACTGTCCACAGTGCACGGGCAACGTCGTGCTGCGCTCGGACGGCCAGGAAGGCTTGCTGGTCAACGAGATCGGCCCGTACCGGGGAAAGCGGTGGTTCGACCTGCACGCCGGTGGCAGGACCACGACGCTGGCGGTGACCGCGACGGGGCGGTGGACGCTGACCGTGGGCGGCACCGATCTCGCCGGGGTGCGCGCGGATCACGCGGCGGGGGCTGGCGACGACGTGGTGTTCCTGACGCGACCGGTGCGCTCGGCGGCGGTGACGCACTCCGGCGGCGGCAACTTCGTGGTGCACGCCGTGGAGTTGGCCACCGGCCGGGTGAACCTGTCGGTCAATCGGATCGGCGCGTTCGCGGGCACGGTGGAGCTGCGCGGGCCGGTTCTGCTCCAGGTTCGCTCAAGCGGGCCGTGGAGCGTGCGCGCGTCCTGAACACAAACGAAGGCCCGCCCCACGAAGCGGGGCGGGCCTTCGTCGAAGACGACCTCTAGTCGAGGTAGTCGCGCAGCACCTGCGACCGGGACGGGTGGCGCAGCTTGGACATGGTCTTGGACTCGATCTGGCGGATGCGTTCGCGCGTCACGCCGTAGACCTGGCCGATCTCGTCGAGGGTGCGGGGCTGGCCGTCGGT
>NZ_JANAVO010000019.1 GCF_024213555.1 Allokutzneria sp. A3M-2-11 16 | reverse complement strand
CCGTCTAGAGAACCCCGTTTCGTACTCATAACGGGAAAAAGAGCGCTCCAAAAACCCGTTTAGAGTACGAAACGGGAATTTGGGCTGCGCTGGTGATGATCTGGGGGGGGCCGCTCCTACGCCGCCTCGTTCCCGCGCAGCGGCGAGAAGCGTGAATGAGCAGACCGTTGCTGGCGAATCCCGGGACACAGCGCGGGGTCAGGCCGGTGGACGAGGAAGCCGAGCCCGCCGAGGCGCCACCGGGCGCGGGCGCCTCCTCCACCCCGCCTGCCGAGGACTGACAGCGATTCGGTTCCGCCGCCTGGTGATCGTCAGACCCCCAACCCCCGCCCCCTACCCCGAGGTTGGGTGCGGTTTACGACAGCTGCGGGGCGGGTGGGGTGTACTTGAAGACGCACCTAGCCGCGCTGGGTCAGCGCGCGGCGACCAGGGGTGGGTCGCAGGCGGCCATCAGGGAGTCGGCCAGCTCGGTCGCGGTGTGCAGCACCTTCCGCCCGGCCCGCGTCGTCATGATCAGCCCGGCGTTGCGCAGCGCGCTGGCGTGCTCGGAGGCCGATGACAGGCTGATCCCCGCCTGCGCCGCCAGCTCCGTCGTGCCCCTCGGCACGGCGGCGGCGCGCAGCACCGCGGCCCGCCGCGAGCCCAGCAGCGCGGAGAGGCTGTCCGTGGTCGGCCTGCCCGTGCGCGCCCGGAGAATCGCCACCGGTGCCGGGTACACCACGGTCACCGGTTCCCCGGGGCTCGCCGTGATCACCAACGTGCCCGGGAGCAGGCACGACGGGGCGAAGACCAGCCCGTAGTCCACCGGAACGCCACGGTCGACCGGGCTGTCGACGTCCACGACCTGCCCGCGGTGGCCGACCGTCGACGGCAGCGACGCGATCGCCCTGGCCAGCCCTTCGCGCAACAGGATGCGTCCGCGATGGGCGAGATCGGTGTGCGCGGCGGACGCGATCTCGGCCCACTTCGGCTCCACCAGGGCGCGGTAGCCCGCCTCGACGCCGCGCAACAGGATCGCCCTGGCGGAGCACTCCCCCGCGGCGAGCCCGTGCAGCCACGTCGCGCGCGGCCTGCCCTGGAACGCGGTCATCAGCTCGGTGCGCATCCGGG
Organism: Allokutzneria sp. A3M-2-11 16; assembly: GCF_024213555.1. Lineage (GTDB taxonomy): Bacteria > Actinomycetota > Actinomycetes > Mycobacteriales > Pseudonocardiaceae > Allokutzneria. The sequence goes on along the minus strand of NZ_JANAVO010000019.1, from coordinate 75,794 downwards.
TCGCCGGGATCGTCGCCAGCTCGTCGATCGCCGCGCCGATCTCGGTGCGCCGCGAGATCACGAAATCCGGCAGCTCCCCCTTGGGCGAGAACAGGTCGAACAGCGGGCGAACGGCCTCGGGCGGCTGCCACCGCGCGCCGGGCGGCCGGGGCGCTCCGCCGACGCGCATGAGTGCCCCGATCAATTCGACGACCGGCAGCGGCCCGTCCGAAAAGCGCGCAGCCTGGAACGCTTCCGGACTCACGTGCAGTCGAATCAATGCACCCACCACTCGCCGCGCTCGTCGTGTGCCGCCCTGGCGCAGTGAAACACGGTGCGATACAGGCCCAATACAATCGCGCCGGTGCAGTGGATCACGGTGGTGAGCACCGCTCTGGGGGCCCTGATCGCCCTGGTCGCGATGATGCTGAACGAGCGGGTCAAATGGCAGCGCGAGCAGGTGTCGAGCCGCCGCAAGCAGTGCCACGAGGTCTATGCGAGTTTCCTGTCCGCGCTCACCGAGGCGCATGAGCGAATGCGCGATTCCCCTGCGGCGGAGGTCCGGGAGGTCTTCCGCGAGGCCAACTGCTACCCGCTGCGCTATCAGCTCGCGATCGTCGCCGGGCAGGAGGTGGTGGACGGCGGCGAGGCCGTCTTCCAGACCATTCGCGATATCCGCGACCTGCTCGCGGGGGGCGCGCGGATCGAGTCCGCCCAGTACAAGGAGCTGCGCAGGCGGTTCGGCGCCGAGCTGCGGGAGCTGCAACGCCGCATGCGGGACGAGCTGGGCGTCGCGCCCGTTCAGCTCGCGGGCGGTTCCTGAGCGGAACAGCTGCGCAGGTGCAGCTGCCCGAGCTGGCGCGTCGACTTGTTGCCGAGCGCGTCCATGGCGGTGGCGGAGATCTTGATCGGACCCGACGGCCCCGTGTGGTCCTTGAGGCCGTAGGCGATCCGCGCCGCCCACGCGCCGCCCTCCTTCATCGACCAGGTCCTGGTCTTGCCGCCGATCGTGCCGGACAGGGTGACGCCCGCGACGCCGGACTCATCGCTGACCTGCACGGACACCTTCACGCTCGACGTGGGCCCCTCGCAGGTCTGTGCCAGCTTGGTATCGCTGAACACCGGCGAGGCGAGCACCGGTCCCGCCGAGTCGGCAGGTGTCGTGGTCGTCGGCACCACCGTCAGCGAAGCAGAGGAAGCGGCAGAGGAAGCAGTGGTCGACGAAACAGCCGCCTCACCGACGGGCTCGGGCTCGTCGTTCTCCCGGAGCCGGCTCATCGAGGCCAGTACACCGACCGCGAGCACGCCGATCACCGCGAACCGCGCCACTATCGCCCTGCCGAACGCCCCGGCGCGAAGCTCCTCGTCACTCGCCATGCGCATACTTATTTCGCGTCCGGGGCCGCGTGTCACTACCCGTCAGGCAGTTGCCCGGCAGACCCACGCAATGTGCCGGTCAGGCCGAACCAAACACATCAGTCCGCGTCGGCCGAGCAGCGGAGTGAGGTCTTCGACGCCGACCACGGTCACCCCGGCCGGGGCGGGCACGGCGTGCGGGAGTTCGACGAGCAGGGTCCAGCGGTCGTAGCTCAGCAGCTCGTGGGCGCGCACGTCCGAGCCACCGACGCGCACCACCCGGTCGGGCAGCCGGTTGTTCTTGCCCAGGTCGCTGAGCGCCCCGTCGAGCGCGCGCACGAATCGCTTGCTGGACAGGGCGATCGGCAGGAGCCTGCGGACGATCTCGTAGCGGCGCCGGGGCAACGGGATCTCCAGGACGTTGAACCGCATGTCCACCATGACTTCCCGCGCGGCGGCGCGCTGTTCGCGGTCGTAGTGGTCGAGCAACTGGTCGGTCTGTCCTTTGTGGACAGACGCGAGCTTCCACGCGAGGTTGTGCGCGCCGCGGATGCCGGTGTTCATGCCGTGCCCGCCGATCGGCGCCCACGCGTGCGCGCTGTCCCCGGCCAGCAGCAACCTGCCCGAGCGCAGCCGCGTCGCGATGCGATCGGCGAAACGCGCGCGGTTGAGCCAGATCGGCTCGGTGGGCTTGAGCCGCAGGTCGGGGACGCGGGTGACCTTCGCGACGAGGTCGCGCATCTCCGCCACGGTCGGCGGGTCGGTGCGGGACGGGTCGGGATCGGTGGTGAAGGCGAAGAACCGGTAGCCGCCACCGGGAATGGGGAAGACGCCGAGGGAGACCTCCGGGTCGAGGAAGAAGCGCGCCCGGCCCGGCTCGTCCGGGAACGGCCAGTCCACGTGCGCGTTGACCTGGAGCGCTTGCAGGTTGCGGCGGCGGTGCCCGACGAAGGCGATCCCGGCGCTCTCGCGGACGACGCTGCGCGTGCCCTCGCAGCCGACCACCCAGTCGCTGTCCACCTCCTCCACCTCGCCGTCCGGCAGGCGCAGCGTGGTGCGCGCCGAACCGCCCCGGTCCTCGACGCCGAGCACCTCGTGCCGCCAGTCCACGCCGATCCCCGCCTCGGCCAGCCGACCGGCGAGCAGCGCTTCGAGCTCGTGCTGCTCGATCGAGAGCGGATGCGGGTGGCGGGACTCGACCGCGCCGAGCCGCATCACCCCCGCCCGCTCACCACCGAAGAAGACCTGGGCGTCAACGATCGGCAGCGCGGCGGCCGTGACGATCTCGGCGAGCCCGACGTCCTCCAGCGCCTCGATCGCCCTTGGCCAGAGCACGCACGCGCGCGGCTGCCGCTTCTCCTCGGTCTCCCGCTCGACCACGCGCACCGGCACCCCGAGCCTGTGCAGCCCCAGCGCGAGGGTCAGCCCCACCGGACCGGCCCCGACGATCAGCACGGACATCGTCCGCCCCCTTCGTTCAAACAGCGTTTGAACGATCACCGTAGCGATTTTTCAAACGGCGTTTCAAGTGCCAGAATCCCGGCATGGCCGCCCAGGACACCCGCAGCAGGATCATCGAGGCGGCCACCGGGCTCTTCGCCGAGCACGGCTACTCCGGCACCGGCATGCGCGCGCTGACCAGGGCCGCGGGGGTCAACATCGCCGCGGTGAACTACCACTTCGGCGGCAAGGTGGAGCTGCTGCGCGCGGTCTTCGCCCAGCTCGGCGAGGAGGTCAACCGGGACCGCGCCGCCCGGCTCGCCGCGCTCGGCCCCGACGCGAGCGTGCGGGAGCTGGTGACCGCGCTCGTCGAGCCGGTGCGCGAACGGGTCTCGGCGACCGATCCCACCGGCAGGCTGGTGGCCCGGCTCTGCGGCGAACCGTCGCCGGAGGTCCGCGAGGTGGTGATCGAGGAGTTCGCGGCGACCGAGGGGGCCTTCGGCGTCGCGCTGCACCGGGCGCTGCCGCACCTGCCCGCCGCGGAGTTCTGGTGGCGCTTCAAGACCGCGATCGGCTTGCTGCTCAACGATGTCAGCGCCTTCTACACCGTGGCGCGGTTGCCGGGGGAACCCGGCCCGCCCGCGGCCGACCCGGACTGGCTGATCACCTTCATCACCGCCGGGCTGTCCCAGCGCGCCACCGCCGGGAAATGACTCAGCGCAGCTCGCCGCGCTCGTGCAGCGCGTCGAAGACCACCTGTCCCGCCGTCGACATCCGGTCCCGGTCGGCGTATCCCAGCCAACGGATCTCCTCGATCTCGCTGGTGGGCGCGGGGGTCCCGGTGTGCTCGGCGGTGTAGCAGGTCACCCGGACGACCACCCCGTCGCCCTTGCCGTCGGCCTGCGCCTCGAAGGTGCCCGCGTGCCGCGCGGTCTCCGGCGCGATGACCACGGCCAGCTCCTCGCCGATCTCGCGCACCAGCGCCTGCACGTCGGTCTCCCCCGGGTCGCGCTTGCCGCCGGGCACGTAGAAGAGGTCCTTGCCGTAGGAGCGCGCGCAGAGGATTCTGCCGTTCTCCAGGCGAATCCAGCCGATCTTGTCGATGAGCGTCACGGGCTCCGACCCTAACGGCGGGTCATCTCCCGCACGAACGCGTTGGCGTCCGGCCGGAACATCAGCACCGTCCCGGTGATCGCGAGCAGGCCCAGTGCGATGACCACGAGCGCGGGCAGCGCGTCCGCGTGCCCCAGCAGCAGCAACATCAGCAACGCGGCCGCGCTGTAGGCCAGCACCGGGGCGACGAGGGTCAGGAAGATCCGCGGGCCGCGCCAGCCCATCCGCAGGTTCTTCGCGCACCACAGCACGGTGAGCCCGCCGAAGAGCGCCGCGCTGTTGGTGGGCGCGGCCGGGTCGACCCCGGAGATGATGTTGACGAGGAGGAACACCAGCATCCCGGCGCCGACGACGACCCAGGTCACGGCGGCCAGGTCCATGCTCCTGGGGCGGTGCGCGGGATCGCGCTCCTCCGGCTCGGTCACGCGAATCATGGTAGGGGCGGGCACAAGCGGCGCTCCGGCATCTGCCTGCCCTGGGCGACCGTCCATAATGGGGGGTCGTCACTCTTCGTGGAAGGAGCCCCGTGAACGCCCAGGTGGAAACGTTCGAGTTCCAGGCCGAGGTGCGCCAGCTGCTCCAGCTGGTGATCCACTCGATCTACTCGAACAAGGACGCGTTCCTGCGGGAACTGGTCTCCAACTCCTCGGACGCGCTGGACAAGCTGCGGCTGGCGGCGTTCCAGGACAAGGACCTCACCGCAGACACCGAGGACCTGCACATCGCGGTGGACGTCGACGCCGAGGCCCGCGCGCTGACCGTGCGGGACAACGGCATCGGCATGTCCCGCGACGAGGTGGTCCAGCTGATCGGCACCATCGCCAAGTCCGGCACCGCCGAGTTCCTGAAGCAGCTCAAGGAGGCCAAGGACGCCGCGGGCGCGCAGGAGCTGATCGGCCAGTTCGGCGTCGGCTTCTACGCCAGCTTCATGGTCGCCGACCGGGTCACCCTGGTCACCCGCCGCGCGGGCGAGGACACCGGCACCAGGTGGGAGTCCGGCGGCGAGGGCACCTACACCATCGAGCCGGTCGCCGACGCCCCGCAGGGCACCTCGGTGACGCTGCACCTCAAGCCCGCCGACGCCGAGGAGCAGACCGCCGACTACACCTCGCCGTGGAAGATCCGCGAGATCGTCAAGCGGTACTCCGACTTCATCACCTGGCCGATCCGGATGGCCAAGCCCGACTCGGAGGAAACGGAAACGGTCAACTCCATGAAGGCGCTGTGGGCGCGCCCGAAGGAGGAGACCACCGAGGCCGAGCTGACCGAGTTCTACAAGCACGTCGCGCACGACTGGGCCGAGCCGCTGGAGACCATCCGGCTGCGCGCCGAGGGCACGTTCGAGTACCAGGCGCTGCTGTTCATCCCCTCGCACGCGCCGCTGGACCTGTTCATGCGCGACGGCAAGCGCGGTATCCAGCTCTACGTCAAGCGCGTGTTCATCATGGACGACTGCGAGTCCCTGATCCCGGAGTACCTGCGCTTCGTCAAGGGCGTGGTGGACGCGCAGGACCTCTCGCTCAACGTCTCCCGCGAGACCCTTCAGCAGGACCGGCAGATCCAGCTGATCCGCAAGCGGCTGGTGAAGAAGATCCTCGCCACGGTCAAGGACCTCCAGGCAGGCGACAGCGAGAAGTACGCGAAGTTCTGGGGCGAGTTCGGCAAGGCGGTCAAGGAGGGTCTGGTCGCCGACCCCGACAACCGCGAGGCCGTGCTGGAGATCTGCTCCTTCGAGTCCACCGCGGACGCGGAGAAGCAGACCACGCTGCGCGAGTACGTGGAACGGATGAAGGACGGTCAGCAGGACATCTACTACATGACCGGCGACTCGCGCACGGTCATCGAGAACTCCCCGCACCTGGAAGCCTTCCAGGCCAAGGGGTTCGAGGTCCTGGTGCTCACCGACCCGATCGACGAGATGTGGGTCGACGCGGTCACCGAGTTCGACGGCAGGCAGCTGAAGTCCATCGCCAAGGGCGAGGTCGACCTCGACGCGGGCGCCGACTCGGAGACCGACCGCGAGGAGCGGGCGAAGGACTTCGCCGGGCTGCTGGGCTGGATGACCGAGAAGCTCGGCGAGAGCGTCAAGGAGGTCCGGCTGTCCACCCGGCTCACCACCTCCCCGGCGTGCGTGGTCGGTGACACCAACGATCTCGCGCCGAACCTGGAGAAGATGTACCGGGCGATGGGCCACGAGGTGCCCAAGGTCAAGCGCATCCTGGAGCTCAACCCGGGGCACCCGCTGGTTGCGGGGCTGCGCAAGGCGCACGAGGAGCGCCCCGAGGAGACCGGGCTGGCCGAGACCGCCGAGCTGCTGCTGGGCATGGCCGTGCTCGCCGAGGGCGGCGACCTGGCCGACCCGACGAAGTTCATCCGCGTCCTGGCCGACCGCCTGGAGCGCACCCTCTAATGCGGTGTCAGCTGCCGCGCCCCACGCCGGGCGCGGCAGCTGCTGCGCGCCCTCGCGGACCACGATGTCGGCAGCGGTGTCCACGATCCGGTGAGCCGAGGTGTTCATGCCCGCGTGCCGGGTAACCGCAGCCGTGACCGTTGCCGAGAGAAAGGAGAGCCCGTGGGATTCGGCGACAAGCTCAACGAGCTGAAGGACAAGGCGCTGGACCAGCTCGGCAAGCACGGCGACAAGGCCGAGCAGGGTGTGGACAAGGCCAGTGACTTCGCCAACGAGAAGACCGGTGGCAAGCACACCGAGCACGTCGGTAAGGGTGGCGACGCCCTCAAGGACCAGATCCGCAAACGCCAGAGCTGACTAGGCTTCGTGGGGTGATCTTCGAGAACGGCGAGCTGATCGTCCCGCGTCTGCTGGACTGGGTGCGCGCACGGCCCGATATCCGGGCCGTGCTGCGCACCGGTTCGCGCGCTCGGGGCACCGCCGATGAGTGGTCCGACCACGACATCGAGCTGTACAGCACCGATCCCGAGTCCTACCGCGATGCCGACTGGCTCTCCGGTCTCGGCCCCGTGCTCGCCGGTGTCGGCCTCGACGGCCCGTGGGACAACCCCGCCCGCCTCGTCGTCTTCCACGGCGGCCAGAAGATCGACTTCCAGATCGTCCCCGTCGACCGCCTGGATGTCCTGGCCGAGGAGCTGGACGAGCTGCACGAACGCGGCTACGAGATCCTGCTCGATCTGGATGGTTCGGCCGCACGGCTCCCCGCCGCGTCCGGCTCCGCGCCCCGGGGTGAACTCCCCGATGAGCAGGAGTTCCGGGAACACTGCGAGGAGTTCTGGTTCGAGCTGGCCCACATCCCCCGCTCCCTCGCGCGCGGCGAGTTGTGGGTTGCCAAGGCCCGGGATTGGGAGACCAAGGAGCTGTTGCTGACCATGGTCGAGTGGCACGCGCTCTCCCACTTCGGCCCCGACCACGACACCTGGCACAACGGCGTCCGCATGCGCGAGTGGGCCGCCCCCGGCGTATGGGAGCGCATGGACGCCTTGTTCTCCGGCTTCGCCCCCGACGACACCTTGCGCGCCGCCACCGCCACCGGCGCCCTCTTCGCCGACCTCGCCCGAGATGTCGCGCGCCGCAACGGTTTCACCTATCCCGAGGCCGCTTCTCGCGCCTTCTCCCCCGGCTAATCAGAACGGCGCCGGTTCCGCGATCGGTTCCGCTTCGGTCTCCGAGGTCTTCCCGTTCGGTGTCGTCCACACGTGCCGACCATCAGGCAGGTTCTCGCACTTCCAGTTCGACTCGTGCTTCATCCGGTGGTGCCTGCGGCACTTCGGGCGCAAGTTGTCGACCGTGGTGTTGGTGCCGTCGAACGGACAGCAGTGATCCAGATCGCAACGGTGCGCGGGCCGGTTGCAACCGATCGCCGTGCACGTGGGGTACCGGGCGTGGATCAACTCCCGCTGCTTCGCTGACGGCCGATACGTCGTCACGTCCTCAGCGATCCCGGTGACCGGGTCGGTCAGGATGCGCTTCCAGATCCCGTTCGCGGCCACATCCCGGGCGATCTTCGCAGGCAACGGTCCGTAGCCGTGGAGCATGGCGGGCTCGTTGCTGAGACCGAGGAAGGACCCCATCGGCATCGTGAGGTAGACCGTCACCTGGCCTTGGGGTGCCCCGGTTTCCTTACCCATCAACAGATCCATGGTGACATCGGCCCGCTTCTGATCCAACGTCCGGTGATCCTTCGGTAGGGCCCTGGCGATGCGATCGATCCGGTCATAGATCAACGAGGCTTGCAGGGCGGGGAAGAACATCCGCAGCAGGCACATGCCGTCATCGAGGGGGATCTTCTCCACCAACCTCGCCTTGCGCTTCTCCTTGTGCCGACGCTCAGCGGCCTTCGGGTCCAGCTTGTCGATGAACCGGACCGCATGCCTGCGAGTCGCGGTGTAGTCGTGCGTCTCAGCGAAAGCGAGGAAGTCCTCCTCGGCGATCGCGGCGTGCACAGCGGACAGAGTGGAGAGCAGGTCGACGATCATCAACGCTTTCCCCTCGTCGACGCGGCCTTCGGCCAGCGCCCGAAGAACTCCTGGCCGACCGGTGAGGTCTTCCGCGCGTTGCAACAGCCGGGCGGCCTTCGTCTTCGAGACCGCGAGCAGGCGCATGAGGATTTCCTCGGCGAACTCACGATCACATAGTTCAAGCTGAGCGACATACTCCATCAACACGATCGCGAAGTCCGCCGAGGCCTTCCCCATCGCCGTGAAGTAGACCATCAGTTTATGGTCGGGATCTACAGGAAGCATACCTCCATTCTATCGTAAGAAAATATTCGATCACGGCTCTACAGGGTGAATTGCCAGGCGTCCGAAAGCCCGAAAACGCAACCCCAGCGAAAAAGCAAGGGCGGGCTGGAAATCGGGGTCGGCTTTACCTGGGGTGCGCGTGCCATACGCTTATCGCGAGGGCCGGGGTTTCATCCCGTGCCCCTGAGAGGCCCAAGGGCACGCGCAAGGGGCCCCCAGGTCAAGCCGACCCCACGCTGGTACCGGCGCGAGCTGGAAGCCCAGCTGGAAGCCCCAAAAGACCTCAATCCTTTCGAGCAGTCACAGCCATCCCAAGCCCAAGCCCGATCATCGTCATCCCGGCAGCCCCACCCATGACATCCAACCGCCGACTGGACCTCCCGAACCAGGCCCGAGCCGTCCCCGCGAGAAATCCCCACCCAGCATCCATAGCCAACGCCATAACCGCGAAAATCGCACCAAACAGCAACATCTGCCCAGCCACATTCCCCACAGGATCAACGAACTGCGGCAAAACAGCCGCGAAGAACACCGCGGTCTTCGGATTCGTCACACTCACCAGAAAGCCTTCGAAAAGCGTGCGACGTCCGGTGACCGCACCCCCGGCCCCGGCCTCGAACGCCGCGCGGAGTTCTCGGCGCTGCCGGTACGCCTTGACGCCGAGGTAGATCAGGTACGCGGCGCCGACGAGCTTGACGGTGGTGAACACGAGGGCGGAGGTCTGGATGATCGTGCCGATGCCCGCGGCGACGGCGGCGGCGAGGACGAAGCTGCCGACGGCGCCGCCGAGGACGGTGACGAGGGCGGCGCGGCGGCCGTAGGCGAGGGCGCGGCTGATCACGAAGAGCACGGACGGGCCGGGCACCGCGATCACGATGAACGAGGCGATGGTGAAGGCAAGGACCTGATCCATGCCCGAACACTACCCGCGCGTGCTACCGTTTTTGGACGAGTGCCCAAGGCACTTGCCCAACATCGGGAGGCGGCATGGGAACGCGGGTGCGCGAACGGCTGACCGGCGCGGCGCCGGGGCTGATCGTGGAGCTGGGCTGGGCCGGGGTCAGCACCCGGGTGCTCGCGGAGCGGGCCGGGGTGACGCCGGGATTGGTGCACTACCACTTCTCGTCGCTGCAAGCCCTGCTGAGCGAGGCCGCGATCGGCGCGCTCACGCGGCTGGTCGACGATCTCGGCGCGCTGCTGGAGCAGGCGAAGTCCCCGGAGGAGGCGGTCGAGGGGATGCTGACGGCGCTGTCGGAGTACTCCGGGAGCGACCCGATGTCCTTGCTGGTCACCGAAACCTTCCTCGCGACGACCCGGGACGCCGAGCTGCGCGGCGCGGTGGGCGAGGTGCTCGCCGACTTCCGGGCGCGCCTGGCCGCGTGGTTCGCCGAGCACGGCGTGGCCGACCCCGAGGCCACGGCGGCGGTGCTCGCGGCGACGGTGGACGGCTTGTTGCTGCACCGCGCCCTGCTGCCCGAGCCCGAGGCCGCCGCGACCGTGCTGCGCCGACTCGTGGCGGTGCGGTCATGAGGGTGGTGATCTGCGGCGCCGGTATCGCCGGGCTGGCACTCGCGGTCCGGCTGAGCACGAGCGGTGACGACGTCGTGGTCCTGGAGCGCGCGCCCGGCCCCCGCGCGCAGGGCTACATGATTGACTTCTTCGGGTCCGGGTACGCGGCGGCGGAGCGCATGGGGCTGCTGCCCCGGCTCCACGAGCTGGGCTACCGCGTCCCCCGGGCCAGCTACGTCGACGAGGACGGCCGCGTGCGCGCGTCGCTCGGGTTCAGGCGCTTCGCCAAGGCCGTCAACGGCGGACTGGTCAGCATCATGCGGCCGGACCTGGAACTCGCGTTACGAGAAGCGTTCCAGGCGGAGCTGCGCTTCGGGACGACGATCACGAGCGTGGACAACCGCGCGGACGGCGTCACCGTCGAGCTGTCGGACGGCACCACGATGGAAGCTGATCTGCTCGTCGGCGCCGACGGGATCCACTCCTCGGTCCGCGAAATGATCTTCGGCGAGGAGCGGGAGTTCCTGCGGTACCTCGGGTTCCACACGGCCGCGTACACCTTCGACGACGCCGAGGTCCGGGCCGCGGTGGAGGGCGGGTTCTGCCTCACCGACACCGTCGACCGGCAGATGGGCCTCTACGCGCTGCGCGATGGGCGGGTCGCCGTGTTCACCGTGCACCGCACCGCCGATCCCACCAGACCGGAGAACCCCACGGCCGCCGTGCGCCAGGCATACGGCTCGATGGGCTGGCTGGTGCCCCGCGCGCTCGCGAAGGCGCCCGAGGAGATCTACTACGACCAGGTCGCCCAGATCGAGATTCCCCGTTGGAGCGAAGGACGGGTGGTCCTGATCGGCGACGCCTGCCACGCCGTGTCGCTGCTCGCCGGACAGGGCGCGTCGCTCGGGTTGGCGGGTGGCAGCCTCCTCGCCGACGAACTGCACGCGCGGCCGACGATCGCCGAAGCGCTGGCGGGCTACGAGCGCCGGTGGCGTCCCGTCGTCGAGGAGAAGCAGCGCGTCGCCCGCAGCGGGACGCGGTGGTTCCTGCCGGACTCGCGGCCCCGGTTGTGGGCGCGCCGGGTGGCGCTGAAGCTGGCGCGCCTGCCGCTCGTGGACCGCGCCATGGCGACCGCGCTCGTCGGCAAGCTCTAGGATTCCCCGCGATGAGCCCGATCCCCGGCAGCTACCCGGTCCGCTTCGGCACCGCGGAGCTGCTCAACGACCTGGACCGGCCGGACGGCTGGCTGCTCACCGTCGGCGGGGTCGCGCAGTCCTATGTGGACCTCGACGATCCGACGCACCTGGAGTTCGACTACGTGCGCCGGATCGGTGACGTGATCGACTGCCTCGGTGAGCCGGACGCGCCGATGGACGCCGTGCACGTCGGCGGGGCGGGCTGCACGCTGCCCCGCTACGTCGAGGCGACGCGGCCGGGTTCGCGGCAGCTGGTCCTGGAGGCCGACGCGGAGCTGGTCGAGCTGGTGTGGTCGCAGTTCCGCCTGCACGAGGTGGCGGGGCTGGGCCTGCGCGCGGGCGACGGGCGCGCCGGACTGGCCGCGCGGTCCGCCGGATCGGCCGATCTCGTGGTGCTGGACGCGTTCGAGCGCGACTCGGTGCCCTCCGCACTGTCCACAGTGGAGTTCTTCGCGGACGTGGCCCGGGTGCTGCGCTCCTCCGGCAGCCTGGTCGCGAACATCTTCGACGGCCCCGGCCTTGAGTTCACCAAGCGCCTGTCCGCCACCCTGTTCACCGCCTTCGAGCACGTGCTCCTCCTGGCCGAGCCGCGAGTGCTGCGCGGGCGCCGCTTCGACAACGTCGTGCTGCTGGCCTCGGCGGAGGAGCCGCCGGTGGAGACGCTGACCCGGCGCGCGGCCTCGGCGGTGTTCCCGGCGAGGTGCGTGCCGCCGGACGCCGTGAAGCGCTTGTGCGGCAAGGCGGAACCGATCACCGACGCCGCGCCGATGACGGCCCCGACGCTACCGAAGGACCGGCTGGGATTGTTCAGCTAAATCGAGTTGACCACGGCTGACGCCGCGTAGAGGCTCACCGCCATGTCCCAGGCCAGAGCAGTGACCGCGCCGTTGCGCCACCCCGACTTCCGGCGGCTGGTCACCGGGCGCACCTTCGCGGAGTTCGGCAACGCCGTCGCGCCCGTCGCGCTGGCGTTCGCCGTGCTGGACCTGACCGGCTCGGCGATCGACCTCGGGCTGGTCGTCGGCGCGCGCTCGCTGGCCAACATGGTGCTCGTGCTCTTCGGCGGGGTGCTCGCCGACCGGCTCCCCCGTTCGGTGATCTTGCAGGGCACCGAGACCGCCGCGGCGCTCACGCAGGCCGCGATCGCGGTGAGCGTGCTCGGCGGGTTCGCGTCCATCCCGCTGCTGCTCGGGCTGAGCGTGGCCAACGGTGCCGTGTCGGCGATCGCGTTGCCCGCGTCCTCGTCGATCGTCCCGCAGACCGTGCCCACGACGCTGCTCCAGCAGGCCAACGCCCTGAACCGGATGTTGGCCAACACGGGCCGGTTCGCCGGCGCGGCGGCGGGCGGGGTGCTCGTGGCCGCGTTCGGCTCGGGCTGGGCGATCGGCGCGAACGCCGGGTTGTTCCTGGTCGCCGCGCTCGCCTACCGGCGCCTGCGGACCGCGCCCGTCGAGCGGTCCGGGAGGTCGCGGCCGTTCACCGAGCTGGCCGAGGGCTGGCGCGAGTTCCGGTCGCGGACGTGGCTCTGGGTGGTCGTGCTCCAGTTCATGATCGTCAACGCCGCCGCGTCCGGCGGGATCTTCGTGCTCGGGCCCGCCATCGCGGACGAGACCTTCGGCCGGGCTGGCTGGGGTCTGGTGCTCGCCGCCGAAACCGCGGGCTGGGTGCTCGGGGGCGTGCTCGCCGCGCACTGGCGGCCGAACCGGGCGCTGGCGATCGGCGTCGCCCTGGTGCTCTGCAACGCGATTCCGCTGCTGGTGCTGGCGGAAGCGCCGAACCTGGTGCTGTTGGTGATCGTCATGATGCTGACCGGTGGCGCCATCGAACTGGGCGCGGTCGCGTGGGACGTCTCGATGCAGGAGAACGTGCCCGCGGACAAGCTCGCGCGGGTCTACTCCTACGACGTGCTCGGTTCGATCATCGCGGTGCCGCTCGGGCAGATGGCCGTCGGGCCGCTCGCCGAGCACTGGGGCCGCGAGCCGGTGCTGCTCTCCGGCGCCGCGCTGATCGTGGTCGCGACCCTGTTCGCCTTGTGCAGCAAGCAGGTCCGCGGCCTGCGTCGGCTAGCGCCCGTCGAGCCCGCGTCCCCGTAACTGGTCAGCAGCACTCCCGACACCGCCTACACTCGTCTCCGCCACCCCATCGTCCCCACGCTCCCCCGAACATCCGCGCGCGCAGCCTAGAGAACCCCGTTTCGTACTCAATACCGTGGATTAGAGCGCTCCAAAACCCGTTAAGAGTACGAAACGGGAAAACGCGGGGCGGGGGCTAGCGCCTGCGGGAGTTGTCCAGGACGGCGAACACCTCGCGCAGGGCGGCGGTGGCGGCTTCCAGGGTTTCCTCCGGCAGCGCGGCGAAGACCTCGGCGTGGGCGGCCGAGTTGGCGAGGACCGCCGACTCCGCCAGCTCCCTGCCCGCCTCGGTGAGCACGATCAGCGTGCCGCGCCCGTCGTCCGGATCGCTCTCCCGGCGCACCAGCCCGCGGGCGGTCAGCCTGGTGATGATGTTGCTGGTGCCACCGCTGGAGAGCAGCAGCGACCGGCCCAGCTCGCTCGGCTTGAGCCGGTAGGGCGGGCCGGAGCGGCGCAGGCCGACCAGCACGTCGAACTCCGCGGTGGTCAGGTCGAACTCCGGCAGCTCCCGCCGGGTGGCCGCGTCCAGGTCGCCCGCCAACAGCATCACGCGCTTGACCAGCTCCGATGTCGGCCCCAGCGCCTCAGGCAGCTCCACCTGCCAGGACGCGATCAGCCGGTCCACCCTGTCGCTCACCCGGCCACGATATTCGACATCCCGATAGCTTTTTTGAAAGCTTTCTGTAAAGTACCTCCGCATGCTGATCCAGAACGCCACCCTGATCGACACCGCGCCCGCACCGCGGGTACTGCCCGGCCACGACCTGCTCGTCGAGGACGGCCGCATCGCCGCGGTCGGCAGGGGCTTACCCAGCGCGGGCCGGACCGTCGTCGACGGCACCGGCCGCATCGTGCTGCCGGGTTTCGTCGACACCCACCGGCACACGTGGCTGACCGCCCTGCGCGGCAGCACCGCCGACATGGACCTCATGGGCTACCTCGACCTCGTACTGGGCCGCATCGCGCCTCGGTTCCGCCCGGACGACGTCTTCCACGGCACGCTCGCCGGAGCCATCGAGGCGCTGGCCTCCGGCGTCACGACGGTGCAGGACTACGCGCACATCGCCTACACCAAGGCGCACGCGGACGCCTCGGTCCGCGCACTGCGCGAGTCCGGCGTCCGCGCGGTTTTCGCTTACGGGCAGCCGGTTTTCGGCGGCGGAGGCGGTCCGGACGACGTCCGCGCGATCCACACCGAGCACTTCACCGGCGACGGCCTGGTCACGATGGCGCTCGCGGCGTCAGGCCCCTCGTACTCGCCGATGGACGCGGTGCGCGCGGAGTGGGCGCTGGCGGAGGAACTGGGCCTGCGGGTCTACGCCCACGTCGGCAGCGGCCCGGTCGCCGAGCACCCGATCGAGGCGTTGCGCGCCGCCGGACTGCTGACTCCGGACATCACGTTCGTGCACGGGAACTCCTTGCCGGACAACGAACTCGCGCTGATCTCCGCGGCGGGCGCGGCCGTCTCGATCTGCCCGGCTGTCGAGGCGCGGATGGGCCACGGCGCTCCGATGGCCGATCGCCTCACCGCGCACGGAGTCACGACGGGGCTCGGCGTCGACGTGGTCAGCACCGTTGCGGGAGACATGTTCTCGCTGATGCGCGCGACCCTCCAGACCAGCGGGCTGGCCGCGGCGGACGCGCTCCGACTGGCCACAGTGGACGGTGCGGCGGCGTTGGGCATGGCCCACCACGTCGGCTCGCTCACCGTGGGCAAGGCGGCCGACCTGGTGGTGCTGCGCGCGACCGACCCGAACCTGGTCGGCGGCGAGCACGACCCGATCGAGACCGTGGTGACCTCCGCGCATCCCGGCAACGTCGAGTCGGTCTTCGTCGCGGGAAAGCCAGCGCGCACCACGATTCCGGCCGAGCTCGCCGAAGCCCTCCACGACTCGGCGAACCACGTGAGGGGCTAGACTGTGAGCACCTCCCACTCCCCCATCAGTGGCCGAAGTGGTCTAGAGAACCCCGTTTCGTACTCAATACCGCGAAATGGAGCGCTCCAAAACCCGTTATGAGTACGAAACGGAAAACGGCGGCTGGGCGGGTGTCGGGCTAGTGCGTGTCCGATATGTGGTTGAGCTGAGGGTCCCGGTGACGATGCCGCCCGGGTTGGGGTGTCTTCAAGTACTCCCAACCCCCTCCCAGAAGTCTTTAACCACTCCCAACCCCAACACGGACCCGAGGGTTTGCTGTCGTTAAAGACCGCTTGGGCGAGGGTTGGGGGTACTTGAAGACCGGCGTACCTGAGGGCTTGCAGGACAGGGTTAGCCGTACTGGTTGCGCGTGCGTCGAGTTGGGGGCTCTGGGGTGGGTGGTTCGGGAGCGGCGGTGAGTTCGGGGGGTGGTGGCTGCGTGCCGAGGCGCGCCGTCATGCCGCGAACCCGCTCACGCAGTGCTTCGGCGGCGCGGTCGGTGCCGGGCGTGGTGGTCGCGGGGTGGCGGATGATCGAGCGGCCGTGCGACTGCGCCGCGCTGAGCAGGCCGTCCGACACCCCGGGCAGCGCGAGGAACGCGAGGGAGAGCAGCCCGGGATTCATCTCGTGCGTGCGCAGCCTGCGCCGGTGGACGATCCGGATCGGCAGGTCGAACTGCAACGACACCGAGGAGCCGGACAGGGCCACTTTTAGTATCGACAGGACGGCTTCCTTCGCCTTGCCCGCGACCATGTCCGTGCCCTTGCGCGCACCGGGGATCGGCGGCAGGACGAAGGTGGCGCGCTGCACCGCCTTGTCGATCATCGACGTGGTCACCACCTCGAAGGCGGGCCGGGTGTGGATCTCGCGGATGTCCTTCCACGGCACCACCTTCTTCTGGTCGATGGCCAGTCCCCCGGCCGAGACGTGGATGCGGCCGAGCCGGTCGATCAGCGAGGAGGGGACGGGCAGCGCGGACGGCAGGAACGGGGCGATCACCTTGCTCGCCGACATCTCCCACGCCTGCTGGACCGCGCACTGGGACACCAGGTGCCGGACGTGCTCGGGCAGTCGCTCGTACATCACTCACCATCTCCTTCGAGCGCGTTGATCAGCGCGATCGACCACGGGAAGCGGTACTCCACCGGCAGTTCCGCGGTCAGGTGGGTCTCGCCGAGCGCGGAGCGGATCACGGCCTCCGCGAACAGCGCCGAGATCGTCACCCCGAGGTCGCGGTCGGCGAGGCCCCGCGCGAAGTCGGCGACCGCGGCGCGGTCGAGCTCCGGCCAGCGCCCGCGCGCGGCCTCGGCGAGGGCCCGCGTGACGAGCGCGTCGCCGGGGTAGGCCGATCGGTGCTGGCGCCCGCAGTACTCCTCCAGTGCGGAGGTCCGGCCGCGGCGCAGCTGGTCGAGGACGTGCTGGAGGTCAGCGTCGTTTCCGGGCATTGATGATCTGCACCGCCTTCGTCACGCAGTTGATGGTGATCAAGGTGAGGGTCAGCGCCAGCTGTCCGATCACCTGTTCCGGGCCGAACTCGGCGGTGGCGGGGTTGTGGACCGTCACCTCCTCGTAGATCGGTGGTGGGTCGTAGGTCTGGTCGTTCGAGATCAGCGACAGCGTGGTCTGCGCGGTCTTCTCGGCCGCGTCCATGGCGTTCTCCACGGTCGGATCAGCCGCCATCGACACCCCGCAGGCATCGAGGTACGCCAGCATCGCGTCTTCGGCGCGGACGAGGTCCTTGTACGCGGCGTGGATCTGGCCGAGCGCCAGCAAGCACTGCATGACCGCGGACTGCATCCGCTCGTTCGATCCACTGTGGACGATCACGAGGACGGACCGGTACTGGTCGATCTGTTTCCGGCTCTTGGCGAGGCGCGCTTTCGCGGTGCGCACACGCATCACCGCACCCTTGATGGTGTCGGCGCTCTCGGTGATGAGGCTCATCGATCAGCCACCGCAGACGACGCAGCCGCGCGAGGTGTGGGGCGTGGTGCCGCCGCACGACGCGCAGTAGTCGGGGAAGTTCCGGTCACCGCGCCCGCCACCGGCGGCCTTGCTGCCGCATTGGACGCAGTACGGCATGGAGAGCCCGCCCGAGACGTGCGGGGTCTCGCCCGCGCAGTTGAGGCAGTGGCGGCCGAACTGCCCATCGGGGTACTTCGAGGTCTGCGCGGGCCGAGTCGGTTGGGGAGCGGAGACCGCCCAGGTCGTCGGCGCGGGCAGAATCCCCTGGGCCCCGCGAACCGCGGCGAGGCCCACTCGCCCGACGCGTCCCATGATCCACTCGGTGCGGGTCAACGGTTGCTTCCACTCTGCGCTGAGCATCGCGCGGACCCAGTGCGCGATGAACGCCACGAGCACGATCCGGTGCGCCCAGTCGCCGCCCGGGAAGTTCACCATGAAGATCAGCAGCCCGGCCCCCGCAGCCACGGCGCTGGTCAACGCCCCTCGCTTGAACAAGGCGACCAGGGACGCGAGGACCAGCACCGCCGAGTCCGAGCCGTACGCCGCGCCGATCATGCACGCGACGACCTCGATCTCCAACGGGCGTCGCGCGATCGCGATCACCATCGAGTCGGTGATCGTCTTGCCCTTGTTCACCAATCCGCCCAGCCGCTGCTCGTCGGCGGCCCGCATCAGCCGGGCGAACCCGTGCACCAGCACCACGAAGACCACGCCGAGGAACCACTGCGGCTCAGCGCGCACCAGCTCGGTGCTGGACGGCGGTGAACCACTGGCCATCAGCAGCGCCAACGGCATCAGCCCGATCGCCCAGATCCAGCCGGGGACCCGGCCCGGCCCGAGCGCGAGCAGCACCAGCCCGGTGATGATCGCGGGTACGACGGCAGGCACCACCGCCGCACCGCGCACGGTCAGACCGAGCACGAGGGCGAAGAACACGCAGGCGCCCAGCCAGACCGCTCCCAGCAGACGAGGCGAATCCCATGTGTTCTCAGGCGTTTCCCCGACGTCGCCGGTGATGAAGCGCTCGATCTCGTCGAGGTGGGAGCCGATGTCGAGACCGGCCGGGGCGGTCAGGTCGGGGGTGACCGCGGGCGGCAGCCCCGCGGCCGTCCGCTCGTCGAGCGCGGGCTGGGCCGCCGCGACGGCCTGCGCCCAGAGGCCCTCCACCCGCTGGTCGACCTGGGCGACCTCGTCGGCGGCGCCCAGTTCGGTCATGGCCCGGCGGTACTGCTCGATGGGGTTCATCGGGACTCTCCTGAACGGGCCGGTGCGAACGGCACGAGCGGCCGGGGCCTGTTGTGAGCGGCGCGGTCGAACCACAACCCGCGCCTCGGCTGGGGATGCCACGTGACCAGGTCGGCTCCTGGCAGGCCGGACAGTTCGCCGCCGTGGACGTCCAACGCGACCCAGACCCCGATCTGGTCGTCGATCTGGGAGCCGAAGTCGGACAGGTCCTGCTTGAGCCGGTGCACTCCGCGCCACCAGCCCACCAGGTGCACACCGGATTCCGGTGCGTCGGCGAGGATCTGGCGCAGCAGCTCGTGTCCGGTGGCTGAATCCGAACAGGGTTGGCGCAGAACAGAATGGGCCGCGTCCACGCCGACGAACACGACGTAGTGGCGCGGACCCGGTGCGGTGGGCTCGGCGAGTTCCTTCAAGAAGGCCGGAATGTCCGACCGCGCAACGAAATCCGGCCGGTGACCGTGCGCCGAGAGCAGGTCACGGAGGTCGACGGCGATGCTGTCGGAACTACCGGACACCACCGTGAACCGCGCGTCGGCGACCGTGCACTGCTTCGCGATCGACGCCGTCGCGGCGGACAGCACGCCGTGCACCTCGTCCGGCCTGGTGCCGATGACCGCGATGTTGCGGCCGGGAGCACCGTTCAGCACGACCTGAGCACTGCGATCGGCGACGTCGAACGTGCGCCCGAGCAGCGCCGCCCGCTGGTCCGCCGAAACCGGCCGCAGTGCCCGGTAGTCCGCCGCGCACACCAGCTCGGGCACGTGATCACCGTCGAAGACCGAGGGCTCCGGCGAATCCGCGCGGCGCCGTTCCCACAGCTGGAGTTGGGTCGCGGCAAGCATGTCGTCGTCGAAGTGCGGGATGCGGACCTTGCGGTCGTGGCCGCGGACACCGGACTGCTGGTTGACGATCGCGTGGAACCGGGGCAGGGCCAGGGCCGCCTCGTTGTCGTCGGCCAGCACCCGCGTCGCCCCCGGCAGCGCGATGCGCAGGGTCAGCTGCGCCACCAGGGCGGGCCGCCCCCACAGCGCCTCGATACCGGAGACGTCCTGGCTGGACAGCACCAGGTGGATGCCGAACGAACGCCCTCGCCGGGCGAGATCTTCCAGCAGCGACGCGGCTTCCTCGGTCACCGCGTCCCGATCGGCGAGCAGCACCTGGAACTCGTCGATCACCGCGACCACCCGCGGCCACCGGCCCGCCGGGTCAGCCTCGCGCAGACCGGCGATGTCCTTGGCCCCACGGCGTTTCACCTCGGCGGAGCGGATGCGCAGCTGCTCGGCCAGGTGCCGCAGCATGGCCAGGCCGAACTCCCGGTCCTGGTTGATGTTCACCCCGATCAGGCGGGCGTGCGGCAGCCAGCCGGGATCGGCGGCGCTCGGCGCGAAGGCGGCGAAGGACACGCTCTCCTTGAAGTCCAGCAGGTGGAACTCGACCTCGTCCGGGCTGTACCGGGTCGCCAGGCTGAAGAGCAGCGCGTAGATGAAGTTCGTCTTGCCCGAGCCGCTCGGCCCGCCGATGAGCGCGTGCGGCGGCGAGTCCCCCAGCCGCACCTGCTCCACCGCTCCCCCGACGTCACCGATGTCCGCGACCAGTCCGTCCTTTGTGGACTCCGTCCACCAGTGCTCCGGCAGCAGGCCGGTCGCGGGCACACCGCCGCGGCTCAGTCGCTCGTCGAGGGCGGCCATCGCGGGCGATCCGGGAAGCGGGACGCCGTCCGGCCGCACGTCCAGCAGCGGTCCGGCCGTGGAGGCGCGGATCCGGCGCGGGCTGACGTGGACGGTCTCGGCGACCACCCCCGGCGGCACCGGCGTGTCGATCAGGATCGCGTGCAGCCCGCATTCCGGCCCGGCGCGCAACAACCACGCCAGCTCCTCCATGTGCTGTGCGCTGAGCATCGAGCCGAGATCGGAGAGGATCAGCAGCCGCCACTGCTCCGGCCCCGTCCGCCGGATCCGCTCGACGTCGTCGTTCAGCCGGGCGAGCAGGTTGTCCATTTGCCCGGGACCGGTCGGGTCGATGTCGAAGACCAGCCGCTGCTCGTAGACGTCGTCGCGGTCCAGGAACGCTGGCATGAACCGGTCCCCGATGACCAGCAACGACTTCGGCGGGGTGCTCGCGAGGGCGCGCAGCACGAGGTTGTCCACGATCGCCGACACCTCGGCGGCGCACTCGTGCGCGAGCGTCCCGTGCCAGGAGGGGTCCGGCGGGTTGATCACGACGTGCCCGCTGCCGAGCAGCGGGACGACCACGGGGACGTCCGCGCACCGCCCCGCGCCGACCCCGACGCGGGCGGTGCCGAACCGCAACGGCCCCGGCGCGCCCGCCTCGGCGAAGCGGGTGACGTGGTCCCAGTCCGCGAGGGCCTCGGCGGGGCCGAGCTCGCGGAGCATCCCCAGCACGTGCCCGACGGGCCCGCCGACGCCCTGGGCGGGCACGGCCGCGCCGCGCCGGGTCCGCGCGCTGCCCCGCGCCAGCGCGAGGCCGTCGTGGACGCGCGTGAGCGTCATCAGGTACTCGGCCTGGTCCTGGTCCATACCGGCGGCTCAGATCGACTTGGCGTAGCGCTGGGCGGAGTCCTGCGAGTGCGCGATCGCCTTGCGCGCGTCCGCGATGCTCGACTTCGCCTTGCCGAGCGCCGCCCGCGCCTGGGTGATCAGCTCGTTGCCCGCGCCCTCGGCGGCCTTGCTCAGCATCGACATCGCCTCGTCGAGCTTGGCGGATGCCTGAGCCAGTCCCTGCGCGCCCTGCCCCGCCTGCTCGTTCGCCCGCGCGATCGCGCTCTTCACCTCACTGATGGAAGCCACTTCCGCTGCGTCCTTTCTCCCGGTCGGCACGGCCGGTGCCGCGCTCCGAGTGCAGAACAGCAACTGATCCATTCGGTGTGAACACACTGCGCTACCGTGGCCGCGAACGCCGAACCCCGTTCGAGCCCTCGAACGCAGGTCAGGGCACATTTCCGAGCAGTCACCGGGAGAAACGGACCGTGGGCGATAAAGAAGGACCGATACCCCCGACGACACTCGTGTTGGAATTCCGCCAGCGATTGAAAGATCTTCGCGTCGAGGTGGGCGATCCGACCGGGGCGGAAATGATCCGCGCGGTGCGAAACACCAAGGGACCGCGGCTGCACCCGTCGACGCTGTCGGAGTTCGCCACCGACAAGCGGCCGACGTCGTTGCCCGGACAGGACTTCGTCCACGCGTACGTGCGCGCGTGCCTGCGCCACCGCGGTGACGCTCCCGAGGAGATCGAACGGCAGGTCTACGGCTGGCTCGCCTCGCGCACGGGCGTCGTCGTCGCACTCGGCACGAGCATCACCCCCGTCGAGGAGGAGACGCCCGAAGCCGAAGGGACTCCGGAGCAGGCCGTCGACCTCAACCTCGTCTGCCATCCGGCGGAACTCGGCGACGCGCTGCGGTGGTTGGTGATCACGTCCGGCCGCGAGCCGTCGTGGGTGGCCGCAGGGCTCGGGAAGAGCCCCGCGTGGTTCGAGAACGTCCTCGGCGGGCGCGAGCTTCCCTCGGCGGACGAGTGGGCCGAGATGCTGTCACTGCTCTCGGTCGACAAGGCCGATCTGACCGCGTGGCAACGCACCTACGAGCGCGTCGAGCACCACGCGGGCCGATGCACCGCGGTAGCGCCGAAACGCAGGCCCGCCCTCCTGATCGGAGCCGCCGCCGCGATGGTTCTCGTGGTCCTCGGCGGCGCCGCGTACCTGTGGTGGGGCGGCGACAGCCGCGACGCGAACGCCGAGCTGGCGCAGAACAGCCCCTGCCTGCGCGGCGGCCCCGGCTTCACCGTGCTCAACCACCACAGCAGCATGTTCGTCAACAACCAGGACCGGCCCCGGATGGGAATGCAGCGCGGAGTGACCGAACTCGGCGTGCGTTACGCGAACGCCCACCCGCACGATGAGTACAAGAGCTGTCTGTTGTCGTTGCGCGCCAACACTTCCAGCGGCCCGCAGTGCCTCGCCTCGGGCGGCGGGGCGGAGATCGTCTGGCAGCCGTGCGACGACGCGCGGCGCACGCAGCAGTGGGTCCACGAACCGCACTGGAACCACGAGTCCGTCCAGTGGGACCGCCTGCACTCCGCGGCCGATCCCGAGCGGTGCCTGCAACAGGCCAGATCGGGCAGCGCGGGCACACCACTGGTGCTCGCCGCCTGTTCGACCGACTGGTTGCAGCACTGGAGGTTGCTGCCACCACCCTGATGCGCAGCGCGTTGGCGGAGTCGGCGGGGAGCCGGAAATTGTAGTCTGGCCCCACCCGCGAATGCGCCGAGAGAAGGCGTGAGGTCCTCATGGCGACGAATCTGTCGAGGCCGCTTGAGCACGTCACGGCCTCCTACGACGATCCTGCCGCGTGGTCCCGGCCGACGCGCGACACGACCGCCGATCTCCGCGACGCCCCCGACCTGGCCGCCGCGCTCCCCGAACTGCTCACGGGGGCGATGGCGCTCATGGGTACCGAGGCGGGGAACATCCAGCTCCTCGACCCGAGCCGCGATTCGCTGGTGCTGGTCACCCAGGCCGGATTCGGCCCCGAGTTCGTCGACCACTTCGCGGTCGTCGACAACGACGACGGTTCCGTCTGCGGCCGCGCCGCCTCGCACCGCGCCCAATCGGTCGTGGCCGACGTCCGCCGCGACCCGGCGTTCACACCGCACCACAAGGTGTTCCGCGCGGCGGGGGTTCGCTCGGTCCAGTCCACCCCCTTGGTCGACAACACCGGCAGGCTGGTCGGCATGATCTCGACGCACCTGCCGCGCCCCGGTCGGCCGTGCGAGCGGAAACTGCGGCTCATGGGGCTCTACAGCCACTTCGCCGGTGAGCTCGTCGCCCGGCTCCTGGGCCGCCCCTCGCCCTCGGTCACGGCCGAGGGCGCGACGGTGCGCCTGCTGACCGAGACGGTCACCCAGATCTTCGGCGCTGGGCTGAGCCTCGCCGCCGCCCAGTCGCTGATCACCGATGACGCCGCCGCGCAGCGCGTGCGGGCGGGCATCGCCAAGCTCAACGACGCCGTCCGGACGATCCACCGGGTCAGCGGCGAGATCCAGACGGGCGCGGCAGCGGCTCGGAAACGGCGACGTGCCTCGGCCGGGTGACTCAGTTCTTCTTCTGGATCGCGTGGTAGCTCACCCAGTCCCGCCGGTTGCACACCGCGGCGCTGTCGTTCGGCAAGGGCGGCATCCACCGGCCGTCGCGGAAGTAGACGCTTCTGTCCGGTCGCGTGCAGGTGATCGTGATCCGGTGGAAGCCGTCACCCCTGCGACAGTTCGATGCCGCCCCGGTCCCGTTCTCGATCAACCTGATGTAGCAGGAGGTCGGGGCGGCCTGCGCTTCGGTGGTCGCGCCGAGCACCGTGGTGCCGCTGATGACCGTGGTCAGCGCGAGTACATGGGCGAACTTCTTCACGACGTGTGGCCTCCTTGGTAGTGTATCGATTTACCACCTGTTCGGCGCACGACAGTAGGGTCATGCGGTTACCGCGTCAACTCACGTATCGCGGGTGCTAGAGCGCCTGGGCGGACGGGCGCAGCAGCAGCTCGGACACGGCGACGTGCCTCGGCCGGGTGACCAGGTAGGACACCGCGTCGGCGACGTCCTGCGGTTGCAGCCACTCGAACTCCGCCGTGCTGGCGTCGGTCAGCTCCGTGTCCACCATGCCCGGCTCGACCAGTCCCACCCTGACGCGGCCGACCAACTCCTTGCGGATGCAGTCGCTGAACGCGCCGACGGCGTGCTTGGTCGCGGCGTAGACGCTGCAACCGGGCGCGGTGATCCGGCCCGCGACCGAGCTGATCGTCACGACGTCCGCGATGCCGCGCGGTCCCTCGGCGGCGGCGACCAGGTGCGGCAGCGCGGCGTGGGTGCAGGAGAGCACCGCGAGCAGGTTGATCTCCACGGTCTGCCGCCACCGGTCGAGGTCGGCCTCCAGCGCCTCCTCGACGAACCCGATCCCGGCGTTGTTGACCAGGATGTCCAGCCGCCCGGTCAGCTTGACCGCCTCCAGCACCGCCGCCGTCGCCTGGTCGCGGTCGGTGAGGTCGGCGGGCACGGCGAACGCGCGGCCGCCCTTGCCCTCGATCTCGGCCACCACGCGGGCCACCCGCTCCCGGCGCCGCGCGACCACGACCACCGTGGCCCCCCGTTGGGCCAGGTCATGGGCGACGGCCTCGCCGATTCCGCTGGACGCGCCGGTGACCAACGCGACGGTTCCGGCCAGTTCCCTGTTCATCACCGGCGGATGGTTTCACGGGGGAAATGGGGCGACAAGGCGGTTCGAGTTCTCGCGCATTTTATTGAGGCGCACTCACGTTTTTGTGGATTCCCCGAGGTCGAGGAGGTCATTAGCGTCAGCCCCCCATGATGCCTGAGGGGGTATTCGTGAACTTCGCTCGAATGATGGTGGCTGTCACGGCGGCGGCGCTGGTCGCCGTTCCCGGAACCGCCGAGGCCGCGGCGTGCGCGTGGAAGCCCGTTCCCCTGCCGATGCCCGCCGGGGCCGTCCAGGCGGACGCGACCGCCGCCGACGGGGTCGGTGGTCACGTCGGCACGGCCGAGTTCGCCGGTTCGGAGCAGCACGTCGTGCGCTGGAGCGGCTCGACGATCACCGACTACGGCCGCGTGCCCGGGACCTTCCCGAACGGCCTGACCGCGCGCGAGGTCAACCGCGGCGGCGTGATCGTCGGCAATGCCAGCCAGCTCTACTCGTCGGTGGCGTTCCGCTCCGCCGGGACCGCGCTGGCCCGGCTGCCGCTGCCCGCGGGCACCACGTCCAGCCGCGCGAACGCGATCAACGACAGGGGTGACGCGGTCGGCTGGGCGGTGCTGCCGGACCGAACCCGCAAGGCCGTGCTGTGGCCCGCTGACCGTCCAGAGACCGCAGTTGAACTGGGGGGACTGCCCACGGGGTTCGTCGAGGCTGTCGACATCGACGAGGACGGCACCATTCTGGTCCGCCACTCCAACGACCAGTACAACTCCACCTCGTACAAGTGGCGCGACGGCGTGGCCACCGCGCTGCGCGCTCCGGCCGGGGTGAAGAGCGCGGAGGCCACCGGGATCGCGGCCGGTCGTGTCTCGGGCACCTTCGTGTACCAGGACGACAGCAGGCGCGCGGGTCTGTGGGACGCGGCGGGCGCTCCGCAGGTGCTGCCGCAGGGCAACCGCGCCGAGAGCGTCAACCGCGGCGGCTTGGTGGTCGGCGTGATCGACGCGGGCGCGGTGCCGATCCTGTGGCGCAGCACCACCGTCGAGTCCGTGGTGCGCACGTCGGAGCCGCTGTACCTGGGCAAGGTCGGTGACGACGGCACCATTCCGGGCCACTACACGCGCCAGCCGAACAACCGGCACTCCCCCGTCGTTCTCCGCTGTTCCTGACTCCCCTGTTCCTGACTCAGTCGTCGCGCGCCTGACCCGCCACGTCGGCCAGGCGCGCGACGATCTGCTCGACGTCGTGGCGCGTGGTGCGGAAGTTCGTGACGCAGGCACGCATCCCGTGCTGACCACCGAGGCTCGCGGGTCCGAGGAGCGCCGTGCCCTCACCGGCGAGGGTGGCCAATGCCGCGGCGTGCTTTCCGTGCTTCATCCGGAAGCACACCGCGGTGAGCGACACCGGTGCCATGAGCTCCAGATCTCGTTCTGCGTCAACAAGATCGGCCATGTACTGAGCCAGGTCGAGCATGTGGTCCATCGCGGCCCGAAAGGCTCCGACACCGAAAGTCCGGAGGGCGCTCCAGATCTTCAGCGCCTTGAATCCGCGCGACAGCTGGGGCCCGTGGTCCATGTAGTCGATCATCAGCGCGTCCTCCGCGACCGTGAGGTACGAGGAGGAGAACGCGTACGCGTCCGTGAGCGTGCTGCGATCGCGCACCAGCAGACAACCCGCGGCCAGCGGCGCGAAGAGCAGCTTGTGCGGGTCGACGGCAATGGAATCCGCGCGGCCACACGCTTGGAACTCCTCCCGTTTGTGTTCGGAGAGCACGAAAAGCCCGCCGTACGCCCCGTCGACGTGCAGCCACAAGTCCTCGCGTTCGCACACGTCCGCGATGTCGGCGATCGGGTCGATGGAGCCGCTGGTGACCGTTCCCGGGGTGGCGACGACGCAGAACGGCTCCCGCCCCGCCGCTCGGTCCGCGCGGATCTCCTTCTCCAGCAAGTCGACGCGCATCCGCCACTGGTCGTCCGTGGGGATGCGGCGGACGTTGTCGAGGCCGATGCCCAGAATCGCCGCGGCTTTGTCGACGCACCGATGCGCTTCAGCGGAGGTGTAGACGACCAGTATCCGCTCGCCCATTTGCAGGCCCTGTTCACGAAAACGCGGGCGTCGCGCGTGCAGGGCCACGGTCATCGCGTTGAGGGTGGCGATGGAACCTCCCTCGGTGAGAATCCCGCCCGCGTGCTCCCCCTGGCCGAACAGCGCGGAGAGCCACGCGACCACGCCCCGTTCGACCACACTCGCCGCCGGTGAGAGCTGCCAGAAATTGCAGTTCTGGTTGATGGTGGCGGCAATCGCCTCCGCGTACGGCGCGATGCCGTTGGGCGGTCCGAGCACGTAGGCGAGGAATCGCGGGTGAGCCACCGTGGTGGAATTCGGCAGGATCTTCTCGTTGATCTCCCGGAAGAGCCCTTCGACCCCGATCCCCTCTTCAGGAATCGCCAGCAACGCCTCAAGGGCATCGCGGTCCACGTCGGGCACCAGGGGACGTTCGGGGATCGAGCGCTCGTAGTCGTCGAAGAAGGCGGTCAGCAGCTCTCCGGCTTTCTTCCGCTCCGCCTCGTCCAAGTTCAGCATGGTTGGTCACACTAGGAAGAACCCGAGGGCACGCGATGCCAAATCTGCCCCTGATGCGCCCTTCCGTAGCATCACGTGCCGTGGACAAGACAGATCGCGCAATTCTCGCGCACCTGATGGAGAACGGGCGCCTCGCCAACATCGAGCTCGCCGACCTGGTCGGCTTGTCGCCTTCCCCGTGCCTGCGGCGCGTGCGCCAACTCGAACGCGACGGCGTGATCACCGGCTACCACGCCGCGATCGACCCGGCCGCGATCGGTCGCGGGTTCCACGTGCTGCTGCACGTCGAGATGGCCCTCCAGGACCACGCCACCATCGAGGCGTTCGAGGCCGCCGTGCGCGAGATCGACGAGGTGGCGCACTGCCTGCGGATGTTCGGGCGCCCCGACTACCTGTTGTGGCTGGCCGTCCCCGATCTCCACGCCTACGAGCGGGTCTACATGGCCAAGCTCACCGGCCTGCCGGGGGTGGCGCGGACCAACTCCCAGTTCGCCATGGCCACCGTCAAGAGCACCCCCGGCCTCCCCGTGCCGTCCTAGCCCACATCCCGCCAGCGGCCATCAACGATCGCGAGCACCCCCCACACTCACCCCCACCACATCCCCCCGCGCAGCCCAATATCCCGTTTCGTACTCAAAACGGGCTATGGGAGCGCTCTTTTTCCCGCTATGAGTACGAAACGGGAGATCTCTAGGTTGAGGCCGCCTCACGTTGGGTCTGGGGGCGGTTGGGATGCATGGGCACAGTTTACTTGGTGTACGGGCATGCGGAGTGCGGCTCCGCCGGTGAGCAGCACCTTGGCTCCACCGCGGATCGCCAGGATGGGGGTCAGCGCGGTGGTCACCAGGGTGAGACCGCGGCGCCGGGCGAGGAGCGCGCGGACGGCCGCGGTGGTAGCGCAGCCCGTCGTGCCCACGGTCACGCGGCCCGGCGGTACCAGGGCGGCGACGCGCTCGGCCAGGAAGTCTCGCGACACCTGACAATTCATAGCGTTGCGCGGCGCGCACCGGTACAAACCATTGGCCTCGACCGAACAGTGGACGCTACGCTCGCGTACGTGAACGTCCTCGCGCGCCGATTTACCGGCCCCCTGACCCCGAACGGGCGTCGTGGGGCCAGCGCCGTGCCGCGCTGACGGAGCCCACCGGAGGAGCCCGCGGGTCAGGGGGAGTCGCCACCCGCTCGCCCCCTTCGGAAGAGGCCGTCATGCTCACCTCGGAACAGCTCGCCCGCGATCTCGCGATTCGTGATCTCACTGATCCCGCAACGGGTCCGCACGCCGTCCAGCTCATCGTCGACGACCTCGTCGACGTGCTCGCACGCCTGTGGGAATGCGAGGTCCGATGGTGTCGCGGGGATCGCGTGGTCAGTATCGCCGACAACTACGACAACCTCGGCTACGACGCCGCAGCGGTGACCCGCGACGCACGCTACACCCGCTACGTCGACCCGGATCGCATGCTGCGCAGCCATTCCAGCGCCATGATCCCGTCCGCCCTGCGCGCGCTCGCGGCGAATCCGGCCGACGACGTGCTGCTCGTGTGCCCGGGGATCGTCTACCGGCGGGACTCCATCGACCGCCTGCACACCGGGACCCCGCACCAGCTCGACCTGTGGCGGATCGGCCGGAAACCCTTGGGCCCGCTGAAAGAGATGATCGGAGCCCTGGTCGGCGGCGCCGAGCACCGCGTCGAGCCCCGCACCCATCCGTACACAGTGGACGGTCTTCAGGTCAACATCGTCCACAATGGAGAGTGGGTTGAGGTCGCGGAGTGCGGCCTCGCCCATCCCCGAGTGCTCGCGCGGGCCGGGCTGGACGAGTCGTGGAGCGGCCTGGCGATGGGACTCGGACTGGACCGGATGCTCATGCTGCGCAAGGGAATCCCTGATATCCGCATCCTCCGCTCCGACGATCCCCAGCTGCTGGACCTGCTCCCCTACCGGCCGGTCTCCGCGATGCCGTCGATCACCAGGGACATCTCCGTCGCGGTGGACGCCGACGATCTCGCCGAGGACCTGGGTGATCGTGTGCGCGACGCGGTGGGCGACGACTGCGTGGAGTCGGTGGAGATCGTGCGGGAGACGCCGTGCGCGGAGCTGCCGCCGCGGGCGCTCGAACGGCTCGGCGCGCGTGCGGATCAGAAGAACCTTCTCGTCCGGATCGTGCTGCGACGGTTGGACCGCACGCTCTCCGACACCGAAGCGAACGTGCTCCGGGACCGGGTCTACGCCGCCGTGCACCGCGGCAGCGCGCACCAGTGGGCGGCGGAGCCGCGATCCTAGGTGGACGCATCGACCGCACCCGCCGGGACACGGCGCCCGTAACCAGTTCGAGTGAGCCACTCTGCGTGACGACTGGAATGGGGTGATGCTGACGATCCGCGTACCCTGATGACCGACGGGAGTGCAGATGGCGGTCTCGACGCGAATTGTGCTCGCAATAGCGATGCTGATGACGGCGACGCTCAGTAGTCCTATCCGCGCGTTGTCTGAAGAAGTGCCCGGCGATGCCGCGATGGGCTCGCAGATCGCCAAGCACGAGGGGCGGGAGCCCGGAGCCGCACGCAGCTCCGCCCCGCCCGTGGACCCCGCGACCGGCGTCGCCGTCTTCGGCATCGACGTGAGCCGGTGGCAGGGCGATGTGGACTGGCCGCACCACTGGCACAACGGGGTCCGCTTCGCCTACGTCAAGGCGACCGAGGGCACGGGCTACACGAACCCGCACTTCGGCCAGCAGTACAACGGGTCCTTCCACGTCGGCATGATCCGGGGCGCCTACCACTTCGCGCTGCCGGACCGTTCCTCAGGCGCCGACCAGGCCAACTACTTCGTCAACCACGGCGGGGGGTGGTCGCGGGACGGCAAGACCCTGCCCGGTGCGCTGGACATCGAGTACAACCCGTACGGCGAGAACAAGTGCTACGGGCTCGACCAGCCGACGATGACGCGGTGGCTCAAGGACTTCTCCGACACCTACCACCACCGCACGAGCCGGTGGCCGGTGATCTACACCAGCACGAGCTGGTGGGCGATGTGCACGGGCTGGCACGCCGGGGACTTCAGCAACAACAACCCCCTGTGGGTCGCGCGCTACGCCGCCGCGACCGGGACGCTGCCGCACGCCTGGCGCGTCTACACGATCTGGCAGTACTCGTCGACGCCGATCGACCAGAACTCGTTCAACGGCAGCTACGACCGGTTGGTGGCGTTGGCACTCGGCTGAAGCCCGCGGGCGGCGTCGACATCGCGGTTCGGCACGGTGGTCGGGGCCTCCAGGTGCACGGCCCCGCTGGGCAGGATGCCCGCGCCGCCCGCCCGCGCCATCACGCGGTGCTGGGCGAGCACGTCCTCGCCACTGTGCTCCTCGGGCAGCTCGGTCCAGAAGTCGAAGCCGCCCACCGCTTCCAGCTGCGCACGGTCGAACAGCACGCACCCGCCGACCCACGCGATCTTGTAGGCGCGCCAGTCCCCCGGCCGCAGGCGCAGCCGCTGGGCGAGGTGCGTCGGATTGGCCGCGTTGTGCAGCGTCCACCGCGACCACTCCGTCGATCCCGGTTCGACCGACTCCGGGATCGGCGGGGTCTGCCATTCCTCGTACGGCGCGAGCTCCTGCGGGCGCACGTCGTCCAAATAGGACAGACCTTGTACGGCGTTGCCGACGAAACCGCAGCGCAGCGTGGTGATCGCCTCGTGCAGCTTGTCCAGGGTTCCGGGCTCCAGCCACACGTCGTCGTCGAGGAACAGCACGTACGGCGCGCTGGCGCGGCTGAGCAGGAAGGCGCGTTGCTGCGCGAGGCCGCGACGCGGCAGGTTGCGCAACAGTGACACCCGCTTTCCCTTGTACCGCAACACTCTCACCATGCACGACGCGGCCGGGCAGGCGTAGCCCGGTTCACCGTCGGACTGGTCGCTGATGGTCACCGTGAAGTCCGGCCCGTCCTGCGCGGCGAGTCCGGCGAGCGTGGTCGCCAGCTCGGCCGGGCGATCGCGGCTCGGCACGAGAACGTCGATGGCGGTCATGACGAACCGGTCCGGATGCGGTCGATCACGGCCGTGGTGGAGTGGTCGGAGAGGTAGTCGAGGATGTGCACCTCACCGCCGAGCGCGCGCACGATCGGAGTCTCCGGCAGCATGTCCGGCGTGTAGTCGCCACCCTTCGCGTACACCTCGGGCCGTAGCGCGCGTAGCAGCTCGGCCGGGGTGTCGTCGTCGAAGAGCACCACATGGTCCACACAGGACAGTGCTGCCACCACCGCGGCGCGGTCGGATTCGGTGTTGACCGGGCGCTCGGGTCCTTTGAGCCGCCGGACTCCCTTGTCGGAGTTGAGGGCCACGATGAGCACGTCCCCCAGCCGCTTCGCCTGGTTGAGGTAGGCGACATGACCGCGGTGGAGCACGTCGAAGCACCCGTTGGTGAACACGATCCGCCGCCCGGCCGCGCGGTGTTCCTCCACCGCCTTCGCCAGCTGACGCGGTTCGGAGAGCGCACCTTGGTCGCTGCCAAGGCGTTCGGCGAGTTCGGCCCACGAGCAGACCGCCGTTCCGGGCCGGTGCACCACGACATCGGCGGCGGCCTGCGCGAGCTCCGCCGCGGTGCTGAGCGGGACACCAGCTGCGGCTGCGATCGTCAGTGCCGCAACGAAAGTGTCTCCCGCGCCCGCCGTGAAGTTGTCCGGGGCCGGGCGCGCCCAGGTGCGGTGGGGCGGCTCGTCACCGTCGAACAGGACGGCTCCGTCGCGGTCGAGCGTGGCCATCATCGCGCGCGAGCCGGTCAGCTTGGCGAGCTTGCCGCGTTCGCGTTCGAGCACCGACAAGCGGCCAGACGCCTCCGCGGGAAGCGCGGCACCGAGCAACGTGGCGATCTCGTTCGCGTTGGGCGTCACGACATCCGGCTTCAACTCTTGCCAACGCGACAAGGAATGCGCGTCGACGACGAGCAGCGGGATGCTGTCGCGCACGGCCTTGATCGCCTCGATGACCTCCGACCCGAGCACGCCGATCCCGTAGTCGCAGACCAGCACCGCGTCGATCCCGGCAACCGCGCAGCTCACCGAGTAGGCCAACCGCGCCGAGACGTCCGGTGCGAGCGGACCGCGGTCACCGTCGTCGAAGCGCAGCATCAGCTGATCACCCGCGATGATCCGGCGTTTCGTGGTGGTGATCCGGCCCGGCGCGCGGACGACCTG
Organism: Allokutzneria sp. A3M-2-11 16; assembly: GCF_024213555.1. Classification (GTDB taxonomy): domain Bacteria; phylum Actinomycetota; class Actinomycetes; order Mycobacteriales; family Pseudonocardiaceae; genus Allokutzneria. The sequence goes on along the minus strand of NZ_JANAVO010000019.1, from coordinate 43,240 downwards.
TTCGGTGCGCACACCCGCGCTCCGCAGCGATGCCACGAGCCGATCACCCGGAATGTCATCCCCGACCGCCGTCACCATAAGGCTTTCCGCGCCGAGCGCCGCCAGGTTCACCGCAGTGTTCGCCGCCCCGCCGGGCACGAAGTCCTCTTTGGACACATCGACGACGGGCGCGGGGGCTTCGCGGCAGAGCCGGTTGCAGCTTCCCGTCATCCACCCGTCGAGCAGGGCGTCGCCGATCACCGCGATCCGGGGACGGCGCGCCGCGAGCGACCGGGGCAGTTCCGGCGTGAGTGCGCGGGGATTGCTCATCTACGGCCTCCGGCGATCGCCATGTGCAGAACCTTCGTGGTGGTCATCTCGTCGAGCAGTTCGGGCCCGTAGCCGTAGCCGGTCCCGCTCGCCCCGCGCGGCTGGGCGGCTCCCCCGGGCGCACCGCCGAACACGGCGTTCACCTTGACCGTGCCGACGGGCAGTTCCCGCCACGCGCGCTGTGCGTGCTCGGCCGAATCCGTGAGCACAGTCGCCGCGAGCCCGTACGGCCCGGACGCGGCTTCGGCAAGGCCCTGCTCGAAGTCCCGGACCACGCGCACCGGCGCGACGGGCCCGAAGGTTTCCTCGGCGAGCACCGCCATGCCGGGCTCGCATCCGGTGAGCACCGTCGCCGGGTACTGCGCCCCCGCACCGGACGGGATTTCCCCTCCAGCAACGCGTTCCGCCCCGCGTGCCAAAGCTTCCATCACGTGGCCGTGCACGTGGTCGCGGTGTCGCCGGTCCACCAGCGGCGGCAGCTTCGTGTCCACCGCGAGCCGGGTCAAGGCGGTGATGAACGGCCGCGCGATGTCCTGGTGGACGTAGATCCGTTCGACGGATGTGCAGATCTGGCCGCAGTTCGCGAACGCGCCGAGCGCGGCCTGTTCCGCCGCCCACTCCGGGTCCACGTCGGAGTCGATCAGCAGCGGGTCGTTGCCGCCGTTCTCCAGCAGGGTCTTCGACCCGGTGCGCGCGGCGGCTTCGGCGATCGCGTGGCCCGTCGCCGTGCTGCCGACATGCGCGATCACGTCCGCGTCCGAGTTGAGCACGAGCCGCGCGCCCACGTCGCCGTCCCCCATCAGCGTCCGCATCACGCCGTCCGGCACGTGGGCACCGAGGACTTCGCCGAGCACCAGGCCCGTGCGCGGACACCGCTCACTGGGCTTGTGGATCACCACGTTGCCCGTGACCAGCGCCGCGCCGATCAGCCCGCACGACACCGCGACCGGGTCGTTCCACGGCGTGAGCGCGATGACCACGCCGCGCGGTTCCGGCACCATCATGTCGACCGCCTGGTGCGCGCCCAGCAGGCTGCGGCCCCGGTGCAGCGGCCCCAGCTCGGCGTACTGGACCAGGGTCGAGGCTCCGGCCAGGACTCCTTCGCGGGCTTCTGCCGTGTCCCGCCCCGTTTCTTCGTGGTTGAGCCGGGCCAGGTCGTCCGCGCGGTCCCTCAGGTGCGCCGCGGCGGCGTGCAGGGCTGCCCCGCGCTCGGCGGCGGAGGTGCGCGCCCACCCCGGAAACGCGCTCCTGGCAGCGGCGCAGGCGTCCGAAACATCTTTCTCAGAGGCCATCGGCAGCTCCCACACGGGCGAACCGTCTTCGGGGCTGCGGATCTCGATCACCCTGGCGTGCACCACGTCGGTCATGCGGCCGGAATACCCCGCAGTTCGCCGCGAACACTTCGTTTGCCGCCGTTCACCAAGGGAAATCGAGAACATGCCCGACGTCACCCTGGGACCTCTGTGCGCCCCTGTTCCGGACGTGCGGCGGATCGCCGTGCTGCGCGGCGGTGGACTCGGCGACCTGTTCTTCGCCATGCCCGCCATCGAGTCCCTCGCCCTGGCCTACCCCGACGCGGAGATCACTCTCGTGGGCACCGCGCTGCACCGCGACCTCCTCGCCAACCGCCCCGGCCCGGTCAGCGAGGTGCTCGTCCTGCCTTCCCCGGAGTCCGAGGGCGAGTTCTTCGCTTCGCTGCCCCCTTTCGACCTCGCCGTCCAGCTGCACGGCGGCGGCAGGTGGTCCAACCCGTTCCTGCGACGGCTCGGCGCGCGCTGCACTGTCGGCCCGAACACCTCCGACGCCGTCGCCCTCGACCGGCCCGTACCGTTCACGTACTTCCAGAACGAGACCATGCGCTGGCTTGAGGTGGCGGGTTTCGCCGGTGCTCCCGTCGCCGCCTTGGAGCCGTCCCTCGCCGTCACCGAGGCCGATCTCACCGAGGCTGCGGCTCACTTGTCCGGGCTCCCCCATCCTGTAGTGACCGTCCACCCCGGAGCCACCGACCCCCGCCGCCGCTGGCCCCATTTCGCTGAGCTGATCACCGCTCTCGGCTCGCGCGCCGGGGTCGTCGTGATCGGCACCGAGTCGGAGCACCCTTTGCTGGAAGGGCTCCCCGCCCGCACGTTGACCGGCCTCAGCATGTCCGGCCTCGTCGGAGTCCTCGCGAGCAGTGCCGTCGTCGTCGCCAACGACAGCGGCCCCCGCCACCTCGCGCACGCCGTGGGGACGCAGACCGTGTCGATCTACTGGATGGGCAACGTCATCAATGCGGGCCCGGCGGGGCGGTCGCGGCACGGCGTGCACATCTCGTGGACCTCTCGCTGCCCCGTCTGCGGCACCGACTGCACCCGCCACGACTTGGGCCGGTGCGAGCACGACGCTTCCCTCGTCGCCGATGTCCCCGTGGCCGAGGTCCTCGCCGACGTGCTGTCCCGCTTGCCCGCACCTTGAGTTCTGTTCAGCCCACTCCCGAAGCAGCTCGTCTCCCTCGCGGAGCCACAGCAGGGCATCGTCGGCTTCGGTGAAGCAGTTTGGTGTCGTCGACGAACGCCTGCATGTCCGAGTAACCGGCTTTCGTAGATTTCCCTTCGGCTCCAGCGATATCGCGCACCCTCGTGGTCATCCGGCCCGGGGGACGAGTCCCTTGTCCCACAAGGAATCCGCTCAGAAGGGTGCCGGTTCCGCGATCGGTTCCGCTTCCGTTTCGGCGGTCTTGCCGTTCGGTGTCGTCCACACATGCCGCCCGTCCGGCAGGTTCTCGCACTTCCAGTTGGATTCGTGCTTCATCCGGTGGTGGCGCCTGCACTTCGGGCGGAGGTTGGTGATGGTGGTGTTCGTGCCGTCGAAGGGGCAGCAGTGGTCCAGGTCGCAGCGGTGTGCGGGCCTGTTGCAGCCGATGGCGGTGCAGGTGGGGTAGCGGGCGTGGATCAACTCCCGCTGCTTCGCAGACGGCCGATACGTCGTCACGTCCTCGGCTATCCCGGTAACCGGGTCGGTCAGGATGCGCTTCCAGATCCCGTTCGCCGCCACATCCCGGGCGATCTTCGCGGGCAACGGTCCGTAGCCGTGGAGCATGGCGGGCTCGTTGTCGAGGCCGAGGAAGGAGCCCATAGGCATCGTGAGGTAGACGGTGACCTGGCCTTGGGGTGCGCCGGTTTCCTTACCCATCAACAGATCCATCGTCACATCGGCACGCTTCTGATCCAACGTCCGGTGATCCTTGGGTAGGGCTCTGGCGATGCGGTCGATCCGGTCGTAGATCAGGGAGGCTTGCAGGGCGGGGAAGAACATCCTCAGTAGGCACATGCCGTCGTCTTGGGGAATCTTCTCCACCAACCTAGCCTTGCGCTTCTCCTTATGGCGACGCTCAGCGGCCTTCGGGTCCAGCTTGTCGATGAACCGGACCGCATGCCGACGTGTCGCGGTGTAGTCGTGGGTTTCGGCAAAGGCGAGGAAGTCCTGCTCGGCGATCGCGGCGTGCACGGCGGTGAGGGTGGAGAGCAGGTCGACGATCATCAACGCTTTCCCCTCGTCGACGCGGCCTTCGGCCAGCGCCCGCAACACCACAGGGCGACCGGTCAAATCCTCTGCGCGTTGCAACAGTCGGGCGGCCTTCGTCTTCGAGACCGCTAGTAGTCGCATGAGGATTTCTTCGGCGAACTCACGATCACATAGTTCAAGCTGAGCGACATACTCCATCAGCACGACCGCGAAGTCCGCCGACGCTTTCCCCATCGCGGTGAAGGAGACCATCAGTTTATGGTCGGGATCTACAGGGAACATGTCCCTATTCTATCGCACAATAATAGTCGATCATGGCTCTACGGAGTGAATTCCCAGGCGCCCGAAAAGCCCGAAAACGCAACCCCCACGAAACAGCAAGCCGCCAACGAGAATGGGTCGGCTTTACCTGGGGTGCGCGTGCCATACGCTTTCCGCGAGGGCCGGGGTTTCATCCCGTGCCCCCGAGAGGCCCAAGGGCACGCGCAAGGGGCCCCCAGGTCAAGCCGACCCCACGCTGGTACCGACGCAAGCCGGAAGCCCAGCCCCGCCGGAAGCCCAGCCCACAAACTCAACCCCGAGGCTCCACTAACCCCCGAACCACCCCCCAAGCCACCCCAGGCATCACAACAAGCAACCCCAACGCCACCTGAAGCGACCACAAATCCGCAATCCCCCCAATAACCGGACTGGCCACCCCACCAATACTCACAGTCAACCCCAACGTAATCCCACTAGCAGTACCAACACGAGAAGGCAAGTAATCCTGCCCCAACGTCACCTGCAACGAGAACGGCACATACAACCCCACAGAAGCCAAAGCCACGAACACATAAAGCCAAGGCGTGAACACAATCCCGGCAACAGCGACGACGGTAACCAAGTACGACCACCGCACAACGACAACCCGGTCCCAATGCGAGGCCAGGCGACCGCCCAGCACGGTACCCACCGCCCCGCCGAGGTAGAGCACGAACAGCGCGACGGCACCTCCGGCCACCCCGAAACGCGGCTGTGCGTACAGCGAGATGAACGTGCTCAGCCCGACGAACGTGATGGACCGACAGGCCACGGCCAACGAGAGCCGTACGAACGAAGCCGGATCGTCCTGTCCGGCCACAACAATACGAGCGGGGAGAGCACCGCGGCCCAGAACGGGCAAGCACAGCACGCTCCCGACGAGCGCGGGCAGCACGAGCAGCGGGGTGAAGCGCAAACCCAAGGGGGCCACGACAAGTGCGACCATGAGGGGCGCGAGGGCGAAGCCGATGTTGCCGCCGAGCGAGAACCATCCCATCCCGGTGTGGCTGCCGCGCGCCGCGATGCGGGCGAGGCGGGCGGACTCGGGGTGGTAGGCGGCGACGCCGATGCCGGACAGCGCAACGAAGAACAGCGTCAAGGGGTACGAACCGGAGACGCCGCTCAGGGCGATCCCGACACCGCCGAACAGGGTGCTCGCGGGGAGCAGCCACGGTAGCGCCCAGCGGTCGGTGAGCATGCCGAACAACGGCTGGGCCACGGACGACAGCAGTGACGCGGCGAGCACGACTCCGGAGACGGCGGCGTAGGTGTAGGACCGCTCAAGAACGAAGAACGGGACGAGCGCGGCGACGGAGCCCTGGTAGACGTCCACGCAGGCATGGCTGATCGCGAGCCGGATGACGGGTTTCACGACGTCAACGGAACCAAGGACAGCGGTGGCGCGCTTTCGATAAACTGCCAATAAATGACGGAAACCCGCCACATGCCCGCGGCGCCGACCCGAGCGCAGCGGCTGGCGTCCAGGGCGACCATCGACGCGCACCGCCACGACGATCACCAGATCATCTACGCCGCGCGCGGGGTGCTGGCGATCACGACGGACGCGGGTTCCTGGGTCGCTCCGGCGAACCGCGCGATCTGGGTGCCCGCGGGGACCGTGCACGCCCACGAGGCGCACGGCGAACTCGAACTACACTTGATCGGCTTGCCCGCCAAGGACAATCCGCTGCGCTTGACGGAGCCGACGGTACTGAGCGTGGGACCGCTGCTGCGCGAGCTGATCCTCGCCTACACCCACGCTCCGCACGAGGACAGCCCGGAGCGCCGTCGCCTGCGCGCGGTTCTGCTCGACCAGTTGCGGGTTTCACCGCAGGAACCGGTGCACCTGCCCGCTCCGAGAGACTCGCGACTGCGAGCCCTGTGCGAGATCCTGCGTGAAGATCCGGCGGACAACCGCGCACTCGCCGAGCTGGGCAAGGAGATCGGCGCGAGCGACCGCACGCTTTCCCGGCTTTGCAAGGAAGATCTCGGCATCACGTTCCCGCAGTGGCGCACTCAGCTGCGGTTGCACCACGCCCTGGTCCTGTTGGCCGAGGACACTCCGGTGACCGCGGTGGCGCATGCCTGCGGCTGGTCCTCGGCCAGCGCGTTCATCGACGTGTTCCGCCGGACGTTCAACCGCACGCCTACAGCATTTCTCGCAGGGCGTCGTCGGTCGGCGTCGGCTTGATCCCGAACGCGTCCTCGGCGGCGGAGGAATCGAGGACGAACGGACGCTGGAACTGGTACTGCACCTCAAGCATCTCGCGCGCGGTGGGGTTCAGCAGCCCGGCCAGCCGGAGCGCGAACCCGGGCATCTTCGTGAGCCGCACCCCGGACACAGCGGCCAGCTCGGCGGTGCGGGTGGCGAGCGCGCGCACGGACATCGGCGGCGCGGTGGGCACGTGCCACGGCCTTCCCCAGGCGCTCGGATCGGCGGCGACCGCGATCAGCGTCTCGGCGACGTCACCGACGTAGGTCCAGCTGTGCGGCGCGTCCAGATCGGCGGGAATCGACGCGCGCCGACCCGTGACGACCTTGGCCAGCACCAGCGCGCTGAACGGGGAAAGCGCGCCCGCCCCAAGGTAATCCGACCCGCGGACCTCGGCCGTGCGGATGACACCGGCCTCGTGCGCGGCCCGCTGAGCGGCCCACAACGAGGCCCGGACCTGGCCCTTCACCGAGTTCGGCCGCAGCGGCAGGTCCTCGGTCATCGGCACGTCGACCTGGCCGTAGCCGTACAGGTTGCCGGTGGTGACGAGCACCGCGCCGGTGGCCTCCGCGGCACTCACCAGGGAGGCGCCGAGCGGCGGCCACTCGGCGGGCCAGCGGTGGTACGCCGGGCCCGCGCAGCTGTAGAGCGCGACGGCGCCTTCCGCGTGCCGATCGAGATCCGCGGTCGCGTCCGCCGCGACGCGCTCGATCCCCGCGTGCTCGGGGCCGCCGCCACGCCGGCTGAGCAGGCGGACCCGCTCCCCCGCCTCCGCGAGCAACCGCGCCGTGGCCGAACCCACCGGCCCGGCTCCGACAATCACATGAAGCGCCATGCGTGCACCGTACGTCAGGGCCAGGAAGGCTCCTCGGCGTGGGCGATCACCAGTTCCCTGATCTCGCAACCCGCGGGCTGGCGGAGCGCGTTCAGGATCGCCGCCGCGACGTTCTCCGGCGGGTTGAGCTTGCTCTCGTCCGGCGGGCGGTACTTCTCGTCGCGCTCGTCGAAGAACCTGGTTCGCATTCCGCCCGGCACCACCAGGGTCACGCCGACGCGACCGGCCAGCTCCGTCGCGAGGGCCCGCGTGAACCCGACCACGCCGAACTTCGACGCGCAGTAGGCCGTCGCCTCCGGCAGTGCGCGCAGCCCCAGCGTGGAGGCCACGGTGATCACCTTGCCCTGACTGCGTTCCAGGTGCGGTAGCGCGGCGCGGACCACCGCGACCGTGCCGAAGAGGTTGACCTGGACCACCCGCTCCCAGTCCGATGTGGACACTCCGCTGAGCGGACCGCAGCTGTCGATCCCCGCCGCTGTCACCACCGCGTCGAGCCCGCCCGCTCGCGATGCCGCCTCTGCCACCGCTTCTTCGGCGGCACGGCTGTCCGAGAGGTCCACCGGCACGAAGTCGGTGTCGCTCATGGCCTTGTCCAGCACGAACGCCCGTCCACCCGCTTCGCGCACGGCCGCCACGACCGCGGCGCCCAGGCCGGATGCCCCTCCTGTCACCACAACTCGCACTGCTCGTGTCCTCTCGTGCTCATCCCGCCTCGGCCAGCGCCAAGGCCAGCCGGGTGGTGGAGTGTCCGGGGTGGTAGGGGACCGCGACGGCGCAACCGCCCCACTTGCTCAGCACGGCCGCCTCCGGCAGGTCCTCGGCGCGGTAGTCGCCACCCTTGACCCAGATGTCCGGCCGGAGAGCGTCCACAATGGACTCCGGAGTGTCCTCACCGAACACCGCGACCGCGTCGACGCAGGTCAACGACTCCAGCAGCTCGACGCGCTCCCGCTCGGGGTTGATCGGCCGGTCCGGACCTTTGAGCCTGCGCACGGACTCGTCGGAGTTCATGCACACGATGAGGCAGTCCCCCAAAGCCCTCGCCGCGGCCAGCGTTCTCGTGTGACCGGCGTGCAGGAGGTCGAAACATCCACCGGTGGCCACCACAGTGCCGCCCCGCGTCCGCACTTCCTCGGCCACCCGGCGAGCATCATTCGTGTCCACAATGGATACCGGCGCGACACCGACCGCGCCCGCTCCGCCTTCGGCCAGGAATCGGGCCGCGGCACCGACTGCCGCGGTGACGGCTTCCTCGGGGGTAGCACCGGCGAGCAGCCTGGTGGCGACGGTGACCGCGAAGCGATCTCCTGCCCCGCATGGGTCGATGACCGGCACGGTCGGCGCGGGCACGGCCAGCGGCAGGCCGCCCTGATCGAGCACGGCTCCGGCCGCCCCCAGCGTCACCGCGACCGCGCGCACCGACCACCGATCGCGCAGCCGCTGGGTGGCTCGGTGCGCGGCGGCGATCCCCGAGCCGGAAAGATCGGCCTCGCTGGCATTGGGAGTCACCACCGTCGCCCCCGGGATCGGCTCCGGCCCACGCGGATGCGGGTCCCACACGACGGGAACACGTGACGCGAGTTCGGTCAACATCGCGCGCAATCGCCTGTCCCACAACAACCCCCGGCCGTAGTCGGAGACCAGAACGGCATCAGCACCACGCAAGGCTTCGAGCATCTCATCGGTCGCAGTCGGCGCAGCACCCGGTTCGCCCTCGTCGATTCGCGCCAAGGACTGTCCAGCACAGCGAACACGCGTCTTCACCGAGGTCGGTGTCAGCGACGGCCCGGCGACCAGGTTGACCGCACTCAGCTCGCGGCGAAGTCGTTGTCCTGCTTCGTCTTCGGCGAGCGCCGTCACGAGCGTAACCTTGGTGCCGTCCCGCGCGGCGAGCACTGCCGCCAAGCCCGCTCCGCCTGGCCGGTAGCGGCGGTCGGTGAGGTCCAGCACGGGCGCGGGCGCGTCCGGGCAGATTCGGCTCACCGTGCCGACCAGGTCGACGTCGAGCAACGTGTCACCCACGACGACAAGGTTCACGACACCCTCCGCTGAGCGTCCACTTCGGACAGTGCGGCCTCGAACGCCTCGCACAGCACGTGCACGGCGACCAACTGGGCTTCCTGCACTGAACTGGTGGAGCCGGGCAGCGCGACGGCTTCGTCGACCGCCTCGTACAACGGGTTCGGCGTGGAGCCGGTCAGCGCCCACACCAGTGCTCCGGCGGTGTGCCCGGCTTCCGCCGCGCGCAACAGGTTCGGGCTGCGCCCGGAGGTGGACAACAGCAGCAGCACGTCGCCAGGACGGGCGTGCGCGGTGACCTGGCGGGCGAAGACCTGCTCGTAGCCGTAGTCATTGCTGATCGCGGTGACGCTCGACGTCTCCGCGTTGAGCGCGAGCGCGGAGAACGGGCGCCGGTCGTCCCGGAAACGGCCGACGAGCTCCGCGGTGAAGTGCTGTGCTTCGGCCGCTGAGCCGCCGTTGCCCGCCGCGAGCAACCGCGCTCCGGCGTCGAGGCGTTCGGCGAGCACGCGACCCCATCGGCCGAGAGTGCTGGATTGCTTGCGCAGTGCGGACAACGTGACCGTCAGCGCGTCGATGTGGTCGCGGGCGATCGGGTCGGGCAGGGTGCGGGTCATCGCATCTCACCCACCGACTGCTGCGGGATGACGACGGGCCGGGTGCGCTCGTAGAGCCGCGCCGTTTCCGCTGCGACCCGGTCCCACGAGTAGCGGCATTCGGCGCGATCACGTCCGGCTGTGCCGAACTCCTCGCAACGAATGGGATCGGTGACGCACGAACGCACGGCTTGGGCCAGCGCACGGGGATCGCGGGGCGGGACGTGCCTGCCGGTGACGCCGTCCACCACCGTGTCGACCAGTCCGCCGACCGCGCTGGCGACCACCGGCACTCCGCAGGCCATCGCCTCCAGCGGCACGATGCCGAACGGCTCGTACCAGGGCGTGCACACCACCGCGTCGGCCGAGCGCAGCAGCGCGGGCATGTCGGCGCGGGAAACCTGCCCCAGCAGGGAAACCCGGTGCCGGACACCGAGGCGGGTAGCGTGCGAGAGCAGCCGCCCCACCTCGGGATCGCCCGTCAGCCTCCGCTGTTCCGGGCCGCCCGCGACGACGAGTTCGGTGTCCGGCAACATGGGCAGCGCGGAGATCACGGTGTCCACGCCCTTGCGCGGCACCAGGCGCCCCACGGTGACAATGCGGTACGGCTGACGGCGTTCCGCTGCCGGACCGGTCGGCGAGAACATGGACAGGTCCACACCGCACGGCACCACTGACACGCGGTCCCGCGAAACGCCCATCCTGGCCAGCTCGAAGACTTCGTCGCTGCACGTCGCCGCGATCCGATCGGCCTCGCGGCAGATCAGCCGCTCGACCGAGATCCGCTCGCTCGGGCTGGTGTCGGCCGCGCCCTGGTGCCTGCGCTTCACGACGCCGAGCGCGTGGAAGGTCTGCACGAACGGCACGCCGAGTTCCTTGGTGGCGAGCAGAGTCGCCAGTCCCGACATCCAGAAGTGCGCGTGCGCCACGTCCGGGCGGTCGCGCGCCCAGTGCCGCCGGAGCACGTCGGCGAACTCCCCCATGTACGGCAGCAGGTCGTCCTTGGGCACGTGCTCCGCGGGCCCGGCGTCGACGTGCACGACGCGGTATCCCTGCGGTGTGCGCACCACTTCCGGAAGATCGGGGTCGTCCCGGCGAGTGAAGACCGTTGTCTCGTGGCCGAGCCTGCTCAGCGCCGCGGACAGCTCCGCGACGTGGAGGTTCTGGCCTCCTGCGTCGACGCCGCCGAGCGCGGCCAGCGGGCTGGCGTGCTCGGAGATCATGGCAACTCTCATCTCGTCACCTCCTCGCGGTGTCACTGGCGATCCGGCCGAGCAGCCGGTCCCAGTTCTCGATGAACGCGGCGAGCCCGTAGTGGGCGAGCGCGAACTTCCTCGCCCCCTGTCCGAGCCGGGCCGCCAACTCCGGCTCCGCCAGCACCAGGTCCAACGCGGCGGTCAGCTCGTCCACGCTGGTGGACACGAAACCCGCTTCGGCGGGCACGGCCCTGGCCGCCTCGGTGGCACACACCGCGACCACCGGCATTCCGAGGTGCATCGCCTCGATCAGCGACAGCCCGAGCGAGGTCCAGCGCAACGGGTGCACGTAGGCCCGGCGCCGCGCCAGCTCCGCGTGCAGCCGCTCGGTCGGCAGGTCGCCGACCGGTGTGATCCGATCGCAGCCGAGCTTCTCGGCGAGCCCGTCCAAGCCCATCCCGAACACGTCCAGCGGTGCGGCTTCGGCGAAGCGCGGCAACAGGTCCGTCCCGGTCACGCGCCACCGCCGCACCGGCTCGTTGATCACCACACCGGCCCTGGAGAGTTCTCCGGTGTAGCGCTCGCCGGGGTCGACGACACCGTGTTCGACAACGGTCGTGGGGGTGCTGCCGCAGTCCCACATCAGGTCGTTGAAGTGGGTGACGTGCGCGATGATCAGGTCGTCGCGGTCGGCCAGCGGATGACGCCCTCCTTTGGGCGTGTTGTGCTCCACAAAGACCGTCGGCACGCGCCGACCGAGCCACTTCCCGGCCAACTCCAGCTCTTCGGTCCTTTGCAGCACAACGACATCCACGTCGGTGTCGCGCAGCTCTTCTGGGCTGACCTCGCGTGCGGACTCCGGCCAGTCCCGACCGAGTCGTCCCGCGCCGAACGGGCCGCCATCGGGGAGTTTCGGCAGCAGGTACTCGTGCGATCCCTGCACGAAAGAGGTCGTCCATCCACCATGTACGTGCCAGACAAGGACTTTCACGCTGTCACCGCCTGGAGTTCGTCGACTGCCGCGACAACGGCATCGGGGGAAATCGAGTTCAGGCAGGGATGTCCGGGAATCGGGCACTCACGGGCCCGCGTTCCCCGACAGTCCGCCCACTGGTCACCGAGCAGGCGAACCGGAACGCCGTAGGGAGCCCACCTGCTCGCGGGCACCACAGGGGAGAACAGCGACACGACCGGAGTTCCCACCGCGGCGGCCAGATGCGCGGGCCCGGTGTTGCCAACGACAACGGCTTCCGCGCCCGCGAGCACCCCGGCAAGTTCAGCGAGGGTCGTCCTGCCACCGAGGTCGACACCGTGGTCACCCGCCACCAGTGCGGTCAGCTCGCTCTCGGCGGGACTGCCGGTCACGACCACGTGATGTCCGGCTTCCGCCAGCGCCACAACGGTTTCAGCGCATCGGTTCGGGGCCCACGCCCGTGCGGGAACGGAGGCGCCGGGGTGCAGCACGACATAGCGGTCCGGTCCTTCGTACTTCGGCGGCGCCTTCACCCGCAGGAGCCCGTCGTCGCCGTCCGGGAGCGCGAAACCCGCCGCCTCCGCCACCTGCAACGCCCGCTGAGCCTCGGGAATGTCGTCCTCTTGGCGCAACCTGGTGTCCAGCAACGATCCCGGGTAGTCGGTCGAAGCCGCCACGATCCGGGGCACCCCGGCCAGCCGCAGCAACAACGCCAGCGGCAGGGACGACTGGTGGAACGACGTGAGGATCAGTGCGACGTCGAAGCGTTGCGCGGCAAGGAACTCCACGAGGTCGCGCACCTCGGCGGGGTCGACCGGCGGCGGGTCGGGGACGATCCACGGACAGGCCCATTCGACGATCTCCGTGACGCCCGGCAGCAGCTCAGCGGCCTGGTAGCCGGACGGTCCGCACAGCAGGGTGACGTGGCCACCCGTCGCCGCGGCGCGGATCGCGGGCCCCGCCAACAACACATCGCCGTCGCTGTCCAACCGCGCCACGAGCACCCGGGCGCTCATGACAGCACGAGCCGAACGGCCGCTGGCAGATCATCGGCGACGGTGCCCGCGCGGCGGACCTCGTCGAGCAGCGTGATCGGCGTCGGCACGAGCACGGACCGCGTCCCGGCGCGCTCGGCGGCCAGGACGTCGGCCTCGATGTCGCCGACGAACACGGTCTCCTCCGGCAGCACCCCGAGCTCGGCGCAGGCCGCCAGCACCATGCCGGGTTCCGGCTTGCGGCACCCGCAGCCCTCGTCCGGCGCGTGCGGGCACACCTGCCAGGTGTCGAACCCGCCGAAGATCTCCTCCACCCGCGCGTTCACCGCGCCGACCTCGTCCCACGTCAGCAGGCCCCGGCCGATACCCGACTGGTTGCTGACCACGCCGACCGCGAGTCCCCCGGCGCGAGCTGCGGCGACAGCGGCGACCGCGCCCGGCATCGGCCGCACCAACGAGGGATTTCCGTTGTACGGCACGTCTTCCACCAGGGTGCCGTCGCGGTCGAAGAGGACCGCTCTAGCGGCCACGTGTTCCATGTTGACGGTGGTTGCCGCAGCGATCCGGGGTAAACGCATGGGGCGGAACTACTACTCTCCGTGCCCGCTTCTCCCCCCTTTCGGCCGCAGAGGACGACCCATGATCATCGCGTTGCGCGCATTGAAACTCGGCGACTTCCTGGTCGCGGTGCCGGCGCTGCGTGCGCTCAAGCGGCACTGGCCCGACCAGGACCTGTGCTACGCGGGCCCGGTGTGGCTCACCCCGCTGGCCGAGCTGACCGGGTGCATCGACCAGCTCCTGCCGACACCTGGCCTGGAGCCTTTGTCCACCAAGGTATTTCGACCGCTCGCGGCGGTGAACCTGCACGGCGCGGGGCCGGAGAGCAACCGTGTGCTCGACGCGCTGGAGCCACGGCTCCGGCTGGGGCATTCCGGCCACGGCTGGGACGGTCCGCCGTGGCGCGACGACCTCCACGAGCGCGAGCGCTGGTGCGAAATGCTGGTCGCGCACGGCATTCCGGCCGACTCGAACGACTTCCGGCTCAACCCACCGGTGATTCCCAGCCGATACCCCGGCGCGGTCGTGATCCATCCCGGTGCCGCCTACGGCAGCAAACGCTGGCCACCGGAGCGGTTCGCGCAGGTGGCGGCCGAACTAGCACGCCAAGGCCGAGAGGTCGTGATCACCGGTGGCCCGGGTGAGGAAGAGCTCGTTCAGGAGGTGCTCGGCAGCGCTGGTCACGGCGTGTGTGCGGCGGGGCGGACGGGCCTGCCGGAGCTGTGCGCGCTGATCGCCGAGGCGTCGCTGGTGATCAGCGGGGACACGGGAACCGCGCACCTCAGCTACGCGTTCGCGACTCCCTCGGTGGTGTTGTTCGGTCCCGCGCCGGTGTGGCAGTGGGGGCCGCCCCCGTGGTCGCCGCACGTCGTGCTCACCGTCGCCGAGCTGCGGCGGGGCGCGGCGTTCGACGAGGAACCGGATCCGGCCCTGCTCGCGGTGGGTGTCGAGGACGTGCTCGCTGCTTGTTTGGAGCTTGGCTCCCAGGGAATCCCCTCGCGTGGGAGGTGAACGTCATGCCCGGTAAGGAAGCCCTGCCCTCGACACTGAAGCGTTCATCGAAGAAGGCGCAGCGCACGTGGATCAAGGCGCACGACTCGGCGGTGGAGAGCTACGGCGAGGGAGAGCGTTCGCACCGCGTCGCGTTCTCGGCGTTGAAGCACACCCACGAGAAGGTCGGCGACCACTGGGAGGCCAAGGACGAGAACGGCCCCTCGGACAAGCAGGCCGCGCGCCGCTCGGGTGGCCGTAGCGGCAAGACCGCCGGTGGTGTGGACGCCAACGCCAGCAAGGAACACCTCTACGCCCAGGCGAAGAAGCTCGACGTGCCAGGCCGCTCCAAGATGACCAAGGACGAACTGGTCAAGGCCATCCAGAAGGCCAACAACCGCAAGACGGCGAAGGCCCGGTCATGAGCGAGATGCCGCCCGCGGAGAGCGGCATGTCCGGGTTGTCGCACCGCGAGGAACCGCCGCCCAGTCCCGCCGCGCACCGCCTGTGGATCGGCGTGCTCCTCGGTGGGACGGCGGCGCTGGTAGTGCTGGTGATCTTGCAGGCCTTCGTTTTCTGAGGGGTGACATGTCCGTCCCGTACTGGATATCGAGCACGTCCGCCCCTACGTACGATGCCGGCCCCGATCCGTCCGAAGTGGACGTTGCGGTGATCGGGGCCGGTATCGCCGGGATCACCACCGCCTACCTGCTCAAGCGCGCGGGCAAGCGCGTCGCCCTGGTGGAGGCGGGCGAACTCGCCGCAGGAGTCACCGGGCACACCACCGCCAAGATCACCGCCCAGCACGGCGCGATCTACGGCAAGCTGTTGTCCTCGTACTCCGCGGAGGTCGCCGAAGCCTATGCGCGCAGCCAGGAACTCGCGATGGCGTGGATCTTCGCCGAGAGCGCGAGCCTGGGCATCGACTGCGACCTGTCGCGCCGCGTCAACTACCTCTACGCCGAGCACGAGAAGCTCAACGACGAGGCGGCGGCCGCGGTCACCGCCGGGCTCGACGCGTCCTATGTGAACGATCTCGACCTCCCGTACACGGTGGAGGGTGCGGTGCGCCTTCCGGACCAGGCGCAGTTCCACCCGCGAACGTGGCTGCTGGGCTTGGCGCAGCACATCCCCGGCGACGGGAGCTACATCCGCACGGGGACGCGGGCGACCGGCCTGACCGAGGGCTCGCCCAACGTCGTCGAGACGACGGCGGGCGAGATCCGCGCCGAGCACGTGGTCGTCGCGACGCACTACCCGATCTTCGACCGCGGCCTGTTCTTCGCGCGCCTGCAACCGAAGCGCGACCTCGTGGTGGCCTCGGTGATCGACGGGGGAAGCGGCCCGAGCGGCATGTACCTCGCCCAGGACACCGGCCACTCCGTCCGCACCACGCCGCACGGCGACGGCAAGGACCTGTTGATCATCGGCGGTGAAGGGCACCTGGTCGACGAGGGAGCCCCGGTGGCGGAACGGTTCCGGCGCCTCACCGCGTGGGCGAGCACCCGCTTCGGCATCGGCGAGCCGGACTACCGGTGGATGGCGCACGATCTGTCCACACCGGACTCACTGCCCTACATCGGCCGCTTCCACCCCGGCACGCGCACCGTGTGGGTGGCCACCGGCTTCGCGCACTGGGGCATGAGCAACGGCACCCTCGCGGGGCTGCTCCTGCACGACCTGATCACCGGCGTGGAGAACCCGTACGAGCACCTCTACGACCCGCTCCGGCTCAACCTCAGGCAGTCGGTGCCGAAGCTGGTCGCGGCCAACGCCCACGTGGCCGCCCGGTTCGTGGGCGACCACGTGTCGGCGGTGGCGCACAGCGTGGTGGACAACCTCGCTCCCGGCGAGGCCAGGGTCTCCACGGAGGGAGCGCACCCGGTCGCGGCGTACCGGTCCGAGGACGGCGAGCTGCACAGGGTTTCCGCTCGCTGCACCCATCTCGGCTGCCTCGTCGCGTTCAACGACGGGGACCGGACCTGGGACTGCCCGTGCCACGGATCGCGCTTCGGGCTCGACGGCTCCGTGATCCAGGGGCCCGCTGTCCGCCCGCTCAGAACGGAGTGAGGATCACCCTGGCGGAACGCGGGTTCCCGTCGTGCACCAGCGACTCGAAGTGGCCCACGTCGTCGAAGGCGAAGCCGTATGCCTTGCCGTCCACCATGTTCGCGTGGATGATCTTCGAGTAGTGGTCGGTGATCGCGCGGGTGTAGAACTCCGCCGGGTTCACCGTGGGCTGGGTGTGCAGGAAGCCCAGCGTGGAGCGGTGCAGCGCCGCGCACAGGGTTCTCGCGATGGCGCCGATGTCGTTGTTCGGCGCCGCCAGCCTGCCGTCGCAGCCGAAGATGTCCCTGGAACTGGGTTCCTGGAAGGACGCGACGCGGGCCCCGGCGGTGTTGGTGAAGTGCATGAC
This sequence comes from Allokutzneria sp. A3M-2-11 16, assembly GCF_024213555.1. Lineage (GTDB taxonomy): Bacteria > Actinomycetota > Actinomycetes > Mycobacteriales > Pseudonocardiaceae > Allokutzneria. The sequence goes on along the minus strand of NZ_JANAVO010000019.1, from coordinate 26,337 downwards.
TCCACCGCCGTCAGTGCGGCCGATGAACCTCCTGCCCGGCTCGTTCTCGTACGGCACCACCGTGAGATCGGTGTTGCGGTAGGTGTTCCAGGCGCTCTTCGTGTAGCTGTCGAAGTAGCCACCGCCGAAGATCCCCGACTCGATGCCCAGGCGCGGCGCCAGCGCGCGCACGCGGGTGCCGTCGGAGCGGGTGTGGACGAGCTTGCCCCAGTCACCGCCCTGGTTGCGCAGTCCGTCGAGGATCTTGTCGCGGCCACCGGAAACCAGCTCGCCGGTCTTCTTCACCTGGCCGGTGCTCGCGGTGACCTCCACCGCGTGCGGCACGCTGAACATGTCCACCTGCGAGGAGTTCAGCCACAGGCCGCCGTTGTTGTAGGTGAACTCGCTCCAGTCGAAGAGGATGTTCCGGTTGGGGTCACTGGGGTTCCACGGCGCGGGCTGCACCAGGCCGTCCGGGGTGAGGAAGAACTTCAGCTTCTCCCCGAACGACATGTACAGCCGCCCGCCCGCGAGGTTGATCGGGATGTTCAGCGTCTTCGACCCGCCCTGGCCAGGGCCGGCGATGGACACGTCGGGCGCGGGCACGGGCGGGTTCCCGCCGCCGGGCCACGGGGTGAAGGAGCCCGCGGCGTTCACGTGGCCGAGGCGGCCGTTGTAGACGCCCAGGACGTACAGGTGGACCTGGTCGGCGCGGCCGGAGTCGTTGGTGACGGTCAGCGGCAGCAGGCTCGGCGCGGCCTGGGCCGGAACCGCGGTCACACCAAGCAGAACCGCGATCGCCGCCAGCCACGAGAGCAGTCTCGTTCGCAAGGGTCACTCCTCGTTGAGTGCGGGGGTCGAGCACACGAGGCGGCAGCTCCCGCGCCGTGGCGGCTGCGATGCGAGAGCGCTCTCATCGTGACTGCGCAACGACCCCCTGTCAACGCCGCGCGAGCTCACAAACCGGCTCTGCGACGTTCGTCGGTGCTCAGCGGGGGCCCGGCCAGCGGCGGGTCGATCGGCCCGCGCAGCACGTCGAGCAGTACTCCTGGCGCCATCAGCGAACTCATCGGCCGGGCGAGCGTGAACGCCCCGACCATCGCGTCGTACACGCGCGGCCGACTAACGGCTGTCAGGCTCATCCGATCGACGTAGGCGCGACGCGCCAGATCGAGCCGACCCGGCCGAGTCCCACGGACATCCGGGAAGTGCACGTCCTGTCCGGTCGCCATCTGCCACGCGCCGACGCCGACCTTGCAGATCGCCCGCTGCGCCTCCCGCGTGGACCCGCCCCCGGCGAGGATCGCGCGCAGCACGAACGCGCCGTGCGCCGCGATCGACATCCCATGGCCGTAGACGGGGTTGAACGCCGCGACCGAATCCCCCAGTGCGACAAAGCCTTCCGGCAGCTCCACCTCGTCGTAGCGGTACCGCCGGTTCGCCGTCGAACGGCTCGCGTGGACCTCGGTGAGCGGCTCGGCACGCGCGATCAACTCGCCCAGGATCGGGTGCCGCAGCTGGTTGTTCACGAAGTCGGTGTAGCCGTCCACCGTGGTCGGCGGCTCGCCGCCGCGCGTCCCGGAGACCGTCACGATCCACCGACCGCCCTCGATCGGTTGCAGCCCACCGCCCCGGCCCGGTAGGGGCACCCGGGAGTCAGGCTGCACGTTGATCACTGGGAAGCGGGTCCTCGCGGCCTCCGGGGCCTGGAAGATCCTGGTGGAGTACGCCAATCCGGAGTCGATGACCTCCGTCCGCGCCTCGTCGACACCCAGCTCGCCGAGCCACTTCGGCGCCCGCGTCCCCCGCCCCGCGGCGTCGACAACGAGATCGGCTTCCAGGACACCGTCCGGCCCCCGCACGCCCCGGACCCGCCTCGCGTCGCCGATCAGCTCGGTGACCGGGCTCTCGGTGTGGATGCGGACTCGCTGATCGCGGGCCACCAGGTCGCGCACGACCCAGTCGAGCAGCACCCGCGAGGCGCCGACGAAGAACTGCGATCCGCGGCGCCTGGGCATCCACCCCACGGTCATCATCGTGACGAGATCACCCGGGGCATTGGCGTCGTGCGCGCCCTCCGCGTACATGCGGTCCAGGAACCCGGGCACTAACGACTCGATCACCCGCGCGCCGCCGGAGAGCATCAGATGCGCGTGCACGGCCTGCGGCACGCCCTTGCGCGCCTCAGCGCCTCCCGGCAGTTTGTCGCGCTCCAGCACGACGATCTCGTCGAACCGTCCGCGCAGCGCGGCCGCGGTCACCATTCCCGCCAGCCCGCCACCGATCACCACAACGCGCGTACTCACAGGCTCGACCTCACAAACCGGCTCGGCGACGTTCGTCGACGGTCAGCGGGGGCTCGGCCAGCGGCGGGTCGATCGGCCCGCGCAGCACGTCCAGCAGAACTCCCGGCGCCATCATGGAACTCATCGGCTTGGCGAGCATGTACGTGGCGTTCATCGCCTCGTACACGCGCTGTCGGCTCACGGCGGTCAGGGTCATCCGATCGGCGAAGGCGCGCCGCATCCGGTCGAGCCGGGTGGGCTGCACCCCGCGGACGTCGGGGAAGTGCATGTCCATACCGGTGGCCATCTCCCACGGGCCCGCCGTGATCCGGGAGATCGCCCGCTGCGCCTGCCGGGTGGACCCACCGTCGGCGAGAACCCCGCGCAGCACGAACGCGCTGTGCGCCGAGATCGACATGCCCTGGCCGTAGACGGGGTTGAAGGCCGCGACCGAATCCCCCAGCGCGACAAAGCCTTCCGGCACGTCCAGCTCGTCGTAGCGGTACCGCTGGTTGGACGTCGTCCTGGTCCCGTAGACGTCGGTGAGCGGTTCCGCGCGCGCGATCAGCTCACCCATGATCGGATGGCGCAGCCGGTTGGTCGCGAAGTCCGTGTAACCGTCCACTGTGGCCAGTGGCTCACCACCGCGGGTCCCGGCGAGCGTCACGATCCAGCGCCCGCCCTCCATCGGCAGCAGCACGCCGCCGCGGCCGGGCTCCGGCAGGTGGGAGTCCGCCTGCATGCTGATGATCGGGAAGCGGGTCCTCGCCGCCTCAGGGGCTTGGAAAACCCTTGTGACATAAGCCAAACCGGAGTCGATGACCTCCGTTCGCACGTCACCGGCGCCCAGCTCGGCGAGCCACTTCGGCGCCCGGCTCCCGCGTCCGGCGGTATCGACGACGAGATCGGCCTCCAGGACACCGTCCGGCCCCCGCACGCCCCGGACCCGCTTCGCGTCGCCGATCAGCTCGTGGGCCGGGCTCTCGGAACGGATCTGCACGCGCGGGTCGCGGGACACCATGTCGCGCATGACCCAGTCCAGCAGGGCGCGCGAGGACGCGACCAGGAACTGCGATCCGCGACGCCTGGGCATCCACCCCATGACCATCGTCACGAGGTCGCCCGGGGCGTTGACGTGGTGCGCGCCCTCCGCGTACATGCGGTCCAGGAACCCGGGCACCAGCGACTCGATCACCCGCGCCCCGCCGGAGACCAGCAGGTGCGCGTGTCTCGCCTGCGGCACACCTTTGCGCACTTCAGCGCCGTCGGGCAGCTTGTCGCGCTCCAGCACGACCACCTCGTCGAACCGCGACCGCAGCGCGGCCGCCGTCACCATTCCCGCCAGCCCGCCACCGATCACCACAACGCGCGTACCCACGCGTCCGATCCTGCCGTACTCGGGTCGCTCCGCGCCGGAGACTCGTCCCCAAAGGGCGGGATCAGCGCAGCGCCTCCACCACCTCGTGCACGGAGAGCTTGTGCGAGCTGACGTAGTACAGCATCGCGCCCGCCGACACCGTCGAACTCCAGCCCGGGTTCACCACCAGCGTCCCGTCCGCGTCCCGCACCGCGAGCACGAGCGCCCCGTGCCTGCGCCCCAGCTCCGTCTGGCAGCGCTCGATCGGGACCTCGCCGAGGGAGTCGGGCAGGCGAACGGAGTAGGTGTTCGCACCGCCGTGGGTCATCAGGTCCGCGTAGACCTCCGCGATCCCCGGCGAGGTCAGCTCCTCGGTGATCATGCGCGGCGTGTGCCACGGCACGCAGTGGATGTTCACGTCGACGTAGTGCAGGAGCGTCGCACGATCCATGTCCCGCAAGGCGACCACGATGTGCGCCGCGGTGTTCAGGTGATCGACTCCAACCGCGACGGACAGCGCTTCGTTGTCGTCGCGGGCATCGATGAGCACGGCCTCCGCGCGGTGCACCCCGGCCCGGCGCAGCACGTCCTCCTCGGTCAGCTCACCGCGGACGAAGTCGATGTCCTGCGCGGGCATCGGGTGGGTGGCGACCTCGTCCCACGCGCACAGCACGACGCGGTGCTCGCCGTCCGCGAGCAGCTGGGCGACGATGCGTTCGGTGCGCCCCGGCTCGTACCCGAGCACCACGATGTGACCGGAGGCCGTGACGGTGTTCGTCCCCTGCATGCGGCGTCCCCTCGATCGCTCCAGCACCGACGTGAGCTTGGTGAACACGGTGGTCAGCGCGGCGATCCCGCCGACGATGACGTAGGCGCCGACGACGTGCCCGAACCCGGTCTTCGGGTAGAGGTCGCCGTAGCCCACCGTGGCCGCCGTGACGACGAAGTACCACCAGTAGCCGGCGGGCTGGACCAGCTCGCTGTCCGCTGGTTCGGCCAGCGCCATCAGCGGCCAGCTGGTCACGAAGACGAACACGATCACCACGACCGGCGTCAGCCAGCTGCTGAGCACGGCGAAGCGCGCGAGCAGTCTCGTCAGGAACAGCGGCACCCGCACACGCTAAGAGCGAGGGGCGGGTGATCGCCACTTGTGCGCGTCCGGCGTGTTCCGGACGTCACGCTTGACCTCAATCGCGGTTGAGTTCCTAGCGTCCCAGCCATGACGACACTGGTAACGGGCGCCACCGGGAACACCGGCAGGCACGTCGTGGCAGAACTGATCCGGCGGGGAGAACGAGTGCGGGCGCTGACGCGGAACCCGGCCGCCGCCAGGCTTCCGGCCGAGGCGGAGTTGGTGGCGGGCACGCACACGGCTCCGGAGACCTTGGGCGTCGCCCTCGACGGCGTCGACCGGTTGCACATCACCGCGACGGCGGGGCTCGCGGAGGTCGGCCCGGCGTTGGTGCGGCGCGCGGTGGACGCGGGTGTCCGGCGGATCACCGTGCTGTGGGGCGGTTTCGTGGGCCCGACGGAGCAGGCCGTCGCGGACTCGGGCGTGGAGTGGACTCGCCTGGAGGCGCAGGAGTTCATGTCGAACACGTTGACCTGGGCCGAATCCATTCGGGCGGAAGGAGTTGTGCGCGAGCCGTACGACAAGCCCAGCGCGCTGGTGCACGAGGCGGACATCGCGGCCGTGGCGGCGGTGGCGCTGCTGGAGGAGGGTCATTCGGGGCGCGCGTACAACCTCACCGGCCCCGAGGCGCTGACCCTACGCGAGCGGATCTCGTTGCTGTCCAAGGCGATCGGCCGCGACATCGCCTTCGTTCCGATCACGCACGAGCAGGCCGTCGAACGCCTCATGGCCACCGGCGTCTCCCGGGCGGACGCCGACTACGTCATCGGCTGGCACGCCAATCCCCCCGCGGAAGCCACAACCGTCGACCCCACAGTGCAGCACGTCCTGGGCCGCCCAGCGAAGACGTTCGCGCAGTGGCTGACCAACCACACCAACCGCTTCACCTAAGCCCCGACAGTAGGGGCGTCTTCAAGTACCCCCAACCCCCTCCCCAGCGGTCGCTAACCGCCCCCAACCCCGAGCGCGCCAAGGGGTTGGGGGCGGTTAGCGGTCGCCACAACCGGGGTTGGGGGTACTTGAAGACGCTCCAACCACGGTTGTGACAGTCACGCGTTGGTGGTCACACGTCAGCGGCGAGCGAGGGTGGCGACCTCGGTCGGGCTGAGCGGGCGGTCGAAGACGCGGACGTCGTCGACGGCGCCGCGCAGGTGGTCGACCTGGTTGCCGCCGAACTGGCCACGGCCGATCACCGTGGTGCCGGTGGACTTGGGCGCCATGCACGCGTTGTGCTCGGCGACCTTCGTGCCGTCGACGTAGAGCGAGAGCGTCCCCGCCTTGGCGTCCCGGACTCCGGTGAGGTGGTACCACTTCCCCACCTCCGGTTTGGTGGGCGACAGCGCGCGGAGGCCGACGAAGCTCATCGCCCACCGCTGTTCCTGGCCGGAGTACTGGAGGAAGAACGCGCTGTCCCGGCCGGTGTCCTGGCTGACCACGGTCTGGAACGCGCCGCCAGCCTCGTCGAGCTTGGCCCACGCCGACACCGAGTAGCTGCCCGCGGTGTTGACCTGGCTGACCCCGGTGTCGGCCTGGCCGTTGCCCGTGAAGGCCACGGCGCCGCCGGTCACCCGCTCGTCCAGGTCGCGTTGGTCAACGCGGCGTGCGCCGTGCCGACCGCGTCCTTGGCGGTGGTGCCACTGCCCTCGTCGAACTTGTAGGCGTGCACTCCGGTCAGCCCCGGTGTGCCCGGTCCGGGATCGGGCTGGCCGCCACCGCTGCCGTCCGCGCCGCGGATGATCTCCTCGTTCACCGCGCGCACCCGCGCGAAGTCCATCTTCTTCACCTGCCTGTCGTAGGTGAAGAAGCCGTTGACCTCGTGCTCCACGTCGGTGATCTGGGTGTAGATGGCCCCACTGATCGCGCAGGTCCGAGCCGCGGCGAGCACGTCCTTCTGGTTCTGCACGTAGCGCTTGGTGAGGGTTTCGGAGTCCTTCACCATCTCGTAGGCGTGCCCCTCGCCGAACCACATGTGGCCTTCGACCTCCAGGCCGTAGCCGCCGTGCTCGCCGTCGATGGCGGTGCGGGTGGCGTCCGGCATCGGCTTGGCCGGGCCCGGGTAGGCGTGCCAGTCGAGCACCTGCCCCTTGCCCGAGTCACCGAGGGAGTCGCAGCAGTTGACGCCGCTGTGCGCGTTCACCGGACGGCTCGGGTCCTGGGCGCGGACGGCGTCGGCGATGCGGCCGGTGGCCTCCCGGTTCCACTCCCCCCAGCCCTCGTTGAACGGCACCCAGCCGATCACCGAGGTCCAGTTCTTCTTCTGCTGCACCAGTTCCCGCAGCTCGCGCTCGAACTGCTGCTGCGCGTCCACCGGCGGCCTGCCACCGGTCTTCATGGACGGCATGTCCTGCCACACCAGCAGGCCGAGCTTGTCCGCGTGGTGGTACCAGCGGTCCGGTTCGGTCTTGATGTGCTTGCGCACGGTGTTGAAGCCGAGCACCTTGTGCTGTTCCAGGTCGAACCGCAGCGCCCGGTCGGTCGGCGCGGTGTAGATGCCGTCCGGCCAGTAGCCCTGGTCCAATGTGGACATCTGGAAGAGGATCTTCCCGTTGAGGGTGAGCCGGAGCTTGCCGTCCTTGCCGCGGGTGCTGCCGACCTCCCGCATGCCGAAGTAGGAGGACACCCGGTCGACCGGCCGGTTCCCGTCCTTGACGACGACGTCGAGGTCGTACAGGAAGGGCGTGTCCGGGGTCCAGAGCTTCGTTTGCGGTACTGGCAAACTCATCGGCCGGTCGGCGGCGCCCTCGGTGCGGCTGACCACCCGGCCCCCGTCGCGAACGACCGCCTCGACGGTGTGCCCGGCCCCGGTGCCCCCGGTGTTCACCGTGAGCTTCAGGGTGCCGGTGCCGATGTCCGGGACCATCTCCAGGGTCTCGGCGCGGGCCGGGGCGACCGGTTCCATCCAGACGGTCTGCCAGATTCCGGACGCGCCCTCGTAGAAGATGCCCCTGTCCGGCACCCTGCGCTGCTTGCCGACCGGCTGCCAGGTGGCGTCGGTGCGGTCCTCGACACCGACGATGAGCTCCTGGGGACCGGAGGGGGTCAGCGCCGCGGTGACGTCGGCGGAGAACGCGCCGTAGCCACCCTGGTGCGCGGCGACCTGCTTGCCGTTGACCCACACCGTGGCCTTGTAGTCGACCGCGCCGAAGTTCAGCTTCAGCCGGTTCTCCCCGACCTTCCAGTGCTTCGGCACAGTGAAGGTGCGGCGGTAGAACATGTGGTCCTCGTGCCGTTGGATGCCCGACAGCGCCGACTCCGCCGGGTAAGGCACGAGGATGCGTTCGGCCAGCGGCTTGCCCACCGGCGGCGCCTGGCCGGGCGCGGCGCCGGAGAACTCCCAGACCCCGTTGAGGTTCTGCCAGTCCTTGCGGACCAGCTGGGGGCGCGGGTACTCGGGCAGGGCGTTGTCCGGCCCCACCTCGTGGGTCCACGGGGTGACCATGCGGGGCTTGGCCGAGGACCACCGCGGCGCGGCGGCGGTCGCCGCGGAGGTGGTCATCAGCAGGGCGGAGGCTAACGCGATCGCGGTGGTCAGGAACCGCTGGACCGCTTTTCGGGATGACAGCACTGTCGAACACCCTTCTCAGGAGGACCAACAGGCGGATGCAGGCGGCGGGCATCGACCGGGACCCATTTCACATTCGTGGACGAACAGATGTCAACGCCTTCGATCAGCTTTCATCAACTTTGAACACCCGCACCGCCGATCGGCCCAATGAGGGACGGGCGCGTGTTGTTTTCTGTTCGACTGCGCCGTCAGTCCTCGAACGTCATGACCGGGTGCCGCGGGTTGCGCGAGCACGCGAAGACGTAGAGGACGCCGAGGCTGCCGAACTTCCAGCCGACCGGGTTGACGGTCTTCGGCTGGTGGCCGCACGAGTCGTGCGGGAACTCGTAGGTGTCCAGGCCGATCAGGGGCCGCCGCACCGCCGAGCACTCCGGGCAGCGCAGCAGGTGGTGCGGTTCCCCGCCGAACCAGGTGGTCCAGCCGCCGACCTTGCACCCCTGCGCGAAGGTCGCGGAGAGCGGGTGCTCGTCGATCCGGCACGGTTCCAGCAGGCAGGGCTTGGCGTGGAAGTGCTCGTCGTCGAAGCGCGGGCGCGGCGGTGGCTCCGCCGTCACGTCGGTGACCTCCGCCGCCGCCCGCCACACCACCGTGGCACCCGGCCCGTCCAGGGTGCCGCCGGGGCAGACGAACACCTGGAGCAGGTCCGTGCCCCGGGGGAAGGGCAGGCTCGGGAAGTCCTTGCGGTAGAGCTGGAGCGCGCTGTAGGCCGGTCCCGGCCAGGGCTCGTCGACCGGCCACAGCAGCGGGCCGCCGATGTGGCTCTGGTCCACTCCCGGCTGTCCTGGGGCCGGGTGCAGGCGCATGGCGGGCAGGGCGACTGAGGCGAGGTCTGCGTTCGTGGGCTGCACGAACCGGAAGCTACGAACGAACCGCGTTTGCCGCGTAGGCAAACCTTCACCCGGAAGCACGAACTTGCTCGCGACTTCTCTGTCCACAGTGGACTTTCTTGACCTGCCGCTCCACCTCGCCAGCGGACCCCCAGGAGCGCACTCGTGCCCGCCACGCGGTTTGACGCAGGACTGGGCGGCGATGGTATCTCTCACCGTTTGCCCCCTCTCCTTTTCTGGCGAAGACAGACACGGCCTGGTTCCGGCGCGGGGTCGGCTTGACCTGGGGCCCCTCGCGCGTGCCGAGGGCCTGCCGGGCGGGCACGGGAGGAACCCGGCCCCCGCGCGCGAGCGTATGGCACGCGCACCCCAGGTAAAGCCTCCGATCCATTGCGCCCCTTACCTTTTCAGCCCACGCCTGCACCACGCTGGAACCCTCACGTTCCAGCGCCGCGCCACTCCGGGGCTATAACATCAGTGGGCAGTCCACCCTGATGTTCCGCATGGGTGTCTGGTCAGGATCGATCCACTTCGGAGGGATGAAGCTCGGTATCCCGTGCTCGAAGATGATCACCCACTCCTGTGCGTGGATCACGTGATGGTGGTACACGCAGAGCAGGACGAGGTTGTCGAGATCGGTCGGCCCGCCGTCGATCCAATGCACTACATGATGAGCTTCCGGCCAGGAGGGTGGCCGATCACAGCCGGGGAAGGCGCATCCCTTGTCCCGCACGGCGAGCGCGCGTCTCTGGGCGAGTGAGGCGAGGCGTCGTCCGCGTCCGTAGGCGAGGGGTTCCCCCTTCTCCCCGAGGATGACGTGGGCGATATCGGCATCACAAGCGGTGTGCCGGGCCAGGTCCGGGGACACCGGCTGTCCGGTGTCGGTCCGGCCGCACCCGGTCTTGTTCGCCAGGTTGTCCGCGTCCATGGTGATGACCACCAGCGAGCGCGGGAGTCCGGGGATGTCGTGGGCGGTCATGGCGATGGTCATGGCCTCGACGAAGGCATCGGCCAGCCGCTGCTCAAACGTACGCGGGTCCTTCTCCCCATCGACAGATCGGGGTTTGCTCATCGCGAGGAACAGGTTGAAGATCTTCTCACCGTCGAGCGGACCCACCGTGGTGCGAAAGTGCAAGCTCCCGTCATTGCCCCGGGACATCCGCGCCGCCCGCCGCTCGAACGCTTCCTTCTCATCCTTATAGACGCCGTCGGGGTCGACCACGGTCCGCACGTACTTCCCGGCACGCTTCAGGAACTCCGGGTCCAACGTCGGCGCGACATCCGCCAGCACACGTTCAGCACCGGCCTCGTGCTCTGACGGGAGACGCTTGATCGCATCGGAGATGACCAGCGCGTGTTCGCCACTGATCTCACCCGCGTACATCGCCTCGCGGGTGTTCGGGAGGGTTGGTAGCTCGCGCACCAACCGCGTGCGCCGCTTGGCCTCTCCGGGATGGATCTGCAGCTTGTTGCACAACAGCATCGGCAGGTCCTTGCACCCGTAGGTGGCGTGCAGGACGCGTTCGTCGGCCTGGGTGTTGGCGTCGGTTTGCACAGCGGTGAGGAGTCTGCTGATCGCCTCTAGCTCCGACAGGAATTCGAGGTGCTCGTTCTCGGACAACTGATAGGAGTCGTTGGCCGCCAACTGCGCGGCGAGAAGATCCTTGATTGCCTTGGTATCCAACATGATCACACCTCCCTCCCGTGCGGATACTTCCACTTAATCACACCTTTCCGGAACGTACAAATCTTTGGTACACAAGGGAAAACCCGGCTCCGCACCTGCCGCAGGCCGCACGCGAAACGGTCGGCTTTACCTGGGGAGCGCGTGCCATACGCTTGTCGCGAGGGCCGGGGTTCCATCCCGTGCCCCTGAAAGGCCCAAGGGCACGCGCAAGGGGCCCCAGGTCAAGCCGACCCACGCTGGTACCGGCGCGAGCTGGAAGCCCAAGAAGCAACCCCCAACAGCCCTCCAACGTCAACAAACCATGCGCGTACTGGCAGCTCTACGTGGGCGTGACGTGGACCGAGCAGGGCACTCCGATCACGATCGCGGTTCTGTCCACAAAGGACACCAAGGAGGCGAAGGTGGACAACGCACTCCTCGCGAGAACAGCGAAGATCATCGTCAGCGCGTTGCGGTGAAGCCAGCTTTGGCGATCTCCGAAGCAGGGTACGGAGTCAGGCGGCTCTCGGTGAACAAGCCCCAGTAGAACTCGTTCATCACCGCGACGACAGGCGCGTTCCGTTTGACGATCTCCGCGGCGACCGGGGGCAGTTCGGGTTCCACGCCCTCGGCGCAGCGGCGGATGTAGGCGTTGCGCTCGGCGGGCCCGAGGCCGAGATGGGTCTGCACCAACCAGTTGACGACGCGCATCGTCACGTACACCTCGTCATGACTGGCGTTGAGGCGAACGAACGAAGACTCCTCCGAGGACAGCTCGAAGCGCGTCGAGGTGGCCAGGCCCAGATCGGCGAAGTACACCAGCCTGCCATCGGTGAGCAGGTTCCCGAAGTGCGCGTCGAAGTGGTGGAGCCCGCGCGTGTTCATGAACGCGGCGGTGGACCGCAGTTGCCGCTCCACCTCGGCGGCAACGGCCTCGGCGTCCTGTGTTTCGAGCCAGGAGGTCAGATCCGTCGGCAGGTACTCCTGGAACAGCACGACGCTGGACGAAGCTGCGGCTTTGGCCTCCAACCGGGAACGGACCGCGGTGGAGCCGTGCCAGAACTCCACGGTCTCGTCCACTTCGGACAGTTGCGGAGCGGTGGGCTCAGGCCCGTCCACCACGCGCCAGTGATAGGTCAGCGGGAAGTTCGGACACGAACCATCGAGCACCCAGTTCGTCGTCATCACGTTCGCGGCGACCTCGCGCCACACGTTGAAGCCCGGAGACCCCACCTCGGTCCCCGGAATCCCCACGCCGTACTGCGCATACGCGGGCAGCCCGAACAGGTTCGCGGTGGACAGCGCGTTCTCCCGATCGACATCCGCGAGCCGGATGCGCTTGACGAACACGCGAACGCCCTCGACCTCCATCAGCGACGCGGCGCCGCCGATGCCGGTGCCGAGGACCTGCGCCTCGTCGAGCGCCTTGGCCAGTCGCTGATCGCTGAGCAGGGTCAAAGCGGTCGACACCGCGCCGTAGTCGGCAATGCGCGCAGACAAGGTCACGCGGACGAACCTACGCGAAGTACGGCGATCAGGTAGCCGTCGCACCACGCGGCGTCGCCGGTCGAATCCGAGACAGGACCGCGAGACCGCAAAGCCGCGCGAACAAGCGGGCTACCGGAAATCCCGCGTCCTGAAGCGAAAAGCACGGTCCCCGACGCGTCCAGCAGAGCAACGGTCCCGCGAATGTGCCGCGAAGCCCAGACGCAGCAAGCCTCCCGGGAAGCGGCCGAACTCTCGTAAGCGGCGACGATGTCCCGAGCCGTGAGGCCGGGCCGGGCCAGCTCCGCGTCGGGCAGCAGCACTTCGGCGGCGAACGCGTCGCACGCCTTTTCCTGGAACCGCAAAGGGTTCGACGCCTCGAAGGTGCGCTCGCCGAGGTCCACGTCGGTCTGCTGGAGGTGGTGGCCCAGCTCGTGCAGGGCCGTGAACGCGCGCCGCCGGTGCGACAGCGAACGCCCGACGAGCAACGTCGGCGGGGTCAGCTCCGGGTGGTAGCTGCCGGAGACCGCGCACCCCCGCGAGCCGATGTGCTCGTCGACGAGCCGGAGGCGGATCTCCGGCCACGAAGCCATTTCCACGATCGGATGGGGTCGTAGTCGCCGCGCGGCTCCGGGCCACCTGCGGTCGAGGACCGCGAGCATGGCCCGGACCTGCGCGAGCACGAGCGTCCGGGTCAGTCAGCCCTCCCTCGGTGGTTCGGGATCGGCGGGGCGGTCGAGGAACTGCCGCAACCTCCCGCGCCAGTCGGGTGCCGCGCCGCCGGTCTGCCTGCCGGCCAGCGCGAAGGTGCCGTAGCTCGCGGTGAGCCGGGCGGTGGCCTCGTCGACGTCGTCGCGCCCGGCCAGATCGGTCCAGGTCGGCCGCCAGCGCGGGTGCTCCACCTCGGCGACCAGCTCCGGGGGCAGCGCGAGCACGGCCTGCGTGACGTCCTCTGTGGACAGTCCGGTTTCCGCAGCCACCACCGCCGCCAGGTCGGGGGTGAGCGGACGGGTACCGCTGAGCAGCTTCATCACCTCGTGCTGCGGCAGCCCGAGGGCCGAGCGCAGCAGGTCGATCTTGGGTCCCTTGCCGAGCAGCCCGGCCAGGGTGATCGGGGCTTCGCCGGGCTTGACCACGGGCAGCGCCGGGGCCAGCCGCAGCCGGTCGAGGGTGTCGTCCAGGTCCGCGCGCACGTCGGCGGCGGGTTCCAGCGCCGAGTCGACGGCGCGGCCGCGGCGGGTGCCGGGGGGCACCTCCTCGGCGGGCACCGGCACGGCCGTGGCCGCCCAGTGCACGATGTCCTGTCCCCACGAGTCCACCGGGCGGTCGAGCACCCGGATGGGGACGGGGCCGGTCAATCCGGCCCACAGTGTCGCGGGCACCCCGGAACTGGTCCGGGAACCGTCGACGACCAGGCAGAGGTCGTCCTCCGCCGGTGGGTCGAGCGTCACCGGCGCTGCGATGACGTCCCTGCCCTCCACGCTCAGGATGAGGACGAGGACCCGATCCCCGTCCCACCTGGCTCGCCACAGCTGACCGGTCGCGATCTCGGGTTCGGCGACGTCACCGAAGGGATCGACAGGTCCTCCCGCCTGGTCCAGCAGGTCGAGAAGGCGCTGTGGCATTACCGGGTCACTCATGGTGCACTCCCGTCTGGTCGGCCATTCGGGGTCTGGCATCCCTGACTGACGGCACAACTCGTCATTCGTCCGGTGTTCACCGGCCGTTCTTGCACAGCCAGATCACCTCGCGGGCCACGGCGCTGGCGTCGCCGCTGTCGCCGATCAGCTGGGCGAGCTTCTCCTTCAGCCGCTTCGCCCGCTGGTAGGCCTGGCTGCGGCCGATGCCGAGCAGCGCCTGGATCGCCCTGGGGTTGTCCAGGTAAGGCACGATCTTGCGCTCCCTCGGCGCGAGCATGCCGACGATCTCGGCGGCCACCACCGCGGCCTCCAGCTCCTGCTCGGCCGCGATCACCTGCTCCTCCGGGGTCAGCTCGTCGCCGAGGTCGACCGGGGTCCCGGCGTCGGAGTCGAGCGAGATCACCACGGGGTCGAGCACCACGGGGAAGCGGGCCAGGAAGACGACCACGATCTGGCCGAGCTCCAGGCTGCCCCCCGCCGCGGCGAGCACCGCCTTGGCCACGGCGGCGATCGAGGCGGAGTCGGCGACCGGGGCCCGCCGGGTCTCGCTGGTCCACTTGGGGATCTTGACGTTCGGCACCCCGCGCGCGGCCTCGACCAGGTGCTCGAACTTCCCTCCCCACGGCGGGCCCGTGCTCCCGGCCAGCCGCCACCGGCCCGCGCCGGGCTCGGTGGCCGGTACCTGTTCGAAGAGGGGGTTGGTGGAGAGCACCTTCTCCAGCGCGCGGCGCAGCGCACCGACCGCGGTCGTCCTCGCCCGGTCGACCAGCCAGCGGCGGATCGAGGTCCGCAGCAGCTTGCCGAGCGAGTCGTCGTCGGTGGCCAGCGCCAGCAGGTTGGCGGTGACGGGCTTGATCCGGTCGACCAGGAACTCACCGAGCAGGTCTTCCAGCTCGGCGGGCTGCCAGCCCTGCTCCGGGGTGAGCGCCGGGAACCTCCGCACCTCCTCGCTGAGCAACCGGAAGGTCAGCGCGAGGCACAGCGGCCCGAACCGGCGGTGTTCGCGTAACTCGTCGTAGGCGGACATGACGCACCCCCTCTCACATCTCTCCACATCGAACATACGCTCGAAAACACGGAGTGGATCTACTGATTCACGTTGAGTTATCCGACCGATGTCAGATCGTTTGCGGTCACTACAACCACCGGGTGAACCAGTCCCGGCCGCGGCGCAGCACGTCGATCTGGTGGGCGCGCTCGGCGATGCTGTGCTTTTCCCTTGGGTAGACGACGTATTCGTGCTCGACGCCGTGCGCGCGGAGGGCGCGGTGGAAGTACTCCGCCTGTGCCAGTGGGACGTTCGGGTCATCTTCGCCGTGCAGGATCAGCACGGGAGTTTTCACCTTGTCGGCGTAGGAGATCGGGCTCAGCCGGTCGTGCCGGTGCGGGCCGGTGCCCTCCCAGCCGGCGCTGCCGCCGAGGGTGCCGTCGTAGGTGGCCAGCTCCCCCGCCGCGACCATCTGCCCCCAGTCGCTGATGCCCGCGCCCATCACGGCCGCGCGGAAGCGGTCGGTCTGCCCCACCGCCCACGCCGCCATGAAACCGCCCTGGCTCCACCCGGCGAAGCCGAGGCGCTCCGGGTCGGCGACGCCCTCGGCCACCAGCAGGTCGATCCCGGTGACGATGTCGGTCCAGTCGTCCAGGCCGACCGCGCCCGCCACGCTCGCCGCGAACTCGTGCCCGTGCCCGGCGCCGCCGCGCGGGTTGGCCAGGAACACCGCGCAACCCCCGGTGGCGAACCACTGCCCGGACGGCGCCCAGTGCACGGAGAGCTTGTCGGCATCGCGGTCGTAGGGACCGCCGTGCAGGATGGTGACCAGCGGAAACGGGCCGTCGGCGCGCGTCTTGCCCGGCGGGAGGACCAGCAGGCCGTCCAGCTCCAAGCCGTCGGATGCCTTGTACGCCAACCGCTCCTGGCGCCCCCAGGTGATCTCGTGCAGTTCAGGACGGGTGTCGGAGAGCCGCGTGAACGGCCCGGACGGCGGACCCGCGTGGACGTCGATCGGCTCGTACGTCGTGCTCCGCAGCACAGCGACGACGGCGCCCGAGGAGCTGACTGACAGGACGTTCGCGAAACCGTCCATTGTGGACAGTTCGGTGCGCGTGTCGATCCGGTGCAGCGCGGAGTCGAGCCCGTGCGCGAACAGCGCGAGCAGCCCGCCGGAGGCGGGGGCGGCGAGGGAGATCGGGCACATCGGCATCCCGGCGCTGAGGTTGTCCGGCTTTCCCGACTCGTCGACGGAGAACACCGCCTCGCCGCCGACCGGCCCGGGTGGCGTGGTGGCGAGGAAGGCCAGCTTCCAGTCGTCGCCGGAGCGCCACCAGGTCAGTTCCGAGGGCACGGCCGGGGTCCGGCAGATCTCGCGCGTCTCCCCCGTTGCGAGGTTGACCACGTGCACCATCGAGTCCACGAAGCAGGCGTCCAGCTCCGTGTCCGGCCAGCTCAGCAGCGCCAGCGGGCCACCGCCGGGGCGCTGCGTCAGCTCGACCACATGTCGCTCGGACGGACCGATCGGAGCAGCGACCTCCTTGTCCGCCAAGGAGAACAGCCGCACGCGGCCGTAGCGGACGCGCTCGCCGTAGACCCGGGCGTCGTCGCGTTCGCGCTCGCGGCGCTCGTCCTCCTCGGTCGGCTCGTCGGCGGCCACGAGTGCGACCACACCGGGGTCGGCCAGCGGCAGGTGGTCGCTGATCCCGCCCTTCCACGTGGTCAGCGGCTCGGCCTCGCCGCCGTCGAGCCGGATGCGGTGCAGCTGCTGGGTTCCCCGCTCGGCGCGATCAGAGAGGAAGTAGACGGCCGCGGAGTCGGGGGCCCACCTGGGCGCGGTGTCGAGTGCGGTGCCCGCCGTCAGCTGCCGTGGCGGTGTGCCGCCGTTGGTGGCCGCGAGCCACAAAGCGGCGACAGGGTGCTCGTCGGCCTTGCTGAGCGGGTGCACGACGTAGACCACCCAACGGCCGTCCGGGGAGATGTCCGCCCTCCTCGGCACCTTGCCGTCGACGATCAGTTCCGCGGTCAGTTCGGGCACTCAAGCTCTCCTTCATCCAGTGGACCTCCTGCCGGAGCGGCTTCCCCGGTAGGCCAGTTCTCGTGCTTCGCGGAGCCAGTGCGGAATCATCCGCACCTCGTTGGGGCAGTTGCGCATCGGGTCGAACGACGGCTGCTCCAAGCCTTCGTTCGGGTAGAGCGCCAAGGTGGCCGCGGTCGTCCAGCGGCCGAGGAACGTCGTGGTCTGCAAGCTCAGCAGCAGCGGGCTCGTCGTGGTGGGCACGGCGGCCAGGTCCGCGGTGTCCCAGTGCTCGTCACCGCCGTGCGCGAGCGCGGAGATCCACAGCCGCCTGCCGTTCACGCGGTACGGCAGGATGCTGCCGAAGCGCGTCCGCCGCCAGGAACCCGCGGGTTTCGGCAGCATCCGGCCGAGCCGCCCGGCTCCCGAGCTGGACAGCGCCAGGTCCCACGGCTCGCCGTCCACTTCGACGCGCAGGGCCAGCCCGAGCACATCGGCCTTGTCACCGCGGCGCCCGGCGCCCTTGGACAGCCGGGCGATCAGCGGATGGGTGCCGGGGGGAAGCGGCAGCGGCCCGCGGTGCTCCACGGTGAGCGCGCCGTCCAGCGGAATGCCGAGCGGGTGGAACGCGCGCGCGTGCCGGAGGGCGGCGAGGCCGCGGAACGCGCCGGTCAGCAGCCGAGCCGGGCGCAGCAGCACCGCCGCGGCTTTGAGTTCGCTCTCTCGAACGGGAATCTTCACCATGACCAGCGAGTTCCCTGCTCCGGCCGCGGTAATCAGCGCGCGGCCGGGCGAGGTTTGATCCTCACGCCGGGCAGCGCGGGCGCGGGCAGCCGCCGGACCGGGCCCGCATAGCCCTCGACGCGGCCGAACTGCGCGGACTCCCCTTGCCACGCCTCGCGGAAGGCGGCGATCTCCTCGTGCGTGCGGCCGACGAAGTTCCACCACATGAGGATCTGCTCCTCGAACGGCGCACCGCCGATCAGCAGCAGGCGCGCGGGCTCCGCGTCGTGATTCACCAACGCGACACTAGCCGAACCCGTAGGGAGATAACCAAGATCGCTGGGTGCGAGCTTCGTACCGGCGACCGAGACGGCGCCGGTGTCCAGCGAGGCTGCCCAGGAAAACGCACAACGACGCGCCTTCGAGCCGGACCGGCTCCGCCGTATAGCTGACGAAGTCGCGGGCGGTGCGGCGATGCGCGTCCGGCAGCGCGACCCACAGCTGGACGCCGTGCAGCGGGCCGGAGAGCGAGGCAGTGGATTTCTCGGAGTGGCAGATGCCATCGCGGGCCCGTAGTGGTCGACGAAGCACCACGCGCCGATCAGGGATCGACGGCGCTGCGGCAGCGTGCGCCGCACGGTCATCGCACGCGGGCCGCCGAGCGGAACATCGCGCGCTGTCAGGACTTCCACGCTAATCCTCCTCGGAGAACCGGCCCCACGCGGTCTGCCGGGTGACACCGAGCGCCTCGCCGATGCGGCCCCAGGCGATCCCGCGTTCGCGCAGCCGCGCCACCCAGATCCGCAGCGCGACGTCGACCTGCTTCTCCACGGCGGCGACGCGCGGCAGCGCCTCCAGCATCTCCTCGTCGGTCATCTGGGTCGAGTCCGGCCACTCGACCGGTGCCTCGGCCGTGCTGGCGATGATCTCCACGCACATGCCGACGCAGCCGTCGCAGATGTACACGCCGGGTCCGGCGACGACCTTGTTGACCTCGGTGTGGTGCTTGGCGCAGAACGAACATCGGATGCCCACGGCGAACCTCCTCGCGTCAGGTCCAGCCTGACATGTCAGGTCAGCCCTGACAAGCTCCATCGAACGATGGACGCGGCACCGAGCGGTCGCACGATGTCCGCCACCCCCTCCGCCCGCGAGCCTGGACCGCATGGAGAACGAGGTCGTGGTCTCGATCAGGGACCTGCGCAAGTCCTACGGCGCGAAGGTCGCCGTCGACGGGATCTCGCTGGACGTCCGGCGCGGCGAGGTCTTCGGCGTGCTCGGGCCGAACGGGGCCGGGAAGACCACCACCGTCGAGTGCGCGGCGGGGCTGCGCGAACCCGACGGCGGCACGGTGCGGGTGCTCGGGCTGGACCCGGTGACCGATCCGGCGGTGCGGCACCGCGTCGGAGTGCAGTTGCAGCACGCCGTGCTGCCCAACCGGATGAAGGTGCGCGAGGCGATGCGGATCTTCGCGTCGGCCTACCCGCGGCACACCGACCCGGGCGCGCTGCTCGCCGAATGGGGGCTGGCCGAGCAGCACGGCACCGCGTTCGCCGCGCTCTCCGGCGGGCAGCGGCAGCGGCTGTTCATCGCGCTGGCCCTGCTCGGAGACCCGGAGGTGGTGGTGCTCGACGAGCTGACCACCGGGCTCGACCCGGCCGCGCGGCGGGACACGTGGTCCCTGGTCAGGGCGTTGCGGACGCGGGGGGTCTCCGTACTGCTGGTGACCCACGCGATGGACGAGGCGGAGCGGTTGTGCGACCGGCTCGTGGTGATCACGGGCGGCCGCGTCGCCGCCGCGGGCACCCCGGCCGAGCTGCGCGGCGCCCACCAGAGCATGGAGTCCGCCTACCTGGCGCTGACCGAGGAGGCCGCGTGATGCGCCCGCTGTTCGCGCTCACCCGCGTGGAGGTCGCGTTGTTCCTGCGCGAGCCCGCCGCGGTGCTGTTCACCCTCGCGCTGCCGTTGTTGCTGCTGTTCCTCAATGGCTCCAACGGAAACCAGCCAAGGGAGTTCTTCGGCGGAGCCGGGGTGGTCGACGTGGTGGTCGCCGGGTACCTCGTGTACGTCATGACCACCTCAGGGGTCTTGGGGATGGCCGAGACCCTGGCCGACTACCGCGACAAGGGCATCCTGCGCCGGATGCGGGTCAGCCCGTTGCGGCCGTGGCAGATCCTGGGGTCGCACGCGCTGACGAACCTCCTCATGAGCGTGTTGGGCGCGGCACTGCTCGTCGTGGTCGCCTCCGCGTTCTTCGGGTTGTCGCGACCCGCGTCGATCCCCTTGGTGCTGCTGGTGTTGGCTGCGGCCGCGTGCTGTGTGCTGGCGCTCGGGTTCCTGTTGGGCGCCATGCTGCCCACCGTGCGGATGACACAGGCTGTCTCCTCCGCGCTGTACTTCCCGTCGATCTTCATCTCCGGTGCGCTGTTCCCGCGCGAGAGCCTGCCGGAGTTCGCGCAACGGCTCAGCGACGTCCTGCCGGTCACCTACGCTGTGAACGCGATCCGGGCGGCCTGGGCGCACGGGGTTCTGGATGGGACGGCGCTGATCGTGCTGCTGGGGACCGCGGTGGTCGGGACGGCCGTCGCGCTGCGCGCGTTCAGGTGGGAGTCACGGTAGGTGGAAGAGCAGCTGTGGGAACGGATCTGGGTGTGGCACGCGCTGCTGGCCGCGATGGTGGTCGTGTCCACCGGGATCGCGCAGTCGGACACGCGGATGTCCGGCTCGGACCGCTTGCTCGTGCTCGGCCTGTCCGTCGCGGTGCTGGTGTGGCACTGGCTGATGATGGCCCGCCGTCCCGAGTGGTGGCTGCGGCCGTTGCCGATGACGGTCTACTGGGTCGGCATGACGGGCCTCGTGCTGGCATTGGTGACGCTGCACCAGCACCACTCGGTCATGCTGTACGCCTTGTACCCCTTGATGTTCGTAACGCTGGGCTGGTGGGCGATGCTGCCCGTCGCGGGGGTCACCGGGTTCGTGGCCTGGACGCTCGCGGGACCGGCCGCGCCGCGCGGAGTGCTGCTCAGCGTGCTCAGCTCGACCGCGGTCGCCCTGCTGATCGCGCTGTTCGTCAACGCGCTTGTAAAGCAGCACGAACGGCTGCGCGAAGCCCGTGCGGAGCTGGCCGAGACCGCGCGGCGCGCCGGAGTGCTTGAAGAGCGCGAACGGCTCGCACGCGAACTCCACGACACCGTGGCGCAGAGCTTCACCAGCATCGTCACGCAGCTCGAAGCAGCCGACCAGGCGTTCGACGGCCGCGCCGAGGACGCGCGCGAGCACGTCGTCACCGCGCGCACAACTGCCCGCGACGGGCTCGACGAGGTTCGTCGGTCTGTACAAGCACTACGGCCGGACCTGTTGGAGGAGGCGTCGTTGCCGCAGGCACTGGAACGCACGCTCCTGTGGTGGTCCGCGGCGTCCGGCGTGCGCGCGGAACTGCGCACCACGGGCGACGTCACCGCGCTGCACCCGGAGACGGAGACCGCGTTGCTGCGCGTCACCCAGGAAGCGTTGACCAACGTGGCGCGGCACGCGGACGCGAACCGGGTGATCGTGTCACTGTCCTACCTCGGGGACACAGTGACCTTGGACGTGGACGACGACGGCGCGGGCACCACGGTCGCGCGAGAGGGCGGATTCGGTTTGGTGGGCATGCGGGAACGGATCGCGGGCGTCGGCGGCGCGCTGATCATCGAGAGCGAGCCCGGCCAGGGCACCACGATCGCCGCCTCGGTTCCGTCATGATCAGGCTCGTCGTGGTCGACGACCACCCCGTCGTGCGCGACGGACTGCGCGGAATGCTTGCGGGACAAGCAGATCTGGAGGTCGTCGGCGAGGCGGAGAACGGCCGCGCCGCCCTGGACGTGGTGGCCCGCGAACTGCCCGACGTGGTGCTGATGGACCTGCGGATGCCGGTGCTCGACGGGGTCGGCGCGATCGAACGGCTCAGCTCAGCCCACCCGTCCGTGCGCGTGCTGGTGCTGACCACCTACGACGAGGACGCGGAGATCATCCGCGCGGTCGAGGCCGGTGCCACCGGGTGCCTGCTCAAGGACGCGCCGAGGGAGGTGCTGTTCCGCGCGGTGCGGGCGGCGGCGCGCGGGGAGCCCGTGCTCGCGCCGGGGCTCACGGCGAAGCTGCTCGGCCGGTTGCGCGGTCCCCAGCCGGAGTCGCTGACCGATCGCGAGGTGGAGGTCCTGGGCCTGGTGGCGAAGGGCCTGACCAACCGCGCGATCGGCCGCGAACTGGCGATCTCCGAGGCGACCGTCAAGACGCACCTGGTGCACGCGTTCACGAAGCTCGACGTGGACGACCGCACCGCCGCGGTGACCGTCGCACTTGAACGCGGGCTGCTGCGGTTGAACCAACGCTAAGCCCTGTCCCGCAAGCCGCACCCGCACTCCGCCCACCAAGTAAACTCCGTCCCATGCACTCCACGCGCCCGTCCACCCCATCCCCCGCGGGCGCCGTCTAGAGAACCCCGTTTCGTACTCATAACGGGAAAAAGAGCGCTCCAAAAACCCGTTTTGAGTACGAAACGGGAGTTTGGGCTGCGCTGAGGATGTTCTGGCGGGGCGTGACGATCGTTGGGTACCGCTTGCAGGACGCGCGCTAGTCGGTCACGTAGCGGAGCATCACCACGTGGTCGAAGTGCTTCGTCTCGGCCAGCCGGGCTTGGATTCGCTTGTCCAGCGACGGGAACATCGGTGTGCCACCGCCGAGGACCACGGGAGAGACGAACAGCTGGTACTCGTCGATGAGGCCGTGCGGCATCAGCGAAGCCGCGATGCCCGCGCCGCCGACCTCCATGACGCCGTCGCCCTCGGCCTTGAGCCTGCGAACCTCCTCGACCGCGTTCTCGCTGACCAGCCTGCTGTTCCAGTGGACCTCGGTGAGCGTGCGGGAGAAGACGACCTTGGGCTTCTCCGTCCAGAGCGCGGCGAACTCCCGTTGGATGGGCGGCGCGTCCTCGGGCACGTGCGGCCAGTACTCGGCCATCAGCTCGTACAGCCGACGGCCGTGCAGCGAGATCTCGATCTCGCGGTAGCGGTCGTTGTGGAACTGGTGCAGCTCATCGTCGGGGTCGGTCCAGTTGATGCTGCCGTCGCGGTCGTTGACGTAGCCGTCCATGGACACGCCGAACGTGTAGATCAGTCTTCTCATGACTGGGTAGACCTCCCGGGCGCGGAGAACTCATCGGACAAGGACGAGACAGGTTCCGCGGAACGATTGACAGCGAAAAGCTTCCCTTGATGTAGTCCGAGCAGGTTCCCGGACAACGTTGTCATCGAGGAGGTACGCCCACATGTGGCCTTCCAGTAGGCGATTCGTGGCCGGAACGGCAGCTGGACTGCTGCTCGCCGGGCTGCTGACCGGGACCGCGCACGCGGCTCCCCCGCCGGTCGACGGCGTGGAGCTGGTGAACCCCTTCGTCGGCACGAAGAACTTCGGCAACACCTTCCCCGGCGCGAGCGCGCCCTTCGGCATGGTGCAGGTCAGCCCGGACACCGGGGGCCAGGGCGGCTACGACTACGAGCAGGACTCGATCTACGGCTTCAGCCAGACCCACCTCTCCGGCGTGGGCTGCGGCGTCATGGGCGAGCTGCCGATGATGCCCACCACCGGCGCGGTGAACACGGTCGACCACAACGCCTACAAGTCGAAGTACTCGCACTCCGACGAGGAGGCCACGCCCGGCTACTACCGCGTGGGGCTGGCGAAGTACGGCATCAACGCGGAGCTGACCGCGACGCCGCGCACCGGCTGGCAGCGCTACACCTTCCCCGCGACGGGCGAGGCGAACGTCCTGTTCAACACGGGCAAGGCGAACCAGACCGTCTACGACTCCGAGATCCACATCGTCGGTGACCGCACCATCGAGGGCCGCGTGCTCGCGGGAGGCTTCTGCGCGGGCCGCGACAAGCACACTGTGCACTTCACCGCGACGTTCGACCGCCCGTTCAGCGCACACGGCACGTGGCGGGGCTCGACGATCACCCCGGGCAGCCGCGACGCGGCGGGCAGCGGCGGCAACGGCGGTTGGGTGAGCTTCGACGCGAAGACCGACCGCGACGTCGTGGTGAAGGTCGGCCTGTCCTATACGGGCATCGAGGGCGCGCGGAAGAACCTTCTCGCGGAGACGGCTGATTCCTACGACTTCAACGCCACGCGCGCGAAGCTGCGCCAGGCGTGGGTGGAGAAGCTGGGCGCCATCAAGGTCAGCGGCGGCCCCACGGATCGACTGCGCGCGTTCTACACCTCGCTCTACCACGCGCAGATGCACCCGAACCTGGCCGGTGACGTGGACGGTCGCTACATCGGCTTCGACAACAAGGTGCACACCGCGACCGGCTACACGCCGTACCAGAACTTCTCGTTGTGGGACACCTATAGGCCGCAGAACCAGCTGTTGCAGATCATCGAGCCACAGGTGGCGCGCGACGTCGCGTTGTCCGTGATCGCGATCGGTCGCGACGGTGGTTGGTTGCCGCGGTGGGCGCTCGCGGGCAGCGAAACCAACATCATGACCGGTGACCCCGTGGTGCCGTTCCTGGTGGAAGCGTGGTCGAAGGGCTTGCTCGCCGGTCACGAGGCCGAGGCGTACGCGTTGATGAAGACCAACGCCACGAGCACTCCCCCGGCCAATTCGCCGTACAACGGGCGCGCGGGCGTGGAGTACTACAAGAAGCGCGGTTACATCCCGTCCGGACTCAAGGTCGGTACGGACTGCGCGCACAAGGGCGGCGACAACGACTGCTCGAACCCGGCCTCGGCGACCATGGAGTACGCGGCCGCTGACGCATCGCTCGCGCTGATGGCGGAGAAGTTGGGGCACCGCGCCGACGCGCGCATGTTCGCCGAGCGCGGCCAGTGGTACCGCAACCTGTGGGACTCCTCGATCAGCCAGTTCCGCCCGCGCACCGTGGACGGCACGTGGATGACGCCGTACAACCCTGTTGACGCGGCGCACCAGTTCCACGAGGGCGGCGCGCACCAGTACCAGTGGCTCGTCCCCCAGGACCCCGCGGGGCTCGTGGAGCTGATGGGCGGGCGCAAGGCCACCGAGAAGCGGCTCGACGGTTTCTTCGCCTACGACAACCTGTTGGCCGATCCGGCGGGGACCGTGCGCAAGGACTGGATCACCAAGCCTTACGACTACTACGGCAAACCGACCTACAACCCGAACAACGAGCCCGATCTGCACGCGCCGTACATGTACCTGTGGGCGGGTGCTCCGGCGAAGACCGCGACGGTCGTGCGCGCGGCGATGACGTTGTTCACCACGGGTCCGGACGGCATGACCGGCAACGACGACCTGGGCACGATGTCGGCGTGGTACGTGTTCTCCTCGCTCGGCCTGTACCCGACCATGAACGGGGCGACGTTCCTCGCGATGTCCAGCCCGCAGTTCGAGTCCGCGACCGTCCGAATCGGACAGTTCGGCTCGCGGCAGGGCGGCACGCTGACGATCACCGCGCCCGGGGCGAGCGACACGAAGCGCTACATCCGCGACGTGGCGTTGAACGGCCGTGACGTGCGGCAGACGTGGGTGGACTGGAGCGCCATCGCGCGCGGCGGGAACCTCGCGCACACCTTGGACACCAAGCCGTCGCAGTGGGGCACCAACCCCAGCGCCGAGCCTCCTTCGGTGAACCGCGCGCCGCGTGACTCCCGTGTGCACCTCGATGCCTCGCTACGGGATCGCGTTGTGGCCACACCGATCGGCACGACCGACCTCACGGTCAACCTCGATGTGCTCGGCCAGTCCCCCGGCGTGCTCCCGGTCTTCGTCGAGCCGACCGCGCCCACCGGCTGGCAAGTGTCGCGCCAGCCACCGTTGGTCATCAAGTCCTTCACACAGCCCCGCCAGGAGACCGTGCCACTCCGACTCCGGATTCCTGCGGGCGTTCCAGCGGGCACTTATCCCTTGCAGGTCAAGGTATCTTCCCCCGGAGTCCCTCCGGTCACGCGCTCCATCGCCGTGGAGTTCCGACCCACGCCGACATGCGTGTCCGCTGTGGCCGGTCAATGCGCGGTGGACCTCTCGCACGACCTCAACCACGACGGCACGGCTACCGTCGCCCAGTCGACTCAGGGCGACTTCGACGGCAGCGGTTGGAGCTACGACGCCGACCTGCTGCCCGCTCCCGGCCCGGTGACGTGGGGCGGTGTCACCTACGTGGCCCCTCCCGCCCAGGGCACTTCGCCGAACTTCGTCGAGGCGCGCGGGCAGACGCTGTTGCTGCCCTCGAACGTCCACGGGCGTTTGAGCGTGGTTTTCGCTTCGCACAGCGGTCCGGTGTCCGCAGGAGTGACCGTGAATTTCGCGGACGGGACTTCGGTTGATGCTGTTGTGCAGGTTGGGGATTGGGCGGGTCCGACGCCTGCCGGGAGTACGGTCGCGCTCGCGATGCCGCATCGGATCAAGGCGGGGAGTGGGGTGGATGGGCCGCCGGTGAAGCTTTTCGCCAGCTCGGTTTCGGTACCGAAGGCTGTTCGGTCTATTTCGCTGCCCAATGATCCGAGGGTGGAGATTTACGCGCTCACTTTGCTTTCGGGGTAGGCGTTTCCAGCGGGGCTGGGCTTCCAGCGGGGCTGGGCTTCCAGCGGGGCTGGGCTTCCAGCTTGCGCCGGTACCAGCGGTGGGGTCGGCTTGACCTGGGGGCCCCTTGC
>NZ_JANAVO010000018.1 GCF_024213555.1 Allokutzneria sp. A3M-2-11 16 | reverse complement strand
CCTCTCGGGGGCACGGGATGAAACCCCGGCCCTCGCGATGAGCGTATGGCACGCGCACCCCAGGTAAAGCCGACCCCGATTTCCAGCGGCGGCTCGCTTTCGCTGGAACTTGCGTTGTTTGGCTTTTCGGGCGCCTGGGAATTCACCCTGTAGAGCCATGATCCACTATTATTGTGCGATAGAATAGGGGCATGTTCCCTGTAGATCCCGACCATTACTTGAGGGTCATGTTCACTGCGATGGGGAAAGCTGCGGCGGACTTCGCGGTCGTGTTGATGGAGTATGTCGCTCGGCTTGAGTTGTGTGATCGCGAGTTCGCCGAGGAAATCCTCATGCGACTACTCGCCATCTCAAAGACGAAGGCCGCCCGACTGTTGCAACGCGCGGAAGACCTGACCGGTCGGCCTGTGGTGTTGCGGGCGCTGGCCGAAGGCCGCGTCGACGAGGGCAAGGCGTTGATGATCGTCGACCTGCTCTCGACCCTGTCTGCTGTGCATGCCGCGATCGCTGAAGAGGACTTCCTCGCCTTCGCCGAGACCCACGACTACACCGCGACTCGTCGGCATGCGGTGCGGTTCATCGACAAGCTGGACCCGAAGGCCGCTGAGCGTCGCCACCGGGAGAAGCGGAAGCAGAGGTTGGTGGAGAAGATCCCCCTCGATGACGGCATGTGTCTACTGAGGATGTTCTTCCCCGCCCTGCAAGCCTCGTTGATCTATGACCGGATCGACCGCATCGCCAGGGCCTTGCCGAAGGATCACCGGACGTTGGATCAGAAGCGGGCCGATGTGACGATGGATGTGTTGATGGGTAAGGAAACCGGTGCACCCCAAGGCCGGGTGACCGTCTACCTGACCATGCCGATGGGCTCCTTCCTCGGCCTCAGCAACGAACCGGCCATCCTGCACGGTCACGGACCTCTGCCCGCGAAGATCGCCCGGGATGTGGCCGCGAACGGCATCTGGAAGCGCATCCTCACCGACCCGGTCACCGGGATCGCCGAAGATGTGACCACCTACCGGCCCTCAGTGAAGCAGCGGGAGTTGATCCACGCCCGCTACCCCACCTGCACGGCGATCGGGTGCAACCGGCCCGCGCACCGTTGCGATCTTGATCACTGCTGTCCGTTCGACGGGACGAACACCACCATCGACAACTTGCGGCCGAAGTGCCGCAGGCATCACCGGATGAAGCACGAGTCGAACTGGAAGTGCGAGAACCTGTCAGACGGGCGGCACGTGTGGACGACGCCGAACGGGAAGACGCAGGAGACGGAAGCGGAGCCGATCGCGGAACCGGCGCCGTTCTAGATCGGAAGAGTTCCGGAAATCCTCAGGGGTGAACCGGGGTTCCGCGCTGCTCAGCGGGCTCCCAGCGTTCTCCCAGCAACGACCGGCAGGATGGCGCACCATGATCGGAACAGCGCGGCCTAGCACCAGGGTCCTTGTTGTTGACGACGAACAGGCGATCACTGAACTCGTGTCGATGGCCTTGCGGTACGAGGGATTCGACGTGGTGTGCGCGGCGAGCGTCGCGGAGGCGCTGAACGTGGCGGACCGGTTCACACCGCACGTGGTGGTGCTGGACGTGATGTTGCCGGACGGCGACGGGTTCTCGTTGGCACCGAAGCTGCACGCGCGGCAGGGCGGGGTGCCGGTGCTGTTCCTGACCGCACGCGACTCCGACGAGGACAAGATCCGAGGGCTGACGCTCGGCGGGGACGACTACCTCACGAAGCCCTTCTCCGTGGGGGAGCTGGTCGCCAGGGTGCGCGCGGTGCTGCGGCGGACCGGGGCGGGGCGCGGGGCGGAGCGGCTGGTGTTCGCGGACGTGGAGATCGACCCGCGTACCCGCGAAGTGCACCGGGCGGGGCGGTTCATCGAACTGACCGACACCGAATACCGGTTGCTGCACTACTTCGTCGTGAACGCGCGGGTCGTGCTCACCCGTCAGCAACTCCTCGACCACGTGTGGGGGCAGGCGTTCGCGGGGGAAGCCGGGAACCTCGAAACCTACGTGTCCTACCTGCGGCGCAAGCTCGACGACGGGCCACGGCTGATCCACACGGTGCGGGGCGTCGGCTACGTGATGCGGCTACCCCGGTGACACGGTGACACGGTGACGTGGTGAGCCGATGACCGGGCTGCGCCGCAGGATGCTGCTGGTGATGGTGGTCCTCTCCGCCGTCGCCATGACCTCCGTCGCGACGCTGATCTTCACCTCGATGCGCTCCTTCCTGTTGCAGCGCACCGACGAACAGCTGGACCTGGTCCGGGTGCCGCTCGGCGCCAAGCTCGCCGGGGAACAGATCAAGGAACCACCGCAGGAGATCCGGCACTCCCTGGTCAACATCTTCGGCGTGGTGCGCGGGCCGGACGGGCGGTTCGGGCCGGAGACCAGGCTGGGGGCCGGGACGTCACCGGCGGACCGGCCGGTGCTCGACGACCTGCCGGAGATCGGCTCGCCGAAATCCGTGGAAGGCCACGCGGGGGTGCGGTACCGGCTCGCGGCCTACTCCGCGTTCAGCCCGCAGCAGGGCACGCTGTACGTCGCGATCCCGCTGACCGACGTGGACGCGACGCTGGACCGGCTGTTCGTGCTCGTCGTGGTGATCACCGCGGGCGTGCTGCTGGCACTGCTGGCGTTCGCGTTGTCGTTGGTGCGCATGGGATTGCGGCCGTTGGACGAGATGGAGGCGACCGCGACCGCCATCGCCTCCGGCGAGTTCCACCGGCGCGTCGCCTACGTCGACAAGACCACCGAGGTGGGCAGGCTCGGCCTCGCGCTGAACACCATGCTCGGCCGCATCGAGGACGCGCTCGACCAGCGGTCCCGGTCCGAACAGCGGCTGCGGACCTTCGTCGCCGACGCCAGCCACGAACTGCGCACACCGCTGACCTCGATCCTCGGCTACGCGCAGATGTTCCACCGCGGAGCCGCCGACGACCCGGACGACCTGCACACGGTGATGCGGCGGATCGAGGACGAGTCCTCGCGGATGGCGCGGCTGGTGGAAGACCTGCTGGTGCTCGCCCGGCTCGACGAAGGGAGGCCGCCGCGGCGCGCGGAGGTCGACGTGGCCGCGCTGTGCCGGGACGCGGTGCTGGACGCGGGCGCGCACGAGCCGGGCCGGGTCATCACCGGACCGGGGGACGAGCCGGTCCTCGTCTTCGCTGACGCCGACCAGCTGCGCCAGGTGTTGGCGAACCTGCTGCGCAACGCCGTCAAGCACACGCCACCGGGCACACCGGTCGAGGTGGTGCTGACCAAGGTGGGCGGGGAGATCACGATCGACGTCGTCGACCACGGCCCCGGCATCCCCGCCGAGTACCACGAGCGGGTGTTCGACCGGTTCTTCCGGGTCGCGGCGGGACGGGAGCGCGACAGCGGCGGGGCCGGGCTCGGACTGTCCATCGCGGCGGCCGTGGTGCGCGCGCACGGCGGGAAGATCAGCGTGGTAGACACCCCGGATGGTGGAGCGACATTCCGCTTGGTGCTTTCCGGTGAAACCCGATTCCCAGGCTCCTCCCAGACTCGGCCCAGCAACGGTTGAAGATCGACCGCGACCGTATCGATCATGGAGTCCACCAAGGCCCCGACCGGGGAGATCGCCGAACGCCTCGGCCCGGTGATCACCGCGCCCCGGCCCACCGTCGACATCGTCGTCCCCGTCTACAACGAGGAACAGGACCTCGGCCCGAGCGTGCGCAGGCTGCACGCCTTCCTCGCCGAGTCCGGGGCGTTCCCGTTCGGGTGGCGGATCACCGTCGCCGACAACGCCAGCACCGACCGCACCTGGGAGATCGCCGGGGAACTGGTCGGCGAGCTGACCGGGGTCAGCGCGGTGCGGCTGGACGCCAAGGGACGCGGGCGGGCGCTCAACGCTGCGTGGACGACCAGCGACGCGGAAGTGCTGGCGTACATGGACGTCGACCTGTCCACCGACCTCGCCGCGTTGTTGCCGTTGATCGCGCCGCTGGTGTCCGGGCACTCCGACGTGGCCATCGGCTCCCGCCTCGCACGGGGCGCGCGGGTGGTGCGCGGACCGAAGCGCGAGTTCATCTCCCGTTGCTACAACCTGATCCTGCGCGGCACCCTGCGCGCGCGGTTCTCCGATGCGCAGTGCGGGTTCAAGGCCATTCGCAAGGACGTCGCCGAGCGCCTGCTGCCGTTGGTGGAGGACACCGGCTGGTTCTTCGACACCGAACTGTTGGTCCTCGCCGAACGTTCGGGGCTGCGCATCCACGAGGTGCCGGTGGACTGGGTGGACGATCCGGACAGCACGGTCGACGTCCTCGCCACGGCCATCGCCGACCTGCGCGGCGTCGCCAGGCTCACCAGGACGCTGGCCTCCGCGACGATGCGGGCCCAGCTGCCGACGACGCTGCGCTCCGCGCTCGCCGACGAGCATCCCGGGGTGCCGAAGGGGATGAGCGCGCAGCTGCTGCGCTTCGCCGCCATCGGCGTGGTGTCCACATTGGCCTATCTGATCCTCTATGCCCTGCTGCGGCCGATGATGGGAGCCTTCTCCGCGAATGCCTTGGCACTGCTCACCTGCGCGGTCGGCAACACCGCCGCGAACAGGTTGTTCACCTTCGGCTTGCGCGGGCCGGAGGGGCGGATGCGCTCGCAGTTCGAGGGCCTGATCGTCTTCGCGCTCGGGCTCGGGCTCACCTCGGGTTCGTTGTGGCTGCTGGAGAACTCCGCCATCGGCAGTGGCACCACCGTCGAACTGGTCGTGCTCTGCCTCGCCAACGCCGCGGCGACCCTGCTGCGGTTCGTGCTCTACCGGAACTGGGTCTTCCGGCCCGGCCGTGGAAAGGACATCGCTCGATGAGTAGGCCCAAATGGGCGCTGGCCGCGATCCTCGCACTCGCCGCGGTGCTCTACGCGTGGGGCATCTGGGCATGGGGTTGGGGGAACAGCTACTACACCGCCGCGGCGCGGTCGATGTCCAGCGGCTTCGTCAACTTCCTCTTCGGCGCCTTCGACCAGGCGGGCGTGGTCACCGTCGACAAGCCGCCGTTCGCGCTGTGGCCGCAGGTGGTCTCCACGTGGATCTTCGGGTTCCACGGGTGGGCGGTGCTGCTGCCCCAGGCGGTCTTCGGCGTCGCGGCGGTGTACCTGCTGCACCGGACCGTGCGGATGTGGGCGGGGGAGAACGCCGCGCTGCTGGCCGCGCTCGTGCTCGCGCTGACGCCGATCACCGTGGTGATCAACCGGGACAACAACCCGGACACGCTCCTGGTGCTGTTCCTGGTCGCAGCCGCCTACGCCGTCACGCGGTCGATCCAGCCGGAGATCGGCGCCGGATCGGCGACGCGGTGGCTGCTGCTGGCCGCCTTCCTGGTCGGCTGCGGGTTCAACACGAAGATGCTCGCGGCGTGGATCGTCGCCCCCGCGCTGGTCGCGGCCTACCTGGTCGGCTCGACGGCGGCGTGGCGGCGGCGGATCACCGACACGCTGGCCGCGGGCGGTGTGCTGCTGGTGAGCTCGCTGTGGTGGGTCGCGCTGGTCGACCTGTGGCCGGGCCGCAGGCCCTACATCGGCGGCAGCACCAACGGCACCGCCTTCGACCTGGTGATCGGCTACAACGGGCTCGCCCGCATCCTGGGCATGGGCGGCGGCGGACCCGGCGGCATGCCGGGGGACGTCCCGGCGGGTTTCCCCGGCGGCCAGGGCATGTCGCGGGTGATGCGCAACGTCATGATGGGCGGCGATCCCGGTCCCGGCCGCATGTTCAACGAGGCGATGGGCGGCCAGATCAGCTGGCTGCTCCCGGCCGCGCTGGTCATCCTCGTCGGCGTCGTGCTGGCGGGCAGGCGGAACGCGGACGTCCCGGCGCACCAGCGCGCGGGCTGGGTGCTCTGGGGCGGCTGGCTGCTGGTCAACGGCCTCGTCTTCAGCTTCGCCGGAGGCATCTTCCACTCCTACTACACCACGGCGCTGGCCCCGGCGATCGCCGCCCTGATCGGCGCGGGAGTCGTTGCGGCGCAACGCGTTCGCTTCGGGGTGCAGGGTCTGGCGGTGCTCACCGCGGGGTGGGCGCTCGTGGTCGTGTACCGCAGCCCGGAGTGGAACGGGTGGGTCGGTCCGGTGGTGATCGTGCTCGCCGTGCTGGCGATCGCCGCGTTCTGGGTGAACGTACGGGTGGCCGCGCTCGTCGGGGTGGCGGCGATGCTGTTCACACCGGCGGTGTGGTCGGTCTCCTCCGCTTTCGGGCCGCCACCGGCGAACGCCAGCCTGCCGACGGCCGGTCCTGACTCCAGTGTGGAGCTCGTGGAGATGATGCCGCCGCAGATGGCGGAGATGGCCGGGGGCAACTGGACGAACAAGGGCTACCTCTCCGATGAGCAGCGGAAGGTGCTGGACCACGCGACCGCGCGATCCGGCGGCGCTCGGATCACGCTGGCGGTGGACGGCGGCGCGATCATGGCGTCGAACTTCGTGCTCAACAGCGGCCGGGTGGTGATCGGTTTCGGCGGCTTCATGGGCGCGGACCCGGCGCCGACGACCGACGAGCTGGCGGGCTGGGTGAAACGCGGTGAGCTGCGCTACGTCCTGGCCGGACGGATGAACATCGGCGAGCTGACGGGGCGCGGTGGCGAAGCCAGCAAGCGCATGACGTGGGTGCGCGACAACTGCACGGTCGTGCCTCGTGAGGAGTACGGCGGAACGACGAGCGTGCTCTACGAGTGCCGTTAGGCCATGGCCCAGCGGAGGAGGCCGACGATGCCGTGCCCGGCGAGCTGCACCGCGGTGCGTTCGACGGGCGGGAAGTACGGCAGGCGCAGCGGCCACCGGCTCCACGGCGGCAGCGCGGCGACGGCGGCCGAAGCCAGTGCGGTGTAAGGCGCTCGGGCCAGCAGCGGTAGTGGTGGCTTGAAGAGGAGGAATCGAGCGGTGTCCCGAGCCTGCGCGGTGCCGCGCAGCTCGGGGCGGTACGCGTCGAGCACGGCAGCCAGGTCCGCGCGGGAGCGTGGCGGACCGAGCACGCCGAGCCCCTCGGCGATCCGCGCGGTGTCGGCCACGTAGGAGTCGCATTCCTTGGAGCTGAGCGGTTTCGGGCCGTAGCGCTGGTAGCAGCGGAGGAAGCTGTCGATCTCCGCCGCGTGCACCCAGCCGAGCAGGTGCGGATCGGCGGCCCGGTACGCGCGACCGTCCGGCGCGGTGCCGCGGATGCGCTCGTGCACCGCGCGGACGTGGGCGATCGCCTCCTCCGCGTGCTGGGCGGTGCCGAAGGTCGTCATCGCCAGGAAGGTGCTGGTGCGCTGCAACCGGCCCCACGGGTCGGAGCGGTAGCCGGAGTGCCCGGCGACCGCGGCCATCGCCAGCGGGTGCAGCGACTGCAACAGCAGCGCGCGCAGGCCGCCGACGAACATCGACGCGTCGGAGTGCACCCGCCGGATCGCGCTGCCCTCGGCGAACCACCTCGGGCCCGGGGTGGTGTCGATGCGGTCGCGGTTGGCCGCGCCGTCCGGGCCCGCCACGCGCTCGAAGAGGCTCGCCCCCACCCGCTGCCGCATGCCGTTCAGCCCGATCGTCATCCCCACCCCTTCCGGCCACGACCAGCATGCGGGCCGGGGGTCGTGACCGGGCCACGGTTCGGTCTCAGGACGATCGAGCGAGCACGTTTCGCGTCCCGGCCGGTGGGGTGGGGATAATGCGGGGGTGGACCATCTGGTGTGGGAGCACTTCCTGGTGACCGTCGGCGAGGTGACGCAGCAGACCTGGGACGGGCAGACGGTGCGGCAGTGGCCCGCCGGGAGCCTGTTCGAGGAGCTGGTGTTCGCCGGTTACCCCCTCGCGCACAACCCGGAGGCGCCGGACGAGTTCTGCCCGGCCCCCGAGTGGTTCGAGTTCAGCGTGGACCCGACGACCGGCAAGGTCATCGTCTTCGCCGAGCTCGACGCCTCGGCGCCCTACGACCTCACCGAGAACGGGGACGTCGTGCGGGCCTGGCGGGACGCGCACGTGCCCGGTTAGCCCGCGAGCTTCCCGTTTCGTACTCATAACGGGCTCAGGAGCGCCCCAAGAAACCGCTATGAGTACGAAACGGAAGCGGGTCAGCGGAGGCGTGGAGCAAGCCATTCACGCGCCCCGCGCACCACGTAAACTGTGGCCCATGCATCCCACCCGCCCTCGTGCTCAACGTGAGGCGGCCTCAACCTAGAGATCTCCCGTTTCGTACTCATAGCGGGAAAGGGAGCGCTCCCAAATCCCGGCAAGAGTACGAAACGGAAGATCTTGGCGGCCTCAGCGCGGGATGAGGGCGGGGGATAGCGGGGCTAGCGGGTGATGTGCTGGTGGATCCAGGGGAGGTTCGCGGCGATGCCGGTGTAGAGGCCGATGGTGCCGCACCCGGCCTGGACGTTGTCGCCAGGACCGCGGGTGGCGCCGACCAGGGTCCAGTCGCCGCGGGTGCCGACGATGGCGGGGCCGCCGGAGTCGCCGTAGCACCCCGAGTGCTGCCGGTCGCCGGAGATGCAGACGTCGGTGGGGGAGCCGCCGCCCGGGGCGCACCGGCCGCTGGGCAGGACGGTGCGGTCCATCTCCTGGAGGATGACCGGCCGGGTGCAGCCGGGGTGGCTGGTGCAGCCCCAGCCGATCTGCCGGATCGGGCTGCCGGGCGCGGGGTTGACCTGCGCCATCCGGACCGGGGTCGAGCGCGCGGGCTGGGCGAGCCGCATCAGGGTGAGGTCGCTGCCCGGCTTGACGATCCGGCGGTCGATCCGGCCGATCTCGCCGCCGGAGTTCTTGTTGATGGAGCCGATCCGGCCCTGCGCGGCGTTGCCGCAGTGGGTGGCCGTGACGATCCACTGCGGGGCGACCAGGCTGCCCCCGCAGTTGTTGCTCAACCACACCATGAACGAGTAGGTCTCGGTGGCGTCGTGACCGCCGATGATCGTCGGCCGGACGTCGCTCGCCGCGGTCCCGGTCAGGGCGAAGGTGAGGGCGCACGCGCCCAGTACGGCGGAGATGGTTCTGCGCATAGGACTCTTCCCATCCGTTGCGTCGCAGGGGAAGCGGAAGAGTCGCAGCCGCTCGCGCTCAGTGGCCACATGCGAAAGGAGGTCGACTGCGCGCGTCGAACGGTCGAACGGATGTGCTTGGGGCGCAAGGGAAACTGCCGCTCCGATGACGTTCGACCGAACGCCCGGACAGTTGACGGCGCAGCCTGGGCGGCCCTGGTCGATTTCATCGGGATTTCATTCCTCGGAACTACGGTCCGCCGCCATGAAAGCACGTTCTGTTTCCCGTTTTCCGGCGATCGCCATCATGGGCGCCGGTTTCGGTGGGCTGTGCATGGCCGCCGAGCTCAAGCGAGCCGGGATCGACTCCTTCACGATCTTCGAGAAGGAGGGCGACGTCGGCGGCATCTGGCGGGACAACACCTATCCCGGGTGCGGCTGCGACGTCCCGTCGCACCTGTACTCCTTCTCCTTCGAGAAGTACCGGGACGTCGCGCTGCGCTACCCCGAGCAGCGGGAGATCCTCGCCTACCTCCAGCACGTCACGGACTCCTACGACCTGCGCGGGCACCTGAGGACCGGCGCCGGGATCGCGTCGGCCGACTACTCGGAGAGCACCGGGCGCTGGGTGGTCCGCACGACGAGCGGCGAGACGCACATCTTCGACATCGTGATCTCCGCCGTGGGGCAGCTGCACCGGCCGAAGCTGCCCGACATCCCCGGGCGCGACGATTTCAAGGGCGAGTCCTTCCACACCGCGAAGTGGAACCACGACTACGACCTGTCCGGCCGGGACGTCGCGGTGATCGGCACCGGCTCCAGCGGCGCGCAGCTGCTCTCGCACGTCGCGCGGGTGGCCAGGCGGGTCGACGTCTACCAGCGCACGCCCAACTGGGTCGTCCCCAAACCGCGGACCGAGTTCGGCCCGGTCACCCGGTGGGCCTTCACGCGCCTGCCGTTCACCCAGAACATCTACCGCGCGCTGAACTACCTGGCGGCGGACCTCGCGCTCTCGCCGATCATCGCCCGGGGCTGGTCGGCCCGTCCCGCGGAATGGGTCGCCCGGCGCCACCTGCGCAAACAGATCCGCGATCCGCTGCTGCGGGCGAAGCTCACCCCGGACTACCCGATCGGCTGCAAGCGCATCCTGATCGACAACACCTTCTACCCGACGTTGAACCGGGCCAACGTGGAGCTGGTGACCGACGGCATCTCCCGGATCACCCCGACCGGGATCGTGACCGCGGACGGGGAGCACCGCGACGTCGACGCCGTCATCTACGCGACGGGCTTCCGCACCACCGAGTTCCTGGTGCCGATGCGCGTGCGCGGCCGGGGCGGGGTGAGCCTGGACGAGCGGTGGGCCGACGGCGCGGAGGCGTACCTGGGAATGGCGCTCCCCGAGTTCCCCAACCTCTTCTTCGTGCACGGGCCGAACACGATCCTCGGCCACAACTCGAACATCTTCATGATCGAGTGCCAGGTCCGGTACGTGCTGAGCTGCCTGCGCCTGCTGCCCGGCGGGGGCCTGCTGGAGGTCCGGCCCGAGGCGATGCGCGACTACCAGCGGTGGCTGGAGAAGGCGATCTCCAGGACCGTGTGGCCGACGGGCTGCCAGAGCTGGTACAAGACCGCGTCGGGACGGGTGACGAACCCCTGGCCCGCCTCGACGATGCGCTACCGGAAGCTCACCCGGCGCGATCCGGCCGACGCGTTCCGCGTGCTCACCCCGTAGGTACCGGCCGCCATGGCACCACGAGGTTCCCGGGTTCGAAAAAGTGCTCGGTTGACCGGTGGTTGGCGGCTGGGTTTGATGTCGGAAAGAAATGCCGCCCCAGGTGGAGCGGCATTTTCCGACATTGAAAACCTGCGAGAGGCGCGGCGTGACTTCTACAGGACTGCTGCCGTTAGGTGACGCCATACCAAGCACTGTCCTTGATTATCTTTTCCGTTTCCGGAGGCTTTCCTCGGCGACGGACCCGTGTGCGCGGCGACCGTGCGCGCGATGCTTCGAGATCCATCGGGCCAAGGTGGACGCGTTCATCCGCGTTGGCGAACCGATCCATTTCGTCATCCCGGCTTTTCCGGCGAAGTCGCCGAACACGAACAAGGTGCTGGGGAAGCTGCCCGACCTCGCCGAGCGGCTCGCGCTGGAGTTCATCCAGTCCTTCTGCGACCACATCAGCCACTTCTACCCGCCGGGCGCGCGGGTCACGATCTGCTCGGACGGCCACGTCTTCGGCGACGTCGTCGGGGTGGCCGACGACGACGTCACGGCCTACCACGAGGAGCTCCAGCGCGTTCTGACCGCGTCGGGCTGGGCCTCGGTGGAGCTCTACGGGCTGCCGGAGGCGTTCGGCAGGCGCGACTACCCGAACCTGCGCGGGCTCCTCGACCGCGATTACGCGACCCCGGTCGACGACCTCAGAGGACGAGTCCGCCGGGAGCCGGAATGGCGCGCGCTGTTCAACGGGATTCACCGGTTCGTCTTCGAGGACCAGGTCGCCGCGGGCGCCGGTCGTAGCCGGTCCAAGATCCGGCAGGAGGCGAAAGAGCTCGCCTATCAGACGATCCAGCGCAGCAACGCGTGGAGCTCCGTGGTGGCCGAGCGATTTCCCGGAGCACTCCGGTTGTCGATCCACCCGCAGGCGCCGCATTCCGAGAAGATCGGGTTCCAGTTGCTCCGCACGAAGGACAACTGGCTCACGCCCTGGCACGGAGTCGTTTTCGACAACGGCGTGAACTTCACCCTCGTCAAACGATACGAAGCGGAACGGATGAACGCCTCGGTCATCTGGCGGGACAACCGCCCCAGTCATTTCGTGGCGCCGCACCTCGGACCGGACGGAGGACTCCTCCCATGACGTCGACCTCCCTCGACCCCACCACCCTGCGGCGCACACCGCTCACCCCTTTCGGCCTGCTGGTCGAGGCGAGCGACGGCCTGGCGCTGACCGACCTGCCGCCAGAGGTGCTCGCGCGCTGGACCGAGGAGGCGCGGGTGCTGGTCCTGCGCGGGTTCCCGCTGCTGGACACGGAGGGCTTCGCCGCCTACTGCCACCGGTGGGGCGAGGTGCTGCGCTGGGACTTCGGCGAGGTCTTCGACCTCGTCCAGCACGAGAACCCCAAGAACTACCTGTTCGCGCGCGGCGACGTCCCGTTCCACTGGGACGGTGTGTTCGCCAAGAACACGCCCGGCTACTTCATGTTCCAGTGCCTGGAGGCATCCCCCGGCGCCGGTGGCGAGACGGTCTTCAGCGACACCACGCGCGTCTACCGCGACGCCCCGCCGGAGCTGCGTGCCCACTGGTCGCAGATCAGCGTCCGCTACGCCACCGACAAGCTGGCCCACTACGGCGGCGATGTCACGGAGCCGCTGGTCGCGGTGCACCCGCGCTCGGGCATGCCCACGGTGCGCTACGCCGAGCCGCTGGACCCGGAGTCCTTCCTCAACCCGTTGTTCCTGGAGGTCGACGGGGTGCCGGAAGCGGAGGTCCCGGCGCTGCTGGAGGACCTGGCCCAGCGGCTGCACCAGCCCCGCTACTGCTACCCGCACGAATGGCGGACCGGCGACGTCGTCATCGCGGACAACCACGCGCTGGTGCACGGCCGCAACGCCTTCACCGGTGAGTCCGTCCGCCACCTGCAACGCGTCCAGGTCATCTGAGGAGAGGGAAGTCCATGAGCGAGGACATCTCGTCCGGCTACGACGTGATCATCATGGGCGGCGGTCCCGCCGGGTCGACGCTGGGCGCGTTGCTGGCGAAGCGGACCGGCCTGCGGATCGCGCTGTTCGACAAGGAGGTCTTCCCCCGCGAGCACATCGGCGAGTCCTTCGCGCACCCCCTGGTGCCGGTGCTGGCCGAAACCGGGGTCCTGCCCAAGGTGCTGGCCAGCGACTGCTGGGTGAAGAAGTTCGGCGGCGTCTTCAACTGGGACGCCAACGACCCCAAGGTGACCTTCTTCGACCACGCCAACGTGCTGGAGGACGGGGTCTACCGGTGGTCGATGCACGTTGACCGCGCGGAGTTCGACCACATCCTGCTCGACCACGCCGCGGAGCTGGGCGTGGAGGTCTTCCAGGGCACGTCGGTGCGGGAGCTCGAGCCGCGGCCGGACGGGTGCGTGGTGACGCTCAAGGACGGGCGCACCGTGCGGGGCCGGTACTTCGTGGACGCGTCGGGACGGCGCAACAGCATCGCGGCCAAGCAGAAGCGCCAGTGGCTGTCCGGCTACCGCAACATCGCCATCTGGCAGCACTTCCTGCACGGCGAGCCGACGCAGAGCCTGCCCGGTGACTGGAACGTCTTCCGCGAGGAGAACCTGTCGCCGATCGGCTGCTTCGCCTTCCCGGACGGCTGGTGCTGGTACATCCCGGTGCGCAAGCTGGTCGACGGCGAGCGGAAGCTGACCCACTCCATCGGCATCGTGACCAACCCCGAGGTGCTCAAGCAGCCGGGCAAGGACTTCACCGACCAGGCCACCTTCCTGCGCACGGTGCACGAGGTGCCGCTGCTGAAGGACCTGATCGGCGCCGTCGAGCCGATCGCGGACAAGATGCTGACGGCGACGAACTACTCGATGATCAACGACCGCTTCGCCGACTACGACGAGCGGTGGATCCTGGTCGGCGACGCCGCGTACTTCGTGGACCCGCTGTTCTCCTCCGGCGTGGCCTTCTCGACCACGCAGGCGGTCGCGGTCGCCATGCTGCTGGAGCGGACGCTGTCCGGCGAGCTCTCCGAGCAGGCCGAACGGGACCTGTGGCGGGACTACGACGAGGGCTGGCACGGCATGGCCGAGACCTTCGCCCTGTCGATCGACCAGTGGTACCACGCGATCGGGAAGAACAACCC
Source organism: Allokutzneria sp. A3M-2-11 16 (assembly GCF_024213555.1). Classification (GTDB taxonomy): domain Bacteria; phylum Actinomycetota; class Actinomycetes; order Mycobacteriales; family Pseudonocardiaceae; genus Allokutzneria. The sequence continues at coordinate 72,117 of NZ_JANAVO010000018.1, read as the reverse complement.
GGACAGCATCTACTGGCAGAGCCGGGGGACCGGCGACGACACCGTCCTGGACATCCAGGAGCGCACCTTCGACGCCCTGCTGAACACCGCGTTCACCCCCGACCTCCTCCAGCTCATGACCCAGGGCACGAGGCTGACGGCCGACCTGGACCGCGAAGGGCCCTTCGTGCGGACCGCCGAGCGCGCCGAGCCGGGAGTCCTGGAGCCCGACACCCCGCTGACGCTGGCCGAGGGGGCTTCCGTCCGGCTCGGTGTCGGCATGGACGTGCCCGGGTTCAAGGCGTTCGTCCCGCCGCCGCCGTTCGAGCTGCCGACCGAGCTGAAGCAGGCGATCGCCCGGTACTGGGAGGACCCGATGGGCGACGGCGGCGCGCTGCCCGGCCCGCTCGACGCTCCCGTGCCCTGTCACCGGTTCTTCCTCGCCGAGCGGCCGGACGTCTCGGAAGTGCGCGGCCTGGACCGGGATGGCGCGGCGGAGCTGTGGCACCTGTTGTCGGCGGGGCCGGTGACGGTGGGCCAGCTCGACGAGAAACTCACTGTGCCCCAACGGCAACTGCTGAAGAGGCTGGTGCGCGCGCAGATCGTCCGAGTGGGCGAGCAATCGGCATGACTGTGTCGGCACGGTGGCGCCAGCTGACCGCCTACGGGTTGTTCGCGCTGGTTCCCGCCCTCGGTGTCGCGTTGGTCCTGCGCGGTCGGTCGGCGGGACCGGTGCACGATCCCGTCGGCTCGGACCCGGCACCCCGGGCCGACGTGGTGAACCTCCTGCTCGCGCTGCTCACGGTGGTGGTGGCGGCGTGTGTGGCCGGTGCCATCGCACGAAAACTCGGCCAACCGCCGGTGATCGGCGAGATCGCGGCCGGGCTCGCGCTGGGCCCCTCACTGGCACCCGGGATGTCGGCGGCGTTGTTCGGCCCCGGCGTGCTGGTGGTGCTCGATGCGTTGGCGCAGCTCGGCGTGGTGTTCTTCATGTTCCTGGTCGGCGCCGATGTGCGGCTGTCCCTGTTACGCGGCAACGGTTCACGGGCGTTCGTCCTGGGACACACCGGGATCGCCGTGCCGTTCCTGTTCGGTGTCCTGATGGGAGCCGGGCCGCTGGACGAGTACCGGCCCGCCGGGGTGGCCTCGTTGCCCTTCACCGTGTTCTGCGGCGTGGCCTTCAGCGTGACCGCCTTTCCCGTACTGGCGAAGATCCTGCTCGCGCGGGGCCTGAGCCGGACCCGGCTGGGCACGCTCGGGTTGGCGACCGCGGGCGTCAGCGACCTCACCGCGTGGTGCGTGCTGGCGTTCGTGGTCGCGGTCGCCCGCGAGTCGGCGGCGGGCGGAGTTCTCGGCACCGTGCTGTTGAGCGTGCTGTTCTGCCTGGTGATGTGGTTCGTCGTCCGCCCGCTGCTGGCGTGGTTGATGGCCAGGCTCGGCGATCACGCGACGGTGGTCGCGGTGGTGCTGCTGGGTTTCCTGCTCTGCGCCGCCGCCGTGACCGAGGTGATCGGCATCGGCGTGATCTTCGGCGCGTTCATGGCCGGGCTGGTCGTCCCGCGCGAGACGCACGTGGTCGACGAGTTCGCCGAACAGCTGTCCGCCCCGGTGAACTGGTTGCTGCTGCCCGTTTTCTTCGCCGCGGTCGGACTGCGCACCGACATCTCCACCCTGCGCGGCGGCATGTGGGTGCTGCTGCTGGTCATCGCGGTCGGCATCGGCGGCAAGCTGCTCGGCACCTGGCTGCCCGGCCTGGTGGTGGGGCTGCCGGCGCGCCGCGCCGCCGCACTGGGCGTGCTGATGAACTGCCGCGGCCTCACGGAGATCGTCATCCTGCAGATCGGGCTGTCGCTCGGCGTGCTCTCCGTGGAGCTGTTCACCATCTTCGTGATCATGGCGCTGGTCACCACCGCGATGACCAGCCCGCTGCTCACCCTCCTGCACCGCGGCGACCCCGACGACGCCGCGGGCTCCGTCCCCATCCGTTCGAACATCGGAACCGCTGTATGAGCATCGGCATCGTGGGAGCGGGCATCTCCGGTCTCCACCTCGCGCTCCGGCTGCACCAACTCGGCATCGACGCGACGCTGTACACCGACGAGACGGCGGAGGACATCCGCGCCGGGCGGCCGAGGAACTTCGTGACCCGGTTCGACTCCACCAGGGCCAGGGAACGCGCGCTCGGCGTCGCGCACTGGGAGTCCGGGGAGTCCGACAACGCCTGGATGCACCTGCACGTGGAGGGCGGCCCGTCCTTCCGCGGCAAGCTTCCCAACCCCGCCAGTTCGCTGGACTTCCGGATCTACCTGGCCGCGCTGCTGGAGGACTACGTGCGGCGGGGTGGTCGGCTGGTGCGGCGGTCGGTGCCGGACCGGGCGGGGCTCGCGGAGCTGGTTGGCGAGCACGACCTGCTGGTGGTGGCCGCCGGTCGGACGGCGTTGACCGAGGTGTTCCCCCGAGACCCCGAGCGGTCGCCGTACCTCGCGCCCCGCAGGCATCTCGTCGGCGGTCTCTACCACGGCATCGAGCCGCCGGAGCCCGCCGGAATGAGCATGCACATGATTCCCGGCGCGGGGGAGATCCACGCACCGAGCTACTACTCCTTCGCGGGCCGGGTCACCGCGGTGCTGGTCGAGGCGGTGCCGGGTGGACCATTGGACGAGCTGGCGCGATGGGATCAGGCCGCGGACCCCGGCGGTTTCGGCCGGGCCCTGCTGAACGCGATCGCCGTCCACGCGCCTTCGTTGCGGGAGCGGGTGCGGGAGCTCGCGCTGACGAGGCCGGAGGACTTCCTGCAGGGCGCGGTGACCCCGGTGGTGCGCCACGGCTGGGCCGAGGTCGCGGACGGCACGTTCGCCTTGGCTATCGGGGATGCCTGGATCGTCAACGATCCGATCACCGCGCAGGGCGCGAACCTGGGCTCCCGCAACGCTTTCCAGTTGGCCGAGGTGTTGCGCTTCAGCACTCCGCCGTATGACGAGGAGTTCTGCCGGAAGGTGTCCGAGCAGCTGTGGTCCACCGCCGGGAACGTCGTGGACTGGACGAACCTGTTCATCGGTGAACCGCGGCCGCACCTGGGGCAGCTGATCTCCGAAGCGGCCGACGATCAGCGCGTCGCCGACGCCTTCGTGCGCAATCTGGATGACCCGGAAGCCATGTGGCACAGCATTTCCGGACCGGAGGCGACCGCGCGGTTCCTGGATCGGGCTCGCTCGGCGGAGGCCGGGGCATGAGCGTCGAAGTCGGGCTGGCGTGGGGGACCAGCGGCTCTGTCGAGGCGGGGCGCACCCTGCTCGGCGCCGCCCGCGCGGCCGGGCTGGACTCGTTCTGGACGCTGGACCACTTGATCAGCGCGTTCCCCAGAGCCTTGTGGGACACCGAGTTCACCTTCCAGGCCGCCCAGTCGCCCACTCCGGACGACTGCCTGGACTTCGCGACCGTGCTCGGCCACCTGGCCGGTGGCGCCGGTCCGGTGCGGCTGGGCGTCGGGGTCACCGACCCGCACCGCCGCCATCCCGCGCTGCTGGCCCAGACCTTCCTGACCCTCGCCCAGCTCACCGAGCGGGCGCCCGTGCTGGGCATCGGCGCGGGAGCACTGGAGAACCTCCAGCCCTACGGCATCGCGCACGACCGCCCGGTCGCCCGGGTGGAAGAGGCGCTGAAGCTGATCAGGATGTGCCTGGAGGCGCGGGGACCGCTGGACTTCCAGGGCCGCTTCTTCACCCTGGACAAGGCGCTGATGGACCTGCGCGCCCCGGAAGGCCGCACGCCTCGGATCTGGCTCGGCGCGAACGGCCCGCGGATGTTGGAGCTCACCGGACGCCACGCGGACGGCTGGTACCCGTGGGAGCCCATGACTCCCGAGGAGTACGCGAGGCGGCTGGCCGTGGTCCGCGCCGCGGCCACCGCCGCCGGTCGGGACCCGGACGGCATCACTCCGGCGCTCGGACTGTCCATTGTGGTCGGACGAACCGATGAGGCAGTACGGAAGTTGTTGTGCAGCACGCCGATTCGCTACCTCGCGCTGCACTCCAGTGCCGCTGCATGGCGTGCACACGGGGCCGCGCACCCCTTCGGAGAGGACTACCGCGGCCTGCCGAAGCTGTTGCCGCACCGGCTTGGCCGGGACGAGGTGACGCGGGCGATCAAGGCCGTGCCGGACCACGTGGTGGCCACACAGGTCGTCGCGGGCACTCCGCGGACCGTGCTCGCCAGGATCGCCGAGTTCGTCGACGCCGGTCTGCGGCACGTCGTGCTGATCCCGGCGTCGGCGCTCGTCTCGGTCCAGGACGCGGAGTTCGCCGTGGAGACGGTGGCGTGGTTGGCCGAACAGCTGCATTCCAACCCCAGAAGGACAGGGACATGACAAGCATCGGGATCGTGGGCGCGGGGATCGCCGGGCTGCACCTCGCGCTCCGGCTCCAGCAGTTTGGCGTGCACACCACCGTCCACACGGACCACACCGGCGCGGAGATCCGGGCGAGCAGGCCGAGGAACTTCCCCGCCAGGTTCGGCCAAACACAGGCGCGCGAGGACTTGCTGGGCGTGCACCATTGGCGGTTCCCCGACGCCCAGACCCACACGTGGCACGTCACGCTGCACGGCGCGTCCACGCTCGGTTTCCGGGCCGACCTGAACCCGCCCAGCAGCGTGGTGGACTTCCGGCTCTACCTGCCCCAGCTGATGGCCGACTACGCCGATCGCGGTGGTCACATCGTGTTCGGGACGGCCTCGATCGACCGGCTGGCGCGCGACCACGACCTCGTGGTGGTCGCCAACGGCAGCCCGTCGATGAAGCGGCTGTTCCCGCGCGATGCCGACCGCTCGCCCTACTCGGCGCCGCCGCGCATCCTGTGCACCGGCCTGTACCGGGGGATCGGGGAGGCCACGCCGCATTCGATGGACATCCACTTCCTGCCGGGCGTCGGCGAGATCCTGCGCCTGCCGTTCTTCTCCCTGGACGGACGGGTGGACGTGCTGGCCGTCGAGGCCGTGCCGGGCGGGCCGCTGGAACCCTTGTGCCACATGGACGCCACGGCCGATCCGGCGGCGTTCCACCGGGCGGTGCTTGAGCTGCTGGCCACGCACGCGCCGAGCCTGCGGGAGCGCGTCGACCTCCGGGAGTTCGCTCTGACCGCGCCCGGTGGTCTGGCCCAGGGCGGCATCACCCCGGTGGTCCGGCACAACTGGGCGGACCTCGGGGAGGGCACGTTCGCGCTGGCCATCGGAGACGCCTGGATCGTCAACGACCCGCTGTCCGCGCAGGGCACCGGGCTCGCCTCGCTGACCGCGTTCACCCTCGCCGACGCCATCGCCAGCACCCTGCCGCCCTACGACGAGATGTTCTGCCGCGCGATGTCGAAGCAGCTGTGGGACGGCGTCAGCGACGCCGTGAACTGGAGCAACGCCTTCCTCGCCCCGCCACCGCCGCACGTGCTCCGCCTGCTCGCCGAGGCGGCGGGCGACAAGCGCGTCGCCGACGCCTTCGTCAACAACTTCAACGACCCGGCCGCCATGTGGCGGGCGGTGTCCAGCCCGTGGGGCGCGGAGTCCTTCCTCACCGAGACAGCCGGGAAAGGTCCATGACGAACTACCAGACCGAGGCCAGAGGCCGCCTGATCACCGAAGCCGAGCAGACCGCCGTGTGGCTGCTCGGCGGCCTGGCCCAGATCCGCGTGCCGGGCGCCGCGACCGGGAACACCTTCACGGTCGTGCAGCACACCGGGAAACGCGGCTACAACACACCGGAACACGTGCACCACTACGAGGACGAGCTGTTCCTCGTGCTCGACGGAACGCTGCGCATGGTCTGCGACGGGCGCGAGTTCACCGCGGCGGCGGGGGCGACGGTGGTCATCCCCAGGAACACCCCGCACGCCTTCGTGATCACCTCGCCGACCGCCGCGTTCCTGACCATCCACGTCACCCCGGAACCCGGGAACCGCCCCCAGTTCGACCTGTTCCTGGCGGCCGAGCTGCCGCGGGCGGCCGAGCTGAGCCTGCCGCCGGAGTCCGTGGAGTACGACCTGGACCGGCTGGTCTCCCTGGGTGAGGAGTACGCGTTCACCCGGGTCGGCCCCGCCCCGACACCCTGAGGACCTGACATGCCGCTTCCCCTCCTTTCCTTGATGCTGTGCGTTTTCAGCGTCACCACCGCCGAGTTCGTGATCGCGGGCATCCTGCCCGACGTGGCCACCGGCCTGTCGGTGTCGATCCCCGCGGCCGGTCTGCTGGTGACGGCCTACGCGCTGGCCATGGTCGTCGGCGGCCCGGTGCTGACCGTGCTGACCACCCGCATCGCCCGCAAGCCGCTGATCGTCGGCCTGATCGGCGTGTTCGTCCTCGGCAACCTGGTCGCGATGGTGGCGCCGAACTACCCCGTCCTGCTCGTCTCACGGGTGGTCAGCGGGCTCGTGGTGGCCACCTTCTTCGCGGTCGCGGTGGTCATCGCCGTCTCGATGGCCCCGCCGGGCAAGCAGGCGTCCACCGTCGCGAAGCTGGCGCTGGGGATGAACCTGGCGACGATCCTCGGTGCCCCGATCGGCACCGTCATCGGCCAGAACTTCGGCTGGCGGTCGACGTTCCTGGCCATCGCCGTGTTCAGCGTCCTGGCCCTGGTGCTGGTGCTGCGGCTGGTGCCCATGCAGCCCACGATCGCTACCGGCTCGGCCCTCGCCGACCTCCGAGTGCTCCGCGACCGCAACGTCCAGCTCGCCATCGCGGTCACGGCCGTGGGCAACGCCGGGATCTTGGTCGTCTTCACCTACATCGCGCCCCTGCTCACCGATGTCAGCGGGTTCGCGGCCGGTTCAGTCGCGCCGCTGCTGCTGGTCTACGGCGTCGGTGCCACCATCGGCAACCTCGTCGGCGGCTGGCTGTCGGACCGGGCCCTGATGCCGTCGCTGCTCGGCCTGCTCGGGGTCCTCACCGGCGCGCTGGTGCTGTGCTGGCTGGTCAGCGGGAGCCAGGTGCTCACCGCGGGCATGGTCTTCGTCATCGGCGCGTTGGCTTTCGCGATCATCCCGGGCATGCAGACCCGGGTCATCGGCACCGCCAGTGCCGCGCCCACGCTGGGCATCGCGGTGAACGCCTCCGCCTTCCAGCTCGCCAACGCGTTCGCGGCGTGGCTGGGCGGCGTCGTGATCGACAGCGGGCTCGGGCTGCGGTCGATCTACCTCGTCGGCGCGCTGGTCACCGTGGCCGGGGTGCTCGTGGTGGCCTACTCCTGGGCGCGCGACCGCAGGCTCGCGCCCGCCGTGCCCGTCCAGGCCGCCGACTGACGTCCGTCCACAAAGGAGTCTCCGGTGCGGATAGCGGTTCTGGGAACGGGAATGGTCGGCCGGGCCCTCGGTACCGGGCTGGTGCGGCTCGGCCACGAGGTTCGGATGGGGTCGCGCACCGCGGGCAACCCGGTCGCGGCCGCGTGGGCGGAGCAGCTGGGACCTGCGGCGAGCGCGGGCGACTTCGCGGCGGCCGCGGCGTTCGGCGAGGTGATCGTCAACGCCACGGCCGGGCACGCCTGCCTCGCCGCGTTGCGCGCCGCGGGCGCCGACCGGCTCGCGGGGAAGGTCCTCGTCGACGTGTCGAACCCGCTCTACGCCTCCGGCGAGCGGTGGGCTGGCCACTCCCGCAGCCTCGCCGAACGCATCCAGCGCGCCTTCCCCGAGGCCCGCGTGGTGAAGACCCTCAACACGATGAGCGCGGCGGTGATGGCCGAACCGTCCAGAGTGGACGGTCAGCACACCGTGTTCCTCAGCGGCGACGACAGCCGGGCGAAGGAGGTCGTCGCGGCGTTGCTGTCCGACCTCGGCTGGACCGAGGAGAGCATGATCGACCTGGGCGGCCTCGGCACGGCGCGCGGGACCGAACTGCTGCTGCCGCTCGGCCTGGACCTGTGGAAGGCGTTGGGAACCGCGAACTTCAACTTCCACGTCCAGCGCCCCGAGTCCACCCCGTTCTTCCCCGTTTCGTACTCATAACGGGCTTTGCGCCCTACCGAACCCGCTATGAGTACGAAACGGGACAAGCGCACTCGCCCCACCCACACGCGCCTCGCCCACGCGTACACCCCTCATCCTGTGCTGAGGCCGCCAAGATCTTCCGTTTCGTACTCTTGCCGGGATTTGGGAGCGCTCTCTTCCCCGCTATGAGTACGAAACGGGGTTACCTAGGTTGCGGCCGCCGGAGGTGGGGTGTGGGGGCGGTCGGGGGGCATGGGCACAGTTTACGTGGTGTACGCGGGTCGGCTGATGTTTTCCACGGCCCAGTCGTGCATCTGGCGCAACAGGGCGAGCAGGCTGTGACCGGCGGGAGCGAGGGAGTACTCGACGGTGGTCACCGTCGACTCCCGCACCTCCCGGCTCACCAGCCGGGCCCGTTCCAGGTCGCGCAGCGTCTGGGTGAGCATCTTCTGGGACACGCCGCCGATGGCGCGCCGCAGCTGACCGTGCCGCACCGGCCCGTGCTTGAGCGCGAGCAACACGTCGACCGACCACTTGCCGTCGATCAGGTCCAGGACGCGGTGCGCCTGGCACCCCGAAGGGCCCAGGTCCCCGCCGCAGGAGCCGGAATCGCGCGCTGTCGCGCCAAGCTGAACAGTCATCATCCTCGTCATCCGATACACCGGCCGAGCCGTCATTGCACGTCACCGTATGGGTGACTTGCCAGAGCGTGAAGCGCGTGTTCCGGATGGAGCTATCCGCTGCGCCGATAAGGAAACGGTTACTCGCATTCCGGTGGCAGTGGCGCGCTGAGCACGGCGTCGAACAACGTGCGCGCCGCAGTGCTCATCGGCCTGCCGTTGTCCCAGAACACCGCGACCCGGCGCCGGTGCGCTCCCGAGTCCAACTGGCGCACGGCAAGACCGGCGGTGGTGCAGATCGATGCGGCGAGCGCGTTGAGGACACCCACCCCCAGCCCGGCTTTGACCAACGCGAACAGGGTTTGCGGCTGTGTGGTCGCTTGACGTGGGCGGGCCTCCAGTCCCTGTGCGTGGAACAGGGCGGAGACCTCGGGGCCGCATTCCCGTGAGCCCCTACGGCCGATCACGATCAACGGGTGGTCCGTGATGTCCCGCACTCGCAACGGTTCCGGTAGTCGCGCGAGCGGGTGCTCGTGCGGGTGCGCCACCACGAGTGACTCGCTCCACAGTGGAGCGCGGCCCGACGGCTCCGGGTGGGGTGGTGGCGCCACGGGGCGGAGGTAGAAGTCGAGTTCGCCCGCCGCGTGCGCCGCGTCGAGCTCCAATGTGGACCGTTCGACCAGCCGCACCTCGATACCCGGGTTCGTCACGGCGAAGCGCTCCAGCACCGCGGGCACGAACGCCGCACTGGGACTGGGAAAGCTGCCGAGCGTGACCAGGCCGCGGGTGCCGTCGCGCAGAGCTGCCATCGCCGCGTCCGCCGCTTCGAGCTCACCCAGGATGTTCCGCAGGTGCCCGGCGAGCTCTCGGCCCGCCTCGGTGACGGTGACGGGGCGCGTGCTTCGGTCGAACAGCGGCAGGCCCGCCGCGCGTTCGAGGGCGCCCACGTAGGTGCTGACCCGGGGCTGGGAGCGGTGCGTCGCTTCGGCGGCGGCGCTGAAACTGCCCGTGTCCAGCACCGCGAGAAAGGACACGACCCATTCCAGCCTCAGGTCCCTCCGAAGCACTTCAGCACCTCACTATTCGTCCTGCGCATAAGTTCATCGCGAAGACGCGCTTCAGCTGGGAAAACCCCCGACCTACGGTGGCGTTGCCGACTACGAGAGCCGCCGAGGAGAAGTCGTGACCGATGTCGTGTCCATGGGTGAACCGCTCGTCGAGTTCAACGCCGAGGTGCCGGGCCTGCTGCGCTCGGCGCGCGGGTTCTTCACCGCGTACGGCGGGGACTCCGCCAACTTCGCGGTCGCCGCGGCCCGGCTGGGCGGCCGATCCGCGTACCTCACCCGGATCGGCGACGACGAGTTCGGCGCGGCGTTGCTGGACTCGTGGCGATGCGAGGGGGTCGACACCTCCGGCGTCCTGGTCGACCCGGAAGCCTTCACCGGCGTCTACTTCATCTCCCGCACCGACACGGGACACGATTTCACCTACTACCGCAAGGGATCGGCGGCCAGCGGGCTGCGCAGCTCCGACGTTCCCGAGGACGTCGTCCGCGATGCGCGGCTGCTGCACGTCAGCGGGGTGACGCAGGCGATCAGCACCTCCGCCTGCGACGCCGTCTTCCACGCGATCGAGCTGGCGAAGCGGCACGCCACGTTGGTCTCCTACGACCCGAACCTGCGGCCCGCGCTGTGGCCGCCCGCCCTGGCCAAGGCGATCGCCCTGGCGAGCATCCAGGCCGCCGACATCGTGCTGCCGAACCTCGACGAGGGCCGGGCGCTCACCGGCCTCGACGAGCCGCGGGAGGTCCTCGCCGCGCTGCGCGACCGCACCGACGGCCTCGTGGTGCTGAAGCTGGGCGCGGACGGGGTGCTGCTCGGCCTGCCGGGCGGGGATGTGCACGTGCCGCCCTACAAGGTCGTCGCCGTGGACGCCACGGGGGCGGGCGACGCGTTCGCCGCCGCGTTCGCGGTGCGGCTGCTGGCGGGGTTCGAGCCCGAGGAGGCCGCGCGCTTCGCGGTGATCGCGGGCGCGCTGACCACGACGGGCAAGGGGGCGATCGGTTCCGTCCCGGTCCGGTTGGACGTGGAGCGACGGCTGCTCCTGCCGAACTGAGCGGAAGGGGGTGCGGGACGTGGCGGGAACGGCGCTGGGCGGGGCCGTGTTGGTGCTGGACTTGGTCAGGGGAAAGTGGTCGGTCGAAGTGTTGCTGGCACTGGAGAACGGGCCCGCCAGGCACGGACAGCTGCTGCGGCGGGTCTCCGGCGTTTCCCAGAAGATGCTCACCCAGACCCTGCGGGAGCTGGAGCGGGCTCGCGTGGTGCGCCGCGAGGTCGGTGAGGAGGCGGTCCTGTCCGTCGAGTACTCCCTGACCCGGACCGGCGAGAGCCTGCTGGGTCTGCTCCGGCACGTGCACGAGTGGGCGCTCACGTCGGGGCCGCTCAGATCCGGTTGTACCGGGCCAATCCCTCGGCGAGGGAACCCGACGCGAGGATGAGCTTGGCCTGCTCGCGTTCGCGGTTCTCGATGTCCACGGCGGCGGCGAGCACGTCGGCCACGTGGGCCGCGGGGACGCAGACGACGCCATCGGTGTCGGCGACGATGAGGTCGCCCGCGTGCACGGTGACCCCGCCGCACACCACCGGTTCGTTCGCCGACACGGTGCGGTAGCTGCCCAGGGTGGTGCCCGGTGACGTGCCGCGCGCGTAGATCGGCAGGTCGTAGTCGCGGAGGATCTCCTCGACATCGCGGACCGCGCCGTCGAGGACGGCACCCGCGAGCTGGTTGGCCACGGCTCCCGCGGTCATCAGGCCGCCCCACACCGCGACGTCGAGCGTGCCCCCGGCGTCGATGCACACCACGCTGCCCGCGGGCGACTCGTCGATGAGCCGCAGGGCGTGCGTCGGCGGCTCGGTCTCGGTCGTCGGCACCTCCCGCACCGTGACGGCGGGGCCGACGAGCTTGCCGGGAACGATCTGCCGGATGCCGGTGGACAGGTGCCCCGGCAGGTTCATCGCCTGCAGGGCATCGGACACCGAAGCCGTTGCCACATCACGAAAAGCGGCGATGATCTGTTCCGAGTGGACGGACTGCACGGGTACTCCTCAGTATCGGTGGACGGGCGCGGTCCGGGTCCCGGTGACCACGGCGTGGTCAGGGGCACCGGAGCTGATCCAGCTCAGGACGTTCTCCGCGGCCCGGCGGCGCACTTCCACCTCGGACTCCTGGGAGAACCACGCGACGTGCGGGGTGGCGATCACCCTGGGGTGGCCGACGAGCGGGTGCGCGGGCCCGCTCGGCTCCTCGGCCCAGACGTCCAGGGCCGCGCAGGCGAGCCGGCCGGAGTCCAGCAGCTCCACCAGAGCGCGTTCGTCCACCAGGCCACCGCGCGCGGTGTTGACCAGGCACGCCCCTTGCGGCAGCAGTGACAGCCGCCTGGCGTCGGCGATGTGCCGCGTCGAATCAGTCAGCGGCAGGTGCAGGGAGAGCAGGTCGCTGCGCGCGAACAGCGCGTCGAGGTCCACTCGCTCGACGTCCCGCGGCCACTCCTCGTGCGGTACGTGCGGATCGTGGGCGACGACGGTGCCGAACCAGGCTCCGACCCGCGACACCAGCGTGCGGCCGATGCGGCCCAGCCCGAGGCAGCCGAGGGTGAGCTCGCTGATCCTGCGGATCGGCCCCGCCGCGAGGTAGTCCCACGTTCCCGAGGCGAGCAGAGCGTCGTGGGGCTTGAGCCTGCGCGCGCAGGCCAGCAGACCGGCCGCGGTGTGAGCGGCGACCTCCTCGGCCCCGTAGTCCGGGACGTTCGCGACCCAGATGCCCCGCGCCGCCGCCGCGTCGAGGTCGACGCTGTCGGTGCCGACGCCGTAGCGCACGACGAGTCCCACGCTGGGCGCGGCGTCGAAGACCTCCGCGGTGATCCGCGCCCACTGGTAGATCAGCGCGTCGGCACCACGGGCCGCCTCGGCGACCGCCCCGGGATCTCTGGCGTCGGCGCGCACGACGGTGCACCCGGCGAGGACCTCGCGTTCGACCGCGATGTCCGGATAGTCGGCGTCGACGACGACGACCTTCATGCGGGAACTCCCTTCACGACTGGGACGAGTGGCCGGACGGGGCCCATGAGCACCAGGTAGGTCAGCGCGCCCAGCAGGCTGACCGCGCCCGCGACCGCGAGCGGCACCACGTAGGAGCCGCCGACGCCGAGCAGCAGGCCGATCAGCAGCGGGCTGACGAACCCGGCGAGGTTGGAGGCGAAGCCCTGGATACCGGCGAGGGAGGCGACGTTGCCCGGTGCCGGAGCCAGGTCGGCGGGCAGGGCCCACAGGCTCGACGCCGCGAAGCCCAAAGCGCAGTAGGACAACGTGAACAGGCCGAGCGCGACCGTGGCGCTGGGCGCTCCGGCGGCGAAGACGATCACCGACGACAGCACCAGCCCGCTGACCAGAGGGACCTTCCTGGCGAAGGAAACGCTGCGCCCGCGCTTGATCAGGCGGCCCTGGAGCAGCCCGCCCGCCCACTGCGCGGGCATCGCGAGCAACGCGGGCACAGCTCCCAGGCTGCCGAGGCGCATCAGGTCGAACCCGCGCTCGGCGACGAGGTAGGAGGGGAACCAGGTGATGAAGAAGTACAGGACGAAGGACACGCAGAAGATGCCGATGCTCATTCCCCACGTCGCCCGGTACCGGAACAGCGTCCGCCACGGCACGGCCACGGCGGCTTCGTGAGCCGTCGGCTCGCCGCCCCGGATGTGGGTCAGTTCGTGCGGGGTGAGCTTCGGGTGCCGGTCGGGATCTTGGTAGACCCGCAGCCACAGCACCACGAACACGATTCCGACCGCGCCGGTGACGAAGAAGGACGTGCGCCATCCCGACGCGGCGATCACCAGCGTGATCAGCGGAAGGGCCAGCGCGGTGCCGAACCGGGCGCCGCTGTCGAAGATCGAGGCGGCGAGCCCGCGCTCCTGGGCCGGGAACCACAGGGACACCACCTTGGCGTTGGCCGGGTAGGACGGTGACTCGCCCATCCCGAGCAGCAGCCGCAGCACCAGCAGCGACACGAAGCCCGTCGCCAGACCGGTCAACGCGGTGAACAGCGACCACGTCAGGACCGCGAGCGCGAGCATGACCCTGGGGCCGAACCGGTCGACCAGCCAGCCCGCGGGGAACTGCATCGCGGCGTAGGTCCAGAAGAAGGCGCCCAGCACCAGCCCCGACGTGGCCGGGGACAGGCCCAGCTCCTCGGCGAGGAACGGCAGGGAGACACCGAGGTTCGCCCGGTCCAGGTAGTTGATCGTCGTCGCGAGGAACGCCAGGGCGATGATCTTCCAGCGCAGCGTGCCGGTCCCGCTCATGGCCGATCCTCCGGAATTCCCAGGAATAGAAGGGGAATTCCCCTGTGGGCGTTATGGAACAAGCGCCGGAGCGGGCGGTCAAGTAAGCACTTCGCGGAACCCGGACACCGAAAAGTGCCTTCAGGTCAGCACAAAGTGCCGGTTGTCGGGCCTCTGTGCTACACCTCCGGGCATGTGCAGGAGCATCAAGACCCTTCGCCCGCCCTTCGCCGAGGACGTCACCGAGATCGACATCCAGGCCGCCGCGCTGCAGTACGTCCGGAAGATCTCCGGCTTCCGGAAACCGGCGGCGCACAACGCCGAGGCCTTCGACCGCGCGGTGGCCGCCGTCGCGGAGGCGACCGCGGAACTGCTCGCCTCGATCGAGGTGCGCGGCGCGGCCAGATCGGCCGACTGAGGCTTCACCCGGACGGCGGTACCACCGCGTTTTCGCACGTCCGGGCCGCTGTCAGGGGCGCGCGGACAGGGCCGGACGGGCTGCGGGCCCCGGGAGAACGCCTGCCCCGAACAGGTGAGTGCGGCCGTGACGATGTGCACGTTTCGTGGTGATGGTTGCGTGCGCGTTCCCCTGCCGAGTGAACCCGGGGCGGCAATCGCGTTTCCCGCTGAGTGGATCTTCAAACCCGGCCGGGTGGTGTGTGACCATCCCACGGCCCCGAATTCGCCCCGCCACGTTCTCCGTGAGGAGTCCCCCCACCGTGACTGTCGCTGTGACCGGCGCGACCGGCTTCCTCGGCCTGCGCCTCGTTCGCGAGCTGCTGGAGCGGCACCCGAGCCTGCTCGTGCTGGCGCACGCCGGATCGCCGGACGCTCTCGAGCGTATCGGACGGTTCCTGGAGCGTTCGGGCACCCCGCGCACAGTGATCAGCACACTGCCGGACCGCGTCCGGGTGATCCCGGTCGAGCTGACCGAACCCCGCCTCGGCCTCTCCGCCGACGACTACGAGGCGCTGGCCGGGGAACTGGAAGTGCTGTGGCACTGCGCGGGCAGCGTCGACCCGGAAGTGGGCATCGAGAAACTGCGGCTGGCCAACGTCACCGCGACGCGCAACGTGCTCGACCTGATGGACGCGGCGCCCCGCAAACCGTTACTGCATTACGTCAGCAGTGCGTTCATCGCCGGATCGCGGCGCGAGGGCGTGATCGACGAGGACGCGCTGGACGACCTGCCCGGCTTCGAGAACGCCTACGAGCGGTCCAAGCACGAGGCCGAGACCGAGGTCCGCGCCTGGGCCGACGAGCGCTTCCGCCCGGTGGTGGTGCACCGGCCGAGCCTCATGATCACCGACGCGCCCGCCCCCGGTGACCTGTGGTCGCACCCGCTGCTGAACCTGGTGCGCTCCGGCAAGGCCCAGCAGCGCCGGATGCGGCTGGGCTGGCTGCGGCTGCCGAGGTGGCTGCGGCCCACCGTGCGGCTGGTCGGCCAGGAGGACGCGCGGCTGAACTTCATCCCGGTCGCCGACGCCGCCGCGGCGATGGCCAGGATCGCCGACTCCGTCGCGGAGAACGGCCCGTCCGGCGTCGTCGAGACCTACCACGTGGTGCACGGCAGCGACGTGCCGGTGCAGGCCGTGGTCTCGGTGCTGGAGAAGAGCTTCCCGTTGCGGATCAAACTCGTTCCTCAGCCGCCGCACCGGATGCGCGCGGTGGAGCGGATCACCCAGGTCTCCAGCCTGGAGCCCTACCTGAGCCACCGCCGCACCTTCGACGACGCCCGCGCGCGGGCGGTGCTCGGCCCGCACGGCGCGGAGACCCCGATCGACCTGGACTACCTGCTGGCGAGCGTGCGGACGGTGGGACTGGGACCGCGCAGGCTCGGCTCGCTGGACCGGGTGTACCTCGACTACGACGCCGGGCACGCCAACAGCGCGGAGCTGGGCGGGTTCGTCCGGTTCGCCGGCCGACCGCCCACTGTGGACGAACTGCGCGAGTACATCGCGGCGCGGCTGCCACGGGTGCCCGACCTGTCCCTCGCGCTCGGTCCCGGGCGGGACTGGCAGCGCCGCGACGACCTCGACCTCGACTACCACGTGCGGGAGATCGCCACGGTGGGCGGGACCGGTGACGTGGGCCTGCGCGCGGTGGTGGAGGACGTCCTGGGGCAGCGGCTGGCCCGCACCGAACCGCTGTGGCAGCTCTGGTTGATCCACGGTTACCGCGACGGCGAGTACGCGGTGCTGTTCAAGCCGCACCACGCCCTGCTCGACGGCGCGTCGGCCGAGGAGGCGCTCTACCGCCTGCTCGACGGCGAGGCCGCCGAGTCCGAGGCACCGAAGCCGTGGTCGGGCAGGCCGAGGGTGCTGCGCTCGGTGTGGAGCGGGATCGCGCGGTACCTGCGCGGGTTCCGGCCGGTGTCGGCGCGGCCGTTCTCCGCGCGCGGGCTCACCGGTGAGCGCCGGGTGTGGTGGACCACGACCGGTGCGGACCGGCTGTACCGGGCGGCCCGGTTGCACCGCGTGACGATCAACGAGATCTACCTGGCCGCGCTGAGCGGGATGCTGCGCGAGTGGCCGGGCATGCCGTGGCGGACGGTGCCGGAGCGGATGTGGGCGCTGGTGCCGATGACCGTCGGCAGCAGCCCGGGGCCGGACGAGCTGGGCAACCACGCGGTGCCGCTGCGGGTCGAGCTGCCCTGCGACGAGCCGGACCCGCTGAAGCGGCTGGCCCGGGTCCGCGCGTCCAGCGTCGAGCAGAAGAACGTGATCGGCACGACCAGGGGTATGCGCTCGCTGCCCACCTGGATGGTCCGGCTGACCTGCGCGCTGACCTTCTCGCGCTGGCACGTGGACCTGATGGCGGGCAACAGCAGGTGGACCAGGAAGGTGGACCTGATGGGAGCGGAGGCGATCGGCGTGGTGCCCATCGGGATGCTGCACCGGGATCGGCCGATCGGGGTCTTCCTCGGCACCCACGGGGACACCGCGAGCCTGTGCGTGGTCACCGACTCGGCGCTGCCGGCCTCCGACGGGCTGGACCACCTGTGGGCGGCGGCGCTCGACGAGCTGGCGCCCCGGGTCCGGGCGACAACTCCGGTGTGGGCGGCGGCGTGAGCGTTCTCGCGTTCTCCGCGGAAGGCGTCGCCGAGTGCGCGCGCCGGATCCGCGAGCCCGTGCACCTGATCTCCGGTGTGCTCTCCGGCAGCGACGAGATCGGCCTGGCGGTCGGTGAGGTCAAGCCGGGCAGCGTGGTCGTCGGGACCCTGCCGCCGCTGTACCCGGAATGGCTGGGCGACCGGTCTTTCTGCACCGCGCACGGCACGCGCTACCCCTACGTGGCGGGGGAGATGGGCCACGGCGTCGCCACCACCTCGATGGTGATCGCGTTGGCGCGCGCGGAACTGCTGGGCTTCTTCGGCGCCGCGGGCCTCCCGCTGTCCACAGTGGAGCGAGCCGTCGCGGAGCTGGCCGCCTCGGTGGGCGGCAGGCCGAACTGGGGCGTCAACCTGGCCGCCGACCCGGCCACCGAGGACGCGGTCGTGGACCTGCTGCTGGCCCACGGGGTGCCGTGCGTGTCGGTCTCCGGGTTCCGCGCGCTCACCCCGGCCGTGGTGCGCTGCTCCGCGGTGGGCCTCATCCGCGACCCCGAGGGGCGGATCCAGCGCCGCACCAACATCTTCGCCAAGGTCAACAGCCCGGAGCTGGCCGAGCGCTTCCTGTCCCCGGCGCCGCAGCGCGTGCTCCGCGATCTCGTCCACAGTGGACAGATCACCGCGGAGGAGGCGGAGCTGGCCGCGCTGGTCCCGGTCGCCGAGGACGTCACCGCCTCCTCCGGCAGCGCGCGCCCGCTGTTGTCGTTGCTCCCGGCCATCCTGGCGCTGCGCGACGAGCTCGCCGCGCGCTTCGGCTACACCCGCCCGGTCCGGGTCGGCGCGGCGGGCGGGATCGGTACCCCGCAGTCGGTCGCGGCGGCCTTCACCCTCGGCGCGGACTACGTGGTGACGGGCTCGGTGAACCAGGCCGCCGTGGAGTCCGGGCTGTCCGCGGTCGGCAAGCGGTTGCTGGCCGACACCGACCTCGCCGACACCTGCCTCGCACCGCGTTCGGACGGCTTCGAGCGCGGTGAGCAGGCACAGGTGCTGTGCAAGGGCACCGAGTTCGCCGCGCGCGCGAGCCGGCTGCACCAGCTCTACCGCGATCACCAGTCCCTGGAGGAGATCCCGCCCGTCGAGCTGGCCGGGCTGGAGGACATCCTCGGCCGCCCCATCTCCGAGGTGCTGGCCGAGGTCCCCGCCACCGACGACCCGCGGCACCGGATGGCGCTGGTGTTCCGTTGGTACCTCGACAGGTCCGTGCTGTGGGCGGTGCACGGCGATCCGGCGCGCGCGGCCGACTACCAGCTGCGGTGCGGCCCCGCGATGGGCGCCTTCAACCGCTGGACCACGGGTACTTTCCTCGCGGAGCAGGAGAATCGCTCCGTCGTGCAGATCGCGCTGAACCTGCTCGAAGGCGCGGCCGTGGTCACGCGCGCCCAGCAACTGCGCGGTTACGGCGTGCCCGTGCCGACGTCCTCGTTCGCTTTCCCGCCGCGCGAGCTGCCGTAATTCGGGTTCGCCCTGCCGGGTTCGCCGATAGTCTCGCCGCCGTGGCCAACTACCTGTTCTTCTGGGGGCATCAGCCGGAGCGCGACGGCAGGGCGGGCAAGGGCTGCCTGAGCCAGTGGTGGCCCGCGTCGTTCGAAGTGGACGGTCACAGCTTCGCCACCGCCGAGCACTACATGATGTGGCGCAAGGCGATGCTGTTCGGCGACGCGTCGATCGCGGAGCGGGTGCTGACCGCAGGGCACCCCAAGGTCGCCAAGGACCTCGGGCGCGGAGTCGCGGACTTCGACGCGGCGGTGTGGGAGCGCGAGCGCTACGACATCGTGGTCGCGGGCAACACGGCGAAGTTCGGCGCGCACGCGGACCTGCGCCGATTCCTGGTCGGCACGGGTGATCGCGTGCTGGTGGAGGCGAGCCCGCGCGACGCGGTGTGGGGCATCGGCCTCGCCGCCGACCACCCCGACGCGTCCTTTCCCGAGCGCTGGCCCGGCCTCAACCTGCTAGGCAAGGCGCTCATGGACGTGCGCGCATCGCTGCGCTGAGCCAGGTAAACGACGTCCATGCGCCCCATCGCCCACACCCCCTGATCCTCCGCCGGTGTGGTCGACAAACTCCAGCTACCTCAGCGCGGGATGGGGGCGGCCCTAGGTCACGCCTGCTGAGCGCAACAGCGCGCCGAGGGTGGCGTAGGTGGCGTCGAGGTCGACCGCGTCGGGGGCGATGCGCCACTGCTGGTGCACGCCCATGATCACGCCGAGCACGACTGTGCTCAGTCCCTCGACACCGACGCCGTCCGGCAGGTCCGCGCGCGCGACCCAGGCGCTGACCTGCCCGCGCAGCGCCCTGTGCAGGTCGGCGTACCACTTGTGCAGCGGCGAGTCCGGCTCGACGGCCTCGGCGATCAGGGTGACGAAGAGCTTGCTCGACGGGCTCTTGGTGAACTCGACGAGCGCGTCCAGGGTCTCGCCGAGCGTGCCGGTCCCGGGCGGCTCCAGCTCCGCGACGACGTGTTCGACGACCGCGCCGAGCAGGCCCTCCTTGTTGCCGAAGTGCCACGGGATCGAGCCGCGGCTCACCCCGGACCGCGTCGCGATGTCCTCGAACGTCGTCTGCCGGTAGCCCCGCTCGGCGAACAGCCCGGCCGCCGCGGTGATCAGCAGCCTGCGGCTCTCCCGCGTCGTCTCCGCGCGCCGCCCTGAAGTGGTCGTCACACCCTGAGCCTAGCGCGTCAACTGCTGTGCAACACTCCCTGTGTTGGCCAACATAGAAAGCGAGCGTGGGATGACTTCTCGGCTGCTCCGCTGGGCGAGCGGGATCATGATTTTCATCGGCGCGGGGCACCTGGTGCTGCTCGTGCTCCTCTCCGGGGACGACGTCGCCCGGTGGGGTGCGGAAGGGTTGTGGGCGGCCGTGCCGCTCCTGGGTGGGGATCTGCGGAACGCGGTCACCTTCTGGGGCGGCCCGGGGAGCTTCTCCGTTCCGCAGATCCTGCTGGGCTGCCTCATCTGGCACCTCGCCGGGCGCGGCGTCACCGTGCCCGCCGGAATCGGGTGGGCCTATGCCGCGTGGTGCGTCCTCGGCGGCGTTCTCCTGGTGCCCTCGCCGTTCTTCGTGGGCGTCGTCCCGGGCGCGCTGATCGTGCTCGCGGCCCGGCGAGCCCCCGCCGGGTGAACTGTCCTCAATGGACTCGCTCGGGTGAAAAGGCGGTGTGGCAACTGGGAACCGGTGATCAATTGTGCGAACTTGGCGCGTGCACGTAGCTGTCGCAGGCGCCACCGGCTCCCACTCCCACCTCGACGGTGCCAGGCCGGAGCCGCCCTACCACCTCCTGTCCCGCGTCGTCGCCGTGAAGGACGCGCGCGACGATCCGGCGGACGGGGAACTCGAACCCGGTAGCGGAGTGATCGCGGAGTACGACGTCCCGGACGCGGCGTGGTACTTCGAGCAGGACGTCATGCCCGTCGCGGTGTTGCTGGAGATCGCCCTGCAGTCGTGCGGCTGGCTGGCCTCCTGCCTCGGCAGCGAGGTCGGGCCGGTGTTCCGCGACCTCGACTGCGCCGCGGTGGTCACCGGCGAGGTCACTCCGGCCACCCGGATCGTGCGCACGCTCGCCGAGATCACCTCGGTCTCGCGCGGCGGCGACATGGTCGTCGAGTCGTTCACTGTGCGCTGCGTCGCCGACGGGTTGGCGGTCTTCGCGCTGTCCGCGGTGATCGGCGCCCTCCCGGACGCGGCGTTCGAGGACCAGCCGGGGCTCGCGGCGTCGCGGGAGTGGCTGGGCGCGCCCAGTGATCGCATGATCGACCCGGCTCGCCACCGCGACGGCCCGATCCGGCTGCCCGGTCCCGCGCTGTCGGTGCTCGACCGGATCACCGGCTACTGGCCGGAGGCGGGCGCGGCGGGCCTGGGGCGGCTGCGGGCGGAGACGGACGTCGCGCGGTTCTTGCGGGACTCGGTCCAGCCCGGCTCGCTGGGCGTCGAGGCCGTGTGCCAGCTGCTCCAGCTCTACGTGATCGAACGCGGGCTGACGCGGGGAATTCCGCACCCCCGCTTCGAAACGGCGGCGCTCGGCACGGAGATCTCCTGGAGGTACCGCGGTCGGCTCACCCCGGCGAACCGGTTGATCCGGGTCGAGGCGGAGGTGCTGGAGGTCGTCGAGGGCGCCTCCGGCCGCGAGGTGGTCGCCGAGGCGAAGTTGTGGGTCGACGACACCTGCGTCTGCCACGTGCGGCGGATCGGTGTGCGCGTCGTCGCCGGTGAGGGGCCGCCCGCTGTCGTGGAATCGGTACTCGACCCGGCCGTGGACACCTGGCTGGCCGACCACTGTCCTACTTGGACGGTCCCGACCGCGCCCATGATGTCCATTGTGGACATCATGGCGCGGGCGGCCGCGGAGTACAGCGGGCTGGACGTGCTCGCCGTCCGGGATGTCCGGCTGCGCCGATGGGTTCTGGTTCCGGAGCCGCTGCGGACGCGCACGGAGGTCGAGGAGCTCGACGGCGGGTTCGCGGTGCGGCTGCTGGTGTGGCGGGAGTCCTGGTTCGAGGAGGTCGCGACGGCCACGGTCGTGGTGGGCTCCCGGTGGAGGGCGAGCCCCGAGCGGTTCGCCGCCCCGCCGGACGCGGTGCCTCAGCCCGACCCGTACGGGACGGCGGCCCTGTTCCACGGCCCGGCCTTCCAGTACTTGACGGAATGGAAAGTCGGTTCGACGGGTTCGTGCGCCGTGCTCGACGCCGCGCGGGGGACAGTGCCGCGCGGCTGCCTGAACCAGGGGCTGCTGGACGCGGCCGTGCAGGTGATCCCGCACGCGAACCTCGCGAAGTGGGCGCCGGAGATCGGCAGGGGAACCGTCGGCTTCCCGTGGCGGGTGGACTCCCTGGAGATCTTCGCCGAGCTGCCGGGCACCGGCGAGGTCGAGGTGGTGGCCCGCTTCGCCGGGTTCGACGACGAGGACGGTCTCTTCCCGGTCGCCGACGTCCAGCTGTGCGCCGCCGGACGGGTGCTCGCCGCGTTCCGGCTGGTCGCCATCCTGCTCCCGCTCGGGGGCACTGCGGCGCCGTCCCCGGCGGTGTGGCGGGACTTCCTCCGCGAGCGCAAGGTGAACGGGATGGCGCTGTCCACGACGACGGACGGCATCACCCGGCTCAGCGTCGCCGACATCGCGACCGTCGACTGGCTGCCCGGCACCGTGGCGCACGGCTGGAACCTGACCGCCCCCGGAAGGGCCGCCGACCACGCGGAAGTGCTCGCGGTGAAGGACCACGTCGGCCGGATTGCCCGGGTGCATCCGTCCACTGTGGATGTCAGCGAGGACCTGCGCAGTGCCTCGGTGGACTCGCGCCGGTTCTACGTCCACGTCACGCGGGTGCGGGACAAGGTGATCGTCCGGTCGGTCAGCACCTCATGACCGCGTAGTGCGGCAGGATGAGGGTGTGGACACGAACCTCGGCGAACGCCTGGAACGGGAGCGAAACGCGTGGTTGTGCACGCTGCGCCCCAACGGCTCCCCGCATGTGACCCCGGTGTGGTTCATCTACCGCGAGGACACCTGGTGGATCGGCAGTAGCGAGCGCAACCGCAAGGTGCACAACATGATCAACGATCCGCGCGTCTCGCTGGCGCTGGAGGACGGCATGGCGCCGGTGGTCGCCGAAGGGCTGGCGACGGTGCACCAGGACGGCTTCCCCGACGACATCGTCGCGGCCTTCGCGGCGAAGTACGACGGGTGGGACGTGACGGCGACCTGGGCGGGCGAGGGCGCGCGCGTGCTCGTCGAGGTCCGGATGACGAAGTGGCTGCTCAGCGGCGTCGCGCAGTGACGCGCGTGAGTGCGGGCTCCGGATCGCCCCTGGAAGCGCGGATCGGTTTCTCCCGCGCGACCCGGATCGGGCAGCACGTCGCGATCGCGGGCACCGCGCCCATCGGTGAGGGCGGCGGGACCACCGGGGTGGGCGACGTGTACGCGCAGACCGTGCGCTGCCTCGAAATCGCCGAACGCGCGCTCCGCGAGGTGGGCGCCACGATCGAGGACGTGATCCGGACGAGGATCATGCTCACCGACATCACCCGGTGGGAAGAAGCGGCTCGCGCGCACGGCGAGCGGTTCAGCGCCGTTCGCCCGGTGTGCACCTTCGTCGAGGTCTCGCGGTTCATCGACCCGGAATGGCTCGTGGAGATCGAGATCGACGCCGTCACGCCCTAGCGCTGGGCCTCACGCGGACCGGCGCCCGCGCAGCCAGCCGTGCCGGTGGGTCATGGCGTCGCCGCGGAACATGTGCGGGTACTTCAGCGGTTTGTCGGAGCCCTCGGTCGCCGACACGATCACCACGGTGCTTCAAGACCCGCCGCGCACCGCGCCGAACCCGTTATGCGTCCAAAACGCGACATGCGGACCCACCCACCCCCGCCCCCTCAACCCGCGCTGAGGTCGCTAGAGAACTCCGTTTCGTACTCTTGCCGGGATTTGGGAGCGCTCTCTTCCCCGTTAAGAGTACGAAACGGGAGATCTCTAGGTTGAGGCCGCCTCGCGTTGGGTGTGGGGGCGGTTGGGGCGCATGGGCAGAGTGTACGTGGTGCCTGCGGGGCGCGTGGATGACTTGTGGGACAAGGGGGTTCGTCAGTCCACGGTGGATGGATCTCAGAGTGCGGGGAAGGGGAGGGTGGCGATGAGGTCCTCCGGGGCGGAGAGCCGCCACGCCTCGTAGACCAGTTCGGTCAGCTCGTCGAGCTCGATCCCGGCCAGGTGCACCACGACCCAGCCGAAGCCGCCCGCGGTGAACTGCTCCTCGAAGACGTCGGGGCGCTCGGAGACCAGCGCCAGCTGCTCGGTCAGGGTCTGCTTCAGGCCGACCGTCCGCGTGCGCGGCCAGTAGTAGCCGAACCGCTTCCCGCGCACGCTGAACGAGGTGTAGTCGCTGCCCTGGCCACGCTTGACGTCGCCGAGCGCGTCGATGATGCGGTGGAACTCGTTCGCCTGCACAGTCACCGGGCCATTATGAGCGTCCGCACCGACAGTCTTGTTCGCTGCGCGCGAGATCGGTCGCTTCGGACGCCGCGAGGCCAGATGATCAGGGCATGTGGAGAGGCAACCGCTATCCGGTGTTCGTCGCGTCCCGGTTGATCTCGCAGACCGGGGACATGGCGGCGCTCACCGCGCTCACGGTGCACATCCACGAGAGCACGGGCTCCCCGGTGGCGGTGGGCGCGTTGTTCGTGGTCCGCATGCTGCCGCGAATCCTCGGCCTGGTCGCGGGGGCGATCGGGGACCGGACGGAGCTTCGCGGCCTGCTGATGGTCTGCGACGCCGCGTGCGGGGCGGTGTTCCTGGTGATCGCGCTGGTGGACCCGGCCTATCCGCTGCTGCTGGCTTTGGTGTTCGTGGCCGAGTCCGCGGCGACGATCACCCTGCCCGCCGCGCGCACGATGGTCGGCCGGACGGTCCCGAAGGAGCACCTGGCCGAGGCGAACGGGATGTTGCTCGCCGCGACGGCGATCGGGTTCGCGAGCGGCTCCGCGGTGGGCGGGCTGCTCGCGGGGATGGGTGACTACCGGTGGGCCTTGGTGATCAACGCCGTGTCGTTCGCCATCTCGATCCTCTTGCTGACGCTGCTTCCTCCGGCGGTCCCGGAGCCGCGGACCGAGCGGTCGTTCTTCGCCGAGACGAAGGCGGGCCTTGCGGTGTTGCGCCGTGGCGCCGATGTGCGGCCGGTCGTGATCGGCCTGGTGGGGGTCGCGTTCGCGGCCGCGTTGGACCGGCCCGCGTTGATCGTGTTGGTGCGCGAGGACCTCGGCGCGTCGGCGCTGTGGTACGGCCTGGCGCTCGGCGGGATCTCGCTCGGTGTTCTGCTGGCGTCGTTGAGCCACCGGGGATTCGAGGGGCGAGTGCTCGCGTTGTTCAGCGCGGGAATCCTCGCGCAGGCGGCCGGGCACCTGGTGATGGGGCTCGCTCCGCTGGCCGCGGTGGTGGTGCTCGGCGCACTGGTCGCGGGCGTCGGCAATGGCCTGGAATCGGTGTGCGGCAACACTTTGCTCCAGCGCGACGCCCCGAAGGAGTCGCTGGGCGTCGTGCTCGGCGTGGTGCTCAGCGGCTCCTTCCTGGCCGATGCCGCGGGCTCGGCGCTGGGCGGCGTGCTGGTGGAGTGGATCTCCGCGCCGGGCACGTTCGTCGTCGCCGCGCTGGTGATGCTGGCCTGCGTCAGAACGCGCTGAGCTCGGCGAAACGCTCGCCCATGCGCACGTGCGCCGCCGCGTCGGGGTGCAGCCGGTCGGGCAGCGGCAGTTCGGCGAAGTCGTCCTCGCCGTAGAGCTCGCGGCCGTCGAGGTAGCGCAGCGCGGGGTCGTCGGCCGCGCGGGCGGCGGCGATCCGGGCCAGCTCCTCGCGGATGACCGAGAGCGTGAGCTTGCCGCGCTCGGCCGGATCTCCGGTGGCGCGGAACTGGAGCCTGCCGCTGCTCATGTCCAGCGCGCCGGGCCCCGGCGTGTGCTCGTGGATCGGGCAGTGGATCGGCGAGACGACCAGCAGCGGCGTGTCCGGGTGCCCGTCGCGGATCGTGTCGAGGAAGCCGTGGACGGCCGGGCCGAACGCGCGCAGCCGCATCAGATCGGTGTTGACGAGGTTGATGCCGATCTTGACGCTGATCATGTCGGCGGGGATGTCGCGCATGGTGCGCGCGACGAACGGGTCGAGCAGCGCGCCGCCGCCGAACCCCAGGTTGATCAAGTCCACCCCGCGGCGGGACGCGGCGATCGCGGGCCACGTCGTGGTCGGGCTCTCGGCGTCGGAGCCGTGGCTGATCGAGCTGCCGTGGTGCAGCCACACCCGGCGCCCGCGGTCCGGCACCGGCTCGATCGACGCGTCCGTGCGCAGAGCGACCAGTTCGATGATCTCCTTGTGCGGCAACCAGATCTCGATGCCCTTGGCGGCGGGGGAGAGGTCGCCGAAGCGCAGCGTGCTGACCGGTCCCGGGCGCGTCTCGACGGCGCCGGTGGCCATGTCCAGGATCAGGAGCGTGGCGTCGGAGGCGTCGGCCCGCGCGGTGAGCTCGCCGCCGACGAGCAGGTCGTACACCCCGGCGGGGCGGGGTGGCATCCCTCGGTAGGTGTTCCTCGTGGCGAGGACGTCCAGCTCGACGGCCGTCGCCCGGGTGCGGAAAACCAGCCGCACGCCGGAGGGCTGCGCTTCGACCATGGCGAGCTGCGGATCGTCGCACTGCGCGCGGGCCCAGGCGGGCAAGCGGTGCGGCAGGACGCCGTTCTCGGTGCGCTCCAGGTCGAGCGCTCCGCGCAGGATCGCCTCGGTGATGGGCGTGGTGATCACGCGGCGACCACGATCTGCACGTCGTCCTCGTAGAGAACCCTGCCGGGCGCGGTCGACGTGCGTTCGACGCACGCGACTCCGTAGCGGTCGAGCAACGCCAGGTAACCGGGCACGCGCTCCAGCAGGTGGGTCGCCGTGGGCTTGAACCAGCACGCCGTGACCGGGTGCACGGACTTGTCGAAGAGCGTGGGATCAGCCTTCCCCGGGTCCGGGTACGCCTCGTCGAACCAGTCGTTGTTCGCCCGCCACCAGGCCCAATCGTCTGGCGAGAGGGTGCCCGCCCGCGCCAGGCCGTTGGCCAGCCCGAAGACTCCGGTGTGGGCACCGCGTGCGTTGGGCGATGGCGACTCGTAGCGGAGGTAGATCACATCCGCATCCTGTCACGCGGTGCGGCATGATTTTCGGCGTGAGCGTCGGACGTGCGGTGCGGGAGTGGGTTCACGGCTGGGCGTCGACCAGGGGCACGCCCGCTCCGGTCGTCGAGCCGGACGGGCACCGCGTCCGGTACGTGCTACCCGATGTGTCCACTGTGGACAGTTGGTGAGCCGGAGTACCTGATGGGCAAGGACCTGGGCGGTGTGGGGTGAAGCCTCCGTCGTGGACAAGGTGATCACCGAGCCGGAGCACCGGCGGAAGGGCTTGGGCAGCGTGGTGATGAGCGAACTCGACGTGCTCGCGGCCGAACTCGGTGCGGTGCGGGCGGTCCTGGTCGCGACGGAAGCCGGACTCGGTCTCTACGGCCGCCTGGGCTGGACGGTGCTCAGCCCGCTCACCGCGGCACACCTCGCCGCATGAGCGCGGCGGGTTTCCGGTTCGCGTGGCGGGGCTCCCACTACTCGGGACGGCCGGTGGAGGAGCTGTGGTTCGCGCTCGACCGGGACGAGCGCGGGGACTGGTTGTTCGACGCCTACTTCCTCGGCCGCCTCCCGCTGAGCGGTGGAGCCGAGCATGCCGCCGCGTTCGCCCGGTGGCTGCTCGCTCCGCCACCGCGACGGCGGTACGAGAAGGACTTCGTGCTGCTCGATGACGAGCCGACCCCCGGCCGGGCCATCTCGTGGCTGGCCCCGGACTCCACCGAGGCCGAGCGCGTCGAGGACACCGAACTCACCGTCGAGATCATCCTCGGCCGCGACGAGGACGACGGGCCCGAATACCTGATCCTCCAGCCGAGCGGACACGCGCCGCGGCACGGGTTCGCCTTCCAGATCTGCGCCGAGTTGGTGTGGGAACCGATGGACCGGGCCGCCGTGGAGCACACCGCCGCGTTATTGCTCGACGCCGCCGACATGTTCGGCAACGTCTGATCGGGACGTTTCGAGCGGCCTGCTTCGGAAGAACGCGGTCGCGAGCACGGCGATGGCGACGAGCAGGAACCCGTTGCCGATCAGGTGTTCGCCGAGTGATCACCGGAGTTCGCGGTCGGCGCCGCCGGGCACGTACTGGTGCGGACCGAGAAAAAGCACAAGGACGGCGGTACCGGCGAGCGCGGCCATGCACCGGTTGCCCGGACGGCGGGCGGCCAGCGCGCCCCCGACCAGTGCCGGTGCCACCCAGACCCAGTGGTTGCTCCAGGAGACCGGAGAGCACAGCAACCCGGCGATGGCCACCACCAGCAGCGCTGCCAGGTCGTGGCCGCGTGCGCGGAGCCGGCGCGCGGCCACGTACGCCACGGCCGCGGTGGCGGCGGCACAGGTGATCCAGAGCGGGAAGAGCACGGTGTCCGGTAGACCCAACCGGCCGAGCAACGCGCGCAGCGACTGGTTGGTGTAGAAGTGCGGGGTGCCGATGCGGTCGGTGTGCAACAGGGTGCCGAACCAGTACCTCAGCGAGTCCTGAGGGGCGAGGACCAGGGCGGTCAGTGTCGCCGCGAGGAAGGTCAACGCGGCCGTGCGCATCGGTCGCCACTGTCGGGCCACCAGGAAGTAGAGCAGGAACGCGGCCGGGGTCAGCTTGATCGCGGCGGCGATCCCGATCAGCAGACCGCGCGGCCAGGGAGTCCTCGGCAGCAGGCAGTCGGCCACCACCAGCAGCATCAGCACCGCGTTGACCTGACCGAGGATCAGGGTGATCACCATCGGTTCGCTCAGCACCATGATCGCGGCGGCCCCGGCCCCGACGGCGAGCGCGGACGGGACCCGCAGGCCGTGGTGGCGGGCGGTCAGCGCACAGGTGGCGATCAGCGCGGCCACGGTGAGGACCGAGGTCGCCACCGCCGCCGTGGGCAGGGGAACCAGCGCCAGCGGGCTGAACAGGATCGCGGCGAAGGGCGGGTAGGTGAACGGCAGGTGCATCCCGGTGGGGAGGTAGGGGAAGCCGGTCTCGTACAGCCGCAGTCCGCGCAGCCAGGCGTCACCGCCAGCCCGGTAGATCTCAAGATCGAAGAACGGCGCTCTTTCGGTCACGGTGAACGCCAGCCATCCGGCCAGCGCGGTGCACGCGACGAATGCGAGTAGTGCCGCGCGGTGAGCGATCCGGCCGGATGTGTCTGGCATCGAGGGTGGTTCTCCGTGGAAGAGCTGGGAAAGTCGGCCGAGATTAGCAATCGCGACCGCTAGTCGCGGCACAGGCTCCGCTCGGCGGTGTCGACCAAGATCTGCGTGATGTCCGGGGCGGAGCGGGCGCGGCCGGTGTGGAGCACGTCGAAGCCGTTGAAGCTCGTGAGGAGCCAGAGCACGTCCGTCGCCCGGTCGACGGTGACGCCGGCGCGCAGAGTTCCTTGGTCGCTCAGGCGTTGTGCGAGGCGCGCCATCCCGTGCGCCCGCTCCCGCTCCATCTGCTCGACCGCTCCACCGGCCGCAGCGGCGTCGAGCAGGGCCATCGACGACAGCACGCGCATCTCGTCCCGGTTCGCGGCGTACATGGCGACGACGCCGCCGATGGCGCCGCGCAGCGCCTCGCGCGCGTCCGGGTGCGCCGAGGCTTCGAGCACCTGGTTGAAACCGCTGCGCCGCAGGAGATCCGCGCTGAACGCCTCGAACAGCCCGGCGCGTGATCCGAAGGTGGCGTAGACGGTGGGCCGGGCCACGCGGGCGATCTTGGCGATGCGGTCGAGGCTGACCGGTTCGGCCGGTGCCTCGCGCAGGCGCCGGCGGAGGGCGTCGAGGATGCGGCGCCGGGTCTGCTCCGCCGATTCCGCGCGCAGTCGTTGCTCGTACCTCCGGGTGGCCATGACCGGAACCCTAGCATTCGCTTGACAGGCTGTATTTCGAAAGACAGTCTGTTGCCTGAAACTAGGGAGGCTCACCGTGCACGTGATGTTCCGTTGCAAGATCAAGCCCACCGAGGTGGAGCACAACCTGGCGCTGCTGCGCGAGCTATACGCTGAGCTGGGGTCGGTCCGCCCGGAGGGCCTGCGCTACGCCACCTTCCAGCTCGACGACGGGGTCACCTTCGTGGCCTTCGCGGAGCTGGCCGAGGGCACGGCGGCGCTCGGTCAGCTGGAGGCGTTCCAGCGCTACCGGTCGACGCTGGAGGAGCGGTGCGAGGAGCCGCCGGTGATGACCACGCTGAGCGAAGTCGGTTCATACGGGTTCAGATGAAGCACGCTGTGATGTCATCCCTTGGTGACGACCCTTGTCGAAGGATTGATCTACCAAGCCGGTTGGCTCACGCCCGGACAGCAGCGAGAGCTGCTGTCCGGCATCGACGCCGAGGTCTGGTCGAGCGCGCTGAGGCGACGCGTGCAGCACTACGGACATCGCTACGACTACGGTCGGCGCGCGGTGACCGCCGCGGACTCGGCACCTCCGCTGCCCGTCTGGAGCCAGGCGCTGGCCGCCCGGCTGCACCGGGAGGGGTTCATGGCCGACCTGGCGAACCAGGCGATCGTCAACGAATACCTGCCGGGACAGGGGATCAGCGCGCACGTGGACTGCGTGCCGTGCTTCGGCCCGCAGGTCGCGGCCATCAGCATCGGCTCCGCCTGCACCATGGACTTCTCCGACCCGGACAACGGCGAACGGGTGCCCGTCCGGCTCGAACCGGGCAGCCTGTGCGTGATGACCGGGGCCGCGCGGTACCGGTGGCGCCACGCCATCGCCGCCAGGAAGTCCGACCCCACTCCCACTGGCCGCCAACCACGGGGCAGGCGGGTCTCGATCACGTTCCGCACCGTCCTCAGCGCGGCCACTTCGGGCTGAATGAGTCATTCGGTGCGCTGAGCCGCCCCAATGACTCGTTCAGGTGGTCCCGACGGAGACGCGGCCGCAGACCTAGGCCGCTTCCTGCAAGTCCTCCCAGCACTCCGCACACCAAGTAAACTGTGGCCATGCCCCTCATCCGCCCGTCCACCCCATCCACGGCGCGCGCGGTCTAGAGAACCCCGTTTCGTACTCATAACGGGAAAAAGAGCGCTCCAAAAACCCGTTTTGAGTACGAAACGGGATTTTGGGCTGCGGTGGTGATGTTGTGGGGGAGGGGACGGGGGGCGTGCGGTCGTTGGGGGCTGCGTGGGGGGCGCGGGCGCGGAGCTAGTTGTGCAGCATCGCCCGGAAGTTCGGGCACTGCATGACGTCGTGGTGCTCGCACCGCAACACGTGCGCGAGCAGTTCCAGTGCTTCCTGGGCGGCGCGGACCCGTTCTTCGAGCCGGGCCTGCTGGTCCCTGAGCAGGGCGACGCGATCGGCGCCCGCGGGCGCGCGCAGGAACTCGCGCATGTCCTCCAGGCTCAGGCCGACCTCCTTGGCCTTGAGGATGAACATCACGCGCTCCAGGTCGTGCTCGCCGTACCTGCGGTGCCCGCCGGACTGCCGGGACGGTTCGAGCAGCCCCATCGACTCCCAGTGCCGCAGCACGTGCGTGGCCAGCCCGAAGCGCGCGGCGAGTTCCCCGATGGTGATGCTTGACTTCATGTCGACATGAAATTGCACGCTCGACGCATGGTCAACGACTTGATTCACGCACTCGACCGGCTCGACGCGATGCCCGAGGCGGTGGACCTCCGGCGGCGCTCCTACGAACTGCTGGGTGCCGGAGCGGGGGAGGCCGTGCTCGACGTGGGCTGCGGCGCCGGGCTGGCGGTGGCCGAACTCGCCGCGCTCGGGGTGGCGGCGGAGGGACTGGACCCGAGCCCGGAGATGATCGGGCTCGCCCGGCGGCGCTATCCGGGGGCGGAGTTCCACCTGGGCCCGGCGGAGGCGCTGCTGCACGCGGACGGTTCGCTGCGCGGGTACCGGGCCGACAAGGTGCTGCACGCCATGACCGACCCGGTGGCCGCGCTCGCCGAGGCGGCCAGGGTGCTGGCGCCGGGCGGGCGGATCGTGGTGCTGGGCCAGGACTGGGGCGGGATCGCCGTGGACTCCGACGATCCGGCGCTGACCCGCCGCCTGCTGGCCGCGCTCGCCGAGGGCATCCCGCATCCCATGATCGCGCGCAGCTCGCGGAACCTGTTGCTGGACGCGGGTTTCCGCGATGTCGAGGTGGAGGGACGGCTGGCGGTGTTCACCGAGGCGGGCGTGATGATGCACCTGCTGCGCCGCGCGTCCAACGATGCCGACGGCGCGTCCTGGCTCGCCGATCAGCTCGACCGGGACGAGCGCGGCCGCTTCTTCGGCATGGCCCCGGTCGTCATCGCCTCGGGCACCCGCTGAGCGCAACCTGATCAGGGCGGCGCAGCATCCCCAGTACGGCCTCGACCACCTTGGGGGCGGCGTGGGAACCGCGCACCGGTCGGGGATTCGCGCGCTCGGCCAGCCGGGCCCTCGCCGTGGCGCGGATCAGCCCGGTATCGGCGCCGACCAACGTCGCCTGTCCGTCCACAATAGACTCTGGGCGCTCGGTGGCCTCGCGGGTCACCAGCATCGGCACGCCGACGATCGCGGATTCCTCTTGGAGTCCACCGGAATCGGAGACCACGAGCGCGGCGTGCCGTAGCGCCCACACCATGTCGGGATAGGACAGGGCCGGGGTCAGCATGATCCGCGGATGGCCGCCGAGCACCGGAAGAACCTCTTCGACGAGCGCGGGATTGGGGTGCACGGGAAAGAGCACGAGCACGTCGGGGTGGTCCTCGGCGATGCCGAGGATGCCGGAGAGGATCTGGCGCAGCGGCTGACCCCAGGACTCCCGGCGGTGCGCGGTCGCGACGACCAGCCGCCGTCCCAGGCGGAGTTCGTCGTCGGCACGGCTCACCCTCAGCCCCGGTGTCGGGCCCGCGGTGCGGCTGACGTGGTCCAGCGCGTCGAAGACGGTGTTGCCGGTGACGACAATGTCTTGCGAGGCAAGGCTTTCCGCTTGGAGTTCGGCTGCGGCGGCCGAGGTGGGAGCGAGGTGCAACGAGGCGATCCGCGCGATCATCTGCCGGTTGCCCTCTTCCGGGAACGGCGCGTCCAGCCGTCGTGTGCGCAGCCCCGCTTCCAAGTGCACGATGGGGATTCGCCGCCAGAACGCGGCGAGTGCGGCGGCGAGTCCGGTGGCGGTGTCGCCCTGGACGAGCACGGCCGCGGGCGCGTGAGCCGTCAGCACCGCGTCCAGTTCGTTGGCGACGGCGGTGACCAGTTCGCCCTGACCGCCGGTATTTCGTCGTGGCCGCAGGACAACATCCGGTGCGAGGCCGAAGACGCCGAGCGTCTCGGCGACACCGCGCTCGTGCTGTCCGCTGTTCACGATGACGGGCGTGGTCCGCGGATCGTCGCGCATCGCCAGGGCGACGGGCGCCAGCTTCACGGACTCGGACCTCGTGCCGGTCACCAAGAGGATCTTCTCGTTCACCTGTCAGCAGTCCCGGGTGACGTGATCAGTGGGCCGCCGAGGCGGAGGACCTCGAACGCCTCCGCGCGGCGTCCCGTGCCGAGCGCGGTTCCGCGGTAGGTGGCGAGCCCGCCGACGAGATCGTCGTAGGAGAAGGAGCTCAGCTGGGACCGGTGCATCCGCAACGCTTGGAGCTTGTCGTCGTAGACCTCGGTGATGTCTTCGAGGTACGCCACGTGCCGGATCGGGGTCCAGACCTCGTAGGCGAGCACCGTGGGCACCTGCCAGCGCTGGGGGACGGCCTCGGGGAACCACGGCCCGGCCGCGGAGGCGACCGCCTGCGCGACCACGTCGTGGGTGGCGATGTGGTCGGGATGGGCGTCGTGGCGGTGCGGAGCGCACACGGTGGTGGGCCGCCAGATCCGCAGCTGGTTGATCAGCTGGACGAGCAGGTCCGGCGTCTGCCGCAGCGTTCCGTCCGGCTGCCCGAGGAAGACCAGGTCGGTGACGCCGATCGAGCCCGCGGCCGCCCGTGCCTCCCCGACACGGGTCTCGGCCAGCTCCTCGGGGCGCACCCGGGTTCCACCCGCCTCACCGTTGGTCAGGTAGACCACCCGGACCGACCAGCCTGCGCGCACCGCCTTGATCAGCATGCCTCCGCACCCGATGAGGTCGTCATCGGGATGCGGTGCGAACACCATCAACCGCACGGGATCTCCTTCTTAGCTTTGCTAAAGACCATCGCGGATCACGCGGGGAAAGGGAAGGGCGCCGAGTTCGACCGCGCAAACCAACGCGGTCGCACTGCCCCCGCGACGCCGCCGAAACCTGTGCCCGCCGAGGTTGGTGCGTCTTCAAGTCCAGCGAACCCCGCCTGCGACGATCGTCAACCGCCCCCAACCCCCCTTGGGCTCGGCGCCGCATTTCCCGTTTCGTACTCATAGCGGGATTTCGGTGACCCCGTTATGAGTACGAAACGGGGTTCTCGGGGCTGCCGACGCTGATGTCGTGGGGGTGGATGAGGGGGGTGGGGGAGCGTAGGTGGTGGCGGGATCGCTGCTGACCGTTTACGGGACGTCGCCTCCGACCTCGCGTGCGCTGTCGGGTTTGTGGCGGTTGGCGACTGCCTGGAAGTGGGTTGGTGGTACTTGAAGACGCGGGAACCGGCACTAGCGTGACCACGGTGACGGAGGCGAAGACGCGGTCGTGGTGGGGCTGGGGCTATGCCGAGGACGCGGTCGCGGGAGCTGAACGCGCCGCGCTGGTCGAGCGCGTGGCGGCGCTGCTGCCGGGACAGGACCTCACCGACCACCAGCCTCCCGATCCGCGCCAGCTCGCGTTGCCCGCGACGCGCGTGCACCCGCCGAACGCCTTGGCGGGACTGTGTTCCGACGACGCGGTGGATCGGGCGGCGCACGCCCACGGCAAAGCGTTCCGCGATGTGGTGCGCAACCTGCACGGCGAACTCCGGCACGTCCCGGATCTGGTGGTGCGGCCGGAGACGGAGCAGCACGTGATCGACGTGCTGGACTGGTGTGGCCGCGCGGGTCTCGCGGTCATCCCCTACGGCGGCGGCAGCTCGGTCGTCGGGGGAGTCGAGCCGCGGTGCGCGGACTACCCCGGAGCGGTTTCGCTCGACCTGTCCAGGCTCGACCGCGTGATCGAGGTCGACACCGTGAGCCGCGCGGCGCGGATCGAGGCCGGGGTGTTCGGTCCACACCTGGAAAACCAGCTGCGGCCGCATTCCCTGACGCTGCGGCACTTCCCGCAGTCTTTCGAGTTCTCCACGCTCGGCGGGTGGCTGGCCACGCGGGCGGGCGGGCACTTCGCCACGCTGTACACCCACATCGACGACCTCGTCGAGTCGATGCGCGTGGTCACCCCCGTTGGCGTGAGC
The DNA here is from genome assembly GCF_024213555.1 of Allokutzneria sp. A3M-2-11 16. GTDB lineage: Bacteria > Actinomycetota > Actinomycetes > Mycobacteriales > Pseudonocardiaceae > Allokutzneria. The sequence goes on along the minus strand of NZ_JANAVO010000018.1, from coordinate 37,267 downwards.
GAGTCCCGTCGCCTGCCCGGGTCCGGTGCGGGCCCCTCGCCGGATCGCGTGTTCCTCGGCTCCGAAGGCACATTGGGCGTGATCACCGAGGCGTGGATGCGGTTGCAGGATCGGCCGCGGCACAAGGCAGGCGCGTCGGTGCACTTCGCCGACTACGACAGCGCGGTGGCGGCCACGCGGGCGATCGCGCAAGCCGGACTGCACCCGTCGAACTGCCGGTTGCTCGACGCCGCGGAGTCTTTCCTCAACGCCGGGGTGAGCGTCAGCGGTGGCGTGCTGATCCTCGGGTTCGAGTCGGCCGACCACCCCGTGGAAGCTCCGCTGGCGCGGGCGATCGAGCTGTGCCGCGATCACGGTGGCACCGCCGCGGAGAAGACCGGCACTTCCGCGGAGTGGCGCTCTTCGTTCCTGCGCATGCCTTATCAGCGCGACGCCCTGGCCCGCGTCGGCGTCGTCGTCGAGACGTTCGAGACGGCCTGCACGTGGGATCGCTTCCCCGCCTTGCACTCCGCGGTCATGACGGCGGCTCGGAACGCGATCGCCGAGGTCTGCGGCGTCGGAGTCGTCACCTGCCGGTTCACCCACGTCTACCCGGACGGGCCCGCTCCGTACTTCGGTGTCTACGCCGCCGGGCGGTGGGGAAGCACTGTCGCGCAATGGGACGAGGTCAAGGCGGCGGTGTCGGAGGCGATCTTCGCGCAGGGCGGGACGATCACCCACCACCACGCGGTCGGCCGTGATCACCGCTCGTGGTACGACCAGCAGCGGCCGGAACCGTTCGCCGCGGCCCTGGCCGCCGCCAAGTCCGCGCTCGACCCGGCCTGGGTGCTCAACCCTGGCGTCCTTTTGTCGAACACCGGTTCTCCCTGGTAGACAACGCCTCCCATCAGGCTCGCCGGGAGATGTCGTGCACTACAGCGTTCTGGGCCCTCTGGCCGTGTGGACCTCCGCAGGGGAGCCGGTTTCGCTGACTGGTGTTCAACCGCGGACCCTGTTGGCGGTGCTGCTCTTCCACGCCAACCGCGCGGTGTCGCTCGACGAACTGGTCGACGCGCTGTGGGGGGAGAACCCGCCGAAGTCCTATCTGTCCAACCTGCACACCTACGTCTCCCGGCTGCGCAGGCAGCTCACGGACACACCGCTGGTGCACCTGGACCACTCCTACCGGCTGGAGGTCGATCCGCGGCGACTGGACACGCTGGTGTTCGCCAGCGAGGTGGCGGCGGGGCGGGAAGCCGCCCGGCTCGGACAGCTCGAGCTGGCGGTCCGGCACTTCCGCCAGGCACTCGCCGAGTGGCGCGGGCGTCCGCTGGCGGGACTGGTGATCCCCGCGCTGGAGCCCGAAATCCTGCGCCTGCAATCGGAACGCGTCCTGGTGCTGGAGGAGTGCCTGGACGCCGAGCTGCGCATGGGCAGGCACGCCGAGGTGATCTCGGAGCTGCGGCGCCTGGTCGTGGAGCACCCGCTGCGCGAGCGGCTGCGGGCGCTGCTGATGACCGCGCTGTGGCGCTCCGGCGACCAAGCCGTCGCCCTGGAGGTCTACCGCGAGGGCCGGATGGTGCTGGTCGACGAGCTCGGCACCGAACCGGGGCCGGAACTGCAACGGCTGCACGCGGAAATCCTTGCCGGAGAAGGAGAATCGGCCGAGCCGGGACCGAAGGCGGCTCCGGTGCGCCAGCTGCCCCTCGACGTCACCGACCTCACCGGGCGGGAGGCGGAGGCCGACGCGATCAGGGCGCACCTGCGCGAGGCGGGTGACGTCGTCCCGGTCGTGGTGCTCTCGGGCAATCCCGGCGCGGGCAAGTCCGCCCTGGCCGTGCACGTCGCGCACTCGGTGAGCGAGGTCTACCGCGACGGTCAGCTGTTCGTGCCGCTGGAGGGGGCATCCGGGCGCGGCGTCGGACCCGGGCAGCTCCTCGGGCATCTCCTTACCTCCCTTGGTGTTCCGGCCTCGGCCGTGCCCGAGGGGGTGGAGGCGAGGGCGGCGGCGTTCCGCGCCGCGCTGGCCGGGCGCTCCGTGCTGGTCGTGCTCGACGACGCCGCCGACGCCGGGCAGGTGCGGCCGTTCCTGCCGGGAACACCGGGGAGCGCGGTGATCGTGACGAGCCGCAGCAGGCTGAGCGGGCTCGCCAGAACCCTCACCGAACCGGTGCGCCCGCTCGCCGACTCGGCCGCCGACGACCTGCTGCGCCGCGTCATCGGCGAGGAGCGGGTCGACGAGGAACCCGAGGGCGCCGCGCGGATCGTCGCCGCCTGCGGCGGGCTTCCGCTGGCGCTGCGCGTCGCCGCGTGCAGGCTGGCCGCGCGGCCGCACCTGCCGCTGGCCCACCTCGCGGAGCGCCTGGAGGACGCGCACCGGCGCCTCGACGAGCTGACGACCAGCGATCTCCAAGTGCGCGCCTCCCTCGCGACCAGCTACCACGGCCTGTCCGCGCTCGCCCGCCGCGCGTTGCGGTCGCTGGGAACGCTGCGGGCGCGCGAGGTCGCCGCGTGGACGGTGGCCGTGCTGCTCGACGTCGCCGATCCCGACTCGGTGCTGGAGGAGCTGGTCGAGGCGAACCTGCTCGAACCGAGCGGGCGGGACGAGGTGGGCGAGCCGAGGTACCGGATCCACGACCTGCTCCTGGTGTTCGCGGAGGAACGAGCGGTCGAGGAGGACGTCGGCGCTGACCGGCTCGCCGGGCTGCTTCGCTTGGTGGAGCGGGCGATCGACCTCACCGAGCTGGCCAATCGCGGGCTGCCGACCACGTTCGGCCCGTTCGAGCCGAGAGCGGGCGCGGACACGGTGCGCTCGCTGCCCCGGGTGGCCAGGCAGCTGGAGCACGATCCCCTGCTGTGGCTGACCGCGGAGCGCCGCCTGCTCGTCCACCTGATCCGCCTCGCGCGGGCGACGGGATGGCACCGGCGGGCGGTCGTGCTGACCGATCGGCTCGTGCGGTTCTTCCTGCTGTGCGGGGGAAACGACGAGATCCGCGAGCTGGTCCCGGCGAGCCTGGACGACCTGAGCCTGCTCGGCGACGAGCGGTTGCGCGCGCGGGCGGAGTTCGCGATGACCTGGATCGACATCCTGGACGGGGACGTCGAACAGGCCGCGCGGACCCAAAGACGGTGCGCGGCAACGCTGTTGGGGCTGGGAGAGCGGCGGGACGCGGCGTTCGTGCTCAACGACTACGCGGGCACGCTCATCCGGCTCGGGCGGTTGGAGGAGGCGCTGGGCCTGGCCGGTGAGGCGGTGCGGATCTTCGACGGGCTCACCGAGTTCGGCGGCCAGGCGTGCTCCATGCAGAACTGCGCCGTCGCGCTGCGCCTGCTCGGCCGCGTCGAGGAGGCACTGGAGACCTCGGAGCGGGCGCTGGTGCTGGCGCGCAAGTCGCGCGAGAACCGGTGGCTGATGATCGTGCTGAACACGCTGGTGTGGATGTACCTCCAGGCGGGCAGGCCCCGTGAGGCGCGGGCCGGGGTGACCGAGGCGATGGAGCTGCTGGGCTCCTCCGCCGATCGCAGCGAACTGCGGTCGAACCTGCTGCACGTCCGCGCCTACATCGAGGCGGCGGCGGGCAACCACGCCCTGGCCGAGCGGCAGTTCGAGGAGAGCCACGCCTACGCGGAGCTGATGCGCAGCCCGCTGATGATCGCCCAGACCCAACGCGACCTCGCCGCCGTGTGGCTGGGCACCGGGCGGCACGGCGAGGCCCTCGCCGTGCTGCGGTCGACCGCGGCGACGTTCTCCCGGTTCGGCCTGGCCTCGGAGGAGGTGCTGAGCCTGCGGCTGCTGGCCCTGGCGCACACCCGGCTCGGGGACCGCGCCGCCGCCGCGGCGGCCACCCGGGACGCCGACCGCCTGGGTCCGCAGGCCGAGGACAGCGCCCGGGTGCGGATGCGAATCCTGTTCGACCTCGCCGCGGGCGGGTGAGCCGGTTCCGCCATGTGGTGGCTGTGTGGCGCCTCCTCCTAGCTTCGCGGCCTCACGCATGAAGGACAGTCGCTCCTCGTTGGGGCGCCCGGAAAGGAAGCACGTGAACGCGCATCACCACCCCCCGGCTGCACCGCGCCGGGGGCCGGCACCGCAGCAGTACCCCGGCCGCCCCCAGACCGGGCAGCAGCACTACGGCGCCAACCCGGGCGCGCAGCAGCGGCCGCCGCACCCCCAGCAGCACCGGGTGCAGCCGCAACAGCAGCACCAGGCACAGCAGCACCAGCCCCGGCCGCAGCCCACCCCGCCGCGGGGGTTCCAGGTGACCGACGACGGTCCCACGGTGGCCACGGCCGCGGTGGAGCCGGAGGCCCCGCAGGTCCCGAAAACGCTGCTGTACGGGGCGTTGTCCGCCGCGGCGTCGGCGCTGACCGGGATCATCACCGCGGCGGTGATCATGACCATCGGCCCGTCGCTGCTGGTGGCCTCGATGGGCCTGGACACCAGCGGCGACGTGACGGAGCTGGCCGACGCGGCCGGCTACGAGATCCTGTGGAACCGGGCGGTCTTCTGGCTGATCTTCGCGGGGATCTTCCTGGCGCTGGTGGCGTCGCTGCGGATCGGCCAGACCTGGGCGCGGGTGCTGTACAGCCTGTTCGTCCCGTTGATGGGCTGGCTGCTGGTCTGGGACATGATGGACGCGACGCCGACGCTCACCAAGGTCCTCAACGGGTTCAACCTCGGGTTCGCCGTCGTGGCCGTCGTGCTGGTCTGGCTCGGCCCGAGCAACGCCTACGTCAAGGCGCGCAAGCAGTTCCGCAGGGCCCGCCGCAGCAGCTGACTCGACGACCGGTCGCCCGGCCGCGCCATCGACGCGGTCGGGCGACGGGTTTCCCGGATGAAGGAACACCATGCAGCACAAGAACATCCTCGCCGTCGTGTGCGTCGCCGCGTTCGCGGTGACCGGCTGCGGCGCCACGGTGGGTCAGCCGTCCGCCGCCGAACCCCCGTCCTCGCTGAACCCGACGTCTTCGGTGAACACGACGACGGAGCGCACCACGACGGCCGCGGCCCCGGACTCCTCGCTCACCCCCACCGGGAGCACGCTCACCGTCGGGCAGGCCGCCAAGGTCCGCTACTCGGTCAAGACCCTCAGCAAGGAGACGACCACGCTGGAGGTCACCGCGGTCTCGGCGAAGAAGGGCGCGATCTCCGACCTCAAGAACTTCGAGCTCGACGCCTCGTCGAAGAACGGGGAGCCGTACTACGTCACCATGAAGTTCCGCAACATCGGGCCCACCGCGATGGAGCCGGGCGGCATCTTCGGGCTCATCGAGGCGCTCAACCCCGCCGGTGACGAGATGAGCAGGCTCACCCTCCTCGGCAAGTTCCGGCTCTGCGAGGGCGACTCGCCGGAGTCCCTCGCGGTCGGCGCGTCCTACACCGAGTGCGGCGTGTACATCGCTCCCGCCGGGCAGCGGCTGGACAAGGTCGTGTTCGACTTCTACGTGGACCTCGACCGGACCCAGATCACCTGGAGCGGGCCCGCGTAGCGACGCCGGAGAGCAGCCTGCGGACGCCGAACACGTGGCCGCCGGTCCCGATGACGAGCGCGCGGTAGAGGCGGCCCGCGGCTCCGGGGAAGGCGGCCCGGCTCTCGGCTCGCAGCCGCGTTCGGTTCGGGGCCACGCGGTCGATGCGGAAGACGAGGGCGTAAGTGGAAAAACGGTGCCGTCCTTCGAGGAGCAACTCGGAGGGCGGCACCGCCGCTGTCACCCGGAATCCGGCGATGGTCGAGCCCTCCGCCAGCGGGCGCGGCCCCGAGGCGGCGTGGTCCGGGCAGCCGACGAGCCGTGCGTAGGTCTGCGCGACGGCCCCGGAGAAGGTGCGGTCGAGCACGTCGCCGAGCGCGGCCCAGACCGCTTCCGGCGCGGCGTCGACGGTGACCGCGTGCTCGTCCAGGTGGGGCGGTGCCATCCCGCCCGTCATCCCGCCTCCAGCTCCGCCCGCATCGCGTCGGCCAGCGCGTGTGCCGCGCTGAGCGGACGGACCATCACGGTGAACTCGCCGATCCGGCCGTTCTCGTCGAGGTGCAGGAAGTCCGCTCCCTCGATCTCGCGATCCCCGACGCGGGCGCGGAAGACGAGCACCTGGTCGGCCGCGTCCGGAGCACCGATCTCGCGCTCGTAGCGGAAGTCCTCGAACACCCGGAACACGGCTCGCAAGATCGTCGCCACCGCGGCGCGACCCTGGTAGGGGCGGAAGACGACGGGGCTGCGGAAGACGACGTCGTCGGCCAGCAACGCGACGGCCGCCTCCATGTCCTGTGCTTCGACCGCGAGTCGGAACGCGCGCACGGCTTGCCTCCTGGATAGTCAACAAGTTGAATAGGTGTCACCGACACTAGCCTGTGCTCGTACCTGGTCGTGACGCCGTCCGTGCTCGCCCCAGAACCTCGGCGGGACCCCCTCATCCTGTGCTGAGGTCGCCGAAGAACCCGTTTCGTACTCTTGTCGGGATTTTGGAGCGCTCTTTTTCCCGTTATGAGTACGAAACGGGGTTCTCTAGACCGCGCGCGCCGGGGATGGGGTGGACGGGCGGGTGGAGTGCACGGGCAGAGTTTACTTGGTGTGCGGGACGGGTGCGGGCTCGCTTGGGGAGGCTGAACAGAGATGGCTCTGCGTCATGCGGTGCTCGCCGCGCTGCTGGACGGGGACGCGTCCGGCTACGAGCTCGCGAAGCGCTTCGACGTGTCCGTGGCGAACTTCTGGTCGGCCACGCCCCAGCAGCTCTACCGCGAGCTCGACCAGCTCGAGCAGGCCGGGCTGGTGAGCGGGCGGGTCGTCGAGCAGCAGCGGCGCCCCAACAAGCGCGTGTTCGCCCTCACCGCGACCGGCCGCGCGGAGCTGCGGGCGTTCACCGCGGAGCCGACCCGCCCCGCGGCGATGCGCGACGACCTCCTGGTCAAGCTGCGGGCGCTGGACGTCGGAGACCGGGAAGCCTTGTGCGAAGCCATGTCCGCACGCCTGGAGCAGGCCCGTGACAAGCTCGCCCGCTACGACCGGCTCCGCGAGGACCTCCTCGACGGCAGGGACGAGGACTCGTACGTGCGCGAGGCCGAGGGGATCGGCACGTATCTGACTTTGCTCGGCGGGCGTGCTTACGAGCAGGCGAACATCGAGTGGTCCACCACCGTGCTGCGGCTTCTGGAGCGTCGGTGAGCCCGGCGAACGTACCCGCGCTGACGGATGGCGTGGTGACCCTGCGCGCGCATCGACTGTCCGATGTGGACGATGTCGTTGTGCAGTGCGCGGACCCGGAAACGCAGCGGTGGACCGCCGTGCCTTCCCCGTATCGTCGCGAGGACGCGGTGAAGTTCGTGTCCGAGAGAGCACCAGCGGTGTGGGCCGACGGCAGCGAGGCGTTGTTCGCCATCGAGGCCGAGCACAGCGACGGCCGGTTTCGGTTCTCGGGTTCGATCGGTCTCCGTGATCGCGGTGAGGGCGTGTACGAGATCGCTTTCGGCGTGCATCCCGGCGTCCGGGGCCGCGGGGTGTGCGGCAGGGCTGCCCGGCTGGTGATGGACTGGGGCATTCGCGAGCGCGCGGTCACCGTGGTGCTTTGGCGTGCCACTGTGGGCAATTGGCCTTCTCGTAGAGTGGCGCTGGCTACCGGGTTCAGCATGGACGGCACGGCGGTGGACACTCATCGCGGCGAGCTGCGCGAGGTGTGGATCGGCTCGAGGCTAGGAGTGGGTGATGCAGGGATTCCGGTCGCTGGCACGGGTCGATCTCGGTGAGCTTCCTTACGACGTGGCCGTGGTGGAGATGGCGGAATGGGCGGAGCAGTGCCGGGCGGGCGCGGCGGGTGATCGGCTGTTCCTGTTGTCGCACCCGCCTGTCGTCACGTACGGCCCGCGAACCCCACGGGAGCACCTTCCGGCCGATCTGCCGATCGTGCCCGTCGACCGCGGCGGCCTGGCCACCTACCACGGGCCCGGCCAGATCGTCGGCTATCTCGTCGCCGACGTCCGGGAACGCGGACCGGCCGACGTGGTGCGGTGGCTGGAGAACGGCATCATCGCCGCGTTGACCGGCCTCGGTTTCCCCGCCCGCCGCCGCGACACCCCACCGGGCGGCACGAGCCTGGTCGGGGTCTGGACGCCGGACGACCGCAAGGTGGCCGCGATCGGCATGCGCATCCGCGGCGGTGTCAGCACGCACGGCTTTGCGCTGAACGTCGATCCGGACATGGGCGTCTACGAACGGTTTACGGCCTGCGGACTGGCCGAGCCCACCACGTCGCTCCGCGAGTGGGCATGGGACCTTGGCCGTGATGTTCCCACCGAGCAGCGGGTGCGGGACGCGCTCGCCGAGGCGCTCGGCGCGCTGAACAGTCCACAGTGGACGTTCGGGCGGTCCTTCGCGAACGTCGCCGAACCCCTGTAGAAGAAGCGGATGAACACTGTTGTAGTGGCGCTGCTGGCCCTTGCCCCGGTCGCGCCCACTCAGCTGGAACGACCCGCGGACATCAGCGCTGACGCGTCCGTCGAACCCGTTGCGGTGAACGACTCCGGCCTGATCGCGGGCTACAGCTACAGTCCGACGACCCTGTCCCGCGCCGTGCTGTGGGGACGCGACGGCAAGCCCAGGCTGCTCCCCACCCTGTCGGATCGCGGCATCGGCCGGGCGGAGGCGATCAACGCCTCGGGCACCGTCGTGGGGTTGAGCCTGACACCGGACCACAAGTCGGGCGTCGCGGTGCGGTGGGACCGCAGCGGCGCCGTGAAAGCGTTGGACGGCAAGGACACCCGCGCGACCGCGATCAACGAGCACGGCACGGTCATCGGCACGATGAGCGACGGCCGGGGCAACTCGCGACCGGTTCGCTGGTCGAACGAGGGGCAGCGCAGCGATCTCCAGGTCCTCCCGGGCGACACGGGGAGCAGGCCGGCGGCGATCAACGACAGCGGTGTGGCCGTAGGTGTCTCTGATCGCATTGGTGGCGAATGGAAAGCCGTGCGCTGGGATCCCAGTGGCGCCGTCACCGCGCTCGCGACGCACCCGGGCAAGGACCGCTACAGCACGGCGAACGCGATCAACCGCGACGGGACGATCGTCGGGTCGGCCTGGCGGCTCGACGGGACGGTCGGGGCGGTGAAGTGGAGTCGAGCCGGTGAGATCAGCGACATCCCGGCGCCTGCCGGTTTCATCCCGGACGCGAACGACATCGACGACTCGGGACGCGTTCTCGGCAGCATCGAGGACGAGGGCGGCAGGCGAACGGCGACCGCGTGGACCCCGGCGGGCGTCATCACCACCTTGAACGGGCTCGGCGACCACAGCTATCCCTACTCGCTCAGCAACACCGGCGTCGCCGTGGGGACATCGGGTTCCCTGCCGGTGCGGTGGACGCTCCCGCGATAACCGTGCTGTCGAGGGACTTCCGCAGGCGTGCGGCGAGAACGCGGGCGAGCCGCACGGGTGAGTCGTACCTGGCCGCGCTGGAATCCCTTGTCACCGAACCGGATGAGCCGATCGCCCCGTTGACGGCGGAGGAGCGGCGCGCGCTGCGGCTGTGCGGGCGCCTGCACGGCGAGCTGGCCGATCGTGGCTGGTCGGTGTACGACGACACCGACCGCGAGGAGTTCGGCGGCCTGGCCGGGCTGACCGTGGTGTGGCTGCACCCGCCGCGGCCCGGCTGGGTCGGCAGGCTCCAGCTGCCGAGCTGCGCGCTGATCGTCGACGCAGTGGGTCAGCTCGTCGTCGAGGTCGAGCTGGCCGGTGTGGTGGGCGGTTGCGAGCCGCATCGGGTTGCCACCGTGCGGATGCCCGCCTCGGTGGAGCTGCGGTGGTTGCGCGCGGTGCTGTACGAGGTCGAGGCGAAGGTGCGCGGCGCGGACACGTTGTCGCTGCGCACCTGCCCGAACTGTCAGCGCCTTCGGTGACACAACGCCGCTGTGCCGAGGGCGAGCACGATGAGCACCGCCATGGCGGCCGAATAAGCCTGGCCCGGGGCCGCACCGAGAACGAGCCGGTACCAGGCGCCGACCGCGGCGTAACCGGTCGCGAGGCCCACCTGCGTCGCGGTGGCAGCAAGGCCGGAAACCGTTCCCGCGTCCGCGACCGACACCCGGCCGAACAGTGACGTCACCAGGGACGACACCACGAGTCCCTGGGCCAGCCCGGTGAGCCCGATCGCGACGGCCAGCAGCACGTGCTGGGCGTGCGGAACCAGTTGGCCCACAAGGAGATGCGCGGACAGGGCGGTGGCCAGCCCGAGGCAACCCAGCACCGGCAGGCGTCCGCCGAGGCGGGGGGCCAACCGGCCGCCCCACCACGACCCCACCGCGAAGCCGATCCCGAGCGGCACGAACATCAGTCCGGCGGCGAACGGCTCCACGCCGAGTGCGGCCTGCGTGTGGAAGGTGAACACGAAGAACAACCCGGCGTTGCCACCGAAGAAGGCCATGATCGCCAGCAGCCCGGTCCGCGTGCCGGGCGCGGTCACCACTCGCGGAGGGAACAGCGGGCTGGACGATTTTCGTTGCTGGACGGCCAAAACCGCCAGGGTGAGGGCGCCGAGCAGAACGCTGAGCCACGGCCACACCGCGCCGCCGGACTCCGCGCCGAGCACGAGCGGTGCCACCAAGGCGGGCAGCGCGAGCACGGTCAGCCCGGCACCCGTGGGATCGAGGCGGGTGAGACCGCGGTCGGTCTCGGCGATCACCTTGGGCCCCAACGCGAGGATCACCACGCCGACCGGCACGTTGATCAGGAACGCCAGCCGCCAGTCCAGCCGCGTCACCAGCCCGCCACCGGCGAGACCGGAGATCACGCCAAGACCGATCACCACGCCGTACCACCCGATGGCGCGGGCGCGCTCGGTCTCGTCGAGGAACATCGAGCGGATCAGCGCGAGCAACTGGGGGAGCAGCAGCGAGGCCGCCGCGCCCTGGGCGAACCGCGCGGCAATCAGCAGCTCCGCGGTCGGGGCCAGGCCGCACACCGCCGACGCCGCGGTGAACCCGGCGACGCCCACCAGGAAGACCCGGCGACGGCCGTAGCGGTCGCCCAGCCGGGCGCCGGTGATCAGCCCGGCCGCGGCGGCGATCACGTAGGCGGCGCCGATCAGCTGCACCTGTCCGAAGCTCGCGGGCAGCTCGCGCTGGATCACCGGAGACGCCACGGTGACGACGAACCCGTCCACCTGCCCCATGAACGCGGCGGCGAGCACGACCGCGAGGCCCGCCTTGGTCTTCATGATCCTGCCAGGTACTCGGTGAGCACCTGGCCGATCCGGGCCATCGCGGCCGGGTCGGTCAACTGACCGTGGGTGCAGTCGATCGAGTGCAGCCGCAGGCCGCCACCCAGGTGCGGCAACCATTCCCCGGGCTCCGGGTGGTGCTCGGCGCGACCGGCCGTGGCGTGGAAGAACAGGGCCTCGCCGTCGAAGCGCGGGGTCGCCGAGGTTCCGGCCAGTGCCAGCGAGTCGGCGAAGACCCGGGTCAGCGCGGCCAGCCGGGGCCGGTCGAGGATCGCCAGCGGGCCTTCGCCGGACAACACCCGTTCCTCGAACTCGGCGTAGGTCATCGGCGCGGCGGGCTCGTAGCCCAGGGAATCGAGCAGTGCGACAAGGGTGTCCGCAGCGTGCGGCGCAGCCGTGTGCGGGTAGCCGTCGAGCAGCGCCAGCAACGCAACGTCCTCACCTTCAGCGCGGAGGGCACTCGCCATGGCGTGGGCGACCCCGGCGCCGAAGGACCAACCGAGCAGGTGGTAGGGGCCGCGCGGCTGCACAGAGCGGATCTGGTCGAGGTAGTCCTTGACCATTTCGTCCATTGTGGATGGTCGATTGTCCGGTTGGGACAGTCCGCGCGCCTGGAGCCCGTAGACGGGCCGATCGGTGACGTGCCGCAGCAACCCGGCGTAGACCCAGCTGATGCCCGCGGCAGGGTGAACGCAGAACAACGGAGCCTGATTTCCCTCGCGCCGCAAGGGAAGCAGCACGGCGTAGTCGTCATCGCTCGCGCGGGAAGAGCCCAGTCGGTCGGCAAGCGCGGCGACGGTGGGCGCGGCGAAGACGTCCGCGATGCTCAGCCGGAGACCGAGTTCCGCGCGCGCCCGGTTCTGCAAGCGCGCCACCAGGAGCGAATGCCCACCCAGTACGAAGAAGTCGTCGTCGATGCCGACCTCGGGCAATCCGAGCGTCTCCGCGAAGAGCCCGCACAGCACGCGCTCCCGCTCACTGCGCGGTGCTCTACCGGACGCCGCGTCATTCGACGGCGCGGGCAACGCTGCGCGGTCGAGCTTGCCGTTCGTGTTGGCGGGCAACCGATCCAGGACCACGTATGCCGACGGAACCATGTAGTCCGGCAGCTGCTTGGCGATATGGCGGCGCAGCTCGGCGGGCTCGGGGACGGTGGAACCGGGCTGGGGGACCACATAGCCCACGAGGCGCGCGTCGCGGGCGAGCACCGCTGCCTGGACAACGGCGGGATGGGTGCCCAGGACCGCGTCGATCTCGCCGAGTTCGACGCGGTAGCCACGGATCTTGACCTGGTCGTCAGCTCTGGCGTGGTACTCCAACGTGCCGTCCGGGCGCCAGCGGGCGAGATCGCCAGTGCGGTACATCCGCGCGCCCGGCTTGCCGAAAGGGTTGGCGACAAAGCGTTCCGCGGTCAGTCCGGGGCGGCGGTGGTAGCCGTTCGCCAGGGGCGTGCCCGCTACGTACAGCTCGCCGACGACGCCCACGGGCACGCGCCTCAGCGCCGCGTCCAAAACGTGGCACTGGCCGTTCGCCACGGGCCTGCCGATCACCGGGATCTCGGTGTCGAGCAAGGCCCACGTAGCGTCCACTGTGGACTCCGTTGGGCCATAAAGGTTGTATGCGGAGATCTCCGGTTCCGCGCGCAGTGCCGACCAGAGCGCGGAGCCCGCCGCCTCCCCGCCGAGCGCGATGACCGCGGGACGATGCGCACTGGTGAGCAACCCCGCTGACAGCAGCTCCTCCGCGTAGGTGGGCGTGATGTCGAGGAAGTCGATCCGGTGCGAGGTGATGTAGTGCAGCAGCTCAGCGGGATTCCTGCGCACCTCGTCGTCGACGAGGTGCAGCTCGTGCCCGGCCAGCAGCCAGAACAAGCCCTCCCACGAGGTGTCGAAGGACAGCGACGCGGTCAGCGCCGCGCGGAACCGCCGCCCGTCCGACTCGGGCTCGATCATGGTGGTGCGGTGGTGGTGGAACAGGTTCACCATCGCCCGATGGGTCACCACGACGCCCTTGGGGCGGCCGGTCGAGCCCGAGGTGTAGATCAGGCACAACGGCAGCAGCTGGCTCAACTGTGTGTTGAGCGGGTCCAGATGTGGTTCCTGCGCCAGCATTTCGGCCGTCTCGGGAGCGTCGAGCACCAGAGCCGTCACCTCGGCCGGGAGCCGCGAGGCCAGGTCCGACGTGGTGATCACCATGACCGGCTCCGCGTCGTCGAGCACGAACGCGATCCGTTCCGCCGGGTGGTCCGGATCGATCGGCACGTACGCCGCTTCCGCCTTCACCACCGCCAGCAAGGAGATGATCGCGTCGGCGGTCCGCGGCAACAGCAACCCCACGAACTGGCCGGGCTCCACACCGCGCCGGAGCAGCAGCCAGGCCAAGCGGTTCACGCGACGGTTCAGCTCGGCGAAGGACATCGTGGTGTGCTGGTCGACCAGTGCGGACTGATCGGGTGTCTCGTGGACCTGGTCGTTGAACAGCCGCGCCACGTTCTGCTTCGGCCACAGCCGCATCGTGTGGTTCCACCCGTGCAGCTCGTTGACGTCGAGCAGGTCGAGCTCGCCGATCGGGGTCTCCGGCGCGTCGACCATGCGCCGCAGGAACGTGCAGAAGCGTCCTATGTGGAGGGTCAGCTCCTCGGCGGTGTACAGGTTCGGGTTGCCGTCCAAGGCGATGCGCAGTCCGTCGCCGTCCGCCCGGTGGTAGATGTTGAACGCCATGTCCTCGATCGGGCCCGCCGACACGTTGCGCACCACCGACCGCGCACCGGCGAAGCTCAGGCCGTAGTCGAAGGGCATGATGTTGGCGGAGGTGCCGAAGAGCTTGCGGTCGCCGCCGACCACCCGCAGGTCCCGCCGCAGCTCTTCATAGCGGTAGCGGTGGTGCCTGCGACTGCGCCGCACGCGCCCGGAGAACTGGCACATGAGGTCGAGCAGGGTCGTTCCCGGCTCGATGTCGACCCACAGCTGCACCACGTTGAGTACTGTGCACGGCACCCGCAGCGCGACCGAGCCCGTGCGCCCCATCACCGGCATGGCAAGGGAAACCGGCGACGCACCGGTCATCCGGTGGACGTAGCCGGTGACCGCGGCGTAGAGCAGTTCGGTCCAGTTCGCCCGTGCCGTCCTGGCAACACCGGAGAGCATGCTGGACAGCTCACGACCGATGTCGCCCTCCGCGCGCACGACGTGCCGGGCCATGGGCGCGGTCCGTCCGGCCAGGGTGACCGGCTCGGGGCGGTCGCGGGTGTACTCCGCCCAGAACCGCCGATCCTCGGTGTACTGGTCGGATTCGGCGTAGGCGGCGTCCTCGGCCACGACCGCGCCCAGCTCGCCGAACCCGGACGGCTCCGGCGGCGTCCCCTCGGCCAGCGCCGTGTAGAGCTCGGCCACCCGGCGAGCGATGAGCGCGAGGCCGTAGCCGTCCAGCAGGATGTGGTGAACCCGGTGGTACCACAGGAAACGACGTTCCCCGACGCGGAAGACCGCGTGCCCGAAGAGCGCGTCGGCGCCCAGGTCCACCGGGCGGGCGATGTCCTCGGCCATCCACCGCAGCGCGAACCCCACCGGCGAGGAGTGCTCCCGCAGGTCGGCGACGTGCACGTGCCACGGCACCGGGTCGGCGACCTGGCGGGGGCCGTCGTCGTGCTCGACGAAGCGCACCGACAGCGCCTCGGCCTCCTCCACGGTGCGGCGGATCGCCGCGACGAGCAGGCCGGTGTCGAGGTGGCCGTCGATGTCGACGTACTCGGCGGTGTTGTAGATGGGGGAGGCCGGGTCGATCTGCTGCCCGGTCCAGATCCCCGCCTGCGCCGCGGTGAGCGGCCACCAGCGCGGTTCAGCCACCGGCCAGCAGCTCCCACCACTCGGCCAGCGTCGGCCGCTCGGCGAGCTCGACGAAGCTCACCCGCGCGCCCGCCGCGCGCCACCGCTCCACCAGGCCGATCAGCCCGACCGAGTCCAGGCCGAGCGCGAACAGGTTCTCCCCGGGCGGGACCTCGTCGGGGGCGAGGTAGAGCAGTTCGGCGACCTCCGCGCGGATGCCCGCGCGGCTGAGCTGGTGCGTCATCAGTTGACCTGTCTGTCCTTTGTGGACCAAAAGGGATCGCGCAGCTCGCGGCGCAGGATCTTGCCGCTGGGGTTGCGCGGGATGCGCTCGACGAACTCGAACCGCCGGGGGATCTTGAACCCGGCGAGCCGCTCGGTGCACAGCGAGAGCAGCTCGCGCGGGCCCACCTGCTCGCCCGGCCGCCGGGCGACGAAGGCGTGCACCGCCTCGCCGAAGCGGTCGTCCGGGACGCCGACGACGGCGGAGTCGGCGACACCGGGGTGCTGGGCGAGCACGTTCTCGATCTCGGTCGGGTAGACGTTCTCCCCGCCGACGATGATCATGTCCTTGAGCCGGTCCTGGATGAACAGGTACCCGTCGGCGTCGAGGTGCCCGGCGTCGCCGGTGTGCACCCAGCCCTCGCGCAGCGTCCGCTCGGTGGCCTCCGGCAGCCGCCAGTACTCCACCATCCGCGCCGGGGTGCGCAGGCAGACCTCGCCGACCTCACCCGGGGGCAGCTCGGCGCCGTCCGGGTCGATGATCTTGATCTGCACGCCGGGGTAGGCCCGGCCCGCCGCGCGCAGCCTGCCCAGCCGCGGGTCGTGGTCGGCAGGGGGCAGGCAGACCGCGGTGTTGCCGGTCTCGGTCAACCCGTAGATCTGGGCGAAATCGCAGTCGAGCACCGGAAGTGCTTCCCGCAGCAGCGCTTCGGCGATCGGCGAGCCGCCGTAGACGACCTTGCGCACGGACCGGAAGGTCTCCGCGTCCACGTCCGGTTCGGCCAGCAGCAGCCGCAGCATCGACGGCACCACGCAGACGGTCGTCACGCCGTGCCCGTGGATCAGCCGGACCGCCTCGGCGCTGTCGAAGCGCGGCATGGCGATGTTGGTGACCCCGGCGGCGAAAGCCTGGGTCGCCCACCAGATCCCGCCGACGTGGAAGCCGGGGATGCCGATCAGGTTGCGGTCGTCCTCGCGCCAGTCGATCCAGGTCAGCCCCCGATCGGCCAGCGCGTCGCGGATCGCGAAGAAGCTGCGCTGGGCGAGCACGACGCCCTTGGGCAGCCCGGTGGTGCCGCTGGTGTAGAGCTGCACCACCGGCTGCTCGGGATCGGCCCAGCGCGAGGGCGCGGTGTCCGGGTACGGGCTGATCCACTCGCCCAGCCGGTCCAGCCCGATCACCCGCAGCTCGGGCAGTTCCGGCAGCAGCGGCCGGACCACCTCGGCGAGATCGCGGTCGACGAGGAGCACGCGGCTGCCGGAGTCGCGCAGGATGTGCCCGACCTCGTGGCTGGTCAACCGGAAGTTGATCGGCACCAGCACGGCCCCGGCACGGGCGCAGCCGAAGAAGGCCACGTAGTAGTCGACCGACTCCTTGCCGAGGAAGGCCACCCGCTCGCCCTGGCGCACGCCCTCGGCGAGCAGGGCCCGCGCCAGCTTGCTGCTGGCGCGGTCGAGCTCCGCGTAGCTCAGTACCTTGCCCGCGCAGAGGATCGCGGCGGTGTTCGGTTGCATCCCCGCGTGGAAGGCGGGGATCTCGGCGACCGACCGCAGTTCGGGGAAGTGGCGCAGCTGTCGGGGGCTCATGGGTTCCGTCCTTGTTCACCGGGAGCACCGGGAGCACTGGGCCCACCGGTCTCGACGAGGATGACCTGGGCGTTGCCGCTGGCCGCCCCGCCGCCCTCGTCCCAGAACCTGAACGCTGTCTCCATGAGCACCAGCGGCGCGCCGTCGCGGCGGGTTCCCCTGCGGGCCACGCGTTCGACGACCAGCTCGGCCTGGAAGCGCAGCGGATCGATCGGCCGCCGGAACGCGCAGGCGAACCTGGTGATCACGATGTCAGCGAGCTGGCGCCGCCGGAAGTCCGCCATCGTCCAGTCCCCGAACACCTCGCCCGCCCGGTGCTTCACCGAGTAGGCGACGAGGTGGTACAGCATCTGGTTGAAGCAGATGTTGACCTCGGCGGCGTTGAGGTGACCGGTGTCGTCGATGTAGCAGGACTCCGGGATCTCCAGCACCGCGGTGGCGCTCAGCCGTCCGCTGGTGGAGACGCCGATCTCCTTGACGTAGCGGCAATGCGGCTTGTAGACCCGCAGCACCTCGCGCAGCAGGTCCTCCTCGGTTCGGTGTCCCCGCCGGACCCGCATCACCGATCACGCCTCCGGTTCGGTGTCGTCGTGCACCGTGACCCGGAACGACACCGCGGGCTCCGGCGTGCTGGTGTGCAGCGCGCGGTGCACCAGGCTCCGGTTGTCCCACACCAGCATGTCGCCCTGCTCGAAGGTCTGGAGGTGGATCGCGGGGTGGCTGAAGCTCGGGTCCCGCTGCCCGCTGACCTCCAGCAGCGCCTCCAGCAGGTCCGGCCGCTGGTTCCCTTCACCGTCCACAATGGACTCGGTGAAGCCCTCGCTGACGTAGAGCACGGTCTCGTCGGTGAAGCGGTGCGGCTGCGCGGTCGGCATCGACACCGGCGGCGTCTTCTCGTGCACCTCCGCCGCGATCTCCGACAGCGGCCGGTAGACGTCGCTCGGCCGGATCTTGAAGTAACGGCGGACGCTGTGCACCGCGCTGGTGCCCTTGATGGCGACCTTCAGGTCCTCGCCGAGGCCGTCGTAGGCCTTGCACATGTCGACGAAGTAGGTGCCGCGGTTCTTGGTCGGCACCACCTGCGGGTAGATGAAGGTGATGTCGAAGGGGCGCCGCATGAACTGGTAGTCGGAGTGCCAGAACTTGCCGGTCTTGGGCACCCCGACGCGCTGTTCGCCCTCGCCCACGTTGGAGGAGACGAAGACCTCCGGGACCTCGGGGTGGTGGTAGATCGGCTCGTAGTACTTCTCCGGCCTGCCGAAGCGGCGGCCCAGCTCCAGGAACCCGTTCGGGTCGAGGTCCTGGTGCTTGAGCACGACGATCTTCTCGCGGTAGACGGCGCGGCGGAGCAGGCGCACGTGCTCGTCGGAGGAGGAGTCGAAGCCCTCCACCACGACGCCGATGCCGTCCTGCTGGGTGATCTTCATGAGGTGCCGTCCCTTTCCGGGCTGCTGCTGATGTGGTCGACGAGGTCCTGGACGGTGGCGATCCGCGGCAGCGCCTCGTCCGGCACCTCGACGCCCAGCTCCCGCTCGACGAGCGAGAGGAGGTCGACGAAGGCCAGCGAGTCCACGCCCAGCTCGTCGAGGGTGGCGGTGGCGGGCACCGGCCCGGTGCGGTCCGGATCCGCCGTGGTGACGAAGTCCTGGACGAGTTCGAGCACCCGCGTGCCCGTCTCCTGGTGTTCCATGCGTGTCATCTCCCCAGTCGCGGCCAGGTGAGGGTGGCCGCCCCCCATGTCGCCCCCGCGCCGAACGCCGACAGCAGCACGCGATCGCCCGCCCTGAGCTCCCCGGACTCGTCGGCCTCGTCGAGGGCGAGCGGGATGGAGGCGGCCACGGTGTTGCCGCGCTCGGCGACGTTGGAGTAGACCCGGTCGGCGGGCAGCCCGAGCTTGCCCGCGACGGTGTCGAGGATGCGCTGGTTGGCTTGGTGCGCAACGAACTTGTCCACGTCGTCGACGCTCCAGCCCGCCCGCTCCAGCGCGGTCAGCGCCACCTCGCCCATCCGCTCGACCGCGTGCCGGTAGACCGCCTGCCCCTGCATGGCGATCCAGCGGTCCTCGGGCTCACCCCGGGGCGCCCGCGAACCACCGGCGGGGATGCTGATCAGCTCCGCCAGGCGGCCGTCGGAGCCCAGGGCCAGCGATTGCACCGCGCCCGGCTCGTCGGCCCGGCCCGCGCGAAGCACCAGCGCGGCGGCGGCGTCACCGAAGACGACGGCGGCCGAGCGGTCCGCGGGGTTGAGCAGCGTGGTGAACGCGTCGGCGCCGATCAGCAGCACCCGGCGGGCGACCCCGTTGCGGATCATGCCGTCGGCCACGGCCAGCCCGTAGACGAAGCCCGAGCAGACCGCGCCGACGTCGAAGGCGGGCACGGCGCCCAGGCCCAGCCGCGCGGCGATCAGCGGCGCGGTGGCCGGGCAGGGGTGGTCCGGGGTGGCCGTCGCCAGGACGACGAGGTCCACGTCCGCTGAAGCCTCCGAGGACCCGGCCGTCGCGTCGGCGGAGCGCAGCGCGGCGGACGCGGCGTGCACGGCGAGGTCCGAGGTGGCCTCGTCGAGCCGGACCACGTGCCGGGACCGGATACCGGTGCGGGCACGGATCCACTCGTCGCTGGTGTCGAAACGTTGGCAGAGGTCCGCATTGGTGAGCACGGTCGGCGGGACGTGGCGTCCGATGCCCGCCACGACCGCGACCGGCCCACCGCGTGAATGCGCCTCTTCCTCTCCACTCGAAGGAAGCACGAGCTAGAACTAACTGGAACGAGAGAAAACCTCGCAAGCTTCGAACACAGCCGAATGATTGAAATATCTATTGTTCGAGTGGCAGATCCGAACTGTTCGAGGGCGCACGTTGCCCGGTCGGACAAATCGAGTCCGGGATCAGCGCACGCGCCGCGTCGTCCCGGCTGTGCTGTCCTCGGAGAGAATTCCCAGGCCGGTCCCGGCCGCGCTCTTCGCGCCGAGGCCGATCATGGCGTAGACGTCGGGGCGCCGCGTGCGCAGCCGCAGCCCCCAGAGCACGCCGAGGACGGCGATGGCCAGGTAGATCCCGGGGACCCCCCACCGCAGCGGCGAGCTCTGGTCGACCTCGAGCATCTTGTCGAAGTTGGCCAGCACCAGCACCACCGAGGTCAGGCAGCCCGCGGCGGCCAGCACCGGGGCGATCACGCGGCGCCAGGCGGTCTCCCCGGAGGGCTCGCGGGCGAAGAACACCACGATTGCCACCGAGGTGGTGGCGATGAGCATCAGGATTCCCAGGCTGCCCGAGGCGGTCCAGATGAAGAACAGGTCGCGCACGGGGTGCCCGCCCGCGAGGCCGTAGATGAGGATCACCGTGCCCGCGACGGCGCTCTGCGCCAGCGATCCGAGCCTGGGCGAGCTGGTGCGCTGGGAGGTCGTGCCGAGTGCGGAGGGCAGCAGCCGCTCGCGGCCGAGGGAGAACGCGTAGCGGGCGGTGGTGTTGTGGAAGGCGATCAGCGCGGCCAGCACGCTGGTCACGTAGAGCAGCCTGCCGATGACCACCCAGGCGCCGCCGAGGTTGTCCCCGGCCAGGTTGAAGATCAGGTTGGAGCCCTGGTCGTGCGCCATGGTGGCGATCCGGTCCGGCCCGGTGGCCACGCTCATCGACCACGAGCCCAGCGCGTAGAGCACGGTCATCACGCCGAGCGAGAGGTAGGTGGCGACGGGGACGGTCCGGCGCGGGCTCCTGGCCTCCTCGCAGAAGACCACCGTGGTCTCGAAGCCGACGAAGCCCAGGATCGCGATGGCGAAGAGCACGCCGACGCCGGGTTCGAACAGGTTGGCCAGGGACAGGGTGTCCATGGTGACCGCGCCGCCCGCCGGGTTGGCCAGGTTCGCCACGCTGTAGATGATGATCACCAGGCACTCGGCGATCATCAGCACGCAGAGGATGCGGCCGTTGAGGTCGATGTGCTGGAGTCCCAGGTAGGCCACGATCGCCCAGCCCGCCAGCGAGTACACCCACCAGGCCAGCTCCAGCCCGAACCAGCCGCGGAACAGCGGTTCGGCGGCGTCGCCGAGGGTGCCGAAGAAGCCGATCTGCATCGTGTTGTAGGCGACCAGCGACGCCCAGCCGCCCGCCACCCCGGCCGGCCTGCCGAGGCCCTTGCTGATGTAGGCGTTGAACGCGCCGGCGTTGGGCACGTGCGGGGCCATGGTCACGTAGCCGACGCAGAACAGGCCGAGCACCACGCCCATGAGCACGAAACCCAGCGGGATGCCGACCTGGCCGGTGATGGCGTAACCGGTCGTCACCGCGCCCGCCATGATTGTCAGTGGGGCGCCGACAGCGATGGCGAAATATGTCACCGCCGAGACGCCGAGGCGATTCGCGGCCAATGCTCGCGAGACATCGCCTGCTCGTTTGGGCATTGTGGAGTGGGAATTCAGCGGCACGGCGCAGAGGGTAGCGGTTCGGCGGTGGAAGTAAATAGCTGCCCTCGGTCGCGGGAAAACGCGGTAATGCGTTTGTTTGCCCGTACGAACTCTCAGGCGGCGTACTTCCGGGTATGACCTGGGACGAACGGTCGCGCTGACGGCGGCGGCCGGGCTCGGCGCAGGCCACGCGCCCCGCCGCGCACCGGTCCAGTCCGAAATGTCGGGGTCGCTCCCATTCCATCCCGGAAAGTCCTCCGCTTTTCGGTGGCGCATCCGCCTTTGTCGATGTGCCGAGGCGGGCACGGCCGCGGCGCGATCGCACCGCGGCCGTGCCGCGAGGTCAGCCGCGCCCGAGGGCCAGTGCGCGCAACCGGGCCTCGGAACCGTTGAACACGTCGCGGTCGACGTTGCCGGAGATCCCGCCGATCCGGCCGCGATCGGTGTACTGCCAGAAGGTGTGGAATCCCCACCCGTTGGGCATGACGCCCGGGGTGGCGCAGTAGCAGGCGATGAACAGCGGGCTGGTCGCGCCGAAGCCGCCGTTGTTCCCGGTGCAGCGCGACCACCAGTCACGCGTGGTGTAGATGGTCGGGAACCGTCCGGTCAGCCGGTGCACCTCGTTGTGGAACTCCCGGATCCAGCCCACCATCTGCCCGTGCGACTTGCCGTAGCAGGTGGCGCCGTAGGGGTTGTACTCGATGTCGAGCATGGGCGGCAGCGTCCGGCCGTCCGGCGACCAGCCGCCGCCGTTGGCGACGAAGAACCGGGCCTGGGTGATCCCGTTGGAGCGGTCCGGCAGGGCGAAGTGGTAGGCGCCGCGGATCATCCCGGCGTTGTAGGAGCCGGTGTAGTTGCGGTTGAAGGCGGAGTCACGGAAACCCGTGCCCTCGGTGGCCTTCATGTAGACCCAGCGCGCCTCCCGGGCGACCGCGCCCCAGTTGATACCGCCCTGGTGGTGGCTGACGTCGATGCCGGGAATCCCGGCGGGGGCCTGGTCCGGTCCGAACGGGGAGACGCGGTGCCCCTCGTTGGCGGCCAGGGTGGAGCCCGCGTAGTCCTGGTCGGGGTGGCTGACCGCGCCGGAGGGCTGGGCGGCGGCGGGGACGGTGGTGACCGCCGCGGTGGCCACCGCGACGAGCGCCGTAACGATCAATGATTTCCACGAAGAAGACACTCTGATCTCTCCTTGTGCCGCGTGGCGGCATTGCAGGGGTAAGGAAAGAAGCAGTGGTCGACAACCGCTTTTTCGAGTTTCCGTCCTGTTTCGGGCGTGGGCAATCGGCCTTTCGGTGCAGTACGTTGGAATTTACTGTTCGACCAGGAGGATGGTGCACTCGAACGTCGGTAAACAATGTGTTCGAGGGGGGCGCGGGCTTGACGTGGTGCGGCGCGGTCGTTTCACTTCTTGGCAGCCCGACTCCCCCCAGGAGACCCGGGTCACCAGTGAAGACCCGGACGCCGACCTCTCCTCCCCCCGGGGAGGGCCGGTGTCCGGGTCGTTCTTCATACACGTCGGTCGTTTTTCGCGAGCCCCCCTTCTGCTGGGACAGGTCATGACTCCGGAATCCTTCGCTGGTCTGCTGTCGGAGCCGAACAGATTGCGAGTTCTCGGTGCTGTCGCTCTCGGAGCGCGCACCCCGAGAGCGATAGCGGAGATCACCGGAATGGCCGAGCGAGAGGTCGCGGTGGCATCGAGAAGACTTCGCGATCACGGTCTCGTCCGGCACGGCGAGAATGGCCTGTTCGTTTCCTACGAGCTGCTCGACCGGCTTTCCTGCGTGCCCGACCAGCGCGGGCCCGGGGACCGGACCCCGTTGCAGCTGCGGCCGTTCATCCGCGGCCCGCGGCTGGTGAAGCTGCCCGAGCAGGAGTGCAGGCGCCGGGCGGTGCTCGAACACATCGCCGCCCGCTCGTTCACGCCGAACGCCCGCTACCTGGAGCGGTCGGTGAACGACCGGCTCCGGCGGTGGTGCGAGGGCAGCGGGACGCACTACTCGACGATGCGCGACTTCCTGGTGGACATGGAGATCCTCGCCAGCAGCCGCGGCGTGTACTGGGTCAGATCACCATCCTGAACCACCTTGTGGAGGCGTTGTGCTGAGGTCGTCGGTCGTGGTCGGCGCGCTGGTCCTGGGCTCGTTGGTGCCGCAGGGAATCGCCGAGGCCGCCCCGGAATGCGTCCGGAGTGGAGGGTTCGGCGGGCTGGTGTGCGTGACCGTCCAGCCCCGCGAGGGCACCGGACCGCGAGTGCTGGGGGAGTGGCGCGGTGCAGCGCCCGGCTGCGGGCGGGCGGAGCTGCGCGTGAACGGCGGCGAGTTCGCCGCGCGCGAGGACATCTGCGCCCACAACGGTGAACGCCTGGCCGAGTTCCTGTTCACCCGCGTGCTCCCGGCGCGCACGCAGTACTGCGTGTCCTTCCAGATCGCCAAGGACGCTCCCGCCCGCACCACCCCCGCCTGCACCCGCGCTTGAGCCCGTTTCGTACTCAAAGCCGGGAAGAGAGCGCTCCCAAATCCCGCTATGAGTACGAAACGGGAGTTCTCCAGCCAGCCCGGCCGGGGTTGGGGGGCACGGGGTGGAGGGGGCGCACGAGGAGATTCTAAGTCGTCGGAGGAGGAGAAGTGGCGTGGGAATGAGGATTGCGGGGTCGCTCGTCGTCGTGACGGGTGCGGCGAACGGCATCGGCCGGGGTTTGGTGCGGGCCGCGGTGACCGCGGGGGCGCGCGCGGTCGGGCTCATCGACATCGACGCTGGCGGCATGGACGAGGTCAGCCGTGAGCTGGGCGATGTTCCGGTGCTGAGCTGCGTCGCCGACGCCTCCGACGAGGACGGCATGCGCGATGCCCTCGGCCGCGTCGAGGCCGGGCTCGGGCCGATCGACGTCTTCTGCGCCAACGTGGGCGTCGCGGTGTCCGGTGACCTGGAGACCGACGACGCGCTCTGGCTGAAGTCCTGGGACCTCAACCTGATGTCGATCGTGCGGGCCGCGCGCGTCGTGGTGCCCGCCATGCGCGAGCGCGGCCGGGGCGGGCTGATCATCACCTCCTCGGCGGCGGGACTCCTCGGCTACCTGGACGGGTTGCCGTACGGGGTGACCAAGACCGCCGCGGTGGCCCTGGCGGAGCACCTGCGGATCAGGGAGGCGCGGCACGGCATCCAGGTCAGCTGCCTGTGCCCGGCGGGCGTGCGCACGGCGATGACCGCGCACCTTCCGGAGGACTCGCTCGTGTGGGCCACGGGGTCGCCGCTGGACGCCGAGGAGTTCGGCCGCTTCGCGCTCGCCGAGTTCGAGCGGGGCGAGTTCCTGGTCGTCGCCCAGGAGAAGGTGCGGGAGCTGGACCGGCTGCGCCTGCGCAGCCGCGAGGAGTGGTTCACCGCGATGCGCGCGCTCGGGCGGATCGCCTGAGCAGGTGTGGGCCGAGTATGGGTGAGGTGTAAGAGGCCGTTCCTACCGTGTGGTCGGTCCCGGGATCACCGGGCGCAACCCATGAGTGAGGTAGGGGCGATGCAGGACGATTCGCTGTCTCTCGTGGCGCACGGCACCCTGGACGCGTCGTCCGCGGTGCCGGTGCCGGTGCGGGCGTTGCTGCCGTGCACGGCCTCGCCGAGGGCCGAAGGCGTCAGCGGCGAGCACGTGCGGGTGCTGGTGGAGTCGGAGGCCGAGCTGCCGCCGATCATCGTGCACCGGCCGTCGATGCGGGTGATCGACGGGATGCACCGGCTGCGCGCCGCGATGGTGCGGGGGCAGGCGGAGATCAAGGTGGTGTTCTACGAGGGCGACGTCGAGGACGCCTTCGTGGTCGGGGTCCTGGCCAACATCTCGCACGGGCTGCCGCTGTCGCTCGCGGAGCGGTCGAGCGCGGCGCGGCGGATCATCGGCTCGCACCCGCAGTGGTCGGACCGGATGATCGCCTCGGTCACCGGCATGTCGCCGAGGACGGTCTCGGCCATCCGCGGCCGCTCGGCCGGGGAGCTGCCGCACGCGCCGACCCGCCTCGGCCGGGACGGCCGGGTCCGGCCGCTGAGCAGCGCGCAGGGCCGGTTGCGCGCCAGCGAGCTGCTGACCAGGTACCCGGACGCGTCGCTGCGGCAGATCGCCAAGGAGGCGGGGGTGGCCCCGTCCACCGTGCTCGACGTCCGGGACCGGATGCGGGCGGGCCGCGACGTGCTGCCCGACCAGACGCGGGTGACCGACCAGCGGCAGGAGGAGCGGCGCCGCGCCGTCCCCGCCGCCCCGCCGAGGCGGGAGCCGCCCCGGATCGCCTGGGCCGACGCCCTGGAGAGCCTGCGCACCGATCCCTCGCTGCGGTTCAGCGAGACGGGGCGGGCGCTGCTGCGGTGGCTGGACGCCGGGCCGCACCGCGCCGACGACCAGCAGCGGGTGGTGGCGGGCGTGCCCGCGCACAGCAGGGCCACGATCGCGGTGATGGCGCGGATGAGCGCGCACGCGTGGCAGGAGTTCGCGGATCGGTTGGAACGCCTGGACCAGACGCCCAGCGCGGGGTGAGCCGTGGACGACGCCCGGCTCGCGCTCGCCACGCTGCTCGCCGTCGCTGCGGCCGGAGCGTTCCTCCTGGGGGTGTGGACCTCGATCCGCGAGGAGACCGTGGTCTTCTGCGTACCAATAGCGGAGGATGCCCTTCCCGGTAAGTAGGCCGCCGACCCGAGTAGGACATCGCGATGGGCGCAGGATTCGAGTTCGGGTTGCTGGGGCCCTTCGAAGTCCGGTGCGGGGAGGACCTGGTCGACATCCCCTCCGGCAAGCTCCGCGTGGTCCTGGCCGCGCTGCTGCTGGCACCGGGGGAGATCGTCACCGGCGACCGGTTCGCGCACTGGCTCGGCGACGCGGCCGAGCACGACGGGTGGCCCGCCCGGTTGCAGAGCTACATCGGGCGGCTGCGGGAGATCCTGGCGCCGTACCCGGGCGGGCGCGAGCTGATCAAGACCCTGGCGGGCGGGTACCTGATCGACGTCGATCCGTCCACTGTGGACAGATTCCGGTTCGTCGAGCTGATCCGGGCCGCCGAGCGGGCGGGCGCCGCGGACGCGGCCGGCACGCTGGCGACGGCACTGGAGCTGTACCGCGGACCGGCCCTGACCGGCGTCCCGTCCCCGGAGCTGCTGCGCGAGGTCGGTCCGCAGCTGGAGGAGGACCGGCTGACCGCGCTGGAACGGCGGATCGAGCACGAGCTGGCACTGGGCAGGCACGCCTTCCTCGTCGGCGAGCTCCAGGCGCTGGTCCGCCGGTACCCGCTGCGCGAGGGCCTGTGGCGCTCGCTCGTGCTCGCGCTGCACGACACCGGCAGGCAGGCCGAAGCCCTTGCGGCGTACCGGGAAGTCCAGCGGCACCTGGCCGAGACCCTGGGCATCGACCCTGGCCCGGCGCTGCGCGAGGCGCACGCCCGCGTCCTCGGCGGGGTCGGTGGCGAAGCCGGGGAGGGCGGGCACGTGGCGACGAGCCCGTGGGTGGCCGCGTGCTCGCTCCCGCCGGACGTGCCGGACCTGGTCGGCAGGGACGAGCTCCTCGCGGAGATCGCCCGCTGGCTCACCGCCGAGGACGACGGGCCGCCGGTCGCGGTGGTGCACGGCCTGTCCGGCATCGGCAAGAGCGCGCTCGCGCTGCGGCTGGCCCACCACCTCCGTGAGCGCTACCCGGACGGCCTGCACTGGCTCCGCTCACGCGACCAGCGCGCGTCGGCCGCGATGGGAGACCTCCTCTACGCGACCGGCGTCACGGCGCCCGCGATTCCCAGCGCGCCGGAGGCACGGGAGTCGGCTTACCGGAATCGCTTGTACGGCAAGCGGTTGCTCATCGTGCTCGACGACGTGACCGACGCCGCCGAGGCGAGCGCGCTGATCACCGGATCGACCCGCTGCGCGTTCATCGTGACCGCCCAGCGCGCGCTGCGGGCGCTGTCCGGGCGCGTGCGGAACTTCCGCGTCGACGAGCTGAGCCCGGCCGACTCCTACGAGCTGTTCGCGCGGACGGTCGGCACGGGCCGCGTCGGCAGGGAGGAGCCCGCCACCCGCGAGATCGTCTCGTACTGCGGCGGTCACCCGCTCGCCCTCCGGGTGCTCGGCGCCCGCCTCGGCGCGCTGCCCGCCCGGCGGATCGGCGCGATCGTGCCCCGCCTGCGCGACCTCCGCGGTCGGCTGGACCAGCTCGCCACCCCGGACCACCAGGTCCGGACGAGCCTCGCGCTCGGCTACTCCAGCCTGCCCGCCGAGCTGCGGCGCGCCTTCCGGCGGCTGAGCCCGTTGGGCGAGAACACCTTCGCCTCGTGGGTGGCCGGTCTGCTGGCCGGGGACGCCGACGGGGACCGGGTGGTGGCGGCGCTGGTCGACCGGGGGATGCTCACGCCAGCCGGGGTCGACGAGACCGGGGAGCCGCGCTACCAGCTGCACAGCCTGCTCGCCCTCTATGCGGGGGAACTGGCCGCCGAGGACCCCGAGGACCGCCGCGCGGCCGTGCGGCTGCTCGTCGACGGGTACCTGGTGTTCAGCGAGCGGGCCAACGCCGGGATGGTCGTGGTGATCACCGACATCACCCGGCATCCCGGGCTGCGCGAGCGGACCGGGATCGCCGAGCACGAGGTGGACCGCAACACCGCGGACCCCGTGGCGTGGTTCCGCTCCGAACGCCACAACCTCGCGGCGCTCGTCGGGCACGCCGCGGACGCGGGTCTGTTCGCCGAAGCCATCGCGCTGCTCAACCGGCTCGCGTCCACTGAGGACGATGACGGGAACTGGCGGTTGATCACCCGGCTGTTCTCCGTCATCCGGGACCGGGCGCGCGAGCGGGGCGACGAGAACACCGCCCTGTACGCCGAGGTGGGCCGGATCAACGTGGGCATGGTCGGCGCGGATCTCCAGCAGCAGATCGCCGACTACGAGAAGTGCGTTGGCCTCCTGGCGAGGACGTCGTTCACCGCGGACCACGCCCGCACCGTTGCCACCCTGGCGTTCTGCTACTACGAACAGAGCAGGTACGCCGAGGCGCTGGAGGCCGCCCGGCGCGGGGTCGAGCTGGCACGGAGCGCGGACGACGGACGAGTCCTGGTCTTCTGCCTGCGCATGCTCGGCACGGTGGTCAGCAAGACGGGCTCCTACGAGGAAGCCGTCGCCCTGTTCGAGCGCGCGATCGCGGTGGCCAGGGAGCATGCCGTGAACGAGCCCAGCCTGGCGGTCACCGAGGCGAACGTCCGCTACTGCCTGGCCACCAGCGCGTTGCAGCACGAGGACCTGGAGCGGGCGCGCGCCGAGGCGGAGGCGGTGTTCGCACTGCTCGCGCGGTCGAATCGGCAGCTCACCAGGGGATACGCGTCAAAGCTGTTGTCCCAGCTGCACTGCGCGTCCGGGAACTGGGCCGACGCCGAGACCTGGGCGGTCCGCGCGCTGCGCGTCCTGGAGCCCCTCGACGACCGGCGCGGACAGTCCTACGCGCGCTTCCACCTGGCTGAAGCACTTGCCGCGCAAGGAAAGCACGAGGACGCGATCGCCGAGCTGCTGCTGGCGCTGCCGGTGATGGAGGAACTGGGCCTGGCCAAGCGCGAGGAGGCGGCGCGGCTGCTGGAGCGGTGTTCGACCGAGAACCCGCCGATTTGTCCCGGAACCGGTGGCCGCACTTAGATCTCCGGTGCAATGGATGTCCACACATCAACTCTGCTCAACGGCCGCTACCGACTGCACAACCGCATCGGCAGCGGGGCGATGGGCGTCGTCTGGCTGGCCACCGATGCCTTGCTGGGGCGCACCGTCGCGGTGAAGCAGCTCGTCCTGCCGCCCGGCCTGAACCAGGCCCAGGCGGCCGAGGCCGGGCTGCGCGCGATGCGCGAGGGCCGCATCGCCGCGCGCCTGCACCACCCCAACGCGATCAGCGTCTTCGACGTCGTCCGCACCGAGGGCGGCGTGCCGTGGCTGGTGATGGAGTACCTGCCGTCCCGCAGCCTCGCCGACGTCATCGACGAGTCCGGCCCGCTGGCGCCCGCGGAGGTCGCCCGGCTGGGCCACTTCCTCGCGCTCGCGCTGGCCGCGGCGCACTCGGCGGGCGTGGTGCACCGCGACATCAAGCCCGGCAACGTGTTGATCGGCGACGACGGCACGGTGAAGCTGACCGACTTCGGCATCTCCCGGGCGCACGGCGACGACGTGCTGACGCAGACCGGTGCCCTGTACGGGACTCCCGCCTACTTCGCCCCGGAAACCGCGCGGGGCAAGGATCCTGAGCCGTCCTCGGACATCTTCTCGTTGGGCGCCACGCTCTACGCGGCGGTGGAGGGCGAACCGCCGTTCGGCCGATCGGACAACACCTACGCGTTGCTGCACAGGGTCGCCGCGGGGGAGATGAGGCCGCCGCGGCAGGCCGGCGCGCTCGCTCCGGTGCTGCGCCGCCTGCTCGACCTGGTGCCTGCCGTGCGGCCGACGGCGGCCGAAGCGGCGGCTCTGCTCGTGCTGCCGGAGGAACCGACGGTCAAGCAGGCTCCGCCGCCGCGCAAGGGGACCCACTTCGTCGACACCGCGGCATCTGTGGCGGCGGTGCTCGCCGGGGCCGGTGCGGTCGCGGTGGCGATCATGGGGGCGCCGAAGGGGGAGTGGAACGCCGTGACCGTCGCGGCGCAGAACAACCCGGCCCCGCCAACGACGATCGTCGAGAGGGGCAAGCCCGCCCCCACCTTCACGGCGGCCCCGCCGACGACGTCATCGCGGCCGAGCCGTTCCGCGGAGGTACCCGTCACCCGGCCGACGACCACCACGACCGCGCCGCCGCAGACCCGCGAGCAGCAGATGGTCGAGGCGGTGCGCCAGTTCTACGGACTGCTGCCACGGGGCACATCCGCGGCGCACCAACGGATCTTGCCCGCGACGCGTCCCCCACTGGGCCAGTTCCAGGCGTACTGGGCGAAGATCGAAACGGTCAGCGTCGTCAGCGCCACGCACGCCGGGGGCAACACCGTGCGCGTTTCGCTGCGGCTGAAGGCGTGGGGTTCGCCGGTCGCACTCACCACACCCGTCACGATCGAACTCTCCGGCCCGCAGTTCCTGTTCGTCCGCGAACCGTTGAGCAGCAGCTAACCCGCGCTGAGGCCGCCAAGTTTTCCGTTTCGTACTCTTGCCGGGATTTGGGAGCGCTCTCTTCCCCGTTATGAGTACGAAACGGGAGATCTCTAGGTTGCGGCCGCCCTGGGTTGGGTCTGGGGGCGGTTGGGGCGCATGGCCTCAGTGTACGTGGTGGGTGGCTTGCAGGGCGCGGGCTAGGGTTTTCGGGCCAGGGTGAGGAGTTCCGCGGTCTTGTCGGCCAGCGCGAGGTTCATCTCGCGCATCGGGGTGAGCGCGGCCTCCAGCTCCTTCGCCGCGCGCTCGTGCGCTCCCTGCGCCAGCAGCGCCCGCCCGAGGTGGTGCGCGGCCTGCGCCCGTCCGCGCCGGTCACCGAGGAACGCGAAGACCTTCTTCGCCCGCATCGCCCACCGCGCCGCGTCGGCGGGCCGCCCGTCGGCGAACTCGATCTCGGACAGCAGCAGGGACACGTAGCCCTTGCCGAGCTGGCGATCGGACCGCGACTGCAACTCGAACGCGTGCCGCGCCTCCTGCCTGGCCCGCTCGTGCTGCCCGGTGTCGAGCAGGACCTGGCCGAGCCCGCGGCGCAGGGTGGCCTCGGCGACGACCGCGCTGATCTCGTTGAAGGAACTGTGCTCGACGATGCCCATGGCCCGCTCGAACGAGGCAAGCGCCAGCGGCAGGTCGCCGAGCCTGCCCGCGATGGTCGCCAGCACCCGCAGGCACAGCACGAGCACCCGTGGCCTGCCCAGCTCCTCGGCCAGCCGCAGCCCGCGCTCGGCGGCGGCGAACGCGGCCGGGTAGTCGCCCTGCTCGTAGCGGCAGAGCGCCAGCGAGGACAGCGCGCGCGGGTGGTCGGAGATGAGCGCGATCTTCTCCAGCTCGCGGACGCACCGTTCGTACCAGGCGGCGCACACCGCGACGTCACCGCCGACCAGCTGGCTGTTGACCCGCGCCACCTCGGAGACCAGCGCGATCTCATCCTCCCCGCGCTCGCGCGCCAGGTCGCGGAAGGTCTCGTGCAGGTGGGCGAGGCGCTTCCAGTTGCCGTTGCTGTACTCCGTCTGGGCCACGCGGTCGAGCAGGACGTTCGCGTCCCGGAGGCGCCCGGCGACGGCGGCCCGGAGCGCGACGTCGAGGATGTTGTCGCGTTCGGACCGGAACCACGCTTCCGGGCTCGCGGTGACGCGCTCGATGTCGTACTCGGAGACCGCGACGGCGTGGTGCCACGGAACAGCGGGAACGTCGTCGGCGATCAGGACGACCATGTGCGCGGTGGCGCGCTCGCTCAGCAGGAGGTAGCCGTCGACCGCGATGTGCAGGGCCTGGTCCCGTTCGGCCGCGGGGCCCTCCTGCGCCAGCTCCTCCCCGTAGAGGGCGAGCAGGCTGTGCAGCTGGTAGCGCGGTTCGCCGGTCTCGTCGGTTCCGGCGGGGGTGAGCATGCCGTGGTCGAGGAGCTGTTCCACCACCCGGTCGCCGTCGTCGTCACCGCCGAGCAGGCCGACCACCCACGCGGCGAACGTCCGGTCCTGAAAGGCGCTGAGCCCGCGGAAGGTCCGCCGCAGCTCCTCCCGCATCGACGAGTAGCCGAGCGCGAAGCTGGTCCGCACCTGGCACTCGGCCGTCGCCAGCTGGTCCAGCCGGGCGAGGGAGTCGCGCAGCTTCGGCAGGACCGCGCCCAGCCTGCGGTCCGGTAACGCCGCCAGGCGGGAGCCGATCATCCGCAGCGCGAGCGGGTGGCCCGCGCAGTGCGCGACGATCTCCTGCGCGACGTCCTGCTCGCGGGCGGTCCTGGAGCTGCCGACCATCCGCTCCAGCAGCGTGCAGCCCTCGGCCAGGTCCAGCCCGGCCAGGGAGAACAGCTGGGACCGGCCGTCCACGGAGCGCAGCGCGCGTTGCCCGGTCACGATGAACGCGCACTCGGCCGAAGCGGGGAGGATCTCGTTGACCTGCGCCGCGTTCTGCGCGTCGTCGAGCACCACGAGGACCCGTTTGCCCTGGAGCCGGTTGCGGTAGACGGATTCGCGGGCCGCCGCGGTGGCCGGGACCGACCCGTCGGGCAGCCCGGTCAGGTAGAGGATGTCGCCCATCAGGTCGTGGGCCCGCTTCGCCGTGTCGTCGGTGCCGCCGACGCGGATCCAGTACTGCCCGTCCGGGAAGCTCTCCCGGAGCGCGTGCGCCACGTGCAGCGCGAGCGTGCTCTTGCCGATGCCCGGCAGTCCGTGCACCACGGCGACCCGCGGGCTGGCCGGTTCGTCGGGAATGGCGGTGAGCCAGCCGACGACGTCGTCGACGGTCTTGTCCCGGCCGGTGAAGTCGGTGACCGGCGGCGGCAGGGAACACGTGGTGGCCCACGGCCGGGTCAGGACCTGGCTGATCCCGTCCGGGACCGGGCTCGCGGCCTGCTGATCGGACTCGGGCCGGGCGCGCTGGTCCGAGCCGCTGAGCACCGCCTGGTGGGCGGCGCGCAAGCCCGCGCCGGGCTCGATCCCCAGGTCGTCGTTGAGCAGGTCCCGGACCGTCCGGTAGGTGTCCAGCGCCTCGGCCTGCCGCCCGCCCTGGTGCAGCGCGAGCATCAGGAAGCGCCAGAACTCCTCGCGCAGCGGGTGCTGCTGGACCAGCGTCCGCAGCTCGCTGACGACCGTGGCGTGCCTGCCGAGCTCGAGGTCCAGGTCGATCCGCTTCTCCAACGCCCACAGGTATTCCTCGTCCAGCGCGGCAGCGACCTCCTGGTGCAGCACGGAGGAGTCCACGTCGACCAGCGCCGGGCCCCGCCAGAGCTCCAGCGCGGTGTCCAGCTGGTCGCGGGCCTGGGGGAGCAGACCGCCCGCCCGGCTGGCGTCGGCGGCGCGGACGAGCTCCTGGAAGCGGACGTGGTCGGCCATGGCGGGGGCGAGGTCGGCCAGGTAGCCACCGGGCCCGGTGCGGATCAGCTCGGTGCCCCCCGGCGCGGCCGCGAGGAGCTTGCGCAGCCGGTTGACGTAGGAGTGCAGCCGCGCCGACCAGCCCGGATCGGCGGGCGAATCGCCCAGGTACTCGGCCAGCCGGTCGCCGGTCACCATCCGCCCCGGTTGCAGCAGGAGGGCCGCGAGCACCACGCGCACTTTCCCGGCCGGAACCGGGACGCGCCGTTCGGCGCACCGGAGTTCCAGCGGTCCCAGGAGTCGCACGTCGCAGTGCACTGTCATCGGGAATCCAGTAGCTCGTCGTTGCCGCGGTGGGGGAAACACGGTAGTGGCGGTGAACGTGAATCGGCTACGCGTTAGTCGGCCGCAGAAACTCCTGTCATCGATATCTTGCGCTTGTCAGGTGCCAATGCACGTATCCCTTGAGGTAGCGCTCGACGTGCGGCCGTTGTTCCCGGTTCGCGAGTTCAAGGATTTTGTCGTAAGAGGCCGTGCCTCGGTCGAACGTCCACGCGTAGGCGTCGGTCGACGGCGGGGTGGGCACTGCGGCCGCAAGCGCGACGCCGACGTGCCCAGACCGGTGGGCCCGGTCGGGGAAAGCCGTGTTCCGGTCGCGGACATGGGCCGCAGGATACAAACGGGTCAACCAGAGTTGATCTTTTTTCACCCCGAAGACGAGCCGCGCTCAGGCTCGGGATGCCGGTGGCCCAGTCCCTTTTCCCGTGGCATTCGCTGGTCCGGATGGCCGTCGTGCTCCGGTGAAGAATTCAACTACATTGCCCTTCTTTCTCTGGGGATGGAGAGGCACGTCGAACAAAGCCAA
Organism: Allokutzneria sp. A3M-2-11 16; assembly: GCF_024213555.1. Classification (GTDB taxonomy): domain Bacteria; phylum Actinomycetota; class Actinomycetes; order Mycobacteriales; family Pseudonocardiaceae; genus Allokutzneria. The sequence continues at coordinate 3,271 of NZ_JANAVO010000018.1, read as the reverse complement.
GGGAATGTTCGCCCGGCACGTGGCCGCGATCGCGGCGGCGGTCACCCTGACGATGACCGGTGCGGCGCAGGCGGCGATCCCGCTGCCGCCGCCGGTCGTGCTTCACCGCCGCCGAGCTGCCCGCGGTCGGCGGCAGCCTCTACATCCAGAACGTCCGCAAGGCCGCCACCGTGTCCGGGGTCGACGTCTGGGGCTATGACTTCGGCGCCTCCGGCTACCAGTTCTCGCCGAACACGAACTACATGCAGTTCTTCGGGACTCAGCTAGCGAGCACGGCCCGGACGTAGAGGAACACTGGCTTGGTGCTGAGCACCTCGAACATCCCGGGGTCGGAGTCCGGGCCGGGCTCGGGCCGCGGCTCGTCCACGACGTCCACGGTGAACCCGGCCCGGCGCAGCTCCGCGAACAGGGGCGTCCAGTCCTCGATGTAGTGCAGGATGAGCGACGCCACGACCAGGTCGACGGAGCCGGTCGGCACGAGGTCCAGCGGCCGTTCGAGATCGGCCACCTCGACGCGGGCGCGCTCGCCGAGCCGTTCGCGGGCGATGGCGACCAGTCGGGGTTCGCGGTCCACGGCGAGCACGTCGGCTCCGCGGGCGAGGAGCTGTCCGGTGAGCACTCCGCCCGCACAGCCCAGTTCCAGCACACGCTTACCGGAGACGTCACCGGCGAGGCGCAGGGTCGCCGAGGACCATAGCCACGATATGATTTCGTAGTCATGACACTCGAACATGACGTTCTGCGACAGCACATCGCCGACTGGGTGGAGCTGTTCAACCGGGGAGACACCGCCGCCGTGGACGCGTTGTACGCGGACGACGGCCTGCTGGTGCCGGTGCCCGGACATCCCGTTTCCGGTCCCGCGCGAGCCGCGGCGACCCAATACCTGATCGACCAGGGCGCGCGCATGAGCGCCGAGGTCCGCCACTGCTACGTGGCGGGCGATATCGCTTTGCTCATCGTGGACTGGTCGCTGGAAGGCGTCGGCATGAAGGGCACCGCGACCGATGTCCTGCGGCGCGACGCGGACGGGCGGTGGCGCTACGTCATCGACAACCCAGCGGGCGTGGGCTGACGACACGGGAGCGGGCACCCACGGGGTGCGTGGGTGCCCGCCGCGCGTCAGCTGGTGACCAACCGCAGGCCGTAGGCCTTGAGGATCGGGTTGACCGGGAAGAAGAACGTGGTGGCGGGGGCCTTGCAGCCCTCGACGGAACCACCGGAGGTGACGCCCTGGGCCTGGTTGCCCGCGAGCCAGGAGCCGCCGGAGTCACCGCCCTCGGCGCAGGCGTTGGTCTTGGTCATGCCCTTGACCGTGCCCTGCTCGTAGACGACGGTCTGGTTCTTCGCCTGGATGACGCCGCAGCGCCAGCCGGTGGTGGAACCGGACCGGCAGACCGACGCGCCGACGGCCGCCTCGGTCGAGCCCTTCACCGCGACGGTGCCGCCGTTGTAGCGGTTGACCACGCCACGGGAGACCCAGTTGGAGTTCGTGCCGACCCAGCCGTAGTCGTTGCCGGGGAAGCTGGAGCCGCGCACCGTGCCCTGGGCGACCATGTTGTGGCCCCAGGTCGCCTCACCAGCGGGACCGCAGTGCCCGGCGGTGACGAAGCCGCCCTGGACGGAGAAGCCGATCGAGCACCGCGCCAGGCCGAACATCAGGTGGTAGGCGTCGCCGCCCCGGGTGTCGTGGAGCGTCCTCGGCACCACGTCGCTCTGCTCGACGGCGACCACGGCGGGGTCGGCGCCGCTGGCCTTGCGGAAGTTCTCCCCGTCCGCGACGACCTTCGCGGTCACCACGACGCGGTTGCCGACGGTGTCGACGTACCAGCCGCTGACGCCCTTCGCGTGCTTGTCCGCACTGTCCAAAGTGGACATGACCGTGTCGAGCTGCGCGTTGCTGCGCGCGACCACCCTGGCCTCGGCGCCGGCGGCGCGGATCGCGTCGACCTTGCTCGCGTCGGTCACCGACACGATGAGCTTCGGGTTGCCGTTGGCGAAGTGGGAACCTGCGTAGCTGCCGCCGAGCACACCGCGCAGGCCCGCGTCGACCTCGGCGGCCTTCATCTCGTTGGCGGCCCTCGCAGTGGCCTCCTCGGCGCTCAGGCCGAGGTCGCGCTGCATCGCGGTGAGCATCTCCGGCGAAGCGACGGGCGAGGCCGCGGCGGGCAGGGTGAGGGCCGCAGCGGACGTGATCGCCAAGAGCGCAGTTCCGGCATAGCGGACCGCGGATTTCGGCTTCATGACGTTCTCCCTATTTGCTGCAGGGTTTGTGGGCAGAGCCGCTCGCCCACGGTGGCTCACGGTGGGGGCCGAACTGCTGCCGCGGGACGTTAGGGATCGATATCAACGCCCGGTACCCGCCATTCCGGGGATCGGCAGCCGGTTCCCGCCTGCACGGTGAACGTGGGCTCCGCATCCCTACTTCTGTAGGAGAACCTGGGAAGCGTTGTACGCCATTTGCGGGCCTGTCACGCTGAGAACATGCTCGCTTCCCTGTCTGCCGCCACGTTGCTCGCGGGGCTCCTCACCGCCGCACCGGCCGTGCACACCGTCGCCGAGGCCCGCGCGCTGCCACTCGGAACGACCGTGACCGTCGAGGGCACCGCGACCACGCCGAGCGGAGTCTTCGAATCAAGCTTCTACGACAAGGGATTCGCGCTCCAGGACCGCAGTGCGGGGATCTACGTGAAGACAGCGGAGAACCTCGGAGTGCGCCCCGGCCGCCGAGCCCGGGTGACCGGAGTGCTCACCGACAGCTCGGGCCTGCGCACCATCGTGCCTCCCGCCTCCGGTGTCGCGCTCGGCCGACGCGGCGCGTTCGTGTTGCCCGAACCTGTGCGCACCGGCTCCGTCGGCGAGTCCACCGAAGGCCGCGTGGTGCGGGGAGTCGCGAAGATCGTCAAGCCGGTGGAGAACGATTTGCCTTATGGGCACAAGGTGTACGTCGATGACGGGTCCGGCGAGGTGATCGTTTTCGTGAACACGCAGACGGGGATTGACGTGGGTCGGCTGGCGGTGGGGCGGTGGGTGCGCGTGGTCGGCTTCAGCAGTCAGTACGACGATCACTACGAGATCGATCCGCGTGGTGTGCGGGATCTTGTTGTCGTGGCTTGAGATTGGGGGTTCAGGCGGGGCTTCCGGCTTGCGCGGCTGGGCTTTCAGCGTTCGTGGGCTGGGGCTTCCAGCGGGGCTGGGCTTCCAGCTCGCGCCGGTACCAGCGTGGGTCGGCTTGACCTGGGGCCCCTTGCGCGTGCCCTTGGGCCTTTCA
>NZ_JANAVO010000017.1 GCF_024213555.1 Allokutzneria sp. A3M-2-11 16 | reverse complement strand
GGGTTTCATCCCGTGCCCCCGAGAGGCCCAAGGGCACGCGCAAGGGGCCCCAGGTCAAGCCGACCCACCGCTGGAAGTCCAGCGCCCCACGCTGGAAGCCCAGCCAACTCCGCTGGAAGTCGCAGCCCGCGAACGCTGGAAGCTCAGCCCGCGCAAGCTGGAAGCCCAGCCCGCGCAAGCTGGAAGCCACACGACCAGAAAACCCAACCTCACGCCGAGTCGACCGCGAAGAGCCGCACCACCCCCGGATACCGCCACCGCTCCAAAGCCTCCGCCGCCACCTCCCGTGCGGGAAGAAAAGGCTTGACGGACAACCGAACCACTGTCGGCAAGCGATACACCCCTGGCACCGTCTCCAGCAAGAGGTGCGCATCGTGCAGAGCGGCGAGGCCGTCCTCCACCCACCGCTGAGGCCGATTCGTCAACGTGGTCAACGCGGATGCGCCGAGTTCCTCGCGCGGCAGCAGGCCGAAGTAGCCGAGCAGTGAACGCGCGCCGTCGGGCAGCTCCTGGAAAGCGGACGCGAGGAAGGAGCCGTCGTCCTCTGGCAGGGTCAGGGAGGTGGCCCACCGCTCCTCGTCGGCCATGTGCTCGACGAGGTGGGCCACGGGCCACGTGGGGTGCGCGGCGAGCCGGACGGCGGCGGTGCGCACGGCTACGGGGAGGCCGCAGCACAGGGTTGCCAGGCGGCGCACGGAGACGGGGTCGCGGAGCGCGCGCTCGCCGAGCAGGGACTGGAGCAGCGCGACGGAGTCTGCGGAGCGAAAACCGCCCAACCGCAACGATCTTACCCCGCAGCGGAGCGCGAGGCCGTCGAGCCGCCGAGAGCTGGTGATGATCACCTGGCAGGACGGCGAGCCGGGGAGCAGGGGTCGGACCTGGGCGGTGCTGGTGGCGCCGTCGAGCAGCAGCAACAGCTTCTTGCCGTCCACAGTGGACCGGAACAGGGCGGAGAGTGCGCGCTCGTCGCCCTGCTCCGGCCGCACCCCCAGTCCGTCGAGCAGCCGGAGCAGGGCCTGGCGCGGGGTGACCTCGCCGCGGAGGTCGACGTGCAGCTGGCCGTCGGGGAACCGTTCGCGCATGCGGTGCGCCCAGTGCACGGCCAGGGCGGTCTTGCCGGTCCCGGGCATGCCGGTGATCACCAGCGGGCCCTCGCCGGGGGTGAGCGCGGCCAGTTCCTCGGTGCGGCCGGTGAAATCGGCGAGGTCGGCGGGCAGTTGCGCCGGGCGGAGCCGGGGAGCGGGGGGAGTGAAGGCGTCGGCGCGGACGGCTCGTTCGAGTTCGCGCAGCGCCGCGCCGGGGGCGACGCCGAGCTCGTCGCGCAGGGCGTCGGCGCAGCGCCGGTAGGCGGCGAGGGCCTCGGCGGGCCTGCCGCACTGGGCGAGCGCGGTCATGTGCTGGCCGACGAGCCGTTCGCGGAACGGGTGCGCGTCGACGGCTTCGCCGAGCCTGCGCAGCAGATCGGTGTCGGCGCCGATCCGCAGCCGCGCGTCGACCAGCTCCTCGAAGGCCGCGACGCGTTCCTGTTCCAGTGCCTCGGTGACCGAGGGCGCCAGCCCCGGCAGGTCCACGTCGACCAGCGCGGGCCCGGTCCACAGGGCCAGCGCCTCCGACAGCACGTCGACGACGGCGTGGTCGCCGGTGCCCCCCCGGGCTTCCTGGACCAGACGGCGGAAGCGGTACAGGTCCACCGAGTCCGGGGGGACGACCAGCCGGTACCCGCCGCGCCAGGTCTCGACCCGGACGTCGGTCCGGCCGTCGAGCGCCTTGCGCACCTTGGAGACGTAGCCGGACACCAGGTTCCGGGCCCGCTCGGGCGGCTGGTCGGCCCAGAGCAGGTCGACCAGCCGCTCGATCCGGACCGCCCGATTGGCCTCCAGCAGCAGCACCGCGAGCACGGCGCGGTGCTTGCCCGCACCGAGGACGAGGTCGCGAACCAGGACGGGACCGAGCACCCGGAAGTCCATTCCTGCCCCTTCACGTTGGAAACGCACGTATCCGGCACTACGGATGCCAAGTCCCCAACGTTCAGAGCTTCAGGAAATTCTTTCCGGCGCTGGCATCAGCCTCCGATCTGGTATGCGCGGACGATCGTCTGCTCCACGGTGTTGCCGTCGGCGTCGGATGCCTTGGCCCGCAGCGACGCGTGGCCGGAGGCCGGGTGGGTGACGGTGGCCTTCCAGTGGTCGCCCTCGCGGGCGAGCTGGACCGATTGCCATGTGCCGCCGTCGTTGTAGGAGATCTCCACCTCCAGCTTGTCGGCGGTGATCTTGGCGTCCTGGGCCTGCACCCGCACGGGGAAGGAGAACTCCTTGCCGCCCGGTGCCCGGTTGCGCAGATCCACCGCGGGTGCGTAGCGAACCGCCAGCAACGGCAGCGCGTCACCTTCCGCGTAGCCCGAAGCGAAGGTCCACGCGGCTTCGATCTTCGTCGAAGAGACCTGCCGGGTGACCGACGTGGTCAGCCGGTAGCGCTGCTCGTCGTTGGGCACGACGAACGTGCCGCGCCCGGGCAGCTCCTGCGTCCCCACGAGCTTGTCTCCCGCGTACAGGCTGGTCTTGCCCGTGTCGGTGCTCGCGGCGGTCCTCGAACGCCCGGCACCGTCGGAGAACACCGGGATGGTCACGTCCAGGAGGTTCCGGTTGCGCCAGGCCCACGGGTGGTTCTTCCCCAGCACACTGCTGGTCTTGCCCGCGAAACCCGGTCCGGCGACGGGGATGTCCCACGCCAGGTTGTAGGACTTGCCCGCCTCCAACGTGATCCGCTCCGAAAGCGACGCCGAGTTGTACGGCCCGCCGAGGAACAGGTTCCACGTGCCCGGCGTGAAGTACTCCACGCGCTCGGTCTGTGCGGGCACCGGGTCCATGACCTGCGTGCCCGTGTCACCGAACGGCCACTCCCGCTTGGCGAAACTCCTGGTGAGCGGCGCGTTGTCGTAGGCGTGGTAGGCCGTGCGCACCGACGCGAGATCCCGGGTCTTCACGTCGTAGGCGAGCTGGTCCGGCACCCGGCCCACGCTCGGGAACGACAGCTCCATCCGGTGCGCGTTTCCGGTATTGGTCATGACCGATGCCTCGACGCCGCCCGCCTTGACCGCGGCGGAGAACTGCTTGCCGCTGTCGCCGGTGAAGACCACCACGGGAACGGTGATCGGCTCGGCGTTCTTGGTCAGGGCCGGGGCGACGGGCAGCAGACCGATCGCCTTGGCACCGGCCTTCTGCGTCGCGAGGACCCGCTTTAGCATCTCGTCCCGGCTGATGTTCTCCGGCAGGTCGAGCACGACGAGCTTGCCCTTGGCGTCGATGCCCGCGAGGTCCTGCGCCGTGCCCTGGCCGCCGTGCACGGTCTTGTGCCGCACGGTGCCGTTGGGCTGTTGCGGCCCGTCGAACGGGTACGCGGCGACCTCGAAGCGCTTCGGCGTCTCGGCCCAGAACTCGAACTGCGACTGGCGCACGCCGAAATCGTTGGAGTAGCCGAAGTTCGGCGAGGTCACGCCCGGCTCGGAGTAGGTGTAGACGGTGGTGAACCTGGGGTGCGCGAACAGGAGGTTGCTGAACGGGTAGTCGTAGCCCTTCACCTTGGTGGTGAACCGCTGCGTCCAGAGTTCCGGCCGCGCCCCGGTCTGGTCGGTGGTCAGCGTGACCTGCTTGCCCTTGCGCATGTCGAAGCGGACCGTGGTGGCGCCGTCGCCGACCCGGACGTTCGGGTTCGCGACGGTGCCCATCGCCGTCTCGCCGGGGGTGTCGACGTAGCCGGTGACCGTGTACGTGCCGGGCGCGACCCGGATCGGCTCACCGGCGGCGCCGCCGAGCCGGTCGCCGGTCTCGGGGTTGATCAGCGTGAACGTGGCGTTCTGGGCCGGGTTTCCCTTGCGGTCCAATGCTTCGATCTTGAGATCGTGCATCTCCGGCTCGTCGTGCACCGCGACCGGCGTGCGCACCTGCGCCGCACCGTCCGAAGTGGACGCCACGAGAACTCCGCCGTGGTTCCCGGGTTTGCCGGAGCGCGGGGTCGCGGTCAGCTCGACGTCCGCGGTTCCCTTGGCGGGGACGGTGATCGTGTTGGTGTTCAAGGTGGCGAGCCCGGCCGGAGCGCCCGGGATCTTCAGGTCGAGCGCGAGCGTGACGGGGGCCGCGCCGTCGTTGCGGTAGGTCAGCTTCCGCTTCTGCTTGTCCTTGGACGGCCAGCGCAGGTACGCGTTCACCGACGCGCTGAGCGCCTGCACCTGCTGCCTGGTCGCGCGCGCCAGGTCGAGGCGGCCACCGCCGACCGCGAACGCGCCGAGGTCACCGGCGGGCGCGGCGGAGCTGACCAGCGCGGACTTGATCCGGTCACCGGACCAGTCCGGGTGTTGCTGCACAAGCAAAGCGGCTCCGCCCGCGACGTGCGGGGTGGCCATCGAGGTGCCGGTGAGCCGGACGTGGTGCTCCCCGACCGGCTCGCCGAGCTGCGTGCCCTTCGCCTTGGCGGCCACGATGTCCGTGCCCGGCGCGGCGATCTCCGGCTTCAGCGCGCCGTCACCGAGGCGAGGGCCGCGGCTGGAACTGGGGCTGAGCCGGTCGGCTTTGGTGGTGTTGCCGACCGCGAGCGCGGCATCGGCGGTGGCCGGTGAGCCGATCGACTGGTCGGCGCCGAAGTTGCCCGCGGCGATCACGAACAGCGTGCCGTGCTTGCCGCTCAACGTGTTCACCGCCCGCGACACCGGGTCGGTGCCGTCGGTGGGGTAGCTGCCGAGGCTCATGTTGACGATCTTGGCCTTCACCTCGGCCGCGGCCCAGTGCATGCCCGCGAGGACCGCGTCGAAGGAGCCGCTGCCGCTGTCGTCGAGCACCTTGCCGATCGCCAGCGTGGCGTCCGGCGCGACGCCCTTGAACTTCGCGCCGACACCCGAGACCGTCGCGGCGACGTGCGTGCCGTGCCCGTGGCCGTCGCCGGTGTTGCCCTTGCCGGAGAAGTCCTTGGCGGGCCCCACTTTCCCGGTGAGGTCGGGGTGTGCGGCGTCGGCGCCGGTGTCGAGCACGGCGACGGTGACGCCCTTGCCGGTGAAGCCGGACTGCCAGGCCGCGGGCGCGCCGACCTTGGGCACGCTGACGTCCAGCGACGCCTGCATCTTGGCGTTGAGCCACACCTTGCGCGGTCCCTGCAACGCCCGACCGGACGCGGTCAGCGAGCGCCAGAACTCCGCGGCGTCCCGCTTGCGCTCGGCCACCGACGCCAGGTTCAGCTCCGGCAGCGCGCGCGTCACGGTGCCCCCGGGCGGGGACGCCGCCCTGACCTGCTCCGGGAACTCCGCCAGCAGTGGGATGGAGTCCGTGCGCGCGTCGTCGTAGCCCTGGCGGATCAGGCCGGTGATGTTGAACAGCTCGCGGTCCACCGTGCCCGCCGAGACCAGCCGGGAGGCTTCCTCGGGCATCAGGTACCAGTCGGTGACACCGCCGCGCCGCGCCTGGAACTGGCTGTAGCGCTCGGTCTTCCCGGGGTTGTCGAGGGTGAGCGACCACTGCCCGTCAGCGCGCTCCTGTGCGCGGACGCGGTCACCGGTGATCAGGGTGACGAGATGGGCCGAGCCGGACGGTGGCGCGGGGGCGGCCGTCGCGGGCGTCGTGGTGAGCACACCGGCCACCACGGAGACCGCGACGGCCACTCCGGCAATCCGTGTTCTTCGGGTCATGCTTCCTTCTTGCCCGACTTCACACCCCGCGTTCCCGCCTTTCGGGCTGACCGGTGGAAGTTGCGCGACGAACTAAAAACCCCTCGGCTGCGTCAACCATTCGCGCTGGTCAAGGCTGGGCCATCCGGGTAGAACCTGTCCTTTCGCGACGCTTGCCACTGATCAGGTCACCTGGTCGTGTGTTTCGGCGGAACCGGGCGCGCTGGTAATCAGGTCGAAAGCGTTCCCTTTCGGAGGTCGTCATGCGCTCATCCCGTTTCGCCGCACTGGCCATGGCGTCGGTGATGCCGGTCCTGCTCGCCGCCACTCCGGCCCAGGGAGCGCACTACGTCGCGCTCGGCGACTCGTTCGCCTCCGGGCAGGGGACCGCGCGCTACTACCGGGACTCCGGGGACTGCGCGCGCGGGCCGCTGGCCTACTCCGCGCTGTGGGCCGCCGCGAACGCCGTCGCGAGCTACGCGTCCGTCGCGTGCTCCGGCGCCACGACCAAGGACGTCCTCAATGGACAGATCAAGGCGCTGTCCGCGAAGACAACGCTCGTCACGATCTCCATCGGTGGCAACGACATCGGTGCCCCGGCGGCGATGCGGGAGTGCACGATCGGCTCCAAGGCGGGCTGCGACCGCATCCTCGCCAACGCGGTGAAGACGATCGCCACCACCCTGGCGGGCAAGCTCGACGCCACCTACGCCGCGGTCCGGAAGGCCGCCCCGTCGGCGAAGGTCGTCGTGGTGGGCTACCCGAGGATCTTCGAGCCGGGCCGGACCTGCGACGTGCTCACCCGGTCCCGCCGCGCCGAGGTCGTCGCGATCACCGACTCCCTCGCCGGGGTGATCTCCGCCCGCGCCGCGGCAGCCGGGTTCGCGTTCCTCGACGGGCGGACCGCGTTCGCCGGGCACGAACTGTGCTCGCGCGCCCCGTGGCTCAACGAGCCCGGCCTGCCCGCCGACGACTCCTACCACCCGAACCGCCTGGGGCACGCCAAGGGCTACCTGCCCGCGCTGACCGCGCTCCTCGGCTGAGCCCGGAGCCAGAGCAGGCCCAGTGCCAGCAGCACGAGGCCGTGCACCACGATCTCCCAGCCGTACAGCCCGGGATTGGTCACGGTGAACGCTTTGCTGAAGACGTTGTGCGCGGTGTGGAAGCCGACCGCCAGCCACACCGTGCCGGTCGCCGCCCGGCACGCCGCGAGCGCGAACCCGAAGCCGCACGCCATCAACATGTAGAGCACCTGCTCGAAGAAGTTGTGCGTGCCGCCGGAAGAGAAGATGTGGATGGAGCCGAACACCAGGGAGGAGACCACCACCGCTGTCCATAGTGGACGTTCGCGGCGCACCGTGCCGAACAGGTAGCCGCGGAAGAGCACCTCCTCCGGGAACGCCTGGCTGAGCAGAACTCCCAACAGCGCCAGCCACACGCCGTCCAGCCGGAAGCCCGCTCGCCACTCGGCGAGGCCGAACAGCACGTAGAACACGTGCGCCACGGCCATCACGGCGGCTCCGAGCAGCACACCGAGGAGAAGATGGGCCACGGACCTCAGGTTGAACGTGATGCCGAGGCCCGACCACGGTGCGCGGTCGACGAACCGTTGGAGGCTGTAGGCAAGGAGCAGCGCGCCGACGCAGATGACCAGCAGCGCGGGCAGCATGCCCAACGGCTTGGTCAACGTCGGCCCGACACCGAGGACGAGGGCGAACAAACCCAGTACCGGCAGGACAACGCGCGCTCCCCACGGGAGGCGTGCACGGTGTTCATCGATCATGCGGACGACGCTAAGGCGGCCGCGCGCGCCGCACATCGAGCCGGGGACACGGGTAAGACATGACCACGGTCATGGGTGAACGGCTCTACTGTCGACGCTGTGAGACCCCTGTTGTTCAGCGTGGTGTTCTGGGTGGTGGTCGCCGTCCCGGTGGTGCGGTACGCGACCGGCGCCGAGTTGGGGTGGGCCGGGCCGATCCCGCAGGCGATCGCGCTCGCGGTGCTCGTCGCGGTGTGGCTCGTGCTGCCGTGGGACCCGGGCTCCAGCCGCAGGTTCGTCGGGCCGGTGTTCTTCGGCGTCTGCATCGCCGTCACGGTGCTCGGTGGTTATGGCACGGAGGGGCCGCTTCTCGTTGTGGCGCTGGCGAATCTCGTGTTCCTCTTCGGACTCCGGGTCGGTGCGGTGCTCTCGGCCGCGCTGTTGATCACGATGCTGGTGACGGCGCCGACACTGGCCGGGGCGACGTGGGCGAGCTCGTTGTCCCAGGCGATCTCGCTCGGCACGATGTTCGCCTGCATGCTCGGGCTGGCTTCGGCGGTCAACGAGGCGCGGGCGTCGCGCCAACGCGTCCGGGAGCTCACCGTGGCGGAGGAACGCGCGCGCATGGCCCGCGACCTGCACGACTCCACCGGGCACCACCTGACGGTGATCAAGGTCGGCCTGGAGAACGCCGAGCGCTTCCGCGACCGCGATCCCGAGCGGGCGTGGGCGGAAGTCCGCCAGGCCAAGGAGTTGACCGTCGAAGCGCTGACCGAGGCGCGGCGGTGGGTACGCGCGCTGCGCCCGCTCGCGCTGGACGGACGGCTCGGCGGCGCCGCCCTCGCCGAGCTGGCGAGGTCCTTCGACGGCACCGGGATCACCGTGCGGTTCGTCGTGGAGGGCGCCGAACGCCCGCTTGATCCGGATGTCGAGCTCGTGCTGTACCGGATGCTTCAGGAAGGGCTGACCAACGCGCTGCGCCACGCGAACGCCGACAGCGCGACGGCGACGTTGAGCTTCGAGGAGGGGCGCGTGGTGTTCGAGGTGCGCGACGACGGGCACGGGGCCGAGGCATCGCCAGGATTCGGACTGTCCACTTTGGCCGAACGCGCTCGCGCGGTCGGGGGCACGCTCGTGGCGGGCAACTCGGCGGGCGGGGGATTCTCTGTGCGAGCGGAGCTTCCCGCATGACACCGGTGCGCGTGCTGATCGTCGATGACCAGGTGCTGATGCGGCAAGGGCTGTCCAAGCTCCTGGAGATCGAGGATGACATCGAGGTGGTCGGCACCGCAGCCGACGGAGCCGACGCGCTCGCGCTGATCCCGGACTGCCGCCCGGCGGTCGCCTTGGTGGACGCGCGGATGCCGGGGATGGACGGCGTCGCGCTGATCGCGGAGCTGACCGCGCGGTTTCCCGGCGTCGCCGCACTGGTGTTGACCACTTTCGACGAGGACGACTACCTGTTCGGGGCGATCCGCGCGGGCGCTCGCGGTTACCTGCTCAAGGACACGTCACCGGACGAGCTGGTCGCGGCGATCCACAAGGCGGCGCGCGGCGAGACCGTGCTCGGTTCCGCGGCGGCGGCCCGGCTGATGGCCGACGTGCGCCGCCCCTCCACAGTGGACGGTTCGCTGACCGCGCGGGAGCTGGAGGTGGCGCGGCTGGTCGGCGCGGGCGCGACCAACGCGGAGATCGCCGCTGCCCTGTTCATCACCGAGGGCACGGTGAAGAACCACGTCTCCGCGGTGCTGCGCAAGCTCGGCCTGCGCGATCGGGTGCGGCTGGCGCTGCGGTTCAGCGGCCGGTGATCCGCCGCGCGGCGAGCCTGCCGGAGATCAGCACCGGCGGCACCCCGACCCCCGGCGTCGTCCCGCACCCGGCCAGCACCGCGTTCGCCGTGCCGCCGACCAGGTTGGCCGGGCGGAACGGGCCGGTCTGGGCGAAGGTGTGCGCCGTCGCGAACGGGGTTCCGGCCGCGTGCCCCATCGCCGCCCAGTCGGCGGGCGTGACCAGTCGCTCGACCTCGATGCCCGCGCCGAAGCCGGTCAACCCGCGCGCTTCCAGCGTCGCGACCAGCTCGTCCCGGTAGCGCGGGCCGATCCGGGCCCAGTCGAGCTGTCCGGCCTGGAGGTTCGGGCAGGGGGCGAGCACGAAGTAAGCCTGTTTGCCGGAGGGGGCCAGCCCGGGGTCGGTTGCGGTCGGCCGCGTGATCAGCAACGACGGGTCGGACATCGGCACGCCGCGGCCGATGATCTCCGTGAAGGTCCGGCTCCACTCCCGGCCGAACGAGATCGTGTGGTGTCTGAGCCGTGGCCAACTCCCCGTGGAGCCCGCGTGCAGCACCACGGCTGACGGTGAGTACCGGAGCTTCACGGGGCGTTTCGGGGTGTGGCCCAGCAGTCGGTAGGAGGAGTGCAGCTCCGGTGTCAGCACGACCGCGTCGCAGGGGATGCGCTCACCGTTCTCCGTGTGCACGGCGGTGATTCGATCCGCGCTGCGTTCCAGGCTCTTCACCGTGGTGTCGTAGTGGAACTTCGCGCCCGCGGTGGTCGCGGCGTTCGCGAGGGCGTCCGGGATCGCGCGCATTCCGCCCTTCGGGAACCAGACCCCCGCGACGGTGTCCATGTACGCGATCACTCCGTACGCGCCCAGCGCTTTTTGCGGCGCGACACCCGCGTAGAGGGCTTGGAACGAGAAGATCCGGCGCAGCCGCTCATCGCGCACGAACCGCCCGATCGCCGGTCCGAGCCTGCCGAATCCTTTGAGCTTGGCCAGCCTGACGAGTTCGGGCCCGAGCAGGTCCAGCGGTGAGTCGAAGTTCGCGCCGATGAACGTGTCGATCTCGGCCTCGTACAGGTCGGTCAGCCACTTGCGCAGCCGCGCGTAGCCCGCTGCCTCTTCCGGCCCCGCGACGCGCCTGACCTCGGCTTCCATCGCGTCGGCGTCGGTGTGCACGTCGATGCTCGTGCCGTCCGCGAACTCCGCGCGGTAGGCCGGGTGCAGCGGCACCAGCTCGACGTGCTCGCGCAGGCTCGAACCGACCGCGGCGAGGGCTTCGTCGAGCAGCTCCGGCATCGTCAACACCGTCGGCCCGGTGTCGAAGCGGTATCCGCCCAGGTCCAGCCGTCCCGCCCGACCGCCCGGGACCCCGTCGCGCTCCACCACCGTGACCTGGCGGCCCGCGCCGAGCAGGTGCAGCGCCGCCGACAACCCGGCCAGCCCCGCCCCGACCACCACCACGTGATCAGACCGCCCCGTCACCTCCCGCACACTCCTCCTCACCAACCTCCCCACCCAACCTCTCTCCACTCAGCGCCTCTCCACTCAGCGTATGTCCCAGCGAGGTTGGGACGTCTTCAAGACCACCAAACCCCGGCCTCCGCGGTCTCAAACCGCTACTAACCCCGGGGTTAGTGGCAGTTAGCGACCGCTGGGAAGGGGGTACGGCGTACTTGAAGACGCCCCAACCACGGCGGTCATGTGGTGGCCCGGCCGGTGGGGAGGGGTGGGGGCGGATAGCGTGGCGGGTGAGGGACACCGCCGGAGGAGGGGCCAGGATGGGCAGCCGCGAGCTCGACGCGGCCGGGATCACCGAACCCCGGCTCCGGCGGGCGTACCTGCGTTGCCGCGCGCTCAACGCCCGCCACGGTCGGACGTACTTCCTCGCCACCAGGCTGCTCAGCCCGGCGCGGCGGCCCGCGGTGCACGCGCTGTACGGGTTCGCCAGGTGGGCGGACGAGCTCGTTGACAATCCGTCCACAGTGGACACTGAGGACAGCGCAAGAGCGCTGGACGAGCTGGACGAGTGCCTGGCGCACGCGCTGAAAGAGGGCGAGAGCGGGCACGCGGTGCTGTCGGCGCTCATCGACACGATCGAACGCTTCGGCCTGGAGCACGGGCTGTTCACCGACTTCATGGCGTCGATGCGGATGGACCTGACGGTCACCGAGTACGCCACGTTCGCCGATCTGGGCTGCTACGTCCGAGGCTCCGCCGAGGTGATCGGCCTGCAGATGCTGCCGGTCCTGGGCACGGTCGGCCCGCGTGAGGAGGCCGAGCCCTACGCCGCGCGGCTCGGCGTGGCCTTCCAGATCACCAACTTCCTCCGGGACGTGTCCGAGGACCTGGACCGCGGCCGGATCTACCTGCCGCTGGCGGAACTGGGGGCGTTCGGCGTGGACCGCGACCGCCTCCGCTGGTGCCAGGCGCGCGGCGGGGCCGACCGGGCCGTGCGCGCCGCGCTGGCGCACCTGATCGCGTTGAACTACGCCGACTACCGGGCGGCCGAGCCGGGGATCGAGCTGCTCGCGCCGGAGTCCCGGCCCTGCATCCGCACGGCTTTTCGGCTCTACAGCGGCATTCTCGACGAGCTCGTGGCCGCGGACTACGACGTGTTCGCTGGCCGGGTCGCCGTGCCCAGGATGCGTAGACTCGCCGTGGCCGGAGCGGCCCTGATCACCCGTGGTCTCCAGGAGGTAGCGCGATGAGCCGTCCCATCACCATCGTCACCGGCGGCGGCCGGGGCATCGGCGCCGCCATCTGCGTCCGGCTGGCCGCGGACGGGCACGACGTGGTGATCGGCTACCGCAGCGACCGCGAGGCCGCGGCGGCCGTGGCCAAGGAGGTCGCCGAGCGCGACGGCCGATCGCTGTTGGTCGCGATGGACACCGCGGTGGAGGCGGACGTCGAACGCCTCTTCGACACCGCCGCCGCGGAGCTGGGGCCGATCTCCGGACTGGTCAACAACGCTGGTGTGACCGGGAAACTCGGCGCGTTGGTGGACACGAGCACGGAGGACCTGCGGCAGGTGCTGGACGTCAACGTCTTCGGCTACCTGCTGTGCGCGCGCCGCGCGGCCAAGGACATGGCCGGACGCGGTGGGGCGATCGTCAACATCTCCTCGGCCGCCGCGACCCTGGGCAGCCCCGGCGAGTACGTGCACTACGCCGCGAGCAAAGCGGCCACGGACGCGATGACCGTTGGCCTGGCAAAGGAACTGGCCAAGGACGGCATCCGGGTGAACGGCGTCGCGCCGGGCACGGTGCACACCAGAATCCACGCGGACATGGGGGACCCGGACCGCCCCAACCGCGTCGCGAGCCGCATCCCGCTCGGCCGTTCCGGGCAGCCGGAGGAGATCGCGGGCGCGGTGTCGTGGCTGTTCTCGCCGGACGCCTCGTTCACGACGGGCACCACGATCAGGATCGCGGGCGGTCTCTGACATGCGGGTCACCGAGGGTTTCGACAAGGCCGCGGCGGCCTACGACCGCCTGGTCGGCGCGAACCCCGGCTACCACGCACAGCTACGGCTGTCGGCGCGCCGCATGGGAATTCCGGCTCGGGGGAGAGGACAGCGCCTGCTCGACCTCGGCTGCGGGACGGGCGCCTCGACGGCCGCGCTGCTGCGAGCCGCTCCGGAAGCGGAGATCGTGGCCGTGGACGGATCGGCGGGAATGTTGGCCCGCGCCAAGGAAAAGGACTGGCCTCCCACGGTCAGCTTCGTGCACTCGCGCGTCGAGGACCTGAAGATCGATGGGTCCTTCGACGGGATCTTCGCCGCCTACCTGGTCCGGAACCTGCCTGACATCGACGGCGGCCTGCGCACGATCCGCAAGCTGCTGCGGCCGGGAGCCCCGTTCGTCGCGCACGAGTACTCCGTCGCGGATTCGGTGCTCGCCAAGGCGGTGTGGACGGCGGTGTGCTGGACGGTGATCATCCCGGCGGGCCGCCTGACCTCCGGGGACGCCTCGCTCTACCGCTACCTGTGGCGCAGCGTACTGGACTTCGACGGAGTGATCGACTTCGAGAACCGCTTGTCCAGCAACGGTTTCGACACCATCCGAACCGGAAGCATGTCGGGCTGGCAGCGCGGCGTCGCGCACACGTTCTTCGCCAGGAGGACACTGCGGTGAGGGACCGCCGTGCCGTCCTGCACCGCGCACGCCCGGGCCGAGCGACCGCGACCGATCGCGTCGTCGCCGTTGTGGGCGGCGGAATCGCGGGCCTCGCGGCGGCGACGGCGTTGGTGGAGCGCGGAGTCCGGGTCGTTCTGCTGGAGCGCGAGCAGTACCTGGGCGGGCGCGTCGGCGGCTGGCCGACGATCCTGGCGGACGGTTCCCAGGTCTCCATGAACCGGGGGTTCCACGCGTTCTTCCGCCAGTACTACAACCTCCGCGACCTGTTGCGCCGCACCGATCCGATGCTGTCACGGCTCACCCCGATGCTGGACTACCCGCTGGTGCACAGCGACGGCTACCGCGACACCTTTCAGAGCTTGCCGAAAACCCCGCCGTTCAACGCTGTCGCCTTCGCGTTGAACAGCCCCACGTTCACCCTGCGCGACCTCTCCCGCCTCAACGCCCGCGCGGCCCTGCCGCTGGTGGACGTGCGCGTTCCGGGAACCTACGACAAGCTCGACCACATCAACGCCGCCGAGTTCCTGGAGCAGCTGCGTTTCCCGCCCGCCGCAAGGCATCTGGCGTTCGAGGTGTTCTCCCGCAGCTTCTTCGCGGCACCGACCGAGTTGTCCGCGGCCGAGCTGGCTACGATGTTCCACCTGTACTTCCTCGGTTCCAGCGAGGGCCTGGTCTTCGACGTCGCGGCCGACTCGTTCGCGACCCTGTGGGAACCGCTCGGCGCCTACCTCTGCAACCGCGGTGCGGAGATTCGCCTTGGCACAGCAGTGGAATCGATCGCGATCGGCGGCTCCCGCCGCTTTGCAGTGGACGGCCTCGAAGTCGACGGAGTGGTCCTCGCGGTGGACGTGCCAGGGCTGCGCGGGCTGATCGACCGGTCGCCGACGATCGGGGACGAAGCCTGGCGCGCGCGGATCAACGACCTCCGCACAGCACCGCCGTTTCTCGTGTCGCGGTTGTGGCTCGATCGGCCGGTGCGCCCCGAGAGGCCAGGATTCCTTGGTACGAGTGGATATGGTCCGCTCGACAACATCAGCGTGCTCAACCGCTACGAAGGAGAGTCCCGCTCCTGGGCCGCGCGCACGGGTGGTTCGGTCGTTGAGCTGCACGGCTATGCACTGACCACTGTGGACGATGCGCGCGACAGGTTGCTGGCGGAGCTGCACCGCGTCTACCCGGAAACTGCCGAAGCGCGGATCATCGACGAGCGTCACGAGCTGCGCGAGGACTGCCCGCTGTTCCCGCCGGGCGGATTCGCGCACCGGCCGACCGTGGCAACGCCGCAGGAAGGCTTGGTGCTGGCCGGAGATCTCGTGCGCATCGACCTCCCTGTCGCGTTGATGGAGCGTGCGGCGACCACTGGAACGCACGCCGCGAACCTGCTCCTGGAGCTGTTCGGCGTTCGTGGTCATCCACTGTGGACTGTTCCGGTCGCCGGCCGATGGGCGCCGCTGCGCGCTCTCGCCGCGCGGTTCAGCCAGTAGCGGTCAGCGCGCGGTTGCGACGCGCCTGGATGGCGGTGCGCACGAAGTACGCCGCGGTCGGTCGAACCGGGACGGTGTAACCGAGATTCCACAGGTGCCAGGACAGAGTCGTGCGCATCCACTGCCCTTCGGCCAGCTCGCTGAGCGCCACCACACCGGCCACCGTTGTCCGATTGGCACTGGGTAGCTGACTGAGCACCCGCTGCGCGAGCCGCGACGGCTGCCCCAGCCAGCTGGGCGTGAGGACCACGAGCACCGAGTACTCCTCGACCGAGACCGGCACGTCGGTGGCGGGCAGGCAGTCGACGTTCACACCCCAGGAGCGCAGGTCCGAGCAGACGGCGTGCTCCGAGCGGCCGTCGAGCGTGCAGTCGAGCACCAGTGCGCGCATGGGGGGACTCCTGGGGGCGTGTTGGGTGGCGGCATCGGTTCTACCCTGTCGGCGGAGCCCGCGTACTCACACGATCGTGTGATCAACTTCTCGGTGGGGGAATCGGCTGGTCACGCAGGGCTGCTGCCACAGCGACCAGGTTCCCCGCCATCGCCCGACCGGTGCTGTGTGACCAGTCCTTGCCGTCATCAGTGTCCGAGCCAGTGTCCGCATAGGACGGTCCAGGCCCCGGCCCGCGGTTCCAGTACGTCCACGCCTGGCCGGGGATCGTGTAGCCGATGTCACCGAGCCCTCCGGCCAGCTCGCTGATCACGTGGTGGGCGCCGTCCTCGTTGCCGGTCACGACCACCCCGGCGACCCGGTTGTAGGCGACCGGCCGCTCCTCGTCGTCGGTCTCGGAGATCATCGCGTCCATCCGCTCCAGCGCCAGCTGGGCGATCGACGACGGGTGCCCGACCCACGTCGGCGTCGCGAACACCAGGATCTCGGAGCTGAGCAGCTTGTCGTGCACGGCGGGCCACGGATCGCCCGCGCCGAGGTCGGTGTCCACGCCGGGCGGGATGCCGAGGTCGACGAGCCGCAGCTCCTCCACGGCGACGCCCAGCTTCTCCAGTTCGGTGACGACGACTGACGCCAACTGCTCGGTGTTGGACTCGGCAGGGGACTTCTTCAAAGTGCAGTTCAGCACCAGTGCGCGCAGTGTCATGCGGCCCGGGTACCCGCCCCGCGCCCGCCTATCCGGGCCAGCGCCCGTTCTTGCGGAGTTCGAAGCGCCGCTCCGCATAGGCGATGTCGTCGCGCCACAACCGCTTCGCCGCCCAACGCATCGCCGGTCGCACCGCCCCGGCCATCCGTCGCGCGTAGGCGAATCCTGGCCGCGCGGAGTGCGCGATGGTCGCTTCGATCACCGCGGTCCTTGCCGGGCCGATGGGAGTCGCATGCGTTTCCACGACGCTGCCAACGCCCTCGCCCTCCACGATGTGCATGACGACCGTGCGCGGCTCGGGGCAGCTGAACCGCGCGATCACGGGCACCCCGATCCGTTTGGTGAGCCGGAAAGTGACCTCCACGAGGAAGTCGCTCGCGTCCAGCACGCGCAGCTCCGCGAAGGAGTACGGGTGGAACCACGCGCCGTGCCACGGATCGAGCCGGTTGAACACGACGTCCTCGGGCTCGCACCGGCCGAGCACGGTCGCCACCGCGGAGATGGCCCCTTGCGGTGGACGCGCTGGCAGCACGGGCGCGTCCAACGGTTCCTCGCCGCCGACGCGGTCCAGCCGCACCCACGCGAGCACTCCGTCGTCGTGTGCGGGATACCGCGCCCAACCAGCAGTTTGCTTGTCTCCCAACGACATTCCGTGCCAACGGCACACCAGGGCGCCGCCGTCCACGGCCGCGTCGCAGAGGGGAGCGCCGAGGTGCGGGCACGCGCCCGGACCCACGCGCAGCTCCCCGTCAGGAGCCCGCCACGCCACCAGCTCCTGCCCGGCGACGTGCCTGCCGAACGGCCGCGCCGCGGTGATCTCGGAGCTGGCGGCGAGCACGAACCAGTTGCCGGAGGGCTTGGCGAGCGCCCGGTCCAGGGCCGCGGCGATCAGACCGGGCCTGGCGCCGCGCCACGTCGGCTCCTGCCGTGCCCACGGCGGCGGGGAGATGGGCCGGATCGGCCAGTTCTTCGGCCAGCTCATCCCCCGACCCTAGGCCCGCCGCGGCCGGGCTTCCAGCTGACTACACGCATGTGTAGTACGCTGCACGCGTGGATAGTCGAGAGGACCTCACCGCACGGGCGCGGATCCGCGACGCGGCGCTGCGGCACTTCGGCGAGCACGGGTTCGACCGGGCGACGATCAGGGGGATCGCCGCGACCGCGGAGGTGTCGTCGGGGCTGGTGCGGCACCACTTCGGGTCGAAGGAGGCGTTGCGGGACGCGTGCGACGCCCACCTGGCGCGGATGGTCTCGGAGATCAACGACCGGGTCCGCGCCGACCCGGCGCCGGGGGAGGTCAACTACGTCTCGGTGTCGCTGGCCGCGGTGGGGCCGTACCGGGACTACATCCGCCGTGCGCTGGTCGAAGGGCGGGCCGAGCCGCTGTTCGACAAGGTCGTGGAGCTGAGCGCGGACTGGATGGCCGAGGCCGACAAGAAGCGCTCCGACCGCCCGGTCGTCACTCGGCAGGCCAGGGCGACGGTGAGCACGGCGATGGCCCTGGCCGTGACGATGCTGCACGAGCACGTCTCGCGCGGCCTCGGGGTGGACGTGTTCAGCCCCGACGGCGAGGACCTGCTGGCCCGCGTCCTGCTCGACCTCCACTCCCACCCGATGCTCAGTCCGGACGAGGCGGCCGCGATGCGCGCCCGCCTGCCGGGGAAGCCGAGGAAACGGCGATGACGGAAGCGATAGCGGTGCGCGGGCTGGTGAAGCGGTTCGGCCGCACCACCGCGCTGGACGGGCTCGACCTCAGCGTTCGCGCGGGCGAGGTGCACGGCTTCCTCGGGCCGAACGGCGCGGGGAAGAGCACCACGATCCGGGTGCTGCTCGGATTGCTGCGCACGGACGCGGGCACGACCAGGCTCCTCGGGGGCGACCCGTGGCGGGACGCGACCGAGCTGCACCGGAGGCTCGCCTACGTGCCGGGCGAGGTGACGCTCTGGCCGAACCTGTCCGGTGGCGAGGTGATCGACCTGCTCACGCGCCTGCGCGGCGGCGCCGACCGGGCCAGGCGACAGGAACTGGTCGAGCGCTTCGACCTCGATCCGCGCACCGCCTGCCGCGCCTACTCGAAGGGCAACCGGCAGAAGGTCGCGCTGATCGCCGCGCTCGCCGCCGACGTGGAGCTGCTGATCCTCGACGAGCCCACCTCCGGGCTGGACCCGCTGATGGAAGCGGTCTTCCGCGAGGTGATCGCCGAGCGGCGCGGCCAGACCGTGTTGCTGTCCAGCCACATCCTCTCCGAGGTGGAGGCGCTGTGCGACCGGGTCACGATCATCCGGGACGGGCGGGCCGTGGACACCGGCACGCTCACCGAGCTGCGGCACCTGACCCGCACCTCCATCGAGGCCGAGCTCGTCCGGCCCGCCGACGGGCTCGCCGGTCTGCCGGGTGTGCACGACCTGCACGTCAGCGGTGACAAGGTGCGCCTCGCCGTGGACAACAACGCGCTCGACGCCGTGCTGGGGCAGCTCAGTTCCTTGGGGGTCAAGGGTTTCACCGGCCGCCCACCGACGTTGGAAGAGCTGTTCCTGCGCCACTACGACAGGTCGGCACGGTGAACGGGACCGCGCCGCTGTTCCGGTTGGCGCTGCGCCGGGAACGAGGCATCGCGCCGTGGTGGATCCTCCTGCTCACCACCTTGGCGGTCGTGCTGGTCGCCTACATCGAACGGAACATGGGCACACCCGAGCTGAAGGCGACCTACGTCGAGATCCTCAACCGCAACGCCTTCTTCCGCGCGCTGGGCGGCGGCACGGTGGAAGCCGACCTCGGCGTGCTCTCGTCGTGGCGCAGCGGCGGATTCCTTTATGTGGCAAGCGGACTCGCCGCGTTGCTCGCCGTGGTCCGGCACACCCGCGCGGACGAGGACTCCGGGCGGGCCGAGCTGGTGCGCGCCGGGGTGGTCGGCCGCCACACCGGTTTGCACGCGGCGCTGCTGGTCGCGGGCGCGGGCAGCCTGGCAGGAGGAGCGGCGACGGCGCTCGTGCTGATCATGACCGGCCTCGACCCGGTGGGGTCGATCGCCTACGGGGCGGCCATCGTCGTCGCGGGGTGGGTGTTCGCCGGAGTTGGTGCGGTCGCCGCACAGCTCGCCGGAAACGCCCGTACCGCAAGGGTTGTCGCGATGTCCGTGCTCGGAGCCGCCTACGTGCTGCGGTACGCGGGCGACGCGAGCGGGCAGCTGTGGATGAAGTACGTCTCGCCGATCGGCTGGA
Organism: Allokutzneria sp. A3M-2-11 16; assembly: GCF_024213555.1. GTDB lineage: Bacteria > Actinomycetota > Actinomycetes > Mycobacteriales > Pseudonocardiaceae > Allokutzneria. The sequence goes on along the minus strand of NZ_JANAVO010000017.1, from coordinate 71,676 downwards.
GCCACCTGGTCGAGCCGTACAAGACGAACCGGTGGTGGATGCTCGCGGTCACGATCGCGGTCGCGGCGGTGCTTTCGGCGGTCGCCCACCTGCTGCTGGAGCGGCGCGATCTCGGCGAAGGGCTGATCCCGGCGCGGGCGGGACGTGCGGAGGCACCGCACCTGCGCGGCCCGATCAGCCTGTCGTGGCGGCTGAACCGGGGGCTGCTGGCCAAGTGGGCGGCCGGGACCGCGATCTTCGCCGCGGCCGCCGGTGGGATGAGCACCCTGGGGCACCAGCTAGGCGAGGTGCCCGCGGCGGTGCACCTCATCGCGGCCTTCGGCAACCCGGCGGGAACCGCGCTCGACGCCGCGCTGTGGCCGCTGATCCTGATCTTCGCGCACGTCATCGCGCTGTACCCGGTGCTGATGGTGCAGCGGCTGCGTGCGGAGGAACGCGGTGGTAGTGCGGAGATCGTCCAGGCGACGCCCGCGACCCGGCTGCACTGGGCAGCAGGGCAGCTGGTGGTCGCCGGGCTCGGCACGGCCGCGTTGCTGGCCGTCGCCGGGCTCGTGTTCGGCGCGTTCTTCGCCTGGCTCGTCGGAGGGCCCGCGGACGTCCTGCGCATCTTCGCCGGGGCCATGGGCACCGTGCCCGCCGTGTGGCTGGTCGGCGCGGTCTGCGTGTTCGCCTACGGGGTGCTGCCGAGGGCCGCCGTGGCGATCTCGTGGATCACCTGGGTGGCGACGGCGACCCTCGGCCAGGTCGTCGGCCCGCTGTACGGGGTGTGGGGCGGAACCCCGTTCGAACCGTTCCACTACATCCCGAACACGGTCGCCCAAGGCGCTTTCGACCCGCTCCCGGCCGTGGTGCTCGTCGCGTTGTCCGCGGTGCTGCTCTCCGGCGGCCTCATCGCCCTACGCCGCCGCGACTTCGGCTAGGCCGTATCCCGCAAGCACTCCCCACCGATCGTGAACACCCCCCGAAACCTCACCAGCGCAGCCCAAAATCCCGTTTCGTACTCAAAACGGGTTTTTGGAGCGCTCTTTTTCCCGTTATGAGTACGAAACGGGGTTCTCTAGACGGCGCGCGCGGGGGATGGGGTGGACGGGCGAATGCGGCGCATGGGGAGAGTTTACTTGGTGTGCGGAGTGCTAGAGGGCGAGTCGGCGGGACTGGTCGGAGGCGAAGACGCCCTCGGGGTCGACGGTGGCGCGGATCTTGCGCCACTCCTCGATCCGCGGGTACATCTTCTCGATCGTCTCCGCGCGCGTCCGCGATTCCTTCGCCAGGTACAGCCGCCCGCCCGCGCCCAGGACCATCTCGTCCAGCTCGTCGCACAGCCGGTGCAGGCCCGGCTTGATCGGGATGTCCACCGCGAGGGTCCATCCCGGCTCCGGGAAGGAGATGTGGCCCGCGTTGCCCTTGCCGAAGCGCTTGAGCACGTTCAGGCAGGAGATGTGGCCGGAGGAGGAGATCTTCTCCATCGTGGTGCGCAGGAACGGTTCCTGGCCGAACGGGACCACGAACTGGTACTGCAGGAACCCGTTGCTGCCGTAGCCGCGGTTCCACTCGCCGAACATGTCCAGCGGGTGGAAGAACTGGGTGATGTTCTGCACCGAGCCGAAGCGCGTCGCGCCCATCCGGTAGTACGCCTCGTTGATGATCTTCGCGGTGAGCTTGTTCAGCGCCCAGTTGGGGAAGATGTCCGGGATGGTCAGCAGCTGCGGCGCGTCGAACTTCAGCGGGTCCTTGCGCAGCTTCTTCGGCAGGTCCTCCAGCTTCGCGGGCCAGCCGCGCAGCAGCGTGCCCCGGCCCATGCGCTCGCCGGTGGTCAGCGAGTCGAACCAGGACTTCGAGTAGGTGTACTGGTCGTCGTTGTCCTGCAAGCGTTCCAGCAGCTGGTCGAAGTTCTCGGTCTGCTCGACGTCGGCCAGGAAGTAGGAGGTCTCGACGCGCTTGAGGCGGATGGTCGCGCGCAGCACGACGCCGGTGAGGCCCATGCCGCCCGCGGTCGCCCAGAACAGCTCGTCGTCCTGGGTGATCCTGCGGATTTCACCATTTGCCGTGAGCAGGTCCATGGACAGCACGTGGTTGCAGAAGCTGCCCTGCGTGTGGTGGTTCCCGCCGTGCACGTCGGCGGCGATCGCGCCGCCCACGGTGACCTGCCGGGTGCCCGGCAGCACCGGCACCCAGAGCCCGTACGGCAGCAGGCGGCGGACCAGGGTGTCCAGGCTGACGCCGGAGTCCGCCTCGACGATCGCCTCGTCCACGTTGATCGCGTGGATCTTGTCGAGCGCGGTCATGTCGATCACCAGGCCGCCGGCGTTCTGCGAGGAGTCGCCGTAGCTGCGGCCGAGACCGCGGGCGATCACCCCGCGCTGCCCGGCCGTGCGCACCGCGCGGGCGATCTCGTCCACGTCGCCGGTGCTCACCACCTTGGCGGTGGTGGGAGCCGTGCGGCCCCAGCCGGTGAGCGTGCGGTTCGTCGTGGGAACGTCGGTCACTGCCTGGATCTCGGTGGCTGCCACCTGGCCGAGTCTAGGGACGGCAGATGCTTGCTTCGGTGAAACAACTGTTCTACCGTTTGTTTCATGCAAGCACATAAATCGGAGGTCGCGGCCCTGGTGGCCACGGTCGAGCGCTTCGGCGAATCGCTGCGCCGGGGCACCTCGCGGGTCTACGACCCGGTGCGGGTGGGCGTGCTGCGGATCGCCGCCGAGCGCGGGAAGGTCCGGCCCGGCGAGGTGGCCGAGGCGCTGGACGTGCTGCCCTCGTCGGTGACGCGGCACGTGCAGGTGCTCGCCGAGCAGGGTTTCCTCGCGGTGACCACCGATCCCAGCGACCGCAGGGCCTCGCTGGTCGAGGCGACCGACGCCGGGCGCGACCAGGTGCGGCAGTTCGTCCAGGCGGGCGTGGACGTCTTCGGCGCGGTCGTCGCGGACTGGTCGGCCGAGGACCTCCGCACCCTGAACGGACTGCTGGAGCGCCTGCTCGCGGACTGGGCCGAGAAGGGGACCGAACACCAGCGCGCGTACCGCGCGAAACGTCGATTCGGGTGGAGCGAGACATGACCAAGGTGATCGTCGTCGGCGGTGGGATCGGGGGTTTGGCGCTGGCGCAGGGACTGCGCGGGGCCGGGCTCGGTGTCGAGGTCTACGAGCGGGACCGGCACCGCACGGATCGCTTGCAGGGCTTCAGGATTCACATCAACCCGGACGGCGCGGCGGCGCTGCGGGAGTGCCTGCCCGCCGAGGCGTTCGAGCGGTTCCTGGCGAGCAGTGGCAAGGGCGGCAACCAGTTCACGATGGTCACGGAGCGGCTGAAACGCCTGCTGCACCTGGACGAGGAGACCATCGGCACCGGCCACCACGGCGTCAGCCGGATCACGCTGCGGCAGATCCTGTTGTCCGGCATGGAAGACGTGGTGCGCTTCGACAGGAAGTTCGAGCGCTACTCGGTGGCCGACGACGGCCGGGTCACCGCGCATTTCGCTGACGGGACCACGGCCGTGGGCGATGTCCTCGTCGGCGCGGACGGTGCGGGATCGCGGGTGCGCGGCCAGTACCTCCCGCACGCCGAGCGCGTCGACACCGGGATCGTCGCCATCGCGGGCAAGTACATGCTGACCGAGGAGAGGCGCGAGCTGATCCCGCCCGCGTTCCTCGCCGGGCCGCTGAGTGTTTTGCCCTCCAAGAGCTGTGGCATGTTCATCGCCCCGCACGACTTCGACGGCGGCGTCAACGATCAGGACGACCCGGACGCGTTGTTCGACAACACCGCGCCGTATGTCTTCTGGTCGTTCTCGGCGAAGCGCGAGTACTTCGGCGAGGACCTGGATTCCTTGGGCGCTCGGGAACTCCGCGACCTCGTGTTGCGGTCGACCACTGGCTGGGCGCCACAGCTGCGCGCGTTGGTCGCACTGTCCGATGTGGACACTACGACCCTGCTGCCGATCCGTTCGGCCGCCCCGGTGCCGAAGTGGGCGGCCAGCTCGGTCACCCTGCTCGGCGACGCCGCGCACAGCATGACACCGTTCCGCGGCGTTGGTGCGAACATCGCGCTCCGCGACGCACAGTTGTTGTGCCGCAAGCTGATCGAGGCCGAGCGTCCGTTGGTGGAACGCATCGCGGAGTACGAGGCGGAGATGACCGAGTACGGCTTCGCCGCCGTGCGCGCCTCGCTGACCGCGGCCAAGCAGGCCGTCAGCGGCGGCAGGGCCGCGCGGTTGGCCGGGCGCGCCGCGTTCCGCGTTCTCGACGCCGTGCCCGCGCTGAAGCGCCGCGCCTTCGCCGACATCGGCCGCTAGGGCGCGGTGATCGCGGCGACCATGACGTGCCGGATCGCCTCGGTGATCTCCTCGACCGGGCGCAGCGTGTCGTGCGCCTGCCACTCCCGCAGCAGTCCGGTCACCACACCGACCAGGGCGATGGAGATCAGCCGGTAGTCCCGCACCGGGGCGTGACCGACCGAGGCGGCGTGCGCGGCCTCGTCCTCGATCAGCGCGGCCCACTTGGCCACCCACTCCTGGTGCTGGCGTTCGAGCTCCGGGCTGACGCCGACGGCCTCGACGTAGTTCAGCCGGGGCAGCCGGGGATCGGCGGTGACGCTGCCCATGAACGCGTCGAGCAGGGTGGCGATCCGGCTCGGCACGTCCTCGCCGGTCAGCTGCTCCAGCGCGCTCGCGACGCGGTCCAGCGCGGCCTCGTTGATCCGGTCGTGCAGCGTGAGCAGCAGCGCCTGCTTGGTCGGGAACTCCTCGTAGAAGTTCCTGGTCGACACCCCGGCGTCGGTGCAGATCCGTTCGATCCGGCTGGCGTGGTAGCCCTCGGTGGTGAAGCGCTCCAGCGCGGCGTCGAGCAGCCGGGTGCGGCGCTCGGCCCTGCGCTGCTCGGCGGGCACGCCCCGGTAGGTGCGTGTCGATCGAGCCATGGCGGTCCTCCTGCGGTCTTGGTGATCACCACCTTAGTGGTCAGGGGGATTGTCAGACCGTGTTCGGGTGGCTACTTTGTGAAAATCCCGCTTATCAAAGTCGGGTAGCTCGCAAAGGAGCCGTCGATGTCTCCGCTGTCCCGCTCACGCGTCGTCGCCGTCCTCGCCCTGTTGTTCCTGCTGGTCGGCATCCCTGTCACCGCCTCGGCCACCTCGGTTCCGATCCCGTCGGCCGATCCCTTCTACCAGCCTCCCGACCCGCTTCCGGCCGGAAAGCCCGGCGAGATCCTTCGATCCCGGAAGATCGTCGCGAAGTTCGCGTTGCTGCCCGCCCCGGTTCAGGCGTGGCAGATCCTCTACCGTTCGACCTCCGCGACCGGTCAGCCGATCGCGGTGTCCGGCACCCTGCTCGTCCCGCCGACGCCCTGGGTTTCAGGCCCGCGCCCCCTGCTGTCCTACGCCGTGGGCACCCACGGCCTCGGCGACATCTGCGCGCCGTCGTTCACGATCCGCGCGGGCATCGAGAACGAGGTCGCGCTGATCGCGCAGCCGCTGCTCAGGGGCTGGGCCGTGGTGATCACCGACTACCAGGGCCTCGGCACGCCCGGTGTGCACACCTACGCGGTCGGCCAGTCCGAGGGGCGGAGCATGCTCGACGCCGCCCGCGCCGCCCAGCACCTCATCGGCTCCGGCCCGGTCGGCCTCTGGGGCTTCTCGCAGGGCGGCCAGGCATCGGCGTTCGCGGGGGAGTTGCAGCCGAGCTACGCGCCCGAGCTGAACCTCGTCGGTGTGGCGGCCGGTGGTGTGCCGCGTGACCTCGCCGCGCTCGCGCCGGTGATGAACGGCGGGCCGTTCTTCGGCCTCGCGGTCGGCGTGATGGCGGGCTACAAGGCGGCGTATCCCGAGCTGCCCTACGAGGACCTCCTCAACGCCCACGGCCGCCGCCTCGTCGAGGAGACGAGCAAGGACTGCGTCGCGGTCATGGTGCCGCGCAACGCTTTCCAGAGCTTCGCCACCATCGCCTCGGTGCCCGACCCGTTGGCGAACCCGAAGTGGCAGGCGCGCCTCGCGGAGAACCGCGCCGGGCAGAAGGCGCCGCGCGCGCCGGTCTACCTGGTGCACGGCGACATCGACCCGTTGATCCCGCACAGCATCGCCAAACCCCTGCTGAACTCCTACTGCTCGCTCGGAGCGCGGGTGCAGTGGCGGACGATCCCGTTGGCGGGCCACATCACCGGCGACGTGGTCGCCACACCGCTGGCGATGGAGTGGCTCTCCGCCCGCTTCTCCGGCAAGCCCGCCCCCACATCCTGCTGACCGCAGTACGTGCGCACCGGCGGTCAGGTGACTGTGACGGGGTGGCGGGCCACTGCGCCGAAGAGGTAGCCGAACTTGTTGAACGGCACCTGAAGTGGTTGCGTGGCACCGGTGCTGTCGGTGGCAGCGGCCATCAGGGTGTGGCGGCCGGGACGTTCCGGGCACCACGTGTACGCCCACTGCAACCAGGCGCGGTCGCGACCCAATGGCCGCGCCTGGTGCCACGTCGAGCCGCCATCCGTGCTGATGCGGACGCTCCGCACGTAGCCCTTGCCAGACCACGCGCGGCCCGTCAGCACGTGGCGGCGACCCGCGGTGAACTGTGCGTCCCACGGCAGTTCGAAGGCGCACTTGGAGACCTGAGTGGTCAGCGGCGCACTGCCCTCGGGCGGGTAGGTCGGGCCGAACAGGCGGTAGAACTGGGTGTTCCACGGCGAGAACAACGGCGTCGCGGAGACCTCGATGGAGCCGACCCACTTGATGTTCGAGATCCCGGTCCACGACGGCACGATCAGCCGCACCGGGAAACCGTGGTCCGGCGGAAGCGTCTCGCCGTTCATCTCGTAGGCCAGCAGCGTGTCCCGCAACGCCTTGGCCACGGGCAGCGGACGTCGAACGCGACCGTGGTTTGCTTGCCCGTCAACGAAGTCCGGGTCCAGGCCGCTCGCCATCACGTCCACCGCCGCGGAGGTCATCCCGGCCCGCTCCAGGACCGTGGAGAGCCGGACGCCGCGCCACCGCGCGACACCGATCCCGCCGAGCAGCCACGGCGTTCCGGGCACCGGAGTTCCTTGCTGCGTGGTGTAAAGGCTTCTGCCGTTGCCCGCGCACTCGACGAACTCGGTGACCGTCTCCGCGGGCAGGCCGAGCAGGTCTTCGTAGCTGAACGACACCGGGCCAACGCGCAGTCCCGTGCCGAACAACCGCAGCCGCCAGGTCCGCGCGTCGATCGACGGGGTCTTGGTGTGGTTGCGCACGAAGAACCGGTCGTTGGGCACGGTGAACCCCTTGCCGCGCATGGCTTCCCAGCGCATCTCTGCGTTCGTGCCGTGATCGATGAACAGCTCCGGCGGCAACGGCTTCACGATGGAGCCGGCCTGAGCGGACGCGCTCTGCCCGCCCAGGCCGGAGAACGCGGCGGCCGCACCCAGTCCCGCGCCGAGGTGGAAGAAACCCCGCCGGGACAGCCAATGCGTCAGCCGCCGTTGGTCATAGCTCGCCTCGTCTATCGCCACGAACGCAGTATTGGCTCAACAGAGCCGAAAACAACCGCGTGGACCGAAGGGCTACCCCAAGGTGCGGAGCTGTTCCGACATGATCAGGAACGCCCCGAGGCCGTGCAGGTCGTTGGTGTTGCGCTTGCGGTTGAAGTAATAGCTCGCGTCGCCGACGTTGGTACCTTCGGAAATGTCGCGCACGTCGGTCAGCCCGTCCGGGTTCACCGACACCTTCGCCAGCACGCCGCGATAACCCTTTGAGGCAACCGTTCGGTACCGCGCGTCGAGAAAACCCCTTTGCACTCCGCGGGAAAGCATGAACGTGTACATCGCGGACGCCGAGGTCTCCGTCCAGTTCCTGGCGTCGCTGCCCTTGTCGACGACCTGGAACCACCGCCCCGTCGCTTTGTCCTGGTACCGCTCGTAACCGCGGGCCAGGTGCTGGACGATGCCGATCAGCTCCGCGCGTCGCGGGTGGTCGGCGGGCAGGATCTCCAGCAGGTCGATCGCGGCCATGCCGAACCAGCCGATCGCCCGCGCCCAGTGTTCCGCGGAATGCTTGCCGGGATTGTTCGCCCACGGCTCGTCGCCCTGCTCGTCGTAGGCGTGCCACAGCAAACCGTTGTCCGCCTTGAGATGCTTGAAGTAGACGGCCATGTTGTCCACGGCTTCCTCATAGGCGTACGCGCCGTCGCCGTATTCCTTGCCGTACATGGCGAGGAAGGGCTGCGCCATGTACACACCGTCCGCCCACAGCTGTCCGACTTTGCCTTTCGCGTGCCACATTCCGCCGTCCGAGGTGCGCGGGTAACCAGTGATCGCCGCGCGGATCTTGTCTGCCGCCTTGCGATACTTCGCCTGCCCCGTCTCGGCGTGCAGGATCACCAGCAACGTGCCCGACCGCATCTCGTCGAGGTGCGTGAAACTCTGCTGGATGCTCCCGTCCTCGGCGACGAAGCGATCCACCCATTCCTTGATATAGCTCAGATACCGCTTGTCGCCAGTGCGCTTGTAGACCAGGTACTGCGCGTACAGGTAGAGCCCCCGCGTGTAACCCCAGCCGCCGAGCGTGGCCGGGGTGTGGCGCTTCATCGTCGAGTCCACAATGGACTTCGACCAGTCGGGGGCGGCGTTGGCCGGGATCGGGAAGGACAGCATCGCGGTCACCAGCAGGACGGCGACGCGGGACAACGGCTGCGGGCTGGGCATCGGTTGCTCCTCCAGCTGAGCCCGCGGCGGGAGGCTCGGTTTCTCGGGTCTTGTTCTCAGGGGTACACGGGACACCGGGCGCCGGTCAAGCAAAGGTCGGATGTATTCGCATGAATGGAGCATTTGTGGGGTGGGATCTGGGGTAAAGGTGGGGTGTTTCGGGGTGTCTTCCGGCTTGCACGGGCTGGGCTTCCAGCGTTCGCGGGCTGCGACTTCCAGCGTTCGCGGGCTGGACTTCCAGCGGAGTTGGCTGGACTTCCAGCGGTGGGGTCGGCTTGACCTGGGGCCCCTTGCGCGTGCCCTTGGGCCTCTCGGGGGCACGGGATGAAACCCCGGCCCTCGCGATGAGCGTATGGCACGCGCTCCCCAGGTAAAGCCGACCGTTCCAGCGGCGGCTCACGCTTGTCCGGCGCCTGGGTTTTCCCTTGTGTGGCAACGATTTGACATGCTGAAAAGATGTGATTAAGTGGAGGTATCCACATGGGAGGGAGGTGTGATCATGTTGGATACCAAGGCAATGCGGGAGATGCTCGCCGCGCAGCTGGCGGCCAACGACTCCTACCAGCTCTCCGAAAACGACCACCTCGAATTCCTGTCGGAGTTGGAGACGATCGGCAGGCTCCTGATGGCGGTGAAGACCGATGCCAACACTCAGGCCGACGATCGTGTCTTGCACGCCACGTACGGGTGCAAGGACTTGGCGATGTTGTTGTGTAACAAGCTGCAGATCCATCCCGGTGAGGCGAAGCGGCGGACTCGGTTGGTGCGGGAGTTGCCGACACTCCCGAATACCCGGGAGGCGATGTATGCGGGTGAGATCAGTGGTGAACACGCGTTGGTGATCTCCGATGCCATCAAGCGTCTCCCGCCGGAGCACGAGGCACGTGCTGAACGTGTGCTGGCGGATGTCGCTCCGACGTTGGACCCGGAGTTCCTGAAGCGCGCGGGGAAGTACGTGCGGACGGTGGTCGACCCCGACGGCGTCTACAAGGATGAGAAGGACGCGATCGAGCGGCGTGCGGCGCGGATGTCCCGAGGCAAGGACGGGAGTGTGCGCCTCAGTGCCACGATGGGTCCACTCGACGGTGAGAAGGTCTCCAACTTCCTCCTCGCCATGGCCAAACCCCGATCCGTGGACGGCGAGAAAGACCCCCGCACCTTCGAACAGCGGTTGGCCGATGCCTTCATCGAGGCCATGACCATCGCGATGGCCCACCACGACATCCCGGGCTTGCCCCGCTCGCTGCTGGTCATGACCATGAACGCCGACAACCTCAAGGACAAGACCGGGTGTGCCCGGACTGACACTGGTCAGCCGGTGTCCCCGGACCTGGCCCAGCACGTCGCCTGCGATGCCGATATCGCTGAGGTCGTGCTCGGGGAGAAGGGTGAACCCCTCGCCTACGGACGCGGACGACGACTCGCCTCACTCGCCCAACGACGAGCACTCGCGGTGCGGGACAAGGGATGCGCCTTCCCCGGCTGCGATCGGCCTCCCTCGTGGACAGAAGCTCATCATGTGGTGCATTGGATCGACGGCGGACCGACCGACCTCGACAACCTCGTCCTGCTCTGCGTGTATCACCATCATGTGATCCACGAACAGGATTGGGTGATCATCTTCGAGCACGGGATACCGAGCTTCATCCCACCGAAATGGATCGACCCTGACCAGGCGCCGTTGCGGAACATCAGGGTGGATTGCCCATTGGTGCTATAGCCGGGACGTCCACAGTGGACGGACGCCCCGGAGCAGCGCAACGGAAAGGAGACTTACCTGGCGTGCGCGTGCCACACGGTCACGCGCGAAGGGCGCACGCGCCCCAGGTCAAGCCAAACCCACGCTGGCAGTGGGCGCGAACCTCCACAAGGTCTCCTCGGTGCTCTCGTCCACCAGAGCCGCCTGCACCTCCTCCGGGACGAACCGATCGGTCGGGACGGCGAACACGACGGTCGCGGCACGGTCCTGGTAGCGGGCGGAATAGCTCACGAAGCGCCACTCGCCCTCGGTCCACGTATCGCGCACGTCGGAACGCAACAAGCCCGCGACGGCGCGGTAGGCGGGGCTGCGCTCCACCTGCTCGACGCCCGCCGCCAACGGGACCCGCACGGGAAGCCCGGCCAGCGGATGGCTGAGGCGGACCCGCAAGCGCCGCAACGGCAACAGCCAGTACCGGTCGAGCTCCGCCGACAGGGCCACGAAAACAGCCAGACCGGCGAGCACGACCAGAGGCGAAGCGGCTTCCTGGCCAGCGCCAGCGGCCATCGCGGACGCGAGCACGAGCAGGCAGGCGCGGCTCAGCGAACGCCAGCCGATCGGACCGCCCTTGCCGCCCATGCAACCGCAGTCGGACTCGGGCCGGACTCGCCGCGCGTACACCAGGTACGCGACGAAACCCAGGGCCAGAGCGGTCGCGGCGAGGCCCTCGGCGAACTCCACCGGGGGCAGGGCGAGCGCGGCGGCGATCAGCAGTTCGACGACGCCGACCGCGCGGTAGGCGGTCAGCTCGCGGCCCTTGCCCACCAGGCGGTCGAGCGCGGTGCGGCGCGCGGCGAGGCCGGGCGCGGGGCCGAAGAGTTTCACGCCGCCCGTCCAGGCGAGCACGATCGCCACCACGAAAACCTGCGAGGACAACAACATCGGGGTCTCCCTCCCACTGCCGGGGAGGGATCCGGGCGGAACAGGGCCGCCCGGATCCCTCGTGGTCCGGCGCCGGACTACGCGGCGGCGAACACCGTCGCGATGTCGACCTCGTTGGTGTCGGGCCGCCACGCGCCGATGACCTGCACGTGCTTGCCGACCTGCAACAGCGACAGGTCGGAGACGGCCGGGGTGTCGTTGTAGACCGCCGCGGTGGTGCCCGCGACCACGTGCCCGACCACCCGGTCCCCGTGGTGGTCCAGGTGCAGCACGTCCCGCTCCATCGCGGTGATGTGCGCGGTCAGGTTGACGATGTTGACCCACACCGAATCGGCGGCCAGGGTGCCGTCGTCCAGTTTCAGGCCGCGGGCGTAGAGCCCGTCGCCGACCTTGATGGCGTCGAAGGTGGTCGGCCGCAGCTTCCAGAGGCTGGTGCCGTCGGTGACGTGGATGCGGTGCAGCGTCCGGTCGGACCCGGTCACCATCAGCATCGAGCCGGTGATCGCCGAGATCCGCCCCTCGGCGAAGTTCGGGTCCGGCAGCGCCGGGTCCAGCTCCAGGCTGGGCGAGGCCAGCGCCTGTTCCGGGGCCACCGAACCGAACGCGGTGGCACCGACGACGGCCGCGCCGCCGAGTGCCGCCGAACTGAGGAAACGCCTGCGTCCCAAGGAACTCATCGTCCAGCCCCTCTCACGCGACCGTGCAGGGCAGGCGCCCGCCGGAGAGACTGCCGATCGCGCTGTACGCGGCCGGGGTGAGGTCCATGATCCGGTTCGTGCCGCACTTGGCGCCGCAGCACGTCTTCTCACCGCACCACAGGTCGGTCTGCGGGCCGCAGTCGGCGATCTTGACCCGGACCGCCTTGTTGTTGCACAGGCTGGTGATGGTGAACTGGTGCCCGCAGGTGCGGCGGACCAGGTTCTTGCCGCACTTGTCCGGCCGGGTGATGTCGAAGCAGTTGTTGGACGCGTTGGGCCATGCGCACTGCATGCTGGCGGAGTTGCAGGTCCCGCAAGCGCCCTTACCGGTGGAGCCGCACGGACCCCAAGCGGCACCGCAACAGAACCAGGTCGTGGACCCGGTGACTGGAGCCATGTGGTTGCCCTCATTTCGCACGGTGGAGCACAGCGAACTGACGGGGCCACCAAGGCAGGGGAGGCGGCCCCGTGGTGAAGATCCGCGGCGGCCGGGGCAGGGAGTCCGGCCGCGCGCGGACGACGCCGCCCGAGGGGGAACTCACGAAACGCGCCAGGCGAGCCCGCCGTCTCCGGGCTGGCCCGGCGTCGGCGAGCGGCGTGCTGACGCAGGGAACGGTTACCGAGTAACCAAAATCACGGTAAACCCGAGAACGGGTTTCCGGGAGGCTCCGTCCGTGGCAGCCGGTACCGCCTAACGGCCCACGCCCGTCCGTGGTTGCCACGAATGCCACGTGCTCTGCGCCACAGGGTCCTTCGAACGGAGTAGTCGCAGGTCACGGCCGTCCGTTCGGCGCTGCCACCCGACCGCCGGTGTTTTGTCATCCGGACGAGGGCTCCGGCCTCCTAGGCTAGGAGGCGAACAGGCATCGACGAGTACGGAAACCCGGGGTAGTAGATGACGTCGACGGAGGCTGGCGACGATCAGGGACGGTTGCTGGGCGGGCGCTACCGCCTCGGCGAGCTGATCGGGCGCGGCGGCATGGGCTCCGTGTGGAGCGCTGTCGACGAGATGCTCCGCCGCGACGTCGCGGTCAAGGAGGTCGCCGCGCCCGCGTGGGTCAGCGACGACGAGCGCCGCTCGCTGGCCGACCGGACCATGCGCGAGGCCCGCGCCGCCGCCAGGATCAGCCACCCCAACGTGGTGACGGTCTACGACGTCGTCGACGAGGACGGCCGCCCGTGGATCGTGATGGAGCTGGTCAGGGCGCCTTCGCTGGCCCAGGTCGTCGAGCGGGACGGAGCGCTGGCGCCGAGCCGCGTCGCCGCGATCGCGCTCCAGGTCTTCGCCGCGCTCAGCGCCGCGCACGAGCACGGCATCCTGCACCGGGACGTGAAGCCGGGCAACGTGCTGGTGCACGACACCGGGCGCACCGTGCTGACGGACTTCGGCATCGCGACCGTGCAGGGCGACGCGTCGCTGACCGTCTCCGGGATGCTGGTCGGGGCACCCGGCTACATCGCCCCGGAGCGCGCCCGCGGCCTTGAGGTCGGCGCCGCCTCCGACCTGTGGTCCCTCGCGGCCACCATGTACGCCGCCGTGGAGGGCAAACCGCCGTTCGACCGCACGGGGGCGCTGCCGACGCTGACCGCGGTGCTCACCGAGGACCCGGAGCCGATGCGCAACGCCGGCCCGCTGGGCCCGCTGATCGAGGCGATGCTGCGCAAGGAGCCCACGGAGCGCCCGGCCCCGGCCGAGGTGGAGGGCGTCCTGCGCCGCGTCGCGCTTGGGGACCTCGGCGAGGACGAGGCGGCGACGGTGCTCGTCTCCTCGGGCGCCGGAGCGGGTGCGACCGCGTCCCTGGTCAAGGGTGAGCCGACGCGCGTGCAGCCCGCGCTCAAGGCCGCCGCGGCCGCCGCGCAGCCGTGGTACCGCGGCACTCCGGCGAAGGTCGGCGCGGGTCTGGGCATCGCGATCCTGGCCGCGGGAACAGCTCTGGCGATCGCGCTGCTGATGAGCCGGCAGGACCCGGGCGGCGGCGGTGGGGACGGTGGGGCCGGGAACTCCCCGAGCTACACCCAGCCCTCGGTGCCCCCGATCAGCGGCGAGGAGACGACCACGTCGAGGCGGAGCCGGTCGCAGACGACCACGCCGTCCACGCCCAGCTCCACGACGCCGGGTCAGCCGACGACCACCACCCCGCAGCAGCCGACCACCACGCCGTCGAAGCCGACCACGACCAGGCCGACGACCCAGCCCAGTTCGCCGTCGACCCCGCCGGACCCGGGCGGCGTGGACATCGGCGGGCCGAACCGCCTGCACTGACCTACCAGAAGCGGGGTTGGCCCACCACGTCCAGCAGGGGACCGGGCGAGCTGTGCGGGGGCACGTCGGCGAGCCGCTGCCAGCGGGCGTTGCGGTCCGGCCCGTAGAGCCGCCACAGCGCGCCGTCGTGGCGCAGCTGCGCGATCGCCCTGCGGGGACCGTCCGCCCAGGGCGCGCGGACCTCGAAGATCGTGACGTGCGCGGCGCGCACCGTGCACTCGACGCGGACCTGGTGGAGGGCGCGCTCGGGGATGCGCCCTTCACACCAGCGGAGGATCTGGCGCAGGTGCGGGTCCGGGACGGCCATGCGAGATGGTGGCACGGCCGCCCACGGGTGCGTCAAAGGGTGATCAGGACCTTCAGCGCACGACGGTCGTTCATGGCCGCGTAGCCCTCGGCGACCTCGTCCAGCTTGATCGTGGTGTCGAAGACCGGGGACGGGTCGACCGCGCCGGAGAGCACGTCCGGCAGCAGCTCCTCGATGTAGGCGCGGGCCGGGGCGACCCCGCCGCGCAGCGCGATGTTGCGCTGGAAGAGGCGGTTGACGTCCAGGCCCTCCCCGCCCAGGTGCGGCACGCCCACGTAGCCGATGCCGCCGCCGGGCCGGGCGATGGAGATGGCGGTCCGCATGGACTGCGAGGTGCCGACCGCTTCGATCACCGCGTGTGCGCCCTCGCCACCGGTGAGCTCGTTGACGGCCTCGACCGCCTCGTCACCGCGCGCGGCCACGACGTCCGTGGCGCCGAACGTGCGGGCGATCGCGGTGCGGGTCTCGTGGCGGCCCATGGCGATGATCCGCTCCGCACCGAGGCGCCGGGCGGCGAGCACCGCGCACAGGCCGACCGCGCCGTCTCCGACCACCGCGACGGTCGCCCCGGGGCGGACACCGGCGATGGTGGCCGCGTGGTGGCCGGTCGGCAGCACGTCGGACAGCGACAGCAGCGCGGGCATCAGGGCCTCGTCGACGTCCGAGGGGAGCTTGACGAGGGTGGCGTCGGCGAAGGGGACGCGCACCGCCTCGCCCTGCCCGCCGTCGTTCGCCTTGCCCCACATGCCGCCGTTGCGGCAGGAGGTCGGCAGCTGTTCGCGGCAGTACACGCACTCGCCGTCGCTGAACATGAACGGCGCCACCACGAGGTCGCCGACGCGCAGCGAGGAGACGTCCGCGCCGACCGCGGCGACGCGGCCGAGGAACTCGTGGCCGATCCGCGCGCCCGGCTGCGAGGGGGAGACGCCCTGGTAGGGCCAGAGGTCGCTGCCGCAGATGCAGGAGTGGGTGACGGTGACCACGGCGTCGGTCGGTTGAGTGATCACCGGGTCGGGTACCCGCTCGACGCGGATGTCGCCGGGGCCGTGGAGGGTGGTCGCGAGCATGTGTGTCCCTGGGGTCGATCGTCAGCCGTGGCGGCGGCCCCACCAGCTTGCACCACAAAACCTGGCACACTCGAGGACAAACGGACAAAGGGGACGCGAAATGGCCGGACTCTTCAGCAAGATCCAGCGCTTCCTGCGCAGTCCCAAGGGGCGTGAACTCCAGCACAAGGCGCGCCGGATCGCGAAGGACCCGCACACGCGCCGCAAGGTGACCGACGCGCTGCGGAAGTTCCGCAGGCGGTAGAGCGCGCGCGGTCACGACCACCGGGTTCGCCGGTCTTCAAGTACCACCCACCCCCGCCCCAGCGGTCTTCAACGACGACGAACCCCGGCGACCCGCAGGGGGTTGGAGGCGGTTAACGACTGTTCAGGTGGGGGTTGGGGGTACTTGAAGACGCCCCAACCACCGCGCGGTTCAGGATGGGCGGGTTCAGGATGGGTGCGGGTTCGAGGGCCCCGTGGACGGCAGCGACCCCCGGGCTTCTTCCTGCTGCGCAGGCCGAGCCTGGACTGTGGCTCGGAACTCCGGGGGCCGGGTAGCTGCCTGGTATTCGCCGGACGCTTATCCCGCGGTGCACCACGGGGCCGACGTTGTGAAGGCCGTTGGCGGTCCTAGCGGACAGCCACCTCACGAGTCCTGTTGATATTCAACGTTGGACCACCTCCTCTCCCGTGTGCGGCCAGGCTAAATCCGCGCTCCCAAGCGCCGCAACGGTTTTTTACGCTCCGGGTCGTGCGAGCATTCCGTGCTCCAAGGTCCTGGTGATGGACTCAAGCGCGGCGTGCCTGGTCATCGTGCCCTCGGCGGTCGCGTCGATGCCCACGTAGACGACCGCCCACAGCACGCGGTTGAGCCATTCCTTGCTCACCTCGGCGTCGAAATAGCCCTCTCGTTGGCCGCGCTCCAACAGCGCGAACACCGGCGCGTCCAGCTCGTCGAGGTCGCCGACCAGGTCCTTGCGCGTGTCGATCAGGTGCTCGCCGAAGAGCACCAGCAGCACCGGGCTCAGCTCGAAGTAGGTGTGGATGATCCGGCGCAGCCCCTGGGCGGGCGTTCCCCGGTCCAGCTCGGCGGCGGCGACCGCGGCGGTCAGCTGCGCCATCGAGTCCTCCACCACCGCCGAGAGCAGTTCGGTGCGCTCCGGGAAGTAGCGGTGCAGCGTGCTCCGGCCGACGCCGGCCGCGTCCGCGACCTCGGCAAGCGAGGCCTGCGGCCGGGTGGCTAGCAGGGCGATCGCGGCGTCGAGGATGGCCCGCCTGGTCCGGCTCCTGCTTCCCGATTCCCTGGTCGTGCTCGGCATCCGCCCACTCTAGCGATCAGAGACGTTCAGCTCCATTTGTGGGACATGAGTGTCCCAAAGTGCTACGGTCGGGCTCGACGCGAGGGGGAAGCGATGGGGCCGAAACCGGCGAAGTGGCAGAACATGCGGGTGCTGTGGAGCTTCGTCCACCCGCACCGCGGGGTGCTGCTGGGCGGGCTGCTGCTGGCGCTGGGGGCGACGGCCGCCGCGCTGGCCACGCCGATGGTGACCAAGGCGGTCCTGGACGCGCTCGCGCTGTCGGGGTCGGTGAGCGGGCCGGTGACGGTGCTGGTCGTGCTGCTGGTGGTCGGCTCGCTGTTCGGCCTGGGGCAGTGGACGCTGCTGGGCAGGCTCGCCGAGCGGATCGTGCTCGACGCGCGCACGTCGATGGTGCGGCGGCTGTTCCGGGTCCGGGTCGCCGAGCTGTCCAACCGCACCAGCGGTGAGCTGGTCACCCGGGTCACCTCCGACACGCTGCTGCTGCGCGAGGCCGCCGCGGCCAGCCTGGTCGACTTCGTCAACGGCACCGTGCTACTCGTCGGCTCGCTGGTGCTGATGGCCACACTGGACTGGGTGCTGCTGTCCACGACGATCGGCATGCTCGCGATCGTCGGGATCTCCGTCGCGGTCCTGATGCCGTCGATGTCCGGCGCGCAGCGGCAGGCGCAGGCCGCGGTCGGCCGCCTCGGCGGGGTGCTCGAAGGCGCGCTGCGGGCCATCCGCACGGTCAAGGCCAGCCGCGCCGAGGCCCGGGAGAGCGACCGCGTGCTCGCCGAGGCCCGCGAGTCCAACCGGCAGAGCGTCCGCGCCGTGCACATCCAGGCGATCGCCTGGTGCGTCTCCAGTTTCGGTGTGCAGCTGGCGATCCTGTTCGTGCTCGCGCTCGGCGCGTGGCGGGTCAGCTCCGGTCAGCTCGCCGTCTCCGGCCTGGTCGCGTTCCTGCTGTACGCGTTCCAGGTGATGGACCCGGTGAACATGCTGACCCAGGCCGTCACCCACCTCCAGTCCGGGATCGCCGCCGCCTCGCGCATCCGCGAGGTGGAGAGCTTCGGGGTCGAGGAGTCCAACGCGAGCGTGACCTCGATGGGGGAGCGCGCGACGCCGAACGTGTTGTCCTTCAACGGGGTCACCGCGCGCTACGTGCCCGGCGGACCGCCTGCGCTTGACGGGGTCGACCTGGAGATCCCGAGGATCGGGCACACCGCGTTCGTCGGACCTTCGGGCGCGGGCAAGACGACGATGTTCTCGTTGATGCTGCGGTTCCTCCAGCCGGAGCACGGCGAGCTGTCCCTCGACGGTGTCCCCTTTGGACAGTTGTCCATCGAGGACGTGCGCAAGCGGATCGTCTACGTCGAGCAGGACACGCCGCTGCTTCCGGGGACCGTGCGCGAGAACGTGCTCTACACGCACGCCGACGCTTCCGAGGAGGCCGTGTGGGCCGCGTTGCGCGCCGTGCGCCTCGACGAGCGCGTGCGGAGGTTGGAGCACGGGCTGGACACGCCGTTGTCCGGCGCGGCGATCTCCGGTGGTGAGCGTCAGCGGATCGCGTTGGCCCGCGCGCTGGTGACCGATCCGGAGATCCTGTTGCTGGACGAGGCGACCGCGCAGCTCGACGGGCTGACCGAGGCCGCCGTGCAGGAGGTGATCAAGCGCGCCGCTGGCAAGGGTGCCGTGCTGACCATCGCGCACCGACTGTCCACTGTGGTCGACGCGGACCGGATCGTGGTGCTGGACAAGGGGAAGCTGCGCGCAGTCGGCACGCACGGGGAACTGGTGCGCTCCGACGAGCTCTACCGTGACCTCGTCGGAGCACTCCGCATCGCCGTCCCCGCCTAGTGCTCCACGACCCGGTAGATGCCGTCGATGACCGCGTCGTGCGTCGGAGGGCAGAGGATTCGGCTGTACTCACCGACGCGCGCGAGGTTCCCGGCGATTCGGACGCGCCGGGGCGGCATGACCCTGACGTCCGAGCACGTGGCGAACGCCTGGATCCTGCCGGTTCCGCCTCGGCAGATCGCTCGGTAGTAGGGATCGGGCGTTGAGGGCGACCAGTACACGTACTGGTCCGAGCAGTTGTAGGGGTCCGCGTGGGCCGCGCCCGAGCCGACGGTGAGCATCGCGGCCGCGACGCCCGCTGTCGTCAGCACGGACGCGGCTCGCCGCCAGAAGGAGGACTGCTTCACGAAAGGCTCCTCAGAACGCAGTCTATCGATTTACCAAAGAAACGCAGCACGACCCTAGAATCCCTAAGGGAGAACGTCAACCGAGCATTGTGCATCGATTTACGACAATCATTCGGATAGGCCCGCCCACCGCGCCTCATCCGTGTTCCCCGCCCCGCCGTCCCAGCCCGGGTTCGGGCGTCTTCAAGTACAACGCACCCCCCTTGCCGAAGTCTCAAACCGCAGCGCACCCGGAGGTGTGCTGCGGTTTGAGACGTTCTGCGGTGGGGTTGGCTGTACTTGAAGACGGGCCAACCACGCTGGGGCTAGACGACGGCGCCGGTGTGGTCGCGCTTGTGGGCCGGCGTCGCGGAGTAGTGCGACTTCTTCTTGGAGCGCTGCTTGCCCGCGCCGGGCCACCGCTTGTCCAGCAGCACCGCGATCGGCGCGGCCGTGACGATCGTGGACGCCGTGCCCGCGATCAGGCCGAGCAGCATGGCCAGCGCGAAGTCGGCCAGCGATCCACCGCCGAGCGCGAGCAGCGCGCCGAGCACGAACAGCACACCGATACCCGTGTTCACCGTGCGCGGCAGGGTTTGCAGCACGGCCGCGCTGCTGACCCTGGCGAAGGTCTCCTTCGGCCGCAGTCCGCGGAGCTCGCGCACCCGGTCGAAGACGACCACGGAGTCGTTCACCGAGTAACCGATCACTGTGAGCATCGCGGCGAGGAACACCGCGTCGAGCGTCTTGTCCATCCACGCGAACGTGCCGAGCACGATCAGCACGTCGGCGGTGAGCGCGAGCACGGTCGCCACGCCGAGCCGCCAGTCGAACCGGAACGCCAGGTAGGCCAACTGCGCCAGAACCGCGAGCAGCAACGCGATCAGGGCGTTGTTCCGCAGTTCGACACCGAGGCTCGGGCCGATCTTCTCGTCGCGGATCTGCTCCGCCTTGCCCGCGGCCTTGGCGACCGCGTCACGGATCGGCGCGGTGTTCTCGACCGGCTCGGTGCGCACGGTCACCGCGTCCTGGCCCGACGCCTGCACGATCGCGCGCGGGAAACCGGCCTCGCTGACGGCGTTGCGGACCTTCTCGACGTTCGCGGGCGCGCTGGTCGAGTACTCCAAGACGCGTCCACCGGTGAACTCGACGCCGAGGTTGATGCCGCGCACGAACACGCCCGCGAACAGCAGCACGAGCACGATCGCGGAACCGATCAGCCAGCGGCCCGGCCGGTCGTAGAGCTTCGGGTCGCGCGCCTCGAGCTTGCGCCGGACGATGCCGTGGTGAGCGAGGCCGGTGAGCTTGGGGTGCTTGGCGAAAGGCCCACGAATGGCGAGGAACAGCAGCGCCCTGGTGAGCACCAGCGTGGAGAACATCGCGCCCAGCACACCGATGGTCAGCGTGACGCCGAAGCCCTTCACCGGCCCGGTGGCGAGCCAGAACAACAGCCCGGCGGCGAGGAGCGTGGTGATGTTGGAGTCCACGATCGCCGACAGCGCGTTGCCGAAACCGCGGTCGAGCGCCTTCGGCAGTCGCTGGTCGGTGCGCGCGCCGAGGAACTCCTCCCGCGTTCGCTCGAAGACCAGCACCGTGGAGTCCACCGCCATGCCGATGGCGAGCACCAGGCCCGCGAGGCCGGGCAGCGTCAGCGTCGCGCCGATGAACAGCAGCATCGCGTAGGACAGCGCGGAGTAGCCGATGAGCGCGATCACCGAGATCAGCCCGGCGAGGCGGTAGACGACGATCAGGAACAGCGCGGTCAGGCCGAGGCCGATGACGCCCGCCTCGATGCTGGCGCGGATGGCGTCGGCGCCCAGGGTCGGGCCGACCGTGCGCTGCTCGACGACCTCGACCGGCACCGGCAGCGCGCCGCCCTTGATCAGCACGGCCAGCTCGGACGCCTGCTGGTTGGTGAACTTGCCGGTGATCTGGGTGGAGCCACCGAGGATGCCGACGTTGCAGCTGACCTGCGGGTTCACCTCGGGAGCCGAGATGATCTTGTCGTCGAGCGCGATGGCGACGCGGCGCACCGGGCTGCCGACGGGCGCGCACGCGGCCTGCCCGGTGAGCTTGGCCCAGGCGTTGCCGCCCGCCGACTGGAAGTTGATCGACACCACGTAACCGGGGCCGTTCGGGGCCGGGCCCGCGGTGGCGTCGGCGACGCCCTCACCGGTCAGCGCGGCGGGGCCGAGCACCAGCTGCTCGCCCTCGGCGGTCGGCAGCACCTTCTGCCCAGGCTTGGGCTGCGCGCCGGGCTGCTGGGCGCCGATCACCGGGTGGAAGGTCAGCTGCGCGGTGCGGCCGATGACCTCCACGGCCCGGCGCGGGTCCTGCACGCCGGGCAGCTCGATGATGATCCGGTTCTCCCCGGAGCGGGCCAGCGTCGGCTCGGCGACGCCGAGCTGGTCGACGCGGCGGCGCAGCACTTCCAGGGCCCGGTCGGTGGTGGCGGCGTCGGCCTTGGCCTGGGCGGAGTCCTTGGCCTGCAACACGATCTGGGTGCCGCCGCGCAGGTCGAGGCCGAGGCGCGGGGCGGTGGACAGGATGAGGTAGACGGACGCGGCGAGGACCGCGAGGGCGAGCAACACCCTCACGACGGGTCCCCGGCGCGCGCGTGGGCGCGACATGGGTGGAAAGCCTCCGGATGAGCCGCTGTCCACAAAGGACAGACGGGGGTGGTGACGGGCGCTGGGGTCAGGCGCGCGGAGGCGGTGCGCGCGAGCCGACCGCGGTGGTGGGCTCGGCGAACGATCCGGAGAGCCGGTCCTGCGGGGCGTCGCCCAGCGGCGCAAGGGGTTCCGGCACCGGCTCGGCGGGCGGCAGCAGCGCGATCAGCACCGGCCCGGTGGCGAGGTAACCGCGCACCGGGACGGCGTGGGCGTGCTGGCGCCCGCGCAGCGTCGGGCTCGGGTGCGCCAACTCGGAGACGACGTGCCGCGCGTGCTGGTCACCGTCGTCGGGGACCGAGGCGAACGCGGGGGATGCCAGCCCGAGGGCGGCCAGTGCCGCGAGCAGGACGAGCAGCGTCGGCAGCAGGGGGCGCTGCCGCTCGCTCGTCCGCATCATGTGGCACACAGTAGCGGGCTACGTCACAGGCTGTCTCCGGCCATCCGGAGTCCGTTCTCCACAGAGGACGTAGTAAAGGACCCCCGCGACCAGCGCCCCGGACAGCCAGGAGAAGTCGGTGTTGCCCAGCGCCTTCGCCAGCGGGCCCTGCATCAGCGGGACCATGCCGTACTGCCACGCCCAGCCCGCCACGAGTCCGGCGCCCAGGCTGACGAGTGCGCGCGCGTTCACCGAGCTCGACTCCTCGTACAGGTCGCTGATGACGATCTTTCCCTTGCGCAGCACGAAGAAGTCGACGAGCACGATGCTCGCCCACGGGCTGATCCAGACCAGGATCGACACCAGCCAGTGGTCGAAGGCCCGCGCGAAGTCATCGGCCTGCACGAACACCACGAGCACCGCCGACGCGACGACCCCGGCCACCAGCGTGACCTTCCACCGCGCCGCCTTGATCCCGATGGACAGCGCGGCCAGCGAGCACGAGTACAGGTTGAGGATGTTCGTCGCCACCGGCCCGTGCATGATCAGCAGCAGCACGGGCAGCGCCATCGCGCCGAACGCGCTCACCACCAGCGCGGACGGATCGGTGCTGCCGCCGGAGCTGGCCAGGCACGCGCCGAGCCCGGCGAGCCACACGGTCGGCACGTACATGCCCAGCGCCGTCGACCAGAACACCGACCGCGCAGAGGCCCCCGGGCGGACGAACCGGCTGTAGTCGGCCGAGTACGGCAGCCACGTGATGCCCCAGCCGATGCCGATCGCGGTGAGCAGCTGGGTGATCGCGGTGAGCTTGTCGGCGGGCGCGGTGGCCGTCGCCGTGGTCCAGTCCAGGTCGGTCTGGCTCAGCGCGAGCACGGTCATGATCGCCATCACCAGCACCGTCGCGGGCACGGTGTACTTCTCGAACGTCCGGATCGCGTAGAAGCCGTAGAGCGCGAGCCCGAGCTGCACCACCATGATGATCGCGGCGATGAAGTACTTCATCCCGGTGCCGCCGTGCACGCCGAGCTGCCGCAGCACCGCCATCACCAGGTCGAGCACCACCCAGGTGTTCACGCCGACCCAGCCCATCGAGACCAGGCACTGCACCACGCCCGGCACGATCGCGCCGCGCCTGCCGAACGGCGCCCGCCCGAGCACCATCTGGTTCACCGCGGTGCGGTGCCCGATGATGTTGAACAGCCCGAAGACCGCGCAGCCGACCAGGTTGCCGAGCGCGATCACGATCAGCGTCTCGGCCAGGCTCAGCCCGAGCGTGACGCCGAGGGCGCCGAGCACCCAGTTGATGGGCGCGATGTTGGCCCCGGACCAGATCCAGAACTGCTCCCACGGAGTGGAGTCCCGGTGCTCGGTCGGGATCGGCTCAATGCCGTGCGCGTCGAACGCCATCGGCACACTTTAGGCATCCCCCTGCTTTTCGAGAAGACTCTGCTCTTCCAGAAGACGCAGCGCTGATCGGTAGCTGCGGGTCGACTGCCGGACGTCGTCGACGACCTCGCGCAGCGTGCCGGGTTCGCTGCTCTCCGCCACGCGGCAGAGCAGGTGCAGCGGGACTTCGGTCACGCTGAACGCCGCCGGGACGTCTGCTCGGAGCACCACGCGCCCGTCGTAGTCCCAGCGCGCGGGCGCGTTCCGGAGCACCGTCTCGCCCAGGTAGCGGACGGCCCCGACGACGAACGGGTCGTCCGCGGCGTCCTTGACCGCGTCCCAGCCGGAGAACCGTGCCCGCACGAGCGATTCCAGCGCGTCGAGCGAGCCGGGGGAGAAGTCGAAGGGGAACTCCGCCGGGAGGAACCCCTTGCGCCACACAGCGAGTGAACTGTCCATTTCGGACAGCCAAGTGCCGGGGTCTTCGACAGCCTCCTTCCTGTCGAGCCCGGAGAGGTCGAAGCCGAACTCCTCGTGCAACGCCCGCGCCTGGTCCGGCGTCGCCAGCAGGTAGACGTCGTCCTGGCAGGACTCCACCTTCTCCGGGCGGACGTGGTGGAACACGCGCGGATCGGCCGCACCCGGCTCCAGGTCACCGATCTGCGTGGCGAACGCGCCCTGATCCGCGTAGTCCTCCGAGACGTGCTCGACCCGCCACCAGACCGGCTCGCCGTCGCGCAGGAAGTGCAACGCCTCGTCACCGTCCTCGTCGCGCACCAGCACGACGTCGGAGAAGGTCACGCCGGTGACCGCGGAGACCTCCTCCTCCAACAGGTAGCGGTAGTACTGCGCCACGGAGTCGACGTCCTCGCCGTGGACCGAGAAGGCGACACCCAGCTCGGAGAACCACGGGACGAGATCGCGCGCCTCCTCCTGCTTGTCGAGGTAGTCCTTGTCCCGCTTGCCGATGTCGGTCAGGAACGCGACGGCCTTCTCCTCCGACAGCATGCCCAGCCACACCATCCGGCTGGCCAGTTCGACGATCGTCGTCCGCGTCATGGGCGGGATTGTGGCATCCGCCCTCGACAGTCAGGTGCGCATGCGGGCGCGGTACTTCGTCGGTGTGGTGTCCACTGTGGACTGGAAGTGGGTGCGCAACGCCGCCGCGCAGCTGAAGCCGACCGCGCGGGCCACCCCCTCCACCGGGATCTCCGTCAGCTCCAGCAGCCGTTGCGCCGTCGCGATGCGCTGGCGCAGGATCCACTGCTGCGGCGACACGCCGGTCTCGGCGCGGAACCGGCGCCGTTCTAGACGCGGTGGGACTTGCCGAGCGCCTCGGTCAGCGAGCGGAGGACCGGGGCGAAACGGTTGTAGCTGTACGGGGTCTCCGCCGCCCACTCGAAAACCTGGCCCGCCTTGACGGCCGGGTGGCGGGACCACGTCGGGATCGCGTTCAGCCCGGCGCGGGGGATGGACGTGGCGGCGCGGCTGTCGACCAGGATGACGTCGGCGGGGTAGCGGTCGGCCTGCTCCCAGCTCAGGGACTCGAAGGCGTCCTTGCCCGCGTTGGGGACCACGACGTCCACGCCGAGCTCCTGGAAGAACTTCAGGTCGCCGTGGTAGGTGGGGGTGGCGATGTAGAGCTTGTCCTTGTTGGCGCTGACGATCAGCACCTTCAAGCCGGACTTGGCGGCAGCGGAAAGACTCTCGGCGGCGCGGTCGAAATCGGCCCTCGCCTCGACGACGGCGGGAGCATTGGGGTCGGCGCCGAGGTCACCGGCGAGCTTGACGAAAGCCTCGATGTTGGTGCGGGCGGAGCGGCCGTTCAAACGGATGCCGACGATGGGGGCGACGGACTCGATGGTGGGCGTCGGCTCCTTGGGGACGTACCAGAGCTCATCGCCGTACATCACGGTCACGAGGAGGTCGGGGCGCAGCGACAGGAACTTGTCGACGTTGAACTCGCCGTAGGTGATGCCGACCGACTGCGTCGTGGACAGGTCCACATTGCCGATCATGACCTCGTTGGAGCCGTCGGGGCGCTTCTGCGGGCCGAACACGCCGACAGGCCGAATCCCCAAGTCCCACAAGGCCGCGGCGGCGGTGATCTGGGCGACGACGCGCTGCGGGCGAGCTGGGCGACCGGCCTTGCGGCCCCGGTCATCGGTGAACTCCCAGGCGGTGCCGCCCGCCGCGCCGCGCGGGGAACCGCAGGCGCCCAGCGCGAGCAAACCCATGCCGCCGAGGAAGGCGCGTCGTGTCGTGCTCATGGTTTTCCTTTCCCGTCAACGGAAACTTCTGGCGAGCAGCCACAGCAGGACCGGAGCCCCGACCACTCCGGTCACCACTCCCACGGGCAGCTCGCCGGAGGACAACAGCGTGCGGGCAACGAGATCGGCTGCCAGTACCACGACCGCCCCGACCAGACCCGACGTCATCAGCGGCGGGACGGAGGGGTGCACGAGCCGCCGCGCGATCTGCGGAGCGAGCAGCGCGACGAACGCGACCGGACCGGCCGCGGCGGTCGCGAAAGAGACCAGGCCGACGCCGACAGCCATGATCGCCAGGCGGGCGCCCTGAACGGGGACGCCGAGGCCGCGGGCGGTGTCCTCGCCGAGCTCCAAGCCCGCCAACCACTTCCCGAGCGCCAGCGCGGCGGGCACGAGCAGCGCGACCGCGACGGCCAACGCGGGAACGCTGCCCCAGGTGCGTCCGCTGAGACTGCCGGTCAACCACACAACCGCCTGCTGCGCCTGGAAAGCACCGGACTTGAGCAGCAGGTAGTCGGTGATGCTGCCGCACAGCGCGGCCATGCCGATGCCCACGAGCACGATGCGGATGCCCGTGGTGCCCTGCTTCCAGGACAAGCCGACCACGATCGCGGACACCGTGAACCCGCCCAGCACGGCCATCGTGGACATGCCGAGCCCCGTCCCGGCACCGGCCAGCAACGTCGCGACGGCGAAGGTGTTCGCGCCGTCGGTCACACCGATCACATCCGGGCTGGCCAGCGGATTCCGCGCCAGAGCCTGGAAAAGCAGCCCGCCGACACCGAAGGCGATCCCGATCAGAAGGCCGACCAGCGCGCGCGGCAGCCGGATCTCGTTGATCACCAGCAGGGCCGCCGGGTCACCGGAACCGAACAGGCCCGCCGCGACCTCGGGCACGGTCAACGGGAAGTCACCGATGGTGATCTCCAAGCACAGCAACAAGAACGCGCTCGCCCCGAGCAGGAAGCAGGCGACGATCGTCCTCGGCCGGGCCGTCACAGCTCCGCCACCCGGCTGCGGCGGACGAAGGCGATGAAGAACGGGGCCCCGAGCGCGGCGACCACGATGCCGACGTGCAGCTCGTCCGGATGGGCCACGAGCCTGCCGAGCACGTCGGCGGCCAGCAGCAGCGCGGGCGCGAGCACGGCGGAGTACGCGAGCACCCAGCGGTGGTCGGGGCCGCAGATCGCCCGCGCCAGGTGCGGCACGACCAGGCCGACGAACGCGATCGGCCCGCACACGGCGACCCCGGCTCCGGCGAGCAGCGTGATCGCGACGACCCCGGCGACACGGATCAGCCCGATCCGCTGGCCCAGCCCGCGCGCGGCGTCCTCGCCGAGCGAGAGCGCGTTCATCCCCGGCGAGATCATCGCCGCGAGCAGCGCGCCCACCGCGAGGAACGGCAGCACCTGGAGCAGCGTCGCCGGGTCCTGGCCGCTGAGCGCGCCGACCGACCAGAAGCGGTAGCGGTCCAGGGTGGCCGCGTCGGCCAGCAGCACGCTCGTGGTCAGCGAACCGATCATCGCCGTCACCCCGGCCCCGGCCAGCGCGAGCTTCGTGGGCGTCGCCCCGCCGACCCCTCGTGCGGCGAGCAGGAACACCACCACGGCGGCCACCGCGGCGCCCGCGAAAGCGAACCAGATGTACCCGGAGAGCGAGGTGACGCCGAGGAAACCGGTGGCCAGCACCACGGCCAGCGACGCGCCCGCGCTCACCCCGAGCAGCCCGGGATCGGCCAGCGGATTGCGGGTCAGCCCCTGCATCAGCGCGCCCGCCATGCCCAACGCGGCACCCACCGCGAGGCCGAAACCGGTCCTGGGGACGCGCAAGCCCCAGACGATCGCCTCGGTCTGATCCCCAGCGGGGTGGAGCAGGGCGTCGAGCACCGCCCCGACGCCGAGCCACCGGCTGCCGACCATGATCGACAGCAGCGCGCACGCGGCCAGCCCGGCCAGCGCGAGCAGCAGACCGATCCGCCGCGAGGTGAGAGCGCTTCCCCACGTCACCCGGTGAGGATAGCCATACCTAAGTTGCTCTCCCTGTTCCCGGGGCCGGATCTGGTCGAACTACCGGGAGCAGGACGGCTCCAGCTCGGCGACCAGGCGGGTCGGGATGACCACGACGGGGCAGTTCGCCTTGCGGATCACCGCCGCGCTCACCGAGCCCATCAGCGCCGTCATCACGTGCCCGTGCCCGTGGCTGCCCAGGATCAGCATCTCCGAGCCCTCGGCCAGCTCCACCAGGCGCGAGCCCGCCAGACCCGGCTCCACCACCTCCCGGACCGGCACCTTCTCGTAGCCGGGGCGGGCCCGGCGCAGCGCCTCGGCCAGCACCTCGCGGTAGACCTCGGTCTCGTCGTCCATCGGCGTGACCACCGGGATCGGCATGCTCGACGGTGAGATCCCCGGCGGCGTCCAGAAGATCGCGGCGGTCACCGACGCGTCGCGCAGCATCGCCTCCTTGAAGCCCCAGCGCAGCGCCTGGACGCTCGGTTCCGACCCGTCGACTCCGACGACGATCGTGTTGCGGTGCGAGCAGGTGGACATGTGCTGCCTCCTTTCGGCGGTTCACTAGCCCTACCACGCGTGAGTGGATCTCGCAGGGGACAATCGTTCGTCCTCGATCGAAGGGTGTGGTGATGGCGGCAGAGGCGAGCGCGGACGTGATCGTCGTCGGAGCGGGGCTGGCCGGGCTGGTGGCCACGGCCGAACTGGCCGACACCGGGCGGAAGGTGCTGTTGCTCGACCAGGAGCCGCCCGCCTCGCTCGGCGGCCAGGCGCACTGGTCCTTCGGCGGGCTGTTCTTCGTGGACTCGCCGGAGCAGCGCCGGATGCGCATCCGCGACTCCCACGAGCTGGCCCTCCAGGACTGGCTGGGCACCGCGGGTTTCGACCGCGACTGCGACACCTGGCCGCGCCGCTGGGCCGAGGCGTACGTGGACTTCGCCGCGGGCGAGAAACGCGCGTGGCTGAAGGCACAGGGCATGAAGTTCTTCCCGGTCGTCGGCTGGGCCGAGCGCGGTGGCTACGACGCCATGGGCCACGGCAACTCCGTGCCCCGCTTCCACATCACGTGGGGCACCGGGCCGGGTGTGGTCGAGCCGTTCCTGCGACGGGTGCGCGCGGCGATCGACAAGGGTCTGGTGGTCTTGAAGACCCGCCATCGCGTCGATGAGCTGACCGTGACGGCGGGCGCCGTGGACGGGGTGCGGGGGCAGGTCCTGGAGCACAGCGACGTGGCGCGCGGCGAGAAGAGCTCGCGGGTCGAGCTGCGGCCGTTCGAGTTCTCCGCGCAGGCGGTGGTCGTGACGTCGGGCGGGATCGGCGGCAACCACGACCTGGTGCGCCGCAACTGGCCGGAAAGGCTTGGCACGCCGCCGAAGCACATGCTCAGCGGGGTGCCCGCGCACGTGGACGGCCGGATGATCGGGATCACCGAGAAGGCCGGTGGCAACGCCATCAACGGCGACCGGATGTGGCACTACACCGAGGGCATCCAGAACTGGGACCCGATCTGGCCGATGCACGGCATCCGCATCCTGCCCGGACCGTCCTCGCTGTGGCTGGACGCGCGCGGCAAGCGGCTGCCGGTGCCGCTGTTCCCCGGCTTCGACACCCTGGGCACGCTGGAGCACATCATGCGCGGCGGCCACGAGCACACGTGGTTCGTGCTCACCCAGAAGATCATCGAGAAGGAGTTCGCGCTGTCGGGTTCCGAGCAGAACCCCGACCTCACCGGGCGCAGCGTGCGCGGGGTGCTCGGCAGGGCGCTGCCCGGCGCCCCCGGTCCGGTCGAGGCGTTCAAGAAGCACGGCGTGGACTTCATCGTCGAGAACGACCTCAGGACGCTGATCTCCAGGATGAACGCGCTGACCCCGGAGCCGCTGCTCGACGAGGAGCAGGTCGAGCGCGAGATCCGGGCCCGCGACCGGGAGATCCGCAACCCGTTCACCAAGGACCTCCAGATCACCGCGCTGCGCGGGGCCCGGAACTACCTGGGCGACAAGCTGATCCGCGTCGCCACCCCGCACCGCCTGCTCGACCCGAAGGCCGGTCCGCTGATCGCGGTCCGGCTGTCGATCATCACGCGGAAGAGCCTGGGCGGACTGGAGACCGACCTGTCCTCCCGCGTGCTCCAGGGTTCGGGCGAGCCGCTGCCGGGCGTCTACGCGGCGGGCGAGGCGGCCGGGTTCGGCGGCGGCGGCATGCACGGGTACCGCGCGCTGGAGGGCACGTTCCTCGGTGGCTGCATCTTCTCCGGGCGCGTGGCGGGTCGAGCGGCCGCGGCGGCGACGGCCTAGAGCGGGAACCAGTGGCGGGCGAGGGCGTCCAGGGTCTTCTCGGCCGGGACGCCCAGCTCGCGCATGTACCAGCCGAGGTTGCTGTACACGTGGATGATCGTCATCCCCAGCAGTTGGCGGGACAGCTCCGGCCCGAGATCGGTGAAGCCGTACGCCTTCAGCACCCTCCTCAGGACCCGGCGGTCGCCGCGAACTCGTACTCCCGCGCGCCGCGCATCGCAGGCTCGAAGTCGAAGAGCCCGCTGAGTTTTCCTTTGTGTGTAAGCAGATGCGGGCATCACCTCGGTGTGCAGCGGCACCGGCGCGCGCGGCGTGATCAGGTCCACCGTGTTCAGGAAGCCGTCCAGTTGGTCCAGCCACACCGGGTCGAGTTCGCGCTTCCGATGGTGCTCGACCAGCTTCGCGCGCTGCCCGATCACGAACTTGTCCCAGTCCACGTCGGGCAGCGTCGGCACTGTCGTCCTGTGCAGGATCGCCAGGCTCTCGCCGAGCTGGTCGGCCAGTTCGTCGCGCTCTGATGCCGTCAGCTCCGGCCAGACCTCGCCCAGGTTCCGGCCGTGCAGGCGCGTCATGAGGAG
Source organism: Allokutzneria sp. A3M-2-11 16 (assembly GCF_024213555.1). GTDB lineage: Bacteria > Actinomycetota > Actinomycetes > Mycobacteriales > Pseudonocardiaceae > Allokutzneria. The sequence continues at coordinate 40,998 of NZ_JANAVO010000017.1, read as the reverse complement.
CCAGATCGCGCAGCACGCCGGATTCCAGGGCGCATTCGTCGCGGTGCACCGGCGGGTAGAGCTTGAGGACGAGGTCGTCGTTCTCGGCGGTGTGGCGTTTTTCGTTGTCGTCCAAGCGAATTTGGCTTCCAGCATGGGGTCGGCTTGACCTGGGGCCCCTTGCGCGTGCCCTTGGGCCTTTCAGGGGCACGGGATGGAACCCCGGCCCTCGCGGGGGAGCGTATGGCACGCGCTCCCCAGGTAAAGCCTCGATCCCGTTGCGCCCCTTATGTTTCGCTGGGACTTGCGATTGGTGTCGCCCACTTGGGGGACCCTCCCCGAATGCCGAATTCGGTGACACGCTGGAACCGTTGGCGTGCAGGGATTCACCCACTGGTACTTGGATGTCGATCTTGCGTCTTGAGATAATAGAGGTATCCACGGAGAAGGGGGTGAATCATGTTGGATACCAAGGCAATCACAGACATGCTGACGACCGAGATCGAGATCAACGACTCCTACCGACTCTCCGAGAAGGACCATGTCGCGTTGCTGAAGGAGTTGGAGCGGATCAGTAATCTGCTCACCGCCGTGAAGACCGATGTCGCCACCCAGGCTGAGGAACGCGGCCTGCACACCTCACGCGGCTGTAAGGATCTCGCGATCCTGCTGCGCAGCGAGTTGAATATCGCTCCTGCCGAAGCCAACCGCCGCAAGCGATTGGTCCACGAACTACCGAAACTGCCCCGCACCCGGCAAGCCGTCTACACCGGAACGATCAGCGGCGAACACGCGCTGGTCATCTCCGATGCCATCAAGCGCATCCCCGAGCAGTACGCGGCCAAGGCCGACGCGGCTCTGGCGAAGGCGGCACGCAAGGTGAACCCGCGTGATCTGATGGTGGTCGGCAAACGCGTGCGACAGCACGTCGACCCCGACGGCGTCTACCGCGACGAACAAGAAGCGCTCGCCCGGCGATCAGCGCGGATGGGCCGTGACCAGGACGGGTGCCTGCATCTCAAGGCGATGATTGATCCGATCAACGGCGAGAAGATCTGGAACTTCCTCTCCGCGTTGGCCAAACCCAAGTCCGTCAACGGCGAGAAAGACCCCCGTAGGTTTGAGCAGCGGTTGGCCGATGCTTTCATCGAGGCCATGACCATGGCGATGTCGGTCCAGGACATGCCCGGACTGCCCCGTACCCTGTTGATCGTCACCATGGGGTTGGACGACCTGGAGCACAGGACCGGCTGCGGGGAAACCCACACCGGCCAGCCCATGTCAGCGGACCTGCTGCGGCAGACCGCCTGCGACACCGCAGTCATCCCGATCGTGCTCGGCGGAGAAGGTGAACCCCTCGCCTACGGACGCGAACGACGCCTGGCCTCCCTCGCCCAGAAACGCGCACTGGCGGTGAGGGACAAGGGATGCGCCTTCCCCGGATGTGATCGGCCACCCTCGTGGACAGAAGCTCATCATGTGGTGCATTGGATCGACGGCGGCCCGACCGATCTCGACAACCTCGTCCTGCTGTGCGTGCATCACCACCATGTGATCCATGATCAGGACTGGGAGATCATTTTCGACCACGGGATACCGGCGTTCATCCCACCGAAGTGGATCGACCCTGACCAGGAACCTCTGCGGAACATCAGGGTGGACTGCCCGCTGAAGCTATAGACCCCGGGGCGTCCAGAGTGGACGGACGCCCCGGCGCAGGCTGGAAGGCAAGGGGCGCAACGCAACCGAGGCTTTACCTGGGGTGCGCGTGCCATACGCTCCCCCGCGAGGGCCGGGGTTTCATCCCGTGCCCCCGAGAGGCCCAAGGGCACGCGCAAGGGGCCCCAGGTCAAGCCGACCCCACGCCGGAAAGCAGCCGGAAACAGCTGGGAGTCAGTCGGTGTGGCGCACCTGGCCACGCCCGCGCTTCACGTCGGAGCGCTGGCGCTTCGCAGTGAGGCGGCGTTCGCGGGCGCCACGGCTGGGCTTCGTGGCCCGGCGAGGCGGAGGAGGCGGGGCGATCGCCTCGCGGAGCAGGGAGGCGAGACGGTCACGGGCGGCGTGGCGGTTCTGGAGCTGGCTGCGTTGCTCGGAGGCGGCGATGGTGAGCACGCCGTCGACCAAGCGGCCGGAGAGGCGGTCGAGGGCGCGCTCGCGCTGGCGCTCGGAGGTGAACGCGGACGACGTGGCCACGTCGAAGGACAGCTCGACGCGGCTGTCGGTGGTGTTGACCGACTGGCCGCCAGGGCCGGACGAGCGGGAGAACCGCTCAGCCAGCTCGACGCCGGGGATCACCAGCGACGCAGTGACGGTCAGATCGGTAGCCATGCCTCAAGGATGCCTCACCACCCCGGCGGCGCACATTCGGATTTACCGGGGCGCGACCAGATCCTGGACCGGAGCGCGCTCCTTGGCCATGGGCACGTGGTAGCGCTGGGCGAGGTAGTCGGCGACCTCGCGGAACAGGCGGGCGGCGGCGTCGGTCTCGGCAGCGTCGACCATCGTGGCGATCACGAAGCGCGGGGACTCGGCGGGGAACATCCCGGCGAAGCAGTTCCACGCGCGCTGGCCGCTCGGTTGCGTGCGCGTGCCGGGCTTGCCCGCCACCTGGTAGCCGGGCAGGGCGGCGACGGGCGAGGTGCCCTTCTGGCCGGGGGCGTCCTGCACCACGGCGCGCAGCATGCCGCGCACGGTCGCGGCGGTCTGCGGGCTGACGACCCGGACACCGGTGGGCCCGGGCAGCTCGACGCGGTGGCCGTTCTGCTTGGTCTCGGCCCGGACCAGGCGCGGCGGAACGCGGAGGCCGTCGTTGGCGATCGCCTGGTACATCCCGGCGAGCTGGGGCAGCGTCACCGACACGTCGTGGCCGATCGGCAGGCGGGCCAGGGTCGAAGCGGACCAGTGCTCGCGCGGCGGCAGCTGGCCCGCGCTCTCGCCGGGCAGCCCGATCTCGGTGCGCACGCCGAGGCCGAAACGGGAGACCAGGTTGGCGAAGCGGTCGTCGCCGAGCTTGCGCGCTGTCTGCACGGTGCCGACGTCCGAGGACCGCGCGAGCACACCGGCCAGGGTGAAGTCCTGGGTGGCGTGGCCGTGCTGGTCGCGCACCTCGACGCCGTCGACGCGGACGCGCTCGGGGACGGTCAGCGTCTGGTCGCGGCCGAGGGTGCCGTCCTCGACGGCTCCGGCGGCGGTGATCAGCGCGGCGGTCCCGCCCGGTTCGAACGGGACGGAGACGGCGGTGTTGATCTTCTGCTCGGTTGCCATGGCGAGCACCTCGGCGGTCTTGGCGTCCAGCACGAGCACGGCGGCGTCGTGCGCGCCCAGGCGCCTGGCGTGCTCGGTGACCAGCTGCTGGGCCAGGAACTGGACGTCGATGTCGAGCGTCAGCTCCAGGCTCGCGCCGGGCGTCGCGGGTTCGAGATCGCGCTCGGTCCCGGGGATCACCACGTCGTCGCGGCCCTGCTCGGTGTCCACGATCCGCCGTCCGGTGCGCCCGGCGAGCACCTGGTCGCGAGAGCTCTCCAGGCCGGTGACGCCGCGGGTGCCCGCGGGTTTCTGGTCCTTGCGCCACACCGTCGTGCCGATCACGTTCGCGGCGAGCGACCCGTTCGGGTACACCCGCGCCGCCCGGTACTCCGAGCCGATGTCGGGGAAGGCGCTGGTGATCTCCCACGCGGTGGCCGGGCCGATGTTCTCGGCCAGCTCCTCGCGGTGGCCGCCCCCGCGCAGCTTCGCCAGGACCTGCTCCCGGTTCGCGCCGTCCCCGGCCGCGCGGACGATCGTGTCGGCGATCTGCGCGGTGAAGGTCTCGAAGTCCGGGGTCTTGTCCGGCCGCTTGTCCCTGGCCTTCTGCCAGTTCGCCCGCAGCCGCTGCGGGACGACGTAGAGAACCCGCGAGTCCACGCTGAACGCCAGCGGGCGGCCCGCTCTGTCCACAATGGAGCCCCGTTGGGCCGGGATGTCCAGCGGGGTCGCGCGTTGCCGCGCGGCCTTGGCGGAGAGCGCCTCGGCCTGGAAGACCTGGACGTACACCAGCTTCGTCGCGGCCACCAGCAACAGCAGCACGAGGAACACGCAGCCGAGCACCATTCGTGGCCGTTGCGCGCCGCTTCCCCTCATCGGGTGATGACTTGAGTCGGCGATACGGGTGAGCCGAGCCGGGGAAAGATCACGCGCACCCGACACACCGTACCGATCAGGGGGCTTCACGTTGGGGTGATTCGAGTACAGGACACGACCGAATACCTAGACTTCGGCCGTGGATCTGCTCGCGGAGGTCTTCATCGGCCTCGCCGTGTTCGGCATGGTGCTGTTGTTCGCCGCGGCCGTGCGCCGCCTGCTCGGAACCGCCTTCGGCACGGTGCGCACGCTCGCCGCGGGACTGTTCGCCTACCTGCTGGCGATGCCGATCGCGCAGGCCATGCGCGGTGCGGTGGCTCCGGGCGACGACCAGAACACCATCCTCTGGTTCTTCATCCTGGCCACGGGCTGCGCCGTGCTCGCGGGCATGGTCTTCCTCGCGGTGTCGGCAGCGCTGGTGCCGACCGGCTCGCTGCCGACGCCGCTGGAGTGGCTGCGCGGCCTGGGCGGGCGGTTCCGTCGCGCGCGCCGGTACTCGCAGATCACCCGTATCGCGATCCGCCACGGCCTCGGCCCCTACCTGCGTGGCCGCGACCGCACCGAGCAGAGCCGGACGACGCTCGCGAGGTCCTTGCGCGGAGCGCTGGAGGACGGCGGGGTCACCTTCGTCAAGCTCGGCCAGATCCTGTCCACCAGGCGCGACCTGCTGCCGGAGGAGTTCGTCACCGAGCTGAGCCGCCTGCGCGACAAGGTCCCGGCCGCCCCGTGGGCCGAGGTCGAAGCGGTGCTCATCGAGGAGTTCGGCGCGCCGGTGGACGAGATCTTCGCGTCTTTTGACCGCACCCCGCTGGCGGCGGCCTCGATCGCGCAGGTGCACGTGGCCCGCCTGCACGACGGCGAGGAGGTCGTGGTCAAGGTGCAGCGGCCGGGCACCCGCGACCTGGTCGAACGGGATATCGACATCGTCGACCGGCTCGCGCGGACCCTGGAGCTGCGCACGAAATGGGGTCGTTCGCTCGGGCTGCGCGAGCTGGCGTCCGGGTTCGCCGACGCGGTGCGCGAGGAGCTGGACTTCCGCATCGAGGCCGCGAACATGGGGGCGGTGGCGGCGAACTCCGGCGGAGCTGTCGTCTATCCCGTGCCGCACGAGCCGTTGTGCGGTGAGCGCGTCCTGGTGATGCAGCGCCTGGACGGCGTGCAGCTCGGCGCCGCGGAGAAGGAGATCACCGCCTCCGGGCTGGACCGCCGGGAGCTGGCCAGAACCCTGGTGGAGTGCCTGCTGCGGCAGATCATGATCGACGGCGTCTTCCACGCGGACCCGCATCCGGGCAACGTGCTGCTGCTGCGCGACGGACGCCTGGGGATGCTGGACTTCGGCTCCGTCGGCAGGCTCGACGCGGCGCTGCGGGCGGCGTTGCAGCGGCTGCTGCTGGCCATGGACCGCGGCGACCCGCTCGCGGCGGGGGACGCGTTGCTGGAGATCGCGCCACGGCCGGACGAGATCGACGAGCAGCGGCTCGAACGCGCGCTCGGCCAGTTCATGGCCCGCCACCTGGGCGGAGGGTCGGTGCGGAGCGTCCGGATGTTCACCGACCTGTTCCGGATCATCACCGATCACCGCCTGTCGATCCCGCCGGAGGTGGCCGCGGTGTTCCGCGCACTGGCCACTGTGGAGGGTGCGCTGGCGCAGCTCGCCCCCGGCTTCGACCTGGTCGCCGAGGCGAGGTCGTTCGCGCGCGGCTACGTGGTCGAGCAGCTCGACGCGGGCTCGCTGAAGGAGGCGGTGATCCAGGAGGCGGCGGCCGTGCTCCCGATGCTGCGGCGGCTGCCGCGTCGCGTCGAGCGCATCGCCGGTGCCGTGGAGAACGGCCGTCTCACGGTCAACATCCGGTTGTTCTCCGATGAGCGCGACCGCTCGCACGTGACCGCTCTCCTGCACCAGGTGCTGTTCACGGTGCTCGGCGCGACGGCGGGGATCATGGCGGTGATGTTGCTGGGCACGCCGGGCGGACCGATGGTGACGTCGTCGGTGAGCCTGTACGCGCTGTTCGGCTACAACCTGCTGCTGATCAGCGTCGTCCTGGTGCTGCGCGTCCTGGTGCTGATGTTTCGGAGATAGCGCGCGGGGCAATGCCCCAGGCGTGGTGAAGCATCCCGGAGCGCAGCCGCCGGACACCGCCGACCTCGGTGAACTGAGGTCCGCGGCGGCGTCTTGCGAGGGCTGCGACCTCTATCGTGACGCGACCCAGACGGTGTTCGGCGACGGGCCCGGCTCGGCCGACGCCGTCTTCGTCGGCGAGCAGCCCGGTGATCAGGAAGACCGCGCGGGTGAGCCGTTCGTCGGGCCCGCTGGCCGCCTGCTCGACCGCGCGCTCGAAGAGGCGGGCATCGATCGCGAACGCGCCTACGTCACCAACGCGGTGAAGCACTTCAAGTTCGAGGCCCGGGGCAAGCGCCGCATCCACAAGAAGCCGACGCGCTCCGAGGCCGTCGCGTGCCGCCCGTGGTTGGTCGCCGAGCTCGCCGCGATCCGCCCCGCGCTCGTGGTCTGCCTGGGCGCGACGGCGGCGCAGTCGTTGCTCGGGCCCGGTTTCAAGCTGACCGAGCACCGCGGTGAAATCCTTGACCTGCCTGACTTCCCGGCCCGCGTCACCGCGACGCAGCACCCCTCGGCGGTGCTCCGCGCTCCCGATCGGGACGCCGCCTACCAAGATCTCGTGCGGGACCTGCGGGGCGCCGCCGAAGAACTTCAGCGCGCCGGATCGCGACAGCCTGGTTAGGGTGCGACGGTGCCCGGCTCCAGGGTTGTGATCGCCGTGGCCGCCGCGGTCCTCGCGAGCGGATGTGCCTCAGTGTCCAACTCGGAAACAGACTCCGTCAGATCCGCCGCGGACGCGTTCGTCGGCGCGTTGGCCAAGGGCGACGCCAAGGCCGCGTGCGAACTGCTCACGCCGAAGACCTTGCGCCGCATGGAGGCGCTGCGGCCGGAAGGCTGTGCGATCGCGCTCGGCACGCTCAAGCTCCCCTCGGCCGCGGTGCGCGAGGTCGAGGTGTGGGGCGACGCCGCGCAGGTCCGGACCGGCGGCGACACGTTGTTCCTGCGGGAGTTCGCCCACGGCTGGCGGATCTCCGGCGCGGGCTGCACCCCGCGCGGCGACCAGCCCTACGACTGCGTGCTGGAGGGGTCGTGATCTCCCGCGGCATGTTCTCCGCGTACTTGATCATCGTCATCGGCGCGCTGGTGTTCTTCTTCGTGCTGGGGGTGCTCGGCCGATGAAGTTCTTGCGCGACAACGGTGTTGGCGTCTTCTTCGGCCTGCTCTTCCTCGGCGCGCTCGGGGGCCAGGCCTTCGCCGGGTACGCCGATCTGGTGCAGCGGCGGCTCGCGGACGGCGGCGCCGAACCGGGCTTCTTCCGCTACCTCGCGTCCTCGGAGTTCGCCGTGGACGTCGCGGAGAACTGGCAGTCGGAGTACCTCCAGTTCTTCCTCTACATCATCGCCACGGTCTGGCTCATCCAGCGCGGCTCCCCGGAGTCCAAGCCACCGCGGGACATCGGGCTGGAGTCCGACCAGAAGCAGCAGGTCGGCTCGCACGCCGGACCCGAAGCGCCGAAGTGGGCGCACGCGGGCGGCTGGCGGACCAGGGTCTTCTCCAACTCCCTCGGCCTGGTGATGGGCGGGATCTTCCTGCTGTCGTGGCTGGTGCAGTCCGTCGCCGGGGTGAGCGCGTACAACGCCGACCAGCTCGCGATGCTGGAGGACCCGGTGCCGTGGGCGGAGTACCTGGGCACGGCCGACTTCTGGAACCGCAGCCTGCAGAACTGGCAGTCGGAGTTCCTCGCGATCGGGTCGATGGCGGTGTTCAGCGTGTACCTGCGGCAGCGCGGGTCGCCGGAGTCCAAGCCGGTCGGCGCCGCCCACTCCACCACCGACGAAGCGGGATGAGGAGCACGTGACCACCTGGTACCGGCCGATGACGGCGCGCGGGGCGAACGAGGCGCACCGCGCCGCGACCCCGCTCGAGCTGTTGTTCGACCTGTGTTTCGTCGTCGCCGTCGCCCAGGCCGCGGCGGGGCTGCACCACGCCGTCGTCGAACACCACGCCGGTCAGGGCGTGCTCGGCTACGCGATGGTGTTCTTCGCGATCTGGTGGGCGTGGATGAACTTCACCTGGTTCGCCTCCGCCTACGACACCGACGACACGGCCTACCGGGTGACGACGCTCGTGCAGATCGCGGGCGCGCTTGTGCTCGCGGCGGGTGTCGGGCAGGCGTTGGACCACGGCGACTTCACGGTGATCACCTACGGCTACGTGCTGATGCGGCTGGCCATGGTGACGCAGTGGCTGCGCGCCGCCAAGGCCGACCCCGAGCGGCGGCGGACCGCGCTGCGCTACGCGGCCGGGATCACCCTCGTGCAGATCGGCTGGCTCGTCCGGCTGGCGTTGCCGCAGCAGTGGTTGCTGCCCGCGTTCTTCGTGCTGCTGCTCGCCGAGATCGCGGTCCCGGCGCTCGCGGAGCGCGGCGCGACCACACCGTGGCACCCGGGCCACATCGCCGAGCGCTACGGCCTGTTCACGCTGATCGTGCTCGGTGAGTCGATCCTCGCCGCCACCAACGCGGTGCGGTCGGCGATCGACGAGGGCCACGGTTCGGTGAGCCTGTTCGGGGTCGCGGCGGCCGGGCTGGTCATCGTGTTCTCGTTGTGGTGGCTGTACTTCGACAAGCCCGCCGAGGACCTGCTGACCTCGCTGAACGCCTCGCTGCGGTGGGGCTACGGGCACCTGGTGATCTTCGCTTCGGCCGGGGCGGTCGGCGCGGGCCTCGAAGTCGCCGTCGATCTCCGCACCGGCGCGGACGGCGTCCCGGAGTTCGCCGCGGGCATGGCGACGGCGGTCCCGGTGGCGTCGTACCTGCTCGGGGTGTGGGCGCTGCACGTCCTGCCGCGCGGTCGCTCACCCCTGGCGATCGCGTTCCCGGTGGTCGCGGTGCTCGTCGCGGTCAGCCCGCTGGCCGGGGCCTCGCTGTACGTGACCGCCGTGCTCGTCGGGCTGCTGGTGCTGGTCGGTCTGCCCAGCCCACGTTAAGTCGCGGCAGAGATTGGGCAAATGCGCTGGAACGGAGCTGTAACAACGCTGGACCGCCTGGTGACGACGCGGAAAACTCGGCTTGATCACTTGGGGGACGGCGATGGAGATCGACCTGCTCGGTCCGGTCCGGGTCCGCGACGGCGATCGCGCGGTCCAGGTCGGGCCCGCGCGCCAGCAGTGCGTGCTGGCGATCCTGGCCGCCGAGGCGGACCGGGTGGTCGGCGTGCCCGCGCTGGTCGACCGGGTCTGGGCGGACCGCCCGCCCGCCGGGGCCCGCAACCTCGTGCAGACCTACGTCGCCCGGTTGCGGCGGGTCCTCGTCGCGGCCGGTGCCGACGGCGCCTCCGTCCTGGTGTTCCAGAACGACGGCTACCGCCTGGCGATCGAGCCGGAGCACGTCGACCTGGTGCGGTTCCGCGCGCTCGTCGCCGCCGGGGACCTGGGCCCGGCGCTCGCCCTCCGGCGCGGCCCGCCGCTCGCCGGGATCGAGGGCGAGTGGGCGCAGCGGACGCGGGAAGCCCTTGAGGAGCAGTGGCTGCTGACGCGGTGCCGGTTCGGCGAGGAGCAGCTGCGGCTCGGCAGGGCCGGTGAGGTGCTGGCCGACGTGGGCGACCTGCTGGCGGCGCACCCGTTGCACGAGAAGCTGCTGGAGCTGCGGATGCTCGCGCTCTGGCACGCGGACCGCCGGGCCGAGGCGCTGGAGACCTTCCGCGACGCGCGCGCCCGGATCGTCGGCGAGCTGGGCGTCGAGCCCGGATCGGAACTGCGTGACCTGCACGAACGCGTGCTGCGCGGTGCCCCGCCCGTGGTGGAGCGCACGTGGACGGCGCGAACCGACCTGCCGCGCGTGCCCACCGACTTCACCGGTCGCGACCGCGAGCTGAAGTGGTTGTCCGACACCGTGTCCGAGGGCGCGAGCGTGCTCACCGTCGACGGGGCGGCTGGCGTCGGCAAGACCACGCTCGTCTCGTGCGCGGCGCGACTGCTCGCCGCCGGGTACCCGGACGGGCAGCTCTTCCTCGACCTGCAAGGGAATGCCGTGTCCGTGGGCGACGCGCTGGAGTCGCTGCTGCGCGCGGTGGGGGCGGCCCCGGAGGACATCCCCGACGAGCTGGGCGAGCGCGCGGCCGCCTGGCGGGCGCGGCTGGCGGGCAGGCGGGTGCTGCTCGTGCTGGACAACGCCGCCGAGGCCGACCGGCTCCGGCCGCTGCTCCCCGGTGCGCCCGGTTGCCTGACGCTGATCACCGCGCGGCAGCGGCCGACCGGGCTCGACGCGGCCGCGTTGTCGCTGGGCCCGCTGCCGGAGCCGGAGGCGGTGGAGCTCTTCGAACGCGCGGCCGGTCGCCGCTCCGCGCACGGTGGCGCCGTCGCCGGGCTGTGCGGCTATCTCCCGCTCGCGTTGCGCCTCGTCGGAGCGATCTGTCCTAAGTGGACGGATGAAGAGCTGGTCATCAGGCTGCGCAAGGGCTCCACGGCGTTAGCGGTCTCCTGCGAAGCGCTGGAGCCCTTGCTGTGCCGTGCTTTCCGACTGCTCGGCAGGCATCCCGGGGTCGACATCACCCCGCACGCCGCGGCCGCGCTGCTGGACGTCTCGGTGGACGACGCCGAGGACACGCTGGAGGCCTTGCTCGGCGTTCACCTTGTGCAGCAACATGTTCCGGGCCGCTACCGGCTGCACGACCTGCTCCGCGAGCACGCGCTCGGCCTCGACGAGCCCGACGAGCCCGCCGCGGCGGTCCGGCTGCTGGACCACTACCTGTACTCCGCCAACGAGGCCGACCGGCAGATCACCGGGCGGGCGCGGTTCACCCCGGTGCCGGACGCGGTGATCGCCTTCGTCGGCAACGGGGTGACGTGGTTCGACCGCGAGCTGCCGAACCTGCGCGCGGTGATCGAGTTCGCCCGCCGGGAGAAGCACGAGCGGCACGCGGGGCAGCTCGCGCTGACCCTGCGCGGCTACTGCGACGCCAAGGGCCTGCGCGTGTCCGAGTTGGCGGCGGCTCGAACGCGTTGACTTCGAAGTGACCCTCATTCAGCTTGGAAATGGCACATTCGCCAGTTTGTGTATTTGTTTCCTATTTTCCAAGGTGGAAAAAGATGAGTTTTGTTCGTCATGCCGTCGCCGTGCTGTCGATCACCGGAGCGGTGCTCGGGATGTCGGTCGCAGTTTCCGGCGAGGCGTCCGCGGCCCCGTGCGGCTACTACAAGAAGGTCGAGGAAGCGCGCTACAACCACTGCGGCGGGGGCCGCGTCGTCATCTACGTGAACACGGTCCTCGCGCCGGACTACGAGAAGTGCGTCGGCCGCGGTGACCACTACCTGGGCAGCGTGCTGCAGGTGCGCGGGGCGCACTACGCCGGTCGCACCTGCTGACGAGCGTTCAAGCGTGAGGGTTGGCGGGGTCGAACACGCGTCACGGCCGGTAACAGCTCGCGAATCCGGGCGGCTTCGGCTTTCCACTGCCCAGCAGGGCGACCGCATCGGCGTAGCGCAGGTTCTCCGGGTATTCCGGCCAGTCCGGTTCCTGCCCGTTGACGTGCAATTCGTCAAGCCAATAGCCGGAGCTGTCCGCGGCCTTGGCGAACTCCAGATCGCAGCCCTTGACGCGGACGGTGATCTCGATGATCTTCTGGGACGACTTGACCGTTCGCTTGCCGACCTTCTTCGTTTTCTTCTCGGTGTCGGTCCTCGGTTCGCCCACCGTGGTGAAACCGGCTGCCTTGAGTTCCTTCGCGAACTGGTCCTGACTGCTGCTGCACGCGGTGAAGGCCAAGGTCAGCGGCAGGATCAGCAGCAGCGCACGGCCGGGCTTGAGGCTCATGCCGTGCATCTAACACGCAGCGCCGCGATCGCGGAAACGGGATCGACTCGACTGGTCAACCGCTCCTCCTTGCCGCCGGTTCTAAGGTCGTGGCATGCAGGGGGAGCGGTTCTCCGGCCGGGCCACGGCCCTCGCCACCGCCATCAGCTTCGGCTGCGTCGTCGCGACCGTCGCGGCCTGGGCGGCGTACGCGTGGGCCACGGGCGGCCCGGCCCGGTCCGCCTGGTTCTGGGCGCTGATGGTGGAGCAGTCGGTCGAGGGGCTGGCGTTCTCGGTGATGGGTGCCCTGGTCGTCACGCGCCGGCCGAGGCAGCCGCTGGCGTGGCTGTTCCTCACGGCCGGGGTCACGGCCTCGTGCTACCCGCTGCTCAGCGCGGCGATGCTGTTCGAGCTGCCGCCCTGGGCCCGGGTGGCGATCTTCGTCACCTGGATCACGCTGAACTTCACCAGCGTCGTGGTGTTCCCCGCGCTGGCGCTGCTCTTCCCGGACGGCAGGCTGCCGGGCAGGCGGTGGCGGCCGGTGCTGGTCGCGCTGCCCGTCGTCGCGTCGACCGGGTTGCTGATCGTGCTGGCGTCGGTGCCGCTGGCGTCGTCGTCGGTGCCGGTTCCCGGCCAGGGGCCCGCGCACGGGCTCGACTCGCCATGGGACGCGGCCTTCAAGATCGCGGCGGTGACGCACTACCTGCTGTGGGCGTTGTGCCTGGTGTCGTTGTTCTCCAGGCTGCGCCGGGCAGGACGGTTCGCCCGCAGGCAGATCGCCGTCGCGTTGGTGATCTCCGTGCTGATCTACCTGGCCTTCTCGCTGGAGACCTGGTTCGCGACGCGGTCCTACGTCACGTCGGTCATCGTCCTGCCCGACGAGTTCTTCCTGACCTGCCGCGGACTGGTCGTCCTGGTCGGCCTGCCCGTGCTGGGGTTCGTCCTCACCCGGACGCGGCTGTACCAGCTCGACCGCGCCGCACGCGCCACGGTCATCGTGGTGACGGTCATCGGTGGTCTGGTGCTGTCCTACCTCTTGGTGACGGCGTTGCTGGCGAGGGTGCTCCCCGGTGCGGCTTCCTGGGGAGCGCTGGTGGTCGCTCTGGCCACCGGTGTGGCCGGGTTCGGGCTGCGCGATGCCGTGCGTTTTGTGCGCCGTCGCGTCGACCGGGCTTTCTACGGGGATCGAGCGGAGCCGTACCGGTTGCTGCGCGCGTTGCCACGACGGCTGAAAGGGGTGCCGCCGAACGAGATCCCGTTCGCCGTGTGCCAGACGGTGGTGAGCGTGTTGCGCCTGCCCGCCGCGACGATCGAGGTCGACGGCAGGCAACTGGCGGGCGTCGGTGCCGCGGACGCGGAGCCGACGGTGTTCGCGCTCGGGAAGTCCGGCCGGTTGTCGGTGTGGCCGCGCTCGGGTCAGGAAACGTTGGACGAGCTGGACATCGCGGCGTTGGAGCCGATCGTCGACCAGACCGCGGCGGTGATCGGCACGGTGCTGGTGGGGGAGCGCCTGGAACGCGGTGTCGAGGAGGAGCGGCTGCGGCTGCGGCGGGATCTGCACGACGGTCTCGGTCCGGCGCTGGCCGGGGTGGCGTTGCAGCTGGGCGCGGTGCGGACGATGGTGCCACCGCGCTCGGAGGCCGGGGCGTTGCTGGCCTCCGTGATGGTCCACATGCGACAGATCGTGGCCGATTTCCGCCGTGTGACGAGGAACCAACGGCCGCTCCTGCTGGAGGAGCACGGGTTGCGCGGTGCGCTGGTGGAGCTGTGCCGCCGTCTGTCCACCACGGAGACGCCGGTGACGTGCGACCTGCCGGACCCGCTGCCCGGGGTGCACGAGGAGGTGGTGTTCCACGTGGCGGCGGAGTCCTTGGCCAACGCCGCGCGGCACGCCGGTGCGCGGTCGATCGCGTTGCGGGTCTCGGTCGGCGAGGAGTGGATCGTCGTGGAGACGCGCGACGACGGGACCGGGATCGTCGAGCCGCTCGGCCTCGGGGTCGGCCTGGACTCGTTGCGCGAGCGCACCCGCGCGGTCGGCGGCGGCTGCGAGATCGACAGCGGTCCCGGCGGCACGACCGTCCGCGCGCTGGTCCCGCTGTCGTGATCTCCCTACTTGCGGTGGACGCGCACGTGGTCGATCTCCATCGAGCCCTCGGTGACCTCCGGCGGGATCTTGGAGTAGACGAACATGTCCAGCACCAGGGCCCCGTTTCCGGCGAACGAGCCCTGGCGGCAGACCTCCTTGCCGTCGAGGAACCACACCGTCTCGTCCGGCCCGAGCAGCTGCCCGATGGTGTGCCAGTCCTGGGTCAGGTCCACCGGGTTCTGGTGCTGGCACTGCCCGCCGGGGCTCTGGTGGTTGGTGAAGTAGAGCCGGAACGGGTTGTCGCTGTAGTACTCGTAGTTGTCCTGCTCTGTTTTGCCGCTGCCATCCCACGTCCAGGTGGAGGGCCAGAAACCCTTGTCCTTGGGCAGTTTCAGCCGCGTCTCGACGTAGTCACCGGCCTGGACCTGGAATTCCCGGGCCGGTCCCTTGCCGCAGCCGTGCGCGGTGGTGATCAGGGCTCCGGACCACTCGTAACCCGGCTCCGGGTTGTCCTTGCGGGCGGTCATCACCAGTTTTCCGTCGCGGAGGGCGAGCGCGTTCCAGGTGTGCCACTCCAGCTGCTCGTTGTTCCCTTTGTTACCAAGGCATCGGTCGCCTTCGGCATTGGAGTGGATGGTCCACCGGTCGCGGTCGATCTCGGTGCCGTCGAACTCGTCCGCGAAGGCGATCGGCCAGCTCGTCGGGGGTTCGGTCACGGCGCCCGCATGCGGCGCGGTGACGGCGGCGCCCGCGATCAGGGCGGCGGCGAGCAGGGCTGCTCTGGACATCGGGGACTCCGAAACGTGATGCCGGCCAGGGGGTGCCCATGCTGTTCACGGAACCCCGGTGAGGGAAGGGGGTTTCGGAATCGCTGATGTGCGAACAACGAATGGCGGGTCCGCGAAGGAGCAAGCCTCGGCGCTCCGCGGCACTACCGCTCGGATTGGTGAGAATCCTTTGGTGCTGACGGGAAAACTGCTCGCGACACGGCTCGCGGTGGCCACCCGGGAGATCTGTGGCGGGTGCTCGACGTCACGGTGTGTCAATTCGGCTTGTTCCGAATGTGAAGTGCCCCTGCTGTGCAAGGAAAGCGCGCGCGGCTTCTATGCTGTTCGAGTGCGTGACACGAACTCGGTGCTGGCCGCGCTGACGGTGATGGTGTTCGGCTGGGTGATCGCCGCGGGCAACACCGGGCTCGCCTACGCCACGGTGGGCAACGACGTCATTCCGATCATCATCGGTACCGCGCTGTGCCTCGTGTTCGTGATCGCGCTCCGCGTGCTCCACCGCGCCTGGTGGCTCGCGGCGCTGTCCGTCCTGCCCGGACTGCTGATCCTGGTGGGCTCGGTCCAGCACGCGCCCGAGGCGGTTCTGGCCGACCGCGGCATCCGCGAGAGCGTGGTGATCACCGCGGACAGCGCCGGTTCCACGGCGAGCACGCACCACCGCTACACCCTCCTCGGCAAGGGCGGCAAACTCGCGGAGACCTTGGAGTACCGGGGGAGCGGTTCGAGCTACCGCGTGGGCGACCGGATCGAGGTGATCCGCGACCCGGACGGTGTCGTGCCACTGGAGGACGCCGCCAACGTCGATCCGCGCGGCAGGCTCAAGGGTCTGGTCATCGGCGTCGTCGGTTGGACCGTTATCACCGTGCTGGCCGGGTGGCGCGGGCACGTGCGGCGCCGGAAGGGCATCGTGTACGACGACTGAGTCGACCATCACCCTCGACTGGCCATGGTGGACTGCACAGGGGTGGACTGCATAGGGTTTGCCGATGACCGAGGAAGTTCTTGCCGCACAAGGGACAGGCCGTCGGCCCTTTTTCTCCGACGCCTCGCTGTCGTCCTTCGTCGCCGCGCTGATCGCGGTCGTGGTCTCCTACTCCGGTCCCGTGGTGATCGTGCTGACGGCGGCCCAGGCCGGGCGGCTGACGCCGGAGCAGACCACCTCCTGGCTGTGGGCGATCTCCATCGGTAGCGGCATCACCTGCCTGGCGCTCAGCCTGGTGACCAAGGTCCCGGTGATCACCGCGTGGTCCACGCCCGGCGCCGCCCTGCTCGTCACCAGCATGGGCCACTACTCCTACGCGTCGGCCATCGGTGCCTTCCTGGTCTCCGCGCTGGCGATCACCCTGGTCGGCTTCTCCGGGGTGTTCGGCAGGTTGATGGCGTACGTGCCCGACGCGCTGGTCTCGGCGATGCTCGCGGGAATCCTGTTCTCCTTCGGCGTCGAGGCGTTCCGCGCGCTCGGCCAGGGCCCGCTCGTCGCCGCCGCCGTGCTCGTCGGCTACGTGCTGGCCAAGCGCTACAGCGCCCGCTACGCCGTCCCGGTCGCACTGCTGCTCGGCGTGCTCGCCGCGGCGGTCAGCGGTCGGCTCGACTTCCGCGGTGTCACACTGGAACTGGCCAGTCCACAGTGGACAACTCCGGTCTTCGACGTCGCCGCGGTCATCGGCATCGGGGTTCCGCTGTTCGTGGTCACCATGGCTTCGCAGAACGCCCCCGGCCTCGCCGTGCTGCACGCCAGCGGCTACCGCCCCGGCGACCGCCTCCTGGTCGGCGGCACCGGGCTCACCTCGCTCGTGCTCGCCCCGTTCGGTTGCCACGCCGTCAACCTCGCCGCGATCATCGCCGCCATCTGCACCGGCGAGGAGTCCCACCCCGACCCCCGCAAGCGCTACCCGGCCGGGGTGTTCTGCGGCCTGCTCTGCCTCGCCGTCGGCACCTTCGGCGGCACCCTGATCGGCGTCTTCACCGGCCTGCCGAAGGAGCTCGTGGCCGCCATCGCCGGCGTCGCCCTGATCGGCGCGCTGATCACCGGCCTCAGCGGCGCCATGGCCACGCCGCGCGACCGCGAGGCCGCCGCGGTCACCTTCCTCGTCACCGCCTCCGGCCTGTCCCTGTTCGGCATCGGCTCCGCGTTCTGGGGCCTCGTCTTCGGCCTGTTCACCCACGTCGTCCTCACCGTGCGCCGAAAGACCCCGTAGCGGTACGCCGGTCTTCAAGTACAGCGAACCCCGTGCCCAGCGGTCGCTAACCGCAGCAAACCCCCGTGTGGTCGCGCGGTCTGGCTCCGGTCTGTAGCGGTTGAAGACATGGCAGGAGGGGGTTCGCGGTACTTGAAGACACCCCAACCACCGCGCGTCAGGAGATCGTCCGCAGTCGCGCGAGCACCGAAGCGCAACGCGGAGACGTGCCTCAGCTGCTCTTCGACCTTGTCGGAGGCTCACTTTTCCCGGTCTCCGCAACCGTTCGTTTGGATCGTGTGCGCGCGGCGGTGGCGGAGTTCGCTGTGACGGGCCGTCGCTCCAGTTGCCTCAGCTGGCAACCGGCTCGCTTGGTCTGACGCTCGGGTGTCCGTCGCGCCTCATTCGGCGACGGGCTGCCAGTCCACGACGGTCGGCCGCTGGTGGGTGCGAAGGAACTCCGTCAACGCCGCCTCGACCCGGTGCACGGGGATCTCGCACCGCGACGGGAACTCGATCTCGGCGTAGACAGGCTCCTCGTCCGGGCCGTCGCCCAGCGTCGCCCATGACCCCGTCCGGTCGGAGAACATGATCGCCCCGACTTGATCCCGCACGCCGAAAAGCACCGTGTGGTCGGGAATGTCGCGTGGGGGAACACGTGGCCGGTCGCGGTGCACCGCGCTGGCGTCCAACGCCTTCTCGTCTTCCAGGCGACGCAGCACCGCACGCACGTCATCGGGCGTCTCGACCACGACGCGCACCGTCTCCAGCCCGTTCTCTTTGGGCGTGCGCCACATGACGTCGATTCCGCTCACGACCGATCCCCTTCGAAGTCGTAACGTGTCCCCGACCTCACGATGACAGTGAGCCGCGCACCAGGGGGCAGGAACTCGGGTAGCAGCGTGGCACAGGATGGTCCGCCGGGCACGACCGGCTCGCACGGGTCTCTGTCGATGACGATCACTTCGTTCCGAAGCGCTTGGTCACGCATTCGTACCGCGAACTTCAGCTCAACGTGTTTCGCCATGTCCCAGATGCCCACAGGCGGTGCGATTCCGCGCTCACGGGCGAACGCCTGTGTGCGGGTGAACCAGACATCGTTCTTCCCGCTGGAAAGTTGTGCCCGAAGTTCCTCCAAGCGCCGGTTCCTTCTCTCAGCGGAGGCCGCGGTCGGCATGCGTTCTGCCAGGTCCGGACGAGCCGTGCTCGGTGGTGTGACACCAGTTTCGCCACCAAGCCCAGTGATCCAGGACTCGATCCGCTCGGGTGTGCGCGTCATGAGACGCCGTGCCTCGTGCAGCGTGTCCAGGGCTTGCTCCAGCAACCTGTGGACGTCGTCGCGGGCCCCGGACGGGCTTCCCCGGGTCGCGTGTTCCCACAGTCTCGCCGTCTGGTCGAGTGCGTCTTCGGCGACGTCGAGCAGAGCGGACGGGAGAGCGGCCACAGCGTTCCGCGCAGCTGCACCGACCTGTTTCCGAACCGACTCCATGACTTGCAGCTTGGACGCATACGAGCCGGTATGGGCCGGTACCAGAGCGATCCACTCGAACGGGAACGGTTCGACGATGTCCTTCACAAATGCAGTGCCCGCAGCCGCGCGAGTACCGCAGCGCGGCGCGGATCGGCGGGGGACAGCAGGCGGGCCAGGACTTCGTGCACCTCGATGTCGTCGGCGCCGTGCGGGTGTTGGGCGAACTCCCACAACACATCTGGCCGCCCGCAGTGCAAGGCCGCGGAGCGAACGGCGGCGTGCAGTTCCTCGCGTTCGGCCCGAACGATGGGCGCCTCGGACCGGGGGAGCAGCGGCCCGCGATACGACCGCACGGCGAGCGCGGCATCGCCTGACCGCGCGGCAGCACGCGCGCGCAGGAAGTCGGCGTCGACGGCTGCGAGGAGTCGATAAGGCTTGCGCCCCAAGGCGATGCCGAGTTGTGCGCGCAACCGGTGCACCTCTGCGCGCACGGTCACGGCATTGCCGTCCTCGCCGTGCGTGGCGAGAGCGAGGGCCTCACCGCTGAGCCCATCGGGCCGAAGCGCCAGTGCGGCAAGGATTTCGGCGTGACGCAGGCTCAACGAGTGCCGGCGGCCGTCGAGGATCGCGACGGGATCTTCCAGTAGCGACAACGACAACCGTGGAGTTCGCGGCCCCGGAGACGTCGGCACGCGCAACAGATAGCCTTCGTGAAGCGGCTCCAGCAGGCCGGTGCGCCCATCGGTGAACCGGATCTCCGGGCCGGACACGTCCACGCGCGTCGGCAGGCCGCTGACGGCCGACACGAGCACGCGGCCGGTCGGCGTCAGCAAAGCACCCGGTTCGCCGCGCAATCCCAACAGGTGCGGCATGTTCCGCTCGCGCAAGCGCTGTTCGCGAGCCGCCAACGATGCCTGGAGCTGCGACTCGGCGAGCTTGGCCGCGGCCTCCACGAGCGCGGCGACGGCGGGATGCGCGGTGTGCACCGGACCGCTGACATCGACGACGCCCAGCACGGCGCCGGTGTCGGGATCGCGCACCGGACTCGCCGCGCAGGTCCACGAATGGTAGCTGCGCACAAGGTGTTCACCGGAGTGGATGCGCACCGAACGGCCCAGCGCCAGCGCTGTGCCCATCGCGTTCGTGCCGATCACGTCCTCGGACCAGCGCGTGCCCTCGGCCAGCGCGGCCCGCTCGGCGGCGTGCCGGACGGCGTTGTTCCCTTCACACCACAGGATGTGGCCCGCCGCGTCGGTGACGATCATGATCTGACCGGCTTCCTCGGCGAGACCGCGGAGCAGGCCGCGCAGCGCGGGCAGCGTGCCCGCCAGCGGATGCGCCGCGCGCAGCTCGGAAACCTCGCGCTGGGCGTAGACCGTCGGCGCCTCGGTGCGGTCGGGATCCACGCGGGCGTCGAGGGACCGCCGCCAGGACTCCGCGATCACCGTGCGGGGAGCCTGTGGCGCGCGGCCTCCGCCGAGCACCGCCTCGTGCACGCGGACCAGAACCCGGGCGCTCTCAACCGGATCGGCAGACGGGGTGGCCATCACCTCGATGATTGACCCCCGATCCCGCCCGGCGCAAGTGCAACGTGACTGCAACGTCGCCCCGCCTAGCGTCGCCGCCACTCACCCCGAAGACGTGGGAGGCAGCAGATGGCGATCTACGCCGCTCCAGGCTCCGAAGGCAGCATCGTGTCCTACCGCTCGCGGTACGACCACTTCATCGGCGGCGAGTGCGTGCCGCCCGCCAAGGGCCAGTACTTCGACAACCCCAGCCCCGTCACCGGCGAGGTCTTCACCGAGGTCGCCAGGGGCACCGCCGAGGACGTCGACCGCGCGCTGGACGCCGCGCACGGCGCCGCGGCGAGCTGGGGCGGGGCATCGCTGGCCGAGCGCTCCGGTGTGCTGCTCAAGATCGCCGACCGGATCGAGCAGAACCTCGAACAGCTGGCCGTCGCGGAGAGCTGGGAGAACGGCAAACCCGTCCGCGAGACCCTGGCCGCGGACCTTCCGCTGGCGGTGGACCACTGGCGGTACTTCGCCGGGGTGCTGCGCGCGCAGGAGGGCGGGATCTCGCAGATCGACGCCGACACCGTGGCCTACCACTTCCAGGAACCCCTCGGCGTGGTCGGGCAGATCATCCCGTGGAACTTCCCGTTGCTGATGGCGACGTGGAAGCTCGCGCCCGCGCTGGCGGCGGGCAACGCCGTGGTGCTCAAGCCCGCCGAGCAGACCCCGGCCTCGATCCACGTGCTGCTGGAGCTGGTCGCCGACCTGCTCCCGGCGGGCGTGCTCAACGTGGTCAACGGTTTCGGTGTGGAGGCGGGCAAACCGCTGGCCTCCAGCAACCGCATCGCGAAGATCGCCTTCACCGGCGAGACCACCACCGGGCGGCTGATCATGCAGTACGCCAGCGAGAACATCATCCCGGTGACCCTGGAGCTGGGCGGGAAGAGCCCGAACCTGTTCTTCGCCGATGTGGCCGGTGCGCAGGACGCCTTCTACGACAAGGCACTCGAAGGCTTCGCGATGTTCGCGTTGAACCAGGGCGAGGTCTGCACCTGCCCGTCCCGCGCGCTGATCCAGAGCTCCATCTACGACCGCTTCCTGGGCGACGCGGTCGAGCGGACCAGGAAGATCAAGCAGGGCAACCCGCTGGACACCGAGACGATGGTGGGCGCGCAGGCCAGCAACGACCAGCTGGAGAAGATCCTGTCCTACATCGACATCGGCAAGCAGGAGGGCGCGAAGGTCGCCATCGGAGGCGAACGCGTCGATCTCGGCGGGGCGTTCTCCGGCGGGTACTACGTGCAGCCGACGATCTTCGAGGGCGACAACTCGATGCGGATCTTCCAGGAGGAGATCTTCGGCCCGGTGGTCTCGGTGACCCGCTTCGAGGACTTCGACGACGCGATCAGGACCGCCAACGACACCCTCTACGGCCTCGGCGCCGGAGTGTGGTCCCGCGACACCAACACCGCGTTCAAGGCCGGGCGCGCGATCCAGGCCGGACGCGTGTGGACCAACTGCTACCACGCCTATCCGGCGCACGCGGCCTTCGGCGGCTACAAGCAGTCCGGCATCGGCAGGGAGAACCACCGCGCCATGCTCGACCACTACCAGCAGACGAAGAACCTGTTGGTGAGCTACTCGGAGAACGCGCAGGGCTTCTTCTGATGTCCGTCGCACGAGTCGCGGTGACCCCGGAGGCGGCGATCCTGCTCCGCCGCCTCCGGGGTGCCTACGGAGCGCTGATGTTCCACCAGTCCGGCGGCTGCTGCGACGGCAGCGCGCCCATGTGCTACCTCGCGGGGGAGTTCCGCACGGGTGGCGCGGACGTGCACCTCGCCGACCTGGAGATAGCGGGAGTGCCCGAACCGGTGCCGTTCTGGATGTCGGCGGCGCAGTTCGAGTACTGGCGGCACACCCACCTCACCGTGGACGTGGTTCCCGGCCGGGGCAGCGGGTTCTCCCTGGAGGCGCCGGAGGGGGTGCGGTTCCTGATCCGCTCCCGGCTGCTGTCCGACGTCGAACTCGCCGAACTCGACGGGCGGTGAAGGCGGGGCTACGGTCGTCGGAGATCCACATGCGTCGAGACGAATCTGGAGGCCCGGTCGTGGCACAACAGGTCAGGGGCGTCATCGCCAGGGGACGTGGTGAGCCGGTCACGGTGGAGACGATCGTGGTCCCCGATCCGGGCCCCGGCGAGGCCGTGGTGAAGGTCCAGGCGTGCGGGGTCTGCCACACCGACCTGCACTACCGGGAGGGCGGGATCAACGACGAGTTCCCGTTCCTGCTCGGGCACGAGGCGGCGGGCGTCGTCGAGTCGGTCGGCGAGGGCGTCAGCGGCCTGGAGCCGGGCGACTTCGTCGTGCTGAACTGGCGCGCGGTGTGCGGTGACTGCCGGGCCTGCAGGCGTGGACGGCCCTGGTACTGCTTCAGCACGCACAACGCGGCGCAGCCGATGACGCTGACCGACGGCACCCGGCTCAGCCCGGCGCTGGGCATCGGCGCGTTCGCCGAGAAGACGCTCGTCCACAGTGGACAGTGCACGAAGGTCGACCCGGAGGCGCGGGCCGCCGCGGTCGGGCTGCTCGGCTGCGGGGTGATGGCGGGCATCGGCGCGGCGATCAACACCGGCGGCGTCGGCCGGGGCGACTCGGTCGCGGTGATCGGGTGCGGCGGTGTCGGGGACGGCGCGGTTGCCGGGGCCAGGCTGGCGGGCGCCGCGAAGATCATCGCGGTGGACACCGACGCCAGGAAGCTGGAGTGGGCGCGCGGGTTCGGCGCCACGCACACGATCGACGCCCGCGCGGTGGACGACGTGGTGACCGCGATCCAGGAGCTGACCGACGGCAACGGCGCGGACGTGGTGATCGACGCGGTCGGCCGCCCGGAGACCTGGAAGCAGGCGTTCTACGCCCGCGACCTGGCCGGGACGGTGGTGCTGGTCGGCGTGCCGACGCCGGACATGCGGATCGAGATGCCGATGATCGACTTCTTCAGCCGAGGTGGCGCGCTGAAGTCCAGCTGGTACGGCGACTGCCTGCCGACGCGGGACTTCCCGATGCTGGTCGACCTCTACCGGCAGGGCCGCCTGGACCTCGACGCGTTCGTCACCGAGGAGATCGCCCTCGACGACGTGGAGGCCGCCTTCGGGAAGATGCACCACGGCGACGTGCTCCGCTCGGTGGTGATCTTCTGATGACAGCGCGCATTGACCACGCCGTCACCTCCGGCACGTTCTCGCTGGACGGGCAGACCTTCGACGTGGACAACAACGTGTGGGTGCTCGGCGACGACTCCGAGTGCGTCGTCTTCGACGCGCCGCACGACGTCGCCGCGATCCTGGACGTGATCGGCGGTCGCAGCGTCAAGGCGATCATCGCGACGCACGCGCACGACGACCACGTGCGCTTCGCGCCGGAGCTGGCCGAGGCCACGGGGGCGCCGATCCTGTTGCACCCGGCCGATCTCGTGCTCTGGCACATGACCCACCCGGACGTGCGCCCCGGCGGCGAGCTGGCCGACGGGCAGGTCATCGAGGTCGCCGGGACGGCGGTGCACGTGCTGCACACCCCGGGGCACGCGCCGGGCGCCTGCTGCTTCCACGTTCCGGACCTCGGCGTCGTGTTCACCGGCGACACCCTGTTCCAGGGCGGGCCCGGCGCGACGGGGCGGTCGTTCTCCGACTACGACACGATCGTCGACTCGATCACCAAACGGCTCCTGGAGCTACCGCCCGACACGGTCGTGCACACCGGCCACGGCGCCAGCACCACGATCGCGGCGGAAGCACCCGGCATCCGCGGCTAGAATCCACGTCATGCACCCCACCCTCCTCCCCCACCCAACCCGGGCCGAGGTGGTCTAGAGAACCCCGTTTCGTACTCATAGCGGGAAAGAGAGCGCTCCCAAATCCTGCTATGAGTACGAAACGGGCGAAGCATGCCTGGCGGATGTTGGGGAACCCGGCGGGGATGCAGACGTTCCTGCCGCACGCCGACTTCGCCGCGAGCGCCGCGGTCCTCGACGACCGCCGCCTCGGCAAGCAGCGCGTGGAGGCGCTGCAGATCCTGCGAGCGCTGGTGTGGCCCGAATACGGCTGGAAGCGCCATCCCGCGGTCACCATGTGGCGCGGTTTCACCAGGGCACTCGTCGGCTACGGCGTGGAGATGTGCCGCGAGTGGGGAGCGCGCGGGCACGCTGACTCCACTGTGGACTCCTTGCTGGAGTTCAGCGGCGGGGAAGTCCCCGATCAGGGCGAGCTGATCGACGCGGGCGCCGTGCCGCCGTGGCTCGGTGACGAGGCGGTGCACCTGTCGCACCGATCTGCCTTGGTGCGCAAGGCTCCCGAGCACTACCGCCGGTTCTTCCCCGACGTTCCCGACGACCTGCCGTACGCCTGGCCGAAGCCGGTGTGCCCGCGTTGGGGTCGTTCCACCGAGCTGCGCAGCGACCGCCTCGGGCAGATCGGCTTGCTGGCCGGGCTGCGCACGGAGGGCCGAACGCTCTGGCTGCTCCCAGGAGAACCGCTGGAGGTCGGCAGGGGTCCGCGTCCGGACCTCCCCGCGCGGACACCGAGCGACCGGCCGAAGCTCGCCCGCGCCGCCGGGCCGCGCGAGGTCGCCGCGATACGGGACGAGTGGACCCACGATCCGGAATTCCTCTTCCGCCGAGGTGAAGTCGCGGTCGGCGCGGGCATCGGCCTGGTCGTACTGGACGCCGCCCCGACCACGCCCGACACCGGGGTTCCCGTGCTCCGGTTGCACTGATTAGCCGTGCGCCGCGTGGGGAAACTCCAGTCCTATGCGAATCGCGGTGACCGGTGCCAGCGGGAACGTGGGAACCGCCTTGCTCCGGGCCCTCCCACAGGAGTGGAGCGTCGCCGCTGTCGCGCGCAGGCGCCCTGACCAGGTGGAACCGTACGCGCGGGCCGACTGGACGGAACGCGACATCGGCACGGGGGACCTGAGCGGGGTGTTCGCCGGGGCCGACGCGGTGGTGCACCTGGCCTGGGCGATCCACCCGCGCACCGACGATCCCGAGATGCGCCGCACCAACATCGTCGGCACCGAGAACGTCCTGGCCGCCGCGCGCCGCGCCAAGGTCCCGCACGTGGTGTTCGGCTCCTCGGTCGCCGCGTACAAGCCCGCCGACAGGTGGGCGATGGTCGACGAGGACTGGCCGCTCGGCGGCGTCAAGGGCAGCGCGTACAGCAGGCACAAGGCGGAGGCCGAAGCCCTGTTCGCCGGATCGGGTCTCCGGTTCGCGTGCGTACGCCCGGCGTCGGTCGTGCAGCGCGCCGCGGGGACGGAGTTGCGGCGGTGGCTGCTCAGCTCGCTGTTTCCCTTGTCGCTGCTGAAAAAGCGCTGGCTGCCGTTACCGCTGTGGCCCGGACTGCGGCTTCAGCTCGTGCATGCCGACGATGTCGCGTCCGCACTGGTGCGGATCTTGGAGCGCGGAGCCACGGGCGCCTTCAACCTGGCCGCCGACCCGGTGCTCACCGCGAACGACATCGGCCGGGTGCTCGGCGGGATCAGGGTCCCGGTGCCGTTCCTGCCGCTGGCCGGGCTGACCTGGCCCGCGTGGCGGCTCGGGCTGCAACCGCTGCACCCGGGCTGGCTGGCGCTCGCTGACAAGGCGTGCCTGGTGCTCTCCTCGCGGGCGCGGGCGGAGCTGGACTGGCATCCCGAGCACGACAGCGCGGACGCGCTCGCCGAGGTGATCAGCGGGATGGCCCACGGTGCCGGGGCGCAGAGCCCGCCGCTGAAACCTGATCAAGGCCCCACGGGGAGGCTCCGCGATCTACGGTGGGGCAGGCCCACCCATCAGTCCCAAGGAGAGCCGTGACGCACTCAGGTGACACCGCCGATGCCGTGGTGATCGGTGCGGGCCCGAACGGCCTGGTCGCGGCGAATCTGCTGGCGGACGCGGGGTGGAGCGTCGTGGTACTCGAAGCCGCCGACGAGCCGGGCGGTTCGGTGCGCAGCGGCGAGGTCACCGCGCCGGGCTTCCGGACCGACTTCTGCAGCGCGTTCTACCCGTTGAGCGCGGTGTCGCCGTTCATGACCGGTCTGGATCTGGAGCGGCACGGCCTGGCCTGGCGGCACGCGCCGGACGTGCTCGCGCACATCCTCCCCGACGACCGGGTCGCGCTGCTCTCCCGCGACGTCGACCGCACAGCGGAGTCGGTCGCACAGTTCGCCGAGCCGGACGGAGACGCCTGGCGGGCGGAGTTCCAGACGTGGCAACACATCCGCGATGACCTGGTGGAAGCGCTCTTCCGGCCGTTCCCGCCGATCCGCGCGGCCGCACGGTTGTTCCGCCGCATGGGCACCGGCGACGCGCTCCGGTTCGCACGGCGCGCGGTGATGCCGGTGCGCGCGCTCACGAACGAGCTGTTCACAGGGGAGGGCGCGCGGTTGCTCTACGCGGGCAACGCCCTGCACTCCGACCTCGGCCCGGACACGGCGGGCAGCTCGATTTTCGGCTGGCTGCTGGCGATGCTGGGCCAGGACGTCGGTTTCCCCGCCCCGGTCGGCGGAGCGGGTGAGATCACCGCGGCCCTGGTGCGGCGGCTCGAATCGCTCGGCGGGCGGGTGGACTGCGGCCGCAGGGTGGACCGCGTCCTCATCGCGCGCGGCACCGCGGTCGGAGTGCGCGACGCGAGCGGCGAACTGGTCCGCGCCCGCAAAGCGGT
Organism: Allokutzneria sp. A3M-2-11 16; assembly: GCF_024213555.1. GTDB lineage: Bacteria > Actinomycetota > Actinomycetes > Mycobacteriales > Pseudonocardiaceae > Allokutzneria. The sequence goes on along the minus strand of NZ_JANAVO010000017.1, from coordinate 14,323 downwards.
CCTCGCCGACGTCCCCGCGCCGAGCCTCTACCTGGAGCTGGTCGGCGCCGAGCACCTGCCGTCCCGCATGGTCGACGACCTCACCCGCTTCCACTGGGACGACTCCACGGTCAAGGTCGACTGGGCGCTGTCCGGGCCGGTGCCGTGGACCGCGAAGGAGGCCGCGGGCGCGGGCACGCTGCACCTCGGCGGTGACCTCAACGGGCTGGCGCGGTTCAGCTCGCAGCTCTCCTGCGGGCAGACGCCGAAGGTCCCGTTCCTGTTGCTGGGCCAGATGACCACGACCGATCCGAGCCGGTCGCCGCGCGGGACCGAGTCGGTCTGGGCCTACACCCACGTGCCGCGCGGCCAGAAGTGGGACCAGACCCGGTTGCAGCGCGCCGCCGAACGCGTCGAGCAGACGATCGAGAAGCACGCGCCCGGCTTCACCTCGAAGGTGATCGCCCGGCACGTCGCGGGCCCGGAAGAGCTGGGGCGGCACAACATCAGCCTCGTCGACGGCGCGGTCAACGGCGGGACGGCGGCCATCCACCAGCAGTTGATCTTCCGGCCGACCCCGGGGCTGGCCCGCCCGGACACGCCGGTCGACCGGCTCTACCTAGCGAGCGCGTCGGCCCACCCCGGCGGCGCGGTGCACGGCGGACCCGGCGGGACGGCGGCCCACGTCGCGTTGCTGCGCAACGGTTTCGGGGGCGGCGCCTACCGGGCCTTGATCGCGGCGACGCTGTCCAGAGTCAACAGGTAGCGCTGACCACCTTCCCGTCCAGGAAGTACCTGTTGACGTGGTCGATCACGCACGTGTTGCCGGTGAGGTACATCGTGTGCCCGTAGCCGTTGAACCGGATCAGCCCGGAGCCGGGGACCTGCGCCACGGCCGCGCCCGGCCCGTGACCGTCGCTGAAGCTCTGGACGCCCATGATCGGCGGCAGCGGCGTCCCGGTCAGCGGGGCGCGGGCGTTGTTCACCGGGTAGTCCGTGCCAATGCACATGGAGCCGCGCAACAGGTACGCCCAGAACTCCGGCAGCGCGGCCTCGGCGCCCTTCCGCTCGCGCTCGTAGTCCTGGTGGTCCCGCCAGGTCCTGGCCATGCCGTCACCGCATTCGACGCTGACCAGCCAGGGCGAGCCCTGAGGCTTCTGCCTGAAGGTGTCGTGGAAGACCTTCGCGCTGCCCTTCACGGCCTGGTCGATGGCGATGGACAGCTCCCGCCGCTTGTCGTCCCGGGTGAGGTACGCGCCCGCGGCCCACTGGAGGTCACCGCTGGAGTAGGTGATGTCGGTCCCCGGGACGGGCAGCGGCTCCCGCTCGGCCTTGTCGATCACACCGCGCCAGTCGGCCCGCACGTCCCGGCCGTGCAGCGCGCACGAGGTGTCGGCGGCGCACCAGTCGACGAAGGCGCCGAGCCGCTCCTTGACGGACTCGACTCTCTCCTGGGTCGCCTGGTCATGGGTGGACACGTGGTCGACCGTGCCGTCCATCACCAGCGCCGCGACGCGCTTCGGGAACAGGCGCGCGTAGGTCGAGCCAGGTACTCCGCCGTAGGAGTTCGCGATGATCCGCAGCTGCTCCTGTCCCAGGACGGCCCGGATCGAGTCCATGTCCCTGGCGACGTCGGCGGAGTCCACCCGGTCGATCAGCTTCCCCGGATCGCCGTCCCGGCACGCGCGCACGGCGGCCCGGTTCGTGGCGGCGAGTTCGTCGAACTCGGCCCTGGTGGCGGGCGCGCCCAACGGCATCTCGCGCTGGTGGCACGCCTTCGGCAGGTGGTCGTACAGCTCCAGGCCACGCCGGTCGAAGGAGACGACGTCGTAGTGCCGCCGCAGCTCGGTGAAGCTGGCCTCGTGCTCCTTCAGGTCCATGATCCCGGAACCGCCCGGCCCGCCGGGGACGCTGAGCACCACGCCCCGGCTCGGCCCGGATCCCGTGTGCTTGAGCCTGCCGACGGCGATCGCGATCTTCTTCCCCGGGCGTTCCCAGTCGATCGGCACCTCGATGGTCGCGCACTCCACGCGCGGCGCCTGCCAGACCCCGCCGCAGGACTGCCACGACAGCGCGATCGGCTGGCCCTGGGCGATGACCACCCCGCCCGCCATGAGCGCCGTCACTGCCGCGGCGAGCGCTATTCCCTTGTACCGCACGGATTTCTCCTAAGTCGCAACTGGCTAGCAGTCGTCAACCTAGGAACATCCGCATGCCATGCCATCTGCCGAAGGGCGTACTCCGCCCCTGAGATCACCCCCGGCCCTTGGCGATGTCGGCGAGCCTTCGCAGTGCCTCCGCGTTGCGCGGCTTCAGCAGCATCGCCTGCACGGGCGTGGGGATCACCCGTCCGGGGCCCTGGGTGACCTCCTCCTCCATCAGCACGTCCGTCGCGTCCGGCCCGGCCGGGGTGAGCGTCAGCCGCACCCGCGCGCTGCCGACCGGCCACATCCGCGCCTCCAGGTCGATCAGCCTGCCGTGCACCACGTGCAGCACCCGCGTCACGTCCTGCACGTGCAGGGGCCACGGCCCGACGCTGTGGTGAATGCGGGTGCCCTCGGCGGGCCAGCCCGGGTCGACCTCGCGGATGTGCGAGGCGCCCACCACCCACCCCGCGTAGGACCACCCGTCGGCCAGGACGTCGAACACGTCCTCAGCGCTCGCCGCGATCCGCATCTCCGTCTTCACCATTGCGCCCGGGTACCCGAGCGGCCCGGGGGCCAACCGGCGGCGGTCGTAGAGTACGAGGATGCTGAACCTCCGGGAGCGGATCCTCGCCGAGCTGGCCGTCAAGCCGACCATCGTGCCCAAAGTCGAAGTCCGGCAACGGATCGACTTCCTCAAGGACTACCTGCGCTCGACACCGGCCAAGGGGTTCGTGCTCGGGATCAGCGGGGGCCAGGACAGCACGCTGACCGGCAGGCTGTGCCAGCTCGCGAGCGAGGAACTGCGCGAGGAGGGCCACGAGGCGAGCTTCGTCGCGGTGCGCCTGCCCTACGGCGTGCAGGCCGACGAGCACGACGCGCAGACCGCGCTGGAGTTCATCAAGCCCGACCGCGTGGTCACGGTGAACGTCAAGCCGAGCGCGGACGTCGTCGCCGCCGAAGCCGCGCGCGCCCTGGACGAGCCGAAGCTGCGGGACTTCGTGCACGGCAACGTCAAAGCCCGCGAGCGCATGGTGCTCCAGTACGCGATCGCCGGACAGCACAACCTGCTCGTCGTGGGCACCGACCACGCGGCCGAGGCGGTCACCGGGTTCTTCACCAAGTACGGCGACGGCGGCGTCGACATCACCCCGCTGACCGGCCTGACCAAGCGCCAGGGCGCCGCGCTGCTGCAGGAGCTCGGCGCGCCGCCGAGCGTGTGGGAGAAGGTGCCGACCGCGGACCTGGAGGCCGAGCGGCCCGCGCTGCCCGACGAGGTCGCGCTCGGCATGTCCTACGCCGAGATCGACGACTACCTGGAGGGCCTCGACGTCACCCCCGAGGTGGCGCGGAAGCTGGAGTCGATGTTCCGCGCGACCAGGCACAAGCGCGCTGTCCCCGTCACTCCGTTCGACGACTGGTGGCGCTGACCCCCAACCTCCACCACCGCCGTAGTTCGTGCGTCTTCAAGTACCACGCACCCCGCCGATGATCACCACTAACCGCCCCCCAACCCCCGCGCGCCGCTGCCGGGGTTGGGGGCGGTTAACGACTGCTGGAGAGGGGGTCGGGGGTACTTGAAGACCGTCACACGCGTTCGACCAGCCGGAGGATCGCGCCAGCACCGTCCTCGGCGCGCACGCGTTCGGCCAGCGACTGGGCGCGAGCGCGGTAGCCGGGATCGGTGACGGCGCGGGTGATCAGCGTGGCCAGTGGTTCGGCGGCGAGCTCCGCGAACGGCACCGAGCCCGGGCTGACGCCGATCTTCGCCAGCCGGGAGGCCCAGAACGGCTGATCGGCCAGCACCGGCGTGGGCACGACCGGCACTCCGGCGCGCACGCTCGCCCCGGTCGTCCCCGCGCCGCAGTGGTGCACCACCGCCGCCACCTGCGGGAACAGCCAGTCGTGCGGAACGCTCTCCACGCACATCACGTCGTCGCCGGTCGCGGTGAGCCCGGACCACCCGGCCTGCACGACGGCGCGGACCTTGGCGCGGCGCACCGTCTCCGTCACCACCTCCGACAGGCGTTCCCCCTCGCCCGGCGCCATGCTGCCGAAGCCGAGGAACACCGGCGGCGGACCGGCCTGGAGGAAGTCCACCAGCTCGGCGGGCGCGGTCCACCCGGGCGGGCGCTCCGGCCACCAGTACCCGACCACGTCCGTGCCGCGCGGCCAGTCCGCCGGGCGCCGCACCACGTGCCTGCTGAACCCGTGCAGCACCGGGTAGTCCTGGTCGTCGAGCATCATCCGCCGCACCCGGCCGACCCGCATCGGCGGCAGCCCGAGACGGCGGCAGAACTCCTTCATCGACGCGTCCAGCGGCGTCGGCGCGCGCAACGCGAGCCTGGGAAGCCACCGGTTCAGCACGCGGCCGAGGTCCTTGCCGCCCAGCCCGGCGAGGCCGAACTCCGCGGTGGGCACACCGGGGAACAGTTCGAGCGCGGCGGTGGGAATGCCGAGCGCCTTGCCCGCCAGGTAACCGTTGATCAGCGCACCTCGTTGCAGCAGAAGGAGATCCGCGTTCTCCGCCGCGGTCATCACGCCCTCGGCGACGGTGTCCATCATCTGCTTGGCGATGTCGAGCTGCGCCTTCACCCCGCGGAGCCCGGTGCCCTTCGCCGACCAGGCGCGGCCCTCCTCGGACTCCAGCAGGGCGCGCATGTCGCCGGGCATCGCGAGGTAGCCGAGCCCCAGTTCGGCGATCATGCCGGCGAAGGCGGACTGGGCGGAGACGACGACCTCGTGGCCCGCTTCTCGGAGCCGCACCGCGGGGCCGGTGTACGGGGCGATGTCGCCGCGCGAGCCCACGGTCACGATCACGATCCTCATGCCGCTCAAACTACACAGAATTCACAAATTCTTGAAGTAACTGAAGTGTGATCTCCGGCTAGCCTGTGCCGGTGGACGGAGTGCGTGGGCTCGGCGGGGACGCCACGGCCCTGCGGAAACTGAACACGGCCAGGGTGCTGCGGGTGCTGCACCGCGCCGCCGCGGTCACGCTGACCGAGCTGACCAAGGCCACCGACCTCTCCCGCTCCGCCGTTGAGGGCGCGGTCGAGGAGCTGCTCTCCGCCGGGCTGGCCGCCGAGGCCGAGCCCGTCTCCGGCGGGACCCGCCCGCTCGGCAGACCCGCCCGCCGGTTCCGCTTCCGCACCGACGCCGGGCACGTGCTCGGCCTCCACGTCGGCCCGCACAAGGTCTACGCCGTCCTCGCCGACCTGCACGGCGAGATCGTCGGCGGCAAGCGGGTCGAGCTGACCCCCGACCTGCCCGGCCCCGAACGCCTGGTGCGGGTCCGCCGCACCGCGCAGCAGTGCCTCCAGGCCGCCGGAGTCACCAAGGACGACCTGTGGGCGCTGGCCGTCGGCACCCCCGGACTGGTCGGTCGCACCGGCAAGATCTCGCTCTGCTCGGTGCTCGACGGCTGGACCGGCCTCGACGTGGCCGGCGAGCTCGGCGCCCACTTCCCGTGCCCCGTCCTGGTGGAGAACGACGCCAACACCGCGGCGATGGGGGAGCGCTGGCGCGGCGCCGCCCGCGACGTCGACGACGTGGTCTTCGTGCTCGCCGACCACAAGCTCGGGGTGGGCGTGGTGATCAACGGCCGCGTGCACCGGGGCAGCCACGGCGCCGCGGGCGAACTGGGCGCGCTACCGCACTCACCGTGGGCCGCCGCCAACGACTTCATGGTCAAGTCCGAGCACGACCCCGCGCGCGTGTTCGCCGACCCGCGCGCTGCGGCCGAGGTCACCGCGTTCATCGAGGACCTGGCCAACGGCATCGCCACCATGGCGCTCGCCGTCGACCCGGAGCTGGTGGTGCTGGGCGGTGTCATCGCCGACTGCGGGCCTGCGCTCCTCGAACGCCTGACCGCCCGTGTCTCCGATCTGTGCCTCATCCCACCGCGCCTGCTGCTGTCGGAGCTGATCGACGACGCCGTGGCGCTCGGCGCGTTGCGCGTGGCGCTCGACGCGGCCGAAAAGCGCCTCTTCGCTATCTAGCCAGCCCGTCCAGGACGCGCTTCGGATCGTCCAGCAGCGGTTGCAGGGCGAGCTCGGCCGCCCCGAGCAGCACGCTGTCCGGCAGGGCGCCGGGCAGGACGGGGATCTCGCCGCCGTCGTTGAGGAACGACCGGCCGGTCACCCGCTCGTCCACGAGCCGCGAGCGCAACGAGTAGAGGCGGCCGAGGGTGCCGCCGAGCACGATCCGGTCGGCGTCGGCCAAGTTGATCAAGCTGGCGAGACCGTTGCCCAGGTGGCGCGCGGCCTGGTCGAGCGCCGCGCCGCAGCGCGGATCTCCGGCGACTGCCTCCTTGAAGACCTCTTCGACCGCCTCCGGCACGTCGTGCAGCGCGTGATCGGTGCGACCGGCCGCGCGCAGCAGACCCCGGTGGTCGGCCTCGACCTCCAGACAACCGGTGGAGCCGCACGGGCACGGCGCCCCGGCCGGGTCGACGGTGAGGTGCCCGGGTTCCATCGCGTAGCCACGGGCGCCGAGGAACAGCCTGCCCTCGCTGACCACGGCGCCGCCGAGACCGACGTGACCGGTCATCAGGTAGAGCAGCTGCGTCGCGCCCTTGCCCGCGCCGTGCCGGTACTCCGCCATGGCCGCGAGGTTCGCGTCGTTGCCCAGCGCCAGGGGGAGCGGGAGTCGCTCCAGCAGCAGCTCGCGCAGAGGCACGCCGCGCCAGCCCAGGTGCAGCGCGGCCGCGGCGTATCCGTCGGTGCGGCGGACCGGCGACGGCACCGCGAGGCCGACGCCGAGCACCTTCGGCGCAGTCAACTCGGTGATCAGCTCGCTCAGCGTGTCGAGCGCGTCGGTGGTGTCGCGCGTGCGCAGGGACCGCTCGACGCGGGCGTGCACCTTGCCGCCGAGCCCGACCCGGGCGACCGTCACCGAGTCGACGCCCAGTTGGGCGGCAACAACGGTCGGCGCGTCGTCGGCGACCAGCACCGAGTGCGAGGGCCGCCCACCGTCCGCCGAGGACGTCCGTCCGCCCGCGGGGTCGATGGAGACCAGGCCACGTGAGCGCAGTTCCCCGAGCAGGTAGCCCATCGCGCTGCGCCCGCAGCCGAGCCGCTCGGTCAGCTCGGCCCGGCTCGCCACCCCGCCCAGCGTGTGCAGCTGGAGCACCAGGCTGCCCAGCGAATCCCGGGCGCGTTCTTGTGCGGGGGGTCCCATACTCCGTAGTCTAAGTTTGTACAGCTACTGCACAAACTGGTACTGCACAAACCGGAGGGAACGCGATGACGGTCTTCGGCTTGACCGCGGGAGCGCTGACCATGCTCAGCTTCCTGCCGCAGGTGCTCCGCACCGCACGCACCCGCAGCGCGGGCGACCTCTCCTGGGGGTGGTTGCTGCTCTTCGGCACCGGGGTGGCGATGTGGGCGGTCTACGGGCTCGTGCTGGAGGACGTGCCGGTGGCCGCGACCAACGTGATCACCCTGGGCCTGGTCTCCGTGCTGGTGGTGCTGAAGGCGCGCACCCGGCCCCTGACTACGGGAGCGGGGGACCGATGAGCGACTGGTGGGCCGACGCGGTCGGCTACGAGGTGTACCTGCCGTCCTTCTGCGACAGCGACGGCGACGGGTGGGGCGATCTGCCCGGTGTGATCGGCAAACTCGACTACCTCCAGTGGCTTGGCGTCGACCTGCTGTGGCTCACCCCGTTCTACGTCTCGCCCATGCACGACCACGGCTACGACATCGCCGACCACCGGGCGGTCGACCCGCGCTTCGGCACGCTCGACGACCTGGACCGGCTCGTCGCGGAGGCACACGCCCGCGGCATCCGGGTGATCAGCGATCTCGTCGTCAACCACACCTCCCACGAGCACCCGTGGTTCCGGATGTCCAAGGCGGACAAGGACAATCCCTATCGGGACCACTACCTGTGGCGGCCCGGCCGCGGCCCCGGGCAGCCGCCCAACAACTGGGTCGCGACCTTCGGCGGCCCGGCGTGGACGCACGACCCCGGCACCGACGAGTGGTACGCGCACCTGTTCACCCCCGAGCAGCCCGACCTCGACTGGGGCAACCCGAAGATCGCCGACGAGGTCGAGGCGATCATGCGGTTCTGGCTGGACCGCGGCCTGGACGGGTTCCGCGTCGACACCGCGCACTACCTGGCCAAGCACCCCGACCTGCCGGACAACCCCCGCCTGCCCGACGACCGGGTGCGGCTGATCGGCGGCGCCGTCGCGGACTGGTACCGCTACGACCACCGGCACGACATCGGCCAGCCCGCGCTGCACGACATCCACCGCCGGTGGCGCATGATCGCCGACGACTACGGCGCCTTCCTCGTCGGGGAGACGCACATGGTGGACCCGAGCGCGCTCGCGGACTACCTGACCGGCCGCGACGGGCTGCACTCCTACTTCTACTTCGGCCTCATCCAATCCACAGTGGACAGTGGAACCGAGGCCGACCTGCTCCGGGCCGCCACCACCGCGAGCCCCGCGCTGTCGTGGGCGCAGAGCAGCCACGACTGGAGCCGGGCGGCCACCAGGTACGGCGCGGCCCGCTCGCTCGCGCTCACCACGCTGACCATGGGGCTGCCCGGAACGCCCTTCCTCTACCAGGGCGACGAGCTCGGCCTGGTGAACGGCGTCGTACCCGCCGAGCAAGCCCAGGACCCGCTGGCCAAGCGCGGCGGCAACCACGAGCACAACCGCGACGCATCCCGCACCCCGATGCCTTGGTGCGCAAGCGAAAACCTGGGCTTCACCAGCGCGGCCACGGCGTGGCTGCCGTTCGGCGACCGGACTCCGGCGGACACAGTCGAGGTGCAGCAACAAGATCCGCGTTCGATCCTGCACGCACACCGGCGGTTGCTGCACGTGCGCCGCGAGTTGCCGGACCTCCGCCGCACCGAACCGACGTGGCTGGACACGGCTCCCGGAATGACCGCATACCGTTGCGGGAACACCGTTGTCGCCGCCAACCTCGGCACCACCGCGGCCGAACTCGACCTGGACAGCTCCTGGCGGGTGCGTTACTCCACAGTGGACCGAACGTCGCTGGGACCGCTCGCGCCCAACGAGGCGGTCATCGTGGAATGCGCTCCGCGACCTTCTCAGCCAGCTTCGTGACATCGCCGTACAGATCGGCGGCGTCGTAGTTGCGCACCCGCAGTGTCACCAAACCGGTCCCGTCCTGCATGGCCGCGCGGCACTCGACCGCCAGCTGCTCCTCCGCTTGCAGGTCGAAGGCGGACTTCCGCACGAACACCTCACGCCCGCCGAGCGACATCGCGGGCTCCTTGAGGTTCCACGCCTTCCGCAACGGCTCCATGCGCATGTCCCGCATCTGCTTCAGATCGACGCTGTAGCCGTCCGCCGACCACGTGCAGGTCAGCCCCACCGAGTCCGTAGTGCGCTGCAACGTCGGCTCGCCGGGCCACGGGAAGTCCGCCTTGCCGAGCACGTCGCACAGGTCCTTCGCCGCGGGTTCACCACCGCGACCGCCAGCACCGCCACCACCACAACCAGCGCAGAGGAGCGCGGCGGCAGCCAAGATCGACAACAGTCCCTTCACCGCCACAGCCTGTCAAAACGAAAGCCGGGCCGCCCTGAGGACGGCCCGGCTTCGCGGTGTTTCGGGTCAGGCCGGATTCTCCTCGCGCTTGCCGGACCAGTCCACGTGGAAGCTGCCCTCGCGGTCCACCCGGCGATAGGTGTGCGCGCCGAAGAAGTCCCGCTGGCCCTGGATCAGCGCCGCGGGCAGCCGCTCCCGCCGCAGACCGTCGTAGTAGGCCAGCGACGACGCGAAGCCCGGCGTCGGAACGCCCAGTTCCACCGCCGTGGTCACCACGCGGCGCCACGACTGCTGCGCCTGCTCCAGCGCCTTGGCGAAGAACGGCGCGACCAGCAGCGACGGCAGGTCACCGGACTCGTCATAAGCCTCGCGGATGCGATCGAGGAACCGCGCCCGGATGATGCAGCCGCCGCGCCAGATCGTCGCGGTAGAACCCAGGTCCACGTCCCAGCCGTACTCCTTGCTGGCCGCGATGATCTGGTCGAAGCCCTGCGCGTAGGCGACCATCTTCGACGCGTAGAGCGCCAGCCGGACGTCCTCCACCAGCGTCTCCGCGCCCGCGCCGGACACCCGGCCACCGCTCGGGCCGGGCAGGTTCGCCGCCGCCGCGCGCTGGTCCGCGTGCCCGGACAGCGACCGCGCGAACACCGCCTCCGCGATCCCGCTGATCGGCACGCCCAGCTCCAGGGCGGTCTGCACCGTCCAGCGCCCGGTGCCCTTCTGTTCCGCCTGGTCCAGCACGATGTCCACGAACGCCTTGCCGGTGGCCGCGTCGACCTGGTCGAGCACCTCGGCGGTGATCTCGATCAGGTACGAGTCCAGCTCACCGGTGTTCCAGCCGCGGAAGACCTCCGCCAGCTCCTTCGCGCTCAGGTCCAGCCCCTGCCGCAGCAGGTCGTAGGACTCCGCGATCAGCTGCATGTCGGCGTACTCGATGCCGTTGTGCACCATCTTCACGAAGTGCCCCGCGCCGTCCGGGCCCACGTGCACGCAGCACGGCGTCCCGTCCACCTTCGCCGAGACCTTCTCCAGCATCGGCCCGAGCGCGGCGTAGGACTCCTTCGAGCCACCGGGCATGATGCTCGGCCCGAGCAGCGCGCCCTCCTCACCGCCGGAGATGCCGACCCCGGCGAAGTGGATGCCCTTCTCCTTCAGCGCGGCCTCGCGGCGGCGGGTGTCGGCGAAGTGCGCGTTGCCGCCGTCCACCAGGATGTCGCCCGGCTCCAGCAGCGGCGTCAGCTCGTCGATCACCGCGTCCGTCGGCCCACCGGCCTTCACCATGATCACGATCTTGCGCGGGGTGGCCAGCGACGCGACGAACTCCTCCGCCGTCGCGCTGCCCACGAACTCGCCCTCGTGCCCGAACTCGGACACCAGCGCGTCGGTCTTCGCCCGCGAGCGGTTGTGCACCGCCACCGAGAAGCCGTTGCGGGCGAAGTTGCGCGCCAGGTTGCGGCCCATCACCGCGAGTCCGGTCACGCCGATATCGGCAGCCATGCACTCTCCCTCTTCAGGTCCTGTCAGCAACGTAGCGACTTCCCGGGTCACCGCACCGGGAGGTCGAAGTAGGTCTCAGGATGTGGTTCACCGCGCAGGGTGAAGTGCCACCACTCCTGCGCGTAGTTGGTGAAGCCGTGTTTGTCCATCAAGGACTTCAGCAGCGCCCGGTTCGCCTGCGCGGGCTGCGCGATCGCGGGGTTCGCGGTGTGCGCGAGCTTGTCGAAGCAGTCGTAGCCCGTGCCCATGTCCACGCTGTTGTCCGCGAACCGCCGCTCCTTCGGCGCCGTGCAGCTCACCAGCCCGTCACCGGCGCGGAACTGCGCCTGCGGCGGTGGAGGCACGGCGACCAGCGTGAGATCCATCGTGCTGCCGCGGCTGTGTCCGGAGCGCTCGGCGATGTAGCCGTCCGGGAACAACCGGTCCTTCGCGAGCGTGGGGTAGAACTCGCCCTTCATCCGCGTGTCCGCGTTCTTCGCCCACCGGACGAAGTGGTTCACGGCGCGCTGCGGGCGGTAGCAGTCGTAGACCTTCAAGCTCAGCGACTTCGGCTTGAGCTCGGCCTGCACGCGTTTGAGCCCCTCGGCGGCCTGCGGCGTCAGCAGGCACTTGTTGGCCTCATAGCCCTCGATGCGCTCGCCGACGAAGTTGTGGTCGGTGAAGTAACGCGCCTCGACGAGGATGCTCGGGTCCACGTCCTGAATGGACACGAGAGGGCCCGTGCTCGCGGCAGTCGTTGTTGTCGTCGTACTAGTGGTCGGTGCGGGCGGTGCTGGCGGCGGCGGAGTGTCCGAGCACGCCACCAGCACTCCCGCGACCAGCAGGGTGCCGAGCACGACGGGGCGCGTAGTCATCCCCCAGGGGGTACGCCACCCGCCCCCGTCATGCAAGTCGGCTGATCAGCCCGTCTCTGCCAGTTCGTTGCACCGGTCCATCGCCCTGGCCGCCTGATCAGGGTTTCGCCTGCCCAGTCCGCACGCGCACGCGATGTCCACCCGGTCACCGACAAGTCGTTCGACCAGTCCCAGCAACCGCCGCTGCGTCTCCAAGTCCTGGTTCTCGTGCGCCAACCCCGCGATGAACCGGCAGCCCGCGGGCAGCTTGATCCCGCTCAGCGCGCGGTAGTAGGACTCCTCCGGCGACGGCGGCAGGTCACCCATCGCCAGCGGGGCGTGCATGTACTCCAACGTCCGCCCGGCGGGCCACGCGGCCACGATCGCGTTCGACAGCGTCACCAGCGGCGCGGCGCTCTTCATCTTCCCGAGCGCCTTGTTGTTCAGATCGCCGAGACACAGGTGCACCCCGAAGTTCGTGCCCTCCGGAGCGCCCGCGGCGACAGCGGCGACCTTCTTCGCCAGCCACCGCGAGAGCACCCCGTGCAGCGGCTTCGGCGCCTTGGTCATGAACACCAGCTCGACCGGCACCTCGATCTGGAACAGCACGTCGTCCCCGGCCTCGGCATGAATCTGCCGGAGCTCCCGGACGGTGGCCTCCTGGAACGGCGCGACGTGCTTGAAGGGACCGATCGGCCCGAAGACGAACATCGCCAGGTCAAGCGGCCCCGGAAGGCCCACCTGGTACCGCAGCCCTTCGTTCCCGTGCTCCTCGCGCAGCTTCTTGAACACCGGGTAGCTGCGGCGGAACTCGTCGAGATAGCCGAGGTTCAGCGCGTCCCCGGTCAGCGTCCGCCCCTTGCGGACGCGGTACTTCGGGATGTCCTCATAGCTCGACCACGCGCCCCTGGCCAGTGTCTCCAGGTCCGGATGACCGTCGAGACCGTCGACGAAGTTCACGATCCACCGGTTGCGTTCCCCGGTCTCACCGTCCGCGAGTGTCCGCAGTCGCGGCCCGGATCGCGCCAAGGCCCCGGACATCGCCGACTCGGCGTCCTCACCCGGCAGGCTCCCGACGTAGTGCACAGAACGATCAGCCATCTCAGCCTCCCCAGAAGCTACGAAAGTCCGTAGATCCTTGTAGGGCTGAACGGTGGAGTCATTCGCCCAATCGGCGGGCATTTGCTCGCACCGCGGTACAGATGAACGCCCCCGTCCCCGGCCGTTGCTGGTCAGGCGGGATGAGGAAGTTCAACTGCTCCGGTTCGTTCGCGTACATCTCGGCGATCTGCACGTGCCGAGCCGGAGCGCAGTCGTAGAGCAGACCGATCAGCTGCCGGTGCTCCTCGGCCAGGTCCATCGCTCGTTCACTGTCCGGAGCCACGCCGTCGTCCAGTGCCGCGAGCAGCCGCCGCACCCACGCCGCCTGCTCGGACTGCATGTGGACGAAGTCCTCCTTGGCGAACCCGGACATCCGTTCCTGAGCCTGCCGCCACTCCTTGGTGTGCCCCCACCGCTGCTCGGCCTGCTCGCCGTAGCCGGGCTCCGGTTCCCAGTCGCCGAAGATCTCGAACCGCTCCTCCGGTGTCAGCGCGACGCCCATGCGCTGCGACTCCATCTCCCGGTCCACGGCGACGACCATGCCCCGCAGCCGCTCGATCTTGGAGAGCAACAGGTCGCGCTGCCTGCGCAGGTGCCCCATGGTGTCGGTGCCCGGGTCGGTGACGATCGCCGCGATCTCGTCGAGCGGGAAACCCAGCTCGCGGTAAGCGAGGACGCGGTGCAGCCGATCCAGGTCCGCCTCGTCATAAGTGCGGTACCCGGCGGGAGTGCGCCCACTCGGCGACAAGAGCCCGATCTCGTCGTAGTGATGAAGAGTGCGCACCGTCACATTCGCGATAGCCGCGACCCGGCCGACCGTGTAGTCCACTGGCGTTTCCTCCCGACTCCGCGCGTCACCGTGCCGCCTCACGCCACGTGAGGGTCAAGCCCGGCGGCGGGCTTCGCTCGCCGACACGCCGCTGACCTGCGAGATCACGTTAAGAGGGGGGTGGTGAAAACGGCCCGTGAACGTCCTGCTAACTTTCTTCCCACACCGAGCGGGTCACCGCGAAGTGGCACAGCTCAACAAAATATGTTCCGAAGTGGACGACAAAGCGGGTTGACCCCCGATTTGACACCGGGAAATCGAGCCGGATAAGCTTCGGACACAACAGAGCGAGAGCCCCGGACGGGGAATCTGGTAAAGGTTCCCGGGATGGTGTGCGTGTGTTCTTTGAGAACTCAACAGTGTGCCGATGTAAGCCAGTGAGCTTATATAGATTGAACCCCT
>NZ_JANAVO010000016.1 GCF_024213555.1 Allokutzneria sp. A3M-2-11 16 | reverse complement strand
GGATACCGAGCTTCATCCCACCGAAATGGATCGATCCTGACCAGGTGCCCTTGCGCAACATCAGGGTGGACTGCCCATTGGTGCTATAGCCGGGACGTCCACAGTGGACGGACGTCCCGGAAGTGACGCTGGAGCGTGACGGTTCCAGCGTGGTGCAGGCGTGGACTGGAAGGCAAGGGGCCCAGGTCAAGCCGACCCCGCGCCGGAACCAGAACAGCGGCAAGCGGAATGGATCAGCGGCGGCGGCGTTGTGGTGGGTATGACGACGGACAGCCGCAGCTACAACGAAAAGGTCATCGACGAGTTCCGTGGCAACAACGGGGCGATGAGCGGCACCTACGCCGACGCGCCGTTGCTGTTGCTGACGACGGTGGGCGCGCGCAGCGGGCAGGAGCGGACGACGCCGGTGCTCTACCTGGCGGACGGCGAGCGGTTCGTGATCTTCGCGTCCAACGGGGGCGATGCGCGGCACCCGGCGTGGTACCACAACCTCGTGGCGAACGGGCGAGCCGTGGTGGAGGTCGGGGCGGAGCGGTTCGACGCGGAGGTGAGCTTCACCGAAGGAGCCGAGCGGGACGCCTTGTACGCCCGGCAGGTGGAGGTCAACGCGGCGTTCGGAGATTTTCAGCGACGTGCCTCCCGAACCATCCCGGTGGTCGCGCTGAGCCGGGGAATCGGGCGGTAATCAACGATTACTAGTCATTTGTAGAGGACGACGAGCCCGCGTTCACCGACGATCCGCAGGTCAGGGCCGCCGCGATTCGGCTCGACTATCGGAGGACCTCGGGACTGTCAAGTGCCGAACGTAACTGAGCGAGATTCAGGTACAAAGTCCAAGATTCCCCCCGTTCCATTGCGGCCCGGAGCCGGTCCGGCAACTCTGGGATCAGCTGGAATACCTGGGCCGTGAACTGGGGTAGCGGATGCAATTCAGTGTGTTGGGTTCACTCGAAGTGGTCGACCGCGGTGTGGTGGCGCCCCTCAAGGGGACCAAGCAACGCGCGGTCCTCGGCTACCTGCTGCTGCACGCCAACGAGGTGGTGGCGACGAGCAGGCTGCTCCGGGCGCTGTGGCCGGACGACGTGCCCTCGACGGCGCGCAAGATGGTGCAGAACGCGGTGTCGGGCCTGCGGACGGTGCTCGCGTCGAACTCCGACGCGGCGCACACGCCGCTGCTGCTCACCCACGCGCCGGGGTACGTGCTGCGGGTGGAGCCGGAACGCATCGACCTCTCCCGGTTCGAATCCCTGGCGCAGGCAGGGCGCGTCGCGCTGACGGAAGGGCGCAGCGACCAGGCCGCGCAGGCGCTGCGGGAAGCGCTGGCGCTGTGGCGCGGGCCGGTGCTGGCCGACCTGGTCGAGACCGGGGTGAACTGGCCGGAACTGGCGAAGCTGCACGACATGCGGGTCTCGGTGATGGAGGACTACTTCGACGTCGAGCTGGCCCGCGGGCGGCACCCGGATGTGCTCGGCGAACTGGAGCCGCTGTTCGAGGCGGAGCCGCACCGGGAGCGGTTGTGCCGACAGCTGATGACGGCGCTCTACCGGTGCGGGCGGCACGTCGACGCGTTGCAGGTCTACCGGCGGACGCGGACGGCGCTGGTGGACGGGCTCGGGCTGGAACCGGGGCGCGAGCTCCAGGAGCTGGAGCGGGCGATCCTCGACCACGACACCGCGCTCCAGCTGCCGTCGACCGCCTCGGTGACGCCGCTGGTGCTGCCCGAACCCGCGGCGCCGCCGCGGACGCTGGTGTCGCTGCCCACGAGCAGGCCCAAGGTGGTCAGCCTGCGGCAGGAGTCGGAGCCGAACGCGGCCGCGCTCGTCGTGGAGCCGTGCGCGGAGCGCAAGCTCGTCAGCGTCATGGCGGTCGCGCCCAGGCAGCCGACGGGCAAGGACCCCGAGGACGTGGACCAGACGTTCCTGGACATCAGCGTGACCGTGCGCGCCGAGGTCGAGCACGCGGGGGGCACGGTGATCGGCGCGGTCGGCTCGGTGCTGCTCGCGGTGTTCGGCGTGCCGAGGACGCACGAGGACGACGCCGCGCGGGCGGTGCGGACGGCGCTGACCATCCGGGACCGGCTCGTCGGGCAGGACCCGGCCGCGCCGAGCGGGGCGGACCTGCGCATCGCGATCGCCACCGGCGAGGTGCTGGCGAAGTTCCGGCCGGGCGAGGCCGCGCCGATGGTGGCGGGCGCGGTGGTGGACAGCTGCGTGCTGATGACCACGGTGGTGCGCTGCGGGCCGGTGTGGGTCTGCGACACAACGCGGCAGGCCAGCGCCCCGTTGATCGTCTACTCGACGACCTCCGAGGTGCCCGCGGTGTGGAAGGCGGAGGCCGTCCGGGAGAAGCCGGTGATCGGCATCGGCAGGCACACCACCGTTCCCTTCCTGGACCGCGAGCGGGACCTGGAGCTGCTCCGCGGCACCCTCGCCCAGGTGCGGCGCAGGCAGCGGCCGCAGCTGCTGACCGTGCTCGGCGAGGCCGGGATCGGCAAGACCCGGCTGCTGACCGAGTTCTCCGAAGGCACGGCCGACGCCAGGATGATCACCGCGCGGGTGCCGTACTTCGGCGACGACATCACCTCGCGCACGCTGACGGAGCTGACCCGGGCGTGCGTGGGCATCGAGCACGGCGACTCCGCGACGGTGGCCGAGACGAAGCTGAACCGGTTGGCGCACAAGCTGTTCGGCACCGGTGACCTCGGCGCGCGGACGGTGGCCGGACTGCTGCCGCTGACCGGTTTCCCGGCGCGGCCGTGGCACCTGGTGGACTCCGCCGAGACCTTCGCGGCGCTGCGCAGGCTGCTGGAGGAACTGGCCGCGGACGAGCCGCTGGTGACCGTGGTCGAGGACCTGCACCGCGCCGACGACGAGCTGCTGGAGTTCGTCGCGGGCCTGTCCGACGGGGTCGGGCCGGTGCCGCTGCTGGTCGTCGCGAGCGCGCGGCCGGAGCTGCTGGAACAGCGGCAGGGCTGGCACGGCGGCGCCCGCAACGTGACCACGATGACCCTGGACCCGTTGTCGGAGCACGCGGTCGGCGAGCTGCTGGACTCGATGCTGGACGACGGGACCGCCCACGGCGGCTGGTCCGCGCAGCACCGGCGGGCGCTGGTCGGACGGGTCGGCGGGAACCCGCTGTTCGCGATCGAGTACGCCAGGATGATCCGCGTCGGCCGTTCGCGCGACGACCTGCTGCCGCCGAACCAGGTGCGCAGCGTGGTGGCCGCGCGGCTGGACACGCTCTCCGTCGCGGAGAAGGCCGTGGTGCAGGACGCCGCGGTGTTCGGCGAGACGGTGACCGCCTCCGCGATCGCCGCCGTCGGTGGCCACGACGAGATCGAGGGCGTCGTGCAGTGCCTTGAGCAGCTGGAACGCCGCGAGGTGCTGCGCCGGGTCCGGGTGGGCGGGATCGGCGGCGAGCAGGGTTACGTGTTCTGCCAGGCGTTGGTGCGCGACACCGCCTACGCCCAGCTCCCCCGCGTGGCTCGGGCGGAGAAGCACCGCAACGCCGCGGCGTGGCTGGACGGGGTGGCCGCCGAAGACCTGCTCGGGGACGACCTGCGCGAGCTGCACCACCGGCACGTCGCCGCCGGGCTCGGCGCCCCGCGTGCGCCCGTCACGGCCATCGTGTCCGCACCCGTTCCGGAATGGAGCAGGATTCGCATTCCCTCCTGATCGCGCCCCTTTCACCAACACTCGGCACTCTGCGGAAATCGTTGAGTTTCCGCGCGAGGCGTCCCCTGTTACGGGTACACGGGGACACCCGGCGCGGAACTGTCATCCCAGGCCACATCGGCATCGCGGATCAGTTTTCACCTTTCCCGGAAAACCCTAAGGAAATACAAAGTCTTGTCCGCCAGCGAAACGGGCGAATATGTTCTGCGCCACCAATCCGACTCACGAGGAGAATCATGCGCAGAAGAACTTCCGCCACTCTCGCGGTGGTCGCGGCAGCCGCGGCGTTGAGCCTCACGGGGGCCGCTCCGGCCATCGCGGATGACACCGCGTCGGCGCGCGGCACCTGCGGCTTCTACCACAACTGGCCGTCGGGACTTGCGTACTACAACCACTGCGACAACCGCACGAAGGTGCTGATCTCGGTCGACAAGTGGCCGCACGGCGACGTCGAGAGGTGTGTGGGCCCGGGCATCACCCACATCGGCGCCTGGCCCTACACCAAGGGCGCCCACTACATCGGGCGCACCTGCTGATCACCACGTTCGCAGGGTGACCGCGAAGGGCGGTCCCGGTGACACCACGGCGCCCGAATACCCTTGTGGGAGAACGAGTTCGGCGACGGACCAGAGTTCTCCGTCCACGATCAGGGAATTGGAGACGTATTCCGGCCCGGGAAGTCCGCTCAGGCCCTGGCCGGTCACCTTCACATAGGCCTCTTTGACCGTCCAATAACGGAAGAACGCCTCGGCCTGCCGGTCTGCGGGCAACGCCGCGATCGCCGCGTGCTCGCTCGGCCGCAACACCCGCGCGGCCATGCCCAGGTGGTCCAGCTCCCGGTGCTGCTCGACGTCGACCCCGACGCGGCGGTCCCAGGAGACCGCGAGCGCCGCCAGGTCGCCGGAGTGCGACAGGTTGAAGTCCGGACCGCCCTCCACCCGGGGGCGGCCGGACTTCTCGCGGATGATCTCCGAGGTCCCGAGGACCGACCGCAGCATCGCCCTGGCCTCGCCCACGGGGCCCAGCCAGACGTCCACCGGGTCAGCCCAGCTCGGCGGCGAACATGTCGATCAGCTCGCCCGCCTTCTTCTCCAGGTAGAAGTGGCCGCCGGGGTAGGTGTGCAGCGCGAACCGGTCCGCGGTGAGCTCGCCCCACGCCTTGAGCTCGTCGTCGTCGGCGCGCGGGTCGCCGTGACCGCCGAGGGTGGTCAGCGGGATCGGCAGCGGCTCCTCGGAGCGATGGGTGTACGCCTCGTTCACGGTGAGGTCGGCGCGGAACAGCGGGATGAACAGCTCCAGCAGCTCCGGCTCGTTGAGCACCGCGTCCGGCATGCCGCCGAGCCGCTTCAGCTCCGCGATCAGCTCCGGCTGCGGCAGGGCGCGCAGCTGCTTGCGGGTGTCGGGCAGCTGCGGGGCGGCGCGACCGGAGACGAACAGGTGCTTCGGCAGCTGGGCGCCGATCGCGCGCAGCTTGCGGGTCACCTCGAAGGCCACCAGCGCGCCCATGGAGTGCCCGAAGAACGCGTAGTTCCCGGTGAACTGGTCGCCGATGTCCGCGACCAGCTCGTCGACCAGGCTGTCCACCGTGGTGAACGGCTTCTCACGGAAGCGCTCGGCCCGGCCCGGCGGCTGCACTGGGCAGATCGCCAGCCGGTCCCCCGCGAGGCCGCGCCACGGCGCGTAGACGGCGGCGCTGGCACCGGCGTGCGGGAAGCAGTACACCCTTGCCGAAGACCCGCTCGCGGGGTCGAGCATTGAAGCTGCCGGACTTCCATTGCCCAGCGGCAGCCACCGCGGCGCGTTCGGTCGTGTCATGCCCACTCCCTAGTCTTCGGTCTCGACCACAAGATAAGCAGGCGGGGGCTGGATCGTGGCCAGGTCGGATTCAAAGACCAGATGTGAGCCGTCCCGCTCCACCTCGGTGAACCCGGCGAAGGCGTAGGTCACGTACATCATCCGGTTGCGGCCCGTCTCGACGAACTCCGCGCGCAGCTTGGCGCCGTCGGCCTTGGCCAGGCCCATGATGTGGTTCAGCAGCACGGTGCCGACGCCGCGGGACATGACCCGGCAGGACATCAGCATCATCCGCAGGTGCCACGCGGGCTGACCGCGCTCGACCAGGGCGAGGCCGATCTTGCCGTAGCTGCCGTAGCGGTCGGTCAGCGAGGCGACCAGCAGCAGGTGGTCGGGC
This sequence comes from Allokutzneria sp. A3M-2-11 16, assembly GCF_024213555.1. Taxonomy (GTDB): domain Bacteria; phylum Actinomycetota; class Actinomycetes; order Mycobacteriales; family Pseudonocardiaceae; genus Allokutzneria. Next base: position 88,673 of record NZ_JANAVO010000016.1, on the reverse strand, counting down.
GAGGTGCGCAGCGCGTCCAGCTCCTCGTAGGAGTAGGTGCGCCCGGTGGAGTTGAGCTGGTTGGTGCGGACGGTCAGCTCCTCGGCGCGCTGGAGGTCGGCCTCCTGCGCGCGCGAGATGGTGAACTTCATGTCCAGCGTCGCCAGGAACTCCTCGCTGGTGCCGCTGTACTCCTGCTCGATCACGTCGCGCTTGGCCGCCGCCTGGTACATCTCGCGGCGGATGCGGGACTCGTCGGTGACGAACTTCGGCCGGAACTCGTCCCCGGCCAGGATCGCGGGCAGGTCGCCGAGCGCGTCCACGGTCAGCACCGCGGGCAGGACGTGGGCGACCTCCTCGCGCTCGAAGGGCTGGTCGTCGACGAAGGCGATGGCGTCGAGGCCGATGTTGATCGCCTTGGCGATCTGCTCGAGGGAGCCGGACTTCGCGTTCCAGTTGATCTGCGGGTAGAGGAAGTAGTCGGCCAACCCGAACTCGCGCAGCTTGGCCATGGCGGCCTGGTGGTCGTTGCGGCTGGCCACCGAGTGCAGGACGCCCAGCTCGTCGAGGCGGCGGATCTCCTCGGCCACCTCGTCGCGGAGCTTGACGTCGCCGTCCTCCAGCAGGATTCCGTCCCAGACCGTGTTGTCGAGGTCCCACACGACGCACTTGATGCGCCCGAGCTTCGGTTTCACAGCGATACCTCTCGGTAGGCCACATCGGCGATGGTCAGCTGTTGCAGCTCGGTGCTGCCCTCGATGATTTCCATGATCTTGGAGTCGCGGTACAGCCTGGCGACGGGGTAGTCGGGGCTGCACCCGTTGGCGCCGTGGATCTGCACCGCGTCGCTGGCGGCCTTCGTGGCCGCGGTGGACGCGTGGTACTTGGCGATCCAGGTGGCCATGATCGTCTCGGGGTCGTCGGCGTCCTTGAGCCGTCCCGCCCGCTCGCACAGCAGCCGCGCCGCGTCCCGGCTGGTCACCATGTCGCTGATCTTGGCGCGCAGCTGCGGCTGGTCGCGCAGCAGCATTCCGCCCGCCGACCGCTCGGCGGTGTAGCGGGCGCTCGCCTCCAGCGCCGCCTGCACGATGCCCAGCGAGCCGCAGGCCACGCTGTAGCGGCCGATGTCCAGCGCGCCGGTCATCACCGTGCCCGCCGCCCAGCCGCGCGGGCCGAGCAGGGCGTCCGCGCCGAGCTTGACGTCGGTGAAGGTGATCTCGGCGATCATGCTGGCCGCGGTGCCCATCATCCCGAGCACCGGCGTCACCTCGACGCCGGGCGCGGTGCGCGGCACCAGGAACGTGCTCATCCCCGGGCCGGTCCTGGCGAAGACCATCATCAGGTCGGCGACCTGGCCGCCGGTGATCCACTTCTTGCGGCCGTTGAGCACCCAGCCGTCGCCGTCCGGCTCGGCGAGCGTGCCCTCTGCCTTGGAGTCGCTGCCGCTGCTGTCCGGTTCGGACAGGCAGAACACGCCGAACGTGGCGCCCGAGGCCAGCTCGGGCAGCCAGCGGTCCTTCTGCTCGTCGGTGCCCCAGCGGTTGACCGACCAGGACACCATGCCGTGCACGGTGAGCATGCTGCGCAGGCCGGAGCAGCCGCGGCCGATCTCGGTGTGGATGCGGCCGACGGTGACGTAGTCGGTGCCGGAGCCGCCGACCGCCTCCGGCAGGAACGGCGCCCACAGACCGAGCGAGCCGACCTGCTTGAGCAGCGACTCGGGCAGCCGCTCGGCGCGGTCGAACTCGTCGGCGTTGGGCGCCACATCGGCGTCGACGAACTCCCTGGTCAGCTCGGGCGTCGGGCTCATGGCTAGGCCGTCACCGACTGACGCGCGATCAGCTCGCTCATCGCGTCGACGCTGCGGAAGTTGTCGAGCTTGAGCTCGTCGTTGGGGATGCGGATCGAGAAGGTCTTCTCGATGAACATCACCAGCTCCATCGCGAACAGCGAGTTGACGAAGCCGAGGGCGAAGATGTCCTGGTCGTCGGCCAGCTCGATCTGCGGGAACTTGCCGACGATGAACTGGCGCAGCTCGGCGCGGGCGGTGTCGGACATGGCGTGGCTCCTCCGGGGATGGCACTCATCGGTCGGCTGGGACGGGTCAGTTCGGTGTGTCAGTAGGTGTAGAAGCCCTTGCCGGACTTGCGGCCGTGCAGGCCCGCGTCGGTCATCTGCTTGAGCAGCGGGCACGGGCGGTACTTGCTGTCGGCGAAGTGCTCGTGGAGGACCTCGACGCTGTAGAGGATCGTGTCGACGCCGATCAGGTCGGCCGTCTCCAGCGGGCCCATGGGGTGGCCGAAGCAGCTGCGGAACACGTCGTCGACGGTCTCCGCGCTGGCCACGCCCTCGTAGACCAGGTACGCGGCCTCGTTCACGGTCAGCATCAGCACCCGGTTGGACACGAAGCCGCTGGCGTCGTTGACGTCGATACCGCGCTTGCCCGCCGAGGTCAGCAGGTCGCGCACGGTCTCGATGGTCTCGGGCGTGGTGTGGTAGCCCTTGATCAGCTCGGCGGCGGGCTTCATCGGCACGGGGTTCATGAAGTGCACGCCGGCGACCTGGGCGGGGCGCTTGGTCAGCGAGGCGAGCTTGGTGATCGGGATGGCCGAGGTGTTGGCCACGAAGATCGTCTCGGCCTTGCAGGTGGCCTCCAGCTCCGCCCACACCGCCTTCTTGATCTCCCAGTTCTCCGTGACGTTCTCGATCACGATGTGCGCCTCGGCCAGCAGGCCCAGGTCGGTACCGGTGGTGATGCGGGCGAGCACCGCCTCGTGGTCCACGGCGGGACCGCCCATCATCCGGCTCATCCGCGCGTTGAGCTCGATGGCGTTGACCGCCTTGGCCAGCGCCTCGGGATCGTTGTCGATCAGCACGATCTCGTGCCCGGCCTGGGCGAAGGTCTGCGCGACGCCGGAGCCCATCACGCCCGCGCCGACCACTCCAACAAGACTCATCGGTTCTCTCCTCGTTCCCCTTGCCCCAAGCTCACTGTCTTCTTCCCTTGCGTGGCAAGGGCACTACACCTTTTCCGAGGGGTCTTTTCGTTCTGGGTCAATCCAGTGACGCCTGCGCTCGAACTCGTGCACGGGCGCGGAGGTCTTGCGCGCGCCCCGGCCGCGGTGGTACGCCGCCCAGTCCACGGTGGCGCCGGTCAGCCAGAGCTTGCCCAGCGCCTCGGTCAGCACGGCCCCGCTCGCGCTCGGGTCGGACTCCCCCGGCAGCGTCGGCAGCAGCAGCGACCACCGCTGCGACGGGACGTCGGGGTGCCCGCGGAACATCGCGCCGAGCGACTGGCCCGCGCCGACCTCCACCAGCGCCGCGTCGGGGTGCCCGTCGGAGAGGTGGGCGATCATGTCGGCGAACTGGACCGTGCGGCACATGTGCTCCGCCCAGTACCCGGGGTCCTTGAGCTGGCGTTCGGTGATCGGCGCGCCGGTCACGTTGGACAGGTACGGGATCTTCGGCGCCTGCGGGCTCAGGTTCTGCCGTGCCCACGCGGTCAGCTCGGCCGCGATCGGCCGCAGCGCCCGCGAGTGGAACGCGTGCGTGGTGCGCAGGTAGCGGGCGGGGACGGCGTGCTCGGCCAGCTTCTCGGTGACCGCGGCGAGCTTGTCGGCCGGGCCGGAGAGCACGATCATCGCCGGGCCGTTGACCGAGGCGACGTCGACACCGTCCAGCGCGCCGATCTTCGCGGTGAGGTCGTCGACGGACAGCGGGACGGCGGCCATCGCGCCCTGCGGCAGCGCGGCGATCAGCTTGGCGCGCACGGCGACCAGGCCCGCGGCCTCGGCCAGGGTCAGGCTCTCCGCGAGGGCCGCGGCGACGAACTCACCGACGCTGTAGCCCGCGAGCACACTGGGTGTGATTCCCCAGTCCAGCAACAGTTTCCCGAGCGCGTACTCCACGGCGAACACCGCGGGCTGCACCACATCGGTCGCGGCGGAACTCTCATCGGTCTCTTCGGCCCGGCCCAGGAGTCGCGCCAGATCGTTGCTCGCGGCTCCCCTGGTGGCGATCATGTCGGCGATCGGATCGGTGCCGAGGTGTTCGCGGAAGATCGCCGCGCATTCGTCGATCGCGTCGCGGAACACGGGCTCGTCGCGGTAGAGGTCGCCGACCATGCCCTTGTACTGCTCGCCGACTCCGGCGATCAGGAAACCGACCTCGCGACCCTCGATCACGTTGCGGTCGGCCAGGATTCGGCCATCCGACGCGATGTCCTTAATGGACTCAACTACGGCCATCCTGCGGTGGTCGAACGCACGTCGACCGATTTGCAGGGTGTAGGCGAGGTCTTCGACGGGCTCGGTGCTCGCGGCGATCCGCTCGGTCAGTGCGTCGGCGGCTTCGGCTGAGGTGCCGGACCAGACGAGGAGGGAGTGCTTGCGCGGGTTCGGCTCGTCCTCCGGCTCGGGCGCCTCCTCCAGCACGACGTGCGCGTTGGTGCCACCGAACCCGAAGGAGTTCACGCCCGCTATGCGGGGGCGGTCGCCGCGCTCCCACGCGGACGGCTCGACGGGGACCTGGATGCGGTCCCCGGTGCGCGCCAGCTGTTGGTTGGGAGAGCTGAAGTTCAGGGTGCCCGGCAACTGCTCGTGGTGCAGCGCGAGCGCGGTCTTGAGCAGCGACGCGATGCCCGCGGCCTGGTTGAGGTGGCCGATGCCCGCCTTGGCCGAACCGATCTTGAGCCGGCTCGACTCGGCGAAGACCTGCTGGATGGCCGCGATCTCGGCCGCGTCGCCGAACACCGTGCCGGAGGCGTTGGTCTCGACGAAGTCCACCTCGTCCGGCTCGATCCCGGCCGCGCCAAGGGCTTCGGCCATCACCGCGGCCTGGCCCTGGACGCTCGGCGCGGTGAACCCGGCCTTGTCGGAGCCGTCGTTGTTGACCGCCCAGCCCCGGATGACCGCGTAGATCCGGTCGCCGTCCTCCAGCGCGTCTTCCAGGCGGCGCAACACGACCGCGCCCACGCCGTCGCCGGTGATCTTGCCGTTGGCCTCGGCGTCGAAGGGGCGGACCACGCCGTCCGGGCTGAGCCGGTTCGCCTCGGAGTACCAGTAGCCGGGCGGCTGCACCAGCAACGAGACCCCGCCCGCGACGGCGACGTCGGTCTCCCCCGCCGCCAGGCTCGTGCAGGCGGTGCAGACAGCGACGAGCGAGGTCGCGCTGTGCGCCTGGACGGTCACCGCCGGGCCCGTGAGGTCCAGCGAGTACGACACCCGCCCGGCCAGGGTGTCCTTGTCGTTCAACAGGATCAGGTGCTCGGGGCCGACCTTGACGAACAGGTCGTCGTGCGTCACCAGGTTCATCATCAGGTACGTCGACGGCCCGCAGCCCGCGTACACGGCGACCGTGCCGTCCACAGTGGACGGATCGACCGCCGCGTCCTCCAACGCGTGCCAGACGGTCTCCAGGAACACCCGGTGCTGCGGGTCCATCAACGCCGCTTCCTCGGGGTCCACCCCGAAGAAACCCGCGTCGAACTGGTCCATTCCGGACACCCCGGCCGAGACCGGGATGTAGTTCGGGTCGTCGGCGTGCTCGGCGGGCACCCCGGCGGCCAGCAGCTCGTCCCGGCCGTGCCGGACGATGCCGGAGCGCCCGGCCACCAGGTTCTCCCAGAACCCCGCGGCGTCGTCCGCGCCGGGGAACCGCCCGGCGAGACCGACAACGGCGATGTCGCCGGAGAAGCCCTCGTCTTCTTGGTACTCCGTGTCCGTCATCGCTTTCCGCTCCTCCTGCCGCGCGCCGTGCGACGGCGCTCCCCGCGCTGCGCGCTGCCCTTCAGCACCTTCGCCGGGCTCTCCGCTCCCGGTGCCGCCTGTTCCCGGAGCAGCTCCGCGAACTGGGCGACGGTCGGCTTCTCGAACAGGCTCGCCGCGGCCAGCTCGACCGAGAACTCCTTGCCCAGCCTGGCGATGACCACCAGCCCGACCAGCGAGGTCCCCCCGAGCTCGAAGAACGGGTCGTGCACGCCGACCTGTTCCAGACCGAGGCATTCCTGCCACACCACGGCGATCCGGTTCTCCACCTCGTCGCGCGGGGCCAGGTAGGCCACGCGCAGGTCCGGCCTCGGGTACCGCTCGGCGGCGGGCACCACGCCGACGCCGTCGGCGACCGCGTCCATCGAGTTCACCTCGGCGAACGTGCGGACCGCTTCCGGCAGGGGCCGGGTGAGCACCAGCACCTGGGGGGCGCCGGATGCCACGATCCTGGTCAGCTCGTCGACCCCGTCGGAGTCGCGGATGCCGTACTTGGCACGGTAGTCGCGCACGGCCTTCTGGAGCTCCGGAGAGCCGGAAAGCGCGTCGTTTGACCAGTTGTCGTACAACCATGCGCCCCACGCGACAGACACGACGTGCTTGGCTGTGCTACCGGTGACCGACTCGGCGGCGGCGAAGGCGTCCAGGAACGCGTTGGCCGCGGCGTAGTCGTACTCACCGACTGCGCCGATCACGGTCACCGCGGAGGAGTAGAGCACCAGCAGCTCGACCGGATCGGCCCGCAGCTCTTCGGCGAGGGCCAGGGTGCCGTTCACCTTGGGCGCCAACACTTCCGCTGCCTGCTCACGGCTCTTGGTCTGCAACAGGCCCTTGCCAGCGACACCGGCGGCGTGCACGACCCCGTGCAGTTCGCCGAAGTGCTCGCGCGCGGTCCGCAGCATTGCCTTGACCTGCGCGGGATCGGAGATGTCCGCGCTGATCGGCAGCACCTCGGCGCCCAGGGCCACCAGGTCCTTCAGCTCCAGCAAGGTCCTGCTGGTCTTGTCGTCCGGCCCGTGCGCGTCGATCCAGGCGTTCCACTGCTCGCGCTCCGGCAGCTTCGACCGGCCGACCAGGGCCAGCTTGGTGCCGAGCCCGGCCAGCCTGCGGGCCAGCATCAGGCCGAGACCGCCGGTGCCGCCCGTGATCAGGTAGGTGCCGCCCTGTCGCCACGCGACCGCATCGTCCACTTCGGACAGTGGGGCGACCTCGAAGTCCCGCAGCCACCGCCGTCCCCGCCGCCACGACACCGGAGCCCACGCGGTGCCCGCCTCGCCGCCCTGCGCGACGATCTCCGGGCCGAGCAGGTCGGACTCGCGCAGCAGCTCCGCGGCGATGGTCGCGGGCTCAGTGGTGGACTCCACGTCCACGTAGCGCGGGTACACCAGCGGGTACTCGTGGTCGATCGCCCCCACCGCGCCGAACACCATGGCGGACAGCGGGTTCGCCGCGTCCTCGCCGATCACGTCGAAGGTGTCCACGCCCGCCACCACCAGGTTGACGACGCGGTTGGGCAGCACGGAACCCACGGCCTGCACCAGCTCCATGAGGCTGTAGAAACCGTTCTCCATGGCGGTTTCCGGCTCCGGAAGTCCCTTGTGGACACCGAAGGCATGGATGATCCGCAGCGGCGTGTCCGCGCGATCGGCGATGCCGCCCAGGACCTCCCGGTAGTCCTCACCCGGCTCGGCGAGCCGCACCTCGTGCCCCGCAGCCTTGGCGAGGTCGACGATGTGATCACCGACGTGGGTGCGATCAGCGAACACGACCACCGTGGTGGGCGCGGCGTCGGCGAGCGCACTCTTGGCGTCCTGCCGCCGCCAGATCGGCGTGTGCGAGAACATTCCCGGCTTGGCCTCGGTCTTCGGCTCGGCGACGACCTTCGGCTCCGGCTTCGTGTGGTAGTCCGGCCAATAGCGAATCCGTTGGAACCGGTAACCGGGCAGGCTGACCGGAGTGCGCTCCGGCGCGTGCCCGGCGGCGAAGTCCACCTTGACCCCGTGCTGCCACAGTTTGCCCAGCAGGACAAGGAAATCGTAGCCCTCGTCGACGACCACGTCCGGGTTCTCGACCAGTTCGACTCCCCACGCCCGCAGTCGCTCCGCGAGTTGCGGGGAGACGTCTCCGCCCGCGTGGGTCTTCGTGGTCGGCGCGTCCACCGGCGTGAGGCCCGCGCGGAGCTTGGCGACCGCGTCAGCGATGTCCTGCGCCACAACGAATCCGCGCAGCGGGTGACTCGTGCGGCGGGCCTGCGTGGTGTAGGCGACGTCGGCGAGGTCGAGCGCGGGGTTGGCTTCCAGGTGGTCGGCCAGCGCGGTGACGGCTTCGCGGAAAGCTCCGGTGCTCTTGGCGGACACCGTGATCAGCTGAGGCACCTTCTCCGACACGGGCTTCACTTCGTCAGCTGGAACCTGCTCCAGGATGAAGTGCGCGTTGGTGCCGGACCAGCCGAACGAGCTGACACCCGCGAGCACCGGACCTTCTCCCGCGAACGGGGTCAGGCCCTGAACGGGGCGCACCGTACCGTCGATGGTGACAACGTCGTTCGGCTGGACCAGGTTCAGGTTGCCGGGCATCTCGTTGTGCTGCAACGCCAGCACGGTCTTGATCAGCCCGGCCATGCCCGCCGCGGCGAGGGTGTGGCCGACGTTGGACTTCACCGCGCCGACGTAGAGCGGCTGCTCGGCGGCGCGCTGCTCGAAGATCTCGCGGAGCACGCTGAACTCGATCGAGTCGCCCAGCGGAGTGCCGGAACCGTGCGCCTCCACAAAGGAGATGTGGTCCGGTGTGACCCCCGCGGCCGCGTGCGCCGCCTTGATCACCGCGAGCTGAGCCGCGCGGTTCGGCGCGGTCAGCCCGTTGCTCTGGCCGTCCTGGTTGGTCGCGGTCGCCTTGATCAGCGCGCGCGGGCGGTCCCCGGCGCGGACCGAGGAGGCCCTGCGGAGGATGACCGCGCCGCCGCCCTCACCGACCACGTAGCCGTCCGCGGAGGCGTCGAAGGTCTTGGTCTTCCCGTCCACCGCGAGCATGCTCATCTTGCACGCCTGGACGAAGGTCTCCGGGGAGAGGATTCCCGAGGTGGCACCGACGATCGCGATATCGCACTCGCCGCGCTGGAGGCTCTGCACCGCCAGGTGCATCGCGACCAGCGAGGACGAGCACGCGGTGTCCACGGTGAGGCACGGGCCGCGCAGGTCGAGGTGGTAGGCGATGCGGCCCGCCGCCGCGCTCAGCGAGCTGCCGAGGCTGAAGTACGGGTCGTCGGAGCACGCCTCGCCGTCGACCTCCAGCTGCCGGTAGGTGTACTGGAGCGAGTCGATCAGCCCGGCGAAGACGCCGGTGCGGCTGCCGCGCAGCTCCTCGGCGGTGATCCCGGCGTCCTCGATGGCCTCCCAGACCAGCTCCATCAGCAGCCGGAACTGCGGGTCGAGGCGGTGCGCCTCCTGCGCGGACAGGCCGAAGAAGGGCGCGTCCCAGCCCGCGATGTCGTCGATGAACCCACCGGCCTGCGTGTACGCCTTGCCGGGCGCGGTGCGGTCGGGGTCGTAGAACTTCGAGGCGTCCCAACGCTCTTCGGGCACCTCCCGGATGACGTCATTGCCTTCGGCGAGCATGTCCCAGTACTGCTCGGGGGTGTTGCTGCCACCGGCGAACCGGCACGCCAGGCCGGTGATCGCGATCGGCTCGTCGCTGGCCACCTGCGTGGCGACGACCGGGACGACCTCGCTTTCCACTCCGGAAAGCGAGGCGAGGAGGTGCGCGGCGAGTGCGGCGGGGGTCGGGTGGTCGAAGACCAGCGTCGGCGGCAGCACCAGGCCGGTCTCGGCGTTGAGCCGCCCGCGCAGCTCGACGGCGGTCAGGGAGTCGAAGCCCAGCTTGGTGAACGGCTCGTCCGGCAGGATGTCGTCGATGCCGCCGTGCCCGAGCACCTGGGCGGCGAAGGTGCGCACCAGCTCCAGCAGGACGCGGTCGCGGTCGGCCTCGGTGAGCCCGGCGAGGCGCTCGCGCCACACCCCGGCCTCGGCGGTCTCGCGGGCGCGGGCGGCCTCCTCCTCGGCGATCGCCAGCACCGCGGGCAGATCGCCGATCAGCGGGGCCGGTCGCATCGCGGTGAAGGTCAGCGCGAAGGCGCGCCAGTCGATGTCGGTGACGGTGACGGCGGTCTCGTCGCTGTCCATCGCCTGCTGCAAAGCCGCGACGGCCAGCTCCGGCGCCATGGCCGGGACACCGAGTTCGGTGAGGAATGCGTCGATCTCCTCGCCGACGCTCATGCCGACCTCGCCCCAACGACCCCAGGACACGGCGGTCGCGGTGAGCCCCTGCGCCCGGCGGTACTCGGCGAAGGCGTCCAGGAAGGTGTTCGCGGCGCCATAAGCGGCCTGGCCGCCGTTGCCGAGCACACCGCCGATGGAGGAGAACATCACGAACGCGTCGAGGTCGGTGCCCTCGGTGAGCCGGTGCAGGTTGAGCGTTCCGTCCACTTTGGACCGCGCCACCTCGGCGAAGCCCTCGGCGGTCATCGTCTCGATCTGCTCCAGCCGCAGCACACCCGCGCCGTGGATGATCGAGGTCGGGGTCTCGCCCAGTTCGTCGAACAGCGCCTTGAGGGCGTCGAAGTCCGCGACGTCGCAGGCGCGAACGGTGACGCGGGCGCCCAGCTCGGTCAGCTCGGTGACGAGATCGGTGACACCGTCAGCGGCCTCACCACTGCGCGAGATCAGAACGAGGTGCTTGGCGCCGTTGCGCGCCAAGTGAAGCGCGACCTTGCCACCGATACCGCCAGTACCACCGGTGATCAGGACGGTGCCGCCTGGACGCCACGCCCGCTTGGGGATGGCCGCGCCCGCCTCGGTGAACCGCCGCGCCACCAGGCCGGACGGCCGCACCGCCAGTTGGTCCTCATTGGACACACCACCAAGAGCAGCGGTGAGGAGTTGCTTCGCGCGCTCGCCGACCTCGGCGGGCACGTCGATGAGACCTCCCCAGCGCAGCGGCTGCTCGATCGCGGCGACCCGGCCGAAGCCCCACAACTGCGACTGGAGCGGCGCGGTCACGGTGTCGTTCCCGCTCGCGGCGACCGCGCCCTGGGTGACGGCCCAGATCGGCGCGTCGATGTCCTTCTTCAGCAGGTCGATCGTGGCCTGGATCGCGGTCGATTCGTCCAGTCCCAGCAAGGAGAGCACGCCCCGCGCGGTGCCGCTGACCTGGTCCACCGTGACCGGCTCGACGGTTGCTCCGGCGGCGGTCAGCGCTTCGGTGGCGCCAGCGACCCACGGGTGGTCGCGCTGGGTGGCGGGAACGACCAGCAGCCAGCGCCCGGCGACGGAGGAGCCGTTCCCGCTGACCGGCTTCCACGTCACCCGGTAACGCCAACCGTCCACAACGGACAGCTGCTGCCGGGAGCGGCGCCAGTTCGCCAGGGTCGGCAGGATCTCGCCGAGCGTGGCCTGCCCGTTGGCGTCGGCGATCGCGAGTTCCGCGGCCAGGGTCTCCAGGTCGCCGGAGTCCACGGCGTCCCAGAACCGCTTCTCCTCCGGGCTCGCCGCAGGAGCTTCCTCCGCTACCGGGGCGAGCCAGAACCGCTTGCGCTGGAAGGCATAGGTGGGCAGGTCGATGCGCTTCGCCCCGGTTCCGGCGAAGACCTCGGGCCAGTCGACGCGAATACCCCGAGCGTGCGCGTGCGCGGCGGCGAGGGTCGCGGTGTGGGCCTCGTCGCGGTCCTTGCGCAGCACGGAGATGAAGGTCCCGTCGACGGACTCCGCGCCCATCGCGCTGAGCACACCGTCCGGGCCGATCTCGATGTACGTGCTGACGCCGTTGGACTCCAAGGTCTTGATGCCATCGGCGAAGCGGACGGCGTCGCGGACGTGGTTGACCCAGTAGTCGGCGGTGGTGATGTCGCCGTTGGCCACCATCTCGATCGACGGCTCAGAGTAGGTGATCGACTCCGCGACCTCGCGGAACTCCTCCAGCATCCCGTCCATCAGCACGGAGTGGAAGGCGTGCGAGACGGCGAGCCGCTTGGTCTTGCGGTCCTTGAACTGCGCCGCGATCGCCTCGGCCTGCGCCTCGTCACCGGAGATCACCAGGGAGGTGGGGCTGTTGATCGCCGCGATGCCGACGCGGTCGGTGAGGTGTGGCAGCACTTCGGCTTCGGTGGCCTGGATCGCGATCATGGCTCCACCGGTGGGCAAAGCCTGCATCAGGCGCCCGCGCTCGGAGACCAGGCGCGCCGCGTCTTCGAGCGAGAACACGCCCGCGACGTGGGCGGCGGCGATCTCGCCGATGGAGTGGCCCGCGACGAGGTCCGGCTTGATGCCCCAAGACTCGACGAGCCGGTACAGCGCGACTTCCAGGGCGAACAGCGCGGGCTGAGCATTGCCGGTCTGGTTCAGCTCCTCCTGCGTCGCCACCGGAGCGGGCAGGAGCGCGCGCACCTCGTCATAGGCCGCGGCGAAGACGGGAAAAACCTCAGACAGCCCGCGCCCCATGCCGAGGCGCTGCGATCCCTGGCCGGTGAACAGGAAAGCCGTCTTGCCGTCGCGCATCTGGTCCTGCACCACATCGGTGGTGGGCGTGCCCTCGGCCAGCGCCGTCAGCCCAGCCAGCAGTTCGTCCCGCCCGGCGGCTACCACCGCGGCCCGGTGCTCCAAAGCGGCCCTGGTCGTGGCCAACGAGAAAGCAATGTCCACATCGGACAACCGGTCGTTGCTGTCCACAAAGGACTTCAGCTGCTGGGCCTGCGCCTTCAGCGCGCGGGCGGAGCGGCTGGACAGCACCAGCGGAACGATCGGCAGCGAGCTGACGACCTCGGGCTCCGGCTCATCGACCGCAGGCGCCTGCTCGAGGATCAGGTGCGCATTGGTGCCGGAGACACCGAACGAGGAGATCGCGGCGCGGCGCGGCCGGTCGACCTCGGGCCAGGGACGGGCCTCGGTCAGCAGGGAAACGGCACCGGCGCTCCAGTCCACCTGGGACGACGGCTCGGTGACGTGCAAGGTCTTCGGCAGGACGCCGTTGCGGATCGCCTCGACCATCTTGATGATGCCCGCGACACCGGCGGCGGCCTGGGTGTGGCCGATGTTGGACTTCAGCGAGCCGAGCCACAGCGGTGTCTCCGCCGGTCGGCCCTTGCCGTAAGTGGCGATGAGCGCCTGCGCTTCGATCGGATCACCCAACGGCGTACCGGTTCCGTGCGCCTCCACCGCGTCGATGTCGCCGGGGGCCAGGCGCGCGTTGCTCAGCGCGGCGCGGACGACCCGCTGCTGCGCCGGGCCGTTGGGCGCGGTGAGACCACTGGAGGCGCCGTCCTGGTTGGTCGCCGAACCACGGACGACCGCGAGGACCTTGTGCCCGTTGCGCTGCGCGTCGGAGAGCTTCTCCAGCAACAGCATGCCAACGCCTTCACCCCAACCCGTGCCGTCCGCGGTGTCGGAGAACGCCTTGCAGCGCCCGCTCGGCGACAACCCGCGCTGCCGGGAGAACTCGATGAACGGGCTGGGCGTGGCCATCAGCGTGACGCCCCCGGCCAGTGCGAGCGAGCACTCCCCGGAGCGCAACGCGTTGGCCGCCAAGTGCACCGCCACCAAGGACGAGGAGCACGCCGTGTCGATGGACACCGCGGGTCCTTCGAGCCCGAAGGTGTAGGCCACGCGTCCGGATGCCACGCTGCCCAGGCTTCCCGTGCCGAGGTAGCCCTCGAACTCCGGTGGTGGCACCGGCAACCGCGACGCGTAGTCGTTGTAGATCACGCCCGCGAAGACGCCGGTGGAACTGCCCTTCAGCGAGGCCGGGTCGATGCCCGCGCGCTCGATCGCCTCCCACGACACCTCCAGCAGCAGCCGCTGCTGCGGGTCGGCCGCCAGGGCCTCGCGCGGCGACATGCCGAAGAACTCGGGGTCGAAGTCGGCGGCGTCGTGCAGGAACCCGCCCTCGCGGCTGTAGGAGGTGTGCGGCACCTCGGGGTCGGGGTTGTACACCTCGGTGCCCCAGTCCCGGTCGACGGGGAACCCGGTGACGGCGTCGGTACCGTCGGCGACCAGCCGCCACAGGTCCTCAGGGGACCGGACCTCTCCGGGGAAACGGCAGCTCATGCCGACGATCGCGATCGGCTCGAAGTCCCGCTCCTGGACCTCGTGCAGCCGCCTCTTGGTCTCCCGGAGGTCGGTGGTCAACCGCTTCAGGTACTCGAGGTACTGCTCTTCTGTCGCCATGTATGCCGCAACTCCCTTGAAGCCTGGGTTCGGGGCGCACGCGCATGGATTCCCCTGCTCAAGACGACCACATCGGCGGGCGATCTGTTAGTGCACAATCACCTAGAACCGTCAGACCCGCTCCGTTCTCGCAGGTCAACGGCCCCGTCAGTCCACTGTGGACATGGCGAGGCCCCCGCTGGGCAGCCAGCGGGGGCCTCGCCGGGACTCACGCGCCGAACTCGTTGTCGATCAGCGCGAAGATGTCCTCGGCCGAGGCCGACTGGACGTCGTCGTCGGTGTCCCTGCGCTCGCCCTTGGCGTTCCACGTCGCCAACAGCTTGCGCAGGCGGGCGTCGATGTCCGCGCGCTCCGCCGCCTCCGGGTCGGCCGCCGAGATCAGGTTCTCCAGCCGCGAGATCTCGTCGGTCAGCGGCACGCCCGCCACCGCCGAGTCCGGCACCACCTCCGCCAGCAGGTACTTCGCCAGCGCGTCCGGCGCGGGGTAGTCGAAGATCATCGTGGTCGGGAGCTTCAGGCCCGTGGCGGCGCCGAGGGAGTTGCGCAGCTCGACGCCGGTGAGGGAGTCGAAGCCCAGTTCGACGAAGCCGCGGCTCGCGCCGATGGTCTCCACCGAGGAGTGGCCGAGGACCATCGCCACCTGCGTCCGGACCAGGTCCAGCAGGTGCCGCTCGCGCTCCACTTCGGACAGTCCGGCCAGTCGCTTGCGCAGCGCGTCGGCCTGACCCGCGGCGTCGGCCTGCGCCACCCGGCGGGCCGAGGACCTGACCAGCTCGCGCAGCAGCGGCGGGACCGGTCCGGAGCGCGCGGCGGCCTGGAGGAACGGCAGGTCGATCTTGACCGGGACCGCGACAGCGGCGCCGAGGGTGTGCGCGGAGTCGAACAGCGCCATGCCCTCCTCACCGGTGATCGCGCCGAATCCGCTGCGGCTCATGCGTTCCGCACCGTCGGCGAGGCCGTCCTCCCACAGGCCCCACGCTTGCGACTGCGCCACCAGGCCGTTGGCCCTGCGGTGCTCGGCCAGGCCGTTGAGGAAGGTGTTCGCCGCGGCGTAGTTGCTCTGCCCCGACGCGCCCATCACCCCGGCCGCCGAGGAGAACAGCACGAACATCGCCAGGTCCTGGTCATGGGTCAGCTCGTGCAGGTTCCACGCCGCGTCGACCTTGGGCAGCAACACCTTGCGCAGCCGCTCCGGCGTCATCCCACCGATCAGACCGTCGTCGAGCACACCGGCCGTGTGCACCACACCGGTCAGGTCGACGCCGTCCAACAGCTCCTTTAGTGCGGCGAGGTCGGCCGCGTCGCACGCCACGATCCGTACAGCGGCGCCGAGATCTTCCAGCTCTGCCTTCAATTCGTCGGCGCCCGGCGCTGCGGGACCTCGACGGCTGGTGAGCAGGAGGTTCTTCACGCCGTGGTCGGTGACGAGGTGCTTCGCCAGCCTGGCGCCGAGGTCACCAGTGCCACCGGTGATCAGGACCGTGCCCTCGGGGCGCAGTGCCCGCGGGGCGGTCAGCACGATCTTGCCGATGTGCTTGGCCTGACTGATGAAACGGAACGCCTTCGGTGCGTCGCGCACGTCCCAGGTCTTGATCGGCAGCGGGTACAGCGCCCCCGACTCGAACAGCTCGATCAGCTCGTTCCACATCTCCGCGATGCGCGGCTCGCCCGCCTCGTAGACGTCGAACGCCTGGTACTGAACGCCTTCCGGGATGGTGTCCTGCTCGCGGATGTCGGTCTTGCCCATCTCCACGAACCGGCCGCCCCTGGGCAGCAGCAGCCGCATCGACGCGTCGACGAAGTCACCGGAGAGCGCGTTGAGCACGACGTCGACACCTTCGCCGTTCGTCGCGGCGAGGAACTCCTGCTCGAAGTCCAGGGTCCGCGACGAGGCGATGTGCTCGATCCCGCTGTCCCGCAACACGTACTGCTTGCCCGTGCTCGCGGTGCCGAAGATCTCCGCGCCGAAGTGCTTGGCGATCTGCGTCGCCGCCATGCCCACACCACCGGCGGCGGCGTGGATGAGGATCTTCTCGCCCGCCTTCAGCTGGCCCAGGTCCTTGAGGCCGTAGTAGGCGGTCAGGTAGACGACGGGGATGGAGGCGGCCTCCTCGAAGGTCCAGCCGTCCGGGATGCGGGTCACCAGGGGGCGGCTCAGCACCGCCACCGGGCCGTAACCGCCGTCCAGCAGGCCCATCACGCGTTCACCCACGGCGAGGTCAGTCACGGCGGAGCCCACCTCGGTGACCACGCCGGCGGCCTCGTAGCCGGGGCGGCCGGTGTGTTCGCCGAGCATGCCGAGCACGTTCAGCGCGTCCCGGAAGTTCATGCCCGTCGCCCGGACGTCCAAGCGGATCTGGTTGGGTTGCAAGGGTTCCAGCACGTCCGGCGCGGGCAGCAGCTCCAGGTCGTTCAGCGAGCCGCGCACCTTCACGCCGACCCGCCAGGCGGTTTCGCCCGCAGGCGGCGCGAGCACTCCACCGTTGGCCATGGTGACCAGGCGGGCGGCGAAGAACTCGCCGTCGCGCACCACGACCTGCGGCTCTCCGATGCCGATCGCGGCGCCGAGCAGTTCGTCGTCCTCGCAGTCCACGAGCACGAACCGATCCGGGTTCTCCGACTGGGCCGACCGCAGGAGGCCCCACACCGCCGAGCCGGGCAGGTCGGTCACGTCGTGCCCGGTGTCGGGCACCATCGCACCCTTGGTCCGCACGACCAAAGTGGCGTCGTGGTCGGCTTCGAGCCACTTCTGCACGATATCCAGAACTCGCGCGACCTCGCGGTGCGTCGCTTCGACCACGCCGTCCGTGTTCGGCTCCACGGTGAGCACCACCGGGCCGGACTCGGCTTCGCCGTACTGGCTCCACGCAACCGAATCCGCGGCCGGAACCGGCGACCAGTTGAGCTTGAACATCGACTCGGCGCGCGCGGAGGTGTTGAGCTGGTCGACGGGCATCGCCCGAACCGCAAGGGAGTCAACGGTGATCACGGGTGCGCCGCTGGAGTCCGCCGCGATCAGGGTGGCCGACTCGTCGCCGCTCGGGGTGATCCGGACGCGGAGCAGTTTCGCGCCGGTGGCGTGCAGCGTCACACCGCGCCACGCGAACGGCAGCTTGACCTCACCATCCGCGTTGTCTTGCAAGAACATTCCATGCAGGGTGGCATCCAACAGCGCGGGGTGGATGCCGAACTCGCCCTGCTTGGTGCGCGCGGCGTCGGGCAGCTCCAGCTCGGTGAAGATCTCCTCACCGAGCCGCCATGCCGCCTTGAGCCCCTGGAAAGCCGGACCGTAGTTGAACCCGGTCTCCGCCAGCTCGGCATAGAGGCCGTCCAGCGCGATGGCCTGCGCACCGGCGGGCGGCCACTGCGCGAGACCGGTGTCCACAGTGGACTGGCTTTCCCTGAGGGCGCCCTGGGCGTTGAGGGTCCACGGCTCCGTCGAAGTGTGGCGCGAGTAGATCGACACCGGTCGCACGTCCTCGGCGGGTGCGCCGACGACGACCTGGACGGTGACCGATCCCGTGCCGGGCAGCACGATCGGGGCGATCTGGGTCAGCTCGTCGAGCGTGCCGCAGCCGACCTCGTCACCGGCGCGGATGGCCAGCTCGACCATTCCCGCGCCGGGCACCAGGACGGTGTCGCCGACAGCGTGGTCGGTCAGCCACGGTTGCGTGGCAAGGGAAATCCGGCCAGTGAAGACCAGCCCGTCACCTTCGGCCAGGGACAGCGCGGCGCCGAGCAACGGGTGCCCGGCGGGCTCCAGTCCGGCGCGCTCGACGTCGGCGACCTCGCCGTCGCCCTCCAGCCAAAAGGGCTTGCAGTCAAAGGCATAGGTCGGCAGGTCGACGCGCTTCGCGCCGGTGCCCTCGTAGAAGGCCGCCCAGTCCGGCGTGTGCCCGGTGCCGTGGATGCGTGCGAGGGCGGACACCACGCCGACCGGCTCCGGGCGATCCTTGCGCAGCATCGGGATGAACACCGCTTCGCCCTCGACGCAGTCCGCGGCGGCGGTGGTGAGCACGGCGTTCGGACCGGGCTCCACGAAGCGGGTGACGCCCTGGGCCTCAAGGCTCCGGACGGCGTCGAGGAAACGCACGGGCCTGCGGATGTGCCGGACCCAGTAGTCCGGGTCGCACAGCTCCGCCCCGGTGACCGGCGTTCCGGTGAGCGTGGAGACGATCGGGATGCGCGGCTCGTTGTAGGTCAGCGATTCGGTCATCTCGCGGAACTTCTCAAGGATGCCGTCCATCATCGCGGAGTGCGACGCCTGGCTGATCGGCAGCCGCTTGACCTTGCGGCCCCGCTCGCGGAGAACGTCGGCGACCGCCTCGGCCTGCACCGCCTCGCCGGAGATGGCCAGCGAGGTCGGGCCGTTGATCGCCGCGATGCTGACCTGGTCACCCTTGAGGACCTCCAGCACCTCGTCCTCGGTGGCCTGGAGGGCGATCATGGCGCCGTTCTCCGGCAACGAGTTCATCAGGCGTCCGCGCTCGGCGACCACGCGCACGGCGTCCTCCAGCGACCACACGCCGGAAACGTGCGCGGCGGCGAACTCGCCGAGGGAGTGGCCCGCGACGTAGGCGGGGTGCACGCCCCAGGACTCCAGCAGCCGGAACAGCGCGACCTCGATGGCGAACATCGACACGGTCATGAAGTCGATCCGGTTGATCAGCTCCGACTCGCCGAAGATCACCTCGCGCGGCGAGTCCATGTGCTTGTCGAACTCCGCGAGCACCTCGTCGAACTTCTCGGCGAACACCGGGAACGTGGCGTGCAGTTCGCGGCCCATGCCGAGGTACTGCCCACCGCCGCCGGTGAACAGGAACGCCGTCTTGCCCGTGATCACCTCGTCGGACACTAGGTTCGACGCGGGCAGGCCGTCCGCCAACGCGCGCAGCCCGGCGAGCTTGTCGCCGTCGATCACCGCGGCACGGCGCTCGTGCTGGGTACGCGTGGTGACGAGCGAGTAGGCGATGTCCAGCTCGCTGACACCGGAGTCCACATAGGACAGAAGGCGCTCGGCCTGGCCGCGCAACGCCCCACTGGTGACCGCGGAGAGAACCCACGGCACGACTGGCAGCTCGGCGGTGACGTCCGGCACCTCCTCCTCGACCTCGGGGGCCTGCTCCAGGATGAGGTGCACGTTGGTGCCGGAGATACCGAAGGCGGAGATACCGGCGCGGCGCGGGCGGTCCGGCGTCGTCGGCCACGGCTGGTTCTCGGTGAGCAGTGAGACGGCTCCGGCCGACCAGTCGACCTGCGTGGAGGGCTTGTCGATGTGCAGGCTCTTCGGCAGCACCCTGTGTTCCAGGGCCTTGACCATCTTGATGATGGAGGCGACGCCTGCGGAGGACTGGGTGTGCCCGATGTTGGACTTCACCGAGCCGAGCCACAACGGCTCTTCCCGGTCCTGCCCGTAGGTGGCCAGAAGTGCTTGCGCCTCAATGGGATCACCAAGGGCGGTGCCGGTTCCGTGTGCTTCGACGACGTCGACCTCACCGGCCGGGACCCGCGCGTTGGCCAGCGCCGCGCGGATCACCCGCTGCTGCGAGGGGCCGTTCGGGGCGGTGAGCCCGTTGGACGCGCCGTCCTGGTTGACGGCGGAACCTCTGATGACCGCGAGGACCTTGTGACCGTTGCGCTCGGCGTCGGAAAGCCGCTCCAGCAACACCATTCCCGCGCCCTCGGCCCACATCGTGCCGTCCGCGCCGTCCGCGAACGCCTTGATGCGGCCGTTGCCCGCGAGTCCGCGCTGCC
This sequence comes from Allokutzneria sp. A3M-2-11 16, assembly GCF_024213555.1. Classification (GTDB taxonomy): domain Bacteria; phylum Actinomycetota; class Actinomycetes; order Mycobacteriales; family Pseudonocardiaceae; genus Allokutzneria. The sequence continues at coordinate 68,962 of NZ_JANAVO010000016.1, read as the reverse complement.
GGGAGAACTCGATGAACGCCTGCGGTCCGGCCATCACCGCGACGCCGCCCGCGAGGACGAGCGAGGTCTGCTTGTTGCGCAGGGCCTGGACACCGAGGTGCACGGCCACCAACGCCGACGAGCACGCCGTGTCGAGGGAGACCGCCGGACCCTCAAGCCCGAGCGTGTAGGCGATTCGTCCAGAAAGGACACTCCCGGACACGCCCGTCGCCAGGAAGCCCTCAGCGTCCTTGGGAACCGAAGTGAGACTGGTGAGGTAGTCCAGGTACATGACACCCGCGTAGACGCCGGTGTCGCTGCCCTTCAACGTGGTCGGATCGATTCCCGCGCGCTCGATGGCCTCCCACGAGACCTGCAACAGCAAGCGCTGCTGCGGGTCCATGGAGACCGCCTCGCGCGGGCTGATCCCGAAGAACTCGGGGTCGAACAGGGCGGCGTCGTGCAGGAAACCGCCCTCCTTCACGTACGTGGTGCCGGGGTGGTCCGGGTCCGGGTGGTACAGCGCTTCGTTGTCCCAGCCCCGATCCGTGGGGAACGGCGTCATGCCGTCGACTCCCCCGGCGACGAGATCCCACAGCTCCTCCGGCGTGCCGACCCCGCCCGGGTAACGGCACGCCATCCCGACGATCGCGATCGGCTCGGTGTCCTTCGCCTGCGCTTCCCGCAACCGCTTCCGGGTGTCACGGAGCTCGGCGGTCATCCGCTTGAAGTACTCAAGGCTCTTCTCGTCTGCGTTCACTGCTAACCCCTGAGCTCGTCGTCAAGAAGCTGGAAGATGTCGTTCATGCTGGTCACCGACTCCAGATCGGCGTTGTCGTCCGGGCTGTCGCGCTTGCCCGTCCACATCGCCACCAGTGCGCGCAGGCGGTCCTCCACCTCTTCGGCCCCGGCCGCGCCGGGATCGGTGGCCGACAGCAGCGCCTCCAGCTTCGCGATCTCGGTGACCACCGGTGGGCCCGCGGGTTCGGCGGGGACGACTTCCGCCTGGAGGAACTTCGCGAGCGCGTCCGGGGCCGGGTAGTCGAAGACCAGCGTGGTCGGCAACCGCAGACCCGTTGCCGCGCCGAGGGAGTTGCGCAGCTCCACCGCGGTGAGCGAGTCGAAGCCCAGGTCGCTGAACGCCCGCCCCGGCTCGATCTGCTCCGCCGAGGCGTGGCCGAGCACCAGTGCGACCTGCTCCCGCACCAGCTCGATCAGCACCTGCAACGCCTCCGCCTCGGCGAGCCCGGCCAGCCGCTGCTTGAGCGCGTCGGCCTGACCGTCCGCGGCGGCCTGCGCGATCCGGCGTCCCGGCGCGCGCACCAGGTCCCGCATCAGCTGCGGCACAACGGTGAGCTTCGACGGGTCGAGCCGCACCGGCACCGCGACGGGCTCGCCGAGCGCGATGGCGGCGTCGAACAGCGCCATGCCCTCGTCCTCGGTGATCGCGCCGAACCCTTCACCGCGGAGCCTGGCGACCTCGTCCGCTCCCATGCCCGTCGCCCACAGGCCCCAGGCCAGGGAAGTCGCGGGCAGCCCGGAAGCGTGCCGATGAGTTGCCAGAGCGTCAAGGAAGGAGTTCGCCGCGGCGTAGTTGCCCTGTCCCGGCCCGCCGACGACCCCGGCAAAGCTGGAGAACAGCACGAAGTGCGTCAGCGGCAGGTCCTTGGTCAGCTCGTGCAGGTTCCACGCGGCGCCGACCTTCGGGGCGAAGACGCCGTCCACCCGTTCCGGGGTGAGCGAGGCGATCGCGCCGTCGTCGAGCACACCGGCGGTGTGCACCACGGCGGTCAGGTTCTCGATTCCTTGGAGGAGCTTGGAGAGCTTCTTTCGATCGGCCGCGTCGCAGGCCGCGATCGCCACCGTCGCGCCCAGGGCCTCAAGCTCCGCTTGGAGTTCAGTGGCTCCCGGTGCGGCAGCGCCCCTGCGGCTGGTGAGCACGAGGTCGCGGACGCCGTGCGTGGACACGAGGTGCTTGGCCAGCTGGCTGCCAAGACCGCCCGTCCCACCGGTGATCAGGACGGTTCCAGTCCACTCGGTCTCCCCGGATGCCGCGGCCTTGACCAGGCGTGGCGCGAAGAGCTTGCCGTCGCGGACCTCGATCTCCGGTTCGCCCGTGGCGAGCGCGGCGGGGATGTGCTCCTCGGAATCCGCCTCCACCACAACGATCTGGCCCGGGTTCTCGTTCTGCGCCGAGCGGAGCAGACCCCGCGCCGCCGCTGCCGCGACACCGCCGGTGGTGCGCACGACCAGAGTCTCCTCGTGATCGGCTGCGATCCACTCCTGCACCAGCGCGAGTGCCCGGTGAGTCAGCGAATGCGCGTCGCCGACCACGTCCTTTCCTTCGCCTTCAAGGGAAACCAGCTCGAACGGCGGAACATCGCCGCTGCCCGTGACGGGTTTCCAGTTGACCAGGTACAGCGAATCGATGCTGCTCTGCGCGAGCTGTTCAGCGGAAACCTCGCGCAGTGCAAGGGATTCCACCGAAGCGACCGGGACTCCGACCCCGTCAGCGATCTCCAGCAAGACCGAGTCCGCACCAGTCGGCGCGATCCGCACGCGCAGCGAGGTCGCTCCGGTCGCCTGCAACGAGACGCCGCTCCACGCGAAGGGCAGGCACGGGTTCGTCGAGTCGCCGCTGAAACCGAGGGCGTGCAAGGCGGAGTCCAGCAACGCCGGGTGCAGACCGAAGCCGTCGACGTCGATGCCGGGCAAGGCCACCTCGGCGAACATCTCGCCGTCGCGCGCCCAAGCCTTCTGGAGCCCCTGGAACTGCGGGCCGTACTGCATGCCAGCCTCGGCCAGGCCCTCGTAAGCGCCGTCGAGATCGATCGCGGTCGCTCCGGCCGGGGGCCACTGCGCCAACGAGAACGCGGTGGTTTCCGCCTGTACCGCAAGGGAACCGGTCGCGTGCAGTGTCCAGTCTCCGTCGCGCCGCGAGTGGATCGAGATGGCGCGGTCCTTCACCGCCACCTGGACCGTGACCGCCCCGGACTCGGGGAGCACCAAGGGCGCCTGGAGCATCAGCTCCTCGACCGCGGCGCAGCCCGCCTCGTCGGCGGCCCTGATCGCCAGGTCCAGCAACGCGGTTCCCGGCACCAGGACCGAACCCATGACGGCGTGGTCGGCCAGCCACGGGTGGGTCGCGGTCGAAAGCCTTCCGGTGAACAGGAATCCGTCCCCGTCCGCGAGGGACACCGAGGCGCCCAGCAGTGGGTGGTCCGGCGACTCCAGTCCCGCCGAGGCCACGTCCGCGGTGGTGTCGGCGGAGTTCAGCCAGTAGTGCTGGTGCTGGAAGGCGTACGTCGGCAGGTCGATCCGCTTGCCGGGGACCAGCACCGACCAGTCGATCTTGACGCCGGAGTTGTGCAGCGCGGCGATGGCGGTGCGCACCGAGACGGTCTCGTCCCGGTCCTTGCGCAGCACCGGGATGAACGTGCCTTCGACGCAGTTCGCGCCCATCGCGGAGAGCGTGCCGTCCGGCCCCAGCTCCAGGAACCGCGTGACACCTTCGGCCGCGAGCGTGCTCATGCCGTCCGCGAACCGCACCGCGTCGCGGACGTGCCGCACCCAGTAGCCGGGCTCGGTGACCTGGTCGGTCAAGTCTCCGGTCACGTTGGACACCAACGGAATCGTCGGCTCGTTGAACGTGATCTCGTCTAGGACCGCCCGGAACTCGTCGAGCATCCCGTCCATGTGCGCGGAGTGGAACGCGTGCGAGACCGCGAGCTGCTTGGCCTTCTCGAAGCTCTTCGCGATCTTCTTCGCGGCCTTCGCGTCACCGGAGATCACCACGGCCTCCGGGCCGTTGATCGCCGCGATGCCGACCTTGTCGTCGAGGTGCGGCAGGACCTCCGCCTCGGTCGCGCGGAGCGAGATCATGGCTCCACCGCTGGGCAAAGCCTGCATCAGCCGACCACGGGCCGCCACGACCTTCGCGGCGTCCTCCAGCGACCAGACACCCGCGACGTGCGCCGCGGCCAGCTCGCCGATGGAGTGCCCGACCAGGAAGTCCGGCTTGACGCCCCACGATTCGACCAGCCGGTACAGCGCCACTTCCAGGGCGAACAACGCGGGCTGAGCGTTCCCCGTCTGGTTCAGCTCGTCCTGCGTGGTCACTGCCTCCGGCAGGTGCTGACGGACCTCGTCGAAGGCTCTCGCGAAGACCGGGAACGCATCGTAGAGCTCCTGCCCCATGCCGAGGCGCTGCGACCCCTGGCCGGTGAACAGCACTGCCGTGCGGCCCGCGGACGCGCTGCCCCGGACGACGTTCACCGCCTTCTCGCCCTCCGCGAGCGCCGCCAACCCCTTCAGCAGCTCATCACGCTTGCCGATCACCGCGGCCCGGTGCTCGTGATGCGGTTTCCCCGCCAACGAGAACGCCACATCACTGATCTGTACATCGGGATTCTCGTCAACGAACGCCTTGATCTTCGCCGCCTGCCCGTGCACCGCCTCGTTAGTCCGCCCCGACACCACCAACACCACGTGGTCGTCCTCAGCCAACGCCTCATTTGGGGCGTTAGATTCCCTGAACGGGTCGTTGGGGGCGTTAGATTCCCCGAACGACCCGTTCAGGGAAAAAGCGGGGGGTTGTTCGATGATGACGTGGGCGTTGGTGCCGGAGATGCCGAAGGAGGAGACGGCGGCGCGGCGGGGGCGATCCACCTGCGGCCACGACTGCGGCGAGGTGAGCAGGGCGACGTCGCCGGAGGACCAGTCGACGTGCGGCGACGGCGACTCCAGGTGCAGGCTCTGCGGCATGACGCCGTGCTCGATGGCCTTGACGACCTTGATGATGCCGCCGACCCCGGCCGCGGCCTGGGTGTGGCCGATGTTGGACTTGATCGAGCCCATCCACACAGGAGCGGTGCGGTCCTGGCCGTAGGTGGACAGCACGGCCTGCGCCTCGATCGGGTCGCCGAGGACCGTGCCGGTGCCGTGCGCCTCGATCAGGTCCACATCGGACGGTCCGATGCCCGCGTTGGCCAGCGCCTGGCGGATGACCCGCTGCTGCGAAGGGCCGTTGGGCGCGGTGAGCCCGTTGGAAGCGCCGTCCTGGTTGAGCGCGGACCCCTTGATCACCGCGAGCACCGGGTGCCCGTTGCGGCGAGCGTCGGAGAGCTTCTCCAGCACGAGCATGCCCGCGCCCTCGGCCCACCCGGTGCCGTCCGCGCCCGCCCCGAAGGACTTGCAGCGGCCATCGGTGGCCAGGCCGCGCTGCCGCGAGAACCCGATGAAAGTGTCCGGAGTGGACATCACCGTGACACCACCGGCCAGTGCCATCGAGCACTCACCGGAACGCAGCGCCTGCGCGGCCCAGTGGAGCGCGACGAGCGACGAAGAGCAAGCGGTGTCAACGGAAACCGCGGGCCCCTCGAACCCGAAGGTGTAGGCGACGCGACCGGACAGGATGCTGCCGGAGGTGCCGGTGCCGAGGAAACCCTCGACGCCGTCCGGAACGGTGGTCAGCCGCGAACCGTAGTCGTAGTACATGACACCGGCGAAGACACCGGTCGACGAGCCCTTCAACGAAGCCGGGTCGACGCCCGCCCGCTCCATGGCCTCCCACGAGACCTCCAGCAGCAAGCGCTGCTGCGGGTCCATGGCCAGGGCTTCACGCGGCGAGATCCCGAAGAACTCCGGGTCGAACTCGGCCGCGTCGTGCAGGAACCCGCCTTCGCGGGTGTACGAGGTGCCCTGGTGGTCGGGGTCGGGGTGGTACAGGTTGTCCAGGTCCCAGCCGCGATCGGTCGGGAACATCGAGACACCGTCCGTGCCGGACGCGACGAGCTGCCACAGCTCCTCCGGCGTGGTGACTCCGCCCGGGTAGCGGCAGCCCATGCCGACGATCGCGATCGGCTCGTCCGATCCGACCGCGGCGACGGCGGTCACCTCGGCGATCTCGCCCAGCAGCTCGGTGCGGACGTGGCGCGCGAGGTCGAGCGGCGTCGGGTAGTCGAAGATCAGCGTCGCGGGCAGCGGCAGACCCGTTGTGCCACCGACACGGTTGCGCAGCTCGACCGCGGTGAGCGAGTCGAAGCCGACGTCGCTGAACGCGCGTTCCGCCTCGATCGCGGCCGGGTCGTGGCCGAGGATCATGGCGGCCTGGGTGCGGATCAGCTCGACGACGACCCGCTCCTGCTCCGCCTCCGACAGCCCGGCGAGGCGCTGCCGCAGCCCAGCCGCTTCCGGAGCCTGTGCCGCACGGCGGTTGTTGACGCGGACCAGCGACCGCAGCGTGTGCGGCACATCGCCGTTGCGCAGCGCCGCCAGGTTGAGCTTCACCGGAACCGACAGCGCGCTGCCGCTCACGAGCGCGGCGTCCAGCAGCGCCAAGGCTTCTGCGGGCTCCAGTGCGGCGAAACCCGTGTGCGCGAGGTCGATCGTGCTACCCATGCCCGTCGTCCACAGGCCGTAGGCGACCGACGTCGCCGGAAGACCTTGCCGCACACGGAGTTCGGCGAGCGCGTCGAGGTATGCGTTGGCAGCGGCATAGTTGCCCTGGCCAGGCCCACCAAGAACACCGGAAACCGAGGAGAACAGGATGAACTGCTCCAGGTTCTCCGTCAGCTCGTGCAGGTTCCACGCGGCGACCGCCTTCGGCCGCAGCACGCCGTCCAGGCGCTCCGGAGTCAGCGCGGTGATCACGCCGTCGTCCAGCACACCCGCCGCGTGCACCACAGTGGTGAGGTTCGAAATTCCGCTCAACAGAGCTGAAAGAGCAGCACGGTCGGCCACATCGCACGCGACAACCTCAACGGAGGCTCCGAGTTCGCGCAACTCCTCCAACACGGCCGCGACACCAGGCGCGTCAGGACCACGACGGCTGGTCAGCACCAGGTCGCGGGCGCCGCGATCAGCGACAAGGTGCCGCGCCACCAACGCGCCCAGTCCGCCAGTGCCACCGGTGATCAGCGCGGTCCCGGACACCGTCCAGTCCGTGTTCTCCGGAACGGCAGCGCGAACCAGGCGCGGCGCGAACAGCTCCCCGTCACGCACAACGATCTGCGGCTCGCCAGTGGCGACCGCCGCGCCGACTGCCGAAGCCGGTCCGTCGACGAGCACGAAACGTCCAGGGTGCTCGGACTGTGCGGAGCGAACCAGACCCCACACCGCCGCCACATCCGGATCGGCGGCGACACCCTCGGTCCGCACCACAAGAGGCGACTCGTCCGAGCCCGCGAGCCATTCCTGAACCACACCAAGGACTTCGTGAACGCTGTGCGCTGCGTGAACCGTCGCCTCGACCGAGCCGGACGCCGTGACCGGAACCCAATCCAGGGCGTACAGCGAATCAGTCCGAACCCGGAACTGGTCGGCCGAAACCGCGCGCAGAGCCAGGGAGTCCACAGTGGCCACTGGCGCGCCAGTGCCATCCGCGAGCTGAAGTCGAACAGCAGACCCCGCAGGCGTGACACGCATGCGCAGCGCGGTAGCACCCTCGGCGTGCAGCGAAACGCCGTTCCACGCGAACGGAAGCCGTGCGTCCTGGCCATCGAGGCCGATGGCGTGCAGCGCCGCGTCGAGCAACGCCGGGTGCAATCCGAAGCCGTCCGCCGAAACACCTTCCGGCAGAGCAACCTCAGCGAAGATCTCGTCGCCGAGCCGCCACGCCGAGGTCAGCCCCTGGAAGACCGGTCCGTACTCAAGCCCGGCACCGGCGGCGTCCGCGTAGAAGCCGCTCACATCAAGGGCAGTCACACCCGCAGGCGGCCACTCCGTCAGATCGAAGCTCGGAGCGGCAGCCTCAGCGAGCAGACCGGTGGCGTGCAACGTCCACGGTTCACCGACAGCGTCCTGAGCACGGGAGTAGATCGACAGCGACCGCTGAGCAGGGTCTACGGTCAGCCGCAGCTGAACACCACCGCTCTCCGGCAGCACGAGCGGAGCCTGCAACGTCAGGTCCTGCACCGAGCCAAGGCCGAGCTCGTCGCCAGCGCGCACGGCCAGCTCGACGAATGCGGTGCCGGGCAACAGAACGGAACCCATGACCGCGTGGTCGGCCAGCCAACGGTGCGAGTCCAGCGACAGGCGACCGGTCAGCACAAGCCCGTCCGAGTCGGGCAGCGTGACCAGCGCGCCGAGCAGCGGGTGTTCCGCCGCACCGAGCCCGAGACCGGTGGCATCGCCCGGGGTCGACGGCGAGTTGACCCAGTAACGCTTGTGCTGGAAGGCATACGTGGGCAGGTCGACACGCTGTGCGCCGGTGTCCGAGTAGATCACCGACCAGTCGACGTCGATGCCGTTGGCGTCCAATGCGGCGAGCGCGATAGTCGCGCTAACGACCTCGTCGCGGTCCTTGCGCAGCACGGGAATGAACACGCCGTCGGCAGCGCAGTTCGCGCCCATCGCGGAGAGCGTGCCGTCCGGGCCCAGCTCGACGAAGCGGCGGACACCGGCGGCCTCCAAGGCGGCGATGCCGTCCGCGAACCGCACCGCGTCGCGGACGTGCCGCACCCAGTACTCCGGGTCCGTGACCGACTCGCCGAGCCCACCGGTCACATTGGACACCAGCGGAATCGTCGGCTCGGAGTAGGTGACCGATTCCAGGACCGCGCGGAACTCCTCCAGCATCTCGTCCATCAGCACCGAGTGGAACGCGTGCGAAACGGTCAGCTGCTTGGTCTTCTCGAAGTTCTTCGCGACCTTCTTGGCGGCCTTCGCGTCGCCGGAGATCACGATGGAACGCGGGCCGTTGATCGCCGCGATGCCGACCTTGTCGTTCAGGTGCGGCAGAACCTCTTCCTCGGTGGCCTGGATCGAGATCATGGCTCCACCACTGGGCAAAGCCTGCATCAACCGACCACGGGCGGCGACGACGCGCGCCGCGTCCTCCAGTGACCAGACACCGGCGACGTGCGCGGCGGCCAGCTCACCGATCGAATGCCCGACCAGGAAGTCCGGCCGCACACCCCACGACTCGACGAGTCGGTACAGCGCAACCTCAAGAGCGAACAGCGCGGGCTGAGCATTACCCGTCTGGTCCAACTCATCCCACGAGATCGCGGGCAGCAGCGCACGCACCTCGTCATAAGCTGCCGCGAACACCGGGTACGCCGCGTAAAGCGCCTGCCCCATGCCGAGGCGCTGCGAACCCTGACCAGTGAACATGAACGCGATCGGGCCACTGCCCGCGCGCCCCCGGACAACCGCTTCTCCCTCAGCCAAAGCCGACAGGGCAGCGATCAGCTCATCGCGGGAAGCGCCGACCACAGCGGCACGGTGTTCATGACGCGGCTTGACAGCCAAGGAGAACGCGATGTCGAGCGAGTCGAGGTCGTTGTCCGCCAAGTAGTCCCGCAGCTTCGCGGCCTGCGCCGGGACCGCGTCGGCAGTGCGCCCGGACAGCGGCCAAGCCAGCACAGCAGGAGCAACGCGCTCAAGCGAAGACTCCACCACGACAGGAGCCTGCTCGATGATCACGTGCGCGTTCGTGCCGCTCATGCCGAACGACGAGACACCCGCACGGCGCGGACGATCGACGGTAGGCCACTCCTGAGCCGAGGTCAGCAGCGAGACCGCGCCGGAAGACCACTCCACCTGCGGCGTGGGCTCGTCGATGTGCAGCGACTGCGGCAGGACACCGCGCCGAATGGCCTCCACCATCTTGATCACGCTGATGACGCCCGCCGCGCCCTGCGTGTGGCCGAGATTCGACTTGATCGAGCCCAGCCACAGCGGGTGCTCGCGCTCCTGGCCGTAGGTGGCGAGGATCGCCTGCGCCTCGATGGGGTCGCCGAGCTTGGTGCCGGTGCCGTGCGCCTCGACGGCGTCGACGTCCGAAGTGGACAGTCCGCCGTTGGCGAGCGCCTGCCGGATGACCCGCTGCTGCGAGGGGCCGTTCGGCGCGGTCAGACCGCTCGACGCGCCGTCCTGGTTGACCGCGGAACTCCGCAGCACAGCAAGGATCTGGCGGCCGTTGCGCTGTGCGTCGGACAGGCGCTCCAGCATCACCAGGCCCGCGCCCTCCGACCACGCCGTGCCATCGGCGGTCGAGGAGAAGGACTTGCAGTGCCCGTTCGGCGCGAGACCGTTCTGCTTGCTGAAGTCGATGAACGGGTCCGGCACCGACATGACCGTTACACCGCCCGCGAGCGCGAGGTCGCACTCACCGCTGCGCAGCGCCTGCGCGGCGAGGTGCATCGCGACCAGCGACGAGGAACACGCGGTGTCAATGGAGATCGCGGGGCCTTCGAAGCCGAAGGTGTAGGCCACGCGTCCGGACAGGATGCTCATCGAAGCACCGGTGCCCAGGAAGCCTTCGATCTCCTCCGGCACAGCGGTCAGCCGCGACGCGTAGTCGTTGTAGATCACGCCCGCGAAAACGCCGGTGGAGCTGCCCTTCAGCGACGACGGGTCGATCCCGGCGCGCTCCATGGCCTCCCACGACACCTCCAGCATCAGGCGCTGCTGCGGGTCCATGGCCATGGCCTCGCGCGGGCTGATGCCGAAGAACTCCGGGTCGAACTCGGCGGCGTCGTGCAGGAAGCCACCGGTCTTGGCGTACGAGGTGCCCTGCCTGCCCGGCTCCGTGCTGAACAAGCCGTCCAGGTCCCAGCCGCGGTCGGTCGGGAAGCCAGTGATCGCGTGCTCGTTGCCCATGACGAAGCGCCACAGATCGTCCGGGGTGTTGATGCCACCGGGGAAGCGCAGCGCCGTGGCCACGATCGCGATCGGCTCGTCACTGGAGGCAGTCGACCTGACCACAGTGGACAGTCCCGAGGAACCGACCAGCTCCGAACGAACGTACCCGGTGAGCGCGACCGGGGTCGGGTAGTCGAAGATCAGTGTGGACGGAAGCCGCAGCCCGGTCACCGCGCCGAGGCGGTTGCGCAGCTCCACGGCGGTCAGCGAGTCAAAGCCGATCTCCATGAAGCCGCGGCCCGGCTCGACGGTCTCCGGCGTGACATGGCCCAGCACCAACGCGACCTGCGTGCGGACCAGGTCCAGCAGCGTCCGGTCCTGCTCGGCCTCGGTCAGCCCGGCCAGGCGCTTCGCCAGCGACGAGCCCTGAGCCTCGCCCGACTGCGCTGCGCGGCGGGTGGCCCGCACCAAGCCACGCAACAGCGGCGGCAGCGAAGCGGTGCGCGCGAACGCCTCCAGCTCCGGCAGGTCCAGTTTCATCGGCGCCGCAACGGAAAGGCCCATCGCGTGCGCGGCGTCGAACAGCTCGACGCCTTCTTCGTGGGTCAGCGCGCCGGTGCCGGAGCCCTTCATCCGCGCCAGCTCGGCCTCGGACAGCGTGCCCGCCATGCCGCCGACCCACAGGCCCCACGCCAACGACTGCGCGGGCAATCCCTGGGCGCGACGATACGAAGCGAGCGCGTCCAGGAACCCGTTGGCCGCGGTGTAGTTGCCCTGCCCGGGGTTGCCGAGCAGGCCCGCCGCCGACGAGAAGAGCGCGAACATCGCCAGGTCACGGTCGCGGGTCAGCTCGTGCAGGTGCCACGCGGCGTCGACCTTCGGCCCGAACACGGTGTCCACCCGCTCCGGGGTGAGCGAGGTGATCATGCCGTCGTCGAGCACACCGGCGGTGTGGATCACCCCGTCCAGGTCCGGGATTCCGCCCAGCAGAGCCGAAACCGCGTCGCGGTCGGCCACGTCGCACGCCGCGATCTCGACGGAGGCACCAAGTTCGGCCAGTTCCTCGACGAGGGCGGCGGCACCGGGCGCGTCGGCACCGCGGCGGCTGGTCAGCACCAGGTTCTTCACGCCGTGCGCGGTGATCATGTGACGGGCGAAGAGCTTCCCGAGCCCGCCAGTGCCACCGGTGATCAGCACGGTGCTCTCGGGGTCGACCCCGCGCTCGACGGTCAGGACGACCTTGCCGATGTGCTTGGCCTGGCTGATGAACCGGAACGCCTCGGGGGCGCGGCGAACGTCCCAGGTCCTGATCGGCAGCGGCTTCAGGACACCGGCGTCGAACAGCTCGATCAGCTCGGCCCACATCGACGCCACGCGCGACGCCTCGGCCTCGATCAGGTCGAACGCCTGGTACTGGACACCGGGGTACTGCCGGTCGACGTCCTCCTGCTCGCGGATGTCGGTCTTGCCCATCTCCAGGAACCGGCCGCCACGCGGCATCAGCCGCAGCGACGCGTCGACGAACTCACCCGCGAGTGCGTCGAGCACCACGTCAACGCCGCGACCGTCCGAAATGGACAGGAACTCCTGCTCGAAGTCCGTGGTGCGCGACGACGCGATGTGCTCGATGCCCTGCTCCCGCAGCACATCCCACTTGCCCTTGCTCGCCGTGCCGTAAACCGTCGCGCCCAGGTGCATCGCGATCTGCGTGGCGGCCATACCCACACCACCGGCGGCGGCGTGGATCAGCACCGACTCGCCCGCCTTCAGGCCACCGAGGTCCCGCAGACCGTAGTAGGCGGTGAGGAACACCAGCGGAACTGAGGCGGCCTCCTCGAACGTCCAGCCCTTCGGGACGCGGGTCAGCATCGGCCGGTCAGTGACCGCGACGGGTCCGATGCCGCCGAACGCGAGGCCCATGACCTTCTCGCCGACCGCGAGGTCGGTCACCTCGGAGCCGACCTCAAGCACGACACCGGCGACCTCGTTGCCGAGCAGCCCCGCGTCGCCCGGGTACATGCCCAGGACGTTGAGCACATCCCGGAAGTTCACACCGGCCGCGCGAACCCCGATGCGCACGTGGGTCGGCGCGAGCTCCGACTGCGGAAGCGGTTCCAGGACCAGGTGGTCCAGTGTGCCCTTGCCGGACATGCCCAGGCGCCAAGTCTTCTCGGCCGGGGGCACGAGCACTCCGCTGCCCGCCATCGTCGCCAGGCGCGGCACGAAGACCTCGGCGCCGCGCACCGCGACCTGAGCCTCACCGCTGGCGACGATCTCGTCGAACTTCGCGTCGTCCTCGGCATCGATCAGCACAACGCGATCGGGACTTTCCGCCTGCGCAACCCGAACCATGCCCCACACCGCGGCGGCGGGCAGGTCAGTGACGTCCATGACCGCGCCGGTGGTGTGGATGACGAGCTTGGAATCACCTTCCTCAGCAAGGAAATCCTGAAGAACGCGCAGTACGTCGTGCGTGGCCGTGTGCGTGGCGCTGACCGTGTCGCCGTCCTCGCCGACAACGCGGTGCACCACGTAGGAAGAGGCAGAGCCCTGTGCGAGCGGCACCTGCGTCCAGTCGACCCGGTAGAGCGAGTCGTGCTCTCCGGCACCCGCGGCCTGGATCTGCTCGGCCGAAACCGCCCGCAGCGCAAGAGAGTCCACAGTGGCCACTGGAGCACCGGTGGTGTCAGCGACCCGCAGGGACACCACGTCCTTGCCGGTGATCTTCACGTGCACGCGCAGCGCGGAAGCTCCGGAAGCGTGTAGCGACACTCCGCTCCACGCGAAGGGCAACCTGGCGCCCTCATCCGAAGACTCGCCGACGACCAACGAATGCAGTGCGGCGTCCAACAACGCCGGGTGCAGGCCGAACTTGCCCGCCTCCCCCTGAACAGCCTCGGGCAGTTCGACCTCAGCGAAGATCTCCTCGCCGCGAGTCCAGGCGGCGGTCAGTCCACGGAAGGTCGGCCCGTAGCTCAGACCGGTGGCGTTGAAGTCGTCGTACAGCGTCTCCACGGAGGCAGCGGTGACTCCGGCAGGCGGCCACTCCTCCAAGGAGAAGTTCGGTGCAGCGGCGACGGGCGCAACGGAACCGATGGCATGCAAGGTCCACGCGCTGTCGTCACGACGGGAGTGCAAGGTCAGCGCGCGGCGGCCGGACTCATCGGGAGCCGCGACAGCGAGCTGGACCTGAACACCGCCGTCCTCGGGCAGCACGAGCGGGGCCTGCAACGTCAGCTCTTCGAGGACGCCGCAACCCACCTCGTCGGCAGCGCGCACGGCCAGCTCGACCAAGCCGGTGCCAGGCACGACGATCGCGCCCATCACCACGTGATCGGCCAGCCACGAGTGCGTGGAGGTCGAGAGGCGCCCGGTGAACAGGAAACCCTCAGCGTCGGCCAGAGACACCGAAGCGCCGAGCAGCGGGTGGTCCAGGGAGCCGAGGCCCAGGCCGGAAGCATCGCCGGTGGCCCGCTGCATCGGCAGCCAGTAGTGGCGCCGCTGGAAAGCGTAGGTGGGCAGGTCGACGTGCCGGGCCGGGCCCTCGAACGCCGAGGCCCAATCCACGCTGCCGCCGTTGACGTACAGCTCGGCCAGCGCCGTGACGAAGGTCTGCGGCTCGTCGCGATCCCTGCGCAGAGACGCGATGAACTTGCCTTCAGCGCAGTCCGCGCCCGCGGCGGTGAGCACACCGTCCGGACCCAGCTCCAGGAACTTGGTGACTCCGGCTTCCGCGAGCGTCGTGACGGCATCGGCAAAACGCACGGATTCGCGCACATGCCGAACCCAGTAGTCCACAGAGGACAGTTCTTCGGTGGTCGCGGCGCGACCGGTGAGCGTGGAGACGATCTGGATGGTCGGCGCGGAGGCGGTGGCCGACGCGATAACCTTGCCGAACTCGGCGAGCATCCCGTCCATCAGGCCGGAGTGGAAAGCGTGCGAGACGGGAAGACGCTTGGTCTTGCGGTCCTTGAACTGCTCCGCAACGGCGAGCGCAGCAGCCTCCTCGCCGGAGATCACCACAGCGCGGGGCCCGTTGATCGCCGCGATGTCCACGCCATCGACGAGCTGGGCGCGAACCTCCTCCTCAGTCGCCTGGATCGCGATCATCGCTCCACCGCTGGGCAAAGCCTGCATCAACCGACCGCGTGCGGTGACGATCCGGGCCGCGTCTTCGAGCGACCACACGCCCGCGACGTGAGCGGCGGCCAGCTCACCGATCGAGTGCCCAGCGAGGAAGTCCGGGCGCACACCCAGGGACTCGATCAGCCGGTACAGCGCCACTTCCAGGGCGAACAGCGCGGGCTGGGCGTTGCCGGTCTCGTTCAGCTCCTCCTGTGTGGAGGGAACCGAAGGCAGAAGCGCCCGCACCTCGTCGTAGGCCGCCGCGAACACCGGGAACGCCTCGTAGAGCGCCTGCCCCATTCCCAGGCGCTGCGAACCCTGACCGGTGAACAGCACCGCGAGCTGACCGCCCGTGGCCTGCCCGGTCACAACCCCCGGCTCACCAGCCGCCAGAGCGCGCAGCTGCGAAACGCCGAACGCGACGCCGCGGTGGTCCAGTCGAGCCCGCGTCGAGGCCAGCGCGCGCCCGAGGTCAAGCGGCTCAGAACCGTCCACAACGGACAGAAGTGCCGCAGCCTGAGCCTGCAAAGCTTCCGGAGTCTTGCCGGACACCACCCACGGCACGTGCGCGCCAAGGAGACACGCAGTCGGCTCGGTGTTCTCCTCAACGGGGGCAGGCGCTTCTTCGACGATGACGTGCGAATTGGTTCCAGAGATACCAAAAGACGAAACGCCCGCACGACGCGGGCGGTCCACCTGGGGCCAGTCACGGGCAGACGAAAGCAGAGAGACCGCGCCAGCGGTCCAGTCCACGTGCGGGGTTGGCGCGTCGATGTGCAGCGACTGCGGCAGCACACCGTGCCGGATGGCCATCACCATCTTGATCACGCTGGCCACACCGGCGGCGGCCTGGGTGTGGCCGATGTTGGACTTCACCGATCCGACCCACAGGGGCTCGGCGCGCCCCTGGCCGTAGGTGGCGAGCAGCGCCTGAGCCTCGATGGGGTCACCGAGCGTCGTACCGGTGCCGTGCGCGTCGACCGCGTCTACGTCCTTAGTAGACAGACGAGCGTTGGCGAGCGCCTGGCGGATGACGCGCTGCTGCGACGGGCCGTTCGGCGCGGTGAGGCCGTTCGAAGCGCCGTCCTGGTTCACGGCGGTGCCGCGCAGGATGGCCAAGACCGGGTGTCCGGTGCGCTGCGCGTCGGAAAGCTTCTCCAGCAGCAGCATTCCGGCGCCTTCGCCCCAGCCCGTCCCGTCGGAGGAGGCGGAGAACGCCTTGACCCGCCCGTCGCGGGCGAGGCCGCGCTGGCGGGAGAACTCGACGAACGCGTCCGGACCGGACATCACGCTGACGCCACCTGCGAGCGCGAGAGTGCACTCACCGGACCGAAGTGCTTGCACGGCAAGGTGCATGGCCACCAGTGACGAAGAGCACGCGGTGTCGATCGTGACGGCCGGGCCTTCCAGGCCGAACACATAGGACAGTCGGCCGGACAGGACCGAACCCGAGATGCCGGTGCCGAGGTAGCCCTCGATGCCCTCCATCGGCTCGGTGATCGTGCGGCCGTAGTCCTGGCCGTTGGTGCCCGCGAAGACACCGGTCCGTGAACCGCGAAGCGAGGTCGGGTCGATGCCCGCGCGCTCGAACGCCTCCCACGAGGTCTCCAGCAACAGCCGCTGCTGCGGGTCCATCGCCAGGGCCTCGCGCGGGGAGATCCCGAACAGCTCGGCGTCGAACTCCCCCGCCGCGGTGAGGAATCCGCCGCTGCGCACGTAGGAGGTGCCGAGGTGGTCGGGATCGGGGTCGTAGAGCCGTTCCAGGTCCCAGCCGCGGTCGGTGGGGAACTCGCGGACGCCGTCGACGCCGTCCGCGATCATCCGCCAGAACGCCTCCGGCGAGTCGGCCCCGGGGAACCGGCAGGCCATCCCGACGATCGCGACCGGCTCGAAGTCCTTCTCCTCGGCCTCGCGCAACCGCAGCTTCGTCGCGTGCAGCTCGCCCGTGACGCGCGTGAGGTAATCGCGGAGCTTGTTGTTCTCAGCAGAAGACATTAGAGATCCCCACTACTCAATTGCCGAGCTGCTTGTCGATGAAGTCGAAGAGTTCGTCGTTGGAGGAGGACCGCAGCGACTCGACGAGGTCGGCCCCCTCCTCGCTCGACGTGGTGGCCGACACCAGGGCCTTGAGCCGCCCGACCAGCCGCTCGCGCAGCTCGGTGCCGGGTTCCAGGCCCTGCAAGGTGTCTTCGAGCCGGTCCAGCAACTGGTCGGCGTCGCTGTCCGAGCCCAGCAGCTCCTCGCGCAGGAAGGCCGCGAGCGCAACCGGCGTCGGGTAGTCGAAGACCAGGGAGGTCGGCAGCACCAGGCCCGTAGCCATGTTGAGCCGGTTGCGGAACTCCACTGAGGTCAGCGAGTCGAAGCCCAGTTCGGAGAACGCGCGCTCCGGCTGCACTGCGGCAGTGGTCGCGTGACCGAGCACAGTGGACACTCGCGACCGGACCAGCTCCACGAGCACCCGGGTCTGCTCGGCCTCGGGCGCGCCGTCGAGCTTGCGCAGCAACGCGGCCGACTCGTTCTCCGGCTGGGCTGGCTTGGCCGCCTCCGGGATCGCGTCGAACAGCGTGCCGGGCACGTTCGGCGCGAACAGGGGCCAGTCGATGTCCGCGACGGTGATCGCCACGTCCTCCTGGTCCAGGGCGCCTTGCAGAGCGGTGAGCGCCCGCGCGGGGTCCATCGGCCGAATCCCGAAGCGCCGCAGCTCGTCGTCCAGCGTGCCGTTGGTGGCCATGCCCGCCTCGGCCCAGGCTCCCCACGCGATCGAGGTCGCGGGCAGCCCGTCCAGGTGCCGCTGTTCGGCGAGCGCGTCAAGGTGGGCGTTGGCCGCCGCATAGGCGCCCTGCCCGGGATTGCCGCACACTCCGGCCAGCGAGGAGAACAGCACGAACGCGTCCAGATCCAGGGACTTGGTCAGCTCGTGCAGGTTCCGCGCGGCCGTGACCTTCGGCGACAACACGCCTTCAAGGCGCGCATTGTCAAGTGCCGCAAGGGGTCCGTCGTCGACGACACCCGCGATGTGCATGACGGAGCGAATGGTTTCGCCGTCCGCGTGCAGCTTCTCGATCAGCTCGCCCAGCGCGTCGCGGTCGGTGACGTCGCACGCCGCCACGGTCACCCGCGAGCCCAGTTCGGTCAGTTCCGCGCTCAGCTCGGCGGCACCAGGGGCCGTGTTTCCTCGGCGGGACAACAACACCAGGTGCTCTGCGCCGTTGCGGGCAAGCCACTTCGCGGTGAACGAACCGAGCGCGCCGGTGCCACCGGTCAGCAACACCGTGCCGCGCGGCTTCCACTCCCGCTTCGCCGCCCCCGGCTCGGAGTGCGCCAAACGACGCGCCAGCACGCTGTTCTCGCGGATGGCGACCTGCTTCTCCGCCCCGCCGAGCACATCGGCCAGCAGCTCGAAGTCCTGCTCTCCCGGAGTCGCCGGGAGTTCGACCAGGCCGCCCCAGCGCTCCGGGTGTTCAAGTGCGACGACCTGCCCGAGCCCCCACACCTGTGCCTGCTCGGGAGCCCGCCCGACCGTCGCGCACCACAGCGGCACGTCGACGTTCTGAACGAGGGACAGGGTCGTGGAGAGGTCCGCCCCGATAGACAGGAATCCGTCCACTTCGGACGCTTCGGCGGGGCTCGACACCCACTGGACCTGCGCGCCGCGGGCGGTGAGCGCGGCTTCGACGAGCGGATTCGGGGAACCGATGACCGCCCACGTCCCGTGCAGCGACGAGCGCGGAACGGTGATCGCGTCCCACCTGACCCGGTAGCGCCAGGAATCCTTGTTGCGCTGCGCGGACTTCAGCCAGAAGCGCTGGTGCTGGAACGCGTAGGTCGGGAGGTCGACGCGGCGCGCGCCGGTCCCGGCGAACACCGCGGCCCAGTCCACCTTCGCTCCGGCCGCGAACACCTGGCCGACTCCGGTGAGCAGCGCTTCCGGCTCCGGACGGTCTTTCCGGAGCACCGGCGCGAACGTAGCGGAAGCGCAGTCCGCGCCCATCGCCGACAAAGTCCCGTCCGGCCCCAGCTCGAGGTAGCGGGTGACGCCCTTCTCCGCGCAGGTGGCGATGCCGTCAGCAAAGCGGACCGCGCCGCGCACGTGCCGCACCCAGTACTCCGGCGACATCAGCTCGGCCGCCTTGGCAACCGTGCCCGTCACGTTCGAAACGATCTGCACGGTCGGCTCGGAGTACGTCACCGACAGCGCGACCTTGGCGAAATCGGCCAGCATGTCGTCCATCAGCGACGAGTGGAACGCATGCGACACGGCCAGGCGCTTGGTCTTGCGGTCCTTGAACTGCTCCGCCACTGCGAGCGCGGCCGCCTCCACACCGGAGATCACCACGGCGCGGGGCCCGTTGATCGCCGCGATGTCCACGCCGTCGACAAGCTTGGAAGAAACCTCTTCCTCAGTCGCCTGGATCGCGATCATGGCTCCACCAGTGGGCAAAGCCTGCATCAACCGCCCGCGAGCTGCCACCAGACGAGCGGCATCCTCCAGCGAGAACACACCGGCGACGTGCGCGGCGGCCAACTCACCAATGGAGTGCCCGACCAGGAAGTCCGGCTTGATGCCCCACGACTCGACGAGCCGGTACAGAGCAACCTCCAGCGCGAACAGCGCGGGCTGAGCATTCCCGGTCTGGTCCAACTCCTCCTCGGAGATCGCGGGAAGAAGCGCACGCACCTCGTCATAAGCCGCAGCGAACACCGGGTACGCGGCGTACAGCTCCTGACCCATACCACGACGCTGCGAACCCTGGCCGGTGAACAGGAACGCGGTCTTGCCCTTGACCAGGCGTCCCCGCGCGACAGGCTCACCGTCGAGCGAACCGAGGAAGACCGCCCGCTCATCCAGCGCCGCACGCGTGGTGGCCAGCGAGAATGCAATGTCCAAACTGGACAAAGCTTCATTGGCGTCCACAAAGGACCGCAGCTGCGCGACCTGAGCCTCAAGCGCCGAGGGAGTCTTGCCGGAGACGATCCACGGCAGCGCGACCGGCTCGACAACCTTCTCCGATGGAGAGGAGACAGCAGGGGCCTGCTCCAGGATCACGTGTGCGTTGGTGCCGGAGATCCCGAACGACGAGACAGCCGCACGGCGCGGGCGGTCAACCTCAGGCCACTCCTGAGCGGAGGTGAGCAGCGAAACGGCTCCGGCCGTCCAGTCCACGTGCGGCGAAGGCTCATCGATGTGCAGCGTCTGCGGCAGAACTCCGTGCCGCAGCGCCATCACGGTCTTGATCACACCGGCGACACCGGCGGCGGCCTGCGCGTGCCCGATGTTGGACTTCAACGATCCCAGGTACAGCGGAGTGTCACGCTTCTGGCCGTACGTGGCGATAACGGCCTGCGCCTCGATCGGGTCGCCGAGCACGGTGCCGGTGCCGTGCGCCTCGACCGCGTCAACGTCCGAAGTGGACAGACCAGCGTTGGCGAGCGCCTGGCGGATCACCCGCTGCTGCGAAGGGCCGTTCGGGGCGGTGAGGCCGTTGGAGGCGCCGTCCTGGTTCACCGCCGAGCCGCGCACCACCGCGAAGATCGGGTGGCCGTTGCGCTTGGCGTCGGAAAGCTTCTCCAGCAACAGGATGCCCGCGCCCTCGGACCAGCCCGTGCCGTCCGCCGCGGCGGCGAAGGACTTGCACCGCCCGTCCACGGAAAGGCCGCGCTGGCGGGAGAAGTCGACGAAGGTGTCCGGAACCGACATCACCGTCACGCCGCCGGCCAGCGCCAGCGAGCACTCCCCCGTGCGCAGTGCCTGCGCCGCAAGGTGCATCGAGACCAGCGAGGAGGAGCACGCGGTGTCCACGGTGACCGCGGGGCCTTCGAGCCCGAAGGTGTAGGAGATCCGGCCGGAGAGCACGCTGCCGGTGGTGCCGGTCCCGAGGAACCCCTCGACGCCCTCGGGCAGCTCGTCCAGGTTCTGGCCGTAGTCGTTGTACATCAGGCCCGCGAACACCCCGGTGGCGCTGCCCTTCACGGTGCCGGGGTCGATTCCCGCGCGCTCGAACGCCTCCCACGCGACCTCCAGCAGGAGCCGCTGCTGCGGGTCCATCGCCAGGGCCTCGCGCGGGCTGATCCCGAACAGCTCCGGGTCGAACTCGGCGGCGTCGTGCAGGAAGTTGCCGCGGCTGGTGTAGGAGGTGCCCTGGTGGTCGGGGTCGGGGTGGAACAGCGAGCCGAGGTCCCAGCCGCGGTCGGTCGGGAAGTCCGAGACGCCCTCGCCGCCCCTGGCCACCAGGTCCCACAGCTGCTCCGGGGTGCGCACACCGCCGGGGAAGCGGCAGCCGATGCCGACGATCGCGATCGGCTCGGTCGCGGCGGCGGCGAGTTCGCTATTCCGGGCCGTCAGCCGCGCGTTTTCCTTCAGGGACTCACGCAGCGCCGCGATGAGCTCCTCGGAGGAATTCGCCATCCCACTCTCCGCTTCTCTGGCGTCAACTGTACGAATAGCTAGAAACACGCCCTGAACAGCGAAACTGCCCATCCAGCGGCCTTGTGCAAGGTCCATTGGATGGGCAGTCGCGGGGGTCGGTCAACCAAAACCACGGACTAGTAGGAGAACACATAGACAGTGGCTGAGCTGGCCTTTTTCGGTATATCAGCTGCCCTTTGCCGACGCCATGGCCCGCTGGACCAGGTCGCTGACGTCCATCTCATCGATGGACTCGACCTCGGCGTTCTCCGGCCCCACCGACCCGGCCAGCCGCACCAGGGCGTCGAGCACCCCGGCCTTGCGGAAGTCGTCGATGGAGATCTTCGCCAGCGCCGCGCGGACGGCCTTCTCGTCCACCTCCACCGGCTCCTCCGCCTGCTCCGCGGGCAGCAGCAACGGCTTCAGGTGATCGGCCATGGCCTGCGGCGTCGGGTGGTCGAACACCGCCGTCGCCGTCAACCGCAGCGAAGTGACCGTGTTGAGCCGGTTCCGCAGCTCCACCGACGTCAGCGAGTCGAAGCCCAGCTCGGTGAACGGACGATCGGGATCGACCTCCGCGCCCGACCCGTGCCCGAGCACCGCCGCGACCTGGGCGCGCACCACGTCCAGCACCGCTTCGGCCCGCTCCAGCGCGGGCATCGCGGCGAGCCGGTCGGCCAGCGAGACGGTCTCGGCGACGGCGGCCTGCGCGGCCCGGCGCGCCGGGGCACGCACCAGGCCGCGCAGGATCGCGGGGACCGACCCGGCACGCAACGCCGTGCGGTCCAGCTTGATCGGCACCAGCACCGGCTGGTTCAGCCCGACCGCGGCATCGAAGATCTCCATGCCCTCGGCGTGGCTGAGCGCCCCGAAACCGTCCCGGCTCATCCGGTCGACGTTCTGGCTGCCCAGATCCCCGGCCATACCACCGTCCTGCTCCCACAGGCCCCACGCCAGCGACTGCCCGGCGAGGCCCTGTTCCCGGCGCAGCCGCACCAGGGCGTCCAGGAACGAGTTGGCGGCGGCGTAGTTGCCCTGCCCGGGACCGCCGAGCACACCGGCGGCCGACGAGTAGACGACGAACTGGCTGAGGTCCTTCGTCAGCTCGTGCAGGTTCCACGCGGCGTCGACCTTCGGCCGGAACACCCCGTCCACCCGCTCCGGCGTCAGCGCCGAGATCACGCCATCGTCGAGCACACCGGCAGTGTGGATCACACCCGTCAGGTCCGAGATTCCGCTCAACAGAGCCGAAAGCGCGTTCCGATCAGCACTGTCGCACGCTTCGATCCGCA
The DNA here is from genome assembly GCF_024213555.1 of Allokutzneria sp. A3M-2-11 16. Classification (GTDB taxonomy): domain Bacteria; phylum Actinomycetota; class Actinomycetes; order Mycobacteriales; family Pseudonocardiaceae; genus Allokutzneria. The sequence continues at coordinate 46,573 of NZ_JANAVO010000016.1, read as the reverse complement.
CGGTGGCACCGAGTTCGGTCAGCTCCGCCTGGAGTTCCTTCGCGCCAGGCGCGTCGATGCCGCGACGGCTGGTCAGCACGAGCTGCGTCACTCCGTGCTGTGCAACGAGGTGCCGCGCCGCGAGGGCACCGAGGTCACCGGTGCCACCGCTGATCAGCACCGTGCCTTCGGCATCCCACGTCCCCGTGTCACCCGCAGGCTGCGGCTTGGCGAGCCTGGGCGCGAAGAGCCCTCCGTCGCGCGCCCGCACCTGCGGCTCCCCGGTCGCGACGGCAGCGTCAATCGCCTCCGCGGGGCCCTCGAAGAGCACGAACCGTCCGGGATTCTCCGACTGCGCCGAACGGATCAGTCCCCACACCGCCGCGGTGGCGAGGTTCTGCTCCTCGACGTGGATCACCAGGGTGGAGTCGTTCTCCGCCAGCCAGCGCTGCGCGGTCTCCAGCACCTCGTGGGTCAGCCGGTAAGCCTCACCGACCGGATCGTCATTTGTGGACTCCAGGCTGAGCACCTCGTACTCCGGGGTGTCCCCCGCACTGTTCACCGGCACCCAGTCGACCTGGAACAGCGAATCGCTGTCGGTCCGCAACTGATCGGCGGAGACAGCTCGCACCGCGATCGAGTCGACGGTGATCACCGGGTTCCCACCGCCGTCCACGCCGATCACCCGCGCGGAGTCCGGCCCGGTCGGCGTGAGCTTGACGCGCAGCGTGCTCGCCCCGGTCGCGTGCAGGGTGACCCCCGACCACGCGAACGGCAGCGCGACGCCCGCCGGGTTGTTGTCCCGCAGGAACATCCCGTGCAATGCCGCGTCCAACAACGCTGGGTGAATCCCGAACGAACCGGTGTCCGTGTCGGCGGGCAACGCCAGCTCGGTGTACACGTCGTCGCCGAGCTTCCACGCCGCCTGGATGCCCTGGAACAGCGGCCCGTAGCCGAAGCCCGAGCCCACCAGGTCCTCGTACAGGGACTCCACCGCGACCGACTCCGCACCAGCGGGCGGCCACGAGCCGATGTCCACAGTGGACTCCGCGCTGGCCACAAGGGAACCAACGGCATGCACGGTCCACGGTTCCTCACCACGCCGCGAGTAGATCGACACCGCGCGACGTCCATCAGCATCGGAACCCACAACAACCTGCACCACAACGGAACCGGTCTCGGGAATCACCAACGGAGCTTGGAGCGTCAGGTCTTCCACGGTGCCGCAACCGACCTCGTCACCGGCACGGATCGCCAGCTCGACGATCCCAGCACCAGGAATGAGGACCGTGCCCATCACCGCGTGATCAAGCAGCCACGGCTGCGTGGCCAAGGAGATCCGGCCGGTGAACAGCACGCCGTCCCCATCGGCCAACGGCACCGCCGCGCCGAGCAGCTGGTGCCCAGCGGACACAAGGCCAGCCGCGGTGACATCCGCGCCACCGGTGCCCTGCATCAACCAGTAGGACCGGTTCTGGAACGCGTAGGTCGGCAGGTCAACGAGCTGAGCGTCCTTCGGGAAGAACGCCGCCCAGTCGACCTTGGCGCCCGCGACGTGCAGCTGGGCCAGCGCCCGCACCATCGCGAGGGACTCGTCCTGTTCCTTGCGCACCAACGGAATGAAGACCGCGTTGTCCGGGTTCTCCACGCAGTCCTGCGCGGCCGCGGTGAGCACGGCGTTCGGGCCGATCTCGACGAACTTCGTCACACCCTCGGACTCCAGCACCCGCACGGCGTCGAAGAGCCGGACGGGCTGCCGGATGTGGCGCACCCAGTACGTGGGATCGCCGACGTCGGCGAGCGTGGCGGGCTTGCCGGTCAGGGTGGACACGATCGGGATGCGCGGCTCGTGGTAGGTCAGGCTCGCGGTGGCCTCGCCGAACTCGCCGAGCAGGCCGTCCATCAACGCGGAGTGCGACGCCTGGCTGACCACGAGCTTCTTCGCCTTGCGGCCGCGCTCCTTGAACCCGGCGGCGATGCGCAGCGCGGTCTCCTCGTCACCGGAGATCACCGTCGACAGTGGACCGTTGAGCGCCGCGATCCCCACGTTGCCGGTGAGCTCGGGCAGCACCTCCTCCTCGGACGCCTGGATCGCGACCATGGCGCCACCGGGCGGCATGGAGTTCATCAACCGACCCCGGACCGACACCACGCGAACGGCGTCCTCCAGCGACCACAGCCCGGCCACGTGCGCCGCGCCGAACTCGCCGATGGAGTGCCCGGCAACGAAATCGGGGGTGATCCCCCACGATTCGAGGAGCCGGAACAGCGACACCTCGATGGTGAACAGCGCGGGAAGCATGTAGTCGATGCGGTCCAACAGATCTGAGTTCTCCGCGAACATCACGTCACGCAACGGCGACGCGAGGTGCTTGTCGAACTCCGAGGTCACGGCGTCGAACGCGGCCGCGAACACCGGGTACTTCTCGCACAGCTCACGGCCCATGCCGAGGTACTGCGCGCCGCCGCCGGTGAACAGGAACGCGACCTTGCCGCTGTTCGCGTGCCCGGTGATGGCCAGTTCCTCAAGCCCCGCAAGCAAACCATCGCGATCCGAAGCGACGACCGCCGCCCGGTACTCCAGCGCGGCGCGCCCGGTGGCGAGCGAGAACCCGGCGTCCACCAGGTCAGCGTCGGGGTTCTCCTCAGCCCAAGCTCGAATCCGCCCCGCCTGCGCCCGCAGCGCGTCCGGCGACTTGCCCGAGACAACCCATGGAACATCAGGCACAGACTTCGCGGGGCTCGACACAGGCGCCGGGCCCTGCTCAAGGATCACGTGCGCGTTGGTGCCGGAGATCCCGAAAGACGAGACCGCAGAACGCCGCGGGCGATCAACCGCAGGCCACTCGATGGACTCCGTCAGCAGCGACACCGCGCCCGCCGACCAGTCCACGTGCGCGGTCGGCTCCTCGATGTGCAACGACTTCGGCAGCACGCCGTGCCGCATCGCCTGCACCATCTTGATGATGCCGCCGACACCGGCCGCCGCCTGCGCGTGGCCGATGTTGGACTTCAGCGATCCCAACCACAGCGGTGTCTCTGCCGGTCGCTCCTGGCCATAGGTGTTGATCAGCGCCTGCGCCTCGATCGGGTCGCCCAGCACAGTGCCCGTGCCGTGCGCCTCCACCGCGTCGACCTCATCAGAGGACAGTCCCGCATTCGCCAACGCCTGGCGGATCACGCGTTGCTGCGATGGGCCATTCGGCGCAGTAAGGCCATTCGACGCGCCGTCCTGGTTGATCGCCGAGCCCCGCACCACCGCGAGCACCTGGTGTCCATTTCGGACAGCGTCGGACAGGCGCTCCAGCAGGATCATGCCGACCCCCTCCGACCACGTGGTGCCATCGGCCGACGAGGAGAACGGCTTGCACCGGCCGTCCGGCGCGAGGCCGCGCTGCCGCGAGAAGGCCACAAAGGACTCCGCGGTCGGCATGACGGTCACACCACCGGCGAGGGCCAGCGAGCACTCACCGCTGCGCAGCGCCTGAGCGGCCCAGTGCAGCGCGACGAGCGAGGACGAGCACGCGGTGTCCACGGAGACCGCGGGCCCTTCGAGGCCGAAGGTGTAGGCGATCCGCCCGGAGGTGACGCTGCCCGAGGTCCCGGTGCCCATGAAGGCTTCCAGTTCCTCCGGCACAGAGTCCACATGGGACCCGTAGTCGTAGTACATGACGCCCGCGAAGACCCCGGTGTCCGTTCCCTTCAACGAAACCGGGTCGATCCCCGCCCGCTCCACTGCCTCCCACGTGACCTCCAACAGCAAGCGCTGCTGCGGGTCCATCGCAAGAGCCTCACGCGGCGAGATCCCGAAGAACTCCGGGTCGAACTCGGCCGCGTCGAGGAGGAAGCCACCTTCGCGGCTGTACGAGGTGCCGGAGTGGTCGGGGTCCGGGTGGTAGAGCCCTTCCAGGTCCCACCCACGGTTGTCGGGGAAGAAAGTGACGCCGTCCCCGCCGGAGGCCACGAGCTCCCACAACTGCTCGGGAGTGCTTACGCCGCCCGGGTAACGGCAACCCATGCCGACGATCGCGATCGGCTCGTCGGAGCCGACTGCCGCGGTCGCCTTCACTTCCGCCAGCTCGCCCAGCAGCTCCGCGCGGACGTGCCGGGCCAGGTCGAGCGGCGTCGGGTAGTCGAAGATCAGCGTGGCGGGCAGCCGCAGACCGCTCGCGGCGGTGAGGCCGTTGCGCAGCTCCACAGCGGTGAGCGAGTCGAACCCGAGGTCGGTGAACGCACGATCCGGCTCGATCGCGCCACCACCGGAATGCCCGAGCACCTGGGCGACCTGGGTCCGCACCAGCTCCAGCAACGCGCGGTCCTGCTCCGCCGCCGACAGCGACACCAAGCGGTCCCGCAGCCCTGCGGCCTCCGCGGCGTTCGCGGTGCGGCGCACCGGAACTCGCACCAGACCGCGCAGCACCTGCGGCACAACGCCCGTGCGGGCAAAGGAAGTCAGCGACGGGATGTCGAGCTTGACCGCGGCCAGGAAAGCATCGTCCTGGGCAAGCGCGATGTCGAAGAGCTCAAGGCCCTCCTCCGGGCTGAGCGCGCCGTACCCGTCACGCCGCATCCGCGCCAGCTCGTCCTTGGACAGCTCGCCACTCATGCCGCTGTCCTGCTGCCACAGACCCCACGCGATCGAGCTGGCCGCCAGGCCCTGCGAACGGCGGTGCCGTGCAAGGGCGTCCAGGAACGAGTTCGCCGCCGCGTAGTTGCCCTGGCCGGGCGCGCCGAGCACACCGGCGGCCGAGGAGAACAAGACGAAGTGCTGAAGGTTCTCCGTCAGCTCGTGCAGGTGCCACGCGGCGTCGACCTTCGGCGTGAACACACCGGTGATGCGCTCCGGGCTCAGCGCGGACACCACGCCGTCGTCGAGCACACCGGCGGCGTGGATCACGCCGGTCAGGTTCGAAATTCCGCTCAACAGAGCCGAAACCGCGTCACGGTCGGACACATCGCACGCGGCGATCTCGACCTGCGCGCCCCACTCCGCCAACTCGGCGGCCAAGGAACCCGCGCCCGGCGCCTCCAGACCACGACGGCTGGTCAGCACCAGGCTGGTCACACCGCGCTCAGCGACAAGGTGCTTCGCCAGCAACGCGCCGAGCCCACCGGTACCGCCGGTGATCAGCACTGTTCCGGACGAGTCCCACTCGGCGGGCGAAGCAGACGCACCACGCGACAGACGCGGCACGAACAGCTTGCCGTCACGGACGACGACCTGGCCTTCACCGGTCGCCACAGCGGCGCCGAGGTCGGACGCAGGGCCGTCCACCAGCACGAAACGATCCGGGTTCTCCGACTGCGCCGACCGGACCAGACCCCACACAGCGGCAGCGGCCAGATCGGTCACGTCCGGGCCAGCGGCACCGTTCGTGACGACGACCAGCTTGGAGTCGGCGGCGTTCTCATCCGCCAGGAACTCCTGCGCAGCAGCGAGAACGCGCGTCGTGGCCGCGTGCGCGTCAGCGACGACGTCGCCCGATCCCGGCTCGACGGCGAGCACCTCGAAGCCACCGTCCACAGGGGACGGTGAAGCCACGGGAACCCAGTCGAGGCGGAACAGCGAGTCCTGCTCCAACGCGGCGGCGTGCACCTGCTCAGCGGAAACCGCCCGCAGCGCAAGGGAATCCACCGAGATCACCGGAGCACCGGTCGGATCGACAGCGGTCAGCGACACCGACTCGGTCCCGGCAGGCGCCAACCGCACTCGCAGCGCGGTGGCTCCAGCAGCGTGCAACGTGACGCCGCTCCACGAGAACGGCAGCGACGCGCCGGACTGCTCACCGAGTCCCGTGGCGTGCAGCGCGGCGTCCAGAAGCGCCGGGTGGATGCCGAACTTGTCCGCATCAGAAGAGGGCAGCTCGACCTCGGCGAACACCTCTTCGCCACGCGTCCACGCCGCCTTGAGGCCCTGGAACAGCGGCCCGTAGCGCAGACCGACCTCGGCGAGCCGATCGTAGACACCGTCCAGCGCAACCGCAGTGGTGTCCGCAGGCGGCCAGTGGCCGAAGTCGAATGAGACCGGAGTTCCTTGCGGAGCAAGAACACCAGAGGCATGCAGCGTCCACTGGTCCTCGGAACGCGACGAGTACACAGACACCGAACGGCGCCCGGATTCATCGCCGCCCACCACGACCTGAACCATCGTCGCGGTGGCGAGCACCAACGGCGCGTGCAGCGTCAGCTCTTCGACGACGCCACAACCCACCTCGTCGCCCGCGCGGATCGCCAGCTCCACGAACGCGGTTCCCGGCACGAGAACCGAGTCCATCACGACGTGCTCGCCGAGCCATGCGTGCGAGCTGAGTGACAGGCGCCCAGTGAACAGGAACCCGTCCCCATCGGCCAGCGAGATCGCCGCACCGAGCAGCGGGTGCTTGGCCGCGGTCAGGCCAGCAGCGGCCACATCGGCACCGCCGGTCGGTCCGTTGAGCCAGAAGTGCTGGTACTGGAAGGCATACGTGGGCAGGTCCACGCGCCGCGCGCTGGTCGGCGCGAAGACCTTCGCCCAGTCCACCTTGCCACCGGCCACGTGGAACTGCGACAGCGCGGTGACGAGCGTGTGCGGCTCATCGCGGTCACGACGGGACAGCGCGACGAACGTGCCCTCGTCCAGGCAGTCCGCACCGGCTGCGGTGAGCACACCGTCCGGCCCGACCTCGACGAACTTGGTGACACCAAAGGAACCGAGCGTGCGCACCGCGTCGGCGAAGCGCACTGTCTCCCGCACGTGCCGCACCCAATAGTCCACAGAGGACAGCTCGGCAGCAGTGGCCGTCTTGCCGGTCAGAGTGGAAACGATCGGGACGGTCGGCGCAGAGGCGGTGGCCGAACCGACCACCTTGCCGAACTCCGCGAGTATCCCGTCCATCAAACCGGAGTGGAAAGCATGCGACACCGAGAGCCGCTTGGTCTTGCGATCCTTGAACTGCTCCGCGACCGCGAGCGCAGCCTCCTCGACACCCGAGATCACCACCGAGGTGGGTCCGTTGATCGCCGCGATGTCCACACCCTCGACGAGCTGGGCGCGAACCTCCTCCTCAGTCCCCTGGATCGCGATCATGGCTCCACCACCGGGCAAAGCCTGCATCAACCGACCACGAGCGGCGACGATGCGAGCAGCGTCCTCCAACGACCACACACCGGCCACGTGCGCCGCGGCCAGCTCACCGATGGAGTGGCCAGCGAGGAAGTCCGGGCGCAGACCCCACGACTCGATCAGCCGGTACAGCGCGACCTCGAACGCGAACAGTGCGGGCTGCGCGTTGCCGGTCTGGTCCAGCTCCTCGTGCGAAATCGATGGCAGGAGCGCAAGCACCTTGTCATAGGCAGTCGCGAACACGGGGAATGCTTCGGCCAGCTCGCGCCCCATACCGAACCGCTGCGCACCCTGGCCGGTGAACAGGAACGCGGTCTTCCCCTTGGTGGCGCGCCCTTGCACGGACGCGCGACCGCCCTCCGCCAGCGCGGTCAGACCCGCGATCAGCTCCTCCTGCGAGGAACCGATGACAGCGGCACGCACGTCGAGCGCCGCCCGCCCGGTGGCCAGTGAGAACCCGATGTCCACAGGGTGCGTGGACACGCGAGACAGCAGCCGCGATGCCTGAACCCGCAAAGCCTCCTCGGTCTTCGCGGACAGCAGCCACGGAATCGGCGAGGTGAAGGCACGCGGGACGTCCTCAACCTCCGCGACCGGAGCCTGCTCCAAGACGATGTGTGCGTTGGTGCCCGAGATCCCGAAAGACGAGACAGCTGCCCGGCGAGGACGATCCACCGAGGGCCAGTCGCGCGCCTCGGTCAGGAGCGAGACGGCACCGGCGGACCAGTCCACGTGCGGAGTCGGTTCGTTGACGTGCAACGACTTCGGCAGCCGACCCGCGCGCAGTGCCTGCACCATCTTGATCACGCCACCGATGCCCGCGGCGGCCTGCGCGTGGCCGATGTTGGACTTCAGCGACCCCAGCCACAACGGCTGGTCGCGGTCCTGGCCGTAGGTGTTGATCAGCGCCTGCGCCTCGATCGGGTCGCCGAGCACCGTGCCCGTCCCGTGCGCCTCGACGACATCGACGTCCCTTGTGGACAGTCGCGCGTTCTCAAGGGCGGCGAGGATGACGCGCTGCTGCGACGGGCCGTTCGGGGCGGTGAGGCCGTTGGACGCGCCATCCTGGTTGATCGCGCTTCCCCGGATGACCGCCAGCACCTCGTGACCGTTGCGCTGAGCGTCGGACAGCTTCTCGATGAGGATCATGCCGACGCCCTCGGACCACCCGGTGCCGTCGGCGGAGGCGGCGAAGGACTTGCAGCGGCCGTCCGGGGAAAGCCCGCGCTGCCGGGAGAACTCCACGAAGATGCCCGGGGCGCCCATGATGTTCGCGCCACCCGCGAGCGCCATCGAGCACTCACCGGCCCGCAGCGCCTGCACAGCCCAGTGCAGCGCCACCAGCGATGACGAGCACGCGGTGTCCACGGAGACCGCGGGCCCCTCGAACCCGAAGGAGTACGCGACGCGTCCAGAGTGGACAGAGCACGTCGTTCCGGTGAGCAGGTAGCCCTCAACGCCTTCGGCGGGCTCGTGCAGGCGCGGACCGTACTCCTGCGACGCCACACCGGCGTAGACGCCGGTCGAGGAGCCCTTCAACGAGATCGGATCGATTCCCGCCCGCTCCATGGCCTCCCACGAGACCTCCAGCAGCAAACGCTGCTGCGGGTCCATCGCAAGAGCCTCGCGCGGCGAGATCCCGAAGAACTCCGGGTCGAACCGCGCCGCCGTGTGCACGAACCCACCCGTGCTGGCGTAGGACGTGCCCGGGTTGCCGGGATCGGGGTGGAACAGCCCGTCGAGGTCCCAGCCGCGGTCGTTCGGGAAGCCGGTGATGCCCTCGCGGCCGGATTCGACCAGGTCCCACAGGTCCTCGGGAGAGTCAACGCCGCCGGGGAACCGGCAGCCCATCCCGATGATCGCGATCGGCTCGTTGTCGGCCGACTCGGCCTCGCGCAGGCGCGCCCGCGTCTGCTGGAGGTCCGCCGTGACCTTCTTCAGCAACCCGAGGAGCTTGTCTTGATCCGCCATGTCACAACCCCACACTCATCAGGAAATGCCGAGTTCCCGTTCCAGAAAGTCCACGACCTCGTCCGCCGAGGCGTCCTCAAGACCACTCGCCTCCGGCGCGCCGGTGCCGGAGAACCTGGACACCAGCTCCTCCAGCCGCAAGGTGATCGACAGCCTGCCCTCCGCGCCCACCGCGTCCAGGCTGGCCTCCAACCGGTCCAGCTCGGCCAGCACCGACGCCGCCGACAGCGTGGTAGTCGCCGCGGGCGCCACGGTCTCCCGGAGGTAACCCGCGAGCGCCGTCGCGGTCGGGTAGTCGAAGACCGCGGTGGCCGACAGCCGCACGCCGGTCGCGCTGGTGAGCCGGTTGCGCAGCTCCACCGAGGTCAGCGAGTCGAAGCCCAGCTCGGTGAACGCCTGCTCGGCGTCGATCGCCGAAGCACCACTGTGCCCAAGAACCGCCGCGGCGTGCGTCCGCACCACATCGAGCAGAATGCCTTCCTGCTCAACAGGAGTGAGCCCGGTCAACCGCTGGGTCAGCGAGGACGCCTTGTCCTCGCCCGCCTTCGCCGCCCGCCTCGCAGGAGCCCGCACCAGGCCGTGCAGGATCTGCGCGAGATCGTTGTTCTTCGCGTAGGTCTGCAATGCCGCACGGTCCAGCTTCACCGGCGCCGCAACGGTTTCGCCAGCTGCGACGGAGGCGTCGAATAACGCCATGCCCTCGTCCTCGGTCAGCGCGCCGAAGCCTTCGCGCGCCATCCGCGCCAGATCCGTGTCGGTCAGCCCGGCGCCCATGCCGCCCGCCCACAGGCCCCATGCCTGCGACTGCGCGGCCAGGCCCTGAGCCCGCCGGTGCTCGGCCACCGCGTTGAGGAAAGCGTTGGCAGCGCCGTAGTTCGCCTGGCCCGCCGTGCCCATCAACCCGGTGATCGAGGAGAACAGCACGAACTGCGCCAGGTCACGATCGCGGGTCAGCTCGTGCAGGTGCCAGGCCGCGTCCACCTTGGGCCGCAACACCTTGTCCATCCGCTCCGGCGTCAACGACGCCAGCAACCCGTCGTCGAGCACGCCCGCGGTGTGGATCACGCTGGTGAGCCGGGGAATTCCGCTCAACAGAGCCGAAACCGAGTCACGATCCGCGACATCGCACGCCACGACCTCGACCTTGGCGCCCAAGGCGGCCAACTCCGCTGACAATGAAGCCGCGCCAGGCGCATCGAGCCCGCGACGGCTGGTGAGCACCAGGTTCCGCGTGCCCTGCTCCACCAGGTGCCGCGCCAGAACGCCACCGAGACCGCCGGTGCCACCGGTGATCAGGACCGTGCCGTCCGGGTCGACCACCCGGGGCAGGGTCAGCACGACCTTGCCGATGTGCTTGGCCTGGCTGATGAACCGGAACGCCTCCGGCGCCTGGCGGACGTCCCACGCCTTGGTGGGCAACGGCTTCAGCGCGCCCTGGGCGAAGAGCTTGTCCAGCTCGTCCCACATCTCGCCGATGCGGTCCGGGCCCGCGTCGATCAGGTCGAACGCGTGGTACTCCACGCCGTCGTACTCCGCCGCCACCACAACGGGTTCGCGGACGTCGGTCTTGCCCATCTCCACGAACCGGCCGCCCTCGGCGACCAGCCGCAGCGACGCGTCGACGAACTCACCCGCGAGCGCGTCCAGCACGACATCGACACCACGACCACTGGTCGCGGCACGGAACTCCTGCTCGAAGTCCAGCGTGCGCGACGACGCGATGTGCTTGATTCCCTGCTCCCGCAGCACATCCCACTTGCCCGTGCTCGCCGTGCCGTAGACCTCCGCGCCCAGGTGCTGCGCGATCTGCGTCGCCGCCATGCCCACACCACCGGCGGCGGCGTGGATCAGCACCGACTCCCCCGCCTTCAAGCGGCCGAGGTCGCACAGGCCGTAGTAGGCGGTGAGGAACACCAGCGGAACCGCCGACGCCTCCTCGAAGCCCCACCCGTCCGGCATCCGCGTCACCAGGCGGCGGTCCGCGTCGGCGACCGGGGCGATACCGCCGATCACCAGGCCCATCACCCGGTCACCCGGCTGGAGGTCGGTGACCGCGGAACCCACTTCGAGCACCACGCCCGCGGCCTCGTTGCCGATGATCCCCGCGTCACCGGGGTACATCCCCAGCACGGTCAACACATCGCGGAAGTTCAGCCCGGCCGCGCGGACACCGATCCGGACATCGCCGGGCGCCAAGGGCTCCAGCACTCCGGGGTTCGGCTCCATGACCAGGTGATCCAGGGTTCCCTTGCCGGACATGCCCAAGCGCCACGCGTCGGTCCCGGCGGGCGGCAGCACGCGGTCCTCGCGCGCCGGCACCAGCCGCAGCGCGAACGCGGCGTCGTCGCGGATCATCAGCTGCGACTCGCCGGTGCCGAGCGCCTTGCCCAGCAGCTCGTCGTCGGCCTCGCCCTCGACCAGCACGAAGCGACCGGGATTCTCCTGCTGCGCGGTCCGCACAAGCCCCCACGCGGTGGCCGCCGCGAGATCCCCGGGCTTGGTGTGCACGACGAGCTTCGAATCCTCCGACGACCACTGCTGCACGATGTCCAGCACACGGTGCGACAGCGCACGGGCCGCCTCCGGCACATCGCCCTCGGTCGACTCGATCGTCAGCACGACGTAGGGCGCTTCGCCTTCGCCGTAAGCAATCCACTCGACGGGCTCGCCCAGCGCGACCGAAACCCACTCGGGCCGGAACAACTGGTCCGACTCGGTCTTCAGCTGCTCAGCCGAAACCTCGCGCAGCGCAAGCGACTCCACCGACATCACCGGAGCACCCGTGCCATCGGCGATGGCAATGGAAACAGACCCGTTGTCCTGCGTCGTCAACCTGACGCGCAGCTCGCCAGCGCCGGAAGCGTGCAGCGTCACCCCGCTCCACGAGAACGGCAGTGAAGCAGGCGTGTCCTCACCAATCCCGATCGCATGCAGCGACGCGTCCAACAGCGCGGGGTGGAGGCCATACTTCGCCCCATCGCCCTCGCCAAGGGAAACCTCGGCATACACGTCGTTGCCGTTCCGCCAAGCCGCCCGCAGCCCCTGGAACGTCGGCCCGTAGACGAGACCGGTCTCGGCGAGCGTTTCGTACTGCCCCTCAACGGAAACGGCCTCGGCTCCGGCGGGCGGCCACGTGGCGAAGTCGAACTCCGGCGCGGCATCGCTGGGCACAACGGTTCCGGTGGCGTGCAGCGTCCAGTCCACGCCGTCCTGCTTGCGGGAGTGGATGTTGATGGTCCGCCGACCGTCGTCGTCCGCCGCGCCCACGTGCACCTGCACCTGGATCGCGCCGGACTCCGGCAGCACGAGCGGCGCCTGGAGCATCAGCTCCTCAACGGTCCCGCATCCCGCCTCGTCCGCCGCCCGCACCGCGAGCTCGATCAGCGCGGCGCCCGGCACGAGCACCTGGCCCATGACCGCGTGGTCCGCCAACCAACCGTGCGTGGACAGCGAAAGCCGTCCCGTGAACAGATAGGAATCCGTGTCTGCCAAGGCAACCGCAGCACCGAGCAACGGGTGGTCGGCCGAGGCGAGGCCCAGGCCGGTGGCGTCTCCGCCGGGCCCGGCCGCGCGCAGCCAGTAACGTCCGTGCTGGAAGGCATAAGTCGGCAGGTCAACGCGCTGCGCTCCGGGGAACACCGCAGTCCAGTCGACCTCGATGCCCACCGCATGCATCTGCGCCAGCGCGGCCGTCGCCGTGATCGCCTCGTCGCGGTTCTTGCGCAACACCGGCACAAAGACACCGTTAGCACAGTCCGCGCCCATCGCGGAGAGCACACCGTCCGGGCCGATCTCCACGTACTTCGTGACGCCCTCGGCTTCGAGGACTGCCATCCCGTCGGCGAAGCGCACCGCGTCGCGGACGTGCCGCACCCAGTACTCCGGATTGGACACCGCCTCGCCGAGCGCCCCAGTCACGTTGGACACCAACGGAATCGTCGGTTCGTCGTAGGAGATCGACTCAGCAACAGTGCGGAAATCGGCCAGCATGTCGTCCATCAACGACGAGTGGAACGCGTGCGACACAGAGAGCCGCTTGGTCTTGCGGTCCTTGAACTGCTCCGCCACCGCGAGCGCGGCCGCCTCCACACCGGAAATGACGATCGAGGTAGGCCCGTTGATCGCCGCGATGTCCACACCATCGACAAGCTTGGAAGAAACCTCCTCCTCAGTCGCCTGGATCGCGATCATGGCCCCACCACCAGGCAAAGCCTGCATCAACCGACCACGAGCCGACACCAAACGAGCAGCGTCCTCCAACGAGAACACCCCAGCCACATGCGCCGCAGCCAACTCACCGATCGAATGCCCGACCAGGTAATCCGGCTTGACGCCCCACGACTCGACGAGCCGGTACAGAGCAACCTCAAGAGCGAACAACGCAGGCTGGGCATTACCCGTCTGGTTCAACTCCTCCTGCGAGGAAGCAGCCGCAGGCAGAAGCGCACGCACCTCATCATAAGCCGCCGCGAACACCGGGTACGCGGCGTACAACTCCTCGCCCATCCCGAACCGTTGCGAACCCTGACCGGTGAACAGGAACGCCAACCGCCCCGCCACCGCAGATCCGCGAACAATGTTCGGCGCGGATCCGCCCGAAGCCAAGACATCAAGCGCCGCAAGCAACTCCTCGCGACTAGAACCGACAACCCCAGCCCGCACATCCAGGGCGGCACGAGCGGTGGCCAACGAGAAACCGATGTCGGCGAGGTTGCCCGAAGCCTCCCGCAACCGCTGAGCCTGAGCCCGCACGGCCTCCTCGGTCTTGCCCGAAAGCACCCACGGCGTCACCGCCGCGACCGGAGCCTCGTGCACATCGAGAGCAGGTCCTTGCTCCAGGATGAGGTGGGCATTCGTTCCAGAGATACCGAACGACGACACGGCGGACCGACGAGCGCGATCGACCGCAGGCCACTCGATGGACTCCGTCAGCAGCGACACCGCACCGGCCGACCAGTCGACGTGCGGGGTCGGCGCGTCCACGTGCAGGCTCTGCGGCAGCACGCCGTTGCGCATGGCGTGCACCATCTTGATCACACCCGCGACGCCCGCGGCGGCCTGGGTGTGACCGATGTTGGACTTGATCGAGCCGAGCCACAACGGCTTGTCCTCGAAGCGGTCCTGGCCGTAGGTGGCGAGCAGCGCCTGAGCCTCGATCGGGTCGCCGAGCCGCGTGCCCGTTCCGTGCGCCTCGACAGCGTCCACATCGGACGGATCAAGTCCGGCGTTGGCGAGGGCCTGCCGGATCACCCGCTGCTGCGAAGGACCGTTGGGCGCGGTCAAGCCGTTCGACGCGCCGTCCTGGTTGATCGCCGAACCCCGCACCACCGCGAGGATCTGGTGTCCATTTCGGACAGCGTCGGACAGGCGCTCCAGCACGACCATGCCGACGCCCTCGGACCAGCTGGTCCCGTCCGCCGCGGCCGCGAAGGACTTGCTCCGGCCATCCGCGGCCAGACCGCGCTGCCGGGAGAAGTCCACAAAGGTCTCCGGCGTGGACATGACCGTCACGCCACCGGCCAACGCCAGGGAGCACTCACCCGAGCGCAGCGCCTGCGAGGCGATGTGCATGGCCACCAAGGAAGACGAGCACGCGGTGTCCACAGTGACCGCAGGCCCTTCCAGGCCGAAGCTGTACGCCACGCGACCGGAGAGCACGCTCGCCGAGGTGCCGGTGCCGACATAACCTTCGACCTCTTCGGGGATCGAGCTGAGGCCGTGTGCGTAGTCGTAGTACATGATCCCGGCGAAGACACCGGTGTTGCTGCCCTTGAGCGACATCGGGTCGATCCCGGCGCGCTCCAACGATTCCCACGAGACCTCAAGCAGCAACCGCTGCTGCGAGTCCATCGCGATGGCTTCACGCGGCGAGATCCCGAAGAACTCCGCGTCGAAGGCGTCCGCGTCGTGCAGGAAGCCACCCTGGTCGGCGTACGAGGTGCCGCGGTGGTCGGGGTCGGGGTGGAACAGCGTGTCCAGGTCCCAACCGCGGTTCACCGGGAAGCCGGAAATCCCGTCAGTGCTGGTCGCGACCAGGTTCCACAGGTCCTCCGGCGAGTTCACGCCGCCCGGGTACCGGCACGCCATGCCCACGATCGCGATCGGCTCGTCCAGCCCGACAGCGGCCGTGACCGTGACAGCCGCGGTCTCCTCCGCGCCGACAAGCTCGGAACGGATGAACGCCGCCAGCGTCGCGGGCGCCGGGTAGTCGAACACCAACGTCGCCGGGAGCCGGAGCCCAGTCGCACTGTTGAGCCGATTCCGCAGCTCCACGGCGGTCAGCGAGTCGAATCCGAGGTCGGTGAACGCGCGCTCCGGCTCGATCGCGTCCGTGGTCGCGTGCCCCAACACCGACGCGACCTGAGCGCGCACGAGGTCGAGCAACGCGCGATCCTGGTCAGCGGCGGACAATCCGGCAAGCCGCTGTGCCAGCGGAGAAGCCCCACTGTCGCCGCCCTGCGCCACGCGCCGCGTCGACGTCCGCACAAGCCCGCGCAGCAACGACGGAATTACCGCATTGCGTGCATGCGACTGGAGAGCAGCGGTGTCCAGTTTCATCGTCACGGTGACCGCACGATCGCCAGCCACCGCAGCGTCGAACAACGACAGGCCATCCGACGCGGACAGTGCACCAAAGCCCTGCCGCGCAGCACGGTCCACATCGGACTGAGCGAGCTGACCACCCATGCCAGAGGCCCACAGCCCCCACACCAGGGAATGCGCGGGCAGCCCCTGGCCGTGCCGATACATCGCGAGCGCGTCCAGGTAAGCGTTGGCAGCGGCGTAGTTGCCCTGCCCGGCGCCCTCGAACAAACCGGCCGTGGACGAGAACAGCACGAACAGCGACAGGTCGAGCTCGCGCGTCAGTTCGTGCAGGTTCCACGCGGCGTCTGCCTTGGGCCGCAACACCTTCTCGACCTGATCAACGGTCAGCGACGTGATCAGCCCGTCCTCGAGCACACCGGCCGCGTGCACCACACCCACCAGTGGCCTGTCCGCCGGAACCGCGCGCAGCACGGTGGCCAACGCGTCCCGGTCGGCGGCGTCGCACGCGGCGATCGTGACGTCGGCGCCGAGCCCGGCCAGCTCCGCCTTCAGGTCGGCGGTTCCCGGCGCGGCACCACCGCGACGGCTGGTCAGCACGAGGTTCGTCACGCCGTGCTCGACCACCAAGTGCTTGGCCAGCAAGCCACCCAGGCCACCCGTGCCGCCGGTGATCAACACCGTGCCATCGAGCGGCGGCTTCGAACCTCCCGCGGCAACCCGGACCAAACGCGGCGCGAACAGCGCGCCCTCGCGCACGGCAACCTGCGGTTCACCGCTCGCGACAGCGCTGCCGACCGACGACATCGGGCCGTCGACGAGCACGAACCGCTCCGGGTTCTCCGACTGCGCCGACCGGATCAAGCCCCACACCGCGGCACAGCCCAGATCGGACACATCCGGCCCGGCCGCCCCCTCCGTCACCACAACAAGCTTCGAGTCCGCGAACTTCTCGTCGGCCAGGAACCCTTGCACAGCAAGGAGAACCTGGTTGACCGAGTCGGCAGCCAGCACCACGACGGCAGGCGGCGTGCCGTCGACCGAGTCGAGAGCGACCCACTCCACGGGCTCCGCCGCCGCGACGGGAATCCAGTCCACGCCGTACAACGGGTCCTGATCGGCCGCCTTCAACTGCTCGGCGGTGACCGCCCGCGACACCAACGACTCGACGGTGATCACCGGCGCGCCGCTCGCGTCAATGGCGTGCAGCGAAACCTCATCGGCACCGTTCGACGTCAGCTTGACGCGCAGCGTGGTGGCTCCGGTCGCGTGCAACGTGACACCGGACCACGCGAACGGCAACCGCGCCTGGCCGTTGTCCTTGCCGACCCCGCCGAGCCCCATCGCGTGCAGCGCGGAGTCCAACAGCGCCGGGTGCAACCCGAACCCCGAATCCCCTTCGAGCGCCACCTCGGCGTAGACGTCATTGCCCTGAGCCCACGCGGCGCGCAGCCCCTGGAACAGCGGCCCGTAGATCAAGCCGGTGTCGGCCAGTTCGGCGTACACGCCCTCCAACGACACGGCCTTCGCCCCGGCGGGCGGCCACTGCGCCGGTGCGAACGACGACTCTCCGGCCTCGACGGCCAGGGTCCCCGCGGCGTGCTGAACCCAGCCGTCAAGCCGCGAATGGATGCTCAACGCGCGCCGACCGCTGGAGTCCGGCGGCCCCACCCAAACCTGCACCTGCACGGAGCCCGACTCCGGCAGCATCAGCGGAGCCTGCAGCGTCAGCTCCTCCACCTGCGCGCACCCGGCCTCATCGGCGGCGCGCACTGCGAGTTCGACCAGCGCGGTCCCGGGCACCACAACCCGATCCAGCACAACGTGATCCGCCAACCACGGGTGCGTGGAAAGCGACAACCGTCCAGTGAGGACATATCCGTCCACATCGACCAGCGGAACCGCCGCGCCGAGCATCGGATGATCAGCGGCACCGAGGCCGAGCGAGGCCAGGTCACCCGTGACGGCCGAGCCCTGGAGCCAGAAGTGCTGGTGCTGGAAGGCATACGTCGGCAGGTCGACCTTGCGCGCGTCGGCCGGGAAGAACGCCGCCCAGTCCACCGAGGCGCCCCGCACGTGCAGCTGCGCGAGCGCCGCCAGCACCTCCGGCTCCTCCGGCCGATCCCGGCGCAGCGCCGCCCGGAACACGACATCAGCGTCGGTCGTGACGCAGTCCTGGGCCATGGCGGTGAGCACACCGTCCGGCCCCAGCTCCAAGTACGTGGTGACCCCGGCCTGTTCAAGAGTCCGGATGCCATCGTGGAACCGCACAGCCCGGCTCACGTGCTCGACCCAGTACTCCGGGGAGCACAGCTCCGCGCTGACGACCTGGCCGGTCACGGTGGAAACGAACGGAATGGTGGGCTCGGAGTAGGTCAACAGCTCGGCCAGGTTGCCGAACTCGCGCAGCATCCCCGCCATCAGCGGCGAGTGGAACGCGTGGCTGACGTTGAGCTGCTTTGCCTTGCCGCCCTTGGCTTTCCACGCCTCGCCGATCCCGAGAACGACGTCCTCGTCCCCGGAGATCACCACCGAGTCCGGCCCGTTGACCGCCGCGATCCCCGCACGCTCGTTCCCCGCGAGGAGTTCCAAAGCCTCAGCCTCGGAAGCCCGCAATGACACCATCGCGCCACCGGCCGGAAGCGCCTGCATCAACCGACCGCGCGCCGCGACGAGCGTCGCGGCGTCGTCCAGGTTGAGCACACCGGCGACGTGCGCGGCGGCGATCTCGCCGATCGAGTGCCCGGCCACGAAGTCCGGCCGCACACCCCACGACTCCAACAGCCGATACAGAGCCACTTCCAGAGCGAACAGCGCGGGCTGCGCATACGCCGTCTGGTTCAACAGCTCCGCCTCGGCACTCCCCTCCTCGGAGAACAACACGTCCAACAACGGCAAGTCGAGCTGAAGATCGAGATACCCACAAGCTTCGTCGATCGCGTCGGCGAAGACCGGGAACCGCTCGTACAGGTCGAGCCCCATCGCCCACCGCTGCGAACCCTGCCCGGTGAACAGGAACGCCAGCTTGCCCGGCGACACGGTGCCCTGCACGGTCGGCGCGTCCAGCCCGGCCAGCAGCTCGTCCCGCCCGGTGCCGATGACGACGGCGCGGTGGTCGAGCGCGGCGCGCGTGGTGGCCAGCGACAGGCCGACGTCAGCGGGGCGCAGCTGGAGGTTTCCCTCCACAAAGGACTTGAGCCGATCCCCCTGCGCGCGCAGGGCTTCAGTGGTCTTGCCCGAGAGCACCCACGGCGTCGGGGTGATCCGCGCGCGCAGTGCGCCCTCCGACTCCGGCGCCTCGTCGACGTCGACGGCGGGCGGCTGCTCGATGATCACGTGCGCGTTGGTGCCCGAGATGCCGAACGACGACACCCCGGCACGACGCGGCCGGTCCACCGACGACCCGCTTGCGGGGTCGAGCATCTTGACCGAAGGCCACCGCACAGCCTCAGTCAGCAGCGACACCGCTCCGGCGGACCAGTCCACCTGCGGCGTCGGCTCGTCGATGTTGAGCGACTTCGGCAGCACCCCGTGCCGGATCGCCATGATCATCTTGATCACACCGGCCGCACCGGCCGCGGCCTGCGCGTGCCCGATGTTGGACTTGATCGAGCCCAGGTACAGCGGCTGCTCGCGCTCCCTGCCGTAGGTGGCCAGAAGCGCCTGCGCCTCAATGGGATCGCCGAGCCGGGTGCCGGTGCCGTGCGCCTCGACCGCGTCGACGTCCGAAGTGGACAGTCCGGCGCTGGCGAGCGCGTCCCGGATGACCCGCTGCTGCGCGAGCCCGTTCGGCGCGGTCAGCCCGTTCGAGGCGCCATCGGAGTTGATCGCCGTGCCCCGGACGATCGCCAACACCTGGTGTCCATTGCGGACGGCGTCGGAAAGCCGCTCCACCACGAGGATTCCGACGCCCTCGCCCCACCCGGTGCCATCGGCGGACGCGGCGAAGGACTTGCAGCGCCCGTCCTGCGCGAGGCCGCGCTGCCGGGAGAAGGCGGTGAACGTGCCGGGGCTGCCCATCACCGCGACGCCACCGGCGAGCGCCAGATCGCACTCCCCGGACCGCAGCGACTGCACGGCCACGTGCAGCGCGACCAGCGAGCCGGAGCACGCCGTGTCGACCGTGAACGTCGGCCCTTCGAGCCCGAACAGGTAGGCGATGCGCCCCGACACCACACTGGGCGCGTTGCCGGTCATCAGGTGGCCCTCGAAACCTTCCGGGGCCTCGAACAGCCGCGGCCCGTACTCCTGGGGCTCGACGCCGACGAACACGCCGGAACGGCTGCCGCGCAAGGTGTTCGGGTCGATGCCCGCGCGCTCCAGGGCTTCCCAGGACGCTTCGAGCACCAGCCGCTGCTGCGGGTCCATCGCGGTGGCTTCACGAGGCGAGATCCCGAAGAACTCCGCGTCGAACTCCCCGGCGGCGTGCAGGAACCCGCCCTCGCGCGCGTAGGTCTTGCCGGGCTTGTCCGGATCGGGGTCGTAGAGGCCGTCCACGTCCCACCCGCGATCGGTGGGGAACCCGGTGATCGCGTCGGCGCCCTCGGCGACGATCCGCCACAGCTCCTCCGGGGACGTCGCCCCACCGGGAAAACGGCAGCCGATGCCGACGATGGCGATGTCCTCACCGGGCGCGACGACCCGCTGCGGCACCGCCTCCTCCGGCGCGTCCCCGGAACCGAGGCGCCTGGCCAGCGCGGCGGGCGTCGGGTGGTCGTAGACCACGGTCACCGGCAGGTCCAGCCCGGTCGCCGCGACCAGGCGCGCGTGCAGCTCCACCACGGCCATCGAGTCGAAACCGAGTTCGAGGAAGGTCCGCCGCGCGTCGAAGCCCGACGCGTCCGGCAGCATGTCCCGCAGCACCCCGGCCGTGATCGTCCGGACCAGGTCGTCGAACTCGCTCATCAGCGCACTCCACAACTACGTCGGCAAGATAAACCGCGAACCCGAAACCGCACACCGTCCGCATATATATGCGACAAGTGCGGAATGCGTAATCAACCTACCTTCGGGCAACGAACCGGACCGAGGGGTCATCGCTCCACCGCCGACCCACTATCCGGTAACTCGGGCTCCATCAGCCCAGGTCAGCACGTGCAGTCTAGCCGGGCACCCCCGGTGGGAGCACTGGTAATACGCCTACTGATCCGCGAGCTCTCCTGGCCGAGTTTCCACTTGATGGGCGAGGCGCGGAACACCGGTGCTACACAATCCCGGACGCCGACATTTACGTTGTGATTTGCCGCCCCGTATTTATGCAGTGCTGATGCTCGAACCCGCAAGCGGTTCGTCGTACTAATTTTCCCCAGTCCGGAGGAGGTACCCCCGATGGTCTCGACGCACGCCGACGAGCAGGACCAGCCGAAGCCGACCACGGTGCTGTGCCCCGACTTCCCGTTCGCCTACGACGAGTGGGTCCAGCACCCGGCCGGGCTCGGCGCGCTGCCCGCGCAGCACCACGGCGCCGAGGTCGCGGTGATCGGGGGCGGCATCTCCGGCCTGGTGACCGCCTACGAGCTGATGAAGCTCGGGTTGCGCCCCGTCGTCTACGAGGCCGACCAGCTGGGCGGGCGGATGCGCTCGGTCGCCTTCGAGGGCCACCCCGAGGTCAAGGCGGAGATGGGCGCGATGCGCTTCCCGCCGTCGGCGACGCTGTTCCACTACGTCGACAAGCTCGGACTGAAGACCAAGCCGTTCCCGAACCCGCTGTCCCCCGCGACGCCGAGCACCGTGGTGAACCTCCGCGGCGTCTCGCACTGGGCCCGCACCCAGGAGGACCTTCCCGAGGTCTACCAACAGGTCTCCGACGCGTGGGCGAAAGCCCTGCAGGAGAAGGCGGACATGTCGCTGATGGAGGACGCGATCGCGCGCCGCGACGTCGGCACCATCAAGGCGCTGTGGAACCACATGGTGCCGGAGCTGGACAACCAGTCCTTCTACGGGTTCCTGGCCTCGTCGGCGGCGTTCTCCTCCTTCGAGCACCGCGAGATCTTCGGCCAGGTCGGCTTCGGCTGCGGCGGCTGGGACACCGACTTCACCAACTCGATGCTCGACATCCTGCGCGTGGTCTACACCGAGGCGAGCGACCGCCACCACCGGATTCTCGGTGGCTGCCAACAGGTTCCGACCGGTCTGTGGGAGCACCGGCCGGAGTCGCTCACCCACTGGCCCGCTGGCACCTCGCTCGCGTCCCTGCACGGTGGCACCCCGCGCCCCGCGGTCGTCAGCATCAACCGCACCGCCACCGGTTACGTGGTCCAGGACTCCGCCGGCGAGTTCCGCAAGTTCCCCGCCGCCGTGTACACCGCGCAGAGCTGGAACCTGTTGTCCCGCATCAAGAGCGACCCCGCGCTGCTGCCGCAGGAACTGTGGACCGCCGTGGAGCGCACGCACTACATGGGTTCCTCGAAGCTGTTCGTGCTGACCGATCGCCCGTTCTGGCGCGACCGCGATCCCAAGACCGGCCGCGACGTGATGAGCATGACGCTCACCGACCGGCTGCCGCGCGGGGTGTACCTGTTCGACGACGGCCCCGACAAGCCCGGCGTGATGTGCTTGTCCTACACGTGGAACGACGACTCGCTCAAGGTCGCCACGCTCACCGCCGAGGAGCGCCTCGACGTGATCTTGGCTTCGTTGAAGCAGATCTACCCCGACGTCGACATCCGCTCGCACATCATCGCGCCCCCGGTCACCATCACCTGGGAGACCGAGCCGTACTTCATGGGCGCCTTCAAGTCGAGCCTGCCCGGCCACTACCGCTACCAGCGCGAGCTGTTCACGCACTTCATGCAGGAGGAGTTCGCCGAGGAGCACCGGGGCTTCTTCATGGCCGGTGACGACATCTCCTGGGTCGCGGGTTTCGCGGAGAACGCCGTGACCACCGCGCTGAACGCGGTGTGGGGCGTCATCAACCACCTCGGCGGCGCCACCCACCCCGACAACCCCGGCCCCGGCGACCTCTTCGACGACCTGGCCCCGCTCAAGCTCTGAAGCCGGGAAGCCTCACAGCAGACGGCGCCACCGCGGCGGCCTGGCCGGCTCGTGCCCGGCGAGCTCCGCCGCGTAGTGGTCGGCCGGTCCGAACTCATCCTCAGGACTGAGTCCGCCCGCGACCAGATGGTGACGCGCTTCCTCGACGAGTTCGACCACGCGCGCACGAGAAACGTCGTGGCGTCCTTCAAGGAGCCCGCCGAGGCGGGACAGCCATTCCTCGGTACCGGCGGGCGCCTTGGTCGGCGTCCGTTCGGGCCCGCGCCGGACAGCCCACAACAGCACCACGACGCCGAGCGCGGGGATGACGAGCACCGGCATCCTGAAGAGTTGCGTCCTCGGCAACCACTCGTACGACATCGCCCCCAGGACCACACCCGCACCGACGACCACGAACGCCTTCCCGACGCTGCGCGGACGTCCCGCGGGCCGGAGTTCGAACGCCGCGAAGACCGCACCCACGGCCGCGGCGACGCACAACGCCGTCCCCACCACCCCGGCCATCGTGAGGGGAACCGTCGCCCCCACCTCGGCCCACACGACGACGCCGATCAGCAGCAGCTGGAACCCGAAGAACCCGATCATCGCCGAGCGCCGCTGCCGCGCGGTGAACCCCCTGCGATCGCGCGCCGCCCGCTCTCCGATCGGAACCCGTTCCGCCGCGACGGTTCCGGCGAACTCCGCCGGAGTCCCGAACGCTTCCTGCCTGCTCTCGCCGCTGTCCGCGCAGTGCTGCTCCACCTCCGCGAGCACCGCGTCCGCCACCTCGGCGCCCACCCCGTTCCTGGCCAGCTCCAGCCGCGCGCGCTCGTCCCACTCGTTCATCCCGCCGCCTTTCCCACGAGCCGATCCATGGCGACGGAGAAGTGGTGCCAGCGCTCGGTCTCCGCGTCCAACCGCTCCCGCCCGGCCGCGGTCAGCCGGTAGACCTTGCGCCCGGGGCCGCCCTGGCCCGCCTCCCACTCGGCCTCGACCATCCCGGCCGCCTCCATCCGGCCCAGCACCGGGTACAGCGCGCCGCCGCGCACCGCGCCGAGCCCCAGCTCCGCGATCCGCTGGGTCAGCGCGTACCCGTGCCGGTCGCCCTCGGCCAGCACCGCGGCGAGCACCAGCTCCAGCGTTCCCCGCAGCCACCCCATCGACGCGTCGGCCACCGCTCATCCCTCTCACGAGTAATCCCCGGTCAGGACTAGTCCAGATTCAGACTAGCACTGACCGGGGATTCAGCTCGCGAGCGGCTCAGCGGGGCAGCGGGAACAGCGACCGGTGGACCGGGTTCTCCCGGAACCCCCCGCCACCGTGCGGTGACTCCCAGGAGATGTCGGCCAGCACGGCATCGCCGCGCCGCACCACGCCGCTGATCCCGTAGTCCGGGTGCACGCCGTCCGCGCTCAGCTTCCTCGTGAACTCCAGCGAGACGACATCGCCTTCGGCCAGCTCCAGGCCGGACTCCGACACCGGGACGAACACCGGCGCCCAGTTCGTCCACTGCGCGATCGAGTCGATCGCGGTGCCCTCCTCGGTGATCCACAGCCGGATGCCGAGCCCCAGCCCGTGCATCCGCCCGGCGCGGGTGACGCGCAGCTCGGCCCGGTCGACCCCGGAGCCCGGCCGCAGTTCCTCGAACCGCAGGTCCTCGACCTCGGCCTGGGTGGACATGAGCTGCTGGCGGCCCAGTCCCATCAGGCACAGCCGCAGGTCGAACGGGCGGCCGACGCTGGCGAAGACCTGCTCCACGTACGGCGCCATGATCGGCGCGAACGCCAGGTCCGGCATCAGCCGACCGAGGTCGACCGCGGCCACCGTGGTCACGCAGCGGTGCGGGATGGAGTGCCCGCCGGGCTTGAGGAACCGGCGGCGGGCGTCGTCGAGCACGGCCTCGGCGCCCTCCGACCCGCCGATCGTGCCGATGATCTCCGAGACCAGCAGGTCCACCTGTTCCGGCAGCTCGATCTCGGTGGACAGGCCCTCCAGGATGGTGACCCGGTCCGCCACCCCCGCCCGGTCCACCGCCTCCCTGGCCAGCTTCGCCGCGTCGCGCAGCACCTCGATCGCGTACACGCGGCTCGCCCCGGCCTTGGCCGCGGTCACCGCCCAGATCGCGTCCTGACCGGTGCCGATGTCGAGCACCACCCGGCCCGGCGCCAGCGCCCGCACCGCCTCCCGGTAGGCGTCGGTGCGCAGCTTGTCGGCAATCATGAACTCATAGGCCTGCGGGTCATAAATCGGGTACTCGCCGACCGAGGGCATCAGGAGGGGCATTTCCATTTTGTCGCACACTCGAACAGGAACGTCGTGTCCGGCGACGGAAATAGCTTGAACATGCATGGAACCCATGAATTCCCCTCCCGAGGCGCAAGGCCGTAACCCGAGGTTAACGACATTGCAAAGGGAATGTCGAACCTGGGTTCGCTAATCATTCTGATTGGTGACGACGTTTTATTCTATTACTATTTGTACGCGGTAACCGCGGCCATGCGGTCGGCCCACCAGTAGGTGCAGTCGGCCGGCGGGTGGAGATCGCGGACCAGCTCCACCTCGAACGAGCTGAAGTGTTCGAGCAGCAGCCGCTGGTGCGCGCGGCTGAGCGAGTCGATCTCGTTGGTGTAGTAGGAGAAGGTCCCGCCGGGGCGCAGGTGCGCGGCCGCGGCCGGGAAGAAGTTCGCCGCCAGCGTGACCACCTTCGGGCCGAGCGTCTTGACGAACTCGTCCTCGTTGGTCGGATAGGTGTCGTAGAGGATGCCGTCGAACTGGCCCAGGTCGTCGATCACGTCCTGCCAGCCGCCGAAGGCCAGCCGGATGTCGGCGCCGGGCCGCTGCGCGCGCCAGTCCTCGAACCGCTCCGCCACGCCCTTGTTGATCTCGATGATGGTGTGCGAACGGACCCCGCACGCCTGCACGTAGCCCGCGGAGATGCCCATGCCGAAGCCGACCTCGAGGATGTCGCCCCTGCTCTGGCAGGCGTTCTCGGCGAGCTTGCGCATCAGCGGGTGCTCCCAGTCCTGCATGACCTGCTGGCCCTCGATCAGCAGCTGCGAGGAATCGCTGTAGTCCGCGCCGCTGGAGGACCAGTCACTGCGGATGTGCGGGCGCCACGCACCGTCGACGAACACCTCCTGCTGAATGGCGTCCAGGTGGTGCAGGTCCGCCGCGAGTTCCGCGACCGCCCGGCCGAGCAGCAGATTGCGCTGACCATTTCCTTTGCTCCGCAGGAAATCCGGGCGCTTCATGTCGACCTCGATGGTGAAGTCTGTAAAGGTCCGACGCATGTGCACGCTCCCAAGCAAGTTGTCCCCTGCTCGAAAGCTTTGCGGCGGCATCGGCGGAAAGCGAGAACCGCGCGGCACCACCCGAGAACCATCGGGGTGCCCACTGGAGTTCCCGGGCGCCGATTACCGGCGAGTGGGTCAGGAGTAGAGCTCCGGGCGCCGGTCGGCGAGGTAGGTCGTCTCCGCGCGCGCCCGGTCCACGAGGGACAGGTCGAGGTCGGCGAGCACCAGGCCCTCTCCGTCGCG
The DNA here is from genome assembly GCF_024213555.1 of Allokutzneria sp. A3M-2-11 16. GTDB lineage: Bacteria > Actinomycetota > Actinomycetes > Mycobacteriales > Pseudonocardiaceae > Allokutzneria. Next base: position 20,470 of record NZ_JANAVO010000016.1, on the reverse strand, counting down.
CCGACCGGCCACCACGCGCCCGTCCGGGCCGACCACCCGGGTCAGCCCGCAGTAGCTCAGCTCGCGCTCGCTGCCGACCCAGTTGGTGTAGGCGAGGAACAGCTGGCTCTCGAAGGCCCGCGCCGGCACCAGGGTCTCGGCGACGAAGTCCCACGGCGACATCAGCGCGGTCGGCACCAGCAGCAGCCGGGTGCCCGCGACCGCGTGCGCGCGCACCGACTCGGGGAATTCCACGTCGTAGCAGATAATGATTCCCACCGGGACGCCGCCGAGTTCGGCGCGCACCAGCCCGGTATCCCCGGGACTGAACGCATTGCGGTCGATATCCCCAAAAAGATGGGCCTTGCGGTAAGTGGCCGACTCCTCGCCCGAAGAATCCACCAGGCGCGCGGAGTTGTACACCCCTCCGCCGGACAGTTCCGGCCAGCCGTGCACGATCGCGATGCCGTTGGCCGAGGCGATCTCGCTGACCGCCTGGCACATCGGGCCGTCCGCGGGCTCGGCCAGCTGACGCAGCCTGCGCGCGCCGATGTGATAGCCGGTCAGCGACATCTCCGGCGTGACCAGCAACGATGCCCCGGCCTCCGCCGCTTCCCCGGCACGCGCGCGCAGCGCTCGGAGTGCGGCGGGCACATCGGTTCGGCGGGCGGTGGCCTGCCAGCAGGCGATCCTCATCGGGCGAGTTCCCTTCAACGCAATTCCGCGACGGACGCTATCAGCTCCTCCCCGTGAGTTACTTCACGATGGGCGCCGGGTGGAACGACACCCCTTCAGCCGTTCCCCACCCGGGCATAACCTCGACTTTGGCGATACTTGACCAGACATGCGGTCAAGGCGTCGACATCGAACGACGGATCACCTGATTCTTCTTCCGAGGGGTATCCGCCTCGATCAGGACCAGGAAAGGAGTTCGATAGTGATGTCCACTGGGAAGACCGCGAAAATCTTCGCACCCGATTCCGTGCAGACGGTGGCCGAGTTCGAACAGGCCGCGCTGCGGGTGGCCGACGCGCTGCGCGACCGCGGGATCGGCTACGGCGACCGCGTGCTGCTCAAGGCGGACAACTCCGTCGCCTACCTCTCGACCCTGTTCGCGCTGATGCACCTGGGCACCTCGGTGGTGCTCGTCGACCACCAGGAGAAGCCGGACCAGACGCAGCGCACCACGCGCCAGTCCGGGGTGAAGCTGGTCATCGCCGACGACGACGCCCCGATCGCGGTCGGCGAGCAGGTCGTCTACACCTACGAGCTGGCCGTCGCCGCCGCTGGCCGCTCCCCGATCGACCAGCGCCTGGACTTCACCGCGTGGGAGAAGCTGCCGGACGCGCTGATCATGTGGTCCTCCGGTTCCACCGGCGTGCCCAAGGGCGTGGTGAAGAACGGCGGGCGGTTCCTGACCAACCTGCGGCGCAACGCCGACCTGGTCGGCCACCACTCCGGCGACGTGCTGCTGCCGCTGCTGCCGTTCAACCACCAGTACGGCCTGTCCATGGTGCTGATCTCGTGGCTGGTCGGCTGCTCGCTGGTGATCGCGCCGTACCGCAGGCTCGACCGCGCGCTGCGCATCGCGGGCATGACCGGGGCCACCGTGGTGGACGCGGCGCCGTCGACCTACCGCAGCATCCTCAACATCGTCGGCAAGCGGCCGAGCGCGGTCGGCGAGTTCAGCAACGTCCGCATGCTGTGCAGCGGCGCCGCCCCGCTGGAGCCGGGCCTGGTGGACCGCGCGATCGAGACCTTCGGGATGCCGCTGCTGGACAGCTACGGCAGCACGGAGATGGGCAACGTCGCCTTCGCCACCGTGGACAACCCGGTCGGCGCCGGCCAGGCCGTCGCGGGCCTGGAGCTGCGGATCACCGCGGAGGACGGCTCGGTGCTGCCCGCCGGCGAGATAGGCGAGATCGAGGTGCTGGACCCGGACCTGATGGAGGGCTACCTCGACGCCGACGGCGCGATCGAGCCGGTCGGCCGGGACTGGTACAAGACCAACGACTTCGGCTACCTCGACGCCGAGGGCAACCTGTTCATCGCGGGCCGCAAGATGGCCGTGCACCGCAACGGGCACACGCTGCACCCGGAGATCATCGAGCACAGCCTGGCCGCGAAGGGCTGCGTGACCAAGATCGTCGCCCTGCCCTGCGAGCGCAGGGGTGCCAGCCTGACCTTCTTCGTCCAGGACGAGCAGGGCCGCGAGGCGGGCCACTGGCGCGACCTGATCTGCTCGGTGCTGCCGCCCTACGAGCAGCCGAACCGGGTGACCGTGCTGGAGAAGTTCCCGCTCAACCGCAACGGCAAGTTCGACCGCAAGCAGCTCGAAGTCCTCGCCGCCGCCGACCAGGGCTGAGGGGGATGACCGTGAGCACCGCCTTCGTCTTCCCCGGCATGGGCCCGTCCCGCTTCTCCGAGGTCGGCCGGTTCATGATGATCAGCCCGTTCGCCCGGCGCAGGCTGGCGGAGGCGGACGCCGCGCTGGGCTACTCGGTGCTCGACGCGCTGCGGTCGGCGGGCGACGGCTACACCGCGGCCTCCCAGATCGCCTTCGTGGTCAACTCGCTGGCCATGGCGGACTGGGCCGAGGACGTCCTCGGCGAACGCCCCGAGCTGTGCGTCGGCCCCAGCTTCGGCGAGCGCGCCGCGGCCGCGTACTCCGGCGCGATGCCCTTCGCCGAGCTGATCCGGCTGACCGCGGAGCTGGCCGCGTGCGAGCTGGACTACTACCGCACCGAGCAGCAGGACGTGGTCAGCCAGTTCATCGTGCGCACCCCGCTGGAGCGGCTCCAGGAGGTGCTGGCGGGGATGGCCGGGCGCGGCGAGTGGCACGAGGTCTCCGCGTACTTCGACCAGGACGTGCACCTGGTCACGATGTCCGAGCGTCACCTGGACGCATTCAAACAGCGGGTCCGCGAGCTCGGCGGCTACTCGCTGACCACGATGCGCCCGCCCGCGCACGCGCAGGTGCTCGAACCGCTGCGCAAGCGGATGCAGGACGAGGTCTACCCGCGCTTCTCCTTCACCGCGCCCGCGCTGCCGGTGCTCTCCGACCAGGACGGCTCGGTGGTGACCACCGGCGCGGACGTGCGGACGATGCTGGTCGACTCGGTGGTCAACCAGGTGCACTGGGGGCACATCACCGCGACCCTGGTGGAGCACGGCGTGACCCGGCTCTGCGTGACCGGTCCGGACCTGCTGATCCACCGCCTCGGCACGCTGAAGAAGAACTTCGAGCTCATCCCGGTCGGTCCGAAGGACGCGATGCGCCCTCGTCGCCCTGCCCGGCGACACGTCGCCTCCCGCTGATCGGACCCACGAGGGCCCCGGAATCGCCCCCGGGGCCCTCCCCCTCTTCCCGCACCGTCCACAAAGGACGCTCGCGGGCGTGCCCGCTCGCCCCCTGAGCGTGGAGGGCGGCCCGGTCGCCGACGCGGCCGTCTCCCGCCGCTCGCCTTCTGACATGCCAGGGCCCACGCCCGCCCTCAGCCCCACGCTGCCGACACCCGCCCTGCCGGACTCCGCACCCGCCCGGCGCCCGCGCGGGCGAGGGTGGCTTTCGCCCGCCCCGGGGACCCCCCACTTCGACCTTCGCGCGAGTCGCCAGGAATCCACAAGCCGGGCAAGGGGTCCGGGTGGATCCCCACGCACGGAATAAATCCCGTGCGGCCGCGGTTAGCCTCGATGTGGACCCTTCGCGGTGATCCCGCCGACCGGCCTCGGCTGACCGGCCTCAGCTGACTGACCACAGTGGACGGTGTCGCCATCCGGTCACATGATGGTCACCGGGCGTGCTCCTTCGGCACTGGCACGGGTATATGCGACAGGGTTTCGGACAGAATCTCACGACGCCGGACGCTCGATCGGGCTCCGCGCCGGACTACCCCGGGGGGCGGAGGCGATGGACGACGGACGGCGGTTTCGGCACCGACGATCGGGTGCCGGGCGAACCGGGACGGTTAACGGGCCTGGACGACGAGGTACCCGCAGCCGGTGACACGGAGCGTAGAAGGGCAGCGGGCGAGCACGCCGCTACGCTCGGTGATGAAAATCGATGGATGTAGCCCAAACGTACTAAGGACGGCCGGGGATGAGCAGTCCAGTTTGGCGAACTACACCTCACCCTGCTCGCAACTTTTACAGTAGGGTTCCCCCGTTTGGGTGGACCCGTAGCTGAAGGGGCGGATAACGCGTCACATCTGCCGCGCGATGACATCCCTACAGGTGTGGCCCTCGTTGACCGGTGAACTACGTCACTCAGGGCTACCGATTAACCAGAACGGGAACGACAGAGCATCCTCCGTCGTTGCACTCAGTAAGCACGACACTCAAGGCGGGCGGCCTTGAGCCGAGCGAAAGGACACCGTCATGGCCGACCGCGTACTGCGGGGCAGCCGGCTCGGGGCGGTCAGCTACGAGACTGATCGGGACCACGACCTCGCACCACGCCGGACCATCTCCTTCGCCTGCCCCAAGGGGCACGACTTCGACGTTCCCTTCGCCGACGACGCGGAGCTGCCGGCGATCTGGGAATGCCGTCTGCACGGGCTGGAGTCGAAGGTGATCGACGGCAAGGAGCCCGAGCAGAAGAAGAGCAAGCCGCCGCGCACGCACTGGGACATGCTCCTGGAGCGGCGCTCCATCGCGGAGCTGGAGGAGCTGCTCACCGAGCGGCTGGAGGAGCTGCGCGGGCGGCGCACCCGTTCCAGCGCCTGACAGCGCCGTACAGCAGGACAAGCACGCGAAAGGCCCGTCCGGATCTCCCGCCCGGACGGGCCTTTCCGCATGTGTTCCCTAGGACATGTGCTCCCTAGGACCTGGTGAACAACCGCCTCACCTGGCTGGCGCGCTGCTTGATCCCCCACTGGGCCACGCGGAACAGCGCCTCGCCGATGATGCCGCCGCCCATCTTGGACACCCCGATCTCGCGCTCCACGAACGTGATCGGCACCTCCGACACCCGGAACCCGGCGAGCACCGTGCGCCAGGCCAGGTCGATCTGGAAGCAGTAGCCCAGCGACTCCACATCGGTCTGGGTGATCTTCTCGAGCGCCTCGCGGCGGTAGGCGCGGAACCCGGCGGTGATGTCGTTGATCCGCGCGCCGAGTGCGACCTTGGCGTAGGTGTTGGCCACCTTGGACAGCACCCACCGCCGCTTCGGCCAGTTCACCACCTTGCCGCCGGGGACGTAGCGCGAACCGATCACCAGGTCGGCGTCGGCGAGCGCCTCCAGCAGCCGGGGCAGGTCCTCCGGCGCGTGCGAGCCGTCCGCGTCCATCTCCACGATCACGCCGTAGTCGCGCTCCAGGCCCCAGCCGAAGCCCGCGATGTAGGCGGCGCCGAGGCCCGCCTTCTCGGTGCGGTGCATGACGTGCACCCGCTCGTCCTCGGCGGCGATCTTGTCGACCAGCTCGCCGGTGCCGTCGGGGCTCCCGTCGTCCACCACCAGCGCGTGGGTCTCGGGCAGCGCCTTGTGCAGCCGCTCGATGATGGGCCCGATGTTCTCCCGTTCGTTGTACGTGGGAATCACCACCAGCACCCGGCCGAGATCTCCGTCGACGCTGTCGCGCTGGTCCGACATCCGCTTCCTCCCCGCCGGAGACCTCCGGCGTTTCCCTCGTTCGCTAGCCGTTCGACCCGGCCCGTGCGGCGGACCGGCGTCGCAACGCCGAGGCCGCGCACAGGAGCAGGGCCGCCACCGCGATGGCCACCGCGATCCCCTGCGGCCAGCCACCGAGCCGAGTGGCCAGCGTAGTCGCCGACCGTAGTGGGACCGCTGCCACTAGGACGTCTGAGTTAAACAGCTCAGTCCTGCGGGTGACGGAGCCGTCCGGCATGACCACCGCGCTGACCCCGCTGGTGGCCGTCACGAGGACCGCCCGGCCGTGCTCGACGGCGCGCAGGCGGGACATCGCCAGCTGCTGCTCGGTCATCTCCGTGCGGCCGAACCACGCGTTGTTGGTGGGCACGACCAGCAGCTGCGCACCGGCCGCGGTGGCCTCGGCGAGCACCCGGTCGTACGCGACCTCGTAGCAGATGCCCACGCCCAGCGGGACCTTCCCGACCTGCTGGAAGCTGTTCCCCGTGCCCGGGGTCATATCGCGGAAGCCGTCGACGAAGGGCGTGAAGAACCGGGCTGCCGAGCGCAGCGGCACGTACTCGGAGAACGGCACCAGCTCCTGCTTCGCGTAGACCGCGCCGCGGCCGGTCACCGGCGACCAGGCCACGGTGACGTTGCTCGTGGTGCCGTCCTCGTTGGTCAGCCGGGCGCCGATCAGCGCGGGCACGCCCAGCGTGCGCAGCACCTCGTCCAGCTCCGCGTCCTGCGCGGCCGAGCGGCCGAGGTCGGTGGCCGTTTCCGGCCAGACCACCAGATCGGGCCGGGGCACGCGGTTCTCCCGGATGTCCTCGACCAGCTGCCGGGTGCGCGCGAGGTGGTTGGCGCGGATCTCGCCGATCCGGTCCATCAGGGCGAGCCCCGCGTCCGGCGCGTTGCCCTGCACGAGGGCCACGGTCACCGTGCCGTTCTGCGCGAGGACGCCGACCGACGGCCAGGCCAGCAGACCGGCCAGCAGCGGGAGCACGACCAGTGCGATCGCGGGGAACCGGCCACGGGCGAGCGCGGCGAGCGCGCAGCCGGTGAGCACGACGGCGAAGCCCACGAGCGCCGAGCCGCCGAACGCGGCGAGCGCGAGGTAGGGGCCCTCGGGCTGGGTGAACGCGGCTCGGCCCCACGGGAAACCGTTGAGCGGGAAGGAGGAGCGCAGGAAGTCCCCGGAGACGTACACCGCCGCCATCCACACGGGGGCCAGGGGCAGCCTGCTGACCACGGCCATGCCCGTGGCGGCGACGGCGATCAGCAGGGCCTCCACGAGGCTGAGCGCCAGCCAGGGCCACGGGCCGAACCCGGAGCCGAGGAAGTGCTCCAGCCAGAACAGCAGCGGCAGCAGGTAGGCCAGGCCGAACAGGAGGCCGTAGCCGAACCCGGCCCGCGCCCTCCGCCCCCACAACACCCCGGCGAGCAGCGCGAACGCGATCGGCGCGAGCCACCAGAGCTCGCGCGGCGGTGAGCTGGCGTAGAGCAGCCCGCCCGCCAGGACGGCGCCCGCCGAGCGGAGGGCGACCGAACGCGGGAACCGCCGGGCGGGCACGGGGTCTACGGGCGCCTCGGGCGTCACGGCGGGAGCGGCCACCGCATCACCCTACGTACCCCCTTCGTGTTTCACTTCGGGGGTGCGCATCGAGTCGGGTCAGGTAGCCGTCGTCACCGGAGCCGGGCAGGGGATCGGCGCGGCGTTCGCGGCGGAGCTCACCGCGCGCGGCGTGGCCGTGGTCCTGCTGGACCTCGCTGCGGAGGCCGTCCGGCGAACCGCGTCCGAGCTGGGCGAACGGGCCATCGCGGTCACCGGCGACGTCAGCGACCCGGCGGTGCTGACCGCCCTGGCCGAGCAGACCCTCGACCGCTTCGGCCGGGTGGACCTGGTGATCAACAACGCCGGTGTCCGCGGCAGCGGCGAGCCCGTCTGGGAGATGCCCGCCGAGCAGTGGGACCGGGTCATCGGCGTGAACCTGCTCGGCGTGGTCAACGGCATCCGCGCCTTCGTGCCGCACCTCATCGAGGCGGGCAGCGGGCACGTGGTCAACGTCGCCTCGCTGGCCGGGCTGTCCGGCGCGCCCCGGCAGAGCGCCTACGCCGCCAGCAAGCACGCCGTCGTCGCCGTGTCGGAGATCCTCGCCGCCGAACTTTCGCAGGTCGGTGCCGCGGTGGGCGTCACCGTCGCCTGCCCCGGCTTCGTGGACACGCCGCTCGTCGCCGATCTCCTCGCCGCCCCCGACGCCGAACCCGGCTCGGAGATCTACGAGTCCCTGGCCCGCGGTCTGCCCGCCGGGCGCTCCGTCGAGGAGTTCCTGGCGCAGATGCGCGGGCTGGTCGACACCGCCATCCCCGCGCCGACCGCCGCCGAGCGCATCCTCCGCGCCGTGGAGAACGACGAGCTGTACGCGCTGCCCAACGGCGACCTGGAGGACACCGCCCGCGACCGCGCCCAACGCGTCCTCAACGCCCTGGGCAATCGTGCTGAATGAGTCATTGGGGGCGCTCAACCACCCCAATGACTCATTCGGCCCGCTCAACCACCTCAATGACTCATTCAGCACGTTCGACCACCTGAACGCCCAGCTCAGCGCGCTCATGCCCTGAACGACCCGTTCAGGGAACCCAACGCCCCCAACGACCCGTTGGGGGCGCTCAATGCCCCGAACGACTCGTTCAGGGCGTTGGAGTACCTCAATGACTCATTCGGTGCGTTGGAGGACCTGAACGAGTCATTCAGGGCGCTAAGGTCGGAGGTATGCGGCGTTGGTTGGCGGCCCTTGCGGTCGCGGTGGTCACCACGGGGGTCGGGATCGCGGTGAACGTCGCGACCGACCTCGGATCGAACATGTGGGCGTGGATCGCGGTCGCGGTGCTGACCCTCGCCGCCGCGGTGGTCGCCGTGTGGGCGATGCGCCCGCCGAAACCGCCCACGGTGGCGAACAGCCAGAACGTCATCTCCGGCGACGCCGCGGGGAGCACGGTTCAGGCGAACACCATCAACGGGGATGTGCACCTCGGCTGAACAGCTGCATCAGCGGGCCGGTCGCCGCGGTGGTGATCAGCGCGATCAGCACCAGGATCGTGAAGCCCAGTTCGTTGACGAGCTTGTACTGCAGGCCGATCGTGGCGATCACCAGTTCGGTGACGCCGCGGCAGTTCATCAGCGTGCCGATCTTCAGTGAGTCCTTTGTGGACATTCCGGCGAGCTTGGCCCCGCCGCCCGCGCCGACGAACTTCGCCACCGAGGCCACCGCGAGCAGGCCGAGGAACAGCAGCCACGGCCCGGCACCGCTGAGCAGGCCGAGCGAGGTGCTCAGGCCGACCCCGGCGAAGAACAGCGGCAGCAGGATGGTGACCGCGAAACCCTGGAGCTGCTTGCTGATCCGCTCCACCGCAGCCGAGTCGCGGGGCACCACGACGCCGAACAGGAACGCGCCGATCACCGGGTGCAGGCCGATCACCTGGCTCAGCGAGGCGAACCCGATGGCGCCCGCGGCCAGCAGTGGCAGCAGCAGCTGCTCCCCCGCGGGGGTCCGCTCGCAGCGGCGCACCACCGCGGCCAGCGCCGGGCGCACGCAGAGCACGGTCACCAGGATGAACTCCACCGACAGCCCGACGACGGCGGCGACCGAGCCGCTGCCGCTGAGCCCGGTGACGGCCAGCAGCACGGTCAACGCCGCCCACGCCGCGCCGTCGCCGACCGCCGCACAGGTCAGCGCGAGCCTGCCGACCGCGGTGTCGTCGAGCCCGAGGTCGACCAGAATCCTTGCCAGCACGGGCAATGCGGTGATCGCCATGGCCAGGCCGAAGAACAGCGCGTAGGCCGTCGTGCTGCCGAACCGCCCGGCGATCACGCCCTCCGCCGCCAGCGCCACGCCGACCCCGGCGGCGAACGGCAGCCCCATGCTGCCCGCCACCGTGACCCACACGGCCTTGCGGTGCCTGCGCACCTCGTCCAGCCGCAGTTCGCAGCCGAGCAGGAACATGAACGTCACCAGGCCGAGCTGCGCGGTGACCTGGAGCGTGGAGAGCACCTCCGCCGGGAACAGCCAGGCCCGCCCGGACGGCCAGAGCAGGCCGAACACCGACGGCCCGAGGAGCAGGCCGCCGAGGATCTCCCCGACCACCGGCGGCTGGCCGAACCGGCGCAGCAGCGCGGCGATCAGGTGGCAGACCAGCACGATGACCGCCACCGCCAACAGGAACCGGGCGATCGGGTCGAAGCCGCCGTGCGGGCCGGCCGCGCCGGTGAACAGCTCCGGCCCCCACACGGCCACCACCACGCCGAGCGCGATGAGGCTGCCGAGCGCGCCGAGCGGCACGGCCCGTCTTCGTCCGGGCTTGGTCGCTTCCAGGGTCATCTCGGGTCCGTTCGCCAGGGTGATCGTCGCCGATTCACCCTGACGAAGGCCCATTTCTTCCCGTTATCGCCCCGCTAAGTGCTACGAGGCGAGCTTGCCGAGCAGGGCGGTGAGGTCCCGGTCCCCGTCCACCTGCTGCGCGCACGTGGCGAGGTTCCACGCGTAGAGCACCAGGCCCATGCCCGTGGCCTGGTGCACGACCGCGAGCACCGCGTCGCGCTCGATCTCCAACCACCGCAAGGGATTCTCGGCGAGTTCGGCGATCTCCTCCTGCGCCAGCCACCTGCCGAGCTCATCGGTTGCGACGGGCGCGGCCCCCTCGGCCAGCGCCGCGGCGGTGCTCGCCAGGTCCATCCAGGCGCCGAAAGCGCGCTCGGTGGCGGCGGATCGGTCCACAGGGGACTCCTGGAGCAGTGCGCACTCCCGCGCGAAGATCCGCGGCAGCGGCTCCAGCCGGTACCGCACCGATCCGTCCACTTCGGACAGTCGCACGTCGAGCATGCTGGCGTCGAGCAGTTCCTCCAGCCGCTTCTCGGCCTCGGGCACCGTGGCGTCCAGCAGGGCCGCCCCCACCCAGGCCGCGAAGTGCGGCACGTCGAGGGTGCCGAGCCCGCGGTAGAGCCGCGCGGCCTCCGGGGAGAGCCGGTGGTAGCTCGACTCGAACGCCGCGCGCAGGCCGCCGCGCTCGTCGCAGCTCAGCTCGTCCAGCCTGCGCCGCTCGTCGGTCAGCATCCGCACCAGGCGGCCGACGCTCCAGTGCGGCTTGGCCAGCAGCCGGGTCGTGGCCACGCTCAGCGCCAGCGGCAGGCCGCCGCACAGCTGCGCCAGACCGGCCGCGTCGTCGAGCGCGAGCAACGGCAGCGCGCGGTGCACGAACTCGACGGACTCCGCGGCGCTGAACGGGCTCAGCTGGACGCGCACCGATCCCGGGCCGCCAACCAGCTCGGGCAGCTGGTCCCGGCCGGTCACCACGACGCAGCACTCCGCGTTGCCCGGCAGCAGGGGCCGGACCTGGGCGTAGGAGGCGGCGTTGTCCAGCACCACCAGCACACGTTTGCCCGCGAGCAGGCTGCGGTACAACGCGGCGCGCTCGCCCGGTTCGACGGGCACTTCCCCGTCCGGGACGCCGAGCGCGCGCAGGAACCCGGCCAGCACCTCCGTGGAGGACACCGGGGCCCGGTCCCGGTCGTAGCCGCAGAGGTCGACGTGGAGCTGACCGTCCGGGAAGCTGTCGGCAGCGCGGTGCGCCCAGCGCAGCGCCAGCTCGGTCTTGCCCACGCCCGGCATCCCGGTCAGGTAACCGACCGGAAGCATGGAAGCCTTGCCGCGCACCGTGATCAGACTGTCCAAAATGGATACCTCGGCCTCGCGACCGGTGAACCGCGCGGTGCTCGGCGGGAGCTGGGCCGGCACCACCTTCGCCTTGACCGGCGCGGGCGCCCTGGCGGCCGCGACCGGGGTGAGCACCGGGTCGTCGGCCAGGATCGCCTCGTGCAGCTCCCTGAGCACCTTGCCCGGCTCCAGGCCGAGCTCGTCGATCAGCAGCGCGCGCCCCTCGCGGAAGGTCTCCAGCGCCTCCGCGCGCCTGCCGGACCGGTACTGCGCCAGCATCAGGTGCGCCCGCACCTGCTCGCGCAGCGGGTGCTGGCACAGCAGCCCGGTCAGCTCGCCGATCAGCTCGCGGTGCTCGCCCTCCGCCAGGCGCAGCGCCGCGCTCTGCTCGTAGGCGGTCAGCCGCAGCTCCTCCAGCCGCGCGGCGGCCGACTCGGCGAAGCGCCCGGTCACCCCGGACAGCGCGGGCCCGCTCCACCGGCTGAGCGCGGCGGCGTAGGCGCGCACCGACTCGGCGCAGCGGCCGCCCTGCTCCAGGCGCTGCGCCTGGTCGAGCTGCCGTTCGAACTCGCCCGCGTCGATGCCGTGCGCCTCGGGCAGCAGCAGGTAGCCGGGCGCCCTGGTGAGGATGACGTCGTCGGCGCAGCCCGCCGCCTTGAACGCCTTGCGCAGCCCGGCGACGCAGATCGCGATCTGTGTTCGCCCGGTCGCGGGTGGCCGGTCGTCCCAGACCGCCTCGACGAGGCTGTCCACGGAGACGACGCGGCCCGGTGACAGGAGCAGCATGGCCAGCACGGTGCGCTGCCGCTGGCCGCTGATCGGGACGGGACCGGTACTCGACCGCACTTCGAGCGGTCCGAGCACGGTGAATTCCAAGCGGTCGCCCATTGAACCCCCAGTTCTCGGGAAACCTGGTGTGTGCGCATGCAGTTAAGCACGAGCGAGGTGTCCGAAATAGGCGATTGGCGACCAAGTTCCCGAGGTATCCCTGATAACGGTTACAGGCATTCCGAACTGGGCGGACCCCATCATCACAAGGGCTTCGAGAGCGTTCGTGCGCGCACTTCGCGGCAAAAAACCAGATATCGAATTCTCCGATATCTGCCGACCTTTCGGGCTAACCCGCTCGGCCGTTCCGCGTCGTTCACACCGGCTGTTCCAGCAGCCGTTGGATCTCGGTAACCCGCCGGTTCACCTGGTTCAGCTCGGCGCGGAGGGCGTTTCCGCGCTCATCGGCCCGCTCGCGCATGCGATCGTACTCGGCAAGGGCGTTCAACCGCTGCCGATGAATGCGCAGGAGCCGTTCGGCGACCCAGACCGAGGCTCCCCCCGCGAGCAGCGCCAGGGCCATGCGCGTGGTCTCGTTGCCCTCCTGAGGCACAGCCATCTCCTTGCCTCGTGCGCCGGCGGCCGACGCGGTGAACGAGCCGAAAAGTTATCAACTCGTATTTTCGACCGGATATCACGGTGACCGTTCTCAGCCACCGCCGAAGCGATAACGGGATGAAAACGCATTCGGCTACGCTGCGAAACGGCCAGTCTCCGGGCAAGCTCTTGCGGCATGGACACCCCGGGATCGGCCACAGTGCTCCGAACGCTGCTCGACGGCAGGTGGGCCGATCTGCGCGAACGCACCCGCAAGCGGCTCGGCGTCATCGAGGCGCCGCCGCCCGGCCTGGACCGCGAGCGGCACCGCGAACACGTGCTGCGCCAGCTCCGGGTGCTCGCCTCCGCCGGGCACTCCAGCGTCGGGTTCCCCGTGCGCTATGGCGGGGACGGGGATTTCGGCGGGTCGGTGGTCGCCTTCGAGATGCTCGGTTTCGGCGACCTGTCCCTGATGGTCAAGGCGGGCGTGCAGTGGGGCCTGTTCGGCGGTGCCGTGCAGGCGCTGGGCACCGAGCGGCACCACGAGCGCCACCTCCGGGAGATCATCGAGCTGGACCTGCTCGGCTGCTTCGCGATGACCGAGTCCGGCCACGGTTCCGACGTGCAGCATTTGAACACCACTGCCAGTTACGACGCGGCTACGGGCGAGTTCGTCGTGCACACCCCGGACGCCTCGGCGCGCAAGGACTACATCGGCAACGCGGCGCGGGACGGCCGGATGGCGGTCGTGTTCGCACAGTTGATCACCGGCGGCGACCGGCACGGTGTGCACGCGCTGCTGGTGCCGATCCGCGAGCCGGACGGGTCTCCGCGCGCGGGAGTGACCATTGAGGACTGTGGCGAGAAGGCCGGGCTCAACGGCGTGGACAACGGGCGGCTGTCCTTTGACCACGTGCGCGTGCCCCGCGAAGCGCTGCTGGACCGCTACGGCCACGTCGCCGAGGACGGCACCTACTCCAGTCCCGTCGAGGGCGCGAACAAGCGGTTCTTCACCATGCTCGGCACCCTCGTGCGCGGCCGGATCAGCGTCGCGGGCGGGGCGCTGAGCGCGACGAAGAAGGCGTTGACGATCGCGGTCCGCCACGGTGAGGCCCGCAGGCAGTTCGCGAAACCCGATGGCACCGAGGTCCCGATCCTGGACTACCTCGCGCACCAACGACGCCTGCTGCCCGCGCTGGCGACCACCTACGCGCTGCACTTCGCACAGGAAGAGCTGGTCACCGAGCTGCACGAGGTCTTCGGTGGTGACAGTGACAACGACCAAAGGAAGCGTGAACTGGAGTCACAGGCAGCCGGGCTGAAAGCAGCGGCCACAGGGCACGCGACGCGCACGATCCAGGAGTGCCGGGAGGCGTGCGGCGGCGCGGGTTACCTGGCCGAGAACCAGTTGCCGCAGCTCAAGGCCGATACGGACGTGTTCACCACGTTCGAGGGCGACAACACCGTGCTGCTCCAGCTCGTGGCGAAGGGCCTGCTCACCGGCTACCGCGATCACGTCGGCGACCTCGACGCGTTCGGCATGGCCCGGTTCGTCGCGACTCAGCTCGTCGGCGCGGTCATCGAGCGCACTCCGGTCCGGTCGTTGATGGGCGGCGATCTGCACGACCGCGCGTGGCAGCTGAAGCTGTTCACCGACCGGGAGGAGCACGTGCTCGACGGCCTGGTCCGGCGGCTGCGCAAGGCGGGCGAGGGCGACGCGTTCGACGTGTTCAACAACGCGCAGGACCACGTGCTGCGCGCGGCGAGGACGCATGTGGACCGGATCGTGCTGGAGGCGTTCGTCGCGGCGATCGAGCGCTGTCCCGATGCGGCCACGGCCGAACTGTTGGAGCGGGTGTGCGACCTGCATGTGCTGGCGACCATCGAGGCCGACCTCGCGTGGTTCCTCGGGCACGGCAGGCTCACCCCGGCGCGGGCGAAGTCGGTGACCAGCGCGGTCAACGATCTGTGCGCGCAGCTGCGCCCTCGCGCCACGGAGCTGGTGGAAGCCTTCGGCGTTCCCATGGAGTGGATCACAGCGCCCATCGCGCAGCGGTAGAGCTGGCAAAGTACTGGCCATGAGCCAGTGGACAACCGTCGCCGAGGAGGTCGCGGCCAAGCTCCGCGAGGACGCCGCCGAACGGGACCGCGCGAACGCCGCGCCCGAGCGCGAGGTCGAGCTGCTGCGGTCGTCTGGTCTGCTCACCGCGTTCATCCCGGCGGAGCTGGGCGGCGGGGACGCTGACCCGGCGACCTCGGACTCGGTCACGCGGATCATCGCCGCGGCCGACGCGTCCATCGGCCACCTGCTCGGTTACCACTACTTGCACGTCTGGCGTTCGGAACTCTTTGGCGACCAGGACCGGGTCACGCGACTGCGCCGGGAGACCTCGGCGAACCAGTGGTTCTGGGGTGGTGTGGCCAATCCGCTGGACGCCGCGCTGGAACTGACGCCTGCCGAGGATGGCTTCCTGGTCAACGGGCGCAAGACGTTCGCGACCGGGGCGAGCCTCGCGGATCGGCTCGTGGTGAGCGGGACGCGGACCGACACCGGCGAGAAGCT
This sequence comes from Allokutzneria sp. A3M-2-11 16, assembly GCF_024213555.1. Classification (GTDB taxonomy): domain Bacteria; phylum Actinomycetota; class Actinomycetes; order Mycobacteriales; family Pseudonocardiaceae; genus Allokutzneria. Next base: position 5,265 of record NZ_JANAVO010000016.1, on the reverse strand, counting down.
GACCTTCACCATGGACGCGCGCGCGAACGGCGTGCGGTACCTGGACGACTGGGACAACGTCGGCCAGCGGCTCACCGAGAGCGGCGGCGTGCTCTTCACCGACGCCCCGGTCGCGGCCGACGACGTGCTCGGTGTCCACCCACCGTCCGAAGAGGACAGTCCCGCAGCACTACGGCTGTCGCTGGCGCAGATCGCTTTCCAGGCGGTGCTTTCGCAGCTGCACGTCGGCATCGCGGAGGGCGCGCTGGAGCAGGCCGCCGAGTACACGCGGACGATGTCGCGGCCGTGGTTCCTCTCCGGCGTGGACAACGCGTCCGACGACCTGTACGTGTTGGTCGGCTACGGCGAGCTGGTCGCGTCCACCGAGGCGGCCGGGTTGCTGGCCGACCACGCGAGCGCGCTGCTCTACGCGGCGGCGGCCGAACCCGAGCTGACCCCGGAGCTGCGCGCCGCGGCGGCGCTGACGATCTCCTCCGCGAAGGTCGTCTCCACCAAGGCGGTCAACGAGGTCACGGCGAAGATCTTCGAGTTCGTCGGCGCGCGGGCGACCGCGTCGAAGTACGGCTTCGACCGGTTCTGGCGCAACGCCAGGACGATCACGCTGCACGACCCGGTGAGCTACAAGGCCCGCGAACTGGGCGCGCACCTGCTGACCGGCGAGCTGCCGCCGATCACCGGGTACAGCTGATGGTTCCGGAGATCGCACCCCCTGAAATTGAACACAGCGTCCGTCTCACCGCGGACGCCGTGCTGATCCTGGACCGCCGCAAGCTGCCGCTGGAACGCGAGTGGGTGCGCTGCGAAACGGTCGCCGAGGTCGCCCAGGCGATCAAGGACATGGTCACGCAGTCCTCTGGACCGTACTTCGCCGCGCTGTACGGGATGGTGCTGGCCGCACGCGCCGGTGAAGACCTGGAGGCGGCCGGGCGGCTGCTCGTCGAAACCAGGCGCACCAACAACCACCTGCACAAGGCAGTCCACTGTGTACTGTCCACTTCAGACAGATCGGTAGCCGGAGTGCTGGCGGCGGCCGAGGCAGGCGATGAGCTTTACCGCGCGCGGAGCCGCGCGTTGGCGACCGCGGCCGCAGAGCTGTTGCCGGACGGCGCGCGGGTGCTGACCCACTGCTGGGCGGACATCTACCTCATCGAGCTGGTGGTCGCGCTTCGCAAGGCGCACAAGGAGTTCAGCTTCGTGTGCACCGAGACTCGTCCTTACCTCCAAGGCGCCAGGCTGACCGCGCCGACCCTCGCGGAGATGGGCGTGGACACCACGCTCGTCACTGACGGGATGGGCGCCGCGCTGATCGCGGACGGGCGGGTGGACGCATTGGTCACCGCCGCGGACCGGGTCACCATGGACGGCCACGTGATCAACAAAGTCGGCACTCTCGGTCTTGCCGCGGCGGCACAGGCATTCGGTGTGCCGTTCCACGCGCTGGTCCAGGCTCCGGACCAGGACGCGCCGAGCGCCGCGGCGGTGCCGATCGAATACCGCGACGGCACCGATGTGTTGTCGTTTCACGTCTCCGGAGTGCGCGGCCTCTACCCCGCGTTCGACGTCACTCCCCCACGCCTGGTCACCACGGTGGTGACCGATCGCGGTGCTTTCGCGCCCACAGCTCTCTCTAAGTACTACGAAGTCCACGAGTACTACGAAGAAGGAGAACGGAACCAGTGATCTCGCTGACCGCCCGGTGGGTCGTCGTGGACATCGAGGGCACGCTGACGCCCACCAGCCAGGTGCACGTGACGCTCTACGACTACGCCCGCCCCCGGCTCGGCCCGTGGATCGACTCGCACGCCGACGATCCCGTGGTGGCCGACGCGGTCGCGCAGATCCGTTCGCTGGGCGGGCTTTCCGAGACGGCCACGACCGAAGAGCTGGTCGCGGTGCTGCACGGGTGGATGGACGCCGACCAGAAGATCGCGCCGCTGAAGACCTTGCAGGGCTTGATCTGGCAGCGCGGGTACGCGATCGGCGACCTGACCGCGGAATTCTTCCCGGACGTGGCGAAGCGGCTGCGCGAGTGGCACGCGGCGGGCCTGACCCTGGCGGTGTTCTCCTCCGGTTCCGTGCCGGGGCAGATCGCGTTCTTCTCGCGCACCACCGATGGCGACCTCCGCGACCTGTTCACCGCGCATTTCGACACCGTCAACGCGGGCCCGAAGCGGGAAGCGCCGTCCTACAAGGCAATCGCGTCCGCTCTGGGGGCAACGCCATCGGAAACGGTGTTCCTGTCCGATGTTCCGGCCGAGCTGCACGCCGCCGCTGAGGCGGGTTTGCAGACGGTCGGCCTGGCGCGGCCCGGGGAACCCTTCGCCGACGCGGACTTCGCGCCGCACCCGGCGCTGGCTTCGCTGGCCGACGTGGAGATCTCCTGATGGAGGGGTTGCGCGAGGCAGGGCGGGCGCTGGCCGCGGAGTCCGCGCGGTACGCGGCGCTCGGGTGGATGCGCGGCACGTCCGGCAACCTTTCCGTGCGGCTTCGTGACGAGCCACTGCGCTTGGCGGTCACCACGAGCGGCCTGGACAAGGGCGAGCTGTCCGAGGACGACGTCGTGGTGGTCGACGCGGACGGCGTCGCGGTCCCCGACCAGCCGCACCCGGAGAAGGTGCCCTCGGCCGAAGCCGGGCTGCACGGTCGCATCGCCGCCGTCTCCGGTGCCGGAGCCGTGGTGCACGTGCACGTCATGGCACCCGTGCTCGCCGCGGAGCGGTGGCCGGACGGCGTCGAGCTGATCGACCTGGAAATGTTGAAAGGCTTCGGCCGCGCGGCGCACGATGATCTGGTGACGATCCCCGTTGTGCCCAACGGGCAGGACATGCGGGTGCTCGGCGAGGAGTTCGAGAAGTCCTTCCGCGCCGACACCCCCGCGCTGATCGTCGCGCGGCACGGGCTGTACGTGTGGGGCGCGGACCTGCTCCAGGCGCGGCACCGTGCGGAGTGCCTGGAATGGTTGCTGCGCTTCAAGGTGGAGGGTGAGCGATGACGCTACTGACGGTCTGGCCGGACAACGACCCCGGCACGGTGGTGCTGCGCACCGAGGACGGCGCGGAGATCCAGGCCGAGCTGAAACGGCTCGGCGTGCGGTTCGAGCGGTGGGAGGTCGTCGACGGCCTGTCCCCGACGCCCTCGTCTGAGGAAGTCCTGGCCGTCTACCGGGACAACGTGGACCGGGTGGTCGAGGCGGAGGGCTACGTGCTGGTCGACGCCATGCACATGACTCCCTCCGACGACCCTTCGTGGCAGGAAGATGCCGCTGCCGCAAGGAAGAAGTTCCTCGCCGAGCACACCCACGACGATGACGAGGACCGCTTCTTCGCCCGCGGCTCCGGCGTGTTCTACCTGCACGTGGGTGGGCGGGTGTACGCGGTGTTGTGCGAGGCGGGCGATCTGCTCAGCGTGCCCGCGAACACCACGCACTGGTTCGACATGGGCACGCGGCCGGACTACGTGTCGGTGCGGTTCTTCCACGACGACGACGGATGGGTCGGCAACTTCACCGGCAGCACCATCGCGGAGCTGTTCCCCGACTACGACACCCTCGCGGCGTCACGCGGCGTGCAGCGCGCGCAGGACTGACAGTTCCTTTTCGGTCGGCGGCTCGGTCACCGCGACTTCGGCCGCCACCCGGAGGTCCCAGCCCGTCGCGGCTTTCGCCTGCTCCACAGTCACATTCGGGTGCACCGCGACGAGGACCAGCTCGCCCGTCTCGTCGGGCCGCAGCACGCCGAGGTCCGTCAGCACCACCCGCGGCCCCTTGACCACCGAGGTGACGAAGGACAGCCGCTCCACGAACGCGCGCGTGTTGTGCCGCAGCACCATGATCACTTCCTTCGCCGAGGCCGCGATCTCCGGCGCTCCCCCGGCTCCGGGAAGGCGGACCTTCGGGTCGGCGTAGTCCCCGACTACCGTCGTGTTGAGGTTGCCGAAGCGGTCGATCTGCGCCGCGCCGAGGAATCCCACGTCCACGCGGCCTGCTTGCAGCCAGTAGTTGAAGATCTCCGGCACCGACACCAGCGCGTCCGCCGTGTCCGCCAGCTCACCGTCCCCAATGGACAGTGGGAGCCGCGTCGGCTTCGCCCCGATCGTCCCGGACTCGTAGATCAGTGTGCAGTTCGGCGCGTGCGTGGCCCTCGCGAGGTTCGCCGCCGCGCTCGGCAACCCGATGCCCACGAAGCACAACACGCCGTCGCGCAGCTCCCGCGCCGCCGCCACCGTCATGATCTCGTCCGTCGTCGCCGTCATCCCACGTGCTCCCGCATCCATGTGGCGAACGTGTCCCGGTCCCGGCTGATCGCGTCCCACTCGCGGTAGAACGCGTTGTCCCGGTCGTAATACCCGTGCGCGTACGACGGATAAGCTCCGCGTTCCGCCTTCACCACGGCGTCCACCGCGATCGACGGCAACACGACCTGCCCGTGGTGTGGCTCGATCTCGTCAACGATCTCTTCGACCGTCACCAGCGCTCTCTTCGCCGCGAGCACGACTTCCTTCTGCACTCCGGTGATCCCCCAGAACGCCACGTTCCCGCGCCGATCCGCTTGCTGCGCATGCACAATCGCCACATCCGGGTTGAGCGCGGGCACCGCCGCCAGTTCCTCGCCGGTGAACGGACACGTCACCGTCCTGATCGTCGGCGTCACCTTCGCCAGGTCCGTGCCCAAGTAGCCGCGCAACACCGCGAACGGCAACCCCGAGGCCCCCGCGACGTAGCGGTTGGCCATCCCCGCGTGGCTGTGCTCCTCGATCTCCAGCGGATGCGGGTACCCGTGCTCGATCGCGTCCCGGAACCGGTGCAACGAGCCCACCCCGGGATTGCCGCCCCAGGAGAAGACCAGCTTCCGCGCGCAGCCCATCCCGATCAGCTGGTCGTAGATGAGGTCCGGCGTCATCCGGATCAACGTCAGGTCGCGCCGCCGCTGCCGGATGATCTCGTGCGCGGCGGCCACCGGGATGAGGTGGGTGAACCCCTCCAGCGCGACGGAGTCCCCGTCCCGCACCAGTTCCGCGACGGCCTCGGCCAGGCTGATCTCTCGCACACCACCACCTTGCTCTTGTTGGCGCGCGGCGTCCAATACTCCTGGCCTCGCTTGGTGTACTTCGGAGGTATGACTGGGCTTCCAGCTTGCGTGGGCTGGGCTTCCAGCGTTCGTGGGCTGGGCTTCCAGCGGAGCTGGCTGGGCTTCCAGCGTGGGGCGCTGGGCTTCCAGCGGTGGGTCGGCTTGACCTGGGGGCCCCTTGCGCGTGCCCTTGGGCCTC
>NZ_JANAVO010000015.1 GCF_024213555.1 Allokutzneria sp. A3M-2-11 16 | reverse complement strand
CCCTCGCGACAAGCGTATGGCACGCGCACCCCAGGTAAAGCCGACCCCGATTTCCAGCCCGCCCTCACCTTTTCGCTCGGGTTGCGTTTTCGGGCTTTTGGGCGCCTGGGAATTCACTCCGTAGAGCCATGATCGTCTATTATTGTGCGCTAGAATAGGGACATGTTCCCTGTAGATCCCGACCATAAACTGATGGTCTACTTCACTGCGATGGGGAAAGCGTCGGCGGACTTCGCGGTCGTGCTGATGGAGTACGTCGCTGAGCTGGAGTTGTGTGATCGTGAGTTCGCCGAAGAAATCCTCATGCGCTTGTTGGCGGTCTCGAAGACGAAGGCCGCCCGGCTGTTGCAACGCGCAGAAGACCTCACCGGCCGCCCAGCGGTCTTGCGGGCGCTGGCCGAAGGCCGCGTCGACGAGGGCAAAGCGTTGATGATCGTGGACCTGCTCTCGACCCTGTCTGCTGTGCATGCTGCGATCGCCGAGCAGGACTTCCTCGCTTTCGCTGAGTCCCACGACTACACCGCGACTCGTCGGCATGCGGTGCGGTTCATCGACAAGCTGGGCCCGAAGGCCGCTGAGCGTCGCCATAAGGAGAAGCGGAAGCAGAGGTTGGTGGAGAAGATCCCCCTCGATGACGGCATGTGTCTGCTGAGGATGTTCTTCCCGGCGTTGCAAGCCTCGTTGATCTATGACCGGATCGACCGCATCGCCAGAGCCTTGCCGAAGGATCACCGGACGTTGGATCAGAAGCGGGCCGATGTGACGATGGATGTGTTGATGGGTAAGGAAACTGGCGCCCCCCAAGGCCAGGTGACGGTCTACCTGACCATGCCGATGGGCTCGTTCCTGGGCATGAACAACGAACCCGCCATCCTCCACGGCTACGGACCCCTGCCCGCGAAGATCGCCCGGGATGTGGCGGCGAATGGGATCTGGAAGCGCATCCTGACCGACCCGGTGACCGGGATCGCTGAGGATGTGACGACGTATCGGCCGTCGGCGAAGCAGCGGGAGTTGATCTACGCGCGGTACCCGACGTGTACGGCGATCGGTTGCAACAGGCCCGCACACCGCTGCGACCTGGATCACTGCTGCCCCTTTGACGGCACGAACACCAGCATCGACAACTTGCGGCCGAAGTGCAGACGGCACCACCGGATGAAGCACGAGTCCAACTGGAGCTGCGAGAACCTGCCGGACGGTCGGCATGTGTGGACGACGCCGAGCGGGAAGACCGCCGAGACGGAAGCCGAGCCCATCGCCGAACCCGCGCCCTTCTGAAACGGCGGGCGGATAAGCAGCTTCGATCAACGGGAAAGCGCGAGTGGCTCCTGGGTTAGCCTGCGGAAACCAAGACGGGGCAGCGCGTGGGGGAAAAGCGGTAATGACGACATCATGGAGGCGGCGCTCGACTGCGCTCGCCCTGGCCTGCACGGTCGCGTTGGCGGCCCAGACCGCACCGGCGGGGGCGGGGGCGGGGGCGGGGCAGAGCGGGTCGCGGGTGCCGGAGCTGGTCAAGCGGATGACGCTGGCCGAGAAGATCTCCATGCTGCACTGGTCGTTCAACCCCGCGACGCCCGCGAGCAACATCTACCTCCCCGGGGTGGCGCGCCTGGGCATCCCGGAACTGCGGGCCAGCGACGGGCCGAACGGGATCACGGCGGTGCGGCCGTCGATCGCGTTGCCCGCGCCGATCGCGCTGGGCGCCTCCTTCGACGAGGAGCTGGCCGGGCGCTACGGCGCGGTGCTGGGCCGTGAGGCCCGCGCGCACAACATCGACGTGGCGCTCGCGCCGATGATGAACAACATCAGGGTGCCCACGGCGGGCCGCAACTACGAGACCTTCGCCGAGGACCCGGTGGTGACCGCGCGGATCGCGGCGGCGGAGATCCGGGGCATCCAGTCGCAGGGCGTGATCGCCAACGCCAAGCACTTCGCGGCCAACAACCAGGAAACCGACCGGATGACCATCGACGCCGAGGTCGACGAGCGGACCCTGCGGGAGACCGAACTGCCGCCGTTCGAGAGCGCGGTGCGAGCCGGGGTCGGGTCGTTCATGTGCTCCTACAACAAACTCAACGGCACACCGGCGTGCGCCAACCGCGGGCTGCTGACCGAGATCCTGCGCGCGCAGTGGGACTTCCGGGGCTGGGTGATGTCGGACTGGCTGGCGGCACCGAGCACGTCGGCGATCGAGGCGGGGCTGGACCAGGAACTGGGCATCCGGTTCGAAGGCATCCCGGACCCGGTCAACAAGCCGGAGGCCACCCACTTCGCCGGGGCGCTGCGCAGGGCAGTCGAAGGCGGCACCATCGCACAGTCCACTGTGGACACGTCGGTGACGCGCATCCTGACGCAGCTGGAACGCTTCGGCATGCTCGACGGGCCGCGCCCGCGTCCGGCCAGGGACGTCGCCGGGGGCACGAAGGTCGCGCGCGAGGTGGCCGAGGGCGGATCGGTGTTGCTGCGCAACGAGAACGCGACCCTGCCGCTGTCCACCGAGACCGCGGGCGACATCGCGGTGATCGGCCCGACCGGGCGGGAGCCGAAGGTCAGCGGGTTCGGCAGCGCCTACGTGCGCCCGGACTCCGCGACGCCGCCGCTGGACGCCATCCGGGAACGCATGGGCGGCAAGGGAAAGGTGGACTACCGGGTCGGCGAGGAGCTCAGGGGCGAGCCGATGGGCGTGGCGCTCTCGCCCGCCTTCACCAGCAAGGAGTACCCGAGCGGGTTCAGCGGGCCGATGTACTCGGGGACGCTGACCGTCACCGAGCCGGGGCTCTACCGGATCGCGGGGAGCCTGACGCCGGACGCGGTCGCCACGATCACCCTGGACGGGACCACCAGGATCGAGGTGAGCGAGGTCTTCGGCGAGGTCAGCAGCCAGCCGCTGCACCTGACCGCCGGAACCCACAAGATCGAGGTCTCCGGCACCACGTACAAGGGCGCGATGACCTTCTCGCTGAGCTGGGTCACCCCGCGCAAGGCACAGCAGTCCCTTGACGAGGCGGTCGCCGCCGCCAAGGCCGCGAAGACCGCCGTGGTGTTCGTGCACGACGACTCCTCGGAGAACTGGGACCGGCCCTCGCTCGCGCTGCCGGGCAGGCAGGACGAACTGGTCGCGGCGGTGGCGAAGGCCAATCCGCGCACGGTTGTGGTGCTCAACGTCGGCGGGGCGATCACCATGCCGTGGCTGTCCTCGACCAAGGCCGTGCTGAACACGTGGTACCCGGGGCAGGCGGGGGCCGAGGCCACCACCAGGCTGCTCTTCGGCGACGCGAACCCGAGCGGGAAGCTCACCCAGACCTTCCCCGCCGACGACCGCACGCACCCGGTGGCCGGTCACCCGGAGCGCTTCCCCGGGGTCGGCGGCAAGCAGGTGTACAGCGAGGGGATCTTCACCGGATACCGTTGGTACGACAGGGAAAAGGCCAAGCCGCTGTTCCCGTTCGGGCACGGCCTGTCCTATACCGCCTTCGAGTACGGCACGCCGGTGGCCAAGCGCGTCCGCGACGGCGTGGAGGTCTCCTTCACCCTGCGCAACACCGGCGCGCGGGCGGGCTCGGAGATCGCGCAGGTCTACCTCGGCGCGAGCCCGGACCTCCGCCTGCCGCAGGCCGAGAAGGCGCTCGCGGGCTACCAGAAGGTCAGCCTGCGGCCGGGCGAGCAGCGCCGGATCACCGTGCTGCTGCCGGGCCGCGCGTTGCGGCACTGGGACACCGCCACGCACTCGTGGGCGCTGGGCACCGGCACGCGTGCGGTGTGGGTCGGCGGGTCCTCGTCGGCGCTGCCGCTGCGCACCGAGATCGAGATCATCCGGTAAGGCGGTCACTACCGTACGGCCTGAGCCGAAGTCAAGAAAGCGCGCCCATTCGAACAGTGACATTCGAAAGTCTTTTCGCGTCCACCCGATCGGCGGTGCGTGGGTCATCATGGTCGCGGGCGTAAGAAATATCGGCATCATGGCTGCAGTGATCGTTCTCGGTGTGCGGCGAGTGTCCACGGTGGTGAGCCACGTCTCATCGCACCGGCTGAGCACAACCGGAAACGGCTTTTGTCCAGGACTGGGGAACGGGACTCTATGCATGGGGAGCATGGGGATCTCTTGGTGGGCCGGGTCGAACCGTGCCGACTGATTGATCTCCCCGAACACAAGGATCCGAGGGGCAGTCTCGCGGTCGTCGAGTCGAACCGGGACGTGAAGTTCGACATCAACCGCGTGTACTACCTCTATGACCTTCCGTCCTCCACCGTTCGGGGGGCCCATGGCCACCGTTCGCTGGAACAGCTGATCATCGCCGTGCACGGGCGCTTCGAGATCACCGTCGACGACGGCTACCGGCGGATGAGGTTCCAGCTGGACTCGCCGACGAAGGCGCTCTACGTCGGGCCGATGATCTGGCGGGACCTCATCAATTTCTCGCCCGGCGCGGTCGGACTTGTCATCGCGTCGATGCATTATGACGAATCCGACTATTTTCGCGAGTACTCGGATTTCCTGGAAGCCGCGCGGAGTCTGGAGTGAGTATTCCGTTCCTTGATCTCAAGGCTCCCTATGCCGAGTTGCGGGACGAGCTGGACGCGGCGTATCGGCGCGTGATGGACTCCGGCTGGTTTCTGCTCGGCCCCGAGCTGGAGGCATTCGAGGACGAATTCGCGCGTTACTGCGGCGCGCGGCACTGCGTCGCGGTCGGCAGCGGGTGCGACGCGCTGGAGCTGAGCCTGCGCGCCCTCGGGATCGGCCCGGGCGACGAGGTGCTGGTGCCCTCGCACACGTTCATCGCGACCTGGCTCGCGGTCACCGAGACCGGGGCGCGGCCGGTGCCGGTCGAGCCGGACGAGCACACGGCCACCATGGACCCCGCGCTGGTCCGCGCCGCGATCACGCCGAGGACGAAGGCGATCGTGCCGGTGCACCTGTACGGGCACCCCGCCGACCTCGACCCGATCACCGCCGTCGCGCGGGAGCACGGGCTCGCGATCCTGGAGGACGCGGCGCAGGCGCACGGCGCCGGTTACCGGGGTCGCCGCATCGGTTCCGGCACGGGCACCGCGACGGCTTTCAGCTTCTACCCCGGCAAGAACCTCGGTGCGATGGGCGATGGGGGCGCGGTCGTCACCGACGACGCCGAACTCGCGGAAAGCCTGCGGCTGCTGCGGAATTACGGCTCGCGGGAGAAGTACCGGCACGAGGTCCCCGCCACCAACTCGCGGCTCGACGAACTCCAGGCGGCATTCCTGCGCGTCAAGTTGGCGCGGCTGGACGAGTGGAACGACCGCCGCCGCGCGGTCGCCGCGCGCTACCTGACCGGGCTGGCGGGAACTCCCGGGCTGCGGCTGCCCGCCGTCGCCGACTGGGCCGACCCGGTGTGGCACCTGTTCGTCGTCCGCGCCGACCACCGGGACGAAGCTCGGAGTGCTTTTGCCACAAGGGGAATCGGCACTCTGGCGCACTACCCGGTCGCCGTGCACCGGTCCGAGGCTTACACCGGCCTCGGTGACTTTTGGCACCTGCCGATCGCGGATCGGCTCGCCGGTGAGGTGCTGAGCCTGCCGATCGGGCCGCACATGAGCGACGACGACGTGGACGCGGTCATCGCCGCGGCGCGCGAGGTGTTCGCCGCTGAGAAGGAGCCCGCGCGATGAGCCGCACCGTGCACAGCTACCCGTTCGGCCCGGCCGTGGGCATGGAGCTGCACCCCAAGTACGCGGAGCTGCGCCGGACGGAACCGGTGGCGCGGGTGCGGATGCCCTACGGTGGCGAGGGATGGCTGGTCACCAGGTACGCCGACGCCAAGGTGGTGCTGACCGATCCGCGCTTCAGCATGGCCGAGGGCGCGGGCAAGGACATCCCGCGCGCGACCGAGGTCCCGCCGGAGCCGGGCGGGCTGCTGGCGCTGGACCCGCCGGAGCACAGCAGGCTGCGCAAGCTGCTGGCGAAGGCGTTCACCGCACGGCGGATCGAGGCGGCCCGGCCCGCGGTGACCGCGCTGGTGAACGAGCTCGTCGACGACATGCTGGCGAAGGGCTCGCCCGCGGACCTGCGCACGCACCTGGCGTTGCCGCTGCCGATGACGGTGATCTCCGACATGCTCGGTGTGCCGCACGAGGACCAGGCGCTGTTCGGGGTCTTCGCGGACACGCTGATGTCGGCGGGGCGGTACACGCCGGCGGAGATCGAGAACGCCACCAACGACTTCATGGCCTACCTGGCCGACCTGGTGGCTCAGCGCCGGGAGAACCCGACCGACGACGTGCTCGGCGCGCTGGTGCAGGCGCGGGACGACACGGACCGCCTCTCCGAGCACGAGCTGCTGGTGCTCGCCGGAGGTCTGCTGGTCGGCGGGCACGAGACCACGGCCAACCACATCGGCAACTTCGTGTACCTGTTGCTGGAGGACAGGTCCCGGTACGAGGCGATCATCGCCGATCCCGGGCTGATCCCCGCGGTCGTGGACGAGCTGCTGCGGTTCGCGCCGCTCACCACGATGTCCGGGTTCACCAGGATCGCCACGGAGGACGTTCAACTCGGGGACGTCACGGTGCGCGCGGGCGAGGGCGTGGTGCTCTCCTTCGCCGTGCCCAACCGGGACGAGGAGGTCTTCCCGGACCCGGAACGCGTGGACTTCCACCGCGAGCGCAACCCGCACCTGGGACTCGGGCACGGGGTGCACCACTGCCTCGGCGCGCAGTTGGCGCGGATGGAGCTCCAGGTGACGCTGCGGGTGCTGGCCGAGCGGCTGCCGGACCTCCGGCTGGCCGTGGCACCGGCGGAGCTGCGTTGGAAGACCGGGATGCTCGTGCGTGGTCTGGAGGAACTGCCAGTGCTCTGGTGAGAGCGACGCTGTGTCTTGTTTACAACCGCTGGTCGCGGGGTGGGGGCTTCGCGACGACTGGAGGTAACGGGCCTTCATGGCTGAACACTTGGTGTCAGGGCCGGATGACATCGCGATCGTCGGTCTTTCGTGCCGCTTTCCCGACGCGCCGGACAAGCACGCCTTCTTCGCACTGCTGGACGGCGGGGGGAACGCCGTGCGCCGGGCGCCGGAGCGGGGACTGCCCGGACCGGGCGGGTACCTGGCCGAAGTCGACGGGTTCGACCCGGCGTTCTTCGGGATCTCCCCGGACGCGGCGGCGGCGATGGACCCGCAGCAGCGGCTCGTGCTGGAGCTCGCCTGGGAGGCGCTGGAGGACGCGCGGATCGTGCCCGGGTCGATCACCGGCACGGATGCCGCCGTCTTCGTCGGCGCGATCGCCGACGACTACGCGCGTCTGGCGGCGGCGTCGGAGGTCACGCAGCACACGATCACCGGGCTGAACCGGGGCATGATCGCCAACCGCGTCTCCTACTTCCTGGGGCTGCGCGGGCAAAGCCTCACCGTGGACTCCGGCCAGTCCTCCGCGCTGGTCGCGGTGCACCTGGCCTGCGAGAGCATTCGCACCGGCGCCTCGACGACCGCGTTGGCGGGCGGGGTCAACCTCAACCTCTCGCCGGACTCGTCCTCGGCAGCGCACCGCTTGGGCGCGCTGTCGCCGGACGGGCGTTGCTACACCTTCGACGCGCGCGCCAACGGGTACGTGCGCGGCGAGGGCGGCGGCATCGTGGTGCTCAAGCGCCTGGCCGACGCGCTCGGCGACGGCGACCCGGTCTACTGCGTGATCCGCGGCAGTGCGGTCAACAACGATGGTGGCGGCGATTCCCTGACCACGCCGGACCGTTCCGCTCAGCAGCGCGTGCTGCGGGCGGCCTACCGGCGGGCGGATGTGGACCCGGGTCAGGTGCGCTACGTGGAGCTGCACGGCACCGGGACGAGGCTGGGCGACCCGGTGGAGGCCGCCGCGCTTGGCGAGGTGCTGGGCACGGCGCCGTCCCGCCGCTCGCCGCTGCTGGTCGGCTCGGTGAAGACCAACATCGGTCACCTCGAAGGCGCGGCGGGCATCGCCGGGCTGATCAAGACTGCGCTGGCCATCCGCCACCGCAGGCTCCCGGCGAGCCTGAACTTCAGCACGCCCAACCCGCGAATCCCGTTGGACCAGCTGAACATCCGGGTCCAGACCGAGTCCGGTGACTGGCCGGGGCCCGTGTTGGCCGGGGTCTCCTCGTTCGGCATGGGCGGGACCAACTGCCACGTCGTGCTGGCCGCACCGCCTGACGCTCCGCGCGTCGAGTCGCGCCCTGAGGTCGCCGAGGTACCGTGGGTTCTCTCCGGGCGTACTCCGGCGGCTCTGCGCGGGCAGGCCGCCCAGCTCGCCACGATTGATGCGTCCACAGTGGACGTTGGATTCTCCCTTGCCACCACGCGGACCCCGTTCGAGCACCGTGCGGTGGTGTTCGACTCCGCCGAGCTGTCCGCGCTCGCCGAGGGGCGCCCCGGGCCGGTGGTCGGCAGTGTCGCCGCGCAGGGCCGGACCGCGTTTGTGTTCCCTGGTCAGGGTTCGCAGTGGGTCGGCATGGGCTTGGAGTTGCTGTCCTCGGAGTCGGTTTTCGCGGCTCGGATGGCGGAGTGCGCCGCGGCCTTCAAGTCCTTTGTGGACTGGGATCTGTTCGAGGAGCTGCGCGGTCCGCTCTCCCGCGTTGACGTTGTTCAGCCGGTGACGTTCGCGGTGATGGTGTCGCTCGCGGCGTTGTGGCAGTCCTACGGGGTCTCGCCTGATGTTGTGATCGGCCATTCGCAGGGCGAGATCGCTGCGGCGTACGTGGCTGGCGCGCTGTCGCTGGAGGATGCCGCGCGGGTGGTGTGTTTGCGTAGTAAGGCGATCAGGGCGATTTCCGGTCGTGGTGGGATGGGCTCGATCGCGCTGCCGGTTGCGGAGGTTGAGGCCCGTCTGCCGGAGGGGGTGTCGCTCGCGGCCGTCAACGGGCCTTCTTCCGTGGTGGTGTCCGGTGATGTCGAGCCGTTGAAGGCGTTGCTGGACTCGTTGGCGGCTGAGGGTGTTCGGGTTCGACTCATTCCTGTCGACTACGCCTCGCACTCCGCGCACGTGGAAGAGCTGCGGGGTTCGCTTCTGGAGCTGCTGGCGCCGGTGAGCCCGGTCGCCCCCGAGGTGCGGATGCACTCGACGGTGCCGCTCGACACGGCGCTCGTGGATGCGGAGTACTGGTACCAGAACCTGCGACAGACCGTCCACTTTGAACAGTCGGTGCGCGCGCTCGCCGCCGATGGTGTCACCACGTTCATCGAGTGCAGCCCGCATCCCGGACTGGCGGTGGCGATCCAGGAGACCGCTCAGGACGCGGTGGTGGTCGAGTCGCTGCGTCGCGAAGACGGTGGCAGGCGCCGGTTCCTCACCTCCGTAGCGCAGGCGTATGTGCGTGGAGTCGCGGTGGACTGGCGTCCTGCCTTCCCCGGCGGCGTCGCGGTCGACCTGCCGACCTATGCGTTCCAGCGGCGCCGCTACTGGCTGGACTCGGTCGCCGATGACGTGGTGGACGAGCCGACGCACGACATGCTCGGCCTCGTTCGCGCGCACGCCGCGTTCGTGCTCGGCAAGGACGATCTGGCTGCGGGCACGACCTTCCGCGACCTCGGCTTCGACTCGCTGACGTCAGTGGACCTCCGCAACCGGTTGTCCGCCGCGACCGGGCTGAGCCTGCCGTCCGGGGTGCTGTTCAACCATCCGACCCCGGCCGAGCTCGCTGATCACCTCGCGCGGCGGGTGGGATCGGCATCGCGTCCGGTGAAGCGGGCTCCCGCGGTGGCGCGCGCGGGCGAGCCGATTGCGATCGTCGCGATGAGCTGCCGTTTGCCCGGCGGTGCCGACACACCGGAACAGCTTTGGGAGCTGGTCCGCAACGGCACTGACGCGATCTCCGCGTTCCCGGAGGACCGCGGTTGGGACGTCGACGGTCTGTTCGACCCGGAACCGGGAGTGCCCGGCCGTACCTACACGCGCTCGGGCGGCTTCATCGGCGCTACCGAGTTCGACGCGGCGTTCTTTGGGATCTCGCCGCGTGAGGCGTCCGCGATGGACCCGCAGCAGCGGTTGTTGCTAGAGACCTCGTGGGAAGCCCTGGAGCGGGCCGGGATTGCGCCGACCTCGTTGCGCGGCACCGCGACCGGAGTGTTCGTCGGCGCGATGTCCCAGGAGTACGGCCCGCGACTGCAAAGCGCCTCCGAAGAGGCAGCGGGTCACGTTCTCACGGGCAACACCCCGAGCGTCGCATCCGGCCGTGTCTCCTACACGCTCGGCCTCGAAGGTCCCGCGGTGACCGTGGACACCGCGTGCTCGTCCTCGTTGGTGGCACTGCACCTCGCGGCCCAGTCGCTGCGTTCCGGCGAGTGCTCGATGGCGTTGGCAGGCGGTGCGACCGTCATGGCCAACCCCGGCATGTTCGTGGAGTTCGCGCAGCAGCGCGGATTGTCGGCGGACGGGCGCTGCAAAGCATTCTCCGACAACGCTGACGGCACCGGGTGGGCCGAGGGTGTCGGGATGCTCGTGCTGGAGCGCTTGTCCGACGCACACCGCAACGGCCATCCGGTCCTGGCGGTGCTGCGGGGGAGCGCGGTCAACCAGGACGGCGCCTCCAACGGGCTGACCGCGCCCAGTGGGCCCGCGCAGGAGCGCGTGATCCGCCAGGCGCTGGCCAACGCGGGACTCGAACCGTCCGATGTGGACGCTGTCGAAGCGCACGGCACCGGGACCAGGCTCGGCGACCCGATCGAGGCCGAGGCGGTGCTGGCGACCTACGGCCAGGACCGGCCCGACACAGTGCCGGTGTGGTTGGGCTCGTTGAAGTCCAACATCGGGCATGCCCAGGCGGCGGCCGGTGTCGCGGGCGTGATCAAGATGGTCATGGCCATGCGCGAGGGTGTATTGCCGCGGACCCTGCACGTGGACGCGCCGACCGCGCACGTCGACTGGTCCGGTGGCGCGGTGCGGCTGCTCACCGAGCCGGTCGAGTGGCCCGACGCGGGGCGTCCGCGCCGCTCTGCGGTGTCGTCATTCGGCATCTCCGGCACCAATGCCCACGTGATCCTCGAAGCCGTCGAGCCCGCGCCAGTGCCGGATCGCGACGCTGCGGGGGACTTCCCCTTCGTCCTCAGTGGACATATGCCTGAAGTGCTTGCGGTGCAGGCAAAGCGCCTTCTGTCCGTTGCGGCTGCTCCGGTTGATGTCGGGTACTCGTTGGCTACCGGCCGCGCCGACCTGGATCATCGGGCGGTCGTGTTCGATCTCGAAGGACTGCGCTCGCTCGCTGACGGGCGAGCTTCCGGAGCTGTGGTGCGCGGTGTCGCGGGCGACGTGTCGCGTCCGGTCTTCGTGTTCCCTGGGCAGGGTTCTCAGTGGAGCGGTATGGCGGTTGGTCTGTTGTCGGAGCCGGTTTTCGGGGCTCGGATGGCGGAGTGTGCTTCGGCGTTGGCTCCGCATGTGGAGTGGGATCTGTTCGAGGAGCTGCGCGGACCTCTGGATCGGGTGGATGTCGTCCAGCCCGTGTTGTTTGCCGTTCTGGTGTCGTTGGCTTCGCTGTGGCGGTCTTACGGGGTCAAGCCCGCTGCGGTGGTTGGTCATTCGCAGGGTGAGATCGCTGCGGCTTGTGTGGCGGGTGCTTTGTCGCTTGAGGACGCTGCGAAGGTTGTGGCGTTGCGGAGCCTTGCGATCGCGGAGGATTTGGCCGGGCGTGGCGGGATGATGTCGGTGTCTCTGCCGGTGTCTGAGGTGGAGTCGCTTCTGCCGCAGGGTGTTTCGATCGCTGCGGTGAACGGTCCGGCGTCCACTGTGGTGTCTGGCGATCCTGCTGGGTTGCATGTGCTGTTCGCGCGGTGTGAAGCGGACGGTGTCCGGGTGCGCCGTATTCCGGTGGACTACGCCTCGCACTCCGCTCACGTCGAATCGGTTCGCAAACGTGTGCTTTCGGACCTGTCTGGAATCACGCCGAAGGCTTCGCGGATTCCGTTCTACTCCACGGTGATCGGCGAGCGGATCGACACGGCGACGTTGGATGCCGAGTACTGGTATCGCAATCTGAGGCAGCGCGTGTTGTTCGAGGACACCGTCCGCGCGCTGATCGAGCAGGGGCACTCGGCGTTCGTCGAGGCCAGCCCGCATCCCGTTCTGGTCCCGGCGATCCAGGAGACGGACGGGTTCGCCGTCGGTTCGCTGCGCCGGGACGACGGCGGTCGACGCCGGTTCCTGACGTCGCTGGGTGAAGCTCACGTCCACGGCATCGCCGTGGACTGGACTCCGGCGTTCCCCGGCGCACGGCGGGTGGACCTGCCCACGTATCCGTTCCAGCGGCAGCGGTACTGGACGGAGTCGGTCGAGTACCGCGCTCCTGGCTCCACTGTGTCCACTGTGGACAAGTGGCGGTACCGGGTCGACTGGCAGCGCATCGAGCTTCCCGCGAACCGCCCGGCGGGACTGTGGCTACTGGTCTCCGGTCAGGACATCGAGCTGGGCACCGACGTCGTCCGCATCGAGCCGAGTGAAGATCGCGCCGCGCTGGCCGAGCGGCTTCGCGAAGTTGGCGAAGTGGCGGGTGTTCTGTCCGCCCACAACGGTTTCCTCGCAACGCTGACGTTGGTCCAAGCGCTCGGTGACGCTGCGATCAGCGCTCCACTGTGGACGGTCAGCGATGTCGGCGAGGCGGAGTGCGCGCAGGTGCTCGGGCTCGGCCGCGTCGCCGCGCTGGAGCACCCGGAGCGCTGGGGCGGCCAGGTCGAGCTGGACGGCGCCGTGTTCGACCCGGCGGTGCTCACCGGGACCGAGGACCAGGTGGCACTGCGCCGGGACGGGGCGTTCGCCCGCAGGCTCCGCCGCGCCGACGCCGTCCCGGGCGGGACGTGGAGTGGTCGGGGCACCGCGCTGATCACGGGCGGTACCGGCGCGATCGGCGGGCACGTCGCGCGCTGGCTGGCGGGGACCGGGGTCGAGCACATCGTGCTGACCAGCCGCAGGGGGCTCGACGCGCCCGGTGCCACCGAACTCCGGGATGATCTGAGCGCGCGTGGCGTGCGGGTGACCGTGGCGGCCTGCGACACGGCCGATCGCACTGCGCTGACCGGGTTGCTGGCGACGATCCCGGATCTGAAGTCGGTGTTCCACACGGCCGGTGTGCTCGACGACGGAGTGCTCGACACGCTGAGCGCCGAGCGCGCGCTCGCGGTGATCGGCCCCAAGGTTGCTGGTGCCGACCTGCTGGACGAGCTGACCGGCGATCTTGACGCCTTCGTGGTGTTCTCGTCGATCACCGGGGTGTGGGGCAACGCCGGGCAGGGCGCGTACGCCGCCGCCAACGCCCATCTTGACGCGCTCGCCGAGCGCCGCCGCCGCGCGGGCCTGCCCGCGACCTCGGTCGCCTGGGGTGTCTGGGCCGGTGGAGGAATGGCGGTCGGTGCCGGGGAACGCAATCTCGGCAAACGTGGTGTCACGCCGATGAATGCCGAGTCGGCCGTGATCGCGCTGGAGCGGGCTCTCGTCGGACGGCAGACGGTGACCGTGGTCGCCGACGTCGACTGGGACGCCTTCGTGCCCGCGTTCACCTCGTCCCGCGCGAGTGCGCTGCTCAGCGAGTTCACGCCGCGCGACAGTTCCGGGAACTCCCTCGCCGCTGGGCTGGCGGGTCGCCCGGAAGCCGAGCAGCTGCGATCCCTGTTGGCGGTCGTGCGTGCCGAGGCCGCTGCTGTGCTTGGACATGCAGGACCGGAGGCGGTTGAACCGGGGCGGTCCTTCAAGGACGCCGGGTTCGACTCGCTCACCTCGTTGGAGCTGCGGAACCGGATCAACGCCGCGACCGGCCTGAAACTCCCCAGCACGTTGTTGTTCGACCACCCGACGCCGGAAGCCGTCGCCCGCTTCGCACTCGCGGAGCTGGTGGGCGCCGTCGCGGAGGCCGAGCAGGAGGAGCCGCAGGCCCACTCCGGTGACGAGATCGCCATTGTGGGCATGGCATGTCGGCTCCCGGGCGGAGTGGCCACTCCGGAAGCGTTGTGGGACATGCTGCTCGCGGGTGGGGACGCCATTGGCGAGCTGCCCACCGACCGCGGCTGGGACCTCGACGCCCTCTACGACCCCGATCCGAACGCGCACGGCAAGTCCTACTGCCGCGAAGGCGGATTCCTTTACGACGCGGCCGAGTTCGACGCGGCGTTCTTCGGGATCTCGCCGCGTGAGGCGTCCGCGATGGACCCGCAGCAGCGGTTGTTGCTGGAGACCTCGTGGGAGGCACTGGAGCGGGCCGGGATCGACCCGAAGTCCTTGCGCGGCAGCAGCACCGGTGTCTTCGCCGGGATGACCCACCAGGACTACGGATCGCGGCTGCACGAGGCGCCCGAGGACTTCCAGGGCTACCTGCTCACCGGCAAGTCCTCCAGCGTGGTCTCCGGTCGCGTGTCCTACACGCTCGGCCTGGAAGGGCCGGCGATCACCGTGGACACCGCGTGTTCGTCCTCTTTGGTCGCGCTTCACCTCGCGTCGCAGGCGCTGCGCAACGGCGAGTGCTCGCTGGCGCTGGCGGGCGGGGTCACGATCATGCCTTCGCCCGGGTTGTTCGTCGAGTTCTCCCGGCAGCGCGGGCTCGCGCCGGACGGGCGCTGCAAGGCGTTCGGCGACGGCGCTGACGGCACGGGCTGGGCCGAGGGTGCGGTGATGCTTCTCGTGGAGCGTCTGTCTGACGCGCGGCGCAACGGGCACCCGGTGCTCGCGGTGATCAAGGGCTCCGCGGTCAACCAGGATGGCGCGTCCAACGGGCTCGCGGCCCCGAACGGTCCCTCGCAGCAGCGGGTCATCCGCTCGGCGTTGCGGGCGGCCGGGCTTCGTCCGTCCGAAGTGGACGCTGTGGAGGCGCACGGCACCGGCACCACGCTCGGCGACCCGATCGAGGCACAGGCCCTGATCGCCGCGTACGGCGGTGAGCGCTCCCATCCGTTGTGGCTGGGCTCGCTGAAGTCCAACACGGGCCACACGCAGGCCGCGGCCGGAGCCGCCGGTGTGCTGAAGATAGTGCTGGCGCTGCGAAACGGCCTGTTGCCCAGGACCTTGCACGCCGACGAGCCCTCCAGCCACGTGGACTGGTCCTCGGGCGCGGTGTCGTTGCTGAACGAGGCCCGGCGGTGGCCCGAGGTGGACCGCCCACGCCGCGCCGGGATCTCCGCGTTCGGGGTCAGCGGCACCAACGTGCACATGATCCTCGAAGAGGCGCCGCACCAGCCGGAAGTGGCACCGGAGCCGATCCCCGACGTCGTGCCCTGGGTTGTGTCGGGACGCACTGCCGAAGCGCTTACTGCGCGTGTTGATGCTCTGGAATCCTTTGTGGACGGAGCGAGTGCGCTCGACGTCGGCTACTCGCTGTCGACCAGGTCGTCCTTCGAACACCGTGCGGTCCTGTTGAACGGTGCTGAGCTTCGTGGCGTTGCCACGGTTAGCGGCCGGACCGCGTTTGTGTTCCCTGGTCAGGGTTCGCAGTGGGTCGGCATGGGCTTGGAGTTGCTGTCGGAGCCTGTGTTCGCTGCGCAGATGCAGGAGTGTGCCACCGCGTTCCGGTCCTTTGTGGACTGGGATTTGTTCGAGGAGTTGCGTGGTCCGCTTGACCGGGTGGATGTTGTTCAGCCGGTGACGTTCGCGGTGATGGTGTCATTGGCGGCGTTGTGGCGCTCTTATGGGGTGTCGCCCGATGCTGTGGTTGGCCATTCGCAGGGCGAGATCGCTGCGGCGTACGTTGCGGGGGCGTTGTCGCTGGAGGATGCGGCGCGCGTGGTGTGTTTGCGTAGCAAGGCGATCAGGGCGATTTCTGGTCGTGGTGGGATGGGCTCGATCGCGCTGCCGGTTGCGGACGTTGAGTCGCGCCTGCCTGAGGGGGTGTCGATCGCGGCGAGCAACGGGCCTTCGTCGGTCGTTGTCTCTGGTGATGTCGAGCCGTTGAAGGCGTTGTTGGACGCGTTGGCGGCTGAGGGTGTTCGGGTTCGACTCATTCCTGTGGACTACGCCTCGCACTCCGCACACGTGGAGGCCATCCAGGACGAGGTGCTTCGTGTCCTCGCCCCGATCAGGCCGCGGACGAGCACGGTCGCGTTCCGCTCCACCGTCACCGGTGAGTGGATCGACACCGCGAGCATGGATGCCGAGTACTGGTACCGGAATCTGAGGCAGACCGTCCACTTCGAACAGGCTATCCGTGATCTCGCCGCCGATGGCTGCGACGTCTTCATCGAGTGCAGTCCGCATCCTGGCGTCGCGGTCGCGATCCAGGAGACCGTCCAGGACGTGCTCGTCGTCGGCTCGTTGCGCCGTGAGGACGGTGGGCGGCGGCGGTTCCTGACGTCGCTCGCCGAAGCCTACGTGCGCGGTGTCGACGTTGACTGGTCGCCTGCGGTGCGCGGCGGTCGGCGCATCGACCTGCCGACGTATCCCTTCCAGCGCCGCCGCTACTGGTTGAACACCTCGCCCGCGAGCGTGGGCCCGGCCGCCGCCGATCGTTTCGGCGTCGATCCCGCTGAGCATCCACTTCTGGGCGCTGCCGTTGAACTTGAGGACGGCGGCCTGGTGCTGACTGGCCGCCTGTCGTTGAGCACGTACGCGTGGCTCGCCGAGCACGCCGTCTCCGGAACCGTTCTGCTGCCGGGAACCGCGCTCGTCGAACTGGCCGTGCGCGCTGGGGATGAGGTCGGATACGGCAGGCTGGAGGAGCTCGCGCTCCAAACGCCGTTGGTCCTGCCCGAGCGCGGTGCCCTGCGCTTGCAGGTGCTGGTCTCCGCCGAGGAGAACGCCCGCCGGACGATCACCATCGCCTCGCGTGGCGGTGATCACGAAGAGTGGACTCGGCATGCCGCCGGTGTCCTGACGGAGGCCGTCGAGGTCGCGGCCACGCCGATCGAGTGGCCGCCCGCGCACGCCGAACCCGTTGCTGTGGAAGAGTTCTACGCGCGGTTCGCCGAGCGTGGCTACTTCTACGGCCCGATGTTCCAGGGCGTTCGTGCGGCGTGGACGCGGGGTGGCGAGGTCTTCGCGGAGGTCGTGCTCTCCGACGAGGCGGACACCACCGGGTTCGGGGCTCACCCCGCCTTGCTCGACGCGGCATTGCAGCCGTGGTCCCTCGGCGGCTTCGCGAGTGCGGAACACGTGATGCTGCCGTTCGCTTGGCAGGGCTTCCAGTTGCACGCGACGGGTGCGCGCGTGCTGCGGGTTCGGCTGGCCGGAGCAGGAGAGGACGCGTTCTCCGTGACCGCGACCGATCCGTCCGGCGCGCTGGTGTTCTCGCTGGAGTCACTGGCGATGCGTCGCTTCGACGCCGATCCCCGGGCGGGCGGCGCGGACTCGCTGCACCGCGTCGACTGGACGGCGATGGCGCCACCATCCACTGTGGACGAAGTGCGCCGGGACTGGGCGGTGCTCGGGACGGACGACTTCAAGCTGGGCCGGATCGAGTCGGAGGTGCGCCTGGCCGCGACCCTCGACGCGCTCGCCGAGCCGGTGCCCGCGGTCGTCCTCGCCTCGTTGCGGTGCGGGTCGCCCGCCACGCCGGAGCGGGTGCGGCGGCTGACCGGACAGGCGTTGGCGTTGCTGCGGGAATGGCTGGCGGAGGAGCGGTTCGCCGCGTCCACGCTGGTCGTGCTCACCGATGGGGCGATCGCCGTCCGGCCCGGTGAGGACGTGCCCGACCTGCCGTCCGCGGCGATCTGGGGGCTCCTCCGGTCCGCCCAGTCCGAGCACCCCGGTCGGTTCGTGTTGGCCGACATGGACGACGAGGACTCCTCCCGGCAGGCCCTGACCGCCGCGCTCGCCACGGGAGAACCGCAGTTCGCCCTGCGCGACGGCACCCTCCACGTGCCGAGGCTGACGCGGGCGACCGCCGGGCACCGCGCACCGTTCGGGCCGGACACGCGGGTGTTGATCACTGGCGGGACCGGCGCGCTCGGCACCCTCCTCGCGCGGCACCTCGTTGTGCGCCACGGAGTCCGGCACATCGTGCTGGCGAGCCGCAGCGGTGGGCCGATGCCGGGAGAACTGACCGGCCTCGACGCGGACGTGCGGGTCGAGCCCTGTGACGCGGCGGATCGTGAGGCGCTGGCGCGGCTGCTGGACGCGCACCCGGTCGACGCGGTCGTGCACGCGGCCGGAGTGCTCGACGACGCGGCGATCGAGTCGCTGACGCCGGAGCGGCTGGACACGGTGCTGCGGCCGAAGGTCGACGCCGCGCTCAACCTGCACGAACTGCTCGGCGACGACACCGAGCTGGTCCTGTTCTCCGGCGCTGCCGGGCTGCTGGGCCGCCCCGGACAGGGGAACTACGCTGCTGCCAACACATTCGTGGACGCGCTTGCGTCGTTCCGCCGGGCACGCGGGCTGCCCGCGGTGTCGCTGGCGTGGGGGCTGTGGGAGCAGGCGACCGGGATGACCGGGCACCTCGACGCGGCGGATCTGGCCAGGATGCACCGGTCCGGCCTCGCTCCGATGAGCGCGGAGCAGGGCCTCGCCCTGTTCGACATGGCCATGGGTGTCGATGAGGCGCTGGTCGTGCCGATGCGGCTGGACCGCGCGGCGCTGCGGCTGCACCCCGAGTCGGTTCCGTTGCTACTACGCGGTTTCGTGCCTGCGCGGGTCAGTAGGACTACTGTGGCCGCGGAGATGGCTGGAGAGCAGGACTCCGATGGGTTGCGGCGGGAGTTGGCCGCTGCCAACGACAACGGCCGCCGTCGCATCCTGCTCGACCTGGTGCGCGGTGGGGCGGCACGGGTACTCGGGCACGGTGATGCCGACGCCATCGGTGCGGACCAGGCGTTCCATGAGCTCGGGTTCGACTCGCTGACCGCGATCGAGCTGCGGAACCTGCTCACCGCGGCGACCGGGTTGCGGCTGCCGGCGACCCTGGTCTTCCAGCACCCCACGCCGCGCGCGCTGGCCGATCACCTGCTCGCCGCGCTCGGCGCGGAACAGCCGGATCCGGTGCTGGAACGGCTGGAGGAGCTCGCCGGGCTGCTCGACGGCGTGGACCCGGACGACGCGCGACTGCCGGACCTGCGGGAGAAGCTGCGGGAGCTGACCGAGCGGGTCGGGGGCGTGCCCGCCGTGACCGACCAGCTGGCCGACGCCAGCGACGACGACCTGTTCAAGTTCATCGACGAGCAGCTGTGATGGGGGTGAGCCCAGTGTCCAATGAGGACAAGCTCCGCCAGTACCTCAAGCGGGTCACCGCCGACCTGCACGAGGCCCGGCAACGCCTTGCCGAGGCCGCCGAGCCGGTGGCGATCGTCGCGATGAGCTGCCGGTTGCCCGGTGGCGTGCGCACGCCCGAGGACCTGTGGCGGCTGCTCGCGGCCGGTGGCGATGCCATCGGCGGTTTCCCCGCTGACCGCGGTTGGGACACCGACCGGCTCTACGACCCGACCGGCGAGCGGCCGGGCAGCAGCTACTCCCGCGAGGGCGGTTTCCTCTACGACGCCGCCGAGTTCGACGCGGAGTTCTTCGGCATCAGCCCGCGTGAGGCGCTGACCATCGACCCGCAGCAGCGGCTGTTGCTGGAGACGTCGTGGGAGGCGGTCGAGCGCGCGGGCATCGATCCGAAGTCCTTGCGCGGCACGAAAACCGGCCTGTTCGCCGGGGTGATGTACAACGACTACGGGACCCGGCTGGGCGAACCTCCGGAGGGCTTCGAGGGATATCTGGTCAACGGCAGCGCGGGCAGTGTGGCCTCCGGCCGCGTCGCTTACACCCTCGGGCTGAACGGGCCTACGCTGACCGTGGACACCGCGTGCTCGTCCTCGCTGGTGGCACTGCACCTCGCGGCCCAGTCGCTGCGACGCGGAGAGTGTTCGCTGGCCCTGGCCGGTGGCGTGACCGTGCTGAACACGCCCACGATGTTCGTGGAGTTCTCCCGCCAGGGCGGCCTCGCGCGAGACGGGCGCTGCAAGTCCTTCTCCGACGACGCGGACGGGACCGGTTTCGGCGAGGGCGCCGGGATGCTGCTGCTGGAGCGGCTTTCCGACGCCCAGCGCAACGGTCATCCGATCCTGGCGGTGCTGCGGGGGAGCGCGGTCAACCAGGACGGCGCCTCCAACGGGCTGACCGCGCCGAACGGCCTGGCGCAGCAGGAGGTCATCGGACAGGCACTGGCCGACGCGGGTCTCGGACCGTCCGATGTGGACGCTGTCGAGGCGCACGGCACCGGGACCAGGCTCGGCGACCCGATCGAAGCGGACGCGCTGCTGGCGACCTACGGCAAGGGACGCTCCGAGCCGTTGTGGTTGGGCTCGTTGAAGTCCAACGTCGGTCACACGCAGGCTGCCGCCGGTGTGGCGGGCGTGATCAAGATGGTGCTGGCCCTCCAGCACGGCGAGCTGCCGAAGACGCTGCACGCGGACACACCGTCCACGAAGGTCGATTGGACCGCGGGTTCGGTGTCGTTGCTCGCGTCGGCGCGGCCATGGTCGCGGGGAGAAAGGCCGCGACGGTTCGGCATCTCTTCCTTCGGGGCCAGCGGGACGAACTCGCACGCGGTGATCGAGGAAGCTCCGTCTACAGAGGACATTCCGCGTGTCGTCGCGCCGCAGCAGGGCTTGCCGCTGGTGTTGTCCGGGCGGACCGAGGCGGCGCTGAGGGCGCAGGCCGGGGCCGTGCGGCCGTTGGCGGGCAACCTCGCCGACCTGGGGTATTCGCTGTTGTCGCGGTCGGCCTTCGAACACAACGCCGTGGCGTTCAGCACGGATGCGCTCGACGCCCTCGCGGAGGGGCGTGCGGACCAGGGCCTGGTGACCGGGGTCGCGGATTCGGACGGGGGGCTGGCGTTCCTGTTCACCGGACAAGGGAGTCAGCGCGCGCGGATGGGCCTCGACCTGGCCACCCGGCACCCGGTGTTCGCCGAGGCATACGACGAGGTGATCACGGCTCTTGACCAGCACCTCGACCTGCCGTTGCGCGAGGTGCTGACCACCAGTGCCCTCGACGAGACCCGCTACACGCAGGCCGCGCTGTTCGCCCTGGAAGTGGCGCTGTACAGGCTGATCAGCTCGTTCGGCGTGCGAGCGGACGTGGTGCTCGGGCACTCCGTCGGCGAGCTGGCCGCCGCCCACGTCGCCGGGGTGTTCTCGCTGGCCGACGCGTGCGCGCTGGTCGCGGCAAGGGGCCGACTGATGCAGGAGCTGCCCGAGCGCGGCGCGATGGTGTCCGTGCGTGCCTCCGAGGACGAGGTACTGCCGTTGCTGGGCGACGCCGTGTCGATCGCCGCGATCAACGGCCCGGACGCCACCGTTGTCTCCGGCAGCGCGGACGCGGTGGAGGCGGTCGCGGCTGAGCTGGCCGAGCGCGGGCACAAGACGAAGCGGCTCACGGTCAGTCATGCTTTCCACTCGGCGTTGATGGAGCCGATGCTGGAGTCCTTCCGCGCGGTGGCCGACCGTGTCACTTACTCGCTGCCGACGATTCCCTTGGTATCCAACGTGACCGGGGCCGTCGCGGGCGCGGAGATCGCCACCGCCGACTACTGGGTGCGGCACGTTCGCCAGCCTGTGCGGTTCCTGGACGCGGTGCGGTCGGCCGGCGCGCGCACGTTCGTCGAGCTGGGCCCCGATGGCGTTCTGTCCGCGATGGGACAGGACTGCGTCGACGCCGTCTTCATTCCGTTGCTGCGCAAGAACCGCGACGAGCACGAGGCGTTCCTCGCCGGGCTGGCCGGGGCGCACGTGCGCGGGTTCGCGGTGCGCTGGGAGCAGTTCTTCGTCGGGGCGCGGCGGATCGATCTGCCGACGTATCCGTTCCAACGCCGCCGCTACTGGCTGGAAGGCACCAACGCCAGCGGTGACCTGTCCTCGGTCGGCTTGGAGCGGGCCACGCATCCGCTGCTCGGCGCCGAGGTCGAGCTGCCGGAGGACGGCGGTCGAGTGTGGACGGCGAAACTGCCCGCGGCGGGGTGGCTGGCAGATCACAGTGTGCTGGACTCGGTGCTGCTGCCGGGAACCGCTCTGGTCGATCTCGTGGCACATGCCGGAGCGCGGGTCGGTCTGCCCAGGATCGCGGAACTCACGCTGACCGCGCCTGTGGTGTTGCCCGCCGAGATCCGGCTTCGGGTCGATGGGACGGCCGTGGCGGTGCATTCCCGGGTCGGCCAGGAGTGGGTGAAGAACGCCACGGCTGTCCTGAGTGGACTGTCTGCTGTGGACAGTTCGGAGAAGTGGCCGTCCGGATTGACGCCGCGCCCGGACTGGTATGCCGAGAACACCGGGATCGCCTACGGCCCGGCTTTCCAAGGCGTGCGCGCGGCGGAACAGCGAGGGGACGAGTACTTCGCGGAGGTCGAACTGCCGGAAGGGCTTGCTGTTCAAGGGTTCGGTGTGCATCCGGCGCTGCTCGACGCCGCGTTGCACGTGATCTCCCTCGCTGTCCCGGGCGGTGCGCCGAGAGTGCCGTTCGCGTGGGAAGGCGTCCAGCTGCGCGCCACCGGGGCCCGTGAGCTGCGGGTCCGGATCATCAAGATCGGTGAGGACGCGTTCGCGGTGTCGGCGACGGACGCCGGTGGCCAGTTGGTGTTCTCCGCCGATTCGCTGACACTGCGGCCTCTGGACACCGCCGGGATTACCGCGCCGGTCCCGCTGTACCGGCTGAGGTGGGAACCGCTGACGGGTTCGCCCACGCCGGTGGACGGTGTTGTGGAACTCGCGGAGGCGGGCGAGGCTGCGAAGTTCGTCTATACCCGGGTCACCGACGATGTGACTGCGGTCCTCGAGTTGCTTCAGCGGTGGGATCGTGCGGCGAAGCTCGTCGTCGTCGCGGAGTCCTCGAACGGGGCTGTGTGGGGGCTTGTCCGCTCGGCGCAGGCGGAGCACCCGGGCCGGTTCGTGCTCGCCGAGGTCGACGACATCGCTGCGCTGCCGACCGCGCTCGCGCACGGGGAGCCGCAGTTCGCGGTGCGCGGGGGAGTGGTCAGTGTGCCTCGCCTCGTTCTCGCGAAGCCCCGCGAGCAGTCGCGCAAGTGGGACGGAACGGTGTTGATCACCGGTGGATCGGGGGCGCTGGCCAAGCGGATCGCCGAACACCTCGTCACCGCGCACGGCGTGAAGCGGCTCGTGCTCGTCAGCCGCAGTGGCTCCACAGTGGACCTGGACGCCGAGGTCACGGCGGTGGCGTGCGACGTCGCCGACCGTGACGCACTCCGGGAAGTTCTTGCGCAGCACCAGGTCAGCACTGTCGTGCACACGGCTGGGGTGCTCGACGACGGAGTGTTGAGCGGGCTCACGCCGGAGCGGTTGGCTGCGGTGCTGCGGCCGAAGGTGGACGGGGTGCTGGCCCTCGACGAGGTGTGCGACGACGACGTCGAGCTGGTGTTGTTCTCCTCGGCGGCGGGGATGCTCGGCGGTGCCGGACAGGCCGCGTACTCGGCGGCCAATGCCTTCCTCGACGCTTTCGCCATGCGCAGGGCCGCTGCCGGTAGGCCGACCAAGTCGCTCGCCTGGGGCTTGTGGTCGGAAGGCATGGGGGCCACCACCGACGCGTCGCGGATGGCGCGGACCGGGTTGGTGGCGCTGGAGTCGCCGTTGGACGCCTTCGACGCGGCCATGGTCACTGACGGAGCCGTGGTGGCGCCAGTGCGGTTCGACCTCGCCGCACTGCGGAACCGAGACGACGTGCCCGCTGTGCTGCGCGGTCTCGTCCCGCGACGTGGTCCGTCCACTGTGGAGCGCTCGGTCGAGCCCCTTGCACGGCGGCTTGCCGGGCTGGACTCCGCGGAACGGGACCGGGTACTGCTGGAGACCGTCCGGGAACACGCGGCGGTGGTGCTCGGGCACTCCGGAACCGACGCGATCCGTCCGCAGCGGCCGTTCAAGGAGCTGGGGTTCGACTCGTTGAGCGCGGTGGAGTTGCGGAACCGGCTCGGCGCCGCGGCCGGGCTGACGCTGCCCGCGATGCTGGTCTTCGACCACCCGACGCCACAACGGGTCGCCGACTACCTGCGTGCACAGATATCCACTGTGGACACATCTGGGCTCGCGGAACTGGAGGCCCGGGTCCCGGACCTGACACGGGGCGAGAAGGATCGGCTCGCCGCTCGGCTGCGGGCGCTGCTGGCGGCGTTGTCGGAGAACCCGGCTTCCGGTGATCTTGACAGTGCCAGTGACGACGAGCTGTTCCAGATGTTCGACAACGACTTGTCCCTGCCCTGAGACTTCGGAAGGACAGCGCACGTGGCCGACCACGACACCGAGACGAAGCTCCGGGAGTACTTCAAGCGTGCCCTCGCCGAGCTGAAGGAGACGCGTGAGCGTCTGCGCGCGGTGGAGGACAGCCAGCGGGAGCCGATCGCCGTCGTCGGGATGGGCTGCCGTCTTCCCGGCGGAGTCGCTTCGCCGGAGGACCTGTGGCGACTGGTGGATGACGGGGTGGACGCGGCGGGGCCGTTGCCGTCCGACCGCGGCTGGGATGTGGCGGGCAGCTACCACCCCGAGCCGGGAACGCCCGGGAAGACCTACGTGCGAGAGGGTTCCTTCCTGCACGAGGCCGCCCTGTTCGACCCGGCGTTCTTCGAGATCTCCCCCAGGGAAGCCCTGGCGATGGACCCGCAGCAGCGGCTGTTGCTGGAGACTTCGTGGGAGGCCGTGGAGCGCGCGGGCATCGACCCGCAATCGTTGCGGGGCAGCAGGACCGGGGTCTTCGCGGGTTCGATGTACCACGACTACGCGCCCGCGCTGGACAGCGTGCAGGAGGACTTCGGCGGCTACCTCGGCACCGGCACTTCCGGCAGCGTGCTGTCCGGCCGCGTCGCCTACGTGCTCGGCCTTGAAGGTCCTGCGGTCACTGTGGACACTGCGTGCTCGTCATCGTTGGTAGCACTGCACATGGCGGTTCAGGCGCTTCAGCGTGGTGAGTGCGACATGGCGCTCGCCGGTGGCGTCACCGTGATGTCCACGCTCGGCGGGATCATCGAGATGAGCCGTCAGCGCGCACTATCGCCCGACGGCCGGTCGCGGGCCTTCGCGGCGTCGGCGGACGGCGTCGGCTTCTCCGAGGGTGTCGGCGTGCTGTTGGTGGAGCGGCTGTCCGACGCGGAGCGCAACGGTCACCCGATCCTCGCGGTGATCCGAGGGAGTGCGGTCAACCAGGACGGTGCTTCCAACGGCCTCACCGCGCCCAACGGCCCGTCGCAGGAGCGCGTGATCGACTCGGCCCTGGCCGGTGCTGGCCTGACCTACTCCGATGTGGACGCCGTGGAGGCGCACGGCACGGGGACCGATCTCGGTGACCCCATCGAGGCCGCGGCGTTGCTGGCGACTTACGGCAAGGATCGCTCGGAGCCTTTGTGGTTGGGGTCGTTGAAGTCCAACATCGGCCACACGCAGGCGGCGGCGGGTGTCGCGGGCGTGATCAAGATGATCATGGCTATGCGGCAGGGAGTTCTCCCGCGCACACTGCACGTCGACGCGCCCACTCCGCACGTGGACTGGTCCAGCGGAGCGGTGCGGTTGCTCACCGAGGCGCAGCCTTGGCCTTCCGGGGATCACCCGCGTCGGTTCGCCGTGTCGTCCTTCGGGATCTCGGGTACCAACGCGCACGTCGTGGTGGAAGCACCTGCGCCCGCCGAAGTCCCTTCGGTGCAGCGAGTGCACGGCGAGATCCCGCTGCTGTTGTCCGGGCGGACCGAGAAGGCGTTGCGCGACCAGGCTTCCCGCCTGCTGGAGCCGCTTTCCTCATCGGCCGAGATCTCGGACATCGCGTTCTCGCTCGCCACGGGCCGCGCGAAGCTGGAGAACCGCGCGGTTGTCGTCGGGGTCGAGCGGGACGAGCTGCTGCGTGGCCTGCGCGCGCTGGCTGATGGTATGCCCGATGCCTCGGTGGTCACGGGGTCTGTGCGCGTCGACGACCGTCCGGTCTTCGTGTTCCCTGGTCAGGGTTCGCAGTGGAGCGGCATGGCGGTTGATCTGTTGTCGGAGCCGGTTTTCGGGGCTCGGATGGCGGAGTGTGCTTCGGCGTTGGCTCCGCATGTGGAGTGGGACCTGTTCGAGGAGCTGCGTGGGCCCCTGGAGCGGGTCGATGTGGTTCAGCCCGTGCTGTTCGCGGTTCTGGTGTCGTTGGCTTCGCTGTGGCGGTCCTATGGCGTGGAGCCTGCTGCCGTGATCGGTCACTCCCAGGGTGAGATCGCTGCGGCTTGTGTGGCGGGTGCTTTGTCGCTTGAGGACGCTGCGAAGGTTGTGGCGTTGCGTAGCCGGGCGATCGCGGAGGATTTGGCCGGGCGTGGCGGGATGATGTCGGTGTCTCTACCGGTGTCTGAGGTGGAGTTGCTTCTGCCGCAGGGTGTTTCGATTGCCGCGGTGAACGGTCCGGCGTCCACTGTGGTGTCTGGTGATCCTGCTGGGTTGGATGTGCTGTTCGCGCGGTGTGAGGCGGACGGTGTCCGGGTGCGTCGGATTCCGGTGGACTATGCGTCGCATTCCGTTCACGTGGAAACGATTCGCGAGCGGCTGTTGTCCGCGCTGGCTGGAATCACGCCGACTGCATCTGCGATCCCCTTCTATTCCACGGTGACCGGCGAACGGATCGACACGGCGACGCTGGACGCTGAGTACTGGTACCGCAATCTGAGGCAGCGCGTTCTTTTTGAGGACACCGTTCGTGCGCTGATCGGATCTGGCCTTACGGCGTTCGTGGAGACGAGTCCGCATCCCGTTCTGGTTCCGGCCATCCAGGAGACGGACGGGTTCGCCGTGGGAACGCTGCGGCGGGACGAGGGGGGTCGACGCCGCTTCCTGACCTCGGTGGGCGAGGCGTACGCGCACGGGATCGCCGTGGACTGGTCTGGCGCGGTGCGTGGGCGACGGGTCGAGCTGCCGACCTACGCCTTCCAGCACCAGCACTTCTGGTTGGAACAGACCGCCCAGGTGTCCGATGTGGACAATCGGCGGTATCGGATCGACTGGAAGCCCGTCACCGCCGCCACGCCGGTCCTGAGTGGACGGTGGATCGTGGTGGGAGAGGACGATGGCTGGTTCGCCTCCACGCTCGCCGCGCACGGTGCCGAGGTTGTCGCCGCGGATGCCGAGGGCGAGATCGCCGGAGTGCTGTCGCTGCACGGGCTTGATGACACCCCGCACCCGGAGCAGCCCGAGCTGACCAAGGGCGTCGCGGAGGTCCTAGCCCTGGTGCAGGGCGGTCTGCGAGCACCGCTGTGGTGCGTCACCAGTGGCGCGGTCGAGCGGGTGACCAGCCCGGCGCAGGCGCAACTGTGGGGCCTCGGCCAGGTGGTCGGACTGGAGCTGCCGGAGCACTGGGGCGGCGTGATCGACCTGCCCGCACAGCGAGATGAGCGGGTCGGTGCGCTCCTGGTCTCGGCGCTCGCGGGTGCGGAGGACCAGGTTGCGGTGCGCGGAGCAGGATTGCTTGCCCGCCGCCTGGTTCCCGCTCAGCACAAGGGAAACCCGTGGCGCCCTACGGGCACTGTGCAGCTCGTGGGCGGGAACGACGAGCTGGCGGAGTGGCTGCTCGCCAACGGCGCCGAGCGCGTGGTCTCCGAAGGGCCCGCAGACCTCATCGTGCTCGCGCCTCCCGTGGTCGAACTGTCCACACTGGACGAAACGGACCTCGGTGCCTTCGCGGCGGCGGTGTCCGGCAAGGCAGCGGAGATGCTGCGGCTGGCCCAGACCGCCGGAGACGTCCCCATGGTCGTCTTCTCGTCGGTCTCCGGTGTGTGGGGTGGCATCGGGCAGGGCGGTTACGCGGCCGGGACCGCTTACCTGGACGCGCTCGCCGTGTACCGCCGTGGTCGTGGCGCTCCGACGCGTGTCGTGTCGTGGAGCCCGTGGCGCGGTGCCGGGGTGGACGAGGACGACTTGCTGCGCCGTGGTTTGCGGCCGATGACCCCGGAATCGGCGCTCGGCGCGGTGGACGCGGACTCCGGCCACCTCGTCGTCGCCGACGTGGATTGGGACGTGTTCCTGCCCCGCTACACCGCGGCCCGTCCGCGTCCGCTGGTGTCGGACCTGCCCGCGGCGCGTCGGCTCGCCGAGCCGGTCAGCGCTCCCGGTCAGGCTTCCGCGTTGGCGGCCAGGCTCACCGAGGTCGCCGAAGCCGACCAGCGCACCTTCGTGCTCGACCTGACCCGCGCGCACGTCGCCGCGGTGCTCGGCCACGACAGCGGGGGAGCCGTCGAATCGGCCAGGGCCTTCAAGGAACTGGGCTTCGACTCGCTGGCGTCGGTCGAGCTGCGCAACCGGCTCGGCGCGGCGACCGGGCTGACCCTCCCGGCGACGCTCATCTTCGACTACCCGACTCCTGTCGCGCTGGCGGAGTTCCTGTTGGAACAGGTGCGCGGGGCCGCCGACCGCACCGAGGCGCCGGTACTGTCCACTTCGGACGAACCGGTGGCGATCGTGGGCATCGGCTGCCGTTTCCCCGGCGGGGTCAGCTCGCCGGAAGAACTGTGGGACCTCGTCGTCAACGGCGTGGACGCGGTGACGCCGCTGCCCGAGAACCGTGGCTGGGATGTCGGCACCCTGTATGACCCCGAGCCCGGGGTGCAGGGCAAGACCTACGTCCGCGCGGGTGGTTTCCTGCACGAGGCGGCCGATTTCGACGCGGCGTTCTTCGGCATCTCCCCGCGCGAGGCCCTTGCCATGGACCCGCAGCAACGCCTGCTCCTCGAAGCGACCTGGGAAGCACTGGAGCGGGCCGGGATCGACCCGACCGGGCTGCGGGGCTCTGCGACCGGTGTCTTCGCCGGTGTCAACGGCCAGCACTACATGCCACTCGTCGTGGGCTCCGCCGAGGACTTCGACGGCTACATGGGCACCGGCAACTCGGCGAGCGCGGTGTCCGGCCGCGTCTCCTACGTGCTCGGCCTCGAAGGCCCAGCGGCTACTGTGGACACCGCGTGCTCGTCGTCGTTGGTGGCATTGCACATGGCGATTCAGGCGCTTCAGCGTGGTGAGTGCGATATGGCGCTCGCTGGCGGCGTCACGGTGATGTCCACGCCGGAGATGTTCGTCGAGTTCTCCCGGCAGCGGGTGATGTCGGCCGATGGCCGGTCCAAGGCGTTCGCGGAGGGAGCCGATGGGGTCGGCCTCTCCGAGGGTGTCGGCGTGCTGTTGGTGGAGCGGCTGTCCGACGCGGAGCGCAACGGTCATCCGATCCTCGCGGTGGTGCGGGGGAGCGCGGTCAACCAGGACGGCGCTTCCAACGGCCTCACCGCCCCGAGTGGCCCTTCGCAGCAGCGAGTCATTCGCCGCGCGCTCGCGGTCGCCGGGCTCGGACCGTCCGATGTGGACGCTGTCGAGGCGCACGGGACCGGCACGGTGCTCGGCGATCCGATCGAGGCGCAGGCCGTGCTCGCGACCTACGGCAAGGGGCGGCAGGAGCCACTGTGGTTGGGGTCGCTGAAGTCCAACATCGGCCACACGCAGGCGGCGGCCGGTGTGGCGGGCGTGATCAAGATGGTCATGGCGATGCGGCACGGTGTGCTGCCGCAGACCCTGCACGTGGACGCGCCCACTCCGCACGTGGACTGGTCGTCGGGCGAGGTCGCACTGCTCACCGAGCGGATCGACTGGCCGGAGGTGGACCGGCCGCGTCGCAGTGCCGTGTCGTCCTTCGGTATCGCGGGCACCAACGCCCACGTCATCCTGGAAGCCGCCCCAGAGCCCGTCGCGGCGATGTCGACGGAGGCCGCTGAGCATCTGCTTGTGCTGTCGGGTCGTGGCGAGAGCGGGCTGAAGGCACAAGCCGCCCAGCTCGCATCCTTTGTGGACGGTAGCGAGCACAGCCTCGCCGACATCGGTTTCTCCCTCGCCACCGGCCGGGCCGCGTTGGAGCAGCGCGCGGCCGTCATTGGCGGTGACCGGGAAGCTGTCCTCGCCGGTCTGCGTGCGCTGGCCGAAGGTCGCCCGGAAGCCGGTGTCCTGACTGGCCAGCCGCAGAGCGACAACCGCGTCGTCTTCGTCTTCCCGGGCCAGGGCTCGCAGTGGGTGGACATGGCGAAGGCGCTGCTGGAGGAGTCGGACGTCTTCCGGGCTTCGGCGGAGGAGTGCGACCGGGCGCTGTCGGAGTTCCTGGACTGGTCGGTGCTCGACGTCCTGCGTGGAGCCCCCGGCCTGGACCGGGTCGACGTCGTGCAGCCCGTGCTGTTCACCATGATGGTCTCGCTGGCCAGGACGTGGCTCTCCTACGGCGTTCGGCCTTCCGCGGTGGTCGGCCACAGCCAGGGCGAGATCGCCGCCGCGCACATCGCGGGCGGACTGTCCCTTGTGGACGCCGCGCGGATCGTGGCCCTGCGCAGCCAGGCGTGGCTGAAGTTGGCCGGACAGGGCGGAATGGTCTCGATCGCCCTGCCCGCCGACACCGTGCGCGAACGGATTGAGCGGTTCGGCGATCGCATCTCGGTCGCGGCGGTCAACGGGCCGCACTCCGCCACCGTCGCGGGTTATCCCGACGCGCTCAAGGAACTCACCGAGGAGCTGACGGCGGAGGGTATCCGTGCCCGCCCCATTCCCGGTGTGGACACGGCGGGTCACTCCGCGCAGGTCGATGTGTTCTACGACCACCTGCACGACGTGCTGGCCCCGGTGTCGCCGCGCACCTCGGAGATCCCGTTCTACTCCACGGTGACTGGCGGGCTGTTCGACACCGCTGGGCTGACCGCTGCCTACTGGTACCGGAATATGCGGGAGCCGGTGGAGTTCGAGCTGGCCACGCGCGCGTTGCTTGAGCAGGGGCACGGTGTGTTCCTGGAGTGCAACCCGCATCCGATGCTGGCGACGTCCATGCAGGAGACCATTGAGGACACCGGCGCGCAGGCCGCGACGCTGGGCACGCTGCGCCGCGAGGAAGGCGGGTTGCGACGCATCCTGACCTCGCTCGGCCAGGCGCACGTGCACGGGGTGCGTGTGGACTTCGGCGCGGTTTTCCCGGGCGCGCAGCGCGTTGACCTGCCGACTTATGCCTTCCAGCGCCAGCGGTTCTGGCTGGACCCCACTGGGCTGAGCGGTGATGTGAGCACGGCGGGGCTCGATGCCGCTGATCACCCGCTGCTCGGCGCCGTGCTCCGGATGCCCGACTCCGACAGCGTTGTGCTGACGGGCAACCTGTCGCTGCGCACGCACCCCTGGCTCGCGGATCACGCTTTGTCCGGCACGGTTCTGTTGCCGGGCACGGCTTTCGTCGAGCTGGCGATCCGGGCGGCCGACGAGGTCGGGTTCGGACGACTGGACGAGATGACCCTTGAAGTGCCTTTGGTGCTGCCGGAGCGCGGTTCTGTGAGCCTCCAGCTGGTGGTCTCCGGTGCCGATGAGTCCGGCCGCCGTCCGTTCGCACTGCACACGCGGGACGGCGAGAACTCCACGCGGCACGCCAGCGGCTTCCTGGCCGAGGAACCCGCGTCTCCAGTCCACAATGGAGAGTGGCCGCCGTCCGGTGCCACCCGCGCCGACGCCGACGAGCTGTACGCGCGCCTGGACGAGCTGGGCTACGGCTACGGTCCGGTTTTCCGGGGTGTGCGGTCCGGGTGGGTGCGCGAGGGCGAGGTCTTCGCCGAGGTCAGCCTGCCCGCTAACCCCGACGGTTTCGGGCTGCACCCGGCGCTGCTCGACGCGGCGGTGCAGAGCCTGGGCTTTGGGACGTTCTTCCCCGAGGACGGCGCGGTCCGGCTGCCGTTCTCCTGGCAGGGCGTGACCCTGCACGCCAGCGGTGCGACCACGTTGCGGGTGCGGATCAGCTCCGCGGGCCCGGACGCGGTGGCGTTGCACGCGGTCGACGCTGCCGGTCAGCCGGTGTTGTCGGTCGACTCGCTGACCGTGCGCGCCGTGGCCGACGAACTCACGTCGTCCACAAGGGACTCGCTGTTCCGGCTCGATTGGGCGGAGGTGCGACCGCGCGAGGAAGCCGACTCGATGGCTGACACGGTCGTCGTGCACTGGCCGACTGGTGGGACTGTCCGCGAAGCCGTCCATCGCGCCCTTTCACGGGTTCAGGAGTTCCTGACCAACGAGGACGGACGGATGGTCCTGGTGAGCCGGGACGCGAGCGACCCGGCGACCGCAGCCGTGTGGGGTCTGGTCCGGTCCGCGCAGACCGAGAACCCAGGGCGGTTCGTGCTCGCGGACATCGACGACGACGCGATGCTTCCCGCAGTGCTTTCCACGGGGGAACCGCAGGTCCGAGCGCGCGACGGGGTGATCACCGCGCCACGGCTGGCCCGCGCGGACACGACGGCGCTGACTGCCCCCACGGACGGGCCGTGGCGACTGGAGGCGGGCGATGGAACCCTCGACGGTCTCTCGCTGATCCCCGCCCCTGAAGCCGCGGAACCGTTGGCGGAAGGGCAGGTTCGCATCGCGGTGCGCGCCTCCGGAGTCAACTTCCGGGACGTGATGATCTCGCTGGGCATGTACCCGGGGCTCGCGATCATGGGCACCGAGGGCGCGGGCGTGATCACCGAGGTTGGTCCGGGCGTGCCCGACTTGGCGCCGGGCGATCGGGTGATGGGCATGTTCCCCGGCTCGTTCGGCCCGGTCGCGGTGGCCGACCACCACATGGTGGTGCGGATGCCCGCTGGTTGGAGCTTCGCCGAGGCCGCTTCCGTGCCCGCGGTGTTCCTCACCGCTTACTACGCGCTGCGCGACCTGGCCGACCTGAAGGCCGGTGAGTCGGTGCTGATCCACGCGGCGGCCGGTGGTGTCGGCATGGCGGCCGTGCAGCTCGCGCGGCACTGGGGCGCGACGGTGTACGGCACCGCGAGCCAGGGCAAGTGGGAAACCTTGCGGCAGCAGGGGATCACGCACATCGCGTCGTCGCGGACGCTGGGCTTCGAGCGTGAGTTCGACCGCATGGATGTGGTGCTGAACTCGTTGGCGCGGGAGTTCGTCGACGCGTCGCTGCGACTGCTGCGACCGGGTGGCCGGTTCATCGAGATGGGCAAAACCGACATCCGCGAGGCCGCCGACCATCCCGAGGTGTTCTACCGCGCGTTCGACCTGGTGGAAGCTGGGCCGGAGCGCACGCAGGAGATGCTGCGCGAGCTGGTCGAGCTGTTCGAGGCGGGTGTGTTGCGGCCACTGCCGATCCGCGCGTGGGACGTGCGGGAAGCCCCCGAGGCACTGCGTTTCCTGAGCCAGGCCAAGCACATCGGCAAGCTCGTGCTGACCGTGCCCGCGCCGCTGGACCCCGAGGGCACCGTGGTGATCACCGGCGGCACGGGTGTCGCCGGTGGCACGATCGCCCGCCACCTCGTTGCCGAGCACGGCGTCCGCGATCTGCTGCTGGTGAGCCGGACCGGCAAGGCACCGGATCTGGAGGCCGAGCTGATCGGGCTGGGCGCCAAGGTCACCGTCGCCGCCTGTGACGCCGCCGATCGGGAGGCGCTGGGCGAAGTCCTTGCGGGGCGCAGGATCACGGCAGTGGTGCACGCGGCGGGCGTCCTCGACGACGGGGTGATCGGCGCGCTGGACGCCGAGCGTGTGGACACCGTGCTGCGGCCGAAGGTGGACGCCGCGATCAACCTGCACGAGCTGACCCGGGACCAGGACCTGGCCGCGTTCGTGCTGTTCTCGTCGGCGTCGTCGATGTTCAGCAGCCCGGGACAGGCCAACTACACCGCGGCCAACGCATACCTGGAAGCCTTGGCGCGCAAGCGGAAAGAGGCGGGGCTGCCCACGTCCGCGCTGGCGTGGGGACTGTGGAAGGAGGCCAGCGGCATGACCAAGCACCTCGACCACGAGGAGCTGGTGCGCCGCATGGCCTCCGGCGGACAGCTGCCGATGAGCGCCGAGGAAGCCGCAGCGCTGTTCGACGCGGGGATCGCCGCCACCGAACCGGTGCTGGCGCCGATGAAACTGGACCTCGGGGCGCTGCGGTCCAAGGCCGTCGCGCCGCTGCTGCGCGGATTGGTACGGACCGGGCCCGTGCGCGCGGTCAGCGCGGCGGATGCCGGGACCACGGCGGAGGACTTGGCCGCGCGGCTCGCCGGGCACACGGCCGAGGAGCAGCACGAACTGGTGCTGGAAGTGGTGCTCACCCAGGCGGCGGCGGTGCTCGGACACGGTGGCGCGGCGGGCATCGAGGCTGATCGGGCGTTCCGCGAGCTGGGCTTCGACTCGCTGACCGCAGTCGAGCTGCGGAACCGGATGAACACCGTGACCGGGCTGAAACTGCCCGCGACGCTGGTGTTCGACCACCCGACGCCGACCGCGCTCGCCGCCTACCTGTGCGCGGAGATCGCACCGGAGCCGACCGAACCGGTCTTGGACGAGATCGACCGGCTGGAGCGGTCCCTCGCGCGGTTCGACCGGCTCGACGCGACGGTGCGGGACGAGGTCGGTGCCCGGATGGCCGATCTGCTGGCCCGCTGGCGGGCTCTTCAGGACGAGAAACCCGTCACGGACATCGAAACCGCAGTCGACATCGAAACAGCGTCGGATGACGACATCTTCGACTTCCTCGACCAGAAACTGGGGCGGTGACAGGGATGAGCGCGGCAGAGGACAAGCTCCGCGACTACCTGCGGCGGGCGACGGCGGAGATCAACAGTCTCGGCGAGCGGCTGCGGGTGGCCGAGGAACGCGGCACCGAACCGATCGCGATCGTCGGCATGAGCTGCCGCTACCCCGGCGGTGTTGCCTCCCCCGAGGAGTTCTGGGAGCTGCTGGAATCCGGTGTGGACGCGGTGGGGCCGATGCCCGCCGACCGGGGATGGAACGCGGAACGCCTCTACCACCCCGATCCCGATCACCCCGGAACGACGTACTGCCGCGAGGGTGGATTCCTCGACGACGTGGCGGGTTTTGACGCGGAGTTCTTCGGGATCAGCCCTCGTGAGGCGCTGGCGATGGACCCGCAACAGCGGCTGCTGCTGGAGACTTCGTGGGAAGCCTTCGAGCACGCCGGGATCAACCCGGACACGGTGCGCGGTGAGCAGGTCGGGGTGTTCGCCGGTGCCTGGCACGATGCCTACGCCGCAGGAGCCGGGTCGGCGTCGCCGGAGCTGGAAGCGGCGATGCTGACCGGCGGCGTGGTGAGCATGGTCGCCGGGCGCGTCTCCTACGCGCTCGGTCTCGAAGGCCCTGCGGTCACAGTGGACACTGCGTGCTCGTCGTCGTTGGTGGCGCTGCACCTGGCCGTGCGGTCTCTGCGCGCCGGTGAGAGTTCGCTGGCGCTGGCGGGCGGCGTGACCGTGTTGGCCGCGCCGGACCTGTTCGTGCAGTTCAGCCGCCAGCGCGGATTGGCGCCGGATGGGCGCTGCAAGGCTTTCGGCGCCACCGCCGACGGGTTCGGTCCGGGCGAGGGCGTCGGGATGGTGTTGCTGGAGCGGCTTTCCGACGCTGAGCGCAACGGACACCCGGTCCTCGCGGTGATCCGGGGCAGCGCGGTCAACCAGGACGGCGCCTCGAACGGGCTGACCGCGCCGAGCGGTGCGGCGCAGCAGAAGGTGATCAGGGCCGCGCTCGCCGACGCGAAGCTGCGTCCGTCCGAAGTGGACGTTGTGGAGGCGCACGGCACCGGGACCGAGCTGGGCGACCCGATCGAGGCACGCGCCGTGCTCGCGACCTACGGCAAGGACCGGGAAACCGCGCTGTGGCTGGGTTCCGTGAAGTCCAACATCGGTCACACGCAGGCGGCGGCCGGGGTCGCGGGTGTGATCAAGATGGTCATGGCGCTGCGGAACGGCGTCCTGCCGAAGACGCTGCACGCGGACACCCCGTCCCCGCACGTCGACTGGTCGGCCGGGAACGTGTCGCTGCTGACCGAAGCGGTGCCGTGGGCCGAGGGCGCGCGCCGGGCGGCCGTCTCGGCCTTCGGGATCTCCGGCACCAACGCGCACCTCGTGCTCGAAGCCGCACCGAGCGTTCCGGCTGAAGTCTCCGAGCGCCCGGAGCGCTACTGGCTAATCCCGGTCTCTGGCCGCACCGTCAAGGCACTGACGGCACAAGCACGTCGGCTCGCGTCCACTGTGGACTTCTACGGGCTCGACGATCTCGGCCACTCGTTGGCTACGGGGCGTGCGACGTTCGCGCACCGGGCCGTGGTCGTGGCGCGGGACGCGGACGAAGTGCGGCGGGGCTTGGCCGATCTGGATCTCGCCGTGCGCGGGGTGGCGCGAGCCACGGCCAAGACTGTGTTCGTCTTCCCTGGTCAAGGCTCGCAGTGGAGCGGCATGGCGACCGAGCTGATCGAGTCCGAGCCGGTGTTCGCGGAGCGGATGCGGGAGTGCGCGGCGGCGCTGCGGCCGCACGTGGACTGGGACTTGTTCGAGGAGCTGCGCGGACCATTGGACCGCGTGGACATCGTGCAACCCGCGCTGTTCGCGGTCATGGTGTCGCTGGCGCAGCTGTGGCGCTCCTACGGTGTCGAGCCCGCTGCGGTGATCGGTCATTCACAAGGCGAGATCGCAGCGGCTTGCGTGGCCGGTGCTCTGTCCCTTGAGGACGCCGCGAAGGTTGTCGCCCTGCGCAGCATCGAGATCCGCCGTTCTCTCGCTGGTCGCGGTGGCATGGTGTCCGTATCGGTGCCCTCGGCGGAGCTGTTGCCTCGCTTGGAGAAGTGGGGCGAGCGGATCTCCGTCGCGGCGGTGAACGGCCCTGCCGTCGTCGTGGTCTCCGGGGAGCCGGAAGCGCTGGAAGAACTCCTCGCGGACTGCGAAGCTGACGGTGTGCACGCGCGGCGGATTCCGGTGGACTACGCCTCCCACTCCGCACAGGTGGAGAGCATTCGCGATTCCTTGCTGCACGCTCTGGCCGGAATCACACCGCGTACCTCGGAGATCCCGTTCTATTCCACTGTGGACGGATCGCGGATCGATACGGCGAAGTGCGACGCGGAGTACTGGTACCGCAACCTGCGGCAGACGGTGGAGTTCGACACTGGTGTCCGGGCACTGCTCACCTCGGGTCACGGCGCGTTCGTCGAGTGCAGCCCGCATCCGGTGCTCGTCCCCGCCATCCAGGAGACGATCTCCGCGACGGAGAGCCCCGCGGCGGCCCTCGGCTCGCTGCGCCGGGATGATGGCGGCGAGCGGCGGTTCCTGACCTCGCTGGCGGAGGCGCACGTGCGGGGCGTGCGGCTGGACTGGGCGAAGCTGTTCCCGGATGCGCGTCGCGTCGAACTACCCACGTATGCGTTCCAGCGCGAGAGGTACTGGCTCGACGCGGTGGTTCCGTGGTGGGAAAACGGCGAGTCCAATGTGGATAGCTGGCGGTACCGGATCGAATGGAAGCCCTTGCCGGACCGCGAGCCCGAGCTGTCCGGGACCTGGCTCGTGGTCGGCGAAGGCGGTGACCCGTGGGTCGCTGCGCTGACCGAGCACGGTGTCGAAGCGGTCCGTGTGTCCACTGTGGACGAAATCGATCGGAGCGCGTCCTACGCCGGAGTGCTGTCGCTGCTCGGCGCCGACGAACAGCCGCATTCCGAGCATCCGGCCGTTCCCGCCGGGGTGGCGGCGACGCTGGACCTGGTGCACGCCGAGCTGTCCGCGCCGCTGTGGTTCTTGACGAGCAACGCCGTGGGGGACCAGGTCAGTCCTGAACAGGCACAGATCTGGGGCATGGGTCGAGTCGTCGGGCTGGAGCAGCCAGAACGCTGGGGCGGCCTGGTGGACGTGCCTGCCCAGGCCGACGAGGACGCCAAGCGGCGGTTCGCGGCCGCGCTGAGCGTCGTCGGTGGCGAAGACCAGGTCATGATCCGCGCGGCGGGAGCCTTCGGCAGGCGGCTCGTCCGGGCGCCGATCGGACCAGCGGAGAGCCAGTGGCGTCCACAAGGGACAGTCCTGGTCACCGGCGGCACTGGCGCGATCGGTGGCCACGTGGCGCGATGGCTCGCGAAGTCCGGTGCCGAGCACGTGGTCCTGGTCAGCCGCCGTGGCCCCGCCGCGCCGGGCGCCGCCGAGCTGGAGGCGGAGCTGGTCGAGCTGGGCGCCAAGGTCACCATCGCGGCGTGCGACCTCGCCGACCGCGCCGCCGTGGCGGGCCTGGTCGAGGCGCACGGTCCGCTCTCGGCGGTGATGCACACCGCGGGGATGCCGCAGACGTCCACATTGGACGAACTGGACCTTGCGCGGTTCGAGGAGGTCGTCGCGGGCAAGGTCGCCGGTGCCGAGCACCTGGACGCCCTGCTCGACGATCCCGGGACGACGTTCGTGTTGTTCTCCTCCAACGGAGGCGTGTGGGGCAGCCGGGGCCAGGGCGCCTACGCCGCCGCGAACGCCCACCTCGACGCGCTCGCCGTGCGGCGCAGGGCACGCGGGCTGCACGCGGTGTCCGTGGCCTGGGGCCTGTGGGGCGGCGGCGGGATGGGTGAGGGCGCGGGCGAGGACTACCTGCGCCGTCACGGTCTTGGCGTGATGGACCCGGAGCACGCGCTGGCCGCGCTCCAGCAGACCCTTGACCACGACGAGACTTTCGTGTCCGTCGCCGATGTGGACTGGCCGCGCTTCGCTGTCGGCTTCACGGCAGCACGGTCCCGCCCGTTGATCGAGGGCTTGATCGACGTGGTGCTGGACGAGCCGGTGATCGCCGAGAACGATCTCGCCGAGCGGTTGGCCGCGCTGCCCGAGGACGATCGGCGCGCGCTCGTGCTCGACCTGGTCCGGCGGCAGGCCGCCGCGGTGCTCGGGCACGCCGGAGCTGAAGCAGTCGAACCGGACCGGCCGCTGCGCGAGCTGGGTTTCGACTCGCTGACCGCCGTCGAGCTGCGCAACCGGGTCGCCGAGGCAACCGGGTTGACGCTGCCGACGACGCTGGTGTTCGACCACCCCACATCCTCGGCGCTGGCCCTGTTCGTGCTCGGCGAGTTCCGGTTGGATGGCGAACCGGCCGATCCGGAGGAGCGTGCGGTGCGGGCGGCGCTGGCGAGCATCCCGCTGGCCCGGCTGCGTGAGTCCGGGCTGCTCGCGGACCTGCTGCGGCTCGCCGACGGGCAGGAGCCGGAAGCCGAGGAGAGCGAGCTCGACGACATGGACGCCGACATGCTGGTGCGGCTCGTCCTCGACGGTGCCGAGGAGTCCTGACCATGGCCGTGTCCCAGGAGAAACTGCTCGAAGCGCTGCGTGCGTCGGCGAAGGAGACCGAGC
Source organism: Allokutzneria sp. A3M-2-11 16 (assembly GCF_024213555.1). GTDB lineage: Bacteria > Actinomycetota > Actinomycetes > Mycobacteriales > Pseudonocardiaceae > Allokutzneria. The sequence goes on along the minus strand of NZ_JANAVO010000015.1, from coordinate 70,988 downwards.
GGCTGCGCAAGGCCAACCAGCGGCTCGTCGCCGAGGCGGGGGAGCCGATCGCGATCATCGGCGTCGGCTGCCGCTACCCGGGCGGGGCGGCCTCGCCCGAGCGGCTGTGGGACCTGGTCGCCGCCGGGGTGGACGCGGTCGGGGAGATGCCCGCCGACCGCGGCTGGGACGTGGACGGCATCTACCACCCCGAACCGGGGACGCCCGGCCGCACGTACTGCCGAGAGGGCGGATTCCTCGACGACGTGGCGGGTTTCGACGCGGAGTTCTTCGGCATCAGTCCTCGTGAGGCGCTGGCGATGGACCCGCAGCAGAGGTTGCTGCTGGAGACCTCGTGGGAGGCGTTCGAGCGCGCGGGAATCGCGCCGCTCTCCGTCCGTGGCAGCCGCACCGGTGTCTTCCTCGGCGCCTCCTACCAGGGATACGCGCCGCCACCGGACGAGGTGCCCGAGGAGTTGGGCGGCTTCCTGTTGACCGGCAACGCCTCCGCGGTGCTCTCCGGTCGTCTGTCCTATGTGTACGGTCTGGAAGGACCTTCGCTGACGGTGGACACGGCGTGCTCGTCGTCCCTGGTGGCGTTGCACTTGGCCGCGCAGGCGCTGCGCGGCGGTGAGTGCTCGATGGCCCTGGCCGGCGGCGTCGCGGTGATGGCCACGCCGGACGCCTTCGTGGAGTTCAGCCGCCAGCGGGGAATGGCCGCCGATGGCCGGTGCCGGTCCTTCGCCGCGTCGGCGGACGGCACCGGATGGGGCGAGGGTGTCGGCGTGCTGCTGCTGGAGCGGTTGTCCGACGCGCGCCGCAACGGCCACGACGTGCTCGCAGTTGTCAGGGGATCGGCCGTCAACCAGGACGGCGTGTCCAACGGGCTCAGCGCGCCCAGCGGTCCCGCGCAGCAGCGGGTGATCAGGGCGGCACTGGCCAACGCCCGGCTCGAACCGTCCGATGTGGACGCTGTGGAGGCGCACGGCACGGGCACGGTGCTCGGCGATCCGATCGAGGCGCAAGCGGTTCTCGCGGCCTACGGCAAGGACAGGGAACAGCCGTTGTGGCTGGGGTCGCTCAAGTCCAACATCGGCCACACCCAGGCCGCGTCCGGCGTCGGCGGCGTGATCAAGATGGCGCTGGCGATGCGGCACGGAGTGCTGCCGCAGACCTTGCACGTGGACGCGCCGACCCCGCACGTCGACTGGTCCGCGGGTGCGGTGCGGCTGCTCACCGAGGCACAGCCGTGGCCTGTCGGGCAACGTCCGCGCCGGTGTGCGGTGTCGTCGTTTGGTATCAGCGGCACCAACGCGCACATCATCCTCGAAGCTCCCGCAGTGGAGGAGATCACCCCGCCTGGTGAGGTCGCCGGGCCCGTGCCGTGGCTGCTCTCCGGTCGATCCATTCAGGCTCTGGAACAACAGGCTCGTGACCTTGCGTCCATTGTGGACGATGTGCCGTTCGCGGACGTCGCGTACTCGCTCGCCACCACGCGGTCCGGGCTGAGCCACCGCGCCGTCGTCGTCGCGGTGGACGCGGACGGGTTCCGCCGTGAACTTGGGCGACTGTCCCCGTTTTCGCCCAAGCCCGGCAAGCTGGCGTTCCTCTTTGCTGGGCAGGGCAGTCAGCGGGTCGGGATGGGACGCGAGCTGTACGCGTCGTTCCCCGTGTTCACGGCGGCCTTCGACGAGGTTGCCGAGCACCTCGCGGTGCGAGAGGACGACCTGGACCAGACCGGCGCCGCCCAGCCCGCGCTGTTCGCTCTGGAGGTCGCGCTGTTCCGGCTCGTCGAGAGCTGGGGCGTGAAGCCGGACCTGCTCCTTGGCCACTCGGTCGGCGAACTCGTGGCCGCGCACGTCGCCGGAGCCCTGTCGTTGCCGGACGCGTGCAAGCTCGTCGCGGCTCGGGCCGAGCTGATGCAGGCGCTGCCCGAAGGTGGCGCGATGATCTCCGTTCGCGCCACCGAAGCCGAGGTCGCTTCGCTGCTGACCGATGAGATCGGCATCGCCGCGATCAACTCGCCCGGCTCGGTCGTGCTCTCCGGCGCCGAGGGTCCCGTGCTGCGCGCGGCGGAGGAGTTGGACACGCGCGGGCACAAGTCGAAGCGGCTCCGCGTCAGCCACGCGTTCCACTCGCCGCTGATGGAGCCGATGCTGGAGGACTTCCGCCGTGTCGCATCGGAGATTTCCTATGCTGCGCCGCAGATCCCGGTCGTCTCCAACCTCACCGGTGAGCCAGTCACCGCCTACACGGCCGATTATTGGGTGCGGCATGTGCGGGAGGCGGTGCGGTTCCAGGATGGGATCGAGCACCTGCGTGAGCGGGGCGCGACGGTCTTCGTGGAGCTGGGGCCGGACGGCACGCTGTCGGCGCTCGGCCGTGAGTGCGCCGACGACGGAGTGTTCTTGCCGACGTTGCACCGGAAACGCGGTGAGCTGGCATCGATCCGGTCCGCGGTCGGCCTGGCCGCAGCACACGGTGTCGCGGTGGACTGGGACGCTTTCCTGCCGGGCGCCCGCCGCGTCGACCTTCCGACGTATCCGTTCCAGCACAAGCGGTTCTGGCTTGAACGGACGTATAAGTCCACTGTGGACGATTGGCGTTACCGCGTTTCTTGGCGTCCGCTGACCATTCAGGCGCAGGAACCCGGAAGCGGCTGGCTCGTCGTCGGCGAGCCGGGTGCGATCTCGGAGCGCCTTGGCGCAGAGGTGATCGCGCCGGGAGCCGACCTCGCGGCCCGGCTTCGTGAGTTCCCGCACGCTACGGGCGTCGTCTCGACCCTGGACGCGGTCGGCACGCTCGCGCTGGTCCAAGCCCTCGGTGACGCGGGGAGCACCGCGCCGCTGTGGTGCGTGACCCGGGGCGCGGTCGCCGTCTCGGCGAGCGAAGTGCCCGATCCGGACCAGGCACAGGTGTGGGGACTGGGCCGGGCCATCGGCCTCGAACACCCCGAGCGCTGGGGCGGCTTGATCGACCTGCCCGCCTCCGGCGGCGAGGACAGCCTGGCCAACGTGCTGGCGGACGGCGGCCCGGAGGATCAGATCGCCGTGCGCACCAAGGGGATTCTGGCCCGGCGCCTCGCTCGGGCGCAGGTTCGCGGTGGCGGGCGGGACTGGGCGCCGGGCGGGACCGCGTTGGTCACCGGCGGCACCGGGGCGCTGGGCAGGCAGGTCGCGCGCTGGCTCGCCAAGTCCGGTGCTGAGCACGTCGTGCTGGTGAGCCGCAGTGGCACCGGCGCGGACGGCGTCACCGAACTGGAAGCAGAGCTCGCTGACCTCGGCGCGAAGACCACCGTGGTGCCGTGTGACATCACTGAGAGGGACGCGGTAGCGGCCGTGATCCGGGACCACGGTCCTATGAGGACGGTCGTGCACACGGCGGGCGTCGCCCAGACAACGCCGGTCGCCGAGATGACGGAAGCCGAGTTCGTCGACGTGCTCGCTGCCAAGACCCTTGGTGCGCAACACCTGTCCGACTTGGTTGACGATCCGGAAACCTCGTTCGTGCTGTTCTCGTCCACCTCCGGCGTGTGGGGAAGCGGCGGCCAGGGCGCGTATGGCGCCGCCAACGCGTTCCTCGACGCACTCGCCCAGCAGCGCCGCTCGCGCGGGCTGCACGCGGTGTCGGTGGCGTGGGGCCTGTGGGACGGCGACGGAATGGCCGCGGGCGCCGGGGGCGAGTACCTGCGCCGACGTGGGCTCGGCACCATGGACCCGGAGCGCGCCCTCGCTGAGCTGCGCATCGCCCTGGAACAGGACGACACGACGATCGCCGTCGCCGACGTGGACTGGTCGCGCTTCGCCGTGGGCTTCACCGCGCTGCGCGCTCGCCCGCTGATCGAAGAACTCGTGCCCAAGACTGCGGAAACCGTTGTAGCACAAGAGACTCCGAAGGACTTGGAGCAGCTAGTGCGGACGACGGTAGCTCGCGTCCTGGGGCACGACGACGAGACGACGATCCCAGCCGAGCGGGAGTTCCAGGAGCTGGGCTTCGATTCACTGACCGCCGTTGAGCTGCGGGATCGGCTCAAGGCAGCGACCGGGCTCGACCTCCCCGCGACGCTGGTGTTCGAGCACTCCTGCGCGCGGGCGCTCGCCGAACACCTGGAATCCCGGCTCGGCAGCGCTCCGGCCGCACGCGCGAGCACCCTGGCGCCGATGTACCGGACGGCTGTGGCGGAGGGCACCGCCGAGGAGTTCATCGCGGTGCTCGGCGACCTCGCCCGCTTCCGCCCCCGGTTCACCACCGGCCACCGCCTCGACCTGGTTCGCCTGGCCGAGGGATCGCGGCGGCCGAGCCTGGTTTTCTGCTGCGGCACCGCCGCGATGGCCGGGCCGCACGAGTTCGCCCGACTGGCCAACGCCGCGCGCGGTGATCGGGACGTGTGGGCGTTGCCCCAGCCCGGGTTCGCGCCGGACGAACCGTTGCCCGCGACCCTGGAAGCCGTCCTGGAGGCCCAGGCGCAGGCGCTCGCCGCGCTGGACGGGCCGTTCGTGCTGCTCGGGCACTCCGGCGGCGCGAACATGGCGCACGAGCTGACTCGCCACCTGGAGCGGCTGGGCAGGGGACCGCTCGGCCTCGTCGCCATCGATGTGTTCCCGCCCAACGACCAGAGCGCCATGAACGTGTGGCAGCAGGAGATCACCGCCTACGCGCTGGACAACGCGCCGGTGGAGATCGACGACGCCCGGCTCACCGCGATGGGCGCCTACCGCAGGCTGCTCGGCGACTGGAAACCGTTGCCCCCCAAGGCTCCTGTCCTGCTGCTGCGGGCGTCGGAGCCGATGGCGGAGTGGAGCGGGCCCGGTGACTGGCGCTCGTCGTGGCCCGGCGCGCACACCGTCGCCGACGTTCCCGGCGACCACTTCACGATGAACGGCGAGCACGCGGAGTTCGCCGTCCGCACGATCGACGACTGGCTGACCGCACTCGAAGGAGACCGATGACCACCCTTGACGCCGAGCCGGCGATCGACCGGGTGCTGGGCAGGCGACTGCACTTCACGCGGGCGTCGCACTGGTTCTCCGGTGAACACGGCGACCCCTACGCGCTTCTGTTGCGCGCCATGGACGACAGCACCGAGCAACTGGTTCGCGCACGCGGACCGGTGCACCGCGCGGACGACGGCACCTGGGTGATCGCCGACCAGGACCTGGGCGCCGACGTGCTGGGCGATCCCCGCTTCGGGCTCCGCCGCGCGGACGGAGCGCACCCCGCGCAGCACGTGCTGCCGCTGGAGAACTCCGGGCTGCACCGCGACCGCGCTGACTACGAGCGGGTCCGGGCGATCATCGAGCCCGTCACCGGAGACCACGCGCGCTCCCGCGTTTCCGCTGTGGCGAGTCGCCTTCTGGGCGAACTTGGTCCGAGCTTCGACCTCGCGGACTTCGCGCGGCGGCTGCCCGCGGCGGTGCTCACCGACCTGTTCGAGCTGACCGATGAGCGGTTCCCCGCGCACTTCGCCGGGCTCGGCCGGACCCTGGACAGCGTGCTGTGCCCGCAGCGCGCCACCGACACGCTCCGCACCATGAGCGCGGTGGACGGACTGCACGGCGTCTTCGCCGATCACCTCGCCGCGCTCACCCCGGAGCAGGCGGGACCCGCGCCGGAGGACACCCGCCTCGCCGGGATGCTGCTCGCGGTCACAACCGTGGAGATCGTGCCCGGACTGATCTGCAACGCCGTCCTCGGTGCTCCGGATGCCCCGCCTGTGGCACTGGAGAGCCGCGTCGCGCACGAGCCGGTGGAGCTGGCGGGCGCGGAGATCGCTGCGGACGACCACGTCGTGGTCCTCGCCGGTGGCGCCGCCACGCTGGACCGCAGTGTCCACTTCGGACTCGCGGCGCCGCTCATCCGGCTCCAGGCCGAGGTCGCGCTGGAGTTGTTGCCCGCCCTGCGGGTCACCGGCCCGGTGGTGCGAAACCGGCGCAGTCCCGTGCTGCGCTCGGTGTCCCGTCTGCCCGTGACCGCGGCCTGAGCGAGGAGATACCCATGCGCGTGCTGTTCAGCTCCTTCGCCCACAAGACCCACTACTACAACCTCGTCCCGCTCGCGTGGGCGATGCAGACCGCGGGCCACGAGGTCCGCGTCGCCAGCCAACCGTCCCTTGTGGACGCGATCACCGGCACCGGGCTGACCGCGGTCCCGGTCGGCAACGACGACTCGATCATCGAACTGATCACCAGGATCGGCGGTGACATCGGCCTCTACCAGAAGGGCCTGGACTTCACCGAGCAGCGGCCGGAGCGGCTGAGCTGGGAGTACCTGCTCGGCATGCAGACGATGATCACCGCGTTCTGCCACGAGCCGCTCAACGGCGACGCCACCATCGACGAGCTGACCGACTACGCCCTGTCCTGGCAGCCGGACCTCGTCGTCTGGGAGCCGATGACCCTGGCCGCGCCGATCGCCGCCACCGTGTCCGGGGCCGCGCACGCCCGGCTGCTGTGGGGGCCCGACGTGGTCACCCGGGCCCGGCAGCAGTTCCTCCGCGCGATGGCCGAGCAGCCGGAGGAGCACCGCGAGGACCCGTTCGCGGAGTGGATGACCTGGACGCTCGCCCGCTACGGCAAGGAGAAGGCGTTCTCCGAGGACCTGCTCACCGGGCAGTGGACCATCGACCCGTCCGCCCCGAGCACGCGCCTCGACCTCGGCGTGCCGACCGTGGGCACCCGCTACGTCCCGCACAACGGCCCCTCGGTGATCCCGGACTGGCTCGCCGAACCGCCCGCCAAGCCCCGGATCTGCCTCACCGTGGGCGTGTCCGCGCGCGAGACCCTCGGCAAGGACGAGGTGTCGCTCGGCGACCTGCTCGAAGCGCTCGGCGACCTCGACGCGGAGGTCGTCGCCACGCTCGACGCGACGCAGCAGGCGCTGCTGCCGCGCGTGCCGGACAACACCAGGCTCGTCGACTTCGTGCCGATGAACGCGCTGCTGCCGACCTGCTCGGTGATCATCAACCACGGCGGCGCGGGCACGCACTCCACGGCCATGCTGCACGGGGTGCCGCAGGTGATGCTGACGAACCTGTGGGACGCGCCGCTGAAGGCCCAGCAGCAACAGGACCTCGGCGCGGGCATCGCCATCCACACCGACGACGTCACCGCGCGCGGCGTGCGCGACGCGGTCGCGCGGGTGCTCACCGAGCCGTCGTTCCGCGAAGGCGCACAGCGGTTGCGCGCGGAGATGCTCGCCGAGCCCAGCCCGAACGCGATCGTCGGCCGCCTGGAGGAGCTGACCGAGGCGCACCGGCGCCACTAGGCAGAGAGGAGCACGACGTGGCGTACGAGGACTACGTCGAGGAAGCCGCCGAGGTCTACGACGCGGTGCACCAGGGTCGCGGCAAGGACTACCGGACCGAGGCCGCCGACATCGCGAAGCTGGTCCGCACCTACCGCACGGACGCGGCGTCGCTGCTCGACGTCGCCTGCGGCACCGGCTCCCACCTGCGGTTCTTCGCCGAGGAGTTCGCCGAGGTGGAGGGCGTGGAGCTGTCCGAGGACATGGTGGGCATCGCCCGGCGCAAGACCCCCTCGGTCCGGCTGCACCAGGGCGATATGCGCGACTTCGCGCTTGGCCGCGAATTCGATGCTGTGACCTGCATGTTCAGCTCGATCGGGCACATGGCCGACACCGCGGAGCTGGACAGCGCGGTGGCCACCTTCGCCCACCACCTCACCCCCGGCGGGGTCGTGGTGGTGGAACCGTGGTGGTTCCCGGAGACCTTCACCCCCGGCTACATCGCCGCCGACGTGGTCCGGGCGGACGGGCGGACCATCTCGCGGGTCTCCCACTCGATCCGGGAAAACGATCACACCCGGATCGAGGTGCACTACGTGGTGGCCACCGCCGAGCGCGGCATCCGGCATTTCAGCGAGGTCCACGAGATTACGCTCTTCGAACGCCCGGAGTACGAGCGGGCATTCGTCCGGGCGGGCCTTCGCGTCGAATTCCTGGAAGGAGGTCCGTCCGGCAGGGGCCTTTTCGTCGGCGTGCGCGACTAAACGATCCCCGTACGCGAAAGGACCCTCGGAGAAATGTCCGAGGGTCCCCCAGGCGTGCCTTTTTCAGTACGTTCGCACCTTCACCGGGACGTGCTTGGCGGTCAGCTCGTCCGGCTCGTAGAAGGCGACGCCGTCGTGGTCGACCTCGAAGCGCGGGAAGCGCTCGAAGAGCATCGGCAGCAGCACCTTGGCCTCCAGCCGGGCCAGCGCCGAGCCCAGGCAGTGGTGGATGCCGTGGCCGAAGCTGAAGTGCCGGTTGCGCTCGCGGTGGATGTCGAAGACGTCCGGGTTCGGGAAGACTGTCTCGTCCCGGTTGGCCGAGGCCATCCAGGCGATGACCATCTGCCCCTTGCGCATCTTGTGGCCGTGCAGCTCCGTGTCCTGCTTGAGGATGCGGAAGATGTTGTTGAAGGGGCTGCGGTAGCGCAGCACCTCCTCGATCGCGGCCGGGATCAGCGAGTGGTCGGCCCGCAGCTCCCGCTCCGCCTCGGGGTGTTCGTCCAGGCAGAGCATGATGTTGGCGATCAGCGTGCTGCTGGAGATGTGGCCGGCCGAGAGCAGCAGCGCCACGATGCCGACGATCTCCGTGTCGGTCAGCCTGCGGCCGTCCAGCTCGGCGTGCACCAGGTCGCTGAACACGTCGTTGGTGCGCACGGCCCGCTTCTCGGCGGCCTTCTCGTGGAAGTAGGCCACCATCGCCTGGATGGCCGGACCGGTGGTCTCGGCGAAGTCCTCCGGCAAGTTGGGGTACTCCATCGCCTGGTTGCTCAGGAAGGTGTCCACCCAGTCGCGGAACTTGTCCTGGTCGTCGGCGGGGATGCCGAGCAGGTCGGCGATCATGATCACCGGCAGCGGGTAGGCCAGCTGCTCGACCATGTCGAAGCGGTCCCCGGAGATGCCGCCCAGCAGCTCCTTGGCGATCTCGGCGATGCGCGGCTCCAGCGCCGCGATCCGCTTCGGGGTGAACGCCTGGCTGACCAGCCTGCGCACCGGGCCGTGCCCGGGCGGGTCCATGCCGCCGAAGACGCCGGGGCCCATCAGCACCTCGGTCTCCGGGGTCAGCGGGAACGCCTCGCGGAAGTCCGAGGAGAAGATCGAGGGATCGGAGGCAACGTGCGCGAAATCCGCGTACCCGAATACCTGCCACGCCTGCCGGGACTCGTCCCAGTAGACCGGGTGATTCGCCCGCATGTACTTGAACCAGTCAAGCAGTTCGGCCGCATTGGCGTCCCTGCGCAACTCAAGCGAGAGAGACAAGATTACCGCCCATCAGGTCGAGGATACGGCGCCAGCCTAACCCAGGGTGTGGCGGAGACGGCTTGAACTTTTCAAATTACGGAATTGACGTGGCTCGCGGAACACGCGCGTTCACCGGTGGTCACAGGGGCGCGTCGAGCCGCCGGCGGAAAACGAGATGCCGCCGCGGGCGCGGTGGTGTGTCATCGGGAGATGACGATCGTGTTGGGCACACCCGGAGTCGACGAGCTGGGCGACGCCGTGGCCGCGCTGCGGGAGTGGCAGGACGACGGGGCGCCGATGCAGCTGCACCCGGGGGACCTGGGCTGGTTCTGGCGGTTCGGCGCGGAGGCGACGGCCGCGGCGGTCCGCACCTGGAGCCGGGACGGGCGGATTCTCGCTGTCGGGCTGCTGGACGGGCGCGACCTGTTGCGGATGACGATCGCGCCGGACGCCCTGCGAGACGAGGAGTTGGCACAGCGGCTCCGTCACGACATGACCGTGCTGCCCGAGGGGAAGGTGTACCTCGAGGCCCGGAAAGGCGCGCTGTTCAAGGACTTGCTGTCCGAGGACGGCTGGGACGTCGACGAGCCGTGGACGCCGCTGAGCCGGGATCTGGCGGCGCCTGTCGAGGACCCGGGTGTGCGGATCGAGGTGGTCGGGCCGGATCAGGCGCACGCCTGGGCTGGGGTCATCCGGGCATCGTTCGACAAGTCGACGTTCACCGAAGAGCGTTGGCACGCGATGGCGGCCGGTTCGCCGTACGCCGACGCACGGAGTCTCATCGCGCGCGACGAGCGGGACAACGCGGTGGCGGCGGTAGCGGTGTGGTCGGCCGGTCCGGGAAAGCCCGGGTTGCTTGAGCCGATGGGCGTGCACCGGGACCACCGGGGACACGGCTACGGCAAGGCGATCACAGTCGCCGCGGCGGCCGCACTGCGGGAGCTGGGGTCGTCGAGCGCGCTTGTCTGCACGCCGAGCTCCAACGTCGGCGCCGTCGCCACCTACGCGTCGGGCGGCTTCCAGCGACTCCCCGAGATCCAGGACCTGCGCCGCGACGCCTGAGCCAGATGGGTCAAGGTCTGGCGATCCTCGGCTGGAAGCGGTAGTGGGAGCCGCGCGGCCAGGCGAGCAGGGGTGTCCTTCCCTGACACCATCCCATATCGTTGGCGAGACCAACGTTAGGAGCCCGAATGAAAGAGGATGTCGTGGTCGCCGACCGGATCGAGATCGCCGACCTGTTCAGCCGCCTCGCGCACCTGCTCGACGAGAAGCGGTGGGGGGACGCGGACACCGTCTTCGCCGAGGACGTGGCGGTGTACTCGCCCCGCAACGGCGAACTCCACGGCGTCGACAACCTCGTCGGCTTCCTGCGAGGGGCCGAGGTCGCGGGGGAGCACACCCAGCACCTGACCACTGATCTGCTGGTGGACGTCGACGGCGACCAGGCGGCTGCCACGGCGAACTCGCTCGTGTACTTCTACCGCGACGGCCAGGCGCCCCACCGGACAAGCGGTCTGCGACTGGCCTGCACCGCGGTGCGGACGGCGGTGGGGTGGCGCATCCGCGAATCACGGACCTCGCTCGCCTGGATGCACGAGAAGTGATCAGGCGTCACGTGACGTAGAAGCGGCGCAGGGTGGGCCAAAGCTCGGACCACGCCGTCGTCGTGGCCTCGCACAGCGCGATCTGCGTGCCCTGCTCCCTGTTGTCGAGGTCGATCCCGTTGTCGTGCGGGGCCATCTCGCGGCACCCGGTGAATCCGTCTTGTGGTATCGGCGTGAACCCGATCAACAGGACGGGCCCGGTCATGTCGTCCGGCGGCGGTCCCCAGTCGGCGAAGGACATGTGCCCCGAGTACGTCCTGGGCAAGCCGTGTTCGGCGCCGTAGCGGTCGAGCGCGCCCGCCTGGCCGTAGTTCCTGGCGAGGATCACGGCCTTGTCGCGCTGCTCGGGTGGGATGCGCTGCCACACGCTCGCGACGTTCGCGGCGAACCCCGGCCAGCCGATCTGTTCAGCCTGCTCCCGATTCACGGCCATGACGGGGCTGCCGCCGAGCGCATCGGGGGGAAGCAGCGGGAGCGCGATCATGAAGGAGAGGGCGACGGAGACTGCCACGACCGCACCGCTGAGCGCGCGCTTCACGGGCCGCTTGGTGGCGAACCAGCGCGTGGTCGGTTCGGCGCCCGCCGCGACCAGGAGGAGCAACAGGGGCATCGAGTAGTACGGCTTTCCGCCCAGCACCAACAGCGCCGCGCACAGCACGAGATAGGCCATCGGCAGCGCTCGCGCCCAGCGCAGCGCGGGATCTCGCCACAGGCGCACCATGCCCGCGATCCACACCGGCACGAGCACGGGCAACAGGTAGGTCACCTGCTGCGGGACGAACAAGAGCCGGTTCTTGAGGCCGTCGTGCGAGCTGATGCCCGAAGCCACGGTCAGCATCGGGAACCCGTGAGCGACCTGCCAGATCACCAGTGGGAGGGCCAGCACCGTCGTCACCGCGACTCCGCCGGCCAACCACCAGGTGCGCAGCACCGATCGCGGCCCGACCAGCAGGACCGCGACGCCCAGCACCGAAACCAGCAGCAGCACCAACCACTTGTTGGCCAGTCCGACTCCGATCGCCGCGCCGATCGCCACCCACAGGCGGGCGTCGCCGGCGCGGAACAGTCGGAGCGCCAGCAGGCCGATCACGGTCCACACCAACAGGTCCAAGGTCGAGGTGGACAGCATGTGCGTCACCACGAGGACGTACGTCGACACCGACGTGGCCGCCGCGGCGAGGAGCTGCGCCGCCCGGTCTCCGCCGAGCTCACGCGCGACCAGCGCGACCACCACCACGACCGCCGCGCCGATCAGCGTCGCCACGATCCGCAACCCGCTCGGGGTGGCGCCGAACAGCGTCGCGGCGATCTTGGCGAGCAGCGGGGTGAGCGGCGGGTGGTCGACGTAGCTCCAGTCCAAGTGCTCCCCGGAGGACAGGAAGTACAGCTCGTCGCGGTGGAAGCCGTACCTCCCGGACACCGCCGTCAGCACGACCGCCTGGACCGCGGCGACGAGCGCCACCGGCCCGATCGCGAAGCGCGGCAACGGTTTCGTCTCGCTCATCCAGCCCTCCGGTGGTCGATCGCAGGATCGTCGCACGCGGAGCCGCCCGGTGCGACGCGCTTGAACAGCATTTTCCTTGTCCGGCAAGCGTTTTCATGCGTGGACATGCACGGGACTTCGCGCGCGACCACACCGCGCTCCGGTAGGGGCAACCCCACCCCGGTGCGGCGGCCAGCACCAGAGCGCGGAGAGCTCCCGGTTCCTACCGTCGGAAGCCACGACTTCTGGTGGGAGAACACGATGTTGCGCAGGCCCTGGATGGCTCCGCTCGCCTTGGTGGTGCTGGTCTTCCTGGTGGTTTCACTGCCCGGCTACCTCAGCCTCGACCCCGCGCGGTCCAGGCTGCCGTCGCCGCCGGACTTTCCCGCGTACTACCCGATCCTGGTCTCGCACATCATCTTCGGCTCGATCGCGATGGTGACGTGCTGCCTGCAGATCTGGCCGTGGCTGCGCAGCCGCGACCTGGCGCTGCACCGGAGGATCGGCCGGGTCTACGTGTTCGCGGGAGTGCTGCCCGCCGGGGTGCTCGGGTTCGTCGTCGGGGTGAACACACCGTTCGGCCCGGTGGCGATGGTCAGCCACGTTCTCCTGGCGGCGCTGTGGCTGGGCACCACGGCCATGGGCGTCATCAGCGCGCGGAAACGGCGGATGGCGGAGCACCGCAGGTGGATGATCCGCAGCTTCGCGCTGACCATGTCGATCATCACCAACCGGCTGTGGTCCGCGTTGGCCGCCGTCGCGCTGGAACCGCGGATCGCCACCACCTTCGGCGGCAGCGAGATCGCGTTCATGCACGCCATCGGCTCGGTGTCGGCCTGGCTGGGCTGGACGATCCCGCTGCTGATCGCGCAGTGGTGGCTCGACCGCACCCCCACCCGCCGCCGCACCCAAGCCCACTCCACCGAATCGGTCACCGCAGCGTGAGTTCCGGCGTCTTCAAGTACACCCAACCCCCGCCCCAGCGACCGTTGACCACGACAAACCCCCGAGGTCAGATGGCGGCCAGCGCGTCGATCTCCACGCGGAACGCCGGATTGACCAGTCCGCTGACCTGCACCAGTGAGCTGGCGGGCGGGTTCTCGTGCGAGATGTGCTCGTCGCGCACGCGCCGGAAGACGTCCAGATCGGCGAGGTCGGTCAGGTACACGGTGAGCTTGACCAGGTGGTCCATGGTCGCCCCGGCCGCGGCGAGCGCGATCGCGAGGTTGGCGAACACCTGCCGCATCTGGGCTTCCGGGTCGTCGCGCCCGATGAACCTGCCCGCGCCGTTCACCGGGACCTGGCCGGAGACCACGATCATCGTGCCTGTGGTGGCCACGACGTGGCTGTAGCCGTTGACCGGGGGCAGACCCTCCGGCCGGAGGTGGTGCTGGCTCACAGGCTCTCCTTCTCATGTTCCGACTAGTCCGCGTCCTGCCAGTGGCCCCCAACGCCCGCAACGCCCCCTTACCCTTCCCCAGAACATCACCTGGGCAGCCCAAATCCCCGTTTCGTACTCAAAACGGGTTTTTGGAGCGCTCTTTTTCCCGTTATGAGTACGAAACGGGGTTCTCTAGACGGCGCGCGCGGGGGGATGGGGTGGACGGGCGCGTGTGGGGCATGGGACAGAGTTTACTTGGTGGGCGGAGTGCTGGGGGACTTGCGGGACACGGCCAGGCAAGCACAGCGTCTCCCGAGCTGTCCAGTGTGGACATTCAGGATGCTTTGCGGTGAGGTGCAAAGGCGTGGATCGGCGTTCCCGGTGCTTCGTAGGCTTCGTCCCGGCGGCCGGAAACGGTTGCCCGAACACCGGATGGGGGAAGAAACACGGTGATCAAACACGTGTCCCGGCCGCCGTGAGCGCTGTCGCCGCTGTCGGCGCGCTCACCTTCGCGGCCGCCGATACCGGGCGCTGGCACACCTTCTCGCTCAAGACGCCCGGGGGCGGGGCGACGTTCGAGGGGAAGTACAAGTTCAACCCGCGCGGCACCGGGCACGGTGGCTTCGTGGTCAGCGGCAGGATCTGCGACGAGGTGGTTCCGCCGGTAGGTCACCGGCGCAGTGAGGTCTCGCGGTCCATGTGGGACAGCTTCTCCGGGTTGCGCACGGCGTAGAGCCCGGTGATCAGCCCGTCTTCGACGTGCGCCGCCATGACGCTGTCCAGCTGGCCGTCGAGCCGGACCAGGAGCGCCGGGAATCCGTTGACCTGGACCCGTTCCAGCGAGATCGCCTCGGCGACCCGGCCCAGCCCGGCGGCCAGCAGGCGCGCCACCTTGTCGGCTCCGACGATCGGGCGGGGAACGGCCTGCTTGATGCCGCCGCCATCACCGAGCAGCACGACGTCGGGAGCGAGGATGTCGAGCAGCCCTTGCAGATCACCGGTTTCGACCGCTCGCTGGAACGCGTCCAGCGCGCCTCGGGCCTCGTCCGCGGAGGTGACCGCGCGAGGGCGGCGCGCGGCGACGTGGGCCCGCGCGCGATGGGCGATCTGGCGGACCGCGGCGGGGCTCTTGTCGACGGCCTCGGCGATCTCGTCGTAGCCGAAGTCGAACACCTCGCGGAGCACGAACACGGCCCGCTCGGTCGGCGCGAGCGTTTCCAGCACCAGCAACATGGCCATCGAGACGCTGTCGGCCAGCTCGACGTCCTCGGCCACGTCGGGCGTGGTCAGCAGCGGCTCGGGCAGCCAGGGCCCGACATAGGACTCCTTGCGGCGGCCGAGCGCCCGCAGTCGGGTGAGCGCCTGGCGGGTGGTGATCCGGACGAGGTACGCGCGCCGGTCCCGCACCGTGCCGAGGTCGACGTTCACCCAGCGCAGCCAGGTCTCCTGGAGGACGTCCTCCGCGTCCGCGGCCGAACCGAGCATCTCGTAGGCGACCGTGAACAGCAGGTTCCGGTGGGTGACGAACGCTTCGGTGGCCGGATCGCGCGCCATGCCTGTCTCCTCGCTCTGGGCTGTGTCTCCCACCAGACGCCAGGACCTCCCGCGGTGTGACAGCCGGACGGCGTGGCGCGCGTCACTCCGCCGCGCTGTCACAGGGCGCGGGGCACCGGCATCTGGTGTTCGTCCAGTGCAACACCACGAGTGAGGACGAGACCATGGACGCTCGCATCAACCTGTTCGACAACGCGGTCGCCGCCAAGTTCACCAAGCGGTTCGCCGGGATGAGCATGCTGCTGGAGGAGTCACCGCTGCCGAAGGCCACCCAGGAGCTGGTGTCGTTGCGCGCCAGCCAGATCAACGGCTGCGGCTTCTGCGCCGACATGCACACCAAGGAGGCCACGGCGGCGGGCGAGACCTCGGTCCGGCTCCACCTGGTCGCGGCCTGGCGCGAGGCCACCGTGTTCACCGAGGCCGAGCGCGCCGCGCTGGCGCTCGCCGAGGAGGGCACGCGGCTCGCCGACACCCACCACGGAGTGTCCGACGAGACCTGGGCCAGGGCGCGCGAGCACTACGACGACGACCAGATCGCCGCGCTGGTCCTGCTGGTCGCGCTGATCAACGCGGCCAACCGGATCAACGTGATCGTGCGCAACCCGGCGGGTTCCTACGAGGCGGGCATGTTCGCGAGGATGAAGGGCTGATCCGTTCAGGAGCGCTCCGGGACTGTCCGCTCGAACACCACCTTCATGACCGACAACGCGGCGAGCGCGGTGATGATCGCGGCGTTGGCGGCGATGAGCGGGACGTCCGCGCGCACCAGCCCGTAGGTCAGCCACAGGGAGATGCCGAGCCCGAAGGTGAAGATGTACGCCCAGGAGATGTCGGCGGTCGACCGGGTCCGCCAGGACCGTGCCAGTTGCGGGAGCCAGCAGCCCGTGGTGAGCACGGCCGCGAGCAAACCGATGATGTCCATCTGCGCTCCGAATTGTTCTTAGCTTAGCTAATGAACATCCTCGGTCGCGGCCGAAAAGGGAAGCGTTCGTTCGGCCGAGGACAGCCCTCGGTCGAACGCCGCGCCACGTCAAGACCTACGAACTCCGAGCCCGCCGATGCCTGGCAGCGCGTAGTCGGGGCGTCTTCAAGTACTACCAACCCCCCTCCACGCAGTCTCAAACTGCCCCCAACCCCGGCTGGCTCCGAGGAGGGTTGGGGGCGGTTAAAGACCTCTGGGAGGGGGGTGGGGGGTACTTGAAGACGGGCGAACGACGGTCACACCGCGGCGTCGGCGCGGGCCTTCCTCCACAGTGGACTGTCGACGTAGTGGTTGTCGTAGTGCTGCGAGGACTCGGCGATCTCCTTGGGATCGGCCGCTCCGCGCGCGACGCGGTCGAGCAGCCGGTAGTAGTCGAAGCGGTCCATTCCGGGGGTGAACACCACCAGCACGTCGGCGTCGGAGTCCTTCGCCGGGCCGAAGGCGTGCGGGACGTTCGGCGGCACGGCGAGGAAATCGCCCTTGTCCAGCGTGTGCAGCTCATCGCGGACGAGGACCTGGAGCGAGCCGTCGATGACGAAGAAGAACTCGGTGGCCCGGGTGTGGAAGTGCGCGGGCGTGCCGAAAACGCCGCGGCGGAGGGTGGCGCGGTTGGTGGTGAACCGCTTCTCGGAGCTGTCGGAGTCGGCGAGCAGGGTGATGAGGCTGCCGGGGGCGTCGGAGAGGACCTCGGCGTCGGCGGCGCGGACGAGCGTGTGATCTGTCATGTGGACCACCTTCGCCCGCCCGACCAGGGCGAACAACGCCGAAGTCCGCACCGATCGATAAGCTGTGGGTTATGGAACGCAGGGACGTGGAGGTCTTCCTGGCGCTGGCCGAGGAACTGCACTTCGGCAGGACCGCCCAGCGGCTGCGGGTGTCGCAGGCCAGGGTGAGCCAGTCGATCAAGGCGGTGGAGCGCCGCATCGGCGCCCCGCTGTTCGACCGCACGAGCCGCCGCGTCGCACTCACCCCGATCGGCAGGCAGCTGGAGGCCGACATCCGCCCGGCCTTCGAGCAGCTGCTCGCGGGCATCGAGCGCGCGATCACGGCGGGCCGCGGCATCGAGGGCGCGCTGCGCCTGAGCTTCGAGGCACCCGCGCTGGCGGAGCTGATTTCCGTTCCCCTCAACGCTTTCCGTGCCAGGTACCCGGCCTGCGAGCTCGAGATCCGGGAGGCGCCGTTCCACGATCCGCTGGCCCCGCTCCGCGCGGGCGAGGCGGACGTGGCCGTGATGCTGCTGCCGGTGACCGAGGACGGCCTCACCACGGGACCCGTGGTGCACACCGAGCCGATGGTGCTCGCCGTGGCCTCGGGACATCCGTTCGCGCGGCGGGATTTCGTCACGCTGGAGGACCTAGGCCGGGACACCGTGCTGCGCGCGGCCCATCCGCCACCCGCGTACTGGAGCGAAACGACGCCGAAGGGCACACCGATGACCCGCGGGCGCGCCTACGGCACGTTCCAGGAGTTGCTGCTCGTCATCGGCGCGGGCGAAGGGATCTGTCCGCTCGCCGCACATGCCGAGCGGTACTTCGCGCGGCCGGGCATCGCCTTCGTCCCGTTCCGCGACGCCCCGGACGCGCACTGGGGACTGGTGTGGCCGACAGCGGGGGAGACCGGCCGCGTCCGGGCCTTCGCGACCGAGTTCGAGTCCACTTAGGACGTTCAGAACTTTTGTGAATCATTCACGGCAACGCGGCCTGAGCTGTAGCCTCGCCACGTGCCGCGTGAGGTCAACAGCGCCATGGGGGCGCGCTTCCACCTCCTGGGGCCGCTGCGGGTCACGGTGGACGGCGCACCGGTCGCCCTCGGCGGCACCAAGCAGCGAGTGCTGCTCGCGCACCTGGCGCTCAACGCGAACAAGCTCGTGCCGTTCGACCAGCTCGTCCAGGTCATCTGGCCGAGCGGGGAGCCGCCGTCCGCGCACGCCAACCTCCAGACCTACGTGTGGCGGCTGCGCGGGCGATTACCCGGGTTCCCGCCGGAGCAGGGGCTGATCACCCACCACACCGGCTACTCGCTGGTCCTCGCCCCCGACGCGGTGGACGCGCGGGTGTTCGAGGAGCTGCGGGCCGCCGCCACCCGCGCCCGCCAGGAGGGTTCCCCGCAGCGGGCGCTGGAGCTGGTGCAGCGGGCGGAGGCGCTGTGGAGCGGTGATCCGCTGGAGGACCTGCCCGCCGCCGAGCAGTGGGCGGCCGAGATCGGCAGGCTGCTGGAGAGCAGGCTCACCGCGATCGAGGAACGGCTCTCCCTCCAGGTCAGGCTCGGCGCGCACGATCAGGCCATCGCCGAGCTCCTCGTGCTGCTGGACCGCCATCCCTACCGGGAACGCCTGTGGCAGCAGTACATGCTCGCGCTCAACGGTTCCGGGCGGCGGGCCGACGCCCTCGGCGCCTACGCCTCGGTGCGGGAGCGCCTGGTCGCCGACCTCGGCGTGGAACCAGGGCCGGAACTGCGCGCGGCGCACGCCACCGTGCTCAGCGACGAGGAACCGGGGCCGCCGGTCGAGCCGGAGGCCGAGGCACTGCAACTGAGCCCGCTGCGCCAGTTGCCCCCGGACGTCGCCGACTTCACCGGCAGGCGGGCGTATCTGCGCGAACTCGAAGAAATCCTAGCCGCTGAGCCAAAAGCACCAGTCGTCGCCGTGGTGGCCGGATCACCGGGCGCGGGGAAGTCCGCGCTCGCCCTGCACGCGGCGCACCGCCTGCGCGAGCGGTTCCCCGACGGCCAGCTCTACGTCGACCTCGGCGCGACCGGGTCCACGCCGCGGGACCCCGCCGACGTGCTCACCGACTTCCTGCTCGCCCTCGGCGTCATCGGCGCGGCGCTGCCGACCGGTCTCGCCGCGCGCTCGGCGCTGCTGCGGTCCCGCCTGGCCGGTCGCCGGGTGCTGCTCCTGCTCGACGACGCCGCGACCGCGGAGCAGGTCCAGCCGCTGCTGCCGGGCGACGGGGCCTGCGCGGTGCTGATCACCACCAGGGGCAGG
The DNA here is from genome assembly GCF_024213555.1 of Allokutzneria sp. A3M-2-11 16. Classification (GTDB taxonomy): domain Bacteria; phylum Actinomycetota; class Actinomycetes; order Mycobacteriales; family Pseudonocardiaceae; genus Allokutzneria. The sequence goes on along the minus strand of NZ_JANAVO010000015.1, from coordinate 51,774 downwards.
CTGGTGGAGCTCGCCGGAGCCCGGCACCTCGAACTCGACGTGTTCGGCGCGCACGAGGCGATCTCCCTGCTCGCGGGCATCGTCGGCGCCGAGCGGGTGCGCGCGGAACCGGAGGAGGCCGCGACGATCGTGCGGTTCTGCGGCTACCTCCCGCTGGCGATCCGGATCGCCGGAGCGCGGCTGGCCGGGCGCCAGGCGTGGAACCTGCGCACGTTGCGCGAACGGCTCAGCGACGAGTCCAACCGGCTCAGCGAACTGCGCGTCGGGGACCTCGGTGTGCGCTCCAGCTTCGAGCTCAGCGTGCGGCAACTGCCGCGGCTGGCCGTGCTCGCCTTCGGCAGGCTGGCCGCGCTCGGCGGACAGGACTTCGCGAGCTGGGCGGTGGAGGCCGTCCTGGACCAGCGGCGCGCGCACGAGGCGCTGGACTGCCTGGTCGACGCGAACCTGGTGGAACTGGTCGGTGCGGACGCGATCGGCCAGCCCCGCTACCGCCTGCACGACCTGCTGCGTTACTACGCCTCCGAAGTCGCGCGGGGCGAACCCGAGCACGAGCGGCGGCAAGCCCTGGCGCGGGCGCTGGAAGCGTTGCTGTCCTTGACACAGCTCGCCGCCGCCGGGCTGCCCACGGCTTTCGGTGCGATCACCACTCCGCCCGCGAACTGGAATCCGGAACCCGGGCAGGCACGGGCGCTCGTCGCCGATCCGCTGCGCTGGTTCGAGGGCGAACGCACGGCGTTGAACGCCGGGGTCGAACTGGCCGTGCGAGCCGGACTGAGCGACCTGGCGTGGCGCCTGACGGCAGCCGCCGTGCCGTTCTTCGATCTGCGTTGCCATTACGAGGACTGGCGTCGCGGTCATGAACGCGCGCTCACCGCTGCGCGGGCCAGTGGTGACCTGAGCGGGCAGGCCGCGTTGTTGCGCGGGCTCGGCCAAGTCCACCTGTACCACGACGAATACGCCGAAGCTGAGCGCGACATGGCCGAAAGTGCCGCGTTGTACGGAAAACTCGGTGATCGTCTCGGTTCGGCGTTCGCCGTGGCCGGGTTGGGAACCGTGGCCAGGGTGCGCGGACGGGCCACCGAAGCGCTCGGTTTCTACCGCCGCGCGTTGACCGGATTCGTCGGGACGGGCGAGTTCCGCGCCCAGGGGCAGATGCTCAACTCGATCGGCACCGTGCACGCGCTGCTCGGTGAGACCGCGGCGGCCAGGCAGTGGCTCGGCGAGGCGCTCACCCTGGCGAGGGAGATCGGCGACGAGCACCGGGAAGCGAAGGTGCTGACCGAGCTCGGAACGCTGCACAGGATCATCGACAACCTGACAGAGTCGTTGTCCTGCCTGAGAAAAGCACTGTCCATTTTGGAATCGATCAATGACGAACGGTGCACCGCCTACGCGCTGCTCGGCATCGGCCAGACCCTGCTCGCCATGGGCGAGACGGTCCAGGCGCGCGGCGTCGGCGACCGCGCGCTCCAGGTGTTCCGCCAGACCGGGAACCTTCAGGGCGAGGCCGAGGGGCTCGTGCTGCTGGAGCAGTCGGAGCGCGCGCAGCGCCGGCTTCCTCCCTGACCGGCGCCGCGCGCGTGGCGCTCACTTGCTGTTGCCGTACTTCCAGCCGAGGTAGTTGCGGAAGTAGTTCACCGAGGTCGCGTGGCCGATGCGGTTGTTGACGTTGGTCGCCCAGAAGCCGCCCTTGCCGTCGGCGATCCCGACGTGGCCGTACTTGCTGATGTTCCAGAACACGAAGGCGCCCGCGGGCGGCCTGCCCTTGTTGTACCGCTTGCCGTCGGTGTTGGACTTCCAGTGCGCGATCGCGCTGGGGTGACGGGTGCTGCGAGCCCAGGCCAGGCGCACCGCGCGCTCGCAGTAGCCCTCGTAGGCGGTGCTGCCCTTGCGGCTGGAGAACCACCGGATGGCACCTGCGGCGGTCTGCGTGGTGCCGACATCACCGGTGTCGGCGGGCTGTGCCGCCGTGTCCTCGAACGCGGGATTGGCGATGTCGGCGGCGGTGACGATGCTGGCGAGGTCGGTGGCGGGCGCGCCCGGCTCCGCGAACGCCGGACCGACCGCTCCGCCGAGGGCCAGTGCGGCCGCGAGCCCGACCGTCTGGCAGATTCTCTTGGTGCGCATGGATTTCCTCCTGTGGAGAGATCACTGCGTGATGTCTCCACCAACGGTGCGCACGCTCGCTACACCGCCACTACACCCGCGCACTCACTCCTGGCGCAGCCATCGCAGCGCGGCGTCCGCGCTGTCCTCCGGGCCGCTGTTGAAGGCGATGGCCGCGTCCGGTGCGTGCTGCCGGACCAGGTTGACCACCTTCTCGAAGAGCTCGAGCAGCGGCTCGTGCTTGCGGATGCCGCCGCCGACCACCACGCACGCGTAGTCCGCGCTGGTCAGCGACTCCACGATCGTCGCCTCGGGGTTCTCGTCGAGCGCCACCAGGCACATGTCGGCCTCGATGCCGTGATCATCGAAGCGGGCCTGGCCGCGCGCCAGCGCCGCCTGCACCGGCTCCGGGTCCCAGCCCTCGATCTTGGCGGGGTCGAGTCCGATCACGAGTACTCGTGCCACGGTCACGCGTCCTTTCCAGCACCGATGTCGCCGTCACGGCGAGCAGAAGCAAGATCGCGGCGTAGGCGCACACGGTGGCGCCCGGGCCGACCGAGTCCAACAGTAGTCCGGCGAGCAGGGGAGAGACGGGCGTCAGGAACATGATCACCTGCATCGCCGCGGCGTGTGCCCGACCTTGGAGCTCGTCGGGAGCGGTCGCGGTGATGTGGCCGAAGATCACGGCGTTCACCGCGGGTGCCATGAGGAAAGCGAGCGCGCCGATGCCGCCGATGAGATAGGGGGAGTCGGTGACCAGCAGCAGCGGTGTAACCGTCGCCGCCACCCAGCCGAAGACGACGAGGGTCCGGGCCGGAGCGAGCCTCCGCTGCAACCACGGGGCGAGCACCGCGCCGAGAACCCCACCGGCCGCGGTGATCGAGAACGTCGCACCCGTCTGCACCGTGGTCGCTCCGCCTTGCTGCACAAGCACAAGCACCACGATGCCGATGGAGCTGAACACGGCGCAGGCCGCTCCACACCACGGAACGGCGAAGCGGAGGAACCGGTCCCGCCACAACCAGTGCAGACCGCCTCCGCGTGCGCGGCGCCGCCGTGGTGCGGGCAGGGGCGTGCGCAGCGACAGCACGCACACCAACGACAACGCGTAGGAGATCGCATCGGCAGCGAACGGCAGCCCGCGTCCCGCGCTGATCAGGACCGCGCCCAGCGACGGCCCGAGCAGCCCCGCCAGGTGGCTGCGCGCTTGGTTGCGGGCCACGGCGAGCCGCACCTCGTCGGCGGGCACGATCCGGTGCAGTGCAGCAGCTTCGGCGGGGCCGAACAGCACGCCGAACGCGGATTCGACCGCCGCGCACGCCAGGATGTGCGGCAAGGTCAGCGCGTCGGCCATGTCGACGATCAGCAGGCTGGTCAACGCGAGAGCCCGCACCGCGTCGCTGAGCACCATGACCCTGCGCCGGTCGCACCGGTCCACCCAGGCCCCGGCGGGCAGCCGCAGCGCGAACGCGGTGGCCGCAGACACCGCAGCCACCGATCCGGCCGCGACCGCGGAACCGGTGAGCCCCAACACGATCACCGGGTACGCGAACGCCGACACGCTCGTGCCCAGCTGCGACAGCGCCTGTCCCACCCACAGCGCGGTGAAATCGCGATTGGTCATCCCTCAAGTCAACGGGACACCGCGACACGGGGCTGCCGAATCGTTATCCGTGCGGTGGGTCTTTCTCCGGATCAGCGGGACACCGCGCACGGTCGCTGATCAGGTCCGCGCCGCGCTCGGCACCACCGGCCGAGCGGATCGCGGCGCGCATCCGGTCGAGGTTGCCCCGGATGGTGCCGCTGTTCGCCACCCGTTCGACCACCGCGCGCAGATCTTCGTTGTCCCGCAAGCGTTCTCCCAGGCCGAGCTCCTCGACGCGATCGGCGTTGGCCACCTGTTCCGGGGTCTGCGGCACCATGACCAACGGAACGCCGTGGTGCAGCGCCTCCATCGTGGAGTTCATCCCGGCGTGCGTGACGAACACCCGGGCCCGTTGCAGGACAACGGGTTGCGGGAACCAGCCCTGCACGTCGAAGGTGGCGGGGACCGGCCCCACGTCGCGCGCGGTCATGGCGACCTGCCACGCCCCGTCGCCGAACGCGTCGACGCACGCCCGGTAGAACGCCGGGTCGGCCATGATCGAGCCGAGCGAGACGTAGAGCAGTGGCAGGTCGTCGTGCTGCGGCGCCCAGGGTTCGGCGTCGCGGCGCCCGATCAACGGGCCGATGAAGTGGAACGTCTCGTCGAAGGTGTCCCCGGCCGGCTGGAACTCGCGGGGCACGAAGACCAGGTTCCGCCGCTCCGGCAGGTCGAGGACGCCCGACACGTCCAGCGCGACCCCGTGCTCGGCCGCGAACCGCGCGCAGTCGGGCTCGATGACGCGGGTCTCCTCGGGCTCCATCAACCTGAAGGAGTCGTTGGACGCCAGGTGCGGCACGCAGCGCACGGCCGGGATGCCCAGCTTCTCGGCGACCACCCGCGCGGGCCAGTTGGTCGCGTCGTAGCAGATCACCTTGGGCCGGTCGGCCCGGCAGCGGTCGAGCAGGACCGGGTAGGTCGCGCGCATCGCCGCGAAGTAGTGCCGGAACCAGGACTCCATGACGTTCTGGCCGGTCGGGCGGAACGGCGGCAGCGCGGGCAGTTCCACCCAGCTCGCGCCCGCCGCGGTGACCGCGTCGGCGTGCTCGGCCCCGGTCGCGTAGTCGACCTGGTGGCCGCGCTCGGCCAACTCCGCCACCAGGGCCAGCGTCGGGGTGATGTGGCCGTGCCCGGCCAGCGTGACGAAGAGCAGGTCCACCGGTTCTCCGCTCAGACGATGTTGGCCGCGATCAGCTGCTGCCAGATCTCGCCCTGGTCGACGACCTCGACGCCGAGCTTCTCGGCCTTGGCGAGCTTGCTCTCGCCGACCCCGGCGCCGGTGATCAGCAGGTCGGTGTTCGCCGAGACCGACGACGCGGCCGCGGCGCCCGCCTTCTCGCACAGGCGCTGGAAGGTAGGCCGGGGGACCTTCTCACCGGAGCGCGGGTCGCTGATCGCCCCGGTGATCACCACCGTGTTGCCCGCCAGCGGCGCACCGGCCGCGACGACCGCGGGCAGGTCCTCCTCGCGCACGTCCAGTGAGACGCCGGCCTCGCGCAGCCGCTCCAGTTCCGGCCGCAGCCGCGCGAGGTGCTCGACCAGTGAGGCCGCGACCTTCGGGCCGATGTCGTCGACGGCCACCAGCGCGTCGACTCCGGCGTCGGCGACCTCCTCCAGGGAACCGAAGCCCGCGCGGCACAGCCGGGCCGCCGTGCCGTCGGAGGCCATCGGGATGGCCAGCCCGATCAGCGCCCTGCGCAGGCCGACCCGGCGGCTGGTGTCGATCGACTCGATCATGCGCGTCGCCGAGGTCTCGCCGATGCGGTCGAACTCCAGCAACCGCTCCTTGGTCAGCGCGTAGAAGTCCGACGGGCGCTCCAGGAGCCCCGCCTCGGCGAGCCGGTCGATCCAGACCTGGCCGATGGCGTCGATGTCCGCCGCGGCGCGCGACGCCCAGTGGATCAACCGCCGCACCGTCTGCGCGGGGCAGGACATGTTGGTGCAGAACAGTTCCCGGCTGTTTCCCTGTTCGGTCAGCGGCTGCTCGCAGGACGGGCACGCGGTGGGCGGCACGATCTCCCGCTCCTCGCCCGTGCGCTTCTCGGGGTCGAGCACCCCGGCGACGAACGGGATCACATCGCCCGCGCGGCGCACCAGCACGGTGTCGCCGATCTTGATGCCGCGGGCGCGGATCACCTCCTGGTTGGCCAGCGTCGCCCTGGTGACCGTGGTGCCGCCGACGAACACCGGCTCCAGCTTGGCGACCGGGGCGATCTTGCCGGTTTTGCCCACGTCCCAGACCACGTCGGCCAGCAGCGTGGTCTTCTCCTCGGCGGCGAACTTGTACGCCAGCGCGCCGCGCGGCGAGTTCGACCGGGTCCCCGCGGCGGCGTACGCGTCCCGATCGGCCAACCGCAGCACGGCGCCGTCGAGGTCGTAGTCGAGGTCGTTGCGCTGCTGCTCGATCTCCGCGATCACGTGCTGCGCGGCTTCGGCGTCGGCGCACCGGCGCATGGCCGCGGCGGTGAACCCGAGCGTGCCCAACGCGCGTTCGAGGTCGGCGTCGGTGCTGTCCGGATCGGTGTGCAGGTCGAATGCGAAGAACTGGAGGTTCCGTCCGGCCACTGTCGCCGGGTCCTTGGCCCGCAAGGTGCCCGCCGCGGCGTTGCGCGGGTTGATCAGCGGCTTGTCCGCGTGCTCCGCGTTGTAGGCGGTGAAGGTGGAGCGCAGCATGACCGCCTCGCCGCGCACCTCGACCCGGCCCGGCGCGTCGACGCGCTCCGGCACCCCGGCCGTCAGCGCGCGCACCAGCGTGGTCACGTCCTCGCCGGTCGTACCGTCCCCGCGGGTCACCGCCCTGGACAGCCTGCCGTCGTCGTAGACCAGCGCCAGCGACAGGCCGTCGAGCTTGGGCATGACCGCGACCGGCTGACCGGGGAACCGCGCGAAGAAACCCGCGACCTGCTCGGGCGTGGTCGCCTTCTCCAGCGACAGCATCGGCCGCGAGTGCCGGACCGGCTCGTGCAGCACCGCGGGCGCGCCGACCTGGTCCAGCGGGTTCGGAACGGGTGCCAGGTCCGGGTTCGCCGCGATCAGGCCGCGCAGCTCGTCCTCGATCGCGTCGTACTCCGCGTCGGAGACCAACGGCTCCGCCCGGTAGTAGGCATCGCGCAGCGCCACGAGCTGGTCAGCGAGTTCCTGGATGCGTTCCTTCACAGCTCAGGACGCTACCCGCCGCCACCGACACCCTCGCCCCTTGCCGGCTTTCCAGGTCTTCAAGTCCCCCAACCCTCAGCGTTTATGCCCTGAACGAGTCATTGAGGTACTCCAGTGCCCTGAACGAGTCGTTGGGGGCGTTGGGTTCCCTGAACGGGTCGTTCGGGGCGTTGAGGTCCCTGAACGACCCGTTCAGGGCAAACCCCCTCGTTTCGGCCTCATAACGTGGGTTTTGAGTGCCACGGACGCCCGATATGTGTACCCACCACGAGAGGCACGGGTTCGTGGAGGCCAGCACAACGCGGGCTCGCGAAGCACCTCAATGACTCATTCAGCACGTTGGAAGTACCTGAATGAGTCATTGGGGTACTTGGGCGCCCTCAATGACTCATTCAGGGCGTTCAACGCACCAAACGCGTCATTGGCGAGCGCACCGATGTGTCCACAGTGGACTAGTCGGTGGTGAGCTGGCTGAGCTTGAGCTGGTTGTAGGGGCTGTCGGGGCGCAGGCTGACGCGTTCGCCGACGAGCAGCCTGGCCTGGTCCGTGCGCCCGGCCCGGACGGCGGCCTCCACGAGCGTCCGCTGCACGACATCGCGCTGCGCGTGGCTGCCGCCGAACTCGTGCACGCGGCGGCGCAGCGGCCACAGCAGGTCGACGGCTTCGGCGTAGCGCCCCCGCCCGAACGCCAGGAGGGCCTCGCACACGGGCAGGCCGACGTGCGCGGTCATCGCGGCATTGGTGACGTGGCCCGGCGCATCGCCGACGTAGCGACGACGGTCAGCGATCAACTGCTCCGCGGCCTTGTCCTCGCCGGCGCCGACGTAACACATGACGGCATGCATGTCGTTGAAGGCGCTGAACGGGATCGTCATCCGCGACGGCCAGGTCTGCGCGAGCGCCTGCCACCGGGGCACGTCGTGCGTGCCGTCCAGGTAGAGCCGCCACAGCAGGCTCGCGGCGTTGACGACATCGCGAAGGGTCTCGGATCCGTTCGGCGCCAGCACCGTGTCGTAGATCGTGAGAGCCTGCTCGTGCTGACCGGCTTCCAACAGGAACAAGCAGTAGTGCCACCAGATGTGGCCGCGCAGCAGGTTCCCGGTGTCCCAGGCGTCCCGGCGCCGGTCGAACAGCGCGATGCCGTCGGAGAACCGCGCCCGCATCTCGTGGGTGTGGCCGACGGCGTGGATGCTCCACACATCGGTGGAGTCCAGCGCCATCGCGTGCAGCCCGACCTGTTCGGCCTTCTCCCAATGGCCGCACTCCTCCAATCCGAACGCGTACATCCCGAGCAGGTTGGCGTAATGCGGGTCGGATTCGCTCCACGCGGGCAGGGCCGCGCCGACGCGGTCACGCAGCGACACCGCGTTACCGGTGAGGAAATCGATCTGGTGGCCGAAAGCCAGCGCGATCGCGTCACGCGGCTGAGCGGTGGACAGGTCGGCGAGCAGTCGCCCCGCTTCCGCCAGGTCGCCCTCCAACAGCCGAGTGGCCGCCCGCACGTGCACCTGCTCGCCAGGGGTGAGCGCGGTCGCGTCGACCACGCTCTGGAACTTCGCGAACTGGTCGGCGACGACGGGCACGTACGCGGGATCGGTGCTCAGCACGGCTAAGTACACGCGCAGGGCGTTGCCCAGCGGCAACGTCGGGTCCTCGGCCACTACGCGCTCGGCGAGGTCGCCGACGTCGGAGCGGAAGTGCAGCAGGGAGTCGACCGCGCGATCCAGTTCGTCGACGGCGGCAGCGGTAGCCGCGGTCAGCGGCACGCCGTGTTGATCAAGTCGCATACCTGAACCATACGAGGGTCCGCGTGCGCCCGGCGCGCTGGGGAATGGTGGTGAGAAGAATTCTTCGAGTTTTTGTACTGGCCTAAAGGTCTTGCCCGCCGCGGGTGGTGGCGGTGAGGTTCCACGGAATTGATCCAGTGCCCGCCTGAAAGGTGTACGTGAATGTGTGTCGAGCTTTACGACCCGCACTCGGCCGCGGGCGACGTGGAGGCCGAGTTGTCGGTGCTGGGCGCCGCTGAGAGCGATTCCTCGCCCGCCGCGTGGCTCTCGCCCGCCACCGATCTCCGCTCGGACTTCCCCCGGCGCGGCGACCTGGCCGCCTGCTGACCGATTGGGGAGACACGCCGCCGGTCGCCCGCGGCCCGGAAAAACCAGGGTCCCCTAGGGGCGGGCGATTCCGGCCCCCGGGAGTGCGCGTCGTCTTCCACGCTGCCGGGACCCGTGTCCCTGAGCATCAGGGGAATCCCCTGATCTTGCCGCCGATTCGAATCCTTTCGGCTCAGGGGAATGTGCGCTGAATCGAAACTCTTGAGGTTGAAGTGTTCGAGTGCCGCCGGGTAGCTTCCGCTTGTCTGAATAACGACATCCGGCGTTTCGAGGGCTTATCGCCGAACGGCGCGGTGTCGCGGGATGAAGTCGGGGAAGTGGACGTGAACTCTCTTCGTGAAGTCGTGCTGGCGCGGGGTGGTGCCGACGGGACACCGCGTCCGGTCGACCGCCTCGTGCTCGGTTACCTGGCGGTGGTCGCCTGCATCGCCGTGCTCGGCTGGGAGCGGGTGACGAAGCCGTTCGAGCTGGTCATCGCGCTCGCGGCCGGTGTGGCGATCTGGGCGGCCTCGGCCCTGCTGGTGCGGCGCTTCCCGGGCAGCGCGCTCGCGCAGTACCTGTGGCTGCTCTACCCGCTCTCGCTCACGATCTTTTTGTACAAGGCGATCGAGCGTTATGTGCTCGTCTTTCACGGACGCTTCCTTGACGCCGAGGTCAACGCGGTCGAGGCAGCCGTTTTCGGCGGACATCCCAATCTGTTCTTCGACAGCATCGCGAATCCGGTGCTCACCGAAGTGATGATGTTCGGTTACTCGCTGCTCTACCCGCTGATGGTGCTCCCCGCCGTTGTGTTGCTGTTCCGCGGCGAGCGTGATCAGGCCGAGCGATTCATTTTCCGCATCATGCTCGCCTCGACCGCGACCTACATCGGTTTCGTGTTGTTCCCGGTGCTCGGCCCGATGCACACGGTTCCGCAGTTCGCCACGGGCGGGTTGGACGGCTACCTGTTCACCGACATGATCCAGACGATGATGGTCGGCGATCCGCTGGGATCGGCCTTCCCGTCCGGGCACGTGGGCATGGCGTGGACCGTCCTGCTCGCCTTGCGGCACTTCGGTTATCGCCGGGCATTCCGCGTTCTGCTGCCCTTCGTCTGCCTGCTCACGGTGTCGATCGCCTACAACCGCTTCCACTACGTGAGCGACGCGTTCGGCGGCCTCGCCGTCGCGTTCGCGGTGTCGGCGCTGTGCGCGCGCTGGGAAGCGCGGGCCGATCAGCGGACGACGTTCCTCCCCGACGAGCCGGTCGCCGTCGGTGGCGCCGTGGCCGAAAGGCACTGAGATGACTGACATCCTGGAGAACCTGACGTTCTGGGCCACGCTGCTGTGCGCCGTGTTCGCGGCGAACTCGGTGTTCAACGCGTTCTGGGGCCGCCGCAGGCTGCGGAGCGCGCCGCCGGAGATCACCGAGATGGTGTCCGTGCTGATCCCGGCCCGCAACGAGGCGCTGCGGATCTCGCCGCTGATCCGTTCCCTGCTGGACCAGCGGAACGTGCCACGCATGGAGATCCTCGTCTTCGACGACGAGTCGACGGACGGCACGGCCGACGTGGTTCGCGCGGTGGCGGCGGGCGATCCGCGGGTCCGAGTGCTCTCCGGCGGAGAGCTGCCGCCCGGCTGGCAGGGCAAGACGCGCGGCTGCCACCTGCTCGCCGAGAACGCCGACCCCGAATCGCAGGTCTTCGTCTTCGTCGACGCGGACGTGGAGCTCGGCCCCACCGGGGTGGCCGCGCTGGTGACGGCGCTGCGCGAGCACGGGGGCGGCCTGTTGTCGGCGCACATCCGGCAGATCGCGGTGACCTACGCGGAGCGCCTGGTGCAGCCCGCGGTGGCCTGGCTGTGGACGGCTTTCCTGCCGCTCCGGCTGATCCAGAGCGACCGCAACCCCGGCATCGGTGCCTTGGAGGGCTGGCTGCACGTCTTCGACCGCGAGGCATACCGCCGATGCGGCGGGTACGCGGGCGTGAGCACCGCTGTGAGCGAGGACGCCGCACTGGGCATGGCTTTCGCGCGCTCCGGCGGGCGGCTCGTGCTCGCCGAGGCGTCGGAGGTCGCGCGGGGTCGCCTGTACACGTCCTGGCAGGAGATCAAGAAGGGCTACAGCAAACACCTGTGCGTCGGCGTGATGGAGTCGCGGCCGGTGATGGCGGTGATCGGGCTGCTCCTGGCCCTGCTGTACATCCTGCCGCCGCTGGCGGCGCTGTCCGGCTCAGCGGTCGGGTTGTGCGGCTACCTGCTCGGTGTGTTCAGCCGCGTCGTCACCGCGCGGACGTCGGGTGACCGGGTGTGGCCGGACGCGTTCCTGCACCCCCTGATGGTGCTGGCGTTCCTGTACCTGCTGTGCTGCTCGTTCTGGTTGGACTTCCGGGGGCAGCGGACCTGGAAGGGCCGGTTGGTCCAGGCGACCGAGGCGGGCAAGGACTCGCCCGCGCCCGTGCACAGGGAACCGGTCGCGGTCTGACCCCGATCCAGGCTCAGTCGGCGTCCGCGCGGAGCAGTTCCCCGAGCACGCGCGCGACGTCGACCTGGGCCGGGTTGTAGAGGTCGACGATCGCCGAGCCGATCGTGTAAGCGGCGAAGTGCGCGGACGTGGTGTTCTTGACCTCGTTCATCCCCGGGTACTTGGCGAGGAGTTCGCGGGTGTAGGGGAGCATGCGCCGGGCGAGGTCGTGGCGCGTCCGCTCGTCGGCGTCGGGTGGCAGCGCGTCGAACTCGGCGGTGGTCGGTTCGGAGCTGTAGGTCGCCAGCATCGTCTTGTAGGCGGTCATCGCCGAGGGCGTGAGCAGCGTGCCCATCACGGCGACGAACGAACGGTCCGCGTCGGACAGCTCCGCGTCGGTCGCGGCCAGGGCCAGCTCGGGCGGCAGGTCGGTCGGCGCGGACTGGCGCAGGATCAGGCTGAGCTCGACGCGGACGCGTTGCAGCCGCTCGATGGTCGCGGCCAGGTCGGCATCCAGCCGCCGCAGCGCCTCCTCCGGGTGCTCGTCCGCCTCGCCCATCTCGGCGATCTGCGTCAACGAGAACCCGAGTTCGGTGAGGCGCTTGATCCGCAGCAGGCGCACGAGGTGCGCGACGCCGTAGCGCTTGTAGCCGTTGGCGCGCCGCTCGGGCTCGGCCAGCAGGCCGACCTCGTGGTAGTGCCGCACCGTCCGCAGGGTCGTGCCTGCCAGCTCGGCGAGCTGACGGGTGCTCCAGGCCACGACTGTTCCTCCTCGCCGAACCGGTCCACGGGACCCAGTACAAACCGTGCCGTTACGGCATGGTCAAGCTAGCTTCGCAGCGCGGCCACGCAGGCGGCGATCGCGGGATGGGCGCGGGCACCTCGCCGGTGGACGATGCGGGTGCGCCTGCGCGCGGGCAGGGGGATGAGTCGGACGTCCGGCCGCGAGGGCGAGGCGAGCTCGGGAATGAGTGCGACGCCCTGGCCCGCGGCCACGAGGGCAAGCACAGCGGTGAAGTCGTCGACGTGGTGGCGGATTGCCGGCGTGAACCCGGCCGCCTCGCAGAGCCGCATCGCCACGGTGTGGCACAGGGTTCCGGGGGAGCCGATGATCCACGAGTCCCGCTCGGCGTCGGCGAGCGCGGTGGTCGCGGCGGTGCCGGGCACGGCGAGGAACACGTTCTCCTCCATGAGCGGCACGGCGTCCAGTCCGGCTTCGGCGCTGGCGGGGGCGATGTCGTAGTCGTGCGAGAGGGCCACGTCGAGGCGCCGGTCGCGGAGCGCGTCAGGCATCTCGACCGGGTCCAGTTCGGTGACCATGAGGTCGAGCGCCGGGTGCCGGGCGGCCAGCGCGACCAGGGCGCCGGGGAGCAGCGTGCGCACCGCGCTGGGGAAGGCGCCGATCCGGACGATGCCGCTCAGGCCGGTGGACGCGGCAGCCAGCGAGGCGTCGGCGGCCTCCAGCGCGGCGAGGATCGTCTCGGTGTGCTCGACGAGCGCGGCGCCTGCGGGGGTGAGGGTGACCCGGCGGCCCGTGTGCTCCAGCAGGGGCACGCCCGCCTCGCGGCCCAGTGCGGCGAGTTGCTGCGACACCGCGGACGGCGTGTAGCTGTGGGCCTGGGCGACCGCGGCGATGGTGCCCAGGTGGGCGAGATCGCGCAGCAGCCGGAGACGGCGAACGTCGAGCATCAGCTCAGCTTACGAGTTCGTTGAGGAACGTGAACTGGTTCTGCATCGTTGTGCCGGGCACGCTCGACGCCATGACGCTGACCGGGCTGTACGTCCCCTTGATCACGCCGTTCGACCGCGCCGGAGCGGTCGCCCTCGGCGCACTGGAATCCCTTGCGCACCAAGTGCTTCAGGCTGGAGCGAGCGGTCTCGTGGCGCTCGGCACCACGGCCGAGCCGAGCGCGCTGACGCCGGGGGAGCGGCGGACCGTGCTGACCACCGTCGCCCGGGTCTGCCGGGAGCGCGAGGCTCCGCTGATCGTCGGCGCCAACACGGAGGAGGCGCTGCGCGAGCTGGCCGACACGCCGGAGGTCGCGGCCGCGCTGACCCTGGTGCCCCCGTTCGTCCGCCCCGGCGAGGAGGGCGTGATCGCCCACTTCGCCGGCCTCGCCGCGACGAGCCCGGTGCCGCTGATCGTCTACGACGTCCCGGAGCGCACCGGTCAGCGCCTGTCGGCGAACGCCCTGCGCCGCTTGGCGGCCGTCCCCTGGGTGATCGGCACGAAGCACGCCCCGGGCGGGATCACCGCGGACACCGTCGAGTTCTTGGCTCAACCGCAAGGAATTTCTGTCCTGGGCGGCGATGACGTGTTCATCGCGCCGCTGCTCGCGATGGGCGCGCAGGGCGGCATCCTGGCAACCGCTCACGTGGCGACCGAGGCGTTCGTCGCCTTGATCAGCGCGTGGCGTGCAGGGGACCTCTCCACGGCGAGGACGCTGGGCGGGCCGCTCAGCGCGTTGTCGGCGGCGCTGCTCGCGGAGCCCAATCCCAGTGTCATCAAGGCGGTTCTGCACGCGCAGGGCCGCATCCCGACCCCGGAAGTCCGGCTCCCGTTGATCAACGCCAGCGAGGCAGGCACGATCCGTGCTCTTACTTGCCTCGATAACTTCAGTGCCGAGTGAAATTAATCTTGTCACACCCCACTGCCAAGAGCCGCAAGGACGGGGTCAGCTCGGGCCGCGGCCGAACGCCCGGCCGACCTGGAGGCGCAGGCGTCGCCCGGCCAATCGCATCGGCGCGATCACCGAGTCGCGAACCCACCGCACCGGTGCGACGATCATGTGGCCGAGCGGAGTGAGCACGACGCGGTAGACGTATCGCCCCATGGCCGCCAACAACCGCCACAACGGTTGTGCCACATGAAGATAAGCCCACATCAACGCCGCGCCGAACAGCCGTGCCAGCGCGAGCAGCGCCATCCCCAGCCACCGCGCGGCGGGGGCGAGCGCCGTCAGCCACAGCCAGCGGAGCGGGATGGCGACGAAGGTCCGCAAGCTCCACACCAACGGGACGAGCAGGACCATGCGCAGGAAACGTCCGACAGGGAGGACCAGACCGCGATAGAGGGCGGAGAAGAAGCGACCCAGTCCGCGCCCTGTCGGACGCAGCACGAACTGGTGCAGCCACACCACCACGCTCCAGACCGGCCGAAGCACGAACCGCAGCAGGAACCGGCCGGTCGGCGCGAGCAGCCAGCGCCACAGGAACCTGCCAACGGCCGCGACCGGGCGGGCGACCAGGAGCCGCCCGACAGCCTTGAGCCACTCCCAGGTCAGTGTCAGCGGCACCACGATCACGACCGAGATCGCTCGCGCTACCCACACCGCCCATCGCGGCGGCTGCGGGTTCTTCTCCGTGTGCATGACACTTGAACGCAGCGCGGGGCAGGTCGGTGCCATCCGGGACCGAGATTTCCCAGATGTTCAGTCCCGCTCGGGCATCACCAGCACGAACGCCTTGGCGCAGGCGGTCTCCGGCAGGCGGGGCCAGTCCAGGGCGCGCGACGCCGCCTCAACCTCGAAGCCCTCCACCCGGACCTCGGCGGCCACCAACGATCGTGAAGCCCCCCGAACCATCCCCACCGCAGCCCAAAATCCCGTTTCGTACTCAAAACGGGTTTTTGGAGCGCTCTTTTTCCCGTTATGAGTACGAAACGGGGTTCTCTAGACCGCGCGCGCCGGGGATGGGGTGGACGGGCGCGTGTGGGGCATGGGCCGAGTTTACTTGGTGTGCGGAGTGCTTGGAGCGCTTGGCGGACTCGGAGGACTTGGGAGTGCTTGGAGGGCACGGCCTCAGTCACCGGGTGGGGTTGGGCGGTCTTCAAGTCCCCCTAACCCCGCTCGCGGAGGTCTCAAACGGCAGCGAACCCTCGGGGCGGACCGGGGGTGCGGTGCTGTTTGAGACGTGCTGGGCGGGGGTTGGGGGTACTTGAAGACCGCGGAACCGTCCGGCGGCAGGCTGAGCCGGATGGCACGCGCGCTGCCGCCGGAACGGTGTGCGGGATCAGCGGATCATGCCGCCGAACAGGAAGCCCGCGACCAAGCCCAGGAGCCCCAGGGCCTCGGTGAACGCGATCCCGAGGATCATCGTGGTGCGCAGCTGGCCGGACAGTTCGGGCTGGCGGGCCATGGCCTCGACGGTCTTGCCGGACACGATGCCGACGCCGATGCCCGGGCCGATGGCGGCGAGGCCGTAGCCGATGCTGGCGACGTTGCCCATCACCTCAGCGAGGTTCATGCGGGCTCCTTCCGTTGGCCGC
Source organism: Allokutzneria sp. A3M-2-11 16 (assembly GCF_024213555.1). Classification (GTDB taxonomy): domain Bacteria; phylum Actinomycetota; class Actinomycetes; order Mycobacteriales; family Pseudonocardiaceae; genus Allokutzneria. Next base: position 36,050 of record NZ_JANAVO010000015.1, on the reverse strand, counting down.
GTTCGCGGTCCTCACTCCTGTTGACGTCCGATCGGGACGATCAGGATTTCAGTCCTCATTGGACGGTGTGAGGCGATGGCGCGCAACATCTCCGGGACTCAGGCGTGCTGACCCGCCTCGATGGCCGCGAGGACGTGGGGTGAGCCGTCCTCCTGGCGCAACCGGGCGGCCATCGCCTCGGTCCTGGTGCGGTAGGACGGCTCGGCGAGCGCCGACCGGATCGCGGCGGTCAAGCGCTCCGCGGTGAGCTTCTTGAACTGCACCGGCTCGGGGGACAGCCCGGCTCGTGCGAGCCGCGCCGCCCAGAACGGTTGGTCACCCGCGACCGGGACCGGCACGGCGGGGACACCCGAGCGCAGCGCCGCCGCCGTGGTGCCCGCCCCGCAGTGGTGCACGATCGCGGCCATCCGCGGGAACAACCAGTCGTGCGGCGCCTCGCCGATGGTGAGGATGTCGTCGTCCTCGGCCGACAGGCCCGCCCAGCCGGACTGCACCACACCGCGCACGCCCGCCGCGCGCAGGGCGGTGCGCACCAGACCGCTCAGGCGTTCCCCGTCGCCGGTGGCCAGGCTGCCGAAGCCGACGAAGACGGGTGGCGGGCCCGCGTCCAGGAAGTCCGTCAGCCGCGCGGGCGGCTCCCAGCCCTGGGGCCGGACCGGCCAGAAGTTGCCGACGACCTTCAGCCCCGGGCGCCAGTCTGCGGGCCGGGGCAGCAGCGAGGGGCTGTAGCCGTGCAGGATCGGCCAGTCCGTCTGAGCCTGCTCGCGGAACATCTGCGCCACCGTCATCCGCGGCAGGCCGAGCGTGCCGCGCGCGTCGGCGATCACCTTGTTGAAGTAGGTGAAACCGGGGCCCAGCAAGAACTTCCCGGCCATCCGGTTGCCGAACCCGCCGAGGTCGGGGATGCCGATCGGCGGCGGGAACGCGGTCGTGGGGTGCAGCGGGACCAGGTAGGTGCCCATGCTGGGGATGCCCAGCGCCCGCGCGACGTGGTAGCCGCCGATCATCGCCATCTGCGAGAACATCATGACGTCGGCGCCCGCGCGGGCCGCGTCGATGATGCCCTGGTTCATCTCGATGGTGAGCTCGGTGGTCAGCTTCAGCAGCCGGATCGAGCCGCGCACGCCCCCGCCGCCGCGCTGCCAGCGCTGCGCGTCCTCGGCGTCACCGCGGGCAAGGGGATCGCCCGGCAGTGCGGCGAAACCGAGACCCGCCTTGGTGATCATTTCCTCGAAGGTGCGGTAGGCGACGATGGTGACGTCGTGTCCCGCTTCTCGCAGCGCGGTGCCGAGCCCGGTAAAGGGCGCGACGTCCCCCATGGACCCCGCCGCGACGATCAGAGTTCGCATGGCCGCAGTATCGCGGCAGCGCCCGGCCCGTGTTCAGCGATCGGCGATTTCGGCGATGATCTCGGCGTGGCACGGCAGCGGGGCGCACCAGCAGCCGAGCCTGCGGCCGCGCAGCTCCGGCAGCAGGGCGAGCAGGTCGGGGCGGGCGAGCAGCCGTTCGCGGTACTTGCGCATGACCTCCTCGCGGCTGCCGTCCGGGCCGGGCCGGAACGGGTTGGCCAGCGGAGATCCGGTCAGCCGCCAGCCGCCGCGGTGCATCGGCCTGCCGACGTAGACCACGTCGGCGTAGTCGGGATCGTCGAGGTGGCCCTTGAGGTTCACGACCGTGGTGGGCATTGGTCCTCCCGGGAGGCGGGGGCGGGCGGACCCGCCCCCGCGGGTGGTCAGGGCAGCTTCGTGGCGAGCACGTCGACCGGACGGATGTCCGGCGCACTGGCCAGCATGGTCTCCGCGGCGCCCATCAGCGCGGCGGCGATCCGGCCCTCCAGGTGGCCGCGCCGCCCGGCCTCGTCGTGGAAGGTGTCGAACACGCCGAAGGTGGTGGCGTTCTCGCGGAAGGCGAACCAGCTCACGGTGTGCTCCTCGGCCCTGGCCAGGTCGAGGGCCCCGCGCAGCAGGGCCTCGACCTCGGCGGCGTGTTCCGGCTTCGCCTCGATGCGGGCGAGCAGGCCGATCGGTGCCATCTGGGTTTTCCTTTCTCCGGTGCGGTGAACACGGAGAAACCTAGGTTCGGCGAGCGTCGTGATCGAGTGTCGGAAACGACAAGGTTGATACCGTTTCCGTCATGAAGGTCGCCGTACTCGCCCTCGACGGTCTCTTCGACTCCGGGCTGGCCGCGGTCCTGGACGTGCTCCAGGGCGCCAACGACATGCGCGGTGAGCTGGACCGGCCGCCGCCGCGGTGGCGGGTCAGCACGATCGGGTTCCGGCGCCGGGTGCGCACCGGGGCGGGGCACGCGGTCTCCACCACGACCGTCGACGGGGCGGGCGACGCGGACCTGCTCGTGCTGCCCGCCATCGCCGAGCGGCGGCCGGATGCCTTGCTGGAGCACGTTTCCGGCGCGGAGTGCGCGCGGGCCCGGCGGTTGCTCGCCGGGACCAGGGCGGCCGGGGTGCCGGTCGCCTCCGCCTGCACGGGGACGTTCCTGCTGGCCGAGTCCGGAGTGCTGGACGGCCGGGCGGCGACGACGAGCTGGTGGCTCTCGCCGATCTTCCGCCGCCGCTACCCGGCGGTGCGGCTGGACGAGACCCGCATGGTGACCACCTCGGACGGGGTCACCACGGCGGGCGCGGCGTTCGGCCACGTCGACCTGGCGCTGGCGATCGTGCGGATGCGCAGCCCGGCGCTGGCCGACCTCGTCGCCCGCTACCTGGTGGTGGACGAACGGCCGTCCCAGGCCGCGTTCACCATTCCCGGGGTGCTCGCGCAGAGCGATCCGACCGTCGCCGCGTTCGAGGGCTGGGTTCGCCGGCACCTGGCCGAACCGTTGAGCGTTGGCGAGGCGGCGCGGGCGATCGGGGTCAGCGAACGCACGCTCCAGCGCGCTGTGCGCCGCACTCTGGGCCGGTCACCGGTGCGGTTCGTGCAGGACCTGCGGGTGGAGCAGGCCTCGCACCTGTTGCGCACCACGGACCTGCCCGTCGAGGTGATCGCGCGCCGGGTCGGCTACGAGAACGGCAACACGCTGCGCGTCCTGCTGCGGGAGCGGGCCGGGGTTACGGCAACGAGTCTTCGCCGCCCCACCTGATGTCGTAGATTGCCCCGGTGCGCGCCGGGAAAATCGCAGCTGTCGTCATCGTGATCGCGTCGGCCTTGGTCGGGTGCCGGGAGGAGCCGCCACCGCCGGACCAGCCGGGGCGCGCGTCGGGTCCTCCGGTCTTCGCGTACGCGACCTCCAGCAAGGTCCGGGTGGCGCGCGGTGAGGCCGTCGTGGCCGACCTGCCGATCAGCGCGAAGGACTCCGGGATGGACGGGGAGTGGACTCCTGACGGGGCCCGATTCGTGTTCTCCACCAACAAGAAGCTCGTCTCGGTCGACGCGGCCAGCGGTGCCGCGGTCGAGGTGAGCTGCAAGTGCGGTGGCATCGCCATCGCCGCCGGGACGGTGTACGTGCTGGCCGAGTACAACGGTAAGGAGCTGGCCGCCTACGACGCCGCGACGCTGGTGCCGAAGGGAACGCTGAAACCGTTGCAGCCCAACGCGAGGGGCATGCTGTCGGTGGCCGGGGCGGGTGATCGGCTGGTGACCTTCCAGATCACCGCCGACGGCGCGCGACCGGTGACCGACGTGGTGGTGGTCGACCCGAAGACCGGCGCGGCGACGAAGGTCGGGGACAGCTTCGACGGCGGGCTCGTCCAGAGCACCGCCTACACGCCCCGCGACTGGGCGGGCAAGCCCATGTTCGCCTACGTCGGGCTGAAGAGCCATGGTGCGAGCCACGGTGTCGCGTCGGTCGTCCTGATCGACCCGGTGAACCCCGCTCAGCAGGTCGTCGGGGACAACGGGCACCTGCTCGCGAAGGCGGCGACCGTGCAGGACCCGAACATCGACCAGGGGAGCGCGTGGTGGTCCTGGGACGGGAAACTCGGGGTGACCGCGCGGCTGTGGACCTGCGAGAGGCTTGGCCGCTGCACCGACCACACCCCCAACACGCAGTGGCGCTACGACGGCAAGGAGTGGACGGCCGTCGACGACCGCGGCCTGGCCTCGACGCGCGGGCTGGGCGGAGGGACCGTCGAGCTGTCCGGTGGGAGCGCGACCGGCACCGAGAAGCAGCGGATCACCCTGGTCATGGGCGAGCGCAGGACGTCGGTGGCCACCGACGTCCTGGGGCTGTGGACCCCGCCGTCACCTCCTCCGCCGCCGAGCTCGGATGGCACGGTGACCGTGGTGAACCTGAACGCCGCCATGGGTTTCAAGATCGGCGCGGGGGAGAGGCGCGGGACCAACGCCAAGCCGGAGGACCTGGAGAAGCTGGCCGACGACCTCGTCCGGCAGGACGCCGACATCGCCAACCTCCAGGAGATGGCCAAGCCCGCGGCCAAGGAGGTGGCGGCGATCCTGGCCCGGCGCACCGGCCGGGAGTGGCGGCTGAACTGGGCGGGCTCGGGCAAGAGCAGCTACTACCGGGGCGAGGACGAGAACGAGCCGCCCGTCTACGACCAGGTGTCCTCGGGCAACGCACAACTCGTGCAGATCGGCGACGGCGTCCTCGCGCAGCGCCCGCTCACCGTCGACACCGTGGCCGCCTCGGACGGCGAGCAGGACCAGGGAGTCATGTTCGACTCCGGTGGGAGGTCCTTCCAGGGCACGGAGATCACCACGGAGCGGCACGGGATCGTCGACGTCTACAACACCCACCTCGCGCGTAGCAAGGACGCTCCCGACGAGGCGCGGGCCAAGGACGTGGTTAAGCTCCAGGGCAGAACCGAGTCGCGGCCGCACCCCGTGATACTCACCGGCGACTTCAACCTGGTGATCGACGGCAAGGGCGACGAGGACGCGCCGCTCACCGTCGCGGCAGTGGGGACGTACATGAACCGCCTCGGGTACGCCGACCTCGGCCGGGATCTCGGTCCGACGAGCAACTACCAGTTCCCGGAGTACATGGTCGGCCGCAAGCGGATCGACTACGTCCTGGTCCGCGGCGTCGCCACGCACGGCACCGCCAAGTTCACCAGTCACCGCTCCGACCACTGGGGCCTGGTGACGCGCATCGGTCCGGGCTGATCGCTCCTACCCGGCCTTCTCGCGACGGCACCCCGTTTCGTACTCTTAGCGGGAATCAACCCCGCTAAGAGTACGAAACGGGAGATCTCTGGCTACCTCAGCCGACGCCGCCGACGAACTCGGTGCACAGCAGCTTGTTCGGCGAGCCCGTTCCCGCGTTCTGGACCACACCCTCCGTGGCCACGGCGGTCAGTGCCTGCGCGACCTGGGCCGGGGTGTCCTCCCGGTTGTTCTGCAGGTGCAGCGCCGCCGCTCCCACGACGTGCGGCGCGGCCATCGAGGTGCCGCTCGCCGTCAGGGAACCGCCCTTGTGGGAGGCCGAGGTGATGTCCGACCCCGGGGCGAACAGGTCAAGGCAGCGGCCGTGGTTGGAGAACGGGGAGCGGCGGTCGGTCTTGTCGGTGGACCCGACGGTCAACGCCTCCGGCACGCGCGCGGGGCTGCTCGCGCACGCATCCCCGTTCAGGTTGCCCGCGGAGACACCGACGGTCACGCCGGACTTGACGAGCCTGCGGATCGCGTTGTCGACCGAGGTGTTGGTTTCTCCGCCAAGGCTGAAGTTGGCGACGGCGGGCTTCTTCGCGTTCTTCGCCACCCAGTCGATGCCGGCGATCACCTGGGACCACGGGCCGCCGCCCCGACAGTCCAGTACGCGGACGCCGACGAGCTTGACGTTCTTCGCCACGCCGTAGGTCTTGCCGCCGACGGTTCCGGCGACGTGCGTGCCGTGGCCGTTGCAGTCCTGCGCGACGGCGTCGTTGTCGACGAAGTCGTAGCCGTCACTGGCCCGGCCGCCGAACTCGCTGTGCGCCTTGTGCACGCCGGTGTCCACAATGTACGCGTTGACGTTGGTTCCTTCGGTGATGTGCTTGTACTTCTTGTCCAGTGGCAGCTTCGGCTGGTCCACACGGTCCAGTCCCCATGTCGGGTCCTTCTGTGTGCCTTCGGTGGTGTAGGCGTAGCCGTCCTGCTCCACGTAGTCGACCGCGGGATCGGCGGCGAGGCGCTTGGCGGCGTTCTCGTCCATCTTCGCGGAGAAACCGCGCAGTGCCACGGTGTACTCGCGCTCAACCGCGGCGCCGACCTTGGCGGCGACGCCCGCTGCGCTGGTACCGGGCCCGTCCTTGAGCGCCACGATGTAGCTGCCCGGGACCGAGTCGGGCTGGTTGGCGTTGCGGATCGCGCCTTCCGCTGGGGCCGCGATCGCTTGCTGGCCCGTGGTCATGACGACCGCCGCGAGGGCGGCGGCAAGGATCTCACGTCGCATTGTTCGTACTCCGTTTCGCTCTGGTGGCTGCCGGGCAGGGATGGGGAAAGGGGAGCTGGTAGCCACGTCATCACCTTCCGGCGGGTACTCCGGTCCGAACAATCCGGGTAGGCATGCGTAGTCATACGCATCTTTTCCTTGAGAGAGCTGGAGGTGTACGCATGAGACTGCTGCGGACCAGCTCATCGGTGTTCGTCGGGCGTACCGCCGAACTGCGCGCGCTGACCCGTGTCCTCCAGCGTGGAACCGCCGCGGTGGCGGTGATCGAGGGCGAGGCCGGAGTGGGCAAGAGCCGCCTCGTCCGTCAAGCCCTTACGGGTCTGCCGCAAACAGTCCTCTTTGGACATTGCGACGAGCCGTTCCCGTACGGCGTGATCCTCGATGCCCTGCGTGGCCTGACGAACACCGCCGAACGGCCCGGCCCGATCACCGGGGCTCTGCGACCGCTCCTGCCCGAACTGGACCATCTGCTGCCGCCGTCTCCTCCGTGCGCCGAGGATCCACGAGTGCAGCGGCACCGGGTTTTCCGCGCGGTGCGCGAACTTCTCGCGGCGCTCGGCCCGGCTGTGTTGGTGGTCGAGGATCTGCACTGGGCGGATGACGACTCTCGGCGCCTCATGCGGTTCCTGCTCATCGATCCGCCACCGGAGCTGGCCGTCGTGGTCACCTTCCGTCGCGAGGACGTTCCCGGAGGGTTTCCGTTCGACCGCGCTCATCGTCAACCTGAGGGGATCCCCAGCACGCTGATAACGTTGCGCCCCTTCGATGTCACCGAAGTCCGTACGTTCGCGTCCGCGATCCTCGGTGTCGAACAGGTGTCCGCCGACTTCGCGGTGGCCCTGGACGAGCGCACCGCCGGAATCCCGTTCGTGGTGGAGGAGGTCCTGCGGTCAGGCTCCGACGGCGTTCCTCCGCTGGTTCGTGAAGCGGTGCTGGAGAAGCTGGCCGGTCTGTCCGTGACCGCGACCCGTGTGGCCCAGGTCGCGGCGGTGCTCGGCGTGCCGGAGACCGCGGAGGTCATCGGCGAGGTCGCGGGGCTGGCTCCGCGGCGCTGCCGCAGCGCACTGACCGCCGCGCTCGCCGCCGGGGTGCTCCGTGAGATCGGCGAATGCCGCTACGGATTCCGGCATTCTCTTGCCCGGCAAGCTGTTCACGACACCGCGGCTGGGCCGGAGCGCCGCGAGCTGTACCTGCGCGCGTTGCACGTGCTCGAACGACGCGAGCCGAAACCGTTGCTGCGCTTGGCCGAGCTCAGTCGCAAGGCCGGGGCGCTGGCGAACTGGGTGCGTTACGGGGAGGCCGCCGCCGCGCAGGCCACGGAGTCCGGTGATCACGCGGCGGCGACGGATCTCCTGCGGCGTCTGTTGGAGGAGCCGGAGTTGGCCGCGGAGGACGTCAACCGGCTCGCGGTCCGGCTCGGCCAGGCCGCACAGCTCGGCGTCGACAAGCTCGATTCGATCGCGACGCTGCGGCGGCTGCTCGGGGACCGGCGGCTGGCCACGGCCGCGCGCGGGGAGGTACGGCTGTTTTTGGGTCTGCTTCTGCTCCGTCAGGACGGGGGCATCGAGGTGGGGCTGGCCGAGATCGAGCTCGCGGTCCGTGAGCTCGCCGAACGGCCCGACGTCGCGCTCAAGTGCGTCGCGGTGCTGACGCTGCCAACGCTGGGCTCGACGCCGCTGCGCGTGGTGCGGCGATGGCACGATCACTTGGCAGAGGCGATCGGTTGTGCCGAGCCGGAATTGCGGGTTTCTTTGCTGGCAAGCCAGCTCGGGGCGCGGTTGCACATCGGCGAGGGCGGGGTCGAGGACTTGCTCGCCGAGCTTCCTGCGGACGTGTCGACGGCGGCCGAGCAGCGACATCTCTCGCGGGCGCACTGCAACCTGGCGGACGCGTGCGCTTCGGTCGGGCATTACGGGTGGGCGGGAAAGCTTCTGGTCAGCGGAGTTCGGCTGGCCGATGACTGCGGGGCGCCGTTCGTGGTCAGCACGGCGCGGGCCACCCAGGCGCGGCTGGACTGGTTCACCGGCGCGTGGTCGGGGTTGGCCGACCGCTGTGTGCGGCTGCTCGACGAATATCACGACGTCTTCCTGGTCTCGAGCGAGCTGTCCCTGGTGCTGGGCTTGCTCGCGGTGGCGCGCGGCGAGTGGGACGAGGCGGCGCGGTGGTTCGCTGCGACCGGTGTGACGCGCCCGAGTGACGCGATCGGTCCGGTCGCGATCGACGCGTGTGCGGGGCTAACCAGGATGTGGCTGTCCAAGGGCGATCCGGAAGCCGCGGCGCAGGCAGCCGACGACGGGCTGAAGTTGTTGCGGGACAAGGGGATCTGGGCCTGGTCGGGTGATATGGCGCCGATCGCGGTGACCGCGCTGCTTGGCACCGGCCGGGAGCACGACGCCTACCGCTTGGTTGACGACCTGGAAACCAACCTCGCCGGGCTGGACGCTCCGCTGCCCGAGGTGGCCTTGCTCACCTGTCGGGCGCAGCTGGCTGAGGTCCGTTCTGACCGGACCGAGGCGAGGACGCTTTACCGGGCAGCAGCGGCGAAGTACGAGGAGATCGGCGCGCCGTACTTCGCGGCGCTGGCCACCGAACGCGAGCTGCTGTGCCGGATCGACAGCGGGTCCGGCCCCGAGGAGCTGGCCGCGCTGGCCGAGACCTTCGACGACTTCGGCGCGACCAGGGACGCAGCCCGGTGCAGGCACCTGCTACGCGGACACGGCGGGGGCACGCCCTCACGACGCGGACGGCGGGGCTACGGCAACGAACTCTCCCCAAGGGAGCAGGATGTGGCTCGGTTGCTGGCGCAGGGCCGGACGAACAGGGAGATCGCCGACGTGTTGTTCCTATCCCCACGAACCGTCGAAAACCACGTCGCACGCGCGCTGCGCAAGCTCGGAGTGACTTCGCGCGGTGAACTGCGATGAATCTCAGGTAAGTCCGATGCGGCTGAGGAAGGCGTCCACGAGACGGTTGGTGAAGTCCTCGTCGATCGCGCTTCCGGTGACCAGCGCGCGGTAGTAGATGGGCCCGACCAGCTGCTCGACCTCGGCTGCGACGTCGAGGTCGGCGGGCAGCAGGCCGCGGGTGACGGTGCGCTCGATCGCCAGTCGGTCGCGGTCGTGCTGCTCGTCGAGGTAGCGCTCGCGCAGCACCGCGGCGAACTCGGGGTCGTGCTGCGCGTGCCCGAGTAGGGCCCGGAGGACGGCGCCCGCGTCGGTCCGGGTCAGGAAGTGCGCCAGTTGTCGCAGGTATTCGCGAAGATCGCGGCCGATGTCGCCGTGGTCGGGCACGGGCAGGTCCTCGGCCGCGTCCTGGAGGAAGGCGTCGAGCAGGATGTCGGTCTTCGTGCTCCACCAGCGGTAGATCGTCTGCTTCGCCACCCCGGCGCTCGTGGCGATGGCCTCGATGGTGAGCCCGGCGAAGCCCTTCTCGACCAGCAGGTCGTCGGCGGCTTCCAGGACCGCGAGCCGTGCCTGCTCGCTCCTGCCGTGCCGGTTGCCGCGATGCGGTCCCATCTGCACCTCCTCGGGTCAGCCTAAGGCCACCTAGGCTAGACGAGACGTTGCGTCTAGTCTGTCTGTCATGACAGCCACCAGCACCCTTGAAGACCCCCGAGTCGCCACCGCCCTCGACCGCCTGTTCGGTCGCGCCGAACGGGACGACGAGCGCCTCCAGGCGTCCTGGCCCGCTGACCTCGCGTCAGTGACGGCGCGGGAGAAGGCCGATATCGCGGCGGAGGTCGTCATGCCGATCTCCGCGCGGGGCGGGCGACTGCTCTACAGCCTGGTCCGCGCCATCCGCCCAGCGCGCGTGGTCGAGTTCGGCACCTCGTTCGGGATCTCCGCGCTGCACCTGGCCGCGGCGGTGCGGGACAACGGCTCCGGCCACGTGATCACCACCGAGCTCAACGCGGACAAGGCGGCGTCCGCCCGCGAGACCTTCGCCGAGGCCGGACTGGACGACCTGATCACGGTCCTGCTCGGCGACGCGCGGGACACCCTCGCCGGTGAGGAGCCCGTCGACTTCGTCCTCCTCGACGGCTGGAAGGACCTGTGCCTGCCGGTGCTGCGCCTCCTGGAGCCGCGGCTGGCCCCTGGCACCCTCGTGGTGGCGGATGACGTCGACCTGCCAGCACTTCAGCCCTACCTGGACTACGTCCGCGATCCGCGCAACGGCTACGAGAGCGTCACGTTCCCGGTCGAGGACGGCATGGAGATCAGCTGTCGCCTGTGATGCCGTTGCGCAGTCATGCCGTCAGGAACTCCAGCCGGTTGCCCACGGCGTCGACGGTGTGGAAGCGGCGTCGCCCGGGAATCTCGGCGGGATCGGCCCAGCGCACGGGGTATCCGGCGAGGGTCAGCGTCTCGGCCACCGCGTCGACGTCCACCACGAACGCCGGATGGGCTTTGCGCGCGGGCCGGAAGTCCGCTTCCACGCCGACGTGCAGCTCCCCGCCGCCCGGCACCTCGAACCAGCAGCCGCCGCGCGCGGCGAGCAGCGGCGGCTTGGGCAGCTCCGCCCAGCCCAGCGTGCCGCCGTAGAACCGCCGGATCTCGTCCTCGCCGCCCGCCGGGCAGCTCACCTGCACGTGATGAATCACAGTACGAGCGTACTGTTTGTTGGTGGCTGCCTCAATCAGGCGAAGACCCGGAGGTGATCATCCGGTCCGCGCCCGGCGTGGTTACGCTCTCAACCCGAGGGGAGTACTTCCGTTGGGTCTGCCCGGTCAATACGGACGCCCGGATGGTGTCCCCGGGAGGCCGCCCGCGCCGGGTGAAGGAGACCTCGAACGCTGAAACGTTCGAGGAGGACCTGTGCCCGCCCCCTTCTTCCTTGCCGACGCCGTCGAGACCGCCGCGCCGCCGGGCTCGATCGGCTCCGGCTGGCTGTGGACCGTCAGCGTCGCGGTCCTGCTGGGCCTGCTGATCGCCGACTTCGCCGTCACCCGCCGCCCGCACGAGGTGTCGCTGCGCGAAGCCGTCGGTTGGTCGGTGTTCTACCTCGCGCTGCCGCTCCTGTTCGGCCTCTGGCTGTGGTGGGCGTTCAGCGGTGGTCAGGCGCTGGAGTTCATCACCGGCTTCATGGTCGAGAAGTCGCTGTCGGCGGACAACCTGTTCGTGTTCATGCTCCTGCTGGCCGCGTTCGCCGTGCCCGACGAGGTGCAGCAGCGGGTGCTGCTCTACGGCATCGCCGGAGCCCTGGTGCTGCGCGCGGTGTTCATCGCGGCCGGTGCGGCCATGCTCCAGGCGGGCACGTGGGCCTTCCTGGTCTTCGGGTTGATCCTGTTCGTCTCGGCCGTCAAGATCCTCCGCCAGGCGCTCGCCGGTGAGCAGACCGAGCAGGACACCTCCCGGATGCGGTCGGTTCGCCTGCTGCGCAGGCTGATGCCGGTCACCGACGACTACCGCGGCACCCGCCTCGTCGTCCGGGAGAACGGGCAGCGCGCGCTGACACCGCTGGCGGTCGTGGTGGTCGCGATCTTCGCGACGGACGTGGTGTTCGCCGTCGACTCGGTCCCGGCCGTCTACGGCATCACCGACGATCCGTACCTGGTGTTCGCCACCAACGCTTTCGCGCTGCTCGGCCTGCGGGCGCTGTACTTCGTGCTGCGGTCCGCGCTGGCCAAGCTCGTCCACCTCAACCACGGGCTCGCGATCATCCTCGCGTTCATCGGCGTCAAGCTGGTGTTGCACTGGGCGCACGGGATCTGGCCCGCGGTGCCGGAGATCCCCACGCCGATTTCGCTGGCGGTCATCGTGCTCGTGCTCGCCGTCATCACGCTGACCAGCAGGCTCTCCCGCCGCCGCGCATCGAAACTCCCCACTTGACGGGAGATCGCGCCAACCCGGGCGGGTTTCCGGCGTCATAGCGGTATGGAACCGGAGAAGCGGCGCGGGACCGAGCTGGCCATGCTCGGTTTCGCGGCCGCGTTGGGGGGATGTTCATCCAGCCCGGTGAGTTCGCCAAGATCCTGTTGCTGATTTTCTTCGCGGCGTTCCTGGTGTCCAAGCAAGCCCCAGCAGGCACCGATCGCTGACGCGGGCACCGTGCTCGTGCCGCGCTCAGCGGGGTAGGTTCACGGAGACGGTTGTGTCGCTTCCGTTCGAGGTGATCTCGCGCAGTGTCCGCGAGGTCTTCCGCGCGGTGGCGATCGCCGACCAGCTCAGGCCGCGGCCTCGTAGATGATCTCCAAGCCGTCCTCCTCGTCCCACTGCTCGCCGACCTCGACGAAGCCGTACCCGGCCACGAGGCGGTAGGACGCTTCGTTGTCCGGGCTGATGGTGACCCGGACGGTGCGCACGTCCGGCTCGTCAGAGGCGCGGCGCAACAGGAACTCCAGTGCGGCGCGGGCATATCCGCGCCTGCGATGGGCGGGATCGACGGCGTAGCCGATCTCCACCATCCCAGCCGCGTCCGGCGGTCCGTGGTACCCGGCCCGGCCGACAGCCAGGTCGCCGTCCTCGTCCCAGATGACGCCGGTGACCCAGTCCGCGCTCGCCGGGTCCTCGGCGACCTGCTCGCTGCGCATGCGCCACACGCTGCGCCAGTCGGGCCCGGCGAAGTACGCGGAGAGCGGCACCGGACTGGCCGCATTCGCCGCCGTCAGATCCCCGGCGGCGAGCGCGTCGAACACGGCACCGTTGAGATGCACGATGCGAACCTGCAAATCTGCCACCTTTGCCGCGTGGATCGGGAAGGCGCGCACCGTATCCCGCAGTCGCGTACGGAGCAGCTGAATTAGGGAGATCTACTCAAGGCAGGAGGCAGTCCGCGCGGTTAGCGTGCGTCGTGCCTTGCTCACGCTTACTTCTCCTGGGTCTCGCCGTGCTTCTGACCTCGTGTTCCTCGCCGCCTGGAGACGCGGAGACCGACCGCCAGGCGAACACCCTGGCCTCCGCGATCAGCTATCCGCGGCAGGACTCGGCCGCGGGCTTCGCGCGCGCGGCCCTCGCGGTGTGGAAGGGCAACGGCGCGCAGCTGGCCGTGCTCGACATGCAGGAGATCCCGCGCACGGACCTCGACCCGGCAAAGCAGTTCGCCCACCTGGTGATCCGCATCCACCGCCCGGCACCGGAAGCGCCGAAGTTCGGCCCGAGGATCGAGGCGCTCAACGCCTGCTACGGCATGGACTTCAACTTCTACGGGATCATCGGCGAGCCCGAGCGGATCTCCTGCCCGGACAAGGCCCCCGTGACACCACCGCCACCCACGCCGGACACGATCGTCCCGGACGGAGCCGAAGCGGCGCTCCGGAAACTGCTCGCCGCCCTGCCGCCGACGCCGACCGACGCTCAAGTGCGGGACGCGCTCGACAAGGAGCTGCCGAAGCCTCGGGCCGACCACCTCCCGCCCGCGGTCGACGTCCGGGTCCAAGGGGAGGACGTGGGCGTCTCGCTGCGCGCCGGTTCAGGTGATGACATCAGCTGCCTGACCGGCTCGCGGGTCCGGGGAACGGTCACGGTCGGGTGGCTGTCGCGGATCGAGGCCATGCCGGGTGAACGCGGGTGTTCGGCCGGCACCGCGTTGGGGCGGTGACCAGAGCTTCACCAGGCTCGCCCGTCCGGTAGGTCTTTGAGTCCGGGAGCAGAGAGGTGCAGCACCTCGTACCTTTCCGCTCCCGGCTCCGGATTGTCCTTCCACAACACGAATCGCATGAGTTGCCAGTGGTGCGGATCGAAGGCCAGCGCGGCGGTGTGGACGTTCTCGTGACGGCTGAGTTCCTCGATCTCCCGCTGGACCGCTTCGAGGTCGGCGGGGAACGGGGTGAGCGTGCGGGTCGCGACCCTGGGGAAGTCCGCTCGGGCGGGGCCCGCGTGGCAGGCGATACCGGTCCAGTGCAGCGCGGCGGGGCGCCCGAAGTCGCGGACGATGTTCTGGAATCCACCGCCGCCGACGAGGAAGTGCGCCATCGCGCCGGTGTCGTTCCAGAGGTAGAAGGGCGCGTACTGGTTGACCGGCGAGCCATCGACTCCGCGTTCGCGGATCAGGTAGGCCTTGAGCCCCAGTCCGGCCCGGTCGTCGAGCAGGTGGCCGTTGTCAGCGACGCGCCTGCGGATGATCGTCATGTCGTAGTCGGCGGGCAGGGTGATCTCGTACTGCTTGGCGTACATGAGCCGACTATACATACTAGTAGGTACAAAGGATGAGCAGTCCGATGCCGATCAACACGAGGGGGAGCACGACGTGGCCCCACCGGGCCAGGGCCCGGGCGATCACCGGGCGCGTGGCGAAGACCCGGCCGAACGCGCACCAGACCGCGACCAGGGCGAGGAAGACGATCACGAAAACGACCAGGCCACTGGCCCCGGCCGTGGTGAAGACCGGAACGTAGACGCCGATGTTGTCGCCGCCGTTGGCGAAGGTCACCGCCGCGACGGCCAGGACCGCCGGTCCGGTGCCCGCGTCGGGAGCGTCGCCGTCGTCGTGGCGCTCGCGCCAGGCTCGCCAGGCAGCGCGAAGACCGAGCAGCAGGGGCAGCAGGCCCAGGAAGGGGATCACCCGCTCCGGGAGCAGGCCCGCGCCGAGCGCTCCGAGGACCGAGGCGGCCAGGATCGCGGCGAACCCCAGGTACTGCCCGGCCACCACCCGCGCCGCGCCTCTGGGGCCCGCGGCCCGGCCGAAGAAGACCGACAGGATCACGATGTCGTCCACGTTGGTCACCGCGAACATGCCGACGGCCTGCCCGATCAGTCCCAGATCCACTCCACGTCCTCCAGCCTGTCAGCCTATTGGCGTCTTGGTCGGCCCCGTGGTCGGACTGGTAGACAAGATCGATGCAGGACCAGCTGAGCTTCGCACGCGAGTTCATCGAGGCCCGCGACGCGGTGGAGGAGGAGTACTACGCCGACCTCGTCCGCAGGCATTCCCCGGGCGAGCTGCGGCGGCACTACCTGGCGAGCATGGCGAAACCGTTGCTCGGCCGGGCGATCGGTGGTCCGGTGGAGTTCTACGACACCTGGGGCCGGATCATGCGGCACGCCTGGCTGAGCCTGAGCTTCGGGGTTTACGGCGAGGAGCACCGCGCCCTGTCCGATCCCGCGACCCGCTTGGCCGCGGCTCAGGTCAACACCGTCGACCTGGCCTGGGAGCCCGCCCTGGCCGCCGCGCCCGAGGAGCCGTTGCTGGTCGATGTCGGTACCGGGCGCGGGAATTCCGCCGCGCGCCTGGCGTTGGCGCATCCGGGGGCACGCGTGGTCACGCTGACGCTCAGCCCCGAACAGGCGGAGATCGCCCGCCGCATCACCGTTCGCCTCGGTGTCGCCGACCGGGTGGAGGTTCGCGTCGCCGACGTGCTCGACGCGGCGACCACCGCGGATCTGGTGGGCCGCGCGGACGGGGTCACCGCGATCGAGGTCGCCGGTCATTTCCCGGAAGAGCGCATCGCGGACGGGTTTCGTGCGATGGCCGCGATGCTCAAGCCCGGGGCGCCGTTGACGTTGATGGACCCGGTGCTCGACCGCCCCGGTTCGCTCGTGCACGATTTCGCCGGGTTGTTCACCTGGCGCTTCCGCCCGGCCACCCACTACCGCGACGCCTTGCGGGCGGCGGGCTTGACCGGGTTGCGGCTGACCGATCTCTCCGAGGCGTACTGGCCGAGCTGGCGCGACACCGGCGCTGTCATGGCCGCCCGAATGGACCGGCTGCGCGCCGAGTTCGGTCCGGTCCTCGCCCATGCGTGGCAGCTCATTTTCCAGTACCACGCCTGGCCTTTGGGTCGCACCGTGCACTACGCGCGGATGACGGGCTACGCGCCTTAGAAGGGTGCGGGTTCGGCGATCGGTTCGAGTTCGGTTTCGTAGACCTTCCCCCTGGGTGAGGTCCACAGGTGCCGGCCGTCGTCGAGGTTTTCGCAGCGCCAGTTGGTTTCGTGCTTCATCCGGTGGTGGTGCCTGCACTTCGGCCGCAGGTTCTTCACCGTCGTGTTGGTGCCGTCGTAGCGGCAGCAATGGTCGAGGTCACAGCGGTGGGCGGGCTGCTGGCACCCGATCGCGGTGCACCTGGGGAACCGAGCCGCGATCAACTCCCGCTGCTTGGCGGTCGGCCGGTAGACATCGCTGACCTCTTCGGCCATGCCGGTGACCGGGTCGGTGAGGATGCGCTTCCAGATCCCACCAGCGATGACATCCCGCGCGACCTCAGCCGGGAGCGGTCCGTATCCGTGCAGCATCGCCGGGTCATCGTTCATGCCGATGACACTGGTGACCGGCATCGTGAGGTAGACGCGTACCTGGCCTTGGGGTGCGCCGGTGTCCTTGCCCAGCAACACATCCATCGCCACATCGGCGCGCTTCTGGTCTAGGGTCCGGTCATCTTTGGGCAGTGCGCGGGCGATCCTGTCGATGCGGTCGTAGATCAGCACGCCGTCCAGGGCGGGTACGAGGAAGCGGAGGGAGGACATGCCGTCGTCGAGGTCGCGCTTCTCGACCGCGCGTTCCTTGGTGGCTTTCTTGTGGCGGCGCAGGGCGGCGTCGGGGTCGAGTTTGTGGATCACCGTCTGCGCGTGCCGCCGTACCGAGGTGTAGGTGCGGGTCTGCGCGTAGTCCAGCAGGTCGTCTTCCACGATCGCCTTGTGGACCTCTGACAGGACACTGATCTGGTCCAGGATCAGGAGCGCCTTGCCTTCGTCGATCCGGCCTTCGGCCATCGCCTGCAAAATCGCCGGACGCTCTGTCAGCTCGTACCCACGCGACAACATCGCATCCGCTTTCCGACGCGAGATCGCCAACTCCGGCCCCACCTCCGATCCCATGTAGTTGTAACCACCGTCTTCAACCTGATCCATGTATTCCCGGCACGCGACAGCAAGATCGGCCTTCGCCGCACTGAGCCTACGACTGGCAGCCTTGATCGCATCGAGCAGATCACCAAGGGGCATAGCCACATTCTATCGTGCGATAATAGTCGATCATGGCTCTAAGGAGTGAATTCCCAAGCATCCCAACGCTTTTTGGAATCCCGCGCGCGAAGCAGGTCAAGCGACTGTAGCTACGCTGGATCGTGAATTTGGAACCACGGGTTGGCTGATCGATTGCGAGCGACACGGCTGGGAACTGTCCTGTGTGGACATCCACCTCTCGCCGCTCGCGGCGTAGACTGGAACACATGAGTCGCTCATCGAGGTCGACGGGACGTATGCGGAACATTGGCGCGCACAGTCGAACAGTTCAGGCTGGCGCCTGACATGATCGCCGAAATCATTGCTGCGGCGGGAATTCCCCTCGAAGTCGACTCGTGGGCTCCGACCGTTCAAGGTGCCGTGGGGCACGTGGTCGGCCTGCGCGGGCCGGACGGCGACGAGTACGTGCTCAAGACGTACCCGTCGTGGGCGCGCCGAAAAGCCGCTGTCGAGGTGCGGGCGTTGGAGCTCGCGACTGACGTGAACGTGCCTCGGGTGATCGTCGCGGGCGACCGGTATGTCGTGATGACCCGAGTTCCTGGTGTGCGCTGGGCCGACCGTCGCCGCGAGCTTTCCCAACCACAGAGCCGAAAGTTGCATCGCGAGGTCGGTGAGCTGTTGCGCCGCATGCATGTCGTGCGCGGCGACCGCTCTGCCACAACGACTTCATCGACAGCAACATCATGATCGCGGAGAGCGGCGAGCCCCGGGTGGTCGGAGTGATCGACTTCGAGAAGGCCACGTTCGACGATCCGATGGCGGATCTGGCCAAGACCGCGCTGCACGCCGAGTACCACGATCCGGCCATGGCGGAGGAAGTCATTGCGGCGTATGGGGAAGCGGATCGGGATCGGCTTGCGGCGCACCGCGTGCTGTGCCTGCTCGACGAGCGGATCTGGATCAGCGACGATCGGCCCGAGGGCTGGGAGGAGTCAGTCGAGCGCCTTGACGCGCTCCTCATGGATGTCGGTTCCTGAGCCGGTGAACCAGCTCCGCCTCGGCGCGGGGAGGTCGTCGGTGACGAAGGCGTCGACCGCCTCGTACGGACAGATGTGCACCGAGGCGGTTTCCTCGAACTTCGAGGAGTCCGCGAGGAGCACGACCCGGTCGGCGATGCCGATGAACGTGCGCTTGACCTCGGCGTCGAGCGAGCCGTTGCAGTAGGCGCCATCCTTGCCCAAGCTGCTCGCGGCGAGGAAGAAGCAGCTCAGCCGCAGGCGGCCCATCGCGGTCACGGTGTCCGGCCCGGTGAAGGACTGCGTCATCGCGTCGTACATGCCGCCGAGGCCGACGAGCGCGACGTCGTCGCGGTCCCGCAAGGACGTCATCACCGGCAGCGAGGCCGTCACGGCGGTCACGTTCAGACCGGCGGGCAGCAGGTGCGCGAACTCGATCGTCGTCGTACCGGCGTCGATGCCGATCGTGTCGCCCGGCGCGATCATCGTGATCGCCTTGGTGGCGATGGCCCGCTTCCGCTCCGGCCAGATCCGCGAGCGCGCGCGGAACGACAGGCCGGGGCGCGCGCCCGGCTTCGGCACCGCGCCGCCGTACACCAGGTCGACCTGGTCGGAGTCGGCGAGTGTTTGCAGGTCGCGGCGGACGGTGCGCTCGGACACCGACAGGGCCGCGCCGAGCTCCGCCGGAGACGCGTAGCCGGTCGCGCTCAACCGCCGCAGGATGGCGTCCCGGCGCGCGGGAGCGGAGGTGTAGCGCACGGGAGCACCCTAACGCCGTGGCATAAGAGTGACAAACCCATGATGAGTTTGTCCGAAGTTTGACAAACACGGGTCCTGGACGACAGGCTGGCGTCATGACGGCCTCCGATGGGGATCTCGTGGCCGGGGTGGACATCGGCACGACCAACATCAAGATCGGGCTCTTCGACGCGCTCGGGGGCTGCGCGAATCTCGTCCGGTTGCGCACTCCGTCCACTGTGGACCGACTTGTCGAGGGCGTGGTGCGCGGCATGCGTGCGTGCGTCGATCCGGCGGGGCGCTCCCCGGTGGCGGTCGGGGTTGCCGGGATGGCGGAGACCGGTGCCGCGCTTGACGCCGCCGGTGCGCCGTTGACCGATCTCATCTCATGGACGGATTCGCGCGGAGCGGAGGAGGCCGGGCAGATCAACCGGCACCGCGGTTCGCTGGAGCTGTACCGGTCGACGGGTCGATGGGCCAGCGCCAAGTCTCCGCTGGCCAAGTGGATGTGGTTGCGGCGCAACGATCCTGCGGTGCTGGACGCGATGGCCTGCTGGGCCGGTGCGGGGGATCTCGTCGTGCATGCCCTGACCGGAGAGGTGCGCACACACCCGACTCTCGCCGCGCGAACGCTTGCCTACGATCTCGCCCGCGGGGACTACGAGCCGGATTTGCTTGCACTGGCGGGACTTCGCCGGGAGCAGATGCCACCGTTGACCGGGTTTGACGGTAGGGCAGGGGTTGTCAGTCCGCGCGCTGCGGCGGCTACTGGTCTGCCTGCCGGGATTCCGGTGATCAACACCGGACATGATCATGCTGTAGGAGCCTGGGCCGCCGGTGTGCGGGAGCCCGGCGTCGGGTGCCTGTCGCTCGGGACCGCCGAGGCCGTAGTGTTGCCCGTCTCCGGCTTTGCGCCGGAGGAGGCGCTGGCGCACGGGTTCACCAGTGATCCTTCGGCCGATGGGCGGCACATCTGCCTTGTCGGCGGACTGCCCACGAGCGGGGCTCTCGTCGACTGGATGCGGGATGTTGTTGGTGGTGAAGAGGATGCCCCGCTGCCCACGGGCATCATCGTGCAGCCGTACCTGCGAGGTCGAGTCGCGCCCGCACCAGATCCGGACCTCCGCTTGTCCTTTGCCGGAGTCACTGAGCGGCACCGGGCGAATGATCTGGTTGTGGCGGCGATCGAGGGGACCTGCCTGCACACGCGGTGGATTCTCGACGAGGCGGCCCGCATCGGGAACATCAGCCTCAAGCGGCTGGTGTTCCTGGGCGGCCAGGCGAACATCCCGGTGTGGATGCGGGTCAAGACCGCGTTGTCGCCGGTGCCCGTGAGCATTCCCCGGACGGCGGATGCTGTGTGCGCGGGCGCCGCGCTACGCGCCTTCGGCGCACCGGTGCTGCCGAGCGTCGCCGCACCAACGGATGCGGCGCTGCAGAGCGCGTATCAGCCTGTGTACAAGGAGTTTCTGCGTGTGATCGGAGGACGTTGATGGCCCCGACGCTGAACAGCCTCGCCAGGGGGAGCGGGTGTTTCCTGATGGTCGCGATGGACCAACGGGAAAGCCTGCGGCAGATGATCACCGCCGCGACCGGGCGGCGCGCGGAGGACGAGCGGCTGGTCGACTTCAAGCTGAGCGTTGCCAGGGAGGCGGGACCGTACGCCTCCGGGTTCCTGATCGATCGCGACTTCGGGTTCGAGCGGGTCGCCGCCGAAGGGCTGCTGCCGCGGGAATGCGGCCTGATCGTCGCCGCCGACCGGTTGAGCCAGCCGGTGGACGGACCGGTCGAGGACACCGACCTCGACGACGAGGTCGACCTCGGCCGGGCGCGCGAAGCCGGGGCGGTCGCGGCGAAGTTGCTGGTGATCTGGCGCGAGGACAGTGATCGTGACCGGCTGGTGGAGATGTCCGCCAGGTTCGTCCGCCGCTGTGCCGACGCCGGTCTGCTCTCCGTGCTCGAAGGCGTGGCCAAGGGCGGGAGTCGGCTGATCAGGGAGGCGGCGCGTTCGCTGGCCGCGGTGCGCCCGAGCCTCTACAAGGCACAGGTTCCCTTGGCGGGCAAGGGAAGCCTCGACCAGCTCACCGAGGAGTGCGGCGCGCTGAATGCCGAGATCCCGGTGCCGTGGGTGGTGCTGTCGCAAGGCGTGGAGCAGGCGGACTTCCCGACCGCTGTGCGCGCGGCCTGTCAGGCGGGTGCTTCAGGAACGTTGGCGGGCCGGGCGATCTGGAGTGATCTTGTCAGGGCCGACTCGGATTCGCTCGCGGATTTGCTGCGCTCACGATCCGTTCCGCGCTTGCGGGAGCTGGGGTCCATTGTGGACACCTACGGGTGCGCTTGGGAGGAGCGGTGAAGGTCTTCCTGCTGCACACGGTCCCTGGGTTGGTCCCTGTGCTCACCGATCTGGCCACTCGCCACGTCCCCGACGCCGAATTGGTGCACAGCGTGGACGGTAGCCTTCTGCGCGACACGATCGCGCACGGCGTGCCGCCGGGGCACGTGCGCGACAAGCTCGCCATGTACGCGCGCTTCGCCCGCGAGTGCGAGGCCGATGTCCTGCTGGTCACCTGCTCATCGATCGGCGAGGCGGCGGAGCAGTGCGTCGGTGTTCCGGTGTTGCGCATCGACGAGCCGATGTGCCGCGAAGCGGTGTCCGGCGGGCGGCGGATCGGCGTGCTCGCCACTGTTTCGTCCACTTTGGACCCTACGACTCGGTCGGTCCGGCGCGCAGCGGCTTCTCGGGGCGTTGAGCGTGATATTCGCGCGCTGCTGTGCGAAGGCGCGTTCGACGCGCTGAAGGAGGGGGACACCGACACGCATGACGCGCTTGTCACTGCCGCGTTCCGGCGCCTGAGCGCGGAGGTGGACGTCATCGTCCTCGCACAGGCATCGATGGCGCGTATCGTGAGCGGGCTCGCGCCGGACTCGGTCACCGTGCCGGTGCTGTCGTCTCCGGAGTCCGGAATCGCCCAGCTGAAGGACTTCGGGGCATGACGTGGTTGGGCGTGGTGGCCGACGATGTCACCGGAGCCACCGATATCGCGGGGACGCTTGTGGCGCGAGGACTCCGTGTGGTGCAGACGTTCGGGCTGCCGGAGGGGGAGATCTCCGAATGCGACTGCGTGGTGGTGGCACTGAAGATCCGCACCGTGCCCGCGGCGGAGGCCGTCGCCTCGGCGCTCGCGGCCGCTCGTCGGTTGCGTGAGCTGGGCGCGGAGCAGATCTTCTTCAAGTACTGCTCGACCTTCGACTCGACGGACTCCGGCAACATCGGCCCGGTGGCGGATGCCTTGCAGACCGACCTCGGGGCACGGATCAGCCTGGTCTGCCCGGCGACCCCGACGATCGGCCGGACCGTCTACTTCGGACACCTGTTCGTCAACGGCCGGTTGCTGTCGGAGTCTTCCCTGCGCAACCATCCGCTGACCCCGATGACCGATCCCGACCTCGTTCGCGTGCTTGGCAGGCAAACGACCTCCGACGTGGCGCTGATCGACTACTCGGTGGTCGAGCGCGGCGCGGACTCGGTGCGCTCGGAACTGGAAAGGCTTGCCGGGCAAGGTGTTCGCTATGCTGTCGCCGATGCGCTGCGCGAATCGCATCTGGCCGTTCTCGGTGAGGCCGTGCGGGATCACCGGCTCGTGACGGGAGCTTCCGGCCTGGCGTGGGGTCTTGCTTCAGCGCGATTCGCGTCCAGGGCGCGTGTCGTGGCCGCGCCGGTGGATGAGGCGATCCTTCGGGCTCCGGCGGCGGTGGTCTCCGGTAGTTGTTCGGAGGCGACCCGTGAGCAGGTCGCGTTGTTCGCCGCCCGTCATCCGGCCTTCGCAGTGGATCCGATCGCGCTCGCCGAAGGGCAGGACGTTGTTGGTGCGGCACTGGAATTCGTCGCCGCACACCTGGACGGCCCGGTACTGATCCACTCCGCGGCGGACGTGCGCCGGGCGCAGTCGGTGTTGGGCACGCTGCGCGCGGCGGAGCTGGTGGAGTCCGCCTTGGCCGGGATCGCCACGGGCCTGGTCGAGCTGGGGGTGCGGCGGATGATCGTGGCCGGGGGAGAGACCTCCGGAGCGGTGGTGCGGGCGCTGGGGATCACCGGCGTGCGGGTCGGCGCGGAGGTCGATCCCGGCGTGCCGTGGACGTTCTCGCTGGACGGTCGGCTGGCGCTGCTGTTGAAGTCCGGGAACCTCGGGCGGCCGTCGCTGTTCGGCGACGCGTGGGACGCGCTGACCTGAGTCAGTTGTGCGTCACCACCGCCACGACGTCCTCGGCCTGTCCCGTCACGACCAGCCGGATCCGGTTCCGGATGGCCAGCCCGTCACTGATCTTGGGGAACTTCGCTTCCAGCTGCGCGATGGGCCCGGCCTGTTCCTCTGGTGTCGTCGGATGCCTGAGGCCGCGCACGGCGCTCAGCACGGAGCTCACCACTGGCTGGATCCCGTTGGCCTGGCAGAGCAATCGCAGTGTCCGCGCGTCGCCGAGGTGGGCGATGTGCAGCTCGATCGCGCCGTTCTGGTAGCCGCCTAGCAAGAACTCCTGCACGTCGCCGTGCGCGAGGGTCAGCGGCGTCTCGAAGATCAGGTCGTACTCCGGCAGCTCGAGCACCGCGCGCACCATCCCGTACCGTCCGACGCGGTACCCCTGGAGGAACAGGTTGGCACCCTCGCGCTCGATCAGCTCGCCGAGGCCGTCGAGGTCCGCGCGCATCTGCCCGGACAGGCGCAGCAGGATCGCCGGTCTGCCGCTCAGTCCGACGAACAGTGGGGCGTCGTACCTGTCCCGGAGCAGTTCGACGTAGGAGATGATCTGCGTGTGCACCCAGTGCTCGTCCGCCGGGCGCTGCTGGCGCGCGAACTCCACGATCTGCTCCGTCTTGCTGGGCTCCCCGACCGGCGGCATCAGCGCGGTCGGATCGGCGGACGTCTTCCTGCGGAACCAGGCCATGGACCGACGCTAGGCCGATACTCCGGGACCCCTCCCCGCCGAACTAGGCCGTCCCGCACATAGCCACCAACGATCGTCAGGCCCCTCCGAACCATCCCCAGCGCAGCCCAAAATCCCGTTTCGTACTCAAAACGGGTTTTTGGAGCGCTCTTTTTCCCGTTATGAGTACGAAACGGGGTTCTCTAGACGGAGCGCGCGGGGGTTGGGGTGTGCGGGCGGGTGGAGTGCATGGGCTGAGTTTACTTGGTGGGCGGAGTGCGGGCGGGGCTTAAAGGAGACGGCTAGCCGGTGCGCCGGATTTTGATGATCTTGGATCGGTAGTCGAAGGGCTGGCAGGTCCGCCGCTGCGCCGACGAGTTGTAGACCCTCGAGTCGTTGGGCAGCGGGTAGTCGATGAGCGAGTTGAACTCACCCGCGCAGTAGCTGTCGGCGTTGACGCCGTGCGGGGTGTCGATCGTCCCGCCCCCGACGAAGCACACCCCGCCGCTTCGATTCGAGCCGACCCAGGCGTTGTTCCGTTCGGCGTCGGAGAGATCGCCGCACCGCTTGTGCTCGATCCTGACACCGGCGTCGCCCGCCATCTCGCCGGACACGGGTGTCCACCGTTCGGTTGGTGAGCCCGGCTTATCGCTGCGCCCAGCCAGCCGCTCGGACGATGTGCTCCGCCGCACCCCAGGGCGCGACCCCGTTGCGCTCCATGTCCTGGGTCAGGCCGTCCATGATCGCGAGCATGATCCAGCGCAGCCTCGCCAGGCCCGGGTCGAGCCGCCCGTAGACGCGCAGGCATTCGTGGGTGTCCTCGACGCTCGTCGCCACGGCGAGCACGCCGCGCCGGAGGGCCTGCTCGCCGGTGGCCCAGCTCTGCTCGCTTTCGCCGGAGAGGTCGAACCGCAGTCCGCGATAACCCAGCGCGGAGGTGAACTGGGGCACGGTGACTCCGATCCGGGCCGCGGACAGCGAACTCCACATCGTGGTCAGCCACAGCAGCCCGTACATCAGCCTGGTGGGATCGCCGGCGGCGACGCGGTCGAGGGCCTGTTCCGCCTCGTCGTGCTTGGCGATGTTGAACGAGGTTCGGACCGCCTGTTCCAGCTCGACCAGGTCCCTGGGCGACAGGTACTCCGCCAACGGCCGCGGCACCTCCGCGAAACGCCCGGACTGCCTGTCTTCGACGCGCACTGTCTCCACGGCGCCGCACTGTATCGGCCGCGACCACCTCAGAGTGAACCGTCAGCGCTTCCGAAGCGGCGGCGATAGGCGGTGGGTGTGAGACCGGTCCGCCGTCGCATCTGGGTGCGCAGGTTGGAGGCCGTGCCCAGCCCGCTCGCCTCGGCGACCCGGTCGAGCCGGAGTTCGCCGCGTTCGATCAACCGGCAGGCCAGGGTCACCCGTTCCTCGGTGAGCCACGCCAGCGGTGTCGTCCCCAGTTCGGTCTGGAACCGGCGGTGCAGGGTCGCCTGGCTCATCGCCGCGCGCCGCGCCAGGTCGGCCACGGTGATCGGCCCGGCCAGATTCTGTTGCGCCCAGCCGAGAATCGGTGCCAGGGAAGCGTCCGGCACGGCCGCGACGGGGCGCTCGACGAACTGGCGCTGCCCGCCGTCGCGGTGCGCGGCGAACACCAGGCGGCGGCTGACCGCGTTCGCGATCTCGGCGCCGTGATCGCGGCGGATGAGGTGCAGGCCGAGGTCCAGCGCGGCGGCGCTGCCCGCGGCGGTCAGGACGTCGCCGTCGTCGACGTAGAGCACGTCGGGTTCCAGGAGCACTGCCGGATAACGGGCCGCGAACCGTTCGGCCCACATCCAGTGCGTCGTCGCCCGGCGTCCGTCGAGCACCCCGGCCGCCGCCAGGGTGAACGCGCCGGTGCAGAAGCTGACCAACCGGGTGCCGCGCGCGGCCGCTCGCCGGACGGCCGCAACCACCGCGGGTGCGGGACCCGCTTCGGGATCGGGCCGGTTGGGGACGATCAGCGTGTCGGCGGATTCCGCTGCGTCGAGCGTCGCCACCGCCGACAGCGTGAACATGCCGCCGTGCATCGGCACCGAAGGCTCGGCGGAGCACAGGGTGAACTCGTACCACGGCCGGTCTAGCTCCGGTCGCCGCAGCCCGAACAGCTCCGTGGCCACGCCCAGCTCGAACGGGTTGGAGCCCTCGTCGACGAGCACCACCACGCGGTGCGAGGATTCACGCGACATGTGCGATTTCTAGCACTTCCGGCGCGCGGTGGCGTGCCCGACGCTGAAACGGTGAGCAACGAACCCCTCGCCCTGCCCGCCGCGCTGGCCACCTTCGACGAGCTGTGGGACCCGCGCATCATCGCCCAGGTCAACGACTACGACGTCCGGATCGCCAAGGTGGCCGGTGAGTTCGCCTGGCACAGCCACGCCGACACCGACGAGTTCTTCCTTGTCCTGCAAGGAGAACTCCGCATCGGCCTGCGCGACGACGAGGGTGAGCGCGAGGTCGTGCTGCCCCAGGGATCGATCTTCGTCGTCCCACGCGGGATCGAGCACAAGCCCTCCTCCGCGGGCGGCGCGTCCATCCTGTTGTTCGAGCCGACCGGAACCGTGAACACCGGCGATCGGCACGAGCCGCTGCCCGCGCACATCAAGACCACCACGGGCCGCGCTCTACGCTGATCACCGTGTGGGAATGGGATTCCTCCCTGTACTCCGGCAGCGCGGAGTACTACGCGCGAGGCCGGATCGCCTACCCCGATGCGGTCGCCGACGCCCTCGTGGCCGAGATGCGGCTCGACGGTTCGGGGCGCCTGCTGGACGTCGGTTGCGGTCCCGGTTCGCTGACCTTGTTGCTGGCCAACGCTGTCGAGCAGGCGATCGGGCTCGACGCCGATCCCGGCATGATCGACGAAGCCCGGCGGGCGGGAGTCCCCAACGCCCAGTGGCTGCACATGCGCGCCGAGGACCTGCCCGCCGGGCTCGGTCGATTCAGGCTGATCACCTTCGCCCAGTCGTTCCATTGGCTGGATCGGCCGCGCGTCGCCGCGGCGGTGCGGGGCAGCCTTCCGCGCGGCACGGCCGAAGGCGAGGCGGAGATCTACCGTGCGGCAGGGTTCGCCGAGCTCCGGCGGATCACCGTGCCAGGCCGCGTGGTCACGCGAGTGGCTGACGACATCGTCGCTGCGGTGTTCTCGCTGTCCAGCTCCACGCCGCACCTGTTCGGCGACCGCCGCGCCGAGTTCGAGTCGGACCTTCGACGGCTCCTGATCGACACCAGTGCGAGCGGGGTGTTCAGCGAGCAGGCGCGCGAGATCGTCATCGACCTCTGGCGCCCGTGAGCGGTTCGTCTGCGAGGTAAGGCGGAGCGGGCTCGTACTGGAGCTGCCGCCGCACCTGCCTGGCGTGCTCGCGACCGTGCAGCGCGCCGACGAGCCACAGCGCGCTGTCGATCCCGGCCGAAACTCCTTGACTGGTAAGGAGATTCCCGTCGACAACGTAGCGGGCGTCGCTGACCACCGTCACGTCACCGCGCGCTCGCAGCTCCTCCTCGTAGTCCCAGTGCGTCGCCACGCGGCGCCTTCGCGCCGGACCCGCGGCGTGCAGCAGGAAGGCGCCGGTGCAAACCCCGACCACCCAGTCGACCTCCGTGGCGGTCTTGGCGAGCCAGCCCGTCACCACCGGGTTGTCCGGCTCGGCCAGTCGGGCACCGGGGCCGCCCGGGACCAGCACGACGTCCAGCGGCGGGTGGTCGTCCAGCGTGTGGTCCGGCAGCACGCGCATCCCCTTGCCGCAGCGCACGGCGTCGGGGTGTTCGGCGAGGAGCACGACCGTGTCCGCGCCGTCGCGGAGCATCGCCGAGGTGGTGAAGACCTCCCACGGCCCGGCGAAGTCCAGGTCCTCGGCTCCGTTGAAGATCAGCAGTCCGTACGTGGTCATCCTTGCCAGCCTTCGTGGTCGTTCCAGCTCGGCTCCCGGCTCATGAGTTGCTGCCAGGTCGGCCATTGCTGCCCGGTGACCTGGCGCACCAGTTCGCCCGGCATCGTGAACGGCGGCGCCTTCTGCGGCTTCGCCAGTGCCTGGTCGACGATCGCCTTGTGGAGCGCGGCGGCGCCGTGCAGCCGGGGCAGCTCGGCGTGCACGCGCTCGGCGTAGCCCTCCGGCAGCGGGTGCTCGGGGTTCGGCCCCAGGTCGTATCCGGCGCCGAGCGTCACGAGCGCGATCTCCGGCCGCTTGCGCTGCGCCACCTCGAAGCACAGGTGCAGCGCGATCGCGTCCCAGACGACCTCGACCCGGTCCGCCGCGACGCCCTGTTCGGTGAGGAACCGCGCGGCGAGGTCGGCGCCGTCGATGTCGAAGCGCTGGTCCCCGTTGCCCTCCTCGCTGAGCCCGATGTCGTGCAGCACGCAGCCCAGGAACAGCAGTTCGTCGTCGTAGTCGAGTCCGGCCCGCAACCCCTTGCGCTCACCGAGGAAGCGGCCGTAGAGGTACGTGCGCATGCTGTGGTTGAAGACCGCGGGCTCTTCGAGGCGTCGCGCGAAGCGCGTGGCCCCCAGCGCCAGGTCGGTCTGGGGGAACTGGTCCAACGGGAAGACCTCCAACCTTCAGGTTGCCTGAAGCCTAGCTCAAGCTTCAGACAACCTGAAGGCCGCCCGCACGGCTTTTCCGACCTGGCGCTGCACCGGATCGGCGGCCGGACCGAACAGGCGCTCGTCCACCTCGGCCGCGATCCTCTTGGCCTCACGGAGCAGGTCCTCGCCGCGCTCGGTCAGCTCGATCGTGGACGCCGACCCGGCCCTGGCGGTGAGGTCGCGCACCAGACCCGCTGCCACCAGCGCTTTCACCGCGCCGTGCACGGACTGCACCGAGATCCTCGACATCCGCGCCAGCTCGCTGAACGACGCTCCGGGCACACCCGCGATGTGCCCGAGCAACCCGAGCCTGCGCACCGTGAGGTCCAGCGGGGCCAGTGCCGCGCCCAGCTCGTCCTCGATCCGCCTGGCCAAGGCCAGGAGCACGATGGACGTACTGTTCGTCACGGCCGGGCGATTCTCCGTTGTCACCGCCACAGTCTGCCCGGCGGCTCGGCTCAGCGCGCGAAGCGGCGCACGACGTCGAACGCCTGGACGGTGCGCTCGACGGTCCACGGCAACACGTCCAGGCCCCGCGCGAAGTTGAACAGGTACGCCAGCGCGGCGTAGATCGTGCCGACCGCGACCACGGGCTCCTTCGTCAGCAGGACGAGCGTCGCGATGGCGGCGAGCATCGTGCAGATCTCGGTCGAGCCCCAGGTGCGCGCCTCGGCGTCGGACAACTGGATGCGCAGCCCGACGATCTGCGAGAAGTGCGTGCGCACCTTGGTCCGGTCGCGTTCGGCGATCACGTCGACCTCCCGCTCGGCGGCGTCGTTGAGCGCGCCGTTGATCTCGGCGGAGCGCCTGCCGAAGCGCCAGCTCAGCACGGTGACCGGGACGAGCAGCAACGCCGCCAACCCACCCGCCGCAGGCTGGTAACCGGCCAGCAGCACCAGCGACGCGACGCAGCCCAACGCGGACGTGATCGCGCCGGGGATGTCGTGCTCCAGGAAGTCGACCAGCTCCCTGGCCAGCGCCGCGCGGCCGGACAGCACGGCGGTGGAGGAGTCCTGGCGCCGGTCGATCATGTCCACCACGACGTCGGCGTACATCCGCGCGAACAGCCGCGTGTCGTAGAGCTGCCGGGCCACGCCGACCACGGTCAGCGTCAGGTACACCGCCGCCAAGGGGATGAGCGCGGTGAAGTCCTTGGCCAGCAGGCCGTCGATCGCCAGTCCGGTGGTCAGGGGGACCGCGGTTTCCAGGCCCAGCACTCCGAGGCTGAGCGTGTACGTGGCCGCGATCCGCCACCGGGCGCGCCGGAACTGGGGAGGCCAGGTCATTCCGTGATGACATCAGCGGGAGAACTCGCGTGGCAAACGAATAATGCTTCGTCAGAACTCCTTGGCGGGTCGGGGAATGAGGGCTTGCTGGCCGAGTTCCTGCCAGTCGGGGTGGTAGCCGTCGGGGTCGTCGGGCAACGCGAGTTGGCGCGGCGCGGGCGCCATTTCCCGTAGTTCCTCCCATGACGGCAAGGAAATCCGAGCTCCCTCGGCCACGAGGGTTCCGGCGGCGTGCGAGAGCTGGCTCGGCGTCGTCCCCGGCCCGAGCCCGGCGCGGTGGGCGCTGCGGGCAGCCAGGCGGGCCAGGTCGATGACGGCGAGCGGGCGCGGCTGGACGGGGTGGACGAACACCCGGCGCTGGTCGGTCTCGGGGCGCTCCGCGAGCCAGGCGGCGAGGTAGCCCAGCACCGGCTCCGGCAGGGGCACGAAGCGCGAGCGGTCGCGGATGCCGCCGCGCCGCCGCAGGTCGCGCAGCGTCGCGGTGATGATCCGCTCGGGCCGCCAGTGCAGGCTCAGCAACAACCCGAGCATGCTCGCGCCCAGCGGGCCGCCGAGCCACGGATCGCGGTGGGCCTGCACCACGACGGCGCGGAGCGCGGCCGCGTCCAGCACCGGTGGCCTGCGGCGGGGGTGCGGGACGTACGCGGCGACGGCGTCGAGCGCGCGGGCCTGCCGCACCGGGTTGTCGGCGAGCAGCCCGGTGCTGGTGCAGTGCCGGTAGAAGGAGCTCCACGCCGTGGCGGTGGTGGCGATGGTGTTGCGCCGCCGCACCGGGTGCTCTTCGGCGGTGAGGTCGTGGCGGTGGCCGGTGAGGGAGCGGCAGTAGTCCAGGACGTCCTCCGCGCGGGCGTCGAGGAGGTGCCGCTGGCGGTGCAGGTAGAGCCAGGTCGCCAGGGCGTGGAGGTCGCGGCTGTAGCGGTCGCGGGTGTGGTGGGAGGCCAGGGTGGTCAACCACGCGGAGACCAGCCGCACGAGGTCCGCGGTGGTGACCGGAGAGCGTGACGGATCTGCCATGCCCGTGATGGTGGCACCCACCCCTGACAGTCCGGTCATTGAATGTGAAACATTGCGCTGAGCAGGCGGGATCGCCATTTCATCGGAATTTCACCGCTCCCCAATACGGTCCGCTTTCCGATTTGCCCCTGCTCGTGGAGGAGTACCCGTATGAAGCGATTCACCGCCGTGGTCGGCATGACGGCGATGACCGCCGTTGTCGGAATGAACGCCGCGCCCGCCGTCGCCGCACCGTCCGCCGAACACGCGCGCGGCGTGGTGGCTGCCCCGAACGAGCAGGCGGTGGAGAGCCTGCGCGCGCTGATCGGCGGAGGCTCCGACCAGCAGACCATTCGGCAGAACCTCGAACAGCGGTCGGTGATCGCCTCGCCGCAGGTGTTCGAGGGCCTGATCATCGCGGCCGCGAAGCAGGACAACCCGAACGTGACGGCCGCGGACCTGGAGAAGATCCTCGCCGCGTTCCGGGACATCGCGAAGATCATCGCCAACGTCAAGCCGATGGACATCGAGCGGGTCTTCAAGGGCATCACCGAGGCCGCGCTGGCCGTCGCCGAGTTCCAGGCCACCGGCAACCTCGACGCGGCCCGGCGGGTGCTCTGCGGCTCCGGCAGCGCGGCCGCGGGCAGCCTGGCCATCCTCTCCGACGTCGTCCGGCTCTACGAGGCGAGCGCGAACCTGCCGCAGATCGCGCACATCCTGAACCTGCTCGACCCCAGGACCCCGGAGGGCGCCAAGCTGTTCGCCTCGCTGCCCGAGTTCGCCAGGACCCCTCAGGTGAAGGCCGCGCTGGTGGCGCTCTCCGACATCGGCCGGACGCTGAACAAGATCGACAAGCACAAGGTGATCGCCCTGGCCCGGGACTGGGCCGAGGCCGCCGCGCGCTGCGACGTGAGCACCATCCTGAAGCTGCCCGAGCTGATGGTCCGCACCTTCGACATGGCCCGCGAGATCCTGCGCATCCTGCTCTCCTCCAAGCTCGGCGACCTCAGCGCGATCCTGTCCCCGGCCGAGGCGAGCCGGGTCATCGCGATCCGCTAGCTCAGGTGAAGGTCGGGATGGGGAGGTGCGGGCCGAGGTAGCCGACGTAGAGCGTGCCGGTGGCGGCGAGGTCGTCGTAGTAGTGCAGCCTCGGCGCCGGCGGCTGCCACCTCTCGATCCGGACATGGGCCTGGTAGAGGGCTTCCCCGCTGGGGTCGGTGTCCGGGGAGACCGGGAAGACCCGGGCGCGGTACGCGCGCTTGTCGGCCAGGGTCGTGACGGATTCCGTCGGCGCGACCAGGGTCGGGGAGATCGCCGCGCCCGGGTGCCCGCCGCGCAGGAAGGCGACGAAGTTCTCCGGCCGCTCCGCGCCGCGGGCGCTGTCAGCGTAATGCGCGAGGCTGGTGAGGACGTCCCAGGTGCGGCGCCGCCACACCGCGGCCTTGGTGTGGTCGTCGAGAGGCGCGGCGGCACGCGGGTCGGCGGTGAAGGTGAGCGAGGTCAGCTCCTCGGCCGCCACAGCGAGTAGTTCGGCGAAGCCGGCGAACTCCCGCGGCTCGGCTTCGTCGGGGACGTCGGCTTCGCGCGGGATGATCGCCGCGTAGCGACCTCGGACGCGCGACAGGTGCCGGAGCGCGGCGTCGCGTTCGGCTTCCAGGCCGTCCCGGTCGGCGTAGGCCGCGGCGAGGTCGCGTTGCGCCTGGTCGAGCTGGGCCAGCACATCGGAGACCTCAGCGGAGACGGGCCGCTGCTCGGCGCGCAGCCGGTCGAGGTCGCTGACCGCGTTGGCGTGGTGGCGTTGGGAGATCTGCAACTGCGTCCTGACCTCGGCGAGCTCCGCGCGCAGGCGCTCGGCCTCCGCCACGGTGATCACGTCCTCGGCCGGGGCGGCGCTGCCGGTGGCGGCCTCGTCCCACCACCGGACCAGCACGTCGTCCTCGCACCACGGAGACGGCAGGGCCTGGTAGTTGCGCTCGCTCAGGCGCAGCGCGATCGCATCGTCGAGCGCGGGGTCGCCGACTGAGTACGACCGCCCGCGCAGGGGTCCCTTCGGCGAGGCGAACAGGCGGAGCTGGCCACGGGGGAAGGAAGGCAGCGGCGGGGTGATCGGAGCGAGGTTGACGCGCCTCTCCTCGCTGATCACGAAGACGTTGACCAGGCCGGGCCAGGCTTGCGGAAACGGGTCCGTCGCGGTGCTGGCCAGCAGGACGGTGTGGTACTCGCTCGCCGTCACCATGCCGTCCGCGACGACGTTGAGCAGTTCCTCCGCTCCCGGCGCGGTGTCCATGGCGGAGAAGTCGAACGACGCGGTCGACAAGGGGGAGCCCTGGGCGTCCCTGCACGACTTGACGAGCGCGAGCACACCGAGGCGGTTCATGGGAGCGATGTCGCGCGGGGTCCACGGCCGCCCCGTCACCGACAACGTCAACCAGTTCAGTTCGCCCAGGGTTGTCGTGGTGCGCAATGCGAAGAGCGCGCGGGTCCGGACGCCGTCGTCCTCGACCCAGTGCGCGTGCAGGTAACCGTGGTCGCCACGGATGTCGACCTCGTCGACCGTCACCCGGCCCCCGGTCGTGCCCGCGTGCTCGACGAGATCCTTGAGCAGGCGTTCGACCGCGTCGGCGCCCAGCGCGACGAGGTCGCCGTGCTGCCATACGCGCCACTTGTCCGAGGTCTCGCGCGGTTCCGGGAGGACGGCGGCGGGCGCCGCTTGTTCGGGCCATGGCCAGTACCGCAACAGGTTCCGGACGTGGTCGTCGGTATCCGGTGCCTCTGCTTCGGCTTCGGCCAGCGCGGACGCGGTGTGCTCGCCGAGCCGCCACATGACCTGTGGATGCTCCTTTTTCGCTTTGGCCGCAACGGAAACCATGTCGTCTTCGACGCAGGCGTAGAGCAACGTCGCCAGCGCCGGGGTCAGCAGTGCGCGCGCGTAGTGCCCCTCGGGGGACCGCGTGTTGCCATCGGGGCACATCAGGGTGACGGCGAGCTCGATCGTTTCGGCGAGGGTCTTCGACAGTTCCGTCACCACGTTGACCCGGTGCACGGAGAGCTGGCTGTGCATCGGCTTGCTGACCAACAGGAACAGGCTGAGCATGGTCCGTTCGTCGTCGTCGCCGAGCTCCGTGAGCCGGCCCCTGCTGCGCATCCCACAGGCGAAGACACCCGCGAGGTGACCGATTCCGCCGGTCGGCAGGGCGATGTCGGGCGAGTCGGGGAACAGCAGCAGCGGCGCGGGCGAGGGAGCGTGGTCCCACAGGTAAGGCGGGACCGGCGCGGTCGGCAGCGAGACCAGCCGCTCGCACAGCCGGGCGTCGGTGAGGTAGATGTCCCCCGTGCGCGCCCACAGGTGGTACATCGGCGCGATCATCACCTCGGGGTGCTCGCCTCCGGCACCCATCTCGATGACCCCGTCGGCCAGGCCGTCCAGCACCGCCCTGCGGCCACAGTCGAGAAACTCGTCGCGTCTGTGCGAAGCCGCTTCGAGGACCTTGTCCCGCAAGGACTTCTCCCGCATGCCCGCGCTGGTCACGGTTGCTCGTACCTCTTCTCGATGGGGTGCTGTCGGCACACCGAGAATAGAGCTGCTCAGCGGATGTCGTTGATGAGGCGCGCCAGGTGCGGGCGGAAGGTCGCGACCTTCGTGTAGTAGTCCGGCGCGGCGGGATCGGCGCTCGCCGACCACGCGGCCACCCCCGCGAGACGGCCGTTCACCACGACCGGCGAGCCACTGTCGGTGGCGCGCAAGCGAATCGCGCGTTCCGTGCCCACGCACAGGTACGAGGACTGGTCGTAGCTCACGCCGTGCCAGCGAGGAGGGACGAAGCGCGCGCTGTCCGCCGCCCTCCGCACGCACTCGGCGTCCTCGCCGACGGTGGTCGGCGCCTGCCACAGGACGGGCGTGTCATCGGGCGACATGCGCCAGCCGTAGACGGTCGCGGCCTCACCCGCTCGCGGCGCGGCGTCGGCCATCGGGAGCGTCGGCGTGTCCACCGGCTCGGCCAGCGTCACCAGGCCGATGTCCGCCGACGCCATGGTGATGCGCCCGAACGCACCACCGACGAAGGACTCCTCGGCAACCCCTTGCGTGTAGCGCGGTTCGAGCCAGGTGCCCGCGACCTTCACGACCCGCCCCGCATTGCCGCGCAGATCATCCCGCCCGATCGTCACGGTCAACTCCGAGGGCTTGGAGTGCCCGAGGCAGTGGGTCGCGGTGACCACGGCCCTCGGTGCGACCAGCGTGCCGACGCACAGCTTGTTGCCCGGCCGGTCGGACATGGTGGTGGGATTGCCGATGACCACGACCCACGGTGCCGTTGCCGTGGACACCGGACCGCTTCCCGGAATGATGTCGGGCTGCGGTCGCGAGTACTCCCAGACCAGGAACGGCGAGTAGGCCACGATCGGCGTCAGGATCACGAAAAGCGGCCCGAGTACCCACCATTTTCTTGCTTTGGACATGTTTGTAGTCATATATCCATCGCGGGAATGTGTCGTCTCCCGAACGGCATATATCCCGGAGGCTTGACCTTGACACCGATGTCAGGCTTTACCGTTGCCGTCTTCGAGCAGCAGGGAGTGGAAGATGCCGGGAGCCGTTGTCATCGGTGCCGGACCGGGAATCGGCCGCGCGGTCGTCCAGCGGTTCGCGCGGGAAGGGCTGCCGACCGCCGTGATCTCGCGCTCGGCCGCCGACGTGGGCGCGGAGTTGGCACTGACCGCCGACAGCACGGACGAAGAAGCGCTGCGAGGCGCGCTCGACGCGGTGACCTCGCAATTCGGGTTGCCGGACGTCGTGGTCTACAACGCCGCGCTCGTCCAGGCCGACGCACTCGGTGAGCTGTCAGTGCGCGGGCACCTCGACGCGTGGGCGGTGAACGTGGTCGGAGCTGCGACCACGGCGGCGCACGTGCTGCCCGCGATGGCGCGGCGCGGCAGTGGCACGTTCATCATCACCGGCGGGATGCCGCGGCCGAAACCGGAATACGTCAGCCTTTCGCTCGGCAAGGCGGGGGTGTGGACGTTGGTTGCGCTGCTTGACCAGCAGTTCGGGGCGGCGGGGGTGCATGTGGCGAGTGTGACCGTGGATGGGGCGGTGGTGGCGGGGACCGGGTTTGATCCGGGGGTGATCGCTGAGCATTACTGGCGGTTGCATGAGCAGGGGGTGGGGGAATGGGAGCTTGAGGTTGTGCATGGGTAGGGGGCTTCCAGCTCTTGTTGGCTGGGCTTCCAGCTGGGCTGGGCTTCCAGCTTGCGCCGGTACCAGCGGTGGGGTCGGCTTGACCTGGGGGCCCCTTGCGCGTGCCCTTGGG
>NZ_JANAVO010000014.1 GCF_024213555.1 Allokutzneria sp. A3M-2-11 16 | reverse complement strand
ACATATTCACTTCACATATCAGGGAGCACACGCCAACGACGCACCACACCCAGGCGGATTTAGTCAGGCAGTGTGTTATTCCCAATTTCGCAGGCCGCCCACTCTACCACCATGCGATGGGAGCTTGGTTCGCGGGTCCTACTTGCCTCGCGCCCGGTCCGAAGAGGTCCGTGCCGCGCTGGCCTGGAGAAAGTTACGCAGCGCTTGATCGGAAGTCAAATCGCCTGGTCGACCCGGTGAACGAGCGCGACGCCCGCCGCGAAACCCCAGTTCAGAGGGCTCGCGACGGGCGTCGCGTCGATCGTCTCGGCTGCTCGGACTACCCGGCGACCTGTACCCCGGCCGTGTGACGCTTGCCACGACGCAGCACCAGCCACTCGCCGTGCAGCAGGTCGTCGCGGCTCGGCTGCCACGCCTCGTCGGCGATCTTCTCGTTGTTCACGTAGGCACCGCCCTCGTTCACCGTGCGGCGCGCGGCGCCCCTGCTCGGGGACAGACCGGACGCCACCAGCAGGTCCACGATGGTCGGCTCGTCGGTGAGGCGCACCGATCCGGTCGGGGCCTCCGACATCGCCGCCTTCAGCGTGGCCGCGTCCAGCTCGCGGATCTCGCCGCGACCGAACAGGGCCTGGCTGGCCGCGACGACGCGGCGCATCTCGTCCTCGCCGTGCACCAGGGTGGTGAACTCCTCGGCCAGCTTGCGCTGCGCCGCCCGCAGCTGCGGGCGCTCGGCCGTGGACTGCTCCAGCTCGGCGATCTCGTCGCGGTCGAGGAAGGTGAACATCCGCAGGTACTTGAGCGCGTCTGCGTCCTGGGCGTTCACGAAGTACTGGTACCAGGCGTACGGCGAGGTCATCTCCGGGTCCAGCCAGACGCTGCCGCCGCCGGTGGACTTGCCGAACTTGGTGCCGTCGGCATCGGTGACCAGCGGCAACGTCAGGGCGTGCACCGAGGCCCGCTCGGTCTTGCGGACCAGGTCGACGCCGCCGACGATGTTGCCCCACTGGTCGGCGCCGCCGATCTGCAGCCGGCAGCCGTGCTTGCGGTACAGCTCGACGTAGTCGTTGGACTGGAGCAGCAGGTAGCTGAACTCGGTGTAGGACATGCCCTCGCCGTCGAGGCGGCGCTTGACCGTCTCCCTGGAGAGCATCACGTTCACCGAGAAGTGTTTGCCGATGTCGCGGAGGAACGTGGTGACCGGGATCGACTGGGTCCAGGTCAGGTTGTTCTCCACCAGCGCGCCGGTCGGCGAGCCGTCGAAGTCGACGAAGCGCTCCAGCTGGCCGCGGATGCGTTCGGTCCACGCGGCCACCACGTCCAGCTCGTTGAGCGAGCGCTCTTCGGTGTCGCGGGGGTCGCCGATCATGCCCGTCGCGCCGCCCGCCAGCACGATCGGCCGGTGCCCGGCGCGCTGGAAGCGACGGAGGCCGAGCAGCGGGACCATGTTGCCCGCGTGCAGGCTGGGCGCGGTCGGGTCGAACCCGGCATAGAGGGTGAGTGGGCCCTTGTCCAAATCCTCGCGCAGGGCGTCGAGGTTGGTGGACTGCGCGATCAGGCCGCGCCAGGACAGTTCGTCGAGAATGTGCTCACTCACGCCGCCCATCTTCCCCCACCTGGTCAACGCACTTGTCAGGCAGGGCGGCGCTTGGCTCCCCTGCGGTAGGTGCTCACGGCGGGCGATCCGGCGATCCAGAACCGCCAGGGCACGTCGACGGCGTTGGCCACTCCGACGCGGGGACCGCTGACGATCTCCACCTGCTCGTCAGGGTCGGCCGCGCGCAGCCGGACCGGCGAGGACGGGTCGGTCAGGTCGATGCCGTTCTGGTCCCGGGTCAGCCCGAGCACCGAGCACAGCCGGGCCGGGCCCTTGGCCAGCTCGCTGTCGTTACGGGCGTTGGGGCGTCTGCGGCGGGCCAGGTCGATGCCGGTGACCACCTCGCCCGCCCGCACCAGGACGGCGCCGGGCTCGCCGTCGTGCAGGCTGACCACGTTGGCGCAGAAGTGCATGCCGTAGACGAAGTAGACGTACAGGTGACCGGCCGGGCCGAACATCACCGCGTTGCGCGCGGTTTTGCCGCGGTAGCAATGGGAAGCGGGGTCGTCGCCGCCGCGGTACGCCTCGACCTCCACGAGTTTCACGCCGATGGGACCGTCCGGCGTGTCGGTCTCCAGGACGCTGCCGAGCAGCACCCTGGAGGCGGGAACGGGATCGATGGCCAGGTCTTCGCGGCGGATCAGGGTCACCGGCTCACTCTCCCGCGTCGGTCTGACAATGCGAGAGGACCCCCTCCCGGGTTGGAAGGGGGTCCCCGATCTCACTTCGCCCAGTCGCGGTGCGGGCTGAGCCGCGCGACGAGCCGGTCGAGTTGTTCGGCGACCCGGACCGGGGCGGTGCCGCCGTAGGCGTCGCGTGAGGAGATCGAGCCCTCGACGGTCAGGACCTCGCGGACCTTCGGGGTGAGGTTCGGGTTGACCTCGGCCAGTTCGGCGTCGGTCAGCTCCTCCAGCCCGATGCCCTTGGCCTCGGCGCGGCGGACGCACTCGCCCGCCGCCTCGTGCGCGATCCGGAACGGCACGCCGTCGCGGACCAGCCACTCGGCGATGTCGGTCGCCAGGGTGAAGCCGGCGGGCGCGAGCGCGGCCATCCGGTCGGTGTCGAAGGTGAGGGTGCCGAGCATCCCCGCCATCGCCGGGAGCAGCAGGTCCAGCTGCGCGACGGAGTCGAACAGCGGTTCCTTGTCCTCCTGGAGGTCGCGGTTGTAGGCCAGCGGCAGGCCCTTGAGGGTGCCGAGCAGCCCGGTCAGGTTGCCGATCAGCCTGCCGCTCTTGCCCCTGGCCAGCTCCGCGACGTCGGGGTTCTTCTTCTGCGGCATGATCGAGCTGCCGGTGGCCCACGCGTCGTCGAGCCGGGCGTAGCCGAACTCGGCGGTGGTCCAGATGATCACTTCCTCGGCGATCCTGGAGAGGTTCACGCCGAGCATGGCCAGGCAGAAGGCGATCTCCGCGGCGAAGTCCCGCGAGGCGGTGCCGTCGATGGAGTTCTCCGCCGGGGCGTCGAAGCCCAGTTCGGTGGCCACGGCGGCCGGGTCGAGGCCCAGGGAGGAGCCGGCCAGCGCGCCGGAGCCGTAGGGCGAGACCGCGGTGCGGCGGTCCCAGTCGCGCAGGCGTTCCACGTCCCGCAGCAGGCTCTGCCCGTGCGCCAGCAGGTGGTGCGCGAGCAGGACCGGCTGGGCGTGCTGGAGGTGGGTGCGGCCGGGCATGACCGCGCCGGGGTGCGCGCTGGCCTGGGCGACGAGCGCGTCGACCACGTCGATGGTGCCCGCGGCGACCCGGCGGGCGGCGTCGCGCAGCCACATCCGGAAGAGCGTGGCGATCTGGTCGTTGCGCGAGCGACCGGCGCGCAGTTTGCCGCCCAGTTCCTGGCCCGCGCGCTCCAGCAGGCCGCGCTCCAGTGCGGTGTGCACGTCCTCGTCGTCGGGGCGGGGACCGAACGCGCCGGAGGCCACGTCGGCGTCGAGCACGTCCAGCGCGGCCAGCATGCGGTCCAGCTCGTCAGCGGAGAGCAGGCCAGCGCGGTGCAGTACGCGGGCGTGGGCGCGGGACCCGGCGATGTCGTAGGACGCGAGCTGCCAGTCGAAGTGGGTCGAGACGCTCAGCGCGGCCATGCCGTCGGCGGGGCCGGACGCGAACCTCCCGCCCCAGAGCTGGGCCGATTGCTGCTCAGTCACACATACCCCTTCTGCAAGTCCCTCGTGCGACCCCGGACATCCCTGACCAGGGTCTGGTGGAAATCGTAGAGCGATTCCTCGCCGCGCCGTCCGGTGACCACGGCGCGCCCGTCGCGCAGCGCGAGGCGGACCTCGCCGCTGACGCGCGCCTGTGAGGTGGCGATGAAGGTGTCCAGCGCGTCCTTGAGCGGCGAGTCCCACTGTCCGTTCTGGACAAGATCGTGGACCAGCTCGGCCCAGCGGCGGTCGACCCCGGCCTTGAAGCCGAGCAGGTCGCTCTCCAGGGTGATGCTCTCCAGCGCCTGGTGCGCGGTGGTCAGCGCGAGCGAGCCGAGCCCGCCAGCGCGGCGGTTCAGCTCCTGGAGAGCTTCGAGGACGCTCAGCGTCTCGCGGTCGAGCGCGACGGGGACGCCCTGGTCGAAGGTGATCACCACGTCCAGCGGGTCGGCGGGTTCGGGCGTGCGGCCCCAGGCTCCGCCCAGCGGCGCGCTGACGGCGTTGGCCTGGATCGCGCGCAGGAACTCGGCGTTCACTGGTCGTGCTCCCTGTGCCCGGCCATGGCCATGAAGCGCTCGGCAAGCTCGGCGCCGGAGATCGGCTCGCGGGCGATCACCATGATCGTGTCGTCGCCCGCGATGGTGCCGACGACGTCGTTGAGCGCGGCGCGGTCCACGGCCCCGGCGAGGAACTGGGCGGCTCCGGGCGGGGTGCGCAGCACGGCCAGGTTGGCGGAGTGGTCGGTGGAGACCAGCAGTTCACCGAGCAGCCTGGTCAGCCGCGAGGTGCCGCCCTCCATGCCGCGCACGGGGCTGCCGTCCTCGGGGATGACGTAGACGGGGGCGCCGCCGTCGGCTCCGCGCAGCTTGACCGCGCCCAGCTCGTCGAGGTCGCGGGACAGCGTCGCCTGGGTGACGTCGATGCCCTCGGCGCCGAGGATCTTGGCCAGCTCGGTCTGGCTGCGGATCGAGAGCTGGCGGACCAGCTCCACGATGCGCGCCTGGCGGGCCGCCCTGGTGGCCGCGGCGGTGGCGCGCGGGTGGCTCACCTCGAAGCTCATCCGCGGCTCCCCTCCTGGATCAGCCAGGTCATCAGCGCCTTCTGCGCGTGCAACCGGTTCTCCGCCTCGTCCCAGACCGCGCTGGCCGGGCCGTCGATCACCTCGTCGGTGATCTCCCAGCCGCGGTGCGCTGGCAGGCAGTGCAGCACGATCGAGTCGGTCCCGGTCGCCGCGAGCAGCGCCTCGTTGACCTGGAACGGCCGGAACGGGCCGACCCGGTCCTTGCCGTCGTTCTCCTGGCCCATCGAGGTCCAGGTGTCGGTGACCAGCACGTTCGCCCCGTCGACCGCGGCATTCGGGTCGTGCAGCACCTCGACGGTGGCGCCGGTCTCCGCCGCGCGCTGCTTGGCCGCGTCGTAGATCCAGGACAGCGGCTGGAAGCCCGCGGGGGCGCCGATGCGGACGTTGATGCCCGCGGTGACGCCGCCGAGTAGCAGCGAGTGGGCCATGTTGTTGGCGCCGTCGCCGAGGTAGGTCAGGGTCAGCCCGGCGAGCTTGCCGAAGCGCTCGCGGATGGTCTGCAGGTCGGCGAGCACCTGGCAGGGGTGGAACTCGTCGGTCAGCGCGTTGATCACCGGGACGCTCGCGGCCCCGGCCATCGCCTCGATGCGGGCGTGCGCGAAGGTCCGCCACACCACCATGTCCACGTAGCGGGAGAGCACGCGCGCGGTGTCCTCGATGGTCTCCTCGCGGCCCAGCTGCATGGTGCGGCCGTCCACGATGACCGGGTGCCCGCCGAGCTGGGCGATGCCGACCTCGAAGGAAAGCCTTGTGCGGGTGGAGTTCTTCTCGAAGATGACCGCGACGCCCTTGGGCCCGG
Organism: Allokutzneria sp. A3M-2-11 16; assembly: GCF_024213555.1. Lineage (GTDB taxonomy): Bacteria > Actinomycetota > Actinomycetes > Mycobacteriales > Pseudonocardiaceae > Allokutzneria. The sequence goes on along the minus strand of NZ_JANAVO010000014.1, from coordinate 122,694 downwards.
CGAGCGGGGTGCGGCCCTGCGGCGCGGTCTTCAGCTCGGCCGCGACGTCGAGCACGGCGAGCTGTTCGTCCGGGCTGAGGTCGTCGTCCCGGAGGAAGTGGCGCAGTGTCACGAGGTCTCCTCGTTCGTCGCTGTAGTCGTCACTGTGTCCAGCAGGGCGGGCAGTGCGGTGACGAAGCTCGCGGCCTCGTCGTCGGTGAGGATCAGCGGCGGTGCCAGGCGGATCGTGTCCGGCTGGACATTGTTGATCAGGAAGCCCGCGTCGCGCGCGGCGGTGGCGACCGCGGCGGAGACCGGCTGGTTCAGCGCGACGCCGAGCAGCAGCCCGGTTCCGCGAACACCGCGCACGAGCGGGTGGTCCAGCTCCTCGATGCCCGCGGTGATGTCCTTGCCCAGCGCGGCGGCGTGCTCGCACAGGCCCTCGTCGGCGATGGTGCGCAGGACCGCGAGCGCGGCGGCGCAGCACACCGGGTTGCCGCCGAAGGTGGTGCCGTGCTGGCCGGGGCCGAGCAGATCGCCCGCGGCTCCGAGGCCGACGCAGACGCCCAGTGGCAGTCCGCCCCCGATGCCCTTGGCCAGTGTCACCACGTCCGGCACGATTCCCGCGCGCTGGAAGGCGAACCAGCTGCCGGTGCGGCCGATCCCGGTCTGCACCTCGTCGAGCACGAGCAGCGCGCCGTGCCGGGCGGTGATCTCGCGCGCCGCGTGCAGGTAGCCCTCCGGCGGGACGATCACGCCGTTCTCGCCCTGCACCGGCTCGATGAACACCGCGGCCGTCTCACTGTCCACAATGGACTCAAGTGCGGCGGTGTCACCGAAGGGAACGTGGATCACGTTCTCGGGCAAGGGTTTGAACGGGTCGCGCTTGGCGGGCTGGCCGGTCAGCGCGAGCGCACCCATGGTGCGGCCGTGGAAACCGCCCTCGGTCGCGATGATCTTGGTGCGGCCGGTGAGCCGGGACATCTTGAAGGCGGCCTCGTTGGCCTCGGCGCCGGAGTTGCAGAACAGCACCTTGCCGTTTCCGTGCGCGTCGAGCAGGTCCAGCAACCGCTCGGCGAGCTCGACGGTGGGTCCCGCCGAGTAGAAGTTTGAAACGTGGCCGAGGGTGCTGATCTGCTTGTTCACCGCCTCGACGATCGCGGGGTGCGCGTGGCCGAGCGAGTTGACCGCGATACCGGAGAGCAGGTCCAGGTAGCGCTTGCCGTCAGCGTCCCAGACGTAGGAGCCCTCGCCCTTGGTGAGCGTGAGCGCGGGGGTGCCGTAGTTGTCCATGAGGGCGGAGCGCCAGCGCTGTCCGCCCTCCTGGTTCGAGGCGATCACTGCTGCTCCTTCCCTGGCACGACCATGGTTCCGATTCCTGAGCTGGTAAAGACTTCTAGCAGGACGGAGTGCGCGAGCCTGCCGTCGATCACGTGCGCGCTGGGGACTCCCCCGCGCACCGCGCGCAGGCACGCTTCCATCTTCGGCACCATGCCGCTGGCCAGGCTCGGCAGCAGACCTTCGAGCGCTTCGGCGTCGATGCTGTCGATCAGCGAGGACTTGTCCGGCCAGTCGGCGTAGACACCTTCGACGTCGGTCAGCACGACGAGCTTCTCGGCCTTGAGCGCGATGGCCAGCGCGGCCGCCGCGGTGTCGGCGTTGACGTTGTGCACCACGCCTTCCGGGTCCGGGGCGACGCTGGAGACGACCGGGATGCGCCCGGCCTGGATGATGTCGAGCACCGCGCCCGGGTTCACCGAGACCACGTCGCCGACCAGGCCGATGTCCACCGGCTCGCCGTCGACGGTCGCGGTGCGGCGCTGCGCGGTGAAGAGGTTCGCGTCCTCGCCGGACATGCCGATCGCGTGCGGGCCGTGCTTGTTGACCAGGCCGACGAGCTCGCGCCCGACCTGGCCGACCAGCACCATCCGCACCACGTCCATGGTTTCCGGCGTGGTCACGCGGAGGCCGCCCTGGAACTCGCCGGGGATGCCGAGGCGGTCGAGCATCGCGGTGATCTGCGGGCCGCCGCCGTGCACGACGACCGGGTGCAGGCCGGCGGTGCGGAGGAAGACCATGTCCTGTGCGAAGGCGTGCTTCAGCTCGTCGTCGACCATGGCGTTGCCGCCGTACTTCACGACCACGATCGCGCCGTGGAACCGTTGCAGCCACGGCAAGGCTTCGATGAGAACGGCGGCTTTGTCTGCCGCAACCTTGACGTTCATGAGGAGTAGGCCGAGTTCTCTTCGACGTATGCGTGCGAAAGGTCGGTGCTGAGCAGCGTTGCCGTGCCCGCGCCGAGGCCGAGCTCGACGAGCACGGTGATCTCCTTGCCGGTGAGGTCGGCGAGCGAGCGGTCTTCGCCGCGCACTCCGCCCGCGCAGACCTTGACGCCGTTGAGGGTGATGTCGAGCCGGTCCGGGTCGACGGCCGCGTCCGCCTTGCCCACCGCCATGGCGATCCGGCCCCAGTTCGGGTCGGAGCCGAAGAACGCGGTCTTGACCAGCGGGTCGTCAGCGACGGCGCGGGCGACTCGCTCCGCGTCGGCGTCGTCGGTCGCGCCGGAGACGGTGACGCTGACGTGCTTGGTCACGCCTTCCGCGTCGACCTGCAACTGGCGCACCAGGTCCATGCAGACCGCGGTCAGCACGCCGGTGAACTCGTCGGCGGTTGGCGTGACTCCTGAGGCGCCGGAGGCCAGCAAGAGCACGGTGTCGTTGGTGGAGGTGGAACTGTCGACGGTGAGCCGGTTGAACGTGGTGCCCACCGCGGCGCGCAGTGCGGCGTCGGCCAGCTCCGCGTCGATCACCGCGTCGGTCGTGATGACGCTGAGCATCGTGGCCATGTTGGGGGCGCACATGCCCGCGCCCTTGGCGAAGCCGCCGACCGACCAGCCCGGCTCATGGCTCAGCTCGGCGTACTTGGGCACGGAGTCGGTGGTCATCACGGCGAAGGCGGCGTCGATCCCAGCTTCGTTCGTGCTCGCGAGCGCGTTGGACACCGCGTCGATGCCCGGCAGCAGCGCGTCCATCGGGATGCGCTCGCCGATCAGACCGGTGGAGCAGACCGCGACCTCTCCGGCTCCGCAGCCCAGGACCTCGGCGACCTTCTCCGCGGTGGCGTGGGTGTCCTGGAAGCCCTCCGGTCCGGTGCAGGCGTTGGCGCATCCGGAGTTGAGGACGACCGCGCGCGCCCGGTGCTGGGTGAGCACCTGCTGCGACCACAGCACAGGTGCGGCCTTGACCTTGTTGGTGGTGAACACGCCTGCCGCGACGTCGAGGGGTCCGTCGTTGACGACGAGCGTCAAGTCCTTCTTCCCTGAGGCCTTGATGCCCGCGTGGATGCCCGCGGCGCGGAAGCCAGCCGGTGCGGTGACTCCGGCGTAGCGGAGGGGCAGGAAGCTGGTCACGGTGCGACTCCCACGGTGGGCAGGCCGGTGGTCTCCGGCAGGTCCAGGGCGATGTTCATGCACTGCACGGCACCACCCGCGGTGCCTTTGGTCAGGTTGTCCTCGGCGCCGACCACCACGAGGCGGCCCGCGTCGGCGTCCACCGTGACCTGGAGGTGGACCGTGTTCGCGCCGAGCGTCGAGGAGGTGGCGGGCCAACTGCCCTCGGGGAGCAGGTGGACGAACGGCTCGTCGGCGCAGAACTCGGCGTAGACCTCGCGGGCACGGGCCGCGTCCACACCCGCGGTGACCGGGGCGGAGCAGGTCGCGAGGATTCCGCGGGACATCGGCACCAGCAGCGGCGTGAAGGAGACGGACACCGGCTCACCCGCGACGGCCGAGAGGTTCTGCGTCATCTCCGGGGTGTGGCGGTGCGCGCCGCCGACGGAGTAGGTGCTGACCGAGCCCATGACCTCGGAGCCGAGCAGGTTGGGCTTGAGGCTCTTGCCCGCGCCGGAGGTGCCGGAGGCGGCGACGACGACCACCTCCGGCGCGATCAGTCCGGCCGCCAGCGCCGGGGCGAGCGCGATCGAGGTGACGGTCGGGTAGCAGCCGGGCACGGCGATCCGGCGCGCGCCGCGCAGCTTGTCCCGGTTGCCCGGCAGCTCGGGCAGGCCGTAGGGCCAGGTCCCGGCGTGCTCGCCGCCGTACCAGCGCTGCCACGCGGCGGCGTCGGCCAGCCGGTAGTCGGCACCGCAGTCCACGACGAGCACGTCCTGGCCGAGCCGCGCGGCGATCTCGGCGGAGTGCCCGTGGGGCAGCGCGAGGAAGACGACGTCGTGCCCGGCGAGCTGGTCCACGGTGGTCTCGACCAGCACGCGGTCGGCGAGCGGGGCAAGATGTGGTTGGTGCGCGCCGAGCGGCGTGCCCGCGTTGCCGCCCGCCGTGAGCGCGCCGATCTCCACCTCGGGATGCATGAGGAGCAGCCTCAGCAGCTCTCCGCCCGCATACCCGCTCGCACCGGCGACCGCGACCCGAATCGACATACGCATGATTATGCGTCGGACTGCAATTTCACTCAAGCGGATTCACGACCGGTAACCGGGATGTGGCCCGGGTCTCAATGATCCACCTAAACCCCTCGACCGTTCGGCGCGTCCGGCTGCCGCCATTCAGCGACCTCCGGGCGGCGCGCGGTCACATTTCTTACGTCCGGCCGAACTGTCGTGGACGACCACCGATGCTCACCGTCTATTCGGCGCACGGTCCCCCGCTGAGCGGCCGTTCGGACGAAGGGCTGCCTTAGTTTTGGCCTCGGACAGCCCGCGGCGACCACCAAGCGCCGAGGGCTAGAACCACGGCGGCGGGGTACCCGGGACCACCGGCGACACCCCTGGGCAGGAGGAGCACCACTCACCACGGCCATGTCAGGCCCCCATCCGCGTAACCCTCGCCAAGGCGGCGGTGACCAAGAATGCCGAGAAGATGATTACCCAGAGTTACGCCAGCCCATCCAGGCCGCAGCTGTGCGCGGCCGATGGGCGACGTATGAGCACGTTGCAGGCACAGGACGTGGCGAAGGTCTTCGGACTCGGCCAGGCCCGCGCCCGGCTGCGTGCCGTTCCCGGCGGCCACGTCCATCGGATGTGGCGACTGGACACCGATCGCGGCTCGTATGCGGTCAAGGAGATGAACCGCCAGGACAACCCGGAGTGGATGCCGTGGTTGCAGGCGGCGTGGCGGCTGGAGCTGGCGGCCTGGCACGCGCGGATCCGGATGCCGGAGCCGGTGCCCCCGCCCGGCGGCGGCGTGGTGGCCGAGGTGCCGGTCGACGACGCGCCGCCCGCGACGGTGCGCGTGCACCACTGGGTGAACGGCCGGTCGATCAGCCAGCCCATCGACGCGGGCGTCGGCAACTGGGCCGGGCGGACGCTGGCCGCGATGCACTCGCTGGCCATGCCCGCCGAGCCGCGCTGGGCGTTCCCGCCGACCGGGACCGCCGAGGCGACGCGCTGGCAGGACCTGGTGGACCTGTCCAAGGACGCGGGCGCGGAGTGGGTCGGTGACCTGGCCGCGCTGGCGCCGGTGGTCGAGGAGATCTACGACCTCACCCAGATCGCGGCCACCCGCTGGCTGCCGGACGTGCTCACGCACGCCGACCTGCGGGCGAAGAACGTGCTGGTCGCGGCGACGGGCCCGGTGCTGGTGGACTGGGACATGGCCGCGGCGAAGGTGCCGAGGGAGGACCTGGCGGGCTGCGCGCTGTCGGTGTCCGGGTGGAACCAGGACGACGGGCCGGTGCGGGAGACGCTGCGCCAGGTCATCGCCGGGTACCGGGCCGCGGGCGGCGAGCTGGAGCGGCCGCTTGACGTGGTCGACGCCGCCGGTGACCTGGGCAACGAGGTGGACTGGGTGGCCGCGGTGGCGCGCCGGGCGATCGGCCAGGGCGCGCAGGGCCCGGACGACATGGAGCGCAGCGCGAAGCTGATCCCAGGGCTGATCAGGGCGCTGCCGAACAAGCTGCTGGCCGCGCGCAGCCTCCGCTGGCTGCTGGCCGACCAGTTCTGACCTACCGCTGGGCATTGGCGCGGGTTGGTGTCGTCGCTGCTTTCCAGCGCCCCAACCCAGCCCCCGCCCTCCCAGGGGGGCGACCCCGGTCCCAGTGTCCCACCCCCACCCCCGTTGAAGATCCACTTCGGCGGGGGTTGTGGACAAGCGCGGTCGATGTGGACAACTGGCGGGACGTGCTCGGCGCGGTGCGGTGTTCGGCGGCTTGACGTGCTCGTTCGTCCTTGTGACGTGCTCAGTGCGGTGCGGTGCACGACAGCCTGATGTGGTCGTGGCGCCTCCGTGCGCGTCGCGCGCTTCGCGTATGCCCTGAATGAGTCATTGAGGTACTTCAGCGCCCCCAATGACTCATTCAGCACATCGTGACACCCAGGGTTCGCCAGTCTTCAAGTACCACCAACCCCCACCCCAGCAGTCACAAACCACCCCCAACCCCCCACGACACACCAACGCCAGTGCCCTCAACGACTCGTTCAGGGCGTTGAGTGCCCTGAACGACCCGTTCAGGGAATCCAACGCCCCGAATGCGTCATTGGGTACGCGGCGTGTGGGACGGCGCGGGGGTTGGGGGCGGTTTGAGACCGCTGTGGGTGGGGTTGGGGGTACTTGAAGACTGCGGAACCGGGGCTCACACGATCGGGCGGGTGCGTCGAGTGTGGGGCGGGGTGCGGTGAGCGGCTGCGGGAGCGGGAGCTAGCTGTGAGAATGCGCGGCTATGGCGCTGCCGTTGAACCCTCCGGTCCTGCCGATGCTCGCGAGCCCCGCGGACGCGGTCTCCGACGAGGGCGGGCTCTGGTACGAGCCGAAGTGGGACGGGTTCCGGTGCATCGTGTTCCGGGACGGTGACGAGCTGTACCTCCAGTCGCGCAACGGCAAGGACCTGGCGCGGTACTTCCCGGAGATGTGCGCGGCGCTGCTGGCCGAGCTGCCGGAGCGGATCGTCGTGGACGGCGAGCTGGTGATCGACCGCGACGGGGAGCTGGACTTCGACGCGCTGACGGAGCGCATCCACCCGGCGAAGAGCCGCATCACCCTGCTCAGCGAACAAACGCCCGCCCGGTTCATTGGTTTCGACCTGCTGGCGATCGGTGACGAGAGCCTGCTGGACCAGCCGTTCAGCGCGCGCCGCAAGCGGCTGGAGGAGGTGCTGCCGCAGGGCGAGCGCGTGCACATCACTCCGGTGACCGACGATCCGGCGACGGCCCGCGAGTGGTTCACGCTGTTCGAGGGCGCCGGGCTGGACGGGCTGATCGGCAAGCCCGCCGACGCGGCCTACTCCCCCGGCAAGCGCGTCCTCACCAAGATCAAACACGCGCGGACGGCGGAGTGCGTGGTCGCGGGGTTCCGGTGGCACGTCAAGGCCGAGCCGGGGACGGCGGTCGGGTCGCTGCTGCTGGGGCTGCACGACGAGCGGGGCGTGCTGCACCACGTCGGCGTGGTCGGATCGTTCACGATGGCGCGGCGGCGGGCGCTGGTCGAGGAGCTGGCGGAGCTGCGGGTCGGCGCGGAAGAGGGGCACCCGTGGCTGGGCGAGCACACCGACCGCAGGCTGCCGGGCGGGGAGAACCGCTGGCGCAAGGGCGAGCAGGTGTGGGAGCCGCTGCGGCCGGAGCGGGTGCTGGAGATCTCCTACAGCCAGACCGAGGGCGCGCACCCGGCGCGGCTGCGGCACAACGGGCAGTTCGCGCGGTGGCGGCCGGACCGCGACGCCGCGTCCTGCCGGTACGACCAGTTGGAGCAGCCCGCGCGCTACGACCTGCCCTCGGTGCTCTCCGGCGAGGTCCGCCCGGCGGACTAGCGGCGGACTAGAAAAAACCACGAGCGCCCGAGATCTATCCTGGTAGTGCGATGGGAACACCGGTCACGAAGTCTCCGCTGACAGCCCTGGCAGATCGTCTTTCCGAGGTGACGCTCCGCGACGAGCGCCGCCTGCGCCGTCGAATCGACGGGGCCCGCCGGGCCAAGGACCGCCAGGCGCTGGTCGAACGCCTCTCCGCCGAAGTCGAGCAGGCCGAGCTGCGCGTCGCCCAGCGGCGCGCCGCCGTCCCGAAGATCACATATCCGGAGCAGCTGCCGGTCAGCCAGCGCAGGGACGAGATCCTGGCTGCGATCCGGGACCACCAGGTGGTCATCGTGGCCGGGGAGACCGGCTCCGGGAAGACCACCCAGATCCCGAAGATCTGCCTGGAGCTGGGGCGCGGGGTGCGCGGGCTGATCGGGCACACCCAGCCGCGCCGGATCGCCGCGCGCACGGTCTCCGAGCGGGTCGCCGAGGAGCTGGGCGGCGAGGTCGGCGAGACGGTGGGCTACAAGGTCCGCTTCACCGACCGCGGCAGCGACAGCACGCTGGTCAAGCTGATGACCGACGGCATCCTGCTGGCGGAGCTGCAGAACGACCGGCAGCTGCACCAGTACGACACGCTGATCATCGACGAGGCGCACGAGCGCAGCCTCAACATCGACTTCATCCTGGGCTACCTCAAGCAGCTGCTGCCGCGGCGTCCGGACCTGAAGGTGGTCATCACCTCCGCGACGATCGACCCGGAGCGGTTCTCCCGGCACTTCGGCGACGCGCCGATCGTGGAGGTCTCCGGGCGGACCTACCCGGTGGAGGTGCGCTACCGGCCGCTGTCCGACCCGGACGCGCCGGAGGACGAGGACCGCGACCAGATCCAGGGGATCTGCGACGCCGTCGAGGAACTGGCGCTGGAGGGGCCGGGCGACGTGCTCGTGTTCCTCAGCGGTGAGCGGGAGATCCGGGACACCGCGGAGGCGCTGGAGAAGCTCGACATGCGCGACACCGAGGTGCTGCCGCTGTACGCGCGGTTGTCCGCGGCCGAGCAGCACCGGGTGTTCCAGGCGCACCGCGGGCGTCGTGTGGTGCTGGCGACCAACGTCGCGGAGACCTCGCTGACGGTGCCGGGCATCAAGTACGTCGTGGACCCTGGCACCGCGCGGATCTCCCGGTACAGCCACCGGTTGAAGGTGCAGCGGCTGCCGATCGAGGCGATCTCGCAGGCTTCGGCCAACCAGCGCAAGGGCCGCTGCGGCCGCGTGTCGGAGGGCATCTGCGTCCGGCTGTACTCCGAGGAGGACTTCGAGAGCCGTCCGGAGTTCACCGAGCCGGAGATCCTGCGCACCAACCTCGCTTCAGTGATCTTGCAGATGACCTCGATCGGGCTCGGCGACATCGCGGGATTCCCGTTCCTGGAGCCGCCGGACCGGCGCAACATCTCCGACGGCGTGCAGCTGTTGCAGGAGCTGAACGCGTTGGACGCCAAGGAGAAGTCGCTCACGCCGATCGGGCGCAAGCTCGCGCAGCTGCCCGTGGACCCGCGGCTGGGCCGGATGGTGCTGGAGGCGGAGGACAACGGCTGCGCGCGCGAGGTCATGATCATCGCGGCCGCACTGTCCATTCAGGACCCTCGCGAGCGCCCTGTGGAGAAGCAGGAGGCGGCGGCGCAGCAGCACGCGCGGTTCCGCGACAAGGACTCGGACTTCGTCACCTACCTGAACCTGTGGAACTACCTGCGCGAGCAGCAGAAAGCCTTGTCCTCCAACAGGTTCCGCAAGCTGTGCAAGGCGGAGTTCCTGAACTACCTGCGGGTGCGCGAGTGGCAGGACATCGACAGCCAGCTGCGCCAGGTGGCCAAGCAGCTCGGGATCACGCTCAACACCGAGCCCGCCGATCCGCTGAAGGTGCACACCGCCCTGCTCGCGGGGCTGCTGTCGCACGTGGGCATGAAGGACCCGGCCAAGAACGAGTACTTCGGCGCGCGCAACGCGAAGTTCTCGATCTTCCCCGGCTCGGCGCTGTTCAAGAAGCAGCCGCGGTGGGTGATGGCGGCCGAACTGGTCGAGACGACGCGGCTGTGGGGCCGGGTCGCGGCGAAGATCGAACCGGAGTGGATCGAGAAGCTGGCCGGGCACCTGGTCAAGCGCAACTACAGCGAACCGCACTGGGAGCGCAAGCAGGGCGCGGTGATGGCGCTGGAGCGGGTCACGCTCTACGGCATCCCGATCGTGGCCGGGCGCAAGGTGAACTACGGCAAGGTCGATCCGGAGCTGTGCCGCGAGCTGTTCATCCGGCACGCGCTCGTCGAGGGTGACTGGGAGACCGGCCACAAGTTCTTCCGCACCAACCGCGAACTGCTCGCCGAGGTCGAGGAGCTGGAGCACCGGGCGCGGCGACGGGACATCGTCGTCGACGACGAGACGCTGTTCGAGTTCTACGACAAGCGGGTCGGGGCCGAGGCGATCTCCGCGCGGCACTTCGACACCTGGTGGAAGAAGACGCGGAGGGAGCAGCCGGACCTGCTGACCTTCGACCGCTCGATGCTGATCAACGAGCGGGTCGGCGGGGTCAGCGACGCCGACTACCCCGACGAGTGGCACTACGGCGACCTGCGGTTGAGGCTGACCTACCAGTTCGAGCCGGGCGCGGACGCGGACGGCGTCACCGTGCACGTGCCGGTCGCGGCGCTCAACCAGCTGGAGCCGGAGCCGTTCAGCTGGCAGGTTCCCGGTCTGCGCAAGGACTTGCTGACCGCGCTGCTGAAGTCGCTGCCGAAGGCGTTGCGGCGCAACTTCGTCCCGGTGCCCGACTACGTGAACGCGTTGCTGGCGCGGTTGAAGCCGTCGAACGCGCTGCTGCTGGCCGAGCTGGAGACGCAGTTGCAGGCGCTGGGCGGGGTCGCGGTCGCGCCGGACGCGTGGGAGCTGGACAAGGTCGGAGACCACCTCAAGATCACGTTCCGGGTGGTCGACGAGAAGGGCGCCAAGGTCGCCGAGGACAAGGACCTCACCGCGCTGAAGGCCCGGTTGAAGACGAAGGTGCAGCGCGAGCTGTCCACGGCGGGCAACGCGGTGGAGCGGTCCGGGCTCACCGACTGGACCATCGGCGAGCTGCCCAGGACGTTCACCCAGCAGCGCGCGGGCTATGCGGTCACCGCCTACCCGGCGTTGGTGGACGAGGGTTCGAGCGTCGCGGTGCGGATGTTCGAGACCGAGGACGAGCAGCGGCGCGCGATGTGGCTCGGCACGCGGCGGCTGCTGCTGCTCGGGACGCCGTCGCCGATCAAGCTCGTGCACGGGCGGCTGTCCAACCAGGCCAAGCTGACGTTGAGCTCGAGTCCGCACGGCGGGGTCGGCGCGCTGCTCGCGGACTGCGCGGACTGCGCGGTGGACCAGCTGATCGCCGGTGGCGGCGGTCCGGCGTGGAACGCGGAGGGCTTCGGGGCGTTGCGGCACAAGGTCCGCGCGGAGCTCGGCAACGTGATGATGGACGTGCTCGGCCACGTGCAGCAGATTGTGGGGGCGTGGCAGGCCGTGCAGCGCGCGTTGTCCGACGCGCCGGACTTCCCGGCTTCCCGTGCGGCATTGGCGGACATCCGAGGTCAACTGTCCACTTTGGTCGGTCCGGGTTTCGTGGCGGCCACGGGGTCCGCGCAGCTGCCGCAGCTCCCCCGCTACCTGAAGGCGATCGAGCAACGGATCGGGAAGCTGTCCACGAACGCACAGCGGGACCTGGACTCGATGCGCGCCGTGCACGCGGTGGAGCAGGAGTACCGCGAACTGCTCGCCGAGGTCGGCGACATCCCGGAGGTGCGGCGGGTGCGGTGGATGATCGAGGAGCTGCGGGTCAGCTACTTCGCGCAGACGCTGGGCACCCCGTACCCCGTCTCCGACAAGCGCATCTACCGCGCCATGGACCAGATCTGACCGGGGGCCGGGGGTGCGTAACCAATGCGGCATTGGTTACGTCTGACGTTACGAATGGCGCATTGGGTACGTCGGCGCGTGGGGGTGGGGCGGGGGCGCTCACCTGGGGTTCACGGGGGGCGTGAAAGGGTGCGGGGGTATCGCGGAGCGAGGGGGTTTGGCGTGCCACGAGGTAGGGCCGCGTTCAGCACCACGGCGGTCGCACTGGTCGTGGCGGCGGTCGGCGCCGCGTGCACGGTGGGGCCGTCGAACCGGCCCGCGGTCGTGCACGACGGGGACGCCCCGCCGGTGATCGCCACACCTCCTGGAGCGCCGCCCGCCGCGGTGCGGCCGCTGGGTGCGCCGGAGGGCGCGCGCATGAGCTGGTCGGACTGCACGAGCCAGACCCGGTTCCGGCTCGGTGACGCGGCGGGCACCACGATGCGCTTCGAGTGCGCGAGGGTGAGCAACAACCTGGACTCGCCGAGCCGCCCGGGGCGGGGCACGACCCGGATCGCGGTGCTCAAGGCCGGGACCGGGCCGGTTCCGCTGGTGGTGGTCAACGACATCAACGGCGAGCCGGGCACCCTGTTCGCGGCGCGGCTGGCGCAGAAGCTCGGGCCGGAGGTGATGGGCACCTTCTCGTTGATCGGTGTCGACCGGCGCGGCACGGGCGAGTCGGAGCACCTGCAGTGCGTGCCGGAGTCGATCCGGCAGCGGCTGATCGGCTTCGACCCCGCCGCCAAGGACGGGGCGAAAATCAACGAACTGTTGGAGATCGCCAGGGAAGCCTCCCAGGAGTGCATGCTCGACCTGGACGAACAGCTGCCCGCGAACGACACCTGGCGGACCGCCTCGGATCTGAACAAAGTCCGCGAGCTCCTGGGCATGCAGCACCTGCACGCGATCGGCAGCGGCGAGGGCTCACGGGTGCTGACCGTGTTCGCCGAGCGGTTCGGCGACAAGGCGGGCCGGATCGTGCTGGACGGTTCGCCGGACCCCGCGGCGGACGGGATCGGGCTGGCGCAGGCGAAGGCCGCCGCGGCGGAGGCGACGTTCGCGGAGTTCGCCGCGGACTGCGTGAAGCGGGGTTGCGCGCTGGGCTCCGATCCGCGCAAGTCGGTGACCGATCTGCTGGCCAAGCTCGACGAGAAGTCGCTCAACAGCTCCGACGGGATCGCGGTGAACAGCGGCTCGGCGATGTTCACGCTGGTCTCCGCGCTGGGTGAGCGGTCGGCGTGGCCCGCGCTCGGCGAGGCGCTCGGCAAGGCCGCCGCCGGGGACCCGGCCCCGATCGCGGCGCTGCTGGCGCCGGTGATCAAGAACAAGAGCACGGTGGGTTCGCGCTTCGACGGGTCGTTGATCACCGCGTGCAACGACACCACGGTGCGCATCCCGCCGGACCGGGCCGCACAGCTGATCAAGGAGTGGAACGGCCGGAGCCCGCTGTTCGGGCCGGTGTTCAGCCAGCGGCTGATGTGGTGCGGGCCGTGGCCGGTGCCGAGCCAGCCGCTGCCGCCGGTGCGGGCGGCCGGAGCCGGGCCGATGGTCGTGCTGAACACCGCGGCGGACCCGGTGACGCCGCCGGAGGGCACGAAGCGGACCGCGGAGCAGCTGCCCGGGGCGGCACTGGTGACCTGGCAGAGCAGCGGGCACGGGGCGCTGACCGGGAGCGGCTGCGTCGGCGCCGCGCTGAAGGACTACCTGGTGGACGGGAAGATGCCCGCGAACGCGACGGTGTGCCCGCCGTAGAAGGTCCGACGGGCACACCCGGTCACAGCGTCTTGGGTGTCTTGGGTCAGCAGCCTCCGCAGCAACCGCAGCCAGGACCCGTGCAGTTGCTGCAGCAGCTGCAGCCGCCCGCGGCCGACATCTCTTCCATTGTTACCTCCACGCTCGTGGGAGCCCCGGAAACTCCACGGTATGCGTGATCACGCATGAGTCGACACCGCCGCCAGACTGACGCGACTCCACCGGATCGGTGAGCACTCCGAGTGGCAGCGGTAGCACTCCGGGTTGACCATGTGCGCATGGGTGATTTCCTGCTGCGTCGATGGTGGCTCGTGGTCGTGCGCGGGGTGGCCGCGATCCTGTTCGGGATCGTCTCGCTCGCCTGGCCCGGCATCACCGTGCTGGCACTGGTCCTGGTGTTCGGCGTCTACGCGTTCATCGACGGCCTGGTGGCCGTGGCGGTCGCGCTCGCCGACAAGGTGGTTCCCTCGGCCGACCGGTGGATGACCGGCCTGCTCGGCGTGGTGAGCCTGGCGGCGGGGATCGTCGCGGTCACGCTGCCGGAGATCACCGCGCTCACGTTGCTGTACGTGATCGCCGCGTGGTCGGTGGTGGCGGGCGTGCTGCAGATCGTGGTCGCGTGGCGGCTGCGCAAGGTCCTCGCCCGCGAGTGGCTGCTGTTCGTCAGCGGTGGCCTGTCCCTCGCGCTCGGCCTGGCGCTGTTCATCAGCCCCGGCGAAGGCGCGATCGCGCTCATCGTCACGATCGCGGCCTTCGCGCTGCTGTGGGGCATCGTGCTCACGCTGGTCGGGATCAGGCTGCGGACCATCGGCAAGCGCCGTGCCGCCGAGGCCGAGCTGGCCGAGGGCACGACCGCCGCGCTCTGACCGCTACTTCAGCAGGTTGGCCACGTAGTCGGAGATCGGCTGCGTGGGGTGGCCGATGAGCTCGCGCAGCACGCCGGGGGTGTGGTCGAGGACCCCGCCCTTGGCGATGTTGGCGTCCACGTCGGCGAAGATGCCCGCGACCGGCTCGGGCAGGCCCGCGCCGGTGAGCTGGGCGATGTGCTCCTCGGTGGTGAGGTTCTGGTAGGCCACCGCCCTGCCGGAGGCGCGGGAGATCTGCTCGGCCAGCTCGGCGAAGGACCACGCGGTGTCGCCGGAGAGCTCGTAGATCTTGTTGTCGTGCCCCTCGGTGGCCAGCACCACCGCGGCGGCCTCGGCGTAGTCGGCGCGCGCCGCGCTGGAGACCCGGCCGTCGCCCGCGCTCCCGGTGATCACGCCGGACTCGGCGGCGCCGGTGATCGCCTGCGCGTAGTTCTCGTGGTACCAGCCGTTGCGCAGGATCGTGTAGGTCAGCCCGGAGGCGAGCAGGACCTCCTCGGTGGCCTTGTGCTCGTCGGCGAGCGCCATCCGGCCGGAGTCGGCGAACGGGGCGCTGGTGTAGACGAGCCTGCCGACGCCCGCCTTGACCGCGGCGTTGATGGCGTTGGTGTGCTGCTCGGCGCGCTTGCCGAACTCGTTGCCGGAGATCAGCAGCACCACGTCGGCGCCGGCGAACGCGCGCTCCAGGCTCGCCGGGTCGGCGTAGTCGGCGGCGCGCGCCTGGACCCCCAGGCCAGCGGCCTTCTCCGGGCTGCGGACGGCGGCGGCGACCTGGTCCGCGGGGACCTTCTCGAGCAGGGACTCGACGACCAGCGCGCCCAGGCCGCCGGTGGCTCCGGTGATGACGATCATGGTGATCTCCTCGCGGTGCGGCGCGGGGCGGTCCCGCGCTCACCAGTCAGAGTGTACTAACTTCTGGTTAGTGCCAACTGCTAGTTAGTACTATCACATTCGGTTGTGCTGGACCCAGGGGTACTGTCAAGGACATGGACGCCCACCAGCAGCTCATCGCTGACGTCTTCGACAGGGCGTGCCCCTCGCGGGACGCGTTGGAGCACGTCACCGGGCGCTGGGGAATCCTGGCGATGATGGCGTTGACGGAAGGCACGTTCCGGTTCAACGCGCTGCGCCGCCGCGTCGACGGGATCAGCGAGAAGATGCTGTCGCAGACGCTGCAAGCGTTGGAGCGGGACGGTTTCGTGCACCGCGAGGCGCAGCCGGTGATCCCGCCGAAGGTGGAGTACAGCCTGACCCCGCTCGGGGAGCAGACCGCGGAGAAGCTGGTCGCGCTCGTCCTGTTCGTCGAGGAGCGGCTGCCGGAGATCATGGTCGCGCGCCAGGCTCACGACAAGGCGAAGGGCTGAGACCCCCGGCCCCAGCCCTTCGCGTTCAGCGCTCCCAGGAGGAGAAGCTCCGGAAGCCGTAGAGCAGCGGATCGTCCTCGCGCTGGACGATGTCGACCACCCTGCCGATGACGATCGCGTGGTCCTCCGAGACGTGCGTGTCGGCGACGACGCACTCGGCCGTGGCGAAGGCGTCCTCCACCAGCAGCGGCGCGCCGACCTGGGCCGAGGGCCGCCACGGCAGGCGGCCGAACCGGTCCGGCGCCGCGGAGGAGAACAGCTCGGCGGCGCGCTTTCCCTTGCTGTGCAACAGGTTCACCGCGAAGCCACCGCTGTCCCGGATCGCGGCGAGCGTCCCGCTGCGCAGGTTCAGGCACACCAGCAGCGTCGGCGGGTCGGCCGCGACGCTGGTCAGCGACGTGCAGGTCATCCCGTGCGGTGCGCCGTCCGCGTCAACGGCGGTGATGACCGAGACCCCGCTGGGGAAGGCGCTCATCAGGTCGCGGAACTGCCCCGCCGCCGTGACGTCGCGGGAAACCGGTGCGGCAGTCACGGTTCAGCCGTTGATCGAGTTGATGTACTCGTAGCAGGTGGGCAGGTTCTCCACCAGCTCCTTGGCCTCCGCGGCCAGCCGGGCGAACTCCTCGTTGGCGTTGACGGGGTCGATGTGCGCCAGCGCGGGACGCGGGCGCTCCGGCTGGAGTCCGAGACCGAGCGACATGGTGATCCACGAGTAGGACTCGAACCCGTGGTAGTGCGGGTACATCGAGGACTCGTCGATCAGCAGCGAACGCGCGTGCTCCAGCCTGGGGGCCAGGCCCTCGGGGATGGCGCGGGCCTTGGTCGCCTTCCAGTACGGGGTGTCGTCGCGCTCGGTCGCCCGGTAGTGCAGGACCAGGAACTCCTTCACGCCGTCGATGACGTGGGCCACCTTGCTGTTGTAGGCGTCGGCCAGGCGCGGGTCCCAGTGCTCGTCCGGGAAGTGCTTCACCAGCTGCTCGATGCCGTGCTGGATGAAGAAGATGCCGGTGGACTCCAGCGGTTCGACGAAGCCGGAGGACAGGCCGATCGCGACCACGTTGTTCACCCAGGAGCGCTCGTTGCGGCCGATCCGCATGCGGATGTGGTTGGCCTCCAAGTGGTCCTGGCCGGGGGCGACCTTCTCGCGCAGGGTGCGCTCGGCCTCCTCCGGCGAGCAGAACTCGTCGGAGTAGACGTAGCCGTGGCCGTTGCGCTGGAAGAGCGGGATGGTCCAGATCCAGCCCGAGTCCATCGCGGTCGCGGTGGTGTAGGGCTGCATGGTCTTGGCCAGCTCGCCTTCGCGGGGCACCCGCAGCGCCACCGCGCGGTTGTTGGGCAGCACGTCGGTGAAGGACTCGAACCGCTCGCCGAGGGTCTGGTTGATCAGGACGCCGCGGAAGCCCGTGCAGTCGACGAACAGGTCGCCGTGCAGGTCGCCGTTCTCCTTGGTCGTGACGTGGCTGACCCAGCCGCGCTCGTCCTGGCCGATCTCCACCACGTCGTCGATGACGTGCCTGACCCCGCGCTTGGCACCGAACTTCGCCAGGAACTTCGCCAGCAGGTCGGCGTCGAAGTGGTAGGCGTAGGGGAACTGCGCCCGCTGTTCGTCCAAAGTGGACTTGCCGAGCGATCCGTCCAGGTTGGACACGAACAGCGATCCGTCGAGCAGCCGCGGCGAGAGGTTGTTCTCGCACATGGTCGGCGTGAGGTAGATGTCCCGGTCGAAGTGCTCGCCGCCGTCGCCCAGCCGCAGCCACCAGTCGGCCATCGTGAAGCCGTCGGCGACGCGCAGGCGCTCGAAGGGGTGGTAGAAGTGGTGCCCCTTGCGGCGCCAGTCCTCGAAGCGGATGGCGAGCTTGTAGGAGGCCGAGCACTCCGGCATCCACTCCCGCTCGTCCAGCCCGAGGTAGTCGAAGAAGTGCCGGACCGTGGAGAAGGTGGCCTCGCCGACGCCGATCGTGCCGACCCGCTTGGACTCCACCAGCGTCACGTCGACGCGGTCGCCGAACGCCTCCTTCAGGTACGTGGCTGTCATCCAGCCCGCCGTGCCACCGCCAACAATGACCACTGACTTGATCACACCAACGCTCCTCGGATCGTCCAGCCCTCTGGCGCGACCGTAAGCAGGGATTCTTTTGCCGCGTTATCAAAGTCTTTACTATTGGCGCGCAACGGTTTGCATTGTGACCACAGTGGACGGGATCTCCACTTTTCCACTCATGCCAACAAGATCGAGCTGAGCATTTATGTCACCCTTGGGGCAAAAGAAAAAGGTCGGCTTGCCCCGAGTCTGGGCAAGCCGACCTCACGGTGAGACCCCTAGTCCACCAGGACGTAGCCGTCCTCCGGCCGGGACGCGCGCGAACGCCGGAGCCCGGTCAGGGAGAACGTCCGCTGGAGCCACCGGTCACGTCCGTCGTAGCGCGGCGTGAACGCGGTCCGCCCGTGCACGGTCACGTGGTTGTCCACGATCGCCAGATCCCCCGGCGTCAGAGCGGAACTGGTCGACGTCTGCTCGAACAGCTCGCCGAGCTCCACCAGTGCGGCCGAACCGGCCTCGGTCTGGGGCTGCGTGGCGGCGAAGTCCACCCGCAGGTCGGGATCGTCCGGCGCACCGGAGAGCACGGCGTGCGCGACGGGCTTGTTGCCCTCACCGAAGGACGGAGGCGCCTCGGTGATGAACTCCGCGCGGGACAAGGCTTCTCGACTGCGCGGGCTGAGCAGGTCGAGCACCTGGCGGACGCAGGCGGTGCGCAGGCCCGCGATGCCCTCGTGGTCCGAGCGCAGGCACAGCAGCATCACGTAGTCCGGGCGGTGCTCGTGGAAGGCGTTCTCGTTGTGGAACGACAGCAGCACCGAACCCGCGTTGCCCTGGAAGGTTTCCTTGCCGGGCACCGGAACCACGTCCTGCACGAGGGCGCCGGTCTTCTCCGGGCGGAACGCGGCCGGGTCACCGAGGCCGGAGGCGACCATCGCCAGCACGGCGGCACCGACCGTGGCCTGGCGCTGCACCGAGCCCGCGACCATCGGCGTGTCACCGAGGGTGTCCAGGCCGACTGGCAGGCCACGCAGCAGCAGAGTCCCTTGTGGACCGGAGTCCCTGCGGAACCGGCGGATCGACCTGCGGACGGTGACCGGCAGCTCGTCCCACGCCTCCCGGGCGGCCGCGACCCACTCGGGATCGTCGATCACGCCGCCCGCGACCCCCAGCAGGCCGATGGCGATCTCCGTCACCGCGGCGGCTTCGGTCTCTGTCAGCGACACCACCTGCGGCGCCGCACTCATCACGTCAACGGTTACAGACATCACGCACTACCCATCGATTGCAGCATCGTCACTGTCTCCTCGTGGTCGAGGTCGAGCGCTTCGGGTCCGTAGATCTCCTCGACCCAACCGCGCTGGTACACCGAGTCCAGGTACCGCTCCCCGAGATCGGGGGCGATCGCCACGGTGGTCGGGTCACCACCTGGCGCGAACTCCGCCAGCCAGCGCATCGCGCCGCTGACCACGGTCCCTGTGGAGCCGCCGAACAGAAAACCCTTGCGGGCTAAGCGGTGGCACGCCCGGATGGTGTCGATCTCCGGGACGTGCACTACATGGTCCACATAGGACACATCGAGCAGTGGTGGGCGAACTCCGGTGCCCAGGCCGGGAATCATCCTGGGCAACGCGGGGGACCCGAAGGTCACCGAGCCGACGGCGTCGATCGCCACGACGGTGACACCGGGGTGGTGCTCCTTGAAGTACCGCGCGCACCCCATCAGGGTTCCCGTGGTCCCCGCCCCGAGGAAGAGCACGTCGAGGTCGGGGAAGTTGCGGGCGATGGCGGGCGCGGTCCACCGGTAGTGGGCCTTCCAGTTCGCCGGGTTCGCGTACTGGTTGAGCCACAGGTAGCGGTCGTCGGACTCGCACAGCTCACGCACGTACCGCAGGCGCGCGCCGAGGAAACCGCCGTCGGCGTCGGGCTCGACGATCGTGTGCGTCCGGCTGCCGAGGGTCTCGATCAGCCGCTTGGTCGCGAGGTTGCAGCGCGCGTCGGTCACGCACAGGAACTCATACCCCTTGCTGGCGGCCAGAATGCTCAGCGCCACACCCAGGTTGCCCGACGAGGACTCGACGAGGATCGTGCCGGGGCGCAGCGCGCCGCTGCGCTCGGCCGCCTCGATCATCTCCCTGGCGGCCTTGAGCTTGATCGAGCCGGCGAAGTTGAACCCCTCGCACTTGAGGTAGAGCCTGCGGCCGAAGGTCCCCTCCAGGTCGACGAAAAGGTCGTCCTGGTGGAAGTCCTGCGGCTCGGAGATGATCGGCACGCTCCCCACCTCCTCAGCCGTAGCGGCGCAGTTCGTGGAAGAAGTCGTCGACGACGGTGAGCTCACCGGCGCGGCGCAACTGCTCGTAGACGTGCGCGCCGACCGCGAGGTCGAGCACGCCGAGCCCGAACGGCGAGAACACCAGCGGACGATCGGCGGGCAGGTCCACCCGGCCCGCCATCACGTCGTCCAGGGTGCCGTGCAGGAAGTCGCGGTTCCTGACCAGCTGCTCGGCCAGGTGCGGCGAGGTGTTCGCCTTCAGGCAGTGCTCGACGTCGTCGACGACGTTGGTCGACGCCAGCACGATCTCCGGGGAGATGTCCCGCAGGGAAACGTTGAGCACCAACGGGTTGTGCGAGAACCAGGCGGGGTCGGTCACGTGCGGGGTCGCCGCCACGGTCGCGAACACCACCAGGTCCGAGGAGCGGATCAGCTCCTCCGCGCCCGCGTGCAGGGTGATCCGGCCGGTCTCGCCGGAGCGCTCCAGGTACTCGCGGAAGCCCTCCGCGTGCTGGGCGGACAGGTCGTGCACGCCGACCTCGTCGAAGGACCAGCCGGTCCCGGCGAAGTAGGTGTGGATGTAGCGGGCGATCAGCCCGGTGCCGATGAAACCGATCCGCGGCGGGCGGCCGCGCTCCCTGGTGAACCAGTCGGCGGCCAGCACCGCGGACGCGGCGGTGCGGGTGGCGCTGATGATGGAGCTTTCCAAGCAGGCGAAGGGATATCCGGTCGCCTGATCGTTGAGGATCAGCACCGCGGAGGCCCTCGGCAGCCCGGCGGCGACGTTCTCCGGGAAGCTGGAGATCCACTTGATCCCGTCGACGCCGACCCCGCCGCCGATCGAGGCGGGCAGCGCGATGATGCGCGAGGACGGGCGGTCGGGGAAGCGCAGGAAGTACGACGGCGGGTTCACCGTGTCTCCGGCGCCGTGCACCTTGTAGGCGGCCTCGATGAGCTCCGTGACGGGCTTCTCCTGGCCGGCCAGCGCGCGCTGCACCTGGCCACCGGAGATCACCGAGAAGGTGGGGACGTGCTGGGACATCAGGGTTCTCCGAGGGGTTCTGTGGCTCAGGCGAGCGGGGCGGTCGGCGAGCAGTCGGCGAGCCGGACCGGGTAGCCCATCGCCACCAGCACCTCGCGGGGGCCGTCGAAGGGCTCCCGGCTGTGCGCCATCCGGAGGTTGTCGACCAGCATCAGGTCACCGGCCTGCCACGGCTCGCGCAGCGTCACCGAGTCGTAGGTCTTGTTGATGACCTGCACGATGTCCTCGGTGATCTCGTCGCCGTCGCCGAAGCGGGTGTTGAACGGCAGGCCGTCCTGGCCGTAGACGTCGACCAGGTACTCGCGCACCTCGGGGGCCATCGTCCACTGGTTGAGGAAGGCGATCTGGTTGAACCACAGCTTCTCGCCGTGCGCCGGGTGGCTGATCACCGCGGAGCGGCGCTGCGTGGTGCGCAGGCCGCCGTCGGCGGTCCACTCGAAGGTGATCCCGTTGTCGGCGCAGTACTTCTCGACCTCGGCCTTGTCGGAGGTGCCGAACGCCTCCGACCACGGGACGCCGATCTCGTCGTTGTAGCTGCGGGTCAGCAGCCAGCCCTCGCGCTCGAAGCGCTCGACGAGGTCCGCGGGCAGCGCGGCGAGCACCTTCGCGGACTCCGACACTGCGGTGGCACCGCCGTCGGTGGGCGCGCTGAGGCAGGCGAAGAGCATCATGCCGGGGAAGTCCAGCGCGTAGCTGAGCTCGTGGTGCATGCACATCGGCTGGTTCGGCGGCCACTTCGAGGACGAGTACACGCCCTCCTCGTAGCTCCACCGCGGCGCGAACGCCTCGCGCTCGGCCATCAGGTCGGTGGCCAGCGCCTTGAGCACCGCCCCGGCGCCCGCGGCGTCGCGAAGTCCGAGGCCCCGCACCAGAACGGCGCCGTGCTGGGCGACGACGTGGTGCAGCGCCCCTCGGTTCTGCGCGGCCCACTCGGCCGCGTCGGCGACACCGCTCACCTCGACGATGGCGGGCTTGCCCTCCTCCGCGCGGCCGTTGAGACCGGCGAAGGCGTCCGTGTCAATCGGCGACACCATTACAGTCGTCCCTTCCCGTTGCTGCACAACTCGTTTACGGCCTTGATCACGGCCGCGGTCTCCGCCGGTCGGGTGCGCGGGAAGTAGTGCCCGCCCTCCGCCAGCTCGCGCACTTCGACGTTCTCGGCCAGCAGCGGCCACTTCCCGCTCTCGCGCCCGTGGCCCTCGGTCGCCTTGTCGTCGGCGGCGACCACGACGGTGAGCGGCGTTGCCAGCTTCGTGCTCTCCTCGTGTGCGGCGACGAAGAACCGGTTCGCCACAACGACGTCGTGCCGGTAGGCGGCGCCGACCAGTGCGGCGCGCTCGGTGTCGAGGCCGCCGAGCTCGGTGTAGGCGCTGTCGCCGCTGAGCCGCGCGGTGATCTCCAGGTCGCTCAGCGCGGTGATCGTCGCGGTGAAGCTCTCGCGGTCGCCGATCTCGCCAACCAGTTGCGCGCCAACGAAAACCTGGCGCACGTCGTGGTTCTGCTCCTCCAGCAGGCGCGCGGTGAGCACCGCGAGCGCGGCTCCGGAGGAGTGGCCCCACAGCAGCACCGGGCCGATCCCGCGCTGGGCGATCTCGGCGACGACGGCCTTGGCGACCTGGTCGGCCTCGGCGAAGGGCTCGCGCTGCGCGGAGAGGTCGTGGCCGGGCAGCTCGACGGCGTGCACGGCGATCCCGCTGCCCGCCAGCGCGGTGGCCAGCGGCTGGAAGTTCACCGCGTTGCCGCCCGCGTAGGGGAAGCAGATCAGTGTGGTAGCCGCTCCATCCACAGTGGACAGTGGTTGGAGCAGGCCGGTGCTCTCCTGCCGCTTGCCGTCGATGAACGCGGCCAGGTCGGCGAGCACCGGCGTCCGGGTCAGCTCCTTGAGCGAGACCGCGCGCTCCAGCTTGACCACCAGGCGCACCGCGGACAGCGAAGTGCCGCCGGAGTTGAAGAAGTGACTGCCCCGGCCGACCTTCTCCGGTGCGACGCCGAGGACGTCGGCCCACGCCGCGGCGATCCGCAGCTCGGTAGGGCTCTGCGGCGCCTCGACGATGTCGTCGACCTTCAGCTCCGACGCGGCGGCGGTCAGCTTCTTCTTGTCGATCTTGCCGTTTCCGGTCAGCGGCAACGACTCCAGCGAGTGGAAGTGGCTGGGCACCATGTACTCCGGCAGCTCGGCGGCGAGGTGCTCGCGCAGCTCGTCCGCGGAAAGCGCTGTGGAGTTCTCGGAGGTGGAGTAGTAGGCCACCAGGGTCTTGCCGCGATCGGGCCACTCGGCGACGACGACCGCCGCGTCCCGCACCCCGGCGACGCCCAGCAGGCGGTTCTCGATCTCGCCGATCTCGATGCGGAAACCGCGGATCTTGACCTGCGCGTCGCGGCGCCCCAGGAACTCCAGCTTGCCCTCGGGCAGCCAGCGGCCGAAGTCACCGGAGCGGTAGAGTCGCTCCCCTTCCCGGTGCGGGTCGGTGAGGAAGGCCGCCGCGGTGCGCTCCGGGTCGTTGATGTAGCCGCGACCGACGCACACGCCGGAGAAGACGATCTCGCCGGGCGAACCCAGCGGAACCGGGTTGAGGTTGTCGTCCACCACGTACACGCGCACGTTGTTCACCGCGCGCCCCAAGGGAACCCGCTCGCGCTCGGGCGCGCGGTCCATCACCTCGTGGTTGGTGTCGTCACAGGTCTCGGTGAGCCCGTAGGCGTTGGCCAGCTTGATGCCCGGGAACGCGGCGAACCAGCGCTCGGTCAGCTCCTTCTTGAGAGCTTCACCCGTGGCCGAAACGCAGCGCAGCCGACCGAGGTCGCCGGGGTGCTCCTCCAGGTGGGAGAGGACAACCTCCAAATAGGACGGAACGACCTGCATGACGTCCACGCCGTTGGAGACCAGGCGCACGAAGCGCTCGACGTCCAGGATCGCCTCCTGCTCGACGAGCACCGTGCGACCGCCGACGAGGAGCGCGGAAACCAGCTGCCACAAGGAGATGTCGAAGCACTGCGGCGCGATCTGCGCGACGACGCTGCCCTCGGTGATCCCGAGGTCGTCGATCTTGGCGTAGAGGTGGTTGAGCATGCCCGCGTGTTCGCACATGGCGCCCTTGGGTTCGCCGGTGGAACCCGAGGTGAAGTAGATGTAGGCGAGGTCGTCCTCGCCGACCGCGATACCGAGGTCGCTGTCGTCGTGGTCCTCGGCGTAGACCTCGTCGAGGTAGATCTTGTTTTCCGTTGCGCCGTCGAGGGTTGCGGTGCTCCCCCGCTCGGTGAGCACGAACGTGCACCCGGCCCTGGTCAAGGTCTTCGCGATGCGGTCGGACGGGAAGTGCGGCTCGATCGGGAGGTACCCGCCGCCCGCCTTGAAGATCGCCAGGACCGAGGCCAGCCAGTCCAGGTTCCGTTCGGTGACAACGGCGACGACGTCCTGCGAGGTCAGTCCGCGCGCGCGCAGGGCTCGGCCGATGCGGTTGGCGCGGCCGTTCAGTTCGGCGTAGGTCCAGCTGCGGTCACCGTGCACCGCGGCGATCGTGTCGGGGTGCTGGCGGACGCGGTCCTCGAAGAGCTCGTGGAAACGGCGGTCGGGCAGCTCGCGCTCCGGCCCGGCGAGACCGTCGAACTGGAAGTCCAGCTCCTCGTGGGAAAGCAGGCTCACGGCTTCGGGCAGGTCCAGCGCGGTGCGGTAGTACCCGGCGATCCGGGCGACGTGGTCGGCGTCGAAAGCCTCTGTGCGGTAGCGGAGTCGCAGCTGACCGTCCTTTTCGGACACCCACAGGACGACGTTCTCCGGCAGCTCAGCGCTCTCGCCGAGCACCACTTCGAAGGCGTCACCGGTGAACGGCTCCGCCGCGTGCGCCGCGACGTCCTTGGCGGCCTTGTCCGCCTGGGCGACCAACTCGGGCCACGTGCCGCCGACCGCGATCGCGCAGGGCAGGGGTGCTCCGATGTGTCCACTGGGGACGTAACCGGTCAGGACCTCGGACTCACCGCTCAGCGCGCTGATCACCTTGGCGTGCGCGGCAAGCAGCTGCGCCGGGGACGGCGGCGCGGTGAGCGCGACCTCGTGCTCCGCGATCCCGGCGGGCGCGTCGACGAGCGCTGTCCAGCGGGGAAGCGCGGTGAACCCGGCTGCCCCGAGCACGCTCTGCCAGAAGTCCCGGGCTCCCATGAGGTCCCTCCGCTCGAATCAGGTATGGCCTCATGGGAAACGTATCCGCCTGATATTTTTTCTCGTTATCGTCGGCGTTATCGCCACCGTTCAACCGCTGCCGGATCAGCGCCTGCGATATTGACGGATCGAAAGCGGGACGGCGATCAGCATCAGCCCGAGGCACCACGCCAGGCTGCCGGCGAGCGGTCCGGCGACCGGCCCGCCGATGAGCAGGTTGCGGCACGCGTCGGTGACCAGGGTGGTCGGGTTGGCCTCGGCGAACGCGCGCAGCCACGGCGTCATGGTCTCCGTGGGCACCAGCATGGAACTGCCGAACTGCAACGGGATCATCCACAGGAAGCCGACGGCCTGCACGGTGTTGGGGCTCTTGACCATCAGGCCGATGAACGCCGACACCCAGGCCAGGGCGGTGCCGTAGAGCAGCACCACGCCGACGGCGGCGATCGCTTGCAGCACACCGGTCTTCACCGAGAAACCGATGACCAGCGCGAAGGTCAGCATCACCACCTGACCGAGCAGCAGGCGGCACACGTCGGCGATGATCCGGCCGGAGAGCACGGCCGAGCGCGCGATCGGCAGCGCCCGGAACCGGTCCATCACCCCGGAGCCGAAGTCCATCGAGAGCGTGAAACCCGTGGCGCGCGAGGCGAACATGATGGTCTGCACCATGATGCCGGGCAACAGGAACTGCTTGTAGTCGCCCTCGCGGCCGCCCCAGATCGCCCCGCCGAAGACGTAGAGGAAGATCAGGGTGAAGATCATCGGCATCAGCGTGGAGTCCAGCAGCTGACCCGGATCATTGCGGACCTGCAACAGGTTCCGCCGCGCGATGGCGAAGGAGTGCCGTGCGGTGGCTCGCAGGCCGACCCGCGGGGAGAGCGGGGGCAGCGGCGGCGGCACGGTCACCGGGCGCAGCCGCGGCGAGCTGCCCGGTCCCTGGGGGCCCGCAGGGCTGGGAGCACTGGTCGCGGTGCTCATTCGATCCTCCAGAACTGGATCGTGTCCTCCACCCCGCCGCGCTGCTTCTGGGTCAGGGTGAGGAACACCTCGTCGAGGCTCGGGATGCTGGTGTCGATACCGGAGACGGCGAGGCCGGAGCCCGCGATCGCCCGCACGGCGATGGTCAGGTCGTTCGGGCCGGAGATGGGCAGCTGCACCAGACCCGCCTCGTGGTCGACATGACCGGCGAGCCGGGCGCGGGCCAGCGTGGTGGCCACCGCCATCAAATCCTGTGGGCGCATGGGTTTCACGCGCAGGGTCTGACCGCCGACCCTGGCGCGCAGCTCCGCCGCGGTGCCCTTGGCGATGACCATCCCCTGGTCCATCACCACCACGGAGTCCGCCAGCGCCTCGGCTTCCTCCATGTACTGCGTGGTGAGCAGCACGGTGGAGCCCTCGGCGACCAGGTCGCGGACCACGTCCCACAAAGCGTTGCGGCTGCGCGGGTCCAGGCCCGTGGTCGGCTCGTCGAGGTAGATCACCCTCGGGTTGCCGATCAGGCTCGCGGCCAGGTCCAGCCGCCTGCGCATGCCGCCGGAGTACTCCCTCGCCAGCTTGCCGCCCGCCTCGACCAGGTCGAAGCGCTCCAGCAGCTCGTCGACCCGCGCCCACGCCCGCTTCTTCGGCAGGTCCAGCAGCCGGGCGATCAGGTACAGGTTGTCGCGGCCGGAGATGTCCTGGTCGACCGCGGCGTACTGGCCGGTGAGCCCGATCAGCTGGCGGACCTGTTGCGGTTGCGTGGCAACGTCGTAGCCGCACACCCTGGCCCGCCCGCCGGACGGCGGGATCAACGTGGCCAGCATGCGAACCGTGGTGGTCTTGCCAGCCCCGTTCGGACCGAGCAGGCCGAGCACCGTGCCGACGGGAACTTCGAGGTCGACACCGTTGACGGCCTTGTGGTCGCCGTAGTGCTTCTCCAGGCGCTCGACCTGGATCCCCATCGTCATCGGTGTGGTCCCGTCCTCAGCTCTTGGCGTCCATCGCGGCCGCGAGGCTGCGCGGTCGCATGTCGGTCCAGTTCTGCTCGATGTAGTCCAGGCACGCCTGCCGGGAGTCCTTGTCGTGCGCGACGGTCCAGCCCGCCGGAACCTCCACGAAGGACGGCCACAGCGAGTGCTGGCCCTCGTCGTTGACCAGCACGAGGTAGGTGCCCTCGGGGTCCTCGAAGGGATTCGTCATGGCTGTTTTCCTTTCTAGCTCTGTTCCAGCAGCTCGGCGAGCTGGCCGATGGTGGGGTGCTCGTAGAGGTGGTGCACGGACATCCGCGAGGACACCGTCCCGTTGATGCGCGCCACCAGCTGCGCCGCGCGCAACGAGCTGCCGCCGAGGTCGAAGAAGCGGTCCTCGCGCCCGACCTCACCGCTGCCGAGAACTTCCCGCCACAGCACTGCGAGCTTCCGTTCGAGGTCCGTAGCCGGTGCGACGTAACGCCTTCCGCCCCGCGCGAGCTCCGCGACGGCGTCGGCCAGCAGCTGCTCAGCGTCGATCGAACCGTCCGCGCCGACCGGGAAATCCGGCACCGCCAGGTAGCGCACGGGCACCGGAACTCCGCGCGCCACAGCGGAAACCGCCGCGCGCACGTCCTGCGCCCCCGCAGTCCCGGTGTAGGCGACGATCACCTCGGCGGCACGAAGCTCTCCGGGATCGAGCACGCGAACGATGTGCTCGTTGCGGCCGTCGAGCCCGATGAGCAGGTGCACGCGGTCCAGCGACAGCGCGGTGAGGAACGACGCCAGGCCCTGCGCCCCGCTGATGGAACGGAATCCGCGCGAGGCGGCCGCCGCCGCGGGGCTGCCCTGGTTCATCCCGATGCCGGTCCACATGCTCCACGCCAGGCAGTGCACCGGGCGGCCGAGCTCGCGGCCCCAGTGGTCGGCGAAACCGTTGAGGAAGCTGTTGGCCGAGGAGTACGCGGCGAAGGAGCTTCCGCCGAAGTCGCCGTTGACCGAGGAGAACAGCACCAGCAGGGTGTCCGGCCGGTCGCGCAGCAGTTCCGCGATGGCCAGGGTGCCGTTCACCTTGGCGCGGTAGGCATCCAGGTAGCCCTCGGTCGTCTCGTTCGCGACCGCGTGGTCTTCCAGGCTGCTCCACTGGTGCGAGACGTCGGCGCCCGCCAGGTGCAGCACACCATCAAGCTCTACAGTGGACAGTGCGGCCCTCAGCGCGTCGGCGTCGGAGACATCGACGGCGTGGTACTCGACCTCGCCGAGCATCTTGAGGTCGGCGAGGCGTTCCGCCTTCTCGTCGTCACCGTTCTCGTCGACCTCGCTGCGGCCGACCAGAACGAGCTTCGCCTGGTACGCGGCGAGCAGGTACTCGGCGATCTCGTACGCGATGCCGCCGAGCCCACCGGTGAGCAGGTACCGGCCACCGGCCTTGAGCGCGGCGGGCTGCTCATCGGCATCGCCGAGCGAGACCGGGCGCAGCCGCGCGACGAGACGCTTTCCATCGCGGTAAGCGACCAGGTCTTCGCCGTCCGGCGAGGAAAGCTCCGCGACGATCGCGTCGGCGCAGTTCGCCGAGTCGACGTCCACCTGGCGCACCAAGGGAAGCACGCGCTCCATGGCGGCGGTCCGGACGAGTCCGGGCAACGTGGACTTGAGCACGTCGACCCCGTCGCCCGACCGCGCCCACAGACCGTTCCCGGTCAGCACCAGCAGGGAAGCCTGACTTCCTTGGGCAGCAAGGGTTCTGAGCACCCCGGCGACGGACAGCGCACCGGACTCCAGGTCGTTGTCGGTGAGGCTCCAGCCGTGCAGCACCGCGCCGACCCGCCGCTCACCGAGCACCTGGACGTAGTCCTCGCCCTCGGCGACGACGATCAGCTCCGGCACATCGGGGTGCGCCGCGAGCCGCACCGCCAGGCCGTCCGCGTCGAAGACCAGCCACGGGCCCGGGGGAAGCGCTCCTGCGACCTGGCTGGCAGATGAAATCCAGGTGCGCTCGAAGAACCACGCGGGCAGTGTGGATTCGGACTCTTCGGCGATTTCCAGTTCTCGCAGCCACTCGTCGAACGCCCCGTTGTCGAGGTCGGTGACGAGCTGGTTGCGCTGGATCTTGCCGCTGTTGGTCTTGGGGAAGCGCTCGCGCTCCACCGGGATCACGAGGTCCGGCTGGAGCCCGATCTCCTGGGCCAGCCGGGCTTTCACCGCCGCGATCGTGGTGTGCACGTCGTCGTCGGTGGGGACGAAGAACACCACGAGCTTGTCGGTGTCGTTGCCGGCACCCGAATATCCGCACACGGCGACGTAAGTGACCTCGGTGCCGTCTACCTGCTCCACAATGGACTCAAGGTCGTAGTTCAGGTAGTTGGCGCCCTGGATGATGATCAGGTCCTTCTCGCGACCGGTGATCGTCAACCGGCCCTCGTGCAGGAACGCCAGGTCGCCGGTGTTGAACCAGCCGTCCTCGGTGAACGCCTCGGCGTTGGCCTCGTCGTTGCGGAAGTAGCCGTTCATGATCGTCGGGCCGGTGATCTGGAGTCGGCCGACCTGGTCCTCCGGCACCACGATGTTCTCGTGGTCGACGATCCGCAGGCGCACCCCGGGAATCGGTGGGCCGACCTCGGTGAAGGTGATCGCCTCCGGGTCACCGGCGTCCAGCAGGCGCAGCGGCCCGGCGAGCGAGTCCTTGTCCACCCACAGTCGTCCCTCGACGGGGTCGTCGGCGGGCATCGTGGAGTAGGTGACGCCGGAGCTGGTCTCCGACATCCCCCAGCACGGCCGCATGGCGCCGTTGGGCAGCCCGTGCGGCCGGAGCAGTTCGATGAAGCGCTCCGCGGTGCGGCTGACCACGGCCTCACCGGCATTGCAGATGTGGCGCAACGTGCTCAGGTCCCACGTGCGGCCCTTCATCGCCGCGGCCTGCTCGTTGACGAGCGCGAACGCGAAGTTCGGCGCCCATGTGTTGGTGGCGCCGTAGCGATCGGTCCAGTCCAGCCAGCGCAACGGCTCGGAGAGGAACGCCTCGATCTCGGCGTTGACGTGCTGGCAACGCAGGATCACGTCACGCACGTTGTACATGACGATGCCGCCCACGTGGTCCAACGGCATCCAGTTCAGCGCGACGTCGTTCTCGTCGAAGCCGTTGGCCAGCGCGGTTGCCTTGGTACGGGCCAGAATTGTGCGGCTGGGGTGCCGGACGCACTTGGGCACACCGGTGCTGCCGGAGGTGAGCAGGTGCACGACGGGGCTGTCCGGGGTGGCGGGGAACCAGTCGGTGTCCTCGGCACCGGCCAGTTCTTCAACCGCCGCAACGCGAACGTCCTCGACACCCCACAGCGATGGCAGCTTGCGCACGGCGTCGGCGAGTCGCTCGTCGGTGAGGATCAACGGCTTGCCCAGCAGCTCCCAC
This sequence comes from Allokutzneria sp. A3M-2-11 16, assembly GCF_024213555.1. Classification (GTDB taxonomy): domain Bacteria; phylum Actinomycetota; class Actinomycetes; order Mycobacteriales; family Pseudonocardiaceae; genus Allokutzneria. The sequence goes on along the minus strand of NZ_JANAVO010000014.1, from coordinate 92,217 downwards.
GCGTTGCGGAGCTTCTGCGTCACCGCGTTGTCCCTGTCGTAGCCGGGCGCGGCGCCGACCGGGGTCGGGAGGTAGCCGCCCAGCACGCAGGCCCAGAACGCGGTGACGAAGTTCTTGTTGCTGGCGAACTGGAACAGCACCGATTCGCCGGGCTGGATGCCGGTCTCGCGGAGTCCACTGAGGACGCTCTGCGCGTCGCTGAGCAGCTGGGGGTAGCTCTGGAAGACCTCGCTGCCGTCCGCGGAGACGTAGCGGGTTCCCTTCTCCGGAGCCAGTTCCGCCGCGAGCCGCAGCGCTTCCTGGAGCGTGGTGGGATATCCGGGCTCCAGCACCAGTTCGCCGCCGAACGCCTCGGCGAGCACGGTCGAGTTCTCGACGTCCGCCTTGGGGCCCGCCGACTCCTGGCGTTCGGTGTCCCCGAGGTGCCGGGCTCGGTCGAGCTTGGCCTCGTGGCGCAGCAACGGGATCGCGGTCTCCACGGCGGGAACCGCCTCGACCGCCGCACGCAGCTCGGCGAGCACGTCGGCGCCGATGCCGTCGTCTCCGGACATCCGTCGAACCTCCTACTTGGCGTGCGCCGACTCGCGGCGCAGCAGCGCGGAACCGATCGTCTCGGTCAGGTCGACGCCGACGTCGTTGAGGTAGAAGTGCCCGCCGGGGAACACACGGCTGGCGAAAGCGCCGGTGGTGTGCTCGCGCCACGCCTCCAGCGTCGAGATCGGCGCCCGGTCGTCGGCGTCGCCGCCGAGCGCGGTGATCGGCGCGGAGAGCTTGGGCTGCGCCTGGTACCGGTAGGTCTCCCAGAGCGTGAAGTCCGCGCGCAGCGAGGGAAGCAGCACCTTCATCAGCTCGTCGTCGTTGACGACGTCCGCCGACATGCCGCCCAGCAGGTGCAGCGCCTTGCGGAAGTCCTCGTCCGGCAGGCCGTGGATGTTCGGCACGACGGCCGGAAGATCCGGGGCGGGCTGGCCGGAGAGGAACAGGTGGTTCGGCTCCATGCCGCGCTTGCGCAGCGCCCTGGCGAGCTCGAACGCGAGCAGCGCGCCGCCGCTGTGCCCGAAGAACGCGCACGGGCCCTGCAGGTACGGCCGCAGCGCCAAGCCGACCGTGCGCACGGTGATCTCCATGCGCAGGAACGGCGACTCGCCGACGCGGTCCTCGCGGCCGGGCAACTGGACGGCGATCAGCTCCACCTCGGGCGGCAGCATGCTCGGCCAGTCGGCGAAGCTGCTCGCCCCCGCCCCCGCGTGCGGGAAGCAGAACAGCCGCACGCGCCGGTTGGGGCGGCGCGCGCGCCGGACGAACGGGGACTCGACGTGGAGCCTGTCGGACTCGAACATGGTTGCGGTACCGCCTCACGCACGACAGCTGACCCGGTGCTCCGACCACGCTATTCGGCGGGCTTATTGCCGCTATATCGCCGCAGTTTCGCTGGTCGCAGCCCTGCGAACGGCGCCGACGCCGCGCAGACGTGGACGGGCGCCCTCGCGCTCCTCGTGCCGCGCGGGTTCGCCGGTCTTCAAGTACCCCCGACCCCCGCCTCAGAGGTCGCAAACCGCCTCATTCCGTTTGGGTATGTGGTGGTTGGCGACGTTCTGGAGGGGGGTGCGTGGTACTTGAAGACCGCGGTACCGGCGTGCGCGTCAGGTGATGCGGTGGGCGATGGTTTTCGCGATGCGGGAGAGCGGGGCGGGGAGGAGGAGGTCGTGGTGGCCGCAGTCGATCACGGTCACCTCGACGTCGCCGCCCACGTAGGGCGCCCACGCGCGTTCGAGCACGTCGCCGCCCTGGTCTGAAACGATCAGGGTCAGCTCGCCCTTGAAGACCGCGGGCCGATGGCTCGTCACCACCCGGATGCTGTTGATCATCACGTCGAGCTGGTGCTCGTCGGCCCGGCCGCCCATGGACTCGGCGAGCAGGCCCATCGCCTTCGCCCGCTGCCCCGCCTCGTCGTCGGCGTCCGAGCCGCCCGCGTCGGCGCTCATCCGCGACAGCACGTCCTTCGCGGTGAGCGGGCGCTGCGTCTCGATCGGCTCCGGCTGGGCCGGGTCGCCGGGTCGGGCGTCGAGCACGGCGAGCAGCCCGACCTCCTCACCCTGGTCCTGGAGCTCGGTCGCGATGGCGTGCACGATGTTGCCGCCGATCGAGTAGCCCAGCAGGTGGTACGGGCCGTGCGGCTGGACCGTGCGCATCTGCTCGATGTAGTCCCTCGCCATGTCCTGCAGCGACTCCGGAAGCTCGCCGGAGCCGTCCAGACCACGCGCCTGGAGGCCGTAGATCGGATAGCTGTCGTCGAGCTGCTGGACCAGGCCGGAGTAGCACCAGCTCAGCCCCAGCGACGGGTGCGCACAGAACAATGGCGCACGATCGCCCTTGGTGCGCAAGGGAAGCAGTGTGCTGGTCTCGTCCTGAGCCGCGTCGAGGCGAGTGGCCAGCTCGGCCACAGTGGACGCCTCGAAGATCGTGCGCACCGCGAGCTCCTGGCCGAGCACGTCGGCGATCCGGCTCGTCAGGCGCATCGCCAGCAGCGAGTGTCCGCCCAGCTCGAAGAAGTTCCCGTCGATGCTGACCTTGGGCAGCTCCAGCACCTCCGCGAGCAGTCCACAAAGGACTTCCTCGCGCAGCGAACGCGGACCTCGGCCCTCATCGACGACGGCACCGGGGACGGGCAGCGCCCGGTGGTCGACCTTCCCGTTGGGGGTCAACGGGATCGCGTCCAGCACCACCACGGCGGACGGCACCATGTGCGCCGGGACCGAGTCGGCCACGTGGGCACGCAGCTCGGCGACGGTCACATCCTCAGTCAGGACAACGTATCCGACGAGCCGCTGCTCGCGGACCACCACCGCGGTGTGCGCGACGGCGGGATGCGCGGCGAGGGCCGACTCCACCTCGCCCAACTCGATGCGCAGCCCGCGGAGCTTGACCTGGTTGTCGGCGCGGCCGACGAACTCCAGGCTCCCCGCCCGCCACCGGACGAGGTCGCCCGTGCGGTACATCCGCTCCCCTGGCGCGAACGGCGAGGCGACGAAGCGCTCCGCGGTCAGGCCGGGGCGACGCAGATATCCCCGTGCTAGGCCGAAACCGGCCGTGTACAGCTCGCCGACCACTCCCGGCGGGACCGGGCGCAGCGCGCTGTCGAGCACGTACACCCGGGCGTTGGCGATCGGCGAACCGATCGGGACCGGCTGCTCCGAGCCCGGTTCGCAGATCCACGACGCAACGTCCACGGTGGCCTCGGTCGGGCCGTACGCGTTGATCATGCGGCGACCGGTGGACCAGAACGCGATCAGCTCCGGCGGCGCCGACTCGGCACCGGTGATCAGCACGCGGAGATCCGGCAGCGCCACCCTGGGCACCCCGGCCAGCACCGACGGCGGGATGTGGATGTGCGTGACCCGGTGCTCCAGCAGGAAGTCCACCAGGCGTTGCTCGGTCAACGTCCTCGGCGGGACGACCAGGCAACCGCCGGAGAGCAGCGCCAGGGCCAGTTCGGACACGCTCACGTCGAAGCTCGGCGACACGAACTGGATCACCCGGCTGCCGGGTCCCGCGTCGTAGCGCTGCGCCTGGTTGGCGGCCAGGCTCGCGATTCCCCGGTGGGACACGACGACACCCTTGGGGCGCCCCGTGGAACCGGAGGTGTAGATCACGTAGGCCGGGCTGTCCAGACTCCGTGACACTTGGGGTTCCTGTGCGGGCAAGGAGTCCAGCCGCACCGCGCTCAGGTCGACCAGCGGAACGGTGGAACCGGCGAGGGAACCGTCGGAGATCACGCAGATCGGCTCGGCGTCGTCGAGCATGAACGAGATCCGCTCGGCCGGGTACTCCGGGTCGATCGGCAGGTAGGCCGCACCCGACTTGAGCACCGCGAGCAGAGCGACGACGAAGTCCGCCGAGCGCGGAAGCGCCAGCGCCACAACCTTCTCCGGCCCCGCACCCAGTTCGACGAGCCGGTTCGCCAAGCGGTTGGCCCGATCGTCCAGCTCCACATAGGACAGAGTGGTGCCTTCGAACTCGACGGCCGTGTTCAGCGGTGTCTTCCGCACCTGCTCGGCGAACAGCTCCGGCCAGGTCAACGACGGAACCGGGGTAGCGGAGTCGTTCCAATCCCCCAGCACATCGCGCCGCTCGTCGTCAGCCAGGACGTCGATCAGACACAGTGGACGGTCAGGATCGGTCACCGCGGCCGCGAGGAATCGGACGAAGCGTCGCGCCAGTCGCTCGGCGGTCGAATGGTCGAACAGATCCGTGGAGTAACGGAGGATTCCCTCGATCCCGTTGTCGTCGTCCTCCTCCAGCGCGAACGCCAGGTCGACCTTTGCCGCGTCCGTGCCGATGTCCTCGGCCCTCGCCTCAAGCCCGGCGAAGGAGATCTCGGCGGCTTCGAGGTTCTGCAACGTCAGCATCACCTGGAACAGTGGGTGGTGCGACAGCGACCGCGTCGGGTTCAGCACCTCGACCAGGCGCTCGAACGGCACGTCCTGGTTGGCGAACGCGTTGAGGTCGGCCTCACGGACGCGGCCGAGCAGTTCGCGCAGGCTGACCTGACCGGAGGTGTCAGTCCGAAGCACCAACGTGTTGACGAAGAAGCCGATGAGGTCGTTGACCGCCTCGTCGGTCCGCCCGGCCACCGCGGTGCCGAGCGGGATGTCCGTGCCCGCCCCGAGCCGGGTGAGCAACGCGGAGAGCGCCGCCTGCAACACCATGAACACGCTCGCGTTGCTGTGCTTCGCCAGCGCCACAAGGGATCGGTGGAGTTCGGTGTCGATGGCGAAGGGCACGGTGGCGCCCTGGTACCCGACGACGGCCGGACGCGGGCGGTCGGTGGGCAGCTCGATCAGCTCGGGCAGCCCGGCGAGCGTGGTGCGCCAGAACTCGGTCTGCTTGGCGATCGCGCTGTCCGAGTCGTCCTCGCTGCCCAGGATCTCCTGCTGCCACAGGGTGTGGTCGGCGTACTGGACCGGCAACGGTTGCCACGTGGGCACCGTGCCTTCGCGCCGCGCCGCGTAGGCGATTCCCAGATCGCGGACCAGCGGCCCCATGGACCAGCCATCGCCGACGATGTGGTGGATGAGCACCAACAGCAGGTGCTCATCGCCGTCCCTGAGCAGCCAGGACCGGATCGGCAGTTCGGAGTCCAGTTCGAAGGCGTAGCGGACCGCGGAGTCCAGCTCGCCGATCTCACCGTCGATCAGCTCCGGCGAAGCGTCGTCGAGGATGTGTTGGTACGGCTGACCATCCGCGCTGGGGAAGATCGTCCGCAGGCTCTCGTGCCGGTCCACCACGTCCTTGACGGCGGCGCGCAGTGCCTCGCGGTCGAGATCACCGTTGAGCCGCAACGCCAATGGCACGTTGTACGTGGGCGACGCACCCTCGAAGCGGTACATGAACCACAGGCGGCGCTGCGCCGAGGACAACGGCACGCGCTCAGGCCGTTCGCGCTTGGCCAAGGCGGGGCGTGCTTCCTCAGCCAGTCCCAGGCGGTCAGCGAGCGCGGCTACCGAAGGCGCCTCGAAGAGGACTCGAATGCTGACCTCGGCACCCAGCGCCGCGCGGATCTTCGACACCAGCTTCGTCGCCAGCAGCGAATGTCCACCCAGGTCGAAGAAGTTGTCCTCAACGCCCACATCCGGGACCCCGAGCACTTCAGCGAAGAGTCCACAAAGGACCTTCTCGTTCTGAGTACGGGGCGCCTGGCCGGAGCCGGTCACCTCGGGGGCGGGCAGCGCGTCACGGTTCAGCTTTCCGTTGGCGGTGAAGGGAAGCTGCTCCAACACCACGAACGCCGACGGAACCATGTACTCCGGCAACCGCTCCGCCGCGTACTCCCGCAACGAATCGACATCCGCGTCCGCGACCACGTAGGCGACCAAACGCTGATCGCCGGGCTGGTCCTCGCGCAGCAGCACCGCCGCGTGCGCCACCGCCGGGTGCTGACCGATGACCGACTCGATCTCGCCGAGCTCGATGCGGAAGCCGCGCAGCTTCACCTGGTGGTCGACGCGCGCGACGAACTCCAGCTGCCCGAAGCGGTTCCACCGGCCGAGGTCACCACTGCGGTACATCCGCGACCCCGGTCGGCCGTACGGGTCGGCGACGAACTTGGTCGCGGTCAGCCCGAGCCGGTTGAGGTAACCACGGGTCACCAGGTCACCGGCGATGTACAGCTCACCGGTCACCCCTGGCGGCACCGGACGCAGTTTGGCGTCCAGCGCGTACATCCTGGTGTTCCAGACCGGTTTGCCGATGGTGATCACACCGCCGGGCACGCTGTCCCCGGGCTCGATGCGGTACTCGGTGCAGCCCACCGTGGTCTCGGTCGGGCCGTACTCGTTCACCACCGTCGCGGCGGGATGCCGTTGCCGCCACTGGTCGAGCAGTTCGCCCATCAGCGATTCCCCGCCCAGCACAAGCTGTTCGGTCGGGGAGAACTCCTCCGGGAGCGCCATCAACAGCGCGAGGTGGCTCGGCGTCGCCTTGACGAAGGTCGGCCGAACGGACGGAGGACCACCGGGCGCACCGTCGTCGAGCTGGACCAGGTGCGCGCATCCGCCCGAGGTGAGCGGCGCGAACAGCCCGGTGATGGTGAGGTCGAAGGACACGGGCGAGTGCACGAGAACCCGGCCGGAGACGCTGCGGTAAGCATCACGAGCCCACGCCAGGTACACGTTGAGCGAGTAGTGCTCGACCACAACGCCCTTGGGCTTCCCGGTCGAGCCGGACGTGAAGATCACGTAAGCGGCGGACGAGTGGTTCCGCTTCACGCCAGTGACCACTGTGGACGGATAGCCCTCGGCATCGGCGATTCGCGCCTGCGGCAATGCTTCCGGGAAGAGCCCGGACAGCTCGTCGGTGGTCAGGGCGAGGGCCGGTGCGACGTCTTCGAGCATGAATGCGATGCGATCGGCCGGGTAGTCCGGGTCGATCGGCAGGTACGCCGCACCGGCCTGGAACACCGCCATCAGCGCCACGACCAGGTCGACCGACCTCGGCAGCGCGATCGCGACGAACTTCTCCGGCCCGGCGCCCAGCGAGATCAGGTGCCGCGCCAACCGGTTCGCCCGCGCGTCAAGCTCCGAATAGGACAGTTCGGTGTCCCCGAAGGCCACCGCGATCGCATCCGGGGTCTTGGTGACCTGTGCGGTGAACAGCTCGGGAACCGTGGTCCGCACGACCTCGCGGCCCGGGTGGTTCCAGCCGTCGAGTACGTCGGAGCGCTCCTGGGCGGAGAGCACGTCGAGGTCGCCGAGCGGCTTGTCAGGCTCGGCGACGGCAGCCGCGAGCAGCCGGGCGAACCGGTCGGCGAAGCTCTGCGCGGTCTCGGCGTCGAAGAGGTCCGTCGCGTACTGGATCGCACCGTCCACACCGGACGGACGGCCGTCGTCGGTGTAGTTCTCCTCCAGGAAGAACGACAGGTCGAGCTTGGAGATCTCCGCGCCGACCGGCTCGCCGGTAACCGCGAGGCCGGGCATGGAGAAGTCGCTGTCGGCGTTGTTCTGGAAGGTCAGCATCACCTGGAACAGCGGGTGGTGGGCCAGCGACCGCGCCGGGTTCAGCACTTCCACCAGCCGCTCGAACGGCACGTCCTGGTTGGCGTACGCGGCAAGGTCGGTCTCCCGGACGCGGCCGAGCAGCTCGCGGAAGCTCGGGTCCCCGGAGGTGTCCGTGCGCAGCACCAACGTGTTGATGAAGAAGCCGATCAGCTCGTCCAGCGCCTCGTCGGTGCGACCGGCGATGGCGGTGCCGAGCGGGATGTCCGTGCCCGCGCCGAGCCTGGTCAGCAGCGCCGCGATCCCGGCCTGCACGACCATGAAGACGCTGGCCTGGTTCTGCCGGGCCAGCGCGACGATGCCGCGGTGGGTGTTCTCGTCCAGCGCCAGGTTCACCAACGCGCCCTTGTTGGTGGACACCGCAGGACGAGCGCGGTCAGCGGGCAGCTCCAGCAGCTCGGGGGCACCGGAGAGCGTCTGCTTCCAGTACTCCAACTGCTCGTCGACCCCGTGAAGTTCGTGCTGCCAGAGCGCATAGTCCACGTACTGCACGGGAAGCGGCGTCCACGCGGGAGCCTTGCCCTGCGTCCGCGCGGTGTAGGCGACCGAAAGGTCCACACCGAGCGGCGCGGTCGACCAACCGTCACCGACGATGTGGTGCATGAGCAACAACAGCACGTGCTCGTCGGCGCTGAGCCGGAACAGCGTGGTGCGCAACGGAACTTCGCCCGCCAAGTCGAACGCGTAGCCCGCGGCCTCGGCCAGCGCATCGGCGAGGTGGTCGGTCTCGCGCACGTCCAGGTGCACGTCCACTGTGGAAAGCACGTGCTGGTAAGGAGTTCCGTCGATGTCCGGGAACACCGTCCGCAACGCCTCGTGCCGGTCGACGACATCGCCGATCGCGGCTTCCAACGCGGTGACGTCGAGTTCGCCGCGCAGCCGCAACGCCATCGGGATGTTGTAGGTGGCGCTCGGGCCTTCGAGGCGGTGCAGGAACCACAACCGCTGCTGCGCGAAGGACAGCGGCGGGTGCTCGGGCCGATCCACCGCGCGCACCGGCGGGCGGGCAGTCGCCGAGCTGTCGAGCCTGGCGACGAGCGCGGCCGGGGTGGGTGCCTCGAACAGCGCCCGGATCGCGACCTCCACGGAGAAGGTCGACCTGATCCGGCTGATCAGGCGCGTCGCCAGCAGCGAATGCCCACCGAGGTCGAAGAAATCGTCATCGACGCCGACCCGGCCGACACCGAGAACTTCGGCGAACAGTCCACAAAGGATCTCTTCCTTCGGGGACCGGGGCGCACGGCCGGCCGTGGCCACTGCCGCCTCCGGAGCGGGCAGTGCGGCGCGGTCGAGCTTTCCGCTGGGGGTCAGGGGAAGCGCGTCGAGCGCCACGAACGCGGGCGGGACCATGTGGTCGGGCAGGCGAGCCTTCAAGTGCTGCCGCAGCTCGTCGGAGTTGCCTTGCGGGACAACATATCCCACGATTCGCTTGTCACCGGGGTTGTCCTCGCGCACGACGACGACGGCCTGCTCGACATCGGGGTGTTCGGTGAGGGCGGCCTCGATCTCGCCGAGCTCGATGCGCAGACCGCGGACCTTCACCTGGTGGTCGGCCCGGCCGACGAACTGGATCGACCCGTCCGCGTTCCACTTCGCGAGGTCGCCGGAGCGGTACATCCGCGCTCCCGGCGCCCCGAACGGGTTGGCCACGAAGCGATCCGCCGTCAGCCCCGGACGGTTCAGGTAGCCGCGCGCGAGCTGCACGCCCGCGAGGTAGAACTCGCCGACGACGCCGGGGGGAACCGGCCGCAGCGCGCTGTCCAACACGTAGACCTGGGTGTTCCACACCGGGAAACCGATCGGCGCGTTACCGGGGCCGATCTTTTGGCCGCCGTCCCACGCGGTGACGTCGATCGTCGCCTCGGTCGGGCCGTAGAGGTGGTGCAGCGGAATCCCGAGCATGTCCCGGAACTGCCGGTGCAGCTCCTCCGGCAGTGCCTCACCGCCGCAGAACACCCTGCGGAGGCTGGTGCATCCGGCCGCAGACGGGTGCTGGAGGAACACCTGCAACATCGGCGGTACGAAGTGGACAGTGGTGACGTTCTCGTCCTGGATCAGCGACGCGAGGTAGGCCGGGTCGCGGTGGCCGTCCGGCCGCGCCATGACGATCGACGCGCCTTGGAGCAGCGGCCAGAAGAACTCCCAGACGGCGACGTCGAAGCTCGACGCGGTCTTCTGCAAGATCCGGTCGCTGGCGTCGAGGGGGTAGGCGCGCTGCATGCCGTCGAGCCTGTTCACGGCAGCCTCGTGCGAGATCTGCACGCCCTTGGGCCGACCGGTCGAACCCGAGGTGTACATGACGTATGCCGTGTTGCCCAGCCGCAGATCGACGCCGGTCGGCGCTGTCGACGGGAACTCGGCGAAGTCGTTCTCATCGAGATTCAAGGCAGGCAAGGACACCGCAGAGGTGCTGAGAACCTTCGCGGGGGCAGCGTCTTCGAGCATGAACGCGATGCGCTCGGACGGGTAGCTCGGGTCGACCGGCAGGTACGCCGCACCGGCCTTGAGCACCCCGAGGAGCCCGACCATCAGCTCAACCGAACGCGGCATCGCCAGTGCGACAACGCTCTCCGGCCCGACACCCTCGGAGATCAGGTAGTGCGCGAGCCGGTTCGCCCGCTCGTGAAGCTCCACATAGGACAGCGACTCGCCCTCGAAGGTCAGAGCGACGTCCGAACGATGCGCTTGCACCTCAAGGAGTTCGGGGAGGGTCTTGCTGGGCAGGTAGCTCGCGGTGTCGTTCCACTCCACGACCACCTTGGCGCGCTCGGCGGGCAGCAGGGCGTCGACGCGCCCGGTCGGCTCACCGAGGTCAAGGGTCTCCAGCACCTGGAGGAACCGCGCGGCAACGGCTTCGCCCTGCGCGCGGTCGAAGAGGTCCGGCCGGAAGTCCACGCGGGCGACAAGGCGATCACCCGCCATGCCGGTGATCAGGCTGAGCGGGTAGTGGGTCGCGCCACCGCCGTCCATGCCCGCGACGCTCAGACCGCCGAGCGACTGCTCGCCGCCGTCGTCGAAGGGGTAGTTCTCGAACACCGTGATGGTGTCGAACAGTTCACCGATCCCGGCCTGGCGCTGGATGTCGGCGAGGCTCAGGTGCTGGTGCGCCATCAACCGGGACTGCTCGTCCTGCAACCGGGTCAGCGTGTCCAGCAGCCCGGCCGCCGGGTCGAGCCGGACGCGCACCGGCACCGTGTTGATGAACAGGCCGATCATGCTTTCCACGCCGGGGATCTCGGCGGGACGGCCGGACACCGTCGCGCCGAACACGACGTCAGCGCGGCCGGTGAGCTGGCCGAGCACCGTCGCCCACGCGCCCTGCACGAGCGTGTTCAGCGTGAGGCCGTGCTTGCGCGCCGTCTCCGCGATGCGATCACTTGCCGAAGGGGAAAGCTCAGTGAAGATCCGCTCCGGCAGCACCGGCTCCCGGCCGGGCACCGAGGGCGCGACGCGGGTGGGCTCCTCCAGCCCGGCGAGGGCTTCCCGCCAGGCCAGCTCCGAGCCCGCCTTGTCCTGCTTCCCCAGCCACGCCAGGTAGTTCCGGTACGGGGTCGGCTTCGGCAGCCCGGCGACCGAGCCGCCGCGCTCGTAGATCGAGAACAGCTCCTGCACGAGCAGCGGCGCCGACCATCCGTCCAACAGGATGTGGTGGTTGGTGATCACCAGGTTGTGGTCGCCGTTGGCCATGCGCACCAGGGAGAACCGCAGCAACGGCGGGCGGGCGAGGTCGAAGCGCGTGGTCCGGTCGGTGACCAGGAACCGCTCGAACTCCTCCTCCGGCAGGGCCAGCTCCGCCCACGCCGGGAGGACCCCGCGCGGGATCACCTGCATGGGCTGGCCGTTCTTGCGCAGCCGGAAACCGGCGCGGAGGTTGGGGTGCCGTTGCAGCACCGCCTCCGCGCTGGCCCGGAGGAGCCCGGCGTCCAGCTCGCCCCGCAGGTGCAGCACGAGCTGGGTGTTGTAGACGTCCACCGCCTCGTTGTCGTAGAGGGCGTGGAAGAGCAGGCCCTCCTGCAACGGCGAGAGCGGCAGGACGTCCTCAAGCCCCGAAGGCTTCATCACCAGTCTCCCAATTCGGCTTCGAGGTCGTCGATCTCGTCCTGGCTCAACGAGTCCAGCCCCAGGTCGGACGGGGTGTGCCCACCGGCGTCGGCCCGATCGGCGTCCGCGACCAGCTCGCCGAGCGCGGCGAACCAGTCCTCGGCGAGCCGCCGGACGTCCACTTCGGACAGCAGCTCGCCGGGCCAGGCCCAGGTGGCGCTGAGCACGGGGCCCGCCACCGTGTCGTCGGTGACCGCGGTGATCTCCAGGGTGTGGGTCATCGGCATCGACGGGTCCCTCGGCGCGGGCGTGATCCCGTCCACGGCGGCCCAGTCCTGGCTCTCCCCGTCAGCACCGAAGCGGCCGAGGTAGTTGAACCCGATCTGCGGCGAGACCGCGATGTCGCTGTCCCCGTTGAGGTAGCGCAGCACGCCGTAGCCGATCCCGTTGTCCGGGAAGGACCTCAGCTGCTCCTTGACCCGCTTGAGCGCGTCGGTCGCCGCGCCCTCGGCGCCCGGGTCGATGCGGACCGGGAACAGGCTGGTGAACCAGCCGACGGTCCGCGACAGCTCGGTGTGCTCGGTGATCTCCTCGCGGCCGTGGCCCTCAAGGTCGACCAGCACCGGGCCGGGCCGCCGTTTCGCCACGGCCATGGCCAGGCCAGTGAGCAGCACGTCGTTGACCGTGCCGTGCACCGAGGCCGGGAGCCTCGTCAGCACCGGCTCGGTCAGTTCTGTCGGCAGGGTCAGCGAGATCTCCCGCGCGGTGGCGGCCGTGTCCCTTGCCGGGTCCAGTGCCCGAGCGCCGAGCAGTGGGTCCACAGTGGACGCGACCTCGCGCCACACCGGCAGTTCACCGGCCCGCTGCGGCGCGGACGCGGCGAGCTGCTGCGACCACGCCCGCACCGAAGTGCCCACGGGCTCCAGCTCCGGCTTCCGCCCCGCGGCGACCGCCGCCCACGCTTCGGCGAGGTCCGGCAACAGGATGCGCCAGGAAACGCCGTCCACCACGAGGTGGTGCAGCACGATCAGCAGCCTGCCCGGGGACCACACGAACCGGGCCACCGACCCGGCCTCCGGATCGAGTGCGGCACGGGCCGCTTCAGCGGTCTTCTCGTCGATCTCACCGCGCACGATCAAGCTCGCCGCGTCGACCGCACCGCGCGGCCGGACCTCTAGAGTCCACTGTGGACCGACCCGGAGCCGCAGCGCGTCGTGGTGGTCGAGCACCGCCTGCACGACCTGGGTGAGCTGACGCTCCTCCAGCTCGGCCGGGACCTGGACGACCATCGACTGGTTGAAGCCCTTGACCCCGCCGAGTTCACGCAGCCAGTGCATGATCGGCGTCGGCGCCAGTTCACCGATCCCGGCGTCCGGGTCGGCGAACACGGTCGGCAGGACCTGCGCGACGGTCGCCAGCGCGGCGGGCGTGCGCTGCTGGAACACGTCCCGCGCGGTGACGACGAGCCCGGCCTTGCGCGCCCGGCTGACCACCTGGATGGACAGGATGCTGTCGCCGCCCAGCTCGAAGAAGCCGTCGTCGACACCGACCTCGGACAACCCGAGCACCTCGGCGAACGCCTCGCACAGCACCTGCTCGTGCGGGGTACTCGGCGCACGCTTGCCCGCAGTGGACGCGAAGTCCGGAGCAGGCAGCGCCTTTCGGTCCACCTTCCCGTTGGGCAGCAACGGAATCTCGGCCAGATCCACGAAGGCGCTCGGCACCATGTAGTCCGGCAAGCTCGCCGCGACATGGTCTCGCAAGTCCAAAGTGGACCCGACGACGTAAGCAACGAGGCGGCCCACTCCGGGCTGGTCCTCGCGAACGATGACCGTGTTGCGAGCAACCGCGGGGTGTTGCGCGAGAACGGCTTCGACCTCACCCAGCTCGATGCGGAAGCCACGCACCTTGACCTGCGTGTCCGCCCGTCCCAGGTACTCAAGCTCGCCGTGAGCCGTCCACCGCGCAAGGTCACCGGTGCGATACATCCGCTCCCCCACCGCAAACGGCGAAGCAACGAACCGCTCCGCCGTCAACGCGGTGCGCCCGAGGTAACCCCGAGCCAGACCGGCACCCGACACGTACAGCTCGCCCTGCACACCAGGTGCGACAAGGCGCAGGTTCGAGTCGAGCACGTACACCTGGGCGTTGGTGATCGGGCGACCGATCGACGGCACGACCGCGCCGGACAGCGGCGCGCTCATCGTGGCGCAGACCGTGGTCTCCGTCGGACCGTATGCATTGATCATCCGGCGGTTCCGCGACCAGCGGCCGACCAGCTCCGGTGGGCAAGCCTCACCCGCGACGACGAGCGTCGAACCCTCCGGCAACGCGTTCTCCGGCAAGGCAGCCAGCGCCGTGGGTGGCAGCGTCACGTGGGTGACCCCGTGCCGGGCAACGACTTCCGCGAACGGCTCACCGGGGAGGATCTTGTCGGCCGGGGCCAGGACGAGCGCGGCCCCGGACAGCAGACCCATGATCATCTCCCAGGCCGCCGCGTCGAAGCTCAGCGCTGCGAACTGGAGCACCCGGCTGCCCGCGCCGACCTCGAAGGCCGACATCTGCGCGTGCGACAGGCTCGCCACACCGGCGTGCGAGACCACGACACCCTTGGGACGACCGGTCGAACCCGACGTGTAGATCACGTACGCAGGGTGCTCCGGCGACAGAACGGGCTCAGCGGACGAAGGAAGATCCGTGAGGTCGATGTCCTCCAGCGCCAACGAGGTGCCCGGCAGTTCGGCGGCGATCGCGCGGTTGGTGATCACCAGCACCGGGTTGGAGTCGGTGAGCATGTACTCGATGCGGTCGGCCGGGTAGTCCGGGTCGATCGGCACGTAAGCGCCACCGGCCTTGAGGACCGCGAGCAGCGTGACCGCGAGTTCCGCGGACCGCGGCAGCGCGACCGCGACGATCTGCTCCGGGCCGACTCCCTTGGTGCGCAGGAACTTCGCGAGCTGGTCAGCCTGCGAGTCCAACTCCGCGTAGGTCAGCCGCGAGTCCTCGAACAGCACAGCCGTGGCGTCCGGCGTCTCCTCGACCCTCGCCCGGAACAGGTCCGGGAAGGTCGAAGCGGCCACCGGCACGGCGGTGGAGTTCCACGCTCCGAGGAGCTGATCCCGTTCCGCGGCAGCGAGAACGTCCAGCTCCGTGATCGGCCGGTCCGGCTCCGACAGCGCCGCCCGCAGCACTCGGACGAACCGCTCGCCCAGCGCCTCAGCGGTGCTCCGGTCGAACAGGTCGGTGGCGAACTGCACCGAACCGTCCACTCCGGACGGAGTCTCCTCCAGGTGGAAGGTGAGGTCGAACTTGGCGACCCCGGTGTCCACCTCGGCGACGCGGGCGCTCAGGCCCGGCAGGTCCAGCGACGCCTCCGCGTTGTTGTCGAAGACCAGCATCACCTGGAAGAGCGGGTGGTGCGCCAGCGAACGGACCGGGCTGAGCAGGTCGACCAGCCGCTCGAACGGCACCTCCTGGTGCGCGAACGCCGCGAGGTCGGTCTCCCTGACCCGGCCCAGCAGCTCCCGGAACGTCGGCGCGCCGGACGTGTCGGTCCGCAGCACCACCGTGTTCACGAAGAAGCCGACCAGCTCGTCCAGTGCCTCGTCGGTCCGGCCGGCGACCGCGGTGCCGAGCGGGACGTCCGTCCCCGCGCCGAGCCTGGTGAACAGGGTCGCGAGTGCGGCCTGCGCCACCATGAACGACGTGGTGCCGGTCTCGCGGGCCACCTCGGCCAGCTTCCGGTGCAGGTCCGCGTCGACGGTGAAGCCGACCTCGTCGCCCCGGTAGCTCGGCGTCGGCGGGCGCGGGCGGTCGATCGGCAGCTCCACCAGGTCGGGCACCCCGGCGAGGGCATCCCGCCAGAACTCGATCTGCCGCTCCTCCTCGGTGGCGAGCACTTCGCGCTGCCACAGCGTGAAGTCCGCGTACTGCACCGGAAGGTCCGTCCACTGTGGAGCTTCACTGCGCAACCGGGCCGTGTACGCGACCGACAGGTCACGGGACAGCGGCTCCAGCGAGGCGCCGTCGCTGACGATGTGGTGCAGCAGCAACAACAGGATGTGCTCGTCCCGCTTCGTGGTGAACAACCACGAGCGGACCGCCAACTCGCTGGAAAGGTCGAACGCGTGCCGTGCGGCTTCCTCCGCGGCGGCTTCCAGGTCCTCGGTCTCGACGACGCGCAGCACGGGCCGCGCCTCGGCCGGGTCCAGGATGAGCTGGTAGGGAACGCCGTCCGCTTCGGGGAAGACCGTGCGCAGACTCTCGTGCCGCGCAACGACATCCTCGATCGCGGACCGCATGGCCTCGGCGTCGACCGAGCCCGTCAGCTTCAACACGAGCGGCACGTTGTAGGTAGCGCTCGGCCCCTCAAGACGGTGCAGGAACCACAACCGCCGCTGAGCCGCCGACAGTGGGATCTCCGCCGGACGCTCTGCCCGGACGAGCCGGGCGCGGGCGCCTTCCGCCCCGGCCAGCCGCTCCAGCAGCTCGGCGGGCGTGGACGCCTCGAACACGGCGCGCACCGCGAGTTCGGCGTCGAACACCGAGCGAACGCGGCTGACCAGCTTGGTGGCCAGCAGCGAATGCCCGCCCAGGTCGAAGAAGCTGTCGTCGACGCCGACCACCGGAACGTCCAGCACCTCGGCGAACAGGCCGCACATCAGCTCTTCACGCGGGTTGCGCGGAGCGCGCGAGACAACCGTCCGCACCTCCGGCGCAGGCAACGCCTTGTGGTCCACCTTCCCGTTGGGCAGCAACGGAATCGTGTCCAGCGCCACGAACGCGCTGGGAACCATGTAGTCCGGCAGGCTCGCCGCCACGTGCTCGCGAAGGTCCAAAGTGGACCCGACAACATACGCGACCACACGCGGATCGTTGGCGCGATCGGTCCGGACGATCACCGTGGCGGCGCTGATCTCCGGGTGCTGAACGAGAACCGACTCGATCTCGCCCAGCTCGATGCGGAAACCACGCACCTTGACCTGCGTGTCCGCCCGGCCCAAGTACTCCAGCTCACCGTGAACCGTCCACCGCGCCAAGTCACCGGTGCGATACATCCGCTCCCCCACCGCGAACGGCGAAGCGACAAAGCGTTCCGCCGTCAACGCGGTGCGCCCGAGATAACCACGGGCCAGACCGGCACCCGATACGTACAGCTCGCCCGCGACACCCGGCGCAACCGGACGGAGCGCGGAGTCCAGCACGTAGACCTGCGCATTGGTAATTGGACGGCCGATCGGCGGGGTCACCGCGCCGGACAGCGGAGCGCTCATCGTGGCGCAGACCGTGGTCTCCGTCGGACCGTACGCGTTGATCATCCGACGGCCACGGGACCACTGGTCCACCAGCTCCGGCGGGCACGCCTCGCCCGCGACCACGAGGGTCGTCCCTTCGGGCAGCGCATTCTCCGGCAGCGCGGCCAGCGCGGTCGGCGGCAGCGTCACGTGCGTGACACCGTGCCGGGCCACCACGTCAGCCAGGGCCGCACCCGGGAGGAGCTTGTCAGAAGGCGCCAGCACGAGCGTCGCGCCGGAAAGCAGGCCCATGATCACTTCCCAGGCCGCGGCGTCGAAGCTCAGCGCCGCGAACTGGAGCACCCGGCAGCCCGCACCGACCTCGAAGTTCGCCACGTGCGCCACCGAAAGGCTCGCCACACCGGCGTGCGAGACCACAACGCCCTTGGGACGACCGGTCGAACCCGACGTGTAGATCACGTAGGCCGGGTGGCTGGGCGCCAACAAAGGCTGGACGAAGTCCTCATCCACCAGGTCGAGCGAGTCCAGCACCACTGAAGGCGCCGAGACCGAGGGCAGCGATACCGAAGAAGTCGTGATGACACAGGCAGGAGCGGAGTCGGTGAGCATGTACGTGATGCGGTCGACCGGGTAGTCCGGGTCGATCGGCACGTAAGCACCACCGGCCTTGTGCACGGCCAGCAAGGACACTACGAGGTCCACCGAGCGCGGCACCGCGACGGCGACGATCGACTCCGGCCCCACACCGAGCGAGACGAGGTGGCGCGCAAGACGATTCGCCCGCGCGTCAAGCTCCACATAGGACAGTGAGACGTCCTCGAAGACCACCGCGGTCGCCGAGGGGTCCGCCGCCACCTGAGCCGCGAACAGCGAAGGCAGCGTCGCGGGCTCGATCGGCGCAGCGGTGTCGTTCCACCGCACCAGAATCCGCTCGCGCTCGTCCTCCGCCAGCACGTCCGCACGGCCGATCGGCTGGTCCGGCGCGGCGACCACAGCGGCGAGCAGCCTGCTGAGCCGCCGCACGATGGCCTCGACGGTGCTGCTGTCGAACAGGTCGGTGGCGAACTCGACCTCACCGCTCATGCCTTCGGCCACACCGTCAGCGGAGTAGTTCTCCTCGACGAAGAACGTGAGGTCGAACTTGGACACCGTGGTGTCGACGTCGGCGTACCCGGCGCGCAGGCCCGACATCGCGAAGTCGCCACCGTCGTTGTTCTGGAAGGTCAGCATCACCTGGAACAGCGGGTGGTGCGACAGCGACCGCGTCGGGCTCAGCACCTCCACCAGCCGCTCGAACGGCACGTCCTGGTTGGCGAACGCGGCCAGATCGGTCTCGCGAACACGGGCGAGCAGCTCGGTGAACGTCGGGTCGCCGGAGACATCTGTCCGCAGCACCACCGTGTTCACGAAGAACCCGATCAGGTCGTCGAGCGCCTGGTCGGTGCGGCCCGCGACCACGGTGCCGAGCGGAATGTCCGTGCCGGCGCCCAAACGGCTCAGCAGAGCCGAAAGCGCGGCCTGGACGACCATGAACACCGTGCTCCCGGTGCGCTTGGCCAGCTCGGCGACATCGGCGTGCAGCGACGCGTCCAGACCGAATTCGACCGCGGCACCCCGGTAGCTCGGAGTCGGCGGGCGCGGGCGGTCGACCGGCAGCGCCAACTGCTCGGGGACGCCCTCAAGGGCACCGTGCCAGAACAGCACCTGCTGCGAAGCGAGGCTGTGCTCGTCGTCCTCGCTGCCGAGGAGGTCCTGCTGCCACAGCGTGTAGTCCGCGTACTGAACAGGCAACGCAGTCCACTGTGGAGCGTTCCCCTGAAGCCTCGCCTCATACGCGGCGGCGAGGTCCTTGGCCAACGGCTCCAGGGACCAACCGTCACTGGCGATGTGGTGCATCAGGAACAGCACCGCGTACTCGTCGCCGCCAAGCGGGAACAGCGTGACCCGGATCGGGATCTCTACCGTCAGATCGAACGCGTAGTCGGCCGCGCGGTTGAGCGCCTCCGCCACACCATCCTCAGTGGACTCCACGATCAGCAACTCGGGCTTGGCCGAGGGAAGCACGATCTGGCAGGGGTTTCCATCGACCTCGGCGAAGACGGTGCGCAGGCTCTCGTGCCTGGCAACCACATCACCCAGTGCTGCCGCGAACGCCTCGCGGTCCAGCGAACCCGTCAGCCGCATGGCCAGCGGCACGTTGTACGTGGCGCTCGGGCCTTCAAGACGGTGCAGGAACCACAGCCGCCGCTGAGCCGCGGACAGCGTGATCTCCGCAGGGCGCTCACGACGCGCCAGCTCCGGCCGTGCTTCGGCGGCGTTCCCAAGCCGCCGCGCGAGCCCTGCGACGGTCGGCGACTCGAAGAGCACCCGAACCGGGAGCTCAACGCCGAACGCGGCACGAACGCGGCTGACGAGCTTGGTCGCGCGCAGCGAGTGCCCGCCCCATTCGAAGAATCCGTCGTCCACGCCGATGCTCTCGACTTCGAGCACCTCCGCGAAGAGTCCACACAGGATCTCCTCCTGCGGAGTGCGCGGACCGCGGGGACCACCGTCACCGTCCACAGTGGGCTCGGGCAGCGCCGCGCGGTCGATCCGGCCGTTGTGCTCCAACGGCATGGCGTCGAGCACCATGAAGGACGACGGAACCAGGTACTCCGGCACGATCGCCTCTGCGTACTCGCGCAGCGCCGTGGCGTCGACCTCGTTGCCTGGAACGGCAACCACGTAGCCGATGAGCTTGTCGTCGCGGACCACTACGGCGGCCTCGGCGATGTCCCACCGGTCGGCGAGCACCGACTCCAGCTCCGCGAGGCGCGCCTGGAAACCGCGCACCTTCACGGCGGAGTCGACGAACTCCAAGTCACCATCGGTATTGCGGCGGCCCAGGTCACCGGTGCGGATCATCTGGGAGCCCGGATCGCCGAACGGATCGGCGACGTTCCCCGCGCCGCCCACGTAGATCTCACCGACAACGCCCTGCGGAACCGGTTGCAGACCCGAGTCGAGGACGTAGATCCGAGTTCCCGCGACGGGCTGTCCCAAAGGCACGGCTCCGCCCCAGGAATCGGGGTCACAGCGCCACGAAGCGACCTCGCCGCCGCACTCGGCGACCGAGTAGCTGTTGTACAGCGGCACTTCCACGGCCTCGAACCACGCCTGCTGCAAGGCTTCCGGCAGTCGCTCGCCCGTGCTGAACACCTTGCCCAGTTGTGCGGGGACCGACTCACGCAGCAGCGCAGCGAGCTGCGAAGGAGTGGCGTGCGCGACGGTCGCGTCAGAGCTGGCCAGGTCGCCGAGCACCACGGTCGCCCCGGTGGTCAGCGGCCACAGCACCTCCCACAGCTCGGTGATCGAGCCGGGAGCGGAGTGGCACAGCACCCGTTCCGCACTGGTGAGCGGGTGCTGTGCCTGGCGTGCGGCCAGCCGCGCGGCGAGAACCGCCTGCGGCACAGTCACACTCCGCCCCCGCGCCGTGGTGACCGTGAACGGTTCGCCACTGCGCCAGGAGTCGAGGATCACCGAGATCCGTTCCGGAAGCTCGGTGGTGAAGATGTCCGCATAGGACACTTCGGTGCCACCGTAGGACAACGCGATCGCGTCACCCGGAACTGCCGCGACAAGATCGCGCAGCGAAGTGTCCGAAGTGGACAGATCGGCGCCGATCATCAGCACGTCCGGGTCCGCGAGGGCCACCCGGTCGATCACGATGTCGGGGTCGCCCGCGATCGTGTCGAGCACCTGGACGAGCCGGGCGGCGATGCCCTCGACCGTGCCGCGGTCGAACAGGTCCTCGGCGAACTCCAGGTCGAAGCCGATGCCGTCGGGCGCGCCGTCGCCGGTCAGGTTCTCCTGGATGTGGAAGGTCAGGTCGAACCGCGCGGCGCCCATGTCGACGTCCTCGGCGAACCTCGCTTCGAGGCCGGGCATCGAGAAGACGCCCTCGGCGTTGTTCTCGAAGACCATCATCACCTGGAACAGCGGGTGGTGCGCCAGCGACCGCACCGGCTTCGCCACGTCCACCAGGCGCTCGAACGGCACGTCCTGGTGGGCGAACGCGGCCAGATCGGACTCGCGCACCCGGCCCAGCAGCTCGCGGAAGCTCGGGTTGCCCGAGGTGTCCGTCCGCAGCACCACCGTGTTCACGAAGAACCCGACCAGCTCGTCCAGCGCCTCGTCGGCCCGGCCCGCGACCGGCGTGCCGATCGGGATGTCCGTGCCCGCACCGAGCTTGGTCAGCAGCGTCGCCAAGGCCGCCTGCAACACCATGAAAACCGTGGTGTTGGTCTGGCGCGCGACCGCGGCCAACCGCTTGTGCAGCTCGACGTCGATCACGCCCTGGATCTCGTCGCCGCGGTGGCTGGCGACGGCGGGCCGGGGGCGATCGGTCGGCAGCGGCAGCAGCTCCGGCACGCCGCTCAGCGCTTCACGCCAGAACGCTAGCTGCGCGGAGATTACGCTCTCCGGGTCGTCCTCGCTACCGAGGACTTCCTGCTGCCACAACGTGTAGTCCGCGTACTGCACGGGCAGCGGAGTCCACTGTGGAGCCTTTCCCTGCCGCCGTGCGCCGTACGCCGTCGAGAGGTCGTTCGCGAACGGAGCGTCCGACCAACCGTCGCTGGCGATGTGGTGCAGCAGCAACAGGAGCACGTGCTCGTCGGCACTGACCGGGAACAGCGTCGCCCGCAGCGGCGGCTCGACCAGCAGGTCGAACTCGTAGCGAGCAGCGCGGTCCAGCTCAGCGTGCAGGCTGGCCTCGTCGACGGGAACGACGTGCAGCTCTGGCTTCGTGTCGAGGATCTGCTGGTACGGGTTGCTGTCGGCCTCCGGGAAAACCGTCCGCAGGCTCTCGTGCCGCTCGGCGACATCACCCAGCGCCGCCTCCAACGCCTCGCGGTCCAGTTCACCGGTGAGGCGCAGGATCTGCGGGACGTTGTAGGTCGTGCCGGACTCAAGGCGGTGCAGGAACCACAACCGCTGCTGCGCGAAGGAAAGCGGGATGCGTTCGGGACGCTCGACCGGCCTCAGCGCGGCCCGCGCCGCCGAACCGGCGTGCAGGCGAGCGGCCAGCCCGGCCACGGTCGGCTCAGCGAAGAGCGTGCGCACCGGCAGCTCCACTCCGAACGCGGACCGGACACGGCTGAGCAGGCGGATCGCGGACAGCGAGTGACCACCAAGCTCGAAGAAGCTGTCGTCGACACCAACCCGGTCAGCACCAAGCACTTCAGCGAACAGTCCACACAGGATTTCCTCCTGCGGCGTGCGCGGAGCACGAGACGCAGTGCTGGCCTCGGCCTCCTCCGTGGGCAACGCGGCACGGTCGACCCGCCCGTCCGCATCCACCGGGAGCCGGTCCAGCACAACGAACTTGTGCGGCACCAGGTACTCCGGCAGCACATCCTCCGCGATCTGCCGCGCGGACGCACTGTCCATTCGCGACGTCGGCACGACGTACGCGATGAACTGGCCGTCGCGGATCACCGCGAAAGCCTGCGCAACAGCGTCAACCGACGCGATCCGATCAGCGACTTCGGCCGGGTTGACACGGAAACCGCGGACAGTCGCCACGTCCTCGACGCGGCCCAGCATGTCCAGCGAGCCGTCCGCGGTGCGGCGAGCGAGCTCACCGGTAGCGGTCCCGAAGCGGTGCAGCTGACCCGTGACACCGGGTGGCACCGGCAGGCCGCCTTCGTCGAGCACGGTCACCGCGGGGTCGGCGAAGACCGTCGCGCGCTCGTCCTCGGTGAGCAGGTCGAGTTCCCAGATCGAGACGTCCGGGTTGGCCACCGCGTTCGCCAGCAGGCGGACCAGTCGCGCCCCAAATCCGTCCACAGTGGACCGATCGAACAGGTCCGTGGCGTACTCGATCTCGCCGACGATGCCCGCGGGCGCCCCGTCCGCGCTGTAGCGCTCCTGGAGCCGGACGTCCATGTCGAACTTGGACGCCCCGCCGACCACGTCGACCAGGGAGGTCTGGAGGCCGGGCATGGTGACGTCTACCTCGTCGAAGTTCTCGAAGGTCAGCATCACCTGGTACAGCGGGTGGCGGGCGAGCGAGCGCACCGGGTTGACGACCTCGACCAGCCGCTCGAACGGCACGTCCTGGTGGGCGAACGCGGCGAGGTCGGTCTCCCGGACGCGGTCCAGCAGCTCGCGGAAGGTCGGCGCGCCAGAGGTGTTCGCGCGCAGCACCAACGTGTTGACGAAGTAGCCGAACAGGTCTTCGAGCGCCTCGTCGGTGCGCCCGGCGATCGGGCTGCCGATCGGGATGTCCGTGCCCGCGCCGAGCCTCGTGATCAACGCGGCCAGGCCCGCCTGGACGGCCATGAAGAGCGTTGTGTTCGTCTGGCGCACCAGGGCGAGCAGCCCCTCGTGCAGCTCCGCGCCCAGCCGCAGCGGGGCTTCGTCACCGCCGTAGGTGGCCACCGGAGGACGGGGCCGGTCGGTGGGCAGCTGCACGAGCTCCGGGAGGTCCTTCAGCGCTTCCTTCCAGAACACCAGCTGGCGGGAGATCGCGCTGTTCGGGTCGTCCTCCCGGCCGAGCAGTTCCCGCTGCCACAGCGTGTAGTCCGCGTACTGCACGGGCAGCGGAGTCCACTGTGGAGCGTTCCCCTCGGCGCGAGCCGCGTACGCGATGGACAGGTCATCCCCAAGCAGGGTTTCCGACCAGCCGTCACTGGCGATGTGGTGCATCAGCGGCAGGAGCGCGTGCTCGGTGTCGCTGATGCGGAACAGGGTCACGTGCAGCGGGAGCTCGTTGGCCAGGTCGAAGTGGTACTGCGACGCCTCTTCGAGCTGCGCCGTCAGGCTCTCCTCGTCGGTGTCCACGACGCGGATGTCCACAGTGACCTGGTCCATGTCCAGGATGTGCTGGTACGGCGTGCCTTCGACCTCGGGGAACAGGGTGCGCAAGCTCTCGTGCCTGCCAACGACATCGCGCATCGCGAGGTGCAGCGCGTCTAGGTCGAGCGGGCCGGAGAGCCGCATGACCAGCGGCACGTTGTAGGTCGCGCTCGGCCCCTCAAGGCGGCTGAGGAACCACAGACCGCGTTGACCGAACGACAGCGGCACGCGCTCCGGGCGCTCCATCGCGACAAGTGCCAGCCGCGCTCCGTTGGCCTCGTCGATGCGTTCGGCGAGCCCGGCGACGGTCGGCGCCTCGAACAGCGCGCGCACCGCGAGTTCCGCGCCCAGCACGGACCGAATGCGGCTGATCAGCCTGGTGACGAGCAGGGAGTGACCGCCCAGCTCGAAGAAGCTGTCATCGATGCCGATCTTGTCGACGCCGAGCACGTCCGCGAACAGTCCACAAAGGATCTCCTCGCGCTGGTTGCGCGGAGCCCTTCCGGTGCTCGCCGCGGTCAGCTCCGGCGCGGGCAGCGCCTTGCGGTCGAGCTTCCCGTTGGGCGTCAACGGAAGCGCTTCAACCTCGACGAACGCGCTGGGCACCATGTGCACCGGCAGGTTCGCCGCGACGTGCTCACGCAACCCATCGCAGGAACCCACGACGTATGCAACAAGCCGCTTGTCGCCCGGCCGGTCCTCGCGAACGATGACGGCGGCCTGCGCGACACCGGGCCCATCGAGGACAGCGGCCTCGATCTCGCCCAGCTCGATGCGGAAGCCACGGATCTTGACCTGGTCGTCCGCGCGGCCGAAGAATTCAAGGACGCCGTTGGCAGTAACACTGGTCGCACCCGCAAGCGGTGCTCCGGTCCGGCGCGCCAGGTCACCGGTGCGGTACATCCGAGAACCCGCCGGGCCGAACGGATCGGCGACGAAGCGGTGAGCGCTCAGCCCGGCCCGGCCGAGGTACCCGCGCGCCAGACCGGCGCCCGCAACGTACATCTCGCCCGTGACACCGGGCGGCACCGGCTGGAGCCCCTGGTCCAGCACGTAAACCCGAAGGTCGGGGATCGCCGTGCCGATGGTGCTGTTGACGCTCGCCGCGGCGCTGGCCTCATCGAGCGCGAGGTGCGTGACGTGCACCGTGGTCTCGGTGATGCCGTACATGTTGACCAGGACCGGCGCGTCGTCGGCGTGCCGCTCGTACCAGGCCGAAAGCCGGGACAGCTCAAGGGCTTCGCCACCGAAGATCACGTAGCGCAGCGCGAGGTCCGTGCCCGGGTTCTCCAGATCGGCCTGCACCAACTGGTAGAAGGCGGACGGCGTCTGGTTGAGCACCGTGACCCGCTCGCGCTCCATCAGCGCCAGGAAGTCAGCGGGCGCGCGGGAAACCTCGTGCGGCACAACAACGAGCTTGCCGCCGTTGAGCAGCGGGCCCCACAGCTCCCACACCGAGAAGTCGAACGCGTAGGAGTGGAACAGCGTCCACACGTCGGATTGTCCAAAGTGGAACCAGTGCTCGGTCTGATCGAACAACCGCACGACGTTCTGGTGCGGGATCAGCACACCCTTGGGCTTGCCGGTCGAGCCCGACGTGTAGATGACGTAGGCGGCGTTGTCCGGGCACAGGTCGGAGCGAACCGGGTTCTCGACCGAGCCGCCTTCCTGCTCCTCCACCACGATCCGCGTGACATTCCCGGGAAGCTCCACCGCCACCTTGGAACTGGTCACCACGACCGTGGGCCGCGCGTCCTCGATGACGAACGCGATGCGCTCCGCCGGGTAGTTCGGGTCGAGCGGCAGGTAAGCGCCACCGGCCTTGAGCACGGCCAGCACCGCGACGACCAGCTCCGCCGAACGCGGCAGCGCCAGCGCGACGATGCGCTCCGGCCCAACCCCCTCGGCGATCAACTTGTGCGCCAACTGGTTCGCGCGCTCGTTCAGCTCTACATAGGACAGACGAGTGTCGTCGTAGACCACAGCGGTGCTCGAAGGGTTGGCCGCGACGGCGGCCTCGAACAGCGCGGGCACGGTGGTCTGGGTGACCTCGGCGACCGACGCGGCCCACTCCTCGGTGAGGCTCCGGCGCTCGACCGGCTCCAGGATGTCGGTCTGCCAGATCGGCCTGTCCGGGTCAGCGACGACCGCGCGCAGCAATCGGGCCAGCCGCGCGACGATCCGCTCCACCGTGCTCCGGTCGAACAGGTCGGTCGCGTACTCGACGAGACCCTTGAGGCCGTCCGGATCGCCGGCTTCGGTGTGGCACTCCTGCATGTCGAAATCGAGGTCGAACTTGGACACACCGGAACCGACGTCCTCCAGGCTCGCGCGCAGGCCCGGCATGTCCAGCTCGGCCTCGGCGTTGTTCTGGAAGAGGATCATCACCTGGAACAGCGGGTGGTGCGCGAGCGAGCGCACCGGGTTCAGCACCTCGACCAGCCGCTCGAACGGGATCTCCTGGTGCGCGTACGCGGCCAGGTCGGTGTCCCGGACCCGCGCCAGCAGCTCGCGGAACGTCGGGTTGCCCGAGGTGTCCGTGCGCAGCACCAGGGTGTTGACGAAGAAGCCGATCAGCTCGTCCAGCGCCTCGTCGGTGCGACCCGCGATCACCCCGCCCAGCGGGATGTCCGTGCCCGCGCCGAGCCTCGTGAGCAACGCGGACACGGCGGCCTGGAACACCATGAACAGCGTGGTGTTGGTGTGGCGCGCCAACTCCAGCAGATCGCGGTGCAGCTGCGCGTCCAGCTCGAAGTGGACCTCGTCGCCCTTGAAGCTCGCGGCGGCGGGACGCGGCCGGTCGGTCGGCAGCTCCAGCTGCTCCGGCAGACCCGCCAACTGCTTGCCCCAGAAGGCGACCTGCTGCGAGAGCAGGCTCTCCGGGTCGTCCTCGCTGCCCAGCAGCTCCTGCTGCCACAGCGTGTAGTCCGCGTACTGCACGGGAAGCTCGGGCCACGACGGCTCAAGTCCCTTGCGCCGCGCTCCGTACGCCGCCGAGAGGTCGCGAGCGAACGGCGCGTCCGACCAACCATCGCTGGCGATGTGGTGCAGCAGGAACAACAACACGTGCTCGTCGTTGCCCAACGAGAACAGCGTGACCCGCAACGGAAGCTCGGTGGCGAGGTCGAAGCCGTGCCGCGTCGCGGTCTTCAGCTCTTCCGCGAGCCCGGCCTCGTCGGTCTCCACGAAGCTGAACTCGGGCCGCGCCCGGGCGGAGTCGATGATCAGCTGGTGCGGGGTGCCGTCGACCTCGGGGAAGATCGTGCGCAGCGTCTCGTGCCGCTCCACGATGTCGCCGATCGCGACCTGAAGCGCAGCGCGGTCGAGTTCGCCGGACATGCGCAGCAGCAACGGAACCGTGTACGTCGCGCTGCGGCCTTCAAGCCGGTACAGGAACCACAGCCGCCACTGCGCGGCGGAAAGCGGGATCATCTCCGGGCGCTCCATCGGCGCGAGCGCGACACGAGCCTCGCTGGCGCCCTTCATCCGCTCCGCGAGGGCTTCGACGGTGGGCGCCTCGAACAGGTGCCGGATCGCCAGCTCGACGCCGAACATCGACCGGATGCGGCTCAGCAACCGGATCGCGGTCAGCGAGTGCCCGCCCAGCTCGAAGAAGTTGTCGTCGATGCCCACGGTCGGCACACCGAGCACAGTGGAGAACAGTCCACAAAGGATTTCCTGCTCAGGGGTGCGCGGAGCACGCCAGGACAGCTGCGCGGGACCGTCCTCCTCGGCGACGACTTCCTCCACCGCCCCCGCGGTGGAGGAGACCGACACGAGCTGCGTCGGGTCCTCTACCACGGTCTCGACCAGCCGCATGAGCTCGTCGGCCAGCTGCTGGATCTCCTTGGTGGAGAACAGGTCCGGCCGGTACTCCAGGCGCAGGCGGAGGTTCTTGCCGGGTAGCACGGACAGCGTCAACGGGTAGTGCGTGGCGTCGTGGTCCTCCAGCACACTGACCCGCAGGCCGGGTGCGGGGGTCCACACGTCATCGTCGTCGTGCGGGTAGTTCTCCACCACGGTCAGGGTGTCGAACAGCTCGCCCAGCCCGGCAATCCGCTGCACGTCGTTGAGGCCGAGGTGCTGGAACTCGATGAGCTTCGACTGCTCATCCTGCACGCGCGTGAGGAGGTCCACAATGGACTCGTCCGACCGCAGTCGCACGCGCACCGGCAGCGTGTTGATGAACATGCCGATCATCGACTCGACACCGGGCAGTGCGGAAGAACGACCCGAGAACGTCGCGCCGAACACAACGTCGTCGCGGCCGGTCTGCTTGCCCAGCAACAGGCTCCACACGCCCTGGACGACCGTGTTCAGCGTGAGGCCGTTCAACCGCAGGCGGTCCTGAAGCCTCTCGGTCAACTCGGCGGGCAGCGTGAGCAGCAACTGCTCTGGCGTCTGCTGAGTCCCCGGAGTGCCCTTGGCGAGCAGAGTCGGTGCGGTGAGGCCGTCCAGGGCCTCGCGCCACACCGCGTCCCCGGCCGCCTTGTCCTGCCGCCCCAGCCACGCGAGGTGGTCGCGGAAAGCGGCCACGGCGGGCAGCGACTTCCCTTGGTAGAGCGCGAAAAGCTCGTCGAGCAGTAGCTGCATCGACCAACCGTCGAAGAGGATGTGGTGGTTGGTGATGACGAAGCGGTGGTCGTCCTCGCCGAGCTTGACCAGCGTGAAGCGCAGCAGCGGCGGCTTGGTCAGGTCGAAGCGGTGCGCGCGGTCGGCGCTGGTGACCCGCAATAGCTCCGCGTCGCACGCGGCGGTGTCGAGCCCGGACAGGTCCACCTCCGCCCACGGCAGGTCGACGTCGCCGGGCACGACCTGGACCGGCTGCGACAGGCCCTCGTGCCAGAACCCGGCGCGGAGGTTCGGGTGCCGCTCAAGCAGTTCAGCCGCCGCGGTGCGCAGTGCGCCCGCGTCGAGCGAACCGTGGAACGAGTAGACCTCCTGGACGGAGTAGACGTCCGTGGCCTGCTCGTCGTAAAGCGAGTGGAACAGCAGACCTTCCTGAAGCGGCGCGAGCGGCAACGCGTCGGCCAACCCGGGCATGGCCTGCTCAAGGCTCTCGATGTCGTTCTGCGACAAGGAGACAAGCGGCAGGTCGGACGGGGTGAGCCCGCCGAGCTCCGGCTGCGCCGCCAACGCGGACAGCGCCTCCAGCGCGGTGAACCAGCCATCGGCCAGCTCACGAACGTCCTTTTCGGACAGCAGCTCTCCGGCCCACGTCCAGGTGGCGACCAGACGCGGTCCGTCGACGTCGTCCTCGGTGACCGCGTCCAGCTCCAACGCCAGCCCCAGCGGCATGTCGGCGTCGAAGCCCGCGCCCAGCGCCGGTGCCTCGGGAGCGGCGGCCCAGTCGGCGCGCTCCGCCGCGGCGAACCGGCCGAGGTAGTTGAACCCGATCTGCGGGCGGGCGAACGCGGCCAGCTCCGCCGAGGTCTCAGCGTTCAGGTGCCGCAGCAACCCGTAGCCGATGCCGTTGTCCGGCAAGGACCTCAGCTGCTCCTTGACGCGCTTGAGCACTCGCGCGGCAGCGCGCACATCACCAAGCTCATGCGTGCCGGGATCGAGGCGAACCGGGTAGGCGCTGGTGAACCAACCAACCGTCCTGGCGAGATCGACGCCCTCGGCGATGTCCTCGCGACCGTGCCCCTCAAGTTCGAGCACAAGCGCGGTCTCGTCCACTCCACGGCGACGGCGCCAGTCCGCGACCGTCAGCGCAAGGCCGCTCAACAGCACGTCGTTCACGCCACCGTGCACCGAAGCGGGGACAGCGCCCAGCAGCGGAGCGGTGATCGCGGTCGGCAGCGACAGGGTCAGCGACTTCGTGGTCGACCGCACGTCACGAGTCCGGTCGAGCGCACGCTCACCGAGCAGCGGATCGGCGGTGTCGAGAACGGACTTCCACAGGTCCAGCTCGTAAGCGCGCTCGATCGCCTGCGCGCCAAGGTGTTCACGCCACCGACGAACCGAAGTCCCGACCGGGGCCAGCTCCGGGGCCTTGCCCGCCGAAACGGCCTCCCACGCGGCACGGAGATCGGGCAGCAGCACCCGCCACGAAACACCGTCCACCACAAGGTGATGGACCAGCAGCAGCAAGCGACCCGGCTCGTCGGCGCCCGCGTCGAACCACACCGCGCGGACCATCGCACCGGACCACGGGTCCAGTTCGGCTTGCGCCTGTGCGGCTGCCGAACGCAGGGCCTCCTCGTCGAACCCGGCAACGCGACGAACACAGGTAGCCGCGTCGACCGCACCGATCTCGGGAACGTTGAGCGACCAGTCCACATCGGACAGTCGAGCCCGCAGCGCGTCGTGCCGGTCGAGCACCGCCTGAAGCGCGACGGTCAGGTTCTCGACCCCGAGCCCGGCGGGCACGTAGACCAACATCGACTGGTGGTAGCCGTCGATCGGTCCGTCCAGCTCACGAAGATCAGCGATGATCGGCGTCGGCAGGACAGCACCAACGGCAACGTCCGGAGTCGCAGGAGAAGTCGACTCCACAACACCGGCGACGGCCGCGATCCGCGCGACGGTCTTGTGCTCGAAGACATCGCGCGGCGTGATCCGCAGACCGGCCTTGCGTGCACGGCTGACGAGCTGGATGGAAACGATGCTGTCGCCACCGAGGTCGAAGAAGCCCTGGTTCAGGCCGACTTCCGACAGCCCCAGGACTTCGGCGAACAGCCCCGCCAGCACCTTCTCCTGCACGGTGCGCGGCTCAACGTCCTCGCCCGAAACGAGTTCCGGCGCGGGCAACGCGGCCCGGTCCAGCTGCCCGTCAGCGGTCAACGGCAGTGCGTCGAGCACCACGAAAGCCTGTGGCACCAAGTAGTCCGGCAACGACCGCGCCGCGTGCTCCCGCAAGTCCACGGCGCGAACTGAGCGACCCGTCTCCGGCACCACGTAGCCGACCAGCTGCTCGCGACCTTCGCTGACGAAAGTTCCGACAACGGCCTCGACAAGCGCCGGGTGTCCACAGAGGACGGACCTGATGCGGTCGGAGTCGATTCGCACACCCCGAACGAGGAGCTGGTCCTCGGTGCGGGCCAAGCGCTCCAGTTCCTCGTCGGAGAGCAGGACATCTAGCGAACCGATGCGCGTGGCCGGGTCCGCCACCGCGCCGCGCAGCAGCTGCGCGAGTCGACGAACCAGCAGCTCGACGCTCGCACCGTCGAACAGATCCGTCGCGTACTCGACGATCGCGTCCACACCGGTCGGCGCGCCGTCCGAGGCGAAGCGCTCCTGGAGGCGGAGGTCGATGTCGAACTTCGCGACCCCCGTCGGCACCTCGTCGACCTCGGCGAGCAGACCGGGCAGCTCCGGCCGCGCCTCACCGAGGTTCTCGAAGGTCAGCATCACCTGGAACAGCGGGTGGTACGCGAGCGACCGGTCCGGGTTCAGCACCTCGACGAGGCGCTCGAACGGCAGGTCCTGGTGCGCGTACGCGGCGAGGTCGGCCTGGCGGACGCGGTCCAGCAGCTCGCGGAACGTCGGGTCGCCCGAGGTGTCCGTGCGCAGTACCAACGTGTTGACGAAGTAGCCGACGAGCTGGTCGAGCTGTTCGTCAGCTCGGCCCGCGGCCGGGGTGCCCAGCGGCACGTCGGTGCCCGCGCCGAGGCGGGTCATCAGCGCGGCGAGCGCGGCCTGCACCACCATGAACACGGTGCTGCCGGTGCTCCTGGCGAGTTCGGTGACACCGCGGTGCAGTTCCGCGTCGAGGGTCAGCCGCAGCTCCGCACCGCGGTGGCTTGCGGTCGCCAGACGCGGCCGGTCGGTCGGCAGCTCGACGAGCTGCGGCAGCCCGTCCAACGCCGTCCGCCAGAACTCCAGCTGCCGGTCGTGCTCGGCTCCGAGAACCGCCTGCTGCCACAGGGTGTAGTCGGAGTAGCTGACTGGAAGCTCGGGCCACTCCGGCGCGCGACCGTCCAGGCGGGCGGTGTAGGCGACGGCGAGGTCGTTGATCAGCGGCCGCTCCGACCACCCGTCACTGGCGATGTGGTGCATGAGCAGGAGCAGCACGTGCTCGCCGTCCGCCCGGGAGAACAGGCTGACCCGCAACGAGGTTTCGTTGTCCAGGTCGAACGGGTAGCGGGCCGCCTCGGCGACCGCGCCCTCAAGGTCATCGGTGTCCACAAAGGACACATCGGGCGTAGCGTCGAGAACCTGCTGCCGCGCAACGCCGTCCACGTCGGGGAAGATCGTGCGCAGCGTCTCGTGCCGAGCGACCACATCCCGCACCGCGGCACGCAGCGCCTCGTGGTCGACGGTGCCGGTCATCCGCAGCACCAAAGGAATGTTGTAGGTCGCGCTCGGTCCCTCAAGGCGGTGGAGGAACCACAGGCCGCGCTGCGCCGCGGACAACGGCAGCGGCTCGGGCCTGGCGGCGGGAACCAACGCGGGACGCGCACCCGTGGACTCGTCCAGCCGCTCGGCCAACTCGGCCACGGTCGGTGCCTCGAACAGGGCCCGGACCGAGACCTCGACGTCCATAGTGGAGCGAATGCGGCTGATCAGTCGCGCGGCCAGCAGCGAGTCACCGCCCAGCTCGAAGAAGCCGTCGTCGATCCCGGCCTGCTCCACACCGAGGACGTCGACGAAGAGTCCACACAGGATCTCCTCGCGCGGGTTCCTCGCGGCGCGGCCGGTCGAAGCGGCACCGAGGTCAGGAGCCGGAAGCGCTCGCCGGTCAAGCTTTCCGTTGGGCGCCAACGGCAGCGCATCGAGCACGACGAAGGCGCTAGGCACCATGTGACTGGGCAGGTGCTCGGCAACGTGCTCCCGAACCACCACACTGTCCACTTCGGACACTACATAAGCCACGAGTCGCTTGTCTCCAGGGCGGTCCTCGCGCGCGAGAACGGCGGCCTGGGTGACCCCGGGAGCGTCGAGCACAACGGACTCGATCTCGCCCAGCTCGATGCGGAAGCCGCGGATCTTGACCTGGTCGTCGGCCCGGCCGGTGAACTCGATCAGCCCGTTCGCGCCCCACCGCGCGAGGTCACCCGTGCGGTACATCCTTTGGCCAGCAACGAAAGGCGAGGCGACGAAGCGCTCCGCGGTCAGCCCCGGCCGGTTCAGGTAGCCACGCGCGAGCTGCACACCCGCGACGTACAGCTCGCCTTCATCCGCGGGCCGCAGTGCGGCGTCGAGGATGTAGGCCTGCGTGTTCCACACCGGCGTGCCGATCGGCACCGAACGATCCCCGAGGCCCGGCTCCACATCCCACGCAGTGACGTCGATCGACGCCTCCGTAGGGCCGTAGTGGTGGGCAAGCCGCACGCCCCACTGGGAAACGACTTCTTCGGCGAGCGCGGTCGGAAGCACCTCGCCCGCCACGAAAACGACGCGCAGCGCGAGGTCAGCATTGGCCCGGATCGCCGGAGCCGTCACGGCGAGCAGCGACGGAACGAACTGGGCGACGGTCACACCGTGCTCGGCCGCGTACGCGACAAGGCGCTCCGGCTCGCGAGTGACATCGCCCGGCGCCATGCAGATCGTCGCGCCGGTCAGCAACGGCAGCCAGATCTCCGAGCCCGACGCGTCGAAGCTGAACGCGGTCCTGGCGAGCACCACGTCCGAGGCTCCGATGCCCCATTCCTCGGCCTGCCACAGCATGTGGTTGACCACACCGTGGTGCGGCAGGACAGCACCCTTCGGGCGCCCCGTGGAACCGGAGGTGTAGATGACGTACGCGGCGTTGGCGGGATCCAGTGGCACAGCAGCGAGATCGGACTCGTCGCCGGGCTCGATCGTGTCGAGCAACAGCACCGGGGCGGTCGTCACCGGCAGGGAACCCGCGATGTCCGCGGTGGTGATCAAGCAAGCGGGATCGCCGTCGCTGAGCATGAACGCCACGCGCTCGGCGGGGTAGTCCGGGTCGATCGGCAGGTACGCGGCACCGGCTTTGAGCACCGCGAGCATCGCCACGACCACGTCCGCCGAACGCGGCAGCGCAAGGGCCACCGTGCGCTCGCGCCCGACACCGTGCTCCATCAGCTTGCGCGCCAAGCGGTTCGCGCGCGCGTTCAGCTCCGCGTAGGTCAGCCGCTGGTCGCGGAACACCACCGCGACGGCGTCCGGCGTGCGGCTGGCCTGCTCCTGAACCAGCACCGGGATCGGCGCGGGGGTCACGTCCCCGCCGCTGTACGGAGAAAGCGGGCCGCGCATCGCCAGACCATCCACGTTACCGACTCCCGTGTAGACCGAAAACCGCACCACGGTCGGGAACCAGAGTTCTCCACCGTTGAAAGGGAGGCTATAGACCAGCAATTTCGTCCCGTTATTGCCGCATTTTCCGAGGCAGTGGCCGTGCGATGCCGGTTCGATATGCCCCGCGGTTACCTTGGCGGTCCCTTCCCCGCGCGAAGCCAGGAGCGGAGCAGATGACCCCGACGCGCAAGCACCTGATCTCCCTCGCCGACCTGTCCGACGCGGATCTGCGCCGGATCGTCGCGCGGGGCGTCGAGCACGTGAAAGGCGTCGCGACCGGGGAACCCTTGTCCGGCACGGTTCTCGGCGTCTACTTCCGCAAGACCTCCACGCGCACCAGGACCGCGTTCTCCTCCGCCGCGCTCCGGCTCGGCGCGCGGATCATCAGCTACGGCCCCGACGACCTGCAGCTCAACACGGGCGAGACGATCGAGGACACCGCCGAGGTGATGTCCCGCATGCTCGACGGCCTGGTCGCCAGGACCGCCGGAACCACCGAGGAACTGCGCGCGCTCGCCGCCCAGGACCGGATGTCCGTGGTCAACGCGATGAGCGCGCGCGAGCACCCGACCCAGGCGCTGGCCGACCTCACCACCATGGCCGCCCACTTCGGCTCCGTCGACGGACTGCGCGTGCTCTACCTGGGCGAGGGCAACAACACCGCCGCCGCACTGGCGCTCGGCCTGACCCGCTACCCCGGCACCGAGCTGCACCTGCGCACGCCCGCCGGCTTCGGCCTGGAACCGGAGATCCTGGTGCAGGCCAAGCACTACGCGGCGCAGAGCGGATCGCTGATCTCCGAGCGGCACGACGTGCTCGACCTACCGTCCCCTGTGGACGTCGTCTACACCACGCGCTGGCAGACGACCGGCACGTCGAAGAACGACCCCGACTGGCGGACGATCTTCGCGCCGTTCCACGTGGACGAGTCCGTGCTGGCGACCAGTCCCGGCGCGGTGTTCATGCACGACCTGCCCGCGCACCGCGGCGAAGAGGTCAGCGCCGGAGTGCTCGACGGCCCCCGCTCCATCGCCTTCGACCAGGCCGAGGCGAAGTTCCACAGCGCGAAGGCCGTCCTCGAATGGTGCATCGCCTGACGTCCACCACAAAGGCACCCCGCATTTCCATCCCCAGCTAGACTTCTCCCATGCCCTCCACGCCCCGTACCCCTCATCCCCGGGCGCGCGTGGTCCAAACCAATCCCGTTTCGTACTCATAGCGGGAAATAGAGCGCTCCCATAGGCCGCTATGAGTACGAAACAGGAAAACGGACGTGGGTCCGGGAGGGCGACTAGGGCCAGGGGGTTACGAGCGGAGTCCGCCGCGTGACTCGATCACCGCGTGCGAGGCGGTCAGCACCGCGGCCCGCGCGGTCGCCAGCACCTCTTCCAGCAGCTCGGCCGACCGTGAAGCCGGAACACCGGACCGCAGTTCCCGCACCGCTTCCGCCGCGAGCGCCGCGCACTCGACGAGGCTCAACACCGTCTCCTCCACCGGATCGGCGCGGTCGGCGGTCGCGCGCAGCACGGCCAGCTCGCGGCCGAGGACCTCGGCGAGCACGGAACCACGGTCAACCTGCGGGGGTGCGGACACCGGCGTGACTCCTCCCGATCAGCGGATCAGCGCTCTGCCAGGCGAGGCGCCCTGCGCACCGGGAGCGCCTGCTCGAAACCGTTGGCGAGGCGGAACAGGGTGGGCTCGCTCCACGCGGTGCCGGTGAAGGTGATCCCGACCGGCAGCCCGTCCGCGAAGCCCGCGGGCACGCTCACCGCCGGATACCCGGCCACCCCGGCGGGAACCGCGGCGCCGCGCGGCTCGGGGTCGCCCTCGACCAGGTCGATCGGCCACGCGGGCGGGCACGTGGGCATCACGAGCGCGTCGAGGCCGTGCTGGCGCAGCACCTCGTCGACGCCCGCGAGGGACCGCACGGTCGCGAGCGCCTCGTGGTAGGCCGGGGAGTCCAGGTCGACGTCGCCGAACCCGGCGAGCATCTCCAGCGAGCCCTGTCCGAAGTGGACGAGTTCGACGGAAGCATTGCTGCGGTTGAACTCCACGAGTTCGGCGATGCTCTTCGGGTGGTCGCCCGGGGTGTCGGCGAGGTAGCGCTCCAGGTGGTACTTGGTCTCCTGGATCACCACCATGCCGATGGCCGGGTGCGTGGTCAGCTGCGCGGCGGTGGCGATCTCGGTGTTGTCCACGATCTCAGCACCCGCCGCGCGCATGACCTCGATCGCGTGCTCGGTGATCGCGTCGGCTTCCGCGCTGTAGCCGAAGAAGACCGAGCGCGGCACACCGATGCGCGCGCCGCGAAGTCCTTCCGGCACAAGGAACTTCGTGTAGTCGGTGTGCACGGTCGCGCCCGCGGTCGCGCTGTCGCGGGGGTCCACCCCGGCGATGGCGGACAGGACGAGCGCGGCGTCGGCGACCGTGCGGCACAGCGGGCCGATGGAGTCGAAGCTCCTGATCGCCGGGATCATGCCCGCGCGGCTGGTCAACCCGACGGTGGGTTTGAAGCCCACCACGCAGTTCGCCGACGCGGGCCCCAGGATCGAGCCGACGGTCTCCGTTCCCAACGCCGCCGCGCACAGGTTCGCCGCGACGCCGACGGCCGAGCCGGAGCTGGAGCCGTGCGGCGAATGGTCGAGCTGGTAAGGGTTTCGGCACTGTCCGCCCCGAGCGCTCCACCCGGCGGCGCCGATGATCCAGGACGTCTTGTTGGCCTTGCCCAACAGGATCGCACCGGCCGCGCGCAGCTTCGCCGCGACCGTGGCGTCCTGCGCGGGGCGCGAACCGAGCAGAGCGGTCGAACCGCTCGTCGTGTGCATCGCGTCCGCGGTGTCGATGTTGTCCTTGAGCAGCACGGGAATCCCGTGCAGCGGGCCCCGGACTCCTGCCGCGTCGAGCCGCCGCGCCTCGTTCTCCGCGTCGGGGTTGACCTCGATCACCGCGCGCAGCTCGGGGTTGTACCGCTCGATCCGCTCCAGGTAGTACCGCGTGAGGTCGAGCGCGCTCAGCTCGTTCGCCGCCATCCGGCCGCGCAGCTCGGCGAGCGTGGCTTCCTCAAGTGCGTCCGTCACCGCGCTGGCTGACACCGGTAGGCCCTCCTGTCGGTGATCGTGGTCGAAACAGACGGTAGAGAGCCGGTTTTTCGTCTCGTTATCGCCGCGTCAAGCGTGCGCGGGGGCCAGCCGGGCCGAGATCTCGCGCAGCAGCTCCGCCTCGTGCTCGGCCAGGTAGAAGTGCCCGCCGGGGAAGCTGCGCTGGGCGTAGCCCGCGGTGGTCCGCTCGGCCCACGCCCGGACCTCCTCGGGCCGCGCGTCCTCGTCCTGCTCGCCGAAGTACGCCACCACGGGCGCGTCGACGACGGCGAGCGGATCGCCCGCATAGGTGCGCACCAACGAGAAGTCGGCCAGGATCGCGGGCAGGACCAGCTCGCGCAGCTCCGGGTCCTCGAACAGCTGCGCGTCGTATCCGCCGAGCCGCTGCACCTCCGCGATCACGGCGTCGGTACCGGGATCGTCGCCGCCGGGCTCGCGACGGTGCGGCGGCACCTGGCCGGAGACGAGCAACTGATCGAGGGAGAAGCCGTGGTCCCGGCGCAGCCGCAACGCGACCTCGTAAGCGACCCAGGCGCCCATGCTGTGGCCGAAGAACACCAAAGGCTTGTCCAGCAACGGAGTTATCGCGCTCGCGATCGCGTCGGCGAGCGGGTGCATCTCCGCGACGCAGTCCTCAGCGAGCCGGTCCTGCCTTCCGGGGTAGCGCACGCCGAGCACCTCGACATCGGCGGGAAGCCCGTCGTGCCAGGACCGGAACGCGCTCGGACCGCCGCCCGCGTGGGCGAAGCACACCAGCCGCGCCCGTGGCTGGGCCACCGGCCGATAGCCGCGGAACCATGCACTGGTCATTCCCTCGTCCTCTCAGCTGGCCAGTTCGCCCATGAGCTTGGTGATCCACCGCTTCTCCCGCGACTGGAGCCGGATCGCGCCCTCGGCCGAAGGCAGCTCCAGCGCCGGGTTGAGCGGCATCGGCTTCTCGTTCGCCAGCAGCTGCCACGCCGCCGTCGCGAGGTCCAGCGCCAGCAGCACCAAGCCCATCCGCAGCGCCTGCTCGATCACGGCGACGACCGAGGCCCGTTCGGTCTCGAACCAGCTCGCGGGGTCACCGACCAGCTCGCGCGGGTCGAGTCCGCACGGAACGTCCTGCGGCGCCTGGCCCAGCGCGGTCATCGCCAGCACCACCCAGGCGCCGAACGCGCGCTGACAGGCCGTGGCGACCACGTCGGCCCCCTGTTCGAGCATCGCCTTTTCCCTTGCGTGGCAACGGAAAAGCGGGTGGAACCGGTAGCGCATCGCACCGTCGGCCGCCACGGCGACCTCCAGCAGCTGCGCGTCGACCAGCTCCTCCATCAACAATTCGGCCTCGACGAGCCCGCTGTCCAGCACCGCGGCACCGACCCACGCGGCGAAGTCCGGGACGTCCAGCAGGCCCAGCCGCGCGTACAGCGTGGCCGCCGACGGCGAGAGCCGCCGGTAGCTGGCGTCGAAGCTGGCCCGCACGCCGCGCCCGCCGGGGCTGAGCTCGTCCATCCGCCGGTCCTCGTCCTCGACCAACCGCGTCAGGTGCGCCAGGCTCCAGTGCGGTTTGGCCGCGAGCCGCGACGCGGCCACGTTCAGCGCCAGCGGCAGGCCACCGCACAGCTCGGCGAGGCGCCTGGCCGCGACCACCTCGGCCTCGCCCTCGGGCGCGGCCGCTCCGCCGAGCAGTTCGACCGACTCGCCGCGGCTGAGCCCGGTCAGCCGCAACCGCAGCGCGCCGTGCTCGCCGAGCAGTTCCCCGAGCTGGTCCCGCCCGGTCACCAGCACGACGTTGTCGCCGGTGCCCGGCAGCAACGGGCGCACCTGCGCGAAGGAGGCGGCGTTGTCCAGCACGATCAGCGTCCGCTTGCCGTCGAGCAGGCTGCGGTAGAGCGCCGAGCGCTCGCCGGGGTCGGCCGGGATCATCGCGTCGGCGACCCCGTACGCCCGCAGGAATCCCGCGAGCGCGTCGGCGGGCCGGGCCTGTTCGGTGTCCCGGTCGTAGCCGTGCAGGTCGACGAAGAGCTGGCCGTCCGGGAACTCCTCGGCGACGCGGCGGGCCCAGCGCAGCGCCAGCTCGGTCTTGCCGACCCCGGCGGCGCCGGTGACGAAGGCGACGGAGGGACCGCTCCCGCCGATCAGTCCGTCCAAAGTGGACAGTTCGGCGTCCCGCCCGGTGAACCGCGCGCCGCTCGACGGCAGCTGGGCGGGCACCGCGTGCGCCGAGGGCTCCTGCCGAACCTGGCCGACCGCGGGCAGCGCCAGGTCGGCGTCGTCGTTGAGGATCGCCCGGTGCAGGCCCTGCAGCGCGGGACCCGGCTCCATGCCGAACTCCTCGATGAACTGCCGCCTGCCCGAGCGGAAGGTCTCCAGCGCCTCGGCCCGCCTGCCCGAGCGGTACTGCGCCAGCATCAGGCACGCGCGCGCCTGCTCCCGCAGCGGGTAGTCGCGCACGAGCGCGGTCAGCTCGCCGATCAGCTCGCGGTGCTGCCCCAGCTCCAGCCGCAGCGAGGTGCGCCGCTCGTAGGCCGACAGCCGCAGCTCCTCCAGCCGCGCCGCCTCGGACTCCACCTCCTGACCGGAGATCCCGGCCAGCACCTGGCCCCGCCAGAGCGCGAGCGCCTCGCGCATCCCCTCGGCGGCCTGCTCGGTCCGGCCCTGCCGCGCGTCCTGTTCGGCGGCGGCGCACTCCTGCTCGAACCGGACCGCGTCGATCACGTGGTCCTCGGCGAGCAGCTTGTACCCGGGCGAGCTGGTGATGATCAGGTCGTCACCGCAGCCGGCCACCCGGAACGCCTTGCGCAGACCGGCGACGCAGATGGCGATCTGCGTCCGCCCGGTCGCGGGCGGCGCGCCGTCCCAGACCGCGTTGACGAGGCTGTCCACCGACACGACCCGGCCGGGCGCGAGCAGCAGCATGGCCAGGACGGTGCGCTGCCGCTGGCCGCTGATCGGGACAACGGTTTCGCCTGCCCGGACCTCCAATGGTCCGAGCATGCTGAATACAAAGCGGGTGCCCATTGAACCCCCAGATTCCAGGGATACCCATGCTGATGTGTGAACGATGGTGCCGACGCCATGCGGCGAGCACATGACCACGGTGCGAAGCCGAGGATGCCGGACCCTGCATCTTCGCTCTTCCGGAGTATCCAGTCACTCTCCGTTTATGACATCGCCCCGTGCGTCCCGCGAGACAACGTCATATTGCGCCTTCGCTCTATCGATATCACACCACTGGAGGCCGACGTTCAGCGTTCAGCGACATCCAATATTCCGAACACATCGACGATGCTATTTTTGCCTGTCCATCGATGGGTGTACATGCACGGGGAGGCGTCAGGCCCAGCGGGTACAGCCAGAAGGAGGCACCGGGGATTTCGAGAGTTCGATCTAGACGGAGTCTTCCAAGAGTCTCTGAATGGCCGCCACCCGGCCGTTGATCTCGGCGAGCTCCTGGCTGAGCCGGTCCTGGGCGACCGCCTGCCGCTCGGCCAGCCTGCGGCTCTCCTCCAGCGCCTCGTCCCCGCGCCGCCACGCGCTGAGCACGTGCCCGATGCCCCACACAACGCCTCCTCCGGCGACAGCCGCGGCGAAACGCCCCACTCGACGGTTCAAGGCCACCCTGTCGTCCCTCAGTCCAGGCAGAACACATACGGGCGCGATGCTAAGGGCGGCCATTTTCGTATAGATATCGTCAATGGCGCTCCCGGGACAGCCTTGGCGGAGCCGCCGGGGATAAGCGGGCGATAACGGAACGAAAAGGCAATGCTATATAGGCACGGCTGAAAGCACCGGGCGCAAGCGGAGGGGCCTCCGATAAACGACGCTCACCTGCGCTTCGGCATCGGTACCGTGCTCAGGTCCTCGGCCACCACGATTTCCCCGCCGAAGACCGCGGCCGCCTCCTCGTGAAAGCGCCGGGGGTCGGGATAGCGCTGGGAGAAGTGCGTCAGCACCAGGGTCCGCACCCCGCACTCCGCGGCCACCCGCCCGGCGTCGGCCGCGGTGAGGTGACCGACGTGCCGGGCCAGCTCCGCCTCCGGGGCCAGGAAGGTCGACTCGATCACGAGCATGTCCACCCCATCCGCGAGCGCGAAGACGCCGTCGCAGAGCCTGGTGTCCATGACGAAGGCGAAGCTCTGCCCCGGGCGCGCCTCGCTCACGTCGGCGAGTTCCACCCGCCGCCCGTCCACCGCGACGAACCCGGCGCGCTGCACCTCGCGCACGTGCCGGCCGGAGATGCCCGCTGCGGCGAGGCGGTCCGGCAGCATCCGACGGCCGTCGGGCTCGGTGAGCCGGTAGCCGAAGGACTCCACGGAGTGCTCCAGCCGCCGCGCCGACAGCGTGCCGAAGTCCACCGAAGATCCGCTTGCGGGATCGAGCGTTGACAAGGTCGCGATGGGCCCGTCGTCGTGCACCGGCTCCTCGCGCAGATCGGCGACCTCGTAGAAGGCCGTCGCGTTGCGCAGCCGCCGGAAGTACTCCCGACCGGAGGCCGGGTAGTGCGCGTGCACCGGGTGCGCGACGCGGTCCAGCGACAGGCGCTGCACGATCCCCGGCACGCCGAGGCAGTGGTCGCCGTGGAAGTGGGTCAGGCAGATCCGGCTGATCTCGCTTGCCGCCACCCCGGCGAGCAGCATCTGCCGCTGGGTGCCCTCGCCCGGGTCGAACAGCAGGCCCACGCCGTCCCACCGCAGCAGGTAACCGTTCTGCGCTCGCTGACGGGTCGGCACCTGGCTGGCGGTTCCCAGCACCACGAGCTCTCGGGAGGACACCCGGCGAGGTTAGATCAACCGCTAGGTCAGCTGCTGCTGGATAAGCGGTTGGTACGCGGACACCCGCGAGTACACCCCCGGCTTGCCCGGCAACCCGCAGCCCTCGCCCCACGAGACCACGCCGATCAGCCGGTCGCCCACCACGAGCGGCCCGCCGGAGTCGCCCTGGCACGCGTCCGCGCCGCCCTGCGGACGCCCGGCGCACACCATCTTCTGCGGGTTGTAGACGGGATAGGCGGCCTTGCACGTCACGTCGTCCACGACCGGGACCGCGACGCTGAGCAGCACCGTGGACACCGGCCCGGACTCGAAGACCCTGCCCCAGCCGAAGACCGTCGCGGGCAGGCCCGGCCAGTACGCGAGCACGTCCTGCGGCGACGCCGGGGTCAGCGGCAGCACGAAGGCGGGCTCGGCCAGCGTGAGCACCGCGATGTCGTCGCCCTCGACGACCGTGCGGAACGCGGGGTGCTGCCAGGCCGAGACCACCTTCAGCACGCGGCCGGAGCTGCCCGCCATCTGAGTGCGCCCCTGCACGACCTTGAGGTCCGCCGGCCGCTTCCGGCCGATGCAGTGCGCCGCCGTGATCACCTTGACCGGGCTGACGAGCGTGCCACCGCAGAAGAAGGTCCCGTTCACGTCGAGCAGCCCGACCAGCCATGGGTGCGACTCCGCGCTGGCCGGGCTGCCCCCGACGATGTCCGGAGTGGACGGCGGTGACGTCGGTGACGACGGCGCGGCGAGGCTGAGCACGGCGAGCAGCACGGCGGCGATTCGACGCATGGCGACCTCCTCGGCTCACCGTTCGCATCGGCACGTGGTGGCGCGGACAAACCCTCCGCGCCGGAGAACGACTCGAACGAGCGAGGTGCACGACATCCTTGTGATTCGCCCGGAGAGCGGCGACACTTCGCCTCAGGCCCCTACGACCCAGACAAGGTGCGGCATGCCGTTGTCCTCCGCCGTCCGCCAGCGCTGCCGGGCTTTCCTGCCCCCGAACGAGGCGTTGCACTACCTCTTCCCCGCCATGGCGTCGGCCGACCGCTACGGCGGTTCGTTCGGGGTGATCGTCGCGGTGACCGAGCGCAAGGTCGTCGTGCTGGCGTGCAGCCCGTTCAGCCACGACCGGCCGGAGTCGGTGTGGGCGGAGCACCCCAGGACGACGGAGCTGGGCCCGGTGGAGACGGGAGCGGGCCCCACGATCACGCTGGGCGACCTGGTGATGGAGTTCGACGACGAGTACGTGGCCGTGGTGTGCGCCGCCGACGCCGAGCTCGCGGGCGACTACGCCCTCCCGCCCGATCCGCTCCCCGACCTCTGACCCAGCCGGGGTTGACCCGTCTTCAAGTACCACCCACCCCGCCCAAAACCACCGCAAACCGCACCTAACCCCCTACCGGACCTTGCGGGTTAGGTGCGGTTTGCGATGTCTGGAGCGGGGGTGCGGGGTACTTGAAGACCGGCGAACCCGGCTGGGAGGTCCTCCTGAGTCAGCGTCATACCGGACTCCCTTCCGCACCCGGCCGGAATGAAACCTTTCAAACGCGTTTCGCCAGCTAGTTTGGGCACGACAGGGCGACGAGTCAAGGTCACCCGCACACGTTCCAAGGTCAATCGTCGGCGCGGGCCTTCGACGGCTGCACGCGCTTGGGCTCGCCGGGCATCTTCGGGTAGTCCGGCGGGTACGGCATCTCCCCCTGCCCGGCGCGCGCGTCCCGCTCGTACCACTCCAGTGCCGTCTCGATGCCGAACGCCTCGTCGTCGATGGCCACGTGCGCGTCACCGCGCGCGGCCAGGATTCCCGGCACCGTCAGCACATCGAAGTCGTTGGGGTCCACAGTGGACAGATCAGCCCAGTCCAGCGGCATCGACACAGTCGCGCGCGGAGTGCCCCGCACCGACCACGCCGAAGCCACCGTCCGGTCCCGCGCCGCCTGGTTGAAGTCGAGGAACACGCGCTCACCGCGCTCCTCCTTCCACCACGACACCGTTGCCTCGCCCGGCATCCGGCGCTCCACCTCGCGGGCGATCGCGATCACCGCGTGCCGCACGGCGATGAAGTCCCACTCGGGCCGGATGCGCACCAGCACGTGGATACCGCGCCCGCCGGAGGTCTTCGGGTAGCCGGTCAGCCCGGCCTCCGCCAGCACCTCGCGCAGCACGCCCGCGACCCGGACCGCGTCGGCGAAGTCCGTGCCGGGCTGGGGATCGAGGTCGATCCGCAGTTCGTCCGGGTGATCCACGCGCGGCCTGCGCACCGGCCACGGGTGGAAGTCGAAGGTGCCCAGGTTCGCCGCCCACGCGATCACCGCGGGCTCGGTCGGGCAGACCTCGTCGGCGGGCCGCCCGGAGGGGAAGGTGATCCGGACGGTCTCCACCCAGTCGGGCGCGCCCTTCGGAATCCGCTTGGCGTAGAAGGATTCCCCGGTCACGCC
The DNA here is from genome assembly GCF_024213555.1 of Allokutzneria sp. A3M-2-11 16. Lineage (GTDB taxonomy): Bacteria > Actinomycetota > Actinomycetes > Mycobacteriales > Pseudonocardiaceae > Allokutzneria. The sequence continues at coordinate 48,038 of NZ_JANAVO010000014.1, read as the reverse complement.
GTCCAGGAAGCGCTTGAGCGTCGTCGGCCGGTCGCGCAGCACCTTCAGCAGTGGATCGGCCACCGCGATGTAGTACTCGACGACCTGGCGCTTGGTGATCCCGCGCTCGGGGAAGTACATCTTGTCCGGGCTGGACACCCGCACCGTTCGCTCGCCTACCCGCGTCTCCCACGGCTGCTGCTTGGCCACCGGGCGATGGTAAGCACGCGCACCGACATCAGCACCTCACCGCACCCGCGACGATCCGGCCGAGCCACGCCGTGGCCGCGCGGTGGAACTCCGGAGCCTTGGTGCTCAGCGCCATCGCGTGCCCCGCGTCCGGCAGCACGTAGCCCTCGACGCACGGCGCTGCCGGGTAGAACGGGCGCTCCGCCGCGGCCAGCCCGAGGCAGTTCACACCGCACATGTACCGGTCGGAGCCGCCGAGCGCGGTCAGCACGGGCACCTTCACGAGCGCGGACTGCGCGCCGACGAAGGCCAGGCCCACCGCGTCGACCGCCTCGGTCGGGAGCACGACGTCCTTCGTGGCCTCGTCCGCCTTGACCACCTCGGGGTCCGCACCGAGCGCGTGGAAGAGCTGCCCTCGCACACCCGGCTTCGTGGTCAGGTAGGTCGGGTCGTAGCCGCGCGGGCCGAGCAGGGCGTCCTTCGCGGCGGGGGCCAGTCCGGCGACCAGCTCCGCCAGCGCGCCGGCGTTCGCCTGGTGGGCCAGCCCGGTCACGAGCAGCGCGTCCGCCACCCCCGCCGCGCCGATCGCGATCGTGGCGCCGAGTGCGTGTCCGGCGAGGACGACCCGGTCGAAAGCCGTCCCGTCGATCTCCGCCGCCCGCAGCGCCCGCACGACCTCGCGCACCGCGCCCACCTGCACCGGCGTGGTGACCTGCGTGCCGAGCGGCCGGGAGCTCTCCCCCGCGCCGAGCCGGTCAACGACAGCCGTGGCGTACCCGGCCGCGTTCAGCGCCTTGCGGAAGGAGTACGCCTCCGGCCGGTGCGGGAAATCCCAGTACGCGCGGTTGTAGGTGGCGCCGGGGATCAGCACGACCACGGTGTGCGCGAAGTCGGGGCGGCACAACGTCCCGCTCATCAGCGCCTTGCCGAGCAGGACCGGCACCGAGCGCTGGAAGGGCTGGCAGTGCGGCTCGGCGGCGACGGCCGGGACCGGGACGAGCAGCGCCACGGCACAGGCGCAGAGCAGGGCGAACAGGCGGCGCATGGGGACCTCCCTCGGCGGGGAAGCCCCAGTGTTGGTCCACTGTGGGCGGTGCGCTCGGTGAAGCGCCCGGCACCACCCACTCAGCCCAAGAACGCGCGTTCCGGCAGGTCAAGGTAGGTCAACAGTTGGTCACGAACGCGATGCAGGTGCACCCGCATCGCCTCCGCGGCCGGCTCGGGGTCCCCGGCCTCGATCGCCTCGATGAGCCGGTCGTGGTCGTCCAGCGAGGCGGCGGAGTGCGCCGGGTCCACCGGCGTGGTGGTGCGCAGCAAGATCACCTGCTGCTGCACGAGGTGCACCTGCGTCGTGATCAACGGGCTGCGCGCGGCCTGGAGCAGCGCGCCGTGGAAGTCCAGGTCGAGCCGGTAGGGGAAGCGCCGCCCGGACTCGAAGCCCGCGCGCGCGTTGTCGCTGCGGCGGCGCAGCTCCACGAGGTCCTCTTGGGTGCGCCGCACCGCCGCGAACCGGGACGCCTCGCCCTCCAGGGCCACCCGCAGCTCGAACAGCGCGTGCACCTGGTCCGCGTCCGCCTTGGGCACGTACGCGCCCCGGTTGGTCCGCAGCACCAGCAGTCCCTCGCTGGTCAGGTGCCGGATCGCCTCGCGGACCGGGCCGCGGCTGATCCCGAAGCGGGTGGCCAGCTCGACCTCGTTGACCCGCGCGCCCGGCGGGATCTCGCCGGTCAGCACCATCTCCCGCAGGACCTGGAGGGTGCGCTCGGCCAGGCTGATGTTCAGGGGGTTGCCGGAGGCAGACGTGTCGGACACCTTCGGCACTCCACTTCTGGCCGCCAGCAATTGTTGACAGTTCAACTCGCGGCCCTTGCACTGTCAAGCTTCCCTCGGGCATCGCCAGCTACCGTGGACGCATGCGCCGCGAGGAGCCCGGTGACCAGAACCCCGCCCAGCCGCAGGGGCGGTTCCGCGACGACCTCATCGGCCTCGACCCGGACGACCCCGAGGCCCAGGCCTTCGCCGCCCACCTGGACCGGGTGCAGTCGGTGCCCAAGCCCTACACCGTCGAGGGCTACCTGACCCAGGTCGGCGACTTCGCCGAAGCCGCGAACCGGCGCGAGGGGCACCGCAGGCTCTCCGCCGTCGTGGTCAGCTGGACGGTCATCCTGGCGCTGGTGAGCGCCGCCGTGGTCGCGCTGGTCACGCTCATCAGCCTGCTGTGAGGGTTAACGTGGCGTCATGGAGTCCGAAGACCCGCTTGCGGGGTCGAGCATCAGCGCCGAGGTCGTGAAGTCCGAGCAGGAGTGGCGGGAACAGCTGACCCCCGCCGAGTACGCGGTGCTGCGCCAGGCAGGCACCGAACCCGCGTGGCGCGGCGAGTACACCGACACCAAGACCACGGGCGTCTACGAGTGCCGGGCGTGCGGCGCCGAGCTGTTCCGCAGTGAGACGAAGTTCGAGTCGCACTGCGGCTGGCCGTCGTTCTTCTCCCCGCTCGCCGGGGACCGGGTGATCCTGCGGGAGGACCGCGGTCTGGGCATGGTCCGGGTGGAGGTACTGTGCTCGCGGTGCCACAGCCACCTCGGGCACGTCTTCGAGGGCGAGGGCTTCCCGACGCCGACAGACCAGCGCTACTGCATCAACTCGATCAGCCTGCGCCTGGTGCCGGACGAGAGCTGAACCTCGGTTCCGCCTTAGATCAAGGCTCCCCTAAAGCTCTCCTAAGCCTTGCTCAAAAGACTTTGAACTGATGTGACCGGGCTCGCACGATATGGCTTCCTTCGCGTGGTTGGAGGAAGCGATGAACGAACCGTGGGGCATCTCCGGACCGGGATTCCTGGCGCTGTACGGCACCGCGCTCGCGATCACCGTCCTCTGGGCGCTGCTGGCCCGCCGCCGGGCACAGCGGGGCGTCGGCGAGGCAGGCAGGCCGCTGGGGCTTGACGAGGTCGCCTTCCTCACCGGCGCCGACGCCCGCGTCACCGAACTGGCCGCCGCCCGCCTGCTGCTGACCGGCAAGCTGCACACCTCCCGCACCGCGGGTGGGGTGCGGGCCGCCAAGGGCGCCACCTCTGAGCACCCGGTGCAGGCCGCGGTGCTGGCCGCGACCGCGGGCGCCGCCCGGGTGCCGATCGCCCGGCTGAACCGCCTGCTGCACAACCACAAGAGCGTCCGGGCGATCCGGGAACGCCTTGCCGAGGCCGGTCTGGTCACCGATCAGGACGCCCCATCCCGTGCCCGTGCTGGCGTCGTCCCGATGATCCTGCTGGGCGTGGTCGGCGTGCTGCGCTGGTTCACCGGGGTCGCCGGTGGCTACCCGGTCGGCTACCTGACCACGCTGCTCGTGCTGACGACGCTGTTCGTCGTGGTGCTGCGCGCGTGGCGGCTGCCGCCCGTCACCTGGGCGGGCAGGCAGCTGGCCGACGCCGCGCGGCGGGTCGTCGAGGAGCCGGGCACCAGCGTGGACGTCCCGGGGTTGGACGCGGCGGCGCTGCGCGATCCCCGGCTCGGCCGGATCGCAGTCCGCGGGTTCGACGCCTACCCGGACCAGGACGTCAGAATTGCCGCGATCAAGGGTGAACCGAAAGCGGCTCCGCGACGTCAGACCAGCCGTGGACGCAACGGTTCCTATGCCTACTCCGGCCACAGCGCGTACGCGGCAGGCGGTGTCGTGTACACGAGCGGTGGCGGGAGCAGCTGTGGCAGCGGCTTCGGTGGCGGTGGAGGCGGTTGCGGAGGCGGGGGCGGCTGTGGTGGAGGCGGCGGCGGGTGAGCTCGATGTCCCCTGCTGGGGGTGGATATCGGGTGGTTCCCGGCTGCTGACTCGGCCGCGACCGTATTGAGCACGCGCCCCACTCGTGGGAAGACCACGAGTGGGGCGCTGTGTCCACTGGGGACACAAGAGGGGGGCACATGAGCACGGTTCTCCTTGTCACGTATGGCATAGTCCTGGTGGCTTTGAGTTGGCTGGCCGTCCGCGCGCGGCGCACGGCGCTACACAAGTCCACTGTGGACACCAAGCTGACCGGCTACGACGTCGCCTACCTCCGCGGAGGTCAGCAACGCGTCGCGGAAGCCGCGATCGCGCGGCTGCTGCACGCCGGCCAGCTGCGCACGACGCGGCTCGGCGGGTTGGTGCGAACGGAGAACGCGACCGCGGAAGGCTCGGTCGAAGAAGCCGTGCTGGCCGCGGCCCCGTTGAGCAGCCCCGCCACGGTCGCGGCGCTCTCGGCTCGGGTGATCAAGCGCGGCGGGCTGCTTCCCTTGGCGGACAAGCTGATCGCGAACGGCCTGGCCACGGGCGCGCAGGACCGGAAGCGGACCGTGCTCTACGCTCTCCCCCTGCTCGCACTCGCGGTGTTCGGGATGTTCGCCGTCTGGATTCCGTTGGTGTTGCCGCCGATCGCGGTCTTCGCGCTGGTCTGTCGTCCGTTGGGTACGGCGACGAGGACCGGCGCGCGCCTGGCCGAGGAGACCAAGCTCGACCATCCGGCGGCGGGACCTGTTGCGTCGCACGGATTCCAGCACTTCCCGGATGAGAGCCTGCGGCTGTACGCGCAGGATCTCCGTCGGGCCAAGGTGCCGCAGATCCGCCCCACCGCGCGGCCGAAGGGGCAGAAGCGGTCGAAGCGCGACATCCACACGTGCTCGACTGGTGGTGGCGGGAACTATTCCGCGTGTAGTGGTGGCGGCGGAGGGGGAGACTGATGGACGTCACGATGTGGTTGCTGCTCCTTGTGGTGGCGATCGGCTGGGGTTTCGTTGTGCGCCACCGAATCCAGAACCGGCCGGTGCGCGACACGGCGGGCCGCTCGCTGACCACAGTGGACATCGCCTATCTCGCCGGTGGACCACGCCGGGTGGTCGAGGTGTCAGTGGTGCGGCTGCACGAGGCCGGGGCGCTGCGGCTGTCCAGGACCACCGGGCAGTTCCAGGCCATTCCGGGGGCGGTCGGCGCCGACGAGATCGACGCGCTCGTCCTGGAGCACACGGAGCGGCCGCTTTCCTTGCGCGGGCTGAACAACATGCTGCACCGCTCGCCGCAGGTGAAAGCGATCCGCGACCGGCTGGCGTGGGACGGCCTCGCCAACGCCCGCACCGAGTCGATGCGGGCGCGGCGGGGCGCCTACCCCGCGATCATGGTGCACCTGTTCGAGTTCGCGATGCTGTTCGTCGCGGGCAACCCGGAACTCGTCTTCCTGCCGATGACCGGAGTCGTCGGCGGCATGGTGCTGCTCCAGTGGAAACTGCCGCTGCGCACGGTAGCGGGCAAGCGCGCGGTGGAGTCGGCCGAGCTGGCCGAGCCCCTCGCGGTCACCGTGGTGACCTTCGGCGGGATCGGCGCGCACCCGCAGCCGGACACGCGGGCCGCGATCCGCAAGGGCTCCGTGCCGTCCTCCGAGTCCGGCAGCGGCATGGTCCGCAGCACCTGCGCCGCCAGCGGTGGATACTCGTGCGGTAGCTCGTGCGGCGGCAGCTCCTGCGGCAGTGGCAGTTCCTGTGGGAGTTCTTCGTCCTCCTGCGGCAGCAGCAGTGGCGGTGGGTCCTCCTGCGGCGGAGGCGGGGGCGGCGGCGGTTGTGGCGGCGGTGGAGGAGGCAGCTCGTGAGCGCGATCCCGGAGCTGGGCGTCGGCATCGGCTGGCGCCCGGAGATCGACCTGACCGTGGAGCGCCTGCCGGGCGTGGACTTCGTCGAGGTGGTCGCGGAGAACCTGCACGCCCACGACCTCCCCGACTCCCTCCGGCTGCTCCGTGAGCGCGGCACGCCGGTGATCCCGCACGCGGTGTCGCTGTCCCTGGGCGGGGCGGATCCGCTGGACATGGCCAAGGTCGAGCACCTGGGCGCGGTCGCCGGGCTGGTCGACGCGCCGCTGGTCAGCGATCACGTGGCGTTCGTCCGCGCGGGCGGTTTGGAGGCGGGGCACCTGATGCCGGTCCCCCGCACGCGCGACGCGCTGGATGTGTTGTGCGCCAACGTGAAGCAGGCCCAGGCAGCGCTGCCCGTCCCGCTCGCGCTGGAGAACGTGGCGGCGCTGCTGGAGTGGCCGGGCGCCGACCTCGGCGAGGGCGAGTTCCTGGCCGAGCTGGTCGAGCGCACCGACTGCTGGCTGCTGGTCGACGTGGCCAACCTGCACGCCAACTCGCTCAACCTGGGCACGGACGCGCAGGCGTTCCTCGACGTGATCCCGTTGGAGCGCTTGGCATACGTGCACGTGGCGGGCGGCGCCGACGAGCACGGGACCTACCACGACACGCACGCCCACGCGGTGCCCGCCCCGGTGCTCGAACTGCTCGGCGAGCTGTGCGCGCGCGTCCGGCCGCCGGGGGTGCTGTTGGAGCGCGACGACGCCTACCCCACCGACGCCGAGCTGGCCGGGGAGCTGGCGAGCATCAGGACCGTGGTAGAGGCCGCGCGATGACTGCTCGCGACCGCGTCGCCGCTGCCCAGGCAGAACTGCTGCGCGCACTGCTAGCCGACGGAACACCACCCGAAGGCTTCGACACCGAGCGCCTGGCATTGCAATCAAGATCGTTGCTAGCCAAGCGAACCAGAGTCATGGCGTCCGTCCGCCCCGACCTAGCCGAAGCCCTTGGCGACCGCTTCCGCGACCTCTTCCACGCCTACGCCAAGGAAAACCCGCGCCCCACCGGCATCGGTTACCGCGCGGACTCCGAAACCTTCACCACCTGGCTCCACGAACGTGACCACCTCCCCAAACCCCGCCCCCGCCGACGTTGGACAGTCTTCAAGTCCCGCAAACCCCACCCCTGACCCCTGAACGGCCCGTTCGGGGCGTTGAGTGCCCTGAACGGGTCGTTGGGGGCGTTGGTTTCCCTGAACGGGTCGTTCAGGGCACTGAGCGCCCCAAATGCGGCATTGGGGATGGATGTCGTTAAGAGACGGGGGAAGTGCCGCGTGGGTTAGCGGAGGGGGTGGGTGAGCGGGGTGAACGCCAAGCCGGTGACGAAGGGGGTCACGCGACGCGAGGCGACGAGGCGCAGACCGGCGGCGGTGGCGGCGCGCTCCCACTCCGTGCGCGGAGGAAGGCGCCATGCCACGGGGCCGAAGACCGCGGTCGTCGCGGGGCCGCGGTGCTGTTCCACCAACACGATCCGCCCGTCCTTGCGCAACGTCCTGCGCGCCTGCTCGAAGAAGCGCTCCCGGTCCGCGGGCTCGGGCAGGTCGTCGGCGGCGAACACGACGAGCACGGCGTCCAGTCCTTTGTGGACAGTCCACTCGCACTCCGGCCGCACCACCGTGACGTGTGCGCTGCCGGTCACCTCGCGCAGTTCGGGGCCGAACTCCATGTCCCTCGGCGCGACGATGAGATAACGCCGCAGCCGCAACGGAAGCAGCTCGGACAGCCAGCGCCAGCGGCGCAGCTCCGACGCCTCGTGCACCCACCAGGACGCGACCAGCCCCGCGGCGCCGAACCACGCCAGCAGCACGCTCAGCACCCAGAACAGCGCGCGCGGGAACGCGCGGCGACTGCGACGGGCACACCAACCCGTCAGGGCGGCGAGGACCAGCCCCACGACGGGCACGCGTTGCAGCGGGGAGGGCTTCACCGTCAGGGCAGGTTGCGGACCAGCTCCTGCACCGGCGTCCGGGTGCCGGTGTAGAACGGGATCTCCTCGCGCACGTGCCGCCGCGCCTCGGTGCCGCGCAGGTGCCGCATCAGGTCGACGATGCGGTGCAGCTCGTCCGCCTCGAAGGCCAGGATCCACTCGTAGTCGCCGAGCGCGAAGGACGCGACCGTGTTGGCGCGGACGTCCGGGTAGTCCCGGGCCTCCTTGCCGTGGTCGGCGAGCATCTTGCGACGCTCCTCGTCCGGCAGCAGGTACCACTCGTAGGACCGCACGAACGGATAGACGCAGATGTAGCGGCGCGGGTCCTCACCGGCGAGGAAGGCCGGGATGTGGCTCTTGTTGAACTCGGCGGGGCGGTGCAGCGCGACGTTGCTCCACACCGGCTTGGCCACGCGGCCGACCATGGTGCGGCGGAAGTCGGTGTAGGCGGCCTGGAGCGGCTCGATCTCCTCGGCGTGCCACCAGATCATGAAGTCGGCGTCGGCCCGCAGACCCGCCAGGTCGTAGACGCCGCGCACCACGACGTCGCCCTTGTCCTCCAGGGCGTCGAAGAAGTGCTGAGCCTCCTCGGCGGCCTTCTCGTGGCCTGACAGCTGCCCGGCCGGGAAGGAGAACACCGACCACATCGTGTAGCGGATCGTGTCGTTCAGCTCGTTGTAGTTCAGGCGCGCCATGCATCCATGGTCGCACCGGCCCGAAGGTGCTCGACCACCCGGGTCGCGGCTTGTCGGCCGGTGAGGACGCACGCGGGCACGCCCACCCCCGCGAGTGTGGCCCCGGCCACCGCCAGGCCCGGCAGCTCGGCGACCGCGCGGCGGATCTCGGCGACCGCGCTCATGTGCCCGACGCCGTACTGCGGCAGCCCTCCGCCCCACCGCTGGACCACCACGTCCACGGGCTTCGCCGTGACCCCGGACAGCTCCGCAAGATCAGCGAGCACGGCCGTGACCAGCTCGGAGTCGTCCCGCTGCAACGTCTCCACCTCGCCGAACCGACCGACGGACGCCCGCAGGAGCACCACATCGCCCGCGAGGTGCGACCACTTGCGGCTGGAGTACGTGAACGCCTTCGCCGTGAACGGCGTGCCGTCGGAGTGCCGCTCGCCGAGCGCGATCAGGTTGCCCGACGTCCTCGGCAGCTCAGTACCGGGCGGCAGCGCGAGCGAGATCACCGCCATGGACGCGACGTCGATCCGCGCGAAGGCCGCGGCGGCCTCAGGCGCGATGGGGTCGAACAGCTTGCGCGCGGCCGGACTCGGGACAGCGACCACCACGGCGTCGAACTCGAAGAACTCCGGCGAGGGCGCGGGGCCCGTCTCCACCCGCCAGCCCGCCGGAGTGCGGTGCAGCGCCCGGACCGTGGTGCGCCCGCGGATCTCCGCCCCGGAATGCGCGGCGAGGGCGTCGGTGAGCCCGCCAAGCCCCTCGCGCAGCGTGCCGAACACCGGCGGCCGGGTGGTGCCCGGCGCGGGCGGAGGGCCCACAGCGGCGTTCGCGGCGGCGGTCAGCGAGGTCGCGCCCCGGTCGAGCGCCTCGGCCAGCGGGATCATCGTGGCCCGCACGCCCAGATCGTCGGCTCGGCCCGCGTAGACCCCGCCGAGCAACGGTTCGACGAGCCGCTGGACCACCTCGGGCCCGAACCGCTCGGACAGCAACCGCCCCACGGACGCGTCGCCGTCGCCCCACTCCACCGGCGGCAGCTCCGCCTCGGCCATGGCCAGGGCGACGCCCTCGGGCGAGAGCACCGCGGACAGCTTCGCCGGATCGGCCGGTACGCCGAGGAACGTCCTGGGCGGCAGGCCGACCGTCCGGCCACCCGCGCGCACGGCGGGCGCGACCCCGGTCGTCGGGTGCACCAGTTCTGTGTTCAACCCCAGCTCGTTGACCAGGTCGAACGCCTCCGGCCGACGACTGACGAACGCCTCGGCGCCAACGTCGACGCGCCGCCCGGCCAGCTCCACCGTGCGCAGCTTGCCGCCGACCCGGTCGGCCTGGTCGAAGACGGTGATCGACACCGCGTCGCCGAGCTGCCGCCGCACCTCGTACGCGGCCGTCAGCCCCGCGACGCCGCCTCCGACAACCCCGACACGCATCCGCGACCTACAGCGAGTGGATCAGCTCGACGACCCTGGTGATCACCGTGGGATCGGTGTCCGGCAGCACGCCGTGGCCCAGGTTGAAGATGTGCCCGCGCGCCGCCTTGCCCTCGGCGTGGATGCGGCGGACCTCGCGCTCCAGCGCGTCCCACTCGGCGGTGAGCAGCGCGGGGTCGAGGTTGCCCTGCACCACCGGCACGGGCAGCTCCGGCGCCGCCGCGACCAGGCGGCGGACCGCCTCGTCCAGCGGGATGCGCCAGTCGACGCCGACCACGTCCGCCCCGGCCTCGCGCATCGCGGGCAGCAGCTCACCGGTGCCGACCCCGAAGTGCACGCGCGGCACGCCAGCGCCCGCCAGCTCGCCGAGCACGCGCTCGGAGTGCGGCAGCACGAACTCGCGGTAGTCCCGCTCCGAGAGCGCGCCCGCCCAGGAGTCGAACAGCTGCACCGCGTCCACCCCGGCGTCCAGCTGCGCGCGCAGGAAGGTCGCGGCGATCTCCGCCAGCGCGCCCAGCAGCGCGTGCCAGGTCCGCGGGTCGGAGTGCATCAAAGCCTTGGTGCGCTCGTGGTTGCGGCTCGGTCCGCCCTCGATGAGGTAGGAGGCCAGCGTGAACGGCGCGCCCGCGAAGCCGATGAGCGGCGTCTCGCCCAGCTCGGCGGTCAGCAGCCGCACGGCGTCCGCGACCGGCGCGACCTGGTCGAGGGCGAGCTTCGGCAGCGCCTCGACGTCGGCGACCGTGCGCACCGGCTCGGCGACGACCGGGCCCACCCCGGCGACGATCTCCACGCCGATGCCCGCCGCCGCGAGCGGCACCACGATGTCGCTGAACAGGATCGCCGCGTCCACGCCGTGCCTGCGGATCGGCTGCATGGTGATCTCGCAGACCAGGTCCGGCGTCATGCACGCCTCCAGCATCGCGGTGCCCTTGCGGACCTCGCGGTACTCCGGGAGGGAGCGGCCCGCCTGGCGCATGAACCAGACGGGCGTGTGCGCCGGCGCGCCGCCACGCGCGGCGACCAGCAGTGGTGCCTGGGAAAGGTCTCGGCGGGCGGAGACCGCAACTGGAGTTGTCATCGCCCCGTTATGGTCCCACGCCCGGTCACCGGCGTGGCCTACGGCCGTCGTGCGCGCTCTCGCCCTAGAGTCGGCCGGGTGACCGGGATATCGGCGGAGCCCGAGGTTTTCCGGGAGGCGGTGGCCGCACTGCGGTCGGTGCAGCCGCGGCCCGAGATGGACGTCAGTGAGGTCAAGGCACCGCAACGCCTGGCGCCCTGGGCGTACGCGCTCAGCGCGGAGGTCGATGGCCCCGCGGGCGAGCTGGCGACGGGCAGGCTGGTGCTGCTGCACGACCCCGACGGAGCCCAGGCGTGGGACGGGGTGCTCCGGCTGGTCGTCCTCGTGCGCGCGGAGCTGGACACCGAGCTGGCGGGCGACCCGCTGCTGCCCGAGGTGGGCTGGTCCTGGCTGACCGACGCCCTGGAGACCTGCGGGGCGGACTGGACGGCGCTGGGCGGGACCGTCACCCAGACCTCCTCGGCCCGCTTCGGCGACATCGCCGGGCCGACCCACACCCACGACCTGGAACTGCGCGGCTCCTGGACCGCACTGGACACCCGCCTCGCCGCGCACGGCCAGGCGTTCTGCGAACTCCTGGCCAGCGCGGCGGGCCTTCCTCCCGCGGGCGTGACGCTCTTCGGCCAGCGGAAGGCCAACTGCTAGAGCTGGGTCCGCTGGAGGCGGGCGGCGACCTGTTCGGCGTCGCGCAGGACCCGCAGCGCATTGCGCGAGGCGAGCTTGGCGCAGTCCTCCGGGCTCCAGGAGCGCTCCAGCAGCGCCGCGATCAGTGCCGGGTACCCGGAAACGTCCTCAAGGCCCTCGGGCAGCTCGCTGACCCCGTCGTAGTCGCCGCCGAGGCCGATGTGGTCGATCCCGGCGACCTCGCGGGCGTGCTCCACGTGCTTGACGATCGTCTCGATGGTGACCTTGGGCCGGGCGATCCTGGCGTCCCGGGCGAGCCTGCCCTCGGCCCACACCGCGTCGTCCTCGGGGTCCTTGCCGTCCCGCACCAGCTCGGCCTTGAGGTCGGCGTCCCAGGCGGCCAGCTCCTCGGAGACGAACTTCGGCACGAAGGTGACCATGCAGACCCCGCCGTTGCCCGCCAGCCGGGCCAGCACGTCGTCGGGCACGTTGCGCACGTGGTCGGCGACCGCGCGGCAGGAGGAGTGGCTGAAGATCACCGGGGCGACCGAGGTGTCCAGGGCGTCGCGCATCGTCGACGGCGCCACGTGGGACAGGTCGACCAGCATGCCCAGCCGGTTCATCTCCCCGACCACCTCCCGGCCGAAGCCGGTCAGGCCGCCCGCCGCGGGCTCGTCGGTGGCCGAGTCGGCCCACGGGACGTTGTCGTTGTGGGTGAGCGTCATGTACCGCACACCCAGGCGGAACAGCGCGCGGAGCGCCCCGAGCGATTCCGCGATACAGTGCCCGCCCTCCGCTCCGAGAAGGGATGCAACCTTCCCGTCCGCCATCGCCGTCTCCACCTCGTGGGCGGTATAGGCGATGCGGAGGTCCTGGGGATAACGGGCCGCGAGGTCGTGCACCAGCTCGACCTGCTCCAGCACCGCCGTCACAGCGCTGTGACCGGTGAACCCGCAGGGCACGTAGACCGACCAGAACTGCGCGCCGACGCCGCCGCGCCGCAGCCGCGCGATGTCGGTGTGCGTCTCGGTCCCCGCCACGCGGAGGTCCAGCACCGAGGCCGCGGCGACCGGATCCCCGCCCGCGATCTTGCGCAGGGCCCACGGCAGATCGTTGTGGCCGTCGAGGATCGGAGCGGTCCGGAGGACCTCTCTGGACATCGTCAGGGCCCGGTCTGTTAGCACCACAACTCCTTGTATTCGCTCGATCGCGGCGAGACGTTAACCACCCCCGCCGGGAACCCCCGATCGTGTGATCAGAGCGCAGCAAAGTCACAACCCGATCGGGACAGATACCCAATTGATCGTCCCGCTTACCCTCTCGGGCGGCTACGCTGCCTCCGACGACACCACTTTCGGTGGATCGGTGGCGCGGCCGATCGGTCGAAAGTCCCGGTGCCGGTCGGGGGGCACGACCGACTCCAGGGAGGTAGTGACGTGGCTGCCGTCGGCTTAGGACAGGCCGTTCGTACCACGCCAGCCGGCACCATGCCGGCGAACATGGTCCCGCACCCGCGGGAAGAGCTGTTTTCGGTGCTGGTGGTCGATGACCACCCACTGCTGAGGGAGGCCATCGCGGCCCGACTCATGCAGATGGGAGCCGGCACGGTGCACGAGGCCGCATCGGTGGCCGAGGCGAGGGCGCGTGCGCTCGCCACGGGTCCGTGCGACCTCGCGATCCTCGACCTCGGGCTCCCGGACGGGAGTGGCATCGACCTGGTCACGGAGCTTCGTGCCCAGGGCTGGCCTCGAATCGTGGTCCTGGCATCCTCTGACGACCCGTACGCGGTACGGGCCGCTTTCCAGGCAGGCGCACAGGCCTACCTGCTGAAGTCGGCCTCACCGATGGTGGTCACCGATGGGGTGCGCAGGGTCCTCGAGGGCGGCGTTTATGCCGATCCCAGTGTGGCTCCGGTCCTCGCGGCCGGTACCCGGGTTCCCGGTACGGACAACACGCCGCGGGAACTCTCCGCGCGTGAGGTCGAGGTTCTGCAGCTGGTTGCCGATGGCCGATCGAACAAGGAGATCGGCGAGGCACTCAACCTGTCGGCGCTCACGGTGAAGTCTCACCTGTCGCGGATAGGGCGCAAGCTGGGTACCGGTGACAGAGCACAGATGGTTGCGCTGGCCATGCGGGCCGGCGTGATCCGCTGAACCCCTCGGCGAGGGGGAGGGCAAGACACGCCTGGCCGGGCACGTGATCGCGATCTGCGCGTGCCCGGTACCGGGTCGGACGATGGCGTGACCTCGTAGCGTACGCGCGGTACGTGCGAGGTCCCGCTTTTCGTCATGCCCGCATACCCCCCACCAGGGCTTTTCCGGACACCTCCTGTCCGGGCGGGCGGGGCGTTCCCGTTCACTCCGACGGGGGCGGGAAGGACATCTGTGGATGATTCCTGCCCGGAAGTACCTCAGAGCTTTGAGTCTCCCGCTGCTGACCGGGCGGTCGGGCGCATAAGGTCTTACGGCGTGGATTCAGGCTCACCCGCGCTCTCCTCAGACCCAGCATCGCCCGACGCCGAACCGGTGCCGCTGACCCGGCCGGCGGAGGGGGTGCCAGCGGTGGTCGAAACGCTGCCCGCGCTGCGGGCGGCGGTGACCCGGCTCGCCGCCGGCCACGGCCCGTACGCCGTGGACACCGAACGCGCCTCCGGCTACCGCTACTCCCAGCGGGCCTACCTGGTGCAGCTGCGGCGCGAGGGCGCCGGGTCGGTGCTGGTCGACCCGATCCCGCTGGGCTCCGACATCGCCGTGCTCGGCGAGCTGATCAACGGCGCGGACTGGGTGCTGCACGCCGCCTCGCAGGACCTGCCCTGCCTGGCCGAGCTGGACCTGCGGCCGGGCGGGCTGTTCGACACCGAGCTGGCGGGCAGGCTGTGCGGTTTCGAGCGGGTCGCGCTGGGCGCGCTGGTCGAGCGGCTGCTGGGCTACCGGCTGGAGAAGGGTCACGGCGCGGCCGACTGGTCCCGCCGCCCGCTGCCGGAGGAGTGGCTCTCCTACGCCGCGCTGGACGTCGAACTGCTCATCGAGCTGCGCAATCGTCTGGAGAAGGAGCTCGTCGCCCAGGACAAGCTGGACTGGGCGCTCGAGGAGTTCGAGGCGGTGCGCACAGCGCCCCCTCCCGGTCCCCGGGCCGAGCCCTGGCGCCGCACCTCCGGCATCCACAAGCTGCGCTCGCCCCGGCAGTACGCCGCGGCCAGGGCGCTGTGGCAGGCGCGGGACGGCCTGGCGCGGCAGCGCGACATCGCCCCGGGCCGGGTGCTGCCGGACGCCGCGATCGTCGAAGCGGCCCTGAACGACCCGCCAGGCGAGCGGGAGCTGCTGGGGCTGCCCGTGTTCCGCGGACGCGCCCAACGGCGCCAGGTGGACGTCTGGGCGGGTGCGCTGCGCGAAGCACGCGTGCTGGCCAAGGCCGATCTGCCCGATCCGTCTCCCCCGCACGACGGCCCGCCGCCGCCCAACCGCTGGGCCGAGCGCGATCCGGCCGCGGCCGCGCGGTTGCAGGCGGCGCGCGCCGCGCTGACCGAGCGCGCCAAGGGGCTGCGGATGCCGGTGGAGAACATGCTCCAGCCGGAGCTGGTGCGCAGGCTGTGCTGGCAGCCGCCGGAGCAGCTCACCGAGGACGCGGTGCGGGAGGCCCTTGCCAAGGGTGGCGCCAGGAACTGGCAGATCGGCCTGGCCTCGGGCCTGCTGACGACCGCGCTGGGGACGAAGCCCGCCAACTCCTGAGCTGTGACGCGGCAGACAGGTACCCGCCGGTGGTTACCGGCGGGTAGGGCCCGCTAGAGTGGTGGTTACCGGTCGGTAATACCGGGCTGTGCCAGTTATCCCAGTACCCCGAGTTTCCACCCCGAGTGAGGAGCACGCCGTGGCCGCACCTGCCATCGCGGGGCGCGCCGTTCGGGACGTGGTCTTCGTCGACGGCGTGCGCACGCCGTTCGGCAAGGCCGGTCCGAAGGGCATGTACGCCGAGACCCGCGCCGACGACCTCGTCGTCAAGGTCATTCGCGAACTGCTGCGGCGGCACCCGGAGCTGCCTCCGGAGCGCGTCGACGAGGTGGCCATCGCCGCCACCACGCAGATCGGCGACCAGGGCCTGACCATCGGCCGGACCGCCGCGCTGCTCGCCGGGCTGCCGCGCTCGGTGCCCGGCTACTCGATCGACCGGATGTGCGCGGGCGCGATGACCGCCGTGACCTCGGTCGCGGGCGGTATCGCCTTCGGCGCCTACGACGTGGCCATCGCGGGCGGCGTCGAGCACATGGGCCGCCACCCGATGGGCGAGGGCGTGGACCCCAACCCGCGCTTCCTGGCCGACAAGATCGTGGACACCTCCGCGCTGGTCATGGGCCAGACCGCGGAGAACCTGCACGACCGCTTCCCGCACATCTCCAAGGAGCGCGCCGACCGCTACGCCGCCGCGTCCCAGGCGCGCTACGACGAGGCGCACCGGGCCGGGAAGATCGCCGCGGACCTGGTCCCGGTCGCCACACGCTCCGCCGAGAGCGGCTGGGGCCTCGCGGGCGCCGACGAGCCGCCGCGCCCCGGCACCACCGTGGAGACCCTGGCGGCGCTGAAGACCCCCTTCCGGCCGCACGGCCGGGTCACCGCGGGCAACGCGGCCGGGCTCAACGACGGCGCCACCGCGTGCGTACTGGCCGACGAGGCCACCGCGCGGGAGCTGGGCCTTCCGGTCGGCATGCGCCTGGTCGGCTACGCCTTCGCGGGCGTGGACCCCGAGGTGATGGGCGTCGGCCCGGTCCCGGCGACGGAGAAGGCGCTGGAGCGCACCGGGCTGTCCATCGACGACATCGGCCTGTTCGAGGTCAACGAGGCATTCGCCGTGCAGGTGCTGGCCTTCCTCGACCACTTCGGCATCTCCGACGACGACCCGCGGGTCAACCCGTGGGGCGGCGCGATCGCCTGCGGCCACCCGCTGGCCTCCTCGGGCGTGCGGCTGATGACCCAGCTGTCGCGGCACTTCGCCGAGCGCCCGGACGTGCGCTACGGCATCACCACCATGTGCATCGGCATCGGCATGGGCGGAACGGTCATCTGGGAGAACCCGGCGTGGGAGGGCAAGTGAGCGAGGCAACCACCGTGACCGCTGCCGGGGTCACCGCCGTCGCGGACCCCGAAGAGGTCGTCACCAAGGCCGTCACCAAGTTCGTGAACGTGCCGGGTCTTGACGGCAGGCTGGCGCTGATCACCCTGGACAACGGCTTCGACCACACCAAGCCGTCCACGTTCGGACCGGGCGGGCTGGCCAGCCTGGACGCCGCGCTGGACGAGGCGTTCGCGGGTGCCCCGGCCGCGATCGCGGTCACCGGCAAGCCGTTCGTCTTCGCCGTCGGCGCGGACTTGACGGGCGTCGTCAAGGTCGAGGGCCGCGAGCAGGCGCTGGCGATCGGGCGGCTCGGGCACGCGGTGTTCCGCCGCCTGCGCGACTCCTCGGTGCCGACCTTCGCGTTCGTCAACGGCGCCGCCATGGGCGGTGGCCTGGAGATCGCGCTGCACTGCCACTACCGGACCGTGTCCTCCAACGCCGCGGCGATCTCGCTGCCGGAGTGCTTCCTGGGCCTGGTCCCGGGCTGGGGCGGCACGCAGCTGCTGCCGAACCTGATCGGCCCGGACAAGGCCGTGACGGTCGTCCTGGAGAACGCGCTCAACCAGAACAGGATGCTCAAGCCGAAGCAGGCCAAGGAACTCGGCATCTTCGACGAGCTGTTCGACTCGGCCGACTACCTGGAGCAGTCGCTGCTGTGGGCGGCCCGTGTCGCGTCCGGCTCCGTCACCCCGGAGCGCCCGGAGATCGACCGCGGCGCGGGCTGGGACGCCGCTCTGGAGCGCGGCAGGGCGATCGTGGACGGCAGGACCCGCGGTGCCGCGCCGGGCCCGTACAAGGCGCTTGAGCTGTTGGAGCTGGCCCGCGAGAACGACCTCGACCGCGGCTTCGCCGCCGAGGACGAGGCGCTGGCCGACCTGCTGATGACCGACGAGCTGCGTGCCGGGCTGTACTCGTTCAACCTGGTGCAGAAGCGGGCCAAGCGGCCGGTCGGCGCGCCGGACAAGAGCCTCGCCCGCCCGGTGACCAAGGTCGGCGTCGTCGGCGCGGGCCTGATGGCCGGGCAGATGGCGCTGCTGTTCGCCCGCCGCCTGCACGTGCCCGTGGTGCTCACCGACATCGACCAGGCCCGCCTGGACAAGGGTGTCGGCTACGTGCACGGCGAGGTCGACAAGCTGCTCGGCAAGGGCCGCGTCTCGCCCGACGAGGCCAACCGGCTCAAGGCGCTGGTGACCGGCTCGCTGGACAAGGCGGCCTTCTCCGACGCGGACTTCGTGATCGAGGCCGTGTTCGAGGACCTGGCCGTCAAGCAGCAGGTGTTCGCGGAGCTGGAGGAGCACGTCACCGCCGAGTGCGTGCTGGCGACCAACACCTCCTCGCTGCCGATCACCGAGATGGCCTCGAAGCTGGCGCACCCGGAGCGGGTCGTCGGTTTCCACTTCTTCAACCCCGTCGCGGTGATGCCGCTGCTGGAGATCGTGCGCGCGGACCAGACCGACGACGCCACGCTCGCCACGGCCTTCGCCACCGGCAAGCAGCTGAAGAAGTCCAGCGTGCTGGTCAAGGACGCGCCGTCGTTCGTGGTGAACCGGCTGCTGACCCGCTTCATGGGCGAGGTGCTGCGCTCGGTGGACGAGGGCACCCCGTTCGAGGTGGCGGACAAGGCGACCGAGCCGCTCGGCCTGCCGATGAGCCCGCTGATCCTGCTGCAGCTGGTGGGCCCGGCGGTGGCGCTGCACGTGTCCGAGACGATGCACGCGGCGTTCCCGGACCGCTTCGCCGTCAGCGAGAACATGAAGGCGTTCGTGGCCGCGGGCAAGGCCGCGGTGTGGCAGTGGGACGCGCAGGGCAACCAGAGCGTCGACCCCGAGGTCGCGGCGCTGTGGAAGCTCGGCGACTCCCCGCTGACCGGTGAGCAGGTCAAGACGCGGGCCCTGGAGGCGCTCGCCGAGGAGATCAAGCTCATGCTGGACGAGGGCGTCGTGGCCGAGCCCCAGGACATCGACCTGTGCATGATCCTCGGCGCGGGCTGGCCGTTCTGGCTCGGCGGCATCACCCCGTACCTGGACCGCTCCGGCATCTCGGAGAAGGTCACCGGATCGCGTTTCCTCGCCCCCGGCGTGGCCGACGTCCCGGCGTAGTCCCGTCCCCCGCGCGAGAGCCCGGTCCGCCTGGTCGGACCGGGCTCTCGCGTTACGCTGGCCCTGCGATGAGAGCGACCCCGACGACCGTCCTGGCCGACTGGCTGGCGCAGCTCCCCGACGGCGTTACCGGCGCCGAGTACGCGCAGCTGCCCGAGGAAACCTGCCGCCGGATCGAGATCATCGACGGGGCTGTGCTCGTGCGGCCCGCTCCGCGTCGTTCGCACCAGGCCGTCGCCCGCGGTGTGGCCAACCTGCTGGCGGCCAACCGCAGTGTCGCCCATTCCGTCGTCACCAACATGGATCTCCGGCTGCGAGAGATCCCGCTGCTGAATCGTCGCCCGGATGTCGTCGTCTACGACTCCCGGCCGCCAGACGACGAGGTGCTGCGCCCCGAACACTGCCTTCTGGTCGTCGAGGTGGTGTCTCCCGATCGGCTCGATCCCGTTGCCGGGCGCTACAAGTCCGCCGGGGCCCATACCGACAGGCTGGTCACCTCGGCACCATTCGCCGTATTCGCCGATCTCGCGGAACTGGGGTGAACGACATGGACGCCGCACGGACGGTCGCGGTCTTCAACTACGGCCACTTCACCGCGATGCGGGCGGAGAACGGCCGGATCCGCGGGCTCGGGCTGCACCTGGAGCGGCTGGACCGCGACGCGCGGCTGGTGTTCGGCGAGGGCCTGGACGCGGCGGTGGTCAGGGCGGCCGTCCGCGCGGAGCTGGGCGATCGCACGGACCCGGTGAACGTCAGGGTGAACGTGTTCTCCCCCGACGTCACAATGTCCACTTTGGACAATATCGTGGCACCGACGACGTTGGTCACCGTGCGCCCGGCGGCGCCGTGGCCGGACACCGCGATGCGGCTCAGATCCGTTGTGTACGAACGGGATCTGCCACACGTGAAGCACGTCGGCACCTTTGGCCTGCTGTTGCAGCGGAGGCTGGCGCGGCTCGCAGGCCACGATGACGCCCTGTTCGTCAACCGCTCCGGGCACATCTCCGAGGGCACGGTGTGGAACGTCGGCTTCTACGACGGCTCACGTGTCGTGCTGCCCTCGGCGCCCGCACTGCCCGGAATCGCGATCCGGTTGGTGTGCAAGGGTTTGCGGCAGCTCGGCGTACCGGTGGAGACACGGCGGCTGACGTTGTCGGACCTGCCGGGGTTCCGGTCGGCGTTCGCGACCAACGAGGCCATCGCCACGCAGCCGATCGCGTCGGTGGACGAAGCTGAGTTCACTGTGGACGAAGAGCTGAACTCCTTGCTCCGCCGGGCTTATCTCAGCAACCCGGCGGAGCCGCTGGAACCTTGACCGTCGGTCAGTCCCGGAACGCGGGCCGCTCGGCAGCCCTGGTCGACGCGGCCGTGGGCGGCGTTGTCGGGTACTCCGCCGGGCAGTGCGTGTTCGGTGGCGGAGTGGTCAGCGTGATCATGTAGTCGGTCATGTGCTTCCAAGCGCACTTGCTGTTGACGCGCTGACCGTGACCGGCGCCGTCGTAGTGCAGCAACACCGAGTTGGGGATCTGCCGGTGCACCGCGAGGTTCCACGACAGCGGCGCGGCCACGTCGAAGCGCGAGGTGGTCAACAGCATCGGCGGCACATTCTTGATCTTCAGCTTGTGCTGCGGGTTGTTCACCGGCCCCGTCCAGCCCAGGCACCAGCCCACGTCCGTCCACCACGGGGACAGCTTCGCGTGCGGGGCGACCTCGCGCTCCACCCGCTTCAGGTGGGCGTCGAACTCCGCGAAGGTGTTGATGTTCCAGTGGAAGTCCGAGCACCAGATCGCCTGGTGGCTGTTCTCCGTGAGCTCCGCAGGGCCGGGGACAGCCAACCGCGTGCTCGGTGCGGCGTCCATCTTGGCGAAGCGATCGGCCAGCGCGAACCAGTCACGCGACGGCGTGTACATCGCCGCGTCCAGTCCGCCGCGCAGTGACTCGGGCTTGAGCTGCACGCCGCTGTCCGGTTCGTACAGCGTCCCGGCGACGGCACGGCTGTGCAGGCCGTCCCAGACCGCGATGACGTCGCGTCCGTGCAGCGCACACGCCGCGGTGCGAGCGCACCACCCGGCGAACTCCCCGAGCGAGCGCTCCAACTCCTCAGCGGTGGTCCGCAGGTACTCGTAGGCCGAGGAGATGCTGTGGTCCACATTGGAGTCCAGCACGCTCGCCCGAATCCGGGCCGGGAACAGCTCGGCGTACTGCTGGCCGAGCATTGTGCCGTACGACGAGCCGTAGAAAGAAAGCTTCTCCTCACCGAGCGCAGCGCGCACTGCGTCGATGTCACGGGTCGCACTCACGGTGTCCAGGTGGTCGAACAGCGGACCGGTGTGGTTGCGGCAGTCCGCGGCGACGGCGGCGTTGAGATCCTTGAGCGCCTGGAACTGCGCCTCGTTCTTCGGAATTTCCCATTTCGGCTTGTTCACCAGCTCCGAGCTGCACCGAACCTCGTGACTGCGCGAGACGCCACGCGGGTCGAAGCTCACGATGTCGAAGTACTGACGAAGGGGGCTGTTGTCGGGAATACGACGCCCCGTGATGTAGCGGTCGATCCCCGACAGGCCGGGACCACCGGCCGCCCCGAACAGCACGCCGATGCGCTTCTTCGGATCCAGCGCGGGCAGACGGCCGATCGCCAACTTGAACTTCTCGCCGGTCGGCTTCGCCCAGTCGATCGGAACCTCGATCTCGGCGCACTCGCCCTTGAACTCGGTTCCGCACTCGGTCCAGCCGATCGACTCCGCGGCCCCGGCGGCGTGCGTCCAGCCCGACATCGCGACGGCGGCGGTCACCGCCAATGAGAGGACACGTTTCCTCAAGACATACCTTCCCCAGTTCCGATCAACGTTAGATTTCGATCGGAGGGGACGCTATCGCCCGCGAGAGGAGGCTGTCTACCAACGTTAGAAACTTGGGGTCACGCAGCGGGCCGCCGGGCGATCGGCGGGCCGGAACACCGGCCACGCCGATCGCGGGCCGCGTTCAGAAGCGGAGGTTGACCCAGAGGTTGAGGCTGGCGAAGACGTTCAGCGTGCCCGTGCCGCACATGCGGACCGAGACGTAGGCCGACGCCGCGATGAACAGGCCACCCCGGCTCTGCACCGGCACGGTGACCTTCCACTTCTTGGGCTTGCCGGCGGCGCGCTCGGCCTTCGTGCACTCGAGCTTCTCGCCCTTGCCCTTGCCCTGCGCGTTCCCCTTCTGCGCGACGTCGACCAGGAGGTCGACCGGACCGCCCTTGCAGTCGTAGGTGCCCTCGATCATGGCCGCGGCGCCGTTCTTGACGAGCTTGGCCTCCTTGGTGACCTCGATCGGGGCGGGCGGTGCCGCGACGGCGACCGGGGCGGTGGCACCGGCGAGGGCGAGCCCGAGCGCTCCGGCCACCAGGGTCCGGGTCATCTTCGTGATCATGGCGGGAAGCCTGGAGTGCGCCGGGGAGAAGGGCAACCAGGCTCACCCGCCCGGGGATCACGCGTGCGGGTGGTCCCGCAGCCAGCCGGAGAACGCCGCCAGCGCGGGCTCAGGATCGGACCGGCCGATGCCGATGCGGAAACGGTCGGCCGGTGTCGGTGTGAGCTCCGAGGCGAAGATGGTCGAGGGCACCAGCAGCACACCGGTCTCCTCGACGAGCCTGCCGCAGAACTGCTCGATCCCTTCCCCGCCGCGGTAACGCGGGAAGGCGACGCATCCGCCGTCCGGCGCGGACCACTCGAAGAGATCGGCGAACTCCGCGAAGAAGTCCCCGAAGATCTGGAGGTTCCTCGTCACCAGCTCCCGGTTCCTCGCCAGCAGGCGATCACGGGCCTTGATGGCGATGCGCGCGAGCACCTCGCTCGGCGCGCTCGTGCAGATCGTCGTGTAGTGCTTCGCGAGTTCCAGGCGGGCGAGGATTTCCTTGTCCCGGCAGGCGATCCAGCCGACCCGCAGTCCCGGCAGGCCGAGCGCCTTCGACGTCACGCCGAGGGACATCGCGCGCTGCGACAGGTCGGCGGCCTGCGCCAGGGTCCGCGCCGGGTCGAGTTCCAGTCCACGGTGGACCTCGTCGCTGAACAGCACGATCCCGCGCGCGTCACAGAGTTCGACGATTGCCTTGAAGTCATTGTGCGACAACAACTTTCCCGTTGGGTTGTTGGGGAAGTTGATGTACACCAAGCGTGTCTCCGGCCGCAGCGCGGCGGTCAGCTCGTCGAGGTCGAGCGCCCAGTCGCGCTCCGGGCGCAGCGCCACACCGGTGACCTCGCACAGCGACAGCGCGATCGTCTCGGCCGACTGGTAGCACGGCGTGACGACGACGGCGTGGTCCCCGGGGCCCAACAGCACCTGGAGCCCGAGCAGCACGCCCTCCTGCGCTCCGGCGAAGGTGATCACGTCCTCGGCTTCCACGTGCTCGAAGGTCTCCGCGATCGCCTTGCGCAGCAACGGGTCCCCGAAGGTCTGCGTGTAGCCGAGGTCCAGGTTCTCCCACGCCGCGCGGTCATCGGCGTCGGCCATCGCGACCAGATCGGCCATCGACGTGGTCTGCGCGTCGGAGGCGCTGAGGTGGTAGCGGGCGGTGAACTCCCACTTCGAGAAGAACGCCTCCAGCTTGAACGCGGGCAACGTGGTCATGGCTTCTCCCCACGGACTTCGGCGAGCAGGGCGTAAACGGTCGAGCGGGACACCTTCAGCGCTCGCGCGACCTCGGGCGCGGCGCGGCGGACAGCGAACACACCGGAACTGTCCAATTCGGACAGAACCGCGAGCCGATCGGGCTTGCCCCACCGCTCCACCGGGCCGCGCAGCCGCACCGACGACCCCACGACCTCGTTCACGCGGTCGAACCAGTCGTGCTCGAACAACGGCTCCGGCCTCGGCGCCACGGGCGCGGCGAAGGCCGCCAGCAGCGCGGCGGCCTGCTCGAACGGACCTCGGTCGAGGTTGACGCACAGCACCGCGTCGGGATCGCGCAGCATCGCGGTCACCGAGGAGAGCGTCCGCCCGTCCGCGAGCACCTTCGGGTACGGCCCGAACACGCCGTCCGGGCCGGGTCGCACCTCGTCCAGCTCCCCGAGCAGCGACGGGTCTCCCGCCTCGCGCCCGGAGAACGGGTTCCACACGGCGAGCACCACGTCCTCGTCCGGATCGTGCAGCACCACCTCGGCGTGCGGGCTCAGCAACGCGGCGATCGCCGCGCACGCGGGCCCGTACCGCTCCACCCGATCATCCACGCTCTGGACACTACGTCCAACTCGGACACTCTGTCCAACACGATCACACCTGGCCGCCGGGGTTCTCCGGTCTTCAAGTACACCGGACCCCCGCCCCAGCGGTCTCAAACGACGACAAACCTCGGCTCGTGGCTGGGAGGTTGGGGGCGGTTAAAGACGTTTCGGGTGGGGGTTGGGGGGTCTTGAAGACGCCCGAACTACGGCGCCACGGCGCGATGCGGGTTCGGGACGTGGACCTAGAGCGTCGCGGTGGCGGTGGGGAGGTGGACGCGGACCGCCAGCCCGCCGCCCAGCACGGGCTCGGCCTGGACGTCGCCGCCGTGGGCGTTGACCACCGCGCGGACGATGGACAGGCCGAGGCCCGCGCCGTGCTTGGCGGTCCTGGCGACACCGCCGCGGCGGAAGGGCTCGAACAGCTCCGGGACCTGCGCCGGGGGAAGTTCCGGGCCGGAGGAGGACACGGCCAGCCGGATGCGGCCCTCGCACTCGCCGACGGAGACCTTGATCCACCCGCCGTCGAGGTTGTGCCGGACCGCGTTCTCCAGCAGGTTCCCCGCGACGCGCTCCAGCAGCGCCGGATCGCCGACGACCAGCTCGGGGCGGGTGTCCATGGTGACCTGGATACCGCGCTGCGCCGCCTCCGCGCGGACCGCGTGCCAGGCACTGGTCACCAGCACCGTCAGGTCGACCGCCTCGCGCACGGCCAGCCCGCCGCCGTCGGTCTTGGCGAGCAACAACAGGCCCTCGACCAGCTGTTCCGCCCGGAGCGTCGCCTGGCGGACCACCCCGGCCATCCGGCGCAGCTCCTCGGTGTCGGCCTCGGGGTCGGACAGCGTCACGTCCAGCTCGGTCCGCACCACGGCCAGCGGCGTGCGCAGCTCGTGCGAGGCGTTGGCGACGAACCGCCGCTGCGCCTCGAAGGACGCCTGGAGGCGGTCCAGCATCTCGTCGAAGGTGTCGGCGAGGTCGGCGACCTCATCGCGCGGGCCGGTCAGCTCGATGCGCTCGCCGAGGGACTCCACGGACAGCCGCCGGGCGGCGTGGGTGACCTCCTGGAGGGGCCGGAGCACGCGATCGCTGACCGTCCACACCAGCAGCGCCGTCGCCGCGACCACGCACAGGAACGCGATCACCCCGGCGTCGAGGACTTCCTCACGGGCGCGCTCGCTCAGCAGCGTGGAGAACTGCTCGGCGGTCAGCTCGGTGCCCTGCACGGTGACCGTGGAGCCCGCCGGAAGGCTCGGAGCGTTGCCGATGACGTTGCCCACCAGCATCCAGCCCAGCCACAGCAGGAGCGCGCTGACGCCTGCCACGAGGACCGTGGCGAGCAGGGTGAGCCGGACCCGCAGTCCTGGACCTCGACGACGCATGACCTCTCTCAGCCTCACCGCACGGGGGGTGGGACGGTCTTCAAGTCCCGCGAACCCCCATTGCGAGCGTCGTCAACCACCACCAACCCCGTTCCCCGCCCGGGGTTCGCTGTGGTTCGCGACCGTGGGCGAGGGGGTTCGCCGTACTTGAAGACACCCGAACGCGGCGACCGGCTCGGCCACCGCGCCTAGTCGTGGCCGGGGGCCCCCGCGCTCTGGACCGCGTCCGGCACCCGGTAGCCGGAGCCGACCACGGTGTCGATGATGCCAGGCTCGCCGAGCTTCTTGCGCAGGGTCATCACGGTCACCCGCACCGTCGTGGTGAACGGGTCGGCGTTCTCGTCCCAGACCCGCTCCAGCAGTTCCTCGCTGCTGACCACCTTGCCGCCCGCCGAGAGCAGCACCTCCAGCACGCCGAACTCCTTGCGGGTCAGCTCGATCGGCTTGCCGGAGCGGGTGATCCGGCGCTTGGCCGGGTCGAGCACGAGGTCGCCCGCGGTGAGCACGGGCGGCGTGGCCGGGGTGGCGCGACGGCCGAGCGCCCGCACCCGCGCGACGAGCTCCGGGAAGGCGAAGGGCTTGGCGAGGTAGTCGTCCGCGCCGAGGGACAGCCCGGCGACGCGGTCCTCGACCGCCCCGCTCGCGGTGAGCATCAGCACGCGGCTCAACGCCTCGGAGCCCACGATCATCCGGCACAGCTCGTCGCCGGACATGCCCGGCAGGTCGCGGTCGAGCACCACCACGTCGTAGCGGGTGACGCTGACCTTCTCGTGACCGGACTCTCCGTCGTAGGCGACATCGACCGCCATGCCCTCGCGGCGCAGCCCACGCGCGATCGCGTCGGCGAGCGGTTGTTCGTCCTCTACCACCAGGATTCGCACGGCATCCACGGTGCCACAGGTCTGACCACAAAGGACCGCCCGGAGCAACGAATCGAGCCTCCGGGCGGTCTTCTCATCACTTCTTCAGTTTCGGCACCGGGATCTCGGCGTCCTCGGGGACGTACTCCGAAGCCCATTCGGTGACCTGGCGGGCGACGTCCTGCGCGGTGAGGCCGAGCTCGGCGAGGATCTGATCGCGCGAGGCGTGATCGAGGAACCTGTTGGGAATGGCCAGATCCCGCATGGGCATGACCAGTCCGGCGTCGCGCATGGCGGCGGCCAGCGTCCAGCCGAAACCGCCGTGGCGGCCACCGTCCTCGACCGTGACCACCATCCGGTGCGCCGCGGCCAGCTCGACCAGCTCCCGCGGGACCGGGGCCACCCAGCGCGGGTCCACCACGGTCACGCCGATGCCCTGGTCGGACAACCGACGCGCGGCGTCCACGGCGAGCTCGCCGAAGGCGCCGACGGCGACGAGCAGCACGTCGTGGCCCTCGTCGGAGGACGGGCGGTGCAGGATGTCCAGCACACCCCGGCGCTCGATCGCGGGCACCTCCTGGATCACGGCGCCCTTGGGGTAGCGCAACACCGTGGGGGCGTCGGACACCTTGACCGCCTCGCGCAGCTGCTCGCGCAGGCTCACCGCGTCGCGCGGCACCGCGATCCGGATACCGGGGATCACGCCGAGGATGGACAGGTCCCACATCCCGTTGTGGCTGGCGCCGTCCGAGCCGGTGACACCCGCGCGGTCGAGCACCACGGTGACGCCCTGCTTGTGCAGCGCCACGTCCATCAGCAGCTGGTCGAAGGCGCGGTTGAGGAACGTCGAGTACACCGCGAACACCGGGTGCACGCCGCCCATGGCCAGACCGGCCGCCGAGGTCATCGCGTGCTGCTCGGCGATGCCCACGTCGTAGCAGCGCGACGGGAACGCCTGCGCGAACTTCTCCAGTCCGGTCGGGCCGAGCATGGCGGCGGTGATCGCGACCACGTCCTCGCGCTCCGCGCCGATCCGGACGATCTCGTCGGCGAACACCGAGGTCCAGCCGGGCTTGGCGACCTTCTTCGGCTTGCCGGTCGCCACGTCGATCACGTCGATGGCGTGCATCTGCTCGGCCTCGTGGTTCTCGGCGTGCGCGTAGCCCATGCCCTTGCGGGTCACCGCGTGCACGATCACCGGGCCGCCGAAGGACTTCGCCCGCTCCAGCGCCGCCTCCATGGCGACGATGTCGTGCCCGTTGACCGGGCCGAAGTACTTCAGGCCGAGGTCCTCGAACATCACCTGGGGGCTGAGCGCGTCCTTGATGCCGCGCTTGGCCGCGTGCAGCGCCGCGTACACCGGCTTGCCCACCACGGGCATGCTCTGCAGCGTGCGCTTGCCGTCCTCCAGCAGCTTCTCGTAGCCGGGGCGCAGCCGCAGGGTCGCCATGTGGTCGGCGAACCCGCCGATGGTCGGCGAGTACGAGCGGCCGTTGTCGTTGACGATGATCACCACCGGCCGGGTCTTGTCCCCGGCGATGTTGTTCAGCGCCTCCCAGCACATGCCGCCGGTGAGCGCGCCGTCGCCGACCACGGCCACCACGTGCCTGCGGGTGTCGCGCAGCTGGAACGCCTTGGCGAGGCCGTCGGCGTAGGACAGCACGGTGGAGGCGTGGCTGTTCTCGATGAAGTCGTGTTCGCTCTCGGCCCGCGAGGGGTAGCCGGACAGGCCGCCCTTCTGCCGCAGCGCGGCGAAGTCCTGCCGGCCGGTGACGATCTTGTGCACGTAGGACTGGTGCCCGGTGTCGAACAGGATCGGGTCGTGCGGCGAGTCGAAGACCCGGTGCGCGGCCAGCGTCAGCTCCACGGCGCCCAGGTTCGGGCCGAGGTGGCCGCCGGTGCGGGAAACCTTGTCGACCAGGAAAGCCCGGATCTCCTCGGCGAGCGTCACCATCTCGTCGTGGGTCAAACGCTTCAGGTCGGCGGGGCCCCGCACGGAGTCGAGCAGCGTCACCGTTTCCCTCCTCGTGCCGTTGTCTGCCTGGCCGTCGGCAAGTCTACGGAGATACGCCTGAATGCCTTCGGCCGATCGGGCGGCCTTGGCGGATCAGGGACTGATCTGCGAAAACGGCCCCGGGATATCTCCGGAGACGTTCCCATCGCCCCAGTTCACGTGATGGGGAACACGGTGAAATTGCACTCGGGAACGGCGCGACCCCGGTGCTCTCCGTGAATGCACCGGGGTCACGTTCACACGATCTGGCGGTTCAGCAGAGCCAATCGAGCACAACCGCCGCCGTCCAGGATTGATCGAGGCTACCCAGCGGCTCCCCGGTCAGCGGATGGTAGTACTCGGCGAAGGCCCCGTCCGAGCACAGCCGCAGCCCCTCCGCGCGGTGCCGCTCGGCCCGCTCGGCCCAGCCCCGCCGCGCGAAGGACCAGCCGAAGAGCCAGCCCATCACCGGCCACTGGGGGCCGCGCCAGTACTGCCGGGGGCGGAAGGCGGGGTCGACCGGCGAGGTGGACGGCACCAGGGCCGCGGTCAGCTCCGGGTTCCCGCACCAGTCCGGTCCGTCCAAAATGGACAACAGGGCGCGCTCGGCCGGGCGGTCGAGGCCGCCGCAGAGCAGCGGGGCGAAACCGGCGATGGTGCGGGTGCCGATCCACTTGCCGGAGCGGAAGTCCCGGTCCCGCGCCAGCCCGGTCGCCGGGTCCACGGTGGCCGCGACGGCCGCGCGGGCCCGCCGCGCCCAGCCCTCCAGGGCCGCCACCTGCGTCGCGGGTTCGCCGAACTCCTCGCCGAGCTCGGCGAGGACGTCGCAGGCCATGGCGAAGATCGCGGTCAGGAACACGTCGCCGACCAGGAAGCTGGAGGTGGCGACGACCTGGCCGGGGTCGTAGCCGACCCGGCGCATCTCCTCGACCAGCCACAGGTAGCGGTCGTACTCCGCGTCCGAGGGCCGCATCCCGGCGTCGGCCACCAGCCGCAGGTCCCGCCGCACGTACGGCGGCAGGTCGGCGCCCGGCCGCACCCCCGTGTACGCGGAGTCCCAGCGCGGCGAGTTGTCCATGCCGGACTCCCAGCCGTGCACCACCGCGAGCAGGCCGTCGCCGCCCGGGTCGCGGTGCTCGGCCAGCCAGCGGTGCCAGGCGTAGAGCTTGGGCCAGGACCGGCGCACGAAGTCCTCGGCCTCGGCCCGGTCCACCGCGCCGCCGCGGCGGGCGATCTCCAGCAGCCGCCCGACCGCGATGGCGTGCGCGGGCGGCTGGCAGATCCCGGAGGTCAGCGGGTTCTTCGGCGCCTGGTCGTTGAGCTCGTGGGTGCCCCAGCGGTCCGGGCCGGGGAAGTACTCGTCGGCGCCGCCCTCGGTGAAGACGATGTGCGGCAGCATCCCGCCGCTCCACTGCGCGGCGAACAGGGTGTCCAGCTCGGCGACCGCGCGCCCGACGTCCAGGTGCGCGAGGCCGATCGAGATGAACGCCGCGTCCCAGCTCCACATGTGCGGGTACAGCCGGGGTGCCGCCGTGACCAGTGCGCCGGTGTCGTTGCCGCGCAACACGTACGCGGCTTTGGCGGCGAGCAGGTTGGGCGGCAGGTCCCGGCGGTCGGCCCGCGCGGTGGCGTGGTCGGCGGCCAGTGAAACAACTGTCACGAGGTCTCCAGCAGCAGGTGTGTTTCCGGGTCGTACCAGCGGCACTGGTCCGCCGGCAGGCTCAGTCGCAGGCTCTCGCCCGCTTCGGCGCGGAAGGTCGGCGGCGCCTGCACCTTGAGCTGGTGCCCGGCCAGCGCCACCGTCAGCAGCACCGAGGAGCCCAGCGGCTCGAAGACCTCCAGCTCGGCCGGGAGCCCTCCGGGGTCGCCGTTGCGGGCGGCGACCCCGAAGGACTCCGGCCGGACGCCCAACCGGAGTTGGCGGCCGGAGAATCCGCTCAGGGCGTCCGGGACGGGCACGCTGTGCGCGCCGAGGTCGAGCTGGAAACCGCCGTCGCCGCCCGCGACGACGGTCCCGGTGAGGAAGTTCATCGGCGGGCTGCCGATGAACCCGCCGACGAACTCCTCGGCAGGCAGGTCGTAGACGGTGGTCGGCGCGTCGCACTGGGCGATCCGGCCCTGGCGCATCACCGCGACGCGATCGCCGAGCGAGAGCGCTTCCACCTGGTCGTGGGTCACGTAGAGCGTGGTGGTGCCCAGCTCGGCGACGAGCTTCTTCAGCTCGGCGCGGAAGGACAGCCGCAGCAGGGCGTCCAAATTGGACAGTGGCTCGTCCATCAGCAGGACCTCGGCGTCCATCACGATGGCCCTGGCCACCGCGACGCGCTGGCGCTGGCCGCCGGAGAGCTTGGCCGGGTAGCGGTCCAGGTACGGCGTGAGCTGGAGCAGGTCCGCCGCCCAGGCCACCTTCCGCTTGACCTCGTCGGGGTCCACGCCGCGCATCCGCAGCCCGAACCCGATGTTCTCGCCGACCTTGCGGTGCGGGAACACCGCGTAGGACTGGAACACCATGGACAGGTTGCGCTTGCGCGGCTCCAGGTACGTGACGTCCTTGCCGCCGATGACGACCTGCCCGTCGTCGGGCAGCTCCAGGCCCGCGACCATGCGCAGCAGCGTGGTCTTGCCGCAGCCGGACGGGCCGAGCAGCACCATGAACTCGCCGTCGGCGACGTGCAGGCTGACGTCGTCGGTGGCCCTGGTGGTGCCGCCGGGGTAGGTCTTGACCAGGTTGTGCAGTTCGATCTCGGCCATCGTGTGCTCTCGTCTCGGTGAGTGGGGCGGCTGGCTCAGCGCAGGGTGGTTCCCCACATGTTCAGCAGGTAGC
Organism: Allokutzneria sp. A3M-2-11 16; assembly: GCF_024213555.1. GTDB lineage: Bacteria > Actinomycetota > Actinomycetes > Mycobacteriales > Pseudonocardiaceae > Allokutzneria. The sequence goes on along the minus strand of NZ_JANAVO010000014.1, from coordinate 17,028 downwards.
GGCGCATCACGAGGATGAACAGCAGCGCGGGCAGGACCAGCACGAAGCCCCCGGCGAACCGGTAGACGTTGGGCGAGTCCGCCAGGGAGGACAGCACCTGCGCGGGCAGGGTCCGGTGCCCCAGCGTCAGCACGGTCGCACCGAGGACTTCGTTCCAGGACAACACGAACGTGAAGACGGAGGACGCGGCGAGCCCCGGCAGCGCCATCGGCAGCACGACGCGGCGCATCGCCTGTCCCGGGGTGCAGCCGAAGATCAGCGCGGCCTCCTCGACGTCCTTGGGGACGCCGACGAAGATGCTCGCGGTGATCAGGATCGTCGTCGGCAGCGCGAGCGCGGTGTGCACCAGCGTGACGGCGAAGACCGTGTCGTCGATGTCCACCCGGAGGAACATCGTGGCCAGCGGCACCGAGAGCACCACGATCGGCAACGCGCGGACCAGCAGGATGAGCACCTGGTAGGCGTCGCGGCCGCGGAAGCTGAAGCGGGAGATCGCATATCCCGCGGGAGCGCCGAGCAGCAGCGAGAGCACCACTGTGTACACCCCGGCCAGCATGGAGTTGCCGAACGCGGGGACCACTCCGGCCCCGCCGATGAAGCCAGAGATGCTCTCAGTGGAGAACTCGCTGGGCAGCAACGGTTTCGGGAACTCGGTGAGCGCGGTGCGCGAGGACAGCGCGGACAGCGCGATCAGCACGATCGGCAGCAGCATGAACGTGGAGATCGCGACGCAGGCGAGCTGCACGAGCACCCGCTGCCGCTTGCGCCTGTGCAACGGCGTGAGGTCGACGGCCGGACGCGTCATCGGGGGCCTCCCGCGGAGGGCTGGCGCAGCGCGCGCATGTAGAGGACCGCGGTTCCGAGCGAGAGCGCGAGGATCACCAGCGCGACCGCGCTCGCCACCGCCGGGTTCTGCAGGTTGACGTACCACTGGTAGGTCTCCCCCACCAGCAGCGGGAAGTTGCGCCCGGTGAGCGCCTGCGCGACCGCGAACGCTTGCAGCGCGAGGATCGTGCGCAGGATGAGCGCCACCTGGAGGCTCGGCTTCAGCAGCGGCAGCGTGACGTGCCACAGCCGCTGCCACGCCGAGGCGCCGAAGACCTGGGCGGCCTCGTCGTAGTCCGGCGGCATCATCTGCACGCCCGCGACCACGATCACGAAGACCATCGAGGTGGCCCGCCAGATCTCCGCAACCACCACCGCGAGCAGCATCGTGGTGGGGTTGTCGTAGTTCAGCCAGGCGATGCCGTTCTCCGACAGGCCGAGGCCGATGAGCAGCGAGTTCAGGTAACCGCGGTCGGCGAAGACCGTCAGCCACACCAGGCCAGCCGCGAGGTCGGAAACGGCCAGCGGGATGGCCCAGACGTAGAAGTGCAGCCCGCCGAACTTCGGCTTGGACTGGATCAGCAGCGTCATCCCGACCGCGAGCACGAGCTGGATCGGCACGACGATCACGATGAGCAGCAAGGTGTTCAGCAACGCCTCGACGAAGTACGGGTCGCCGAAGAGCCGCTCCCAGTTGGCCAGGGTGAACGCGCCGCCCTCGGCCTGGAAGGCGGCGAGGATGCCCTGCACCAACGGCCAGCCGAACAACAGCACCAGGAGCACCGTCGACGGGGCGAGCAACCACCACGGCGAGATTCCCAGGCGCTGTGGCTGTTTCCGCACTGGCTTTTCCAGGACAGTGGTCATCTCACCTCACCTCGCAGATGCCGGTGCTGCGCGGATCCGGTGCCCAGCAAGGGACCTTGGCGTCGGTGAGCAGCTGGCTGATCACGCGCGCCTGCGCGTCCACTGTGGACCGGACGTTCCCGCCCTTGAGCACGATCGTCTCGAAGCAGTCGCGGAAGACCTTGTTCAGCTCGCCTTCCCGGCTGCTGAGGCCGACCGGGGGCAGCGACAGCAGCGCGCCCTTGGACTCGCGCTGCCGGGCCACCGCGCCCGCCTCCATCCGGATCGCCTGCGGCAGGTCGTCCGGGATGGGCGTGCGCACCGTCGGGAAGAAAGCGTTGGAGCGCAACAGTTCGATCTGCGTCTCGGCCCGGCTGAGCGCGGCGATCAACCGGCGCCCCTGGTCCTGGTCGGGTGCTCCCTTGGGAATGGCCAGCCCGGTCAGCACGGCCATGTAGCCGCGCCCCTTCGGCCCGCGCGGGGCGGGCACCATCCGCCACTTGTCCGGCTCCCGCTTGGGCACGTTCACCAGCCGCGCGACGTGGTCCCAGCCGATGGTGACCTCACCGGCCTCCATGGGCTCCTGCATCTGGGAGTAGTTGGTGCTCGCGGGCGCGCAGTTGCGCCACAGCTCGCGCATGTACTCCCAGGCGGTGACGGCCTCCGGCGAGCGGAACGTGGTGACCTGCCCGCCGGTGAACGACGGCAGCAGGTAGCCCTGGAAGAACCGGTGCAGCAGCCCCTTCGGCCCGCCGGGCAACCCGAGCACCGGCCGGTTGTTGTTGGCGCGCCGCGCCGCGATCGCCCAGTCCAGCAGCTGGTCGTAGCTGAGGTCCTCGGCGTCGGCCCCGGAAGGCAGGTGCGCCAGGGCGTCCACGTGGGTGGCGAGCACGTAGCTGGCCTGCGCCCACGGCACGTACCAGGTCCGGTCCGTGCCCGCCCGCGCCAGCTCCAGGTACTCCGGCGGCCAGCCCAGCGAGCTGAAGTCGGAGACGATGTCGGTGAGGTCCTCGAGGTGGCTGGGCGCGAGCGGGGCGAGGTCGCCGTGCAACCCGCCGATCACGCTCGCCCGGACCGCCCCGGCCTCGACCTGGCTGCGGATCTGGGTGACGAAGGCGCCGGGCTCGCTGGTGACGTAACCGACGTCGCCGTCGAACCCCTTGCGCAGCAAGGCCCGGAAGCGCTCCGCCTCGTCCAGTGGCGTGAACTGGGTGGACAGGAACGTCAGCCCCGAGGTGCCGGAGGTGGCGAACCCGGTACAACCGCCGAGCAGTGACGCGGTACCCGTGACGAGCGCTCCGCGCAGCAGGGCCCGGCGGGAGAGCCGGCCTGGTCCGGCCACAGTCACCTCCTTGTGACTTCCGTCTAGACGCTAGACATAAGTGCGGGTGGCTCAAGATAGGTGGTGTGCAGGTCGACGTCAACGCCGCGAACAAGATCCCAACGGGACCCGCCTCGCCGGGGGAGGTCCTGGAGGTGCTGCGCCGGGGCGGCCCGATGACCCGGCAGGAGCTCCAGGCCAGGATCGGGCTCTCCCGCGCCACCATGGTGGAACGGCTGGACGCGCTCGGCAGGCTGAAACTGCTGCGCACGGTGGGCCACCAGGCCTCAAGCGGCGGGCGGCGGGCCGAGCTGCTCGCGGCGGACGAGACCGGCCGCTGCGCCGTGGTCGCCGACATCGGCGTCAGCCACGTGACCGTCGCCGTCGCCGACCTCACCGCGACCGTGCTCGCGAGCCAGCGCGAACGCGTCCCCAACCGCCAGGAGCCGACCGCGGTGCTGCGCCGGGTCCTGGAGCTGAGCCGGGAACTGCTCGCCGAGACCGGGCGGGCCGACGACGTCTGCGCGATGGCCGTCGGCGTGCCCGGTCAGGTCGACCCCACGTCCGGCTCGAACACGGCTCCGCCGACGATGCCCGGGTGGTCCGGCACCTGGGTGCACGACACGCTCTCCACCCAGCTGGACGTGCCCGTGCTGGTGGAGAACGACGCCAACGCGCTGGCCTTCGGCGAGCACCTGGCCGACGGGGCGCCTTCGACCACGCTCCTCGGGGTGAAGGTCGCGACCGGCATCGGCAGCGGCGTCGTGCTCGGCCGCCGCCCCTACCGCGGCGTCACCGGCAGCGCGGGCGAGATAGGGCACATCAAGCTCGCCGGTCACGAGGAGCGGTGCGGGTGCGGTCGCACCGGCTGCCTCGCCGCCGTCGCCGGTGGCCGGGCGCTGATCCGCCGCCTGCGCCCGAGCGGCGCGCGCACCCTGCTCGACGTCGTCCGCCAGGTGGAGCAGGGCCGCGCCGAGGCCGTCGAGCTGGTCACCGAGGCGGGCAAGCTCCTCGGCGGCGTGCTGGCCACGGTCGTCAGCATCATCAACCCGCAGCAACTCCGCCTCGGCGGCCCGATCGGCGCCCTCCCCCAGTTCGTCGACGCCGTCCGCTCGGCCGTCCTCGACGCCGCGCACCCCGTGGCGCTGCGCGGTCTGCGCGGCATCTCCCCCGCCCGGCTCGGCGACCGGGCCGCCCTGGTCGGCCTGGCGGGCTTGAGCGCCGACGCCGTCTTCGCCCCCGCCGCCGTAGACGCCCTCATCACCGCCTGACCTCACCCCCACGTTTTCGCCCTGAACGAGTCATTGAGGGAATCCAACGCACCAAATGAGTCATTGAGGTACTTCAGCGCCCCCAATGACTCATTCAGCACATCGTGACACCCAGGGTTCGCCGGTCTTCAAGTACCACCAACCCCCACCCCAGCAGTCACAAACCACCCCCAACCCCCCACGACACACCAACGCCAGTGCCCTCAACGACTCGTTCAGGGCGTTGAGTGCCCTGAACGACTCGTTCAGGGAATCCAACGCCCCGAATGCGTCATTCGGTTCTCTGGGTACGTGGAGGCTGAGGCGGATCAGTCGGTGAACAGGGCGACGCATTCGACGTGGTGGGTCATGGGGAAGGCGTCGAAGGCTCGTAGCGCGGCGAGGCGGTAGCCGTTGGCGGCGAAGTCCGCGACGTCGCGCGCGAGGGCCGCGGGATCGCAGGCGATGTGGACGACGCGGCGCGGGGACTTGTCGCAGACGGCGTCCACCACGGCGCGGCCCGCTCCCTTGCGCGGCGGATCGAGCACCACGGCGTCCGGCCACTGTCCGTCCATTTCGGACGATCCGAGGACCTTCTCCACCAAGCCCGGCATGAAACGGACCTGCGACAGGTCGGCGAGACTCCGGCGACCGGACTCCACGGCCCGCGCCGACGACTCCACGACGGTGACCGAGCCGGTCGGGCCGACCTGCTCCGCCAGTGCCGCGGCGAACAGGCCGACACCGCCGTAGAGGTCCCACGCCGTGGCTCCGGGCGCGGCGTCGGCGAACTCCATGACGACGGAGACGAGGGTGTCGGCGGCGGCGGGGTGGACCTGCCAGAAACCGCTGGCGTCGACCCGCCAGTCGCGACCGCCCGCGTGCTCGGTCGCGGTCCCGCTGCCGACGGCGAACCGGGGCCGCTGGTTGCGCACCCACTCCGTGACGTGGAGGTCGCCGTCGCCGTCGCGGGTCACCTGCACCTCGGAGCCCGGCTTCCACCGCTGCTCCAACACATCCGGCAACACACCAGAAACGGCGATCGGGCAGTCGTCGATCGGGATCACCCGATGGCTCCGCTGGCCGCGCAGTCCGGCCCGGCCGTCACGGTCCACCGCGAGCCGCACGCGGGTGCGCCACCCCAGCGGACTCTCCGAGAGCGCCTCGACCTCGACGTCCCAATCCAAGCCCGCCAAGCGCTTCAGCTGTTCCTGGACCACCGTAGCCTTCAAGGAGCGCTGTGCGGCGGGCGTCGCGTGCTGGAAGTCGCAACCCCCGCAACCGCCCGGAACCGCTACCGGGCAAGGAGGTTCGACGCGATCCTCGGACGGGCGCAGCACCTCCACCGCGTCCGCGCGGCAGAACGAGCCGCCCTTGTCCTCGGTGACCTCCGCGACCACCACTTCACCCGGCAACGCGTGGCGCACGAAGAGAACGCGGTTGTCGTGCCGGGCGACGCAGTGGCCGCCGTGGGCGACCGCACCGACCTCGATCTCGATCCGACGGCCGGTCCAGTCAGTTTTTGTTGTCACGCTGAGGATTCCTCGTTGATCGTTGTTCGCCGAGCCCACGACGCACCGCGCCGGGGGCGACGACCGCACGGTCCCGGACCCGCTGCGAGGACACCAGCTGCCACGGCACGCTGGTCACCATCACGCCGGGCTGGAACAGCAGTCTTCCCTTGAGCCGCAACGCGCTCTGGTTGTGCAGGACCTGTTCCCACCAGCGGCCGACCACGTACTCCGGGATGAACACCGTGACCACGTCGCGCGGGTTGTCGCTGCGGATGCGCTTCACGTAGTCCAGCACCGGTTTGGTGATCTCGCGGTAGGGCGACTCGATCACCTTCAGCGGCACCTTGATGTGCTCTTTTTCCCACTGGGTGACCAGTTTCCTGGTGTCGAGGTCGTCGACGTTGACCGTGACCGCCTCCAACACGTCCGGCCGGGTCGCCCGCGCGTAGGCCAGCGCGCGCATCGTCGGCAGGTGCAGCTTGGAGATCAGCACCACCGCGTGGTTGCGGGAAGGCAGCATCGCCTTGCCGACCGCGATCTCCGCGGCGGCCAGCTCTTCCGCCACGTGGTCGTAGTGCCTGCGGATGCCCGTCATCAGCGCGAAGACCGCGGCCATCGCGACGATCGCGATCCACGCGCCGAGGGTGAACTTGGTGATCAGCACGACCACCAGCACGACACCGGTGATCGCCATGCCGAAGGCGCTGATCAGCCTGGACCGGACGAGCCGCTTGCGCGTCGCCTCGTCGGTCTCCGACGCCAGCAGCCGGTTCCAGTGCCGCACCATGCCCGCCTGGCTCATCGTGAACGAGACGAACACGCCGACGGTGTAGAGCGGGATCAGCCTGCTGACCTCGGCCTCGTAGAGGATCACCAGCAGGATCGCGAACCCGGCGAGGAAGACGATGCCGTTGGAGAAGGCCAGCCGGTCGCCCCGGGTGTGCAGCTGGCGCGGCAGGTAGCGGTCCTGGGCCAGGATCGAGCCGAGCACGGGGAAGCCGTTGAACGCGGTGTTCGCCGCCAGCACCAGGATCAGGGCCGTGACGCCCGCGATGAAGAACGCGCCGATCGGGAACTCGTTGAAGACGGCGTTGGCGATCTGCACCACCATCGTCTTCTGCTGGTAGCCCTCGGGCGCCCCGACCAGCTGCTCTGCCGGGTGCTCGGCCATCTTCACGCCGGTCAGCTGCGCGAGCACGACCAGGCCCATCAGCATGGTGACGGCGATGCCGCCCATCATCAGCAGCGTGGTGGCCGCGTTGCGGGACTTCGGCTTGCGGAAGGCGGGCACGCCGTTGCTGATCGCCTCGACCCCGGTCAGCGCCGCGCAGCCCTGGGTGAACGAGCGCAGGATCAGCATCCCGAACGCCAGGCCCATCAGGTGGTCGTTCTCCGCCTTGAGCTCCAGGTTCGCGCTCTCGGCCACCATCTCCTCGCCGAAGACGAACCCGCGCAGCATGCCGAAGATGATCATGAAGATCATCCCGAGCATGAACGCGTAGGTCGGGATCGCGAACGCGCTGCCCGACTCCCGGACCCCGCGCAGGTTGATCGCGGTCAGCAGGACGATCGCCCCGACCGCGAAGGCCACCTTGTGCTCGGCGACGTAGGGGATCAGCGAGCCCAAGTTCGCCATCGCCGAGGAGATCGAGACGGCGACGGTGAGGATGTAGTCGACCAGCAGCGCGCTGCCGACGGTGAGCCCGCCGTACCGGCCGAGGTTGACCATCGCCACCTCGTAGTCACCACCGCCGGAGGGGTAGGCGTGCACGTTTTGGCGGTAGCTGAACACCACGGTGAGCATCACCACAGCGACGGCGATGCCGATCCACGGCGCGAAGACGTAGCCGGACAGGCCGGCGACCGAGAGGACGATGAAGATCTCCTCGGGCGCGTATGCCACGGAGGACAAGGCGTCGGAGGCGAAGACCGGCAGCGCGATCCGCTTCGGCAGAAGCGTGTGCGCGAGCCGGTCGCTGCGGAACGGACGCCCCAGGAGAAGGCGCTTCGCCGCGGTAGCGAACTTGGACACGCGACGAAGGGTATTCGTTCCACTCACCAAGACGGAGCAGCCGTAGGTAGGTTGAGTCCCGTCCGGGTGATTCGCCCGGAAAAGGCGAGGACACGACGGAGGAAGCTACCTTGCGACAGCCGCGTCGGCAGGAGGGCACATCGTGCACGTGGTGATCATGGGCTGCGGGCGGGTCGGCTCGTCGCTGGCCAAGGGGCTCGAACGGCTGGACCACTCCGTCGCCGTCATCGACAAGAACCCGCAGGCGTTCCGCCGCCTCGGCAGCGAGTTCCACGGCCAGCAGGTGACCGGGATCGGCTACCACCGGCAGGTGCTCGTCGAGGCGGGCATCGAGCGCGCGGGCGCGTTCGCCGCGGTGTCCAACGGGGACAACTCCAACATCATCTCCGCCCGGGTGGCCAAGGAGACCTTCGGCGTCGAGCACGTCGTCGCGCGGATCTACGACCCGAAGCGGGCCGCGGTCTACGAGCGGCTGGGCATCCCCACCGTGGCCACCGTGCCGTGGACGACCGACCGGTTCATGCGGATGCTGCTGCCCGAGGGCACGGCGTCGGCGTGGCGGGACCCGTCCGGCACCGTCGCCGTGCTCCAGCTGCCCGTGCACGAGGACTGGGTCGGCCGCCCGGTCAGCGAGCTGGAGGAGGCGACCGGGGCGCGCGTGGCGTTCATCATGCGCTTCGGCACCGGCCTGCTGCCCCGGCCCGACTCCGTGGTCCAGGCCGACGACGCGATCTACGTGGCGGCGCTGTCCGGAACGGTGACCGTGGTCGCCAAGGCCGCGGCCGAGTCGCCGGAGGAGGGGCACTGATGCGCGTCGCCATCGCCGGAGCGGGCGCGGTGGGCCGGTCCATCGCCCACGAGCTCCTGGAGAGCAACCACCAGGTCATGCTGATCGAGCGGGACCGGGAGCACTTCGAGCCGCAGAGCGTCGAGCAGGCCGAGTGGGTGCACGCCGACGCCTGCGAGCTGGCCTCGCTGGAGGAGGCCGGGATCGAGCTGTGCGACGTGGTGATCGCCGCGACCGGGGACGACAAGGTCAACCTGGTCGTGTCGCTGCTGGCGAAGACGGAGTTCGCCGTGCGCCGCGTCGTCGCCAGGGTCAACGACCCGCGCAACGAGTGGCTGTTCACCGAGGCGTGGGGCGTCGACGTGGCGGTGTCCACGCCGAGGATGCTGGCCGCGATGGTCGAGGAGGCCGTCACCGTCGGCGACCTGGTGCGGCTGATGACGCTGCGGCAGGGCCAGGCGAACCTGGTCGAGGTCACGCTGCCGGAGGAGACCCCGCTGGCGGGGCGCACGATCGAGAGCCTCGACCTGCCCCGCAACGCCGCGCTGGTCACCGTGCTGCGCGGCGGCCGGGTGATCGTGCCCCAGGGCGACGATCCCCTTGAGGCGGGCGACGAGCTCCTCTTCGTGGCCACCGACGACGTCGAGGCCGACATCCGTTCCGCCCTCGGCTTCTGACCCAGCCCGGTTCGCCCGTTTCGTACTCTTAGCGGGGTATGGGAGCGCTCTTTTTCCCGCTAAGAGTACGAAACGGATTGGTCTGGACCACTCCGGCCGAGGTTCAGGCGGTGGCGGGGGTGGAGGCGTGCGGGTGCGCCGCCTTCTCGATCTTGCCGACGCGGCGCACCGCCCAGACGGTGACCAGGCCGACGAGGATCGTCAGCGGCCAGCCCATGGACAGCCGCGCCACGGCCAGCCAACCGGTCTCGTCGGCGTTGTAGAGGTAGCGCTGCACCACGAACCGGGCGCCGAAGATCAGGACCCAGGACAGCGTGGCGATGTCGTAGGCCAGCCGCGCCGACTTGTCCTGGCGCCAGGCGAAACCGGTGTCGTTGAGCGTGGACCAGATGACCCCGACCAGCGGCCAGCGCGCCAGCACCGACACCAGGAACACACCGCCGTAGACCAGGCTGGCCCAGATCCCGAACAGGAAGAAGCCCTTGGCCTCCCCGGTCTGGTTGGCGATGAACACGCAGATGCCGACGCCGAGGAAACCGGAGACGGCGGGCTGCAGCGCCTCCTTGCGCACCAACCGCCACACGGCGATCAGCGCGGCCACGCCGAGCGCTCCCCACATCGCGGGCTGCAACCCGGCGAGGGAGTTGATGGTGACGAAGGCGACCACGGGGATGGTCGAGGAGATCAGCCCGGCGAGGCCGCCCATCTGCTCGAGCAGCGTCGGGTCGGAGCGCCGCGGCTCGGCGGCGGGCTCGGGGGCCTGGGTGGGTTCAGTCATGAGTTGTCTGCAGTTCGTAGTAAGGGTTGTAAAGGACCTTGCGTCCGTCCCGCACCGCGAGCCGGCCTCGTGCCTTTATCGTCCGTCCGGGCTCGATTCCCGGGATACGCCTGCGTCCGAGCCACACGAGCAGCACACCGTCGGTACCGTCGTAGAGCTCGGCCTCCAGCGTCGCGACCGCGTCCTTCGGACACAGCTCGACGCTGCGTAACCTGCCTACCACGGTGACTTCCTCACCGGAACGGCAGTCACACGCACGCCGGGCGCCCTGCGCCTCCGCTTTCCGCGAGAGGTCATCGGCGTCCAACTCAGCGACGTCGCTGGTCAGACGGCGGATGAGGCGGCGCAGATAGCCACCACCGTTGCCACCCATGCTGGTTGCTCCCGTGCCGTAGGGACCCGTCGCACGGGTCGTGGGATCCAGAGTAGCCATGCGTCGGTGTCGGCCGACCCCGACGAAGGCAGGATCATCTGTCATGACGTTCACGCGGTCCGCAGCGGGTCCACGGGCGGTGCTGCTGCCGGGGGCCGGATCGGACGACGAGTTCGTCCGCGCGGTCTTCGAAGGGCCGCTGCGCTCGCTCGGCGTTCCCCTCATCACCCCTGGTCCGGGCCTGCCCGGCGAGCACGTCTCGGCCCTGAGCGAAGCGGCGGCGGCCGGACCGGTGCTCGCGGGCGGCATCTCGCTCGGCGCGCACCTGGCGGCCGCGTGGACGGTGAAGAACCCGAACAGGTGTATCGGGCTGCTGCTCGCGATGCCCGCGTGGACCGGCCGTTCGGCGGATCAGCCCGCCGCCGTGGCGGCCCGCTCCGGCGCGGCCTCGGTGCGCGAGGTGGGCCTGCCCGAGACGCTGGACCGCGCCTGCGCGGGCGTCGACCCGTGGCTGGCGGCCGAGCTGCGCCGCTCCTGGAACCGCCACGGCGCGGCGCTGCCCGAGGCCCTGGACGCGGCGGCGGCCACCCCGGCCCCGAGCCTCGCCGACCTCTCGACGATCACGGTGGCCACCGGGGTGGTCGCGTGCGTCGACGATCCGCTGCACCCGCTGGCGGTGGCGATGGAGTGGCACCGCGCCCTACCGAACTCGGCGCTGGGCGTGACCACGCTCAGCGCCCTCGGCGCGGACCGCGAGTCCCTCGGGCGCGCGACCCTGCTCGCCTACCTCCGCGCCGACCGCCGCCGCTAGCCGGGTCTACTGCTGGGCCTGGAGGTGCTGGGCGATCGCCTCCGGCAGCTCCACCGGAAGCGGCGTGCGCACCGGCATCGGGGACTGGCCGCGCACGACCACGGTCAGCCGCAGGATCTCGCGCAGCATGTCGGCGGCGTCCTCGGCGCTCTCGCGGGGGCCCGCGGTCACGCCGCGCAGCATCCACCTCGGACCGTTCACGCCGACGAAGCGCAGCGCCACGTCCTCGTTGCTGATCTCCGCGGAGACCTCGTCGCCCCAGACCCCGCGCTCCTTGACGACCCGGTGGCCCTCACCGCGCAGCTGGTCGGTCAGCTCCTTGGCGATCTCCCGCCACATGTCCCCGGTGCGCGGCGCCGCGTAGGCGCTCACGGTCAGCCTGCCGACCGGGGTCACCACGTGCACCGCGCGCAGTTCCCCGTCGTCCTGGCCGACCTCGACCTGCAACTGGGAACCGTCGGGGACCGGGACGCGGACCGAGCCGAGGTCCAGTCGCGAGATCTCGTCCTGGGGCGCGTCGGCCTCGTCGAACGGACCGTCCGGGCCGTCCTCGCCGACCTCCTCCGCGGCCTGCGCGTCGACCCTGGCCTGCTCTTCCGCCTGCTTCCGCTCGCGGCGGCGCCTACCGAACATGATCTACTCAGACCTCCATAGCCGTGTCTGCCGATTCAAGCACCGCGTGGCCGCCGGTGGAGCCGTACCCGCCCGCGCCGCGCTCGGAGTCTGGCAGGGACCCGACCTCGCGGAACACGGCGTGCTCAACACGTTGAACCACGAGCTGGGCGATCCGGTCGCCCCGGCGCAGCACGATCGGCTCCCGGACGTCGTGGTTGACCAGGCATACCCGGATCTCGCCGCGGTAACCGGCGTCGATGGTGCCCGGCGTGTTCACCACGCTGAGCCCGGCGCGGGCGGCCAGGCCGGAGCGCGGGTGCACGAACCCGGCGTACCCGCTGGGCAGGGCCACCGCGACACCGGTGCCGACCACGCCGCGCTCACCGGGGGCGAGGACGAGGTCGGTGGTGGTGACGAGGTCGACGCCCGCGTCGTCGGGCCGCGCGTAGCTCGGCAGCGGGACACCGGGGTCGGTGCGGGTCAGGAGCACCTCAAGGCTGGACACGACGGGCGAGACTACCCTGGGGGCGTGAGTAGCAGTGGGACCGAGACCAGCGGCTCGAAGAACGTCGCACCGCCCCTGTTTTCCGAGCGCCTGTCGGTGCCGTGGTGGGGCTGGCCGTTGCCGCTGGCGGCCGCGGTGATCCTGGCCGCGGAGATCCACATGGGCAACCCGGGCCTGCGCTCCTGGCTGCCCTACCTGGTCACCGTGCCGCTGGTGGTGTGGGTGCTGTTCTGGCTCGGCCGGGTGCGCGTGCAGGTGCGCGACGGCGAGCTGTGGGTGGGCGATGCCCACCTGCCGCTGGAGTTCGTCGGTGAGGTCACGACGTTGACCGCGGCGGAGAAGCGGCCCGCGCTCGGCCGCGACCTCGATCCGGCCGCCTTCGTGGTGCATCGCGGATGGATCGGTCCCGTCGTGCTGATGGAGCTGACCGACGAGAACGATCCGACCCCGTACTGGCTGTTCAGCGCCCGCGACGCGGAGCGCCTCGCCGCCGTGCTGCGCGAGCACGGCGGCCGTGGGACCGGCTGAGAACCGGAGCGCCCCCGTTCACCTCAGGGAGACCCTGCGCCGGGTCCGGGGGCGCGCCCGCTGTTAGGCGCAGTCCCGGCAGATCAGCTGGCCGCCGCGTTCCTCGGACAGCCTGCTGCGGTGGTGCACGAGGAAGCAGCTCGCGCAGGTGAACTCATCAGCCTGCTTGGGCACCACCTTCATGGTGAGCTCCTCGCCGGACAGTCCGGAGAGGTCGGCACCGGGCAGCTCGAAGTTCTCGTCCGGGGCGTCGGTGTCGACATCGACCACCCCGGATTGAGTCTCGTTGCGCCGCGCCTTCAACTCCTCCAACGAGTCCTCGGCGAGGTCGTCAGTCTCACCACGGCGCGGAGCGTCGTAGTCGGTCGCCATTAGTCATTCACCCCTGCGGTCAACTGAGACTGTCTGTTCGTGCCGCTGGACAACGTCCGAGCGCACCAATTTGTGCCCGCCGTTTACGTGACGGCGGTCTCGTGAATCCGGTGTGGTGGAACCCCAGCGCGATTTCCGGCCCGCGCGTGGAGTGCCAACGATGCCCCCGGAGCGCGCAGAGGGTAGCTCACCAACGCGAAAACCGCGCGGTGGCTCACCCAGTTGCCGAACGGTGTGTTGTTGCGCACTCCGGCGTCGAAACGCGGGTGGCGAAACGTCTTGACGGTGGAACGGGTGCGCCCGATTCGCCGCGACACGCACGGGGAACCGATGTGACCAGTGTCGGTGAAACGGCCTAGGCTGGATGGTGAGAGCAGTGTCCATATCGGAGAGAACGTCCGTGCGGACCGACGTGGGGGAGGACGAGAGGTCTTGGCTGCCGCGAGTGTGAGGCAGATCATCGGTCCGGCGGGCTATCGCAAGCGCAAGCCCGTACCCGCGTTGATCTTGTTGGCGATCCTTGGTGTGCTCGCGGTGTCCGTGTGGACCAAGGTCTTCAGTACCAGCGCGGACGTCGAGGCCGCGGTGCGCTGCCCCGATCCGGGCGCGGCGAGACCCGGGGCGAGCGCGGCACCGGCGAAGCTCGGCCAGGCGCTGCCGCTGGACGCGCTGGACCGCACCGACCCGATCGCGCCCAACGACATGAAGGTGACCGTGCTCAACGGCAGCGGCAGGCGCGGCCTGGCCGGTCAGGTCGCCGAGAAGCTCGCCGAGCTGGGCTTCAACAAGGCCGGTGAGCCCTCGGACGACCCGGTGTACGTCAACCAGGACCTGGACTGCCGCGGGCAGATCCGGTTCGGGCCCAACGGTGCCTCCGCCGCGCGCACGATGAGCTTCCTGTTGCCGTGCGCCCAGTTCATCCGGGACGACCGGCAGGACGGCGGCATCGACGTGGCGCTGGGCAGGAAGTTCACCGGGGTCGACCCCAGCAGCGAGGCGAAACAGATCTTCGAGCAGCTCAAGACCTGGTCCGAGCAGCAGCCGGAGAGCGGGGGCCAGCAGGCCGCGCCCGCGCCGCCGTCGCTGGACTCGGCGCTGGTGAAGGCCGCCCGCACCGCCTACTGCTGACGGCAAGACGTCCGAAAAGGCCCCCGCCCACCGCGGGGGCCTTTCACGTTGTCCGGCCCTCCGGAAAGGTCAGATCTTCGCGGCCCCGGCCGAGCGCAGGGCCTCCGCGAGGTCCTCGGCGATACCGGGGGCCGCGGCGAGGGTGATGTCGCCGCCGAGTCCGTCCTCGGTGCCGTCCGGCAACCGGACCAGCGCGCCCGCCTCCTCGGCGATCAGCGAACCGCCCGCCCAGTCCCAGTGGCCGAGCCCGTGCTCGTAGTAGGCGTCCAGCCAGCCCGCGGCGACCGCGCACAGGTCCAGCGCCGCGGAACCGCTGCGCCGCAGATCGCGGGTGTGCCGGGCGAGCGTCGCGGACACGTCGGCCTGGCGGGCCCTGCGTTCCACCGCGTACGCGTAGCCGGTGCCCACGAGGGACAGTTCCAGGCGCGTGGTCGCCGAAGCGCGCAGCGGTACCCCGTCGAGGGTCGCTCCCCCGCCCCGGACCGCGCTCCACACGCGGCCGCTGGCGGGCTCGACCACTGCGGCGGCCACTGACACCCCGTCGAGCTGAACCGCGATGGACACGGCGTACCAGGGCAGGCCGTAGAGGTAGTTCACGGTGCCGTCGATGGGATCGACCACCCAGAGCAGCCGCCCGGCGCCCGGATCGGCTCCGCCCTCCTCGCCGAGCACCGCCTCGCCCGGCCGCGACCGCGCCAGCCGCTCGCGGATGAGCCGTTCGGAGGCCTTGTCCGCGGCGGTCACCACATCGGTCTCGGTGCTCTTGGTGTCCACCTCGCCGTGGAAGCCACCGGGGCCGCTCCGCATGCGCTGGACCAGTTCGGCGGCCTCGGTGCCGATGGTGACGGCCGTGCTCCTGAGAGCTTCGAAGTCGGGGTTCACGGCCTCCATCCGACCACAGCGGACCCGAAGCAATGCCCAGCTCGGCTGGGCCATCCTCTATGGTCTGGCCACCAACCATCTGAATCGAACAGGAAGGGACCACGGGATGAGCGCCACGCGCGGATTCGGGGTCGACATCGGCGGCTCCGGCATCAAGGGCTGTGTCGTGGATTTCGAAGCCGGCGTGCTGGACGGGGAACGCCTGAGGGTCCCGACCCCCCAGCCGTCCACCCCGGACGCGGTCGCGGACGTGGTCGCCGAGATCGTGGACAAGTTCTCCTGGGACGGCCCGGTCGGCGTCACGCTGCCGTGCGTGATGAAGCGCGGCGTCGCCCTGTCGGCCGCCAACGTGGACAAGGCGTGGATCGGCACGGACGCCGCCGCCCTGTTCGCCGATCGCCTCGACCGGCCCAAGGAGGACGTCGTGGTCCTCAACGACGCCGACGCGGCCGGGCTCGCCGAGATGCGCTTCGGCGCGGGCGCGGGCAGGGACGGCGTGGTGGTGCTGCTGACCTTCGGCACCGGCATCGGCAGCGCGGTGTTCCTGGACGGCAAGCTCGTGCCCAACACCGAGTTCGGCCACCTGGAGGTCGACGGGCACGACGCGGAGAAGCGCGCGGCCGCCTCGGTCAAGGAGGACAAGGAGCTCTCCTGGGAGCAGTGGGCCGCCCGGGTGAACCGCTACCTCCAGGTCCTCGAAGGACTGGTCTGGCCGGACCTGATCATCGCGGGCGGCGGGGTGAGCAAGAAGGCGCACAAGTGGCTGCCGCTGCTGGACGTGCGCACGCCGATCGTGCCGGCGAGCCTGAAGAACGACGCGGGCATCGTCGGCGCCGCCGCGGCCGCGGCCAGCGGGCTCCGCCCCTGAGCCATTTGCGACTCCAGCAGCCTTGTCTGCCTGCACAGATGCGATCGAGCCGGGTTCAGGGTGGATCGGGACGCAACCCCGGTCCGGCTTCGTCGTTACAATGGAACAGTGCCCACGGGTGAGACCCGTCAGGCACGACCCCCAGAACGCCGGCGACCGAGCTTCGCGCCCTTGGTCTGCCGTTGAGCCATCTCCGCGAAAGGGCGTACGTGGCAGCCGCAGAAATCGCAACCCGACGCTCCAGCTCCGCCGCCGCTGGTGGCGCCAACTCGACCAGGAAGGCCACCGTGACTGCCGAGGGCGAGGAGGGGGCCGCCACGGCGACCGCGGCTGGTAAGACCGCGACGAAGCCGTCGACGGCCGCCTCGGGCAAGGGCACCGCCAAGAAGACCGCGGCCAAGGGCACCAAGGCCGCGGCCGGGAAGAAGGCCGCTCCGGCCAAGGGCGGCAAGAAGGCAGCGACCAAGGGCGACGGCGACGAGCCGGACATGGAAGGCAGCCCGGACGACGCCGACCTGACCGACGTCGAGGTCGACCTCACCGAGGACCTCGCCGCGGACGAGCCCGCCGAGGAGGCGCCGCCCGCCAAGGGCAGCGAGGACTTCGTCTGGGACGAGGAGGAGTCGGAGGCGCTGCGGCAGGCCCGCAAGGACGCCGAGCTGACCGCCTCCGCCGACTCGGTCCGCGCCTACCTCAAGCAGATCGGCAAGGTCGCCCTCCTCAACGCCGAGGAGGAGGTCGAGCTGGCCAAGCGCATCGAGGCCGGCCTGTACGCGGCCGAGCGGCTGCGCAAGGCCGAGGACGAGAACGAGAAGCTGGCCCCGCAGCTGCGCAGGGACCTGCGGTGGATCGTGCGCGACGGTGAGCGGGCCAAGAACCACCTGCTGGAGGCCAACCTCCGCCTCGTGGTCTCCCT
>NZ_JANAVO010000013.1 GCF_024213555.1 Allokutzneria sp. A3M-2-11 16 | reverse complement strand
GTCCGAAGCTTATCCGGCTCGATTTCCCGGTGTCAAATCGGGGGTCAACCCGACCTTTTCCCAGAAAAGGAGATCCGACGTCACACGACTCCGAACATATTCACTTCACATATCAGGGAGCACACGCCAACGACGCACCACACCCAGGCGGATTTAGTCAGGCAGTGTGTTGTTCCCAATTTCGCAGGCCGCCCACTCTACCACCATGCGATGGGAGCTTGGTTCGCGGGTCTTACTTGCCTCGCGCCCGGTCCGAAGAGGTCCGTGCCGCGCTGGCCTGGAGAAAGTTACGTAGGCGATGATCAGAAGTCAAATCGGCTGGTCAGCGCGATGTGACGGTCACTTCGCGCTCGCCGGGGATGATCTTCACGAGGTAGGTCCGGTCGTTCGCGTGGGCACTCCCTCCTTCCACGGAGACGTAGCAGGGGTGGACCTCGGCCAAGCGCGCGACGTGTTCCTTGACGGCGATCACCGCAGCCAGCTCAGCGCGAGCGAGCGAGGGATCGACACCGAACACGCGCGCCACGGAGCCCGGCGTCACGTCCATGGCGTCCACGTCCTGCTGCCGCAGCACCGTGGTGTCTCCGCTCTGCGAGGAGAGCGTCGCCCCAGGCACGTACACGCGGTCGCGAAGGAACGCGCGGCGTGCTGCGAGCGGCAGTGAAGCTCCCAGCTCCAGCGGGATCATCACGTAGACCAGGCGCATCTGCGCCGCCACGCGGCCGTGCACCACCAACTGCATATCAAAGATCGGCAGTACTGGGTTCCCGTCGGCGTGCCCGGCAAACCGGATCTCCGAGATCGCCGTGCCTGTGCGCGGCAACTCCTCGTAGAGGTCGAGGGACACCAAGCGGTGCGGAACTCCGACGCGCCCTGGAGGGATGTCCGCTGACCAGCGCTGGAGGTGGTGCACCGGGACTCCGTGCACCATTCCGTCCAGGAGTCCCTGGTGCAGCCGACCGTAGGGCACTGTGCCGCGATCGATGTCGAGGACGCTCGTGCTGCCGGAGTCGGATGTGCGCAGCGACGTGACGTAGTGGAACGCGGGGCCGTGGAACATCTCTCCGCTGGTGTACGGGTCGACTTCCTCCACCGCGTCGATGAGCGGGGCGAACGGTTCGGGCCGCTCGGACGGGAACGGGCCGAGGTGGACGGTGCCCGCGGCGACCTCCTCGAACCTGGACAGGTGAGTGGTGGCGGCCTCGCGCCACGTCAGCAGGGTGACCTGGGTGGTGTCGCGGTCCCGAACCACGTCCGTGCGGAGGCGGACCGGGTGGTCGGTCGGCAGCCAGCGACGGAGCTGGACGTCGCGCATGGCGTGCACGGAGCGGCCGGTGCGGCGTGCGGCGGCGTCCGCGAGTGTGTCCACAATGGACATCATGGGCATGGCGGGCGTCGCCCAGCCGGGGCGGTGGTCGGCCATCCAGGGGTGCTCGGCGGGGTCGAGCCGGCTCTCGCCGTTGGTGCTCATGGCGAACTGGCTCAGGTGGTAGAGGCGGCGGCCTTCGAACCAGAGCCAGCCCTCGGCGACGACGTGGTCCGCCTCGACCGCGAGGACCTCGATCTCCATCGTCATGGTGCCGGTGCCGGGGACGACCTGGCCGCGGTAGGTCCACTTCATCGGGTGGCCGATCAGCACGGGATCGTGGCCGGGACCGCTGAGGCCCTGCGCTCGCAGGTGCAGCCGCAGTGCCTGGCACAGCGCCTCGATGCCGAGCGAACCGGGTTGGACCGGGTCCTGGAAGAAGTGGGCTTTGAAGTACCACTCCCCCGCGTCCACGTCCTTCTCCGCGCGCAGCCTGCCGAGCCCGGCCTTGCCGCCGTCCGGCCAGTAGCCGGTGACGCGGTCCAGCATGAGCAGCATCGGCGGGGTGTCCGCGAGGCCGCCGAGGTCGAGGTCTCGGCCGGGCGGCAACTGCTCGGGAGGGCCGCCGGGCAGGCCGACCTGCTCCTCCAGCGCGCGTTTGGGGAAGAAGCCGAAGACGGCGGTGGCGTGGTAGGCGGGGACTCCGTCCGCGAGCACGTCCACGACGAAGCTGTTGATGACCATGTTGCCGAGCCGGGAGACCCTGCACAGCTCAGCGGTGGTGCGCAGGACCCTCGTCCCGGAGGTGATGTGGCTGATCACCGTGCCCTCGCCGTCGAGGTTGCGGTAGAAGAGGCTTTCCTCGGTGGCGGCGAGGTCGGTGGTCATCGACGACAGCGACCCGCACACCTGGAGGGCCACTTCGATCAGCGCGGCGGACGGCATGACGGGCTGCGCGCCGGAGTCGAAGTACCAGGCGTCGGCGGGCACGTCGTACTCCGCGACGAGGGTGTCCCCGACGCGTTCGGCACCTGGCTCGATGGTGCCGCCGACGAACCGGCTGACGAACAGGTACGGCGGGCCGGGGAGGCGGGGCATGCGCAGCGCCCCGTCGAAGCGGGCGCGGGACTCACCGCCGGACTCCGCCTGGCGACCCCAGGACGCGGCGAGAACCATGCGGAGTCCGCCCGGGTGGTCCTGGTGGCCCACGAGGCCGCCGAGCAGTGGCAAGGGGACGTCCTCGCCCGCCTTGAGCACTCGGGGCGGGCCGAGACGGCGCCAGTGGTCCAGCGGCCAGTCCGGGACCAGGGACACGGTGAGTTCCGCCGCGTGGAAGGCTTTCACACCGTCCACTGTGCACAGAACGTCGGCGGTGACGGAGAACTCGTCGAGGGCGGAGACGAAGACCTCGTAGACCAGTTCGGAGTCGGTGGGGGTGACCTGGCGGCGGCAGCGCAGGCGGGCCTGGCCCTGGACCTCGAAGCGCCAGCCGTCGCGGTCGATGCTGTGCCCGCACGCGGCGAGGTGGAACGACGCCGCCTGGACCGCGCCCTCGAACATCAGGGTGCCGGGCATGCAGGGGTCGTTGTGGAAGTGGCCATCGAAGAACCAGCTGTCCGGGGCGACGCGAGTCCTCGCGCGGAGGTAGCCGCGGTGCGGGTCGAACTCGGTCACCTCGTCGATCAGGCACATGCGGCCGGAACCGATGCGCGGGCTGCGGACGTGGGCTCGGGAGATTTCCCAGTCCTGGCCGAAGCAGTCGGCGGGTCGGCCTTCGGCGAACGCGATGAGCTGTTCGGCGGTGAAGGCGGCGGCCGTCCGGGCGGCAGGCGCGCAGCCCACGGTGGGGCCGGGGTTCCAGAGGACGCCTTCGCTCGCCGCGAGTTCCTCGTCGGTGAAGAAGCCCGCTTGTCCATTTCGGACAGTCATGCGGAGCTCACCGTTGACGTGGCAGTCGTAGCGGAAGGAGAACACGCGGGCGTCGCCGTCCACGTGGATCTCGTAGCGCAGGGTGTCGCCTGGCCCCGGTGGTGCTCCGTGCATGGTCAGGTCGCAGCCGAGCAGGCGGTAGACCCGTTCGCCGCCAACGAGATCGGCGCCGAGCCAGCTGATCAGGAGCAGGTCGGCCTGGCCCGCCTCGATCATCAGCCCGGCGGGCATGCGACCGCAGCCGTCGAGGTACCAGGAGTCGTCGGTGATGTCGGTTTCCGTCCAGATGGTCCCGGTCGCGCGTCCCTTGGTGAGCGCGCCGGGTTCGCCTTCGATGTCGAGTACCCGGTCGGCGAGCAGCATCGGTGGCGCGGGCATGCGGGTTTGCCGGTGCTTGTGGTCCTGCGCCGCGAACAGCGGGCCGAACAGCTCGGAGATCTTGCCGTGGGCGAGGAACTCCAGTTGGGCGCGGTCGAGCCTCATGCCGGGCTCTGGCCGGGTGAAGAGTGCGCTGAGCGTGCGCTGGAAGGCCTGGTCGGCTTCGGCGTGGGTGGCGAGGAACTGGTGGTATGCCTGGGCTTGTCCGGTGAGTGCGGCGCGGTGAGCCGTGGTGACCAGGGTGCACAGGCTGGCCGGGCCCGCGGCCGGGGCGGGGCGGAGCACCGGGGGCAGGGGCGGCGCGGGCGGCATCACGTGTGCCTGCACCACTTGGGTTTGGGCCGCAGAGAGGTTCACCGGGAACCGGATGACGTTCGTTCTTTCCTTGCCGACGAGCACTCCTGCCGCCGCCAGTTCCGCGATCACCTGGGGCCGCGGGGCGTCCAGCGCGACGGCGAGGTGGTCGCGGTCACCGAGGATGCGGTCGATCCACGAGGTGCACAGGTTCCGCGGGCCGTGCTCGACGAAGATCCGCACACCGTCCGACCAGGCACGTTCGATCACCCGAACGAAGTCGATCGTGCCGAGCATCTGGTGGGTGAGCGCGGCGGCGACCGAGTCGGCGGTCGGTTCGTAGGACTCACCGCTGGCGCAGCTGTAGAAGCGGACGCCGGGGATCGGGGTGATCGGCCGGTGGTGCAGCTCCCACCACCGCGCGGCGATCTCGGCGAGTTCGGGCGCGTGGGCGGCCATGTCGTAGTCGAGCCGGACCGCCGTGAACTCGTGCCGGGCCAGCCATGTCGCGCAGGCGTCGGCCTCACCGCCGATGACGCACAGGTCGGGGGTGTTGATCGCCATCAGGTGGACGGCGCGCTCCCCCGCCAGGGCCGCGCGGGCGTGCTCCGCGGCGATGGGGACCGCGTAGCTGGCCCACCGCTCGCCTTCGACGCCCAGCTCCGCCCAGGCTCGGCGGATGGTGCGGTACTCACCGCCGATCTCCTTGTCGAACAGGCCGCTGCGCCGGGCTTCCTCGACCGGGTTGTCCCAGAGCCCCAGCGCGGTGAGCGCCGCGGATTCGCCCGAGGAGTACCCGATCACGGCGTCGGGATCGCCCAGGAGCCCGCGGCTGGTCCTCGCGTGCCGCGCGCTCAGGTGTCCAGCCGCGATGATCTGGTCGAGGACGTTCGCGTGGGGCTCGGCGGCCGACCCGTTGGTGAACACGAAGGCCGTCTCTCCGGCCAGCGGTGTGTCCCGATAGGACGCTCCCCTGGGTCGGATCGCCTTGTTCTGGAGCCATTTCACGGCCTGGTCGAGCACGTCGCCGTTGACCGCGAGGCGGGCGGGGCCGTTGTTGGACTCGCGTCCGGCGGCCACCGCGCGGAGCACGTCGGCGCGATCCCGGCCGGAGAAGATCCGCAGCCGGGGAGCCTTGTGGAGGATCTCGGCGGCGACGGAGAGCAGGCCGCTCGCGGCGTGGGTGTTGCCGAACAGGTCGTCTCCGACCGGTGGTTTTTCGCCCAGGACAGCCATGATCTCGTCGCCATCCCGCTGCGCGTCGTCGAGCCGCTTGAGCACGAGCACGATGGCGGCGTCACCTGGGTGCTCCGTGCGGAGGGCCGCGCGCTGGACCGGATCGGTGGTCACGTCGACCGCGCCGACCACGGCCGCGTCCACCTCACGATGGCGGAGTGCGCGCACGGCCAGGTCCAGCGCGACCAAGCCGGACTCCTCGTCCGCGCACACCGCGAGCCCTGGTCCGGCGAGGTCGAGCTGGGTGTTGATGCGGTGCGCGGTGACGTGCGGCATCGTGCCGACGACCGCGGCGGCGACGAGAGGTTCGGCGTGACCGCCGCGCCAGCCGGCGCTGTACCGCGCAGGCCCGACGGAGTCGCCGATTCCCACCAGAACCGCCGTTCGCTCTCGGGGCAGAACGACGGAACTGGCCGCTTCGCGCGCCGCCGCGAGCGCCATGAGCTGGCGGGGTTCGGCGCTGCGGAGATCCGCCGGGGGGAAGCAGAGCCCGTCGACGTCGACGTCCACTGTGGACATCGGGCCGACCGGAGTGCCGGTCAGCAGGGCGTTGCGGAAGTCTTCGAGGCTGTTGCCGTCTCCCACCCTGGCGCCCATCGCCACGACCGCGATCTGGGCGGGCGGTGGGGGCTCGGGCACTCCGGCAGAGTCGTGCCACGCTTCCAGGATCACGTGTGCGTTAGCGCCGCCGAACCCGAAGGAGCTCACCCCGGCTCGGCGGGGGCCGCTCCACTCCTCGGCGGTTTCCGCGATGCGCAGCGGAGTTCCGGCGAGTGCGTCGATCGCGTCGACCGTTTCCGGTTGTGCCGGGCGAACTCCTGCCGTGAACGCGCCGAGGACCTTGAGGATGCCCGCCATGCCCGACGCGGCGAGCGTGTGGCCGATCGCGGCCTTCAGCGAGCCGATCACGACGTCGGGCGCGTCGCGGAAGACAGCGGCCATCGCGCGGACTTCCACCGCGTCACCAACGGGCGTGCCGGTGGCGTGACACTCCACATAGGACACTGTCGCGGGATCGAGCCCGGCGAGCTCGTAAGCCTGGCGCAGTGCTCGTTCCTGGCCCTGTTGCGACGGGGAGAGCAGTCCGCCGGACCTGCCGTCGTTGGACAGGCCGACGCCTCGGATCACGCCCAGGACCGGGATGTCGGCGGCGATCGCGTCAGCGAGGCGCATCAGGGCGATGAATCCAGCGCCCTCGCCGGGAACCAGGCCGTCCGCGTCGCGGTGGAACGGGCGGCTGCGGCCGGTCGGGCTCGCGGCCGAAAGCGCTTGGAAACCTCGGTGGAGGAACAGGTTGTCGGCACGGTTGACCGCGCCCGCGACCATCACGCGCGCGGTTCGGTCGTGCAGCCGGTCGCACGCGTACTTCACCGCGTAGAGCGCGGAAGCGCACGCGGCGTCCAGGGAGAACGCACCCGCCCCCAGGCCCAGCATCCGCGCCGTGAGCCTGGCCGGGAAGCCGGAGGCGAACCAGTGCCGTGGATCGGGAGGTGTTTCCCCGCGCCAGACCTGTTCGGCGAACTTCGCCGCGGCCTCGTGTGCGGAGGGCAGGATGCCGAGGACCAGACCGGCTTCCCCCGGACTCGCTCCGGCCTCCTTCAACGCGCCCTCGGTGCCGTGCAGGACCCAGTCGTTCAGCGGGTCGATCGCGCTGGCACCGACTTCGACGAATCCTCCACTGTGGACTCCGTCGGCCTCGACGCGCCACCGGCCCGGTGGCACCGGGGTGAGGCACGACCTGCGTTCGATGACGTTGCGCCACAAGGTGTCCGGATCGGGCGCGCCGGGAAACCGGCACGCCCGCCCGACGACGGCGATGGGTTCGAAGGTCATCAGCTTGGCCGACGCACCAGCTCGACGTCCAGGAACTCGGCGCGCACCGCCCCAGTGGAGTCGGTGAGCACCACGTCGCACGTGGTGTGCGCGGAGCCGGTCTTGCCAGCGAACACCACGCACCGCCCCGCGCCCAGCGGGCCCGACCCGTGGGTGCGGATCTCACCGATGGCCATGGGCAGCGTCGCGCTCCGAAGGAGCTCGCCTGCCCACACGCAGGCGAGCTGGAGCATTCCGTCCAACGCGGGCCCATCGGTTTCCCACTCGTCCACCGGCCAGTCCAGCTCCGTGGTCCCGACGATCTCCGCGACCGCGCCGGAGTCGTTGATGCAGCAGAATTTTCGCAGCGACTGGAATTGAGGGCCGTGGAACATCGCCACGCCGTCGTAGAGCACCGGCACGAACGGTGACGAGGTGTCGGCCAGCTCCGGCCAGTCGCGGGGTCCGGTGTGCTCGCCGAGCGTCGCCCTCATGTGGGCGACGCCATCGCGGAGTTCGAGGTCAGCACCGGAGCGCTGGACCGTGAGGCGGTCGCCGTCGCCCCGGTAGCCGGGCAAGGTGACCTTGCGCAGCACCCGGAAGTTCTGTAGCGCCACCGGTTCCCCGGCGGCTCTGATGAACCATTCGATCGCCATCACGACCGGCAGGATCGTCACACCGTTGATCGTGTGGTCGACCAGGTACGGGTTGCGGACTTCGTTGACGACGATCTCCATGGGCGTGGTCGCTGAGGCCGGGGCCGTGCCGTCCTGCTGGGCGAGGCACACCCTGCTCGGCGCACCCGGGCGCAGTGCTTCCTCGGCGAACGCGCTCGCCCCGGCCGCGATGGGGATCAGGGGAACACCGTTGCCGGTGAACAGTTCCGCCAGCTGCGGTGTGACCATGCCGCCGTGCCACGGTCCCCAGTCGATGGAGCGGACCACGCGACCGGGCTTGCGGGCGAGTTCGACCGCGGCGACCTGGTCCAGGACCTCGTTGGCGACGGCGTAGTCGGCTTGGCCCGCGTTGCCGAAGAGTCCGGTGACCGAGGAGAACAGGCACAGCAGGTCCACGGGGTCGTCCGCCGTCGCGCGCAGCAGCGTCCGCAGCGAGTCGATCTTGGTGCGCAGCACGCGTTCGATCTGCTCGGAAGTCTTGTCCACCAAGTGTTTGTCCGCGAGCACACCGGCACCGTGCACGATGCCGGTGATCGGGCCCCACTCGGCGCGGACCTGGCTCAGGGCTTCGGTCAAGGCGGCTTCGTCGCGCACGTCGACGGCGGTGTAGCGCACGGTGGCGCCCGCGTCCTCCAGGGCGACGATCGTGTCGCGGACCTCTCGACCGGCCAGGATGTCCTTGGCCTGGGCGGAGAGCGCGGCGGGATCGGCTTGTCTCGTCGCGGCCAGCGCACGGACGAGGGAGGGCTCGTCCACGTGGGCGCGCAGCCCAGCGGGCTCGACCTTCAGCGTTGTGCGGCCCAGCAGGACGATCCGGGGTTGGCGCCGCTTGGCCAGCTCGATGAGCGAGGCAGCGGTCACCCCCCGCGCTCCACCCGTGGCGACGATCACCGACTCCTTGGTGATCATCATGCTTTCGTTTCCGGACAAGGGTTCCGGGCGCATCCGGAGCGTGTTGCGGGTGCCGTCCGCGCGAAGCCCCACGTCCAGGTCGGGGCCGCCTTCGAGGAGTTCGCGCACAACGGCTTCGGCCAGTTCGCCGGGTGTGCGGGCACCGCGTTCGAGGTCGAGCGCCTTGATCGCCGAGTCCGGCCATTCGCGGGCGGCGGTGCGGGCAAGGCCGGAGAGCCCGGCCGTCCACGCGCGGTCGCCTTGTGCGCCGCTCAGGCCGAAGTCGCCTCCGGTGTCCTGGACGGTGACGAGGAGCTTGCAGCGGTCGGCGATCGCCGAGGCGGCGAGGATCGGGATGGTCAGGTGCGCGACGGCCTTGTCTGCCGCCACTTCGGCGAGGTTGAGCAGGATGAGGCCGGTGGCGTCTTGGGGCACTTCCGTTTCGACAGAGGCGGCGCAGCCGTGCTCTCGGAGCTCCACGGCGATCGCCTCGGCTATGCCGGTGCCATCGTCGATCACCGCGATCGGGCCGTCGAACAGCCCTGCGACGGCGAGCTCCGCGCGGGTCGTGGGGACCGCCGCCGGAACGCTTCTGACCAGCTCACCCAGCACAGGGGTGACTGACTTGGGTTCGGCGGGCGCGGGGGCGCCGTTGAGGTTGCGGACCTTCTCGGCGACCTCGCGCAACGTGCGGGCGGCGGCGAACTCGGCGATGTCGCTGTCCGGGAGGTCGCCGGTGTGGTCGCGGAAGGCGGAGAGGATCTCCACCCGCTTGATGGAGTCGATGCCCAGGTCGGACTCCAGCTCCATGTCCAGGTTGAGGATCTCGGCCGGGTAGCCGGTGCGCTCCGCGACGACCTCGAGGATCTTCGCGTCGATGTCCACTTCGGACAGTGCGGCGGGGGCTTCGGCCGGGATCGGCGCGGGAGCCGGGACGGCGGCGGGGGCCGCAACCGGCGGTGGCGGGGCCATCACGGACGGGCTCGTCACCGGCTGGCTCGTCACCGGCGGGGCCATCACGGACGGGGCGATCGACGGCGGGGCGGGCATCGGCGGCGGCTGGAACGCCACCGGTGCCGGTGAGAACGTGGGCGGAGGGGCGGCGGGCGCGGGCGTTCCGAGGAGAGCGGACAGGGACAGCTCGGACATGCGGAGGTAGGCCAGGTGGCTCTCGGTGACCCGGCGCTGGTAGTCCGCGTGCGCCTCGGCCGTCTGGCGTTGGTAGTCGGCGTGGGCGAGCGCGGCCTGCCGTTGGGTCTCCTCCAGCAGGCTGCGCGTCGACTGGTCCACGTGGCCGTTCATGACCGGCGGGGCAGGGACGGGCAGGTGGCCGTTGGTCACCTGCGCGGGAACCGGAGACGGCGCCAGCTCCCCGTCCTTGGGTGGGTAGGAGCGGTCGTAGTGTCCACCGTCGACCTTCACCGTCATCCGTGCGCCGTCCTTCCGCTGGGGCTCGGGTACCGAGCCGTACTCCTCCCAGAGCACGGCGTAGTCAAGCTCCGCACCGGCTACCGCGAGGCGGCCGAGGGCTTCGTGCACCGTGGTCATGCCGTTGCGGCGAGCGCGGTCCAGGCACACCGCCACGTGCGGCCGATCCCCCAGCACCCGTCCGACCAGCCCAGTGAGGGTGCTGCCCGCGCCGACCTCGACGAAGGTCCGCGCACCCGCCGCGTACATCGCCTCGATCTGCGCCTGGAACAGCACTGGGGCGGCGAGGTGGCCCGCGATGCGTCCGCGCACTTCGTCCACTTCGGACGGATAGGTGTCACCGTCGGTGTTGCCGTACACGGGGATGGATGACTCCGAGATGTCCACAGTGGACAGGTGCTCGGCGAACGGGGCTGCCGCGTCGGCCACCACCGGGCTGTGGAAGGCGGTCGCGGCTTCGAGCCTACGGGTGGTGACACCCTTGAACGCAGCCTCCGCGGCGGCGATCCCGGCCGTGGTGCCGGACAGGACGATCTGTTCGGGCGCGTTGTGGTTGGCGATCCACACGCCGTCCAGTTCGGCGATCACGGCCTCGACCTTCTCGTGATTCGCCGTCACCGCCAGCATGGCGCCCGCGGTGGTCTGTGCGGCGTCGCGCATCAGCTCACCGCGGCGCCGGGCGACGTCCAGTAACGCGTCGGCATCGAGCACTCCGGCGGCGTGCAGCGCGGTGAGTTCGCCGAAGCTGTGCCCGGCAACGCAGTCCGGGCGCAGCCCCAGGGCCCGGACCACGTCGAGCAGCGCGAGGCTGTGCGCGGCGAGGGCGGGCTGCGCCCACTCCGTCGCGGTGATCCGGGCCTTCTGCTCCACGCGGTCGGCGTCGGTGAAGACCGGGCACGGGAACACGACGCGGTGCAGCGGCGTGCCGTCGAACTCCTTTGTGCCGTAACGATCCCATGCTCGCTGAGCGGCGGGGAGCTGCATCGCCAGATCCGCTCCCATGCCGACGTACTGGGAGCCCTGGCCGGGGAAGAGCAGGGCGAGGCCGCCGAGTTCGGCCGGGCCGGACGCGTAGGCCAGCCCGGGCGCGGTGAACGCCGCTTCGCGCCCGATCAGCTCCCTGGCCTGCGTGATCTTCGCCTTCAGGTCGGCCTCATCGGTGGCGACGACGGCGAGGCGGAACGGGGCCTTGGGTTCGAAGCGCCGTTGACTTTCCTGAGCGGAAAGCTCGCGTTCGGCCAGCCCTTCCTTGGTGTCGGCGCTGAACAGCCAGAGTTCGGTCGCGGCGGTCCTGGAGCGCGGTGCGCGCTCCGCCCAGCCCGACTCGCTCGGGACGTACTCCTCCACCGTGACGTGGAAGTTGCTGCCGCCGAAGCCGAAGCTCGACACCGAGGCGCGCCGGGGGTGATCGTCACCGCGCACCCACGGCCGGGCGGCGGTGTTGAGGTAGAAGGGACTGCTCTCGATCTCCAGGCTCGGGTTCGGCGCGTCGACCTTGATCGTCGGCGGGAGCACGCGGTGGTGCAGGGCCAGGATCGCCTTGAGCAGCCCGGCCGCGCCCGCCGTGCACTTCGTGTGCCCGATCTGGGACTTGACCGAACCGAGGGCGCACCACTGGGCGTCGTCCCGATCGTCACCGAACACCGATCGCAGCCCGGCGAACTCCGCGGCGTCCCCGGCCTTGGTGCCGGTCCCGTGCGCCTCGACAAGCTCCACAGTGGACGGTGAGTAGCCCGCGCGCTCATAGGCCCTGCGCAACGCTCGCGCCTGTCCTTCCGGCACCGGCGCGTAGATCGCCGTTCCGCCACCATCAGAGGCGGTACCGATGCCGCGGATCACCGCGTAGACCTTGTCCCCGTCGCGTTCGACATCGGCGAGCCGCTTCAATGCGAACATCGCGATGCCTTCGCCGAGCATGGTTCCGTCGGCCTGTTCGGAGAACGGGCGGCAGTCCCCGGTCAGGGACAGCGCGGGAGTCTTGGAGAAGCAGACGAACATGAACGCCTCGCTGGCGGTGTCCACGCCCCCGGCCAGCATCAGGTCGGCGCGACCGGAAGCCAGCTCGTCGACGGCCGTGTGCAGCGCCGCGAACGAGCTCGCGCAGGCCGCGTCGGTGGTGTGGTTCATCCCGTGCAGGTCGAAGCGGTTGGCGATCCGTCCGGACAGCACGTTGGTGAGCAGACCGGGGAAGCTCGCCTCACCCCATTCCGGAGCCAGCCCGGTGAACCGCGCGACGGCCTCGCGCACGGTGGAATCAGGCAGGCCCTGCGCGCGGAGCACCCTCGCGAGTGCCGGCCCCGACATGCGCTGCGCCAGGGATCCCACCAGGTTGAGCGTCGACGCGCCCAGCACGATGCCGGTCCGGTCACGATCCAGGGACGCCGGGTCGCCGCCCGCCACCTCCGCGAGCACGCGTTCCGCCACCATCAGCGACAGCAGCTGCGCGGCGTCGGTCTGGTCCAGGTTCTTCGGCAGCACACCGAAAGCGAGCGGGTCGAACTCCGTCGCCGACAGGAACGCGCCGCGCTTGGCGTAGGTCTTGTCGGGGGCCAGCGGGTCCGGGTCGTAGAAGTCCTCCAGCAGCCAGCGGTCCGCGGGCACCTCGGTGATCATGTCCCGGCCCGCCGACACCGTGCGCCAGAACCCCGCCGTGTTCTCGGAACCCGGCAGCAGCGCGCCGAGGCCGACCACGGCGATCGGCACAGTGGGCGCGAAGTCCTCGAACATGGCGACTCCCTCAACTCAGCGGGCGGGGGCGGAAAGCGAACGCTTCGGCGGGAACGGCGACGCCGTACGTGCGGGCCTGGTGGGCTCGGGTGAGCACGGCGGCGCCCTCAAGCAGGTTCAGCGCGATCTGCACGACGGAGCGGTTGGCGGGCTCGGCGAGGAAACTGCCCGCGGCCCAGCGGTTGAACGCACCCATCGCCGGGCCGCACCACAGCTGGTAGTCGCTGCGCCGGACCGGGTCGCCGGTGATCGCCCAGCGGCTGGAACCGCCCAGGTACCAACGGAAAACGAGCGCCATGCGGTGCTTCGGGTCGCGCTCGGCCTTGTCCAGCTCGGCCGGGTCGCGCTCGGCCCAGAACTGCTTGGTCCGCACCCAGACGTCCCCGACGGAGGCACCGAGGACTTCCTTCTCCAGGCGGTCCAGCAGCGGTTGTGGAATGCCCTCGATGCCGTCGTGGTCGCGGTAGACCTGGTAGAGCCGGTTCGCTCGCGCGGCGAACATCGTGCCCCGCTTGAGCACCTGGAGCTTGACGCCGAGCTCGAACATGTCGGCTGCGGGAGCCATCGCGACGTCGGTGATGTCGGCCTGCGCCAACAGCTTCTTGGCCTCTTCGGACACCCCGGCCTCGACCGCGACCTGGTTCACCGAGCCGGTCAGCACGTACGCGGCACCGAGCGCGAAGGCCGCCGCGACCGCCGCCGGAGTGCCCAGCCCGCCCGCCGCGCCCACGCGCACCGGGCGGTGGTAGCCGTACCGTGCGCACATCTCGTCGCGAACCGCCAGAATCGTTGGCAGCAAAGCGGAAAGCGGCCGGTTGTCGGTGTGCCCGCCGCTGTCGGCCTCCACGGTGACGTCCTCCGCGACCGGAACGTGGCGAGCCAGCTCGGCTTCCTCTGCGGTGATCTGACCGCGCTCCACCAGCACGCGCAGCAGTGGCTCGGGCGCCGGGGAGAGGAACTTCTCGGCCAGCTCCGGGCGGGAGAGCTTGGCGAAGACGGTGGTGCGGCGGCTGATCCAGCCGTTGGCCTCGCGGCGCAACCCGGAGACGGCGCACCGCACGACCGCCGGGGTCAGCGTCATGAACGCCGACGCGGAGATCCTGGGCACGCCGCGCCGGAGCAGGAGGTCCGCGACCGCCTCCTCGATGGCGGGCTCGGTCGGCGAGTGGATCAGGTTCACGCCCCAGTTCGTCCGCCCGGCGAGCTCGCGGCTCAGCTCCTCGACCGCTGACTCCACTGTGGACGGTGCGAGGCCACCCGCGCCGAAGAAGCCGAGCATGTCGGCGCGGGCCATCGCGACCACCATGCGCGTCGTCGCGATCCCGTTGGCCATCTCCCCTGCGACATAAGGGAAACGGACGCCATGAGCTTCGCAGAAGCTGCGGTCGCCGAGCCATTCCGGGTAGAGCGCGGGCAGGACGCCGAGCGTTTCGCCCTGGCCGACGGTGATGCCGCCGTCCGCGCCGCGCGTGACGGGCAGCGGTTCGCGCACCCGGTGGATGAGATCGATCATGCTCGCTCCCGCGCGGAGAGGTGTTCGGTCAGGCGCCGCAGGCCCTCCTCGGTGCTGACCTTCGGGTGGTAGCCGAGGTCGCGGCGGGCGGCGGAGATGTCGAACCAGTGCGAGGTGCCGCCGTGCTGGATCACCATCCGCGTCAGGGGCGGCTCGGCGCGCACGGCGGCCAGCCGGTACGCGCCCTCCACCACCGTCGCGGCGAACTTGGCCAGGGCGAACGGCACGCGCCGCGTCTCCGGTGGCAGTCCGGCGACGGCCAGCAGCGCGTTCAGCGTCTCGTCCGCGGTGCGCGGATCGTCCTGGGTGAGGAAGTACGCGCGCCCGGCGATCGGCGAGCCCGGCTCCAGCCTCTCCACGGCAAGCAGGTGCGCGTCGGCGGCGTTGTCGATGTAGATGGTGTCGACGCGCTTGCCCGGCGGCCCGATCAGCCGCATCCGCCCGGCCCTTGCCCTGCCGATGATCCTGGGCAGGAAGTGCGGATCGCCGGGACCCCAGATGAGGTGCGGGCGCAGCGCCACCGTGGCCAGCTCCGGGGAGTTGGCGGCCAGCACCCGCTTCTCCGCCTCGGCCTTGGTCCTGGGGTAGTCGCCGTGGAAGTGCTTCGCGTACGGCGCGTTCTCGTCGACCCCTTCCAGGTCCTGTCCATTGTGGACGACGCTCGGGCTGGACGTGTGGACCAGCCGCGGCACCCCGTTCTCCCGGCACGCCTTGATCACGTGGTCGGTACCGAGCACGTTGATGCCGTAGAACTCGTAGGTCTGGCCCCACTGACCGGCCTTCGCTCCACAGTGGACAACCGCGTCCCGGCCCGCGACCGCCGCGGTCACCGTGCCGTAGTCCTGGAGGTCGCCCTGGAGCTGGTCCACCTCCAGGTCCGCGTGGTAGTTGCGGGAGAACGAGGTCACCTCGTGCCCGGCCGCCAGCAGCCGCGCGCACACCGCCTTGCCGAGGAAGCCACCACCGCCGGTCACCAGGATCTTCATCGCGCCCTCCTCGACGCCCACCGGGCCAGCCGCTCCCGGCCGATCTTCGCGTTGTGCCGGACGTCCACCGGGAACCCCGGGTGGAACAGCACGGTGTCGATGCCGCGGTCGCCGACCAGGCGCAGCACCTCGGCGGCGATCCGGTTCCGGCCGGACTGCCGGACCCCGCGTTCGGTCTCCACGCACACCACCGGCTGCTGCCGTCCCGCGGGACCGACGCCGACCAGTGCGGTGCGCCGCACCCCGCGCACCGTGTTCGCGATCGGCTCGACCTGCTCGGTGTTCAGGTCGCCGTGGGAGGTGCGGACGCGCTGCGACTTGCGGCCGCAGAACCACAACCGCCCGTGCTCGTCGAGCCAGCCGAGATCGCCGACGCGGTGCACGATCCGGTCGCCGTCGCGGATCTTGTGCAGCGCGGTCGCGTCCGGGCGGTTGTGGTAGCGCTCGCTGACGCTCGGCCCGGCGACCGTGATCTCCCCGATTTCCCCTTGTTTGACAAGGAGATCATCGCTCCACTCGGCGATCGGGTCGTCGTCGACCCGGATGATCCGCACGTCGTTGTCGGCCAGCGGGACGCCGACGCAGGTGCCCGCGCCGTTCTCGCTCGCCACGCGGGCCTCGCCGAGCAGGTCCCGGCTCTCGATCACGCTGACCGGCAGGCACTCCGTCGCGCCGTACCCGGAGTACAGCAACGCATCCGGCTTCAGGCACTTGCGCATCCGCTCGGCGATCCGCGGGTCCAGCGACGCCCCGGCCGAGGTGACCACGGACAACGACGACAGCACGACGTCGTTGTCCACGCAGTACCGGGACAGCCGGTCCAGCAGCGCTGGCGAGCCGAACATGCCGCGCACCCCGAACCGGTCGATCTCGGTGATCAGCGCCGCCGGATCGGCCTCCGCCGGGTGCACCGGGTCCATGTCCGGCACCACCATGCTCAGCCCGAGCGCGGGCCCGGCCAGCGAGAACGGCGGGAACGTGGACATCCCGACCATCCCGGGCGGGATCGGGAACACCTGCCCGGCCAGCCGCGTCTGCGCGCCGAGGTGGCGGCCCCGGAACTCCACGCCCTTCGGCGGCCCGGTCGAGCCCGAGGTGAACGCGATGCCCGCGAGCGCCTCGGGATCCGGGTCGAGCTCCGGCGGCTGCTCGCCGACCCGAGCGCACAACGCCTTCAGCGTCGGGCCGCCCCAGAACCACCTGCGCCCCACGGTGATCGGGATGCGCACGCTGGATCGTCCCCAACCCAGCACTACGCGCGCGGCATGCGCCAGCGGAACACCGATGAACGCCTCGGGCGCGGACTCCGCGACGCAGGCCCGCAACGCCGTCTTCGCGATACCGGGATCGATGAGCACCGGGATCACGCCGATCCGGACCAGCGCGAAGAACAACGCGCCCAGCTCCGGTCCGGGCGGCACGAGCACGCAGGCTCGCATTCCCTTGCGCAGCCCCGCGTTCCACAGTGCGACGGTGTACTCCTCGCCCAGCTCTCCGAGTTCGGCATAGCTCATCAACGAGTACGCGCCGCCTCCCGTGGGCCACCAGACCGCCGTGCTGTCCGGGCGGTGCTCCACCGAGTCCTGGAACGCGGCCAGGAAGTCGTGGGCGTGCCGGCTCACCATCGCATCGCCATCACGCCGAGGCTGAGCCCGCTGGCCAGGCCGACGAGCAGCACCCTGTCCCCCGGCTTCAGGCGCCCGCTCTCCACGGCGGTCACCAGTTGCAGCGGCAGGGTCGCCGAGGCCACGTTGCCGTGATCGGCAAGCGTCAGAACCGTGCGGTCGTAAGGAATTCCGGCGCGCTCGCAGAACACCTCCACGTACGCGAGCACGGCCTGGTGGATGCACACCACGTCGAAGTCGGCCATGCTCAGACCGAACCCGGCGACCGCGTCCAGCAGCGGCGTGATGTCCGCCTGGTCGAGCCCCTTCATCAGGTCCAACGTCTTCACGCCGAGGTACTCCACCTTCAGCGTGTCGGCTTCCTTGTCGTGCACCAACGGGATGACAGTGGCCGACCACGCGCTGGAGTTGGCGGTCGACCGGTGTCCGATGATCCCCGGCTCGTCACTGGCCTCCACCAGCAGCGCGGCACCCGCGTCGGACACTGTGTGCGAGGCCCCGGCGTGCACGTAGTCGTCCACCGAGGTGATGCCGCGGTAGCGAGCACCGGGTGAAACCCTTTCACCGCAAGCGATCAGCACTCGCCGGTACTGCCCGGTGCGGATGAGCGCGTCGGCGACCTCGATCGCGTTGAACACGCTGCTGCACGCGTTGCTGACGTCGAAGACCGGGCACGAGCCGCCGAGCTTGTCGGCGACGATGTGCGCCGTCGCGGGCTCGATGACGTCCGTGCTCGCCGCGGCGAAGATCAACAGGTCCACGTCGTCGATGCCGTGACCCCACTCGGCGAAGAGCTTCCCGACCGCGGCCACCGCCAGGTCCGATGCCTGCGTGTCCTCCGGCGCGATGTGCCGGAAGCGCACCCCGGTGAACCGCTCGATCAGTCCCTCCGGCGGTTCGAAGCCCGGGTTCAGCTCGGCGACGAGGGCTTCCACCTCCTCGCTGGTCCGGCCGCCTTCCGGCAGGTGCACGGCGATCCGGCTGATCCTGGAGTAGCTCACGCCCGGCTCTCCTCGATCACCGCGTGCAGGACATCCGCGACCTCGCCGACCGTGCGCGTCACGATGATCTCGCCGACCGGCGCGGTCACCCCGAAGCGCTTCTCCACGTCGGTGATCGCCCGCATCGCCTTCAGCGAGTCGATGTCCGGCAACGCGTAGACCGGCATGTCCGGCTGCACCTGCTCGACGTCGACCTGGAGGTGCGCGGCGATCTGTTGCCGAACGTATGTCAGGACTTCCGCTCGATCGACTGTTGTCACGTCGTCTCCTTCTGGACCGGCAAAAACGGAGTCAGGTCGAGGGGGACGCCGTTGCTCGCGAGCCGGGCGACCAGGCCCGCGACGGTGTTCACGGCGGGCGCGCCGCGCCGTTCGAGCGGAACCGCGACGTGCGGCTTGCCCGCGAGGGTGTCGGTGATCCACCGGGTGCACACGCCGCCGGGGCCGACCTCCAGGAAGTAGCGGTAGCCCTGCACGTAGGCGGCGCGCACCACGCGGGCGAAGTCCACCTGGCGGCTGAGCATCGTCATGATCTTGTCGCCGAGATCCCTGTCGCCCTTCGCGAACGGGCGGTTCTCGTGGGCGCTGAACAGCTCGACGCGCGGGTCCACGGTCACCGGCTGGTCGAAGGCGCTCTCGAAGTAGCCCCGCTCCATCAACGGCGTGTGGAAGACGTGGCTGTGCGCCGAGGGAATGCTCGGCAGGCCCAGCTCGGCGGCTACCTGGGCGCACTCGGTGGGGTCGCCGGTGATCACGACCTCGCCGGGGGTGTTGACGTGACTGAGGAAGACGCGGTCCCGACCGCGCACGGCGGTGCGCACCCGCTCCGGGTCTCCCATGATCACCCGGGAGCCCCACACCGGGCCCGGATCGGAATCGGGGATCTCCCACTTCCGCCGCACGACGCGATCCGAGGCCGCGATCCCGTCGTCGAGCACGGGCATCGCCCCCAGCGACCTGAGCGCCCAGAAGTCACGGGTGTCGGGCTGGGCCGCGATGATCATGCTCACCTCGCCGAGGCTGTAGCCGACCGCGCCGAGGTCCCGGCGGCCGAGCAGCGCGCGCAGCAGCTGGGTGTGGGCGGTGGTGAACCCGACTCCGATCGCGCACAAGGCGCCGAGGTCGTTGACCAGTTCCCGTTCCAGCCCGGCCTCGTCCTCCGGCCCGGCCACCCGGCCGAGCAGGCGCTGCACGAGGTCGCGATGCTCGACGGCGCCCGTGTCCAGTGCGAGTGCCTCCAGGGCGGAGTGCACCACCGGGAACAGGCGCATCAGCTCCCGGCTCAGTCCCGCGTACAAGGTGAACAGCCCGGGGTAGACGAGCGCGACACCGCCGTCCGCGCCGATCGGCCGCACCGCGCAGTAGCTGCCGTTGGGACTCGCCCAGTCCTTGCCCTCGGCGTGTGCGCGTGCCAGCGAGGTCAGTGCGCGGTCCAGTTCACGGGCCATCGCGTCGGGCTTCGCGCTGAACACCGCCCGCAGGGGTGCTTCCGCGTCGTCGGCCACGAGATCGGCCAGGTCAGCGCCCTCGTCGACGGCCTCCTTCACCCGCGTGACGGCTGCGATCAGGTCTTCGGTGTCCTTACCGCAGACGGGCAGCAACACCACGTCGGTGGCGTAGTGCCAGTCCACCGGCGCGATCTCGTCGCGGGTGTTGGCGCCGGTGAGGGTCAGCTCGCCGACCGTGGTGCGCAGCGGCGCGCCGTCCCTCTCGCACAGCCAGGGACAGCTCACGCCGGCGTTCTCCGGGCCCGGCGGGAGGTAGCGGTGGTAGAGGCTGAGCGCCGCCCGCACCAGGTCGTCCAGGGTGGCGGACGCATCGGGCTCCGGGACGGCCAGCGTCGCGTAGATCTTCGGAGCGGGTCGGTCCGGCCTGGTCAGGGCGATCGCCGCCCCCTCTTCGCAGACCAGCACGACATCGGCGTCCGCGAGTTCTTCCCCGGCCCGCGCCAGTGCCTTGGCCAGGCCGTCCGTGACCTCCACGACCACCACGCGCTCGTCCTGCGCGGAGACCGCGGCATCGCGCAGCGCCTCCTCCTGTACCCGTTCCGCGGGCCAGGTCCGGCTCTCCCCGATCGGGGTACCCGAGTAATGGGCGCGCTCGAACGATTCGACTGAACCGCAAGCCCCCATGGCGTAACCGATTCCGGCACATGCCAGACGCGTTTCACCCACAGCACTTACTCCCGGGGTAGAGGAATACCGATCCGTAACCTCAGGAAACGGAAAGAAACTCGCGAATCTCTCGTAACAGTTCCGGCGCACGATCTTCGAGGACGTAGTGACCAGCCTTCGGGTATACCCGATATGTCGCCCTCGGGAAACGTCTTCGCCATTCGTCGAGGAACGCCGAACGGAAAACGGGGTCCCGCCCGCCCCAGCCGATGAAGGCGGGGCGGTCGGCCAGCAGCGCCGCACCGCACTCGGCGGCGAGCAGCTCCAGCCAGGCCCGATCGCCCGGCCGCAGCGGGATGTCCTGCACGAAGCGCAGGATCGCCAGCCGGTCCTGGGGTCTCCGGTACGGGTGCAGGTACCCGGCGCGGACCTCCTCGGGCATCCGGCTGGTCACGCCGAGCAGCGCCGCACCCCTGGCGAAGGCGTTGTGCCGGAGGAACAGGTGCTCGGCGACCCGGGTGTTCTTGATCGCCCAGAGCGGTAGCCGCAGGGTCAGCGGGAACCTCCGGAACGGGCTCGGGAAGGCCGCCGTGTTCAGCATGACCAGGCGTGACACCCGCTCCGGGTACCGCGCCGCCCACGCCATGCCGATCGCCCCGCCCCAGTCGTGGGCCACCAGCGTCCAGCCGGTCGCCGGGGCGCCGCCGTTCTTGATCAGCTCGTCGGTGAGCGCCGCGAGGTCCTCCACCCGCGAGGCCAGCGTGTAGTCGTAGTCGCGCTCCGCCGGGCGGTCCGAGAGCCCCATGCCGACGTGGTCGGGCACGACGCAGCGGTGGTCGGAGCGCAGCTCGCGGACCAGGCGGCGCCAGAGGAAGCTCCAGCTCGGGTTGCCGTGCAGCATGAGCACCGGCGGCCCGCTGCCCTCGTCGAGGTAATGCTGCCGAGCGGCGGAGTGCCGGAACCAGTGCGATGTGAAATCGTAATCCGGAATGGCGTCTTTTCTGGTCCGCGACACTTCGGCCTACCCGGGTGAGACGACGGTGGAAACACGAAACATCGGCTCAGTCACTCCCAGTCGGCGGAACACGAACGCCGACCCACATTGGCACGGCCACCGGCGAACGACAAAGAGTCCATCAGGCTGAACGAGTGAAGGAATGCCGTACTTCACCCTCCTGGACCCACCCCATCGAATGTGTGTACTGACACGGGATTGCCCGACGCATATACTCCGCCGCCCTGCCGAGGACGCGGTGTTCAATGGGCGGCATGACTGACGGGACGCTGGTACTCCCTCTCGACGCGGCAACGGATCTGGCGACCGTCGGCGGCAAGGGGCTCTCGCTGGCGAAGCTCGCCCGCGCGGGCTTCCCGGTGCCCACCGGATTCCACGTCACGACGCACGCGTACCGGAGGTTCGCCTCCGCGAGGGACGAGGTCTCCGCCGCCATCCGCGATGAACTGTCCACTTTGGACGGACCGGTCGCGGTGCGGTCGTCCGCCACGGCGGAGGACCTGCCCGGGTTCTCCTTCGCCGGTCAGTACGACAGCTTCCTCGACGTCGTCGGCGCGGACGCCGTGCTGGAGGCGGTCGAGCGGTGCTGGGCGTCGTTGTGGAACGACCGCGCCACCGCCTATCGCGATCGCACCGGCATCTCCAGCGCGGCGATGGCGGTGGTGGTGCAGCGGCTCGTGCCCGCCGAGTCCGCCGGAGTGCTGTTCACCGCCAACCCGCTGACCG
Source organism: Allokutzneria sp. A3M-2-11 16 (assembly GCF_024213555.1). Classification (GTDB taxonomy): domain Bacteria; phylum Actinomycetota; class Actinomycetes; order Mycobacteriales; family Pseudonocardiaceae; genus Allokutzneria. The sequence goes on along the minus strand of NZ_JANAVO010000013.1, from coordinate 111,724 downwards.
GTGACCGCGACGAGCTGGTGATCAACGCCGCGCGGGGGCTCGGCGAAGCGCTCGTCAGCGGTGAGGTCACGCCGGACACCTACGTCGTCGCGCACGGGCAGGTCGTGCGGACGGTCCCCGATCCGGTGCTCACCGAGGCCGAGATCGTGGAGCTCGCCCGGCTCGGCGAGCGCGTTGCGGAGCTGCACGGCATGCCGATGGACGTCGAATGGGCGCGCCACGACGGCGAGTTCTGGCTCGTGCAGGCGCGGCCGATCACCGGGCTCGACGAGCGGGCCGACGACAGCCACCGCGGGGACTACCTGTGGACCAGCACCAACGTCGGCGAGGCGATCCCGAGCGTGATGACCCCGGCGACGTGGTCGCTCGTGCGCGAACTGGCCATGCCGGAGGTCGCCGGGCACCCGCTGACCGGCAACATCGGCGGCCGGTTCTACCTCAACCTGAGCGTGCCGCTCAGCCTGGCGAGCGCGCTCGGGCTCGGCGGGCTCGCGCTGAAGCGGAGCGAGCGCGTCTTCGGGCAGATCGGCTCCGAGGTGGAGATCCCCCGCGTGCCGATGTCGCGTGGCACGGCGGTGCGCGCGGCCGCCGCCATGGTCGCGTGGATGGTCCGGCAGGCGCTGACCTACCGCAGGCGGCTCGGCGGGCTCCTCGCGGAGAACCCCAAGCGCTGCAAGGAACTCCACCGGCGGATCGGCGCGACCGACGACCCGCGCGCGCTCGCCGGGTTGTGGCGCTCGGACGTGGCGGAGCTGCTGACCGGGACCTGCCGGACGCTCGAAGCCGGGGCGCGGCAGGCCAGCCCGGACGGGGTCGCGGCGGTGCTGCGGCGCTGGGTGGGCGACGCCGACGCGGCCGCGCTGATGACCGGGCTGCACGACGAGGCCGAGGGCGCGCTGGTGAGCCTCGGCCCGGTGCTCGGGCTGGCGCGGCTGCGACGCGGCGAGGTCGACCGCGAGGACTACCTGTGGGCGTGGGGGCACCGATGCCCGGACGAGTTCGAGGTCTCCGCGCCGCGGCCCGCCGAGGACCCGGAGTGGCTGGACCGGCAGCTCGCCGGGCTCGGTGATCCCGAAGCCCTGCTGCGGCGGCAGGCCGGGGCGCGGGACGCGGCGTGGCGCGGGCTCCGCGCGCGACGGCCGCTCGGGGCGAGGCTGATCCGCCTCCGGCTCGACCGGCTCGCCGAGGCCGCGCGCGTCCGGGAGCGCGCCCGGTCGGAGTTCGTCCGCGGGTTCTGGGTGTTCCGGGTGTTCGCCGTCCGCGCCGGAGAGCTCACCGGCCTCGGCGACGACGTGTTCTTCCTGTCCTTCCCGGAGATCGTCGCGGTGCTCGACGGGGACCGCGCGGCGGTGGCGAAGATCGCGGGCAGGCGCGCGGCGCACCTGCGGTACCGCGCCCTGCCGCCGTACCCGACGCTCATCCGGGGCCGCTTCGACCCGAACGCCCTCGACCGTGCCGAGGAACCCGGTGACGGTGCGATCACCGGGTTCCCCGGCGTGGCGGGCGTCGTCGAGGGGAGCGCCCGCGTCGTGTCCACAGTGGAGGAAGCGGAGTCCTTGCTGCCAGGCGAGATCCTGGTCGCGGTGTCCACCAACATCGGCTGGACCCCGCTGTTCCCCAGGGCCGCCGCGGTGGTCACCGACATCGGCGCGCCGCTGTCCCACGCCGTGATCGTGGCGCGCGAACTGGGCATCCCGGCGGTGGTCGGCTGCGGTACCGCCACCGCCCGGCTGGCCACCGGCGACCGCATCCGGGTCGACGGGCTGCGGGGGACGGTCAGCGTGCTCGGCTGAGCGCCAGCTGCGAGGAGATCGCCGCGCGGGTGAGCTCCGCCTTGTTGCCGAGGCTGAGCTTCTTGCGCACCCGCTTCACGTAGGTGTCCACGGTGTGCCTGCTGATCCCCATCGTCCTGGCGATCTGGTCGTGCGTGCGGCCGTTGGCGATGTGCGAGAGCACCTCGGCCTCCCTCGGCGAGAGCTCTTCGTTGCCGCCGCCCGGGCCCACCGGCGCGGGGACGCCGAAGTCCGTGGCGAGGAACCGCTGGCCCCGCGCGACCCGCTGGACCGCCTCGACCACGGTCCGCAGCGGCGCCGACGCGTTCACGCAGCCCAGCGCGCCCGCGAGGAAGTAGCGCTGGGCGTCCTCGGCCTCGCAGGAGTCGGTCATCACCAGCACCCTCGCCCGCGAGGACATCCGCACCACCGCTCCCACGTCGGCCGTGGCCGCGCAGACGATGTCGACGTGCCCCGGTCGGGTGACGCCGCGGTCGACGACCACCTGGAAGCCGGGGACCGACCCCAGCAGCTTCCCGAGCCCGTACTCGAAAATCGGGCTGAACTTGCACAGCCTTATCCGAACTTCCTGAACCACAATTCCCCCAGCTCCCCCGCCCCCAGGCGGGTGGGTCCGGCTGACTCAGCCGTTGCAACGCAGGTGGGACGCCCTCCGGGCGGGCGTCACCTGTTCAAGGGACTTGCTGGTCCACCGCACCATCCCCAGATATTCACAAGTCATTTAATACCCCAACGGGACCGGAGCTGTCAGCAACTCGCGGAACTCAAAACAAGAATCAACGTCGGTTTTTAGCGAACTTTAATTCAATTTCCATCGAAGACCTTGCCGGGGCGGGCGGCCGGACGACGGCCACGGGGCACGGCGCGTGGTGCAGCAGCGCCTGGCTGGTGGAGCCGAGGAGCATGCCGCTCAGCCCGCCCCGCCCCCGCGAGCCGACCACGAGCAGCCGCGCCGGGGCCGCCTGCTTCATCAGGACTCGGGCCGCGGCCTCCCGGCTGACCACGCGCCGCACCGGAACCCGGGGATACCTCTCCTGCCAGCCCGCGAGGAGCTCGGCCAGCAGATGCTGGGCGTCGACCTCCACAGACCGCCAGTCGAGCGTCAGGTACGGCGCCACCGCCCAGGCGCTCTCCGCGATGTGGTCGTTCCAGGTGTGCGCCGCGACCAACGCGGTCCCGAGCCGGGATGCCTCGTCGAAGGCGAACTCCAGCACCGCGTCGCTGGCGGCCGAGCCGTCGACGCCCGCGACCACGGGCCCCGCCCTCGGCACCGTCGTGTCCACAGTGGACCTTCGCGCCACCACGACAGGGCAGTGTCCGTGCGCGGCCAGCGCGCTGGCCACGGAACCGACGGCCAGCGAGGCGAACCCGCCGACGCCGCGCGAGCCGAGCACCACCAGCAAGGCTTGCTCGGACAGCGTGACCAGGCACTCGGCCGCCGCGCCGACGACGAGCCCCCGGCGCACCTCGACACCGGGGGCGGTCTCGCGCGCGCGTTCGGCGGCGGTGGCCAGGTGTGCCCTCCCCTGCTGCCGCAGCGCCTCGCCGAAGGACCGGGGCAGCTCTGCCGGGGTGTAGGCGCTGATCTCCAGGCAGGCGTGCACGAGGTGCAGCGGCCCCTGGCGCAGCTCGGCCTCGCGGGCCGCCCAGAGCACCGCGTGCAGGGCCGAGGCCGAGCCGTCGACCCCGACAACGATGGGCTTGGTCATGACCGGCTCCGCGCGCTCATGCGGGACCAACGACCCTGGCCGTTCGGCGCAGGGCGGCGCTGCACTGGACGGAGCCCGATCGAGAGGAGGACAGATGACGACCACGGCGAACCGCAGGCTCGTGCGCGGCCAGACCTGCGCTCCGGGGCCGATGACCGTTGCGGAAGCGTTCGCGGACATGGCCTTGCTGGGCCACGAGTTCTACCTGTTCGTCGAACGGGACACCGGCCGGGACCACGTGGTCTCGAACGGCGAGGACCTGGTGCTGGAGGCGGCGACCGCGCCGAGGCTCGCGGTGGTGCGCGCGGCGGAGCGGCTCGACACCGGCGATGAGCCGTTCGTGTTCTTCGTCGACGCGGCGACCGGGCGGGGTGCCGTGCTCCACCGGCGCGCGGACGGGAACCACGGGCTCGTCAGCCCGCACTGACTCGAGCACTTCCGCCTCCTGTCCGTCTACTGTGGACTGTTGGGTCCGGGACGAGGCCCAGGTCTGTGCCACCGGACCCGTCCCGGAAGTCTCACGGTGCAGTCCACTACTCGCCCCGCGCACCCACGAGGGCCCGAGTTCTCCACTAGCTGAGCCGAAAGTCCCTACTCCACCCGTTGGGGACCCCGAGCGGACGATGCCGTTCGGCCCTGCCTCGGCGAGGCCGCGCGCCGGTACCGTTCGGCCATGGCCACCAGGGTGTTCCTCGTCGACGACCACGAGATCGTCCGCCGAGGCGTCGCCGACCTGCTGGGCACCGAGCCGGGCTTCGAGGTGGTCGGTGAGGCGTCCTCGGTGGTCGAGGCGCTGACCAGGATCCCGGCCTGCCATCCCGACGTGGCCGTGCTCGACGTCCGGCTGCCCGACGGCGACGGCGTGGGGCTGTGCCGGGAGCTGCGGTCCCGCATGCCTGGGCTGAACTGCCTGATGCTGACCTCCTTCGGCGACGACGAGGCCCTCTTCGACGCGATCATGGCAGGGGCGTCGGGTTTCGTGCTCAAGCAGGTCCTCGGCACGGACCTGGTCGCGGCCATCGGCACCGTCGCCTCGGGCCAGTCGCTGCTGGACACCAGGGCGACCACCGCGCTGCTCAACCGCATCCGCCGCGAACAGGAGACCGTCGACCCGCTGCGCGCGCTGTCCGACCAGGAGCGCGCGGTGCTGGAGCTGATCGGCGAGGGCCTGACCAACCGCGAGATCGCCACACGGATGTTCCTGGCGGAGAAGACGGTGAAGAACTACGTCTCGCACGTGCTGGCCAAGCTCGGCATGTCCCGGCGCACCCAGGTCGCCGTGCTCGCCACCGAGCTGCGCGGCCCGCGGCCACCCCGTCCCTGAGGCGTCAGGACAGGGGCACCCGCCAGGTCAGCCGCGTGCCGCCGCCCGGCTGCGCGGCGAGGACCGCGGTGCCGCCGCAGGCCCGCGCGCGCTGCTCGACGTTGGCCAGCCCGCTGCGCGCCACGCAGTCCGGGATGCCGACCCCGTCGTCGACGACCTCCAGCACGAAGTCGTCGGCGACCTCGGCGGTGACGGTGATCGTCGTGGCCCTGGCGTGCCGGACCGCGTTGGTGACGCCCTCGCGGACCACCGCCTCCGCGTGCTCGGCGATCTCCGGTGGCACCAACGTGTCCACCGCGCCCGCCATCCGCACCGAGGGCGCGGGCCCGCCGCCCGCGGCCGCCTCGGCCACCGCGTCCAGCAATCGCCTGCGCAGGCTGCCCGGGTAGTCCGCGCTCGCGGTGTGCAGGTCGAAGATCGAGGTACGGATGTCGCGCACGGTCTCGTCGAGCTGGTGCACGACCTTCTGGATGCGCACCCGCGCCGCGGGCTGGCTGATCAGGCGCAGCGTGCCCTGGAGGCTCATCCCCGAGGAGTACAGCCGCTGGATCACGTGATCGTGCATGTCCCTGGCGATGCGGTCGCGATCGGCGAGCACGTCCAGCAGGCGTTGCGCTCGCTGCGTTTCGGCGGCCTCCAGCGCCAGCGCGGCCTGGTCGGCGAAGGAGGCCAGCACCGGCACCTGCTCCGGCTCGAACTGCGTCCCGCCCTTGTCCCGCAACGCGAGCAGCACACCACCGATCCCCACCGCGGTCCGCAGCGGCACGGCCAGCGCCGGACCCAGCAGGTCCACGTGCGCGCCGAGGTCCGCGCCGAGCACATCGGCGAGCACGGGCACCAGGCTGGTGCCACCAGCGCGGTAGACCTCCCTGATCGGCGCGGTGGAGGTGGCGATCGTGGCGCCCAGCAGCTGCCTGGTCCGCTCGCCAGCGCTGGTCCGCACGGTCAGCTCGCCGCTGTCCGCGTCGTCGGCGAGCAGCACCAGCACGCCGTCCGCCTGGGACAACTCGGCCGCGCGCCGGGCGACCAGCCGCAGCGCGTCGTCGGTGGAAGCCCCTGCCAGCAGCTCGGCCCGGATCTCCAAGGACGCCTCGAGCCAGCGCTCGCGCCGGCGGCAGTGCTCGAACAGGCGCGCGTTCTCGATGGCCACGCCCGCCGCCGCGGCCAGCGCCTGGAGCACCATCTCGTCCTCGGCGGTGAACTCCGCCTCGTCCCGCTTCTCCGTCATGTAGAGGTTGCCGAAGATCTCCTCGCGCACCCGCACCGGTGCTCCGAGGAAGCTGTTCATCGGCGGGTGGTTCGCCGGGAAACCGATCGACGTGGCGTGCTTGCCCAGCTCGGGCAGCCGGATCACCGTCGGGTGCTCGATCAGCAAGCCGAGCAACCCCCGGCCCTCCGGCAGCTCTCCCATCCGCGCCCGCTGCTCGGCGCTGATGCCCACGTGGACGAACTCCGAGAGCCCGTCGTGCTTGCCGAGCACGCCGAGGGCGCCGTAGCGCGCGCCGACCAGGTCGACCGCCACCTGCACGATGCGGTGCAGCGTCGAGTCCAGCTCCGGACCGGCGCGCGGTGGCGTGGGGGTGTCTGCCGGGGACATGGCAGGCTCCTCTGGTTGTCCCACTCGGCCGCCGCACAGCGTGGCACGCCGGAGACCGTCCGCCAAGCCGACGGAGACCGACTACTTCCTTGGTATCAGAGGACTTCCGGTGATCTCGGCACGGATGGCGTAATGAGCCCCGGCCCTCGGCCGTCCGGAATCCGGCGCCCCTCAAGGATCTCGGGCGCGATCACGACGTAGTTCTGGTGTTCCCCCGGGGGCCACGCGCGCAGTCCGAGACCCGCCAGCACGGCCCGTTCGGTCGCATCGCGCACCACCCTGGCGTAGCCGACCGCGGTCACGCTCCAGCCGGTGCGGGCCGCCACGTCGACGGCATCGGTCTCGAAGGCGACCACGGCGTTGTTGATCGCGGCCGCGAGCTTTCCGCTCCGCCCGGCGCGGAAGACGATGGCGCCGTTGTGCAGCACGAAGCTCACCGGCACCACGGCGGGCAGGGCCCGCTCGGTGTAGGCGATCCGTCCGAGCTCTGCGGTGCCGAGCAGCCGCAGGCATTCGCCCGTCCCCAGGACTTCCAGTTCCATGGACCTCCCGTCGTCCCCAGCAGTCTCACCCAGCGGCGGCCACCGTCGCGCGTGCCGAAAGTCCTTGTCCGTGGAAGATTTCCCGGCATGTCCACAGTGGACAGTGCTTGAGGTCTTTCGCCCCTTGTCCGGCCCACCGCACGCACGCTGCGCTGTACAGGCGAAACGACCACCGGAGGCCACCATGCCCGCCACCGTCGTAGTCCGATCCCTCGAAGCCCGCACCGGCACACGTCGGCCCTGCGCCCGTGTGGCCGTGGGCATCGACGGCTCGTACTGGGGCGACATGGCGCTGACGTGGGCGATCCGGCACGCTTCGGCGACGGGCGCCGAGCTGCGCGTGGTGAACCGGACGGGCACCGACCCCCTGCCCGGTCTGCTCGCGGCGAGCGCCGGCTCGCGGTTGCTCGTGCTCGGCTGCCGCGGTGAGCAGCACCGCGCGTTCGGCCTGGGTGCCCTGGTCCTGCCCGTCGCGCGCTCCGCGCGGTGCGACACCGTGGTGGTGCGGGGTCTCTGGTCCTCGATCGCCGGGCGGCAGGGCCTGGTCACCGCGCTGGTCAGCGGCGGCGACCAGGCCACCGCCGTCCTCCGCGCCGCCACCGCGATCGCCAAGGTGCACGGATCGGCGCTCCAGGTGCTCTCGCGGCCGGATGGCAGCGCTCTGGACGCAGTGGCCCACGCGACGGACTCCGACATCCTCGTGGTGGGGCGGGATGCGGGCACGGTCATGCGGTTCGCCTTGCACCACGCGCCTTGCCCCGTGCTCGTCGTTCGCCAGCGCTAGTAAGGGTTTTCGCCCTGGCGGATCGCGGTGAGCGCGCTGTGCAGCGCTCGCTCGGCCGCGGCGTGCAGGCCCCCGCCGAAGCTCACCCGGCGCACGCCCAGGTTCGCCAGCCCGGCCAGGCCGGGAGTGGCGGGCAACGGCAGGCCCGCCGGGATGTAGGCGATGTTCACCGGCGCGGGCAGCCCTTCGACCAGCGCGCTGATGTCCGGCTCGGTCGCGGCGAAGATCGGGAACACCGCGTCCGCCCCGGCGGCCAGGTAGTCGCGGCCTCGGCGCAGCGCCTCGCCAAGGCGGTCCTCAACCTGGTGGCGCGGCACGAAGGAGTCCACCCTGGCGTTGATCACGATCGGCACCCCTGCGGCTTCCGCCGCGGCGCGCACCGCCGCCAGCCGGTCCGCCTGCGCGGTCGCGTCCACCATCCCCGCACCGCCGTGGTCGCTGTCCTCCAGGTTGCACCCGACCGCCCCCGCGGAGAGCAGCCGGTCCACCACCTCATCAGCCGCAAGCCCGTAGCCCGCCTCGATGTCCGCCGTCACCGGCACCGACACCGCGCGGCTGATCCGGGCCACCGCCGCGAACATCTCGTCGGCGGGCGCCGCCTCGTTGTCGGCGTAGCCCAGCGACAGCGCCACCGACATGCTGGTCGTCGCCAGCGCCGGGAACCCCGCCCCCTCGGCGGCCTTCGCGCTCGCCGCGTCCCAGACGTTCGGCAACAGCAACGGCTCGTCGGCGTGGTGCAGGTCGCGCAGTGTCGTGGCCAGTGTGACGGCGTGCACCAAGTGCTCCTCTACTTCGCGGTCGGTTTCTCACCACGAAGACGAGCCGACGCGCCGAAGTGTGACAACTCGAAGCACGTGGGCCCGCCGCACTCCGCCAACCCAGAACCCACCCCAGGCCCCGCACAGCACTCCGCCCGCGCTTTTTCCGTTTCGTACTCTTGCCGGGATTTGGGAGCGCTCTCTTCCCCGTTAAGAGTACGAAACGGGAGATCTCTAGGTTGCGTGCGCCTCGCGTTGGGCCTGGGGGCGGTTGGGGCGCATGGGCACAGCTTACTTGGTGGGTGGGGGGCGGGGGCTCAGCTGGTCTTGGCGAGGCGGAGCGCGCTCGGCGCGACACCTCGCACCCGCTTGAACGCCGCGCTGAAAGCGAAACCGTCCGCGTAGCCGACTCGTCGAGCCACCGAAGCCACCGTGCTCTCCGGCTCTGCGAGCAGATCGGCGGCGAGATCCATCCGCCAACCGGTCAGATACGTCAGCGGTGGTTCACCGACCAAAGCCGTGAAGCGCTTCGCCAGCGCCGCACGGGACACGCCGACCGAAGACGCCAGCGAAGCGACCGTCCACGAGCGCGCGGGATCGGAATGCAGAGCACGAAGTGCTTGTCCCACAACGGGATCACTCTGGGCCTGGTACCACGCGGGCGCAGAGCGGTCGAACCATGCGCGGAGCGTGCAGACGAGCAGCCAGTCCAGCAGGCGGTCCAGGACGACCTGCTGGCCGGGGCGCTCCGCGGCAGCCTCCTCGGCGATGAAGCGGAGCACCGCGTCGTCCTCGCCGCCGCACTCCTCAGGGGCCACGAGCACGGGCGGCAGCGCGGCGAGGAGTCGTCGGCCGACCCCGCTCTCCAACGTGTAGATGCCGACGACCATCGCGGCGGCGTCGGAGTCGAGGGTGCTCGGACACGTTGTGGCGCAACGGATGTCGAGGGCCTCGTGCACTTCACGCGACGGGTCGTCGACGACCACGAACGGCGCGGGACCGCGCACGATCACGGTTCCGCGGTGCGGGATGTGCGTGCGTCGGCCGTCGTCGGAGACGACCCAGCCCTCACCGTTGATCATCGTGCACAGCGTGAGCGTCGCGCCGTCGACGAAGCGCAACGCCCACGGCGAGGTCAGCACCGTCCGGCCGAACAGCGCGCCGTTGGCGCGGACTCCGCGAAGCAGGTCACCGAATGCGTCCACTCCCCCAGCGTAGACGATCACACATGGTTCTGAGCGCTTTCGCCATGGAACGTCCACGATCCGCGCGGTTGGCTGGGCCCATGACAGCCAACGTGAACCTGGTCCTCGGCGGCACCGGCAAGACCGGCCGCCGCGTCGTCTCCCGCCTGCGTGAACGAAACCTGCCGGTCCGCCCGCTCTCCCGCTCCACGGAGATCCCCTTCGACTGGACCGACCGTGCCACCTGGGGACCGGCCATCGAGGGCGGCGGAGCGCTCTACCTCGTCCCGCCGTTCGCGCTCGACCCGATCCACGAGTTCGTCCAGCGCGCGGTCGAGGCGGGCGTCCGGCGCGTCGTCGCGCTGTCCGGGCGCGGCTCGGACCTCTACCACTTCCAGGTCATGCTGCGTGGCGAGCGGGCCGCCCGCGAGTCCGGCGTGGACTGGACGGTCCTGCGGCCCAACCACTTCTTCCAGAACTTCAGCGAGGACCCGCTGCTCCTCCCGGCGCTCCTGGCGGGCGAGGTCGTGCTGCCGACCGGCGACCACCCCGACCCCATGGTCGACGTGGAGGACATCGCCGACGTCGCGGTGGCCGCGCTCACCGAGGACGGCCACTCCGGGCAGACGTACACGCTCACCGGACCGCGCGGGATCTCCTTCGCCGAAGGAACCGCGCTGGTGGCGAGGGAGAGCGGCCGCGAGATCCGCTACAAGGAGGTGTCCGGCCCGGAGTACGTCGCGCACCTCGTCGCCCAGGGCGTCCCGGTGGACGACGCCCGCGACCTGCGCACGGTCTACGAGGCGGTCCGCGAGGGCACGATCGTCGAGCAGAGCGGCGACGTCGAGCGCGTTCTCGGCCGCCCGGCAAGGGATTTCGAGTCCTTCGTGCGCCGTGAGCGGACCGCCTGGGTGTAAGTCAGCCCTTGGTGAAATCACGGCCGGGCCGTCCCGGACGCTGCCTACCCTCGTCGGCATGGAGATCATCGAAGTGCTGCCGCACCTGCACGTGGTGCGGCTGGCGTTCGGCCAGGCGTACGTGTGGCAGGACCCCGGCTCGGTGACGCTGGTCGACACGGGCGTCGCGGGCTCCGGGCCGGACCTGGCCGAGGCGGTCCGCTCCCTCGGCCGGTCCGTCGCGGAGGTCGAGCACGTGGTGCTGACGCACTTCCACGCGGATCACGCCGGCGGCGCCGCGGAGGTCAACACCTGGCCGAACGCCAGGGTGCACGCCCACGAGGCGGACGCGCCGATCATCACCGGCACCGTCCCGGGACCGCCCCCGGTGATCACCGAGGACTGGGAGCGCGAGCTCTTCGAGCAGATCACCCCGGGCGTCCCGGACGCCCCTCCGGCGCGGGTGGACGTGACGCTCTCCGGCGGCGAGGTGCTGCCGTTCGGCGGCGGGGCCCGCATCCTGCACCTCCCCGGCCACACGGACGGCAGCATCGCGATCCACCTGCCCGAACACGACGTGCTGTTCACCGGCGACACGGTCTCCAACGTGGGCCAGGTGGCGCTGGGGGTGTTCAACCTGGACAAGGCACGCGCGATGGAGTCCTACAAAGCCATGGCGGCGCTCAACGCACGGACTGTCCTATTTGGACACGGCGAGCCGCTACTCGTTCCACCAGGAGGAAAGGGCATCGACGGCGGAGTGGTAGCGGGCTGACCGAGCGCGCATGCGGACGACCTCCGGCGGAGACGGCTCGTGCGTGCGCACCACGCGTACCGTGCTCACCGCTTCACCCAGCGATGCGTAGTGACCCGTAGAGATGCCTGCCAGCAACGCCGCTCCCCTGGCCCCGGGCTCGGCGCCGTTCGTCACTTCCACGGCCATGTTCACCCCATCGGCCAGCATCTGCGTCCATAGTGGACTCCGCGTGCCCCCGCCCGCCACACGCGCCGCGCCATGGAAAGGAAAAGCCGAGCGCAGCGCGTCCAGGTGCGTCCGGTGGTTGAGCACCACGCCCTCCAACAACGCCCGCAGCAGGTCGCCGCGCGTGTGGTGCGCGCGAAGCCCGAGGAACGTCCCGCTCGGGCGGCTGCCATCCGGTGATCCACGCAGGAACGGCAGGTAGATCGGCAGATCTTCGGTCGTGCTCGCCGCGACCTCCTCTTCGAGCACCGCGAGGACACCAGGCCACAGCGTCTTCGCGAACCACTCCAGGTTCGAGGCCGACGCCGCAGAGGTGGACATCGCCAGCCACCGCCCGGCTTGCAGGAATGCCCTTGCCTGCCAACGGTGATCGGTGTGCGGATGATCGGCGACAACCTGGTTGATGCTGAACGTGCCCATCACGATCGACACGGCACCCGGCGTGATCGCGCCGAGCCCCAAAGCCGCCGCGTCCACGTCGTGCGCACCCGTCGCCACCAGTGTGCCGACGCGGAGGCCGGTCAATGCGGCGGCCTCGGCCGTCACGGTGCCCGCGACCGCCGCGCTGTCCAGGATCGGCGGATGCCGGTCGGCCAGCTCCGCCAGGCCGTAGTGCTCGAACGCCGCCGGACTCCACCTTTGCGTGTGCACGTCGGTGAACGACGCGGACGCCTCGGTGGGATCGGTCGCCACCACGCCGGTCAACCGCAGGCGCAGCCAGTCCTTGCAGAACAGCAGCCACCGCGCGCGCTCCACCACGTCAGGTTCGTTGTCCCGCAACCACTTCTGCAACGCGGCAGGAGAGGCGGCGAAGGGAACCTGCCCGGTCAGGGCGAGCGCACGCGCATCGTGACGGTCCACATAGGACTCCGCACGCGAGTCCGTCGCCAGGATCGCGTTCCGCACCGGCCGGAACGCCGCGTCCACCGGATAGCAACCATCGTTGTGGCCGCACAGCCCCACCGCCGCGACACTGTCACCGCCAACCGGCGCGATCGCTTTCCGAATCGCCTCCGCGCAGCCGTTCCACACCGCGTCCATGTCGCGCTCGAACCAGCCCGGACGCGGAGTCAGCTCCGGAACGCGCGCTTCCGCGGAGCTGATCTCCTCACCCGTCGCAGCATCGACCACGACCGCCTTCGTCACCGTTTGACCTGCGTCGACCCCGAGCAGGTTCACCATCCGAGCGCCTCGGCGTTGACCGCCGCGCCAACCCGCCCGGTAGCCGCGAACTCCGCGACGGCCGCCGCAACCAAAGCAGCGGACGTGCGGTTCGTTTCCTCCGTGTCCCCGCCGAAGTGCGTGGTCATGGTGACGTTGTCCAGCTGCCGCCAAGGAGAATCCTCCGCCAACGGCTCCGCGTCGAAGACGTCGAGCCCGGCCCCGGCGATCTGCCCGGTGGACAGCGCCTCGTAGAGCGCGTCGGTGTCCACGAGCCTGCTGCGGGCCACGTTGACGAAGTACGCGCCCGGCTTCATCAGGGAGAACTGCTTCGCGCCGATGAACCGCTCCGTCTCCGGCGTGTGCCTCGCCTGCACCACGACGCAGTCCGACTCGGCGAAGATCTCGTCCAATGTGGACACTCTGGTCACGCCGGGGTGGTCGGCGCCGTAGGGGTCGTAGGCCAGCAGGCGGCACTCGAAGCCGCTCAGCTTCTTCGCGAAGTGCTTGCCGACGTGCCCGAACCCGACCATGCCCACCGTCCGCCCGCCGAGTTCGACGCGCGGGCCGGGGAACTCCTTGCGCCAGCCGCCCGCCTTGATGGAAGCGTCCGCGCGGGAGATGTCGCGCGCCTCGGCGAGGATCAGGCCGATCTGCAGCTCCGCCACCGCGGAGGCGTTGCGCCCGTAGACACCGACGACTCCGACTCCGCGCGCGGTCGCCGCCTCCACATCGATGTTCTCCAAGCCGGTGCGCGCCACCGCGACGAGCTTGAGGTCCGGTGCTGCGTCGAACAGTCGCGCGCCGACGGGCGCGAAGTGCACGCACAGCACCTCGGCGTCGGAGACCGCGCTCAGCACCTCCTCGGGAGCCGCGACCGCGTTCGCCCCACTGACCTCCATGATCTGCTGCGCCGCGTGCTGAGAACGTTTGTCTCCCGGCAACGCGATCGACCGCACGTCCGCGTCCGGCACGCGGGCGCCGAGTTCCTCGACGAAGTCGCACTCGGGGATGAAGCCGTCTCCGACAACCTGGACTCGCACCTAGATCCTCCTCAGTCGCACGTCCTCGACGGGTACCCCGTGTGCGGGCACATCGGCGGTCCCCTCGACCAGGCACGCGTCCGTCCCCCAGGCCACCGCCGCGGCCAGGTCCCCCGTCGCCAGCCAGCCGGAGAGCAGCGCGTCGCCCGCTCCCGCCGGGTTCACAACGGTGATCACCGGCGGTTCCGCGTGCAGCGCCGGACCGCGCACCGGCGCCAGGATCGCTCCGCGCGCGCCCAGGCTGACCAGGGCGTTCACTCCGAGCTCGCGCGTCGCCGCGAGGACGTCCTCCGGGGCTTGAACCGGCGAGCCGGTCAGCTCCGCCAGTTCCGCGTCGTTGGGGGCGATCAGGTCGGCCCCGGCTTCGACCGCCGCGCGCAGTCCCGGACCGGAGCTGTCCACTGCCACTGGAACGCGAAGTTCGCCAGCCGACGCGACCAGGGCTTTCACCAGTTCCGGGCCGCTGTTGGGTGGCAGCGACCCGCAGATCGCGAGCCAGTGCGCCTTCCTGGAACGCACTTCCGCGATCGTGGCGTCGACCAGGACTTTCAGCTCCGATGCGGTCAGCTCGGGACCGGGCTCGTTGATCTTCGTGGCGCCGGTCGGGTCGAGCAGGCTGATGTTGCTGCGCACCTGCCCCTCGATCGGCACCACCACGTGCGGCACGGTCAGCAGCGCCACCAGCTCCGCGCCCACCGATCCGCCGGAGGGCAGCACCGCGACCGACTCGACGCCGCGCGCCCGGAGGACCCGGGTGACGTTGACGCCCTTGCCGCTGGCCTCCACCCGCGCGCGCCCGGCTCGGTGGACTTCCCCGTGCCGCAACGGTTCCGCGAGCACCAGCGTGCGGTCCAGGCTGGGGTTCGGGGTCACCGTGACGATCACGCGCGGACCACCTCGGGTCCGAGCAGGTGGTAGCGGTGGGCCTCGGCGGCGGACAGACCGGAGTCGGTGATGATCAGGTCGAAGTCCCGCACGTCGGCGAAGCGGCAGAAGCTGTCCACGCCGAACTTCGAGTGGTCGGCGACCAGGACGCGGCGGCGCGCGGACTCCATGGCCTGCGTCTTGACCGCCGCGACGGCCGGGTCCGGCGTGGTCAGCCCGCGCTCGCGGCTGACCCCGTTCGCACCGATCAGGGCGACGTCGACGACCATGTCGCGCAGCATCCGGACCGCCCAGTGGTCGACGGTCGCCTGAGTCTTGCCCCGCAACCGCCCGCCCAGGACCAGGACCGTCGCGTCGGAGTTCGCGTCGATCGTCGAGGCGGTGGTCAGCGCGGAGGTGATCACCGTGAGCCTGCTCGACTCCGGGAAGGTCTCGGCGAGCACCTGGCAGGTCGAACCCTCGTCGACGTACACCGACTCCACGTCACCGAGCCGCGCAAGCGCCGCCGCGCCGATCCGCCGCTTCTCCGCGAGGCGGCTGTGCACCCGCGTGGTCAGGGTGATCTCGAAACCCGCGCGCTCCACCGGATAGGCCCCGCCGTGCACGCGCCGGATCAACCCGAGCTTCTCCAGGACGCTCAGGTCACGGCGCACCGTCTCCGGCGCCACCTGGAGTTCCCCGGCGATGCTGCTGACGTCGAGCCGTCCCCGCGCGCGTGCCCTCGCGACGATCCACCGCTGGCGATCTTCCGCGTGCACCGCACCTCCCGGGCCTGGTCAAGCCCGATCGTGCCCGGCGAACGCGGGGAGGCCAAGTGGTTCGCCGCCCCGATGCCGACCGTTTGTGCCCGTTTCCAACCGCCTCAGCCGTTCCGCCGACTCCGAACCCGGCGGCGCCGTGTACGCGACGACGATCAGATCCGGGTCGCTGGGCAGCGCCATGCTCTCGTAGTCCAGGGTCAGCTCGCCGACGACGGGATGCCGGAACGCCTTGCTACCGTGGACCTTCTCCTGCACGTTGTGCCCGGCCCACCACCGCCGGAACTGTTCACTGTGGACGGACAGCTCGCCGACGAGCGCGGCCAGCCGGGGGTCGTCCGGGTACTTCCCCGCGTCCAGCCGGAGGTAGGCGACGACCTCCTTGGCCACCGTCTCCCAGTCCGAGTACAGCTCCTTGCTGCGCGGGTCCATGAAGATGATCCACGGCATGTTCCGCGCGTCCCGCTCCCGCGCGGCGAAGTCCCCCATCAGCGCGCAGGCCAAGTCGTTCCAGGCCAGCACGTCCATCCTCCGGCCGAGCACGAACGCGGGAACGCCGCCCATCGCGTCCAGCAGGTGCTGCACCGGCGGGCGCACCCGGCGCGGTGCCACCGACTGGCGACCGGGCTTGGCGAGGTTGTGCAGGTGCTCGCGCTCGGAGTCGGTCAGCCGCAGCGCGGTGGCCAGCGCGTCCAGCACGGTCCGCGACACGTTGACCCGCCGCCCCTGCTCAAGGCGCACGTAGTAGTCCACGCTCACCCCGGCCAGCGGCGCCAGCTCCTCCCGGCGCAGCCCCGGCACCCGCCGCCGCCCGCCGAAGGCCCGCAACCCGACGTCCTGCGGGGTCAGCCGGGCCCGGCGCGAACGCAGGAACTCTCCCATCTCGGCTCGATGCTCCACTCGCCGGATTATGACGCGTCGTGTGCGCCCTGTTCCTGGTACTGCCAGTCCCAGGAACGGCGTGGCCTGGTCAGCGGTGCCCGGGGCCGGGACGCTGCCGCCCGTGAGAAACGACTTCCGCACGGCGGTCATCACCGGCGCCTCCAGTGGCATCGGCGAAGCGACCGCGCACGCCTTCGCCGCCGCCGGTATCCACGTCGCCCTGCTGGCCCGCAGAGCGGACCGTCTGGCGGAGCTGGCCGCGGCGATCGAGGCGAACGGCGGCCGCGCGCTGGCGGTCCCGACCGATCTCACCGATCCCGGTGCCCCCGATTCGGCCGCGAGCGAAGTCGTCGACCACTTCGGCCGGGTGGACATCCTCGTCAACAACGCGGGCGTGTTCCAGCCCGGCAGCTCCGACCCGGAGTCGTGGCGGCTCACCGTGGACGTCAACCTCACCGGCGCGCTGCTCGCCGTCAACACGTTCCTGCCCGAGCTGCTGAAGTCCGCGGCACGGGAAGGCGTCGCCGACATCGTGTCCGTGTCGTCGATCTCCGCCCGCCGCACGTTCACCGGGACCGTCGCGTACACCGCCAGCAAGGCGGGCCTGAGCCACGCCACCGAGGTGTTCCGCGCCGAGCTCGCGCCCAACGGTGTGCGCACCACGACCGTGGAGCCCGGCCTCGTGGACACCGAGATCTACGACCACATCGCCAACTCCGACGCGCGCGCCGGGGTGCGGTCACTGCTCGACGCGTGCAAGCCGCTCCGGGCGTCCGACGTCGCCGAGCTGATCACCTTCGCCGTGACCCGTCCTGCCCACGTCAGCTTCCCGTCCATCGTCACCATGCCCACCCGCCAAATCTGACGCTTTCGGGCTGAATGAGTCATTCGGTGCGTCAGACCGCCTCAATGACTCATTCAGCACGCTCAACGGACCAAACGCGACATTGGCGGGGCTCATCGCGAATCGTCCACAGTGGCCGGTCGACTACACTGACGCCGTGCTCCTCCACCTCCTGTGCCCCCGAACGTGGGCCGGAGTGGTCCAAACCAATCCCGTTTCGTACTCATAACGGGAAATGGAGCGCTCCCAAATCCTGCTATGAGTACGAAACGGGAAAACGTGGCGGGTGGCTAGAAGAGCAGGTGGCGCCAGGTGTCGGCGGTCGCGACGCCGGTGGCGCGGAGACCGTTGCGGGACTGGAAGTTCCGGACGGCGGTCTCGGTGCGGCCGTCGAGGACGCCGTCGGAGCGGTTGACCATCCCGTGCGCGGTCAGCAACAGCTGCAACGCACGAACGGCCTCGCCGCGCTCGCCCGACTTGAGCGGAGCGACGATCAGCGGCCACGTCTCGGCACCGACGAGCCCGCTCGACGGGATGCCGTGCCTGGCTTCGAGCCTGCGCACGGCGGCGTCGAGTTCCTGGTCGTAGATCCCGGTCGCGGGGACCGAGGTCTCACCCCTGGCGCGGAACAGGTGCTGCGCGACGAGCACCCGCTCCCCCGTGTCACCGGGCTGGAGGAGCTGCCAGGTGATCGGGTCGGCCTCGGGCGCGACGCCCATGGCCCCGGCGACCGCGCGGCGCAGCTCCGGCAGGCGCGCGTAGAGCGTGTTGCCGGGGCACGCGGTGTTGTTGAAGTCGCGGTGCCCGAAGATCTGGGACGTCGCGATGCCGTGCTTCTGGCACATGTGCTTGCAGAGCTGCACCAGCGAGTTCCACTGCGCCGCGGTCGGGCCGACGCTGGTGTAGAGGCCCTCGTTCTCGATGCCGAACGCGACCTCGTTCTGCCCGCTGGTGTGCGCGCTGAGGACGTGCTTGTTGCCGCTGTTGAGCGCTTCCAGGCTGCGGTGGCGCCCCTCGGTGATGTGGCCGCCGCGGCTGTTGGTGAAGTGCTGGCCGGTGTCGATCCAGCCGTTGGCGTCCATGTGGTGGTTCTGGATCGACCGGGACAGCGCGAACGCGTGCGCCAGGCTGTAGTCGGTGCTGTTCGGGGTGGCGGTGTGGTGGACGATGATCTTCGAGGTGCGGCGGGCGAGGACCGAGATGGCGGCGCGGGCGGGCCGCGCTCTCCAGGCGGCCGTGCCGTGGATGGCC
Source organism: Allokutzneria sp. A3M-2-11 16 (assembly GCF_024213555.1). Lineage (GTDB taxonomy): Bacteria > Actinomycetota > Actinomycetes > Mycobacteriales > Pseudonocardiaceae > Allokutzneria. The sequence continues at coordinate 93,331 of NZ_JANAVO010000013.1, read as the reverse complement.
GGGGCGGCGGCTTCCCGCACGGAGGCGGTGGCGGGCGAGGTGCCGATCAGGCCCAGTGCCGTGAGGGTGAGTCCGCTGCCGAGCAGGGTCCGGCGCGCGAGAATCGGTTCCATGGCGGTAACTCCTCGGGTTGGGGGCAGGGAACCCCAAACGGATGAGGTAGGCGCCAAACACGGTCCGCGTGCTACCCGTCGGCGAGCTAGGTCCTTTCGGTGGAATCTTTCGGCTGGCCGTCACAATTTGGTTAATGGATGACGGTTTGAGATCATCAATGCATGCTCATCTCCGCCTATCAGGCCGCTGACCTGCGCGAAGTCCTCGATGTGTTCGACTGTAATGTGCCGAAGTACTTCGCCGAGTCCGAGCGCGCGGAGTTCGAGGAGTTCCTCGGCTCATTCGGCGATCGTTACCTCGTCGGCCGGGAGGAAGGCAAGCTGATCGCCTGTGGCGGATACGCGCCGCACCGCACCGAGCCCGGCACCTGGACCCTGTGCTGGGGCATGGTCGCGGCCGAGCACCACCGGCGCGGGCTCGGCGCTCAACTGCTCAGACACCGCCTTGACGCCATCGCGGCCACCGGCCCGGCGACCGTGGTGCTCGCGACCAGCCAGCACAGCGCGGGGTTCTTCGAACGCTTCGGCTTCGTCACCGCGAACGTGGTGCCGGACGGGTTCGCCCCCGGCATCGACCAGTACGACATGCGCCTGCGACTCTGACCCGCATGCGCAAGGCTCTCGTGATCACCGCGGTGGTCGTTCTCGTACTCGGCCTCGGCACGTTCGGGCTGTACCAGCTCACCAACTCGCGCACGTACCAGCTCTTCGGCGAGCTGGTGCACCGCGTGGAGACGCCGGAGAAGGTGGTCGCGCTGACGCTGGACGACGGGCCGACGGACCTCGCGCCGGAGGTGCTGCGCTCGCTGGCCGACCTGGGCGTTCCCGCGACGTTCTACCTCAACGGCAACGACCTGGCCGCCCGGCCGCACCTGGGCAGGCAGATCCGCGCGGCCGGGCACGAGCTCGGCAACCACAGCTACTCGCACCAGCGGATGGCGCTCGTCGGCCCGGAGTTCGTGCGGCGCGAGGTCGAGGACACCGACCGCGAACTGCGCGCCGCCGGGCAGGACGGCGAGATCACCTTCCGGCCGCCGTTCGGCAAGAAGCTGTGGACGTTGCCGAGCTACCTCGCCGAGCACGACCGTGTCACCGTTATGTGGGACGTGGAACCGGACTCCGGCACCGGCCACGACGCGCCCGCGATGGTGCGGGCGGCGCTGGAGCAGACCCGCCCCGGTTCGATCATCCTGATGCACGTGATGTACCCGGGCCGCGCGCCGTCGCGGGCCGCGCTCCCCGGCATCGTCACCGGACTCCGCCAGCAGGGGTATCGGTTCGTTACCGTGTCGCAGCTGCTCAAACTCAGGAAATAGGTATTTTCTGAGCATGTCCTCGGTCGGCAACCGCCTCATCGAGTCCACAAAGGACCACGCGGCGGCCTGCTGGCCGGAGTACGACTGGACGGCCGCGCGCTACCGGCACGGCGCCTTCCACGACGTGCTCGTGCTGCCCGAGGTGGTCGCCCGGGTGACCACCGATGCCGACCGCGTCGCCCGCGAGCACCGCACCGCGCTGTTGCTCAGCGGCATCGAGCTGCCCTTCGCGGTGCCGAAGCCGCTCTCCGAGCCGCGTTCGCACGACGGCCGCACGGGCATGCTGGTCTCCCGGCTCGACGGGCAGTTCCACCCCGACATCCCCTGGGCGGAGGCCGCGTCGGAGTTCGCCGAAGCACTCGACGCCCTGGCCGCGGCGGTGCTGCCGCCAGGGTTGCCCGCACCACGCGTGTGGTGCGGCGGCGATCAGTGGCCTGCCGTGGTGATGGATCACCTGGTTCCGTTGCTGCCCAAGGATCTGCGGGACACCGCGGCTGAGGTGGTCGCGGCGGTGATCGTGACCGAGTTCCGGGCTCCGGTGCGCCTGGTGCACGGCGACTTCGGCCCGCACAACCTGCTGTGGCGCGACGGGCGGATCAGCGGGCTGTTCGACTGGGACCACCTCTGCGCGGGTGATCCCGCGATCGACCTCGCGCCGCTGGTCGGCATCTACGGCGCCGCGCACGTCGCGGAGATCACCGACCCCGCCACGCTCAACCGCGCGATGACCCACCGCGCCACGCTGTCCCTCCAGGTCGCCGCCGCGGGAGAACTCGCGGGCAACCTCGCGCTCCGCGAGCACGCCCTCAACAACTTCGTCACCCGCGCCCGCGCCGAGACCCTCCGCGACCCCGGCACCGGATAATTCCGCTGCCGCGGCACCGCGGTCCGCCTAGGGTCACGCTCATGCGGGACGTGACTCGACTGCCCAAGGCCCACCTGCACGTGCACCTGGAGAGCACGATCCGGTGGCGGACGCTGCGCGAGATCGGCGCGGCCAACGGCGTGGAGGTCCCGGCGCACCTCGGCGACGGCAGGACGGTGTTCACCGGGTTCCGCGAGTTCGCCGACGCCAACTCGATCATCCGGAGCTGCCTGCTGCGCCCGGAGGACTTCACCCGGATCGCGCTGGAGTTCTGCGAGGACGAAGCCGCGCAGGGCACCCGCTACGTCGAGGTCACGTTCACCGCTGCGGCGCACGGGGAGCGCCTCGGCGACCTGGACATGCCGCTGGAGGCGGTCCTGCGCGGGCTCGAAGAGGGCCAGCGCCGCCACGACGTCGTCTGCCGGGTGATCTTGGACCACTCGCGCCGCCGGTCGGTCGACCGCGCATGGAACACGCTCAAACTGGCCAAGGCGCACGACGCGGTGATCGGGATCGGCATGGCCGGTGAGGAGGCATACCCGCTCGCGCCGTTCGCCGAGGTGATCACCGCGGCCGAGGAGGCGGGCCTGCACCCGTTGCACCACGCGGGCGAGGACTGCGGGCCGGACAGCATCCGCGAGGCGATCCACATCGGACGGACGAAGCGCCTCGGGCACGGCGTGCGGGTCCTCGACGACCCGGAGCTGGTCGCCGAGGTCCGTGATCTCCTTATGCCCCTTGAGGTCTGCCCGTCGTCCAATGTGATCCTCGGTGTCGCCGAGTCCCTCGCCGCGCACCCGCTCCCCCGGCTCGTCGACGCGGGCCTGGTCGTCACGCTCAACACCGACATCCCGAACATGATGGGGATCTCGCTGAGCGACGAGTACGTCCGCGTCCGCGACGCGTTCGGCTGCTCCGACTCCGAACTGGCCGCGTTCGCGCGCGCCGGAGTGGACGCCTCCTTCGCGCCGGACGAGCTGAAAACCAGGCTGCACAAGGAGATCACCCAGTGGCTAGCGCGGCCCTGAGCTCCTGCCTGCTGGTGATGTCGAGCTTGCGGTAGGTGTTGGTCAGGTGGATCTCCACGGTCCGCCTGCTCAGGAACAGGGTCTGGGCGATCTCCTTGTTCGTCGCGCCGTCCGCGGCGAACCGGGCGATCCGCAGCTCGCTCGACGTCAGCGACTCCCGCCCGGTCAGCATCTCCCGGCGCGGACGGGCACCCGCCGCCGCGAGCTCCTCCCGCGCCTGGGTGACCACCAGCCGGGCCCCGCACCGCGCCGCCGCGTCGAGCCCCTGGCGCAACGGCTCCTGGGCCTGCTTGCGCTGCCCGGCCCGGCGCAGCGCGGCGCCGTACTCGACCAGGCAGCGGGCCTTCTCCAACTCCGCCGGTGACTCCGCCAGGATGGTCACGGCCTCTTCAAGCGCGTCCAACCCCGGCTTTCCACCGCTGACCGCGGCCCCGGCGCGCAACGCCAGCGCGATCTGCCGAGGCGCCCCGAAAGCCCTGGCGAGCTCCAGGTCCTGCTCCGCCAGCCGACCGGCGGTCTCCGCGTCGCCCAGAGCCAGGTGCGCCAACGCCGCCTCCGGCCGCCACGGCGCGAAGCTCGGGTTGGTGTAGCCGTGCTCGAACAGCTTCTCCCCGCAGTAGTGGAGATCCGCGATCGCCTCGGGGAGCCGGTTCTGCTGACGCCGCAACCGTCCCCGGGCCTGCAGGACGAAGTGACCGATCAGCAGGTCGAAGGGCTGGTCACCGTCGAGGTCGCGCTCAGTCAGCACCTGCTGCGCCTCGTCGACCGCGCCCCGGTCGAGCAACGCCTCCACGAGCACGGCCGCGGCGAGCGGGGTGTCGCGCGGCCTGCTGTCGCCCCACAGGTCCAGCGCCGTGCGGCCATCGGCCTCCGCCTCGTGCAGCCGTCCGGCGAACAGCGCGGTGTGCGAGCGGAGCACGGCGAGGTAGCGGAACTCCGCCGCGTCACCGAGCCTGCGCGCCTCGTCGAGCCCTCGATCCAGCAGTGCCAACGATTCGGGCAGGTGGTCGGAGATCGCCAGCGCCGAGCTGGCCATGTTGACCAGCATCCACTGATCGCGTGGCGGCAGCGGCCCGGCTCCGGCGACGCGGGCCAGCCTCGCGACCTCCGCAGCCGGGCGGTCGCCGGTGGCGCACGCGCCGAAAGCCAGCAGCCCCAGGATCATCCGGTCCACGTCGGCTTCGCCGCTGAGCCCGGCGGCGGCCTGGTCCAGCCTGCGGACCCAGTCCTGTGGCGCCTCCATGTTGGTGAAGTCCGCCAATGCCAACGCGATCGACAACTGCGCCGACAGGTCCACGTCCAGCTCGCCGACCAGGCTGTGCGCGGTGCGGAACGACTCGACGGCCTCGCGGCCCCGGCCGATCAGCAACATCACGAAGCCCAGCTCGAAGAGCAGGCCGACGCGCTGCATCGGGTGCTCGGCGAGCGCGATCGCCTCGCGGAGCGCGTCCGCCGCCTCGACCGGCCGGTTCGCCATGCCCAGCGCACGCCCGAAGGCCGCGAAGAGCGGGCCGCGCTGTGCGGGCACCGGCGGCTCCGCCAGGGCACGGCGCAGGAACGCCGCCGCGGGCTCGGGCGCACCACGACCGAGCGCCGAAGTGGCCGCCGCGTTCAGCGTCTCGACCACCCACGGATCGGATTCCGGTTCTGCCGCAAGCAAATGCGGCGCCAAGTGCTCCCCGGCGACATCCCCGTCGGCCAGCACGAGGGCGGCGCGCTTGTGCTCCGACGCCCGCAACACCTCGCTGGAGTCCAGGTACACGGCCGTGCGCACGAGCGGGTGCACGAACTCCACCGGACGGCCCGGGGCGAAGATCGTCTCGCGGGTCAGCGTATCGGCCAGCGTCGCGGCGGCGGGCACCGTGAGATCGGCCAGCTGAGCCACGTGCCGGAGGTCCGCGCTCTGCCCGAGCACCGCCACCGCGCGCGCCAGGCGCACCGCGTCCGGACCGAGCCGGGCGATGCGGGTGAGCACCGTGCGCGAAATGGTGTCGGGCCGCAGGTTCTCCACCCGGTGGGCCTCGTCCGCGACCGGGCGGATGCCGTCAGCGCGCAGGCTGGTCAGGGCCTCCGCCAGCAGGAACGGGTTCCCGCCGGTCGCGGTGGCGCAGGCGCGGCAGAACTCGTCCTCCGCCGCGGCGTCGAGGTTGCGGCGCACCAGGAGCCCGACCCCGTCCGTGCTGAGCGGTTCGGGGCACAGGGTCTTCGGCGGGACACCGCTGAGCGCGCGGGCCACGAAGTCGTCGAGCATGCGCCCGGGGCGGCCCCCGACCAGGAGCAGCACCGGCAGGTCCGCGATCCGCCTGGCCAGGTGGGACAGGAAGCGCAGGGACGCCTCGTCGGCCCAGTGCACGTCGTCGACCACGAGCAGCATCGGCGCCCGGTCGGCGAGGTTGGAGCACAGCCAGTACAGCCCGTGCACGACGCTGCCGACCGCGTTCTCCACCCGCTCCCCGCCGAGCCCGAACACCGGGGCGGCGAGCCCGGCCGCGTCGGCCAGCAGCTCCGCCCGCGCGGCCGGATCGGCGAGGACCAGCGCGGGTTCGAGCAGTTGCCGGACGACCGCGAACGGCAGTTCCTGGTCCAGTTCGCCGCCGACCGCGGTGAAGACGCCGAAGCCCCGCTCCCGCGCGTCCTCGGCCGCCGCGCGCAGGAGCGCGGTCTTGCCGATCCCCGGTGCCCCCTCGACCAGCAGCACCGAACCGCACCCCGCAAGCGCCTCGCCGAGCGCAGCGCTCTGAGCAGCGAGTTCGCGGTCCCGTTCGATCAGTCGCATCGTCCCGCCATGCCTCGCGGCCGCAGCAGCGGCGCAATGTTCTCGGTAGGTACCACGATGCCGTAGTGGTCGGCTCCGGCCATCTTGGGGTGGTGTCTTTCGAGATCGACAGCCAGACGTTACGGCTCCAGCTCGACCTGATGAAGGACGCCGAGCCGATCAAGGGGAGCGTGCGCGACGCGGCGGGGACGGCGCACCCGTTCACCGGGTGGCTCGAACTGGTGCAGACGCTCGAACGCCTGCGGGCGGACGGCGCGACAACGGAGGAGGACCGTCGATGAGCACCCCGGGATGGCAGTCTCAGCAGGCCGCCCAGCAGGCTTCCCAGAACGCGCAGCAGGCCTCGCTCAACGCGAGCATGTCCGCCAGCCGCGCCTCGCAGCAGGCGTCGCAGCGGGCGATGGACGACCTCTCACGGGCGAGCCGCAACGCCCACTACCACCGCCGGGGCGGCACGGTCGGCGGGGTGATCGGGTTCGTCTTCTCGCTCGCCGCCGCGGCATTCATGATCGGGCTCTTCGTGCTGGTGGTCGAACGCATCGACCCGAACTGGTTCCAGCACATCCTTTCCTGGATTCAGCGGCTGTTCTGAAACCAATCCCCAGGTCAACTTATATCGCAATGGGGGGCTTGCGGCAAGGGCCCGGCCATGCCCCAGAATTCGGGCCCTTCTGCCGTTTACTTTTCTCACGGGGGAGTTCCATGCGCGCACTGCTGTCCACGATCGGATCACGCGGGGACGTCCAGCCGTTGGTGGCGCTGGCCGTCCAGCTGCGGGAGCTCGGCCACGAAGCCCACCTGTGCGTGCCGCCCGACCTGCGGGAATGGATCGGCTCGTACGGTTTCTCCAGCACACCTGTCGGCCCTGAGCTGCACAGATCCGCCAAGCCGGGCGCACCGGCGGTGCCGGTCCACGAAGGGCGGAAATGGCTGATGCCGGATTCCGTCGCCGCGCAGTTCACCGCGGTCCGGGAAGCGGCAGAGGGATGTGATGTCCTCCTCGCCGGCGGAGCGCTTCAATTCGCGACTCGCAGCCTAGCCGAAAAAACGGGCACAGGCTATGCCTACGTCAGTTACTGCCCCATGACGCTGCCTTCCGTGCACCATTCACCGCCGCCATTCGGACCGAGGCCGTCGAAATTCGTCGACAATCGCACTCGCTGGGTTTGGGACGCGCAACGCTGGGACGGGCACGTCGGCGACGAGATCAACGCGCACCGCGTCGCGGCCGGGCTGAAGCCGATCACCGACGTGCGCGACCACATCTTCGGCGACCGGCCGTTCCTGGCGACCGACCCGGTGCTCGGGCCGTGGCCGGGCTCCGACGAGCTGGACGTGGTCCACACGGGCGCCTGGCTGCTGCCGGACGACCGCCCGCTGCCACCGGAGCTGGAGAGCTTCCTCGACGCCGGTGATCCGCCGATCTACCTCGGCTTCGGCAGCGTTCGCGCGCCGCGGGGCCTCGCCGAGGCGCTGATCGGGGCGGCCCGTTCGCTCGGTCGGCGCGTGATCGTCCTCCGGGGCTGGACCGGCCTGGCTCTCGTCGACGACGCGCCCGACTGCTTCTCCGTCGGCGAGGTCAACCACCAGGCGCTGTTCAAGCGCGTCGCCGTCGTCGTGCACCACGGCGGCGCGGGCACGACGACCGCCGCAGCACGCGCCGGAACTCCCCAGGTCCTGCTCCCCCAGGGCTACGACCAGCACTACTGGGCGCGGCGCGTCGAGGCGCTGGGGATCGGCCACGCGCACCCGCCGGGCACGCCCACCGCCGACTCCGTCACCGCCGCGCTCAGCCACGCCCTTCGACCCGAGGTGGTCACCCGTGCTCTGTCCCTCTCCGCCGAAATTCGCACCGACGGCGCACGAGCCGCAGCGGAACGCCTGGTCACCACCGCGCTCGGGAGCACGTACTGAAACGAGGGCACTCGTGAGCGGCCGGCTGGAGATCTTCGCGCAGGCGATCCGCCTGTGGGGCGAGTCGGCGGACCGCTCGGCCAAGGCGCGGGAGCTGGTCGCGCTGGGCGCGGACCTGCTCGCCGCCGGGCATCGGGTCACCGTGCTCGACCTCACCGGTCAGCACCTGGGAGACGGCCTGGTCACCGTCGCCCGGCTGGCCGGGATGCGCACCAGGACGGTCACCCTCGCCGAGGGCGGCGGCGCCCACGTCGACCTGCTCTCCGGGCTCGACCGGCACGACATCGCCCGCCACCTCGGGCACGCGCTCGGCGCCACGGAGGTCCTGCGGCTGGTGGTGGACAGCCTGGACGGTGCGATCAGCTTCGCCCGCCTCTCCGCCGGGGTCCGCGTGCTCGCCGACAGCATCCGCGATCCGCGCCTGTCCCCCGCCGAGGTGGACCGGATGGTCGGACGCGGCTGGACGTTCGGCGCGGGCGTGCCGCACGTCCTGGCCGAACGGCTCGACCGCCTGCACGACGTCGCCCCCGCCGGTTTCCACGGCCGTCCACTGTGGACGGACGAGCCGGTGTCGCTGATCGCCACGGACGGCGATCCGCTGCTGGCCCGCGTGCTGGTCCGGCTAGCGGAGGGCGTGCGCCGCCGCGGCCAGGGCCTCGACCGGGTGATCATCGTCGAGCTGCACGAGCACGTGGTCGACACCGAGCTCCTCCAGCCGCGCCAGGCCGTCGACCCACTGCCGGGCCGAGCCGGTCAGGATGCCTGCCCCCACGTCCGTGCGCAGGACGACGGGCTTCCCGCCCGCGACCGCGATATCGGCCACGAGTGAGTCGAAGTCGTTGCGGTACGGGTGGATGCCGTCACCGATCCGGGCCGCGCGACGCGCTCCGGCCGGGGTGGTGTAGCCGACCATGATCGGAATCCCGTTGTCTTGCAAGGGTTTCGGTCCGATGTCCGAGGTCGGGATGACGTAGTGGTCGCTGTTGTGGGTCACCGGGTCGGGTCCCCACACCGCGCGCATCGCCGCCACGTGGTCGTCCAGCCCCACTCCCGCCCTCTCGCGCGGCACACCCGCCACGGAGAACTCCTCGGCCATCCACCCCGAGGTCAGGCCCGCGATCACCCGGCCACCGGAGAGCCGGTCCAGCGTGGCCAACCGTCGCGCGAGCAGCACCGGCGGGTGGTACAGCGCGTTGATCGCACTGGTACCCAACAGAATCCGCTCGGTGCGCGCGGCGATGAAGGTCAGCGTCTCGATCGGGTCGAACACGCACGAGTAGCTGTCGGCGGGCATGGTCACCGGGACCGGCACTCCGGGTATGTCCACGGCGGCGTGTGGTCGCAGCCACCGGTCCATCACCCACACCGAGTCGAGCCCGGCCTCCTCCGCGCCGACCGCCGCGGCCACCAGTTCCCGACCGTCGACCTGAGCCCCGCCGTTGCGCAGCGCCAGCCCCACCTTCATGACGCACCTCCCTCGGAGTCAGGACACGGTAGCCGCCGGAGTGGCCGCAGCAGTCCGTGAGCCCGCGCCTGCGGCGAGGCGACGACGAGAGCGGTTGTCAGCAACGGCGCGGCGAGCGGGATGAAGGCGATGTGGCGGACGGCGGGCGGGTCACCCACCGCGTAGAAGGGCGTCCATGACGGATCGGCGACGGCCATGTCCGCGAGCGTGCCGATGAGGTTGGTGAACTCGGGCCCGTTCGGCGGCTCGATGCCGTGCTCGGCGAACGCGGTGGTGATCAGGTCGTGAAACGGCGGATTGCGGTGCCGTGGAGCCAATCTGACCGGCAGCTCGGCGAGGTCGGGCAGGTGCAGCTCGGAGCGATCCGCGAGGTGGTGACCGGCGGGCAGGGCGACGACCAGCTGCTCAGTCCACATCGGACAGACGTGCAGGCCGGGCGCCGCGGCGAGGGCGCGAACGAACGCGGCGTCCAGCTCCCCGGTCCGGACCGCATCCGGCAGCTCGGTCTGCGGCCGCGTGCTCAGGTGAACCCGCACGCTGTCCGGGAGTTCGTCCAGCACCCGCCGCACCTCCGGCCCTGGCGCCCGCCCCGATCCCAGGCGCAGCACGAGGCCCTCGCCGGACTTGATGTGCTCGGCGGTGCTCCGCACCCTGTCGGCGGCGGCGAGCGCGGCGCGGGCCTCCGGCAGCAGGCGTTCTCCCTCGCTCGTGACGCGCACGTGCCGGGTGGAGCGGTCGAAGAGCCGCACCCCCAGCTCGCGTTCGAGGCGGCGGATCTGCTGGCTCACCGCCGGTTGGACGATGTGCAACCGCTCGGCCGCGCGCCCGAAGCCGCCCGTGTCCGCGACCTCGACGAAGTACCGCAGCTGGCGCAGTTCCATCCCCACCCCACTCATCACGATCGGTGATAACTGTAGGGGACAACCAGGTCTGGGCACGGTGTCCCCGCGCGGGTGTACTCGGGGCATGACACAGATCTTCCGTGAAGAGGACGCCGAGCTCCTGACCTTCTCCCCCACCACGTCGGGCAGGCTGCTCGCCGACGGCGACACCACCGGCGGCAGCATCAGCGCCGGCCGGCTGAGTCTCGGAGCCGGCGTGGAAGGCGGCAAACCGCACTACCACGCCCGGTCCACGGAGATCTTCTACGTGGTGGACGGGGAGCTGGAGATCATGCTCGACGACCAGCTGGAGCGCGTCGGCAAGGGCGGCCTCGTCGTCGTGCCCCCGCTGATGCCACACGCGTTCGGCGCCGCTGCCGGCTCCCACGCGGACCTGCTGGTCGCGATCACGCCCGGGGTGCAGCGCTTCGACTACCTGCGGCACCTCGCCCGCGTCGCCGCCGGCGACATTCCCGCAGGCTACGTCGCACCCGACCCCTCGCGCTACGACGTCTGGCCGGTGGAGCGGCCGTTGTGGGGCACCACGCGGTAGTGGGTGGTGAGCCGGTTCTCCTCGTCGAGGACGTGGAAGGCCAGGCCGGGCGGCAGGTCCAGGCTCATCCCGCCGTGCTCCCACGGCAGCAGGCCGGTGGACACCACGCCGGGCGCGACCAGCAGCGGCCGCCCGGCGAAGGTCGTCGCGGCGGCGGCGTGCGCGTGCCCGCACAGCACCCCGGCGACCCTGGGGTGCTTCTCGATCACCCGGGCCAGCCGGTCGGCGCCGCGCATGCCGAGCGCGTCGACGAACGGGTCGTGCAGCTTCACCGGCGGGTGGTGCACGCAGATCAGCGCGGGCGCCTCCGGGGACACCTCGGTCAGGCGCTCGTCGAGCCAGGCGATCGTGTCGTCGTCCAGCAGGCCCTCGTCGCGGCCGGGGATCACCGAGTCGCAGAGCAGGAACACCGCACCGCCGACCTCGCGGACCCGGTTGACCGGCGCGTCGGTCCCGGTCGGGTCCTCCGCGTCGGCCCCGCTGAACTCCTTGCGCAGCAACACTTCCCGGAAGGTGCTGCGGGCGTCGTGGTTACCGGGGAGCACCAGCACCGGCACGTCGGCGGAGAGCGTGTCCCGCGCCTGCTCGTACTCCGCCTCGGTGCCGTGGTCGGTGATGTCACCGCTGACCACGATCGCGTCCACCGGCGTGGGCAGGCCCCTGATGTAGTCCATCACCGCCGCCGCGCGCCCGGTCGCCCGGTCCCCGCCGTCGAAGTGCGTGTCGCTGATGTGCGCGATGACGATCATCGGTCCCCTTCAGGGCGGGTTGCACAGGTCCATGTTCGCGATAGCCGGGCCGAGCCCGCCCCTGATCAGAACGCGGGCCACGGGATCGCCGGCCACTCCCCCGAGGGCTCCGGGAACACGGCCGTCTCCAGCAACCGGGATATCCGGTCCTCGGTCGCGCGAATCTCCTTGCGGGTCAGGTGTTCGGCCAGCGCCTCGCCGAGGTCCCCGGCCAACCGCTCGCGCAGCACCGTCAGCACCTCGGCCACCTGCTCCGGCAGTTGCTCGCCGATCCAGCCCCACAGCACCGTGCGCAGCTTGTCCTCGTGGTGCAGGCAGATGCCGTGGTCCACCCCGTATACCGCGCCGTCCTTGGCGTGCAGCACGTGCCCGCCCTTGCGGTCGGCGTTGTTGAGCACCACGTCGAGGACCGCGAGCAGGCGCATGCTCGGGTGGTCGGCGTGCGCGAGGACCGCCGGGTCGCCGAAGCGGTCGTGCGCCTCCAGCACCGTCCGCCAGCCCGGCTGCACCGCGTCCGGCGCGATCACGTCGACCAGGTCCGCCTCCGGCTCCACGTCCACCCAGAGCTGGACCATGCCGGGGCCGAAGGGACCGTCGCGCAGCACGGTGGGCGGCACCAGGCCCCAGCCAGCCGCCTCGGAGAGCAGGTAGCTGGCCACCTCGCGCCCGGCGAGGGTGCCGTCCGGGAAGTCCCACAGCGGGCGTTCACCGCGGATCGGCTTGTAGACCGCCTCCGCGCGCACGCCCTCGTGGCTGATCGAGCCGAACAGGGTGGCGTTGGACGCGTCGACCAGCCTGCCCTGCACCTCGATGCGGCCGTGCCGGACCAGCTCCAGCGCGCCCGCCTCGCCCGGCCGCACTACTCGTCGGCCTCGTCGGCGACCGCTCCGCGGCGGTAGCCGTTCTGGCGGGGGCAGATGTGGCCGTCGGCGTCCAGCGGACCGTTGCACAGCGGGCACGGCTTGCGCCCCGCGGCGACGACCCGTTCGGCCCGCTGGGCGAAGGCCCGCGCCAGCACCGGGGTGAGGAAGACCCGCACCGCGTCCGGCCCTTCCTCGGTGTCGTCGAGCACGACCGACTCGTCGACCTCCTCCTCGGTGACCGCGAGCAGCTCGATGACCACGGCGTGGGACTCCGCGTCCCAGCCGAGGCCCATGGTGCCCACGCGGAACTCCTCGTCCAGCGGCACTTCCAGCGGCTGGTTGTCGACGACCTCGCCCGGCGTGGCGGCGGGCACGTCGGCGCCGAAGCGCCGCTGCACCTCCTCCAGCAACGCCCCCAGGCGTTCGGCGAGCACGGCGACCTGCTGTTTCTCCAGCGACACGCTCACCGTCCTGCCCTCCTCAGAGGCTTGCAGGTAGAAGACGCGGTCACCGGGCTGCCCGACCGTTCCTGCGACGAAACGGTCCGGCGTGCGAAAGAGATGAATGATCCTGGCCATGGCACTGACGACCCTAGGACACGTTGGGCGTCCAGGCACATTCCCCGGCTCGTTTTTTGATCACCCATCGCCTGGTTCGCCCCGTTTGCCCAGGACGTCCCCTTCCGGCGGGCAACCGCGCGGTTTCGCTCATCGCGAACAGATGGTCCGGACCACTGCTTTTCAGGCAGTGCCACATTCGTCCACAGTAGACAGTGTGTGAATGGCTACCCTCGTCGCGTGGTGACGATCTCGCCCTATGGGACCTGGGCCTCCCCGATCAGCTCGGCCGAGGCCGCCGCCGTGGCCTCCGGACCGCAGTGGGCCGGCCTCCACTCCGATCAGCTGTGGTGGGCCGAGGGCCAGCCGACCGAGGGCGGACGCGTCGCCCTGTTCCGCGGTCGCCCCGGCGAAGAGCCGGTCCGCGTGCTCGGCGCCCCGTGGAACGTCCGCAACCGCGTGCACGAGTACGGCGGCCGTCCCTACGTGGTGCTGGACGGCCCGCGAGTGGTCTTCACCAACTGGGACGACCAGCGCGTCTACCTGCTGGACCTCACCGACGGGGACGCCGAGCCGGTCCCGCTGACCCCGGAACCAGGGACCCGGCACGGCCTGCGCTTCGGCGATCTCGTCGCCCCGCCCGGGGGCACCGCGGTGTGGTGCGTGCGCGAGGAGATCACCGGCCCCGGCCCCACCGACGTCCGCCGCTCGCTGGTCGCGATCGGCCTGGACGGCACCATTCGCGAGCTGAAGTCCAGCCACCGCTTCATGACCGCGCCGCAGTGCAGCCCGGACGGCAGGCACATGGCGTGGATCGGCTGGAACCACCCGGACATGCCGTGGGACGCCACCGAACTGTGCGTCGCGCCGATCCACCCGGACGGTTCAGTCGGCGGGCACCGCGTCCTCGCGGGCGGCCGTGACGAGGCGGTCTGCCAGGTCGAGTGGGCCGACGACGGATCGGTGTACGCGATCACCGATCCGAGCGGCTGGTGGAACCTGTTCCGCATCGACCTCGACGGGACCGCGCGCAACGTCGCGCCGATCGCCGACGAGCTGGGCGGACCGCTGTGGAAGCTCGGCGCGCGCTGGTTCGCCCCGCTCGGCGACGGCAGGCACGCGGTGCTGCGCGCGGGCGTCCTCGCGCTGCTGGACGAGAACGCGGGCACCGTCACCGATCTCGACCTGCCGCCGCTGCACTGGCTGTCGCCGCTCGCCGCGTCCGGTTCGACGATCGTGGGCATCGCCAGCGGGCCGACCAGCCACGGCGCGGTGTATCGAGTCGATCTCAACACTGGTGAGTGCGCGCAGGTCACGACACCACCGCAGGGGCTGGACGATCCGGCGTGGCTGCCGGTGCCCGAGGCGCGGGTGTTCACCGGGCCGGACGGTCAGCGCATCCCCGCCTACGTCTATCCGCCGACCAACCCCGACTTCGCCGCGCCCGAAGGCGAGCTGCCGCCGTACGTCGTGCACGTGCACGGCGGCCCGACCGGGCGGATCTCCGGGACCCTGGACAACGAGTTCACCTACTTCACCAGCCGTGGCATCGGCGTCGTCGCGGTGAACTACGGCGGTTCCACCGGCTACGGCCGCGCGTTCCGCGAGCGGCTGCGCGAACAGTGGGGCGTCGTCGACGTGGAGGACTGCGCGGCGGTCGCCTCGGCACTCGCGGCGGAGGGCAGCGCGGACCCCGACCGGCTGGCGATCCGAGGCGGGAGCGCGGGCGGCTGGACCACGGCCGCGTCGCTCACCTCGGTGAAGGTCTACCGCTGCGGCGCCGCGTACTACCCGATCCTGGACCTTCTTGGCTGGGCCACGGGCGAGACCCACGACTTCGAGTCGCAGTACCTGCAGAGCATCGTCGGCAAGCTGCCCGAGACCGAGCAGCGCTACCTCGACCGCTCCCCCAGCACCAGGGTGGACCGGCTCGCCGGACCGATCCTGATGCTCCAGGGACTTGAGGACGAGATCTGCCCGCCGGTGCAGTGCGAACGCTTCGCCCAGCAGCTCGCCGGTACCGGGATCGAACACGCCCACCTCACCTTCGAGGGTGAGCAGCACGGCTTCCGCAAGGCCGAGACGGTCGCGGCGTCACTTGAAGCCGAGTTGTCCTTCTACGGGCAGGTTTTAGGCTTCGTCCCCGTGGATGTCCCGACCTTGGAGCTGAACAGATGAGAGTGCGGCAACGCGCGCGGCGGCTGCGCCCCGGGGACCGGGTGGCGGTGGTCGCGCCCGCGGGTCCGGTGCCGCCGAGCGTCCTCGAAGACGGCGTGCGCCTGCTCAAGTCGTGGGGTCTGGAGGTGGTGGTCGGTGAGCACGTGCTCGACCACCACCCGCGGTTCGAGTACCTGGCGGGCACCGACGCCGACCGCGCCGCGGACTTCCAGAAGGCTTGGTGCGACCCGGATGTCGCCGCGGTCCTGTGCGCCAGGGGCGGTTACGGCTGCCTGCGCATGCTCGACCTGATCGACTGGCCCGCGATCGCCGCGGTGGCACCGAAGATCTTCGCCGGTTCCAGCGACGTGACCGCGCTGCACGACGCCTTCGCCACCTACGTCGGCCAGTCGACGCTGTTCACCCCGATGAGCGCCAGCGTCGCGCTCACCGAGGACCCGCTGGCCGCGAAGTTGTTGCACACCATGCTGTTCGAGCCGGAGCAGGCGATGGTGCTCGGTGCGGGCTCCGGCGATCCGATCGTCGGCGGCACGGCTCGCGGGGTGCTGACGGGCGGCAACCTCAGCCTGATCGTCTCCGCTCTCGGAGCGCCCGAGGCCCCGCCGCGCGCGGAGGGCGCGATCGCGGTCCTGGAGGACGTGACCGAGGAGGTGTACCGCCTCGATCGGCTGGTGACGCAGCTGCTGCGCTCCGGGTGGTTCGAGGGCGTCGCCGGGATCGCGCTCGGTTCGTGGACCGACTGCGGGACGCTTCCCGAGGTGCGCGCGCTGATGGAGGACCGCCTGTCCGGCCTCGGCGTGCCGGTGGCCTGGGAGCTGGGCTTCGGCCACTGCCCCGGCCAGTTCAGCCTGCCGCTCGGTGTCGAGGCGGACCTGGACTCCGACGCCGGGGTGCTCCGACTGGCCGAGCCCGCCCTAACCTGACCGCCCGCAAACCCCCCGCACACCACGTAAACTGTGCTCATGCACCCCACCCGCCCCCAGACCCAACGTGAGGCGGCCGCAACCTAGAGATCTCCCGTTTCGTACTCATAGCGGGGAAGAGAGCGCTCCCAAATCCCGGCAAGAGTACGAAACGGAAGATCTTGGCGGCCTCAGCACGGGATGAGGCGGGCTTTCGGGACAGGGCTTGGCGCACACCTCCGGCGGAGAGACCTGAGTGGCGCCGATGAGTGATCGGCCTGTGGTCCGTTCACGCCAGGGTCAAAATCCGGGGGCCGTCCTCGGTGACTGCGATCGTGTGCTCGGAATGCGCCGCCCAAGAGCCATCAGTGGTCCGCAGCGTCCACCCATCGGCATCGGTCCGATAAGCGTCCAGTCCGCCACGCGTGAACATCGGCTCGACCGCCAACGTCAATCCCGGCCGCAACACCAGCCCACGCCCGGCCCGGCCCTCGTTCGCCACGTGCGGGTCCTCGTGCATAGTCCGGCCGATTCCGTGCCCGCCGTGATCGGCCATGATCCCGTAACCGGCCGCGCGGGCCACGACACCGATCGCGTGCGCGATGTCCCCGAGCCGATTGCCGGGCACAGCGGCCGCGATGCCCGCGGCGAGCGCGCGTTCCGTGGTCTCGATCAGCGCCAGGTCGGCGGGATCGGCGGCGCCCACCACGAAGCTGATCGCGGAGTCGCCGCACCAGCCGTCCAGGACGGCGGCGGAGTCGATGCTGACGAGATCCCCCTCCGCCAGCCGCGACCGGCCGGGGACGCCGTGCACGATCGCGTCGTTGACGCTCGTGCAGATGGTGGCGGGGAACGGATTCGGCGCCCAGCCCGGGTGGTAGTGCAGGAACGCGGGTTTGGCACCCGCGTCGGCGATCACGGTCGCGGCCACCTCGTCCAGCTCCAGCAAGGACACGCCGGGCCTGGCGGCGGCGCGGACGGTGGCCAGGGTGGTCGCGACGACGCGGCCCGCCGCGCGCATCGCCTCGATCTCCCCGGGGGTCTTCAACTCGATCACAGCACACCTCGCATGTGGGATAACTATACCGGTATTACTATCACAGCATGGTGCGAGTGCCGTTGAGCGAGTCCGAACGGGAGCGGGGCGTGCGGCTGGGCCAGGCGCTGCGGGCCGCGCGGGCGGGCCGGAGCATGGCCCAGGTGGCCCTGCGCGCCGGGATCTCCACCGAGACGCTGCGCAAGATCGAGACGGGCCGCATCCCCACCCCGGCCTTCTTCACCGTCGCCGCGCTCGCAGAGGCCCTCGGGCTGTCCATGGACACCCTGCTCCGGGACCTCACCCCGCCGGGGGAACCGTTGGCCAGATCATCCTGAGGACGCGACTCGGCCGGTTTTTCGTCACAAGAGCATCACGGTGCGCAAGTGGCGCATGTGCCGTCCCACCTCGTGGATGCGGCCGTCCGGGTGATGATCGTTACCGGAACGGACTTCCGCGATCCCCTGCGCACCAGGGGAATCTCCCAGCTCACCGGCCTCTTGGGACGGTTCGGCCACGGTGGCGGACAGGACCGTCCAAGGGATTCCGTCAGGAAGCGGTGGCTCATGAGCCGACTTCGTGATTGACTCTGCGCGGTCGTCAGTTTCGTGTGGTTCAAGCTCGCGGAACGGAACATGCGGGCGTTGTTTTCTCCAGGTTCGGCCGGAGAAGTCGCGTGCAGTACCGACCAGGTGGTCGCGACCGCGAGCACCTACCCCGGCACCTGTCGAGGAGACTAGTAAATGGCAACGCAGGGCACCGTGAAGTGGTTCAACTCCGAGAAGGGCTTCGGCTTCATCACCCCGGACAACGGCGGCGCTGACGTCTTCGTGCACTACTCGGAGATCCAGTCCAGCGGCTACCGCAGCCTGGAGGAGAACCAGCGGGTCGAGTTCGAGATCGGCCAGGGCCAGAAGGGCCCGCAGGCCCAGCAGGTCCGCCCGCTCTAAGGATTCGGGTACCTGAAGCTTCACCGAACGGCCCCCCGGCTCAGCTGAGCCGGGGGGCCGCTTTCGTGCCCGGTGTGCCCCGCCTACCGCGCGCGGTACGGCTTGAGCTCGCGCCGGGCCAGCGACATCCGGTGCACCTCGTCCGGCCCGTCAGCGAAGCGCAGCAGCCGCGCCTGCACCCACAGCTGGGCCAGCGGGAAGTCCTGGCTGATCCCGGCGCCACCATGGGCTTGAACGGCCTTGTCGACGACCCACTCGGCCATCAGCGGCGTGGCGATCTTGATGGCCTGGATCTCGGTGTGCGCGCCGCGGTTGCCCACGGTGTCCATCAACCAGGCCGTCTTCAGCACCAGCAGCCTGGCCTGCTCGATCCGCACCCGGGACTCGGCGATCCACTCCTGCACCACGCCCTGGTCGGCCAGCGGCTTGCCGAAGGCGATCCGGTCGACCGCGCGGCGGCACAGCAGCTCCAGCGCCCGCTCGGCCATGCCGATCAGCCGCATGCAGTGGTGGATGCGGCCGGGGCCGAGCCGGGCCTGCGCGATCGCGAAGCCCCTGCCCTGCCCGCCGACCACGTTGGCGACCGGGACGCGGACGTCGCGGAACTCGATCTCCGCGTGCCCGCCGTGCGCGGAGTCGGTGTAGCCGAACACCGTCATCCCCCGCTTGACGTGCACGCCGGGGGTGTCCCTCGGTACGAGCACCATGCTCTGCCGCTGGTGCCGGTCGGCGTCTGGGTCGGTCTGCCCCATCACGATGAAGATCGCGCAGTTCGGGTTCATCGCGCCCGAGGACCACCACTTGCGGCCGTTGATCACGTAGTGGTCGCCGTCGCGCTCGATGCGGGTGGCGATGTTGCTGGCGTCGGAGGAGGCGACGTCGGGCTCGGTCATGCAGAAGGCGGAGCGGATCTCGCCCTCCAGCAACGGTTTGAGCCAGCGGTCTTTCTGCTCCTCGCTGCCGAACTCGGCGAGCAGCTCCATGTTGCCGGTGTCCGGCGCCGCGCAGTTGAGCGCCTCGGGGGCGATGGCGGGGCTGCGACCGGTGATCTCGGCGAGCGGCGCGTACTGGAGGTTGGTCAGCCCGGCGCCGTAGCGGGAGTCGGGCAGGAACAGGTTCCACAGCCCGGCCTTGCGCGCCTCGGCCTTCAGTCCCTCCAGCACCGGCGGCGCCGACCAGCGGTCCGGGTCGGCGGCCAGCTGTTCGTGGTGCGCGGCCTCCGCCGGGTAGACGTGGGCCTCCATGAACTCGGTCAGCCGGGCCTGGTAGTCCCGGGTGGTCTCGTCGGTGGCGAAGTCCATCTACAGTTCCCCCTCCAGCGCGGCGATGCCGCCCTTGGCCAGCGGCCCGACCATCTGTCCCAGCAGTTCGAACCCGGCGCCCACGGTCTTGCCCTGGGTGTGCCGGTAGTGGATGCCCTCGACGATCACGCCGAGCTTGAAGTGCCCGAACGCGACGTACCACGGCAGCTCGGCCGGATCGACGCCGGTGCGGGCGGTGTAGCGGGCGACCAGCTCGGCCGAGGACGGGAAGCCGGGCATGCCCGCGAAGCTGTCGGCGATGGCGTCGCCGATCCCGGTCAGCCGGTCCCAGTAGACGACCAGCAGCCCGAGGTCGGCCAGCGGGTCGCCCAGCGTGGCCATCTCCCAGTCGAGGACCGCGCTCACTCGCACGGGATCCATCGCCACCAGCACGTTGTCCAGGCGGTAGTCACCGTGCACGATCGCGGCCCGGCCGCTGTCCGGCACGTCCGCGCCCAGGCGCTCGCTCAGCTCGTCCAGCTCCGGCACCGGGCGGCTGCGGGAGGCGTCGAGCTGCTTGCGCCAGCGCGCGAGCTGGCGGGCCATGAAGCCCTCCGGGCGGCCGAAGTCGCCCAGCCCCACCGCCGCCGGATCGACCGAGTGCAGGTCGACCAGCACGTCCACGAGTTGCTCGGAAAGACGGCGCGCGCCGTCCTCGCCCAGCACGTCGGCCTGCTTCCGGCGCCGCAGCACGGTCCCAGGAGCGCGCTCCATCAGGTAGAACGGCGCGCCGAGGACTTCGGGGTCGGTGCACAGCAGCTCCGCGCGCGGCACCGGGACCGGGGTCGCGCCGAGCGCGGAGATCACCCGGTACTCCCTGGCCATGTCGTGCGCGGTGGCCAGCACGTGGCCCAGCGGCGGCCTGCGCAGTACCCACTCGGTGCCGCCCGCGTCGGTGAGCAGGTAGGTCAGGTTGGACCGGCCGCCCGCGATCAGCTCCGCGGTGAGCGGGCCGGTGAGCAGCCCGGGTCGCTCGCGGTGCAGGTACGCCTCGGCCGCGGCCAGGTCGAGTCCCGGCAGTGGGTTCACGACGCTCCCTCTCGCAGTTCTTCCGCCAGCTCCGGGACGAGCCCGGCGACGGCGGGGATGGTGGCGGCGGAATCGGTGTGCAGCAACGCCCGCATCCCGGAGCGGATCGCCCCGTCCACGTTGGGCTGCGCGTCGTCGAGGAACAGGCACTGCCGCGGCGGGAGGCCGAGCCGGTCGGCGGTGTGGCGGTAGATGCGCTCGTCCGGCTTGCGCATGCCGACCTCGCCGCTGATCACCAGCACGTCGAACAGCGGGGTGAGCACGTCCATCGGGTAGCTGTTGCCCCAGCTGTTGGACAGCAACGCCGTGCGCAGTCCCGCCGCCCGCGCCGCGCGCAGCAGGTCGAGCATGTCCGCGTCCGGCCGCACCGTGGCGAAAGCACGGTCCAGCAAGCCTTCCGGCACGATCGTTCGACCGTCCACAGTGGTCAGTCGCGCGGCCAGTAGCCGGTTGAACTCCGCGACGCGGAGCTCCCCGCGCTCCAGCCGGTGCACCGGCGAGTCAGCTGGCGCGTCCCGCCCGAGCCAGTCGCGCAGCATCTCGCTGTAGGCGTCCGGGTCGATGCCGTCAGCGGCCAGCCAGGAGGCGAAGGACGGACCGATCGGCGTGGTGAGCACCCCGCCGTAGTCGACAACGAGCGCGCGCACGGGGTGCTGGGAGTCCTCGACGACCATTCCCGCGACATTACCGACCAGTAGCCCACCCCGATAGCCCGCACTGCCGCCCCCAACCGGGGTTCGCCGGTCTTCAAGTCCCCCGAACCCCCCTCCCAGCCGTCTCAAACCGCCCCCAACCCCGCACACGAAGCGGACACGCGATGCGGACACAGCCTGTGCTCGTCCGCGGCCCGCGTGGGTTGGGGGCGGTTTGAGACGTTTCCGGCCGGGGTTGGTGGAACTTGAAGACCACCCAACTCGCTGGCCGCACGTGGGCCCTCGTCGACGTCGCGTTTGGTGGGGTGGAGGTGATGCACGGGTTGTCGGGGATGTCAGGGCGCTGAATGACTCGTTCGGAGCAAGACGGGCTGGCGCGTGTGGGGGTTGGGGGTGGTTTGAGACGGTTGGGGCGGGGGTTGGGGGGACTTGAAGACCGGCGGCCCCCTGTTTTTCGGGTGTATAGGGTTGGGGGATGGATCCGCGGAAGGCACGCACGTTGAACGCGCTGCTCACCGCAGCCGAGGAGATCTTCCGGACGCGCTCGGTCGACGACGTCACCGTCGAGGAGATCGCCGAGCGCGCCGGGGTCGCGGTCGGGTCCATCTACAACAACTTCGGTTCCAAGGCCGGGCTGCACGCGGCGGTCGTCGAGCGCGCGATCGACGACAACCGCGGCCACATGGACCGCGCCTACCTCCGG
Organism: Allokutzneria sp. A3M-2-11 16; assembly: GCF_024213555.1. Taxonomy (GTDB): domain Bacteria; phylum Actinomycetota; class Actinomycetes; order Mycobacteriales; family Pseudonocardiaceae; genus Allokutzneria. The sequence goes on along the minus strand of NZ_JANAVO010000013.1, from coordinate 71,499 downwards.
GACGGCTCGCCGAACGACCGCATCCGCGCCGCGGCCGAGGCGTACCTGGACTTCTACCTCGCCAACCCAGACTACTTCCGGATGCTGGCCTTCCCCCAGGCCCCCGGGCAGTACGCCGCGGGCCGGGAGCTGGCGACCCGGCTGGCCCGCGCGGTGGACGAGCAGAACGCGCGGCTGGTCGCGACGCTGCGCGAGGGTGTCGAGTCGGGCAGGCTCCGCCCGGTCGAGCCCGAGGAGGTCGCGACCGTACTGTGGGCGGCGTGGAACGGGATCATGAGCCTGCACTGGCGCCCGGACGAGCTGCGCCGGGACGACGCCGGGCTGCGGCGGTTGCTGGCCGTGGCCAGCGACGTGGTCTCGGAGGGCCTGCTGCCCCGGTAGGCCGGACACGCCGGGTGACGACGCCGGGACACCGTCGTAATGCGACTGCATTATTATGTATGTCGAAGGACATCGCCGTCTCGGGAAGCAAGGTGCTCGCGTGCCCAAGCAGGTCGATCACGAGCAGCGTCGGCGGCACATCGCCGAGGCCGTGCTGCGGATCACCAGCCGGGACGGCCTGGAAGCGGTCAGCCTGCGTGACGTGGCCCGCGAGGCGGGCGTGTCCATGGGATCGGTGCAGCACTACTTCAAGACCAAGGACGACATGCTCGTCTTCGCGCTGGAGCGGGTCGTGGACAGCGCACGCGAGCGCATCCGCGCCCGGCTGGAGCCGCTGCTGCCGCCGACCTCGATCCGGGGCATGTTCCGGGCGATCGCGGTGGCCGGCCTGCCGATGGACGCGGAGAGCGTCGAGGAGGCGCGGGTGATCATCGCCTTCGACTCCCGCTCCCACGTCAACCCGCGGCTGGCCGAGATCAACCAGCGGATCTACACCGAGGCGCTGGCCTCGCTCACCGAGCAGTTCCAGGGCATCCAGGAGATGGGCGGCATCCCGGCCGACCGCGACGCGGCGCTGGAGGCGGGCACCTTCCTCGCGGTCGCGGACGGGTTGCGCGCGGCGGTGGTGCTCGGCTCGATGAGCAAGGAGGACGCGGCGCGGATCGCCGAGTACCACGTGGACAGCGTTTTCGGGCCGCCCGAGGCGGAGTGACGCGTTTGTGCAAGCGCCGACCGGGTCCGGCACCGAAGATTGACCCGTGACCCGAAAGATCACCGCTCAGCAGCGCCGCGCCCGGATCGGCGCCCGGCACCTCCTCGCTCCGTCGCGGCGCGTCGACACCGTGACCGAGGCGGCCGACGCCGTGGTCGCACTGCACGCGACCGATCCGGCGACCGTGTTCCTCTCCGCGTGGGCCCGGATGCGCTTCGCGGATCTCAACGCGATGACCGACGAACTGTTCGAGGGCATGGAGCGGCTGTTGTGCATGCGGCGCACCATGTTCGTGGTCTCCGCGGCGGTCGCTCCCGCGGTGTGGTCCTCGACAGCGCGCACGATCGCGGCGAAGCAGCAGACGCTGTTGCTGAAGTACCTCGCCGAAGGCGGTGGCTGGGACGCGAAGTGGTTGGCGGGCACGCACGACGCGGTCCTCTCCGTGCTGCGCGAGCGGGGTGAGGCGACCGCGGCGGAGCTGTCGGCGGAGATCCCGCAGCTGCGCGAGAAGGTGGTCGTCGCGGCCGGAAAGCCTTACGAGGCAGTGCAAAACGTGTGCTCGCGGGTGCTGCGCGGATTGTCGGTGGAGGGGGTGATCCGGCGAACCGCGCCACGCGGGTCGTGGACCAGCAACCAGTTCGGCTGGACGCTCGCGACGCCGCACCCGGAGCCTCCCGCGGCCGAGGCGAAGGCGGAGCTGGTGCGGCGGTGGCTGGAGCGGTTCGGCCCCGGCACCCTGGAAGACATCAAGTGGTGGACCGGCTGGGGACTCGGGGAAACCCGCAAGGCGCTCGCCGCGATCGGCGCTGAGGTCGTCGCGCTCGACGAAGGGGAAGGCTTTGATCTCCCCTGCGATCCAGTGGAGACCGAGGAATGGGTGGCGTTGCTGCCCGCGCTGGACCCGACGCCCATGGGGTGGAAACACCGCGACTGGTATTTGCCGGACGCGTATCGGGCCGCGCTGTTCGACACCTACGGCAACGTGGGGCCGACCGTGTGGTGCGACGGTGAGGTGATCGGCGGCTGGGCGCAGCGCGGGGACGGCGCGATCGGGGTCCGGCTGTTCGGCGAGCAGCCTCGCTCGGTGGTGCGCGCGGTGGAGGCGGAGGTGGAACGGCTGCGCGCGTGGATCGGCGACGTCCGTTTCGTTCCGCGTTTCCGCACACCGCTCGAACGCGAAATCACGTCCGACAGTAGGTAGTTTCACTTATTCTTTGAATCTCTTATTTGCACGGGCCCCGTTCACCCTTCACGATAAGCGCATGAAACACAGCGGCCGTTTCGTCGGGGTGCTCGGGGCTCCCCTGCGCGTCCAGCTTTTCTTGCTGGTGGCAGGGGTGCTCGCGGGGTGGGCGTTGACCGGGGACAAGTCCTCGGAACTCCCGCCGGGAACACGAATGGACTACTTGGTAAGCCCTCTGATCAGCAATCCGATCGTGGATATGGTGCTGGGCTTCGGCGCGGTGCTGCTGATTGCGGGGATTCTGTCCGAAGTGCTGTGCGCGACGGAACTGGACCGGCGGTGGTACGCGTTGCTGCTGGTGGCGCTGGCGATCGGCGGCTACCTCGGGCACGCCGCGCGCATTCTCACCGCGGGAGGGATCGGCGTGAACATCGGCGCGATCTTCGTGCTCTTCGTCGAACTGCCGGTGATCGCCGTTGTCACCGCCGTGCTCGCGTGGCGGACCTGGCAGCTGATCCGCTCCCCCGAGGCGGGCGCCGACCGCCACCCGGCGCGGGCACCGTTGCGGTCGCAGGTGCGGCTGCTGGCCTCCGGCGCGCTCGCGGCCTGGTGGCTGGTGGGCGACCTGAGCCCGGAGATGCCGCCGGGAACGCGACTGGACTACCTGGTGCGGCCGGTGCCGATCGTGTCGATGAGCCCGGCGATCGACGTGCTGCTCGGCAGCCTGGCGCTGGCGCTGGCCTCGGCGACGCTGCTGGTCACCGCGACGACCGCGGCGCGCAGCCGCTGGCTGGGCCAGTTCCTCGGCGCGCTGGCGCTCGGCGGGCTGGTCGGCTTCTTCTGCCGCATCCTCACCGCGGGCGGTATCGGCGCCAACATCGGCGGCGGACTGGTGCTGCTGCTCGGGCTCCCGTTGCTCGCCGCGGCCGCGCTCGCGTTGGGGTGGCGGACCACCCGCCTGCTCCGGGTGTGAACTAGCGGGTCTGACCTACTGGGCGCCGGTCCTGGTCCGGGCTCCCCTGCGGTGCACGGCGAACCGGACCAGGGCGATCAGGACCACCGCGCCGGTGGTGGCGCCGAGGATCGGGAAGACCGAGGCGAACACCGAGGCCGAGCGCAGCAGCGAACCGCCGAACAGCGCCGCCCCGCCGAGCACGACCGCGGCGACCAGTGGTGGCTGCACGGCCGCGGTGAACAGGGCGGAACGGTCGGCCAGCAGCGCGGCGACCACGCACCCGCCCGCGAGGGCGAACGGGAAGTAGACCTCGCCGAAGGCCATGCCCGCGGTGGTCACCGCGATCCCGGCCAGCGCGACCGCCCACCACGGCAGTCCCCGGCGAAGGCGTTCAGTTGACCCACGGCGAAGCCGGTTAGTTGACACAGTGCACTCCGTTCGCGGTGATCGTCTCCTGCGGCTGCTCGGTCGCGCCCGGGCCGAGGCCCTGGCGCATCTGCACCGGCGGTGCCGGGACCGCGTTGAGCAGGTCCTGGACGAACGCCTTGACCTGCTTCGGGTTCACCTCGACCGCGGTGCCGTCGGCCGGGGTGGCCAGGTCCGAGCGCAGCGTCGGGATGGTGTGGAACTCGATCCGCCCGCCGCTGAGGCCCTGCACCTGCTCGGCCAGGCTGAGCAGGTCCCAGTTCTGGTCGAGCACCACCGAGGTCTTGATCGCTTCGAGCAGCCCGGTGACCTTAGCGGGGTCGGTGAGCGTGCCCGCCGACAGCACCCGGGAGGCGAGCCCGGCCAGGAACGCCTGCTGCCGCCGCACCCGGTCCAGGTCGCCCCGGGGCAGGCCGTGCCGCTGGCGGACGAACCTCAGCGCGTCCGCGCCCTGGATCACCTGCTCGCCCTTGGCGAAGTCGGCGCCGGAGTAGCTGTCCTCGACCGCCTTGTTCAGGCAGACCGGGACACCGCCGACCGCCTTGGTGATCTGACTGAAGGCGTACATGTTGATCTCGGCGTAGTGGTCGACGCGCAGCCCGGTCAGGGTGCTCACCGTCTCGATCAGGTTGCGCCTGCCCGCGGTGGCGCTGCCGCCCGCGGCGTTCTTCGCCCTGGAGTAGGCGGAGTTGAGCTTGTGCCTGCCGAACCCGCCCGCGATGTCCACATAGGAATCACGGGGCAGGGAGACCGCGAACGCCTTCTTCGCCCGATCGGCGGGCACGTGCACGAGGATCATCGTGTCGGTGTTCTGCTCGCCGGAGGCGTTGCCCGCCTGGAGCTCGTCGAGCACCTCCCTGGGCAGCGGGCGCCCCTGCGCGTCGGTCCTGCTGTCCACCCCGACCAGCAGGAAGGTCATGTCGGTCGCGGCGGCCTTCTCGCGGCTCGGCGCGGTGGCCGGGGCGGCGATCACGTCGTCGGTGGTGACCGCTACGGTGACTCCCTGGTAGGCCGTCCAGCCGAGGGCACTCGCCCCCAACGTGGCCGTCGACACCAGCACGACGGTCGCCCTGCCTATTCCGGACAGCACCCGTCGCCGCCGTTGTACCTGCTCCATGCGCGTCCCCTCGGCTCGTTCGCCTTCGACGCTATGGACGGTTTCCGGCCGCTTCCCCTCAGTCGTGTAACAGTCCCCCGGCACCTACCCCTCGGCTGGGTAACAGCGCACGTCGACGGCGCGTTCCGGTGAGGGCGGTCACTCCGGGATGGGCAGAATGGTGGAGTGCGGACGGCGATGAGAGCACTCGGCTGCGCGGCGCTGGTCGCCGTGCTCGCGGGCTGCGCCGCCCCGAGCGGGGTGCGGGTCGAGGGCAAGGCGGCCGAAGTCGAGCGCCCGCTGCCGACCACGATCGCGGGTCAGCCGGTCACCGTGGACGTGGTGGCCCTGCTGCGCGGGGACGCCAAGGTCAACGAGAAGGTCAAACTCATGCTGAGCCCGTGCGAGAGCGGCCGGTACCCGGTCGACAGCCGCTACGTGGACGTGACCGGGGACGGCGTCTCCGAGGTCGTGCTCAACGTGCAGGAGTGCCGGGCGGCGGCCTACACCGCCTACGGCTACAACCGGGCCGCCTACGTCTACGGGCTGCCGCCGGGGCAACCTCCGGTGCAGCTGTTCGCGATCGAGGAGTCCGGGGTGATCGTGCAGCCCGATCCCGGCTCCGGGCTGGTCCTGGTGCGGGCCAGGTACCGCACGGGTGATCGTTCGTGCTGTCCCAGTGGTGAGGAGACGACGGTGTACTCGTGGACCGGGGCCGCGTTCGTCAAGGCGGGCCGATGACCACCACGCACGTGTTGCTGGTCGAGGACGACGACGTGATCCGCGAGGCCACGCAGCTGAGCCTGGAGCGGGACGGCTTCCGGGTGACGGTCGCCGGGGACGGGATCGCCGGGCTGGCGGCGTTCCGGGCGGAGCGGCCGGACGTGGCGCTGCTGGACATCATGCTGCCGGGCATCAACGGGGTGAGCCTGTGCAGGCAGATTCGGGACGAGGGCCCGACCCCGGTGATCATGCTCTCCGCGCGGGCCGATCCGGTGGACGTGGTGCTGGGCCTGGAGGCGGGCGCGGACGACTACGTGACCAACCCTTCGACAGCGCCGTGCTGGTGGCCCGCATCCGCGCGGTGGTGCGCCGGATGGGCCGGGCCGAGCAACCCTCGGCGAAGCCGCTGGCCTTCGGCGACCTGGAGATCGAGAAGGACGGTCTCGAAGTGCGGCGCGCCGGGCGGCGGCTGGAGCTGACACCGACCGAGCTGCGGTTGCTGCTGTGCTTCGCCGACTCCCCCGGCAACGTGCTCACCCGCGAGGTGCTGCTGGAACAGGTGTGGGACTACCAGTGGGGCGGTGACTCGCGGGTGGTGGACGTCCACGTGCAGCGGCTGCGGGCGAAGATCGGCCAGGACCGGATCGAGACCGTCCGGGGCTTCGGCTACAAGCTCAAGAGCAGCCCGTGAGGCTGTTCCCCACCACGCTGCGGTGGCGGCTGAGCGCGGTGATCGCCGTGGTCAGCGCGCTGGTCGCGATCGCGCTGAGCGTGCTGGTGCGCACGGAGTTCATCAGCATGCAGGTCGATGACGCGCGCCGGTTGCAGGACGAGCGGATCCAGCTGGTGCTGCGGGACTACGCGCGGACCGGGCAGGCGGTGCTCGGCAGCACGCTGGACTCCGCCGACGTGCCCGCGGAGCTGTTGCAGGCGGTCCGCGGCGGTCAGCGCGCCACCTTCCTGGAGCGCACGCCGACCGGGTCGGTGATCTGGGCGGCGGCCGAGATCGACGGCAAGGTGCTGTCGCTGCGCAGCTCCTACCAGGACCGGGACACGGCGCTGGCGGAGCTGGACGAGGTGCTGTTGATCAGCTCGGCCGCGGTGGTCGGGCTCGGCACGCTGCTCGGCGTGGTGCTGGGCGCGCGGCTGTCGCGGCGGCTGCGCCTGGCGGCGGTGGCGGCGCGGCACGTCGCGGACGGCGACCAGGACGTGCGGGTGCACGACGCGATCGGCGACCGGCCGCGGGACGAGACCAGCGATCTGGCGCGGGCGGTCGACGCGATGGCCGACGCCCTGCAGGAGCGGCTGGTCGCGGAGCGCCGGGTGACCGCGGACATCGCCCATGAGCTGCGGACCCCCGTGACGGGCCTGGTCACGGCGGCGGAGCTGCTCCCGCCGGGGCGGCCCGCGGAGATGGTGCGGGACCGGGTGCGGGTGCTGCGCGGGCTGGTCGAGGACATCCTCGAGGTGGCCCGGCTGGACACCGCGACCGAGCGGGCGGAGCTGACCGAACTGGTGCTGGGCGAGTTCGTGCGGCGGCGGGTCTCGGCGATCCTGCCGGAGGCCGAGGTGCGGGTGGACGGCCAGGAGCCGGTGCGCACCGATCCGCGGCGGCTGGAGCGGGTCCTGGTGAACCTGCTGCTCAACGCCCGCAAGCACGGCAGGCCCCCGGTGGTCGTGGAGGTCGACGGTGCCGTGCTGCGCGTCCGCGACCACGGGCCCGGGTTCTCCGCGGAGCTGCTGCGCGACGGGCCGAGCCGGTTCCGCACGGGCAGCAGCGACCGCGGCGGCGGGCACGGCCTCGGCCTGACGATCGCGGTGGCACAGGCGCGGGTGCTGGGGGGAGAACTGCGCTTCGCGAACGCCGATGACGGCGGCGCGATCGTCACCCTGGAGCTGCCCAAGTCGTGATCACCGGGCGCGTGATCTTCGCTACGCTCCGCGACGATGAGATCTCCGGTCTGGGTGTCGATCACGGCCACGTGGTTGCTGGTCCTGATGGGACTGCTCACGAACGTCGTCACCGGTGATGATCTCCCGGACTTCCTGAAGCCGGTCGAGCCCTGGAAGTGGCAGGTGTGGATCGCGGGCGCGCTCGCCCTGACGCTGGTCGAGCTGAGGCGCAACCCCCGGGTCCGCGCGCGGCCGTTCGGCGGTTCGAAGCCGACGCCCCGCGACCGCGCGCGGGCGTCGCGGCGTTCCCGGCACCACGTCGACAGCGTGCTGGCGGAGACGTTCACGGTGGTCGAGCCGCTCGACCTGGCCATGCGCACGGGCGACGCGGACCTGCCGGACCAGTCGCTGGTCACCGCGTTCGACTGGGACGAGTCGCTGCTGGTCCTGGGCGCGGCGGGCTCCGGCAAGAGCACCGAGCTGCTGCGGCTGGCCTCGACCTTGCTGGACCGGGCCGACGAGAGCGCGCCGATCCCCCTGGTGCTGTCCCTGGGTGGCTGGGGACGCAGGCGACAGCGGCAGCGGCTGCGCGACCTGTTGCGGCGTCAGGCTTCCGGCTCGGGTACGGAACCTCAGCCGCTGCTGGACTGGCTGCTCAACCAGGCGCGGCAGCGCTACGGGGTCGAGCCGGACATCGTGCGCGCCTGGATGGGTGATCGTTCGGTGGTGCTGATCCTGGACGGCTTGGACGAGATCCAGCCGGAGCTGCGCCCGCGAGCGGTCAAGGCGGTCAACGATCTCGTCGGTGCGGGCGTCCCACCGCCGCTGGTCGTGTCCTGCCGCGACACCGAGTACGCCAGCCTGCCGAATCCCTTGCTGCTGCGCCGAACCGCGCTCGTCGAACCGCTGACGGCCGAACAGGTCGAGGAGGTGCTGGAGGGACACCCGCTGCTGGCCGACGAGGAGTTCCGCGCGCTCCTCACCGCCCCGCTGTGGTTGCGCATCGTCAAGCAGGTCCCGGTTCGCCTGGACACCGGGCTCGGCCTGGTCCAGGTGCGGGAGCAGCTGCTCGACGCCTACCTCACCGAACTGCTCGACCGGCGCGACGCGGCCGACCGGGCGAAGGTGCTGCGCACGGTCAGCCTGCTGACCCGGGTCGCCTCGTACACCCCCGACCCCGAGCGGATCGACCCCCGCACCCTGGGCGGCGTGCGGACCGTCGACCTGCCGGAGCTGACGCTGGCGATCCGGTCGTGGGTGGTTCCCACGGGCGTCGCCGCCGCGAGCGCGACCGGGATCGTCCTGCCGGTCACGCTGTTATTCGGCCCGATCACCGGTCTGGTCACGGCGCTGCTGAACGTCGTGGTCGTCATGAGCGCGCTCGGCTCGCTCAACAACTCCCCCGCCGGTTACGTGGTCGATCCCGTTGCCGTGCGGCGGTGGCGCGCACTCGCCGGACAGCTCGCGGGCCTGGTGCTGGGCGGCGCGCTCGGAGTGGCGTCCTCGTTCGGCGCGCACGCGCTGGCGAACGCGTCCTTCGGCACACAGGTGGCGGTCATCGTCCTCCCCGTCGTGGCGTCGGCGTACCTGTTCGCCGAACAGCGGTCGTGGTTCGTCCGCGTCGCCTCCGTCGTCGTGGCGGGTTTCGTCACGTATTGGCTGTGCGTCTGGTTCATCGCCAATGTGCCCGGGTTCACGGCCGGATGGATGATCGGCATGCTCGGCGGCGGCACCTGCGTCGGGATCGCGGCGATCTCCAGTCCGCTGCCGGAAGGTTCGGACAGCAGGCACCTCTACGAGTCCAGGACCGCGCGCCGGTCCATTCCGGTCGCGCTCGTCCTCGGTCTGGTCACCGTCGGGGTGGTCGTCGCGGTGGCGGCCCCGGGGAGCCACCCGTTCGTCATCGGGCCCATCAGCGGAATCCTCGGCGCGGGGACCTTCGGCTTGACCGTGCCCGCGGCCATCGGCGCCTTCACGGGGTGGCTGCTGGACATGCTCTCGGCGGGCATCGTCTTCCGGTGGACCGGGTTGCTGCCCTTCCGGTTGCGCCGGTTCCTGCGCGCGAGCGCTCGCAGGGGGCTCATCGTCCGGCACGACGACGGCTATCGGTTCCTGCATCCCGTGCTGCGTCAGCACATCGGCCGGATCGACGTCTTCGACGGCCGCGTCCCCACGCTCTCCGACACCGACGAACGGGACCGAGCCCTCGACCGGGTGCGCGAGTACCTCGCTCAACGCAGGTCCGATCCGCCCTACCGCTGCGCGCAGTCGCTGAACCGCTTCAACGCCAACGGTGATCTGCGGCGATACCTGGGCCCGGACGCTGCGGTCACCGCCTTCACCGACACGGGCAACCGGTTGCTGTTCCTGGGCCCGCCGGGGTCCGGCTCCACCACCTTGTTGCTGGAGCTGGCCGACGACCTCGCGGAACGAGCCGCGCACGAGCGCGAGCCGATCCCGGTGCTACTCGACCTGGGCACGCTGCCGAACTGGTCAGGGCGCACGGGGATCATCCGCCCGCTGACGGCCTGGCTGGCGCACCAGCTGGGTGAGCGCTACGGCATCGGCGAGGAAACCGCGCTGCGGTGGCTGCACGAATGTCAGCTCACCATCCTGTTGGACGGACTCAACAAGATGGATTCCGGTGCGGCGGCATGGGTTTCGGGGATGCTTGAGGAGTTCCTGAATGCCTACCCGCACCTGGCGGTCGCGGTCGCGGGCAGGCCCGGCCCGATCGACCCGCCCGCGCAGCTGGCGCAGGTGCGGATCGACCCGCTCAGTCCCGACGAGGTGGAGCGCGCCCTTGTCGCGTCGGGCGTCGAGAACCCGGACCCGTTGTTGTGCGAACGGCTGGTGTGGGTCGGGCAACTGGGCCCCGCCGCCGCGGCGCGCAGCGTTCAGTCCTATGTGGACAGAAAGCTGCGTGGCCTTCCCGCCCTGGCTCAGCGGTGGCTTCGACACCTCGCACCGAGCACGGAGCTCACGCCCTACGCGGGTGGCGCGCTGGCCGAGGGGATCATGCTGCCCGCGTTGGTCCTGGCGGCGGGCCTCACACCGTGGCTGAACCCGGTGACCGGGTTGACGGCCGGGGTGGTCGTGGCCCTGGTGGTCCGGCCGACGCTGCCCGGACGCGTTGTCCGGCGGTTGCTCGGCGCGGCGGCCGGGCTCGCACTGGGCTTCCTGATCGGCTTCGCGGCGGTGGAGCTGGCCGAGGTCACCGATCGACTGCTGAGCGAGGTACCGGTGCTCGGGGAGATGGGCCCCGCGCTCGTTCCGGGCATGCTCTTCGGGGTCTCGTCCATCGCGCTCGAAGGACGGCGCCAGTGGCAGTTCGCCGTGTTCGTCGTCCTGGCCGTCTCGCTCGACGCGCTGCTCGCCACCGGCCACCAGTGGCCGTCGTTCTGGACCGTTCTCGTCGGGGTGTCCATCGGCTACGCGGAGGGTTGGCTGTTCACCGCCGCCGTCGCCGACATCAAACAGCTCCGCGGGCTCGTCGCCGCCTGGGTCGGGGTGCGGCCGTGGCGGCACGAGCGGTTCGTGCGGGAGCTGGTCGCGCGCGGGCTCGTCGTGGTGACTCCGACCGGCCCCGAGGTCAGCGATCCGATCGTCGCCGCCGCCGTCCGCACCGCCTAGCCCGCCTCCTTCAAGTCCCCCGCACTCCGCCCACCAAGTAAACTCTGTCCCATGCCCCACACGCGCCCGTCCACCCCATCCCCCGCGGGCGCCGTCTAGAGAACCCCGTTTCGTACTCATAACGGGAAAAAGAGCGCTCCAAAAACCCGTTTTGAGTACGAAACGGGATTTGGGCTGCCCAGCTGATGTTGGGGGGGAGGGTCCGGGGGGTGTGCGGTTGTTGGGGAGCGCTTGCGGGATGTGGGCTAGACGGCGGCGAGGACCTTGGCCAGCAAGGTGAACAGCCGCTCCTGCTCCCGTCCGGTGAGCGCGTCCAGCGGCATCCGGGCCGCGGCGTTCTTGATCAGCCGGGTGCGCAGCCTGCGCCCGGCCGGGGTGAGCACCAGGGTTCGGAACCGGCGGTCGGCCGGGAACGCGACGCGGCGCGCCAGGCCGAGGCGTTCCAGCTTGCCGCCGATGAGGCTCAGTGAGCCGCGGTCGAAACGCATCAGCTCGGCGTAGTCGCCGATGATCTTCGGCGGTGCCTTCGGGTCGACCATCCACAACAGCCGGACCTCGGACTCGGTCAGCCCGCTGTCCGACTCCGCCACCACGTCCCTGGCCACCGAGGCGACCAGGGCGCCCAGCATGACGGCGCGTTCCGCCGTCGAGGTGTTCCTGCCCATCCGCCAAGGGTATTGGGCTCCGCTCCGGCAGTCACAGGACGGTAGGCGTGTGGTCGCGTCCACCGGTGTCCAAGGGATCTGATCAGCCGTTCAGGGGTGTTCGCGCGGAAACCTGTCGTTGACACTGTGCTGACTCGCGGTGCCGCCCGGCTCAGACAGGATGTGGACCCATGACCCGAGCCGTGCGTTCCCCTGTCACCACGAGCGCGCTGTTCGACGGGTACCTCAATCCGACGCGTCCGCACGCCGGTGCCTACGACGAGATGTTCGCCGCGGACTTCGGCATCCGGGCCGCTTACAAGACCCTGTACGAGTCCATCGCGCCGACGGAGATCTCCGACCTCGGGGCGCGGGCGGAGGCGCTGGGCCGGGCGTTCGTGGACCAGGGCATCACGTTCTCCCTGTCCGGCCAGGAACGGCCGTTCCCGCTGGACCTGATCCCGCGGGTGATCACCGCCTCGGAGTGGGCGAAGCTCGAACGCGGGATCGTGCAACGGGTGCGCGCTCTGGAGGCGTTCCTCGCCGACATCTACGGCGACGCGCAGATCCTGCGGGACGGGGTGCTGCCGCGCAGGCTGATCGCCTCCTGCGAGCACTTCCACCGGGAGGCGTTCGGGATCTCCCCGCCGAACGGGGTGCGGCTGCACGTCTCCGGGATCGACCTGGTGCGCGACGAGCAGGGCGTGTTCCGGGTGCTGGAGGACAACGTGCGCTGCCCGTCCGGGGTGTCGTACGTGATGGAGAACCGCCGCACCATGGCTCGCGTGTTCCCGGATCTCTTCGCGCGGCACCGGGTCCGGCCGGTCTCCGACTACGCCGTGCACCTGCTGCGCGCGCTGCGGGCCTCGGCCGCGCCCAATGCCGCCGATCCCACGGTCGTGGTGCTCACGCCGGGTGTGCACAACTCCGCGTACTTCGAGCACTCGTTGCTGGCGCGGCAGATGGGCGTGGAGCTGGTGGAGGGCCGCGACCTGTTCTGCCGGGACAACGTCGTCTACCTGCGCACCACCGAGGGCGAGCGGCAGATCGACGTGATCTACCGGCGGCTGGACGACGACTTCCTCGATCCGGTGCACTTCCGGCCGGACTCGGTGCTCGGGGTGGCCGGGCTGATCAACGCCGCGCGCTCGGGCAACGTGGTGATCGCCAACGCGGTGGGCAACGGCGTCGCCGACGACAAGCTCGTCTACACATACGTTCCGGAGATCGTCAAGTACTACCTCGACGAGAAACCCTTGCTGCCCAACGTGGACACCTACCGGTGCTGGCTGCCGGACGAGCGGGCGTTCGTGCTCGACCGCCTGGACGAGCTGGTGGTCAAGCCGGTCGAGGGTTCGGGCGGCTACGGGATCGTGTTCGGCCCCAACGCCTCCCGCTCCGAGCTGGCCACGATGCGCAGGCGGGTGCGGAAGAACCCGCGCGGGTGGATCGCGCAGCCCGTCGTGCAACTGTCCACTGTGCCCACCAAGATCGGTGATCGGCTGGCCCCGCGGCACGTCGACCTGCGGCCGTTCGCGGTCAACGACGGCGAGAACGTGTTCGTGCTGCCCGGCGGCCTGACCCGGGTGGCGTTGCCGGAGGGCAGCCTCGTGGTGAACTCCTCGCAGGGCGGCGGTTCGAAGGACACGTGGGTGCTGGCGTCGCGTTCGTCCACCGCGGAACGCGAACTCGGCGATCCCGGGCTCGTCAGCTCGCACGCCGTGGACGGCCGGGTAACCGAGCAGGGCCCGGAACTGACTGCGGCGCAACAACAACAGCAGTAGCGACGAGAGGAGGAAGCCGTGCTGGCCCGCAACGCGGAATCGCTGTACTGGATCGGCCGCTACGTCGAACGCGCCGATGACACCGCCCGCATCCTCGATGTCTCTGTGCACCAGTTGCTGGAGGACGCCACGGTCGACCCGGACGCGACGAGCCGCCAACTGCTCGGCGTCCTGGGCATCGCACCGCCGGAGGACCTGTCGCTGGACGCGTGGTCGCTGACCGAGCTGGTCGCCTACTCCCCCGACCAGATCGGGTCGATCACCGCGTCGCTGACCAGTGCGCGGGAGAACACCCGTGGCGCGCGCGAGGTCGTCTCCACCGAGATGTGGGAATGCCTCAACGCCACCTGGAACGCGATCAGCGAGCGGCAGCGCTATGCCCGTCGCGTCGGCCCGCACGCGTTCTTCTCGTTCATCGAGGAACGGGCGGCGATGTTCGCCGGGCTGGCCGACTCCACGATGAGCCGTGACGACGGCTGGCGGTTCCTCGTCCTGGGTCGTTCGGTGGAGCGCGTGGACATGGTGGTGCGGCTGCTGTTGTCCCGGGTCGGCGACAAGCTGTCCTCGCCGGGGTGGGTGACGGTGCTGCGCTCGGCGGGCGCCCAGGACACCTATCTGCGGACCTATCGCGGGGCGATCGACGCGGGCCGGGTGGTGCAGTTTCTGTTGCTGGACAGGCTTTTCCCGCGTTCGGTGTTCCACGCGCTGCGTCAGGCCGAGGCGTGCCTGGAGCAGCTGGACCAGCGGCCGAGCGTGCGCATCGGGGCGAAGGCCGAGGCGCTGCGGCTGCTCGGGCGGGCCCGCAGCGACCTGGAGTTCCTGCGGCCCGCCGACCTGCTGGAGGACCTGCCCAGCAGGCTGGGCGCGTTGCAGGACATGATCCACGAGGTCGGCGAGGCCGTGTCGTTGCAGTACTTCCACTCCGCGCCGTGGGTGGCGTGGAACAACGCGGAGGTGGTTTCGTGAGCTGGCGGGTGCGCGTGGTGCACAGCACCGGCTACCGCTACTCCGCGCCCGTCGTGCAGTCCTTCAACGAGGTGCGGCTGACCCCGCGCGGGGACCGGCGGCAGGAGGTAGTCGTCAACCGCGTCGAGACAACGCCCGCGACGCGCTCCTACCGCTACACCGACTACTGGCGCAACGTGGTGACCTCCTTCGACCTGCACGCCCCGCACACCGAGCTGAAGATCGTCGGCTCGTCGGTGGTGGAGACCGCGGCGGCGGGCGACGCGGTGACCACCGCGACCTGGAACCGGCTGCGGGCCGAGGACGTGGTGGACCGCTACACCGAGTACCTGGAGGCGACCCAGATCGTGCCCCGGCACCGCGAGCTGGCCGCGGTGGCCCGGGAGCTCCGCCGCGGGGCGAGCCCGGTCGACGCGGTGCTCGGCGTGGCCAACTGGGTGCACGAGCACCTGACCTACCAGCAGGGCCGGACGAGCGTGCGCAGCTCGGCGGTCGACGCGTGGCAGGCCGAGGAGGGCGTGTGCCAGGACTACGCGCACCTGAGCCTGTTGTTGTTGCGCTCCATGGGGATTCCGGCCCGTTACGTGTCCGGCTACCTGCACACCAACCCGGCCGGTGAGGTGCGGGAGACGGTCAAGGGCGAGAGCCACGCGTGGATCGAGGCGTGGACCGGCGGCTGGTGGGGCTACGACCCGACGAACGCGATCCCGGTGGGGCACCGGCACATCTGGGTGGCGCTCGGCCGCGACTACGCCGATGTGGCGCCGCTGAAGGGAATCTACTCCGGCGGAGCGGCCTCCGCGTTGGAGGTTGACGTGGAGATCACCCGCCTGGCGTAAACCGCGAACGCCCTGAACGAGTCATTGGGGGCGTTAGATTCCCTCAATGACTCATTCAGGGCACATCCGGGACCGGGTGCGGGAGCTCCTGGCCGCCCACGATCCCGGGAGCACCGACCGGCTGGAGTTCCTGCGCGCCCGGTTCGACGCGGGGCTGGCGTGGGTGCACTACCCCGTCGGACTCGGCGGGCTCGCCGCGCCCAGGGAGCTGCAACAGGTCGTCGACGCCGAGCTGGACGAGGCCGGGGCGCCGGACAACGACCCGCTGCGGATCGGCATCGGGCTGGGCATGGCCGCGCCGACGATCCTCACCTACGGCACAGAGGAGCAGAAGAGCCGATTCCTCCGTCCACTGTGGACTGGCGAGGAGGTGTGGTGCCAGCTCTTCAGCGAGCCGGGCGCCGGATCGGACCTGGCCGCCCTGGGCACGCGGGCGGTGCGCGACGGGGACGACTGGGTGGTGACCGGTCAGAAGGTGTGGACCTCCAGCGCGCACACCGCGCGCTGGGCGATCCTGCTCGCCCGCACCGACCCCGACCTGCCGAAGCACCAGGGCATCACGTACTTCGTCTGCGATATGACCGCGCCGGGCGTGGAGGTGCGGCCGCTGCGCCAGATCACCGGCGAGGCGGAGTTCAACGAGGTCTTCCTCACCGACGTGCGGATTCCGGACGCGCACCGGCTCGGCGCCGTGGGCGAGGGCTGGAAGGTCGCGCGCACAACGCTGATGAACGAGCGCGTGGCGATCGGCGGCGCCGCGATCCCGCGCGAGGGCGGGATGATCGGCATCGTCGCGGACACGTGGCGGCAGCACCCCGAGCTGCGCACGCCGGAACTGCACGCGCGGCTGGTCAAGCTGTGGGCGCGGGCGGAGGCGCTGCGGCTGACCGGGGTCCGGCTGCGCCAGCAGCTCGCGGCGGGCGCCCCGGGGCCGGAGGGCTCCGGGATGAAGCTGGCCTTCGCCAGGCTCGCCCAGGACATCAGCGGTTTCGAGGTGGAGCTGATGGGCGAGGCCGGGCTGCGCTACGACGACTGGACGCTGTGCCGCCCGGACCAGGTCGACTTCACCGGGCGCGGTCCGGGCTACCGCTACCTGCGCGCGAAGGGCAACTCGATCGAGGGCGGCACCTCGGAGATCCTGCGCAACATCATCGCCGAGCGCGTCCTCGGCCTGCCGAGCGAACCGCGCTCCGACACCGGCCCGTGGAAGGACCTCCCGCGATGAACCTGCTCTACTCCGAGATCGAGGAAGACCTGCGGGCCAGCGTCCGCGCGGTGCTGACCGACCACTGCCCGCCCTCGGCGGTGCTGGCGCGCTTGGAATCCGACTCGCCGTGTGACATGGACCTGTGGCGAATCCTGGTCGAGCTGGGCGTGACGGGCTTGCACGTGCCGGAGGACCGCGGTGGCCAGGGGGCTTCGCTGCGGGAGACGGCTGTGGTGATGGAGGAGCTGGGCCGCTTCGTCGCTCCGGTGCCGTTCCTCGGGAGCACCGTGCTGGCGACGACCGCGCTGCTCGCCTGCGACTCCGACCTGGTGGGCTCGTTGGCGTCGGGCACCACAACCGGGGCACTCGCCGTTCCGCTGACCGCGGCGCCCGGATCTCCTTTTCCCGCAACGGTGTCCGCGTCGGCGGACGGCCTGCTCACGGGGCGGGTGACCTCAGTCGTCGACGCGCGGGCGGCCTCGCTGCTCGTGGTCCCGGTGGCCGGTCCGGCGTTGTACGCGGTGCGCGCCGACGCTCCCGGAGTCACGGTCACCGAGGTGGTGTCGCTGGACATGACGCGTCGCATCGCCGACGTGTCTCTGGCATCCACCCCAGGTGTCGTCATCGCATCGGGTGATCAAGCCACAGCCGCAGTGGAGGCGGCACTTCGGGCAGGGGCGGGGTTGCTGGCCTCGGAACAGGTCGGTATAGCGGAAACGTGCCTTGAGCAAACTGTCCGCCACGTCAAGGACCGTCACCAGTTCGGACGGGCGATCGGTTCGTTCCAGGCGATCAAGCACCGGCTGGCCGACCTGTGGCTGGAGCTGGTCTGCGCGCGGGCGACCGCACGGCACGCGGCCGACGCCCTGACGCGCCAGGCAGATGATGCCGATGTCGCAGTCGCGTTGGCCCAGTCGGAGTGCGCCGACCTCGCGGTGCACGCGGCGGAGGAGGCGGTCCAGCTGCACGGTGGGATCGGGATGACGTGGGAGCACCCCGCGCACCTTTCCCTCAAGCGGGCAAAGGTTAACCAGCTGGCTCTGGGAACACCCGGCGAACACCGGATGACACTGGGCCACATGGTCCATCTTCTGATGGACATACCGTCGCGAAGGTGAACGTGAGGCGTGGTTCAATGCGCGGCATGACCTCCAGGACCCTTCCCGAGGACCTCTTCCTGCTCGCCCTCGACGACGAGGACGGCAAGTTGCACTCGGGCGACGCTGTCGTGCTCGGCCTCGCCGGCGCCGAGCTCACCGAACTGGCCCTCGCGGACCGGATCGCGTTCGAAGACAAGAAGATCGTGGTCACCGACGCGAAGCCGGTCGGTGACGCCGCGCTGGACTCGGCGCTGGCCGGGCTGGTGGAGAAGGGCGAGCCCGTCAAGCCGGCCTCCTGGCTGAACAAGGCCAAGAAGCACACCCGCGACACCTACGCCGACCGCCTGTCGAACGCGGGCGTGATCGAGGACAACAGCAAGAAGGTCCTCGGTCTCATCCCCGTGCACCGCTTCCCCGTCAAGGACGCGGCCGCGAAGGCGGAGGTCAAGGCGCGCCTGGACAAGGTCGTGCTCGGTGGCGCGGAGGGCGATGACCGCGCCGCCGCGCTCGGTGCGCTGCTGCACGCGTGCAAGCTGGGCAAGCACGTCTACGGCGGGGACAGCGACGCCCGCGCCCGGCTGAAGGAGCTGGCCAGCGACGACATCGCCGCGAAGGGCGTCTCGCAGGCCCTCGCCGCGATCAACGCCGCCGTCACCGCGACCGTGGTCGCCGCCGTCGTCTCCAGCCAGGCCGCCAGCGGTCAGTAACCCCCGCACTCAGGAACACCGCACTCCGCTCCACCCGAAGGCGCCGTGCTCCTCGTGAGCCGGCGCCTTCGCCACGTCCGCCGGTCTTCAAGTACCGCGAACCCCCCTCGTTGATCACCGCTAACCGCCCCCAACCCCCGGCGAGGCGCCGGAGGTTGGGGGCGGTTAGCGACTGCTGAGAAGGGGGTCGGGGGTACTTGAAGACGCCCCAACTTCTGCGCGCTCAGGTGTTCTAGTGCGGAGTGCCGCAGCACACCTGCTGCTGCCATTCGGGGGTGTGCCACCAATGGGTGCGGTCGGAGTGCGAGTGGGAAACGGCGGGGTTGCGGAGGACGGCGGCGGGGGCCATGCGGGCGGCGGGGGTGGCGAAGGGCTTGAGGAGGTCCTCGACGGTGTGCAGGACGCCGCCGAGCATGACCTGGCGGACGGCGGCGGCGGCCCTGATGTCGGCGAGCGGGTTTCCGTCCACAAAGGACAGATCGGCCAGCGCGCCGCGGGCGACAACGCCGAGCCTGCCCTGGTGGCCCAGCCAGCGGGCGGTGTTGGCGGTCGCGGTGGTCAGCGCCTCGTGCGGGGTGAAGCCGTAGCGCACCATCGCGCGCAGGTTGGTGTGCAACGAGATCGCCGGGTTGTCCAGCGGCGCGTCGGTGCCGGCGATCACCATGCCGCCGCCGCGGTGGATGCGCAGCACCATGTCCACATTGGACTTCAGCAGTGCGCGGACCGCCTCGGCGGCGGGGAGCTTGGCGTCGTCGGCCTTCTTCACCAGGCGCTCGTACTCCCACGAGGGGTAGAGCGTCCTGGTGCGCCGGTCCTCCACCAGGGACCGGTCGTCGGCGTACATCACCGACGAGTTGAACAGCGTCGGCGTGATCGACATGCCGGACCGGACGAAGAGCGTGATCGCGTCGGCGTAGGCGCGGCCCAGCCGGGACACGGTGTGGGAGTAGCCGAGGCGGTTGGTGGCCCCGGTGTGCTCCATGCCGTCCATGCCGATGTGCTCGGCCGGGTAGAGGTAGTGCGAGGACAGCGGCATCCCGGCGCGGTGCGCGGCGTCGATCACCCGCTTCTGGTACTCCACGGGCAGCCGCACGTAGGTCTTGATCAGGTCGTACTGGAGTTCCCGCGCGCGCTCCAGCTCCAGGTCGAGCTGCGTGATCGACCGCGTGGGGCGCATGAAGTTGTAGTAGACGCGCGAGCCGTCGATCGCCTCGCCGGTGGCGAAGAACCGCGGTCCGACCTGTGCACCGGCGTCGAGCGCCTCGCGGGTTTCGAGCATCTGGTAGACGGGGTCGCCGGGAGAGCGCGTCGTGGTGATGCCGTAGGCCAGCCACGCCCGCCCCTGCCGGTCTCCCCACTGCCGTCCGCGCAGGTGCCAGTGGTTGTGCGAGTCGATCAGGCCGGGCATGACGGTCAGCTTCGAAGCGTCCACAGTGGCCCGTCCGGGCCGTGAGGGGACGATGCCGTCGATGCGGTTGCCGTCCACGATGATGTCGACGTTGCGCCGCAGCTCGCGTGACTGCCCGTCCCACAGCGCGCCCGCGCGGATGACGGCTTTTTCCTTGACCTCCGGGCGCTTCCAGGTGAGGTCGAGCGGGATCGTCGCCGGTCGGCCGCCCTTGATCGACTGACTGCGCAGGCGGCCGTTGTTCAGGTACAGCAACGCGTCCGAGCCGATCCACGCCAGCGAGTCGGTGACCTCGCGGGTGACCTGGCGGGCCGCACCGGTGAACTTGCCGCGCGCGTCGACCGGGACGATCCACGCGGTGGACTCGACGACGAACGCCAGGTGCTTGCCGTCCGGCGACCACACCGGCCCGTCGTCACCGCGCGCGGCGATGGACGCGAAGGGCATCGGCTCGGTGTAGGTGAGCGCGCCACTGGCCAGGTCGACGGTGAGGATCTGGCTGGTGCCCTCGCGGAAGCGCTTCGAGAACGGCTTCACCGCGGCGAGCGCGATCGTGTTGCCGTCCGGCGACCAGGTGATCCGGCCCGGCATGAACAGAGTCGGCGTGACCTGCTTCGGCGTACCACCAGCAGTGTCCACGATCCAGGCAGCACCATCGTGGTCCTGGTAAGCGATCCGCTTGCCGTCCGGGGAGAAGCGCGGGGTCAGCTGCGCTCCGGCGAGCCCGGTCAGCCTGCGCTCGCTGCCGCTGGCGAGATCGCGCACCCACAGATCGGCGTCGCCCGCGCGGTCGGAGGTGTAGACGAGGGACTTGCCGTCCGGGGCGAAGTCGGGGTCGGAGTTGAAGTAGCCGTCCGCGACGATCCGCTTCGGGTTGGCGTCCCCGATCGTCAACAGCCACAACGCGTTCAGCGCGCGGAAGGCGATCTGCTTGCCGTCCGCGGACACCACGGGCGAGGCGATTCCACGGGTCGCCTGGGCGCGCCGATCGGTGATGTCGCGGACGAACTGCCGGTAGACCCGGCGCGTGGTGACAGGGACCGACGCGGTGAACGCGATGTCGGCGGCGGTACCCCCGCTGAGCTTGCGGCGGCGGAGGTGGCCGTCCGCGGTGTAGAGCAGTTCGTCGGCCGACAGCCACGTGGCCGCGAAGCCGAACACGTCCTCACCGGAGGTGACGGCCTTCTCCCCCACCACGAGTTCGGCGACCGCGCCGGTGAGCCGCATGTACGACAGGGTCTTGCCGTCCGGGGCGAAGGCGGGCCCGTAGATCTTCGCCCCACCCGTGGCGGTGACCGCCCTGGTTACTGCGCCGGAGCCGATATCGAGGACGTCGATCGCCGCATCGTCCACTGTGTACGCGACGCGCTTGCCGTCCGGGGACCACGCGGGCGCGGCCTGCTCGGCGGCGGTGTCGCTGAGCGTGGTGATCTTCTTGTCGGCCAGGTCGAGCCGGAAAACGCCGTAGCTGCCGGTGTTTCCGCGATCCGAGGTGAACACGACGGATTTGCCGTCGGGCGCGAACCGGGGCTCGCGGTGGTCGTAGGTGCCGGTTGTCAGCTGTGTCAGCCCGCTGCCGTCCGGCCGGACTGTCCACAAGTGATAGTTACCGTCCCGATAGGACTGGAACACGATCCGGGAACCGTCCGGGGCGACGTGGGGCAGCGTGGCGTCGGCCAGGTCGTCGGTCAGCCGCCGCGCCGGACCGCCGTTCGCGCCCACCACCCAGATCGCCGTGACCAGGTCGAAGGCGATCAGCTTGCCGTCCGAGGAGGCGGACGCGCTGATGTTGGTGCCCTCGGTGAGATCGACCCTCGGCTTACCGCCCCGCTCGTCCTCGGCAGCGGCGTTGGCCGGGACGGCGGTCGCGCCGCCCAGCGCGGCCGCGGCCGCGACGACACCACTGCTGCGCAACAGGTCCCGGCGGTTCAGGTCGAAACTCATGGCTGGCGCCTCCCCGGACTACTTCACCGACCGGGCAAGCTTCGCACGCACCTCTGCCCCCCACATCGCCGCGCCGGCGCGCACCCGTTCGGAGCAGTCCGGCGCGGCGAACGGCTCACCTGCTGCCGAAGTTCTGGGTCCAGTACCTCGTGTACCGCGTGCCGGACTGGGAGACGTAGCCGACCCCGAGCTCGCGCAGCTTGCAGTTGAGGATGTTGCGGCGGTGGCCGGGGCTGTTCATCCACTCCCGCACGGTGGTCTCGGCGTCCCGGTAGCCCGCGGCGATGTTCTCCGCCCACGACCGGGCCTGGTAACCGGCGCGGGCGATGCGATGCCCCGGGTTGCTGCCGTCCTTGCCGGTGTGGCTGAAGTAGTTGTGCCGGGCCATGTCCTCGCTGTGCGCCTGCGCGGACGCGGCGAGCTGCGGGTTGGTCGTCAGCGCGGGGCAGCCTGCCGCGGCGCGGTGGCCGTTGGTCAGGTCGAGCACGCGCTGGGCTTCGGCCGCCGGGTCGGCCTGGGCGTGCGCGACGCCGGGCAGGAGCGTGGTGGCGAGCACCGCTCCGAGGGCTAACGCGGCAGAGCGGGATCGTGCGGTCATCTCAGAGCCTTCCGCCGTCCGGACTACAGGGACCGCCATGATCTCCATCACCCGTTAGTGTCACTACCCCCGATCGGACCCCCCACGTTTCGTGATTTTGAAGGCACGGATGGATGAGGTTCAGCCCGCGTAGACGTCCTCGACGTAGCGGTCAGTAGCGATCAACTCGTCCAGCCACCGCCGCGATCCCGCCGCGGAACGGGGCGAGGCCGGTGCCCGCGCTCACCTATCGCGTGACCCGCATGGTGAAGCGCTTCGACGTCCCGAACCGCACGGCACTCGTGGCGCGTGCGTTCACCCTCGGTCTGCTCCCTGCGTGATCGACGCTGTGCGCAGCCGCGCGAGGAGCAGGCACGGCACGGCGGCGGTGGCTTCGACCGCCGCGCTGGCCAGCATCACCGGCGTGGTGCCGAATTCTCCGGCGAGCCAACCGACCGCGGCCATGACCAGGGGTGTGACGCCCAGGGTGAGCAGGGCCTGCACGCTGCTCGTCCGCCCGCGGAACGCATCGTCGGTGTTGGCCTGGCTCAGCGATCCGCACAAGATGCCCAGCGGCCCGCCTAGCAGGCCGACCAGCGCGGTGGAGGCAACCGCGAGGCCGAGGTTCGGCGCGAGCGTGGCTCCCGCGATCCCCACGGCCTCCCCGCACGCGCACACGGCGATGCCGATGCCGATGTGGCTTCGGATACGAACTCGGAGCATGACGATCGAACCGATGGCCGCGCCGACGCCGAAGCCCGCGAGCAGGAACCCGATCCCCTGCGCGCCCCACCCGCGTTCCTCCGACAGCAGCGCCAGTCCGATGTTCATCGGTCCGACGAAGCCGATGTTGAACAGCAGCGTCACCAACATCAACGGCAGCAAGAGCTTGTGTGACAACAGGTATCGCAACCCGGCGCGCAACGCCACGCCGTAGGGCTCGCGCTGCTCGACGCGCTCGATCGGGCGCGGGGTCAGGGTGCGGATGGCCAACAGGGACACCACGAACGTCACCGCGTTGACCGCGCACGCCAGCGCGAGACCGCCCACGGTCACCAGCACTCCGCCGAGCGGGGCGCCGAGCATCAGCGCGGCTCGTACCCCGAGTTCCCGCAGCGCCGCCCCATCGGAGAGCTGCTCGGTCTCCAGCAGTCGCGGGCGCAGCGATCCGGCGGCGGGCATGAAGACCGCGTCCACGGCTCCGAAGATCAACGCGACCACCACCAACAGCCAGATTTCCGTTGCTGCCAAAGCGATTCCGGCGGCGACCAGCATGATCACCGCACGGAGGGCGTCACTGCCGACCATCAGGCGGCGCGCGTCGAAACGATCGGCGAGCGGGCCGCCGAGCACCATCAGCAACAGCCTCGGCACCGCCGACACCGCGAGGACGACACCAGCGACCCCGGGCGAGGCGAGCTGGACCGCGGCCCAGGACAGCGCGACGTACCAGATTTGGTCGCCCAGAACGGAAACGGCCTCGCCTGCGACATAGCGCCGGTACTGCGGGACGCGGTAGGCGGGAACGGCGACAGTCACGGTCTCTCCGGGAAGACGTGCAGGAACAGGAAGACGTGCTCGCGGCCGTCGTCGACGCCGCCCTTGCCGACCTGCGACCAGCGGATCAGCACTTCTTGGAGTTCTTCGCTCATCGCGCGCGTTTCTTCAGGGGTCAGGCGCAATCCGCCCTCGGTGGAGGTGGCCGCCTCGGCCCACTCGTCCGGCCAGTCGTCGCGTTCGCGTTCGTAGGCGCGCAACCGTTCCAGCTGGTCGGCGACCATCTGCGCCTTCACCGTGTCGGCGATGGCGCGGCCCTCCGGGTCGGTGAAGTCCAGGTGCGACCAGGACGTCGAGCCGGGGACCGCGCGCCACCACCGCTCCCGGCGATCGCGCGCCAGCTCCGGCGCCTCCTCGATGTAGCCGGTCCGGCCCAGCTCCCGCAGGTGGTAGCTGACCAGGCCGGGATCGGACTCGGTGCGCTTGGCCAGCGCTCCGGCGGTGGCCGGGCCGAGCTGGCACAGCAGCCGGTACAGCCGCCGTCGCAGCGGCTGCGCCAGGCCCTTCAGCACGTCCGGATCGGTGATCTTGCGGCGTTCGGTCACGGGCCGACGGTACATCCAGAAGAAAACTTCCGGAAGACTTCTTCTGGATTGCACCTCGTCGGATGATGATCTTGTCGGGGTGGTGGGGGAAGATGGCGGGGTGACCGCGTTGTGGGACTCGATCAGCGCTTATCTAGAGCACATGCAGGCGCGCAAGCTCGCCGCGAACTCGGTGCGCGCCTACCGCAGAGACCTGGAATCCGTCGCCTTCGACCTCGCCGTCGTCCTCGACCGCGAACCCGACGAGATCACCGTCGACGAGATCACCGCCGGGCCGCTGCGCTCGGCATTCGCCCGCTTCGCCGGGCCCCGCTCGGCCGCCTCCGTCACCCGCGCCTGGTCGACCTGGAACGGGTTCTTCGGCTTCCTCGTCATCGAGGGCGCCGCGGTCGGCAACCCCATGCAGGTCGTGCCCAAACCCCGCACACCGATGCGCGCGCCCAAACCGCTCCAGGGCGAGGACACCCCCGAACAGCTGCTCCGCCGCGTCGCCGAAGGTGCTCGCGCCGCGCGCAACCCCTGGCCGGAACGCGACCTGGCCGTGCTCGCCACCCTGCTGTGCACCGGGGTCCGGTCTGCGGAGCTGCTCGGCCTCACCGTCGCCTCCCTCGTCGGCCGCCCCGGCGAGCGCCGCATCCAGGTCAGCGGCAAGGGCGGCACCCGCCGCTCCGTCCCCATCGAGCGCCCGCTCGACGAGATCATCAACGCCTACCTGCACAGCCGCGGACTCCGCTTCGGCCTGCGCGTCCCCGGCGCCGCGCCGCTGTTCGTCGACCACCGCGACGAACCGCTGCGCCGCGGCGGGCTCCAGTACCTCGTCCGCACCTCGCTGCGCGCCGCGGGCGTCGGCGACCGGGTCCAGCGCGGCGCGCTCGTGCACGCGTTCCGGCACACCTTCGCCACCCGCCTCGCCGAGGACGGCGCCTCCGTGATCGAGATCGCCAAGCTCCTCGGCCACGCGTCGATCACCGCCAGCCAGAACTACATCGACGCCACCGCCCGCGAACAACGCATGGCCGCGGGCGCCAACCGCACCTACGCCGCCCTGGCCGAGGTCGCCGACTCGTCCTAGTGGCCATCGGAACTGCCTGGCCAGTGGCCCTGGGGTGGGGGTTTCCGCGCGGCGCAGGATCGGGGCGTGCTGATTCATCCGTGGGACGCCCCCATCGACGACGACCATTGGCGCGCGTGGTTGCGCGATGAGCACGACTTCGGCCAGCTCATCGCTCCTGGGCGTGATCGTGAGTTCCCGGTGGTCGTGCCTACGCACTTCGTGTTTCGGGACGATGCGATCCTGCTGCACCTCGCTCGTCCCAATCCGGTGTGGGCGGCGGTGGACGAGAATCCTCGTGTGTTGCTGACCGTGGTTGGGGACTATACGTATATTCGGTCTCATTGGAATGGACCGGTTTCTTCGGGTGTGCCGACGTCGTACTATGCGACGGTGCAGTTGGAGTGTGATGCTCGGGTTGTTGACTGTCCTTCAGAGAAGGCTTCTTTGTTGAATGCCCAGCTTGATCATTTTGAGCCTGGGAGTTCTCGGTGTCCTGTTTCTGCATCGGGGGTTGATGGGCGGTTGTTGCCTGGGATTCGGGGGCTTGTGTTGAGCGTTACGGGGGTTCGGGCGAAGTTCAAGTTCGGGGGGAACAAGTCGGTTGAGCATCGGGGGCGGGTGGCTTCGTTGTTGGTTGAGCGGGGTGATGGGCATGATGCTGCTGTTGTTCGGCATCTTGCTGGCGGGTTTCCGGCGTGAGCGGGCTGGGCTTCCAGCTTGCGCGGCTGGACTTCCAGCTCGCACCGGTACCAGCGGTGGGGTCGGCTTGACCTGGGGGCCCTTGCGCGTACCCTTGGGCCTCTCGGGGGCACGGGATGGAACCCCGGCCCTCGCGGGAAGCGTATGGCACGCGCACCCCAGGTAAAGCCGACCCTATTTCCAGCGGCGGCCCGCTTTCGCTGGAACTTGCTTTTCGGACGCCTGGCAATTCATCCTTTAGAGGCATGATCGTCTATTTGTTTGCGATAGAATGGGTGTATGCCCCTTGGGAAATATCTCGATGAGGTCGAAGATGCCGCTCGCGCGCTGGCACAGGCGCAAGCAGATCTCGCTCTCGCGTGCCGGAAGTACATGGATCAGGTGCCGGAATGGGACTACCAGTACATGGGTTCGGAGGTCGGTCCTCGGTTGGCGATGTCACGTCGGAAAGCTGACCGGATGCTGAGTCGAGGCTTTGAACTCACCGAGCGCCCTGCCGTGTTGCAGGCGATGGCCGAAGGCCGAGTCGACGAGGGCAAGGCCCTGCTGATCCTGGACCAGATCAGTGTCCTGTCCGAGATCCACAAGGCGATCGTGGAGGAAGACCTCCTGGCGTACGCGGAAACTCGCACCTACACCTCGGTACGCAGGCACGCGCAGACGGTGATCCACAAGCTCGACCCTGATGCCGCCCTGCGCCGCCACAAGAAGGCGACCAAGGAACGCGCGGTGGAGAAGCGCGACCTCGATGACGGCATGTCCTCGCTCCGCTTCCTGGTGCCCGCGCTGGAAGGTGTGTTGATCTACGACAGGATCGACAGGATCGCCCGAGCGTTGCCGAAGGATGACCGGACGTTGGACCAGAAGCGGGCCGATGTGGCGATGGATGTGTTGCTGGGTAAGGACACCGGAGCACCCCAAGGCGAGGTGCGCGTGTACCTCACGATGCCGGTCACCAGTGTCATCGACATGAACGACGACCCCGCCATCCTGCACGGATACGGACCCCTCCCGGCCGAGATCGCCCGCGATGTCATCGCCGGAGGGATCTGGAAGCGCATCCTCACCGACCCCGTCACGGGTATGGCCGAAGAAGTCAGCGATGTCTACCGACCGACCGCCAAGCAGCGGGAACTCATCACAGCCCGCTACCCCAGGTGCACCGCGATCGGGTGCCAGCAGCCCGCACACCGCTGTGACCTCGACCATTGCTGCCGCTACGACGGCACCAACACGACGGTGAAGAACCTGCGGCCCAAGTGCAGGCACCACCACCGGATGAAGCACAACACCACCTGGCGCTGCGAAAACCTGCCAGACGGACGCCACATGTGGACCACACCTAGCGGAGACGTCTACGAGACGGAACTGGAACCCATCGCCGGACCCGCACCCTTCTGAGCCCTGGACAGCGCGAGAACACTGTCTACCTATGAGCCTTCCACCGCGAAGCATCTACCACCGCCCTCCCGGACAGAGGATCACCGAGCGCCCACCGGTCGACGGGATTGCGCTGAGGCCGCTCGACGACAGTGACGACGCGGTACTGGGTCGACTCATGGAGCGCGCGTACGCGGGGACGATCGACGAAAGTCTCGGCGACAACAGCGATGGCGCGGTGGAGATCGCGGGCTGGCGGGAGCGCGCGGTCCCGGAGGCGAGCTTTGTGGCGATCAAAGACGACGGCGTGCCGGTCGCGGCCTCGCTGGTCGCAGAAGGAACAGACAACACGTACTGGATCGCTTACGTCATAACCGATCCCGGGTGGAAAGGACGTGGGCTCGGGACGGCGGTGGTGGCGGCCTCGCTTGGGGTACTGGACGACGCGGCGGTGTTCGCGGGGGTTACAGACGGGAACACGCCTTCGGAGCGGCTGCTCACATCGCTCGGGTTCGTCCGGACCGGACCGGCCTAGGGAAGCCGGTCGGGGCGGCTGTGGGGAGCGGCCAGCCAGCGGACCACGGAATCGGTGTCGCCCTCGGAGAACACGCGGCCGCGCAGCCGTTCGTGCACGCGGGCCCGAAGCTCCACCACACCGGGCGCGGCCGAACGCGGCAGCAGCGGACCCCGGTACCGGTCCAGCAGCCCGCCGACCGAACCGGACGCCAAATCCTGTTCCAGGTCAAGGAAATCCGCACGCACGGGGCCAACGAGACGGTAAGGCTCAGATGCCAGGCGGTAGCCGAGAATCCGCCGCAAGCGGGCCATCTCCGCACGCACGGTCACGGTCTTCCCCTGCGGACCGTAGACCTCGCGCGCCAAACCCTCGGCGGTCAACCCGCCGGGCCACGCGCACAGGATCGAGAGCAGCTCGCTGTGCCGCATCGTCAGCTCGTGCGCGACACCATCGACCCGCAGCCAACCCCGATCGAGCCCGAGGCCGCCGAAGACCACGGCGGCGTCGATCTCGACCTCTTGTGCCATAACGAAAAAAGGACCGTTGACGGCCAGGCGCTCGATCACCACGGATCGACCGTCGGGCAGTACAGCGGTCCCCTCGCGCAACGGCTGGTACCACCGATCCGGTAACCATCCCACGGGATCGGCGAACACCACGCGGCCATCCGGCGTGACAACCGCGCTGTGGCTGCCGACGCGGTTGGCCAAGCGGCTCACGTAGCGGCGCTGCAACTCGGCGTGCTGCCGGTGCGCGTACTCCCGCAGCTGCGCCTCAGCCAACCGCGCGGTCGAGACGACCAAAGACAACGCCAGTCCCTCAGCACCGTCCAACGGTTCGGTCGTCAGGTCGAGGGCGCCGAGCACCGCACCGGTCATCGTGTCCCGGATCGGCGCCGCGGAGCACGTGTACCTCGTCGCCGCGGACAGGTAGTGCTCCGGACCGCGCACCTGGAAGGGCCGTCCCAACGCCAAAGTGGTGCCGACGCCACTGGTTCCGGCGGCATCCTCGCTCCACCGCGCGCCCGGCACGAGGTTCACCTGTTCCGCGCGCCGCATGGTCGTGCGATCACCGTCGACCCACAACAGGTGCCCGGCGGCGTCGCTGAGGAACAGGATCCGCCCCGGACCGTCCAGCGACGTGCGCAGCGTCCGCTCCAACGTCGGCCACACCCGCGCCAGCGGATGTTCGCGCCGCAGCTCGAAAACAGCGTCCTCGGCCAGCGGAACCGGTGGCAGGTAGCGATCCGGGCGCACGCCGTTGCTGCGCGACCGGTCCCACGACGCTCGAACCGCCGGGCGGACCCCGCGCGGCTCAACACCACTCAGCGCCTGGTCCCGGGTCCGGGCCAGCCGCTTCCCCTCAGCGTCCATGGTCGCCTCGTCCCCGCAAGCGGATCTTCGGTCATCGGAGAACGTAGGTCGGCCCGCACCGGCGGTGCAACCCTCGTGCAACCCCGTTGCAACCCCTTCTCCCCCGGTCACCGCCGGGACGATCATCGGCGCCGACCGCGAAGACATCGAAAGGGTTGTGCCATGGCCTACCTCGAACTGCCCGACGGGGTCCCGCTGCACTACGAGGACACCGGCAGCGGCCCCGCGGTCGTCCTGCTCCACGGCTGGACGATGAACAGCACGTTCTGGCAGGCCAACACCGGCCCGCTGAGCCAGGGCAACCGCGTGGTCACCGTCGACTTCCGCGGCCACGGCAACTCCGGCAAGACCGAGAACGGCCACTCGCTGCACCAGTACGCCCAGGACGTGCGCGCCCTCATCGACCACCTGGACCTCGACGACGTCTGCCTCGTCGGCTGGTCCATGGGCACCGCGGTGATCCTGAGCTACGTCCGCGAGTACGGCACCGAGAAGCTGCGTTCGGTCTGCTTCGTCGACCAGTCCCCCCGCTTCCTCGACGCGGCCGAATGGGACTTCCCGTTGCTGGGCGGCTACCCCATCACCGACCTGGCCGTGTTCACGCAGGGCGTCCGGCACGCCCGCCCCTCGGTGATCAAGCCGTTCATCGCGGCCTGTTTCGCCGACGAGCCCGACCAGGCCACGATCGACGCGATCTACGCCGAGACCGCCAAGACCCACACCCGCAGCGCGCTGGACGTGTGGTTCGACATGGCCTACGCCGACCTCCGCGCCATGCTCTGCAAGGTCACCGTGCCCGCGCTGCTGATCTACGGCGAGCAGAGCAAGGTCTTCCCCGGCGACCTCGCGGGCTGGCTGGCCGGGCAGCTGCCCAACGCCGAGGTCGCCCGCTTCGCCGCCAGCGGCCACGCGCCGTTCGCCGAGGAGCCCGAGCGGTTCAACACCGTGCTCGGCGACTTCCTGGCGAGCTGTTAGGACATCGCCTTCGCCAGCAACGAGTAACTGCGCCGCTGGTCCTCCGGCGAGTGGATGATCGACGTGATCATCGCCTCGTCCGCCCCCAACGAGGAGACCAGCCCGCGCAGCCGCGACGCCACGTCATCCGGTTCGCCCACCAGGTACGTGGCCAGGAAGTGCTCCGCGACGGCTTCCTCGGACAGCGTCCACTCGTGCCGCTCGACGGCCTCTGGCGAAGGCAGCCGCGTCGGCCGCCCGGCCCGCAACCGGGCGGCCGACAGCCCCATCGGCCGCGCCAACCGCTCCGCCTCGGCCGCCGTGTCCGCGGTGATCACGCCGACGGTGAGGATCGCGTGCGGCCGCGCCAGTTCCGGGCTGGGCCGAAACGATTCGCGGTAGTGCCGCAGCGCAGCCGCCGCGTTGTCGGGCGCGAAGTGGTAGGCGAAGGCGAACGGCCGCCCCAGCCTGGCCGCGAGCGCGGCGCTGTACCCGCTCGATCCGAGCAGCCACACCGGCGGGCGGGTCGGGTTGGTCGGCACCGCGCACACCCCGGCGAACGCGTGCCCCTCCGGCAGGCCACCGTCGAGGTAGCCCTCCAGCTCGGCGAGCTGCTCGGTGAAGTCCTCCACGCCGTGCCCGGTGTGCCTGCGCACGGCGGCGGCCGTCTTCGGATCGGTGCCGGGCGCACGACCGATGCCCAGGTCGACGCGCCCGGGGTGGAAGGCCTCCAGGAACGCGAACCGCTCCGCCACCACCAGCGGCGAGTGGTTCGGCAGCATCACGCCGCCGGAGCCGACGCGGATCGTGCTCGTCGCGTTGGCCACCTGGAGCGCGAGGAGGTCGGGCGCGGAGCTGGCGATGGTCGGCATGCTGTGGTGCTCGGCCGTCCAGAACCGTTGGTAGCCAAGGGATTCGACGTGCTGGGCGAGTTCGACGCCGCGGCGCAGGGCTTCGGCGTCGGTGGAACCCTCGGCGACCGTGGCGAGGTCGAGCACGGACAGCGGGAAACGTGAGGCCATGTTCCAGGGCAACTCCTCGCCGTCCTGGCGCATTCCGTGCTTTTCGTCTCCGGGTGAGTAGCTTTACTCATCACTGAAACCATCATGACTGCAATATTCATGCGAAAGACGTACAAACCACCGAAACCGGGTAGGAAAATTCGCGTGAAGCGTGAACCCCTCGTCCTGTTGGGCGTCGTCCTCGTCGCTGTCGCCGTGTCGGCGATCAAGCCGCACTCCTGGGGCACCTGGGCCCTGGAGGTGCTGCCGATCGCGCTGGCCGCGGTTCCCCTGATCGCGACGTACCGGCGGTTCCCGCTGACACCGCTGACGTACCGGCTGATCGCGGTGCACGCGCTGATCCTGACGCTCGGCGCACACTACACCTACGCCGAGGTGCCGCTGGGGTTCTGGATGGAGGACTGGTTCGGCTTCGACCGCAACCACTACGACCGGATCGGCCACTTCGCCCAGGGTTTCATCCCGGCGATCGTCGTCCGCGAGCTGCTGCTGCGCCGCACTCCCCTGGTCCCCGGCCGCTGGCTGATCACCCTGACCACCTTCGTCTGCCTGGGCGTCAGCGGCGGGTTCGAGGTGTTCGAGGGCTTCGTCGGGATGCTCGGCGGGGACAACGCGGCCGACTACCTCGGCACCCAGGGCGACCAGTGGGACACCCAGTGGGACATGACCATGGCCCTGCTCGGGGCGAGCGCCGCGCAGCTGTTGTTCTCCCGCGTGCACGACCGTCAGATCAAACTGGTAGAGGTACGCCATGAAGGTGAACAGGGTGGTCGCTGATCTTCCGACCACGAGCATGGCCGCGGCCGTGAAGTTCTACACCAGTGTCGTCGGGATGCGCGTGGTCATGAACCAGGGGTGGATCGTCACCCTGGCCGACCGGGAACGGCCGGAGGTGCAGCTGAGCCTGATGACCCACGACGCGACAGCGCCCGTGGTGCCGGTCGCGTCCATCCAGGTCGAGGACGTGGACGCGAGCTACCAGGCCGCGCTGGACTCGGACGCGGAGATCATCTACGAGCTGACCGACGAGCCGTGGGGCGTGCGCCGGTTCTTCGTGGAGGACCCGGACGGCAACGTGGTCAACATCCTGTCCCACATCAGGTGAAGTACGGGGAGGTGGGGTCGGCCAGGCCCCGCTCGATCCGCAGCCGGATCGAGGGGTGGACGTCCAGGGACCGCAGGTCCTCCGGCACCACCCACCTCACCTCCTTCGACTCGCCGCTCGCGCGGGGCGCGCCGCCGACGGGCACCGCGCGGAAGCACATCGAGAACTCCTGGCGGACCTCGCCGTCGGAGAAGGCGACCACGTGCGCGGGGTTGGAGAAGATGCCGACCAGGCTGACCACCTCCACCACCACACCGGTCTCCTCCTCCACCTCGCGGACAACGGCCTGGGTCACTGTCTCCCCGCATTCCTGGGCCCCGCCGGGAATCGCGTACCGGTCGTTGTCCGTCCGCCTGATCATCAGCAGCCTGCCCGTTCCGTCCAGCACGACGGCGCTCACCGCGGGTTTGAGGCTGTTCGCCCTCGGCGCGGACGGATCGTTGTAGTAGTCGGCGCGTGCCACGGCTATAACCTCGCCTCTTCAGCTCCCGCCCACACGGTCGCGAAGCTCGTCGAGTACGTGTCGAACATGCTGCTGGAGGACAGCTTCCGCAGGTGCATCGCTGGCGCGTGACCGCCGGGGACGCCGTAGACGTGAGTGTTGACCACCATCTCGTCGTCGAAGCGGAACACGGAGTTGTAGAGGGTGCGCCGGTGCAGCCGGATCTCGATCCCCTCGACCCCGGCCAGCGGCCGGACGAAGGCCAGCGCGTTGCGGATGCGCGCGGCCACCGTGCCCTTGCCGAGCTGCTCCTCCTCGCTGCGCTTGGCCGCCTCGCGGGCCCCCGGATCGCCGAAGAGCAGCCGGACCTTCGTGCCCTCCTCGGCCTTCCTGCGCAGCTGCCTGGCGAAGTCCGGCCGCTCCACCAGGAACAACGCCGCCAGGGAGAGCGCGTCGACGCGGCGGGTGGCGGTGCCGAGCAGCCGGTCCCACAGGTCGGTGGGGATGTCGCTGCGCCGCGGGTAGACCTTGACCACCTCGGACTCGGCCAGCTCCGGCGGGACCGCGTCCGGCCACAGGTAGTCCTCCGCCTCGCGGACCAGTGCGGCGATCGTGCGCCGGTGCCGGGGGTAGGGAACTCGTCCCTGGGTGATCCAGCGTTCAACCGTCTTGCGGTCCACGCCGGTGGCCGCCGCCGCGTGTTCGAGGTCGAACCCCTTGCGCAGCAAGGCTTCCCGCAGTCGTTCGTTGGCCACATCGCTCCCTTCGACGGCCGGGACGCGCGCAACCTAGCAAGGACGTCCTGAGAAGTCCCGCCATGCGGTGCGCGCGTCCCGGTTTTCCGCCGAAAGCCTCCCTGGTCGAGAACGATCAAGGGGGGCGCGGGCGTGCGACGCAGGGACGGCTGGGCGGTGGCGATGCGGTCACGGACGTTGCGGGAGGCGCACGAGACACTGCTCCGGCTCCGCCCGGCCCCGCACGCCCGCCCGTCGGAGTGGCACGCCTACCACCGCCAGACCGCCGAGGTCTACGCCCAGGTCGCCGAGGTCGACACCGACCACCGGCACGAGGCGCTGTACTGGGTCAGCCACGTCCGGCAGAAGCTAGCCGACGTGGAGAGCCGGTTGCCCCGGCAGCGGCGCTGATCCACTCCTCGATCACCGCCGCCGTGCCCTCGGCGTGGCGCTCCATCATGGAGAAGTGGTCCCCCGGCACGTCGACCACATCGTGCGGGTACTCCCAGGCCGGGCGCCAGTCCTCGCCCTGGTCCTGTGGGAGCCGCTGCCCCATCGGTTCGGTCGCGCGGACGAGCAGGGTGCGCGCCCGGATCGCGGACGGCTCCCACCGGCCGAACAGCGTGAGGTACCAGCCCATCGCGGAGAGCCGGGCCTCGTCCATGGTGACGAACACGCCCTCGCGCTGCGACATCGCGTCCATCAGCGGTAGCCCGAAGTGCTTGAGCACGTTGCTCTGCGGCGTGTAGGTGTCGACGAGCACGACCCCGGCGACCTCCTCGCCCATGCTCTCCAGGTGCGCGGCGGTCGCGTGCGCGAACCACCCGCCCGCCGACGCGCCCAGCAGCACCACGGGCGCTCCGTCCGCGTCCCGCCGCACGGCCTCCGCCTGCGCCTCGATCACGGCGGCCATGGTGCTCGGCACCAGTTCCCCGCTCTCGAAGCCCGGCAGCGCCAGCGCGGCGACATCGCGGATGCCGCGGAAGTTCGTGGCGAACCGGGCGCACTGGTGGATGCCCGCCGTGGCGATGCAGGACGAGAAGCAGTAGAGCTTCGGCGCCCGCGGTCCTCGCGCCAGCAGCACCGGCATGGGCAGCTCGCCGAGGTCGGCCACGCCGTCGAAGCGCGGTCGCAGCGCTCCGGTGGCCCGGAGGAAGTCGAACGCCTCGGTGAACCGGCCCGCGCTGAGGCTCTGGTTGTACAGGGCGGTCACCGTGTTACCGGATTCCACCGGCGCCGCAACCACTTCCACCGGCGCCTTCGTCCCCAGTTCGCCCAGCAGGTGCTTGGCCAGGGAAACGGGGTTGGCGTGGTCGAACACCAGGGTCGCGGGCAGCCGCAGTCCGGTAGCGGTGGCCAGCCGGTTGCGGAGTTCGACCGCGCTCAGCGAGTCGAATCCGGAGTCCACAAAGGAGTGTTCCGCGCTGACCGCGCTCGTGTGCCCGAGAACCGTGGCCACGTGTTCACGAACCAGGTCGGTCATGGTCGCGATCTGCTGTTCTTCGCTCAACGAAGCCAGTTTATTCCGCAAGTCGCCCGTGCCCACGGCGCTCCTCGCCGTCGCGCGGCGGACCGGGACCTTCACCATGGTGCGCAGCAGCGCCGGTGCCGCCACGGCCTCGCGGAGCGCGGTCTTGTTGATGCGCATCGGGATGAGCAGTGCGTCGTCCATGCCGAGTGCGGCGTCGAACAACGCCATCCCTTCCTCGAAGGTCAAGGGCACAATGCCGGACCGGGTCTCGTCACTGACGTTGTCCCAGAGCCCCCACGCCAGCGATGTGGCCCGATGCCCCTGCTCGCGTAGGCGCTGCGCGAAGGCGTCGAGGAAGGTGTTCGCCGCGGCGTAGTTGCCTTGACCGGCGCCGCCGAGGACTCCTGCGGCTGAAGAGAACAGCACGAACGCGGCGAGGTCGAGGTCCTTGGTCAGCTCGTGCAGGTTGATCACCGCGTCGACCTTCGGCCGGAGCACGGTGTCGAGCCGGTCCGCGGTCAGCGAGCCGATCGTCCCGTCGTCGAGCACACCCGCGGTGTGGATGACCGCGCACAGTGGACGGTCACTCGGGATGCTCTGGATCACGGTGGCCAGCGCGTCGAAGTCCGCCACGTCGCAAGCCCGCACCGAGACCGACGCGCCCAGCTCTATCAACTCGTTGCGCAGCTCCCGGGCTCCTTCCGCCGTCGCACCACGACGGCTGGTCAGGACGAGGTTGCGGACGCCGTGGTTGGTGACGAGGTGCCGCGCGAACGCCCCGCCGAGCGACCCCGTGCCGCCGGTCACCAGGACCGTGCCGCCCGCGGGCAACGTGCCCGGCCGCAGTTCCCTGGCCGCGACGAGCTTCGGCGTGTGCGCGATCCCGTCCCGCACAACGATTTGCTGCTCCGCTCCGCCGAGCAGCGCGGGCAGGGCAGCGACATCGTCGATGTCGATCAACCGCACGCGGCCCGGCTCCTCCGACTGGGCCGAGCGCACCAGACCCCATACGGCGGACGCCGCCACGTCGGTGATCCCGCTGCCCACGGCGCCCTTCGTCACGAAAACCAGCCGGGCGTCGCCGAATCGGGCATCAGCCAGCCACTTTTGCAGCAGGCCCAACACATGTCGCGTGACCTCGCGGGCATCCCCCGATCCCACAGGTGCGACCACCACGTCCGGCGTGGGCATGTCCACCAGGTCCACATAGGACTCAACGCGCACGCCCGCCGCTTGCAGTTCCTCGGTGATCTTCAGCGAGTCGTCGCCGACCACTGCAACACGCTGCGGCGCATCCCCGGTCAGCGAAGCGACCTGCCAGTCCAGGGTGAACAGTGACTCGTGTCGCTTCGCAGGCGTCTCGACGCCGCGTGTTTGCCGCAGCACCACCGCTTCCACGTCAGCGACCGGGTTCCCGACCCCGTCGGCGATCGTCAACGCGACCGCGTCGCTTCCGGCGCTCGAAAGCCGCACGCGAAGCTCTTCGGCGCCGGACGCGTGCAATGAGACACCGGTCCACGAGAACGGCAGCCAGCTGTGCTCTCCGGGCTCCAACAGCGACGTGCTCAAGGCGATCGGGTGCAGCGCGGCGTCCAACAACGCGGGATGCAGGCCGTAGGAAGCCGCGTCAGCGCGTTGCCGAGGCGGCAAGGCAACCTCCGCGAACACCTCGTCACCACGCGCCCATGCGGCTCGTACTCCCTGGAACGCCGGGCCGTAAAGGAACCCGTTCTCCGCGAACCGCTGGTAGAGCTGGCCGACCTCGATCTCCTCCGCACCGGCGGGCGGCCACACGGTCAGCGCGGCGCCGGGCTCCTCCAGATCGGCGGACAGCGTCCCGGTGGCGTGGCAGACGAACTCCTCGTCCTGCCGCGAGTAGATGTTCACCTCGCGCACACCCGTGACATCCGGTCCACCGACGCTGATCCTCAGCTGCGCTCCGTCCTTTGTGGACAGAGTGAGAGGTGCTTGCAGCGTCAGGTCCTCGACCTTCGAACAGCCCACCTCGTCGCCGACGCGGACCGCGAGCTCCAGGAAACCCGTTCCCGGGAAGAGCACCGTCTCGCCAAGGGCGTGGTCGGCGAGCCACGGATGCGTCTTCGTGGACAGCAGGCCGGAGAACAGCACTCCCGCGCCGTCCGGCAGCTCCATGATCGCGCCGAGCAGCGGGTGCTCCGCGCCGCGCAACCCCGCGCCCGCGACGTCACCGGTCGACTCGACGGACTCCAGCCAGAACTTCTGCCGCTGGAACGCATACGTCGGCAGGTCCACCGCGTGCGCGCCTTCGAACACAGTCGACCAGGACACCGGCACGCCGTGGACGTGCGCCTCGGCGGCGGAGCGCAGGAACCGCTCGAGCCCGCCTTCATCGCGCTTCAACGAACCAACGACCACGGCGTCGAGCCCGGCGGAGTCCGCAGTGGACTGAATCGCCATCGCCAGCACGGTGTGCGGGCTGACCTCGATGAACGTCCGGTGCCCTCGCTCCAACGCGGTGCGCGTGGCCGTATCCATGAGCACGGTCTGCCGCATGTTCGCGAACCAGTACTCCGCATTCAGCGTCGCGGTGTCGATCGCCTTCCCCATCACGCTGGAGATGAACGGCGTCGCGGTGGACATCGGCCGCACGGAAGCCAGTTCCGCCAGCAACCGATCCCGCAACGAGTCCATCTGGGCGGAGTGCCCGGCGCAGTCAGCGGCGACCTTCCGCGCCCGCACTCCGCGCTCCTCGGCGACGGCCCGCACCTCCTCCAGCGCCGCCTCTTCCCCGGAGACGATCACCGCCTGCGGGCCGTTCACCACCGCGACGGAGATCCTGCCCTCATACGGGGAGATCAGCTCCTCGGCGGCGGCCAACGGCATCGCGAGCGACAACATGCCGCCGTGCCCTGACAACGTCAGCAACGCCTTGCTCCGCAACGCACAAATCTTTGCCCCATCGGAAAGCGAGAGTGCGCCGGAGACCACGGCCGCGGCCACCTCGCCCTGGGAGTGCCCGATCACCGCGGCCGGGCTGACGCCGAACGAGCGCCACAGGTGTGCCAGCGACACCATGATCGACCACAACACCGGCTGGAGCACGTCGATCCGATCGACCGGCGGAGCACCGGGCGCCCCGCGCATCACGTCGAGCACCGAGAAGTCCACGAACTCCGCGAGCGCGACGGCGCACTCCCCCATCCGCTCGGCGAACACGGGCGAGGTGTCCAGCAGCTCCACCGCCATGCCGACCCACTGCGATCCCTGACCAGGGAAGACCAGCACCGGTCGCCGTGCGTCCCCGCGCACCTGACCGGCGATCGCCAGCTCGCGCAACTGCGCGGCGAGCTCCGCGCGATCCGTGCCAACCGCGGCAGCCCGACACTCGAACGCGGATCGCGTCGCCTCCAACGAGTACGCGATGTCCACAATGGACTCTTCGGAGGACTCCAGGAAATCGGCGATCCGCTCAGCCTGCGCCCTCAGCGCTTCCGGCGTCCGGCCCGCCACCACCAGCGGCACGGCACCGCCGTGCTCTCGCCGCGCGACGGGCTCCGCCTCGGGCGCTTCTTCGAGGATCACGTGCGCGTTGGTTCCTGAGAACCCGAACGAGGAGACACCGGCACGACGTGGGTGATCCGCGCGCTGCCACTCGCGGGCCTCGGTCAGGATCGACACCTCGCCCGCGGTCCAGTCCACGTTCTCGGACGGATTCGAGGCGTGCAGCGTCTTCGGCATCACCTTGTGCCGCAACGCCATCACCATCTTGATCACACCACCGACCCCGGCGGCGGCCTGGGTGTGGCCGATGTTGGACTTCAGCGAACCCAGGTACAGCGGCCGCCCGGCCCGGTCCTGGCCGTAGGTCGCCAGCAGCGCCTGGGCCTCGATCGGATCGCCCAGCGCGGTCCCGGTCCCGTGCCCCTCGACGACGTCGACCTCGGCGGCGGGGATGCCCGCGTCGGCCAGCGCGGCCTCGATGACCCGCCGCTGCGAGGGCCCGTTCGGCGCGGTCAGCCCGCTGGACGCCCCGTCCTGGTTGAGCGCGGACCCCTTCACCACCGCCAGCACCGGGTGCCCGTTGCGGCGCGCGTCGGAGAGCCGTTCGACGGCGATCATGCCGACGCCCTCGCCCCAGCCGGTGCCGTCCGCGTCGTCGGAGTACGCCTTGCACCGGCCGTCCCGCGCCAGCCCCCGCTGGCGGGACAGGTCGACGAAGGCCACCGGCGTCGACATCACCATCGACCCGCCGACCAGGGCGAGGTCGCAGTCCCCGTTGCGGATCGCCCGCACCGCCGTGTGCAGCGCGACCAGCGACGACGAGCACGCCGTGTCCACGCTGACCGCCGGCCCCTCCAGGCCGAGCACGTAGGAGATCCGCCCGGAGGCGACGCTGCCCGAGCCGCCCGCGCCCAGCGATCCCTCCAGGTCCTTCGCGGACAACCCCGGCCGGGCGGTGTAGTCCTGGTACATCACGCCCGCGAACACGCCGGTGCGGCTGCCCTTGAGCGTGGTCGGGTCGATGCCCGCGCGCTCCAGCGCCTCCCACGCGGTCTCCAGCAGCAGTCGCTGTTGCGGGTCCATCGCGATCGCCTCACGTGGGGCGATGCCGAAGAACGCGGCGTCGAAGTGGTCGACCGCGGTCACGAAGCCGCCCTCGCGGGCGTAGGTTGTGCCCGGCGTGTCCGGGTCCGGGTCGTAGAGGGAGTCCAGGTCCCACCCGCGGTCACCCGGGAACGCCCCGATCGCGTCCGTGCCGGAGGCGACCAGCTCCCACAGCTGCTCCGGCGTGCTCACCCCACCGGGGTACCGGCAGGCCATCCCGACGATGGCGACCGGCTCCTCCAGCTCCCCCAGCCGCCGCCGGACCCGGTGCAGGTCCGCCGTCACCCGCTTCAGGTACTCCCGCAGCTTGTCCTCGTTGCTCATGTGCGCGTCCCCTCATGAGAGCGGATCCCGGCGCTGCGCTGGCTCCGGAGACCACGTCCAGTTCTCTCACCAGCGAGGACCGTGGGTGAACTTTTAACAATGCACCCGCATGGCAACGCTGGGAGCTGAACTAAACCCCGCCCGGGGCAGCTAGGGGGAACCCCTACCGCCCCCTACTTGTAGCCCGGAAGAATGACTCCGGTGCCCTGGCCGCTCGGCGTCGACGACGGGCGCGAGGCGCACACCAGGTCCGCATGTCTTCAAGTACCCCCAACCCCACCCAAAACCGTCGTTAACGGCTACTAACCCCGGGGTTAGTGGCAGTTAACGACCGCTGGGAGGGGGGTGCGGGGTACTTGAAGACCGCTCAACGGCCGGAGCTGATGTGGAGGGTGATCGTGATGCCCGGGGTCATATCGCGGTGGCGGGCCACGTGGTCGCGGTGGCCGACCGCGGGCTGGAGCCGCAACGGAGCTGGGTCTGGGACGGCGTGCTCGACGAGCTTGAGGAGCGTGTGCGCTGGTCTCGGGAGAACCGCTGCCTCTTCGAGCAGCGCGCTGATTTCTCCTTGCCGCGCCGCGAGGGGTCGTGCCAGGCTGGCCGCGTGATCTGATGACGCGACCAGCCCGGCAAGCCCGCTCAGTCGGCCAGTTCGGCCAGCAGCGAGGCGCGCTGCCGTTCCCCGAGCCCGCCGACGCGGCGGTTCTCCGGGATGCCCGCGGCCTCCAAGGCCCGCGCGGCGCGGACGGCACCGATTCCCGGCAGCGCCTTGACCAGCGCCAGCACCTTGGTCTTGCGAACGACGTCGTCGGAGTCCGCCTTGTCGAGCACCTGGTGGAGCGTCAGCGAACCCTCCTTGAGCTCCTTGGTGAGGGCGCTGCGCGCCGCTCGGGCCTGCTGCGCCTTGGCCAGGGCCTGGGCCTGCTGCTCGGGGGTCATCGTGGGGAGAGGCACTGCTGACGTCCTTCCTGCCAGGAAACCCGCGCCCGCCGGGCGCAGATGACGGCTGCATCATCACCGCGCCCGGCCGCACCAGCACTCCGGAATGCCCGGAAACGGGCTTCCTGTCACCTAAACGCGTGCACTTCGGCGTGGCACGCTCGACCAAACCCGAGGAACACCGTGCGCAAACTGACCTACTTCGTGGCCACCACGATCGACGGCTTCATCAGCGGCCCGAACCACGAGTTCGACTTCTTCCCGATGGAGGGCGATCACATCACGGCGGTCTGCGAGGAGTACCCGGAAGGCGTGCCGACGCACGTCCGCCCGATGCTCGGCATGCCGGAGGACACGCCGAACCGTCGATTCGACACCGTCCTCATGGGACGCGGCACCTACGATCCGGGACTGCCGCACGGGATCACCAGCCCGTACTCCCACCTGCGCCAGGTCGTGTTCTCCACCAGCCTCGCCCCGGTCCCGGGCATCGAGATCGTCGCCGGTGACCCGGTGGCCAGGGTCCGCTCCCTCAAGGCGGAGGAGGGCATGGGCATCTGGCTGTGCGGCGGCGGGAACCTGGCCGCGCAGCTGCGGGACGAGATCGACGAACTGGTGCTGAAGGTGAACCCGGTGGCGTGCGGCTCCGGCACGCCGCTGTTCTCCGGCGACTTCCGCCCGGATTCCTTTGCGCTCCAAAGCGTCCGCCACTTCGAAACCGGCGTCGTCTGGCTCCACTACACCCGCTAGGTCCGCACGTCTTCAAGTACCCCCAACCCCACCTAGAACCATCGCTAACGGCTACTAACCCCGGGGTTAGTAGCCGTTAGCGACCGCTGGGAGGGGGGTCGGGGGTACTTGAAGACACCGTTAGCGGCCACCGTCCACTGTGGGCAGTTCCGCGCGGGGCAGCACGGTCATGATCCCGGGCTCCTGACCCACGCCGTTCATCGCCTGGAACCACGTGCGCGCGGGTTGTTTGCCGCCGTAGATGTACTTCCCGCTGCTGCACGGCTTCGGCGGGGCGTCTCCGCCCGGGTCGCACAGCGTGCTCGGCGCGGTCGAGTCGTCGAAGGTGAACACCGCTCCCGCCAGATCCGTGGTGTAGCCGAGGAATCCGGCCGACTTGTGCTCCTGGGTGGTCCCGGTCTTGCCCGCCATCGGGCGATCCCAGCCGTAGGTCTTCGCGGCGGTGACCGCGGTGCCGTCGATCGTGTCCTTGCTCATCCCGACGGTCATCGCCTTCGCCACCTTCGGTTCGACGACCTGCGCACACGGCTCCTCGCGCACCGGCAGCGCGCGCCCGCCGCGATCCACGACCGCCTCGACCGGGCTCGGCGGGCACCACGTGCCCTCGCTGGCCAGGGTCGCCCCGACGTTGGCCAGCTCCATTGTGGACGTTGGTGTCGGCCCGAGGGTGAACGAGCCGAAGTTGTGGTCGGAGAAGAACTTCCCGATCGTGCGCTTCTTGGCGTCCTCGCTCGCGGTCGTCGTGGCCAGCGACCTCAGCCCCAGTCGCACGGCCATGTCCACCGCGGCCGAGACCCCGGTCTCCTCCAGCAGCTTCACGAACGCGGTGTTCGGCGACACGGCCAACGCGTCCTGAATGGTCAGCTTCTCCGGGTAGTCGCTCCCGGTGTTGTTCTGCACGCAGTACTTCCGCAGCCCCGCGCGCCCCATCGGGCAACTCGCGCCGCCACCGATGAACTTCTCGGACACATAGGACCGCGGCACGTCGATGACGTCGTTGATGTCCTTGCCCTTCTCCAGGGCCGCCGCCGCGGTGAAGATCTTGTAGATCGACCCGGCGCCGAGGTTCTGCAACGCGTAGGGCAGGCCGAGCGTGGTCTCGTCCTTCGACTTGTCCAGTCCGTACGTGCGGTTCGCGGTGAGCGCGACGACGCGGTGTTTGTCCTTGCCGGGCTTGATGATCGCCATCGCGTTGGCCACCTGGTCGGTGTCCGGCGGGACGTGCGCGTCGACCGCCTCCTTGGCCTTGGCGAGCGCGTCCAGGTCGAGGGTGGTCTTGATCGTGTACCCGCCGCGGCGCACGGTCGCGAGGTCCACGCCCGCCCCGCTCAGGTACTTCAGCACGTAGTCGCAGAAGTAACCGGCGTCGCCGACTCCCACGCAACCGTTGGGCGGCCTGGACATCTCCGGTGCCAGTCCGAGCGGCTTGCGCTTCTCCACGTCCGCGACGTCGGCGGCGATGCGCTTCTGCGCGACCATCTCGTCGATCACGACGTTGCGCCGGGCGAGCGCGCGTTCGGGGAAGCGGTAGGGATTGAGGCCGCTCGGCTCGTTCACGATCCCCGCCAGCAGCGCGGCCTGCGCGACCGTCATGCGTTCCTGCGGCACGTCGAAGTAGGTCTGCGCCGCGGCGGCGATGCCGTACGAGTTCTGTCCAAAGGGGACGGTGTTGAGGTAGCGGGCCAGGATCTCGTCCTTGCTCAGCGCCTGCTCCACCTGGACCGCCGTGCGCAGTTCGCGGATCTTGCGCGCGGTC
This sequence comes from Allokutzneria sp. A3M-2-11 16, assembly GCF_024213555.1. Lineage (GTDB taxonomy): Bacteria > Actinomycetota > Actinomycetes > Mycobacteriales > Pseudonocardiaceae > Allokutzneria. The sequence continues at coordinate 28,115 of NZ_JANAVO010000013.1, read as the reverse complement.
GACTGCTCCAGCGCCTTCTCCCGGTCCTGCTTGGTCGCGGCCGCGACGTGGACGAGGTAGTTCTTGACGTACTGCTGGGTGAGCGTCGAGCCGCCCTGCGAGATCCGCCCCTCAGCCTCGTTCGCGATCAGCGCGCGGGCGATCGCCATCAGGTCCACGCCGTTGTGCTCGTAGAAGCGGTGGTCCTCGACCGCGATGATGGCCGACTTCATCGCGGGCGAGATCTGCTCTGCGGGCACCAGGACGCGGTACTGGTCGTAGAGGCGCGCGAACGGCTTGCCCGAGACGTCCACCATCGTGCTGACCACCGGCGGGTCCTTGTCGATCAGCTCGACCGCGGTGGCGTTGACGGTGTCGCCGGTCTTGTTGGACAGGAAGCCGAGCAGTCCGACCGGCGGGAACAGCACCGCCGCGAGCAGCACCCCGCCCAGCGCGCACAGGGCCACCAGGCGCACGACCAGCCGGTGCCGGCTCGTCACCGCCTGGGCCGCGCCGCCGTCGAAGATCTTGGAGATGTCGAGTTTCCCCGGTTCCTCAAGGGAATGCCTGCCCATGATCGGGGAATAGCCGCATGGAACGCGAAATCCTCAGCTGAACGGGCAAAACCACCTGTTCGGACGTCAGCGCTGGCCGGGCGGGCGGACGGGCTCCGGCATCGGTGGCGCGTCCGGCGGCACGAAGATCGACGTGGAGTCCGGCAGGCGCGCGGGGGTGATCTCCCCCGGCGCGCGGTGCTCCGGCAGCGCCACGAACACCCCGGCGAGCACCACCGCGACGGCGAGCCCGGTGCACGCGGCGGCCAGGGTCTTCTTGCGGCGCTTGCGAACCCGGTCACCGCACTCGATCAGGTCCTCCGCCGTCACGGCCAGCGGTGGCGCCCCGCGCGCGTTGAGCGCCGCGAAGGCCGCCCGCACGTCCTGTTCCCGCACCACGTCACACCTCCACTGGCAAGTCGGCGAAATCCGGTCCCAGGATGCGCCGCAGCGCGACCAGCCCGCGGCTGCCCTGGCTCTTCACGGTCCCGGTCGAGCATTTCAGCGCCGCGGCGGTCTCCTCGACGCTCAGGTCGGTCCAGTACCGCAGCACCAGCACCGCCCGCTGGCGCGGCGGGACCGTGCCGAGCGCCTGCCACAGGACGAGCTTGTCCTCGCTGATCGCCGCGTCCTGCGGCACCTCGGGCGGCGCGTCGGTGACCCGTTCCCTGCGCCAGCGGACCCGCCGCCGCTCGGCGAGGAAGGTCCGGACCACGATCCGGCGCAGGTACGGTTCCAGCCCCTCCCGCCGGGCCAGCCGCGGCCCGGCGAGGTAGAGCTTCAGGAACGCCGCCTGCATCAGGTCCTCGGCCTCGTGCCAGTCGCCGCACAGCAGGTACGTGGTGAAGCGCATGCCGCCGGCGCACCGGTCGAAACAGGCGCTGAACTCGGCGTTCCAGATGGGATCGCTCACGCGTGGTGGTCTCCCGCGTCGCAGGTCACTTGGGCGGGGCGGGAACCGGGCACCGGATCGGAGCCGGGGCCGGAACCGGGGCCGGTGCCGCAGTGGGCTCGCCCGGCGTGCCGGGAACCGGCAGCGGCGCGGGCGTGACCTGGCCGGGAGCGGGCGGGACCGGAGCGTCGGGCCGGACCGCGATCGCGCCGTCGGGCCGGACAGCACCGGGCGGGAACGGGGCGGGCGGCATCGCGACATCGGGCCGAACAGCGCCAGGCGGGGCCGGGGCGGGAACGGCCTGGCCGGGAGCGGGCGGGACCGGAAGCGGCGCGGGCTCGGGCGGCCGCGGGCCTGCCTGGTTCGGGGCGGGCGGTGCGACGGCACCGGGCGGCGTGAACGGGCTCGGCACAGGAACCGGCACAGGGTGGCCGGGGGCGGGCGGCGCGATCGGCAGGGGCGTGGCCTGACCTGGCAGCGGCGGCGCGGGGAGCGGGAACGCGCACTCGCCGGATCCCGGCGCGGGGGCCGGGGTGGGCTGGGCCAGCGCCGGTGCGGCGAGGCAGACGCCGCCCAGCACGAGCGCCCCGGCGGCGAAGATCATTCGTTTGCGCATGCGGAACTCCTCGGATCGGGTTCGGATCGGTGGGGCCGGTGGCCCCCTCTGCCCACTACATGCCGCGAGGGCCCCGGAAGGTTGCACGCGTGCCCTTGACCTCAACATTGGTTGAGTTCCTAACGTGATCACGTGACCGACGAACCCGAGCGCCGCGGAGCGCTCCTCCGCCTGCTCCGCACCCATCTCCGCCCGTACCGCGGTGCCATCGCGATCGTGGTGCTGCTCCAGCTCGCGCAGACCTTCGCCTCGCTCCTGCTGCCGGCCCTGAACGCCGACATCATCAACAACGGCGTGGTCAAGGGCGACGCCGACCACATCCTCGGCAGCGGCGCGGTCATGCTCGCGGTCACCCTCGTCCAGGTCGTGGGCGCCGCGGCCGCGATCTACTTCGCCGCGCGCACGGCGATGGCGGTCGGCCGCGATATCCGCGCCTCGGTCTTCGCCAGGGTGCAGACCTTCTCCGTGCGCGAGCTCGGCGAGTTCGGCGCGCCGTCGTTGATCACCCGCACCACCAACGACGTCCAGCAGGTCCAGATGGTGACGATGCTCGCGCTGGCATCCATGGTGACCGCGCCGATCATGGGCGTCGGCGGCGTGATCATGGCTCTGGGACAGGACGTTCCGCTGTCGGCGCTGCTGGTCGTGGTGGTGCCCGCGCTCGCGCTGGCGATGCGGCTGATCCTGCGCGGCATGGGGCCGCTGGCCGGGTTCGTGCAGCAGCGCATCGACCGGGTGAACCGCCTGCTGCGCGAGCAGATCACCGGCATCCGCGTGGTGCGGGCCTTCGTCCGCGAGGACCACGAGCGTGAGCGCTTCGCCGACGCCAACGGCGAGCTGATGGGTGTCGCGCTCGGGGTCGGCAAACTGATGGCGCTGATGCTGCCCGCGATCATGCTGGTGATGGAGCTGTCCAACGCGGCCGTGATGTGGTTCGGCGGGCAGCGGGTGGACGCGGGGGCGATGCCGATCGGCGCGCTGTTCGCGTTCCTGCACTACCTGATGCAGATCCTGATGTCCACGCTGATGGCGACGTTCATGGTCCTCCAGCTCCCCCGCGCGCGGGTGTCGGCGGGCCGCATCGACGAGGTGCTGAGCACCGCCACGAGCGTCACCGTCGCCGAGAACGCGGTCACCGACCTCCCCCGACCGGGTCACGTCGACGTCCGCGGCGCCGGTTTCCGGTACCCCGGCGCGGAGCGGCCGGTGCTGCACGACGTGGACCTCATCGCCCGCCCAGGCCAGACCACCGCCGTGGTCGGCTCCACCGGCAGCGGCAAGACCACGCTGCTGAACCTGCTGCCCCGGCTGTTCGACGCCACCGAGGGCGAGGTCCGGATCGGCGAGGTCGACGTCCGCGAGCTGGCTCCGGCGACGCTGGCCGGTTCGATCGGGTTCGTCCCCCAGAAGCCTTACCTGTTCTCCGGGACGATCGCGTCCAACCTGCGCTACGGCAACCCCGCCGCCACCGACGAGGACCTGTGGCACGCCTTGGACATCGCCCAGGCGAGGGACTTCGTCGCGGCGCTGCCGGACGGGCTCGACGCCCCGATCGGGCAAGGCGGCAGCAACGTCTCCGGCGGGCAGCGCCAGCGGCTCGCCATCGCCAGGGCACTCGTGGCGAAGCCGGACATCTACCTCTTCGACGACTCGTTCTCCGCGCTGGACAACAGCACCGACGCCGCGCTGCGGGCCGCGCTGGCGCGCGAGCTCGGCGACGCGACCGTGGTGATCGTCGCGCAGCGGATCTCCACCATCCGCGACGCGGACCGGATCGTCGTGCTCGACGGCGGGCGCGTTGTCGGCACAGGCACGCACTCCGAACTGATGGACACCAGCGACACCTACCGGGAGATCGTGCTCTCCCAGGACACTGTGGGGGCGAAATGAACACCGAGGAAACGGCCAAGCCGGACGACTTCAGCGGTTCCCTGGCCAGGCTGCTGCGGATGATGGGGCCGGAACGAGCGCTGCTGGCCGGGGTCTTCACCGCCGGACTGGGTTACGTCGCCCTGTGGGTGACCGTGCCGCTGATTTTCGGCCACGTCACCGATCTGATCTTCACCGGAGCGCGGGGGCCCGGCATCGACTTCACCGCGGTCGGCACCGCGCTGGCGTGGGCACTGGCCGCCATCGCGGGCTCGTCCGGCTTCGCCTGGGCACAGGGCAGGTTGACCGCGATCGTGGCGCAGCGCTTGGCTTTCCGGCTGCGCGAGCGCTCGGCGGACAAGCTCAACCGGCTGCCGCTGGAGTACTTCGACCGCAGCCCCAGGGGCGAGGTGCTCTCCAGGGTCACCAACGACATCGACAACGTTTCCGAGGCGCTGCAACAGGTTCTGAGCCGCGTCGCGATCTCGCTGCTGACGCTGCTCGGCGTGGTGGTGATGATGTTCTGGCTCTCGCCGACCATGGCGCTGCTCGCGCTGGTCACCATCCCGGTCGCGATCGTGATCACCAGGGCGATCGCGAAGCGGGCACAGCCGCACTTCAGCACGCAGTGGGCGACCACCGGCAAGCTCAACGGCCACATCGAGGAGATGTACACCGGGCACGCGCTGGTCAAGCTCTTCGGCAGGCAGCGGGAAGCGATCGCGACCTTCGCCGAGCACAACGAGAAGCTGTACACGGCGGCCTTCCGCGCGCAGTTCGTCTCCGGGATCACCCAGCCCGCGATGTCCTTCGTCGGCAACCTGACCTACGTGATGGTCGCGGTGGTCGGCGGGCTCCGGGTGGCCAGCGGGACGATGTCGCTGGGCGACGTGCAGGCGTTCATCCAGTACGTCCACGAGTTCAACCACCCGATCACCCAGCTCGCCGCGATGACCAACATCGTCCAGTCGGGGCTCGCGTCGGCGGAACGCGTGTTCGGGCTGCTCGACGCGGAGGAGCAGCGCCCGGAACCGCTGCGGCCCGTTCCGCTCGGCACGGTGCGCGGACGAGTGACCTTCGAGAACGTGTCCTTCCGCTACTCCCCCGACAAGCCGCTCATCGAGGACCTTTCGCTGTCGGTGCGGCCGGGGCAGACCGTCGCCATCGTCGGCCCGACCGGTGCGGGCAAGTCCACGCTGGTCAACCTGCTGATGCGGTTCTACGAGATCTCCGAGGGCCGGATCACCCTGGACGGAGTGGACATCGCCGAGGCGCACCGGTCCCAGGTGCGCGGCAACATCGGCATGGTCCTTCAAGACACGTGGCTCTTCGGCGGGACGATCGCGGAGAACATCGCCTACGGCGTCGACGACGTCACCCGCGAACGGATCGTCGAGGCGGCGCGCGCCACCCACGTCGACCGCTTCGTCCGCACGCTGCCCGACGGCTACGAGACGGTGATCGACGAGGAGGGCTCCAACGTCAGCGCCGGGGAGAAGCAGCTGATCACCATCGCGCGGGCGTTCCTGGCCGACCCCGCGATGCTCGTGCTCGACGAGGCGACCAGCTCGGTGGACACGCGCACCGAAGTGCTGCTCCAGCAGGCGATGTCGTCGCTGCGCCAGGACCGCACCAGCTTCGTGATCGCGCACCGGCTGTCCACCATCCGCGACGCGGACGTGATCCTGGTGATGGACTCCGGGCGGATCGTCGAGCAGGGTGATCACCACGCGCTGCTCGCGGCGGGCGGGCACTACGCGCGCCTGTACGCGGCCCAGTTCGCCCAGCCAGTCGCGGCATGAGCGAGAATCTTCGCTCGTGGCCCTCCCGACCGACCTGCAGTCCGCTTTGGACACCGAGCTGCGCCGCTTCCCCAACCAGGAGCTCTCGCGCGCGGTGGACCGCCTGAGCACCCGGTACCGGGAGGGACGCGCGGCCACCACGCCGATCATGAACTCCGACAGCGATGTGGCGGCCTACGCCGGCTACCGCATGCCCGCCACCTACGCGGCGGTGCGCGCGGTGCTGGACGAGGTCGCCACGTTCGCGCCGGAGTTCTCCCCGAAGTCGCACGTCGACGTCGGCGGCGGCACCGGAACCGCGCTGTGGGCCGCCGCGGGCACCTGGTCCACGCTCACCGAGCTGACCGTGGTCGAGCAGGTGGAGAAGGCGCTCGCCCTGGGGCGCAAGCTCGCCGCGTCCGCCAAGTCCCCCGCGTTGCGATCGGCGACGTGGCGGCGGGGCGTGATCGATCCCAAGACCCCCCTGCCCGCCGCCGACCTGGTGACACTGTCCTATGTGCTCGGTGAGCTCCCGGAGGCCATGCGTTCCCGGACCGTCGCGTGGCTCGCGGCGTCCGGCGCCATGGTCGTGCTGATCGAACCCGGTACTCCGGCGGGGTATTCGCGGATCGCCGAGGCTCGCGCACAGCTGCTCGACATGGGGCGCTCCCTCGTCGCGCCCTGCCCCCACGAGCACGCCTGCCCCATCCCCCGCGGTTCGGACTGGTGCCACTTCTCCGCGCGCCTGCCCCGCGTCGGCGCGCACCGGCTGATCAAGGAAGGCACGCTCAACTTCGAGGACGAGAAGTTCTCCTACGTGGCGGCCTCGACCGTTCCCCTCTCCCGCGCGGAAAACCGCATCCTCAGGCATCCCTTGAAGCGCAAGGGTTTGGTGTCCCTGCAACTCTGCTCCAACGACGGCGCGCTGTCCGAAACCACCGTCACCAAACGCCACGGCCCGCTCTACCGCGCCGCCCGCGACACCACGTGGGGCTCCCCCTGGCCCCCGCTGAGCTAAACTGACCCACTGCACCACGCCGCCTCCACCTCCTCGTAAGCCGGCGTGGTCCAAACCAATCCCGTTTCGTACTCATTACCGTGGATTAGAGCGCTCCAAACCCCGATAAGAGTACGAAACGGGAGATCTCTAGACGGCCTCGGCGGGGGATCAGAGGTGGGCGAAGTAGGAGCGGGCGTAGGAGACCCCGCCTCCGCCAAGGGCCACCATGAGGGCACTGCGGGCCTGGCCCACGCCGAGTCCGCGTGAGCTGATCGCGCCGACCTTGCTCACGATGCCGATCTCCGTGCCGGAGTGCGGCTGCGCCCGTGACGCGACCACGACGGGGATGTCCCAGTCGACGACCTCGCCCACGGCCGCGAACATCTCCACGGGGACGTTGCCGATGCCGGTCCCGTCGAGCACGATGCCGCGCGCGCCCGCGTCGACGATCGCCGACAGCTGCTCCGCGCGAGCACCGGGATAGGCCGCGATGACGGCGACGTCGGTTTCGGGCTCGCCGACGGGTGGGGGAACAGGATGCGGCGCGCCGCCGATGAGCATCACGTGGCCCTCGATCACCTTGCCCACCAACGGATGCGGCCCGGAGGACAACCCGCGCACGGACGTCGCGTCGACCTGGCGGACCCATCGCGCCGCGTGGAGTTCGTCGTCCGCGCACACCACCACGCCCGCTCCGCGCAGAGCCGGTTCACCAGCGGCCACAATGGACGAAGCCAGGTTCCGCGGAGCGTCGCTGAACGGCTCGTCGCGCAGCCGCACAGCGCCGGTGAACACGATCGCGCCGAGCCTGCTGACCTCGCCGACCATCAGCTCGGTCAGGAACGGCGTGTGCTCGACAGTGTCAAACCCATGCGCCACAACGACTCCGCCGAAGCCGTCGACCAGCAGCGCGTCACGGACACGGCGCGCGATGGCCAGCATCGTCGACGGCGTGACGTCCCAGCTCGGCTCCGCGAGCACGTCCTCGACGACCACTCCCGAGGGCACCAGCCCTGATGGAATCAACTTTGGGCCGGTGGCGACCGCGTTGTGCGACTGGGCGATCGTGTCGGTGGTGGCCAGCACCAGGATCGGCTTCACAGGCCCACGTGCTTCTCGATGCGCTCCAGCCGCTGCATGATCGGTTGGAGCAGCGCCGCCGCGTCGGCCTGCGGGCTGGACTGGGCGCGCAGGTGCGTGTACCCCGCGAGCGCCGCCGACACCGCCCGCCGCGTCAACCGCAGCTCGACCCCGCGGGACCGCAGGAACTCGCCACCCATCCCCTCCGGCTCGGCGACCAAGCCCAGCAACAGGTGTTCGCAGCCCACATAGTTGTGGCCGAGCGAGACCGCCTCGGTCACCGCCAGTTCCAGCACGTTCGCCGCGGAGCTGCTGAACCGCGCGCCGGTGCCCCCGCCCGAGGCCGAGGACTGCTCACCGTCCAGGTCGCGCAGCAGCTGCTCGGGGGCGATGTCCACGGCGCGCAGCACGTGCAGCGCGAGGTTGCCTCCCTCGGCCAGCACCCCGCCGAGCAGGTGCTCCGAGTCGACGCTCTCCGAGCCCGCGCGGCGCGCCCGGTCGATGCCGAGCCTGACCGCCTCGCGCGCCCGGTCGGTGTAGCGCGCCAGGCCCATGCGCGCTGTCGGGTCATCGCCCTTCAGGTCGCCGAGCGCGGTTTCCCTGATCGCGGTCACGCGGCGCACGGACTGCTCCAGCGCGCGCTGGCAGATCGCCGACACCGGCACGCCCGTCTCCTTGACGGCCTCGGCCAGCTCGTCCGGCAGATACACGTTGATCTTCGGCACGGGATACCCCTCTCATCAGGTGTACCCCCTTTGTACCCCCATAGGGGTTACATGTCCAGCAGTCCCGGATCGAGCGTCGGCCGGAAGGGTCCGTACGCGTTGGCGCGGGCCGCCGCCTTGCGGAACGGCGCGAGCGCGCAGAGCAGGCGAAACGCCAATGGGGGCCGATACGGGAGGCCGGTCGCGAGCGCCTTCGCCGTCCGCTCCTCGACCCGGACCTGCTGCGCCTGCACCTTCTCGATCGCGGGCTCGCGCAGCCGCTGCACCTCCGCCAGCGCCTCCTCCGGCACGGAGCCCGCACGCAGTCGCGGGATCAGCACGTTCGCCGCCACCACCGCGTCCTGGACCGCCATCAAGATCCCGTTGCCACCGACCGGGGAGATCACGTGCGCCGCGTCGCCGATCATCAGCAACCCCGGTCGGTGCCACCGCTTGGCCCGCGCGATGTCCACCGACAGCAGCGTGATCTGCTCGAAGCGGGTCAGCTGGTCGGCGCGATCGGCCAGCCAGGGCACGTTGACGTGCAGGAACTCGCGGATCGGCTCCACCCCGGCCCGCCGGGCCGCCTGGAAGCCGCCCTTCGGGATCGTGTAGCCGACCTGCCACGAGTCCGGACCGCCGAGCAGGCCGACGTAGTGCCCGGCGCCGAAGTAGATGTCCACGTCGGCCTCGGGCGGGTCGTCCGCGCGCCGGGGCAGCCGGAACCACAGGATGTCCCCGCCCCCGCCGAGCGAGGTGACCGGCAGGTCGGCCAGCCGCCGCAGCCGGGAGAACCGCCCGTCCGCGGCGATCACCAGGTCCGCGCGGACGCTCTCCCGGCCGCAGCGCACGCCGACGACGCGTCCGTCCTCCTCGACCAGCGCGGTGACCTTCGCGTTCGTGCGCAGCTCGAAACCGGGGAACGCGGCGGCCTCGCGCGCGAGGAAGTCCAGGAAGCGGGCCTGCGGCAGCAGTGCCACGTAAGGGAACTTGCCGCCGATGCGGTCGTAGTCGGCGGTCCTGATCGTCCGGCCGGGGCTGTGCAGGGAGAAGGTGGTGGCGCGGAAGTGGTCCAGCTCCAGCAGCCGGTCGGCCAGCCCGAGCTGGTCCATCAGCTCCAGGGTCGCCGGGTGCAGCGAGTCACCCCGGAAGTCGCGGTCGAAGTCCGGCTGCGACTCCAGCAGCGTCACCTCGATCCCCGCCCGCGCCATCAGGTACGCGAGCACCAGGCCGCCCGGCCCTCCTCCGACAACACAGCAGGTCGACATGCGGCCCCTCTCGTCGGCGATCGTCCGTCGAACCCTAAATAGCGAGGCGGCCGCACATAGGCTGCGCAACATGACTGCAACAGTTGACCCGTCCAACTCGGACCAGCTCAGCGCGTGGAACGGTGATCAAGGCGCGTTCTGGACGAGGCGTGCGCAACGGTTCGACGACGGGGTCGCCGCCTACCGCGACCACTTCTTCACCGCCGCGGCGATCGAGCCGGACGCGACTGTGCTCGACATCGGTTGCGGCAGCGGTCAGTACACGCGGGACGCCGCGCGCCTGGCCAAGAACGGATCAGCGGTCGGAGTGGACCTGTCGACGCGAATGCTCGACCTGGCCCGCGAACTCGCGGAGCGCGAAGGGATATCGAACGCGACCTTCCTCCAAGCAGACGCGCAGATCCACCCCTTCACCGAAGGCGGCTTCGACGTCGCGATCAGCCGCCATGGCGCGATGTTCTTCGGCGACGCCGAGGCCGCGTTCGCCAACATCGCCCGCGCACTGCGCCCCGGCGGGCGGCTCGCGCTCCTGACCTGGCAGCCCGCGAAGCGCAACGAGTGGATGACCACCTTCCGCACCGCCTTCGCCGCCGGGCGCGAACAACCTCCTGCCACGCCGCGCGCCGGTTCGCTCACCGATCCGGACCTCTCCCGGGAGCTCCTGGCCTCGGCGGGATTCACCGAGATCGAGTTCCGTCCGGTCAGCGAGCCCATGTACTTCGGCCGCGACGTCGACGACGCCCTCGACTTCGTCGTCGAGCAGTTCGGCTGGATGACGCGCGACCTCTCCCCCGGGGCCCAGAGCCGTGTGCTCGACGAGGTGCGGGCGGACATGGGCGCCCACCAGACCGAGCACGGGGTGTTCTACGGCTCGGCCGCGTGGATCGTCCAGGCGCGTTGTTTTTCGGTTTGATCTCGAAAGATTAATTTCACTGTGCACTGAAGTCATCGAGGTAAATGATGACTTAGGATGCGGTGATGCGCACTGGTGATCAGGTCGTCCAGGAGCTGCCCTGGCGGTGGCACACCCAGGGAACGATCTTCCTGGTCGGCGGGCTCGGCTTCATGTTCGACGCCTGGGACGTGGCCCTCAACGGCTTCCTCATCCCGCTCGTCGGCGCCGAGTGGGGCCTGACGACGGGCGAACGCGGCTGGGTCGGCACCGCCAACCTGATCGGCATGGCGGTCGGCGCGTTCGCCTGGGGCGGGATCGCCGACCTGGTCGGGCGGCAGCGCGCGTTCCGCTGGACGCTGCTGATGTTCTCGCTGTTCACCGTGGCCGGGGCGGCGTCACCGGACTTCGTCACCTTCTGCGTGTTCCGGTTCCTGGCCGGGGTCGGGCTCGGCGGCTGCATCCCGGTCGACTACGCGCTCGTCGGCGAGTTCACCCCGGCGAAGGTGCGCGGCCGAGTGCTCACCGCGATGGACATCTGGTGGCCCATCGGCGCGACGCTGTGCGGCCTGACCTCCACGCTGCTCGCGGGCGTCGGCGGCTGGCGCGCGCTCATGCTCGTGATGGTGCTGCCCGCGCTGCTGGTGTTCTGGGTGCGGCGGTCGGTGCCGGAGTCCCCGATGTACCTGGTGCGGCGCGGGCGCGGCGACGAGGCCCGCGCGGTGATCGACCGGCTGGTGGCGCGCACCGGCGCCGAGGTCGGGCCGTGGCGCCTGCCCGAGCCGCATCCCGCACCCCGGCTGACCCCGCGCGCGGTCGCCGCCCAGGTCGCCGCGTTGTGGCGGTACAGCCCCAAGATCACCTCAGCGGCCTGGGCGGTGTTCCTGACCGTCTTCGTCCTCTACTACGGCGCGCTGACCTGGCTGCCCAGCATCCTCAAGGCCGAGGGCTACGGCGACTACGCGGCCTTCATGGTGACCACGCTGATGACCGCCGTCGGCGTCGTCGGCGTGCTCGTGTCCGCGTGGCTGGTGGACGTGGTCGGCCGCAAGTGGGTGATCGGCGTGAGCGCCCCGCTGTCCGCGCTCGCCCTGGTCCTCTTCGCCGCGCAACTGGAGATCGCCTCGGCCGCCAAGCTGTGGATCGCGGTCTACGGCTTCCTGATCCAGATCACCATTCCCGCGCTCTACGCCTACGTCTCGGAGCTCTACCCGACCGAGCTGCGCGCCAGCGGGTTCGGCTGGGCGTCCACGGTGAGCCGGATCGGGGCGGGCTTCGTGCCGCTGATCTTCGGCACGGTGCTGTGGCCGCACCTCGGGCTGCCGCCGACCTTCGCCGTCATCGGCGCCACCGTGCTGCTGGCCGTGCTGTGGATGGCATACGCCGCACCGGAAACCCGCAAGCACGAGCTGGACGCCTGATGGCGCTACAGCGGCACGTTCACCTTGTGCGGGTAGCGGCCGACGGGGACCGCGAAGTGCTTCTCCCCCTCGGTCGGGCACACCCACACCGCGCCAGCCAACCGCCTGCTGGCCGCCGGGTGCCCGTGGCCGGGGCATTCCGGCCAGGCGCCGAACAGGTAGTCGATCATCATCTCCTGGAGCCGGTCGGCCACCGCGGCGCACACGTCCTCGTCGTCGCCGACGTGCGTGGAGACGGAGCCGCCGATCTCGGTGCCGGTGCCGAAACCCAGGGTGATCTCGACGCCCGCGTCGCCGTGGTCAGCGACGACGGCGGTCACGGAGAGCGCGCCGCGGGTGGCGGCGACGTCGACCAGGAAGCGGTGCGCCGCCTCGGCGACGGACAGCGCCGCGGGGGTCCACGAACGGACATCGACCAAACTCATCGGCAGAGCATAGGGACTGGACTCCGCCGCACAAGTCCCACCCCGCGATGCCCTGCACGCGCGCCGATCACCACCCGTTAGTGTCGGCGCCCGTGACACAGACCGGACACTCCCCCGCCGTGGACGCGACGCACGCCCTCTCGCCGGTGCCCTCGGCCGCCGCGCGCCGCGACCAACCCGTCCCCGGCAGGATCCGGTACTACTTCGGCCCGATGGCCTGCGGCAAGTCGACCCTGGCGCTGCAGATCGACCACAACCACGCCCGGCAGGGACGGCGGGGCCTGCTGCTGGTGCGGCACGACCGCTCCGGAACGCCGACGATCACCAGCCGGATCGGCATCACCCGGGACGCCATCGAGGTGCACGAGGAGATGAACATCCAGGACCTGGTGCGCGCGCAGTGGGCGGGCAACCAGCGGGTGGACTACCTCATCGTGGACGAGGCCCAGTTCCTCTCCCCCTGCCAGGTCGAGCAGCTGGCCGAGCTGGCCGACCACGCGCAGGTCGACGTCTACTGCTTCGGCCTGGCCATCGACTTCCGCAGCCACCTCTTCCCCGGGACGCAGCGGCTGGTGGAGCTGGCCGACGAGCTGCACCCGGTCCAGGTCGAAGTGCTCTGCTGGTGCGGTTTCCCGGGCAGGTTCAACGCGCGCACCCAGGACAACCGCATCCTCCGCGAGGGCGACACGGTGCTGGTCGCCGACACTGAGGACGCTGCCAGCGATCCCGACGCCGAGAGCACCGTGCGCTACCAGGTGCTCTGCCGCAGGCACTACCGCAGCGGTGAACTCGGCCCGAGGACCACCTCCGCGGGTCAGCTCAGCCTGGCCTGACGCGCCTCACTGTCCACTGTGGTCGGTCGCGGGCAGGGGTGGTGCCGCGCACTGAACGCTTGAGCGCGCGTAGATCCGCACCATCTCCTCGGCGACGCGCTCCCAGGAGTACCGGCACTCGACGCGATCCCGCCCGGCGACGCCCAACGTGCACCGCCGCACCGGATCGGCCAGCAGGTTCCGCAGCACCTGGGCCAGGAAACGGGGATCGCGGGTCGGCACGTGCACTCCGGTGATCCCGTCCACCACCACATCGGCGAGCGCCCCGACCGGTTGCGCCACAACGGGAACACCGCACGCCATCGCCGCGAGCGCGAGACGGCCGAGGGAGTCCCGCCGGGGCACGCACACCACGGCGTCGGCGGAGCGCAGCAGCTCCGGCGTCACGCGATCACCGGGAACCAGCACCTCCGTCTCGGGCGCCCCGCGCAGCGCGGCGCGAACGAGGTCGGCTCCGTCGTCGGCGACGATCACGCGGTGCCGCTCCGAGCGCCGCGCCACCGGGCCCTCGGGGCTGAACACCTTCGTGTCCACGCCGACGGGCACGACGGCGATCCGGCTCCTGCGCACTCCGCTGCTCACCAGCTCGGCCGCATCGTCTTGGCACGCAACGACAATCCGCGCGGCCGTGCGTCCGACGACGCGCTTCACCAGCCGGTGTTCCGAGGCGTCGAGGCCGTCGCAGGTCTGCACGACCGGGATGTCGGTGTGCTGCGCCGCCGACAGCGCGGCCAGGCCGGAGAGCCACGAGTGCGCGTGCACGACGTCGGGCGGATCGGTGGCGAGTTCCCGCCCCAGTCCGGAATGGCCGAGCCGGGTGACCCTGTGCCCGAGGGCGATCAGCCGACGCGGCAGCTCATCGGCGTGTGGATGCCGAGGGTGCTCGGCCGACACCAGCGCGATTCTCACGCCCCAGGTAGTTGCCGGACGACAAAGAATTCAAACCGGCCTCACGCGGCCAGGGCGTCCTGCACGGTGCGGTAGAGGGCGAACTCCGACGTCAGCCCGGAGACCTCCAGTGCCCGCGTCACCACCTTGGTGGAGACCGCGAGGCGCAGTTGCACGCCCTGGCCCGCCGCGCGCACCGCGGCCTCGTGCAGCACCGCCAGCCCGACCGACCCCATGAAGGAGACGCCGTTGAGGTCGGCGATCACCACCGCCGCGTCGGCGTCGGCCTCCATCTGCCCGGTCAGCGCGACCTCCAGCTCGCGGGCGGAGTACATGTCGATCTCCCCGGCCACGGTGATCACGCTGGTCGCGCCGGTCCTGGTGACCCGGACGTGCAGCAGCGGCGCGGGCTGACCGGGGTCGTAGGGGGTGGAGTCGAGCTTGTCGCTGCTGACCATGACTGCACAGTCCCCGGATGCGTGAGCGGATGGAACGGACCCTGAATCCCGCCAGCCTACCGATTCCCCGGGCGAAGAACAGGTCTCACCGACTGGACGGCAGCTCTTCCTTTCGCCGCAACGGCTCACCTGCCCGAGTGGACTTCTCCGGCACTCGCCAACACAGCGCCAGCACGGCCATCACCGCCGCGAGCCCGACGTGCAGCCAGGTGCCCGCCGCGTCCGTCGGGAGCACGTTCGCCGTGCTGTCCTGCGGGACCAGGAAACCGTAGAGGCCCAGCGCCAGCGCCACCCCGGCGCCGACCGCGAGGAACAGCCGCGCGCCCTTGCCGGTGTTGCCGAGGGTGAGGCCCGCCGCGCCGAAGAGCAGGTGCACGACGTTGTGCAGCACGGACACGTCGAACACCCCGAACAGCTCGGCGCCCGACCGCGGCCCGGCCATCTTGAGCAGCGCGTAGTCCGTGGTCAGCCCGGGAACAAGGCCGAAGATGCCCAGGAACAGGAAGGTCGCCGCGACGACTCCGGCCGCCCACTGCACGGGCGTGCGCGAACCCGCCAGGACGCGCTGTGGCACCGCCGCCGCCTTCCCCGGGTCAACACTGTCTGAGTGGTCCTCGTCGATCATTCTTCCGTCTCGGGGGCGGGGAACGCCAGGCACCCCGGCGAATGTGACCGGCCCTTCGTCGCTAGCCTGAGTTTTCCCCGCGCCGTCAAGGGTTTCCGGCGCGTCCCCGACCTGTCTGGAGTGCTCTGCCATGTCGTTCTCCACTCGCGCGGCGGGTATCGCCGTCGCCGTCGCGGGCGTGCTCGCCGCCGCCTCCCCCGCCGAGGCCGCGGTCGTGCTCAACGACCAGCCCCTCGGCCTGCGCGCGTTGAACAACGTCAGCATCCTTCCGATCCAGCTCTGCGGTCAGGCGAGCTCGTGCGAGAACGCCCCGGTCGGTGACCACCTGTCGGAGCTGATCACCAACAGCGTCGTGCGGGGCAAGGGCAAGCCCTAGCCCATGTCCTTCAAGCCCGTCCGCACTCCGCCCACCGAGTAAACTCAGCCCATAGCACTCCACGCGCCCGTCCACCCCATTCCCCGCGGGCGCCGTCTAGAGAACCCCGTTTCGTACTCATAACGGGAAAAAGAGCGCTCCAAAATCCCGTTTTGAGTACGAAACGGGAGTTTGGGCTGCCCAGCTGATGTTGTGGGGGAGGGGACGGGGGGCGTGCGGTTGTTGGGGGCCGCGTGCGGGACATGGTGCTAGCCCGTCGTCCGGGTCGGGCGGGGCCGCGTCGTCGTCGACTGGCCGGTGGTGGGCTTGGGCTTCGGTCTCGTCGTGGTGGGCGTTCCCGGTGTGGCGGCCTCGGAGCCCGCCTCGCTCGCGGCCACGCCCGTGCTGACCTGCAAGGTGATCACCGAGCTACCGCTCTGGCCGATCACCGTGCCCTTGGGTTTCTGGCTCGCCTTCTGCACGACCCGGACGGTGAAACCCGCGCCCTCCAGCCGTTCCCGCGCCGCGTCCAGGGACAGCCCGACCACCGACGGGACGCGTTCGCGCACCTCCGGTTCCCGGCGCTCGCCCTCGGTGTAGCGGTCCTCCAGCTCGGGCAGCTCCGCCCGCTCCATCGCGGTCATGATCCCGGGCTGGCCGCCTTCCCCGTTCATGGCGTGGAACCAGGTGCGCGCCGGGTACTTGCCGCCGTAGATGTAGCGGCCGCCGGTGCACGGCCGCGGCGGCAGCGACCCGCCCGGATCGCAGAGCGTGGTCGGCGACGGCGAGTCGTCGAAGGTGAACACCGCCGCCGACAGCTGCGGGGTGTAGCCGAGGAACCCGGAGGACTTGTGCTCCTGCGTGGTCCCGGTCTTGCCCGCCATCGGCCGGTCCCAGCCGTAGGCCTTCGCCGCCGCGACCGCCGTGCCGGAGAGCGTGTCCTTGCTCATCCCCACGGTCATCGCGTTGGCCAGCCCCGGCGCCACCACCTGCGCGCACGGCAGTTCGCGGAGCGGGACGCGGCGCCCGTGCCGGTCCAGCACCTCCTCCACCGGGCTCGGCGGGCACCAGGTGCCCCCGCTGGCCAGGGTGGCTCCGACGTTGGCCAGCTCCAGCGTGCTCGTCGGGGTCGGGCCGAGGGTGAAGGAGCCGTAGTTCTGCTCGGCGAAGAACCTGCCGATCGGCCGCTTCTTCGGGTCCTCGCCCGCGCGCACGGTGTTCAGCGAGCGCAGGCCCAGCCGCACGGCCATGTCCACCGCCGAGGACACGCCGACCTTCTCCAGCAGCTGCACGAACGTCGTGTTCGGCGACGTGGCCAGGGCGTCCTGCATCGACATCCGCTCGGGGTACTCCCCCGCGTTCTGCACGCAGTACTTCCGCAGTCCCTCCGCGCCCATGGGACAGCTGGCCGCGCCGCCCGTGAACACGTTGGACGTGTAGGAGCCGGGCACCGGCAGGCCGGCGCTGATCCCCATGCCCTTCTCCAGTGCCGCGGCCGCGGTGAAGATCTTGTAGATCGAGCCCGCGCCGAGGTTCTGCATCGCGTAGGGCAACCCGAGCGTCGTCTCGTGCTTGTCCCGCCGGAGGCCGTACGGGCGGTTCGCGGCGAGTCCCACCACGCGGTGCTTGTCCTTGCCGGGCTTGACGATCGCCATCGCGTTGGCCGCGTGCTCGGTATCCGGCGGGACCTGCGCGTCCACCGCGGTCTTGGCCTTGGTCAGCGCGTCGCGGTCGAGCGTGGTCTTGATCGTGTAGCCGCCCCGGCGCAGCTGCTCCTTGGACAGGCCGACGCCTTCCAGGTACTTGGTCACGTAGTCGCAGAAGTAACCCGCGTCGCCGGTGCCGATGCAGCCGTTCGGCGGGCGGGCCGTCTCCGGGGCGAGCCCCAGCGGCAGCTTCTTCTCCGCCTCGGCCATCTCCACGGGCAACCGGTGCTGCTTGGCCATCTCGTCGATGACCACGTTGCGCCGGGCCAGCGCGCGCTCCGGGAAGCGGTAGGGGTTCAGCCCGCTCGGCTCGTTCACGATGCCCGCGAGCAGCGCGGCCTGCGCGACGGTCAGGTCCTCCTGGGCGATGCCGAAGTAGGTCTGCGCGGCGGCCGCGATCCCGTAGGACTTCTGTCCGAAGGGGACGGTGTTCAGGTAGCGGGCCAGGATCTCGTCCTTGGTCAGCACCCGCTCCAGCTGCAACGCCGTGCGCAGCTCGCGGAGCTTGCGCGCCGCGGACTGCTCCTGGGCCTTGGTCTGCTCCAGCTTCGTCTCGGCCACGATGTGGGTCAGGTAGTTCTTCACGTACTGCTGCGTGAGCGTCGACCCGCCCTGGGAGACCTTGCCGCGCAGGGTGTTGGTGACCAGCGCGCGGCCGATCGCCACCAGGTCGACGCCCTCGTGCTCGTAGAAGCGGTGGTCCTCGATGGCCACGATGGCGGCCTTCATCGTGACGGCGATCTTGTTGGCGGGCACCAGCACCCGGTACTGGTCGTAGTGGTGCGCCAGCGGCCTGCCCGTGGTGTCCAGCATCGTGGTGAGCAGCGGCGGGTCCTTGGCGACGAGGTCGGTGGCGGTGGTGTCGACCGTGTCGCCCGCCCGCACCGCCACCATGCCCAGCGCGCCGACGGCCGGGAACAGCGCGGCCGCCAGCAGCACACCGGCGAGCACGCACAGCGCCACCAGCTTGACCCGCGTCGCCCTCGGTCGACGCACCGGTTCGTCGTCCCAGGTGAGATCGGTGATGTCGAGCTTGTTCGACACCCTGATCGAAACCCTGTCCCGCACGCCCTCCCCCATCCACGTGAGCTGTTCCCCTTACGTCTTAGCCGTTTCCGGCCGGAGCCGAAGGGACCGCCACGCGCACGATGGGGTGGCCGGGAGCGGTCAGGGACCGACGTGGCTGTTCGTGATCAACTTCTGCTCGTCGTCACCCACCGGGGCGTTCCGGCACGATCCGGCGCCGCAGAGCTGGACGGGCAGCACGCTCACGTTGTTCAGCACCTCGATCGGCGTGGGCCGGGTATCCAGGCCGATGCCGATCGCCTGCGCCGGAGTGCTGACGGCCATCATGGCGGCGGTTCCCGCGAGAACCGCGGCGGCACGCTTTTTCACGAATACTCCAAATAGTTTCGACAGTCGAGCGAAAAGGCCCGCCGGTGCGTGCGGGGGCACCGGCGAGCCGCTTTCTCCGAAAAGGGCCGATCAGCCCCCTTCGATGTCCACGCTGGTTCCGCCGTTGCCAATGCGCACGGTGTTGCGGCTGCCGCCGTTGTTGCTGATCACCGTGGTGTTCCCGTGGGAGTTGGAGTTGTCCACGACCACGCGGTTGCCGTGGCTGCCGTTGTTGCTGATGACGGTCGTGTTGCGGTGCGAGCCGCTGTTGCGGACCGCCGACTGGTTGCGGTCGCTGTCGTTGTTGCCGACCACCGTGGTGTTGCGGTGCCCCCGCAGGTTGACCACGTCGGTCTTGTTGAGGTCGGCCCCGCGGTTCACCACAACGGTTCCATTGCGGTGCGCGCCGCGGTTCACCACGGCTGTTCCGTTGCCGTTGGCGTCGCGGTTGCCGACGACGGTGCCGTTGTCGTCGGAGCCGGTGTTGCCGACCAGCGAGTCGTTGCGGGCGGCGTCACTGTTGCCGACGCCGGTGCGGTTGCGGTTGGAATCGGTGTTGCGCACACCGACGCGGTTTCCCACGGCTCGGTGGTTACCGACCTCGACGTCGTTGTCGTTACCGCCGGTATTGCCCACCACGACGCCATTGGCGCCGGAAGCGGGGACGGCGGGCGTGGCTTGAGCGGTTCCCACGCTGAACGGCAGCAGAACTGCCAGCGTCGCCGCGACGAGCACGGCACGGCCGACCGCACGATCGGTTTTCACCACATTCTCCTTCTCCAGACAAAAACGGGCTCGCACCCGGAGGAGTTGTTGCAATTGAAGAAGTTACCTTTTCCGCATTCCCCGGTCGGGTAGATCTTCTCCACCGCAGCTAGATGCGCGTGCACCTATCCCGACGCGGGAGAAGCGCTCTCGCTGCGTCACCTTTCCGGCGCTTCGTCACCCGGCCGTAGGAGCGGAGTTCCAGCCATGCGGCCCAGCGGGAAACGCCCAAAGCCGGTCCCGGCGTTCATGATCACTCTGCTATGCGCTACCCGGGCGACCGCGCGGCAAACCTCCGCTATGTCTTCGAGTGAAGCCGCGCGCCGACCGGCTTGGGCGGGTCCGCCCCGGCTATTCACCCCGGGCAGGACGCACAGCATCGGGAGTCGACATGAAGATCACCGCACACCTCGCGTTCACGGCGGCGCTGACCACGGGCGCGCTCCTCGCTTCGGCCCTCACCGCCGCGGCCTGGGGCGACGCGGCGATGGGCTCGCAGATCGCCCGGTACGAGGGCATCGCCCCGGACGCGCCGCGCTCGATCGAGGAGGTCCCGCTCGATCCGCGGACCAGGGCGACCGTCGCCGGGATCGACGTCAGCGGGCACCAGGGCGAGGTGAACTGGCAGGAGCACTGGAACCTCGGCAGGCGCTTCGTCTACGTCAAGGCGACCGAGGGCACCGGCTTCAAGAACCCCAGGTTCGGCCAGCAGTACACGGGTTCCCGGCAGATCGGCATGATCCGGGGCGCCTACCACTTCGCGCTGCCGAACCGGTCCAGCGGCGCGGCCCAGGCCAACTACTTCGTCGACAACGGCGGCGACTGGGCCAAGGACGGGATGACGCTGCCCGGGGCGCTGGACATCGAGCACAACCCTTACGGCGACACGTGTTACGGCCTCAGCCAGGACGCGATGGCCAGGTGGATCAAGAACTTCTCCGACACCTACCGGGCCAGGACGAGCCGCTACCCGACGATCTACACCAGCGCGAACTGGTGGGCCAAGTGCACTGGCGGACGCGAGGACTTCAGCGCGACCAACCCGCTGTGGATCGCCCGCTACGCCGCGGCGATCGGCGCGCTGCCGCACCGGTGGGGCATCCACACCATCTGGCAGTACTCGTCGAAGCCGATCGACCAGAACGCCTTCAACGGCGCCTACTCCCGGTTGCGGGCCCTCGCGGCGGGGTAAGCAGCAGGCATGGACTCGCACCCAGTTGCCCCGCTGCCGCACGAACAGGACGGCAGGCCGCGCACCGCGATCGTCACCGGGTCGGACTCCGGGATCGGCAAGGCGATCGCGATCACCCTGGCCTGCGCGGGGGTGGACGTCGGCATCACCTACCACCGGGACGCCGACGGCGCGGAACAGACCGCGACCGACGTCACGGGGTGCGGCGCGAAGGCGGCGGTGCGGCGGCTGGACCTGACCGACCTGCCCGGCTCGGCCAACGCCATCGACGAGCTGGCCGAGGAGCTCGGCGGGGTCGACGTCCTGGTCAACTGCGCGGGGACCGGCTCGGCGGAGCCCGCGATCGGGATGGCCTACGACACCTGGCGCGGTGTGCTCTCGGTCGACCTCGACGGGGCCTTCCTGTGCACGCAACGCGCGGCCAGGTGGATGATCGAGGCGGGCCGGGGCGGGCGGATCATCAACATCACCAGCGTGCACGAGCACGCGCCCCGCGTCGGCGCGGCCCCGTACTGCGCGGCGAAGGCGGGCCTCGGCATGCTCACCAAGGTGCTCGCGCTGGAGCTCTCCGAGCACGGCATCACCGTCAATTCCGTTGCGCCGGGCGAGATCTCGACGCCGATGACGGGCCAGGAGAACGTCGACCCCAGGACGCAGGACCGGCCCGGGTACCCGCTCGGGCGGCCAGGCCACGCGCACGAGGTGGCCAGCGTGGTGGCCTTCCTCGCCACTCCGGCCGCGGGTTACGTCACCGGAGCTTCCTACGTCGTGGACGGCGGCATGCTGCTGATGGGGCCGCAGGCCAGTTCCGCACTGTCCACTTCGGACTGGCGGGAGGGCTGATGGCACGCGCCTCCGTTCTCGACACGCTCCGGGTGGCGACGACAGCACTCTTGCCGATCACCCCCCGCGGCGCCGACAAGCGGCTTGTGCATCTCCTGCAACGACTTCGGGACAAGTACGGTGACGATCGTCTTCAGCTCCGCGTGCCCGGACGTTCGTTCTCCCTGGTGCTTTCGCGCGAGGACGTGCATCGTGTGCTCTCCGATGCCGTGTCCTGTACGCCTGCCAATGTGGAGAAAGAGATCTCGCCCGAGGTCGGCCCACTCGATTGGGACGGCTTCGCGACCATGTGGTGGCGGTTGGTGCGCCGGATCGTCCTCGGCGACTCCGCGGCCGACGACTCCCGCATCACCGCGCGCCTGAAGTCGCTACGAGAGAACGCGAAGTGGTCGTACTTCCACCGAAAGCACGCGGAGCACCGAGAGATCTTCCTCCGCGATATACGGTCCTATGTGGACCGTGCGGAGCCCGGAAGCCTCGCCGAACGGATCGCCCAGCTGCCGAAGTCGGCCGATGTGCGCCCCGAGTCCCAGGTGGCGCACTGGTTGTTCGCGTTCGACGCGGCGGGCATGGCGACCTTCCGGACCCTCGCGCTGCTGGCCTCGCATCCTTCGATCCCGCGCGATCAGGACCACCTCCGAGCGAGCGTGCTCGAATCGCTGCGGTTGTGGCCCACGACGCCGTTGGTGCTGCGAGACAGCACTGTGGACGGTTCGACGCTGCTCATCCCCGCGCCGTTCTGTCCTGAGCGCGACCTCGTCCTGTTCGTCGCGGCCAAAGCGCTGTCGACGCTGTTCCTAGAGCACGACTTCCTGTTGACGTCGCATCCTCAGCTCGCGAACCACAAACCGTTGCCAGAAGTGCTCAATCCGCTCGGGCTGCGGTTCGCGGTGACAGCACGAACGGTCGATGAAGTTCCGGT
Source organism: Allokutzneria sp. A3M-2-11 16 (assembly GCF_024213555.1). Classification (GTDB taxonomy): domain Bacteria; phylum Actinomycetota; class Actinomycetes; order Mycobacteriales; family Pseudonocardiaceae; genus Allokutzneria. The sequence continues at coordinate 5,652 of NZ_JANAVO010000013.1, read as the reverse complement.
GGGTTAGGCGCGCGTTCACCACACCCGGCACCGAGCGCCTGGTGTTGGCACAGGCCGCGAAGGCCGCGCTCGCCGCGATGCTGGCATGGCTCGTCTCGACGACGCTCCTCGGGCTGCCGCAAGCGTTTCTCGCTCCCTACGCGGCGATCTTCGCGGTGGAGTCGACGGTCACCGGAACGCTTCGCACGTCCGTGCAACAGGTCGCGTCGGTGGCCTCGGCGGTACTCCTCGCGGCCTTGGTGGACCTCGTGATCCCGTGGCACACGGTCGCGATCGGGCTCGCGACGCTGCTCGGGCTGCTCATCGGACGGCTCCCGTTCTACGGTGAGAGCGGCTACTGGGTGGGCATCACCGCGATGCTGATCCTCGCGTGGGGCACCGGAAACGACCCGTACCTGCTCGGTGACCGGCTGCTGGAGACGATCCTCGGCGTCGGCATCGGGACCGCCGTGAACGCATTGCTGTTCCCACCGTTCTACGCCAGGCCCGCCCGCGCGTCCGCCGAGCGGCTGGCCGAGCAGTTCTCCGGTCTGCTCAACGAGATCGCCGAACAGCTCCGGGGAAACGGGGACACCGACGATCCGCCGAACTGGCCAGCCCGCGCCCGCCACGCCGAGGACCTGGTCCGCAAGGCCGAACGCGCCGTCGCGTACAGCAGGAAGAGCAAGCGCTTCAACGCGCGCCGCCGAGCGGTCGAGGAACACGGCCCCACGGAACGACATCGGCGCCTGCTCCGGGGCCTGCGGGCGAGCTGGCCGCACCTGCACGAGATCGCCGACTCCCTGCGCGCCACCGAGCGCTCCGACAACCCGTTCAGTCACCCTGACCAGCGATCGCGGGGCATGCTCGCCGACTTGCTGGACTGCCTGGCCGACATCGTGCGGAACTCCGATGCCGACCGGACGACACGGCGGTGCGAGCGGCTGCTCGCGGAGCTGACCGAGCTGGACTCCCCCGGCCTGGCCGCGATGGTGCTGCCCGCACGGCGGATGTTCCAGGAACTCACCGGCCGCTGACGTTTGGGACGCGGCCCCGGAGGTATCGAGAACGTGTGTGGCTACCAGGGAAGATGGGGGTCTACCTCCCCCAGGACGACACGGCGCTCCTCGTCGACGCGATGCTCGTCGCGCCGCTGCCGGCAGGGGCTCGCGTGCTCGACATCGGCACTGGTTCGGGCGTGCTCGCCCGAGCGGCGGCGGACGCCGGGGCCGCCGAGGTCACGGCGATCGACGTGTCCTGGCGGGCACTGGTGACGGCGTTCGTCAACACCCGGCTGAGCGGCCGCCGGGTGCGGCTTCGGCACGGCGACATCCGGAAGTGCTTGTCCGACCGGCATTTCGACGTCGTGCTCGCCAACCCGCCGTATGTCCCCTGTGGACACGGTGAGCCGGGACGGCACGCGCCCGCCCGTGCGTGGGACGCCGGAGACGACGGAAGGGCGCTACTCGACCCGCTCTGCGATCGAGCACCAGGTTTGTTGTCCCCCAAGGGAATGATGCTCATGGTGCACTCCGCCCTGTGTGGCCCGGAGAAGACCCTTCTCCGCCTGCGCGAGGCGGGTCTGAAGGCCGCGATCGTGGCACGCGGCCGTTGTCCCTTCGGCCCCGTGATGCGGAGCCGGGCCAGCTGGCTGGAGCACAAGGGGCTGATCGAGCCGGGTCAGCGCGACGAGGAGCTGGTGGTGATCCGTGCCGACCGAACCCGCTGAGCGGCCTCGCCGGGCCCGGATGGTCCGCGGCGGCCCGTTGATGCTCGAAGGCCCCGTGGAGCTCGTGGACTTCGACGGCAACACGGTCGTGTGCGACCGCTTCCAGGTCGCGGTCTGCATGTGCCGCAGGAGCAAACGCTATCCCTTGTGCGACACCAGTCACCGCCCGAAGAAGTCAGAGGAGTGAGGTCCGTCCCGCCGACCAGCTCGCCATGAGGTGGTCGGCGAGGTGCGTCTCCAGCAGCTCGGTCGCCTGAATCCCCAGCACCACGTCCGCGGCGAGTTCCGGTTCGTGCGCAAGGAGATCGCCGAGCACCTCGTGCCGCAACACCTGCTCATGCACGGCGTCGGCTTCGATGTGCTCGGTGTAGAACCGGATGCACGCCGGATGGGCCTGCATGCGCTCCAACGCCTTCTCCATCCGCTTCGCCGCCGGGGCGGTGGTGATCTCCGCGGCGGCGAAGTGCCCGACCAGTGCGCCACGCAGGCCGCGGTGCAGGCCGAACAAGGACATCATGTTCACCAAGGCGAGCGCGGGCGCGGGAACCTCGTTGATGTAGGCGAGGTATCCGGAGTCCAGCCCAGCGCCGTCCAGGAGATCGGCGAAGAGCTGCGAGTGCATGCGTTCCGCGCGGCCACCGCCGAACTCGTCGAACTCCACCGCGACGAGCGCGGCCTTGGCCCGTCCACGCAGGCGCGGCAGGACCCAGGCATGCGGATCGGCTTCCTTCAGGTGGTAGATCGAGCGGTGCACGAAGTACTCCCGCATCTGCCACCACTCGCCCTCGTCGCACAGGTATCCCGCCGTTCCCGCACTGTCCACGAGCAACGCGTCGACTTCAGCCGCGACGTCGACGCCGCCCGCCACGTTGCGCCGAAGTGCGCTCAGGAAGGCGTTTTCGAGGTGAGCGCGGAACCTCAGCAGCTCCGGGTCCCACTCCCACGCGTCGGAAACACCGGGAAATCCTTGGTAGTGCAGCTCGTAGCAGGTGTACAGCGCGAGCTGGAGATCGTGCCCGTAGGGCTCGGCGGGCGCATACGGCAGTGTCGCACCGGTCGGCGCCTCCGACAGGGTCGCGAACAGCGCCTCGGTCAGCGGACCGACGGCCTTCGGCAACGAGCGAGTGGTAGCCACCTGCACGGACTACCCCCGAGCAGTCCTGTTAAGACCTCACGTCGTCGGCGAGCATGGCGATGACCGCTCTCGGGCCACGCGCGGCGGCAATGCGCTGCCGGTCGGCCCCCGAACCGTCGCGGATCACCGTCTTCAGCAGCTGTTCCGTCCGCTCCAGGTCGCCGGTCTCGTTCAGCGCCGGGCGGATGTGGTCGAGCAGCTCCGCCATCATCGCCGTCGCGGGCACGCGCCGGAGGTGGACCGGGTGCACCGCTTCGCCGTGTACGCCGTGGCGAGCCGCTGTCCAGATCGCTGTCGCGGCCACCTGGTCGCTGATCCTGTGCGCTTCCCTTCCCCGTTCCAGGTCGGTGAGCGCGGTGCGCACGAGCCCTCTGGTCAACGCCGCCTGAAGGACCGCTTCGTCGGCGGTCGGGACCGTGTCGGCCACGCGCAGCTCGACGGTCGGGAATCGCGGGGAGGGGCGCGCGAGCCAGAAGCTCATCGCCTCGTCCATCACCGCCCCGCAGGCGACGAGCCGGGCGACCTCGTCGTCGTACTCGTGCGCCGAGCCGAACCACGGCGTGACACCCCAGCCGGGAAACCGGGACTGCTCAAGGACGCGCCAGCTCGCGTAGCCGGAGTCGCGCCCGTCCGTGAAGATCGAGTTCGCGGAGAGCGCGAGCAGCGTCGGCAACCACGGCCGCAGGTGGTTGATCACCGCGATCGCCGTGTCCCGGTCGGGAACTCCGACGTGCACGTGGCAGCCGTTGACCTGGTAGTGCTCGGCGACCTCGGCGTAGGCGTCGATGATCGCGGCGAACCGGTCGCCTTCCGCGGGCGGCGGCGGGCCGTCGCGGAGCACCGGCGTTCCGGTCGGCACCAGCAGCATCCCGTTGGCCCCGGCCCCGTCCGCCAGCAACGCGCGGCCTTCGCTGAGGTGGTCGTGCAGCTCCCCGAGGTCGGCGCACACGCCGGTCGCCGCTTCGACCTGGGTGCTCAGCATCTCCCCTTGGAGCGAGACGACGCGCCTGCGCGCTCGCGCGTGCCGCAGCACGTCCGCGCCGCCCGGGGCCGGGAATCCCGTGCCGGGGTCGACGAGCAGGAACTCCTCTTCGACGCCGACGGTCACACCCGCGTTGTCGGTGGTCACCGCACGGGACTACCCCACCCCGTGCTCTCCCACAACCGGTGTCGCCATTTTCACCGTAACCCGGGTGACAAGGGGAAATCGTCGGCCTGTCGCCCGATTTCCCCGGGCAGCCGCGCGGCTACGGTTTGCGCCCATGCCGGAACTGAAAGCGTTGAACGTCGGCCCCTCCGGAATCGAGATCGTCTACGAGCGGTTCGGCGACCCCGGCGCCCCACCCGTCGTCCTGATCATGGGCGCGGGCGGTCAGCTGATCAACTGGCCCGAAGGCTTCTGCCGTGAGCTGGTGGAACGCGGTCTCCAGGTGATCCGGTTCGACAACCGCGACGTCGGCCGCTCCACGTTCTTCACCGATGCTCCCCGGCCCGATTTCGCGGCCGCGTTCGCAGGCGATCTGTCCTCCGCCGCGTATTCGCTGTCCGACATGGCCGCCGACACCGTTGGTCTGCTCGACGTACTCGGCATCGCCCGCGCGCACATCGTCGGTGCCTCAATGGGCGGCGCGATCGGGCAGATGATCGCGATCGAGCACCCCGACCGCACCGCCTCGCTCACGTCGATCATGTCGACCACCGGCGAGCCCGGTGTCGCCGAGGGCAACTTCGCGCCGTTCGCCAAGCTCGGCGGCCCGCCGCAGGAGCGCGAGGCGTTCATCGAGTGGCATGTCAGCACCATGCGGATCGCCGCTTCCCCCGTCCTGGAGTTCGACCTCGCCGGGGCGGTCGAGCGCGCCGGGCGGATCTTCGACCGGGGTTATGACCCGTCCGGGATGCAGCGCCAGGGCATGGCCGTCCTCGCCACCGGCGACCGCACGTCGCGTCTGCGTACCGTGCAGGCGCCCACCCTCGTGCTGCACGGCTCCGAGGACATCCTCTGCGACATCAGCGGCGGCCGTGCCACCGCTGCCGCCATCCCCGGCGCCGAGTTCGTGGTGGTGGAGGGCATGGCACACGGCTTCCCGTGGCAGCTCTGGCCCGTGCTCGCCACCTACATCGCCGACCACGTCGCCCGCGCGTCTCAGAAGGGCGCCGGTTCGGCGATGGGTTCGAGTTCGGTTTCGTAGACGTCGCCGCTGGGTGTGGTCCACACGTGCCGCCTGTCGTCTCGGTTTTCGCACGTCCAGCTGGATTCGTGCTTCATCCGGTGGTGGTGCCGACACTTGGGCCGCAGGTTCTTCACCGTCGTGTTGGTGCCGTCGTAGCGGCAGCAATGGTCCAGGTCACAGCGGTGGGCGGGCTGCTGACACCCGATCGCCGTGCACCTCGGGAACCGAGCCGCGATCAACTCCCGCTGCTTCGCGGTCGGCCGGTACACATCGCTGACTTCTTCGGCCATGCCGGTGACGGGGTCGGTGAGGATGCGCTTCCAGATCCCACCAGCGACGACATCCCGCGCGATCTCGGCCGGGAGGGGTCCGTATCCGTGCAGCATCGCCGGATCGTCGTTCATCCCGATGACACTCGTGACCGGCATCGTGAGGTAGACCCGCACCTCACCCTGGGGTGCGCCGGTCTCCTTACCCAGCAGCACATCCATCGCCACATCGGCGCGCTTCTGGTCCAGGGTCCGGTCATCTTTGGGGAGTGCGCGGGCGATCCGATCGATCCGGTCGTAGATCAGCACGCCGTCCAGGGCGGGTACGAGGAAGCGGAGGGAGGACATGCCGTCGTCGAGGTCGCGCTT
>NZ_JANAVO010000012.1 GCF_024213555.1 Allokutzneria sp. A3M-2-11 16 | reverse complement strand
TTCATCCCGTGCCCCTGAGAGGCCCAAGGGCACGCGCAAGGGGCCCCCAGGTCAAGCCGACCCCACCGCTGGTACCGGCGCAAGCTGGAAGCCCAGCCCCGCTGGAAGCCCAACCGGAAACAGAAACGCTCACCGATCCACAGTACTAAACGGATCAGGCGGCTCCGGCAACAAATCCCGCAACTGCATATTACCCCCTCAGCGATCAACCGATCCGCATGCACCCCATTCCGCATCTCTCCCCGCATCCCCACCAACGCATAGAAGAAGTGCACCTGCAACACCCCGCTCCGATCCAGTTCCCGCATGGATCGCCGACTCGTACAACGCAAGATCAGTGCCATCGACCTTGGCCATGCCAGCTCGTCCTCGACGTCGTCGGCGGCCACGCGCAGGTCGAGTAGCCGTCGCGGCGTCGGGGTCGGGGTCGGATTTTGCCGCCGCTACAAGGGTTTTCACATCGTGGAGGATGCTCTCGCCGTCGATGCGCGCGAGGAGCACGTCGGCGACGGGGGTGCCGGGCACGAGCGTTCGACGTCGAAAGCGCGGGCCAGTGCGGACTGCGCGGGGGCGGACTCGGTGCGGAGGTTGAGCGTGTCCTGGCCATGGTGAAGACGACTTCGCTCCCGGACGGGAGGGCCCGGCTGGTGTCGAACTCCAGGCGGCCGACGCGGCGGTTGCGGTCGGCGCGATGGTATTCGCCTTCGAGGACGGGGATGCGGATCAGACCGTCCACTGTGGTCCGTAACGTGACCGTGCGCTCCACCAGGATGCCCGCACTGTCCACTCTGGACAGCGGATCTTCGCCGTATACGCGGCAAGCTTCAGCTTGTTCACCGCGGCGAACCACCTCGGCTCACCGCGCCGGAGCCCGGCCAGCGCGGGGGCCTGCCGCACCGCCGCCGGGATCAGCATCTCCTCCACGATCTTCCAGTCGATCAGCTTGCCGCCGAGGAAGTTGTCGCCGCGATCGTTGACCACGGTGAACTCCCCATCCCGCAGCTGGATCACCGCCGCGTCGAACGTGCCCCCGCCGAAGTCGTAGACCAGCCACAGCGCGTGGGCTCCTGCAACAGCGGCGAGAACGAGAGCCCGGCGAGTTCCGCGGCGCGCCGGGTGGCGTCGCAGGAGTGGATGTCGAAGGCCGTGGGGACGGTGACCACCGCCGAACTGATCTCCGAGCCGGTGCGCTGGCGGACGTCCGCTCGCAGCGACTTCAGCACTTCCGCGGACAGCTCCTCGGGTGACGTCTCCCGCCCACTGGCCGCGAATCGCTTCGCCGCGCCCGCGGTGCCCATGCGCAGCTTGAATTCCATGCACGTGTTGTCCGGGTCGGCCTCCGCGCGGTCCCGCGCCGCGCGGCCGACGTACAGGCGCTCGCGCCGGTCCACCCACACCGCGGACGGCGTGGTCTCGTCGCCGTCGTTGTTCTTCAGCACCTCCGTGTCCACGCCGTGCAGCAGTGCCACAGCGCTGTTGGTGGTGCCGAGGTCGATGCCGATCACCTTGCCGTGCAGGTAGATCGTGGGCCGGACCGTCTCCACGATGGTCTCCCTGGTCAGCCCGGGGCGCGGCTGGAAGGCCAGCACGCGCGGCGAGCGCGTCCATCGCGGTCTGCGCGTGCCGCTGGGCGGGTGAGTCCTCTTCTACAGAGTCTCTACAGACCGGGCGGGCGCGCGCCGAGCCGCCAGCCAAGCAGCTCCAGCTGCTGGATCGGCGGGAACCGGGACAGAGCCGCGTTGAGGTGCGCCCGCCGCTCCTCCGCCCGGCGCTGTCGCGCGTTGACCAGCGCGCCGTAAGCCGAGAACAGGACGAAGACGGACACGAAGACGAACAGCAGCGCCGAGAACGGCCCGAACTCGGCGTCGAACAGGGCGAAGGTCCCGCCAAGGACCAGCGGCACCCCGAGCACCGGGATCGGCGCGGCGGCCCAGCCGGAGTCCAGCCGGTCGCGGCGGTCGTGCGCGGCGCGGCAGCCGGTGCACCTGGGCACCACGACGCCCGCCGTCTTCCAGGTCACCCTGGGCAGCTCGGAACGGTCGACCTCGCCGTGCAGCGCCGCTTCGAGGACCGCGGTCCTGCCGTCCTCGGCCTGGCAGAACCAGCAGACCGAGCGGAGGCCGATGCGCACGACCTCGATGGCCGACCGCGCTTCCCCGCCGACCGCCAGGTCGAGCGCCCTGGAGAGCCCGGCGAGCGTGGTCTCGTCGTCCCCGGTGGCGCCGTGGAACGAGCCCAGGCAGCTGACCGCGCACAGTGCCACGCCATCCAGGCATTCGCGGTAGAGCGGGTCGTCCGGATCGACGCGCGCGGCCAACGCGGCCACTGTCGGCTGGATTTCGTCGAGCAGGCTCTCGGCGATCCGCGCGCCCTCTTCCGGCAGGGCGGTGGCGCGGTCCGCGGCGTCCTCGCAGAGCTCGCCGAGCACGTTGGAGCCAGCGGCGACGTAGCTCGGTTCGACCGCGGCCCGCGCCTGCGGGCTGATCGCGATGTCCAGGACCTCTTCCAGCTGTTCGAACGCGTCGCCGAAGTCGTGCCCCTCGTTGACGTACCGGACCACGCAGGTGTTGACCGACAGGGCGACCGCGTCAGCCGCCGCGCCGTACGCGTTCGAGTTCTCCCCGAGCACCAGTCGCACTGCCTTCAGCAGCGGCTCGACCTTGTCCAACAGCGCGTCGACGGCGTCGGCGCCGTCCTCGGGGTCCGCCACGGTGAGCCGTTCGGCCTTCCGGCACGCGGATCTGACCCGCGCGGTGAGGTGTTTCGTCGCGGCGCCAAGGGCTTCGGTGATGACATCGATCGGGAACCCGGACCGCCGCAGGGATTCCACGTGCGCGCGGGCGATGTCGTCCGCCCCGGCCTCCGCGGCTCGGGCCGCCAGCGCGGCCTGCGGTGCCAGGACCGCCCTCGGCAGTTCGGCGCGCATCGTCTCGACGGTCTGCCCGCTGATCCTGCGGTCGGCGAGCTGGGCGACGCGGTCCGCCAGCCATTGCCAGCACTCGGCTTCCTCGACGACCGCGCCCCAGTACTCGTACGCGCGCCGCCACAGCGCCGGGTCCGCGTCGTCCCCGGCGTCGAGGGCTTGGGCATGTGCCAGCACGGCCGCGTCGTGCAGGGCTGGACCGCCGCCGGACGCCTCCGGAGACTGGTTTTCCCAGAGCCAGAACAGTTCCTCAACGATCCGCCTGGCCGGATCGCGCACCAGTGTGAGCGCTTCGCGGACGGCCCCCGGGTCCACCTCCTCGACCAGCGCGCCAAGTCGCTCGGCGGCGCGCAGCTGCTCTCCGCGTCGCCGCAGGTCACGCGCGGTGGCGTCGACGGGCAAGCCGCTGAGCCGGAAAGCGTTGCGGCGGTACAGGTCCGGGTTCGCGACGGGTTCGAGCAGCTTCGGTTCGGCGGCGTAGCGCCGGGTCGCGGTACCGGCGAGCCTGCGCGCGGCGAGCCTGGAGTGCAACGGGTGCCCCGAATCGGCCGCGACGCGGTAGGCCGACCGCGCGCCCGCCAGATCGCCCGTGGTCTCCAGCAACCGGGCCAGCCGCACCGCGGCCGCGGGCGCGTACTCCTCGTCGCCGGTGTCGATCACCTTGCCGTACAACGCTTTCGCGCTGCGAAGATCTCCGGCGGCTTCCCGGTCGACGGCGGTTCCGAACAGCTGCTGCGCCGAGTCCACGCGCTCTCCCTCGCTCGCCTGCCGCTGTCTTACCGCCAGCGCGGGGCCCGATCAACGCCCCGGCCAAGCCGTGACCAAGTTCATCCCTAATCGGGACGACGATCTCCTTGGTGGACAAGCACTTCTCCGCCGCCCGCGGGCGACTTGTGATCGATCCGTAGTCGCTACGGGAGTGGATTGATATCGCCCAATTCATTGACAATTGCCAGTGCGAATGCGATCACATCGCTTTTCCCGGGCAATGCGGGCCCCGATGGCGTTTCGCGGGGCAGCTGTCCCAGCAGCTGAGAGGATTCCGGGTTCGAGTGCACCGGTTGTCGTACCGGGTTGGTCCGATCGGGCGTCACGCACACTCGAACGGCGCGGCGTACGGCCGCACACACCCGGAGAACGCCTTCCAGCTACGGATGCGTTTCGGAAAACGGGACCGAACCGAATGGCACGCCCGTGCCGAATATGTACGTACAGATCGCGAAAGAAGTGGTACTAAAGTAAGCGGAGCCCTGTTACTTTCGTACCACTCGACGGCCCCGCGATTCGAATAATTGATCTGTAACGGGCCGGACGGAGCCTGACTACTTGTCGGTAACGTCACTCAAATATGCCCCGGATCACCCGCTAGAGCAGGACGTTACAGGCAAAACGTCGCCGATAGGGTGAATAAACGTGTCACTCGTCAAACCTCGGGTTACATCTCTCGCGCCGCGCACCATCGCATTCGGTAATACTTCGATGAATGCTCCGTTTGGCGGTCGCTGAAATCTGAGCGGGTTGACACCGTTGCCCTGCACCAAGTGCGACATAACTCCGCGCGGGGCACGTGGAGTTGCGGTACCGGCCCAAGATGTCTTTTGGGTCACATTCTCAGGTCGTACACCGAAACGGTTCACGGGCGTGGTGAACCGGCTGCGGTCAACCGTGCCCCTGGGAAGTCGATGAGCGAGGATCGATGAATTTCGCCCAGATGTCGCGACGGCTCGGCGAGCTGGTCGGGAGCCGGGGCGTGCCCGGCGCCCAGGTCGCCGCGCTGCTGGACGGCCAGGTGTCGTCGGCCGTCTTCGGCACGGCCCGGCAGGGCAGCGGGACACCGCTCACCGAGGACGCGAAGGTCCCGGTGGGCTCGGTGACGAAGGTCTGCACCGCGGCCCTCGCCCTGGCGCTGGCCGCGGAGGAGGACCTGGAGCTGGACGAGCCGATCTCGGAGTACCTGCCGGAACTGGGGCGGGGCACGGGATTCGGCCGGGTGACGACGCGGCAGCTGCTCAGCCACACGGCCGGGCTGCCCTCGGATGCCACCGATCTCAGCGCGACCTCGCCGCGCAGGCACGTGGTGAACGCGTGCCGCACGCTGAGCCCGGTCGGTGCGCCGGGCGCCGGTTTCTCCTACTCCAACATCGGTTACGTGATCGTCGGCGGCGTCGTCGAGGCCGTGACCGGGATGAGCTGGCGGGAAGCCGTGGACGCGGTGCTGGCCGCCCCGCTCGGCCTGCGCCTGGGTCACGTGGTCGGTGCCGCGGCGAGCGACGCCGTGACCGGCCACGCGGTGCGGAGCCCGCACCCCGCCAGGCCCGTCCAGCAGTCGCTGAGCGCCCTTGACGCGCCAGCGGGCGCGGTTGCCGCCAGCGCGCTGGACCTGCTCGCCGTGGGACAGGTGTTCCTCGGCTCCCCCGGGCTGATCGACGAGGACCTCCTGCGGGAGGCCACGAGGCCGGTCGCGGGCGCCGAGCCCTTCGGCATGGCCGACGGCTGGGGTCTCGGCGTCGCGGTGTACGGCGAGTGGTTCGGCCACGACGGCACCGGCGACGGCACGTCGGCGCACCTGCGGGTGCACCCCGCCTCCGGCACGGTGATCGCGCTGACCACCAATGGCAGCACGGGATACCACCTGTGGCAGGAGCTCGCCGCGGAGTTCGGTCTCGGTGACCACGGAGCCGCCCGGCGGGCCGACCGGGTGCCCCCGCCCCCGGACTGCCTCGGCGACTACCTCAACGGCGACCTGGAGTACTCCGTCACCGAAGCCGGTGGCGGGCGGCTCGCCCTCGCCGTCGACGGCGACCCCTACGCCGAGCTGACCCCGCTCGACGGCCTGCTGTTCGCGATGCGTGACGTGGACACCGGCGACACCAGCCAGACCGGGCGGTTCCTCACCGGCCCCGGCGGCGGTATCGACCGGATCCAGGTCGGCGGCCGACTGGCCCGCCGGCGTCGGGCGTTGACACCCGCCTGACCCCCTCCCGCCGCCACGTTCCCGCCGGGTGCACCCCGGCCTTGACGCATGCCGACCTATCCCCCGAAAGGGTCGACCACCGATGACCGCTGAGACGGCCCCGACACCGTTGTTCGCCGCACTGACCCGGCACGGGTGGGACGATTCCGCGCGCGCCGTGCCCGTGCGGACCTTCCCCGAGCTCTTCGAGGCGCAGGTCGCGCGCTCGCCCAACGCCCCAGCCGTGCTCGACGGCGCCGACCGGTTGACCTACGCCGGGCTCAACGCCCGGGCGAACCGGTTAGCGCACAGGCTGATCGCCGCGGGCGCCGGTCCGGAGCGGATCGTCGCGCTGGTGCTGCCGCGGTCGGTGGAGATCATCGTCGCGCAGCTGGCGGTGCTCAAGGCGGGCGCGGCGTACCTGCCGGTCGACCCCGGCTACCCGCGCGAGCGCGTCGCGTTCATGATCGACGACGCGAAGCCGTTGCTGGTCCTGGACAAAATGCCCGACACCGGCGGCTTACCGGACACCGATCCAGTGGTGGAGCTGTCGCCGGACAACGCCGCGTACGTCATCTACACCTCCGGTTCGACCGGGCGCCCCAAGGGCGTCGTGGTGTCGCACCGGGGGCTGGCGAACTTCTCCGCCGCCGAGGCCGAGCGCTTCGACGTGCGGCCGGGCGACCGGGTGTTGCAGTTCTCCTCACCGAGCTTCGACGCCTCGGTACTGGAGCTGTGCATGTCGTTGCCGGTCGGCGCGGCGCTCGTGGTGCCGCCGGAGGGACCGCTGCTCGGCGAGCAGCTGGCGGAGGTGCTGGAGCGGAACCGGGTCAGCCACGCGCTGATCCCCCCGGTGGCGCTGGCGACCGTGCCGGACGGCGCGGAGCTGCCCGAGTTCCGGACGCTCGTCGTGGGCGGGGACGCGTGCCCGCCGGAGCTGGTGCAGCGGTGGGCACCGGGCCGCCGGATGATCAACGCTTACGGGCCGACCGAGGCGACCGTCGTGTCCACGTGGAGTCCTCCGCTGGTGCCCGCGGACACGCCGCCGCCCATCGGTGGCCCGATCCGGAACACCTTCGCGTACGTCCTCGACTCGGCGCTGCGCCCGGCCGACGTCGGCGAGCTCTACGTGTCCGGCATCGGCCTGGCGCGCGGGTACCTGCGTCGTCCCGAGCTGTCGGCGACGCGGTTCGTCGCGGACCCGTTCGGCCCGCCCGGCAGCCGGATGTACCGGACCGGCGACGTGGTGCGGCGGAGCCCGACCGGTGATCTTGAGTTCGTCGGGCGCGCCGACCACCAGGTGAAGCTGCGTGGTTTCCGCATCGAACTGGGCGAGATCGAGGCCGCCATGCAGGCGGTTCCCGGTGTGCGGCAGGCAGTCGCGCTCGTCCGGGAGGACCGGCCAGGCGACAAGCGGCTGGTCGCCTACCTCACCGGTTCGGCCGATCCGGTGCGCGTCCGCGAGGCCCTCTCGGCGAGCATGCCGAACTACATGGTGCCCGCCACGTTCGTCACCCTCGACGCTTTCCCTTTGAGTCCCAACGGAAAGCTCGACCGCAAGGCGCTTCCGGCTCCTACCCGTTCGGCCACCGGCACCACTGCGCCACGCACGGAGCGCGAGGAGTTCGTCGCGGGTCTGTTCTCCGATGCGCTCGGCACGGACCAGATCGGGATCAACGACGACTTCTTCGGTCTGGGCGGGGACTCCGTGCTCGCCGTGAAGGTCTTGGCGCGCCTGCGGGAGAAGTACGGGAGCGCGGTCTCCCCGCGTGCCGTCTTCGACGCACCCACCGTGGCTGAGCTGGCCGCGCTGTTGCCGTCGACGACGACTGCGGCGGAGTGGATCCCGCGCGCTGACCGCAGCCGACGCCTGCCGCTTTCCTCGGCGCAGCAACGACTCTGGCTTGTCGAGGATCTGGCTCCCGGCGGTGTCGACCACAACACCGGCGTCGCTTTACGCCTCAGCGGACCACTTGACCTGGTGGCGTTGCGGTCCGCGCTCGACGAGCTCACGCAGCGGCACGAAGTGCTGCGCACGACCTTCGACTCCGTTGACGGAGAACCGTTCCAGGTCATCGCCGAGGAAGGGACGATCCCGCTCCGCATGGTCTCCGGCGTTGACGTGGACGTCGAACTGGAGCGCGAGCTGAGCCGTCCGTATCTCCTGGCGAGTTCGCTGACCCGCGTCCTGTTGATCGAGGTGAGCGCCGAGGAGCACGTGCTCCTGTTGGCGCAGCACCACATCATCACCGATGGCTGGTCGGTCTCGTTGTTGCTGGAGGAGCTGGCGGAGCTGTACACGGCGGCTGTGCAGGGCTTGCCCGCGATGCTGACCGAACTGCCGATCTCCTACGCGGACTACGCGGTGTGGCAGCGGGAGCGCTCCAAGGACGTGCTCGGTGGCGGTGTCTCCCACGGGCACCTGGCGTACTGGCGGCACAAGCTCGACGGCCTTGAGGTGCTGGACCTGTCGACCGATCGCATCCGGCCGCCAGTGCGCACTTCGGCCGGGGCCGTGCACCGCCGTGCTCTGCCGACGAGCCTCGTCGAGCGCCTGTCCACTGTGGCCAGAGCACACGATGCGACGTTGTTCATGACGTTGACGGCTGCGGTGCAGATCATGCTGTCGCGGTATTCGCGGCAGCGCGACATCTCTGTCGGCACGGTGAACTCCGGCCGCGGCCGCACGGAACTCGAAGGCGTCGCGGGCTTCTTCGTGAACACCCTCGTGCTTCGGTCCTATGTGGACCCTTCGTTGGAGTTCCCGGAGTTCCTTGGCGAGGTCCGGGAGACCGTGCTGGAGGCGTTCGCCCACGACGAGGTGCCTTTCGACCGGCTCGTGGAACACCTCCAGCCGGAGCGCGACCCGAGTCGAACTCCGCTCGTGCAGGCAATGGTCGCGTTGCAGCAGCCTCTCGTTCGGCGTGATCGGATGGGACCGCTACGGGTCAGCGAACACGACCTGCCCCGTCCGTCTGCGCGCTTCGATGTCGTGGTGGAGTTCTGGCCGAACGCGGATTCCTTGACGACCACCATTGAGTACAACACTGATCTGTTCGACGCGGACACGATCGCTCGGATGAGCGAGCACCTTGAAGTGCTGCTGAGCGGCATTGTGTCCAATCCGGACAGTGCTGTCGGCGAGCTGCCGATGCGCGGCTCCGAGGAGGTTGTCGCCGACACCGGGGAGATCGTGCGGGTGCGCGGCTTCCGGGTGGATGTCGCGACGGTGGAGTCCGTGCTGCGTCGGCACTCCGATGTGGACGACGCGATCGCGGTGGTGTCCACCTCGTCGGGTCGCGGGCGACTCGTGGCGTTCGTCAAAGCGCGTGAACGGGATTCTCTTGCCCTGCGGTCGTTCCTGGCTCAGGTGCTGCCCGACTACATGGTTCCCACTGCGTTCGTGTTCGTCGACTCCCTCGACCGCGAGGCGCTGCCGGAGGTTCCGGTCGAATCCCGCGTGGAGTCCAAGCACGTCGCGCCCCGGACGCCGGTCGAGGCCACGCTCGCGGAGATCTACGCCGACGTCCTCGGAGTGCCGAAGGTCGGCGTGCGGGACAACTTCTTCTCCCTGGGCGGTGACTCCATCCTGTGCATCCAGGTGGTGACCAGGGCGCGCCGGGCCGGGCTCGTGCTGACCTCCCAGGACATTTTCGTCCACCAGAGCATCGCCGCGCTCGCTCCGCACGTCACCGAGGCCCGCGGGCAGCAGCGCGGCGAACAGGGTCAGGTCACCGGTGAGGTCGCGCTCACGCCGATCCAGCGGTGGTTCCTGGACGGCCACACCCACTCCCCTGACCGGTTCAACCAGTCGATGCGGATCATGCTCGGCGAGAAGGCCGACGTGGTGGCGTTGCGCGCGGCGCTGGTCGCGGTGATCGGGCACCACGACGCGCTGCGCATGCGCTTCCGTTTCGTGGACGGCGAGTGGGTTCAGGACAACGCGCCGATCGGCGATGTCGAGCCGTTCAGCGACGCCGCTCCGGACGAGGCGTTCGACCTCGGCGCCGGGCAGTTGCTGCGGGCGAAGCTGCTGGACGCGCGCACGGTGCTGCTCACCGCGCACCACCTCGTGGTGGACGGCGTGTCCTGGCGGATCATCGCCGAGGACCTGGAAACCGCCTACCGGCAGGCATTTCGCGGCTCAGCCATCCACATTGGACCGAAGACCACGTCGTTCCGCGAGTGGTCGCGCCTGCTCACCGAGCACACCCTCGACGGTGGTTTCGCCGACGAGCGCCGGTACTGGACCGAGTCCTCCGAGTGCGAGCTTCCGGCGGACTTCGACGGCGCGAACCTCGCCTCGTCGATGCGCGAGGTCACGGTCCGGCTGTCCACCACGGAAACCGACGCCCTGCTGAGGAGTGTGCCCGAGGCGTACCGGACGCAGGTCAACGACGTGCTCCTCGCCGCGCTCGGCCGGGTCCTCGGTGACTGGACCGGCGATGAGCGCGTGCTGCTCGCCTTGGAGGGACACGGCCGAGAGGAGCTCTTCGACGGCGTGGACCTCTCCCGCACGGTCGGCTGGTTCACCACGATGTTCCCCGTCTCGTTGCGGCTGCCGGACTCCGGCTGGGGCGAGGTGCTGAAGTCGATCAAGGAGCAGCTCCGGGCGGTCCCCCGGCGCGGCATCGGCTACGGGGCGCTGCGGTACCTGGGCGAGGACGCCGCGCTCGCCGCCGCACCGTGGGTGAGCTTCAACTACCTGGGCCGCTTCGATTCCAGGCAAGGCGCGCTCGCGCTCGACACCGACCCCGATGCCCCGCGTGCGCACGTGCTCGACGTGGTCGGCATGGTGGAGAAGGGCGAACTCGCTTTCACCTGGTACTACTCGGACGCGCTGCACAGTGCTGAGACGGTCCGCACGTTGGCCGGTGCGATGCTCGCGGCGTTGCAGGAGATCATCACCCACTGCGCGGCTCCGGGAGCCGGGGGCTGGACGCCCTCGGACTTCCCCCTCGCGCGGCTCACCCAGGACCAGGTCGACCGGCTGGCCTCGGAGTCCACTGAGGACATTTACCCGCTGACGCCGATGCAGGCCGGAATGGTGTTCCACGGCCTGTCCCAGGGTGATCAGTGTGCCTACTTCCAGCAGACCAGCTTCGTGCTCGACGGAGTCCGGGACAGCGCGCGCCTCGCCGAGTCCTGGCAGCGGGTCGTCGACCGCACTCCGGTGTTGCGCAGCTCGGTGGTGTGGGAAGGCGTCGCGGAGCCCGTGCAGGTCGTGCACGACTCGGTCCGGCTGCCCATCACGCACCTCGACTGGACGGGTGCTTCCGAGGACGAGCGCCAGGCGCGCTTGGCGGAGCTGTTGGAACAGGACCGCGCCGCGGGCATCGACCTGGGCTCCGCACCGCTGATGCGCGTCACGCTCGCCCGGTTGTCGGCGACCGAGGTCCAGGTTCTGTGGACCTTCCACCACGTGTTGCTGGACGGCTGGAGCGTTTTCCAGGTCCTCTCGGACGTGTTCTCCGGCGGCGATCCGCTCCTGGAGCGTCGGCCGTTCCGCGACTACGTGCAGTGGTTGCAGGAGCAGGACAAGGGCGCGGCGGAGGCGCACTGGCGCCAGGTGCTCGGCGACTTCACCGATCCGACGCCGTTGCCCCAGGACCGGGCGAACGCCGACCTGCACAACACCGTGGCCTCGCACCAGCAGTCGTTCGGACTGTCCATTGAGGACTCCGCTCGGCTGTACGCGTTCGCCAGGGAGCACCGCCTCACCCCGAGCGCCGTCGTGCAGGGCGCGTGGGCGTTGCTGCTGTCCCGCCACAGTGGACGGAGCGAGGTGTGCTTCGGCTCCACCGTGTCGGGTCGTCCCGCCGACCTGGTTGGCGTGGACGCGATCACCGGCATCTTCATCAACACACTGCCGGTGCGCGTGTCGGTCCAACCCGGCGCGGACGCCTCGTCGTGGCTGCGCGAACTTCAGGCCGCGCAGGCGGAGGCGCGCGGCTTCGAGCACGTTTCGTTGACGCAGATGCAGGCGTGGAGCGGGGTTCCCGGCGGCCAGGCGCTGTTCGACAGCCTCCTGGTGTTCGAGAACTACCCGATCGACGACGAGGCGGCGAGCGCACACGGGCTGCGGCTGCGCGAGCTGCGGGCGGTGGAGACGACGAACTTCCCGCTCAGCGCGACTGTCTACCCCGGCAAGCAACTCGCGTTCGTTCTGGGCTTCGATGCTGCTCTGTTCGACGCGGACACCATCGACCGCCTCGGTGAGGACCTGCGGACGCTGCTGGTCGGCTTGACCAGCGAGGGATCGCTGCCCGCGTTCGCCGTCACCGATGAGGTGCCCGTCGAGCGCTTCGCGTCCGGTCCGGTGGGCTACGTGGCACCGGAGACCGAGACGGAGGAGGTGCTGGCCGAGATCTGGGCCGAGGTGCTCGGCGTGGAGAAGGTCGGCATCGAGGACAACTTCTTCGACCTCGGCGGGGACTCGATCCTGAGCCTGCACATCACGTCGAGGACCAAGGAGGCCTTCGACATCGCGCTCACCCCGCGCGACGTGCTGACCAGCCGCACCGTCGCCGCTTTCGCCGCGCTGGTCGAGGAAACGATTCTGCGGGAACTCGAAGCTCTTGCTGCCCAGGAAGAAGACTGATGTCGAAGCAGAGCCGCGTCTCCGCCCTGCCCGCGCACCTCCAGGAGAAGCTGAAGCAGCGGTTGGCGGGCAAGGCGAAAGGTACCGACCTCATCCCCCCGGCGCCGCGTGATCAGCCGTTGCCGTTGTCGCTGGCTCAGCAGCGGTTGTGGGTTCTGCACGAGCTGCACCCGGACGACAACGAGTACAACAGCGCGCTGGCGGTGCGGCTGACCGGCTCGCTGGATGTGGCTCGGCTGATCGCGGCTGTGCGGACGATCCACAGCAGGCACGAGTCGCTGCGCACGACGTTCGCCGAGGTCGACGGCACACCCGTGCAGGTCGTGCACCCGCCCGCGGAGCTTGCCGTGCCGGTGGTCGACTGCGCGTGCGATGAGCTGAACTCCTTGCTGGAGAAGGAGTTCTCGTGGACGTTCGACCTGGGCAACGGTCCGCTGTTCCGGGCGATGATCGCGCGTGTGAGTTCGCACGAGCACGTGTTGTTGCTCAGCTCGCACCACATCGTCGTAGACGGCTGGTCGATGGGCGTGCTGGCCACCGAGCTGAGCCAGCTCTACGCCGACGCTTCCCTGCCCACGCCGTCGTTGCAGTACGCGGACTTCGCGGTGTGGCAGCGCGGACGGCTGGCATCGATGGACGGGCACCTGGACTACTGGAAGAGGCAGCTCGACGGGATCGAGCCGCTGAGCCTGCCGACCGATCGGCCGCGTCCGGCTGTACGGACCTCGGCCGGTGCGGCGCATGAGTTCATGCTTTCCCCCGATGTGACCGCGAAGCTGGGCTCGTTGGCGCGCGAGTGCGAGACGACGCTCTTCACCGTTCTGATGGCGGCGTGCAAGGTGCTCTTCGCGCGCTACTCCGGGCAGTCCGACATCGCGCTCGGCACGGTCAGTTCGGGGCGCAACCGGTCGGAGCTGGCCGGGGTGGTCGGCTTCTTCATCAACACCGTCGTTCTTCGGTCCACTGTGGACGCTTCGCGAACGTTCGGCTCGTTCCTGCGCGAGGTCAACGCGACTGCGCTGGACGCGTTCGCCCACGACGAGCTGCCCTTCGACCGATTGGTCGACGCCGTTGGTGTCGCGCGGGACCCGAGCCGGAACGCGCTGTTCGACGTGATGGTGCTGCTGCAGAACGCGCAGCGCGGTCTGCCGGAGTTCGCCGGGCTTGAGGCGTCCGAGGTGAGCCTGAACCGGTGGGCTGCGAACTTCGACCTCAGCGTGGAGTTCACCGAACGGCCGCAGGGGTTGGAGTGCGTCTTCGAGTACAGCACCGACCTGTTCGACGCTTCGACCATGGAGCGGCTTGCGACGCATTTGACCGCCCTGCTCACGTCGGTCGACGCTGACACGCGTCTTGATCAGCTGACGTTGATGGACGCCGACGAGCTGGCCCAGGTCACTTCGGAGTGGAACAGCACCGACCTCGACGTGCCCCGCTGCACCTACATCGACCTGTTCGAGTCACAGGTCGCTCGGCGCCCGCACGAGACCGCGCTGGTGTTCGGCGCGGAGGAGTTGACGTACAAGGAACTCAACGCGCGGGCGAACCGTCTGGCGCACAAACTCATCGCGTCGGGAGCCGGTGCGGAGAAGGTCGTCGCGCTGAGCCTGCCGCGGTCGACCGAGATGGTCGTCGCGATCCTCGCGGTGCTCAAGACGGGATCGGTGTACCTCCCGGTCGACCCCTCGCTGCCGGTGGCGCGGCGCGAGGTGATGCTCGCCGACGCGGACCCCGTGCTCGTCCTGACCAGTTCGTCCGATGTGGACGGTTATCCGGCGACGAACCCCGGCGTGACGATCCACCCCGAGCAGGGCGCGTACATCATCTTCACCTCTGGCTCGACGGGGTTACCCAAAGGAGTCGTCGTCGAGCACCGCCACCTGGTGAACCTGCTCTTCAACCACCGCAACTCCTTCGTCGCCGAAGCCGGTGGGCGGCTTCGAGTCGCGCTGTCGGCGGTGTTCTCCTTCGACACGTCGTGGGAGGGCCCCGTCCTGCTGGCCGACGGCCACGAACTGCACCTGCTTGCCGACTCCGTCCGGCTCGACGCCGACGCGCTGGTCTCCTACGTCCGCTCGCAGCGCATCGACTTCCTCGACCTGACTCCGTCGTACGTTGGCCAGCTCATCCCGGCAGGGCTGCTTTCCGGCTCCCATAAGCCGAGGATCTTGATGCTCGGCGGCGAGGCGCTGAGCGAGTCCCTGTGGCGTTCGCTCGCTTCATCCCCGGACACCGCGAGCTACAACTTCTACGGCCCCACCGAGGTCACGGTCGACGCCGTGTCCACGCGCGTCTCCGGTTCCCGGCCCGTGATCGGCCGCCCCCTCCGCAACCTCCATGCCTACGTCCTCGACCAGCGTCTTCGCCCCGTACCTCCGGGCGTCGCGGGCGAGCTGTACCTCGCGGGCGCTCAGGTCGCACGCGGCTACCTCAACCGCCGCGGCCTCACCGCGTCCCGCTTCGTCGCCAACCCCTTCGGTTCCGGCACGCGGATGTACGCCACCGGCGACCTCGTGCGCTGGACCCCTTCAGGCATGTTGGAGTACCTCGGCCGCATCGACGACCAGGTCAAGATCCGCGGATTCCGCATCGAACTAGGCGAAATCGAAACCGCCCTCCTAACCCACCCCTCCATCTCCCAAGCCGTAGTCACCCCCCACTCCACCCCCACCACCACACGCCTGGTCGCCTACCTAACCCCCAAGATCAACGCCGCGTTTGGTGCGTCTAACTCCCTGAATGAGTCATTCAGGGCCTCTAACTCCCCCAATGACTCATTCAGGGAATCTAACGCACCAAACGCGTCATTGGGGATGGTTGTCGAAGACGTGCGGGAGCACGTGCGGAGAGTGCTGCCGGAGTACATGGTGCCGTCGGCGTTCGTGGTGGTCGACGAGATTCCGTTGACGAAGAACGGGAAGGTGGACCGGAAGGCTCTGCCCGCGCCGGAGTGGGACGGCGACGAGTACGTGGCGCCGCGCACGGAGATCGAGGCGACGCTCGCGGAGATCTGGGCGAGCGCGCTCGGGGTCGAGCGGGTCGGCGTGCAGGACAACTTCTTCGGCCTCGGCGGCGACTCCATCCTCAGCATCCAGATCGTCTCGCAGGCGCGGCGGGCGGGGCTCAAGCTGGCGTCGCGGGACGTCTTCCTGCACCAGACCATCGCCGAGCTGGCCGTCGCGGTCACCCCCGCCACCACCGCGGACACCAACGACGGGCCATCGTGGCCCGCGCCGCTCACGCCGATCCAGCACTGGTTCCTCGCCGAGCACGGGCCGATCGACCACTTCACGATGTCCGCGATGATCGGCCTCGCGCCCGACGTGGACGAGCACGCCCTCGAACAGGCGCTGAATGCTGTTGTCCGGCATCACGAAGCACTCCGACTGCGACTCGACGGCCGTGCTCAGTCCCCTGTGGACAGTGAGATCGTTCTGGAACGCGGCACGGACCCGCTCGCCGCGCAGACCGGGCTCTCCCTCGAACACGGGCCGCTGATCAGGGCGGTTCTGCTGGACGGCCCGAAGTTGTTCCTCACCGTGCACCACTTCGCCATGGACGGCGTGTCCTGGCGCATCTTGCTTTCCGATCTGGAAACCGCCTACCACCGGCGGGAGCTGGAGCCGGTCGGCACGTCGTTCGGCCAGTGGTCGCACGCCCTCACCGCGCACGTGGAGAGCGGGGCCCTCGACGACGACCTCGCGTACTGGACGAGCCTGCCGACGAACACCGGACTGCCGGTGGACCGCGAGGGCGCGAACAGCGCGGGCTCCACGCAGAGCGTCTCGTTGCGGCTCACCAAGACCGAAACCGACGCGCTGCTCCACCAAGTGCCCGGCGTGTACCGGACCCAGGTCAACGACGTCCTGCTCAGCGCGCTCGGCCGGGCCTTGTCGTCCTGGACCGGGGAGGGCACGGTCTCGGTCGCGCTCGAAGGCCACGGGCGTGAGGAGATCGTGGACGGTGTCGATCTCTCCCGCACGATCGGCTGGTTCACCACCCAGTTCCCGGTCGCGCTGAGCATGCCCGCCGAGGACTGGGGCACGGTGCTCAAGTCCGTCAAGGAACAGCTCCGCGCGGTTCCGCACCGCGGCCTCAGCTATGAGGCGCTGCGCTATCTCCGCGGCGGCCTCGACAAGCACGAGCTGCCCGCGGTGAGCTTCAACTACCACGGCCAGTTCGACGTGGGCTCCGACGGGCTTTTCCGCGAGCGGCACGAGGCGGTGGGCCAGGACCTCGCGCCGACCGAGACGCGCACGTTCCTGCTCGACGTCGCCGGTGTGGTCGAGAACGGCGAGCTGGAGCTGACCTGGATCTACTCGGAAAACGTGCACGACGAGCGCACCGTGCGCCGGGTGGCCGAGCAGACCATGTCCGCCCTCCGCGAGATCATCGTCCACTGTGGACGCCCGGGAGCCGGTGGGCGCACACCCTCGGACTTCCCGCTGGCGCGGCTCTCTCAGTGCCAGGTGGACCACATCGCCGGGTCCGGGGCGAACGTCGAGGACATCTACCCGTTGACGCCGTTGCAGGCGGGAATGTTGTTCCACAGCTTGGTGGACTCCGCCTCCGGCGTGTACGTGGACCAGATCCGGCTGACGCTGAACGGCGTCTCCGACCCGCATGCGCTCGGTCAAGCCTGGCAGACCGTCATGGACCGCAACCCCATCTTGCGCAGCGGGGTTGTCTGGGAGGCTGTTGACGAGCCGGTTCAGGTCGTTCGCCGCGAGGTCACGTTGCCGGTCAAGCACTTCGACTGGCGTGAACTGTCCGAAGAGGACCGTGATCGCGAGTTGGAGCGCGTCCTGGCGGAGGACCGCGCGGAGGGCATGGACCTCACCGGCGACGTGTTGATGCGGGTGGCGATCGCTCGCTACACCGACGACCACGTCCTGTTGATCTGGTCTTCCCACCACGTGTTGCTGGATGGCTGGAGCACGGCGCAGGTCTTCGGCGAAGTGTGCGATGTGTACGCCGGGAAGCGCACTGCCCCGGCCCGCCGTCCGTTCCGCGACTACTTACGGTGGCTCGGAACGCAGTCCACGTCGGTGGCGTTGGAGCATTGGCGCCGGGTGTTGGAGGGCTT
Organism: Allokutzneria sp. A3M-2-11 16; assembly: GCF_024213555.1. Classification (GTDB taxonomy): domain Bacteria; phylum Actinomycetota; class Actinomycetes; order Mycobacteriales; family Pseudonocardiaceae; genus Allokutzneria. The sequence continues at coordinate 133,518 of NZ_JANAVO010000012.1, read as the reverse complement.
CGAGTCCCCCACTCCGCTTCCCTACGATCGTCAGCCCACCGAGGCTCACCGCGCGGAAGGCACCTCAGCGGTTCGTGTGTCGCTTTCCCTTGAGGAGTCTGCTTCTCTCCGAACTACCGCGCAGAAGAACGGTCTCACGGTCAACACCGTCGTCTCCGGCGCCTGGGCGCTGCTGCTGTCGCGGTGCGGCGGTGAGTCCGACGTGACGTTCGGCAGCACGGTCTCGGGCCGCCCCGACGAACTGGTCGGCGTCGAGTCGATGGTCGGCATGTTCATCAACACGGTCCCGACTCGGACCACTGTGGACAGTGCTCGTAACACCGCCGTGTGGTTACGCGAACTCCAGGCTGCGCAGAGCGAGTCGCGTCGCTATGACTTCGTCTCCCTGGCGCAGTTACAGGGCCTGGTCGGCGGGAACACTCTCTTCGACAGCGTTCTGGTCTTCGAGAACTACCCGTTCGACGACTCAGCGGGTGATGGCGTCCGTGTCGCCGACGTGTCCGCTTTGGACACTACGAACCTTCCTCTGACGTTGACCGCGCACCTGGTCGACCGGCTCAACTTCGACCTCGCGTACGACCCTCGGCTGTTCGACACCGACACGGCCGAGCGCATCGCGTGCTGGCTGCGGATGCTCTTGTGTGAGATCGCCACAGAGGCGGATCGGCCGCTGGCCGAGCTCAGCTGGCTCTCCGCTGATGAGCGCCAGCGCATGTTGACGGAATGGAACGACACCGCATGGGAAACACCCGGCGAGCTCTTCCCTTCGGTCTTCGAGCGCCAGGCCGCACAGACGCCGGACGCCATCGCCGTGGTCTTCCGCGATGAAACGCTGACCTACGCTGCGCTCAACGAGCGCGCGAACCAGTTGGCGCACAAGCTGATCACAATGGGCGCGGGGCCGGAGCGGGTAATCGGGCTGAGGCTGCCGCGCACTCCGGACATGATCGTCGGCATTCTGGGCGTGCTCAAGTCCGGCGCCGTCCACCTGCCTCTCGACCGTGAGCTTCCCGCTTCACGCATGGCTTTCCTGCTCCAAGACGCCGAGCCGTCGCTGGTCCTGGACTCGCTCCCCGACGTGTCCGACCAGCCGACCAGCAACCCTGGCGTGGCGCTCGTCCCGGAGAACGCCGCGTACGTCATCTACACCTCGGGTTCGACCGGCAAGCCCAAGGGCGTCGTTGTCTCCCATGGCAACCTGGCCACCCTGTACCACGGGCACGTCCGCGATCTGATCACACCGCTCGCGGAGCCCGGCCGGGTGAAGGCCGCGGTCACGGCGGTGTTCTCCTTCGACACCTCGTGGGAAGGCCCGATCTTCCTTGCCGCGGGGCAGGAACTGCACATCATCGACGACGAGCTGCGCTTCGATCCGCCTGCCCTCGTCGACTACGTGGCTTCGCGTGGTATCCACTTCATGGACCTCACGCCGTCCTACGCGCAGCAGCTGATCGCGGCCGGACTGCTGCGGTCCGGGCTGCGCGCGCTGATGCTCGGCGGCGAGGCGACCAATACGCCACTGTGGAACGAGATCCGTTCGTCGAATGTCGTCGGGTACAACTACTACGGCCCCACTGAGACCACAGTGGACGCTGTCTGCGCCCCTCTCGCCGACCACGCCTCGCCTATCATCGGCACACCGATCCGGAATGTCCGCGCGTATGTCCTGGACTCCGCGCTGCGGCCGGTTCCGCCATGTGTGCCGGGCGAGCTGTACCTCGCCGGGCCTCAGGTGGCTCGCGGCTACCTCTCCCGCCCCGGCCTCACCGCGTCCCGCTTCGTCGCCAACCCCTTCGAGCCGGACGAGCGCATGTACGCCACCGGCGACCGCGTCCGCTGGACCACTGCGGGCACCCTGGAGTACTTGGGCCGCAACGACAACCAGGTCAAGATCCGCGGCCACCGCATCGAGCTGGGTGAGATCGAAACCGCGCTCCTCGCCCACCCCTCAGTCACCGAAGCAACCGTCACCGTTCGTAATAACTGCCTCCTCGCCCACGTGGTCGCCAATGAACCCAATGTGGCATTGGTTACGTCTAATGAAACAAATGCCACATTGGGTACAACTACGCTGCGTGAACATCTTGTGGGGGTGCTGCCGGAGTACATGGTGCCGTCGGCGTTCGTGGTGCTGGAGAAGATGCCGCTCACGCCGAGCGGGAAGATCGACCGGCGCGCCCTCCCCGACGTCGAAGCACAGTCGGACGCCGCTTACGTCGAGCCCCGGAACGAGGCGGAGCGGGTCATCGCCGGGGCCTGGACCGAAGTGCTCGGTGTGCAGCGGGTCGGGGCTGAGGACAACTTCTTCTCCCTCGGCGGCGACTCCATCCTGAGCATTCGCGTGATCTCCAAGCTGCGCGAAGCCTTCGGGGTGCACCTGTCCCCGCGCGCGGTGTTCCGCAACCCGACCGTCGCCGGGCTGGCCGCGGCGCTGCCGAAGACCAAGACCGCGGCGATCCCGGTCGTCGCCCGCGCAGAAGACGGCAGGGCGCCGCAGTCCTTTGCGCAGCAACGGTTGTGGTTCCTCGACCAGTTCGAGCCGGACAGCACCGACTACATCTCGCCGACAGCTCTCCGCCTGCGCGGCACGCTCGACGTGGAAGCGCTCAACAGCGCGCTCACGGCACTTGTCGCGCGGCACGAATCATTACGCACGGTCTTCGATGACGGCGTTCAGATCGTCCGCGAGCCCTTCGAGATCCGGGTTCCGGTACAGGACACTACCGCTGAAGAACTTGACGCAATCCTCATCGAGGAGAACAGCACCCCGTTCGATCTGCGTCGCGGGCCGCTGATCCGGACGCGGCTGTTGCGGCTCGGCGACAACGACCACGTGCTGCTCATCGTGTTGCACCACATCATCACCGATGGTTGGTCGGGCGCGGTGCTCACGGACGAGCTGAGCAGCTTGTACGCGGGCCACGACCTGCCGGCACTACCGCTCCAGTACGTCGACTTCGCGCAGTGGCAACGTGAGCAGGTACTCGCCGCCGACCAGCTCGACTTCTGGAAGAAGCAGCTGACCGGCCTCGAACCCCTTGACCTACCGACTGATCACACCCGTCCGGCCGTGCGCGGAGCGGCCGGAGCGATGTACGAGTTCTTGGTGCCCGCAGAAGTGCTCGCGCGGCTCAAGCGGCTCGGGACCGCGCAGGACGGCACGCTGTTCATGACCTTGCTCGCCGCGTGCAAGGTGTTGTTCGCCCGCTACTCCGGGCAGGACGACATCGCGGTGGGTACCGCCGCCTCCGGTCGGGAACGCGCTGAGCTGGAGCGCGTCATCGGCATGTTCATCAACACGCTCGTTCTTCGGTCCACTGTGGACCTTGCGAGCACGTTCACCGCGTTCCTCGGCGAAGTCCGGCGCACCGTGCTGGACTCCTTCGCGCGCCAGGACGTCCCGTTCGAGCGCGTGGTCGACGCGGTCCAGCCCGACCGCGACCCGAGCCGCAACCCGCTGTTCGACGTCATGGTGCTGCTCCAGAACACCGCCAGCGAGGTTCCCGACCTCGCCGGGCTCGACGTCTCCCAGGTGCAGCTGCCCGTCGTGACGTCCACATGCGACATCACCGTGGAGTTCCAGGAGGCCGGCCCCGTCCTGCTGGGCGCCATCGAGTACAGCACCGAACTGTTCGACGAGCCGACCATCGCGCGGTTCACCGAACACCTCGTCGTCCTGCTGACCGCGATCGCCGCCGACCCGGACCGCCCGCTCTCCGCCCTGCCGCTGATGACCGAGTCCGAGCGCACGCGCGTTCTGACGACGTGGAACTCCACAGCTCTCGAAGTGCCGAAGTCGACCTTCCCCGCGATGTTCCAGGCCCAGGCCGCTCGCACCCCGGACGCCACGGCGCTGGTGTTCGAGGAGCAGCGCTACAGCTTCGCGGAGCTGGACGCGCTCACGAACCGCCTTGCCCACCGGCTCGTTCGTCGGGAGGCGGGGCCGGAGAAGATCGTCGCACTGCGCCTGCCGCGCTCCGCGGACATGGTGATCGCGATCATCGCGGTGCAGAAGGCGGGCGCGGCGTACCTGCCGATCGACCCGAAGCTGCCCGCCGAGCGCATCGAGTTCATGCTTGCCGACGCCCGGCCCGAACTGGTGCTGATGGAGCTCCCTGACTGCTCCGATGAGCCGGACACGCCGCTGGCCGACCCGCTTCCCGAGCACGCCGCCTACGTCATCTACACCTCGGGCTCGACCGGCAAGCCAAAGGGCGTGGTGGTCGCGCACGCGGGCCTGGTGAACCTGCTTGTCAGCCACCGCAACGACTTCGTGGCCGATGCCGGCGGAGAACGGCTGAGAGTCGCACTGTCCGCGGTGTTCTCCTTCGACACGTCACTCGAAGGTCTCGTGCTCCTCGCGGACGGCCACGAGTTGCACGTGATCTCCGACTCCGTCCGCATGGAACCGCACCTGTTCGCCGAGTACGTCCAGCGCTGTGAGATCGACTTCCTGGACCTCACCTCGTCGTACGCACAGCAGCTGATCCCGGCGGGCCTGCTCTCGGGGCAGCACAAGCCGAAGATCCTGTCCCTCGGTGGCGAGGCGGTCAGCGAACCACTGTGGCGCGAGTTGTCCACTATGGACACCACGACCACCTACAACTACTACGGTCCCACCGAAGTCACCGTGGACGCGGTGTCCACGCGTTTGGCCGGGGAGCGGCCCGTGATCGGCCGTCCGCTCCGCAACCTCCAGGCATACGTGCTCGACGGCTCGCTGCGCCCGACACCGATCGGAGTCCCCGGCGAGCTGTACCTGGCCGGTGTCCAACTCGCTCGCGGCTATCTCAACCGCCCAGGTCTGACCGCGTCCCGCTTCGTCGCCAACCCCTTCGAGCCCGGATCGCGTATGTACGCCACCGGCGACCGCGTCCGCTGGACCGCGTCAGGTGTTCTCGACTACCTCGGCCGCACCGACAACCAGGTCAAGATCCGTGGCCACCGCATCGAACTCGGCGAGATCGAAACCGCGCTCCTCGCCCACCCCTCCGTCACCGAGGCGGCGGTGGTGGCACGCGAGAACCGTCTCCTCGCCTACACCACGTCAGGCGAGGACCTGCGTGATCACCTCGCGCGGACGCTGCCGGAGTACATGATCCCCAGCGTCTTCGTGGCGCTGGACCAGATGCCGCTCACTCCGAGCGGGAAGATCGACCGACGCGCGCTGCCCGACGTGGAGGCACAGTCCGTTATCGGCTTCGTCGAGCCCGAAGCGGGGGTCGAGGCACAGCTCGCGGCGATCTGGGCCGATGTGCTCGGGGTCGAGCGGGTCGGCGCGCGGGACAACTTCTTCGGCCTCGGCGGCGACTCCATCCTGAGCATGCAGGTGGTGTCACGGGCGCGGCAGGCGGGATTGCGGGTCACGTCGAAGGACATCTTCCTCCGGCAGACCATCGCCGAACTCGCGGTCGGGGTCACCCCGGACGTGGTGGCCGAACGCGTCGACGAGGTGATCACCGGCCCGGTGCCGCTGACGCCGATCCAGCAGTGGTTCTTCGCGACACAGGACCCGGCGAAGCACTACACGATGTCCATGCACGTCGAGCTGGCTCCCGACGTCGACGAGGACGCGCTGCGGACCGCGTTGTCCGCTGTGGCGCACCACCACGAAGCACTGCGCAGCCGGTTCAACGGGCTGAGCCAGGACCTCGGCGACGACTACGACGTGCTGTCCATCGACGGCGACGCGTACACCATTCAGTCCACTATGGACGTCCATGATGGACGGTTGTTCCTAGTGATCCTGTTCCGTGAACCGGCGCCGCGTCTGTTCATTGCGGCACACCACCTCGTGATCGACGGTGTGTCGTGGCGAATCCTGCTGGAGGACCTGGAGACGGCCTATGCCCAGGCCGCCGAGGGCAAGACCGTCGACCTCGGCGTCAAGAGCACGAGCTTCCGGGGCTGGGCGAAGCTCCTCGCCGAGCACGTCCACAGTGGACAGCTGGACGACGCTCTACCCCACTGGTCGGCACTGCCCGAAGCCGAGCCGATCCCGGTCGACCACAACGGTGGTAACACGGTCGGCACAGCGCGTGGCGTCTCCGTCAGCCTGACCGAGGATGAGACGAACGCGTTGCTGCACAACGTTCCTGGCGTCTACCGGACGCAGGTGAACGACGTGCTGCTGAGCGCGCTCGGCCGGGCTGTCGCGGACTGGACGGGCTCGAACACCGCACGGATCACGCTGGAGGGACACGGCCGCGAGGAGATCTTGGACGGTGTCGACCTCTCGCGCACGATCGGCTGGTTCACCAGCCAGTTCCCGGTCGCGCTGGTCATCCCCGACGAGGGCTGGGGTCCGACGCTCAAGTCCGTCAAGGAACAGCTCCGGGCGATCCCGCACCGCGGCCTCAGCTTCGAGGCGCTGCGCTACCTCCGGGGCGGTCTCAACCGGCACGAGCTGCCGGAGATCTGCTTCAACTACCACGGCTCGTTCGGCGTGGGCGATGAGGGAAGCGGCCTGATTCGCGCTCGCTGCGCGGAAATCGGGCAGAACCAGCCTGATGACGCCGAGCGCGGGCACCTGCTCGACATCACCGGTGGCGTCGAGGACGGCGTGCTCCGGCTCGACTGGGAGTACTCCGCCGAGGTCCACGACGAAGCCACGGTGCGGCGCGTCGCCGAAGCGATGGTGCGGGCGCTGCGGGAGATCATCGAGCACTGCGCCCAGCCAGGAGTTAGTGGCCGCACGCCGTCGGACTTCCCGCTGGCGAAGCTCACCCAGGACCAGGTCGACGCGATCGGCGATGTCGAGGACATCTACCCGCTGACGCCTTTGCAGGCGGGAATGTTGTTCCACAGCTTGGTGGACACGGACACCACCGCCTACTTCAACCAGACCAGGATGCGGTTGTCCGGCGTCTCCGACCCACGGTTGCTGGGCGAGGCGTGGCAACGCGTCGTCGACCGCACCCCGATCCTGCGCACGTCCGTGGTGTGGGAAGGCGTGGACGAACCACTCCAGGTCGTGCACCGCGATGTGACGCTGCCGATCAGCTACTCGGAGGTCGACGTCGAGGCCGACCGCTCCGCCGGTATGGACATGACGGCCGCGCCGCTCATGCGGCTCACGATCGGCCGCGTCTCCGACGACGAGATCGATCTACTGTGGACTTCGCACCACATCCTGCTGGACGGGTGGAGCACGTCGCAGGTTTTCGGCGAGGTCATCGAAGAGTACGTCGGCAAGCCCTCCCCTGCGTCACGACGGCCGTTCTCCGACTATCTCCGGTGGCTCGGTGAGCAGTCCACTTCGGCGGCGTCGGAGCATTGGCGCCGCGTCTTGGAGGGCTTCGAGACCCCGACCGCGCTGCCCTTCGACCGCGCGCCGGTGGACGCGCACCGCTCGGAATCCACGGCTTCGGTGCGGCTGTCCCTCCAGGCCGACAAGCTCAACGCGGTCGCGCGCTCCGGTGGGCTGACGGTGAACACGCTGGTGCAGGGCGCGTGGGCGCTGTTGCTGGCCCGCTACAGCGGTGAACAGGACGTCGTGTTCGGCACGACGGTGTCCGGACGCCCCGCCGAACTTCCCGGCGCCGAGTCGATCGTCGGCATGTTCATCAACACCGTGCCGACCCGGGTTGGCGTGCGGGACAACGAGAACACGCTCGCGTGGCTGCGGGCGTTGCAGATCGGGCAGAGCGAGTCGCGGCGGTTCGACTTCGTGTCGCTGGCCCAGCTCCAGAGCATCGTCGGTGGCGTGCGGCTGTTCGACAGCATGCTGGCGTTCGAGAACTACCCGATGAGCGGCGGTGACCTGGACGGCGCTCCGCGGCTCGGCGCGGCGGAGGGCTTGGACATCACCAACTTCCCGCTCAGCGTCGCGGCCTACCTGGACGACGACAACCCGGTGCTCCGGATCGAGCTGGCCTATGACCCCAAGCTCTTCGATTCGTCCACTATGGACACACTCGCGGGGCGCTTGGAGCTGCTGCTGACGGGGATCGCGGAGAACCCGGACCGCCCGCTCGGCGAGCTGCCGTGGATGTCGGCCGAGGAGCGCACACGCGTTCTGGTCGAATGGAACGCCACCGCCCACGACGTGGCTCCGGCAACGTTCCCTTCGTTGTTCCGGGCTCAGGTCTCACGGACTCCGTCCGCTGTCGCGGTGGTGAGCGATGAGGCACTGTCCTATTCGGACCTCAACGCACGCGCGAACCGTCTGGCGCACAAGCTGATCTCTTTGGGCGCCGGGCCGGAGAAGCTGATCGCTCTCTTGTTGCCGCGCTCGGTGGACATCATCGTCGCGCAGCTCGCCGTGATGAAGGCGGGCGCCGCCTACCTGCCGATCGATCCCGATTATCCGGCTGAGCGCATCGCGTTCATGCTGGAGGACGCGAGTCCACTGGCGGTGCTGACGCCGCGGGATCTGGACTCGCTCTCCGACGACGACAGCGATCCCGTGGTCGAACTGCATCCGTCGAACACGGCGTACGTGATCTACACGTCGGGTTCCACGGGCAGGCCGAAGGGCGTCGCGGTCTCCCACGCGGGCCTGGCCAGCTTCGCTTCCGCCGAGGTCTCACACTTCGATGTCTCTCCGGGCGATCGGGTGCTGGAGTTCTCCTCGCCGAGCTTCGACGCGTCCGTGCTGGAGCTCTGCATGTCGCTCACCGCGGGCGCTTCCCTTGTTGTTCCGCCGCCCGGCCCGCTCGTCGGCTCCCAGCTCTCCGACGTGATCAACTCTCGTGGCGTGACGCACGCGCTGATCCCGCCTGTCGCACTGGCCACTGTGGACAGTGATCTGCCGTCGTTGCGGACGTTGGTCGTCGGCGGTGACGCATGCTCGGCCGAGCTGGTTGCGCGGTGGGCCCCGGGTCGCCGCATGATCAACGCGTACGGGCCGACCGAGGCGACCGTGGTGTCGACGTGGAGTTCCGCACTCGTTCCCGGCGCTGTTCCGGCGATCGGCGGCCCGATCCGCAACACCCGCGCGTACGTGCTGGACTCCGCGCTTCGGCCCGTGCCGCCCGGTGTCGCCGGTGAGCTGTACGTCGCGGGTGTCGGCCTCGCCCGCGGTTATCTCTCGCGTCCGGCCCTCACCGCTTCGCGCTTCGTCGCCAACCCCTTCGAGCCGGGTTCGCGCATGTACCGCACCGGTGACATCGTCCGCTGGAGCCTTGCCGGAGACCTGCACTTCGTAGGCCGCGCCGACGACCAGGTCAAGATCCGCGGATTCCGCATCGAACTGGGCGAGATCGAAACCGCCCTCCTAACCCACCCCTCCATCTCCCAAGCCGCCGTCATCGCCCACTCCCCCACCCCCGACACCAAACGCCTGGTCGCCTACCTAACCCCCAAGATCAACGCCGCGTTTGGTGCGTCTAACTCCCTGAATGAGTCATTCAGGGCCTCTAACTCCCCCAATGACTCATTCAGGGAATCTAACGCACCAAACGCGTCATTGGGAATGATTGTCGAAGACGTGCGCGAGTACTTGAAGAGCACGTTGCCGGAGTACATGGTGCCGTCGGCGTTCGTGGTGTTGGACGAGCTGCCGATGAGTGCGAATGGGAAGTTGGATCGTAGGGCCCTGCCCGCGCCGGAGCGGGAGGCGGCGAGCGGGGTGGCTCCGCGCACGGACGAAGAGCGCACCATGGCCGAGATCTGGGCGGAGGTGCTGGGCACGGCGGTCGGGGTGAACGACAACTTCTTCACGCTCGGCGGCGACTCGATCCTGAGCATCCGGGTCACGTCACGCGTGCGCGCGGCCTTCGACGTGGAGATCTCCCCGCGCGAGCTGTTCAGCAACCCCACGGTCGCCGAGCTGACCGCCGCGATCACCGGGCACACCGCGGCGGAGGCGATCCCGATCGTGCCCCGCGACGCGAACCTGCCGCTTTCCTTTGCGCAGCAACGGCTGTGGTTCCTCAACGACTTCGATCCGGACAGCACGGAGTACCTGACGCCGCTCGCTGTCCGCCTGCGTGGTGACCTGGACGTCGCCGCGTTGAGCCGCGCGATGTCGAGGCTGGTCGCCCGGCACGAGTCGCTGCGCACGACGTTCGAAGCCGTGGACGGACGCGGAGTCCAGCGAATCCACCCGCCGGAGCCCATCCGGATTCCGGTGATCGACACGAATGACCTCGACGCCGCGCTCGCGGAGGAGAGCACGAAACCGTTCGACCTCACCACTGGGCCGCTCCTGCGCGCCGTGCTGTTCCGCACCGATCCGCGGGAGCACGTGCTCGCGCTGACCATGCACCACATCGTCACCGACGGCTGGTCCGGCGGCGTGATCACGGGTGATCTGGCCGAGCTGTACCGGGCCGAGCTTCTGGGTGTGCGAGCGCGACTGTCGGAGCTCCCGGTGCAGTACGCCGACTTCGCCGCGTGGCAGCGCGGTCGGGCCGATGTGCTGGAGACGCAGCTCGGTTACTGGAAGCGGCAGCTCGACGGCGTCGCACCACTGGAACTGCCGACCGACCGGCCTCGTCCCGCTGTGCACACGACCAACGGCGGCAACGTGGAGTTCGTCGTGCCTGGAGCCGATCAGCTCCGGGACTTGGCGCGGCGCCAGGACGGCACGCTGTTCATGGTGCTGGTCGCCGCGTGCAAGGTGTTGTTCCACCGCTGGTCCGGCCAGCGCGACGTCGCGGTCGGCACGGTCGCCTCCGGCCGCGAGCGCGCGGAGTTGGAGCGGCTGGTCGGGTTCTTCGTCAACACCCTCACGCTGCGGTCCATTGTGGACTCAGAGAGGACGTTCACGGAGTTCCTCGGCGGTGTCAAGGAAACGGTGCTCGACGCTTTCGCCAACCAGGACGTCCCGTTCGAGCGCGTCGTCGACGCCGTGCAACCGGACCGCGACACCAGCAGGACGCCGCTGTTCCAGGCGATGGTGGTGCTGCAGAACCTGCCTGGCCACGCCGAGGGACTGCTGGGTCTGGAGGCCGAAGACGTCGAGCTGCCCGTGACCTCGGCAAGCCTCGACCTCACCGTGGAGTTCTACGAGCCCGGTCTCACCGGTGTGATCAACTACAACGCGGACCTGTTCGACCACGCCACGGTCCAGCGGCTGGCTGATCAGCTCTCCGTTGTGCTGCAAGGCATCGCCGCGAACCCAGATCGTCCGTTGTCCCAACTCCCCGTGCTCACCGAACACGAAGAGCGCCGCCTCATCACCACGTGGAACGACACTGAGCGTGAGATCGAGCCGATGACCTTCGCAGAGCTGGTGGAAGCACAGGTCGACAGGACACCGGACGAACCCGCGCTGGTGTTCGACGGCGGCTGGATGAGCTTCTCCGACCTCAACGCGCGAGCGAACCGCCTGGCCAGGCATCTGATCACGCAAGGTGCCGGGCCAGAGCGGATCGTCGCGGTCATGCTGCCCCGCTCGGTGGACATCATCATCGCGGAGCTGGCCGTGGCGAAGACCGGCGCGGCGTTCCTACCCGTCGACCCGGCTTACCCGGCCGAGCGGATCGAGTTCATGCTCGCCGACGCGAACCCGGTATTTGTCCTCGACAACGTCGAAGAAGCGTCCACAATGGACGATTCCGATCTGGACGTTCGTCCGCAGCCGGACAACGCGGCGTACGTGATCTACACATCGGGTTCGACGGGGCGCCCCAAGGGTGTTGTCGTCTCGCACCGCGGCCTCGCCAGCTTCTCGGCGGCCGAGGCGGAACGCTTCGATGTGCGTGCGGGTGACCGCGTGCTGGAGTTCTCCTCCCCCAGCTTCGACGCTTCCGTGCTGGAGTTGTGCATGTCGTTGCCGGTCGGCGCCGCGCTCGTGGTGCCTCCGCCCGGCCCACTCCTCGGTGACCAGCTCGCCGAGGTGATCAACACGCACGGCGTCACCCACGCGCTGATCCCACCCGTCGCACTGGCCACTGTGGACGATGATCTTCCATCGTTGCGAACACTGGTCGTCGGCGGAGACGCGTGTTCGGCGGAGCTGACCTCGACGTGGGCTCCCGGACGCCACATGATCAACGCATACGGGCCGACAGAGTCCACAGTGGTCACGACGTGGAGCGAGCCCCTCGTGCCCGGTGCGCTCCCGCCGATCGGCAAGCCGATCCCGAACACCCGGGTCTACGTGCTCGACGCCGCGCTCAACCCGGTGCCGATCGGGGTTCCCGGTGAGCTGTACGTCGCCGGGGACGGCCTGGCACGCGGCTACCTCTCGCGGCCGGACCTGACCGCGGAACGCTTCGTCGCCAACCCCTTCGAGTCCGGTTCGCGCATGTACCGCTCCGGCGACATCGTCCGGTGGAGCCTCGCTGGAGACCTGCACTTCGTGGGCCGCGCCGACGAACAGGTCAAGGTCCGGGGCTTCCGCATCGAACTGGGCGAGATCGAAACCGCTCTCCTCGCCCACCCATCGGTGACCCAGGCAGCGGTGATCGCCCAAGCCAACCGCCTGGTCGCGTACGTGGTCGGCGACAGCGCGGGGCTGCGCGAGCACCTCGCCGAGTCGCTGCCGGAGTACATGGTGCCCGCCGCGTTCGTGGTGCTCGACGAGCTGCCGATGACGACGAACGGGAAGCTGGATCGAAGGGCGTTGCCGGAGCCGGATCTGAGCACGGCGCAGGCGGAGTACGTCGCACCGAGCACTCCCGTCGAGGCCACGTTGGCCGAGATCTGGGCGGATGTGCTCGGGTTGGAGCGGGTCGGCGTGGCGGACAACTTCTTCAGCCTCGGCGGCGACTCCATCCTCAGCATCCAGGTGTCCGCGCGGGCGCGGCAGGCCGGACTCCGCCTGGCCACCAAGGAGTTGTTCCTGCACCAGACGATCGGCGCGCTCGCCCCGCACGTCCAGCCGCTCAAGGACGAAGCCGACCGGGCGGACGTGGTGGGCGATGTCCCGTTGACGCCGATCCAGCACTGGTTCTTCGGCTCGGACCGCGTGAATCCGCACCACTTCAACCAGTCCCACTTCGTGGAGCTAGCGGACCGACCGAATGTGGACGCGCTCCGCCAAGCCCTGAACGCCTTGCTGGCACACCACGACGCGCTGCGCATGCGGTTCGAACAGCGCGACGGCCAGTGGCACCAGTACAACGCCGAGGTGAACCCGGTCGACATCCTCACACTGTCTACAAAGGACGACATGGAGGCCGTCGCCGACGAGGTGCACGCGAGTTTCAACCTCGGCACCGGACCGCTGTTCAAGGCGGTGCTGTTCGACGACGAAAAGCTCTTCCTCGTCGCGCACCACCTCGTCGTGGACGGCGTGTCGTGGCGAATCCTGCTGGACGACCTCGACAAGGCATACCACCAGGCACTTCGCGGCGAGAAGATCGACCTGGGCGGGAAGACCACGTCATTCCGCGACTGGTCGCGGCGGCTCGAAGAGTTCGTCGCTCAGGGCGGACTCGACCACGAGCGCGCGTACTGGGCCTCCGCCATGGACGCCGCCGAACTTCCAGTCCACCAAGGCGAGCCGGGCGCGGTCCCGGTGCTGCTCAGCGCGGAGGACACCGAAGCGCTGCTGCGCGGCGCACCCACCGCCTACCGCACACGGATCAACGACGTGCTGCTGGCGGCGCTCGCTTGGGCACTGTCGCGGTGGACCGGTGAGAAGCGCGTTTCCATTGTCCTGGAAGGACATGGTCGGGAGGACGTGCTGGACGGGGTGGACCTGAGCAGCACGGTCGGCTGGTTCACCACGGTGTACCCCGTCACGCTGACCGTGCCCGAAGGCGGCTGGCGGGAGCTGGTGAAGTCGGTGCGCAAACAGCTGCGCAAGGTGCCGGGCAACGGGTTCGGCTACGGAGCACTCCGATACCTCGGCGGAATGCCGGAAAGCGGAACCGGACCGCAGATCTCGTTCAACTACCTGGGCCAGTTCGACTCCAAGGCCCAGGACGCCGAGCACAGCCTGTACCGGACCGCGCTTCCCTCGATCGGCGCCGACCTCGATCCCCGCGACGGCGGCGGGCACCAGGTCGACGTGGTCGGCGAGGTCTCCGACGGGGTGCTCGGCTTCTCCTGGTACTGCCACGACACGGAGGCGGTCGCCGAGGTAGCCGCCGACTTCGGAGCCGCACTGCGCGGGATCGCTGAGGACTGCCGATGACCACGACAGTTCCCCTGTCCCGCAACAGGAACTACACGATCCTGTGGAGCAGCCAGGCCCTGGCCGAGGTCGGCTTCAGCGCGACGTCGTTCGCGTTCCCGTTGCTGGCGCTGGTGATCACCGGCTCGCCGGTGGTCGCGGGCGCGATCGTCGCGGTGGAGTCGCTCGGCCAGGTGCTGGTCGGCCTGCCCGCGGGCGCGCTGGTCGACCGCTGGGACCGCAAGAAGATCATGGTGTGGTGCGAGGCGGCACAGGCGGTCTCGCTCGGCAGCCTGGTCGCGGGGCTGTTCTGGGACGTCGTGCCGGTACCGCACCTGGTCGCGGTCGCGGCGGTGATGGGCATCTGCCGCGCGCTGTTCGAGCCCGCCGAGGACGCGTGCCTGCCGAACCTCGTCGCGGAGAACCAGCTCTCCACGGCGATCGGGCTCAACGCGGCGCGCAGCGCGCTCGGCGACTCGGGCGGCAAGGCGCTCGGCGGTGTCCTTTATGGACTGAACAGGACCTTTCCCTTCCTGCTGGACATGATCACGCATGTGATCGGCTTCTTCGCGCTGCTGTTCCTCCGCGTTCCCGCGCGCGAACGCGTCAGCACCGAGAAGCCGCACCTCGGCCGGGAGATCGCCGAAGGGCTGCGGTGGGTGTGGCAGCGCAAGGAGATCCGCGTGACCACGATCTGCGCGGCCGTGCTGAACATGTTCTTCGCGGGCTTCTACCTGGTCGTCCTGGTGCTGGCGCACGGGAAAGGAATCCCCGAGGCGGAGCTGGGCGTCATGGCGGCGATGCTGGGCGTCGGCGGGATCGTGGGCTCGCTGTTCGCGCCCGCGCTGTGCGAGCGGTTGAGCCCGTACCTGTCGATCGTCGGCGTGTTCTGGGGTGTGACGCTGCTGACCCCGTTGACGTTGTTGTTCGACAGCGGCTATCTGATCGGTGTCCTTTTTGGACTGATGGCCCTGCTCGCGCCGACCGCGAACACCACGATCAGCACGCACCAGATGCTGATCACCCCGGACGAGCTGCGCGGCAGGCTGGGCAGCGTGCTCACGCTCGTGGTCGGCGCCGCGTTCGGCCTCGGTTCCCTCATCGGCGGCCAGCTCGCCGCGGCGCTGCCGCCCACCGCCGCCGTGCTCACCTGCACGGGCGGGATCGCGGCGGTCACGCTCCTGGTGACGCTGAACCCGACTCTGCGTCGTTATCCCGCACGGACTTGAGGTCGTCGCACAGCAGCGTCGACTCGTCCACGGCTCCCGTGCGATAGGCAGCGCGCCCGAGGAACTGCGAGAGCACCGGCGCGGTCAGCATCTGGAACAGTGCGACCAACGCCAACCCGACCGCGTACGACGGGGGCAGTCGCAGTGCTGTGCCCACGAGGATCAGCAGCAGCCCCAGGGTCTGCGGTTTGGTCGCCGCCTGCAGGCGGCTCGGCACGTCCGGCAGCCGCAGCATGCCCACCGCGCCGAGCACGCAGAACAGCGCGCCGCTGAGCAGGAGGACCGCGGAGAGCACGTTCATCGCTGGTCCTTCCTGCCCTCGATGAGCCGGACCGCGCCGATCGAACCGAGGAAGCCCAGCAGAGTGATCGCCAGCAACAGCGCGATGTTCATCGCCCGCCCCGACTGCGCCATCTCCACGGCGACCCCGCACGCGATCAGCACCACGAGGACGTCCACCGCGAGGACGCGGTCCAGCGTTCTCGGCCCGCGCACGAGCCGGACCAGCGTCAGCATCCCGGCAAGTACCAGCAATCCGAAGGTGATCGTGAAGACAACGCTCATCCCGGCTCCCCGAATGCCTTGATCACCCGGCGTTGCAGGCCGAGCACGTCCGCCCGCGCGCGGTCCACCTCCGCGGCCGAGCGCACCCCGAGGGCGTAGACGTAGAAGACCCGCTCCCGCCGATCGAGCTGGAGCACGAACTTGCCCGGCCCCAACGACAACAGGTTCGCCGCCGTGGCGATCACGTAGTCCTCGTCGGAGAGCACGGGCACCGCGATCACCGCCGCGCGCACCTTCCGCCCGTACCGCGCCGCGTCCCACGCGACCCGGATACCGGAGATCACCAGGTCCGCCACCAGGAACAGCCCGAGCCCGACCAGGCGGTGCGGGCGCCGCAGCACCCGCGACCGCACCGGCGGCAGCGGGTAGAGCAGGAGCACGCCCGCCGCCACCACCGCGCCGAGCAGCACCAGCCCGAGGTCGGCGGAGCCCCACAGCATCAGCCAGACCACGACCAGCCAGACGAACGTCGAGATCATCGGGCGGCCCCCAGAACGGCCTCGCGGTAGGACTTCCCGTCGATCAGGTCGTTCGCGGCGCGCCCGCTGACCCCGGCAAGCGGCCCGGCGAAGACCGCGATCGCCACCCCCGCCGCGACGAGCGCCCCAGTCGCGGTGACCATGCCGCGCGAGGTGTTCCCGGTGCCCACGGTGACCTCGTCTGTGGGATCGGGGTCCTCGTACGGCGGCCGCGCCTCGCCCCAGAACGCGCCGACCCAGATCTTGGTCACCGCGTACAGGCTGAGCAGGCTGGTCAGCACCGCGCCACCGGTCACCAGGTAGGCGGTGAACGTCGCCGACTCCGCACCCGCCCGCAGCAGCGCGATCTTCGCGACGAAGCCCGAGAACGGCGGCACCCCCGCGAGGCTCAACGCCGAAATGGCGAACAGCACGGCCACCAAGGGATAAGCCGTGGCAACACCCGACATCGCGCGCAGCGACACGGTCCCGGTGTGCCGCGTGATCAGACCGCCGACCAGGAACAGGGAAGCCTGCACGGTGATGTGGTGCACCACGTAGAGGATCACGCCGGTCAGACCGATCTCGGTGTAGAGCGCGAGACCGAAGAGCATGTAGCCGATGTGGCTGACCAGCAGGAAGGACATCATCCGGTTGATATCGTTCTGCGCCAACGCTCCCAGGGCTCCGACGAGCATCGTCAGCAGCGCGGTCACCAGCAGCAGCGTCCAGATCGCCTCGCTGGTGAAGATCAGCGTCTGGGTCCGGATCAGCGCGTACACGCCGACCTTGGTGAGCAGCCCGGCGAACACCGCGGTCACCGGCGCGGGCGCGGTGGGATAGCTGTCCGGCAACCAGAAGTGCAGTGGCACCAACGCGGCCTTGATGCCGAACACCACCACGGTGAACAACCCGAGGCTGGTCCGGATGCCCGGCGGCAGCGCGGCCACCTTGTCCGCGAGGTCGGCCAGGTTCACCGTGCCGGTCGCCGCGTAGACCAGCGCGATCATCGTGATGAACAGCAGCGAGGAGGTCAGGCTGACGATCACGTAGGTCATGCCCGCGCGGACCCGCTGTGCCGTGGTGCGCCTGGTGATCAGCACGTAGGACGCGGACAGCATGATCTCGAACCCGACGAACAGCGTGAACAGGTCGCCGGTGACGTAGCAGAGCGCGACCCCCGCGCACAGCACGAGGTACATGGGGTGGAAGGTGTTCGACGCGGTGTCGCGGCCGTAGTCGGTGATCCGCTGGCCGATCGAGAAGACCAGCACGGCCAGCGTGACGATGGCGGAAACCAGCAGCAGCAACGCCGAGAGCCGGTCGGCGACCAGGGTGATCCCGATCGGCGGGCCGTAGCCGCCCATCCGCAGCACCACCGGACCCGCGCGGTCGACGTGCGCCAGCAGCACCGCCGCGTCGACCACGATCGCCGAGAGCACCAGTACGCCGAGCACGCGCTGGACTCGCGGGAAGGTGTTGAACACCAACGACAACGCGGCCGCGAGCAGGGGCAGCAGGACCGGGAGCGCGACCAGGATGCTCACGGGGCGGCCTCCTGCACGAGGTCGTTGCGCTCGGCGGTGGTGCCGACGCGGCGGTCCTCCACGTCGTCCTGCACCTCGTCGTGCCCGAGCAGCACGAACGACCGGAAAGCCAGCGCCAGCAGGAAGGTGGTCAGCGCGAAGGTGATCACGATCGCCGTCAGCGCCATGGCCTGCGGCAACGGGTCGACCATGACCTCCGGTGCGGCGAGCCCGGCGAACGGCGGCACTCCGGGCGGTCCGCCCGCGCCCTGGAGGAACAGGTTGGCGCCGTGGCCGAGGATGACGATGCCCAGGATCACCCGCACCAGGGAGCGCTGCATCAACAGGTAGAAGCCCACGGAGTAGAGCCCGGCCAGCAGGACCGCCATGGTGATGTTGATCGTCACCGGTCCTCCTCCAGGCTCACGCCGAGGGTGCCGAGCAGGTCGACCACCACGCCCACGATCAACAGGTACACGCCGACGTCCAGGAACAGGCTGGTTGCGAGCTTGACCGGGCCGAACTGCCAGACGTCCGTGGTGAGCACCGGCAGCCCGAACAGCGTCGGCACCAGCGCGGTGATCACCGCGATGCTCAGCCCGGCGCCGATCACCACCGGCGGGCGCACCCGGACCACGGCGGTCAGCTCGACCTTGCCGCCCGCGAGGTAGCGCAGCACGAACGCCAGCCCGGCCACGAGCCCGCCGGTGAATCCGCCGCCGCTGTTGTCGTGCCCGGCGAAGAGCAGGTAGACCGACAGCACGAGCACCGTCGGGAACACGATCCGCGCGCACACCTCGAGCAGCAGCGACCTCGGCCAGCCGTTGCAGTCCTGCTCGGTGAGCAGCCAGCGCTCGCGCGGCGCGTCCCACTCCCACCACGGTTCCCGGCTCATCGGTCCGCCTTCCGCCGAGCCCGCTGCGAGGCCAGGATCAGGCTCGCCGCGCCGGTCGCCGCGACCGCGAGCACCGCGATCTCGCCGACCGTGTCGAACGCGCGGAAGTCCACGATGATCGCGTTCACCACGTTGCTCGCCCCCGCGTCCTCCTTGGCGCGCTGGATGTACTCCACGCTCGCCTCGGGCAGGCCGTCCCGGTTGGCGGAGAACAGCACCGCCAACACCGCGACGAAGGTGCCCGCCACGCACGCGACGACGGCCTTCACCCATCGGCCCTCGGTCAGCGGGCGGCGCTCCTCGGTGAACCTCGTCGGCATCCGGCGCAGCACGAAGACGAACACCACCAGGGTCAGCGACTCCACCAGGAACTGCGCGAGCGCCAGGTCCGGCCCGCCGTCCACCAGGAACAGGGCGGCGATGCCGTAGCCGATCACGCCGGTCACCAGCACCGCGGTGAGCCTGCGCCGCGCCAGCACGGCGAGCCCGGCGGCGACGAGGACAGCCACGGCGAGCGGCACCTGCAACCACGAGTCGAACCACTGCGTGCGCGGCAGCGGCGTCAGGCCCGCGAGCAGTCCCGCGCCGGGCACCACGACCGCGACCACCAGGATCACGCCCAGGTAGACCGGGACCGAACCGGCCTGCAACCGGCCGGTGACCCCGCGCGCCACGCTGTCCAGGGCCATCACCACGCGGTCGTAGCCGGTCTGCGCGTGCAGCGCCTCGGGAAGCCTGCCGGGGTGCCCGGTGGCGAAGCGGTGCACCAGGTAGCCACCGCCGAGCACCACCGCCGACAGCAGCAGCGGCACCGTGAAACCGTGCCACAGAGCCAATCCATACGGTTCGGCGACCGGATACGCCGACGCGTAGCCCGCGATCACCGGCTCGACGACGCCCGGCGCGAAGGCCAACACGAGCCCGGCCAGCGCGGGGATCACCACCGGCCCGGCGAGCACCGCTCCCGGCTTCTCACTGTCCACAAGGGATACTCCGGGTTTGCTGCCGAACGCGCCGATGAGGAAACGCAGGCTGTACGCGACCGTCAACGCCGAACCGAGCACCAGGACGGCGAGCACGAACGGCTCCCCCAGCAGCGCCTCGAACGCGGCTTCCTTCCCGACGAAGCCCAGCAGCGGTGGCGCGCCGGCCATGGACGCCGCCGCGAGCACGACGAAGCCGGTGAACGCCGGCCACCGCGCGCCCAGCCCGGAGAGCTCCCGGACGTCCCTGGTGCCGGTGCGCTTGTCGATCACACCGACCGCGAGGAACAACGCGGACTTGAACAACCCGTGCGCCAGCACCATCGTCGCGCCCGCGACAGCCGCGACGTGCTCACCGACGCCCAGCAGCACGATCAGGAAACCGAGCTGGCTGACCGTGCCGAACGCCAGCAGCTTCTTCAGGTCGTGCTCCCGCAGCGCCCGGACACCGCCGAGCACCATCGTCCACGAACCCAGCACCACCAAGGGAATCCACCACGCGGGCAGGTCCGCGAAGCCGGGCGCGAACCGGGCGACGAGGTACACGCCCGCCTTCACCATCGCGGCGGCGTGCAGGTAGGCGCTGACCGGCGTCGGCGCGACCATCGCCGCGGGCAGCCACGGGTGGAACGGCACCTGGGCGGACTTCGTCAGCGCGCCGACGAGCAGCAGGACGACCGCGACCTCGACCACCGCGCCGGACGGCGGGTACGCCACGATCGCGGAGATCCGGAACGTGCCCGCGGCGGTGCCGAGCAGGATCAGCCCGAGCAGCATCGCCAGCCCGCCGAACCCGGTGACCAGCAGCGCCTGCGTGGCCGAGCGGCGCGCGGCCCTGGTCAGCCCGAGCCCGCCGACCAGCAGGAAGGAGCAGACGGTGGTGAACTCCCAGAAGACGTAGAGGGAGAACACGTCGTCGGCGGTGACCAACCCGAACATCGATCCCGCGAAGACCACCAGCAGCGCCGAGTGCCGCCCGATGCCTTCGGGCGGGGTGTAGGCCGCGTAGTAGACGAAGACCAGCGCGCCGACCCCGGACACCAGGACGATCATCAGCAGCGCGAGCGGGTCCAGCCGCAGCGTCAGGTCGAGCCCGATCGTCGGCGCCCAGCTCAGCGACTCCGTGGGCGGGGCTCCATTGAGGACGGTCGCCGACCAGGACACCGCGGTCACGAGCGCGGCCGCGGGCGGCAGGGTGGCCACGACGAACGCGGCCCGGCCCCAGCGCGCGGCGACGGCGGGAAGCAGTGCGGCGACGAGGAAATGCGCGGCGATCAGGATCAACACTCGTCCTCCACCGCCCGTCCCTCGAACCGCCCCGAACCACGACCCACCTTACGTCGCCGGTCCGACATTCGCCCACTTCAGGGCAATAACCGTTGGGGCACAAGGGAAACGCGAGGGCGGGCGACCGCGCTGGGGTCGCCCGCCCGCTCGCTCAGAGCTGCTGCTTGATCAGGTCCACGTAGGAGGAGACACGGGCGTAGACACCCGGCTTGCCCGCGAGGGCGCAGCCTTCGCCCCACGAGACGACGCCGATGAGCTTGCCGCCCGCGACCAGCGGACCGCCGGAGTCCGCCTGGCAGCTGTCCTTGCCGCCGTTGGGGTAACCGGCGCAGACCATCGCGGCCTTCCTGTAGTCCGTCCCGTAGGCCGTCGAGCAGGTCTGGTCCGAGGTGACCGGCACGTCGACCTGGTTCAGCGTGTCGGAGTAGGTCCCGCTGCCGGTGGT
This sequence comes from Allokutzneria sp. A3M-2-11 16, assembly GCF_024213555.1. Lineage (GTDB taxonomy): Bacteria > Actinomycetota > Actinomycetes > Mycobacteriales > Pseudonocardiaceae > Allokutzneria. The sequence goes on along the minus strand of NZ_JANAVO010000012.1, from coordinate 112,120 downwards.
GTCACCCCAGCCCAGGGTCTTCGCCATGGTGCCCTCGGCGTACAGGCCCGAGTCCGCCGCGGTGGCCAGCGGCAGCGTCTTGTACGGCAGGTTCTGGTCCAGCGTCATCACGGCGACGTCGTCGCCCTGGGTGACGCTGCGGTAGTTCGGGTGCTGCCAGATCTTGGTGACCTTGGCCAGCACGCCCTCGCCGGTGCGCAGATCGGTGCGCCCGGCGGCGATCTGCCAAGTGCTCGGCGCCTTGCCGACAGTGCAGTGCGCCGCGGTGACGACCTTGTTCGGCGCGACCAGCGTGCCGCCGCACCACTGGGTGCCGTTGTAGATCAGCGCGACCGTCCACGGGTACTGCTGCGTGGTGGCCGGACTGCCACCGACGATCATCGGCGAGACATCACCGGACGGCTTGGCCGGTGCGGCGGCGGCGGTTCCGGTCGCCGTGGCGGCGACACCGAGCGCGGCGGCGACACCGAAGACCTTGACCAGGGTGCGCAGGGTGCTCACTGGTCACTCCCTTCCTCGTGCCCTCGAACGAGGTCCGGCCACAGGCGGGCCGGTGAGGAAAGGCAACTGCAGAAAGGGTTCTCCGGACAACCGACGCCGGAAGGGCGACCGATCGGAGCAGGAACGAGGACCGAACGACGCAGCGGCGCAGGGGTTTTGCCGCCGTCAAGGGACATCAGCGAATCCGGGTGGACTGTTGATTCCACAGTGGACTGCGCGAGAAACTCCTTGCTGGACCTATGAAACCAGATGGTGTACGAGCGCCGCGAGAGCAGCCGCAGAATTCGACCCGGTTTCGGCCGTGTACACCACGACGCGCTGCCCCTCGTCGTCCGGGAGCAGCATCAGCTCGTCGGTCAACGTCAAGCGCCCCACCACCGGATGGTCGTACTCCCGGGCGTTGAACGCGCAGTTGCGCACCGGGTACTCCGACCACAGTGCGACGAAGTCCTCACTGAGCGCGGTCAACTCGTCGACGAGCGCGGCGATGCCCGGGTCGTCCGGGTAGGCCCCGGCCACCATTCGCAGGTGTGCCACGGCATCCCGCTTCTTCCGCTCGTAGTCGACGTAGAGGCGGCGGGTGTGCTGGTCGAGAAAAACCAACCGCGCCAGGTTCACGTCCTGTGGTGCCGCGAAGTCCCGGTGCGGAGCGAGCAGCGCGTGCGCGAGCCGGTTCCACGCGAGCACGTCGGTGCGCCGCCCCATCACCAACGCGGGGACGTCCTTCATGGACTCGATCATCAAGCGCACGCTCGGCCGCAGCCGCTCGGGCTCGGCGGGCCCCGCCCCCCGCGCCAAGCGGTAGAGGTGCGCCCGCTCGTCGGCGCTCAGCCGCAGCACCCTGGCCACCGCGTCCAGCACGGAGTCAGAGGCATTGCGGACGCGCCCCTGTTCCAGCCGCGTGTAGTACGGCACGCTGATCCCCGCCAACCGCGCCAGTTCCTCCCGCCGCAGCCCCGGCACCCGCCGCCTGCCGCCGTAGTCGGGCACCCCCGCGTCCGCCGGGCTGATCCGAGCGCGGCACGCCCGCAGGAACTCCCCCAGCTCCATATCCTGACCCTCTCAGTGTCCTGGCTAACCCCGGCGCTCCCGGTGAGGCTTCCTCCCATGAGAATCATCGTCGTCGGCGCCACCGGAATCCTCGGCTCCACCGTCTCCGCGCGGCTGGAAGACCTCGGCCACGAGGTGGTCCGCACCTCCCGCTCCAGCGAGGTTCAGGTGGACCTCGCTGATCCCAGCACTCTCGACAAGCTGTTCGCCACCGTGTCCGACGTGGACGCCGTGGTGTGCACGGCGGCTCATGCGCCGCTGAAGCCGTTGCTCGATCTGACCGATGCGGATTTCCGACAGGTGAAGCTGGACGGGCAGCTGGCCTTGTTCCATCGGGCTGTGCGGGCTTTGAACGACGGCGGTCGCATCGTGTTGACCGCTGGACGGTTCGAAGGGCCGATGTGCCGGGGAGCGGTGGGGGCGATGGTCAATGCGGCCTTGGAGTCCTTTGTGGAGAATGCTCGGGCGGAGCTGCCTCGGGGAATCGATGCGACTGTGGTCAGTCCGGGGTGGGTTTCGGAGACCTTGGCGTTGCTCGGACGCTCTGGGGGGACTTCGGCTGGCGTGGTTGCGCAGTCTTATGTGGAGTTCGTGGTTTCTGGGGGCGGGTGAGTTCGTGGCTGGGTTTCCAGCTTGCGTCGGTGCCAGCGTGGGGGTCGGCTTGACCTGGGGCCCCTTGCGCGTGCCCTTGGGCCTCCCGGGGGCACGGGATGAAACCCCGGCCCTCGCGACAAGCGTATGGCACGCGCACCCCAGGTAAAGCCGACCCCATTTTCCAGCCCGCCCTCACCTTTTCGCTGGGGTTGCGTTTTCGAGCTTTTGGGCGCCTGGCAATTCACCCTGTAGAGCCATGATCCACTATTATTCTGCGATAGAATAGGGACATGTTCCCTGTAGATCCCGACCACTATTTGAGGGTCATGTTCACCGCGATGGGGAAAGCCTCGGCGGACTTCGCGGTCGCGTTGATCGACTACGTGTCTCGGCTGGAGTTGTGTGATCGTGAGTTCGCCGAAGAAATCCTCATGCGACTACTCGCCATCTCCAAGACCAAAGCCGCCTGCCTCCTTCAACGCGCAGAAGACCTCACCGGTCGGCCTGTGGTGTTGCGGGCGCTGGCCGAAGGCCGCGTCGACGAGGGCAAAGCGTTGATGATCGTCGACCTGCTCTCCACACTCACTGCGGTGCACGCCGCGATCGCCGAGCAGGACTTCCTCGCCTTCGCCGAAACGCACAACTACACCTCGACACGTCGGCATGCGGTGCGGTTCATCACCAAGCTCGACCCCAAGGCTGCCGAGCGTCGCCATAAGGAGAAGCGCAAGGCCAGGTTGGTGGAGAAGATCCCCCTTGACGACGGCATGTGCCTGCTGCGGATGTTCTTCCCCGCCCTGCAAGCCTCGTTGATCTACGACCGGATCGACCGCATCGCCAGAGCCCTACCGAAAGATCACCGGACCTTGGATCAGAAGCGGGCCGATGTCACCATGGACTTGTTGATGGGCAAGGAAACCGGCGCACCCCAAGGCCAGGTCACCGTCTACTTGACCATGCCCATGGGCTCCTTCCTCGGCCTCGACAACGAACCCGCCATCCTGCACGGATACGGACCGTTGCCCGCCAAGATCGCCCGCGATGTCGCTGCGGGAGGGATCTGGAAACGCATCCTCACCGACCCCGCCACCGGGATCGCCGAAGACGTCACCACCTACCGGCCCTCAGCCAAACAGCGGGAGTTGATCCACGCCCGCTACCCCACCTGCACCGCGATTGGCTGCAACAGGCCCGCACACCGCTGCGACCTCGATCACTGCTGCCCCTTCGACGGCACCAACACCACCATCGACAACCTCCGCCCGAAGTGCCGCAGGCACCACCGGATGAAGCACGAATCCAACTGGAGCTGCGAGAACCTGCCGGACGGTCGGCACGTGTGGACGACACCGAACGGGAAGACCGCCGAAACCGAAGCCGAGCCGATCGCCGAACCGGCGCCGTTCTAGACCCGGATCAGCTCCCGGGCGGGCGCCGACCGGAACGGAGCCAACAACGTGGGCGCGATGTGCCTGCGGTTGCGCACCAATGCGGCCAGGGCGATGGCGCCGTACACCGCACACAAGGCGTACCGGGCCTCCTGGCCGGGCAACGCGAACTGGAGGGCGAACAGGGCGAGCAGGGTCCAGGCGGCCCAGCGCGGGAAGCGCAGCGCTAGCAGCGCGGAGACGCCGAGCAGGGTCTGGGTGGCGGTCAGCAGGAACTCCTCGACCTGCCGCGCGTCCAGGACGAGGGTGCCGGAACCGCCGCCGACGAGGTAAGCCAGCGGCAGGCTGCCGACCAACAGGGTCCACTGGTTGACCTTGCTGGAGATCAGGGTGCCGATCGCGGCGGAACCGTTGCCGCGCAAGGCGAACAGGATCGCGACGATGAACTCGGGGGCCTCGGAGGCCAGGGGGGCCAGCCACTGGACGAGCAGGAAGCGGTCCACGCCGAGCTGGGTGCCGGTGTCGATCAGGGCGTGCGCGAAAGGCTCGGCGCAGAGCAGGATCACCACGGCTGCGAAGGCGAACAAGCCCGCGACGAGGGGGCGGCGGGTGCGGGACGGCAAGGCGCCGATGACCGAGGCGGGGCCGACGAGGGCGGGCTCCTCGGCCTCGGCGCGGGAGACCTTCCAGAGGTAGAAACCGAAGAAACCGAGCAGCGCCAAGCCGAAGACGAGCGTGATCTGACCGCTCACCGGCACCACGAACGCCACGACGGAGGCGATCGCGAGGAAACCCAGCTCGGTGCGGTGACCGGGGTCGAGGACGAGTTCGCGCACCGTGCGGCCGGACCGGCGGGATGCGACGGCGAGCGAGACCAGCACCACGGTGGACCAGCCGAGGCCGAGCAGGAGCCGGTTGGAGCCGGTCATGTTCGCGGCGGCGTAGGCGACGAACTCGGGGTTCTGCCCTGCGGTGTAAGCGAAGTAGAGGTCGACGACATATTCCGGCAGCACGGCGATGAGCGCGAGCAGGGCGATCGCCAAACCGCCGGAGATGTCCACCTGCGCCGCCTCGGCCGCCCACGCGAGCACGAACGACGCGGCCACGACGGCGGCGCCGAACAGCAGCAACGCCAGCCACGGGACCACCCCGGCGCCGGAGAACCGGAGCGCGAGGGCGGGGGTGGCGAGGGCGCAGCAGAGGGACAGCGGGCGGAACAGGACCATCACGGCGTCGACGTTCGCACACACTTCGACACTTTCGCAATCACCAAAATGTCGGCGTGTCTAGCCCCTGGTTGGGTCGCGGGGAACAATGAATCTCGTCATGCCGAAAAATTCCGAGCCGACGCCGGTCCAGCTCAGCGCCGCCGCCGCCACCTTCGCGTTGTTGTCCAGCCCGCCGCGGCTGCACCTGGTCTGGCTGTGCGCCCAGGGCACCTACGACGTGGGCACGCTCGCCCAGCGCGTCGGCGTGAGCATCCCCACCGTCAGCCAGCACCTGACCAAGCTGCGGCTGGCGGGGGTGGTGACCGCCCGCCGAGAGGGGCGGCACCACTTCTACGCGGTGGACGACCCGCACGTGCTGACGCTGCTCGACCAGATCTTCGAGCACATCGCGCCGGACGGGTCGCTCGCACCGGACCCACCGTCGCGCTAACGCCGCCGAGTCGCCAGGTGGGTCACCGCGGGGCGCTCCACGAACCTGTGCAGCAGCCAGGCCGCACCGAGCGACACCGGAATGACGACCAGCAGGATCAAGGCCGTGGCGGCCGGAATGCCGAACTTCGCTCCGGGTGTGAAGACGAACTGGCACAAGTACATGATCACCACGTAGTGGATCATGTAGAGCGCGAACGAGCGGTCCCCGAGGTAGATCATCGCCGGACGCCGGAGGAACGAGGGGACACCGCGGACGTCACGCGAGGCGACCTCACCGACGATCAGCGCGACCGGAAGCGCGAAGTACGGGCCGAAGGCGAACACCGGCGGCAGGACCGCCAGGGTCCCGATCGCCAGGAACGGCAGCGGGAGGACGAGGCCCATGTGCAGCGGTCGCCACAAACCCTCGGCGAGGATGCGCGCGAGCACCATGCCGAGCACGAACTCCGGCAGGCGGGCAGCGGGCAGGAAGTAGGCCAGCCAGATCTGCGAGCCCGGAACGGGGATGGTGGGGAGGAAGTCGGGTCCGTGCAGCAGCGTCGCCAGCGCCGGAACGGACAGGCCGACGAGCACGGCCACCCAGGCGGTCAGCCACAGCCTGCGCACCGGAATCCCGCGGACGAGCGGGAGCAGGACCGGGAAGAGCAGGTAGAAGAAGAACTCACAGGCCAGCGACCACGCCAACGGGTTCGGGCCGAGCAGGAACTCGTTCGTGGGAACCCAGTTCTGCACCAGGAACAGGCTCGCCAGCACGGCGAGCGGGTTGTACTCGTCGCCCGGGGAAACCAGGTTCACGTGGATGCCGTAGCCGATGACCAGTGCCGTCCCCAGCGCCCAGGCCACCGCGTGGTTGGAGAAGATCCGGACGAACCGGCGGCGCCAGAACTGCCTCGCGGTGTCGGCGGGCCGGGCCGACCAGGTCAGGACCAGGCCGGAGAGCACGAAGAAGAGGGTGACCGACGAGGTGGCCAGCGGGACCAGGGCGCTGGTGCCCTTCTGGACCGCGGCGTCGGCGTAGAGACCGGGCAGGAAGAAGGCGTGGGCCACGAGCACCAGTCCGGCGGCGAAGATCCGGATACCGGTGAGGGATGGCAGCCGGGCGTGCCCTGTCGTCTCGGCGTTTCCTGGTTGCCGCACAATGGCTTCGTCGCCATCTCGAATGTCCACGTGGTCCTCCGGTATCAGATTCACGGGCGCCGCTTTTCGCCCCCGGGCGAAGGAATGGCCGTGAGAAGTGATCTTCTCCCCGGGAAGAACCACCGCAAAGGGGGAGCTGGATTTCGTGCCCCAGGCCGTAAGTTCACCGGCACCTCGACGTAAACCCGCCACCCGATGGAGATCGTCGTGCACTACCTCAACTTCACGATCGACTCGTCGGAAGCGTGGTCGGAGCTGGCCGACAGCTTCGTTCCGATGCGCCACCGCTACCGCGACCCGGAGACCTGGTACTCGGCGCTGACCGCTCAGGAGAGCTCGGCCTACGCCCTGGTCCACTGGGACCAGCGCGGTGACCGCGTCAGCCTCCGCACGCCGTCGCTGGTCCGCCAGTCCCCCGGCGACGAGCACTACTGGATCATGCTGCCCCTGTTCGGGTCGTACTCGGCGTGGCGCGGCGACGAGCAACGCCGCGCCACCCCGGGCAGCGCCCTGATCAACCGGTTCGACCAGATCTCCCAGATCCGCATCCCGGAGTCCCGGTCCTACGCGTTCCGGGTGCCGAGGGCGGAGTTCGACCACCGCCTCGCCCCGGCCGCGCCGGTCCACACCCAGCTGGACATGACCACCGGGCTGGGCCGGGTCACCGCGAACCTGATCGACAGCGTCCACGAGCAGGCCGAGGCCCTCACCGATCGCGAGTTCAACGCGCTCTGCGACCGCGCGGCCGAACTGCTGTGCATGCTCGCGCTCGGCGACATGGGGCCCCAGCGGACCCATCGCGTCGAGGCCGCGGCGGCGATCCGGCGCTACGTCCGCGACCGCGTGGGCGAGAGCGATCTGTGCCTCCCGGCGGTCGCCCGCGCCCTGGGCTGGTCGCCCCGGCAGATCCGGCTGATCCTGCACGAGGAGGGCATCACCTTCCGCGACCTCCGCCAGGACGAGTCGCTGCGGGCGGCCAGGGACCTGCTCGCCACCGGCGAGGTCGAGATCGGCGAGGTGGCCGCGAGAACCGGCTTCACCCCGACCTGGTTCTCCGCGGCCTTCAAAGCCCGTTTCGGTGAGACACCAAGGGAATTCCGCAAGCGCAGACTCGCGGAGTGATCAGTCGGCGAAGGACTGCCCGCGCGCGGCCAGCTCCTCGCCGAGGATGCGGATGGACTTCGGGCCGATGCCGTGGATGCGCAGCAACTCCTCGGGGCTCACCCGGCACAGCTGGTCGTAGGTGGTGTAGCCGTTGAGCTCCAGCTCGCGGTTGGCCACCTTGCCGATCGTGCGGGGGAACTCCGTCATGTGCCCACCAGCTCCGCGAAGAGGTCCAGGACGCGGCGCACCGCGGGGCGGGCCGCGCTCGCCCTGGCCACCTCGATGACCTCGCGGTCCGCGTCGGTGATCTTGCCGATCGGCTTGGCCAGCACCTCGAACAGCCCGGCGGGCGGCATCCCGCAGAACCAGACCAGCCCGGAGCTCGTGCCCAGCGCGAGGTGCTCGCCGTCCGCCGAGGTGGCCAGGGTGCAGCCGGAGAGCTCGAAGCCCTCCGCGTGGGTCAGCGTCTCCAGGTCGAAGAGCACGAGCCGCACCGGGCTGCCGACCCGCGTGCTCATCGCCGCGAGCAGGCCGCGCGCGGGCACCACCCGCAGGTCCACCAGCGGGCTGCCCAGCTCCGGCGGGACCTTCGCCCTGGTGCCGCGGACCAGTTGCTCGCCGTCGCGGGTCCACCGGGACAGGTGGCCGTCGCCGTCCATGGTGAGCAGCGTGTCGGCGTCGACGAACGCGGTCTCGCGGACCCAGCCCGGCTCCTTCGCGGTCGCCAGCAGCCGCGCGTCGGCGTCCAGCAGCGCCAGCTCCGCGCCGCCGAGCGCGAACCGGCCCGTTCCACTGTGGACGGACAGGGAGGCGGGGCGGAACCGGTCGCCCTCGGGGACCGCGCGGCGGACCTCACCGTCCACTCCGGACCCGACGAGCAGTTCGCCGCCACCGGTGACGGCCACGAAACCGCTGAGGGAGCGGGCGAGCGCCTCGATCGAGCCCTCGTGCTTGGTCAGGATCTCGCGCTCCGCCCCGATGTGCCTGGCGAGCACGGAGCCCTCGGCGCCCATGTTCTCCGCGGTGATCACCGCGTGCCCGAGGTGCAGCACGTGGGCGAAGCCCGCCTCCACCGTGTGCATGGACAGCTCGTTGCCGGAGGCGACCTCCAGCTCGATGATCGAGCCCTGCTCCTTCTGCCTGCCGTAGCGCGGATCCCAGGTGGGCGCGTGGAATCCGGCCGTCGCCGCGATCCTGGTGGCGTCGGGCGAGAGCGAGACGCTGTGCACCACCGAACTGCCGACGCGGTAGCTCAGCGCCCAGTGCTCCGGCGAACCCTGGAGCTCGTGCACGACCTGGAGCGTCTCGATCTCGGCCAGCTGGGCGAACAGTCCCGGGTCGGTCTCCGGGCGCCAGTCCCGCGCCAGGTGCACCAGCTCCACCGCCTGGCACAGCGGCCGGGTTCTGGCGAACTCCCAGAGCCGTTGCGGGTCGTCGTTGTCGGCGAAGGCGAGGCCGATCTGCATGACCTGCTCGTCGGTCAGCTTCGCGCGCGCGAGGACCGTCCCTTGTGGATCCAGCTCGCGGTAGGCGTCGATCTGGTCCGCCCGCAACAGGTACAGCGCGCATTCCAGTGGCTTCTCCGGCTGGAGCCCGTGCCGCACCAGGAACTCGACCCGGCGCGGGTGGCCGATCGCCGCCTCGCACAACCGACCCGTCAGCGACGGCGTGGACAGGATGCGCCGCCGCGCGATCCGGCCGATGGCGCGTTCGGCGTGCAGCGCGGCGTCCAGCAGCTCCCCTGGGTCCACGTCGGCGCCGAGCGCGATGGAGGACAGCGGCGGGACGCGCCGGGGGTCGGGCTTGACGGGGTTGTGCAGCAACGCGTTGAGCACCTGCTCGTGCTCGCTGAGCGCCCACAGCGCGTAGAGCTGGTCACCGGTGGCGGCGGTGCACGCCTCGACGACACCGGCGCGCACGTCCTCGTCCTCGTCCTCGAACAGCTCGACCAGTTCCACCCCGCTGCGCCACTCGTCGAGCAGCTGCCCGTGCAGGGCCGCGGTGATCAGTCGGGGCTTGCCGTCGGTGGCCAGCGCGCGCAGCTGGCGCACCACCTTGCGCAGCGAGGACTCCCGGGTGGCGACCCAGCGGTCGGCGACGAGCTCCCCCGCCCACGCCTGGTACGGGTGGCGCTCGTCGCGGGCGATGGCGATCAGCGCGTCCAGCGCGCTCGGGTAGCGCTCCTCGGCGGCGCCGACGAGCTGGACCCACGCCGGGTACCCGCGATCGCGCCAGCGGCTCTTCGACCGTCTGACCAGCTTCGCGGCTTCCCTGCTGTCCATATGGGCCAGAGTCTAGGCACGCGCCCTACGCTCTCCCAGCATTCGCGCGCCAAGTGAGACCAAGTTAGGCCGATCCGGCGGCAAGGGTTGACCGGAGCAGCTCGCGGTGGGCGCGGTCGTGCGCCTCGTCCAGCCCGGCCCGCCGCAGCAGCGCCAGGCTGCGCCGCAACGGCTCCAGCGCGGCCGTGTGCATGCTCTGGTCGGCCAGCAGCTGCCCGCTGCTCAGCGTGGCCAGGCCCGCGCCCCTGGAGTCACCCAGCTCCAGGAAGATCTCTAGAGCGGCGTCGATGCTGCGCTTGGCCTCGCGGTGCCTGCCGAGGCCGCGCTCGTTCTCGCCGATCGCGAACAGCGTGTACGCCTCGCCGCTGGGGTGGCCGATCTCGCGGATGCGGCGCAGCCCGCCGCGCAGCTGGACCAGCGCCGACTCGAACGCGCCGCGCCTGGTGTCCAGCAATGCCAACGTGTGCATGAGGTTCACCTCGTTGAGCGGCTGGCCGAGCTCGGTGACGATGCGCAGCGCTCGGTCGATCGACTCGCGCGCCGCCGCGTGGTCGGCGTCGAAGAACAGCATCGCCTTGATCTTCAGCGTCTGGGCGACGGCGTGCCGGTTCCCGGTCGCGGTGAACGTCTCCAGCGCGCGCTCGACGCGGTCCCGGCCCCGCTCGTTCTCCTTGCGGAGGCAGTGGCAGAAGGCCAGGCCGACCTCCGCGCAGGCCGCCTCGTGCTCGTCGCCCAGCTCGCGCGCGGTGGCCAACGCCGCGCGGAAGGACTCCGCCGCCTCGGCGATCCGGCCGCGCTCGGACCACATGTCGCCGAGCGAGCGGTCGGCGAGCATGCGCAGCTCCGGCACGTCCGCGGTGGCGTCGCGGACCGCGCGTTGCATCCGTTCCCACTCCTGCCCGCCGCCGGTGAGGTGCCAGAACGCGTCGAGCCGCCCGGCGAGCCGGGACGCGCGCTCCAGTTCACCGCGCTCCAGCGCGATGCCCACGGCGTCGGTCAGGTTGCGCTTCTCGGTGCTGAACCACTCGGCCGCGCAGCTCTGGCCCGGTCGCCGCTCCAGGCTCGCCCCGGCGCGCGGGATCAGGCAGGAGGCGGGCACCGTCGCGGCCCGGTCCTCGACCCGTTCGAGCCAGCCGTCGACCACCCGGCGCAGCGCGGCGGCCCGGTCGGCTTCGGGTTCTTCCGCGGCTTCTTCGGCCGCACAGAGCCACAACAGGTCGTGCAGCTGGTAGCGGAGCTGGCCCTCACTGTCCACTGTGGAGGCACAGAGCAGCTGAGCGTCCACAAGGGACTCAAGCGCGCGTTCCGCCTCCCGCTCGGGCTCGTCGAGCAGCGCCGCGAGCACCCACGCGGGCTGTTCGCGCCCCGGCAGCAGCCCGAGCAGCCGGAAGGCCGCGCGCGGGCGCTCGCTGAGCCCGGTGAGGCTCAGCCGCACGCTGGCCCGCACGTCGAGGTCGCCGATCGCCAGCTCGTCCAGCCGGCCGCGCTCGTCGTCGAGCCGATCGGCGAGCAGTCGCAACGGCCACATGGGACGCGCGGCGAGCCGGGCCCCGGCGATGCGCACCGCCAGCGGCAGGCGCCCGGTGCGCTCGATGATCCGGTCCGCCGCTTCCGGTTCGGCGGCCACGCGGTCCGGGCCGATGATGCGCGCCAGCAACTTCCCGGCCTCCGCCGCCGACAGCACGTCGAGGTCGACCAGCCGCACCCCGGGCAGCTCCGCCAGCCGCGCCCGCCCGGTCACCAACACTGCGGTGCCCGGTGTCGCGGGCAGCAGCGGCCGCACCTGCGCCGCGTCGGCCGCGTCGTCGAGCACGATCAAGATCTTGCGGTCCGCTAGGCGCTCCCGGTAGAGCGCGGCGCGTTCGTCAAGTCCGTCCGGCACAACGGTTCCCGCGCCGCCGAGGGAGCGAAGCAGCTCGCCGAGGGCGTCGTAGGCGGTGCGCGGGCGGGTGGCCGCCCCGGACAGCGACACGTGCAGCTGACCGTCCGAAAAGGACGATCGGAGGAGGTGGGCGGTGCGCAGCGCGAGCGCGCTCTTGCCGACGCCCGCCGGGCCGGAGATCGCCACCAGCGGCAGGCCGGGCCCGGTCAGCAGATCGGTCAGCGCGGCGACCAGGTCGGCGCGGCCGGTGAAGTCGGTGGTGTCCGCTGGCAGCTGCCTCGGCACCCGGCGCAGCGCCGCCGAGTTGCCCTCCTTGGCGAGAACCTGCTGGTAGGCGGCTTGCAACTCGACGCTGGGCTCGACTCCCAACTCCACCGCGAGCATCCGCCGGGCGTCGTCGTAGGTCTGCAGCGCCTCGGTCTGCCTGCCCGCCCCGGACAGCGCGGTGATCAGCAACGCCCGCAGGCGTTCGCGCAGCGGGTACCGGGCGACCCAGGCGCGCAACTCCCCCGCCAGCTCCCCGTGCTCGCCCAGGGCCAGCCGCGCCCGCGCCAGCTCTTCGACGGCGAGCGCGTGCAGATCGTTGAGCTCCGTCAGCAGCGGCTCCGCCCCCGGGCCGAGCCGGACGTCCTCGCACGGTTCGCCGCGCCAGAGCTCCAGGGCGGATCGGACCCGTTCGACTGCCTCTTCGGGCTGCCCCGCGGATTCGGCGAGGCGAACGCGAAATTCCTGCGCGTCGATCGATTCGGCCGGGGCCGTGAGCTGGTAGCCGCCGCGGTGGGCGAGCAGGCGCACGTCCGGATCGACCTCGATGATCTTGCGGAGGGCGGCCACGTACCCGCGCAGGTTCGGTCCGGCGGAGGCGGGCGGCTCGTCGTCCCAGACGCTTTCGGCCAGGCGCCGCACGGAAACCGGCTGGTTGGCGCTGAGCGCGAGGGTCGCCAGCAGCCGGAGCTGGCGCGGCCCGCCCGCGGCGACGGCCCGACCGCCGACGCGCACTTGGACCGATCCGAGCAGCCGGATCTCCACTGGCCTGTTCCCCACACCACCGATGTACCGCATTTGTGCGCCGCCTGTGCGGTCGATCCCAAAACTCTTTCCTGGCTTCGAACAACTCGGGGGTGCAAGACATGACGACGTCCTACTGGCAACGGTCCGCGCTGCCCGCCACGGCCGAGGTCGTGGTCGTCGGCGGCGGGCTGCTCGGCGTCGCCTGCGCGTACTGGCTGGCCCGGCAAGGTGCCCGCCCCGTGCTCGTCGAGGCGGGCGAGCTGGCCGCCGGCGCGACCGGCCGCAACAGCGGCATGGTCGTGCAGGCGACGGCGGAGTCCTACCCGGAGGCGGTGCGGCGCCTCGGTGGGCCCGCGGCCAAGGAGGTGTGCGCCGACGCGGGCGAGGGAATGCGGCTCGTCGCCCAGGTCGTCGCGGAGGAGGAGATCTCCTGCGACCACCGCGAGACCGGTCACCTCCAGTTCGCGCTCGTCGCCGACCAGCACAAGGAGTTCGTCGCGGCGCTGAACGAGGACGGCTTCGACGGGCGGGTGCTCGACCGTTCGGAAGTCGCCGACCTCGTGCGCACCCGGCTCGCCGACGACGTGTGCGGCGGCATGCTGCTGCCGGGCGCGCTCGTGCACTCGGTGCGGCTCGTGCGCGGCCTGGCGGAGGCGGCGGTGCGGCACGGCGCGTCGCTGTTCCCCCACTGCGCGGTGACCTCGGTCGGCGAGCGCGGGGTCGAGACCGCGCAGGGTTCGATCACGGCCGACGCGGTCATCGTGGCGACGAACGCGTGGTCCGGCGGGCTGCTGCCGGAACTGCGCGGTCTGTTGAGGCCGGTGCAGGGCCAGATGCTCGCGACCGAGCCGCTGCCGCCGATCTGCTCGTCCGGCATGTCCGCGCAGATCACGCCCAACGGGGAGTACTGGCAGCAGACCCCGGACGGGCGCGTTGTGCTCGGCGGTTGCCGCGGCGCCGGAGCGATGGACCGCATGGACGCGCTGGCCGGAGTGCCAGAAGACGCCGTGCACGAGGCGCTGCTGGGCGTGCTGCCGCGGTTGTTCCCCGACATCGGGCCGATCCGCGCGACCGACTCGTGGGTGGGGCCGATGGCGTTCACCGCCGACCTGGTCCCGGTGGCGTCGCGGGTGCGGGAGCGGGTCTGGGCGGTCGGCGGGTTCTCCGGGCACGGCATGCCGTTCGGGCTGAGCCTGGGCCGGATGCTCGCGTCCGCGGTGACCTCGGGCTCGGCCCTGTCGCCGACGTACGCGCACGAACGGCTGGCGGTGTGATGGACACCGAAACCGTCGATCTCGTCGGCATCGGCGCGGGCCCGGCGAACCTGAGCCTGGCCGCGCTGCTGCACCCCGTCGGCGGGCTGCGGGCGCGGTTCCTGGAGCGGCGGCCCGAGCTGAGCTGGCACCCCGGTCTGCTGCTGCCCGGCGCGCGCATGCAGGTCAGCTTCCTCAAGGACCTGGTCACCCCGGTCGACCCCACGAACCCGTACTCGTTCCTGTCGTTCCTGGTCGAGCACGGCAGGCTGTACCGCTTCCTGTCCGCCGGGTTCACCCGCGTCAGCCGCGCCGAGTTCACCCAGTACCTGGCGTGGGCGGCTGCCCGGCTGCCAGCGGTGGAGTTCGGCAGCGAGGTCTGCTCCGTCGAACACCGCGACGGCCAGTTCGTGGTCAGCACGACCACGGGGCAGCTCCTGGCGAAGGACCTGGTGGTGGGAACGGGAGCGGTGCCCCACGTCCCGGACTTCGCGCGTGGTCGCACCGGCCCGACGCTGTTCCACAGCAGCGACTACCTGACCTACCGTCCCGCACCGGGCAAGCGCGTCGCGGTGATCGGCGGCGGGCAGTCCGGTGCCGAGGTGGTGCTCGACCTGCTCACCTCGTCCGCGCCGGACCGTCTACTGTGGACGACTCGGCGATCCAACTTCCTGCCGCTGGACGAGACCCCGTTCACCGAGGAGATCTACACGCCGCAGTACGTGCGGCGGTTCTTCGGGTTGCCCGCCGGGACCCGTCAGTCCCTTGTGGACGAAAACCGGCTCAGCAGCGACGGCATCTCCTCAGAGCTGCTCGACCGGCTCTACCACCGCCTCTACGAGCTGGACTTCCTCGCGGAGGCGAACCCTGCACGGCTGTCACCCGGCACGACCCCGGTCGGCCTCGACCGGCACGGCGACGCGTGGCGGATCACCGTGCGCGAGGACCGCACGGGCGAGCTCACCGACTTCACCGCCGATGCCGTGGTGCTCGCGACCGGCTACACCCAGCGGCTGCCGTCCTGCCTCAACCCGGTGCTCGACCGGCTGTCCATTGTGGATGGACAACCCGTCGTCGGGGTGGATTTCGCGATGGAGCTCCAGGACGCCGGGCGGTCCAGGGTGTTCGTGCAGAACGGCGCGCGGCACTCCCACGGCCTGGCCGACCCCAATCTCAGCCTCACCGCGTGGCGAGCCGCGACCATCGTGAACAGCTTGCTGCGCAAGGAAGTCTACCGGCTCGACCCCGAGGAGGGCGTACTTCGATGAGCCCGCGCCTGAGCTTCGTCAACCACGACACCCCGGCAGGACTGGCGTGGGACGAGGTGACCCTGCCCGCCGCGCCCTTCAAGACCGCGGTGCTGCGCGTCGACCCCGGGCACACCACGCCCGTCGACTCCCACGCAGTCCACGAGATCTGGCTCGTGGTGCGGGGAACCGGCGAGCTGACCTACGACGGCTCGCCGCTGCGGCTGTCCAAGGACGACGCGGTCTACCTGGAGCCGCCGAAGACCCACGAGGTGCACAACGACGGCACCGAACCGCTCGTGGTGCACTCGATCTGGTGGGAGCCGACCGCGTGAACCTGTTGATGCCGGTCCCGGCGACCGCGAACGGACGGCTGCACCTGGGGCACATCGGCGGCCCGATGTTGCGGATGGACGTGCTCGCACGGCATCTGCGCCGCTGTGGTGAACAGGTCCGGATGGTGTCCGCGACCGATCCGCACGACTCGTTCGTGCTGCTGCGCGCGCTCCAGGAGGACCGCTCGCCGGAAGAGGTCGTCGAGTACTGGCACGAGTTGATCGGGCGGGACCTCCGCGCGGTGGGCATCGACCTCGACTGCTTCGCGAACCTGCTGACCGAGCCGTGGGCGACGCGCAACGCGGAGATCATCAAGCAGCTGATGGACGACCTCGTCGCGGAGGGCCTGGCGGAGGTGGTCCGCGAGAAGTTCCTGTACTGCCCGGCGAGTGATCGGTGGATCGTCGGCGTCTGGCTGCTCGGGTCCTGCCCGACGTGCGGTGCCGGGTGCGCGAGCTACTTCTGCGAGGAATGCGGCACGCACTACCGCCCGGAGATGCTCGCCGACGCCCGTTCGCGCTTCGGCCTCGACGAGGGCCCGGTTGAGTGGCGCGAGCTGCCATGCCTGTACCTGCGGTTGCCGAACACCGAAGAGCTGACCCGGCGCATGGTCGAGATGGGTGTGCCGCAGGAGTTCCGCGACATCGTGCTGCGCCACATCGCCACCCAGGGTCCGTTGCTGCGGCTGACCGTGCCGGGCACGTGGGGCGTGCCGTACGAGGTCCCCGGCAGCCCGGTCCCGCAGGTGACGTTCACCTATTCCGTTGGCGTGCTGGCGTTCTGGCTGCTGAGCGCGGAGATGGCGGGCATCGAGCCGGGTTCCGAGTCGCGGTCGGTCGCCAGTTTCGGCATCGACAACTCGCTGCCGTTCCTGCTCGGCGGCCTCGGCATGGGGCTCGCGCTGAGCACGGTCCGGCCGCTGGATCACGTGCTGCTCAACCACTTCCACACGTTGGAGGGCTCGAAGTTCTCCACCAGCCGCGGCCACGTGATCTGGGCCGAGGACATGGCGGATGAGGCCGGTTCGGACGCCGTCCGGGCCTACCTCGTCGAGGTCAACCCCGCGCGCGGCACCACCGACTTCGCCCGCGCGGAGTTCTGGTCCTATGTGGACGACGTGCTGATCGGCCAGTGGCAGGCGGCAGTGCACCGGGCGTGGTCCGGCCCGGCGGGCGAGGCCGATCCGCTGCCGCTGCTCGAAGTCCAGTCACGGGCCATCGACCCCGCGCACCAGGACCTGGTTCCCGCGCTGGCCGCCGTCCACGAGTGGGTGCACGCCGCCACGCCCACCCTGGCCTGGCTCAAGGGTTTCGCCCTGCTGGCCTACCCGTTCACGCCCGCGTTCGCCACGTCCGTCTGGCAGGCCATCGGCGGATCGGGCACACCGTCCACATTGGACTTCACCGTCCGGGCGCCGTCCGCCGCGCCGCCCCTGATCACCTTCGCCAGGAGCCACTGATGCGCTACGCCATCAACCTGCCCCTCTTCGAGGAGTACGCCAACCCCCGCCTGATCGCCTCCCTCGCCCAGGACGCCGAGCGGGCGGGCTGGGACGGGTTCTTCGTGTGCGACCACCTCGTCTCCGACCTGGTCAACCCGCCGCCCATCGGCGACCCCTGGATCACCCTGGCCGCCGTGGCCGCCGCGACCGAGCGGATGCGCATCGGCCCCATCGTCACCCCGCTCGCCCGTCGCCGTCCGTGGAAGGTCGCCAGGGAGACGGTCGCGCTGGACCACCTGTCCGGCGGTCGCCTCACCCTCGGCGTGGGCCTCGGCTTCCCCCCGGAGCTGGAGTTCGCCAAGTTCGGCGAGGACCCCTCCGGCCGCGTCCGGGCCGCCAAGCTCGACGAGGCGCTGGAGATCGTCACCGGCCTGTGGTCCGGCCAGCCGTTCTCCCATTCCGGCGAGCAGTTCCAGGTCTCGGAGATCACCTTCCGGCCGACCCCCTTGCAGTTCCCCAGGATTCCGATCTGGGTGGCGGGCGTGTGGCCGCGCCCGCGCCCGTTCGCCCGCGCCGCGAGGTGGGACGGTGTGGTGCCGATGGGCGATGGTCTCGGCTACCACGAGATGATGTCCGTGGACAGCACCCGCGAGGTGATCGCGGCCATCCAGCGCCAGCGCACCAGCGACACCGCGTTCGACGTCGTGCACTGGGGCAGCACCCCGGACGGCAAGACCGCCGTCATGGACGACTACGCCGAGGCCGGTGTCACCTGGTGGATGGAGACCCTGGCGCCGTGGTCCTACGGCTGGGCCGACGAGGGCCCATGGCCCATCGAGGCGATGAACGAGCGCATCCGCATGGGCCCGCGCCCCTGAGTCACCTTTCCGGCGTGCGCGTCGTCGATGGAGTATGAGCACCGCATACGTCATCGCCGCCTGCGTCACCATCACCGCGAACCTCGCCATCGCCGCCGCGGACTTCGCCAAGGCCGAGTTCGTCGTCGCCAACTCGGCCGAGGTCGGCGTGCCCCTGTCGTGGCTGCCGACCTTGGCCACCCTCAAGGCAGCGGGTGCCGCCGGGTTGCTCCTGGGCTTGCTCGGGATTCCTCTCGTCGGCACCGCTGCCACTCTCGGTTTGATCGCGTTCTACGTCGGCGCTGTCGCCGCTCACGTCCGCGCCGGAGTCCTGTACAACATCGCCGCTCCGCTGTTCTTCCTCGCGCTGCCCACCGCGACGCTCCTGTTGTCCTTCGGCTAGGAAGCGTTGGCGCCGTCATGCGGCTAGGCCCTGTCCTAAGTCCTCAAGCACTCCGCACACCACGTAAACTGAGCCCATGCACCCCACGCGCCCGCACACCCCATCCCCCGCGCGCGCCGTCTAGAGAACCCCGTTTCGTACTCATAACGGGAAAAAGAGCGCTCCAAAAACCCGTTTTGAGTACGAAACGGGAGTTTGGGCTGCGGTGGTGATGTTTGGGGTGGCGAGCACGGGGGCGTCACGGTTGCTGGGGACCACTTGCAGGACACGGACTAGGAAGCTTTGGCGCCGTCGGGGTGGGGCACGGTGCGGTACAGGCCGACCGAGGTCACCGCCAACCAAGCCCACCCGGTGACCACCGCGATCCACAGGCACGCCACGCCCACCGCAGAGGTGGCCAGCGCGGCACCGCCGATGAAGCCGAGCGCCACCACCGCGCCGCTGACGCGCGAGTACAGCGCCTGCCGCACCTCACCACGCTTGGCGAACCACCCGGCCACGACGAACGCGGCGATGGCCAAGCACAGGAAGCCGACGGCGCCGAAGGCCAGGTGCAGCACGCCGCTCAGGGAGCCTTCCGAAGCCGGTACGCCCGCTGGGAAACCCGCCATGGGGTCGGGCGGGAAGATCGCGCTGCCGACCAGGCACAGCCCGTAGACCTCGATCAGCGCGCTCGCCACCGTGGAATCCGTCGCGCGCCGCACCCCGGCAGCGGCGGCGAGGGTCATGAGCCCGGCGAGGATCAGGTTGGTCGTCTGCGCCCAGCCGAAGTCCCCGAGCGTCAACAGGCTCAGCGCGTGCCGCCCGAAGTCGAACCCGGGCCTGGTCAGGGCCAGCGCGACGCCGACGACCAGGTAGAAGATCCCGGCGACGACGCCCCAGCCCAGCAGTGACCGCGTCACTGCTGCCGCCATGTCGAAACCCTCGTCGCGTCCTCGGGCCGTGTCCGCCATCGCTCTTCCTCCAGCCAGAAGTTGCACTGACAAGTGCAGTATTACACCGCTGAGTGTTGTAGTAAACTGTTGAGTGCATAAGATGCCGGAGAACGGGGGCGCGTGTGGGTTCGGCGAAGGACGGCTCGGAGGGGCTGGACCCGCGGGTGGCGCGCTCGCGCGCCGTGATCGTGGCCGCGGCGACAGAGCACTTCCTGCGCAACGGGTACGTGGGCGCGAACGTCGACGAGATCGCGGCCGAGGCGCGGGTGTCCAAGCGGACGATCTACAACGTGTTCGGGGGCAAGGAACAGCTGTTCCGGGAAACCCTCGCCGAGGCGCTGGTGACGGCGGAACGGTTCTCCCGGCAACTGTCGGTCGAACTCGGCACCACCGGCGACGTCGCCGGCGAACTCCGCGACGTCGCCGTCCGGCTCGCCGCCGCCGTGCTCGGCGGACCGGTCCTGCGACTGCGGCGACTGCTCATCGGCGAGGCGGAGCGCTTCCCCGACCTCGCCGATGACTACTACGCGCGGGCTCCCGGCCGTGTGATGGACAGTCTCGCCGAAGGTCTGCGCCGCTTTCACGAGCGCGGCCTGCTCCACGTCCCGGAACCGGAACTGGCCGCCGAGCACTTCGCGTTCCTCGTCATGGGGGCACCGCTGGACCGGGCACTCTTCGCGGCGCGCCCGCTCGCCGCTGATCACGTCGCCGCGCGAGCGCGCGCGGGAGCGGAGGCGTTTCTGCGCTCGTACATGAACGCGGCGCCAGCCCGGCGTTGAGCATCGATCGCCAGCCCGAGCCGAGTACCGCCCCGGGCTCCTAGTCGCGTAGGCGTTGAACGAGGTGCATCGTCATCTCACGCATGGGCTCAGGCAGGCGCCCGCGTCCCCGATTCCTGGGGCCTAAGTTGATTATAGTTGCTAAAATCGATTATTCTCCTTACGGTCGATCGAGTCCGCCGGTGGTCGCGAGGCCGAGTTGGTCGTGCTGGATGCCGCGGAGGAAGGGCAGGTCAGCGGACCATCCGGACCTTTCCCGCTTACCTCTGCGGCGCCGTTCGCCGCTTTCCCTTGTCAGGGAACGAGCGCTGCCGAACCAGGATCTGCGCACTCCCGCGATCGAGTTGGCGCGGCGGCTGAGATCCGGCATCGCCTGCGATACCCACTTCGAGATCGTGTCGGGAGCCTCGGGAGCGCTCATGGGACTTACCGCTCTGCACCGCGTGCGGCCGCTCAGCGTGGTCCGGGACGCGATGCGGGCCGCGCTCCACTACGAGGCACATCCGTTCGACGCGAAGATCGACGACTGGCGGAATGTGCGCGACACCGTCGAGTTCGGCCTCGACGTCACCGCCGACGAACCAGCGCAACCCGTGGCGCGGTGTCGCGACGAGCAAGCGTGGCGTGACCAACTGCGGACCGCACCCGAACCTCGTCTCCGCCGGGCTGTTCACCGGCCTTGCCGGGATCGGCCTGCCTGCACGATCCCGGCTCGGTGTCTCCATTGTCGCGCTTCAAGCCGGTCGTACTGCCCTTGAGGCTTTCCGCATGGCCCGCACTCTGTGGATTGTGCCCTGATACACGCGGTGGCGGCCGTGGAACCGTGACTCATTTTGACGAACTGGGGGCTGGAAGAACAGTTCTTCTAGTAGGGACCGTGCATATAACCCGATTCGGCGACAGTGCGGGCCGTGCTAAGGCCGCAGCGAAGGGGGGACGCCGGAAGGGACAGCCCGACCGAGGCCGCTAGAACATATTCTTCCATTTCTTGAGACGTGCACGGTGACTGTTCAGCAACGCCGTCCCGTTGCCCACGCGTCCTGGGTGAACAGTGCGCCGCCAATCAGCTTGACCTCTGGAGGCACACACTGGAACTCGTTGCCCTCGAAAGTCTTGTTGATCTCGATCTGGATGTTGCTCCCGTGCGGAGGGACGCAATGGTTGTAGACCGCGTTGATCGCGTCCTCGTAGTATCCGCACGTTCGCGGAGAACCACCGTCCTCCGCTGTCGCCGAACCCGCACCCACCAGTCCGAATGACCCGGCGAGGGCCATCATCACGATCGCCGGAATTTTCCCGCTCATCCTTCTCCTCTGGGCCGCCTGAGGTTCACGAGGAAGTCTCGCGCCAACCGACTTCGCAAATGTGAAGAATCATAAGAAATGGCCATTCATCTCAAGCGAAGCCATTGCACCGGTCGATATCAGCGGGGCTGATGCTCCACAGTGGACAGTGCGCCCGGCGATACCGGCGGTCCCGGGGAGTGCGTCACGGGCGGGCGCGGTGATCCTGTCGCGACTGTCAGGGGGTGGTGCCACGATGCGGTTCCGACCGAAACCAGGAGGATCAACGTGGCTTCTCACCTCAACCCCTACCTCAGCTTCACCGACAACGCGCCAGGCCATGGAGTTCTACCGGGAGGTCTTCGGCGGCACACTGGAGGTGAACACCTTCGGCGAGTTCGGCATGACCGACGGGGCCGACCTGATCATGCACAGCCTGCTCGTCACGGACAGCGGCTTCCGGATCATGGGCGCGGACACCCCGCCCGGGATGGACTACCGGCCGGGCAACACCGTCACCGTCTGCGTCAACGGTGACGACATCGAGGAGCTGCACGGCTTCTGGGACAAGCTGATCGCGGGCGGCACCGTGGCGACGCCGCTGGAGAAGCAGGTGTGGGGCGACGAGTACGGCGCCTGCGAGGACCGCTTCGGCATCCAGTGGATGTTCAACATCTCCCAGCCCCAGGGCTGAGCGCGGTGCGGCGGCCGGGCCCAGGCCGGACCGGGCCCCGCCGTCACCGCACCGTGAGGGTCACGTGCTGGTGGGCCGTAGGCGTGGCCGACCCAGTGCGCCCCCTTTCGCTCCTGGCACAGCGTGCCGCCGACCAGCGAAAACGAAAGCACGGGCGCGGCGGCTGAACACCGGCAACGCAGTCGCCCCGGCCGGGCTTCGCGGACCTTCCGCGGCGCGCGTTCGAAGGCTTGATCACCACTCGGTGGCCGGATGCGGCCGACCAACTTGAGATGAAGAGGTGTTAAGTTCTCACCCAGGACCTCAACCTGGGAGGCGGGCCGTGGGTGAGCTGGTGGTCGGCATCGACCTGGGCACGCAGGGCGTGCGCGCCGTGGTCAGCGACCTGGGCGGCCGCGTCCTCGGGCAGGGTCACGCGCCGCTGACCAGCCACCGCGACGGCGATCGGCACGAGCAGGACGCCGAGCGGTGGTGGCAGGCGGTCGGTACGGCCGTGCGCGCGGCGCTGGCCACGGCGCCGGACGGACCGGTGCTGGGCGTCGCGACGTGCGCGACGTCGGGCACCGTGGTGCTCACCGACCGTGCGCTCCGGCCGAAGCGGCCCGCGTTGATGTACGACGATCTCCGCGCGAGGAACCACCGCGTCCTCGACAAGATCGACCCAGCGGTGTGGGACCGGCTCGGAGTGCGACCGCAGCCGTCGTGGGCGCTGAGCCGGATCGCGTGGCTGCGCAACCAAGAACTGCGTGATCACGATCCGGACGGGCTCGTGCTGCACCAGGCGGACTTCGTCACCGGGCGGCTGGCCGGGCACCCGGTCGCGGCCGATACGAGCCACGCGCTGAAATCCGGCGCCGATCCGCTCACCCGGTCCTGGCCGGAGGAGGTCCTCGCGGAGCTGGGCCCGCTGCCGGAGCTGACCAAGCCCGGCGCGGTGCTCGGCGGGGTCTGCGCGGAGGCGGCGGCGCACACCGGGCTGCCGGTCGGCACGCCGATCATCGCCGGGATGACCGACGGCTGCGCGGCGCAACTGGCCACCGGCGCGCTGGACGTGGGCAGCTGGAACTCCGTGCTGGGCACGACCCTCGTCGTCAAGGGCGTCACCGAGCGGCGGATCACCGATCCGGACGGCAGCGTCTACAGCCACCTCTCCCCCGATGGCCACTGGTGGCCGGGCGGCGCGTCGAGCATCGGCGCGGGCGTGCTCGGCAGCGAGTTCCCCGGGCGGGCCCTGGCCGAGCTGGACGCGGCGGCTCCGCTGCGCGAGGCGCTGGGCTGCGTGAGCTATCCGCTGGCCGGGCGCGGCGAGCGGTTCCCGTTCGTCCGGCCGGACGCGGTGGGTTTCACGCTGGGCGAACCGCGCGACGAGCTGGAGCGCTACGCGGCGACCCTCCAGGGCGTGGCGTTCGTGGAGCGGCTGTGCTTCGAGCACGTCGCGGGCCTCGGCGCGCCGGTCGGCGACACGATCCGGGTCACCGGCGGGGCCGTGCGCAGCGCCGCGTGGACGCAGCTGCGCGCGGACGTGCTCGGCCGGGCCCTTGAGCTGCCGGAGGTCGCTCAGCCCGCGTTCGGCATGGCGGTGCTGGCCGCCGCCGCAACATCGGGCACATCGGCCACATCGGGCACGAGCACGGCCGACGCGGCGCGGGACATGGTGCGGGTGGCGCGCGTGTTCGAGCCGGACGCGCGGGTCGGCGAAGCCCTCGAACAGGGTTATCAGCGGTTGAGGAGGAGCCTGCTCGATGACTGAGCTCACCGTCGTGCGGCACGGGGAAACCGTGTGGCACAAGGAAAACCGCTACGCGGGCCGCTCCGACGTCGCGCTGACCGAACGCGGCGAGCGACAGGCGGCGGCGCTGGCGGACTGGGCCGAGCGCGCGGGGCTGGACGCGGTGCACTGCTCGACGCTGAGCCGCGCCGTGATCACAGCGACGGCGGTCGGGACCAGGATCGGGCTGACGCCGGTCGTCGATCCGCGGTTGCTGGAGCTGGACTTCGGCGAATGCGACGGGCTGACCGCGGCGGAGATGCCCGCCGACGTGCGCAAGCGGTTCGAGGCCGACCCGGTCGCCAACCACCTGCCCGGCGGTGAACACCCGGCGGACGCGGCGAAGCGGTTCCTGGACGGCCTGGCCGATGCCGTCGCCGCGCACCCCGGCGGACGCGTCCTGGTGGTCGCGCACAGCACCGCGCTGCGGCTGGCGTTGTGCGAGATGCTGGGCATCGCGCTTTCGCGGTACCGCACGGTGTTCCCGGCGATCGCGAACTGCCGCGGCGCGCGCCTGCGCGTCCACAAAGGACAGTTCTCGTTGCTCTCGCTGAACGAACCGCTCGTCGGGGCCGCCGGATGAGCGAGCAGAACCTGTCGCGCCGCCGCGAAGGCCGCTTGGACGAGCTGACCGCGCTGTTGCTCGCCGAGGGCACCGCCACCGCGCAGGACCTCGCCGAGCGCTTCGACGTGAGCCTGATGACGATGCACCGCGATCTCGACGAGCTGGAGCGGCGCAGTCTGGTGCGCAAGTTCCGCGGCGGTGTCACCACGCAGCCGTCCGGGGTGTTCGAGAGCAACGTGCTTTTCCGCCAGCAAGCCATGATCACGCAGAAGCAGCTCATCGCGCGGGCCGCGCGGCGGCTGGTGGAACCGGGCATGTCGATGATGCTCGACGACTCCACTTCGGTGTTGGAGCTGGCGAAGCTGCTCGACGGCATCACACCGTTGCGGGTGGTGACGAACTTCCTGGCGGGCCTGAAGGTCCTCTCGGGCGTTCCGGGGATCTCGCTGACCGCGCTCGGCGGGGACTACGACCCCAACCACGACTCCTTCCTCGGGGTCGGCTGCGTCGAGGCGATCGAGGCGCTGCGGGTGGACGCGGTGTTCGTCTCCACCTCGGCCGCCGCCGAAGGGCTGGCCTACCACCAGGAACAGCACATCGTCTCGGTCAAGCGGGCGATGCTGGCCGCCGCCGCGCACCGCTACCTGTTGCTGGACAGCGGAAAGTTCGGCCGGGTGGCGCTGCACCGGGTGGTGCCGCTGGAGACCTTCGACGCGGTGGTCGTCGACGACGGGATCACCGAAGAACAACTGGCGGATCTCCGCGAGCGCGGGATCATGGTGGAGGTGGCGCAGTGCCGCGCTTCGACGGAGTGATCTTCGACATGGACGGCGTGATCGTCGAGTCGGAGCACCTGTGGGAGGAGAGCTGGACGGTCAGCGCGGCCGCGCGCGGCTACACCTGGATGCCGGAGGACACCTCGACGGTGCAGGGCATGAGCGCGCCGGAGTGGTCGGCCTACGTCGCGGCGCGGGCCGGGATGCCGGAGGAGGCCGAGACCGTTCGCGCCGAGTGCGTGAAGTTCATGGTGGACAAGGTGATCGGTGGTGAGGCGCCGCTGATGCCTGGCGCCGCGGAGCTGGTGCGCGCGGTCGCCGGGCTGGTCCCGGTCGCGGTCGCCTCCTCCGCCGCGCGCATGGTGATCGAGGCGGTGCTCGCCGAGCACGGGCTGGCCGACCGGTTCGGCGCGGTCTGCTCCAGCGAGGAGGTCCCGTACGGCAAGCCCGCGCCCGACGTCTACCTGGAGGCGGCGCGGCGGCTGGGCGTGAACCCCTTGCGCTGCATGGGAATCGAGGACTCCAGCAACGGCATGCGCTCGGCCCGCGCCGCCGGGCTGACGCTGGTGGCACTGCCCAACGCGGCCTATCCCCCGAAGCCGGACGCGCTCGCGCTGGCCGAGCACGTCGCGGCCACCCACGACGACGCACGCGAGTACATCACCGGGAGGCTGACCTCATGATCCTTCGTGTCCTGGCGGCGGGCGACAACTTCGTGCTCAGCTCGCTGCTCAAGAGCGCCGTGCTCGGCGAGGTCCCGGACGCCCAGGTGTCCACAGTGGACTTCCCGTGGCCGGACGTGCCCTTCGGGAAGGTGGCCGAGGTCGACGAGGCCACCGGCTCCGAGGACGAGATGATCTCCGCGCTGCGCGGGCACGACGTGCTGGTGACGCAGATGGGCGCGGTGACCGAGCGGGTGCTGCGCGAATGCCCTGACCTCAAGCTGGTCGCGGTCAGCCGCGGTGGCCCGATCAACGTGAACGTCCCGGCGGCCACCGAGGCCGGTGTCGCGGTCTGCTACGCGCCGGGCCGCAACGCGACGGCGACCGCGGAGATGACGATCGCGTTGATGCTGGCGGTGTTGCGGCGCGTCCCGGAGACGCACGCGCACACCGCGAACGGCGAGTGGCGCGGCGACTACTACCGCTACGAGCGCTGCGGCCTCGAACTCGAAGGCACTCCGGTCGGCCTGGTCGGCTACGGCGCGATCGGCAGCAGGGTGGCCAAGGTGCTCAGCGCGTTCGGCGCCGAGGTCATGATCTACGACCCGTACGCCGACCCCGGATTGCCGGGCCTCGTGCACGATCTCGACGACCTGTTGACGCGCAGCCGAGTTCTCACACTGCACGCGAGGGTTACCGAGGAGACCGAGGGTCTGATCGGCATGCGAGAGCTGTCATTGCTCCCGCGGGGGTCCTATGTGGTCAATGCGGCGCGCGGCGCGCTGCTGGACTACGAAGCGGTCGTGGAGGCGTTGCGGGACGGGCACCTCGCCGGGGCCGCGTTCGACACGTACGCGGTGGAACCGATCCCGTCCGGCGACGCGTTGCTCAGCGCGCCGAACGTGGTGATGACGCCGCACATCGCCGGTGCTTCCAAGGCGGTTGCGGAGAAGGCCGCGCGCATCGTGGCCGCCGAGGTCGGCCGGTTCGCGCGCGGCGAAGAGCTGGCCAACTGTTCCAACCCGGAGGCGCGCGGTGTACATCGGAGTTGATGTCGGCACGTCCATCACCAAGGCTGTCGCGTTCGACCGATACGGCGCGCAGTTGGACAGCGAGTCCGTCCAGACGCAGCTGATCCACCCGGCGCCCGGCCAGACCGAGCAGGACGTCGACGAGGTGCTGCACTCGGTCACCACGGTGTTGGGCGCGCTGGTCTCCCGCGTCGGGCAGCCGGAGTTCGCCGCGGTCACCGGCCAGGGCGACGGCCTCTGGCTGACCGACTCCGAGGGTCGGCCGTCGCGCGCCGCGGTGTCCTGGATGGACGGCCGGGCCGCGGAGACCGTGCGGGCGTGGACTTCCGGAGGCGTCGAGGAGGCGCTGTTCCGGATCAACGGCAACATCCAGTTCCCCGGCAGCCCCGCCGCGATCATGTCCTATTTGGACAGACATGAGCCGGAGGCGCTCGACCGGTCCGCGACGGCGGGCTACTGCAAGGACGTCGTGTTGCAGCACCTCACCGGGGTGCGCGGCACGGACGCCTCCGACACGACCATGCCGTTCGGGGACCTCCGCGGCGGCTACAGCGCCGAAGCCCTCGAGCTGACCGGGCTGAGCCACCGCGCGGACCTGCTGGCCCCGATCCACCCCGGGCAGCCGGTCGGCGAGCTGCGCCTGCCGGACATCGGCCTCGCACAAGGAACCCCGATCGTCTCCGGCCCATACGACCTGCCCGCGTGCGCGCACGGCGCCGGTGTCATGGAACCCGGTGACGGCATGGTGATCATCGGAACCACGTTGGCCTGTCAGGTGATCACCGACGCGCCGGACACCTCCGGCCGCCCCGCCGGGCTCACCCTGGCCACCGGCGTCCTGGGGAAGTGGTTGCGCGCCATGCCCGCCATGGTGGGCACGGCGTCGCTTGACTGGGTCCTGCGCACGATCGGCGCGACTACGAGCGATGTGCCCGGCCTGCTCGCGGAATGCCGGGCCGGCGCCAACGGTGTCGCGGTGCTGCCGTACTTCTCCCCCTCCGGCGAGCGCGCCCCGTTCGTCGATCCGTCCGCGCGCGGACAGATCACCGGGCTGACGCTGCGGAACTCGCGGGCGGACCTGGTGCGTGCGGTGTGCGAGGGCATCGCCTACGCGGCGCGGCACTGCCTCGACGCGGCCGGGCTGACCGGAACGCTCGCCGTCGCCGGTGGTGGCGCGCGGAGCCCGGAGTGGTTGCAGATCTTCGCCGACGTCCTGGACCGGCCGCTGCGGCTGCCCCGCTGCTCCGAGGTCGGCGCGCGCGGCGTGGTCGTGAACGCTTTCGGCGCGTTGGGGCGGGAACACGACGCGGCATCGTGGACCGGCTCCGAGCAGATCATCGAGCCGGGCCACGATGTCGAGCACTACCGCGAGGGCTACCAGCGGTACCTGGCACACCTGGACGCGGCGCGCCCGCTCTGGACCTAGGGCGTGTTTCACAGGTCCGTGTTCGCGATAGCCGGGCCGAGCCCGCCCCTGGCGGCGTCGTCGGAAAGCCCACGTACAACACCGGTACGCGGTCTTCCCGCCGTCTTGCCAGGAACGACCTCGATCCCGACTCTCATCGAACGAGACCTATGAAACACGCCCTAAGCCTCCAGGTCGCGGCCGTTGCCGCGCTTGCGGAGGTACCCGAAGCCCGGGATGCCCAGGATCGCCTTGCGCACGTCCTTGGTCACGTCGAGCAGCTCGTGTATGTCCGGGCCGACGCGGTCCAGGGTGCCCAGGATCGGCATGATGTCCTTGACCATGTGCTCGGCCAGCTTCGGCAGCTCGTCGACCAGCTTGATCGCGGCCTCGATCTCGTGCGCGGACAGCTCGGTGACGAAGCGCAGCATCGGCTTGGTGGTTTCGAGGATCTCGTCGACGGCGGCCGTCACCCGGCGCGCGTGCTCCACCGCCTCCTCCGACGACGTGATCACGGCGTCGGTGCGCTCGACGAGCTCGTTGGCCCGCCGCACCACCTCTTCCGCGGCCGTGAGCAGGGTGAGCAGCCGACCGGGGATCGACACGACGGTCGTCGTCGTCTGCACGGCCCAGTCGAACACTGTCCTCGGGCCGGGAAGGTTGAGCACCATGTGACCAGTCTGCCGGAAAACGGGCCTACCCTGTCGGGTCATGCCCCCGGACGCCGTGTGGTTCCAGGCCCTCAACGAGATCATCAACGCCTCTCACCTCGCCACCGCGGATGATCTGGTGCCGATCCTGGACTCCGCCTGCGCGCGCTTGGGCATCCGCCTGAGGCTCTACCTCACCGATCTTCCCCAGCGGGAGTTGCGGCCCATCCGCGCGGGCGACTCGCTGACGGTGGACGGCACGGTCGCGGGGCGGGCCTTCCGGCTGACCGAGATCCTTCCCGGACACGACACCCACGGCGCGGGCGTGCTGTGGGTGCCGGTGCTCGACGGCACCGAACGGCTCGGGGTCGTGGCCATGCGGCTGCCCGCCGACGCCGATCCGGACGACCCTTCACTGCGTGAGCGGTGCTGGACGCTGGCAGGCCTGATGGGTCACCTGATCGTGGCGAAACTGCCCTACGGCGACCTGTTCCACCGCGTGCGCCGCACCGCGCCGCTGACCGTGGCCAGCGAACTGCTCTGGCAGCTGCTGCCGCCACAGACCTTCGCCTGCCAGGAACTCGTCGTCGCCGCCATGATGGAGCGTTACGACCAGGTCGGCGGCGACGGCTACGACTACGCGGTGAACGACAAATGCGCTTATCTGGCGATGTTCGACTCCACCGGGCACGACCTCGCCGCCGGGTTGATCACCACTTCGGTCCTGGCGGCCACCCGCAACGCCCGCAGGGCCGGGGCCGACCTGCTCGGTATCGCGGCCGCCGCGGACAACGTGCTCAGCGAGCACCACCCCACCGCCGGTTTCACCACGGCCGTGCTGGCGGAGCTGGACCTGAGCACCGGCGCGCTGAGCTACCTGCTGGCCGGGCACCCGCCACCGGTGCTGCTGCGCGGCGGGAGCGTGATCAAGACGCTGGGCGCAGCGCCCCGGCTGCCGCTGGGCCTGCGCCGTCTGCGGCCCGACTCCGCCATCAGCGGCGCCGGGGTGGAGCACCTCGAACCCGGCGACCGGCTGCTGCTGCACACCGACGGGGTCACCGAAGCGCGCGACCAGAACGGGGTGGAGTTCGGCATCGACCGGCTCGTCGACCTCACCGAACGGCACGAGGCGGCCGGGCTGCCCGCCCCGGAGACGCTGCGCCGCATCACCCACGCCGTGCTCGACCACCAGAACGGCAGGCTCCAGGACGACGCCACGCTCATGCTGGTCGAGTGGTCGACGGAGGCGGCGAGATCGTTGCTGCCGGAGGTCGCGGGCTGAGAGGGTTGGGCGGGCGCCGTTCGGGTAGCTCCCAGCCATGACCGACACCGTCCGCGTCCGCCCCGTGACCACACGGCGCAGGGGGCCCAAGGGCGCGGCGCTGCTCCGGCTGCTCGGCACCACCGACCACAAGCAGATCGGCCTGCTCTACATCGCGACGTCGTTCGGGTTCTTCCTGATCGGCGGGTTGATGGCGATGCTGATGCGCGGCGAGCTGGCCGCGCCGGGGCTCCAGTTCCTCTCCGCCGAGCAGTACAACCAGCTGTTCACCTTGCACGGCACGGTGATGATGCTGCTCTACGCCACGCCCATCACCTTCGGCTTCGCCAACTACGTGCTGCCGTTGCAGATCGGCTCCCCCGACGTCGCCTTCCCCCGGCTGAACGCGTTGTCGTACTGGCTGTTCCTGGTCGGCGGGCTGATCACGGTCAGCGGGTTCCTCACCCCGGGCGGCGCGGCGGACTTCGGCTGGTTCGCCTACACCCCGCTCTCGGACGCCACCCACGCCCCGGGCATCGGCGCGAACCTGTGGGCGGTCGGGCTGATCCTCAGCGGGCTCGGCACGATCCTGGGCGCTGTCAACATGATCACCACGGTGCTCTGCCTGCGCGCGCCGGGCATGACGATGTGGCGGATGCCGATCTTCACCTGGAACATGCTGCTGACCAGCGTCCTGGTGCTGATCGCCTTCCCGATCTTCACCGCCGCGCTGTTCGGCCTGCTGGCCGACCGGCTGCTCGGCGCGCACGTGTTCGACCCGGCCAACGGCGGCGCGATCCTGTGGCAGCACCTGTTCTGGTTCTTCGGCCACCCCGAGGTCTACATCGTGGCGCTGCCGTTCTTCGGCATCGTCTCGGAGGTCCTTCCGGTGTTCAGCCGCAAACCGCTGTTCGGCTACAAGGGCCTGGTGTGGGCCACGATCGGGATCACCGCACTGTCCATTGTGGTCTGGGCGCACCACATGTACGCCACGGGCGCGGTGCTGCTGCCGTTCTTCGCGTTCGCCACGTTCCTGATCGCGGTGCCGACCGGGGTGAAGTTCTTCAACTGGATCGGCACGCTGTGGAAGGGGCAGCTCACCTTCGAGTCGCCCATGCTGTGGAGCATCGGGTTCCTGGTGACGTTCCTGCTCGGCGGGCTGTCCGGCATCCTGCTCGCCGCGCCCGCGCTGGACTTCCACGTCACCGACACCTACTTCGTGGTGGCGCACTTCCACTACGTGCTGTTCGGCACGATCGTGTTCGCCACCTTCGCCGGGATCTACTTCTGGTTCCCCAAGATGACCGGCCGGATGATGGACGAGGGCCTGGCCAAACTGCACTTCTGGACCACGTTCATCGGCTTCCACACCACGTTCCTGGTGCAGCACTGGCTCGGCGCCGCGGGCATGCCCCGCCGCTACGCCGACTACCTGCCGACCGACCAGTTCACCGTCATGCACGCGGTGTCCAGCATCGGCGCGTTCCTGCTGGGGCTGTCGGTGTTGCCGTTCCTGTGGAACGTGGCGAAGAGCTACCGCTTCGGCGAGGTCGTGACCGTGGACGACCCGTGGGGCTTCGGTAATTCGTTGGAGTGGGCCACGACCTGCCCACCGCCCCGGCACAACTTCACCGAGCTGCCCCGCATCCGCTCGGAGCGGCCCGCCTTCGAACTGCACTACCCGCACATGGTCGAGCGGTTCCGGTCCGAAGCCCACGTGGGCGGTCGCCCGGCTCCCTCGGAGGCGGCCGCGGATGCCGCTCGGGAGGAGTCAGAACGCGGGGACGACACGCGCGACCGCTAGCCGCGCAGCAGCGGGAGCACCCTTTCGCCGAAGACATCGAGGAAGCGTTCCTGGTTCCGCCCGACCTGGTGCAGGTAGACGCGGTCGATGCCCAGTTCGGCGTAGGAGGCCAGCAGTTCCACGTGCTTCGCGAGATCACTGGACATGAGGACGCTGCTCTCCAAGGCAGAACTGGGAACGTGCTCCGTCGCGGCGTCGAACTGCTCCGGCAGCTCCAGCTCCTCGTTCAGCTCGGGCGGCAAAGCGTTGGTGCACCACTGGTCCACGGCTTGCGCGCGGACCTCGCTCTCCTCGTCGGCCCAGGACAGGTGGACCTGCACGTGCACCGGGCCGGTGCCGCCGCCTTCGCGGAACGCCTCGATCACCCGGCGCAGCTTGCCTTTCGGCGCGTTGACGGTGATCAACCCATCCGCCCAGGACGCGACCTCGCGCGCGGTGGACGGCGTCAGCGCGGCGGCCAGCAGCGGAGGCGGAGCTGCCGGGAGTGAGTAGACGCGCGCGGCCCGAGCCGTCACCAGGCCGTCGTGCTCCACCGTCTCGCCCGCGAGCAACCGCCGCATGACGTCGGCGCACTCGCGAAGGCGGGCGTTGCGGACGGGCTTGCGCGGCCAGGGCTGCCCGGTCACGTGCTCGTTCAGCGCCTGCCCGGAGCCGAGAGCGGGCGTGAACCGGCCGGGGAACATCTCCGCCAGCGTGGCGATCGCCTGGGCGAGGACCACCGGGTGGTAGCGATCGCCGGGCGCGGTGACGACGCCGAAGGGCAGCGAGGTCGCCGCCATCGCCGCGCCGAGCCACGTCCACGCGAAGCCGGAGTGCGCCTGCCGCCCGCTCCACGGGGCGAGGTGGTCCGACGACAGCACGGCGTCGAAGCCCGCCGCCTCGGCGCGCTGGGCGAGGCCGAGCAGCCGTGACGGCGGGAACTGCTCGTGCGAGGCGTGGAAGCCGATGTCCACAATGGCCACCTTTCCCCGGGTTGCGTGTCGATGGGCACACAACGCGAACCGACATCCGGGGTGTTCCCCTGTCGTGAATCGCCTACTCCGGTTCGTGCCGCTCGCCTACCTGGCGCTCGCCTTCGTGGTCTACCTGCCCCTGTGGGCCGACCTCGACCGCGGCTACCTGTACTACCCGGACCTTCCACGTGGGCTCCGCCGGAGGATTCACGCCGTACCGGTGGCATGCCGATCGCGCGGATCTCGTTCTCCGCAACGCCTCCTTCCGGGGCTGTGGCGCCGAACGTGCACGGCCGCTCCGCCCGGTGGGTCGTCTCCGCCGAACGGAGTGGCGTCGCTTGGGAAGTGAAGGACGGCATCTGGGGACACGCAACCGTGCCCGGCACCGACGACGCGGCTCGCGACCGAGCACATCGCGTAGCCCAGAGCGTCCACCCCTGAACCACGTCCGCCAGGTTCGCATCCCCGCACTACAATGAGCCCCGTGCACGCCCACCCCACTCCCGCCGAGCACCCCTCATCGGTGGCCCACGTGGTCCAAACCAATCCCGTTTCGTACTCATAACGGGCAAGAGAGCGCTCCCAAATCCCGGCAAGAGTACGAAACGGGAGAAGCGGGGTTACTGGGGTGAGGCGGAGGGGAAGCGGCGCATCGTAGGGCTGAGGGTGGTGGCCAACGCGACGCACGCCATGGCGGCTGCGCAGAGCAGGACAGCGGGGGTGCCGCCCAGGGCAGCGGTGAGCGCGCCGCCGACCAGGGGGCCGAGGGCACCGGCGCCACCGGAGCAGAAACCGGCGACGCCGCTCAACCGGCCTCGCAGCTCATCCGGAGTGATCATCATCTGATAGGTCATCACGGTGGTGTTGGCGACGGGCAGCAGGAACGCGGCGCCGCCCAGCAGCAGGCCGAGCGGGACCCCGGCGGGCACGAAAGCCATCACGGCGGTCAGCGCGGCGGCGATCCAGGAGAAGCCGAGGATCAGCACCGGCGCCCGGAAAGCGGCGTGCAGGCGGGCCGCGAACAGGCCGCCGAGGAGGCCACCGGCACCGAGGAACGCCATCATGAAGCCGATCTCGCCGGGGGCGACGGAGTCCTCGCCGGAGATCGCGAGGATCACCACGAGCAACGCGCTGAACAGCAGGTTCGAGCACATCATCCACACCAGGGTGGAGCGGATCACGCGCTGGCCGAGCACCCAGCGGAAGCCGCCGAGCAGATCGGCCGACACGGCCTCCGGAGGTGCGGGAGCCCGCGGTGGAAGCCGGAGAAACACAAGGGCCACAACGGAAATCCCCAGCACCGCCGCCTGAGCGAGGAAGGGCAGCATGGGATGGGCGCCGAAGAGCACTCCGGCGATCACGGGGCCCGCGAGGGTCGCGATGAACGGGCGGGCGGTGTTCGTCGCGATGGCCTGGGAGAGCTGTTCGGCGGGGACGACCTGGGGTAGCGCAGCGTGTTCGGCGGGGTCGAAGACGGAGCCGAGGAAGCCTTCCACCAGGGCGACGACGACGAGCAACAGGAAGGAACGCGCGTCGAAGGCCAGGGTGAACGCGAGGGCGGCCATCGCGGCGGTCCTGGCGATCTGGCAGACGAGCATGACCCGCTTGCGGTTCCACCGGTCGGCCATCACCCCGGCGGGCACGATCGCGATCATGTGGGCGAACGCGAGCACGGAGCCGATCACGCCGACTTCGAGGGGCGAACCCGCGGAGAGCAGGATCAGCAACGGGAACGCGATCTGGGTGATCTCCCCGGCCAGCTCGGAGAACAGCTGGCTGGTCCACAGGATCGTGTAGTTCCTGTTGCGGGACAACGGCTGGATGTCAACCACCACGGCGCGCCAACCTTCCGCTGAGCTGGACGCTGTCGGGCAGGAACCGTCCAGAAAGGACGAACTTGCTGCCGGGGAGGGCCTGCGCGGTGAAACGCCCACCCGCATAGCAGGTCAGCTCCGTGTCGGGAGCCAGCACCAATGTGCCGTCGTGCAAGGAAACGACGAACTCGGACGGACCGTTGACATAGCGGCCCACGGCCCATGGATCGGGTTGCACCGGCTCGCCGGGATCAACGGGGTCATAGTCAGGTACTCCGAGCTTCGCGACGAGGTCCTGCCACAGATCCAGGCCCGTGCTCGCGTTCGTGGTCAGCGCGACCGCATGGCCGCTGCGAGGGTCGAATCGGAAGTGACACGACGTGCCGTCGCTGGTGCCGTCGTGGCCCCACCAAGTGCCGTAGCGCGCCCAACCCAGACCCCAGCCGTCCGCCATGCCGAAGGGTCCTACCGCGACAGAGTCAAGCTGGTCCTCAACCATCTCGCCGCAGAATCCAGCAGCAGCAAGGAGATCGCTCGCGCTCAGCGCCAAGCCACCGTTCGGATCCTCCAGAGCGAGTGCCGACTGGGGCCCGATACCGACGACGCGCCCATCGGGGAGCACGGTGTGCCCCTCAGCGGTCTCGCGGCCGGACACCGAGATACCGAGGGGACGCAACAGGATCTCCGCGACAGCCTCAGCCCAGTCCATCCCGGTCAGGACCTCGATGAGGTGCCCGGCGACGATGTATCCCACGTTGGAGTACGAGAAAACCGTGCCCGGCGGGTGCACGAGGCCGTTCTCCCGCCAGTAGCGCGGAAACCAATGGGAGCGCAGAGCGGGTTGCTCGGCGTCCTCGTCGATGTTCGACGCGAAGCCCGCGGTGTGGCTGAGCACTTGCCGAAGCGTCACGTCAACGTCCGGCAGGTGCTCGGAAAGCGGCTCGTCGAGGGAGATCTCGCCGTCCTCCACGAGGATCATCGCCAGCGCTGCCGTGAACGGCTTCGTGAGCGATCCGAGCGGAAACGCGGTGTCAGCCGCGGTGCCGAACGACTCGGAGGTGGTCCCTGACGCATCGCGCACCACGAGCTGCGCTGAGGGCACCTGGTGAGAAGCGCACAGTGAAGCGAGCACGACTACCGACCTTCCAGGTGTGCGGCGAGTTCCCGCAGCAGTGCCACGAGATCCGAAGCCACACGCTCCACAGTGGACTCGGAATGCACGTTCGACGAGTAGTACCAGGTGAATTCGAGCTTGCCCTCGCTCACCGCGCTCACGACTTCGAGGAGGTGCATGGTCCGCTCGTCCAGGGCCTGCTCTCGACCGATCGGCTCACCGAAGCCCCGGTACAGCGCGCTGGAGTTCGGCGCGCCGACACCATCGACCTTGCCGTGGTAGTTGAACACCACCTGCGACCTGGCCTGGGCCAGCGCATCCGCGAAGTGCCGCAGCGCCCCATAGCCCAAGCCGTTTCCGGGCACCTTGCGCAGGCCACGCCGCGCCGTCTTCACCACGGTCGCCCAGTCGGTTTCTCCACTGGGGACGTCGATCGCGACCGGGTAGAGCGTGGTGAACCAGCCGACCGTCCTGGACAGGTCGACGCCGTCGAAGATCTCCTCGCGACCGTGGCCTTCCAGGTCGATCACGACCTGATCGGAGCCCGTCCACCGGCTCAGCGCCCACGCGAGGCCGCTCAGCAGCACATCGCCGAACCGGCTGCGAAGCGCTCCCGAAGCCAGGCGGAGCAGTGCATCGGTGTCCTTTTCGGACAGCGAAACCGTGATTGTCTTCGTGGAGGAGACCAGGTTCACGCCCGAGTGGTCCACAGGCAGGGACTGCGCCGAAGGCAGGGCCGACCAGAAGGCAAGCTCTCGGTCGAACCCACCGTCCACAGTGTGCTGACGGAGCCGGTTTCCCCAGTCCTTGAACGAGGTCGACTTCGGGCCGAGCCGCACGGGCTTGCCCGCCACCGCCT
Organism: Allokutzneria sp. A3M-2-11 16; assembly: GCF_024213555.1. Classification (GTDB taxonomy): domain Bacteria; phylum Actinomycetota; class Actinomycetes; order Mycobacteriales; family Pseudonocardiaceae; genus Allokutzneria. The sequence continues at coordinate 75,620 of NZ_JANAVO010000012.1, read as the reverse complement.
GCCGATAGGCGCCTTCAAGGTCATCGAGGACGATCCGCCAGGACACCGCGTCGACCACGAGGTGGTGCGCGGTGAGGAACAGCTTCGGCCGCTCCCCCGCCCCGAACTCGAACAGCAGCGCACGAACCAACGGCCCAGCAAGACCCAGCCCGGAGTCCGCCGCGACTGCCAAGGCGTCCATCGTGGCCTCGCGATCCGGGTCACCGGACAAGTCGTGTCGCTCAACGACAAACGGCGCGGGCTCGGCGTGCCACTGCACCCAACCGTCCGAAGTGGACCGGAACCTCAACCGCAGCGCGTCGTGCTGCGTGACGACGGCGGTGAGCGCGGCCCGCAACGACGGCTCGTGCAGGTCCTCGGTCAGCTCGATCAACGCGGACTGCGTCAAGTGGTGCGGGGCGATGGTGTGCGCCGCGAAGAACTCCCGCTGGATCGGCGTGAGCGGTGCCTCGCCGGTCACCGGCGCGGTGTCCTCGGCCCGCGTGTCCACGGCGACGACCTTGGCCAGGCGCTCCACGGTCTGGTGCAGGAACAGGTCCTTCGAGGTCGCCTTCAGCCCGGCCTGGCGAATCCTGGACACCACCTGGATGCTCAGGATCGAGTCCCCGCCGAGGCTGAAGAAGTTGTCCTGCGCGCCGACCTTGTCCAGTCCGAGGACTTCCGCCCAGATCCGCGCGAGCGTGTCCTCGACGGTGCCTTCGGGTGCGACGTAGCCCTCATCGGAGGCGTTCTCGATCTGTGGCGCGGGCAACGCGTTGCGGTCGACCTTGCCGCTCGTCGTCACGGGGAAGGCTTCCAGCACAACGAAAGCGGACGGCACCATGTAGCTCGGGAGCCGCTGCCCCAGGTACTCGCGCAGCTTCCGCGTGTCCACGTCGCCGACAACGTAGGCGACGAGCCGGTTCGCCCGAGCCACCACGACGGTCTGCGCCACACCGGGCGCAGACATCAGCGCGGCCTCGACCTCGCCGAGTTCGATGCGGTAACCGCGCACCTTGACCTGGTCGTCCGTCCGCCCCAGGTACTCGATCATGCCGGAGGCGGTCCAGCGCACGAGGTCGCCGGTGCGGTACAGACGCCCACCCGAACCGAACGGGTCCGCTACGAAGCGCTCCGCCGTCAAGCCAGGGCGGTTGAGGTAGCCACGCGCCAGCTGTGCTCCGGAGAAGTACAGCTCGCCCGCGACACCGATCGGCACCGGCCGCAGGAAACGGTCGAGCACGTGCGCCGTGGTGTTCCACAGTGGACGGCCGACCATCGGTCCGGTGCTCTCGCCCACGCGGCAGAACAGAGTGTCCACAGTGCACTCGGTCGGCCCGTAGAAGTTGTAGCCGATGGTGTCCGGCGCATCGCGGAGGTCCCGCCACAGCGCCTCGCCCGCCGCCTCACCGCCGAGCATGAACACCTTGGGACGGTGCCGTTCCGAGGTGAGCAGGCCGACCGCGGTCAGCTGCTCGGCGTAGGTCGGAGTGACGTCCAGCAGGTCGATCCGATGCGAGGCGACGTAGTCCACCAGCGCCTCCGGGTCACGGCGGGTGAGGTCGTCGACCAGGTGCAGCTCGTGGCCGTCGACCATCCACAGCACGGCTTCGAGCGAGGTGTCGAAGGAGAAGGCCGCGGTCATCGCGACCCTGAACAACTCACTCCCGGACTCCTTCCGCACGAACTCAGACCGGTGGTGCGCGAGGAGATTCGCCAGGTTGCGCTGCTCGATCACCACGCCCTTGGGCCGCCCGGTCGAGCCCGACGTGTAGATCACGTACGCGGGATGGGCCGGATGCCTGTCGACAACGGGGTTTGCGGTCGGGAACGCGGACAGATCGTCAATCTCGTTCAGCACCAACGATGGCGCAGCGTCGGACAGGACGAACTCCAGCCGCTCAGCCGGGCTGTCCGGGTCGAGCGGAAGGTACGCGGCTCCCGCCTTCAACGCGCCGAGCATGCCGACCATCAGGTCGCCAGTCCTGGGCGTGCCCAGAGCCACCACGTGCTCCGGGCCGATCCCCCGCGCAATCAGCTGGTGCGCCAACTGGTTTGCCCGCGCGTTCAGCTCGGCGAAGGTCAGCGAACCGCCCTGCCACACCACGGCTGTGCGAGAAGGCGTGCGCCGCACCTGCTCTTCGAAAGCATCCGTGAGCATCGGCGCCGGGCCGGAGTAGGCGGTGTCGGGGTGTGCGGATTCCTCCAGCAGCGGCAGCGTGGACAGCGTCCGCCCGGGGCTCTCCGCAACGCCCGCGAGCAGAACTCGCAGGTTGTCGATCATCCGGTCGATCGTGCCCTCGTCGAACAACGCCGTGCTGTAGCCGACCGCGGCCAGCAGGCGGTCCTCCTGCTCGACGAAGTCCACCGTCAGGTCGTGGCTGATGTCCTCACTGACCGTGGGCAGCGCCTCCACCTCGACGCCGGGCAGTTCCATGTCCTGGGCCCGGGTGTTCTCCAGGCCCACCATCACCTCGACCACCGCGTTGCGGCTCGGGTCGCGCTCCGGCTGGGCGATCTCGACCAGCCGCTCGAACGGGACCTCGTCGTGGGTGAACGCCTCCAGGATGGTGCCGCGCTCGGTCGCCAGGTGCTCGGCGAAGGTCCGCGACTCGTCCACAGTGGACCGAAGCACCACGGTGTTGACGAAGAAGCCGATCAGGCCCTCCACTTCGGCGCGATTGCGGCCGGAGCCCGCGGTGCCCACGACGATGTCCGTCTGCCCGGTGTAGCGGGCCAGCAGGACCTTCACCGCGGCGACGAGCGTCATGAACAGCGTCGCGTCCTGTTCCCTCGCCAGGGCGCGGAGCCGGGCCACGACATCCGCGTCGACCTCGAACATCTTCATGCCACCCGCGGCCGAACGCACGGTGGGCCGAGGCCGGTCGATCGGCAGGTCCAGCGGCACGATCCCCGTGAGGTGGGAACGCCAGTACTCCAGATCCCTGTCCAAAGTGGACATCCTGGAGCGCTGCCAGACGGCGAAGTCCGCGTACTGCACGGGCAGCGGTGACAACGACGCCCGCTCGCCGCGCAGTGCCGCCGAGTAGAACGCGCCGAGCTCGCTCGCCAGCAGGCCCATCGACCAGCCATCTGTCGCGATGTGATGCATGACCAGCGCGAACACGTGCTCCGTCGGCGACTCGCTGAGCAGCGCGGCACGGAAGACGGGGCCGTTGCGCAGGTCGAACGGCTGCTCCACCAAGGCTTCCAGGTCGCCCTGCAACGCGAGGTGGACGGGCACTGAGTCGTGGATCACCTGCACGGCTTCTTCGTCCACGAGGTCGAAGATCGTGCGCAACGGCTCGTGCCGGGCGACGAGATCACCGAGCGCGATCTCCAGTGCGTCGGCGTCCACCGAGCCGTGCAAGCGGAGTGCGAACACAGTGTTGTACTCGGTGCTCGTCGGATCGAAGTCGTTGAGGAACCACAACCGCTGCTGCGCGAAGGACAACGGCAGCGGCTTGCTCCGCGACACCGGCACGATGGGGTCATCATCCACAGTGGACTGCCCGATGATCTCCGCGAGTGAAGCGACCGTTGGCGTGTCGAAGAGCTGACGCGGCGACGGTGCGACACCGAACGCGGCGCGGACCCGCGAGATGACCTGGATGCTCAGGATCGAATCCCCGCCCAGGTCGAAGAAGTTGTCATGCACGCCAACACGCTCGACGCGGAGAACTTCGCGCCACACCTTGGCAAGGCGTGCCTCGACGTCACTGCGCGGAGCCGCATACGGGGTGCTCGACTCCAACACCGCAGTCGGCTCGGGAAGCGCGCGCCGATTCACGATCCCGCTGGCAGACATGGGAAGTTCGTCCAGCACGATGTAGGCGGAAGGCACCGCGTGCGCTGGCAGAGCGGAGCTCAGGAACTCCCGCAGCTCGGCCAGGCCGACGTCACCGACCACATAGCCGACGAGGCGGACATGTCCGGAATCGTCCTTGTGCGCGGCGACAACGGCATCGGTGACCCGCGGATGCTTGGCGAGCGCGGTCTCGACCTCGCCCAGCTCAACCCGGAAACCGCGGACCTTCACCTGGTCGTCGGCACGGCCGACGAACTCCAGGTTGCCATCAGGTCTCCAGCGCACGACGTCACCAGTGCGGTACATCCGCGCGCCGGGGATGAACGGATCAGTGAGGAACCGCTGCTCGGTCAGGTCAGGACGATTCCAGTAGCCCTGCGCGACCGCGTCTCCGGCGATGTACATCTCGCCCGCGACGCCGATCGGCACCGGGCGCATCGCGTCGTCCAGCACGTATCCCCTGGTGTTCACCAGCGGACGACCGACCGGGACAAACCCGACCGTCTCGGACAGCGCCGACGTGACCTCGAAGATCGTGGCGTCCACAGTGGTCTCCGTGGCGCCGTATGCGTTGACCACCAAGGTGTCCGGGCTCATCCGCGCCAACACTTCGGCGGCGTCGCCGACCTGCCAACCCTCCGAGCCCACCGCCAGCACGCGCAGCTCGGGAAGCGAGCCGGCACGCCAGGTCAGCTCCCGCGCGATCGCCTTGGCCAACGCCGGAACGGTGACCAGCAGCTGCGCGTCAGTGTCGGCCAGCAGGTCGGTGAGCGCGACCGGATCGGCGACCTGCTCCGTGGGGCACACGATCATCGTGCCGCCGAACATCGCCGACAGCAGGAAGTCCGCGAAGAACAGGTCGACCGAGAGGCTGGACACCGAGACGCAACGGGGGCGCATCTCGGTCAGCCCGTAGCGCGCATCCCACGCACGCATGATGTGGTGCACGTTGTCGTGGTTGACCATGACGCCCTTAGGCCGTCCGGTCGATCCCGACGTGTAGACGACGTAGGCAAGATCAGCCGTGGTCACGGCGGTGACCGGCGGCCCTTGAACGTCAGGGAGCGCAACGGTGTCCAGGCAGAGCACCCGCCCGTCTCCTGCGTCGAGCTTGTGCCGCAAGCGTTCCTCGGTGATGAGGACGGGCGCCGCAGCGTCCTCCAGCATCGTGGCGAGCATCGCGGGCGGGTAGTCCGGGTCCAGCGGCACGAAAGCACCACCGGCCTTCAACACGGCCAGCAACGCCGCAACGGCCGCGCTCCCGCGCTCCACGCAAACACCGACCAGGGCGCCTGGCGCGACGCCGAACTCAACGAGCTTGTGTGCCAAGCGGTTCGACAGCCGATCAAGCTCGGCGAACGTCATCGAGTCGGAGCCGCACTGCACGGCGGTCTGCTGCGGGATCTCCGTGGCCTTCTCCGCAAACATCTCGTGCACGAGCCGAGTCGGCGGATACTCCACGGCGGTGGAGTTCCACCCGTGCAGCAGGAGTTTCCGGTCCTCATCCGACAAGATCCGAACATCGTCCACAGTGGACGTCTCAGTGATCGACGACAGCAGCGCCGAAAGGTGTGCGGCGAGCCGCTGCGCGGTGCTGTCGTCGAACTGCTGCGGGTCGTACCCCAGGGACAGCATCAAGTTCTCGGCCGCATACGCGCTGAGGGTGAGCGCGTAGTTGGTGTGCTCATCACCGCTGTACTCGTTGATGCTCAGCCCGTGGCGATTCGCCGCGTCGCCATCAACCGGGTAGTTCTCGAAGACCACGATGCTGTCGAAGAGGTTGACGCCCTTCGGCACCTCACCGCACGCCTGGACCTGCGCCAACGACAGGTACTCGTACTGCCGCGCGACGACCTGGGCGTCCTGGATCTCCCGCAACCAGTCCAGCAGTCCGGCGGCGGGATCGACCTGGGTGCGCACCGGGACCATGTTGATGAACAGGCCGATCATCTGCTCCGAGCCCGCCAGCTCCGGGGGCCGACCGGAGACCGTCGCGCCGAAGCACACGTCGCGCTCGCCACTGAGCCGCGACAGCAGAATGGCCCACGTGCCCTGGACCAGGGTATTGACGGTGATCCTCGCGCGCTTGGCCAGCTCGAAAAGTCGCTGCGAGACCTCCGTAGGCACCGTGAGCCGCACATCCGTCGAGGTCCGAGACTCGTGAGCGCGAACGAGGGCGCGGTCCACCGGCAGCGGAGTAGGCGCCGTGAAGCCCTCCAGCACCGTGCCCCAGTGCGCCCGCGCCTCCTCGATGTCCTGCTCGGCGAGCCAGGCCACATAGTCCCGATACGGTCGCCGCACAACGGAAGCGCCTAGAGCCGCGTGCTCCTCGAACACCTCCGAGAGCACAGCGGAGAAGCTCCACCCGTCGCAGAGCAGGTGGTGCGCCGCCCACTGCGCGTAGACCCGAGTGTCGGACAACCGCACGAAAGTCATGCGCAGCAACGGCGGCGTCGACAGGTCAAGCTGGACAGAGTCCCGCTCATCCCACATCGCGCTCAAACCGTCCCGCTGCTCCTGGGCAGAACGGTCGCGCCAATCGTGCACAGTGAGCGGAAGTTGCACTCCACTGTGGACGATCTGAACTGGCTCCGGAACGTCCTCCCACACCACGGAGGTCCGCAGCACGGGCGTTCGGTCGATCACCCGCTGCCAGGCTCGCGCCAACGCGGCGGGGTCGGAGACGCCGTCCAGCTCGATGCGGAAGTGCCCGGTGTAGACATCACGTCCAGAGACGCTGAGCGAGTGGAACAACATGCCGGTCTGCATCGGCGTCAGCGGATAGATGTCCTCGACACCGCCACTGGTCAGACGATCCACAGTGGACTGGTCGAGCGCGGCGAGCGGGAAGTCGGACGGTGTGTAACCACCCGCGGCCGGATCGGCGCAGTGCTCGACGATCTCCTCAAGCGCGCTGATCATGCGAGTGGCGAGGCGACAGACGGTGTCCTCGTGGTGCCGGTTGGCCGAGTAGGACCACCGGAACTCCAGCTCACCGCCGACGATGATGCCGTTGATCTCCAGAAGGTGCTGCCGTTCCTGCCGGTCCGCGCGCTCGAAGCCCGGGTAGTTCACGGTTCCCAGGTGCAGCGCGCTCTCCGCGCCCGACTCGAACCGGCCCAGGTAGTTGAAGGCGATCTCCGGTTGGACCGTCCGGCCGAGCGACCCGTAGCCGATGCCGCGGTTCGGCACCGCACGCAGCTGCTCCTTGATCGACTTCAGTACCGGCCCCCAGCCCTCGCGGGGCAGGGTGAGCGCAATCGGGTGCATCGAGGTGAACCAGCCGACCGTGCGCGACAGATCGACGTCGGCGAAGAGGTCTTCGCGCCCGTGCGACTCCAGCTCCACGAGCGCGGTGTCTCCGCCCGCCCACTCGGTGACAGCCTTGCCCAACGCGCTCAGCAGCACGTCGTTGATCTGCGTCCGATAGACCTCGGGCACCTTGTTCAGCAGCGCGTTGGTCTTCTCCGCGGTCAGCCGCACGGAGATCGACCGCGCCGAGCCGATCGTGTTGTCGCCCGCGGTGATGTCGACCGGCAGTGCCGCGCCCGCCCCGATGCCCGACCAGTACTCGCGCTCGGCCTCGAAACCGGTGTAGTCCGCCAGCTGCCGCGCCCACGACAGGAACGACGTGGTCTTCGGGCCGAGGTCGATCTCCTCGCCCGCCACGGCTTGCTGATAGGCGGTGTCCACATCGGACAACAGGATTCGCAGCGAGACGCCGTCGACGACCAGGTGGTGGGCGACTAAGAACAGCAACGGATTCCAGTCGCCTTCGCGCACGATCAACAACGCCCGGAACAGGGGGCCATCGGCCAGGTCGAAGCCGCGCTGCGCCTCGATCAATGCTTCGTGCAGCTGGGCTTCGTGCTTGAGTTCCACACGTTGCAGCACAGGATCATCGGAGACCGGCGCGTTGTACTGCTTGCCATCGGCGAAGCGCATGCGCAGCGCGTCGTGGTGCCGCGGCAGTGCCGCCACAGCGGCGTTGAGCGCATCGAAGTCGACGTCGTTCCGGAGTTCCAGGAACAGCGCCTGGTTGAACTGGTCCAGGCTGTCGGTCAAGTTGTCGAAGAACCACCGCTGAATTGGCGTCAGCGGTGCCTCGCCGACAACAGGTCCCTGGTCTGCGACGGGCTCCTCGGCGACGTTGACCTCGGTGGCCAGCTCCGCGATCGTCTGCTTCTGGAAGGTCTGCTTCGCAGTGAGCCGCAGCCCCGCCGCGCGCGCCTTCGACACCACCTGGAGGCTGAGGATCGAGTCGCCGCCGAGGTCGAAGAAGTTGTCGTGCACACCGATCCGCTCGATGCCGAGCAGACCCGTCCACACGTCCACGAGTGCCCGCTCGATGTCGTTGCGGGGCGCCACATAACCGTTGCCTGCCTCGCGCTCGCCAGACGGAGCAGGCAGAGCACGACGGTCGATCTTGCCGTTCACGTTGAGCGGCAAGCTTTCCAGGGGAACGAACGCGGTCGGCACCATGTGCTCCGGCAGCCGCTCGCGCAGGAACGCCCGCAGTGAAGCCACATCCACGTCGTCCGCGACGAAGTACCCGACCAAGCGCCGCGCGCCCTGCGCGTCGTCGCGCACGGTCGCAGCGGCAGCGGCCACGCCGGGGAACGCGCCGATCGCGGCCTCGACCTCGCCCAGCTCGATGCGGAACCCGCGCAGCTTGACCTGCTCGTCCGTGCGACCCAGGTACTCCAGGTTCCCATCAGCCAACCAGCGCACACGGTCACCGGTGCGGTACAGGCGCTCACCGGAACCGAACGGGTCCGCGACGAAGCGCTGCGCCGTCAGCTCCGGCCTGCGCAGGTAACCCCGGGCGAGCCGGGTTCCCGCGAGGTACAGCTCCCCGGGAACCCCGATCGGCACCGGCCGGAGCTCGTTGTCCAGCACGTAGCTCCGGACGCTCGGAATCGGGCGGCCGATCGGCACGACACCCGAGGAGCCGGGTCGCAACGCGTCGCTGAACGTCGCGCACACCATGGTCTCGGTCGGGCCGTAGCCGTTGATCATCACGCGGCCGTCCGACCACGTGTCGACGAGCGCGGGCGGGCAGGCTTCACCGCACACCACGAGCGCGACGTGCTTCGGAATGTCCTTTTCGGACAGAGCGGCGACGGCGGTCGGCGGCAGGTTGAGGTGGGTGATGCCGTGCCGCAGGATCAGCTCGCTCAGCGGCTCGCCCGGCATTCGCTCCTCGGCGGTAGACAGCACGAGCGCGCCGCCGGAGAGCAGGGCCAGGCAGATCTCCCAGAACGCGCCGTCGAAACTCAGCGACGCGAACTGGAGCACCCGCGAGTCCGGCCCCGCGCCCAGCCGTTCACGGTGCATGGTGACCATGTCCTGGATGCCGCTGTGCGTAACGACAACGGCCTTGGGCTTGCCCGTCGAGCCGGAAGTGTAGATGACGTACGCCGGATTGGAGACCAGCGCCTCGGGGCCGTCCAGCCCCGCGCCATCGGTTGCCACGGTGGAAACGCCGTCCGGCACCGCGCCGATGCCGAGCACCGGCCGGGCGTCCTCGACCATGAAACGCAGGCGGTCGGCGGGGTAGTCCGGATCGAGGGGAAGGTAGCCCGCGCCGGACTTGAGCACGCCGAGAATCGCGACGATCATCTCAATCGAGCGCGGCAGTGCCACGGCGACAAGGGTTTCCGGCCCCGCGCCTTGCGCACGCAAACGCCCGGCCAGGCGCGATGCCCGCTCATCCAGCTCGGCATAGCTGACCGTGTCGTCCCCGAACACCAACGCGGGCGCGGAGGGGTTCGCGCGGACCTGCTCGGCGAAGATCTCGGTGAACGTGCGCGGTCGCGGCCCGGCACCCGTGCCAGGCCATCGCTTCGTGAGCAGGTCGCGCTCCACCCGAGTCAGCAGCGGCAACTCCCCCAGCCGCGTCAAGGGGTCGGCTGCGATGGCGGCCAGCAGCGTCTTCAAATGGGTGGCAGTCCGCTCCGCCGTGCCCAGGTCGAACAGGTCGGTGTTGAATCCGAGGTGACAGGACAACCGCCCGTCGCTGTCGGTGAAGTCGAACGCCAGGTCCATACTGGACACCAGCACCGGCGGCGGCACGTCCTCCACGATCAAACCGGCCAGCTCGACGGTGTTCTCCGCGATCGGGCGCAGGTTCACCGCCACGTCGACCAGCGGCGGGCGGCTCGGATCGCGCTCGGGACGCAGCACCTCGACGAGCTTCTGGAACGGGACGTCCTCGTTGGCGAAGGCATCCAGCACGGTGGACCGCACATCGTCCAGGACGTCCGCGAACGTGCCGTCACCGATCGTCGTCCGCAGTACGACGGTGTTGACGAAGAAGCCGATCAGCTTCTCCAGCTCCTCGCGGCCACGGCCGGAGGTGGCCGTGCCGACCGCGATGTCCTGCTGCCCGGAGTACCGCGCCAGCAACACTTTCACGGCCGCGACGAGCGTCATGAACAGCGTCGCGCCACGGGCCCGGCTCAGCTCCCGGAGCCGGGCCGCCACGTGGTCGGGGATGTCGAACGAGTACGACGACCCGTGCGGAGTGCGGACAGCAGGACGGGGGCGATCGGTCGGATAGTCCACAGTGGACAGCCTGTTGAGCTTGCCGCGCCAGTACTCCAGCTGCGTGCTGGTGTCCTGCTCCCGCTGCCACGTCGCGAAGTCCGCGTACTGCAAGGGCAGCTCCGCGAGCCTGCCGCCCCCGTACAACACGCCCAGTTCGTCGGCGAACAGGCCCATGGACAGGCCGTCGGTGGCGATGTGGTGCATCGTGATCACCAGCACGTGCTCACGCGCGGAGAGCTTCAGCAGCAGCGCGCGGATCGGGAGATCGGTCCGCAGGTCGAAGGGCAGGGTTGCCTCCTCGACCAGGTACCGCTCCACTTCGCGCGGGTGTTGCCACTGCGGCAAGTCGGTGAGATCGGCCAGCGGCAACGGCACCACCGAGGGCGGCTGGACGATCTGCACACCGGTGTCGTAGGTCGTGCGGAGGATCTCGTGCCGGGCGACCACGCCGCTGATCGCGTCCCGCAACGCCTCGACGTGCGGCGAACCGATGAGGCGGAGCACGAGCGGGACCCGGAACTCGATGCTGCCGGGCTCCAGTTCGTGTAGGAACCACAACCGTTCCTGCGCCGCCGACAGCGGTGCCGGGCCGGATTCGGCGCGGCGGCCGATGACATCGGCGCGGGCCTGCCCCGAGAGCTGGCGCAGCACCATCTCCCGGATATGCGCGGGGAGCGCGGCGATGCGCTCGTCTGACAGGCTCATGCGAGGTCCCCGTTCGCCATCAGCTGCTCCACATTGGCCATGACCGCGGTGAGCACGACCCCCGCCAGCTCTGCGACGGTCGGCCCTTCGAACAGCTCGCGCGGCGACAGGTCCACCCCGAACGCCCGCCGCACCCGCGACATGAGCCGGAGACTGGCGATGGAATCGCCGCCGAGCGCGAAGAAGTCGTCGTGCGCGCCCACCTTGTCGATCTTCAGCACCTCGGCCCACAGCTCGGCGAGCGCCTGTTCGGTCGGGTTGCCCGGCGCGACGTACTCGGTGCTCAGCGCCTGTTGCGGCATGGGGTCGGGCAGTGCGGCCCGGTCGACCTTTCCGTTCCTGGTAACGGGAATCCGGTCGATGACCACGATGTCCGATGGGATCTGGAAGGACGGCAGCCGTTCTGCCAGGTGCTCCGTCACCGACTCCGCCTCACCGACGACGTAGCCGATGAGCCTGTTGTCCTTGGCGATCACCACCGCCTGACGCACACCGGGAACCTCGCGGAGGGCAGCCTCCACCTCGCCCAGCTCGATCCGGAAGCCACGGATCTTGACCTGGTCGTCGGTGCGCCCCAGGTATTCCAGTTCCCCCTTGGCACTCCACCGCACGATGTCGCCGGTGCGGTACAGGCGCTCACCAGAATCGGCCGCGACAAACCGTTCTGCCGTCAACCCCGGTCTGCCGAAGTACCCGCGGGCAAGTCCGGCTCCACCAAGGTAAAGCTCGCCTGGCGCGCCGATCGGCACCGGCCGCAAGCGGTGATCGAGCACGTGGGCCGTGGTGTTGTCCATCGGCCGACCGATCGGGGCAATGTGGTCGTCGGTGAGCAGCTGAGTCGTCGCGAACGTCGTGTTCTCGGTCGGTCCGTAGCCGTTCACCACCCTGAGCCCGGGGCAGTGCGCCCGCACTCTCGTGACAGCACTCGGCGAGACCGCCTCACCGCCGGTGATGACCTCTGCTAATCCCGCGAAGCACTCCGGCGTTTCCTCCGCGTACATCGCGAAGAGTGCCGCCGTGAGCCACAACCCGGTCACTCCGTGCTGCTCGATTGCCTTTCGCAGAAAGGAAACCGTGAGTTCACCTTCGGCCACCACAACACGTCCGCCCGCCAACAGCGGCACCCAGATCTCCATCGTCGACGCGTCGAAGGCGTGCGGCGAGTGGAACAGGCTGCGCTCGAAGCCGGAACCGCTCCAGCGCCGATCCGCCGCCAGGGCAACGATGTTGCGATGGGTCACCGCAACGCCCTTCGGCGTTCCGGTGGAGCCGGAGGTGTACATGACGTATGCCAGATCGTCCTGGACGACCTGCACGTCGGGGTTGTGCTTCGGCCCCTGCGCATCCAGGGAAGCGACAGGGCAACCGATGTCTTCCGTCGAGCGGTCGGTCAGCAGCAGGACCGCCCCGGTGTTCTCGATCATCCACCGCACTCGCTCCACCGGATAGCTCGCGTGCAGCGGAACATAGGCACCACCGGCCTTGAGCACTGCCAGCATCGCGATCACCGTATTCGGCCCACGTTCCATGAGCATGGCCACCGGTGATCCGGCTCGCACACCGTGTTCGATGAGCTGGTGTGCAACGGAGTTCGCGCGCTCGTTGACCTCGCGGTAGGTCAACTCGTTCAGCGCGGTCGCGTCGGGCTGCGCGGCGGCGATCGCCTCGAACAGCGCGGGAACCGACTCCTCAGGGTAGTCCGCCGCCGTGTCGTTCCAGTTCCGCAGCAGCTCCGCTTCGCCTGCCGGGAGGGCATCGATCGGCCGGTCATCCGCGATGGCTTCGACCACAGTGGACAGAACCTCGGTGAGCCGCCGCACGGTGGTCGCGTCGAACAGCTCTGGGTCGTATCGGAGCACGAACCCCAGTCGCTCCCCGGGATATGCCACCAGGTTCAGCGGGAAGTTGTTCGACTCGGTCACCTCGACGTGCCGCACTCGCAGCCCGTTGCGGGCGGCAGCATCGCGGTCCACGGGGTAGTTCTCGAACACCACGATGCTGTCGAACAGCATTTCGCCTGGCTGCAACGAAATCCAGGACTGGACCTGCGGCAACGAGACCGACTCGAAGTCCCGGGCCTCGACCTGTGCCTCCTGCAAGCGCTGCAACCAGTTCGTCACATCGCTGTCCACAGTGGATCTCACGGGCAACGTGGTGATGAACAGGCCGAGGATGTCCTCGGAGCCCACCAGCTCCGCCGGGCGCCCGGAGACGGTCGCACCGAAGCACACGTCCCGTTCGCCGCTGTACCGCGACAGCAGCACCGCCCACGCGCCCTGCACCACCGTGTTGAGGGTGAGCCCAGCGTCTTTGGCGCGCTCGTGCAGGCGCCGCGAGACCGCCGTCTCCAGCTCGAACGCCACCTCTTCGGTCGCCTTCGGCTGATATCCGGTGGCCGGAGCACGGTCGAAAGGCAGCGGCGTCCGGGCTTCGAAGCCGTCCAGCGCCGACCGCCAGTACTCCTCCGCAGCAGTCTCGTCCTTGCTCTGCGTCCACTCCACGTAGTCGCGGAATGGCCGCCGCACAACGGGAGTACGGCCCGCGTAGGTAGCGAAGACCTCGGACAGCAGCTGATGTCCGCTCCACCCGTCCAGCAGCGCGTGGTGTGCGGTCCACACGAACCGCACGCTCGTCGGCCCGAGCCGGAAGAACATCAACCGGCTCACCGGTGCCACCGCCAGGTCCAGCCCGCGAGCGCGGTCAGCCTCCAGGAGTCCGTCCGGATCACCCTCGTACTCGGTGATCTCCAGGTGCGCCTCGCGGTGCACGACCTGGATCGGCTCGTCGACATCCCGCCACACCAGGGACGTCCGCATGATCGGCAGCCGCGCCGCGGTGTCCTTCCAGGCCCGCAGCAGCGCGTCCGGATCAGCGACCTCGTCCAGCGTGACGTCGAACTGGCACAGGTAGAGCCCGGAACCCGGGTTCATCAGCGAGTCGTAGAGCATACCGCTCTGCGTCGGCGTCAACGGATAGATGTCCTCGGCGTCCAGCTTGTCCACAGTGGACTGGTCGAGCTTGACGAGTGGGAAGTCCGATGGCGTCCGCCCGCCCGCTCCGGGTTCGGCGCAGTGCTCGACGATCGCGCGCACGTTGGCGGCGAAGTCCTCCGCCAGCCGCTCGACGGTCGCGGCGTCGTGCAGGTTCTCCGAGTAGTGCCAGGAGAACTCCAGCTCGCCGTCATCGACCTGGCCAACGATCTCCAGCACGTGGTGGCGCTCGGCCTCGCCGTCCTCGTGGAGTTCGATCCTGCCCGTCCCGGAGAACTGGCCGAGGTAGTTGAAGCTGACCTGCGGCTCCAGCTCCGGCCCGAGCGCCTTGGCGCAGTACCGCAGCGCGCCGTAGCCCAAGCCCTTGCGGGGAATCGCGCGGAGCTGTTCCTTCACGGACTTGAGCAGCCCACCCCACGCTGCCGCGTGCACGTTGATCACCGCAGGGAAGTAGGTGGTGAACCAGCCGACCGTGCGGCCGAGGTCCACGTCGTCGAAGAGGTCTTCGCGCCCGTGGCCTTCCATGCCGACCAGCACTCGATCGCGGCCCGTCCAGCCGGAGAGCGTGCGCGCCAGCGCGGTGAGCAGCACGTCGTTGATCTCCGTGCGGTACACGTCCGGTACATCCCGGAGCAATGCGCCGGTGACCTCCGCGTCGAACCGCACTCGGATCTCCCGAGCACTGTCCACTGTGTTTGGTCCACTGTGGTCGGTCGGGAGATCGGCCTCGGCGGTCACACCGCGCCAGTACTCCAGCTCGTCGTCGAAGCCACCCGAGGCGGCGTGCTCGGTCAGCTTGATCGCCCAGTCCCGGAACGAGGTGGTCCGCGGTCCAAGGTCGGCATCGGCCTGGTGGTAGGCCGTGTGGAAGTCCTCCAGCAGTACGCGCCACGAGATCCCGTCCACCACCAAGTGGTGCGCGGTCAGCTTGAGACGCGTGGGCGTCTCAAGCTCGGCCCGGAACAGCTCGGTTCCCTTGGCGGCGTTGTACTGCTCGCCCTCGTCGGTGAAGCGCATGCGGAGCGCGTCGTGGTGCTCCACCAACGCATTCAGCGCTCGCTGCAACGCTTTCTCGTCCACAGGCGCGGGCAGGTCGATCGTGACGCTCTGGTCGAAGGTCCCGCGCGCGTCGAAGTTGTCGAAGAAGTACCGCTGAATCGGCGTCAGCGGTACTTCTCCGACCACAGGGCCGCCTCTGGGGGTGGCGACCACATCCTGGGTGACGTGCGGGGCGAGCGCGGCGATCGTCGGCCAGCGGAACAGGTCCTTCGTGGTCATCCGCAGCCCGGCGCGGTGCGCCGCGGACACCGCCTGGATCGCCACGATCGAGTCGCCGCCGAGCGCGAAGAACCCGTCCCGCACACCGACCCGCTCGACCCCGAAGGTCTCCGCCCAGATCCGCGCGAGCGCGTGCTCGACCTCGCCGGTCGGCGCGACGTACCCCTCCGCCGCCTCGGCGACCGGCTCCGGCAGCGCGCGCCGATCCACCTTCCCGTTCACGGTCACCGGCAGCTCGTCGAGCACCACGATCGCGCTGGGCACCATGTACCCCGGCAACCGCCCCTCAAGCTCGCGCCGCACCTCCCCCACCCCCAACGACGCATTCGGGGCGTTAGATTCCCTGAACGGGTCGTTCGGGGCGTTGGGTTCCCTGAACGGGTCGTTCAGGGCGTTAGGCGCCCCAATCGCGGCGTTGATCTTGGGGGATACGTAGGCGACGAGGCGTTTGGTGCCGGGGGTGGGTTCGTGCACGATCACGGCCGCTTGGGCGACGCCGGGGACGGCGAGCAGGGCGGTCTCGATCTCGCCGGGCTCCACGCGGTGGCCGCGGATCTTGACCTGGTCGTCGACGCGGCCGAGGAAGTCGAGTTCGCCCGACGGCAGCCATCGTACGAGGTCACCGGTGCGGTACACCCGCTCGCCAGCGAACTGGACGAACCGCGCGGCGGTCAGGTCGGGCCGGTTGACGTAACCGCGCGCCAGGCCCGCACCGCCGATGTGGAGCTCGCCGGGAACGCCTTCGGGCACCGGGCGCATCGCCTCGTCAAGCACATAAACGGTCGCGTTGGCGACGGGCTTCCCGATCGTGGGCAGCCCGTGATCGACGGGAGACACTGACGCGCACGTCGCGACCACAGTGGACTCGGAGGGGCCGTACTGGTTGACCAGGCGCACGCCCGGAAAACGCCGACGAAGCACATCGCCGCCGGTGGTCACGACGCGCAGAGACGTCGGCACCGAGTCGAGCTGCTCGAACACGGAGTCCAAGCGCGCCACGGGAAGCGTCGTCAGCGTCACGCTCTCGGAAGCCATCCACCGCACCAGATCGTGCGGGTGGTCGAGAACCGCGGCACCAGGCACAGCCAGCCGTGCACCCGCGGTCAGCGTGCCCCAGATCTCCATGACCGCGGGGTCGAAACCCACCGCGATCAACTGCGAAACACAATCCGAGGACGTGATCGAATAGTACGACCGGAACCAGGCGCACAGGTCGGACAGCGCGCGGTGCTCGATCGCGACGCCCTTCGGCTGACCGGTCGAGCCAGACGTGTAGACGATGTACGCCAAGTGCTCCGGTCCCACCTCCACACCGGGATCAGTTGAGGGGTAACCCGTCACGTCCGGCCAAGCGGACGAGCCCAGCACGAGGCGCGCGCCGGTGTCGGAGATCATGAAGTCGCGCCGCGCGGTCGGCAGCGCGGGGTCCAACGGCACATAGCCACCACCGGCCTTGAGCACGGCCAGCGCCCCGATGACGAACTGCTCGCCGCGGTCAGCGCACACACCGACCGGCACATCGGGCCCAACACCTTGTGCGACAAGGTAGTTCGCGAGCTGGTTCGCACGCAGGTCAAGCTCCGCGTACGTCAGGTCGTTGACCGCCAACGCCGACGAGGACGGAATCAGCCTGTGCACGGGCTCGACCGAGACCGGAGAAGCAGTGGCGTTGTACTCCACGAGAAGGCGGTGCCGCTCGGCATCGGTCAGCAGAGGCAGCTCGGACAAGGCCGAAGCGGGGGCCGCCGCGATGCCTTCGAGCAGGACCCGGAGGTGGCCCGCCATACGCTCCACAGTGGACGCGTCGAACAGCGTCGTGTCGTACTGGATCACGCCGTCCAACGAGCCGTCGCGCTGCACGAACTCGACGGTGATGTCGAAGATCGCGGAGACGTTGGGCAACTCGATCCGCTCCGCCGTCGCGCCCGCGAACCGCAGGTTCTTGCCAGGACCGTTCTGGAGCACCACGAGCGCTTGGACCAGTGGCGTCATGCTCGGGTCGCGGGTCTGGCACAGCTCGTCGACCAGTCGCTGGAACGGGACGTCCTGGTGCGCGAACGCGCCGAGCACGGTCTCCCGCACCTCGCCGAGGAAGTCCTTGAAGGACAAGGACTCCCGCACCTGCGAACGCAGAACCAGGGTGTTGATGAAGCAGCCGACGACTCGGTCAAGCGAAGCGTTGTCGCGCCCGGCGACCGCAGTGCCGACAGCGATGTCGCGCTGCCCGGAGTAGCGCGCGAACAGCACCTGACACGCGGCGACCAACGTCATGTACAGGGTGGCGTCGCACGCGGCGGCGATCTCATTGAGCTTGCTGGTCAAGCGCTCCGGCAAGGTGAAGGCGACGACCGCGCCGTTCGTGGACTTCACGGTGGGACGCGGCCGATCGGTGGGCAGGCGCAGCGGCGCGAGGCCGTCGAGCTGGTCCCGCCAGTACCGAACATGCGGCTCCAACGCCGCATCGGTGAGCCGAGCCCGCTGCCATGCCGCGAAATCGGCGTACTGCACGGGCAGCGCGGGCAGTGCCGTGCCGTTGTACAGCGCGCTGAGGTCGTCGGCCAGCACGCTCATCGACCAGCCGTCAACGGCGACGTGGTGCAGGCCGAGCACCAGGACGTGGTCGCGATCACCAAGCCGGACAAGGAGTTGCCGCATCACCGGCCCGCGCGCGAGGTCGAACGGCACACCGACCTCGGCGGTCAGTGCCAGGTCGAGCTCGTCAAGAGAAGCATCCACAATGGACAGACCAGGGCGCTCTCCGGAGACGACCTGGAAGCCGGAGGAGATCACGGTGCGCAGCACCTCGTGCCGCTCGACCAACGCGTCGAGGGCCTTGGTCAGCGCGGGCACGTCCAGCTCCCCGCAAATGCGGAATCCGAAGTGGACGTTGTACTCGACCGAATCCTTGTCGTACTCCTGGAAGAACCAGAACCGCTGCTGGGAGAACGACAGCGGCAGGGGCTCGGCGCGCGAGACCGGCACGATGGCGTCGGCGCCTCCCCCCGACGAGGACGGCGAGGACGACGCGGCCTCGACCAGTTCGGCGAGCCCGGCGACCGTGCGCGCGTCGAAGAGGACCCGTGCGGGCAGCTTCACGTCGAAGGCGCCCTTGATCCGCGGCACCACCCGCAGTGCCAGCAGCGAATTGCCGCCCAGCTCGAAGAAGTCGTCGTCGGCGCCGATCCGCTGCACGCCGAGCACCTGGGCGAGGATGCCCGCGATCGTTTGCTCGGTGGCGTTCTTCGGCTCGCGGGAGGACTTCACCTCCTGCCGCACCGGCTCCGGCAGCGCGGCGCGGTCGATCTTGCCGCTCGGCGCCAACGGCAGCCGGTCGAGCGGCACGAACACCGATGGCACCATGTACTCGGGCAGGTCGGCGGCCAGGAACTCCGCGAGCTGAGACGGCGAAGCACCGGAAGGTGCCACGTAGGCAACGAGATCGCCCGAGTGCTCCACCACAACCGTGTGCGAGACATCGGGGTGCCGCATCAGCGCGGACTCGACCTCACCGGGCTCGATGCGATAGCCACGGATCTTGATCTGATCGTCGGACCGCCCCCGGTACTCCAGCTCACCATCCACATAGCGCACAAGATCACCGGTGCGGTACATCCGCCCACCGCCGGGCACCGCGACGAACCGCGAGGCGGTCAGCGCAGGACGTCCGTGATAGCCGCGAGCCACACCCAGCCCGGACACGTACAGCTCGCCGATCTCCCCGTACGGCACCGGACGCAGCTGGTCGTCAAGAACGTGTGCCTGCGCACCGGAAATCGCCTGGCCGATCGCGACCGCGTCAGGCCCCAGGCCCACGCCCGGCTCCACGCGGTACACGACACACCCGACCGTCGCCTCGGTCGGCCCGTACTCGTTGATCACCGCGGCGCCCGGGTGCGCGCGCCGCCACTCCGCGAGTGCCGTTCCCAGCAAGGCTTCGCCGCCAACAACGAGGTCCTGCGACGGCGAGTACGAAGGCGGCAGGTCGCGCAGGATCGACAGGTGGCTCGGCGTGACCTTCAGAAAGGTCGGCCGCAGCGGCAACGGGTCCCCGCCGACCAGCTCGCCGACCATGAGCACACCGCCCGCCACGAGCGGACCCCACACGCTCGTCACCGTCAGGTCGGAGGCGAGCGAGGAATGCAGCAACGTCGCCCCGGTGAGGCCCGGGTAGTTCTCCACGCAGAAGTCCAAATAGGACGCGAGCTGCCGGTGCTCCACCAGAACGCCCTTGGGACGGCCGGTCGAGCCCGAGGTGTAGATGATGTAGGCGATGTCCTCGGCGGCGATGTCCACTACCGGCGCCTCGGCGGGATACGACGAGAAGTCCGTGTCGCGCAGGTAATCCTGAGTGAGCACAGTGGACACACCGGCGTCGGAAACCATGTACGCCAGGCGGTCCGCGGGGTGCTCCGGGTCCAGCGGCAGGTAACCGGCACCCGACTTGAGCACGCCGAGCAACCCGATGATCAGCTCGACGGAGCGGTCCGCGCAGACGGCGACGAACGAGCCGGGGCCCGCTCCCCGCGCGCGCAGGTGGTGCGCTAGCCGGTTCGCCCGCAGGTCCAGCTCCTGGTAGCTCACGGACTCGGCGCCGACCACCGCGGTCGCGGTGGGAGCGAGCCGGACCCGCTGGCCGAACATCTCGATCACAGACCAGCTCACGCCGGCACCTGCCTTCTCGTCGATCGTCGAAGCGGCTCAGTAGATGACGCGGGACTCCGCGTCCAGGCGGCAGTCCCGGGACTTCCGCAGGTCCCGCGCGACGTTGAGGCGGCGCAGCCAGCGGTCGGTCCCGTCGAAGCGGGCCTTGAACGGCTTGCGGCCGTGCACGGCGCGGTAGTTGTCCACGAAGATGATGTCGCCGGGCTGGAGCACCACCCCGCCCATGGCCACGTCGATGGCCGAGGAGATCACGTCGAGGGCCTTGCGCTCCTCGGGGTCCTCCGGCACCAGCATGTACTCCGGGTCGATCCGCAGGTACGGCAACTCGGGGCCACCGAAGAGGACCGCCTCCGGCTCGGGATCGCTCATCGCCTTCTCGACGCGCTCCTGGCTGCGCCGCAACAACTCAGCGGCCTGCCCGGTCTGCACCAGACCGTTGTTCTGCGGTCGGTGGGCGTTGTCAGGCACGAAGCGGAAACGCTTCTGCGACAGGATCTCCCTGTTGTGCGGGTCAATGTCCAAATCGGACACATCGGCGACCGTGGTCTCGACCTGCTCGTTGTTGCGCAGGCACATCAGGCCGAGGTAGTCGGTGCGCAGCGGGTGGAACGCGTCCTCGGTGTGCCAGGTCAGCAGCTGCGCGCTGCCCCAGCCGATCTGCTCGTTCTCGTGCGCCTTCAAGGGGAAGACGTCGTGCATGATCCGGCCGTCCTGCTGGGTGGCCCAGGCGATCGGGTCCCCCAGCAGGGCGGCCATCAGGAAGAACGCCACGTCGTAGACCAGCGTTCTGGACGGTTCGCGGTTGTCCCGCCACTCCGGCGGCGTCGGCCCCACCCGCTCGTCGTCCACCGGCAGCCCGGAGGTGACGAAGGTGCTGTCGGACTCGCTCGCCCGGAACCGGTGCAGCGCCTCCCGCACCCGCCGGGGCAGCTCCTCGGCGATGGCGCGGCTGTCCCGGTGGAACTCGGCGGACTCGATGTCGCCGTACCGGTGGGCGACCTCGGCGGCGATCCGCTCGATCGCGGCGACCTCGGCGTCGCGCAGACTCAGCTCCAGCACACCGAACTCCTTGTCGTGAAGTGACGGCTCCTCCAGTGGATACTTCTCCGGTCCCACCGCCGCCTCCACGTCTTTGACTCGGGGGCTAAAGAGGGCGGTCAGCCGCCGTAGGGCTCCGCCATCGCCACCGCGATCTTGCGCGGCCCGGTGAAGGGTTCCCTGGCGTGCGTGCACAGCATGTTGTCGATCACCAGCACGTCGTCCTGCCGGTAGTCGAAACGCGTTGTGGCGGCCCGGTAACAGGACCGCAGGTGGTCCATCACGTCGTCCGGGATGCGCCCGCCGTCGCCGTAGTAGGTGTTGTTCGGCAGGTTCTCCTCGCCGCACATCTCCAGCAGCGCGGCCCCGATCTCCTGGGGCAGCGTGCTGATGTGGAAGAAGGTGGCGTGGTTGAACCACACCTGCTCGCCGGTCACCGGATGGGTGTGCACGGCCTGGCGAACGGCCTTGGTGCGCAAGCGATCGGCGTCGATCCACTCGGCGGCCAGCCCGCTGTTCGCGCAGTGCGCGGTGACCTCGTCGCGGTCGTCGGTGTTGAACACCTCCTGCCACGGCAGGCCCAGTTCCTCGCTGTAGTTGCGCACCACCATCCAGCCGCGCCGGACGAACTCCTCGCGCACGGATTCGTCAATGCGCGCAAGGACTTCCCGGGTCGAGGCCAGCGGCGTCGCGCCGTGGGTCAGCGGTGGCCGGACGCAGTAGAAGAACAGCTTCTGCGGCCACACCCGCTGGTAGGAGTTCTCGTTGTGGGCGAAGATCTCCTCCTGCTCCGGGTACTCGGTGGAGGTGTAGACGTTGCCCTTGATGCGGCTGCGCGGCGACGAGCGCTCCGAGTAGGTCAGCGGCTCGCCGGAGAGCTCGCGCACCGCGGCGTCGAACCCTTCGACCCCGCCGACCGAGAACCCGCGCAGCAGCACGGCGCCCTCGGTCGTCAGGTGTTCGCGGACGCGCTCGCGCTCACGGCGGATGTGCTCGGTGATCGGCTCGCCGTTGCCCTCGAACAGCACGGCGAGGCTGGATGTCGCGGTCGTCACGGCTCACTCCCCCATCGCCGCGACCAGGCTGGCCGGCCGCATGTCGGTCCAGTTCTTCTCGACGTGCTCCAGCGCGGTGGCGCGGTCGGTCGCGGCGAGCGCGACCCGCCAGCCCTCGGGCACGTCCGCGAACGCGGGCCACAGCGAGTGCTGGTTCTCGTCGTTGACCAGCACCAGATAGGTGCCGTCGGGATCTTCGAACGGGTTGGTGCTCATCAGGCTGCCCTCCCAGTAGTCGCGGCTTGGCCTCGTGGTGGTTGCGCGGGAACGCGGCTGCGCAGCAGCGCCAGCCCCAGCGGGGTGAGCGTGTGCAGCACGGTGTTGCGGTTGCGCGCGGTGGTGATCAGCCCGGCCTGCCGCAGCACCGTGGCGTGCTTGCTCGCTCCCGCAAGGGAGATCCCGAGCCGCTGGGACAGCGTCCCGGTGGTGCAGCTCTCGATCAGCGCCTGCAGCGCCGCCGCCCTGGTGTGCCCGACCAGCGCGGCCAGCGCCTGCTCGTTGGGCTCGGCGGTGCCCCACAGCTCGGCCAGGGTGGACGCGGTGCTCGGCATCGCGAACACCAGCGTCGGCGGCCCGCCCGGCTCCGCGCTCTCGATCACCACGTGCTCGCCGCCCGCCAGGAACAGCGAGGGGCTCAGCACCAGGCCGCGCCCGTCCAGGCGCAGCTCGCGGCCGGACCGGTCCGGGACCTCCAGCACCGCCTCGCCGACGCACATCCGCAGGTTGAGGGTGTCGAGCATGCCCTCGACCCCGCTGCCGATGGCGATCCGGCCCCGGGCCTCGCGCTCGGCCTGGAGCAGCGCGGAGACGCCGCTCCAGTACGGCAGCACCGCCACCCGGCAGAACTCGTACACGGCCGCGGTGACGCGCCCGCTCTCGTCGGCGCCCGCCCCGGTGGAATCGGGGGCGTGCCCGGCGTGAAACAGCAGTTCGGAAAGGGGACGGCGCTCGGCCAGCAACCTTTCCACGTTCTCCCCGGCGGCTCCGGACGCGGCCAGACGGCGGCGGACCTGTTTCCGCCATTCGCCGAATTGGCTATTACCGCGCCCGCGCAGGAGGTCGAGCGCGAAAACGCCCTCGACAACCGGCCCCAGGGTCGAGACCATTCTCATTTTGGCCAGGTCGTTCAGCGTGAAGCGCACCCGCATGCACTTCACCTCCCCACCGTCACTTCAGGCGAAGGATCTCGGGGCAGCCCGGATCGCGGGAGGTGACGAGCCCCCGAACCCGACGGAAAACCCCGGAAATATCCCCAGTAATAACGATGCGAGCTGGCCGACAAGGCCAGTTTATGCATCGGCGGACAACATAAACTGGCAAAACGACGAGGGTCAACGCACGCTACAAAGAAGCTAAATCAGTGGCCCGGGGCCACGTTCGTACTAGGCCGATCGCCGTACCCCGAAAACGCTCCCGTAATGTAATTACTCCAGGCTACGGCGTCGTTTCGTATCCGGGCGTTGAAACGCTCTGGGCCGAGCGGCCGTCATCGGGACCACGAATTTGTCATGATCTTTGATGCACCGTTCGCCGGTACCGCCGTGTCCCGCGTTCGGCCCAGCGCCGCGCCGATCGGCCCAAGGCCGGTTAATGATCTTCGAGCCGGTTCAGGGCCGTTGTACCCTCCGGGAACCATCAGGTGAAGGAGGCCCGGATGACCGATCCGCGGGGCGAGACGTCTCTGGCGGCGAAGGTCGACCACCTCTTCCGCACGATCCGCCCGCGCGAGGGCGGCGAGTTCAGCTTCGAGGAGGTCGCCGACGCGATCAGGGCGGGCGGCGTGACGATCTCCGCCACCTACCTCTGGCAGCTGCGGCGCGGTGTGCGGGACAACCCGACCAAGCGCCACCTGGAGGCGCTGTCCGGCTTCTTCGGCGTCCCGGTCGGCTACTTCTTCGACGACGAGGTCGCCGAGCGGATCGACGCGGAGCTGGCGCTGCTCAGCGCGCTGCGGGACAGCTCGGTGCGGCAGCTGGCGCTGCGCGCCTCGGGGCTCTCGCCCAAGAGCCTCGACGCCATCAGCGAGATGGTGAACCGGGTCCGCGAGATCGAGGGGCTGCCCGAACCCGACCCCGAGCCCGCCGATGGCTGACCCGCCCGCCTGGCTCTCGCCGTCCGCGGTGCGCCGCCGGTGGCGGTTGCGCGGGCTGCGGCGGCGCTGCGAGGCCAGGATCCGCGAACTGCCCATGCCCGCGCCGTTCGACGTGCGGGAGCTGTGCCGCCTGGTCGCGGACAAGCGCGCCCGGCCGATCCGCCTGGTGCCGATCGCCAGCGACGGCGGGGTGCTCGGGATGTGGGCGGCCACCGACACCGCCGACGTGATCTGCTACGAGCAGGCGACCACGCGGCCGCACCAGGACCACATCATCCTGCACGAGCTCAGCCACCTGCTCTGCGACCACTACCCGGCGCCGCTGTCCTTCGCCGAGCACGCCACGCTGCTGCTGCCCGACCTCGATCCCGCGATGGTGCGCAGGGTGCTGGGCCGCACCAGCTACCTGACCTCGGAGGAGCAGGAGGCGGAGCTGCTCGCGTCGCTGATCCAGCGGCACGCGCAGGCGCTACCGCGCCCCCGGGGCAGGCGCAGCGGCGAGGTGTCCGACCGCATCGACGCGGCGCTGGACTGGCACGAGGGGCAGAAGCCGCGCCGCTTCTCCCGGTGCCATCGCCGATGATCGAGTGGCTGCGGTTCGTCGTGCCCGCGCTGCTGGTCTGGGCGTTCGTCTCGGTGCGGATGGCCGAGGGCCAGCACCGGGCGGGCAGCCCGGCCCGGCGCGCGGTCGTGCTGGCGCTGTTCTGCCTGGCGCTGTCGATGACCGTGCTGACCCCGGACCCGTACGCGGCGCTGGCGGAGCTGACCGGGGTCCCCAACATCGCCCGCCTCGTCGGCCATTCGCTGATGCTGGTGGTCGCGTGGGCCGTGCACGTGTTCGTGCTCCACCTCAAGCGTCCCGACGACCTGGTGTGGGCCAGGACCCACCGCTACACCTCCGGCGCGCTGCTGGCCTTCGCGGGCATGGCGCTGGCGTTCGCGCTCTCCGACCTGCCGGTGGACGATCCGCGCTTCGCTGGCCGGTACTCCGGCGAGCCGTGGGTGCTGGAGTACTGGCTGATCTTCCTGTGCTACATGCTCCCCGCGTTCTGGAGCCTGGCCCGCAACGGCTGGCGACTGGGCGGGGAGGCGGCGAACCCGTTGATGCGCCTGGGAATGCGCTTGATCGCCGCGGGTGCCGCGTGCGCGTTCGCCTACCACGTCCACAAGGCGCTGGTGTTCGTCTCCGACCGGTTCCGGTTCGGTTATCCGAAGGACGGCCTCAGCGCGCTGGACAAGTACCTCACCCCGGCGGCGGCGCTGCTGGTCCTCGCGGGCGTGATGGTGCCCATCGTCGGCCCCCGGCTGCGCCTGCCCGAACTGTTCGACTGGCTGCACCGCTACCGCGTCTACCAGACCCTCCGTCCACTGTGGACGGCCCTGTACCGGGCCAGCCCGCACATCGCCCTGGAGCCACCGGCTTCCCGGCTCGCGGAGCTGCTGCTGCCCGGTGACCTCGAACTGCGCCTGTACCGCAGGGTCATCGAGATCCGCGACGGCCGCCTGGCGCTGCAACCCTTCGTCGACGACCGCGTCGCCGAGGCCGCCCGCGACCGGGCCCGCGACAGCGGCCTCACGGGTCGCGCCCTCGACGTCGCCACCGAGGCCGCTGTCCTCGCCGCCGCACTGGCCGCCGCGGCCGCCGCGGGCGAGGAGCCGCCCCGCGCGCACCAGCCCGCGGAGGTCCCCGGCGGCGTCGACCTCACCAGCGACATGGCTTTCCTCGCCGACGTGGCCAAGGCACTCCGCAGGCACGGCTGAGGCAAATCCGGGCGACGGACACCCGTGTCAACCGGTCGGTCGATACGGCGGCCGGAACCCGCTGCGACCGTGGTGGACATGCTCACCGCACAGGCCGTCAACGTCACCCGGTTCGACCTCGGTAACGTCGACGGGCTGCGCGTACGGCTCGGCTACGCGCCGCTCACCACGGTCCTGTCACTGGCACTCGACGCGATCGGCGGACGTCGCCGCGGGGCCCCGGAATCGTGGCGTTCCGCGCTGCGGACGGCCGCCCCGCCGGGGAGCCAGCACGCGCTCGCACCCCTTGCCAGCGGGCAGCACAGCGTTCTCCCCAGTTGCCTGCTGCCCGCTCCCACCCATGCCCCGGTGCCTGTGCCGGTGCAGCTGGAACGGTTGCGCGCCACCGATCCCGAGCTGTTGCTCGCCCGGCTCGACGAGATCTTCGACGGCGGCAACCCGCCGGTGCGGTGGCGCTCCGCGGTGCTCGACCCGCGCCGGTGGCTGGACAGCTACGTGAGCGTGCTCGCCGCGTCGTGGCGGGTGTTCGCCCCGTTGTGGCGGCGCGGCGAGGCGGTGATGCGGCGCGAGGCGGAGCGCGTCGGGCTGGCCGTGGTGCACGGGGCGGTGGAACCGTTGCTCTCCACCCTGCTGCCGTCCGCCCGGTTCCGCGACGGAGTGCTCGAAATCCCCTCAGCAGAGCCGAGTTCGCCGCGCGCGCCGGGGCGGGACCTGGTGCTCGCGCCGATGTTGTCCGGGCACCGCGCGGGCGCGCTCGGGATCGTGGGCGACGAAGCGTGGCTGGCCTACCCGGCGCGCGGAGTCGGGCGGTTGTTCGACGCCACCTCGACGAACACCACGGACGGGCTGAGCGCGGTGGTCGGTCCGGTCCGCGCCGCGCTGCTCCGCGCTTTGGACCGGCCGTTGACCATGGGCGAGCTGGCCGCGATCGGCGGGTGCGGCCCGAGCACGACGACCTACCACTGCGAGCGGCTGGAGGACGCGGCGCTGATCCACCGCGAGCGCGTCGGCCGCTCGGTGCGGATCAACCGGACCGAACGCGCCGACGCACTGATGGACCTGCTCGCCTAGTACCGGCCCTTGCTCATGCGCAGGATCAAGGCGACCGCGTCCTCCGAGAGGACTGCCGGAGTCAGGACCTCCTGGAGGAGCAGGCCACGAATCGCGGCGATGGTGACGGTGGCCGTGGTCAGCGCTTCCTTGGTGTCGAGCCCTTCGCGTTCCGCGAGCGAGGCCAGCATCTTGGTCAGGTCGTCGAGCGAGTCGATGAACTCGCGAAAGTTCTCTGGGCTGTACGCGGCCAGGCCGACGACGTGGAAGAAGCCGCGGACACGCGACAGCTGCTCCGGGCGGGTGTAGGCCCGCCAGATCGCCACGACGAGGTCGTCGAAGGTGCCCTGCTGGGCGGCCTCGAGCAGTGCCTGGTTGTCCCGGGATCGCTGCGCCGTGAGCATGGCCGCCAGGACGCCAGGGAGTGACCCGAAGTGGTATCGCAGGAGGGCGTGGCTGGTCTCGGCCCTGGTGGCGATCTCACGCAGCGACATCTCCGGTGCGGGAAGGGCCTCGCCGAAGGCGTCGAGAAGCCGCGCCAGGAGCCGCTCGCGTGCCGTGCTTGACAGGATCACTCCCACAGTTTATCCATTGGAAAAGAAACTGTGACGGACGTGTTGTGAAGGACCTCCGATGAGCACCATGTGGCACGGCTGCCTCGCCGACACCGACTACTTCGAGATGCGCTCCAGCGGAGGGCACGACTACGGCGTCTGGGTCACCACGCCACCGGGCTACGACCCCGCCACGACGCGAGCGCCTGCCGTGTACGTGCTCGACGGCAACTGGGCCGTGGGCATGACGGCTCCGCTCATCGTCACCCAGAAAGACCCCATGCAGCAGATCCAGCCCTACATCCAGGTCAGCGTCGGCTACGCGGGCGAAGACGCACAGCACTGGGATCGGCTGCGCAACAGAGACCTCGTGCCCCCCGGCGAGCCCATCGCCAAGGAGCTCATCGATGCCGTGGAGATGGGAGTTCGATTGGGCGCGAGGACACGCGAGGAATCCGACGCCTACCTCGCCGAACTGCGCGACACCCACGCCGATGCGTTCCTGAGCTTCCTCACCGCGGAACTGCACCCGCGGATCGAACGCGACTACGGCACAGCCACGAGCGGTCACGGCCTCTTCGGCTACTCCTACGGCGGCCTTTTCAGCCTCTACACCTGGCTCACCGGCAGCACGCTCTTCGAAAGCATCGGAGCGGGCAGCCCCGGCGTCGCCGGTGAGGACAGTCAGATCTTCGCCCAGCTCCAAGAGATGGGTGGCAGCCTGCCTGCCGCCAAGCTTCACGTGACCCTCAACGAGCAAGAGCTTCTCGGAGACCTGGCCGTCTACCAGAACCTCACGAAGAACACGGCTACCGTCCTGCACCGCCTGACCGCCCGCGGCGGAGCCGTCACCAGCGCGGTCCTGCGCGAAACGCACGTGACTGGTCTGCAGGCCTCGTTCCTCAGCTACCTCAGGACCTGCCGGGCCCAGTAAGCGCGAACGCCGCGCTGGGCTAGCCCACGTCCCACAAGCGGCCCCCAACGACCGCGACACCAAACATCAGCACCGCAGCCCAAAATCCCGTTTCGTACTCAAAACGGGTTTTTGGAGCGCTCTTTTTCCCGTTATGAGTACGAAACGGGGTTCTCTAGACGGCGCGCGCGGGGGATGGGGTGGACGGGCGGGTGGAGTGCATGGGCAGAGTTTACTTGGTGCGCGGAGTGCTGAGGGCCTGCTCGCCTAGAGGGCGGCGGCGATCTGGTCGGCCAGCTTGTTCATGATCTTCGCGTAGCTGGCGTAGCTCATCGGCGCGACCGCGTCCCACCCGGCGAAGCGGTTCTGCGCGGCGGCGGGCAGCGCGGCGAAGACCGGGTTGCGCTTCATCTGCTCGGGGTTGAAGGAGGCGGGGCGCGTGTCCCACATGAGGATGTCGCCCTTGTAGGCGCCCGCGTTCTCCCACGACAGCCGCTCGAAGTAGCCGCCGCCCGCCACGTCCGGGTTCTTCGGCGTGGTGATCGGCAGCCCCAGTTCCTTGACGTAGTAGTCGAGATCGGGGTTGCGCGCGGGCACGACGACGAAGTACTCGTCCTGGACGCCGCCGACGGCGAGGATCGTCCTGCCCGCCGTCCTCATCCGCGCGCCCAGGGAACGAAGTCGTTGTGCCGCAGCGGTGAACCGCTCCTCGTCGGCCTTCACCCGCGCGGAGTCCACGTCCCCGCCGAGCGCGCGGGCGAGCTCCTTGTACTTGCGGATGCTCTCCGGCAGCGAGATCCCCGACTGCGCGACGCCGAGGGTCGGCGCGATCGGCCGGACCGCCTTCTCCTGCTCCTCGGTGAGGTGCCAGAGCCCGGCGAACTCCTTGTACTTCCCGCTGACCACGAGCTGCGGGCGCAGCGACGTGAGCGTCTCGATCCGCACCTCGCCGTACCCCGGACCGGTGACGTCGGTGACCGCGTTCGGGTCGAGGCTGCCCGCCTCCGGCTCGACCGCGCCGGTGCCGGTGCGCAGCGGCCCGAAGGTGCCCGCGACGTTCACCCCGAAGTCCTTGAGCGCCGCCGCCGCCGATACCTGCGCGACGATCCGCCGCGGGCGTTCCGGTGCGGTCACGGTGATCCCCCGATCGTCCACATAGGACCATGCCGCGCCCTGCTGTCCCGGCCCCGGCGAACCGCACCCCACGAGCAGTCCGACGCCCAGCACCAGGCCGACGAGCCTCCGCACCACAACCACCTCCACAATTAGGTGACCCTAACCTAACTCCGGCGTAGCTCATTCGGGGGACGGGTGTGACCGGCGTCTAAGGTCCGCGGCATGACCGACTCGCAGGTGGCCGCGGTGCGCACCGACCGGCACGGCCGGGTGACCGTGACCTTCACGCCGACCGGCTGGGAACTCCGGCCGAGCCCGGTGACCAGCGCGGACCTGACGAAGTGGTTCTGGTGGAGCTTCGGCGCGTGCCTCGCCTTCGCGTGGGTCGGCTTCGTCCCGCACCTCGCGGGCGCGCCGAAGGAGGTTGCCTTCGGTTTCGCTCTGCCCGGCGCGCTGCTGCTGTTCGGGCTGCTCCTCTACGGCGTGCTGGCGTTGATCGGCGAGGTGCTCGCGTTCGTGCTGGCGCTGTTCGGCCTCACCCGCTCCGGGCAGCGGCACCGCCTGTTCGCCGCGCCCAAGCCGTCGCCGGACGTGCGGCCGCTGGTGGCGCTCCCGGCCGGCGCGGTCGCGGAAGCGCGAGCGACCCAGCACTGGCGCCGCGTGGTGATCACCGTGCGCATGGTCGACGGCATCGAGTTCCGTTACTCGCGCTTCGGCATGCGCCACCCGCGCCGCGCCCTGCAGGAGGGCTTCGCAGCCCTCCTCGGCGCCCGTCTGGTCGCTACGGTGTAGCGTCCAGCTCCACCACTCGCCCGCAGCCCGCGGACGACCGCGCCGCCTCGATGATCTCCAGTGCGGCAACGGCTTCCGTGGGCGCGACCGGCACTGGCGCGCCGTCCTGGATCGCCGCGACCATGCCCCGGTAGAAGTTCTCGTAGGCGCCACGCTCGGTCTCCACCTGACGCGTCGAGCCCTCGACGCCGAGCGTGCCCCAGCGGTCCTCGGGTTCCTGTCCCCACTCGGGCGAGCCCGGTCGCGCCCCGGCCTTCAGCGCCGCTTCCTGGCCGTCGAGGCCGTGCTTGACGTAGGCCCCTTGATCACCGAGCACGCGGAAACGCGCACCGCGCTGCGCCGCGAGCGAACTGGACCACAGATGCGACCGCACACCCGAAACATGCTGCAGCGCAACGAAAAAGTCGTCGTCGACCTGCACGCCGGGCCGCAGTCGGGAGACCTCGGCGTAGACCGAGCGCACGGGGCCGAACAGGTCCAGCGCCTGGTCGACGAGGTGCGCGCCGAGGTCGAAGAGCACCCCGCCCGCCTCCTCCGCACCGGCGTGCTCCCGCCAGCCCTGCTTCGGCGTCGGCACCCAACGGTCGAAGCGCGACTCGAAGCGCAGCACGCGCCCGAGCTCTCCGTCCTCGACGAGCTTGCGCACCGTCCGGAAATCGCCGTCCCACCGCCGGTTCTGGAAGACCGACAGCGGCAGGCCACGGGCTTCCGCGAGCGCGGCGAGCTCGCGGGCCTGGGCCGAGGTCGGGGCGAACGGCTTGTCGACGACGACCGGCAGACCGTGCTCCAACGCGGTCGTGGCCAGCTCGACGTGGGTGCGGTTCGGCGTGGCGACCACGACCAGGTCGTGCTCGCCCGCGAAAAGCTGCTCGGCGGAGTCGAGCGCGGTCGTGCCCGGGTGTTCCCGCCGCAGCCGCTCGCGCTTGGCGGGGTCGGTGGTGACGACGGAGGTGAGGGCCAGCCCCGGGGTGGCGGCGATCAGCGGCGCGTGGAAGACGGCGCCCGCGATGCCGTAGCCGAGCAGGCCGACGCGGATCTCGGAGTTCATGCCCCTAATTTAACAACAGCGTTGCTTAAATGCACGGGGGCATCTAGGATCTGCGGGTGGCTGCAGGCGTGAACCTCGACGTGGTCCGGGACCACAACTCCGCCCTCGTGCTCTCCCTGGTCCGGCGCAGCGGGGAGCTGAGCCGGGTCCAGGTCGCCGAGCACACGGGGCTCACCGGCCAGGCGATCTCGAAGATCATCGCACGGTTGCTGGCCGACGGCCTGGTCCGCGAGGGGCGCCGCGAGGTGCACGGCCGGGGCAAGCCCAGGACGATGCTGCGGCTGGTCGGCTCGGCCAGGCACGCGCTCGGCGCGCACATCGACCGCGACGAGCTGCGCCTGGTGCTCGTCGACCTGACCGGCGAGGTGGTGGCGAGCCGGGCCCGCACCTACGAACGGACCCCGCTGGAGCCGGAGACCGCGGTGGGCATGCTCGCGGACATGGTCGCCGAGATGGTGGCGGAGCAGGCCCCGGCCGAGATCACCGGTCTCGGCATCGGCCTGCCCGGACCGCTGGACCACACCACCGGAACGGTGCTGGGCGCGACCCACCTGCCGGGCTGGGACAAGGTGCCGCTCGCGGAGCTGGCCGCCGAGCGCACCGGGCTGCCCGTGCTGGTGGACAAGGACACCAACACCGCGATCCTGGCGGAGAACTGGGATCGCGGCGACACGCTCAACGACGCCGCGCTGGTCTACGTGGGCACCGGTATCGGCGCGGGCCTGGTGCTCGGCGGGCGGATCCACCGCGGCGCGCGGACCAACGCGGGCGAGTTCGGGCACACCACGCTGAGCGTCGACGGGCCGCTGTGCGCCTGCGGCAGGCGGGGCTGCGTCGAGGCGCTGTGCGGTCCGGCCACGATCGGCGGCGGCGCGCGCTCGGCGGACGAGGCCGTCGTGTGGACGCCCGAGGCCGGGGCGCGCTTCACCGCGGTCTGCGCGGCGGCCCGGGACGGCGACCCCGATGCCAGGCGGGAGCTGGCCACGGCGGCCCGCACGCTCGGCGTCGCCGCGGCGGACCTGGTGGCGTTGCTGGACATCGACGTGGTGCTGCTCGGCGGGCGGGCGCTGCGGGACTGCTCGGAGATCTACCTGGACGAGGTCTCCCGCGCGCTGCACGAACAGGAGGGTGAGTCGGTGGTCGTCTCGCTGGCGGGGCTCGACCCGGACCAGGTGGCGACCGGGGCGGCCCGGCTGGTGCTGGCGCGCACGCACTACGCCACCCAGTGAGGCGACCTTTGCCGGTGATCCGGGCGGTTTCGTCCGCCGCCACCATCCGCATCGGGTGATTTCGTGCTCCAGCACGGAGATCCTGGGGCGAGCGGTCCCCTACGGTGACGTTCATGAAGCGGATCCGGGCGTGGCTCGCCGACGAGGTGCCGAGGCTGATCGACAAGCACGGTGTGCCCGGCGCCGCGGTCGCGGTGCTGGCCGACGGCGAGATCGTGGACGTGGCCGCGGGCGTGCTGAACCGGGGCACCGGGGTCGCGGCGACGACCGACTCGCTGTTCCAGATCGGCTCGATCACCAAGCTGTGGACGGCCGCGCTCGTCATGCAACTGGTCGACGAGCGAGTGATCAGCCTGGGCGATCCGGTCACCGAGCACCTGCCGGACCTCCGGCTGCCCGATGACCGGGTCACCGTCCGCCAGCTGCTCAACCACACCAGCGGTTTGGACGGCGACGTCGTCACGCCGACCACGCGGGGCGACGACGCGATCTCGGCCTACGTCGAGACCGTGGTGCCCCGACTGGCGCAGACCATGCCGCCCGGCACCGGGTTCTCCTACTGCAACTCCGGCTACGTGATCCTCGGCAGACTGGTGGAAGTGTTGCGCGGCAAGCCTTTCCACGCGGTCGTGCGGGAGCGCATCGCGGATCGGCTGAAGCTGACGCACGTGGCCACGATCCCCGAGGAGGCGTTGCTGTACCGGACGGCCCTGGGGCACATCGAGGGCGTGGGGCCCGCGCCGGTGTGGAGCCTGCCCGCGTCGATCGCCCCGGCCGGGTCGCTGCTCAGCATGACCGCGCGGTCGCTGGTCGGCTTCGCCGCCGCGCACCTCGAGGGGAGCGAGCTGTTGTCCGAGGCCGCGCTCACCACCCTGTGGGAGTCCGATGTGGACGTTCCGGACATCGGTTCCTTCGCCAGGCACTGGGGTCCGGGTTGGGCGTCCTTCGACTGGGACGGAGCGCGGGTGCTCGGCCACGACGGCGGGACCATGGGCCAGGCCGCTTTCCTGCGCGTGGTGCCGCAGGCCGGGGTCGCGGTCGCCGTGCTGACCAACGGCGGGACCGTGGGGCCGTTCGCCGACGAGGTCCTCGGCCACGTGCTCGGCGAGCTGGCCCCGGTCCGGCTCCCGGCCCCGGAGCGCCCGCCTGCTGCGCCTGGGCCGGTGGACGCGGGGATCGTCACCGGGACCTACAGTTCGGCCGCGTACCGGTTGGAGATCTCCGTCGACGGGTCCGGACGGGCCAGTGCCCGCATGTCCGCGGAGGCGCCGGAGCTGCGGGCGACCATGCCCGAGCCGATCGTCCGGGAGCTGGTGCGGCTGGACGAGCACCGCCTGATCACGCTGGAGCCCGGACCGCTCGGCAGGCACGACGTCTACGTGTTCGTCAGCGAGGGCGGGCCCGCCGGGTTCGTCTTCGTCAGTGGCCGGTTGCTCCCCCGGATCGGCTGACCCAGCAGGCGGTGCACATTGATCAACTGAAGCCCTTGGCTCGATCTTCCCTCTGTCGCAAGAGGAATGATCAACCAGGGTGCTGGCCAACCACCCAGACGTTGAAACTCAAGCTAGGTCGTGTCTCGAAGTCATAGCCACTCGTTGATCGCTGCGACTGTGACGGTGGCCTCGTAGCGGACGGCGAGCCGATCCAGGTCAGCACCACCACGGCAACCAGGCCGCCGTCGATACTTGCTGGGACCAGCCAGGCCCAGCGGCACGTTATGCCGGTCCGCTAGGTCGCACTACCAGGGCCTGCTCCACGACGAACCCACGGTCCGCGCCTTCCTCGTGCTGGGTCAGGGTGCGGCCAACGGAAGGTCCATGATGCCGGTGGCTTGCGACCAGACACAACGCCACGTGCCGCTGGCATTGGTGTAGACGTCGGTGTGCCAGGCCTCGTGCCGC
This sequence comes from Allokutzneria sp. A3M-2-11 16, assembly GCF_024213555.1. GTDB lineage: Bacteria > Actinomycetota > Actinomycetes > Mycobacteriales > Pseudonocardiaceae > Allokutzneria. The sequence continues at coordinate 41,100 of NZ_JANAVO010000012.1, read as the reverse complement.
GGGATGTACGCGCCGTCGACGGTGAGTTCGATAACGCACCGGTAGCGGAGGACGACGACGTCGGTGCCGACGATGGCGTCCACGTCGCCGGTCAGCCCCAGTTCCCGGTAGGCGACCCGCCCGGTGGTGAGGAGATCCAGGTATTCGGCCTTCGTCCACACGGTGCCGGTCGGGTTGCACAACCGGTACTCCGCAGCGTGCAAGCGGTCGTAGGTGCCGCGATCCACGTCGAGGAGACATTGGATCCGATCCTGCTCAGCCTTGATCACTTGGCTGGCCACATCGTCGGTCATACCCGCTCCTATTCACTCGTTCGGCCCTGGTCGGCGACACGTGGTCTACAACCAGGCCAGAAGGCGTAGAGGTGGTCTCTGGCTGACGCCATCTGTGCCGGTGCCGAGCCCTTGAGCATGGCCGTCGGCTACACGGTATCGGGGGACCAGGAGTACGTCACGGCTCGCTGCTCGTCGAAGAGTGGGTAGGTGAACCGGTCTCCTGTTGTAGAGGTACTGCACCTCCGACGAATGGAAGACACCCACGACGCCACGTGCGTGCCCGACCACGAACGCGCGCTCCGCACGTTCGACGACATCGTGGGTTGGTTCACGCACGAAGGGGGGTGTCGACCACGTGCCCCCTGCTCCAGCCCGGTGCGAAAGCTCCGCACGTGTTCGTCAACGACGTTCGGCTGCGTACACCCTGATCGGTTTCTCCGCTTACTCAAGCCAGCTTCCGGCGGTCCGACAAACAGCGCCAGCCGTGGAGTGCGGGATCAACCGACTCAACGCAACCGTGCAGTCGCGACAAGGCATGACAAGCTCGCCGTCCGCTACGAGGCCACCGTCACAGTCGCAGCGATCAACGAGTGGCAATGACTTCGAGACACGACCTAGACGACGACCTGACCGTCGAGCTGCACTCCACGGTCAATGAAGCCGACCGTCCTAGAACGGCGCGGGCTCGTCGAACGGTGCCGGTTCCGCGATCGGCTCCGCTTCCGTCTCCGAGGTCTTCCCGTTCGGTGTCGTCCACACGTGCCGCCCGTCCGGCAGGTTTTCGCAGCTCCAGTTGGATTCGTGCTTCATCCGGTGGTGGCGCCTGCATTTCGGCCGGAGGTTGTCGATGGTGGTGTTGGTGCCGTCGAAGGGGCAACAGTGATCCAGATCGCAGCGGTGGGCGGGCCTGTTGCAGCCGATGGCGGTGCAGGTGGGGTAGCGGGCGTGGATCAACTCACGCTGCTTGGCTGAGGGCCGGTAGGTGGTGACGTCCTCGGCGATCCCGGTGACCGGGTCGGTGAGGATGCGTTTCCAGATCCCTCCCGCCGCGACATCTCGGGCGATCTTCGCGGGCAGTGGTCCGTGACCGTGGAGGATGGCGGGCTCGTTGCTCATGCCCAGGAACGAGCCCATGGGCATGGTGAGGTAGACGGTCACCTGGCCTTGGGGTGCACCGGTTTCCTTACCCATCAACACATCCATGGTGACATCGGCCCGTTTCTGATCCAAGGTGCGGTGATCCTTGGGTAGGGCTCTGGCGATGCGGTCGATGCGGTCGTAGATCAGGGAGGCTTGCAGGGCGGGGAAGAACATGCGCAGCAGGCACATGCCGTCGTCTTGGGGGATCTTCTCCACCAACCTCTGCTTCCGCTTCTCCCGGTGCCTGCGCTCGGCGGCCTTCGGGTCCAGCTTGGTGATGAACCGCACCGCATGCCGACGAGTCGCGGTGTAGTTGTGGGTCTCGGCGAAGGCGAGGAAGTCCTGCTCAGCGATCGCGGCATGCACCGCAGATAGGGTGGAGAGCAGGTCCACGATCATCAACGCTTTGCCCTCGTCGACGCGGCCTTCGGCCAGCGCCCGCAACACCACAGGCCGACCGGTCAGGTCTTCCGCGCGTTGCAGGAGCCGGGCGGCCTTCGTCTTCGAGACCGCTAGTAGTCGCATGAGGGTTTCTTCGGCGAACTCACGATCACATAGTTCAAGCTCAGCGACATACTCCATCAACACGACCGCGAAGTCCGCCGACGCTTTCCCCATCGCGGTGAAGGAGACCATCAGTTTATGGTCGGGATCTACAGGGAACATGCCTCTATTCTATCGCACAATAATAGTGGATCATGGCCCTAAAGGATGAATTCCCAGGCGTCCGAAAAGCAAGTTCCAGCGAAAGCGAGCCGCCGCTGGAAATCGGGGTCGGCTTTACCTGGGGTGCGCGTGCCATACGCTTGTCGCGAGGGCCGGGGTTTCATCCCGTGCCCCCGAGAGGCCCAAGGGCACGCGCAAGGGGTCCCCAGGTCAAGCCGACCCCACGCGCTGGTACCGGCGCGAGCTGGAAGCCCAGCCACACAAGCAGGAAGCTACACCGGCACCCACTCCACCCACGTCGTCCGCGAAGCCAACACCTCACCATCCGGCGCAACCCCCAACCCCGCCCCACCAGGCACCCGCACATGCCCGTCCTCCAAAACAAAAGGCTCCGTAACATCCTCCACATAATACCGATCAGAAGCCGAAGTATCCCCAGGCAACACAAACCCCGGCAACGCGGCCAAAGCCACATTGGCCGCCCGCCCGAGCCCGGTCTCCAACATTCCCCCACACCACACAGGCACACCATGGGCCGCACAAACATCGTGCACCCGCCGAGCCTCCAAATACCCACCGACCCGCCCAGGCTTCACATTCACAACCTGACAAGCCCCGAGCGAAAGAGCAAAAGCAGCGGCCTTGGCGGAAACAATGGACTCGTCCAAACACAAAGGCGTTCGCAACAGCCGAGCCAGTGAAGCATGATCCCGCAGATCGTCCTCGGCGAGCGGCTGCTCGATCATCAGCAGGTCAAACGAATCGAGCTGCGCCAGGTGGCGGGCGTCGGCCAAGGTGTAGGCCGCGTTGGCGTCGACCTGGAGCAGCACGTCGTCACCGAACTGCGCACGGACAGCGCGCACCGGAGCGACGTCCCATCCCGGCTCGATCTTGAGCTTGATCCGCTGGTACCCCGCCGCCAAGAATCCCTCCACTGTGGACAGCAGCGAGGGGATGTCAGGGGCGATACCGACCGAAACCCCGGCCGGGACACGGGAACGGACAGCGCCGAGGTACGTGCCGAAGGACATCCCCGAGGCCCGCAACTGCGCGTCCAGCAACGCCATCTCCACCGCGGCCTTCGCCATCGGGTGGCCTTTGAAGCGCGACATGGCCTGCGACGCCTGGGCAGCGTCACAAGAGGTCAAGGCGGGGAGCAGGAAGCGCTTGATCACCGACGCTGCGCCGGACACGTACTCCGCCGAGTACAGCGGCGAGGACATCGCGACGCACTCGCCCCATCCCTCGGACTCGGTGGTGACCGCGCGCAGCAGCAACACATCGCGCTCGTGCTCGGTGCCGAAGGACGTCCGGAACGGGGTCCGCAGCGGCATCTTGATCCTGCGCAGCTCCACGCCTTCGAGCTTCACTCCGCCTCCAGGGTCAACACGTACGAACCGTCCGGGGTCATCCCGGTCACGGCGTAGCCCTCCGCGAACGCCAACTCGACCGCCTCACGCACGGCAAGACGCCAGCGGAGCGCCGACGCGGGATCCGAAAGCCGCAACGCCTCGATGTCAGCGGGCAAGGCGATGGTCAGAGAGGGACCGACGACGGGCGGAGGCGAGGACGTCAGCGACCACTCGACCAGGAACCGGTCGCTCTCCCCCTCCCCGATCGGCCCGTAGAAGTTCGGCAGGTAGCGCACGGGCCGCGCGCCGAGCTTCACGAGGTTGAAGTGCGCGTTGCGGCGGACCAGCGGGTCGAAGGTCCAGTGGATCTTCGTGATCCCCCGCGCGAGCGCCCAATCCCGTTGGTGCAGCTTGAGTGCGAGCCCGACACCGCGTCCTCGCGCGGATGCCCGGACACCCGCGACGTGCGAGTGCAGGGCACCGGAGGAGTCGAAGAAGCCCACTGCCGCACCGACCAACTCCGAACCGGCGTATGCACCGGCGACGTAGTTCCCGGTGAGCTGGAGCGCGCACATCAGCTCCGCGGGAACCGGTGACGCGGCGATGTCGAGGGACCAGATCTCGCCGAAGAGCGCGGCGACCTGGTCGAACTGCTCCACTTCGGTCAGCGAGACGATCACCGCGCGTGCTCCTCGACCCACTCCGCGATCCTGCGGTTGTAGTCCAGGCGGTGCGACGGCCGACCGACGAGCACGAACAGGTGGCTCGCGCCGGGGTAGCGGACGAGCCGCGTCGGCACTCCGCGAACGCGCAGCGCGGTGAACCACTGCTCCGCCTGGCCGATCGGACAGCGATCGTCGTTTTCCCCGTGCAGCAACAAGGTCGGAGTCTCAACGCGGTGCACGGACGCGATCGGGTTCTGCGCGGCCAATGCATCGGGATCGGAGTGCGGCAGGGCGCGCAACTCCCGCGAGCCGATGAAGTGCCCGGCGTCCGAAGTTCCGTACATGCTCGTCAGATCGGACACACAACCCCCGGCGACCGCCGCCGCGAACAGGTCGGTGTGGGCGGTGAGCCAGCACGTCGCGAAACCGCCGTAGCTGTAGCCGCACACCGCGACGGAGGACGCGATCCCCGACGAGATCAACGACCGAACCGGATCGACGAAGTCCTGTTGATCGGCAACGCCCCATCCGCCGAGCCCCGCGGTGAAGTACGAGGAGCCGTAGCCGTCGCTCGCCCGCGGGTTGAGCAGAAGCACCGACCACCCTTTGGACACCAGAACCTGGTGGTAGAAGTGCTTTCCATCGAACACCGGAGACCACGCGTTGTGCGGGCCGCCGTGGATGTCGAGCAGCAACGGCCCCGGCGAGGTCGCCGAAGGATCGCGCAACAGCCACCCGTGCACCGAAGTGCCGTCCGTGACCGTGAACGACACCGGTGACGGCTCGAACAGCGAAACGTCGTGCAGCCGGTAGTCGGTCAGTCGACGAGGAGAACCGTCCACAGTGGTCACAAAGACATCACCGGCGGACGAAGGGCTCGACTCCACATAACACAGCAGAGAGTCCACAACGGACAGTCCGCTGATCACGGTGGACGGCGAGCCGATGATCTTGCGCGGAGTACCGCCGGACGCGGGCACCGAGTAGATGTGCGTGCACCCCCGATCCCGGGCCGCGAACACGACAGAAGAACCAAGAGCTTGCGGCGCGGCACCGGGATACCCAGGCCCACCAGGTATCACGTTGCGGTCGAAGCCCGGCGTCAGGGAATCGAGGGAGGAACTGACCAAACGCACATGACCGGTGGACTTGGCGCCGGTCGCGGTCAACAACAACCCCGAAGGCGACCAGTACGTGCCGGTGATCAACTGGTCACCGCCCTCGATGCGGCGGTCCCCGACGAACACCGTCGAACGCGGCGTGACATCGCCATCGGTCACGCAGTAGACCAACGAGCCGTCCGGCGACCACGACGGGCCGGACACGTGGAAGTCACCGGAGGTCACCTGCTCCGGCGCCGCGTCCTCGGCGAGGTCCAGGACGAACAGGTGGTTCCGAAGCTGCCGCACGAGGCCGGAGCCGTCCGCCTTGTAGTCGATGCGATCGATGACCACCGGCTCCGTGCGGCGCTTGTCCTGATCGACGTCCTCGCCGCCGAGGTCGGCGGGCGCGCAGAACGCGAGCTTCTTCCCGGACGGATGCCACAGCGCCGAACCGGCACCGAGCTTGCGCGAGGTCAGCTGCCGCGCCTCACCACCGTCCACCGGCATCAGCCACAACTGTTGCTTGCGCAGGAAAACGACCGAGCTGCCATCCGGGGACCAGCGCGGCGCGGAGTCGTCGTCGCCGAGGGTGAGCTGCCACGGCCTGCCGCCTTCGACGCCGACGAGCCACAGCGCGCTGCGTGCCTCGTCGGCGTCCTCGTCGTCCTGGTGCAGCACGTAGACGACCGTGCGGCCGTCCGGTGACAGGCGCGGATCGGCGGGGACGCGCAGGCGGTACTGGTCCGTCCACTGGAGCCGGGTCATGCTCAAACGCTACAAATGTTCGCGCTTTCCCGCTTGGTCCCTGAGGACGAAAACTCCGTCCTCATTCGGTGCTCAGCGACCGGACGACGATCGCCCCGTAGTCGCGGCTCGGCGGGTCCGGGTAGTAGTTCGGGACGATGTGGTCCTTGTCGGGCACCACGTAGCCGTGCCCGCGGTACATCTCCAGGAACGGGTCCACCAGGCAGCCGTTGAGCCACTGGAACGCGTACTCCCGCGCGTCGATCTCCCCGAAGCGACGGCAGTAGGCGTCGTAGCCGGGGATCTTCGCGCCCGCCAGCACGTAGGAGAGACCGAGCCGTTCCGCGAGCGCCGCCGCCTCCTCCATCATCGCCTCGTAGGCCGTGCTGCCGCGCTCGGACCGCTTCAGCGAACCCGACGCCAGGTAGAGCGCGTTCGCCGTGGTGAGGTCGATCGGCGGGTAGTCACCGTTGTTGGTCACCGCGTCCCAGGTGCTCAGCTCGCCGATCTCGGCCGGGTCGTAGCGCATCGGGAAGCTCATCAGCGTGCCGATCACCGCCCCGTCCCGCTCGAAGATCAGGAAGCCCTCGCCGAACGTGCGCAGCCGCGTGGCCATCCTGGCGCGGCTGGCCCGCTGCGACTCCTCCCAGTCCTGCTCCACCAGCATGATCTCGTCGAGGTCGGCCTCCGTGGCCCGCCGCGCGGTCACCATGTGACGCCCACCTTGGTCCTGCCGTGCACGAACACCCCGGCCTTCCACCGCGTGGGCTCGTCGGCCAGCGCGAGCTTCGGGAACTCGCGCAGCAGCGCCTCGATCGCCACCGCCGCCTCCAGCCGGGCGAGCTGCGCGCCGAGGCAGAAGTGCGAGCCGAGACCGAAAGCCAGGTGTTTGTCGGCCGCACGGGTGATGTCGAAGCGACCCGGGTCGGCGAACCGGCTGGGGTCGTGGTTGGCCGACAGCAGCGACGCGACGACCTTCTCCCCCGCCGGGATCACCTGCCCGCCGAACTCCACATCGGACAGCGGGTAGGCGCCGATGGTGTTCTTCACCGGCGGGGCGAACCGCAGCACCTCCTCGACGGCGGACTCCAGCAGCGCCGGGGTGCCGCGCAGCCGCTCCAGCTGGTCGGGATGGCTCAGCAGCGCCCACACCGCGTTGCCGATCAGGTTGCCGGTCGTCTCGTAGCCCGCCGCGATCAGCAGGAACAGCATGCTGATCAGCTCGACGACGTCCAGCGTGTCGCCGGACTCCTCAGCCTCGATCAGCGCGCTGGTCAGGTCGTCGGTCGGTTCCCGCCTGCGCCGGTCCACGAACGCGACCAGGTAGTCGTGGAACTCCACGGCCATCCGGCGCAGCGAGTCGAAGTCGGGTGGGGCCGCGAGGGTCTTCGTCCAGCCCTGGAAGCGGTCCTGGTCCTCGACCGGAACGCCCATCAGCTCGGCGAGCACGGTGATCGGCAGCGCGAAGGCGAAGACCTCCAGCACGTCCGCCTCGCCCCGGGAACGCACCGGCTCCAGCAACCGCCGCGCGCTCTCGACGATCATCGGCCGCAGGTCGCGGATGCGGCGCGGCGTGAACGCCTTGGCCACCAAGGACCGCAGCCGCGTGTGCTCCGGCGGGTCGGAGAAGAGCATGTGCTTGTCAAGAGCGTCCAGTTCGGACACTCGGAAGTACATGTCCTTCGCCTTGTCTGGCAGCTTGCGCTTGTCCTTGCTGAACCTGTTGTCCCGCAACAGCTCGACCACGTCGTCGTAGCGGGTGACCATCCACTCGGGAGCTTCCTGGTGCGGGTCGAACAGGCGCACGACCGGCGCCTCGGCCCGCATCCGCGCCAGGATCGGCAACGGGTCGTCGTGGGCCTGCTCGCCCCACAGGTCGAAAGTCACGCGTTCTCCAGCCTGTCCAGGACCTTGCCGACCTTCTTCCAGGTGGGGCGGGAGCTCGTCCGCTGCCACCAGTCCGCCAGGTTCGGCCGTTCCAGCACGAGGTCGCCGCCGTTCGAGGCGAACAGGTAGGTCAGGTACGGCAGCCAGCAGATCTCGGCGAGGCTGAACTGCTCACCGGCCAGGTAGGTCCGCCCCTCCAGGTGCTTGTCCACCGCGTCGAAGGCGCGCGCCAGCTCGCCCCGCACCGCGGCCAGCTCGGCGTCGTCCGGTGCGGGCGGCATCGTCTTGATGGCCGGGCTCCGCCGGATCAGGTCGTAGACCGGGCCGCTGCGCACGACCGTCCACACAGGACCGCTGACGTAGTACTGCTCGACGTTGATCCACTGCTCCATCAGCCCGAACTCGCGGAGGTCCGCCGGGGTGAGCGACGGGCCGGGCAGGCGGCGGTCCAGGTAGCGGATGATCGCGCGGGACTCGTAGAGCAGGAAACCGTCGTCGTCCAGGACCGGAACCTCGCCGAAGGGCTGCCGCGCCAGGTTCTCCGGCGACTTGTCGGCGCCGCCGAGCACACTGGTGTGGATGAGCTCGGGCTCGTGCCCCTTCTCGGCGAACGTCAGCAGCACCGGGTGGGTGGCGGCGCCCGTTTCCGTTCCGTAGACCTTCATTCGCTTCCCATCTCTAGTAGGTACCGCGCGATCGCCCTGGGTGTCGGGTGATCGAAAGCGAGCATGGCCGGCAGGGCCGCCCCGGTCCGTGCGGACAGCTCGTGCCGCACCTGAACGGCCATCAGCGAGTCCACGCCGAGTTCCATCAACGGCCCGTCCACCGGCACTTCGTCCACAGAGGACAGTCGGAGCACGGTGGCCACGTCCGCGCGCACCGCCAGCTCCACGGCCGCGACGCGTTCCTCCGGGGCGAGCGCGTTGATCTGGTCGAGCCAGTTCGGCTGCGCCGTCCGCTCCGAGGCCGAGTCCAGCCAGTACGACCGGTGCTGCCAGGGATAGCGCGGCAACGTGACCACCGCTCCCTTCGGCACGATCTTGGCGAAGTCGACGTCGTAGCCGCTGGTGTACAGACCGCCCACCGCGTCGAGGAGTTCCGCCCCGTCCCGCCGGAGCGTGGGGATCACCGCGCCGTCCACCGCGTGGTCGGTCAAACCCTGTCGCACGTGCCCGATCAGCACCGGGTGCGGCCCGATCTCCAGGAAGATCCGCGAACCGGCCTCGATCGCCGAGCCGACCGCATCGGCGAAGAGCACGGGTTCGCGCACATTGGCCGCCCAGTACCGCGGCCCCAGCTCCGTGATCGCCTTGCCGGTGACCGAACTGAACATCGGCACGGTGGTCGGGGCGTCTTCAAGTCCCACCAACTCGCGCTCCAGCGAATCGGCCAGCGGCGCCATCTCCGGCGAGTGGAAGGCATAGCGCACATCGAGCTTCCGCGCCCGCCCACCGATGCGCGCCACCGCCTCGTCCAGCTCGCGCTCCGGCCCGGCGAGCACGACGGACCCGCTGTCGTTGACCGCAGCGATCGAGACAGCACCGTGCACGCGAACGGCTCCAGGCGTAGCGCGAACGGCGGTCATCCGACCAGAAGTGCTGGCACGGCTCATGATCCGGCCACGAGTCACCGCGAGCCGCATCGCATCGGACAACGTCAGAGCCCCGGCCGCGTACGCCGCGGCCACCTCGCCGATGCTGTGGCCGATCACGGCTTCCGGCGTGATCCCCCACGACGCGAGCCGAGCGACCAACGTGGCCTGCACAGCGAAGATCAACGGCTGGACGACCGACGTGTCGTGGAGCCGCGTCCCGTCCAGCTCGGCACGCAGATCGAACGGCGCGAGCGCGGCGCACTCCGCGAAAACCGGATGATCAACGAGCTCCCGGCCCATGCCAACCCATTGCGAGCCCTGACCGGAGAACACGAACGTCAACGGCCCGGGGTTCTCGACCGCGCGGTGGATGCCCGGCTCCGAGCCGTCCACGAACGCGGCCCGGTACTCGTAGTGCTGACGGCGCAACGCGGCGGTGTAAGCGACCTCGCGCGCATCGAGCCCGCGATAGGCCGCGATCAGCTCGCGCAGAGCCGGTTCGGTGCGCGCGGAGATCGTCACGATCGCCGGTCCGACCGCCGTGACGGAAGCCGGAGGCGCCTCCTCGACCACGATGTGGGCGTTGGTCCCGCTCATCCCGAACGAGCTGACCCCGGCGATGCGCGGGCGCTCCGACCGTGGCCACGGCACTGGCAACGTCGGCAGTACGAACGGTGTCCCCGCGAGCCGCATCCGCGGGTTGAGCGTGGTGAAGTGGAGGTTGCCCGGAATGCTCTCGTGCCGCAGCGACTGGATCACCTTGATGAGCCCGGCGATCCCGGCCGCCGCCTCAAGGTGGCCGATGTTGGTCTTCACCGCGCCGAGCACGCACCGTTCGCCGTCCACCACCCCCGCCAACGCCTCGAACTCGATCGGATCGCCGAGCGGAGTCCCGGTTCCGTGCGTCTCGATGTAGCCGATGTCCTTTGTGGACACACCCGCGTCGGCGTACGCCTGCCGCAGCATGTCGCGCTGTGCGAGCTGGTTCGGCGCGGTGAGCCCGGCGGAGTGCCCATCGGAGTTGACCGCCGCGCCCCGGAGCACGGCGAGTACCCGATCTCCGTCCGCCTCGGCGTCGGAGAGTCGCTTCAACACGACGATCCCGCAGCCCTCTCCGCGCACGAACCCGTTGGCCCGCGCGTCGAAGCTCCGGCACCGCCCGTCCGGCGACAGCGCGTCGAGGTCGGCGACCGTCTCGGTGCTCTCCTGCGACAGCACGAGGTTCACGCCACCCGCCAACGCGAGCGAACTCTCACCGCTGCGCAGGCTCTGCATCGCCAGGTGCACCGACACCAGCGAGGACGAGCACGCCGTGTCCACCGCCATGTTCGGACCGCGCAATCCGAGGAGGTGTGACAACCTGCCAGGGCCGAAGCTGTGGGCGGTCCCGGTGCCGACGTGGGCATCCCGCGCCTGCCCGCCGGAACTCAGCAGGAGATAGTCGTTGCCGGACATGCCGACGAACACACCGGTCGCGCTCCCTGCCAGCGAGCTGGGCACGATTCCGGCGTGCGCCAAGGCATCCCATGCCACTTCGAGCACCATGCGGTGCTGCGGGTCCATGCGCGCGGCCTCACGCGGCGGAACACCGAAGAAGTCCGCGTCGAATCCGTCCACATCGGACAGGAACGCGCCCCAGCGCCCCGCGTCGGAGGCGGGCTCGTCCCGCCCTCTCCGGTCGATCCGCTCGTAGGGGATCTCGGTGACCGCGTCGACGCCGTCGCGCAGCATCCGCCAGAACGCCTCGGGATCGTCGGCGTCACCAGGGAAGCGGCAGCCCATGCCCACGACCGCGATCGGCTCGGTGCGCTCCCGGCGCACCTGCTCCAACCGCCCCTCCAGGTCCTTGATCGCAGCGGCCGCGCGGACCAGGCTGGCACGGTACTTCTCCTCGCTCACTCACTTCCCCCTTCCACACGGTCGAGCGATTCGTCAAGCAGGGCGAGCAGATCCTCGGTACTGACATCCGCGTACTCATCAACGAGACCGAGCTTGTCGATCAAGTACTCGGCCAGCGCGGCGACGGTGGGCGCGGCGAAGAGCACGGTCACCGACAGGCGCACGCCCAGCGCCGCTTCGAGCCGGTTGCGCAGCTCCAGCGCCATCAACGAGTCCACGCCCATGCTGGTGAACGGCGCTGCCCGATCGATCCGAGCGGGGTCGAGGTGCAAGATCCGCCCGAGCTGGTCGCGCACCAACGGTTCCACCGACTCGGCGTCGACCTCCATCGCCTCGACCGGCTCCTCCCGGTCATGCAGCTCGGCGAACAGCGGATTCGCCGCCGCACCAGGGAAGAACTCCAGCCACTGCCGCAAGTTCAGCCGGAGGGCGGCGATGTGCGCGACATCGGAGCCGAGCAGCGCGCCAAGGATCTCCGTGCCCTGCTCCGGGGTGAGCGTGCCGATGCCGCGGTCGGCAAGGCGGTTGCCCTCCGCCGCGCGATCCGCCATGATCCCGGCCTCGGCGAACAACCCCCAGTCAATGCACAGCGCGGGCTTCCCGAGCGCGGTGCGATACCGAGCGAGCGCGCCGAGGAACGCGTTCGCGGCGGCGTAGTTCGCCTGTCCTGGCGATCCGATGATGTTGGACGCCGAGGAGTAGAGCACGAAGAAGTCCAGGTCGCCGGTCAGCTCGTGCAGGTTCCACGCGCCCAGCACTTTAGGCGCCAGCACTCGCTCGAACCGCTCCTCGTCGAGATCGAGAATCGTGCGGTCATCCAGCACCATCGCCGCGTGCACGACGCCCTTGAGCGGCGGCATCCGCCGGTCAATGTCCGCGAGCACCCGAGCGACGTCCGCGCGGAGCGTCACGTCCGCTTGTGCGACAACGACCTCAACCCCCTTGGCGCGCAAAGCATCCACAGCTTCCAACGATCGCTCGGTCCGGCCGAGCAGCACGATGTGCCGCGCTCCCTGTTCAGCCATCCACTCCGCGATCCCGATGCCCAGGCCGCCAAGACCACCAGTGATCAGATACGTCCCACTCCAGTCGACCTCGCCAGGCGTGCCGACCTCACGCCTGGTCAGACGAGCGACGCGGCGCCCCGACAGCCCGAGCGCGATCTCGTTCTCCCCGTCCGGCGCCAGCAGTTCCGGCAGGAGGTCGTCCACGCTCCCGTTCAACTCGACGCGCACGGAACGGAACTCGGGGTGCTCCATGTCCAAGGTCCGGCCGAAGCCCGACAGCGGTGAGGTGGACAGCGCGCCCTTGGTCACGAACCACAGCCGCGGCGTATCCCGGAGCCCGCGTCGCAGCACCGCACGCACCAACCGCAGAGCGCTGAACGTGGTCAGCCACTGGTCCGCCGCGAGACTGTCCACAGTGGTCACTTCAAGAGCGTCGACGCCCCACATGTGCACGATCCCGGTGCAGTCCGGCACGGAGTCGAGCAACCGGTCCCAGTCGGCGTCGTCAACGAGCCCGTCACTCGCGTACGCCACCACGGCATCCGGCAACCGTTGTGCGAGCTGAGCGCCGACACCGCCGTGATCGGCGAGAACCAGCCACTTGCCGGTCGGCTCCGTGGCTTCCAGGGCCTCGGCGTGCCGCCAGCTGATCTCGTAGAGCCAGTCCTCATAGGGCTTGCGCGCGGGCAGGTCCCGCGCCCGCAGACCTGTGATCTCCGCGATGACGTGCTCCTCGTCGTCGAACACCACGAGGTCACCGGTGGCGCGAGCGTGCACCCATAGTTGGTTCGGCGGACGTCGATGCAGGGATATCCGTTCCACTCCAACGGGAACGAGCGCCGTGGAGCCGCCGACGAGCGCGCCGTAGACTTGGAAGCACGCGTGTCGAGCAACGCCGGATGGAAGACGTGACCACCACCGGTCGCGGCGACCCGCGCGACAGCCTCACCTTCGCCGATCCACAGTCGTTGGACGCCTTGGAAAGCGGGGCCGTACTCGACGCCCTTCTCCGCCTGCTCCCGGTAGTGATCAGCGACCGAGACCTCGATGGGCAAACTCGGCAGGCTTGCCCGCACTGGCTCACCGGAGACGCCGACCTCGCCCGACGCGAAGCGCTGCCACCCGGCCTCCGAGCGGGAGAACAGCTCGAACCCTTCTCCCGACAGGACGAGCTGCACCTCCGGCTGGTCGCCCACCAGGCGCTCGAAGTCAATGTCCACCAACGTCTTGGACTGCGTGGCGTACAACACCATCTCGACGCTTGCCGCTCCTGGCAGCACCGCGCGCCCGTGCACTCGATGATCTGCCAAGTACGCCGCGTCCAGCCTGCCGCTGAACACCCGCACACCTGGCTGCGTCGCCAGCTCCACCGCCTCACCGAGCAACGGATGCCCACCGGTGCGTCTCCCACGAGGAGCCGGGTCAGCCCAATACCGCGAGCGCTGCCACGGATACGTCGGCAGCGCAACGCATCGCCCGGCTTCGGCCCACCGCACCGGGACGCCGTGGACGTGCACCGCACCGACTGCTTCAAGGAAAACCGGGCGGTCCCGGCGCAGCGAAGCGACCGTGGCACTGCCCTCGGTCAACACTTCGTCAATGGACGGCAGCAGCACCGGATGCGGGCTGACCTCAACGAACACTGTTGGCCCGTCGTTCAGCAGTTCCTCGACGACTGGCCCGAAGAGCACGGGCGCGCGGAGGTTGCGCACCCAGTACTTCGCATCCATGCCCGCGCCGTCGACCGCCTCGCCGGTCACCGTGGAGCGGAGCGGAATCGAACCGGGAACAGGGGAAATGTCCTTGAGCACGTCCAGGAGGTCAGCCGTGAGCTGGTCCACCTGAGGGCTGTGCGAGGCGACCTCGACCCGAACCCTGCGGCAGAACACTCCCGCCTCGGTCAGCCGCAGCAACACGCTGTCCACCACCGTCGCGGTACCGGAGATGATCGTCGAGCGCGGCCCGTTGGCGGCGGCGACCGAGACCTCAGCGGACACAGTGGACAGTGCGGCTTCGGTTTCACTGAGCGACAGTTCGACCAGCGCCATCGCGCCTTGCCCGCTGATCCGATCCAACAGCCTGCTGCGTCGGCAGATCACCTTCACAGCGTCCACAAGGGACAGTGATCCGGCGATGTGCGCCGCGGCCACTTCGCCCATGCTGTGCCCGACCACGACATCCGGGCTGACACCGTACTCCCGCCACAGTTCGGCGAGCGCGACCTCCATCGCGAACAACACCGGCTGGATCACGCCGACCTGACCGAGGTTGTCCGTTGTCTCCGCGTGCAGCACGTCGATCACCGACCACCCCGCCTCCGCGTGGATCGCCTCATCACACCTGCGAAGCGCCTCCGCGAATGCCGGTTGAGCCGCATAAAGATCGCGTCCCATGCCCACCCACTGCGAACCCTGCCCGGGAAAGACGAAGACCACCTTGGGCCTCCCGGAAGCTCGCCCGCTCACCACTCCGGCAGGTGCCTCTCCGCGAGCGAACGCCTGGGCCTTCGCCTCCAAGTCCTGAACAGAGTCCGCGACGAACACAGCCCTGTGCGGGTGGTGGTGACGCCGGAAGGCCGCCGTGTACGCCATGTCCGCCAACCCGCCGAGGGCAAAGTCCACATAGGACGCCGCGAGAGCACGCAGTGCGGGCTCCGTGCGCGCCGAGATCGGCAGCAGCGCCGGGCCATCGACCTCGGGTTCGGGCAGCCGGGGTGGCTCAGCCAGGATGACGTGCGCATTGGTGCCGCTGATGCCGAACGAGCTGACCCCGGCGAGCTTGCCCGGTCGCCATTCCACGGGCTCGGAAGCGATCTCCAGCGGCGTCCCGGTCAGGTCGATACGCGGGTTGAGCGTGCGCATGTGCAGGTTGGCCGGAATGCGTTCCCGCTGCATCACCAGCACGGTCTTGATCACACCCACGACCCCGGCCGCCGACTCCAGGTGGCCGATGTTGGTCTTGACAGCACCGAGCACGCAGCGATCACCGTCGAGGACGTCGGCGAGGGCGGTCACCTCGATCGGATCGCCAAGCGGAGTGCCCGTGCCGTGCGTCTCCACGTAGCCGATCTCGCTCGCCTCGGCGCCCGCGTTCCGCAATGCCTGACGCAGCACCGCCTTCTGCGCGGTGACGTTCGGCGCGGTCAGACCGGAAGACCGTCCGTCGGAGTTCACCGCCGAGCCCCGGATCAGGGCGAGCACGGGATCGCCGTCAGCCTCGGCGTCGGAAAGCCGTTTCAGCACAAGCATTCCGCAGCCCTCGCCGCGCACGTATCCGTTCGCGCGGGAGTCGAAGGTACGGCACCGGCCGTCCGGGGACAACGCGTTCGACCCGGCGAGCATGTCGGACATGTCGGGATCGAGCATCAGGTTCACGCCACCCGCGAGCGCGAGCGTGCTCTCCCCCGCGCGCAAGCTCTGGCAGGCGAGGTGGATGGCGACGAGCGAGGACGAACAGGCGGTGTCCACAGTCATGCTCGGGCCCTGCGCGCCGAGCTGGTAGGACAGCCGCCCCGCGGGGAAGGAGTGCCCGTTGCCCGTCACGGTGTAGATGTCCCGCTCCGCGTTGAGCTTGTCGTAATCGTTGACCACCATGCCGACGAACACCCCGGTGCTCGACCCGGTCAGCCCTTCCGGCGGCGTGCCCGCGCGCTCCAGCGCCTCCCAGGTGACTTCGAGCAGCAGGCGCTGTTGCGGGTCGAGGCTCTTGGCCTCCCGGGGTGAGATCCCGAAGAACTCGGCGTCGAAACCGTCCACCTCGGACAGGAATCCGCCCCAGCCCGCGGGCCCCTCGGAACGCGGCCAACGGTGCTCCGGGACCTCGGTCACGGCGTCCACCCGGTCTTCGAGCAGGCGCCAGAACGACTCCGGGTCATCGGCTCCGCCCGGCACCCGCAAGCCCATCCCGACGATGGCGATCGGCTCCGTCGTCGTGTCCCGCCGCTGCTCCGGAACACTCTCGCCCGAGCGTTCGGCCAAGAGGTACTCGGCCAGCTCGGACACGGTGGAGTAGGTGAACAACAGCGCGACGGACAACCGCACACCGATGCTGTTCTCCAGGCGGTTGCGCAGCTCCACCGCCATCAGCGACTCCAGCCCGAGGCTGCGGAACGGCGTCGACACATCCACAGTGGACGGTTCCTGGTGCAGCGTCCTGGCCAGCTGCTCGACCAGGTGCTCCTCCAGCAGCCTCGGCGTGACCGTGCGGAGATCCAGGCTCGGCCCGCGCACCGTGTCCCTGGGAAGCTCCGACAGCAGCGGTGTTCCCGCAGCAGCCGGATGCACCTCCAACCACTGCCGCACATCGAGGTCCACAACCGTGAGCTGGGCCGGGGCGGACGGGAGGACACCGCTCAGCACACGGTGATCACCACCGACGCTGAACGCGGGCAGCCCCAGTTCTCGTCGGTGCCGCGCGATCGCGTCGAAGACAGCCCCGCTCTCCGCGTCCGGCCCATCACCGAGCAGCGAGGCACCCGACGACAACAGCACGAAGAAGTCGAGATCGTGCTCAAGCGACAGCTCGTGCAGCTGCCACGCGACATCAGCCTGCCCACCGCCGTACACGATGCCGCTCAGCCGCTCGCCGCCATACGAGCCGACGACCTGCCCCCGCGGCACTTCAAGGGAAGCGTCGACCACCAGATACGTCCCGTTGTCGCGGAACGTCAGACCGCCATCGCGTCCCACGGCATCGGCGGCGCGCACAACCCTTGCCACGTAACGACCATCCGACCGCAACTCCACGTCGGTCTCATCGGAGTCCGCAGCCAGCTCTCGCACGAGCAGATCAACATCGCTGAATTCAACGCGAGCCCAGTCGAACTCGGGATGCCGCAACGCGAGCGACTTCCCCAGGCCCCACAACGACGCCTGCCGATGATCACGCGTGACCAGCCATAACCGCGGCAGATCCCGCCACCCACGCAGCTCCTCGACGTCGACATGCGCACCGTACGGCCACACCACCCCCGCAGGCGCCGCGGTCAGCGCTGCCACCGAATCCACGCACTCCGCGCCGTACGAACGCAGCCGCTCCGCCACCGCCGCGCCGACCCCGAGTTCATCGCGCAGCACCAACCAAGTCCCAGAAACGGAGGTGACCGGCTCGTGGTGTTCACGCCGCCGCCACTCAAGGGTGTGCAAGCGGTCATCGCGAGCATGCGCGCCGGAGTGCCAGTACCGCTCCCGCTGCCACGGATATCCCGGCAGATCGATCAATGATCCGTCTACAAAGGACACGTCGAGGCCATGTCGGTACAGGTCACCCAAAGCCCGGAGCACAGTGTCTTCGCCACGGCGGAGAACACCAACCGCTCGCCCGTACTGTCCTTCGGCGGCAACACATTCCTCGATGTTGTCCACGAGTGCCGGATGCGGCCCGATCTCCACATACAGCCGATGCTCCGCCGAGACCGCCTCACTCACATGGTCCGCGAACCGAACGGTGTCACGGACATTGCGCACCCAGTGCTCGGCGTCGAACCGATCTCCGGAACTGTAGACCGGAATCGTCGGCGGCTGCGGGGAAAGGTCGCTGAGCGCTTCGGCCAGCTCATCCAGGATCGAATCCATGTGGCGGCTGTGGAATGCGTAGTCGACGCGGAGTTCCCGCCCGCCGAGTCCACTCACGTCACCCGCGAGCACAACGGAACTGGGATCGTTGACGGCGGCGATGTCCACCCGGCCCGCACGCACCTCGGGCAGCTCCCGCGCGGTTTCCTCCGACATGGCCACCGACACCATGCGGCCCAGCCCGGCAGTGCGACGCATCAAGCGCCCGCGGTGGTAGACGACGCGAACCGCCTCCTCCAAGCGAAGCACCCCGGCAGCGTAGGCCGCGGCCACCTCTCCGACGCTGTGCCCGATCACCGCAGCCGGGCTGATGCCGTGTTCCCGCAACAACTCGACCAGTCCGACCTGAATCGCGAAGAGCACCGGCTGGATGACATCGGTGTCGGTCAGCTCGCCGTTCACGGCATCGATCAGGGACCAGCCCGCCATGGGCGCGAACAGGTCGTCGCAGGACTCGACGGCGGCGCGGAACGCCGGTTCTCGTTCGAGCAGCGCGCGACCCATCCCACTCCACTGCGTGCCTTGCCCGGAGAAGACGAACACCGCGTCGTCCGCCCAAGCGCGGGAGAACTCGGCCGTGCGCAGGGCATCGGCCATCGCGGCGTGCGTGTCCCCGGCGACGGACAGCCGGAACTCGTGGTGGCTACGCCGTGCCGAGAGCGTGTGGCAAACGTCGTTCGGGGCGGAATTGTTGTTTGCCATCAACCACTCTGCCACATCGAAGGCGGCCCGCCGCAGTGCATCTTCGGTCCTGGCCGAAAGGAAGAGCAACTGTTGCCGAGACCCCCTGGGCACGGTGGTCCCCCGCCGCAACGCGGCCACCGCGACGGCGGCCTTCCCTGAGTCGGCGATGACTTGTTCAAGCGGCTCAACGAGAACAGCGTGCGGGTTCACATCGACGAACACGGTGTGCCCGTTCGCGAGCAACGCCTCCAGCGCCGACGACAGCCGCCACGGATCGCGCTCGGTGCGCACCCAGTGCTCCGCGTCCAGTGCCTCGCCGGGCAGCTCACCCCCGGTCACCGCCGAATAGAACGGGATTCGGCACGTGCTGCCCTGGATTCCGGCGAGCGCTGCTCGCAACGAGGGCAAGATCGGCTCCACATAAGGGCTGTGGGACGCGTAATCCACCCGAATCCGCCCAGATCGGACGGCAGCGTCCATCACCTGCCGCACGGCCGCCGCGTCTCCGGAGATCACCGTCGAGCGCGGACCCGCGACCCCGGCGGTCCACACGTCCTTGCCCCGCACCAGGTCCGCCACGTCCGCTTCGGGCAGTTCCAGCGCGGCCATCGCCCCGGAGCCGCTGAGCCCGCTCGCGATCCGGCTGCGCTCGCACATCAGCACCGCCGCCGTCTCCAGGTCCAGCGCGCCCGCCGTCCAGGCCGCCGCGACCTCGCCCATGCTGCTGCCCGTGACCGCGACCGGCTCGACACCGCGCGAGCGCAGCAGTTCCACGAGCGCGACCTGCATGGCGAAGATCGCGGGCTGCGCGATGGCGGTGTCGGTCAGCCAGTCGTCGTCCAGCAACGTGGTGAGCGAGCGCCCGATCCTCGGCGCGATCACCGCGTCGCAACGCTCGAACGCCCGCCGGAACACAGGTTCGTCGCGCAGCAGGTCGGCGGCCATGCCCGGCCACTGCGAACCCTGACCGCCGAAGACGAACACCGCCTCACCCGCGGACACTCGCGGCTCCGGTGAAGGACCGCCTTCAAGGACGACGTGGCAGTTGGTGCCGCCGAAGCCGAAAGCGCTCACCCCGGCGAGGAGGCGCTCATCGGTCCACTCAGTGAGATCCTGCTGCACCCGCAGTCGCCAGTCCTCGAACGGGATGTGCGGGTTGGGCTCCTCGAAGGCCAGGCTCGGCGGGAGCGCACGGTGCCGCATCGCCAGCACGACCTTGATCAGTCCCGCCATCCCGGCAGCCGCCTCAAGGTGGCCGATGCTGGACTTCACCGAGCCGATCCGCAACGGCTTCTCCGCGGGCCGATCGACGCACAGCACCGCGTTCAGCGCGCTGGCCTCGATCGGATCGCCCAGCTCGGTGCCAGTCCCGTGCGCCTCCACGTACTGCACGTCCGCCGGACTGATCCCCGCGCGCTGATAGGCGCTGCGCAGAACCTCCTGCTGCGCCAAGGGGTTCGGGGCGGTGAGACCGTTGCTCGCGCCGTCGTTGTTGACCGCGCTGCCCCGGATCACGGCCAGCACGCGGTCCCCCGTGGCCTCGCTCAGCCGTTTGAGCACCACGAACCCGCCGCCCTCGCCGCGCCCGTACCCGTCAGCGCGCGCGTCGAACGCCTTCGAGCGGCCGTCCGGGGCGAGCGCGCCGAGTTCCCGCAGCGCGACGCCGGTCGTGGGGTCGAGCATCAGGCTCACCCCGCCGACGAGCGCGAGATCGCAGTCGCCCTCCCGCAGGCTCTGCGCGGCGAGGTGGACCGCGACCAGCGACGACGAGCACGCGGTATTGACCTGGAGGCTCGGCCCGCGCAGCCCGAGCGCGTAGGAGATCCGCGCCGGGATCACGCTCGGATCGGTGCCCGCCAGGGAATGCTGGCCGAGCTGGTCGGGCGCGGCGCTGTACTCGCCCCACATCGCGCCGACGAAGACACCGGTCCGCCCGCCCGCGAGCCCGCGCGGCGGGATGCCCGCGTTCTCCAGCGCTTCCCACGCCAGCTCCAGGGCGAGCCGCTGCTGCGGGTCCACGTGCGCCGCCTCGCGCGGGGAGATGTCGAAGAACGCGGCGTCGAACTCGTCGATCCGGTCGAGGAACCCGCCCCTGCCGGTCGTGCCGCGCGCGGCGGGCGCGTCCACGACGGCGTCGCGTCCTTCGCGGAGCAGCCGCCAGAACTCCTCCGGGCTCGCCCCGCCGGGTAGTCGGCAGGCGAGCCCCACGATCGCGATCGGCTCAGCGGTCCGGAAAACCGGCAGCTCAGCACGCGCGGGCTCGGGGTCGGCGAGGTGCCTGGCCAGCTCGCGCGGCGTCGGGTGGGTCCAGACGAGGGTGGCCGACACCGCGCGGCCGAGCAGCTCGCCCAACTCCGCGGTCAGACCGGTGAGCCCCCGGGAGTCCATCCCGTGCCGCGTGAACGGATCGTTCGGTCCGACCTCGCCACCGCACAGCGCGGCGACGCGGCCGACGATCCACTCTTCGACAGCGGCGGACGACAGATCCATGGCCACACCTCATGCGCTAGTGCGTTCGGTACCCGTGGATCCGCCCCCCGGGGACCGTACATGGGCATAGGCCAGAGAAAACCGCCGCTGAACGAGTGAACGTGCGGTGGGTCAGAGCCGGGAGACGATCCCGGCGATGCCGTCGCGCACCAGCTCGGGCCGCCCGGTGTCGAGGCCGTGGGTCACCTCGTACCACGGCCCGAGCCGATGCCACAGGAGCGCGCGCCGCCGCAGTTTCCCTGACACCCCATAGGTTTCCGCCAGCGCGTGGGCGAACTCGGGCGGGGTGCCGAACAGCGCCCACGCGAGGTCGATCGCCGGGTCGCCGAGGTGCGCGTCCGTCCAGTCGATCACCCCGCTGACAGCACCGTCCCGGCACAAGACGTGTTCCGGCCCCAGGTCGCCGTGCACCAGGCAATCCTTCGACACAGACCGAAACTCGTCGAGAAGGGCGGTCGCGCGCGGGCAGTCTGGCAGCAGCGGGACCACCTCCTCGCGAAACCGGTCCAGCTCACCCAGATCGGCCTCGTGCACGGGTTCGACGGGGTCGACGTCGTGCAGGGCGCGCAGGAACCGGCCGAGCACGCGCCCGTCGACGGCGGCCAGTCGCTCGGCGGGCTCGCCGGGCACGAGTTCGTGCCGCAGCACCAACGGCTCCGCGCTGAAGATCACCGGCCGGGGCACGGGCAGCGGCAGCAGGGGCGCCAGCCACGACAGGAGGCGGGCCTCCGCGAGGAGCCGGGGCGCCACCTCCGGGCGGCGCGGCCTGCGCTCGACCCAGCGGCCGTCGACGAGGGTGGCCGCGCTGTCCCAACCGGAGCCGAATTCCATGATCATCAGAACACCTCATCCCGGCGCCGCGCGCACCCGGATTTCCGCGCCCGGCAGAGCGCAAGAAAAAACTTGCAAAAGTATCCCTTGACGCCTTCTTGAGGTGGCTTCACGTCCACATTCCCCGGGAAAACACCTAATGTTGCCACCCGAATGGGTGAATCTACTTCAGTTCTCTGTCCGGATTGGGCCTCAGCCGCAGGTGACCCCCTTTCCGGTCACTTCCGTGCTGTAACTTTCGCCCACCCCTCGCCCGTCCCAGCACTGGAGCCGCATCGGTGAACCACACCGCACCGCTCTCCGAACTCCCGCCCGCCGAACCCCTCGCGGTGCTCGGCATCGGCTGCCGCCTGCCGGGCGGCGCCGACTCGCCCTCGGCGTACTGGCGGCTGCTCGTCGAGGGCCACGACGCGGTCACCGAGATCCCCGCCGACCGCTGGGACGTCGACGCGCTCTTCGATCCCGAACCCCTGGTGCCCGGCCGCACGTCGTCCTCGTGGGGCGGGTTCCTGCACGACCCGCACGCCTTCGACGCGGCGTTCTTCGGCGGCACCCCCGGGTTCGACCAGCGCGACCGGCTGCTGGCGCAGGTCGCGGTGGAGGCGCTGGAGCACGCCGGACTGCCCAACGCCGACGCCGGGCTGTTCACCACCGGGTCGGGCGCCGGGCGGATCGCGACCCTGCTCGGCCTGTCCGGCCCGAGCGTCGCGGTGGACGCCGGGGACTCCTCCGCGCTGGCCGCGCTGCACCTGGCTTCGGCGAGCCTGCGGGCCCGCGACTGCGACGTCGCCCTGGTCGGCGCGGCCACGCTCGTGCTGGACCCGGCGGAGTCGATCTCCTTGTCCACCAAGGGAGTCCTGTCCACCTCCGGCCGCTGCCGGGCCTTCGAGGCGCGCTCCGACGGCTTCGTGCGCAGCGAGGGCTGCGGCGTCGTCGTGCTCAAGCGGCTCACGGATGCCTTGTACGACAACGACCGCGTGCTCGCGGTGATCCGTTCCTCCGCCATCGGTCGCAGCGATCTGGCCACCGTGTTCGGCCAGGCGCTCGCCGCCGCCGAGGCGCGCGGGGACGAGGTCGGGTTCGTGGAGACGCACGGCAGCGGGGTGCTCGCCGAGGACGCCGCCGAGTTCACCGCGCTCAGCAAGGTCTACCGGTGCGCGCTCGGCGCGGTGAAGTCCAACCTCGGGCACACCGGTCCCGTGTCCGGGATGGCCGGGCTGATCAAGGCGGTGCTCGCGGTGCGCGCCGGGATCATCCCGCCGACACCGCACTTCACCGCGTGGCACCCGTCGCTGTCCGCCGAGGACACCGGGCTGACCGTGCCCACCAGGCCGACCGTGTGGCCCGACACCGCCCGCCTCGCCGCAGTGTCCACAATGGACGAACACGGGGGCAACGCGCACGTGCTGCTCGAACCCGCCCCGCCGCGCACCCCGACGCCGCGCAAACCATTGCCTAGCCGGGTAGTGGTGCCCCTGTCGGCGAGCACACCGCTCGCGCTCGCCGAGACCGCGACGCGGCTGGCCGACTGGTTGGAGGGCGACGGCGCGGACAGCTGCCTCCAAGATGTCGCCTACACCCTCGCCCGGCGGCGGCCCCGCGCCGTGCAGGCCGTGGTGACCGCCTCCGACATCGATCAGCTCGTCGCGGCGCTGCGCGCGGGCCCGAAGTCGCCCGGCGTGGACACCGTGATCACCCACGGCGAACTGCTCGACCTGCCGCCGACCGCTTGGGACCGCACGGTGTTCCCGCCCGCGCCCGCGCGGGTGGAGGCGCATCCGCTGCTGGGCACGCGCGTCGAGGTGCCCGCGACCCGCAGGCGCGTGTGGCAGGCGGAGATCGGCACCGCCGAGCTGCCGTGGCTGGCCGACCACCGCATCGACGACGTCCCGGTCCTGACCAGCGCCGCGTACTTCGAGATGGTCCTCGCAGCGGCCACCGAGCACTTCGACTGCCCTCCACACGCCGTCGAGGTGCGTGGCGTCGAGCTGCACCACCGGGTCGAGTTGGGGCGCCGCACGACGATCTCGACGCAGCTCACCCCGACAGACGACGAGCGGGCGAAGATCGAGGTCTTCGGCCGCGCGGGCAGCGAGTGGACCCGCCTCGCCACGGCCGCCGTCCGCCACTACGTGGAGTTCCGCCAGGAGCCGCCCGTGGAGATCGACGGCGTGCCCACCGACCCCGCCGAGCTGTATGAGACCTCGCGCAGCCACGGCATCCACCACGGCCCGGCGTTCACCGCGATCGTCGGCCTCCTCGGCCCCGGCCTCGCCCGCGTGCGCGTGCCGCGGGCCGTGCGCGGCGCTTCCACCCGGTTCGTCGTGCACCCGGTGCTGCTCGACGCCTGCCTGCACATGCTCGGGGCCGGTCTGCTGCCGGTGTCGGCCGGGATGCTGCGGGTGCACGGTGATCTCCGGCGCGCCACGTACTGCCGATGCGAGCTGACCGAGCTGTCGGGCACCGTCACCGTCACCGACCGCGAGGGCACCGTGCTGTTGGTGATCAAGGACGTCCAGCTGTCCGGCCGCCAGAAGGCACCGCGCGGCGCGCAACACGATCCGCTGACCCGCGCCGACGTGGAGCACGACCTGATCCGCCACCTCCGCGCGGTGCTCGGCCTCCCGGAGAGCGTGCTGATCGACTCCGGCACCCCCCTGCTGGAGCTGGGCGTCGACGAGGCCGTGGCCGCCGAACTGCGGCTCCGGGTGGAGCGGGCGCTCGGCCTGCTCATCCCCGACCATCCACTGTGGACGAACGGTTCCCCCGGCGCGTTGTCCGCCTACCTGGCGAACCGCTTCGGCATCGCGGGCGCCTGACTGGACGTGTTCCGGACGGCATGATTGTCTTCTGATCCGTGACCGCGAGCCAGACCTTCGAGCGGTGTCGCCCGCTGACCTCCCTGCGGCTCGCCGTCGAGGTGGCCATGCTGGTCGCGGTGCTCGCGGCCTGTTCGGCGTTCCTGACCTGGGCGCAGGCCCGCCCCGGCACCCGCCTCGCCGACCCGCTGCTGGACCTGCTGCCCGCCGCGGACCTGTCCGAGCCGATCTTCGTGCTCACCTACGGTTCGCTCGCCGCGGTCCTGTTCACCCTCCGGAACCAGCGGGAACGCCTGGTCACCGCGCTGCGGGCGTACTGGCTGATGGTGTTGTTCCGCATGGTCACCATCGCGCTGATCCCCCTGGAGCCCCCGGACGGGATCATCCCGCTGCGCGACCCGATCTTCGTGCTCGGCCCCGGCCAGTACATCGACCACGACCTGTTCTTCTCCGGCCACACCGCCACCGCGGCCCTGTTGTTCCTGGCCGCCGACCGCCCGTGGCTGCGCCGCCTGGGCGCCGCGACCGTGGCCGTGATGATCCCCGCGCTACTCGTCCAGCACTGCCACTACACCCTCGACGTCCTCGCCGCGATCCCCGCCGCCGTGCTCGCGTGGCGCACGGCCGTCGCCACCCGCGGCTGCGACTCCGGCCCCGACTGCACCTGCGCCCTGGGAGTGCCCCGATGACCTACCGGTACTGGCAGTCCGGCCTGATGCACGACCGCCACCCGCGCCAGGTGCCCGAGTTGCTCCAGAAGATCGCGGACCACGCCCTGGCCCAGGACTACGAGCTCCACGAGGCGGTGCTCAGCCAGAACGACACCCTGGGACGCGTCGACATCGAGTGGGACGAGGACGGCCGATCCGGACGCGCACTCGTCGTCCTCGCGCCGGGTGACCAGAGGGACTCTCTCGTCGCCATCGTCCTCACCGCGATGTCCGACAGGTGGACCGCACGCGTGCCGTCCCCGCTGCACATGCTCGGCTTGGTCTCCTCCGAACACGTGTGGCCGCGATGCGTAACACCGTTCCGGCCGAACATCCTCGACCTAACCTCGGTCCCCGAGGACAGCAGGATCCACGCCGTCGACGTGATCGTCGATGACATCGTGTCCCCGCACCGGGTCAACCACCTGATCCTGGCCGGTACCGAGGTCAACCGGCTGATCCTGTGGTCGTGGCCGGGCATCGTGGACGTCGTGGTGATCGACGACTTCCAGCGGAAGCTGCTGCACGACATGAACGCCCCGACGATCCCGCCCGGCCAGGTCCGTGTGTTCCCCGCCTACGGCAGCGCCGTCCCCACCGCCACCTTCGACGTGCTCGACAATGCGCTCACCGACTGCGTCGCCGCCCTCATGACCGAGCACTCCGAACGCCCTTTGCGCTTGGAGTGGAACGACTACCCGATGTTCACCAAGTGGTGGCACTCCGTCTGACCCGCGTTCGGACCGCGGTTCGCTTCCCCGGACCGAACGCCGAATGCTCCGAACACCGATCGAGGGCCTCCGACCTGCGGTTCTCGCTACTGTGATGATCATGTTGCAAGCCGCCTACCTGGCCGGTGTCGTCACGGCACTCGCCGCCACCACCCTCTCCGACGGGGAGATCCTGCCTCCGCTCATGGGATATGAGCAGGCGGACGGACGGAGCTTCCAGGCCACCTTCTTTGTGGAGGCACAAGCCCGGAACGCCCTTGAGAACAACGAGCACGAGGCCACTCGCGCGGCGATCGTCGTCAACGGCCGCGTCCCGCTCATCCCCGTCGTGAAGGAGGCGCTGCTGATCGACATCGTGGAGTACGGCCCGGTGCGGCAGCGGATGCAGCTGGTTCTTCCCTACCGCGACGCCCATTCCCCGTGCGGATTCGCCCTGCACGAGATCGGGGTGCTCGACTTCGACAACATCGCCGACGCCGACGAGGCCCCGATCCTCGACGCGATCTTCGCCGGGATCGAGTCACAGCCGGCGTACGCGGAGCTGTGGGACAAATACTTCGAGAACTGGGACTAAAACGATCATGTACCAGACCGCCATCCTGGCCGGTGCCGTCGCGGGATACGGCGCCCTGACCGTCTTCAACGGGGACGTCCTGAGCCCACAGCTGGCATACGAGCTGCCCGACGGACGAGTCGTCCGGATCACCTACTCCTCACTCGACGAGGGAACGACGCCGCGGCGGTCGCCCAGGAAGCACTGGCGGGCAACCCCTTCGGAGCCGTTCGCGCGACACTGGTCACCGACGCCTACGTCAACCTCGGGGTGGGACGGTTCGACGCCCTCTCCGCCCAGCTCGTGGAATACGGTCCGGCCGAGCTGAGGGTGATGGAGGTCGCCGTGCCCTATCGGCCCGCCGACTCCCCGCAGGGGTTCGCACTGCACAAGCTCAAGATCTTCCGGTTCGACGACATCGAGCAGGGCGATCTGGACGTCTGCACCGAGGCGTTCTTCCACGGGGTGTGCTTCCACCCGTCGCAGAAGGCGCTCTGGGACGAGTACCTCGACGAGTCGATCTGACTCACCGGACGCGGTGGGCGAGGGCTGCCCAGGAAGCTGCCGAACCGGAAGGGAGATGGCGCCGCACGCTTCCGGACGCCAGCGTCCGCAACTCGGCCAGCCCGCCGTCCACCGCACCCAGAGCCCGGGCCTGCACGAGAACGTTGCCCACGGCGGTCGTCTCGGTCGGCGCGGCGACGACGGGCAGTCCGCACGCGTCGGCGGTCAGCTGGCACAGCAGCTCGTTCTTCGCGCCACCGCCGACCATGTGCACCACGTCCACCTCCCGCACGCATTCCTGGAACAGCCCCAGGCCCATCACGTTGCGGAGATAGCGAACCGTGCCGTCCACGCCCAGCTCGTTCGAGAAGTTCGCCTCGGTCCCCGAGGACCAGAAGATCAACGCCGTCACCGTGACCGTCGAGGAGATCGTGTCCCGGAACGGACATATCACCTGATCTTGGCCGGTACCGAGGTCAACCGGCTGGTCCTGTGGTCGTGGCCCGGCATCGTGGAGATCGCGGTGATCGACGACTTCCAGCGGAAGCTGCTGCACGACATGGACATCCCGCCGATCCCGCCCGACCAGGTCCGCGTGCTCCCCGCCCCCGCCAGCGCCGTCCCCACCGCCACCTTCGACGTCCTCGACGACGCGCTCACCGACTGCGTCGCCGCCCTCGTGACCGAGCACGGTGCACGCCCCTTGCGCTTGGAGTGGTGCAATGTCCCGCTGCTGACCAAGTGGTGGCACTCCGTCTGACTAGAACGGCGCGGGCTCGTCGATCAGCACGGGTTCGGCGATCGGCACGGCTTCGGTTTCGGCGGTCTTGCCGTTGGGTGTGGTCCAGACGTGCCGACCGTCCGGCAGGTTCTCGCACTTCCAGTTGGATTCGTGCTTCATGCGGTGGTGCCTGCGGCACTTCGGCCGCAAGTTGTCGACCGTCGTGTTGGTGCCGTCGAAGGGGCAGCAGTGGTCCAGGTCGCAGCGGTGTGCGGGCCTGTTGCAGCCGATGGCGGTGCACGTGGGGTAGCGGGCGTGGATCAACTCCCGCTGCTTTGCTGAGGGCCGGTAGGTGGTGACATCTTCGGCGATGCCGGTGACCGGGTCGGTGAGGATGCGTTTCCAGATCCCGTTCGCGGCGACATCGCGGGCGATCTTGGCGGGCAGGGGTCCGTAGCCGTGCAGGATCGCGGGCTCGTTGCTGAGACCGAGGAAGGAGCCCATGGGCATGGTGAGGTAGACGGTGACCTGGCCTTGGGGTGCGCCGGTTTCCTTGCCCATCAACACATCCATGGTGACATCGGCCCGTTTCTGATCCAACGTCCGGTGATCCTTCGGCAAGGCTCTGGCGATCCGGTCGATCCGGTCGTAGATCAGGGAGGCTTGCAGAGCGGGGAAGAACATGCGCAACAGGCA
The DNA here is from genome assembly GCF_024213555.1 of Allokutzneria sp. A3M-2-11 16. Classification (GTDB taxonomy): domain Bacteria; phylum Actinomycetota; class Actinomycetes; order Mycobacteriales; family Pseudonocardiaceae; genus Allokutzneria. The sequence continues at coordinate 12,456 of NZ_JANAVO010000012.1, read as the reverse complement.
CATGCCGTCGTCTTGGGGGATCTTCTCCACCAACCTCTGCTTGCGCTTCTCCTTGTGGCGGCGTTCAGCGGCTTTCGGGTCGAGCTTGTCGATGAACCGGACCGCATGCCGCCGCGTCGCGGTGTAGTTGTGGGTCTCGGCGAAGGCGAGGAAGTCCTGCTCGGCGATCGCGGCGTGCACAGCAGACAGGGTGGAGAGCAGGTCGACGATCATCAACGCTTTGCCTTCGTCGATACGGCCTTCGGCCAGCGCCCGCAACACCACAGGCCGACCGGTGAGGTCTTCCGCGCGTTGCAGGAGCCGGGCGGCCTTGGTCTTGGAGATGACGAGTAGTCGCATGAGGATTTCTTCGGCGAACTCGCGATCACATAGTTCAAGCTGAGCGACGTACTCCATCAGCACGACCGCGAAGTCCGCCGAGGCTTTCCCCATCGCGGTGAAGTAGACCATCAGTTTATGGTCGGGATCTACAGGAAGCATGCCTCTATTTTACCGTAAGAAAATAGTGGATCATGGCTCTACAGGGTGAATTGCCAGGCGCTCGAAAAGCAAAACAACGCAAGTTCCAGCGAAAGCGGGCCGCCGCTGGGAATGGGGTCGGCTTTACCTGGGGTGCGCGTGCCATACGCTTTCCGCGAGGGCCGGGGTTTCATCCCGTGCCCCTGAGAGGCCCAAGGGCACGCGCAAGGGGCCCCCAGGTCAAGCCGACCCCACCGCTGGTACCGACGCAAGCTGGAACCCAAGCCCAGCTGGAAGCCCAGCCAAGCCGGAAACCCAACAGAACTCAAAACAGCCGAGCCTCCAAAGCCTCCCACCCCCCACCCCGAGGCTCATACCGAACCGACTCCCCACACCGAACCCCCCGAACCCCGAGCTGCACCAACGCATTCCCCACCGCAGCCCCCTCAACCGGCCCGGCCACCACCGGCACCCCACAAGCATCCGCGGTCAGCTGACACAAAAGCGAATTCCGTGCCCCACCACCCACGACGTGCACCACATCCACCTCCCGCCCAGCCAACTCCATGGCTGAACGCAATGCCCGCCGATGCGCCAAAGCCAAACTGTCCAAAATGCACCGAACAGTCTCCGCAGGCGTTGAAGGCACCGGCTGCCCAGTCCGCGAGCAAGCCGCCGCGATCCGCGCAGGCATATCCCCAGGCGCGAAGAACTCCGCCGCGTCCACAACAGAACCGAAAGGCGTGGCCGCCGCAGACAACAAAGGCGGAAGCGGAAGATCCCAAGAGCGCAAGCACTCCTGCAACAACCAAAGACCCATCACATTGCGCAAATACCGAACTGTGCCGTCAACACCCAACTCGTTCGAGAAGTTCGCCGCGCTACTGGCCGAGGAGAGCACCGGCGCAGACAGGGATAGGCCGACGAGTGACCACGTCCCGCACGAGATGTAAGCGAACCGAGGCGACGAGGCGGGGACACCGACGACAGCGGACGCGGTGTCGTGGGAGCCGACCGCCACGACGGGAACGGGCCCCAACCCGATGTGCGACTGAAGCGAGCCGATGCGCGAACCGGGCTCGCGCAACGAACCGAACAGCGACGGATCGAGCCCGACGCGGCGCATCAGCGAGGTGTCCCACTCACGACGACGCACATCCAGGAGCCCAGTTGTCGACGCATTGGTGACCTCGGCGCCCACCGAACCGGTGAGCCAGTACGCCAACAGATCCGGGATCATCAGCAACTGGGAGGCCGACGCCAGCAGCGGCTCCACCGCGAGCTGGTAGATCGTGTTGAACGGCAGGACCTGCACGCCCGTGCGCGCGTACAACTCCGCGGCGGGAACCGGATACGAAGAGTCGACTCCGGCAGTTCGCGAGTCGCGGTAGTGCACGGGATTGCCGAGCAGCGCACCATCGGACGACAAGAGCCCGTAGTCGACCCCCCACGAGTCGATGCCGATGCTGTCCACCGGCCCCGCCGCGCGCAGTCCTTCCAGAATCCCTTGGTACAGAGCCAAAATGTCCCAGTGAAGCCGATCACCGAGGCGCACCGGCCCATTCCAAAACCGGTGCACCTCCGTCAAAACCAGTTCCGAGTCGCGCAGCTCGCCGACCATCACCCGGCCGCTGGAGGCGCCGAGGTCGACCGCGGCGACCCTCACGGGCTGACCCGGACTTCGCGGAACTCCACCCCGATCAGCTCTGCGACGCAGCGCAGTTCCGCTGCCTGGTGCCCGGTCCCGAGCGCCCAGTGGTGGTCGACGCCGGACGCGCTCCAGGCGTCGGTCCACTCGCCGGGATCGCAACCGAAGTCGACCCGGGACGTCGTGTTCCCGATCTCCAGCAACGGCCCCGGCACGACGGTGCCCTCGGCGGCCACCATCACGTAGCTGCCGTCGCGCTCCTGCCCGAGGCCGAACACCGTCACCGGTCCCTGCCGCACGTCGAACTCCACGGACACGCCCCAGCCGCGCTTGCCGTGGTAGACGCCGAGCCCGCGCAGCAGCGGTCGCCGCGCGCTGATCGCCAGGTGCGCCGGGCCGTCGTGGCCCATCTCCACCACGTTGTCAACGAAGTTCAACGCCTGCAGCTCGGTGAACGACCCGCCGGCGCCGAGCCGGTCCATGATCAGCATCGCCAGGGAGTTGCGCAGCTCGTACTCGCCCGCCGCCGGGACACCGCGCGCGGTGAGCAGCGAGGCGCCCAGGATCATGCCCGCGCCCAACCGCTCGTGCTGCTCGCCGTCGAGCCCTCGGTGGTAGTACGCGAGCGAGTCGAGCGCGAAGTCCGAGACCAGCCGGTCCAACCCGACGGAAACCTTGGCGCCCCAAGCGAAATCCTCATCGACCACCGAGGAGTCCAGCTCGAAGACCGAGCGCGCCAGCTCCATCCGGGAAGCCACCTCGGCGTCGGTCACGGCGGCGACCCGGACGCGCAGATCGTCGAGTTCCAGCACCTCCACGTGCCCGCCGAGCTGCGCCGACACCGAGGTCAGATCCGTGGACACGTCCAGCATGCCCGGGTAGAGGTGCCCCATCAGCCCGTGCCTGCCGTGCCGCAGCGCCCCGCGCACCCCGGCCGCCCGCACCCACCGGGCGATCCGCGTCCACGCGCGCTCGTCCTCCACGTAGCCGGACACGCTGCGGAACTCCACGCCCGCCCGGCGGAAGGCGTTGGCCATCTCCGGCAGCGGGCACGCGCCGCAGTACGCCAGCCACGCGCCGGTGTCGAAGGACGCGTGGTCCATCTTCTCGGTGGGTTGCAGGTTGATCAGCAGCACCGGTGCACCACTGCGCTGCGCCACCGGCACGAGCATCGACGCCGTCATGTACGTGGTGAGGAAGCCGATGATCAGGTCGCAGCCCGCGACGCGCAGTTTCTCCGCCGCGGCGGCGCCCTCCTGCGCGTCGGAGATGAACCCGACGTCCACCACGTCGATGTCACCGATCTCGCCCAGCCGCTCCGACACCCGCGCCGCCGATTTTCGCAGCTGCGGCAACAGGTTCGGGAACTGCGGCCAATAGGCGCCGAGTCCACCGGCGACCAGGCCGACCTTGGTTCGCCGTGGGGGAACGCGATCCATCTGGACCTCCTCAGCGCAGGAACGCGGCGGCAACGCCCGCGTCGACGGGAATGTGCAGTCCGGTGGTGTGCGACAGCTCTCCAGCGGTCAGCACGAAAACGGCGGCGGCGACGTGCTCCGGCAGCACCTCGCGCTTGAGCAGGGTCCGCTTGGCGTAGAACGCGCCCAGGTCCTCCTCGGCGACGCCGTAGACCGCCGCGCGCTGGGCACCCCAGCCGCCCGCGAAGATCCCCGAGCCGCGGACGACGCCGTCCGGGTTGACGCCGTTGACCTTGATGCCGTGCTCGCCCAACTCGGCCGCGAGGAGCCGGACCTGGTGCGCCTGATCGGCCTTGGCCGACCCGTACGCGAGGTTGTTCGGCCCGGCGAACACGCCGTTCTTCGAGGCGATGTAGACGATGTCGCCGCCCATGCCCTGCGCGATCATCGCCTTCGCCGCCGCGCGCGCGACCAGGAACGAGCCGCGCGCCATGACGCCGTGCTGAACGTCCCAATCCGCGTCGGTGGTCTCCAGCAACGGTTTCGAGATCGACAGGCCCGCGTTGTTGACCACCAGGTCCACGCCACCGAAGGCCAGCACGGCCGCATCCACCGCAGCCGCAACGGCTTCGCTCGATGTGACGTCCACGGTGACCGGCACCGCGACATCGGTCGAGCCCAGCGACGCGGCGACCTCGGAGGCCGAGGAAGCATCGCGGTCGGCGACAACCACGCATGCGCCTTCAGCGGCCAGCCGCTGCGCGATCGCACGGCCGATGCCCGAGCCGCCGCCGGTCACGAACGCGACCCGCGCGGCCAGTGGCTTCGGCTTGGGCATGCGGGCGAGTTTCGCCTCTTCCAGTGCCCAGTACTCGATGCGGAACTTCTCCGACTCGGGGATCGGCGCGTAGCTCGAAATCGCTTCCGCGCCGCGCATCACGTTGATCGCGTTGACGTAGAACTCGCCCGCAACGCGAGCGGTCTGCTTGTTGGCACCAAAGGAGAACATCCCGACGCCGGGCAGGAGCACGATCGCGGGGTCCGCGCCGCGCATGGCAGGCGAGTCCGGTGTCGCGTGCCGCTCGTAGTAGGCGCGGTACTCCTCGCGGTAGGCCGCGTGCAGCTCGCGCAGCCGCGCGATCGCGTCCTCCAACGGCGCGTCCGCAGGCAGGTCGAGCACGAGCGGCGCGACCTTGGTCCGGAGGAAGTGGTCCGGGCACGAGGTGCCGAGCGCGGCGAGCGGCGCCAGCTTCTCCCTGGCGAGGAAGTCCAGCACCTCGTCGGAGTCGGTGAAGTGGCCGACCTGCGCGCGGTCGGTCGAGGCCAGCCCGCGGATCACCGGGGCCAGCGCGGCGGCCCGCGCGCGGCGCTCCGCGACCGGCAGCGGCTCGAATCCTGGCTTCACAGAGCCAAAAGGTTCGGCTGCGCCGCGCGCGTCGATGTACTCCTGCGCGGTGCGGATGATCTCCAGCGAGCGGGCTTCGCACTCCGCCGAGGTCTCGCCCCACGCGGTGATGCCGTGCCCGCCGAGGATCACGCCGATCGCGCGCGGGTTGGCCTCCTTGACCGCCGCGATGTCCAGCCCCAGCTGGAAACCCGGCCTGCGCCAGGCAACCCAGACAACGCGGTCACCGAAGATCTCCTTGGTCAGCGCCTCGCCGTCGGCGGCGCACGCGATCGCGATCCCGGAGTCCGGGTGCAGGTGGTCGACGTGCGCGGCGTCGACGAGCCCGTGCATCGCGGTGTCGATCGACGGGGCCGCGTCGCCCTTGCCGTGCAGGCAGAAGTCGAACGCGGCGACCATCTCGTCCTCGCGCTCGACGCCGGGGTACACGTCGACGAGCGCGCGCATGCGGTCCAGCCGCAGCGTCGCCAGCCCGGACTCGGTCAGCGTGCCGAGGTCACCGCCAGAACCCTTGACCCACAACAGATCCACCGGTCCACCGGTGACCGGGTCGGTGGCAGTGCCCTTCGCGGAGGTGTTCCCGCCCGCGTAGTTCGTGAAGCGCGGATCGCCCCCGAGCCGGTTGCTGCGCTCCAGCAGTTCCTGAAGGGTGCTCATGCTCCCCAACCCGCCTGTGTACCGCCCACGCGGTCAGCCTCGATTCGTTCTTGATAGCCCGAAGCGCGGTAGGCCGCAACCGGGTCCGGGTCCAGCCCGGCCTCCGCGCGCACCTCCCGCAGCAGCGGGCGGACATCGGTGGAGAAGGCGTCCATCAGCACCGCGTTCGCACCGAGCACGTCACCGGAGTTCTGTGCCGCCACAAGGGCTTCCGCGTCGACCAGCAGCGCCTTCGCGGTGGCCTCCTGGACGTTGAGCACGGAGCGGATGATCGCGGGGATCTTCGCCTCGATGTTGTGGCACTGGTCCAACATGAACGCGATCCCCGCCTCGGGCCGCAGCGCGTCGGCGGAGACGATCTCGTGCATGATCCGGAACAGCTGGAAGGGGTCGGCCGCGCCCACCATCAGGTCGTCATCGGCGTAGAACCGCGAGTTGAAGTCGAACGCGCCGAGCTTGTTGGCGCGCAACAGGAACGCGACGATGAACTCGATGTTGGTGCCCGGCGCGTGGTGGCCGGTGTCGATGCAGACGGTGGCCTTCTCGCCCAGCTCCACGCAGTGCGCGTACGAGGTGCCCCAGTCCGGCACGTCCATGGTGTAGAAGGCGGGTTCGAAGAGCTTGTACTCCAACAACATCCGCTGGTCCGGGCCGAGCCGGTCGTACACCTCGCGGAGGGCTTCGGCGAGCCGGTCCTGCCGCGCGCGGATCGAGTCCTGGCCCGGGTAGTTCGTCCCGTCGGAGAACCACAGCTTGAGGTCGCGCGAGCCGGTGGCGTCCATGATGTCGACGCACTCCAGCAGGTGGTCGATCGCCTTGCGGCGGATTCGCGCGTCCGGGTTGGTGACCGAGCCCAGCTTGTAGTCGTTGTCCTGGAAGACGTTGGAGTTGATCGCGCCCAGCGCCACGCCCTGTTCCCCGGCGTAGGCGGCGAGCTCGCCGTAGTCCTCCACCTTGTCCCAGGGGATGTGCAGCGCGACGGTCGGAGCCACCCCGGTCAGCCGGTGCACCGTCGCGGCGTCGGCGATCTTCTCCCAGGGGTCGCGCGGGACACCGGGCTGCGGGAAGACCTTGAACCGGGTGCCCGAGTTCGCGTAGGCCCAGGACGGCGTCTCGATCCGCTGTCCGGCCAGTGCCGCGCGAACCTCGTCCAGCAGTGGCATCGTAGCTCCTCCCCCAAGGCGCAATTGAAAGGTTTCACCACCGTAAAGCCGCCTCACTCCGACCGTCAACCCAACGCGCCCGCACCGGTCCCGCAGTCTTCAAGTACGCCCTACCCACCCAAAATAAGTCTTCAACCGCCCCCAACCCCAGCCCGCCCCAGCGCACGCGCGCGCGGCGTCGGGAGTTGGGGGCGGTTGAAGACGGCTGGGAGCCGGGTTCGGGGGACTTGAAGACCAGCGCACCCGCAGGTAACAACTCGGTCAGCCCTGTCTTGTGTGCCCCAGTGGGCCGTGGTTACAGTGCCGATTAATACGTTTCATTTTGTGAGCGGGGTCGCACGGCAGTGTCGCCGTTGGAAGACGAGGAGTCGCCATGACCGCACCCCAGAGCGTCCGCGAGGACGACCGCACGATCAGCAGGCAGCAGTGGAAGATCTCGGTGCTGGCCGCGATGGCGTCCTACCTGGACGCGGGCTCGATCGTCGCGCTCGGCGCGGGGATGAGCATGTTCCAGGCGGAACTGGGGCTGACCAGCACCGGGGTCGGCATCCTCGCCGCGATCGGGCCGAACGCCATCGGCTGCGCGATCGGCGCGTTCATCGGCGGGCGGCTCGGCGACAAGCTCGGCCGCAAGCGGATCTACAAGTGGGACCTGATCGTCTACGCGCTGGGCGTCCTGCTCATCGCGGGATCTTTCAGCGCGCCCATGCTGTTCGTCGGCACCTTCGTCGTCGGCGTCGCGGTGGGCGCGGACGTGCCCACCTCGCTCGCGCTGGTCGGTGAGCTCGCACCGGCGAAGGGCCGAGGACGCCTCATCGGGCTGACACAGGTCGCGTGGAACCTGGGGCCCGTGGTGGTGCTGCTGCTGGCGCTCGCCCTGACCCCGATGGGCATCACCGGCACCAGGATCGTGTTCCTGTCCCTGTTCGTCGTCGCCGTGGTGACCTGGGCGCTGCGCCAGGGCATCGCGGAGTCGGCTCGCTGGCAGAGCGCGGTGTCCACCTCGACGACGTCGCTCGATCCCGCGAGCGGATCTTCGAAGCCCTCCCCTTCCGTCCAGGTCAAGGCCCTGTTCAGCGGCCAGAACCTGCGCGCCCTGATGTGGACCGGCACCATCTACACGTTCTGGGGCCTGGCGGCGGGCACCGCAGGCATCTTCACCCCCTACATCGTGACGACTCTCGACGCGGGCTCACAGGCGGCGGGGGTGGCGCTCAGCTGCGCGGGGTTCGTCATCGCCATCATCGGGACAGTCACCATCTTCATGCGTCTCAACGACAAGAGCTACCAACGCCGTCGCATGATGTGGGCTGTCGGTTCCCTGATGCAGATCGTGGCGTACGCGCTGTTCCTGGTGCTGCCGTTCACCGTTCCCACGGTGATCGCCAACATCGTGCTCTTCGGGATGGGCGCGGCGATCGCGGGTGAGGCGACCTACAAGGTGTTCAGCCAGGAGCTGTTCCCGACCATGTTGCGCGGCACCGCGCAGGGCTTGACCTTCGGCGTCGCCAGGGTGCTGCTGGGCATCTGGAGCTTCTTCGTGCCGCTGCTGGCCTCGGCCTCCATCGGCCCGGTCGCGACACTGCTGACGGCCTTCCTGTTGGTCAGCGGGATCGTCGGCTTCTTCTTCATGCCGGACACCGTCGGCAAATCCCTTGAGGACATCGAGAAGGAGCGTGGCGTCGCCGCATGAACGGAATCCCTGAGTTGCTCGCCCGGTTCACCGATCCGGCTCCGGAGTACGGGCCACTGCCGATCTGGTGGTGGAGCGGCGCGAAGGTGACCAGGGAACGGCTTCGCGAGCAGATGGAGAAGCTCGTGGCGGGCGGGGTCAGGCAGGCCGTCGTGCTCTGCCTGGCCCCCACCGGACCGATGTTCGGTTCGGTGGCCGACGATCCGGCGTTCCTCACACCCGAGTGGATCGAGTTGTTCGACGGGGCGTGCGCCGACGCCGACGAACTCGGCTTCACGCTGTGGCTCTACGACCAGATCGGCTTCTCCGGGGCGAACTTCCAGGGCAGGCTGATCTCGGCCAACCCCGGGTTCTCCGGGCGGGCGCTCTACCGGACGTTCGTGGAGACCTCGGGGAAGATGACCGTCTCCCCACCGGAAGGCCACGAACCCCTTGCGGCGTATGCGATCCTGCCTTCCGGCGAGCGGACCGCCGTCCCGCTCGCCGGAGGCGCGGCCCGCTGGTCCGGTGGCTCGGCCCGGATCGTATTGGTCCACAGTGGAGTGAGCGGTTTCGACTACTTCTCCACCGAGGCTTGCGCGGCCCTGCTCGACAAGGTGCACGGCACGCTCGAACGCGGCGTCGGCCACTGGTTCGGCCGCAGCATCGGCGGCTTCTTCCAGGACGAGCTGCCCGCGATGCCCACGTGGGGCACGGACTTCGCGACGACCTTCGCCGCCGCGTACGGCTACGACCTCGTCCCGCGGCTGTGGGCGCTGTGGGAGGACGACGCGTCGCCGGAGGCCGTGCGGGTTCGGCGCGACTACCACGCGCACCGTGCTTTCCTTGCGCGGCGCGGGTTCTTCGACCAGCACGACGAGTGGTACCGGTCGCGCGGGCTGATCTGCGGCTTCGACCAGCCGACGCCCGCGCGTGAAGGCGATCCGGCGGGCGGTGTGCGGCTGTACGGGGACTACCTCGACACGCATTCCGGGTACGGCGCCCCCGGCAGTGATCACTGGGGCGACGCCAAGGTGCACAGTTCGCTGGCGCACGCCAACGGCCACGGCCGGACTTGGATCGAGGCGTTCCACTCCTCGGGCTGGGGCGGCACCCTGGAGGAGACCTACGACTGGCTCGCCCCGTTCCTCAGGCGCGGCGCCAACCTCTACGACCCGCACGCGGTCTATTACTCCACTGTGGGCGGTTGGTGGGAGTGGGCGCCGCCGTCGACCTGTTGGCGCCAGCCGTACTGGCCGTCCTACCACGTGTTCTCCACCGCGGTCAGCCGTCTGTGCTCGGTGCTCACGGCGGGGCAGCACGTCTGCGATGTCGTGCTGCTCTCCCCCACCTCGACGGTTCAGGGGCACCTGACCCTGGACGGCCCCCTCGCCGCGGCGCACGAGGCGAACGAGGCTTTCCTGGCGCTCAACGGCGTCGGCACGTGGTTCGCGGAGAAGCCCGGAGTGCTGGAGCGGGCCGGGATCGACCACGACGTCTTCGACGAGGCGACGATCGCCGGGGCTTCGGTGTTGGCCGGTGGGCGCCTTCGCGTCGGCGAGGAGGAGTTCCGCACGGTCGTCCTGCCCGCCGTGCACACGCTGCACGCCGCCGCGGCTCGGCGCCTGGTGGAGTTCATCGCCGAGGGCGGACGCGTGATCTGCGTCGGGCGCGTCCCCTCGCTGTTCCTCGACGGGACGGTGCCCGATTTCCCAGTCACGTTGGTCGCTTCGGTGGAGGACGTCCCAGCAGCCGTCCAAAGTGGACCCATTCGGGTTTCGGCGGATGCGCCACATCTGTTGCGGCGGGTCGGCGACGCGTATGTGCTCGCGCTGACCGCTCACGACGATGTCAGCGGGACCGCGGCACCCATGCTGGACCTCGGCGAGGGCTACTGGTGGTCCAACGGCGTGGAGTTCGACTGGCAGGGCTACAACGAGCAGCTCCGCACGCACGGCTACTCCTTCCGCCCGCCGGGCGACCGCGTGGCGCGCGTCCGGATCTCGGGCATCTCCGACGTGCGCGCACAAAGCTGGGCTCCGGGGCGTGGCACGCGCACCGAGCTGTCCATCGAACCGGACGGCACGTTCGAGGTTCCGTTCGATGACGGTTCCGTTGCCCTGGTGGTCATTTCCGCCTCGCTTCCCCCGGCCACCGCTGTGCCGTTCGGCCCGGTCGAGTCCGTTGTCGAGGTCGTGGGTCCGTGGACCGGCCTTACTTCGTCTACATTGGACAATTCGCGCGGGGATCTGGCTGCGCCGTCCCGCACCGGTGTGCTGCCCATCGAGATCTGGCGGCTGTCCCACGGCGTTGGGGATTCGTGGGAGCCGGTGATCGCCTCATACGGCCCCTTCGCTTGCGTGCACGACGGCGATGGTGCGTGGCGGTCCGTCGAATGGTCGCTCACGCGCGGCATCCGCAAGGACCCCCTGCACTCGGATACCTTGGGCCCCAAGGGACAGGTTCCCGAGGAGTTCCTCGACTGGCGTGATGTCCGGGCCGGTCAGACAGTCGCTGTGCGCACGCACATCGCGCTTTCCGAGGCAGCGCACCTCGTGGTCGGCGCGAGCGCTCCGCGCCGCGTGCTGCTCAACGGTGTCGAGCTGCCGGTGTCCGGTGACGGCCACCAAACCGTGAGCCCGCTCGTGTCCGGCGGTGAACTCGTCATCGAGCTGACCGCGACGCAGTCCGGCCCACTGCGGGCGTCTTTCGCCGTCGTCACCGATGTCGCCGCATACCTCCGTCCAGAGTGGATTCGCCCGGACCGCCCGGTGGTCATCGGAGCCACGCACGACATGTCGCTGTCGTTCTCGCTCGATGCTGTTCCGGCCGACGGGTCGGTCCTGGTCGGTTCGGACGGCGCGTGCAGCGTGCTGATCAACGGTGTCGAGGTCGGCAGGCAGGGCGACTTCAACCCGTATCCCGAGCACCGCGAGATTCGGCTGCACACCTACGATTTGGCGCCGCACCTACTGATCGGCTCGAACACCGTGGTGCTCCGCGTGACCCACCAGAGCAGCCACGGCACCGCCGCGACCCTCGACTCCGGTTCGCTCGGGCTTCGCAGCGGCCCCGGCTGGACTTCCGCGGAGCTGCGTCGTGAACACCGCCGCGATCCGCGTTTCGTGTGCGCCTACCCCCGGCCGCATCCGCTGCCCGGCGCCTCCTGGCTCGACCCCGCGGTATCGTCGTCCGGCGTTGTCGTGCCTGTGATCCCCGACATCGCGCCCGGCGTTTCCCGCACCGAGAAGCTGCGTTTCCAGGTGCCACCCGGGACCGTCTCCGTCCAGATACCGTCCACTTTGGACATGGTCGCGGTGTTCGACGCGCAGGAGATCAAGGTCGAGGACGGTCTTCTGCGGTTGCCTTCCCCCGCTCGCGCCGGTGACTCGGTGACCCTGTTCGTCTCGGCGGTCGACGGTCGCCGTGGCGGCGCGCTGGTCGACGGGCCGCTCTCGGTATCCGTAGTGGAGGCGGAGTTCCCCTTGGCGGACTGGGCCTCCCTCGGCCTGCGCAACCTCGGTGGAGAGGTTCGGTACCGGACGACGTTCACCGCTTCTGTCGGCGGGCGGCAGATGCTCGATCTGGGGTCGGTGCGCGGGGTGGCGTCGGTTTCGGTGAACGGGTCTTTTGCCGGGGAATTGGCGTGGGGGCCTTGGCGGGTTGATGTGAGCGAATTGGTGGCGGATGGGGAGAATGTTGTCGAGGTAGTGGTGCGGGGGACTTTGGCGGGGTATCTGGATGATGCTTCGCCGACTTCGGGGGTTTATGCGGGACAGGTTCGGAGTGGGCTTTTCGGGCCTGTGCGGTTGTTGTGTTCGGGTGGGCTGCCACAGGGGGATCGCTGAGGTTTCGGCTTTTGGCGTTCGTGGGCTGGGGCTTCCGGCGGGGCTGGGCTTCCAGCTCGCGTGAGCTGGGCTTCCAGCGGAGTTGGGCTTCCAGCTCGCGCCGGTACCAGCGTGGGGTCGGCTTGACCTGGGGCCCCTTGCGCGTGCCCTTGGGCCTCTCGGGGGCACGGGATGAAACCCCGGCCC
>NZ_JANAVO010000011.1 GCF_024213555.1 Allokutzneria sp. A3M-2-11 16 | reverse complement strand
GCGCGTGCCATACGCTTGTCGCGAGGGCCGGGGTTTCATCCCGTGCCCCTGACAGGCCCAAGGGCACGCGCAAGGGGTCCCCAGGTCAAGCCGACCCCCACGCTGGTACCGGTGCGAGCTGGAAGCCCCAGCCCGCGAACGCTGGAAGTCCAGCCACGCAAGCTGGAAGCCCAGCCCACTGCAATCCCAACAAAACCTCACACAGAAATCTCCGCCAACTTCCCCCGAAGATAAGTATCAGCCAACACCGGCGGATAAGCCGTAACCCCCACCGGCGGCCCCAACGAAGAAATCCACGTCTTCGGCGACAGCTCGTAAAAGAAGATCAGCGACACCAGTTCTTCCTTCGGTGCCCGGGGGTCGGGCGGGAGCACGCGGTGCCGAGTCGACCGCCACCGATCTCCGGTCCACCTCGCCAGCAAATCCCCGATATTGATCGTGAAGGCCGCGGGATCGTAGGGCGCGTCCACCCATCGTCCGTCCAGAGTGTGCACTTGGAGTCCGCCGAGGCCCATTTCGCGGTCCAGGATCGTCACGGTCCCGAAATCGGTGTGCGGTCCGATGCGGAATTGCCCGGGCTCGGGTTCGCCGACGTCGGTCAGCGGCGGGTACCGGTTGATGTTCATGGTGAACGAGGGGTGCCGCGTTTCGCGGGTGAAGAAGTCCTCTTCCTTGCCGAGCGCGACCGCGCAGATCGTCAGCAGTTCGTCGGCCAGCGCGCGCATCCGCGCCAGGTACTCCTCGGCGTGCGCTCGCAGGGAAGGGGATTCGGCGGGCCACACGTTGTCCGGGAACCAGAACCCGTCGAGCTCCGGGTCGCCCGTTTTCTGCTCGGAGCCGACCGAGTAGGTCTCCTTGAGGTCCGGTGGCGTCACGGTGCCCTCGGCGAGCCCGTTGGCCTCGACGCCGGGTGGCAGCCAGCCGCGTTCGCCGACCTTCACCGCGTACCGCCGCTTGACCTGCTCGGGCTGGGCGAAGAACTCCCTGGCCGCGGTGCGCACCGACGCGCGCAGTTCGGTGGGCACGCCGTGCCCGGTCACCAGGAGGAAACCCGACTCGCGCAGCGCACTGTCCACTTCGGACGCGACGGCGCGGCGGTCGGCCTCGTCGCCGTGGAACCAGGGTTCGAGGTCGATGCTGGGGACGTCGTCGTGGGGAACTGTCATGGCCACCCTCCACTCGCGGGACCCGCCCCGACATTCTGCCCGGTGCCCCAGTACGGGCAAGGGACAGCGCGGGCAGGGACGACGACGGCCCGGGCGGAGGTCCACCCGGGCCGTTGTCGTGCGTCGCGGCTAGTGCACCGCGAGCAGGTCCACCACGAACAGCAGCGTCTCGCCCGGCTTGATCACGCCGCCCGCACCGCGGTCGCCGTAGCCCAGGTGCGCCGGGATGACCAGGTGGCGGCGCCCGCCGACCTTCATCCCCTGCACGCCCCGGTCCCAGCCCGCGATGACGCGGCCCGCGCCGAGCGGGAACTCGAAGGTCTCGCCGCGGTCCCAGGACGCGTCGAACTGCTCGCCGGTGGAGTGCGACACCCCGACGTAGTGCACGCTGACGACCTTGCCCGCCGTCGCCTCGTCGCCTTCGCCGACGACGATGTCGGTGACCACCAGGTCGGCGGGCGCGTCGCCCTCGTACTTGTCGACCTCGGGCTTCTCCAGGGCCATGCCCGGTCCTCCTGTAGTTGTCCTCCAGTGCAGTGCGTCCATCATGCGTGGTCGGCCGATCGGGACGCGGACCGGGTTCACCTTCACCCATTAACTCGATCGGGGTAGTTTTCCGGGACGGATTGTGGTCCACTCGTGGACGTGAAGAAGTTCCCATTTAAGGTAAACATGATAAATGACATGGGATTCACGTGACAAAGGGCACTTCAGAATCGTGACTGATGGCCTTGTTCAGCCAATCGATGACTGGGTATTTCTTTTGCATGAGCGCGCGACGTGTCTCCCCGGTCCTGCTGTCCGCTCTTCTCCTGACGGCTGTCGGCTGCGCGGGCCCGGCCGGCCCCGGCGGGAACGACGGTGAGCTGGTGCGCACGCCCGCCGGAACCCTGCGCGGCGTCGCGACCGCCGAGCACCGCAGCTTCTCCGGCATCCCGTACGCCGCCCCTCCCTCCGGCCCGCTGCGCTGGCGCTCGCCGCAGCCCGCCCAGCCCTGGACCGGCGTGCGCGACGCGACCAAGCCGGGCAGCCCCTGCCCGCAGGAGTCCACCGCCTACGCCCAGTCCGACAGCGCGACCGAGGACTGCCTGTTCCTCAACGTGACGGCGCCGCGCTCGGCGACCGCGCGCTCCCCGAAGCCGACCATGGTGTGGGTGCACGGCGACGGGGTGGTCGGCGCGGGCAACTACTTCGACGCGCGTCAGCTCGCCAGCACCGGCGACGTGGTCGTGGTGACGATCAACTACCGCTTAGGGGTCTTCGGCGGCTTCGCCCACCCGGGGCTCGCCGACTCCGGTTCCTACGGGCTGCAGGACCAGCAGGCCGCGCTGCGCTGGGTGCGCGAGAACATCAGCGGCTTCGGCGGCGACCCCGGCAACGTGACGCTCTTCGGTGAGTCCTACGGCGCGCTGGCGACCACGGCGCACATGACCGCTCCGGCCTCCAAGGGCCTTTTCCAGCGCGCCATCGTGCAGAGCGGGTTCGCGCTGATGGACCTGCCCGCCGCGGCGATGATGCCGGGGCTGCCCGCGATCGAGTGGTACGGCTGGCGGTCGTTGCCGTCAGCGGAGGAGGACGGCTCCAGGATCGCCGCCGAGGTCGGCTGCACCGATCCCGCGCGGACCCTGGACTGTCTGCGCGCGGTGCCGGTGGCGAAGCTGATCCCGCACATGCGGCTGTTCCAGCCCTACGCCTTCGGCACGTCGGTGCTGCCGGAGCTGCCCGCGAAGACGCTGCGCGAGGGCCGGGCCGAGCCCGTGCCGGTGATCACCGGCACCACCCGCGACGAGCACAGCACCCTCGTCGGGCTGTTCCACGACATGGTGGGCAACCCGGTGACCCCGCAGCGCTTCCCGGAGCTGGTGGCCGAGGCGTTCGGCGACCAGGCCCCCAAGATCATCGCGAGGTACCCGCTGTCGGACTACGCCTCGCCGAGCGTGGCCTGGGCGGCGCTGCTGACCGACCGGATGTGGGCGCGGGCGAACTACGAGCAGGCCAGGCTGTTCGCCGGGAAGGCGCCGACGTACTTCTACTCCTTCGCCGACCGCGGCGCGCCGATGTACCTGCCGCTGCCGCCGAGCCTGCCGCCGGGCGCCTTCCACGCCGCCGACGTCCCGTACCTTTTCCGGGACGCGGATTTCGACAGCAAAATCAGCCCGGAACAGCGCACGCTGTCCTCGGACATGATTCGGTACTGGGCGAACTTCGCGCGTTCGGCGAATCCGAACGGATCGACGCTGCCGCAGTGGTCCCCGTTCGGCTCCGGCGAATTCGTGCAGCAGCTCGCGCCGGGGGAGAAGAACATCGGGCGGATCGACTACGTGGCCCAGCACAAGCTGGCGTTCTGGAACTCCCTGAGGTGAGCCGTCCATTACGCAGGGTAATCTAATCTGATTACTTTGTGTGATGGCGGCGACAAAGTGGCTGCTCGGGCGGGCGGCGGAGGTTCTACTTGGCGAGCAATCGTCGTACTTGGTCAGAACCTGACAAGGACCCCTCATGCGTCGCTCGTCCTCCGCCGCCCTGGTCTCCGCGCTCGTCGCGGTCGTGCTCGCGAGCACGACCCTGCCCGCTGAGGCGTTCGGGCACCGGCACACCTTCGCCAGCCCGTCGCCCTCCTACAAGCGCACCGACTCCAACGGCACGTTCACCGCGCAGGTGAGCGCGCGGTGGACCTCCAGCAGCGCGGTCACCGTGCCGTGGGCGTTCACCGTCGCGCCCCAGGTCCGCGCAATCGCGGCGGGCCGCATGACGTGCAAGGCCGGGCACATGCAGCTGCCGTACACCGACCACCACCGCAACATCGCGGTCACCTACACCTGGCACTCCTCGGTGCCGAAGAACGCCCGCAACAAGAACTACGACCTGTGGGGCCACTGCGCCTTCCCGGTCAAGGTCGGCGGCAAGACTGGCATGGCCAACCTGCGGTTCACCTTCGCCTACAAGGTGAGCGGGCCCGCCAAGCGCTCCGCCACGGCCGCTGGAGTCGAGCAGGGCGGGCCGGAGTTCACCAGCGAGCTGACCATCTCCTGAGCACTAGCCCGGTGCGCTGAACGTCTCGCGGCGCACCGAGCCCGGTGGCCGACGGGCGCTGGGAGCACCCAGCGCCCGCGAGATGCCCCGGGCCGCCGCGCGCACGGCGGGCAGGTGCGCGTAGGCGTCGCCGTTCTCCGACGGCACCACGACCGAGATCGCCGCGACCACAGAGTCGTCCGGGCCGCGCACGGGGGCCGCCACCGACACCGCGATCAGCTCGATCTGGCCGTCGCTGATCGCGAAGCCCTGGCGCCGCACATCGGCCAGCACCCGCCGCAGCGCCGCGCCGTTCGGAATCGTCTTCTCGGTGAACCGCTTGAGCGGCAAGGAGATCGCGGCCTCCTGCACCTCGTGCGAGGCGTACGCGAGCATGACCAGCCCGACCCCGGTCGCATACGCGGGCAACCGCCCGCCGACGCGGGTGAACACGTGCACCGCCTCGCGCCCGGACAGCCGCTCCAGGAACACCGAGTCGTTCCCGTCGAGCACGGCGAGCTGCACGTTCTCGTGCGTCGCCTCGTAGAGGTCCTCCAGGAACGGCATGGCCGTCTCGCGCAGGCCGAGCCCGCGCGGGGCCAGCGCGCCGATCTCCCACAGCCGCAAGCCGATCTGGTAGCGGCCCTCGCCGTCGCGTTCCAGGCCGCCCCACGCGGCGAGCTCGCCGACCAGGCGGTGCGCGGTGGTCAGCGGCAGACCGGTGCGGCGGGAGATCTCGGAGAGGGTCAGCCGCGGGCTGCCGGGGCCGAACGCCTCCAGGACGCTGAGCAGCCGCGCGGAGACGCTGGGCGGCGGGGTGGCTGGCCTGGGCATCGGAGCGCCTTCCTGGGGGTGGGGACGACCAGGGCTTCCGCTGGGCGGAAGATCTCTGGGCGCGAGGGAAGTGTTCCCACCACTCTTGGCGCTCGGCAAGCCCCGCTCGGTTTTCCTCCGGAGGTCGCATGCTCACCCAAGACCGGCTGACCAGTGCGCGGTGGGTCCTTCCGCTGTGCTGGAGCGCGGTGCTGCTCGACGGTTTCGACCTGGTGGTACTCGGTACCGTTCTGCCGACGCTGCTGGACGGCGCCGTGTGGGGGCTGACCCCGGCGAGCGCGTCGGTGGTCTCCACGGTCGGCCTGCTCGGCATGATGGTCGGCGCGCTGGTGATCGGGACGGTCACCGACCAGATCGGCAGGCGCAGGGCGCTGGTCTTCGCCGTCGCGGGATTCTCCCTGTGCACGGCCCTGTGCGCGGTCGCGCCGTCGGTGACGGTGTTCGGGCTGCTGCGCTTCCTCGCCGGGATCGGGCTCGGCGGCTGCCTGCCCACCGCGATCACCCTGGTCACCGAGCAGGCCAGGGCGGGACGGGTCAGCGGGACCACGACGATCATGACCGGCTACCACGTCGGCGCGGTGCTGACGGCGCTGCTGGGCATCGTGGTGATCCCGCAGCTGGGCTGGCGGGCGATGTTCGTGATCGGCGCCGCCCCGGCGCTCGTGCTGGTACCGCTGATGATCCGGTACCTGCCGGACTCCTTCTCCCGCGAGCACTCGAAGTCCTCCTTCGCGACCATCGCCTCGTTGTTCCGCGGTGGGCTCGGGCGGGCGACCGCGGCGTTCTGGGCGGCCTCGTTCATGGGGCTGCTGCTGGTCTACGGCCTCAACACCTGGCTGCCGCAGATCATGCGCGCGGCGGGCTACGAGCTCGGCGACGCGCTCGGCCTGCTGCTGACGCTGAACCTCGGCGCGATCGCCGGCCTGCTCGTTGCCGGGTCCATCGCCGACCGCGTCGGCGTGCGCCGCGCGGGGGTCACCTGGTTCACCGTCGCCGCGGTGGCCCTCGCGCTGCTCAGCGTCCGCCTGCCGCAGATCGGCGTGTACGTCGCGGTCTTCGCCGCCGGGTTCTTCGTGTTCAGCTCGCAGGTGCTGGTGTACGCCTACATCGGGCGGGTGTACGCGGCGGACAACCGCGCCACCGCGCTGGGCTGGGCGGCCGGGGTCGGCAGGATCGGCGCGATCTCCGGCCCGCTGCTCGGCGGCGCCATGCTCACCGCGGGCGTCGCATACCCTTGGGGTTTCTACGCTTTCGCGATCGTGGGGGCACTCGGGGCGGTCGCTTTGCTGGGCGTCGGTCAAGCGCACCAACGGAAGTAGGGTTTGGTTCGAGAACTCTTCTGCGACCCGCGCGTTCATCCCGCGCGGTTCCGGGTACCCGGCTAGCGTTGTCGGCTTCTTCTCGCCGAGATCCCCGGAAGGGAGAGCGGAATGCTCGTCTTCACCCCCACGGCCATCGAGGTCGTCCGCACCATCACCTCTGCGGAGGGGGTGCCTGAGGGAGCCGGGCTGCGCATCGCCGCCACCACGGACGGCGGGCAGCCGGGCGCCCTGGAGATGTCGATCACCCCTGGCCCTGAGGAGGACGACCAGGTGCTCGCGGGCGAGGGCACGCACGTCTTCCTCGACCCGCTCGCCGCGGTGTACCTCGACGACAAGGTCCTCGACGCCGAGGTCACCGATGACGGACAGGTCGCGTTCGCCCTCGGGGAGCAACAGGACCAGGCCCCCGACCCCCAGGCGTAGCTATACTCATCCCGTGCACTCCCATCCCGCGCGCCCCCTCCACCTCCGCTGAGGTAGCTAGAGAACTCCCGTTTCGTACTCATAACGGGATTTGGGAGCGCTCTTTTTCCTGCTATGAGTACGAAACGGGAAAAGCGGCGGCCTCAGCCGAGGAGGGGTGACTGGGCGGGGTCGCGGCCCAGGAACGCCAGGAGGCGCTCGCCCGGGGTGGCGTCGTCGGCGACGGGGTTCTCGGAGCCGAACATGCCGGAGAGGCGAACGCGCCGCTCGTGCTCCTTCATGGCGCGCAGGCATTCCGTGGCGAGCGCGTCGTCCAGGGCGAACTCCACACCGGTCGCGCGCGCCAGATCCCACGCGTGCACAAGCGGCTCGACCAGCCCGCTGTCCAGGATTTCGTCCACAGTGGACGGTCCGCCGGGGTAGGTGGTCACCGGCCGGGTCGCGAGGCCGGGATCGGCGAGCGCCGTCCCCACCTCCGCGTAGGTCGTGCGCCACGCCCCGCGCGGGTCTCCGCCGACCCTGGCGGCCGGGTCCTCGTCCGGCATGGTCGGCCGCTTCCCGGCGATCCACGCGAAGAGCATGTCCTGCGAGCTCAGAACGTGACCGACGACGTCCCGCGCGGTCCAGCCCCGGCACGGGGAAGCGGCCGTCCACCGGTCCTCGGGCACCGCCCCCGCCACCGCGTCGAAACCCGCCATCGCCCGCTGGTACCGCACAGTCGCCTCGCTCACCGGCACAGGCTAGCGTTGATCACCCCGCCACACGAAGGTCGCCGAGGTCTTGGCGGGCAACGAGTAGGTGAAGGATTGGCTGCCCCAGCCGACCTTCGGGTTCTGGGTGCCGGACGTGGTGTTGTGGGCGATCAACACCTTGGAGCCGTCCGGGTTGCGCCACGCCACGTTGCGCACCGCGGCGTTGTCGGTCGAGTCGATCCGGACGGCCCCGGGCTTCACGAACTTCGTCAGGTGGCCCATCGTGTAGTACTCCACGGTGTAGTCGACCTGGCCGTGCCTGCCGTCCCCGTTGTGGACGGTGATCAGCCCGGTGCAGACGCCGCAGCCGCCGTTGTGCGGACCCTGGTTCTGGTCGAGCGCGAGGCTCCACTTCACCACGCTGCGGGCCCAGTGCCTGGTGTAGTCGATGACGTTGAGCATGTCCTCGTCGTGCTGGTTCCGGATCCAGTTCCCGCCGGAGTGCTCGGTGCCGTACGCCTTCACGCCCGGGTACCGGTTGTGCACCTCGGTCTGCTTCGCGACGTCGCCGCCGTACCCGTGCCACGCGATGCCGCCGAACAGCGGGTCCCCGGTGATCTGCGGATCAGCGAGTTGCTGAGCGCCCCAGGCGTCGTAGTCGCTCCAGTTCCAGTCCAGCACAAGGGTTTTCGTGTTGGTGACGCCCGCGCGCCGCAACGCGGGCCACAGCGCGTTCTTGGTGAAGTAGACCAGCCCCTCGGTGTTCCACCGCATCGACGGATAACCCGCGCAGCACGTCGGTTCGTTCTGCGCGGAGATGTAGTCGATCGGGACGCCACGTGACTGGTAGGCCTGGATGTACTTGGCGAAGTACTCGCCGTAGGCCCCGTAGTACTTGGCCTGCAACCAACCCTGGTGCATGTGGTTGTTGTCCTTCATCCACGCGGGTGCGCTCCACGGCGAGGCCATGACCGTCATCGCGGGGTTGAGGTCCTTGGCCTGCTTCGTCAGCGGCAGGATGTCCGCGAGATCGTGGTTGATGCTGAAATCGCTTACGTCGCAACAGGTGTTGTCGTAGGAGTAGTCGAACCGCGCCAGGTCCGACGAGGCCATCGGGTTGCGGATGAAGGACAGGCCGATGCCCTCGGCGGGGTGGAACAACTTGCGCATGGTGGCGTCGCGGGTCGCCGCGCTCAACGCGCCGCTACTGCCCATCAGCCAGCCCGTGGTGTCGGTGATGGACGCGCCGCCGCCCTCGAACTGCTGGTAGGTGCGGCGTTCGTCGACGGTGATGGTCGCGCCGCCGGTCCCGGGCGTGAAGCGGATCGGCGTCTGGGGTTGCAGTCCCCTGGTGACCACGCGACCCCGGTCGTCGGAGGTGGTGGTGAGCCAGGAGTCGACGGTCTCCCCGGCGTCCAGGGCGGGTACGGGTGCCGCGGTGACGGCGACCGCGGTGACGAGGGCGATCAAGGCAGGGCGCACGGCATGACCTCACACGTGGGGTGGCGAGGGCGGCGCTTGCCTGGAATGAAGTGGATTCATGTTAGCCGGGTGGGCGCTCTGACAACGGAATGCCTCAATCTGTTCACTCTTCGGAGAAGAATGAAACGCGCTCTTCCCCCGTTCGAGCGAGATCCGGACACTCTGCGTCAACGTCGGGGAGAGGACACCGCCTGTGCTTGCCACCCGGAGCAGTCGCTGGAGTTCGCTGGCCGTCTCGCTCGGCGTCATCGCCGCGGTCGTGCTGGTCCAAGGGCCCACCCCCGCGAGCGCGGCCACCCCGCTCACCGTCGCGCAGGCGATCGGTCAGCAGAACGGCTCCTCGGCGACCGTGCGCGGCTACGTGGTCGGCCAGCCGACCGCCGCGTCCACGGTCGTGCGCTCGAACTTCCCCTCCGACACCGCGATCGCGCTCGCCGACACGGCGACCGAGACCGGGACGTCGCGGATGATCTACGTGCAGGTCACGTCGGCGTTCCGGGCCTCCTACGGGCTGCGGGCCAATCCCGGCCTGCTGGGCACGCGGCTCGACGTCACCGGCAAGCTCGGCGCGTACTTCACCCACGCCGGGCTGACCTCGCCGACCGCGATCACGCCTAGCGGCACCACCACGCCGCCGCCCCCGACCACCTCGACGAGCCCGCCGCCGGTCGGCTCCGACGACTACTACCGGGACGCGATCGGCAAGACCGGCCCGGCGCTGAAGGCCGCGCTGCACGGGATCATCAAGAACGGCACCAAGCTGTCCTACGACCAGGTCTGGGAAGCGCTCAAGGTCACCGACGAGGACCCGAACAACAGCGCCAACGTGATGCTGTTCTACGAGAACCGCTCGCTGAGCAAGAGCGCCAGCGGCGGCAACCCCGACGACTGGAACCGCGAGCACGTCTGGGCGAAGTCGCACGGCAACTTCGGCACCGCCACCGGGCCGGGCACCGACGTCCACCACCTGCGGCCGACCGATGTCACGGTGAACTCCACCCGCGGCAACAAGGACTTCGACATGGGCGGTTCCCCGGTCGGCGAGGCGCCGGGCAACTTCACCGACGCCGACTCGTGGGAGCCCGCGAACTTCGCCAAGGGCGACGTGGCCCGGATGATCTTCTACATGGCCGTGCGCTACGCGGGCGGCGACGGCTTCGCCGACCTCGAGGTCAACAACAGCGTCAACAACGGCACCAACCCGTTCATGGGCAAGCTGTCGGTGCTCAAGCAGTGGAGCGAGCAGGACCCGCCGGACGCCTTCGAGAAGCGGCGCAACCAGCTGATCTTCGAGCGGTTCCAGCACAACCGGAACCCGTTCATCGACCACCCGGAGTGGGTCAACTCGATCTGGCCCTAAGCCCGAGGCCGTGTCCCGCATGCCCCGCCCGCACTCCGCACACCAAGTAAACTCTGCCCATGCACTCCACCCGCCCGTCCACCCCATCCACGGCGGGTGCCGTCTAGAGAACCCCGTTTCGTACTCATAACGGGAAAAAGAGCGCTCCAAAATCCCGGCAAGAGTACGAAACGGGGATTTGGGCTGCGCTGGGGATGGTTCGGGGTGGTGTCACGATCGTGGGGGGCCGCTTGCAGAACGGCGGGCTAGTGGACGGTTCCGCGCACGTACACCCACAGGCCGTCGCGGCGGACGAAGTCGCTGTTCTCCCGCAGTTCCCCGGCGCGACCGCGGACGCGGTAGCTCGCGACGAACTCGACGGTGCCCTCGGTGTGGAACACGCCGCCGCCGGCGGTGGACAGGATCTCCAGCCCGGTCCACTTCTGGCGCGGCTCGAAGTCCACAGTGGACGGACGAGTGTCCGGGTGCCAGGTGCGCAACAGGTACGCCTCGTCGGAGACGGCGAAGGCGCTGTACCGGGAGCGCATCAGCTGTACCGCCGTTGACGCCGCGGCCGCGCCGGAGTGCAGGGCGCCGCAGCACTGGTCGTAGGACTTGTCGAGCCCGCACGGGCAGGTCATGGCCACGCTGTGATTCTCACAGCACGCGTTGGTACACCGAGACGCACTTCGGGGAGTAGGGCGTGAACGGCCGCTGCGCGTAGTCCTCGTACCGCTCGGTCAGCCGCAGCGCGACGTTGCCCGCCAACAGGTCCAGCTCCTCCGGCCGCGGCACCCTGGCAGGTCCGCCCCAGGACGCCGGGTCCGGCAGGGCGCCCTCGATGATCAGCCTGCCGTCCGCGGAGAGCCGCTGGGCCGCGGCGCCGAAGCACTTCGCCCACGCGGCCCGGTCGGGCAGCAGCGCGAACGTGTCGCCCGCGATCAGGACGCACCCGAACGGGGCCGTGATCGGCGGCTCCGTCATGCACCCCTGGAACACGGTGACCAGCCCGTCCGGGTCCTTCGACCGCAGCCGCGCCAGCATCGCCGGGGAGTCGTCGACGCCGTAGGCGCGCACCCCGGCCTTGGCCAGCGGGATCGCCAGCCTTCCCGTGCCGACCCCGAGCTCCAGCAGAACGGCGGGATCGGTCCTGGTCCGGACGAAGTCGACGAGCGTGGGAATGTCGTCGCGGCCCACGTGCAGCCGGTCGTAGGCCCGCGCGAACGCCTCGCCGTGGCCGGTTCTGCTGGACAACCGCTCTCCTCGTTCGTCGCGTCACCGATCTTGATCGTGGCGCCCCGGGCTCACTGTTGACAATTCCCAATCACTGGATCGTGGTCACCTCGCTGAGTTCTCCGTCACACGTGGTTAGCTCGGCCGATGGTGCGACGCAGCGCGGGAATCCTGGTGTTTCGCGGGGCCGGAGAGCGGACCGAGGTGCTCCTCGGCCACATGGGCGGCCCCTTCTGGGCACGACGGGACGCGGGCGCGTGGTCGCTGCCCAAGGGCGAGTACGCCGAGGACGAGGCGCCGGAGGCGGCGGCCCGGCGCGAGTTCACCGAGGAGCTGGGGCTGCCCGTTCCGGACGGCGAGCTGATCGAGCTGGGCGAGGTGCGGCAGTCCGGCGGCAAGCAGGTCACCGCGTGGGCGGTGCGCGGCGACCTGGACCCCGCCGACGTCGTCCCCGGCACCTTCACCATGGAGTGGCCGAAAGGCTCCGGCACGCTGCGCGAGTTCCCCGAGGTCGACCGCGTCGCCTGGTTCTCCCTCGCCGAGGCCGGGGAGAAAATCGTTGCCGGACA
Source organism: Allokutzneria sp. A3M-2-11 16 (assembly GCF_024213555.1). Taxonomy (GTDB): domain Bacteria; phylum Actinomycetota; class Actinomycetes; order Mycobacteriales; family Pseudonocardiaceae; genus Allokutzneria. Next base: position 175,091 of record NZ_JANAVO010000011.1, on the reverse strand, counting down.
ACGGGTTTTCCTGGACCGCCTGGAACAGGTCCTGGCCTGAGCCCGGTTCGGGCACATGCCAAGGCGTGCCCTGTCGTCCCTTTTCGTTATGTCATAAGAGAAACGCGGTGGTCCCTCTTGTCGATCTTCGAGCTGTCGATCTTTGGAGGGTCACATGCTCGACTTCGTCGCACTGGATGTGGAAACCGCCAACGCGCGGAGGGGGTCGATCTGCGCACTCGGTCTCGTCGTCGTGGAGAACGGTGTGATCACGCAGCGGCACTCCTGGCTCTGCCGCCCGCCGGAGTCAATCGGGCATTTCGACGGATTCAACGTGTCGCTGCACGGAATCACCGCGAAGATGGTCGCGGGAGAACCGCTTTTTCGGGAACGGCTCGATCACGCGGTCGCGATCATCGGAGATCGGCCCGTCGTCATGCACAACGCCGGATTCGACACCTGCGCCATTCGGCAGGCGTGCGACGCGGAGGGCATGCGCTGGCCGACGTTTCGGTACGGCTGCACGCTGGTGTGGGCTCGCCGCGAGTTGGAGCTGGTCAGCTATCGTCTGCCGCCCGTCGCTCAGGTGCTCGGCGTTCCGCTCGACTCCCACCACGACGCCGCCGAGGATGCTGAGGCGTGTGCCCGGATCTTCTTGGCCATGGCGGAAAAGCGCGGCAGTGCGACGGTCGAGGAGTTCGCTGTGGCGGCCGGGGCCAGCCTCGGGCGACTAGGGCCCGATGGGTGGCGGGGTTGCGTTTCGGTTTCGGCGAGTGTCCCTTCCAGGTCGCGTGCCGAACTCGTTTCCCCTGTCGTCAACACCGATTCCGACGCGGACCACCCGCTCTTCGGGCAGGTCGTGGTGTTCACCGGTGCGTTGTCCCGGCGGCGACAAGAAGCATGGGATGCCGTTGCACTCTTGGGGGGAACCCCGGAGGACAGCGTCACCAAACGCACCACCCGTCTGGTGATCGGCGGCGGGTTCAGTGGTGACGATCCCGCGGACTACTCGACCGGGAAAGCCGCGAAAGCCCTTCGACTGCGGCAGAAAGGGCATCCGATCGAGGTGCTCACGGAGGTCGAGTTCGAGTCGCTTCTCCGGCTGGCGTCGTGAGCTGGTAAGAATCGGGGCTCGCCCGCGCTTTGGAGGACAGGATGACCGACTGCGTTGTCGACGCCCGCAGCGACGAGGTCGCCATCTGGCACGTGCACACCGGCTTCGACACGGGGATGCCGCGGCTGACCGGCGCGTGGGTGCTGCCGGTCGGCGAGGTCGCCAAGATCGACCTGCTGGTGCGCGGCCGCCGGGTGCTGGCGACGGCGGCGGGGGAGAAGGCGCTGCACCGGCTCGGCGTGCGGGTTGAGGCGCACATCGACCCGGACGCCACGCTCAAGGGGTTCGCGGCGCTGTGCGAGGAGCTGCAGGCGGTCTACGACGCGCTGGAGAAGAAGCCGAAGCAACCGACCTGGCCGACGTTGCCGAAGCCGCTGGACATGGGCGGCCTCGGCGTCGAGCCCGCGCTGACGGCGGCCAGGTGGCTGGAGCGGATGGCCATCGTCTGGGACGAGATCGAGGGCGAGCGCGCCACCCGCAAGTACCTGCCTCACGGCCGCGAGCGACGTCCGGTCGCGATCGCGGTCCGCGGGGCTGTGTGAGCACTCCGCGGGGTCGAGCGCTCTCTCGCGTGACGGGATCTACCGCTCGCAGTTCGAGTCCGGGACCAGCAACGGTGGGTTGACGGCCCACTCCGGCGGGGACAGGTGGCGCTGGGAGGGCCGGATTTTCGGTGCCGCGTATGACGATGCGCCACCGGCGGAGCGGCCGAAGTACGGAGCGCTGAACTTCCGCGAGAGGGCGGCCGGGGCCCCGAGGTGGTCGAACCGGGCGGTACGACGCACAGCGCCTGAAGCGCCTGTGGCACTGCACCGCCCGCTTCGGCTACTCCTGGTTGAGCGCGTAGCGCGTCCCGTCCTGGTCCTCGAACAGCGACCACCAGCCCCACGGCTGCTGCACCGGCGGTTGCGGGAAGCGCACGCCGCGCTCGATCAGCTCGGCGTAGGTCTTCTCGATGTCATCGCAGGTGAAGAACACGTTGGAGTGCGGGAGCTCGTCCGGCACCGCGCCCTCCGTTGCGTGGTGCGGGCTCTTGCCGTCCAGCACCAGGGTCACGCCGCTGGGGGACCGCACCTCCAGCCAGCGCGCGCCCTCGCCGTACTCGGCGTCGGTCTGCACGGTGAAGCCCATGCGCTCGACCCAGAACTCCTTGGCCGCATCGCAGTCGCGCACCGTCAGCACGACCTTGCTCACGCCAGAGATCACGGAAAACCCTCCTTGTATATCCATGGTGGATACAACGGGGGCGGACTGTATCCTGTTCGAGTGACCCCCGCAACGGCACCGCCGCTGACCCCGGCGGCCTTCCAGGTGCTGCTCGCGCTGGCGGGCGGCGCCGGGCACGGCTACGGCGTGATGGCCTTCGTCGAGCAGACCTCCGGCGGCACCGTCCGGCTCGGCCCCGGCACCCTGTACCGGACGCTGGCGCGGCTGGTCGCGGACGGGCTGGCCACCGAGACCGAGGGCGCCGACCCCGACGCCCCGCACGACGCGCGCCGCCGCTACTACGAGCTGACCGCGCTCGGCCGCGAAGCCGTGCGCCGGGAAGCGGAGTTGCTGGCCGCGTTCGTCGAGGCCGCGCGGACCGCGGGACTGCTCGGCGAGCGGCGGTGCGCGTGAGCACCCGCCCGACCGGTTTCGCACCGCACCTGTTCGTCAAGGACACCGAGGCCGCGATCGCCTTCTACACCAAGGTTTTCCATGCGCACGAGCTGTGGCGCAACCTGCTCCCGGACGGCACCATCCTCTTCGTCGAGCTGGCCATCGGCGACCACCGCCTGCTGATCAGCGAGGAGACGCCGTCGCTCGACGCGCTCGCCCCGCCGACCATCGGCGGCAGCCCGGTGCAGCTGCACGTGGAGGTCGAGGACGTCGACAAGGTCTACCGCAAGGCGCGGTGGGCGGGCGCGGAGGAGGAGATCCCGCTCCAGGAAGCGTTCTGGGGTGAGCGTTTCTGTGCTTTCCGCGATCCGTTCGGGCACCGGTGGGCGGTCTCGACGGCGCGGGAGCAGCTGAGCCCCGAGGAGATCTACGGCCGCACGCCGCCCGAGGTCTAAGGCAGGTACGAAGAGACTTCGGCGAGCACGTCGAGCGCTTCGCCGCCGACCTTCCCCTTGGCGGATTCGGCTTCCGCGATGGTGACTGTGCTGCCGTTGCGGCGAGAGCCGTAGTGGTGCGCGGTGAACCGAATGTCGGCCAGATCGAGGAGGCTGCTGGCCAACGGTTTGACGTCGCCGTTGCCGTGGACCTTGTGCAGCTTCTCGAAGCTTTCCGCGTGGCTCCGCGCGTGGAAGCGGACCCACACGACTGATACGACAGCGACGTTCCCCTCATCGTCGCCGATCGCGAAGATGTTGCGCTCCAAGGATTTGCACGGTGTGCGAGCGAAGAACCCGCGTATCTCGCCGAAGGAGTTGAGCAGGCAGTTCAGCTCGCTTTTCGCGTGCTTCTTCAGCTCGCGCAGTCCCATTCGTTGCCACGCTTGCCGCGCGTTGCCGCTCTTCGCCGCCTTCGTGCCGTCGGCCTTCTTCGCACTGATGTTGCGCAGTGCGGCCGACTCCGCCGCTGAGCCCAGGGTCGACACACCCCCGGCGCCCATGCCGCTCCCGATGACCAGCGCGCCAGCCGCGGCGATCGCCACGGCGGCAGGGGCCTTCGTGCCCGGATCCGAACCGCCTCCGGCGCCACCGATTCTTCTCTTCGCCATACGGCGTCAACGGAACAAGGGACAGGGCATGACGCGGAATCGGGCTGGCTCAGGCAGATGCCAAGAGTCCCGCACCCGGAGCGCGGATCCGGGTGCGGGACTCAGTGGTTCGTTACAGGCCCGCGGTGAACAGCAGGCGGTTGACGGTGCCGCCGGTGGCGCCGCCGTTGACGACGTTCGGGGTCGCGTTGGTGTTCAGCCAGTTGTGCACGGTGGCCGAGGGTGCGTCACCGAACTTGGACTTGTACAGCGCGGCGACGCCCGCGACGTGCGGCGTGGCCATGGAGGTGCCGCTCATCGTGCCGCTGCCGCCGGTGCGCACGGTGGAGATGATGCTGCCGCCGGGCGCGTAGAGGTCGACGCACGATCCCGTGCTGGAGAAGGACGAACGGCCGTCGTTGCTGTCCGAGGACGCCACCACGGTCGCGGTCTCCACCTTGCGGGGCAGCCGGTCGCAGGAGTTGCCGCTGGTGTTGCCCGCCGAGGTGGCCAGGAAGACACCGGAGGAGATCATGTTGCGGATCGCGGTCTCCAGCGAGGCCGACGCGGTGAAGTTCCACGAGGTGTTGGCGACCGCGGGCTTCTGGGCGTTCTGGGTGACCCAGTTGATCGCGTTGATCGCGGACGTGGTGGTGGCGCCGCCCGAGCAGTTCATCATCTTCACGCCGTGCAGCCGCGCGCCCTTGGCGATGCCGTAGGTGTTCGAGCCGATGGTGCCCGCCACGTGCGTGCCGTGGCCGTGGCAGTCGGTGTTGTTGGTGTCGATGGCGTTGTGGTCGAAGGTGGCCCGCCCGCCGTAGTCGGGATGGCTGGGCGTGATGCCCGTGTCGATGATGTAGGCGTGCACGCCCGAGCCGTTCACGTTGTACGTGTAGCTCTTCGACAGCGGCAGGTTCTTCTGGTCGACCCGGTCGATGCCCCAGGACGGCGGGTTCTGCTGCGTCGCGTCGAGCGCGTCGGTGACGAGCACGTCCTGCTCGATGCTCTTGACCGCTGGGTCGCGGCGGAGCGTGCGGAGCTGGGCCGGGGTCAGCGTGGCGGAGAACCCGGTGACCGCGGCGTCGTAAACGGCGTTCGGCACGACGTTCGCCGCGGCGGCGACGCTGTTCGCGTGGGCGCCCGCCTGGGCCGGGTCGAGCAGCACGATGTAGGAGTCCTTGACCGGCTGCACGGTCGCCGACGCGGCGGTGGTGATGAGCGGCGCCTCGTGCGGCGCGGCGGTCGCGGTCGTCATGGCCAGTGCGCTGAGGGTGGCCGCTGCCGAGAGGACGGCGACGCTTCTGCTGACAGGATGCACGTGTTGGCTCCTTTGGGTCACCAACGATCGCGCGCGCCCCGCCGCAGGGTTGGCGGGGCAGACCTTCACACGATCGTGGCGCTGCCCTTAGCGTGACCAGTCACGATCCTTTGGTCAACACTGTTGTTTCAACGCCAGGAATCATTCGTTCGGCCCTGGCGTCCGCGCCACCACCTGACTAAACGTGACCGCACTCCGCGTTCGCCCGTTTCGTACTCATAGCAGGGAAAAGAGCGCTCCCAAATCCCGATAAGAGTACGAAACGGGAGTTCTCTAGCCAGCCCGGCGGACGATGCGGGGGTCGGGGGCGAGAAGCACAGGACGGAGTGTAGTCGCTCAGGAGGAGACTTCCTTGTCCGCGGGCGGCAGCCAGTCCCGCGTGGGCTTGGGCAGATCGCCGCTGCGCACACCGAGATCCGCCCGCGCGCACCGGTAGAACTCGTCGCGGCGGCGGCCGGAGATCTCGTAGATGCCGATGAACTCGTCCCGGCCGATCGCCTGGCCCCTGGCCACCCAGCTGAGCTTCCAGATCGCCTCGTGCCAGCTCCGGCCCGCCGCGACGGCCTCGGGGGAGCCGAGCAGCAGCACCGCCTCCCACTTGACGGTGCGCTCGATCTCCGCCTCCGCCAACGCTTTCAGTCCCTCTTCGAGCTCGATCGGTTGTGCCCCGGCGGGGTGGCCGTGCGTCGCGGCGAGCCGGTATGACAGCTGCGAACACGTCTTCACGGCGTTGGCGTACTCGATGTACGCGGTCAGCCGCTTCTCGTCCCAGCGCGACGAATGCGTCCGCCGCCACTTGCTCCGCTCGACCAGCGTGGTGGCGGCGAACGACATCAGGCCGCCGACGAGGACACCGGCGAGTGTGACGATCTGCGGGACGGCGCTCATACCCGCAGTCTTCCAGCCCGGTGATCTACCGTGGACCCATGACCAGCGAGTCCCGCGAACAGCTCCGCGATTTCCTGCGCAGCCGCAGGGCCCGGCTCACGCCCGGCGACGTCGGCATGGTGGCCGCGGGCAGGCGCCGGACTCCGGGACTGCGGCGCGAGGAGGTCGCCGTGCTCGCCGGGGTCGGGGTGTCCTGGTACACCTGGCTCGAACAGGGGCGCGACATCACCGTCTCCGCCGAGGTGCTTGATGCGATCAGCACGGCGCTGCGCCTGGCCGAGCCGGAGCGCGAGCACCTCTACCTGCTGGCCGGTCTCAACCCGCCGTGGCCACGGGGTGCGCGCACCACGGCGGTCAGCCGGGAGCTCCGGCAGCTGATCGACGCGTGGTCACCGCGGCCCGCGATCCTGCACGACCGGTACTGGAACGTGTTGGCGGTCAACGATGCGACGCGGGCGGTGTTCGGCTACGGCGACGCCGACCACAACTGCCTGATCACGTTCTTCACGAGCGCCCGCTACCGCGACGCGCAGGTCCACTGGGCTTCGATCGCGCCCGATGTCGTCTCCGCTTACCGGGCCGACGCCGCGCACTTCCCGGAGGACCCGGAGTTCACCAGGGTCATCGACGACCTCAGCGCCGTGAGCCCCGAGTTCGCCGAGCTGTGGGCGCGGCACGACGTGGGCGCGCACAGCCAGGCGGTGAAGGCGGTGCACCACGTCGAGGTCGGGGACCTGGTCTTCGACAAGACGACCATGGTGGTCGCCGACCACCCCGACTGGCGTTTGGAGCTGTTCAACCCGCGCCCCGGCACCGAGTCCGCGGAGCGCGTCGACCGCCTCATGCGCATCCGGCTCGCCGCGCCCGCTTAGCCTGGTGGTGCCACACCCCGGATAGCTTCGCCCTGTTCGTCTCGCGCGGGCCGGTTCACGCTGATTTCCATGACCCGCTTCGAAAACAAGACCGCGCTCGTCACCGGTGGAACGAGCGGCATGGGCCTCGCGACCGCGCGGCGGCTGCTGTCCGAGGGCGCGCACGTCGTCATCACCGGCCGCGACAAGGCCCGTCTGGACTCCGCCGTCGAAGACCTCGGCAGCGACCGTGTCCTTGCGGTGCAAGGCGATGTGTCCGACCTCGACGACCTGTCCATGCTCGTCTCCGCGATCCGGGACCGCCACGGCCGCTTGGACGTCGTCTTCGCCAATGCCGGTGTCGCTTCGTTCGCGCCGATCCCCGACATCACCGAGGCCGAGTTCGACCGCGTCGTGGACATCAACTTCAAGGGCGTGTTCTTCACCATCCAGAAGACCATCCCGCTGCTCTCCGACGACGCCGCCATCGTGATCAACGCTTCGTGGACGCTGCACCGCGGCCTGGTGACCGGCACCCTCTACTCCGCGACCAAGGCCGCCGTGCACAACCTCGCGCACACGCTCGCCGCCGAACTCGGGCCGCGCGGCATCCGCGTCAACTCCGTGAGCCCCGGCTACATCGAGACCGCGATGTTCCACGAGGCCGTCTCCGAGGAGGTCAAGCCCACCGTCGCCGCCGAAGTGGTTTCCGGTCGCCTCGGCACCTCTGAGGACGTCGCGGGCGCCGTCGCCTTCCTCGCGTCCTCGGAAGCCTCCTACGTCAACGGCCAGGACCTGATCATCGACGGCGGCCTCGTCGCCGCCATCCCCGGCGCCCTGGTCTAGTGGTACCCGTCGGCCCGGAGTGTTCGTTCGGCGACCGAAACGCGCGCGGCGGCCTGCGGTGGCGAGCTGATCGTGACACCGGCCTTGGTCAGGATGTCCAGGTTCAACGTCCACGTCACCGCGGACCGCCGCTCCCACAAGGCGAATGCGGAACGGACATGCGTGTGAGCATCCTGTTCCGACATACCCGTCACGTTTCTGAGATGGCTGAACGCCTCGGCCGCAGTGCCCTTGATGGTCGCGAGCCCGAAATGGGTCACGGTGTGGCAAGAAGTGCACAGGCAGATCAGCCGTCGCAGGGTCTGCGTGCGATTCCGCTCCTCAAAAGTCCAGCGCTCGTGTGCCTCCAGCCAACGCCGTGCGGTCCGGTCCTCGCCCGCGCCGCACGCCTCGCACCGGTTGCCCGCCCTGCGTGTGATCATCCGTCGCAGGCGTTCCCAGTCGCGCGGGCTCACGCAGGAACGAACGTTGGTGAACCAGCACGATGACGGCACAAGATCCACGAACAGACCCGAACCGCACGATCGGTCTTCACCCGGGAGCAGGTCGGGAACGTCGGGGAGGGCCGCCCACCGCTCCAGCCCGGCGATCCCGGCCCGCGGCGAGTACCAGCGCTTGGCGTTCGGGTCCCAACGTGCCCCCTGCGCCTTTGCCTCGTTCTTTTCCGCGAACGGCACATCCAGCCACGCGCGTTCCGTCACGCTCTCAGCCCCCTGAAATGAGTGAACGGTCTTGGAGTACCCATACCAGTCGCGGACGGCCGATGTAATCGGGTGATTGCCTGGAACGTCAAGATGAGCGTATTCACGCGCGTTGTCGGGGCCTGTTCCTAGTATGCGGGCCATGCCGAAGAAGCGGAAGAAGTCGGATGAGCCGGAGAGCTCTGAGGGTGGGCAGCCCCACGAGTCAGGCCTGCCCGGCCGAATTGACTTGGCGCCGTCGATCTGGCCGCCGAGAGGGTACGGGTTTCTCCGGATCCTCCAGGACCGGGCTGAACGCGGTGATCCGGTGCCCACGCTGCGCGGCACACCCCCTCCTGGCTACACCTCGGACTTCGAGCCCGAGGTCGACGCCCCGCGAGCCCCGCTCCAGTCGGGCTGGTACATCCATCACGAGTCGGAGGTGCCCGTCTACGCGTGGGTTCACGACACGGTGGAGCTCGCCCGCGAGTTTCCGGAAGACGTTGATCTCTGGGCCAGAGGTTATGCGCCGTGCACCGTCCATTCCATATGGACTATGAAACGGGGGAAGAGGTCTGAGCGCGGGGAGGTCGACCACGTCAATCCGGTAAGGCTTGAAAGCTGGACGCCGATCGTCGCGCCGGATCCTGCGATTGTCGCGGCCGATCAACACGGAGTCGCGCCGGTGTACGCGACTCCGGTGGTCGGTCCACTTCCCGCTCTGATGCCTCACCGGATTGCCGCCATTGACGTCGACTACGCCCGTGTGGGCGGCGACAGCTTGCCGGAGAAATGGGACATCGACGTCGTGGGTGTCCTGGTCGTAGAACGAGAACCGGTAGGCGATCTCGTTGGCCACGGCCAGTGGAAGCAGGTGGAGTTCCATGTGCTCAGGGCCACCGACATCAGCCGCCTGGCCTCGATCGCCGCAGGAGTCGACCTCATCGTCGGGCACAACCTGTTCGACGCCGACTACCGCTGCCTGCGCACCTACGCGGACCAGGTGAACCTTGATCCAGTGTTGGAGAAGTCGGTCGACACGCTCTATTTCGCGAGGCGGGTCCTGTCGGGTGGCCACCGCAAACCGGCTGGGCTGGACCTGACGTCGCTTGTCGCTGTTCACCAGCTCAGGCAGCGGCGGAAGGTCCAGTCGCGAACCACTTCCCACCGTGGCATCACCAGCTTTCCGGATGCGGAGGAAAGATGGTTCTACGAGCCGGTTTCCGACGACTGCGAGCGCGTGCTGGAACTGTGGCTGGACATGGTGGCCAACGCTCGGCTGCTCGTTCCGGGCAGTGGTGGTCGTCCGAGCGAGCGGCCCCTCAGTCCGGAAGAACGACTCGGGCTGCTGACGCCGCCGTTGACCGGGTCTTCGTTTGCCGCCCTGCTGGCGGCTCGTGGAACCGTGTACGAGTTGCCGGGAAGCGCCTCCGAGGAGTCGGCCGCGCGCATTCACCGCCAGATAAACGAACTGCTCGCCTCCGGGGACTACGCGAATGATCATGGTCCGCTCGCGTCGACCCGGCGATGCCCCGCGCTGGCGGATGCGGCGGGAGGCCAATGCGCCGTTGTGGTCCATGGCGATGAGACGTACTGCCGGGCGCATCGCAAGTCGAGACTGTGTCGCGGCAATCCGGCGATCGACGAGCCGTGTGACGAGCACGTGGACGGTGAACGGTCACATTGTCACTGGCATCGCCGAACTGCCCTCTACGTGGCGCCGGGAACCAGGGTCCACGAGGATTTCCGCTGCCCTGTCGAACTGCCGGGGTGGGAGCAGATGAGCATTTGGGGGTTTGACACCGGATTGATGAGCTTCTTCGCGCAGCTGTGGCGAAACAGCGACAGCCCAGCCGACAACCCCCGCCATTGGCTCCACGGCGTGGACCCGGTTTACCAGAACATCGTTGAGCTTAGACCTGGTCTCAAAACTTAAGGGTGTGTCACTGCGTAACCTGCCGGTCCTGGTCGTCGATCGTGGGCAGTCGTGGCGAAGACGACGCAGCAGCGGCGGGTCGAAGACCGGCTCTGGGAGCTGATCGAACCCCTGATCCCGTCCCGACCAGCGCCGCGCGGTCCGGGTGGGCGGCCCCGGATCGATGACCGTGCCGCGCTAGAGGGGATCTTGTTCGTGCTCGACACCGGCTGCCGCTGGCGAGACCTACCCGAGCAGCTCGGATGCGGTTCCGGGCACACCGCGTGGCGGCGGTTACGTGAGTGGTAGGACGCCGGCGTGTGGGACCGGCTGCACCAGCTCGTGCTCGACGAGCTGTCCAACATCGACGAGCTTGACTGGACCAGAGGCTGCATCGACGCGGTGTCGGTGCGGTCGAAAAGGAGGGCGAGCTGACCGGCCGCAGCCCCACTGACCGGGGTAAAGCTGGCTCCAAGTACCACGTTCTGTGCGACGCGAACGGGCTACCGCTGCACATCATGTTGTCGGCGGCAAACACCCACGACAGCATGCTGTTCGAGCCGCTGATGGACACGAACCCGACCGTGCGTGGCCACCACGGCCGGGCGGGCCGGCCACGATGCCGACCGGACAAGCTGCACGCCGACAAGGGCTACGACTACCGCCGCTGCCGCCGCTACCTGACCCGCCGCGGTATCAAGGTCCGTATCGCCCGGCGCGGGATTGAGGGCAAGTCCCGCCTCGGCCGGGTCCGCTGGGTCGTCGAACGCACCATCTCCTGGCTGCTGCGGTTCAAACGCCTCGGGCTGCGCTGCGACCGGACCGAACGCACCACGCTGGCGCTACTCACGCTGGCCTGCACCGTGATCAACGTCCGCCGGCTCATAAGATCGAGCTCTGCGACCAGGTCTAACGCATCCATTCACTCGTTTGGGATACATCGGTAGCTCTGTGTCGTTGGGTGGGGGTGACTGGTGAGCTTCTGAGCGCGGAGCAGGTCCTCGGGTCGGCACGGGGCCCCGTCACCACGAGGGAGATCGATCTCCTGGAGGAGGCTGCAGCCGCGTTGCTGACGGCACCATCGACGGGGATGAACGAGCACTCTCGTCGGGAAGTGATCAGCCATCGGTGGGGCCGCCTCTTCAGAGGCGTTCGATGCGGTCGGCCTGCGGGCCCCGGTCGCTCTGACGCACCGCGTACCGGACCCGGTCACCCTTCTGCAGCGGCTCCGACCCCATGATCACGGACACGTGGGCGAAGAGATCGTCGCCGCCTGCGTCCGGGGTGATGAAGCCGAAGCCGCGGTCGCCGTCGTAGCGCGCGACGACGCCCTCGCCGCCTCGTACGGGCACGTCCCGCGCCGCCAGCCCTGCGGCCGCGGCAGGTGCCGACCGCTGCGGCGCCGTCTGGGGCTCGGCGCCCCGGACCAGGTGCACGTCGCGGGCCTGCGGGCCCTTGTCTCCACTAGCCACCTCGTAGGCGACGCGGTCGCCCTCCGCGAGCCACGTCAGCCCCTCGGCCAGGGCCCGGGCGTGAACGAAGACGTCCCCGGCGCCGGAGTCGGGGTTGATGAAGCCGAAGCCCTTGTCCTCGTCGTACCAGGCCACCGTGCCGTCGGCACCGTCCGCGATACCAGCCGCAGCGGGTGAGCCGGCCCCTGCTCCCAGCGGGATCACGTGCCCGGCCTGCGGGCCGCGCTCGCCTTCGACGATCAGGAAGGCCACCCGCTGCCCCTCGGTGACCACGCCGCCGGTCACGATGGCGGAGCTGTGCACGAAGATGTCGGCGCCGCCTCCGTCCGGCGACGCGAAGCCGTACCCCTTGCCCGGCTCGTACCAGTTGACGGTGCCGAGCAGGCCCACGGCGCTGCCGGTGGCCGCATCGGCGGTGACGCGAACGCGCAGCGCCTGGGGCCCGCGGTCGTTCTCGCCGACCTCGAACACGACGGCCTGACCCTCGCGGAGCACTTTCGCGCCGCCGTCCCCGACGATCTCGGAGGCGTGCACGAACACGTCCGGCGAGCCGTCCTCGGGCGCGAGGAAGCCGAAACCCCGTTCGGCGTCAAACCAACGGACGGTCCCTTGCAGCATCAAAGGCTCCAGGTCGAGAGGGCGGGCACTGGCCCCCAGTCTCTCTGACAGACCTCCGGTCCGTCGGGCCGGGCCCACAGGCGGGCGGTGCGGAGCCAGGGGCGGGCCGTTGGTTCACCTAGCGACACGCCGAGTTTTGAGACCAGGTCTTAGGGATGCGATCTGCCAGGTGACGGGTCTGGAGCGGGATGTCGTCAACAGGGCCCTCGTCTTTGAGCTGGATGACTGAACGGGCGCTTGAGTCCGCTGTCGCGACAACGGACGGGCCGCCTGAGGCGCTAGCGCCCCGTCCGGAAGCCCTCAGTAGCCGTGGTAGCGCCACTCCGCGAGGACACGTCGTCGATCAGTGACTCGAAGTCCTCGGGCGACCACGTCTTGCCGACCTCGCCAGGAAATACGGTGTTGCCACAGCGGTGAACAGCCGCTCTGGTGGTGTTACGGGGTTTCGTGTGGCAACCGGGGACGAGTCACCGGCACCACCGTCAGGAGATCCTGCAGCCCCTTGAAGTCATCTGGGTTCGTTGTGAAGAGGGGAAGACCCTCGGCCAACGCCGTCGCGGCGATCATGAGGTCCGTCATCCGGCGGCGTGGCTTGCGCCCGGCGGAAATCACGGCCGCGGTCACCCGGCCGTAGGCCCTGGCGGCTTCGGCGTCGAACGGGATGGGATCGAACTCGTTCTCCGCCCGCTGCAGGACGTCGAGCCGACGGGCGCGTTCGCCGTGTTCGTCATAGGTGCTCTGCTCGTCGTTCCTGCGAACCTGATGCGGCCCCGCCGAGAGTTCGGCAAGTGTGACCGCGCTGATCGCCATCTCATCCGGCAGTTCCGCCGGGTCGACCCAGCGACGCAAGATCAAGATATTGGTGTCGAGCAGCCCTTGGCGGTAGGCGTTACCGCTCATAGGGGTCACCGTGGTCCTGGTCGATCGCCGCTTCCTGGTCCAGACGGAACGCCTCGATGTCGACGGGGGCCGCTTTGCGAGATACGGAGGCGAACTGCGCCCGTGACACGAAACGCCGACGTCGGCGCAACGGGATCAGTTCGCCGATTTGGTGACCGTCGCGTGTGACTGTGAAGGCATTGCCCCCTTCAACCGCGTCCATGATCTCTTTTGACCGGCTGCGTAGATCGCGCTGCGTGATCTCGGGTTGGACGCTCATGGGTCAAGTTTAGCCCTGCGTGACGCAGGGTGCCACCATGTGGCACATGGTCAGTGGTACCGCCGTGCGCCGAGGTTTCTGCCCCGCAGTACGGTGCGAAGTTGACCTGAGTTGAGTGTAAAAGTACACTCAACTCAATGGAAGAAGGTTTTTATGAGCCGGGATCGCCCCTCCTGACAGGCGAGGATCTTCTCCGGCTTGAGGGGGTCGGCACGGTTCTGCGGCGACAGGAGGGGCATGTCTTCATCCAGGAGGGAGAGGGCACCAGCTTCGCGCTGCTGATCCGCAAAGGCCACGTCAAGGTGGTCGTCGGTGTGCCGGGTCGGATCGTGGCGGTCCGCGGTCCCGGCGACGTGGTGGGGGAAATGGCCGCGTTTCGGCGCAAGCCCCGGTCGGCGAGCGTGGTCGCCCTGGGTGAAGTCGAGGTTCTCCATCTACCCGCGTCTGCCTGGTTGGAGTTCATGTACGCCAATCCGCGGGCGATGCACGCACAGATCTTCGCCGCCGATGAGCGCCTCGAACAGGCGACGAAGAAGGTCGCGGAATCGGAGCTCGCCGTGGAGCAACGGTTGGCGAAGGCCTTGGTGGAGCTGATGGGGACTGGCTTGGGAAAGCAGGTGTACGCAGGTGTGGAGTTCCGGCTCAGCCAGGCGGATCTCGCGAGCCTCACCGGGGCATCGTTGGACTCGGTCAAGAAGGTCATCCGCGCCTTCAAGGAGAACGGAATCCTCACCACAGGGCGACAGTCCCTGGCAGTCCGCGACCGGGAAGCGCTCGAAGCGATCAGCTGCGGCAACCGCATAGCGGCGATATGAGGTGTGTGGATGCCCTGGAACCTGATCGGCAGTGCGGGATGGGTAGCAGCAGTGCTCGCTGCGACGACCGTCGCCAAGCACCTGTTTCTCCTGCTGAGGCACCGGATCAGCGAGTCGTCCGAAACACGCCGCTTCGTCACCGCGCTCAGGGGGAGCGCGCCTGGTGAGCGACCGGCGATCATCCGGGCTTACAGCAAGCTCGCCAAGCCGGGTGATGCCGACGAACCTCCCGCTGAGGGGAACTGACATGTCGACTCGCCTGTCGGACAACCGCCTGATCCAGCGGCTCCGCGACTTCTACTTCAACCCGGACGAGTTCGTCATCTTCGGCAGCGGACCCCTGCTCGCGCACGGTCTGCGAGATGACGTGCCCGATCTGGACATCGTTGCCTGTGGCGAGGTGTGGCGCCGCGTGTCCGCGTGCGGCTGCCCGTCGACCGGGGACATCACCGGTGATCGCGTCTGGACCTTCTGGAGCGGCCGCCTTCAGTTCTCAAACCGGTGGATATCCGAGGAGTGGGACGTCCGAAGCCTGATCGACCGCGCCGATGTGATCGAAGGGCTCCGCTTCGCCCCGCTGCCTGATGTGTTGAGGTACAAGAAGGTGCTCGGGCGGCCGAAGGACTCGGTCGATATTCGAAGGCTGATGAACGAGCTCGGCGATCACGGTTCCGAGGTGGCCTGACTCCCGAAGCGGCGGAGTTCGTCGACGAAACCCGACGGGCTACCCCGGTTGGCAGCCCGTCCACCGTGCCGCTCAGTAACCCCGGTCGCGCCACTCCGCGAGGTGCGGGCGCTGCTCGCCGAGGGTGGAGTCGTCGCCGTGGCCGGGGTAGAACCAGGTGTCGTCCGGCAGCGCGTCGAAGATCCGCGAGGACACGTCCTCGATCAGCGACTCGAAGTCCTCGGGCGACCACGTCTTGCCGACCCCGCCCGGAAAAAGGCTGTCGCCGGTGAACAGGTGCGGGTGGCCCGCCGGGTCGCGGTAGAGCAGGGCGATGGAGCCGGGGGTGTGCCCGCGCAGGTGGATGACCTCCAGCACGCACGCGCCGACCTTCAGCGTGTCGCCGTGCTCGGGCAGCAGGTCGCAGGGGACCGGCAGCTCGGGGGCGTCCAGGGGGTGCGCGGCGGTCTTCGCGCCGGTGGCGCCCGCGACGGCGCCGAGGGCCTGCCAGTGGTCCCCGTGCCGGTGGGTGGTGATGATCGTGCGCAGCTGCGGCCGGTCGGCGTCGTGGCCGAGCAGGTCGGACAGGCGCTCCGGGTCGTTCGCCGCGTCGATCAGCACGGCGTCGTTGGTTTGCCTGCACACCAGCAGGTATGCGTTGTTGTCCATCGGACCGACGGACAGCTTGGTGATCGTCAACTCGTCGAGGGTGCGCCGCGCGGCGGCCCCACCTGCGTCGACATGCCCCGTGTAGGTGTCAGCTACGTCCACGGGAGCACACGGTAGCCGGTGGACGTGACGGCCCTCAGCTCCGCTTCAGGCGGCGGCTCTAGGCTTACCGCCGTAGATCATGTTCCCCAGCCCCCAGTGAGTGCCGTGCTGAACTCGCGAACCGCCCCAGAGCGCCCCCGGCGACGGTCCGGCCGACGGATCAGCTGGGATGTGCTCCGCGTCGTGGCCATTCTCGCCGTGGTGGTGCAGCACGCCACGAACACCGCGCCGCACAGCCACCCGGAGCTCGGCGGGCTTCCCTGGGCGTTCACCCTTCAGATCGGCGCGAACTCGATCCTGATCATCTCCGCGTACTTCGTGTGCGTGACGCTGGCCCGCCGCCCGGCGATCTACTTCCTCAAACACCGCCTCGCCCGGCTGATCCCGGTGTACCTGTTCGCGGTCCTGCTCACCTTCGCGGCGATCAGGCTGGTGGCGCCCGCGGGCTGGAAAGCCGTGCAGGCCAGCGACATCCTGCCCAACATGATGCTGATGCAGCCCTGGATCGGCGTCGCCTACGTCGACTTCTCGTACTGGACGCTGACGATCCAGATCCCGGCGTTCATCGCGGCCGCGGCGCTCGCGGGCTCGGGACTGGTGCGCGGGCGGGCGGTCCCGGTGCTCGCGTGGTCGATCATCCTGGTCCCGCTCGGGCTGCGCTGGTTCCTCAACGACCCCTTCATCGAGCGGATCTTCGGCGCGCTCGTCCTGCACCACGCGCACTTCTTCGCCGTGGGCATCACGATCTGGCTGTGGTCGACCAGGCGCGTCGGCGCGGTGCACGCCCTGGCACTGCTGGGCGCGGCGGTGTACGCCCAGATCGTCCAGCTCGGCCACGACATCCCGTCCTCGATCGGTGTCGGCGTCATGGTCGTCCTCATGTGCTTCGCCGCGCTCGGGCCCGACTGGGACATCGCGCCGATCCGCGCGGTCAAGAAGCCGATCAGGTGGCTGGCGGGGATCTCCTACGGCGTCTACCTGGTCAACCAGGAGCTCGGGTACATCCTGGCGCGCAGGCTCGTCGACGTCGGGGTCGGGTCGTGGCCCCGCTTCGTCCTCGTCGTCGGCGCGGCGATCGCCCTCGGGTGGCTGCTCACGCGCTTCGTCGAGCAGCCCATCTACGACGCGCTCACGGCCGCCGTCCCGCCACTGCGCCGCGCCGCGCGCGTGCAGGTGCTGCGCACGATGCGGCTCGCGCTCGCGGTCCGCCTCGGCTGGGCGGTCCGCACCGGCGTGGCGGGTCAGATCCAGTCGGGCAGCCTCGGCGCGTCCCCGGACAGGGCGCTCGCGTCGCCGCGGCCGGTCAACCACGCGAGCACGGTGATCGCGTCGCCGCGCACCGCACCGACGGAGGAATCGTTGGTGCCGTTCACGATCCACTCCCGCTGAGAACCGTCGGCCAGGTCCGCGCGCAGGGTGAAGGACGGCACGCCCGCCATGCCGTCGTAGTGCGCGACGGCGTCGTCGATCAGCTCCTCCTGCACCTCCTCCGGCAGGTCGACCAGGTCGAAGCCGCACCGCAGGTCGGCCAGGTGGATCCACACCTCGCGCACCCGCAGCCACGGGATCTCGTGGCCGGTCAGCGGCCAGCCGTCACCGACGACCACCTCGGCCCGCCAGCCGGACGGCGGCAACGACCGGGCCGCGGCCGAGAAGCGCTCGCACGCCGCGATCAGGTCCTCCCGCAGCAACCGCCCCGACCGCCGGGCACCCTCGTCGATGTCCGCGTCGCGGTCCGCCCGGCTCGCGTACATCGGGTGCTCGACGCCGGTCCTGGCCCACGTCAGCAGGTTCAGCAGCGCGTCGGCGTTGCGCGCGAGGTGCGCGATGACGTGCCCGCGGCTCCAGCCCGGCAGGGCGCTCGCACCGCGGATGGTCCCCTCGTCGAGTCCCGCCACGGTGTCCAGCAGGCGCTCGGTCGCGTGCTCCAGTGCGGAGAGGCCATCGTTTGCGCGTCTCACGGCCTCGTCCGCGCTCATCCGCGGCCTGGGGACCCTGGCCCGTACGGCGCGGTCACGCGATCCGGTCTCAGTGCCTGCCATGGCGTTCCTCCCCGCTGGAAGGTGCTCGGATGGAATCAGCAAGCCTAGGTGGGACTTCCCCGTTCGGGTACCACCCGATCGTGGATGCTGCCTGTTTTGTCCGTCCCACGGACTGGAAGTCCGGAGTATCCCCGCGGAAATCCGCGTTCAATGCTGGTGCCAGTCGGTCCCGAGCCCGCGGAGGCGCCCGTGAGCAGCGAAGCAGCACCCCAGCACCGCAGGCGCGGACTCGTCGCCGCCTCGATCGGCAACGGCCTCGAATGGTTCGACTGGAACGCGTATGCGATCTTCGCGGTCTACTTCTCCGCCCAGTTCTTCCCCAAGGGCGGTGACGGCCTCACCGCGACGCTGAGCACCCTGGCGGTCTTCGCGGTCGGTTTCTTCTTCCGGCCGCTGGGCGGAATGCTGCTCGCCGCGTTCACCGACCGGCACGGCCGCCGCGCCGGGCTGACCCTGTCCGTGCTGCTGATGGCGGGCGGCAGCCTGGTCATCGCGGTCTCGCCGACCTACGAGCAGGCCGGGGCGCTGGCACCGGCGCTGCTCCTGCTCGGCCGGATCGCGCAGGGGCTGTCCACCGGGGGCGAGTTCGCGGCGGCGTCGACCTACCTCGCCGAGCTGGCCCCGCCCGGCAGGCGTGGCCTGTACTCCAGCTTCATCTACGTCAGCAACGTGCTGGGCACCCTGGCCGCGACGCTGCTCGCCACGGTGCTCGTGTCGGTCATGGGCAAGCAGGGGCTCGTCGACGGCGGCTGGCGCATCCCGTTCTTCATCGGCGCGCTGCTCGGGGTCTACGGCCTCTACCTCCGGCGCACCCTGGAGGAGACCGAGGCGTACCTGTCCGGCGGCCGCGAGCGGAAGGTCACCCGGCCGACCCTGGAGGTGCTGCGCCGGTATCCGTTGGCAGCGCTCAAGGTCGTCGGCTTCACGGCGGGCGCGACCATCGCGTACTACACGTTCGCGGTATATCTGCCCACCTACGCGAAGTCCGCGCACAAGGTCGGCGAGACGGACGCGCTGTGGGCCTCGACCGCGGCGCAGCTCATCATGATCGCGGTGTTGCCGCTGTTCGGAGCGCTCTCCGACCGGATCGGCAGGCGGCCGCTGCTGATCGGGTTCGCCGCCGGGTACGTGCTCCTGGTGGTCCCGCTGTTCTCGTTGCTGAACGCGTCCGCGTGGTCGCTGTTCCTGAGCATGACGTTGGGGCTGCTACTTTTCGCGCTGTACGGAGCGGTCGCGCCGACCGCGATGGCTGAGCTCTTCCCGACCGAGGTCCGCACCGCGGGCATCGGCCTGCCCTACGCGCTGACCGTCGCGATCTTCGGCGGCACGGCGCCGCTGGTGGTCGAGCAGCTGGGCGCGGTCGGCTCGGCGCACCTGTACCCGTGGTACATCGCGGTCCTGTGCTTGGTGAGCCTGGTCGTGTTCGTTCGTTCCCGGGAGACCAAGGACGTAGTCTTGGAACGGACGGTCGTCGAAGACCGCGCCTGACCTGCACGAACGGGCGGGAATCCGAGATTGTCAGACCCCCCGCCTAGCATGGGACCCGGCCAGTTGTGGACGCTCGCCCCGGTGGACCCCCACCCCGGGAGCGGGCCGCCCGCCGCCACCCCAAGCAGCCTTGAAGGGACCCCCGTGGCCGACCGCCTCGTTGTTCGCGGAGCGCGCGAGCACAACCTGCGCAGTGTTGATCTCGACCTGCCCAGGGACAGCCTGATCGTGTTCACCGGCCTGTCCGGGTCGGGCAAGTCCAGCCTCGCCTTCGACACGATCTTCGCCGAGGGGCAGCGCAGGTACGTCGAATCGCTCTCCGCGTACGCGCGGCAGTTCCTCGGGCAGATGGACAAGCCGGACGTCGACTTCATCGAGGGGCTCTCGCCCGCGGTCTCCATCGACCAGAAGTCGACCAGCCGCAACCCGCGCTCCACGGTCGGCACCATCACCGAGGTCTACGACTACCTGCGGCTGCTCTACGCGCGCGCCGGCAAGCCGCACTGCCCCACCTGCGGCCACCTGATCAGCAGGCAGACCCCGCAGCAGATCGTCGACCAGGTGCTGGCGATGCCGGACGGCGTCAAGTTCCAGGTGCTGGCCCCGGTCGTGCGCGGGCGCAAGGGCGAGTACGTCGACCTGTTCGAGCAGCTGCAGGGCCAGGGCTACTCCCGGGTGATGGTGGACGGGGCGGTGCACCAGCTCACCGATCCGCCCAAGCTGAAGAAGCAGGAGAAGCACGACATCTCCGTCGTGATCGACCGGCTCACCGTGAAGTCCAGCGCGAAGCAGCGGCTGACCGACTCGGTGGAGACGGCGCTGCGGCTGGCCGACGGCCTGGTGGTGCTGGACTTCGTCGACCAGCCCGAGGGTGGCGCGGAGCGGCAGCGCCGGTTCTCCGAGCGGATGGCCTGCCCCAACGGCCACGCGCTCGCCGTCGACGACCTGGAGCCGCGGTCGTTCTCGTTCAACTCGCCCTACGGCGCGTGCCCGGAGTGCACCGGTATCGGCGTCCGCAAGGAGGTCGACCCAGAGCTGGTCGTGCCCGACGACGAGCTGCCGCTGGCCGAGGGGGCCATCGCGCCGTGGTCGACCGGCCAGACCGCGGAGTACTTCCAGCGGCTGCTGGAGGCGTTGGCGGAGAACATCGGTTTCCGGATGGACACGCCGTGGCGCAAGCTCTCCGCCAAGGCGCAGAAGGCCGTGCTGCACGGTGTCTCGCAGCAGGTGCACGTGAAGTACCGCAACCGGTACGGGCGCGAGCGGGCCTACTACGCCAACTACGAGGGCGTGATCCCGTTCCTGGAGCGCCGCCAGGAGCAGACCGAGTCCGAGTACATGCGCGAGCGGTACGAGGGCTACATGCGGGAGATCCCGTGCCCGACCTGCCAGGGCAGCAGGCTCAAGCCGGAGATCCTCGCGGTCACCCTGGAGCACAAGCAGCGCGGCGAGAAGTCCATCGCCGAGGTCTGCGCGCTCAGCGTCGGCGAGTGCGCCGAGTTCCTCAACGGGCTGGTGCTCGACCGGCGGCAGAAGATGATCGCCGCAGCCGTGCTCAAGGAGGTGCAGGAGCGGCTGAGCTTCCTGCTCGACGTCGGCCTGGACTACCTGTCGCTGGACCGCGCCTCCGGCACGCTCTCCGGCGGTGAGGCGCAGCGCATCCGGCTCGCCACGCAGATCGGCTCCGGCCTCGTCGGCGTGCTCTACGTGCTCGACGAGCCGTCGATCGGGTTGCACCAGCGGGACAACCACCGGCTGATCGAGACGCTGACCCGGCTGCGCGACCTCGGCAACACGCTGATCGTCGTCGAGCACGACGAGGACACCATCCACTCGGCGGACTGGGTCGTCGACATCGGCCCCGGCGCGGGCGAGCACGGCGGCAAGGTCGTCCACAGTGGACCGTACAAGGACCTGTTGAAGAACAAGGAGTCCCTGACCGGCGCCTACCTCTCGCGCCGCAAGGAGATCCCGCTGCCGCTGGTGCGGCGGGCGGTGGACGCGAAGCGGCAGCTGACCGTGGTGGGCGCGCGCGAGCACAACCTGCGCGGCATCGACGTGTCCTTCCCGCTCGGCTGCCTGGTCGCGGTCACCGGCGTGTCCGGCTCTGGCAAGTCGACCCTGGTCAACGACATCCTGGCGACGGTGCTGGCGAACCGGCTCAACGGTGCGCGGCAGGTGCCCGGCAGGCACGTCCGGGTCAACGGCCTGGACGCCGTCGACAAGCTGGTGCAGGTCGACCAGTCGCCGATCGGCCGGACCCCTCGGTCCAACCCGGCCACCTACACCGGCGTGTTCGACAACATCCGCAAGCTCTTCGCCGCCACCACCGAGGCGAAGGTCCGCGGGTACCAGCCGGGCCGGTTCTCCTTCAACGTCAAGGGCGGGCGCTGCGAGGCGTGCGCGGGCGACGGCACCATCAAGATCGAGATGAACTTCCTGCCCGACGTGTACGTGCCGTGCGAGGTGTGCAAGGGCGCCCGGTACAACCGGGAGACCCTGGAGGTGCACTACAAGGGCAAGACCATCTCCGAGGTCCTGGACATGCCGATCGAGGAGGCGGCGGAGTTCTTCGAGCCGATCAACTCCATCCACCGCTACCTCAAGACGCTGGTGCAGGTGGGCCTCGGCTACGTCCGGCTGGGCCAGCCCGCGCCGACCCTGTCCGGCGGTGAGGCGCAGCGGGTCAAGCTGGCCAGCGAGCTGCAGAAGCGCTCGACCGGCAAGACCGTCTACATCCTGGACGAGCCCACCACCGGCCTGCACTTCGAGGACATCCGCAAGCTCCTCGGGGTGATCAACGGCTTGGTGGACAAGGGGAACACGGTGATCGTGATCGAGCACAACCTCGACGTGATCAAGACCGCGGACTGGCTGGTGGACATGGGACCCGAGGGCGGCTCCGGCGGTGGCACCGTGATCGCCGAGGGCACGCCGGAGGACGTGGCCGCGGTCAAGGGCAGCTACACCGGCAAGTTCCTCAAGCCCTTGCTGGCCAACGCCTCCGTGACGCCTGCGACGGAGACCGCGTCGGCCAAGGCGACCAAGCGCGCCGACGCCGCCAAGCGCACCCGCAAGGCCACCAAGGTCGCCGCCGCCCGCTGACCCTCGACCCCAGCCACACGCCCGCCGCTCCCCAACCGTCACGACCGACCCAACCGTCACGACCACAGTGACCGCGACCGTCACGATCGCGACTGCTGCGACGACACCCGCCGTCGCCGTGGCCGCCGTGGCCGCCGTGGGCACAGCCCGCCATGACCGTGGCCGGGGTTGGTGCGTCTTCAAGACCACCCAACCCCGGCCCCAGCGGTCGTTAACGATGCCCAACCCCGTGCCGCGCGGGCGGTTGGCGACGTTTCAGGTGGGTTGGGGAATACCACGGGTTGCCGCCGACGTCCTGCCTGGCCCACCACCGGGCCGAGACCGCCGCGGTGCTCCTCGCGTCGACGGACCACCCGATCGCCCGGGTTGGCGCGCAGGTCGGCTGGCCGGACCAGAGCCACTTCACCCGCCGCTTCAAGGCGCACTACGGCGTCAACCCGTCGACCTACCGCCGCCACTGCCAGATCTCCCCTTAGGCACCGGTGGACTGGGCGCCGTCGAGGGACTCGCGGATGAGGTCGGCGTGCCCGGCGTGCTGAGCGGTTTCCTTGATCAGGTGGAGCAGGATGCGACGCGCGGACCAGTAGTGGAGGCCCGGGTCCCACGGCGACTCCGGCAGGGGCACCGTCGCGGACAGGTCGAGCAGGGCGGCCACCGCCGCGTCGGTCTCCGCCGCCGCTGCCTCGTAGTCCGCGAGCAGCGACGCCAGCGACTCGCCGTCCAGGTAGTACTGGCCGGTGTCGAACATCCGGTCCGGCACGCCGGGGCGGGCGCACATGATGTGCGTCCACGCGCGCTCGCCCTGGGTGAGGTGCTTGATGATCCCGCCCAGGGTCAGCTCGCTCACCGTGGTGCGCTTGGCGACGTCGGCGTCGGTGAGGTCGCGGACCGTCACGCGCACGCCGGCGCGGAGTTCGGCCAGCGTGCGCGTCAGCTCGGTGCTCTCGAAGGTCGTCATACCGCGAACGGTAGGACCGATAGGTGTCAGTTCCTGACCTATACGACCGCCATCAGCGCGGCGGCCACGGCGAACCCGACGACCGACAGGATCGTCTCCTGCACGGTCCACGTCTTGAGCGTGTCCTTCGTGGAGATGCCGAAGTAGCGCGAGACGATCCAGAACCCGCCGTCGTTGACGTGCGAGGCGATGATCGAGCCCGCCGCGATGGCCGCGCCGATCAGGGCGAGCTGCGGCTGCGTCAGCCCGGCCTCGGCGACCTGCGGGCCGACGATGCCCGCCGTGGTCACGATCGCCACGGTCGCCGAGCCCTGGGCGATGCGCAGGCCGCAGGAGATCACGTAGGACAGCGCGATCAGCGGCAGCCCGGCCGAG
Source organism: Allokutzneria sp. A3M-2-11 16 (assembly GCF_024213555.1). GTDB lineage: Bacteria > Actinomycetota > Actinomycetes > Mycobacteriales > Pseudonocardiaceae > Allokutzneria. The sequence goes on along the minus strand of NZ_JANAVO010000011.1, from coordinate 151,347 downwards.
GCCAGGGTGCCCGCGAGCACCTTGCCGACGCCGGTCGCCGACAGCACCGCGCCGAAGAAGCCACCGGCGCCGATCACCAGCAGCAGCATGCCGACCGGGCGCAGCGCCGCGCCGGAGAGCTCGCCGATGTCCTTGGCGGTCATCCCGCGCCTGGTGCCCAGCAGCCAGAACGCCAGCAGCACCGCGATGGTCAGCGCCACCGGCGGGCTGCCGAAGAAGGTGAACACCGACAGCAGCCTGCCCTTGGGGAGCAGGATGCTGCCGAAGGTGGCCAGCAGGATCAGCACCAGCGGCAGCCCGATGATGAAGCTGACCAGGCCGAGCGAGGGCTCCTGGCGGTCCTTGTTCTTCTCCGCGGCGATCTTGGCCGCCTCGACGAACTCCTCGGCCACCGGGATGTGGATGCGCTTGCCGATCCACGCCGGGAACAGCACGCCGCCGACGACCCACGCGGGGATCGCGCAGGCCAGGCCCATGATGATCAGCCAGCCGAGGTCCACCTTCAGCAGCCCGGCCAGCGCCACCGGACCGGGGTGCGGCGGCAGGAACGCGTGCATCACCGACAGGCCGCCCAGCAGCGGCAGGCAGTACAGCAGGATCGAGCGGCCGCTGCGCCGGGCGGCCACGTAGACCAGCGGGGCCAGCACGAAGATGCCGATGTCGAAGAACACCGGGATGCCGAAGATCAGGCCGGACAGGCCCATCGCCAGCGGCGCCCGGTTCTCCCCGAACGCGCCGAGCAGCCTGCGGGTCAGCACCTCGGCGCCGCCGGATGCCTCCAGGATCGCGCCGAGCAGCGTGCCGAGGCCGATGATCGCCGCGACGTGCCCGAGCACCCCGCCGAACCCGCTCTCCACCAGCGAGTTCTTACCGCTCTGCGCCGAGCCGACGATCGCCTCGATGGACAGCCCGGCGCCGAGCGCCACCAGCAGGCCCGCGATCAGCAGCGCGATGAACGGCTCGACCTTGAACTTGATGATCATCAGCAGCAGCACGGCGATGCCCACGCCGGACAGGGTCAGCAACCCGCCGGTGGAGTGCTGCAGCCAGTTGAGGAATCCGGTCACGCGACGACTCCAGAGGTGTGGGAGTTGCGCACTGCCCGGCCGGGCAGTGCCGAGGTCCTGGTGCCGTCGTCGACCACCGCGACCCCGTTGACGAAGACGTACGGAATACCAGCCGGACGGCTGCGCGGCCGGTCGAACGTGGCGGTGTCGGCCACCTTTCCGGCATCGAAGAGCACGAGGTCGGCCCGGTAGCCCTCGCGCACCAGGCCCCGGTCCGGCAGCCGCAGCCGCCGCGCCGCGTTCCCGGTCATGTGCGCGACGCACTCGGCGAGGCTGAGCACGCCGAGTTCGCGCACGTAGCGGGCGAGGTAGCGGGGGAAGGTGCCCCACGCCCGCGGGTGCGGGCGCTCGCCGACGAGGAGCCCATCGCTGCCGACCGTGTGCGCGGGGTGCCGCATGATCGCCCGCACGTTCTCCTCGTGGCCGACGTGCATCAGGCACGAGGTGCCCATCCGCTCGGAGATCAGCGTGTCGAAGTACAGCTCGCTCGGAGCGCGCCCGGCCACCCGCGCCGATTCGGCGACGCTGAGCCCGACCAGGTGCGCGTTCTCCTCGCGCCGGGTTCCGTTGATCTCGATGGTCGTCCAGTCCACCGGGACCCCGTGGCAGCCGTCTGAGCCGGTTTCCTCCAGCTCCACCCGGATGCGCTCGCGTGTGTCCACATCGGACAGACGGGCGAGCGCGGCGTCCGGGCCGCCCTCGGAGACCCAGCTCGGCAGCAGCGCCGAGAGGTAGGTGGCGCCCGGCAAGTAGGGGTAGGTGTCCAGGCTGATGTCGCAGCCCTCGGCGATCGCGTCGTCCACAATGGACAGCAGCTCGCCCGCCCTGCCCTTGTTCACCGGGAAGTTCATCGTCGCGTGCGCCAGGTGCAGCGGGCAGCCGGAGCCGCGCGAGACGTCGACCATCTCCGCGTACGCCTCCACCGCGCCCGCGCCGTAGCTGCGGTGGTGCGGGCTGTAGTAGCCGCCGTGCTCGGCCACCACACGGCACAGTTCCACCAGCTCAGCGGTGTCCGCGTACATGCCCGGCGTGTAGGTCAGGCCGGAGGACATGCCGACCGCGCCTTCCCGCAGTGAACGTGCGACCAGTTCTTTCATAGCGTCCATTTCGGACGGTGCGGGCGGGCGGTCGTCCCAGCCCACGCACATCATCCGCACGGTTCCCTGCGGCACCAGGTACGCCGCGTTCACCGCGATGCCCTGGTCGAGCCGGTCGAGGTACTCCGCGACGCTGCGCCAGTTCCAGTCGAAGCCCGCTGGATCGTCGTTCCACCCCGCGAGCTGCTGGCGGAGCTGGGCCAGCACCGCGTCGTCGGCGGGCGCGTACGAGAGCCCGTCCTGGCCGAGCACTTCGAGCGTGACGCCCTGGCACACCTTCGCCTCGTGCGAGGGCTCGGCGAGCACCTGGAGGTCGGAGTGCGAGTGCATGTCGATGAAACCGGGCGCGAGCACCAGACCGTCCGCGTCGATCACCCGCGAACCGATCAACCGTTCGTGGCGCGCGATCTCGACGATGCGCCCCTCTGCCACCGCGACGTCAGCGCGGAAGAGGTCCACGGCGGTGCCGTCCGCGATCTGCGCGCCGCGGAAGACCAGCATCAGAACCACGTCCTGACGTAGTCGACGACCGTGGTGCCGTCGACGACAGGGATCAGCTGCCACTTGTCGAAGACGGTGCACGGGTGGGACAACCCGACCGAGACCCAGTCGCCGATGTCGACCTGATCGTCCTCGGCCAGGCGGAGGAAGGCGTGCTGGTCGTTGAGCGCGCTGATCGTGCATCCGTCCAAAGTGGACACAGACTTGCCGGAGCGCAGCAGTTGCGGCTCCGGGAGGCCCTCGTCGAACGACACGTCGCGCTTGCCGACCGTGAGCAGTGCCAACCTCGGTTCGGGGTGCGAGGTCACCTGCGCCCACGCGTGCAGCGCCGGGAGGAACGCACTGCCGCCGCCGAGCCGGTGCTCGCGCGCGAACGGGGAAATCCCTCGGTAGAAACCGTCGTCGTGAGTCACGTAGGCGCCGCTGCGCAGCACTGGCACCACGTCCAGCCCGTCCGGCCACGGTTCGGTGATCGCGGCGGCGACCTGGTCGAAGTACGCGCTGCCGCCCGCCGTCACGATCGCCGGACCGGCGAAGTGGTCCGCGAGGCGGATCGTCAGCTCGCGCAGGTTCGCCAGGTAACCATCCACAGTGGACTGTTTCGTGACCCAGTCCCCATGCGCCACAGCGGCTTCGTAGCCGCCCGTTCCCGCGAGTCGCAACACCGGGCTGGCGGCGATCGCCTCGCCGACCGCGACCGCCGTGTCCAGGTCGCGTGCGCCGGTGCGCCCGTTCTCCCCGCCCAGCTCCACGAGCACGTCGACCGGCCGCGATCCGCCCGCCGCCGTCAGCGCCTCGGTCATCAGCCGCACCCCGCGCACGGAGTCGGCCCAGCACACGAACTCGAAGTCCGGATCGCGGTCGAGCTCGGCGGACAACCAGCGCAGCGCCGCCGGGTCGACGAGCTGGTTGGCGAACACGACGCGCTGCACGCCGAAGGCGCGGTAGACCCGCAGCTGGCTGGCGTTGGCCGCGGTGATGCCCCACGCTCCCGCGTCCAGCTGGTCGGCGAAGAGCTTGGGCGCCATGGTGGTCTTGCCGTGCGGGGCGAGCCGGAGGCCGTGCTCGGCGCACCACGCGGCCATGGTGTCCAGGTTGTGCCGCATCGCGGGCGCGTCCAGCACCACGACCGGTCCGAGGAACCCGTCCTCGAAGAGGTCGAGCCGCCGCTCGGCGGCCTCCGCGATGGTCAGCCCGTGCAGCGCGGCGGGCAGGCCCTTGAAGCGCCAGTCGATGCGTTCGGCGCGGCTCGCTTCGATCGCCGCGCGATCAATGGACGTCACGGGCACCCGCTCCTTCGTTGCGTGCAGTGCAACAACAATTGCGCTATGTGCTGCGAGGGTGTGTAGCATTCGCCGGGCTGGACGGTCAACACATGTGGGGAGCACGGTGAACACCTCGGGTGATGTGGTCTGCATCGGCGAGTCCATGGCCGTGTTCGTGCCCGCTCCCGGGGACCGGACCTGGATCGAGGGGGTCGGCGGCGCGGAGTCGAACGTCGCGTGCCACCTGGCCTCGCGCGGATTCCGCAGCCGCTGGGTGAGCGCGCTCGGGCAGGACTCCTTCGGCCGCGCCGTGCTCAGCCGCGTGCGCGCCGCGGGCGTCGACACCGCTGACGTCCACATCGACCCGACCCGGCAGACGGGGCTCTACTTCAAGGAACCCGGCGCCGTGACGTACTACCGGCGCGGGTCGGCGGCCTCGGCGCTCGGGCCCGACCTGCTCGACCGGATCTCCTTGGCGCACACGCGATTGGTGCACGTCAGCGGCATCACGGCGGCGCTGTCGCCGAGCTGCCTCGGCCTACTCCGCGCGGTGCTGCGGGATCGGCGCGGCGACTACCGGGTGTCCTTCGACATCAACTGGCGGCCCGCGCTTTGGGAGCACGGCGGGGGACCGGAGCTGTTGCGCGAACTGGCCGACTCCGCCGACATCGTGCTGGTCGGTTCCGACGAGGCGGAGGCGCTGTGGGGAACCGATGATCCCGCCGAGGTCCGGGCGTTGTTACCCGGGCCGGAAACCCTTGTGGTGAAACAGGGAGCGGACGGGGCAACCCTCATGGAGAGCGGCCAGCGGGTGTTCGAGCCCGCGCTCGCCGTCGACGTCGTCGAGCCCGTCGGTGCGGGCGACGCGTTCGCCGCAGGCTTCCTGGCGTCCACTTTGGACGGTCAGGGGGCTGGACGGCGGCTGCGGGCGGGGCACCTCAGTGCGGCCGGAACACTGCTCACGCACGAGGACGTCGGCGAGCAGCTGCCCGCCGAGCTGGCGTCGGCGCTGCTCGACGCCGACGAGCCCGCGTGGCGCGGCGCCCGCGTCAGCACGGAAGGGGTGAGGCTGGGATGAGTCAGAGCCTGGACCGCGCGCTGGTGATCCTGCGCGAACTGGGCGAGGGGCCGCGCACCCTCGACGACCTCGCCGCCAAGCTTGACGTGCACAAGTCCACGGTGCTGCGCCTGCTGCGCACCCTGGAGAAGCACCGCTTCGTGCAGCGCGAGGGCGCCCGCCACCACCGGCTCGGCACCGCGCTGTTCGACCTGTCCTTCCGCGCGCTGGAGGAACGCGACGTCCGCCGCGCCGTCGAACCGCACCTGCGCGAGCTCAACGCGCGCACCGGCCACACCGTGCACCTCGCCAGCTACGAGGCGGGCGAGGTGATCTACATCGACAAGTACGACAGCAGGCACCAGGTGCGGATGTACTCCCGCATCGGCAAGCAGGCCGCGCTGCACTGCACCGCGGTCGGCAAGATCCTCGTCGGCGCGCTGCCCGAACCCGAGCGCCGCGCGATCGCCCGCTCCATCCCGTACCCGAAGCTCACCGTGAACACGATCACCGACGCCGACGCGTACCTGGCCGAGCTGGAGCAGGTCCGGCAGTGCGGCTACGCGGTGGACCGCAGGGAGCACGAGGACTTCATCCACTGCATCGGCGCGCCCGTGCGCGGACCGCGCGGGGAGGTGCTGGCGGCGATGTCGCTGTCGGTGCCCGAGATGCTGCTCGACTTCGAAGGACTGCTCGGGTTGCTGCCGGAGCTGCTGGGGGCGGCCCGCGCCGCCTCCGCGGACTGCGGCTGGCGGCCCGACGCCCAGGGGAACACCTAACCGAGGAAGGACCATCAGATGACCAAGCAGGAGATCCGCACCGCCGAGGCGCCCACCCCGGTGGCCAAGTTCTCCCAGGGCGTGCGCAAGGGCAACATCCTCCAGGTCGCGGGCCAGGTCGCGTTCGACCCGAAGACCGGCGACGTCGTCGGCACCACGGTCGCCGAGCAGACCCGCCAGACCATGCGCAACGTCCAGGCCGTCCTCGCCGAGGCGGGCGCCTCCCTCGACGACGCCGTGATGATCCGCGTCTACCTGACCGACGTGGCCCACTTCGCCGAGATGAACGAGGCGTACGGCGAGTTCATGACCGAGCCGTACTCCGCGCGCACCACCGTCTACGTCGGCCTGCCCGCCGGGCTCCTCATCGAGATCGACGCCCTGGCCGTCCTCTCCTGACCAACGCCGCGTTCGGGGCGTTGAGCGCCCTGAACGGGTCGTTCGGGGCGTTGGATTCCCTGAACGGGTCGTTCAGGGAACGGGGTGGGGTCTCGCAAATTTGATGTTGAGGGCGGCGAATGGAGTAGCGCCGCTACGTTGGCGGCGTGAAGCTCTACGCGGACCAGGCGGGGCGGCGGGCCGGTCAACTGCTCGCGGACCTCGCCGCGGTCACCGTCATGGTGTTCGCCGTCATCGGGGCCACCAGGCTCTACGACAACGTGCTCAAGCTCCGGATGCCCGGTGACAAGCTCGCCGAGTCCGGGTCTGTGCTGCGCGGAGTGTTCGCCGGAGCCGCCGAGTGGGCCGCGCGCATCCCGCTGGTCGGGGAGTCGCTGGCCAAGGCGTTCACGCCCGGCGTCGACGCGGGTGACCAGCTCATCGCGGCGGGCGGCAGGCAGATCGACGCGGTCGAGCAGACCGGGTTCTGGCTCGCGCTCGTCGTGGTGCTGCTGCCGCTCGTGCTGCTGCTGGCGACGTGGCTGCCGTGGCGGATCCGGTTCGTACGGGAGGCCACGGCGGCGGTGACCCTGCTGCGCTTCGGCGACGCCCGCGAGCTGCTGGCCGCGAGGGCGATCGCCAACCTGCCGCTCAAGCGGCTGAGCAACGCCGACGCGCTGGCCTGGCGCAACGGCGAGCTGGACGCGCTGGCCGAGCGGGAGCTGGTCCGGCTCGGTCTGCGCCCGAACCGTCAGTAGACGGGGCCGGTGTACTTCTCGCCGGGGCCCTTGCCGGGCTCGTCCGGCACCGCGGACGCCTCGCGGAAGGCCCGCTGCAGCGACTGCAACCCGTCCTTGAGCGGGGCGGCGTGCGGACCGAGGTACTCGCCGGAGGCGGTGACCAGGCCGGCGAGGCCGCTGATCAGCCTGCGCGCCTCGTCCAGGTCGGGCTCCCGCGAAGGGGAGTCGGCCAGGCCCAGCTTCTCCGCCGCGGCCGACATCAGCAGCACCGCGGAACGGCTGATCACCTCGATCGCCGGGACGTCGGCGAGATCACGTACCTGCTGGTCGGGCTCGGTTTCCTGCTCCTGATTCACGCCTGGTACCCTTCCACGAGCGACCAGCCCCCGTGTATGCGGGGGCGGCAAGTGGAGCCCCGCTCCCACCCGAGTCATCGACCGTCGTCAGACACCAGATGTCCGGGTCCGGTCCCGCCCTCACCGCGGACGCGGTGCGCGGGTGGTGTGCGCCCATGTGGCGTGATCGGTAGGAACAGCGGGCCCCGCACGTGCGTTCACGTGACGGGGCCGGACTCGTTCCTGGGTTCGGCGCTTCCTGCGCCCCCGAGCACGGGGACACCACGAACCTAGGAGGCCACATCAGTTCCGAGACTCGCATCAACGACCGCATCCGGGTGCCCGAGGTCCGCCTTGTCGGACCGGCGGGCGAGCAGGTCGGCATCGTCCGGATCGAGGACGCGCTGCGACTTGCCGAGGAGGCGGATCTCGACCTCGTTGAGGTCGCCCCGCAGGCGCGCCCGCCTGTCTGCAAGCTCATGGACTACGGCAAGTTCAAGTACGAGAGCGCGCAGAAGGCCCGCGAGTCCCGCAGGAACCAGCAGCTCACGGTCATCAAGGAGCAGAAGCTCCGCCCGAAGATCGACTCGCACGACTACGAGACCAAGAAGCGCAACGTGGTGCGCTTCCTCGAACACGGTCACAAGGTCAAGGTCACGATCATGTTCCGTGGTCGCGAGCAGTCCCGACCCGAGCTGGGTTACCGGTTGTTGCAGCGCCTGGCGGAGGACGTCGTCGACCTCGGTGTCGTCGAGTCCAACCCGAAGCAGGACGGCCGCAACATGATCATGGTGCTGGCGCCGCACAAGCACATCAAGCCCCGCCCGCGCGGGCCGCTCCCGGCCGACGACTCGGGCGACTCGGGCGAGTCCGCTGGCGAGGACACGCAGCAGGGCTGAGCACCACGGCCACCCCGACGGGTGGCACGACCGCACAAGACTGAGGACACAATGCCGAAGAACAAGTCGCACAGCGGCACGAGCAAGCGCATCAAGGTCACCGGCACCGGCAAGCTCCGCCGCGAGCAGGCCGGCCGCAGGCACATCCTGGAGAAGAAGCCGAGCACGCTGACCCGGCGCCTCGAGGGCACCGAGGTCGTCTCCAAGGCCGACGCGCCGCGCATCAAGCGACTGCTCGGGCGCTAAGCCCTCCGCATCCCACGCACATTCCGGGTGGCCGCAGGTTGCCCGCTAGAACGACAGGACTGATCAGTGGCACGCGTCAAGCGGGCAGTCAACGCCCAGAAGAAGCGCCGGACGATCCTGGAGCGCGCCAGCGGCTACCGCGGCCAGCGCTCCCGGCTGTACCGCAAGGCGAAGGAGCAGATGCTCCACTCGCTCGGGTACGCCTACCGGGACCGCCGTGCCCGCAAGGGTGACTTCCGCAAGCTGTGGATCACCCGCATCAACGCGGCCGTGCGCGAGAACGGGATGACCTACAACCGGTTCATCCAGGGCCTGCGCCTCGCCGAGATCGAGGTCGACCGCAAGATCCTGGCCGAGCTGGCCGTCTCCGACCCCGCCGCGTTCACCGCGCTGGTCGAGGCCGCCCGCGCCGCGCTTCCCGCGGACAAGAACCAGGCCGCGGCCTGAGCACCCGGCACGAGCGACCCGCGGTGTGCACCGAGCGCACGCCGCGGGTCGCTGCCGCTCGGCAGCTCGCCCGCCGCGCCGGTCGCACCCGCGCCGGGCGGTTCCTCGCCGAGGGCGCCCAGGCAGTGCGCGAGGCCCTGCGGTGGCCGGGACGGGTGCACGAGCTGTTCTTCACCGCGCTGGCCGCCGAGCGCAACCCGGAGCTGCTCGACGAGGCCCGCGACGCCGGTGTGCCGCTGAGCGAGATCACCGAGCGCGCCGCCGCCGGGCTCTCCGAAACCGTTACGCCCCAAGGCATTGTCGCGGTCTGCGATACCGTCGACGTGCCCTTGGCGCAGGCACTGGCGGGCTCGCCCAGGCTGGTGGCCGTGCTCGTCGGCGTCGCCGATCCGGGCAACGCGGGCACCGTCAGCCGGGTCGCCGACGCGGCCGGGGCCGACGCGGTGATCTTCGCGGGGGACACCGTCGACCCGCACAACGGCAAGTGCGTGCGCGCGAGCACCGGCAGCCTGTTCCACCTGCCGATCGCGCGCGAGCGGGACCTGACCGCCGTGCTCGACGCGTGCCGCGCCGCCGGGCTGCGCCTGGTCGCCGCCGACGGCAACGCCGCGGACGACCTGGACACCGCCGACGCGCTCGCCGAACCCACCGCGTGGCTCTTCGGCAGCGAGGCCCACGGCGTCCCCGGCGAGGCCCTGGCCGCCGCCGACGACTCGCTGCGCGTCCCCATCCACGGCGCCGCCGAGAGCCTCAACCTGGCCACCGCCGCCGCGGTCTGCCTCTACGCGAGCGCCCGCGCGCAGCGCACCCCCTGAATGACTCCTTCAGCCCGAAAGGCTTGGGGGTTGGGGGCGGTTTGAGACGGTTGTGGGTGGGGTCGGGGGTACTTGAAGACTGTCCAACCTGGGCGGGGTGTGCGGTGAGTGCGAGCGGGTTGGGGCGGTCGCCTAGGATCGGCCTGTTGCCCGTCACCGCGGGTAGCGGCACGTCAATCGGCAGCGCGGACCTGATCAGGAGCGGCCTTCACCCATGTCCGGAGCCAACGACCCCTACGATCCCAAGGAAGTCGCCGCGCTCTCACCGGCGACCCTGACCGCCGCCGTCGAGCAGGCGGGCAAGGACTTCGCCGCCGCGGCCGACCTCGACGCGCTGGCCGCGGTCAAGCCCGCGCACCTCGGTGACCGGTCACCGCTGATGACCGCGCGCCGCGAGATCGGGGCGCTGCCGCCCCAGGCGCGGTCCGAGGCGGGCAAGCGGGTCAACGAGACCAGGGTCGCCGTCCAGACCGCCTACGACGAGCGGCTGGCCGTGCTGCGGGCCGAGCGGGACGAGCACGTGCTCCGCGAGGAGGCCGTCGACGTGACCCTGCCGTGGGACCGGGTCCAGCCCGGCGCGCGGCACCCGGTCAGCACGCTGTCGGAGTACGTCGCCGACGTGTTCGTCGCGATGGGCTACGAGGTCGCCGACGGGCCCGAGGTCGAGGCCGAGTGGCTGAACTTCGACGCGCTGAACTTCGTCAAGGACCACCCGGCGCGCACCATGCAGGACACCTTCCACGTGGCGCCCGCCGACTCGGGCCTGGTGCTGCGCACGCACACCTCGCCGGTGCAGATCCGCGCGCTGCTCACCCGCGACCTGCCCGTCTACGTCGTGGCGCCGGGGCGGACCTACCGCTCCGACGAGCCCGACGCGACCCACCTGCCCGCCTTCAACCAGATCGAGGGCCTCGCGGTGGACAAGGGCATCACCATGGCCCACCTCAAGGGCACCCTGGACGCCTTCGCGCGGGCGATGTTCGGCGAGAACTCGCGCACCCGGCTGCGCCCCGCCTTCTTCCCGTTCGTCGAGCCCGGCGCCGAGGTCGACGTCTGGTTCCCGGAGAAGAAGGGCGGCGCGGGCTGGGTGGAGTGGGGCGGCTGCGGCATGGTCCACCCCAACGTCCTGCGGGCCAGCGGGGTCGACCCCGAGGTCTACTCCGGCTTCGCCTTCGGCATGGGCGTCGACCGGACTCTCCAGTTCCGCAACGGAATCTCCGACATGCGCTACATGGTCGAGGGTGACGTCCGGTTCACCCTGCCCTTCGGAACGGAGGCGTAAGCCCGTGCGTATCCCAGTGTCCTGGCTGGCCGATCACGTCGCCCTGCCCGAGGGGACCACGCCCGAGCAGATCGCCGACGCCTTTGTCCGGGTCGGGCTGGAGGTCGAGGAGGTCCACCACCTCGCGGGCGTCACCGGCCCGCTGGTGGCGGGCCTGGTGATGGAGATCGAGGAGCTCACCGACTTCAAGAAGCCGATCCGCTACTGCAAGGTCGACGTCGGCAACCTCGAGGAGGACGGCGAGACCGTCAAGCCGCAGATGATCATCTGCGGCGCGCGGAACTTCCGCGAGGGCGACACCATCGTCGCGGCGCTGCCCGGCTGCGTGCTGCCCGGCGGGTTCGCCATCTCCGAGCGCAAGACCTACGGCCGGATGAGCCAGGGCATGATCTGCTCGGTCGCCGAGCTGGCCCTGGGCGAGGACCACTCGGGCATCCTGGTGCTGCCCTCGGGCACCGCCCAGCCCGGTGATGACGCCAAGGAGCTGCTCGGCCTCGACGACGCCGTCATCGAGCTGGCCGTCACCCCGGACCGCGGCTACTGCCTCTCCGCCCGCGGCCTGGCCCGCGAGCTGGCGTGCGCCTTCGACGCCGACTACCGCGACCCCGCGATGATCGACGTCGGCGAGGCCGACGACGCGGTGTACCCGGTGCACGTGGAGGACCTGGAGGGCTGCCGCCGGTTCGTGCTGCGCCGGGTGACCGGGCTGGACCCGACCTCGCCGACGCCGTGGTGGATGCGGCGCAGGCTGATGCTGGCGGGCATCCGGCCGATCTCGCTCGCGGTGGACGTCACCAACTACGTGATGCTGGAGACCGGCCACCCGCTGCACGCCTTCGACACCACCACGTTGCGCGGTTCCCTGGTGGTGCGCAGGGCGAACGCGGGCGAGAAACTGTCCACTTTGGACGGTGCGTCGCGCGAGCTGGACCCGGACGACCTGATCATCTGCGACGACTCCGGCCCGATCTCGCTCGCGGGCGTGATGGGCGGGGCCTCCACCGAGATCACCGACTCCACCACGGACGTGCTGCTGGAGGCGGCCAACTGGGAGCCCGCCACGATCGCCAGGGTGGCCCGGCGGCACAAGCTGCCCAGCGAGGCCAGCAGGCGGTTCGAGCGGCTGGTCGACCCGGCGCTGCCGCCCGCCGCGCTGGAGCTGGCCGCGCAGCTGCTCTCCCGCTACGGCGACGCGCGGATCGAGCGCGGTCGCACCGATGTGGGCCGCCCGCTGCTGCCCGCCGCGATCGCCATCCCGCTGGCGCTGCCGGACCGGGTGGCCGGGGTGAACTACGGCCGGGGCGTGACCGCGCGGCGGCTGAGCCAGATCGGCTGCCGGATCGAGGTCGGCAGCTCCGACGACGGCACCGCCGTGGTGGTCGCCGACCCGCCGACCTGGCGCGGTGACCTCAACCTGCCCGCCGACCTGGTGGAGGAGGTGCTGCGGCTGGAGGGCTACCACACCATCCCCTCCGTGCTGCCGCCCGCGCCCGCGGGCCGGGGGCTGACCGCGGCGCAGCGCCGCCGCCGCACCGTCTCCCGCGCGCTCGCCGCGACCGGGCACGTCGAGGTGCTGCCGATGCCCTTCGTCAGCCCGCAGACCTGGGACGCCTTCGGCCTGGCCGAGGACGACCCGCGCCGCAGGACCGTCTCGCTGCTCAACCCGCTGGAGGCCGAGCGCCCCGAGCTGGCGGGCACGCTGCTGCCGGGGCTGTTCGACGCGGTGCAGCGCAACGTCTCCCGCGGTATGCGCGATCTGGCGCTCTACCAGGTCGGCCAGGTCGTGCAGCCGGACGAGCGGCAGGTGCCAGCGCCGGACCTGCCGGTGGACCGCAGGCCCACCGACGCCGAACTGGCCACGCTGCTGGCCGCGCTGCCCAAGCAGCCGCTGCACGTGGCCGCGGTGTTCACCGGCCAGCGCGAGCGCGCGGGCTGGTGGGGCAAGGGCCGCGCGGCGAACTGGTCGGACGCGGTGGAGGCGGCCAGGACCGTCGCCCGCGCCGCCGGGGTGGAGCTGACCGTGACCGCGGGCGAGCTCGCGCCGTGGCACCCGGGCCGCTGCGCCGCGCTGCGGATCGGCGACGCCGTGGTCGGGCACGCGGGCGAACTTCACCCGAAGGTGGTGGAGGCGCTCGGGCTGCCCGCGCGGACCTGCGCGATGGAGCTGGACCTGGACGGGTTGCCGCTGACCGACGAGCGGCCCTCGCCGGTGGTCTCGCCGTACCCGCCGGTGCTGCTGGACGTGGCACTGGTGGCTGACGCGACCGTTCCGGTCGCCGACGTCACCGACGCGATCGTGGCCGGTGGCGGCGATCTGGTCGAGGACGTCCGGCTCTTCGACGTCTACACCGGCGAACAGGTCGGCGAGGGCAAGCGGTCGCTGGCCTTCTCACTGCGCTTGCGCGCGCCGGACCGCACCCTCACCGTCGAGGAGGCCACCGAGGCGCGCGACGCCGCCGTCGCGCTGGCCGCCGAGCGGACCGGAGCCGCGCTGCGCGGTTGAACCGCACCGCCCGCCGAAACCCCACACGCGCCCGCGTGTGGGGTTTCGCGCGTTCGACCGCTCCATCTGGGCTAGAGTGCTCCCGGCGGCACCGGCGAGGGGACGATCGCATGGGCTCGTCCGCTGTGTTCTGACGGAAGCTTCTTCTCGCTTCTCCGTCCACTGTGGATCCGTGACCTGTGGGGGTCTGGTGAGTTCGTCCTCAATCCAACGAACGTCGCGGCGCGCGGTTGTCGGCGCGCTCGCGCTGGCGGTGCTGGCGACCGGGTGCAGCGGTGAACCCGCCGCGCCACCGTCGCAGAACCCGGAGCAGGGCGGTGGTGCCGCGCCCGCGGGAGCCGCCTCGACCGACCTCGGGAGCGTCCAGGCGGACCCCGAGTCGCGCAGGAACATGGCTGAGATGGCCATCTACCGCACCTGGGACCCGTGCGCGCTGCACGACCCGACCGCGGCAGCGAAGGTCTTCGGCGACGCGGTCGCCCTGATCGAGCCGTCCGACTTCACGAGCTGCCTGCTGCGGGTGAACCTGGACCGCACCGGCTCGCGCGGCTGGCGGATCTACACCCGCGTCGGCTCGCCGTTCCTGGAGGACGACGTCGCGGGTGCCACCGTCCTGGACGCCGCGGGCCGGAAGTTCCACGGCAAGAAGAGCGCCCCGGGCAGCACGCCCGGCTGCGACTTCGTCATGCAGACCAGCAAGACGAAGACGCTCCAGCTCCAGGTCAACTGGGGCGGGATGTCCACCGAGACCCCGCCGAAGGACTCCTGCGAGGCGGCCAAGGAGTACATGACCGCGATCGCGCCGTTCTTCGCCAACCCGCCACTGCGCTCCGAGGCACAGACCGAACCGCAGCTGCCGCTGGCGAGCAAAGACCCGTGCGCTCCGGTCAAGGAGCTGGTCGAGAAGTTCAGGTCCATGTCCGTCGAGGGGGAGCAGCCGTCGGCGATCGTGACCGGGATGTCGCCCAACACCTGCACCCTGTCGTTCAGCAGCAGGTACGCCCCCGGCAAGAAGACCAAGCCGCAGATCTCGATCGACTACAAGTGGGGCATCGACCCGGCGGAGGGCATCAGCGGGGGCGCGCCGTCGCGCCAGGTCCAGATCGAGGGCAAGCCCGCGAAGGTGGAGGACCACACCGCCCGCTCCCTCGGCTCCTGCATGGTGCAGGTGCAGTACGACGCGATGAAGATCCCGGCGGTCGACCGGGTGCAGGTGGTCCAGGTGGCCGCCCCCGACTGCCAGACCGCCGAGGAAGCGGCGAAGATCGTGACGAAGGTGGCGCTGGCATGAGGAAGACGACTATCGCACTGAGCATGGTGGTGCTCACCGCGCTGGCCGGCTGCGGCCCGCAGATCAAGGGCGTCGCCGAGCCCGCGGGCGGTGCCGCCGCTGTCCCCTCAATCGGCGACATCCTCATCCAGGCCCCGGGCGGGCCGCGGCCGGAGCGCCCGAAGATCCGGCTCGGCGACCAGGTCCCGCCGCCGGACTGGAAGAGCGTCGGCGCGCCCTTCGACACGTGCACGACGTTGAAGTGGGAGGACTTCCCGCAGGAGGCCCGGCCCAAGCAGCCGAAGCCCCCGGAGCTGCAGGTTGTCCGCAAGGGCGACCCGTACAAGACGGCCTGCCGGTTCCACGCCAACGAGTCGATCAGCTTCGACGCGCCGACGCCGCCGGACCCCAACAACCCGGCCCCGCCGCCGCCCAGGACGACCGAGCAGAAGCCGCCGGGCTGGAGCCCGATGTTCGAGGTGACCGTGGTGTGGGGTACCGATATCTCACCGGAGGGTCTCGGCGGCACCACGACGACCCTCGCGGGCAAACCCGCCGCGTTCAAGGAGACCCAGACCGGCGGGACCGCGGTGAAGGACCCGTTCTGCACCGTGATCGTCAAGCTGGGCAACGGCTCCGCCGGGCTCCAGCTCCGCAACGGCCGGTTCAAGACGACGATGAACACCTGCGAGACGGCGAAGAAGTTGGCGGAGACGCTGGCCTCGCGGGTGCA
This sequence comes from Allokutzneria sp. A3M-2-11 16, assembly GCF_024213555.1. Lineage (GTDB taxonomy): Bacteria > Actinomycetota > Actinomycetes > Mycobacteriales > Pseudonocardiaceae > Allokutzneria. The sequence goes on along the minus strand of NZ_JANAVO010000011.1, from coordinate 135,933 downwards.
GTGAGCGAGGGAATGGCATGAGGACACACCGGATCGCCACGGTCGGGCTGGTGTGCCTGACCGTGGCGCTCTCGACGGGGGCCGGGCCGCTGCTGGCCCAGCCCCCGGGCCAGGGGCCGACCGACGGTGTGGCGGTCGACTCGCTGACGAAGGAACGGCTCGCCGAGAACGCCGTGAAGCGCACGATCGACACGTGCGCGCTGCTGGACCCGGAGTCGGTGAAGGAGGTCTTCGACGCCCCGCCGAGGGACGTCACCCTGCGGGAGTTCGACTCGTGCTCGATGACGGTGGAGCCGACCCCGGGCACCACCTCGCGGTCGTGGTCGATCTCGGTCTCCACCTCGGTGACGGTGTCCAAGCGGGACAACGCGGAGACGATGGAGCTGCACGGGCGGACCTTCGCCCGCCGCGCGGACCGGGTCGGCGGCATTCCCGACCAGAGCTGCGCGTGGGCCGTGCTCGGTGACGCCACCACGCTCCCGGTGCAGCTGTCGGTGAGCTGGCGGGGCAGGAACGACGAGCCGCCGCCGAAGCCCCAGTGCGAGGTCGCCAAGGCGTACCTGATGAAGCTGGTGCCTTACTGGCTGACCCCGTCCAAGCGCGGCGAGGGCGCGACCAAGCCGGAGCTCGTCCTGCCCACCAAGGACCCGTGCGCGGCCATCCCCGAGTTGGCCAAGCGCTTCGCCAAGCCCGGCGTGCAGCCGAAGATGAAGTCGATCTCGCCGTACATGTGCGCGCTGGAGGTGACCCCGTTCAACATGCAGACGCGGACGCTGCCCGAGGAGATCCAGATCAGCTTCCGCTGGGCGGACAACCCCGCGCACCAGGCGAAGCAGCCGATCACCGTCGCGGGCAAACCGGGTTCGGTGGCGCCGGAACGGATGATCGACAAGTCGTGCCAGGTCGACGTCCAGTACGACCCGACGATGGTGCCCGAGCGGTTCGCGAGCGACCCCAACGGGCGGGACGTCCAGGTCATCACCGTGACGGCGAAGACGTGTGACGTGGCGCAGCCCGCGGCCGAACTCGTGGTCAAGGGGGCGCTGTGAGAACCCGACTGGTCGTCGCGGCTTTGTGCGCGTTGGTGTTGTCGGGGTGCACGAGCACCGTGGTCGGCTCACCGGCGCCGCAGGGCGCGGCAGAGGGCGAGAACGCCCCCGCGCAACCGGCACCGCCGAAACCGCCGCGCGCGGTGATCGCGCTCGGTGACCAGTACCCGGTCAAGGACTGGAAGGAGGCCGGGGCACCGTTCGACCCCTGCACCACCCTGAAGTGGGAGGACTTCCCCGCGCCGATGCGGGGCACCAACGCGGCGAAGGCGCAGCAGGTCGAACCCAGCTCGGCGTTCACCCTGCACTGCCGTTTCGAGAACAGCGGGAAGATCGCGGTCGACCCCGGTGGCGGGAACGCGCCCCAGGGCAGAACGATCTTCCTCGTCGATGTGTTGTGGGGCCCGCAGTACGGTCCCCAGTCGGTGAACAACGGCGTGCCCGTGACCATCTCCGGCAAGGCGGGCGCCCAGCGGGAGTCCACCTTCGGAGCGGCCAAGGAGCCGTACTGCATCGTGGTGATGCCGTTGTCCAAGGGAGGCGCGGGCATCGAGGTCCGCAACGGACGCTTCTCCGACAAGGGCGGCGCCTGCGACGTCGCCAAGGGCCTGATGGAGAAGCTGCTCTCCCGGGTGCAGTGACCTCCTTTCCTTTGCGGGACAACGCTAGGGCGGGGGTTTTCCCCGCCCTAGCGGTTTCACGTCACGTCGAAACGGGCCGCGATCCTGGGGAACCGGAGCACCAGGCCGTCCCAGTCGTCACCGTCGAAGGGCTCCCCGGTGGTGTCCCCCGGGGGCAGGGCCACCTCGGGCAGCTCCTCTCCGGTCAACCGCCGGTAGGCGCGCCCGGCCGCGCACATCAGCGCTTCGCCGTCGCCGAAGTCCTCGTCGTCGTAGCCCAGCCCGGCCATCGCGTCGGGATCGGCCAGCGCGACCTCGAACGCCTTGCGCCCCAACGAGATCAGCCACGAGCGGAAGTAGTCGAACCCGTCATCGCTGCACCCGCCGAGCGCCACGTAGGCCGCCGCCCACAGGTCCCACCGGTCGGCCCGCGCCAGCTGCACCTCGAAGAGGCGCTCGAACTCCACCACCTCGATCGGCGCCAGCCCGGTGAGCAGCTCGGTCAGCCGCTCCGCCTGCTCCTCGACGTCCGCGGCGCCCGCCGCCGCCTCCTCGACCAGCCGCCACAGGTTGTTCTCGTCCATGTCCGCGGACGCTACGCACGGGGTCTGACACTCACCGGCTTCCGCTCCCGCACCGTGCCGCGCTCGCGCCACTCCCGCCCCGCACGCCAACGCCGCGTTTGGGGCGTTGGATTCCCTGAACGGGTCGTTCGGGGCGTTAGGTTCCCTGAACGGGTCGTTGGGGGCATTGGGTTCCCCGAACGACCCGTTCAGGGCAAAACACCAGGGAGGGGGTTAGCGGGGGAGGGGGTAGTGGGGTGGGCGGATGATGTAGGCGATGCCGCCGGGGCCGCCGCCGATCGAGCCGTTGGCGAGGTGGCGCTTGGTGCGCTGCCAGATCGTCTCGAACTGGGCCCGCTTGTACACGTGCCGCACGGCCGGGTTGTTCGGCGAGGCCGGGTCGTTGGCGATCACGTCGCCGTCCTTGGTGAAGCCGACCACCACCATGATGTGCCCCGAGGTGCCGTAGCCCGCCCCGTCCAGCTCGCTGGCCAGGAACGACTGCGAGGTGATCACCGGGATGCCCTGGAGGATGTAGCGCTCCAGCTCGCGAAGCGAGGACAGCCGGGTGATGTGCCCGTCCATCCCGTAGCTGCCCGCGTAGGCGGTGTTGAACGGCCAGTTGCCCGCGCCCTCGTAGTCGTAGTCCCAGTTGTACCGCGCCGCGTGCGCCACCGAGGGGTCGACGTAGCCGGGCTCGATCCACGCCATGTCCTGTTTGGACGGACGACGGCCCCAGTACTCCAGCACCATGGTCGAGGAGGTCGGGCTGCACCAGACCTCACCGCCGCCGCCGTACTCCGGGTACTTGCCGCGGTGGATGTTCTGCGAGTACCTGGGCACCGGCAGTTCGACGCCCCACGCGCCGCCGGCCGGGCTGATCGGGACGGTGAACCGCTCCGGGATGGCCGAGGTCATCGCGCCGACCATGCGCACGTGCGGGCTGGCGGTGCTGCCGGGCAACCGGTACAGGGTGACCCGCAGCTGGTAGCCGCTGAGCGGCTGACCGCTCTTGGCCACGAAGGTGTCCACGTCGACGTTGCCGGTGGCGTCGCCCTGGCCGGGCACGCTGGTGCGGCGGATGTCGGTGTCCCCGGAGGCCCACCGGCCCATCACGTACCACTTCGTCTCCGCGCCCGCCGCGGTCTTCCCGCGCATCTCCACCTGGAGCCAGGTTCCGGCGGGGGTGCTGGCGTTCCACGACGCGACGAGTTCCGTCGCGGCGAACTTCTGCTGGTACGCGGGTGATGTCCACCGCGAGTACTCGTAGGTCCTGGTCGTCTGCGTGTGTGGGTCGGTGTAGTCCACTGTCCCTTGTGGACGGTTTATCACCACGCCGCCGGTCGGCACCACGGCGACGCCTTCGAGCTGCCCGGCGCGCCACGCCCACGGGGAGCGCCACTCGTGGAAGTCGACGGAGGAGTTGCCCGGTCGCGCCTCGGGTTCCGGCGAGCCCCCCGCGGGCGTCACCGTCATCGAGGTCAGCAGCGCCGTCCCGGTCAGCCCGGCCAGGGCCAGCCGCAGCCAGCGGATGGAGTGGTTCGGCATCGCACGCTCCCGCAGTCGCTCGTGGGTGGTCTCGTCGGTCAGGCGGTGATGGGCCGGGTTTTTCCGGCTGGTCCTTCATGGTGACCCCGGTCGACGGCCGTCACCAGGTACGTATAGGTGACACCGGGCCGCGCGGAGCGGTCGACGAACACCGCGCCACCGTTGGCATCCGCGCGCACGGTGTCCAGCATCGTCGCGCAGCCGCGTCGCTCCGTCCGGTAGACGGCGTAGTACGCGGACGGCAGCCCGGTGGGCCGGATGCGCACCTGGTGGCCGCCGTCGGCGCGCGCCACGAAGGCGGTGGGCGCCCAGGGCCGTCCCCAGCCCGGCACGGCGGAGCGCGGTGGCACGAGGGAAGGCGTGCGGTAGATGTCGTCGCTGAGCCGGTCCCGGAAGCCCAACGGGTTGGCCAGCACGCTGTGGACCTGGAAGTAGATGTGCCCGCCGACCTCGGGTACCGCCGAGGAAAGCCTGAGCTGGCGCGGCATCTCCTCCGGGTCAGTCCACTGTGGACTCGTGGCGGAGCCGATCCGGTACGCCGCCTGGCCGAGGTACAACGCGACGCCGGTACCGCGCACCTCGCGGCTCCACCAGTCCACCAGCTTCACGTAGTCCGCGGCCGGGAACCCGATGTGCCAGTAGGTCTGCGGCGCCACGTAGTCGATCCAGCGCTGTCTGATCCACTTCCTGGTGTCGGCGTAGAGGTCGTCGTAGGTCTCGATCCCGGCGGCGGTGTCCGAACCGGAGGAGTCGGTCTTCCCGTTGCGCCACACCGCGAACGGGCTGACGCCGAAGGTCACCCACGGTTTGGCCGCCTTGATCTTCGCGGCGAGCCCGGAGACCAGCCGGTCCACGTTGTCCCGCCGCCAGTCGGCCCGGTTCGGGAAACCCGCCCCGTGCTCCTTGTAGGCCCGCTCGTCGTCGAGTTGTTGTCCCGCAACGGGATAGGGGTAGAAGTAGTCGTCGAAGTGCACGCCGTCGATGTCGTAGCGGCGCACCACGTCGACGATCACCTTCTCGACGAAGGCCCGCACCTCCGGCACTCCGGGGTTGTAGTAGAGCCCGTCCCCGTACTTCAGCACCCACTCCGGGTGCAGCCGCGCCGGGTGGTTGGGCGCCAGCTTGGTGATGTCGCCCTGCTTGCTGACGCGGTAGGGGTTGAACCACGCGTGGAACTCGAGGTTGCGGGCGTGCGCCTCGCGGACCGCGAACGCCAGCGGGTCCCAGCCAGGGTCCTTGCCCTGCTCGCCGGTCAGCCAGTGCGACCACGGCTCGAACTCGGAGGGGTAGAGCGCGTCCGCGGTCGGCCGGACCTGGACGAAGACGGCGTTGGCCCGGATCCGCCGCGCGCCGTCGAGCAGACCGCGATACTCGGCGCGCACCTGCTCGGCGGGCTGGCCGGGGGCGCTCGGCCAGTTGATGTTGCCGACGCTGGCCAGCCACAGCCCGCGCAGCGACTTCTTCGGCGCCGGGCAGAGTGCCGCGTCCTGGTCCGCCGCCGAGGCGGGGATGACCAGCACCGCGCCCATGGCGAGCGTGCCCAGCAGTGCCGTCAGCGTTCGGCGCCAGCCCATGCGTGACCCTCCGACTGTGTCGTCTCCGAGATGTCAGCGATTTTCGTGATCAAGGGCTGACTTGTAAATACTTGCCGTACGGTTGGGTCCGACCGGCCCAACCGTGCCTCCACGCCCTTGTTCCCGGCTTGTCGCCCGGCTAACCGAGGGTGGCCAGCGCCGTCGTGAGTTCGGCCGCCTGCTCCTCAGCGCCCAGCTCACGCCACAACTGCCGGGCGAGCGCCAGGTGCGTGCGGGCCGGGTCGATCCGGCCAGCGGCCTGGTGCAGCTCGCCGAGCGACTGCGCGGTGCTCGCCTCGCCACGCCGGTCACCGATCCGCCGGTGCCCCTCCAACGCGGTACGCAGCAGCGCCGCCGCCCGCGGTTCGTCACCCAGCCGCGCGTGCATCCCGCCGAGCTGCTGGCGCGCGTAGACCTCGCCCTGGGTGTCGCCGATCGCCTCGAAGATCCCCAGCGCCCGCTCGGTCTCGGCCACCGCCGCCGAGGTGCGGCCGAGGGTGAAGTGCAGCATCCCCAGCTCGTGCAGCACGTGTGCCTCGCGGTGCCGGTCGGCCAGCGCCCTGGACAGCCGCAGCGCCGAGGAGAACTCGCCGAGCGCCGCCGCGTGCCTGCCCGCCCTCAGGTGGATCACGCCGAGCACGTTGCGCGCGTAAGCCTCGCCGTGCCGGTCCCCGGCGTTGACGAACATCCGCAGCGCGGCGGTGCAGTTGCGCAGCGCCTCCTCGGTGCGCCCGAGCACCCGGTCCACCGCGGCCAGCCCGGACACCGCGATCGCCGCGCCGTGCTCGTCGCCGACGGAGTCGAACAGCCCGCGCGAGCGCTGGAACTGCTCGATCGCCTCGGGATAGCGGTCCTGGTAGAGCGCGAGCTGGCCGAGGCCGCGCCGCAGCACCGCCTCGCCCCAGTGGTCCCGGTCCTCCCGTGCCCCGACCAGCGCGGCGTCGTGCGTGCGCCGCCACTCGTCGAAGTGGCTGCGCAGGTCGAACCACGGCACCAGGCACGCGGCCAGCTCCTGCGCGGCCCCGCGCGGACCCTGCTCGACCGCGGCGACCAGCGCCTGCGTCTCCGCGGTCAGCCAGCCGACCGGATCGGCGGTCACCAGCCGCAGCACCGCGGCCTCCGGGCTCCACCTCGGCGCGGCGCCGGTGGCCGGGGCGAAGATGCTGGTCGGCAGGTGCGCGCAGGCCCGCTCCGCCAGCGTCAGCCAGCCGCCCGCGACGCGCTCCAGCGCCGCCTCCCGCTCCGCGACCGGATCGGCGCGCAGCATCTCCCGCGCGTAGACCCGCAGCAGGTCGGCCATGGCGTAGCGCGGCTGCCCCGAGCAGTCCACCCCGGCCAACCGCAGCAGGTTCGCGTCCACCAGCTGGTCGAGCGCGTCGTCGTAGTCGGTGCCGCCTTCGGAGCCCAGCAGCGCGCCGACCACCCAGCCCGGCTGCGACGGGCCCTCCAGCAGGCCCAGCAGCCGCATGGCGCGGGCCGCCCGCGGAGCCAGGCCGCGGTAGCTCAGGTCGACGCTGGCCCGCACGCCCAGCTCGCCCAGCCGCAGCTCGTTCAGCCGCCGCGACTCGTCGTCCAGCCGGTCGGCCAGCACCCGCAGCGGCCAGCCCTGCCGCCCGGCGAGCTTCGCCCCGGCGATCCGGATCGCCAGCGGCAGCAGCCCGCACGCCTCCAGCAGCCGGTCGCAGGCGTCCTCGTCGCCGGAGACCCGCTCCCGCCCGGCGATCGAGCCGAGCAGCGTCATCGCCTCCGCCGGGGTGAACACGCCCAGCTCGACCTGGTGCGCCCCGGGCAGCTCGGCGATCCGCGAGCGGCTGGTCACCAGCACGGCGCTGCCCGCGGTGGCCGGCAGCAGCGGCCGCACCTGCGCCGCGTTCACCGCGTCGTCGAGCACCACCAGCATCCGGCGGTCGGCCAGCAGCGAGCGGAACCGCGCGGCCCGTTCGTGCGCGCCCTCCGGCACCGCGGCGCCCGGCACGCCGAGCGACCGCAGCAGCTCGGCGAGCACGGTCGCCGGATCGCGCGGGTTGCGCGTGGTCCCGCCGAGGTCGACGTAGAGCTGGCCGTCGGGGAAGCGCGAGCGCAGCCGGTGCGCCGCGTGCGTCGCGAGGGTCGTCTTGCCCATCCCGGGGGCACCCACCACGATCGCGATCGGCATCCGGTCCGGCTCGGCCAGGGTCCCCAGCAGGTCCCCGAGCTGCTGCGTGCGCCCGGTGAAGTCCGGGGTGTCCGGCGGCAGCTGGCAGACGTGCTGCGGTTCGATCTCGACCGCGCCCGGCTCCTCGGCCCGTTCCCCGCTGAGCACCAGCCGGTGCACGTGCCGCAGCTCCGGGCCCGGCTCCACGCCCAGCTCGTCGGCCAGCCGCCGCCGCACCACGGTGTAGGCGTGCAGCGCCTCGGCCCGCCGCCCGCTGCCGTGCAGCGCCAGCATCAGCTGCCGCCACAGCTCCTCGCGGAACGGGTGCTCCTCCAGCAGGCCCTGCAACTCGGCGATCGCGTTGGTGTACTCGCCCGTGGCGACCTGGAGCGCCAACCGCTCCTCGGTCGCGGCCAGCCTGCGCTCGGCCAGCCTGCCCAGGGCCGACTGCCACCCCGGGCTGGACGGAAGGCCCTCCAACGGCCGCCCCCGCCACAGCGAACCCGCCTGCCGCAACAGCTCCAGCGCGCGTTCCGGCCGCCCGGTCGAACGGTCCCGCTGCGCCTGCTCGACCAGCTGGTCGAAGCGCAGCAGATCCAGCTCCTCGGGCTCGACGTGCAGGCTGTAACCCGAGGTCAGCGCCCTGATCCGGTCCTCTTTGCGGTCCCCGTGGCCGTCGACGCCGCCGCGCAGGCCCGCGCGCAGCGTGCTCACGTACGTGCGCAGGTTCGCCACGGCCGAGCGGGGCGGGGAATGTGGCCACAACACCTCGACCAGCAGGTCCGTCGAGACCAGGCGGTTGGGGTTGAGCAGCAGGCTGCCCAGCAGCATCCGCGGTTTGGCCCCGCCGAGCGAGAGCGCGCGGCCGCCCGCGGCGACCTCCAAGGGTCCGAGTACCCGGAAGCTCATCTCGGTCGTGCTCATGGCCCACCGCCCCCGCGCTCGGGTCGCTGCTGTACGTAACGCGATTTGTACGTCGTCACGGGCCCTTCTGGTTGCTCGCTCGCAAACCTTTTCAGCCAGGTGGCCGTTCGGTCCAGCACAGCATGCACCAAGCGGCTCAGTGGCCTCGGTCACACCAGCGTGACACAAGTGCCCGGCAGTTCACTGCGCGCCACCCCTGCCCTTTCACCCTGCCGAAAGGACGTGCGGTCATGCGTGCACTCATGGCGACGACGATCGTTGGCGCGAGCCTCCTGGTGAGTCTGACTCCAGTGAACGCCGCCACTGCATCAACAGCCGACCCCGCAAGCAGGTCGACGAACTTCCAGTTCCCGTTCCCCTGCGGGCAGAGCTGGACGGGCAACTCCAGCAACAGCAGCGCGCACCGCTCCTACGAACTCGACCTCAACCGCGGCAGCAGCCCGGACGCGGACCTCGGCGACACGGTCGTCGCGGCCGCCGCGGGCACCGTGGTGATCTCCTCCCACCAAGGCTCCGTCAACGGCTACGGCAACCTCGTGAAGATCGACCACGGCGGCGGCTGGGCGACCTACTACGCGCACCTCAACGTCCGCAGCGTGTCCGTGGGCCAGGCCGTCGCGCAGGGCCAGCGCATCGGCACCGTCGGCAAGACCAGCAGGCCGGGCAACAACATCAGCGCACACCTGCACTACGAGGTCCGCCAGGGTGAGGGCTACCCCGGCAACATCCGCAAGGCCGTGTTCAACGGCGTCACCTTCGGCTACCCGACGCAGACCCTGACCTCGAAGAACTGCTAGCGGGGTAAGGCCCCCGTACGGGTTAACCGCGGGTAAGTAAGGGGGTGGGGGCGGGAACTTACGTGATCATCTGATGTGACCGCCCCCGCCTTACCGCGAACCTCTTCTCCATGAGCCACTACAGCAACAACACCGACGCCATCCAGGCCGAGATCGACTACCGCAGGGAGCGCCTGACCGCCGATCGCGGCGCGGCGTACCGCACCACCTTCGAAAGCTGGTGGCAGCACCTCGCCGAAGCACGAACACGCGGCCGGGCGGAGCGAGGCGAGTCACCCGCAATTCGGCCGCGCAGTGTCTGACCCCTGTGCGAGCATCCTGGATGTGTCGCGCCTAGGGTCCGGAATTCCGCTGGTGGGGCGCAGTTCGCAGCTACGGCGACTGCGCTCCGCCCTGCAGCAAGCACAACGCGGGACGGCCGCCGCCGTCCTGCTCGCGGGTGACGCCGGGGTCGGCAAGTCCAGGATGGTCGCCGAGCTCTCCGACCACGCGCTCGCCGAGGGCGCCAGGGTGCTCGTCGGCCGGTGCCTGGACGCGGGCGAGACCGGCCTGCCCTACCTGCCCTACGTCGAGCTGCTCGGCCAGCTCGGCGAGGACGAGGTGCACCTGGTCAAGGCCCGCCCCGCGCTGGGCAGGCTGGCCCCCGACCTGGTCGAGGCCCCACCGCACGTCTCCGGCGCCGACCGCAGGCTGGAGCAGGACCTCGGCCAGCTCCAGCTCTTCGACGCCGTGCACGGGCTGATCACCGAACTGGCCACCGAGCGCTGCGTCGTGGTGGTGCTGGAGGACCTGCACTGGGCCGACAGCTCCACCCGCTACCTCACCTCCTTCCTGCTGTCCCGGCTGCGCTCGCAGCGCGTGCTGGTGGTGGCCACCTACCGCACCGACGACCTGCACCGCAGGCACCCGCTCCGGCCGCTGCTGGCCGAGCTGGTCCGGCTGCCCGCGGTGGAGCGGCTGGACCTGGCTCCGTTCGACGCCAAGGAGGCCCGCTCCTTCGTCGCCCAGCTGGCCGAGCGCGACCTGCCCGAGGAGAAGATCGCCGAGATCGCGGCCAAGTCCGAGGGCAACGCGTTCTTCGCCGAGGAGCTGGTCGCGGCGTGGGCGGGCACCGACTCCTGCCGGAACATGCCGATCGGCCTCGCCGACGTGCTGCTGGCAAGGGTGGAGGCCCTCGGCCCGCACGCGCAGCAGGTGGTCAGGACCGCCTCGGTGGCGGGCCGCTGGGTGCGGCACTCCCGGCTGCAGGAGGTCTGCGACCTCGCCGAGGCCGATCTGGAGGCGGCGCTGCGCGAGGCGGTCGCCCACCACGTGCTGGTCTTCAGCGAGGGCGAGGAGCGCTACGTCTTCCGGCACGCGCTGCTGCGCGAGGCCGTCTACGGCGACCTGCTGCCTGGCGAGCGCGTGCGGCTGCACAGCGCCTACGCCCAGCGCGCCGCCGGCACCCTGGACAAGCGCGGGTCCGCCGCGGCCCTGGCCCACCACAGCCTGGAGAGCCACGACCTGCCGCGTGCGCTGTCGGCCTCGGTGCGCGCCGCGTCGGAGGCCAAGGCCTCGGGCGCGTACGCCGAGGCGCTGTACTACTACGAGCAGGCGTTGAAGCTGTGGCAGGCCGTGCCCGATCCGGCGACGGTGGCGGGCACCGACGAGCCGACCCTGACCAGGAAGGTCGCCTACATGGCGTCCCAGGCGGGCGAGGTGGACCGCGCCGTCGCGTACGCCCGCTCGCTGGTCCAGCTCACCGAGGAGGACAGCGACCGCACCGTGCTCGCGGACTCGCTGCGGATGTACTCCCAGTACCTGCTCTGGGCCGACGCGAAGCTGGAGAACGCGGCCACGGCGATCGAGCGTGCGTGGGAGCTGGTCCGCGACGAGCCGGACAGCGCGGTGAAGGCGTGGGTGCTCTCGGTGCGCTCCCGCGTCGCGACCCACCTCGGCGTGGCCGACGACGTGGCGATGGGCTACGCCGAGGAGGCGCTGCGCGTGGCCAAGGCGTCGGGCGCGCACGGCGCGGAGGCCGACGCGCAGATCTCGCTGGCGATCTTCGACGAGTTCGCCGCCCGGCCGGAGAAGGCCCGCGAGCGGCAGCTGATCGCCCGGGACCGGGCGGTGCAGGCCGGGGCGCTCTCGGTGGAGCTGCGCGCCTGGTACAACCTCTGCGTCAACCTCTACGACCAGGGCGACCTGGCCAGCGCGCAGGTCATGATCGACGAGGGCGCCGCGCGGGCCGAGCAGGTCGGCCTCACCTGGAGCGTCTACGGCCTGGAGGTGCGCCTGCTCCAGGTGGTCGTGCGCTACATGCTCGGCGACTGGGACGGCGCGGAGGCGGCCGCCGAACTGCCCGGCCGGGCGGTCCCGGACCTGGCCGCCGCCGAGGTGGCCGCCGCGGACCTGCACGTGAAGGTGGGCCGGGGTCGCTACGCCGAGGTGCGCTCGATGCTGCGCCAGTTCGGCGAGCAGTGGCGGCGCGACCCGCTCACCCTCGTGCTGATCGACCCGTGCGTCACCGAGATGGAGCTGTGGCGGGGCAGGCCCGCGGAGGCCGCCGCCCGGATCGAGAACGCGGTGCGGGTGCAGCGCGAGTACGACGAGTGGGGCATCCGCGGCATCTGGCTGGGCACCCTCGGCGTCGTCTCCTACACCGAGCTGGCCAAGCAGGCCCGGCACCGCGGCAACACCGAGGCCGAGCAGGACGCGGTCCGCTCCGGCATGGAGATGCTGGAGTTCGTCCGCGACACCGTCCGCCTCGGCAGGCCGCGCAGCGGTCAGCTCGGACCGGAGGGGCGGGCGTGGGTGGCCAGGGCCGAGGCGGAGGCGCTGCGGCTGCGCGGCCGCAACGATCCCGAGGCGTGGCGCGAGACGGTGCGCGCCTTCGGCTACGGCCACGTCTACCAGGAGGCCGTCGCCCGGTGGAGGCTGGCCGAGGCCCTGTTGCAGTCGGGCGACCGCGAGGCCGCGACCACGGAGCTGTGCCTGGCGCACGAGGTGGCCGAGCGCCTCGACGCGGTCCCGCTGCGCGACGCGCTCCGCCAGTTCGCCAAGCGCGGCAGGCTGGCCCTTGGCGAGGCCGTCGCGCAGGAGCGCCCGGTGATCAACCCGCTGACGCCCCGCGAACGCGCGGTGCTGGACCTGGTCGCCAAGGGCAACACCAACCGCCAGGTCGGAGAGAAGCTCTACATCAGCGAGAAGACGGTCAGCGTGCACCTCACCCGGATCATGGCCAAGCTCCGCGCGGGCAGCCGCACCGAGGCCGTGGCCGCCGCCTACGAACGCCACCTCCTCACCTGAGTACAGCAGTCTTCAAGTACAGCGGTCTTCAAGTACACCGAACCCCCCGCGCGACACACCACTAACCACAGCAAACCTGCGGCTCAGCGCACTGGCCCGCGCAGGGGTACCGACGTCTTCAAGTACCACGAACCCCCGCCTCAGCAGTCTTTTTCCGCCCCCAACCCGAGGCGCTCAGCGAGGTTGGGGGCGGTTGAAGACGCTGGTGGGTGGGGTGCGGTGTACTTGAAGACGCCGGAACTTCAACGGTCACTTCGCGTCGGCGTAGCAGTCGACGACCTTGGCTTCGAGGGGGAAGCGCACGGGGGTGTCGCCGAAGAGCAGGCGGGTCGCGGTCACCGCCGCGTCGTGCACCGCGGTCACCACCTTGTCGGCGTTGCCCGCCGCGCAGTGCACGATCACCTCGTCGTGCTGGAAGAACACCAGTTCCGCCTCGCCCATGTCGTGCAGGGTGGCGCGGAGGCTGGCCAGCATCGCCAACGCCCACTCCGCCGCGGTCGCCTGCACCACGAAGTTGCGGGTGAACCGGCCGCGGGCGCGGGCGGCGGACAGGGCTTTGCGGTCGTCCGAGGGACTCTCCGCTGCTTCGAACGCGGGCTCGGAGCCCTCCAGGGACACCGAAACCGAGGCGGGCGGGCAGGTGCGGCCCAGGTAGGAGCGCACCAGGGCACCGCTCTCGCCGAGCTGCGCCGCGTGCTCCACGTACCCCATCGCGGCCGGGAACCGTTGCCGCAGCGTGGCCAGCAGCGGGCCGATCCCGCCCGAGGTCTGGCCGTAGAGCGCCCCGAGCATGCCCAGCTTCGCCCGCGCCCGGTCCCCGTCGAAGGCATCCGCGGCCAGCGCCGCGTACAGGTCCCCGTCGCCCGCCGCCGCGGCGAGCCGGTGGTCGGCCGCCATCGCCGCGAGCACCCGCGGTTCGAGCTGGCTGGCGTCGGCCACCACCAGTTTCCAGCCCTCGTCGGCGATCACCGCGCCGCGCACCTTGCGGGGGATCTGCAGCGCTCCGCCGCCGCGCGTCGCCCAGCGGCCGGACACCACGCCGCCCGGCACGTACTCCGCGCGGAACCGTCCACTGTGGACCCACGAGGCCAGCCAGGACCAGCCGTGCGCGACGTGGATGCGGTAGAGCTCCTTGTACTCCAACAACAACGGCACCGCCGGGTGGTCGACGTCGCGCAGCACCCACGAGCGGGTCGAGCTGAGCTTGAAGCCCGCCTTGGCGAAGGCGCGCAGCACGTCGGCGGGGGAGTCCACGTGCATCCGGTGATCGCCGAACGCCTGGCTGATCTTCTCCGCCAGCTCACCGAGCCTGCGCGGCGGGGCGCCCGCGGCCGAGCGCGACCCGAGCATCTCCACCAGCAGCGCGTCGTGCACGTCGGCGCGCCACGGCAGACCGGCCTCGCCCATCTCCACCGCGATCAGCGCGCCCGCCGACTCGGCGGCCACCAGCAGCCGGAACCGCCCCGGCAGCGCCACCTCGGCGATCCGTCGTTGCTGGTCGGCGTGCACCTCCAGGAGCGCGTCCATCGGGTCGGCCCCGCCGGGCAGCGCCGCCTCCCCGGTCTCGAAGAGCGTCGGCTGGAGCTCCTTGGTCCTGGCGGGCGGGTCCGGTGGCACCGGCCAGCCGCGCAGCCGCGCCAGCGCCGCGGCGAGCCCCCTCGGCTCGCCCCACCGCCCCGCGTGCCCGCTGAGCAACGCCTCGGTCAGCTCCACGTCGTGGCAGCGGTCCACCCGCACGCCCGCGGCCAGCAGCTTCGGGTAGGTCTCCGTCGTGCTCGCCCACACCCAGCGCGGGCCGTCGGCGTGTTCCCGCTCACGCACGGCGGCCACCGCGTCGGGCACGCGCGACACCGGACCGGCCGCCGTTCCGTCCTCGGTGAGCGGGCACATCAGCCCACCGCCATCCGCAGTCATCACCAGCGCCACCCGCACACCCCGGATTGTGCTCGCCACCCCCGACAGTCCGCCCAGCAGTGACACCAACGCCCGCTTCAGCACATCTTCAGCCCGCGGGTTCCCCCGTCTTCAAGTACACCGAACCCCCCTCTCAGCGGTCGCAAACGACAGCGAACGTCGGCGGTGGGCGGGGGTTCGGGGGACTTGAAGACCGGCCAACTCCGGCCCGGAAGGAGGCGGAGGGCAGGTGGGGAGAGGTGTCAGTGGCGTGACCTACTGTGGTGACAGCAGAACTTGGTCGACCTCCTGAGGCAACCTTCGGGCCGCCTGCCGCGACCTATAAGCGGGGGAGAGTCGATCCGCGCCGCCCGGACCGGGCGCGCTCGCTGATGCTCGACCCTGCGAGCAGGTCTTCGGTCCCGAGGACGCGAAGCCCAGAAGCAGTCGTGGAAGGGGTTGTCGAGAAGTGGTTGCCGCCCGCGTGACGGGACTGGCGAAGTTGATCGGGTTGTGCGTCGTGGCCGGGGTCCTGGTCGCGGCGATGATGTTCCCCGTCGTCGGGGGCGTCGGCCTGATGTCCAACCGCGCCAGCGAATCCGTTGACCAGATCTCCGCCGACCTGGTCAGCGTCGACCCGCCGCAGGTGACGTCGGTGCTCGACAAGAACGGCAAGGTCATCGCCTCGCTGTTCGAGCAGGACCGCACCATCGTGCGCGGCGAGGACATCTCGCCGAACATGAAGGCCGCGATCGTCGCGGTCGAGGACCGCCGGTTCTACGACCACAACGGCGTGGACTGGCAGGGCATCTTCCGCGCCGCGGTGGACAACGTGGTGCAGGAGGGCGAGGGCGGCGGTGGTTCCTCGCTGACCCAGCAGTACGTCAAGAACTACCTGGCCTACGTGGTGGCCAAGACCGAGGACGAGCGGGAGAAGGCCACCGAGCGCAGCATCGCGCGCAAGCTGCGCGAGGCGCGGATCGCGCTGCAGCTGGAGCGCGAGGTCAAGAACAAGGACGAGATCCTCACCCGCTACCTCAACATCGTGCCCTTCGGCGGCCAGATCTACGGCGTGGCCAGCGCGGCCCGCACCTACTTCAACACCTCGCCGAAGAACCTGACCATCCCGCAGGCCGCCTTCCTCGCCGGGCTGGCCAACCAGCCGAGCAGGCTCAACCCGGTGAACAACCCCGAGGGCGCCATCAAGCGGCGGAACTGGGTGATCGACAAGATGGCCGAGAACAAGGCCTTCCCGATCGCCGACCCGGCGAAGCTCAGGCAGGAGATCGACAACCTCAAGGCGACCGAGCTGGGCACGCAGAACCCGTTGCGCACCCTGTCCAACGGCTGCGTCGGCACCGGCGGCGGCAACGTCAACGGCTTCTACTGCGCCTACGTGATCGACTACCTGCAGAAGGCGGGCCTCCCGCTGGAGCAGATCAAGCGCGGCGGTTACACGATCAAGACCTCGCTCGACCCGGTGGCCACCGAGGCGGCGAAGTCGGCGGCCGAGGGCGAGGTCTCCAAGACCACCGACGGCATCGCCAACGTGATCGCGGTCGTGCAGCCGGGCAAGGACAAGCACCGCGTCGTGGCGCTGGCGGCCAACCGGGACTACGGCACCAAGCAGGACCTCGGCCAGACCTCCTACCGGCTGCCCAGCGACGTCGCCCGGTTCGGCGCGGGCTCGATCTTCAAGGTGTTCACCGCCGCCGCGGCCATGGAGGAGGGCAAGGCGGGCATCAACACCAGCATCCCGACGCCGCCCACCTACACCTCCTCGGTCTACAAGAACGGCGGCCGCGGCTACACCGTGAAGAACGCCGGGGACTACGGCGAGGCGATGTCGTTGCAGCAGGCGCTGGCCATGTCGCCGAACACCGGCTTCATCTGGCTGGAGGAGCGCGCCGGGCTGGGCAACGTGGTCGACATGTCGATCAAGCTCGGGCTGCGGACCAGCATGCAGGGCGTGAACAACGCGGGCACCAAGCCCAACCCGGACAGCAAGAACCGGCAGTACAAGCTGACCCAGGAACAGCTGATCAAGCAGGACAACGCCGGTTCGTTCACCCTCGGCGTCACCCCGGTCAGCCCGCTGGAGCTGGCCAACGTCGGCGCGACGCTGACCTCCGGCGGCGTCTGGTGCCCGCCGAGCCCGATCGAGCAGGTCCTCGACCGCAGTGGCAGGCCCGTTCCGGTGAAGGAAGCCCCGTGCGAGCAGGTGGTCAGCCCCGAGCTGGCCAACAGCATGGTGCAGGCGCTGAGCAAGGACCACGAGGCCAACGGCACCGCCGCCGCCGCGGCGCGGGGCTGGGACCGGCCGATGCTCGGCAAGACCGGGACCACCCAGGACCACAAGTCGGCGGGCTTCCTCGGCGCCACCCCGCAGTACTCCGGCGCGGTGCTGACGTTCAGCGACAGCGATTCGCCCCGTCCGATCTGCGACGGCAACCAGCCGACCCTGTGTCGGAGCGGCAACATCTACGGCGGCAAGGTGCCCGCGCGGACGTGGTTCGAGGCGATGAAGAAGATCCACAAGGACAAGAAACGGGAGGAGCTGCCCCCGGCCTCCCCGCAGTACATGCACTGACACCCGCGTCTAACCAAGCACCGCACCCAACCGTGCACCGCACCTGACCAAGCACGGCACTGACCGAGCACCGCAGCGTGACTGAGCACCGCGACCGCCGACCGGGGTTGGGGCGTCTTCAAGACCCCCGAACCCCGGTCGGCGCGGTCGTCAACGGTGCTGAACCCGGTGCGGCGCTGGGGTTAGGGGCGGTTTGCGACCGCTGGGGTGGGGGTCGGGGGTACTTGAAGACGCCCTGACCTCGGGGGCGGAGAGCGACGTGAACCGGGCCGCACCGGGGTTCTCCTCCCAGAAACCCCCGGTGCGGCCCGGTTGTGGTGTCAGCGCCTGTGGTGGCTCGACGTTGTCCTTTCTATGTCGGGCTGCGTGGCGCCGGGGGAGCCGAACGGGTTAACGGCTGGGGCGGATGCCGGTCAGGCGGAGCTCGTCCACGGCGGGCGCAGCGACAACAGCCGCATGGTCACCGCGTCCAGCTGGAACTGCGCGTCGCGGCGCAGCGCGTCCTGGGCCGGGCGCACCCGCCGCTTGCCCTCGAAGTACACGCCGTTGACGTCCTGCCGCGTGGTCGCCGCGTGCAGCACGTGGTCGGCGCCCGCGGCCGGAGGCGCCCCGGAGAAGCCGAAGGTGGCGCGCAGCAGCTTCGTCTCGATCGCGCCCGGGTCCACGCTCACCGCCGACATGTCCGTGCCGTCCAGCGCGGCGGCCAGTGAGCACGTGTGCACCGCGAGGGCCAGCTTCGACCGCGCGTAGGCGACCTTCGGGTGCTGCGCGACCGCGGGCCACATGTTCGGCCAGGCGAAGCGGACCGAACGGTGCTGCGCGCAGGACAGGTTCACGATCTTGCCGGCCTCGCCGCGGTTGAGGGCCCCGAAGAGCCGGGCCGTCAGCAGCACCGGGGCCAGGTAGTTGACCTGGAACGCGGGCTCGTGGCCGTCCCGGCTGCTGGAGCCGGGCTGGCCACCGGGGATGGCGGCGTTGTTGATCAGCAGGTCCAGCTTCTCCAGCCGGTTCAGCACGGCATCGGCCAGCCCCTCCACCTGGGCCAGGTCGGTGAAGTCGGCCAGCAGCGGGACCACGGTGGTGCCGGGGTTGGCCGGGGCCAGCTCCCTGGCCAGCTCCTCCAGCGCGGCGGGCCGCTTGCCGTGGATCAGCAGCGTGTCGACCAGTCCGGCCAGCCGCCGCGCGGTCGCCCGGCCGATCCCGTCCGTGGCTCCGGTGACCAGTGCCGCCGCGAGGGGACTCACCGGCGCCGTCTTCCATACCCCGAGCCGATTTCCGGCGGGCTATCCGTTCGTGCGTCTTGCAGTACGCAACGAACTTTTCCGGTTTTCCGGAAGACCGTTCCCGGAAATGCGGTAAGTCGGATAGTGGAAATGTGTCCCGCGCTCCTGCGGGAAGGTGGGACCGTAGTGGCGGCCATCCGGGCTCCCCCCGGCTGACGGCGGACGTCTACGCAGGTGGTGCGCCTGGTCGAGGCGTAGGCGTGACATACCGACAGCGTTTTCGCCGAAATCACCGAGCACGACTCCTGGTGGAATTGCATACCAGGCGAGAGGGCGGCCTCGGGACGGCCGCCCATTCCTCGGCCTGGCATCCCCTTATCGTGCTCCGTGAACCGCGCCCACCAGAACCGCCGCGGGGGTGAGCGCGAATTGAGGCCGTTCGCCTCAATGGGAACTACTTCGGACGGCCGCGCCGGTGGGCGGGTGGCGGAAAGCGCGACGCCGGTACCCCTGGGACGGGTACCGGCGTCGTTGGTGTGTTCGCTGGGTCAGCGGGGCTCGGTCGGCCTGGCCGCGGCGTGCACGGTCGGCGGCCACTCCTCCGCGTCGAGCAGTCCGAGCGCGTACGCGTGCGAGACCAGCGCGGTGCGGCTGGGGGCCCGCAGGCGGCGGCGCAGGACCGCGAGGTGGTAGTCGATGCTCTGCCGGGACAGGTTCAGCGCGCGGCCGATCGCGGCGTTGGAGTCGCCGATCGCCACCCGCTCCAGCACCCGGGCCTGGACCTCCGACAGCAGCGGCGTGGACCCGGCCATGGTGGCCCAGCGCATCTGCCGCACCGCCTCGACGGCGAAGACCACCGAGGCGGGCTGGCCGTCCGGGCTGCGCGAGACCGACGCGGTGAAGCGGACCTCGACCGGGGCCTCGGTCTTGCGGTCCAGCAGCACCCTGGCCCGGTGGCTGGGGATCTTGCCGCCGAGCAGGTCGCCCCACCACGCGCCGCACTGGGGGTTGTTCCGGTTGAACAGCAGCGAGCCCGCGGTCGCGCCGCGCAGGTCGTGCAGCTGGCGGCCGAGCAGCTCGCACAGCGCCGGGTTGGCGTCGCTGACCGTGCCGTCGGGATCGCAGACCAGCACCGGGATGGTCGAGCGCTCCGCGACCGCGCGGTGCCGCTCGCGCATCTGGAACAGCTCGCGCTTGGCGCGCATCTGCTCGGTCAGGTCGAGGTAGAAGCCCGCGACGAAGGCCCGACCGTTGCGGGCGCGCACCGCGGCGAGGTAACCGGCCACGTGCCGGGTGCGGCGGCTGTTGAGCCGCAGCGCGAACCGGTGCGGCCGGATGATCGTGGTCTCGCAGGCCCTGGTGAGCATCTCCGCGTCCAGCCACTGCTGCTCACCGGCCAGGGCGCGCGGGCCGAACTCGTCCATCGGCGCGCCGATCATGTCCGAGGCCGCGCGGTCGTAGAGCGCCGCGTACGCCTGGTTCACCCAGCGGTAGCGGCCGTCGGGGTCGCGCACGCAGACGGCGACCGGGCCGTGCGTGATCAGGTGGACCAGCAGCCGGTAGACCGCGGGCTCGTCGAGCACCGGGGTGTTGCCGTCCTTACGTGCCATTGCGTCCATCGGGCGGCTCACCGGGACCAGCCCCCGATCCGCCGCGAGCCCCCACTCGCGCGCCGCACCAGCGTCAACGTCTCGTTGCGCGTCGACATCGCCCACACCTCTCCCACGCGAATCCGCCTCGCTCGCGACCTGGCCCCAAAGATACCGACCAACCGGTATCCAAACGCCAAGACGTCCCCCGTGTCAATCACCGTGCGTGAGTGAACGACTTCGTTATCGCAACGGGACGTGCCCGAATCGAGAAGGTGGCGGGTTCTATAGAGAAGGGCTGGTGACCCTCGGGCGCTCCAGCGCGGGCGGCTCCAGCCGCAGGTCGGCGGGGGCGCCGTCGGGGCGCACGCCCGGCAGGAAGCAGACCCACAGGTGCCGGATCCGCTCGATCATGTCCTTGCGGCCGGTCAGCGACTGCGCCACCAGCTGGCTGCCGGTGAACACACCGACCAGCAGCTCGGCGGTGGCGGTGAGGTCGAGGCCGTCCCGGGTGTCGCCCTGCGCGCGGGCCTGCTCCAGCAGCGAGCCCACCGCGGAGATCCAGCCGGAGAAGGCGCGCCGGGGCTCGGGCTCGTCGAACTCGGACTCGAAGACCAGGCGGACCGCGGCGCGGATGACCGGATCGCCGACGAGCTGGCTGCCGAACTGGAAGGACAGGTCCACCAGCGCCTGGAGCGCGCGGCCGTCGCTGGTCAGCAGCAGGCTGTCCACCGAGGGCGGCCAGCCCCGGTAGTGCTCCTCGATGACGGCGAGCGCCAGCGCGTCCTTGGACGGGAAGTGGAAGTAGAGCGCGCCCTTGGTCACGCCCGCGGCCTCGCACACGTCCTGCAGGCTCGTTCCCCGGAAGCCCTTGTCGTCGAAGGTGGTCGCCGCGGCTTTGATCAGCTTGGCCCGGGTCAGCTCCGCCCGTTCCTTTTTGCGCATTGGCGCTCTCCATCATGCTAATTGGGGAAAGCTCGCATACCTACCCGCCGGTATGCTAAACGAACTCCGGAAGCGTCCCCCGTCAGGGACTCCAGGTGCTGGAGCGATGACAGTTATGACGTCCTTCACCCAGAACGTGCTCGGTTGCCGGTGTTGCCTTCTCCAATCGATACCAGATCCGCCCAGTCCGCTATTCCACAGCACGGTCGACCGGCGGCTCGTGCACCGCGCCGCCGTGCACGAGGTCCTGCTGACCGGCTGGGCCCGGACCGCCGGTGACCGCTACATGATCGGTGCTCAGTGGCCCCGAGACCATAGTTTCTACCGACCGGTGCCGCCGGGGGCGCACGATCCCCTGCTCGTGCTGGAGACCGTGCGGCAGGCCGGGCTGCTGGTCGCGCACGTCGGCGAGGGTGTGCCGATCTGTCACCACTTCGTCATGCACTCCATCGGCTACGACGTCGATCCCCGGCTGCTGCGGCTCGGGACGGTGCCCGCGGACCTGACCATCGACGTCACCTGCCAGGTGCACAACCGTCGCCCGACCGGGGCGGTCAAGCTGGGCATTCGCACGCTGATCGCCAGGGACGGCGAGGTGCTGGGGGCCGGGTTCGGCGAGATGACCTGCCTGCCGGAGGCGGTCTACCGCAACCTGCGGGCCCGTTCCCTGCCGCCGGGCGGGGTGGGGGAGGGGGCCTGCCCGCCCCCGGTCGAGCCGCACCTGGTCAACCGGCTGCGCGCGGCGGACGTCGTGCTCAGCCCGGGTGCGGGCCCGCTGGCGTGGCGGGTGCGGGTGGACCGCGATCACCCGGTGCTCTTCGACCACCCGCTGGACCACGTGCCGGGAATGCTGGTGTTCGAGGCGATGCGGCAGGCACTTGCCTACACCGGGCGGGGGCTGCTGCCGCTGGGCTGCCACGCCGAGCTGGCCAGGTACGTGGAGCTGGACCCGCCAGCGGAGGTCGTGCTGCGGCCCGGTGGCGGTGATCCGGTGTTCGATCTCGAACAGGGCGGGAAAACGGCGGGAACGGTGTCCTGGTTTATGTCGCCGGGCGGTGGGTGGAGAGTTCCCAACCCCCGTTGATAATGTGGGCGGAAGTTGATCTTCATGATTCGGTGATCGATTCATGTTTGCCGCTTCCGGTGAAATCTGGTCGGCAATTCCCTACCAATTCCGAGGGGTGGACCGTTGTCCGCGGCGCCCGTCCTCGGCTACGCGCGAGCCACTCGAATCGCACTCAAGAGGTGGCGAGGGCGATCGTGCCGGCGGGGGTGTCGGAGTGCACGGAGAACCTGAGATAGCCGGGGCGCGCGGTGGCCACGACGCCCAGTTCCCGCAGGCGTTCGGTGACGGCGGTCCACCGGGGTTCGGCGAGGCGGACGGAGACGATGCCCGCGCGGTGCTGCGGCTCGGCCGGGGTGAGCAGGTCGGCGCCCGTTGACAGCAGGCGCTCGACCAGCAGGTCGGCGTTCGCGGTCACCGCCTCGGCGACCGCGTGTTGGCCCGTCCGCTCCAGCTCGGTCAGCGAAGCGAGCAGGCCCGTGATCGCCAGCGGGTTGAGCATCGTCATCGTCACCCGGCCCGCGTCGGCCAGCGCCGGGTGCTCGGTCGCGTCGAAGACGGCCCGGTCCTCGACGCCGGACCACCCGGTCAGCCCGTCGGAGAGCCGGTCCAGCGCCCGCGGCGACGCGGCGAACAGCGCGGCACCCCAGCCGGAGCGCAGCCACTTCTGCCCGCCCGCCACCACGACGTCGGCCAGGTTCCACGGCTGGTCGCTGACGCCGAAGCCCTGGATCGCGTCGACGACGAGCAGCCGGTCGCCGATCACCTCGCGCAGCGCGGGCAGGTCCGCGCGGCGGCCGGTGCGGTAGTCCACCGCGCTGACCGTGACGGCGACGGTGTCCGGGCGCAGTGCCGCCGCGACGCGCTCCGGCGAGGTGTGGCCGTCCGGGTTGTCGAGGAAGTCGACGGTGAGGCCGCCGCGCTCCTGGGCGCGCAGCCACGGGTAGACGTTGGCGGGGAAGTCGTGCCGGGGGACCAGCACGCGCCCCGGGCCGTCCAGGCCGAACGCGACGTGGAACAGCCCGGCGCTGGTGGACGGCACCAGGGTGACGCCCGCCCGGTCGAAACCGGTCAGCCTCGCCGCGATGTCCGCCGCGGCGTTCTCGCGGTCGTGCAGTTCGTCGACGACGCCCGGTGCGCCCGTCGCCGACAGGCGGACCGCGTCCAGCAGCGCGTCGCGCACGGCGGGCGGCGGTGGGCCGAAGCGCGCGAAGTCCAGGTAGTGCGGGGAGCCGGTGTTCGACCATGGCGTTCCTGCGGTTTCGAACGCGGCGGTTTCGGACAGGGCTGTTTCGGACAGGGCTGCTTGCTGGTGCGCGGGGCCGGATCGGGTGGTGCGGGGCGCCGGGTTCGAGTGGGTTGCCGGGTTGGGCTGTTGGGACACGGCGTCATCCTCATGCAGGGCGTCGGTGGCGCGGGCCGGGGACGTTCAGTGTCCCCAATGGTCTGTTCGGGGCTGGTGGCCGCCACCCGGGCTAGCCGGTCGATCACCGGCTGTGTCCACTGTGGATGATCGCGGCGGGTGTGCCCGATCGGACGCGTTGACCTCGCCGGGCGGGGCGCGGTTGCATGATTTCCAACCGCCCGGTGCAGTCCGGGAGGAACAGACCTCACTCCCCGGCAGTGCCGCCGGGGGTCGGGAGGAGGCTCCGTGCCGGAGAACGTGCTGCCGGAAAGATCGGTGATGCCGCCAGAACAGCCCGTGCTCGGTCGGCGCGGAGTGCTCATGGGACTCGGTGGCCTGGGGGCCTTGGCGGTGCTGGGCGGTACGCCCGCGCTCGCGGCGGTGGCCCCGGAGCGGGGTCCGCTGGACCTGCGTTTCCGCGTGACGGACCAGTTCCGGCCGTTCGACCTGATCGCGCCGGGCTTCGAGCAGTTCGACACCGCGACTGCGCGGGACCGGGCCGTCGCGGCCGCCCACGGCGTGCGGATCAGTGACGACGGCGCGGTGCGGCTGGCGGGGGACACGCTGCTGATCACGTCGTCGGGCCCGCGCGCGCCGTTCTGCTCGGTGCTGGTGGAGGTGGCCTCGCTCGCGGCCGACTCCAGTGTCGTCGCGGGGATCGCGTTGGACCAGGCCAACTCCGTGCTCGTCAGGTACAGGTCGGACGGCTCGGCGACGATCGAGGTCACCGTCGGCGGCAAGCGGACCATTGTGGACTCGGCGAAGCAGGTGCCGTTGCGCGCGCCGTTCCGATTGGCGTTCGTGCTCAACGAGAACGCGGTCACGGTGCTCGTCGATCCGACCAACACCGGCACCGGGTGGACGCCGTTGGTCAGCGAGCGCGAGGGTGTCTCGGGCCTGGTCGATCTCCGAGTGCCGGACCGGCTCCGGGCGATGCGCTACGCCTTCGGCGGGTCGGGGACGAGCACGCTCGGGCGCGTCCGAGCGGGCTACTTCGGTCAAGCCGGGTTGCGCGACGGGCACCTCGTGCAGACGGCGGAGGGCAAACCGCTCATCCGCGACAACAAGATCTACTTCACCTTCACGTGCGCTGGACTGGGATTTTTCCAGCAGGCGCACTGGGGTGTGTGGGCGATGGACATCTCGGACCCCCGTCGCCTCGAACAGGTCTCGCAGCTGTTCTTCCAACGCGATGGGGTGATCGTCGGGGACCACGCCGGGCAGGTCGTGTACGACGAGCGCAGAAACCGGTACATCGTGGCGATGAGCTCTTGGGGCGACTTCGCGTTCAACGGGGTGCACGTGCGCCACGTGGAGACCGCCGCGAACGTGCTCTCGGGCGTGCACGTGCTGCGCACCGCGCGGTTCCCGCTGCCGACCGCGGTCAGCGCGTGGGACCCGTCGCTGACCAGGATCGGCGACCGGTGGCACGTGGCGTTCGTGGAGAGCCCCCGGCAGTCCCCGGTGTTCGAGTTCCACCCGGCGCTCGCGGTCGGCCCGCCCGGCGGGACCTACCACCAGGACCTGCGGTTGCGTCGCGCGGACACCTCGCTGGACCAGACCGAGGGCACGATCATCCAGCGGGTCGGCGACCAGTGGTACCTCTTCGCCAGCGACGGCGACGCCCGCGAGTACCGCGTCTACGACCTGGAGACCATGAGCTACCTGGGTTCGCTGGACGCGCCGTACCGCACCAACATCCCGCACCCGCAGCTGGTGGAGGTGCCTTCGGCTGGAGGCCCGCGCTGGTGGCTGGTGACCTTCGACGGGACGCAGTACGCCGAGGGCGTCCTCGGCTACGGCGGGCACGGGGACGTCCTGGTGATGCGGGACGGCTGAGACGAACGGTGGAAAAGGCGCGTCGTGCCCGTGCTGTGACCGCGTGACGCTTGACACACCGGTGGGCCGGTCATAGCGTCCGCAGTAATCGTTTTCCCGTAACGTGCCGTTCACTTCGTCCGGTGGAGCAGGGTATGGCCAACGACGCACCGAGGCTGGTCCGCATGACCGGCATCGGCAAGCGCTACGGCGGCGTTCTTGCCTGCCAGGACGTGGATTTCGACATCCGCGCCGGTGAGGTGCACGCGCTGCTCGGCGAGAACGGCGCGGGCAAGTCGACCCTGATGAAGATCCTGTCCGGGGACATCACCGACTACTCGGGCGAGATCGCGGTCGAGGGCGCCCCGGCGCGCTTCGGCGGTCCGGTCGACGCGCAGCGCGCGGGCATCGCCATGATCCACCAGGAGCTCGACCTGGTGCCGGGGCTGTCGATCGCGGAGAACCTGTACCTGGGCCGGGAACCGCGCACGCGGATCGGCACCGTCGACGGCAGGCAGATGCGGGTGTGGACGCAGGCCCTGTTGCGGCGCATCGGGATCGACCTCGATCCGCGCCGCCCGGTCGGCGAGCTGCGGGTGGGCGAACAGCAGCTGGTGACCATCGCCCGCGCGCTGTCGCTGGACGCCAAGGTGCTCATCATGGACGAGCCCACCTCCGCGCTGTCGACCGCCGAAGTTGAGCAGTTGTTCGCCGTCATCGACGAACTGCGCCGCGAGGACGCGGGCATCGTCTACATCTCGCACCGGATGGACGAGATCGGCCGCGTCGCCGACCGCGCCACGGTGCTGCGCAACGGCCGGATCGTCGAGGAGTTCGACGCCAGGTCGATGACCGCGGAGCAGGCCGCCGAGGCGATGGTCGGCCGCCCGGTGCGGACGCTTTTCCGCGCCTCGCACGGGGAAGCGGGCGAGGAGCTGCTGCGCGTCGAGGACCTGACGGTGCACCCGCGCCGGGTCCGGTCCGGCCGCAACGAGCCCGCCGGGATCAGCCTCACGGTGCGCCGGGGGGAGATCGTCGGGCTGGCCGGGTTGCTCGGCGCGGGCCGCACCGAGCTGCTGGAGACGTTGTACGGGGCGGGATCCGCCGGTCGCTGGGACGGCCGCGTGCTGTTGGACGGGGTGGACGTGCGGCCGAGGGGTCCGCGCGCCGCGCTGGCCAAGGGCATCGCGTTCGTGCCGGAGGACCGGCGGATCAGCGGCCTGGTGCTGGAGCACTCGGTGCTCGCCAACACGGTTGTGTCCATTGTGGACAAACTGCGGACGGCCGGGCTGGTGGTGTCGCGGCGGGCCGAGCAGGCGAACGCGGCGGAGAGCGCGAAACGCCTGCGCGTCAAGCTGTCCTCGCTCGCCGACCCGGTCGGCACGCTCTCCGGCGGGAACCAGCAGAAGGTGGTCTTCGGCCGGATGCTGCTGACCAAGCCGAAGCTGCTGCTGCTGGACGAGCCGACCCGCGGCGTGGACATCAACGCCAAGGCGGAGATCTACCAGCTGCTCGGCGAGATCGCCGGGCAGGGCATCGGGGTGCTGCTCGCGTCGTCGGAGCTGGCCGAGCTGATCGGCGTCTGCGACCGGGTCGTCGTGCTCCGGGGAGGGCGGAACGTGCGGGAACTGCGCACCAGTGAGATCGGGGAGGCGGACCTGCTCGCCGCCACCATGGGCGAGACCGCGGCAGGGGGTGCGCGATGAGCCCGGACCCGGACGTGACCGAGGTGACCGAGAACGGCAGGCGCCGGATCGACTGGCGGGAGACGCTGTTCTCCTTCCAGAGCTTCTTCGGGCTGATCGCCGTCTTCGTCGCCGCGATCGTGTTCTCGCCGAGGCGCAACGGCGAGATCCTGTTCCTCACCAGCGACAACCTGTTCAACGTGGTGCGCGCGGTCTCCGAGATCGGCATCATCGCGATCGGGATGACGTTCGTGATCCTGGTCGGCGGCATCGACCTCTCGGTCGGCGCGGTGCTCGGGTTGTCCGCGGTGGGCTCGGCCGTGCTGCTGGTGCACGACGACCTCGGGGTGTTCCCCGCGGTGCTGATCGTGCTCGCGGTCGGCCTGGTCTTCGGTCTGCTGCAAGGAATGGCGAGCGCGCTGTTCGGCATCCAGGCGTTCATCGTGACCCTCGCGGGGTTGCAGATAGCCAGGGGCCTGGCGCGGATCTGGTCCGACGGGCAGGGCGTCGCGATCGCCTACGGCGACGGGCCGAACGAGGCGCCGGTGACGTTCTCCCTGCTGGGCGAGCGCACCTTCGGCGGCGTGGTGCCGATCCCCGCGCTGATCTTCGCGGGGCTGGCCGTGCTGGCCATCCTGTTCCTGCGCACCAGCGCGTTCGCCCGGCATCTGTACGCGGTGGGCGGCAACGAGAAGGCGGCGCGGCTCTCCGGTGTCCCGGTGAACCGCGTGAAGATCATCGTGTTCGGCATCTCGGGTCTGCTGGCCGCGCTGGCCGGGATCGTGCATGCCGGGCAGCTCAACCAGGGCAGCCCCAACGACGGCGCGGGCTACGAGCTGGACGCGATCGCCGCCGTGGTGATCGGCGGGACCGCGCTCACCGGCGGCCGGGGCTCCGTGGTGGGCACCGTGACCGGTGCGCTGCTGCTGGGCGTGCTGAACAACATCCTGGCGTTGAACAACATCGACGCCAACGTGCAACTCCTGATCAAGGGCCTGGTGATCGTGGCGGCTGCCGCATTGCAACGACTGCGGCCTTCGTCATGAACCGCCCGTGGAAAGGGATTTTCGACGTGAAGAGAACGATCGCATTCACCGCCTGCCTGATGCTCGCGGTCACCGCGTGTGGCACGACGAGTCAGAACAGCGGCAAGGGCCCGGCGACGCAGGCCAAGTGCGAGGGCACCGGCGGCAAGTACGTCATCGGGATGAGCCAGGCCAACGTGGCCGAGCCGTACCGGCAGCGGATGGACGACGACATCCGCACCGCGGCGGCGAAGGTGCCGCAGTTCGAGGTGAAGTTCGCCGATGCCGCGCAGGACAACGCTAAACAGGTCTCCGACGTGGAGAACTTCCTGACCCAGCAGATCAACCTGCTGATCATCAGCCCGAACGAGGCGACCCCGCTGACCGCGGTGGTGAAGAAGGCCTACGACAAGGGCATCCCGGTCCTGGTGCTGGACCGCAAGGTGGACGGCGACGCGTACACGAGCTTCATCGGCGCCGACAACCGCGACATCGGCCGCCAGGCGGGCAAGTACGTGGCGGAGAAGCTGCTGCCCAACGGCGGCAAGCTGGTCGAGCTGAAGGGCCTGCCGGGCTCCACGCCCGCGCAGGAGCGCAGCGAGGGCTTCCACGAGACGCTCGGCACCAAGGTCCAGGTCGTGGCGACCGGTGTCGGCGACTGGTTGCGGGAGAAGGGCCAGCAGCAGCTGGACGCGATCCTGAAGGCCAACGCCGAGGTCGACGTCGTGTACTCGCACAACGACCCGATGGCCGAGGGCGCCTACCTGGCCGCGAAGGCCGCCGGACGGGAATCGAAGATCAAGTTCATTGGCATCGACGCGCTGCCGATTCCATCCGGTGGGGTGAAAGCCGTTGAACAGGGCCGGATCTCGGCTACGTTCACCTACCCCACCGGCGGCAAGGAAGCCATCGCTGCCGCCAAGACGCTCCTGGTGGACTGCAAGCAAGTCGAGAAGAAGCAGACCCTGCCGACGCAGTTGATCACCAAGGAGAACGCCGAGCGGGTGTACCGGGAGGCGAACGGTTAGTCCCTGCCACGTCCTTTGAGGACATTCGCCAGTGAGGGGGCGGATCATGCGCAGACACGTTGACCACCTTGATCCAATGGGACCCGGACATCGCCGCAAGGGACGGCACCGGACACTCAGGCTCCTCATGTCACTGGCCTCGGTCGCGGCGTTGTCCTTCGCGGGCACCGCCGTGACCCCCGCGCAGGCCCAGCCACCGGCCGTTTCGGCCTTGCCCACCGGCAAGGGGCCGGTCGGCTGGGCCACCTACCGGCAGCTCGACTCGGTCGGCACGCTGCGCGGCGCGGTGGACACCCGGCAGTTCTCCGGCTACGACCGGACCGGGCGCAACAACGACGGGTTCGACGGGCAGTTCTCCTGCCTGCGCATGATCGGCAGCAACTGCGTCATCGCCGAGCGCACCGGCGCCGGGGAGATCGAGTCGATCTGGTTCACCCGGGACGACGGCGTGGTGGCGCGGACCGGCTGGATCAGGATCGAGCTGGACGGCACCACGGTGCTCGACGCGCAGCTGCAGGACGTGGTGGACGGCAAGCTCGGCGCGCCGTTCGTCTGGCCGCTGGTGGGCAACCGCGCGGACACCTCCGGCGGCGTGGTCATCAAGGTGCCCATGCCCTACCGGCAGTCGATGCGGATCACCACGCAGAACAACCCGTTGTTCCAGCACGTGGTGTACCGCAACTTCGCCGACGCCGACGGGGTGTCCACGTTCAACCGGTCCGACCAGGCCAACGACGTGATCGCGAAGCTGCGCGCCTTCGGCCTCGCCGATCCCAAGCCCGCCAAGTGGAACGCCACCAGCAACCGGTCCACTGTGGACATCAACCCGGGCGCGACGGCGCGGGTGGGCGAGCTGACCGGGCCCGCGCAGATCACCCAGCTGAAGGTGCGCCTGCCGCAGGTTCAGGCCAGCCCGCACGTCAACGACGACGGCAGGGCCTTCGGCGCGGGCGGCGAGAGCGCGTTCCGGGTCGCGGTGGACCCGCGCAACCAGGGCGTGCGGCTGACCCGCCGGTTCGACCCGCACATCGAGGAGCAGCGGGCGAGGTTGTTGGTGGACAACGCCTTCGTCGCGGACTGGTACCACGGCCCGAAGTCCCGGCCGACGCTGTGGGCCGACCAGTCGATCGACATCCCGCCGCAGTTCACCTCGGGCAAGTCGCGGCTGAACATCCGCAACCAGTTCGTCTCGTCGTCTTTAGACTTCAACGAGTTCCGCTACGACGTGCACAGCATGGTGAACGGCACCTGGGTGCGCACGGACGTGATGGACATGGGCTCCGACCGCCCCGGTGAGGAACTGAGCCACGGCTACCGCGTCACGCAGCAGAAGTGGGAGGGGCGGCACTACTTCAACTACCCCTTCGACGCCGGGCAGATCTCCGCGTCGGACGCGGTGCTCGCCGGTGCGCGGCTGCGGATCTCCTTCGACGGTCGGACCACTGTGGACGCTCCGATCGGGGAGTTCTTCGGTTCGGGGCTGGGTGAGTACGACACGCGGTCGCTGATGTTCTCCATGGACTCCACAAGGGACGGTTGGTACACCGCGTGGTGGCCGATGCCGTTCGCCGAGCGGGCGGTGGTGGAGGTCGTCAACACCAGCGGTGTGCGGATCTCCGACGCCTCGGTGGAGCTGACCTGGGCGGCCGACAACGCCATCCGGGATCGCTTGCTCCCCAACGGAACGCTTGGCTACTTCAACGCCACGCACCGGCAGGGGCCGACCGGGCACGCGAAGGACTGGATCTTCGTGGACACGCCGGGCCGCGGGGTGTTCTACGGGGTCACGCACTCCATGCGCGGCCGAATCCCGCTCAGCGCCGAGGTTCCCCGGCTCTACCTGGAAGGTGACGAGCGCGTCTACACGGACGGACTGCTCACGCCGGTCCAGCACGGCACCGGCACGGAGGACTTCTACGAGTCCGGGTGGTACTTCCGCACAGGGTCGTTCGCGATGCCGTTGGCGGGCTACCCGGCGCACGAGGTCGGACGGGACGGCTGCGTCTACGACTGCACCGGCGCCTACCGGCTGATGATGCCCGACGCGATCCCGTTCAACACGGGGCTGCGCTTCGGCATCGAGCACGGGCCGGTCGCCGACGTCGCCGCGGACTACAGCTCCACGGCGTACTGGTACGGCCAGCCGCGGTGGGCCCTGCGCAGCACGGACGGGCTCAACCCGACCGACCAGGCCAGCAGGGACCAACACGGCTACCGCGCGGCGGGCGAGACCTCCGGGCACCTCACGTCGGTGTTCGAGGGCGACGACGACCACGCGACCGCGGGCGGGCGGGTCACCGAGGCCACCGGCCCGATCAGCTTCACCGTCGCGGTGGACCAGAACAACTCGGGCGTGCAGATCATCCGCACGGCCGACCAGGTCCGCTCGTACCAGCAGGCACGGGTGCTGGTCGACGGGCAGTTCGTCGGCGTGTGGCTGATGTCCTCGGGCAACATGTTCCAGCGGTGGTTGCAGGACACGTTCATGATCCCGTCTCGGTTCAGCGCGGGGAAGCGGATGCTGGCGATCACCCTGGAGCCGCTGCCCGGTTCGCCGCCCTGGTCCTCTTCGGACTACCACATCAGGTCGTGGGTGGATCCCTTCGAGCCGGGCCGAAGTGGCGCGCAGCAACGGATCGAGCCGCCCGCGCTGGACTGGCGCGCGAAGGACCTGGGTCCGCACGTGCTCGGACCGCGTGACCCGATCTCGACGAAGGAAGGTCAGGTAGGCCGCTAGTCCCGGCGTTGGATTCCCTGAACGACCCGTTCAGGGAATCCAACGCCCCGAACTCCGGTGAAGGGACTGGGTTAGAGTTGTCGCGTGTTCGAGCCGTACGGCCTCTCGCACGGCATCGTCGCCGTGGTGTTCGTGGCGGTGACGGCGCTGCTGCTCGTCTTTCGCACGGCGTGGACCAGCCGCGTGCTCGCGATCGTGATCGTGGCGGTGCAGCTGCCGTTCCAGATCCACACGATGTTGCCGGGGCAGTGGGACATCGCGTACTCGCTGCCGTTGCAGCTGTGCGACCTCGCGCTGATCGCGGCCGTCTGTGCACTGTGGACACACAGCCCGGCGGCCACGGCCCTGACCTACTACTGGGGCCTCACGCTGACCGCGCAGGCGCTGCTCACCCCGGCCTACCGCGGCCCGGACTTCCCGGACTGGCAGTTCCTCATGTTCTGGGGGATCCACCTGTTCACCATGTGGGCCGCGATCCACCTGACCTGGGGAATCGGCATCCGGCCGGACTGGCACGGCTACCGGCTCACCCTGGTGGCGACGGCGGTCTGGGCGTTGATCATGTTGATGCTCAACGGTGTGATCGGCGCCAACTACGGCTTCCTCAACGCCAAGCCGGGCGGCTCGGTGCTCGACCTCTTCGGCCCCTGGCCGCTCTACCTGGTGGTCGCCGCCCTGCTGCTGGCCGGTGTCTGGGCCCTGATCACCGCGCCGTTCACCCGCGCGGCCTCGCACAGCTCTCGCTGAAACCCTTTCACACCCGGCACTTGCGAACATCCGACATTTCGCGTGACCGTGTGCCCGCTCCCTGGTGTGCGCTCGATTCCTGCCTTGCGTTTCCACATCCGCAGAGATGGGTTGACCATGCGTAAGAAACGTCCCTTACTGTCCGCACTCCTGCTCGCGGTCCTGGCGATGGCGACCGCCCCCGAGGTCTCCGCCCAGACCGCCCCCGCCGACAAGGGGCCCCTGGGCTGGGCCACCTACCGCCAGCTCGACGGCATGGCCGCGCTGCGCGGAGCCTCGGAGACCCGCCAGTTCTCCAGCTACGACCGCACCGGCCGCAACAACGACGGTTTCGACGGCAAGTACTCCTGCCTGCGCCAGGACCTGGGCGGCTGCGTCATCGCCGAGCGCGCCGGGGCCGGTGAGATCGGCTCGATCTGGTTCACCCGCGACGAGGGCGTGGTCACCAGGACCGGCTGGATCAAGGTGGAGCTCGACGGCCGGGTCGTGCTCAACGCCCAGCTCCAGGACGTGGTCGACGGCAAGCTCGGCGCGCCGTTCGTCTGGCCGCTGGTGGGCAACCGCGACGACACCTCCGGCGGCGTGGTCATCAAGGTGCCCATGCCGTTCCGCACGTCGATGAAGGTGACCACGCAGCACAACCCGCTCTTCCACCACGTGGTCTACCGGAGTTTCCCCGACGCCGTGGGGGTTCCGGCCTTCGACCCCGCGGACCGGGCGACCGACGTGGTCGACAAGCTGCGCTCCTTCGGCCTCGCCGACCCCAAGCCCGCGCGTCCCGGCTCGCACACCACCCGCTCCACCGCGGACATCGAGCCAGGGGCGACCGCGCGCCTGGCCGAGCTGTCCGGGCCCGCGCAGATCGGCCAGCTGCGGGTGCGGCTGCCGCAGGTGGTGCCCGGCCCGGCGGTCGACGACGACGGCAGGGCGTTCGGCGCGGGCGGCTCCAGCACCTTCACCGCCGCGGTGAGCCCGGAGAACTCCGGGGTGCGGCTGACCCGCCGCTTCGACCCGGACATCGAGAAGCAGCGGGCGAACCTGCTGATCGACGGCCGCCCCGCCGGGCAGTGGTACCACGAGTCCAGGATCGGCCCGATGACCTGGGCCGACCAGTCCATTGACGTTCCGGCCGCGCTCACCGCGGGCAAGTCGAAGGTGGTCGTGCGCAACGAGTTCGTATCGTCCACTGTGGACTACAACGAGTTCCGCTACGACGTGCACAGCCTGGTCAACGGCACGTGGGTGCGGACCGACGTGGTCGACCTCGGCCACAACCACCTCAGCGTCGAAGCCGCGCACGGCTACCGCGTCGAGCGGCAGCAGTGGCAGGGCAGGCGGCACTTCTACTACCCGACCGATCCCGCGCAGGTGACCGCCTCCGACGAGGTGCTCGCCGGGGCCCGGCTGCGGATCAGCTTCGACGGGCAGACCACCGTGGACGCGCCGATCGGCGAGTTCTTCGGCTCCGGGCTCGGCGAGTACGACGTGCGGTCACTGATGTTCTCGATGGACCCGCACAAGGACGGTTGGTACACCTCGTGGTGGCCCATGCCGTACGCGCAGCGGGCCGTCGTGGAGATCGTCAACGACAGCGGTCGCCGGATCACCGGGGCCTCGCTCGAAGTGACATCGGCGGCCGACCGCGCGGTCCCGGAGAGGTTGCGCGCCAACGGTTCCCTGGGCTACTTCAACGCCACGCACAAGCGCTCGGCCACGGAGAACGGCAAGGACTGGATGTTCGTGGACACCGCCGGGCGCGGCGTGTTCTACGGCGTCACGCACTCCATGCGCGGCAAGCTCCCGCTGGCCGTCGAGGTGCCGCGGCTCTACCTGGAGGGCGATGAACGCGCCTACGCGGACGGCCTGCTGACGCCGATCCAGCACGGCACCGGCACGGAGGACTTCTACGAGGCCGGGTGGTACTTCCGCACCGGCGCGTTCGCCATGCCGCTGGCCGGTTACCCGGTGCACGAGATCGGTGGCGACGGCTGCCAGTTCGACTGCACAGGCGCTTATCGGTTGATGGTGCCGGACGCGATCCCGTTCTCGACGGGGCTGCGCTTCGGCATCGAGCACGGGCCGCTGGCGGACGTGCCCGCGGACTACAGCTCCACCTCGTACTGGTACGGCCAGCGGCAGTCCACGCTGCGCGAGACCGACCGGCTCAACCCGACCGACCTGGCCAGCCGCGCGGAGCACGGCTACACGGCGGTCGGCGAGACGGTGAGCAAGGTGACCTCCAGCTTCGAGGGCGACAACGACCACGCGGTCTCCAGCGCGCAGGTCACCGCCGCCACGGGCGCGATCGGCTTCAAGGTCGCGGTGGAGCCGGGGAACTCGGGCGTGCAGCTCGTGCGCACGGCCGACCAGGCGCGGGCCGGACAGCGGGTCGAGGTGCTGGTGGACGGCACGGTCGCGGGCACGTGGGCGCAGCCCTACGGCAACGCCGAACACCGTTGGCTCCAGGACACGTTCACGATTCCGGCGCAGCTCAGCGCGGGCAAGCGAGCGCTGTCGATCACGCTTCGGCCGGTGTTCGGGTCGGCGCCGTGGACCGCGTCGGACTACCACGTGCGGTCCTTCGTCGCGCCGTTCGACTCGGGCGGTGTCGTGACCCAGGTGGCGCCGCAGGGCATGGACTGGTCGCCGAAGGACCGCGGGCCGATGATCCGCACCGAGCGCGACCCCGTCTCGCCGAAGAACGGCACGACCGGCGGGTGATGTTGTGGCGCGGGGTCTAGAATGCGTGCATGCGCTTCTCGGCCCCGCGTCCCCATCCGTAAGCTCGCGTGGTCCAAACCAATCCCGTTTCGTACTCATAACGGGATTTGGGAGCGCTCTCTTTCCCGGCAAGAGTACGAAACGGGAAAACGACGGCCCTGGCGGAGGTTAGGTGCGGCGCGAGCTGCCGCGGACGACCAGCTGGGCGGAGAGCGTTGTGGTGGTGGGGTCCTTGTGGGAGCCGGTGACGCGGTTCAGCAGGAGCTGCGCGGCCAGCGTGCCGATCTCGTAGGCGGGCTGGGCCACCACGGTCAGCGGCGGGTCCAGCAGCTCCGCCCAGGGCGCGTCGTCGAAGGCCACCACGCCGACATCGCGGCCGGGCCGCAAGTTCAGCTCCGCCAACGCCTGTAGCACTCCGACGGCCATCGCGCTGTTGGCGACGAGCAGCGCGTCCGGCGGCTCCGGTTGCGACAACAGGTCCAGCGTCGCCTCGCGCGCGCCCGCGGATCTGTACTCCGAGCGCCGCACCAACCTGGTCGCGCTGCGCTGTTTCGCGGCCCGCAGGCCGTCGCGGTACCCGGCGAGGCGGTCGTCGGCGGTGCGCACCCCGGACGGGCCGGTGAGACAGCCGATGACCCGGTAGCCCTGCTCCGCCAGGTGCACGGTCGCCTGCTTGGCCGCCTGGCGGCTGTCCACCAGCACCGTGTCGGTCGGCTCGCCGGGCAGCGGGCGGTCCACCGCGACGATCGGGGTTCGCCTGTCCCGCAACGCCTCCACCGCGCCGGGCACCCCGGAGGGGGACAGGATCACGCCCGCCATCTGCTCCTCGATCGCCACCTCGACGTAGCGCCGCTCCTTGGCCGCCTCCTCGTCGGTGTTGCACAGCACCACCGAGTAGCCCGCCGCCTGCGCCACGTCCTCGACGCCGCGGGCTATCGCGGTGAAGAACGGGTTCTCCACGTCGGAGATGATCAGCGCCAGCACCGCGGTCTCGCGCCTGCGGAGGTTGCGCGCCAACCCGTTCGGGCGGTAGCCGAGCTCCCGCGCCGCCGCGACCACCCTGGCGGCCAGCACCGGGTCGACCGAGGATTTCCCATTCAGGGCACGGGAAGCCGTCGCCGTGGAAACGTTGGCAAGTGCGGCGACATCGCTGATCGTCGTCATCGCGGGGGCTCCTCGTGCGCCATCGGCCTATTGACAGCCGTCAGCGCTGAGCATAGCTTCCGAGAAAACGATTGCTCGTGTTCTGTCGGCGTTTGCCGCCAATCGTGACCCTGGAGGGCACAGTGGCCCGGATCGGCGTGATCAGTTTTTCCGACGGTCGTGACTACGTCCACGACGGCATCCGCGAGTTCATCGCGACCACCGAGGACAAACTGGTCGACCGGCTCACCGCGGCCGGTCACGAGGTGGTGCGCGGCAAGGAGATCGTCGCCACCAACACCGGCGCGAGCGCCGTGGCCCGGCAGGTCGCCGCGGCCGGGGTGGACCTGACCGTCTTCCACTACGCGGTCTGGGCCTTCCCGCACTTCACCATGCTGGCCGCGGGCGCGACGCCCGGACCGCTGCTGCTGCTGTCCAACATCGACCCGGTGCAGCCCGGCATGGTCGGCATGCTCGCCGGTGGCGGTGCGCTGGACCAGATCGGCCGCGTGCACACCCGGCTGTGGGGAGACCCGGACGAGCGCGCGCTGATCGACAAGATCGGCGTCCAGGCCACCGCCTCGTCGGCGGTCGCCTCGCTGCGCGGGTCGACGTTCGGCCGGATCGGCGGGCGCCCCATGGGCATGAACACCGCGGTGGCCAACACCGACCAGTGGCAGTCGGTCTTCGGCGTGGACGTCGAGGAGATCGACCAGTGGGAGATCGTCCGGCGCTCCGAGCTGGCCGACCAGAAGGAGGTCACCCAGGCGCGCGAGTGGCTGGAGACCAACGCGGCCGGGGTGCACTACGACGGCAAGAAACTCACGCCGGAGCTGCTGGAGCGGCAGATCCGCTCGTACCTGGCGATGCGCGAGCTGATCGAGGAGTGGAACCTGGACTTCTCCGGCATCAAGGGCCAGCCGGAGATGACCCAGTACTTCGCCACCATGGACATCGTCGAGGCGTTCCTCAACGACCCCTATGACTGGAACGGCCCCAAGGAGACCCACGTCTGCGCCACCGAGGCGGACATGGACGGCGCGCTGACGATGCAGCTGCTCAAGCACATCGCGCGCACGCCGGTGCTCTTCGCCGACGTCCGGCACTACCACGCCGACCGCGACATCTGGGACCTGTGCAACTCCGGCCAGCACGCGACCTGGTACGCCGCGCGCAGCGACGACCCGCTGGAGAACCTGTCCAAGGTCCACTTCTACCCGGAGGTCTTCTTCTTCCCGGCGGGCGGCGCGTCCGTGCACCACCTCGCGGCGCCCGGGCAGATGACGCTGGCCCGGCTGACCCGCCGCGGCGGGAACTACCGGATGCACCTGATGCTGGGCGACTTCGAGACCTACGACGACGAGACCAACACCAAGCTGATGCGCCAGTCCACCTTCGAGTGGCCGCACGCGTTCGCGCGGCTGGACGCGAAGGCCGACGACTTCCTCTCGCGCTTCGGCGCCAACCACATCCACGCGGTCCCCGGCGATCACCGCGCCGAGGTCAGGGCCGCCTGCGAGCTGCTCGGAGTGGAGTTGGACGAGTTCACCAGGGGGTGAGCGGAGATGCCCGCGCTGCCGGACGGAGTTTCCCTTCAGGAGTACAGCGAAGTCCGAGACGAGGTGAGCGCGGGCGAATGGCGCCATCTCTACGACCCGACGATCGGTGAGGACCGCAACTGGTACCTCAACGACCACACGTTCGTCCGCGATGCCGGTGGCACCTGGCACATGATCGGCATCACCCACGCGGAACCGTTGAACCCGTTGGACGAGAAGCACTTCGCCCACGCGACCGCGCCCTCGCTGCACGGTCCGTGGGCGAAGCAGCCCTTCGCGATGAGCGTCGACCCCGGCTACCACGGAGAAGCGCACCTGTGGGCGCCGCACATCGTCCTCCACGACGGCCGCTACTACATGTTCTACTGCGGCGGCGACGCCGACCACAGCTTCTACGCCATCAACCTGGCCACCTCGACCGACCTGCGGACGTGGACGCGCCACCCCGGCGGACCGCTGTTCCGCGACGGCTTCGACGCCCGCGACCCGTTCGTCACCCGGATCGACGGGCGCTGGGTCATCTTCTACACCGCCACCGTGTACCCGGACGGCGGCAACTTCGTCGTCGCCTACCGCACCAGTGACGACCTGGTGCACTGGAGCGGCCGCAAGTTCGCCTACTCCGAACCGCTCGGCGGGGTGATGACGGAGTCACCGTTCCTGGTGCGGCGCGGCAGCGACTGGTACCTGTTCATCGGCCCACGCCGCGGCTACGTGGGCACGGATGTGTTCCGCAGCAAGGACCCGCTGAACTTCAACGCGAACTCGTGGGTGGGCAACCTGCCCTCGCACGCCGCCGAGGTGATCTTCGCCGAGGGGCGGCACTGGGTCACGCACGCGGGATGGGGCCAGCGCGGGGTGTACCTGGCCCCGCTGAACTGGCAGACCACGTTCCGCGGGGTCCGGGTCACCGCGCCGGACTACCGCGTCGACCTGCAGACCTCGCCGACCTCGGAGCTGCGCGAGCTGTCGGTGCGGATGCGCGACGGCACGTGGCGCAACGTGCTGGACAACCACCACCGCGGCTCCGGGCCGTACCTCGGCATCGGCCTGTTCGGCGCGACCGAGAAGCCGCGCGCCGCCCCGAAGGTCTCCGTTCAGGGTGGAACCGTTGCGCTGCAAGGGGTTCCGATCGGCCAGGAGAAGATCACGGTGGACTGGAAGCTGGACTTCCACGCCGACAGCTTCGACAGCTCGCTGACCTGGCACGTCGCCGCGCCGACCCGGAACCCGTTGTGGGAGCTGGCGTTCTCGATGGACACCTGGCTCGGCACGCTCGGCGACGACCAGGTGTTCCCGCGTCGCGGCGACGCGCCGGGCTTCACCCGCTGGGCGATGGCGACCGGGTTGTCGGTGACGATGGCGATGGCCTACCGCAGGGGCTCCGCGTGGGCGGAGGCCAACCGGTGGTACTCCGACGGGGAATCCTCGATCTGCTGGCAGCCGGTGTGGCAGCCCAACGGCGGCTCGATCGCGCCGGGTGACTACTTCGGCGGCACCTGGCGGATCGGGGTGAGCGCGCGGGCCCGGGACCGCGAGCTCGCCGAGCGGCTGGCCAATGGGATCAACACACACTAGGAGCGTTGGCGTGACGAACGAACTGCTGCTCGGGGTGGACATCGGAACGTCGAGCTCGAAGGGCGTTCTGACCACAGTGGACGGTCGCGTCGTCGCGCGCGCCGATCGTCCACACGGGACGTCAACACCACACCCGGGGTGGTTCGAGCACGACGCGGAGACCGTGTGGTGGCAGGACTTCGTCGAGATCACCAGGGAACTGGTGTCCAAACTGGACGGACGTTCACTGGTCGGCATGGCGGTCAGCGGGATCGGTCCCTGCCTGCTGCCCGCCGACGCTTCCGGCACGCCGTTGCGGCCGGGCATCCTCTACGGCGTGGATACCCGCGCCACCAAGGAGATCGACGAGCTGACCGAGGAGTTCGGCGCGGACGAGGTGCTTGCCCGCTGCGGTTCCCGGCTGACCAGCCAGGCGGTCGGCCCGAAGGCGCGGTGGCTGGCCCGGCACGAGCCGGAGGTCTACGGCCGCACCAGGATGCTGCTGATGGCCAGCTCGTTCCTGGTGCACCGGCTGACCGGGCGGTACGTGCTGGACCACCACTCGGCCAGCCAGTGCACGCCCATGTACGACCTCGGCGCGCGGGACTGGGCGCACGACTGGGCCGCTTCGGTCGCGCCCGGGTTGCCGTTGCCGGAACTGGCCTGGCCGACCGAGATCGTCGGCCGTGTCACCTCGGCGGCTGCTTCGTTGACGGGGCTGCCCGAGGGGCTGCCGGTGACCGCGG
This sequence comes from Allokutzneria sp. A3M-2-11 16, assembly GCF_024213555.1. Lineage (GTDB taxonomy): Bacteria > Actinomycetota > Actinomycetes > Mycobacteriales > Pseudonocardiaceae > Allokutzneria. Next base: position 95,962 of record NZ_JANAVO010000011.1, on the reverse strand, counting down.
GCACGGTCGACGCGTGGGCGGAGGCGGTCAGCGTCGGCGTCCGGTCGCCCGGCGAGACGATGATCATGTACGGCACGACCATGTTCCTCGTGCAGGTGCTGACCGATCCGCGTCCGCACTCCGGGCTGTGGGGGACCTGCGGGGCTTTCCCCGACACCTACACGCTCGCGGCGGGCATGGCCACGTCCGGTTCGGTCACCGACTGGCTGCGCGGACTGGTCGGCGGTGAGTTCGGCGGGCTCGTCGCGTCGGCCTCTTCGGTGCCGCCCGGGAGCCGGGGCCTGTTGGTGCTGCCGTACTTCGCGGGGGAGCGGACGCCGCTGTTCGACCCCGACGCGCGCGGGATCATCGCCGGGCTGACCCTCGGGCACGGGCAGGCGGAGCTCTACCGCGCCGCGCTCGAAGGGATCGGCTACGGCGTCCGGCACAACCTGGAGGCGATGGCGGCCGCGGGCGGGGACGCGGCGCGGCTCGTCGCGGTCGGCGGTGGCACGCAAGGCGGTCTGTGGACGCAGATCGTCTCCGACATCACCGGTCAGCGCCAGGACGTCCCGGCGGAGACGGTGGGCGCGTGCCTCGGCGACGCGTTGCTTGCCGGAGTGGCAACCGGTGCGGCGTCCTCGCCCGACACGTGGAACCCCGTGGCGTCCACGGTGAAGCCGGATCCCGCGCGGCATGAGCGCTACAGCGCCTACTACGCGCGCTATCGCGAGCTGTACACGTCGACGATGGGCATCGCGCACTTCCTGGCGGACGAGCACCGCGCCTCATCCTGACGCCCGTCGTTCGCCCGTTTCGTACTCATAGCGGCCGGTGAGAGCGCTCTTTTCCCGCTAAGAGTACGAAACGGGAAAGCTTTAGGCGGCTGTGCGGTGGCGGCCCGCGGGGCGGACCGGGTTGCGGCCGACGTCTTCCGTGGTGTGCGAGGTGCGCGGGAGCCGGAGGCTCTTCGTGCCGCGGCGGAACGGGTTGCGCGAGCGGCTTCGTGACTGTGCGTTGCCCAGCGCCGGGATCGGGACCGTGGGCGGTTCGAGACCGCGGGCGATCACGACGGGCCCGCGGTGGCGGTGGCGGCCGTGGTACGGCGAGCGCGGCTCGGCCGGGGGCTGCGTGCGGCTGGCGCGGACGGCCTCCGCGGTGCGGTGCGTGCGCCAGGCCGTGACCAGATCGCGCAGCGGGTGCGCGCGGTTGAGGCCGATGAAGGACAGCCTGTTCAGGACGTGGAAGCGGTGCAGCACCGCGAGCGTCGTCATGACGAGCAGGGGCGGCAGGGTGAGCTCAAGCATCGCGGCACGCTCCTCGTGCCACGGGTGGATGCGCGTTGCTGCCCATGCCTCGGGTCACCTCCGGTTGGTGCGGACGACGCAGTGGCGTGCGACCGGAGGAGGAGCGTAATGCATGTTGCACTCCGACTGGCGCATGCAAACGAGTGCGTTTCCGACTCGTCACCCGTTACTACCAGTGACCGTCGTGCTCGCCCTCGGCGCTCCACGCCCACCCCACGCCAATGTCGCGTTTGGGGCGTTGGAGTCCCTGAACGACTCGTTCAGGGACTAAACGTGGGGGGTTGGGGGTGGTTTGAGACTGTGGGGGTGGGGGTTGGGGGGTCTTGAAGACCGCGTCACGCGTGGAGGCCGCCGGTCGCGTTGAGGATCTCGCCGGTGAGCCAGCGGGCGTCGGGGCTCGCGAGGAAAGCGACCACGTCGGCGACGTCGGAGGGCTGGCCCACGCGGCCGAGCGTGGTGAACTGGCTCAGCATCTCCAGCACCTCGGGCGTGTTCGAGGAGAGCAGCAGGTCGGTCTCGGTGGTGCCGGGGCGGACCACGTTCGCGGTGATCCGCCTCGGCCCGAGCTCGCGCGCGGCGACCTGGGTGATCAGCTCGGCGGCGGCCTTGCTGGCGCCGTAGGCGGACGTGCCGGGGAACGGGAGGTGCACGTTCGCGGTGGAGATCGTGATGATCCGGCCGCCGTCGCGCATGTGCCGCGCGGCGTGCTGCACGGCCAGGAACACCGCCTTGGTGTTCAACGCGATGAGCAGGTCGAAGTCGGCCTCGGTCAGCTCGGGCAGCGGCTTGGGGATCGCCGTCCCGGCGTTGTTGACCAGGATGTCGAGCCCGTCGAGGTGTTCGCCCGCGGCCTCGAACAGCTTCTCGACCGAGCCGGGCTCGGAGAGGTCGCACCGGACGCCGTGCGCCTTGCCGCCCTCCTCGGCCACCAGGCGCTCGACCTCGGCCGCAGCCGAAGCGTTGCTGACGTAGTTGAACACCACGTGCGCGCCGTCGCGGGCGAGGCGGCGCACGATCGCCCGGCCGATGCCGCGCGAGCCGCCGGTGACAACAGCATTACGAGTCACAGCTTGCCCCGGTGAACCTCAGGATGTCCACGCCGCGCGCGTTGTCGGCGACGAAGAGGAGGCCACGGTGCCACAGCGGCTGCCACGAACGCGCGTCAGCCGGGCGGAAGTAGCCGACCTGCCTCGGCCTGCTCGGATCGCTGATGTCCAGGAAACGGGTGCCCTGCCCGTAGAAGGACTGCGCGAGGATCTTGCCGCGCACGTCGAGGTAGTGCGCCGAACAGTCCCCACTATTGGGGTCGCTGCCCTCCTGGCCCGCCACGCTCCAGGTGCCGATCGTGTTCAGCCGGTAGGGCTTCTCCGGGGTGGAGCGCCAACCCTCACCGCCGTAGGACCCCTTCAGCGAGGAGATCACCAGCACGCCGTCCGCCGCGCAGCCGTCGGCGAAGTTCTCCTCGGTGGCGAACACGGTCTGGCCGTAGCCCCACGCGCCGACGTCCGGGCCGTCCACGACCTTGCGGCCGACCGGGCGGTAGCTGTTGTGCAGGAACTTGCTGGTCGCGGACAGCTCGGAGATCCCGCCACCGGCGAAGGGCACCGGGTCGACCGCCGTGGCCCTGCGGAACTTGCGCTGCACCGGGTCGAAGCGCAGGCCCTCCGTCCAGTACCCGCGGACCCCGCCGCGGCCGGAGACCCAGGCGACGCCGTCCGCGTCGACCTGCACGTCGTGCGCGTAGTCGGTCTTGCCGTCGTTGCGCGCGGTGTCGATCGGGTTCGGGAAGACCTTGGGGTTGCGCGGGTCCCGCACGTCGGTGACCCACACCGGGCGCCCGCCCCAGTCCGCGGGCATGTGGCTGGCCTTGGCGGGGCCGCCGGTCCACAGGTAGCGGCAGTCGTTGACGCAGCTGGTGGTGTGGCCCGCGGGGATCTCCACGAAGGTGAGCGTGGTGAGCTTCGCCGGATCGGCCGCGTCCACGATGTAGACGCCGGACCTGCCGGTCGCGGTGGTGCCGCCGAACGCGCGCGGATCGCGGGCGAGGAAGATCAGCTTCCGCTCCGGGTCGAGCTCGGTGTCCTCCATCTCCCACATGCCGGGCATCGAGATCTCGCCGAGCGGGCGGGGCTTGGCGGGGTCGGCGGTGATGTCGTAGGACCTCAGCCCGAACTCGCCCGCGACGATCATGACGTCCCGGTGCGGGTGGGAGTACTGGAGGAAGTTGACCGAGATCGCGCCCTGCGCCTCCGGCAGCGTGCCGAGCAGCTCCACGTTCTTGACGGCCCCCTTGTCGGGCACGGTCTTCGCGCCCTTGACTCCTCCTGCGGAGTGCGAATGGCCCGATTCCGGTGCGGTGCCGAAAGCCGGGGCGTCCCCGCACGCCCAGGCGGGCACCCCCATCGCGAGGACGACCGCGGTGATCGCGGTGAGCAACCCGAAGCGCCTCGGCATCACGTACCCCCGTCGATTGATGTCCGTGTGGGAACTTAGAACTGTGAACGATTTCTCTCAAGGGTTTTCGTAGGCTTCAGGCCATGCGTCGCACACTGGCTGCTCTGGCTGTAGGAACGCTCCTGCTGGCGGGGTGTTCCGGCGGCCCGTCCGCCGAGCCCGGCGTGCTCTCCGTGGGCGTGCGCGAACCCACCAGCCTGCTGCCCGGCCGCGTGGCCGACCTGTCGGGGCGCCAGATCGCCGGAGCGCTGTGGGCGCCGCTGACCGAACTGGGCGCCGCGGACCAACCGCCCATTCCGGTCGCGGCCGAGTCGGTCACCGGTCCGGACCGTCTCTTGTGGACGATCGTGCTGCGGCAGGGGTGGCGTTTCCACGACGGGAGCCCCGTTACCGCGCGGTCCTACGTGGGTGCGTGGGAGGCGTCCATGCGCGAGGGCTGGCCGGGCGCGCGGGTGCTCACCCAGCAGCTCCGGGTGGCCGGGCTGCGCGCGGTGGACGAGCGCACCATCGAGGTGCGGCTGCACCGGCCGCTCGGCGAGTTCCCCAAGGCGTTGACCTCGCCCGCCCTGCTGCCGTTGCCCGAGTCGGTGCTCGCTTCGCGGGACTGGGACCGTTTCGCGGAGCGCCCGATCGGCAACGGGCCGTTCCGGCTGACCGCGCCGTGGACGCGCGGCAAGGGGGCTCGCGCCGAACCGTTCGCCGGGTTCGCCGGTGCCGTGCGGCCGAAAGCGCACGGCGTGGACTTCCGGGTGATCAGCGATCCCGCCGACCAGTACGAGCAGGTCGGCGACGGCACGCTCGACCTGGCGACGGAGGTCCCGACCGTCCGGCACGCGGCGTTGCAGCAGCAGTACGCGGACCGGCATTGGAACTGGCCCTCCCCCGAGGCCACCTATCTCGCGTTTCCGTTGGGGGACAAGCGTTTCGCTGACCCATCGGTGCGGCACGCGATCTCGCTGGCCATCGACAGGGCCGCACTGGCGACGGGACCGCTCGGCCACCAGGTCACGGCGGCGGCCTCGTTCGTGCCGCCCGCGCTGACCGGCGAGACGACTCCCGGCACCTGCCGCCCGTGCACGCACGACGCGCAGGCGGCTGGAGTGCTGCTGCGCCAGGGCGGGACGGAACTCCGCGGGCTGACGCTGTACTTCGAGTCGGAGGAGGCGGGCCAGCGCGGCTGGGTGTCGCAGATCGCGGAGCAGCTGCGGTCCGGGCTGGCGCTGTCCGAGGTCCAGGTGCGCGGCCTGTCCGCCGAAGAGTACCGGAAAGCCTTGTCCAGCAAGGCTTTCGACGGGCCCTACGTGTACCGCGCCGATGCCGGGTACCCCAGTCCGCAGGCGTTGCTCGAACCGCTGCTGAGCGGCACCAACTCCGATGTGGACGCGATGCTCGGTGAGGCCGCCGCGGCGGCACCGGCGGCCGCTTCGCGGTACTACCGGCTCGCCGAGAACACCGTGCTGCGCGATCTGCCGATGACGCCACTGTGGAGCGCGCACGGGCACCTCTACTGGGCCAAGGGGATTTCCGGCGTCGTCACCGATCCCACGCGCGGCGTGCTGCTCGACCGGATCGAGGTCCTCGGCCGCCCCTAAAGGCGCGGCGGCTTCCTCAAAGTGCACGCCCGTTCCTGATTCCTTGTTGCGAACGGGAATCTCCCCGACCCTCGGTGTCGAGCCACGCCAGTTCCGCGTGGCACGGCCGTGGGGGTCTGAATGCCTTATCTGACATGGATGGCCGACGTCCTGCGCGATGCGGGACTTCGGGTCGTAGAAGTGGACGGCTGGCAGAGCCGGGGAAATCGCAGAGGTATGAGCGACGTCCGCGGCGTGCTGCTGCACCACACCGGAGGCTCGGGCGCGGGCAACTTCCCGGCGCTCAACTACCTGATCCAAGGTGAGCTGCCCGCCAAGCCGCCGCCCGTGGCCAACCTCGGCCTGGCCCGCGACGGCACCTGGTACACGATCGGCGCCGGGCTCGCGAGCCACGCCGGTCGGGGCAAGTGGCCGGGAATCCCCACCGACAACGGGAATCCCCACCTGATCGGGGTCGAGGCCCAGTCCACCGGCAAGGGGGACTGGACCCCGGAGCAGCTGGAGAGCTACCCGCGCGGCGTCGCCGCCCTCCTCCGCCACCTGGGGCTGCCCGCCGACCGCGCGATCGCCCACAAGGAGTGGCGGCCGGGCGACAAGATCGACCCGGCGGGGTGGCCGGGCGACATCAATGGATTCCGCGACACGGTTCGCGCTTACCTGGAGGACGACATGCCGCTCAGCGACCAGGACATCTACCGCATCTGGGACTTCAAGGCGCACGAGCTGAACAACCCCGCCGCCGTGCACTCCGCCGCGGTGTGGCTGGTCGGCGCCAACATGGGCGCCTGGCAGGCCGAGAAGCAGCTCGTGGGACTGCGCACCGCCGTGGAGAAGCTGGCCGAGGCCGTCGGCTCCGCCCAGGGCGTCAACCCCGACGACCTGAAGAAGGCCATCAGCGACGCCATCGCCGAGGCCGCTCCGCCCGCCCTGGCGGCGCCGGGCAACGGCGAGGGGTGATCGGCCCATGCCTGTGAACCCGACGTATCCGGGCGTCTACATCCAGGAACTGCAGAGCACGGTCCGCACGATCACCGGTGTGCCGACCTCGGTCGCCGCGTTCGTCGGTCCCGCGCTGCGCGGTCCGATCGACAAGCCGGTGCACATCACCAGCTTCGCCGACTTCCAGCGGATCTTCGGCGGGCTGGACCGCAGGTACAAGATGAGCCTGGCGGTCTACCACTTCTACAACAACGGCGGCGCGGAGGCGGAGATCGTCCGGGTCGCCGGTCAGGTGGACGACCCGGACAGCACCAAGCCGGAGGACAAGGTGAAGTCCTACCCGGCGAAGGTCGAGCTGGGGGATGAGCCGCAGACGGGGGAAGGCGAGCCGGGCGGCAACGTGGTGGTCGTGCTGCACGCGTCCGGTCCCGGTGACTGGGGCCGGAACCTGAAGGTCCGGGTCGACCACAACACGATCGAGAAGCTGGACGGGGGCAATCCGGCGAACCCGAGGCTCTACAACCTCACGATCCGGGACGAGGACGCTGATCAGGAGGAGCGCTTCCTCAACATCAGCGTCGACGACACCGACGCGCGCAGCCTGAAGAACGTGCTGGCGGGCTCGCAGCTCGTGGTGCCGGGCACGCCCCCGCCGTCGACGACGCCGCGCAAGGTTCCCTACAAGAGCCTTGACAAAGCGCCCGACGCTGATCAAGAGAAAGACGTGTGGAAGAACCCCAAGTGCCACGCGAGGCTGAAGGGTGGCGAATACGCGGAGCCCGCGCTGGGTGACTACCTCGGGGACTCGATCGCCAAGACCGGTATGAACGCGTTGCGGGACGCGGACATCTTCAACATCCTGTCCACGCCCGACTTCCCGTTCACCCCCGAGACCGACACCGAGCTCGACAAGATCGCGAAGTTCTGCGTCGAGATGCGGGCGATGTTCATCCCGGACCTGCCGCTGGCCTCGATCGCCGCCGCGTCGGCGGAGGCCGACAACTTCCCGATCAGCCGGGCCAACCGGAAGAACGCCGCGCTCTACTTCCCGCAGCTGAAGATGGCCGATCCGACGCAGGACTACGCGGTCGTGGACACCTTCAACTCCGGTGTCATGGCCGGGGTGTGGGCCCGCACGGACGTCGAACGCGGCGTGTGGAAGGCACCCGCCGGCACGGACGCCTCGCTCGGAAGCGTTGTCGCGCCGTCGGTCCAGATGAACGACCTGGAGAACGGGGTCCTCAACCCCAAGGCGGTGAACTGCCTGCGGCAGCTGCCGGTCTACGGGAACCTCTCGTGGGGCGCGCGGACCATGGCCGGGGCGGACGTCGCCAACGACCAGTGGAAGTACCTGCCGGTGCGGCGGCTGGCGCTGTTCATCGAGGAGAGCCTGTTCCGCGGCACGAAGTGGGTGGTGTTCGAGCCCAACGACGAACCGCTGTGGGCCTCGATCCGGCTCAACGTGGGCGCGTTCATGAACAACCTGTTCCAGCAGGGCGCGTTCCAGGGCACCAACCCGGACGAGGCGTACCTCGTCAAGTGCGACAAGGACAACAACCCGCAGAACCAGATCGATCTCGGGATCGTGAACATCCTGGTCGGCTTCGCCCCGCTGAAGCCCGCGGAGTTCGTCGTCATCAGCATCCAGCAGCTCGCCGGCCAGATCCAGGTCTGAGAGGAGTAGGGCGATGCCACAAGTCTCAGCCAAGGGAATCCCGGTCGATCCCTACAAGAACTTCCGGTTCCGCGTGCGGTACTCCGACCGCAGCGACTACATCGCGGCGGTCAGCAAGATCTCCGGGTTGAAGCGCTCGACGGAGGTGGTCAAGCACCGCGCGGGCGGTGACCCGACCACCAGCCGCAAACTGCCGGGGCGCACCGAGTACGAGGCGGTCACCCTGGAGCGCGGGGTCACCTTCGACACGGAGTTCGCCAACTGGGCCAACTCGGTGTGGAGCTTCCGCAGGGCGGGCGGCGGGGTAGCGACGTCACTGGCCACCTTCCGCAGGGACCTGGTGATCGACGTGCTCGACGACGGCGGCAGCGTGGTCTCCAGCTACAGCCTGCACCGCGCGTGGGTGTCGGAGTACCAGGCACTGTCCGATCTGGACGCCAACGCCAACGCGGTGCTGATCGAGCACATCAAGCTGGAGAACGAGGGCTGGGTGCACGAGGGCCCGAAGGGGCCGCCCGCTGAGACGAGCTTCCAAGATCCGTCGTGATCGCGGTGGCTCCGTCGTTCTCCGAAGCGGAGCTGCTGTCCTTGTGGGAGAAGGGTTTCTCCCTCGGGGCGGCGGGCAGGGCGCTGGCGCTGGCCGAGGCGGGCGGCGGTGCCGAGCCGGGCACCGCCGCGGACCTGCCGATCGGGCGGCGGGACGCGATCCTGCTCTCGCTGCACGAGTCCTGGTTCGGTGAGCGGCTGCGCTGCTCGGTGACCTGCCCGTCCTGTCAGGGGCGGCTGGAGACTGAAGTGTCCACTGTGGACCTCCGGGTCTCCGCCGGGACAACGGGTCCGGTCCTCTCAGGCGGGCTGGAGCTGGACGTCCGGCCGGTCAGCACCGCGGATCTGCTCGCGGTGCGGGACCGGCGGGCGTTGCTGCTGCGGTGCGTCCGCTCGGCCAGGAAGGGCAAGCGGGCGGTGCCTCCGGCGAAGCTGCCGGAGGAGGCGTTGGACGCGGTGGCCGCGGCGCTGCCGGAGCTGGACCCGCAGGCCGACGTGTCGCTCGGGATGAGCTGCGCGTCGTGCGCGCACGAGTGGGGCGCGCCGTTCGACATCGCCGGGTACCTGTGGGCGGTGCTGGACACGCACGCCCGGCGGCTGTTGTACGAGATCCACGAGTTGGCGACCGCTTACGGCTGGACCGAGCGTGAAGTTCTCTCGGTCGGTCCGGCCCGGCGGCGGTTCTACCTGGAGGCGGCGCGGACATGACCACGATTCCCCAGCCGGACTTCGTCGGCAGGCTGCTCGGTGACGGCGCCGAGCTGGCCGTGCGCCCGCTGCTGCCCTCGTTGTTCGACCCGGTTCCGGTAGCCGAGCCGTCGCCGGAACCTGGTGTTCAGCACCAGCATCGGCCAAGTCCGCAGCAGAAGGACGCAGAACCGGTGATCCTCCGGCCCGAGGCGGTCGTCCCGGAGCTGGCGCCCGGGCCGGTGGACACGGCGACACCGGTGCACCCGGCTCCGGAGCCTGTGTCAACCCGGACTCCGTTGCCGCGTCCGGAAACGGAGCCGGTGGTCGCGTCACCGCCTGTCAGGGCTGCCCTGCCGGATAGCCCGGCGGCGGTGAGAAAAGACGTTGCACCACAACAGGAAAGCGTCCACGCGCCGAAGGCGGCCGAGGTCCTGCCGACGACTCCGGTCAGGAGGTCGCGACGGGCGCCCATCGTCGTCGCGACAACGCCACCGAAGGAGATCGCGGTGCCGGTTCTCCACGAGGTCGTGAAAAGCGTTGTGCAGCAGGAGAAAGCCGCTGTCACGCCAGTCATCCCGGTAGTCACCCCGGTCGCTCCGGTGGCGCCGATCGCGGAGGCACCGCGGCCGGTGGCGCCGAGGCGGTCGCGGCCAGTGGAACAGACGGTGCACATCACCATCGGCCGCGTCGAGGTCAAGGCGGCCGCCGAGAAGACGCCCGAACGCCGGGCACCGGCACGGCGGCAGCCCACCACGAGCCTGGAGGACTACCTCCGCCGCCGGGGAGGGGGCACGTCATGAGCAACCACCTGGCGATCAGGGCGGTCACCGAACTGCTGCTCGGGCGAATCCAGACGGTGGTGGGGGAGCTCGGGGCGAGAGCGAGCGCGTTCTCGCCGGACAAGGCCGCGGCCGAGGCCACCACACTGGTCAACCTGTTCCTGTACCAGACCACTGTGGACGGTCACTGGCGCAACGAGCCGTTCCCGGGCGCGCGCACCAGGGCGGGTGAGCGGCCGAGGCCGCCGCTGCCGCTGGTCCTGCGCTACCTGGTCACCCCGTTCATCAACCAGGGCGACGACCTGCCCGCGCACGAGCTGCTCGGCGCGGCGATGCGGGAGCTGCACGACTACCCCGAGTTCAGCGGCGAGGACCTGGCCGGGGGCAACGTCAAATCCGACGTCGCCAAGGAGGTCGAGTCGGTGAAGATCTCGCCGATCTCCATCTCCACCGACGAGATCTCCAAGCTGTGGTCGGCTTTCCAGACCCAGTACCGGATCACCGTCGGCTACGAGGTGCGGATCGTGCTGATCGAGAGCAGGCGCGGGGTCCCGGCGGCGCCGCCGGTGCTCCGGCGGGGCAAGGACGATCGCGGACCGGTCGTCGAAGGCAGCGCGGCGCCGCCGTTCCCGTTGCTCACCGCGGCCGACCTCGCCGACAACGACGTGCTGGCCGGGGAACCGTTCGTGCTGCGCGGGCTGAACCTGACCGCCGGTCCGGCCAAGCTCCGGCTCACCCACCCGGTGGTGCCGAAGGCGGTGGAGCTGACGGGTAACCAGATCGCTGTCACCGCAACAGAAGTGCGTGCCGTGTTCCCGAATGATCCCGATCTCGGCGGTGGGCTCTGGTCGGCGGCCGTGCACCTCGACACCCCGGAGGGCGAGCGGGTGACGAACTCGGTGCCGTTGCCGGTGGGCGCGGGGATCACCGCGGGTGTGCCGAGCGAGGTCAGCCGGGATATCCAAGGTGTGGCGACGATCCAGGTCTCCACCAAGCTGAGCGTGCACCCGGGGCAGCGCGCGTTCCTGTTGGTGGGCCCGTACACCGTCACCGCGGAGCCGATCACGGACGCCACGAGGTCGCTGGTCTTCAGGATGGCCAATGCGAAGCCCGGGTCCTACCTGACGCGGTTGCGGGTGGACGGCGTGGACAGCCGGATCATCATCAGGCGCCCGGACGTGCCGCCAGTCTTCGACGAGAGCCAGAAGGTGGTGATCGTCTGATGGACCTCGCCTGGCTCCAGAACAACGACCGCTACCTCTCCGCGTCCCTGAACTGGTTGCGGATGCGGCTGACGCTGGCGATCGACAACCGAACGGTCAGCACCGTGGTCCCGCCGCCGCCCGAGCAGCGCTCGCGTTGGTGGGGATCGAGGCCACAACCCGTTGTGGCGCAACCACAACAGAGGATCTCGCCCCGAGCGGTGGAGCAGGCCGCCGCTGCTCGCACGCAGGCTGCAGCGATCTCGCCGGAGCCGGCGCTGCACACGGTCGCGCGGTTGTTCGGGCTCTCGGACTTCGAGCGGGACACGCTGTTGTTGTGCGCGGCCATGGAGCTGGACCCGGCGTTGGGCGGATTGTGCGCGCAGGCACACGGGAACTCGGGCATGGCGTACCCGACGCTCGGGCTCGCGCTGAGCGTGCTGCCGGAACCCGCGTGGGACGTGGTCGCACCGCATCGCGGGCTGCGCAGGTGGCGGCTGATCGACATCGTGCAGGGCGCGGGCCAGCCCTTGGTGACGGCGACGCTGCGCGCGCAGGAGCGGATCGTCAACTACCTCAAGGGGTTGAACTACCTCGACGACCGGTTGGAGCCGCTGGTCGCGCCGCTGACGGCAAGGGCGGGACTGGCTCTGCCGCAGTCGCAGCTGGAGGCGGTCGCCCTGCTGCGGGACGAATGGCTCAACGGCGGCAACGCTGTCGTGCAGCTCGTCGGCGCGGACGAGGCGAGCAAGCGCCTGGTGGCCGCGCGCGCCGCCGCCGAGGTCGGCCTGGTGCCCTACCGGCTGGAAGCGGCGCTGCTGCCCGCCACACCGTCCGAATTGGACGAAATGGCCCGGCTGTGGCGGCGCGAGGCCGCGATGCTGCCGCTGGCGCTGTGCCTCGACGCCGCCGAGCTCAGCGAGGAGATCGGGAAGTTCTCCCCGGTGGCAAGGTTTCTCAGCCGGATCGGCGGGGCGAACGTGCTCATCGCGCGGGAGAGCTGGCCGGAGCTGGGCAAGCGCACGGTCGTCGTCGACGTGTCGCCGCCCACGGCAAAGGAACGCGCCGAGGCGTGGCGTGGCGAACTCGGCGGCGGCGCGCCCGCGGAGTTGGTCAGCGAGCTGGCGGGGCAGTTCGCGCTCGATGTCGGGGCTATCGCGGAGATCGCCGCCGGAGGCGCGCAGCGGGACCGGTTGTGGCGGGCGTGCCTGCACGGGACCCGGCCGCGGCTGGACTCGCTGGCGCAGCGGCTGGAACCCGCGGTCGGGTGGGACGACCTGGTGCTGCCAGAAGAGGAAATGACCGTGCTGCGCCAGGTCGCCGCGCAGGTGGCCAACCGCGGCACCGTCTACGACGAGTGGGGCTTCGGCGAGCGGATCGTCCGGGGGCTCGGCGTGAGCGTGTTGTTCAGCGGTCCCAGCGGTGTCGGCAAGACCATGGCGGCCGAGGTGCTGGCGGCGGAGCTGGACCTCGACCTCTACCGGATCGACCTCTCCGCCGTGGTGAGCAAGTACATCGGTGAGACCGAGAAGAACCTGCGCCGGCTGTTCGACGCGGCCGAGACCGGTGGCTCGATCCTGCTCTTCGACGAGTCGGAGTCGTTGTTCAGCAAGCGCAGCGAGGTCAAGGACGCGCACGACCGCTACGCCAACATCGAGGTCGGCTACCTGTTGCAGCGGATGGAGGCCTACCACGGCCTCGCCGTCCTCACCACGAACCTGCGCAGCGCACTGGACGTCGCGTTCCTGCGGCGGCTGCGGTTCACCATCGACTTCCCGTTCCCCGGGGTGGAGCAGCGGCGCGAGCTGTGGCGGCGCGCGTTCCCGGCGAACGCGCCCAGCATCGGCCTGGACTTCAACCGGCTCAGCCAGCTCCAGACCACCGGCGGCATGGTCCGCAACATCGCGCTCAACGCGGCGTTCCTGGCCGCGGGCGGCGGTGGCGTGATCACCATGCCGCTGGTGCTCCAGGCCGCGCGGACCGAGTTCCGCAAGCTCGAGATCCCCTTCCAGGAACGGGATTTCGTCTGGACCGGTGATGCGCGATGACCAGGATCGAGGTGCACATCGACCAGCTGGTGCTCGAAGGCGTCGACCGGCGGCACATTGGCGCGATCCAGGAAGCCGTGCAGGCGGAGCTGGGTCGGCTGCTGGGGAACCGGACCACGTGGGCGGATCACCGGGTGCGCAAGGCTTCCGCTGAAGTCCACAGTGGACTTTCCGGAGCGGAGTTGGGCCGGTCCGTCGCGCGGTCGGTGTACGGGGTGATCCCACATGGCCGGTGAACACACGCGGATGGCTCGTGCGGTGCAGAACGAGGACCAGTCGTTCCGCTTCGCCCAGGGCGGTGAGCGCCTGCCCGAGGAGGCGCGCCAGCACATGGAAGCGCGGCTGGGCGGGGACTTCGCTCAGGTGCGGGTGCACACCGACCAGGCGGCGCACCAGGCCGCGGTGGACCTCGGTGCCGAGGCGGCGACGGTCGGCGACCACATCCTGTTCCGCGACGGCCACTTCGGGTCCGACCTGTTGCGGCACGAGCTGGCACACGTGCTTCAGCAGCGGCATGAAACCGTTGGTGGAGAACAGATCGCGCCCGGCCTCAAACTGGGCAGCGAGCGCTTCGAACGGGAAGCCGACGCAACGGGACCCATGGTGAAGTCCGGCGGTGGAACCCGTGAGCTGGTGGTGCAGCGGAGCGAGGTGCCGGAAGGCGCTGGGGAACCCGCGCTCGGTGACTGGCGGGAGTCTGACCGTCTCAACTGGACGGACACGTGGAAGAAGGCTTGCAAGCACAACCTGGAGAACGTGCGGAGGGACCAGTACCACCAGGTCGCGGAACGCCGGGACTTCTACCGCTGGTTCTTCGAGGAGGTCACCAAGAAGGGCCATGAGACCAAGTGGCCGCTCGCCGCGTACGCGGTGGCCAGTGGCGCGGCCGAGGTGGTCGACACGGGAGGCGCGAAGGAGAAGGTGTCCCCGATCACCAACGACATCCAGGCGATGGTCCGGCAGGGCAACCAGGTCATCTTCGACGACGTCCTGCCGAAGCTGAAGGCCCTGTGGGAGTTGAAGGACCCGCTCAAGGGCGACGCGGCGACCGCATGGGACGCGCACACCCTCGCCGAGGAGCAGAACCTGATCAAGGGCGTGTACAGCGAGGCTCCGGAGGCGGCCAGGACCGGGTTCGGGGAGCTGGCATCGGGCCGTGGAGCCCGGCTCAACGCGGGCAAGACCTTCGGGCTCGGCAGGATCGAGGGATTCCCGATCGAAGGCCACCCGAGCGTCATCGGCGGGGAGATGCCCAACTTCACCGGCGACATCATGAAACCCGAGGACCGGTGGAAGTACGGCATGCGGGTGGGCGCGCACTTCTCCGCCCCGCCGACGAGACGCCGCCTGTTCAGGGCCGACCGCGCCCCCGCCCCCGATCCGACGACCTCGATGCCCCAGGTGGGGCCGGACTACACCGGCGGGGCCGCCCTCGGCCGGGTCAACACCATGCCGAAGCTGCACCAGCTCGACGCGTTCCTCAACGACCTCGACGTGAAGGAACGCGAGGTCGGCGATCTCATCCGGGCGCTCCCGGCCAACGAGCAGCGGTTGTTCGACAAGAGCCCGTGGAGGCTGCGCAAGCTCGCCGAAGCGCTGAGCCGCGAGGAGATGGAGTACGCGCTCCACCTCAGCACGCACATTCCGGACAAGGTCAAGGCCGACTTGATCAAGGCCGCGGGGGACTGAGGGGGTGCGTCATGGGGGATGAGCGCGAAGCGAAGAAGGTGCCTGCCAGCCCGGCCGCGACGGCGTGGCGGCCGAAGCAGGCCGGACCGATGACGGCTGGACCGACGATGACTGGACCAGGCGCGACGGCGATGCAGGGCGACTTCAGCTCGGTGCCGTCGCTCGGCGGCGACCTCCGGCTGAACATCGCGTCGTTCGACGGGTTTGACAAGGGCGGGGCGAAGGTCACCGCGATGCACCGCAAGGACGCGGAGTTCGTCGCGATGCAGCTGACGAGTTGGCTGAGCAGGACGCCCGGCATGCGGTTCTGCATCATCGGCCACGGCTCGGTGGACCTGGGATCGCGGCGCGCCAACGAGATCCGGCGGCTGCTGATCGCGGCGAAGGTCCCGGCGCACGTGCTCACCGTGGACACGATGCCCGGAGCGGATGACGGCCGCGTCGAGATCAGGGTGCTGAGCGGGCTTCCCGACGCACCGCCGCGGCCGGTTCCCGACATCGGGCTCACCACGCTGCCGTCGGCGGGACCGGTCCGGACCCAGCCGACGTTGCCGTCCGCTCCGGCGCCCACACCCGGTTCGCAATGGCGGAAAGACCCCGATCCGTTGCCGCGAGGGAAAGAGCCTGAGCCGACCAGGCCAGGTAGCGCGGGTGACGTCCTCAAGGCGGGGAGCAAAGTTCCCGTCGCCGCCACGGCGATCGAGCTGCTGACGAAGGTCGCCGAACAACGCTGGCGCGAAGCGGTCACCAAGATGAAGGCGGGCGAGTGGGTCGCGCTCGGCGCGGTGGCCGGGAGCCTCGCCGGTGGGCTCACCGTGGGCTCCATCCAGGACCCGGAGGTCGGCGAGTTCGTCGTGCGGATGATCAAGACGATCAGCCCGTCGCTGCCGGTTCCGGGCGCGGACAAGGTCAAGGTCCAGTTCCTGCCGAACTACTCGCGGAGCACGGTCGGTCCCTCGGACATCGGCATCAGCTTCCAGATCACGGGGAGCTTCTGATGACGTCACGGGAACCGACGCGGAAGCAGGACGCGGCACCGACGCGGAGGTTGGTCGTGCCGCCGAACGCGGTGCCGCCATTCGGCATCACCCCGCTGAGCCTTCCGTTGTCCGCACTGTCCCAACAGGACAGACAGCAGCTCGCGTCAACACTGGAAGCTCAGGTGGGCCGCAAGGATTCGAAGCTGACCCAGTTCCAGATCTTCGAGCTGCGCCACTACGCCGTCCTGCTGCGTTCGGCGACCGTGCGAGCCCTGCCGATGGTGCAGAAGCGCCGTGGTGCGCTCGACCGGAGAGACCCGGAACAGCCAAGGCGCGGCGAGGAAGTCGATCCGACGCGGCCCTTCCAGTGGTCGGATCTGTTCCGGCTGCTGGGAGAGGTCGGCCTGGACGACGTCCTCAGCCGGTACACCTCGGTTCTCGACCGGGCCTTCGAGAAGGTGTTCGGGTTCGACCCGGACCTGAAGCTGGAGACCCTGGCACCGACCGGGACCGTCCAGCCGGAGGCCGAGGAGCCCGACGGCGCCGCTCCGGAAGCGGAGCACGGCAAGGACCAGTACAAGCCCGATGGCGGCACCGCTGTGGTGAGTGGGAGATTTCCGTGAGCGTTCAAGGGATTTCGCCGAAGGTGGTGCGCGGCGGCTTCGTGCTGTCCTACCCGGGCGGGCCGCGGCGGGTGATCGTGTTCCAGTACAACCCGGACACGCTCACCAGGACGATGAAGCCGCAGGTGCCCCCGGACGAGCCGGGCGACCGGCTGGAGGCGTTGCGGCTCAAGGGACCGCCGCAGGAGAACTACAAGTTCGACGCGGAGATGGACGCCGCCGACCAGCTGGAGCGACCCGAGGTGGAGCGGCACGGGCTGCACCCGGCGCTGGCCGCGCTGGAGGCGTGCTTCTCGCCGACGCTGGCGCAGCTGAACCGGGAGAACGACCGGGCGGGCGAGGGCGTGCTGGAGATCGAGCCGATCGAGGGGCCGCTGACCCTGTTGGTGCTGGGCAGAAACCGCGTGATCCCGGTGCGGATCACCGAGTTCAGCGTCACCGAGGAAGCCTTCGACATCGAGCTGAACCCGATCCGCGCCAAGGTGTCCATCGGCGCACGGGTGCTGACGGTGGACGACGTCGGCTTCTCCCACCCCGCGGGGTTGCTGTTCAAGAAGAACCTCCAGGCGCGACAGGACCTGGCCGCCCTGCACTTCACCGGCGGGGGCGCCGAGGCCGCCGCACTGGACCAGCTGGCCGGAGGCTGAGCGATGTTCTCGATAACCAGTCGTTACCTTGGACTTCCGACCGCGGAGCTGGCCCTGCCGGACGGCCGCGTGGTGACCTACGTGCGCAGGCGCATCCTGCCCGATCCGAACTCGCTCGGAGTGGTCGGAGAACACGTGGTCGCGCCCGGCGAGCGGCCGGACCACATCGCGCACAAGGTCTTCGGCGACGCCGAGCTGGCGTGGCGGCTGGCCGACGGCAACGGCGCGTTCGAGCCCGAGGAGTTGACCGTCCATCCGGGACGGAGGCTGCGGATCACGCTGCCGCAGGGGATTCCGGGCAGCGGCGGCGCGGGCTTCTCGCTCGGCGCACCGCCCACTCCACCGGCGGGTGGCCATGTTCACTGACCTCCAGGTGCGCCTGCTCATCGGCAAGGTGGCGGTGATCCCGGCGCCCGCCGCGCTGACCGACGCGCTCCAGTCCATCCAGGTGACCACCAGCGACGGCTCGCGCTCCGGCTTCCGGCTGGACTTCGCCGTCAGCAAGCGCTCGATCATCACCAGCACGCTGATCCCCGCCGGGCTCTTCGACCCGAAGACCAGGGTGATCCTGGTGGCGATCGTCAAGGGCATGCCGCAGGTGCTGGTCGACGGCGTGATCACCCGCCAGGACATGAACCCCGGCAACGATCCCGCCGGGTCCACCTTCACCGTCACCGGCGAGGACCTGAGCCTGCTGATGGACCTGACCCACGAGCACTCCTGCTACCCGGGGCTCCCGGTGCAGGCCGCAGTGATGAAGGCGCTGACCAAGCCGAAGTACCTGATGTACGGGATCGCGCCGGTCGCCGTCAGCCCGGTGATCCAGGTGACCTCCAGCATCCTCAACAAGATCCCGATCCAGTCGTCGACGGACCTGGCCTACGTCAGCGGGCTGGCCAAGGACGTCGGTTACACCTTCTACGTCGAACCGGGTCCGCTGCCCGGGACGAACGTGGCGTACTGGGGACCGCAGGTGCGGGTCGGCGTCCCGCAACCGGTGCTGACGGTGAACTCCGGCACGGCGTCCAATGTGGAGTCACTGAGCTTCAGCTACGACGGGCTGTCGAAGGTGCGCTACACCGTGCCGGTCACGCTGCCCGACACCAAGATCGGGTTCGACATCTCGGTACCCGACATCAGCCTGCTCCAGCCGCCGCTCGCCCCGAAGCCCGCACTCGCGCTCCGCGAGAAACCCCTTGAGGAGACGCACAAGGCGGACTTCGCCGAGGCCGCGGTGCTGGGCCTGGCGCGCACGCAGAACGTGGCCGACGCGATCAGCGGCCAGGGCAAGCTGGACGTGCTGCGGTACGGCCACGTCCTCAAGGCCCGCGGCCTGGTCAGCGTGCGCGGCGCCGGGATCGCCTACGACGGTTTCTACTACGTCAAGAGCGTGAACAGCGAGATCAAACGCGGTGAGTACAAGCAGAGCTTCACGTTGAGCAGGGACGGCCTTGGTCCCCTGAGCCCGGTGGTGCCGACATGACCGAGATGAGCACTGGGGGCAACGACCTCCAGCAGAAGAAGTACTACGGCCGCTACAAGGGCGTGGTGCGCAGCAACTTCGACCCGCTGGACCAGGGGCGGCTGCTGGTCGCGGTGCCGGAGGTGCTCGGCAACGACCCGTGCATCTGGGCCTCCCCGTCGACCCCACTGTCCACTTTGGGCGGTGGTGGTGCGTACATGCGGGCGCTCGAAGGCGCGGGCGTGCTGGTCGAGTTCCTGGACGGCAACCTCGACTATCCGATGTGGACCGGCTTCTGGCGCGGCACCTTCGCCGACACGCCCGCGGCGGTGAAAACGGCCAACCCCAAGGCTTCGGTGATCGTGCTGGCCACCTCGGCGAAGAACTCGCTGGTCATCGACGACACCCCGGGGGTGGGCGGGATCACGCTCAAGGTCGGCGCCTCGGAGATCTCGGTGACCGAGCAGGGGATCAAGCTCCGCTGCGGTGGCTCGTCGATCGAGCTGCTGCCCACCGGGCAGGTCAGCGTCAACGGTCCCGCGCTGACGGTGCTGTGAGGGGGAGACGATGCCGGGATTCCTGTTCCACCAGAACAACAAGGTGACCTGCCCGCACGCCGGGGAGGTCAAGGTGAACTCGCCGGGGCAGGCGCGGGTCATGGTCAGCGGTCTCCTGGTGGCCGGGGCGGGCTTCCAGAACGAGGTCATCGGCTGCTCGCTGCCGCAGGGCCCGTGCGTCAAGGTCAAGTGGGCCAACCTGGCCACCAGGGTCAAGGTTTCCGGGCAGCCCGTCGTGCTGTACGAACCGGCCGCCGGGGTGGGAAACGGGGCGACGGAGAGTTCTTCGCCCGGTCCGCCGCAGGGCGCTGGTGTCCAACCGAGAGTCCGGGGGCTGTGATGCACGTCGACCACCCGCTGCACTTCGACCACCGCGGCCGCACCGCGCGGACCGACCACGCCGGGCACGTGCGCGACATGATCGAGCAACTGCTGTTCACCGCGCCGGGGGAGCGGGTGAACCGCCCGGACTTCGGGTGCGGGCTGATGGAGCTGGTGTTCGGGCCGAACAGCCCGGAGCTGGCCGCTGTGCTGGAGGCGACCGCGCACGCCGCGCTGCTCCAGTACCTCGGTGACCTGATCGTCGTGGAGGCGTTCAGCGTCCGGGCCGAGGACGCCACGTTGAGCGTCCGGCTGGTGTACCGGCTCATCGCCACCGGCGAGCGCCGCACGGAAGTCTTCGAGAGGAGTGGTTACCGATGACCTCACAGCTCGATTGCGGCGTTGACGGGCGTCGGGCGAAGCTCCGCGCCAGTGGCCGCAACGGTTTCGACGCGGTGGAGGTCAGCGCGGACCAGCGCGAGCTGACCGTGCTGCTGTTCGGTGAGACGCCGGACGACCTGCGCAAGGAGAACTTCCGGGTGCTCGGCGGCAGGCGGGTCACCGGGGTCGAGGTGATCGCGCTGACCCGGCTGGGCACCGAGGAGCCCGACCTGGAGGACCGGATTCGGCTGACCGTGGACCGGATCGGCGACTTCTCCACGTACACGCTGATCGCGGTGGACGCCGAGACCGGCAAGCCGCACCCGTGCTTCGACCCGCGGTACGCGCGGATCGACTTCAGTTTCAAGCAGAACTGCCCGACGGACCTGGACTGCAAGGCGGCTCCGCCCGCTCCGGGCCCGGAGCGGCGCGCGCCGACCATCGACTACCTGGCCAAGGACTACGCCAGCTTCCGGCAGCTGATGCTGGACCGGCTCAGCCTGACCATTCCACAGTGGACGGACAGGCACGTCCCGGACGTCGGGCTGACGCTGGTCGAACTGCTCGCCTACGTGGGGGACCAGCTCAGCTACCGCCAGGACGCGGTCGCCACCGAGGCGTACCTGGACACCGCGCGCGAGCGGATCTCGGTGCGCAGGCACGTGCGGTTGATGGACTACCCGATGCACGACGGCTGTGCTGCGCGGACCACCGTGCACGTCGCCGTGGACGGCCTGGTCGAACTGTCCGAAGGGGACTACCGCTTCATCGCGCTCGACCCGGACGTGCTCTACAAGCGGCACGCGCTGCGTGAGCTGGACCTGCTGACCAACAAGGTCCCGCCGGAGTCCTACGAGGTCTACCGCCCGTTGGTCGACGGTGATCTCACGTTGCGCGAGCCGCACAACAAGATTCCACTGTGGACTTGGGGTGGCCAGGAACGCTTCCTTCCCAAGGGGAGCACGGCAGCGACCCTCAAGGACGACTGGGCCGACGAGAAGTGCGAGCGCAGGCTGCTCAGCCTGGAGCCCGGTGATCTCCTGCTGTTCGAGGAAGTCCTCGGACCGAACACGGGCAAGGAGGCCGACGCCGACCCGAGCCACCGGCAGGTGGTGCGGCTGACCTCGGTGGAGGAGTCGGTCGATCCGCTCTACGACGACCAGCCGCTGCTGGAGGTCACCTGGGCCCCCGAGGACGCGCTGACCTTCCCACTGTGCTTGTCCAGCAGGGATTCCGACTGCTGCGAGGTGGAGAACGTCAGCGTCGCGCGGGGCAACATGGTCCTCGTCGAGCACGGCCGCCCGATCACCTGGTGCGATGGCAAGGACGAGGAGATCTGCGTTCCAGAGCGGGACACGGAGCGGGTCTGCCCGGAGCGCGACGGCTTCGGCTGTGACGACCAACCCGTCGAGGTGCTCGCCTATCCGCCGATCAGCACGCCGTTCCGGGTCATGCTCAAGCAGTCGCCGGTCACGCAGCGCGCGGCCTTCGGCGACTACGAGCAGATCGCCGAACGGCAGGCCGACATCCTGCTGCGCATCCCGGAACAGGTGCGGGAGCGCGTTCGCGAGCTGTGGAAGGCCGTCCGCGGCGGACATCGCCCCACCAAGGACGAGATCGCCGAACTCACCCTGGTCTTTGGTGCGAAACCGTTGCGGCGCGTCCGTAAGTACCCACTGTCCACTTTGGTCAGGTTGCTGTCGGACTTCGACGAGCTGCTACACGCGAAGCTCCGCCGGGTGCGGCTGCTGGCCCGGCGTGCTCGCTGCGGCGTGGTGCTCGACGACGGCGTAGTCGCGGAGATCGAGCAGTCGTGGAACGACGACCTCGGTCACCAGCTCCACCCTGATCGCTCCCTCTTCCTCGGGCCTGTGGTGGACGCGCTTCGGCCGGACGCGCGGACCGCGCTGCCGGATGTGGTGCTGACCGATGGTTGCGAGACGTGGACGCCAAGGCGTGATCTGCTTGGCAGCAGTGCGTATGACCGGCATTTCGTCGGAGAGCTCGACGACGAGGGCAAGCTGTGGCTGCGCTTCGGTGACGGTGTGCACGGCAAGGCCCCGGAACCCGGCTCGATGTTGGTGGCCCACTACTGGATCGGCAACGGCGCCGCGGGCAACGTCGGGCGCGAAGCGATCACTCGTCTCGTCTGTCGCAACACGGACGCGGGCGGTGTGCTCAAGGTCCGCAACCCGCTGGCGGCTCGCGGGGGCACCGAGCCCGAACCGCTGTCGCAGGTAAGGGATCGGGCTCCGGTCGAGCCGCGCCTGCGGTTGCTCCGCGCGATCATCGCGGAGGACTACGCCGCCCTCGCCGGGCAGGTGCCCGGGGTGCAGCGCGCCGCCGCGAGCCTGCGGTGGACCGGGAGTTGGTACGAGGCACAGGTCGGGCTCGACCCCGCCGGTGGCACCGAACCGTCCGAGGCGCTCATCGACGCGGTGCGGGACCGGCTGCGCCGCTACCGCCGCATCGGTCACGATCTCCTTGTGGGACCGGCGAAACTGGTGCCACTGCACATCGAGATGGAGATCTGCGTCGCGTCGAACCACATCGCCTCGCACGTCAGGGCCGCGGTGCTGCGCGCGATGAAGGCGTTCTTCCACCCCGACAACCTGACCTTCGGTACCCCGGTCCGGATGAGCGCGGTGGTCGCGGCCGCCGCGGCCGTGCCCGGGGTGCGCGGCGCGTGGCTGACGAAGTTCCAGCGGCAGTTCGCGCCGCCCAACGGAGAGCTGGAGAACGGCGTGCTGCCGATCAGCGACCTGGAGGTCGCGCAGCTCGACAACGATCCCGTCCGGCCGGAGAACGGCAAGCTCGTCGTGCGTGTTGGAGGCGGCAGATGAGCACGAAACAAGACTGCTCCTGTGGCTGCCAGGGCGTGGAAGTGTCCACGCCGCAACGCATCCACAACCGTCCCGGGCTCGGCGCGCTGCGCTACCGGGTCGGCGCGCACGGCACGTTCCTCGACACGATGCTTGCCAGGTTGGCAAGTCGTCGCGAGCTGGACGGGCTGACCGAGCGCGGCACCGACGACTTCTCGATCGCGTTGCTGGACGCGTGGGCGGTGGTCGGCGACGTGCTCACCTTCTACACCGAGCGCATCGCCAACGAGGGCTACCTGCGCACCGCGACCGAGCAGTGGTCGGTGGAACAGCTCGGCCGCCTCGTCGGTCACAAGCCGCGTCCCGCCGTCGCGTCGAGCGTTTTCCTGTCGTATGACCTCGAACCGAACCAGGAGACGCTGATCCCGGCCGGATCGCGGACCAACAGCGTCCCGCCGCCCGGTGGCGCGCCGCAGACCTTCGAGACGGCCGAGGACATCCAGGCCAAGGCGGCGTGGAACGACCTCGGCGTCCGGAGGTACTACCCGTTCGACGTCCGGCCCGGCTTCGCGCCCGGACTGCAGAAGATCTTGGTCAAGGGCATCACCGCGAACCTCACCGGAGGCGAGCGCCTGGTGTTCGACTACGGCGTCGCCGCGGAGCCGGACCGCGCCATCGTGGTGTCCAGCGAGGCCAAGAACGAGCAGGGGCACACGGTCGTCAAGCTGGACAGCTACATCGGCGGCGACATCGAAACCGCGGGGCTGCTGGCTCAGATGCTGAAAGCCGCCGCGGCGGCGCTGGCGCCAACCACTCCGCGGACGACCTTCAGCGGTCAGATCAACTCCGAGTACATCACCAAACTCGTCGCGGAGTTCCCCCAGCGGCCGGAACCGACAACGGACCCCGTCGTCAAGCTCCGGAAGGTGCTGACGTTCCTGGCGCCGTTGCAGGAGGCTTTGGCGGTCGCGGAGGGGAATGCGCTGGCGCATCCCGACTGGATCACCGCAGTGGAAGCCATCACCACGAACCTCTACGACTTCCTGGTGCGGGCGTTCGCCCTCGCGGGGCTGCGCCCGCCGGACGAGCCGCCGGTGGGCTGCGAGTGCTCGGGCGGCGGGGCCAGGCTGCTGTTCGACGGCGCCGACGAGTGCACCTGCGAGGCGTTGCCGGAGAACGACCCCACCGCGATCGTCGCGCTCGCGCGGCTCATCTCCCCGTTGACGAAGGAGCCGTCGAGGCCGCCCGCGGGCTCGTCCAACCTGGGGCGCTCGGTGAAGGACGCGTTCGCGCCGGGCTCGGACGTGGGCGCGCAGTTGATCACCGCGGCGGAACCGCGGCTCCAGCCCACGCTGTACAAGGCATGGCGCAAGCTGGAACTCGCCGATCCGGCCAAGCTGAACCGGCTGTTCGTGTTGCGGCAGAACACCACGGTGTTCGGCGCGACCTACCAGCCCGCGGTCGGCTCCGGCACTGGGGCGCGGGCGCTGCCCTACGACCCGGAGGGCGCTTCGAGACCCGAGGAACTCGCGCTGTCCGGTCCGTACGACGGGATCACCCCGGGGAGCTGGGTCCTCATCGAGGATTCGGGAAGACCCAAGACCGAGACGACGCCGGAGATCCCGGCGCGGCACTTCTTCCGCAAGGTGAAGGCCGTCACGCAGCGCGTGGTCTCGATGGACGTGACGATCAACAGGAAGGCCGAGCGGGTGTCCGCGACGGTCACGGTGCTCACACTGGAAACGGCCTGGCGAGCGGAGGAGGAGAGCCACGAGACGATCGCCCGGTGCACGGTGCGGTTCAAGGCCGACGAGCTGACCCCGCTCGGCGACCCGATCTCCAGTGATGTCAAGGGAAAGCGGATCCAGCTGGGCGAGCTGCACTCGGACCTGCGCAGCGGCCGCTACCTGATCGTCTCCGGCGAGCGCTCCGACCTGCCCCGCCGGATGCGCGGGGTGCGGGCCAGCGAGCTGGTGATGATCGGCGGGGTCCAGCAGTCGGCGGACACCCAGCCCGACAGCAGGAAGCCGACCCCGGGCAGCAAGCCGCTGACCACGTTGGTACTGGCCGAAGAACTGGCCTACACCTACCACCGCGACACGGTTCGGGTGCACGGCAACGTGGTCGAGGCGACGCAGGGAGAGAGCCGTCTCGAAGTGCTCGGCAGCGGTGACGCCAGTCAGGCCAACCAGAGCTTCCCAGTGCGTGGCACGCCGATCACCTGGCTGCCGTCCGACACGCCACTCGGCGCGACGAGCACGCTGCGGGTCAGCGTGAGCGGTGTGAGGTGGCACGAGGCGGAGGCCGTGAGCCTGCTCGGGCCCACCGATCGCGTCTACCTGACGAAGTCGATCGAGGGCGGAGCGACCTCGGTGACCTTCGGCGACGGCGTGCACGGTGAGCGGCTGCCGACCGGGCCGGAGAACGTGCAGGCTCGCTATCGCGCCGGGGCGGGGAACGCGGGCAATGTCGACCCCGACACGATCACGCAGCCGGTCAGCAGGCCGCGCGGGGTCTCCGGGGTGAACAACCCGATCGCGGCCAGCGGTGGCGGCGATGGGGACGGCCCGGCGGACGCGCGCCGGGTGACGCCGCTGCGCACAATCGCCTTGGACCGCTTGGTTTCCGTCGCGGACTACGAGAGCTTCACCAAGGCCCGCGCGGGAATCGGCAAGGCCAGCGTCCGCGAGCTCTCCGACGGTCAGCGCGATGTCGTGCACCTGACGATCACGGGCATCAAGGACGCGCGCATCGATCCGTCGTCACGGCTGTACCGGTCGCTCGTGGCTTCGCTGAGCCATTTTGGCGAGCTCAACCTTCCGGTCACTGTGGACAGTCGCGAGCTGAAGGTGCTCGTGCTCAGCGCCGGGGTGAAGGTGCACCCGGACTACGAGTGGGAGCTGGTCGAGCCGAAGATCCGCGAGAACCTGTTGCACCGCTTCGGCTTCGCCGCGCGCGAGTTGGCCGAGCCGGTGTACCAGAGCGAGGTCG
The DNA here is from genome assembly GCF_024213555.1 of Allokutzneria sp. A3M-2-11 16. Taxonomy (GTDB): domain Bacteria; phylum Actinomycetota; class Actinomycetes; order Mycobacteriales; family Pseudonocardiaceae; genus Allokutzneria. Next base: position 70,278 of record NZ_JANAVO010000011.1, on the reverse strand, counting down.
TCTCGGTCATCCAGGCCACCGCGGGCGTCGACTACGTCGATGTGGACGTCTTCGACGGCGTCTCGGGGCGGCTCACCCCGCAGGAGATCGTGGATCTGGCGAAGGACCTGAAAACGCCGAAGGTCGTGGTCCCCGCCCGCCCGGCGCGCCTGGTGGACACCGAGCACACGGTCAAGACGGACGCGGAGACGCTGACCTCGGTCGCCGCGCAGTACGGGCTGGACCTGGCCGGCCTGGTCGAGCTGAACCCGCGGCTGAGCTCGCTCGACCTGAAGGCGCAACAGAAACTCGTCGTCGCGCGGGGCATCGCCCCGGCCCAGCTGGTGATCTTCAGCCCGGCCGTGCGGGACACGCTGATCCTGCGGAGGCTGTGATGAAGGACCTGTACGAGCTGCTTCCCGCGGTCCACCGCGTGAAGGACTCCGAACGCGGCTACCCGTTGCGGGAACTGCTCGGGGTGATCGAGGAGCAGGCCCGGCTGGTCGGGGCGGACCTGGACCAGCTCTACGCGAACTGGTTCGTCGAGACCTGCCAGGACTGGATCGCGCCCTACATCGGCGATCTGGTCGGCTACCGCCCGCTGGAGGGACCGGGCGAGGAGGGCCCGCCGGGGCTGATCTCCGCGCTGGCGCCGCGCCGGGACATCGCGAACACGATCGCCAACCGCCGCCGCAAGGGAAGCCTCGCGCTGCTGGAACAACTCGCGCTCGACGTGGCGGCCTGGCCCGCCCGCGCGGTGGAGTTCTACCGCCTGCTGGGCCGAACCCAGCCCGTGCGGCTCTACGGCACCGACGCCGGGATGAACGCGGTTCGCCGCCGCAGGGGAGGACTGGTGGACCTGCGGCACGGTGACGCGCTGGACCGGCTCTCCGGCGGCAGAACGCTGCATGCCGGGCTGTCCGGCCCCTTCGACGAACTGAGCCACACCGTCGAGGTCTCGCGTGCGTCCTCACGACGGCGGCAGGGCCGCACGAACATTCCCAACGTCGGCGTGTTCCTGTGGCGACTGCGCCCGTACTCGGTGACCAAAGCACCGGCGAACTGCGAGGAGCGCAAGAGCGCGACCTACACGTTCTCCATTCTGGGCAACGAAATCCCGTTGATCACCAAGCCCGTACCAGAACCATCCACTTTGCACATTGCCGCCGAGGACAATGTTCCGGCGTTCATCCGTAGGCGCGCGTTCGAAGAGCGCACGGCGGACTACTACGGCGAAGGCAAGAGCCTCTGCATCTGGCGCGGTGACCAGGAAGAACCGGTGCCACTGAGCGCGATCGTGCCCGCGAACCTCAGCGGGGGCGGCTATCGACCGCAGCCGGGACAGGTCGCCGTCGACCCCGAGCTGGGCAGGTTCGTCTTCGGCGGGCGCCCGCCGGACTCCGGGGTCTGGGTGACCTACCACCACGGCTTCTCCGCGGACATCGGTGGGGGCGAGTACTACCGCGACCTGAGCGGCGACGAGGACGCGGAGCCCTACTACGTGGGTGGCGACGAGGGCCATGAGCGGATCATGGACGCCGTCAACGAATGGCGCCAGGAGCGCGAGAAGCACCCGCACGCCGTCATCGAGATCCGCGACAACGGCGCCTACCAGGAGCAGATCGATCTCGACGTGCGCCCGGGGGAGCGCCTGGTTCTCCGTGCCGCCCAAGGGAAGCGACCCGTTCTCCGGCTGCTCGACTGGTACAGCAACCGTCCTGACGCGCTGAGGATCATCGGGCCGGAGTGCGAGCCCGACGACGCCGACTGCTGCGCCAAGCCCGAGGTGGTGCTCGACGGGCTCGTGATCACCGGGCGCAGCGTGTGGGTGACCGGATGGCTTGGCAGAGTGCAGATCCGGCACTGCACGCTGGTGCCCGGCTGGTCGTTGGACCAGCACTGCGAGCCCGCCTTCGAGGAGGAGCCCAGCCTCGAACTCGTGGACACCACCGCGTGCACCGAGATCGGGCACAGCATCCTCGGCACGATCCGGGTCACCCAGAACGAAGTCACCGCGGAGCCCTCGCCGATCTTCCTGTCCGACAGCGTGCTCGACGCCACCGGCGAGGACCTGGACGCGCTCACCGGCCCGCAGGACTGCCACGCGCACGCGGTATTCAGCGCCGCACGGTCCACTGTGGTCGGACGACTGCGCACCCACCAGATCGGCTTGGTGGACAACAGCATCCTGCTCGGCGAGGTGTGCGTGGCGCGCCGGATGGACGGCTGCGTCCGGTTCAGCTGGGTCGAGCCCGGCTCGCGCACCCCGCGACGGCACGAGTGCGAGCCGGAGTCCACAAAGGATGGTGACGTCGGCAGGCTGCGGCCCCGGTTCACCAGCCTGCGCTACGGCCAGCCGGGCTACGCGCAGCTGGCGCTCGACTGCTCCGAGGAGGTCCGCCGCGGCGCCGACGACGGCTCCGAGATGGGCGCGTTCCACGACCTGTTCCAGCCGCAGCGCGAGGACAACCTGCGCGCCCGGATCGACGAGTTCACACCGGCCGGCTGCGACGCCGGGCTCTTCTTCGTTTCCTAGGGGGACTTTGCCATGCACGGAGATTTCTCGCGGGCGAGCTTCGACCGCAGTAAGCACTACTCCGGGGTGCTGGCCCAGCAGGGGCGGGTCACCCTGGACGCCGACCTCAACGAGCAGGCCGCGATCCAGCAGCACCTGCTGCGCATGTTCGTCACCGACGTGGTCGGGCAGCACGCGGGCCCGGTGGCCGACCTGGGCTTCGAGATCACGCTGGACGCGACCGCGCGCGGCAAGGTCCAGATCGGGCGCGGCCGGTACTACGTCAACGGCGTTCCCGCGGAGAACGAGACGGACGTCGACTTCTGGGAGCAGCCGGAGCGCTACCTCGACCAGGTCGTCGACTCCAGGGAACTGCCGCCCTCCGACAAGGCGTACCTGGTGTACCTGAAGGTCTGGGAGCGGATGCTGACCTCCGTGCAGGACCCCGCTCTGCGTGAGGTCGCGCTCGGCGACTTCGCCCCGGACACCGCCGTGCGCGGCAAGGTGAGCTGGCAGGTGCACGCCATCGACCGGGTGCCCGGCCAGATCTTCTCCGAGCTGCAGGACCCGACCCGGGCCAAGGTCCAGGAGGTGTGGGACAAGTGGCGCGCGGAGGAGGACAAGCTCACCGCACGGCTGAAGGTCAGCGCGAAGACTCCGGCTGATGCCAAGGAAAGCCCGTGCAACGCGGCGCCGGACGCGCGCTACCGCGGCTTGGAGAACCAGCTGTACCGAGTGGAGATCCACAAGAGCGGCACGGCGAATGGCGACACCAAGGCCACCTTCACCTGGTCCCGGGAGAACGGCTCGGTCGTGTTCCCCGTCGCCGCCGTCTCGGGCCAGAAGGTCCGCCTCGCCGCCGCGGGCCGGGATCACAAGCTGGACCTCGACGTCGGTGACTGGGTCGAGTTCGTCGACGACGCGTCCGCGGTTCGCGGCCAGTCCGAGTCGCTGCTCCGCGTCGAGGACATCGACGCCGAGCGCCAGTGGGTCACGCTCAGCGGTCCGCCGCGGCCGACCCGCGCGACGCTGCACCCGTACCTTCGGCGGTGGGACCAGCGCCCGGAGAAGAAGCCGGAGGACGGCACTTCGGGGCCGTACCTGGCGAAGGACAACGCGATCGAGTTGGTCGAGGACGTGTGGATCGATCTGGAGGACGGCATCCGGATCATGTTCGAGAAGGGCGGCGCCTACTCGTTCGGCGACTACTGGCTCATCCCGGCGCGCACGCTGCTCGGCGACGTCCAGTGGCCGCGGGACGCGACTGGTGGTCCGGCTTTCGTCGAGCCGCACGGCGTCCCCTGCTACTACGCGCCGCTCGCTTTCGTGCCCAACACCTCCGGCGCCCCGCTGGACCTCCGCAACCAGTTCCCCGCGCAGTCCGTGCCGGTCCCGCCCGCTCCGGTCGAGGAGTCCGCGAAGCGCACCCGCAAGCAGCCGGGTTCGTGACGTGTCCGGCGACCGCGAACACGTGACGAGGGCTCCGCGGATCGTCCACGATGTCCTGCGGACGCCGGGCCTGCCGCTGGAGGACTCGGCCCGGCAAGTGATGGAATCGCGGCTGGGCAAGGATTTCAGCCAGGTTCGCGTGCACACCGACCAGCAGGCCGCGGATTCCACCGGAGCTGTGGGGGCGAACGCCTACACCGTGGGCAACCACATCGCGTTCGCCCCCGGCCGGTACCGGCCGGGCTCCGTGGACGGGGACCGCCTGCTGGCGCACGAACTGACGCACGTGATCCAGCAGCGCGGCGCCCTCCCGTCCTCGGACCTGATGGTCGGCGCCGAGCACCACGCGAGCGAGAGCCAGGCGGACGCGGTGGCTCACGGCGCCGCGTGCGGTCACATCGCGTCCCAGGCGCCGGTGGTGGCACGTCAGGTCGCGCCGTCCTGGGGCGCGGCGTACGGAGGCAAGGAACCCGGCAGCTACCAGGCGGTCAAGAAGGGGATCGATCCGCTGACCCCGTCCAGCCGACCCACCGCCGCCCGCAAGCACGCCGGAACCAGGGTCGGCACGATCGTCGTGTCCGCCGCGGCCGTGCTGTCGAAGCCGGAAGCCGGGGGCAAGCACACGTTCCTCCTGCCGCCGGGGCGAAGAGTGCTCGTCGGGCCGCCGGAGAACGGGTTCCTGCCGCTGCGCACCCTGCCCGACCTCGCGAAGCCGAGGGGCTGGGTCGAGGAGAGCGGTGTGGACGTCCCGGACCTGCCCCCGCCGGTGACCGAGCACCAGCTCACCCAGATCGACCCGCAGTGGAAGCAGAAGGCGGTCGGCAACGCGCCGAAGTCCATGAGCGAGTCCGACGTGACCACCAAGGTCCTCGGCTACCTCGACAAGATGAACGAGGCGTTCACGCTCTTGAAGATCGACACGATCGAGGCGAGGGCGCTGTTCGTGGCGAACACGCTGATCGAGGCATGGGCGTTCAGCAGGTTCACCGAAGCCCAGCTCACCAACCAGACGTTCGAGGACGACCCCACGAAGCTCGGCACCGACACCAGCTACTTCGAGCGGATGTACCCGCCGAGCCGAGCGGTGCGCGCCGAGATCAACCCCGACGGCAAGAGCTGGGCCTTCCGCGGTCGCGGCCCCCTCCAGGTCACCGGTCGCGGCAACTACCACCAGACGATCGCCGTCCTGGAACGAGCCGCCGAGCAGTACCGCGCCGAGGGTGACACGGCGGCCGCGGACCGCTGCCAGGCCGCGGTGGACGCGATCAAGGGGGACCCGAAGGAAGCCGCCCGGCCCGAGTACGCGTTCCTGTTCTCCGCCGCCTTCATGAAGGGCAAGCGCGGTGACCGTTCTGGCACGAGCTTCTCGTGGATGGGCGCACAGCCCAAGCAGGGCGACAAGGAGACCTTCGTCAACCGGGCGCTGAAGGTCTTCGGGGACACCGCCGACTGGATCTAGAGCTTCCCCGCGACGGCGCCGAAGACGAAGGGGCTCGTCTCGCACTCCGCGATGAAGTCGGCGGGGAAGCCGCGTTCGAACTCCACCGCGGAGTCCAGCCGCCGCATCACCTCGTCGGGCAGCACGACGCTGACGACGTTCTCCGCGATCTGCTCGGCGTTGCGCGCGCCGACGAGGGGCAGCACCACGGGCGACTTCTGCCTGATCCACGCGAGCGCCACCTGGGACGGCGTCGCGCCCAGTTCCGCTGCGGCAGAGCGGACCGCGTCGGCCGCGGCGCGCTCGCGCGGGGAGAGCTTCGCCGGGTCGACGCGGCGGGACGCTCCGCCGGAGAGCAGGCCCGCGGCGAGCGGACCCCACGCGGTGACGCTCAGCCCGAGTGCCTCCGCCATCGGCAGCAGTTCGCGTTCCACGTCGCGCCGCACGAGGTTGTAGGGCACTTGAAGACCCGCGAACGGGGTCCAGTCGCGCCACTCCGCGAGCGTGTTCGCCCGGCTCACCACCCAGGCGGGCGCGTCAGAGATCCCGACGTAAAGGATCTTGCCCGCGCGGACCGCGTCGTCCAGCGCGCGCATCGTCTCCTCCAGCGGCGTGTGGCGGTCCCAGATGTGCACCCAGTACACGTCGACGTAGTCCGTGCGCAGCCGTCGCAGACTCCGTTCGAGGGACAGCCGCAGGTTCTTGCGGTGGTTGCCCGCGCCGTTGGGGTCGGCCGCGTCGCGGGACAACGTGTACTTCGTCCCGATCACGAAGCGGTCGCGCTCCTGGATCGCCGCGCCGAGCAGGCTCTCGCTCTCCCCGTAGGCCGACGCGGTGTCGAGGAAGTTGCCGCCCGCGTCCGCGAACGCCTCGATCGTCTTCCTGGTCTGCTCCGGGTCCTCGAAGGTCATCGTGCCGAGAACGAATTCGGACACGCGCAGGCCGGTCCGGCCGAACAGTCGATAACGCATACCCCCACCCTCCGCCTCCGCCCTTCCCCAAGGGAGGCCCTCCCAGGGACCCCCATCCCCACCGTTATGCCCTGAACGGGTCGTTCGGGGACCTCAACGCCCCCAACGACCCGTTCAGGGACCTAACGTGCTGAATGAGTCATTGAGGGGGCTCAACGCACCGAATGACTCATTCAGCACGTTCAACGGAACGAATGAGTCATTGGGGCGGGGTGTCGTGGGGCGCTTCTAGACTCGGGGGTGTGGCCGAGAATGCGCTGGGGACCTTCCTGAGGGCTAGGCGGGAGGCGACGGCGCCCGCCGAGCCGGGACCGCGCCGCACTCCGGGTCTGCGCCGGTCGGAGCTGGCCGAGCTGGCGAGCATCAGCGTGGAGTACCTGACCCGATTGGAGCGCGGCAGCGACCGCAGGCCCTCCGGGCAGGTGCTGGGCGCGCTCGCCGACGCGCTCCGCCTCGCGCCGGACGAGCGCGTGCACCTGCACCGCCTCGCCAAGATCGCGGACGGGGCGGTGTGCACGCAGTCCACGCCGCCGGAGCGGGAGGTGCGTCCCACCGTGCGCGCGCTGCTCGACCAACTGGAGCTGGCGTTCGTCGCCGACGCGCAGGGCGATCTGCTGGCGTGGAGCGACGGCTTCGGGGAGCTGGCCGCCGCGATCGGCCTCCTCGACGCCGAGTACCCCAACCTCGCGCGGTTCGTGTTCACCGACCCCAGGGCGCACACGGCCTTCCCGGAGTGGGACCGCGTCGCCGACACCCACGCCGCGGCACTGCGAGCGGCCGCGGACCTCGCCGACCACCACGCCGCCGCCCTCGCCGAGGAGCTGTCGATCACGGCGGGCGCGGAGTTCAGCCGCAGGTACGCCGCGGCCGGGGTCCTCCCGTCGTGGACGGGGGACGAGCTGTGGGGTGAGCTGCGGCTGGCCTACGAGAACCTCGCCCTGCCCGGCACCGAGGACCAGCGCCTGGTGATCTACCTACCGACTCAGGCGAACACCCCGTGGGAGAGATCACTTCCCCGGCGGGGCACCGCGACTCGGTTCCCGGGCGCACCATGACCTAAAGTTCTCCGGCGGCGCTCCCGTCGGGTGCGGCGAGTGACGGGAGATCAACAAGCGGAATGTCCGAGAGCCTTGCCACCGCGGTAGCTGCGGAGACGACGAACCACCCCAGTGCCCGCATCAGGCGTTTCCTGGACACCCACCGCCCGCCGACCCCCTGCCTCGTGCTCGACCTCGACGTGGTCGAGCACAACTACCGGAGGCTGCGCGCCGCCATGCCGGACGCGCGGATCTTCTACGCCGTCAAGGCGAACCCGCACCCCGACGTGGTCCGGCTGCTCGTCGGGCTCGGCGCGTGCTTCGACGTCGCCAGCACCGGCGAGATCGACCTGTGCCTCGCCCAGGGCGCCGCGCCGGAGACGATCTCCTACGGCAACACCATCAAGAAGGCCGCCGACATCGCCTACGCGTACGCGCGCGGAGTCCGGCTCTTCGTGCTCGACAGCGCCCAGGACGTCGCGCACCTCGCCGAGCACGCGCCCGGCGCCTCGGTGTTCTGCCGCGTGCTGGTCGAGGCGGACGGCGCGCGCACGCCCTTCGGCAGGAAGTTCGGCTGCGCCCCGGAGATGGCGATCGAGCTGCTCCGTGACGCGGGGGAGCGCGGACTGGACGTGCGCGGCGTGTCCTTCCACGTCGGCTCGCAGCACGTCGACCCGTCCGCGTGGGAGCTGGGCATCGCCCGCGCCGCGCAGGTCGCCGCGGCGGGCGTCCCGGTGCACCTGGTCAACCTCGGCGGCGGTTTTCCTTCGACCTACACCGAAGAAGTGCCCGCGCTCACCGAGTACGCGGCGGCCGTCGAACGCGCGCTGGACCGGCACTTCCCCGACCGCCCCGACCTGATCATCGAGCCGGGCCGCGCCCTCGTCGGCGACGCCGGGATGATCCGCTCCGAGGTGGTCCTGGTCTCCAGGAAGTCCGTCGAGGACCCCCACCGCTGGGTCTACCTCGACATCGGCCGGTACAACGGCATGGCCGAGTGCGAGGGCGAGGCGATCGCCTACCGGCTGCGCACCACCCACGACGGCGGGCCGGACGGGCCCGTGGTGGTCGCGGGGCCGACCTGCGACGGCGACGACGTGCTCTACCAGCGCACCGCATATCGGTTGCCGCTCGCGCTGGCCGCGGGCGACCATGTCGACATCCCGTGCACCGGCGCCTACACGGCGAGCTATTCCTCGGTGTCCTTCAACGGTTTCCCGCCCCTGTCGACGCACGTCATCGGGGCGAAGCAGATCTAGCTCCAGCCGGAGTCCGCTGGGAGAGTTCAGGGAGGTTGAGTAGGTGTCCACTGCCTCAGGGCCGGTGCAGACGCAGGCCCCAGTCGTGGGTCTGTTCACCGGGCAGCACGTCCTCGCCGAGTTCGCGGGGATCGACGCGTCGCTGCTCGACGACGAGCTCTTCCTGCGCCGAACCCTGGAGCACGTGCTCGACCAGGCCGGTGCGACCGTCTGCGACGTCTCGTCCAAGCAGTTCGAGCCGCAGGGCGTGACCGTGCTCGCGCTGCTGTCGGAGTCGCACGCGTCGATCCACACCTACCCCGAGATCGGGGCGCTGTTCGTCGACGTGTTCACCTGCGGCGACCGGGCCCGGCCCGAGCTCGCCGTCCGGCTGCTCGCCGAGGCGCTCGGCGCGGCCACCGTGCAGACCAAGACCATTCACCGCGGTTGGGAGACGAGTTGAGCACCATCACCAGCGAGGGCCGCTGGATCACCGAGCCGCTTGCCGAGGGCATGGTCCGGCAGTGGCGGATGGACGACGTGATCTGGGAGGGCCGCACCGCCTTCCAGCACGTGGTCATCGGCAAGACCTCCCAGGGCGTGTCGCTGTTCTGCGACAACGACCGGCAGAGCACCGAGTACAGCCAGCTGACCTACCACGAGGCGCTGATGGTCCCCGGCCTGCTGCTGGCGGACAAGATCGACCGCGTGCTCGTGGTCGGCTCCAGCGAGGGCGTGGTCTGCCACATGGCCGTGGCCGCGGGCGCCACCCGCGTCGACCACGTGGACATCGACGAGGAGTGTGTGCGCGCGTGCGCCCGGCACCTGCCCTACGGCTACACGCCGGAGCAGGTCGACGCCGCGGTCGCCGGTGACGGGCCGATCAAGCTGCACCTCACCGACGGCTGGCAGTTCCTGGTGGACGCGGTCGAGGCGGGCGAGACCTACGACGTGGTCTTGGTCGACCTGCCGGACGAGCGCGAGGAGTTCGCGCAGCACAACCGGCTCTACGAGACCGAGTTCCTGAAGATGGCGCGTTCCGTGCTCGCCCCCGGCGGCGTGGTGATCTGCCAGGCGGGCTGCCAGACGATGTGGCGCAACACCACCCTGATCCGCTCGTGGCAGCGCTTCAGCGAGGTGTTCGACACGGTGGCGTACTACGGCTCCGACGAGCACGAGTGGGCCTACCTGTTCGGCCGCGCGGACTCGGTGGCCGACCCGACGGAGAAGATGATCTCGGCGCTGCCGTCCTGCGGCTACCGCCCGGAGACCGTCGACGCCGACGCCCTCCGCGGCAACACCGTCCCGCCGTTGCTGGTCCGCACCGCCTAGACCTGGCCAGGAGTCCCCCCGCAAGTCGAAGGGTTCGATGCGGGGGGACCTCACACCGCGTAAGCCGGTTGGCGTAGTGCCGTTTAGTGTGGGAACCATGTCTTCTGTGGTCGCGTCCTCGTCGGCGCAGCCGGGCGACGCCCGGGAACTGCGGCTTCCGGCGTGGCTGCGGGTGATCGCCCCGCTCGTGCTGCTGGCCGCGCTCGCCGCCTACGCGGTCACCGCCGCGATCTGGCCGGGCCACCTGATCATGATCGACGTGCAGGTGTACGCCGCGGGCGGGGACTTCGTGCTCAGCGGCAGGCCGCTCTACGAGAAGCCGGTGCTGCACGCGCTGGAGTTCACCTACACGCCGTTCGCCGCACTGGTGTTCACCCCGCTCGCGTTCCTGCCGCTGTGGCTGCTCAAGACGCTGTCGCTGCTGGCGAACCTGGCGCTGCTGTTCGGCGCGATCTGGATCGCCTTCCGCAGGCTGGGCTACCACGCCAACCGGAACCTGGTGTTCCTCGGCGTGCTGCTGACCGGCCCGCTGTTCTGGCTGGAGGCGGTGCGCACCACGGTCTGGCTCGGCCAGATCAACCTGCTGCTCATGGTGATCCTGTTGTGGGACTTGACGAACCGGGCGGGCGGCAGGTGGCAGGGGGTCGGCGTCGGCATCGCCGCGGGCATCAAGCTCACCCCCGCGATCTTCATCGTCTACCTCCTGCTCACCGGCCGCTTCCGCGCGGCGGGCGTGGCCACCGCGACCTTCCTCGGCACGATCGGCCTCGGCTTCCTGCTGATCCCCTCCGACGCGCTGAAGTACTGGACCGGCACGTTCTTCACCTCCGGCCGCGTCGGCCCGACGGTCTGGCCCAGCAACCAGTCCGCGCGCGGCATGATCGCCCGTTTCTTCGACACCAACGAGCCCCCGGCCCTGCCGTGGATCCTCGTCGCGGGCGCGTGCGGCCTCGCCGGGCTCGGCCTGGCCGCGTGGGTCACCAAGCGCGGCAACGAAGTGCTCGGCGTCACCCTGTGCGGCCTGACCGGCACGATGGTCTCGCCGTTCTCGTGGTGCCACCACTGGGTCTGGTTCGTGCCGCTGTCGGTGTACCTGTGCGTGCTCGGGCTGCGGTACCGGGACAAGCTCGCGTGGGGCGCGCTCGCCGCCGTGTACCTGCTCGGCTTCTCCTGGTTCGGCAAGGCTTTGAAGCCCGGCGAGCTCGGTCCGCCCGACACCGGGCTGTTCCTCGTCGAGGCCCCGGCGTGGCTGGAACCGTTGACCCGCAACGCCTATCTGGTGATCTTCGTGATCGTGATCGCCTTCGTGGCTATTCGCCTGCGCCGCGAAGAGCCGGGGCGAGCTCCCGGAGTTGGCGCCGCGCGGAGCTGAACGTGCCGAGGGCCTGCACCGCGACGTGATCCGCCCCGGCGTCGAGGTGTTCGCGCACCCGAGCGCGGATCGCGTCGACGTCTCCCCACGCGACGATCGCGTCCACCAGCCGGTCGCTGCCCGCACCCTCCACATCGGACTCGTCGAATCCGACCCACCGCAACGCGTTCACGTAGTTCGGCATCGACAGGGAGACCGCCGTGTGCTCCCGGGCGATCTCCCGCGCCCGCACCGGGTCGGTCTCCAGCAGCACGGCCTGCTCGGCCGCGAGGACCGAAGTGGTACCCAGTACCAATCGGGCCTGGTGACTGTGCGCGGGCGGCATGAAGTACGAGTGAGCACCCGCCGTGCGGTCCCGCGCCAGCTCCAACATCTTGGGACGCAGCGCCGCCAGCACGCGGGGTGTCGGCTCCTGGGGCGCGGGCGCGGTGTACTTGGCGGCGTCCATCGCGTCGAGGTAGGCGCGCATGGTGGAGATCGGCTTGCCGTAGTCGTGACCGCGCCCGGACACCTGCGACATGTGGCTCACGCCGAGCCCGTGCAGGAAGCGCCCGGGGAACGCCTCGCTGAGCGTGTCACCGCCCGCGCGCATGGCCGTGGCGTCGCGCGCCCAGATGTTGGAGATGCCGGTGGCGACGGTGATCCGCTTCGTGGCGCCGAGCAGCAGCGCGGCGTTGCTCAGCGATTCCTTGCCGGTGCCCCCCTCGCCGAACCAGAGCGCGCCGTAGCCCAGCTCCTCGGCCTCCTGGGCCAGTTCCCTCGCCTCGGCGGCAGAGCCCCACACGAACGCACTCGACCAGACTCCGACGTGCCCGAGCATCGCATCCTCCAAATAATGACTGATCGGTCATGAATTAGGGCAAAAAAAAGGATCACCGCAGCGCGCGCATCGCGGCTTCGGCGACCTCGGTGAGCTGGCGCGGGTCCGACGCGGTGCGGCCGAGCTGCCACAGGCCCTCGATCACCGTGCCCACGTAGCGGGCGAACGCCCTCGGCGGGGCCGCGGTTGACTGCCCCTGCGCGCGGGCCAGCTCCAGCGTCTCGGTCAGGCGGTCCTCCCGCCAGCGGTAGTGCCCGGCGATGATCCCGGCGACCTGCTCGTCGCCGGGGAGCATTTCCAGTGTGCTGTTCGCCAGCAGGCAACCGCGGCATTCGTCCATGTGCTGCATGGCTTTCCGGGCTTGCCGGAGCAGTAGCGCACGGATGCCCTCCAAGGGGGTCGCCGCGTTCGCGAGATCATCTTCAACTGCCGCGGCGGCCAGTCGGGCGTGCCTGCGCAGCGCCGCGAGGAACAGGCGGTGCTTGTCGCCGAACGCGCCGTAGAGGCTGCCGCGGTGCAGGCCGGTCGCCGTGGTCAGGTCGGTCAGCGAGGTCGCGTGGTAGCCGCGTCGCAGGAACGCCTCGCCGGCGGCGTCGAGCACCGCGTCCTCGTCGAACTCCCGAGGACGACCGGGACCCGTGCGCGCAGCCGTCATGCCGATGAGTTTATGACCGAGCAGTCATCATTTGCAAGGCGGGGCCTGGAGGGCCACTCAGCTGCCCCAATGGTGGCCCTCCAGGATGTAGCCGCCCCTGTGTGGTTCGTGCGGTCAGAGCTTCGCCCTGACCTCGGATCGCAGCTGAGCGAGCTTGGCGTAGAACTGGTTGCCCGGACAGGCCGTGGCGAAGTGGTCGCGGTGCCCGCTGATGTTGCTCGGCGAGATCCCGTACTGGTAGCAGACGTACGCGCACATGTTGACCAGCGCGTTCCACTGCGCGGTCGTGGGCACGGCGCTGGTGTAGGTGCCCTCGTTCTCGATGCCGATGGAGTTCTCGTTGAACCCGGGGCAGTGCGCCGCCTTGATCATCTGGGTGCGGCCGCGGAGCGTGCTCAGGCTGCCCTTGCGGCCCTCCATGACGTGGCCGCCCCTGCTGATGGTGAAGTGCTGGCCGGTGTCGGCCCAGCCCTGCCCCATGTGCCCGGCCTGGCAGTTCCGCGCCACCTGGAAGGCGTGCGCCTGCGTGTAGGTGGTGCTGTTCGGGTTCGCCATGTGGTGCACGAGGATGCGGTTGGGCCGGTGGTTCAGCGTGGTGATGCCGCTGACCGCCCTGGCACCCCACTCCGCGCAGGTGAAGATGCGCGGGGACGCGGGCGCCGCGAGCGCCGTCGCGGGCGTGATCAGCTGCCCGGCCGCGGCGAGCGCGCCCACCCCGGCCATGGTGCGGAACAGGGAACGGCGGTCGAGCGAAGGGGTGCCTTCCATCGGAGCCTCCGGACACGTTGCAGGGAACGTCAGCCTTTCCCGCCTCGCTTGTCCGGTACTTGTTCACGCTTTCAAACCGCGCACACCCCTTCGCCCCCTTGACACGCACGGTGGTCCGGCGGTCTTCAAGTACCCCCGACCACCCCTCCACAAGTCTTCAACCGCCCCCAACCCCCGAGCGGCCGAGGCGTTAGCGGCGGGCTCGGGAGAGCAGGGTCTGCAGGACCACGACGGTGATCAGCACGGCGCCGCTGACGACGGCCTGGAGGTTGGAGTTGAAGCCGCCGACCTGGTTGATCAGGTCCTGGATCACGAACAGCAGCGCCACGCCCGCGAGCGTGCCGCTGACGCTGCCCATGCCGCCCGCCAGCAGCGTCCCGCCGATCACCACCGCGGCGATCGCGTTCAGCTCCAGTCCGACGCCGATCACGGTGACGCCCGACCCGAGCTGCGCGGCGTTCATCGTGCCCGCGAGCCCGGCCAGCGTCGCCGACAGCACGTACACGCCGACCTTGGTGGAGGTGACCGGCAGGCCCATCAGGTTCGCCGCGTCCTCACCGCCGCCGATGGCGAACAGCCGCATGCCGAACCTGGTGCGCTGCAACACGATTCCGCCGACCGCGTAGAGCAGCACCACGATCAGCACCGGCACGCCGACGCCGAGCACGCTGCCCTGGCCGAGCTGGAGGAACGCGGACTCGCGTGGCACCAGGTAGGTCTCGCTGCCCTCGGCGGTGAGGAACTGCAACAGGCCGCGGGCGAACAGCAGCCCGCCGAGCGTGACGATGAACGGGGCCAGTTTCGCGCGGCCCACCAGCAGTCCCTGCACCAGGCCGATCGCCGCGGCCACCGCGAGCGGCACCAGCAGCGCCGCGATCGGGCCCCACCGCGCCGAGTACGCGGCGAGCACCCCGGACAGCGCGTACACCGATCCCACGGACAGGTCGATGCCGCCGGAGACGATCACCATCGTCATGCCCAGCGCGATCACCGCGAGGAAGGACGCCTGCACCGCGAGGTTGCCGAGGTTGTACGCGGTCAGGAAGGTGTCGAAGGCCAGCCCGCCGACCACGAGCAGCAGCACCAGCACGCCGAGCGCGCCGTGCCGCTGCACCAGTCCGGCCAGGGCTCCCGAGCGGGTCTGCTGTGAAGTGCTCACGACGCGTTCCTCTCCCGCTGCACCAGCACCGCGGCCACGATGATCAGCGCCTGCGCCATCTGCGCCACCGAGGCGGGCACGTCGTTCTTGATCAGCGTCGCGGTGATCAGCTGCATCAGCACCGCGCCCGCCACCGTGCCGAGCACCCGCACCCGCCCACCGGACAGCGGCGTCCCGCCGACCACCACGGCGGTGATCGCGGAGAGCTCGATCAGCTCGCCGAGTCGGGACGGGTCGCTCGCGGTCAGCCGCGCCGTCGCCAGCACACCGGCGATCGCGGCGAGCACCGCGCACAGCACGTACACCCCGAGCAGCACCCGTTTCACCGGCAGCCCGGCGAACTCCGCGGCGCGCGGGTTGCCGCCGACCGCGACCAGCTGGCGGCCGAAAGTGGTGCGGCTGACCAACAACGACACCAGCACCACCAGCACGACCGCGACCAGGACCGTGTACGGGACGCCGAAGGCCGAACCCGCGCCCAGCTCCCGGATCTCGGGGTTGCGGACCTCGCGCAGCTGGCCGCCGGAGATCACCAGCGCCAGTCCGCGCCCGCCGACGAGCAGCGCCAGGGTGGCCACAATTGGCTGCACACCGATGAAAGCGACCAGCGAGCCGTTGAGCAGCCCGGCCGCCGCGCCCACCGCGAGGCAGATCACCACGGCCACCACCGGCCCGTAGCCCAGGTACATCGGCAGCATCGCGGTGGCCAGCGCCATCACCGAGCCCACCGAGAGGTCGACGCCCTTGGTGCCGATGACCAGCGCCATGCCCAGCGCGACCACGAGCACCGGGACCACCTGGACCGCCTGCGTCCGCAGGTTGTCAACGGACAGGAAGTTCGGTGTGATCGCCAGGTTGACCACGACCAGCAACCCCAGCGCCACGTAGACGCCGTAGTCCCGCGCCAGCCCAACGAGATGGGCGCGCGACCCGGGCCTGATGCCCGCGGTCACCTCACTCATCGGCCCCTCCCTCGGCGATGGCCGACATGACGCCGTCCACGGAGACCTCGGAGTCGGTCAGCACCGCCACCGACGACCCGTCCTTGAGCACCACGATCCGATCCGCTCCCTCGACCAGCTCCTCCAGGTCCGAGGAGACCAGGATGATGCCGAGCCCCTGTTCGGCCAGATCGTCCACAAGGGACTGGACCTCGGCCTTCGCGCCGACGTCGATGCCGCGCGTGGGCTCGTCCAGCAGCAGCACCTTCGGGCTCATCGCCAGCCAGCGGGCCAGCATCACCTTCTGCTGGTTGCCGCCGGAGAGCTCGTTGACCTTCTGCTCCGGGCTGGAAGCCTTGATGCGCAAGCGTTCCATGAACGTCGCGACCACCTTGTCCTGCCGCGCGCGGGAGACGATCCCGGCCTTGGAGAGCCTGGGCAGCGCGGCCAGCACGATGTTCTCCCGGACCGACAGGTGCGGGATGATGCCCTCGGCCTTGCGGTCCTCCGGCACCAGCACGATCCCCGCCCGGATCGCCGAGGCCGCGGAGCCGCGCCGCACGGTCCGGCCGTCGACCTCGATCACCCCGGCGTCCAGGGACTGCAGTCCCACCAACGCTTTCACCGTCTCGCTGCGCCCGGAACCGAGCAGTCCGCCGAGCCCGAGCACCTCGCCCGGCTTCACCGAGAGGTCCACCGCGCCGAGCACCCCGCGCCGGGACATGCCGGTCGCCCGCAGCAGCGCCGTCGAACCGGTCTCGTGGTCACCGCCGAAGGCCGTCGTGCCCTCGCGGCGCACCTCGCTCAGCGGCCTGCCGAGCATGGTGGAGACCAGCTCCAGCCGGGTCATCTCGTACATCGGTCCACTGTGGACGAGCCGCCCGTCGCGCAGCACCGTGACGGCGTCGCAGATCTGGAACAGCTCCTCCATCCGGTGGCTCACGTAGACCACCGCGACATCGCGCTCGTGCAACCTGCGGATCAGCTCGAACAGCGTCTCCACCTCGCGCGGCTCCAGCGACGAGGTCGGCTCGTCCATGATCACCACGCGCGCGTCGGCGCTGACCGCCCGAGCTACCGCGACCATCTGCTGCACACCGAGCCCGAGCGAGCCGAGCTGCCGCCGCGGGTCGACGTCGATGCCGAGGTCCTCCAACAGGTTCTCGGCGTCGCGGCGCATCCCGCGGAAGTCCACCAGTCCGAAGCCCGACCGCGGTTCCCGGCCGAGGTAGAGGTTGTGCGCCACGGTCATCGACGGCACCAGGTTGACCTCCTGGTAGACCGTGCTGATGCCCGCCTCCTGCGCCGCGGCGGGCCGGGCGAAGGACACCGGGGCGCCGAGGTAGTGCAGCTCCCCGTCGTCCGGTTGGTACACCCCGGTCAGCACCTTGATCAGGGTGGACTTGCCCGCTCCGTTCTCGCCGACGAGCGCGTGCACCTCGCCCGCGCGCAGCCGGAAGTCGACCCCGCGCAGGGCGTGCACGCCCGCGAAGGACTTACGGATTCCCGACGCCTCCAGCACCACCTGTGCCGTCGGCTCCTCCGACATGTCCTCCGAGGACGACATGGTGACCCCTCACTGTCGTGACCACTCTCGGGTTCGTGTGTCTTCAAGTACCCCGGACCCCTGCCCCGAAGGTCTTTAACCGCTACCAACCCGGACGCGTCGCCGGGGTATGTGGCGGTTGAAGACGGTGCGGACGGGGGTGCGGGGGACTTGAAGACGGCCATACCCCGGCGATGGGCCGGTTCGGCTAGTAGGCGTTCGCGACCTCGGCCTTGGCGTTGGCGCTGTCGTAGGACTTGTCCTGGATGATCACGGTCGGCGCGATGGTCTCGCCCGCGTAGAACTTCTGCGCGGTCTGGAAGGCCAGCGGGCCGAACCGCGGGTTGGACTCGATCACCGCGTTGAGGTCGCCCGCGATGATGCCCTCCACCGCGTTGCGGGTGCCGTCCACGGAGACGATCTTGATGTCCGTCCCCGGCTTCTTGCCCGCCGAGCGGACCGCGGTGACCGCGCCGAGCGCCATCTCGTCGTTCTGCGCGTAGATCGCGGTGATCCCGGGGTTGGCCTGCAACAGCTGCTCGGTGACCTGCTGGCCCTTCTCCCTGGCGAAGTCACCGGTCTGCTCGGCGACGATCTGCAGCCCGGGGGCGCTGGCCTTGAGGTAGTCCTTGAAACCGCTGGTGCGGTCGGTGGTCACGTTGTTGCCGGAGGAGCCCAGCAGGATCGCCACCTTGCCGTTGCCGCCGGTGACCTTCGACATCGCCTCGCCGGCGCGCCTGCCCTGGTCGACGAAGTCCGAGCCGATGAAGGTCAGGTAGTCCTTGCACGGGGCCGCGGAGGACAGCTTGCGGTCCACGGTGATCACCGGGACCTTCTTCTCCCGCGCGGCGCGCAGCGCGGGCTCCAGTCCCTCGGAGTTCAGCGGCGCGACGATCAGCAGCTGCGCGCCCTGGGCGAGCATGCTCTGGATGTCGGAGATCTGCTTGCCCAGGTCGGAGTTGGCGTTGGTGGTGATCAGCCGCGCCCCGACCTTCTTCGCCTCCGCGGTGATCGAGGCGGTCTCGGCGATCCGGAACGGGTTGGCCTCCTTCTCCGACTGGGAGAAGCCGACGACGGCCTTGGTCAGGTCCACCTTGTCCACGCCGTACTGCCCGAGCGCGCAGCCGGGCCCGCCCGCGTCCTGCGTCCTGGTCACCTGCTGGCCGCCGGAGCCCGCGCCGGGATCGGCGCCACCGCCCTCGGGATTGGCGCAGCCGGTCAGGGTGAGCAGGGTCGCAGCCGCCAGCGCGGTGCCCATCCGGAGGCCGCGGGCGCGGCCGGATACGGGGGTCGAACGATCGGCGTTCATGCGATCGGCTCCTTCGTACAACGGCGTAGTCGGAGATCTTTCGGCAGCGTGCGGTGTTGTGGTCTAGCTCTCAATACCAGTCTGGACCGTCGAACATGCCCCCGAAGCGGACAGAAGTAATGAGATTGATGGCAACGGCCGTTCATTTTTGGACAAAAGTGGACAGTCGTTGATCAGACTGCGTCGCTTCGGGTGAACCGGCAGCCCTGGGATTGACCGGGCGGCCGAGCGCAGTTTGATGGGAGACCGGCAGGTGAGGAGAAGTCCCGCATGACCACGTCGCCCGCGCTCTCGCGCCTCTACCGCCCCATCGCCCCCGCCGTCCACCCGAGAGCCGCCGAGCTCACCGAGACCACGCTGAGCTGGCTCGACACCCACGGGCTGACCGGAGCGGACCCCGGCCTGGTGGACTTCACCGCGCGCACGCTCCCGGACGCGCTGCCCGAGCGGGCCGAGCTGGTCGCGCGCTACACCTGCTGGGCCGCGCTGCTGCGCGCGGACCTGCTCGCGGCGCCCGGCGGATCGGCGGAAATCCTCGACCGAGTGGTCCGATTCGGTCACGTGCTCGACGCGCCCGAGGCGCCGGTGTCCGGCGGTGATCCGTTCGCGGTCGCGCTGTGCGACCTGCTGCGCCGCGGTCGCCGCATGGCGTCCCCCTTGCAACTGCGGCGGTTCACCGACGCCGTGCGCTCGTGGTGGCTGGGCCTGGCGGCGGAGCGGGCCGGGGCCGAGCGCGGCTGGCGGCCGGGCCTGGCCGACTGGACGGTGCTGCGGCCGCAGTGCGGTGGCGCGGCGGCGATGAGCGTGAAGGTCGAGCTGGCGCTCGGGCCCGAGGTTCCGGAGTGGGAGCTCAACGGCCCGGTCGCCCGTGCCGCGATCGAGGCGGCGTGGACGGTGGCCCTCGCCGATCTCGACCTGCACGCCTGCCACCGGGGGCAGGCGCCCGCGCTCAACCTGGTCTCCGCTCTGCGGGCCGACGATCCGGGGCTGTCGGCGGCCGAGGCGTTCGACGCCGCCGTGGACGTGCGTGACCGGGCGCTCGCGCTGTTCCTGCGCCTGCGCGCGCAGCTGCTGCCGCTGTCCGGTCCGGCGATGCGCCGGTACCTGGCCGGGGTGGGCCGCGCGGTGGCCGGGACGACCGAGTGGCGGTTCGGCCCGGCGCCGGGCGGCCCCTCGATCCCGGACTCTTCCGCCGGGAAACTGCAACCTCTCGCCGTGTCAACCGTCTCGTGGTGGTGGGACCAGCTCGACGCGGGCGCGCGCGTGCCGGGCCCACGCGGCCCCTTCGGTTAGGACTTCACCGACGATCTTGTGCTCTTCGTGACTTCTGGCCCGCTGTTCTCACGACGGCGCGACATGAATGTCAGGGAAACGAATAGGGTGGAGTCGTCGCGGAGCGTGGCCGCGCGGGCGGGGACCCGCGTCCAGTCACGTTCGAGGAGGGATCAGTGGAACCGCTCAAATCGGTGCTGGAAGGCCTGCACCGCTTGTTCGGGTTCGACGTCTGCCCGGGTGACTGGGCGTGGACGCTGGTGGCCGCCGGAGCGCTGTTCGGGCTCATGCCCACGGCGGGCGCCGCCACCATCGCACTGACCCGCAAGGTCGTCGGCAACCGGACCTCGGTCGCGACGCTGGTCCCGTTCGGGCTGATCGCGGTCGTGAGCACCTGGGTCCTGCCGCAGCTGGCCATGGCGGGCACCTCGAACGTGCTCGTCTCGATGCGCGCGGGCTACGACAGCCTCGCCGGCTCGAAGACCCTGTTCTCCGGTGTCTGCTTCGGCGCGGTCACCCAGGGGGATCTGCTGACCAACCGCGCGGTCGGCACCGTGCTCGCCAACGCCAGCTGGCACAGCTGGGTCGCCTGGCCCGCGCTGGTCGGCGTGCCGGTGCTGATCCTGATCTCGGTGTTCTTCCAGGGCATGCTCGCCTTCCGCAAGGGTGCCCGGTTCCCCGTGTGGTTGTTCACCGGCTCCTTCGCCGCGCTGTTCTTCCTCACGCTGAACGAGAAAGCGGGTGCGATGGGCTTCCTCTGGGCAGGGTTCCTGCTGGCCGCGATCATCGGGCCGATCCTCATCTGGCTGATCGGCAGCCCTGGTCAGCGGGCCATCGACCGCGCCTCCGACGCCGCCCGCGCCCGTCGGGAGGCGGCACGGGAAGATCGTGCCCCGCAGCTTCGCGAGGCGAAGCCAGCCATGGCAGAACACGGAGCCGACCAGGTGGATCGCCGGGCCATCCCGCAAGCACGACCGCAGCCGCAACAGGCCCCCGCGCCCACCAGGGTCGAGCAGCCCCAGCGCAACCAGCAGCACCCGCCCACCAGGGTGGACATGCAGCCGCCGCCGTACCAGGCCCCCCAGCCCCCGCCGGTCCAGCCGTCCGGCCCGCCGCAGGGCAGGCCCGGACTGGCCAACACCCCCGGCCCGCTGCCCTTCGCCCTCGGCGGCCCGCCGCCGAACCCGGCCCCGTCCTCGATGGGCATGGCCGCCGGGGCCGCCGCGATGGCCGCCGCCGCGGGCGTCGCGGGCTCCGGCAAGGCCGAGATGCCCCAGGCGAGCGGGCGGTTCCGGCGGATCCGCCAGCTCGGCGAGGGCGGCTTCGGCAAGGTGTGGCTGGCCATGGACACCAACCTGGGCCGCACCGTGGCGATCAAGCTGGCGCACGCCCCCGACGCCGAGGCCGAGGAGCGGATGCTGCGCGAGGCCCGCGCGCTCGCCTCGATCCGGCACCCCAACTGCGTCCGGGTCTACGACCTGGTCAACGAGGGGGAGGGGCTGGCCATCGTGATGGAGTACATCGAGGGCCGCTCGCTCAGCGAGGTGGTCTCCGACGACGGGCTGCTCGACGACGTGATGGCGGCCCGGCTCTGGGTCACCATGGCGGGCGCGCTCAGCTCCGCGCACAGCAAGGGCGTGCTGCACCGGGACATGAAGCCCTCCAACGTGATCGTCGACGACGCCGCGATCGCGCACCTGATCGACTTCGGCATCGCCCGCAAGCGCGGCGACTCCACGCTGACCGCGGCGGGCTTCATGCTCGGCACCCCCGACTTCATCGCCCCCGAGGTGGCCGCGGGCAAGAGCGCCAGCCCCGCCTCGGACGCCTGGCAGCTGGCCGCCACGATCAACTACGCGCTCAGCGGCCAGCCCCCGCGCGGTGACCAGGGCGACCCGGCGTCGGCGCTGCTGGCCGCGGCGCGCGGCGGCGGGGAGCTGCACCTGCCGGAGAAGAGCGCGCACCGCGCCATGCTCGCGGCCGCGCTGCAGCCCGACCCGTCCCGCAGGCCCACCCTCGGCACCATCGAGCGCGAGGTCGGCACCTGGCTCAGCCGCGGTGGTTTCAAGCAGGACGGCCCGGTCACGACGATGATCCACAAGTCGCAGCTGGCCAAGACCCGCGTGGCCCCGCCCAAGCCGCACCCCACCCCGCCCCAGGCCGCCCCCACCCAGAAAACCCCCGGCAGCAACCCCCTTGGCGGCAGTCCCCACAGCAGCAACCCCCTGGGCGACGAGACCAAGCGGGTGGACGAACACCACCGCCCACCCCACCCCGGCCCCGGCCGCCGCGGCCCCACCCCCACCCGCAAGTTCTGACCCAGCGCGGGTTTCGCCCGTTTCGTACTCATAGCGGGAAAGGGAGCGCTCCCAAATCCCGGCAAGAGTACGAAACGGGAGTTCGACGCGGATCGAAGTTGTTGAGCTGAGCCAACGGAAGCGCGGCTTGTGCGCGTAGGTGTTCTTCGGAACGGGGGCGCTGGGCTCCCCGTGGACGAGGGGAGCGTGCATGCGGGCTCGTTGGGTGCCCTTGACGGTATTGGTCGCCTTGACGGCGTCGTTGGTGGTGGCGCCGAGCGCGGTCGCCCAAGAGGCGGCGCCGAAGGAGCGGACGGTCACGCTGCTCACGGGGGACAGGGTCGTGGTGCGCGGTGCCGACGTGGTCGGTGTGCGGCCGGGGCCGGACCGCGACGACATGGCCTTCCACAGCCTCATCCTCGACGGGAAGCGGCACGTGTACCCCGCCGACGCGTTGCCGCTGGTGCGGGAGAACCGGCTCGACGACACCCTGTTCAACGTCACCGAGCTGATCAGCCAGGGCTTCGACGACGAGTCCTCGCCGGTGCTGCCGGTGCTGATGACCCGGCAGCCGCAGCGGGCGCGCGCGGTCCCTAACGCGGGGACGGTGACGAGGGACCTGCCGGGGCTCGGGATCACCGCCGTGGCGCAGCCGAGGGCGCGAGCGGGGGAGTTCTGGGCCTCGCTGAACGGGCCGTCGCTGCGGGCGCCGCAGGCGAAGGTGTGGCTCAACCGCAGGCTCCAGCCGAGCCTGGACCAGAGCGCCGGAGTGATCGGCGCGCCCGAGGTGTGGCGCGCCGGGGGCACCGGGGCCGGGGTCCCGGTCGCCGTGCTCGACACCGGGTACGACCGGAAGCACCCGGACCTGGCCGGGCGGGTGACCGCCTCGAAGAGCTTCCTGGCCCAGGAGCCGGTCGACGACACCAACGGCCACGGCACGCACGTCGCGTCGACCATCGCCGGTTCGGGGCCGCGGTTCCGGGGGATCGCGCACGAGGCCAAGCTCCTCGTCGGCAAGGTGTGCGGGAACACGGGCTGCCCGGAGGACGCGATCCTCGAAGGCATGCAGTGGGTCGCTGACCAGGGCGCCCGCGTGGTCAACATGAGCCTCGGGGGTCCGCCCACCGACGGCACGGACCCGTTGTCCCAGGCGGTGAACACGCTGTCGGCGAAGTCCGGAACGCTGTTCGTGATCGCCTCCGGCAACTCCGGCCGGGACGAGGCCGTCGAGTCCCCCGGCTCCGCCGACGCCGCGCTCACGGTCGCCGCGAGCAGCAAGTCCGATGTGCTCGCCCCGTTCTCCAGCCGGGGCCCGCGCACGGGTGATCACGCCGCGAAGCCGGACATCGCGGCCCCGGGCGTGGACATCGTGGCGGCGCGGGCCGCGGGGACGCTGCCGCAGTACGCGGTGAGCGAGTCCTACGCGCGGCTGTCGGGCACGTCCATGGCCACGCCGCACGTCGCTGGCGCGGTCGCGGTGCTCGCGCAGCGGCACCCGGACTGGAAGGGCGAGCAGCTCAAGGCCGCGATCATGGGCGCGGCGACCCCGCTGAACGGGGCGAGCGTGTTCGGGCAGGGCGTCGGCAGGCTGGACCTCGCGCGGAGCTTCCAGCAGCAGGTCCGCGTCGAGCCCGCGTCGCTGTCCATGGGCGGCGGAGCCGAACCGGTGCACAAGAAAGTCCGCTACACCAACGATTCCGACAAGCCGGTCACGCTCAAGCTGGACCTGCCCGCGCAGGGCGGACTGTTCACAGTGGACAGTAAAGAACTCGTCGTTCCCGCGAAGGGCTCGGCCGAGGTGACCGTGACCGCCGACTTCCGCAAGGGCGCCGGACTGGCCGGAGTTCGTTTGACCGCAACGGCTCCGGGCGTTTCGCTGCGCACCTCGGTGGTGGCCGAGGTGGGCCGGAAGACGCACATCCTCACCGTGAAAGCCTTCAGCCACAAGGGAACCCCGGACCCGAGCGTCTCGCTCCTGTTGCAGGACCTCGACACTGGCAAGACCCGCTTCCTGCGCTCGGCCAGCGAGGGGGTGGCCGAGGGCCGCTACCGCGTGCTCGGCCAGGTGATCGACGTGGAGTTCCCGCCGGGCTACCCCTACGGCGTCTTCACCGACCGGGTGAAGTTCGCCCAGGAGATCACGGTCACCCGGGACGCCGAGGTGGTGCTCGACGGCCGCGACGCCAAGCCCGTCGACGTGCGCGTGGACGATCCCGAGGCCGTGCAGACCCCGCTCCAGCTGGGCCACGAGGTCGGCGTGCTCTCGCAGCTGCCGGGCAAGGGGCTCACCGGGATCACGATGCTGTCCAAGCCGGGCAAGGAGTTCGTCGTCCCCAGCAAGCCAATGGCCGGACTTTCCTTGTACAGCAACACTTCCTGGAACCGCCGGGTGCTCTCCGCGGTGTTCGGCGACGTGGAGATGGAGCCCGCGGACATCAACCCGCTGGGCTTCCGCGGTGACCTGTCGGCGAAGGTCGTCGACGTCGGCAAGGGCACGCCGGAGGAGCTGGCCAAGGTCGACGTGCGCGGGGCGCTGGCGCTGTTCGCACCGGGCCGCCTGCCCACCGTCGAGATCGCCAAGCGCGTCTCCGCCATGTACGCGGCGGGTGCGGCGGGTGTGCTGGGGGAGAACGCTTTCGCCACGTACGACCCGGCGTGGACCGGGCCGACGCTCTCCGTGCCGGAGAACAAGACCACGCTCCTGCGCGAGGCCATGCAGGCCGGGCCGGTGACCGTGCGCGTGCGCGGCATCGCCAACCCGCCCGCCGCCTACGTGCTGCACGACCGCGTCGCGGGTGCGCTGCCGAACGGCGTCGCGTGGCACCACTCCGCGCGCGACCTCGCCAAGGTCAGGACCAAGGTGCACTACCCCGGCACCGGCCAGGTGCGCACTGCCGCCGAGGGCGTGGTCAACGTCGCCGGCGTGTGGTTCGCCTCGAAGATCCCGTTGCGGGCCCCGGCGGAGCTGGACATGTTCTTCACGCCGGACCTGCCGTGGCTGACGGTTAGCGCGCTCGGCGTGGACGCGGACGGCCAGCCCTACGGCATCCAGGAGACGGCCCCGACGGTCTTCACGAAGGGTCGGTCGTACGGCCTGGACATGTTCAAGGCGCCGTTCAACCCCGAGCTGAGCCGTGACGGGGTGACGCGCGACGGGAACAAGCTGCGCGTCGAGCTGCCGATGTTCACGCAGTCCGGGGCGCAGAGCCCGATCGGCGCCTTCAGCCCGCCGCACGACAAGGGCACCACCACGCTCACCGTGGGGGGCAAGAAGATCGGCGGCAGCGACGTCCCCGGTATCGCCACCGTCGACGTGCCCGCGCAGCGCCTGCCGTTCGAGCTGCGCGTCGACGCCACTCGCACCATGCCCGGCGTCGAGGTGGGCACCGGGTCCAGTGCCGTGTGGAAGTTCCACAGCGGGCACACGGGCAGGTCCGTCCCGGTGGCGCTACCGGACGTGCGCTACGACCTCGACCCGGAGCGCGCGAAGCCGGGCGAGTTCACCTTCCGCGTCAGCGGTGGCAAGGCGATCACCGTGCAGATCTCCACGGACGACGGCAAGACCTGGGCGCCGGTACCGGTACTGCCGTCCGGCGAGGTCAAGGTGGTCAACCCCGCCAAGGGTTTCGTGTCGCTGCGCACCACGGCGCTCGGCGCTGACGGAGCCTCGGTGACGGAGACGCTGATCCGCGCGTACCGGGTGAGCTGAGGGGTTCTCTCAGTCCCGTTCCACCACCGCGGGATGGCGGGGATCATCCGCTCGCACAACGAGGTCGGCCAGCAGTCCCGGGTCGACCTCGTTGTCGTAGCGGGCGAAGGCTCCCAGGGTCCACTGCCGCTCCGGCGGGGTGCGCCTGGCGAGGGCCGCCTCGGAGAGCCACAGGTGCACCACGAGGTCCAACGGCAGTCCCTGGCCGAGCAGCAGCGGCCCGTCCAGCACGACCACCCCGCCCTCCGGGACGTCCACATAGGACGCTCGGCTGGCGCGGTCGGTCGCGGCGTCCCACAGGCTCGGCAGCACCCGCCCGGAGCCGCCGGGCGAGAGCGGCTCCAGCAGCTCCCTGGTGATGCCCTTGACGTCCAGCCAGTCCTGGTAGAACGCGTCCGGATCGGTGCGCCCGTGCTCGAAGCGCAGCGACGCCGGTCGCAGGAACCCACTCGCCGACGCGCGCAGCACGGCACGCCCTCCGAGCTTCAACGGCTCCACCAGGGCGTCGGCCAGCACGGCGGGAGCGGCGGCCTCGGCCCCGTCCACGGCGACCCGGACCCACGCCTGGCGCGGGAGGTCCAGCACCCGCCCGGCGATCTCCTCGAGCAGCCGCTCGGGCGTCACCGCCCTGACGCGCACGGGGTGGGTCAGGCCATCGGGCGCACGGTCATGGACTGCTGGATCGCGTACTCCACGAGCGTGATCAACGCCTGCTTCGTCGACTCCTTGGTGCGCGCGTCGCAGACCACCATCGGCACGGAGTCGTCGATGGTCAGCGCCTCGCGGACGTCCTCGATGCGGTGGTGCAGCATGCCGTCGAAGCAGTTGAGCGCGACGATGTAGGGCAGCTGCCGGTCGTCGAAGAAGTCGATGGAGGCGAAGGCGTCGGCCAGCCTGCGGGTGTCGACCAGCACCACCGCGCCGATGGCGCCGCGGACCAGGTCGTCCCACATGAACCAGAACCGGTGCTGGCCGGGCGTGCCGAACAGGTACAGGATCAGGTCCTGGTCCAGCGAGACGCGGCCGAAGTCCATCGCCACCGTGGTGGTGACCTTGTTCGGCGTCGCCGAGAGGTCGTCCACCCCCGCGCTGGCCTCGGTCATCACCGCCTCGGTGGTCAACGGCACGATCTCCGACACCGACCCTACGAAGGTCGTCTTGCCGACGCCGAAGCCACCGGCCACCACGATCTTGGCCGAGGTCGTCGCCCGGCTGGTGTCCGGTGTGTGCGGATCAAAGCCTGCGGAGCCCACTGAGCACCCTTTCCAGGAACGCGATCGAGGGCTGGTCACCGGACACCAGACCGTTCTGGTGCACCTGGACCAACCCCATCGTCGCCATGTCGCCGATCAGTACCCGGACCACGCCCAGCGGAAGTCGCATGCGGGCGGCGACCTCCGCCACCGACCGGGTCTCGATGCACAACCGGCTGATGGATCGGTGCTCGGCAAGCCCGATGGCTTCCCTGTCGCCCGCGGCGTGGTCGCTGGTGCGGACCAGAGCCTCGATCGGAAGATCGTAGTCGGGTCGCGTCCGGCCGCGCGTCCGGGCGTAGGGGCGGGCGAGCATACCGGTTTCCGTCAGCGGTGTGCGCAGCTCGTGCCTGCCCTCGGGCTGCTCGGCGAAGCCCCCGAGATCGGCCCGGTAGTCCTCCGCGCCGTACTCGGTGGAGTGCTGCCCACCGTGGGTGTAGAGCTGCGACCAGTTGTCGCCGGTGTTCTCCGGGTCGTAGTAGGAGCCCGTGCTCATCTCGCCACCTCCCGAGTCGCGTCGGCCCACATCAGCGGAATCCTCTGCCGCCACCCTGGAGCTGGGCGCGCAGCTCGGGCGTCAGCTGCTGGCCGACCCGCTCGACGAGCATGGTCATCTCGTAGGCGACCAGCCCGATATCGCAGTTGGGCGCGGCCAGCAGCGACAGGCAGGAGCCGTCGGAGACCGACATCAGGAACAGGTAGCCCCGCTCCATCTCCACCACGGTCTGGGCCACCTCGCCCGCCTCGAAGCAGCGCGCGGCTCCCTGGGTGAGGCTGACCAGCCCGGAGGCGACCGCGGACAGCTGCTCGGCGCGGTCGCGCGGCAGGCCCTCGGAGCCGGCGAGCAGCAGACCGTCCGCCGAGACCACGACGGCGTGCGCCACTCCGGGCACTCGCTGCACGAACTCGGTGATCAACCAGCCGAAGCCGCCCGGCTGTTGCGGGATGGTCACTTGTCCTCCTCCTGTCGCGCGGCACCGTTGGCCGGCGCGGCACCGTTGGGTGCGTGCGTTCCGTTGGAGCCGGCGCGCTCGCCAGCAAGCTCGTCGATCCTGGCATGCCGCCCGCGCCGCAGTCCCTGCTGGAAGCTGGACATCCGGCCGCGCACCGCCTCGGCGGAGCGGGTGGGCTGGGCGGGCTGGGGGTGGGGCGCCGCGGTGGACTGGGCCGGGCCCGCGCTCCTGGTCGGCGGGGCGGAGCGGCGCGGGGCGGCCGGCTTGATCGAGCCCGGCATCAGCTTCGCCTTCGGCACCCGCTTGGGCAGCCCCGCGGGGGTCACCGTGTCCTCGGCCGGGGCGTTGAGCATCGTCTCCACCGCGCGCCAGCCCTCGTCACCGGCGGAGCGCCAGGCGTTGGCCCTCGGCGGGGCGGGGATGGTCTCCCGGCGCATCACCGGCTCCACCGCTTCCACGGGCGCGGCGGGCGCGGGCGGTTCGGCCACCGGCTCCGGTTCGGCGACCGGCTCGGGCGCCGGGGCCCGCTCCACCGGGGCGGGCAGCGCCTCGTCGGCGGGCACCGGGCGCGGCGGCGACGGGTGCGGGAACTCGCCGTCCGGGTTCTCCACCGTCTGGAACCACTGCGACAGGATCTCTTCGTAGATCGGCAGCCGCTCGGTCGGCGCGTCCACCTCGGGGCGCTCGACCTGCGGGAACGGGTTCTCGAAGGACCCGGTGTGCTGGGCCGGGCTCTCCTGGTGCGCCGCGAACAGGTTCGAGCTGTCCACTTCGGACGGAGCGGGTTCCCTTGCCGGAGCCTCGCTCTGCTCGACCAGCGACGGCGCCAGGCGCCGGGCCAGTGCCCTCGGCCCGCCGACCCGCACGTGCTCGCCGGAGTCCTCCAACGGGGAGACCGGGGGCGCTTCCGCGGGCTGCTCCACCTCGGCGACGGGCACCGGAGCCGGAGTGGGGGCCGGGGCGGGCGTGTGCTCGGGTACCGGGTCCACCGCGGGGTTGGTCGCGGTGAACCACTCCTGCTGCTCCGGGAGGTGCTGCTGCGGCTGGCGCTGCGGCATCGGCGGCGGGAACTGCCCGAGGGGCTGCGCCGAGGTCGGGTACATCGTCGTGTCCTGAGCGGACGGCAGCACGACCAGCTCGGCGGGCACGGTGATGATCGCCCTGGTGCCGCCGTCGATGTACTCGCCGTTGTGCAGCCGCACCCGGATGTCGTGCCGCTTGGCCAGCCGGGCGACCACGTACAGGCCCATCCGGCGGGACACCGCGACGTCGATGTCCGGCGGCTCGGCCAGGTTCTGGTTGGCCTCGGCCAGCTCCGCGTCGCTCATCCCGACGCCGCGGTCGGTGATCTGGATCGCCAGGTCCTTCGAGCGCAGCTGCGCGACGCTGACGTCCACCGGGCTCTGCGGGTCGGAGAACACCGTGGCGTTGTCCAGCAGCTCCGCGGTCAGGTGGATGAGGTCGTTGACCACCCGGCCCTGCACCAGCACGTCCGGCGCGGCGGTCAGGTTGATCCTGGCGTAGTGCTCGACCTCGGAGACCGCGGCGCCGATCAGCTCGGCGACGGGCACCGGGGCGGAGAGCCGCTTGCCGAGCCCGCTGCCGGAGAGGATCAGCAGGTTCTCGCTGTTGCGGCGCATGCGGGTGGCGAGGTGGTCGAGCACGAACAGGCTGGACAGCGCGTCCGGGTCCTGCTCGTCCTGCTCCAGCTGGTCCAGCACGGACAGCTGCCGCTCCACCAGCGTCTGGCTGCGCCGGGAGAGGTTGACGAACATCGCGTTCACGTTGTCCCGCAACAGGGCCTGTTCGGTGGCCATGTGCACGGCCTGCTCGTGGACGGCGTCGAAGGCGCGCGCCACCTGGCCGATCTCCTCGCGGGTGAACACCTTCACCGGGTGGACCGCGGACTTGGCCGCCTCGGCCGGGTTCGGGTCGTCGAGGATGCGCCTGACCGTCTCCGGCAGCCGCTCGTTGGCCACCGCCAGCGCCTCGGTGCGCAGCACCCGCAGCGGGGCCAGCAGCGAGCGGACCACGACGGCCATCAGCAGCAGCGCCACCAGCAGGGCGATCAGCACCAGCGCCGCGTCCCGCGTGGCGTGGGCGACCGCGGCGGCGGCGAGGCCGTCGGCCTCGGTGCGCAGCGCCTCCAGCAGCGTGTTCTCCACCCGGCTGAGCAGGTCGCTGGTGACGCCCGCGACCCGGTTGTACTCGTCGCCGGGGATGTCGAGGGAGTCGTCGTTGGCGCCCTTGATCACCGAGATCTGCTTGATCCGCTGCCGGGTGTCGACGTCGCTGCCGCTGACCGTGCCGAGGAACAGCTGCCGCTCCGAGGGGGTGGCCACCGCCTGGAAGTCCGAGACCGCGGCGTCGTAACCGGAGTTGGCCGCGCGCAGCTCGTCGAGCTGCCCGGCGCGGAACTCGTCGTGCGTCGCGGCCATCTGCATGAGCGCGTTCTGCTGCGCGACCCGCTCCTTGGCCTGGGTCAGCGCCTGGATCGCGGTGGCGGCCCTGGACAGGGAGTGCTCGGAGACCGAGGCGCTGACCTCGCGGCCGAGCTGCACCAGCGCGTCGAGGATGGAGGAGTAGACCGCGTGCACCGCGATATCGGCGTAGGAGGTCGTGTCGGCGACCAGGCGCAGGGGGTTCAGTGCACTGAGCCGCTGGATACCGCGCTTGTAGCGCTCCTCGCTGGCGGCGTCGTCGTACTCCAGGGACTCCATCGCGCGGTTCAGGTCGTTCACCGCGGTGTTCACGGTCTCGAACTGGTCGACCATGGGTTTGCGGTCGGTGCTGCGGCCCGCCGCGACCCTGGCCACCACGAGGGTCCGTTCCTTCTGCAGCGCGTGGATCACCGTCGTCACCTTGCGGGCGACGTCGACCTGGGCGACCGTGCGGCCGAAGTCGTCGGCGCGGGCCAGCTCGTCCTGCACGCGCAGGGTGCCGAGGACCAGCGCGGTGATCGTGGGCACGAGCAGCACCACGGCCAGCCGGTTGCGCAGCCGCCAGTTGCGCAGCCGCCAGCGGGCGTCGTCACGCCGGTCGGGGTGGGCGGGGATGGGTGTCGCCTCGGACACCGGAGGTGTTCGCCGCTGTGCGTGCGTCGAGGAGGGCCCACCGCCGTCGCCGTCATCGGCGGATGCGGTGGACCGGTTCGGGGCACCCTTGCGGGACGCGATCCTGCCGGGCTGATCGGGCACTACGTGAACACTCCCCGGATCAGAGCTAAGCGGCTCCCCCCGTACGGGACCCAGCTCGTACGGACAACTTTCAGCGCAAGGTAGCGAAGAAGAACCGTCCTGTCAGCCTTGGGACCTTCAGTTAGGAAGGAGATGACATTCGTGTTGTTGATTTGACGCTCAACCATGGCCTTGTCTAGACCCTTATGGCTCGGACGAGTGATTGCCTGGCTACCCTTGGTGAGCCGGCGCGTCCGGCAGAGCAGATCCCCAGCTGAGGAGCCCAGTATGAGCCGTTCCGGCAGCCGCCGTGAACAGGGCCTATGCCGTCCGGCTCGTTCGCTGTCCCGGCGCGGCGCGCTCGGCGCCCAGCCGTTCGCCCAGCCGTTCGCCCAGCCGTTCGCCCCGGTCGGCGGCCGCTCGCGGGCCCGCGGCGGGCCGAGTCGCCCGTTGGGCGCTCCGCCTCGGCTGATGACTCGGAATCGTCTCGGATCCCGCCCTTCGACGGGTTTCGCATCGAGCGCTCCTGTGCCGGACTACTCCGAACGGGGAACAGAGGAGAATTTCATCCGGCGTGTCATCCATCAGGAGGGTGGTGGTGGCTCTCCGTCCACAATCGCCCGGAAGCGATTACAGCGCGTTTCCGTTGACCTCAAGGAAATGCAAAGCGCACGATCTTCGCGAAACGAGAGAGCGTTCTTTCTTCCCGTACGGGCTTGACCCGTCGAGGCGGCCGAACGTTAGGTAGGCCCCACCCACCCCGGCAACTCCGAAGCACTGGAGCACAAGCATGAACCGACGCGGCATCCCAGGCGGGCCGTCGTCCCGACCCCGCACGCGGGTCCTCGGCGCCGTCCTCACCGTGGCCGCCCTGATGGCGAGCCTCGGCGGCTGCGGCCTGCTGGGGGGCTCCTCCGGCGAGGACAAACCCTCCGGCGACGGGCAGAACATGAAGATCCGCCTGGGTCTGGTCAAGGTCGTCGATGTCGCGCCCGTCTACATCGCGCACCAGGCGGGCTTCTTCAAGGCCGAGGGCCTCGACCTGGAGCTGATCCCGCTGACCACCTCCGCCGTCGGCATCGACAAGATGGCCGCGGGCGAGATGGACATGGTCCACGGCAACTACGTCTCGATGTTCACCGCGCACGCGAAGAAGGTCGTCGACCTCAGGTGGGTCGCCGACTGCTACGCGGCCAAGCCGAACGTCTGGATGACCATGACCTCGCCGAACTCGTCGGTGAAGTCCATGAGCGACCTGCCCGGCAAGAAGGTCGCGGTCACCACGACCAGCAACCTCGCCGACATGACCGTCTGGTCGGTGCTCAGCGCCCACAACGTCGACGCCAAGCAGCTCAAGTACGTGCAGATGCCATTCACCGAGATGGCGGCCGCGCTGAAGAACGGCAACGTCGACGCCGCGGTGATGGCCGAGCCGTTCATCACCCAGGCCGCCAAGAGCATGGGCGCCGTCCGGGTCTTCGACGCCGCGTCCGGGCCGACCGAGTCGATCCCGATGGCCGGCTACTCCACCAACGCCAAGTTCGCCGCGGAGAACCCGAAGGCGCTCGCGGCCTTCCAGCGCGGGCTGGCCAAGGGCGTGGAGATCGCCAACTCCGACCGGGCCCGGGTCGAGGCCGCCGTGCAGGGCTACGCGGGCATCGACGCCCAGACCGCCTCGATCATGAACATCGGCGCCTACCCGACCTCGCTGGAGGCGGCCAGGCTGCAGCGCGTTCCGGACCTGATGAAGGACTTCGGCATCCTCAGCGAGCGCATCGACGTCAGCGCGATGGTGCTGCCGCAGGCCCCGGTCCCGGCCAGGTAGGGGTCGAGGGGTCCGTGCGCGCCGCCTTCCGGGGGCTGGTCGGGGTCGCCGTGCTGCTCCTGCTGTGGGAGCTGCTCAGCAACTCCGATCTGGTCCCGCCCGGTTACATCCCGCCGCCGACGGTCATCGGTGCCACCCTCGTCCGGCTGCTGCTGGACGGGGTGTTCGTCTACGACGTGATCGCCAGCGTGCTGGCGTGGGCCATCGCCCTGGGCGTCGCCATCGCCGTCGCGGTGCCGCTCGGCCTGGTGCTGGGCAGCGTGCCCGCGGTCCGGCGGGCCACCAGGACGGTGGTGGAGCTGATGCGCCCCATCCCGTCGGTGGCGATGATCCCGCTGGCCATCCTGCTCTTCGGCGGCGGTCCCGAGGCGAAGATCGTGCTCGCGGTCTACGCCTCGGTGTGGCCGATCCTGTTCAACACCATCTACGCCCTCGACGAGCTGGACGAGCAGCTGGTGGACACCGCGCGGGCCTTCGGCACGAGCAAGCCGAGGATCATGGCGACGGTGGCGCTGCCCAGCGCCGCGCCGTTCGTGATGACCGGGATCAGGACCGCGGCGGCGATCGCGCTGATCGTCGTGGTGAGCACGGAGCTGCTGGCCGGCGCGACGCTGGGCCTCGGCCAGTTCATCCTCACCGCCAGCAGCGGCGGCGGCCGGATGGACCTGGTCTTCGCGGGAACCGTAGTCGCCGGGCTGATCGGCTACCTGGTCAACGCGGGGCTGGAGTGGGTGCAGCGGCGGTTCTTCGCCTGGGGCGCCCGGACGGGGGAGACGGTGTGAGGCGGCTGCGGAGCGCGGCGTCCGGCTGGATCGTGCTGCTCGTCCTGGTGGTGCTGTGGGAGACCGCCACCAGGATCGCGGGCAGCCTGTACTTCCCGCCGCCGAGCCAGATCGCCGAGACCGCGCGGCAGATGTGGTTCAGCGGCCCGGTCTCCAGCCTGTTCCTGACCGACGTGGTCTTCGAGGACCTCTTCGCCAGCGTCGCGCGGATGCTGGGCGGCTGGGCCATCGCGGGCGTGCTCGGTGTCGCGCTCGGCGTGCTGCTGGGGCGCTCGGCCACCGCGATGGACTACTGCGGGCCGATCATCTCCTTCCTGCGGGCGATCCCGCCGCCGACCCTGGTGCCGGTGTTCCTGGCGCTGTTCACCCTCGGCACGCCGATGCAGCTGGCCACGATCGTCTTCGGCACGATCTGGCCGATCCTGCTGAACTCGGTGGACGGGGCGCGGTCGGTCGACGAGACCAAGACCGAGACCGCCCGCGCCTTCCGGGTGTCCACAGTGGACTGGATCTTCGGGGTGGTGCTGCCCGCGGCCTCGCCGAAGATCTTCGCGGGGCTGCGGATCAGCCTGTCGCTGTCCCTGGTGCTGATGGTGATCTCGGAGCTGGTCGGCTCCACCGAGGGCATCGGCTACCGGCTGCTGTACTCGCAGCGCCAGTACGACTTCCCGGCGATGTGGGCGAGCATCGTCCTGCTCGGCGTGCTGGGATTCCTCTTCAACACGGGCCTTTCGGCCATCGAACGCAGGGTGCTGGCCTGGCAGCCGGCCCACCGCCAGGCCGCGCTCGCGGCCGGAACGGGAGCATGACGTGAGCACGATGCTGGAGGTCACCGACCTCGGCCACCGCTACGGCGACCACACCGCTATCGACCGGCTGTCGTTCACAGTCGCCGCGGGCGAACTGGTGTGCATCGTGGGCCCGTCCGGCTGCGGCAAGTCCACGCTGCTGCGCACGCTGTCCGGGCTGGTCGCCTCGACCACCGGGCACGTCGCGCTGCACGGCGACGAGGTGCGCGGCGTCCCCGACGACCTCGCCGTGGTCTTCCAGGACTACAGCCGCTCGCTGTTCCCGTGGCTCACCGTGCAGCGCAACGTCGAGTTCCCGTTGAAGCGCAAGGTTTCCCGCGCCGAACGCCGGGCGCGCGCCGCGGAGGCGCTGGAATGGGTCGGCCTGTCCGGCGCGGGCGCGAAGTACCCGTGGCAGCTCTCCGGCGGCATGCAGCAGCGGGTGGCCATCGCCCGCGCCCTCGCCTACCGCCCGGCGCTGCTGCTGATGGACGAGCCGTTCGCGTCGGTGGACGCGCAGACCCGCTTCGAGCTGGAGGACCTGCTGCTGCGCGTGCGGCGGGAACACGACACCACCATCCTGCTGGTCACCCACGACATCGACGAGAGCGTGTACCTCGGCGACCGCGTGCTCGTGCTGTCGAAGTCCCCGGCGACCATCGTCGCGAACCTCAAGGTCGACCTGCCCGCCGAGCGCGACCAGATCACCACCAGGGAGTCCGACACTTTCGTGGCGCTGCGCGCGGAGACCGCGCGGCTGCTGCACGGCGGCGGCACCGTGCGCCCGCGCGTGCAGGCCGACCCGGAAGGCGTCGCCGCCCGCTTCCTCGCCGCCGAGCGCGCCGAACAGGCCGCCCAGGCGTCGAAACGGCACGCCGCCCAGAACTGACCCCAACCCCACTCCCAGCCGTTGTGCCCTGAACGGGTCGTTCGGGGCCCTGAACGCCCCCAACGACTCGTTGAGGGCATCTAACGCCCCCAACGACTCGTTGAGGGCATCTAACGCCCCCAACGACTCGTTGAGGGCATCTAACGCCCCCAACGACCCGTTCAGGGCTTTCCAACGTGCTGAATGAGTCATTGAGGGCGCTCAACGTGCTGAACGAGTCGTTCGGGTAGTTGAGCGCACCGAACGAGTCATTGGGACGCCTAGTGCTCTGACCAGGTCATTGAGGGCCTTGAAGCACCTGAATGAGTCATTGAGGTACTCCAGTGCCCTGAACGGGTCGTTGAGGGCTCCCAACGCCCCGAACGACTCGTTGAGGGCATCTAACGCCCCGAACGACCCGTTCAGGGAATCCAACGCACCGAATGACTCATTCAGCACGAAAGGGAGGTTAGGCGGAGGCGCGTTTGGTGAGGGTGGTGGGGAGGAAGCGGCAGTGCGGCGCGAGGGCCTCGCCGTCCAGGAGGGCGTGGAGGTCGGCGACCATCTCCGCGACCATGCCGGTGGGGTCCTGGCGCACCGCGGTCAGCGCGGGCTGGGCGGACGCGGCGATCGAGGGGTGGTCGTCGAAGCTGACCACGGAGACATCGCGCGGTACCGCCCGCCCGGCCCGGCGGAGCGCGGCCAGTGCGCCGACGGCCATGTGGTCGCTCGCGGCGAAAACGCCGTCGAGGTCGGGCACGCGGGCGAGCAGCTCGGTCATGGCGCGCTCGCCGCCGTACCTGGTGAAGTCGCCCTCGGCGCTGCGCAGTCGGACTGCGGCCTCGTCGGCGCCGGTCACCTGGCGCCAGCCTTCGAGGCGGTCGACGGCGGCGCGGTGGTCCAACGGGCCGGTGATCGTGACGGTGTTGCCGCGGCCTCGGCCGACGAGGTGCCGCGTGGCCAGCTCGGCGCCGCCGAGGTTGTCGGCGTCGACGATGTGCAGCCCGTCCTCGGGCAGCCACGGGCGCCCGCCGAAGACCACGGGCATCGGCAACCGCCGGACCTGGTCGGGCAGCGGGTCGTCGCGGTGCGGGCTGAACATCAGCACGCCGTCCACGTGCCCGGCGCGGAGGAAGCGCTCCACCCGCTCGGCCTGCTCGGGGCGGTGCGCCAGCAGCAGTGCCATCTGCTGCTGGTGGCGGGCCAGCTCGTGGCAGGCGGTGCGCACCACGGCGGCGAAGAACGGGTCGTCGAAGATCATGCTCTCCGGTTCGGAGAGCACCACCGCGACCGCCCCGGTGCGCCGGGTGACCAGGGAGCGGGCTGCGGCGTTCGGCGTGTAGCCCAGTTCGGCCGCGGCGGCGAGCACCACCGCCGCGGTCTCCGGGCTGACCCGCGGCTGGTTGTTGATCACGCGGGAGACCGTCGCCCTGGACACCCCGGCCCGGACCGCGACGTCCTCCAGGGTGGGTGGTGCTGCCGAACGCCGCACGCCTCGCCGCCTTCCGTCCGTACTGAACGAAAGTAGCTTAGCGCTTCTACCTGCCTGGAAACGCTCTCATTTCGGGAGTTGGCGAAGGCGCTCCACCTTCAGGACGGCTCCGGCCTCAGCCGCCGTTCCGACCGCCGCGACCAGGTCGCCGACCTTGGGCTTCTCCGTGATCGCGGTCAGGTCGAGCGTCTGCGCCAGGCCGCCCGC
Source organism: Allokutzneria sp. A3M-2-11 16 (assembly GCF_024213555.1). GTDB lineage: Bacteria > Actinomycetota > Actinomycetes > Mycobacteriales > Pseudonocardiaceae > Allokutzneria. The sequence continues at coordinate 33,127 of NZ_JANAVO010000011.1, read as the reverse complement.
GGTGACGAGCGTGGCCCGCTGACCGTTGAGCGCGGTGACGGTGCCCTTCGCGTGTGCGCGTGTCAGCACCACGGCCAACGCCTTGCCGTCCTTGTGGGTCACGGTGACGCGCTGCCCGGCCTTGAAGTCGCCGAGCGTGCGCATACCGCGGACCTTCGTGGCGTTGTCGGTGGTCAGGGACAGCTCGCCGCCCCCGTCCTTGGTGATCTTGAGGGTGCCCTGGCCGACCGCGGCGACCGTGCCGATGACGACCGGGTTCTTGGCCTTCTTGTGCTTGCCGGGCTTGGCTTCCGCGTGCACGGCGATCGGCTCGGAGCCCTGTGCGAGCGCGATGCCGCCGACGGTGCCCAGGCTGAGCGCGAGCACAATGCCCGCGCCCAGCACGGCGCGGCGTTTCCTGCCTTGTGCTTGGTTGTCCATGGCGAGCAGCGTCGCGCACAAGGCGGCGCGGTGACGCGTGTCGCGGCGGTCTTTCAGCGACTCTTCAGTCTGAGCCCCGAGAATGGCCCGGTGAGCGAGCCAGCCAGGGTCCTTGTCATCGAGGACGCGGAGACGATCCGGATCGCCGTCCTCGCCGCACTCGCCGACGCGGGTTACGCGGTCGCCGGGCACCCGGACGGGGCCACGCTGGAGGAGGAGCTGCAGCAGTTCCGCCCAGACCTGGTGGTGCTGGACGTGATGCTGCCGGGCCGCGACGGCTTCGCCCTGCTGGAGGTCGTGCGGCGGCGCAGCGAGGCGGGCGTGGTGCTGCTGACCGCGCGGGACGCGGTGAGCGACCGGCTGCGCGGGCTGCACGGGGGCGCCGACGACTACGTGGTGAAGCCCTTCGAGCTGGAGGAGCTGGTCGCCCGGATCGGCGCGGTGCTGCGCAGGCTCCGCCGGGTGCCGTCGGTCGTGCAGGTCGGCGACCTGGTGATCGACGCCGACTCGGGTGTGGTGCTGCGCGGCAGTGAGCAGATCGAGGTGACCGCGACCGAACTGCGGCTGCTCGGGTACCTGGCCGCGCAGCGCGGTCGGGTGGTCAGCAAGACCCAGATCCTCACCGGGGTCTGGGGCTACGACGACTACGACCCGAACCTGGTGGAGGTCCACGTGAGCGCGCTGCGGCGGAAGCTGGAGGCGTACGGCCCCCGCCTGCTGCAGACGGTGCGCGGCCTCGGGTACGTGCTGCGGGCAGACGAGTCGTGAACACGCGCAACGTCGGGCTGCGCACGTTCTCGCTGCGCAGGCGGGTCACCCTGATGGTGATCCTGGTCGTCGGCGTCGCGTTGCTGGCCATGGCCTTCGCGGTGCAGACCGCGTTCCAGCTCCAGTCCGCGCGCGAGCTGGACCGCAAGGTGGAGGCCAAGCTGGCGCAGCTGGATCGCGTCGTCAAGGTCCGCATACTCCACCCGACCGACTTCTCGGCCAAGTACAGCTCCAACGGCGTGACGGTGGTCGTGCGCAGGCCGGACCGGAAGCTGTTCAACTACAACGGTGAGGTCGACTCGATCGCCGAGCTGGGTGGCAGGGTCCAGCTGGAGAAGCCGGTGGGCTTCGGCTACAGCGTCATCCTGCTGACCGACTCCCCTGAGCCCGCGCAGAACCGCCTGCGCAACGTGCTGCTGCTGGTGGGGCTCGGCACCCTGGGGCTCACGGTGATCGTGCTGGTCGTGTCGATCCGCCTCGCGCTGCGGCCGCTGGAGGTGATGGCGGGGCTGTCCCGTTCGATCGCGCTCGGCGACCGCGGCCGTCGCCTCGCCCCGATCCGCACGAACACCGAGCTCGGCCGGACCGCCGTGGCCTTCGACCAGATGCTCGACGCGCTGGAAGGGGCCGAAGCGCACGCGCGCGCCTCGGAGCAGCAGACCCGCCGCTTCGTCGCCGACGCCGCCCATGAGCTGCGCACGCCGCTCGCCGGTGTGCAGGCGGCGGCGGAAACGTTGGTGCGCTTGGGGCCTGGCGCGCAGCAGGACGACGTGGAGCGCATGCAGGTGATGATGGTGCGCGAGGCCCGGCGCGCGACCCGCCTGGTGGAGGACCTGCTCGCGCTCGCGCAGATCGACGCGGGTTTGGAGCTGCGGTTCGAGGCGGTGCACCTGCTCGGGCTCGTCGAGTCCGAAGTGGAGCGGCTGAGCCTGCTCGCCCCGTCGCTGGACGTGGAGGTCTCCGGCGACGACCCGGTGGTCGCCGGGGATCCGCTGCGCCTGGGGCAGGTGGTGGGCAACCTGCTGGACAACGCCCGCAGGCACGCCTCCGCCGAGGGCGTCGTCCACGTCCGGGTCACCCGCTACCCGCAGCACGTGGAGCTGGTGGTGCTGGACAACGGTCCCGGAGTGCCCGCTGCGGAGCGCGAACGGATCTTCAGCAGGCTCGTCCGCCTGGACACCGCGCGCACCACCGGCAAGGCGGGGGCGGGCCTCGGCCTGTCCATCGCCAAGGGCATCGCGCGCGCCCACGGCGGCGACCTCGCGTGCGTCGAGCCTCCGGCGGGTCACCGGGGCGCCGCGTTCCGGCTCGTCCTCCCCGTGACCACCGCTCAGGACCTCCCCACGGCCCCCATCCCCGCCGTGACCCCCTGACACCCGCCCCAGTCGCTTTTGCCCGTTTCGTACTCTTAGCGGGATTTGGGAGCGCTCTCTTGCCCGCTATGAGTACGAAACGGGAGTTCTAGAGCCAGGCGGACCAATCGGTGGGCAGGGTCGCGGTGGCCAGGCGGAGTGCCTTGTCGACGGTGGCGCGGAGTTGGGCGTCGTCGCAGGTGTCGCCTCGGCGGCAGGCGATCTCCACGCCGAGGCGCGCGCTGGTGAAGACCAGGCGGACCAGCAGGTGGCAGCGCATGTCCGCGCCCGCGTCGACGCCCTGGCGCTCGGCGATGATCAGTGCGAGCCGGTCCTCGGCCGCGGCGGCGCGGCGCAGCGAGGCGGCCAGCAGGGTGGGGCTGCGGGCGATCAGCTGATGGGTGGCGCTGAACCGCTCGGTCCCGCCCTCCTCGGCGAAGAGCCGGTCGAGCATGGCGTTGTGCGCGGCCCGCAGCGCGGTCAGCGGCGCCTCGTCGGCCGGGCGGGTGGCGAGCGCGGTGATCGCGTCCTCGTCCATCGCGGAGAGCTGGCCGAGCGCCACGTCCTCCTTGCCGTCGAAGTAGCGGAAGAAGGTGCGCGGCGAGATCTCCACCGCGGCGGCGATCTCCTCGACCCTGGTGGCGTCGTAACCCTTGGCGGAGAACAACTCCAGGGCGGCGTCGGTCAGCGCCGCGCGGGTGCGCCGCTTCTTCCGCTCGCGCAGTCCTGGCTCGGTGGTCACATCCTGATTGTGCCACCTCGCGGACCCGGAGATGACATGGTATGTTTTTTGTCAGTCGATGACAGAATTTTGAGGAGTGCGTGATGACCCTTCCGACAGACGGTGTCGAGATCCGGCTGGCCTCTCGCCCGGAGGGCTGGCCGACCTCGGAGAACTTCACCATCACCAGGGCCGCGGTGCCCGCCGTCGGTGCTGGTCAGGTACTGGTGCGCAACCTGGTGATGAGCGTGGACCCCTACATGCGCGGCCGGATGAGCGACGCGAAGTCCTACATCCCGCCGTTCGAGATCGGCAAAGCGCTCGAAGGCGGTGCGGTCGGCGAGGTCATCGCGTCGGAGTCGCCCGATCTCGCGGTCGGCGACGTCGTGCTGCACGACCTCGGCTGGCGCGAGTTCGCGGTGGTCGACGCCGGGAGCGCGGTCAAGGTCGACCCAAGTTTGGCTGAGGGCGCCTACGGTGTTTTCCTAGGCGTGCTGGGCATGCCGGGCCTGACCGCCTACGCGGGCCTGCTCAAGGCGGCCGAGTTCCGCGAGGGCGACGTGGTGTTCGTGTCCGGGGCCGCGGGCGCGGTCGGCGCGCTGGTCGGGCAGATCGCCAGGCTGCGCGGTGCCGCGAAGGTGATCGGGTCGGCCGGTAGCGCGGAGAAGGTGGCGCACCTGAAGGACGACCTGGGCTTCGACGAGGCGTTCAACTACAAGGACGGGCCCGTGCTGGAGCAACTGGAGAAGGCCGCGCCGGAAGGCATCGACGTCTACTTCGACAACGTGGCGGGCGAGCACCTGGAGGCCGCGCTCAGCGTCGCCAACCAGGGCGCGCGGTTCGCGCTCTGCGGCGCGATCTCCCAGTACAACGAGAAGAACGAGGTCGTCGCGCCGCGCAACCTGTTCAACGCCATCACCAAGGGCATGAACCTGCGCGGCTTCATCGTCGCCGAGTACTCCGACGTGAAGGAGCAGTTCTTCGCCGAGGTCGGCGGCTGGCTGGCCGAGGGCAAGCTCATCGCGCGGGAGACCGTCGTTGAGGGCCTGGAGAACGCGCCGACCGCCTTCATCGACCTGATGCGGGGAACCAACACCGGCAAGATGCTCGTGAAGATCTGACCACCGGCGAGCCCGGCCGTTCCCCGTGACGGCCGGGCTTTCGCCTACGCGGTCTTGGTGATCCCCAGCTGCCACACGTCGATGTAGCGGGCGCGGAAACCGGCCTCGCAGTACGCGAGGTAGAACTCCCACATCCGCCGGAACGTGGAGTCGAAGCCGAGGTCCGCGACCTGCTTCCAGCGCGCGGAGAACCGGTCCCGCCACTCGCGCAACGTCTGCGCGTAGTGCGGGCCGAGCGAGCGCTGCTCCACCAGCCGCAGGCTCGTCCGCGCGAGGTTGTCCTCGATCGAGCGCAGCGACGGCAGCAGCCCACCGGGGAAGACGTACTTCTGGATCCACGTGTAGGTCCGCCGCGTCGCCAGCATCCGGTCGTGCGGCATCGTGATGGCCTGCAAGCCGATCCGCCCGCCGGGCACCAGCAGCCGGTCCAGCGCGCCGAAGTAGGTCGGCCAGTACTCGCCACCGACCGCCTCGATCATCTCGACGGACACGATCGCGTCGTAGCGGCCCTCCGCGTGCCGGTAGTCACGCAGCTGCACCTGGATCAGGTCGTTCACCCCCGCCGCGCTGATCCGCTGCTCCGCCAAGGCTTTCTGCTCGGTGGAGATGGTCAGCGAGGTCACCTCGGCGCCGCGCTGGGCGGCCCGGATCGCCAGCTCGCCCCAGCCGGTGCCGATCTCCAGCATCCGCGTGCCCCGACGCACACCCGCGTAGTCGAGGATGCCGTCGATCTTGCGGCGCTGCGCCTGGGCGAGGTCGGCGGAATCGGGGGTGAACCACGCCGACGAGTACGTCATCGTCTCGTCCAGGAACGTGGCGAACAGGTCGTTGGACAGGTCGTAGTGCCGGTGGATGTTGTCCCGCGCTCCGTCGACGGTGTTGCGCTCGGCCGACGGTTGCTGCCGCTCCACCACGCGGCGGAAGGCTTGCAGCGGTTTGGGAACCAGCGTCGCCATCCGCCGCGCGAACGGGGTGAGCACGTCGGCGAGCCTGCTGCTCGTCCAGTCCCCGGCCATGTAGGACTCCCCGAAACCGATCTTGGAGTCCACGCCGAGGCGGTGGAAGAAGGTCGTGGGCCGCAGTATCCGCATCATCGGCGAGTCCGGGCCGCCGGCGCCGAGCAGGTGCCCGCCCGGCAACCGCACCTGGATCGGCAGCGTCCGCACCGCGTGCCGGAACAGCCGCTCGGCGATGCCCGCGCGCAGCGGGCCGGGCGGGGGAGCGGCCAGCCCCGGCCAGCGGAGGATGTCGGGCCCGGGCGGGTGAATCGAGGTCACAGCGCCTCCTCACGGTAGGAAAGCCACGCTGCGATCCTGCACCCCTGGGCCCGATTCGGCACTTGTTGCGTCTACTACAACCGTCCAGCCTGGATGATCCTCGAAAGAAACTGTTGCGTGCGCGGGTGTTCTGGGGCTTCCAAGATCTGGGACGGCGGCCCGGACTCGATCAGCGCGCCGCCGTCGAGGAAGCACACCCGGTCGGCGACCTGCTTGGCGAAGCCCATCTCGTGCGTGGCCATCAGCAGCGTGGTCCCGCTCGCGGCCAGCTCGCGCACCAGCGTCAGCACCTCGCCGACCAGTTCCGGGTCCAGCGCGCTGGTGATCTCGTCCAGCAGCAACAGCTTCGGCTCGTAGGCCAGCGCACGCGCGATGGCCACCCGCTGCTGCTGGCCGCCGGAGAGCCGGTCCGGGTACGCCTTCGCCTTCTCCGCCAGGCCGACCTTGGCCAGCAGCTCCATCGCGCGGTCGCGGGCCTGCCGCTCGGGGACCTTGTGCACGACCTTCGGCGCGAGCATCACGTTGTCGAGCACGTTCAGGTGCGGGAACAGGTTGAACGCCTGGAAGACGATGCCCATGCCGCGGCGCGCGTGGTCGGGGTTGGTGCGCGGGTCGGAGATGTCCGCGCCGTCCAGCACGATCCGGCCGTCGTCGATCTCCTCCAACAGGTTCACGCACTTCAGCAGCGTGGACTTGCCGGAGCCGGAGGAACCGATGAGCACGACGACCTCGTGCTCGGCGACGTCGAGGTCCACGCCGTCGAGCACGAGGTGCGTGCCGTAGCGCTTCACCAGGTTGCGGACTTCAAGCACCGGGGCCTCCCGCGTTCTGCCGCCGCGCCGCGCGCCGGGACACCCAGTCCGCCAACCGGCTGGACGGCACCGCGAGCAACACGAACAGCAACCCCGCCACCACGTACGGGGTGAAGTTGTAGGACGTGGCCGACTCGATCTGCGCCGCCCGCACCGCGTCCACCGCGCCCAGCACGGAGATCAGCCCGCAGTCCTTCTGGAACGCGACGAAGTCGTTGAGCAGCGGCGGCAGCACGCGCCGGACCGCCTGCGGCAGCACCACGATCCGCATCGTCTGCGAGTGGGTCAGCCCGAGCGAGCGCGCCGACGCCAGCTGCGAGGGGTGGACCGACTCGATGCCCGCGCGGAAAACCTCTGCCACATAAGCGGAGTAGACGAGCACCAACGCGATCGAGCCCAGCACCACCGGATCGTTGGGGATACCGCTCAGCCGCAGTCCCGGAAGGCCGAAGCCGATCAGGTACAGGCAGATGATCAGCGGCAGCCCGCGGAACAGGTCCACGTAGGCGATCGCCAGCGCGCGCAGCGGGAACCACACCGGCCCGCGCAGCGTGCGCACGGCGGCGATCGCCAGGCCGATGACGAGGATCAGGACTCCGCACACCACGAGCACGCGGACGTTGAGCCACAGGCCGTCCAGCAACGCGGGCAACGACTTCTTCGCCGTCTCCCAGTCGAAGAAGGACGCCTGGACGCGTGGCCACCCCGGGGCGTTGGTGATCGTCAACCATGCGGCGACCGCGAAGACCACAGTGGACGCCAATGCGACCACTGTGGACTTTTGCGCGCGAGAACGCTTGTACGCCAAGCGTTCCAGTTGGAGTTGGCTGGGCGCGCTCACGTCAGCCTGGGCGCCTTGCCCGCTTCGGCGAGCCACTGCTTCTCGGCCTGGGTCAGCGTGCCGTCCGCGCGCAGGGCGTCGACGGCCGCCGACACGCACCGCGTCAGCGAGCTGCCCTTGTCCAGCACGATGCCGAACTGCTCGGTCTTGCCGCCGCTCGCCGGGAGCTGCCCGACGATCACGGCGTCCTTCAGCTCGGCCGAGGTGATGTAGAACGCGGTCGCCAGGTCGACCACGATCGCCTGCACCTGGTTGTTCCGCAACGCCTGCTTGGCATCGTCGTTGGTGTTGTAGACCGCGACCTGCTGCGTCGGCTGCACCTGCTTGGCCGCCGCGTCGTAGCTGGTGCTGCCGACCTGCGCGCCGAGCTTGAACTCCTTGAGCGCGGCGACCGTCGTGGCCTTCGCGGCCGGGGAGGACTTGAACGCGACGACGGCCTGGGTCACGTCGTAGTACGGGGTGGAGAAGTCAACGGCCTTGCGCCGGTCCTCGGTGATCGAGAACTCGTTGAGGTCGGCGTCGAAGGACTTCGGCCCCGGCTGGATGGCCGCGTTGAACGGCACCCGGACCCAGTCCACCTCCGCCTTGGCGTAGCCGAGCTTGCCCGCGACGGCGTAGGCGACCGCGGACTCGAAACCCTTGCCGTTGGCCGGATCGTCGCCGGAGAACCACGGCTCGTAGACCGGCTGGTCAGTGCCGAACGTGAACTTGCCGGGGGTCCTGGTCTTCATGGCGGTTTTGGCGCAGTCGCCGATACCCGGGGTGGCGGGACCTCCGGAGGCGGCGGGCGCCTGCTCCTCGACGGGAGCACACCCCGCCACCACGACGAGCACGGCGGCGAACAACCCAGTGACAGCACGCATGCCCGCATCTTCCCCCATCGCGGACGCCCCGCCCCACAATGCGGGACGAAGGCGCACCCTCCCACCCCAATGACTCATGCAGCACGTTCCGCCCACGCCAATGACGCGTTTGGGGCGTTGGATTCCCTGAACGGGTCGTTCGGGGAACCCAACGCCCCCAACGACTCGTTCAGGGCCTAAACGTGGGGGGTTGGGGGTGGTTTGAGACTGTGGGGAGGGGGGTTGGGTGTACTTGAAGACCGGCCAACGTTGAGTGGGGCGGGATGATGGGTGTCTTGAAGGGGGAGTTCGGGGCACAAAGGGCTGGTCAGGATTCGGCGCCTGCTAAGCGGCGTTGGCGGAGGGACCACGCCCACCGGGCCATGGGCTCGACGACGCGCGCGGCGACGGGGCCGAAGACGGCCATGAGGAGCACGTAGGCGGTGGCGAGCGGGGCCAGGCCCTGGTCAACGGCGCCGCTGGCGACGGCGAGGCCCGCGATGACGATGGAGAACTCGCCGCGCGCCACCAGGGCCGCGCCCGCGCGGAGCCTGCCGAGGCGCGCGATGCCTTGGAGCTTGGCGGCGAACCACCCGGTGAGCATCTTCGTGGCGGTGGTGACCAGCGCCAGAGCGATCGCCACGCCGAGCACGGGCGGGATCGCCTTCGGATCGGTGTTGAGGCCGAACACCACGAAGAACACCGCGGCGAACAGGTCGCGCAGCGGTTCGAGGAGCCGGGTGGCGTTCTCCGCGGTGGAGCCGGAGATCGCGATGCCGAGCAGGAACGCGCCGACCGCCGCCGAGACCTGGAGCTGCGAGGAGACGCCTGCGACGAGCAGCGCGGCGCCGAGGACGCGGAGCAGGAACACCTCGGGCTCGGGGGAGTCCACGAGCGCCGAGACGAAGCGGCCGAACCGCAGCGCCACGACGAGCACCACGGTGACGGTGACGAGCGCGATGCCGACGGTGGTGAGGCCGCCGACGAAGCTCACCCCGGCGAGCAGCGCGGTCAGGATTGGCAGGTAGACGGCCATCGCGAGGTCTTCGAAGACGAGCACCGACAGCACGACCGGGGTCTCCCGGTTGCCGAGCCTGCCCAGGTCGCCGAGCACCTTCGCGACGATGCCCGATGACGAGATGTAGGTGACGCCCGCCATCACCAGCGCGCCGATCGGGCCCCAGCCCAGCATCAGCGCCACCACCGCGCCGGGCAGCGCGTTGAGCACCAGGTCGATCAGCCCCGCCGACCACGACCGGCGCAGGCCGGTGACCAGCTCGGCCGCCGAGTACTCCAGTCCCAGCAGGAGCAGCAGCAGGACGACGCCGAGCTCGGCGGAGATCTCGGTGAAGCCCTCGATGCCGTTCAGCGGCAGCACGCCGCCGTGGCCGAAGGCCAGCCCGCCGACCAGGTACAGCGGGATCGGCGAGATCCCGATCTTCCACGCCAGCCTGCCGAGCAGGCCGAGCCCGAAGAAGACGGCGCCGAGTTCGATGAGGGACAGTGCGACGTTGTGCATGCGCGGCCCCTCTCAGCCTCTGTCGAGCCGCTCGGCGGCCTTGCTGATCCCGTCCGGGGTACCCACCACGACGAGCAGGTCGCCGCCGGCGAAGCGGAAGTCGGGCGTGGGCGAGGGGTGGGCGGTGGCCGCGCGCATCACCGCGACGACGGACACGCCGGTGCGGGTGCGCAGCTCGGTGTCGCCGAGGGTGCGGCCGTCGAAGCGGGAGCCGGGCGCGATCGGCAGGTGCGCGGTGGAGATGCCGCTGACCTCGGCGTGCTGCCGCTCCAGGTGGTTGACCAGCTGCGGCGCGCCGAGCAGGCTCGCCAGCGTGCTGATCTCCTCCGGGCTCAGCGGGATGGACGCCACGCACGCGTCCGGGTCGTCGGTCTTGGAGACGATCAGGTCGTACCGGCCGTCCCGGTAGCTGACGATGCCGATCCGGCGTCCGGAACGGGTCTGGAAGTCCTGGCGGGTGCCGATCCCCGGAAGCGGCGTCACCTCGACATGCACGAGGTCCACCCTAACAATTGCGCGTTCAACGATCCGGCTCCGGCGGGAGCGCGGGGATGTCGGCCCGGTGCAGGCTCAGCAGCAGCGTGTACGCCAGCCCGGTCGGATCGTCGGGCAGCGTGCCCTCCTCCGCCCACTCGCCGAGCCGCCGCGCCAGCTCGGCCGCGCGCTCCGGTGTGATCCGCAGGTGTCGTAGCCGCGTCGCGGCGGGCTCGCCCGGCAGCAGCTCGGCCAGCGCGGTGCTGATCATCACGCGCGCCCCCGCGCCCGGCTCGGCGTCGGCGCCCACCACCAGGCCGTCACCGACCGGCTCGTAGTACTGCTCCGTCCCGCCGCGCACCCGCCGCGTGCCCGCCAGGCGCAGCAGGCCCGCCTCCTGGAGCACGCCGACGTGGTAGCCGACCGTGCCCTTGGTCGAACCGAGCGCGGCGGCCAGCTGGGCCAGCGTGGCCGGGCGCTGCCGCAGCATGATCACCATGCGGTGCCGCAGCGGGTGACCGAGCGCCTTGAACTGCTCGGCCGTGCGCAGCACCACGGGTTTGCTCTCCACCGGGCAAGCATAAGTGTCTAGGATGGTCGACACTTACGTCTTGGAGGACATTCGTGGACATCGTCGCCCCCGCCGTCAGCGACTACCTGCTGGAGAACTGCTCGCCAGCCGACGACCTGCTGCGCGAGCTCGCCGAGGAGACCAGGGCCAAGCTGCCCGACGCCGCGATGATGCAGATCTCGCACGACGAGGGCGAGTTCCTGACCATGATCACCCGGCTGATGGGGGCGCGCCGCGTGGTCGAGGTCGGCGTCTTCACCGGCTACTCCTCGATCTGCATCGCGCGCGGCATGCCCGCCGACGGGCACCTGCTGGCCTGCGACGTCAGCGAGGAGTGGACCGCGATCGCGCGCGGCTACTGGGAGCGCGCGGGGCTCACCGACCGGATCGAGCTGAGGGTCGGGCCCGCGCTGGAGACACTGCGCGCCCTGCCCGTCGATCCCGTGCTGGACATGGCGTTCATCGACGCGGACAAGGTCGGCTACCCCGACTACTACGCAGAGCTGGTGCCGAGGCTGCGGCCGGGCGGGCTGATCGTGCTGGACAACGTGCTGCGCGGCGGCCGGGTGTTGAACCCCGATCCCGACAGCGCCGCCGACGTGACGATCAACCGGCTGAACAAGTTCATCGTCGAGGACGAGCGCGTCGAGTCGGTGATGCTGCCGGTGCGCGACGGCGTCACACTCGCCCGCAAGCGCTGACGTCGGACCCGCAGGGCAGAATCACGCTGAAGCTTTCGCCGTGACTGTTCTAGGAGGGCATACCTGTGGGAGTCGTTGCGATGGACGGTCCCTCCGGTACGGGCAAGTCCACCGTCTCCCGGCGGCTGGCCACGGCCCTCGGCGCCCGCTACCTGGACACCGGTGCGATGTACCGCGCGGTGACCCTGGCCGTGCTGCGGGCGGGCATCGACCCGACCGACGCGGAGAAGGTCGCCGAGGTCGCCGAGCGCGCTCGGCTGGAGATCGGCACCTCGCCCACCTCGCCCACGGTGCGCCTGGACGGCGATGACGTCGCGGCCGAGATCCGGGGGCCGGAGGTGACCACCGCCGTGTCCCCGGTCTCGGCGGTCGCGCGCGTGCGCGAGCTGCTCGTCGGCCAGCAGCAGGCGATCATCGCCGACGCCACCGCGGCCGGGCAGGGCATCGTGGTCGAGGGGCGCGACATCGGCACCACCGTCGCGCCGGACGCGTCGCTGAAGGTCTACCTCACCGCCTCCGCCGAGGCCCGCGCCCGGCGCCGCACCGCGCAGGACACCGCTTCCGGGCGAGTGTCCACTGTGGACGCTACCCTGGCCGACGTGCAGCGCAGGGACCGCTACGACTCCACCCGCGCGGTCTCGCCGCTGCGGCAGGCCGAGGACGCCGTCGAGGTCGACACGACCGAACTGGACATCGACGGGGTGCTGGCCCGGTTGCTGGAGCTGGCCGGGCCGCGCGGGCTGCGCACCGGATGAGCGCTGGAGGCGCGACGGCCGAGGGGACCGGGCTGCCGGACGGAGCCTGGCCGAGGCTCCACGACGCGTGCCGCCGTCTGGGCGGCCTGGTGGTGCACGTACTATTCAGGGTGCGGGTGCACCGCGGGGCGCTGATCCCGCGGACCGGCCCGCTGGTCCTGGTGTCCAACCACACCGCTTTCCTGGACGGCCCCGTGCTGTTCTGCGTCCTGCGGCGGCGTTCGGTCTTCCTGGTCAAACACGAGAACTACCGCGGCCTGCTGGGCCGGTTCCTGCGTCGCCTCGGTCAGCTGCCGGTGCGCCGCGGCACGCCGGACCGCACGCCGCTGCTCACCGCTGTGCGCCTGCTGCGCTCCGGTGGGGTGGTCGCCGTGTTCCCGGAGGGCACCAGGGGTACCGGAGAGGTCGTCCAGGCGCAGCACGGCGCCGCGTGGCTGGCCCGCTCCGGTGAGGCACTGGTGCTGCCGGTGGCCTGCCGGGGCATCCGGCGGCCCCCGGGCTCGCGCAGGCGCTTCCGCCCCAGGGTGGACGTGCTGGTCGGCGAGCCGTTCGCGGTGCCGATGGGCAAGGGTCGGGTGGTGCTCGCCGCCGCGACCGAACGGGTGCGTTCCGAGCTGTCCGGGCTCGTCACCGAGCTGGACCGGCTGCTGGCCGGCGAGCTGGGCGCACCGAAGAAGGCGAAAGGGGAACGGGCGTGACCGGGTTGGACGGCACGTGGACCGACGAGGCGGACTGGGCGGCGATCGAGGCCGCGGCCGAAGCGGGGGCCGACACCAGCGCGGAGCCTCCGCAGCCGGTGCTGGCCATCGTCGGCAGGCCGAACGTCGGCAAGTCCACCTTGGTGAACCGCATCCTCGGCCGCCGCGAGGCGGTCGTACAGGACGTTCCCGGTGTGACCCGCGACCGGGTGTCCTACGACGCGCTGTGGAGCGGACGCCGCTTCACCGTCGTGGACACCGGTGGCTGGGAGCCGGACGCCAAGGGCTTGCAGGGCGCGGTGGCGCTCCAGGCGGAGTTCGCGATGAAGACCGCCGACGCGATCCTCGTGGTCGTGGACGCCACGGTGGGCGCGACCAGCACGGACGAGGCCGTCGCGCGGGTGCTCCGGCGCTCGAAGCGGCCTGTGCTGCTGGTGGCGAACAAGGTCGACGACCAGCGGTTGATGTCCGAGGTGGCCTCTCTGTGGTCGCTCGGCCTCGGTGAGCCGTACGCGGTCAGCGCGCTGCACGGCCGCAGCTCCGGCGACCTGCTCGACAAGATCCTGGAGGTGCTGCCGGAGACCCCGCGCGAGGTCTTCGGCGCCGGGTCCGGCCCGCGCCGCGTCGCGCTGGTCGGCAAGCCCAACGTGGGCAAGTCCAGCCTGCTCAACAAGCTGGTCGGCGAGGAGCGCTCGGTCGTCCACGACGTCGCGGGCACCACCGTGGACCCGGTCGACTCGCTGGTGGAGCTGGACGGGCAGGTGTGGCGCTTCGTCGACACCGCCGGTCTGCGCCGCCGGGTCAACCACGCGCAGGGCGCCGAGTACTACGCCTCGCTGCGGACCCAGGCGGCCATCGAGTCCGCCGAGGTGGGGATCGTGCTGCTGGACGCCAGCCAGCCGATCTCCGAGCAGGACCAGCGGGTGATCGGGATGGTCGCCGAGTCCGGCCGCTCACTGGTGGTGGCGTTCAACAAGTGGGACCTGGTCGACGAGGACCGCAGGCTCCAGCTGGCCAAGGAGATGGACCGCGACCTGGCCCGCATCCCGTGGGCCGAGCGGGTCAACGTCTCCGCCCGCACCGGCCGCGCCGTCGCCAAGCTGGCGCCCGCGCTGCGCACCGCGCTCAACTCGTGGGACTACCGGGTGCCGACCGGCCAGCTCAACACGTGGCTGTCCGACCTGACCGCGGCCACCCCGCCGCCGGTGCGCTCCGGCAAGCAGCCGAAGATCCTCTTCGGTACCCAGGCCGGGACCCGCCCGCCGACGTTCGTGCTGTTCACCTCCGGCTTCCTGGAGGCGGGCTACCGCAGGTTCATCGAGCGCAAGCTGCGGGAGAGCTTCAGCTTCACCGGCAGCCCGATCCGCGTCTCGGTGCGCGTGCGGGAGAAGAAGCGCAAGTGATCCTGCACTTCTGCCCGCGGTCGGAGTGGGACGCCGCGCTGTCATGCGGCGTCTACCGGCACCCCTCGCTGGACGAGGTGGGGTTCATCCACTTCTCCGACCCCGGCACGGTGCACCTCCCGGCGAACGCGTTGTTCCCCGGGCGCACCGACCTGGTGCTGCTGGAGATCGATCCGTCCACTGTGGACGTTCCGCTGCGGTGGGAGCCCGGGCACGGCGACGCGCCCGGAGGTCCCTGGTTCCCGCACCTCTACGGCGAGCTCCCGGTGTCACTCGTGGTCGGAGTGCACGACTTCCCGCCCAACGCCGACGGCACCTTCACCCTGCCGCCCGCCCTCGCCCGCCGCCCCTGACCCTCACGCCGCCCTGACGCACGCACGCCCCTTGTGCACGCACGCCAATGCCGCGTTTGGGGCGTTAGATTCCCTGAACGAGTCATTGGGGGCGTTAGATTCCCTGAACGGGTCGTTCGGGGCGTTGGGTTCCCTCAACGGGTCGTTCAGGGCATAACGGCGTGGGGGTCGGACGTGGGTGGGGCGCGATTCGTGCGTGCGTCAATGTCGCGTTTGGTGCGTTGGAGTACCTGAATGAGTCATTGAGGGCGCTCAAGTACCTCAATGACTCATTCAGGGCATAAGGGGCGTCAGGGGGTGACGTCGTCGGAGCAGGTGGCTCCGCGTGCGGGTAGGCGGAGGTCGGCGAGGTACGCCGTGATGGCCGCCTTCGAGCAAGGGCTGTGGTAGAAGCCGGTGTGGCCCTCTCCGTCGAAGGTCAGCAGCCGCGCGTTGGCCAGCGTGCGCGACAGGGCGACGGAGTCGACGTACGGGGTGTCGGGGTCACCGGTGGTGCCGACGACGAGGATCGGCGAGGAGCCCCGAGCGTGGAACGGCCCGGCGTAGCGGCTGCGCTGCTCGGCGGGCCACTGCACGCACGCGGTCGCGTGGGCGTGGTCGTAGTTCGGTGGGGCGTAGGCGAGCGCGGGCCCGGCGAGGGGCGCTTCGCGCGCGGCATAAGCCAATCGGGCCTGGAGCAGCGCCATGTTCCGGGGGAACGCGCGGTCGGCGCACTCGACGGAGACGTTGGCGGCGAAGAACTCGGCGTTCTCGTCGGCGGGCAGCACCAGCGGGCCGGTGCCCTGCTGGGCCTTCACCAGGTTCTCGGCCATGCGGACCCACGTGGACTTCCCGCCGTTGAGCGCGAAAACGACTTCGAGGGTCATGGTCGCGCCGTTGGCGCCGTTCACCGGCTTGGCGTCGAGGGCGGCTTGGAGCGCGGTGAACGCCGCGGCGGGGTTCCCGTTGCCGAAGGCACACTTCGCCGGAGTCGCGGAGCACCAAGCGAAGAACCGATGAAGCGTCGCCTCGATCGCGTCGAACTGGGTGATGTCGTAGGCGTACGGGCTGTTCGCGTAATGCTGAGGGTCGTAGCCGCCGTCGAGCACCAGGGCGCGGGTGCGCTGCGGGAACAGGTTCGCGTACACGGTGCCGATGTAGGTGCCGAACGAGAAGCCCAGGTAGCTGAGCTTGGGGTCGCCCACGGCCGCGCGCAGCAGGTCCATGTCGCGAGCG
Organism: Allokutzneria sp. A3M-2-11 16; assembly: GCF_024213555.1. Classification (GTDB taxonomy): domain Bacteria; phylum Actinomycetota; class Actinomycetes; order Mycobacteriales; family Pseudonocardiaceae; genus Allokutzneria. Next base: position 17,284 of record NZ_JANAVO010000011.1, on the reverse strand, counting down.
ACGTACTCGGTGCCGATGTAGGGCAGCAGGTCGCCGCTTTCCCGTTGGCACGCCTGGACGAACTCACGTCCACTGTGGACGGAGCGAGCGAAGGAGTCCGCGGCGGGACGGGATGACGCGGTGGCCCACGCGGCGCCGTAGGTCTTGGGGTCCTGGCACTTCACCGCGCGGCTGTCCGCGACGCCGCGCGGGTCGAAGCCGATGATGTCGAAGCGGGCGCGCAGCTCGGCGGGACCGGTCTTGGCCAGCGAGCGGGCCGTGCCGACCGCGGAGCCGCCCGGTCCGCCCGGGTTGACGAACAGCGAGCCGATGCGCCGGGACTGGTCGGCGGCGGGCTTGCGCAGCACCGCCAGGTCGATCGTGCCCAGCCGCGGCCTGCGGTAGTCCAGCGGGACGCGCGCGGTCGCGCACTGGAAGCCGTCGTGGCAGGCGGTCCAGTCCAGCTTCGGCACCTCGACCCCGGGCAGCCCGCCGGGCGGGGGTTCGGCGGCCAGCGCCGCGCCGCCGGTCGGCACCAGCAGCGCGACTGCCAGCGCGAGGCCGAACGCCTTGTGACGTAACAAGTTCTCTCCTTGGAACGCAGGGGTAGGAGGGGAACTGTGCCCCACCCCGGCGAAATGTCAAGGGATGATTCGACGCTTGCGCAGGTCGGCGAAGATGTCCAGGAACATCCGCTCGGTGTCGACGAACTCGTGGAAGCCCGCGCGCCGGGCCTTGCCGCCGTCGGCGAACACGTCGTAGTCCCAGGAGAAGACGAAGTCACCGAAGCCCCACGAGGAGACCTCCGCGTAGGAGTGCGGCTCCAACCGGTGTTGGGCGATCATGGATTTCCACAGCGGTTCCTTGTCGGCCATCACCGTTTCCAGGGACATCGGCAGCGGTGGCGCCACCTCCAGGTCGAAGAAGTCCGCGATCTTCGGCCACATCTCGCTCCACCGGAAGAGATCGCCGTTGTTGATGTTGTACGCCTGGTTGGCGCAGCGCGGGTCGGTCGCCGCCCAGACGGTCGCCCTGGCCAGCAGTCCGGCGTCGGTCATCTCCAGCAGCGAGTGGTACGCGCCGGGCTTGCCGGGGAACCGCAGCGGCAGCCCGAGCTGCTTGGAGATCGACGCGTAGACGGCGATCACCATCGCCAGGTTCATCGGGTTGCCCAGGGCGAATCCGGCGACCACGGACGGGCGGATCGCCGACCACGTCCAGCGCTTGCCCGCCTGCCGCCGCTCCAGGAACTGCTGCTGGTCGACGTTGAACTCCGGCGGCATGTGCCCGGCGTCGTCCTCCCGCGCCGGGGTCTTGAACGGCCCGAGGTGCGCGCCGTAGACCTTGTAGCCCTGCATGAGGCTGACGTGCCGGAGTCCCGGAGCCACCGGCTCGATCGCGTCGACGACGTTGACCAGCATCGCCAGGTTGGGCGGCACCAGCTCCGCCCACGTCGGCCGGTCCTGGTAGGCGGCGTAGAAGACGTGCGTGACCTCGCTGAGGTCGCTGAGCTTGGCCCGCGTGTCCTCGGCGTCGAGCAGGTCCACCGCGACGTGCCGCACCGTCGCCGTGTCCGTGCCCCCGCGCCGGGAGAGGCCGATGATCTCCCAGTCCGGCAGCGTCGTCAGGTGCTCCACCAGGTTGCCTCCGATGACCCCGTTCGCCCCGACCACGAGGGCGACCTTGCGTTCGTTCTGCATGGCTCCACCCTGCGCCGACCAGTACTGATAAATCCAAGGCTTAGTTCTCATGAAGCCAATAAGATGTGTTCATGACGAGCTTGCGTCAGCTGGAGTACCTGGTCACGGTGGTGGACGAGGGGTCGTTCACGCGTGCCGCCGAACTGCTGCACGTCACCCAGCCCGCGCTGTCCCACCAGGTGCGGGCGCTGGAGCGGTCGGTCGGCGGGCCGCTGCTGGAGCGGCTGCCCAGGACGGTGCGGCCGACGCCGATGGGCCGGGCCATGCTGCCGCACGCCAGGGCCGCGCTCGCGGCGGCGGAACGGGGTCGTTGCGCCGCCAGGCAGGCGTCCGGGCTGGAGTGCGGTGAGCTCCAGCTGGCGACGCTGTACTCGGTCAGCCTCGGGGTTCTCCCGCCGGTGCTGCGGTGCTGGCGGCGGGAGAACCCCGACGTGCACATCCGGCTCTTCGAGCACCGGCACGCCGACGAACTGCGCGAGGCCATGGCGGCGGGCGAAGCCGATATCGCTGTGGGGCCACCACCTTCCGGCTGGGAAGGTCCTACTAGGACGATCGGCGAGGAGGAGTTCGTCGTGGTCGTCCCGTCCGACGACCCGTGCGCGGGCGCGGGCACCATCGAGCTGAGCGCGCTCGCCGAGCGGAGCTGGGTGCACTACGCGCCGGGGCACGGGCTCGCGAGCGTGCTCGACCAGCACTGCGCCGCCGCCGGGTTCCAGCCGCGCGCCGCGGTGCGGACCGATCAGACCGCGACCGCGCCGATCCTGGCCGCCGCGGGGCTCGGTCCGGCGCTGGCTCCGGCGAACGTGATCCCGCCGCACTTCGACGGGTGCGTCCTGCGCCCCGAGCCGCCGATCCGACGCGTGCTCGCCGCGTACACCCGCAGCGCCCCGGACCCGTTGACGAGCGCTTTCATCGACACTCTCGCCGCCAACGCGTGCGTGACGCCGGAACACCTGCGCGCAGTTCGCACGTCTTCAAGTACCCCCAACCCCCGCTCCTGAGGTCGTTAACTGCCACATACGTTTGCCGGTCGTGGTGGCAGCATGGGGGTTTGTAGCGGTTAGAGACGCCCTCAGTGGGGGTTGGGTGTACTTGAAGACCGCGGTACTCCGAGGAGGGGCAGCGTTGAGTGATTTTCGTGTGCGTGCGTACCGCTCTGCCGATCGTGAGGCGGTGAGCGAACTGCTGCTGGCCCAACGTGATCGGCTCGTCGCGGCCGATCCGCGCCTGTCGCCGACGGGGGAGTTCGCGGAGGGCGACGGCGCGCTCGTCGTCGAGGACGACGGGATCATCAAGGGCTACGTGTGCCCGGTGCCCTACGAACTGGGCCCGGACGATCCGTTGGCGGCCTTCCGACCGGCCAAGGGCACGCGGTGGGAACAGCTGGTCACGACCGAGCCGCGCGCGTTGTCGTTGCTCGGCGAGACCGCTGGCTCGGAGACCATCAGCCTGACGTGGCCCAGCGCCGATCGCGAGACCGCCGACCACCTGGTGGAGATCGGGCTGAAGCCGTCGTCGGAGTACGCGTTGCGCCCTGCCGGGCCGTTGGCCGCGGGGCAGGCGAGCGACGTGACGGTCCGGCCCGCGAGGAAGGAGGACTTCCCCGCCGTGCTTGAGCTCTACCGTTCGCTGATGAACTTCGAGCACGAGATCTCCGCCCACATCCGGCCGACCCCGGCCGCGGAGCGAGCGACGTGCGCCTCGTTCGACCTGGCCGTGGCCGCCCGCGAGGACAACTTCTGCGTCGTCGCGGAGCGCGAGGGCTCGGTGATCGGCTTCGTGCAGGGGAAGATCGCGGACGTGTCGTTCGGAATGTTCCCCCCGGGCCGCTACGCCTACCTGGATCTCGTGGCGGTTCGGCAGGGCAGCCGGGGCGCGGGGATCGGCAGGAGGCTGGTGGCCGGGACGCTGGACGCGCTGGCCCGGCACGAGGTGCTCGGTCAGACGTTGTGGTTCAACCCGAACAACCCCTTGTCGAGCAAGTTCTGGCCCGCCATGGGATTCCGCCCGATCCTGACGGTGTTCCGCTCCGGGACGGGCCGGTGACGCGCTGGCTCCCGCCCCTGTCCGCCGCGCTGCTCGTGATGGTCTACGCGGTGCTCCGCAACGCCTTCCCGCTGCGCGACTTCAGCCAGCCCCGGCGCGAGGAGCTGTGGTGGGCGGTGCTGAACCTGGGAATCTTCGACCGGGCCGACGACAACCGCGTTCTGTCGTTGCCGTGGAGCACGTTCGGGCTCGCGGTGCTCGCGCTCGCGGTGGTCGTGGGCTGCCACTGGTGGCGGCACCGGGGCAACGCGTGGCTCGCGCTGCCCGCCTTCGTGGCCTTCCTCGCCGTGCTGTCGGCCGTGAAGTCGTTGTCCTTCAACGACATCGCCGTCGCGATGGGCGTTGTCGTCGTCGGAGTGGCCTTGGTCTGCGCCGGGGTGTACCTCTTCCGGCGCGACCGCTGGTGGGGCCTGGCCGGAGTGCTCGGGGTGAGCCTCACCGCGACCGTGCTGCGTCCCGTCGACGGGTTCCTGCTGGTGATCTTCGCGGTGCTGATGGCCTACGCGGTGGTCGAGCGCGGCGCCGTGCTCGCCGTGACCTCGGCGGCGTACCTGGCCGTGCTCTGGTGGCCACAGTGGACACTCGACCACGGCGCCGGGGGCCAGTTCCTCAGCGCGGACCAGCTGGACCCGTTCTGGCTCACCGCGCGTGTCTACGCCGGGCCGGTGATCGTCCTGCTCCTCGGCGCGCTCGTGGCGAGCGCGCCGAGGCTGAACAGGGTCACTCGTGCACCAGACGACCCCACATGAAGATGTCGCCGCCCTTGTTCACGAGGTTGAACAGCCCTCCGGTGGTGCTGAACCCGGTCACCCCGGACGTGAGCTCCTTGCGCTTCTCGCACATCGAGCCCTCGCCCCAGCTGATGATCGCGTCGCCCTTGGCCACGTGGGTGCAGCGGTTGCCACCGTAGGCGGCGTCGACGCCGGACTGCGCCCCGGCGGGAACGTCGACCGTGCCCCGCCCGTGCAGGGTCCAGGCGATGAGCCTGCCGTTCTTCAACGCCAGCCCGATGGTCTCGGCGGCGGAGATGGCGGAGACGCCGGACTGCGCCTCGGCGGGCACCGTCGGGGTGGACTCCGGGTCGACGCGGCCCCAGACGATCACCTTGCCGTTCTTCAGCGCCAGGCTGATCGACCCGGCGGCCGCGATCGCGCTCACGCCAGAACGCGCCTCGGCGGGCACGTTCGCCTGACCGCTGATGTTGTTGCCCCAGGCCAGAACCCGGCCGTTCTTCAGCGCGAGGCCGTGCGACCGGCCCGCCGCGATGGCGCTCACCCCGGAGGTGGCCTCGGTGGGCGGCACACCGGCGTACTCCCGTTCGCCCCAGCCGAGGACCTTGCCGTTCTTCAGCGCCAGCGCGTGCCCGTGACCCGCGCTGATCGCGGTGACCCCGGAGGTCGCCTCGGCGGGAACGTCGCGCTGGCCGTAGTGGTTGCCGCCCCAGGCGGTGACCTTCCCGCCCTTCAGCGCCAGGCCGAAGTCGTAGCCCGCGCTGACCGCGCTCACACCCGACCGGACCTCGGCGGGCACGGTGATGTTGCTGAACGCGCCGTAGTCACAGTTGTCGGTGTCCTTGCACAGCCGGACCTTGGGCGGGCCGAGCCAGGTTTCCTGCGCGCTGGCCGTCACCTGACGGGTGCCGGGGCCGCACTGGCGCTCCGAGGACGTCCAGTAGTAGGTGCCCGGCCGTGACCCGAAACCGGGAACGCCGACCTGCATGAAGTAGCACATCACCGGGTCCGGGTCGGTCACGGTGATCGAGCCGGTGGAGGTGGAGACCTGGTTCTCCGAGACGACGGTGCCCGAGCCGCTCGCGCCGGGGATGCTGAGGTTCCAGGGCTCCGGGGCCGCCGCCGTCGCCGTGCCCGAGGTGACCAGCAGCGCCATCGCGGCGGCCAGTGCCGCACTGAGTCTTCGCATGGCTGCAAAGTAGGAATGCCGCTTATCGACGTCGTATCAGAACACCGACGCGTGTCCCCCGAAATGGGGCGGCCCGGAGATGACCGGGCCGCCCCACGCGGCTACTGCTTCGCGACCGCGACGGTGACCTTCACACTGTCGCCGACGGTGCCCGCGAAGCCCTCGGTCGGCGCGTAGGACACCGACGTGGTGAGGGTTTCCTCGGCGACGAAGGACTCGTGCGCCTTGACTGCGGCGACCACCTCGGCGGGCGCGTCCACGGTCAGCGAGATGCGGTCGGAGACGTCGAAGTCGGCGTCCCGGCGCGCCTGCTGCACGATCCGCACCAGGTCGCGCGCGACGCCCTCCGCGGCCAGCTCCGGCGTGACCTCAGTGTCCAGCAGCACCAGGCCGGAGCCACCGGGCAGCTCCGCCGCGGCACCGGAGTCCTTCGCGACGAGCCGCCGCTCGTACTCCGTCTCCAGCAGCTCGATCCCGGCCGCGACGACGGCGCCGTTGTCCGCGGTCGTCCACTCGCCCGCCTTGACCGCCTTGATCACCTTCTGGACGTCCTTGCCGAGCCGCGGGCCCGCCGCGCGGGCGTTGACCGCGACCTCGAACGCGCCGTGCGCGGCCACGTCGGTGTCCAGCTCGACGGACTTGACGTTGACCTCGTCACGGATGATGTCGGCGAAGTCCTCAAGCGCCGCAACGTCTTCGGCCGCGACCAGCAGGCGGGACAGCGGCAGCCGCACGCGCAGCTTGTTCGCCTTGCGCAGCGACGACGCCGACGAGCACACCTGGCGCACGCGGTCCATCGCGGCCACCAACGCGTCATCGGCCGGAACCGAGTCGGCCTCGGGCCAGTCGGCCAGGTGCACCGAGCGCTCGCCGGTGAGCCCGCGCCACACGGCCTCCGACGTCAGCGGCAGCAGCGGCGCGATGACCCGGCAGGTCACCTCCAGCACCGTGTGCAGCGTGTCGACGGCGTCCTGCTCGCCTGCCCAGAACCGGTCCCGCGAACGGCGCACGTACCAGTTCGTCAGCACTTCGAGGAACTCGCGCACCGCCTGGCACGCTCCCGCGACGTCGCAGACGTCCAGACCGCGCTGCACGTCCGCGACGAGCTGGTTGGTCTTGGCCAGCACGTAACGGTCGAGCACGTGCTTGGAGTCCGTGCGCCACTTGCCTTCCACGCCCGCCGCGTTCGCGTACAGGCTGAGGAAGTACCACGAGTTCCACAGCGGCAGCACGGCCTGGCGCACCGAGTCGCGGATGCCCCGATCGCTGACGACGAGGTTCCCGCCGCGCAGCACCGGGCTCGACGTGAGGTACCACCGCATGGCGTCGGCGCCGTCGCGGTCGAAGACCTCGTTGACGTCGGGGTAGTTGCGCAGCGACTTCGACATCTTCTGGCCGTCGGAGCCCAGGATGATGCCGTGCGAGACGCAGGTGCGGAACGCGGGCCGGTCGAACAGCGCCGTCGCCAGCACGTGCAGCAGGTAGAACCAGCCGCGGGTCTGGCCGATGTACTCCACGATGAAGTCACCGGGGTAGTGGTGCTCGAACCACTCGGTGTTCTCGAACGGGTAGTGCACCTGCGCGTAGGGCATCGAGCCCGAGTCGAACCACACGTCCAGCACGTCCGCGACCCGGCGCATGGTGGACTTCCCGGTGGGGTCGTCCGGGTTCGGGCGGGTCAGCTCGTCGATGAACGGGCGGTGCAGGTCGGTCAGGCGCACGCCGAAGTCGCGCTCCAGCTCGTCCAGCGAGCCGTAGACGTCCGTGCGCGGGTACGCGGGGTCGTCGGAGACCCACACCGGGATCGGCGTGCCCCAGTACCGGTTCCGCGAGATCGACCAGTCGCGCGCGTTCTCCAGCCACTTCCCGAACTGGCCGTCCTTGATGTGCTCGGGGTACCAGGTGATCTCCTGGTTGAGCTCCACCATGCGGTCCTTGAAGGCGGTGACCTTGACGAACCACGACGACACCGCGCGGTAGATCAACGGGTTGCGGCAGCGCCAGCAGTGCGGGTACGGGTGCTCGTAGGTCTCGTGCCGCAGCAGCACGCCGCGCTGCTTGAGATCCCGGATGATCGCCGGGTTCGCGTCGAAGACCAGCTGGCCCGCGTAGTCGGTGACCTCGGCGGTGAAGCGGCCCTTGCCATCGACGGGGGTGACCGGCACGATGCCGACCGCGTCGGTGACCGCCTTGTCCTCCTCACCGTAGGCGGGCGCGATGTGCACGATGCCCGTGCCGTCCTCGGTGGTCACGTAGTCCGCCGACAGCACGCGGTGCGCGCCCTCGTGCCCGGTGAAGTACGGGAACGGCGGCTCGTAGCGCAGGTTCAGCAGCTCCGCGCCGGTGTGCCGCGAGACGACCTCGGGCGCCTCCCCCAGCTCCTTCGCGTAGGCGCCGACCCTGGCCTCCGCCAACAGGAAACGGTTTCCTTGGGAGTCGCGCACGACGACGTAGGAGACCTCAGGGTGCACGGCGACGGCGAGGTTCGACGGCAGCGTCCACGGGGTGGTGGTCCAGATCAGCAGCTGTGCGCCGTCGATCGGGGAATCGTTGCCGGACATGCGGAAGCCCACGGTGACCGCGGGGTCCTGACGGCTCTTGTAGACGTCGTCGTCCATCCGCAGCTCGTGGTTGGACAGCGGCGTCTCGTCCCGCCAGCAGTACGGCAGGACGCGGTAGCCCTCGTAGACGTAACCCTTGTCCCACAACTGCTTGAAGGCCCAGAGCACCGACTCCATGTAGCTCACGTCGAGCGTCTTGTAGTCGTTGTCGAAGTCCACCCAGCGGGCCTGCCGGGTGACGTAGTCCTGCCACTCGTTCGTGTAGCGCAGCACCGACTCGCGGCAGGCGGCGTTGAACGCGGCCACGCCCATCTCGTCGATCTGCGACTTGTCGGTGATGCCCAGCTGCCGCTCGGCCTCCAGCTCCGCGGGCAGGCCGTGGGTGTCCCAGCCGAAGCGGCGCTCCACGCGCTTGCCGCGCATCGTCTGGTAGCGCGGCACCATGTCCTTGACGTAGCCGGTCACCAGGTGCCCGTAGTGCGGCAGGCCGTTGGCGAAGGGCGGGCCGTCGTAGAAGACGTACTCGTTGGCGCCGTTCACCCCGGCCTCGCGCGCGTCGATGGTGGCCTGGAAGGTCTTGTCGGCCTCCCAGTAGGCCAGGACGTGCTTCTCCAGCTCGGGGAAGGACGGCTGCGGTGACACCCCAGCGGTGTTCGGGTCGGCGCTCGCCTTCGGGTAGGCCATGGTGCGCTCCTCGCGGTTCGTCTCGGCGTGCACAAACCGCGGGGACGAAGCCCCGCCGTGCCCGGCGTGCTCCGCGGTACCACCCCGCTTGCCCCGCGAACGGGGCCACTCTTGGCAAGGCTGTGACGGGCCGACCCGTCCGGTTCTACTGGGAGCTGGCGCTCTGTTCTTCCGGAGGCTCCCCGGTGATGGCCGGATCAACGCCTTTGGTCAAGGTTAACGCGCCGCGTCACGCCCTTTTCGCCGACCCACGTCCAGGGAGCTCGCGCACACATCGCGGTCGAGGTCGGCCGGTCTTCAAGTACCCCCAACCCCCCTCTGCACAGTCTCAAACCACCCCCAACCCCCAACGCTTTTTCCCTGAACGACCCGTTCAGGGAATCTAACGCCCCCAACGACCCGTTCAGGGCACTCAACGCCCCAAACGCGTCATTGGCGTGGGCGGGAACGTGCTGAATGAGTCATTGGGGCGGTGGGTGGTGGAGGAGCGGGAGCGGGGCGTGGCGTTCGGCGCAGTGCGGTGGGCTGGTCGGTGGCAATCGGGTCGCGAAAGGGCTTCACTTCTTGACCTCGCGGTGGTCTAGACCACATCTTGAGCCAACTTGTCCGCGCCGCCGCCCGGTTCGGAATGAGGATCGATGACCAAGATCAGATGGCACGTGGCAGCGTTGTGCGGGATGGTCACCGCACTGGTCCTGGGCCTGGTCGCGGTGGCACCCGCCAGCGGGGCGACCGGCGTGACCGCCACCTTCTCGAAGTCCTCGGACTGGGGCTCCGGCTACGAGGGCAAGTACACGATCACCAACGGTGGCGCGTCCGCCATCAGCTCGTGGGCGGTGGAGTTCGAACTGCCCACCGGGCACACCGTCGGCTCGGTGTGGGACGGCACGAAGAGCACCAACGGCTCCCGCGTCACCGTCAGGAACTCCTGGAACGGCAACGTGGCGCCCGGCGCCTCGGCCAGCTTCGGCTTCAACGTCAGCTACACCGGAGCCTCGGGCTCGCCGGTCTACTGCCGCGTCGACGGCGGGGCCTGCGACGGTACCGGCACCACGCCGACGACGACCACGCCGCCGCCGGTGACCACGACGAACAACCCGGGCCCTGGCGGCAAGATCAACCTGGGTTACTTCGCGCAGTGGACGGTCTACGCCCGCAACTACCACGTGAAGAACATCCACACCTCGGGCTCGGCCGCGAAGCTGACCCACATCAACTACGCCTTCGGCAACGTCAGCAACGGCCAGTGCGTCCTCGGCGACGCCGACGCGGACACCGGCAAGTTCTACGACGCCAACGCCTCCGTCGACGGCGTCTCCGACACCTGGGACACCGGCGCGCTGCGCGGCAACTTCAACCAGCTGCGCAAGCTGAAGAAGATGTACCCGCACATCAAGGTGCTCTACAGCTTCGGCGGCTGGACCTGGTCCGGCGGGTTCGGGCAGGCCGCGCAGAACCCGGCCGCGTTCGCCGAGTCCTGCCACAAGCTCGTCGAGGACCCGCGCTGGGCGGACGTCTTCGACGGTATCGACATCGACTGGGAGTACCCGAACGCGTGCGGCCTGACCTGCGACACCAGCGGGTTCTCCTCGTTCAAGAACCTCTCCCAGGCGCTGCGCACCCGCTTCGGCTCCAACTACCTGGTCACCGCCGCGATCACCGCGGACGGCAGCAACAACGGCAAGATCGACAAGGCCGACTACGGCGGCGCCGCGCAGTACCTCAACTGGTACAACGTGATGACCTACGACTACTTCGGCGGCTTCACCCCGCAGGGCCCGACCGCCCCGCACTCGCCGCTGACCGCCTACCCGGGCATCCCGGCGGAGGGCTTCAACTCCGACGCGGCCATCCAGAAGCTCAAGGGCAAGGGTGTCCCGTCGGCGAAACTGTTGCTGGGCATCGGTTTCTACGGCCGCGGCTGGACCGGCGTCACACAGAGCGCACCCGGCGGCAGTGCCACCGGCCCCGCCCCCGGTGACCAGGGCGAGGCGGGCATCGCCGACTACAAGACGCTCAAGACGCGTTGTCCCGCAACGGGAACCGTGGGTGGCACGGCCTACGCCAAGTGCGGCAACGAGTGGTGGAGCTACGACACCCCCTCCACCATCGGCGGCAAGATGAACTACTCGAAGACGCAGGGCCTCGGTGGCGCGTTCTTCTGGGAGCTGTCAGGCGACACCTCCAACGGCGAACTGATCACCTCGATGAGCAACGGACTCAAGTAGCACAGACCCGGGGCCGGTGGCGTCAGTCACCGGCCCCGTTCCATTCGCCGGTCACTCGGTCGAGGCTTACCAGCACAGGAAAAGCCCGAGGCCCCGGATCGTTGGGCCGCCAGCCCTGTGGTGCCAGACCGATCTCCACGCCGTACGGCTCGGTCTTGGTGACCCGGCCGGTCCAGAACGGGCTGCGCTCCAACAGGCCCGCGCACAACTCCCACGACGGCTCGGTGATCGTCCCGCCGTCCTCGATGCCCAGCGCGCTCGCCGCGAACAAAGCCATCAGTCGCGCGAAAACCCTTGGTGCGACGGACGAATCCCGGCTCCGCACGGTGACGTAGCAGTCGTCGTCGCCATGCAGGTGCGTGCCGAAGCCAGTTCCGCTCGTGACGGCGTCGACCACGGTCTCGGGCGAGCGTTCGCCGTCCCAGTCCACGATGTCGACGGCGTAGAGGGTCCAGTCGGCGAGGAACGGGCGCAGGTCCTGCCGCGCCAGCACCAGCAGCGGCGCCACCGTGCCGATGTCGTGCGCGATCGCGGGCACGTTCTGCTCTTCGGCGATCTCATGCGGCGGCAGACTGCGCAGATCCTCGTCCAGCCAGCTGTTCTGACCGACGTTGAGCAGCGCGACGTTCTCCGCCCACGGCAGCGCGTCCACGATGTCGTAGACCGTCGACGCCGTACCGTGCACGATCCACGGTTCGCCCGCTCGCGGTGGCACCACCTCGATCGACAGCGGGAACCTCGTCGAGTCGATGCCCGCCCGGTTGACGTCGAAGGCGTTCCACTGGTCGATCCGCACCTCCCGGCCGGTCATGCCAGTAACTCGCCGCGCGAACTCACCCCGAGCTTGCGCAGCGCGCGTGCGACGTGCTGCTCGACGGTTCGTGGGGATAGGAACAACACGTCGGCGATCTCCCTGTTCGTCCGGCCCTGCGCCAGCAACCGAGCCACATCCTGCTCCCTTGGGGAGAGCTCGTTGCCGTAGCCCCGCCGTCCGCGTCGCGAGGGCGTGCCCCCGCCGTGTCCGCGCAGCAGGTGCCTGCACCGGGCGGCGTCCCGGGTCGCGCCGAAGTCGTCGAAGGTCTCGGCCAGCGCGGCCAGCTCCTCCGGTCCGGACCCGCTGTCGATCCGGCACAGCAGCTCACGTTCGGTGGCCAGCGCCGCGAAGTACGGCGCGCCGATCTTCTCGTACCGAGTCGTCGCCGCCCGGTGCAGCTCGATCGCCCCGGTGGTGTCCCCGCGCGCCCGCGCCAGCTGCGCTCGGCAGGTGAGCAGCGCGGCCGCGGGTAGCGGGGCGTCCAATCCGGCGAGGTTGGTTTCCAGGTCGTCAACCAAGCGGTAGGCGTCGTGCTCCCGGCCAGTGCCGAGCAGCGCGGTCACCGCGATCGGCGCCATATCACCCGACCAGGCCCAGATCCCCTTGTCCCGCAACAACTTCAGCCCATCGTCGGCTGCCTGCGCCGCGGCTTCCGGATCGCCCTTGGACAGCCACATCCTGGTCAGGCCCGCACACGCGTCGATCGCGACCGGACCGATGGCGTCGCTGGGCCGCGTCACACCGGTCGCGGCGAACCACCGCGCGGCGTCGTCCCATTCGCCGCGCGCGACCGCGAGCAGGCCCAGCACGAGAGACAGCTCGCTCGAGACCGGGAACAGGTCGTGGTACTCGTCGAGCAGTCGCACGCAGCGGTCGGCCAACCCCGACCACGCGCCGGTGAACCAGTCCAGCCGCGCCTGGGTGGCCCGCGCCGTGCTGACCACGAACGGCGCTCCGCAGTCGTTGGCCAGCCGAAGTCCGCTGACCAAAAGCTTTCCCGCCCACTCGTAGTGCCCGACCGAAGCGCACGCGTCCGCCAGGTTGCAGTGCGCCCGCGAGAGATGTCGCTGCTCAGCCGCCGTCGACACGTCCGCAGGAAGCTCGGCGAGCAGGTCCTCGACCCCGCCCTCGCCGATGTGCATCCGCGCCCCGAGTTGGCTTGCCAGCAAGGAAACCCGGAGTTCGGCGTCGGCGCAGTCGGTGATCGCGTCGCGCAACTGCTCCTGCCACCGCCGCAGCTGGCTGAGCGGGGCGGAGCCCAGGAACGGCTGCGCCAGCACGGCGACACCCTTGACCGCGAGGTTCGGCCGTTCGGCGAGTTCGCGGACGGCCAGCTCGATCTCGGCGAGCCCGGCCGCGAGGTCGCCGTCCTGCCGGATCAGCAGCATGCCCATGAACAGCCGCACCTCCCCGCGCACCGCCGTGGCCAGCCGCCGGTCGCCGAGCAGCCGCCGCAGCGTCGCGATCGGGTCGAGCTGGTCGATGCCGACGTGCGCGGCCTGGCCGAGGCGGACCGCGAGCCGGTTGACGTCGTCTGCGGCCAACTCCGGCTCCTCCAACAGGCGTTGCAGGAGATCCGTCGCCGTGGCGTGGTCGCCGGACTCCGTGGCCTGCGTGGCGGCGGCCTCCCCGTAGCGCAGCCAGTTCGCCAGCACTCCGGCCTTGCGGCTGTGCTCGGCCAGGCGCAGCAGCGGTTTCGGCTCGCGTCGTTCGAGCACGCGCAGCGCGCGCAGGTGCAGCTCGCATCGGTCGGGACCGGCAACGGCGTCGTGAACCGATTGCCGGGCAAGCGAATGCCGGAATCCGTAGCGGCATTCGCCGACCTCGCGGAGCACCCCGGCGGCGAGCGCGGCGGTCAGGGCGGTGCGGCAGCGCTGTGGAGTCAGCCCGGCGACCTCGCCGATGACCTCCGCGGTCTCCGGCGTGCCGAGCACCGCCGCGGCCTGGGCGGCGCGGGTCGCGGTGACGGGCAGGCCGTCCAGCTTCTCCAGCACCGCCGCGCGGACCAGCGGCGGGACCTCGTCGGAGTGCGACCGCAGGACCTCCTCCACCACGAATGGGATTCCGGCGGTGCGCTCGTGCAATGCCTCGGCGGAAACCGGTTTGTCGCCGAGCAACGCGCGGACCTCGGGAATGGTGAAGGGACGCAGCGTGATCAGCACGTCCGGGGCCCGGAAGAGCATTCCGCCCGGCGCCTCATCGCCGCGAAAGGTAATCACGATGGCCAGTTCCGGAGGCGGATCGTTGATCAGGAACCGCACGAGTCGGCGGGAGTCGTCATCCGCCCAGTGCAGATCTTCGATCACCAACACCGTCGGCCCGAGCGCCCTGAGGAGTTCGCGCACGGCGCGGAAAATCCGGTGCCGCTCGGCCCTCGGACCGCCGGTGGTCCCGGGTTCCGGGGGCAGAAGAGGGGCGAGTTCCGGAAGGAGTTTTCGAAGCGCTCCGGCGATCGCGCTAGGCCGTTCGGCTGTGGATGTTACGCCGTGCAGGGCATCGAGGATTGCGCCGTAGGGAAACGGTTCGCGACACTGTCCGATGAGGATGGTGCGGTCGAATTGGACAAGTGCTTCCCGGATAAGGCGGCTCTTGCCAACGCCCGCTTCGCCCTCGACCACGGCGATCGCGGCGGTTCCCGGCCGGAGGACCGCTTTCAGCGCGTCCAGTTCGGCGGCGCGCCCGACGAACACCGAGGAGCTGGTTCGCAGTTGCGCCATGTGTCCACCTCCGTGCCCGCTCGGGGGAAAAGATCCGTATGCCTACGTATGCCTACCCGGATTGTTCAAACCGGAGTACCCGCCGGAAGGTGAATGAGTACATGGCCGTCAGTCACCCCTGCCCGACGGCCATCAGTGTGAAACGGAGTGCGAAACATGCGACGTGACATCCTTGCCGCCGCCGCTCTCGCGGCGCTCGTCGTGACCACCGGCCAGGCGGGCGCCGCGCCCGCCGAGGGCCAGGTCCGCAACGCCAACCAGCCCGGCTCGGTCCCCGGCAGCTACATCGTGGTGCTCAAGGACGGGCCCGGCATCAGCTCCGCGGGCATCGCCGCCAAGGTCGGCGCCGCGGTCGAGCGCGAGTACACCGCGGCCCTGCGCGGTTTCTCCGCGAAGATGGACGAGAGCGCCGCCAAGCGCCTCGCCGCCGATCCCGCGGTCGAGTACGTGGAGCAGGACGGCTTCGCCTACGCCTACGACACGCAGAACAACGCGACGTGGGGCCTGGACCGCGTGGACCAGAAGAACCTGCCGCTGGACACGAAGTACAACTACGCCAACAAGGCCGGCAACGTCACCGCGTACATTGTGGACACTGGCGTGCACAAGGCGCACAGCGAGTTCGGCAGCCGGGCCAGCGACGGCTACGACTTCATCGACAACGACGCCATCGCGCAGGACTGCAACGGCCACGGCACGCACGTCGCCGGAACCGTCGGCGGCACCACCTACGGCGTGGCGAAGGACGTCAAGCTCGTCGGCGTCCGCGTGCTGAACTGCCAGGGCCAGGGCCAGTGGTCCCAGGTGATCGGCGGCATCGACTGGGTGGCGAAGAACGCCAAGAAGCCCGCTGTCGCCAACATGAGCCTCGGGGGCGGCGTGAACACCTCCGTCGACAGCGCCGTGAGCAAGGCCGTCCAGTCCGGCGTGACCTTCGGTGTCGCCGCGGGCAACAACAACGGCGCCGACGCGTGCAACACCAGCCCCGCGCGCACGCCGGAAGCGATCACCGTCGGTTCGACCGACCGTTCCGACAATCGGTCGTCGTTCTCCAACACCGGGCGCTGCCTGGACATCTTCGGCCCGGGATCGAGCATCACCTCCGCGTGGCACACCGGTGGCACCAACACCATCAGCGGCACCTCGATGGCCACCCCGCACGTCGTCGGCGCGGCCGCGCTCTACCTGTCCGGCAACGCCGCCGCGACGCCCGCGCAGGTCGGCTCGGCGCTCACCGGCAACGCCACCAACGGCGTCGTGAAGAACCCGGGCGCCAACTCGCCGAACAAGCTGCTCTACACCGGCTTCATCGGGACGCGGCGGTGAGGTTGCTCATCGCGGTAGTCCTGCTTTCCTTCGGCATTCCCGGAACCGCATCGGCCACAGCGGACTTCGTTCCCGCGAAGAACCCCGTGCCCGGTAGCTTCCTGGTGTCGCTGAAGGAGGACGCCGCGGCCGTCTCCGCTTCCCGTTCCCTGGCCGGGCGGTACGGCGGGACCATCAAGTCGGTGTTCACGGTGGCCATGCACGGCTTCGTCGTGCGTGACCTGTCCGTCGGAGCGGCACGTCGCCTGGCCGCGGACCCGTTGGTGCGCAAGGTTTTCCAGGACGGCACCGCGCGCATCGCGGACACGCAGGCGAACCCGACCTACGGCATCGACCGCATCGACCAGCGGAACCTCCCGCTGGACAAGAAGTACACCTACAACACCACGGCCCCCAACGTGACCGCGTACATTTTGGACACTGGGATCCGCAAGACGCACAACGAGTTCGAGGGCCGCGCGGCGGACGGGTACGACTTCGTCGACGAGGACCCGATCGCCCAGGACTGCCACGGCCACGGCACCCACGTGTCGGGCACGGTCGGTGGGAAGACCTGGGGCGTGGCGAAGAAGGTGAAGCTCGTCGCGGTCAGAATCCTCGGCTGCAACGGCAGCGCACCGGACTCCGACGGTGTCGAAGGCATCGAGTGGATCGCCAAGAACGCCGCGAAACCCGCGGTGGTCAACGGCAGCTTCACCTTCGACACCCCCGCGATCGGCGACGAGGCCATCGGCAGGCTGACCGCCGCGGGCATCCCCTTCGTCGTCGCCGCGGGCAACAGCTCGGCGGACGCGTGTTCCGCTGGTCCGGCGAAGGTGCCCTCGGTGATCACCGTCGGCGCGACGGACAGTTCGGACAACAAGGCCTTCTTCTCGAACTACGGCCGCTGTCTGGACATCTTCGCTCCGGGCTCGGGGATCACGTCGGCTTCTCATGGAAGTGATTCTTCGTCCGCGACCATGAGCGGGACGTCGATGGCCAGTCCGCATGTGGCAGGCGGAGCGGCGTTGTATTTGGCTTCTCATCCCACGGCCAGTCCTGCGCAGGTTTCTCAGGCGTTGGTGGATGGTGGGACCGCTGGGGTTGTTCGCAATCCTGGTGCCGGGTCGCCTAATAGGTTGTTGTATACGTTGGGTTGATGTTTGAGGGGCGCCTTCTGGTGAGGGCGCCCCTCTTTCTTTGGTTTGGCTTCCAGCGCTCGTGGGCTGGGCTTCCAGCCTGCGTCGGTACCAGCGTGGGGTCGGCTTGACCTGGGGCCCCTTGCGCGTGCCCTTGGGCCTCACGGGGGCACGGGATGAAACCCCGGCCC
>NZ_JANAVO010000010.1 GCF_024213555.1 Allokutzneria sp. A3M-2-11 16 | reverse complement strand
ATGGGGAAAGCGTCGGCGGACTTCGCGGTCGTGTTGATGGAGTATGTCGCTCGGCTGGAGTTGTGTGATCGTGAGTTCGCCGAGGAAATCCTCATGCGGTTGTTGGCGGTCTCGAAGACGAAGGCCGCCCGGCTGTTGCAACGCGCGGAAGACCTCACCGGTCGCCCGGTGGTGTTGCGGGCGCTGGCCGAAGGCCGCGTCGACGAGGGCAAGGCGTTGATGATCGTCGACCTGCTCTCCACTCTCTCGGCTGTGCACGCCGCGATCGCCGAGGAGGACTTCCTCGCTTTCGCTGAAACGCACAACTACACCGCGACTCGTCGGCATGCGGTGCGGTTCATCGACAAGCTGGACCCGAAGGCTGCCGAGCGCAGGCATAAGGAGAAGCGCAAGGCCAGGTTGGTGGAGAAGATCCCCCAAGACGACGGCATGTGCCTACTGCGGATGTTCTTCCCCGCCCTGCAAGCCTCGTTGATCTACGACCGCATCGACCGCATCGCCAGAGCCCTACCGAAAGATCACCGCACCCTGGATCAGAAACGCGCCGATGTCACCATGGATCTGTTGATGGGCAAGGAAACCGGGGCACCCCAAGGCCAGGTCACCGTCTACCTCACCATGCCCGTGGGTTCCTTCCTCGGCCTCGACAACGAGCCCGCCATGCTCCACGGCTACGGACCTCTGCCCGCGAAGATCGCCCGCGATGTCGCGGCGGGAGGGATCTGGAAGCGCATCCTCACCGACCCGGTTACCGGGATCGCCGAGGACGTCACCACCTACCGACCGTCAGCGAAGCAGCGAGAGCTGATCCACGCCCGCTACCCCACCTGCACCGCCATCGGCTGCAACCGGCCCGCACACCGCTGCGACCTCGACCACTGCTGCCCCTTCAACGGCACCAACACCACCATCAACAACCTCCGGCCGAAATGCAGACGGCACCACCGCATGAAGCACGAATCCAACTGGAAGTGCGAAAACCTCCCCGACGGACGACACGTGTGGACCACACCCAACGGGAAGACCTCGGAGACCGAGGCCGAGCCGATCGCGGAACCGGCGCCCTTCTAAGGTGTCTCCGCACGTCAACGAAGCCATTTCACGGGTGCCTGAAACGGCACCTCGGTCGTGCACGGCTCAGGTAGCCTCCGCGCCGATCGATTTCTTTGATGGGGTTTCGTTGTTCAAGAAAATGGCAGGCGCCGCGCTGATGGCTCTCGTCGTGGCCTCGGCCTTGTCGGTGCCCGTTCAGGCCGCACCCGTTTCGGTCGCATCGGCTCCCGCCGAGACCGCGTCGGCCAGGATGGCCACCTTCACGTTGCTCAAGGAGAAGAGCGGCTCCGGTCGCACGCTCAGGCTCTGGAAGAACAACAGCAACGGCTTGGTGCACGCCAACCTGGGCGGCGCCAGGTACGGCGACCAGCTCGCCATCGGCAACTGCTGCTACCCGTACACCACCTACGAGACGGTGACCAGCACCGGCCAGTCCGAGCTGAACACCGGCGAGTACGGCAACTACGGCCCCAGGGTCAACGCCAAGCTCGCCGGAGGCGGGGAAATCTACTTCTGATCTACATCGAAGGCAGTGCGCGCGAGTTCGCTCGCGCGTACTGCCTTTTTTCTGCCCCGAGCCAGGTGTCCAGGGCATACCTTCCCGGCCCGATCACGGCGATGAGCAAGAAGAACCAGCAATACAGCGCGGAAGAGACACCACCGTTCTCCAACGGCCACAGCGCCATGGGCTGGTGCACCGTGAAATACGCGAAGGCCATCGAGCCCGAGCACACCAACGCGACCGGCCGAGTGGCGAAACCGACCAGCACGAGCAGGCCGCCGACGAACTGGATCAGCGCGGCCCACCAGCCGGGCCACACGCCGAACGCGACCGTCCCGCCCTTGCCCGCGGCTCCGCCTAAGACGCCGAACAGCGAGGCAGCGCCGTGGCAGGCGAACAACAAGCCCACGACGGCCCGGGACAGGGACACGATCACAGCGGGGATCTTCGGTGACACGGCGGCGCTCCTCGGTTCTTCGTGCTGACGGAACACGAGGATGACCGGCGCGCAGCGTTAACGTCCAAGACTAGCGATCTCTGATCCGCATAATCTATGGTTATTCTGTGACGCTGCGCCAGATGGAATACCTGCTGATGGTGGCCGAAGAGGGGTCCTTCACCCGCGCCGCCGACCGCCTCCGGGTCTCCCAGCCCGCCCTGAGCCAGCAGATCCGCTCGCTGGAGCGGTCGATGGGCGGTGAGCTGCTGGAACGGCTGCCGGGCTCGGTTCGGCTCAACCCGGCGGGCCGGGCGTTCGCGGAGCACGCGGCGGTCGCGGTGCGGGCCGAGCGGGAAGCGCGCCGGGCGGTGCGCGATGTCCTCAGCGTCACGGCGGGCGAGCTGGAGGTCGCCACCGTGCTGTCCATCGCGGTGGGCGTGCTGCCACCCTCGCTGACCCGCTGGCACCACCAGCATCCTGACATCCCGGTGCGGCTGCGCGAATACCGGCACAAGCGGCTCCTGGAAGACGCGGTGCTGGCCGGCTCGGGGGACATCGCGGTCGGCCCGCGTCCGCAGTCCTGGCCCGGACCGATCGTGGACATCGGCACGGAGCGGTTCGTCCTGGTGATCGCCGAGCGCGATCCGGCGCTGGCCCGGATTCGCCCCTACCGCAAGGGTGCGCCGAACGCGGCGCGGCAGTCCCGTGGGCGCCTGGCGTTGTCGGCGCTGGCCGAGCACTCGTGGATCACCCTCGACCGCGAGTACGGGCTGAGCGAGTTCGTGGAGGAACACCTCGCCAAGGCGGGCCTCAGCCCGAGGTACGTCCTGCGCACCGCGCAGGTCGACGCGGCGGCCCGGCTCGCGGCGGCCGGGGTCGGGGTGGCGCTGCTCCCGGCCAACGCGATCCCCACCGACCTCGCGGGCGTCGTGGTCGAACCCGATCCTCCGCTGACCCGCGATCTCGCCGTGTACGGCCGCTCCGCGTTCACGAACATCGTCAGCGGCTACTTCGACATCCTTCAGCGCACCACGACCGCGCTCGATCCACCGTCCAGGTAGCGCGAGGCGAGTTCGGCACCGATGCGGCCGAGGTCGGCGCCCTGCACAAGGACAAGGTCACACTCGGCGAAGCGGCGCAACGCTGCGATCGCAGCCATGAGTCCCTGGTGCGGCTTTCCCGGGAAGACGAGCACTTCCCGGAGCCGGTGAATCCTGACACTGACGGGACTGCTTTCTACTCCTGGCTGCACATCGCGGACTATCTTCGCCGCCTCGGTGATGACGTCCCGCACACATCCCGTGAACTTGTCATCGCGGACCGAGCGCTGCGGCTCGTCGAAGACCTGCGAGGCACGGACGTACAGCCCGGCACCCTGCGCGCTCTCGGCCTACCTTAAGGAGCCGAGGGCCTCCGCGAGCCGCTGACCGAGCTCCTGGCCGTTGGTGTGTTCGAGGGTGGACACCAGGATCTTCGGCAGATCCGCCGCTGGGCGGTCGAAGTCCCGGGCCAGTGCCCGGCCGAGCGCGGGGCCGTCCGCGACCACGTCCAGCTCCACGGCGACCGCCACGAGCTCCGCCCACAGCCGGGGATCATCCACGGCGTCGCGGATCGTCCGGATGCTCGGCGCCGCAACAGGATCCGGCACCTCCCACCGGTGCGTGCCGGGCTCGACCTCCTCCGGAGCGTCCGAGCCCGGCACGTGCACGGTCGCCGTGGTACCGCCAGGCACCTCGACCGCCAACGTGAGTGTGCCGTCCTGTCGTTGCCACGCAACGGAAGCGCGGCCGTACGGTGTCTCGTGACGGGCGGACGCGTGGGTCAGTCCGCCGCCGAGCAGCGGGCGCACCAACAACGAGCGGTATCCGGGAGCGCCTGGGGCGAGGCCCGCGACTGTGCGGTGCATCCAGTCCGCGACGGCACCGAGCGCGTAGTGGTTGAACGAAGTCATCTCGCCGGGGTTGATCGAGCCGTCCGGAAGCATGCTGTCCCAACGCTCCCAGATCGTCGTCGCGCCCATCGTCACCGGGTACAGCCACGACGGGCAGCCGCGCTCCAGGAGGAGCCGGTACGCCACCTGCGACTGCCCCGCCAGGCACAGCGCATCGGCGATGATCGGAGTGCCGACGAAGCCCGTCGCGATGCGGAAACCGTTGGCGCGCACCAAGTCTGCGAGTCGCGCACTCGCCCCGGCGCGCTGTTCCGCTGTCGGCAGCAGGTCCCAGACGAGTGCCATGGCGTACGCGGTCGGCGCGTCGCCGACCATCCGCCCGGAGGGGGTCGCGTAGGCGCGCGCGAACGCTTCCCGAACCACGGTCGCGAGGTCACCGTAGTTGCGCGCTTCGTCTTGGCGGCCAAGGACTTCGGCGGCCTTGGCGACGATCGACGCCGAGTACGCGAAGTGCGCGGTGGCGACGATGTCGTGGTCGGTCTTGGCGGCGAACGGGTTGTCCGGCGGCGCGGCCGGGTCGAGCCAGTCGCCGAACTGGAAGCCGCCGGACCAGATGTGGTCCGGCCCGGCGAGCGCCGCCTGGCGGTCGACCCACGCGCGCATGCTGGCGAACTGGTCGGCCAGCACACGAACATCACCGTAGCGCTGGTACAGCGTCCACGGCACGACCGTCGCGGCGTCGCCCCAGGCGGCAGCGCTCGGCGCGGGCTCGCGGAGCACGTCGGGGACGACGAACGGGACGCAGCCGTTCTTGTACTGATCGGCCGCGAGATCGCGCAGCCAGGAGGTGAGGAATCCGGCGCTGTCGGCGAGGAAAGCCGCGGTCGGGCCGAAGACCTGGATGTCGCCCGTCCAGCCGAGGCGTTCGTCGCGTTGCGGACAATCCGTTGGCACATCGAGGAAGTTGCCGCGCATCGCCCTGCGGACGTTCTCGTGCAAGGCGTTCAGGTCCGGCTCGGAGCAGGTGAACCAGCCGGTGGCGGGCAGATCCGAGGACAGCACAACGGCTTCGACGTCGGCAGGGTCGAGCCAGTCCACCCCGTCGATCTCGGCGTAGCGGAACCCGTGGAAGGTCAGCGAGGGCTCACAGATCGCCGCGCAGTCTCCGGGGAGGAGGTAGCGGTCGGTGGCGAGGGCGGAGCGCAAGGGCCTGGTGCCGAGTTCACCGTGTTCGAGGACTTCGGCGTGCCGCACGGTGATCTGCGTCCTCCCCTGGTGGACGCGAAGCCTGACCCAGCCAACGAGGTTCTCGCCGAAGTCGACGAGGAGCTTGCCCGATGGCGACACGGTCACCGAGACCGCGGGAACCGTCGCCACCGCGCGCACCGGCGGCCCGATCGGTGCTTCCAGGCGGCGGAGATCGACGTCGAGAACCTCGACACTGTCCTGTGTGGACTCACACTCGCGCAGGTCCGTGGTCTGACCGTCGTAGAGGTCGTCGGCGATGACGTTGCTCGACCGCGCGGTCCAGGTCTCATCCGTGCCGAACACGTGCTGCGAGCCGTCAACGCAGGTGACTTCGAGCTGGGCGAGCAGGGCGAGGCGGTCCCCGTAGTGGGCGCGCTTGCCCTGCCAGCCGAGCCGTCCCCGGTACCACCCGTTCCCGAGCAGGACGTCGATGTCGTTGTCCCCGGGGCGAAGCAGCGATGTCACGTCGTGCGTGCGGTAGCGGAGGCGGTGCTCGTAGGAGGTCCAGCCAGGGTCGAGCTGGATGTCGCCGACGCGCTCGCCGTTGATCGACGCGACGTGCACGCCGAGCGACGTCATGTGCAGGCGCGCCCGGACCACCTTGCCAGGTAAGGAGATCCGGCCGCTGAGCAGAGGCGCGGGATCGCCGATCCGGCCGATCGTGCCGGGCGCGATGAAGCGCGCCGACCAGTCTTCGGGGTGCAGCAACGGGGTCTCGAAGGTCGTCGGCTCGCTCCAGCCGCAATCCCTCGCGCGCACCCGCAGGCTGCCGTGGGACCGCGAGGGCAGTGGCGGGAACGGCCACGGGACCAGCACCTGGTCGGTTCCGTCGAGCCGGTGCCTGCGGACCTGGCCGGAGGCGTCGGCGAGTTCCACTTCCAGCGCGGGCCGCTGCCAGCTCAGGCGGGGCTCCGGGGTGCCGACCACCACCGGGCTGCCCGTGAGGTGCTCGATGCGGACGGCACGCGGCTCTGCCATGAACTCGCCTCCAGCATGTTGGAACGTTTCAAATCCTGCCTGTGACGCTACGATGGCGGCGGGCGACCGTCAACAAGCGGCTGTTGCGCACGTTTCAGGATTCAGGGGGCGACGTGGCGGGTCCGGGAACACCGAGCATGAAGGACGTCGCCGCGCGCGCCGGGGTCTCGCTCGGCACCGTCTCCAACGTCCTGAACAAGCCGGACCGGGTCAGCGTGCAGACCCGCGACCGCGTGCGCGCCGCCATCGAACAGCTCGGCTTCGTCCGCAACGAGACCGCGCGCCAGCTGCGTTCCGGGCACAGCAGGACCCTGGCCTACGTGGCGCTGGACTCCGGCAACCCGTTCTTCACCGACGTCGCCGAGGGCGTGCAGGACGCGGCGGAGGCGTCCGGGCTCGCGGTGTTCCTGTGCAACAGCCGGGAGGACGGCGGGCGGCAGGACTTCTACCTCGACATGCTGGAGCAGCAACGGGTCGAGGGCATCCTGATCACCCCGACGGACAACGCCACTGATCGCCTGGAGCGGGTGCGCGGGCGCGGCATCCCGGTCGTGGTGGTCGACCGCGACGCGGGGCCGGACTTCTGCTCGGTGACCGTGGACGACGTGGCGGGCGGGGAGCTGGCAGCGACGCACCTGCTGGAGGCGGGCCACCGCAAGATCGCCTACATCGGCGGGCCGATGACCATCGGCCAGGCCGCGGACCGGCTCACCGGTGCCCGCGCCGCGGTGGCCGCGGTCCCCGGCGCCGAGCTGGTCGTGCTGGAGACCGCCGCGCTGAACGTGGCCGAGGGCCGCCGCGCGGGCGAGCGCCTGGCCGGGCTGCCCACCTCCCGCCGTCCGACCGCCGCGTTCTGCGCGAACGACCTGCTGGCGCTCGGGCTGCTGCAGCGCATGGTGCGGCTCGGCCTGGACGTGCCGGGCGACCTGGCGATCGTGGGCTACGACGACATCGAGTTCGCCGAGGCGGCGGCGGTTCCGCTGACCTCGGTCAGCCAGCCCCGCCACCTCCTCGGCCGCACCGCGGCGGAGCTGCTGCTCGCCGAGGCCGCGGGCGACGACGCCGAGCACCGGCACAAGCAGGTGGTCTTCTCCCCCGAACTCGTCGTCCGCGCCTCCACCGCGCTCCGCCCCAGCAGCTAGAATTCCCGCACATCGCGACCCGCACCCCCCACTTCGTCGGCCGGGGTGGTCGGGCTAATCCCGTTTCGTACTCAAAGCCGCGAAGAGAGCGCTCCCAAAGGCCGTTATGAGTACGAAACGGGAAAACGGAGTGCGGCTAGAACATCGTGTTGGGGTTGGCGGGGTGTTCGGGGATGTCCTGGACGACGTCCCAGTGCTCGATGATCTTGCCGTCCTGGAAGCGCACGATGTCGATGACGGCGGAGCCCCGGCTGTCGGGGGTCGGGCGCATGTGGCAGTGCGTGATCACGTGGTCCCCGTCCGCCAGCACGCGCTTGAACTCCAGGCGCAGCAAGGGGAACTGGCCGACGAAGCCGCTCAGGAACTCCCCGGAGCCCGCGCGCCCGGCCGGGGCGTGCGGGTTGTGCTGGACGTAGTCGGGGTGGAGGTAGGCGGCGACCGCCTCCTCGGGCCGCTTGTCGTTGAAGGCCAGGTTGAGGAAGTCCTGGACGGTCTTCTTGTTCGCTTCGCTCATGTTTCCTTCTCCGCCGTTCACCACGGCACCACGTCGTCATCGCCCCAGAACACGCCGGTCGGGCCGTCCGCGCCGAGCAGCGCGAGCCGCAGCGGCGCGACCGCGCCATCGGCGGGGGTCCGCTCGCCGCGGGGGAACGTGGACGCGGCGTTGAGGTCGGTCACGACAAGGCCGGGATTGGCCGCGTTGACGAGAATCCCGTCCTGCCGCAACGCGTTCGCGTACAGCAGGGTGATCGCGTTCAGCGCCGCCTTCGACGAGCTATACGCGAGCAGGCCGCGCTCGGAGATCAGGCCGTCGGTGTCGCTGATCAGGGTCAGTGAGCCCAGCGGGCTGGACACGTTGACCACGCGTCCCACCGGTGCTCGCCGCAGCAGCGGGATGCACGCCTGGGTCGCCGCGACGACGCCGAACACGTTGATCTCGTAGGTCCGCCGCAGCAGGTCGGCGGGGACCTCGGGCACCGCGACGCCCCATTCGACGACCACGCCCGCGTTGTTGACGAGCACGTCGAGCCGCCCGTGCTCCGCGTCGATCGCGGCCACCGCGTCGTCCACTGTGGACTGCTCGGTCACGTCGAGCCGGAGGACCCGGACGTCGCCCTTGATGTCCTCGGCGGCCAGCCTGCCGAGTTCGGGATCGCGCGCGCCCAGGTAGACGGTCATCCCCTCGGCGGCCAGGCCACGCGCGATCTCCTTGCCGATCCCCTTGTTCGCGCCGGTCACCAGCGCGACTTCTTCGCTCATGCCCCCACTTCAGCAGCGGAACCCGGCCCGGGGGAAAGACCGGTTCGGTCCGTGCTTATACCCTCGGGGTATGGATGACGTGGAGGTGCGGGAGCTGCGGTACTTCCGGGCGGTCGCCGACGAGCTCAACTTCTCCAGGGCGGCCACCCGGCTCGGCATCGCGCAACCGCCGCTGTCCAGGGCGATCCGGCAGCTCGAACGCCGCATCGGGGTCCAGCTGTTCGTCCGCGACACCCGCCAGGTCGCGCTCACCCCGGCCGGGCACGCCCTGCTCGCCGAGACCTCGCGGGTCTTCGACGCGGTGTCGGCGGCCGTGCACCGGACGCGCCGCGCGGGCCGGTCGACGCCGTCCGTGGTGGTCACCGCGAAGGCCGGGGTGGCGACCGAGCTGCTCCGCCGGATCGTCCGCGGCTACGCGGAACTGCCCGGGGCGGAGCAGGTGGAGGTCGTCGTCAGCGGCTACGGCGAGCAGGCCGCCATGCTCCGCGACGGACGCGCCGACCTGGCCTTCATCGGTTCTCCCGCCGAGTACGCGGGCTTCGACACCGAGCCGCTGTACAGCGAACCGCGGGTGGCCGCGTTGCCCGCGGGGCACGAGCTCGCCAGCCGCGCGACGCTCAGCTGCCGCGATCTCGTCGGCCTGCCGATGCCGCAGTGGCCCGACGCCACCCCGGCCGAGCGCGTGTACTGGGCTGGCCGCGACTACGACCTGCCCACGCACGGCCCGGAGATCCGGGACAGCTCGCAGCTGCTGGAGAACGTGGCGCTCGGCCAGACCGTCGGCCTCATCCCGTCGTCGCTGGCCGAGCACAACCCGCGGCCGGACATCGCTTATCGGCCGGTGCTCGACGCGAGTCCGTACACGACGGTGATCGCGTGGCCCGCGGGCTCGACCGCGCCGTGGATCGCGCGCTTCGTCCAGATCGCGAGCAGTCAGCTGGTGACGACGGTGATCGACGGCCCTTCCTCGCCGTAGCGCGGAATCCAGACCTGGTAGCTGTGCGCGGGAGCTTCGCGCTCACGCCAGTAGCCGCCGATCTTGTGCACGATGTCCCACCGCACCGTGTACGACTCGCGCGGGCGGAGCGTGAGGCCACCGGCTGTCGACGCCACGTCGACGGGGCCGGTGCGCGCTTCCGTGACGACGTGGCTCCAGGAGAACGCCCACCGGTGCCCGGTGCTGCGCTCGACGACGCTGGTCTGGCCGTCGACCTGGGCGCTCATGAACGCGACGCGGGCCGGTTGCTCGAAGTGCCAGCCCGAGTCGTCGCGGTACTCGACCGTGAGGGAGGTCGTCGCGCGGAGGACCTGCGCACCGTCGACGCTCACGCACAGCCGAAGCCCGAGCCGCGAGCGTTGGTCCCCCGAGTAGTAATGGGATTCCGTTGGGGCGCAAGAATAAGCCGGAACACTCGGCGCGGGGGTGAACGCCGTGGCCAGGAGAACGGCCAGAGCCGTGGCACGCATGGGCTCAGGCTCGCACAGGGGTCTCGGCCGCTGCCGGGCAAACACCCGACTTGGGGGACCGCCGTCCGGGAGAGGGTCCATCCTTGACGAGTGCTGGACAGACTCTCCCTGAACCTGGTCGTCGCGATCGGCCAACCGTTGCTGTTGGTGGGGGTGTTCGCGGCCTCGAAGCACCTCGACGCGTACGGGGCCGACGACGGCTGGACCACGACCCTCGGCGTAGTGTTGCTGGTGCTGACCGGGATCACGTGGCTGGCGGGCATCGCGTTGGCGGCGAGCCCCTTCCTGGTGTTCGCCGGGATGGTCGCGTCGATGATCGCGATGGGTGCGCTCTCGTCGAGCAGCGCCGACACCGCGCTGCACGAACGCGGTGTGCGCACCACCTGCGACGTGGTGACCGTGGACCGGCGCGTCGAGACCCGGTCGCACTACGACTCCGACGGCACGTGGTCGACCACGACGACGATCTACTACGACCACCGGCTCCGCTGCGACGCCGGACCGATCGACACGATGACCCTGCACTCGCGCGCCGCGGAACCCGGGCAGCGGTTGGAGATCACCTACGATCCGCTGCTGCGGGTGGACCCGGTTCCGGCGAACACCGTCACCGACGGCAGCGGATCACGCCAGACGGCGCTGATCGCCGTCATCGTCGCCATCCTGAGCCGTGTCGGTGGCGTGCTGTGGGAACGCCGCCAGGGCTAGGAGATCCGCTCACCGCAGCGGATCAGCCGTCGCCCACTGCGCGCAACGTCTGCGCCGCCTTTGCCCCGGTGAGCCCGGCGCCGACGATCACGGCGGTCACGACCCGACTCCCGCCAGCGTGAAGAACTCCTGCCGCGACCGCAGATCCTCGCGGAGCAGCCCCTGCAACGTCGAGGTCACGACGCATTGGAGCGGCACGGGTTCGAACCGAGGAGGACGGGCGGGGTGACAGCGCTCGGCAACTGCCCGTTCCACAGCCTGGCCAAGCGCCACACCGAGATGGTGTGCGGGATGAACCTGCACCTGCTGAACGGGCTGCTCGAAGGGCTCGCCGCGACGGGCTTCACCGCGCGCCTGGAACCCACCCCGGGCCACTGCTGCGTCCGGCTGCACGCATCATGTCGGGGTGACGATGACCGAGCGCCCGATGCCGCCCCTGACCGCCGATGAGCGCACGACGCTGGAGGGCTGGCTCGACTTCTACCGCGTCACCCTCGCGCTGAAGTGCGAAGGGCTGACCGAGGAGCAGCTGCGCACCGCGTCCGTTCCGCCGTCCACGATCACCCTGCTCGGCCTCGTGCAGCACCTGGCCGAGGTGGAGCGGAACTGGTTCCGCCGCGTGCTCGCCGGTGAGGACGCCCCGCCGATCTACCCGGGCGCCGGGAACGCGGATGGCCACGACGGCGGGTTCGAGCTCTCCGACGAGGTCGATTTCGCCTCCGCGCGCGCCACCTGGGAGGCGGAGATCGCCGCCGCGCGGGCCAACTGCGCGGCTCGTGAGCTGGGCGAGACGGGCTCGTTCCGCGGCGGCGAGTTCAGCCTGCGCTGGATCTACACGCACATGATCGCCGAGTACGCGCGGCACAACGGCCACGCCGACCTCATCCGCGAGCGCGTCGACGGCGTCACCGGCGTCTGAGCGCTCGGCCGTTGGGCGGTCTTCAAGTACTACGGACCCCACCCCCAGCGGTCGCTAACCGCCTCATTCCCGTTGGGTATGAGGCGGTTAGCGACTGTTTGAGAGGGGGTTCGTTGTACTTGAAGACTGGTGGACTTCGGCGGTCACTGATAGCCGGTCATTGGTTGATGAAGGAGCCGAAGGCGGCGTGCACGGTGGAGTCGGGGGCGATGACGTGCACCTGGGACGGCGGGCCGATGTCGGCGAGCAGGCGGGAGCGGGTGTAGGTGAGGACCCGGGGGCAGGTGCTGCCGTCGATCTCGATCTTGGTGTCGGTCACCTGCTTGCCGGTGCGCAGCTCGTAGGCCTTCACCGGGATCACGATCTTGTGGAAGGTGACCTGGACGGGGATGCGCGGGTTCAGCTTGCTCTGGTACGGGCAGCTCCGGACGGCGGCGCCGAACTCCGTCGAACCCGCGCAGACCACCAGCACGGCGTCGGCGGCGTCCCCGGCCTTCCACTCGGCGGGGAGCTTGTTCGCGTACTCGCTGTTGCCGTAGATCAACGCGCGGTTGGTCCCCTTGCCGTAGGCCGGGGCGCCGCTGTACTGCGCGGGCCGGGCGCAGTACGCGGGCTGTGAGCCGACCGATCCGCGCAGCAGGCCGCGCACGTTCGCCAGCTCCATGGCCAGCGTCGCCTGCTTGACGCCTTCCTGGGCCTTGGCGGTCAGTTCGTGCCCTGGATACAGATCGAGGAGCTGCTGGAAACGCTGCCTCGCGCGCTGCCAGTCCTTGGCGGTCATCAGCTCGTCGCCGCACGCGACGAGCGCCGCGGGCGCGGTCCGCGCGACGACGGCGGAGGAGCGGTCCAGCGCGTTGCCAGCCGGTTTGCGCTCGCGCAGCCAGTCGGTGACAACGGCGGTGTGGCAAGGGTTCTTCGCGGGGAGCCCGGCGAGGAAGCCGTCAAGGACAACGTCGACGATCTTCTCGTGGCCGCGTAACTCGGCGAGCACGAACGCGAGGCCGTCGAAGCCTTCCTTCAGCACGTCGGTGCGCCCGGTCAACGCGAGGGTGAGCTTGTCCTTGGCCGTCCGCGCGCGGCGGCACGCCTCGTCGGTCAGCGCGCCGCGGACGATCACCGCCGGGTCGACCAGCCGATGGCCGAACCAGAGCTGCTCCAAGGTGTTCACCGCTCGCGCGCAGTCGCCGGCGGCGCGGGCCTCGGCGACGGTTCCCTCGATCCTGGCGGCGTCGAAGCGCATCAGCCCGACGACGAGCAGCACCGGCAGGGTGAGCGCAAGCAGCGCCGGGCGCGGTCCGCGACCGCCTGCCAGGAACCAACCGTGCCAGATCAGGCCAGCCCACCAGAGCAGCACGATCGCGTCGAACCACCACGTGCGGAAGACGGTGACTAGCAGGGCCAGCAGGGCGATCGTGACCAGCCCGGTGGCGACGGCGAGCTTGCGCCGCCCCAGCGCCAGATAACCGGCGCTGAGCAGCGACGCGTTGGCGAGGGCGACGACGAACGGGTCCGGCGCCCGGTCCTCGGGCCCTTCCTCGACCCTTTCCTCGGGCACGGCGTCGGCCTTCGTCGGCTGGTCCATCGGGTTCCCTCTCAGGGACGGCAGGGCAGGGTTCCCTCATTCTCGCCGTCCCCTCCGGGAGGGGTCCCGGAACGATCTCAACTCGTGACCGGGCTCTCCATGCTTCTCGGTCGGATTGTGGTTGCCGCGCACGTGTTCGCCCGCGTCCGTTCGGCCTATCGTCGCGCCCATGATGGCTTCGCTGGCCGCGGCCCTGCTGGTGTTCACCGGTTCGCTCACCGCCGCCGCTCCAGTCCACAGTGGACAGTGCGCGCGGCTCAAGGTCCCCGGCGCGGAGCACCAGCGCGTGTCGTGCCTGAGCGAGCTGACGACCGCGGGCACAGTGGCCTCCGGGCACACCAACACCGCAGACTGGGCGGGCTTGACGCACGCCGCGCTCCCCCAGCCGAAGGGCGTTCCCGGGGTGCAGGTGGACGGCTACTTCCCCGATTCCTCAACCACGAACGACAACCACGGGTGGCACCACGACGCGCAGTTCGTGCTCCGCCTGCCGGACAAGTGGAACGGCGGGCTGGTCGTCACGGGTGCGCCCGGCACGCGGCGGCAGTACGCCAACGATCGCGCGATCGCGGACTACGTGCTGGCCAAGGGTTACGCGTTCGCGGCGACGGACAAGGGCAACACGGGCGCCACCTTCTTCCGCGACGGCGCCCGGCCCGGGGACGCGGTGGCGGAGTGGCACTCCAGGGTCACCCAGTTGACCATCGCCGCGAAGGCCGTTGCCGCCCAACGGTATGGACGGCCGCCGACGCGGACGATCGCGGCGGGGATCTCCAACGGTGGCTACCTGGTCCGCTGGCAGCTGGAGAACCGCCCCGCGCTGTTCGACGGCGGCGTGGACTGGGAGGGAGCTCTGTGGCGGGCGGGCACGCCGAACCCGTTCACCTTCCTGCCCGCCGCGCTGCGCGCCTATCCCCGCTATGTCGCGGGAAGCGCCGCCGCTCGCCAGGCGATCATCGACGCGGGCTTCCCCCAGGAGTCGGAATTCCTGTGGGACTACCACTACCGGGTCTACTGGGACCTCACGCAGCGCATCTTCCGCGAGGAGTTCGATCCCACGTTCGACGGTGGACTGGAAGCCGGAATCCCTTACTGCGCAAGCGGGACTCCGGCTTGCGACACGGACTACGACTTCGTGTCCCGGCCGCGCTCGGTGCATGCGGCGGTCGAACGGATCTCCCTGACCGGCCGCATCGGCAAGCCGCTGATCACGCTGCACGGAACCCTGGACACGCTGCTGCCGATCAGCCACAGCGGCGACGCTTACACGGAAATGGTTCGTGCGGCCGGTAGCGGCGCACTGCACCGCTACCGGCGCATTACCGGAGGCACCCACGTGGACGGGCTGGCCGACTCCTATCCGGGCCGGATCGAGCCGATCGGACCGCATTTCCGAACCGCCTTCGACGAAATGGCGGCGTGGGTGCGCTGAGAAACAGCTCTACTTGTCCGCGATCCACGGAAGGACCGAGATCTCGGGTCCGCAGACCTTCCAGCCCGCGGGCCACGCCATCCCCGCGACGCCGAGACCGGGACCGTTCGGCACCACGTCCGCGGAGTCCGCCCCGGAGCATTCCTGACCGGTCAGGGGCCAGCTCAGCCCGCCGAGCGCGGTCGCGCCCTGGCCGAGCACGACGGTCTCCACCTTCCACTCCTGCTCAGGACGCGCGGTGACCGGCAGCGGGTCGCCGCTGAAGTCGTCGTAGAGCGTGATGTCCAGGTGCCCGCGCAGCGAACACGCCTTGCCGGAGGTGTTCGTCGCGTCGAGGTAGGTGTGGAAGCGGCCGTCGAAGGTCCAGCCGGGCTGGAAGCCGAGGTCGAGCTGGGCCGCGGTGCACGGCCGCACGTCGGAGTCGGCCGCGACGGCCGCTCCGGAGAGCGTCGCGAGGAAAAGCGCCGCCACCCCGACACACGTGAAAGTCCTACGCATGGAATTCCCTCCATCGAAAATCGGATCGAACACAGGTAATGACGCCCACCGATTCAGCGGGTTTACGTGACCCGAGACACAAAATACGAAACAAGAATCAGAAAAAACGGCCAGACTAACAAGATCCGCGACGTGTGCAAACAGCCAAGGAATGCGCTCGAACACGCCGAACACGAAGAATTCTTGTTCGATCGGCGGATTGACGCGTGACCGAAGCGGCGCCTACGTTGACGAGAAATCGTTTTCTCGGCCGGGGAGGCGTCTCATGTCGTACGGCAACCACGGGAGCAGTCTGCGCGATCTTCCGCGCCTGCGGTCCTCCCGCAGGCGCAGGGTGTCCAGCTGGGACCGCAGCGGCGGCAACGACGACCGGCTGACCGTCCAGCCCGGTCAGACCGCCGTGCTGGCCGACATCGAGGGCTGCGGCTCGATCACCCACATCTGGTGCACCGTCGCGCTGCCGCCCGAGGCCGAGCAGGAGCCGGACTTCCTGCGCAGGCTGCTGCTGAAGATCACCTGGGAGGACAGCGCCGATCCCAGCGTGCTGGTCCCGCTCGGCGACTTCTTCGGCATGGGCCACGCGAAGACCGGCAACTTCGTCTCCGCGCCGTTGCAGATGAGCCCGGAGGACGGCAAGGGCTTCAACTGCTGGTTCCACATGCCGTTCCGGCGCCGCGCCAGGGTCGAGCTGATCAGCGAGATGGCGAGCGCGCCGGTGTTCTTCTACTACTACATCGACTACGAGACCTTCGACGCGATCGAGGACGACCTCGGCTACTTCCACGCGCAGTGGCACCGCGCCAACCCGACCGACGGCGTCGAGCAGGGCGAGGAGTCGAACGAGGAGTACCTCTTCGGCGGCACCAACACCGACGGCGCGGGCAACTACGTGATCCTCGAAGCGACCGGGCGCGGCCACTACGTCGGCTGCGTGCTCAACGTGCACAACCTCCGCCAGACCGAGCAGTGGAACTGGTACGGCGAGGGTGACGACATGATCTTCATCGACGGTGAGCAGTTCCCGCCGTCCTTGCACGGCACGGGAACCGAGGACTACTTCAACACCGCGTGGTGCCCGACGCAGACGTATTCCGCGCCCTACCACGGGATCACCATGCCCGGCGGGCCGAACTGGAGCGGGCAGGTGTCGATGTACCGCTTCCACGTCGAGGACCCGGTGACCTTCACCGAGTCGATCAAGGTGACGATCGAGCACGGCCACGCCAACAAGCGCATCGACGACGTGTCCTCGGTCGCCTACTGGTACCAGACGTTGCCGCACAAGCCTTTCGGCATCCTGCCCGTCGCCGAACGCCTGCCGAGACAGCTCTGATGTCCGGATTGTCCCGGCGGCACGTCCTCGGGCTGGGCGCCCTCGCCGCGCTGTCGGCGTGCGGCGGCCCGGCCCGGGGGCCCGACGCGCCGATGACGTTCTGGCAGTTCTACGCGCCCGCCCCGCAGCAGACCGAGTACCAGCAGCAGCAGAGCCGGTGGTTCATCGAGCTGGTCGAGGCGTGGAACAGCGAGCACCGCAGGAAGATCGAGCTGGTCTACGTCCCGGTCCGGGACTACCTCGGCGGCGCGAAGCTGCCCACGGCCTTCGCCACCGGTGCGGGCCCGGACATCTTCCTGCTCAGCCCAGGTGATTTCCTGCGCTACTACAACGGTGGCGCTCTCCAGGACCTCACCCCGCACCTGAGCCGCCAGGTGATCGACGACTTCATGCCGGGCACTCTGGAGACGCGCACGGTCGGCGGGCGGGTCTTCGGGCTGCCGATGGAGATCGAGCCGATGGCGATGTTCTACTCCACCAACGCCTTCGAGGCCGCCGGACTGTCCGAAGGGGACATTCCCAGGACCTGGGACCAGCTGCTGGGCGTCGCGCGCAGGCTCAAGGCGGCCGGGCAGCGCGGCATGGTCTTCCACACGGTCCCCGGCTACTACCAGAACTTCGCGTGGTACCCGTTCCTGTGGTCGGCGGGCGGCACGGTGACCAACCCCGACGGCACGAGCGCGTTCGACTCCCCCGCCACCGTGCGTGCGTTGTCGTTCTGGCAGGAGGCCGTGCGCAGCGGGGTGTCGCCACGCACGCTGCCCGGCGAGGACGATCCGACCGTGGCCTTCTCCCAGGGCCTGGTTTCCTTGTGGCACAGGGGAATCTGGACCGTGAAGGAACTACAGGACGTCCCGGACGTGCGCTACGGCGTCTTTCCAACGCCGGTGCCCGAGGGCGGCTCGTACACCACCTCGCTCGGCGGCTGGGCGTTCGTGGCCAACGCCAGGGGCCGCGATCCCGAAGCGGCGGCGGAGTTCTGCGCGTTCGCACTGGGATCGCAGCGCCCCGAAGCCGTGCAGCGCATCGTGGACTGGTGCATCAAGGTCAAAACCGACATCCCGCCGCGCCGCTCCGCGCTGGACAAGGCCGTCGCCCAGGGCGGCTTCGAGTCCGGTGTGATGCGGACGTTCCTCCGGGACGTGCTGCCCGGGGCGCGGGGTGAACCCCGGCTGCCTCCCGTGGCGTACAAGGCGGTGTCCGACGCGATCCAGGCGACGATGCTCGGTGGTGCCGATCCGAAGGCCGCCGCCTCCGCCGCCGACCGCGCGATCACCGCGTACCTCAAGACCTATCGAGGGGCGGAGTTCTGATGAATGCCCAGACTCGCCGGGAGCGGATCGCCGCGGCGCTGTTCCTCGCCCCGGACATGGTGGGACTGCTGGTTTTCCTGGTCCTGCCGATGCTGCTGTCGCTCGTGCTGGCCTTCTTCCAGGTGGACGGCTTCGGCGGGATCGAGTTCGTCGGCCTGGACAACTACGCCCGCATGATCGACGACCCGCAGTTCTGGGTCAGCCTCCGCGTGACCCTGGCCTACGTGGTGTTCCTGGTGCCGTTGTTGTTCGGCACCAGCCTCGGCCTGGCCCTGCTGGTGCGGCAGAAGATCCCGGCGGTCGGCGTGTTCCGCACCGCGTTCTTCCTGCCGTACATGGTGTCCGTGGTCGTGGTCGGCCTGCTGTGGCGGTACATGCTCGGCGACGACATCGGCATCGTGCCGAGCGCGCTGTCCGGACTCGGCGTGCCCGCGCCGTCGTTCCTCGGCGACCCCGCCTATGCGCTGGGCACGGTCGTCGCGATCACGGTGTGGGTCTCCGCCGGGTACTACATGGTGATCTTCCTGGCCGGGCTCCAGGACATCCCGCGCGAGTACTACGAGGCGGCCCGGCTCGACGGCGCGGGCCCGGTGCGGTCCTTCCGCGCGGTCACCTGGCCGCTGCTCAAACCGACCAGCTTCTTCGTGCTGCTCACCTCGACCATCGCGGCGGTGACCGGCGGGTTCGACCTGGTCTTCGTGCTCACCAACGGCGGTCCGGCGAACAGCACCTCGCTGCTGGTGTTCTACGTCTACCAACAGGCTTTCCAGTTCGGCGAGTTCGGGTACGCGTCCGCGTTGTCCTCCGTGCTCGTCCTGGTGCTGCTCGTGTGGTCGCTGCTGCTGTTCCGGATCACCAAGGCGGGGAAGTTCAGCTATGACGACGCCTGACACGCGGCGCCGCAGGGCGCGGCTCGGCCTGTTCCTGCTGGCCACCGTGCTCGCCGCGCTCACCGTTTTCCCGTTGCTGTGGATGGTCACCGGCGCGTTCAAAGGCCCCGGTGAGGTGGGTGGGACGAACCTGCTCCCCCAGTCGCCCACCCTGGACAACTTCGACTACGTGTTCACCCAGGTGCCGTTCCTGCGCTACCTGCTGAACAGCTTCTTCGTCTCGGCCGTGGTCACCGTCATCGCCCTGTTCTTCCACTCGATGGCGGCCTACGCGTTGGCGCGGCTGCGTTTCCCCGGCCGTGACCGGATCTTCCTGTTCATCTTCGCCACGCTGCTGATCACCTTCCCCGCGGTCCTGGTGCCGCTGTTCGTGATCGTGCGCGAGCTGGGGATGCTCAACAGCTACGCGGGCCTGATCGTCCCGGCGATCTTCAACGCCTTCGGCATCTTCCTGTTGCGGCAGTTCTACATCACGCTGCCGACCGAACTGGAAGAGGCAGCGAAGATCGACGGCGCGGGCTACTGGCGCATCTACTTCAGCGTCATCCTGCCGCTGAGCCGCCCGATCATGTCGGCGCTCGCGGTGTTCTTCTTCCTGGCCAACTGGAACTCCTTCATCTGGCCGCTGGTGATCACCGGCGACCAGGAGCTCAACGTGGTGCAGCTCGGCATC
This sequence comes from Allokutzneria sp. A3M-2-11 16, assembly GCF_024213555.1. Lineage (GTDB taxonomy): Bacteria > Actinomycetota > Actinomycetes > Mycobacteriales > Pseudonocardiaceae > Allokutzneria. The sequence continues at coordinate 202,863 of NZ_JANAVO010000010.1, read as the reverse complement.
GCGAGCTTCCAGCAGCAGTACAGCGGCAAGTGGGAGTACGTGATCACCGCGGCGGCGGTGGCGGCCGTGCCCACGATGCTGCTGTTCGTGTTCTTCCAGCGGCAGATCGTCGAATCCATCAAGACCGCCGGAATCAAGTAAGCGCACCACCCGCACCACACACCACTGAGAACACCCTATTCCCCCCTGCGAAAGGACGTTCTCCGTGTCACTCAACCCTGCCCAAAACAAGTCCATCACCCGAAGACGATTACTCGCGGGCAGCGCGATCTCGTTGTCCGCCATGGCGTTCGGGGCACCCGCGCTGGCCCGCGAACGAGGGCTCGTCGAGCCCGACAGCACGTTCTTCGGCACGACCTCGGTTCCCTACTCCGACACCATCGACACCGCCAGCGACGGCGACCTGTGGGCCTGCTGCTGGGCCGACGACGGAGCCCTGTACTCCGCCAACGGCGATGGACGCGGATTTTCCAGCAACCCCAACGACTTCGCCGATATCGTGGTGAACCGGATCAACGGCACCCCGGAGACGGGGATCACCGGCGTGCGGCTCAGCGGCGGTGCCCAGGTCGGCCGCGTCTGGACGCCGGGCGACTACAACCGCAAACCCACAGGAATGGTCGCGGTGGACGGAAACCGCGACGGACGCGATGAGCTTTATGTCGCGGTGCAGGATCTCCGCACTGGTCCGGGCGATCTGGCCTTCAACGACGCCCCCGCGGCCAGCATCTCCGTCTCCACCGACTACGGCCGCACGTGGCGCGCCACCTCCGCGCCGATGTTCAGCAACTACGTCTTCACCACGATCTTCTTCCTGGACTTCGGCAAGAGCAACGGCGGCCAGGACCACGTCTACGCCTACGGGTTGGACCGCAACTGGCGCGACTCGTTCACCAACACCGTCCGCGACCCCCTGGACCTCTTCCTGGCGCGGGTGCCCATCGGCTCGATCCAAGATCGGTCCGCGTGGCGGTTCTACGCCGGGCTCAGCAACGGCCAGCCGGTGTGGAGCACCATCGACCGGCGCGTCGCGGTGCTGCACGACGAACGCCGCGAGTACCCGGGCACGGTCAGTGCGGACGGCTGCTCGGTGCTGTCCCAGGGCAGCGTGGTCTACAACGCGCCGCTGCGCCGCTACATCTACAGCTCGTGGACCGAGCACACCTTCGAGTTCTTCGAGGCCCCGCAACCGTGGGGACCGTGGAAGTTGTTCCTGCACAAGGACTTCGGCCCCTACCCGTGGTGGGGCAACGGCGCCGCGACCCCGAAGAACGGCGGTTACGGCACGGTCATCCCGTCGAAGTTCATCAGCGCGGACGGGCAGCGCATGTGGGTGCAGGCCAACTGGTTCGTCGGCGTCGGGGCGGGCTCCAACAACTACAACTTCTCGCTGCGCCCGGTGGACGTCACGCCCTACCGGCCGAGCACGCCGGGCAACGCGGCGGGCCCGACGAACCTCGCCCGAACCGCCGGCACCGTGCCGATCGACAAGACCTCGCACTACGGGCACGTGCGCTACCTCAACGACGGTGACGCGCGGCTGAGCGAGGACAGCTGGGACGGATTCCGGAAGGACACCGACACCTGGGGTTTTGTCTGGCCGAGGGCGTACAACGTGGACCGCGTCGTCTACACCACGGGCCAGGTGTTCGCCGACGGCGGCTGGTTCGCCGGGGACCTGCGGGTCCAGGTCCGCAGGAGCCACCGGTGGCACGACGTCACCGGCCTGCGGACCAGTCCCGGCTATCCGTACAACGCCACCGCCGGACCGAATCGCCGGTTCACCATGACCTTCGACAACACCTCGGGTGACGGGGTCAGGATCATCGGCAGGCCCGGCGGTGGCACGACCTTCACCTCGATCAGCGAGCTGGAGGTCTACTTCGACGGCTGACGCGGGGAGTCAGCGGATCTCGAACGGACCGAGGTCGATGGCGGCCCCTGCCACGCGGGGGTTGCCGTCGACGTCGGTCCGCGAGTCGTTGCCCGCGATGCCCTTGTCGACGATGTCCTTGCCCTGCGCGTAGGAACGGTAGGCCGTGAAGTCCTGCGGGCGGTGCGACGGGTACGGCCCGGTGCTGCCGTGGAACGCCTCGTCACGGCCGTTGATGCTGGTGTCCAACAGTTCCAGGTTGTTGGAGAAGCGCTCGTTGGTGCTCGCCCCGGCGCGCTTGTAGGTCGTGGCGCGCTGCTCGGCGCGGACCAGGACGTTGTTGCGGATCGTGGTGTTGGTGTTGGCCAGCCCGCTGTCCCGCATCACTTCCAGGTTGACGATCTGGTAGCGGAAACCGCCGAGGACCAGGTTGTTCTCCAGCAGCACACCGCTCATGCTGCCCAGGTTGATCGCCTGGCTGTCATAGGTCTCGCACACGTTGTTGCGGAAGACGATGTTGCTGATCTCGTAGCTGCGCGCGCGGTTGTTCTGCGCGATCAGGCACTGCCGCGACACCCGCAGGCAGTAGTTGTTCTCGATCACGGTTCCGGAGGAGCGGGAGCCGTTGTAGGTCTGGAAGCAGTCCACGTGCGGGCGCCGGTTGCCGCTGGCGAACTCGTTGATGTCGTGGATGTAGTTGTAGCGGAAGACGTGCTTGCCCCAGAACCGCACCCCGTCGACGTCGTAGCTGCCGCCGCGGTCGTTGTGCAGGTCGTAGATGTTGTTGCGCTCCACGACGGTTCCGGTGCCCTCGTCGACGTACATGCCGATGCTCTCGATGCCGGTGACGGTGTTCTGCGCGATCAGGTTGTTGTCACAGGCGTTGCGCGCGCACTGGATGCCGTACATCAGGTTGCCGCCGTTGACGAGGTTGTTGACGACCTTGATGTCGGTGCCGGACAACGAGATCCCCGCGTTGGGCCCGGAACCGTCGCCGACAACTGTGAAGCCCTCCAACGTGGCGCCCCGGCCGCTCACGGTCGCGTTCCTGATCGGGGCCACACCGTTGGAGCGCACGGTGACCCCGGCCTTGTTCAGGTTCACGGTCTGGGCCCGGTAGTCGCCCGCGCGGACGCAGACGACCGCGCCGGAGGAGGCCCGGCCGATGGCGTCGTTGATCGAGCCGCCGGGGCTGACGTGCGCCGTGCAGTCGGCGGTCTGCGGATTGCCGTTGCCCGTCGAGCCGTACTCGATCCGTTGCTCCGCTTGGAGCAATGGGGTGCCCTGCGATGGTTCCGGTGTGGCGGGAACAGCGATGGCCAGCACGGTCAGACCGACCGCCATCAGTACCCAGATCCTCATGGTGGAAACCCTTTCCTCGCTCAGCGCGACGAAAAAAGCTACTCCCGGGGAGGCCGTGTTCGTCCGCGCTGGGGAGCACGCACGAACAAGGGTCCTTTGTGGACGTTCAACTGCTCCCGCTCCGGTCGACCGCCGCTCTGCGAAGATGAACCGATGCAGAACAGGCTCCGGGCCGAGGCGGCCGCGGTCCTCGCCGACAACTGGCTCGGCGCCAGCACGGTGCCCTCGCGGCGGCTCTACCCGCACCAGTGGAACTGGGACTCCGCGCTCATCGCGTTCGGGCTGCGCCACGTCGACGTCGGCCGGGCCCGCCAGGAGATCAGCACGCTGCTCGCCGCCCAGTGGGCCAACGGCATGGTGCCGCACATCATCTTCGACGCCGCGACCGCCCACGGCGACTACCACCCGAACGCCGGGTTCTGGAACTCGCGCGGAGCTCCGGGCGCTCCGGCCGCGGAGACCTCCGGGATCACCCAGCCCCCGGTCGCCGCCCCGGCCGCGCTCGCCGTGCACCGGCACACCGCGGACCTGGACTGGCTGCGCGAGATCTACCCGAAACTCGTTGCCTACCAGCGGTTTCTGACCGAGCACCGCAACGTCGGCGGACACGGGCTGGTCAGCATCGTGCACCCGTGGGAGTCGCTGGACAACAGCCCGGCCTGGGACGCGGCGCTGGCGGCCGTGACCGTTCCCGCCGATCTGGAGGGCTACACCCGGCACGACCTCAAGCACGCACCCGCCGCGGACCGCCCCACCGCCGACGAGTACGACCGCTACGTGCACCTGGTCGCCCTGCGCCGCGCGGCGGGCTACGGCGGCGATGGCCTGGCCGAGCACCCGTTCCTGGTCGAGGACCCGCTGACCAACGCCATCACGGTGTGGGCGGCCCAGTCACTTGCCGAGATCGCAACTCTTCTGGATGAGGACCCCGCGCCGCACCGGGCCACCGCGGCACGGGTCCGCGAGGCCATGCTGGCACACATGTGGGACCCGGCGGCCAACCTCTTCCGCGCACGTGACGCCCGCACCGCAACCCCCGTGGCCGCTGACACCGTCGCGGGCTTCATGCCGCTGCTGGACCCGGAACTGCCGGACGACATCGTGGACGGACTCGTGCAGTCGCTGTGCCACAAGCGATTCTGGCCGAGCGACGGTTTTCCGATCGCCAGCCAGGCGATGGACTCCCCCGGCTTCGACGCCTCCCGCTACTGGCGCGGTCCCGCCTGGGTGAACACCAACTGGCTCATCTGGACCGGCCTGCGCGCCCACGGCAGGCACGCGCTCGCCGCCGAGCTCGCCGCGGCCACGCTCGACATGGTGCGACGAGGCGGGTGGCGGGAGCACTTCAGCCCGCTCACCGGCGAGGGGCACGGCGCGACGAACTTCAGCTGGACCGCGGCGCTCACCATCGACCTGCTCGATGGCCTCGATGGCCTCGATGGCTGAGGTCGCCGCCTACGGGCACTCCTACGTCGCGGGTGACGGCGCTTCGACCGAACACCACCGGTTCGCGGACCTGGTCGCGGCCGAACTCGGCTGCACAGCCCGCAATCACGGCGTCGGCGGCTCGCTCAGCACGAAGACCGCCGCGCTGCTCCGGGATTCCCCACCGCCACCGGCCCGCGTGCACATCGTCATGACCGGGGCCAACGACGCCCGGCTGCACGGCCACGACGCACGCGGGCTCGACGAGTACGCCGACGCGCTGCGGACCATCTTCACCGTGCTGGGATCGGATCTGATCGTCGCCGTCGAACAGCCCTACCTCGCCGACTACAGCCTGCACGCGCCGTTCGACCGAGGCTCCGACGCCGCGTTCGACGACTACAACCGCACGCTCCGCGAGGTCGCCGCCGGGGTGATCGTCTGCCCGGTCACCGAGTGGGACCGAGAGACGATGATCGCGCCGGACACGGTGCACCCCAACGATCTCGGGCACCGGGCGATCGCCGACGCCGTGCTGCGGTCGCTGGGGAACCGCTAGCGCAGTTCGGCGTGCGCGCCGTCCTCGGCCTCGCTGCGGCCGATGGCGGCCTTGGAGCCCATGCCGATGGTGGCGTAGACCTCCGGCCAGGCTCCGCGCAGCCACAGGCCCCACGCCAGCCCGATGACGGTGATCACCAGGTAGGCGGCCGGAATCCCCCATCCCAGCGGGGAGTCCTCGGCGACGCCGAGCAGCTTGTCGAAGTTGGCCAGCACCAGGACCACCGCGATGGTCAGCCCGATCGCCGACAGCACCGGCGCGATGATCCGGCGCCACGCCGACTCCGAGGAGGGGCGCTTGGCGAAGAAGCCGATGACCGCGAACGACGTCGTGCCGATCAGCAGCATCACGCCCAGGGCGCCCGAGGTGCACCACCAGTAGAACAGGTTGATCACCGGGTCGAGGTCGGCCCACGCGTAGACGACGATCACCACGAACGCGAGCGCGCTCTGCACCAGCGAGCTGTTCTTCGGCGCGTTGGTGCGCAACGAGGTCCGGCCGAACATCGCGGGCAGCACGCGTTCCCGGCCGAGCGCGAAGGTGTAGCGGGCGGCGAGGTTGTGGAAGGCGATCAGCGTGGCCAGCGCGCCGGTGACGTAGAGCGCCCGCCCGATCATCGCCCAGCTCGTGCCCAGGCTGCTGGTGGCCAGGCTGTAGATGAGGTTGGTGCTCTCCGTCTGCGACGCCTGCACGATCTGATCCGGGCCGGTCGCCACGCTCATCGCCCACGAGGCCAGCGTGAAGAGCCCGACCAGGATGCCGATCGACATGAAGGTGGCCACCCGCACGGTCTTGCCGGGCTGCCGGGCCTCCTCGCTGAACACCACCGACGCCTCGAAACCGACGAAGGCGGTGATCGCGACCGCGAGCACGGCGCCGACCCCGGGGGAGAACAGCGTCTCCGGGTGCAGCGTGTCCGTGCTGACCACGCCGCCCGCGGGGTGGGACAGGTAGCCCAGGCTGTAGACGACGATCACCAGGATCTCGGCGACCAGCAGCACCGCGAGGATCTTGCTGTTGAAGTCGACGTGCTGCAGGCCGAGGAACGCCACGAGCGCGCAGCCCACCAGCGCGATGACCCACCACGGCACGTCCATGCCCCAGTCGCGGAACAGCCGCGCGCCCGAGTCGCCGATCGCGCCGTAGACCCCGATCTGGATGCCCGTGTACGCGATGAGCGCCACCAGCGCGGCGGCCACGCCGATCGGCCGCCCCAGCCCGCGGCTGACGTAGGCGGAGAAGGCCCCCGCGTTCACCACGTACGGCGCCATGGTCACGTAGCCGACGGAGAACAGCGCGAGCAGGCCGCCCGCGACGACGAAGGCGACCGGGATGCCTATCAGCCCGGTGACGGAGTAGCCCGAGGTGATCACCATGGTGACCGCCGTCAGCGGGGCGGCCGCCGACATGGCGAAGAAGATCACGGAGGGGACGCCGAGACGGTTGGCCGCCAAATGCACGGCGACCCTGCCCCGCTTAGCGTGCGCCTTGTTCTGGGACATCGGACTACTCCTGGCTTGAAATGTACGCGCGGCCAGAGCGAGTTGATCACTCGAGTGGCCGGAGCATAGCGGAGCGCCCCGGTTCCCCCTCACTCCCCCGATCGAATGGAAGAACGTCCCTCAAGATTCTGATTCGCTCACCACGTTGGAAACAGAATGCATTTCGCAAATCCTCGGTCGAACACCTGGTAGCCGGGGCCGCACCGCCCTCGACGTGGCGTTTCGTTGTCCCTGCAACAACCCGCGTTCCGGCAAAGCATTCCGTTCACCCTTCCGGCGGTTGCGGCCAACGCGGACGGCGGCGAAATGACGGCGGGCCCACGGTGGTGGAAGTTTCACCCAGATCGGCAATATTGCCGCTCATATTGTGGAAGTTTCTACGAGCTAGCCGAGCTGGTGAGTGCGGTTCCAGCTGACATGTGGCCGCCCCACATGACCCGGCGCCGGGTTGCGGCCGTGACAGCCATGTGCCGCCCGGCGGTCGGCTCCTACCGTTCTCGGTCATGGGAACGCTGGCGGGCAAGATCGCATTGATCACGGGCGGTGCCAGTGGCATCGGCCGGGCCTGCGCGCTGACGCTCGCCGACGCGGGCGCACACGTCCACGTCGTCGACCGCGACGCTCCGGGAGCGTCGGCCGTCGCCGATCAGGTCGGGGGCACCGCGCACGTGGCCGACCTCGCCGATCCCGACGCCGTCGCAGGGCTGCCCGCCGACGTGGACGTGCTGGTCAACAACGCCGGGCTCCAGCACGTCGCCCCGATCCACGAGTTCCCGCCCGAACGGTTCACGCTCATCCAGCAGGTGATGGTGACCGCGCCGTTCCTGTTGACGCGCCACTGCTTCCCGCACATGCGCGAGCGCGGCTGGGGGCGCGTGGTCAACATCTCCAGCGTGCACGGATCACGGGCCAGCGCCTACAAAGCCGCCTACGTCGCGGCGAAGCACGGGCTGGAGGGACTGAGCAAGGTCGCCGCGATCGAGGGCGCGCCGCACGGCATCACCAGCAACTGCGTCAGCCCCGGCTACGTGCGCACTCCCCTGGTCGAGCAGCAGGTCGCCGCGCAGGCCAGGGAACACGGCATCGACGCCGCGGAGGTCCTCGACAGCGTGCTGCTGGCCAGGACGGCCGTGAAGCGGCTCATCGAACCCGAACAGGTCGCCGACGTCGTCCGCTGGTTGTGCGGCGACTCCGCGGCGCACGTCACCGGCACCTCCGTCGCGATCGACGGCGGCTGGACCGCGCAGTAGCTGTTTTCCTTCCAGGACAAGGGAGTCGTGGCATGGCATCGATCTCGCGCGTGGTCGGGGCGAGCCTGGTCGGGACGACCGTGGAGTGGTACGACTTCTTCCTCTACGGCTCGGCCGCCGCCCTGGTGTTCGACAAGGTGTTCTTCCCCAGCTCCGAACCGCTCACCGGAACCCTGCTGGCCTTCGCCACCTACGCGATCGGGTTCCTCGCCCGGCCGATCGGCGGGCTGGTGTTCGGGCACTTCGGCGACCGCATCGGCCGCAAGAAACTGTTGGTGCTGAGCCTGTTGCTGATGGGCGGGGCCACCTTCGCGATGGGCCTGCTGCCCACCTACGCGAGCATCGGCGTGGCGGCTCCGGTGCTGCTGACCGTGCTGCGACTGGTGCAGGGCTTCGCGCTCGGCGGGGAATGGGGCGGCGCGGTGCTGATCGTCTCCGAGCACGGGGACGCGAAGCGGCGCGGCTTCTGGGCCTCGTGGCCGCAAGCCGGTGCCCCGGCGGGGAACCTGCTCGCCACGGCGGTGCTGGCGATCCTCGCGGGAGTGCAGAGCGAAGCCGACTTCGTCGCATGGGGCTGGCGCATCCCGTTCCTGCTCTCCGGGGTTCTCGTCCTCATTGGACTGTGGATCCGGCTCGCCATCGCCGAGTCACCGATTTTCCTTGAGGCGGCTCGGAAAGCTCCGAAGCACCAGCGCGCGCCGATCGTGACCGTGCTGCGCGAGAACTGGCGCGAGGTCCTCGTCGCGATGGGCGCCAGGCTCGCCGAGAACGTGTCCTACTACGTGATCACCGCGTTCATCCTGGTCTACCTCACCGGCCCGCTCGGCCTGCCGAAGTCGGTGGGGCTCAACGCGGTGCTGATCGCCTCGGTGATCCACTTCATCACCATCCCGATGTGGGGGGCGCTGTCGGACCGGCTCGGCCGCAGGCCCGTCTACCTGTTCGGGGCGCTCGGCGTCGGCGGGTGGGCATTCGCGTTCTTCCCGTTGCTGGACACCAGGTCCTTCCTGTGGATCACCGTCGCCACGACCGTCGGCCTGGTGCTGCACGGGGCGATGTACGGGCCGCAGGCGGCGTTCTTCTCGGAGCTGTTCGGCACCCGCGTCCGCTACTCCGGCGCGTCCATCGGCTACCAGCTGGCGTCGATCCTGGCGGGCGGGTTGGCTCCGCTGATCGCCACCGCGCTGCTCAAGGAGTTCGGCGGTCCGGCGCCGATCGCCGTGTACGTCGCGCTCACCGCCGTGATCACGGCCGTCGCGGTGGTGGCGGCGCGGGAAACCCGCAACAGCGACCTCGGTGAGCCGGTCCGTGCGGCAGCATGAGTCGCATGAACCCCGTGACGGAGCTGTTGCGGCTGCTGGTCCAGGGCGCGCCGAGCGAGGAGATCGCGCAGGTCCCCCGCCTGTGCGGGCTGAGCGGCGCGGACCTGGCCGAGGTCGAGGGGGCCGCCGAGCTGGCGCTGCGGGTCCGCCGCACGCTCACCCAGCACCAGCGGCGCGAGGCCGAGCTGGCCGCGCTGTTCGACAGCGCCGGTGACCTCGCCGGGCTGCGGGACCTGGACTCGGTGCTGCGGTCGATCGTGCACCGGGCGCGGATGCTGCTCGGCACCGACGTCGCCTACCTGAGCATGAACGACGAGAACGCCGGGGACACCTACATGCGGGTCACCGACGGCTGTGTTTCCGAGCTGTTCCAACGCGTCCGGCTCGGGATGGGCGAGGGCCTCGGCGGTCTCGTCGCCCAGCTCTGCCGCCCCTACGCGAGTTCGGGCTACTCCGGTGACGACCGGTTCCGCCACACCGAGGCCATCGACGTCGCCGTCCGCGACGAGGGCCTCGTCGCCATCCTCGGAGTGCCGCTGCGGCTCAACCGCCAGGTGATCGGCGTGCTCTACGCGGCGCAGCGGTCGTCGAGGCAGTTCTCCCCCGACGAGGTCGCCCTGTTGTCGTCGCTCGCCGACCACGCCGCCGTCGCCATCGACACCGCGCGGCTGCTGGAGGAGACGCGCACGCACAACACCGCGATGCGCCGCGCGGAGCAGGCCCACGACCGGCTCACCGACCTCGTGCTGCGCGGCGGCGACGTGCAGGAGGTGGCCGCCGCGCTCGCCACCCTGCTCAGCGGCGGGATCATCGTCTACGACCCCGACGGCTGCGAACTGGCGCGCGTGGGCACGGCACCACAACCTTTCCCAGCTTCGGAGGTCGCGGCTTCCCGGGTCAGCGGCCGTTCCGTCACCACGCCGTGGGGCGCCGTGTGCGCGGTGCTCGCCGGGCCGGAGCTGTTGGGTGCTCTCGTCGCGTGCTCCGAGCTGTCTGTTGATGACCGCAGACTGTTCGAGCGGGCGAGCGTGGTCACCGCGTTGCTGCTGCTGTTGCGGCGTTCCACAGCCGAGGCGGAGAACCAGGTGCGCGGCGAGCTCATCGCCGATGTGCTCCGCGACCCGCACCGCGACGGCTTGATCGCACGTGGACGCCGACTCGGCGTCGACCTGACCGCTTCGCATTTCGTGCTCGCGCTCGCTTCCTCGGATCGCGTTCGCGCCGCGGCGGCTCGTGTTGCCAGGACACGCGGCGGGCTCAGTGGGACCTTCGATGAGCGGATCGTGTTGGTGCTCCCCAATTCCGCTTCGCGTGACATCGGAGTTCCGGTGACTGTCGGCGTGAGCGGGCCCGCTAGCGGACCTGTCGGAGTGGCCACGGCGTGGGCGGAGGCGGCGCGTGTGCTGCGTGCCTTGGAATCGCTCGGGCGGGAGGGGACGTCGGCTTCAGTTTCGGACCTTGGGTTTGTTGGTGTGTTGTTGGGGGATCGGGCTGATGTCGGCGGTTTTGTTTCTTCGGTGCTTGGTCCGGTGTTGGAGTACGACAAACGACGCGGTACGGATTTGGTTGGGACGTTGCGGGCTTATTTTGCGTCGGGTGGGAGTCTGACGAGGACGAAAGACGTCTTGCATGTGCATATCAATACGGTGGGGCAGCGGTTGGAGCGAATTGGGGTGTTGCTTGGGGCGGATTGGCAGTCTGCTGAGCGGGGGTTGGAGTTGCAGTTGGCGTTGCGGTTGGAGCGGCTTGTGGGGTGAGGCTTGGCTTGGCTTGTGGCTCTCATGGCTGGGCTTGGCTTGTGGCTCTCATGGCTGGGCTTCCAGCGTGGTCGGCTGGGCTTCCAGCCCGCGCCGGTACCAGCGGCGGGGTCGGCTTGACCTGGGGGCCCCTTGCGCGTGCCCTTGGGCCTCACGGGGGCACGGGATGAAACCCCGGCCCTCGCGACAAGCGTATGGCACGCGCACCCCAGGTAAAGCCGACCCATTCTCGTTCGCGGCTCGCTGTTTCGTGGGGGTTGCGTTTCGGGCTTTTCGGGCGCCTGGCAATTCATCCTTTAGAGCCATGATCCACTATTATTGTGCGATAAAATGGAGACATGCCCCTCGATATCACTGATGCGAAAGTCAAGTCGACGTTCACCGGTGTCGGTAAAGCCGTCGTCGAATTCCTGCTGGCGTTGATGGAGTACGTCGCTCAACTCCGGCCCGCTGAACGTGAGTACGCCGAAGAGCTACTGATGCCGCTGTTGCGGATCTCGAAGGAGAAAGCATCCCGACTCCTGGCGAAAGCCTCAGATTTGACCGCGCGCCCCGTGGTCTTACAGGCGCTGGCCGAAGGCCGCGTCGACGAGGGCAAAGCGTTGATGATCGTCGAACTGCTTCAGCCCCTCTCGGCGGTGCAGGCCGCCACCGCTGAGGAAGCGTTGTTGGCGCATGCGGAGAAGAACGCCTACTCCGCGACGCGTCAGTACGCGCGCCGCTACATCGACCGGCTCGACCCGAAGGCCGTCGAACATCGCCACGAGGAGGGACGCAAGCAGCGCAGGGTGGAGAAGACCAACCTTGACGACGGCATGGCCTCACTGCGCCTGATCCTGCCCGCCCTCGACACCGCGTTGGCCTTCGACCACATCGACGCCATCGCACGCGGCCTCCCCAAAGACGGCCGAACACTGGATCAGAAGCGCGTCGACGTCGCCCTCGACCTCTTGCTAGGTAAGGAAACCGGTGCCCCGCAGGGTCAGGTGACGGTCAACCTCACCATGGCCATCAGCTCCCTGATCGGCATGGACGACGACCCCGCCATCCTCGCCGGTCACGGACCCCTGCCGATCAACATCGCCCGGGATGTCGCCGCAGGAGGGATCTGGAAGCGCATCCTCACCGACCCGGTCACCGGCATCGCCGAAGACGTCACCACCTACCGGCCCACCACCAAGCAGCGGGAACTGATCGCCGCCCGCTACCCGCACTGCACGATGATCGGATGCCGACAGCCCGTCCACCGCTGCGACCTCGACCACTGCTGCCCCTTCGACGGAAGCAACACCACCGTCGACAACCTTCGGCCGAAATGCCGCAGGCACCACCGCATGAAGCACGAAACCAGCTGGCAGTGCCAGAACCTCGACGACGGACGCCACGTGTGGACCACACCGGAGGGCAAGACCTACGAATCGGAAGTCGAGCCGATCGCGGAACCGGCGCCCTTCTAACAGGCGCGAGCGGCTGGTTTCAGCCGGATTTCACCGGTGCTCGCTACCGTGCGCCGATGAAATGCTGGAGGTGTCGCGGAGAGGACGACGACTACCCCTTCCTGCCCTGCGCGCCCGACGAGGACATCGACCCGCACTGTCCATTGTGGACCGAGCGGAGGCGGGCGGAGATCGCGGAGCGGATGCCGTGGCCGCCGGGCTACGTGCCACCGGCGGCGGAGAGAACGGGCCGCCAGGCGGGGAACTCCGGGTGGACGCTGCTCGCGCTGGCCGTGGTGGTGGTCGGGCTGCTGGTCTCGATCTACGTGCGGGCGAGCTAGACCCGTTGCGCGGCACGCCACTCCCAGACGCTGATGGCGGTGGCCACCGTGGACCCGAGCAGCGCGACGGTGATCACGCCGGGCGTCGGCTCAAGGCCCTTCTGCGGCAGCACGAACGGTAGGATCGCGGTCGCCCACGCCAGGAAAGTGGTGGTGATCGGCCGCAGCAGCGGGTGCCCGCGATGCGACAAACCATTGTGGTGCACCAGGTAGAGCGTGCAGATGAAGAACACGATCACCCACAGGTTGATCACGATCCCCACCGGCAGCATGAGGGGCGACGCGTGCCCCAACGTCAGGTTCACGCGACTGAACACACCGCCCAAGGTCACCACCATCACCAGAGCGGTGAGCAGCGCGACCCGAATCGGGCGCCGCACGGCCAGCCGCGTCGCATCGCGGTGCGCGGGCTGGGCGAGCCACACCAGCACCCCGGCCCCGATCAGCAGGCCGACTGGTCCGAACACCGCGCTGATGCCCGCGTGCAGCAGCCAGTCCTCCATCGCGCGAAAGGGACTCACCGGCGCACTGATCCACTTCACGACGGTGATCAGGACGCCGAGCGTGATCAGGGTCCGCGCGGACAAAGCCCACTCCAGGGCGGGCCGAACGTCCTGGACCCGCACGTCCTCGGTCAGCTGGACTTCGTCGTGGTTGGCCAGCTCGAAATGCTGGACCAGGGTGTACGGGCCGTAGAGCGACTCCGCCACCCGCCACGGCATCACCACGCGGAGCCGTTCCCGTGCAGTCATCTCCCCACCTCATCCGTTCGTCGGTCGGACTGGCCCCCGCCCCGGACGCGGGGCGGGGGCCAGTGGGATCAGCCGGCTTCGCGGTCGTTCACGGAACGCTCGACGGTCTGGTTCCCGACCCGGAACGCCACGCGGGTGGGCCTGCCGAGAAACGTCTCCGTGACGACGCCACTCGACCCGCGCGGGACGGACTTGCTCAGCACGCCACCGAGGTCCTTCTTGGCGACCACCGAGTCGCCCTTCCTGTAGCCCATGTGCGATCCCTTCCTCAGAACAGCCGACGCCACCGAGTGAATCGGCCAGGCACGGGGCTGCTCGTCCACTGGTGGGAACAGCGGACGCACACGAACCACCGATCACCGGTGACCAGCTGTGATAGAGCTTCACGAGCGGTGATCAGCGGACACCGGGTGGACGATCGGGAGGGGCTTCGTGGCCAGGGGCTGGGGCAACGGCAGGGGGATCAACCGGGACAACTGGCCCGAATCGGGACCGCACCGCAGGCTCCTGGAGCACTACGACGAGATCCACGCGGCACACGGGTGGCCGTCCCTTTCCAAGATCATCGAGCACGGCCGGACGAAGGACCTCGGGATCTCGGCCCGCGATCGCGTCAGCGTCATCCTCACCGGCAAGCGACCGCCGACCGACGAACGGCAGGCAGAGCGGCTGGCCAGGGCCCTCGGCGGCGGTGACGACGATGGCGCGCGCGCCGCGGAGCTCTTCCGCGCGATGCTCGCCGAGCGCCGGTCGGCCGACGAGCGCGGGCCGGTCCCGCAGGCCCCCGTCGACGACGAGCTGGACGGGATCGCCGATCGGCTGGCCTCGGCGATGTCGGTGCAGTGGGGCAGGGCCGCGGGCACACGGCTGCTGCGCGATCCCGCGCCGCTGGAGCTCAAGTGGCGGCGCAACGAAACCGTGGTCGGCCCGCCCTCGGAAGCCACCACGGCCCGCACCGACGGCTCGTCCTTCGCGCCGCTGCCCGGCCTGACCCGGATCACCCCGGCCCAGCTCCGCCAAGGCGACCGGGCGAGCCTGTTCAAGGTCTACGGCGGGCTCGCGTCCGGGCGGCTGGTCATCACCGGCGGTCCCGGTACCGGTAAGAGCTCGGCGGCGGTGCTGTTGCTGCTCGACGCGCTGCACCACCGCGAAACGGCCACCGCCGAGCAGCGGCGCCGCATCCCGGTGCCGGTGCTGTTCACCCTGCGGGACTGGGACCCGGACACCACCTCGGTCACCGACTGGGTCGGCGCCAAGCTCACCGAGATCGCACTGCTGCGCGGTGGCCGTGGGCGCCGGTTCGCCAAGCGCCTGGTCGAGCACGGCCGCGTCGCGGTCTTCCTCGACGGTCTCGACGAACTGCCCGAAGCCGCCCACGCCGCCGCACTCCAGGCGCTGAGCGAACAAGCGACCTTCCGGCTCGTCCTGCTCTCGCGCACCACCGCGTTCGCCGACGCCGCCCAGCACCACACGCTGACCCGCGCCGCCGCAGTCGAGCCGCAACCCCTCGCCCCCGCCGAAGCCGCTCGCTACCTGTTGCGGCCCTTCGCCCCGCCGCCCGCGCCATGGCGAGAACTCGCCGCCGCGCTCACCAAACAGCCCGGCAGCCCCATCGCCCAGGCCATGACCAGCCCGCTGCGCGTCACCCTGCTCCGCGACATCTACAGCCCGGCCGCGGCGCACGACGGGATCGGTCCGGTCAACGAACTCCTTGACACCAAACGCTTTCCCGATGTCGCCGCGATCGAGCGACACCTGTTGGAGCACACCGTCCCCGCCGCGTACACACCTCGCCCTGGGCGGCCGTCCGCACCGTACACAGTGGACACTGCGGGCCGTACCCTCGCCCGCATCGCGCGCAACCTCAACGCACAGGACAAGAACCGGGACTTCGCCTGGTGGACGCTCGCGGCGTGGCTCCCCGCGTGGCAGCGCACCCTGTTCAGCGTGCTCGGCGGGATGATCCTGAGCGGCCCCGTCTTCGGCCTGGCCAGCCTGCTACTCGGCGGGTTCCGGATCTGGCCGGAGGTCGCGTTGTGGTACGCGATCACCCTCGGCCTACCGACGAGCCTCGCGGTCACCCTCGCCTTCAACCTGACCACCGGAGCCTCCAGCCCGCCACGAGCGCTCCGGGTGATCGCCGCGGTAGCTGGCGGCCTCGCCGTGTCACTCGCGGCGGGCCTGTACACGGGCGGATGGAGCCTGAGCGTGTCGACGTTCGGCTACGCCTTCGCGGTCTCCTTCGGGATCACCGCGAGGACTCGCGGCGGCGCCACCCTCAAGTCGCTCAGCGTCGGTCGCGGCCTGTGGTCAGCCCGCAGGATCGTCTCGGCACTGCTGCTCGCACTCGCCCTCGGAGTCGCGAACAGCCTGTTCGGCGCCGTCGCCTTCACGCTGCACGGCGCCGGGACCCTGGTGACCGGTCTCGTGCACGGGCTCAACGGGGTGATCACCAGCCTGCTCGTCATCGCTCCGCTGATCTGGCTGACCGGCGCCTTCACCGACGGCCCCGCTTCGGCGAACACCGTGCCGACCGGCCCGCTCCGGGCGTGGCGCGGCGACTTCCGGCTGTGGGCGACCGTCGGCCTGGCGGTGGGCGTCGCCAGCGGCGTCAACAGCTGGCTGGCCTACCCGAGCTCGGTGTACGGGCTCAGCGAGGGGCGGGCGAACGCGCTCGTGGAGTCGCTCGCCGCGGGCCTGGCCCTGGGCGTGGTCTACGGCGTGCTCTACGGCCGCGCCTGGCTGACCACCGTGACCCAGGTCTGGTTCACCCTCCGCTACCGCACACCGTTGCGCCTCATGCGGTTCCTGGAGGACAGCCACGAGCGGAACCTGCTGCGAACAGTCGGCCCGATCTACCAGTTCCGCCACGCGACGCTGCAGGACCATCTGGCCCAAATCCCTTAGTCGATCGTTGCAAAAATCGATTATCCTCCCTATGGTCGATCGCCTTATCGTCGAACCCACCGGAGGAGCCCGTGAAGAAACCTGTTCGCATCGTCGGCATGCTGGTCGGCGCGGCCACGCTCATCACCGGGGTGAGCATCGGCGCGACCGCCGAGACCGGGCCCGCGCCCGACAGCGGCTTCGGGCACACCGAGGTCCGCGCCGGAATCCCGGTCAAGGCGAAGAAGTTCACGCTGAGCAGCCCTGATGTGCGCGAGGGCGGCAGCATTCCGCCGGCCGCGTGGGCCAACAGCTTCGGCTGCACCGGCGGCAACCAGCAGCTCCGCCTGGAGTGGCGCGACGCCCCGCCCGAGGCCCGCAGCTTCGCCGTGTCGATGCAGGACGTGGACGCGAGCACCGGCAGCGGCTTCTGGCACTGGATGACCTGGGACATCCCGGCGACGCGGACCAGCCTCGGCAACACCCCGCAGGCGAACGCGAACGCCGTGTCCGGGACCAACGACGCCGGCACCCGCGGCTATCTGGGCCCGTGCCCGCCGACCGGGGACATCAACCACCGCTACAAGATCACCGTTTACGCCTTGGACGTCCCCGGCCTGGACCTGGCGGCGACCAGCACTCCTGCCGTCGCGGCGTTCACCATGAGCAGCCACGTGATCGGATACGGCCGCCTCACCGCGACCGCGCGGCGATAGCCCTCCACAATGATTCAGGAAATACGATCCTCCCTGTAACCCCTTTTGGGGACAAGGTTGAGATAAACCCTTGCAGAGATTCCAATTTCACTTGCAGGGACCCTGCTTGTCTTCCCCAAGGGGATTGACTAATGCTTCTCGTGATTGTTTCGTTCAATTCCGAAAGGGGGCCCTCGTGCCCATTTCACATGTAGTCCGGGTGGCCGTGGCGGTCGCGCTGAGCGCCTCGTTCACCGGTCTCGGGCACGCCGCGCCCACGCCCGGCACCTGGGAGTCCGCCGGCGCGCTTCCCGCGGCCGGAGAGAACCGGTTGTGGGACATCGCGGCCGTCCGCTCCAGGGACGTGTGGGCGGTGGGTGGCCAGGACATCAAGGACCGGCACGGCCGCGCGCTCGCGCTGCGCTTCGACGGAACGAAGTGGACCGAGTACGCCGTGCCCGGTGACGGCAACGACCAGGTGTTCCGGGTCGCGCCGGTGGGTCCCGCAGACGTCTGGGGCGCGAAGAACGGCTGGCAGGACGCGACCGGAGGCAAGGTCGGCCTGGTGCGCTTCGACGGGAGTAAGTGGTCGGAGGTCACCATCGCCCCCGTCGCCGGGGGCACGGAAGCCGGGCTCTTCGACGTCGTCCCGTTCGCGCCCGACAACGTGTGGGTGATCGGCAACACCGACCACGCCAACGGGAAGCCGTACGTCCAGCGCTTCGACGGGACGAAGTGGACGGTGTTGCCCGCGCCCGCGGGCGGCTTCTACTACACCCTCGGCGGTGACCCGAAGAACCCGGTCATCGTCGGCAACGAGGGCGGCCGGGCCGCGGCGCAGCGGTGGGACGGCGCCGCGTGGCGGCCGATGACGCTGCCCGACCTCGGCAACGCCTACCTCGCCCACCTCGTCGAGCGGGGCGGGAACCTGCTCGCGGTCGGCTCCACGGAGACCGCGCGGGCGGACGTCCGGGAGTCCACCCCTGCTCCGCGCGCCGGGAGCAGGCCCGTCGCGGTCGAGCTCGTCGGTGGCACCTGGGTGCGGCGGGACCTCCCCGCGGTCGCCGGGGAGATCGCCACCGCCACGCCGGACGGCAACGGCGGTGCCTGGGTGTCAGGTCAGCGCTCCGACGGGGCGCACGAGCCGTTCTTCCTGCACTTCGACGGCACGCGGTGGACCGAGGCCGCTCTCGGGACCGGCCTGGCGGGCAAACCGGCGAACTTCTTCGGCATCACCACGGTTCCCGGCACGCGGGAGACCCTCGCCGCAGGCGGTGCGGGTGAGTACCTGACCGCCCCGGCGAACCAGCTGGCCAAGCTCACCAGGAAGTAACCGGACCGTGTGAGAGCCCGCCAGGCTCGGTCGAGCCTGGCGGGCTTTTCTCAGTTCCGGAACGCGGGCCGCTCGCCAGCCCTGGTCGAGGCGGCCGCGGGCGGCGTCGTCGGGTACTCCGCCGGGCAGTGCGTGTTCGGTGGCGGAGTGGTCAGCGTGATCAGGTAGTCGGTCATGTGCTTCCAAGCGCACTTGCTGTTGACGCGCTGACCGTGACCGGCGCCGTCGTAGTGCAGCAACACCGAGTTGGGGATCTGCCGGTGCACCGCGAGATTCCACGACAGCGGCGCGGCCACGTCGAAGCGCGAGGTGGTCACCAGGGTCGTCGACGTGCTCTTGATCTTCAGCTTGTGCTGCGGGTTGTTCACCGGCCCAGACCAGCCCAGGCACCAACCCACATCCGTCCACCACGGGGACAGCTTCGCGTGCGGGGCGACCTCGCGCTCCACCCGCTTCAGGTGGGCGTCGAACTCCGCGAAGGTGTTGACGTTCCACCGGAAATCCGAGCACCAGATCGCCTGGTGACTGTTCTGCCTGAGCTCCACGACCGGAGCCGGGGCGGCTGACCGGGCACTCGGCGCGGCGTGCAGTTCGGCGAGGTGGGTGGCCAGCTTGAACCAGTCGCGAGCAGGCGTGTACATCCACGCGTCGAGGTCACCGCGCAGCGACTCGGGCATGATCTGCCTGCCGTTCTCCGGATCGTGCAGCTTCCCGGCCACCGCCCGGCTGTGCAGG
This sequence comes from Allokutzneria sp. A3M-2-11 16, assembly GCF_024213555.1. Classification (GTDB taxonomy): domain Bacteria; phylum Actinomycetota; class Actinomycetes; order Mycobacteriales; family Pseudonocardiaceae; genus Allokutzneria. The sequence continues at coordinate 183,635 of NZ_JANAVO010000010.1, read as the reverse complement.
CCGTCCCAGACCGCGACGACATCACGCCCGTGCAGCGCGCACGCCGCGGTGCGAGCGCACCACCCGGCGAACTCCCCGAGCGAACGCTCCAGCTCCTCGGCGGTAGTCCGCAGGTACTCGTAGGCCGAGGAGATGCTGTGGTCCACATTGGAATCCAGCACACTCGCCCGCAACCGACTCGGGAACAACTCGGCGTACTGCTGGCCGAGCATCGTGCCGTACGACGAGCCGTAGAAGGTGATCCGCTCTTCGCCGAGCACGGCGCGCACCGCGTCGATGTCACGGACCGCGCTGATCGTGTCAACGTGGTCGAACAGCGGACCGGTGTGCTTGCGGCAGTCCGCGGCGATGGCCGCGTTGACGTCCCTGAGCGCCTTGAACTGCGCCTCGTTCTTCGGGACCTCCCACCTCGGCGTGTTCAGCAGCTCCGAGCTGCACCGAACCTGGTGACTGCGCGAGACGCCACGCGGGTCGAAGCTCACGATGTCGAAGTGCTGGCGCAGCGGGCTGTTGTCGGGAATACGACGCCCCGTGATGTACCCGTCGATCCCGGACACCCCAGGGCCACCGGGCCCGGCGAACAGCACGCCGATGCGCTTCTGCGGATCCAGCGCGGGCAGCCTGCCGATCGCCAACTTGAACTTCTCGCCGGTCGGCTTCGCCCAGTCGATCGGAACCTCGATCTCGGCGCACTCGCCCTTGAACTCGGTTCCGCACTCGGTCCAGCCGATCGGCTCCGCGGCTCCGGCGGCGGACGTCCAGACCGCCATTGAGATGACGGCCGTGACGGCCAACGAGAGGAAGCGTTTCCTCACAGAAATACCTTTCCCAAGAAAGCCCCCTGAATGTGGCCTCAGACTAACAGCCGCAGAATTCCCGGACATGTCAGCGAATTCAGGGACTTGAGATCACTCGATTCTCCTCGAATTCACCGGGTCAGCCAGATGCGCCACAGCGACGCGGGATCGGACAGCGGATCACCGTGCACCAGGGAGAAGTGCGCGGGCCCACCCACTTCGAGCCGCCCCGCGGTCGGATCGCCGAGCAGGTCACCGCCGCGCCAGGTGAGCGCCGCCAGCGCCTCGTGCGGCGGCAGCCCGGCGCGGATCAGCGCCTCGGCCTCCCACGCCAACTGGTTGGCGCGCAGGGAACCCCCGCCGAAGTCGGAGCCCGCCGCGATCGACACCCCGGCCGCGTGGGCCAGCCGCACGCCCTCCTCGGCCGCCTCCAGCCGCGCCCCGATCGTCGCGCGGGACTCCGGCGCGGTGAACCGCTCCACAGTGGACGTATCGGTGAAGGTCAGCCACGAGTGCATCACCCCGAGCGTGGACACCAGGACCGTCCCCGCCGCCGCCATCGCCTCGGCGGCGTCGCGGTCGAGCTGGAAACCGTGCTCGATGCTGTCGACGCCCGCGGCAGCGCCGACCTGGGAGCCGTGCAGCATGCCGGAGTGGGCGGCGACGCGCGCGCCGCGGTCGTGCGCCTCGCGGACGACGGCGGTCACCTCGTCGACGCTGAACGGCGGGGTGTCGCGGTCCGGGCCGTCCAGGTAGAGCTTGACCAGATCGGCGCCGTCGTCGAGCTGGACCCGCGCCGCCGCGAGCAGATCCGCCCCGTGCTCCACCTCGACGGCGAGCCCGTGCGGCAGCGCCCCGGTCCTGCCGAGCCAGGTCCCGGCCGCGCGGATGTAGGGCCGATCGACCCGCCCCTGCCACTCGTCGCGCAGGCGCAGGCTCAGCGCGCGTTCGCCGCCGGTGACCGGATCGGGTCTGCGGGGCGCTCCGACGTCGCGCGCCCAGCGAATCCCGGCCCGCACCATGAGGTCGCCGTTCTCCTCGGCGACGGCGAGCAGCTCCTCGGTGCTGTCGAAACCGCGCTGAACCCATTGCGCCCCACCGGGCATGCTCAGGTGCGAGTGCGAGTCGACCATGCCGGGGATGATCGTGGCACCGGAGGCGTCGATCACCCGCGCCGTGGGCGGGGGCTCGTGACCGGCGTCCCCGATCCCCGTCACCACCCCGCGCTCGACCAACAGGGACACCCCGCGGCGCAGCTCCGGGGACCGCCCGTCGGCCAGGGCCGCCCCGCGCACCAGCACCACGTCGTCGTCGAGCCGAGTAGCCACCGCAACCTCCACCTCATTAGCGTGGCTAAGGAGTATGTGGGGCGCGCGGCGCATCCGCAATGGGACGAACAGCCTAGAAGTCCTTGTGTCGCAACGGGTTAGCCTCCAGGTCGAACTCCTGTCCCCTGCACCAGGAGGTTGTCGTGCTGCACAAGATCATTTCCTTCGTCACCGCCACGGTACTGGCGGTCGCCGGACTCACGGTGACCGCGGCCCCCGCGCACGCGGACGGCTGCTACACCTGGGGAAGAACGCTCTCCCAAGGCATGAACGGCGAGGACGTGCGCCAGCTCCAGATCCGGGTGTCCGGCTACCCCGGGTACGGCGCGGTCCTCGGCATCGACGGCGACTACGGCCCGGCCACCAAGGCCGCGGTCACCCGCTTCCAGCAGGCCTACGGGCTGCCCGGCGACGGCATCGCGGGCGGCCAGACCTTCACCAAGATCTACCAGCTCCAGGACGACGACTGCACCCCGGTGAACTTCTCCTACGCCGAGCTGAACACCTGCAACTCCACGTGGGGCGGCGGCGCCGTCTCCAGTGCCACGGCCCGGGCCAACGCCCTGGTGTCCATGTGGAAGCTCCAGGCGATGCGCCACGCCCTCGGGGACGGCGCGATCCGGGTGACCAGCGGCTTCCGCAGCGTCGCGTGCAACAACGCGGCGGGCGGGGCGTCCAACAGCCGTCACCTCTACGGCGACGCCGTCGACCTCGGCGCCGGGCCGCACACGCTGTGCAGGCTGGCCCAGCAGGCGCGCAACCACGGGTTCAACGGCATCCTCGGCCCCGGCTACCCCGGGCACGGCGACCACACCCACGTCGATCACCGCTCCGGCCGCTTCTGGTCGGCTTCCAGCTGCGGGATCTGAGCCCGGTCCTTGTTCGACCAGTACACGGCGACGGTCGAACGAAACCACGACCTGACCGGATGACCGATGCCGGGTGACCGGAAGGCGGAGGCCGCCGTGCGCGTGCCGGTCCACAGTGGGCCGCATGACAGGCACGCCACGGCGGCGTCCAGCCGCGGCGATGGCGAGCGCCCGGTGTGTCCACTATGGACTCGCGAAGCACGATGGTCGCCGATCGCGACGCCAAAGTTCCGTCCCCTGTGGACAGTTCCGCGGGTTGGGGCCGCAACGACGACGGTGGTTTCTCGTTCTGGGCGCAGCCCGATCGGGCCCACCTGTTCTTCCCCGGCAACGGTCACCCCTCCGACAAGGCCCAGTTCGTCTTCCGCGTCGACGTGCCGGAGGGGTGGCACGCCGCCGCCAACGGGCTGCTGCACTCGCGTCCTCGGCGTGCCGGGCATTCGCCCGCAGAACACCGCCGCGTTGGAGAACGCCACGCTGTCGACCTTCCCGACCTCCAGCCTGTTCGACCTGGGGCACAACGAGTTCGTGATGGTGCACGAGGCCGCGCACCAGTGGTTCGACGACTCGTTCAAGGAGCTGTACGAGTTCGACCAACAGGTCCGCGACGCCACCACCTCCATCGTGGTTTCTCCGGTCCCCGAAGCCATTTTCGGCCTGGGCCGGGGAAGCGGCTCGCTCGTCGTCTACGCGCTCCGGCAACATGTCGGCGAGCAGAAGCTCCAGCAGATCACGCAGACCTTCCTGGACCGCTACCGCGACCGTGGTGAGCGGCTACGGTCGCGGGGTGCCTGACGCGATGTTCGCCCACCCCCGCCTCGCCGCTGTCTACGACGCGTTCGACGGCGATCGCGGCGACCTGGCCGTGTACCTCGCCGTCGCCGACGAGTTGGGCGCGCGGCACGTGCTCGACGTCGGCTGCGGCACCGGCTGCCTGGCGATCCTGCTGGCCGACAGCGGTCGCACCGTCGTCGGCGTCGACCCCGCCGAGGCGTCCCTCCAGGTCGCCCGCTCGAAGGACCCTTCCGGACGGATCACCTGGATTCACGGCGACGCGGGCGATGTGCCCGCGCTCGGCGCCGATCTCGCCGTGATGACCGGCAACGTGGCACCGGTGATCCTCGCGGACGCGGACTGGAGCCGGACGTTGCGCGGGGTCCGTGCCGCGCTCCGTCCGGGCGGTCACCTCGTGTTCGAGACCCGCCGCCCGGAGCGCCGCGTCTGGGAGGACTGGGCCGCCGAGCCCACGCTGCTGACCCGCGACGTCCCGGGTTTCGGTCCGGTGGAGCAGCTGTTCGAGGTCACCGACGTCAGCCTCCCGCTCGTCTCGTTCCGCCACACCTACCGCTTCCTCGCTGAGGGCACCGTGCTCACCTCGGATGGCTCCGTCCGGTTCCGGGACCGCTCGGAGGTCGAGTCCGATCTCGCCGCGTCCGGCTTCCGCGTGGCCGACGTCCGCGACGCTCCCGACCGCCCCGGCCGCGAGTTCGTTTTCATCGCGGAGCGCACCAGCTCCTGACGCTCTGCTGTCATGATGCGTCCATGAGCACCGAGTTCCCGTCCCTGCGCCAGGTCGTGCTCGACTGCCCCGACGCGAGGGCGCTCGCCGAGTTCTACCGCCGCTTCCTCGGCCTCCACTACCGCCCCGGTGACGAGCCGCCCGCCGACCGGGATTGGTTGGTGCTACGCGGTTCCGATGGCGTTCCACAGATCGCCTTCCAGCAGGTTCCGCACCAGCCCGAGCCCACCTGGCCTGACGGCTCGCGCCCGCAGATGCTGCACTTGGACATCACCGTTCCCACGATCGCCGACCTCGACGCCCAGCACTCGCGCGCCTTGGCTTTGGGCGCGCGGCTGCTCCGGGACCGCTCCGAGGACCCCGTGGAGCCACTGCGCGTCTACGCCGATCCCGCAGGGCACCCGTTCTGCGTCTTCGTGGCACCGAGTTGACCAGCTTTTCCAGCATGGGGTCGGCTTGACCTGGGGCCCCTCGCGCGTGCCCTTGGGCCTTTCAGGGGCACGGGATGAAACCCCGGCCCTCGCGATGAGCGTATGGCACGCGCACCCCAGGTAAAGCCTCGGTTGCGTTGCGCCCCTTGCCTTCCAGCCCACGCCGGGGCTACAACCGGAGTGGGCAGTCCACCCTGATGTTCCGCAGCGGCACCTGGTCAGGGTCGATCCACTTCGGTGGGATGAAGCTGGGTATCCCGTGCTCGAAGATGATCTCCCAGTCTTGGTCGTGGATCACGTGATGGTGATGCACGCACAGCAGGACGAGGTTGTCGAGATCGGTCGGCCCGCCGTCGATCCAATGCACCACATGATGAGCTTCCGTCCACGAGGGTGGCCGATCACATCCGGGGAAGGCACATCCCTTGTCCCGTACCGCGAGTGCGCGTTTCTGGGCGAGGGAGGCCAGGCGCCGCTCGCGTCCGTAGGCGAGGGGTTCACCCTCCCCACCGAGCACCATCGGGATGACTCCGGTGTCGCAGGCGGTCTGCCGCAGCAGGTCCGCGCTCATCGGCTGGCCGGTCTGGGTTTCCCCGCAGCCGGTCTTGTGCTGCAGGTTGTCGAAGTCCATCGTGACGATCAGCAGCGAACGCGGCAGACCAGGGATGTCCTGGATCGACATCGCCATGGTCATGGCTTCGATGAAGGCATCGGCCAACCGCTGCTCGAAGGTCCGGGGGTCTTTCTCGCCGTTGACGGACTTGGGTTTGGCCAATGCCGAGAGGAAGTTCTGGACCTTCTCGCCCTCGATCGGATCGAGGGTGGTCTTGAAGTGCAGGCACCCGTCCTGATCACGGCCCATCCGGGCCGCGCGCCGCGCGATCGCTTCCTGCTCATCGCGGTAGACGCCGTCGGGGTCGACGTGCTGCCGCACGCGTTTGCCGACCACCATCAGATCACGCGGGTTCACCTTCCGTGCCGCCTTCGCCAGAGCCGCGTCGGCCTTGGCCGCGTACTCCTCCGGGATGCGCTTGATCGCATCGGAGATCACCAGCGCGTGTTCGCCACTGATCGCTCCGGTGTAGACGGCTTGCCGGGTGCGGGGCAGTTTCGGTAGTTCGTGTACCAAACGCTTGCGGCGGTTGGCTTCGGCAGGGGTGATATTGAGTTCGCTGCGCAGCAGGATCGCGAGATCCTTACATCCACGTGAGGTGTGCAGGCCACGTTCTTCGGCGTGGGTGGCGACATCGGTCTTCACGGCGGTGAGCAGATTACTGATCCGCTCCAACTCCTTCAGCAACGCGACGTGGTCCTTTTCGGAGAGTCGGTAGCTGTCGTTGACCTGGATCTCGGCGGTCAGCATGTCTGTGATTGCTTTGGTATCCAACATGATTCACCCCCCTTCGACTCACTTCCATTGTCTCAGGGGGCAAGATCGACATCCAAGTACCAGCGGGTGAATTCGTTACCCGCCAACGGTTCCAGTGCGTCACCGAAGTCGGCATTCGGGTAGGGTCCCTCAACTGGGCGACATCAAGCACCACAACCGACAAAACGTAAGGGGGACAAGGAAATCGAGGCTTTACCTGGGGTGCGCGTGCCATACGCTCCCCCGCGAGGGCCGGGGTTTCATCCCGTGCCCCTGAGAGGCCCAAGGGCACGCGCAAGGGGCCCCCAGGTCAAGCCGACCCCATGCTGGAAGTCCAGCCACAAACGCTGGAAACCCAACCAGGCCAAGCACAAACCCCAGCCGACTCAGACTTGAAGCCCCGAGCCGGAACCGGCAAGATCACGCACGATGTGCTCCACGAACACGTCGACCTTGTCCAAGGTCCTCGTGTGCAACGCGGACACCAGGAACCCGATCCCGATCGTCGAGTCCCAGGCCCGAGCCCGCCGGTACATCTCCTCGTCCACGGCGCCGCGCACGTTCTCCCAGCCGTGCCAGGCCATCAACGCCGCGTCGATCGCGGGATCGAAGACCAGCGCGAGGTCCCAGTCCACAACACCGACCAGTTCCCCGTTCGCGTCCCAGTGGACGTTGCCGCCACCGAGATCTCCGTGGACCAGCGCGCCCGGAACCGGAGGCATGGCCAGCGCTTCCGAGAGGCGACGCAGACGCGAGTCGCGCCACGGAACCGGCAGGCGCGGGATGACTTCCTCGGCGAGCACCTGACCCCAGTGGCGGCCGTCGGGATACGTGGGCGGCACATGGAGAAGCGCTTCCAGCGAAGCGCTGACGGGGCACTCGCGGATCACGCGGAGCAGGCGGCCGATCTGGGCCGGATCGCCTTGCCCTTCGGGAAGCGGGGTTCCACCGATCCACGACAGGGCGACGGCGGCGCGCTCGCCGAACGTGGTGACCGGCGTGAGGGGCGTGGGGACAGCGAAGGGCAGCCCGCTGGAGCCGATCATCCGCAGGACCTCGGTCCGGCGAGGCAGGACCGCGGCGTCGGCGGCGCTCCGGGTGACCCGCACGGCGGCCACTTCGGGCACCAGGACGACGTCGTGCATCCCGCCGCGGAACAGTCGCGCGGAGTCGAGCTGCGCTCCCGGCAGAAGCGCGTCGGCGATCTCCAGTAGTTCACCGGAGACCGCCGATTCATCTTTCGCTGACACGGGCCGTACTTTCGCACAATGCGCGACGGACCGCGCCCGAATTGCGGTGGTTCAGCAGCCGCCGATCGCCTTGACGGTCACCGGCTCCTGACGTCCCTGGAAAGCGTCGGAGACGTCGTGCACTCCCGGGCCGACGCACCAGGTCGTCTCACGGAAGACCGCGCGGATCTCGATCAGCTCCTTGCCGGTGCCGCACCTGTGCCAGTGCAGGTGTTTCGGCAGGCCGTACTGCGGGGCGTCGAGCGCCCGGATCATCCCGCAGGGAACATCGGCGATCTCGACGGCGTCGGCCGAGGCCGAGGTCGGTCCCGCGAAGGACAGTCCGGCGAAAGACAGCACAGCCACGACGACAATACGAAAAGGAGTCATTTATTCCCCGTATCACAAATCTATTTCACGGCAACTTCCGGATTTCAGCTTGCCAGTCCGGACTAAGCGAGGCATGAAACGTCTTTGCGGGACACGGGGAATCGCGAACAATATTCCGACCACATTGGGCGTGGCGAGAACTCGTTGACATGTGGCATTCCCGCCACTACCGCGATCTTGGTCGCGTCCTTAGCGTGCACGCATGACGAAGTTCCTGCTCAGCGTGCACGTCATCGCCGCGATCGTGGCGATCGGGCCGGTCACCGTGGCGGCGAGCATGTTCCCCCGCGCGGCGAAGTCCTCCGCGCTGCCGGTGGTGCGCACCCTGCACCGGATCTGCCGCGTCTACGCGGGGCTCGGCGTGCTGGTGCCGGTGTTCGGGCTGGCGACGGCGCTGAGCATGGGCGTGCTGGGCGACGCGTGGCTGCTGGTCTCCATCGCGCTGACGGCGGTCGCCGCCGCCGTGCTCATCGCGGCGGTGCTGCCCGACCAGCGCAGGGTGCTCGACACCCTGGAGACCACCCCGGACACGGACATCACCGCACAACTCCGCCGCATCGCGATGACGGGCGGGGTGTTCAACCTCCTGTGGGCGACGGTCACCGTGCTGATGATCGTGCGACCGGGCTCGACGACGGGAGCCTGAGATGATCGCGCTGCGAACTCCCGCCATGGTGGAGGCGGTGTCGTTGGTCGTGCTGCTGGCGAACCTCGCTACCGCGCACCACCCGATGATCAGTTCCATCACCGGGCCGGTCCACGGGTTCGCCTACGTGATGGTCGTCGTGGTGGCCCTGTTGCGCGAGGGCACACCGCCGCGCGCCCGCCTCGCCGCGCTGGTACCGGGTGTCGGTGGGCTGATCGCACTGCGAATGATCACCAGCCGACGCGCTCGATCAGGTTGATCGCCTCGCGCTGCTCCCGGTTCGCCTCGGCGTCGAGCACCGACTGCGGCACCGGCTCGGGGTCCTTGGCCTCCACCCATTCCTGGGGCAGGACGCGCCCGGGCAGCTTGCTGAACTTGGACTCACCACGCTCCGCCATACCCCCATGATGCCGGACACCGGCGGCATCATGTTTTCAAGATCCCTTATTGGCCCGTTCTGCATCGATTCGCCTACCGTTGGGGCTGCGGTCACCTCAAGGCTCAATGGAGAGCGATGAAGAAGGTCTGCCACCTCCTCGTGACGCTGCTGCTCGTCGCGGGACTCCCCGCGGCCGTCCCCTCGAAGAGCGCGTGCGCGGCCGTCCCCGCGCCGGTGGTCCCCGGGGCCAGGGTGGTGTCGGTGGCCGGGGTCGAGCGCCCGGCCGGGGAGGCGGGAGTCCCCGGGCGCCCGCCGATCACCGGCGTGCCCGCGCGGTGCGAGGTCACGGTGGTGCTCAGCCACGCGGACGCGGGCGAGCGGGTCAAGGTCGAGGTGTGGCTGCCGCTGCGCGGCTGGACCGGACGGTTCCTGGGCACCGGGGGCGGCGGGTTCGCGACCGGGTTCTCGGCGGAGGGTCTCGCGCCCGCGGTCAAGGGCGGGTTCGCGGCCGTGGCCACGGACGGCGGGATCGGGATCAACCCGGTCAGCCCGGCGGCGTGGGCGCTGGACGCCTCGGGCCGGGTGAACTGGGGACTGCTGGCGAACTTCGCCACGCGGTCGGTGCACGACATGACCGTGGTCGGCAAGGCGGTGACGCGGAGCTTCTACGGGCGCCCGCCCGCTCACTCGTACTGGAACGGCTGTTCGACGGGAGGACGGCAGGGGCTGGCGGAGGCGCAGCTCCACCCGCGCGACTACGACGGGATCGTGGCCGGGGCGCCCGCGATCGAACTGCCGCGCTTCTCCCTGGCGCAGTTCTGGCCGCAGGTGGTGATGAACCAGGAGCGCACCCGCCCCTCCGCGTGCGAGTTCGACGCGTTCACCAAGGCCGCGGTCGACGACTGCGATCCGCTCGACGGCGTCGCGGACCGCGTGATCGGCGACCCCGCGGCGTGCAGGTTCGATCCGGCGCGGCTGATCGGCACGAAAACCCCTTGTGGCGCAACGATTTCCGCCGCCACCGCGGAGGTCGTGCGGCGGATCTGGGACGGGCCGCGCGGGCTCGGGAAGGGCCTGGTCAAGGGCGCGGGCTTCGCGAAGCTCGCCGGGGCCGCGCCGCTGCCCATCGCCGACAACTGGATCAGGTACTTCGTCGGCCGCGATCCCCGCATGGACACCACGAAGATCGACTACCCCGGGTTCGAGCGGCTGGTGTCCGCCTCCACCGGTTCCTACGACCACCTGCTGGCCAACGCCGCGCCCAACCTGTCGGCGTTGCGCGACGAGGGCGGCAAGGTGCTGCTCTGGCACGGCCTCGCCGACGCCGAGATCTCCCCTGGCACCACGATCGACTACAAGCACGAGGTCGAGCGCGTCACGGGCCGCACCGACGAGTTCTTCCGGCTGTTCCTGGCTCCCGGCGCAGGCCACTGCGGCGCCGGGGTGGGCGTCGCGCCGGTCGACCCGATGGCCGCGATGATCGCGTGGGTGGAGCGCGGGCGTGCCCCGGACACGCTGCCCGCGGCCTCCACGGACGCCAAGACCACCCGCGACCTGTGCCGTCATCCGCGGGTCCCGGTCTACGACGGTCACGGCGATCCCAACTCCGCCAACAGCTTCCGCTGCACGGGGAGCTGACGTGCCCTCGGCGGTGTTCCACCTCAGGCGGGCGCGGGATCTGATGGACCGGCACTTCGCCGAGCCGCTGGACCTGGACGCGCTCGCCGCCGAGGCCGGGTTCTCCCGCTACCACTTCGCCCGCGCGTTCAAGGCCGCCTACGGCGAGCCGCCCGGCGCGTACCTGACCCGGCGGCGGGTGGAGCGGGCGCAGGACCTGTTGCGCTCGGCCAACCTGACCGTCACCGAGATCTGCCACCTCGTCGGCTTCACCAGCCTCGGCTCGTTCAGCTCGAAGTTCACCGAGCTGGTCGGCGTCAGCCCGACCGAGTACCGGCGGCGCACGGCGGGCGGGCCGATGGTCCCCGGCTGCTTCATGATGGCGTGGTCCAGGCCGCTGCCCCGGACAGCAATCCAGGAGAAGCCCGAGGGCGGAGGGTCCTCCTAGCCTCGGCGGCGACCGCTTCACCCACCGAGGAGAACCAATGATCAACCGCGTGTCCCACGTCTGCGTCTTCGTGCTCGACCAGGACCGGGCCAAGGAGTTCTACACCGAGAAGCTGGGCATGGAGGTCCGCTCCGACGTCACCATGGGCGACGGGTTCGAGGGCGCGGGGCAGGGCTTCCGCTGGCTCACCGTGGGCCCGACCGACCAGCCCGAGGTGGAGATCATCCTGGCCGACTGCGGCATGGGCCACGACGACTCCACCGCGGCGCAGATCAGGGACCTCGTCGCCAAGGGCGCGCTCGGCGCGGCGGTGCTCAACACCGACGACTGCCGCAAGACCTTCGAGGAGCTGTCCGCGCGCGGCGTGGTGTTCCTCCAGGAGCCCGCCGAGCGCCCGTACGGCGTTGAGGCGATCTTCCGCGACGACTCCGGCAACTGGTTCAGCCTGAGCCAGGCCCGCTAGCGGGAGGGGTCCCGCCCGCCGGGTCCTACCGTCACCCCCATGACGAAGTCTCCCCGGCTGGCGGCCCTCGCCGCGTCGGTGCTGCTCGCCACCGGTGGCGGGGCAGCGCCCGAGAACGCCCAACTCGACACCGCACCCGCGCTGAACGGGCAGGTGGAGGTCACCGTCAACGGTGCCGCCAGCACCGCGACCCTGCGCGGTCACTGCGTCCTGACACTCGGCGAAGGCGGCTGAAACCGCGCTGAAACCGCGATAAAGCCCACGGCACGCACCCTCCTCGGCACAGCCAAGGAAACGAGGGGGGTATGTCCTCAACACCCGAGATCTCCATCGCCGCGAAGAGACTGCGCAAGTCCTACGGCGACAAGGTCGTGCTCGACGGCATCGACCTGACCGTGCGCGCCGGGACGATCTTCTCCCTGCTCGGCCCGAACGGCGCGGGCAAGACCACCACGGTGCAGATCCTGTCCACGCTGATCCGTCCCGATGGGGGAACGGCGCGGGTCGAGGGTCACGATCTCGGCCGAGCGCCCGACGCGGTCCGCACCGCGATCGGTGTCACCGGGCAGTTCGCGGCGGTGGACCGGCTCCTCACCGGCGAGGAGAACCTGCTGCTGATGGCCGACCTGCACCACCTCGACCGGGCGCGGGGGCGGCGGCGCACCGCGGAGCTGCTGGAGCGCTTCGACCTGGTGGAGGCCGCGAAACGGTTGCCCGCCACCTACTCCGGCGGGATGCGGCGGCGGCTGGACCTGGCGATGACGCTGGTCGGCAGCCCGCAGTTGATCTTCCTTGACGAGCCGACCACCGGGCTGGACCCGCGCAGCAGGCAGACCATGTGGGAGATCATCCGCGAACTGGCGGACTCCGGCGTGACGATCTTCCTCACCACCCAGTACCTGGAGGAGGCCGATCAGCTCGCCAACCGGATCGCCGTGCTGCACAACGGGAAGCTGGCCGCCGAGGGCGGCCCGGACGAGCTGAAGCGGCTGATCCCCGGCGGGCACGTGCGGCTCCGGTTCGCCGATGAGCACGCCCTGCTCGCCGCCATGCGCCTGCTCGGGCACTCCGTGCGCGGCGAGGACGGGCTCAGCCTGCGCGTGCCGAGCGACTGCCGCGTCAGGTCGCTGCGGATGCTGCTGGACGAGCTCGACGACGCCGGGGTGGAGGCCGAGGAGTTCTCCGTGAACACCCCGGACCTCAACGACGTGTTCTTCGCACTGACCGACTCCAAGCGGGAGGTGCTCAGTGCGTGACTCGATACATGACAGCGTCACAATGTTGCGCCGCAACCTGTTGCACGCGCGCCGCTACCCGTCGATGACGATCAGCACGGTCGCCATGCCGGTGCTGATGCTGCTGTTGTTCGTCGGGGTCTTCGGCGGAGCGCTGGGCACCGGCATCGGCGGCGCGAGCTACATCGGCAGTTATGTCGACTACGTGGCACCGGGAATCATCCTGATGGCCGCGACCTCGGGCAGCGTCGCGACGGCCGTGTCGGTCTCGGTGGACATGACCGAAGGCATCGTGAACCGCTTCCGCACCATGGCGATCTCCCGGTCGTCCGTCCTCACCGGACACGTGATCGGCGGCGTGATCCAGACCATGGTGAGCATCGCGCTCGTCGTCGGAGTGGCTCTGCTGATGGGTTTCCGGCCCACCGCGGGCCCGCTGGACTGGCTCGGCGCGTTCGGCCTGCTGCTGGCGATGACCTTCGCGATGACCTGGCTGGCCGCCGCGTTCGGCCTGGTGTCCAAGGGGCCGGAGTCGGCGAGCAACGCGCCGATGCCGCTGATGTTCCTGCCCATGCTTGGCAGCGGTTTCGTGCCACCGGAGCGGATGCCCGGCGCGGTCCGCTGGTTCGCCGAGCACCAGCCGTTCACGCCGATCATCGAGACGCTGCGCGGGCTGCTGATGGGCACGCCGCTCGTCGGCGGCACCGGGGCGCTCGCCCTCGGCTGGTGCGCGCTGATCGCGCTCATCGGATTTCTCTGGGCGCGCAGGGCCTTCTCCCGCGCCGTAGCCCGCTGACTTCGCAGAAAGGACTTCCCACCATGACTTTCCCCGCGGACACCTGGGGCATCCACGAGAACCACTACTGGCTGCGCGGCGGGACCGCCGAGCACCAGGTGGAGTACTACGAGGAGCGGGGGATGTGGACCGTCCACGGCTACCCCGAGACGCTCGCCGTGCTCAACGACCCCACGACGTTCCAGTCCGACCTCTCCGCGGCCTTCCCGGAAGGCACGGACATGTCCTTCAACGAGGGCAACCTGGTCCAGATGGACGGGCTGGACCACCGCAAGCTGCGCAGGCTGGTCAGCAACGCTTTCACCCCGAAGATCGTCGCCGACCTGGAACCGAGGATCGCCGGGGTGACCGTGGAGCTGCTGGACGAGGTGGCGGACCAGGACGAGATCGAACTGGTCTCCGCGCTCGCCTACCCGCTTCCGGTGATCGTCATCGCCGAACTGCTGGGTGTGCCCGCGAGCGACCGGGACCTGTTCCGCACGTGGGTCGACACGATGTTCCAGGACCAGGCGGAGCTCTCCCTCGCCGACGGCGACGACCAACTGCGCGAGGACCTCGAGGCGCAGCTGAACGCCCTCAAGCCGATGAGCGACTACCTCACCGCGCACGCGGCCGAGCGCAGGCGCGCGCCCAGGGAGGACCTGCTCACCAAGCTGGTCCAGGCCGAGGTCGACGGAGAGCGGCTCAACGACACGGAGATCGTGAACTTCGCCGGGCTGCTGCTGGTCGCCGGGCACATCACCACGACCATGCTGCTGGGCAACACGATCCTGTGCCTGGACACCTTCCCCGAGCAGGCCGAGCGGGTGCGCGCGGACCGCTCCCTGGTGCCGACTGCCATCGAGGAGTCGCTGCGGATGCTCAGCCCGTTCGCGGCGACCGCACGCGTCACCGCAACCGACGTCGAGCTGGGCGGAAAGCTCATCCCCCGTGGTCAGATGGTGAACCCGCTGCTCGGCGCGGCGAACCGGGACCCGAGGCAGTTCGACCGGCCCGACGAGTTCGACGCGGGCCGGGACCCCAACCCGCACATCGCCTTCGGTCGCGGCGTGCACTTCTGCCTCGGTGCCCCGCTGGCGCGGCTGGAGGGCCGCGTCGCGGTGAACCTGATGCTGGACCGGTTCCCGGTGCTGCGGACGATCCCGGCGAACCCGCCGAAGTTCATGGACTCGCCCTTCATGACCGGCGTCAGCTCGCTGCCGCTGCGCGTCACCGCCTAGCCCGCACGCGCAGGACGTCGAGGGCGTCCCGGCACAGCTCGTCCGGGCTCCGGCCGGCGTACTCCGACACCGCGTCGGCGTACGCCGGCCCGTCCGCGTGCTCGGCGGCCGCGCGGATCGCCGCCGACGACATGGTGGGCTGGAACGCCCGCTGGAACCGGAAGCACTCCCCGAGCGCGATCAGCCGCACCCCCGACGCGTCTCCCCTGGCGATGTCCGCCATGCCCATCGCGACCAGGAGCGTGCCGCAGAGCGGGCGGACCATCAGCACCGACGGGGTCCGCAACGGCTCGCCCGCCAGCAGCGCGGCGAGGCTGTCCGGCAGGCTCTCGACGATGCCCGCGACCAGGTCCGTCCGGCCGTGCCGCGCGTGCGCGACCACGGTCACCCCGTGCACCTCGACGTGCCATGGGTTGACGCCCAGCTGGTCGGTGCCCGCGACGGGGCTCTCGTCGTCGCCCAGCACCACCCGTTCGGCGACCCGCCGCCATTGGCGCAGCCCCAGCTCGACCTCGCCGCGCGCGAGCAGCACCTCCGCCCGCGCCGCCATCTCGAAGGTGATCATCTCGACCGCCTCGGCCAGCCGGTCCGGGGTGATCGCCGCGAGGCCGCGCTCGGCCGACTCGACATCGCCCACCTGGAGGTCGGTCAGCACCAGGCCCAGGCGCATCTGCGTGGTGTTGAACGCCCGGAACCCACCCAGCGCCCGCACCGCGGCCCGCGAGTGCTCCCGGGACTCCTCGGCGCGTTCGAGGTGCAGGCACAGCTCGCTGAGCCGCCCGTGCACGGTGCTGATCAGCAGCGGGTTCGTCCCGTCCCGGAAGCAGTCGAGCACCCGTGTCGTGTACTCCAGCGCGCGCTCCGGCTCACCCAGGTTCTCCCACAGGTAGCCCGCGACGACGTTGGCCATGCCCGCGACGAACGGTTCCGGGTGCAGGCACATCGCCTCCAGCTCCGCCGTGTCCCGTGCGCACAGCACGATCGCCAGCGCCCCGCACACGGTCCGCGGGGACGGCGGCGGCAGGCGGCGCAGCACCGCGTAGGAACGGGTGGCGCGCGGTCCGATCACCATGAACGTCGTCGTCGTTGTCAGCACCGCCGTCACCCTGGTCGGCTCGACCAGCTCCGGCTCCGGCCGGAAGCGGTACAGCACGTCGGCGACCTCGCGGGTGATCAGCGCCAGCTGCGCGTAGTTCGACTCGATCACCCACATCCCGCCCAGCGTCGCCGAGACCGCGGCCACCACCGTCCCGTCGCCGCGGCGCACCCCCGTGCGCAGCGCCAGCACCAGGTTGTCCTGCTCCGCCCGGACCCGCCCGACGGCCTCCCGCGTCGGCCCGCCGAACACCAGGTCGTAGTGCTCCACACCGAATTCCCTTGCCCAGGAGAGGAAATCCTCTTCAACCCTGGCGGAGTCGCCCGCGGCCTCCCTGCGCGCGGCCGCGAACTCCCTGACGGTCTCCAGCATCCGGAAGCGGGTGCCGGTCGACGTGTCCGCGACCTTGATCAGCGACTGGTCGACCAGCGACTCCAGCAGCTCCAGCGCGTCCTCCGCGCCCACCAGCCGCTCGGCCGCCTCGACCGAGAACCCGCCGGGGAACACCGACAGCGCCCGCATCGCCGCCTGCCCGGCCGCGTCGAGCAGCGCCCAGCTCCAGTCGACCACCGCGTGCAGCGTGCGGTGCCGCTGTGGCACGTCCCTCGCCCGGCCGCGGAGCAGCGCGAACCGGTCCTGGAGCCGGCTGGTGATCTCCGTGACCGACATCGCCCGCACCCGCGCCGCGGCCAGCTCCACCGCGAGCGGGAGGCCGTCGAGCTGACCGCACAGCGCCTCCACCACGCCCACCGGCAGGTCCACGTCGGGCCGGGCCGCCCGCGCGCGCTGGCCGAACAGCTCCACGGACGTGGGCAGTCCCAGTTCCGGCAGCAGGTACACCGACTCCGACGACAGCCCGAGCGGAGCGCGGCTCGTGGTGAGCACCCGCAGGTTCGCCGTCATCGACACCAACGCCCGCACCAGCTCCGCGACGCCGTGGATCACGTGCTCGCAGTTGTCCAGCACCAGCAGCACGGACTCGGAGCCGACCAGGCGGGCGATCCCCGGGACGAGATCGGACTGGGCGGACTCGCGCAGCCCGAGCGCCGAGGCGACCGCACGCACCACCTCGCCCTCCGCGGGCAGACCGGCGAGCGCGACGAAGTACACCGCGCGCTGCTCCGCCTGCATGCCGACCGCGTGCGCCAGCCTGGTCTTGCCCAGCCCTCCCGCGCCGACGATCGAGGCCACCCGCGAGGTCCGCAGCAGGTTCAGCACCGCGTCGATGTCGTCGTCCCGGCCGAGCAACGGGTTGGGTTCGTGCGGAACGCCGTGCCGCACCGTGGGCGTCTCGCCCCGCAACAGCGCGTGGTAGACCGCCTGGAGCTCCGGCCCGGGATCGACGCCCAGCTCAGCGCGGAGCGCCCGGCGGTAGGCGTCGTAACGGGCCAGCGCGGCGGGCGCGGGCTCGCAGCGCAGGAGCTCGGTGAGGATCTCCTCGTCCTTCGGCAGCTCCTCCACGAGCGTGACCAGCGGTTCGACCGCCTCAGCCTTTCGGCCGAGCCGCGCCAACGCCAGCGCTCGCGCCCGCTTCAACGCGCGGTGGGTTCCCGCCCGCTCAGCGCGCAGCGCCGACACCGGATCGTCCGGCACCGGCTCCCCGCGCTCGGCGTCCCGCCACAGCGCGAGGCCCGCTTCGGCGTGCTCCAGCGCTGCCGCGTGGTCCCCCGCACGCGCGTGCCGGGCGCTCGTCGCAGCGCTGAGCACCACCGCGGAGGCGTCCACCTGGTCCTCGGCCAGCGCCAGCCGGTAGCCCGTCGGCGTGCTGACCACCAGGTCCGGCCGGAGCTGCGAACGCACGCGGGAAACCAGTACCTGCAAGGCTTTCGTGGGGTTCTCCGGCAGCGCGTCCGGCCACAGGCCCTCGATCAGCCTCCCCGTGCTGCACCCCGTGCGCAGGTCCGCGGCGAGCAGCGCCAGCAGCCCCCGCAACCGCGGCCCGGTGATCTCGTGGTCGCGGTAGGCCACGCGCGGCAACAAGGTCAACTCGGTGGTCACCGGGCCAGGTTAGAGCCCGCACCGCGGGTGCGGGGGCGCGCACGCTGCGTCACTCAGCCTTCCGGCCGGGCCGCCCGGCCCTTAGGCCGAGCCGGAACAGCCCGCTGACCAGCCATTCTCGTGTTGTCACGAGGAAAGCGAGGCTCCCATGATCACCATCGTCACCACCTGGGTCGGCGTTGCCGCCGGGCTGGCCGTGCTCGTCCTGATGGCCATCTCCGACCACATGAGCGACAACGCGCAGCCCGAGGGCCGCGTCGCCCCGAAGCAGGCCAGGCGCACGCTGCACCGCACCGCGACCACCACCGTCGTGCGCAAGCACCGCGTCCTGCCCAGCCGCTTCACGAGGCTCCACCGCGCGGCCGGAGCTTAGGACAGGGTCACGGTCCGCAGCTGGTTCTCCAACAACAGGGGCAGCAGCAGGCGCGACCGCTTGCGGTCGACGGAGAAGTCCGCCGCGCCGGGCAGTTCGAGGCCGGGGACCAGCTCCTGGTGTGTTCCGTCCGGATTGACCTGCCACAGCCCCGGCCCGTTCCAGGTCGTGGCCGCCACGCGACCGTCCGGGAGCACCTGCACGCCGTCGACGACGCGACCCGGCACCGTGCGCCGTGCCGTGACCGAGCCGGTGCGGTCGAGCGTCAGTACCTGGTCCGCGCCCCTGGTGGCCACCAGCAGGGAACCGTTGGGCCGCACGAAGATCCCGTTCGGCTGGTTGAGGTGGGTACCGACGGCGAACGGGCGGACACGGCCCCGGTCGATCACGTGGACGGCGTCGGTGCCCGTCGGCACGATCGCCCCCGTCGCGTCCGGTCCGACGCCGCTGTCGGTCACGTACAGCTCACCGCGCGGGCCCACGGCGATGTCGTTGAGGAAGGTGGCACCGGGGACCGGGATCTGCGCGACCGGCTTGCCCGTGGTCCGGTCGAACCCCCGCACGGTGTCGATGTCCGCGACCCACACGGTGGTCCAGGTCAGCGCCAAACCCTTGGGGGCGTTCAGGGTCACGCCGTGCTTGCCGCCCTCGACCCACCTTGTCGCTGCGCCGCCGGACGGGGACAACCGGGCGATGAACCCGTTGTTGTCCTTCACGGCCACACCACCGTTGATGTTGGACGCTAGGTAGGTGTCGGTGTGTGTGTCGTGTGTGATCGATTCCGGGGACAGCAGCCCGGTCCACGAAGGCGTTCCCGGGTTCGTGAAGCCGACTCCGGCCACTGCGGCCAGGACCAAGATGATTTTCATGGCACCCAGGCTCGCCGCCGGGGCCGCCGCGGAGAACCGTTCCGGGGGCCATCGTGGCCAATGATCGGGCCACCCACCGCGTGGTCGTGCTCGCGCTGGACGGCGTCCTCCCGTTCGAGCTGGGCATCCCCGCGCGGATCTTCGGCGCGGCCCGCGACGCGTCCGGCCGGGGGCTCTACACCGTGACCACGTGCGGCGTCGACGGGCGCCCCGTCGTGACCGCGTCCGACTTCGCCATCACAGTCGCGCACGACGCCACGGCGCTGCGCACTGCGGACACCGTGGTGATCCCGCCGTCGCACACGATGCGCGCGCTGTGCGCCGGGAGCGGCCTGCCCGAGGAGGTGGCCGCCGCGCTGGCCGAGATCCGGCCCGGCACCCGGCTCGCCGCGATCTGCACCAGCTCGTTCGTGCTGGCCGCCGCGGGTCTGCTGGACGGGCGGCGGGTGACGACGCACTGGCGCGAGGCGGAGAACCTGCGACGGACCTTCCCCGCGGTGCGGGTGGACCCGAACGTGCTGTTCGTCGACGACGGCGACGTGCTCACCTCGGCCGGGGTCACCGCGGGCGTGGACCTCTGCCTGCACATCGTGCGCAGGGACCACGGGAGCGAGGTGGCCAACGAGGTCGCCAGGACCTGTGTCGCCCCGCCGTGGCGCGACGGCGGCCAGGCGCAGTACGTCCAGCACCCGGTGCCCAAGACCGCGCCGACCACCACCGCGGTGGCTCGCGCGTGGGCTGCCGACCGCCTCGACCAGCCGATCGGGCTGGCCGAGTTCGCCGCCTCCGCGCGGATGAGCAGGCGCACGTTCACCCGGCGGTTCCGCGCCGAGACCGGCCTGAGCCCCGGCGAGTGGCTGACCGTCCAACGCGTGGAACGTGTCCGCCACCTCCTGGAGTCCACTGACCTGCCGATCGAGCTGCTGGCCGCGCGCACCGGTTTCGGCACCGCCGAGTCCCTGCGCCAGCACTTCCGCGGCGCCCTCGGCGTCTCCCCGAGCAGCTACCGCCGCACGTTCCGGGGGCCGGACTTGCGCTCTCGGTGAAACCGGGCTGTGCCGCCCAGCACCGCCGATTATGTTGCGCCCCATGCGGAAAGTTCAGACAGCGGACGGCCGAGTGCTCGCCGTCGAGGAGTGGGGCGTCCCCGGCGGAACCCCGGTGGTGTACGCGCACGGCACGCCGATGAGCCGTCTGGCCCGCTACCCGGACGACCGCCTCTTCACCGAGCTGGGCGTCCGCCTGGTCACCTACGACCGCCCCGGCTACGGACTGTCCACACCGGACATCGGACGCCGGGTTGTCAACGCCACCAACGACATCGCGGCGATCGCCGACGCGCTCGGCCTGGACCGGTTCCCCGTGTTCGGGGTGTCCGGCGGCGGCCCGCACGCACTCGCGTTCGCGGCCTGCCACCCCGACCGCGTCACCCGCGTCGCGACCCTCGCCAGCACGGCGCCGCGCGACGCCGAGGGCCTGGACTGGACCGCTGGGATGATGCACGGCAACCAGGAGAGCGGGGCGGCGGCACTGCTCGGACGCGCCGCTGTCGAACACCACCTGGCCAACGCGCGGTCGGAGGACATGCGGAGGCTGCTGCCCCAGGCGGAGCAGGAAGTCCTTGCCCAGCCCGACGTTTCGGCCATGCTCTCGGCCGCCTTCACCGAGGCGCTGCGCCCCGGCCTGGACGGCTGGATCGACGACGCGCTGGCGCTCTACGGCCTGCCGTGGGGATTCGATCCCGCCACCATCACCGCCCCGGTCCGCCTCTGGCACGGCGACCTAGACACCGTCGTCCCGGCAAGCCACTCCACCTGGCTGTCTGAACGCATCCCGTCAGCCGAACTGGTCCGGGCCCCAGAAGCCGCGCACGCGGGCCACTTCGCCGCGACCCCCACCACCCTCGCCTGGCTCCAAGCCCCCTGACCCAGCGTCGCTTTTTCCGTTTCGTACTCATAACGGGATTTGGGAGCGCTCTCTTTCCCGTTATGAGTACGAAACGGGCGTCTCTCCTCTGCGCGGGCCCACCGATGGGTGGGCGAAGGCGCGGAGTGAGTGTAGCTCGGGGAATCGGTGCTCCTCCCCTGCGCGGGGGACGCCTCGCGGGCGGGGGCCGATTACGCTGCGCCCGGCACGATGAGCGAAGGGCAGCGGTGGACACTCGGGGAACGTTGACCAGGCAGTCCCGCCTGGTCGCGGCGCTGTGCATGAGCGTCGACTCGGTGCTCTACGTGACGAACCTGCGCAAACCCGCCTTCGGCTGGGTGGACGTCGTGGCGATCGGACTGATCCTGCTCGTCGACGCCGCGCTGGCCAGTTCGGCGAAGCGGTCCGGACTGGTGGCGGTGGGCGTGGCGGCGGTGCAGATCGTCATCCCCCTCCTGCTCGATCCGGGCTCGCACCACATCTGCAACACCGGCGGGATGATGGCCGCCTACCGGGTCGGCGCGTGGCTGCCCGCGGGACCGGGCCTGCTCGCGATCGGCGCGCTCGCGGTGGCCGACGTCTTCGACGGCAAGTTCCCCGGTCCGGGCGTGCTGCCGCTCGCGATCGCCATCACCACCAGCGCGGTGCTGCCGTGGATCGTCGGCCGCCACACCACCACGCGCAGCGCCTACATCGCCGACCTCGAACGCCGCGCCGACCGCCAGGAGCACGCGGCGCAGACGGCGATCCGGCGCGCGCTCGCGGAGGAACGCAGCTCCATCGCCCGCGACCTGCACGACATGATCTCCCACCACGTCAGCGCGATCGGCGTGCACGCGGGCGCGGCCCGGCTCGGCATGGGCGCGGACGGCAACGCCGCGGCACAGCGCTCGCTCAGCGCGGTGGAGACGGCGAGCCGCTCGGCCATGACGGATCTGCGCAGGCTGCTGGACCTGTTGCACGGCAAGGACGACAGCCAGCACCGCCAGCCCGGCATGGGCAACGCCGACGAGCTGCTCGCGGGTGTGCGCGCCGCCGGGTTGCCGGTCACCGTGACCACCACCGGAGCACCGCTGGACCTGCCCGGCTCGGTCGACATCGCGCTCTACCGCATCTTCCAGGAGGCGCTGACCAACGCGCTGCGGCACGGCGACGGGGCGGCCGAGGTCGCACTGGACCACCGCTCGGAGGAGATCATCCTGACAGTGACGAACCCGTTGCGGCACAACGACAACAGCGTGGTTCCCGGTTCGGGGCTGACCGGGATCAGGGACCGCGTGGCGCTGTTCGGCGGGGAAGCCACGTTCGGCCCCTCCGGGGACCGCTGGGCACTGCGGGTCAGCCTGCCGACCGAGGAGCTCGTGTGACCGTGCGGATCCTGCTGGCCGACGACCACGCGTTGTTCCGGTCCGGGCTGCGCGCGGTGCTGGACACGCAGCAGGACCTGGAGTGCGTCGGCGAGGCGGAGGACGGGCGCGCGGCGGTGGCGGAGACTGCGCGGTTGCGCCCGGACCTGGCCGTGCTCGACGTGCGGATGCCCCGGCTGGACGGGCTGGCGGCGGCCGAGGCGATCCTCAGCGCGCCGGGCAACGCCACCAGGGTCCTCGTCCTGACCACCTACGACAGCGACGAGTACGTCTACCGCGCGTTGCGGGCCGGGGCCAGCGGTTTCCTGCTGAAGAGCCTGCCCCCGGAGGAGATGATCTCCGCGATGCGGGTGGCGGTGCGCGGGGACGCGCTGATCGACCCGTCGGTGACGAAGCGGCTGATCAGCCGGTTCACCAAGAGCATCGCGCCACCGTCGAAGCCCGCCGAGGTGCAGCGGCTGACCAGCCGGGAGTTCGAGGTGCTGCTGTTGATCGCGGCCGCGCGCAGCAACGCCGAGATCGCCGAGGAGCTGTGCGTCGGCGAGGAGACGGTGAAGACCCACGTGTCCCGCGTGCTGGCCAAGCTCGGGCTCCGCGACCGCGTGCACGCCGCCGTCTACGCCTACCTGCACGGTCTGGTGCCGATGTCCCCCGCACGGGGGATGCCCGGTCCCCCGCCGCCGTGACGATCTTGTCGGGGCCGCGTTCTACCTTCGGCCTCGATGAGAATCACCGCCACCGCGCTGGTCGCGTTCCTGCTGCTGCTCTGCGGCGCGCCACAGGCGTTCGCCGACGGGGCGATGGCCGGTGCCGACATCCACGTCGCGCAGACCCTGGGTGCCCGCGAGCTGACCGTGGTGCTGCGCCGGGTGGACGCGGTGCCAGGACCGTTGCGCGTCAACGTGATCACGCACGCGGGCAGTCAGCCGGGCCGTCTGTCGCTGCGGCTCGTGCCGACCGGTGTCGGCTCGGTGAGCGGGCCTCGCACGGAGAGCGCGACCTCGGTCGAGCTGCGTGACCGGCCCGGCTCGCACGACGCCACGCTCACGGTCAGCCTCCCCGGGCCACAGGAACTGGTGATCGACAACACCGCCCGCATTCCTTTCGTGGTCCCGGTTTCCGTGCTCTCTCCGGCGGAGCGCGTGACCTACGGCGGGTTCGTTGCCGCGGGTGTGTTGTTGTTCGTTTCCCTTGTGGTGTCGGTGAAAGCACGGCGATCGTGGCTGGCCCTGGTGCCCGGCGGCGGGGTCGTCGCGGCCTTGGCGGTAGCGGTGACGGCGGCGCTGTTGTCGGCTTCCACACCCGCTCCGCCCGTGCCCGGCGAGGACATCGACGCCACGGTGGACAACGTCCTCGACCCGTACTCCACCCGCCCGCAGTCCACTGTGGACGAATCACGACCACCGGTGAACGTGTTGGTGTCGGTACAGGACGGCGTTGAGCTGACACTGCGCCTCGTCGACGGTGCGAGCGGACGCCCGGTGGACGATCTGCTCATCCACGACAGCGCGCTGGCACACCTGCTGATCGTGCCGCCGTCCGGAGCGCTGCGGCACCTGCACCCGGTCCGCGTCGCTCCCGGCGAGTACCGCGTGCACCTCGACGCGCCAGAACCGGGCTACCACGCGGTTTCCGTCGAGATCGCCCGGCGCGGCGGCGGTGTGCAGCTGCTGCGGTCGGCCACGGGTTTCACCCTGCCCGGCACACCACGTCCCGCCGTGCCCACCACCGAGACCGTGCGCGCCGAAGGCGGCTCCCCCACGACGATCACCGCGCGGATGAGCGAGAAGCGCGATCTCCAACCGTGGCTGGGAATGGTCGGCCACCTGATCATCGTCGGCCCGCTGCCGGAGGAGCCCGAGGTCGGGCGCGCGGCGGCGAGCTCGGCGACCTGGTCGCACGTGCACCACATGGCGCCGCTGACCCGGGGCGGCGCGGGCGGCCTCCCGGACGAGACCGTCGCGGCGTACGGGCCGGAGGTGTCGTTCACGCACACCTTCACATCGCCCGGCCGCTACCGCGCGTGGATCCAGGCCGAACGCGAGTACTCCCTGATGACCAAACCGGTGGAGATCGTTGTGGCACCAGGCAAGGAGCCCCGGTGACGCGCGGGCGCTGGGTGGCGGTGGCCCTGGTCGTCCTGCTCGTGGCCGCGGGCGGGTTCGTGCTGCTCGGCGGCGGGGGCGGCGGCCGGGTGGAGCTGAACTCCAGCTCGGCGCGGCACTCCGTGCGCCTGGTGGTCGAGCGGGCGCGCGTGGGGACTACGGCGATGGAGGTCGAGATCGCCGGAGAGTCCACTGTGGAGGGTGTCCGGCTGGAGCCCGTGATGCACATGGGGCACGCGATGCCGCTCGCCGAGACCGCGGCGGTGGGCCCGGGGCGCTACCGCGCCGAGAACGTGCTGCTGGAGATGACCGGCCAGTGGGAGGTCACCGTCGTGCTGCGGGACTCCGCGGGGACCGAGCGCGTCGTCTTCCCGTTGCTGGTGAGCTGAGAAAGAGGAGAGCCATGGCTGTGACAGCCCCCGGGACCACCGGGACGCGAGGACTTGCGCCCGCGCTGTGCGTGCTGCTCGGCGCGATGTCGTCGCTGATCGGCCTCAGCTGGGACGTGCAGTGGCACATCGACGTCGGCCCGGACACGTTCTTCACGCTGCCGCACCTGTTCATCTACGCGGGCAGCGCGGTGACCGGCCTGACCGCGCTGACCGTGGTGCTGCGCGCGACGGCGGCCGAGCGCGCGGGCCGCGAGCTGGACCCGGCGGTGGGCGGCCGGGCGGTCGGCGTGTTCGGCAGGACCTTCGCCGCGCCCGTCGCCTACCTGGTGACCGGGACCTCGGCGGCGGTCTTCCTGGTCTACGGCCTGTGGGACCAGTGGTGGCACGGGGTCTACGGCTTCGACGCGACGATCGACTCACCGCCGCACATCGGCCTGCTGCTGTCGGTCTCGGCCACGATCATCGGCTCGCTGATGACCTTCGCGGTGGCCCGGCGGGAGCGGTGGGGCCGCGCGGGCGTGTTCCTCGCGGTGGCCATGCTGCTGGCGTTCTGCACGATCACCTCGCTGGCCTTCAACGACGCCAACAGCGGCGTCCACGTGGTGGACATCAGCATCGCGTTCACCACGGTCATGCTGCTGCTGATGGCCACCTCGTTCTTCCGTCAGCCAGGCGCCGCGTTGCTGACCGCGGTCACCGTGGCCGGGCTCCAGGTGGTGCTGTGGGTGTTCACGCCGTGGGCGACCCACGCCTACGCGGACTCGGTCGGGCTGCCGGTGCGGGACTACGTCGAGGGCGTTCCCGCGATGCCGAACCTGATCCCGATGAGCCTGATCGGCGTGGCGCTCGTGGTGGAGGGCGTGCTGCTGCTGGGTCGCCGCAACGGCTGGTCGGCCCGCCTCGTGGCCCCGCTGCTCGGCGCGGCGGGCGCGGTGGCGATCACCGCGCTCGCCCCGGTGCAGCGCCTGGTCTTCCGGGGGTTCCCGCTCAACGGGTTCGACTACATCGCCATGACCTGCGTGGTCGCCGCCCTCTTCGGCCTGCTCGCCGGGTTCCTCGGCTGGCGCTTCGGCCTGATGTTGCGCGCCCTGGTCCCCACCGAGGAGGAAACCCGATGATCAAGCGCCTCTCCGCGCTACTGGCCGCGCTCGGCGCGCTGGTGGTGAGCGCCCCCTCGGCGGCGGCCTACGAGCCGGTGAACATCGTGCACACCGAGCGGGTGCAGGCCGGGCCGTACGGGCTGACGGTCGGCTTCAGCACGTGGCCGGTGCGCGCGATGCAGTCGCTGGACTTCACCTTCGTGCCGGACGGCGGTATCGCGGGCAAGTCCGGCACGCTGCAACAGCGCTTCCAGGGCACGGCGCAGGTCGAGAACACCGGGCGGGGCCGGTCCGCGCCGCTGGCCCGGCACCCGCGCAAGCGCGATGTCTGGGGACTGGACATCCGGTCACTGGACCGGCCCGGCGAGTGGTCGCTGGCGTTCACCATCGACGGCCCCGCGGGGCGCGGCGAAGGCGTGCTGACCGGGCTCCAGGTGCTCGACCAGCCCGGCCCGCCGCTCGCGCTGAGCTGGTCGGTCAGCGCCCTGCCCCTGTTCGGACTCGTCGGTTTCCTGGCAGTCGCCTGGCGGCGCAGCTCCCCCAACCGCTACGAACTCGTAGCGATATAGGGCAGGATGGGGAGGACCCGTTCACCCGACCGAGGGAAGTGTGTGGTGGCGTCCTCTCCGTCCCGCCTGTTCGCCGAGATCAGCACCGCCGAGCGGCCCGAGGGGGCGCGGGTGGTGATGCGCAGGGCGGTGGTGCTCGGCGCCAGCATGGCCGGGCTGCTCGCGGCCAGGGTGCTCAGCGACCACGCCGACGAGGTCCTGGTCATCGAGCGGGACACCACGGAGTCCGGCGGCGACCCTCGTCCGGGAGTCCCCCAGGGCAGCCAGGTGCACGGCCTGCTCCCGGCGGGCCAGATCCAGCTGGACCGGTGGTTCCCGGGCTTCTCCGAGGAAGCGGTCGCCGCGGGCGTGATGATCGCCGACCACGACAGCGCGCGGATCCACCTCAACGGCGTGCTCCGGCCGAGCGCCCCGCCGCTGGGTGGCGGCGGCGCGCTGGTCAGCACGCGGCCGTTCCTGGAGACGCTGATCCGGCGCCGGACCCTGGCCATCGGCAACGTCACCCTGGTCACCGGCCAGGCGAAGGGCATCGAGCTCTCCGCGACCCGGGTCACCGGCGTCCGCTACACCCCGACCGGCTCGGACGAGGCGGTGACCGAGGCCGCGGACCTGGTGGTGGACGGCATGGGGCGGTCGAGCAAGCTCGGCGACTGGCTGGAGCGCGCGGGCTGGCCCGCCCCGGAGCTCAAGCGGATGCCGATCAAGCTCAACTACGCGACGGCGCTGTTCCGCCGCGATCCGGAGATCAGCGACGCCTCGGTGGTCGTCGCGCAGACCACCGCGGGCAAGGGCCGCGTCGCGCGGATGGGCGGCATCAACGCGGTGGAGGGCGATCGCTGGATCATGCTCATCGCCGGGTACGGCGCGGACCGGCCGAGCCGGGACCTCGACGACTTCAAGGCCCGCTGCCGCCGGGACTTCCCCCGGGTCTTCGGCGAGATCGCCGAGCGCGCCGAACCGCTGGGCGAGGTGATCACCTACCACCAGGCCGACAGCAGGCGGCGCGAGTTCCACCGGCTGTCCCGGCTGCCCGGTGGCCTGGTCGCGGCGGGCGACGCGGTGGCCTCGTTCAACCCCGTCTACGGCCAGGGCATGACCTCGGCGATGCTGCACGCGTCCTGCCTGTCGGCGCACCTGCGCTCGGGCGCCTCCCCCGCCGAGCCCGCGCGCGGCTACTTCGACCGGGTCCGGGTGGTGGTCGACGCGGCATGGCAGATCTCCACCCAGGCCGACCTCGAACTGCCGCACGTGGACGGTCCGTACCCGAAGGGCTACCGGATCACCAGCTGGCTCGGCGAGCTGCTGTTCACCGCGTCGATGAAGGACCGCGAGCTCAACGCCCGGCTGAACTCGGTGACCACGATGGTCCAGCACCCGCTGTCACTGGCGCGGCCCAGCACGCTGTTGCGGGCAGTACGGGCGCTCGCCCGCTGAGGATCACTCGGCGAGGCGGTGCATCACGAAGATCCCGCCCAGCGCGGGCTGGTCGAGGCGCTCACCCTCGGTCTCGATGTAGGAGTCGATCACCGCGCAGATGCGCCGGTCCAGCTCCTCGACCTGCTCCTGCGACAGGTGCAGCATGAACCGCGCGAAGGTGCGCACCGAGTCCGGTCCGGCCTCGGCCAGCTCCTCCTGGAAGGCGGCGATCGGCGCCTGCGCCGTGCCGGGGACCGCGTCGGCCGGGGCCGACAGCCACCACGTGTCCACGCCGACGCGGTAGGGCTTCTCCAGCGCGCCGCTCTCCCCCGTCCGCACGGGGGCCTGCTCCAGGAAACCGGCCTTGACCAGGTGCCGGACGTGGTGCAGGACCGTGCCCGGATCGCGGTCGAGCCGTTCGGCCAGCTGCTTGTTGGTCATCTCCCGCTGTCGGCACAGCCGCAGGATGCGCAGGCGCAGCGGGTGCGCCATGGCCTTGGCCTCGTCGGCGGTGATCTCGCGGCGCTCCCGCAGGCGGTCGGTCATCGGTCCAGGTTAAGGCTTGATGGAGTTCTCTTCCATCGATGGATTTTTCCCAATCGATGTGTGAGTCTCCATCGCATGACGCACCCCCTGGGCAGGAGCTACTGGACGCTCTGGACCTCATCCGGCCTGTCGAACCTCGCCGACGGCATCGTGAAAGTCGCGTTACCGCTGGTCGCGGTGCAGTTCACCCGCTCCCCCACGCTCATCGCGGGCCTCGCGGTCGCGCTCACCATCCCGTGGCTGCTGTTCGCCCTGCCCGCGGGCGCGCTCGCCGACCGCCTCGACCGGCGCAAGGCCATGCTCGGCGCCAACCTCGTCCGCACGCTCGCGCTCGGCGTGCTCACCGTGTCCGTGCTGACCGGGTTCGGCTCGATCTGGGCGCTCTACGCGGTGGCCGTGTGCATCGGCACCGCGGAGACGATCTACGACACCTCGGCGCAGTCGATCATCCCGCAGATCGTGCCGCGCGATCACCTCTCCGGGGCCAACCGCAGGCTCTACGCGGCCGAGCTGACCGCCAACGAGTTCATCGGCCCGCCGCTGGCCGGTCTGCTCGTCACGGCCGGGGCCGCGCTCGCCTTCGGTACCCCGGTGGCGCTCTGGGCCCTCGCGGTGGTGGCGCTACTGCTGGTGCGCGGCTCGTTCCGGGTGGAGCGCGAGCAGCCGACGACGCTGCGCGCCGATATCGCCGAAGGGCTGCGCTTCCTCCGGCACCACCGGATTCTGCGCACGCTGGCGATGATGGTCGGCACGTCGAACTTCGCGATGAACGCGATGTTCGCGGTGTTCGTGCTGCACGCGGCCGGAGCGTCGTCGGCGATGGGGCTGTCCGAACGGTCCTACGGCCTGCTGCTGACCACCTTCGCGATCGGCAGCCTGACGGGTTCCTTCGTGGCCGAACGGGTCGAGCGCGCGCTCGGGCGCCCGCGCGCGCTGACGCTGACCGTGCTCGGCACCGCGGGGATCGTCGGCACACCCGGGTTGACGACGAACCCGTTCGTCATCGGCGGCGCGTTCTTCCTCGGCGGCATGGGGATCATGATCTGGAACGTGATCACCGTGTCGCTGCGCCAGCGCATCACGCCCGACCGCCTGCTCGGCCGGGTCAACAGCGGCTACCGGCTGCTGGCCTGGGGTTCGATGCCCCTCGGCGCCGCGACCGGCGGGCTGCTCGCGCAGTTGCTCGGCGTCACCGCCGTCTTCCTGGTGATGGTTCCCCTGGTGCTCGCCCAGCTGGCCGGGATGCGAGTGCTCACGGAGGCGAATCTGGCGGCAGCGGAGGCATAGTCCCCCACAGCCGCACGGCGAGCTTCTCCAGCAACTCCACGGTCTCCCGCACCTCCTCCGGATCGTCCGTGCCGAGCGCCGCGGCCAGCGCGTCGTCCACTGTGGAATTGGCGACCTTCGCGGCGCGCTTCGGCACGTCGGGCGCCTGGCGGACCAGGGTCCTCCTGCGGTCCTTGGGGTCAGCCGTGGTCACCAGCACGCCGTCCTCCCTGAGCCGGGCCACCGACGCGGAGACGTGGCTCTGCGGGAACCCGGTGCGCGCGGTGATCTCGCTGACCGAGCTGTCCGGGTTCTCGAAGACGTCGAGCATCACCGTCCGGACGCTCGCGGGCATGCGGTGGTAGTGCGACGGCTCGAAGGCGCGCTCGCCGATCTTCATCAGCCTGCGCCCCAGGAGGAACAGCTCAAGGCCCTTCACCGGGGCAGCATACATCGGATTTGATGCATCAGATCTGATGCATTACATTCGAGGGCATGACGACGACGAAGACCGTGCCCGGCACCGGCGCCGACCTGCACGTCCGCCTCCAGGGCTCCGGGCCGGTCCTGCTCGTGCTCCAGGGCGGGGACGGCACCGCCGAGGGCGCCGACCCGCTGGTGCGCCACCTCACCGACCACTTCACCGTGGTCACCTACGACCGCCGCGGGCTCGGCCGGAGCCCGGTCCGCGACCTGGGCGAGCACGACCTGAGCACGCACGGCGAGGACGCGAGCCGGGTGCTGGCCGCGGTCACCGACGAGCCCGCGGCGGTCGTCGGCTTCAGCATCGGCGGCCTGATCGCGCTCGACCTGCTCGCCCGCCACCCCGGCCAGGTCCGCGCGCTCGTCAGCCACGAGCCACCCGCGATGGCGCTGCTGCGCGGAAAGGAGTCCGAGGAGGCGGTCGCCGAACTGACCGACATCATCGACACCCACCGCGAAGCCGGGCCCGCGGTCGCCGGGCCGAAGCTGATGGGCCTGGCCGGGATCACCCCACCACCGACCATGCCCGAACCGGACGCGGCACGGCTGGCGAACCTGGACTTCTTCCTGGGCGAGGACATGCCCGCGGTACTGCGCCACCAGCCGGACATCCCCGCGCTCAAGGGAAAACCGCTCGTCATCGGACTGGGCCGGGACACCGGCGACATCACCGCCGCCCGGTGCGCGCGGGCACTGGCCGAGGAACTGGGCGCGGCCACCGCGGACTTCCCCGGCGGGCACTCCGGTTTCCTGTTCCACCCCGAGGAGTTCGCCGACCGGCTCCGGACCGTCCTATGAGGACGGACGGGTTCCGGTTGCCGGTCACCTGGGCCGATGTGATGATCAGCGGAAGGGGAACTGCCAGGCGAGACGCGAAGCGGTGGTCACGTGCTGCTCCAGGGAACGGGCGAGGTGCGACCGTCCGGGCTGGAGCGCGCTCTGGTGGGCGGCGGTGTCGCCCGGTTCGAGGGCAGGCCGCCGACGCTGGAGGACTTCCGCGCGGCGATGCGGCCCCGGCTCGCCGAATGGCCCCGCCTCGGGCTGCCAGAAGCCGACCTCACCCAGCACGTGCGGCAGTGGGTGTGCCGCACCGGGACCGGGCTGAACGCCGCGGTCGAGCAGGTCATGTCGGTGAACCTGCGCACCGAGCGCCCGCTGTGGGAGCTGTGGCTGATCCGCGGTTACGCCAAGGACGAGTGGGCCGTCGTGTTCACCACGCACTCGGCGCTGCTGGACACCGCGTCGGTCATCCACGTGGTGACCGGGCTGTTCGACCCGGTGCCCATCCCCCGGCAGCGCGGCAGGCGGGCCCAGCACGTGCCCGCCACCCGTGGCTGGCTGCCCACGCAGCACCGGCCGCTGCCGTTGGCACGCCGCGCCTTCACCCACTTCGACGGTTCCGGGGAGCGGCAGTTCTTCTGGGCCGCCGCCGACCGCCTCCGGCTCGACCGGGTCGCCGGGCGGCACGGGGTCACCGTGAACGACGTGTTCCTGGCGGCGTTGACCACCGCGCTCCGGGAGTGGCGGCACACCCCGTGGGAACGCGGGCTGCCGTGTCCGGTGTGGACGGTCGTGCCCGGGGTGGACCAGCTGGTGCTGTTGCCCTGCCACGAGCCGGACCCGGCGACCAGGCTGGCCGTCATCGGCGCGGCCACCGCCCAGGACGGCGAAGGCGGCAGGCCCTCGTGGCTGGCGCAACGGTCCAGGCGGATCGGGCTCGTCGCGGGCAGCGTGCCCGGCTCGGACCGGGAGCTGGCCTTCCAGGACTGCCGGATGCGCGAGCTGGCCCCGCTCGGACCGCTGCCGCGTGGGCACTGGCTGAGCGCGTACCTGGTGGACAACGCCGACCACGCCGGTGCCGGGTTCGTGATGGACCAGGCGGTGCGCGGCGGCGCGCAACTGTGCCGCCTGTGGTCGCTGGCACTGGCCGAACTGGACGAGCTCGGCTGACCAATTCTGCGCAGCGCGAAAATTTGCGCGGCACGCAAAAAGTGTGTGTAGTGTCGCCGCCGTGGGCTTGCGGGAACGGAAGAAGCTGGCGGCGCGCGCCGCGCTGAGCTGGGCCGCGCTCAAGCTCGCCATGGAGCACGGGCCGGAGAACGTCCGCGTCGAGCAGATCGCCGCCGAGGCCGGGGTCTCGCCGCGGACGTTCAACAACTACTTCGGCTCGAAGGAAGAGGCGATCTGCGCGATCGGCCTGGACCGCCAGGAACGGGTCCGCGCCGCACTGCTGGAGCGCCCCGCCGACGAGCCGTTGTGGGATGCCGTGATCGCCTGCGTGCTGGAGCAGTACGGCGGCGAGCCCGACCGCGAGATGGTCGCCAGGGTGCGGATGCAGATGCGCCACCCGTCGCTGCAGGGCGAACACCTCAAGGCCCGCGCGGAGATCGAGCGCGTGCTCGCCGAGGGCATCGCCGAGCGCATCGGCGCCGATATCCGATTTGACATGTATCCGAGCCTTGTTGCGGGCGCGGTGTCCAGTGCGACCAGGGTGGCCATGAACCACTGGCTGAGCTCCGAGCCCCCCGCGGAACTGATCCCGATCCTGACCGAGGCGCTGCGGTCGCTCGCCGCGGGCCTGCCCCAGCCACCACGCCGAAAGAAGCCCCTGTGCTGACCAGACTGCTCCGAGCGCACCTGGGCGCCTATACCCGGCCCCTGCTGCTCGTCATGCTGTTCCAGCTCGCCCAGACCCTGGCCGCGCTCTACCTGCCGACGCTCAACGCCGACGTCATCGACAACGGCGTGGTGAAGGGCGACACCGGCTACATCCTGGAGATCGGCGTGATCATGCTCGCCGTCACCCTGGTGCAGGTCGCGTGCGCGCTCGGCGCGGTCTACTACGGCGCGCGCAGCGCCATGGGGCTGGGCCGGGACATCCGCGCCGCGGTCTTCCACCGCGTGCAGGACTTCTCCGCCCGCGAGGTCGGCCACTTCGGCACCCCGTCGCTGATCACCAGGACCACCAACGACGTCCAGCAGGTGCAGATGCTGGTGCTGATGCTGTTCACCATGGTCTCGGCGGCGCCGATCATGGCCGTCGGCGGCATCGTGCTCGCGCTCGACCAGGACGTGCCGCTGTCCGGGCTGCTGCTGGTGGCGGTGCCGCTGCTGGGCATCGCGGTGAGCTTCGTGATCGCGCGGATGCGCCCGGCCTTCCGCTCGATGCAGACGCGCATCGACGGCATCAACCGGGTGCTGCGCGAGCAGATCACCGGTATCCGGGTGATCCGCGCGTTCGTCCGCGACGCCCACGAGCGCGACCGCTTCACCGAGTCCAACACCGACCTGCTCGCGGTGTCGCTGCGGGTCGGCAGGCTGACCGCGCTGATGTCGCCGATCGTGATGCTGGTGTTCAACGCCTCCAGCGTGGCGGTGCTCTGGTTCGGCGCGGGGCGGATCGACAGCGGCGCGATGCAGATCGGCGCGCTCACCGCGTTCCTGTCCTACCTGATGCAGATCCTGATGTCGGTCATGATGACCACCTTCATGTTCATGATGTTGCCGCGCGCCGAGGTCTGCGCCGAGCGCATCCAGGAGGTGCTGGAGACCTCCCCCAGCGTGGTGCCCGCCGCGGACCCGGTGCGGCTGCCCGAACCGCGCGGCGAGCTGGAGCTGCGCGGGGTGGAGTTCCGCTACCCCGGCGCGGAACAGCCGGTGCTGCACGACATCGACCTGGTGGCGCGGCCCGGTGAGACGACGGCGATCATCGGCGGCACCGGCAGCGGCAAGACCACCTTGCTGAACCTGGTGCCCCGCCTCTTCGACGCCACGGCGGGCGGCGTGTTCATCGACGGCGTCGACGTCCGCGGGCTGGACGCCGACTCCCTGTCGGCGGCCGTGGGCATCGTGCCGCAACGGGCCTACCTGTTCACCGGCACCGTCGCCTCGAACCTGCGCTACGGCAATCCGGACGCGACGGACGAGGAACTGTGGCACGCCTTGGAGATCGCGCAGGCCCGCGACTTCGTCGAGAAGCTGCCGGAACGCCTTGCGGCACCGATCGCCCAGGGCGGGACCAACGTCTCCGGCGGTCAGCGCCAGCGGCTGGCCATCGCGCGGATGCTCGTGCACCGCGCGCCGATCATGCTCTTCGACGACTCGTTCTCGGCACTGGACTACGCCACCGACGCCGCGCTGCGCGGCGCGCTCGCCGACGAGACCGCGCAGTCCACCGTGGTCATCGTCGCGCAGCGGATCAGCACCATCCGGCACGCGGACCGCATCGTCGTGCTCGACGAGGGCCACGTGGTCGGCACCGGCAGGCACGAGGAGCTGATGGCCTCCTGCGAGGTCTACCGCGAGATCGTGCTCTCCCAGCTCAGTGAGAAGGAGGCAGCGTGAGCGAGCTTGCGAGCGAACCATGGGACACAGCAGCTTGGCTCATGATCCGCCGAGCTTGCGAGGCGTCGTCATGAGCGGCCAGACGACCTCGCGCCCGGCACCGGCCGCCGGTCCCGGCGGAGCGGCCATGGCGCGGATGTTCGGCGGGCCGCCGACGAACAAGGCCACCGACTTCCGCGGCTCCACGCGTCGCCTGCTCGGGTTGCTCGCCCCGCACCGGATGGCGCTGCTCGGCATCCTCGCCGTCGGGGTGATCAGCATCGGGCTGATGGTGCTCGGCCCGATGATCCTCGGCCGGGCCACCGACCTGATCTTCTCGGGTGTGGTCGGCGAGCAGTACCCGGAGGGCATGGACAAGGCGCAGGTCCTGGCGAAGCTGCGGGCCGAGGGCCAGGACACCCTCGCGGACACGTTCTCCACCGTGGACCTGCGTCCGGGCCTGGGGATCGACTTCGCCGCGGTCGGCCAGGTGCTGCTGCTGGCGATGGGCCTGTTCGTGCTGTCGTCGCTGTTCGCGCTGGTCCAGGGCAGGCTGACCGCGCGCGTCGTCCAGCACACCGTGTTCGACCTGCGCGAGCGGGTGGAGGCGAAGTTCTCCAGGCTGCCGCTGCGCTACTTCGACAAGCAGCCGCGCGGCGAGGTGCTGAGCCGGGTCACCAACGACATCGACAACCTGGCCCAGTCGATGCAGCAGACGCTCGCGCAGATGATGACCTCGCTGCTGATGATCGTCGGCGTGCTGGTGATGATGCTGGTGATCTCCCCGCTGCTGGCGCTCGTGGCACTGGTGACGGTGCCGCTGTCGGTGCTGGTCGCGGCGAAGGTCGGCAAGCGGGCGCAGCCGCAGTTCGTCAAGCAGTGGGCCACCACCGGCAAGCTCAACGGGCACATCGAGGAGATGTTCACCGGCCACGCGCTGGTCCGGGTCTTCGGCAGGCGCGAACAGGCGGAGCGGACCTTCGAGGAGCACAACCAGGACCTCTACGACGCCGGTTACCGCTCGCAGTTCATCTCCGGGATGATCCAGCCGGCGATCATGTTCCTGAGCAACGTGAGCTACGTGCTGGTCGCGGTGGTCGGCGCGCTGCGGGTGTCCTCGGGCGCGATCTCGCTCGGCGACGTGCAGGCGTTCATCCAGTACTCCAGGCAGTTCGGCCAGCCGCTGACCCAGATCGCCGCCATGGCCAACCTGTTGCAGTCCGGTGTGGTCTCGGCCGAGCGGGTCTTCGAACTGCTCGACGCCGAGGAGCAGAGCCCGGAGCCCGCCGAGCCGGTCCGCCAGCCCGCGGTGCGCGGGCAGGTGGAGTTCCACGACGTGTCCTTCCGCTACGAGGCGGACGAGCCGCTGATCGAGAACCTGTCGCTGTCCGTGCGGCCGGGGCGGACCGTCGCCATCGTCGGCCCCACCGGCGCGGGCAAGACCACGCTGGTGAACCTGCTGATGCGGTTCTACGAGCTGGACGGCGGCAGGATCACCCTGGACGGCGTGGACATCGCGGAGATGACCCGCGAGGACGTGCGCGCCAAGACCGGCATGGTGTTGCAGGACGCGTGGCTGTTCGGCGGCACCATCGCGGACAACATCGCCTACGGCTCCCCCGGGGCGACGCGCGAGCAGATCGTGGCCGCCGCCGAGGCGACGCACGTGGACCGCCTGGTGCGCACGCTGCCCGACGGCTACGACACCGTGGTCGACGAGGAGGGCGACAACGTCAGCGCTGGCGAGAAGCAGCTGATCACCGTGGCCCGCGCGTTCCTGGCCGAGCCGGCGATCCTGATCCTCGACGAGGCGACCAGCTCGGTGGACACCAGGACCGAGGTGCTCATCCAGCGCGCGATGGGCGCGCTCCGCGAGGGCCGCACGAGCTTCGTGATCGCGCACCGCCTGTCCACGATCCGCGACGCCGACCTGATCCTGGTGATGGAGTCCGGCGACATCGTCGAGCAGGGCACGCACGGTTCCCTGCTCGCCGCGAACGGCCCCTACGCCCGCCTCTACGCCGCCCAGTTCGCCAACCCCCTCACCGCCGCGGAGGCCTGACCGGGTTCGGGCGTCTTCAAGTACCCCGAACCCCCTCCCCAGAGGTCTCAAACCGCCCCCAACCCCGCCGAGGTTGGGGGCGGTTTTCGGTGATCGTTTGGGGGGTTCGTAGGACTTGAAGACGCCCCGACTCGGGTGAGCAGCGGATCAGGTGCAGTGGTAGGCGGTGACCGGGGGCAGGTTCGCCCAGATCGTTCTGCCGCGGCGTACGTCGGCGAAGGTGTCGGCCAGGAGCGACTCGAACTCCTTGCCGCTGTCGGTGCGGGCGCGGTGCACCGACAGCAGCGTGGCGAACAGGCCCTCCGGCTGGAGCACCTTCGCAACGGCCGCGAGGACCGCGCGCTGGTCCTCCGGGCGCATCACCGTCCACGGCAGGGCGCTGACCACGGCGTCCACCCGCTCCACCTGGTGCGCGTCGAGAATCCGGGGCAGCTCGACCGCGGACTCGCACACCACCTCGACGCGGGGTGGCGCGGTCCGCCGCAGCCGCTCGGCGAACCCGTCGTTGATCTCCACCGCGAGCAGGCGCGCGGAGGGCGGCAGGGCGGCGTCGAGCGCGCGGGTGATCGCCCCGGTGCCCGCTCCCAGCTCCACCACCGTGTCGGTGCCCGCCGTCCCGATCCCGTCGAGCAGGGCCGCGGCGCAACGGCGGCTGCTGGGGACGAACGCGCCGGTACTGATCGGCCTGCGCAGCGAGCCGAGGACGAACGGAACGAACTCCCAGGAACGACTCATGACCTGTCCTGTTCCCTGCGCCGGTGGAGCCGGAAACCTGGGGCTCGACCACGTCGGCTACTCGTGGGTGAAGTCCCATCGGGTGGCGCCGTGCGGCTCGGCACAGGCCACACCGACCGCATCGCTCAGCGTGAGCCGGTACAGGTGCCACGGTGCGGGCCCCGCGCTGGGTGCGGTGAAGGGGGCGGTGAGCGCGTCGCCCTCCACCGAAGCCGGCCAGCCCCCCGCGCGGTAGACAGCGGCCACCTGCTCCAGCGTGGCGGAGTCGGTGACCCGGTGGGCCTCGCCGTTGAGCACCAGGTCGATGCCGCGCAGGCGCACCGACACGCTGCACGCGGGGTTCGCCGCGAGGTTGCGCGACCTGCGCGTACCCGGCCCGCCCTTGAAGTACAGCGCGTCGTCCACCCACACCGCTCCCACGCCCGCGGCATGGGGACGCCCGTCGGGCCGCACGGTCGCCACGAAGAACGTCAGGTCGGCCGAGCCCGTGTCGCTGGCCAGGATGTCGCGCGGGCGGCTCCACGGCAGCTCAGCGTGCCCGTACTGGTCGAGGTTGCGAGACGAGATCGGCTCTTTCACGGTGTCAGTCATAACCATGCGTCGAACGGGGCGGGCCGAGTTCGACATCCACGGCCCGAACCCGCGATGGATTTGCCAGACTGCGCCGCAGCCGAACAAAGCCGCACCCGGAGAAAGAGGACACGTGAACGAGATGCCCCGCCGAGCCATGCTGCGATCGGCCGCTGTCGCCGGGACCGCGGCCAGCCTCTCAGTCCTGCCCGCCACGGCGGCCGCGGCGCCACCGAACCAGTGGACCCCGGAGGAGCTCAAGGACCGCAAGCGCGTGCTCGAAGCCGGGTTCACCGAGGCCGAGGCGGACTGCTGGCTGCTCGTGGCGCGCGCTGGCGGAGCGTTCTTCGCGCTGCCCGAACTGCACCCGTCGATCAAACCCGAGGTGGTGCAGGCGATCCACGTGTTGCAGGACAAGCTGATGATGCGTCCCGCCTACCGCAAGTACCGCGCCGCCAACCCCTAACTCCACATACGGGGGCCGGATGATGTGGGTCGACACCCTGATGCCGCGGGTGCGACCGGGCTACCGTCGAGGTTCGGTTCCCGATCACCGCGAGGTGGGAGATGATCCGCGCACTCGCCGCGATCACGGTCGCGGCCACCCTGCTCGCCGGGACACCGGCCGCAGCAGTGTCCACTGTGGACACTGCTGGGGACATTGTGGAGGTCACCGGCTTCGGCAGCGATCCGGGCAATCTCCGGATGTTGCGCTACACGCCGCCGGATCTTCCCGCGGGTCGGCCCGTGGTCCTCGCGTTGCACGGCTGCACGCAGAACGGGGCTTCCTACGGCACGGACTCCGGCTGGGTCCAGCTCGCCCAGCGCTGGAAGTTCTCCGTCGTGCTCCCCGAGCAGCGCGCCACCAACAACGCCAACCGGTGCTTCACCTGGTACGACCGCGCGGACACCTCACGCGGGCGCGGGGAGGTCGAGTCGATCGCACAGATGGTGCGGCGCGCGCTCGCCGATGCCGGGACCACAGCGAAGCGTTCCTACGTCACGGGCCTGTCAGCCGGTGGTGCGATGACGGCGGCGATGCTCGCGACCTATCCGGAGCTCTTCGCCGCGGGTGGCATCGTCGCGGGAGTCGCCTATCGGTGCGCTTCGAGCTTGGTGGAGGCGTTCTCCTGCATGTCCCCGGGCCGCGATCTCACCCCGGCGGCCCTCGGCGATGCCGTCCGGGCGGCCAGCTCGCACTCCGGTCCGTGGCCGGAAGTCACGCTCTGGCAAGGAACAGCGGACCGGACCGTCGCGCCGTCCAACGCGCGGGAACTGGTCGAGCAGTGGACCAACGTGCACGGCGTGAGTTCGACGCCGACCCGGACCGACACGGTCGCCGGACATCCTCACGCCGTGTACGCGGACGCGATGGAGACCTTCACGATCCTCGGAATGGGGCACGGCCAGCCGGTCGCTCCGGCGCAGGGTTGCGGTCGCAGTGCTCCATACTTCCTCGACGCCGGGATCTGCGCCGCCGCGCGTCTCGCAGCCTCGTGGGCATTGTCCTGAGTTCGATTGTGGGTACCGCACGGTCGAACAGGAGCATCAGGCGACAGCATCGCTGAGTCGCGCGATGCCGGCGGCGATCTCCAACTCGCTCAGCCGGCCGTAGCCGAGGACCAGCCCTTGCTCCGCGCCTCCGGTGTCGAGGAGGTAGTCGCTCAGCGGGTAAACACCGACACCGCGTTTCCTGGCGGCTTCGGCGATCGCGCGCTCCTCAAGGCCGTCGGGCAGCGTGACCTGCGCCTGAAGCCCGGCTGCGATTCCTCGTACCCGGAACCGGGGTAGCTGCTTGCCCAGCTCGGCGACAAGCACGTCGCGCCTCGACCGGTACTTGCGTCGCGCTCGACGCAGATGGCGGTCGTATGCGCCGCTGGCCAGGAAGTGCGCGAACGCGTGCTGGTCGAGGGCCGGACACCCCATGTCGTCGAGCCGTTTCGCCTCGGCGACCTCGTCCACCAGCGCGCCCGGCAGGACGAGCCAGCCCAGCCGCAGCGAGGGCGCGAGCGTCTTGCTCACCGATCCGGCGTAGATGACGCGCTCGGGCGCCGAGCCCTGCAAGGCTCCGATCGGCTCGTGGTCGTAGCGGAACTCCGCGTCGTAGTCGTCCTCGATGACGAGGCCGCCGGCGGTCGCCCAGGCGAGGAGCTCGGCGCGGCGTCCGGGCGCGAGCGTCACCCCGGTCGGGAACTGGTGCGCGGGCGTGACCAGCGCGACCCCGGCGCCGGTCGCCGCCAGCGCGTCCACCGACAGCCCCCGGTCATCGAGTGGAACAGGCCGACAATGGATTCCGTTGCCGGTGATTCGGGCCCATGCCGCCGTCGAACCTGGACTTTCGACCGCCCATTCGCCACGCGCCGCCAGAACTCGGCAGACGAGCGTCAGCGCCTGCGTGAAACCACTGCAAACAACGATTCGATCAGGGGCTGCCCGAACGTCTCGGACGCGACGGAGGTAGTTGGCCAGTTCGGTTCTCAATTCGAGAACACCGCGTGGATCTCCGTAACCGAAAGCACTGTCGGGAACATGTCGCAACGTGTGCACGAATGTCTTGCTCCACGCCGTCCGCGGGAACAGCGCGAGGTCCGGGACCGACGGCCGGAAATCCCAACGCAACTCCCGCGCGGGCACCGGAGGCGGCGGCGCGGCGCCCACCGCGGCCACCCGCGTCCCGGACCCGCCGCTGGCGACGAAGTAGCCCTCCGCGATCAGCCGCCGGTAGGCCTCCACCACGGTTCCCCGGGACAGGCGCAGGTCAGCGGCGAGCGTTCGGGTCGATGGCAGCCGTGCTCCCGGACGCACCCTTCCGGCGCGGACGGCCTCGCGCAGCGCGTCCCGGAGCCGGGTGGCCAGCGACCCTGGACCGTCGCGGTCCAGGGCGATCGGCAGCTCCAGCCCCGAACCGGTCCACGTTTCCGTCACGAAAGCGGACCATACGCCGGAAAATTTCGGCGATACAGTCCGGTCGAACGGGAATAATGCGCACAACTGGAGGAATGTTGATCGTCGTCACCGGTGCGACCGGCACCGTCGGCCGCCGAGTCGTCGCCCGCCTCACTTCGGCGGGCCAGCAGATTCGAGCACTGGCCAGGGACGCCCGCCAGGCCAGGGATATTCTCGGAGCAGATGTGGAAATCGTGCCGGGAGATTTTTCTCTGCCCGATTCCCTGGAGCCGGCGCTGTCCGGAGCAGAGCGGATCTTCCTGCTGTCACCCGACCTTCCGGGAACGGAGAAGCTCCGCTTGGAGGCCAACGCGGTCACCGCGGCGGAGCGTGCGGGCGTCAAGCACATCGTCTACCTCTCAGTCCCCGGCAGGGGTACCGAACCGGAGTTCGCCTTCGCCCGGCTGCACCGCGAGACGGAGCAGCGGATCGAGCGCTCCGGGCTGGCCTGGACGCATCTGCGACCGATCGCGTTCATGTCGAACCTGCTGCTGAGCGCCGAGTCGATCAGGACCGAGAACGCCTTCCACCTGCCGACCGGCGACGGCAAGGTGTCCTGTATCGATCCGGACGACATCGCCGCTGTCGCGGTCGAAGCGCTGACCGCGGACGGACACGAGGGCAGGGCGTACACGCTCACCGGCGCTGAGGCGCTCTCCCACGCGGAGCAGGCGGAGCGGTTGTCCGCCGTCCTCGGCAGGCCGATCACGTTCGTCGACGTTCCGGAAGCCGCTGCCCGGGAGGCGATGCTGGCCTCCGGTGTGCCGGACGCGCTGGTCGAGGACCTGCTTGAGTTCTACGCGCTGGTGAAGGCGGGCGAGCGGGTCATGATCTCCCCGGACTTCGAACGGGTCACCGGCCGCGAGCCGGCCACGTTCACCTCTTTCGCCGAGCGCGCCGCGGCGGCGTTCCGGTGACCGCGGCCCAGCGGGCGAAGGCGCTCGCGTTCCGGGCGCTGCACGAGGGCGAGCCGTTCGTGATCCCCAACCCGTGGGACGCGGGCTCGGCCAAAGCCTTGGCGCGCTGCGGCTTCAAGGCGCTGGCGAGCACCAGTGGCGGCTTCGCCCAGACGCTCGGCCGCGCCGACGGCGAGGTCGGCGTCGAGGAGGTGGTGGAGCACGCGCGGGTGCTCGCAGAGGCCACCGATCTCCCCGTTTCGATGGACCTGGAGCACGGCCACGGGATCACGCTCGCCGAGGTGGCACGGACGTTCCGGCGCGTGGCCGCCGCCGGAGCCGTTGGCGGGTCGATCGAGGACTGGCACCCGGACGGGTACCTGCTCGAACCAGGCCAGGCGGCCGAACGGGTCGCCGCGGCGGCCGACGCCGTGCGAGCGCTGGGGTTCCCGTTCACCCTCACGGCTCGAGCCGAGAACCACTACCGCGGCAATCCGGACCTCGACGACACGATCCGCAGGCTGCGCGCCTACGAGGACGCCGGTGCCGACGTCCTCTTCGCCCCGGGACTGCGCGCCGCCGACGAGATCCGCGCCGTCTGCCGAGCCGTTTCCCGGCCCGTCAGCGTCATGGCCCTGCCCGGCATGTCGATGGCCGAGATCGCCGGTGCCGGTGCGCGGCGGGTCAGCGTGCCCTGGCTGGCCGGGACTGCCATGAGCGCCGCGGTCACCGTGGCCACGACGATCCTGCAGACCGGCGACTTCCCGGCCTAGCGGTTGGACATGTCGCGCTCCGCATTCGAGAATTGCCCAAGCAGGACAAGGCAATGACGATATGGAGCCGCAGTGGGCGAACTGACCGGAAAGGTGGCCGTGGTCACCGGTGCGGCTCAAGGCATCGGGAAGGCAGTGGCCGAGCACTTGGCGGCTGCCGGGGCGGATCTCGTGCTCGGCGACACCGATGCCGAACGGCTCGAACAGACCGCTTCGGGTGCCAAGGCCCACTGGATGACCACCGACGTCACCTCCGGCGACGCCGTTCGGGCGTTGATGACGAGCGCGCAGGACACGTTGGGCGGCTTGGACATTCTGGTCTGCTGCGCGGGAATCCAGCGGTACGGCACGGTGGTCGACACCGACGAGTCGACTTTCGACGACGTCCTCGCGGTCAACCTGCGCGGGGCATACCTCGCGGCCAAGCACGCGATACCGCACATGCGGCGGCGCGGTGGCGGCTCGATCGTCCTGCTGGCATCGGTCCAGGCGTACGCGGCGCAACGCGAGGTGGCCGCC
Organism: Allokutzneria sp. A3M-2-11 16; assembly: GCF_024213555.1. Taxonomy (GTDB): domain Bacteria; phylum Actinomycetota; class Actinomycetes; order Mycobacteriales; family Pseudonocardiaceae; genus Allokutzneria. The sequence goes on along the minus strand of NZ_JANAVO010000010.1, from coordinate 140,569 downwards.
TACGCCGCGAGCAAGGGCGGTCTGCTCGCGATGGCCAAGGCGATGGCGGTCGATCACGCGCCGGAGAACATCCGGGTCAACGTGGTCTGCCCCGGCTCGGTGGACACACCGATGCTGCGGTGGGCGGGCGGCCTGCACGGAGGTGGGCGGCCGGTCGACGAGGTGGTCGCGGAGTGGGGCCGGGCCCATCCCCTCGGCCGGGTCGCCACTCCCGGCGAGGTCGCCGAGGCGGTGGGCTTCCTGGCCGGTCCCCGGGCGAGTTTCGTGACCGGGGCGGACCTCCGCGTGGACGGCGGCCTGCTGGCGGGCCTGGCCGTGCCGTTGCACCAGGAGGACTAGGGGTCGACGTGGGTGACCAGGAGGGTCACTCCGATCTCGCCACCGCAATCGACGAAGATCGGGCCGACGCCGTTGCCGATACCGGCGCGGAGCCGCGCGGTGGCCACGAACCGATCTGGACCCGGATCGATGATGGTGACTTCCTCGAGCATGGCCGAGCCGTTGACCCCACTTGCGATGGCGCGCAACCCCGTCCCGCCTCCGCAGTGGCCGGTGATGGTCACCCGTTGCCCTGGCTGGGTTGTCGGGTTGGGCGCCACATGCACCGTCGCGCGGGCACCCTTGGGCGGTACCGGTGTACCGACCATGATCGTTCTCCTCGGCGGGGTCACCGGCAGCCCGCGACGCGCAGGGTCCCGGTGTCGACCCGGAACTGAGCGGTGAGCACGCGCGACTTCGCGTCGTAGGACCAGGAAGGCAGTTCCTTGCCGTCCAACGTCACCGCGCAGGGGACGATGGGACGCTCAAGGGTGGCCATCGAGGCTTGCAGCGAGTAAGTCCGCTCGTGCCGGGAGGTCAGGCTCATCGTCCAGGCCCCTTGCGCTTCGGTCGATCGCAGTTCCCCGTCGTTGCCCAGCTTCGCCGAACTGGTCCGGTTCGGGAACGCCAGCAGCCGCATCTCGTCTGTCGCGAGGTTGTAGAGCGAGTCGACCTCCGGCGGTAGCAGCGGCAGCACGGCACCCGCCCGGACGAGCAGTGGCAGCTGGTCCAGCGGAGCGGGCAGCGTGGTCTCCTGTCCGCCGCGCACGGGGGCGACCGCGCCGAGGCTCAGCCCGCCGGTGTTCTCCTGGTAGGACACCGAACGCCACAGGTCGATCCACTCGCCGCGCGGCACGTGAAGCGCGCGGTCGCGCTGGCCTTCCTGAAGAACGGGAGCGGCCAGGATGTCCGGCCCGAACAGGAACTCGTCGGTTCGGGCGACGGCCCGCGGATCATCGGGATAGGCCAACGCCAGGTGCCGCATCAACGGCATGCCGCTGCGCTCGTAGTCGGCGGCGGCCCCGGCCAGGTACGGGTAGAGCTGCGTGCGGAGCTTCGCGTAGCGACGCCAGTTCCCGATCTGGCCGTCGTCGAACACCTGCGGCCGCTCCTTCGCCGGGACGGCGGTTCCCTCGGCCTGCGTGCGCATGACCCCGGACACCGCGCCGAGCTGCACCCAGCGGGTGAGCAGTTCCGGTGTGAGCGCGTTCGGCCCGAGCGCGAAGTAGCCACCGATGTCCGAGCCCCACAGTCCGACGCCGCTCGTGCCCATGTTCAGCCCGGAGTGCAAGGCACCGCGGAGGCCGTCGAAGCCCCATCCGGTCGTCGGATCTCCGCCCCACACCACCGGCGAGCACCGGGCCGAGCCGGTCCACCCCGACCGCACGAAGCGCACGATCGGCCGCCCCGCCTGCGCCGAGAACTCGTTGGCAGCGCAGTGGTACTCGCGGGGATAGGAGTTGTGGTCGTTGCGCCCGTCGAGCGGCGTGTACTCGCCGAAGTCCTCCATCCAGCCGTCCGCGCCGTCCTCGATCGCCTCGGCGAGCAGCCCCTTGTACGCCTGCCGCCCCGCTTCCGTCCGGAAGTCGATCTGGCTGACGTCGTAGTTGGTGACCCCGTAGCGGTAGACGTACGGCTTTCCGTCTGCGCCAGAGGTGAAGCCGCCCGCGCGCGCGATCGGCCCGTACGCCTTGCCGTACTTCACGTCGACCATGGGATTGAAGTAGGTCGTCGCCGCGAGGCCCATCGCGTGCAGGCGTGCGAAGCGCTCGCGCTCCGCGGCCCGGTCGACGCCCCCGGGGAGGTAGTGCCCGTACGTCTGCGCGACCGACACCGGAGCGTCGGCCTGCTGGAGTTTCCGGAGCTGTGCCGCCTGCTGGTGCTGGTCGCCGGTGGCCTGCACCCAGGGGCCGAACAGCCACGGAGCGGCGGGCGACGGCTGACGCCCGGTGGCCTTGGTGAAGCGCGCCAAGGCATCCGCGGGTCGCGGCCCGGCGAAGACGCGGAACCCGAACGAACGTGGTGACGGCACGGGGGCCGCCGTCGTTTCGCCGTCCGGTTTCCCGGTCACTTCGGCGCTCCACGCCTTCGGATCGCCCAGCTTGAAGTAGCTCGTCTCGGCGTTGTCGACGAGAACCCCGTATCCCTTGGAGGACAACAACCACGGCACCGGGTAGTAGGTGGCGTCGGCCCGCTCCCTCAGCCCCCACGGCGGGACGTACGCGGCGATGGCCGGATATTCGGCGTCCTGCCAGGGCCCGTCCGAGACGTAGTTCTCGACCGTGTTTCCCCGCTGGTCCACCGCGTTGGCGCGTTCACCGAACCCGAGATAGCGCTCGCCGTCGGCTGCGCGGAAGGAAACACCGTATGAGTCAGGGGATGCGCCGTCGACGGAGGCCGCGACCTTGATGACGCCATCGGCATCAGGAGCGACGCTGACCGTCATCTCCCGGTTCGGATGCGTGCTCGCCACCCGAAGCTCCAGGCCGCCTCCGGACCTGCGCGTCGAACGAACTTCCTTGGCCCGCCACCAGTGCCCTTCAGCCCGGAACCCGAGAGCGCCAACCGAGTGCTCGGCAAGCACGACACGGCCGCCCGCGTCCTTGAAGGTGATCTGCCACGGCCGCGCGGAAATCTCTGCGGTCAGCGCGCCCGCGCGGACGACGAGTGGCGACTTCGCCGCCTCGGCGGACAACGGCATGGCGAAGGTGACGGCCCCGGACACGGCCATCGAAACCAGTCTCGCGTAACGCATCCCTAACTCCCCAGCTTTGGAGCAGGACAGCGACGATGCCCGGAGCGATCCGCGGTGTCCACTGAGGATTGGGGCGGTCGAACAACACCCATACCCCTGCGGTATCACGCGTGACCGAAGCGGTCTTTCCGTTCCGGGAGGCCCGCTGGTGGGCTGAGGCCGGTACCGAGCAGAGGAGGAAGACGTGAGTGTCTCCAGGCGCACAGTCCTCGGTGGGGTCGCGGCGCTCGGCGTCGCCGGCCGGGCCGAGGCCGCTCCCAGTGGCAAGGTCGTGGTGATCACCGGGTGCAGCAGCGGTTTCGGCAAGCTCACGGCGCTGACCCTGGCCAGGGCCGGGCACCGGGTCTTCGCCACCATGCGCCACTCCCGGAGCGACAACGCCGCAGCGACGAAGGAACTGCGGGCCATCGCCGCCAAGGAGGGACTCGCGCTCGACGTGCTCGACATCGACATCCGGGACGACCGCTCGGTGGCCGACGGGATCGGCCAGGTGCGGGAGCGGGCGGGCCGAATCGACGTGCTGGTCAACAACGCCGGGATCTTCCACCCCGCCGTCATGGAGACCGTCTCCGTCGCCGAGCTTCAGGAGTTCTTCAACACCAACGTTTTCGGCCATCTGCGGATGAACCGCGCGGTCCTGCCGATCATGCGCGGGCAGCGCGCGGGGCTGGTGGTGCAGCTGACCACCGCGCTCGGCAGGCTCGTGCTGCCGTTCATGGGCCCCTACGTCGGCTCGAAGTGGGCGATGGAGGCGATGACCGAGGTGTCCCGCTACGAGCTGTCGCGGTTCGGCGTCGACGTGGTGATCGTCGAGCCGGGCGCGTACAACACGGATTTCGTGATCCCCAACGGGATCGAGCACTACCGGCGGCACGTCCGGGCCCTCGCTCCGGAGGACCACCGGCGGCGGCAGCAGTACGGCGACCTCGTCGGGCGGGCGGAGTCCCACCTCACCGAGGACCCGGAAGCGCCCGACCCCCAACAGGTCGCCGACACCATCGCCCGCCTCGTGAGCACGCCGCACGGGAAACGCCCGCTGCGCACGTTCGGCCCCGGTCTCCCACCCCAGTGGGCCGAGCTCAACGAGACCGCGGGCCGCATCCAGCGCGAACTCCTCGACGCGGCGGGCTTCGGCGACCTCAACCCGCGCTGAGGCCGCCAAGATCTCCCGTTTCGTACTCTTACCGGGATTTGGAAGCGCTCTCTTCCCCGTTAAGAGTACGAAACGGGAGATCTCTAGGTTGAGGCCGCCTCACGTTGGGCCGGGGGGCGGTTGGGGCGCATAGGCCCAGTTTACGTGGTGTGTGGAGGGCGCGCGGGGCTCGGGCTAGTCGAGGCAGAACTCGTTGCCCTCGGGGTCGGTCATGACGATGAAGCCGAAGCCCATCGGGGGCTCGGGCTCGAAGCGGCGGACGCGCGTCGCTCTCAGTGCGACGAGCCGGGCGCATTCGCTCTCCAGCGCGGCCATCCGCTCATCGCCCCGGAGTTCGGGCGCCACGCGGACATCGAGGTGCACGCGGTTCTTCGCGGTCTTCCCCTCGGGCACCTGCTGGAAGAAGACGCGTGGGCCGTGGCCGTCCGGGTCCTCGATCGCCGACCGCGTGTTGCGCTGGTCCTCCGGAACACCCATCCCCGCGAGGAAGTCGTCCCAGGCGGCCAGCGGGTCGGCCCCTTCGGCCAGCTCGACGCCGGGCGGGGCCGGGTGGACGTAGCCCAGGGCCTCGCGCCAGAAGGACGACAGCGCGCGCGGGTCGTGGGCGTCGAAGGTGACCTGGATGTGGCGGCTCATCGGTGGGCTCCGTTCGTTGCGGGAAAAGCCACCCTGGCACCCCTAGCGGACAGGTTCGGTCCGCGAGGCGGCGGCGATCACCCGGGTGAGGGCCTCGTGCAGGCTTTCCAGTTCCTCCACCGGCATGCCCAGCCGGGCGACCACGGCGGGCGGGATCTTCTCCGCCTCGGCGCGCAGCTCCCGCCCGGCCGCGGTGAGCGTCACGGCGAGGCTGCGCTCGTCCCGGCTGTCCCGCTCGCGCCGCACCAGGCCGCCCGCCTCCAGCCGTTTGAGCAGCGGGGAGAGCGTGCCCGGGTCCAGCTGGAGCATGCCGCTGAGGTCCTTCACCGAGAGCGGCGCGTGCTGCCACAGCGCCAGCATCACCAGGTACTGCGGGTGCGTCAGCCCCATCGGCTCCAGCAACGGCCGGTAGATCGCCACCACCGACCGCGAGGCCACCGAGAGCGCGAAGCACACCTGCCGCTCCAGCTCGAGCGGATCCGTCTGCTGAGTCACAGCGGAGAGCCTACCAATGATTGGTACACTAACCATTGGTGTGGCAAACAAGGAGGGCCCGTGCGACGACCGAATCCGGTGCTGTGGCTGTGGTACGCCTTCGGCGGCAAGCTGCCCGCGCGCTACCGCGACTGGGTGGTGCACGACCTCACCTGCCGGACCTGGTTCCTCCGGCACGTGCTGCGCTCGCTGGTGCTGGTCTCCCCGGTGCTCGCGCTGCTGTACCTGGTGTTCGGCGTGGCGCTGGGAGGTCCCGGCGAGGTCGTGCTGCTCGCGCTGCTGCTCGGCATGATCGTCGGCGTGTACTACTCGCTGTCCTACGCGCCGGAGAACGCGGACACGCGGCTCACCAAGTACGGCTTCCCGCGCGGCCACGCCACGAACACGCGCGGCTGATCAGCGGCGACCCCGGTGGCAGAACCCGGCGCGCGGGCCGCGGCGGACACCACCGGAGTTGACCCGCAGCGCGGGCGCCAGCCGCCACAGCCGCGCGTCGATCTCCGCGTCGCCCATCGCCAGCACGAGCAGGTCGGTCTCCACCCCGGCCATCGCCAGCACCCCGTCGGGCGCCTCGTCGCCGAGCGCGGCGCGCAGGTGCTCGGCGAACTGCTCCCGGTTCCACGGGCCCGCCTCCATCGACCGCACCACCGCGCCGTCGCGGGCGAGCGCGTCGCGCACGGCCCCGGTCAGCGGCTCGTCGGCGCCGTCAGCGGCGGTGATCACCAGCCAGGTACCCGATTCCGGGACGCCGCGCCAGAGTTCGCGCTCCGGCCGGGACGGAACGGTGACGTGCTGGAAGGGATAGGTGGGCAGGTCCACCCGGCGCGCCCCGGTCACGGAGAAGAACTCCGCCCAGTCCAGTTCGACGCCGCGGTCGTGCAGCTGCGCGAAGCCGGTCACCAGGGACCGCGCCTCGGGCTCGTCGGGGTGCAGCAGCGCCACCCGGGCGGTGCCGGGCGCGGTGCCGAACGGGATCTCCGGCATGGTGGTGAGCACCGCGAGCGGGCCGAGGTCCAGCCGTGAGGCCGCCGCGACCTCCGGCTCCGTCGCGAGCACCCGGGCGCACGCGTCGGCGAGGGAGAGCTCGCCCGCGCAGTACGCGGCGCTGATCTCCCCGATACCGCGGCCGTCCACGCGGCGGACCGGCAGGCCCCAGTGCTCGGCGAGCCGGTGCAGCGCGACCTCGACCGCGAACGTCGCGGCGCGCTCGTAGGGGGCGGCGGGCTCGTCGACGGCGAACACCACGTCCCGCAACGGCTGCTCCAGCAGCGCGTCGAACTCGCCGGAGATCTCGTCGAAAGCCTCGGCGAAGACGGGGAACTCCGCGTGCAGCTCACGGCCGAACGCGGGGGGCGCCTCACCGGTGCAGAAGAACGTGGCCGGGACCGGAGCGGCCCTGGTCACGTCCAGCTCGCTCGCGGCGATGGCCGTCAGCCCGTCCAGCACCTCCCGCCGGTCCCCCACGACGGAGATCCGCAGCGGCAGCGCGGCGCGGCTGGTGGCCAGGGAGTAGGCGACGTCGGTCAGGCAGGCGTCCTGGTCGGCTTCGAGGTGGTCGAGCAGCCGTAAGACCTGCGCGCGCAGTCCGGCCCGGTTGGCGGCGGAGAGCAGCAGCGGCGTGTCCGGCAGCTCGACGGCCGTGCTGACCTCGCACGGGGCTTCGACCGGCTCCAGGACCAGGTGCACGCCGGGCGGGGCGGAGACGCCGACGAGACCGCGGTGGTCCTGGGTCAATGAGCGCAGGTCCGCCAGAGTGTCCACTTCGGACTGTTCCAGGCCCGCGGCCCGCAGCGCGGCGTCGTTGGCGCGCTCCACCGTCGACCCCACAGCGCCCGCGACGATCACCGCGAGCACCGGGTGGCCGTGCCTGCGCGCGTCGGCGAGGCGCTCCAGCAGCAGCATCGACGCGCCGTCCGTCTCGGTCGCGCCGCCCGCGATGGCGAGGTCGCACTCGTCGTCGCGCAGCGCCCGCGCGGCCACGTGCACGGCCACCAGCGGGGTGTGCGCGGTGCCCACCACGATCGCCGGGCCGCCCAGCCGGAACGCGCCCGCCAGCTCCGCGGCCGCGCAGCCGTAGGCGCCGGTCCGGCCCTCGCGCGCGGAGAGCGGGTCGAGGCCGCCGCGTTCCAGGACCTCCCACGCCAGCTCCAGCGAGACCCGCCGGGCCGCGTCGAGGTCCGCGGCGTCGATGCCGAACAGCGCCGAGTCGAACCCGGGTGGGCCCACGCCGGGCTCCCGGTGCGCCATCGACACGATCGCGATCCGCTCGTCCTCTGCGGACATGTCGTCCCCTTTCTCGACGACCGCGCCGGCCGTCAAGCACGTCGGCGAGACGTGGTCGGTGCCGCGCACGCCCCCAGGCGCACGCGCGACACCACCGAACCTAGGGACGGTGGCGGGGAAAGCCGACCCCTATCCCCGCGGAACAGCCCCAGTTCCGCACAGGGGTGGGAGGGATAGCCTTCCCGCGCCGCGCCCGTCATTCCGCCCCAGGAATGGTTCGCCGCTCACTTCGGAACGGGAACTTACCAGTCCCGCGTTCGCGCGCCCCGCCTGGAATCAGGAACTTCACATCTCAACGACCTGCCATAGTCGCAGGTCATAGCATTGAGCTATCGCCCCACCTCGCAGCGTTGGCGCCACTCCACGAGGGGTGAATTTTCCCCCTTTGTGTCCCATTTTCACAAGGCCCGGGGAGACCCTGGCAAGAACACACGGGAATTGCCGGGTAATGAAACGGACCCGTTTCGCCCGGAATCGGGCGGGCGGTGCGCCGAACCGGGCACGGTTAGGCTCGTCCGGCGGAGGGCACTCCCAGCGCGAAACGATCACCGACCACGGGGGTTGTGCGGATGCCGACGAAGTTGCCGGAGAAGATCACCGCGTGCCTGTTCGACATGGACGGCGTGCTCACCAGCACCGCGGAACTGCACCGCAAGGCCTGGAAACAGGTCTTCGACGAGTTCCTCGCCGCGCGCGAGGGACCGTCCTTCCGGCCGTTCAGCGAGCGGGACTACCTGGACTACGTCGACGGCAGGCCGCGGCGGGACGGCGTGCGCACGTTCCTGGCCTCGCGCGGGATCACCCTGCCGGAGGGCGGCCCGGCCGATCCGCACGACCTGGCCACCGTGCACGGTGTCGGCAACCGCAAGAACGACTTGATCGACAAGATTCTCACCGAGGAAGGCGTCACCCCCTATCCCGGTTCCGTGCGGTTCCTGAAAGCCGCTCACGAAGCGGGTCTGGCGCTCGGCGTGGTGACCTCCTCGGCCAACGGTGAGCGCGTGCTCGCCGCGACCGGGCTGGCGCAGTTGATCAGCGTGCGGGTGGACGGCGTCGTGATCGACCAGGAGCAGCTGCGCGGCAAGCCCGCTCCGGACTCGTTCCTGGCCGCGGCGCGCAAGCTCGGCGTGCACCCGTTGGCCACGGCCGTCTTCGAGGACGCGCTCTCCGGCGTCGCGGCCGGGCGGGCCGGGGACTTCGGCTACGTGGTCGGAGTGGACCGCGCCGGTCAGGCGGAGGCGCTGCGCGAGCACGGCGCCGACATCGTGGTGGACGACCTGGGAGAGCTGCTTTGAGTTACCGCCGACGTAATTTTCCGCGCGGAGGCGCAACTGGATACAGCACCGACCCGTGGAAGCTGGCCTGGCGGGGGCTCGATGTCGGCAGCCTGGATCGCACCGAGTCGAGTTTCGCCTTGTCCAACGGGCACATCGGCCTGCGCGGCACCCTGGAGGAGGGTGAGCCGCGCGGTCTGCCCGGCACCTATCTCAACGGCTTCTACGAGGAGCACCAGCTGCCCTACGGCGAGGGCGGCTACGGCTATCCCGAGGCCGGGCAGACAGTGGTCAACGTGACCGACGGCAAGATCATCCGGTTGCTGGTCGAGGATGAGCCGCTGGACATGCGCTACGGCCGCGCGATCTCGCACGAGCGCGTGCTGGACTTCCGCTCCGGCACGCTGCGCAGGGAGACGGAGTGGGAGTCGCCGACCGGGCGGCGCGTCACCGTGCGCACCGAGCGACTGGTGTCCTTCACCCAGCGCGCGGTCGCGGCGATCCACTACGAGATCGAGCCCGCTGACGACATCCAGCTCGTCGTGCAGTCGGACCTGCTGGCCAACGAGCCGATCGAGCAGCGCTCCGGTGATCCGCGAGTGGCCGCGGCGCTGGACAACCCGCTGGTGTCGGACTTCGCGGTGGCCGAGGGCAGCCGGGCCGTGCTCGCGCACCACACCAGGCGCTCCGAGCTGCGGATGGCCGCGGCCATGGACCACACGCTCCACACGCGGGACAACCTGCGCACCAACATCCACGCCGAGGACGACCTGGCGCGGTTCACCGTGGCGGTCGACGTGCCCAAGGGCGGGCGGCTGCGGCTGACGAAGTACCTGGGCTACGGGTGGTCGGCGAACCGGTCCGTGCCCGCGCTGCGCGCCCAGGTGGAGGCGGCGCTCGACGGGGCCTTGCAGACCGGCTGGGAGGGGTTGCTCGCCGAGCAGCGGGAGTTCCTGGACAAGTTCTGGGCGGCGGCCGATGTCGAGGTGGACGGCGACGAGCGGGTGCAACAGGCGATCCGCTTCGCGCTGTTCCACGTGCTGCAGGCCGGGGCGCGCGGGGAGACCAGGGCCATCGCGGGCAAGGGCCTGACCGGGCCGGGCTACGACGGGCACGCCTTCTGGGACACCGAGATCTTCGTGTTGCCGTTGCTCACCTACACCGTTCCCGAGGCGGCACGGGACGCGCTGCGCTGGCGGCACTCCACTTTGGACAAAGCTCGGGAGCGCGCGACACAGCTCGGCCAGTGCGGCGCCGCCTTCCCGTGGCGGTCGATCAACGGCGCGGAGTGCTCGGCGTACTGGCCCGCGGGCACGGCGGCCTTCCACGTCTCCGGCGACGTCGCGTACGCGACGGCCCAGTACGTCGCGGCCACCGGGGACGAGGAGTTCGAGCGCGCCTGCGGGGCGGAACTGCTGGTCGAGACCGCGCGCTTGTGGACGGCGCTGGGGCACCACGACCCGCACGACGGCTTCCGCATCGACGGCGTCACCGGGCCCGACGAGTACAGCGCCGTGGTGGACAACAACGTCTACACCAACCTGATCGCGCAGCAGAACCTGCGCGAGGCCGCCGCGGTGTGCGGGCGCCAGCCGGACGTGGCGCGGCGGCTTGAGGTCTCCGAGGACGAGGTCTCCGGGTGGACCGCCGCCGCCGACCGGATGGCCATCCCCTACGACCGCAAGCTCGAAGTGCACGAGCAGGCCGAGGGCTTCACCGCGCACGCGGAGTGGGACTTCGCGAACACCCCGGAGTCCGGCTACCCGTTGCTGCTGAACTACCCCTACTTCGACCTGTACCGCAAGCAGGTGATCAAGCAGGCCGATCTCGTGCTCGCGATGCACCTGCGCGGCGACGCGTTCACCCCGGAGGAGAAGGCCCGCAACTTCGCCTACTACGAGGCGCGGACCGTGCGGGACTCCTCGCTGTCCGCGGGGACGCAGGCGGTGCTGGCCGCGGAGATCGGGCACCTCGACCTCGCGTACTCCTACCTCCTGGAGGCGGTGTTCACCGATCTCGACGACCTGCACGGCAACTCCCGCAACGGACTGCACATGGCCTCGCTCGCGGGCGCGTGGACGGCGGTGGTCGCCGGGTTCGGCGGGATGCGCGACCACGGCGGCAAGCTGAGCTTCGCGCCGAGGACTCCCCCGGCACTGAATCGCTTCTCGTTCCGGATTCGCTTGCGGGACACCAGCTTCTGCGTCACCGTCGACCGCGAGAGCGCCACCTACCGGGTAGTCTCCGGCGGGCCGCTGCACACCTCGCACCACGGTGAGGCGATCGTCGTCGAGCCGGGCGCCGAGGTGACGCTGCCGATCCCGCCCGCCCCGGAGCCGCCCAAGGTCAGCCAGCCGGACGGGCGCGCACCCCGAGGACGAGGAGCACCGTGAGCACCCTGCCGGTCTGCCGCACGTGCGGGACGCAGTACGCCGCCCCGCGCCCGGACTGCCCGATCTGCGAGGACGAGCGCCAGTACGTGCCGCCGACCGGGCAGGCGTGGACCGATCTCGCGACGCTGCGCGCGGGCGAGCACCGGGGTGTCGTGCGCGAGCAGGGGCCGGGGCTGATCGGCATCGGCTGCGAGCCGCGCTTCGCCATCGGGCAGCGGGCGCTGCTGGTGCGGGCGGAGTCCGGCAACCTCCTGTGGGACTGCGCCGCGTACCTCGACGACGAGCTCGTCGAACAGGTCCGCGCGCTCGGCGGCATCACCGGCATCGCGATCAGCCACCCGCACTACTACACGACGATGGTCGAGTGGGCGCACACCTTCGACGTGCCGATCCACCTGCACGAGAACGACCAGCAGTGGATCGGCCGCCCCGATCCCGCGGTGGAGCTGTGGAGCGGCACCACCAAGCGGCTCGCCGACGACCTGACCCTGGTCAACCTCGGCGTGCACTTCGCGGGCGGGACCGTGCTGCACTGGCGGGACGGCGCGAACGGCGCGGGGACGCTGCTCTCCGGCGACATCGTCCAGGTCATCCCGGACCGCGAGTTCGTCGGCTTCATGTACAGCTACCCGAACCTGATCCCCGAACGGCCGAGCGTGGTGCGCCGTGCGGCGGACATGCTGTCGGAGTACCGGTTCGAGACGATCCACGGCGCCTGGTGGGAGTCCGAGGTGCCGCGCGACGGCCACGAGGTCGTGCAGCGCTCGGCGAAGCGGTACCTGGAGCACGTCCGCGACTGATCCCGCCCGCGCTGGGTACGCCTTCACCATGAAGGTCGTGATCACCGGTGCGTCCGGGAACATCGGGACCGGCTTGCTGCGGCGGCTGGCCGAGTCCGACGAGCGGCACGAGGTCGTCGGCGTGTGCCGCCGGCCTCCGCCGCCCTCGGCCCCGCCGTACCACATCGCCCGGTGGGAGGCCGTCGATCTCACCGCGCCGGAGCGGTTGAGCGAGGTCTTCGCGGGTGCCGATGCCGTCGTGCACCTGGCGTGGGCGGTGCAGCCGATCCGGGACGAGGACTGGCTGCACGCCGTCAACGTGGAGGGCAGCCGCGCGGTGTTCGAGGCCGCGCGACAGGCAGGCGTTCCGCATCTGGTGTACGCCTCTTCCCTTGGTGTGTACGCACCTACGGCGCTTCCCGTCGACGAGTCCTCGCCCGCGACGGGCGTGCCCAGCTCTGTCTACAGTAGACACAAGGTCGCGGTGGAGCAGGAGCTGGAAGGCTTCCGCGACTGCGCCGTCGCCGTCATCCGGCCGACCTTGGTCACGCAACGCGTCGCGTCGGCGAGCATCGCCGCGCTGTACCTGCGGCCGCTCGTCACTCCGCTGCTGCTCCGGTTGGGGCGCAGCAAGCTCATGCCGGTACTGCCGATTCCGTCGGGGCTCAAGCTGCGGCTGGTGCACGCCGACGACGTGGCCGACGCGATCATCACGATCCTGAAGAAGCGTGCGACGGGTGCCTTCAACCTCTCCGCCGAGGACACGCTCGACCGCGCCGCGCTCGCGGAAGCCATGCACGCCAAGGCGATCCCGGTGCCGGACTTCCTGGCGAAGGCGGCCGTGACGGCGCTCTGGCGGGCCAGGGTGATCGGCGGCTCGCCGGGGTGGCTCGACCTGGCCGAGGTCTCCCCGTTGCTGGACAGCTCGCGTGCTCGCCGCGAACTCGGCTTCGCGCCGAAGCACAGCAGCGCCGACTGCGCGCGCGAGCAGGTGGAAGGGCTGTGCGCGGGCGTGCGCGGCACCAGTCCCGCGCTCAGCGCCGACCGGCTCGGCGGCTCCGGCGAGCAGTCCGACCGGTCCACTGTGGACGGCGGTGCGCGCAGGGACTACCGGGGACTGCGCAGGTTCGCGCTCGCCGCGGGCGGCGTGGTGCTGCTGGGGCTGCTCGGCAGGTCGCGCCGCGCGGGCTGAACGCCCAGCAGGTCCGCGTAGATCATGATCTTCTTCTCGATCGCGGCCAGGTGCGCGCGCTGCTCGGCCAGCGAGGCCACGATCTTGTCCCGGTGGTCCTCCAGCAGGCCGAGCCGGGCCCGCTCGTTGCCCGCGCCCGCGCGCACCAGGTCGGTGTACTTCTTGATCTCACCGATCGACATGCCGGTGCTGCGCAGCCGCAGGATGAACTCGATCGCGCCCAGGTTCTGCTGGCTGTAGCGGCGGCGGCCCGAGGACCCGCGCTCGATGTGGTCGAGCAGCCCCGCGCGCTCGTAGTAGCGCAACGTGTGCGTGCTGACCCCGGCTGCCGCCGCGGCCTCGCTGACCGTGAGCGATTCGTCCATGAGCGCAATCCTCGCGGGTGGAGTGCGCTCCAAGTCAAGCGGTCAGAACCGGAAGCGCATGATCTTGCCGATATCGCGCAGGGCCGGGATGTGCGCGATCACCCTCATCCCGATCCGCCCGGACAGCGGCAGCTTCTCCAGGCCGGGCATGTCCACGCTGCGCAGGGCGTCCACGCAGGTCAGGCCCTGGTGCAGGCGTTCGATCTGGCCCGGGGTGTCGATCCCCCAGTCCAGGGTCGCCCCGGCGTTGCGGACGGCGGGCACCAGCTTCTGCAGCTTGATGCCCATCGAGCCGTAGCAGTCGAAGAGCAGCTCACCGCTCGGGAAGCGCCCGGTGATCCGCTGGACCAGCCGCGTCCCGTCCTCCTCGCTCAGGTACATGCTCAGCCCCTCGAAGACCGCGACGACGGGGCGGTCGGCGGGCACCTGCTCCAGCCACGCGTCGTCGGTGACCGACGAGCTGATCACCGTGTAGTCCCCCGGCGGCGTCGGCAGCAGGCGCTCGCGCAGCTCGACCACCTCGGGGAAGTCCACGTCGATCCAGCGCACCGACGCGGGCGGGGCCATCCGGTGCACGCGGGTGTCCAGGCCGCACGCGAGGTGCAGCACGGTGCACTCCGGATTGGCGGCCAGGAACTCGCGCGTCCAGTCGTCCAGCGTCTTCGCCCGCAACGCGACCCCGACGGCGGAGGTGCCCTTGATGCCGGTCTTGCGGAAGTCGTAGTCGATGCGCCGCACCGCGTCGGCGGCTGCGACATCGCCGAGGACGGGGTCCGGCCGCACGCTGTCCAGCGCTCGGGCGTAGAGCGTGGCCAGCATGGTCTCCTGCGCTCCGGTCAGCGTGATCTTCTCGCGGTCCATGGCGTCAAGCTACACCCATTTCACAAGTCTCTGAATCTTCAGTACCGCTGCGCGTACCGAGTGGGCGGCTCGCCGAACATCGCCCGGAAGTCCCGGACGAAATGTGCCTGGTCGGAGTACCCGAGGTCGGCCGCGAGCACCGCCCAGTCGATCGGCTCACCGCGCTCCAGCCGCTCGGTCACCTCGTGCAGCCGGTAGCGGCGGATCACCCACTTCGGGCCGATGCCCACGTGCTCGGCGAACAGCCGTTGCAGGGCCCGCACGCTCGTGCCGAGGTTCCCGGCGAGCACGTCCACCCTGGTGATCTCCGGCCCGGCGATGATCTTCTCGACCACGTCGGTCGCGTACTGGGCGCGCGGGTCCGGCTCCGGCAGGTGGGCGAGCAGGAACGCCTCCACGCCCGGCACGTCCGGCTCCGCGGGGAGGGGGCCGGGGAAGACCTCGGCCGCGTCCACCCTGCGGTCGGTGATCGTGCTGACCGACGCGCCGAGGAACGGCCGGAAGGCTCCCGGCCGGAACGCCACCCCGAACACGCCGTCGCGCCCCTCCAGCACCTTCACCTGGTGCCCGCTGGACACGCCGTTCACCGTCGCGCCGCCGCCCTGGAAGGTCAGGTGGACGTTCGGGTACGGGACGATCAGCTGCCGGTAGGGCTCGTCGTACTCCCACGACACCACCCAGTAGCGCGCCACGTAAGGCGCCAGGTCCGGCGAGGGGCTGGGGAAGGCGTGCCGCTGGTACTTCGTCCACGCGCCGCCGAGCCCACGTGCGTCCCTGCCCATGCCGCGCAGCCTATGTCGCGTTTGTTCAAGACACCCGCCAGCCGCTCGGCTTGGCTCTTGGCCCATGAGCGACCTGATGGCCCGCGCCGCCGCGCCCTTCCTGGAGATCGTCCGCAACATCAAGCCCGACCAGCTCGGCTCGCCCACCCCGTGCGCCGAGTTCGACGTCCGCGCGCTGATCGACCACCTGCTGCACTGGGGCCCGTCGTTGGAGGGCGCCGCGCGCAAGGAAGCGGTTCCGCCCGGCGGGGCTTCCGGTGACTGGGCCGAGGCGTTGGAGGCCCAGGTCGAGCGGACCCTCGCCGCGTGGCGCCCGGCGTCGGCGTGGGAGGGCATGACGACCATGGGCGGTTCTTTCGAGCTGCCCGCCGAACTCGTCGGCGGCATGGTGGTCGGCGAGTTCGTCGTGCACGGCTGGGACCTCGCCCGCGCCACCGGCCAGCACGTGGAGTGGGACGCCGACGTCGTCGACTACGTGCACCGCGAGATCGCCAGGAGCGCCGACCAGGGCCGCGAGATGGGCGTCTACGGCCCCGAGGCCCCCGTCCCCACCGATGCGTCCACATTGGACAAGGCACTGGCGCTCAGCGGCCGCTCCCCCTCCTGGCCCGCCTAACCCGTGCCCCGCAAGGCCCCGCCCGCACTCCGCACACCGAGTAAACTCAGCCCATGCACTCCACCCGCCCGCACACCCAACGCGCGGCGGCCTCAACCTAGAGAACCCCGTTTCGTACTCATAACGGGAAAAAGAGCGCTCCAAAAACCCGTTTTGAGTACGAAACGGGATTTTGGGCTGCCCAGCTGATGTTGTGAGCGAGGGGACGAAGGGGTGGCGGCACGATCGTTGGGGACCACTTGCAGGACGCGGTCTTGCCTCCTCCTGCCCATCCCCGTCCTCGGTGCACCACCTCCTGGCGCCAGGTGGTTGGGGCGTCTTCAAGTACCCCGAACCCCCTCCCCAGGAGTCGTTAACCGCCCCCAACCTCGGCCGGGGTTGGTAGCGGTTAGCGATGGATTTGGGTGGGGTTCGGGGTACTTGAAGACGGTCCTACGGCGGCGGAGTGCGGGAATGCGTGGCGGAGGTGGGTGATGAAGGCTCGGGCGGCGGGGGCGATCGGGTCGTCGGAGCGCCAGGCGAAGTCGAGGCGGCTGCGCAGTTCGGGGGTGATCGAGAGCGTGTGCAGGCCAGGGCCGGCCGCCCCGGGCAGGATCGCGACGCCCAGCCCGCGCAATGCCAGGCGCTCCACCATCATCGGACCGCTGGCCTCGAAGGCGACGCGCGGAGCGATACCTGCCGCAGCGCAAGCGTCGTCGAGGCACGTGCGCACGCCGGTGCCCCTCGGCAGGCAGATCAGCGCGCGGTCGCGGAGGTCGTCGAGGGTGATCTCCGACCGATCGGCCAGCGGGTCGTCCGGGCTCACCGCGGCGACCAGTCGCTCGTCGACAACAACGTGCGTGCTGATGCCCTGCGGCGGCCCCGCGAGGCCGACCAGCGCGAGGTCGAGGCCGCCCGCGCGGATGGCGTCGAGCAGGTCCGCCGAGTTCCCCTCGGTGAGCGTGACCTCGACGCCGGGGTGCAGCTCGTGGAAGTCGGCCATCGCGGTCGGCAGGTCGACGGCCCCGCACGCGGTCACCACGCCGATGTCGACCCGCCCGCGCAGCAGGCCGGTCAGCTCCTCCACGGCGAACTTCGCCCCGGCTACGGCCGCGAGCGCCGCCTTGGCGTAGGGCAGCACGGCCGCCCCCGCCTCGGTCAGCCGCACGGTCCGCCCCGACCGGTCCAGCAGCTGCTCCCCCAGTTCTCGCTCCAACCGCCGGATCTGGGCGCTCACCCCGGGCTGAGCCACGTGCACCCGCGCGGCGGCCCTGGTGAAGTTCGCCTCTTCGGCGACGGCGACGAAGTACTCAAGCTGGCGCAGCTCCATGCCGGAATTATCGGCCGGGGCGGAAAGGCGTCGTTCAGCCGACCCCGCCGCAGTCGCCGACGACCTTGGCGGACATGACCTCGTAGAACTCCTCGCCCTGGTCATTCTTGATCGGCCGCAGTTCCAGCCCCTCGTGCGGCTTGTGCGGAGGAGAACAGACATTGCCCTTCTTCAGAGCGTTCTCCAGCAGCAAGAGCACGGGCTTGTCACCGCAGTGCTTGTAGTGCGGGGCGTTGGGCCAGCCCTTGGCCTGCGCGGCCATGGCCCTGTTGAAGCCGCAGTCCAGGTTCTCGCGCGCGCTGGCCTGACCAGGCAGCACGAGCGCGGCCGAGGCAACGACGGCGACGGTGGCCGCGAGCACGGCGCTCAGGCGCACTGAAAACATCTTCATCTCCTTTGTGGAAACAACGCTGACGACAGAACAGTGGACCGATCGAACACCTGGCCGCAACTCAATGAATACTCAAGAAATCACGAAAGAGTGTTCAGATAAAGCTCAATTCCGCAGGTCCGGGCACCGCCAGTGCGGTTGCGCGAACAGCACGGTTTCACGACTGAATGAAATGCGGCGACATTCGCCGGAACAATGTTCCAGCCTGCCGGGCATGCCACTACCGCTTCCTGCCCCCGGCTGACCGACTCCCCGGCAAGCGATAACCAGTCCTTCTAACATCGAGCACGACTAAATCTTGGACTTCTGGCTGAGCGGTCCGCAGGCTGGAGGCATGGAGATCACCCCGGACCACCCCGCCTACGACACCGAGCGCGCGGGCTTCCAGACCGCCTTCGAGCAGCGCCCCGCGGTGATCATTGCCGCGAGGACCGCTGAGGACGTGCGCGCCGCGGTCGCACTGGCCCCGGACCGGGACCTGGCGATCAGCGTCGAGGCCACCGGGCACGGGCGAGCGGGCGTGACCGAGGGCCACCTGCTGATCTCCACGCGCGCCATGACGGGCGTGCGGGTGGACGCGGAGCGGTGCACCGCCTGGATCGAGGCGGGCGCCCAGTGGCGGCACGTGATCGACGCCGCCGCGCCGCACGGGCTGGCCCCGCTCAGCGGCAGCGCACCGGAGGTCGGCGCGATCGGCTACACCCTGGGTGGCGGGATCGGTTTGCTGGCAAGGGAATTCGGCTACGCAGCGGACCACGTGGGGGTCATCGAGCTGGTCACCGCGGACGCCCGAATGGTGCGTGTCACCGCGGACAGCGAACCGGACCTGTTCTGGGCATTGCGCGGTGCCCGGGACGGCTTCGGCGTCGTGACGGGCATCGAGGTCGACCTCGTGCCGGTGAGCACGATCTACGGTGGCGGGCTGTACTTCGACCTCGATCGGGTCCCGGACGCGGTGAGCGGCTATCTCGCTTGGAGCGCAACGGTTCCGGAGCAGCTGACGTCCTCGGTCGGCGTGTACTCCATGCCGGATCTGCCGATGTTCCCCGAGCCGCTGCGCGGGCGGTACGTCGCGCACGTCCGGATCGCCTACACCGGCGAGGACGGTGACCGCCTGGTGGCGCCGCTGCGCGAACTCGGTCCCCGAGTGATCGACAAGCTCGGCGAGCTGCCGTTCAGCGAGGCCGGGTCGATCTACAACGATCCGACGCAGCCCCACGGCTATCTCGGGGACAACGTGCTGCTCACCGAGCTGGACGCGAACGCGCTGCGCGACGTGCTCACGCTCGCCGGTCAGTACATTGTGGACATTCGACATCTCGGTGGCGCCCTCGCCCGCGAGCCAGAAGTGCCGAACGCGGTCGGACACCGTGCGGCGCAGTACATCCTGCGCTTGATCGCACCGCTGGACGGGACCGATCCCGAGACTGTCCACTCCGGACTCCAGAAGGTCTTCGACGTCGTGCGGCCGTGGACGATCGGGAGCTCGCTGAACTTCGTCTACGGCACACCGGCGAAGGACGCGCACGAGCCGTGCGACCTGCTCCGCCTGCGCGACCTGCGGGCGCGGATCAATCAGGTTGCATGACCGGCGGTCGTACTGGAGCCTGCCCGGCATGGCGACTTTCGAGGAGTTGGTTGCGGAGGGCGACGCCGTCCCGCTGGACGGCTGGGACTTCTCCTGGTTCGAGGGCCGGGCCACCGAGCAGCGCCCCTCCTGGGGCTACGCCCGGTTGATCGGTCAGCGTTCGTCCACTGTGGACTCAATGCTGGACGTGCAGACCGGCGGCGGGGAGGTGCTGGCCACGATCCCGCGCGCCCCGGCGGCGCTGGCCGCCACCGAATCGTGGCCGCCGAACCTCGCGGTCGCCCGCCGCAACCTGGAGCCCCTGGGCGGCAAGGTGGTCGAGGCCCCCGACGAGGGACCGCTGCCCTTTCCCGACGCCTCGTTCGAGCTGGTCGTCAGCAGGCTCCCCACGGTCACGATCTGGCCGGAGATCGCCCGCGTGCTGCGCCCCGGCGGCAGCTACCTGTCCCAGCAGGTCGGCGCGGGCACGATGCGCGAGCTGACCGACTTCATGATGGGACCGCAGCCGGTCAGCCAGGTCAGGAGCACCGACCGCGCCCGCGAGGAGGCCGAAGCCGCCGGGCTCACCGTGGTCGACCTGCGGCACGAGTCGCTGCGGGCGGAGTTCTTCGACGTCGGCGCGGTGGTGCACTTCCTGCGCAAGGTGCTGTGGACCGTCCCCGGGTTCACCGTCGACGGCTACCGCGACCGGCTCCGCGCGATGCACGAGCACATCGCCGAGCACGGCTCGTTCGTCGCGCACTCGCAGCGTTTCCTGGTCGAGGCCCGCCGCGAGGTGTGATCGTCAGAGGATGCCCGCTCAGAAAATGTGCAGCTCCGACAGGTAGCGATGGCCCTCCGCGTCCGCGACCCACGCGTCCCCGGGTCCCGGCAGCACCTCCGTGATCGTCACCGCGACGTCGTGGTCCGCGCACGCGCGCAGCGCGGTGCACAGGACGGCGGTGAAGATCGGGCTGGTGAAGTCGACGTACATCGGCTTCGTCGCGTCCGAGAGCGCCACGAAAACCTGTTCCGGCAGGCCGAGTTCGGCTCGCCACCGGCGCGTCGCGAGGTAACGCTCCTTCGGCCCGACCACCTCGGCGAGCCCGCTCTCCGCGATCGTGGTGTGCCACGTCGCGCGCTGGGTCACCACCCGGCCCTCGGTGATCCTCGGCGTGTGCCCGCCGGACGCACCGGTGACCGTCGGATCGTTGAGCACCGCCAGGTACTCGCCCGCGTTCAGCTCGTCCAGGCTCGCCGCGCACAGGTGCACGCCGACCCCGGTGCGGCGGCCCGCAGCGTCGAAGGCGGGCGCCAGCTCGTCGAGCAGGGTGCTGCCGAAGGCGAAACCGCCGTCCGACCGGGCGATGACCCGCTCGGGAGACTCCAGGAGCTCGACCGGGCGCGCGCCGCCGAACTCGGTCTTCGCGCAGTAGCGCTGCCAGTACTTCGCGACCAGTTCCGCGTCACGCCGGTAGGCGCGGTTGCGCGGACCGTCCACTCCGGACTCGACGAGGTTGCTGAGCGCGCGGTCCAGCATCGCGTCACCGCCGCCGACCGCGTCGCGGAATCCCGGGTCGACGGCGACCTGGTACACCGCGGCCGCTGATGTCAGCGCGGCCTCCTCATAGGCCTTGGTCGCCAGCTCCTCGCTGACCTGTCCGGCGAGGTGGCCGTCCACGGTCTGCGCGCAGTCGGGGCTGCTGAAGGCGTCGAGCGCGCCTGCGGGCCCGTTGACCGGGAACGCGGCGATCCGCAACGACGCGGCTTGGTCAACACAAGGCATGGCGGCCGTCATCTCGCTTGCCGCTCCCCACGTTCGGATTGCGTCTGCCGACCGGGCCAGTAGATCCACGCCCGGAACCGCTGTCCACCGTTTCGGCGCTCCCCGAAACACATCTTTGATGCTCCACAATGGACAGTTTGGGGGTGCGGCCTCACCGTCCTCTGCCCGCGGCCATCCGACGAACGGGGTCGGGCAGCGTCGAGAGCAGCTCGACCGAACCGGAGGAGGCGGCGGGCCGGACCTGGCCGGGATCGCACGCGGCCACCAGGGACATGCCCAGCGCGGTCGCGGTGTGCCGGACCTTGCGGCCCGCCCGCGCGGTCATGATCAGACCGGCGTTGCGCAGCGCGGTGGCGTGCTCGGAGGCCGAGGACAGGCTGACCCCGGCGTACTGGGCCAGCTCGGTGGTGCCCCTCGGCTGGACCGAGGCGCGCAGCACCTCCGCCCGGCTGGCGCCGAGCACCACCGACAGCACGTCCTGGCTGGTCTTGCTGGAGCGCACCGGCGCGGGCGCGGCCGGGTAGACCACGGTCGGCACGTCGCCGGGGGCGGCCGGCAGCACGACGGGGTGGGTCATCAGCAGCGACGGCGCGAAGCGCAGCCCGCCCTCGACGGTGAGCAGGCGCTCGACCGGCGAGTCCACCTCCAGGATCTGGTCGCGGTGCCGGACGGTGCCGGGCAGCGTGGAGAGCACCTCGGCCAGCCCCATCCGCAGCAGCACGTGCCCGCGCTGCGCGAGATCGGACTGCACCGCGGACTCGATCTCCCGCCAGCGCGCCTCGACCAGCGTGCGGTAGGCGGCGTTGAGCGCGGCGAGCAGGGCGGCCCTGGCCCGGGGGCAGCCGCCCGCGAGCTCGCGCACCCACTGGGCGGCGGGCTCGCCAGCGAAGACCGCGAGCAGGTCGGCCCGGATGCGGGACGGCGGGCAGGCTCCGATCTCCGCCAGCGCGGCACCCATGTCGGGACGCGCGGACAGCAGGAAGCCGGGGACCTCACCGCGGGCGGTGAAAAGGTCGAAAAGCGGCATGGCTACAGCGGGCAAACTCCACTCGTAGAGTGCCTTATCGGAATTCCGGGCAATTCTACGAAGACGGTGAAGAGCGCCAATAACCTCGACCATGGGCAGCGGGCCAGCGGAAAAGCTGACCGACTGCAGCGTCCGAGCGCTCAGTCGAAGTCGAAGCATCAAGTCCACCTCAAGCTAGAAGAATGGTCGGCCGCGACAGTGAATCAGGGGGACATACATAACGAATACAATGGAAACAATGGTAATGTGAATCATTTTTCTACCCGCCCGTCGCCCATCGGTAACACATTTGCCGGAAAGCCCTTACCGGGACAAAAAGGATCTTGAGGGCGACGCCTCACCCGGACGACGCAGCGACCTTGGGCCGAGGGGACCAGTGAGGTTTGGCTGATCATGCGGCCGGTGAACCCCCGGAGCACGACAGAACCTCAAGGAGGCGAACGCGTGATTACCCTCGGAGTCATCCTGTTGCTGATCGGCTTCCTGGCCAACATCTCGATCCTGTGGCAGATCGGGGTCGCACTGCTGGTCATCGGCCTGGTGCTGGCGGTCCTCGGCGGGGCCGGGCGGCGCGTCGGCGGACGGGCGCACTGGTTCTGACCGCGCGCGTGGCACGATCCCGCGCGTGGATCAGCTGCGCGAACTCACCCCCCAGGTCCTCGGGGCGCTGGTGCGCCGGTACGGCCACTTCGACCTCGCCGAGGACGCGGTGCAGGAAGCCCTGCTGGCCGCGGCCACCCAGTGGCCGCGCGAGGGTGTCCCGGACAACCCCCGCGCGTGGCTGATCACGGTGGCCTCACGCCGACTGACCGACCTGCTGCGGCAGGACGAGGCCAGGCGTCGGCGTGAGACCACCGTGGCCGCACTCGAAGAACCCCTTGTCCCAGAAGACATCCCGGCCGATGACGACACCCTGGAACTGTTGGCGCTGTGCTGCCACCCGGCGCTGAGCCAGGTCTCCCAGGTCGCGCTGACGCTGCGCGCGGTCGGCGGGCTGACCACGGCGGAGATCGCCCGCGCCTTCCTGGTGCCGGAAACGACGATGGCCCAGCGCATCAGCCGTGCCAAGCAGCGCGTCCGCGGCGCGGCGTTCGCGGCCCCCGAGGACATGGCCCCGGTCCTCGGCGTGCTGTACCTGATCTTCACTGAGGGCCACACCGCGTCCAGCGGCGACCGGGTCAGCCGCGCCGACCTCACCTCGGAGGCCATCCGGCTGACCCGCCTGCTGCACCGGGCGCTGCCGGAGGACGGCGAGGTCACCGGCCTGCTGGCGCTCATGCTGCTCACCGAGGCACGGCGCGCGGCGCGCACGCGCCAGGACGGCACCCTGGTCCCGCTGGCCGAGCAGGACCGGCTGCTGTGGGACCGCGCGCTGATCGCCGAGGGCACCACGCTCATCACACAGTCCTTGCAGGACAACGTGATCGGGCCCTACCAGGTGCAGGCGGCGATCGCCGCGGTGCACGCCGAGGCGCCCGGTACGGACGAGACCGACTGGCCGCAGATCGTCGCGCTCTACGGTTTGCTGACCGACCTCACCGACAACCCGATGATCACCCTCAACCACGCGGTGGCCGTGGCGGCGGTCGACGGTCCGCGGGCCGGGCTGGACCTGCTGGCCCCGCTGGACGAGGACCCGCGGGTCGCAGGCCACCACCGGCTCAGCGCGGTGCGCGGGCACCTGCTGGAGCAGGCGGGCGACCAGGAGGCCGCGCTCGCCTGCTACCGCAGGGCCGCCGAGCGCACCGCGAGCGAACCCGAGCGCCGCTACCTCAGCGAACGGGTCGACCTGCTCACTGGAGCACCGACAACACGTTCCCGGCCGGATCGGTGAACCACGCGATCTGCGGGCCGCCTTCGCGGACGATGCCCTTCCCATCAGCGGGAACGCCTTCGTAGCGGAGGAACGTGACCCCGCGCGCGGTCAGCTCGTCCACCGCCGCGTCGATGTCGGCGACCGGGAAGTTCAGCACCGTGAACTCCGCGGGCACGTGCTTGTCCTTCGGGTAGACCAGGACCTCGCCGCTGTCGATGTGCAGGTGGAGCATGCCGTGCTCCTCGGTGACCTTCAGTCCGAGCACCTCGGTGTAGAACGCCTTCGCGGCCGGGATGTCGTCCACCGAGAAGCCGCTGAACGGCGCGGCGCTGTGCAGGCTGCGCGGCTGCTTGTACCCCCGCGAGACCAGGTACTCCTCGCTCATCTGGATGACCTGGACGTAGTTGCCGTCCGGGTCGACCAGCGTGGCGAACAGCCCCGGGCCACGGTCTTCCAGGCGCGCCAGCCACTCCACGCCGAGCTCGTCGAGCCGGGCGACCACCGCGCGGGCGTCCTCCACGTGGAAGTTGAGGATCACCCGCCCCGGTTCGGCGGTCGCGGGCGCGACGTCGTCCCGGCCGTCGATGAGCAGCGAGACACCGCCGTAGTCGATGAACCCGTCCTCGCGGGGCTCGCAGCCCAACGCCGCGCGGTACCAGTCGCGCAGGCGCTCCGGGTGCGCGCTGCCGAGCAGGATGCTGCCGAGAGCGATCATGACGTCCTCCTCAGGTCGATTTCACCCGGGACGTCGAATCCGCCTTTCCTTCCTCGACCTCCACCGCATGTGACCCCCATCACATCCAGCGCGGATTCCCGTTTCGTACTCCTACCGGAATTGGGAGCGCTCCCAATTCCCGTTATGAGTACGAAACGGGAGAAATGCGGCGGGTCAGTCGCGCTCGATGAGGTGACCGACCACATCGGGCCCCGGATGGGGAGATCCGGAACCGTCGCGGCGCGGATCAACATCGGGCAGATCGACCGCGGAACCGTTGTCGGAGGCACCCGCCGGACGCGGTCCCACCCACGCCAGGAACAACGCCTTCTCCCCCTTGAGGAAGCGGTGCGAACGGACCCCGCCGGTCGCCCGCCCCTTCGCCGGGTACTCGGAGAACGGCGTCACCTTCGCCGTCTGACCGGAAGCCGTGACCACCATCGGCTCACCGTGCTCGTCGTCGTTGGTGCGGACCGCGCCGAAGAACACCACGTGCGCGTCTGCGCCCAGGTTGATCCCGGCCATCCCACCGCCCTTGAGCCCCTGCGGGCGGACCAGCGACGCGGAGTAGCGCAGCAGCGAGGAGTCCGAGGACACGAAGGTCAGCGTCTCCTCCCCGTCGGTCAGCCAGCTCGCGCCGACCACCTCGTCGCCGTCCTTCAGGCCGATGATCTCGAACTCGTCCGACCGCACCGGCCACTCCGGCGCGCACACCTTCACCACGCCCTGCTTCGTCCCGATCGCCAGGCCCGGCGACCCCTCGCTGCGCTCCCCCAGCGGGGCGATGCCGATGACCTTCTCGCCCTTCTCCAGCGGCACCAGCTCGCGCGCCGCCATACCCCCGCTGAGCGAGACCGTGCCGACCTGCTCCGGCAGCACCGGCAGCGGCAACACCTCGATCTTGTACGCCCGCCCGTGGTTGGTCACCAGCAGCACCTGCCCGCGCGCCGTGGTGTGCACCACCGCGGACACCACGTCGTGCTTCGCGCGGCCCTTGCGCCTGCGCGCCTCGGTGGCCTCCTCCGACTCCGCCGCGGTCCTGGCGACCAGGCCGGTCGCGGACAGGATCACCTGGCACGGGTCGTCGGCCACCTCCAGCGGCCCGGACTCCCGCGAGGCCGCCAGCACCTCCTTCAGGTCACCGTCGATCAGCGAGGTGTGCCGCTCGGTGGCCAGCTCGCGGGCGACCTTCGCCAGCTCCGCGGAGACCAGCTTCCTCAGCACCGCCTCGTTGTCCAGGATGCGCGAGAGGTCGGCGATGTCGGCCCGCAGCCGGTTCTGCTCGGTCTCCAGCTCGACCTTGTCGTACTTGGTCAACCGGCGCAGCGGCGTGTCCAGGATGTAGCTCGCCTGGATCTCGGAGAGCTTGAAGCGCCGCATCAGGCCGTCCTTGGCCTCCTGCGCGTTCTCGCTGCCGCGGATCAGCTTGATCACCTTGTCGATGTCCAGCAGCGCCGTCAGCAGGCCCTCGACCAGGTGCAGCCGCTCCTCGCGCTTGCGCTTGCGGTAGGAGGTCCGCCGCCGCACCACGGTGTAGCGGTGGTCGAGGAAGACCTCCAGCAAACCCTTGAGCCCCAACGTCCGCGGCTGCCCGTCCACCAGCACCAGGTTGTTGATGCCGAAGGACTGCTCCAGCGGGGTCAGCCGGTACAGGTCGGTCAGCAGCGCCTGCGGGTTCACCCCGACCTTGCACTCGATCACCAGCCGGGTGCCGTTCTCCCGGTCGGTCAGGTCCTTGACATCGGCGATCCCGGTGAGCCGCTTGGACTTGTTCACCTCGTCGGTGATCTTCTCGATGATCTTCTCGGGCCCGACGCCGTAGGGCAGCTCGGTCACCGTGATCGCCTGCCGCCCCCGGCTGCCCTCCAGCGGCCCGGTCTCGGCCTTCGCCCGCATCCGCACCACGCCGCGCCCGGTCTCGTACGCCCGGCGCACCTCGTCCAGCCCGAGCAGCATCCCGCCGGTCGGCAGATCCGGGCCCGGGATGAACTCCATCAGCTTGTCCAGCGAGGCGTCCGGGTGCGAGATCAGCCACCGCGCCGCCGCGATGACCTCGCCCAGGTTGTGCGGGATCATGTTGGTGGCCATGCCAACCGCGATCCCCGAGGTGCCGTTGACCAGCAGGTTCGGGAAGGCCGCCGGCAGCACGGTCGGCTCCATGAGCGAACCGTCGTAGTTCGGCCGGAAGTCGACGGTGTCCTCGCCCAGCTCCCCGACGAGCAGCATCGCCTCCTGCGACATGCGTGCTTCGGTGTTGTGGTTGACGAACCCACCGGCCAGGAACGAGTGGTCCTCGGAGTCCACCCGCACCGAATAGACCTCGGCGGGCTCTTCCTGCGTGACCTCGACGACCGTCTCGAAACGGTAGCCAGAGTCCATGATCGGCAGGATCGTCCGGAGCACCTCGGTGTCCTTGATCCGGTCGATGATCCGCAGCCGCTCCGTCTCCCACCGCTCGACACGGTCGAAGTTGTGCGTGGTCAACCACTTCCGGCCGCTGCCGCGCCGGTCGAAGTCCAATGCACCGCGAACGTAGTCGGCGACGAAGGGCACGTGGTCCCGGCTGAGCCGGTGCGGCCGCAGCGGCGAACGCCGGAGGAGCGCCTTGAGCTTGTCCTGCTTGGTCTTGAGGAAGCCCACCCGCTCGACGAAAGCCCGGACGTTGCGCAGCCCCGAGATGATCAGCCGGAACTCGATCGAACCGCTCGGCCGGACGTACTGGCGGCGCTGTGCGGTCACGCCGAACTCGGCGAGCATCTCCTGCATCTCACGGCCGAGACGCTCGCTGTAGGTGCTGTAGTGAATCGTGAAGCCGTCCTTGGCGACGCGCGGGCCGCCGTCCCCTTCGAACGCCGCCATCAGGAACGCGCGCTTGACACCCCATCCGCCGTTCCAGACGAATTCGGGAATGAACTTGTCACGCGCTTGGTGCCCGATCAGCTCAGCGAGCGGGCTCGCCCGAAATGCATCCATCCCGCCCGCGTAGTCCTGGATGTCGAGTTCCTGGATTCGCTTGCGGTCACGCCGAGTCTCCCGTTGAGAGACGTAACGCTTTCCACCGACAATCTGATCGTAGGCGTGCAACACCTCACCGAAGAAATGGTCGTCGGTGTTGTTGAACCCGGCCCGGTTCTCGTTGGCCCACCCCTCGGACACCCACGCTCCGCCGAGGACGCCGAGCATGTACTCCCGAGCGGTCGGCACCACCTGCGACCAGGCGTTGCGAGCGACGCAGACCACGGCGCCCGGCTGGATCTCGTCGAGCCTGCGCCACTGGAACAACGGCACGCCCATCGGCGCTTCCAGACACAGGACCAGGTGGTTCTCGCTCCCGCGCAGGGAGAACCCGGACTTCGACGTGATGCTCAGCGTCGGATGCACACCCGAGTTGAAGACCTTGTTCACCCGGACGGCCTTACCGTCCTTGTCGAGCACCTCGAAGTCGGCGTCCGCCTCGGAGTCCGCAGGCAGGTTCACCACGTCGGCGATGCGCGCGCTGGAACCGTCGGCGAGACGGATTCTGGTGTCACCGACAACGCAGTAACGCGATGCGGCCGGACCGTCGTCCGGAGAACCGAAGTTTCCGTGCCCATCAATGAGCGGAGTATTCAGGGAAAAGTCCTGAGCAAGGCGCACCATCGCGTCGTAAATGGCGGTGTCACCATGTGGATGGTATTTGCCCATTGTGTCGCCTACGACACGAGAAGACTTTACGTAAGCATGAGTCGGGCGATATCCCTGCTCATTCATAGAATACAGGATGCGGCGGTGCACCGGCTTGAGGCCGTCCCGCGCGTCGGGCAGGGCGCGGGCGTGGATGACCGAGTAGGCGTACTCCAGGTACGAGTCCTCGATCTCGGTCTTCACCGGGTTGTCGAAGACCTGCGCGCCCGCCCGGTCGAACGCGGTGGGGTCGACCTTGGTGGTGGGGCCCTTGCGGCGTGCCATAGCTTCAGCGCTCTCCGTGTCTCGGGTTGTTCTCAGGCGTCGATCGCCGCGCGGTCCACGCGGGCGGCGGATTCGACCAGCCACGCGCGCCGGGGTTCGACCTTCTCGCCCATCAGCAGCTCCAGCGCCTGCTCCGCGGCCTCCACGTCGTCCAGCGTGATCCGCCGGACCGAGCGGGTGGCCGGGTTCATCGTGGTCTCCCACAGCTCGTCGGCGTCCATCTCGCCGAGGCCCTTGAACCGCGGCACCGGGGTGACGACCTGCTTGCCGGACTTCTCCAGCTTCGCGAGGGTGGTCTCCATCTCCCGCTGGGTGAAGGTGAAGATCGTCTGCGGGTTGCGGCCCCTGGTGGTGATCTTGTGCAACGGCGGCATGGCCGCGAACAGCCTGCCGTCGGAGATCACCGGCCGCATGTACTTGGCGAACAACGTGATCAGCAGCGTCCGGATGTGCGAACCGTCCACATCGGCGTCGGCCATCAGGATCACTCGGCCGTAGCGCATCTGCGTCAGGTCGAAGGTGCGCCCGCTGCCCGCGCCGAGCACCTGCACGATGGAGGAGATCTCCGCGTTGCGCAGCGTGTCGCCGAGACTGGCCTTCTGCACGTTGAGGATCTTGCCGCGCAACGGCAGAAGTGCTTGGTACTCCGAGACTCTGGCCATGCGCGCGCTGTTGTGCACGAACACCCCGGCTTCGAGCGCGAAGTTGTGGTAGTCGTCGACCGTCAGGTCGTAGACGTCGGCCGTCTCCGCAAGGGGCGCAACGGAAACGACACGGTGGTTGGCCAGCGACACGGCCTCGCGCCGCGGATCGTTGTTGCGCTTGTCGATGTCGACGTGGTGTCGGACGTTGCCGTTGTCGGCGCTGTCCAGGCCGCGGCGCAGGTTGTACGCGTCCGCGAGGTAGTGCGTGTACACCCACTCCTCGCGGTCGTTCATCCAGACCCGCTCGTACCCGTCGAGCTTGTCGCTCGCAGCCTTCGAGGAGAGCGAGCGGTACAGAGGCATCAGCGAGTCGCCGGGCGCCAGTGCGTCGGCGCGGCGGTAGGAGCCGTCCCGCAGGCGGAAGAGGTGGTCTGGCGTGCACCGCACCGACTCGCCGTTGTCGAGCGTGACGCGGACCAGCGCGGCATTTCGCTTGGTGAGTCGTGGTTCCACCAGTGGCGCGACGACCACGCGCCCGGCCTTGTTGGTGGTGTAGCCGAAGTGCGTGATCCCCTGCGCCCAGTCATCGGCCAGGTCGGCGAAGGACCTGCTCTTCCCAGAGGCGAGCGCGACCATCGTGTCGCCGGTAAAACACCCGAGGGCGCTGTCGCCCTCCACGAGAAAAAGTTCGCTTCGCGAAACACCCGTGGTGCGGCAGTCGACGAGTTTCGGCGGCATCGCGGCGCCTTCGAGCGCGGTCTTGCGGCGCGCGGCGTCCTTCTGCTGCTTCTGGGTCAGCCGGACACGGGCGGCGTCGACGATCTTCTGCAGGACCGTCTTCGCCTCGGTCTTGGTCTTCTTGTCCTCGGTCCACGCCTTGATGTGCCGCTCGATGATGCCCTGGATGACCTTGGTGATGCCCGCGGTGGACAGCTCGTCCTTGGTCTGCGAGGTGAACTGCGGTTCGGGCAGCCGGACGTGGATGACGGCGGTCATGCCTTCGAGGACGTCGTCCAGGGTCGGCGGGTCCTCCTTGGGCTTGAGCAGTCCGCGGGTCTTGGAGATGGCTTCCTGCAACGCTTTCACCGCGGCGCGGTCGAAACCCTTGCGGTGGGTGCCGCCGTGCACGTTCCGGATCGTGTTGGTGAAGCACTCCACGGTGCGCTCGTAGCCGGTGCCCCAGCGGAAAGCGACCTCGACCTCGGCGTGACGCTCCACTTTGGACCGCATGACGCCGTTCTCGTCGGCGGCGTTCTCGAAGTAGGTTCCCTCACCGGTGACCAGCAGGGTGCCGGAGACGGGGCGGTCGCCCGCGGGCGCGAGGAAGTCGACCATGTCGGCGAGGCCGTTGGGGAAGTGGAACTTCTCTTCCTCGATGGCGCCCTCGGTGATGTTGCGCAGCACGTAGGTGACGCCGGGGACGAGGAAGGCGGTGTTGCGCAGCTTGGTCCGCACGGCCTCGACGTCCAGCGCCGCGCCGTTCTCGAAGTAGCGGGCGTCGTACCAGTAGCGGATCGAGGTGCCGGTGCGCTCGTTCCGCTTCATCTTCCCGGCGACGGTGAGGCCGGACTGCTTGGTGAACTTGGCCTTCGGCCCGGGACCGTCGAACACGGCGGGGACGCCGCGGGCGAAGGACATCTGGTAGACCTTGCCGTCGCGCTTGACGGTGACGTCGAAGCGGTGCGACAGGGCGTTGACCGCGGAGGCGCCGACGCCGTGCAGGCCGCCGGAGGTCTTGTAGCCGGAGCCGCCGAACTTGCCGCCCGCGTGCAGCCTGGTCATCACCAGTTCGACGCCGGAGAGGCCGGAGCGGGCGTGGGTTCCGGTGGGGATGCCGCGGCCGTCGTCGTCGACCTGGACGCTGCCGTCGGCGTGCAGGGTGACCACGACCTTGCCCGCGTGCCCGGCGATGCCCTCGTCGGTGGAGTTGTCGACGATCTCGTTGAAGAGGTGGTTGATGCCGCGGCTGTCCGTGGAGCCGATGTACATGCCGGGTCGCTTGCGGACCGCCTCTAGACCTTCGAGGTGCGTGAGGTCGTCGGCCCCGTAGAGGGTCTCGGCAGTCACAGGGTCGCTCTCCCGGGTCATGGCGTGGACTATGCAGCGCGGTGGGCAGGCTTACCAGCGGCTTAACATACTTCAGTAGCCGCTTGGCACTGCATGATGCCCAACACCCCTGACAGTCAACCCCGGATCACCCCCGGAGAGCTGGGAAGTCCTCCTCCCGGTACTCCTCCGCGCGGCGTTCGCCGGTTTCCTGGCCGCGGAGCTGGACGCGGCGGATCTTGCCGGAGATGGTCTTGGGGAGGTCGGTGAACTCCAGCCGCCGGACGCGCTTGTACGGCGCGAGGTTCTCCCTGGCGTACCGCAGGACCGCCTCGGCGGTGGCGGCGTCCGGGGTCCAGCCCGCCGAGAGCACCACGTACGCCTTGGGCACTGCCAGGCGCACCGGGTCGGGTGCGGGGACGACGGCGGCCTCGGCGACGGCCTCGTGCTCCAGCAGCACGCTTTCCAGTTCGAAGGGTGAGATGCGGTAGTCCGATGCCTTGAACACGTCGTCGGTGCGGCCGACGTAGGTGATGTAGCCGTCCGCGTCGCGGGAGCCGACGTCGCCGGTGCGGTAGTACCCGTCGCGCATGACCTCGGCGTCGCGCCCGGGGTCGCCGTGGTAGCCGGTCATCAGCCCGAGCGGGCGCCGCGCGAGGTCGACGCAGATCTCGCCCTCGTCGCCCGCCCGCCCGGTCACCGGGTCGAGCAGTGCGACGGTGTAGCCGGGGACGGGGCGGCCCATGGAGCCCGGTTTGACCGGCTGGCCGGGGGTGTTGGCGATCTGCACGGTGGTCTCGGTCTGGCCGAAGCCGTCGCGGATGGTCACGCCCCAGGCGGCGCGGACCTTGTCGATCACCTCGGGGTTGAGCGGTTCGCCCGCGCCGACGACCTTGGCGGGCGGGGTGCGCAGGGAGCCGAGGTCGGACTGGATCAGCATCCGCCACACGGTGGGCGGGGCGCAGAAGCTGGTGACCCCGCAGCGCTGCATCTCGGTCAGCAGCCGCGCGGCGTCGAAACGGGAGTAGTTGTGGATGAACACCGTCGCTTCGGCGTTCCACGGCGCGAAGACGTTGCTCCACGCGTGTTTGGCCCACCCCGGTGAGGAGATGTTGAGGTGCACGTCGCCGGGCACGAGGCCGATCCAGTACATAGTGGACAGATGGCCCACCGGGTAGGAGACGTGGGTGTGCTCGACCAGTTTGGGCTGCGCGGTGGTGCCGGAGGTGAAGTACAGCAGCAGCGTGTCGGTGGCCTTGGTGGGGCGGTCGGGGTAGAAGACCACGTCCGAGTGGTGGGAGTCGCGGTAGTAGAACCAGCCGGGCGTCTCCTCACCCACCGCGATCCGGGTGTAGTCGCCGGGCACGTCGGCGAACTTGTCCGCGTCGGCGGCTCGCGCGATCACGTGCTTGGCCGCGCCGCGATCGATGCGGTCACGGAGGTCGGCGGCGGCGAGCAGGGTGGTCGCGGGGATGACCACGGCCCCGAGCTTCATCGCGGCGAGCAGCGTCTCCCACAGCTCGACCTGGTTGCCGAGCATCAGCACGATCCGGTCGCCGCGCTCGACCCCGTTGTCCCGCAGCCAGTTCGCCACCTGGTTGGACCGGCGGGAGAGCTCGGTGAAGGACCAGCGGCCCTCGCTGCCGTCCTCCTCGACGATCCACAGCGCCGTGCGTTCGTTGCCCTCGGCGATCGCGTCGAACCAGTCCAGCGCCCAGTTGAACTCGTCGAGCCGCGGCCAGCTGAAACCGGCGCGCGCGGTGTCGAGGTCGCGTGCGTGCGCGAGCAGGAAGTCCCGCGCCTCGCGGAACGCCCTGCCTGCGGCGGTACGGACCATGTGAGCTCCCCTCGGGTGTTGCGTAGGATCTTTGAATCAGCCCGCACCGCCTCACCACCCCCGTCCGGGGGTGAAGCGAACTGGAGGTGATCGCGTGACCGGGGACCATCGGGCCGCGGTCCGGGGAGCTCTGCTCCAGCTGCGCAGGGAGACCGGGCTGCCGATCGCGCTCGGCGGCACCCTCGCCGCGCAGGGCAGGCTGAAGCTCACCGAGCAGGTCGGCACGGTCACGAACGTGCTGCGCGGGTTCAGCGTGGAGCCCGGGGTGGGGCTTGGCGGCAAGGTGCTGGCGCTGGGCCGGGTGATCGCGCTCAACGACTACGCCACCGCGTTGACGATCACGCACGACTACGACGCCGTGGTGAACGCGGAGGGCATCCGGTCGGTCGTCGCCGCGCCGGTGGTGGTGCGGCGCAAGGTGCGCGCGGTGCTGTACACGGCGTCCAGGACCAGCACGGTGCTGGGTGACCGGGTGATGAGCTCGGTCGTCGACGCCGCCCGCACGCTCGAACAGGACCTGGTCGTGCAGGACGAGGTCGACGAGCGCGTCCGGCGGCTGCACGAGGCCGACCGCAGCAGGCGGTGGGGTGCGGAGTGGGAGTCCGTCCGCCAGGCCCACGCGGAGCTGCGGCTCATCGCGCAGCGGACGCCCGACCACGATCTGCGCGCGGAGCTGCACGGGGTCTGCGACCAGCTGACCTCTCCCCCGCCCGCGTCGTCGGTCCGGCTGACCTCGCGCGAGCTGGACGTGCTGACGTGGGTGGCGACGGGTTGCGCGAACGCGGAGATCGCGCGGCGGCTGTGCCTGAGCCCGGAGACGGTGAAGAGCTATCTCCGCGAGGCGATGCGCAAACTCGACGTGCACGGTCGCGGCGAGGCCGTGGTCGCGGCGCGCCGGGCGGGCCTCCTCCCCTGACGCACAGCCGCCATTTTTTTCCCGTTTCGTACTCTTAGCGGGTTTTGGAGCGCTCCAAAAGGCGGCGTTGAGTACGAAACGGGGTTCTCTAGACCACTCCGGCGGAGGTTGCGGGGCACGGGGTGGAGACGGCGCGATGGTACTCCGGTGGCAGGCTTGAGGTCGTGGAGACGAGCGCGGTCGAGGAGTTCGAGCGGCAACGGTCACGGCTGTTCGGCATGGCCTACCGCATGCTCGGCTCGGCGCACGAAGCCGAGGACGTGGTGCACGACGCGTTCCTGCGCTGGGATGGCGCGAAGCGCGACGCGGTCGGCTCCCCGCCCGCGTGGCTGACCAAGGTGGTCACCAATCTGTGCCTGAACCGGCTCACCTCGGCGCGCGTGCGGCGGGAGCGGTACGTCGGCCCCTGGTTGCCCGAGCCGATCCTCACCACGGACGGCGCCCTCGGCCCGCTGGAGACGGCTGAGCAGCGGGATTCGGTGTCGATGGCGCTGCTCGTCCTGCTTGAACGGCTCACCCCGACCGAGCGCGCCGTGTTCGTGCTGCGCGAGGCGTTCGCTTACAGCCACCGGGAGATCGCGGAGATCCTGAACCTCTCCGAGGCGAACTGCCGTCAGCTCCACCGCCGCGCCCGCGAGCACGTCGGTACCCGCGGGTCGCGTTTCGACGCAGATCCGCGACAGCGTTTCGAGCTCGTGCAACGGTTCCTGGCCGCGGCGCGGGACGGGGATCTGCCGAGCTTGGAGCGCCTGCTGGCCGAGGACGTGACGTCGCGGGCGGACGGCGGCGGTCAGGTCGGCATGGCACGCCGCCCGATCCTGGGCCGGGACCGCGTCGCGCGCTACCTCGCGGGTGGCTTCACCAAGATCCCCCCAGGCGTGATCACACTGGAGCCGGCCGAGGTCAACGGCGCGGCAGCGGCGGTGTTCCGGGTCGACGGCGTGGTGGCCGGCGTGGTCGTCCTGGAGGTCGCCGACGAACGCGTCGTCGCCCTCAGCATCCTGGCGAATCCGGCGAAGCTGACCTTCCTGGCGAAGCAGCTGTCACAAAACTGACGGCTCGCCGGTTCAAGGGAGTGTGAACACATCGATCCTCGTCACGGGCGGCACGGGAACACTCGGCCGCGCCGTGGTCGCACACCTGCGAGAAACCGGCCACCGACCGCGCGTCATGAGCCGCCGTCCAGGTCCGGGACACGTCGTCGCGGACCTGGTGACCGGTTCGGGCGTGGACGCCGCGCTCGACGGCGTCGACACCGTGATCAACTGCGCGACGACGCTGCGGGGCAAGCGGGACGTGACCGCGACCAAGACCCTGGTCGACGCGGTCCGGCGCGCGGGCTGCCGCCACCTGGTGCACGTGTCCATCGTCGGTGTCGACCGCATCCGTTTCGGCTACTACAACGGGAAACTCGCGAGCGAGGAGGTGGTGCGCGCGGTCCCGCACACGATCCTGCGCGCGACGCAGTTCCACGATCTGCTCCGGCGGGTCTTCTCCGGCCTCGCGAAGCTCCCGCTGGTGCTCGTGCCGGATCTCCGCTTCCAGCCGGTCGACGTCCGCGATGTCGCGGCGCGCCTGGTCGAGCTGGCGCTCGGCGATCCGATCGGCCGGGCGCCGGACTTCGGCGGGCCGGAGGTTCGCGAAGCGGCGGACCTGGCCCGCTCGTACCTGGCAGGGAGGCGTCGCCGCATCGTCCCGATTCGCTTGCCGGGCAAGGCTTTCCGCGCTTACCGGGCGGGCTTCAACCTCACCCCCGAGCACGCGGACGGTCGGATCACCTTCGAGGAGTACCTGTGATCCGCGCGGGGTTGATCTTCCTGGCCGTCGGTCAGGGGCTGGCCGGAGCCACGCAGTTGTTCCTGCCGCGGGTGTTCTACGAGCACGGCCCCTGGGTGTCAATGCTCCCGCCGTACAACGAGCACCTGATGCGCGACGTCGGAGCGTTGACGCTGGCCTACGTGTTCGTGCTCGTCGTCGCGGCGGTGACGATGGAGCGGCGGATCGTGTGCACCGCGCTCGCCGCGAACCTCGTGTTCACGTTGCCGCACTTCGTGTTCCACGCGTTCCATCTGGAGGGCTACACCTTCGGCGCCGCGCTCTGGCAGACCGTGCTCCTGGGGCTGGGCGTGCTGATCCCCTTGGCACTGCTCTACTCCGTGGTGTTCAGCCGGGTGCGCCCGTCTTGAAGACGGGCCCACCCGGGCGGAGTGCGGCGGTCAGGCGTTGGCGCCGCCGTCGACGGTGATCAAGGAACCGGTGATGTTGCGGGCGCCCGGTCCCGCGAGGTGCGCGACGGTCTCGGCGATCTCGCGGGGGTCGGCGTAGCGGCCGAGCGCGGTCAGCGCGCGCTGGTGGTCGGCGCCCGCGGCGTCGGCGGGGTTCATGTCGGTGTCGGTGGAGCCCGGTTGCACGAGGTTGACGGTGATCCCCCGGTCGCCGAGGTCCCGCGCGGCGCCGCGGGTGAAGCCGAGCAGCGCGGCCTTGCTCATGGCGTACAGCGCGACCCCGGGGAACGGCACGCGCTCGGCGAGGTTGCTGCCGATGCTGATGATCCGGCCGCCCTCGGTCATGTGCTTGAGCGCCGCCTGGCTGGCGACGTACACCGCGCGCGTGTTGACGGCGAGCGTGCGGTCGATCTCCTCCTCGGTCACCTCGCCGATCAGGCCGCTCGGGAAGATCCCGGCGTTGTTGACCAGGATGTCCAGCCCGCCCAGCTCGGCGGCGGTCCGGTCGACCGCGTCCACGACCGCGGCCGAGTCGGTGTTGTCCGCCGCGATCGCCAGGCCGCGCCGCCCCGTCGCGGTGATCAGCCCGACCACCTCCTCGGCCCGGTCCTTGGCGCTGGCGTAGGTGATCGCGACGTCCGCGCCGAGCTCGGCCAGCCGGAGCGCGATGGCACCGCCGATCCCCCTGCTACCCCCGGTGACCAGTGCTTTCTTACCTGCGAGCATGTCGGCTCCCATTTTGTAGCGGTCGATACACAAATAGGGTAGTACATTCGTGCCGATCACTACAAAAAGGGAGGCGGCCGATGCCGGGACGGGGTCGCCCGCGCGCGTTCGACCGGGAGACCGCGCTGGCCCGCGCGATGGTGGTGTTCTGGGAGCACGGCTACGAGGGCGCGTCGCTGACGGACCTGACCTCGGCGATGGGGATCAACTCGCCGAGCCTGTACTCCGCGTTCGGCTGCAAGGAACAGCTCTTCCGCGAGGCGGTCGCCCACTACGGCCGGACCGAGGGCTCCCACACCGCGAGAGCCTTGCGAGAGCAGCCGACCGCGCGCGAGGCGCTGGCGGAAGTGTTGCGCGCCAACGTGCGCGCCTACATCGACCCCGCGACGCCGACCGGCTGCATGATCGTGCTCGCGGCGAACACCTACACCGACCGCAGCGAGGGAGTTCGGGACCACCTGGCGGAAATGCGCCGCAGCACCGAGCAGTCCTTCCGCGAGCGCGTCGAACGCGGGATCGCCGAAGGGGACGTGCCCGCGGGAACCGACGCGGCCAAGGTCGGGGCGTTCTACAACGCGGTTCTCCAGGGCCTGTCGATCCAGGCGCGCGACGGCGCCGACGCCGCGTCGCTGTCCGCCGTCGCGGAGGCGGCCGTCACCGCGTGGGACACGGTGACGGCCGCCTCCTGAAACGGCTCAGCAGTACAGGTTTCCGCCCGGATCGACACCGAGGATCCTGGTGAAGTTGCGGTAGGCGTTGACCCGGCTCTCGACCTGGGCGGGGTTCTTGCCGCCGCATTCCAGGCTGCCGTTGATGCTGCGGATCGTCTCGCCGAAGCCACGGCCGTTGACCATCGCGTTGTGCGGGGTCATCGTCCCGGGGCCGTTCTGGGTGTTCCAGTACCAGAGCGCGGTTTTCCACGCCACGGCCGCGTTGTTCTGCACCAGCCACGGGTCGCCCAGCAGGTTCAGCCCGAGCGCGTCACCGGCCGCCTTGTAGTTGAAGTTCCAGCTCAGCTGGATCGGCCCGCGCCCGTAGTACGCGGCCTGTCCGGCCGGGCAGCCGTAGGGCTGGCTCCGGTCGCAGTAGTGCGGGTAGTTCGCCGTGTTCTGCTCGACGATGTGCACCAGCCCGCCGGTCTCGTGGTTGGCGTTGGCCAGGAACGCCGCCGCCTCCTGCTTCTTGGTGACGTCGCTGCCGGTGGTGGCGAAGCCGGGGTAGGCGCTCAGCGCCGCGGTCAGCCCCTGGTAGGTGTAGAAGGGATTCCGGCCTGGGAACATCTGGTTGAACTGCGCTTCGCTGACCACGAAGCCCGAGGGCGTGCCGCCGCCGTCGCAGCTGTGCGGCTTCCAGTACCAGTGGCTGATCACCGGGTCGTAGCCCGGGTTGGCGTGCTCGGCGCGGTAGAAACCGCCGTTGGTGTACCTGACGATGGCGCCGGCGTCGTACCACTGGCCCGCGACCCAGTTCGGCGCGC
Organism: Allokutzneria sp. A3M-2-11 16; assembly: GCF_024213555.1. Lineage (GTDB taxonomy): Bacteria > Actinomycetota > Actinomycetes > Mycobacteriales > Pseudonocardiaceae > Allokutzneria. The sequence continues at coordinate 102,237 of NZ_JANAVO010000010.1, read as the reverse complement.
TGCACGCCGCACTGGGGCCGGGCTCGGTGGCGGAGGACGCCGCGGGCAGACCGACCGCCAGGGCGACCGCCGCGGCCAGGGCGGATAACGACGCGATGATGCGCTGCCTCAACACTCTCGATCACTCCTTCATGCGGTGCGAACAGCCGTGCGGCACAGGGAAAGCACGGCTTTCGGCGGCAGGTGTCAGGAGTGCTCGTCGGCGGCTGACGAACGTCTGTGACCCAGCCCACTGAAGCGGAGTGGTCTAAACCAGTCAAGGGCGAACGTGAATTTTGTCCGGATGTTCAGCCTGCCGGACGCTCGTGCGGCGCGTTCAGCGTGAGCTGAGGCGGGCCTCGAAACCGTCGAGGATCGCTCGCAACCCGAACTCGAAGCTGCCCTCGGGCGCGTCGGCGTACCCGACCGCGGCGGGGGTGTCCAGCCGCTCGCGCAGCCTCGGGAACTCCGACGCGATCTCGTGGGTCCTGGCCACGGCGTCCTGGAGCGCCGCATGCGTCAGCCGCCGGGTCAGCGAGACCTCCATGGCCGGGCCGAGCGCGCTGCCGAGCACGAAGACGAACACCGTCGCGGCCGCGCGATCGGCGTCCGCGGGCGCGAACCCGGCTTTCTCGTAGGCCGCGATGGTGTGCTCGTCGAAGCGGGACTTGCCCCGGCCGTAGAGCAGGTAGCCGCCCGCCGCCTGTCCGAACCACGGGTGCCTGGTGAGCATCGCGTGCATGCCGGTGGCCAGCGCGGTCGCGGCCGTCCGCCAGTCGGCGTCCGGGTCGGGCAGCCCGATCTCGTCCCAGATCGCGTCGCCCGCGAGCCGGACGAGGTCGTCCTTGGTCTTGATGTGCCAGTAGATCGCCGTGGCGGCCGAGCCGAGCCGCTGGCCGAGGCTGCGCATGTTGAGCCCGTCCAGCCCCTCGGAGTCCAGCAGCTCGATCGCGGCCCTGACGATCTGCTCGGCGGTCAGCGTGTTCCGTGGCATGGCGACAGCCTACTTGCACTTTGTTCAAGTCCTCGCCTATGGTTCGACTTGAACTTAGTTCAACTACCGAGGGGTGGACCCGATGTCGCAGGAGAAGCTGGCCGAGTTCGTTGCCAGGACGGCCGAGGAGCTGGGCATTCCCGGAGTCGCGGTGGGACTGCTGGTCAACGGCGAGGAGGTCTCCGCCGCGCACGGCGTGACCAGCGTCGGCACCCCGTCGCCGGTGGACGGCGAGACGCTGTTCCACCTGGCCTCGGTGACCAAGAGCTTCACCGCGACCGCGGTGCTGCGGCTGGTCGGGCAGGGGAAGGTGGAGCTGGCCGCGCCGGTGCGGCGCTACGTCCCGGACCTGCGGCTGGTCACCGAGGAGGCGACCGCGGGCATCACCGTGCTGCACCTGCTCAACCACACGTCCGGCCTGGACTGGAACCTGATCGACACCGGCGAGGAGGACGACTCGCTCCCCGGCTTCGTCACCCGCATGGCGGAGCTGCCGGTGATCGCGCCGCCGGGCACCCGCGCCTCCTACAGCCAGGCCGGGTACAACCTGCTCGGGCGGGTCGTCGAGAACGTCACCGGCTTGCCGTTCGAGCGGGCGGTGCGGGAGCTGGTGCTCGAACCCGTTGGCCTGACGAACACCTTCTTCGACCTCGACGACGTGATCACGCGGAAGTTCGCGGTGGGCTACAACCGCGATGAGGACGGCACGATGCGCGCCGCCCGGCCGTGGAAGGCGTGGCGAGCGGGCTCGCGCGGCAACAACCCGGGCGGCGGCATCGTGTCCTCGGTGAGCGACGTGCTGAAGTGGGCCCGCTTCCACGTCGAGACGGACGACGAACTGGTGCGCGGCATGCGGGACAAGACGGTCGAACTGCGCGCCAGCACGCTCGGCGACGGCTTCGGGATCTGCTGGTTCCTGCGCGACATCGAGGGCCTGCACTCGATCGGGCACGGTGGCTCGGGCAACGGCCAGTTCGCCGAGCTGCTGATCGTGCCGGAGCGGAACTTCGCCGTCGTGTCCCTGGCCAACGCGGGCCCGAACGGCTACGTCTTCAACCAGGCCGTCGTCCGCTGGGCGCTGGAGAACCACCTCGGCATCGTCGAGCGCGACCCGGAGCCGTTGCCCTATGACGGGGCGCGCGCACGCGAGGTCGCCGGGCGCTACGAGATCGACGCCATGAACGTCGACATCGCCACCGAGGGGACCGTGCTGACGCTGGCGGTCGGGATCAAGCCGGAGATCCGCGAGTCCTCCGACGTCGAGATGCCGCCGGACTACGTGCCCGCCGCCATCGGTTTCCTGCCCGACGACGAGTACATCGTGCTGGAAGGCGGTTTGCAGGGGCAGCGCGGCTACTTCAGCCGTGACACCGCGGGCGCCGTGGTCGGCGTCGACCTCTCCGGGCGGTTGTTCACCCGGACGTCCTGATCACGAAGTCCGCGACCAGCGGTGCGATCTCGGCGAGCTTCTCCTCCAGCGCGAAGTGCCCGGTGGCGAACAGATGCAGCTCCGCGTCCGGCAGATCGCGCAGGTACGCCCGCGCGCCCGCGTCGGTGAAGAAGGGATCACCGGTCCCCCACACGACCAGTGTCGGCGGCCGGTGGTCCCGCAACCACTGTTGCCACACCGGGTACAGCTCGACGTTGCTGCGGTAGTCGCGGGCGGTCCTGGTCTGGATCTCCTTGCGGCCGGGCAGATCCATGAAGTACTGGTCCAACGTCCAGCCGTCCGGCGCGATCGCGTCCACATCGGACACTCCGGTCTCGTACTGGGAGCGCGTGAACGGCAGGGTGAACACCTCCGGCGCCGGGCCCTTCTCGATGAAGTCCCTGGCGAGGTCGCTCAGCCCGTCCTCGTAAGCGTTCCCGTTCTGCACCACCAGTCCGGCGATCCACTCCGGGCGCCGCGTGGCGATGCGGAACCCGACCGGCACCCCGTAGTCGAAGGCGTACATGACGAACCGCTTGAGGCCGAGCGCCTCGATGAACCCCTCGACGACCTCCGAGAGCCAGTCGAAGGAGTACTCGACGTCCGGCGTGTCGCTGTGGCCGAACCCCGGGTAGTCCGGCGCGACGACGTGGAAGCGGTCGGCCAGCTGCTCCATCAGGCCCCGGAACTGGTGCGACGCGGAGGGAAACCCGTGCAGCAACAGCACCGTCGGCGCTTCCGGTGATCCCGCCTCGCGGTAGTGCACCCGCACTCCGTCAACCTCGACGAACCTCATCTCACATGCCTCCTTGGCTCTTGGATGCATTAGGTATAGCCCGCGCACCACTAATGGGTCAAGCCCGCGTAGTACCATTAGCCACATGTTCCCGCTGCTCGGCGAACCGCTGCCCATCGACCTGCTCAACACGCGGACCTCGGTGGAGGACCTGCTCACCACCCCGCGGGCGCTGGCCGCCTGGCTCGACCTCCAGGCCGAGCGGCTCCCCCCGCTGTCACGCGTCGACCTGGCTCCCGTGCTCGCGCTGCGCGACCACGTCTCGGATGTCGTCCACGCCGCTCGCATCGGTGTCGCTCCCCCGCGAAAGTCTTTGTCCGCCTTGACTTCCGCGCAGCGCGCCGCTCCGGTCTACCGCGAGCTGTCGTGGAGCGGCTCAGCCGTGGCCGCCACCCCGCGCCGCGCCGGGGACGCCACCGCCGTGCTCCTCGCAGTGGTGGCGGAGGCGACCGCGGACCTGCTGACCGGCCCGGAGATCAGCAAGATCCGCGACTGCGAGGGCCCCGACTGCCGCCTGGTGTTCCTCCCCGCCCACCCGCGGCGCCGGTGGTGTTCCCCCAAGATCTGCGGCAACCGCGTGCGCGTTGCCCGCTACTACCACCGGCACAAGCCGTAGGCCGTGTCCTGCAAGTGGTCCCCAGCAACCGTGACGCCCCCGTGCCCGCCGCCCCAAACATCACCACCGCAGCCCAAACTCCCGTTTCGTACTCAAAACGGGCTATGGGAGCGCTCTTTTTCCCGCTATGAGTACGAAACGGGGTTCTCTAGACGGCGCGCGCGGGGGATGGGGAGTGCGGGCGCGTGGAGTGCATGGGCTCAGTTTACTTGGTGTGCGGAGTGCTTGAGGACCTACAGGACAGGGCCTAGTGCATTCTGGTGAATTTCCCACATACAAGACATGCGCACTTGAAATTCCTTGCCCTCGCCGGAGGGCGGCCCGATGCTGTGACCGGCATCCGCCGCCCCACCTGCGAGGAGGGCAAGAGTGTTACGTGCCAAGGGAATCGGTCTTGTGCTGGCGCTAGTCGCCGCAGTTCTGACCGCTCCGGGAGCCCAGGCCGCGCCCATGTCCGGCTTCCGCAACCCGGTGCTGGAGAACGGCGCCGACCCGCAGATGGTCACCCACGACGGGGCCTACTACCTCACCTACACGCGCAACGACCACATCGCCGTGAGCAAGGCCGCGTCCGTCACCGAGCTGGCGTCCGCGCCCGAGACCGTGGTGTGGCGGGACAACACCCCTTCGCGCTGCTGCTCCATCTGGGCACCGGAAATGCACTTCCTGCAAGGGAAGTGGTACATCTACTACACCGCGATGAACAACGGTCACTTGGTCGGCGACCATCGGATGTACGTCCTGGAGAGCGAGAACCCACTCGGTCCCTACACCTTCAAGGGGCCTCTCGCCGCCGCAGCTGACCACTACTCGCTGGACGGCACTGTGCTCACCATGCCGGACGGGCGCTTGCACGCGATCTGGTCCGGCTGGGATCCCGGGACCGAACGGCCGCAAAACCTTTACATAGCACCGATGAGCAACCCGTGGACCACGAGCGGACCCCGCGTGCTGTTGTCCCGCCCGGAGCATCCGTGGGAGATGGAACACTTGCCCGTCAACGAGGGCGCCGCGGTGTTGTGGCGCAACGACAAGTTGTTCCTCGCCTTCTCGGCCAGCGGGTGCACGAGTCCCAACTACGCGATCGGCCTGCTGACGTTCAACGGCGGCGATGTGCTCGATCCCGCTGCTTGGTCGAAGTCCCCCGAGCCGCACTTCAAGGCTTCCGCCGCCAACAACGCTTACGGCACCGCGCACAACAGCTTCTTCACCTCCCCTGACGGCTCCGAGACGTGGATCGCGTACCACGGCGTCACCAACCCCAACGGCAGCTGCGGCGGCGATCGATCGACCCGTATCCAGCGCGTCGAGTGGCGCGCTGACGACACACCGCTCTTCGGGATTCCCGTTGCCACGTCACAGACATTGCGCCTGCCCTCCGGAGATCCTGGCCCTTCGCGGCTCCCCAACGGCGACTACGTGCTGACCGCTTCGCACAGTGGCAAGGCACTGGACGTCTCGGAGGCGAGCACGCAGAACAACGCCGACGTCGTGCAGTGGGAACCCCACGGTGGCTCGAACCAGGTGTGGCGTCTGCGATCCCTGGCGGACGGCACTTATGAGCTACGCGCGAAGCACAGCAACAAGCTGCTCACCGTAGGCTCTGATGCCGATGTCGTGCAGCGTCGCTCCACCGCCAGCGCGAACCAACGTTGGTACATCGACGCCGTGCGCGGTGGCTACCGCATATCCGTCAAGGCTGGCGGGCACGCTCTCTCCGTCGACCGCGCGCAGCTCACTGACGGCGCGAACGTCCTTGCGTCGCAATACCTCTACACACTCAACCAGAAGTGGCGACTCAGCTACTTGGCGGCTTCGTAGTACTCCTGGACACGCACGAAGATCACGATGTCGGTGCCACTCGTCCTCCGATCAGGTACCACGTAGTCAATCCCGGCTTTCACTGACTCCGAGCGTGCAGGGTGGGGTGGTGGTGTCGGTACAGAAGGTGGTCGAGGCAGCGCAGCGGGTGGTGACGATGCTGCCCTGCGCGGTGTTGGTAGAGGCAGGCTCTCTGCTGGAAGAGTCAGCGACGGCATGGCATCACGCCACAGAGGGCGGCGACGATGCCGCCATCGAGGAAGCACATGCGGCCTACCACGGCGCCAAGGACCACTTCGACACAGTCATTCACACCGCCACGATCCTGCTCCCGGACGCGGTCAACCGGTGGATCACCAGCCTCACCGGCACCACCTCGCGCACCGCCGCGTTCCCGGCCCCTGAACCTACATCGTCGAGACAAGACCATGCTGCCGCCTCACGAGCGGTCCAGATCGACCGCGCGCGGCGTGACCTGCCGCCCCCGGTGGAAGGCGCCCGCACGCTGGGAGTATGGATCGCCGCCGATGCGCAAAAGGTGGACCTGTCCTCAGGCAAGGGCGAGTACTTCAGCGCCACACTGGAGTTCGCCCGCACGCGCGGATTGGCTCCTCCGAAAGGCATCTGGACGCTAGCCCGACACCTAGAGCTGCAATTCGCCATCCGTCTCCGCGCCACCTACGACCGCGACCCGGACACATCGATTGTCGAGACCATCGCGATCGACCGACCGCCCTGCGAACCCCGCGCACCCGGGGAACCGTCTTGTGACACATTGTTGCCGACCTTCCTCCCGCCCGGTGCCACCCTGACCATCCTGGTTCAGGACGGCACCTGCCACACCTATCGAGGAGCACGGCCGTGACGATCGACGTGACCTGGCGCGCCCTGCACAACAGCGCGGTCGCCACCGAGTCCGCACAGATCACCACCACCGAGGACATCGGGCCTTTGCTGGCGCGGCTCGAAGGCACGTTCGGCGCACGTCTGCTGCACCGAGACCGCGACCTTCTGCCCAGCGGTCTCGTCGACCACGATGTGATCGTCGGTGTCCGGGACGGCCGTGCCGTGATGCTCTACTCCGACGGGGACATCGGCGGCTGGGTGACGGTCGGGGACAACCCCAACACCGAGATCACCTACCTGGAGTACGACTTCCCGCCTCATTCCGAACTTCCCCTGTCCATTGTGGAGCGCGCCGTGGAGGAGTTCCGGGTGACCGGCACGCGGCCAACATGCGTGGAATGGCAGGTGGCTGAGTAGGAAGGAATGGCCGTGGCCCGCGTTGAATGGGAACAGCTTCCCGAAGCCGTCCGGCGCGCGGTCGAGCGGCGCACGGGACCGGTTCACGGGGCGCACACCCCCGACGCGGGCCGCAGCTCCGATCTCTCGACCACACTCCACACCGCGTCAGGTCTGGTGTTCTGCAAGGGAATTCGGCAGGACAGCCGTGGCGCGTGGATGCACCACAACGAAGCGAATCTCAATCCCCACCTGCCGGACTGCGCTCCACGTCTACTGTGGACGGTTGAGGGGGGAGAACTGGCTGCTGCCCGGCTACGAGCACATCACCGGGCGCCACGCCGACTTCTCTCCCGGCTCCGCCGACCTGCCGTTGATCGCGGAGACGGTGGCGAGTCTGCACCGACCCGCGCCGGAAGGAACAAGGAGCTTCGCCGAGCGGCTGCGCGCGATCTCTGCCTGGGCCAGGCTGCGCGCGGACCCGCCCGCGGATTTGCTTGAGTGGCAACGAGAACGGCTCGACTTGTTTGCTGAGATGGAGCGTGAAGCGATTAAGGAAGTGGACGGTGACGCGTTGGTCCACAGCGACCTGCACCCGCTGAACTTCCTCATCAGCTCGAAGGTTCACGTCATCGACTGGGCGTGGGCATGCCGGGCGGCGCCGTGGGTGGACCACGAACTGCTGGCTCTCCGCCTTGTCATCGCCGGACGTGAGCCGACTCCGACCGAGCGGACAGCGTTCGCGGTCAGCATCTGCGGGCTGTGGGAATACCGGTCGCGCCGAAACCCCGCTCCGCATTGGGATGCGTTGCTCCGAGGCGCACGTTCGTGGGCTCGGCGGTCAGTAGGGCTCGTTTGAGTACATCGACCGCGACTCGATCCTGCTGATCTCCGCGAGGTAGTCGGCCGTCACGCTCAGGTCTGCGGGTTCGTCGGCCGCGAGAACCTCGTCGATCACCTCACGCCAGTGCCCCCGCACAACCGCGGGCTCGATCTCGCGAAGCACGCCACGGTGGACGTTCTCGACCAGGAGAAGAGGCGCACTGCCGGGCGACACGGGGGTGGGGATCTGGACCAGCCACGTCAGGAACTTGCGCACGTACTCCCTGGTCATGTCCTGACACGTGCGGCCGAAGAGGGCGTAAGCGAGGAACGCCATATCCGAAGCGTCTTCCGGCAAGACGCCGTCCGGCACGGGAGACAGGTCCAGCCCGGAGACACCGATCATCTGCGTCAGCAAGCGGCTAATGCAGTAGTCCTTCCAGGTGTCCGGGCGGTCATCGAAGTAGTAGTGCAGGTCGTCGAGCACCGCGTGCCCGATGCGCAGCCGCCGCTCGGTGTACTCGTCCTCGCGCAGGCGGGCGGCGCTGAGCTGGTTGAACGCCGAGACGGACGCCGCGGCGAACTCGGCGGTCTCCTCCCGGCTGGCGAGCATCGCGCGGAACCCCTCCGTACCCAAGCCCGCCGACCACAGATCGACCGTGCTCGCCCACGTCTCCGGGGCGTCGGGCCACAGGTCGCGCACCGATCGCGCGTCCGGGTCCGCGACCACCCACAGCAGAACCAGGTTCGCGGAGTAGGCGGCGATCGGGCGCACCACGTCAGGCGGCAGCGGCCGGTAGTCGGGGAAGTTCTGCGCGGGCTGACGCGTGCGGTAGTGCTCCAGCAGCCAGCCCACCGTCTTGACCACGTCATCGCGCTCGTCGTCGTCGAGCCGGAGCAGGCGTTGCAGCACGAACTCCATCGTGGGTTGCTGGATCGCCAACGGCTGGTGCGACAGCAAAGCGAACAGCAACGCGTCTTCGGGTTCGCGGAACCGCCTGCCCCGCAAGGAAGCCGCGGCGACGTCACGCAGCTCTTCGACGATCCGCGCGGCAACCAGGTGTTCGTTGAACGTGGCGTGCAGGAACTCGTAGCTGCGTTGGACGGAGGACGTCATCGCCTCGGCGGAGTGTACGAAGAAGAACTCGCCGAGCAGCCGTTCCCCTTGCGGCGAAGGCTCTTTGAGCCCTCTGAGGTCAGCGCTCAGCTCTGTCTCGGTGATCGACTGGCGGCCCCGGTTGAACATGCCGAGCGCGGCCGTGGACAACCTCCTCAGCTGCGTCTCGACGGCCTCGGGGAGATCCCGCTCGGACAGGTTCGGGACCTTCTTCGCCTCACGCCGGGCATAGGTGTGGAAGAGCCGGTCGTACAAGTCCACTTGGGACAGTTCTGCGTCCTCCGCGGGCGTGTCAGGGTCGGTGAAGTACAGGGTGAGCATCAGCAGCAACAACGGCTGCCGGGCCAAATCTCCTTGTGCCAGCGCGGTTTCCAGCGACATCGGCCGGTTGGACCGGTTCCAGACGGAGATCCATTCGGCGATCTGGTCGTCGTCGAACTCATCCAGCTTGATCATCGGAGCGCCGTCCGGGATGCGGACGCGGTCGGCGACCAGGGTGCGCGAGGTGACCACCACCGCGACAGGACGGCCGATGGTGGCTTCGATCCGTTGGAACTCCTGCACTTCACGGAGGTAGCCGCCGCGGTCGTTCGTGGTCGCCTGCAACAGCTCGTCCAGGCCGTCGAGGAGGACCACCCGGATCACATCCTCGCTCTGATCTGCCAAGGTGGCCCAGCTGACGCGCCCGTTGGTGCTCGCGTGCAGCGCCTGCTGGATCTGTTCCACCACCGGCACATCGGCGTCCACCTGGCGCAGCGGAACGCGGACGACGGTGTAGCCCGACTCCGGCAGTCGCGCCGCGAGCACCTTGGTGAGCAAGGACTTCCCCGCTCCGGGATGCCCGAGCAGGAGCAACGGCAGGCGGGTCGAGCCCGGGCCGCTGAAGTGACGCGCGAGCACCTGGTCGAGGTCGCGCCTGCGTTCCAGAGCAACCCACCAGTTCTCGTCGGCGGGCCGCGCTTCCGTTGTCGCGCGGGCGATTCGGAAGTGAGGTGTGCGGAAGATGCCGTCCACGGCCGGGAAGATCGCGCCGACGCCGTAGCTGTCGGTGTCCAGCTCGATCACCGGCCGGTCCAGCTCGCTCTGGTTGATCGCGTGCACGACCGCGCGGAGATCCCGAGGTGTCCGCGCCGCGACAGAGAGCAGCTTTTCCATGCGCCGCAACGCTGTCCTGGTGGCCGCGTGTTCGTTGAGGTCGGCCCAGACCTTGAACTCGTGCACCGTCGCGGCCAGGGCCAGGTAGTTCGACCGGTACCGATTGCTGACCGCTTCCATGACGGCACTGGAGTTCAGCTGAACTGACACATCGAAGAAATCCTTGAGACCGCGGAGAAAGCTGCCGATGCCCCATAGCCGGTCCTGCGCCCACAACTCGACGCGGCTGACATTATCCTCGAACCCGACAGCGGCCGACGGAGCTGGAACGTCGGCCGCGTAGAGCAGCCGGACCAAGGAGTCACTTTCCCGCTGCCACTCCCCTGTAGCGAGCATGACCTTCTCCCCCTTCGTCAGGAGAGGTGTTCCCAAACGCTCGCCAACCACCTCGAAGAACGACGTCATCACGATGGTGGTGTGCGCGGCGATGACGAGCTGGTGCCGCTCCAAACCCGCCGCGCCGTTCACGCGGCCGGACACCGAGTCCAGCGCGCGGCGGGTCAGGCTCATCGCCTCGTTCTTCTGGTCCACCCACCCCCACAACGCGTTCACCGGCGGAAGAACACCCGAGGCCAGAACCGCCCCGCCCAGCAGCGAGTTCAGCCGGTCGAGCCAGGGGTGGTCGTGGTGGCCGAGGATCTGCAGGGCACCGCGGAAGGTGATCGCCGGTTCGCGTCGCACGCGGAAACCTTAGAGCCCAACGATTCGACTCCGGGCGGTTTCCTTGGCATCCGCACTAGACGGCCAGACGGGCGTCGATCTCGGTGGGAGAAAGGATGTGTTGGAGCACCATGGTGGCGGCGCCGAGGACGCCCGCCTGGGCGCCGGTGCGGGCGGTGAGGATCTGCAACGAGCCGGTGGCCAGCGGCAGGGAGCGGGCGTAGACGACCTCGCGCACCCCCGCCAGCAGGCTCTCCGCCGCGATCACGAGCTGGCCGCCGAGCACGACCACGGACGGGTTGAGCAGGCTGACGCAGGCGGCGAGCACCTCGCCGATGCGGCGGCCCGCGGCGCGGACCTCGTTGGCGGCCACCACATCCCCCGCGCGCACGAGGTTGATCAACTCGGTGACGGAGCCACCCGCGGCGGGCACCCGGGCCGCGATGGCGGGCCCGGCGGCGACGGCCTCCAGGCAACCGACGTTGCCGCAGCGGCACGCATCGGCTTGCGAGCCCATGGCCTGCACGTGGCCGAGGTCGCCCGCCACGCCCTGGGCGCCGCGGTGCAGGGAGCCGCCGGTGATGATGCCGGAGCCGATGCCGGTGGCGATCTTGACGAAGAGCAGGTGGTCGACGCCGGGGTAGACCGCGGCGTGCTCGCCGAGCGCCATCAGGTTCACGTCGTTGTCGACCAGCACCGGCCCACCCAGCACGGCCGCGACGTGGCCTGGCACGTCGTAGCCGTCCCACCCGGGCATGATCGGCGGGTTGTTGGGCTTGCCAGTGGAGTGCTCGACGGGGCCGGGCAGCCCGATGCCGGTGCCGACGACGGTGCGGTGGCCGGTCTCGGCGAGCAGTTCGGCGCCGATCTGGAGCATCCGGTCGAGCACCGCGCGCGGCCCGAGGGTGATCGACATCGTCTCCTCGCGCTGCGCCAGGACCTGCGCGGCGAGGTCGGTCACGGCGACGGTGGCGTGGGTGGCGCCGATGTCGGCGGCGAGCACGACCCCGGCCGACGGGTTGAACGCGAAGGTCGCGGGCGGGCGACCGCCGGTGGACACCGCCTCGCCCGCGGGTGCCAGCAAACCTTTGTGCAACAACAGATCCACCCGCGCGCCCACGGTGGACCGGGCCAGGCCGGTGAGCTGGACGAGCTCGGCGCGGGTGCGCGGCCTGCCGTCCCGCATCAACTGGAGCAGCACCCCGGCGCCCGCTCCCCCGGTGATCATCGACTCGCCCATGGGCGTAGTGAAACACAGGGACTTCGGTTTCACCGAGCTGGACTTTTGAACAACTGATCCCAAACTTTTGCTTGACCGTCGTCATAAGCCTGCTTACGGTCTGCCGTATGACTCAGGACACAGCAGCTTCCTGCCAGGAGGGGCACTGGCACAGCGAGCTGCTGGGGATGCGGGGAATCGTCAAGCTGTTCCCCGGGGTGCGCGCCTTGGACGGAGTCGAACTGGGGGTCCGTCCAGGGGAGGTGCACTGCCTGCTGGGACAGAACGGCGCGGGCAAGTCCACGCTGATCAAGGTCATCGCCGGGGCGCACCGGCCGGACGCGGGCGAGATCCGCTGGCGTGGCGAGCCCGTCACGCTCACCGATCCGCAGGCCGCGACCCGGCTGGGCGTCGCGACGCTCCCCCAGGAACTCGACCTGGTGGACGGCCTGTCGGTGGCGGACAACATCCACCTGGGCCATGAGCACGCGCGGTTCGGCTTCACCCGGCGGGGCCGAACCGCGCGAGCCACCATCGCGCTGCTGACCAGGCTCGGGCACCCGGAGATCCGGCCCGGCGCCGAGGTCGGCGGGCTCTCCGCGGCGGAGCGGCAGATCGTCAGCATGGCCCGCGCGCTCTCCCACGACGCGAGTCTGCTGGTGCTCGACGAGCCGTCGGCCGTGCTCGACCAGCGGGAGGTCGAACGGCTCTTCACCGTGGTCCGCGAGCTGACCGCGCAGGGCGTCGCGATCATCTACATCTCGCACCGCCTTGAGGAGATCCGCGAGATCGGCGACCGGGTCACCGTGCTCAAGGACGGCCGCACCGTGGCGGGCGGCCTCGACGTGGCGAGCACCCCGACCAAGAACATCGTCCGGATGATGACCGGGCGCGCGATCGAGTACGTCTTTCCGCCGCGCACCAGGGAGATCACCGACGCCGACCCGGTGCTCGACGTCCAGGGACTGTCGCTCGAAGGCTCGTTCCAGGACATCGACCTGAGCGTGCGGCCGGGCGAGATCGTCGGGCTGGCGGGCCTCGTCGGCTCGGGTCGCTCGGAAATCGTCGAAACCGTCTACGGAGCCCGGAGAGCCACCAGCGGCACGGTTCTGGTCGACGGCAAGCTCCTGCGGCCCGGCTCGGTTCCCGCCGCTGTCGCCGCCGGACTGGGCCTGTGCCCGGAGGAGCGCAAGAGCCAGGCGCTGGTGCTCGGCGACCCGGTCAGCCACAACATCACCATGGCGACGCTGAACCGCGCCGGTTTCCTCGACTTCGCCGCCGAGCGCGCGGCCGCGGAGGAGCTGGTGGCCGCGCTCGACGTCCGTCCGTCCGATGTGGACCGTGAGGTGCGCACGCTCTCCGGTGGCAACCAGCAGAAGGTGGTGCTCGCGCGGTGGTTGCTGCGGGAGTGCCGGGTGCTGCTGCTGGACGAACCCACCAGAGGCGTCGACGTGGGCGCCCGGTCGGAGATCTACGCGCTGGTGCGCGACCTCGCCCGTCGAGGGGTGGCCGTGGTCGTGGTGTCCAGCGAGATCGAGGAGGTCCTCGGCCTCGCCGACCGGGTGCTCGTCGTCGGCGAGGGCCGTGTGCTGCACGAGGCCCCCGCCGACGAACTGACCGAACACGACGTGCTCGACATCGTGCTGCGAGGAGCCGCCGCATGACCTCCGGATCGAAGGCCAACCGGACGCTGGGGCTGGTGATCGCGCTCGGCCTGCTGTGCGTGGTCGGCGCGGCCACCGCGGGCGAGCGCTTCGCCAGCGTGGACAACCTGCTCACCGTGCTGCGGCTGGCATCGGTGATCGGCGTGGTGAGCGTCGGCATGACGTTCGTGATCACCGGCGGCGGGATCGACCTGTCGGTGGGCGCGATCGTGGCGCTGTCGTCGGTGTGGGCGACCACCCTCGCCACGCAGTCGATGGCCGAGGACTTCCACTGGATCGTCATGGTCGGCTGCGCGCTCTTGGTCGGAGCCGGATGCGGCCTGGTCAACGGACTGCTGGTGGCGTACGGGAAGATCGCGCCGTTCATCGTGACCCTGGCGATGCTGGCCGGGGCCCGCGGGCTCGCGGAGATCATCGCCAACCGTCGCACGCAGATCGTCCGCGACCAGGGCTTCGTCGAGTTCTTCGGCGGCTCCGTGCTCGGCGTTCCCGTGCTGGTGCTGGTGTTCGCGCTCGTGGCCGCGGGCGGCTGGGTGCTGTTGAACCGCACCACCTTCGGCAGGCGGACGCTGGCGATCGGCGGCAACCCGGAGGCCGCGCGGCTGGCCGGGTTGAAGGTCGCCAGGCACACCACGCTGCTCTACGTGCTGCTCGGCCTCGCGTGCGGGATCGCCGCCGTGATGCTGATGGCGCGCACCACCACCGGGACCTCCACCCACGGCGGGCTCTACGAGCTGGACGCGATCGCCGCGGTGGTCATCGGCGGCACGCTGCTCAGCGGCGGCCGCGGCACCGTGGTCGGCACGGTGCTCGGCGTGCTGATCTTCACCACGCTGACCAACGTCTTCACCCTCAACAACCTCGACACCTCGACGCAGGCCGTGGCGAAGGGCGTGATCATCGTCGTCGCGGTCCTGCTCCAGCAGCGGCTGGCCAACAGAGCTGGAGAATCCCATGCCAGGTAAGGCTTTTCGGTTAGCGACGGCCGCCGCGGTGGCAAGTCTCGCCCTCACCGCGTGCACCTCGAACACCCCCAGCGGACCCGCTCCCGGAGCCGGTGGCGGCAACGCCGCGAGCCCCAACGATGGGCCCGGCAAGAAGGTCACCATCGGCTTCTCCGGCCCGGCAGCCGACCACGGCTGGCTCGCGGCCATCAACAACTTCGCCACCGCAGAAGCAAAGAAGTACTCCGACGTGACGCTGCGCGTTGCCGAGGGCACCAACGACGCCAGCATGCAGATCAGCCACATCGAGACCTTCATCAACGACAAGGTCGACGCGATCGTGCTGCTGCCCACCGACGGCGCCGCGCTGACAAGCGTTGCCACCAAAGCGATGCAGGCCGGGATCACAGTGGTCAACGTCGACCGCGAGTTCTCCAGCTCCTTCGCCGCGCGCACCACGATCCTCGGCGACAACTACGGCATGGGCGTCTCGGCCGGGACCTACGCTTGCCAGCTCGTCAAGGACAAGAAGATCGCCGACCCGGTGATCGCGGAGATCGCGGGCATCGACGCGCTGCCGCTCACCCAGGACCGTTCGCGCGGGTTCGCCGACGCGCTCAAGGGCTGCCAGCAGACCGTGGACCGCAGGGTCGCCGCCCAGTTCACCGTGGAGTCCGGGGAGGCTGCCGCGGCGAACCTGTTGCAGGCAGCGCCGAAGCTGGACATCGTGTGGAACCACGACGACGACCAGGGGGTCGGGGTGAAGGCCGCCTTCGACGCCGCGAAGCGCGCGGAGTTCTCCTTCATCGGCGGCGCGGGCTCGGCGAACGCGATGCGCTGGATCAAGGCGGGCCAGATGACCGCCACCGTGATCTACCCACCCACCCAGGCCGCGGACGGCATCCGCCTGGCGCGCCTGCTGGTGCAGCAGAAGGGTCTGTCCGACCTGCTCCAGGTCGAGGTGCCGCGCCGCATCGTGCTCAACGCGCCCGTGGTCACTTCGTCCAATGTGGACAAGTACCTGCCGCTGGGATTCGAGTCCTGATGCCGGGCAGGCCACTGCGGATCGGCATGGTGGGCTACGCCTTCATGGGTGTGGCGCACTCCCAGGGCTGGCGCAACGCGCGCAGCTTCTTCGAACCGCCGATCACCCCGGAACTGGCCGCCGTGTGCGGACGGGACACCGAGAAAGCACGGGAGCTGGCGCGCCGCTTCGGCTGGGGCGAGGTGACCGGCGACTGGCGCGAGCTCGTTGCGCGCGAGGACATCGACCTGATCGACATCTGTTCACCGGGCGACACCCACGCGGAGATCGCCATCGCCGCGCTGGAGGCGGGCAAGCACGTCCTGTGCGAGAAGCCGTTGGCGAACACGGTCGCCGAGGCCGAGGCGATGGCGGAGGCCGCGGAGCGCGCGCTGGCGAGGGGTGTGTACGCCACGGTCGGCTTCACCTATCGGCGGGTGCCCGCGATCGCGCTCGCCGCGAAGTGGTTGTGGGAGGGGCGGCTCGGCTGCATCCGGCACGTGCGCGCGCAGTACCTCCAGGACTGGCTGACCGACGCGGACGCACCGCTGTCCTGGCGGCTGCGCAAGGAAAAGGCGGGCTCCGGCGCGCTCGGCGACATCGGCGCGCACATCATCGACCTGGTCCAGCACCTGACCGGGGAGCGGCTCACCGGGGTCAGCGCGCTGATGGAGACCTTCGTCCGGCAGCGCCCGATCCCGGCGGGCGGCTTCGGCGAGGTCACCGTGGACGACGCGGCGGTGTTCCTCGGCAGGCTCAGCGGCGGCGCGCTGGCCACCTTCGAGGCGACCAGGTTCGCCACCGGCAGGAAGAACGCGATCCGGCTGGAGATCAACGGGACCGAGGGCGGACTCGCGTTCGACTTCGAGGACATGAACGTGCTCTGGTGGCACGACAGCACCGCCGATCCGGCCGATGCCGGGTACCGCAGGGTGGTGGTGACCGAGCCGGACCACCCGTACCTGGCGGGCTGGTGGCCGCCGGGGCACGGACTCGGCTACGAGCACGCCTTCACCCACCAGGCGCACGATCTGCTGCACGCCATCGCGCACGACCGGCAGCCCACCCCGAGCTTCGCGGAAGGCCTTGGGGTGCAACGGGTTCTGGACGCGGTGCAGGCGAGCGCGGCCGACGAGAGCCGCTGGACCCCCATCACCGGCAGCCGAGTAGGAGCGAGCTGATGCCCCGCGCGATCACCCTGTTCACCGGCCAGTGGGCGGACCTGCCCTTCGAGGAAGTCTGCGTGCTCGCCGCCTCCTGGGGCTACGACGGCCTGGAGATCGCCTGCTCCGGCGACCACTTCGACGTGGAGCGCGCGGTCGCCGACAAGTCCTATGTGGACGATCGGAGGCGCATCCTGGACAGGCACGGTCTTCAGGTCTTCGCGATCTCCAACCACCTCACCGGGCAGGCGGTCTGCGACAGCCCGATCGACTTCCGGCACAAGGCGATCCTGTCCGCGCGGGTCTGGGGCGACGGCGAGGCGGAGGCGGTCCGGCAGCGCGCCGCGGCCGAGCTGATGGACACCGCGCGGGCGGCGCGGGCGCTCGGCGTGGACACCGTCGTCGGGTTCACCGGCTCGTCGATCTGGCCCTACCTGGCGATGTTCCCGCCGGTGCCCGCGTCGGTGATCGAGGAGGGCTACGCCGACTTCGCGCGGCGGTGGAACCCGATCCTGGACGTCTTCGACGAGGTGGGCGTGCGCTTCGCCCACGAGGTGCACCCCGGCGAGATCGCCTACGACTACTGGTCGACCGTCGCGGCGCTGGAGGCGGTCGGGCACCGCGCGGCGTTCGGCCTGAACTGGGACCCCAGCCACATGGTGTGGCAGGACATCGACCCGGTCGGCTTCCTGTGGGACTTCCGCGATCGCATCTACCACGTGGACTGCAAGGACACCCGGATGCGCGTCGGCAACGGCCGCAACGGCAGGCTGTCCTCGCACCTGCCGTGGGCCGATCCCAGGCGCGGCTGGGACTTCGTCTCCACCGGGCACGGCGATGTGCCGTGGGAGGACTGCTTCCGCACGCTCACCGCGATCGGCTACACCGGACCGATCTCCATCGAGTGGGAGGACGCGGGCATGGACCGCCTCATCGGCGCCGCCGAGGCCGTCCGATTTGTCCGTTCCCTAACGTTCGACCCCCCATCGGCATCCTTCGACGCCGCATTCAGCACCGAGCGTTAGCCGGTCGTCAAGTACCACCAACCCCCGTCCCCGTGCGGATGCGGTTCGGTGGTCTTGAAGACGCCCCCAGCGGCCCGTGCCAAGGGAGCGCTAGTCACCCGGTGGCGTGAACCCGGCGCGTCTGTCCACAGTGCCGCCTTCGAGGGTTGCGCTCCCCGATCGGCGGTCCATCCGAGCAGGTCAGGACGGCGCCCACCGTCCACTGCGGTCACTGGCAGCTACCGCCCGAACACTCTCCCGTACCTGTTCTCACCTGCCCGTGCGCAGATCCCGTGCGTGCACGGTGGTGTCCCGTGCCGCCCGTTTGTGAAGCTGAGCCGCCTCTGCAGGACTCCTCGGCTCGGTCAGACCAGCCTGGCGCCCGCGATCGGCGCGCCCGGGGCCGGAGCCGGGAGGGTAAGGCCGGGAAGGAACAAGGCAATGAACCGCGCGATGACGCTCACCGCCCACCGGCCGATCGCCGGGTTCGACCGTTCCGGTCGGCAGTGGACGGTCGACTCGCACGCAGGCGGACTGGTGCCGCTGCCCGAACTCTCCGGGCGGCTGCTGACCGACCCCGCCACGCTGACCCGCTACGGCCGCGACACCGGCAACATCGTCGCCGCGACCCCCGCCGCCGTGCTCGTGCCCGCCTCCGTCGACGACGTCCAGGAGATGGTGCG
The DNA here is from genome assembly GCF_024213555.1 of Allokutzneria sp. A3M-2-11 16. Taxonomy (GTDB): domain Bacteria; phylum Actinomycetota; class Actinomycetes; order Mycobacteriales; family Pseudonocardiaceae; genus Allokutzneria. The sequence goes on along the minus strand of NZ_JANAVO010000010.1, from coordinate 83,905 downwards.
CTACTGCCACCGGCTGGACATCCCGGTCACCGCGCGCGGTGAGGCGCACACCACCGGCGGCCAGTCCCTCGTCGACGGCGGCCTGGTGATCGACATGACCGCGCTGACCGAGGTGCACCAGATCACCACCGACTGGCTGGAGGCGGACGCGGGCGCGTCCTGGCGCTCGGTCGCCTACCTCGCCGCGCAGCGCGGCCGCCGGGCCGAGTGCCTGCCCGGCTACCTCCGGCTCACCCTCGGCGGCACCCTGTCCGTGGGCGGGTTCGGCCCGAACTTCCGCTCCGGCGGCCTCGTCGACCAGGTGCTCGCGGTCGAGGTGGTCACCGGGACCGGTGAGCGCCTGTGGTGCGCGCCCGGCCTGCGCCCGGACCTCTTCGACGCGGTGCTCGGCGGGCTCGGCCAGTGCGGGATCATCACCCGGGTCCGGCTGCGCCTGCTGCCCGCGCCCGAGCGAGCGCGGACCTACCTGCTGCACTACGCCGACCCGGACCCCGCGCTGACCGCGATGCGGACGCTGATCGAGCGCGACGAGATCGACGGCGTCTTCGCCATGGTGGTGCCGCCGACCCCGGCCTCTCCCCCGCTCTACCAGGTGCGCGTGCAGGTCTTCCACGACGGCATCCCGCCGGAGCGCGAGCACACGCTGCGCGACCTGCCGGACGGGGTGTCCGCGCCGATGGCGGTCGACGAGACCTACCTCGACCACATCTCCGAGTTCGACACGCTGATCGACGACTTCCGCGAACGCGGCTGGGACGACCGGGTCAAGCCGAGGCACGACGTGCTGCTGCCGGACGAGACGGTGGCCGAGCACGTCGGCGCCGTGGTGCCCGCGCTGACCCGCGAGGACTGGGGACCGCAGGGCTTCGTGATGCTCATGCCGCACCGGGCGCGGGCGTTCGGCTGCCCCCGGCTGCGTATTCCGGCGGACACCGAGCTGGTGTGGCTGTTCGACCTGCTCACCGTGGCGCCCGCGCATCCGGGCCGGGGCTTCACCGAGCGGATGCTGGCCCGCAACCGCCGCCTGTGGGCGCGGGCCCGCGCGCTCGGCGGGGTGCACTACCCGCTCGGCACGACCGAGTTCGGCCAGCGCGAGTGGCGCGAGCACTACGGCGTGAGCTGGCTGGACGTGCTCACCGCGAAGAAGCGCTACGACCCGGAGGGCATCCTCGGCACCGGCGCCGGCATCTTCGGCTAGGCGGTTCGGAGGTCTTCAAGACCCCCGAACCCCACCCAGAACGGTCGTCAACCGCCCCCGACCTCGTCCGGGGATGGGGGTTGGGGGCGGTTGACGATGTCCTGGGCCGGGGTCGGTGGTACTTGAAGACGCCACAACCCCGCGGGCGCAAGGTGGAGTGGTGACACGTGGGGCGGCGCGACTCGGGGCTCAGTGTTGGGGTTCAGTACTGAGGTCCAGTGTTTGGGGTCCAGTGCTGAGGTTCAGTGCTGGCGGTCGTGCTCGCGGACCCAGTTGCCGATCTTGACCCGGTTGTTCACCCGGAGCCGGGCGTTGGCGATGTTCACGTGGTCCTCGATGGTGCGCACCGAGAGGTTGCGTCGGGCGGCGATCTCGCTGTTGGTCAGGCCCTGCGCGATCAGCCGCGCGGTGGCCAGCACGCTCTTGCTCAGCACCGACTCGGCGTTCCCGGCGGCGGTGTTGCCCGCCGCGTCGACCTCGTCCTCGCTCAGCGCCATCGCCACGATCTGGTCGAAGTCCTTGTCCCGCCCCGTGTTGTACGCCGCCGCGTAGTCCTCGGGGGCCAGCGCCTCGCGCGCCGCCCGCTCGGCGATGACCCGGCGCTCGCCCAACGGGGTCAGGCCCGAGATGGTCACGCCGGTCTGGGTCTGCAACCGGGCGGCGGCCCCGAGCAGCCGGGCCGCCTTGCGGTGGTCGCCCAGCGCACCGGCCGTCCACCCGAGCGCCTCGACCGCCCACACCGGACCCCACCGGTCACCGATGGCGTACTGCTCCCGCAGCGCGGTGCGGAACAGCGAGACGGCGTTGGACGGGTCGCCGTGCACCAGCTCGGCCACCCCCTGCGCCCACACCGCCCAGGTGATCGCCCACTGCGCGCCCGCGGTCTCGGCCTCCTCGCGCAGCGCCGCGGTGGCCTGCTGCGCCTCCTCCCGCGAGTCGCCGATGAAGGCCGAGCCCATCGCCAGGAACAGCGCCGCCATGTGCGCGTCACCGGGGTTGCCGTCGGCGTGGAAGCGGTCCCGCGCCGCGGTCAGCACCTCCAGCGAGGCGGTGTCGCAGTCGATCAGGAACGCGTAGCTGCCCTTGGCCCACAGCGCGGCGGGCGGGGCCAGCTCGAACAGCTGCCGCTTGCCGGAGAGCGGGCCGAGCAGCTCCTCGACCTGGGCGTCGCAGCGGCGCATCAGGATCTCCGCGCGCCCCCGGTTGCCCTCGATGATGCTCATCCAACAGCCCATCGCGAGGGTGTTCACGCTCAGCGCGTTCGCCGAACCGCTCGTCTGCTCGCGCAGCGCGTTGTCCAGCCACTTGCGGGCGTCGCCGAGGCTGCCCGCGAAGAACCAGGTGCGCAGCCGGGCCAGGTTCATCGCGATCTCGGCGGAGGCGTCGACCTCGCCGAGCGTGTCCAGGCAGAAGTCGATCGCGGCGCGCAGGTTGGGCAGCTCGCGCCAGGAGCGGACCAGCAGCTCCACCTCGCGCGGGCCGAACCACTCCTGGGCGTCGGCCGCGGCCATCCTGCGGTAGTGGTCGAAGTGCCGCTGCCGCAGCGCCTGCTCCTCGTTGGACTCGGCCAGCCGCCGCGCGCCGAACTGCCGCACCGAGTCCAGCACCCGGTAGCGGGTCCGGCCGTCCTGCATCTCGGTGGTGATGATCGACTTGCGGATGAGGTCGGCCAGCAGCGGCAGGATGTCGTCGCGCTGGATGCCCTCGCCGATGCACACCTCCTCGGCGGCCAGCCAGTCGAACCCGCCCGCGAAGACCGAGATCCGCGCCCAGAGCCGCTTCTCGTCCGGTCCGCACAGGCTGTAGCTCAGGCTGAGCGCGTCCTCCAGGGTGCGCCGCCGGTTGCGGGCTAGCCGGGTGCCGCTCGCCGCGCGCGGGCTCAGCTTCTCCAGCCGGTTGAGCACCTCCGGCAGCGACTGGGCGATGAGCAGCCGCGCCGCCAGCTCGATCGCCAGCGGGATGCCGTCCAGCCGCTGGCACAGCTTCGCGGCGTCGACGATGGTGTCCCGGTCGATGGCGACGCCGTCAGCGTCGGCGCGGTCGATCAGCAGCCGCACCGCGTCGTACTCGCCAAGCGAGTCCACCGGGTGCTCCAGCTGCATGTCCGGGAACGCCAGCGGTTTCAGCGCGATCACGTGCTCGGCGGCCAGGTCCAGCCACTGCCTGCTGGTGGCCAGCACCCGCAGCCGCGGCGAGGACAGCAGCAGGGTGCCGACCAGCTCGGCCGCGGCGTCGGCCAGGTGCTCGCAGTTGTCCAGCACCAGCAACATGTCCCGGGTCTGCAGGTGCTCGATCAGCAGGTCCAGCGACGGCCGGGTGGACTGGTCGCGCAGGCCGAGCTCGCCGGCGACGGTCTGCGCGAGCAGATCGGCGTCGGCGAGGTCGCCCAGGCGCATCAGGTGCACCCCGTCCGGGTAGCTCCCGGCGTCGAACTCGACGCGGGCGATCTCCTCGGCCAGGCGGGTCTTGCCGACGCCCGCGGTCCCGGCGATGGTGACCAGCCGGGCGTTGCCCGCGAGCTTCTCCCTGACCTCGGTCAGGACCTCGTCGCGGCCGACGAAGCTGTTGACCGCGGCCGGCACCCCGCGCTGGCGGAGGCCGCTCACGTGCCTGCCTCGTCCAGGGTGCCCTTGGCCCAGCAGGTCATCGATTCCTCGCTGTCGAGACGGCGTCTTGCTGACGGGCGGCTGCGCGCCCGCGAGCAAACTAGAGCATGTCCGGCGGTCATCGGTCCCTCCGGGGTTTCCGGTGGGGCGTGGCGCGGCGGATCACGCCGATGGGTGACCCGCACGGCGGCCACGCGAGGAATCCTAGACGTCTCCGGCGACCGGCCGGAGGCTGGGAGCGGCGCGGATCAGGCGTTGATCCGCCTGGGCTCCGCACCGCCCGCGCTGATCTCGATGCGGCGCGGCTTGGCCCTTTCCGCCACGGGGATGCGCAAGGTCAGCACGCCCGCGTCGTAACTGGCGTCGATGCGCTCGGCGTCGAGGGTGTCGCCGAGGAAGAGCTGGCGGGAGAACACGCCGAGGGGGCGCTCCGCGACCTGCATCTCGACCTTGTCCGTGCCCGTCACCGGGCGCCGCTCGGCCTTGACGGTGAGGACGTTGCGCTCCACGTTCAGCTCGATGGCCTCGGCGGCGACGCCGGGCAGGTCGAAGGCGACGACGAAGGTGTCGCCCTCGCGGTAGGCGTCCATCGGCATGGCGGCCGGGCGCGACCAGGTCCCCGTGAAGACCTGCTGGGCGAGCCGGTCGAACTCCCGGAACGCATCGGTGCGCATCAACATCTGTTCCACCTCCTGGTCGTTGTCTGGCGTCAACGCGCATCTCCGTTCTAACATGTCATCACAAAGATGACAAGTCCTGATGTCAACGGAAGGACGACAAGCATGGACGAGGAGGCCGCGCGCGACGCGCTCTCGGCCCGCGCGACAGCATCGCCGGACCCGGTGGCACAGGCCATTGAGCTGGTCCGATCGGTGACCGGCGACGGTGCGGCGTCGGCCGAGGAGGTGCTGGCGGCACTGACGCTGCTGCGTGGGCTGCGCGAGGAACTGGCCGCGTGGGAGCCCCGGCTGATCACCGCGGCACGCGAGGGCGGGACGAGCTGGGTGCGCCTGGCTCCCGCGCTCGGCGTGGCGAGCAGGCAGGCGGCCGAGCGCCGCTACCTGCGGCTGCGCACCGAGGGCGTCGAGGACCCGGAGAGCACCGGCGAACGGCGGGTCCGCGCCGAGCGGGACCGGCGGGCCGGTGAGCGCGCCGTGCACGCGTGGGCCGAGGAGAACGCGGCCGAGCTGCGCGGCCTCAGCGGGCGGGTGGCCGGGCTGAGCGGGCTCACCGGCGCCGCGAGGAAGCACGTCGGTGAGGTGCGCGATGCGTTGGGCTCCAACAACAGCGCCGCGCTGCTGGGCCCGTTGGCAGACGCGGCGGCGCACCTGCACAAGACGCATCCGTTGCTGGCGCGGGAGATCACCGAGCTCACCCAGCGCACCGACCGGCTCCGCGGGGCTCAGCGCGAGCGGTAGCGACCGCGCCCGAGCTCCACGACGTCCCCGTCCGCGACGGCCTGGCGCAACGCGGCGGCGAACCGCCCCGGCCCCCACTGGACGGCGCCGAGCCGCGCGCGCAGTTCCGCCCTGGTCAACGGCTCGTGCTGGAGCGCGGTGATGATCGCCTCGACCTCCCGCTGGTCATCGGGGCTCGCCGAGGGGTAGTCGGAGGTGCCGGGCAACGGCGCGTAGCCGGAACGGGTGGCGGCCTTGCTGGAAACACGGGGTGTGCTCGCCGACAAGGGGCTCGCGATGTCTTCGAGCGAGCGCTGCGCCGCCTCCACGCCCAGCACGATCTCCACGACACCGCCGAGCATCATCACGGCCGCGCCGATGTAGTAGCCGATCGCGACGGCGGCCGGGTCCCCGGTCTCGACCAGCGCGCCGAACAGCGCGGGGCCGATCACGCCGCCGAGGCCGGTGCCGACGGAGTAGAACAGCGCGATCGCCATCGCCCGGATCTCCAGGGGGAAGATCTCCGAGACGGTGAGGTAGGCGGCGCTCGCCCCGGCCGAGGCGAGGAAGAACACGGCCGTCCAGGCGATCGTCAGCGTCGTCTCGGTGAGCAGCCCCTGTTGGAAGAGCAGCCCCGTGCCGACCAGCAGCACACCCGATCCGAGGTAGCAGACGGAGATCATCGTGCGGCGGCCCACGGTGTCGAAGAGCTTGCCCAGCACCAGCGGGCCGACCAGGCTGCCCACGGCCAGCGGCACGAGGTACCCGCCGACCGTCGCACCGGAGATGCCGAAGAACCGGCTGAGCACCAGCGCCTGCGTGAAGTAGACGGCGTTGTAGAGAAACGCTTGCCCCACAAAGAGTCCGACGCCGAGCAGGGTGCGTTTCGGATAGGTCTTGACGAGCACCTTGCCCACGGTGCCGAAGCCGATCGTGCCGCGCTGCCGCACCTCGATGCGCTCGGTCACCGGCTCCAGCTTGCGGCCGGTCTGCTCCTCCACCTGGCGCTCGATCTCACCAACGAGCTTGTCCGCCTCGTCGGCCCGCCCATGGGTGAACAGCCACCGCGGGCTCTCCGGAACATTGCGGCGCACCAACAGGATTCCGACGCCGAGCACCGCTCCGAGCGCGAACGCCACCCGCCAGCCGATGTCCAATGCGAACAGTCGCGGGTCGAGCAGCACGAGTGTGAGCGCCGCGCCCACGGCCGCGCCGAGCCAGTACGAGCCGTTGACGATGAGGTCCACCCGGCCCCTGACCCGCGCCGGCACCAGCTCGTCGATGGCCGAGTTGATCGCCGCGTACTCGCCGCCGACACCGGCTCCGGTGAGGAAGCGCATCAGGAAGAACCACCACGCGCTGAAGGAGAACGCGGTGAGCACCGTGGCGACCAGGTAGAGCGCCAGGGTCAGCAGGAACAACCGTTTCCGGCCGAGCCGGTCGGTGAGGTAGCCGAAGAACAGCGAGCCCAGCACGGCGCCGAGCACGTAGAACGACGCCGCGATGCCGACCTCGGCCTCGGTCAGGTGCAGACCGCTCTCGGGGTCGGTGAGCCGCTCCCCCAGCGCTCCGACGATCGTCACTTCCAGCCCGTCGAGGACCCACACCGTGCCCAGGCCGAGCACCACGGTCCAGTGCCACTTCGCCCAGGGCAGCCGGTCCATCCGCGCGGGCACGTCGGTCTTCACGGTCTCTTCGGCCACGGCTCGCTCCCGTCTTCCGGTACCAGTCGTGACTACCCGGGGAAAATCGCTGGCACACCCGGGCCGCGCGGCATCACCCTGATCACCATGCCGGAGCCCCGCTACCAGGTCCGCGCGGCGCACACGCCGTCGACGATCACCGTCTACCAGGCGTACTCGCCGCTGATCGGGCTGCCCGCCGCGCGGGACGGACGCTTTCCCCCGGCCTGGAAACGGGATCGGATGACGTGGATCAAGCCGTCGTTCCTCTGGATGATGTACCGCTGCGGCTGGGGCACCAAGGAGGGGCAGGAAACCGTGCTCGCCGTGGAGATCACGCGCGAGGGTTTCGAATGGGCGCTCGAACACGCCTGCCTGTCCCACTACCAGCACGGCCTGCACGACGACCAGGCCGACTGGAAGCGGCAGCTCCGGCGCGCGCACGCCCGCGTCCAGTGGGACCCGGAGCGCGACCTCGGGCTGAACCCGCTTCCGCACCGCTCACTGCAACTCGGCCTCGGCGGGGAGGCCGCGCGGCGCTACGCCGATGAATGGCTCGTCTCGATCACGGACGTCACCGATCTCGTCCATCGCGTGCACGGCCTTGTGCGACAAGGTGATCACGATGCGGCGCGTGAGCTCCTCCCGGTCGAAACGCCGTATCCGGTCGCGGTGAGCCACCTAGGGTGCGACCTATAAGTCATCCGGCGTCTACAACGTATACAACGTGGTATACGTCGTATACGTTCGCGAGACAGGTGGAGACGCATGGACATCGACCACGGCCGGAAGGCTCTACCCGCGGCGGGTGCCCTGCTGTGCTCGGCGGTCCTGCTGTACTTCGGCACCGGGTTCACTCCGGTCGCCGCGCTCACCTGGCTGGCTCCGTTGCCGGTGCTGCTGGTGGCGCCGCGGGTCTCCGGCAAGGCGGCGGCCGGTCTCGCGTTTCTCGCCTATCTGCTGAGCACCGCCAACAGCTGGTCCTTCCAGCTGGGTTCGCACGACACTCCCATGTGGCCGGTGGGCGTTGTGATGAACGTGGGCATGTCGCTGGTGTTCATGTTCTCCGTCTTGGCTTTCCGCCTCCAGCTCCGCCGGGGGAACGCGTTGCTCGCCGTCGTCACGGGCTCGGCCGTCTGGACCGGGGCGCTCTACGTGGTGTCGGTGTCCAATCCCATGGGCCTGATGGGAACGTTCGTCACCCACCAAAGCGACGTGCCCCTGGTGATGCAGACCGCGGCGGTGACGGGGATGTGGGGAGTCGAGTTCCTCCTCATGCTCGTGCCTTCCACCATCGCGGCGCTGCTGTCGTCCGAAGTGCGGCTCGCCGGGCGAATGCGCGCCGCTGCCGCTGCCGCGACCCTGCTCGCGCTCGCGGTGGGGGCGGGAGCACTGCGGCTGGCCGACGACAGCGGCGGGACGACCACGCACCGCGTGGCCGCCATCGCCACCAACCAGAAGGGATGGGCTCCCGACCTCGCCACACCGGCCGCCCGTGATCTGGCCGCCGCGTACGCGGACCAGATCTCCGATCTTCCCGACGGAGTCAGGACAGTCGTGCTGCCCGAGGCGTCGTTCGGGTCGCACGAGGCCGCCCCCGCCGTCCTCTTCGAGCCGATGAGCCGGGTCGCCAAGGCTCGCGGGATGGATGTCGTGGTGGGCTTCGCCCACTGGGAAGGGAAGATCAAGTACAACTACGCCCTCGTCTTCCCCGCCACGGGTGGCACTCCGATGAAGTACCTCAAACACCACGACAAGGTCAGCCCGCCCGGCCGCGAACTCGTGACCACCAGTACCCAGGCCGGTGTGGAGATCTGCTTGGACGTCAACTTCCCCCAGCCCAGCCGGACCTACGCCGCGGCGGGCACCCGGCTCCTGGCGATCCCCGCTTCGGATGAGAACGACAACGGCTGGCAGCACAGCCGTACAGCTCTGTTGCGGGGCATGGAGAACGGGCAGGCCGTGGTCTGGTCCGCCCGGACCGGCACCGTGATGGTCTCCGACGGCTGGGGCCGGGTGCTGGCCGACGCGCGGACAGGTGGCCCGGCACCGTTCACCACGGTCGTGGCCGACATCCCCACAGGTCCCGGCGCCACGCCCTACACCAGGTTCGGCGACTGGTTCGCCTGGCTCTGCCTCGCCCTTGCGGCTCTTGGTCTTTGGCTACCGCGGAGGCCTTAGTTCCAGGCGAGTCGGGACCGCGTCGCCCAGTACTCCGTCGCGGGTTCGGCGAAGTCCTCCAGCCCGTCCAGGACGACGTCGAGCGCGCGGAGGTTGGCGTCGAGCTGCGTGGTGCTCGCGGCGCCGCTGAGCACCGTGTCCGCCCACGGCTGGGCCAGCGCCGCCGCGATCGCGATGGCGTCAGGACCGACACTGTGGCGCTTCGCCAGCTCGGCGATCCTGGCGGGCGGGTTCGCGATGAGCCTGCCGTTGGCCACGGTTTCCTTGAGCAGCACGTGCGCTCCGGCGTCATGGGCCTGCTTCAGGGCGGGCCCTGCGGAGGGTTCGAGAACGTTCCAAGTGGACTGGACGACGGTGAACACGTCCAGCGCGAGGGCTCGATCCACGGTTTCCGCCTGCGCGGGACCGGATGTGGAGAACCCCACGCGGACACCGGACTCCGCGAGCGCGGCGAGTGCTTCCAGCAACGCGCGATCGGTGAACAGCGGGCTGTCCGGGGTGAGCGAGTGGACCTGGTAGTAGGAGACCTGTTTGCCAAGCAGCGCTCGGGTTTGCGCCCACTGGTCGGTGAAGCGGGCGAGCGAGTGCTCCTTCACCTCGTGCACCTCGGCGTCCGGACGCCAGTCCGCGACGTAGGCGTAGCCCCACTTGCTCGACACGGTCACGTCGGTGATCTCGCGGTCGGCCAGCCAGCCCGCGAGGAACTCCTCGGAGCGGCCGTACGAGCGCGCCGCGTCCACCCAGCGGACTCCGCGCCCGTAGGCGGCGTCGAGCACCTGCCAGCAGGCCCGCCGCATCGCGTCGACGGTGCGGTCGCGCGGCAGGGCGTCCTCGCGGCCGAGGTTGATGTACGCGGGGCGGCCGAGGGCGGCCAGGCCGAGTCCGATCCGGTCGACGGGCATGGGCCCAGCCTAGGCCGCCCCGCGCCGCACACATATGTGAATCCTTGTCACATCCGCGATTGGCTGTCACCCTTGCCGGACCGCCGCGAATCCCTGCTTCACACCGGAGGTTTGGTGATGGCGATGAGGCCACGCGCACTGACCGGGGCCGCGCTCGTCGGCGGACTGCTGCTGCTCGCGCCCGGCACCGCGGGCGCCGAGGTCGAGCCGGGCGGCTGGACGTCCCACTCGCCCTCGTTCACCGTGCAGGAAAGGGGTTGTGGCTCCGTCAGCAACCTCACCTTCACGCTGAGCTGTTCGACCGCGAGCGGTGACCAGCGCGCCGAACGGCGCTACGCGACCTACACCGGCGGCACCCGCCAGTTCGAGGGTTCGTTCCGGATCACCAGCATGGGTGGCACCCGGATCAGCCTCAAGCAGACGTTCCACGAGTCCGCCAGCGGCCCGTTCTTCATGCTCGCCGTCGAACGCGGCGGCAGGCTCTACGCCGTGCACGGTGGCGCCACGGTCGCCAGCGGCGCGACGGTCGGCACCACGGTGCGGGTCAACACCGTGCACCAGGTCGGCAGCGAGCACCGGACGTACATCAACGGTTCGTTGCGGCACAGGACTTCCAGTCCGGGCGGCAGCTTCTACGACAAGTTCGGCGCGTACCGCACCAACAGCGGCAACGGCCCGGCCACGGTGACCTGGAGCAGCATCGGCTTCTGGCGCAAGTAGTCCCTCCCCCGCGGTGGTCCCGTTGCCCTCACGGGACCACCGCCCGGCCATGATGCGGGTGTACCCATGCTGCGAGTTCTCCTTGCCCTGCTTCTGCTCACGGGGTGCTCCGGTGGGGGAACGTCGCTGAGCGCGAAGATGCTCTCCCCCAACGACATCGCCCTGGAGTGGCGCGGCGGCTCCACCACGCGGGTCCTCGAATTCGCGACCGAGCGCGAAGGCGCCTACACCGTCCTCCACTTCGCGCCACCTGGGCAGACCACGTTCACCCATCCCGATCTGATGCCCAAGACACCTTTCTACTACCGGCTGCGTTCCGTCCACGGCCCCGCTTCCGCGCCGCTCGACCTCGCGCTCCCGCCCGGCGAGTTCGACGAGACCGCTGATCATTCCTGGGCTCCACCGCAGACGCTCCCCGGTGCTCCACGGAAGCATCCCGTGCGCTCGGAAGCCGCTCAGCCAACGGATGTGCGCGCAACAGTGATGCACGCCAACGGGATTCGGTTCACGTGGACGGACAACGCGTCGGACGAGGCGGGGTACCTGATCGAGGTGCGCGCGGCGGGGGCTGCGGAGTACCGCGTGGCGGCGGTGCTGGATCCGGACGTCAACTCGTTCGGGTTGATCACGTTGCCGGAGGAGAAGGTGGCCGCTTACCGGGTGCGCGCGTACTTCTACGGTTCGCCGTCGAACATCGTGCACTTGGTGACTGGCGCTTAGTCCCTGCCCCGTATACGGCCAGCAGCGGTCGTGACACCACCCGTGCTTACCCCTCATCCAGCGCCAAGCGATCGGCGTTCTTCCGTTTCGTACTCTTGCCGGGATTTGGGAGCGCTCTCTTGCCCGTTATGAGTACGAAACGGGAGATCTCTAGGTTGCGGCCGCCTCACGTTGGGTGCGGAGGTGGTTGGGGCGCATGAGCACAGTTTACGTGATGCGCGGGGCGCTTGGATGACTTGGAGGACGAGCCCTGGCCTGCGGTTCGGGGGGACATGTTCCTGTCGTACTACGCCTGAGCGGTCAGGGGCGGGCGCGGAGGGTGCCGTCGGCCGCGACGATCACACCCGCCTGGGGCTGAGCGCCGCCGCACTCGGGCTTGCCGTGCGGGAAAACCTGCTTCGGCGTGATCTCGATGTCCTTCTCGACGAGCACCGCACCCGCGGAGTCGGTGAGCCGGACGCTGACCCGGGTCGGCTCCAGCTTCAGGCCGGTCATGTCCAGGAAGCCGTTCTTGGCGCCGGTGGGCACCATCGTGGCCTTGCAGGTGTCCTCCGGCTTCTTGCCCGCGCAGTCGCCCGGCTCGGCCCTGGTCGACTCGTCGAGGTGAACGTCGGTGCCGTTCAGCGACGCCTTGGCGACCTTCGCGGCCAGCGGCGGCTCGATGTCGATGCCGATACCGGCGCGCGCGGCGATCTCGGGGCAGGCGGCGGCGGCCGGTCCGCTCTCCCCGCAGGCGGTGAGCAGTGCGATTCCGGCGAGCACGAGCGAGAACATGCGCATGACAGTCCAGACGGAACGAAGGTGGAACCCGGTTGCACCCACCCTACTGCGGGGTGGCCAGGATCTGCCCGTCGTCAGCCAACCGGGTCTGCAGCTCGCCGATGTCCACCCGCTGCACCGCGCGGTCTCCGGCGAGAGCGAGCGAGGCCGCCAAGCCCGCCGCGTGGCCGAGCATCTGGTACTGCACCTCCATGCGCACCGAGCTGAACGCCACGTGCGACGCGCTGATGCACACTGGCACGATCAGGTTGGAGCACTCGGCGAAGCGCGGCACGATGCTGCGGTACGGGATCTGGTACGGCCGCACCGCAACCGAGAGGTATCCCTCGTTGTACACCGACGGGATCGGGTCGGGGTGTTCGTGCAGCCAGCGCCAAGTGCGGCGGACCTCGCGGATGTCGATGTGGTACGAGCCCATCGCGACCGAGTCGTACTTCGGCACCGGACCGGGCAGCAGGTCGTGCTCGGTCAGCACGTACTCGCCGAGCATCCGTCGGGCCTCGCGGACGTAGAGCTGGTGCGGCAGTCCGCCGGTCGTCGCGAACTCGTCGGCGGGCAGCCCCCACTTCGCCATCCCGTCGCGCACGCGCCGCGGCACTTCCGGATCGGAGCTGACGAAGTGCAGGAAGTCCTGGGTGTAGTCGCGGTGGCGCTGTCGAATGCGTTCCCGCTCAACGGGTTCAGCGTCCGGGTAGGCCCAGTTGCTGCCGTCGAGGAGGTTCAGCGAGAACGGACCGATGGAGTTCCCGTCGCACTTGCCGCCGGGAAGGTTCGGGAGCAGGCCGAGAACCGAGCCCGCGTCGATCTCAATGCCTTGGCGCTCAAGCAAAGCGAAGTATCGCCGACCGAGATCCCAGTCCGCCTCGCGGTAACCGTCACGCCGCGCGAACGGGATGCGGTCCGACGAGCTGCTGAGACACACACGGTAGCCGTACGCCATCACTCCGCCGTCGCCCTCGCCCACATCGACGGTGGGAGCGTCGTGGATGAACGGGGACAGCTGACCGTTGGAGTCGAAAGGCCACAGGTAAGGCGGGAACTCGTGCTTGCCGGGAGCCGGTTCTCGGCGCCCCGCATAGGTTTCGCCGTACAGCTCGCGGTCTTCTCGGCCGACGCGGTAGCTCACGCCCGCCATGGCGAGCAGATCGCCCTCGTAGCTCGCGTCGACGAAAACGCCCGCGCGGTAGACGGTTCCGTTCGAGCCCGTCACCGAGGTGATCTTGCCGTCCACAGTGGACACCGCGACGAGCGAGACGCCGAACACCACGGTGATCCCGGCACGGTCGAGCCAGCCGGTGAGAATCCGTTCGGCCACATGGGGTTCCGGTCCCGCGTAGTGGCCGAGCGCAACGTCGTAGTACTCCGCGACGCCGACTGCGAACTCCTTCGCCATGCCGCCGAGGACCCGGGCATCCCCGAGGTCGGTGTAGCCCAGGCCGCCGGACACCATGCCGCCGACGTTGTGGCCGGGCTCCACGACGGTGACCTGAACACCTTGCCGTGCGGCGGAAACGGCCGCGGTGACCCCGGCCGCGGTCGCGCGGTAGACGAGCAGTTCCGTGTCACTCATCGGCGGGCAGTTCATTCGTGCGAGCGATCTGGGCGTAGTACCGGCCGCTGTCCTTGACTGTCCTGGCCTGGGTCTCGTAGTCGACGTGCACCAGTCCGAACCTCGGCGCATATCCCATCGCCCACTCGAAGTTGTCCATCAGTGACCAGTGGAAGTACCCGCGCACCGGCACTCCGGCCTCGATCGCCTTGTGCAGGGCGTCGAGGTGGTCACGCAGGAACTCGATCCGCCGCGCGTCGTGCGGGGCGTCGTTGAACACACCGCCGTTCTCGGTGATCACGATCGAGATGTCGCCGTAGTCGTTGTGCAGGCGCAGCATCAGATCGGTGAGCGCGGAAGGCGCGATGTGCCAGCCCGCGTCGGTCACCGGCTCCCCCTCGGGAACGTCGGCGACGGCCCAGCCGAACGGCTCGCGCTCCGGGTCCGCGCGCATCAGCCGGGGGCTGTAATAGTTCACACCGATGAAGTCCGAGCCCGAACCGATCACGTCGAGGTCCCCGGTGCGGATCATGTCCAGCGGACCGATCAGCCGTTCGTAGTGCTGCCGCATGTCCTCCGGATAACTCCCGCGCAGCACGGGATCGAGGAACCACCGGTTCACATAACCGTCGGACGCCTCGGACGCCCCGATGTCCTCCGGGCGGTCGCTCGCCGGGTAATGCGGGAAGAGGCTGAAAGCCACCCCCGCCCGCCCGTCACTCCCACTGGCGCGCAACGCCTGGACCGCCCGGCCGTGGCTGAGCAGCAGGTGGTGCATGGCGACGACCGTGCCACGGAGGTCCTTCTCCCCCGGCGCGTGGATGCCGAGCTGGTGACCGAGCACTCCGACGATCCATGGCTCGTTCTGCGTCACCCAGTCCTTCACACGGTCGCCGAACGCATCGAAGCACGTGGACGCGTAGTCGGCGAAGCGCTCCACGACCTCGCGGTTGCGCCAGCCGCCGATGTCCTGCAACGCCTGCGGCAGATCCCAGTGGTAGAGGGTCACCAGCGGCGTGATCCCCTTCTCCAGCAAGGCATCGATGAGCCGGTCGTAGTGGTCGATCCCGGCTTGGAGCGGCTTGCCGGTGCCCTCCGGGAACAGCCGCGGCCACGCCAGCGAGAAGCGATAGCCGGACAGCCCGAGCTCGCTCATCAGCGAAACGTCGTCACGCCAACGGTTGTAGTGATCGCACGCTGGATCTCCGGTGTCACCGTTGCCCACGGCTCCGGGCACGCGGGAGAACCTGTCCCAAATGGACTCTCCGCGCCCGTCCGCGTCGACGGCGCCCTCGATCTGGTAGGCGGATGTCGATGCGCCCCACACGAATCCATCCGGGAACCGTTTAGCCTTCAAGGGCTTCCTCGCAAGCGTAGAGAAGCACCCCGATGCACCAGGAGTGCGACAGTGTGAGCAGCATTCCCTTGGGCTGGTAGCAGGCTGTCTGGTAGAACCGCTCGCTCACCATGCCCCGGTAGGCGTTGAAGTCCCCGTCGTAGCGGGCGATGAACTGCCGGAAGCACGCCAGGTTCTCGCGCGCCGACTCCAGGTAGTACTGGTCGTCGAGGTGCTTGCCCAGCCGCGTCAGTTCCGGTGCGCAGATGAGGCCGTAGGAGTGCAGATGCTGGTTCGCGGGGGACGCCTGGTCGGCTCCGCGAGTACGGAAACCGTAGTGCGCCAACAAGGTGTGCTCGGGGAAGTCGACGTCGTAGGTGTAGCGGAACGTCAACGTCCAGTCGGCAGCCCTGCGCGCGGCGGCGAGCCAACGCGCGTCACCATCGCTCTCGAACAACGCCACATAGGCCATGATCGCCAGATAGCCGTCTTCGGAGCTCGGCGCCAGGTCGACGTCTTCCGGTGCTCCGTAAAGGAATTCGCTCTCCACAGCTGAGAGGTAGTACTCGCCCGCCCGCTGTGCGGCGCGTAGGTAGCTCGGCTCGTTCCACGCCGCCGCAGCCTCGATCAAAGCTGGAATCCACGCGAGCGCGGCGGTTCCCGTCCAGCTCAGCACATTGCCGGTCGCCGACTCGTAAGCCGCACCGAGCGCGCCGTCCTCTCGCTGACCGCGACAGACAACGTCCAAATTGGACCGAACGGCCTTTTCCCATGACCCCCGAGGGCCGCAGTCGACCACGGCGCGAAGCAGGAAAAGTGTTGCCTCACCGAGTGTTCTGGCATGCAAGCGGCCCGGTTCCGGTGTCCAGCCGACACTCCAGCCCCGCTCTGCCGTCCACTGCCCCCAGAATGTCCCACCCGGGGTCAGATTGCCTGCGATGTGGTCGAGAACCGCCTCCGCGGCCTCGATGTAGTCCGTCCGGCCGCGCCGCCGACCGTGCCGCAACAGCGCGTACGCGTACGGAATCCCGCTGATCCACGACACGTGCATGGCCTGCCGGTCACCGCGTTCGCCCAGCGCGTGCCGGTCGAACGCGGCCGTCTCCAGCAACACCGGCGGGTCCGGCTTGTAGTGCCACCGGTACAAACCCCACGCGGCGAGGTCCGCGGCCTCCTCGATGGACACCCAAGGCGTCACCTCGGAAGGCGTGCGCGCATGCACACCGCGCAGCACGTTCGTGTAGGAATGCCGGTCACTACCAAGGAGATTGATGTCGAAGTACAAGCTCTCCGCCTGACCGGGCTCCCATCGGTACGACGGGCAGTCTGCGGGCAACGGCCGCGGAGAGCCGTCGTAGACCACGGGCTCTTCGCGATACGGGAAGTGCAGTCGCAGCACGGGACGATCGCCGTCGAGCGCGAAACCCATTCCGGCCTGCCCCACGGCTGAGCGCTCGGTCGTGACGAGCGCGGCGCCGCCGTTGCGATCCCAGGCGAACACCGCCGGAGTCGCCGCGCGGTCAGCCCGCAGGCTCCACTCGGCGGACTCCAGCAACTCGGGGTCGGGACTGTCCGTGGTGAATCGCGGATAGCGAACGGTGCACTCGGCGACCCGGTTCTCACCGTAGAAAACCCCGGGCACCAACCAACCGGGGTCGTCCGTCGGGCCGAGCACGAGCTCCACCCGGATCGTCGCGTCCACCGGTTCCCCGGCCCGGCAGGTCACGTCGAGCCGGACCGCGAAGCGCCTCCCGTTCTCGGCGGTCGCCCGCGCGACGGCGAGGAAGGACGGGGACTCGCCCTCGATCGACCAGCCGCCGCCCTGACCGTGGGCGGTGCTGGTGATCGCGATCGTCTCGACCTCGCCGTCCGCGCGGAGAACCTTTGCCACACAAGGCAGATGTGGTCCTCGCGGGCCGAACAGGCTCACGGTTGTGGTCCGGAGGCCGACTCCACGACTCCCGCGTGCGTGGCATGCGGCGGCTGCTCGGGGGCGTGCGGCTCCGCCGCGGGAACCGGGTCCTCCAGCAGATCGGTCTCCACGATCGGCTGCTCCGGGTCCCTCGGCACGCGGAAGGTCTTGATCTCCGACGGGCCGAACTTCGCGTGCACCATGCGGTTGAGCAGCGGCAGCTCGATCGTCGCCTCGACCTCCTGCCGCGTCGTCTCGTACGCGCGCACGACCAGGTCGCCGTCGTCGTCCTGCGCTCCCTTGAGGACGGTCAGCAGCACCGCCTCGTTGTCCACCGCGAGGAACGACTGCCGCTGCGGGAGATCACCGTCGTGATAGGACTCCAGCAGCGTGAACGCGCGCTGGTTCAGCTCGGCGGCCGAGCGGACCGTCTCCGCCGTCCGCCAGTCCCCGTCGTGCGGCACCAACCGGTAGGTGAACTGCTGGATGCCCTGGTCGAGGTAGGAGTAGAACTCCTCGGGCTCCAGCTCCTTCGGCTCGTGCCACGCATAGACCGGGCTGCGCGCCACGGTGATCCCGATGTCGCTGTCGCGCACGTCGTGCCCGTACTTGCCGTCGTTGAGCACCGACAGCCCGGCCGTCTGTCCACTGGGGAGGGTCCCGGAGACGTCGACCCAGCTCTGCGCGGCCTCCTCGCTGCCGTCCGTTGGCCGCTCGATGTGGCCGTACGGGATCTCGAAGGCCGCCTTCGCCTCGCTGAGCACCGTCGGGAAGCGGAGCTTCAGCATGCGCTGCTTCTCCTGCCAGTCCAGCGTCACGCGAACCTCGACGTGCCGGGCGTGCACCCCCAGAACGAACTCCTCGACCAGGGTGGAGTTGTTGTAGGTGCTGCGAACGCGAACGATTGCACGCACCGGACCGTTCTCCACGAGCCGCACCGAGTCCACTTTGAACTCACCGGCGACCTTGTCGTAGGAGCGGACGCGGTGCCCCCACGTGTCGGAGAGGTCCTCGATGACGACGGCGTGACCCGCGGAGTTCCCGTCGATCAGCTCGACACCGGAAGCCTTGTCCCGCAAGCTGGTCAGCCAGCCCGTGCCGCGGTCGAACTCCACCGCCAGGAACTCGTTCTCCAGCACGGAATCCTCGGCCCGCACCAGGGTGCTGGCGGGGGTCTCCTTCGCCGGGTAGATCCGGTAGGTGCGGTATCCCATGGGCGGGACGTCGGCGTCGAGCACGAGCTTGCGCCTCCACCCCTGAACGGTGGCGGACGACCGGATCCGCTGCACGGCAACGGGTTCACCGTCGTCGTCGACCGCCTTGGCGTCGAAGGCCGGGAAGCCGCCGAACTCGAACTCCACTCCGGTGCGCAGCGGCCACGGGTGCGGGTTGAACACGATGAGCGGCGTCATCTCCGGCTCGGCCGGGATGTCGATTCGCTTGCTCACCGACTGCACCGCGTGGTTGAAAGCGTTGTTGGCCAAGGACTTCGCGTGCCCGTACTGGTCACGACTGTCCTCATAGGCCGCTTCGATCGAGCAGCCGCCGAGCGTGTCGTGCGACTGGTTGAACAGCACCAGTTTCCACGCTGCGTCGAAATCCGCCAGCGGGTAGGGGATGCCCGCGACCACCGACGCGATGGAGCACCACTTCTCCGCGCGTGCCAACAGGTTCTCCGACTGGCGGTTCCACCGCTTCACACCGGAGTGCGCGGAGTAGCAACCGACCGCGTGGTGCTGCAACTCCCCCGCGTGGACGGGGATGTCCGCGCCGCGTTCGATGAGCCCGTCGAAGTAGGTGCGCGGCCACGAGCACTTCATGCTGGGCAGCCCGTCCACCGCGTCGAGCCTGCGGATACTGTCCAGGTTCGCCTTGGTCGGCCCGCCGCCGTGGTTGCCGACGCCGTAGAACACCATCAGCTCGGGCAGATCCGGCGGCAGCTGCGCCAGCGACTTGTCCACCTGGTAGCCGAGGTCCTGGCTGGAACTGCAGTACTCGTGCGGAATCCGGTAGGTCAGCACGCGCGAGCCGTCCGCGGACTCCCACCAGAAGTACGGTCCGGGCAGGGGCATCTCGTGCGGGCCGGGGCGCATGAAGATGTAGGAGTCCATCCCGCTCTTGCGCAGGATCTGCGGGATGGAGGCGTTGTGCCCGAACGGGTCCACGTTGCAGCCGGTGGTGGCCATGACGCCGAGCTTCTCCCGCAGGTAGCGCTGCGAGTAGAGGCCGTGGCGGGCGAAGGACTCGCCGCCGGGCAGGTTGCAGTCGGGTTCCACCCACCAGCCGCCCGCCACCTGCCAGCGCCCCTCGGCGACGCGCTCCCTGATGCGCGCGAACAGCTCCGGGTCGCTCTCCTCCACCCACGCCAGGTAGACGACGCCGTCCATGGTGAAGACGAACTCGGGGTACTCGGTCATCCGGTCGATCGCGGACTGGAAGGTCGCCCGCACCTCCTGGTAGCCCTCCGGCCACTGCCAGAGCCACACCGGGTCGATGTGCGAGTTGCCGATCATGTGCAGGAGGCGCTGGTCCATCTCTAACCCTTCCGGCCCTGGGTGGCGATCCCTTGCATGAAGTACCTCTGCGCCAGGAAGAACACGATGATCATCGGAACCGTGGTGATCACGCTCCCGGCGAGCACGACCTCCCACTGCTGCTCCCCGCTCTGGCCGAACTGGTCGGAGATCGCCTTCAGGCCGCGGGGCAGGGTGAACAGCTCCGGATCGCGCAGGTAGATCAGCGGTTTGAGCAGGTCCGACCAGCTGGCCTTGAGCTCGAAGATGAACGACACGATCAGCGCGGGGCGGCACAGCGGCACGGCGATCCGCCAGAACAGCGTCCAGTGGCTGGCGCCGTCGATCCTGGCCGCCTCGAACAGCTCCCTCGGCAGGCCGAGGAAGAACTGGCGCAGCAGGAAGATGTAGAACGCGCTGCCGAAGAGGTTCACCGCCCACAGCGGGACCTGCGTGTTGGCCAGGCCGACCGAGTTCCAGATCAGGTAGACCGGGATCATCGTCACCGCGGCAGGCAGCATCATCGTGCCCAGCACCAGGCCGAACAGCGCGTTGCGGCCGGGGAAGCGGAAGTAGGCGAACCCGAACGCGACGATCGAGCTGACCAGCGTCACCGCCGCGGCCGCCGCCAGCGCCACCACGACGCTGTTGACGAACCAGTCCAGCACCGGCGCGGCCTGCCAGACGTCGACGTAGTTCTCCGGCCGGACCTGGTCGGGGACCAGCTTGTTGTCGAAGACCTGCGACCGCGGCTTCAGCGAGGCGCTGATCACCCACAGGAACGGGTAGAGGAAGAGCACGGACGCGCCGATCAGCACGACCCAGAACAGGACGCCTTTCCGTTGCTTCAGCACGGTTCACCCACCCTCGTAGTAGACGAACCGCTTGCTGACCTTCACCTGGACCAGCGTGATGACCATGATGATCCCGAACAGCAGCCAGGCCATCGCCGAGGCGTAGCCCATGTGCAGGAACTGGAAAGCCTGCTGGAACAGGTAGATCAGGTAGAACAGCGCCGCGTCGCTGCTGTAGGTGGCCGAGGCGGTGCTGCCGTAGAAGGCGGTGTAGGCCTCGTCGAAGGTCTGCAACGCCGCGATGGTCTGCACGATGAAGGTGAAGAACAGCGTGCCGCTGATCATCGGCAGCGTGATGTGCCGGAACCGCCGCCAGGGCGAGGCCCCGTCCAGCTCGGCCGCCTCGTAGAGGTCCAGCGGCACGTTCTTCAGCGCCGCCAGGTAGAGCACCACGGTGCCGCCGACCGACCACAGGTTCATCAGCACCAGGCCGGGCTTGACCCAGTCCGGGTCGGTGCTCCACGCGGGGCCCTGGATGCCGAACAGCCCGAGAAACTCGTTGATCAGGCCGACCTGGCCGTTGAACAGCATCAGGAACAGCACGCCGACGGCCACCTTCGGGGTGACCTCCGGCAGGTAGAACAGGGTGCGGAAGAAGCCCGCCGAGCGCGTGCCGACCCGGTTGAGCACCATGGCCAGCGCCAGCGCGACGATCATCGTGCCGGGCACCACCATCAGCGAGTAGACGACGGTGTTGGCCAGGCTCTTGGCCACCTTCGGATCGCTGAGCAGCTGCTCGTAGTTGGCCCAGCCCACCAGGTTCGGCGAGCCGAGCGCGTCGTAGTCGGTCAGCGAGAGCACGAAGCTGGCCACCATCGGCCCGGCCATGAAGATCAGGAAACCGATGATCCACGGCGAGAGGAACGCGTACGCCGCCCAGGTCTCGCGCCTGCGGAAACCCTTGCGCCAGCGCCGGATCCGCTCCTTGCGGTCCGGCTCGGCGGCGACCTTGGCCGGGGCCGTCACCGCGGCTCTCACCGGCCGCCGGACGCGCGGTCGAGCGCCTGCTGCGCCTCGCGCTGGGCCTGGGCCAGGGCGTCGGCGGCCTTCTGCTGCCCGGAGAGCACCCGGTTCACCGCGTCGCTCCACGCCGTCTTGAACTCCGAACCCGCGGGCGAGGCGGGCATGGTGAAGGCCGACTCCTGGGCGCTGAGCACGGCCTTGACCGCCTTGTCGAACACCGGCTTGTCGTCCAGCTTGACCAGCTCACCGAAGATCTTCTGGTCGGCGACCGCGTTGGCGGTGTAGACCCCGGTGAACGCCTTGCCCTCGGCCTTGCGGGCGTTCGCGCGGGCCTGAGCGGCGGCGATCCAGGACTCCGAGGAGGTCATCTCCTTGATCCACGCGCACGCCTTGTCCTTGTTCTTGCCCGCGGTCGGGATCGCCCACGCGCTGCCGGTGACCCAGTCGATCGGCCTGCCCTGGACGTCGGTGAACGGCGTGACGCCCAGGCCCACGTTCGGCGACATGTTGGCCAGCACGTTGAGGTACCAGTCCTCCATCGGGAACGCGGCGAGCTGGTCCTGGCTGAACGGGTTCTTCTCGCCGAAGAAGTTGAACGAGTCGCGGAAGGCCTTCACCGCGCCCCAGCCGCCCTGCTTGTCCAGCAGCCCAACGGTGTACTCCAGCACCTCGACCAGCTTCGGATCGGCGAGGTTGGCCTTCTTCCCGTCGTCGCTGAGCATCTTCACGCCGCTCGCGCGGGCCCACAGCGGCAGGAACTCCGGGATCTTCGGGTCGAAACCGACGCGGGCGAGCTTGCCGTCGCCGCCGCGCCTGGTCAGCTCGACGACGGTGCGCTCCAGCCCGGCGCGGTCGCTCACGTTCACCGCGGCGCCGCCGTTGGTCATCATCACCCGGTTGTTGTAGAACTCCGGCAGCCCGTAGAGCTTGCCGTCCAGGGTGACCTCGGCCAGCGCGGGCGCGCGGTACTGCTTGAGGTCGATCTTCTGGTTCGCGACGCAGCTGTCCAGCGGCTCGACCGTGCCGCGCGCGGCGTAGGTGCCGAGCAGCTGGCGGTCCAGGTACACCAGGTCCGGCGGGCTGCCCGAGGCGACCGCGGAGAGGAACTGCTGCGCGTCGAAGGCGTTGCCGCCGATGCGCACGGTGGCCGGGGCGATCACCTTGTTGGCCCGCTCCACCCGGGTCTTGGCGATCTCGTCGCCGGTGCCGAACCCCATGGTGGTCAGGGTGGCCGCGCCGTCCTGCCCGGACCGCCCGACCCCGCCGCAGCCGGCGAGCACGAGGGCCGTCGCCACGGTGAGTGCGGTGAGACTGCGCTTCGACATGCCGTGTTCCTCCGCGCCTTCGAGGGGGAATCAGTCAACACAGTGTGATCAGCGCATGGCAACGTTGCCATGTGGAATCGTTGCCACAACCTAGGTGCGCCTCCCCCACCCCGTCAAGGTCTCCCCACTCCTCCTGAACCCTCCCCTGAAACCCCGCGCGCCCCCTCCACCACCTCCCCCTCCCACCCCTCCTCCGCCAACCTGGCTAGAGACCTCCCGTTTCGTACTCTTAACGGGCTTTGGAGCGCTCTAATCCACGGTAATGAGTACGAAACGGGGAAAACGCGGGTCGCCCGGGGGCCACGGGGACCTCGGGTGCCAGGGAGGTGAGCGTGGGGTGTGGCGGGCGCGAGGGCAAGCGGGGGGCGAGCCTGGGTGGAGTTTGTTTCAGCGGGGTGCGGCGGTGGAGGCGCGGACGACCAGCTCGGGCTGCACGTGGATGATCGTCGGCTCCTGCTCGGCGGCACCGTCGAGCCTGCTCAGCAGCACCTCGGCACAGCGCTTCCCGAAGGACACCGTGTGCTGGGTGACGGTGGTGATCCCCGGACGGACCATGGACATCCACGGCACGTCGTCGTAGGCGGCGAGGGACAGCTTGCGCGGCACGGCGATCCGACGGCGCTGGATCTCCTGGAACGCCCCCTGCGCGATCACGTTGTTGGCCGCGAACAGCGCGGTGACGTCGGGGTGGGCGTCGAGGAGCTCGGCGGTCGCGCCCCGGGCTGCCTCCGCCTCGAAGCTCGTGGTGAACGCGATCAGCTTCTCGTCCAACGGCACCCCGGCCGCCTCGTGCGCGGCGCGGTAGCCCGCGAGCCGACCAGCCCCGGTGGTCCACTTCGTCTCGTCGATGAGCAGCGCGATCCTGCGGTGGCCCAGCGCCAGCAGGTGTTCGGTGACCAGCTCGGCGCCCTGCTCGTTGTCGCCGAGGACCGCGTCACCGTGCCGGGTGCCCGCGCGGCGGTCGGCCTGGACCACGTTGATCCCGTGCTCCCGCAGGCTTTTCACCGAGCGCGAGGACACCGGTGTGATGATCACCCCGGACACCCGCATCGCCGCGAAGGTCTGCACAGCGAGCAGTTCCTCCTCGGCGCTGCCGTCGTCGTTGACCAGGATCATGTGGTAGCCGGCCGCGCGGAGCACCTGCTCGATGCCAGCGGCGAGGTCGGCGTAGAAGGGGTTGCGCAGATCGGAGATGAGCACGCCGACCGAACGGCTGCTGCGGTTGCGCAGGCTACGCGCGTTGGCATCGGGGATGTAGCCGATGCGCGCGGCGGCGGCGCGGACGCGTTCGCGGACCTGGGGCGCGGTGTAGCCGGTTCCGTTGAGCGCACGGGAAACCGTGGACGGGGACACTCCCGCCTCCCGCGCCACATCGGCTCCTGTCGGCCGCCGGACCACCCCATCGCTCACGTGCCGATCCTATCGGCCGCACTGTCCAGTGTGGACCTGTAGGCGGACCAGATCCGCGTCACATCCGCGAGGTCGGATGGCCGCAGCTCCTCACCGCTGTGGTCGATGTGCGTGGCGTAGTACAGCGCGGGAACACCGAGTTTCGGTTGCACGCGAAGATAGGCCGCCCATTCCGCGCGGTCGGGAAGACACCAACCGTCGGTGTCGATCGGCGTTCCCGGACATGCCGCCGCCACAACGGCTGCGCGGTACCGCATGTGCTCGACCACTGGGCCGGACGGATCGACGGCGTCGAGCATCCTGATGTCGTTGAGCCGGATCATGTCCGTCACGTCCCGGAAAGCGGGGTTCGGCGTGTGCGTGATGATCAGCGAGTCCGGTTTGACCCGCTTCGCGGTCGTGTACGCGCGGCGCAGCAGTTCGTGCAGCAGCGCGGCACCCCACTTCGGCCCGGCTGCCGTCAACGAGACCCCGCTCGGCGTGCGCGCCAGGAAGTCGATCTTCAGGCCGTCCGCGTCCAGGCCGTCCGGGCCGAGCAGGTACGCGATCGTCTCCTCGATCAGCCGACGCCCCACCGCGCTCTGCGGGTCGAGCGCCACGGGCGTCCCGTCCGGCAACCGCACGCAGGCTTCGGCCGGAGCGCCCTCGAAGTCCCACGCTTTCCACCACAGCAACACACGCTGGCCCCGGGCACGACGCGCCGCGATCCACCCGCGCAGGTCGGGCCACTTGTGCTCGTCGGGCTGGTTGGTTCCGTAGTCCCGTTGCCATTTGTCATCCACCACAATGGTTCCCGGCACCACACCGTGGTCCTCGAGATGCCCCAGGAATCGGTCGTAGTTCTCCTGCGTGGCGAAGTCGGCCGCGGGTTGCCCCAGGCAGTTCTGCGCGCCCCAGCCGCAGAAGATCGGCTCCAACCAATGCCGCGGCACCGCCTCGGTTCGAGGTGGCGGCACCAAACCCTTGTCCAGCAACAGGTCGTGGTGCATGCGCAAAGCCGAGGCCGGGTCCGCCGCACCGAACTGGATCACTACGTCGGGCGCACGGAACTCACCGTCCACTGTGGTGTGTCCTTCGTAGTCCAGCCGCAGACCGAGCGCGTCCACTCCGCCGGTGTAATGCATCGACGTGAAGTTCTGCTCCGCGATCGGGGCCGCGATGCCCAGCGCCGCCCACCGCGAATCCCGGGAAACCGCGTAGCACCAAGGCGCGGGCACGAACAACCACCGCCCCACCCCGGGCTCCGCCCCATCGCCGACCACACCGATCACCGCAGGTTCGCCCGCCGGTCGCACGGATCGCCGAGGATGATCGGGGTTCGGGGTGAACACCGTGTCCAACGCCGATCCGCTCGGCAGGAAGCCATGCGGCGCCCACCATCCGCCAAGCAGGTGCGCGGTCAGCAGCGAGCCCGCGCCGGTAACCGCGGTCCGAACCTCAAGCCGGTCCGGGAAGCACTCCAGCACCGTCGTCCTGCTCTGCCAGCGCGAACTCCGACAGCGGACCTCGATGCGCGAGCCGTCCCGCACAACCTCAGGCGTACCAAGGGTTTCGTCCGGCCCGTCGACAGTGTCCAGTGATGCCAGCAACCGAAGCTGAAACCACAGGTCGGGACCGCGAACGGAGGCGACCAAACGACGCTCGTCCAGCTCCACCGTGTACTTCATCGAACGTCCACCAACGCCTCCGCGTGCTGACCGAAACGTCGCGAGCCCACCGTGAGATCGGCCGCGATCCGCGCGCGCCGCACCACATCCCGGGTGGGCGTGATGGTGAACGCGAACGTCGTTCCGGCACCACCGGCCAGCTTCTCGGAGCACGAGGGCGGCGAGCAGGTCCAGCCCTCCGGCACCACCATCCGCACGGTCACGTCCTCACGGCCGCGGAACGGGTTGAGCACCTCGACCCGCACCTCAAGTGACTCGCCCGGCGCGGTCCTGCCCTGGTACGGCCTGATCCACGCGCCGACGCCCTCGGCCCCGAAGTCCACATCGGACAGTGGAAGCAGATCGCGGTGCAGCCCGGCCAGCTCCTCCGCCTTGGCCAGCAGCATGCCCAGGTAGGCGTCGTCCACCCAGCGCGGCGCCCAGTGGCCGCTGATGATCAGGTCCGGCCGCAGCTCGCGGTAGAGCTTCGCGCTGGCGATGAAGTCGTCGATCCGGAACCTGTTCTTGTACTGGAGGTTCAGCAGCTCGGTGTGCTCGCCCTCCGCCCACAACGTGGTCTGCTGGTCGCCGGTGGCGATCACCCGCTTACCGTCCACCTCGAACGCGATCGCCACCGCGTAGAGCGTGTGACCGGGCAGCGGGTACAGCGTCAGCTCGTACTCGTGCCACCGCTGCGGCACTCCGACCTCCACCACGCGGTCGGTCAGGATCGGGTCGTACCACAGGCATGGCAGGTCGTAGTGCGCCGGATCGGCCAGGATCTCCGCGACGGACCGCTCGCACCAGATCTCGGTGCCCTCGACCTCGCGCAGCAGGTTGAACCCGGCCACATGGTCGTCGTGGTAGTGCGTCGCGACCGCCACCTCGACCCGCCGCACGCCGAAGTCCTTGCGCAGCGCGGGAAGCGAGGACAGCATCGGCCGCCGCGACGAGCGGTCGTCGCCGACCGGGAAGCCGACGCACATGTCGTAGCCGTAGTCGATCAGCAGCGCGTTCCCCGTCTCCGACAGCAGGACGTAGGTCGTGCCGAAGCTCGTCCGGTTGCGCAGCAGGTGCGGCGTGATCTCCTCGTACGGCCGGTCGAGCCAGTCGCGCAGGTCCCATGGCTTGTCCCGCCGCGAGTCGGAGAACGCCAGCAACCGCGCCTCCGTCAGCTCGAACGCGGCCGTGGGGTCCTCGATCGGCGGCCCGTGCGACGGCAGCACGAGGTCCGGCTCGTGCTCGGCCAGCTGGTAGAGCGAGAGCACGGTGTTCTGCACGCCCTCCACCCCGGAGTACGACCGCTGCGTGGCGGCGAGCGACCACACCTTGCCCTGCCCGTAGAGCAGGTCGCCGGTGAACGCCACGCGCCGCCCGCCGAGCTCCACCAGGTACGACACCGAGCCGAGCGTGTGCCCGGGGGTCGGCACCGTGAGCACGTCGAACTCGCCGAACCGGCGGGTCCGGTACTCCGGCACGACGCCCGTGACCTCGACCGGTTCGAGCAGCGAGAACCGGTCCTGGCGCAGGTCGTAGTAGTTGAACACCGGCCGCTGCTGCCAGTGCTCGTCGACCCTGTCGAACAGGTCCCGCTCGGTCGGCGGCACCCAGATCCGGATGCCCTCCGCCACCGCGCGCGCCAGGCCCTGGCACTGGTCGCGGTGGTGGTGGGTGATCAGCACGTCGGTGACCACCTCGGCCCCGAACCGGTCGAGGTGGTCCAGCACGTCACCGGAACCGAAGTCGACGAGCACCGCCGCGCCCTCGCGGACGAGCACGTAGACGTTGCAGGTGTCCTCGAAGAGGTGGACACCCTCGGGTAGCGCCTGGCCCATCCGCACGCCCCTTCCGCCTAGTGTGGCAACGTTGCCACATCGGTCCCGGAAATGTCATCCGGCATTTCGGCCAGCAGCTCGGCGACGAACCGGTCCAGCACCCCGTCGCCGACCCGCACCGGCGCCCTGTCGTGCGGCCGCCTCGTGTCGGTCGGCCGCCCCGCCGCCTCGACGAGCCGCACCACACGCGCCCTGGCCTCGGCTTCTCCGCCCGCGAGCAGCGTGACGGCGGCGGCAAGGGCACGCCCCCACAGCCCGGTCGCCTCCAGCCACGCGTCGGCCTCGGCGGCAAACCCGGGAACGGTGACCCCGGTGCGGATCAGCCCGGGCGCGGTGGACAGTCGGTCGGCCATCCGCCCGAGGCGCGCGAGCGCTTCCTCGATCTCCCCGGAGCGCCACGCGGTCCAGAACTCCGCGATCCGCGCGCTCAGCTCGGGCGCCTGCTCCAGGTGCAACCGCTCGTCGAGGGTGTTGAGGTCGGCGAAGGCCAGCAACGCGTCCAGCACGTCGCCCCGCCCACCGGCCAGCGAGTCCAGCGCCGCCCGCCACGACGCGCGCGAGTCGAAGTGCCTGTCGTCCCACCCGAACTCGGCGAACGAGCGCAGCGCGACCGTGCTCATCGCGGCCTGGTTCATCGGGTTCGACAGCACCCCGCTGACGTGCTCGGACAGCCCGTTCTCCCGGCCGGAGTAGTCCGCGAGCGGCACCCTGCCGTGGATGTAGTCGTTGACGGGATAGTTGTCCCACAACAGGATTCGGTGCCCGAAGACCTCCTCGGCGCGCGCCGCCTCCGCCTTGGTGATCGTGCGCGGGATGACGCCGACCCCGGTCCACCAGACGTAGACGTCCCGGTGGAGCTGCTCGCGGAGCGCCTTCTTGTACGGGGTGTCTTCGAGGTCGTAGTACTCGGTCGGCACGAGCTGCACGGGCTCGTCCGGGCCCGCCCACTCCTGGACCTGGTTCAGCAGCCACGCCTGCGCCGCGCCGCTGTCGGCGAACCGGCGCTCGTCCTCCTCGCAGTGCCACACCTTGTGGTCGATGTCGTCGAGCGCGACCGCGAACGAGGTCCCGCCGAGCTCCCGGATCGCCTCGAACTTCGCCAGCAGCGCCGCGAGGTCGTCGGGGTGGGAGTAGCGCATCGACAACCCGGGCGAGACGGTGAAGACGAACCGCACGTGGTTGTCGTTCGCGCGGGTGATCAGCTCCCCCAGCTCGGCGAGCGCGTCCGCTGGGTACGGCTCGCGCCACCGGTCGCGGTGGTAGGCGTCGTTCTTCGGCGCGTACACGTAGGTGTTCATCCGGTGCTCGCCGAGGAAGTCCAAGTGCGCCAGGCGATCCGCGTGCGACCACGGCGTTCCGTAGAAGCCCTCGATGGAGCCGCGGAAGGGCATCGCGGGCGCCTCGCGGACGACCAGGCCGGGCTGCGCCTCGCCCCGCTCGACGAGTCGGCGGAGCGTCTGCGCGGCGTAGAACGTGCCCGCGGGATCGGCCCCGTCGAGCACGACCTCCTCGCGGCCGATGATCACCTGGTAGGACTCGGGGCCGCCGACGAACTTCTCACCGCCGAGCCGCACCGTGACGTCGCCGCCGAGGGCCGCCCGCACCACGCGCTCCGTCGCCGCGTCCCCCTGAGGGGCGTGGACCACCTGAAACTGTTTTACCGACATGCCTCCGGGAGGCTAGTGCACAGTCTCCTCGACCGGAGTGCTGAAGCGCCGCAACGGTTTGTTCCGCCCCGCCAGGTAGGCGACTCCCGCGACGCAGAGCGCTCCGCCGGACACGAGCGCGAACGCGGGAGAGCTACCACCCGCGACGAGCCCGGCGCGGAAGTTGCCGACGTCCGGACCCGACACGCCGATGATGTGCTCGACCGCGCTGACTCGGCCGCGATAGGCATCGGGCGTGGCGATCTGCACGATCGCGCCGCGCGAGATCACCGAGATCGTGTCCGCCGCCCCCGCGACCACCAGGCACGCCACGCCGAGCCACAACGGTTGCGCCACACCGAATCCCGCGAGCCCCGCGCCCCAAACCCCTGCGGCCACGAGCATGACGGCCCCCGGTTGGCGCGCCCGCGTGACCACCCCGGACGCCGCGCTCGCCGTGATCCCACCGACCGCGATGGCGGACATGAACAGCCCCAACGCTTCCGGCCGCCCGAAGCGCTCGTCCGCGATGGCCGGGAACAACGCGATCGGCATGGCGAACACGGTCGCGATCACGTCGGTCACCAGCGCGCCCCGCACCACCCGCTGCCCAGCGAGGAACCGCATGCCCTCGCCGATCGCGCGCAGTCCCGGGCGCGCCGAACCCTCGGGGAGCATCGACGGCAGCTTGACCACGCCGTACAGCCCGATGGTGAAGGTGAACGCGTCGATCACGTAGCAGGTTGCGACTCCCCACTGCGCCGTGATCACGCCCGCGATCGCCGGGCCCACCAGCATGGCCGCCTGGAAACTGATGTGGTTCAGAGCGATTCCCGCCCGCACCAGGTGTTCCGGCAGCAGCCGCACCGCGAAGGTCTTGCGCGCCGGGGCGCCGAGCCCACTGAACGTGGCCTGCACGCCGACCAGGCCGAGCACCACCGCGAGCGACTCGAAGCCCAGAAGTGCTTGCGCGGCAAGTAAAGCGGCTGTCACGACCTGCCCGACCGTTGTGATCAGCACTAGCCGTCGCCGGTCCACGGTGTCGGCGAGGGTGCCGCCCAGCAGCCCGAACACCACCATCGGTGCGGCCTGGGCGATGCCGATAGCGCCGACCGCGACGGTGCTCTCCGTCAGCTGCCACACCTGGGTGAGCACGGCGACCACCGTGAGCTGGCCGCCCAGGACCGACGCGGTGCTGCCGATCCACAGCCGCCGGAACGCGTCGCTCGCGCGCAGCGGCCGCACGTCGATGAACAGCTTCACTTCAAGTGCCTTTCGATGCGGTCGTGGAAAGACCGCTTCGCCAGCGCCGCTTCCAGATCGCGCACGACCTGGCTCAGCGCGTAGGGCAGCTCCTCCTCCAGTTCCGCGACGGCCTGCTCCGTGGCGCGCCATTCGGCTTCGAGGAAGGGGACCAGCTCCTTCGCGCGCTCGGTCAGCTCGACGCTCCTGGTGCGCGCGTCCGCCCCGGGCACGCTCGTGACCAGGCCCTCGCGACGCAGCGCGGTCACCGTCTGGCTCATCGCGGAGTGCGTGACGTCCAGATCTTCGGCCAGCGCGCGGATCGTCATCGGCCCCGAGCGCCCGAGCCGGATCAGCGGCATCACGTAGCGCGGGCGCACCCCGTCGATGCCTCGCTCGGTGTAGAGGCGGCCGATCTCGTCGTCCATCGCCGCGAGCAGCACCCGCAGTGGCCGCCAGCGGCTGTGCTTGGTCGGATCGGTCATACGAGCTATCGTAACAGCACTTATATTAGTGCTGTTACTTTTGCCAGGAGGATGGATGTACCCCGAGATCGAGCCCTACGACCAGGGCATGCTCGACGTCGGCGATGGTCACCGCGTGTACTGGGAGGTCAGCGGCAACCCCGACGGCAAGCCCGCCGTCGTCGTGCACGGCGGCCCCGGTTCGGGCTCGCGCCCGGGCCACCGCCGCTACTTCAATCCGGCTGTCTACCGCATCGTCCTGTTCGACCAGCGCAACTGCGGCCGCAGTACCCCGCACGCGAGCGAACCGGTCGTCGACCTGTCCGCCAACACCACCGATCACCTGCTCCGCGACATGGAGCAGCTGCGCGAGCACCTCGGCATCGACCGATGGCTGGTGTTCGGCGGTTCCTGGGGTTCGGTGCTCTCGGTGACTTACGCGCTGCGTCACCCCGAACGAGTCTCCGAGATGGTCATCACCGCCGTCGCCACCGGCAGGCATTCCGAGATCGAGTGGCTGATCCGAGGCTTCGGCCAGCTGGCCCCCGAGGCTTATGAGCGTTTCCGCGCCGGTGTCCCCGATCCCGGTGACGACATTTCCGCCGCCTACCACCGCCTGCTGATGGACCCCGATCCCGCCGTTCACCGCAAGGCCGCCGATGACTGGTGCGCTTGGGAGGACGCCATCGCCACGGTCCCGCCCGGCCGCGATGTCGTGCACGAGCCGTGGGAGCCGCGTTTCCAGCTCGCTTTCGCCCGTCTCGTCACCCATTACTTCAGCAACCGCTGTTGGCTCGAAGACGATGAGTTGGCCCGCGAGGGTCATGTGTTGAAGAACATTCCCGGCGTCATCGTGCATGGCCAGCTCGACCTCAGTGCGCTCGCCGGGAATCCGTGGGTGCTGCACAACGCCTGGCCGGGTTCCGAACTGGTAATCATCGAGCACGGCACACATGGCACCGGCACGACGGAAGCGATCATCGACGCGACCAATAGTTTCGCCAAGCCCTAAAAGGGAGCGGGTTCGCCAATCGGCTCGATTTCCGATTCGTAGGTCTTGTCCTCCGGTGTGATCCACACGTGCCGTCCGTCTTCCAAGTTCTGGCACTGCCAGCTGGTCTCGTGCTTCATCCGGTGGTGCCGCCTGCACTTAGGCCGGAGGTTGTCGACTGACGTGTTGCTTCCGTCAAAGGGGCAGCAGTGGTCGAGGTCGCAGCGGTGGACGGGCTGTCGGCATCCGATCATCGTGCAGTGCGGGTAGCGGGCGGCGATGAGTTCGCGCTGCTTGGCGGTGGGCCGGTAGGTGGTGACGTCTTCGGCGATGCCGGTGACCGGGTCGGTGAGGATGCGCTTCCAGATCCCGTTCGCTGCGACATCCCGGGCGATGTTGATCGGCAGGGGCCCGTGGCCTTGGAGGATGGCGGGGTCGTCGTCCATGCCGATCAGGGAGCTGATCGCCATGGTGAGGTTCACCGTCACCTGGCCTTGAGGGGCACCGGTTTCCTTACCCAACAAGAGATCCAGGGCGACATCGACGCGTTTCTGGTCGAGGGTGCGGCCGTCTTTGGGGAGGCCGCGTGCGATGGCGTCGATGTGGTCGAAGGCTAGGGCGGTGTCCAGCGCGGGCATGATCAACCGGAGTGATGCCATGCCGTCATCGAGGTTGGTCTTCTCCACCCTGCGCTGCTTGCGTCCCTCCTCGTGGCGGCGTTCGACGGCGCTGGGGTCGAGCCGGTCGATGTAGCGGCGCGCGTACTGACGGGTCGCGGAGTAGGCGTTGTTCTCCGCATGCGCCAACAACGCCTCCTCGGCCGTCGCCGCCTGCACCGCCGAGAGGCCCTGAAGGAGTTCGACGATCATCAACGCTTTGCCCTCGTCGACGCGGCCTTCGGCCAGCGCCTGCAAGACCACGGGACGCGCGGTCAAATCTGAGGCTTTCGCCAGGAGTCGTGATGCTTTCTCCTTCGAGATCCGCAACAACGGCATCAGCAACTCCTCGGCGTACTCACGCTCGGCGGGCCGGAGCTGAGCGACGTACTCCATCAACGCCACCAGGAATTCGACGACGGCTTTACCGATACCGGTGAACGTTGCCTTGACTTTCGCATCAGTGATATCGAGGGGCATGTCTCCATTTTATCGCAGACAAATAGTCGATCAT
This sequence comes from Allokutzneria sp. A3M-2-11 16, assembly GCF_024213555.1. GTDB lineage: Bacteria > Actinomycetota > Actinomycetes > Mycobacteriales > Pseudonocardiaceae > Allokutzneria. The sequence continues at coordinate 50,863 of NZ_JANAVO010000010.1, read as the reverse complement.
GGCTCTACAGGGTGAATTGCCAGGCGCCCGAAAAGCCCGAAACGCAACCCCCACGAAACAGCAAGCCGCACATGAAAGCGGGTCGGCTTTACCTGGGGTGCGCGTGCCATACGCTTGTCGCGAGGGCCGGGGTTTCATCCCGTGCCCCTGAGAGGCCCAAGGGCACGCGCAAGGGGCCCCCAGGTCAAGCCGACCCCCACGCTGGAAGCCCAGCCAACTCCGCTGGAAGCCCAGCCCACGCAAGCAGGAAGCCCAGCGCCCACGCTGGAAGCTCAGCCGTACCCCCGCTGGAAGCCCAGCCACGCAAGCTGGAAGCTCAGCCGTACCCCCGCCGGAACCCCCCGCCACAAAGGGCGATCTTGAGCCCTCTTCGCGTGTCCCTGCCCGCTTTCCCCCCGCGATCGCCGGATCTTCGCCACGATGGCGCCATGACGGACTACGGCGTCGACACCGATCGGCACGCACTGGTGGCGATGTGGAGCTCGGGACTGGGCAATATCGCGCACACCGCCGCGGATCTGCCCGACGCGGTCTCCACCGATCAGGCGCTGTTGCTGACGCACGTGCTCAACGGGCTTTCCCGGGCCGCGTGGCGCACTTACACCCATCCTGGCAGCCCGCTGGACGACGCCGAGCTGGACTTGGACGGCGAGGGCTGGGAGCGCACGGACGAACGCGCGGCCCTCGCCGATGTGGTGGCGGCGATACGGGCGCCGAACCTGCCCGAGGACGGGATGCTGCTGGAGTCCTACAGCCCGGTGATCGAGTCGGCGCACCGGGTCGGCCGGGAGTTGCACGGGATCTCCGATCTCGGGTTGACCGAGCAGCTGGTCACCGAGGTGGAGGCGGAGCTGGCCGCGATCGAGGCGGCCGAGCGCGGGGACCTCACCGGGCGTGCCCGCCAGGCGGTGCGGCTGACCAGGGCAGATGCCTCACCGTTGCAGGTGGCCGCCGCGGACGCGCTGTTGCAGCAGGACCCGCTGGGCTCGGCGGCGTTGTTCAGCGAGGTCGACGCGACCGCGGCGTCGGTGGCGGCGGCGCACTGGCTCCAGGTGGCGGCGGAGATCGCAGCGGAGATGGCCGAGACCGCGCCGACCGAGGTGGTGATCGAGGCCGACGACCTGGAGCCGCTGGCGGTGGACACGCCGACGCTGGTGCTGGAGCGGCTGGCCAACGGGGAGTCGCCCCGCCAGGTGGTGACCGATCTGGTCGGTGACGCGATGGCGGTGGCGGACGGGCGCATCCCGGACGTGGAGGGCCTGATGGTGCTCCTCGTGCAGGCGGGCGAGGACCTCAGCGGCGACGACGAGGACTTCGAGGCGACGGTGCCCGACCGGATCACCCCGCTGGACCCGGTGCGCCCGGCCCACGACCTCCTCGAAGACCTGCTCGACGGCATCCGGGGCTGTTGGTTGCTCTACCGCGCTTACGAGGACGACGCCGCTCCCCCGAACACCCCGGCTCCGCAGCGCGCCGACCGCGACAAGGCGTTCTTCGACCGCGTCCGCAAGGAGGCCGCCGCGCACCAGGACCGCCTGCTCTAATGGGCGGGTGTGGTTCGGAGTGCTCGGCGAGCTCGTCGCGCTGCGGGAGGGGCGGCGGGTAGAGCTCCCGGCGGGGCGGGCGCGGGCGATGCTCGCCGTGCTGCTCGTCGAGGTGGGCCAGGTGATCCCGCTCCGCGTGCTCAGCGAGCGGGTGTGGGGAGCCGATACGCCACCCCGGGCCGGGAACACCTTGCGCGCCTTCGCCTCCCGACTGCGGGAAGCCCTGCCGGAGGTGGAGATCGAGCGCACCGGCGACGGTTACCGCCTCGCCGCCCCGGAGGACAGCATCGACCTCCACCGCTTCCGGGCTCTAGCAGCCGAGAACCCGGCGGAGGCGTTGGAGCTGTGGCGCGGCACGCCACTGTCCGAAATGGACAGTCCATGGGCTGACGAGACGCGGACGGCGTTGCTGGCCGAGCGGCTCGGCGCGGCGTTGGACGACAACGACAGCCAGCTCCGAACCGCCGGACATGGCGGCCTGCTGCCGAACCTGCTCGCCTCCGACACGGAAGACCACGAGCGGCAGATCGGCCGGGCTTTGCTCGGACTCTACGGCGACAGGCCGGAACCCTCCGGACCTGTGCCGCGAGAACTTCCTGACGCGCCAACAGGATTTGTCGGGCGTGGCGGAGAGCTGGCCGCGCTCGAACGACGGTTCGCCATCCAGCGCGAAGAGGGAGCGGTCACGCTCGCCATCCACGGGCAACGCGGTGTCGGCAAGAGCTGGCTCGCATTGCGGTGGGCGCACGACAACCTCGACCGCTTTCCGGACGGGCAACGCTACGTCGACCTGAGCGCCCCCGTCGAGCCCGCTCGGGCCGAGGGCCGAATGCTGCTGGTGTTGGACAACGCGCGGGACTACGAGCAGCTGGAACCGTTGCTGCCCAACGATCCCGCGTGCACCGTGATCATCACGAGCCGAGAGGGGATCACCACGAGGGGTGCGCAGCCCCTCAAGGTCGAACCTCTCGGCGAGCGACACGCACGCGATCTACTCAAGGATCACCTTGGCGTACAACGCATGCAGGCCGAGCCCGCCGCCGTGAACGAGCTGCTGAGCTACTGCGACGGCCTGCCGCTCTCGCTCGGCGTCATCACCGCACGCGCCCGCGCGAACCCCGAAATTCCCTTGGCGGCACTGGCGACCGAGCTGCGCGAGTACGCCGCGCAGCTGGCCTGGCTGGACGCCGACGACGCCGAGCTGAACCTCCGCGTCGTGCTGACGTTCAACCAGTCGCCCGCAGCTCCCGGGGAACCAGGACGACTTCGCAGTCTCGGGTGACCAGGACCTTCGCGATGTCGTCGCGGCTGGGCACCTCGTACATGGCGGGCAACAACAATTCCTCCAGCACCGCCCGCGCGCCCCTGGCGCCCGTGCCCCGGTTCAGCGCTCGCTCGGCGATCGCCGGGAGCGCGCCCCTGGCGAACTCCAGCTCGACACCGTCATAGCGGAACAGCTTCTGGTACTGCCGGACGAGCGCGTTGCGCGGCTCGGTCAGCACCCTTGTCAGGGTCATCCGGTCCATCGGCCGCACGGAGGTGATCACCGGCAACCGGCCGACGAACTCCGGGATCAGCCCGAACTCGACCAGGTCGCGCGCCGTGGGCCCGTCCGAGTCCGGAACGGCCCGCGCGCCGAACCCGATGGGCGCGCCGCCTTTGCTTTCGAGGCCAGGGAAAGCTCCCGCCGCGATGAACAGGATGTTCGTCGTGTCGATCTGCATGAACTCCTGGTGCGGGTGCTTGCGGCCACCCTGCGGCGGCACGCTCGCGGTGGTGCCCTCCAGGATCTTCAGCAGCGCCTGCTGCACGCCCTCGCCGGAGACGTCACGGGTGATCGAGGGGTTCTCGCTCTTGCGGCCGATCTTGTCGACCTCGTCGATGTAGATGATCCCGCGCTGCGCCCGCTCGATGTCGTAGTCGGCCGCCTGGATCAGCTTGAGCAGGATGTTCTCCACGTCCTCGCCCACGTAGCCCGCCTCGGTCAGCGAGGTCGCGTCGGCGATCGCGAACGGCACGTTCAGCAGCTTCGCCAGGGTCTGGGCGAGGTAGGTCTTGCCGCAGCCGGTCGGCCCCATCAGGAGCACGTTCGACTTGCCCAGCTCGATGTCGGACTCCGGGCCGCCGACGCGCTTGTAGTGGTTGTAGACCGCCACCGACAGCGCGCGCTTCGCCGCGTCCTGCCCGATCACGTACTCGTCCAGCCGTTCCCGCAGCTCACGCGGCTTGAGCAGGGGCGAGTCGGCAACGGGGACGTCGTCCTCGGCGGCCAGCTCGTTGCACAGGCCGACGCAGCCGTCGCAGATGTACACACCGACCGGGCCCGCGATGAGCCTGCGCACCTGCTCCTGGTCCTTGCCGCAGAACGAGCACTTCGGCAGGTCTCGGCGCACGGCCACCTCCAGTCGGATGACTGAACCAGATGTTCAGATCATCCAGACTACCGTCAGGTGGCGCTGAGCAGGGAGTAGCACGCGAGGTGCAGCGCGAGGCGTTGTTCTGGCGAGTCGAGGTCCACCCCGCGCGCCCGGATGCGCTCGATTCGGCTGAGCACGGTGTTGCGGTGCACACCGAGCCGGGCCGCCGCTTGACCGGTTGAGCCCGCGCAGTCCAGCAGCGCGACCAGGGCGGTGAGCAGCACGTCCGCGTCCGGTGCCGCCAGCAGATCGGCCAGCGCGACGCGCGCGGCGGCGGCGACGTCGGGCACGGGTATGCAGGCCAACACCGCCCGCGGGCCGAGCGCGCCGAACAGTTCGACCGTCTCCCCGTCGCGGCGACCGGCCACCGCCGCGGCCAGCCGGGCCTCGTCGACCGAGCGGCGCAGACCCGCGACACCCTCTCCCGGCAGGCCGACGCCCGCGGCGAGCTGCACGGGCCGCGTGGCCTGGAGGTACGGGCGCAGCAGCCCGGCGACCGCGTCCGGGCTCTCGGCGCCGGTCCACCAGCTCACCCAGCCCTCGCCGCGCGGGATCAGCGGCAGGTGCGGGAAAGCCTCCTGCCACGCCGCGAGCACCCGCGGCGCCATCGCTTCCTGATCGGCGTCGCCCGCCTCGCGGACCTGGAGGAAAACGGCGACGTGGTTGCCGTCGACCGACCACCCCGCGGCGCGCGCCCCTTCGTCGTCACCGTCCTCGCCGAGCAGCAGGTCCAGCAGGACCCGGTCGCTCGCGGCCTGGCGCACGGGCCGCAGCCAGGCGCGTCCCACGCACGCGGCGAGCGGCGCCCGCGCCAGGCCCAGGACCGTGCGCACGGTCAGGGCCCACGACGGCGACCACGCGGCGAGCTGCCCGACCAGCCGCGCCCACGGGCGCCCGTCCGGCCCCGGCACGTGCACCTCGACGCGGCGCTTGCCCTCGGCGTGGTCGGCGGCGGCCCGCCCGGCGAGCACGTGCCCGTCCTCGGCGATGAGCGCGACCTGCACGCCGGGGACCTCGATGTTGATCACTCCGACGATGTCGCGGAGGGTGCCGCGCTCACCGAAGAGCACGGCGCAGCGCGCGGTCAGCCGGGCCCGCGCCGCATCGGTGTCGGCGACCGCCGCGGAGAGTTCGAGCGCGTGCCGCGCCGGGTCGGCGACCACGAACAGCGGGACCCGCAACCGCTCGGCGAGCTGCGCGGTGGGGTTGCCGACCGCGATGTCGGCCGGGGCGATCACGCAGGAGGCGTTGCGCTCCCAGGCCAGCCGCAGCGCGGACTCCAGCGACCACGCGCCCTGCGCCGCGGCGCCGTGCAGCACCACCGCGGAGTGCGGCTCGCACTGCCGGATCTCCTCCAGCTCCGCGACCAGGACCACGCCGGAGACCTGGCGGTCCAGCTCCTCGCCCGCGAACACCTTGGCCTGGCCCAGCGGCCCGAACTGGACCAGCTCGGCCACGCTCAGCTGCTCGACGACGTCCTTGCGGTTCACGAAACCACCTCGCGGGGGTGCTCGACCGGGAAACCGAACGCGCGCGGACCGGCCAGCGCCAGCCCGGCCCGGCTGTGCCACATCGGGTCGGCGGGCATCACCAGCACGTCCACGTCGTTGCCGACGGCGACCCGCTCCAGCCCGACGATGTGCGGCTCGCGCTGGTCCAGCAGGCACAGCACGTCCGGGACGGCCGCGCTGACCACCCCGTCGGCCACCGCGAGGAAGATCTCGCTCTGCCCCTCCAGCCGGATCATCCGCCCGTCCGGGCCCGGCTCGCGGACCACCACGCTGGTGGGCACCGCCGGGTACTGCCGCGCGCCAACGGTTCTGGTCGCGTGGCCGAGTTCGACGACCCGCCCGCCGCCGAGAACCCGTGCTCCGGCAATGGAAGCGAGCCCGGCCAGCAACGTCCCGCGGTCTGGTGCGCCGCGCAGCAGCCTGCCCGCCTCCACCACCCGGCTGGTCGAGCCGCGGATCGCGCACTTCGCCAATTGGTCCACAATGGACGGATAGCTGGCGCACAGCATGAACCCGCCCGCGGCCTGCATCGCCGAGCGCAGCAGCAGTTCCGAGCGCGCCGTCGAGGTGTCCAGCACCATCACGTCACCGGCGAGGCTCGCCGCGGCCAGCGGGCCGATCGGCAGACCGGCCAGCGCGTAGGTGGTCTGGCTCATCAGCGGCAGCACGCGCCCCATGCCGTCACAGTCCACCAGCGGCAGGCCGAGCGCCGCGGCGGCCGCGACCGGGGCGAAAGCGTTGGGACCACTGGCATTCAGCGATACGATCGCGTCGACGCGCTTGCCCAGCCTGGCTTCCAGGGCGCGCACGGCGGAGACCGCCTCGTCGCCGGACGGCGGGAGCTCCAGCATCGGGCCGAAGCCGCCGATCGCGCCGATGGCCACGCACAACGCGTCCCCGTCCAGCTCGTCGAGGCCGACCATGCGCACCGGGCCGCGCTCGCGCAGCAGCTCGGCGATGTTGGCCAGGGTGCCGTCGAAGTGCGTGCTGCCCGCGGAGGAACACGTCAACTGGCTGCCCGTCTCCAGCGCGGGCAGGTCCTCGACGGTGATCTCGGTGATCACGCGCGGTCCCCCTCGGACTCGCTGTCGGTACTCGCGCGCACGTGCAGCCGGTAGACGTCGCGGCCGAGGAACGCCAGCGCGGTCGCCACCGAGCTGATCACCCGCTCACTCCCCGGGCGCGCGCCCGCCGCGGCGACCAGCGTCATGGCCTGGCGCTCGGCCAGGTGCTGCTGTCGTTGCAGCTCATCGAGGGTGTCCGCAGGCACGACGATGTCCAGCCACGCGCTCGGTTCACTGCACGCGGCGCCCACCGCGCTGGGGTTCGCCTCTGAGCGCAGCGGCACGAGCGCGGGGCCGACCTCGGCGCACAGCCGGTCGGCGATGTCCATGGCCTCCCGGTCGAACGCGGCGATCACGCTCGGCCCGACCAAGCTGCGCAGTTCGGCGGCGAGCGCGGGCTCGGCGGCGGTGCCCCGCACGTTGAGCACGGGGATCGGGCTCACCGTGCGCACGCCGAGTTTGCCCGCCAGGTCGGGGGCGATCCTGGGGCGCCCGGCGTCGACCCGGCCGAGCGCGATGAACCCGCGCGCGGCGAGCACCACGTGCGCGTCCGGCCTGCGGGTGAGCACGGCGGAGCCGGTCAGCGCGGTCGCGCCGTCCGCGCCGAGGCAGCGCACCGGCACCGCGCGCAGCCGCTTCGCCGAGACCCGGCCGCCGTCGCCGGTGGCGAACCAGCAGCCGGGCTCGCCGGGCAGGGCCGCGGTCAGCCGCTCGCAGCGGTCGACCAGCTCCTCCGCGGTACCGAGCAGCGCGGCGTTGATGACCGTGGTCGCGTCGCGTTCGAGCAGGCCCAGGCCGCCCGAGTCGCCGGAGAGCCGGATGCGCAGGTCGGGGAACTCCTCGCGAACCCGCGCGGCGACCGCCTCCTCGTGCGCGACGCTGTTGGAGGCCCCGGTCGCGGTGATGGCGAGCGTGCCGAGCCCGGCCGCCCGTGCCTCGGTGGCCGCGCGCACGGCGGCGTCGAGGTCCACCGGGACCAGCTCCGCGCCGAAGAGGTCGTGCCCGCCGGGGATCACCCCGCGCCAGGAGATCAGCGACCGCACCAGCTCCGACGGATGCGCCAACGCCCGCGGCGCGCGCGGCATGACCAGCAGCGACGCCACCGGAACGGCGGGCGGGACGGTGAACGCGGGCGGCGCCGGGGCACGCGGGCCCGCCGCGAGCAGGGCGTGCTCGATCAGCGGCGCGATGTTCCAGACAACAGTGTCGATCGTGTCCACTGTGGACGGTGCGGCGGCGGAGAGTTCGCGCAACAGGGCAGGAAGACCGCGCCAGCCGCCGTCCGGTCTGCGCGCCGCGGCCAGCACCCGGTCAGCGTGGACGAGGGTCCCGTCGGCGCCGTGCGCGCCCAACCGGACACCAATGCGCATGAACTCTCCCCGCCGGCCGCTCGTCGGCCCCGGGGGTGATCAATACACCGTGACGGCGTCAGTGTCGAACCACTGTCGACCGTATTGCGTAGTCCCGCCCGCGCCACCAGCCCAACCAGCTCGTCCGCCGACTAGACTCTCCCCCGTGCCCCTCCACCCGGCCCCCCACCCCTCCTGAGCCGGGCCAGCCAGAGAACTCCCGTTTCGTACTCATAGCGGGATTTGGGAGCGCTCTCTTCCCGGCTAAGAGTACGAAACGGGCGAAACGCGGGCGGTGTACTCGCGCAGAGCGTGGCCTGGGGAGACGTTTCCGTCGAGCAGATCCGCGTCGAGCAGCCGCACGTCGCGTTCGGACGGCGGGCCGTAGCCACCGCCTCCACCGGTCAGGCAGCGCACCACGTCGCCCTCCGACAACCTCAGCCCGTTGCACTTGAGCAACCGACGCTCGTCCGGCTCGCCCGGGTTGACCACCACCTCCGGCGGAGCCGCGCCGGCTCCGCCGAACAGCCCCCACGCGGGGGTGACCGACCGCTCGAACCACAGCGACAGCGAGCAGTCGTGCAGCGCCACGTACTCGCGGACCACCCCGTTGCCGCCGCGCCACCGCCCGGCCCCGCCGGAGTCCGTGCGGATGCCGTACTCGGTGACCCGCAAGGGAAAACGCGTCTCGAAGACCTCGATCGGCATGTCCTTCAGCGAACCGTTGACGTTGTTGATCAACGCGGTCTCGCCGTCGCCGCCCGCCCACGCGCCCCACCCGCCGAGCGTGGCCTCCAGGCTCACGTAGTCGCGGCCGGTGCGCGGATCGGTCCCGGCGCACTGCACGATCATCGAGTCGCCGTGGCTCGCCGCGGCCACCCGCTCCGGCAGCGCGGGCGCCAACGCCTTGGCCACCAGGTCGATCAGCAGGCCCAGGTGGGAGAAGTACCACTGGCACGCCGCCGGGGCCTGCGCGCCGAACACCGAGCCCTCGCGGACCTCGACGGTGAGCGGCCGGAACGACCCGCCGTTGCCCGGCACGTCCGGGCTGACCAACATCTTGTAGCCGACCCGGCACGCGGAGACCGCCTGGGCGACCCCGCAGTTGACCGGCCCCACGGTCTGGTCGGCGGACTCGGTGACGTCGAAGGTGATGTCCTCGCCGGAGACGGTGATCTTCAGCCGCACCGGGACCGGCGTGTCCAGGTCGATGCCGTCGTTGTCCAGCGAGCCCTCCGCGCGGTAGACCCCGTCCGGGATCTCGCGCACCACCGCCCGCTCCAGGCGCTCGGTCTGGTCGAAGATCTCCTCGGCGGCCAGGCGCAGCGTCTCGGTGCCGAACCGCCCGACGAGCTCGGCGAGCCGCCGCTGCCCGATCTCGATGGTGGCGATCATGGCGTTGAGGTCGCCCATCGTCGGGTACGGGAAGCGCACGTTGGTGCGCACCGTGTCCAGCACCCCGTACACCGGCTCCCCGCCCGAGACCAGCTTCTGCGGCCCCAGGCGCAGGCCCTCCTGGAAGATGTTCACCGAGTCCATCGACCCGCCCGGGTCCTTGGAGCCGACGTCGATCCAGTGCGCCCTGGTCGCGGTGAACCCGGCGAGCCGGTCCCCGGTGAACACCGGCCCGAAGATCGTCACGTCGTTGAGGTGGGTGCCGCCGAGGTAGGAGTCGTTGAGGATCCACACGTCCCCCGGTCGCCACACGTCGCGGCCGAAGCGCTCCTCGGTGAACCGGGTGCAGACCTCCAGGTTGCCCAGGAAGATCGGCAGCCCCGCAGACTGGCCGAGCACCCGGTGCCGGTCGTCGAGCAGGGCGACCACGCAGTCCCCGCACTCGTAGATCACCGGGGTGTAGGCGGAGCGGATCAGCATCGCGTTCATGTCCTCGGCCGCCGAGGTGAGCGCGTTGCGGATGATCTCGACGGTGACCGGATCGATCATCAGCGTTCCTCTTCGATGACAAGGGAGCCGAGGTCGTCGACGCGGACCGCGTACCCGGGCGGTACCACGGTCGTCGCGGTGGGTTCGAGCACCAGTGCCGGGCCCTGGAAAGCATGTCCCGCAAGCAGATCGGCGCGGTCGACGATCAGCGACTCGACCGCTTCGCCGTCGAAGACCACCGGGCGGCCGCGGCGCGGGAAGTCGCCCTCCGCCCGGGCGAGCCGTTCTGCCGCGGGCTTGCCGAGATCGCCGTAGACGGTCGTGCGCAGCGCGACGAACTCCACCGGGGCACCCGGGTTGGCGTGTCCGTGCCGCTGCTCGTGCAGCTTGCCGAAGCGGGCCGCGACCGCCTGAAGGAAGGCCGGCCGAGCGGGCTCGTCGGCGCCCTCCAAAGGCACCGTGAGCGCGTATTCCTGTGCTGCGTAACGGAGATCGACCGCGTGCTCGACGCGCCGCGCGGCCTCCGGCACCCCTTCGCCGTCCAGCGCCCGCAGCCCCTGCTCGGCCAGCCCCGCGAGCCGGTCCGCCAGCTCGGCACCGTCCACGTCCGCGTCGAGGCGGTAGTACGGCTCTGTCAGGTCGCGGCGGATCTCCGTCTGGAGCATCCCCCACGCGGAGAACGCGCCGGGGAACCGCGGCACCACGACCTCGCGGATGCCCAGCTCACGCGCGAGGAACACCGCGTGCATCGGCCCCGCGCCACCGAAGGCGACCAGGCCGAAGTCCCTCGGCTCGATGCCGCGCGCCACGGTGATCGTCCGGATCGCCTGCGCCATCTTCGCGTTCGCCACCGCACAGATGCCTTCCGCTGCGGAGAGGGTGTCCATGCCGAGGGCACGGCCGAACCCGGTGACCGCGGAGAGAGCCGCCTCCGGGTGCAGCGCGACGCGCCCACCCGCGAAGGACTCCGGCTCGATCCGCCCGAGCACCAGGTTGGCGTCGGTCACCGTGGCCTGCTCACCGCCGTTGCCGTAGCAGGCCGGGCCCGGCCGCGCCCCCGCCGAGCGCGGGCCGACCCGGAGGCCGCCCGCCTCCACCCACGCCACCGACCCGCCACCGGCGCCGACGGTGTGGATGTTGACCGCGCTCATCAGCATGGGCAGCCCGTCCAGCCGCACCTCGGGCGCGACGTCGGGTTTGCCGTCCACCACCACGGAGACGTCGAAGGACGTCCCGCCCATGTCCACGTAGATGAGGTTCGGCCGCCCCATCGCCGCCGCGAGCGCGACACCGCCCATGGTCCCGCCGACCGGCCCGGACAGCAGCGTCTGCAACGGCCGCCGCCGCGCCGACTCCGCGGTGATCATGCCGCCGGAGGACTGCATGACGTGCAGCGGAACGGTCATCCCCCGCCGCGCCAGCTCATCACCGAGCCGCGCCAGGTACCCGCGGACGGCAGGGCCGATGTAGGACTCCACGACGGCGGAGGAGGTCCGCTCGTACTCCCGCCACTCGTTGGCCGTCTCGTGCGACAACGACAGCGTGACCTCGGTGCCCAGTTCCTCCAGCAGGATCTCGCGCGTGCGCAGCTCGTGCACCGGGTTGAGGTGGCTGAACAGGTAGGCCACCGCGATCCCGCCGAACCCCTCGTCCCGGTAGCGCGCCGCGGCGGTGCGCACGGCCCGCTCGTCCAGCGGCTCCAGCTCGGCACCGGAGGCGTCCAGCCTGCCGTCGATCCCGGCGACGTCGCGGCGCGGCACAAGCGGCCGTGGTTTGCTGAAGTGGAGGTCGTACATCCTGGTCCGGGGCCCGCGCGCGATGTGGTAGACGTCCCGCGCCCCGGCGGAGGCGAGCAGCAGGACGCGCACGCCGCGCCGCTGCAACAGGCTGTTCAGCCCCTGCGTGGTCCCGTGCACGAGGAAGGAGATGTCGGCGGGCTGGTCCACCACGGAGGCGACCGCTTCGAGCACGCCGGCGGCGAGATCAGCGGGCGTCGTCGGGTACTTGCCGATCCGGTGGCGGCGGTCGGTCTCGTCGTAGACGACGACGTCGGTGAACGTGCCACCGATGTCCATCGAGACCCGTGCTCCGCCCATGGCGCGGAGGTTAGCCAGCGGCCGAATGGATCATCTGTGCACGACGGACAGCCAGGTGGGCCCGGGCAGTGCACGGCGCCTACCTGCGCAACGAACACCGAACGTGAAAACAAGACATCCCATGTCTAGCGGGTCGCACAGTGCGGCCGACTCACGCTGTGCTCAACGCCCATTCACCGAGTGGAGTCACTTCATAGAGTGATGCCCTCATCGTCTGTAGCCGACCGTGTTCCCTCGGTCACGGCTGGCAGGCCGGAAGGGAGAGCAGCACGATGACCGCTCTTGACCGCGCCGACACCCCCGCGGTGGACTTCCAGGCTTGCCAGATCCTCTGCCTGGACCTGCCGCCGGAGGTGCCCGCGGTCCGGGTCGTGCACGAGCTCGACGGGGTCGCGCACCCCGTGGAGCCGACGCGCCTGCTGGAGGTCGGTCACGCGATGTGGTCGCAGTGGATCTCCGATCCCGGGCACGAGCGGCCGGAGGTGCTGCTCGGCCTCGAAGGCGACGGGATCGTGCCGACGCTGGCGATGTCGCTGGCCTCGGGCCTGCCGTACCACCTGGCGTGGCGGCTGAACCAGAGCAGGCTGCCCCGCCAGCGCGGTGCGGAGCTGTTCACCTACAACCAGCTGGCGGGTACTCGCGTGCTGGTCGTGGACGCGGCGCTGTCGGACTGCCACATGATCGCCAGCCTGGTGCGCGTGCTGCGCGAGGAGGGCGCAACCGTCGTTGGGATCGCGTGCCTTTCGGAGGACCCGGCGGGCATCGGTCGCCGGGTGGTCGAGGCGACCGGAGTACCGATGACGGCGCTCGCGTACACCAGATAACCCGATCGGACGTAGCGTTTTCCCTGATCAGCGGCTTGACCCTGGCGGAAGCCCAACTACTGTCCTAGGGCGTCGCCACGGCAGCCTTCCCCGTCGTCCCTGCCGTTGGCGGGTCCGAAGGGAGAGGGTCGCAGTGCTTCCCGTTGACAGTGGCGTGCACATCCAGCGCGAGCTCCGGGGTTTTGCCGTCGTGGTAACGGTTTTCGGCGAGATCGATCTCGCGAGCGGCCCGACCTTGAACACCGAGATCGCCACCGCGTCGGCCCTCGCGACCCCACCGGCTCCCGTGGTGCTCGACCTGACCCGGGTGGAGTACTTCTCCTCCGACGGCCTCACCCTGCTGGCGCACCACCACGAGGTCTGCGCCCGCCACCGCACGCCGCTGCGCGTGGTCGCCACGACCGCTCCGGTGCTGCGCCCCATCAGCCTGACCGACCTCGACCGCACGATCGCCGTCTTCGACAGCGTCACCGAAGCGCTCAGCCTGCCGCCCACTCCCCGGGACGGCTCCAGGCGCTGAGTTCGCGCTTGCTCTCGAACCGCCTCGCCGCACCGCTGACCGGGTCGGTGAACGCGAGCACCTTCGCCAACAGCTGCAACGGACGCGTGAAGTCGTCCAGCGGCTTCTCGGTCAGCACCGGGTAGAAGTCGTCACCGAGGATCGGCACGCCCAGGCCGCTCATGTGCAACCGCAGCTGGTGCGTCCGCCCCGTCCTCGGCACCAGCCGGTAGCGGCCGAGCCCACCCCGGTGTTCCGCGAGCTCGACGAGGGTTTCGCTGTTCGGCGGGCTGTCGATCTCCTGCGCGGTGATCACCCCGCGCTCCTTGACGATGTGGCTGCGCACCGTGCACGGCAACACCAAGCCGGGATCGTGCCCCGCGATGGCCTCGTATTCCTTGTGCACCAAGCGGTCCCGGAACATCGTCTGGTACTTCCCGCGCAGTTCCGGGCGGACCACGAACATCACCAGCCCCGCCGTGACCCGGTCGAGCCGATGCGCGGGCACCAGCTCCGGCAACCCGAGGTCGTGCCGCAACTTCACCAGAGCCGTCTCCATCACGTGCTGTCCGCGCGGGATCGTGGCGAGGAAGTGCGGTTTGTCCACCACGAGCAGGTCGTTGTCCCGGTGCACGATCCCGATCTCGAACGGCACCGGCACCTCGACGGGCAGGTCGCGGTGGAACCACACGTAGGAATCGGGCGCGTACGGAGTGTCCACTGTGATCGGTCCGTCGAGCCCCATGATCCGGTCCTCGCGCAGCATCATGTCGATGCGTTCCGGCGCCACCCTCGGCAACCGCTCCACGAGGTGGTCCCGCACTGTCACCCACTCCCCTTCGGCGGGCAGCCGCAACCGGGCGGGATCAAGCCCGTTGCGCTGCGGCAACGGTGCTTTGGGCCGACGTCTCACCGCGTCACCCTAGCTCCCGCTCAGAACGGCGCCGGTTCCGCGATCGGTTCCGCTTCCGTCTCCGAAGTCTTCCCGTTCGGTGTCGTCCACACGTGCCGACCATCGGGGAGGTTCTCGCAGCTCCAGTTGGATTCATGCTTCATCCGGTGATGCCTGCGGCACTTCGGCCGCAAGTTATCGACCGTGGTGTTTGTCCCGTCGAACGAACAGCAGTGATCCAGATCGCAACGGTGCGCCGGTCGGTTGCAGCCGATCGCCGTGCACGTCGGGTAGCGGGCGTGGATCAACTCCCGCTGCTTGGCTGAGGGCCGGTAGGTGGTGACGTCCTCGGCGATCCCGGTGACCGGGTCGGTCAGGATGCGCTTCCAGATCCCGTTCGCGGCCACATCCCGGGCGATCTTCGCGGGCAGGGGTCCGTATCCGTGGAGCATGGCGGGCTCATTGCTGAGACCGAGGAAGGAACCCATCGGCATCGTGAGGTAGACGGTGACCTGGCCTTGGGGTGCGCCGGTTTCCTTACCCATCAACACATCCATCGTCACATCGGCCCGCTTCTGATCCAACGTCCGGTGATCCTTCGGTAGAGCCCTGGCGATGCGGTCGATCCGGTCATAGATCAGAGAGGCTTGCAACGCCGGGAAGAACATCCGCAGCAGACACATGCCGTCGTCTTGGGGGATCTTCTCCACCAACCTCGCCTTGCGCTTCTCCTTATGCCGACGCTCAGCAGCCTTCGGGTCCAGCTTGGTGATGAACCGCACCGCATGCCTGCGAGTCGCGGTGTAGTTGTGCGTTTCAGCGAAGGCGAGGAAGTCCTGCTCGGCGATCGCTGCGTGCACGGCGGTGAGGGTGGAGAGCAGGTCAACGATCATCAACGCTTTGCCCTCGTCGAAGCGGCCTTCGGCCAGCGCCCGCAACACCACAGGCCGACCAGTCAAATCCTCCGCGCGCTGCAACAGCCGGGCGGCCTTCGTCTTCGAGACCGCCAACAAGCGCATAAGGATTTCCTCGGCCAACTCACGATCACACAACTCCAGCCGAGCGACATACTCCATCAACACGACCGCGAAGTCCGCCGACGCTTTCCCCATCGCAGCGAAGTAGACCATCAGTTTATGGTCAGGATCTACAGGGAACATGTCCCCATTCTATCGCACAATAATAGACGATCATGGCCCTAAAGGATGAATTCCCAGGCACCCGAAAAGCCCGAAACGCAACCCCAGCGAAAAGGCGAGGGCGGGCTGGAAATCGGGGTCGGCTTTACCTGGGGTGCGCGTGCCATACGCTTATCGCGAGGGCCGGGGTTTCATCCCGTGCCCCTGAGAGGCCCAAGGGCACGCGCAAGGGGCCCCCAGGTCAAGCCGACCCCACCGCTGGTACCGACGCAAGCTGGAAGCCAAGCAGGAAGCCCTACCTACACCGAATCCCCTTACTCAACAACAAGAAGTTCGCCACCTTCCCACCCGACACATCAAATGCCAGAACCCAGTCCGATTCCACAGGCACCTCATACCGCCCCCGATCCTCAACCATCCCCCGCCCCTCATAAGCCTTCTTCAAATCCTCAACAGAGGACTCCCGCCCAATCCCCTCCGCAGTCTTCGCAAAAGGCGGCGCCGAGATCAACCGCAGCTTCCCCTGCCCAAACGACACTCCACCATGCTCATTAGCGCGTCGAATCCGGAATGAGGACCGCCCGGACGACTCGGCCGAGGCGATGGACATTTTCCTCAGCGCCTCGGCCGACTTCGCGAGCAGTTCGGCGCGGGTGGCGTAGTCCTGCGCGGACTGCGCGGACTGGCCGCGGTGCGCGTCGAGCTTGGCCCTGATCTCGTCGTTCTCCTTCTTCGCGGCTTCGTACTGCTTCTCCGTGGCGGCTTCCAGTGCCATTCGCGCGGGCTCGGGCAACGGGCCACCGAGGAACGAGTAGTCCTCGCAGCCGGTGACCACGGCCACCGGGGACGGGCCGAGGGCGCCGGTGGCGATGGCCTCGTCCTTGGTCATGCCGATCTTGAGTTTGCCGAAGCGGTCGGGGCCGAAGGCCGTTGCCTCCGCGCCCTCCTTGGTGCCGAGCGGCAGGTCCTCGTCGAACAGCCAGATCGCCCCTCCGGCGATCAGTCCGGCCGCGAGGACCCCCGCCGCGATGCCGATCCACACTCCCCCAGTAGTCATGCGCGGGAGTCTAAGCTGCCGAGTCCACGCGTTTTGCCAGGTCACCGCTCATGTACGGACAGCGACGGCGGGAACCGCACGCCGTCCACGGCTATGCTGAGCCGCGTGATCGAGTTCCGGATCGACCAGCGGTCCGGCGTCGCGACGTACGTGCAGCTGGTCCAGCAGGTCGAACAAGCTCTGCGCCTGGGGGTGCTCGCCCCCGGCGACCAGCTGCCGACCGCGCGCGAGGTCGTCGAGGCGACCGCGATCAACCCCAACACCGTGCTGAAGGCCTACCGCGAACTGGAGCGCTCCGGCCTGGTCGAGGCGAAGCGCGGGATGGGCACCTTCGTCCGGCGCTCGCTGGGCTCGGGGCAGACCGGCCGCAACTCACCCCTGCGCTACGAGCTGGCGAAGTGGGTGGGCCACGCGCGAGCCGCGGGGCTGAGCCGGGACGACATCGATGCCCTGTACACCGACGTGCGCGCGGAGCACTTCCCCCGCCACTGAGGACCCTTTCACTACTTAATTGGTGAAAGGGTGCAACCCCCGTCGGGACGGCGCGTCCTCCAAGCATGAAACGACGCACGCTCCTGGTCGTGGCCCCGGTGGTGACCGTGGCCCTCGCCGTGGCACTCGGCTTCGCGCTGTGGCCCAGCCGGGACGCGTGGGCGTCCTCGTGCACCGGGGAGATCACCCCGACCCGCCAGTCCGCCGAGGTCAAGGACGCCGCGCGGGCGATCCAGTCGGCCGCGCGCGGCGCGACGGCCGGGATCGCGATGGTGGACCTGACCGGCTGCACCGACGTGGCCGGGGCGAACGCCTCCGCGCTGTTCCCGTCCGCCTCCGTGGTGAAGCTGCTGATCGCGCTGGACGCGTTGGCGGGCAAGGAGTCCGAGCCCGCCGGGCTGGAGCGGATGCTCGCCGCCAGCGACGACGAGGTGGCCAGCGAGCTGTGGACGGCCAACGGCGGCGCGGCGATCGTGCACCGGATGAGCGAGCGGATCGGCCTCCAGCACACGCGGCCGCCCGCCCGGCCCGGCCGCTGGGGCGAGACGCTGACCTCGGCCGCGGACGTGGCCCGGATCTACCAGCACATCTCGGCGAAGCTGCCCAAGGAGCGGCGGATCACGCTGACCGACGCGCTCTCCTCGGCGCCGCGCACGGCGGCGGACGGTTTCGACCAGTACTTCGGCATCCCCACCGGGTTGTCCGGCCGGGAGTGGGCGGTCAAGCAGGGCTGGGGCAGCACGGACGACCGCATGGTGCTGAACACGACGGGCATGGTCAGCGGCAAGCACAACTACGTGGTCGTCGTGCTGACCAGCTGGCCGAAGGGGACTTCGTGGCCCACGGCGACGAAGGCCGTCACCAAGGCGGTCACCGAGCTCCAGGGACTGGCCGGCTCATCGGCTCTGGCGTGACCGCGGTCGCGGCCGGTGCGACGAGCGCGACTCCGGCCGCGATCGCGAACGCGGGCAGCCAGCCAGCTCCGTCGATCAACCAGCCCACCGCCGCGGCCCCGACGACCTGCCCCGTCGACAACGCCAGGAACGACGCCGCCACCGCAGAGGCGTTCCCCGCCGCGAGCACCATGACCGAGGTCAGCGCGACGTAACTGGCACCGAACACCGCTGCGGCGATCAAGGTCACTGGTACCGAATTCGGTTTCACAGCAAGGAAAACCGTGGAGGCCGCGAGCGCGCCGGTCAACGGCCGCCATGCCCGCTCCAATCCCACCTTCGCCACCACGTCCCCGGTCACCGCGGCCACGATCCCAGCGGCGCCAAGGACGATCCAGAACAGAGCGGACTGCCCACCGTCGAATCCGCCGACCGTGACGACCAGGTCCCGCCCGAAGGTCAGGAACGCCGCGCTCGCCGCCCCGACAACAGCGCTGGCGATCACCAACCTCGCCGGCTTTTCGCCCGACGAAACCGCTTTGCGTTGGTGCGGCGGCAAATCCCGGCCCGCGAAGAAGATAGCGACGGTCGCCACCAGGCTGAGCGCGGCGAAGAACACCCACGCCACTCGCCAGTTCCCGCTGGCGAACAACGCGGAAGGCCCGCTGACGAGCACTCCGACACCCGTGCCCGCGTTGACGATCGCCTGCGCCGCGCCACGACGTGCTTGCGCCACACCGCGATTGACCATCGACACCAGCGGCGGCGTGGCTAGCCCCGTGCTCGCCCCGGCCACGAGCACGCCGAACACGAGCGCGGTCCCCGAACCCGCCGTGGCGATCAACGCGGTTCCCACCGTCGCGGTCGCCGCGGCCAGCACCGCGGTCCCCCGGTCGGTCCAGCGAGCGGTGAGCAGCGCGCTGAGCACGACGGCGAGGCAGTACGCCGCGTAGCCGCCCGATGCCAGCGCGCCCGCGGTGGCCGCGCTCATGCCGAACTCGGCGCGGAACTCCGGCAGGTACAGCCCGTAGGCATAGCGGCCGAGGCCGTAGGTGACGGCGATGACGGCCACTCCGGCCGCGACCAGCCGCGTTTCGATGGGTCGCACACGCCCTCCTATAACGCCCGTTCTACTAGAACGCACGTTATACTCGCTCGCATGGCCACGCAACGCAAGCCCGCCCCGCCCCGCGGCACCGCGCGCGAACGCCTCATCGCCGCGGCCGACGAGCTGTTCCGCCGCGACGGCATCGCCGCGACCCCGGTCGACAAGGCGGTCGGCCGCGCGGGCGTGGCCACGATGACGCTCTACCACCACTTCGCGGGCAAGGACGGCCTCGTGGTGGCCTACCTGGAACACCGGCACGAGCGCTGGACGGAGAGCTGGACCGCGCGCACCGAAGCCGCGGAGTCCACAATGGACAAATCTCTGTCGATCTTCGACGCGCTGCGGGCGTGGGCGGACTCCGGCGAGGTGGAGCGCGGTTGCGCCTTCGTCGACGCGGCCGCCGAGCTGACCGACCGCGAGCACCCCGCGTGGGCGGTGATCAACCGGCACAAGGCCGACCTGCTTGCCCGCCTGACGGAAATAACCGGGTCGGCGGAGGCGGCCGAACGCGTGCTGCTGCTCTACGAGGGCGCACTGACCGGCCTGCTCATCGGCCATCTCGACGATCCGGTCGGCCAGGCCCGCGCGGCGGCTCGCTCCGTGCTGGACCATTTGGCCTGTGGTTAAACGTAGGTGATGTGCAAGTGCGCAAACCTAACGTGGTCGGGGATTCATATTCCTGACGACCACAGGAGGGTTCGAATGCACCGCAAAACCATCGGCGTGTTCGCCGCGGTCCTGCTCGCGGCGGGTCTGCCCGCGCTCGCCGAGGCCGCTCCGGCCGCGGACGAGATCACCATCGAGGCCAGGCCCGCGTTCCAGCTCCCGTTCGACTGCAACGCGAAATGGCGCCTGGACACCTGGGCCCACGCCCCCGCGCTGGACATGGTGAAGGAGCCGAACCAGGTCGGCACCGAGGGCGCCCCCTACCGCGCCTCGGCCGCGGGCACGGTACGCCAGTCCTACTACCACTCCAACGCGGGCAACATGATCCAGATCAACCACGGCGGCGGCTGGTTCACCACCGGCATCCACCTGCAGTCCCGCGCCGTGGCGGTCGGCGCCCGGGTGGCGAAGGGCCAGATCATCGGCCGCGTCGGCAAGACCGGGCCGACCTCCAACGGCCACCCGCACCTGCACTACGAGCAGGCGTTCGACCGCAACGGTGACGGCGTCGCCTCGTGGGGCGCCGCGGGGACCGAACGCGTCCGCCCGTTCTTCAACGGCGTCGAGTACGGCCAGGCCAACGGCCGCACCTGGCGCAACGTGATCAGCCGCAACTGCTGACGCCTGAACCCTGTCAGCCGCGACACCGTTCCCAGCCGGGTTCTCCGGTCTTCAAGTACCCCCAACCCCCCGCACAACCGTCTCCAACCGCCACGAACCCCGGCGCGCACCGAGGGTTGGAGGCGGTTAGCGACAGCCCCGACCGGGGTTCGCTGTACTTGAAGACACGCGAACCCCGGGGGCATGTGTCAGTCCGCGATTTCGGCTTTCCCTGCCAGAGCCGCCTCACCGCCGCCCCGGAACGCGCGGCGGTAGGCGTGCGGACTCGTCCCCACCAGCCGTTTGAACCGGTCGCGAAACGTTGTGGTGGAGCCGAATCCGACCTCCGCCGCGATCCGCTCCACCGGATGCGCCGTCGTCTCCAGCAGGTACTGCGCCCGCCGCAACCGCGCCCGGTGCAGCCACTGCAACGGTGTCGTCCCCGTCTGCTCGCGGAAGCGGCGGTTGAGCGTTCGAGCGCTCATCGCCGCGCGCACCGCGATGTCCTCAAGGGACAGTTCGCGCGTCATGTTCTCCTCCAGCCAGCGCAGCAACGGCTCCAGCGTCGCCCCGTCCGGCGTCGGCGGCTCGTGCACGATGAACTGGGCCTGCCCGCCCGCGCGCTCCAACGGCATCACCATCGTCCGTGCCGCGCCCGCGGCGACGGCGGAACCGTGGTCGTTGCGGATCATGTGCAGGCACATGTCCAGCCCCGCCGCGGCGCCCGCGGAGGTCAGCACCTGACCGTTGTCGACGTAGAGCACGTTGGGGTCGACGGAGATCTCCGGGTACTGGCGGGCGAGGATGGCGGTGCCGAGCCAGTGCGTGGTGGCGCGCAACCCGTCGAGCACTCCCGCCTGCGCCAGCACGAAAGCACCCGCGCAGACCGACGCGATCCGGGTCCCGGCGTCGAGCGCCTCGCGCAGGGCCTCGGCCACCGGTTCCGCCAACGGGATCGTCGCGTCGTTGCGGCCGGGCACGATGATCGTGTCCGCCGTGGACAGTCCCTCCAGCCCCCACGGCGCGCGCACCCCGTAGAAGCCCGTGTCGACCTCGCTGCCCGCCCCGGCCTCCGAGCAGACCCTGACGTCGTAGGCGTTCCCGCCGCCCGGCAGGAACGTCCGGCCGAACGTGTCCACCGGCATGGCCAGGTCGAACGGCACGACGTCGTGCAGGGCCAGCACCGCGACTGTGCGCATGGCGGGAAGATAACGCCCGAATCCTCTTCGGTGGAAGATTTTCCCTTGCCCGTCAGGCATCTTGGGCGTTTGCCGGAATCCGGCGGTGCGCGGTGTTCTTGCCAGGGCCCCCCTTTAGCCGATCTTCACCCGAAAACGCACACATGATCCAAAAGGCGCATGCGGCTGCCCCGAATGGTCCAGCATTCGCCTAGACTGCGCCCGTGAGTCATATGCCCGTGATCGCGGCGCTGCGCCAGGTCGTCGACGACATGGTTCGCGGCCTGCGCGGCCTCTCCGGCCACCAGATGCCGATCGCCGCGATCTCCGAGCTCGCCATCCAGTTCGAGGCCGAGCTCGCCGTGATCGAACCCTCCCTGACCGCGCTCGCCGCCCGCGACCCGCACGGCCCCGTCACCGACACGGTCGCGTTGCTGGCCAAGGCCCGCGCCGCCCTGTCGGCCGAGACCTTCGACGCCGCGGCGCTGCACCCCGCCCTGCTCCGGCTGCGCACCGCCGCGCGCAGGCTGGAGGAGGACCTCGCGGCACCGATCCCGGTCGGCGCCCACCGCGCCTCCTAGCGCAGGTACGGCGCGATCAGCAGCATCGCCTGCTTGTCCGACGGAGCCGGGTCGGTCTCCACGCAGTCGGCCAGCCCGGCGCGCACCGCGTCCGCGTCGATGCCGGAGCCGATCAGCACCAGGTGGGTGTGGTGCGCCTCGTCCCGCTCCCACCTGGACCGCTCGAACCGCAGGAACCCGCCGACCGTGTGCAGCACGTGCTTCTGCCGGTGCCCTGGCAGTCCGAAGTGGACGAACCCCTTCATCCGGTACAGCCCGGTGGGCCGCGAGTCCAGGAAAGCCATGAGGCGCCTGGGGTTCAGCGGCTTCGCCGAGCTGAACACCACGCTCTCGTAGGCCGCGTGCGCATGTCCTGAGTGGTCGTCGTGGTCCAGGTCGTCGAAGGACAGCTGCCGCGCCACCTCGTCACGCTTGGGCCGTTGCTCGAACAGCAGCGCCGGATCGACGCGGCCGTGCGAGGTCGGCAGCACCGGCTTGCCCTCGCTCAGCTCGGTGACGGTCTTGCGCAGCAACGCCTGCTGCTCGGCGTCGATCCGGTCGATCTTGTTGAGCACCACCAGGTCCGCGTACCGGAGGTGGCCGTCCAGCTCGGGATGGCGCTGTCTGCTCGACTCGAACTCCGCGCCGTCGACCACCTCGACCAGCCCGCCGTAGCAGAGCCCGGGGTTGTCGCTGGCCAGCACCATCCGGATCAGGTCGCGCGGTTCGGCCAGCCCGCTGGCCTCGATGACGATCACGTCGACGAGGCCCGGCCGGGCCAGCCGCTCCAGCAGCTCGTCCATGCCGGAGGCGTCCACCAGGCAGCACAGGCAGCCGTTGCCCAGCGAGATCATCGAGTCGACCTGCCCGGCCACCTGCATCGCGTCGATGTTGACGCTGCCGAAGTCGTTGACCACCACGCCGATCCGCGTGCCCCCGCTGGCCGAGAGCAGGTGGTTGAGCAGCGTCGTCTTCCCCGAGCCCAGGAACCCAGCGACGATCACGACCGGGATCTGCTTGCGCCCCAACGCTTCTCCCCTTCGGCTAACGGATGTGCAGGAACCTGGTCAGGATAAGGCGCAGCATCTCCCGCTCCGCGTCCGGCTCCAGGTCGCGTTCCACGCTCACCCTGGCGAACGCCGCGTCCACCAGTGCCGCGATCCACCCGGCCGCCCGGTCCGGGTCCAGCCCGGTGTCGATGCGGCCGAGGCCCGCGGCGCGGCGGAGCAGACCGGCCAGCCCCTCGCGCAGCCGGATCTCGTTGCGCACCAGTACTTCCGCCAGCTCCGGATCGCGCCCCGCCTGCGCGGCCACCTCGGTGACCAGCCCGGGGGCGCTCGGATCGGACAGCGGTCGCACCAGCCCGTCGACCACCTGCAGCAGCCCGGCGACCGGGTCCTCGGCGCGGCCCGCGCGGTCGAGCAGGTCGGCGTGCAGCCGCCCGTCCAGCTCGAAGATCGCGACGAAGATCGCGCGCTTGCTCGGGAAGTAGTGGAACAGGCTGCCGGAGCTGATCCCCGCCCGCGCGCAGATCTCGGCGGTGGTGGTCCGTTCGAAACCCTTGCGGGCGAAGCACTCCGCGGCCGCGTCGAGGATGAGCAGGCGCTTCGCCTCGTGCTTGGCCGGGTCGACCGTCCTGGGCATCAGCCGGTCCGGGTCATCCGCCAGTACTGGCGCTTCCTGTCATCGCGCACCACCACGCCCAGCCTGCCCAGTTCGGCGCGCAGCAGCCGCACGTCCTCGTCCTCGCCGCTGCCGATCGCCCGCTTCCTGGCCTTCAGGAGCGCGTCAGCGCCCGGCGGCAGGTCCGGGGTGTCCTCCACCCAGAGCCGGTACTCGCCCGCGTGCGGGTCGCCCTCGGCCAGCCACCGGAAGCCCGACGCGGTGAACGCGTCCCGGAGCTCGCCCGCGTTCAGGTCGGTCTTCTCCGCGGCCAGCTCCGCGCCGTCCGCGCCGAGGAGCACGATTCGTTTGCCGTCAAGGAAAACAGCCGACACCTTGGCACCGTCGACCTCGGTGGTGTCGTCCCCGCGCCGCAGCACCACGCGCTCGGCGGAGACCACCACCCGCAGCATGTCCAGCGACACGAAGAACGCCAGCGCCAGGCCGAGCAGCGCGCCACCGCCGACCAGGACCCACCCCGGGATCCGCTCCGCGAGCTCGAACGGCCCCTGCATCGGCGCCCACGGCAGCGTCGCGACCCACGCGGCGAGCGGCTTCACCAGCCAGCCGACGACCGCTCCCAGCACGGGCCCGCCAATCCAGACGATGGCCTGTTCCCACGACTTGTGCGCGACGACGCGCTCCCCCGAACCGGTCACGTCGTTAATACTAGAGCAGCCGCTCGGTTTATCGTCCCCAGCCCCCTTCCCAGCGCTGTCGATCACCGCGCCGCTGGGACCGATTGCCAAGCGACGCAAGGAGGTTGTACTTCGAAAAGCTTGATTTCACCGGGCACTGAAGAAATTGCGGGCGCAGAATGCGAGGCCAAGGAGCGTGCAAGTTGCACTGCCCGAACGGGCTAACCAGACCCGCCTTCAGGGCGAATGACGGGGTTGGCAAGATACGGCTCTCAACAAGGGCATGTTGACGACGGAAGGACCCGGGTGAACTCCGACACCGCACAGGTCGACGATCTCCAACTCATCGCGCTGCCCAGCGCCGTGAACTGCACGGACCTCTTCGTCCGGTTCACGCTGAGCGAGTGGTCGCTGCGACCTATGGTGGAGGAGACCAGCCGGGCGGCCTGCCAGCTGGTCGCGGAGAAGGTCGACGACGCCGACCCGAAGGCCCCGGGCCTGGTCACGGTGCGGCTGCTGGTGAGCGGCGACCGCCTGGTGGTCGAGGTCGACGACGGCCGCCTGGTCGCGCACGCGCTGCCGCTGCCCGCTGGGCTGACAGGCTCCTCGGTGCCGCTGCCCCGCCGCGAGCGCAAGCGATCCCGAGCCGCCGAGCGCATCGCCGCCGAGCAGCCGGTGGACGACGGCGCCGACATCGGCCACGAGGTCATGCAGCGCATCCTCTACGGCCTCAACAACCGCGAGCAGGACTGACACCACGTCACTCGCGCTATCCTCAACCCGCCACCCCACATCGGCGCAGCCTCTCTCTCCCCGTTTCGTACTCATAACGGGAAAAAGAGTGCTCCCAAAAGCCGTTTTGAGTACGAAACGGGCTCAGGTGTGACTGATGTGGTGGGTGGGGCCGTTGAGTTTCGGGTTCCAGCCGCGGGCGAGCGCGTCGCGGACCGCGGCGGCCATGTGTGCGGGACGGACTAAGGGCCCGAGTAGGCCGAGCCAGTTGTTGGGGTGCGCAGGTCTTCAAGTACCCCGAACCGGCCTCCTCGGGGTCGTGAACTGCCACGAACCCGGTCCCGCTCGGCGGGTTTGCCGTCGTTGACGACCTTCACAGCGGGGGTCCGGGGTACTTGAAGACCTGCCGACCCGCGCCGCGCCAGGAGGCGGGTTACTGCTTGGCTTCGCCGAGCAGGGCGAGTTCCTGGTCGAAGTCGAACCACCGCGACTCCTGGCCCGGCTCGACCAGCTCGTAGGTCTCGTTGAGGAAGTCGACCAGGTCCTCGGGGTCGGCGCCGAACCGCGCCTGCCCGGCGGGCGTGCTGAACTCCAGCACCACCACGTCCAGCTCGTCCATGACCGGCCAGATCCGCACGTCACCCTCACCGGCCTCGGCGAGCAGCCCGTCCGCGAGCAGGTCGCGGGCGAGGATCCACTGCACGCTCTGGTCACCGTAGGGGTTGAACAGCACGTGGATCGCGTACGGGTCACGGGTGGAGTAGCTGAACTCGACCTCGACCGCGACCGGGGTTCCGGCCAGCAGGTCGAACATCGCGGCGGAACGGATCTCGGAGTGTTCGGAGCTCATGGCCCTCGTCCCTTCCCTCGCCTGGAGATGCGGCACAGGGGTGACGACCGGTCCGGCGGGCTCTGACGCGATTCGGTCCACGTCACACCCGATCGTGCGAGCGGAGCCGGAAAATCGGCTCCGCGGTCACCGGGCCGGGTGACAGACTGCGGCGGTGTTGCTGACGATCTCCTCCACTGCCGAGCACGCGAGCGACCTGGGCTTCCTGCTGCACAAGCATCCTGAGAAGGCCCAGTCCTTCGCCGTGTCCGGCGGCTCCGCCCACGTCTTCTACCCAGAGGCCACCGAGCGGCGTTGCACCGCCGCCCTCCTGCTGGAGGTGGACCCGGTCGCGCTGGTGCGCGGCCGTCGCCCCAGCGACGGTTTCTCGCTGACCCAGTACGTCAACGACCGGCCCTACGCCGCGTCGTCGATGCTGGCGGTGGCCATGGGCAAGGTCTTCCGGACGGCGATGTCCGGGCAGTGCAAGGCGCGTCCGAAGCTGCCAGGGCAACCACTTCCTTTGGAGATCAGGATTCCCGTGCTGCCGTGCCGCGGTGGCGCGGAGGTGGCTCGCCGGGTGTTCGAGCCGATGGGCTGGACCGTCGACGCGCGACCGGTGCCGTTGGACCCCGAGGTCCCGGAGTGGGGTGACTCGCGCTACGTCGATCTCCGGCTCACGGCCGAGATCCGGCTCGCGGAGGCGCTGAACCACCTCTACGTCCTGCTTCCCGTCCTGGACAACACCAAGCACTACTGGGTGAGCACCGACGAGGTGGACAAGCTGATCCGCGCGGGCGAGGGCTGGCTGGCCACGCACCCCGACCGCGAGCTGATCACGCGGCGGTACCTCGCGCACCGCCGGGAGCTGGTGATCACCGCGACCGGGCGGCTCGCCGAGGTCGACGACGCCGAGCCGGAGGCGCTGGACAACGCCGTTTCTGAGGCTGAGCCGCCGGAGCGCAAGGTCTCGCTCGCCCAGCAGCGGCGCGGTGCCGTGCTGGCGGCGTTGCGGGCGGCCGGAGCCGCGCGGGTCGTCGACCTGGGCTGTGGTGAGGGCGCGCTGCTGCGGGACCTCGTGGCGGACGCGTCTTTCCGCGAGGTGCTCGGCGTGGACGTCTCGCACCGCGCGCTGCAGATCGCTGTCCGGAAGCTGCGGCTGGACCGCATGCCGGACCGGCAGCGCGAACGGCTGACGCTGGTCCAGTCCTCGCTGACCTATCGCGACGAGCGGCTGTGCGGCTACGACGCCGTGGTGCTGATGGAGGTCGTCGAGCACGTCGACCCGCCGAGGCTCCCCGCGCTCGCCGCGACGGTGTTCGGGCACGCGCGCCCGAACACGGTGATCGTGACGACGCCGAACGTCGAGTACAACGTGCTGTACGAGGACCTGCCCGCCGGGACGATGCGGCACCGCGATCACCGGTTCGAGTGGACCCGCGAGGAGTTCCGCGCCTGGGCGTCCGGGGTGGCGACAGCGCACGGCTACGGCGTCAGGTATTTGCCCGTGGGGCCCGAGGACCCTTCGTTGGGTTCGCCGACGCAGATGGCCGTGTTTTCCGCCGAAGACCCGCTTGCGGGGTCGAGCATTGACACTGTGGGGGTGGAAAAATGAGCACTCTTGAGGTTCCCGAGCTGTGCCTGGTGGTGCTCGTCGGCGCCTCCGGGTCCGGCAAGTCGACGTTCGCGCGGGAGCACTTCGGCCGGTTCGAGGTGATCTCCAGCGACTTCTGCCGCGGTCTGGTCGCCGATGACGAGAACGACCAGTCGGCCAGCGGTGACGCCTTCGACGTCCTGAACTTCATCGTGGGCAAGCGGCTCACGGCGGGGCGGCTGACGGTGATCGACGCGACGAACGTGCAGCCGGAGTCGCGCAAGAAGCTGGTCGAGCTGGCCCGAGCGCACGACGTGCTGCCGGTCGCGATCGTGCTCGACCTGCCGGAGAAGGTGTGCCACGACCGCAACGCGTCGCGGCCGGACCGGGACTTCGGCGAGCACGTGGTGCGGCGTCAGCGCGGACAGCTGCGGCGGTCGCTGCGCTTCCTGCAGAAGGAGGGCTTCCGCAAGGTCCACGTGCTGCACAGCGAGGAGGAGGTCGCGGAGGCGAAGATCGTCCGCGAGCGCCTGCTCAACGACTACAAGCACGAGACCGGCCCGTTCGACGTGATCGGCGACATCCACGGTTGCCGCGCGGAGCTGGAAACCCTGTTGGTGTCGCTGGGCTACACGATCGCCAGGGACGAGTCCGGACGGGCCGTCGACGCCGCGCACCCGTCGCGGCGCGCGGTGTTCGTCGGCGACCTGGTCGACCGCGGCCCCGATTCTCCAGGTGTACTGCGCTTGGTGATGGGCATGGTCGGCGCGGGGCACGCGTTCGCCGTGCCGGGCAACCACGAGAACAAACTCGTGCGCGCTTTGCAGGGCCGCAACGTCCAGGTGACGCACGGGCTCGCCGAGACCTTGGAGCAGCTGGGCCGGGAGAGCGAGGAGTTCCGCAAGGAGGTCCAGGAGTTCTGCTACGGACTGGTCTCGCACCTGGTGCTGGACGGCGGAAAGCTCGTCGTGGCCCACGCCGGGCTGAAGGAGTCCTACCACGGCCGGGCGTCCGGGCGGGTGCGCAGTTTCGCGCTGTACGGGGATTCCACCGGCGAGACCGACGAGTTCGGCCTGCCGGTGCGGTACCCGTGGGCGGTCGACTACCGGGGCAAGGCGATGGTCCTCTATGGACACGTGCCGACGCCCGAGGTCGAGTGGATCAACAACACCATGTGCCTCGACACGGGCTGCGTGTTCGGCGGCAAGCTCACCGCGCTGCGCTACCCGGAGAAGGAAGTCGTCTCCGTTCCCGCCGAGAAGGTCTGGTACGAGCCGACGAAGCCCTTCCCGTCGTCCACAGTGGAGGTTGCTCCTCAGCGTCGTGATCCTGACGCGTTGGACGTCACCGATGTGCTCGGCAAGCGCGTGGTGGAGACCGCGCACCACGGCCGGATCAGCATCAGCGAGGAGAGCGCGGCCGGAGCCCTTGAGGTGATGAGCCGCTTCGCCATGGAACCTCGGTGGCTGCTCTACCTGCCGCCGACCATGGCGCCGAGCGCGACGTCCGCACTGCCAGGAGTTCTGGAGCACCCGACTGAGGCGTTCGACAGCTACCGGGCGGACGGCATCGCGCAGGTCATCTGCGAGGAGAAGCACATGGGCTCGCGCGCGGTCGTCGTCGTGTGCCGCGACGAATCCGTTGCCGCGTCTAGGTTCGGCGCGACGAATGGGGCGACCGGTGCGATCTACACGCGCACGGGACGGCCGTTCTTCGACGGCGACCTGACCGAGGAGTTGCTGGCGCGGCTGCGCACGGCGGTGACGGCCGCGGGGTTGTGGGAGGAGCTGGACACCGGCTGGCTGATGCTGGACTGCGAGCTTCTTCCGTGGTCTGCCAAGGCAGAAGACCTGCTGCGCAACCAGTACGCGGCTGTCGGTGCTGCGGCGCGCACGGCACTCCCCGTCGCAGTGTCCACTTTGGAGAGTGCTGCGGCGCGCGGTGTCGATGTGGCTTCGCTGCTGTCGCGGACCTCATCACGGGCTGCTAATGCGGAGGCGTTCACCAAGTCGTATCGACAGTACTGCTGGCCGACTTCGGGCCTCGACGGCATCTCGCTCGCGCCGTTCCAGGTGCTCGCGACGGAGGGTTCGACGTACCAGCACCACGACCACTCGTGGCACCTGGCGGTGGCCGACCGCCTGGTTGAGGCCGACTCGAAGTTGGTGCGGCGCACGGGTCGCCTGCTCGTCGACACGACCGACCCGGAGTCGATCGCGGCCGGGATCGAGTGGTGGGAGTCGATGACGGCCGCGGGCGGCGAGGGCATGGTCGTCAAGCCGCACGCGAACCTCAGCCGCGCTCAGCGTGGCCTTGCGCAGCCCGGCATCAAGGTTCGCGGGCGCGAGTACCTCCGGATCATCTACGGGCCCGACTACACCGAAGAGGCCAACCTGTCGCGGCTGCGCGAACGACGCTTGGGGCACAAGCGATCCATGGCTCTGCGTGAGTACGCGCTGGGCTTGGAGTCACTCGATCGTGCCGTGCGGGGCGAGCCGTTGTGGCGCGTGCACGAGCCGGTGTTCGCGACGCTGGCGCTGGAGTCCGAGCCGGTGGACCCGCGTTTGTAGAAGTTGTCCGCAGAGGGCCCTGCCGGGTTTCCGGTAGGGCCCTCGGGCAGTTGCCTGCATCGACACCCTCGCGGCGCCAATGATCATCTACGGTCCTCGGCGGGGGTGTTGGGGTGTCCTTGAGTCGAGCTTTGGCCGCGCGGCTGCGGGGGATCGCGGCGCGCGTGCCCGTCGACCTGCTGCACCGCGCCTCGACCGATGCCGAGGCCGCCGCCGGTCACCTTCTCGCCGCTCAGCGGGGCAGCAACGACACGTCCTTGACCGACAGTGCGAAGGCGCTGCGGGAAGCCGCGTCTACCGCGACCACCTCGGCTCGGCGGCTCCGCGAGGCCGCGGCGTGGATCGAGTCGTACTGCACCGACATCCTCGGCATCGCCTCGGCCACCGCGCCACCCGTTCAGGCGGTCGACCGCCCGACCGCCCCGGACACACCGCATACCAGGCCGTCCCGGTCCCCCTACCCGAACGCGAAGCCCAGCGGGCACCCGGCCCGGATCTTCCCCGATGACGAAGCGGAGACCGTACGCGGGATCACTCGGGAGAACGAGTCTGCGGCCATCCTGGCCAGGCAGGGCTACCTGGTCGAACAGCGACCACAGGTACCAGGACGCAGGAGACCGGACTTCCGCGTCGAGGGCAGGATCTTCGACAACTACGCACCTTCGACAGACGTAGCGCGCAACATCGCCCAGCAGATGGCCAAGAAGGTGGCGAAGAAGCAGGCCGACCGGATCGTGCTCAACGTCCACGACAGCGCGATCGACCTGGCCACGATGAGGTCCCAGCTGACCGACTGGCCGATCCCAGGGCTCCGCGAGGTCATCGTGATCGACAAGAACGACACCGTGATTGACTTCTTTCCGTAACCGGGTCGAGCGAGGAACGAATGGCCATCTCCTACAGTCTTGAAATCGCGACACAGCTGTCACCGGGCGAGGTGGCGCATGCTGTTCGCGAGGCCGGTCGTCAGGCTGCTCTGTTCAGCGACGCCGTCACCCTTGAGCAGATCCTCGGCGACGGCGCGCTGGCCAAGGGCGGCTCCGTGGTGCAGGTCATGGAGCCCTTGGAAGCGCCGTACGACGTGGTCGCGGACGATCTTGGGTTCGCCCCCACCTCATCAGTGGAGTTTCAGATCAACACATCAAATCCAGTGCACTACCAGCAGGATGACGTTGTCGCGTTGACGGTGGGCGTGCTGAAGCGGGTGCCCGGCGACGCGGTCCTGCACCGCGAGACAGAAACCATCTGGCTGTTGCGCCGCGACGGTGAACTGACGGTCAACGAGCAGGACGACATCTGGCCGCCCCACCGCCTCGCCCTGGTCGACATCCCGTACCGCCGCGAGACGCACACCTTCGACTAGGCCGTCTCCTGCACGTGGCCCCAGCGATCGTGACACCCCCCGAACCGTCACCAGCGCAGCCCAAAATCCCGTTTCGTACTCTTGTCGGGATTTTGGAGCGCTCTTTTTCCCGCTATGAGTACGAAACGGGGTTCTCTAGACGGCGCCCGCGGGGGTTGGGGTGTGCGGGCGGGTGTAGGGCATGGGAAGAGTTTACCTGGTGTGCGGAGTGCGGGCGGGGCTTGCGGGACACGGGCTAGTCGGTTGTGCTCCGGGTTAGGTTGTCGGGATGGAGCAACGGGATGTGCACTTGCGGGGGCGGCGTTTCTCCTATGTGGACTTCGGCGGCGACGGCGAGCCGATCGTGGCCCTGCACGGGACTTTTGGCCGAGGTCGAACCTTCGCCGATCTGGCGAGCCGCCTCGCGCCCGCCTACCGGGTGATCGCGCTCGACCAGCGCGGGCACGGGCTCTCGCAGCGCGGCGGGGCGTTCGGGCGGGACGAGTTCGTCGGGGACACGGCCGAGTTCATCCGGCACCTCGGTCTACAAAGGACGATCGTACTCGGGCACTCGCTCGGCGGGGTGAACGCCTACCAGCTCGCGGCGCGGCACCCGGAGCTGGTGCGCGCGCTCGCGGTGGCCGACATCGGCGCGGTGACGGACTCGACCGAAGTGCCGAACCCGATCGTCGACGTCAGCGGGTGGCCGCGCACGGCCGCGAGCCGGGAGGAGCTGGAGGCCTCCTACCTCGAACTCGGCCTGCCCGCGCCCGACTACTTCCTGGACAGCGTCGTCGAGGAGGACGGGCAGTGGCGGATGGCCTTCGACCACGACGACATGATGGCGACGCAGCACTGCAACCTCGGGAGCTGGTGGGAGGACTGGACGTCCTCGACGTGCCCGGCGCTGCTCGTCCGCGCCGCCAACAGCTCGCTGCTGTTGCGGGCGATGGCGGAGCGGATGGCGCGGCAGCGGCCGGACACCACGTTGGTCGAGCTGCCCGGAACGGGTCACTGGCTGTACCAGGACGACCCGGCCGGGTTCGCCCTTGCCGTGGAACGGTTCCTCAGCCGCGCAGCTCGCTGAGCAGCGACTCGATCTGCTCGCGCTGGCCCGCCGCCTCCTCCGGCACCTCGTCGAGGGCGGCGGTCAGCACGGTGATCGCCTCCTCGCGGCGGTCCAGGTTGGCCAGCAGCCTGCCGCGCAGCACCTCGGCGATGGTGGCCTCCACGTTCGCGCCCAGCTCGCGGAAACCCTTGATGGCGACCAGGGTCCGGTTGAGCGCGACCCCGAACTCGCCGACGTTGGCGAAGATCCGCGCGCCGTCGTAGTTGACCAGGGTGCGCTGCCAGAGCGCGTGCGGGTCGCCTTCGGGCAGGGTGGACGCGAGACTGTCCGCTGTGGACAGTTCGGCCATGCTGCGTTCCATGTTCTGCGCCCAGTGCCAGGAAAGCGCGGCTTCCCTGCGGTTGGCGATCTCCTCCAGCTGCATGTCCCCCGCCGCGTTGCAGGCATCGGCCGCCGCGCCGTAGTGCGCCCCGGCCTCCCCGTCGCGGTCGAGCCGGTCCAGGATCACGCCGCCGTTGGTGAACATCTGCGCCGCGCCCTGCATGTTGCCCGTGCTGACGAAGTGCGCCGCGACCTGGCCGAGCAGGTCGACGGCCTGGCCGGGCTGCCCGAGCATCTCGTACGCCTTGGCGAGCAGGAACCGCGCGCGGAAGTTCTCCTCCGCGTCGCCGGAGCGCTCCAGCACCGGCAGCGCCTCCTCGGCCGCGTCTGCGGCATCGGAGAACTGCTCGTTGTTCAGCGCGGCGGCGGCGAGGTCCACGCGCACGTTGGCGGCGTGCACGGGCTCACCGGCGTTGCTGAACACCGCGACCGCGTCGGTCAGGTGCTCCACCGCGTTGCCGAAGCGGTCCTGGTCCAGCGCCACGCGGCCCCTGGTGTGCAGCACCGCGGCGCGCAACAGAGCCGAAGTGCTGTGCGCGGCTTCGGCGAGCAGCGCGTCCGCGGTGTCGAACTCGCCCGCGCCCGCGCGCAGGTTGGCGGCCATGAACTGCGCCTGGCGCAGCCGGTCCGTGCCGGAAACGCCGCTGTACAAGGAGATCGCGCGCTCTGCTGTCGCCATGGCGTCCGGCATCTCGCCGCGCTGCACGAGCAACGGGACCTTGCCGAGGACGATGTCCGCGGTCAGCTCGGGATCACCGGCGGGCTCGGCGAGCTTTTCCGCGCGCGCCAACAACTCCCACGCCTCGTCGAACTCGTTGCGCAGCTGGTGGCAGGTCGCCAGGCGGGACAGCGCGCGGACGAGCTGATGGGTCTCTCCCTTGTCCGCCAAGCGGTCCACGGCCTCGGCGGCCATCGGCAGGCCCTCTTCGCCGCGGCCGAGCAGGCAGCGGATCATGCCGATGCGGCTGCGCACGGACAGCGCGAGCACCTCGTTGCCCGCCTCGGTGAACAGCTCCAACGCGCGCAACCAGTGCCGCTCCGCCTCCTCGGGCTCTTCGCGCGCGGCGTGCGCGCCGAGCCCGGTCACCCGGCGCGCGAGCAGCAGCGTCGAGGGTTCCGGGCACAGCTCGTCGAAGCGCTCCCAGGCGCGCAGCGAGGCATCGTCGTTGTCCCGCAAGAACTCCAGCTCCGCGAGGTCGGCGAGCTCGGCTGGGTCCACAATGGAATCAAGAGAGCTCGTCGGCAGCGGCTCGGGCTCGGTCTCCTCCAGCAGCTCCGCACGGCGGGCCACGCCGGACAGCGGGAGGTACTCCACGATCGGCGCGCCCTCGATGAGGAGGCGGACGCGCTCGCTCTGCTCGGAGGTGCCGTTGCGGGCGTCGAAGCGCTCCGCGATGGCGCGCGCCCGGTCCACCAGCTCCGACAGCAGGTCGCGGACCTCGACCTCGCTCTCCTGGCGCTGCACCGTGATGTCCTCGTAGCCCGCCTCGACGAGCTGGCCGAGCAGGTTCGCCGCGCAACCGCAGAACCACATCTCCGCCATCGGCGTCGGCGGCTCCTCCAGCCAGCCGATGTGCCGCTCCAGCAGTTCCAGGCCGCGGGAATGGTTGCCGGTCAACGCGCAGAAGCGGATGTGCGTGCCGATCGCGTGCAGCTCGCCGCGGTCGTGCTGGAGGGCGCGGTAGGCCCTGCGGTGGGCGTCGACCGCTTCCTCCAGCCTGCCGGTGCGCAGGTAGGGCAGCAGCAGGTTGGTCAGGATGCCCTGCGGCTGCTCCGTGCAGTCCCCGTCGCTGACCAAGCCGGGCCGCGCGACCGCGATGGCCTCCTCGTCCATGCCGAGGCGCACCATGTGGTTGACCTTCGAACTCGGCTCGCAGCGCTCGCAGTCCGACATCTCGTCACGCGGGCTGGCGTTCCACAACCGGTACTGCTCGCGCGCGGTGTCCAGGTCGCCGACGTGCCGCGCCAGCATCTCGCGGCGCTGGTGCACCGGGTTCATCCCGTGCCCGGCGATCTTGTAGCGCCGCTCCATGTCGTCGAGCACCGCGTGCGCCCGGTCCAGCGGCACCTCGGGGAAGGTGGTCAGCGATCCCACGATCCACTTGAAGTACCAGAACAACTGGTGGTCGAAGCGTGGGTCCGCCTCGCCGCGGTCGTAGGCGTTGAGGCACCACGAGAACGTGACGAACGCCTTGCCCGGCTCCGCGCCGTACTGGTAGCAGCGGGTGGCCAGGATGCGGCCCGCGTACTGCAGGTCCTTCCACATGTTGGCGTCGGCGTGCCGGACGACCTCCTCGGCCGCGGCGGTCGCCGACGGGCCGAACGGCAGCCGCCACGCGGCCACCATCATCTCGTCGAGCTGCTGGTGCGTCATGCTCACGGCTTATCCTCCAGGGGGATGGTCTGGTCCAGCAGGCCATCCAAGAGACCAAGGAAAGAGCGGTTCAGCAGGGCGGCGTCGGCGGGGCGGATCGGGTGGTACCCGAGCAGCAACGCCTGGCCGTACAGGGATTCCACGGCGAGGGCGACCTTCTCCGGCTCGCGGAGCGAGCACACGCGGCGCACGAGTGCGTTGCGGTGGTTGAGCACCAGCTGCGGGCGGTCGTCGGCGGGCTTGTCGAAGGCGGCGAGCACTCCGGCCCACAGCTCGTCCACTCTGTCCTTTGTGGACCGAAGCTCGGCCTGGAACGCGGCGGAGCGGTCCACCAGGTACAGCACCGGCAACGAAGCGGGCTCGAAGGACCGCAGCACGACCTCGCAGCCGAGCTGGTCCATGGCGCGCTGCGCCGCGGCGAGGAACGGCCGCAGCTCCAGCTCGGTCGCCGGCGGCAGCGAGTCGAAGCGGGTCATCAGGTCCGTCGGCTCCAGGCGCCGCACCGACTGCTCCGGGTCGATCAGCGGCAGCCTGGCGATGATCTCGGAGTCGTAGGTGTAGCCGCCGTTGACCACGGCGAGGCCCTGCGCGGCGGCGACCGCGGCCATCTGGCGGAAGTCGTCGGTGGTCAGCGTGTAGCGCACATCCCCGTGGCGGGCGCGGAAGTCCGCGAGCGTCATCCGGCCGACGTTGGTCTCCATCGGCATCCACTGCTCGACCAGCCGCAGCATCTCCTCGTCGTGCAGCGCGAGCGCCTTCACCCCGAGGTGGTGGATCTCCAGGAAACGGCCCAGCCGTGCGGGATCGGTGCGCGCCAAGCCGACCAGCCAGCCGCGCAGGTGCTCGCCCAGCGCTTCCCGCGTCGAGTCCAGCAGCCCGTCGGCGTAGAGCGCTTCACGGCTCGCGGTGGGCCGCAGCTCCCCCGCGTCGACCACGCAGCGCGCGAAGAACGCCCAGCCCGGCAGAAGGCTGTCCGCGCTCTCCGTCAGCAGCATCCGCTTGAGGTACACGCGGTGCCCGGCGTGCTCGGCCGGATTCGCCGGGAATGGCAGCACGTACGCGACACCGGTCAGCCCCGCCTCGGGCACGTTCAGGTCGATCACGTCGAACGGCGTGAAACCGAGGACGTCCTGCGCGTAGCCGACAAGATCGGCCATGCGCTGCCCCGGAGCGCGATCGTCCTTGCGCCACGGGGTTCCCGCACCGCTGATCGCCTTGCCCTGCACCGTGACCGTGAACGGCAGCAGCGATCCGAAGAGCGCGCACAGGTCCGTGACGGTCTCCTCGGCGAACCACTGCTCGGCGCCTTCCCGCGCCGTCAGCTCCACCGTGGTCCCCGGCAGCTCGCGCTCGGCCGGGCCGATCCGGTAGGTGCCGTCCGCGCGGCCGATCCACTCCACGGCCTGCCCGCCCTCGACGGAACGGGTGAGCACGTGGACCTCGTCCGCGACGAGGAACGCCGACAGCAGGCCGATCCCGAACTGGCCGAGGAACTCGTGCCGGGCGAAACCGAGCTCGTCGCGCTTGGAACTGCGGCCGATCGTCGCCAGCAGCTCGTGCACCTGCTCCTCGGTCAGGCCGATGCCCGAGTCGGTGACCGTCAGGGTCCGGCCGGTGACCCGCACGGCGATCTCCGCCGGGGCCGCCTCGTCGGCCGCGCGCCGGGCAGTGACCGCGTCGACCGCGTTCTGCAGCAGTTCCCGCAGGTAGACGCGGGGGCTGGAGTAGAGGTGGTGGCTGAGCAGGTCAACGACGCCGCGCAGGTCGACTTGAAAGGTGCGGTTCACAGTCGCCTACCCTAGGTGCTGCGCCCCCGCTCAGGTCCCCGTTTTCAGCTTCTCCAACACCCACGACGCCACCCGGTCCGACGCCGTGCACGGCTGCTCGTAGTCCGGGTTCGGCTTGTGCGCGATCACTCCTGCCCTGAAGGCGACCGACTTGGCGATCCCCACCGCCGTGTCACATGAACCGATCGGCGTTGTCCGCCCAACCGGCTTCGCGTTGTCGGTGTTGACCGCCGGATAGCCACCGATCGCGGTCTCCTTGAAGTAGCCGAGATCGCGCCGGTGGTACGCCGAGTCCAACCCGTCGGAGTAGGTCATCAGGGTCACCGAGATACCGGTGTCCATCGACTTGTCAGCTTCCCATCTGCATCTGGGACCGATGACCTCCGTGGTCGCCTTACCTGGGTCCGTGGTGATGCCGATCGACGCCAACTGCTCACGCGAAAGGAGATCACAGGGCTTGGCGAGGAACTTCTCGAACGACAACGTGGGCTGAGTGATCGGCGGCGGAACCGTGCTGTCGGGACCTCTGACCACTTCCGTCGGCTCCCCGGCGGTGACCGGAGCGCATCCGGCCAGAACCAGCACGGAGCAGATCGCCCAGCGCCGCATCACACCCCCCGGCCGAACTTGCGACGGTTGCGTTCTTCGGCGTCCCGGTAGATCTTCGGCGACGTCTCCAGCTTCTCGATCAACGTGTCCAGCTGCGCGATCCCCGCCTTGTTCGCCCAAGCGTAGCCACCTGGCTCATCACCCAGCCTCCGCATGATCACGTCGCAAGCGGCGATGCTGTACGGATCTCCGTCAGGCATAGGCACATACCTGAGATCCTTGTGAAGGTCGCTGAGTTCGGCGAGCTTGGCGCGCGCTTCGCGCAAGGCCTGGAGCAATCGTGGGGCGCCGTCCAGGTCGACGGTGTAGCCGCCGGACTCACCCACTCCGCCGACGCTGACCTGCGGAATCCCCACAGGTTCATAGCCGGGTCGGCCCCGTTCAGGATTTGTCCCCGCCACTGTCCCCACCCCTTTGCTGTGCGCACCCCGCAACGCACTAAAGCAGAGAGGCGGCACCCTGACCCGGCCGCGAGCGCGGAACGCGGCCGGGTCAGGGCCCCTGGCCGGGCCTCACCGGTCGGCAAGGACCCGCTCCGAGGCGAAGCGGTCGCGTGTGCCCTTACCGGTGCCGAGTGGCCCCATGAACAGTGCCCAGTGAACAGTGTCCAGCGCACCGGCCGCACGTGTCGGCCAGTACCCCAATCCCGTGTGCGGAACGGTTTCCCCTGGCGAAGATGACCACGCTACCGGCGAGCGGCGCGGGCGTGACAGCAGCGAACGGGCGAACGTGGACGGGCGGGATTCGCCCCCTCGCACCCTTCTCTCCGGAAAGCGTTCACCGGTGCCCGCTGAGCGGGCAGTCGGCGCCGCGGGGCAGACTGCTCGCGATGCTCAGCACAGCCGACGGCCTCGTCCTCTCCCCGACCGACCTGGTCGACCTGATGGAGTGCGATCACCGGAGCCTGCTCGCCCACGCGCTCGCGACGGGCGTGCGCGGGGCGCCGCGGCCGGACCCGGGTGGGGCGCAACTGGTCGCCAAGCACGGGCTCGCGCACGAACAGGCGGTGCTGCAACGTTTTCGCGCCCGCCACGGTGCCGGGGTCGTGGAGATCGACCAGCCCGCTCCGACGCCGGGCGCGCTGGCCAAGGCGGCCGAGGAGACCCGGGACGCGCTGAAGGCGGGCGCGCTCGTGGTGTACCAGCCGGTGTTCTACGACGACGGCTTCTACGGCCACGCCGACTTCCTGGTACTGACCAGCACCGGTGAGTACGAGCCCTACGACGCGAAGCTCGCCCGGCACGCCCGCCCGGCCGCGGTGCTCCAGCTGACCGCCTACGCGGACGCGCTCGCGCGGGCGGGGCATCCGGCCGGGCCGGACATGCACCTCATGTTGGGCGACGGCACGCAGCACACCTTGCGGGTGGCGGATTTCCTGCCGCTGCTGACACATCTGCGGTCGCGGTTGCGCGAGTGCCTGGCCAAGCCGGTGGAGCTGCCGGAGCGGCTGTGGGCGGACGAGCGGCCCGCGTGCGCCTCCTGCCGCTTCGCCAAGCACTGCGAGGCCGGGCGCACCGAGGCCCGCGACCTCTCCCTGGTGGCCGGGATGCGCACCGATCAGCGGCGCAAGCTCGTCACCGCCGGGATCGACACGATCGACGCGTTGGCCACCGCGACGCCGGAGGACCGACCGTCCACATTGTCCATCGCGACGTTCACCGGGCTGCGCGCGCAGGCCACGATCCAGATCCGGCAGGACGCGACGCGCACCGAGGACGACCCGGTCGGCGAGGTCACCTACGAGATCGTCTCGCCGGACGCGTTGGCGGAGCTGCCCGCGCCGAGCCCCGGTGACGTCTTCTTCGACATGGAAGGCGATCCGTACGCGCTGGGCGGCACGGGCTTGGAGTACCTGTTCGGCGCGGTGACCGGCGCCGACGAGGACTTCACCCCGTTCTGGGCGCACACCCGGGCGCAGGAGAAGAAGGCGTTCGAGGACTTCGTCGACTTCGCCCGCGAGCGCTTGGCCGAGCACCCGGGCGCGCACGTCTACCACTACGCCCCATACGAGACTTCGGCGCTGAAACGCTTGGCAGCACTGCATTCCACGCGCGAGGACGAGGTCGACGAGCTGCTCCGCGCTGGCGCGCTGGTCGACCTGTACGCCGTGGTGCGCAAGGCATTGCGGGTTTCGCAGCGGTCGTACTCGATCAAGTACCTGGAGCCGCTGTACATGCCGACCTCGCGGGCGGGCGACGTGCAGACCGCGGCGTCGAGCATCGAGGCGTACGAGGACTACCTGTCGCTGTTGGAACACGAGCCGGAGCGGGCCGCGTCGGTGCTCGCGGCGATCAGCGACTACAACGAGTACGACTGCGTGTCCACGCACCGGTTGTACGAATTCCTGTTGCGGGTAAGGGAAGGAGCGGGGATCGAGCCCGCGCGCGCCATCGAACTGTCCTCTTTGGACGCCGCGATCGAGTCGGCCAACGACGAGCAGGCGGCGGCCCGTCGAGCGGAGCGCGCGGCGCGGCTCGCGGCCATCGTCGAACCGCTGGTCGAGGATCTCCCGGACAATCCCGCGCTGGCCAGCGACGACGAGCGCGCCCGGGGGCTGCTCGCGGCGGCGGTCGGCTACCACCGCAGGGAGACCAACCCGGCGTGGTGGGACTTCTTCCGCCAGGTCGCCGCGCCCGTGCCGGACCTGGAGTCCGACAGCAAGTGCGCGGTGCCGATCTCCGTGGCGGTGGCGGACTGGACGATGCCGTCCGGGCGGATCAGGACCGCGAAGCGGCTGGTGCGCGCCTCCTGCGATCCCGAGCGCCCGCACCCGTTCACCGTCGGCGACAAGGTGCGCCTGCTCTACCAGGGGTGGACGCGCGACGCGGAGGTGCAGGAGGCGGGCTCGGACACCCTGGTCCTCCAGGAGAGCGCCCAGCCGACCGATCTCGATCAGCGCGCCGTGCCCGTCGCGGTGCTGCCGGGGAGCCCGGTCCGGCCGAGCCCCAAGGACGAGGCGGTGGCCGAGCTCGCGGAGCAGGTCGTGGAACTCCTCCCGCTGCTCCCCGCGCACCCGGGCGTGGACCTCCTGAGCCGCACGCCGAGGCTGCGCGGAGGACGGCCGCTGCCCCCGCCCGGTCCCGACCTCGTCGAGACCGTGATCGGCGCGGTGGACCTGCTGGAGAACTCGGTGCTGGCGGTGCAGGGGCCACCCGGCGCGGGCAAGACGTACCTCGCCGGGCGGCTCATCGCGCACCTGGTCGGCAACGGCAAGAAGGTCGCGGTGACCTCCACCAGCCACAAGGCGGTGGAGAACGTGCTCGGCGCGGTGCGGCGGACGGGTGCCGCGGTGCCCTCGGCGAAGCGCCCGAAGAAGGCGGCCGATCCGGCGAACCCTTGGGAGCAACCGAAGAGCACCGCCGCGCTGGCGAGCTGGCGGGCCGATCACCCGGGCGGCCACCTGGTCGGCGGGACCGCGTGGACGTTCGCGAACTCGGCACTGCGCGCCGACCCCTTCGACGTGCTGATCATCGACGAGGCGGGGCAGTTCGCGCTGGCCGACGCGCTCGCGGTGTCGATGTGCGCCCGCAACCTGGTCCTGCTCGGCGATCCGCAGCAGC
The DNA here is from genome assembly GCF_024213555.1 of Allokutzneria sp. A3M-2-11 16. Classification (GTDB taxonomy): domain Bacteria; phylum Actinomycetota; class Actinomycetes; order Mycobacteriales; family Pseudonocardiaceae; genus Allokutzneria. The sequence continues at coordinate 9,943 of NZ_JANAVO010000010.1, read as the reverse complement.
TGCCCCAGGTCGTCCAGGGCACGCACCCGGCGGGGGCGGACGCCTCGGCGCTGGGGCACCTGATCGGGGAAGCCGACGTGATCCCGCCGGGGCTCGGCTACTTCCTGGACCAGTCCCGCCGCATGCACCCCGAGGTCTGCCGCCCGGTGTCGGAGCTGTCCTACGCGGGCCGACTGCACGCCCACCCGTCCGCGGCGGCCCGCGCGCTGGCCGGTGTCCCGGCCGGGCTGCACCTGCACCCGGTGGACCACCGCGACAACATCACCAGTTCGGTCGAGGAGGCGCGCGCCGTGGCGGCGATCGCGGCCGACGTCGTCGGTCGAACGTGGACCGACGGCGAGCCGCGCCCGCTGACCGCGGCCGACGTCATGGTGGTGGCGCCGTACAACCTCCAGGTCCGCGTGGTGCGCCGGGAGCTGGAGGCGGCGGGGCTCGGTGACGTGCGGGTGGGGACGGTGGACCGCTTCCAAGGTCAGGAAGCGCCGGTGGTGATCGCGACGATGACCTCGTCGACGGCGGTGGACCTCCCGCGCGGGCTGGAGTTCCTGTTGTCCCGCAATCGGTTGAACGTGGCGCTTTCCCGCGCCCAGGCGGTGGCGGTCCTCGTGTGCTCGCCGCGGCTGCTGGAGGCCGACATCCGCACCGTGGACCAGATGAGGTTGATCTCCGGGATGCTCGGCCTGCTGGCCAATACCACTTCGTGGCCGGGTGTTCATTCCTCGAAAGAGTGACAGTCGAACAATGTGACGCGGGCTACGCCGCGCAAACGTTGCCCTATTCCGGATGATCTAGCGAGAGCGATTTCATTTCGGTTCAGACAAAACAAGAGCCCCGTCCGCGCATCGGTGGCGGAGGGGCTCGGGCAACGAGCGGGGGTTCCGTCAGAAGGCGGTCGGCCAGGCGGCGGCGCGGGGGCGGCGCGAGGCGGGCTCGGGCGCGAGCGGGCGGCGGGACCTGGGGGAAGTGACGACCCCACTGGTGAACCAGGGGTTGCCCTGCTCGCGGGTCTTGGCGGCGACGCACGCGAGGAAACAGCTCGCGTTCTCGCATTGGGACCGACAACTCGCGCCCTGCCGGGAAACGCGCGCCGGGTTCATGTTCGACTGGTGGCTACCCATTGTTCTCACTCCTCTTTTCCGCCCCCCATTGCGTTCGACGCACAAAAGGTGACAGGAATCGAGAGCAGCGTCAAGCAACCTTGACCTTCGCTTGATAACACTTGATCTGCTTTTGATTAACCGTCTCGGCGAAATGTAAAACAGGTCACTTTTAAGGCGTTAATACGAGTTCTACTCGAAAGTAACCCGCTGTACACCCAGGTGAACACGTCCGGCCCCGCGAGCGGGAAGCGGGGGTGGGGCGAGCCCTTGCGGCGGTCCACCACCACCCCCGAACGCCGCACCAGGTCGTCGGCCACGTCGAGGAAGTCAGCCATCAGGCCAGTGTGACGACCTCGTCGTAGTCGAGCCGGGGCAGGCGGTCGAACCACGCGCCCTCGCCCGGCTTGCCGATGTTCACCACCATGATCGACCGGTGGCGGCCGTCGGCGAAGAACTCGCCGTCGACGCCCGCGCGGTCGAAGCCGCCCATCGGCCCGGCGGCCAGCCCCGCCGCGCGGACGGCGAGCAGGAAGTAGCCCGCCTGGAGCGCCGAGTTGAACTCGGCCGTGTGCGTGCGCGCGGCGTCGTCGCCCGCGAAGTACTCGCGCATGCCCTCGCGGATCGGGAACAGGTGCGGCATGTGCTCGTGGAACGCGGAGTCGGCGGCGAGCACCGCGACCACGGGCGCCGTTGCGGTTTTCGCCTGGTTCCCCTCGCTCATGTGCGGGATCAGCCGGGCCTTGGCCTCCTCGGTGCGCAGGTAGACCACGCGCAGCGGGTTGCTGTTCATCGCCGTGGGCGCCCACTTCGCCAGTTCCCAGATCGCGCGCAGCGTCTCGTCCGACACCGGTTCCGGGCTGAACGCGTTGGCGGTGCGCGCCTCGGTGAACAGCAGCTCCTGCGCGGCCTTGTCCAGTTCCATCCAGGGCTCTCCCCGTGCTCGACCGGATCGGTTATCCGGAGTCACTACGGAAAACGTAGCACTACTAGATTCGAAGTGGCTACCGGTTCAGTAGTTCAGATAGGCTGAGCCCGTGCCCAGAGCCCACAAGGACGCGCGGACCTGCGACGGGGCGCTGGCGCGCGCCTTCGACTTCCTGGGCAAGCGGTGGAACGGCGTGATCATCGGCACGCTCTCGCACGGCCCGGCCGGCTTCGCCGAACTGAAGCGCGCGATCACCGGGATCAGCGATTCGATGCTGTCCGACCGGCTCACCGAACTGACCGCGGCGGGGCTGCTGAGCAGGGAAGTCACCCCCGGGCCGCCGCTGTCGGTGAGCTACCGGCTGACGTCAAGCGGCGAGAACCTGCTGCCGGTGCTGGAAAGCCTGGCGGACTGGGCGGCGGCGAACCTGCCGGAGAAGAAGTGCCGTGAGGCCATCAAATAGTCTGGACGTCGAACGACCTCGGCTGACCAGAAGGACGATCGATGACCGACGCAGTGATCACCGGCCTTGGCGCGACCACTCCGCTCGGCGGTGACGTCGCCTCCACATGGGCGGGATTGCTGGCCGGGCGCTCCGGCGCCGCAGCGCTGACCGACGAGTGGGCCGAACCGCTCAAGGCGCGCATCGCCGCCCGGATGGCGCAGGAGCCGACCGAGAAGATCGACCGCGTGGTCGCCCGCAAGATGGACCGCTCCACCCAGGCCGCGCTCGTCGCGGCGCGGGAGGCGTGGGCGGACGCGGGTCTCGCCCTGTCCGAGAACGGGGGTGCCGTCGCCCCCGACCGGCTCGCGGTCGTGGTGGCCACCGGCATCGGCGGGATCAACAGCCTGCTGGAGAACGAGGAGGCGTTGCGCACCAAGGGGCCGCGCCGGGTCTCCCCGCGCATGATCCAGATGATCATGCCCAACAGCAGCGCCGCCGTGATCAGCCTGGAGTTCGGCGCGCGGGCCGGGGCGATCACGCCGGTCAGCGCCTGCGCGTCCGGGGCCGAGGCGGTGGCGCACGCGCTGGACCTGATCCGGCTGGGCCGCGCCGACGTGGTGATCGCGGGCGGTACCGAGGCGTGCGTGAACCAGCTGACCATGGCCGGGTTCGGCCAGGCGCAGGCGCTCTCGACGCGCAACGACGAGCCGGAGACCGCCTCGCGGCCCTTCGACAAGACCCGCGACGGGTTCGTGCTCGGCGAGGGCTCGGCGGTGCTGGTCATCGAGCGCGCCGAGTTCGCCGCCGCTCGCGGCCGCACCCCGTACGCGAGGCTGGCCGGGGCGCGGGTCACCTCCGACGCCTACGACATGGTCGCGCCCGCCGAGGAGGGCCAGGTCCGCGCGATGCGGCACGCGCTCGCCGAGGCCGGACTGTCCGAAAAGGACATCGTGCACGTGAACGCGCACGCCACGTCCACGCCGACCGGTGACGGGAACGAGGCGCGCGCGATCCACGAGGTGTTCGGCGACGCCGCGCTGGTGTGCGCGACCAAGTCGATGACCGGGCACCTGCTCGGCGCGGCCGGTGCGCTCGAAGCGCTGGCGACGGTGCTTTCGGTGCACCACGGGGTGGTTCCGCCGACGCCGACCCTCAACGACCCCGACGACGATCTGCCGGTCGAGGTGACCAGGGCCGAGGCGCGGCACATGGAGGTTCCCGCCGCGCTCAGCAACTCCTTCGGGTTCGGCGGTCACAACACCGCGCTGGTCTTCTCCTCCGTCTGACGCCGTGGTTGGTGCGTCTTCAAGTACCCCGCACCCAGGTCCCAGCGGTCGCAAACGGTGGTGAACCCGGCGCGCACGTCGAGGTATGCGGCGGTTTGCGACCGCTGTGGTGGGGGTGCGGGGTACTTGAAGACGGGGGAACCGCGCTGGGCCTGATGTGGACTGTCCGATGTGGACTGTTTAGTGCGGGTTGTTCGCGTGGGTCAGGGTGTTCCACGCGACGAAGAGGTTGTTGGTGCCTTCGGGGCGCTGTTGTTCGATCAGCCGTTGGGTGTTGCTCATCGGGATGCCCAGCCGGTTGGCGAGCGCGTTGTGACCGACCTCCAGCACCGGGCCGAGGCCGCGCTTGACGCTGCCGCCGCACAGCCATGACGGCACGGCCTCGCCCAGCTGGTACCTGGCGTGCAGCCCCATCGCGTGCCGCAGCCGGTCCCGGACCTCGGCGTAGAGGTCCTGGCCCTGGTGCCGCGCGGTCTCGGCGAAGTTCGCGATGGAGGCCAGTCCGTACCCGGTGTGGGTGAAGTCGCGGCAGGTCTCCTGGCTCAGGCCGTCCACGAACGTGCTCTGGTCGTGCCAGTAGGCGATGATCTCCGGCCGGGTGTCGATGCCGGAGCCGGGCGGTGTCTTCGGCAGCGCGCCGTCGCCGGTCAGGTAGATGAAGGCGGGGACACGGGTGCGAAAGATGCCGACCGCGCGGTCGTAGGCGGCCCGGTCCTCGGTGAACACGGCGATCCCGAGCGTCGCCTCCATCATGGTCAGTTCCCAGTTGCCGTTGGTGTTCGCGCGTCCGTTGATCACCTCGGGCAGGTAGACCGAGCGCAGCATCGTGGCGAACCGCCCGGCCCCCGGCCAGCTCGTATAGGTGTGCCGGACGATCTCCGCCGCCCTGGTCCACGAGGAGGCCGACCACGCGGTCTGCAACGGCGCGTTGGAGTTGGTGTGGTCCCGGATCACCGCCGACCACGCGTCCATGATCGCGATGGCCTTGTTCGCGTACTTCGCGTCCTGCGTGAGGTACCAGGCGAGGGAGAGCGTGTACGCGGCGATCGCGTCCTCGCGCTCATCGGTACAACCGTTGTTGGGCTTGGAATAAGGCCCGCATTCCACGACGGCGCGCGGTTTCGGGGTGCGTGACAACGACGCGTAGGGGCTGGCGAGCAGGCGGTCGAAGGCGGTGCGCCACGGCTGTGCCCCCGCGTTCACCTTGCCCCGGACGAAGTCCAGTTGTGGCTTGCTGACCAGCACCCCCGGGTGCTGGAAGACCGGCGGAGCCGCGACCGCGGGCGGCGTCATGATCAGCGCCGTTATGGCGGCGAGAGCGATGGAGAACAGTCTTCGCGCCGGACTGGGCATGGTGCTCCTCGCATTGCTTCGGCTGCGGCGGCGCGGTGCCCTCCAGGATGTGTGGGCCCCCCAGGGTGTGCCGTCGACGGCCACGACGACAAGCGCCCATATTGACGAATGCCATTCATATTCGTGAAATGTTCCACCTTCGACCCATGTCTTTCCAGCACGGAAACCGCTTGGCTGCCCGGCATGACGTTCTCGGTTGCCATCGAGTTCCACGGTGGCCGGTGCTCGCTGGTGCTCGACGACCACGCGCTGACCCCGGTAACGGAGCCGTACGTGTTCACCGACCTCGTCGTCGCGGTCGCGGACCTGGCCGAGGGCAGGCGCAGCGTCAGCGTCCGCTGGTCGGGCAGTGCCTTCCTCGACATGTCGCTGGACCACATCGGCCACGTCGGCATCGCGGTGCACGGCTGCGTGGACGAGAGCCCGCGGCGCGGCGACCCGGAGTTCGCCACCCGGGTGCCCTTCGGCGACGCGATCATGACCTTCGCCAAGGCGTTGTGGCGCACGAGGGTGCGCTACGCCGACGACTTCGGCTTCATCGAGGAGTGGGGCTGGCTGGTGCCGAAGCACCACCTCGACGCGATCATGACGAGGGCCGGGCTACTCGGGTTCCACCCGCCGAGCCAGCCGGAACGCGAGCTGGGTCCTGCTGGTGCTGCCTGTCTTGGCCAACGCTCTGGAAAGGTGTTTCTTCACCGTGCCAAGTGAGATCCCCAGCTGCAGCGCGATCTCCTGGTTCGGGTGCCCCTCCGCGACCAGGCGGGCGACCAGGGCCTCGCGTTCGGTGAGCCCGTCGTCGCGCGTGTCCACCACCGCCGGGTGCTGGCGCAGGAAGGGCACCAGCATCTTGGACAGCTTGGCCAGCACGAGGCGCTCACGCGGACCGTTGTCGGTGTACGCGCACAGCCCGAGGCCGCCCCGCGCACCGGCGTCCGTCGCCGCGTGCAGCACGTCACCGACCCCTCGGCGGTGGACGTAGCTGTCGAAGTAGTCCCGCAACATCTCGTTGGCATCCGTGTCGAGCTGCGACGCCGCGACGACACCAGAGCGCATCATGCCGACGCTCACTCCAGGCCCGAGCGGGTGGTAATCGCCCCAGCGCTCCACCATCTCGTCCACCAGACCGGGGCGCACGTTGTGCGTGAAGCGGACCGTGCGCAGGCAGACCCGGCCCGCGCGGAAGTCGCTGAAGTCCGTGGGGGACAACTGGAAGATGAGCGAACGCCAGCCGAATTCTCTGGCCAGCTGTTCCACCAGGGTCGCGGAGAACCGCTCCGCGGTGTCCAGCCGCTCAACTGCCTCCAGGATCCGGAACATCGCGCGGTAGTCGGCCGCCTCCAGCATGCGCGGAGCCTAGCGCCGCCCTGAGCTGGGACCGTCTGGCCACGCCGAGCTTCGGGAAGATCTTGTGCAGGTGGTAGCCGACCGTGCGGGGGCTCAGGAACAGCCGCTCGCCGATCTCCCGGTTGCTCAGCCCGGCCGCCGCGAGCCGGGCGACCTCCCACTCCTGCGGGGTCAGCTCTCCCCCGGTCCGCCCGTTCGACGCTCCGCAGGCACGCAGTTCGGTCCGGGCGCGCTCGGCCCACGGCGCCGCGCCGAGCACGTCGAAGAGGTCCGCAGCCAGCCGCAGCGGCTCGCGCGCGTCCTTCACCTGCTTGTTCCTGCGCAGTTCCTGCCCGAGTTCCAGGGCTGTCCGCGCCCGGTCGAAGGGATGCGCTTCGGAGCGCTGCTGTGCTTGGCGCACAACGAGATCATGTGAGAGAACGGCCATGCGCTCCGTCGCGGCCTCGTGTTCGCCCAGCGCCTGGTCCAGCAGCGCGAGGGCCCAGGTCGCGCGCGCCGCCGCGAGGCGATCACGCACGGGCTGCGCCGCTCCGAGAGCCTTGGCGGCGTGTGCGCGGCACTCCCCCGCCTCGCCCCGTCCTGCGGCGAACAGGGCGAGCAGCGCGTGCGCGTTCGCCTCGCCGGGCCGCTGACCTGCGTCTTGGGCCGCGCGCAGGCTCTCTTGCGCGTGTGCGATCCCCTCGTCCCACAGCCCGAGGCGAAACTCCATCTCCGCCAGCCAGTACAGCGGGACGGCGTGGATCGCCAACATCCCGTGCTCGCGCAGGTCGGCGACGGCTTCCAGGCCGAACTCGCGCGCTTGGCGCAGATGCGGACCGCGCATGCTGATCGCCATCGGCACCAGCCACTTGTGCGCGCCGGAGCGCTTGATCGCCCCAGGGGCCGCGTCGAAGACCTGCCACGGCTCCGGGGCGTTGTCTCCCCAGGCGGCGAGCCAGCGGCCGAAGTTCCGGTACCCGGGGTCGGTCGCGCGCTCGGCGACCTCGTTCACGGTGGCGATCGCCTCGTCCAGCAGTCCGGCGTGGACCGCGGCGTCACCGGCGAGGAAGGCCAGGTCCGCCGCTTGCTCAGGATCGCTGTCCCACAAGGACTTCGCGGCTCTGGACAGGTACTCGAACGCGGTGACCTGATCGCCGCTGTAGCGCTCGATCAGCCCGCGCAGTCGCGTCGACACGCGCTCCGCGGCGACCAGCTCGGGATGACCTGACTTCCACGCCGCGTAGGTTGCCGCGGCGAGCCGCCTGTTTCGCGCTTCCGGGGTTCCGCTGAGACGTGCCGCTTCGGTCAGCACGGAGATCGACGCGGCCAATCCGCCACGCGAGGTGCATGACGCCGCGTCCGCTTCGAGTTCTGCGGCAAGGGATTCGTCGGTGTTCGGAGTGGCGAGCGCACGGTGCAGTCTTGCTGTCGAGTTGGTTTCCACTGTGGACAGTGCACTGTGGACTTTGCGACGGCGCTCCGCGCTCGCGGATCGGTACACGGCGGAGCGCATGAGCGGATGGGCGAACTCTGGCGGCTCGGGTAGCTCCAGTTCCGCACATGCGGCGACGATCGTCTCCGGTCGGCCCGCACCTTCGGCTGCCGCGACGAGCAAGGCATCTTGTTCCGGTTGGGACAACGCGGCTATGCGGTCAGCGAAGGCTTTCCGCAGGGCTTCCCCGAGCGGGACCGTGCCCGTGGCCAGCGCGTCGAGCACCGCGCGGTCCGGCTTCAGCTCACGGAGCGCGAGCGGGTTGCCGCCGGTGGCGCGGACGAGAACAGCGCGGGTGGCGGGCGCGAGATCGGGCAGGAGCCGCGCGGCGGCCTCGTCGTCAAGTCCGGTCAGGACGAGTTCCGGCAGGTCGGCGGTGTCCAGGTCCCGCACGCCGAACAGCATCGCGCTGCGGCTGCCGTCGAGGCGGCGCGCGGCGAAGAGCAGCGCCCGCATCGACGCGCGGTCCACGTTGTCCGCGTCGTCGATCACCACGACCTGGGGCTCGGCGGCTCGGAGCAGTGCGCAGACCGCCGCGCACACGAGTAGGTCGGTCGTCTCCCCCGTGCTCAGGCCGAGCGCGCGGCGCAGCGCGTCCGCCTGGGACTCCGGCAGCTCATCGAGGCGGTCCAGCAGCGGGCCGAGGAGCTGGTGCAGGCCGCTGAAAGCCAGTTCGACCTCGGCTTCGACGCCGCACGCGCGCAACGTCGCGGGCACCTCGGCCAGCAGCGTGCTCTTGCCGATCCCGGCAGGACCGCGCAGCACGAGGGCTCCCCCGTGCTCCAGGACCTCGTCGATCCGGCGCTGCTCGCGCTCCCGGCCGTGCATCACACCGCCCAGCGTAGTGATGACCGGTCACATCGACAGATGCCGCTCGCGCCCCGCGTGGTGAGGCTGGGCGCGTGGACGAGAACAAGACTTACAGCCGACGCCGCGTGCTCACCACCGGCGGCGTCGCCGCGGGCGCCGGAGCCGTCGCCGGGCTCGCCGCCGGTGTCGCCCTGGTGCAGGGCGGCGCGCCGACCCCGACGATCACGCCGTCGGCCGCGCGGCGCTACGCCGGGAAGGTCGTCGTGGTCACCGGCGCCACCAGCGGCATCGGCCGCGCCGCCACCGTGCGCTTCGCCGCCGAGGGCGGGAAGGTCGGCTTCTGCGGCAGGCGCGAGAACCTCGGCCGCGAGGTCGAGCGCGAGATCCGCGCGGCGGGCGGCGAGGCCATGTACGTGCGCGCCGACGTGCGGGTGGAATCGGAGGTCCAGCGCTTCGTCGATCGCGTCGCGTCGGCGTACGGCGGGCTGGACGTATGCTTCAACAACGCCGGTATCACCAACCAGAAACCCTTGCACGAGTTCACTTCCGGCGAGTGGGACGATGTGATCGGCACGAACCTGCGCGGCGTGTTCCTCTCGATGAAGTACCAGATCCCGCACCTGCTCCGGCGCGGCGGCGGGAACATCGTGATCACCTCCTCCGGCAACGCGAAGCTCAGCGGTACGGACCGAAGTGCTTACGCCGCTTCGAAGAGCGGGCTCGTGGGGCTCGTCCAGTCCGCCTCGCTCGACTACGCGATGCAGGGCATCCAGATCAACACGGTGTTGCCCGGCACCGTGAACTCCGAGTTCACGCGGCGCGTCGGCGGGGCCATGGACCTGCCGGACGCGGTGTGGGACGCCATGGCGGCGAACTGGGGGAAGTCGAACGTGCGCGGGCTGCGGCGGATGGCGACGCCGGATGAGGTGGCGGCGTTCGTGCTGACCATGGCTTCGGCGGATTTCCCTTATATGACCGGGTCTCATCTGGCGATCCACGGTGGCAACGGGACGCCTTGATGGTGTTCCTGGTTGGGTTTCCTGCTTGCGTGGCTGGGCTTCTTGCTTGCGTGGGCTGAGCTTCCAGCGGAGTTGGCCGGACTTCCAGCGTGGGGCGCTGGGCTTCCAGCGGTGGGTCGGCTTGACCTGGGGGCCCCTTGCGCGTGCCCTTGGGCCTCTCGGGGGCACGGGATGAAACCCCGGCCCTCGC